>NZ_CP150324.1:10887500-13645640 GCF_051527405.1 Sorangium sp. So ce295 | reverse complement strand
CGCTGCTCTGAAGTCCGCTCCACGAAAATAGGTTTCGGGGGCGACCGAAAGAACCGTCGCCCCCAACTTATCCACAGGTCTCACAGCGAGGACTCGCCTCTAACTCCTGGAGATCTCTATGTTATTCTGAATGTAATCGAAGGGCGTGTCGACTTTTCAACAGTCCGCCCACGGCCGCTTCGTCCTCGGGGAATCGTCCGCATGCTCCCGCCAACTGCGGGTGAACAGTACAGCCCTCCTGTACCTGGGCCCGGCCCGGCTGCAGCCGAGCACGCCGATTGAGGTGGGGGTACAGCCGTCGCGTCGAGGTCCATCGCATTGAAAGACAGATCGGCACAGCCGTCCCCCATACCGCCTCACAGAGCTCGGTAACCCGCAGCGCCCCTTTCGAGGCCACCCTTTGGAGGACCCGGTGCGGCACGGAACCGCCCCGAGGACGAATCGGAGGTAGCACCGGGTGAGTCCGGGCGTCTATCCCCAACTGCGAAACTTGGCTCAAGTATCCGATAGTATTGTTATAAATTCAGTCCCTGACACACTGCGAAGCCGACTTCGCGTCGACCGAGCTCTGGCTGCCGGACACGAGGCGCCAAAACTCCCGACGCGGGGCGGTGATTTTTACAACGCGCTCACGATTGCAGAGCAAAACCCGCTCATCTCGTCGTCAAGAGGCTCGACGTGGCGGGTTTTCCAGCTTTTTGAGGAAGACGGAGTTCGTCCAGCACAGAGCGACCGGGGCTCGCCGGTTTTCAGGAGTCGAGAATTTGCCCCCGGGGTCCAGGTGTGCGGTATGGCGAGGCGATGTCGTCAGGGATCCGGTTGACAAGGGGGGCACTCCTGGCGCAGCGGCCGGAGGGGGCGTCGCGCCGGGCGGCGGCCGCCTGGCGGGCCGGGGTCCTCTCGGCGGCAGGCGCGCTCCTGATGGCGTCGGCCGCGGGGCCGGCGGCGGCCGACGAGCTGCCGCCCCAGCTCGCGTACGCCTACGGCGAGAATGAGACGCCCCGCGCCGCGGCCTTCGGGGGCGCGCTGCGCGCCCTCGGGAACGGGACGTCGGCCGTCTTCCTCAATCCGTCCGCCATGGTGGAGACCCGCGTCTACCACCTCCAGGCGCTCTTCCAGGGGAGCCCCGAGGCCGGCCGGCACGCGTACGGCGGCGTCGTCGTCGACTCGGTCACCGGCAAGCTCGCCGGGGCGCTCTCCTTCGTGGGCGGCTTCGTCGACATGGACGACGGCGGCATCAAGCGCTCCTACCTCGACGCGCGGGCAGGCCTCGCCTACCCCCTCACCGAGCGCGTCTTCGTCGGGCTCACCGGCCGCTACGCCAAGATCACGCAGGACGGGACCCTGATCGAGGGCGGCCTCGGCGACAGCTCCGTATCGGGCGGGCTGCGCGAGTGGGAGAACGGGAAGCTCGTCGGCCGGCACTCCTTCGTCGACACGTTCACGTTCGACGCCGCGCTCACCGTCAAGGCGACCGACAGCCTGTACATCGCGGCCGTCGGACAGAACCTCACCTACCCGGACCACGGGCTGCTCCCCACCACGGTCGGCGGCGGCGTCGGGCTCGGCACCGCCGACTTCTCGATCGAGGTCGACGGGCTCGCCGACCTCAACTCTTACCGCGACACCACCTTCCGCTTGATGGCCGGCGGCGAGTACCTCGTCGCCGATCACTTCCCGCTCCGCGCCGGCTACCGCTTCGACCAGGGCGCCGACCAGCACGCGCTGTCGCTCGGCCTCGCCTATGTGGGGACCCAGTTCGCGGTCGAGGGCACCGTGCGGCGAGCCCTCGCCGGCGGAGGACCCACCACGTTCGTGGTCGGGCTCGCGTACCACCTCGAGTCGAGCGGGCTGACCCGCGGCTCGTCCGACACCTTCTAGAGCGGCGGCCACCCGCTTCGGATACGGGCCCACCTCGACGTTTTCGGTGCTCAGCGCACCGGAGTGCGCTTGCGCGCCGAAAACGCCGATCTGGGCCCGTCTCCTGTGCGGGTGACCGTCGCTCTGCGACGCGTCCAGAGCGATCGTCGCGGCCGCGCCGGCCTCGAAGCCCGGCTCCCCCTTCTCGCCGCGGCGCGCCTGCTCTAGGTCGGCCCTGCGTGCTGTGCCTGACCCTACCGACCGACCCGCGCTGGGCTGACGTGGCGCTCGCCGATCTGCCGGCGCTCCTGACCGATCACGCGCACTGCGAGATGAAGGCGGCGTCGAACGCCCTGTCCCTCGCCGCGCGCTGGCCGTCGCTCCCGCGCCTCGCGCGGGCGCTCGTCGACCTCGCCGAGGAGGAGCTCCGGCACTTCCGCGCGCTGCTCGACGTGATCGAGCAGCGCGGCCTCGCGCTCGGCAAGCCGGAGACCGACGTCTACGCGAGCGAGCTGCGCAAGGCGGCCTCGAGCAGCTGCGCGCGCAACGCGAAGGCCGCGCTCATCGATCGGCTGCTCGTCGGCGCGATCATCGAGGCCCGCTCCTGCGAGCGCTTCAGGCTGCTCGCCGACGGGCTCGCGGCGCGCGAGCACGAGCTCGCGCCGCTCTATGAGGAGCTCTTCGCGTCAGAGGCCCGGCACTACCGGACCCTCGTCGACCTCGCCGTCGAGGTCGCCGGCGACGAGAGCGCCACCCGAGGCCGGCTGGCCGAGCTCGCGCGCGCCGAGGGCGAGATCGCCGGGCGGCTCGGGACGGCACCCGCGGTGCACGGATAGGTGGCATGGAAATCGATCTGATCCGCCTCGATCGGGACGTCGCCCGCGCGGAGCGCGCGTGGCGCGCGGCGCACGGCGACCTCGCCCGGCGCGGTCCGGCCCCTCCCGCCGCAGACGAGGACGGCCCGAGCGCCGCCGAGGCGAGGGCAAGGCTCGAGAACCCGCTCGATCCCTTCCGGCGCGTCAGCTCGCGGTCGACCTACCTCGAGCTCACCGGCAAGACCCCGGGCCTCGGCGCGGAGCTCGGGCTCGCGAGCCCGACGTCGCCCGCCGCGCCGGACCCGACCGGCCTCGCGGCCCCCCTCGCCGACTGGGTCTACGTGCTCACGCTGGAGCGCGTCGTCTGGGCCGACCGCGTCCGGCTCGCCGCGGCCTGGCACGCGCCGCTGCTCACGATCGATCTGCCCGAGCCGGCGCGGATGTCGCCCCACGAGGCGCGGCTCAGGCTCCTCGCCGACCCGACGAGCGCCGGACGGCAGCTCTTCGCCGAGGCCCTGGCCCGAGGCTCCGGCGCGGTCGCCGACGCCGCCCGCGTCCTCGTCGAGCGGAGGCACGAGGCGGCGCGGCGGCTCACCGAGGAGGGCCTCCGCGCGATCGAGATCCCCTGCGACCCTCCCGGCGCGGCGATCGGCGCCGCGGAGGCGCTGCTGCGCCGGACCGAGTCGGTGATCGAGCTCGAGCCGACCTGGCACGCCGCGCTCGGGCGCGCCGTCGGCCGCGACGCGGCGTCGGGGTGGCCAGCGCGGCTCGGCCCGCGGTGGATCGAGGAGCTGTTCCGCGCGACGAAGCTGACCGAGGGCGTCGCGATCGATCTCGGACCGCTGCCGCGTCCGCTCGGCGCGTCGTCGTTCGCGCGCGCGCTCGCCCGCTTCGGCGCGGCGCTCGCGCGTGGTGGTGGAGCCCGCGGGCCGTTCGCGCTCTCCCGCGCGCCGTTCGATCTCCGGCAGGCGCGCCGCGCCGCGCTGTTCGGCGGCCTCGTCGCCGATCCCGTCTTCTGCGCCCGCGCGCTCGGGCTCGGCCGGGGCCGGGCGCTCGATCAGGCGCGCGCCACCGCGCGCAGCCTCCTCCTCTCGCTGCGCCTCGACGCCGCGACCGTGGCGCTCGTGTTCGGCGCAGGAAAGGACGGAGGCGGGCACGTGCTGCTCCGGGCCTCGCGCGATCGGGGCGACCGCTTCGAGGAGACCACCGCGCGCGCGCTCGGCGCGCCGATCCCAGGAGCGCTCGCCGGGGTCGTCCCGGCGCTCGATCCCGGCGCGGCGGTCCGGCTCGCCGGGGCGCTCCTGGCCGCGCGCGATCGGCGCGGCCTGATCGAGCGCTTCGACGAGGACTGGTTCCGCAATCCGCGCGCCGCCGAGGCCATCCGCGACGAGGACGGCGCGCGCGCGCCGGCGCCGCGCGCCAGCGAGGGCGATCTCGAGGCGGGCCTCGGCGAAATGACGCGCTCGCTCGCGAGCCTGTAGCGCGGGCGCGTCGTCAGGAGACGTGATGTAACGAGGGGCTCGTCCGCTCTGCGAGAACCCTTCCAGCTTTGACTGACACGTGCTAGTGCCGGCTCGCGAAATCGCCCCCCCGGGGGGCGTGGGGCAGCGAGCGGCTCGCGCTGCGCCGCCCTCGTCGCCGAACAAGCACCCGTGAACCCGAACGCAATGCACCCTCTCCTCGCGTCCGGCGCCAGCGCCATCGCCGTCGACTTCGATCTGACGTTCCTGGCGCAGGTCGTCCTGTTCTCGACGTTCGTCGTCGTGCTCAAGCCGCTCTTGTTCGATCCGCTGCTCCGCGTCTTCGAAGAGCGCGAGCGCCGCACCGACGGCGCCAAGCGGGAAGCGCGCGAGATGGACGAGCGCGCCGGCGAGCTGCTCACCCGCTACGAGGCCGAGATCGAGAAGGTCCGGCGCGAGGCGGGGATCGAGCGAGAGCGGCTCCGCGCCGAGACGGCGAAGATCGAGGCGCAGATCATGGCCGAGGCCCGGGCCGAGACGGCGCGCATCCTCGAGGACAGCAAGGCGAAGATCGCGGCCGAGGTCGCCCGCATGCGCGGCGAGCTCTCCGCCGCCCAGCCCGCGCTCGCCGCGGAGATCGCCGCCAGCATGCTCGGCCGCGAGGTGCGCCAGTGAAGAAGCCGCTCCGCCGCTCCTCGCTCGCGCTCGGCCTGGCCGCGGCGCTCGCCGCCGGCACGGCGCTGGCTCAGACGCAGCCGCCGGGCTCCGACCCGGCGCTGCCCCCCGGGCACCCGCCCATCCCGTCGCCCGCCGAAGCGCAGCCGGGCTCGCCGCAGATGCCGCAGCGCCCGCGCGACGCGCAGCCCGGCCGTCCGCTCGGGCCGGGCGGCCGCCAGCTCCCGCCGGGGCACGGGCTCCGGCCGCCGGGCATGCAGCGCGCGCGCCCCACGCCGCCGCCGGCGCCCGAGCCCGCGTCCCACGGCGAGGGGCACTGCCCCGGGCACGGCCCGACGGATCCGCCGCCGCACGTCAACTGGTGGCACGGCCTCATCGGCGTGAACAACGAGGCGGCCGCGAAGGGCGGGATCAACGCCCTGCTCTGGCGCTACCACAACGAGCAGAACCCCTGCGATCCGAAGAACGAGTCGCCGCCGTTCCTCGCGTCGGTCCTGAACTTCGGGCTGCTCGCGCTCATCGTCGTCCGCTTCGGGAGGAAGCCCATCGCGGAGGCGCTCAAGAAGCGCAAGCAGACGATCACGCAGGAGCTCGACAACGCGTCGCGCCTCAAGCAGGAGGCCGAGCAGCGGCTCGAGGAGTACGAGGACAAGCTCACGCGGCTCGAGGAGACGCTCGCCGAGCTCAAGGCCGAGCACGCGGCGCAGGCGGAGGTCGAGAAGGCCCACGTGCTCGCCGAGGCGGAGCAGCGGCGCGTCCGGATGCGGCGCGACGCCGAGTTCCGCGCCGAGCAGGAGCTCAAGGCGGCGCGCGCCATGCTCCTCCAGGAGGCGGTGCAGAACGCCGTCGGCGCGGCCGAGGAGCTGCTCCGGCAGCGCATCGGCCAGCAGGACCTCGACCGGGTCAACGAAGAGTACCTGAAGGCCATCCCCGCGGCCGTCTCCGCCGGCGCGCGCCGCGGAGCCCAGACCACCGGAGCAGCGACATGAGCTACGAGTCCGTCGCCCGACGCTACGGGCGCGCGATCTTCGAGATCGGCAAGGAGACCGGGACCCTCGCGGCCCTCGCCAGGGAGATCGGGGACGCCAGCGCGATGTACTCGGCGAGCGAGGAGCTCCGCCTCGTCCTCGACAACCCGCTCATCCCGGAGGCCTCGCGCGAGGAGCTGCTCCGCGAGATCGGCGGCCGCGCCGCCTTCTCGGACGTGACGAAGAACACCCTCCTCCTGCTGGCGCGGCGCCGGCGCCTCGTGGCGCTGCCCGAGATCGCGCGGCAGCTCGCGCTCCTCGTCGATCAGGACCAGAACGTCGCCCGGGCCGTGGTGACGAGCGCGGGCCCGCTGAGCGACGGCTACCTCGACCGGCTCCGGGCCGAGCTCGAGAAGGCGACCGGCAGGAAGATCTCGGTCACCCACAGGCAGGATCCCTCGCTCATCGCGGGCGTGGTGACCCAGATCGACGATCAGGTGATCGACGGCAGCCTCCGGACCCGGCTGTCGAGCTTCCGTGACAACCTGCTCAGGACCTGAGGGGACGCGAGCAAGCCCCCCTGTTTCATGATGGGTCGTGGCCCGGCGCTCAGCGCCCCCTCGACCTTGACGACGTTGACTCCGCAGCCCAAGCGTCTCCCGACAGAGGACTCCGCATGCAGCTCCGCGCCGAAGAGATCTCCCAGATCATCAAGAAGCAAATCCAGAATATCGACAAGGCCGCTCAGGTCACCGAGACGGGCACCGTGCTCACGGTGGGCGACGGCATCGCCCGCGTGCACGGCCTGAGCCGCGCGATGGCCGGCGAGCTCGTCGAGTTCAGCGGCTCGGAGGGCGGCAGCCTGATGGGGCTCGTGCTGAACCTCGAGCAGGACAACGTGGGCGCCGCCATCTTCGGCGACACGAGCTCCATCAAGGAGGGCGACGCCGTCAAGCGGACCGGGCGCATCATGGAGGTGCCCGTCGGCGAGGCGACCCTCGGGCGCGTCGTGAACGCGCTCGGCATGCCGATCGACGGCAAGGGGCCGCTCGAGACGAAGGAGCGCCGCCGCGTCGAGGTGAAGGCGCCCGGCATCATCCAGCGCCAGCCGGTCACCGAGCCGATGCAGACCGGCATCAAGGCGATCGACGCGATGATCCCGGTCGGCCGCGGCCAGCGCGAGCTCATCATCGGCGACCGGCAGACGGGAAAGACCGCCGTCGCCGTCGACGCGATCATCAACCAGAAGGGCAAGGGCGTCATCTGCGTCTACGTCGCGATCGGCCAGAAGCTGTCGACGGTGCGCCAGGTCGTGGACAAGCTCGATGCGCACGGCGCGCTGGAGTACACGATCATCGTCGCCGCGACGGCGAGCGAGACCGCGCCGCTCCAGTTCATCGCGCCGTACACCGGCGTGACGATCGGCGAGTACTTCCGTGACAGCGGGCGCCACGCGCTGTGCATCTACGACGATCTGTCGAAGCAGGCTGTCGCGTACCGCCAGCTCTCGCTCCTGCTCCGCCGCCCGCCGGGCCGCGAGGCGTACCCGGGCGACGTCTTCTACCTCCACTCCCGGCTCCTCGAGCGCGCCGCGAAGATGGCCGACATCTTCTACGTCGTGTCGAAGGGGACGAAGATCGAGGGCGGCGACGCATCGTACCGCGGCGTCGACGGCAAGGCGCACGTCGGGGCGCACGGGATGCACTCGGCGAAGGACTCGCTCTGGAAGACGATCGACGGGGCCCTCTTCGAGAAGCTCGAGCAGGCGCGCAAGGACGAGAAGAAGGACGAGATCAAGAAGCTCGAGCAGCAGCTCTCGGACAAGGCGAAGGCGAGCGACTACGAGATCGTCCGCGATCCGAAGTCGGGCGGCTCGCTCACGGCGCTGCCGGTCATCGAGACGCAGGCGGGTGACGTGTCGGCGTACATCCCGACGAACGTCATCAGCATCACGGACGGGCAGATCTTCCTCGAGGCCGACCTCTTCTACTCCGGCGTCCGCCCGGCCATCAACGTCGGCATCTCGGTCAGCCGGGTCGGCGGCAACGCGCAGATCAAGGCGATGAAATCGATCGCCGGCACGCTCCGCCTCGATCTCGCGCAGTACCGCGCCATGGCGGCGTTCTCCCAGTTCGCCTCGGACCTGGACGCGAAGACCCGCGCGCAGCTCGAGCGCGGCGCGCGCCTCACCGAGATCCTGAAGCAGGGGCAGTACGTGCCGCTGGCGGTCGAGAAGCAGATCCTCATCATCTACGCCGGCACGCAGGGCCTGCTCGACAGCCTGCCGGTGAGCTCGCTCTCGCGCTTCGAGGAAGAGCTGTACAAGTTCATCGAGGCGAAGCACCCGCAGATCTTCACGGACATCCGCGAGAAGAAGGTCCTCGACGACGACCTCAAGTCCCGGATGACCAAGGCGATCGACACCTTCAAGAAGCGGTTCGCGGTGGAAGCGGGCGGCGCCTCGACCGCGGCCGACGAGGACGGCGCGGGCGACGACGAGGAGGAGGCGCCGGCGCCGAAGGCCAAGTCGAAGAGCGGGAAGAGCGCCTCGAAGGCAAAGGAAAAGTAGGCAGCCGTGCCCAGCCTCAAGTCCATTCGCAAGCGGATCTCCAGCGTCAAGTCGACGCAGAAGATCACCCGCGCCATGAAGATGGTCGCGGGCGCCAAGCTCAACAAGGCGCAGCTGCGCATCACCGAGCTGCGGCCCTACGCCGTGAAGGTGCAGGAGGTCCTCTCGGCGATCACGCGCGACGCGGCTCCCGCGGCCGAGGCGCTCGCGGCGGAGGGGATCGGGGCGGAGGGCGAGGCGGGCGCGCTCGCCGGTGGCGAGAAGGCGCTGCACCCGCTGCTCGTGACCCGCCCGGAGCGGCGCGTGCTGCTCGTGGTGCTCACGAGCGACCGCGGGCTCTGTGGCGCCTTCAACACCAACATCAACAAGCGCGCCGAGCGCGAGTGGAAGAGCCGGACGGAGGCGGGCCAGGAGGTCCAGCTCGCGATCATCGGCCGCAAGGGTCGGGACTACTTCAACCGCCGCGGCGCGCCGATCCTCGAGTACCTGGCCGGGGTCTGGGACAAGCTCAACCTCGAGACGGCCCAGGCCGTCGGCGCGAAGCTCCTCGCCCCGTTCAACAAGGGCGAGATCGACGCGATCTACCTCGTCTACAACGAGTTCAAGAGCGCCATCACGCAGACGGTCGTCGTCGAGCGGCTCCTGCCGCCCGCCGGCGGTCCGGCGAAGGAGCAGGAGCAGGGGGACGAGGCCGGCCACGGCGCGCCCTCCGCGGCGTCGGAGTTCCTCTACGAGCCGGACAAGGGCGCGCTCCTGGAGCGGCTCGTGCCGATGTACGTGGACATCTCGATCCTGCGCGCGCTCTACGAGTCGATGGCGAGCGAGCTCGGCGCGAAGCTCACGGCGATGGACGCCGCGAACAAGAACGCCAAGGAAGTGATCGACAACCTGACGCTCGAGTACAACAAGGCGCGTCAGGCCGCGATCACCAAGGAGCTCATGGAGATCATCGGCGGCAGCGAGGCGCTCAAGGAGTAGCGAGCCGCGCTGCGCGCCAGGATCTTCGATCTCCGCCTCGAGCCGGTCGCGCGTGCGACCGGCTCGCGTCTCTGGGCTTCGCCCCGCCTCTCTTCACCCGTAGCGCCCGCACCCGGCTGCCCGGCGCTGGTCGCACATCCAGGCAGCCAGCACTGGCGGAGCCGACCGGGCGGCCCCATGGTTGCGTTCCCGTGCTCCAGCCCATCAACCCCGATCACCCGGAACCCCGCAAGATCGCGCGAGCGATCGATCTCATTCAGAAAGGGGAGGTCATCGGCTACCCGACCGATACCGTCTACGGGTTCGGGTGCGACCTGATGAACAAGGCGGCTATCGAGCGGGTGTATCAGATCAAGGGGATGCGCCAGAACAAGAACCTGGCGTTCATCTGCCCGGATCTGAGCGACATCGCGCGCTATGCGATCGTCGAGAACCAGGCGTACCGCATCCTGAAGCGCTACCTGCCCGGGCCGTACACCTTCATCCTCCCCGCGACGCGCGAGGTGCCGAAGTACGTGCACCTCAAGCAGAAGACGGTCGGCATCCGCGTGCCGAACCACCCGGTCGCGCTCGCGCTGGTCCGCGCGCTCGGGCGGCCGCTCATCAGCACGACCGCGGCGCCTCCCGGGGAGGATCCGATCATCGATCCGGGGGAGATCGACGACCGGTTTCCGGGGCTCGCGCTCGTCCTCGACGCCGGGACCGGCGGGTCGGTGCCGACGACCGTGATCGACCTGAGCCAGGGCGAGGTGCAGATCGTCCGCGAGGGCGCGGGGCCGATCGACGAGCTCGTCTGAGCCGGGGTGAGAGGAGGAGACGGGCGTCCGAGCTGCCCAGCCCGAGGAGAGGGAGCTCGCCAGAGCCAGTCAGGGACGCTCCGGCTCGCTCTCCGCGGCTGGAACGGACTCGTACGCCGTGTACACGATCCCCTCGCGGTCGAGCCGCTCCCGCGCCGTCGCGAAGGCGAGCGGGCTCCGGTCGCCGCCGACGAAGCGGCGGCCGAGGCGCGCGGCCGCGACGAGCGTGGTGCCGCTGCCGCACATGAGGTCGGCGACGGTCGCGCCGGGCGCGGAGGACGCGCGGACGATGCGCTCCAGCAGCCGCTCCGGCTTCTGCGTGGGGTAGCCCGTGGCCTCGCGGCGCAGCGGGGTGTTGGCGACCATCCCGGGAATGTCGCTCCACACGCTCCCGAGCCGGCGGCCCTCGTCGGCGTAGTACCGGTACGCCTTGCCGCCGAGGATCCGCTCGCGGTACAGGCGGCCGTCCTCGTCGCGGTGCTTGAAATGCATCGCGAGGCTGGTCTCGGCGTACGGCTCGCGGAGCGTCGGATCCGCGGCGTTGTAGACGACCTGGCCGCGCTCGCTCGCGGCGCGCGCGTAAAGGAGGATCGTCTGGTGCGTGACGGAGAAGCCGCGCGCGCCCCGGCCGCCGTTGCCGGGCGCCCAGATGATCTCGCCGAGGAAGGCGCCGCGGCCGAACAGGCGATCACACGCGACCTTCGCGTCGTGGACCGCGCGGTGGTCGAGGTGCAGGTACAGCGTCGCGCCCTCGGTCATGCGATCGCGGATGGCCTCGAGGCGCGGCGCGAGCGTCGCGACGAGCGCGTCGGCGCTCGCGCGATCGTCGTACGCGTCGGGCCCGCTCTCCGGCCTGCGCCGCCCGCGCGCCTGGCCGCGCGCCGCCCGCGCGGTCATCGTCGTCCCGACGCCGAAGGGAGGATCGAGGTAGACGAGATCGAACCGCACGTCCGCGGGGAGCGCCGCGCAGACGTCGGCCGCGTCGCCGTGCGCCAGGAGGTGGCTCACAGCGCGCTGTCGGGAGCCGCCACGCGAGAGCCCGCGGCGGCGCTTCCAGGCAGGAGGTCGTCGAGCAACGCAGCGGCGAGGTCGCCGTCCGACGGCGCGATGAGCTGCGGAACGGCCGGCAGCCACGGCCACTGCGGGCCGCCGCCGAGGCAGCCGGAGAGGGTTTCGTCCGGCGTACAAGCGACGCGGAGGTGGATGTGATCGGCGTGCGCCGTGCTGTCGCCCGGCTGGAGCAGCATGCTCTCGGCATACCAGATGAGCTCCGGGTCCTCGCCGAGCGCGCGCGCGTACTCGATGAGCAGCGCCTCGAGCCAGCGGGCCAGGAAGAGCCACTGGACGTGCGCCTCGGGCGAGCGGATGAGGGACTTCACCAGCAGCCACTGCCGCTCGACGTCGAAGCGGACGTACTGAGGCGCGCCCGCGCGCGGCGACGCGGGCTCCTCGGCGCCGTCGCTGATCCGCCCGAGCCCGTCCGGCCCGAACGCGACGAAGCCCGGCGAGCGCACAGGGCGGCCGTCCGGGGTCAGCGCGTAGAGCAAGAGGTCGGCGTCACGCCCGGTGCGGTGGGACCGGTGGCCCCGCGTCGCGCCGCCGTAGCGCGCGGAGAGGTCGCCGACGACGAGCGGCTCGCCGCCCGGCCGCGCCAGCGCCACCTCCGCCGCGGCGCGCTGGACCGCGGCGACCAGCCTCGCCGTCCCCCACCGGATGCCGTTGCTGCGGAGCAGCCGGTAGCCCGGGCCCTGCCTCGGGAGCTCGACGGCGTCGGTGATGACGCCGTGGTGCGGGACGCCGATCGAGCCGCGGAGCGCAGGGGCGAGCGGCGTGGGCGAGGAGCCGACGCAGGCCGCGCAGCAGAGCGCGACGAGCCCGAGGAGGAAGGTGGCGAAGAGAGGACGGCTGGGCATCACGACGACAGAGAGCAGGGCCACGGCGCCAGGCACCGGACGGACGAAGCTGACAGCCGCTCGTTAGCCTCGCCGGCGGCGGAGGGGAAGTTCTCGGCTCACCCGGATGCCCGGAGCGCGGCGCGCGCCGCGATCGTGGGCCCAGCGGGCGATGAAGATGAGCTCGCCTGCGCGTGTGTGCTCCCCAGGGTTGTTCACGTCGTTGACTATCCATGGAGGGGCCGTGTCGAAAGGCCCGTCGTGGACAGGATCGACCTGGTTCAAACGCACGCCGTGATCGGGGGCAAGATGGCTATTTCGGTGATCGCTCGTCCTCCTGGCGGAGGTGATATCGCAGGGTCCTGCGTGCCGAAATGGTCCCTCGATGGTTGATATCGAGCATCGATGGAACTCCGCACGACTCGGCGCGTGCGAACCGGCGTCGCGCCACCGAGAGGCGGCAAACTGCGACACGGATCTGGCGCCGCAATACGCTCCCCCTGCCCTCGCGGAGCGATCAGCGCTAACACCCACGCCCCATGGATCCCGACCAGCGCGCCACCCAGCGGAACACCACCCAGGGGAGCACGGGCGCAGATCGACAGCCGCCGCCAGCGGACGAGCCCGAGGGCGTCGCCTGGAAGGGCGCGCTGGCCGTCGCCCTCGTCGTGGGTGGCCTCGTGGTGTGGCGCGCCTGCTCCACGCCGGGAAGCGGCGCGAGCGACGCGCCCGCGCCGCCCAGCGCGAACCCCGCGGCGTCCGCGCCGAGCGACGCCGCCGACGCCGCGGCGGCGCCGCAGCCGCCGCGCTGCACGCCCGCGAGCGCGCCGCCGTTCGTGATCGGCGACGCGCCGCCCGCGCGCGGGGCCGAGCAAGGCGCGGGGGGCGGCGACGCGGACAGCGTTGAAGACATCGCGCCGTTCGCCGTCGAGGTCGGCCGCGGGACGACGTTCTCCGGCGGGTTCGCCGTGGGCGCCCAGCGAGAAGCCGAGGGCGGGACCGTCGCGATGGTGGCCACGCTCTCGGCCGACGGCGCCCAGGGGAAGCTCGTCCGCCTCGCGCGATCGCGCGGGGACATGGATCCTCCGGTCGTCACAGGCGCGGGGGGCGCGATCCTCGCCGCGATGCTCGAGCCAAACGCGGGCGGGCGCGCGATCAAGGTCGCCAGGGTCGAAGGGGACCACGTGACGTGGGGGGCCGAGCTCGCCGAGGGGCGGGACGAGTCGCTCGCGCTCGACATCGCCGCGTCCGGCGAGCGCGCGGTCATCGTCTGGGACGACGTGACCCGCGACGGCAAGCGCTCGCGGATCATGCTCGCCTCCGCCGACGTGGGCACGCTGCGCTCCGTGACGTCGGCCCGCCCGGTCTCCCAGCCGAACACCGACGCCGAGATGCCGCGCGTGCTCGGCCGGCCGGGCGGCTACTGGCTCGCGTACATCGCGCGCGCCGAGGAGCCGGCGCGAAAGGCCGCGGCGAAGAAGGACGACGGCGACGAGGACACCGCCGCGGCAGGCGAGACGATCACCCACCAGTGGATCGAGGTGGTCCCCCTCGACGAGGCGGGCGCGCTCACCGCGACGCCCCGCGCGGTCACCCCCAAGAACGGACACGTGCTCGCGTACGACCTGACGCTCGGCGACGACGACGGGCTCATCCTCGCCTTGCGGGACGACGACACCCCGAGCGGCTCGATCGGAGGGCGCATCAGCGCCGTGCTGGTACGGCTCGGCGGCGCCAGCGAGCCGCGCGTGCTCGTCGGCGGCGATCGCGAGCAGGACGCCCCGCCCGAGGCCGCGCTGGGCCTGGGCGCCGGGGTGCCGGCGCTCCTCCCCGGCGCGCGAGGCCCGGGCGGGCAGGACCCGGCGAAGCCCGCGGGCGCAGCGGCATGGCTCGCGATCGCGAACGCGTCCGGCCCGACGCAGCTGGCGGCGCTCACCGCGAGAGGCGAGCTCGAAGGCGGGCTGCAAGCCGAGCCGGCCCTCGGGCGCGGCGAGCCGATCGCCGCCTCCGCAGAGGCGCTGCTCGTGGCGCACCCGGCCGGAAAAGCGATGAAGCTCGCCTTGCTGCGCTGCGCATCGACAGCACCGTTCAACAAGTAGGTCGCCCCTGTATCAGTAAGCGCGCAACGCCAGCGAGCAGGCGCATCGACTGTAGATTGAAGGCGCGTGGATGTGTAGCATCCGCGGCGGTGGCCCACGGGGACGATCCGCAACACGAAGCGTCGCGCCGGCCTGGTTTGCCGAGCCTGTCCGGATCGCCGGACGAAGGTGGCTGGGAAGCCAAGGTCGACAACGCTCAAATGACGCGCGCGAGCGCGCAACCTCAGCCCGGCGCGAAGACGCTGCTCGTCGGCACGAGCACGTCGAGCGCGAGCGCGCCGACAGGCGGCGAACCGCTGCCGGCGACCGCGAGCGCGCCGACAGGCGACGAGCCGCTGCCGGCAGCCGCGAGCGCACCGACGGACGGCGAACCGCTGCCGGCGACCGCGAGCCCGCTGCCGCCGCCGAACCCGCCGCCGCTGCCGAGCCCGCCGCTGACCTCGATCCCCCCGCCGCTGCCGAGCCCGCCGCTGGCCTCGAGCCCGCCGCTGCCGCCGAGCGCGCCGCCGCCAGGGCCGAACAAGACGCCGGCCCCGAGCGTACCGCCGCCGGTACCGAGCAGGCCACCTCCGCTGATCCGCCGCAAAGACGGCAGCGTCGCGAGCGGGCCGCCGCCGGCGCCGCCGTCGCTCGCGCCGCCGTCGAGGCCACCGCCGCCGATGCCTCCGGGAGGCGCGTCCAAGACGACGGCAGCGCCCCCTGGCCCCGGACCGGCCCGCCCTCCGGCGCGCGGCCCAGGCCAGCGCCCGCCGAGCCCGAACCGCGCCGCAACGCAGCCCGCTCCAGGCTCCGCCGCGAGCGCGGGCAAGCCGGCGACTGGCTCCCAGCCGGGCGGCGCGGCCCAGGCGATCGCCGCCTTCGACGCAAGCACGACGCCGATGCCCATCTCGGTCGAGCCGACCGCGACGCCGCTGCCCATTTCGGTCGAGCCGACCGCGACGCCGCTGCCCATCTCGGTCGAGCCGAGCTCGTCGCCGGCGCCCATCTCGGTCGAGTCGATCGAGCCGGCGCTCGCACAGAGCGCCGCGCCCGTACAGAGCGCCGCGCCGGCGCCCGTACAGAGCGCCGCGCCGGCGCCCACGCCAAGCGCGACGCGCACGCCGTTGCCAGGCGGCGCGCACGCGCCGAGCGCCACGCGCACGCCGCTGCCGGGCGGCGCGCCGACGCCGGGCGCCCCACGCGCGCCGCTGACGGGCGGCGCGCCCACGCCGAGCGCCACGCGCACGCCGCTGCCGGGCGTCACGCCGAACGCCGCGCATGCGCCGGGCGCCACGCCCGCGCAGAGCGCCGCGCATGCGGCGACCGTGCTGCACGCGCCGAACGCCGCGCATGCGGCGACCGTCCTGCACGCGCCGAACGCCGCGCATGCGCCCGCGCCGAGCGCCGCGCACGCGCCCGCCCAGCCACCTCCGGCGCCCCGCTCCCAGCCGAACGCGCCCGAAGCGCCCGCGCAGAGCCCGCAGCTCGCCGCGCCGGACCTCGCCACCGAGCTCCAGCAGCGCGCCGAGCGGCTCAAGGGCAGCGATCCGGTCGGCGCGGCGCGCGCCCTCGTCGAGCTCGGCATCCACGAAGAGCGGGTGCTCAAGAACCCCGCCGCCGCGCGCCGCTCGTACGAGCGCGCTCGACAGCTGTCCCGCACGCTCGAGCCGGCGCTCTCGCGGGTCCACCGCGTGCTCGACGCGCGCACCGAGCTCGCCCTCGCGCTCGAGGTCGTGGAGGACAAGCTCCGCGTCGCCGAGACCGACGCGCTCCGGGCCGACCTCCTCGCCGAGCGGGCGCGCCTGCTCCAGGCGCTCGGGCGGACGCCCGAGAGCTGCGAGGCCTTCACCGAGGCGCTGCGGCTCGTCCCGCTCCACGCCGCGTCGCTGCGCGGGCTCGAGATCGCCCTCCGGCGCGAGAGCGCCCGCGGCGCCGAGCAGGCGGCCAAGGACCTCGCCGCGCACCTCGACCGGCTCTCCGCCGCCTACGCCCCAGGGCGCGGGCAGCAGGACGGCGATGGCCAGCTCACCGCCTGGGTCCACGTCGAGCGCGCCGCCGTGCTCGATCGAAAGCTCTACAAGCCGGAGCTCGCCCTCGCGTCCCTCGAGGGCGCGATCGCGTTCGATCCAGGGCCTGGGCCCGTGCGGGAGGCGCTCCGCCGCCACCTCGTGCACCACGACGGCATCGTCGGCCTCGTCAGCGCGCTCTCCCTGGAGGCCGATCACGAGAGCGACGACGACCGCGCGGCGCGGCTGCTCTACACGGCGGCGCGGCTGCTCATCGACAAGATCCGCTCCCCGGCGGACGCGGTGCCCCTCCTCCGGCGCGCGTCGACGCGGGCCCCGGCCGGCTCGCCGACCGCGCGGCGCGTGGTCGGCGAGCTGATCCGCCTGCTCGAGGCGAACGGCATGCTCGAGGTCGCCGCCAACGTGCGCCAGAAGGAGCTCGCGCTCCTCACCGACAAAGAGGCGATCATCCACGAGCACGTCCGCCTCGCGGAGATCTACGACACCCTCGGGGACGCAGAGCAGGCCGCGCTCCACGCGACGCGCGCGCTCGAGCTCGATCCCGAGGACAGCTCGACGCGGGAGCGGCTCGACCGCGCCCTCCAGCGCCTCGGCCACCACGCCGAGCGCGTGGAGGTGTGGACCGCCGTCGCCAACGCCGACCGGCCCGCGCCCGTCCGGGTCGCGGCGCTCCTCCGCGCCGCGGACATCTCCGAGCGCCACCTGAAGCGGCGCGACGAGGCGCTCGCCATCCTGCGCGCCGCGTGGGCGATCGAGCCGGGCAACAGCTCGGTCTTCGACGCGCTCTCCGCCCTGCTCACGCCGGACGCCTTGGCCGTCGAGGAAGATCCGCGCGGCGTGCAGGCGCGGCTCGATCTGTACACGCAGGCCGCGAGCGCGACGGAGGACCCGACGCGCAAGATCGGGCTCCTCGAGAAGCTCGTCTCCATCTGGGAGGACGAGCTCGCCCAGCCCGCCCGCGCCGTGGAGGAGATCGAGAAGATCCTCGCGATCGACCCGGAGCGGCGCGCCGCGATCCTCGCGCTCCAGCGCAACGCCGCGCGCGCGGGCGACGCGCAGCGGCTCGCGCGCGCGCTCTGCGCCGAGGCCGAGCTCACGAGCAGCCCGCGCGAGCAGCGCAGGCTCCTCCTGCGGGCCGCCGAGGTCACCGAGCTCCGGCTCGGCGATCGCGACCGGGCCTCGTCGCTGGTCGATCGCGCGCTCGCGATCGATCCGGCCGACCCGGACGCGCTGCGCGCGCGCATCCGCCTCGACGAGCGCGCCGGCCGGTACGAGGAGGCGCGGCGCGCGCTGCTCAAGCTCATCCAGCGCGACCCCGCGGGAGACGCGGCGTTCAGCCTCTGGCTCGAGGTCGCGGGGCTCGACGAGCGGCGCCTCAAGCGGCCGCACAGCGCCGTGGAGTCGTACCGCGAGGCGGCGCGGAAGCGGCCCGCTCACCCGCTGCCCCGGATCGAGATCGCGCGGCTCCTCCGCGAGACCGGCAACTACGAGAAGCTCGTCGAGGTCCTCAGCTCGCTCGCCGACGAGGCGCAGCGGCCCGACGACCACGCGCGGCTGCTCTTCCAGGCGGCCGAGGTGCAGGAGCTCGCCCTGGGGCGCGATCAGGACGCCCTCCGCCTCCTCGCCCGCGCCGACGCGGCGCTCGCCTCGGGCCAGCACGATCCGGCGATCCTCGACGCGATGGAGCGCATCTACGTCCGCGCCGGCGGCGCAGGCGTCGGCGTCGGCCTCGGCGCGCCCGTCGCGCAGCGGCCCGCGACCGGCGCCCGCGCGTCCAGCCTGCCGGGGATGTCCGCCTCCATGATCGCGAGCGAGCTCGCGGGGCTGTACGCGCGCTGGCTCGAGCGCAAGCCGCCGGCGCTCGTCGATCACGCGCTCCGGATCTCCCTTGCGCTGGTCCTCGCGGACAGCAGCCCGCGCCAGGCCGTCGAGATCCTGGAGGGGCTCGTCGGGGTGGTGCCGAACCACGTCCCGGCGCTCCGCATGCTGGAGCAGCTCTACCGGCACCTCGAGGCGCCGACGTCGCTCGCGACCGTCCTGCGCGCGGAGGCCGACGTGTTCACGTCCGCCACCGCGCGCGGCGGCGCCCTCTGGGAGATCGTGTCGCTCGAGGAGCAGCTCGGGCCGAACGCCGCGCTCGAGGCGCTCGCGCGCATCGTGAAGGAGGCGCCCGACGACGCGGCCGCCCACATGGCGATCCTCCGCATCGCCGCCAAGGCGAGCCCCGCGGATCCGATCGCGCCGCGGGCGCAGGCCCTCTTCGCCAGCGCCATCCGCGACAGCCGGGAGCTGACGCCCGATCCCATCGCGCGCGCCCTCTACAGCGTCGAGGAGGCGCTCCTCGCGGAGGCGCAGGCCGACGCGGACCCCGCCGCCGCCCGCGCGGCGCTCGCCGGCTTCCGCAACGCCCTCGGGCTGTGGCCGGAGAGCGTCATCGCGGCGCGCGGGCTCGATCGGCTCGCGCAGCGCCTCGGCGACCGCGCGAGCGTCATCGCGGCCCAGCTGGCGCTCGCCGACCTCGTCCTCGGAGCGCCCGCGCGCGCGATGCACCTCGTGCGCGCGGCGGAGCTCACCGCCGAGGACGCGTCCCCCGAGGGCCGCGCGCGCGCGCTCGATCTGTACGAGAGCGCGCTCCGCGCGGATCCGAGCTGCGTGGCCGCGGCGCGCGCGCTCGCCAAGGAGCTCGCGGGCGATCCCCAGCGGCTCACCGACCGGCTCGGCGAGGCGCTCGGCAAGGCCGCGAGCCGCGAGGCGATCTCGCTGCTCGGCACGGAGATCGCCCGGTCGGTGCTGCAGCACCACGGGCGCCCGGGCGCGATCGACGCCGGCGTGGGCATCTCGGCCGTCCGGCGGGTCATCGAGACGCTCCCGAACGACGCGGCCGCGCTGCTCCTGCTCGCGCGGCTGCTCACCGCGCAGCGCGTCTGGCTCGAGGCCCGCGACGCCCTGAAGCGCGCCGTGGCCGCGGCGACGGACGCCGAGACGAAGATCGCGGCGCAGTTCCTGATCGCCGACCTGTACGAGGGGGCGCTCGCGAACCCGGCGCTCGCCCAGGACGCGCTCCAGGCGGTCCTGTCGCTCGACGCGCAGAACCGTCCCGCGCTCGAGCGGCTGCACAAGCTCGGCGTCACGCGCGGCGACCACGCGCTCGCGCTGCGCGCGCTGGGGCGCCTGGTCGAGCTGTCGCCCGACCCGGGCTCCCGCGTCGAGGCCGCCCTGCGCCTCGCGGACGCCTACCGCGACGCCGGCGACACGGCCGGCATGGTCCGCACGCTGTGCGACGCGATCGTGAGCGCGCCCGGCGGCGACACGCGCGGTTGGGTGGCGCTCGCCCGCCTGTACCGCGTCGACACGAGCGAGGGCGCCGCGGCCTACGCCAAGGCGCTCGCGCAGCTGCTCGAGGTCGCCGAGTCCCGCCGCATCCCGGCCGATCCGCGCTGGCTGACCACGCTCGGCCTGCTCGAGTCGACCCTGCTCGTGCGGCCTCGCGACGGGCTCGCGCGCCTCCAGCAGGCCGTCGCGCTCCCGGGCGCGCCGCCCGAGTCGCGCACCGCGCTCGGCCGCGGGCTCGAGGCGGCGGGGCGCAACGCGGAGGCGGTCCAGGTGCTGCGGGACGTCCTGACGCCCGATCCGGAGGTCTTCACGCGGCTCCCGGATCTCGGCCCGGCGCTCGCCGCGCTCGAGGCCGCGCTCGCCAAGGACGGGCGCGCGGAGGAGCGGATCACCGTGGAGGAGGTCCGCGCCTGCCTCGGCGAGGTGTCGCTGGACCGCATGTCCCGGCTCAGGGGCCGGCGCGTCCCGTCGGAGGCGCCGTACGCCGGGGCCTTCGCGGGCCCCGAGATGGGCCGGCTGCTCCTCCCGGAGGCCCGGAGCCCCTGGATCGACGTGGCGCTCGCGATCGCGCCGATCGCCGCGAAGGCAATCCGCTTCGAGCTGAGCAACTTCGGCATCAGCTCGCGCGAGCGGATCGGCCCGCGCGACAACCACCCGACGCGGCAGCTCGCCGAGCGGGTGGGCCGCGCGCTCGGCATCGAGGCGTTCGAGCTCTACCTCGTCCCCTCATGGCAAGGAGCCGCCCGCGTCTTCCCGGGTGATCCCCCTGCCCTCGTCGCGCCGACGTCGTTCATGGAGCTCCCGGAGCTCGAGCAGACGTTCGCGCTCGCCCGCCTCTTCGCGCGCATCGCGGTCGGCTTCACGTTCCTCGACGAGATCCCGGCCGAGGCGACCGACGGCCTGCTGCTGGCGTCGATCCGCACGATCGATCCCGGCTTCGGGTCGGGCGCCATCTCGCCCCCGCGCGAGCACGCCACGCAGCAGATGCTCCCCGGGGTGCAGCGGGCGATCGGGCGCCGCCAGCGCAAGATGCTCGAGGAGCTCGCGTCGACCGTCGCCGTGTCGTACGACGCGCGCGCCTTCGTCCTCGGCCTGCGCCGGAGCGAGCACCGCATCGGCTACCTGCTCTGCGGCGACGCGCTCGCCGCGATCGACTACCTCCGCCGGTACGATCGCGACATGGCCCGCTCGACCGAGGAGCCCCGCCTGCTCCTTCAGCACCCGGTGTCGAACGAGCTTCTGCGCTACGCGCTCTCGGCCGAGGCCTACGCCGAGCGCCGCCGCGCCGGATCCATCTGGCCCGCCGTCTGAGCTGAGCGGCACGCGCCCGCTGCGGATACGGGCCCATCTCGACGTTTTCGGTGCTCGGCGTACGGGAGTACGCCTGTGCGCCGAAAACGCCGATCTGGGCCCGTCTCCTGTGCGGGCGCGCGCCGCTCGGCGGGGCGCGATCCGGGGCGGATGAGCTCGGCGGGGCGCGGTCCGGGGCGGATGGGCTCGGTGGCGAGGGGGCTTCACCGGGGATGAGCTCGGTGGGGGGCGCGCCACGATGATGAACGAGCTGTGGTGACGCGGCTTGGCATGGTGTGTTTCATGACCGGTGAAGTTCGATGTCGAGAAGATATCGGTGCTTCTGCGGTAACAGGGACGTACAGGGGGCCGGTGATGTTATGTGGCTCCCGGGGTCGCGGTGGGAAGCCGAACATCCGTGTTGAAAAGATCACTGCGCTTCTGCGGCTACAGGGACGTACACACGAGCACCTATGTCGTATGGCGCGCCGGGGTGCGCGGTGCTGCGTCGAACACGTAATTGTCCGACCGGAGCGGTGTTTGGGTATCTGAGGCGCGCGGAGAAGGTCGGGAGGACGGCGCGTGGTATCCTGATCTCCGCGTGAGCAATCCGCTGATGCCGGGCGCCCTGGTGGCAAGTCGCTATCGGGTCGATCGCCAGCTGGCCGAGGGAGGCATGGGGGTCATCTGGGCCGCCACCCACCTCGCGGACGGCGAACGTGTGGCGCTGAAGCTGCTGCGCCCCGGCACGGCGGAGGACGCGTCGACTCGGCGGCGCCTCGTCCGGGAAGCGCGCGCGGCGGCGGCGGTCGATCACCCGAACGTGCCATCCATCCACGACGTGCTCGAGCTCGACAACGGGACGCCGTTCCTCGTCATGGATCTGCTCGAGGGCGAGTCGCTCCGCGACAAGCTGCTGCGCGAGGCGCAGATCCCGCTCCCCGAGCTGTCGCGCATCCTGCTGCCGGTCATCTCGGCCGTCGGCACCGCGCACGCGCTCGGCATCGTCCACCGCGACCTCAAGCCCGACAACATCTTCCTGCTCACGCCCGACGCGGCCGCGCCACGAGCCTCGCCCGGCGCAGCCGCGGAGCACCCGAGCGGCGCGCCGGCGCGCGGCTCCATGGATTCCGCGGACGCGCGGGAGGCCGCGCAGCACGACGCCCGCGTCAGGGTGCTCGACTTCGGCATCGCCAAGGTCACCGCGGCGCCCGGCGAGACCAGCTGGTCCTGGGGACGCACCGGGAGCGGCGAGATGCTCGGGACCCCGTACTACATGTCGCCCGAGCAGATCCTCGGCGAGCACGACGTGGATCACCGCGCCGACATCTGGTCGCTCGGCGTCATCCTCTACGAGTGCCTCACCTCGGTGCGGCCCACCGAGGCCGAGAACATGGGCAAGGTGATGAAGCGCATCCTGACCGGCTCCATCCAGCCGATCGGGGAGAGCGCGCCGACGCTGCCCGCCGACGTCGCGGCCATGATCGATCGCATGCTCAGCCCGGACCGCGCGCAGCGCCCGGCCGATCTCCGCGAGGTCGGCGCGCTCCTCGAGCGCTACGCGGCCGTCGCCCTCCGCCCCTTCGGCCCCCCGGCGGCGCCCAGGGTCCCGGAGAGCGACTCGCTCGTGCCCAGCGCCCGCGCCAGCGACCCGCTCGTGCCCAGCGCCCGCGTCAGCGGCTCGCTCGCGCCCGACGGCCGCATCAGCGACGCGTTCCCGGCCAGCGCCGCCGATCTGGACGGGGAAGCGTCGACCGCGACGCTGCGCGCAGGCAGCCTCCTGCCAGCGCCGCCCTCGAGCAACCGGCCGCGCGCGCGCGGCGCCGGAGCGGCCTCCCTGGAGGCGCCGCCCGACGCCGCGGCGCTCTCCTCGCCGGAGACGGCCGGCGCCACCGCCGCGCTCGCCGAAGAGGGAGCGGTCGCCTCGTCGGCAGGAGCGCGCCGCGCGCAGCGCGCAGGGATCAAGCTCGTCGCCGCCGGCGTGCTCATCGCCGCCGGAGCAGGCTTCTCCCTGCTTCGCTGCTCCGCCTCGTCAGCGCAAGAGTCGCTACGCCACCCCGTCATCGCGCCAGCGACGCCCGCTCCATCGAACAAGGAGTGATCCGGTCAACTCCGGATCTGCCGGAGAGCCATTGAGGGAGCTGCCTGAACGAGCCAGCGTCGAGCTCGCCTTGATCCGGTTGTGACGCGATACGCCAGCGCTCTGCCGGCGCGGATTCCTGTTGCGCCGGGATCTTGAACGCGGCGACGCTCCCGCACCTCAGGAGAGCGTCATGCCCAGCGATGTCATCGTCCGGATCCGTTCGCCCCGAGGGTTCGTCGACCTGCCTGGCACCGTGGATGCCGTCGGGCCAGCCGCGTCCTCCGCCTTCGAGGAGCGAAAGTCCGCGCCAGGCATTCACCTGCTCGCGGTCGCGATGAGCGACAGCGATTATGCCATCTCGCTCTCGGCGCCGGTCCCCGGGGACAGCCTTACGGCGCTCCGGGAGGGCGAAGGCAGGGCGGTGCTCATCGTGTTTCCCGGCCACTCGCCCGTGCGCCGGCGGCTGCGCGCCGTCGCCGTCTCCAACGTCGAGGTCGTGCCGGATCCGGGCGTGGCGTCGCAGGCGGCGCCGATCGACCTGAACGCGGGGCGCGAGGGCGCCGCGCCGCTCTGGCTCCTGCCCGCCGGCGTGTTCAGCGCGAGCCCGACCCTCGGCCCCGACGGGCCCGCCGCCCGCGATGCCCTCGTCACCGCGGCCCGGTGGATCTCGTCGCGCCGGACGAGCACCCTCACGCAGCTCTTCCCGCCGAGCGCGTTCCACCCGGAGGAGCCGGTGCGCAAGGAGCGGCTCTCGGCGCGCCGGGGCGCGGCGCTGCTGGATCAGGCGCGCGCGGCGCTCGAGATCGCGGCCGTGGGCGGCGAGGAGGCGAGGCGCGATCCGACCGCCGCGGCGACCCTGCGCTCGGCGGCGACGACCGTCCTCTCGCACCTCATCGCGACGTCGCTGGACGACCGCGGCTTCGCGCCGGTCGCGGAGCGCGCCGCCGAGGAGATCCTCGCGCTCATCGAGAGGGAGGCGGGCGACGAGACGGCCCGGCCGGCGCTGCGCGCGCACGCGATCCACCTGCTCCAGCTGCGCGCCCCGGGGCTCACGGCGGCCCAGCAGGACCGAGCCCGAGGGCTCGTCCGCGGGCTGCTCCGCGAGGCGCCGCCGTACGACGAGCTCACGGGACCGTGGAACCTCGCGATGTGCGGCGCCTCGGAGTTCCACGAGGGCGAGTGCAACATCCTCGTGTCGACCCACGGCTTCAAGGAGATCGCCCTCCCGCCCGAGGCGCCCCCGTCGCCGAACGGCTGGAGCCCTTACCGCGCCTTCGAGGCCCCCTTCAAGACGCCCGCCGGCGAGCCCATCCGCGTCTTCGCCCGCGCCGCGACCCCGCGCGACGAGAACCTCGAGATGGGGATGGCGTTCTTCATCGGGGTGCTCATCAACCGGCACGCCCAGCTCGGCGCCTTCGACCTCCGCGCGGCCGCGGTGCAGGTGAAGCAGGAAGGGTACAAGCTGATGATGAACTCGCAGTGCGCGGGGCTCACCACGCGCTTTGCCGTCTCCCAGATGTTCCCGGACGCGGACATCTACTCTTCGTGGGACTCGACGTATTTCAGGGCCGGATCGGACGGGGTGGTCACCTCGTCCGAGGGGGTCGACTGCTTCGTCGCCGCGCTGCGCGGGATGAGCAAGCGCGCGTCGCACGCCGAGCTCGACGCGCGCCTCCGGAAGGCGCAGTGGCCCCACCCGCAGGCGCAGATCGCCGGGTTCTCGCAGTTCGTCGGGCCCTCGCACCCGCTCGTCGTCGCCCGCTACTCCGACGTGAACCGGGACGGGCGCGCGGACTACTACGACGGCTTCCTCGACTTCCAGCTCGCGGACATCGCCGAGGACATCGAGGCCTCGATGACGCCGCGCGACCCGGGGGTGAGCGCGTCTCAGATCGGCGGCGACGGCGCGGCGGGCCTCAACTGGGCGGCGGGCAGCCTCAATCGCGTCGCGCAGTACTCGGACATCTGGGCGGGGCTCGCGGGCCAGAGCGAGCTCTATTATGCCTTCCAGTCGGGGGGCTTCTTCAGCCACCGCGAGCCGCCCCACGACGTGCCCACGGGCGGCGCCGTGCAGCAGGATCTCGGTCGGCTCCCGGCCGTCACCCGCTTTCAGCAGAGCAACGAGGCGCTCGGCGGCCTCTCGGTCGAGGTCATGTTCCACAGCCACCTGAGCCACGCGGCCAAGGAGCTGAAGCGCCTGCTCTGCGCGGCCGACGCCATGCGCCGCGCCTTCGATCTCGGCCACCTCTCCGGCGGAGGGGCCCTGTCCACGCCGAGGGGACAGCGCTGCGCGATGCTGCTCACGATGGCTGGCCTTCTGGAGTTCCCCGCGGACCAGAACCGCATCGACGGCCTGTGGTCGATGGCGCTCAAGGCGCTGCGGCTCCCGCAGATCTCCCGCAGCGCGGTGCGCGCCTGCATCACCGAGGAGGACCACGAGCTGTCGAACTACTACGGATCGCAGCGCGGGCTGGCGCAGCTCCTCTCGGCGCTCGAAAAGAGCGATCCGGGCGCGTTTCAGCAGATCGGGAGCGAGGATCCGCTCGTGGGGAGGCTTTCGGAGATCGACCTCTCGGCCGAGGGGAAGCCGGAGGGCTGAGCTTGAGAGCGCAGGTCGGGGGCTGAGGCGGTCGTCGCACGCGTCGTGCTGGCGCAGCTCGTGACGGCCGGACGGAGACAGGGCGAGGGCGCAGCGCTACCGAGCGCGGGCGAGCAGCGCCTCGAGCTCCCGGATGCGCCGCTCGGCGGCCTCGCGGGCCGCGCGCTCGGCCTCGGCGTCCCGCTGCGCGGCCTCGGCGTCCCGCTGCGCGGCTTCGGCCTTGCGCTGCGCGGCTTCGGCCTTGCGCTGGGCGCGCGCCGCCTCCCGGCGGGCAGCTTCCTTGGCGGAGCGCTCTGCCTCTTCCGGGGTCAACCAGCGCTCCGCGCCGGCCTCGTCGGTGCTGAGGTCGAACGACGCGCCGGCCGGCGTCCGCGCGGCGTGAAGCCACCCCCGGAGGAGCTCCGACCATGCGGGCCCCTCGCCGGCATGCACCTGCACGAACATGGCGTCGTCCACGCGGCGCCAGATCTGGATGCGGAACGGGCCGCCGTGGGCGCGCGGGCCCTCGTGGAACGGGTCGAGGATCCACAGCTCCTCGACCCCGCAAGCCGCATACTTCTGCGGCGCGATGACGTAGTCCTTCGTCGGGTGCTGCGCGCTGACGATCTCCACGGAGAGCCGCGGCGCGACATGGCCCGTCTTCCAGAGCCTCAGGCTGCGCACCGCGTCCCCCTCCGGGGGCGGCGGCTCGACGACGTAGACGTCCGGGTCGACCCCGAGCTGCGGGTGCTTGCGGTCCCAGCGGACGGCGAGGTTGCGGCCTATCTTCACGGTGCGCTCGGCACGGGCTGCCCAGCCGAGCAACAAGCCGCGGATGCGCTCGCTCAACAGATCGTGGGGGCTGGACTCGGGCACCGTCTCCTCCGTCAGCACCCAGCGCTCGAGGTCCGGGACGACCTCGGAGCGGCGGATCACGCGGAGAGACGGCGGCATCGGCCCAGAAGGTAGCACGGGGCTGGGGGCGCGCGGCGCGGCGGGCGAGGTCGGCGGAATCCTGGGTGCGGTCATGGGAACACCTCCCCCCGGCGCGGAAGGGGCCGCGCTGCGGGGTGTCTCTGTTAAGGAGTTCCGGGCGGGCGGGGCGGGTGATTTCGGAAAATGCGTCGTCGCGTCGTGAGCCACCGACCGACGCCATCGGGAGCGTCGGCGCGGGGCCGGCGACGGTTCCCGTCGCGAAGGACGAAGCGATGGCGACGAGGGCGGAGTGAGCCGAGCGGGGCGGGTCTCGCGCCAGCTCGATCTGCTCGATTGAGCCGCAGGAGCAGCTCGCAGCCGCCCACGTGGGTACCACTGCCGGACACCGCTTGAGCTCAAGGCATGCTGGCGATCGCGACGGAGGTGAACCCACTGCGGCTGGTGTCGACTCGAACGGGAATCGTCCAGTCCGTGCAACCGGTGTTGCCCACCCCCAGCGCTGTACAGCGCGTATGCTCGATGCGTGCGGAATTCTGGCTCACATAGGCGAGCTCGACAACGGCTTCGAAGCCGGGCCCCCTACCGGTGCCTCGGGCGATCGCCGGTGAGCCCACGATGCGAAACGGGTTGCCACCGGAGTCGACGAACGGCAGTGGCGCGGACGGAGACCAGGTGTTTGCATTCCGGCGGTAGAAGCTCGTACGCAAGTGCCCAGCCGGCTCGCCCTCGCCGGCTCGGTAGGCGAGCGCGGCGTCGCCTCCAGGCAACGCTGCGAGCGCGACCGGGGCCGCCGTCGTCGCGGAGCCAAGTCGGACTGGTGTCCCCCAGTTCGTCGCCCCGTTGCGCGTTGTCCAGAATATCTGATTCCCGACGACGACGACCATGAGCAGGTCTTCGCTGCTCGTGGCGATCATCGCGACCGACGAGGGCGGCGTCCCGCCCATGCCACTGAGGTCCGGCGTTCCTCTATCAACCCACGAGTTCATCCCGGTCCGCTCAAATGCCCGTCCGGCGCTCGGCGCATTGACGGGGAAGGCCATCCATGGACGCTCTGTCTGAGGCAGCACCGCGAGACCGAACCCGATCTCGTTCACCCCCGGGGACTCGACGGAAGCCGCCGTCTCGGGTGCTGCCGACCAGCTACCTCCCGCGAACTGGAGATAGAAGTAGTTGTCCAGCGGATCGGGCATCCCCGTCACGTCCTCGAAGTATGCCGCACTTGTCCGTGTCCCGAGCGAGCTGAGCACCGGCGCGCCTGTCGTCATTAGCTCGGTGCCCAGCGGAGCCGCGAAGGGCGACCACGTCTCGGTCTCGTATGACCACCGCGTGTAGCGCAACGGGGCCGCCCCCTCAAGCTGGGAGTCTCGCACCAGCCCGATCCCTTCCGCGACGTTCAGCGTCAACGCCGGCGGCGACCCGGTCGATGCACCGCTCAGCGCCGCCGCGGTCCAACTTCCTCCGGGATGGAAGTGAGCGCCGACGAGCGAGACGGTGTCCCCCTGGTTCGTGCTGCGCCTACCCAGGATGAGCACCGTGTGCCGCGAGCAGATGCGCCGCGTTCCGTCGTTGGACAGCGTGCAGAGCGCCCCCGGCGCGCACTCGGAATCGCTCGTGCAGCTCGTCGCGCAATTGCCGGCCATGCACACATAGTTCCCGCATGGCGTCATGTCGGACATGTGAGCGTCATCAGGACACACGCCGCTCACTCCATTGCAGCTCTCCGCGACGTCGCACCCCCCCGCCCTTGCCTCCCTGCACTCCGCTCCCGCCGCACTCACTACGTCTCGCGGGCAGGCCGTGTTCGTGCCATCGCACGTCTCCACCACGTCGCACGTCCCCGCCAACGCTCGACACACTGTATCGCGCGGGACGGTGGAGCACGTCCCCAAGCTCCCACTCAGGTCACATACCTGGCAATCGCCGTCGTCGCCGCCACCGCATGCCGTATTGCAGCAGACCCCATCGACGCAGTGCCCGCTCGCGCACTCGACCCCGTCGGCGCACGGACCACCGTTGGCCATGAGCGTCGTCGAGCACGTCGCGCCGACGCAGGCCATCGGCCCGCAGCTCGCCGAGGGCGCATCGACGCACCGCCCCTGGCCATCGCAGGTATCCGCCTGATTCAAGGTGACGCCGTCCGCCGCGCAGCTCGCGCCGCGGCACACCGTACCCGTCGGATGCAGCTGACACGAGTCCTCCCCGCTGCACACGCCGGTCATCCCACAGGTGGACTCGGACTGCGCCGCGCATTCGTTGTCAGGATCTTCGCCCATGAGAACGCTCGCGCACTGGCCGTTTCGGCCGTAGCGCTTCTTGTCGGCAGAGCAGGCCTGACAGGTTCCCGTGCAAGCGGTATCGCAGCAGACGCCGTCGACGCAGTGCCCGCTCGCGCAGTCGCTCGCGCGCGAGCACTGCTGCCCCTCGTCCTCCTTCGTCACGCAGCGCTCGCCGTCGCAGTACGCGGTCGGCGCACAGTCCTCGATACGCCCGCACCGCTCCAGGCAGGCGCCGGCTGAGCAGCGGTAGTTTCCGCAGCTCGCACCGGCGCCGTCCACGCACGCGCCGTCGCCGTCGCAGAGGCCAGGGCTGAACGCCGTCAGCCCGTCTGCGCTGCATCTCGCCGATGCGCACGTCGTTCCACCGGCATGGAATTCACATCGACCGAAGCCGCTGCAGAAGCCGGTCGTGCCGCAGGTCGTCGGCGCCTGGTAAGCACACTCGTTGTCCGGGTCACGCCCAGCCCCGATGAGCCCGCAGGCGCCGTCAGGACCACCACCCGGCCCCTTCCTCGCCGCGGTACAGGCCTCGCACGCCCCGTTGCACGGAAGATCGCAGCACACGCCGTCCACGCAGATCCCACTCAGGCACTCCCTCGCTGCGCCGCACGTCGTGCCGTTGACCTTCTTCGCGACGCAGGTCAGCCCGTTGCAATAGGCCGTCGTGGAGCAGCCCGCATCGCCCACCCGCGAGCAATCGTGCTGACAGGCCCCCGCAAAGCAGACGGCGTTCCCGCAGTCCGTGGTGCCCGCCTCAGCACAGTCGCCCGCGCCGTTGCAGAGCGGTGCGCGGGAGGCGCCCGACAGGTCCGCCGTGCATGCGGGCTCGCCGCACGTCGTGCCCACCGGATAGAGCTGGCACCGCCCTCCGCCGTCGCAGAACCCGTTCGTGCCGCAGGAGTTGCGCCCTGCGTCGGAGCACTCGTTGTCCGGGTCCGCCATGGGCGTGATGGGCTCGCAGCGGCCGTTCTCTCCCCGACCTTTCTTCGCGTTGCTGCATGCCATGCACAGGCCGGCACAGTCCGAATCGCAGCAGAACCCGTCGACGCAGTTCCCCGAAGCACACTCGCCAGCGTTCTCGCACCGAACACCGGGCCCCTTCTGCGCGCAGAAGCCGTCCGTGCAGACATTGCTCGCGCAGTCACCGTTCCCGACGCAGCGCTGACCGACGGCGCACTTCACCGAGCACGGGCCGCCACAGTCGATGTCCGCCTCAGTGCCATTGCGGACGAGGTCGGCGCAGGTCGGCTCTGCGCAGGTCTGCTCGACGCACACGCTGCTCAGGCAGTCCCTCCCCGAGAGGCACCGTGCGCCGCTGGTGCATCGTGGACATGAGCTCTCTCCCCCGCAGTCGGTGTCGGTCTCGCTCCCGTTCCGCACCCTGTCCGTACAGCTCGATACCTGGCAGATGGAGTTACTGCATCGAGAGCTCCTGCAATCCCGGTCAAGGACGCAAGCCCTGCCGTCATCGCAGCTCGCGCAGCCTGCCCCGCCGCAGTCGGTGTCGGTCTCGCCGCCGTTCCGCACGTCGTCGTCGCAGCCAGGCGAGATGCACACGTGGCTCGCGCAGACGAGGCTCCCGCAGTCGCGCGGAATGTCGCACGACTGACCGATGGCGCAGGCGATCGGGCAGCTGCCACCACAGTCGATGTCCGCCTCGCTGCCGTTCCTCCGCCTGTCGTTGCACGTCGCCGCGCGGCACGTGCCGCTCTCGCAGACGAGGCTCTCGCAGTCGGAGTCCTGGTTGCACCTCTTCCCCGGCGCGCACGTCGCCCCGCACACCCCTCCGCAGTCAGCGTCCGACTCGGCGCCGTTGAGCACGGTGTCGAGACAGCAGAGATTGCCGTTGTCGATGATGCCGTTGCAGTCGTTATCGACGCGATCGCACCCCTCGAGCACGGGGAGGTTCACCTGGCGGCACTTGAGCTCACCGCCCTCGCAGGTCTTGACCCCGACCGCGCAGGCGCCCCTGAGCTCCGGGTTCTCGGTGATCAAGCACTGCTCTCCGCCGCCGGGGTTGCCATCGTCGGGGAGGCCGTTGCAGTCGTCGTCCACCCCGTTGCATTGCTCCGCCGCCGCGAAGATGGTCTGCTGGCAGTCGAGGCCCTTTGGACCGCACACCGTGATACCGTTGCGGCAGGGACCGAGCACGCCGGACACCGAGCAGGGCAGCCCCTCGCCCAGATCGCCTTCGTCGATCTCCTCGTTGCAGTTGTCGTCCCCCAGGTTGCATATCTCGGGCCTGGGCAGGGCATATCCCTTGCACGGCCCCCACGTCCCAGCGTCGCACACCTGCGTGCCCGTCGCGCACTCGCCAACACCTGCCACCGCCGGGTCTGGATGACAGCTCTGGGTGTTTCCGTCGACGCAATCGCACGAGTCGTCCGGCACCCCATCGCAGTCCTCGTCAAACCCGTTGCACTCATCGATCCCAGGGAGCGCGTCGCCCTTGCAGTCGCCCCAGGCGCCGCCGTCGCACGTCTGCTTGCCCTGCTTGCAGCTCCCCACCCCGAGCGTCGATTCCCTGCCGCCGTAGCAGAATTGCTCCTGTCCGGGCGCGCACTCGCACCCTTCATCCACGGCGCCGTCACAGTCGTTGTCGCGCTCGTCGCAGATCTCCTCGGAGGGCAGGAGATCGCCAACGCAGTCCCCCCAGACGTTGTTCGCGCACTCCTGGATGCCTGTGTGGCAGAGCCCTACGCCGCGCGTGAGCGGCGATCCGCCATAGCACTCCTGCCTTTGGCCCGCCTCGCAGGCCGACCCCTCATCGACGACGCCGTCGCAGTTGTCGTCGATGCCGTTCGGGGTCTCGTCATTCATCCCCGCCTGGGGGCCACAGGCGTCCGGCAGGCCCTTCTCGTCGCAGGCGGGCACGAGGAGGTGGCAGGCGCCGACCCCGCACTGGAGCGGGGGAAGCGGCGCTCCGCCGTTGCACGGGTTGTCACCGTAGTCGGTGTCGATGCCGAGCACCGCCGTGCAGCTCAGCACACCGAAGACGAGCACCAGGCCCGCAGCGAATCGCCAGTACGCGCGAATCACCATGTCCACGTCGCCCCCACGTAGCCTTCGGACCGTCCTGACGCGCCCACGAGGATCACGGGCGTAGAACGCCTCACGATCGTAGGGCCGTTCGCTCTGCCGAGCCGCACACGTTCAGGCTCCGTCACGAGGAGCAACACCACCCCCGCAACGCCGACGAGACCGATAGGTAGCGCCATCGTGCTCACCACGCCCATCGTGGCGGCACGATCCGCGGCGCCCTCGCCCTTCTCATTGCAGAAGCCGCCCGCGCAGTTCGTCGTGATCGTATCCTTCTGCCCCGCCGCCACCACGCCCGTCGCCACGCTGGTTGCTATCCCGCCGAGCCCCAGCACCCCCGCCGCGATGTACCCGCCGAGCCTCCACCCCGACATGCCGTCGTCGACGGCGGGCGGCAGCAACACCGGCACAGGCTCGAGCGGCCGGCTATATCGCACCGTCTTCGCCTCATCGCCGGGCTGCGCCACCGTCAGATCGATCGTCAGGCGCTCTTTCCGGTTCACGAAGAACCGCCTGTCCCGCGGCGGCCCCCCGGGCGGCTCGGTCCTCACCCACTGCTCTCCCGGATCGACCGGCATCGGCACCCCGAGCACCACCGGCACCGCGTCCGGGCTCGCCTTCGACGACCGCGTCACCTTCGTCCCCTTCGGCGCCGCCTCCGGCAGCCGGAACGTCACCCGGGGGATATCGGCGTCGAGCCGCTCCCGCCTCTCCAGCGCGAGCTTCTGCCGCGCCGCCTCGTCCTGCTGCTCCGGAGGGGACAGGCGCTCGAGCGCGTCGAGGTATTCATCGTAGTGCAGCGCCGCCGTGGCGATGCGCCCCGCCCGCTCCTCGCACTCGGCAAGATGAAACAGCGTCCGGGGCCGCTTCTCCAGCCGATAGCTCTTGCGAAGCAGAGGACACGCCGCGTCGTGACGACCGGCCTGAAGGTCTGCCATCCCTTTCTCGAAGAGCTGCTCTGGATCGCTCGCGCTGGCCGGCGCCGTCGACCCCAGCAGCGCGCACCCCAGCAGGACCGCCGCCGCCCAGCTGCCAGACCGACAGCCGAGTGAACGACGCGGCGAAGAGGAGAGTTGGTCGGACCCCGCGCAGGTCGAAGCGGACATCTCAGGTGCTCCATCGAGGTGGCATGAAGGTCATGGCGCCTCCGCGCCCGTCGTGCGCAGCCGGCATCTCCTCCACAACCAAGTCCCCGCTGCATCTTACGTGGGTGCCTAGCGCGGGCCAACGGAATAGTGCGCGGTCACGAGCCCCATAGCCGCCGGCTCGCGCGGCGCGAGACCGAGCCCGTCTCCTCTCCTGCGAGCCCCTCCGAGGTCGTTCCTTCCTCAGATTCCTCAGACCCCGGCACACCGCGCCGGCCCTGCACACATGAACATCTCGACAAGAAGAGGTAATTCGTGTGTCGGACTCGTTGCCAGTGCGCCTGAAGCATTCCGCGCGCGCAGCACCGAACCAGCCGGCGCCGTGTCGTTCGACGCGGCGCTCATGGCTCGTTGCAGCAATCGGGCGAGCGCCTCGCCCGCATCGGCCGCTTCACCGGCCTCTGCAGTTTATTTCCATGCGCCGCGCGCCCCCAGTTACCATCGCTTCCATGCCGTACCCGACCGGCGTCCGGGGGCGCCGGAGTTCGCTCCGCCGCATCCTCGGGGCCCTGCTGGCGGCCTGCGCGCTTATGGGTTGCGGGGGCGGGGTGGTCGCTACTCGCCTTCTTCTCGAGATCCGCATCGCCGCGCTGGCGAACCAGAACTCCCCGATCCCTGTCACGCTCCTCGCCGTCTATGACACGAAACTGTTCGAGCGCCTCGCCGAGATGTCGGCGAAGCAGTGGTACGAGCAAAGGGATCAGCTCCGGCGTGATTTCCCTGGCGGAGACGCGTTCACGGAGTGGGAATGGGAGTTCGTGCCCGGGTACACGCCGCCTCCCGTCGTGGTGGAGATCCCCCGAAACGCGAAGCCGCTCGTGTTCGCCAATTACCGCGCGCCCGGATCCCACCGCATCCGCCTCGGCTCCCAGCAGCGGATCCGGATCGAGCTGCAGGACGGCGACTTCGCCGTGACCACCCTCGAAGCCCTGGAGCAGAACCGATGACCGCGGGCAAGCTCCCGACGCGCCGCGCCACGGACAGCCACGCTGCCAGGCAGCCACGCCTCGCCAGGAGAGCTCACGCATGAGACGCCCCGCGGAAGTCCCCGCCGCCGTCCAGTGGCACGACGGCATGCTGCTCTCGCCGCAGCACTTCCAGGAGGCCGCGCGGCGCTCCGAGCGCCTCCTCGATTACCACCTCGGGCAGCTCCACCCGTTCCATTACGGGGTCCACCACCTCGAGATCGACGCCGGGCTGCTCGCGAGCGGCACGCTGCGCGTCCTCGAGGTCGAGGCCGTGCTCCCCGATCACCTCGTCGTCCATCACACCGCGCGCGATCCCGAGCTCCAGGTCGACCTCAAGCCCCACGCCGCCGAGCTCGCGGCAGGCCCCCTCACCGCGTACCTCGCCGTTCCCAAGGAGCACCTCGGCGGCGCCGCGACCGGCGGCGATCTCGCCCGCTATCGCTCGATCGAAGGAGCGCCGGTCCCGGACGACAACACGGGAGAAGAGCCGCTCCCGATTCCGCGCCTCGTCCCGGTGGCGCGCCTGCTCGTCGCGGCCGCGCCGCCGGCCCGCTTCGTGTGCCTGCCCGTCGCGGAGCTGCGGCGCGAAGGGGAGGCGTTCGTGCGCACCGAGTACCTGCCGCCAAGCATGACCGTCCCCCTCACCTCGCCGCTCGGCGCGATGTGCGGCCAGATCACCGCGCGGCTGCGTGAAAAGGCGCTGCGGCTCGCCGACAGGCTCAGCGCGCATTCTCGCAGCAAGGAGCGAGACGTGCTCGAGGAGCTGCGCCGGCAAATCCACGCCCTCGTCACCGCCTTGCCCCCCTTCGAGGTCGTGCTCGGCACGGGCAGATCTCACCCCTACGCCCTCTACCTCGCGCTCTCCTCCCTCGTCGGCCACCTCGCTGCCCTCGCCCGCATGCCGGTCCCGCCCGTCCTGCCCGCTTACCAGCACGACGATCTGCGGGTCACCTTCAGCACCGCGCGCGACCACGTCTTCCGCCTCGTCGACGAGGGCATCCTGGAGTCGTTCACGGCTCACCCCTTCGACTTCGGCGATGGGCGCTACCAGGTGGAGTTCCAGCGGCGCTTCGCCGGGCGGCCCGTGCTCGTCGCCGTGCGCGGCCGCCGCGGGGCGCAGGAAAAGGACGTCGTGAGCTGGGTCGAGGGCGCGCTCATCGGCTCGGCGCGCCGCGCGCGCGAGATGCAGCAGAGCCGCGTGCTCGGCGCCGGACGGCGGCGCGTCGATCGCCACGGGGATCTGATCGCGCCCGCAGGGACCGTGCTCTTCGAGCTCGAGCCGTCGAGCCCATACCTCGATCTCGGCGAGCCGCTCCTCATCTTCAACACGGGAGATCCCTCCGCGGCCGCCGGGCCTGCAGAGCTCGTCCTGTACGTGAAAGCGACCGACGAGCGAGCATGACGGCAGGAGCCACAGCCACCGTGGAGACGCCACGACGGGAGGCCCCGGCCCCTCTCCAGGGGAGCCCCGTGCAGGCGCTCGCGGGGAGCACGCTCCTGCTCGACGCCTTCCATGCGTTCTACGCCGAGGTCGTGCGGCAGCGACAGCTCGTCACCCTCGCGCACGGAGGGCTCGCGCCAGGCATCGAGACGGTGCGGCAGCGCCTCGTCGACTTCCTGGAGACCCAGGCCGTCTCGCTCGGCCGCAAGCTCACCAAACACGAGCTCCGGGCCTACGACGACGCCCAGTACGTGATGGCCGCCATGGCCGATGAGCTCCTCCTCCAGGCCGAATGGGACGGGCGGTACGCATGGGCGGAGCGCCCGCTGGAGGCGCACATCTTCCACACCTACGTCTCCGGCGAGCGCATCTTCCGCAAGCTCGACGACGTGCTCTCCGGACACGACGCGGCCCCCTCCGCGCTGCTGCTCGTCTACCTCGCCGCCCTCGCGCTCGGCTTCCAGGGCAAATACCGCGCGCTCGGCCTGCGCGACAAGCCCGAGCGGTACCGGCAGGACCTGGCGCTCCACCTCCAGCGCGTCGATCCCACCCTGGCCACCGGGCTCACCGAGCTCTGCCCCCAGGCCCACGCGCACACCCTCGGCGGCTCGTCGCGGAGCCGGCTGCCGTCGCTGCGCGCCGGCGTCGTTCCGCTCGCCGTCGTCGCGGGCTTGCTGGCGCTCGCCGCGCAGGGGGTCTGGCTGTACCGCGTCGATCGCGTGGTCGAGGAGCTCGACCGGATCGAGGGCGCGCCGTGAGCTGGCCCCTCGCGATCGCCCTCGCGCTGCTCGTCGCCGCGCTCGTCGGGCTGGCGCTGTTCCTCCGCGCGCGCCGCCGGCGCCCCGCGGCAGGCGCCGCGCCGATCGGCGATCTCGAGCGCGAGATGGCGCGGCTCTTCACCGCGGCGCGCGCGGCGCTCAGGGCGTCGCCCGACGAGATCCCGTGCTTCCTCGTGCTCGGCGCCGCCGGCGCCGGCAAATCCACGCTGCTCGCCGGCGCCGGGCTCACGCCGCGCTCCGGGACGACCGCGCGCTCGCTGGGCGATCCGTCGATATGCCAGGTGTGGCTCTTCGAGCGGGCGATCTTCGTCGAGCCGGCGGGGCGGCTGCTCGCGAACGAGCCGCAGGGCGGCGGGGCGCCGCACGCGTCCGGCTTCCGCGCCGTCCTCGAGGCGATGCGGCGCGCGCGCTCCGATCGGCCCGTCGACGGGATCCTCGTCGCGCTCTCCGCCCGCGACCTGCTCGACAGCGACGGCGCGGCGCCGGCCCAGCAACGGGAGATCGCCCACCTGCGCCAGCGGCTCGACGAGGCGCAGCAGCACCTCGGGATGCAGGTCCCCGTCCACCTCGCGATCACGCAGAGCGACCGGCTCGACGGGTTCGACCGCTTCGCGCACGAGCTCGACCTCGATCTCCGCCAGGCGACGCTCGGCTGGGCGCAGCCGGGCGCCGCCTGGGTCGCAAGCACCGCGGGCCTCGTCGACGAGGCGCTCGGCAGCGTCGGCGCAGCGCTCTCCGCGATGCAAGCGCGCCGCCTCGCGGCGGACCGGCCGTTCGTGACGGGCGTCGAGGCGTACTTCCTCTTTCCGGACGCGCTCCTCGCGCTGCGCGAGCCCCTGAGGCGGTCGCTGGAGGACCTCCTCCGCCCGGACGATGGCGGCGAGCCCGTCGCGGTCCGGAGCCTGTCCTGGGTCGGCCTGGAGCCGCTGGCGCAGGCCGAGCCCGCGCAGCCCGCGACGCCATCGGAGCGGCCGGCCGGGCGACGGGCGCTCTTCGCGCGGGATCTCCTCGAGAGGAAGGTGATCGCCGAGGCCTGCCTGGCGCGCCCGACCCGCCTCACGCTGCAGCGGCGGCAGCGCGTCGTGCGGGCGCTGAGGATCGCCACCGTCGCGCTCGCGCTCCTCTACAGCGTCTTCCTCGGCCTCGAGAGCAACCGCCTGGAGCGCCACGCCGCGTCGCTGCTCCCCTTCCTGAGCGACCTGGCGGCGAGCCTGCGCCACATGAAGCTCGAGGACCCCAGCGCCGACCCCTCGGGCGCGGTGCGCGCGGAGCGATCCGTCCGCCTGCTCCAGGGGCTGAGCGCGATCGAGGGCACGCGGCTCCGCTCCGCGCTCGTGCCCGGATCGTGGCTGAGCGGCATCGACGCGCGGATCGAGCAGGCGATCGCGAGCGCCTACGAGCGGGTGATCCTCGACGCCTTCCGCGTCGGCCTCCACGCGAGGACGGGCCCGCTGTTCGGCGAGCCCCCCGCGCTGCCCCCCGCGGGCGCGGAGATCGCCGCGGCCACGTTGGAGCGCACGCCGGAGTACGTCGCGCTCGAGGCCTGGCTGCGCGAGGCGGCCGCGTTCGAGGGGCAGGTGGCGCGCTTCGAGACGCTCGTGGCCGGACCGCCGAAGGATCCCACGGCCGAGGCCGGCGACGCGCGCGTCCAGAGCGTGGCCGATCTGACCGAATCCGTCCTCCAGCACAGGCTCCCGCCCGCGCGCACGACGGCCTACCAGCGGCGCGCGCTCCTCGCCATCCCGCCCCTCGCGCCCTTCGGCCTCGACGCGTACCGCGATCCGGCGCGCGCCCGGTCCGATCGCCTCTTCAGCCAGCTCTACCAGCGCATCTCGCGGACGCTCGACGAGGCCGCGCTGCGCGCGGACGTCGACGCGCTCGTCCGGGGGCTGAAGGAGCTCGAGCGCGGCGGCCCCGAGTACCGGTCCGCGAGCCTCGCCGCGCTGCACGACGCGATCGCGCGCACCGAGGCGCGGCTCGCCGCGCCCACCCTCTCCTGGGTCGCGGCCGACAAGCTCCCGCCGAACGCCGCGCTCGATCGCCTGCTCGCGGCGGTCCGCACCTTGAAGCTGCTCGGCGATCCGGCCTACGGCCTGGTGAAAGACGACGGCGAGGGGCGGCTCCTGCTCCTGAAGAGCTACCTCGGGGGCGCAGAGACAGCGCTCTCGGGGCCGCTGCTCGTGCGCAAGGAGGGCGAGGTGCAGCTCCAGCTCTCGCCCTTCGTCGCCGCCCTGAAGGAGCCCTCGACCGCGCTCCTGCGCCAGCGCTTCATGGAGCCCGTCGACAACGTGGATCCGCTGCCGGCGACCCTCGACGACGCGCGCCTGAGCTGGAACGTCGAGGAGCTCAAGGAGGGCGCGAAGCGCCTCAAGGAGTACGAGGCGTTCGCGCAGGAGGAGGGGCTCAAGAGGTTCCCGGAGAAGGTGCGGGGCACGCTCGGGGAGCTCGCCCTGCGCAACCTGCGGGACAACGTCCTCGCCGCGGTGGGCAAGGCCGCGCGCCGGGAGATGGCCCCGCCTCCGAGCGAGTCGCGCCGCGTCGAGACGGTGCGCGCCGACGTCGGCACCCTCGCGCTCGCGAGCGAGCCGCTGCGGGAGATCCTGGCGGCCGCGGGGCGCCTCGGGCTGGAGGAGGTGCGCGATCGCGTCCGCGCGCTCGTGCGCGGCCAGGGCGCGTACCTGCTCACCCTCGCCAGCCGGACGCTCGAGGCCGACGGGCTCTACGAGGTCAAGAACGGGACGTTCCTCTGGTGGAACGGCGAGCGCAGCCCGGCGTTCGAGGCGTTCGGCCTCGCCGACGGCGACGGGGCGCAGCTCGCGGAGTACGCGGTGGCGCAGCGGGGCCGGGCCGACGCCCTGACCCGCGCGCTCGCCGAGCCCGTCCTCGGCTTGCTGGAGAGCGCCGAGGTCGCGGCCGATGCCCGGTCCGTCAACGGCATGGCGCCGTGGCAACACATCGTCGGGGCGCTCCGCGATTACGAGGGGAAGAAGGCCGGCAACAGCGTCGCCGCCCTGGAGCGCTTCCTCCTCAACGACCTGCCCACGGTCACGTTCGAGAACTGCATCGCGCAGATCGAGCGCGTGCCGGTCGACGTGCGCTCGGACGACTACTTCGCCAGGCGGCGCCGGCGCATCCTCGTCCTGCTCCGCGATCGGTGCGCCACGCTCGCCACGGAGGAGATCCGCACGAAATACCCGAGCCTCCGCCGCTCGTTCCACCGCTCGCTCGCGGACCGCTTCCCCTTCGCGCGGCTCGAGCCGGGCGTCGAACGGGAGGACGCGAACCCCGATGACGTCCGGCTCTTCCTTCAGAGCGCGAGCGACTTCCGCAAGCGCTTCCGGCCCGTGCTGTCGCTGCGCGGCGGCGCCGCCGCCCGCGACGTCGTGCGCTTCCTCGACCGCATGGAGAAGGTGCGCGAGTTCCTCGCGCCGATGTGGGCGCAGGGGGACGCGACGATGGATGGCTCCTTCGACGTCACGACCACCTTCCGCGTCAACCAGGCGCGCGAGGTGGCGGGCAACCAGATCGCCGAGTGGAGCCTGCGGATCGCCGAGGAGCGGCTGTTCCTGGGCGGGCCGAAGCCGACCGCCACCTGGCGGCTCGGCGACCCGGTCCAGCTCACGCTCCGGTGGGCGAAGAACAGCCCCGACGTCCCGTCGGTCGAGCAGAACGCCGGCGCGGTCGCGAAGGAGCGGACGGCGACCTTCGAGGCGAGCGGCCCCTGGGCGCTCCTCCGGCTCATCGCGACGCACACGCACGCCGCGGAGGAGGCGGAGCTGAAGAAGGAGGACGCCGTCGCCAACATCCTCCAGCTCGTCGTGTTCACGATCCCCGATCCCGCCGGCGGCTGGCTGGAGCGGGCCGGCACGACCGGCGGCTCGGCCCGGGTGTTCGTGCGGCTCGGCCTCGTCGGCAAGGAGAAGGACAAGCAGCTCAAGTACCCCGATTTCCCGACGACCGCTCCGGTGCTCGACAGCGAGTAGCGCGGCAGCAGCGACGAACGAGGCACGCATGGCAGAACGCACCATCGCAATCGACATCGAGCGCCTCCTCGCGCCCATCTCGCAGGCAGCGCCCGCCGGGGCGCCGCTGCGCTACGAGGGCACCTACGATCGCGTCCGCGAGGCCCGGCGCGAGGACGATCCGACGCTGCCGCAGGGCGTGTGGGCGACGCGCCTCAAGACGGCGGACTGGAGGCTCGTGGCCGAGCTCTGCGCCGAGGCGCTCGCGCGGCGCTCCAAGGACCTGCAGATCGCCGCCTGGCTCACGGACGCGTGGGCGCAGATCGGCGGGATCGGCGCGGCGGCGCCGGGGCTCCGGCTGATCGCGGGGCTCTGCGATCGCTACTGGGACGCGATGTTCCCGGCGCTCGACGACGACGGCCTCGAGGCGCGCGGCGACCTCGTCGGCTGGCTCGACGAGGCGCTCGCGCGGCGGCTCCGGATGGTCCCGCTCCTCGAAGGCAGCGACGACCGCCCCCCCTGCACGCTCGCCGACTGGGAGAGCGGCCGGATGGACGGCGGCAGCCCGGCCGAGGGCGCGCGTTCGGCCGAGCCCCTCGCGGCGCGGCTCTCCCTCGTCGATCGCTCGCGATGGACAGCGCTCCAGCGCGACGCGCGCGCCGCCCTGTCCGCGGCCGAGGCGCTGGAGCGGAGCCTCGCGGCGAGGATGGACCGCCCCCCGGTCCTCCACCGGACCCGCGGCGCGCTGCGCCTGCTCGGCGCCGCGACGGCGTCCGCCCTCGGCGAGCCCGCTGACGACGCGCCGGCGCCCGCCGCGGGAGAGCCCCCGGCGCAGAGCGCGGAGGACCCGGCGCCCGCGCGGGGTCCGGGCCTGGCGATCCAGAGCCGGGTGGAGGCGTATCGCCGGCTCAACGAGGCGGCCGACTACCTCCTTCGCACGGAGCCGCACAGCCCCGTCCCGTACCTCGTGAAGCGCGCGATCTCCTGGGGGAACATGTCGCTCGCGGAGCTGCTCGGCGAGTTCGTGTCGAGCGCCGACGACCTCGTCGCGATCTACCGGCTGCTCGGCATGCGCGGCCGGGAGGAGGGCGACGCCGGATGATCTCATGAGACCACCGGCGCCGGCCCGATCCGCCGATCGGTCCCCGGCCCGGCCGCGCGAGGGTGGATTGGCCCCGGGGAGAGCGTCCGCGCGAGATGCACGCTCGACCGAGGCCGCGGGAGAAAGGAACGACCATGGCAGAGAGCAAGCAACAATGGCTGAGCAGGAACCGCCCGCCTCGGGTGCAGATCACCTACGACGTCGAGACCGGCGGCGCGATCGAGAAGAAGGAGATCCCGTTCGTCGTCGGGATCATGAGCGACCTGTCCGGCACCTCCGAGGCGCCGCGGCCGAAGCTCAAGGACCGCAAGTTCGTGGAGATCGATCGCGACAACTTCAATGAGGTCCTCGCCGCGGTGGCGCCCGAGGCCACGTGCCTCGTCGACAACAAGCTCACGGACGAGGGCGGCAAGCTGAAGGTCAGCCTCTCCTTCAAGAGCATGGATGACTTCCGGCCCGAGCAGCTCGTCGAGCAGGTAGAGCCGCTGCGCGCGCTGCTCCGCGCGCGGGAGCGGCTGAACGATCTGCTCGCGAAGCTCGAGGGCAACGACGATCTGAGCGGGATGCTCAAGCAGGTCGTCGAGGACACGAAGAAGCTCGAGACGCTCAAGCAGGAGCTCGAGAAGGGCCGGGGCGGCTGAGCCGCGATCTTAGGACGGGAAGGGAGAGAGCCATGGCGGAAGAGAGCACCCAAGCGGTCGGCTCGGCGGCGGCAGCGCCGGCCGAGGAGATGAGCCTCATCGACCAGATCCTCGCGCAGGGGATGGTCCGCGGCGCCGCGGAGCCGCAACGAAAGCACGCGCGCGATCTCATCGATGAGTTCGTGAACCAGGTCCTCGACGAGAAGGTGAAGGTCGGGAGCGACACGGTGGCGGCCATCGAGGCGCGCATCGCCGAGATCGACGCGCGCATCAGCGCGCAGCTCGACGCCATCCTGCACCACAAGGAGTTCCAGCGGGTGGAGGCGCGCTGGCGCGGGCTGAACTACCTCGTCATGAACACCGAGACCTCGACGCGGCTGAAGCTGCGCGTGCTCAACGTGAAGAAGGACGAGCTGCGCAAGGACTTCGAGGCCGCGGCGGACTTCGACCGGAGCGCGGTCTTCAAGAAGGTCTACGAGGAGGAGTACGGCACCTTCGGGGGCGCGCCGTATGGCATGCTCGTCGGCGACTACGAGTTCGATGGCACGAACCCCGACGTCTCCCTCCTCACGGAGCTCTCCAAGGTGGCGGCCGCGGCGCACGCGCCGTTCATCGCGGCGGCGTCGCCCGAGCTCTTCGACATGCCGAGCTTCACCCAGATCGGCGTGCCCGGCGACCTCGCGAAGGTCTTCGAGAGCACGCAGCTCATCAAGTGGCGCGAGTTCCGCGAGACGGAGGACTCGCGCTATGTCGGGCTGGTCCTTCCGCACGTGCTCATGCGCCTGCCGTACGGGCCGAAGGGCGTCCCGGTCGAGGGGTTCAATTACGAGGAGCAGGTCGGCGAGGGCGACGGGAACTTCCTCTGGGGGAACGCGGCGTACGCGCTCGCGCAGCGGATCACGAACGCCTTCGCGCTCTATGGCTGGTGCGCCGCGATCCGCGGCGTCGAGGGCGGCGGTCTCGTCGAGAACCTCCCGCTGCACACCTTCAAGACGAGCGAGGGGGATATCGTCGCCAAGATCCCGACCGAGGTCGCCATCACCGACCGGCGCGAGAACGAGCTGTCGGAGCTCGGCTTCATCGGGCTCTGCTACAAGAAGGGGAGCGCGCAGGCGGCCTTCTTCGGCGGCAGCACCGCGAACAAGCCGAAGGCGTACAACCTGCCGCAGGCGAACGCGAACGCCCGGCTGAGCGCGCAGCTCCCTTACATCCTCGCTGCGTCCCGGTTCGCGCACTACGTCAAGGTGCTCATGCGCGACAAGATCGGGAGCTTCAGCTCGCAGGAAGGCGTCTCCAACTACCTCAACAACTGGATCGCCGACTACGTGCTCCTCAACGACAGCGCCGGCCAGGAGACCAAGGCCCGGCTGCCGCTGCGCGAGGCGCGGGTCGACGTCTCCGAGGTCCCCGGCAAGCCGGGCGCGTACCGCGCGGTGGTGTTCCTGAAGCCGCACTTCCAGCTGAACGAGCTCACGGTCTCGATGCGGCTCGTCGCGGAGCTGCCGCCGCCTGCGGCGTGACGAGGAGCGGCGCGCGCCGCGTACGTAGCAGATCGCCGCGCTCGCGGCGGCGCCACGCGGTGGGGTGCCGCCGCGCGCAGGCTGCACGATGGTGGATTTAGAGGAGGGATGAACCATGCAGAACGTTTTCTGGGAAATCGATGGCATCAAGGGAGAGAGCACGTCGGATCAAGGCAAGGACATGATCGAGCTCCTGTCCTTCAGTCACGGCGTGTCCATGCCGCTTACGGCCGGGCCCTCGAACACGAGCCGCGCGAGCGGCCGCTGCGTTCATAACGACTTCACGGTCACCAAGTACCTCGATCTCGCCACACCGACGCTCAACCTCAAGTGCTGCGGCGGCGAGGACATCAAATCGATGAAGGTGCACATCTGGAAGGCCGACGCGGCCGGCAAGCCGCACAAGTACATGATGTATACCCTCGAGAGCTGCATCCTCACCTCCGTCTCGGTGACGGGCGGCGGGGATCAGCCGATCGAGACCATCACCTTCAGCTACAAGAAGATCACCTGGGACTACGCGCAGCAGAAGCAGGAGTCGCCGGGCGGGGCCAAGGGGAAGAGCTCGGCGTCGTTCAGCCTCGACGAGAACAAGGGCAAGTGATCGCGCGGGGCCGGCCGCGCGCCGCCGCGCCGGCCTCGCGGACAGGAGCGCGGGATGGAAGAGAGCTGGGGAGCAGCGGACGCGGGGCGCGTGCCCCTCTTCGATCGGCTGGTCGACGACACCCCGTCGCAGCGCAGCGAGGCGCGGCCGAAGCGCAGCCATGACCTCGACGCGCTGCGCGCCTCGGTGCACCGCGAGCTCGAGCGCCTGCTCGGCACGCGGTGCCCCGTCCCCGGGGACGTGGCCCTCTCGCGCCAGCGCACCGTGATTGACTACGGCCTGCCGGACCTGGAGCTCGGCGGCCGCGACGTCGTCAAGGAAGACCGGTTCCGCGTCGCGCGGCTCGTCCAGCAGACGATCGAGGCGTACGAGCCCCGCCTCGCGCGGGTCGAGGTCGAGTTGCTCCCTCCCGCGGACGGCGACGCGCGGTACCGCGTCGCCGTCCGCGCGCTGCTCGTCACCGAGCGGGTGCGCGAGCCGCTCAGCTTCACCCTGCCGCTGCCGGAGGTCGGGTGACGACGACCGACCACGACGCGGAGCTGCTCGATCTCTACGCCCGCGAGCTCGCCTACCTGCGGGAGCGCGGCGCCGAGTTCGCCGCGGCGTACCCCAAGATCGCCGCGCGCCTCGGCCTGGAGGGGCGCCACTCCGCGGATCCGCACGTCGAGCGCCTGATCGAGTCGTTCGCGTTCCTGACGGCGCGCCTCCAGCGCCGCCTCGACAGCGATCTCCCCGAGCTCACCACGTCGCTGCTCGGCGTCCTCTATCCGCCGCTGCTCTCGCCCATCCCGTCGATGGCGATCGCGGCCTTCGAGGTGAGCCCCAGGGACAGCAAGCTCACCTCGGGCCACGTGATCGAGCGGGGCACGCCGCTCTTCGCCGAGGCGCACGGGGGCCCGACCTGCCGTTTCCGGACGTGCGCTCCGGTCACGCTCTGGCCGATCGAGATCGAATCCGCCGGCTTCGGCGCGCCCGAGGCGCTGGATTTGCCGCCGGGCTCCGGCGGGGTGATGGCGGCGCTCCGCATCCGCCTGCGGAGCGGCGGCCCTCCGCTGCGCGCGCTCGGGGTGCGGCGGCTGCGCTTCTTCCTGAGCGGCGGCGGCCTGAGCGGCTATCGCCTGTACGAGCTGCTCTTCGGCCACACGCTGCGCGTCCTCTGCGCCGGCGAGGGCGGCGGCCGGGATCTCGCGGAGGCGCGGCTCCACCCGGTCGGCTTCGGGCCCGACGAGGAGGCGCTCCCCTACCCCGTGCACGCGTCTCCCGGTCACCGGCTGGTCCAGGAGTACTTCGCCTTTCCCGAGAAGTTTCTCTTCTTCGACGTCGAGCTCACGCACCTCCCCGAGGGCACTGCGTGCAGCCTGCTGTTCCTGCTCGATCAGCGCCCGCCCGCGAGCCTCGTGGTGCGGGCCGACACCTTCCGGCTCGGCTGCGCGCCGATCATCAACCTGTTCTCCCGCACGACAGAGCCGATCCGGGTCGATCACCGCTTTCCGGAGTACCGCCTGGTCGCGGACGCGCGCCGCGAGCGCACGACCGAGATCCACTCGATCCACAAGGTCACGGCGACGGCGCCGGGCGAGACGGAGCAGGTGGAATACGCGCCGTTCTTCTCCTTCACGCACCACGCCGAGGGCGCGGGCGCGGGCCCACGCGCGTTCTGGCAGGCCCGCCGCGTCGCGACGTCGCGTGAGGACGTGCCCGGCACGGACGTGACCCTGTCGTTCGTCGATCTCGACCTCTCGCCTCGGAGGCCCCCGTCCCGGGTGGTGTACGCCTCGGTGCTGTGCACCAACCGCGACCTCCCCGAGGAGCTGTCCGCCGGCGTGGCGCTGTCCCTCGAGCGTGGGGCCGCCATGGGCCGGATCACCTGCCTCACCAAGCCGACCCCGCAGCGCGATCCTCCGCTCGGCGGACAGGCGCTCTGGCGGCTCGTATCGAACCTGTCGCAGAATCACCTCGCGATCTCGGGGCCGGGCGGCGTGGACGCGCTGAAGGAGATCCTGCGCGTGTATCTCTTCGCGTCGATCCCCGAAGCGGAGCGCCAGATCCAGGGCATCGCGGGCGTGTCGGCGCGCACCGTGACGCGGCGGATCGGCGCGGACGCGTGGCGCGGGTTCTGCCGCGGGACCGAGGTGACGCTGACGCTCGACGAGGAGCAGTTCGTCGGATCGAGCCCGCTGCTCTTCGCGGAGGTGCTGAGCCGGTATCTCTCGCTGCACGCGCACATCAATTCATTCACGGAGCTCGTGCTGAAGAGCACGGGGCGCGCGGAGGTATGGAAGCGATGGCAACCGATGGCAGGCGCGAAGGCGCTCCTCTAGACGAGGCGGGCGTGCTCTTCGCCGAGGGCCGCCGCTTCGACTTCTTCCAGGCCGTGGCGCTGCTCGAGGCGCGGGCGGAGGGCTGCCGGAGCGTGGGCGAGAGCTCCGAGCCCGCGGCCGAGGCGGTGCGGCTGCGCGGCGCGATCGACCTCGCGTTCCCCGAGACGGACGTGGCCGGGATCGAGCGCCCCGCGCGCGCGGGGGAGCCGGCGGTGTTGACCGCGAGCTTCATGAGCCTCGCGGGCGCGCTCGGGCCGCTGCCGCCGCCGTTCGCGGAGCTCGTGTACCAGCGCGCGGCGCGGCGCGACTTCGCGCTGCGCGATTTCCTGGACATCTTCAATCATCGCCTGCTCTCGCTGGTCTACCGCATCCGCAAGCGGCACCGGATCGGGCTCGGCGTGGCGTCTCCGGAGCAGGACGACGCCGCGCGGTACCTCTATGCGTTGATCGGCCTCGGGTTGCCGTCGCTTCGCGGGAGGTTACCGGTGAGCGACCGCGCGCTGCTGGAGCCGGCGGCGCTGGTGGCGCGGGAGGTGCGCCCGATGGCGGGCCTCACGGCGCTGCTGCGGCATCACCTGCGGGTGCCGATCGAGGCGGCGCCGCTGACGGGGGCGTACCACCCGATCGAGGAGAGCGATTGGACGGCGATCGGCCCCTCGGGGCGCAACCGGGGGCTCGGGCAGGGGGCGATCCTGGGGCGGCGAGCGTGGGACCAGGAGGCGGGGTTCGAGCTCGTCGTGGGGCCGCTGTCGCTCCGGGATTACGTGCGCTGCTTGCCTGGGGGAGACCTGCTCGAGCCGCTGTGCGCGCTGACGCGGTTCTATGCGGGCGAGGTGCTGAGCTTCACGGTGCTCCTGCGGCTGCGCGCCGAGGAGGCGCCGGCGGCGCGGCTCGGGAGGCGGCACGGGGCGCGCCTCGGGACGACGGCGTGCCTCGGCGGGGGCGCGCGGAGGCGGGAGCCGATCGAGAAGAGGCTGCGGGGGGCGGCGCTCTCCGCGGCCACGATGTCTCGCTCACCAACCGACGACGGCGGCGCGGCACGGGAAAAGAACCATGGCAAGTAAAGCGGAGCTCATCCTCGACCTGGTGCAGTTCGCCCTCGACCTCGTCGGCCTGGTGGATCCGACGTTCATCTCGGATGGGGCCAGCGGGCTCATCTCCCTGGCGCGCGGGCAATGGCTGGACGCCGTTATCAGCGGCGCCAGCATGATCCCGTATGTCGGCGACATGATGAAGCTCGGCAAGCTCCCACGGTACGCTCGCTCGATCGCGGAGGCGATCGCGCTCGCGCGCGAGGATGCGAAGCTCGCCGATCAGCTCCGCCCAGCGCTCGCGAAGCTGCTCGAGGCGCTGAACAGACTTCCTGCTGACAAGCTGCCTCGTGAGGCCATGGCTCCGATCCTGCAGATGAAGCGAGAGATCGAGGCGTTCCTTTCGGCGACCAACGTCCTCTGGAAGCAGCAGCTCACAAGCCCGGCGTTGCGGAAATATGCCCCCACACCGAAGCACGCAGGGAGAGGCGGTCCTGGGGTAAAGGGCACGATCATGGATCTGGACGACGCACAGGCGAGGCAGTTGCTCCAGAGCGCCCTCCATGATGCCGCCGCGCCGCTCCGCGACAAGGCGCCGCGGCTGTGGGGCTACCGCAACGGAAAGGTTTATCAGTTTCACTACGACAATGCGGGCGGCTGGCACGGGTTTTCTGATGACGTGAAGCCTCCCGACTACGTGATACAGCAATGGCGGGCGACGAAGGCGATCAGCGAGGCGGAGTTCAACCGGGTGCGCAAGCTCCCGAACCGTGGGTTCTGAGCGCCTGCGTCCGTTCTCGCCGGCCATCCCATGCTCCAGCTCCGAAATAGCACCTCGTTCAAGGCGAACATCGCGCTCTTCCCGGACGCTCGCGGGGTGGACACGCTCTACGTCGCGGTCCGCGCGACCTTCGCTCTCCGCGGCGGGGCGCTGCGCATCGCCGAGGCGCAGGAGCCGCTGAAGCTCGCGGACGAGTACTGGGGCGAGCCCGGACAGACCAGCCTGAAGCACGCCGCGGATCTCCACCTCGGCAAGCCGGCGACCGACGTGGTGCTGCTCGGCGAGGCGTGGGCGCCGCGCGGGCGCCCGGCGCCTTCGGTCGATGTGTCGCTCGCGGTCGGCCCGGTCGCCAGGGTGGTCCGCGTCTTCGGCGATCGGGAATGGCGCGGCCCGCTGGATCTTCGCATCTCTCCGCCGGTCCCGTTCGAGCGGTTACCGCTCGTCTACGAGCGCGCCTTCGGCGGCGTGCTGAAGTACGATCCCGAGAAGGGTCCCCTGGAGATCGATCAGCGCAACCCGGTGGGCATCGGCTTCGGCCTGCGGAGCGCGCCGCCCGAAAAGGCGGTGCGGCGGCTGCCCAACCTGGAGGACCCGGCGCACCTCCTCTCGGGCACGCGCGACCGCCCGCCGCCCGCGGGTTTCGGCTTCATCGCGCCCTCGTGGGAGCCGCGCAAGCGGTATGCGGGGACCTACGACGAGGCCTGGCAGGAGACGCGGGCGCCGTACCTGCCGAAGGACTTCGACGCGCGCTTCTTCAACGCGGCCTCGCCGGGCCTCGTCTGTCCGGGCCACCTGCGCGGGGGCGAGCCGGTCAAGGTGCAGAACGCCGCGCCCGAGCCCTGGGATGTGCGGCTGCCGCTGTGCGATCTCGACGTGAAGGTCACGATCGATACCGACGTGGAGCGGCCGCCCATGCGGCTTCAGACCGTGATGCTCGAGCCTGGCGAGGGGCGGCTCGGGATCGTGTGGCTGGGCGAGGTGGGTTGCGACAAGCGAGCGCTCAAGGTGAAGCTGGTGGAGATCGACGCGAAGCGGATCGAGCTGAGCGGACGGAGGTCGTGATGGCGGCGCCGGGCGCGGACATCCTGCGGGTCGGCATGGTGAGCTCTGTCGGGCTGAGCGCCGAGGTGACGAGCGCGGCGGTCCGGGCGGGGATCGATCGGTTCCAGCAGAGCTCGGTCCTGGATCGCCGGCGTACCCCGCTTGTGATGGCCCTCGTGGCAACGCCCGATCTGCCGCCCCTCGCGCCAGTGCTCGCCGAGACCGTCGCCACGATGACGGCACGGCAGCGACGGATGCTGCGGCTCGCCGGCCTCGCGCTACATGGCTGCCTCGGCGAGGCGGGCGGACCCAGGGCCGGCATGCCACTCCTCCTGGGAGTGCCCGAGGGCATCCCGAGCGGGATCCCGGCGCTCGCCGGCCCGCGCTTTCTCAAGCATCTCTCCCAGCAGACCGGGTACCCCCTGGATATTGAGCAGAGCCGCGTCTTCGCGGCTGGCCGCGCGGCCGCGCTTGCGGCGCTGGAGGAGGCGCTCGCCGGACTGGCGTCGCGGCGTTACGATGAGGTGCTCGTCGGCGGTGTGGACAGCTGCCTGGACCTGCGGTGGCTCGGCGCCCTCGATCGAGAGGACCGGCTGCGAGCCTACGGCGTGCACGACGGATTCACCCCGGGCGAGGGTGCGGCGTTCCTCTGGCTCGCGCGGGCTGGAGCCGGGGCGCAGCGCGGGGCGCCGGCCCTCGCCCGCATCGATGCGGTGGCTACGGCCGAGGAGCCGGGGCACCGCTATGCAAAGGACACTGCGTACCTGGGCGATGGCCTGGACGCAGCGTTCAAGCGCCTCTTCGCCCGGTCGGCTCCCGCCGCGCTCATCCCCACGATCTATGCGGGTCTGAACGGCGAGAGCTTCCCGGCCAAAGAGTGGGGCGTCGCCTACACGCGACAGAAGAAGCGGATCCTGGCGGATTTCACCATCGAGCACCCGGCGGACTGCCTCGGCGACACCGGGGCGGCGCTCGGGGCGATGCTGGTCGCCCTCGCAGGAATGGCGATCCACGACGGGTACAGGAAGGGCCCGTGTCTGGTATGGTGCTCTTCGGACCTGGCGACGCGTGGCGCGGCGCTCGTGAGCGGCGCGTAGAGACGTATCGGACAAGAAATCGTGGCGAGGAGGTAGAGGGATGTCGTCGAGCGTGTTCGCGAACATGCGGGGCGTCGTGCACAAGGGCAGCGGCGGGATGAACATCGTTTTCCCTGACGTCTGCAAGACGCCAGTGCCGCCCGCGGGGCCCGTGCCGATCCCCTACCCGAACATCGGCCAAGCGTCGGATACCTCGGACGGGCCTCAGAAGGTGAAGTGTGACGGCAAGATGCCGATGGTCAAGGGGGCGAAGTACACGAAATCGAGCGGAGACGAGCCCGGCAGCGCCGGCGGCGTCGCGAGCGGCGTCAACCGGAGCGAGTGCGAGTTCATGATGTACTCCTTTGACGTCAAATTTGAGGGCAAAAACGTCTGCCGCATGGGTGACCCGCTGTTTCACAACAAGAAGAACATGATGGGCTAAGCTCGGAGCAATGCCAAATGCCGCATCTACTCGATGGCATGACCACACCGGACGTCAGCGCCCCGAACAACGCCGAGACCCAGCGTTGTGAATGGTCGAAGTGCGCGGGGCTGCACACGTCGAAGATCACCTACCCGAAGGATGGCAACGTCGAGCGGAGCGGGAACGCCCTCCGCACGGCGCTGCTCGACGCGAAGTTGCATCCCTGGCACGACGGCGGCTATGGCGTCCCGAGCAAGCCGATCTACCTCGACAATGGCGGCAAGATCACGGTCCGCGCCGAGTACCGCAGCGACGGCCTCATGTACTCGCTCGACGCGCATCACCTGATCCCGATCGATCAGATGAACGGCACTTCCACGCTCAAGGACAACGCAGTTCTCGCCGGCTGGGACATCAACGACACTTCGAACGGAATGTGCCTGCCGTCGTACGACACAGACGTGGCCATCCATGAGCTCCAGCTCCATAGCGGCAGTCATGCACCGGATTACACAACGTTGATCGAGGAGCGGCTCGCACACATCGAAGAGCTGTATGAGACGGCTTGCGGCGGCAAGGAGTCGGCGGAGTTCAGCGAGAATCTGACGCGTTCCCTCATGGCGCTGTCGGCCCACGCCCGGCGGAAGCTCCTGGCAATCAGGAAGTACGCGCGAGGAGCAGACTTCCTGCCTCTCCACAACAACTCGCTCGAGGTCTTCATACGCTCCGTCCAGCAGTACAACGACCGGCGCACACGCTACCTCGAACAGGACAGGTGAGAGCCGATGCACTACGTACTCTCGTTCCGCTCGCACGACAGGTCGTGCATCCCCATGCTGCCTCGACCCGAGATCCACGGTCACCCGGCGCTCCGATTCAACTCTGGCGCCCGCATCGACGAGCGGCTCCCGGTCGTCGAGTTCCGGCAAGGCGCCGATCACCAGGGTTCGATCCCTGACTACGTGCCCACGGCGCTCGCCGGCATGGTCGTTTCGTCCCGCTTCCGGCACACTCTCGAGGCGGCGGGCGTGGACAACATCGACTATCACGACGCGCGGATCCTTAACACGGTGACCGGCGCCGCCCTCGACAGCTACTACGTCGCCAACATCGTCGGGCGGGTCGCCTGTCTGGATCGAGAGAACTCCGTCGTCGAGCCAGCTCCCGGAATCCCCGATGCGATCCTGGAGATTTACGAGATGGTCCTGGACTATAACCGCATTGGCGATCTGCGCATGTTCCGGCTCCACGAACTCCCGTTCATAGTCATCGTCGACCAGGGTGTGAAAGAGGCGATAGAGCGCGCCCAGATCACCGGCGTGCGCCTCTCGCCAGCCGACGGCTACAGCACGTGAATCATATCCCCGTCTTCGCCGGACAACGTAGAGACCGGCGCCGACGCAGCGCGGGATCTCTGGGCCACTGTTCTGCGGCACCCGAGTCACCACCATTGATAAACTCATCGCTGGAGCAACACCATGAGGCGTTCGGCGCATCTAGGAGGCAGGATCTTGGATCCGGACCTCTATATCTCTCTGAGCAACGCGTCTTTCGAGCTCGCCCGGCAAGGCGCGCTGCCTCTCCAGCCTATTCTTGCCGGGACACGCTACGAGCGCGCCGTGACTCCGGGACCTTGGTACCGGGGACCGCATAGCGTCCTGACGCTCCCGGCCAATGCCAAGACCACGGACGAAAACCGCTGGAGCGGGCGGAGCTACGACGGACGGCCAGGAAACGCCGGCTTTTATATGGGCCCGTGGAACGCAGTGCGCGCCGAGGTCTGGCACCACGGGGCTCGAAAGGACGACCCATCGATCAGCGATGCGCCGAGCCTCGATCAAAAGGCTTTCAAAGACAAATTGATATTCGAACTCAACCTCTTGCAGAGGATAGACCTGGTCGACATCAGAGCGCTTTCGTCCCGGATCGCTCAAAATCAGGACGTGCGACGCTTCTTGCAACATCATCCTCGAAACGGCACGCTTTGGGACTGGGCGCTGGATCCCCACGACTACACGGCCTCTCGCGCTATCGTGGACGGCATCTTCCGCGCCGACGTGGGATACCGGGGTCTCCAGGTGCCCACGGCCAGGAGCTACCTCGGCGTGAGCGGCGAAAATACCGTACTCATCGACAGCCCATCACGACCGATGACGACGGTCCCCTTGGAGGTGATTAAGGTCTCTCGTCTGTCGCACCCACCGATCCGTGGCGATAACTTCGTGGGGACCTTCACGGGGGAATATCTCGGGCTTTCGCGCGAGGAGCGGCTCGCGGAGTTCAAGGCGAAGCTGTCGAGGGGGGGCGGACATGTCTAGCATGCGCAGCCCCACGGCGGCTGCAAAGCCCGGCGGCACGCGCTGCGCGCAAGCGACCGGCCCACAGCGCATTCGCTACCCCCGAAGCTCCGCCCGCTGCGCCTCCCCCCGCGCACGCACCTCGAACACCCCCAGCCGCGGCCTCAGGAAGCACCGCTCGATCGCCGCCGCCGCCCTCGCCGGCTGGCTCCCGCGCCGCAGCACCTCGTTCAGCCCCTCCAGATCGACCCCCCTCCCCCAGAGATGCCTCTTGCCCGCCGCGAAGTCCCCTTGCCGCCGCGCCCACCACCGCCCCACGGCCGCCGCGTCGGGCCACGGCAGCCCGTCGTCCGGATCGGGCCCCACGTCCTCGTCCTCCGGGTCGTCGCTCGGGCCAGCCTCGTCCAGCGCGGGCCCCTCGAGCTCCTCTCTCACCAGCTCCACGCCCGTGATCAGCGACAGCGCCCCGCCCGCCAGGCGAGCCAGCCTGGGCACGCTCATCCGTTCGACGAGCCACGGCACGTGCGCCGGATCCCCGAGCGCCCCCACCCCCGCGATCGCCGCCCGCGCCGCCCCCGGCGATTCCCCGAGCCCCCTCAGCCACCGCGCCCCCGCGTGCGGACCGAGCCGCCGCAACGCCACGCCCGCAGCCCGCTGCGCGAGCGCTCCCCCGCTGGCCGCGATCTCCAGCAGCACATCCATGCCGCGCTCGTCCCCGAGAAGCGCCGCCGACCACGCCGCCCAGAACCGCACCGCCTCGACCTCGGAAGAGAGCGCCCGCCGCGCGTCGTCGATCCCCTCCACGTACCCGAGCTCCCCGAGCGCCTTGAGCGCTCGCGCCCGCAGCCGCGCGTCCTCGGCGGAGAGCGCCTCCTTGAGCGCCGGCCCCGGATCCCGCCGCCGCACCGCGCTCGCGGCGATGCCGATGGTCCGGAGCGCCGGCCCTGCCTTCGCGCCGAGCAGCGCTGGCAGCACGTCCTTCACGAGCTCCGGCGCCGCCCACCCGAGCGCCGACACCACCCCGCGCGCCACATCCGGCGCATCGATCCCCCGCGCGACAAGCGCCGCGATCGCCCCCTGATCCCGCCGCGTGAGCGCGAGCGAGAGCGCCGCGAACACCTCGCCCGCCCCCCCTTCCTCGGCCGCGGCCGCGCAGCCGTCCCACGCCGCGCGCCCGCCTCGCTCGAGCAGATCGAGCTGCGCCGCGAGCCGCCCGTCGACCTCCGCCAGGGCCTTCAGGTCGTACCGCGGATCGCGCGCCGCCCCGTCGCGCTGGCTCCACAGGAACCCTGCGTTGTCCACCGCCTGAGCGAAGACCTCCTCCTCGGTGATCGACAAGAACGCTCCTTTCGCGACGCGCTCGCCCACGCCCGGGCGGACGTCAGTTGTTCTTCACCTCGCTGCCCTTGATCGCGACCTTCCCCTCGCCCTTCAACGTGAGATCCGCGCCGGCCTCGCCCTTCAGCGCCTTCCCAGCCTTGAGGGTCATCGCCTGCTCGCTCTTGATGGTCACCGTCTTGGCCTCGATGACCAGGTTCCCCTTCACCTTGAGGACGTGATTGCCCTTCACCTCCTGGGTGAAGTTGGCCTTGTTGGTGTGGGTCTCGTGCCCCTCGACCGTCACATCCCGTGTCCCCTTGACCGCGTGCGACTCGTTGCCCTTCGACACGTCGATCGTGCGGTTGCCCTTCCCCACCGTCAGCAGGTCGTCCCCCTTGTCGATCGTCACCGTGCGGCTCTTCTCCACGCTGATGGTCTGGTCTCCACCCACCGCCAGCGTCTGATCGTGGTCGATGGTGATCGCCTGGTCGTGCTTGACGCCGATCGTCCAGTCGTTCTCCACGTCGACGACCATGTCCTTCTGGGCGTGCATGAAGAGCTCCTCGCTGTCCTTCTTGTCCTCGAAGCGGAGCTCGTTGCCCGCGCTGCCCCCCTTCGACGAGCGGGACAGGAGGGTGCTCTTCGTCTGCTCGCCGGGAAGCGCGTAGGGGACCGTCTGGTCCGCGTTGTACACCGCCCCGGTGCAGAGCGGCCTGTCGGGATCGCCGCCGAGGAAGCTGACCACGACCTCCTGGCCGACGCGCGGCAAGAACCAGTTGCCCCACCCCTTGCCGGCCCAGGACTGGGCGACGCGGATCCAGCAGGAGCTGTTCTCGTCGCGCTTGCCGTACCGGTCCCAGTGAAACTGCACCTTGATGCGGCCGAACTCGTCGGTCCATATCTCCTCGCCGCTCTTGCCGACGACGACGGCCGTCTGAGCCCCCGCGATGATGGGCCTCGGCGTCACGCGCGCGGGGCGAAAGGGGCTCTGCATGGGCATCGCCTCGAAGGAGTTCTGGTACTCGTCGTTGTCGGCCGAGTGCGTGACGGCGAGGAGCAGGTACTCGCCGTTCACGTCGGAGCGCTCGTGCTGGACGAGCTGGAAGGCATGGCCGGCCGTGAACGCGCGGCAGAACGAGCTGCCGACGAGGCGCCGGGCCACGCCCTCCTCCGCCTCGATGCGACGCGTGGCGATCGCGTCGCCGGCGCCCTTGTCGGCGTAGCCGCCGGGATACTCGAAGAGCGCGAGCTTCGCCCCGCCGCCGCTCGCCTGGCTGAGCAGCGAGGTGCTGGGCGCCTTGAAGTTGTAGTCGGTCGCCGCATACGACCCCGCGACGACCTCTCCGATGAGCTCGCAGACGGTCATCGCGTCCTCATCGCGCGTCGAGGTCTCGGCGGCGCCCACGTAACGCACGTCGCCGAGATCGGGGCAGCGCGGGTTGCCCGCGCTGTCGTCGCCGAGGACGAGGGTGTGCTTTCCGTCCTCGTGCTGGAAATAGTAATAGATGCCCTCCTCCTCCAGCAGCCGCGAGATGAACTGAAACGCAGTCTCCTGGTATTGGACACACACCTCGCGAGGAGCGTACGAGCCGGTCAGCTCGTCCTTGTGATCGGAGAAGCCGAGGTCATCGAAGATCTGCTTCACGATGTCGGGCACCGATCTGTCCTGGAAGATGCGGGAGTCGGTGGTCCTCGTCAGAAACCAGAGCCAGGGGTGGATCTCGGCGCGATAGGCGGTCCTCGGCTGGCCGCCGTCGACATAGACACGCCCGGCCTGACGGAAGCGCGTGACGACACCGTGGATCATGCGCTCGGCACCGCTGGAGAGGCGGATGACCGCGGTGATGCCCTGGCCGACGATGGCAGAAAAATCGATGGCCCGCTCCTCGGACAGGAGGTCGAGCTCGAACCGGAACAGGCCAGACAGCCGCTCCTCGCCATGGATCCTGACGAGGGCGAGGGCGTCGGGGCCGAGGGGGCTACGGAGGGCGAGGATCGTCTTCGCCTGGGAGTAGGGCATCGCGCATCCTCTTGGTTCAGGGCCGGCGGCCGCGCCGAGACTACCACAGGGGGCCCGCGGAGCCGCAGCGCGGCGACAGGCCCAGAGGCCATTGGCGTCCAGCGAGCGGCGTGCGACAAGGACATCGCTGCCCTCGCAAGGCGGCGCTGATCTCTTCGCTGGCGCGGGTGCGTTGTGACCCCTTACGACGAGCTCCCCTCCCCGTTCCGTGGGCACCAGACCTCGGAGAATCGCGCGTTTTTGCTCGCGAAGCGCGGACGCTCGCAGGCGGACGGATGACGACGGGGCTGACACTCCTGGCGCTGGTGGCGCTGCTCGTGACGGCGCTCGTCGCCGAGCGGGGGCGACGGCAGCTACGGAGGGCTCTCGAGGACACGCGGCGCGCGCTCGCGGCAGGGGAAGCCGCTCATGCCGAGTCGGCGCGGGAGCGCGAGGCCGTGCGCCGCGGCGCGGAGGCCGCTCGCCATGCGCAGGACACGACGCAGCGCGAGACCGAAGCGGCTCGGCTGGCCCAAAGCGCGGCCCAGCGCGACGCCGAAGCCGCCCAGCACGAGGCCGAAGCGGCGCGGCTGGCCCAAAGCGCGGCCCAGCGCGACGCCGAAGCCGCCCAGCACGAGGCCGAAGCGGCGCGGCTGGCCCAAGGCGCGGCCCAGCGCGACGCCAAGGCCGCGCTGCGCGAAGTCGAAGCGGCACGGCAGGCGCAACGCGCGGCCCAGCGCGACGCCGAAGCGGCACGGCAGGCGCAACACGCGGCCCAGCGCGACGCCGAAGCAGCTCAGCGTGACGCCGAAGCGACCCTGCAGGCGCAGCACGCGGCGCAGGCCGCCCTGGAGTGCGCGAAGGCCATCGCAGAAACGGAGCGCCAGGCAGCGCTGGAGGAGGCCCGGCAGGCGCGCGCCGAGCGGGACTCGTTCGCGCTGGAGGTGCGGGTGCTGCGCGCGGAGCTCTCGACGGCGCGCAAGCCTGTCGAGAAGGCGCCGCAAGCGGCGGAAAGGCTCGCGGGAATCTCCGTGAAGCCGAGGACGCCGAAGACATCCGAGCAGCCGGGCAAAACGAGTTGGTGGTGTCAGCAATGCGGGCGAGGAGGAACGCGGCCCGAGCGGTGCTGCAAATAACTACATCGCGCCCCCGAATGCTTGACCGCGGCTTGAGGCCGCCCTGCTCAACGTCGTACAATCGACCAGAATGAAGTTTTTCCAGGCCATCGCTCGGATGGGGCTGAAGTCGGGCGACGATCCGAAGGTGCGCCAGCACAAGAAGATCCTCACGCTCACCGCGGCGCTCAAGGCGTGCGCGTGCCCCGTCTGGGTGATCGCCTATGGGGCAGCCGGGGACCACCGCTCGGCGGCGATCCCGCTCGGCTACATGGTGTGTACCGGCCTGAGCCTGGCCCACTTCGCCAGGACGAAGGAGTTTGCCGGGTTCCGCTTCCGTCAGGCGCTGCTCATCTTCGCCCTGCCGTTTCTCATGCACGCGAGCCGGGGAGGGTTCGTCGGGTCGAGCGGCGTCGTCCTGTGGGCGCTCCTCGCGCCGCTGACGTTGCTGCTGTTCCACGGATCGCGGGCGTCCGTCCCCTGGTTCATCGCGTACACGCTGCTCGTGATGGCCGCCGGCGTTGCCGACCCGCTCCTCTCCGGCGTCGCGCCGGAGGCGCCTCCGCGCCTCCTCGCCGGCTTCTTCGCGATGAACCTCCTCACGGTGTCGGCCATCGCGTACGCAGCGGTGCAGTATTTCGCGCGCCAGCTCGCGGAGGAGCAGGAGAAGCTCGCGGAGCTCGTCGTCTCCTCGGCGCAGGCGCTCGACGACATCGCGAGGTGGTCGTCCGCCGCGGCGGCGCAGATCGCGGAGGCGATCGGCGCCCGAGAGGTCGCGGTGTGGAAGGCCGAGGAGCAGGCGATGGTCAGCCTCACCGCCACCGCCACCGAGGCGCCGCACGTCGACGCTCTGCGCCACGCTGCGCTCACCCAACACTCCTTTCCTAGATCCGCGGATGTCGTCGTCCCCGTCCTCGGCATGTCGGGCGACGTCCACGGCGCGCTGGTCATCGTCGGCAGCGGCGTCGTATGGAACGATACGGCCAGACGGCTCGTCCGCACGTTCGCGCACCACCTCGGCAGCGCGCTCGAGCTCTCACGGCTGCGCAAGGATCTCGCGAGCGCGGCGGAGCGGCGGGAAGCGACGCTCGAAGACATGGTGCGCCGCGGTATCGATATCCTGCAGATATGCCCCAGCTGCCAGCGCTGTTACGACCAGCACGCGGAGCGATGCCTCGATGACGGCGCCGCGCTGAAGAGGCCGCGGCCGTCCCCCTATCGCGTGGCGGGGCGGTATCGCCTGACCCGGGCTGTCGCGGAGGGCGGCATGGGCAGGGTGTTCAAGGCCCACGACGAGCGGCTCGGGCGCGAGGTCGCGATCAAGACCATCAGGGCAGAGCACTTCAACAACGAGGATGTGCGCGCGCGGTTCGCGAGAGAGGCGCGCCTCGTCGCGCGAATCCATCATGCGTCGGTCGTCGAGGTGTACGACTCGGGCGAGCTCGAGGACGGAACGCTCTTCATCGTGATGGAATGGCTGGACGGCTTCACCCTCGCTCACGCCATGAAGTCGCACGGGCCCGGGACGCCAGCCCAGGTGGCGGTGCTGCTGCGCGAGGGCGCCTCGGCGCTCGGCGCTGCGCACGCGGCGGGGCTCGTGCACCGCGACGTCAAGCCGGAGAACATCTTCCTGATCCCGTCGACGGGGCCGGGCGACTTTCACGTCAAGATCCTCGACTTCGGTATCGCCAAGGAGCTCTCCGCCGACGTGAGCGCGACCTCGACGGGCATCTTCCTGGGGACTCCGCTCTACATGGCCCCGGAACAGGCGCGCGGCAGGTCGGTGGACGCGCGCAGCGATCTCTACTCCTTCGCGGCCGTCGCTTACCAGGCGCTCACCGGACGGCGCATCGCCGCCGGAGAGGACCTCGCCACCATCCTGTCGAGCCTCTCGCGCGCCCCTCCGCCGCCCGTCTCGTCGCTGCTCCCGGGAACGCCGCCGGACGTCGACCGCGCCTTCGCGCGGGCGCTCGCGCTGTCGCCCGACGAGCGGCCTCAGGACGTCGAGGAGTGGGTGAGCTCGTTCGTCGGCCTGCTCGACAGCCTGCCCAAGCGGAGCCCGGGCTGGCGCATGTCAGGCGACGCGCCCGACATGGAGGAGCTCTCCAGCGCCGAGACGGTCCTGATCCACGAGCCCAGGGCGCGGATGCCGTCGGACATGTCCCGCGCGTCGTGATCGCGCCGCGCGCGCGCCTCCGCGAGGCGAGGCGCGATCACGACGCGCACGTCGGGTCTTGCAAAAAGGGCGGCGGAAGGGCTATCCCCGAGGACGGGACCTCATGCTGTGCCCTCGTTGCCACCGGCGGTACGCGGATGACCACCGCTTCTGCCCGCACGACGGAGAGAAGCTGGTCGCGAGCCACGACATCCGGCGGATACGGTCCCAGCCCACCGAGCACGTGGGTGCGATCGTCGCCGAGCGGTACCGGGTGCGGGGCCTGATCGGCAGCGGCGCCATGGCGCAGGTGTTCCTGGCGGAGGACACGAAGAGCGGCGCGCCCGTCGCGCTGAAGCTCCTGGAGGCGAGGTTCCGCCGCGAGCCCAAGGTGAAGGCGCGGTTCCTCCTGGAGGCCAAGGCCGCGGCCACGGTCGTTCACCCGAACATCGTCGAGGTCCTCGACATCGGCCTCCACGATGGGTCGCCCTACCTCGTGCTGGAGTTCCTCTTCGGCGAGTCGCTGAGCTCGCTGCTCCTGCGCGAGAAGCGGCTGTCCCCGGAGGCCGGCGTGCCCTTCCTCCTGCAGGCCGCGGCCGGGCTCGGCGCGGCCCACCGCGCGGGGATCGTCCACCGCGACGTGAAGCCCGCCAACGTGTTCCTCGTCGGGGAGAAGGGCGACGCCTGGGCGGCCAAGGTCGTCGATTTCGGGTTCGCGAAGCTGTACGAGCACTCGGGGCTCACGCAGGCCGGGGTGACCGTCGGCACCCTGGAGTACATGGCGCCGGAGCAGACCGTCAGCGACCCTCCCGACGGGCGCACGGACGTCTACGGCTTCGGCATGCTCATGTACCGGATGTTCACCGGCCGGCTCCCGTTCAGCGTCACGCGGGCTTCCTCCCCTGCCCTGGCGCCCGCCATGGATGAGGCCGTGGTGCTGGCCAACCAGCTCGTCACGCCGCCCCCGCCGCCCAACCTGGGTGAGAGCCCGGCGTCGCGCGCGCTCGAGGCGGTGATCGCGAAGTGCCTGCGCAAGCGGCCGGAGAACCGGTATGCCTCGATGGAGGCGCTCAGCGAGGATCTCGCCCGGCTCGGGCGGCCAGGCGCGCTGGCGGCGCACGCGCCGATCGCCTCGCCCGACGTGTACGCGGCGCAGACGCCCTATGGAGAGCACGCGGCGCGGTTCCTCTACAAGCAGCTCGGCAGGGTGTACGGCGACGCGCCGTAGCCGCGGCATGCCCGGAGCGCGCTCCCTCGCGCGACGCCGCGCTCGTGCGCTGGCCGCTTGCGCCGCCGCGCTCGGCTGGCCGCTCGCCGCGGGCGCGTCGCCCGAGGCGCCGCGGCAGGCGGCGCCGGCGGCCGCCGCCACGGAGCCCGACATCCGCCCCACGCTGGCGTGGCTCTTCGTCCAGCTCGTGCCGAGCCCCGAGCTGTGGCTCGAACCGGGCGAGGCGCGCTTCGGGTTCCGCTGGCAGGTGACGCCGCTGCTCTACTCGTTCGGGATCAACCGCAAGCTCTCGCCGTGGCGCGCCTTCATCGCGGAGCCGCTCACGCGCCACGCCGGCTCGATCGAGCTCTTCGGCTCGCCCGGGTACGTCGCCCGTCCGGGCGCGTTCGCCGATGGCTGGGTGATCCGGGGCGGCGTCCGCGCTTATTTCCCGCTCCTCGACGGCGGCGACTACCTGTCCTGCTCGCTTGGCGGGTCCGCGCTCTTTGCTCGAGGGCACGTGGCGGCCTCGTACGAGGCGGGGGTCTATACCCTGTTCGGCGCCCTGGGCGCGCAGGTGGCGACCACGCCGGCGGCCGCCTTGCGATCGACCACGATCACGCTCAGCATCCGCTACTTCTGACGCCGCGCATGGCCACGCGCCCCTCCTCGTCGCCAGCTCGCCTGTCCGCCGCGGCGCTCCTCGCGCTCGCGGGCCTGTCGTGCGGCGTGCCCGCGCGCATCCTGGAGAGCAACGTGGCGAGGCTGTTCGCGAGCCCGCTGCCCGTGCCGGACAAGGTGCGCGCGCCGTACCGCCCCGAGGCGCGGCTCGCCGCGCTCTGGGTCGGGCACGCGACCGTGCTCGTGCAGATCGACGACCGATGGATCCTGACCGACCCCGTCTTCACGTCGACGGTGGGCCTCATGGTGAAGCGGCTCGTCGAGCCGGGGCTCGCCCCGGAGGACCTGCCGCCCATCGACGCCGTGCTGATCTCGCACATGCACTTCGACCACCTCTCGCTCGGCTCGCTGTCCCTGATCGAGCCGAAGGTCCGCGCGCTGCTCGTGCCTCGGGGCGGGCTCGTCTACGTGCCCAACCATCGCTTCGCGTCGTTCGAGGTCCCGACCTGGACGACATGGCGGCAGGGCGATCTGAAAATCACGGCCGTCCCGGTGCGGCACTCCGGCTATCGCTACGGGCTGGACCGGGACTGGATGTCGGAGAGCTTCACGGGTTATGTCGTCGAGTACCATGGAATCACGGTCTACTTCGGCGGCGATACCGCCTACGACCGCGACGATTTCGTGAAGACGCGCGCGCGATTCCCCTCGATCGATCTGGCCCTCTTGCCGATCGCGCCGGTGGGGCCGCGCGAGTTCATGGAGAGCAAGCACGTCGATCCGGCGGAGGCGGTGCAGGCCTTCCTCGACCTCGGGGCGCGGCGGATGATGGCTATCCATTTCGACACCTTCATCAACAGCACCGATACGTTCGGAGAGGCGCCCCGCGAGCTCCGGCGCGTCATGGCCGCGCGCGGGCTGGGGCCGGATCGGGTGGTCTTGCCCAGGCACGGAGAGCAGCGGATCCTCATCACGAGGGGCGAGCCCGGGGGCGCGGCGGCAGCGAGCGCGCCGGCGCCGCGCGGCGACTAGCCGGATCGGTCGAGCTCGCGGAGCGCCGCCGCGTAGTCCTCGGGCGTGTTCAGGTTGCGCAGCGATCGCAGCGCCGGATCCACAGCGCGGAGCCGCGGATCCGCGAGCAGGAGTTCCGGCTCCGCGACCAGGGTGCGCGCCCGCTCGAACAGGGTGGAGAGCCGCAGCCTGCCCTCGGCGAGCAAGGCAGCCACCTCGCCGCGCACCGAGCACGCGTACACCGCGGCGAGCGGGTGATGGTGCCCCTCCGCCCGCGGCACCGCGATGGCGTGGCCGCCCGCCTGGAGATCCGCGACGCGCCGCACGAAGGCAGGGTGCAGGAAGGGCGCGTCGGTCGAGGTGACGTAGGCCCGCTCGGCCAGCGGCGCGATCGCGTCGAGCCCGGCCGCGATGCCCTGCAGCGGCCCGCGGCCCTCCACCGGATCGCGCACGAGCAGCACCCCCTCCGGCAGCGGCGGCAGCTCCTGCCCCGGCGCCGCGACCACCACGATCGGCCACGCCGCCTCGCCGAGGCGCCGCACCACCCGCTGGAGCAGCGGCTCGCCCCCGAACGGCAGCCACGCCTTGGGGCGCCCCATCCGGCGGCTCTGCCCGCCGCACAGCACGACGCCCGCGAGGCCGGCCGCGCGGCCCGCCCCGTCGCCGTCCTCCGAGGTCGCCGTCATGAGCTGCACCGCTGTCCTGCATACCACCGCCGCCCGGAACATGCGCCCGCGGCGCGCGCCGAGCGCCGCCGCCGGTGCGATCGTGCCAAGCCTCAAGGCGCCGGCAAGAGGACCCGCGCGCCGCGGGCGAGCGTCACGCCGTCCACGTGGCCCATCAGCGGTCGCTCCGGCAGGACGACGTGAAAGTGCGTGTTCGACCCCATGTGCGTGAAGACGCCGTGGTGGCGCTTCGAGAAGAAGCCCACCAGCACCCCCTCCGCGGCGGGGAGCGCTCCGTTCACCGACGCCCGGACATGGTCCGCGTGACCGGCGCCGGGGGCGAGCTTTCTCCCGTCGACGACGTGCCAGCGGAGATCGCGGAAGCCGCCGCGCACCTGGACCGGGACGGCGCCCTCCGTGTCGAGCCCGCGCTCCCGCAGCAAGGCCTCGATGCGCGCGTCGATCTGCCCGTCGGGCACGTCGGCGTCGAGCGTCGCCTCCTGCCAGCGCGCGACGTTCGCCACCACGAAGAGCGTCGCCTCCTCCTCCGCCCCGGCGGGGCGCACGTCGAGGGTCCCGTCGTCGCGCGCATAGGAGGTCCAGATCGCGTCGTCGACGACCGTCACCTCCCCGCGCAGCGCGCTGAGCGCCCCGATCCCGAACGCGCGCGGGCCCGGCACCACATCGCCGATACGCACGGCGGGCCCCGTCTGCCCCTCGTGCATGATCGCGCGCAGCGCGCCGAACGAGCGGACCTGCACCGCCGCCGGCGCGCCCGGCGCGGGTCCCGCAGCGGCCTCGCTGGAAGGCGTGCAGGAGGCGATCGGGGACATCAGGAGAGCTCCGAGGAGCCCGGGAAGAACGCTAGGGAGAGTCGCTCGCATCGCTCGCATGGGGTTGCTCCTCTGTCGCGCGGGTCACGCGCGAGAGCGCGCCATTCAGGACGTGCAGCGCGCGCACGACGGCGGCGCGCTCCTCGCAAGGGATGGCGTCCACGATCGATTGAAACCGCACCAGGCTTTGCCCCTCGAGTCGCCCCGCCATGCGGCGCCCCGCCGAGGTGAGCCGCAGGCGGCGGACCCGCCCGTCTTCCTCGCTGACGTCCTGCTCCACCCGGCCCTCCTCCCGAAGGCGCTGTATCAGCCGGGTGACATTGCTCTTGTCGATGCCGAGCGCCCGCCGCAGGTCGCTCTGGGAGAGCTGCTCGCCCGCCCGCTCGGCGTCCGCCAGGACTGTCAGGGCGTGGGCCTCGCGCGGCGCCACCTGGACGCCGCACGGCGTGCGCTCCTCGTCCAGGAGACCGAAGCCGCGCACGAACGCGCGGACCTCCGAGCGGAGCTCTCTCGTGGTCACCCTTCGAGGAGAACACAGATGGTTGCGATGCGCAACCAATTTGGGATGGGCGTTCCGCGCCGCGGCTACCTCCGGCACACGGCCGGCGACCGCCCCGTGAGCCGTGGGGCCGGCTGGGTCCGCGCGAGCTCGTCCGTGCGGCGCCGCCCCGATCTCTGAGCTAGCCGCTGGCGCGGCGCTTCCAGCAGCGCCGCGCCCCGCCGGCGGCCGCGCCGCCCAGGGTCAAGGCGAGGGCGCTCGCCCCTGCTCCTCCGCGCTCGAGAGCGCGACCTCGCCGAGCACGCCGTGGTTCGCCGCGCCGAACAGGTTGTCCGGATCGACCGCCTGCTTCACCTGCTGCATGAAGGCGCGCGCGCCATCCGAGTAGATGTCCTTCACGAAATCCTGCCGGATCTTGCCGATCCCGTGGTGGTGAGACAGCGACCCTCCGGCGGCGAGGATCTCCTCTCGCGCGGCGTGCTCCATCTCGGCGTAATGGCGCACGGGGTCGTCGACGCCCTTCGCGTAGAAGCCGAGATAGAAATAGATGCAGACGCCCGTGGGGTAGACCTGGGTGATGCGGCCGGTGAAGAACGGCTTGCCAGGCAGGCGCCGCTGCTCGTGCTCGCGCAGGATGCGCTGGCGCACCCGGTCGTAGAGCTCGAGCGCCCGGCTCCACGGGACGCTCGTCTCGAAGCTCTCCGCGATCGCCCAGTGCTCGAACGTGAGATCGCGGATGTACGCGATGCCGAAGGTGAGCTGATAGCCGCGCTCGCCGTTCGCCGCGCCCGCCTTCATCCCGCCGTGCTGCGCCGCGATGCGGTAGAGCGTCTTCTCCTGGAAGTCGACCTCCTCCTTCGTCCCCTCGAACACGAGGGTGGCGACGGCGAGCTGGTACGGATCGAAGCCCTTGATCCGGGTCACCACGAGCTTCTCCGCCTGGCTCTTCACCCGGGCGAGCAGCCCGGACTTCTTCGGCTTGAGCGCCTGACCGAAATGGAACTGCGTGTTGTCCATGACGCGCACGCTCGCGGGCAGCGCGCCGGCGACCTGCAGGTCGTAGAGGAACGCGAGCCCGCGCGCGAGGTCGGGGAAGATGACGCTGCCGTAGCGCTGGAGCTCGGGCAGGGGGAACAGCTTGACGACAGCGCTGGTGACGATTCCATAGTTGCCCTCGCTGCCGAACATGCAGTTCTTCGGGTTGGCGCCGACGCTCTCGCGCGGGGCCACCTGCGGCCGCTCGACCACGCCGCGCGCGGTCACGACCTGCATGTCGAGGACGAGATCCTCGATGTTGCCATAACGGTTCTTCTTCATCCCGCTCGCGTTCGTCGCGATCCACCCCCCGAGGGTCGAGAACTCGAGGCTGTCGGGCTCGTGCCCCATGGTGAGGCCGTGCTTCTCGAGCTCCGCGACGATGTGCCGCCCGGTCGCGCCCGCCTCGATGCAGGCCATGCGGTTCACGGGATCGAGCCAGAGGATCCTGTTCATGCGCCGCATGTCGACAGCGATCACGGTCCGCTCCTCGTGGATCGACAGGCGCAGGGCGTCCGTGACGTTGGTGCCGCCGCCGAACGGGACGAGGCAGGCGCCGTGTTGCTTGGCGACCTCGGTGAGGCGCACGACGTCGTCGTGCGACGCGGGGAACACGACGAGATCCGGGACGCGCTCGAGGCGCTCGTAGCGGATCGCCCAGATCTCGGCGCCGGTGTGGCCGTGGCCGCGCCGGAGGCGCACGAGCGGGTCCTGCGAGATCTGATCGTCCGAAAGGAAGCCGCGGAGCGCGGCGACGAGCTCGCTCGCGACCTTGGCGTCGGGGATCTTGGGCGGGTAGTGCGGCTCGTTGCGGTTCTCGTAGGAGAGCGGCGCGGCGAGCGTGGCCGACATCCACGGGAGCAGCGACGGCAGCTCGACGTTGCTGATGCTGTACCGCGTGCCGGTCAGCACGACGCTGCCGCTCGGCTTGACGACGAACCGGGTGTCGGCGAAGCCCCAGCCGTCCTTGCGCTCCTCGTCGCGCGCCTCGTCGCGCGCCGCGGGGCCCGGCACGATGCGCGTGCTCGACGGCGTCGCGCCGCGCGAAGAGAGCAGCGTCGAGCCCGAGGGAGTCTCACGTCTTCGATTCGCCATGGAGATAAGGCCTTCCAAGCAACCCGCGCACGAGCGCGCGTCCAATCCGCAGTAGATCGCGCTGGAGCGGGCCGGAAGTCCATCGAGAGCGCGCGGCCGCCGATCGACGCCGCGGCTCCTCTGGGCCCGCTCAACGCGCGGCGATGGTGGCACGGACGTCGGCGGGCGTACCACCGGATACTTGGGCGCGGCCGCGGGCCCGTGGATAATGCGCGCCGAGACGCCGCTCGCGATGCGCCCTGCCCCTTTCTTCCTCGCGATGTGCGCAGCGACCGCGCAGATCGGCTGCGAGCGGCCCGCCAACGTGGGCGCCGGGCTCGCGCCTCCGCCCGTCGTCGCGCCGGCCGCGCCCCGCGACGTCGCGGAAGCGACCCGGGAGGCCCGCGCCGCGCCGGCTGCCGCCACCGCCGCGCCGGCCGCCACCGCCGCGCCGGCAGACGCCACCGCCACGCCGGCCGACGCGATCACGCTCCTCGCCGGCGGCGATGTCTGCCTCGGCAAGGCGCTCGGCCAGGAGCTGCTCCGCGATCCGGCGTACGATCCGTTCGCCTCCGTCGCGGCGCTGTTCGCGTCCGCCGACGTGCGCTTCGTCAACCTCGAGAACCAGCTCAGCGACCAGGGCGGAGAGACCCAGCACGCGCGCCAGCCGCTCGTGTTCACGGGCCCTCCGGCCGGCGCGGACGCGCTCGCGCGCGCCGGCATCGGCGTGGTGTCGCTCGCGAACAACCACATGTGGGACTACGGCAAGGGCGCGTTCCTCGAGACGCTCGGCCACCTGGAGCGCGCGGGCGTCGCCTACGTGGGCGCCGGCCGGACGCGGCTCGAAGCGTACGCGCCGGCCGTCATCGAGCACCGCGGCTTCCGCGTGGCGCTGCTGGCCGTGACCGGCATCTGGAACCAGGGCTCGCTCTGGCAGCACCCGGCGAGGGAGTTCGTCGCGGGCGCGGAGCGGGACGGGCTCGCCGCCGCGGTGCGCGCCGCGCGCAAGCAGCCCGGCGTCGACGCGGTCATCGTGAGCTACCACGGCGGCACCGAGTACCTGGACACCCCGCTCCCCCAGGCGCGCGCGCTCGCCGGCGCCGCGATCGACGCGGGCGCCGACGCCTTCCTCGGCCACCACCCGCACGTGCTCCAGGGCATCGAGCTCCGCCGCGGCCGGCCCATCTTCTACAGCCTGGGCAACTTCCTCATGAAGGTGAAGAGGACCGGCCCCGCGGTCGAGCTCGCGATGCTCGCGCGCCTGCGCCTGCGGCGGGGCGCGCCGCCCCTCGCCGAGATCTGCCCGGTGCGCAGCGAGGGCCTCGGGACCGTCCCGCTCGCGGCCGACCCGCGGCGGGCCGCGACCGAGGCGGCGTTCGCCGAGCGGATGCGCCGCGTCTCGGTGTTCGTCAAGGGCGAGCCGGCGATCGGCCCCTTCGCCGCCGACGGCTGCGCGCCGCTCGAGCCCGCCGCGCAGGCGGCCCCCGCCTCGCCGCCGAAGGTCGCCGGGCCGATCCGCTGAGCGACGCTTCGCGGCCTCGCGGCGGGCACGCGCGCGGATCGCTCGGCACCGTCGATCGGCGTTGGCTGTTGGGCGGAGGCCACCCGCGAAGCGGGTCGGAGCGAAGCGGAGAGCCTCGATGGCGTCGAGCACGGCGCCATCGAGGCATTCGACGGGCGTTCGCGCCGAAAACCCACGAAACGTTCAGGCGCGCCCCATTTTCTTGGGATCAGGGCGTCGCGTTCCAGACGCGACCAGCTGCAGTTCCATTGCTACCGGGGTTGAACACCTCGACGGCCAGGACCTGATAGGTGGGATCGTCGCTCGCATCCAGGTTGTTCATGTTCGGGACAATCCAGCCATTGTCGGCCCATGCCTTCACGTGATCGGCGAAGATGATCTTGTTATCCTGTCCGAGGGCCCGCGGCTGAGCAGGCTTGCTCCAGTATTGGTAGAAGGTGGAGCGACCATTGATAGAGGGCTGCTGGTTCCGCGTCGAGCGGTACGTGGAATACTGAACCCCATCGCTCGTGAAGGTCTTGCCAGCGGTGGCACCCTGGCTGGGGTCATAACTCCATCGCTGCAGGATGTAATACTCCACCAGGTGTGCCGCGTTCGACGTGGGCATGCTCTTGTCGTACCCCCAGCCGTACAAAGCGATATAGCTCGCGCCGCTGTCGCTATTGAGGCGGTAGCCGATCACCCGTTTCTCATCTCCGTAATGCCACCCTGGACCACCGACATAGTTATAGCCGCCGCCCTGCCAGGTCACGCTGAACTCGCCGTTCGGGTCCACAGTCAACGATGTCGAGCCGCCATCTTTCCAGTGGGTGAAGAAGAAATCACCGACGTGGCCCGTCGCGTGATTCGAATTGATCACAGTCTTCTCAGTGTATTGCTGAGTGTAGGCTGAGTACTTGGAGAAATCGGGGAGGGGCGTGACCGGTGTTGTATCCAACTCTCCATCGTTGGAGAAAATAGCGAACCCCGCGATGGTGGGGTTATCTACACCCTTCATCAGCTCGATCGTGACGCTGCCGTCATTTACCGCAATATCCGCGAAGGTCTCCGTGTGGCCCACGTCAGCGCCGACTTCGGCATAAATATCCAGATCACTGACAACCGTGTTGCCTTCGATCGCAACGTCAAAGCTGCGTGAACCAGCGCTGGTCTTATCAATTTCCGCAAAATGCAACTTCACGGTGTAGTTGCCATTGGCGGTAACCGGGATTTCATACTTGAATGAGCCATACCGCTCTGTTTGATAGAGCTGCCCACCAACGACAGCGTCTTGCGTGCTGTTGGCCGTACCACCGCTAGCGTATTTGTCCGCCTGGTACTCCACGCCGTCAACCATTGAGCTCGAGTTGCTACCGGAGTCGATGGCGACCACCAACGCGAGATCGCCACCAGACGAGCTGGAGCTGCTCGAAGACGAGCTGGAGCTGCTCGAAGACGAGCTGGCGCTGCTCGAAGACGAGCTGGAGCTGCTCGAAGATGAGCTGGAGCTGGAGCTGGAGCTGGAGGACGAAGAGCTGCTGGAAGACGATGAGCTGCTCGAGGGCCCTGTGGTATCGTCATCACCACCACAGGCTGCCAGCGCGACTGACGCGAACGCCAGTATGAACCAACGAGAGGACTGATTCTGCTTTGAATTTTTCATAGATGTTTCCAATGTTTCCCGAAGATGCACACGAAGCGACTCGCCTGTCAGGGACTCTCTGTCGCGCATTCGCAGAGCCCGAAACCTGATCCGGACACCCATGCTCTCTCTGGAAGATCATGTGGTCCTTCGACTGGATTTATACGCCATGGAGCGACCGCGACACAACGCCATTTTGCGCGGTTTCATTGCTCGTGTTTCTCACCTAACGTTGGCACAGAGGGGGCGGAAAATGCCAACAGGACTGAGACAGGCCGGACGAGAATCCTATGCGTGGATCGCGCAGAGAGGCGCGTTCCGGCTCCAGCCGACGGTCATGCGACTCAACAGGTCGAGGACGACGTACAGGCAGTAGAAGACCCCAGGCAGCGGCCCGCGCGGCCTGGTGATGTCCCACGTCCAGATCGGGTTGGGGGCCGTGGCGGTGAGCGGCACGCCCAGCGTGCTTCATCGGCGCACGCTGGGCGTGCCGCTCGCCGCGCTCGCCGGAGGCGGCGAGCAGCCGGACCATCGCGCGGATGGAGGCGAGATGGACGCCGCCCGACAGCGGCGTCGCGCAGACCTCCGGCGGGCTGGCCGACCTCAGGCCCGCCCGCGCCGCGCGCCGTCCACCTCGTCGACCGCCTCGAGCGCGCTCTCGATCTCACGGACGAGCTCGTCCGCCGCCTGCTGCTCCCTGTCGGCGCGCGCCTCCACGGCCGACGCGTCGAGGCGCAGCTCCACCCGCCGCAGCACCTCCGCGACCCGCTTGCCCTCCGTCGAGGTGGCGTCCACACGCCGCCGCTTCAGCGCGCCCAGCGCGGCCTCCACGGCCGGCACGAGCGGCGCGGCCACGACCGGGTCGGCGGCCCTCAGCTTGGCCCGGGTGCGCTTCGCGAGATCGAGCAGGCGGCCGAACGGCGATCGGGCGCGCCGGCGCTGCACGACCCACCCGATCGCCACGAGCACGGAGGCGCCGAGCAGCACGGCCGCGCCCTGCACATAAGGAACGGCCGCGGGCGCGACGGGCGGGAGCACGGCGTCCGGCACCTCGACCGTGATGCCCCCGTGAAGGCAGCTGCCCAGCTCCTGCGCCGTCTGGAGCCGCGAGCGCGCGAGCGGCAGGAGCCGGAGCGGGAGGCACGGGGCTTCCACGCCCGCGAGCGCGCACGCGGGGGCCGGATCCCCGGTCGCGATGGCGTGGACCTCGTGGGTCGCGGGGTCGCGGCTCGTCATGTGAAAGCCGCCCTGCTCGAGGTCGACGAGCCCGCCGCTGTCGACCGACGCGCCGCCCGGCGCGCCCGCGGGCCAGGTCGTCGTCGCCGCGTCGATGACCGAGGCGTCGGTCGAGCAGACCAGCTTGCCGCGGAGGACGATCTCGCCGCCCGGCGCGACGTCGACGTGCTGCGCCGCCACATCGCGCCGGAGTGTGAATGTCTGGGTCATGTCCGCCCCTCGGCTCCGCCGGTGCATCGCCCCTGCGTCATCGTGCCCCGAGCCCCGCCCTCAGTGAAGGTGCGTCCGCGAGGCCGTCTCGAGGAGCATCGCCAGGACGAGCGGATCCCCCAGGCCGCCCGCGGCCCCGGCGTGGCCGCGGAGGCGCGCGAGGCGGGCCGCGTCCTTCAGGAAGAGCGGCTCCCCGAGCGCCTCGGCCGCGGCATGCAGGATCCCCTCCCGCTCGGAGAGCAGCGCGGCGGCGCGGGCGCGATCGCCGAGCGCGATCTGGCGGGCGGCCTCGGCCAGCGTCTCGCCGGCGGCGAAGCCCTGGATCGTGCGGGCGACCGACGGGTCGGCGCTCGCCGCGCTGTCCGCGTCGCCGGTCGCGTACGCGACCCGGAGCGGCGCCTCGTCCACGACGTTCTTCTTGGCGACGCGGTCCTTGTACTTGAGCTCGATCGCCGCGATGGCCCGCGCGTCCGCGCCCGCCGGCAGGCCCAGCTTGAAGAGCATCGCGTGGCTGTCGTCGCGCGAGAACGCCGGGATGAAGAACCGCATCCCGCCCTCGGCGTCGTCCTGCCGGTCCCGCTCGATGCCGTCGCGCCGCGCGGACTGCGCGTCCGCCGCGACCTCGATCGTCCGCACGCGCGCCGCCTCCACGTCGTTCAGCCGGCGCGACCCGTAGACCTGGAGCAGCTTCACGTCCGGCTTCAGCCGCACCCGCAGCTCGACCGCGGTCGCGACCGGATCGAGCCGCCTGTCGAGCTCCGTCGCGAGGGCCGGGGCGATCTGATCCGGATCGCGCAGGTAGTAGTACCCGCCCGCGCCGTCGCTCGCGATGGAGCTCATCAGCGCGCCGTCGTAGTCGGCGCCGAGCCCGAACGTGCTCGTCTGGACGCCGCCCTGGAAGGCGTCGAGCGCGAGCCGCGAGAGCCGCTCCGAGCTCGTGATCCCGGAGTTCGCGCGGCCGTCGGAGAGCAGCAGCACGACCTTCACCGCGCCCTCCGGGATGCCCGGCCGGGCGGCCTGCGCGTAGCCGAGCGCCAGGCCCTGGCCGATGTTGGTGCCGCCGCCCTCGCGGATGCCGTCGATCGTCGCCTTGATCGCCGCCCGCCGCGGCCCGACGGGCCCATCGTCGATCCTGACGTCGGCGCCGCTCGAGAAGGTGACGAGGGAGAAGTCGTCGTTCGCGTCGAGCTTGTCGACGAGCGCCCGGGCCGCGTCGCGCGCCCTCGCCATGGGCTCGCCCTGCATGGAGCCGCTCACGTCGAGCACGAGGTGCACCGACAGGTGCGGCCGCGCCGCGGGCGCCTGCGCCGTCGAGCGGAGCGCGACGCGCACGTGCACCGGGCCGCCGCCGGGCGGGACCCGCGTGCGCTCGAGGTCCGTGCGCAGGGCGAGCGCCGAGCCCTTCGGGACGTCGATCGACGGGGCGTAGCGGGCGCCGACGTCGCTGACGAGCTCGCGCCCGTCGGGCGGGACGATGCCGCGCGCGACCGCGGACTCGAACGCGGCGAGGTGGCCGCCGCCGGGGCGGTACGTGGTGGCGAAGCGGCCGTTCGGGTCGAGGCCCGCGGCCTCGGGCGCCGCGGCGCGGGCCGCGCCCTCGCCCGGCGCCGCGGTGGCCGCCGGGGCGGGGGCCACCAGGCCGCCGGCGCCTGCGCGCCCCTTCCCGCCTGCCATGTCGAGCGTGGGGGCGGCGAGCTCACGCGCCCTCAGGGGCTCGGCGGCCGACGCCACGGCCTCGCGCTTCGCCTCGGCGGCGTTCCCCAGCGGCATCGACGCCGGGGACGCCTCCGGAGGCGCCGACGCTTCGGAGGCTCTCTGGGCATTGCACGCGACCCCCGCCCCCGAGAGCCCCAGCGCGAGCGCGCCGCCGAGGAGCGCTCGCTTCACCCACACGATTCCGAGTTCGTTCATGGTCTTCCCCTCCCGCGGACAGAGCGGGTGCTCGGTCTGACGGGTGAGCGCCGCATCTGTTCTGTCGCTCCGCGCCGGAGCGCCCGCGGGTGCGACAAGGCCAGGGGGCGCCCGGCCCCGCTCCTGCGCGGGGCCCGGCGACCGGCCGGGCCTGCCTCCTCGCCTCAGCGGATGTTGACCCTGAGCCGCGTCGGGCGGCCGTCGCGCTCGACGACGACGGAAAGGCTCTTGTCGGAGCGCATGCGCGAGTAGGCCAGCATGGCCTTCTGTGGGTCGGTCAGGTCGATGCCGTTGATCGACTTCACGATATCGCCGCTCTGCACCCCGAACGACTCGAGCACCGAGCCGGGCTTGACCATCATCTTCAGCCCGACCACCTTGTTGTCCCGCATCTCCGGTATCGCCGCCGAGGTCTGCGTCACGAGCTCGGGCTGCGCGAAGATCTTCTCGGCCGCCGAGCGGTCGATGTCGATCTCCGTGTCGCTCACCCGCTGCATCCGCGAGGCGATCTCGGGCGGGACATCGCTCCTGCTGCTCGGGCGGTACGTCGCGCGGGACGGAGCCGGCGCTGCCGCCTGCGGCTCGGGCTCCTTCTTGCCGCCCTCTCCGCCCTTCTTGCCGAGCTGCATCTGGCACCGCGCGCCCCCCGAGGTCGAGGTCATCCACACCCGATCCCAGGCGATGTCCTCGACCTTGCGGCCGGCGATCTCTCCGCCTCGCCGCCCGAGCGCCGTGTGTCCGCCGTCGCTCTCGACGGCGGCGAACGACCATTCGGGGTCCTCGGACATGGCGATCAGCACGACGCGGCCCGTATCGCAGGGTGGAGCGAGGTAGGGGTCGAGCTGCGAGAGGTCCGCCGGGCCGGCGGGCGCGGCGCTCGGCGGGGGTACGAGCGGCCCTGTCGTCGAGTCGAACGGATTGCGCTCCAGGATCGGCGCCGCGCTCGGCGGGGGATCGTCGGAGGGCGGCGCGTCGACCGGATCCATGACGAGGGGGGCGGAGGCCTCGCCGTCCCGCGTGATCTGGTGAGCGACGAGCTGAGATACCCCGGAGGCCTGAAAATACGCGGAGACCGCGACCATTCCTCCCAGGATGAATGCGAATCGGCGCTTGACGAACGCGTCCGGGTTCATGAGTAACGCTCCTCCTGGCCGGAGCGCGCCGGGGCTCGCTGCGCGAGTGTCCCTTGCCGCCGCGGCGTTCGCGGCAGTGCACGCCCTCGCCACCGGCAAGACCGCGCCTCAGGGCGAGCACCGAGCGTGCCTGCGCGAGAGCGAGCGCGACGCGCGTCCCCATGGAGCAGGGACTGCCGCTCTGACTGGACCGCTCAGCGCCGGTCGCGGCTCGTCCGATACGGACGCGGAGCGCGCCCCGCGCGCATCACGCGCGTCGCCCGGTGGAACAACCGGAAGATCCGTCGATCAGAGGAGAGCTGCCGGGCAACGGGGACGGCGCGACGAGCGAGCCCGCGCGCTCGCCCTGGGGAACGGGGCCGTGAAGCGCGCGCTCGGGGCCCGAGGAGCGCCCTTCGCGCGGCTCAGCGGAGCGTGTACTCCAGACCCCAGATGTCCACGGAGCTCCGCGCTGGGTAGTACACGGTGAGCTCGTCCGAGGTCTCGAGCCGGGCGGCGTCGATCAGAGGATCGGAGAAGAACCGGCCCGAGTCGGCGGCGTCGAGGAGCGTCCAGGTCGCGTAACCGTCGCTCGGGGAGGCGCCGGCGATGCGGAGATCGGGGAGGATCGCATAGACGTTCTCGGTGGAGGAGATCGCGAGCTTGCCCCGGAAGTTCTGGACCACCCTCAGGCCGATGCCGTGGCGCGCCCAGGCCCCGTCGGTGTCGCGGAGATAATGGAAGAACTCGCTGCGTGTCCGGGCGCTTGTGAAGTTCGAATTGTCGGCCTCGGCGTCGGGGAGGTGCGAGAGCAGCACATGGACGCGGCCGCTCGCGTCGACCGTCATGTGTTCCTGGTTGATGAGCCCTCGGTTCTGGCCGATGGGCCACACGGACAGGCCCTCGGTGCGCAGCGAGACGAAGGAGGCGCCGGTCGTCGCGACCGTGGCGCCAGCGTTGTTCTTCCAGGTGCGACCGTGATCGTCGCTGTAGACGTACAGGAGATCGTGGTTGGTCGTCGCGTCGGGCGTGTCCCGCCAGCACCACGCCGCGTGCAGGCGCGCGCCGCCGCGCGCGTACGACAGGCCGTGCAGGTAGGCGTTCATGCTGGCGTCGGTGCCCTCGATGTACTCGCCGAGCGCTGTCCAGGCGTGCGTCGTGGCGTCGTACTCCCACAGGTGCTCGTCGCCGCTGCCGCTCTCGCCGATCCGGGCGCTCAGGAGCATCCTGTCCCCGCCGGGCTCGGTGACGAACCGCGGGTACGTCACGAGGGACACGCGGGTCGATCCGACGAGCGCGCTCGAGACGGCGCCGAAGCTCGAGGCGGCCCAGGCCGCGCCTTCCGGGTCCGTCAGGAGACCCGTGACCGAGCGGCGGTAGTGCAGGTTGCTGCCGTGGTGATCGAACGCGAGGTGCAGCGTGCCGTCGCCTGGCGCGATCCCGAGAGAGATCGTGTTGTGGGCGTCGTCGGCGCTCAGCCGATAATCCTTGAAGTCGAACTTCTCCCAGGCGCCTGCCGCTCCGCCGGCGCTCGCCGGCAGCCGGCGTCGCGCGAGGACGACGTTGCGATTGGTGTTCCAGAAGGCGGTGTACTGGAAGCCGCCGAACGACACGATCGCGTCCTGCTGGAACGACTCGCCGTTCAGGTAGCCGCCGTAGGACACCACGGTGAGCCCCGACTCCGCGAGCTTTCCCTCGCCCAGCTTGACGATCCCGGGCGCGACGGGCTCCGCCCCGCCGCCGCCGGTGGTCGTGCTGCTGACGGTCGTGCTGCCGATCGTCGCGCCGCCGGTCGTCGCGCCGCCCCCCGCGCCGGTGGCCTCGGAGGTCGTCGCCACCGCGCCGCCGCCGCCCGGGTTCGCGCCGCCTGAGCCTGAGGACGTCGACGATTCGGGCGTCGAGGGGCGCTCGCCGTCGCTGCAGCCCGCCAGCCAGGCGACCGGCGCAAGGACGGGCAGGAGGGAGAAGATAAGTCGGAGGGTCATGCGTTTGCCCGAGGATACTGCCGTACGACGGCGGTACCAAGCGAGGCAAGCGGTGGTCGTTGAAGGATTCGCGGCAAACAGGGCTCCAGCAATCGCATTGCGCTGTCATCGCCCACCGACCAGAGCGGTCCGAAGTGGACGCTCCACAGGAAGACCTGGTAGCGCAACGTGCTGTTCGAGCCGGTGAGGGGGAAGTGAGCGGTCGTTCGGCGTAGATCATGGCAGAAGCTGGCGGTCGTCCTCCGGAACACCCCGATCCGACGAGAGCGATCCGATCGACCGGTTCCCCGGGAAGCCCATCAGGACGTCGGCGCGAGCGCCGTTTACATAAAAATCACATGATTTCGATTACTTGGCCGCAACGCTCTGCGGCGCATCGCCCCGCGCTGGTCCTCGCTGAGCGGCCCCTCCGCGGCGCGGCGATGCGCTTCCTCCGGCGATCCACGGCAGCCGCAGCGCTGCTCGCGAGCGCGCTCGCGCCGTGCGTCGCCGCCGCCGCGCCCGACACGCCGCGGCCCCATGCAAAGCCGCCCGAGCCGTCCGGCGATGCGCCGCCGGCAGCGCCGCCCCCCGATGCGCCGCCGGCAGCGCTCGTCCCGCCCACGCCGCTCACGCCGCTCGGCGCCGACTACCCTGCTGGGGCGCATGGTGACGCGACGGTCCGCCTCGTCCTCACGGTCAACGCGGACGGGACCGTCCGCTCCGCGGTCGCCGAGGATGGCGTGGAGCCGTTCGCATCGGCCGCCGTGGCCGCCGCAACGGCGTTCCGCTTCGCGCCGGCCACCAGGAGCGGCGCGCCGGTCGCCGCCAGGATCCGCGTCGAGGTCCGCTTCACCGAAGCCGCATCACCCGCGCCGCCCGGCGCCTCCGCAGCCGCGCCGCCCGGCGCCTCCGCGCCCGCGCCGGAGCGCCCGGCCACGGCAGCCGGGCCGGCGCCGAGCGCGCCGCGCGCGATCGAGGTCACCGTGCGCGGCGAGCAACCGGCGCCCGGCGTCTCCAGCCTGAGCCGCGGCGAGGTCAGGATCGTCCCTGGCGCGTTCGGCGACCCCTTCCGCGCCCTCGAGGTGCTCCCCGGAGTGACCCCCATCGTCTCGGGGCTGCCGTTCTTCTACGTTCGCGGCTCACCGCCGGGCAACGTCGGCTATTTCCTCGATGGAATCCGCGTCCCCTACCTCTATCACCTCGGGCTCGGGCCCTCCGTGGTCCATCCCGGCATCGTCGATCGCGTCGACCTCTACCCTGGCGGCTACCCCGCGCGTCACGGTCGGTACGCCGGCGGCATCGTCGCGGGCGAGACGACGCCGCCGCTCCCGTACTGGCACGGTGAGGGCATGCTGCGGCTCGTCGACGTGGGCGGGCTCGTCGAGGGCCCCTTCGCCGGAAACCGAGGGGTCGCGCTCGTGGGCGGCCGCTACTCGTACACGGCGTTGCTCCTCTCGCTCGCCGCCCCCGAGGTCGCGCTCGATTACTGGGATTACCAGGCCCGGCTGTCCTACGAGGTCGTCCCGGAAGGCCGGGTGAGCCTCTTCGCGTTCGGCGCCCACGACTTCCTCGCGAACGACGAAGACGGCGAGGAGACGACCCTCTTCGACACGACATTTCACCGGCTCGATCTCCGGTACGACCATGCCTATGGCCAGGGCAGCGCGCTGCGCGGCGCGCTGACGCTCGGCCACGACGAGACGGGGATCGGGGACGGCCAGAAAGCGCTGACGCGGAGCCTCGGCGCGCGCCTCTCGCTCGCTCACCGGCTGCGCGACGAGACCACGATCCGCGCCGGCATCGACGCCGTGCTCGACGACAACGAGCTCGATCTCGGGACCGGCACCGGCGGCCCTCCGGGCGATGAGGACGACGTCCCCGTCGACGATCTCCTCTTGAGCCGCGTCGACGTCACGGTGGGCGGCTATATCGAGTCCGACATCGCGATCACCCCGCGCCTGCGCATCACCCCCGGGCTCCGGCTCGATCTCTACCACTCGGACGACACGGTCGCGCTCGCCGTCGATCCGCGGCTCTCGGCGCGGCTCTCGCTCGGGCGCGGGGTGACGTTCGTGCAGGCGCACGGCATCGCCTCCCAGCTGCCGAGCTTCGTCGTCCCGATCCCCGGCTTCCGCCCGGCCCTCAAGGACGGCCTCCAGCGGAGCTTCCAGTCGAGCGCCGGCGTCGAGCTCGCGCTGCCGGAGGACATCACGGCCACGGTCTCGGTGTTCCACAACGCGTTCTTCAACATGACCGACGCGCTCGGCTCGCTGGGCCTCGAGTCGGTCGAGGACGCCTTCACGCTCCGCGCGCTCGGCGCCGCGACCGGCGTGGAGCTGTCGGCCCACCGGCGGCTCACGCGGCGCGTCGGCGGGTTCGCGTCGTACACGCTGTCGCGCTCCACGCGGAGCATCGGGCGAAGCCGGCAAGTGAGCTCGTTCGACCGGACCCACGTGGCGAACGTCGCGCTGACCTACGACCTCGGTCGCGGGTACAGGGCTGGCGGGCGCTTCGTGTTCTACTCCGGGCTCCCGCAGAGGGTCGGCGGCGCGACGCTCCCGCCGATCGACGGCGTCCCCGGAGGCTCCGGATCCCTCGCCGGCGGAGCGCCGCGGTGGGAGCGGCTGCCGCCGTTCTTCCGCCTCGATGTCCGCCTGGAGAAGCGCTGGTCGATCGGGAAGTCGGGCTGGCTGGCGGTCGTCCTCGACGTGCTCAACACGACGTTATCGAAGGAGACCCTGCCGGGGATGTGCGATGCGTTCTCGCCGTGCGAGCCGACGACGTTCGGGCCTGTCACCGTCCCGAACTTCGGCCTGGAGGGCGGGTTCTGACGCCCCGGAGGCGCGGCGCCCCAGGCTGGCGGCGGCCCGCGCCCGCTCCGGGGTGAGAAGAGGATGTTTCAGGGTCGACCGACCACGGCAGGCGCAGTCACCGCAGCTCTCCTCGGCGAGGTCAACATGCGGGGATGCCTCAGGTCACCACTTCAGGGCTTCGATCATCTTCTCGCCATAACGCGTGCCCATGAGGACGACGGACGCATGATCGAAGTGGTACTGATCCATGACCTTGGTCCCCTGCTGACTGACCCAGTGTCCATCAGGCAGCATGTCGGCCGCCTGGTGCACGAGGTTGTTGTGCCCGCTGCAGCACCCGCCCGCGGGGAGCTCCCCGAGGATGAAGGGAACGTCGTAGTCGACACCCCAGGCCTCTTTCACCTCGTTATAGAGCTGAACGACCTTGCCGGGCCATGAGGCCTGGCCGTTGTCGGACTCACCCTGGTGGAAGATGATGCCCGCGAAGCGCGCATTCGGGGCCGTCTTCGCCTTGGCGATCTTGTTCAAGATCATCTGGTGATGCGTGCCACCAGAGATGAACGTGTTGATCGACTCACCGCTCTCAGCGGTACCGACCAGCCCGATCGTATCCCCCTCGGGCAGCTTTCCGAGCAGGGTCTTGCCGAACCAGATGCCGGGGTCGACCGACGTCGACAGGTTCCACCCCTTCTCACCAGGGCAATCGCTGAGCGGCGGATTCGCCACGTTCCACTGTCCGGCCGGCTGGTTGCATCCGCCGAGGACCTTGAGCCGCTGGTCGGAGTTCTGGTCGCTGGCCTGCTTGTCCGCGACGCCAGCCATGTTCGACTGACCCATGAGCATGAAGACGTGGAACGTCGGGCTCGAGCTCGGCGCGCCGCCGGCGCCTTCCCCGCCGCTGCCCGATCCGGTCGCGCCCGCCCCGGCGCCTCCGGTCCCCGCGCTCGAGCTGCTCGTCGCGGCGCCTCCGGTCCCCGCGCTCGAGCTGCTCGTCGCGGCGCCTCCTCCGGTTCCCGCGCTCGTGCTGCCCGCCGCGGCGCCTCCGGTTCCCGGATCGGCCCCCCCGGTGTTGTCGACATCACCGGTCCCGCCGGGCGAAGAGGACTCGCCACATCCGGACGCGGCGAGGATGGCGAGGAATGGGAGGAGTAGGAATCTGGCAGTGCCTCGGAGTGTGCGGTTCATCTGGGTCATGGTCGTTACCTCGTCGCGCCGAGGCGCGATCAGAACGGAAGGGCGGAATCGGTGGGCCGCCGGTGCGATGTCGGCAGGACGAACCTCGCCCGCGAAGAGCTCAGCGCCGAGGCCCAACCTATCGCGCCCAATCTATCGCAACTCGGGAGCCTGGCATCCAGGATTCGGCTTGGAACGACGCGAGGAGAAGGCCATCATCGATGGATTCTTCCATCATCGGCGGAGTTCGTCTTTACGTGCGCCTCGAGCGCCGACCGGTCCTCTCGAAGCAAAGCGGCTTCACGGTCCGGGACCGCGGAAATTTGAAACGGGCGCGCCGCGTCCCGGGTTGGGTGCCGCGGCGCGCCGCCGCGCGGACACCGCCGGCCGAGCCGCTTCAGCCACCCGCCTGATTGGCGAGCAGGACCAAGGCGAGGCCGATGGCCGACGGGACGGTCTGCACGAACAGGATGGATCGCTTTGCCGTCGCGGCGCCGTAGACACCGGCGACGGCCACGCAGAGGAGGAAGAAGGCCTGGATTTGCCATGCAAAGGCCCTGTTCGGATGGATGACGCCCCAGAGCAGGCCCGCGGCGAGGAATCCGTTGTAGAGCCCCTGGTTGGCCGCCAGCGGCGCGGTGATCGCGGCGACCTCGGGGGTCGTACCGAACGCTTTGTACGCTCGTTCCGAGCGCCACAAGAACATCTCCAGGATGAGGATGTAGATGTGAAGGACTCCGATCAACGTGACGACGATCCGAGAAGCGAGCAGCATACGGCGCACCTTAACACGCGTGCCGCGGCGCCACCGGAGGTCCCCGAAGCGCGCTCCGAGCGCGGCGCCCCTCCCCCGCCTCACGCGTCGTAGAGCAGCACCTCGACCTCGGCGCCCTCGCCGATCACCGCCTCCTCGGCCTGCACGATGACCACGCCGTCCGCGCGCGTCGTCGACGACAGGATGGACGCGCCGCTCGTCGCGATCGGAAACACCCGATCTCCCTCGACACGCACCCTCACGTAATCGACCCGCCCCGGCTGGGAGACGATCTCGCTCGCCACCACGCACCGCCGCCGCCGGTGGGGCCACGCGCGCGGCAGGCCGCCGAGGGCGCGGATCGACGGGCCGGCGAAGAACTCGTAGGCGCAGAGGCACGACACCGGGTTGCCCGGCAGCAGGAACACCGCCCGCCCCCCGGGCAAGAAGCCGAACCCGGCGGGCTTCGCGGGGCGCATCGCGACGCCGTGGACCACCACCTCACCCAGCTCCGCGAGCACGAGCGGCGCATGGTCCTCCGAGCCGACCGACGACCCGCCGGAGACCAGCACCACGTCCCCGCCCGCCGCCTCGAGGGCGCCCCGCACCGCCTCGCGCCGGTCGGGGACGTACGCGACGGCGATGTCCTCCGCGCCGTCACGACGCGCGAGCGCCGAGAGCACCAGGCTGTTCGTGTCGACGATGCACGCCCCGCTCGGCGCGCTCCCCGGCGGCAGGAGCTCGTCGCCCGTGATCAGGATCCGCACCGACGGCCTGCGCGCCACGCGCACCTCGGCGACCCCGGTCGAGGCGAGCACGCCGACGTCCTGCGGGCGCAGCCGGCGCCCCGCCGGCACGACCTCCGCGCCCTCCAGCACGTCCTCGCCGATCGCCGCGACGTGCTTGCCGGACGGCACCGGCTCGCGCGCCCGCACGACCGCCGCCCCGTCGCGGCCCGCGCCCTCCTCGGCGCGCTCCGCCACCAGCACCGCGTCCGCGCCCTCCGGCACCGGCGCGCCGGTCGTGATCCGCACCGCCTCGCCCCGGCGGATCGCGCCCGCGTGCGGGCGCCCGGGGAACGACGCGCCCACGAGCGCGAGCTCCACCGGCGCGGACGCAGCCGCGCCGGCGGTCGCCTCGCCGAGCAGCGCATACCCGTCCATGGCCGCGCGGACGAAGTGGGGGACGCTGATCCGCGCGCGCACGGGCTCCGCCGCCACCCGCCCGACCGCCTCGGCGATCGGGACCAGCTCGTCGCCGAGCCGCTGGATCCGCCGCTCCAGGACCTCGAGCGCGCGCTCGACCGCCGTGTGCTCGCGAAAACCCCGCATCCGGACGTCGCGCATCGGCTCTCCGTGGAACGACGGCCGCTCAGACCGCCGCGGAGGCCTCGAGCGCGCCCCGGTACACCTCGTCCACATCGAGCAGGGCGTCGATCGACGCGAGCCGCGCGCGCTCGCCGGGCACGGCCTCGTAGAGCGTCCACGTGCCGTCCTCGTTGCGCCGGAAGACCTCGATCCTCCGGTGCGCCTGGGAGACCAGGACGTACTCCCGCAGCGAGGGGATCCGGCGGTAATGCGCGAACTTCTCTCCCCGATCGTACGCCTCCGAGGAGTCCGACAGCACCTCGACAAGCACCAGCGGGTTGACCACCGCGTCCTTGTCCTCGGGATCGCGCGCGATCGGGCCGCAGACGACGCTCACGTCCGGGTAGGTGGCGAGGCCCGTGGCGCGCACGCGCACGCGGAGGTCGGACGAGAACACCTCGCAGGGGCGCCGGCCGAGCTGCGCGCCGAGCGCCACGGTCACCCGCGCCGCGAGCCGCGCGTGCTCCGGCGTGCCGCCGGCCATGTCGAAGACCTCGCCGCCGAGGAACTCGTGCTTCGTCGGGCTCGCCCGCTCCTGCTCGAGGTACTCGGCGTAGGTGAAGGAGAGCCGGCGGGCGGGCGCGTTCACGTCATGACCTCGCCAGGGAGTATGCCACGGGAACCGCCCCTCCGGTGCGCCCCCCTCCCGGAGCGCCGCCGCGCGGCCTACCGCCCGCCGCGCGAGCCGCTCCTCCGGGGCCGGCTCGCGCGCCGGAGGGGCGCGATCAGCGCAAACATCCCGAGCGCCATCACCGACAGCTTCGGCCCCCGCTTCTTCCGGGCGCTCGACTGCCGCTCGCCCGCGATCGAGCAGTCCTCCGACTCGGCGGAGTCGTCGGTGTCCCCGCTGCAGCCGTCGTCCTCCGCATAGTACTCGTCCTCGGACTCGCTCGTGTCCCCGCTGCAGCCGTCGTCCTCCGCATAGTACTCGTCCTCGGACTCGCTCGTGTCCCCGCTGCAGCCGTCGTCCTCCGCGTAGTACTCGTCCTCGGGCGCCGGCTCGCTCGTGTCCCCGCTGCAGCCGTCGTCCTCCGCGTAGTACTCGTCGTCGTCGACGTCCTGCGTGTCGAGGTCGTCCACGACCACCGTATCGGCGGTGCCGGAGCAGCCGCAGCCCACGTCGGGGGCCGGCTCGTCGTAGTAGTCGTCATCGTCCGGCGGCGGTTTCCCGGCGCCGGACGAGCCGCTGGCCGGGCCAAATCCGCCGCTGCCCGGCCCGCCGCCCAGGCCGTCGGGCCCGCCCACGCCCGACGAGCCGCCCGCGCCGCCCTCGCCGGAGCACTCGTCCACGAGGACGCGCCCGGCCCTCACGACCGGCGAGATCGCGGAGCCCTCCCCGAAGGTCAGCGGCCAGTCCGCGCCGGGCTGCCCGGCCGCGAGCCGGAGCGAGACGCGGGTCAGCCACACGGACGACGGCGCGAGCCCGGAGAGCCCCACCGCGAGATCGTCGGCGGCCGGACCGCAGCGCAGGAGGTCGGGATCGACCTCGTCCCTCCGGGGCGACTCCGCGCAGTCCAGCGCGCCGTCGACCACGCCGTGCGCGGCGCGCGGGCAGCTCGCGGCGACCTTGAGGCTCGACTCCAGCGCGGCCGCGGCGACCGCGGCGCACGTGCCCGGCGCATCGCCGATGTCGCCGTACGCGCTCGCGCGCGCGAAATAGGCCTCGATCACGCTGTCCACGCTGTCGCTGCCGAGGGAGATGCGGCGGCTCAGCGCCTCGTGGCCCGCGCCCTCGACGAGCGCCCCGTGGAGCCCCGCCTGGCCGAGGGCCCCGGCGCGGAGCTCCGTGTAATCGCTGCGCTGCGCGCTCGCGTCCCAGCTCAGCGAGGCCGGCGGGAGCGTCACCGGCGCCGCGCCCGAGAGCGCGCCCCGGCCGTCGCCGAGCAGCCACGCCGTCACCTGCACGTCGCCTGCGCCCGCCGCGGCCAGCGACAGCGGCAGGATCGGCTCGCCGCCGCCCATGGCGATGCGCAGCGTCCTCGTGACCGCCGCGCCACCGGGAGCGTCGAAGCGGGCCGCCGCGAACCGCATCCCTTGCAGACCCCCGAGCTGCGCGGCCGTCTCGGAGGACAGCGCGAGCCCGGCCGACGCCGCCCAGCGCGCGACCGCGTCGGCGTCCTCGAGCACCGTCACCTCGACCGGCTCGAGCGTGGCCTCGTGGGCGAGCCGCCCGATCGTCTCGAAGGGGTTCGGCGCGCCCGCCTCCCCCGGGCAGTACGGGTCGACGCCCTGGGGCGGGAGCACCCGGGGCGCCGTCGCCGCCTCGAGCGCCTCGAACCACGCGTCCGAGCTCGTGTCGAGCGCGGCGAGCGGCGGCACCGGAACGACGAGGGCCACGGGCCCGCTCGCGCCCTGGAACCGCAGGCTCGTCCAGAGCGTCGTGCGCTCCGGCCCAGCCGCGACGGCGACGCGCTGCTCGACCGACGCCTGTCCGGCGCCGGGCAGCCAGGCCCCCGTGGCGAGGGCGTCGCCGGAGAGCGAGAGAAGGACCGAGGAAGAAAGAGCGACCGCAAGCGACCGTCGGGGCATGCGAGGCCGATTGGCAAGCAGCATGCCCTGCAGAGTACGCCTTGTTCGAGCCCAACTTCCACGCGGCCGCGTCCGGCTGAGAACGGCGGTTCACGACGCCCCGGCGCCACACGGGCGCGACGGCCGACCGGCGAGGATCACCCCTCGTGGACGATCACGATGTCGTCGGGGTGGAGGTGGCAGAACACCCGGTCTCCGACGTGAAGCGCCGCCTGGCCGGAGCTCTCGTTGGCGACAACCGCCGTGAGCGCGAGGCCGGCGTCGGTCCGGAGGCGCAGCTGGTCGGTGGCGCCCTTGAACAGCTCGTCCTCGACGCGCGCCTCGAAGCGGTTCTCCGGCGCGCCCTGCGGCTCCCTGCGGAGCGCGATCTTCTCCGGCCGGATGGAGACAAGGGTGCTCCCGGCCCCGCCCGCCAGGTGCTCGGCGTTGACGAGGAGCTCGAGCCCCCCGTCGAGCTGGACCCGCGCCCGCTCGCCGCTCCGCGAGAGGACGGTCGCGCGGAGGATGTTGGCCTGGCCGATGAAGCTCGCGACGAACGTCGTCTTGGGGCGGTGGTAGATCTGCGACGCGTCGCCGAGCTGCTCGATCCGGCCCTTGTTGATCACGGCGATGCGGTCGCTCATGGTGAGCGCCTCTTCCTGGTCGTGGGTCACGAACACGAAGGTGATCCCGAGCTTCTTTTGAAGCGCCTTGAGCTCCACCTGCATGGCGTGCCGGAGCTTCGCGTCCAGCGCCGAGAGGGGCTCGTCGAGCAGCAGGACCTTCGGGCGGCACACGATGGCCCGCGCGAGCGCGACCCGCTGCCGCTGCCCGCCGGACAGCTGCGACGGCTTGCGCTCCTCCATGCCCCCGAGCGACACCATCGCGACCGCGGCCCGGACCCGCTCGTCGATCTCCGCCCGGGGCACCTTCTTCATCCGCAGCCCGAAGCCGATGTTCTCCTGCACGGTCATGTGAGGGAACAGCGCGTAGCTCTGGAACACCTGGTTCACGTCCCGGCGGTACGGCGGCTCGTGCGTGACGTCCTTCCCCTCCAGCAAGACGGCGCCGCTCGACGGCGTCTCGAAGCCCGAGATCATCCGGAGCAGCGTCGTCTTGCCGCACCCCGAGGGGCCGAGGAGGGTGATGAACTCGCCCGCCCTGATCTGGAGGTCGACCTCGCTCACGGCGTGGAAGGCGCCGAATCGCTTGGTGACCGCGCGGAGCTCGACCATCACATCCATCGATTCACCTCGGAGGGCCGGCAAAGCGCGCGGGGGTGGCGGGAGAGGCGGAAGAGGCGAAGACGAGCGGCGCTGGGCCACCCCGCGCGACGGCGCCGCATCAGGCCTCCGGCTCCTTGCGCAGGCCGAGCAGGAAGAAGAGCGAGAACAGGAGCAGGAGCGCCATGCCGAGCGCGGCGCCGAAGGGCCAGTCGCGCGCCTGACCGAACTGGTTCTGGATGACGTTGCCGATCATCGGCACGCGCGATCCCCCCATGAGATCCGTGATCGCGAACATCCCGAGCGCCGGGATGAACACGAGCAGGACGCCCGCGAGGATGCCCGGGCGGGTGAGCGGGACGATGACGTGCGAGAACGCGGACACGGGCCCCGCGCCGAGATCGAACGCCGCCTCGATCAGGGCGTTGTCGAGCTTCTCGACGCTCCCGTAGATGGGCAGGATCATGAACGGCAAATACGAGTAGACGAGGCCGATGACCACCGCCGTCGGCGTGTACATGATGTCGAGGGGGGTCGAGATGATCCGCAGGTAGAGGAGGAGCCCGTTGAGGAGCCCCTCCGATTTGAGGATCGACATCCACGCATAGGTCCGGATGAGGAAGCTCGTCCAGAAGGGCACCATCACCAGCATGAGCAGCCGGTTCCGGACGCCCTCCCTCGCCCGCCCGATGAAGTACGCCACCGGATAGCCCGCGACGAGGCAGATCGCCGTGGTGATGGCGGCGTACTTGATCGAGCTCAGCAGGATCTTGAGGTAGGTCGGGTCGAAGACCCGGGCGTAGCTCGACAGCGAGAGCTCGAAGACCACCTGCCCGAGCTCGTCCCGCTCGCAGAAGCTGTAGACGAACATGATCGCGGTGGGCGCCACGACGAAGGCGAAGAGCCAGAGCAGGAGCGGGGCGAGCAGCAGCCACCCGCGGACGCCCGGCCTCCGCCGGGCGCCCTGGAGCTCGACGACCTGCCCGGTGGCCGTGTTCATGACGCCCCGCCGCTCACTGCGACGCCTTGAGGTCGGTCACCAGCTTGTCCACGTCCGCGGCCACCTTGCCGATGTCGTGGAACGTCTCCATCCCCGCGAGCGGCGGGTAGCTCGCCGGGTTCGCGAGCTGCTCCGGCGTGAGCAGCTTGCGCGCCTCCGCGTTGGGGTTCGTGTAAGGGAACTTGTCCGAGATGAGCTTGCTGACCTCGGGGCGGAGGATGTAGTTCATGAACATCTCCGCGCCGATCTTGTTCTGGGCGCTGTCGGGGATCACCAGGCTGTCGATCGCCTTGTGTGTCCCCTCCTGCGGCAGGACGAACTGGAACTTGTCCTTGTCCTCCTGGTAGAGCAGGGCCGCCTCCCCGCTCCAGACGACGCCGATGTCGACGTCGCCGTTGAGCAGCGCCGTCTTCGGGCTGTCGGAGTCGAACACCTTCACGAGCTTGATCCACTCCGCCAGGGTCGGCTTGATCTTCGCGAGGTTCTCCGGCGTCACGTCGTTGGCGTTCATCCCCATCGTCACCATGACCCAGGAGACCATCTCCCGGTTGTCGTTCAGGGCCACGATGCGCCCCTTGTACTTCGGCTGGAACACGTCCTTGAAGCCCTTCACGGGCTCCTTCACCTTCTGGGTGTTGACGACGATGCCCACGACCGTGGCCATCCACGGGACCGAGTACTTGAGCTCCGGATCGTGCGGCTGGTTCCTGAACGCGGGCGCGATGTTCTTCAGGTTCGGGATGCGCGATGGATCGAGCAGCTGCAGCTTCTTCTGCCGGATGAGCGCCTCGACCGCGTACTCCGACGGCTGGATGAGGTCGTACCGGGTGCCCCCCGCGAGGAGCTTCGACAGCATCTCCTCGTTCGAGGCGAAGGTCTCGTAGTTGACCTTGATCCCCGTCTCCTTCGTGAAGCCGTCCAGGACCTCCTGCGGGACGTACTCGGACCACCCGAAGAGGTTGAGCTCGTTACCCGGCTTCGGCTCGGGCGCCGGGGCGCTCCCCGAGGCGGCCGCCTGCTGCGGCGCCGGGCTCTCCTTCTTCCCGCAGCCGAGGAGGCAGAGGAGCGGGACGTACATCAGTATCAAGAGCGCTGAGATGCGTTTCATTGGCCTTTTCCTTGTCTCGCCTGCGCCGTCGCAGGCCCCCGCGTTCGCGCCGCGCGCCGCTCCCCTTCAGCCCTCGTCGGGGAGCCGCCTCGCGGTGCCCTTCAGCGACTCGGCGATCACGACGAGCATCGCAGTCGCCACGATGAACACCGTCGAGATCGTGTTCAGCATCGGGTTCAGACCGACCTTCGCCATGCCGAACACCTTGATCGGCAAGGTCTCGGACTTGGGCCCGCGGGTGAAGTAGGTGACGATGAGCTCGTCCATCGACAGCGTGAACGACATCAGCGCACCGGAGATGATCGCGGGCAGAAGGTAAGGCACCAGGATCAGGAAGAACGCCTTGAGCGGCGTCGCCCCGAGGTCCAGGGCGGCCTCCTCGAGCGACGGATCGAGCCCCGCGAGCCGCGCCTGGACGGCGATCAGCACGAACGGGAAACAGAAGGTGACGTGCGAGATGATGACCGTCGTGAAGCCGAGATCGAGCTGCACCGTCTTGAAGAAGATGAGCAGGCTGATCCCCATGATGATCTCCGGGATGATCATGGGAATGAAGATCAGCGTCGTGATCGACCGGAGCGCGGGGAACCTGTAGCGGTAGAGCAGGAAGGCGCCCGCCGTGCCGAGGGCGACCGAGAACGCCGTCGTGATCGCGGCGATGATCACGCTGTTGCTCAGCGACTCGATGAGCGGCGACCGCCGCTCGTCGCCCAGGTGGGCGACGAGCTCATCGAAGAGCTGCCGATACCATTTGAAGGTGAACCCCTCCCACACCACGCTCATCCGCGAGTCGTTGAACGAGTAGGCGACGAGGAGCAGGATCGGCAGATACAGGTAGAGGAGGACGAGCCCGCTCCAGCCGCCAAGGAGCCAATTCGACAGCTTGATGCCCGACATCGTCCGGAGTCGCATGCGGCGGCCTCGCGATCCGACAGGATCGCCGCGCGAGCTTATCGCTTGCAGAACGCCGCGCGCAACACATTGCCGAGTGGAGAGGAAGGGCGCGACGCGGGTGATCGCGGCCACGCTGGCTGTCGTTCGCGAGGGCGCGCCTGCACCGGCCGCACGCCCGCACGCCCGACCGAGCGCGCCCTCGCCGCGCGCGCTGCTCGCGCGCAGCATGCGGCGGGCGCGCGCTGCTCGCGGCATGCAAGCGCGCGCGGCGGCTCCTTCCGTAGAAGCCCTTGACACCGCACTCTCCTCCGCTTACCGGCCCTGCATGACCGGGTCGTCGCGCCGCCCTTCAGGTGAGGTCCCGTGAGCACCTCCCGCATCTGGACGATCGAAGAAGCGAACGCGCTCGTCCCGCGGCTCTCGGAGAGGATCGGCCGGCAGCTCGCCCTGGCGAGCGATATCGAGCGCTGCTGGCAGGAGCTCGTGCAGGCCGTGCAGAGCCCGGCCGCGACGCCCGATCAGCTCATCGAGATGGCGCGCAACGGCAGCGAGCAGGCGCGGGCCCGCGAGCGCGAGCTCTCGGAGAAGATCGCCGCGTACGAGTCCGGGTGGCAGGAGATCGAGGAGCTCGGGGTCGTCGTGAAGGACCAGCGGATCGGCCTCTGCGACTTCTACGGGCGCCTCGACGGCGCCCTCGTCTGGCTCTGCTGGCGCTACGGCGAGCCGGCCGTAGAGCACTTCCACGGGCTCGAGGCCGGCTACGCCGGGCGCAAGCCGATCACCGCCGAGAGGCGCCGGCAGCTGCTTAACTGACGAGGTCCCAGTGATCGATCGGAAGAGAGCGGCGTGGGCGATCGAGGAGTTCCTCCGCGCCCTCGGGCGCGACGTCGAGGGGGACCTCGCGGGCACGGGCGAGCGGGTCGCCGACGCGTGGGCCGACGACCTGATCGAAGGCGAGGCCATCGACGCGGCCGCGGTGCTCCGCGAGGGCGCCATGGAGACAGGCCCCTTCGAGCGCGGCCTCGTCATCGCCCGCGACCTCGCCGTGACCACGATGTGCCCGCACCACCTGCTGCCGGGGCACGGCACCGGCATCATCGTCTACCTGCCGGGCGCGCGGGTCGCCGGCATCGGGACGCTCGCGCACGTCCTCGACGCGCTCGCGCGGCGGCTGACCTTGCAGGAGCGCATCGGCGGGCAGCTCGTCGAGCTCCTGGTCCGCGAGCTCGGCGCGCGCGGCGCGCTGTGCAAGCTCACGCTGACGCACACGTGCCTCATCGCCCGCGGCGAGCGCAAGGCGGGCGCCCTCATCGAGACCGTCGCCGCCGCCGGCGAGCTCGCCGAGCCAGGCCCCGAGCGCGATCTCGCCCTCGCCGCGCTCTCCGGGGGGAGGGCGTGACCGACGTCGCGGTCGTCACCGGGCCGAGCCGCGGGATCGGCCGGGCGACGGCGCTCGCGCTCGCGCGGCGCGGCCTCTCCATCGCGCTGCTCGGCCCGCCGAGCCCGCGCCTCGACGAGGTCACCGACGAGGTCCGCCGCCTCGACGTCGCCGCGCTCCCGGTCCCCTGCGACGTCGCCTCCGAGGAGCAGGTGGCGCGCGCCTCCGCCGAGGTGGTGGCGTGGCTCGGCGCGCCCCGCGTCGTCGTGAACAACGCCGGCATCGTGAGCCGCGGCGCGAAGGTCCACGAGACCGCGCCCGCCGCCTGGGACGAGGTGATCGCGGTCAACCTCCGCGGCCCCTTCCTCATCTCGCGCGCGTTCCTCCCGGCCATGCTGAAGCAGGGGCGCGGCCGCCTCGTCCACGTCGGCAGCATCTCCTCGACCCTCGCGTGCCCCGGCAACGCCTCGTACGCCGCGTCCAAGTGGGGCCTCATCGGCCTCTCGAAGAGCCTGGCCGAGGAGCTGCGCGGGACGGGGCTCCAGTCCATCGCCGTGCTCCCCGGCTCGGTCGACACCGACATGCTCGTCGGGAGCGGGTTTCCCCCGCAGATGAGCGCCGACGAGGTGGCGCGGCTCCTCGTGTACGCCGCGCTCGACGCCCCCGACGCCGTCACCGGCTCGGCCATCGAGATGTTCGGCTGACGGCGCGCCGCGCTCGCCTCCGCGGAACGCGCGCCAGAACGCGGGCCGGCGACGGCGGACCGCCGAGCCCGGTGTGCATGTACGTGGCGCCGCCACACCCGACCCCCCGCGTGCTACCCTGCGGCCCGTGGACACGACGCCTCCGCGCCCGGGCGACCTCAGTGGGGCATTGCCCGAGCTGCCGCTGTTCCCGCTGCCGCAGACGGTGCTCTTCCCCGGCGCCCTGCTGCCGCTCCACATCTTCGAGCCGCGCTACCGGGCGCTCGTGCGCGACGCCCTCGGGACGCACCGCATCCTCTCCGTCGTCCTCATCACGGACCCCCGCGCGGTCGACGCGCACGGCCACCCGGCCATCGCGCAGGTGGCCGGCGCCGGCGAGATCATCGATCACGCCGAGCTGCCCGGGGGCCGCTACAACATCATGCTGCGGGGCCGCGCCCGGGTCCGCCTGGCGGAGCGCCCGTTCGTGCCGCCGTACCGCACGGCCGCGGCGACGGTCCTCGAGGACGAGCCCGGGGAGGTCTCGGCCCAGGATCACGCCGCGCTCATCTCCACCGCGGCCTCGTTCGCGGCGCTCGTCCGGGATCGGGACAGCAATTTCGAGTTCCGGCTGCCGCGCGACGCGGCCACGTCGCTCGTCGCGGATCTCTGCGCCCACCACCTCATCCTCGACGCGCGGGAGCGGCAGGCGGTGCTGGAGACCCTCGACGTCGTCGCGCGGGTGCGCCGCGTGACCGAGGCGCTCGCGCTCCAGCAGCTCGCGCTCGCCTCGGCGGCGCGCGACGTCAACTGAGACCCGAAGCGCCGGCCTGCCCGCATGGGCCGGCGCGGCGCACCTGAACACGGGTCCAGAAGGGGCTCCGGGGCGGATGCGGTCGTCCCAAGATCGAGTAGGCTGCGCCGCCTATGGCGACCTCTCGTTCAACGGAACCCTCGGCCCCGATCATCGTCAAGCACCCGGGGTGTCCCCAATGGGGACTCGGATACCTCGTCGAGGAGCGCGACGAAAAGCGCTTCTACGATTTCGAGGATGGCCTCAATCACTCCATCGCCAAGGCTTTCTGGTCGAAGCTGGAGCCGGTGCAGCTCGGCGACGACGAGGCGAGCGCGCTCGAGGCCAGGATCCGCGGTCTCCGTGACCGGCCGTCGGCCGCCGCCAAGAAGCAGCGCGCCCGCGTCGTCGCGCCGCCGGTCACGAGCTTCGACGAGCAGGTCGCGAGCTTCGAGTCGCAGTTCGAGGGTGGGTTCGGGGGTCCGCAGTTCATCGCCGAGGAACGAGGCGCCGCCGGGGGCGAGGGGGCCGAGGGTCCGGCGAGCGTGGGGAAGAAGAAGAGCAAGGCCTTCAAGCAAGGCGCCATCGAGACCGCGCGCGCGCTCCTCGCCAAGGGCGAGCTCGAGGCGCTGCTCGCGGCGGGCAACCTGAACGATTTCATGGAGCGCATCACCAAGGTCCACAAGGCCGCGACCGGCCTCCTGCACCCCCTCGGCGATCTCATCCCCTTCAACAAGATGCCGGCCGAGCACCACCGCGCCTACGCCGAGGCGGTCGTGGATCTCCTCTATGGCGCGGGCGATTACGCCGCGCGCTTCGACCGGCTGGCCGGCGTGCTCGCCGCGGCCAAGGTCGTCACGTGGCCGCTCGTCACGATCCTCGGCGCGCTCGTCTACCCGGGCGAGCACGTCTTCGTGAAGCCCTCCTTCTACGAGAAGCAGGCCGCCGTGCTCGGCTTCAATCTCGCCTACGATCGCGCGCCGAGCGCCGAGGGGTATGCCCGGATGCAATCGCTGGCGCGCGAGCTCGAGCGGCGCCTGCGCGAGCGCGGCCTCGCCCCGCGCGATCTGATGGACGTCTACGCGTTCCTCTGGCGCACGATCTCCCCGTCCAAGCCGGCCACGAAGTCCTGACATCCCGCGTCAGGCCGCCCTGCGCGACGTCGTGCGACGCCGCGTTGGGCGGTCCCCGACGCCGCGAGGCGGCGCGGGCGCAGCCGGCGGCCCTCGACCCTCGACGCGCGGCGCTGGCCCGCCTATGCGACCTTCCCAAGGAGGGTCTCGCATGAAGGCTGCCGTGCTCGAAGCCGTGAAGAAGATCGCCGTTCGCCATGACGTCGCCCCGCCGCAGATCGGCCCGCGCGACGTCCTCGTCCGCGCGAAGGCGTGCGGCATCTGCGGCACCGACGTGCACATCTGGGAGGGCGATTTCTTCCCGACCTTCCCGCTGATCCCCGGGCACGAGCTCGCCGGCGAGGTGGCGGCGGTGGGCGACGAGGTCGAGGGCCTCCGGCCCGGCGATCGGGTGATGGTCGACCCGACGGTGACCTGCGAAGAGTGCCACTTCTGCATGATCAACCGGCAGAACCACTGCCTGAAGTGGAACGCGGTCGGCGTGACGCGCGACGGCGGCTTCGCCGAGCTCGTCCGGGTCCCCGCGAAGAACTGTTATCGCTTCGAGCGCGTCTCGTTCAGCGAGGCCGCCTTCTGCGAGCCGCTCGCGTGCGTCGTCTTCGGGCAGGATCGCGCGCGCATCGAGATCGGCTCGGAGGTCCTCGTCCTCGGCGCCGGCCCGATCGGCCAGCTCCACCTCCAGGCGAGCCTCGCGAACGGCGCCGCCGCGGTCACCGTCATCGACGTCGTCGAGTCGAAGCTCGACCTCGCCCGCCAGCACGGCGCCACCGAGGTGGTGCTCGCCGACAACGCGCTCCAGGCGAAGCTCAAGAAGATCGCGCCCTACGGCTTCGACGTCGTGATCGACGCGACGGGCATCGCCCGGGTGCTCGGCGACTCGGTCCAGTACGTCAAGAACGGCGGCCGGTACCTCGTGTTCGGCGTGTGTGGACCGCAGGACAAGGTGGAGATCTCGCCGTTCGAGATCTACCGGCGCGATCTCGAGATCATCGGCAGCTTCGCGATCCGGCGGACGTACGACCGGGCATTCAAGCTGATGGAGCGCGGCGCGGTCGACGTAAGGAAGCTCCTCTCCGAGGCGATGCCGGTCGAGGAGCTCCCGCGCGGCCTCGAGATGATGAAGAAGGGCACCGCGCCCATGAAGCTCCAGGTCGTGTTCTAGCCGCGCGGCCTTCGCGCTCACAAAGCTTACGATTTTCTCGATTAGTTAAGAGTCGTTACGAAGATCACCGAAGTAGACGAAACTGCAAAAAGGACGCTTTCCATGGCCATCGTGATCGGAATCGACGTCGGGACCAGCGGCCTCAAGGCCATCGCAGTCGAAACGGAGCGCGGCGCGGCGGTCGCGTCGGCGCACCGCGAATACCCGCTCTCCACGCCGCACGCCGGGTGGGCCGAGCAGGATCCCGAGGACTTCGCCGCGGCGGCGCTGAGCGCCCTCGGCGAGCTCGCCCGCGCCCTCGGCCCGCGCCGCGACGACGTGCGCGCGATCGGGCTGACGGGGCAGATGCACTCGGCGGTCTTGCTGGACGAGGCGCAGGCGGTCATCCGGCCTGCGATCCTGTGGTGCGACACGCGCACCACGGCCGAGTGTGAGGCCATCCGCGCGAACCCGAAGGTCGGCGACGCGGGGCTCGCGCGCCTCGTCGGCAACCGCGCGCTCGAGGGGTTCACGCTGCCGAAGCTGCTCTGGCTGCGGGCGAACGAGCCCGAGGCGTTCGCCCGCGTCCGCGCGGTGCTCATGCCGAAGGATTTCGTAGGCTTGCGGCTGACGGGCGAGCTCGGGACGGACGACAGCGACGCGAGCGGCACGCTGGCGTTCTCGCCCGGGGATCGCTCGTTCAGCGCCGAGCTCCTCTCGGCGGTCGGCGTCCCGCGCGCGGTGTTCCCGCGGTCGGCGCCCTCGAACGCGCCGCTCGGCCAGCTGAAGGCCGAGGTCGCGGCCGCGACGGGGCTGCCGGCGGGCATCCCCGTCGTGCGGGGCGCCGCGGACAACGCGGCGGGCGCTGTGGGGCTCGGCATCGTGCGCCCCGGCCGGGCGATGGCGTCGGTCGGCACGAGCGGCGTGATCCTGGCGCACACCGACTCGTGGATCGTGGAGCCCGAGATGCGGCTCCACAGCTTCTGCCACGCGGTCCCGGGCCGCTTCTACCTGATGGGGGTGATGCTCGCCGCCGGCGGCGCGCTCCGCTGGTACCGCGACGTCCTCGGCGACGGGGAGCGCATGGCGGCCGAGCTCCGCAAGGTCGATCCGTACGAGATCATCTCGGACACGGCGTCGACGGCGCGCCCGGGCGCGGGCGGCGTCGTCTTCCTGCCGTACCTGATGGGCGAGCGCACGCCGCACAACGACGCGGCGGCGCGCGGCGCGTTCGTGGGGCTGAGCGCCCGCACGACGAAGGCCGACCTCTCGCGCGCGGTGCTGGAAGGCATCACGTTCGGGCTCGCGGACTCGCTGGATCTGATGCGCGGCGTGGGCCAGACGAACGGCGCGGCGGCGGTCTCGATCGACGAGATCCGCCTGACGGGCGGCGGGGCGCGCAGCCCGTTCTGGCGCCAGCTGATGGCCGACGTCTTCGAGGCGCCGGTGGCGATCACGACGTCGACCGAGGGTCCGGCCTACGGCGCGGCGCTGCTCGGCGCGGCGGGCGCGGGGCTGTTCCCGTCGGTCGAGGAGGCGGCGGACGCGTTCGTCCATGTCGTGTCCCGGGTCGCGCCGGACGCGGCGCGCTCGGCGCGGTACCGGGAGATCCACGCGGTGTACCGGGGGCTCTACAACGACCTGCGCGGGCGGTTCCGGGAGCTTGGCAGGCTGGCGTGATGGGGTGATGGGATCCGGGCGGCTATTGTCCCGGCGGACGTGAGGTCTTGCCGGGTCGCCCGGCGCCCGGAGAGGGGGTTCTCCGCGCGGGGTGGGGGCCCCGCCGAACTCGCCTGGGTCATCCCTCCTCCGGCTCCGCCGGAGGAGGGATGACCCAGGCTCAAACATCGGCCCATCCCCCACCCCGCGCGGAGAACCCCCTCTCCGGGCGCCTACCGCTCACTCGACTGATCCAACAGACATTGGCCAATCCCCCCCCGCGCGGAGACCCCCCTCTCTGGGTGCCTACCGCGGGCGCGGAGCCTGGGACGAGCTCAGACGACGCGGGTTCAAGGCGCCTTCGGCAGATAGCAGAGGCGCATCCACGGTCGCAGACTCGAGGGGAGATCGCTGGCGAAGAGCTGAATCTGCTCGCGGTCGTCCGAGCGGAGCAGGATGCCGTAATTCTCCGTCTTGCCGCGACGCCAATCCAGGACGAGCCTGGTCACGTCGAACGAGACGAGGCCACCCTCCTTTACAATGGCCTTCACGTTGCCGGTGACCGCGACCGGAATGGGATCAAACGAATCCTTTGCGAAGGAAGCCCAGGATTCGCTCTCGTCCCAGTCCCTCACCACGCGGTGCACGGAGATCGCTCCCGGCCCGCTCGTGCTCGCCACCCCCAGCCCGACGCGAGCCGTGAGGAGCGTCGCCCGCCGGGGGACCGAGGAGAGATCGAAGCGGAGCAGGGCGCGGCGGACCGCATCGGTGCCAGGCGGCGTCCCCACGAGGAGATCGACGCGCTCGCCGAAGCTCTGATCGGGCTGGTCGCTCGCGATGTACGTGTCGCGGACCTGGCCGGGAGTAACGCCGTCGCGCATGATCAGGCGGTGCTCGAGCGTGGATTCCTCGCCCGCGAGCACCTTCTCCAGGAACTCGTTGCGGACGCCAGCAAAGGCCACGCGCGCGAGCGCACCCGAGGCGTCGCAAAAATTGGATCTGGCGACGAATGAGCTCACGCCCGCGACGACCTCGACGCCATTCTGCAGGATCAGCGCTGGACCGCCGCTGTCGCCGTAGCACACGCCGCCTTGTGCGTTCGTCTGATCGACCACGATCGTGAGCGGCTCGACCTCGCTGACGCGCGCTTCGACCCTCCGGCGAATGGAGTTCTGCGCCGGGGTGCCGCCGTACCCCACGACGGTCAATGCGCTTCCGACCGTCACATCGTCCGGCGCCGACGCAAGCGGGATCGGCGTGACATCGAGATCGTCCGCGCCTCTGGCGGTCACGACACAGACATCATAGTCGTGGTTGAACAGGTTGTGACAGGGGTGAAGCCTGACCGAATCATCATCGACATCAAGCGTCATCGACGGCTCCAAGAAGTCGGGGCCGATCAGGACCTTCTTGGGAGGGGGAAAGCAGCAGTGCGCGGCGGTGAGCACGTAGACCTTGTCGCCATCGGCGCTCCGGCGAACGATGGTGCCGCTGCAGCCTCCGTCGAGGGACACCACCGCCGTGTGCGTGTTGTCCGCCCGGGCGTCGGCGCCGACGATCGCTGACCGCTCCTCCCCGCTCTCCTCGCGCGAGCCGCTCTCGGTCGGTTGCGCGCAGGCCGCCGGCAAGAGCGCGGAGATGACCAGCCGGGTCACCGTGAGCGTTCTCATGATTTGACCTCCCCCCAGACCACCAAACACTTGGCCGGCGCGCGCGACGCCATCACGCGTTCTCGACCGTTCCCGATGTTCATCCGTCCGAGAGGAATCTTGCTGGCGGTCTGGGCGCTGTCAATCGATCGTGCAGCGCTCCCGCGCTCACGCTGCAACCCGCGCCCAGCACGAACGGCGGCCCCGATCAGCTTGGAAAGCTCATTTCCACCCATCTCGCGAAGAACGAGACGGCGCGCATTCTCCAGAGATCGCCCATTTCGCATCGCGAGCGCACGGATCGACTCGGCACCACGCATAACGTGCCGTCGTCGTATCGCAGCGCGCGTCGTTCTCGTGCGCGACCGCGAGCGGGACGCGCCTTCCGGGTCGCTGGCTACCGGGGCCTCGGGCCCGTGCCGAGGATGTAGCGAATCCAGATCGGGAGCGCGGTGTCAAAGTCCGGCGGGAAGGAGTGTTGTTGCTGCTCCGCGTAGGGCTTGTGGAAGACCTCGGCGCCGAGCGCGCGCAGCCGCGCGGCGTCGCGCTCGGCGCGCCGGACGTTGCCCGGCGACTCGCCGGCGCCGACCACCACGACACAGCGGCGCTGGGCGAGCTCGGGCGAGCGCGGCACGCCGTCGAGCGAGAGCTCGGTGACGGACCCGGGAGACATGACGACGGCACCGGCGTAGTGGCGCGGATCCCGGGCCGCGATCTCGGCGGCCATCTGGCCGCCCTGCGAGAAGCCGATCAGGATCACCTGGCCGGGGGCAACGGTCACCCGGTCGCGCACCTCGGCGAGCGCCTCGTCCAGCCGCGCGCGGTCGCGCGCGGGCGACTCGGACCATACGAACTTGCGTGGTCCGCGCGGCAGGGTGCCGCTCACGGAGACGAAAGCGACCGAGAGCGCGTCGGCGGCGCGCTGGACGCTCTCGTCCACAAAATCCTCCGGCTGCGACCCCAGGCCGTGCATGCCCATCACGACCGGGATCGGCTTGCCAGTGCGATAGCCCTTCGGGAGCACCAGGAGCGTCTTCTTGATCCCGGACTGTCCCCAGTAGCGCCCGGCCCGCGCCAGGTAGGGATAGACCATCGCCCATCGCGCATCGCTGCGCAGCACCTCCAGATCGGAGTCCCGGGCTGCCCAGTCCGGGTCGACGCCCTCCTCGACCGCAGCGCGCTCCAGCCAGTGGAAGGAGGCGTCGAGCTGCCCGGCGCGGGCGTAATAACACGCCAGGTCGTATTTCCCGTCCACCCCGCCAGCCACGGCCCAGTGCTGGATCTGCGCCGCTGCCTGGTAATCGCCGTGCGCGGCAGCCCTCCGCGCTTCCATGAAGAGCCGCACGGGCTCGATCTTGCGGAGATCGTGGCCATCGCGCTGCGCGGGCGGCTCGGGCGGAGCCGGGAGCGCGAGGGGGCGCTCGGGGAGCGCGCGCTGGGGAGGCTCGGGCGGCGGCGGCTCGAAGGAGCGAAGCATGGCCTCGATGTCCGGACGCACCTTGGCCATCGCCTCCGCGGTCGGGCCGGGCCGCGAGCCCTCGGGGCCGCCCGCAGGCCGCGCGATCCACCAGGACGTCAGGCCGACTGCTCCCGCGACGACGAGGGCGATCAGCGCGATCCTGGCATTCCCTGGGCGCGGCAGCGCTCCGGACGGCATGCCAGAGCGTTCACGGGGCGAGCTCTTCATGCGGGGCGGGGCCAACGTGACCCCATGCTACACCGCGGCGCGCAGTGCGCGAGATTCAAGCGAGCGGCGTGGCCGCCGCGCGCAAAGGCGCAAAGGCGCAAGGAGAAGACTCTCTTTTGCCTACGCCGCCCGCACCCAGCCGCGCGACGTCTCCTCGAAATGCTCGGTGCTCGCGATCCCGAAGAGGCCGCCTTCCGGCTGCCAGAAATACCGATCGATATGGATCTTCCTCCCATCGACGCGGATCACATTGAAGGCGTTCCGCTCCCCGCGCCCGCGCGTGGAGGTCGCGGTCCCGGCCTGGACGATCAGCGAGGAGTGGCCGCCGACCTCGAAGCGCTCCGCGGAGTGCCCCGTGTGGCTGAGGTGCAGGTGCCCCGACAAGATGACGTCGACACCGCAGCCCGCGACCGCCGCCATCGCCTGCCGCGCGCGCCCGACGATCGCATGCGGCGAGTTCTCCGGCAGATCGAACGGGTGGTGCGTCACCACGATCTTCGTGATCCCGGGCCCTAGATCGCACATCCTCGCCTTGATCTCCCGAATCTGCCGCGCGTTGATGCGCCCATCCTTGATGGTCAGCGAGCGCGCGGTGTTGATGCCCAGGACGGCGATCTCCGCGTCGAGGTGGAACGGCGAGAGGTCGTCCGTGATGTGGCTCCGGTACCTGTCGAGCGGGCGAAAGAACCGGTCGAACAGGTTGTAGAGCGGGACATCGTGGTTGCCAGGCACGACGATCTGCGGCGAGGGCAGCGCGTCGAGGAAGGCGCGCGCCTCGGCGAACTCGGCGTCGCGCGCCCGCTGGGTCAGATCGCCGGAGATCACGACCACGTGCGGTTCGAGCTCCCCTATCCTGTCGATCAGCGGGCGGAGGATGGCCTTGTCGACGCGGCCGAAGTGCAGATCCGACAGGTGCACGAGCGTGCGCACGGCGCCTCATCCCCCCAGCGCGGCGATACGGCCCGATCGATCCTCCTGCCGCCGCGAGCCCGCGCGGAGCTCGGACGACAGCGGCACGATGACCCGCAGCGCTGCAGGCCGCACGCGATAGCAGAGCGGCGGCGTCATCCTGAGGACCTCGCCGTCCGCGGCCACGTGGAGGCTGCGATGGGGCGCCTCCACCCGGAGCTCCGTCGTTCGTAGGATGCTGAAATCGCTCGATTGATGGATGCGCCCGACGGCCGCGCTGGCGATGAGCTTGAGCGTGGAGAGGCGGCTCTCCGCGTGCGCCACGCAGACGCCGAGCTCACCCGAACACGGCGGGCGCTGGCGGCCGATGTCCACGTCGCCAAGCTTGAAGTCGTTGTTCGCGACGAACACGAACGGCGTCTCCAGCTCGACCTCCTGCCCATCCAGGACGAGCCGGAGACGGACACGCTCGTGCCGCCGGATCCCCGAGACGGTCGACAGCGCCAGGGCTATCCACTTGTTGAGCCCACGCCGCTTCCGGAGCGCCTCGCGGGCGCGCACGATGCCCGGGTAAATGCCCAGCGTCGAGTTGTTCACGAAGACCCGGCCGTTGACCTCGCCGACATCGACCCGGACGCGCCGCCCCGCGACGAGCGTGCGCACGGCGCCCTCGAGGGTGAGCGGAACGCCGAGGTGCTTGGCAAAATGGTTCACCGTGCCGAGCGGAAGGACACCCATCGTCTTGTCCGTGCCGGCGAGCGCGGCAGCGACGGTGTTCACCGTCCCGTCGCCGCCGCCGGCCACGACGAGCTCGCAAGGCCCCCGCGCCACACGGCGGGCGAGCTCCCCGAGCTGCTGCCCCTTCTCGGCGCACAGCACCTCCGCGGCGAGGCCGCTCTCTTTCAGGAGCTCCCCGAGCCGCGCGCGCTGCGCCGCCGCGCGGTTCGACCGGGAAGAGCAGTTCAGGAGGACCGCCATGGATCGATGCTTCACCGTCTCGCTCCCGGCATGGGGCAAGGGCCCATGCCCACCCGACAGCGAGAAAGCAGATCGCGCGCCACCGCCCCACGACGAGCGGCCGCGACGCTCCGGCTCCGTCACCCGGCGCGGGGCGTGGCGGATTGCCACGCTCGCCTCGCGCCGCGCGCCATGCCAGAGCCGCCGCGCCTCAGCGCATGCCGAGCCCGCCGTCCGTCTCCATCCGAGGCCAGGTGAAGAAGAACGTGGCGCCGGCGCCCTGCTCGGACTCGACCCACACACGCCCCCCCTTGCTGAGCACGATCTTCTGGACGATCGCGAGCCCGATGCCCGTCCCCTCGATGTTGTCGCGCGCGTTCAGGGTCTGGAAGATCTCCCATACCTTCCCGTGGTATCGCGGGTCGATCCCGGGTCCGTTGTCCTTCACCGAGAACTCCCAGAGATCGCCCAGCGCCCGCCCCCGCACATCGACGCGCGCGTCGGGGCGTTCGGCATACTTCAACGCATTGCCGATCAGGTTCAGGAACACCTGCTCCAGCGGGATCCGCTCGGCGAGCAGCGTCGGCATGCCCATCGCGACCTCGATCGACGCGCCCGCAGGGACCGTGAGCAGGGCGACGACGTCCTCGAGGAGCTTCTGGACATCCACGATCTCGGGCTTGTCGCGGAGGCGTCCAGCGCGCGAGTAGCGCAAGATCCCGTCGATGAGCGCCTCCAGCCGGACCACGCGCGAGCGGAGGAGCTCCATGTACTGGCGCGTCTCCGGCGTCGCCTTGTCGACGAGATCGTCCTCGATCCACTGCGAGAGGTTCGCGATGGCGCGGAGCGGCGCCTTCAGGTCGTGGCTCGCCACGTAGGCGAAGCGGTCGAGCTCGTTGTTGCTCCGCTCGAGCGCCTGGATGAGCTGCTGCGCCTTCCGGAACAGGTGCGCGTTATCCATCGCGATGGCGGCCTGAGCCGCGAGGCCGACCACCAGCTTCTCCGCCCGCTCGGTGAAGACACCCCGCTCGGAGTGCCCGAAGAACAGCCCGCCGATGACATGCCCCGAACGGGAGACCACCGGCACGGCAAGGTAGCTGACGACAGGCAAGTGGCCCTTCGGCATCCCATGGTAAGGGGGGTTGTTCCCATAGCGCGGGTCCTTCGTGACATCGTCGAGCCGCACCACGCCCTCGCCGTTGAAGGTCGGCGCGAACACGGCCGTGTTGCGCGGCATCGGGAACCCGGAGAAGTGCTCTCGGGGCACGCCGGAGATGGTGTAGAGCATGTAGCTCTTCCCCTCGGCGTTCGTGACATTGTAGAAGAACGCGCCGAACTGGGCGCCGCTCAGGCGGGTGGCAGCGTCGGTCACCGCCTGCACGAGCTTCTCCAGATCCAGCTCGGCGGCGAGCTGCTTGCCGGCGCGATTGAGCAGCTCGAGCGTCTCCCCTTCTTCCTGGAGCCTGTCCTCCGTCTGCTTGCGCTCGGTGATGTCGAGGACGATCGTCCCCACACCCATGACGGGCCCGTCCTTCGCCCGCACAGGCGCGTAATTGACCAGCCAGGAGCGCGGTCGCTCCGACGCCCGCGTCGTCCCCGTCACCTCGGCGGTGAACGCCTCGCCCGTCTCCAGGACGCGCCGGAGATTGGCGACGATCACGTCGCTCATCTCCGGGAGCAGCTCGGGGATCGTCCTGCCGAGGTGCGCCTCGAGGGGGATCCCGTTGATGTCCGCCAGCGCCTGGTTGAGCCGCACCACGCGGAGATCGCGGTCGATCACCGCCAGCCCCGCGGTCGTGGCCTGGAAGAAGGCGTCGACCAGCGCGCGGTCCGCGGGGGACTCGTCCAGCGCAGGGCGCTCCTGATCGAGCCGCGCAGCCCCCGCCTCGCCGCACTGCAGGGGCGCCGCCGCGGGCGAGGCCGCTTCGGAGAGCTCCGCCGTTTCTTGACGCGAATCCGTGTTCTCCATGGACCTCGTGGACACAGGCTGTCCCCACGACCTTAGCGCTCGAGTGCAAACGCGACATCCGCCGTCTGTCGCCGTCTGTCGCCGTTTTTCGCCGTCTGATACCAGGCCGTTCCCCGGCGCCAGCGCTGCGATGCGGGCTCAGCAGCCAAACACGGCCGGTCGCCGGGTCCGATCGCGTCCCCCTGCGCGCCGGCGACCGCCGGCTACCTGCCGGCGACGGCTTGCCGGGCGAGACGGAAGCCCACGGCGCTGAAGCGATCCTCCGGGCGCGCAGCGAAGCGACCTGCCGCGCGGCACACCGCGGGGGGCCCGGAGCTCCACGCGCCCCCGCGGATCGAGCGGAGCCCCGGAGCCGCCGCGTCCGCTGGCTGGAGGCGCGCGATGCGGTCGACCACCGTGGGGCCGTCGGGCATCCACAGCTCGGCGCACCAGTCGCGGACGTTGCCCGCGAGGCCCCGGGCGCCGTGGGGGCCCTCGTCCGTCGGATGGTCGTCCACCGGCGCCGGGCTCGCGGGGCCGGGGCGGCCCCCCACCATGCAGGCCCACGTCGGCTCGGGCTCGTCTCCCCACGGGAAGAAGCGCCCGTCGACGCCGCGCGCGGCCTTCTCGCGCTCGAGCTCGCCGACGAGGCGCCACGGGGCGCCGGTGCGCGCCTCCAGCCAGGACGCGTAGGCGACGGCGCTGCGCCAGTCCACCGAGGCGACCGGGTGCCGCGCCTGCTCCGCGCGCGCCTCTGGGCCGAGCACGAACCGCCCGTCCCCGTCGCGCGCGAACAGCGGGATGTCCACGTTGCCGGCGATCGCGCGGGCCGCGCGCGGGCACGCCGCCGCGGCCTCCGCCTCGCGCCCGCGCGCGAGCAGATCGTTCAGGAAGGCGAGGTACTCGGCCTGCGTCACCGGATGCCGCCGCACCACGAAGCCGTCGACCCAGATCCGGCACGCCGGCAGGCCGTCGCCGGCCTGCGGGTCTCCGCCGGCCGAGAAGAAGCCCGCCGGCACGTAGACGTCCTCTTCGCCGAGCGTCTCCGAGGGCAGGAGGGGCACGACGAACGGCTCCGCGCCGCCCGGACGCACGCCGTCCCAGTGCTCGCCGCGGCCGATCTTCACGGGGTACGACGCCTCGCGGTACCCGGGCGCGCGGATCGAGAGCAGGTAGCTGCCGCGCGCCAGCGGGACCTCGCAGAGCGGCGTGTGACCGAGGAAGCCCTGGGGCTCGGCGCGAAGCCGGCGCCCCTGCTCGACATAGCGGAGCAGCCAGACCTGCGCCCCCTCGGGGTCGGTCCGCAGCGAGAGGGCCCCGGTGCCGCGGAGCAAGACGGCGTGCCGCTCGCGCGCGTGCGCCCTGAGGAACGCCTCGGCGCGCGCCGCGGCCTCGGCGTCGCGGGCCTCCTCGGCAGCCCGCAGATCGGCCAGGTGGGCGTCGGCGAGCGCCGCGTGCGCTTCGTCGAAGTCCGGGGCCTCGTTGAGCGCGGCGCGGAGCTTCTGGTGCCAGGTCGCCTCGTCCAGGGCGGCGGCGCGGTCGAGCGCGCGCGCCTCGTCCTGGAGCGCCCATCCCTGCGCCTTCTCGGCGGCGGGCGCGAACGAGTCGAGGCGCCCGAGCACCGCCTTCGCCTCGGCCCGGAGGGCCCGGGCGCGCGCGCGCAGGCCCTCGATCTGCGGCGCCAGCGCGCGCGACTCCTCGACCAGGGCGCGCGCCCGCTCGCGACGGCGGGCGCCGTCGAGGAAGCCGCGGATCTCCGCGGCGAGCACCTCGGCGCTCGCGTAACGCGAAGGCGGGTCGCGCGCCATCGCCCGCTCGCAGATCGCGATGAGATCCCGAGGGATCTGGTCAGGGCACCGGACGGCGAGCCGCTCGGGCGGCCGCTGGGCCACCTGCGCAAGGACGGCCAGCGCCGGCCCCCGGAACGGCGGCTCGCCGCAGAGGAGCTCGTACAGGACGGCCCCGAGGGCGTACACGTCGCTGGGGGGCCCGAGCTGCTCGGCCTCGCCGCGCGCCTGCTCCGGGGGCATGTAGACCGGCGTCCCCAGGACCAGGCCCACGTGCGTGTGGTGGCCGCTGTCCGGGAGCGCGTTCGCCAGCGCCCCGCGCGCGGTCGCGCGGGCGATGCCCCAGTCCATCACGAGGACCTCGCCGAACTCGCCGATCATGACGTTGTCCGGCTTGAGATCGCGGTGGAGGACGCCCTGGCCGTGCGCGTACGCGACCGCCTCGCAGACGCGGACGAAGACGTCGAGCCCGCGGCGCAGCGCCTCGGGCGAGGGGCCCGCCTCGCCCGAGGCGTGGAGCGCGCGGATCAGCGCGCTCAGCGTGCGGCCGCGGACCTCCTTCATCGTGAACCAGAGCTGGCCGGTCGGGAGCATCCCGCAGTCGTGGACGGGGACGATCCCTGGGTGCTGAAGGCACGCCGTGAGGCGCGCCTCGTCGAGGAAGCGCGCCCGGCCGTCCGCGTCGTCTTGCCCCTCGACGCGCAGCAGCTTCATGGCGAGCACGCGGCCCATCACGCGATCGCGCACGCGCCGCACCTCGCCCATGCCCCCGCGGCCGATGAGCCCGAGATCGTCGTAACGGTCCCAGGGCCACGCCGCGACCGGCGCGTGGACCGCCGGAGGCGCGGCGCTCGGGCGGCGCTCGGCCGCCGCCGACGCGTCCCCGGTCAGCCCGGGCGCGTCCCCGGCCGCCGCAGGCGCCTCCCCGCTCGGCCCCGGCGCGCCTCTCGGCGCCGCCGGCGCGTCCCGGACCACGGTCGCCGGCAGCTCTTCCGTGAGGCTGCGCGCGGCGTGCTCGGCGAGCGCCCGCTGGATCTCCGCGCATGCCGAGGGAGACAGGTGAAGCTCACCCGCCAGCTTCCTGAGGAGTGCCGCGGGATCGCTCATGGGGGCCTCGCCTTCGACGCCGTTGATGTGGTCGGCGGCAGCATCTTACGCTGCATCCATGGCGGTCTTGAAGCATGAAGCCCACGGCGTTCGCGTGACGCTCCCGGCGCGCGCGCGGGTCGGCCGGGCGCGCGACTGCGCCGTGCGCCTCCGGGACCGCTGCGCCTCCGGCGAGCACGCCGTCCTGTTCTGGGACGGGGCCCGCTGGTGGATCCGCGACCTCGGCAGCACGAACGGCACGCACGTCAGCGGCCGGCGGCTCACGTCCGCCGAGCGGGTCGCGCTCGACGCGGGGACCGAGCTCGTGTTCGGCGGCGACGCCGAGCGCTGGACCGTGGAGGAGGCCGGCGCGCCCGTCACGAGCGCGCGGGCCGAGCTCACCGGCGAGGTGCGCGCGGCGGAGGAGGGCCTGCTCGCGCTGCCGGACGCCGCCGACCCCCGGGTGACGCTCTTCGAGGATCAACACGGCGTCTGGCAGATCGAGATCGACGGGAGCACGCGCCCGGCCGTGGATCAGGAGCGCATCGAGGCCGGCGGCGCCTGGGTCCTGCGCGTCCCGCCGCAGGCGCTCGACGCCGTCGTGCCGACGACCGCGTCGAGCGCGGCGAGCCCCAAGCTGCTCGGCCTCACCGTCCTGCGCTTCGAGGTGAGCCACGACGAGGAGCACATCGCCGTCGCCCTGGTGCAAGGGGAAAAGGTCATCCAGCTCGCCGCGCGCGCCCACCACGAGCTGCTCCTCATGCTGGCGCGCTCCCGGCTGCGCGACCGGGAGGCGGGGCTGCCCCCGGCCGAGCGCGGGTGGCGCTACGTCGATGACCTGCTCGGCAAGCTGCGGCTCGACCTCCATCACCTCAACGTCAACGTCTTCCGCGCCCGCCAGCAGCTCGCGCGCGCGGGCGTGCTCGACGCCGGCTCGCTCGTCGAGCGCCGGACGACGTCGCGGCAGATCCGGCTCGGCACCGAGGCGGTCGAGGTGGTCCGGTACTGAACATCGGGCCGCGGCCGGAGCGCGCCGGCCCTCGCGCGTGACCGCCTGTCATCGACGCCGCGGCCGGGAGGATCCAGGTTTCCTCTCGTCGACGCCGGGTGAGGCCGCGCGGGTCGCGCGTCGTGAACACGCACGCGCGCGCTGCGCCGCCGCCGGAGCGCGGGCTGGGCAGGGCCTGCGCGCTGCGATCGACGCTGTCGTGATCGTCATCCCAGGAGAGAGCGCAACCATGAGCAACGATGCAGACTCAACGTTCGGTGCGCCCGCCGCCGGCGCTTCCATCTCGACGCGCAGCCCTGCGAAGGCCAAACCGGGCTCCGGCGTGCTCGACCAGATCCCGCCGGACGTGAGGCTCAGGATCTTCTCGAACGCGGATCTCGTCCGGATCGTGGCCCTCGGGAGCAACGGTGTTTCCAATGGCCAGCTCACCTTCCAGGCGCAGACGGAGTACTGGCGGTGGGCGAGCACGCTCACCTTCTCGAACACATTGACCTTCACGTCCGAGGTGATCCCGAGCTTCACGGCGCCGGCGCTCGACGCGTTCCTGGACGTCGTGAGCCCGAGCAACCAGTTCACGGCCCCCCGGAACCCGACCCAGGGCGACTGGACGCAGGGGACGCGCTCCGTCCCGGGGACCCGCACCGGGTACCTTTACCGGTTGCCGAGCCCCGACGACAGCCAGGTGAAGATGGGAGTCCTGTTCGAGAAGGACAACCAGACATCGGCCCTGATGGCGGCCGCCTGGTATGTGAAGACGCAGGCGCCGAGCAACGGCCTTGCGTTCAACAAGAAGATCTTCACGCGCACGCTGACCCGGGTGAGCGGGACGCACCCGAACGCCATCGAGGTGGGCACCTGGTATTATCTCCTGATGGGCACGCCCTGACCTAGCCCAGGGGCGAGAGGCGGCGCGGCGGGGTCGCCCCCGGGCCCTCTCGAACGCGCGCGCCGCCTCAGAGGAGCGGGGTAGAGCGCCGCTCCGGCTCGCGAAGGGGGATATGGAGCTCGCGCTGGGGAAGCGGGACGACGATCCCCTCCGCGTCGAGCCGCTCCTTGAAGTGGCGCGTGAGCTCGAGCCGCGCCGGGAAGAAGTCGGCGGGGAGGGTCCAGGCGCGGACGAGCAGGTTGACCTTCTCGTCCGCGAGCTCGACAACGTCGACCGACGGCGCCGGCTCCGGCAGCACGCGCGGCTCGTTCGAGAGGACGTCCCGCAGCGTGGCGATGGCGTGAGCGATGTCGGCGGTGGCGTTGACGCCGATCGTGAGGTCCATGCGCCGGCGCTGCGCCCGGGTGAAGTTCTGGATCTTGGCGGACCGGACCTTGGAGTTCGGCAGCGTGATCGGGACGCCATCGAAGCTCGTCAGCTTGGTCTGGAACACGTCGATGGCGTCGACGACGCCGGAGGTCCCGTCGACCTCGATCGCGTCGCCGACATCGAACGGACGGAGCACGAGCAAGACCAGCCCGGCGGCCACGTCGGACAGCGTGTCCTTGAGGGCGAGGCCGATGGTCAGACCCGCGGCGCCGAGCACGGCGAACAGGCTCTTCGTGTCCACGCCGAAGCGCTCGAGCACGGCCATGGCGGTGACCGTCAAGATGGTGAGTCGACTCACGCTGGCCAGCAGGGGGATGAGGGTCGCGTCGACCTGAGCCCATTTCTTGCCAAACGACCGCACGCTCCGCGCGGCCCAGGCCGCGGCCATCCACCCCACGATCGCGATGAACAGCGCGCTCGAGACGCCGGGCCCGTGGCTCTTCAGGAGCTCGATCGGCGTGCCCCACGTCGGAATCCCCTGCTCCACTGCGCATCCTCCTCGGCGTCGCGCGCCGCGCGCGGCGTTCGACGCCGGGGTGTCTCCGCGCGCGGCCGGCGGGAGTCAACCCGCGAACGTGACGAGGCGGCGGAGCCGCTGCGCCGCGAGCTCCACGCCGTTCACGAGCCCCCGGAGGAGGTGGGCGACGACGTCGTCCTTCGCCGCCCGCGTGGCGCGCATCGGGCGCGCCGCGAACCACGCGAGCTCGTCGGCGACCGCCTCGACAAGAGGCCTGCGCATCGAGAGCCAGCGCGCGCACCACGCGGCGAGGGGCGTGTCGCCCTCGACGGTCGCGACGTACTGGAGCAGCTCGACGAGGTCGACGCCGTGCCTCATCCCGAGGAGCGTGCCCCGGTAGGACCTCTCGGTGCTGAGCAGGTGATCGGCGAGGTGATCGCGCAAGGCCGAGAAGGCCTCGCCCACCATGCGGCCGCCCGCGCTGATGGGCAGCCCGCGCTCGCGGAGGAGCGGGCGGATCTCCGACAGCGCGGCCTCCGCGTGTGTCGAGACCGCCCGCATGGCGTGCGCCGGCGGCACATCGCCGAGGCGCTCCGCCTCGATCCGCGGATGGATCATCGCCGAGCGCTCCGTCTGAAACAGCTCCCGGACAAGGGTCGTGAGGAACTCGCGCCCTCTCCGGCTCTCTACCTGCGGCCCGGACTCGTCGCCCAGCAGGCCGCCTTCCCCATTCGTCGCTCCGTTGCTCTGAAGTTCCTGCATGGTCGCCCCCTCTCCTCTTCTCGCCGGGGCGTCAGGACCCGCTCGCGGCGCGCCGCGCTCCGGTCTTTGCCCCCGAGGTCGTCTTGCGTGAGGCCCCGCTCGCGGCGCGCCGCGCTCCGGTCTTCGCCCCCGAGGTCGTCTTGCGTGGGGCCCCCGCACCGCCGCGGCGGGCCGTGCCCTGCGCGGCGCGGGAGCGGCCGCTCGTCGACGTGGCCGAGGAGCTGCGCGAGCGAGCGCTGGACGCGGCGCTCTTCTTCGCCCTCGCCGGCGCCTTCTTCGCGGCCGTGGTCCGTCCGGCGCTCGCCGCCGCGTTCCGCTTGCGGGTCGCCGCCGCCTTCTTCGCCGCCGCGCTCCTCGCGGCGGCCGGCCGCGCCTTGGACGCGGCGCCTCCCTTGCGGCCCCCCTTTTTCGCCGGCTCCTTGTTCACTGGCTTGCCCACCCCCGATCCCGACTTCTTCCCCCCGCCGGTCATCTTGTTGACCGTCGCCCAGGCCCGCCGCTCGGCCTCTTCCTCGGAGACCCCGCGCTTCTCGTACCCCTCCTCGATGTGCTCGGCCTGCCGCTTCTGCTTGGTCGTGTAGCTCGATTTGTCGCCTCTAGGCATGGTGCCCTCCTTGCGCCTGCTCCACCTCGCGGGTCGGCAGCTTCGTCGGAAACGCCGGCTCGCCCCGTCGTGAGAGCGTGAGAATCGCGAGATCGTGCGAACGTACGAACGTGCGGGAACGTGCGAAAACATGCGGGAAGACAGACCGTGCGTGTGGCCCGGGTCCATCGAGCCGCGATGTCCGTTGCGTCGGTTGCATCGGTTGCATCGGTTGCGTCGGTTGCGCCTGTCTCGATGGACGAGCAACGGCTGTGCCGCCGGAGAGCGCGGCGCCGGCCGCTGGCGGCGCGTCCGGGCCGGGCGCCCCGTCACACGCGGTTTCCCCGCTCCGCTGGTTGCCGGGTGATGGGGGCTCGCAGCGTGGCAATCGGCCCCGGATGTCGAGGAACGCCTCGGTCGTACCGCGCGAGGAGCGCGGCGCGCCGAAGGCTCAGAGGGACTCGAGGTAGGCGACCAGATCGTCCAGCTGCGCGGAGCTCAGGCCGGAGATGTCGCCGTGATCGTCGCCTCCGCACAGCGGATCGAAGCGATCGTGGAGCGTCGCCGCGCAGCCGTCGTGCATGAACGGGGCGCGCCCGGAGATGCCGAGGAGCGAGGGCACCTGCAACCACTCGCCCTTGCCCACGTCCTCGTTCCGGTTGTTGGTGAGCATCGGGCCACCGTGGCACTCCGCGCAGCCCACCTGCTTGTCATGGAAGAGCACCTCGCCCCGCGCCACGGCGGCGTCGTCCTCGGGCGGCGACGCCGGGAAGGCCGGCAGGCTGTCGATGTAACGGGCCATCAGGTCGAGCCGCCTGGCGCCGGGCTGCTGGCCGCCCATGCGGGAGACGAACACCTCCCCCATCAGGCCCGCGAGATCCTCCAGATCACCGCTCCAGTGGAGGGGCGCTGTCTTCAGGATGCCGCCGCCCAGCGCCTGCGTCCGCCGCAGGCCCACGGGATCGAAATCCCACGTCCGCCCGTCCTCGTGCCCTTCGGGGTGGCACGACGCGCACGCCACGGCGCTCACGCCGTTCGGCGGGCGGTGGAACATCTCGTGGCCGGTGTCTCTCACGCTCTCGCCCGGAAGCGCGATGATGCGCCCGCCGAGCACCTCCAGGGCCGCCGGCTCCCGCAGCTGCACGACGATCTTGTCCTGGCCGTCGAAGGCCACGGCGACCGGCTGCCCGCTCAGCGCGTTCGCGGTGACCTCCGGGCTGCAGCCGTTCATCTCGGCGTCGCGCTCCAGATTGTCGACGGTCGCGCTCACGACGCTGCGTCTGCCGGCCGCCACGATGGCCATCCGCGCGCCGTCGGGCGTGACCGCGATGTCGACAGGCAGCGAGACATTCGGGATCGCGGCCGCGGGCAGCGAGGGGATCGATGTGTCAGGAACGTCCGCCGGGTCGATCCTGCTGACCGCGGCGTGCACGATGTTCCCGTCGCAGTCGGCAGACTGGTAATAGCCACCCGGGCTGAGGGTGACCTTCGACGACATCGCGCGCTGGTGCACCATCAGCGCACCTCCGCCGGCGAGCGGCGCCATGCGCCAGGCCACGGACGGCGCATACTCCGAGTTGGCGAACCCGTTCGAGTAGAAGACGGGGAGCGTGCGGCGCGAGAGCACCGCGCCGTCGGGGCCCACGACCAGCGTCTCCGCGGACCTGAAGCGGCTGACCAGGAGCCGGTCGCCCTCGACCACGACGTCGCGCAGGTCGGGGGCGAGGCGGAGCTTCCGGACGGCGGGGCCGCCGGAGGCCGGGAGCGTCACGAGCTCGCCGCCGGCGCAGGCGACGTGGATCGCGTCGCTCGAGGCGTCGTAGGCGACCCCGCGCGGCGCGCGGCAGACGTCTCTGCGCGCGATGACCGACCGCGCCTCGACATCGAGGGTCACCACCGCGCCGGCGCGCCGGAGCGCCACGTGGACCCGGCCGCTCGCGTCCTCGACGAGGCGCCCGGGCTCGTCGCCCGGCTCCAGCAGGACCGCCGCCGGCTCGCCGCCCTCGAGATCGACGATCCAGACGCGATCGCGGTCGGCGTCCGCCGCCACCGCCGTGCGACCGTCGCCGGCGACGATCAGCGTTCCGCCGCTGATGGCCGGCGGTGGCACCTCCGTCACCGTGATCTCCTGATCAGGGTCCTCGATATGGGCCCCGGGCACCGGGGATGGATCCCCCGGGCCGCACGCCGTGAGAGCGGACGTGAAAACGCCCGTGGACAAGAGCACTGCCACGACAAGAGAACGAGAAAGGCGCAGACGCATGGGTTCCTCCGTTCGCCGCGCGCGCGAGCTCAGCAAGAAGGATTCCAGCCAGATGTCGAGATTTGGACGGCGGCGATCCCCGCGGGCGGCGCGCCGTCCGGAGGTGGGAGCGGGAACGCGTGTTCTCGTGCGAGGCGCGAAGGGCGTCACGCGCCGCGCACGCCGGGGCGGGCGCTCGACCCTGGGGTCGCGACGGCGCCACGGAGGGCGCCGAGCAGCCGGCTGGATGGAGGCCCGAGCTCGGGAGGCCCGAGCTCGGGAGGAAGGCAGTCAGCGGTAATTGCCGTATCCCAGCTCGTGCTCGATCTTGACCAGCTTGTTGTACAGGCCAATCACGAGCAGAGATGGCGCCCACTGGCCGATGAAGTTCGCAATCTGCTTCTTGCCGGCCAGCATGCAGCCGGCCGAGACAACCATCGAGCCGATCGCCAGCCCGAGATAAGTGCCGGACGGAATCCTGCCGGTCCTCTCCTCGATCTTCGTCGTGATCTTGCCCTCTTCCTTCTGGACCATCTGCTTCTGCATCATTGGCTCGGTGGTGGTCATCGTGGCTCTCCTTCCGCAGCGCCTGGCCGGCGCTGCCGTGGCCGGCGCTGCCGTGGCCGGCGCGAGCCAGTGCGATGACCGGGCCAGAAAAGAGGGCGTCCGGACGAGAACAAACCGCGCAGCGCTCTCTTCTGCCGAAGGCGCTGCGGCGCGCTGTGCCCTCCAGTCGACCGCCGCCGGAGCGAAGCGCAGGGGGCGGCGACAGCGACGATGGCAGGGCTCGATCGCGCCCGACGCTCACTGCCACGTCGATGCACACGCCGGCTGGTCGGCCGCTCGATCGCCGGCCTCCGGCGCCGGGCCTGCCCGGGCGCCCGCGCCGCTCAGATCCGCGCCGTCACCGCGCGCAGGATCTGCCGCTGCGCCGCCGCGAACACGAGGAGCACAGGCAGGCTCAGGATCACGTTGCCGGCCATCACGAGGTGCCAGCGGACCCCTGTCCCCTGCTCCCGGAGGAGGGCGATGGCGAGCGGCAGCGTGCGTACCTCGTCGTCGGTCGTCATGACGAGCGGCCAGAAGTAATCGTTGTAGTGAAAGACGAAGCTGAACAGGAACAGCGCCGAGAGCGTCGGCCGCAGCATCGGGCCGAGGATCAGGTAGACGATCCTGAGCTCGCCGGCCCCATCCATCCTCGCCGCCTCGATGATCTCGTCAGGGACCGAGAGCAGCGCCTGGCGCACGAGGAACGTGCCGAGCGCGCTCACCCCGAAGGGCAGGATCAGCGCCCCGAACGTGTTCACGAGGCCGACCGAGCCGAGCATCGTGAAGACCGGCACGAAGGTCACCTGCGCCGGGATCAGAAGGCACGAGAGCACGATGACGAACGCGGCGCTCCGCCCCACGAACCTGAGCTTCGCGAGCGCATAACCGGCCGGGAGCGCGAGGGCGATCTGCAACAGCGCGATGGCCGTCGCCATGAACACGGTGTTGACGAAATACCGCATCACCGGCACCGCCTGGAGCACCTCGCGGTACGCGCCGAGCTGGAAGGCCTGCGGCAAGGGGTAAGCCGGAGCGCGGGTGATCTCGGGCAGCGTCTTCAGCGAGGTGATCGTCATCCACGCATACGGCCCGAGCCACACGATGGCCACCACGACGAGCACGGCGTCCGAGACGAGGCGGCGCGAGCGCGAGCTGAAGAGCCCAGCACCGGCGCCGCCGCTCTGCCCCGCCGTCATGACGGCCGCCTCCCCTGGCGAGGCGCGCCCGCGCGGAGCGCCCCGAGCTGCAGCACCGTCAACAGGAGCAAAAAGACGAAGAAGATCACGATCATAGCGCTGGCCCGACCGACCCGCAGGTTCACGAAGACGTGCTCGTAGATCGCGTAGACGAAGAGGGTCGTCGCCTTGACCGGCCCTCCCTGCGTCATCACGCGGATCACGTCGAACGCCTGAAAGGAGAGGATGAGGCTCGTCGTCGCCACGAAGGCGGCGCTCGGGCGGAGCAGCGGCCATGTCACGTGGCGGAACCGCCGCCACGGGCCGGCGCCGTCGAGCGCGGCCGCCTCGTGGAGCGCGCGGGGGATGTCCTGGAGGCCTGCCAGGAAGATGACCATGGCATAACCGGTGATCTTCCAGACGCTCACCGCGGCCAGCGCGAGCAGCGCCGAGCGGGGATCACCGAGCCAGCTCATCGTCGGCAGGCCGAGCCAGCGGAGCGCGACGGTGAAGAGCCCCTCGGCGTCGAGGATCCACATCCAGAGGAGCGCCACCGCGACCCACGACACGACATAGGCGCTGAACACCGCGCCCCGCACGAAAGCATAGACCGGCCCAGGGCGATCGAGCGCCACCGCCAGCGCGAGCCCCAGGGCGCCGGAGAGCGCCACCACGACGGCGCTGTAGCCGAGCGTGCGGAGCAGCGTGCCGGCCAGCTCGCCGCTCTCGACGAGGACCTCGTAGTTCCGGAGCCCGACGTACCGCGGGGGCGTGAGCAGGTCCCACGCGAAGAAGCTGTTCTTGGCCGCGAGCAGCAGCGGGATCAGGAAGAACACCGCCAGGAAGGCCGCGGTGGGCAGGAGGAGCAGGTAGGGCGAGAGGGGGTGTTTGGGCTTCATCGCTCGCGCGCCGCGCGGACGGCCTCGGAGAGGGTCTCGGCGGCGTCGCGCGGGGCGAGCACCGCCTCTTCGAGCCGGGGCTGCACCGCCTCGCGCTGGACGCGGAACAGGTCCGGAGACCAGGGCCAGGGCGCGGCGTGCGCGAGCTGGTCCACCGCGACGCGGTCGTTCGGGTGCGCGGCGTAGTAGCCGCCCTGCCGGAGCACCTCGAGGCCGCGGCGCGAGACGGGGATGTAGCCCGTCCGCGTCGCGAACGAGTTCGCCTGCTCCGGCTGCATCATCCAGCGCAGGAACGCGAACGCCGCCTCCTGCGCCGCCGGCGCGGCGCCCCGCGGCATCACGAACATCGTCCCGCCCGTGGGCACCGAGGCGCGCACGTCGCGCGGCAGCGGGGCGGCGCCGACCTCGAACTTCCCCGCGCCCGCCTGGCTCGCGTTGTCCTCCAGGTACCGGAGGAACGCTGTCGAGGTCCAGATCATCGCGACCCGGCCCGCCAGGAAGTCGGTGTTCGTCACCTGCCACGCGTTGTAATCGCGCCCAGGCGGCGGCTTCATCGTGCGGTCCTCGTGCACGAGGGTCTGCCAGAACCTGAGGGCGCGCACGCCCGCCTCCCCGCCGAGCGTGGGCGTGCCGTCCGGGGCCACGACGTCGCCGCCCGCTTGCCCGACGAGCGCCGCCCAGAACCACCAGTCGACAGGGCACTCGAAGCCCCACCGCCGCGTGCTCTCGCCGTCGCGCACGACGAGCCGCGCGGCCGTCGCGCGGAGCTCGTCCCAGGTCGTCGGCGGCGACAGCCCGAGCTCGCGAAACAGATTCCGGTTGTAGTAGGCGATCGGCGTCGATCGGTTGAACGGCAGGCACACGAGCGGGCGCTCGCCGCCGCCCACGAACGTCCCCGACTGGCCGAGCGCCTCGACCACGTCGAGGTCGCCGCCCGGGGCGTCGGCGAGGAAGCGATCGAGCGGCTCGAGCACGCCCGCCTCGGCCAGGTAGGGCACCACCTCGCCGACCACGTGCGTCAGGGCGGGCGCCGCGCCCGCCGCGAGCGCGGTCCGCAGCTTGGCGAGCGCCTCGAAGTAGTCGCCCTGGTACACGGCGTCGATGCGGTAGCGGTCCTGCTCGCGGTGGAACTGGTCGACGAGCGACAGGAGCACCTCGCGGTTCTTGCCGCCGTAGGCGAACCACAGCGAGCCCTCGATTCGCGCGCCGTCGACGCGCGCGCGCCGCGCGCAGCCGATCGATCCCGTCGCGGCCGCGGCGAGCGACGCGGCGAGCGCCCGGAGCGCGTCGCGCCGCGAGCGCACGGCGCGGCCGTCCCCGCTCATGACGCGGCCCGCGGCGGGGCGATCCGCGCGCCGGAGCCCGCGTCGAACCAGAGCACGTCGCGAGGATCGAGCCGCGCGCGCACCGCCTCGCCCGGCGCGGGCGTCGCGAAGCCGTGCGCCCGCGCCCGCAGCCGCGTCCCGCCCGCGTCGAGGTACAGGAACGTCTCGGCGCCGAGCGGCTCGGCCACGACGACGCGCGCCTCGACCTCCACCTCGCCCTGCGCCCCGGCGTCGCCGTGTGATCCGCGCCCCGGCGCGACGCGCAGGTGCTCGGGCCGCACGCCGGCAATGGCCCGGTCGGGGAGCGCCACCCCCGGCGGGGCGGGCAGCGAGAGCGCCGGGCCCTCGTACCGCTCGCCGGAGCGCTCGAGCGGGAGGAGGTTGATCGCCGGCGTGCCCAGGAACCCGGCCACGAAGGTGTTCGCCGGCGCCTCGTAGATGGCGCGCGGCGGGCCGACCTGCTGGAGCTCGCCGGCGCGGAGCACGGCGATGCGGTCGCCCATGGTCATGGCCTCGACCTGATCGTGGGTCACGTAGACCGACGTCGTGCCGAGGCGGCGCACGAGCGCCGCGAGCTCGACACGGAGCTCGGCGCGCAGCGCGGCGTCGAGGTTCGAGAGCGGCTCGTCGAAAAGGAACGCCGCGGGGGCACGCACGATCGCGCGCCCCATGGCGACGCGCTGGCGCTCGCCTCCCGAGAGCTCGCCGGGGCGCCGGTCGAGCAGGTGACCGATGGCGAGAAGCGCCGCCGCCTCCTCGACGCGGCGCGCCCGCTCCTCCCGCGCGACCCCGCGCATCCTGAGCGGGAAGCCCATGATGTCGCGCGCGGTCATGTGCGGGTAGAGCGCGTAGCCCTGGAAGACCATGGCCACGTCGCGGTCCTCTGGCGCGACGCGGCTCACGTCGCGCCCGCCGATCGACACCGTGCCGCCGTCGGGGCTGTCGAGGCCCGCGATCAGCCGGAGCGCCGTCGATTTGCCGCAGCCCGAGGGGCCGACGAGGACGAGCAGCTCGCCGTCGTCGACGTCGAGATCCAGGCCGGCGAGCGCGGGGCGCTCGGCGCTCGGGAACCTTCGGGTCAGGCCTCGGAGCGAGAGGGTGGCCATGGCAAAAGCTCAGGTGGCGAGCAGGACGAGCCCGGGGATCGTCTCGGCGACCGCGAGCAGCTTGGGGCTCGGGGAGACCGCGACGGGCACCCGGGCCGTCCGGAGCAGGGCGGCGTCGTAGGCGCTGTCGCCGAAGGCCGCGAGCACCGCCGGCTCGGGGAAGATGCGCTCGAGGGCGCGGGTCTTCCCCTCGCCGTAGGTCGCGGGCGCGCCGAGCTCGGGGGCGAGCCGGCCCTCGCGGACGGCCGGGGTCATCGCGGCGATGCGCTCGGGCGCGACGCCGAGGCGCGCGACGGCGCGCACGATCACGGCGCGCGGCGACGCCGAGACGACGTACACCGGGACGCCGCGCGAGCGCGCCCAGTCCAGGATCGGCAGCAGCGCGGGCCGGATCCGCCCGGCGTGGCCCTTCTCCTCGAGCACGCGGTCGACGAGCGCCGCGAGCTCGTCCTCGCGCCACCCCGCGAAGGCCCAGGCCATCATCGCGAAGGCCCTGTCCTCCGGGTAGCGCTCGGCGTTGAACGCCGCGTAGAGCGCGCTCGCGATCTCGTGCGCGCCGCCCTCCGCGGCGACGCCGAACGCCTCGGCCTCGCGGCGCAGCGCCGCCTCCGCCTCGGGCCGCGCGAAGCGCCCCGCGAGGAACGCCTCGAAGAGGTCGACGCCCACGTCCCCTTCCCAGAGGGTGCCGTCCGCGTCGAACGCGAGCGCGGGGCGCGTGGCGTACGTGCCGTGCGCGGCCTCGATCCGCCGCAGGATGTCCGTCGTGCTCTCGCGCGGGATCGTCGCGCTGCCGTCGAGGTGTGCCGCCGTCATGGTCTCCCCGGGGCCGGACGCCTGGTCCGACCGAGGCCTACGCCTACTGCGGCGCCCGCGTCGCGTCACGCCTGTCCACGTCGCGTCACCCGGCAGGAACGCCGATCACACCGAGGATCCGGGAGAAAACAACAGGGAGACGGGGAGGCGAGGAGGAAGAGAAAGGAAAATAAAATCTCCCCGTCTCCTCGCCTCCCTGAGAAATCTCTCCTGTTTCTCGAGGTTCAGTCGGTCCGGCGCGCCACGAGGCGTCACCGCGCCTTCTCGAAGAGGGAGTGGTGCAGGACGCCGACCGCGGAGGCGACGTGCGCGTCCTCGATGACCATCGACAGGTTCACGCTGCCCGTGGCGTAGCTGAGCATCTCGACGTTGACGCCGGCCTGGGCCATCGCGTCGAGCACCTGCGCGCCGACGCCCTTCTGCCTGGGCATGCCCTGGCCGACGATCACGAGGGTCGTCCGGTTGGGCAGGACCTCGCAGGCGCCGAACTGCTCGAGCTCGGGGAGCGCGCGGCTGAGCTTCCCGAGGTCGTCGGTGGTCATCGAGACCGAGACCTCGGACGTGGTGATCACGTCGATCACGACCTCGTGCCGGGCCAGCACCGCGAGCACCTGCGCGAGGAAGCCGACCTCGCCGAACATCCGGGTCGAGCTGATCTTGAGCACGACCTGCCGCTCGCGGTAGGCGATGCTCGTCACGGGCGGGGACGCGGCGTCGGTGTCGAAGCCGATGACCGTGCCGGGGTGATCCGGCCGGTTGGTGTTGAGGACCCGCACCGGGATGCCCTTCTCCATGGCGGGCAGGAGCGTGGAGGGGTGCAGGACGCGGGAGCCGAAGAACGCGAGCTCCGCGGCCTCTTCGAAGCGCATCGTGGGGATGTTCCGGGCCGTCTTCACGACGCTCGGGTCGGCGGTCATCACGCCGTCGGTGTCGCTCCAGATCTGCGCCTCCTCGGCGCCGAGCCCCGCCGCGACCAGCGTGGCCGTGAGGTCGCTCCCGTTGCGGCCGACGGTCGTGATCTCGCCCGCCTCGTTGCGGCCGACGAAGCCGGTGACGATCGGCACGATCCCCTCGGGGACGCGCTCGGCGAACATGGCCTTGATCCGGGCGTCGAACCCGGGCAGCGGGCGCGCGCGGCCGAAGTTCGCGTCGGTGATGAAGCCGAGGTCCCAGACGTCGTAGGCGCGGGCCGGCACGCCGCTCCTCGCGAAGAAGTCCGCGATGCAGCGCACGGCCATGCGCTCCCCGAAGCTCGCGATGTAGTCGAGGCTCCTCGGGCTGAGCTCCTTGACGAGGCTGATGCCGCGCAGGAGATCGGCGATCTCCTCGTAGAAGGGCGCGAGGAGGTCGGGCGCGCAGCCGAGCGACTCGGCGACCGCGCGCTGCTTGTTCACCGGGACGGAGGGATCGAACCGCCCCGTGGCGGCGGCCTTGGCGGCGTTGATCAGCGCGTCGGTCATGCCCTTGTGCGCGGAGCTCACCACGACGGGGCGGCGGGCCAGGCGGGCTCTGACGATGTGAAGAACCTTCTCGATCTGCGCGCGGCTCTCGACCGAGCTGCCGCCGAACTTCATGACGATCATGCGCGTGCCTCCATGGGCCAGCTGGCCCGGTGGGCGCGAGAATAGTCGCGGTCGGCGGTTAGGCGAGCCCGGCCTGACGTTGACGCGAGGTGCTAAGAGCCTGTCGCGGTAGCCGACCCGACCAGGCGGGCGAGGGGCCTATGCCTCGGTCGCCAGGAGGGCCCGGAAGCTCTCGCGCTTCGTGAGCAGGAGCCAGCGCAGGTTCTTCATGAGCGTGCCTTGCTCCGAGAGGGCCGCGTGGCTCAGGAGGACGAGCTCGGCGACGCTGATCCCTTCCCGCACGTCCTCCGGGGAGACCTTGACCCTGCCATCCGCCGCGGCGCGGCAGCGGGCGAAGCGGGAGATCACGACGGTGGCCAGCGAGAGGTCGAGCACGGCCGCCAGGAGGTGCCTCGGCGCCGAGAAGATGTGCCGGCGCTGGAGCACGAGGCGCAGGTAGTCCTTCACGGCGGCCCCCTCGTCGCCGGCGAGGAAGCGATCGACCGTGCTCACCCGCTGGAGCTTGAACGGCCTGGGGACGAACATCATATCGACGGTGCCTCTCCCGAGCATCCAGGCGGCCTTGTTCCCGAAGCTGCGCAGCGCCTGGAGCTCCGTCCACGAGGCCTTCTCGACCCGGTGGGGCTCGCGGACCCGCGACGGATAGCAGAGGTTGCCGAGGAGATAGGCGAACAGCACCCGCGCATAGAAAGAGGGCTTCTTGCGGGGCGCGAGCGGCTCAAGCTCCTCCTTGCCGGCCTGCCCGAGGGCGGCGTCGACCGAGGCGTCCGTCGCGCGCCCCTGGCCCTGGGGGAGAGCGCGCTCGAAGGCCGCCGTCCAGTCGTAGAGCCGGGCCAGCGTCGACGCCGGCGACGCGCCGGTCGCGATCTGCTCTTCCCAGTGCCTCGCGGCGCGCAGATAAAGCGGCTGGGTGAGGATCACGCCGCTCAGCGTCGCCAGCGCCGTCGACATCCGCTCCGTGTCGCCTCGCTGCTGGAGCTTCGCCTTGAGCTGGCGGTCGACGGGCTTGCCGTAGTTGTCGCGGATGGACGGGCACAGCTGGGAGAGCTGCGCGACGACGGCATCCTTCTCGTCGCGGACGAACCCGAACGGGAACGCCTGGCACGACTTCGGGATGTACTCGTGGCCGAACCGCTTCTGCATGCTGCAGAGCATGTCGTCGTCGAGGAAGACGCACTGGAGCTGGCGATCCCGCTCCCGCACGGGCAGCACGCCGCGCCCGATGACGAGGGCCCCCTCTTCCCCGACGCGCTCCCGCACCCAGGGCTCGGCGAGGTACCGCCTGGCCTCGTCGCCGCTGAAGCGGATGTTCCACGGCATCCGGCAGCACCGAGCTGGGCAGTCGCGGCACTCGAACTTCTGATTCGGGGGGTGGCTCGAGGGAGCGATGAGCTTCGTCGCCATGGGGCGGCGGGACCATACAACGCCACGGAGATCGGCGCTCGATCCGGCGTCGATCCCCGCGTGCCCATCGCGCCCGGCGTGGGGCAGCGAGCCAGTGGGCTCAGGCGTGGCGACGGCGATCGGCGAGACGTCGACCGACAAAAAGACAGCGCCGCCGGGGCCTCAGGGGGGCGAAGGCCACGCCGGCGGCGCTGCCTCCCATGAAGCACTGACCGTGCCATCCGGACGACCCCTAGGAAGCACCCCGAATTGCGGCCATGCGTCAGGGACATCCCCTACACGTTTCGTTTTTGAAACGTCACGGTCGCAGCATTGAACGATTGTAAGGGTTCTTTTCTTACCACCGCATTTCGCCCCGGACGTAACAATTCCAGTCAGTCCAGGCTCTTTTCGCTGTTGTCGCAAGTTTTGCTGCGTTCCCTGGTCGAGCGCTGTACCTCTCTTTCAGGAGAACACCATGCGACTTGCTCTTCCCCTGTCGGCGGTCACAGCGATGTCTCTCGCGCTCGCCGCCTGCGGCGACGACGACCAGATCTCACCGCTGGGAGCGGCGTCCAGCACTGGCGGCCAGGGCGGTGACGACGGCGAGGGCATCGCGCCGGACGGGAAGGCGGACGGCGAGGCCTGCGCGGTCAACGAGGACTGCCTCGGCGGGCTCTGCTTGACCGAGGAGGAGTTCGGCTGGGCGGGCGGCTACTGCACGAGGCTCTGCGACACGGCGCTCTTGCCGTGCGGGGAGGGCTCCGAGTGCCTGCCGCAGGGCAGCTTCTCGCTCTGCCTCAAGTCCTGTGAAGAGACGTCCGACTGCGGGAGGGCGGAGAATACGTGCGTCGACGTGACCGACGACGGGTGGACGATGTGCTTTGGCGGCTGCGAAGACGACGCGCAGTGCAAGGGCGCCTGCGACGAGGACTCCGCGTTCTGCGTCTCGTCGGGTGAGATCTGCGACAGCGGCGAGGACGAGGACAAGGACGGCCTGCAGGACTGCGAGGAGCGCGACTGCTCGACGAAGGCAGCGTGCGTCGAGGGCGTCGCCGCGGCGTGCGCGGAGGCCACCGACGTCTCGGAGGGCGGGAGGTTCACCGGCACGACGGAGGCCGGCACCAACCTGTTCGCGGCGCTCTGCCCTGGACTCATCACGTCCGTCACGGGCACGGGCATGCGAGAGCGGGTGTTCCGGTTCGTCGCGCCGGCGAAGGGCGCGGTCCAGATCGCCGCGACGGCGACGGCGCCGGAGGCCGACTTCGACTGGTACATCCGGGAGAGCTGCGACGACGAGGCGACGCTGCTCGGCTGCGTCACCGCGTTCACACCCGAAGAGGCCCCGCTGGAGCTGCTCACCGAGCCCGGTCAGACCTATTTCATCTTCATCGAGGGCAAGAACGGGATGGACGCGTCGTATACGCTCGACGTGTCCTTCGCGGAGGAGATCTGCGGGGACGGAGCGCGCGTCGGCGCGGAGGAGTGCGACGACGGAGACGCCGTGGATGACAACGCGTGCAGCGACGAGTGCAAGGTGAACCTGGAGCCGCTGTGCGCGGCCACGGCGACGCTCACGGAGGCAACGACGGTGGGCGACACCTCCGAGGGCACGCAGGGCGTCACGGCGTCGTGCGGCGGCGAAGGCGGGGAGCTCGTGTACCGGTATACCCCGGCGGAGAGCGGCAACCTGACGATCACCGCGACGCCGGAGGGCCACGCCGATGTCGTCCTCTACGCGCGCAGCGACTGCGCAGACCAGGGCAGCGAGCTCGCCTGCGTGGATGATCCCGACGACTCCGGGTGGCCCGAGTCGATCACGGTGACGGCGACGGCGGGCCAGCCGATCGACATCTTCGTCGACAGCTACAACGCCGCCTCCTCGGGGCCGTTCACGCTGACCATCGCCCCGGCGGAGTGACCTGAAAACGCGGACCGGCCGTCCAGGAGGCTCCGCCTCCGGACAGCCGGGAGATCGCGCTGGCGCTGCGCTCGTTACCGGAGCGGGAGCGCGGCCTCCTGGCCCTTCATGCTGGGCAGGTCGATCACCTGGAGATCCGCCGTCACGACCTCGCCCGCCTTCACCTGCACGCCCGTCCCGATGCTCGTCGACTCGACGTTGACGATGTAGCCGCCGGTCGGGAGCCCGGACACGCGGAACGAGCCGTCCTCCACGGTGACGGGGTAGAACATGCCGATCGCGCCGTCCTCCCCGATCTGGGTGGCCATCATGAGGCGAGCCCCCGGGAGCGGCTTGCCGGCCACGGTGACGCGGCCGCGGATCTCCCCGGTGCCCCGGGGCGCAAAGGCGATGTCGTGCTGCGTGGTCTTCCCGTCCTCGATGCCGACCGCCGCGAGCATCACCTCCTCGCCTCGCCGCATCATGACGCGGAGCTCGCCGGGCGGGACCTGGTCGAAGTGGAAGGCGCCGTCCTCGTCGCTCACCGTGTTCACGAAGCCGATCGGGCGGTGCATGAGCGTGAGCCGGGCGCCGGCGATGGGCTTGCCCTCGGCGTCTCGCGCCACGCCGGAGAGGCTGCCGCCGGGCGACATCACGAGCTTCACCGGCTTCAGGCCGTCGCAGTTCGCGACCTCGATCTCGGTCGAGCTCACGGCGTTGCTGCCGTCATAGCCGCGGACGACGATCGTGCCCTTCGGCACGTGCGGCAGGCTGAAGGAGCCGTCGTCCTCGGTCTGCGCCTGCGCGGCGGCCTCCATGGACAGGCTGCTCAGCTCGCCGACGGCGAAGAGCGACTCGGCGTCCACGTACACCCCGGGCAGCGGAGCGCCGGACGAGTCCACCGCCTGCCCGCTCAAGGTACATCCCTTCGAGAGGGTCAGATCCATCTTCTCGACGTCTCCGACGCGCACGTTGACGTTCGTGGAGAACGCGGGCGCGAACTCCGCCGCCGTCGCCCTGACCACGACGTCCCACGAGGGCAGCTGATCGACGCGGAACGAGCCGTCCGGGCTCTCGAACGTGCGAGAGAACAGGGGCGGCGTCGCCGGCGTCTCCGCCGTCACGGCCGAGAGGATGTCGATCGAGAAGCGGCGCACGGGCTCGCCCCGCTCGTCCAGCACGCGCCCCTCGATGACGCCGCTCTTCGGCAGCACGAGGCTCACCGCCTCGCCGGGGCGCGCCGTGGTCGACGTGGTCCCGTATCCATCGACGCTCGCGCTCAGCTGGTAGGTGCCGTCCGGGAGCGTGAGCTCGAACCGCCCTGCGTCGTCGCTCTTCACGGAGCCCGCGGTCGAGAGCACGTTGCCGGCGACCTCGAAGGTCATGGCGACGACGGTCGCTCCGGCGAGGGTGTTCCCGTCCGTGCCATAGACGAGGCCGCTGATCGCGGGCCGCGCCTCCTCCTTCGCCGCCGCCGGCGCCGGGCCGCGCACGAGCGCCCTGTTGCGGTAGCGGACGTGCTTCTCGGCCCCGGCGGCCGGGGCACTCGCCCCGGCGGTCTGCTCGTCCCCGGAGCGGAAGGCGAGGAAGAGGGCGACGCCGGCGAGGGCGGCCAGGAGCAATCCGGCGGCGATCCACAGGGGCCGGCGCGAGGGGTTCCGTTGCGACGAACTCGGTTGCATCATTGTTCCTCCAGACAAGTTGACCTGGCTAGAGCCCTCGAGCCGGGAGCTCGGCAGAGGCGGAGAAGAGAGGGGGCCGCCGGCGTTCCGCCGGCGCCCCCTCCTCAATCCGCACGACGCGATCGACGAGCGCCTCCCCGACCTGCCCGGGGCCGTTACTATGGGCTTTCTGCAGGGAGGCTCTCGCCGATCGGTCGGACGCCGGGCGCCGTCTCAGAGCCCAGTGAAGACCGGTCTCAAAGGCACGCCGTCAGTAGCAGTGCGGGGCGAACATGACCGGCGTGGGCATCGACAGCGCGGAATAGAACTGAATCGTGGCATTGATGTAGCCGTTGAAGTCGTTCTCCATCCCCACGAAGTTGCAGATGGGCGCCTTCTGGAGCCGTGAGGTGATGCCGGTGCTGGGCGGGAACGCCACGGTGCTGGGCGGGATCGGCACGGAAGGCAGGAGCGAGATGCTCCCGTCCGTGAAGTAGAAGGAGTTCCAGTCGCAGTCGTTGTTCCCGATCGTCGTCGCCTGGCGAAGGAACATGTTGGAGGCAACGGCGGCGCCCGGGGCCGCCACGACGCCCCACTTGCACACGTAGCCGCACTCATCGTTGAACGGGGTGCCCGCCTGCTCGGCCAGCTGGCAGACGGTCGTACCGACGGGCACCTTCCTCAGCCCGGTCTTCATCGAGACGTTGTAGATACAGTCGTTCCGGATGGCCAAGGCGCTGCCCGAGATCGACGTGATGGTTGCGAAAGCGAGCACCCAACGAGCGAAATTCTTCATGAGAAATACCTCCGAGGAATCGAATCTGTGGTGAAGTTTGATGCAGATACCTATCCAGATCGTCACCCAAGGGATGCAATCCCCCGGGGCCTGCGCCAGGAGAGCGGTGCCCCGACGGGCGCGACGCACGTCGTCGTCGTCCCGTCACGGTCACGCTCCCGGAGGAACCCGCCCCGAGGTCATGACGCGAACAACAGGAGACTATTCTCCCCGCGGTCTCACGCAAGCACTTTTGACTGGCATCTTTCCGGTCAAAAACAGGACGGAGTTAGAACCATGGATAATACCGGCACTCCTCGATTATGAACTCGTGCCCTCTGCCGTGAACGCACCCCGCGGGCGCCTACATCCGGCCGAAGTATCACGCACCCGCGCCGAGAGGCGGTGTACGGCGGCGCCTCGAGGCGCCGCCGAGGGCGCGAATCGCCGGGGAACGCCGAGGCGGGCGCGCGGCCGAGGCACAAGGCAGCTCCGTCCCGCCCCCGGCGCTCGATCTACCTACCTACCTACCGAAGACGCCCCGCGAAGGCGCTTGTGGGTATGGCCCCCCCATGCGGCTCCGATGAGCACCGCGGAGCCACACCGCGCGGCGGCGCGACGGAGCGCGGGAGTCTCGCGATGATGGGATATCGAGACATCGAGTCGCCGCGCGGCGGCGGGTGCGTCCCGGCCTCCCGGCGACGCGCGCCACCGGACGCGCGGCGGCGGACGCGCGCCGTCCGGGCCGGACGGGGTCACCGGTAATCCCGGACGTCCGGCGGCGTCCGCGCTCGTCAGCGGAGCGTGACGGCCAGCCGGTACGCGAAGAGGGCCGCGGTGCCCGAGGCGCCAGACGCGGCGCGGACGCGGAGGAAGTACCGCCCCGCCGGTAGCGCGTGAGCCCCGGGGTGGCGCGGGGCGTCCCCGGTGCCGTCGAGGATCGAGCAGTTGCCCCGGCCGCCGTCGTCATCGTCCGCGATGAGCGAGCCCGCGGCGTCGAGCAGCGACAGCCGGCTGTCGATCTCGAGCGACTCGCACGCTTCCTCGCCGCCCTCGATGATCTCCGCGCGGATCGACCGGTTCTCCGGGACATCCACGGCGTAGAAGTCGAAATCGTCGGTCGCCCGCGCGCCGGCGATGAACCCGTCGGATCCGACGGATTTGCTCGCCGTGGCGATGCTGCCATTCGGCTCCTCCTCTGCGCCCGCGGGCGCGAGGATCTTGGCCTGGAGGAGGTAGAGCGGAAATTCCGCGCCGCCCTCGCGCGCCGCGACCTCGACGTCGTGGTCGCCGGAAGGCAACGCCACGACGAGCGCCGAGCATCCGCCGATGCCGCCCGCGTACGCGGTGTCGGAGAGCCCCTCGTCCGTCGCGACCGTCCCGCCCGCCGCCTCGAGCACGCGGAGCGTCGTGACGAGGCCTCCGTCGCAGCCCGCCGCGGTGCCGTCGAAGATCTCGAGGCGCACGACCGAGGCGACAGGCAAGCTCAGGCGGAACACGTCCCTGTCGCCGCCCGCCGCGAGGCTCGCCGCGAGGAGCGCGTCGCCCGAGATCACGAGATCGCTCGCCCCGGCCTGCGCGGGGGTGTCGTTCGGCTCGATCTCGGCGGTCACCGCCTCGAGCTGGCAGGCGGGGCTGCACCCGTCGCCGCCCGCGACATTGCCGTCGTCGCACCCCTCCGGCGCGTCGAGCAGGCCGTCGCCGCAGACCGGGAGCCTCTCGCAACGGGCGCTGCACCCCGCGCCTCCGTCGCACTCCTCCGCGCCCTGCCGCACGCCGTCGCCGCACGAGGCGTCGAGCGAGACCCGCAGCGTGTAGCGGGCCCCCGGCTGCTCCGGGAAGCCGCTGACCCGGACATGGTATGTCCCGGGATCCAGGCGGCGCGCCGCGGCCCCGGCCGGGCTCCTCGAGTCGATGAGCGAGCAGGCGCCGATCCCGCCGTCGTCGTCGGAGGCGAGCACGGTCGCCCCGTCCGGCGAGAGGAGGGAGAGGACCGTGTCGACGCCCTCGGCGCACCGCGCGGGGCCGCTCGAGTCGAAGGTCTCGAGCCGGAGATCGGAGACGGTCGTCACCTGCAGGGCGAAGAGGTCGACATCGCTGTCCGGCTCGATCGCGCCGGACACGAGCGCTCCCGGCGCGACAGGGCCGTTCGCCTCGGCCTCGGCAGGGGTCGAGTTGGGCTCGATCTCGGCGATCGCGCCCTCGATCCGACATGCGGCGTCGCAGCCATCCCCGCCTCCGGTGTTGCCGTCATCGCAGACCTCGGGCTCGTCGATGAAGCCGTCTCCGCACACCGGGATGCGCTGGCACGTCGCCCCGCACGCGGCGCCGCCGTCGCACTCCTCCAGGCCCTCGACCACGCCGTCGCCGCAGAGGGCCGTCGTCCGCGCGCGCACTGTATATCCAGCGATGGAGTCTCCTCCATCATAGCCCTGGACGCGCACGTAGTAGACGCCCGGCGCGGCGACGGCGGCGCGGAGTCGGGAGCACCTGGCTTCGCCGCCGTCGTTGTCCTCGGCGATCACGGCGCCGTCGGGCCCGAGGAGCCGCACAACGGTGTCGATGCCGCGGCACGAGGTCGGGCCGGTCGCGTCGAAGGTCTCCACCTCCAGCTCGGCCACGCCGGGGACGTCGACGGCGAAGAAGTCGAGCTCTCCCGGCGGAGAGATCGACGCGGTGAACAGCGCCCCCGCCGCGGTCGCCCGCCCCGCGGTCGCCTGGCCTCTCGCGTCGTTCGGCTCGATCTCCGGGAGGGTCCCCTCGAGCTGGCACGCGGCGCTGCAGCCATCTCCGCCCTCGGTCCCGCCGTCGTCGCACGCCTCGCCGCCGTCGATGGCTCCGTCGCCGCACACCGGGATCCGCGCGCACTCCGAGGAACACCGCTCCCCGCCGTCGCACGCCTCGCCTTCCTCGATCACCCCATTGCCGCAGAGCGCGGTGAAGGCGATGAGGAGGTCGTACCCGGGGATGGACGCGTCGTTGTTGAACTCCTCGACGGTCACATAATACGTGCCCGGCTGGAGCCGTGTCGCCCTGTCGTCGACGCTCGAGTCGATGAGAGAGCAAGCCTCGGGGCCGCTGTCGTCGTCGCTCGCCAGCGCCGTCGCGCCGTCCACGTCGAGCAGCTGGAGGAAGGTATCGACTCCCTCGGCGCACTCGTTCAGCCGCCCGGGGCTGAACGTCGCGAGCTGGACGTCCGCGAGGCCCGGCACCTCGAAGGCGAAGACGTCGATATCACCGAGGGGCTCGATCGCCGCCGAGACGAGCACGTTCGGCCGGAGCGCGGCGCGCCCCTCCGCCTCCGCCGCGGTGCCGTTCGGCTCGACCTCGGGAGAGCGGAGCTCCAGCTCGCACGCCGCGCTGCAGCCGTCACCGCCGGTCGTGTCGCCGTCGTCGCAGAGCTCCGGATCCTCCAGCACGCCGTCGCCGCACACCGACGTATCCAGCGTGAGGGAGAGCGTGTAGTCGAACGTCGCGGGCTCCGCTCCAGGGGAGATCTGCACGCGGACGAAATACTCGCCAGAGCTCAGCTTGCGCAGCGCCAGGTAAGAACAGGTATCGTCGTCGGCGACATCGTCGTTGTCCTCGATGCTCGCCAGGCTCGCGTCAAAGATCGTCACATGGGTATCGACGCCGAGCGAGCTGCAGGTCGTGCCCAGCGGGCCATCGAGCGTCTCTGCCTTGATGCGCCCGACCGACCCCTCGGGGACGGTCACCGAGAACACGTCCACGTCGGATTCGGGGTCGATGAACGCGCGGATCCGACCGCCGGGCGCGATGGCGAAGGCGTCGTTGGCCGACGCGAATCCGTCGTTCGGCTCGACCTCGCAGCCGGACTCGACCCGACACGCGCGCGAGCAGCAATCGCCGTCCTCGTCGCCGCCGTCATCGCAGGTCTCCGCGCCGCCCAGCGCGCCGTCGCCGCACCCGCTCGTACAAACGCTCGGCGCCCCGGCGCACGCGAACCCAGGCTCGATCGCGCAACCCGGATCGCACCCGTCGCCGGCCGTCCGATTCCCATCGTCGCACACCTCGGCAGGAGCGCTGATCGCCCCATCGCCGCACACCGCGCCGGGCGCGCCGCCCTGCCCACCGCTGCCACCTTCTCCGCCGCTACCGCTTTCTACATCGCTGCCGCCCTGTCCACCGCTGCCGCCCTGTCCACCGCTGCCGCCCTCTCCGCCGTTGCCCCCGACTGCGGACACCTCGATCTTGCTGCGGTCCGGTGAGACGAGCAGATCGCACCCGCTCAGGGCAATCAGCGCCATACCGAGGAACCATGGAAGAGCGGTCCTGGGGGAGAAAATCATGGGTTATGAGGCCTCTGCTCGGCAGCATCGCGAGGATCACGGCGATCGCGGCATTCACGGCGATCACCGCAGGCGCGCCGCAGGCTGGCCACGACGGCGGGGGCGGCAGCAGACCGATGCTCCGCGGCTGCGTCAAGAGAGGACGAGCGCGCCGCGCCCTCAGTACGTCACGACGATCGCCTTGCGGAGGTACTCTTCGCTCTCCAGCTGGGAGAGCATGAAATACGCCAGATCCTCGCGCGAGATCGTGGAACCGCCAAAGAGGTAGCCCTCCGGCGGCGAGGGGTCGACTTCGGCGCGGCACTCCTTGGTGAGCCGCCCGTCGGTGAGCTTGGGGACGCGCACGACGGTCCAGGCCACATCGCTCCGGCGGAGGGCCTCTTCCATGCGCAGCATGTCGGAATACCTGTTGCGGAGCATCGGCTTGACCAGGAGCCGGAACCAGAGCGCAGGCTGCTGCTCCTCGCCGATGCCCGCGGCGGTGACGGCGATCAGGCGGCGGACGCCATGCTCCTTCATCGCGCGCAGGACGTGGACGATGCCGTCCGAGTAGACGCGCGTCGGACCCAGGCCGCGCGACCCCAGGGCCGAGAGGACGGCGTCGTGGCCGGACACGGCGCGCGACACCTGCTCGGCATCCATGATGTCGCCGCGGAGCGCGCGCAGCCGCTCATGGTGCGGGACAGGGATGGTGGCGGGCGTGCGCGCGAATGCCGAGACCTCGTGTCCAGCCTCCAGCGCCTGACGGATCAACGCGGCGCCCGTGCCCCCGGTCGCCCCCAAGATCAGCAGCCTGCTCATGTGCCCGCCAGCCTACCCGGTCCGCCGCAGCGGGTACAGTTTGCGCCCGAATGCCTCATCCATCGAGATCTGCTGGAGATCCGGGCGAGCGGGGCCCCGCCCTTCAGGCCCCGAGCCGCAGCCAGGCGGCCACGCCGAGGTGATCCGAGCCGGAGAACGGCGCCCGCTCGCAGCGCGTGATCGCCCACCCCTCGCCCGGTTGAACGAAGACATAATCGATGCGACGCAGCGGCAGGCCCGCGGGCCAGGTGCCGCCCGCCTTGCCGGGGTGCGCCTGCGTCCAGGCGTCGAGCCAGGAGCCGTTTCCGGCGCTCGCCTGGAGATAACAGACCGCCTCTTCGCTGGGGAGCGCGTTGAAGTCGCCCATCAGCACGGCGCCGTGGCTCCCCGACTTCTGGCGCTCGCGCGCGGCGAAGCTCACGAGCTCGCGCACGGTGCGCGCCCGCGCGCGCTTCGACAGCGAGAGGTGCGTGACGAGCACGTCGACCACCGCGCCGGCGTGCCGGATCGCGGCGCGCAGGACGACGCGCTGGCTGTCGCGCTCGAACGGGTCGTCGCGATCGAGCGTGAGCGCCTCCACGGAGTGATCGAGCACCTCGATGTCCTCCCGGCAGAGCAGCGCGACCCCCTCGCACTCGCCGCTCGCGGCGACCCTGCCCGGCGCGAACCAGGCCCGGTATCCGCCGGCGAGCCGCGAGAGCTCCCCGGCCTGGCCGAGGTCGCCGCTCGCCGCCGGCGCGTGCACCTCCTGGAGCCCGAGGAGGCCAGGGCGCAGATCGCCGATGAGCCTGGCAAGCATCGTCCGGCGCCGCTCCCAGAGGGCGACTCCCCCCCAGATGTTCTGCGTCAGGACGACGAGATCGCGATCGTGGCTCAAATGCCTCCTCCTCGGGCGTCAGTCCGGGGATGTCTTAACCAGCTTGTCGAGGAGGCTCAAGGCCCCGTGAGCGAGCCAGTCCGCGGCCTTGCCCCGGAGCGACCGCGCCGCGAGCGTGCCCCGGGTCACCGGCCGCGAGTCCGCCCTGTCCCGCGAGAACAGATCCGCCACCTGCGCGACGAACGCCGGATCGAACACGAAGAGATTCACCTCGTTGACGGCGCTCAGGCTGCTCGGGTTCGCGTTGAACGTGCCTATCGTGCACCAGTCGCCGTCGACCAGCGCGAACTTCGCGTGCAGGACATCCCGCTGGTACTCGAAGATCGTGAAGCCGCGATCGAGCCACGCGGCGTGCTCGGCGCGCGCGGCGCGCTTGATGATCGGCAGATCGGTCTCGCCGGGGAGGATGATCTGGACGTCGACGCCGCGCGCGGCCGCGTCGACGAGATCCTTGAGCATCCCGGCGGGCGGGAAGAAATAGGCGTTCTCGATCCAGATGCGCTCCCGCGCTCGCCGGATCGCCTCGCGGTAGCGGGCATAGACGCGCGCGTTGTCGTCCGGCGTGTCCGCGACGAGCTCGAGATCCGGGTACCTGCGCCCCGTCGCGTAGTCGCGCACCCCTTCGGATCCGCCGTCGGCCTCGCGCCAGCGCTGCTCGAAGAGGAAGGCGAAATCTTCGACGCAGGGGCCCTCGAGGCGCATACAGACGTCGTGCCACCCCTTGCCCCCGCGCCGCTCCGGGAGCCACTCGTCTCCCCACGCGGCGCCGCCGGTGTAGGCCTGATCGTCGATCACGATGACGCGCGAGTGATCCCGCGGCAGGAGCCCGCCGCGGCCGAGCCCGGGCGCCATGGGACGGTAGGCGCGGACCTCGATGTCGCGGCGCCGGAGCTCGTCGAAGAACGGGGCGTCGGTCTCGTGCGACCCGAGCGGATCGTAGAGGAGCCGCGCGCGCACCCCGCGCGCCGCGGCCCGCCCCATGACGTCGGCGAACGCGCTCCCGAGCAGGTCGTCGCGGTAGATGTACGTCTCGATGTCGACGCGCCGCGCTGCGCGCTCGACGTCGCGGAAGATCGAGCCCAGCACCGCCTCCATGCCGGGCAGGAGGGTGAGCGCGTGCTGCGCCGTCAGGATGGGGCCGATCGGCTTCGACGCGCCGCCGCCGGAGCGGCCCGAGGGCGGATCGCCCGGCACGGGCGAGCTGCGTCCGTCGCCGACGGGGCTCAGCAACCGGCGGTCACGGGAGATCATCGCCGAAGTGTGGAGGATGCGCGGAGGAAGACGAGCGCTACCCGGCCCGCCGGCGCTGCGCCGCGCGCGAGCGGGCGCGTTCGCTCACTTGAGGGAGAGCGGGCCCTCGCCGGGCTGGGCGCCGCCCTTCATCTCGTGCGAGTTGGGATCGTACTTCGAGGTGCACTTGGCCATCACGAGGCTCGCCTCGAAGTCGCCGCCCTGCGAGAGCGTGCCCTCGACGGTCACCTGCACGCCGCCGCTCGGGACGTCGCGGAAGGTGTCGGGGATGACGCACTGGGCGTAGCGCACGGGCAGCGGCGCCTGCGTGCCGTGGATCTGGAAGCGGTACTCGCAGGGCGAATCGCGCTTGACCAGCGTGCCGGGCACGAGCTCGCCCTCGACCCGGACCTTGCGGCCGGCGAGCTTGTCCTTCGACGCGAGCAGCTGGTCGACCGGCGTCGCGTAGACGGCCGCTTCCTTGAAGCCCACGAGGAACAGGGCGACGAGCGCGCCCACCATGACGAGCAGCGTCGCCAGCAGGCCGAGGCTGCGCGACGGGCGCGCCTTGGGCGCCGGGCTCGCCGCGGCCGGCTTCACCACCGCCGGCGTATCCTGCTGCTCTGCGAGAGACAGCGCCTGGGCCAACTCGTCGTCCAGCTTCTTGCTCATCGTGGATAGGTACAGGCTAGCCCGCGCCCCGCGGACGGTCGAGCACCACCTGCACGGCCTCGGGTCCGGCCGGCGGCGCGCTCCCGTCTGGGCGCCGCGGCGGACAGCCCGACCGGAGATCTCCCTCGCGAGCGGACCCGACGAAGCCGTGCGCCCGCTCGCGGAGGGTCGAAGCGCGGGCAGTGTCGCCGGTCGGCGGCGAAACGCAGAAGACACGCGGAGGCCCTCATGGGCTGCTCACGGCCGCCTCGATGGCGGGGAGAAACACGGCGTGAGGGAACGCCACGCGGAACCGCTCGGCGCGCGCGCGGGCGTCGGCGCGCCGCCCGGCCTGGACGAGGGCCTGGATGACCAGCGCCTCGCGCAGCTGGACTCTCGGGCTGCGCGGGTAATTCCGCTCGTGCAAAGCCAGCACGTCGAGCGCCTCTGTCGCCTTCCCTTCGCTGAGCGCACGGCCGGCGCTGCTGAGCAACGCGCTCTCCTCGGTCGCGTCGTGCTCGCTGAGCGGAGCCGCCTTGCGGGAGGGGGCGCGTGACGGCCCCGCGGCCGCGATCTCGACAGCCGCCGGGGATCCAGCGCTCCCGACGGTCACGGCCACGGCGCGCCCGTCCGCGGCGCCCCCGCTGTGCCCGGCCTCGGCGCGCTCGGACGCGGCGCGCTCGGACGCGGCGCCGTCGGCCTCGGCGCGGACGGACGCCACCGACGCCGCAGCAAGCGGCGGAAGCATGGCATAGACGAGGCCGGCGCCGGCCCCGGCGCCCCAGAGGAACAGCGCCGCCCCCGCCTTGATGAGCCTGGATCGCGCGATCGTGACGACCGGCGGCGCTGTCGAAGCGAGCGACCGCTGGAGCCGCGCCCAGAGCGGCCCGGCGAGGTCCTGCGAGAGGCCGAGCCGGACCCCGCCTGCGTCGAGCCGCAGGGGCCTGTCGGCCAGGGCGAACGGCGTCAAAGCGAGGCGCAGGCGGCGAAGGCCGAGCGCGTCCGGGTCCCGCGCGGAGAGTCGTTTGACCGCGGCCGAGAACTCGCTGCGAGCGCGTCTCAGCCGATCCCATGCGGTGTTCACCGAGATCTGGAGGGCCTGCGCGATGTCGCGCATGTCGCTTCCCTCGAGGTCGTAGAGCACGAACACCGCTCGTCGTTCCCTCCCGATGCGCTGGATAAGCTCGCGGACGATACGCTGGGTCTCGGCCTGTGCGACCCGGCGCTCGGCGTCGAGCCCGGGGTCCATGAGCTCGATGGGCTCGCCATCGTCGAGCGCGAGCAGCTCCCGCTGGTTCCGGGCGAGCGCCCGGTGGCGAAGGGCGACATTGGCGCTGATCCCTGCGATCCATGGTTTGAGCGACAGGCGAGGATCATGGTCCTCGAGGCGCCGGTGGACGACGAGAAACACCTCATGAGCGACGTCGGGAAGATCTCGGGACGCAATGCCGAGCCGCCAGAGCACCACGAGGACGTACGGGAGCAAGGTCTGGTAGACCTCCTCGAACGAGGGCCGCGGGGGCGGGCCGATGGCGGGCGCAGGATCCCGATCGGGTGCCGCAGCGGGCTCCGGGTCGGGCGCGGGCGTCATCTCCGGGGCGGGCGCGGGCGCCGCCTCCATGGCGGGTACAGACGCAGGCGCCGGGTCGGGTGCTGGGCGTGCTTGGAGCTCTTTCATGGATAGGTCGTCCGGCGACGCCGCCCGGCTCGTTGCGAAATCGTACACGGGCTGGGCGCGACCGGCCGGGCGGGTGCGGAACGGAGGCATCACCCCGGGGCCGACGTCACCGAAGGGCGCCCTCACCGAACGGCAGCCTCGGTGAGCGCGAGCCGAGCCTCTCGGCCAGCGCTCGCCTGGCGCGACGCAGCCGGCTGGCGGCGGAATTGGGGTTCATGCGGCGCGCTCGAGCCCAGGCGACGAGGCTGCGGCGCCCGGCCGCCGCGAGGAGGACCTCGCGATGGCCCCTGGGCAGCGCGGCGACCTCGCGGAGCGCGGCGCGGGCGAGGAGCATTCCCTCGATCTCGACAGGCGCCTGGCCGGCGGGCACGAGGGGCGCGTCGAGCAGGATCTCGCAGCGGATGCAGGCGCTCTGCCGGTAATGCGACACCTGGCGCCAGACGACGCCGTGCAGCCACGCCCGCAGCGCCGCGCGCGGGTGCCGCCGTGGGTCCGGGCGGTACCTGCGCGCTAGGATGGCTTCCCAGGCGCCCAGGAGCACCGTCTGGACGAGATCCTCTCGATCGCGGACGGGAACGTGGAGGGCGCGGAGCAGGAGGGCGACGAACGGCCGCTCGGCCCAGAGGGCCTCGATCGAGGGCGAGACCGCCGGGTGGAGCGCCTCGTTCGGCGCGCTGTGCGCGCGGCGGCGCATCCGGGGTGCCGGCGCATCGGAGGACAGACGGCGGGCTTCCCGCCGGGGAGGGATCGGCGATGGGGTCTTCATCGGAGCGGTTTCCGGGACTGCCCCGCTTCTCGCTGCACAATCGACTGGCCCGCGTCACCGTGGGGCGCCAGAGAGCTCGTTCCGGCGACACGCGGGGGACGGGCGCACAACGACGGGGACAGCTCGGGCGCTCATGGAGGGCGACGCCGGCTGTCGCCTGGCGAAAAAATGAGAAGAATGCCTCGCTCTTCGTAATGCGATCGAACGGGGGTGGTCTGCCCGGGGTTGCTCTGGCGGCGCCCTTGGGTTCCCTGGTAACGTGGCGGCACTTACGGCGGCGCGCCGTCAGCGACGCCGCAGATCATGAGGAGCGGCGATGGCGGCGCGGGCGCGACGTTGGCAGCGTGAGATCGTGGCGGTTTGTTGTGCGAGCGCGCTCGGGCTCGGTATCGCGTCCGGCGGATGCGGGACGCCAACGTCGTACTTCTGCCCCTGGGATGAGGATGAAGGACCCAAGGGAACGCCTTGTGAGGTGAACGAGCCCCCCGACGCCGGCGGCGCTGGCGGATGCGGCGGCGGCGACGATGGCGGCGATGACTGCGCGGCCGAGGACGACATGGACGCCGCCATCGCGCCCGATTTCGGCGACCTGATCCCTCCGGCAGATGTCTGCGCAGGGCAGTGCGTGCCGAAGGAGCCGCTCGGGTGGTCCGAGCCCGCGCTGCTCTGGATCGGCTCCTCCGACGGCGTGCCGAGCTGCCCTGCGGCCGCGCCGATCGTCGGCTACGAGGGCTACGCGGATTTCGCGGCTCCGGCTCCGCACACGTGCCCCGCCTGCGCGTGCGACCCACCGGAGGCAACGTGCGAGGTGCCGACGGAATGGAGGGCCTACGCCAGCTTCCCGTGCGGCGGCCCCGAGGCTCCCGCGACCTCGTTCGCTGCCCCGGAGGGGTGGGATGGGACCTGCACCTCGGTGAATGCCGTCGACGCCGGACGGACCTGCGATGGCGCCCCATGCGTGCAGTCGCTCGCGATCCAGGCGCCTCGCGTCATTTCTGCTGGTTGCGCGCCGAGGATCGCGGAGGCGTCGGAGAGGCCCGACGAGCCCGCCACAGCTGGGAGCTTCGCGATCGTCGCCCGGGCGTGTACCGGAAACGCGTACCCCCCGTGCGCAGATCCGGGCATGACCTGCACGCCGGCGCCGCCGATCGGCGACGCCGCGCCGCCGGAGGGATTCCTCACGTGCATCCACCGCGAGGGCCAGCATGAGTGCCCCGCCACGTACCCGGACCGGCACGTCTTCTACGACGGCGCCGAGGACACCCGCGGGTGCGCGCCTTGCGGCTGCACCGAGCCAACCGGGGCGACGTGCAGCGTCCTGGCCTCCGCGTTCAGCGACGAAGGGTGCTCGCAGCTCGTCGTGGCGGGTGTGGTGGGCACTGGCGACGCACCGTTCTGCGGTACCATCACGCCAGGCACGGCGCTCGGAAGCAAGTTGGTGAGCGTCGTGAACCTTCATCCCGGACAATGCGAACCGTTCGGCGGCGAGCCGGTCGGCAACATCGCGCCAACCGCGGCGGCGACGTTCTGCTGTCAACGCACCAGCTCTGTACCGGCCTGAGTAGGCGCTTCGTCCCGCATCGGGCGCAACAGCGGCCTCTCCAGGAGGTGGCGGGCCCCAGGGGACGCCCCCGCGACCCCCCACGCGCTGCACGCGCTCGCAACCGCCTCATGGGAATAGCAACCTCGGGCGCGTCCGATGCTTCGCGAAACCGCACGCAGGTTCAGAAAAGAGCTATCAGGCGGAGCGCCACTGCCTGCGAGATAGGCGCCGTCTTCCACCCTGCTCCATGGGGCGATCGATGGACCGGTCGAACCGTGTTGATCAAGATGTCGCCGGTGAGCTGCGCGGCCAGCCGGGCCGAAAGCGGCACCTCCAGCCCCGCTCGAAGCCCAAGCGCTGCGTAGGGCAGCACGAGCTCCCTGCCGGTGCTCTCCCTGACCTGCCACACCCCGCCTGCCGTAGCGAGGGCACAGCCGAAGAACCAATCCATGTGGCCGCAGGGAACCAGCGAGCCGCTCAGCTCCGACACCTCAACGATCCGCCCGCGGTAGGGCTCGGCATCGATCGGAAGATCCCCGCGGGCCTCCAGCGAGAGCGAGAACCTCTCCCAGCGGGCGCCGGCGAACCCCGAGAACCCGACCGCCACCGACGGCGCCACGCCGGCGCCGAGCAGCACCCCGGCGCCCAGCTGGAGGCGCGGGCCATCCTGCGGCGGCCTCGGGCGCGGAACGGGTCGGGCTGGGTCGGGCGGCTTCGAGGCCGGCGCCTTGGACGGCGCGCCCGGCGAGGCGGGCGGAGCGGCGCCCCTCGGCACCGGCGGGGGCGGCGGCGACGCGGGAGGGCTCTCCGGTTCAGGCCTCGGTGGCAGCATCGGGCGCATGACGGCGCTGAGCGCGAGGCCGATGTCCTCCACGAGCACGCCGCAGATCGGGCTCGAGTGCTCCTGGCGGCCGAGATCCCGGCCATCGCGGTCACGGAGCGCGATCTCTCCCTGGAACGCCGTCCGCTTGCGCCGGATGACCACCTCGATGTGCCACGCGCCGTCGCTCACGAACGGGTCGACCCCGCCGACCTGGCTCGCGACGATCAGCCGGAGGGTCGGCTCCTCGGGGCACCCCTCCGTGCCAGGCCCCCGCGTGTAGGACAGCCGCGCGCCGCGCGGCGCGACCTGCGCGAACGCCGAGGGCGCCGCCAGGACGAGCGCCGCGGCGAGCGCCAGCGCGGCGCGTTTCATCCTCCGGATCCGGCCGCGGGCGAGGAGCGGGCTGGACATGAGCGGAGCTCCCTCGTTCGTCATCCGTCGTCGTCCGTCGTCATCCGTACGAGTTCCGGAAAGGTGTCCCGGCTCGTTGCGAAATCGTGCGCCGGCGCAGAAAAGGAATGCACGAGGTTTGCCGGCGACATTTCCCCCGAACCTGAGAGAAATGTCACCTGGAATTGGGAGTGAAGCGGCGTTGCGAGGTGACCGGCGAACGGCGCCGTCCTCGCGCGATGGGTGGGATGGCCGGTCGCGCACCGGCGGGCATACGAGGAGCAGCGCTATCCGATCGGCTCAGGCTCAGGCTCGGCCTTCTTCCTGGCGCTGGCGGCGCGGGCCCGCTGGTCGGCGCGCCGCTCTTCCTCTGCAGTGTCCTCGTACGGCGAGAGCAGCCGGTCGCGGAGGAGCGCGTGTGTCTCGTCCTTGTCGTCGTCGTACTCGGCATGGGCCTGGACCAGGAGCGTGCCATAGGCCTCGTGCCACGCCTCGACCGCCTTGACGGCCGGATCCGCGGCCTTCGCCTCGGTGACGCCGAGTTTCTTGCCGTACAGCTCCGTCCAGCGCTGGAGGCGGCCTACCTCGGCCGAGAGTCCGAGACGCTCGACCGCCGCCTTCACGTCCTTGCCCTCGATCGCCTTGATCATCGCGCTCATGCGCACCCACTGCTGGGAGTAGACGAGGCGGATGAAGTCGGTGCCCGACGACAGCACCTCCGAGCGCACCAGGAGCGCATCGCGACGGCGCGCCGCCTCGTCATCCGTCAGCGGCAGGATGTCGTCGTGATCGAACGCGCGCTCGATGCTGGCGAGCTGGCTGCTGAACGCTCCGATGCACCGGTCGGTGCCGCGATCGATCTCCACCATCGTGGCGTCGATGCTCCCGAGCGCCTCGAGGGCCTCGGTGGACGCGATGACCGACTGGACCGCTGCGTCGACCTTGGCAGCGAGCTTGATCTTCTTCGATTTCAGGGCCTCCCGGTGAGCGGCGAGCTTCGTACCTGCAACAATGCACCCGCTCGGCGTGAGCCGGCGGGCGAGAAATGCGGCTTTTCCCATCAGACCTGGCTATCGGGCTGGCGATGACCCGGCAATGCGGCAGCATGGTTTCGACGCACCGCAGCATACCGGCCGGCGTCCCCCCACGCGCCGCAGCATACCGGCCGGCGTCCCCCCACGCGCCGCAGCATACCGGCCGGCGTCCCTCCACGCCCCGCCGCACCACGGCGGGCGTCCCCCCACGCCCCGCGATCCGGTCGTCGCTCGAGGTCCGCCCCGCTGGCGTTACGGCCCCTCCTGCGCGACGTGAGCCAGCGTCCTGTGGACGCACGCGGCGCGCGCGACACGCGACGCGCGCTGAGATTCCCATCAAAAGCGATAGACGCCCTCGACGGCTATGCTGATGGAGATCCCGGACCAGGCGATGCCTGGGATATACGCCGTATGTACGGTGCCTCTGCCGCCAAGCCGGCTTTCCGGTGCCGGGAACAGCATCGCGCCCAGATGCACGGCCGGCGCCAGGCCGTGCTCACGCTGGCACCACGTGTCGGCGCAGAGCGGCACGGCGAACACGTCGAGGCTCGGACCGAGTTCCAGCGTGAGCTCGCGGTGGTGGATCCCGAGCACGGCGGCGTTCACGTCGATGACGCCGATCCAGCGCAAATCCTTGCATCACGCACCTCCGATGCCGCATACGCGTCTTGTCTGCGGATTCACCGCCAGACTGGATGGGATCACTTTACGTGGATGAGCCGGTCGAGGCCGAACGCTCGGGCACGTCCGCGGGGGCGGACTCATGAGCAGTCTTCGGGCGGTACGGGGGGCAGGCCGAGCTCTGCCCTGATCGCATCGCTAGCGTCACGGAGCTCGCGGGTGATCTCGTTCTCGGGCTCCGCATCCCTCAACCTGTCCAACGTCACCTCCAACTCGTCTGGAAATTTCTCGTCCTCGAACGTCTTTCCGCCTTCCGTCATCCGGAGAATCGTTTCCAACTTGGCCTGACGCCACCGCTTGTCGGCTATCTGCACATTGTAGATGGCCCTCGCGCGCTCATAACGCAGCACCACCTCTTCGCTCACGCCAAATTTCTCAGCCAGAGCGCGCCGCTCTTCGGCCGACAAGCCGCCAGACCGTATTCTGCGCACGATCTCCCAGATGAGAAGAATGTCTTTCGTCCATTCAACGCTCATACCCATCACCCAGCCAACGTCCCGCGAACAGCGAGAGAACGCCGGTCACCTCCGAGCAGCGTCGTCGCAGTCCTCAGCTCCGTCCAGGCAGCGGCCCGCCGGTGCCGGCGCCGGTGGCGGCGACATGAACCGTTTGTCGTCGCAGCGCACCCCCTCGATCCAGCCCCTCATCTTGAAGGCCAGGACCTTCACCCCTCTGATCTGCTCGCTGATGGCGCTGGACAGCCGTCCGGGGAGGTCGTTTCGGGCTGCTTCGCGGCGGGCGGCGCGGCGACGCGCCGCGATCTCCTCGTGGTCGATGACCTCGCCGTTGATGACGACCACCGATTCACGAGCGAACCATCGATCGAGTTGCTCGTCCTCCTCCCGTGTCGCGCTGTCGGGCCCCCCCTCGATCGCCCCTGCATACGGTGCCTCGATCACCCCGGCGCCAGGGGGCCGGGCGCAGAAGGGCTGCCCGCCTCCTTGGCCGCATCCAGAGCGCAAGACGCGAGGCCGAGCATCCGGCGCACCGATAACAGTCGCCCCCCCACCGCACGCGACGACGGTACCTGCAGCGATCGCTCGGCGTCAACCTACGCCGTGCACGGACCGGTGGCGTGGGGAACGGTTCAGACTGGGAGCCTGGGTTGCACCCGGAAGGAACGGGAGCTTAGGTTGCATCTGTCGTGGAGGACCAACGACGGAGGAGCGCTGCACACAATCTCATGAATCGTGCAAGCTTCGGTCCGTCGAGAGGCTCATGTTCAGGAATCAGGGAGGTAGCGCGTCATAGGCGACGCGAACGCGCTTCCCTTTCCTCTTGATGCTCAGGACTCGAATAACGGAAATCTCGGACAGAGCTCGCACGTGGGTTCCACCGCAAGGTATCGGAGGGAAGTCCCCGATCTGGATCGCTCGCGAGCTGTACGGATCACCCATCACCTTGACCTCGATGGGTTTCGAGAGGAGCTCTCCCAGGCGCCTCGAGAGCGCTGTGGCAAGCCCATCAAAGCTGCAAGCCTCCGCCGGCCCTTCGAACTCGACGCGCGCTTCTCCTGGCCACTGATGACCGGCCACAGCGGTCAATCCATGCTGAAGACTCTCCACCAACCCGGCGATCAGGTGCCCGGACGAATGGTAGACCGAATTCAGCCTTCGCCAGGCGGAGTCGACTGCAAAGCCGTAGGTTCCTCCGACGGACAGGCCCGCGAGCGAGTCCACGAAGTGGTCCACCATGCCGCCATTGTGAGCCACGTGCAGCACGCGCGCCGGACCCATGGTGCCTCGATCGGATTTCTGACCTCCTCCCTGCGGGTGGAACCAGGTCTCGGCCACTCGGACGACGGGGCTCTCACCTGCGATGAGCTCGGTCACGACAACGCTCCCTGTCGCATCGGCCCGCTCTAGATAGACCCTCTTTATACTACTCCATCTCCCCTGCACCTCGCCCCCCTTGGCGTCCTCTCTGCCATTTCCGAACCAACCGCGAGCGTGCGGACGGCGCCCGCGCTAGGCTCGGCCGCCGCCCGGGCAGCCACGCGGGCAAGGAGACCCGAGCGCGAGCGAAGGATGCGTCGTCCCCGATCCCCCCTCTCCCCTCGATCCGTGATCCCTGCCCTGCTCGTACCGCTCGCCTGCGGCGCGGGCGCGTGCTCCGGCGGCTCCCTGCGAGACGCGCCCGCACAGACCGGCACCGCGGCGCACGCGCCCGGCACCAGCCCGGCCCCGGCCCTCGCCCCGGAGAGCGCGCCCTCCATGGGCCCCGCCGCGACCGCCCTGGCGAGCGTGGCTTCCCCCGGCCGCACGCCGCTCGGCACCGCGACGGTGCAGCCGCTCCCGTTCACGATCGAGCCGTCGCTCGACCGCCGCTCGGTGCTGCTCCTCTCCAAGCTGTCGTCGGATCGCGCCGGCTGGGTCAGGCGGCTCGACGCTGCCACCGGAGAGCTCGGACCGCCGCACCTGCTCCTCGACGAGGACCTCGCCGGCGCCCACGCCTCCCCGGACGGGACCACCACCCTGCTCACCTCGCAGGGCGGCGAGCTCTGCGTGACGGCCATCCTCCCGGGCGAGGCCTCGGCCGCATCGCGGACGTGTGCCCCGATCCGCGCGCACGCCCTGGCCGCCGTGGGCGAGCGCGTCGCGCTGCTCGAGCTCGCCGAGACCGCGCCGCGCGGCAGCGCCACGGCGCCGGCCCAGCGCGCCGCGCGCGAGCGCTCCGCGGCCACGAAGCCCGCGCGCAAGGCCCCCGGCCGCAAGGCGACGGTGGCGAAGCCGAAGCAGCCGGCAAAGACCTCCGGCGCGAGCGGCAAGGCCACGCGGAAAAAGCGCGGCGAGCACCGCGGGCGCGACGGTCGGCCCACGAAGACCGCGCGCCCCGCGACCCGGCCGAAGCGGCCGGACCCGCTGCCCGAGGTCGAGGTGCGGCTCCGCTGGGTCTCGCCGTCCGAAGGGATCGCGGCCACGTCGTCCCCCACCGGGCTGCGCTTCCGGCCGCCGCTCGACGGCATGGGGCTGATCGACGCAGGCGGGCGACCAGGCGCGATCGATCTCTTATTTTACGCGGCGAGCTCGAAGAAGACGAGCACGTCGTGGCTCGGGAGCGCGCAGATCGCCTTCGCCTCGCTCGGCGAGGACGGCAAGCTCGATCCGGGCCGGCGCGCCGTCGTGGTCGAGGGCGACCTCGAGTACGGCGCGCTGCGTGGCCACCAGGATCCGCGCCTCGTGACGGCGAGCGCAGGCGCCGTGGTCGTCGACGTCACCGGCCGCAACGGGGCCTGCCAGGCGACGCGCGTCGCGCCCTCGCTCCAGCGGCTTGTTGCCGGCGCCGCGCCCAGGGCGGTCTGCTCCGTGGATCCGGCGCGCCTCGCGGACGCGACCCCGGTCACGCCGGCCGAGATCGGCGCCCTCGAGCGCATCGCCGCGAGCGGCGCCCGGCGCGCCCCGGGGCAGCCGGGGTACGATCCGGGGCTCGCCGCGTGGGCGGGAGATCGCGCGTACTTCCAGACGATCTCCGGCGGGCTCTTCTCGGCCTCGCGCGCCGACGGGCAGCCGCGCCGCGAGCCGGACCCGTTCCCGGCGCGGCGCGCGCGCATCGCGTGGGGCGCGCTCGCGACGGACGGCGAGGGGCTCGCCTTCGCCGCGGGGCAGCTCCACCGGCTCGACGCGCGCGCCCTGGTCACCGCGGCGGCGGCGCCGGAGAGCCTCGGCGCAGCGCCGGCAGGCGCCGTCGACGGCGCGCCGGCGACGCCGATCGGCGAGCCGGAGCGCCCCACCGACAGGCGGCGCGCCGCGCGCATCGGGTCGTCCTGGTGGCTCGCGAGGACGGACGTGGCGCGGCTCCTGCCCGGACCGCTCGTGGTGCCCGCGCTGCGGGGGCGCGCGCACGAGGACAGCACGGCGCTCGTCGGCGGGCACGAGCGCGGGCTCTTCCTCGAGGTGCGCGGCGACAGGCTCCAGATCACCGGGATCGACGCCTCGGGCGCGCTCACCGGGCTCGGCGCTCAGGGCGGGCTCGCGCCCGTCGCGCCCGTCGCGCCCGGCGCGCCCGATCCCGACGCCGGAGGCCGCGCGCCGCCCGCCCTCGCCATCGCGTCGCCGGTGCGCGCGGGGTTCGATGCATGCGAGCGCCGCGGCGGCGGAGCCATCGTCGCCGGCGTGAGCGCCGCGGATCCGCGCATGGTCGTGGCGCTCTCGATCGACGCGCTCGGCCGGCCCGGCGCGGCGCGCGCGACCTCGCTGCCGATCGCCGAGGGCGACCTCGCGGTGCGGCTCGTCGCCCTGCCCGAGGGCGGCGCGCTGCTCAGCGACGCGGCCCGGCGCCACGTGGTGTGGCTCGACGACGAAGGCGCCGAGCTCGCGTCGCAGCCCTGGCCGGCCGACGACACCGGCGCGCTCTGCGTCGACGGGCAGCCCGCGCGGCGCGCGGTCCCGGCCCCGTCGCCCGGCGCCTTCGTGACCGTCCCGGAGCTCGCGGCGCCCGGCGCCTGCGTGGTGGGTGATGCGGTCTGGGCCTCCGACGGCAGCCTGCGGTGGTTCGGGAGCGCCGTGAGCGGCCTCGACGCGCAGGCCGAAGCCGGCGTCGCGCGCGTCGCTCGCCCCGCGCCGCCCGCGAGCGCCGGCGCGGCGCGCTCGGCCGCACGAGAGCCCGCGGAGGCGCCCGCCGCCGCGCTGCCGGGCGCGCCCGCGTGTCCGGCGGACATGGTGGCCATCGACGGCGGCCGCTTCTGCGTCGATCGCTTCGAGGCGATGCTCGTCGACGGCGCCACCGGACAGGCGCTCTCGCCCGACTACCCGTCGACCCCGAACCTGCTCGAGCTCACCCTCGCCGACTGGTCGACCGGCCTGCGGCGGATCGGCGACGTCCACGCGCGCGCCTTCCCCCTGCCGCTGCTCGCCTCCTGGCAGCGCGGCCGCGCGATCGCCGCCCTTGCCCGCTCGCGGTCCGGCGTGCGGCCGAGCGGCTACGTGACCGGCCTCGTCGCCGAGAGCGCCTGCGCCGCGGCCGGCAAGCGGCTCTGCTCGGTCGAGGAGTTCGTCACGGCGTGCCGCGGCGAGGACGACACGCTGTACCCGTACGGCGACACGTTCGAGGAGGGCGCGTGCAATGTCTACCGGCCGGCGCACCCCGCCGCGCTGCTCCACGGCAATGCGTCGATTGGCCACCTGGATCCCCGGCTGAACCGCGTGCGCAGCGCCCGGGAGCCGCTGCTCCGGGAGACGGGCGGGAGCCCGCGGTGCAGGAGCCGCTGGGGCAGCGACGCGGTCTACGATCTCGTGGGCAACCTCGATGAGTGGGTGAACGAGCCGGGCGGAGCGTTCGCCGGCGGCTTCTACGCGCGCTCGACCCGCGCAGGCTGCGAGGCCCTCATCACGGCCCACCCGAGGAGCTACCTCGATTACTCGACCGGCGTCCGGTGCTGCCAGGACGGGCCCTCGCCCCCGGCGACCGCGACGGAGGCACCGCCGGGCGCCCCGGCCGCTCCCGCCGGCTCAGAGCCGCGGCCGCCCGGGCACCTGCCGTAGCATCCCGGTCAGGGCGAAGGCGGCGGAGATCACGAGGAGCGCGGGGGTCCACGGGTGCACGGTCAGCACACCGACCACGGCGAGCAGCCAGGTCAGCAGCGAGACCAGCACCACGCTCCAGAGCACCACATCGGTCCAGCTTCTCATTCGTGCCCCTTTCGATGAGGGTCCGTCCAGGGGCGAGGCGAACGGCGTGCCACTCCATCGCTGACGCGCGGCCCCGCGTGCTACGTTGGGCCGCGATGAGCGCGTCATCCCCCGCAATGGCAAGCGATCTGGAAAACCCGACGGAAGAGCACCGGATGCTGCGGCAGATGGTGCGGGATTTCGCCCGTGAGGTCGTCGAGCCGCAGGCCGACGAGCACGACCGGAGCGCCACCCTGAACGTTCCCCTGATGCGGCGGCTCGGCGAGCTCGGCTTGCTCGGCGTGACCGTGCCCTCGGAGTACGGGGGCGCGGGCATGGACGCGGTCGCCGCGGTGATCGTCCACCACGAGCTCGCGAAGAGCGACCCCGGGTTCACGCTCGCGTACCTCGCCCACGCGATGTTGTTCGTGAACAACCTCTTCCACGCCGGCAATGACGAGCAGCGCGCGCGGTACCTGCCGAAGGTGCTCTCCGGCGAGTGGATCGGCGCGATGGGCATGACCGAGCCGACGAGCGGGACTGACGTCCTCGGGATGAAGACGTTCGCCCGGCGCGACGGGGACCGGTACATCCTGAAAGGGCGCAAAGCGCTCATCACGAACGCCCCGGAGGCCCAGATTTTCCTGGTCTATGCGACCATCGAGGGCCGGGTCACGACCTTCGTCGTGGAGCGGGGGTTCCCCGGGTTCTCGACCGACGAGAAGACCCCGAAGATGGGAATGCGGGGGAGCACGATGAGCGAGCTCCTCTTCGACGACTGCGTCGTGCCCGCCTGGAACGTCCTGGGCCAGGAGGGGGGCGGCATCCGCAACATGATGAGGAACCTGGAGCTGGAGCGCCTCACGCTCGCGGCCATGAGCCTGGGAATCGCGGACCGCTGTCTGGAGATCATGATCCAGTACGCCGGAGAGCGGAAGAGCTTCGGCAAGCCCATCGCCGAGCACGGGCAGATCCAGCGCTACATCGCGGAGAGCTACGCCAAGACCGAGGCCGCCCGCGCCCTCATCTACGCGGTGGCGCGCAACGTCAGCCCCGAGCGGAGAAACCGGCTCGGGACCGACGCCGCGAAGCTCTTCGCCGCGCCGGTGGGCAAGGAGGTGGCCGACAACGCCATGCAGGTGCTCGGCGGCTGGGGCTACTGCACCGAGTACAAGGTGGAGCGGTTCTTCCGTGACGCCAAGCTGCTCGAGATCGGCGGCGGCACGCTCGAGTCGCACCAGAAGAACATCACGCGCGAGCTGATCGGCCGCATCAGCTGACGCTGCCCGGCCGCGCCGATAGGCTCGCGTGGCCTCGGCGCGCGTGTGCCGGCGACGGATCCTGCGCAACACCCCGAGTTCGTGCCGGCCATCACGGTGTGTCGCGGGCGATGAGGGGCTGTCACGCCTCGGTTGCGAAAAGTCAGCGCTGGGTTTGCGGTCCGGCCATCGAGACGCCACGCGATTCGATCAGCATGGCCATCCATGGATTGGGGAGATCTGGCGACGGTCGCGCCGACGGCGCTGTCATCCATCATCTACGCGACGATTCAAACCTCCTTCCTCTGGAGGATCGCGCGGCACCGGCTCGTGGCGCCGGTCCAAGCGTCGCGCCCCTGCGGGGCGACCCCGTTCGTCAGCATCCTCAAGCCCGTCGCGGGCGTCGACGACGGGCTCGCCGACAACCTCGAGTCCTTCGCCCGGCTCGATTACCCCTGTTACGAGATCGTCTTCGGCGTCGCCTCGCGAGAAGACCGGGCGGTGCCGGTGATCCAGGCCTTCATCGCGGCGCACCCCGAGGTGAAGGCGCGGCTCTGCCTGACGGATCCGAGCGAGGCGTTGAACCCGAAGGTGGCGCAGCTCCTCGAGCTCGAGCGCAGGGCCGAGGGCAGCGTCCTCGTCATCTCGGACGCGAACGTGTGTGTCCGCCCAGACTACCTCCGCTCGCTGCTGTCGATCCTGATGCGGCCTGGCGTGGGGCTCGTCTCGAGCGTCGTCGTGGGCACGGGGGAGCGGACGCTCGGCGCGGTGGTCGAGAACGCGCAGCTCGGGGCGTTCATCGCGCCCGGGGTCGTCGCCGCCGCCGAGCTCGCGGGGCGATCGATCAGCGTGGGCAAATCGATGGCGATGCGGCGGGTCGACCTCGCACGGGTGGGAGGGTTCGAGAGCGTGGCCCACGTGCTGGCGGAGGACGACATGCTCGGACAGCGCTTCAGCGCGTGCGGGTTCGTCGTCGATCTCTGCCTGGATCCGATCGAGAACCGCAACACGAGCTGCTCGCTCACGCGCATGCTGGATCGACACACCCGCTGGGCGAAGATGCGGCGCACGCTCGCCCCGCGCTGCTTCGCGGCGGAGCCGTTCAACTCGCCGCTGCTCATCGCGTGGCTCACGTTGCTGCTCAACCCGACGGGCCTCGTGCTGGAGATGTGGCTGTTCGCCTGGACGCTCCAGAGCCTTGGGACCTTTTTGGCCCTGAAGATGCTGCGCCCGGCGCGCTCCAACCTGGCGCTGGTGGCGGTCGAGCCGCTCCGGACGCTGTGCTGGTTCTTCTGCTGGCTGAACGCGTATTCGAGCCGCCGGGTCGCCTGGCGGGGCAACGCGTTCCACATCGGGCCCGGGACGGCGCTGGTGGCCGCGGACGAGCCGTCTTCCCTGCGATCGCCCGCCAGGTAGCGGGGGCGAGGGATCCCGGGCTGCTCCCCGGGCGCGGGCGCGGCGAGGAGGGGCCGGAACAGCGAGGAGCGCCGGCTCAGACGTGAACCGACGCGACGCCGATGACGGCGCCGGCCAGGATGAGCCAGAGCGAGCTCACGCGGTACCGGATGAGCAGGAGCGCTGCCGCGATGGCCAGAGCGCCCGTGAGCCAATCGACCACCGCCGCGCGGGCGAGGCGGAACGAGACGACCGCCATCAGGGCGAGCGACGCCGCGTTCACGCCGTCGAGGAAGGCCGAGGCCACGGGGGAACGGCGGACGCGGGGGATCAGCGGTCCGCTCAGCGCGACGAAGAAGAACGCAGGAAGGAAGATGCCCGCCGTGGCGACCAGCGCGCCCGGGACGCGGCCCAGGAGATAACCGATGAAGGTGGCCGCCGTGAAGACGGGGCCGGGCGTCACCTGGCCGACCGCCACCGCGTCGAGCAGCTGGGCCTCCGTCATCCACCGGTATCGCTCGACGAGATCCGCGCGGAGGAACGCGAGGAGCACATACCCGCTCCCGAAGAGGACCGAGCCCACCTTGGCGAAGAACAGGAACAGCGGCAGGAGCCCGAACGGCACGCTCACCGCCGCGGCCGTCGCGGCGGCGCCGCTGGCGAGCGGGACGGCGAGCGGGACGGCGACGGCCGCCGCGCCGGGAGGCGGACCCGCGGGGCGCCCTGCCGCGAGCCGGTGCGACACGGCGAGCGCGCCCGCGCCGGCCAGGACCGCGAGCTCGTGGATCCCGAAGAGGCTCGCGCCCGCGCAGAGCGCCGCGAGGCCGAGCGAGCGCCGCGAGCGCAGCCCGGCGCGGCCGAGACCCCAGAGCGCCTGGGCCACGACCGCGATGATCACCGGCTTCACCCCGTAGAGGAGCGCCGACATCTCCGGCACCGCGCCGAACCGGACATAGGCCCACGCGAACCCGAGCGTGATGAGCGCCGCCGGCACGATGAAGCACCCTCCGGCCACGAGCAGGCCCGCCCAGCCGGCCCGGCGATGCCCGATGTGGATGGCGAGCTCGGTCGAGCTGGGTCCCGGGATGAGGTTCGTGGCACCGTAGAGATCGAGGAAGTCCTCGCGCGTCATCCAGCCGCGCCGGCGGACCACCTCGTCCTCCATCATGGCGACGTGGGCCGCGGGGCCGCCGAAGGCCGTGGCGCCCAGCCGGAAGAAGAGCCGCGCGAGCTCCCAGAGCGCCGCGCCGCGGGCCTCCCCGGACGTCGGCGCGCCCTCGATGCCAGAGTCTTTGCTCATGATATGTGGTGCCGCGTGGAACAGGCCTTGCCGGGCCTCCAGGGAGCCGCGAGCGCCGGAGGCCCATCAGTCGATGGGGGGCTCCGGGATCTCCGGCGGGACGAGGAAGAAGACCTTGCGGGTGCTGAGCGTGGTCACGCTGTCGCCGGTGACGACGATGTTCGTCGTGAACACCTGCGGCTCCGTCGTCGGAGGCACCGAGACGTTGGTCTTCGGGATCACGTCGAAGCAGATCGTGGGCCCGGGGAACACGTTGGTATAGGTATCCGCGACGCCATCGACGTTCTTGTCGATGACCCTGAAGCCGGTGGCGCAGGGCTCAGGAGCGCTGTTGTTCGCGATGATCCTGTCGATGAACGCGCTCGCGGCGTCGACCGCGTCGGTCTCGTCCGCCACCGCCGCCGAGATGTCGAGCGTGACATAGGTCGTGAGCACCTTGATCGCCTGCACGACGGCCAGGTTCAGCCCGTCGCCGCTGCTGGCGACCCGGAACACGAGCGGGCATTTGCCGCTCTCGATCGTCACGCCGCTCCCGTTCTCGCCGACGCAGCACTGTCCCACCGCGCACCGCGGCGGGCGCATGCCCTCCGGTCCCCACGCCGCCGGCGGGACCACCGAGCCCGTCGCCACCGCGCCGGCCGTCAGGTCGGCTTGCGCCTCGACCGAGCTGGAGGCGACCATGCCGATGAGCCGGCCTCCCACGCCCGTCACCGCCTGCAGCGCCTCCGAAGAGGTCGGCGACTCCACCCTGGACGTGGCGTAGTTGTGCTGTGCGAACGTCCCGTTGTGGCTCGGCGTGTCGGTGATCATCACCACGATGGGCAGCGAGCCGAAGCGGAAGCCGACGCCACCGATGGTCCCGACCGTCTCGCCCGCCGGGGTCCTGCCCGGCGGAGCGCTCAGCGGATTGAACATGGGCACGTTGGCGCCGCCCTCGTTCGTGCCCGCCCCGGTGGCGATCTGATAAAGAGCCTCCCAGCCGCTCTCCGGGAGATCGCCGCCGGCCTCGGCCTTGAGGTAGTTCACCGCGTCCTGCACCGACTCGCGCCCTGCCGGCGTGAGGACGCTCATCACCCGGTGCTCCAGGTAGAACGGCTGGTCTTTGGGGCCCCCGTAGGCGTCGATCGGGAAGTCCTTGTACTGAGTCACCCCGATGCCGATGTTCGGGATCTCCTTGGCGAGCTGATCGATCATCTCCTGGAGCGCGCCCTTCAGATGATTGATCTGGCCGCCCATGGTCGCGGTGGTATCCATCGCGAACACCACGTCGGCCTGCGAGATGGTGGTCGAGAAATCCAGCGTGTCCTGCGCGGGATCCGGGCGGCCCTGATAGGGCATGATGAACACGAAATCCCCGCTGGCCCGCGGGTTGTCCAGGTCGTCGTTCGGGTCCGTGCCGGCGGCCTGCTCGATGAGATCGTTCACGCCGTCCTCGTCCGTGTCCTCGCTCGCGATGCTGGACTCGCCCGGGTCGAGCACGCCGTCGCAATTGAGGTCCTCGAGCTCGTCGAGCAGGCTGTCGTTGTCGCTGTCCAGGTCGAGGAAATCGCCCCCGCCGTCCCTGTCGCTGTCGATGGGCGGCTGCTCGGGGTCACCGTCGCCGCGCTCGATCGAATCGGGCCGGCAGTCACCATCCGAGTCGAGATCTCGAAACGCCGGGATCCCGTCGCCGTCGGCGTCGAACTCTCTCTCGTACCGATCCAGGAGTTCGTCGTCGTCGGAGTCCCTGTCACGGAAATCAGGCCACTTGTCGCCGTCGGTGTTCACCGGATCGAGCGGGTCCGACCCGAGCTCGACCACATCCAGGAGGCCGTCGCCGTCATCGTCGGGATCCACGTAATCGGCGGTTCCATCGCGGTCGCGGTCGCCGTCGCCGTCGTCCTCGTCGGGTAGCCCGTTGTCGTCGGAGTCCTCGTCGCGGTAATCCGGCACCCCGTCGCCGTCGCTGTCACGCGGCTTCGCTTCCCCTGGGAAGGGAGCGCCCTCGAGCTTGTCGGACAGCCCGTCGCCGTCGGAGTCGGTGTCCTCGAAATCCGGCTGACCGTCGCGATCCGTGTCGACCGCATCGCCGCGCCCCTCCTCCGCATCGCTGATCCCATCGCCATCCGCGTCCGCGCTCGGCACCTTCCCCGGCGTCTCGTCGGGCGGCCTGTTCGCGGACGTGGCGTCGCAGCCGATCGGCGCGGAGAGCAACAGGCAGCAGAGCAGAGGGTGAAGGCCGCGACGCATAGGAGCTCCCGCGCGAATGTGAGCGCGAAATCCTAGACGCTCCACGCAATCCGGATCAACCGACATTCCGTGGTGCGCCGGGGCTCTCCGCCCGTCATCAACCGCAGACGGATTGCCTCCCGCGGCCGCCGCGGAGCGCCGGCGCGCGCGTGCGCAGCGGCTCCTGCGAACCCGTCACGGCGGCTCGTTGCATGGCGCCGCTCGCCGCGATCCGCCGCGGAGGCTCGACCGCTGCACCGGCGTCACCGGCGTCAGGGGAGCTTCAGCCGAGGCAGCGCGACGGTCATCGACTCTGCCGGCGCCCTCTCCCGGTAAGGGCAGTGGCGGCACTTGGAGTTACAGCAGTATCCCCGTTTCAGGTGATACGCCTCTGTGAAAACCACCCGGCCTCCCTCGAGGTAATAGTCTTCGCCTTCGACGGCCCTGGGAGGCTTCGGCCCGCTCATCTACCCTCGATCAAGCTACTCCGAAAGGCGCACCGGCGCCATCCGGCGCGCGGGCGGCTGGACGGCGCGCCGGCTCCACGACGCCCGCCCGCCGCCCGTGCTACGCCTGCGCCGCCCGCCGCACACCGGTGCGCCGCCGGGTCCGCCCGCGATGCCCGATCGATCCTGCTCGAAGCTCCTCCGCGCCCTGCTCCCGCTCCTCGCCGCCGCCGGCTGCGATGGCTGCCCGAGCTCCAGGCCCTACACGCCTTACACGCTCGGCTCGGCGGCGCCCTCCGGCGCCCCGCCCCCGCTGAGCGGCGTCGTCCCTGGCGCGGCGACCGCCGGCCCCGAGGCCGACGCCGGCGCCCCGGACGCCGCCGCGCCTCGGTTCACGGTCGTGCCGAGCGTCCCGGCGCCGGAAGGCGGCAAGCAATGGCCCCTCGAGGGCGGCCCCGTGGCCGCGGCGCCGACCGGGCGCACGTTCGAGACCGGGCTCCTCCTCGACGTCGACGGGGACGGCGCGCGCGATCTCGTCGCGTGGGCGCGGTCGCCCGACGGCCTGCGCGGCGAGCTCCTGCTCGCGCCCGCCGCGCGGCCGCAGGCGCTGCGCACGCTCGCCGCGCTCCCCGGCGATCTCGACGCGCAGGGGTGCACCCCGCGCGTCGGCCTCAGCCAGATCGGCCCCTCCGCGCTCGCCTTCGATTTCGCCCCGCAGTGCGGCGGCGCTCACCGCGGCGCCGCGGGTACGGGCCCGACGCGCTGGATCGCCGTGATCCGCCTCCCCGGGCCCGCCGCGGGCGCGGGCGCGCCCCCGGAGCTCGCCCTGGAGCTCCGCCTCCGCGCGCCGCCCGCGGAGGAAGCGCTCTCCGCCTCCCTGGAGGTCGCCGATCGCGACGCGGACGGCCGCGACGACCTCATCGTCTCGGTCGGCCTCTCGGGCGCCCTGCGCCCGTTCCCTGCCCCGGCGGGCGCCGCGTCCGAGGTCCGCGCCCCGCTCGTCTTCCTGGATCGCCCCGCCGGCCTCTCGCGCGACGCGGCCCAGCCCGGCGAGGCGCTGCGCGCCCTGGCCGCCTCCCTGCTCCGGGACGCGCGCGGCAAGTCGACGGCGCCGGCCGTGGCCGCCTCCGCCCAGCGGCTGCGCCGGTTCCACGCCGCCCTCTGCGCCGACGCCGAACGCGGCGCCGGAGCGACCGCCGGCCGCGACGCCGCGCGCGCCGGCGAGGCCCTCGTCTGGACGGGCCCTGGTCCGGTGCGCTGCGGCGAGCCGGGGCTCGCGGCCGCCATCGACCACGCGGAGGCGGTCGCGGCGTCCACGCGGGGCGCGCCGCTCGCGGCCATCGCGGCGCTCGACCGCGGCGGCGCCGAGGCGCGCACCAAGGAGGACGGCAAGCTCCTCGCGAAGCTCGCGCCGCCGGCGACCGCCGCCGCCGTGTACCGCACCGCCGCGGCCCCGCAGCCGACCAGGACCGGCGCCTTCGGCCCGCTCGCGTTCGAGGCGAGCGGGGCCCTGCTCGTCAGGACCGCGCAGGGCGTCGTCCGCGTCGACCCGGCCACGTCGCCAGCCACGTCGACCGAGTCCGCGACGGACATCCCTCCCTGGCCCGCCGCCGTCCACGCCGGGCCCGCGGAGCTCGTCGCCGTCGAGCGCCGCTGCGACGCGCCCACCTTGCTCGCGCTCTTCCGCAGCTCGCCCGATGCCGTCGGCGAGATGGAGGTCCCGCTCCCGCTGCTCCGCGGCCAGGGGCCTCGCGCCCGGCCCGGCGCGGCCGCGCCCGAGCGCTGCGCCGGGACGGAGCGCCTGCCCTTCGTCCCGCTCGCCGCGTCCGAGCGCGGCTTCGACATCGCCCTCGGCGCCGCGCTGATCTCGATCGACCTGCGCGCGGCCGCGCCGGCCTCGTCCGCGCTGTCGTTCCCGCTCACCACGCCCGCGCCTCAGGGCGCGGCGCGGTCGCCGGACGGCGCCACGCTGGCGATCCCCGCCGCCGGCGGGCTCCTCGTCGCGACCGCGGGCGGCGCCGCGCGCCTCTGGACGGGCGGCGACCTCGCGCAGGCGACGGCGTGCGCGCCGGCCAACGGAGGCGCCCGCGTCGCGTGCGTCGCCGGCGCGGCCGCCGTGATCTTCGAGGCGAAGTGACCTCCGTCGGCCCTCGGACCCCGGAGGTCAGCCGGGGATCACTTGTTGACGCGCTCCAGGTACTTGCCGTCGGCCGTGTCGATCTTGATCCACTCGCCCTCCTTCACGAAGAGCGGGACGTTGACGGTCGCGCCGGTCGACACCGTGGCGGGCTTGGTGGCGCCGCTCGCCGTGTCGCCCTTGACGCCCGGCTCGCTGCTCACGATCTGGAGCACGACGTGCGGGGGCATGCTGACGCCGATCGGCAGCCCGTTGAACAGGGTCACGTCGATCGACATCCCGTCGCTCAGCCACTTGGCGTCATCGCCGATCTTGTCGCCGGGGACCGTGAGCTGCTCGCCGGTCGCCGCGTCCATGAACACGAAGTCGGTGCCCTCCGGATAGATGTACTGGAGGCTGCGCTCCTCCACGTCCGCCGGCTCCAGCTTCTCGCCCGATTTGTACGTGCGCTCGAGCACCGCGCCCGTCGCCATGTTCCGGATCTTGACGCGGGTGAACGCCTGCCCCTTTCCCGGCTTGACGAACTGGAAGTCGATGACCGAGTAGGGCTGGCCGTCGACCATAAACTTGAGGCCTTTTCGGATGTCGCTTGTGTCCATGGGGAGAGCTTCCTGGTAGCGTAAGGGCGGCCTGTCGGCGAGGCCGGGGATCCGCGTCCGCGGCACCCTGGCGCGGCTCGGGGGTCCGCGTTCGCGGCCCCTTCCACGGGTCGGGGGTCCGCGTTCGCGGCCCCCTTAGCACGAGCACGGCCTCCTGCACAGGCCACGGTTTCAGGACCTGAAAATGCACGACTTCGACGACGAGCTCAGGGAGATCAAGCGTGAGATCGTGGAATCCCGTGGGCTCATCATCAAGACGAACAACCTCACGAACGCCCTCGCCGCGGATCTGAAGAGCATCTCCAAGCGCCAGATGGCGTACGAGCGGCGCGCCTTCTGGAACAGCGCGAGCGCGAACCTGCTCTTCGTGATCGTGGTGATCGGCGTGGTCAAGCTCGCCTGGGACGCACGCGTGGACGCCGTCCAGGCCGAGACCAAGGGCGCGCGCGACCGCATCGCGAAGCACGAGGCCGATCTCAAGGAGATGCAGCAGCGGAGCGACGCGCGCGCCAAGGCCGAGAGCGACGCCGCGGCGTTCTACGAGCTCATCCGTGCCGAGCGGCGACAGGAGGTGATCGAGGGCTTCGAGGCGCTGCGCAAGGCGCCGCTCACCCGGGCCGAGCTCGCGTTCTTCTCGGACTCGGTCGACAAGTCGCGCTCGGAGCTCTCGATCAAATCGTACCAGACGGGCCTCGATCACATGCGGACGGGCCGCTGGCACGAGGCCGCTGTCGCCTTCGAGGACGCCATCCGGCAGAAGGAGACGGCGTCGCACACCCCGTCGGCCCGCCTCAACCTGGCGCGCGCCTACCGCAGGCTGAACCGGCAGCGCGACGCGATTCCGCTGCTCATGACGCTCTCCGAGGCGTCGCCCGATCGGGAGGTCATGGATGACGCGACCTTCCTCCTCGCCGAGTGCCTCCTCGACATCCAGGCCTGGAACGACGCGAAGACGACGCTGCGATCGTTCATCCGCCGCTTCCCGGACAGCGCGTACATCAACGACGCGCGCCTCGCGCTGGCCGACGTCTCGCTCCGGCACTGACGAGCGCCGCCGCGGCCGGCCGGCGCCCTCCCCCCACAGCGCCGGCGCCGCGGCGGCGGGACGACGTCAGGACCCGCGCCGCACGTCGATCCGGCGCGGCTCGTCCTTCTCCTTGAACCAGCTGGATCGGAGCTGCCGGCGAAGGCCCGACGCGAACAGGCAGTCGCGGAACGCGTTCTGCTCGAAGGTCACCGCGCTGTGCGCGAGCGGGACCTGGATGAAGATGGCGCGGCCGTCGAGGAGCTGCTTGCGCGTGAGCTCGCCCGGGCGGCGCTCGTGCAGGCAGGCGACGCCTTGCGCCTCGAGCGCGCGCGCGAGCTCGAGGTTGAGCCGCCGCACGTCGCCCGCGACGAAATGGCTGATGAGCTTGTGCCGTTCCCGCCCCGAGCGGCCCTTCCGCTCGAGCACCCAGTCGCGGAACGCGTCGACCTCGCCGTACAGCGCGTCGAACAGGTACACCTCGTTCACCTCGCAGCCGCCGTGGCGCAGGCACGCGGCCGCGACGCGGTATCCGCCCGAGTGCGCCGACAGGCAGAGCGTCCCGAGCTTCGCCTTCCGCGGGATGGCGCGATCGCCGAGCGCCCGCCGCGCCGAGGGGCTCGCGAGCACCGACGCGAGCTCGCCGCACAGCCGCCGGAGGCCGCCCTTCTGCCCCAGCTTGCCCGGGGGCGACTCCGCCGCGTTCACCGCGCACTGCGGCACCACGAGCACCGCGTTCTGCTTGCTCTCGTGGAGCTGCTCGCGGAGCTTGTGCGCCGCGATGGCCCGCTCCGCGGTCGTGACGTGGCCGTGGAAGTGGATCACGAGGTCGAGCTCATCGCTCTCCGGCGCGCGGTAATGGGCCGGCACGAAGACCATCGCCGTGGCGTCCTGGTAGGGAGCCCCGTCGCAGGGAAACGGCGCGTTCGACAGCTCGATCTTCAGCGTCACGCCGATGTCCGACGCCTCGACGGCCCTCACCCTGGAGGCCGCCCTGGCGAGCGCCGGCGCCGGCGCCCAGAGCCCCGGCGCGGCCAGGGCGCCGCCCGCCGCGCCGAGCGCACGAAGAAAGGCCCGGCGGCCGAGCGCCGGTGTTGCGATGCGGGACATCCTGGCGACCTCGTCCCGCGCCTATCACCGACGTTCGACCCCGGCCAAGAAACCGCGGCTCGTCAGGGCTGACTTACGGCGGCGGAGCTGACCTGCGCGAGCAGGTCCTGGATGCGCCGGACGAGCTTCGCCGGCTCCTGCACCACGCCCTCGACGAGGAGGGCCTGGTCGAGGAGGAGCTCGGACCACTGCTTCACCCGCTCCGAGCCGGGCTCGCGCCCCGCCAGGACGTTGAGGTTCTTCACCACCGGGTGGCCCGGGTTGAGCTCCAGGATCCGCTTGGATTCCCCGGTATTCTGGTCGATGAGCTTCATGATCCGCTCGAAGTTCGCCCCTGGGTCCCCCTCGGCGGCGACGAGGCAGCTCGCGCTGTCGGTCAGGCGCCGCGAGACGCGCACGTCCTTCACCCGCTCGCCCAGCGCCGCCTTGACCGCCGCCACGGCCGCGTCCACCGACGCCTCCGGCTCGTCCTTCTTCTCCGGCTCGGCGCCGAGGTCGACATCGCCGTGCATCACGCTCTTGAGGCGGCGCTTGTCGAACTCGTTCAGCGACTGCACGAACCACTCGTCGACCGGATCCACGAGGAACAGCACGTCGTAGCCGCGCTTCCGGAACGCCTCGAGGTGCGGGCTCTGCTCGACCGCGTGGCGGCCGAGCCCCGTCACGTAATAGATCTCCTTCTGCGCCTCCGGCATCTTCGCCACGTAGTCGCGGAGCGAGATGACCTTGCCGGCCTCCGTGTTCATCGACTCGAACCGGCAGAGCTCGGCGATCGCGTCCTTGTTCTTCCAGTCGTTGGTGACCCCCTCCTTGATGACCCGGCCGAACTCCTTCCAGAAGGCCGCGTAGCGCTCGGGCTCCGACTCGGAGAGGTCCTTGAGCGACTTGAGCACCTGCTTGACGATCTGCTGCTCGATCTGGGAGAGCGTGCGGTTCTCCTGGAGCATCTCGCGAGAGACGTTCAGCGAGAGGTCCTCGGAGTCGACGACGCCGCGCAGGAAGCGCAGGTACATCGGCGTCAGCTTGTCGCAGTCCTCGACGATGAGGACGCGCTTCGCGTAGAGGCGCACGCCCCTGCGGTCCTTGTGGAACATGTCCGCCGGCGCCTTCTCGGGCACGTAGAGCAGGGCGTGGAACTGCACGGGCGCGTCGATCGACAGGTGCACGGTGAGCAGCGGCTTCTCCCCCTCGTGGCCGCCGGTCACGTGCCGGAAGAACTCCGCGTGCTGCTCCTCGGTGATCTGCGACTTGGGCAGCGTCCAGAGCGCGGCCGAGCGGTTCGCGACCTCGTCGTTCACCTTGATGGGGAAATGAACGAAATCCGAGTACTTACGGATGATCTCCTTGATCCGCCACACCTTCGTGTACTCGCGCGCGTCGTCCTTGAGGTGGAGGACGATCTTCGTGCCCGGGTGCTCGCGATCGCCGGGGGCGACGGTGAAGGAGCCCGCGCCGGACGAGCGCCACAGGACGGGCTCCGCGCCCGGCAGCATCGAGCGGGTCTGCACGTCGACGCGCGAGGCGACCATGAACGCGGCGTAGAAGCCGACGCCGAACTGGCCGATGAGCTGGAGCTTGCCGCCCTCCTTCTTCTGCTTGGCGGCCTCGGCGTTGGCCTTCAGGAACTCCAGCGACCCCGAGCGGGCGATGGTGCCGAGGTTCTGCACCACCTCGTCCCGGGTCATCCCGATGCCGTTGTCCTCGATGGTGAGGGTCCGGGCCTCGTCGTCGAGCGTGATGAGGATCGCGGGCTCGCCGGATTGTTCAGCGACGCCCTCGCGCGTGAGGGCCAGGAAGCGGGCCTTGTCGAGCGCGTCCGACGCGTTCGAGATGAGCTCGCGGAGGAAGACCTCCTGGTTCGCGTAGAGCGAGTTGATGACCAGCGCGAGGACCTGCTGCACCTCGGCCTGGAAGGGGAGCTCGACCGCGCCGGCGGCCTTGGCCTCCTCGGACGGGGTCGACGCGGGCGTCTCCGGGCCCGGGGCCGCACCCGAAGGGTCGGCAGAGGGCGTGGAACCGCTGGTTTCGGGGTTCGGGCTTTCCGTGTTCATGTCGGCGACCAAATGCATCCGATTTTCGAAAGGGCAATCCCCCGGCGCGCGCGGAGCGCCACGGGGCGTCCCCGGAGCGCGCCGCGGTGTGTCGCCTCGCTCCGAGCGCGCTCCGCGGCCAGCTCGGGGCCCCGCCGCCGCGGCGCCCCCGGCCCAGGTGAGGGGCTCACCAGGCCGTGGGCCGGCGCCTGCGTCGAGGTCGGGATCTGCGCGCCGGGTCGTCACGTTCAGGTCGCTGTGCGCGATCCCCGCATGCTTGCCCGGCTTTTCCGGTGGGTAAGGGTTTCTTCATCAGGTCGCCGGAGCTAGATTCACCGGCGTTGCACCCTCGCCGTCGTGGAGATCTGTTGTGGTAGCACTTCTCCGTGCAGTACTCCGTGTTCTCCCGGCAACCGGCGTGCTGGCCGGGGTGCTGGCGCTCGCGGGGTGCGGCGATCGGGGCAAGGCGGCCGAGCAGGACGTGAAGCGTCCGCCCGCCGTGCTCCAGTTCGACGGCTATGTCTACGTCCCGACCGGGACGAGCGATTTCAAGATCCTCGAGCGCGTGCGGACGCAGACGCGATCGGTGTTCACGGGGCTGCGGAAGTCCCGGGTGATGGTGAGCCGGCGCGAGGTCCAGGGCGCGACCACGGACAGCTTCGCCAAGGAGGCCGTGACCGTCGTCGACGCCGCGGGGCACCGCACCCTCGCGCTCCGCGTGCGCTACCGCTTCGTGGCCCGGCCGGAGGTCGCGAACGGCATCGACGATCGCAAGGAGCTCCCGCTCGCGCTCCTGCACCGGGAGGACGACGAAGTCGCGGGGCGCATCCACGAGGAGTGCACGCCGCCCCAGGAGCGGAGGAAGGGGGGCGCCAGCGCCGTCGGCCTCGACTTCGATCCGTCCCTTCCGAGCTGCAAGGCCGCGATGGCCGCGGAGCAGGCGGCGATCGACGCGGCGCGCGCGAAGGTGCCCGAGCTCGCGGGCGGGCCGCCGGCCTCCGCCAAGGACACCGTGGTCCCGCTCGAGGAGGTGCAGCGCGTGTACGTCCCGACCCAGGTGACCGTCGAGCTCCGCGATCGCAGGCCGGGCGAGGTCGCGCCGCGCTACGTCCCGGTGGATCGACCGGAGAAAGAGGACGCGCAGATCGCGACCGCGGAGCCGTCCGGCGCCGAGCACCCCGAGGGGCTCGAGCCGGCGGTGGTGCTCATCGACCCGGATCTCAGGACGGGGCGGACGCCCGAGGAGAAGGCGATCGCCGAGGGGACCCTGCTGCCGAAGATGCCCGCGGCCGGCGGCACGGGCGCCGTCAGCGGCGGGAGGCGGATCGAGGTCGTGAGCCCCGCGGTGGCGCAGGCGCAGCAGCGCAAGGTGGAGGCCGCGACAGCGAACGAGCGCTTCGAGATCCCGTTCGAGACGCTGACCGACCCGAAGTTCCTGGTGGTCTGGCTGAGCCTGCTGATGGCGTATCCCATCCTCCGGGGTGATCCGCGGAAGAAGCGCTGACGCGCGCCGCGAGCGCTGGCGCGCGCCGCGGCGCACCTCGCCGAGAGGGGCGACGGCGCGGCGCTCGGACCGGCGCGGGCACAGGCCGCCGCGGTCGCGGGAGGCGTCCGCTACCATGTCCGCCATGATGCTTCGCCTGATGAAGAGGTTCGGCCTCGCGTTCGTGGAGACCACGACCGAACGCGCCCGCCGGGGGCCCGCGCGCCCGAGCTGGGGCTTCGGCTTCGAGTGCGTGGTCCGCTTTCTCCGCCGCGATTTCATCGAGCTGTTCGACCGGCCCTATTCAGAGGTCAGGGCCGAGCTCGACGCGCGCCCGTACTCCCAGAAGGCCGTCCGGCGCGTGAAGCGCACGGGCGACACGTTGAAGGGCGTCCCCGCGGTCTGGTTCGAGCCTCCGGGCGCGGCGTCGCGGGGCGTCGTCCTCTACCTCCACGGCGGCTCGTACCTGTTCGGCTCCACGAGGACGCACGCGGACCTCATGGCGCGGCTCGCGCTGGCGAGCGGCGCCCGCGTCGTGGGCATCGACTACCGGCTCGCGCCGGAGCACCGCTACCCCGCGCAGCTCGAGGACGCGCTCGCGGCCGTGGATGCGCTGGTCGAGCGCGGCCATGCGCCGGGGGAGATCGCGCTCGCCGGCGACTCCGCGGGCGGCAACCTCGCGCTCGTCACGCAGCTGGCGCTCCGCGACCGCGGCGCGCAGGCGCGCTGCGCCGCGCTCATCTCCCCCTGGCTCGACCTCACCTCGAGCAGCGCCTCGGCGCGCGCGAACGACGCGACCGATTACGGTACCCGGGAGGGTCTCCTGCGCCAGGCGCGCGATTTCGCGGGCGCGACCCCGCTGGACGATCCCCGGCTGTCGCCGCTCCACGCGCGTCTGGAGGGGCTGGCCTCGCTGTTCATCCAGGTCGGCGACGCCGAGCGCCTCCACGACGAGGGCCAGGAGCTCGCGCGGCGCGCCCGCGAGGCGGGCGTCGACGTCACGCTCGACGTGCTGCGGGACATGCCCCACAACGGGCCGGTGCTGGCCGACTTCCACCCGGAGGGCGCGCGGGGCACGGACACGCTGGGCTCGTATCTCCGAGCGAGCCTGTCATCGGGCGCCCCCGCGGGCGACGCGGCCTGATGCGGCAGAATGCGGAGCTCGCTCCGGGGCGCCGCGAGGCGAGGTGGTTGCCGTGAGCGGGCGGCGCGCGTAGGGGATCGCGCGGTGAGGCTCGCCTCGAGGGCCCACGGAGGAGACGATGACCCCTTCCCAGGACCTGGTCGAGCTGGCAGAGCGGCTCGCGGACGCCAGCGGCGCCGTGATCCGGCGCTATTTTCGCAAGGGCATCGAGGCCGACGACAAGGCGGACGCGAGCCCTGTCACGGTCGCCGACCGCGAGGCCGAGGCGGCGATACGCGAGCTCCTTGCCGCGCGCGCGCCGGGCCACGGGATCGTGGGAGAGGAGTTTGGCCGCCAGAACGAGGGGGCGGAGCTCGTGTGGGTGCTCGATCCCATCGACGGGACGAAGGCGTTCATCACGGGCAAGCCGCTCTTCGGCACGCTCATCGCGCTGCTGCACCGGGGCCGACCGGTGCTCGGCGTCATCGATCAGCCCGTCCTCGGCGATCGCTGGCTCGGCGTCCTGGGCCGCCCGACGCTCTGGAACGGCGCGCCGGCGCGCGTCCGCGCGTGCGCGGGGCTGCCGCTCGCGCGCCTCTCCACCACGGGCCCGCAGTACTTCCCCCCGGCGAAGGCCAGCGCCTTCGGGGAGGTCGCGTCCCGGGCCAAGCTCGTGAGCTACGGCGGCGATTGTTACCAGTATGGCCTCGTGGCGAGCGGCAGCATCGACGTGGTCGTCGAGTACGGCCTCAAGCTCCACGATTTCGCGGCGCTCGTCCCGGTGATCACCGGCGCCGGAGGGGTCATGACGGACTGGGAAGGGCGCCCGCTCGACGCCGCGAGCGCCGGTGACGTGGTGGCCGCCGGCGACCCGCGCACCCACGCCGAGGTGCTCGCCGCGCTCCGCGCCGGCGATCCCCGGCACGGCGCGCGCTGACGCGCGCCGACGTTGGAGCGGCGGCGCCTCACGCCCGGAGCCCTCGGAACTGGAGGGTGAGGGAGCTCCTTAGCACGGGATCGAGCGCCGCGGTGAGCGTCACGAAGCCGCTGAGCCAGGACAGGAGCGCCGCGAAGTAGAGGGCGAAGATGTTGTGCGCCGCGGCGAGCGGGTCGATGTCGCCCGCGACCTCGCCGCGCGCCTGCGCGTCGCGCACGAGGCCCGCGACGCGGTGCAGGAACGCGAACGTGAGCGCGTTCAGCCGCTCTCCGTTCGGACCCGACGCGCCGGGGAAGGCCTTCACGAACGCCTGCGACACGAGCGGCTGCTCGCCGTACATCGCGAACAGCCGCTGGAAGACGTGGAGCAGCTGGGCGAGCAGGGGCTCTTTGCGCGGCAGCGCCTCGAACGCCGCGTCGACAGCGGCCGCGAGCCGGTCGTGCATCACCATCATGAGCAGGTCGGGCTTGTCGCGCGCGTGCACGAACACCGTCCCCGTCGCGACCTCCGCGCGCTCCGCCACCGCCTTGGTCGTCGTGTCGTCGTACCCGAGCTCGGTGAAGAGCGCCCACGCAGCGTCCCGGATCCGCCGCCGGGTGTCGAGCTTCTGCTGGGCGCGCCCGCCGCGCTCGGGCGCCGGCGCGCTCGGCGCCGGCGCGCTCGGCGCCGGCGTGACCGGAGCTCGCGGCGCCGCGGCTCGCTTCCGGCGTTTCGTCGCGCCTGGAATGACCTTGCTCATCGACCGAGAACTCTGTTGCCGCGGACGCCTCCCCGTCAAGCGGCGATCTCCTTGACAGAACGAGCACGAAGAATGACCATGGTCAGTGACTGAAGTCATCGAACGAGGGTGGTGCCATGGCTCTGGTGCATTACGACGAAGGCCTCACGATGCGGGAGGCGCGGGCGCTCTACTTCGAGGTGAACCGCTTCGGCGCGGACGGCGGCTACGGCGACGCGTGGGTCGACTTCAAGCTCGGTCCGCTCCCCGTCCCGTTCCCGAACACGCGGGCGCGCGTGCGCGCCGTGCGTTACCACGACCTGCACCACGTGCTGACGGGCTACGACACGAACGCGATCGGCGAGTTCGAGATCGCGGCCTGGGAGCTCGGCGCCGGCTGCAAGGGCTTCGTGGCGGCCTGGCAGCTCAACCTGGGCGGCCTCTTCGCGGGGCTGCTCTCGGCCCCGCGCCGGACGGTCCGCGCGTTCTTCCGCGGCCGGCGCAGCGAGAGCCTGTATAGCCGTCCGTTCGAGGAGCTGCTCGATCGAGAGGTCGGCGAGCTGCGCAGGGAGATGCGCGTCGATGAACCTTCTTCGTCCGGTTCCAGCCCGGCGGCGCTCGACGTGCTCTGGCTCGCGCTCGCGAGCCTCGCGGGGCTCGTGGTGGGCGTCCTCGGATTCGCGACCGTGCTCGTCGTGGCGCCGATCGGGATCGTGAACCTCGCGCTGCGCCGGCACCGCGCGCGCAGCGCCGCGGAAGCGGGGGCCTAAGCGCAAGCTGCACGATAGCGCAGCCCTCCCAGCGCCTCGTCAAGGTCGTGGCGGCACCGTTCCAGCGGCGGCGTGCTGTGCTTCCTGTTTCCGGATGGCGCGCGCGATCAGCGGAGCCCACTGGTCGAGCAGCTCCAGTGTCCGCGGGTCTCCAGGACGGTATTGCTGGTAGAACTGCCGTCGGTAGCGGATGACCTGCGGTCCTTTGCGGAGATGGAGGCGATCGAGCATGAACTCCGCGCGCTCGCGCAAGGGCTCCGGACAGCGATCGGTCACCCCCAGCTCCAGGCTGGGAAGGCTGATCTCGAACCAGTCGTCCTCGATCTCGAGCGGATCAAGGATCCGGGACGAACGGATCCCTTGCTTGCTGCTGTTGAACCAACCGGCACAATAACGGAAGTTGTCCCACTCATAGGCCCTCGCGCGATCCTCATCGATTGACACGAAGTGATCGACCTGCCCGGGATAGGACAGCCACATCGCGGTGTACGCGCAGCGCTCGTGAAACGCGGCCGCCAGCTCTTCACGGATCTCGCGCCAGTGATCGGGCGGCCGCTCTTGCTTCCGCGGAGCTTCTGGGGTGCTCGCCCGAGGCGGCGGATGTGCATCCAGCCACGCCAGGCCAGGTCCGAGCACCTTCACCTCGTACCTGTGCCGCGCCTCAGGAGAGAGCGGTTTACGGTCTACGCGGATCACTGCTTCAGCCCCTGGCGCGCAAACAACCACTGCGGCCAGAAGGGATCCTGATCGGCCAGCACGCGCTGGAGCTCGGCATGGATGGCAGCGCCCGTGTTCAGGTGCTCCGGCAGGCGTTCATGACGGCCGGCCATGAAGTCGTAGGCTGCGGCGATGGCTCGCTCTGCCTCGGGTGAACGGGCTTCAGGGAGATCGAACACCTCCGAGGTCAACCACCCGACCGCGTCGCCGTACTTGGTCCACGGTCGCTCCTCGAGCTCGACGTTGCGGCCTTCCTTCAGCTCGAAGGTGAACAGCTTGTCCCATGTGCCATCGAAGTGCGGCTCCAGCGAGGCGAGCACGAGGGGTGCGTGGGTCGTGAGCAGCACCTGGGGCCGCATCGCCGGCGTCTGATCCAGCGGGCCGGCTTGTGTCTGCTCGGCGACGGGCTTTAGCCCGGACAACACCTGCAGGAGCGCGGGGACGATGTGCCGCTGCCACTTCGGATGCAGGTGCACTTCCGGTTCCTCGACCAGGAGCACCATGCGGTCTGCCGGTGGCCAGCCAATGATCCGCGAGGCTCGAACGTGCTCGGTCCAGGCCCACACGATCAGATACGACAGGCTAAGGATCTGCCGCATCCCAGCGGAGGCGTGGACGACGGGCACACCGGCCGCGTAAGGCAGGTCGATGGTAGGAATCCGGCGGACGTCGTCGAGGTAGAGCCGCACGGGCTTGCCGGGAATCATCGGCTCGTCAGGGTGCGAGAGGAGCTGCAGCACGAGGCGGAGCAGGTCGAAAGGCTGCTCCGCCCCGTGGCCAGCCTCCGCCTCGAGCTGCCAGGTCACCCAGTCGTGGATGAGCCCGTTGCAAAGCGTCTTCCCCTCGCGTTCCAGGCCATTCCAGAGTTCCTGCTGGCTGAAGTGATAGGCCTGCGCCGAAGCGATGCGCCGACCGTGAGCCTCTTCGCGCGGCTGAACGCGTGCGGGATCCCAGAGCGAGAGCGCTCCGTTGACGCCTACGTAGAGGACCGGGCGGGCCAGCTCCAGCTTGACTGCCACGTCGAGGCCCCGGTGCGAAGAGACCCAGCCGTCCTCCGGGAGACTCCGCCTCGAAGGCACGAAATCCCACCCCTGCGCGATCCGGTTGAACTTCGCCTCGAAGGTGTAGTCGTCCTCGCGCGGAGCGTGCTCTCCACGATTCCGCTTGAGTTTGTAGCAGAGCTCGCCGGTGATGGCCGCACTCTCCTCTCGTCCATACTGCGGCAGCACCGGCCGGTCGAGCCAGGTCCCGGTAAGCGCCCACCAGGCCACCTCCAACACGAAGCTCTTCCCAAGCCCGTTGTCGCCGGTGAGCACATTGAGGCGCTCGCCCAGCTCCAGGTCGAAGCGGGCCGCCGGCCCCACGTCCTTGATGTGCAGCGCTCGCAGCATCGTCTCTTCCCTTACCCTATCCACCTGGCGTCCACGCCTGTCCAGCGCCCGCCGTCGTTGAGCGCGCAGTTCACGCACCGGCGGCGTCCACCGCCCCCGCCCCCACCTTGACCTGGCCCCCGCGACGCACGAGGATCCGCCTCGTGCCCCAGCGAAAGCGCTACCTCTTCGTCTGCGTCAACCGTCGCCCGGACGGCGTTCCCAAGGGCTCCTGCGCTCAGCGCGGCGCCGAGGGCATCCACGTGCAGCTCAAGGCCGCGCTCGCCGAGCGGGGCCTCGCGAAGGTCGAGGCGCGCGCCTGCTCCGCGAGCTGCCTCGACGTCTGCTGGGCGGGCCCCGTCATCGCCGTGGAGCCGGACGGCTACTTCTACGGCCGCGTGACCCCCGCCGACGTCCCGGAGATCGTCGACGCCCTCGCCTCGGGCCGCCGGGTCGAGCGGCTCGTGCTCCCGCCCGAGGACTTCACGGAGGCGACGGCCGCCCCGCCGCTGCCGTCGCCACCCCGGGGCGCGCCCCCGCAGGCGTGATGGGCGGAGGCGTGATGCGCGGCTTCGAGTTCTGCGAGACCATGGCCGGGAGCTTCCACCTGGTCGACTCGCCGTCCGACGAGCGGCCCATGTCGTTCACGATCCGCGCGCGCTCGCGCGGCCTCCTCGACTTCCTGCGCAAGCCCGAGGTCGAGATCGAGGGCGAGATCGACGCCGAGGGCTTCGCCGACCACCGCTACCTCTCCGGGCGGCTCGGCCTCGACGTCGTGCGCACCGGCACCCTGCCCTACTCCTTCGAGTTCACCGCCAACGACGGCCGCCGCTGCGCGTTCGCCGGCCGGAAGACCGTGCGCCCCGGCGACCTCATGACGTCGATGACCGTCCTGCCCGGCGTCCTCGTCGGTGACGGCGGCGCCCTGATCGGCGAGGCGCTCCTCCGCTTCGACCTGCGGAGCGACCTGCTCCGGTTCCTGCGGAGCTTCCGGGCCACGAGGTAGCCACCATGCAAAGGATCGAGCCCGCAGACAGCGCGGTCATCGTCATCGACGTCCAGGAGAAGCTCGCCGCCGCGATGCCGGCGCCCCAGCTGGACGCGCTCACCCGCGCGGCCACGGTGCTGATCGAGGCGGCGCGGCGCCTCGGCGCGGCGGTCATCGCGACCGAGCAGTACCCCGCGGGCCTCGGCCGGACCGTCGCGCCCATCGCCGAGCGGCTCGCCCAGGCGGGCGCGCCCGTCCTCCCCAAGATGGAGTTCTCCGCCTGCGGCTCGGCCGAGTTCGAGCGCGCCTTGCGCACGACGACCGGGCGCGCGCCCCGCGCCGCCATCGTCGTCGGCGTGGAGGCGCACGTCTGCGTCTTCCAGACCGTGCGCGACCTGGCCGCGCGCGGCGTCCTCGTCCAGGTGCCGCTCGACGGCGTCGCCTCCCGCCGCGACGACCACCGGCTCGCCGGCCTCGATCTCTGCCGCGCCGCAGGAGCCACCATCACCACCGCGGAGACCGTCGTCTTCGACTGGCTCAAGATCGCCGGGACGGACGACTTCAAGCAGCTGTCGAAGCTCATCCGCTGACCGATCCCGCGATCTTCGCGGGCGGCGCGCGGGGACCAGGTCGGCATGTCAGTTTGTCAGGCGCCGGCTCGGACTTTGTCAGACCCGTGCTCTCCTGGACATGCCGCTGACGTCTGTGACACAGTGGCGCATGGCTGACGATCTGGCACAAGTCCCCTCGAGCGCGCCGCCTGCTGGCCCCGCTGCGCCGCCGCCCGGCGCGCCGACGGTCCTCGTGGTCGACGACGAGCCGTCGAACGTCGCCTCCATCGAGAAGATCTTCCAGCGCGACGGCATGCGCGTCATCACGGCGGACAGCGCGAAGGCGGCGCTGGAGATCGTGCGCAGCCGCCGCGTCGAGGTCGTCCTGACCGACCTGATGATGCCGGGGGTCAGCGGCCTCGAGCTGCTCCGCGCGCTGAAGCAGCTCGCGCCCGACACCGAGGTCGTGATGATGACCGCCTACGGGACCGTGGAGACCGCGGTCCAGGCCATGCGCGAGGGCGCCTACGACTTCGTGGAGAAGCCGCTCAAGCGGATGACGATCATCAAGAGCGTGCGCAAGGCGGCCGAGCGCCAGTCGCTCGTCGCCGAGAACCGCTCGCTCCGGCAGGAGATCAAGCTGCTCACGAAGCGCGAGATCGTCGGATCGAGCCCGACGCTCCGCCGCGTGCTCGACATCGCGACCCAGGCGGCGCCCTCGAGCGCCACGGTGCTCGTGCTCGGCGAGAGCGGCACCGGCAAGGAGCTGCTCGCGCGCTTCATCCACGAGCGCAGCGCGCGATCGCGGGGGCCGTTCGTCGCGGTCAACTGCGCGGCCATCCCGGAGACCATCCTCGAGGCCGAGCTCTTCGGCCACGAGCGCGGCGCGTTCACCGGCGCCCTCGCGAAGCGCGACGGCCGCTTCGCCAAGGCGGCCGGGGGCACGCTGTTCCTCGACGAGATCGGCGAGCTCTCGCCCGCCGTGCAGGTGAAGCTCCTCCGCGTGCTGCAGGAGGGCGAGTACGAGCCCGTCGGCGGAGACACGGTGCGCGCCGACGTGCGCCTGGTCGCGGCCACCAACAAGGACCTCCGCGCCGAGGTCGCCGCGGGCCGCTTCCGCGAGGACCTGTTCTACCGGCTCAACGTGATCGCGATCACGGCGCCCCCGCTCCGGACCCGCCGCGAGGACATCCCGCTCCTCGTCGACCACTTCCTCGGCGTCTACTGCACGAAGAACAACCGCCCCCGCCTGGAGGCGCCGCGCGACGTGCTCGCGCGCCTGACCGACTACACGTGGCCGGGCAACGTCCGCGAGCTCGAGAACGTGATCGAGCGCGCCGTGGTCCTCTGCCGCGGCGACCAGCTCTCCGTCGACGACCTGCCCGACTTCATCCGCGAGGCCGCCCCCGCCGAGCCGAGCTCGCTCACCTTCTCGGTCGGAACGCCCCTCGACGAGGTCGAGCGCAGGCTCATCCGCGAGACGCTCCGCCACGCCCGCGGGGACAAATCCGTGGCCGCGCAGTTGCTCGGCATCTCCACGCGCACCATCTACCGAAAGCTCGGCGAGCTGGAGTGACGCCGCGCGCGCCGTCCCGCGGACACGGCGCGCTCCCGTGCGCCGGCGCCCCGCGAAGATCCATTTGTCACTTTGGCAACGAAGGCCGTCCGACGCGGCTGGGGTGCGTCACCTTGGCGGGACAGCTTCCGAAATTTCGTGAAGACGCGGGAAACCACCGGCGATTGACCGCTGGCATGAAACTCGCCTAGAGGAGGATGGGCGCATGGGCATCGACGCGATCCTGAAGCGGTATTTTCCCTGGGTGCTGGGCGCGCTGATCGCGCTCGCCGCCTACTTCCAGGCGTCGGGCATGGGCCAGCTGGTGGTCTCCAGCGTCGCCATCGACGCCCCGCCGGCGCCGCCGAGCCCTCCGACGCGCCCGGCGTCGTTCGGGTCGGCCGCGAGCAACACGGACCACGCGACGAGCGCCGCGGCGATCCTCTCGCGCAACCCGTTCGACTCGGTGACGGGGCCGCTCGACGGCAAGCCGGTCGAGATCCCGAGCGTCCCGCACGAGCTGCCCAACAAGGACCCGTACGCGGACCCCTCCTGCGACGGCGCCCGCGTCCTGCTCATCACCCAGGCCGAGGATCCCGCGTGGTCGTTCGCGGCCATGGCCGGCTCGGACGGCAAGGCGATCTTGCGCCGGCAAGGGGATGAGATCAGCGGGCAGACCGTTTACTACGTGGGGTGGGATCGGGTTTGGCTGACGTCCGGCAGCTCGCGTTGCCAGGCCGTCGTGGGCAGCAACCACGCCGTCGCCCGCGCCAGCGCCACGCCGGCGCCGGCGCCCCCGACGACGTCGACGGCCGCGGCGGGGAAGGCCCCACCCCGCGGCGGCAAGAAGATCCCGCCGGAGATCGCCTCGAAGATCCAGCGCGTGAGCGAGAACGAGTTCAACGTGGAGCGCAGCGCCGTCGACCACATCCTGGAGAACCAGGGCGAGCTGATGCGCTCCGCGCGTATCGTCCCCGAGAAGGAGGGAGACAAGGTGGTGGGCATCCGTCTCTTCGGGATTCGCCCTGACTCTCTGCTGGGGACGCTCGGGCTGGAGAACGGAGATCGGCTGTCCAGCATCAACGGGTTTGAGATGAGCGATCCGCAGAAGGCCCTCGAGGCCTACGCGCGGCTCCGGACGGCGGACCGGCTCACGGTGAGCATCAACCGCAAGGGCAAGCCGATGAACATCGACTTCAACATCAAGTGAGCGCTCCGGACTGAATCCAGGGACGAAAGCAGGGTAGCGGCATGGCGCGATGGATAGGGACGCTGAACGAGGGGAGCCTCCTCCGGCGGACGCTGATGGTGATCGGCACGTTCGTCCTCGGCTCGCTCACGTTCGTCGGGGTCATGAGCCTCATCCTCGTGTCGGTCGCCAAGGCCGTCCTGCCGCCCCACGACAAAGAGTCCGCGACGGACGCGACCGAGGAGGCCGACAGCGAGGCCTCCGCCGGCGCGAGCAAGACCGCCCTGGGCAAGACCTCTCGCTCGAAGCGGCCGCGGCCCCCCTCGCCGGCCGCGCGCGAAAGCGCGCAGAACGCGCCGAACGCCGACTGAGCGGCGCCGCCTCCCCCCACCAACCAACGCAGAGAATATCGAGTCGACTGATGGTGATGACGACCCTCGAGCGATCCTGCTGCCTCCGGAGGAGGCTCCTCGCCGCGCCGGTGGCGGCGCTCGTGCTCGCCGCCGCGGCGCCGCCCGCCGCAGCGCAGCCCGCGAACCGCGGCGCCCCCGTGCTGCGGACCCCCGGCCAGGTCCAGCCGCCGCCCGCCCGCCCCGCGCCGGCCGCCCCGGCCGCGGGCGCTCCGCCAGCAGCTGGCGCGCCGGGCGCAGCCGCGCCAGGCGCCCCGGGCGACGCCGGGGACGACCCGCTCGCCGCGGTCAAGCAAGGGGTCCAGGAGATCGAGTTCAAGCCGAAGCCCGGCGGCTACAAGGTCAGCTTCAACCTCGACGAGGCCGACCTCCCCGAGCTCGTGAAGGCAATCAGCAACATCACCGGGCGCCGCTTCATCTACGGCGGCAAGCTCCGGCAGATCAAGGCCACGGTGTACGCGCCGGAGAAGGTGACCGTCGCCGAGGCGTACAGCGCGTTCCTGTCGATCCTCGCCTCGAACGATCTCACCGTCATCCCCCACGGCCGCTTCCTCAAGATCGTGGAGACGCCGGGCGCGGTGTCCGAGACGACCCCCGTGTTCGGCGCCGCCGCGCCCGTGCCCGCGGAGGACCGGTTCGTCACCCGCATGTACCGGCTGTCCCATATCGACGCCAACGACGCGGGCGGCGTCCTGAGCAAGTTCAAATCGAAGGACGGCGACGTCACCGTCTACCCGCCCGGCAACCTGCTCATCATCACGGACACCGGGTCGAACATCCAGCGCATGCTCCGGATCGTCGAGGAGATCGACGTCGGCGGCGCCGGCGATCAGCTCTGGGTGCAGCCCGTTCATTACGGCTCCGCGGCGGAGGTCGCGACCAAGCTGAACGAGATCGTCGACCCGAGCAGGGGCGCGGCGGGCGGCGGCAGGCCCGGCAGGGGCGGCGCCGGCGGCACCGGCGCCCGCATCATCGCGGACGACAGGACCAACTCCCTCATCATCACCGCCACCGAGCCGGACTACCTGCGCGTCCTCGGCATCCTGAAGCGCCTCGACGTGGCGCAGACGGGCGAGGGGCAGGTCCACGTGCTCTCGCTGCAGCACGCCGGATGCAAGGAGCTGTCGGCGACGCTGAACCAGGTCCTCGGCGGCGGGAGCGGCGGCGGCGCGCCCGTGGGCGGCAGGCCGGGCGCGCGCGCCGCCCAGGCGGTGCCGGGCTCGACGGACGACATCTTCGAGGGGCAGGTCAAGGTCACCTGCGACGAGGCGAGCAACAAGCTCCTCATCACGTCGTCGCCCCACGACTACGCCCAGCTGCGCGCCGTGATCGACCAGCTCGACGAGCCCCGGCGGCAGGTGTTCATCGAGGCGGTGATCATGGACGTGAACGTCAGCCGCTCGCTCGATTTCGGCATCGGCTACCACGCCGGCGCGCCGTTCGACGGCCTCAACGCGGACGACAGCGTCGTCTACGGCGGCAACAACATCCGCCAGTCCGTCATCGGCCTGCCGGCGCAGCTCGGCGCGCTCGCGCTGGGCATCAAGGGCCCCGCGATCACGGGCTCGAACAACATCCTCGGGACGGGCATCTCGATCCCCGCGTTCGGCGTCGTCCTGCACGCGCTGGCCCAGGACGGCGACTCCAACGTCCTCGCGACGCCGCACATCCTCGCGACCGACAACGTGGCGGCCGAGATCTCGATCGGCCAGAACATCCCGCTCCAGACCAACGTGGGCGGCGGCGGGCTCAACCAGCTCGCGAGCCTGGCCGGCGGCGCGGGCGCCGCGGCGGGCGGGCTCGCCGGCCTCGGCGGCCTGCTCGGCGGCCTCGGCGGCCTCGGCGGCGGCACCGCCGCGCGCCAGGACGTCGGCACGAAGATCAAGGTCGTCCCCCACGTCAACGACTCGGACCAGGTGCGGCTGGAGCTCTCCGAGGAGATCTCCGACGCCGGCGCCCCCCTCGAGGGCGCGCTCGGCGCGATCCCCATCAACAAGCGCACCGCGAGCACCACGCTCGTCGTCCGGGACCAGCAGACGGTCGTGATCGGCGGCCTCATGCGCGACGGCATGACCACCTCGGAGACGAAGATCCCCGTGCTGGGCGACATCCCGGTGCTCGGGTTCCTCTTCCGGCAGCGGGTCAAGACCAAGACGAAGACGAACCTCCTCCTCGTGCTGACGCCCTACGTGATCCGCGACCAGGACGACCTGCGGACCATCTTCGAGCGCAAGATGCAGGAGCGGCAGGAGTTCATCGACCGTTACTTCGTCTTCAGCGAGAGCGCCGCGTGGGAGCCGCCGCGCGACTTCGGCCGCGCGAACGGGCTCCTCGAGGACATCCGCCAGTCGATGCTGGCCGAGGAGGAGCGGGCGCGCCTCGAGGAGGAGGCGCGCCCGAAGGGGCCGCGCGAGCACGTGCCGGTGGACCCGGTCGGCCTGCCGACGTTCGGCGGCAAGGCCACCGGCGCCGTGCACATGCAGCCCGGCATGGCCGACATGGAGGGCGAGCCGGCCCAGCTGCCGCCGCCGCCGAACGGCGCCCCGCCGCCGCGGCCCACGCGGCGGCCGCCGGGCGGCGGACGGCAGATGGAGCGCGTGGAATGAGCCTGCAGCAGCAGCAGTACCTCGGCGAGATCCTGATCCGGCGGGGCGTCGTCCCCGCGGAGCGGCTCGCGCCGCTCTACGACACCGTCCGCGAGCGCGGTCAGCCGCTCGTGGACCTCATCGTCTCGTCCAACATCGCCGACGAGGCGAGCATCGCCAAGGCGCTCGCCGAGGAGTGCGAGGTCGGCCTCCTCCCGCGCATCGACATCGACGCGGTGCCGCTCGAGCTCGCGAGCCGCGTGCCGATCACCTACGCCAAGCAGCACAAGATCCTGCCGCTCGCCGAGCACGACGGGGTCGTCTACTGCGCCGTCGCCGACCCGCTCGACACGACGGCGATCGACGACGTGCGGGCGCTGTTCGGCAAGCCCGTCGAGATCGCGGTCGCCACGAGCGACGCGGTGCTGAACGCGATCAACCGCATCTGGGAGCGCAAGGAGGACGGCGGCGCGAAGCTCGAGGGCGACACGGCGCTCGAGGAGGACAACCTCGTCGACATCATCGACTCGGACGACGACGCCCCGATCATCGCCTGGGTCAACGGCCTCTTCGCGCAGGCGGTCCGCGAGCGGGCGAGCGACATCCACATCGAGCCCGAGGAGCGCGACGTCGTCGTCCGCTACCGGATCGACGGCGAGCTCTACGTCGCGAAGCGCGCCTCGAAGCAGTTCATGGCGCCGATCATCGCCCGCGTGAAGATCATGGCGGCGCTCAACATCGCCGAGAAGCGGCTCCCGCAGGACGGCCGCATCACGCTGAAGATCGCGGGCAAGAGCGTCGACATCCGCGTCTCGACCGTGCCGACGAGCCGCGGCTTCGAGCGGATCGTGATGCGCATCCTGCACAAGGCGTCGGTCCTGCTCGGGCTCGACGACCTCGGCTTCGCGCCGCGCGAGTACGCCATCATGGACGCGCTCATCCAGCGGCCAGACGGCATCATCCTCGTCACCGGCCCGACCGGCAGCGGCAAGACGACGACGCTCTACGCCTGCCTCAACCGGATCAACGAGCCCAGCCGGAACATCCTCACGGCCGAGGACCCGGTCGAGTACGAGATCGGCGGCATCCACCAGATCCACGTCCACCCCGGGATCGGGCTCACCTTCGCCTCGGCGCTCCGCGCGTTCCTCCGCCAGGATCCGGACGTGATCATGGTCGGCGAGATCCGCGACAAGGAGACCGCCGAGATCGCCATCCACGCGTCGCTGACCGGCCACCTGGTGCTCTCGACCCTCCACACGAACGACGCGGCCGCCGCCGTGACCCGCCTCGTCGAGATGGAGATCGAGCCGTTCCTCGTGCGGAGCAGCGTGATCGGCATCCTCGCCCAGCGCCTCGTGCGCCTGCTGTGCCCGGCGTGCAAGGTCCCCTACCGGCCCTCCGATTACGAGCTGCAGCAGCTCGGCCTCGACGAGGACCGGCTCGCCTGGAAGGCGCGGCGAAAGCTCTCGAACCGCTACAGCGTGCACGGACAGAAATACGACTACATCGGTCAGGACCTCGACCGGGCCGTGTTCTACAAGCCCGGGGGCTGCGATGCCTGCAACCAGAAGGGCTTCGTCGGCCGGCGGGGCATCTATGAGCTGATGGTCGTCGACGACGCCGTGGGTCCGCACATCCTGAAGAGCGCGGACGCGCAGACCATCAAGCGGGTCGCCATCTCCCAGGGGATGGATACGCTCCGGGATGACGGGGCGCGCAAGGTGCTCAAGGGCATCACCACCGTCGAGGAGGTCCTCGCGGCGACGCAGGAAGACGTCATCGTCGACGAGTAGGGAAGGCCGTGGCGGTATTCGAATACAAAGGCATCCTCGTCGGCACCGGCAAGCCGGTCAAAGGGGTCCGCGACGCGGAGAACGCGAAGGCCCTCCGTGCCGCCCTGCGCAAGGACGGCATCATGCTCACCGGCGCGACCGAGGAGCAGGCCGCGAAGGCGAAGGCGAAGCGCGATCTCAAGATCTTCGCCTTCGCGGGCCGCCCCTCGACGTCGGACGTCGCCGTGATGACCCGCCAGCTCGCGACGCTCATCGGCGCTGGCATCCCGCTCTTCGAGTCGCTCAACGCGCTCATCGAGCAGGTCGAGAAGGAGTCGCTGAAGAAGGTGCTCACGCAGGTGCGCGAGCAGGTGCGCGAGGGCACGAGCTTCGCCAAGGCCCTCGAGGCGCACCCCTCGGTCTTCCCGCCGCTCTACGTGAGCATGGTGCGCGCCGGCGAGGCGTCCGGCACGCTCGAGGGCGTGCTGACCCGCCTGACCGTCTTCATGGAGAACCAGGCGAAGCTCGTGGGCAAGGTGACCGCCGCCCTCGCCTACCCCGCGCTGATGGCGCTCATCGGCATCGGGCTCATCTCGGTCCTCATGATCGCGGTCGTGCCGAACGTGACCGGCATCTTCGCGTCCATGGACCAGGCGCTGCCCTGGTACACGGCGGCGCTCATCGGCACGTCGGCGTTCGCCTCGAGCTACTGGTGGCTCGTCCTCCTCGCGCTCGTGGGCGCGGTGTACGGGTTCCGCCGCTGGGTGCGGACGCCGAAGGGCCGCCTCTCGTGGGATACGTTCGTGCTGCGGGCGCCCATCTTCGGCAAGCTCATCCAGATGCTGTCCATCGCGCGCTTCTCGCGGACCCTCGCGACCCTGCTGTCGTCGGGCGTCGCGCTCCTCAGCGCGATGGATATCGTGCGGAGCGTGCTCGGCAACGCGGCCCTGGAGAAGGTCATCGTCGACGCCATCGCGTCGATCCGCGAGGGCCAGAGCATCGCCGAGCCGCTGAAGCGGAGCGGCCGGTTCCCGCCGATCGTCACCCACATGATCGCCATCGGCGAGAAGAGCGGGCAGCTGGAGGCGATGCTGGAGAACGTCGCCAATGCCTACGACTCCGCCGTGGAGACCCGCGTCCAGGTGCTCACGAGCCTGCTCGAGCCGCTGATGATCGTCATCATGGGCGGCGCGGTCGCGTTCATCGCGATATCCATCCTCATGCCGCTCATCCAGATGTCGAGCTTCGTCGGGTAGGTGGCTATGGGGCGGCGCAGGCAGCGAGAGAGCACGATCTTCTTCCCCTGGGAGCGCGGCGGCGGGCTCTTCCGGCGGACCGGCATGGCGCGGGCGAGGCCCTTCGCCGCGGGCCTCGCGATGGCGGTCCTCCTGCTGCTCCTCGGCGCGCGCGAGCGCCGGCTCGTGGGAATTCGATCGACCCGCGCCACGTTGTCCGTCGTCCACGGGGCGATCACCCTGTACCGCGCCGATCACGAGCGGCGGTGCCCGGGTTCCCTGGAAGAGCTGAAGCGCGAGGGATACCTCGCGATCGACCCGGTCGACGCGTGGGGCAGGCCGCTCCGGCTCACCTGTCCCGGAAGGAAGGATCCGGACGGATACGATCTCCTGAGCGACGGACCGGACGGCGAAATAGGCGGCCTTGACAGGGTGGAGTGAGAGATGGAGACGAACAGAGCAAGCAGCGCAAGAAGGATTCGACGGCTGAGCCGGAAGCTCTCGCGGGGCGTGACCCTGGTCGAGGTGCTCATCGTCGTGACGATCATGGCGATCATCGCCGGCGGCGCCACGCTCGTGGTGTGGCCGAAGCTCAAGCAGTCGCGCGTCAAGAGCGCCTATACCGGGGCGACGATCATCAAGAGCGCCGCCGAGCAGTACCAGCAGCTCGGGGCGGGCAGCGAAGGGTGCCCGACGATCCAGGCGCTGGTCAGCGCGAAGCAGATCGACGGCAACAAGACGGACGATCCCTGGGGCCAGCCCTACAAGATCAAGTGTGACGAGAACAACGACGTCCATGTCGTCTCGTCCGGCGACGACAAGAAAGAGAACACCCCGGACGACATCCGGGATGACATGAAGCAGTCGGATCTCAACAAGATCGCGGAGATGTAGCGCCGCGCGGGAGCAGGAGCGCCCATGGCACGCCGTCGCACGAGGGGACTCACGCTGGTCGAGGTGCTGATCACCGTCACGGTGATCGCGCTCATCAGCGGCTCGGTCATGCTCGGCATGGGCGCTGTCACGAGCGCGCGGCTGAAGCGGAGCGCGGCGCTGCTCGCGGGCGCCGTCCGGGTCGCGTACGCCCACGCGAACGCGAAGTCGAAGCCGGTGCGGCTCGTCTTCGATTTCGAGGAGCGGATGATCGTGCTCGAGGAATCCGCGGGTGAGCTGCTCGTCGAGCGGAACGACCGGGCCGGCGGCGCCGCCGCGGCGACGGAGGCCGAGAAGGCGGCCACGGCGGAGGCCGAGGCGATCCTGAAGGGGCCGCGCGCGCCGCGGCCCTCGTTCGAGCCGGCGAAGGCGTACGGCTTCAACCCCGAGAAGGACAGGCCGGGCAAGGAGCTGTCGAGCGGCGTGCGCTTCCTCCAGGTGGAGACCGGACACCAGGACGAGCCCGTGACCGAGGGGCGGGCCTATCTCTACTTCTGGCCCGGAGGCCAGACCGAGCACGCCGCGATCCAGCTCAGCCTGGGCGGCGGGGAGACCGACGACGCGGTGATGACGGTGCTCGTCTCGCCGCTGACCGGCAAGACGGAGCTCAGGAAGGGCAAGGCGAGCATGCCCAGGCCGCGCGACGACGCCGAGGCGTCGGAGCGCGAGGACACGGGGCTCTGATGCGCGCCCGCGGCTTCACCCTGCTCGAGGTGATGGTGGCGGTCGCCATCCTCGGCCTCGGGCTGACGGCGATCCTCTCCGCGCAGGCGGGCGCCTTCTCGGCCGCGGCGCACGCGCGGAACCTCAGCCTCGCGAACGGGCTCGCGCGCTGCAAGATGACCGAGCTCGAGGAGCGGCTCGCCAAGGACGGTCTGCCGGCGCTCGACGAGGCCGACAGCGGGCCGTGCTGCGAGGGCGACGAGTCGCCGAACATCAAGTGCAGCTGGCGCATCGAGAAGCCCGAGATGCCCGAGCCCAAGTACGGCGATCTGGACCTCGACACCAACCTCGAGGGGCTCGGGGCGCTCGGCAAGCCGGGCGAGTCGAGCGGCACCGCGGCCCCGAGCGGCGACATCAACGATCTCGCGCAATCGTTGGTCGGCGGCGGCGCGGGGGGCGGCGAGTCGGGCGGCGGGATCTCGGGGCTCCTGCAGCCGTTCGTCGACATGCTCGCGCCGACGCTCCAGCCCATCTTCGAGGCGAGCGCGCGGCGGGTGACGGTCAAGCTGACCTGGCAGCAAGGGTCTCGGGAGCACGCGTTCGAGCTCGTGCAGTGGGTGACGATCCCCCAGATGGGCCAGCCCGAAGAGGGTGCGGGCGGCCAGGGAGGAGGGAGTTGACCGTGGCGACGCGAAGGCCAAGCTCTCCCCGCAGGCGCCGCGGCCGCTCGCGCGCGGTGACCCTCCTCGAGGTCCTCGTCTCGGTCGGCATCCTGGCGCTCATCGGGACGCTCATCTACGGCGCGTTCGACGGCATGAGCCGCGCGCGCTCGGGCCTCTCCCGGATGGGCGACCGCTACCACCAGGGCCGCGCGGCGATCGCCCGCATCTCGCGCGAGCTCCAGACGGCCTTCCTGTCCAGGCACCAGCCGGCCGACAAGAACATCGTCGTGCGGCTCACCGCCTTCGCGGGGGACGACTCGTCCCCTGCGGACCGCGTCGATTTCACCGCGTTCGCGCACCGGAGGCTCCTCCGGAACGCGCACGAGTCCGATCAGTGCGAGATCGGCTTTTTCGGCGCGCGCGACCCGGAGCGCGACAGGCTCGATCTCGTGCGGCGAGAGGCGAGGACCATCGATACCGAGCCGACGAGGGGCGGAGTCGTCAACGTGCTCGCCGAGGACATCGAGAGCTTCAATCTCCAGTACCTCGACCCGATCACCGGGGAGTGGGTCGACTCGTGGGACTCGACGCAGCCGGCGGCGCAGCTCGACCGGCTCCCCTCGCAGGTGTGGGTGACGCTGGTCCTGAACGGCGGGCCCGGCGGGGAGCCGATCAAGTTCGAGTCGAAGGTGCCGCTCCCGATGCAGGTCCCCATCGCCTTCGGGGCCAACTGAGCCATGAGCCGCCCCAGGAGCCCCCTCGCCGAGGATCGCGCCGCAGAGAGGCCGCGCTCCAGGCGCGCACGCGCGCGCCGCCGCCTCCGGAGCCGGCGCGACCGGCGCGGCGTGGCGCTGGTCATGGTGCTCGGCGCGATCACGGTGCTCACCGTGTTCCTGACCGAGCTCCAGGAGGAGACCTCGACCGAGCTCTCCGCGGCGCTCGCCGATCGCGACGCGCTCCGGGCCGAGTACTACGCGAAGAGCGCCGTGAACCTGTCGCGGATGCTCATCGCCTCCGAGCCGAGCGTCAGCACGACGATCGGGCCGATGCTCGCGATCGTCGGGATCAGGGGGAAGTTCCAGGTGCCGGTCTGGAAGTTCACCGACATGTTCCTCGGCCCCTTCAACGCGCAGCTCGCCGCGAGCGAGGGCAGCGCGGCGCCGCCCCCCGAGGCCGCGGGCGAGGGCAGCGCGACGGGAAAGAACCTGGGGCTCACCGGCGGCGGCCGCTTCGAGCTCAAGATCGTCGACGAGGACTCGAAGATCAACGTCAACCGCGCCGCCGACGACGTGGGGGGTATCTCGGATCAGATCGCGGTAGGGAACCAGCTGCTCAGCCTGATGAGCGACGCGCAGTACAACACGCTCTTCGAGGAGCGCGACGGCGACGGCCAGTTCTCGGACCGCGCGACCATCTGCAGCGCGCTCATCGACTGGGCCGACCCCGGCGACCAGACGTTCGCCTGCGACGCGACGTCGAACGCCCCGAGCTCCACCGGCGCAGAGGACAGCTTCTACCAGACGGTCGGCCTCCCCTATCAGCGCAAGAACGCACCGTTCGACTCGGTCGACGAGCTGCGGCTGATCCGGGGCATGAACGACGACTTCTGGGCGACGTTCGTCGACCCGGATCCGAGCAACCCGGACAAGAGGGTCCTGACCGTCTGGGGCAGCCGGAAGCAGAAGGTGAACGTCTCGTCTGCGAACGCGCTGACGCTGCTCAGGCTCACGTGCACCGCCGATTTCGTGGATATCGCGACGACGACGCTCTGCAGCGACGTGAACCAGCAGTCGGCGTTCCTCACCGTGGCGTCGCTCGTGCAGAGCATGACCGGGGGGCTGCTCTTCCCCACCCCGAAAGATTATGTCGATGCGATGACCCAGAAGGCGGGCAGCTCGCTCGGGGGGATGCTCGGGCAGCAGTTCAAGGCGATGGGCGTGGAAGCGGTGAAGTTCAAGCCGAACGTCACGAAGTCCCTCGGCAACAGGACCAACTTCCTGAGCATCTACGCCGATGGCATCGTCCCGGGGAACAAGCGTGAGACGCGCGTGCGCGTCCATGCGGTGGTCGATCTCACGGGGGCGACGAAGCTCGACGATCCGGCCAAGGATCTTAAGGACCCCGCTCAGCCCAGCACCCCTCCGACGCCGGAAACGTACGAACAACAGGTGCGATCGAACCCTGCCGGGACGATCATCTACTATCGCATCGAATAGGACACCCCTCCGGGAAGAAGCGCGCAATGCACAGGCTGCTCGGGATAGATGCTGGAAAATCCGTGGTGCGGGCGGCGCTCATCCGCACCACGTACAGGAGGGTCTTCGTCGAGGCCCTCGGCGAAGCGGCCGTCACGGACGGCGTCTCCGAGGCCGAGGCCATCCGCGCCGCCGTGGGGCTCCACCGCCCCGACGCCGCGGCGATCGCGCTCTCCGGGGAGAAATCGTTCTACCGTCGCCTCGACCTGCCGGCGGCCGCGCAGAAGGAGGTCGAGAACGTCCTCGGCTTCGAGCTCGAGGCCACGGTGCCGTTCGAGATGGAAGACGCGGTCTTCGACCATCGCCTGCTGAAGCGGCCGCCCGGCGTGGAGACGCTGCCGGTCTTCGCCGCCGTCGCGCGCGCGGACGACGTGCGCGAGCGCATCGCCGTCGTGAAGGAGGCGCTCGGCTTCGAGCCGGAGCGGGTCGCGCTGGGCGCGGTGGCGCTCGCCAACCTCGAGGCGGTGATGCCGGAGCTCGCCGCGCCGTCGCCCGCCAGCGCGCCGGTCGCCCTGCTCGACCTCGACTACCTCACGTCCGAGATCGTGATCGTGTCCGGCGGCGAGCCGGTCTTCGCCCGGACGCTGTCGCGCGGGACGGCGGGCCTCCCCGGCACCGCGCCGGCGCTCGCGCGCGAGCTCCGCCAGACGCTCGCGGCGTGGCGCAACCTCGGCGGCGAGCCGCTCGCGGGGCTCTACCTGGTCGGCGGCGGCGCCACCGCGCAGGGCGCGGAGATGTTCCTGTCGACGCAGCTCGGCCTCACGATCCTGCCGCTGCCGACCCCTCGCATCGAGGGGCTCACGCCCGAGCAGGCCGCGGCGCTGCCCCGCTTCGCCAAGGCGCTCGGGCTCGCGCTCGGGCTGACGCCGAAGACCAAGGGGTTCAACCTCCGGAAGGGCGCGCTCGAGGCCGAGCGCAGCTACCCGTTCCTGCGCGAGAAGATCCCGATCCTCGCCGGCCTCGGCACCGTCATCGCGCTGAGCTTCGGGTTCTCCATCGTCGCGGAGCTGCGCACCCTCGACGCGGAGCGGGAGCTGCTCGCCGCCTCGCTCGCGACCGCCTCCCACGACGTGCTCGGCGAGGAGACGAGCGACCCGCAGAAGGCCCGCGAGCTGCTCGAGCAGGGCCCCGGCGCGGCCGACGAGGACCCGATGCCCCGCGTCGACGCCTTCGACGTCATGGTGCAGCTCTCGAAGGCCGTGCCGAAGGAGATCACGCACGACGTGCTCGAGCTCGACGTGAACCGCGGCCACGTGACCCTCCAGGGCGTCGTCCCGTCGGTGTCGGACGCGCAGATCATCGCGGATCACATGAAGGAGCACCGCTGCTTCCGCGACGTGAAGGTCGGCCGCACGAGCCAGTTCACGGAGGGCAAGCACAAGTACGTCCTCGAGCTGGATCTCAGGTGCGAGGACAAGACGAAGAAGAAGAAGACCGGCGCCGCCGACGCGGCCGAGAGCGCCTCGGCCGGCGCGCCGGAGAAGCCGGAGGGATCGCGATGACGCTCCGCGAGCGACTCGACAAGCTGGAGCCGCGCGAGCGCAGGCTCCTCACCATCCTCCTCGGATTCCTGGCGGTGCTCGTCCTCTTGCTCGTGCCGATCGGGCTCGCGAGCGTCGCGTCCAGCAAGCGCGCCGAGAACCAGGAGATCCGCGACCTGCTCCAGTCGATCTACGAGGCCTCGGGGAAGGTCAGCGAGCGCAAGGCGCTGAAGGACGCGCTGCTCGCGCGCTACGCGCGGCCGGCGCCCGCGCTCGCCGGCTTCATCGAGGACGCGGCGAAGCAGCAGCAGCTCACCGCCGCCGAGTCGCAGGATCGCCCCGACGTCCCGCACGGCAAGAAGTACACCGAGCGGATCACGGTGGTGAAGATGCACAGGATCGGGATGCTCGGGCTCGCCAAGATGCTCGAGCACATCGAAAGCTCGGGCCACCCGGTCGCGGTGACGAAGCTGAACCTCAAGCCGCGCGCCGGGGAGCCGGACTCCTACGAGGTCGAGCTCGGCATCTCCGCGTTCGACCGGAAGGGCGAGCCCCAGCCGGCGGCGACGCCCGCGCCGTCCGCGCCCCCCGCCGCCGAAGAGGAGCAGGAGCCATGAAGGCGCGGCTCATCAAGATCGCGAGATGGGCGGTCTACCCGCTCTTTTACCTCTTCTGTCTGGGGCTCTTCGGCTACCTGACGTTCCCCTACGAGCGGCTCAAGGACCGGCTGATCGCCGAGTTCGACCGCACGCAGCAGAAGAAGGGCCCGAGCCAGGCGCAGCGGCTCGAGATCGACGAGCTCGACTCGTACTGGTTCACGGGGGTCGAGATGAAGGGCGTGCGCCTCATCCTGCCGCCGGGCGAGCTCGGCACGAGCAGCAGGCCGAGCGGCGCCGCGGCCTTCGCCTCGGGCGACGCCGCCAAGGACAGCGCGCCGAAGCCGAGCGTCATCGAGATCGACGAGGCGCACGCGCGGGTGAAGATCCTGCCCCTCCTGATCGGGCGGATGCGGGTCTCGTTCTGGGCCAGCGTGTTCGGCGGCGAGATCGAGGGCGTCGTCCCGATGGGCCGATCGGGCGGCGACGTCCACGTCGAGGTCTCGGACGTGGAGCTCGCCAAGGTGGGTCCGCTCGGGGACATCCTTGGCCTGCCGATCGCCGGCACGCTGAGCGCGAACCTCGATCTCAGCGCGCCCGACGGCAAGTTCAACAAAGCGAACGGCGCGCTCGAGGTCTCGGCCAAGGAGGTCTCGGTCGGCGACGGCAAGACGAAGATCCAGGGGCTCATCGCGCTCCCGGAGGCGAAGCTGGGGGAGCTGCTCCTGTCGGCGGAGGCGAAGGACGGGGTCCTCAAGGTCACGAAGATGAGCGCGAACGGCCAGGATCTCGAGCTCGACGGCGACGGCAAGGTCACCATGCGCGAGCCGTGGAACAACTCGACGGCGGATCTCTACGTGCGCTTCAAGTTCACCGACGCGTACCGATCGAAGAGCGATCTCACGAAATCGCTGCTCGGCGCGCCGGGGTCGAGCGTGCCCGGGCTGATCGAGATGCAGCAGCCCAAGATGAAGCGGTCGAAGCGGGCGGACGGCTTCTACGGCTGGCACGTCCACGGCCCGCTGAAGCGGCCCCGGTTCGACCCGCACGCGGCCGAGTCGCCCGCCGCGCGGGGCCGCGGCACGCCGGGCGCGAGCCCGGCCACGACCACGAGGAAGCCCGGCGGCGTGAACATGCCCCTCGGCGCCTCCGAGGCCGCCCCGAGGGACGGCGAGGAGCACGAGCCCCCTGGGATGCCCCCGCCTCCGCCCCCGCCCTCCACCGAGGACGAGTCCCCCACACGCCCGCCGTCGCCTCCGCCCGTAGACGGCGAGGGCACGCCTCCCGTTGAATAGAGCGGGGCGCAGCTTCGTGCGACGAAGACGCGCCTCGCTCTAGGACCCGGACCCACGCTCCAAGGACTCGTTGATGGGGGATCCCAGCTGGCAGCAGAACCGGCGCGTTTTACTGATCGACGACGATCAGGCCATCCACGAGGATTTCCGCAGGATCCTCCGATCCGAGGCGGAGGGCTCGACCATCGCGGGCCTCCAGCCGACGCTGTTCCGCGAGCCGCCGGCCCGGCGACCGGTGAGGTTCGAGCTCACGTCCGCGACCCGCGGGGAGGAGGGGCTGGCGAAGGTCCGCGAGGCGCTGCAGAGCGGCGCGCCGTACGCGCTCGTGTTCGTGGACGCGCGCATGCCGGGGTGGGACGGCGTCGAGACGCTCTCGCGCATCTGGAAGGAGGACGGCGCCATCCAGGCGGTCCTCTGCGCGGCGGACGCGGATGACTCGTGGGAGGAGATCGCCGCCCGGTTCGGGCAGACCGACAACCTCCTCATCCTCGCCAAGCCGTTCGACCCGAGCGAGGTCCGCCAGATGGCCTTCGCGCTCACCGAGAAGTGGAACCAGCGCCGCGCCCTCGCCGAGGCGAACTACAAGGTGTCGACGCAGTACACCGTGACCAGGATCCTCGTCGAGTCGACGACGCTCTCCGAGGGCGTCCCGGCGCTGCTCGGCGCGCTCGGGGAGACGCTCGGCTTCCGGTTCGCCGCCCTGTGGCTCGGCGACGACGAGAGCGACGGGCTGCGCTGCGAGCACACCTGGAGCGCCGCGCCCGACGACGCGATCGCGCTCGAGGCGGCGACCCGGGGCGCGCGGTTCGCCCGCTACGCCGGGCTGCCCGGCCGCGCGCTCGCCCAGGGGGAGCCGACCTGGTTCAGCGACCTCGACGCCGAGGCGGACGACCCGCGCGCGCAGGCGGCGCGCGGCGCCGGCCTCCGCTTCGCGGTCGAGCTCCCCATCGCGGTCCGCGCCGACGCGCAGGTCGCGGCCGTGCTGGAGCTCATGGACGCCGAGCCGCGCGCGCCCGATCCGGGGCTGCTCGACGTCCTGCTCGCCGTCGCCGCCAAGGCCGGCCACTTCATCGGCAGCAAGCGCGTGGAGGCGGCCCTGCGCCGGAGCGAGGCGAACAACCGCGCGCTCCTCTACGCCATCCCCGACACGATCCTCCGGATCAGCAGCGACGGCATCTGCCTGGACTTCAAGGCCTCCCGGGACCCGAGGCCGTCGCTCCGCGCCGAGGATCTCCTGCACAGGCACGTCGCCAACGTGTTCCCCGCCCACGTCGCCGAGCAGATCACCGGCCTCGTGGCGCGAGCGCTCGCCGACGAGGCGACGCACGTCTTCGAGTACCAGGAGCAGCAGGCGGGCAGCGCGCGCGACTACGAGGTCCGGATCGCCGGCAGCGATCGGGCGGAGGCGGTCGTCATCGTGCGGGACATCACGGAGCGAAAGCGCGCCGAGGCGGAGACCGAGGCGCGGCGCGCCCGGGAGGAGGCCCTCCGGGCGCAGAACGAGATCCTCGCGGCGCTGTCGACCCCGCTCATCCCGATCAGCGACGACATCGTCGTGATGCCGCTCGTCGGCGCCCTCGACAGCCAGCGGACGCGCCGCGTGCAGGAGACGCTGGTCCGCGGCGTCGCCTCCCGCCGCGCGCACGTCGCGATCCTCGACATCACCGGGGTGCCGCGGATCGACGGCCCGTGCGCCGACGCGCTCCTCGGCGCCGCGACGGCGGTGCGCCTGCTCGGCTCGGAGGTGATCATCACGGGCCTGAGCCCCGACGTGGCCAGGACGCTCGTCGAGATCGGCGTCGACATGAGCGGCATCGCCACGCACAACACCCTGCAGAACGGCATCGCCTCCGCGATGACCTCCGCGAACGCGCGCGGACGGCGCCGGCGGCGCCGCGCGAGGTCGCGCGGGTAGCGGCCGGCGGGCCGATCTTGCCGGAGCGTCTCAGCGCTTGCTGGTCTGCGCGGCGTGCTTGTCGAGGGCGGCGAGGACGCGGTCGTAGTCGGGCGGCAGCGCGACCGGCGGGTTGGCGAGCCGGCTCGTGACGTCCGCGAGCGCGCGCTCGTGGTATTTCACCTTGAACTCCGTGAACTTGAGGCCGTTCGCTGTCGAGACCACGACGACCCGCTGGCGCTTCTCGACGAGGCCTTTCTTCACGAGCTTCTCCAGCGCGGCGAGGGCGACCGCCGTGTGCGGGCAGGTGTACATGCCGGTGCGATCGGCGCGGGCCGCCGCGTCGCAGAGCTCGTCCTCGGTGACCTCCTCCGCGACGCCGTCCATCGCCTTGAGGGCCAGCATCGCCCTCGGCGCGCTCACCGGGTTGCCGATCTGGATCGCGCTCGCCAGGGTCTCCCCCGCCTTCATCGGCACGACCTCGCTCCGCCCCTCGGACCACGCCTTGAAGAGCGGGTTGGCCCGCGCCGCCTGCGCCACGCAGAGGCGCGGGAACCGCGTCGTCAGGCCGAGGTCCTTCAGCATCTTGAAGCCCGCGTAGAGGGCGTAGGCGTTGCCGAGGTTGCCGCTCGGGAGGATGACCCAGTCGGGCAGCGTCCAGTCGAACTGCTGCACGATCTCGATGGCCACGGTCTTCTGGCCCTCGAGCCGCAGGGCGTTCATCGAGTTCGCCAGGTAGACGACGCCCTCGGCCGAGAGGCGCTGCACGATGGCCATGCAGCCGTCGAAGTCGGTGTCCAGCGAGAGGACCAGCGCCCCCGACGCGATCGGCTGGACGAGCTGCGCCGTCGACACCTTGCCCCGCGGCAGCAGCACGACCACGGGCAAGCCGGCCGCCGCCCCGTACGCCGCGAGCGACGCCGAGGTGTCCCCCGTCGACGCGCACGCGATCGCGCGCACCTCGAGGCCCTCGCGGATCGCCTTGTTCACCACCGAGACGAGCACCGTCATGCCGAGGTCCTTGAACGACCCCGTGTGGCTGTTGCCGCAGAGCTTCACCCAGACGTCATCGAGCCCGAGCGTCTTGCCGTAGCGGTCTGCCCAGAACAGGTTCGAGCCGCCCTCGTCCATCGACACGATGGCCTCGTCCGGGACCTCGGGCGCGACCCACTCCCGCTTGCCCCAGACCCCGGAGCCGTAGGGCCACACCGTGCGCTTGTAGCGCTCGTCGAAGAGCTTCATCCACGTCGCGGGGCTCCGGTCACGGAGCGCGTCGATGTTGTGGGCGACGTCGAGCAGGCCGCCGCAGGTGGGGCAACGGTAGAGGGGCTGCGTCAGCGGGTAGCTGCCGGGGCAACCGGCGAGGCATCGGAATGCAGCAGAGTAGGCCATGGCAATACGGATCTCCTGGGTGGCGGGAAGCGCCCGCGGGAGGTGGTGTCGGTTCAGTCGAAGCGTGGGGCTTCCATGCCGAGCCGCCTATAGAAGTAGATCGCCGCGTTCCTGGCAAACGATCCCTGCGGGAGATAGACGTCGCCGGGCTCCCGCAGCGGCTCGTCGGCCGAGAGCGGCCCGTCCCGGTCGCCGGCCAGCCGCTCGAGATCCTCGAGGAACGCTTCCATCGAGGGATAGCGGTTGTTCGGGCTCTTCCGGATCGCCTTCAGGATCACGGACTCGAGCAGCGGATCGAGGCTCCGGCGCTTCTCCGAGGGGCGGGGCGGCGGGGTCACGAGCTGCCGGGCGAGGAGCTCCGACTGCTCCGAGCGCGGGAACGGGAGCTCCCCGGTGAAGGCCCGGAACATGACGACGCCGAGCCCGTAGACGTCGGTGCGGGCGTCGGGCAGGTCGCTCACGACCTGCTCGGGCGCCATGTACTCGAGGGTGCCCACGGCCGTGCCGGTCGCCGTGATGAGATCGGCGGCCTGGATCTTCGCCAGGCCGAAATCGAGCACCTTGACCGCGTACGGGTCGCCCTGCGGGCCCACGAGGTAGATGTTGTCCGGCTTCACGTCGCGGTGGATGATCCCGGCCCGGTGCGCGGCGGCGAGCCCGGACGCGGCCTGGGAGAGCACCGGGATGGCGAGGTCCGCGTCCATGCGGCGCTCGCGCCGGAGCCAGTCGCCGAGCGACTCGCCGAAGAGGTACTCCATCACGAGGTAGGGCGCGCCGTCTTCCGAGCGCGTGCCGGCGTCGAGCACCCGGACGATGTTCGGGTGCCCGATCGTCGCAGCGCTCTGCGCCTCGCGCACGAACCGCTCGCGCGTCCGCTCCGCCCGGGCGGCGAACTCCTCGAGGACCTTGATCGCGACCGGCTGGCCCGTCTCGATCTCGACCGCGAGGTAGACGCGCGCCATCGCCCCTTTGCCGAGGTAGCCGCGCACCTCGTAGCGCTCGCCAAGGAGGGTCCCGCGCAGCCGGGTCGGCTTGTACCGGAACAGGTCGACGCGCCGGCCCTCGGTGAGCTCCGCGCCGTCGTAGGGGCAGAACCGATGGCCCGCGTCGTACTCCCGGTGGCAGCGCGCGCAGAACATGGCCCCGCATCGAATAGCGCCCCGCGCTCCGGCCACGCAAGCCCGCTCGGCGGGCCCCACCGCGCTAGCCGCTCTAGCCCGCCTTGCGCGGCGAGCGCCCCGTCAGCTTGGTGTACGCGTGATAGCCGAGCCAGCGGAGCGGCTCGGGCGGGACGCCCCGGAGGGGGGCCATGTAGAACGGCAGATCCCGCCACCGCGCGTCGTCGCCCGCGTAGATGTCGCAGAGCACGCGGCCCGCGAGGTTGGCGAGCGTCACGCCGTGGCCGCTGTAACCGAGGGCGTAGTACACGTTCCGGTGCTCGCCGCGCACCCCCATGCTGCAGAGCCGGCTCATCGTGATGCCGAGGGTGCCCGTCCAGCGGTGCGCGATCCGCAGCCGCTCGGCCGCAGGGAAATAGCCTGTGAGCCGGCGCCGGATGGCCTCGAACGCCGGCCCTGCCGACTCGGGTGTGCCCGGGTAGGAGGTCTTGTTCCCATAGAGGTAGGCATACGCCGCGTTGCTGCCCCCGCCGAACACGAGCTCACCGGCGGGCGTCATGCTGGCGTACGCGATCCGGTCGCGGTCGTCGCTGAAGCCGGCGACCTGCCCCCAGCCGAGCGCGGCGCGCGCCTCGGCGTCGAGCGGCTCGGTCGCGATGACGTGCGAGTGCAGCGGGAAGATGCCGGTCTTGAAGTAGCCGAGGCGCGGCGTGTAGCCGTTGGTGGCGAGCACGATGGCCGCGGCCCGGACGACGCCGCCCGGCGTTGTCAGCTCGATCGTGCGCCCCTCCCGGATCCCGAGCACCGGCGTGTCCTCGTGGACGGCGACCCCCCACGCGGGCAGCAACGGGCGCAGGCAGCGCAGCAGATCGACCCCGTTCAGCTGCCCCTCGGTCGCGTCCAGCACGGCCCCGGCCCCGCCCTGGATCCCGAGCCGCCTCGAGAGCGCCGCGCTGTCCAGGTACTGTAGCGAAATGCCCCAGCTGGCCAGCTGCTCCACCCGCGCGTGCGCCGCCTCGGCCCGGCGCGCGTCGGTGAGCACCTCCATGCATCCGTCGCGGCGGTGGCGCACAGGGAGGTCGTGCTCCTGGATCATCCCGACGATGCCGTCGATCCCCGCGCGTGTCGTCTCGTACACGCGGCGCGTGAGCTCCGGATCGCGAGAGCCCACCCCGTTGATCCAGTTCAGCATCATCCCCCCGTTGCGCCCGCTCGCGCCGTTCGCGAGGTGGCGCGCCTCGAGGATCATGACGCGGAGGCTCGGAAACCGGCGGATTAGATGGTATGCGGTGGAGATCCCGGTGAAACCTCCCCCGATGATGGCCACGTCGGCCGTCGCGTCCGCGCGCAGCGGAGGGACGGGCTCATAGACGGGGCCCGCCTCGTTCCACACGGAGCGCGCGGAATCGATGTGTGTGTGCGTGTGCGTGTACGTGTCAACGAGCGCTGCACGAGCCACGATGATCACCTATCAGAGGGATGCGCCTCTGGCACCATGAACCCCGGGAGCCCTGCTTGAAGCGACGTGTCCGGCTCTGCATGAAGGATCTCTTCCACCAGGACGTGGTGGAGATGATCGAGCGCGAAACCCGCAAATACCAGATCTGGTCCATCGAGGATCCTTCCGACCCGGACTTCGACGCGGCGTATCAGATCCTCTGGGACTGCTTCGGTCCTCATGGAGAGATGGAGCGCAAGGAGGCGATCGAGGCGTTCCTCCGCGACGACCCGTTCACGCCCGAGCCGTCGGGCACGTACATGCGCTACTTCCTGCTCGTGGCGCGAGACGCGGACGGAAAGGTGCGCGGCGTCCGCGACGGCACCGTGCTCATCAATCCGGCGTACGCCCCGGACCTCTGCGTCATCTACCTCGCTCATATCTTCATGATCCCCGAGGCGCGCGGGACGGTGCTGTCGTACTGGCTGCGCATCTCGCCGGTCGAGCTCGCCATGCAGTACCTCACCGACCTGCACGCGATGGGGAAGATCACGCTCCCCGCGCCGTCGGCCCCGGGCAAGTACTTCGGGATGAACGTCGATCTCGCGGCCGAGGTCGAGTACTTCACGCCGGAAGAGCGCCTGTCGTGGCAGCGCATCCTGTTCTACGGCCGAGGCGGGTTCGACGCGATCAACCCGCGCCACTTCCCCTACCGCCAGCCCGACTTCCGCGATCCCGAGGTGATCCGCGCGACCGGCAACCAGCCGTCTCCCTTCATGGTCCTCGTGCGGCGCATGGGCCGCGAGCGGCAGGCGCAGCTGCCGATCGACGAGGCGAGGGCGCTCATGCGGCTCCTGTACGACGACTTCGCGGATCACTGCGCGCCGCACCTGCTCGAGAACAGCCTCCAGCTCGTCCTCGACCGGCTGGAGGAGCGGGCGAAGCGGAAGAGCTTCGTCGAGCTCTTGCCGCTCCCGACCGGGCCCAGGGATCTGCACCGGCTGAAGCCGCTCTTCCGGTACAACGTGTTCACGAAGTACTATCCGGACAGCCCCGACATCCGCGGTTACCTGAAGAACAGCGGCATCCGCGAGAGGCTGCTCGCGAACCCGCGCCACCTCGACGAGGAGCTCGCCCGCATCGCCCGGGAGCTGGAGACCCGTCCGCCCTTCGTCTACGGGAGCCGGGACAAGACCGCGACCTGGGAGGGCAACCCGCTCTCGCCGGGCTCGGAGCCGATCCCGGACGGGGCCGACGCGGGCGAGATCACCCGCGATGTGCCGGCGCCGGCGTCGACCCTGCCGCCGCGGTGATCCCCCGCGGCGCCGGGATCACCGCGCCTCAGGCGGGCGGGCGGTGTCGCCGCTGCCGGGGCCGGCCGTCGCGGCCCGCGCGCGCAGGGCGCCCGCGCGGAGCCTTTGCACGGCGGCGGAGGCGGCCTCGTGGGCGTCGAGCGCGCCGCGCAGCACGAGCGCCCGCCCCTTGGCCGCGGCGGCCTCTCCCAGCGTCCCGTCGAGCACGCCCTCGGCGAGCCGGACGAGCGGGCCGATCTCGGCGAGGTTCCGCGCGAGCGCCCGGGCGTCCGTGGCGAGCCCGGACGCCGCCTCGCAGGGCGAGGCGCTCGCGATGGCCGCGGCCTCCTCGCAGAGCTCCTCCGCGACGGGGCCCATGTCGCGCCAGCACGACACGGCCGCGCGCAGGCTGGCCGGCGTGACGTGCGTCGCGCGCGACGCGTGCGGTGCGTGCGACGCGTGCGACGCGTCGATCCCGCGCGCCGCGTCGACCCGCGGCCCCGCCGTCGCCGCCTGCGCCGCGGCGATGACGGGCGAGAGGGCGAGGAGCGCGCGCTCCAGGGCGCGGGTGGCCTGCTCGACGCGGACGAGGCGCTCCTGCACGTCGGCGCTGGCCAGCGGGGCGTCGCTCAGCGTGAGCGCCGAGAGCCGGCCGGAGACGTCGATGGCGAGCTGCTCGAGGGCGCCGACGATGCGCTGGTCGAAGCGGCGCGGGACGACGTCGAGCACGCAGAGCGCCCCGAGCACGTGCCCGTGCGCGCGCACCGGCACGCCCGCGTAGGCGCGGATGCCGTAGCTCTCGACGAGCTCCTTCGGGACGCGCTCGTCGCGCAGCGCGTCGTCGACGATGAGCGGCACCTCGTCGAGCACGACGAGCTGGCAGAAGGAGTTGCTCCTCGACGTCGCGCAGCTCACGGCGAGCTCGAGGGGGAGCCCGTGCTGCGCGCGCAGGAGCTGGACATGGCGCACGAGCAGGCTGACCACGGCGATGGGCGACCGGGCCAGCTTGGCGGCCCGCACCACGCAGGCGTCGAGGATGGCGTCCGCCTCGGCGCGCAGCACGGCGCCGCGCAGCTCGGCCAGGCGGACAGGGTCGTTCAGGTCGGCCATCGCGCGATGCTACCTTGCCTGGCGGGGCGCGGGTCGGCCGAGGTCACCGGTCACCCCGCGCGCGCCGCCGCTTCCCTCGCCCGCACCGCCGCGATGAAGGTGCGGAGGTGCACCTCGACCACCCGGCTCACGTCGGGCGTGTACCCACCCGCGAGCACCCACGCGATCGGGACGCCCCGCTCGAGCGCGGCCCGGAACACGATCTGGTCGCGCGCGTGGAGATCGTCGTGCGTCAGGTCGAGCGGCGAGTACGGGTCCTCGCGGTACGGGTCCGCGCCGGCCTGGTACAGGATCAGGTCGGGCGCGGCGCGGTCGATCGCCGGGCCGAGGTGCCGCTCCAGGATCTCGAGGTAGGCGGCGCCGCCGCTCCCGTTCGGGACCGGGACGGACCAGCAGTTCTCGGTGTCCGGGGCGCGCTCGCCCTCGACGTCCCGGTGCGCCTTGTTCTGCTTGTACCAGCTGCCGTAGATGGAGAGCTGGGACGCCCAGGGGCGCGACGCGAGCAGCGAGGCGGTGCCGTTGCCGTAGTGGAGGTCCATGTCGACCACGAGGCCGCGGCGGATGCGCCCCTCGGCGCGCGCGCGCTCCAGCGCGACGACGAGGCCGTTGAAGGTGCAGAAGCCCTCGCCGTGGCCCTCGTGCGCGTGGTGGAAGCCGCTCGCGAGGTTGCCCGCGACGCCGTCCTCGAGGGCCGCAGCGGCGGCGGCGACGCAGCCGCCGTTCGTGAAGCGCACCGCCCCGGCGAGCGCCGGCGACCACGGGAGCTTCTGCGACTCGGCCAGCGCCCGGGGCTCGCCGGTCGCGATCGCCTGGACGTACCCGGGCGCGTGGACGCGCAGGAGGTCCTCGTCACAGGCCGCCTCGGGCTCCTCGATGCGCACGGGCAGGCCGCTCCGCTCGATCGCCTCGCGCACGAGGGCGAACTTGCGCATCGGCATGACGTGCTCGCCGATGTCCGCGAAATAGCGCGGCGTGTGGAACACCCGGATCGGCGGCGAGGCGGCGGCGTCCGAGGTCACTTGCAGACCGACTCGAGGTGATCGAGCGCCTCGCCGACGTGGCGCGGGGCGAAGATCAGCGCCGGCCGGAAGCGGAGCGTGCGGTCGCCCGAGCCGCCCACCTCGAGGCCCCGGTTGCGTAGCGCGGTGAGCGCCGCGTCGCGCCGGGCGGCGTGGGGGAAGTCGACAGCGGCGAAGGTGCCGCTGCCCCGGGCGCCCGAGAGCACCGCGGGGTAGCGCCGGCAGAGGTCCTCGAGGCCGGCGACCAGGCGCTCGCCGGTCGACCGCGTGTTCTCGAGGAGCCGGTCGCGCTCGATGACCTCGAGGATCACCTCGAGCTGCGCGCCGCGGAGCGGGTCGCCGAGCCAGGTGTTGAAGACGCGCAGCGGCTCGATCGGCGCGAGCTCCTCGCGGCAATAGAAGCCGCCGAGCTGCATCTTCTTGGAGAACGTGACCATGTCCGGCGGCTCGGGCAGGTCCCACGCCTCGTGCGCCCAGAGCGCGCCGGTCCCGCCGCCGCAGGTCTGCACCTCGTCGATGATGAGCGCGACGCCGCGCTCCGCGGTGAGGCGGCGGAGCGCCTGGAAGAAGGTCGGGCTCGCGTGGCGGTCGCCGCCCTCGCCCTGGATCGGCTCGACGATGACCGCGGCGACCTCGTCCGGGTGGGCGTCGAGCGCCGCCTCGACCGCCTCGAGCGAGCGCGCCTCGGCGGCGCGGTTCTGCTCGGCGTGCGCCGCGAGAGGGAAATGGCTCGCGGGGAACGGCGCGACGGGCCAGTCGAACGCGGGGATGTCGAGCTTGTGGATCGGCTTGCTCCGCGTCGCCGAGAGGGCGCCCATGCTGCGGCCGTGGAAGCCGCCATCGAAGGAGAGCACCTTGAAGGCGTTCACGCCGGGCTGCCGGTTGAGCATGCAGGCGGCGAGGTCGCCGTCGCTCGGCTGCGCGCCGCCGCGCCGGCGCCGGGCGAGCCGGATGAACGCGGCCTTGAGCGCGTTCTCGACCGCCTCCGCGCCGGTCGTGAACGTGAAGACGCGCGTGTGCCCCTTCGGCGCGACGCGCATCAGCGTCTTCTCGACGAGGTCGACCCACTCGGGCGCGGGCGCGACGCCGAGCGCGGAGCGGTAGCCGGCGCACCAGTCGAAGCGGCCGCTGCGCCACGCGGCGAGCAGGTCCGGGTGGTTGTAGCCGATGGGCACGGCGGCGATGTGCCCGTACACGTCGAGCAGCACGTTGCCGTCCACGTCGACCATGTAGTTGCCCAGGCTCTTGCGCGCGTCCTGATAGAAGTGGATCGGTCGCGCGTCCTGGTAGCGATGGTGGCGGGCGCGGAGCGCCTCGGACGCAGGCCCCGGGATGGCGGTGCGCATCGAGGCGCGCTCGGGCTCGCCGGGGATGGGCGGAGAGATGTGGGTCGGGGCGTTCATGGTCGGACTCCAATGCAACGGGGGCGGCGGAGCGTCACGCGGATCCGTCGGTCGCGACGGCCGCCTGGACGCGCACAACGATCGATTTCGACGCGGGCGTGTGGCTCTTCTCGGCGATGCTGCCGAGCGGCACGAGCACGTTCGCCTCGGGGAAGTAGGCCGCGACGTTGCCGCGGGGGATCGTGTACAGCACGACGCGGAACGCGCGCGCGACGCGCTGCCCGTCGGAGAAGCGGCTCGTGACGTCGACGAGGTCCCCCTGGGCGAGGCCGCGCTCGGCCGCGTCCTCGGCGTTCATGAACACGACGCGGCGCCCGCCCCGGACGCCGCGGTAGCGGTCGTCGAGCCCGTAGATGGTCGTGTTGTACTGGTCGTGGCTGCGGATCGTCATCATCAGGAGCTCGCCCGGCTCGAGATCGTGCCGCGGGAGCGGGTGGATCACGAAGTTCGCCTTGCCGGTCTCCGTGCGGAACTCGCGCCGCGCCGCCGCGTTCGGCAGGGCGAAGCCGCGCGGGTCTCGGATGCGCGCGTTGAAGCCGTCGAACCCGTCGATCGTGCGCTCGATGAGATCGCGGATCCTGTCGTAATCGGCCGTGAGCTCCTCCCACGGCACGCGCGAGCGCGCGCCCAGCGCCGCGCGGGCGAGGCCCGCGACGATGGCCACCTCGCTGCGCAGCAGCTCCGAGGCCGGCGGGAGGCTGCCCCGCGAGCTCGAGACGACGCCCATCGAGTTCTCGACGGTCACGAACTGCGGCCCGCCCGCCTGCGCGTCGCGCTCGGTGCGGCCGAGGCAAGGCAGGATGAGCGCGCGCCTTCCCGTCACGAGGTGCGCCCGGTTCAGCTTGGTCGAGACGTGCGCTGTGAGGTCGCACCGGGCGAGGGCGCGGGCGGTCAGCGCCGTGTCCGGCGTGGCCGAGAGGAAGTTGCCGCCCAGCGCGAAGAAGACGCGGGCGCGCCCCTCGGCCATCGCTGCGATCGCGGCGACGGTGTCGAGCCCGTGGCGGCGCGGCGGGGAGAAGCCGAAGTTCTGCTCGATCCGATCGAGGAGCTCCGCGGGCGGGCGCTCCCAGATGCCCATCGTCCGGTCGCCCTGCACGTTGCTGTGCCCGCGCACCGGGCACGCGCCCGCGCCGGGCCGCCCGATGTTTCCGCGAAGGAGCAGGAAGCTCATCACCTGCTGGACGTTGGCCACGCCGTTCTGGTGCTGCGTGAGGCCCATGGCCCAGCACGCGATCGTGCGCTCGGAGCGCATCGCGATCTCGGCCGCCGCCCGGATCCGGTCGCGCGGCACCCCGCTCTGCGCGACGATGTCGTCCCAGGGCGCGCCGCGCACGGCCTCCGCGAACGCCTCGAAGCCGTGGGTGTGGCCCGCGATGAACGCGCGATCGAGCACGGCGCCCGGCCTCCGCGCCTCCTCCTCGAGCATCTCCTTGATGATCCCGGTGAAGAGCGCGACGTCGCCGTTGATGCGCACCTGGAGGAAGAGCGTCGAGAGCGGCACGCCCGAGCCGACGAGATCGAGCGGGTGCTGCGGGTGCTGGAAGCGCTCGTTGCCGGCCTCGGGGAGCGGGTTCACCGTCACGATCTCGCACCCGCGCAGCCGCGCCTCGCGCAGCGCCGAGAGCATGCGCGGGTGGTTCGTCCCCGGGTTCTGCCCGACGACGAAGATCGCGTCGGCCAGCTCGAAATCGTGGAGGGATACGGTCCCTTTGCCCACGCCGATGGCCTCGCGCAGGCCGACGCCGCTCGACTCGTGGCACATGTTCGAGCAGTCGGGCAGGTTGTTCGTCCCGAGCTCGCGCACGAAGAGCTGGTAGAGGAACGCCGCCTCGTTGCTCGTGCGGCCCGACGTGTAGAAGACGGCCTCGTCCGGCGAGCCGAGCGCGCGCAGCGACGAGGCGACGACGTCGAGCGCCTCGTCCCACGACACCGGGCGGTAGTGCGACGCGCCCTCGTCGAGCAGCATCGGGTGGGTGAGCCGCCCCTGCTTGCCGAGCCAGTGGTCGGACTGCCGCGAGAGCGCCTCGACGCTGTGCTCCCGGAAGAACTCGGGCGTGACGCGGCGGAGCGTCGCCTCCTCGGCGACCGCCTTGGCGCCGTTCTCGCAAAACTCCGCGACCGAGCGATTCTCCTCGGGCTCGGGCCACGCGCAGCCGGGGCAGTCGAAGCCCTCGCCCTGGTTCACGCGGAGGAGCGTGCGCACGGCGCGCGCGACCCCCATCTCGCCGACCGCGTGCCGGAGCGTCGCGCCGACCGCCGGGAGCCCGCCGGCCGCCGCGCTGCGCTCGCCGATCCTGGGCGCCTCGGGCTCGAGCGGCGGCTCCGCCTGCACGTCGCGCGGCGCGTCGCGGGCCGTCACGACGCGGCCTCCGCCGGGACCGCGACGGGGACCTCGACGCGCTCCCGGCCCGCGTACACGTTGAACCGCCCTTCGCGCGCGAAGCCGACGAGCGTCATCCCGTGCGCCGCCGCGAGCTCGGCGGCCAGGCTCGAGGGCGCGCCCACCGCGACCATCACGGGGATCGAGGCCCGGAGCGCCTTCTGCACGAGCTCGAACCCGGCGCGCCCGCTGACCATGAGCACCGCGCCCGGGTCCGGCAGCCGCCCGGCGAGCAGCGCGGCGCCGATCAGCTTGTCGACGGCGTTGTGGCGCCCGACGTCCTCGCGGAGGTCGGCGAGCGCGCCGCTCGCGTCGAAGAGGGCCGCCGCGTGCAGCCCCCCGGTCCGCCCGAACACCGCCTGCGCGCCGCGGAGCCGCGCGGCGAGCCCGTGCACGACGCCCGGCGCGAGCCGGGGAACGCCCCGCGCGAGCGGCGAGGGCGGCGCGAGCGCCGCGACGTCGATCGACGCCTTGCCGCAGACGCCGCAGCTCGCGCTCGCGACCGCGAGAGCCCGCTCGGTCCGGCCGAGATCGACGATCACGTCCTCGCCGAGCGTGACGCGCACGAGATCGCCCGAGGGGCCGAGGGCCTCCTCGACGGCGACAACGTCGGCCGCGCGGGAAATGACGCCCTCGGCGAACAGGAGGCCGACCGCGAGCTCGCGGTCGTTGCCGGGCGTGCGCATCGTGATGCCGAGGCGGCGCCCCTCGCGCCCCGCCGCACCGCTGGCGCGCGCGACGACGACGATCTCGAGCGGCTCCTCGACGGCGAGCAGATCTTCGGCGTCCGAGGCGATCTCGCCCGTGATCGTGCGTATCGAGACGTTGGCTGTGCTGGACGGCATGGCGGGGTGGTTCCGGGCTCCGTCATCCTAGCCTGCTGCGCCCAGGAGAGCAGGCCGCTCCAGAGGATGTGTTCGATGGTCTGCCGGCGCGGGCCGATGAGGCGGCGTCGAGACGGCGATGGTGCTGCTATCCTCCAACCGACGGGACGATGACAGGAGGAGAGCCGGATGGAAGATTGGATCGTCGCGCGCCCGGGCCTGCTCGGGGGCAAGCCCTGCATCAAGGGCACCCGCATCAGCGTCGAACTCGTTCTGGATCTGCTGGCGAGCGGCGCGACACGTGAGCAAATCCTGGAAGCCTACCCGCAGCTCCCGGCTGAAGGGCTCTCGGCGGCGCTGCGGTACGCGGCGCGCTCCCTGAAAAACGAGGTGGTCTGGGAGGTGAAGATCCCTGCATGAAGCCGCTCGCGTTCCCGCTACTCGCGGACGAGAACATCCATCGTGAGGTGGTGCGTGCGCTCGTCCTTCGGGGCAAAGACGTCCGTGCGGTGCTCGAAGAGGGAATGGGCGGCAGAGATGACATCGACGTCCTGCGCCATGCACACGGCCAAGGTCGTGTCGTTCTGACACACGATGGTGATTTCGGAACGCTCGCTTACCAGTCCGGCGAACCGCTCGTGGGCATCATCTATTTGAGACCTGGGCACATCTCACCGACGTTCGTGATCGAGATGCTCGAAGCGATCGAGGCCAGCGCAGCGGACGTGGAACCGCCGTTCGTGCTCGTTGCAGAGCGGAAGGACGCGCTGGTGCGTGTTCGGGTCCGGTGTCTTCGACCGGAGCGATGACGAGGGCAGCTTTCAGATGCCTTGAGGCGGCCAGAGATTCCTGGCGTCGAGCGCCGTCGCTGCCCGAGCGCCCGAGCCCTCAACCCCCCCACGCCGCGCGGAGCCTCTCGAGCTCCCGCTCCGGCACGTCGAGCGGCGCCTTGCCGCGCCACGCCGGCGGGAACAGCGGCATCACCGCGCTCCGGAGCACCGGCGCGAACCCCGCGACCTCCGCCGGCCCCCGCGGGATCCGGATCAGGGGCACGCGCTCGCCCGGGAACGCCGCGAGGCGCGCGAGCGCGTTCTCGCGGATCGGCGCGAGCTCGCTCGGGCTCACCTCGCGCGCGTGGACGGCCTGGTAATGGCGCAGAAACGACTCGGCCCGGGCGCGGGGGATGTCGTCGCGCTCCTCCTCGCCGACCTGGCGCACCACCGCGAGCAGCGGCAGCGGCACGGGCGTGACGCCGAGCGCCGCGGTGTCGCGAAAGTCCGGCTGCGCGTACGGGAGCACGTCCGGCGGGACGATCGCGAACCCCGCGCGCCCGTACGCGATGAGCCGCACCACCGTGTCGCGGTCGTCCGTGTCGACGGCCTCCATCTCCGCGGCGAGCATCACCTCCGCGCCGTCGCCGCCGGCCCCCTGGCCCCCTGTGAGCCCCGCGCCCTCGATCGCCCGGCGCGCGAGCGCGACCGGCGCCGCGCGCAGCAGGGCGGCGAGCCCGGTGCGGCGGAAGGCCGGCAGGACGAGCGCGTGCGACAGGAGCGCCACGCAGCGCCGCGCCGCGCGGTCCAGCGTGACGTAGCAATCGCGCACGCCGGCGAGGTGCCCCTCCGCGTCGCGCGCGAGCAGCAGGTGGTACGTCGCCGTGATGGGCGCCCCCGCGTCCGTGTGCGCCCCGGTGAGCCACGCCCAGAGCACCTCGCGGCGCTCGAGCTCGCCCTTCGGCCCGAAGACCGCGTCGAGCGCCCGGTAGCCCTCGTCGAACGCCGCGCCGTCCTGCGCCTCGTCCACGGAGAACTGCGCGAGCGCCCGCGCGACCTTCTCCGGCCCCTCCCCCGGGCAGACGTCGCGCGGATCGACGATCATCCGGCCATCTCGCGCAGCACCGCGTCGAAGACGCCGATCGCCTCGTCGACCTCCGAGACCGTCGTGATGAGGTGCGGCCGCAGCCGGACCGAGCGCGTCCCCGTGTAGCTCGCGAACACCCCGCGGCGGAGCGCGCGCGAGAGGAAATCGTCGCGCGCCGCGGTCGTCGGCAGATCGAACGCGAGCAGGAAGCCGCGGCCGCGCGGCTCGCTCGCGAGCGCGGGGTAGCGCTCGCAGAGCTCCTCGATCCGCGAGAGGAAGTGGCGGCCCGTCGCGCGCACGTTGCCGAGCAGGTCCTCGGACTCGATCGCGCGGAGCGTCGCCAGCGCGATCGCGGACCGCGCGCGGTCGCCGTTGCGCGTCTGGTACATGCGCCCGAACTGCGCGACGTCGTACGCGCTCGTCGCGAAGAACCCGCCCATCTGCATCTTCTTCCCGAAGCACATGAGATCGGGCGGGCGCGGCAGCTCGAGCTGCTCGTGCGCCCAGAGCGTGCCGCTGATCCCCATGCCGGTCTGCACCTCGTCCAGGATGAACGCCGCGCCCGCCTTCCCGGCGAGCTCCTGCGCGCGGCGGAAGAAGGCCGCGCTCGCGTGCCGATCGCCCCCCTCGGACTGCACGGGCTCGACGATCAGGGCGGCCACCCGGCCGCCGTGCGCGTCGAGGATCCGCTCGAGCGCGGCGAGGGCCTCCGCCTCGGCGCGGTCGTTCTCGTCGGCGAAGCGCGCCAGCGGGAAGCGGCTCGCGGGGAAGGGCGCCGTCGGCCAGGGGAACGCGGGCAGGTCGGCCTTGTGGATCACCTTCGAGTGCGTGGCGGACATCGGCCCGAGGCCCCGGCCGTGGAACGCGCCGGCGAACGACACGACCACCGCGTCGGTGCCCGCGTTGTCGAGGATGCTCTTCTGCAGCTCCTCCGGCAGCTCGAGCGGGTTCCTCGGCAGCCCGGCGGCCTCCCGCCGGCGCTCGCCGTGCCGGATGAACGCCGCCTTGATCGCGGACTCGACGCCCTCGCCCCCCGCGTCCACGCAGAAGACGCGCGCCATGCCGCGCGGCGCGAACCGCTGCTCGAGCGCCTCGACGAACTCGAACCAGGCCGGCGTCGTCACGAACGGCGTCGACGTCGGGTTCGCGACGGCGCGGATGAAGGCCTCGCGGTGCGCCACCTCGACCAGGGCGGGGTGGTTGTAGCCGAGCGCCCCGAGCGCGAAGTTCGCGAACAGGTCCAGGAACACGTTGCCGTCCACGTCGACGAGCGAGCACCCGCGGCTCGCGATGTCGTCCATCACGACCGCGCGATACCTCGACTGCATGTCGAAGCCGCCGCGCGCCATCCAGGCGCGCGCCTTCGGCCCGGGCAGCTCGGTGACGACTCTTCGCGGAGGGACGGACGGGAGCGTGGGGCGATCGGAGAAATCCATAGGCAGCGCGAGTATCCCGCACGCCGGGGCGCGTGTCATCGCCGCTTGCCGCGCCCGGGTGCGCGGGTTTACGACGGGGGCATGGGTGACACGCGCGAGACGGTGAAGAGCCTTTGGATCGACAACGCCGAGAGGGAGGCGCTCTCGGGCGAGACGTTCGAGACCGCGAACCCCGCGACGGGCGGGGCGCTCGCGCGGCTCGCCCGCGGCCGCCGCGAGGACGTCGACGCCGCCGTGGCGTCCGCGCGCGCGGCGTTTCCGCGCTGGGCGGCGATGGATCCGAACGAGCGCGCGCGCATCCTGTGGAAGGCGGGGGAGCTGATCCTCGCGCGGTGCGAGGAGCTTTCGCGGCTCGAGGCGCTCGACACGGGCAAGCCGATCACGGCCGCGCGGACGATCGACGTGCCGCGCACGGCGGACACGTTCTTCTACTTCTCCGGGTGGGCGACGAAGCTCGGCGGCGAGACGATCCCGGTGCGGGGTCCGTTCCTCAACTACACCGTGCGCGAGCCGCTCGGCGTCATCGGCGCGATCATCCCCTGGAACTTCCCGCTCTTGCTCGCGGCGCGGAAGGTGGCGCCCGCGCTCGCGGTGGGCAACGTGGTGGTCGTCAAGCCGCCGGAGGAGGCGAGCCTCACGACGCTGGAGCTGGCGCGCATCCTCGCGGAGGCGGGGGTGCCGCCGGGCGTCGTCAACGTCGTCACGGGGCACGGCGAGGAGGCGGGGGCTGCGCTCGTCGAGCACCCGGGCGTCGCGAAGATCTCGTTCACGGGCGGCACGGAGACGGGCAGGACGATCATGCGCGCGGCGGCGGGCACGCTGAAGAAGGTGTCGCTGGAGCTGGGCGGCAAGAGCCCCAACATCGTCTTCGCGGACGCGGACGTGGAGAGCGCCGCGAAGGCGGCGGTGACGGCCATCTTCTACAACCAGGGCGAGCTCTGCACGGCGGGGAGCCGGCTCCTCGTGGAGCGGTCGGTGCACGACCGCGTGCTGGAGGTGGTCACGAGCGGCGCGCGCCGGCTGGTCCCTGGTGATCCGCTCGATCCGTCGACGCAGATGGGCCCCCTCGTCTCGGAGGCGCACTTCACGAAGGTGCTCGGCTACATCGACCGTGGCGCGGCCGAGGGGGCGCGCCGCGAGACCGGCGGGCGCCGCGAGGGCCCGGGGTTCTTCGTCGAGCCGACGGTATTCTCGTCGGTCTCCCCGTCGATGGCCCTCGCCCGCGAGGAGATCTTCGGCCCCGTGCTGGCGGTCCTGCCCTTCGACGACGTGGAGGAGGCCGCGCGCGTCGCGAACGCGACCGAGTTCGGCCTCGCGGCGGGCATCTGGACGCGCGACGTCGGCAAGGCGCACGCGCTGGCCGCGCGCCTCTCGGCGGGCACCGTCTGGATCAACACGTACAACCGCTTCGACGCGGCGAGCCCGTATGGCGGAACCAAGCAGTCCGGCTTCGGGCGGGAGAACGGCCGCGCGGTGCTGGACGAGCTGACGCAGCTCAAGTCCGTCTGGGTCTCTCTCAGCTGAGCGGGACGCATCGGCGCTGACGACGCGCCCCGCTCTCGTCTCCTTCTCCCGTCCTCGCCTGCAGCCGACTACTTCGGCGGGGGCGCGGCCTCCTTCGTGCCAGGGGCCGGGGGCTGCGCGCCGCCCTGGGTCCCTGTCGCTCCCGCGCCCGCCGGGCCGAGCTTCTGCGAGAGTGCCTCCGCGTCCTTCAGGTGCTTCTCGATCGTCGGCCGGAGGTCCTTCTCGACCATCGCCTTCAGATCGGCGTTCTTCGCGTTCGGCAGCGCCTTCCTGTCGAGGAAGTCGAGCGTGTTCTGGTGATCCTTGATCATCGTGGCCACGAACTGCTGATCGAAATCGGCCCCTTGCAGCGCCTTCAGCTGCTCGAGCGCGCTTTGCGTCTCCTCGGTGAGCTGCTTGCTCTTGTCCGAGTCCGCCGCCGTGATGCCGAGCTTCTTGACCAGCTTGGCCTGCTTCGCCTTCGCCTCGGTGTGGTGCTGGGCGATGACCTTGGCATAGGCCTTCACGTCCTTGCTCTTGGCCTTCGTCTGCGCGAGCTGGGCCTCGTCGATCTCCTTCTTGTTCGAGGCGTCGAGCACGGCGAGGATCTGCTCGTCGGTCAGCGGCGCCTCGGCCGGAGCGCTGGGCGTCGTCCCCGGCTGCGTCGTCCCCGCCTGCGGCTCGGTGCCGGGCGGCGGAGCCGGCGGCGTCGCGGGAGGGGTCGCCTCCGGCAGCGGCGGGGCGGCGGTCGGGGCCGGCTGCGGTGGTGCTTCGTTCGTGCTCGGGCTGCTCGCCGGGGGCGTGTTGGAGCAGCCGACGCCGACAGCGAGACCGATCGTCAGGACGAGAGCGTTGCGCGATGCAACCATGGGTAAAGACCTCCTCACGTGGATTCGAGTGCCGGCCCCCGTGCAAGATCCGGTGCACGGCACGGGCGCCCCCTTTTCTCCCGGATCCACGCGACTGCTCCCCTCCCCGCTGTGGCAAGTTGCCACGGGAGTGAGCGAATCTGCCTCATCAGTCCGCTCAGGAGGATGCCTGTGCCGGACTCGACGGTTGCGCGGCGGTGCTGTCGCACGACAGCCCCGGTAAGGCCGCGCGGCACGGCGCGATGACCTCGGCGAGCACCTCGCGGCGCAGCGCCCCGAGCGCGCGCGCCGGGAGCAGGCCGAGCGCCTCGTGCACGCCTGGCCCGGGGGCCGGGTCGGCGGCGTAGCGGGCGGCGGCGCGGGAGAACGCGCGGTCCGCCGCGGAGCGCGCCGGCTCGCCGAACGTCGCGAGCATCCACGAGAGCGCCTTCCACGAGAGCGCCGCGTGCCGCTCCTCGTCGGCGGCGATGCGCGCGAGCGTGGCCGCGAGCGCCGGATCTGCCGCGCGCTGCGCGATCTCACGGCCCTCCGCCGCGCCCAGCGCCTCGCCAACGCAGCCCTCCTCGACGAGCGCCTCCACCACCTCGGCGACGCCGGCGCCGAGCGGCGCCGTGGCCGCCTCGAGCAGCGGCCCGGGGCCGATGGCCCGGCCGGCGAGGCGGGAGGCGACGCCGTAGGCGAGGCGCGCGTGCTCCACCTCGTCGAGCGCGGCGCGGTGCGCCTCGCCGACGAGGGCGGCCGGCGCGCCGAGCGCGAGGAGCTGGAGGGAGAAGCGGGCGAAGCTCGCGATGGACGCGTGCTCGAGCGCGGCGACAGCGGCGTAGTGCGCCGCGGCGAGCTCGCGCACCTCGGGCGAGAGGGACGCGACATCGAGCTCGGCGGGAGCGCGCCAGTCGTCGCGCGCGGCGCCCTGCGCGGCGCGCGGCCGGCCGTCGACGACGAACGGGCGGCCGATGGCGCAGGAGATCCCGGCGCACTCCCAGCCCACGCGCTCTGCCTCCGGGTCGGTGACGACGCAGGCGGCGCCGCGGTTCTCGTCAGAAGATCGGCAGTCCGCGTCGCTCAGGCAGGTATCTTCCTTGGTGCGGCAGGCGAGCGTGACCTGCTCCCAGCAGCCGTTGAAGTACGCCGACAGGCCGCAGGTGCTGCCGGGGCAATCGGCGTCGACCGAGCAGAGGGCCTTTGCGCAGACGGAGTGTTGCTCTCGGAGGGCGCCTGTCCCCTTGCACACGCAGGCCTCGGACGCGCCGCACTCCGCGTCGCTCTGGCAGGCGTACTCGCAGCCGCAATACGCGCCTATCTGCCCGACCGAGCTCACGCACTTTCCGCGGGGTCCCTCCTTGCAATCGGCGTCCGTCCTGCACTGGAACGTCCGCTCCGTGCCGCTGCACGCGCTCTGGTCGATGGTCGCGTCGCACCGGACCCGCGTGGCGCGGTGCACGGTGCCGTCCCGCTCCGTCACCCAGCCCACGCCGCGCGGCGGCGGCCGGGGCGCGGACTGGCCCGGCTCTTCCGGGACGCCGGCGTCGCGGGGCGTGGCCTGCGGCTCGCCGAGCGTGACGACCGCGACGTCGGGGCTCTTCGCGTTGGAGCAGCCGGCGGCGCCGGCGGCGAGGAGGAGGGTCATGCGGAGCGAGCGGTGGCGTTCCATTCGCGGAAGGGTAGCAGAGGGACGCGCGAGGCCGGATCGATGGGCTCGGGGACGCTGCGCGCCGGCGCCGGCGCAGGGCGGGCGGAGCGCGCGGCGCAGGAGCTCGCGGTCGATCCGGGACAGGGCGGAGCGCGTGGAGAAGGAGCTCGCGGAGGTGGTAACACCACTGCGTCGCAGCCCGTCGAGCCCGGCAACGACCGACCGGCGGGAGCTGCACGCTCGGGCGGATATCCCTGTAGATCGAGGAGTCTTTTCGTCGCGCCGGGGTCGACGCGGCGCCCGCGCGACACAGCCTTCGGGGCCATGGAGTACATCATGGACCCCGCCGCGGAGCAGCGGTTGCAGGCCTACTTGTCTGAGATTGGCGACGTGCTCGGCCATCCGCTGCGGCGCGAGTCCTTCGCGACGTATGCGTTGGGGCTGCTCGGCGAGGCGGAGCGCAAGAGCGTCGAGCCGATCGCGGCGCGCGCCTGCCCCGATCCCGAACGCGTCGAGGTGGCGCACCAACGCCTGCTGCACTTCGTCTCGAACTCGCATTGGGACGACGAGGCCGTGCGCCTTCACGCTGCGCGCTATGCGATCGGAGCGATGACCCAGCAGGCCCCCGTGACCTCGTGGATCGTCGACGACACGGGCTTCTTGAAGAAGGGGACCCACTCCGTCGGCGTTCAGCGGCAATACACCGGCTCCGCCGGTAAGACCACCAATTGCCAGATCGGGGTCAGCCTCAGTGTGGCGACCCGCTATCACCATGTCCCCATTGACTTCGAGCTGTACCTGCCGCAAAGCTGGGCGGACGATCCAGCACGACGACGAGAGGCGCGCATCCCCGACCAAGTCGTCTACAAGACCAAGATCGACTTGGCGCTCGAGATGATCGAGCGCGCCGTCCATCACGGCATTCCCGGGGATATCGTGCTGGCCGACGCCGCCTACGGCAATTCTAATGCGTTCCGGGAGACGGTGCGGTTGCTGGGCTTCGACTACGCCGTCGGCATCGAATCGCCCACAAAGGTCCTCCCGCTGCGACGTCGTGGCGCTGTCGACCCAAGCCCGACCGTCAGCGCCGCCGACTTCGCGCAACGCCTCGGACGCGGGGCGTTTCGTCGCCTGTGCTGGCGGGAAGGCACGTGTCGAACGTTGTCCTCGCGCTTCGCACTTCGGCGCGTCCAGGTGGCACACGAGGACGGGATCCCGATCGAGCAGCACCCGCCCGTTTGGCTCCTGATGGAGTGGCCAGACGACGAGCCGAAGCCGACCAAGTTCGCGCTCACGACGCTTCCGGCGCGGATGACGAACAAAGAGATCGTTCGGAGGTTCAAGGAACGCTACCGCACCGAAAAGGTCTACGAAGAGTTGAAGGGGGAGCTGGGCCTGGACCACTTCGAGGGCCGTCGGTTTCGCGGCTGGCATCATCACGTCACGGTCGCGCTGAGCTGCTATGCCTTCGTGGTCGCGGAACGCACGCGGCCTTTTCCCCCCTCGGCCGCCCGGCCGCGTCGCCCCCGTGCGCTCGCGCTCGCGGCCTGAGCGCCACTTCCCGGACTCCTTCCCCACGGTTCGTCTCGCCATCGCTCGCGTGCTGACCCGCTGGTTGCCCCGATGCCCAAGCTGCCACGCGTCGCAGTCCAGGGGCGATCCGTTTCAGCTCGCTGGCCGTGACGCAGTGGTGCTAGAGGTGCCGCGGCTCGATCTCCAGGCGGCCGCCGTGCAGGCCATCGGCGTGGCCGAGGCGCTCGCCGCGCCGAAGCTGCGCCAGCGCATCGCGGCCATCGCCGCCACAGGCGCGCTCGATGCCACGCTGATCGACGGGCTCGAGGGCGTCGCCTGGGCGACATGGTTCGCCCGGTACAAGTTCCTCCTGACCTCGGCCACCCACTCCGGGGCAGCGCTCCCGGCCACCTCGACCTCGCCAACGATCTGTCCGGCGCCGCCGAGATGTACCGGAAGCACCGCGAGGCCATCCAGGACGACAAGCGGAACTTCCGCAGCGAGGACGAGCAGGACGCGGCCGCGCTCGCGGCGCAGATCCTCCGCCTGCTCGGCGCCACGGCGACGCCCGAGCAGACGCTCTGGAAGGGCTACCAGGCGCGCACCGCCAAGCTGCTCTTCCGCCATTACGACGAGGCCGTCCGCGTCGGCCGCTTCCTCTTCTACTACGACGATCCCGAGGGCCGATTCCCCAACCTGTACACGGCGACGCGCGCCACGCCGACGCCCTCTCGGACCGAGAAGAAGCTGGACGCCAGCCCCGTGAAGCCAGAAGCCGTCACCGTCGATCCGCCGGTCGGCATCGCCTGATCCGGACGCTCCCGACAGCCGCGTTGACCAACGTCGTTCGGTCGCGCTCAGGGCCCGAAGCCCCCACCATCACTCACGAACGTGAACGTGGTCGAGATCGTCAGTGGTCGTCAACGGTAGGCCGTGAACGACCACGACCACGTTCACGACCACGACCACGTTCACGACCACGACCACGTTCGGAGCTAGGAGAACGCGGCGCGAAGACTGTTCGCAGCGCTGCTGCGCCGGCATCGCGCAGGACGCGGCGGCTACCTCCTCACCCTGCGCCCGATCCCGCGCGCGTCGCGCCCGATCGGCTCGCCCAGCTCGAACGTCGGCTCGCCTGTCCTCGCCGGCGGCGCTTGCGGCTCGCCCGCCTCGAGCGGGCCGTGCGCGTGCTCGGCGTCCGCGATGGATGGATAGCGCTCCACGTCGCCGTCGACCCGGAAGCCCCCCTCGCGCGCCGGGCGCACGACGCGGCCGAGGACAAGCCCCTCATCCCAGATGCCGCCGTGTTCGACCGCGATCGCGGCGCCTACGGCCACCTCGGAGAGCCGCGAGAGCGCGCCGTCCGGCCGCTTCGGCGTGGGCCGCCAGCGCAGGATCGTGTCCTCGTGAAGCACGACCACCGCGCGCTCGCCGGGCAGCTCGGAGATCCCGAGGGCAAAGCGCACGCGGTGCCCCGGTACCCCGGAGCCCGCGCCGCGCCCGCCGCGGGCATCGCTCTCCGCCTCGTCGATCGCGGCGAGCTGCTCCGGTTGCTGATCCTCGAGCGGAGCCATACGCCGTGTCCTCCCCCGCAGATCTCGGACGAGGTCGCCGTGTCGTCAAGCCCGACGCCCACGACGCACAGCGAGGGACGCACGGCGAGGATCGGGCTCGAACGCCGCTCCAGGTGAGCACCGCTCCAGCGTCGAGCGCCGCACGAGGCGAGCACCGCTCCAGTCGAACGCCGCCCCGGACGGCGGTGGCCAGCGCCGTGTCCGACGCTTGACGTCCGCCGGACCTCCGCCCATCCCCTCGCCCGATGGTGTCGTTCGATCCGTTCCCCGTCCTGATGACGCCGCGCCTCCGCCTCCGCGCGATCGAGCCCGCCGACGCCGCGACCCTCCTCCGCATCCACTCCGACCCGGAGGTGACGCACTACTTCGGCCGCGCGCCCGACAGCTCGCTGGCCGACGCGGAGCAGCGCATCGATTCCATCCTCGCCGGGATCCGCGACGCCACATCCATCCGCTGGGGCATCACCCTCCACGAGAGCGGAGAGCTCATCGGGACCACGGGCTTCTGGCGCTGGCACAAACCCCATCGCTGGGCGGAGATCGGCTATGAGCTGCTGCCCGCGTTCTGGAACCGGGGCATCATGACCGAGGCGCTGCGCGCCGTGCTCCCCTTCGGATTCGACGTGATGGACCTCCACCGCATCGAAGCGCACATCGATCCCGAGAACCGCGCCAGCATGCGCGTCCTGGAGCGGCTCGGCTTCGTGCGGGACGGGCTGCTCCGCGAGAACTGGTATTACAACGGGCGGTACACCGACACCGCGATCTACGGGCTCCTGCGCCGCGACGCCGGCGGCGCCGCGAGGTGACCCGAGATCGCCCGAGCGGCCTGCGCGCGCCCCCTCCCGCGCTACCTCGGCGCCGGCGCGCCCTTGCTGCCCGGCGGCGCCGCGGTCCCGGCCTCGCCCTTGCGCGCCAGGTTCAGCTGGATCCGCGCGGGGGACTCCGACGTGATCTCCACCGTCTGCGAGACGCCGTCGCTCGATCGCACGTCGACCGAGAGCGACACCCCCGGCATCGGCCGCGCGATGACCTGGCTGCCCACGCCGAGCACCACGCCGTTCAGCCGCACGACCGCGGCGCTCGGCTCGATCTGCACCGCGATCGGATCCACGAGCGACCGCTGATCCCTCGGCCGGCTCAGCGCGACGAACATGAGCGACGCCACCGCGACGCCCGTGGACACCGAGGCCACGAGCCACGGCAGCGCCACCGGGCGCAGCGCGTCGCCGCCGGCGCGCATCAGCCCGCCGAGCCCCCGCCGCGGCTCTGACCGCACGCTCCGCCGCCCCTCGGAGGGCGGCCCCGCCGACAGCGTCGCGCCCGGCTTCGGCCGCCACCCCGCGCGCTGCTGCGGGGCGACGGCGGCCGCGATGCGCTGCCGCTCCTCCTCCATGCTCTCCCCGCAGCGCTCAAGGAGGAGCTCCGCCACGTGCGCGGGCGTCACCACGCCCGACCTGCGCATGAGGAAATCTTCCAGCACGCTCGCCATCTCGCCCGCCGTCTGGAAGCGCTTCCGCGGATCGCGCGCGAGCGCCTTCACGATGATCTCCTCGAGATCACGCGGGCAATGCGGCGCGATCAGCGTGGGCCGCGGCGGCTCCGGCACCCCGGTCTGCGGCAGCACGAGGTCGTGCAGCACCTGGAACGGGAGCGCGCCCGTCACCGCCTCGAAGAGCACCACGCCGAGCGAGAAGATGTCCGAGCGGCGATCGACCGGCTGGCCCTGCGCCTGCTCCGGCGACATGTACTCGCCCTTGCCCTTGATCTCGCCCGTCTGCGTCGTGTCGCCCAGGCGCTCGAACGCCTTCACGATCCCGAAATCGGCCACCTTCACCGTGCCGTCGCGATCGATGAGGATGTTCTGCGGGCAGACGTCGCGGTGCACGATGCCGAGCGGCTCCCCGCGATCGTCGTGGAGGTCGTGCGCCGCGTGCAGCCCGTGCGCCGCGTCGGCCACGATGCGCGAGGCGATCGCCGGGGAGAGCGGCATCGGACGGAGGCCCGGCCGGAGCAGCTGCTGCATCGTCTGCCCGTCGATCCACTCCATCACGAGGAAGAGCACGCCGTCCGTGTCGCCGAGGTCCAGGATCTCGACCACGTTGCGGTGGTGGATCTTCGAGGCGAGGTTCGCCTCGTCGAGGAACATGCGCTGGAACTGCGGATCACGCGCGAGCGCCGGGATGAGCGTCTTCAGCGCGACGACCTTGTGAAAGCCGCGGGAGCCCTCCATGCGCGCGGCCCAGACCTGCGCCATCCCGCCCTCGCCGATGAGGCGCAGGAGCTCATATCGCCCGAGACGCTGCCCCGGAGCGGGGTCCTCGGAGATCCGCATGGCTCACCAGATGCTGGTGCTCGGGGAGCCGCGCCTGCGGTCCCCAGGAGCAGCCCGGCCGCGGGTCGCGGCCCCTCTCTCCAGACGATCACCATAGCCAAGCGCGACCGCGCCGGAAAGGCTCGTGTGGCGCACCCGCGCCCGCGACGCCTCGATCCCGGCGTCGGCGATGCCCGCGGCGCCCCGCGCGACCTTCTCCACCTCCACTTCCACCTCCACTTCCCCTCGCCCGCGATCCGCGTCGCTCCCACGCCTCGCCCCTGCTATGGCCGGAGCACGATGACGAACGCGACAAGCGCTCCGCCCGCCCGCGCGGACCGGGCCCCCGCCTCCAAAGCCCTGTTCGACCGCGCCGCCGCCGTCCTGCCGGGCGGCGTGAACAGCCCCGTGCGCGCCTTCCGCGCCGTCGGCGGCGACCCCCTGTTCATCGCGCGCGCCCAGGGCGCGCGGCTGTTCGACGCCGACGGGGCCGAGTACATCGACTACGTCGGCTCCTGGGGGCCGGCCATCCTCGGCCACGCGGACCCCGCCGTCATCGAGGCTGTCCGCGAGGCCGCCCTCGGCGGACTCTCGTTCGGCGCGCCGACCGAGCTCGAGGTCCGCTTCGCCGAGAAGATCCGCGAGCTCTACCCGAGCATCGACATGCTGCGCTGCGTCTCGAGCGGCACCGAGGCCACGATGAGCGCCATCCGCGTCGCGCGCGGCTTCACGCGCCGCGACGCCATCATCAAGTTCGAGGGCTGCTACCACGGCCACGCCGATCACCTGCTCGTCAAGGCGGGCAGCGGGCTCGCCACCTTCGGCGCCCCCGACTCCGCCGGCGTCCCCGAGAGCATCGCCCGCACCACGCTCTCCTTGCCCTACAACGACCCGGCCGCCCTCGAGGCCGCCTTCGCCGCGCGCGGCGGCGACATCGCCGCGGTCATCCTCGAGCCCGTGGTCGGCAACATGGGCTGCGTCCCGCCGGAGCCCGGGTTCCTCGCCCTCGTCATCGACCTCTGCCGCAAGCACGGCGCGCTCTCGATCTTCGACGAGGTGATGACGGGCTGCCGCCTCGCCCGCGGCGGCGCGCAGGAGCGCTTCGGCCTCCGGCCGGATCTGACGACGCTCGGCAAGATCGTCGGCGGCGGCATGCCCCTCGCGGCCTACGGCGGCCGCGCCGACGTGATGCGCGTCGTCTCGCCGCTCGGCCCCGTGTACCAGGCGGGCACGCTCAGCGGCAACCCGCTCGCGGTCACGGCGGGGCTCACGACGCTCGATCGCCTCACGCCCGCGCTCTACGAGCGGCTCGAGAAGCTCGGCGCTTCCCTCGAGGAGGGCCTCCGGGCCGCCGCCGAGGGCGCCGGCGCGGCCGCGTGCGTCCAGCGGGTCGGCTCGATGATCACGCTGTTCTTCACGAAGGGCCCGGTCCGCTCCTGGGCCGACGCCGCCACGTCCGACACGAAGCGCTTCAGCGCCTTCCACGCGGCGATGCTCGCGCGAGGCGTCTACTGGCCTCCGTCGCAGTACGAGGCGGCGTTCCTGAGCGGCGCGCACTCGGAAGAGGACATCGAGCGGACGATCGCCGCCTGCCGCGAGGCGCTCGCGGCCTGAGGGCCGCGCCGGCCCCTCCCGGAGGACCCCCGCGAGGGCGAGGCCAGGACGGCGAAGGGCCGACCGCCGCGGCGATCGGCCCTTCCGCGCCGGCGCTCCTTCTTCAGCGCCGGCGCGCTCGAACGGTCCTCGGAGCGTGTCAGTCGGCCGCGCGGACCCAGCCGTTTCTGTAGTAGTTGCCGCGGGCGGTCGGCCAGAGCAGGCAGTTCGTCGCCGATCCCGGCACCGTGTACACGTACGTGTTCGGCTCCGGGTCCGCCCCGTCCCACCCGATCTCGCGGAGCGACACGACGATCTCGATCGTCCCGTCGCCGTTCACGTCGGCGAGCGTCGGCACCGGCATCGCGCCGAGCCGCGGCAGCGGGATCCGGTGGAGGATCGTGCCGCCGGCGTCGAGCACGAAGAGGTGGCTCCTGTCCTCCTCGGTCGAGTAGGTGTTGAACACGACCTCGGGGATGCCGTCGCCCGACAGATCCCCGACCACGACGCCGCCCGTGAGCACCTGCGTGTCGTCCGTGTAGGTGACGTCCCAGAACTCGGTCTTGTCGGCGTAGACCGCGTGGATCCGCCCGTCCAGGCCCGCGAAGATCATCTCAGGGCCGGCGTGCGTCGCGTCGAGATCGGCCACGGTCACCTGCTGCGTCATGGCCACGATGTTGCCGTCGAAATCCTCGCCGCCGGACAGGTAGTCCGAGGCGTAGAACGGGCTCTCCCACCCCTCGATGCGGCTCGCGTCGTTGCGGACCGCCCAGAGCCCGACGCCCTGGGACTGGTCATTCATGGCGACGTCCTCGGCCGCCGCGAGCATGATGATCTCCGGCGTGCCGTCGCCGTCGAGGTCCGCGATCGCAGGGGCCGAGTTCTTGAAATAGGCCTGCAGGTCGCTGCTGTCGCCGAAGCCCTGCTTCGCGAGCTCGAGATCGTGCATGTACCGCACGCCCGGCGTCTTCGGGCGGCCCTCGAACATGGGATTCGCGTCGAAGGCCTCTCCCGTGCCGTGATAGAACCCGGCATAGGAGTTATCCATCGGCGAGACGATGTCCTGCGATCCATCGCCGTCGAGATCACCGATGGCCAGGTTCTGGTCGTAGGCGCCCACGATCCAGCACTCGGCGTCGTCGCTGCGGCGCGCGTCGCAGCCGATCGTCTCGCTCTCGATCGGCGGGAAGCCAGCGACCGCCGACCCGCTCGCGTGGAAGGCCATCAGGATGTCGGAGTAGTCGGGGGACCTGTCGGTGCTCGCGGCGACGACGTCGAGCTGACCGTCGCCGTCGATGTCGCCCGCGGCGAGGGAGCGGATCTCGTCGTTCCAGGTGACGGGCCAGCCGCTCACCAGCCGGCCGCTCGCGTCGAGCATGTAGATCGTGGTGCGCGCCGCGAAGACCACCTCGAGCTGCCCGTCGCCGCGGAAGTCCGCGACGATCGGGCTCGCCCAGATGCGGCCGTTCTGGCGCGACTCGTCGTACCTCCACTTCTGCTCGCCGTCGGGGCCCCAGACGACGACGTTGCCGTTGTGCGTCACCAGGATCTCCTGCTCGCCGTCGCCGTCGAGATCGGCGACCACCGGCGACCCGAGCCACGCGCTCTCGTCGTCGTCGGACAGCTGGAGGAGGAGCTGGGGCTCCGCGACGTCGGAGGAGCCGCTCGACGCCGGAGCGCACGACGCGGCGGCCGGCAGCGGCTTGGACCCCCCACCGACGGGGGGGCGGTAGCCACCGGAGCCAGAGGAGCCGCTGCCGCTCCCGCTGCCGCTGCCGCTGCCGGTGGTGGGAGAGGAGCCGTCGAGGTTGCCGAGCTGCCCTTCGCAGGCCGCGAGGGCGAGGACACTGGTGAAGAGAGCGATTCTACCGGGAATTACAAAACCTCGGTTGGAGACAAGGGAGTTCATCATGCCAGGGAGCTTACCAGCGCTCCGGGCCCTACAAGGAGGTGGAAGCGGAAAATTGACGCAGTCGCGCACGCGCCGAACGGTACGTTACGCTCCTCCTTCTGGCGCGCAGGTGGCACACCTCATTGCAGGAGGGAGGCAAGTACACGTTCGTGACGTAGCGCGCACGCGCCCCCCGTTCCGTTCCCGTTCCCCACCTCCGCTCGCGCCCCCGCGCGACGTCGGAGGCGCATGGCGGGGGTATGGGTGCGGGTAGGTGCTGTGCTAGGCTCCGCCGCCATGAACGTATCGCGACGGCTTTGGATTGCTGGCGCCGCATGTGCCCTCCTGATGGGGACGACGGCGCTTGGCTGCAGCTCGAATCCCGCGCCCAAGACGGCCAAGGTGCAAGCCGGTGACATGCCCGAAGGCGGCGACTGGACGGGGGTCTATTACAGCGAGCTCTACGGCTACCTGCACCTCGTGCAGGACAACGACGCCATCGAGGGGCGCTGGATCCGTCCCGTCAAGGATCGCTGGGGCGTGCTGCACGGGACGGTGACAGGCGACCTCATCAAGTTCACGTGGACCGAGCACACCATCGGCGCGATCGGGCAGAGCGCGACCAAGGAAGGCCGGGGGTACTTCAAGTACACGCGGCCGGATGGCGAGAACGTCGACGACCGGCTGGCGGGCGAGATCGGCCGCAACAAGGACGAGGTCGGCGAGCCCTGGGAAGCGGTCAAGCAGCGCAACATGCTCCCGGATCTGAAGTCGATCGGGGGCTCCGGCGCCTCCGACATGGGCGGCGGCGACTGGGACAGCGCGAACCAGGAGGAAGGCGCGCCCGAGCCGCCCGCCGCTCCCTCCGACGAAGCACCTGCCGAGCCCCCCGGCCTCTGACATAACAGCCCCCGATGACCCAACCGCAGCCTCGAGGCATTCAGTTCCGCGAACCCCCCATCTTCGAGCGTGGCACGCCGGGAAGGACCGGCGCGTCGCTCCCCCCGCTCGACGTGCCCGAGGTCGAGCCCGCCGCCCACTACGGCGCGCTCGCCCGCAAGGAGCCAGCCGGCCTGCCGGAGGTGAGCGAGCCGGAGGCCTTCCGGCACTTCATCCGGCTCTCGCAGTGGAACTTCTGCATCGACGGGCAGATGTACCCGCTCGGGTCGTGCACGATGAAGTACAACCCGAAGATCAACGAGTGGGCCGCGCGCATCCCCGGCTTCGCGAAGCTGCACCCGATGACGCCGGACGAGCTCAGCCAGGGCTCGCTCGAGGTGATGTGGCGCCTGCAGGAGGCGCTCTGCGAGGTCAGCGGGATGGACGGCTGCTCGCTGCAGCCCTCCGCGGGCGCGCAGGGCGAGCTCGCCGGGCTGATGATGATGCGGGCGTTCCACGAGTCGAAGGGGCGCTCGCCGAGGAAGGTGTTCATCCCGGAGAGCGCCCACGGCACGAACCCGGCGAGCTGCGCGCTCAACGGGCTCGTGGCCGTCCGGATCGAGAAGACCGCCGACGGCATCACCCACCCCGAGCAGGTCCTCGCCGCGATCGAGCGCGAGGGGTCGGACGGCGACGTCTGCGGGCTGATGATCACGAACCCGAACACCCTCGGGGCCTACGAGACGCACCTGCCGGCGATCATCAAGCTCATCCACGACAAGGGCGGGCTCGTGTACGGGGACGGCGCGAACACGAACGCGATCATGGGGCACGCGCGCCCGGGCGACGTCGGCATGGACGTCATCCACATCAACCTGCACAAGACGTTCACGACCCCGCACGGCGGCGGCGGCCCCGGCTCCGGGCCGGTCTGCTTCAAGAAGCACCTGGAGCCGTTCCAGCCCTCGCCCGTCCTCGTGCGGCGCGGCGACGCCTTCGCGTGGGACCGCGACCGGCCCCAGAGCGTCGGGCGGCTCCGGGCCTTCACGGGCAACTTCGGGATGTTCATCCGGGCGTACACGTACATCCGCGAGATGGGCGGCGACGGCCTGACGGCGGCGAGCAGCCTCGCCGTGCTCAACGCGCGCTACCTGTGGGCCAAGCTGAAGGACCACTACCTCGCGCCGGTGCCGCAGCCGTGCATGCACGAGGTGGTGCTCTCCGACAGCCAGCTGGAGAAGGAGACCGGGGTCAAGACGCTCGACGTCGCCAAGCGGCTGCTCGACTACGGCTTTCACGCGCCCACCGTCTACTTCCCGCTGGTCGTGCCCGGCGCCCTGATGATCGAGCCGACGGAGACGGAGACCCGCGAGACCCTCGACGAGTTCGTGGCCGCGATGCTCAGCATCCTCAAGGAGGCGCAGGAGACGCCGGAGGTCGTGAAGCAGGCGCCCCACGGCACGGTGGTCGGCCGCCTCGACGAGGCCCGCGCCGCGCGCCAGCCGCGCCTGCGATGGACGAAGGCCTGAGCTCCCCGGAGGAGGCGGCCCGCGGTCGGCCTCCTCCGGCGGGCGGCGCCGGCCGGCCGCACGCGCCAAATTCGCGAATCTCCGCCAGACGCGACTACAATGAGCGCCGAGGGACCGCAGTGAGGCACCTCACGGGACGAGCGACGCGTGGCCGATACCGTTGAGAACGAAGGCGACATCGAGACGATCAGCCAGACCACCCCGGTCTCGGTCGGAGACGCCGTGCGCCTCGTGTTCCGCGCCTACGACGAGGCGACCCCGCCGTTCAACATCAAGATCCGCTCCCCCTCCGGGAAGATCATCATCGAGCGCGTGCTGCGCGATCTGCCCACCGGCAAGCCGCAGAGCGCCTCGCCCGTCGAGTTCAGCGCGTCGTCCCCCGGCGAGTACAAGATCGAGATCAAGCAGCTCTACGGCAAGGCGAAGGGCACGGCCGTCCTGCGCGTGAAGCCCTGAGGCGCGGGGCCCGCCTCTCTCCCGACCCGGCGCCTCCGTGCCTCGGAGGTGCTAGCTCGCAAAACCAGGGAGCAGCATGGCTGTCATGCGATCCGGGCTCACGATGCCCTGGTCGTGCATCCAGCCGTTCGCTGCCTCGACGGCGGCGCGGCCCTCGTCGCCCTTCAGCAGCTCGCCGTGGCGGCGCCGCGCCGCCGCGGCGTAGAGGGCCATGCCGGCGGCCTCGAAGCCGCGCACCGCGTCGGCGAGCTGCTGGACGGCCGCCTCCCCCTCGCCGCGTGCCGCGGCGATCGCGGCGCGCACCGCGGCCGCGAGCGGGTCGGCCCAGGGCATGTGCTCCGCGTCGATCTTGCGGGCGGCGCGCGTCGCCTCCTCGTACAGCGGCTCCGCGTCGGCCGGCGTGGACGCGGCGGCGGCGGCCAGCGCGGCGCAGGCCCGGAGGTGGGTGATGATGATGCGCACGGCCTGGATGCGCAGGACGAGCGAGCTCTCGAGGCCCGCCCGCTGCTCCGCGAAGAGGCGGTACGTCGCCTCGCCCTCGCCCCGGTACAGGCCGATGTGCGCGCGGGCGACGAGATCGAAGTAGCTCTGCAGCTGGAAGCCCGCCTTGGACCAGCTCCGGATGGCGTCCTGCGCCTGGCGCAGCGCGGAGTCGGGGTCGTCGCCGACGAGCCAGTAGGCGTTGCTCTGCGAGGAGCGGAGGCTCGTGGCGAGGTAGCGGTCGCCGCGCTCGTCGGCCGCCTGCAGGTACATCGGGACCCGGCGCATGAACTCGCGCGTCTCGCCGCCGTACCAGAGCGCCCAGACCGAGAAGGTGTGCGCCCAGCTCCGCTCCCACGTGACGCCGGTGCAGCGCTCGCGAAAGATGGTGTCCGCCCGGTCGAGATCGGCCACGCCCTGCTGCCAGCGGCCGAACAGCGTCGCGGTGACGCCGCCGACGAAGCCGACGAGGCCGAGCGCGTGAGGCCTGCCGATGCGCGCCGCGATCGCGCTCGCCGTCGAGAGCAGGTCGGCGACGCGGGACGCGGACGGGCCGCCGTCGATCGCGAGGTAGGTCGCCTCGAAGGCGAGCGCGCGCGTCACGCGGTACGGCTCGCCCGCCTTGAGCGACAGGAGGAGGTTGCGCGCCTGGAAGTCGGCGCCGCGCGTGGGGTCGACGATGGCGAGCCCCATCGCCGCCGACCAGCAGACGTCGATGCGCATGAGGTCCTCGGGCGAGACCTCGTCGGCGGGGCGCTCGACGAAGTTGAGCCCACGCAGGCGCACCTGCGCGCGCCGCAGCATCAGCGACGCGACCGCGAGCTCCGGCGTCTTCGGCACCTGCATGCCGACCGCGCCGAGCACCGAGCGCAGGCCCGCCATCCCGGCGTCGACGTAGCCGGCGCGGAGCAGGTTCTCCGCGGCCCGGCGGCCGAGATCGATCGCCTCGGACTCCGGGGCGCCGTCGCTCGCCGCCATGTAGGCCTCCGCGGCCTTGGCGCCGCGGCCCGCGCTGCTCAGGGCGTCGCCGAGCTTGGCGAGCACGACCCGCCGCTCCGCCGCGCCAGGCAGGTGGAGGTCGATCGCCATGCGGTAGAGGCGCGCCGCGTGGTCGAACGCGAACGCGGCCTCGGCGTGCTCGCCGGCGCGCACGGCGTAGCCGGCGGCGCGCTCGGGGTCCCCGGCGGCGCGCCAGTGCTCGGCCAGCGCCTCGAGCTCTGCGCGCCCCGAGGCCTCCAGCGCCAGCGCGAGCCGGCCGTGCCAGCTGCGCGCCGCCTGCTCGTCGAGCCGGCTCGCGACCGTCTCCCGGATGCGGTTGTGGAACGGCTCGAGGAACTCGTCCTGACCCGAGCCGCCGGTCCGCACGAGGTTCGCCGCGCGCAGGGCCGAGAGCACCCGCGTGAGCTCCCCGAAATCCGCGGCCATGGCGTGCGCGGCCACCGACGTCAGCACCGGCGCGCCCGCGCACACGACGAGCTCGAGCAGCTGGCGCGCCCGCGGGTCGAGCCGGCTGATCCGCGCCCAGAGGACGTCGTCGAGGCGCACCGGGCCGCCGTCGGCGTCCGGGGACATCATCCGGTGGCGCAGGAGCGCGTCGATGAAGAGCGGGTGGCCGCCGGCCTCCTGCGCGATCGCCTCGATGCTGAGCGGGTGACCGACGTGGGCGCCCCGGAGGAGGAGCGCGCAGAGCTCCTGCGCCTCCGCGAGCGACAGGCGGTGGAGGATGATGTGCCCGAGCGAGTCGGTCGGCACCCCGAGCTGCCGCGAGACGGGCGGCGCGGTCTCCGAGGCGGTCCGCACCGTCGCCACGAGCATCATCGCGCGCGGGCGCGAGGGGTCGACCAGCGCGCCCGCGGACACGGGCCCATCGAGGCCGACGAACGAGCCGGGCCGGGTCGCGGCGTGGAGATCGGCCTCGGTCCACGGGCGCATCACCTCCGAGAGCAGCGCGACGCTGTCGGCGTCCGCCCACTGGAGATCGTCGATCGCGAGCACGAGCGGCCGCTCGGCCGCGAGCCGGCCCAGCAGCTCCCGGAGCGCGGCGAAGACGAGGGCGCGGATCTCGGGCGGGTCGATCGCCTTGCGCCGAGCGCGCGCCTCCGTGATCGCCGGGACCGTCCGGAGCACCGGGAACACCGTGCCGAGCAGGCCCGCGTTGGGCGGCAGCAGCGCCTTGACCTGCTCGGGGGGGCGGCGCACGAGGTGCCGGCTCAGCCCGTCGATGAGCTCGTCCACCGCTTTGTAGGGGACCGCCTCGCGCTCGTAGCAGCGCCCCGCGAGGACGAGCGCCTCCTTGTCGATGCGCTCGAGGAACCGGCGCAGGAGCGCGCTCTTGCCGACGCCCGACTCGCCCTCGATGAACCGCGTGACCGCGCGCCCGAGCTTCGCCTCCGCGAACGCGCCCTCGAGCGCGGCGAGCTCGCTGCGCCTGCCGACGAAGCCGATGCGCTGCGAGAGGACGGGCGGCTCCTCGATGAGCTCCTGCACCTGCAGCCGGCGCAGCACGTCGCGCGCCGTCGGCCGGGCGGCCGGGTCGATGCGGAGCATGTCCACGCAGAGCTCGTCGATGTCGGCGGGCATGTCCTCGACGAGCCGGCTCGGCGGCGGAGGCTCCGCTCGCCGCATCATGTCGAGCGCCGCCTTGGGCGCCGTCTGGAACGGGTAGACGCCGGTCAGCGCGAGGTAAAGCATGACCCCGACACTGTAGATGTCCGCCTCGGGCCCGGCGGCCTTGGCCTCGGCCTGCTCGGGCGCCATGTAATGGAGCGTTCCGACGACGGCCTGCTCGCGCCCTGCGCCGCTCGCGTCGGCGACGAAGCCGAAGTCGAGGAGGACCACCCGCTCTTCCGCGGTCACGAGGACGTTGGAAGGCTTGATATCGCGGTGAACCTTGTAAGCCGCATGCACCGCCGCGAGCCCCTGGGCGAGCTGCGCCAGGGCCGAGCGGAGGCGGGCCTCGTGGAAGGGGCGCTTGATCCGGGGCTGTGGCTCCGAGGCAGGGCCCTGCACAGCAGGCCACATGGGGCTCGACGGCAGGGTGGAGCGGCGCCCGACGCCCGCGGGCTCGCCCCTCGGCCCGGCGTCGCCCTCCTCGTGGAGCCGCACGTGGACCACGAAGTCGACGCCGCGGATGAGCTCCATCGTGAAGAAGAGCTGCCCTTCTTCCTCGTGAAGCTCGCCGAGGCTGACCAGGTTCGGGTGCTGGATGTCCTGGAGCGCACGGAACTCGTTCTTGAACCGGAGGCGCGCGTCGGCGCTCAGATTCCGGAGGATCTTGAGCGCGACCCGCCCCTTCCGCTCGCGATCGAAGGCCTCGTAGACAACCCCCATCCCGCCGCGGCCCACGACGCGAACGACCTGGAAGCGACGCGTGCCTCCAAACTCGGGTCTCGCGTTCCTCAGGCCCATGCGTGGGACCAAGAAATCACCGGCGCCGGGCGGTGGCAAGCAGTGCGTGGGGACCGCGTGGGGAACGCACGGGCAGCGCGCCGCGAACGCGCGGGCAGCGCGCCGCGAACGCGTGGGCAGCGCGCCGCGAACGCGTGGGCAGCGCGCCGCGAACGCGTGGGCAGCGCGTGGGCAGCGCGCCCGAACGCGCAGGGGGAGCGCGCTCCGAACGCATTGGGCGCGCTCCAGCGACGCGCGGCCCCTGCGCGGCGCTGGAGCGCGCCTCGAGCAGGATCGGCAGAAAGGTGGCACGCCCAGGGGAAGGGCGGTAGCGTACGCCGCCTGCGAGCGAAAAGAGCCCGGCCGGGCGCGCGCCGCTCAGCCGGTCAGCCCGGCGCGCACCCAGTTGACAACGGGAGGGCATCATGGTCTGCGTAGTACGCTCCGAGGCTTCGGATGCGGTTCGGAAAGCGCCACGCGCAAAGGGTTTGCTGGGGTGATCCAGAGGTTGAGAGACTTCTTCTCGTCGCCGGGGCAGCGCAGCATGACGCCCCAGACCGAGAGCGCGGCCGAGCGCAACCCGGGATGCAGCCTCGTTGTAGAGAACGTCAGCAAGAGCTTCGGTAAGACACAGATACTGAACGACGTGTCGTTCACGGCGGAGGCCGGCGAGTTCGTCACGCTCCTCGGGCCTTCCGGCTGCGGCAAGACGACGCTGCTCCGCATCATCGCGGGGCTCGATCGCGCCGATCGGGGGCAGATCCTGCTCGCGGGCAGGGCGGTTGACCACCTGCCGGCGAACCGCAGGCCGGTGAACACCGTGTTCCAGAACTATGCGCTGTTCCCGCATCTGACCGTGTTCGAGAACGTGGCCTTCGGCCTGAGGTCGCGCAGCTTCCCTGATCCCGAGGTGCGCGAGCGCGTGCGTTCGAGCCTCTCGATGCTGAAGCTCGATGACCTCGCGGAGCGGTATCCGCACCAGATCTCGGGCGGTCAGAAGCAGCGAGTCGCGCTCGCGCGCGCGGTCGTCAACGAGCCTGAGGTGCTGCTGCTCGACGAGCCGATGTCGGCGCTCGACGCGAAGCTGCGCGCCGAGGTCCAGCTCGACCTGCGCCGGCTCCAGCGCGCGCTCGGGAAGACGTTCGTGCTCGTCACGCACGATCAGGACGAGGCGATGACCGTCTCGGACCGCATCGTGCTGATGAACAAGGGCCGCATCGAGCAGCAGGGGGTGACGGCCGAGGTCTACGAGCGGCCGCAGAGCCGCTTCGCCGCCGAGTTCTTCGGCGCGGCCAACCTCATCTCCGCGCAGCGCGTCGGCGCCACGCTCGTCTTCACGACGGTGGGCGCGCTGAGGGTGCAGACCAAGCCGCAGTGGGAGTACGGCACGCTCGCGATCCACCCCGAGTGGATCGAGCTCTGCGAGAACGAGCCGGCGGAGAACGGCGTGCGCGGCGTGGTGAAGGAGAGCTTCTACCGCGGCGATCACGTGGAGCTCATCATCGAGCCCGGGCCGCTGCGCGTGCAGCTCAGCCCCCGCTCGCGGCTCAAGCCCGGCTCCTCGGTCTGGCTCGCCCTGCCCGCCGAGCGGCTCGAGGTGCTCAGTGACTGAGCCCACGGTCTGGTACGGACAGCTCACGACGCGGCGCAGGCTCCTCGCGCGGGGGTCCCTGTTCATCGCGGGCGGCGTCTCCTGGCTGTCCGTGTTCCTCCTCTTGCCGAGCCTGGCGCTCCTCGTCGTGTCGTTCCTCAAGCGCGACGCGGACGGCGCCCTGCTCTGGGAGCTGTCGTTCGAGTCGTTCGAGCGCATCTTCGGCTCCGCGTCCGGCGAGAACGCGCGCATCCTCATCAGGAGCATCGTCCTCGCGCTGGTCGTGACGACCGCCTCCGTGATGCTCGCCTATCCGATGGCCTTCTTCATCGCGCGCGGCTCGCGGCGCCGGCGGTTCTTCTGGCTCGCGCTCATCATCGTCCCGCTCTGCACGAACCTCGTGATCCGCACGTTCAGCTGGAAGCTCCTCCTGTCGGCGCAGCTCCTGCCTGCCAAGCTCGCCGCCTGGCTCGGGTGGATCGACCCGGGCCGCGACGTCTATCCCAGCTGGACGGCGGTCACGATCGGCCTCGTCGCGGCCTCCCTCCCCTTCGCGGTGGTCCCCCTCTACACGAGCATCGATCGTCTCGACTGGTCGCTCGTCGAGGCCGCGCAGGACCTCTATGCGTCGCGGCTGCGCATCTTCCTCGCGGCGATCCTGCCGCAGACCCTCCCGGGCCTCAGCGTCGCAGTCCTCCTCACGTACGTCCCTGCGATGAGCGTCTTCGTCGTGAGCGACATGCTCGGCGGCGCGAAGCACTGGCTGATAGGGAACCTCATCCAGCACCAGTTCGGCCCGGGGAGGAACATCCCTTACGGCGCGGCGCTCAGCCTGGTGCTCATCGTCCTGACGCTGGGCGGCGTGTCCCTCTACCGCCGGAATGGGCGCTCCGTGGAGATCCTGTGAAGCTCGGCCGGGGCCTCTGGCGCGCGCTGACGACGATCGCCGCCTTCTTCGGCTTCGCGCTCCTCTACCTGCCGCTCTTCGCGGTCGCCGTCTACTCGTTCAACGCCGCGGAGCGGGGCCTGCTCTGGACGGGCTTCTCGGTCCGCTGGTACCTCGATCTCTTCGCCGATCCCGAGACCAACCGGCGTGCCATGGAGATCCGCGAGGTCGCCGTGAACACCCTGATGCTCGGCGGCGCCTCCACGCTCATCGCGACGGTCCTCGGGACGCTGCTCGCCCTGGGGATGCACTTTCCATGGCCGAGCTCCGTGAGTCGCGTGCTCGAGTCGATCGTGGACATCCCGGCGGTCGCCCCCGACATCACGTTCGCGGCGGTGCTGGTCATGGCGTTCAACGTGCTCCGCCGCGTGGTGGACCATTGGTTCGAGCCCAGCATGACGACGATGATCATCGGTCATGTGACGTTCGAGATCGCCTTCGTGACGCTCATCGTCCGCAGTCGGCTCGTCGCCATCGGGCCGACGCTGAGCGAGGCCGCGATGGACCTCTATGCGTCGCCCTGGCTCCACTTCCGGAGGGTCACGCTCCCCCTCCTGTGGCCGGCGATCGTGGGGGGCGCCATGCTGGCGTTCACGCTGTCGCTCAACGACTTCGTGATCAGCTTCTTCACGTCCGGCCCACGCTCGGTCACGCTGCCGCTCTACGTCTACCAATCTCAGATGCGAGGCGTGCGGACCGACCTGTTCGCGATTTCAACGCTCCTCCTGATCGGCGTGGCGGTGTCCATCATGATCCTGGAGCGGCTCACCCGCTGGAGGCACAATTGAGCCGCCGGGCCGGGCTCGCGGCGGACGCGGCGGAGCTCGGCGCGCCGGGCGCCCGGCGGCCAAGGGGCTCGCGCGCGCCGCGCGGCGCCGGGAGGACTCCTGCGCGTCAGCGCAGCGATGCACCGCCCTTGTTCACCTTCTCGCTGGGCCTGACCAGCGCTCCACCTCGCTCTGGCTCGCGCGGCCCAGCCTAGGGGCGCCGAGCTCGAGCGCTTGCCTGACGGGGCCTCCTGCGGGGCACCGGGCCCGGACCGCGCGCCGCCCCGGGTTCCGCTCACTCTGTCATGCGCTCCGCGCACGGCGCCTACACAGCGGCGTCCACGCCGGCGTGAGGTCCACGGCCGCCTGTGCGAACAGGTTGGATCAGCTGACGGCTTACGGTAAGCTGACCCGGCAATGCGGCTGTTTCGTCCCAAGCTCGCCGGGTTTTTGCGTGACGGCTGGACCCGGCGGACGGCGCTTTGCGCTCCACTTCGACCGTTGGGAATCGAGATCGAAAGATGAGCTTTCGTCGCTCCGCACTCCTACTCATACTCGTAGCACTCCTCACATTCTCCGGTCGGCCTGCCTGGGCGGATGATCTGGCCGATGAGGCCGATCTGCACTTCAGGATCGCCACGGAGCGCTATTCGGCGCGTGACTACCGGGGCGCCCTGGAGCACTTCCTGGTGTCGAACCGGCTTGTCCCGAACCGAAACGTCATCTTCAACATCGCCCGAACTTACGAGGCTCTCCAGGAGTATCCAGACGCATTTCGCTACTACGTTCAGGCGCTCGATCTCGAGCCCAACGCCGCGCGCAGGCCGGCCATCGAGGAGGCGCTCGCGCGCATCCGGCCCAACGTCGCCGTCATCAACGTGACGACGGACCCGCCCGGAGCGACGGTGTACATCAACCGCCGCGATCTCGGCGGCCGCGGCAGCACGCCCCGCCTCCTCGGCTTCCAGCCCGGCAAGCACAAGATCATCGTCGATCTCGAGGGGTATGAGCCGGCGGAGGTCGAGAACGTCGAGGCGAAGATCGGCGAGCAAACGAACGTCGCGGTCAAGCTGAAGCGCATCGTCGGGACGGTGCGCGTGGTCGGTGAGATGGCGGGCACGACGGTGCGGGTCAACGACGCGAGCGGCCCCCCGGCGTGCACCGCGCCGTGCGATCTCACGCTGCCTCCTGGCCGGCACCGCCTCTACCTCTCGCAGGAGGGGTACCAGCCGTCGGAGCAGGACGTGAACGTGGCGGCCGCGAGCACGGTGACCGCGCGTTACCGGCTCAACCCGCTCACCGGCAGCCTCGTCGTCAACGCGGATGAGCGCGACGCGCTCGTCGAGGTCGACGGAAAGCCGATGGGCTTCACGCCCGCGGTCCTCAACGTGCAGAGCGGCCAGCGCCGCGTGCGCGTCTCGCTGCGCGGCTTCCGCCCGGTCGAGCAGTCGGCCAACGTGATGGCCGGACAGCAGACCCGAATCGACATCTCCCTCCGGCAGCTCGAGGAGGTCGAGGCCGCGTCGCGTACGGCGGAGGCCGTCGAGGACGCGCCCGGCTCGGTCACGATCATCTCGGGCCAGGAGCTCCGCGCGATGGGGTATCCGACCGTCGCCGAGGCCTTGAGGGGCATGCGCGGCGTCTACACGACGTACGACGGCAGCTACTCCTGGGTCGGCATCCGCGGGATCAGCATCCCTGGCGACTACAGCAACCGCGTGCTCGTGCTCCTCAACGGGCACTCGATCAACGACACGTGGGACGGCCTCGCCTTCGCCGATCAATCGGCGCGCACCGACCTGGAGGACGTCGAGCGGATCGAGGTCGTCCGTGGCCCGGGCTCGCTGCTCTACGGTACGGGCGCGTTCGTCGGCGTCATCAACATCGTGACCAAGGGCCGCCCGACGTCGTTCGGCGCGGGTGTCGGCGTGGGCGCGGCGCAGCACGGCTTCATCCGGGGCCGCGGCCAGGTGCAGGTGCCCTTCGGGCGCGACTCCGGCATGTGGCTGTCGGTCGCCGGAGGCCACGGTCAAGGGCGAGACTACTTCCTGCCGATCCCGCCCGACCCCGATGGCCCTGCTCCCGCGGACCCGGACCCGAACGATCCTCCCAACGTCCCTGATCCTGCGGACAAATGGAAGAACAAGGATCCTAACTCCCGCGGCGCGGACCACTTCAACGTGGGGACGATCCAGGGGCGGCTCTGGTACAAGTCGCTCTCGGCGCAGGTGTTCTACAACGAGCGCAGGAAGTCGATCCCGACCGGCGCCAACCTGACCATCGTCGGCGACGACAGGACGTTTTACCGCGACAGGCGCGGGTTCGCCGAGCTCACGTTCTCGCCGCGGTTCTCCGATAAATTCTCGATGACGACCCGCGTGGGCGTCGACATGCAGCTCTACGATGACACGCTTTGGCTGTCCGACATCGGGACCGAAACGATCCATGACGTCGAGAAGTACCAGGACACGTGGCTGCTCGCGGATCAGCGCTTCGAGATCAGCCCGCTCCGCGAGCTGAAGGTCACCGTCGGCGCCGAGGGCCAGGTACACCTGCTCGGCAGGATGCGCATCGAGGAGCACGAGTGCGGTGTTCTTCCATGCCGCGACACGCTCGTGCTGCCCGTGTCCGAGGTCGAGGGCGAGCTCCTCGACCCCAACAATGAGGATCTGTTCGACTCGCACCCTTACCAGATCCTCGCCGGCTACGGCGTTGTCGACTTCGTCCCGTCCGACCGCGTCCGCGTCTCCGCGGGTGCTCGTATCGATTACTACAACTATGGAGAGGACGGTCTCAGCTTCAACTCCGGGATCAGCCCGCGTATCGCGCTCGTCGTCAAGCCCTACGAAGGGGGCAACCTGAAGGTCACCGGCGGCCGCGCATTCCGCGCTCCGCCCATCTACGAGCTCTTCCTGCAGGTGCCCTCGAGCAACTTCAAGCCGGGGTACGAGCCAGCGGCGGGCGCGTCGGTCGATCCCGAGAGCGTGCTCTCGGGAGAGGTCGAGTTCACGCACCGGCTCTCGTCCACGCTCTCCTTGCTCGGCGCGGGATACGTGAACTACATGACGGACATGATCGCGCAGACCGGCGATTTCACCGAGGCTGTGCCGGGGAGGTACGACAACACCAAGGAGCCGATCCTCGTGCTGGGCGCGGAGGCCGAGCTGCGCCGCGAGTGGCGCCAGGGCTGGATGGCCTCTCTCTCCTACTCCTATTCACGGGCGCGGTACCTCGATAAAGGAGACGTCAAAGAGGTGCTCAAGAAGGTGCCCAACTCGCCGGAGCACATGGCCGCCGTCAAGGGGACCGTGCCGCTGTTCGGAAAGGCGCTGATGCTGTCGACGCGCCTCACCGTCGAGTCGCCGCGCATCGACAAGACGCTGAAGGAGACCGACCCCTCGGTGATCTGGGACGTCGTCCTCTCCGGTCAGACGGACGTGGCCGGCCTCCGCTACAACATGGGCGTCTACAACGTCGCCGACTGGGAGTACGAGGCCCCCATCTCGCCCCAGTTCACGGCGACCAGGATGCCGCAGGCAGGCCGCACCTTCCTCCTCTCTGCCAACCTGAACTTCTGATCATCGCGCGGCCGTCCTGGCCGCGCGCTCTCCACCTCACGCCCATCACCCCTCGGCGCTCCGCCCCCGCGCCGCCCTGCTCGACCGCGGCGCAGGGCGGCCAGCGCAGCGCGTGGCCTCGCGCCCCGCGGGCCATCGAGCGGCGTCGCCCTGGCAGCCTCATCCTTTCCAGGCGTGGCGCAAGCCACAGCTGCGCCACCGTTCCACGCTGACAGGAGCTCCGCCGCTGCACGCGATTCGCGCCACGCTCGAATTCAGCGTCTCGCGTGAACTCAGCGCCTGGACCGGCCTCGCGTGGTATGCAGCGCTCTCGTGTGTTTCCTTGCCCGACGCAAATCGTGCGCCGGGGCGCAAATCACGCACGATCCTCCGCAATCCCCGATCGAGGCGCGATGGTGTGGAGCGGTGCGCTCGCCTCATGACCGTCGTCGACAAAGCGGCGATCTGGCGATGCGCAGCCACGTGAGACCGAGTGACCACATCATCGGACGCCCGCACACTCTCGTGGCAATCCGCGCGGTCATGATTTTGCTTGAAAGCAAAACATCGCTTGTCCATCATGGTCACTCGTGAATATCCGCTCCTCGACCTCGGGTCACGCGACACACGGCGCGCGCGGTCCGGAGCGACGGCGGACCCATGGGCGCGCCGTTCGGCGGATCGCGCCGTGACCAGGAGCGACCAGGAGAGCGATGGGCGCCGATCTTCGCGCCGAATCCTAGGTCACGAGAGGAGCGCGCGTCGGGTATGCCGCCCGCGGCGCGCCATCTTGAAGGCGTTTTTGCCAACCTGACGATCGTCAGCCAGCCCGAGCAAGAGGTCCATGTTGCCCGACCGCCCGATCGATGTCCCCGAGCAGTCGTTCGCTTCCGTCTACGACCGGCGTCGCCTCGCGGCCGCAGGGGAGATGTTGCCACAGATGTGGGACACCCTACCTGACTGGCCGAGCGTCGGCGGCGGGCGCCGTGTCATCGTGCTCGGCGGCGGGATTTCAGGGCTGTGCACCGCATGGTCGCTGCGGAAGGCCGGGTTCGACCCGATCATCCTCGAGCGGAATGACCGTGTCGGCGGCCGCTTCTACACGCTCCGGAACCACTTCGGCGACCAGTACGCGGAGCTCGGCGTCACCCGGATCGCCGACACCCACGTCCTCACGCTCGCCTATGCGCGCCACTTCGGGCTGGAGATCCTCGAGTATCCGCTCGACGCGACGCAGCTGTACTACGTCATGGGCCATCGCTTCCTGAGCACGTCGCGGGGCAAAGCGCACTATCCTGCCGACTTTCCGCTCTCCCCGGAAGAGCGGGACATCGACGCGGAGTCCCTCAACCTGCAGCTCGCGGCGAAGGCGTTCTCGGTGATCGGCGACCCGCGGGACACGCAGTGGCCACCGGCCACCGTCCGCAAGGACTTCTCGGGCGAGACGTTCTACCGCAGCCTGGATCGGACCGGGGCCTCGCACGCCGCGAGGGAGATCTGCCGCGCGTACGAGGGGACGGAGATCGAGATGTTCAGCGGCCTCGCCTGGTCGGCGAACCAGCGGCTCGACGCCAAGTGGTTCCACACCTACGCGATCGCCGGCGGGAACGACCGGCTGACCACCGCGTTCGCCGACGATCTCGGCGATCGCATCCTCAGGGGGGCCCATGTGCAGCGGGTGATCTCCCGCGAGGACGGCGTGACCGTCGAGTTCCTGAGGAACGGGGACCCCGAGACGATCGAGGGCGACTTCGTGGTGTGCGCGCTCCCCCACCGCATCCTGCTCGAGGTCGCGTTCGACCCGCCGCTCTCCGGCCCCAAGCACCGCGCCGCGTCGGAGATCCCGATGTTCACCGTCACCCGTCTCAACTTCCAGTTCTCGCACCGGTTCTGGGCGGATGAGGGCATCATCGGGCTGCTCGCGGCCTGCACGACCACGCCCATCGAGCGTCTGTGGGACCTGACCTCGCTCCAGTCGGGCACCCCGGGCATCCTCACGGCCTACGTGCAGGACCGCAACGCCGCGGCGCTCGACGAGCTGCCCACCGCGGCCGATCGCATCGAGTTCGGGCTCAAGACGATGGAGTCGTTCTTCCCGAACGCTCGGCAGTACTTCCAGAAGGGGCTGTCGTTCTCGTGGCACCACCAGCCGTACACGCGAGGCGGCTGGCCCGCCTACCGGCCCGATCAGACCGACCTGATCGCGGATCTCCAGCGCGGCGAGGGGCGCGTCGTCTTCGCCGGCGATCACACGTGCCTCTACACGGGCTGGGCGCAGGGTGCCCTCGAGTCGGCGCACTTCGCCACGGCCGAGGTGATCGCGGCGGCTCGCGGGTCGATCGAGCCGACCATCTGAGCGAGCTCGAACGGCGCCCCCCGGCGCGACGTTCACGACGCCCCTCGAACGCGCGCCGCGGAGGGGGTGTATAACGTCGCTCGTATGGCTCGCCTCCTCCACGTCATCGGAGTCCAGTCCCGGCCCGTGCCCGGCGACCCTGCTGCGACGCTCGAGAAGCTCGAGCGCGAGGTGCAGACGCTCGGGGTCTCGTTCCCCGAGGCGCAGCTCTACCTGTTTCCCGAGCTGTGGCTCACGGGGGATCACCCCTTCCGCCACACTTCCCCATCGCACGAGCTCGCCCAGCCGATCCCGGGGCCGCTCACGAAGCGGCTCGGCGCCATCGCGCGCAGGGCCGGGAGGTGGATCTGCGCCGGGTCGATCTACGAGCGCGCGGGCGACAAGCTGCACAATACCGCGCTCGTCTTCTCGCCGAGCGGCAAGCTCGTCGCGCGGTACCGCAAGCTCTATCCCTGGATGCCCTTCGAGACCTGTGCGCCGGGCGATGAGCCCGCGCCCGTGTTCGACATCCCGCGCGTCGGCCGGCTGGGGCTCATGATCTGTTACGACGGCTGGTATCCCGAGGTCGCGCGCGGCCTTGCGCTGCGCGGCGCCGAGGTGATCCTGCACCCGACGCTGACCACGACGCCGGATCGCGAGGAGGAGCTCGTGCTCGCCCGCGCCCGCGCGATCGAGAACCAGTGTTATGTGGTGAACGTCAACGCCGCGGTGGAGATCGGCGGCGGCCGCTCCATCGCGGTCGATCCCGAGGGCCGCGTCCTCTTCCTGGGCGGCTCCGGCGAGGAGTACCTCGGAGAGGTGCTCGATCTCGACCGCGTGCAGACGGTCCGCGCCCACGGCACGCGCGGCCTGAACCGGGTGCTCCGCCAGTTCACCGAAGACTCCCCAGAAGCGGTCTTCGCGCCCTACCGACAGCCGTCTCCGCGCCGCCGAAAACGCTCGTAGAGCCGACGCAGAGCGGCGGTCTCCCGCACAGGAGACGGGCCCAGATCGTCGTTTTCGGCGCGGAAGCGCACTCAGGTGCGCTGAGCACCGAAAACGGCGAGATGGGCCCGTATCCGAAGCGGGTGACCGCCGCTCTAGGCTGGCTCCCTTGCTTTGGGCGCGCCAGGCCGGCACGCGATGAGCCCGAGCCCCTCGTGCGCGATCGTCGCGCCAGCCAGCGCCGTGATTTCCCCCACGTCGTACGCGGGCGCGACCTCCACGACGTCCATGCCGACGAGCGCGATGCCCTGGAGCCCCCGCAGGATCTCCAGCGCGACCGCGGTCGACAGCCCCCCGCAGACCGGCGTGCCGGTGCCGGGCGCGAAGCTCGGGTCGAGGAAATCGATGTCGAACGTCAGGTAAACCTCGTGGTCCCCGACGATATTACGAACGTGCTCGATCACCGCCCTCGCGCCATGGCGATGAACCCAGGGCGCGTCGAGCACCTGGAAGCCGAGCGTATCGGCGTTGTAGGTGCGGAGCCCGATCTGCGCCGAGCGGCTGGGCTCCACGAGGCCCTCCCGCGCCGCGTGGAAGAACATGGTGCCGTGATCGACCCGACCCGATCCGACCTCGTCGCTCCACGTGTCGGAGTGAGCGTCGAAATGGATCAGCGAGAGCTTCCCGCGGCGCTTGGACACGGCGCGCAGGATCGGGTAGCTCACGAAGTGATCCCCCCCGATCGAGAGGGGCGTCACCCCGGCGTCGAGGATCCGGCCGATGTGCTCCTCGATGGCGACAGGGCTCTCCTCCGGACGCCCGTAATCCCAGACGCAGTCGCCATAGTCCACCACGGCGAGCCGGTCGAGCGGATCGAACTCGTAGCCGTAAGGGCGGTTCCACGCGAGGTGCGCCGAGGCCTCCCGCACCGCGCGCGGGCCGAAGCGCGTCCCTGGGCGGTTGCTGGTCGCCGTGTCGAGCGGGATGCCGGTGACCGCCACATCGACGCCGGTGAGGTCGCGCGTGTACTTGCGGCGCAGGAAGGAGAGCGCGCCGCTGTAGGTCGGCTCGCGCCGGACGCCATAGAGGCCATCGGCCGTGAACGCGTTGTCTACGACCATGCCTCTCGCGCGAGGCGTGGCCTTGGAGCGATGATCTTCCATAGAGGTCCTAGTAGTGCCAGGGGCTCCACGCAGCGGCCCTGATTCCAGCTCGGGCGCGCGCTCGACACCGGCGCGTCGCGCAGGATGGGCATCGGCGTGATCGGAGGCCGAGCACCTCGCTGGCGCCATCGCCTCAAGGTCAGTTCGATTTCACGGCCGCCCAGACCTCGTCATAGAGCTTGGCCGACTCGCCGAGATCACGATGGGCCTCCAGGCGGGTCGCCATATCGCCCGTCGGGTAGATGAGCTGGTTCGTGCGGTCTTCCTCCGGCAGCTTGGCCTGCGCGGCGCTGTTCGGGGTCGCGTACTTCGTCATCATCGAGAGCTGCGCGCCGCCGTCGGGGGTCAGCATGTAATTGATGAACTTGTGAGCCAGCTCGGGGTGCGGCGACTTCGCGGGCACGGTCATCACGTCGACCCAGATCACGGAGCCTTCCTTCGGAATGACGAGGGCGAGGCGATCCTTGTCCTCCCAGACGACCTTCTGCGCGTCCCCGTTCCAGACGACCGCCATGTCGACGGAGCCGCCCTTCACGTCCTGCGTCGCGCCGATGCCGCCCTTGAAGCCGAGGCACTTCGGGTTGCTCTTGGCCTCCTTGAGGATGCGCCCGGCCTCCCGGATCTCTTCAGGCTTCGACGTGTTGCTGGAAAATCCCTTGTACTTCAGCGCCGCGCCGACCATGTCCCGCATCTCGTCGATCAGCACGAACGTGCCCGGCGTCTTCTGGGCGTCGAAGAGCACGCCCCACGTCGGATCCATGTTGGGGATCTTCTTCTTGTTGTAGATGATCGCAACAGTGCCCCACTGGTAAGGGATAGAGTACTTGTTGCCCTCGTCGAAGTTCGGGCCCGAGAACCGCGACTCGAGGTTCTTCAGGTTGGGGAGCTGGGCGTGATCCAGGGGGCGGATGAGCCCGCGCCGCGCGAGCCGCCCGCTGGCGTGCGCCGCCATCACGACGACATCGTACTGCGCGTCGGCGCCCGCATAAGCGAGCTTGCTCTCCATCTCCTCGGTGGAGTCGTAGATCGTGAGCCGCAGACGGGCGTTGTTCTGCGTCTCGAAGTCCTTGATGCTTTTGTCGTCCAGGTAGTTCGGGAAGATGAGGACGCTGAGCTCGGAGGGCTGAGCCGGAGCTTCCTTGGTGCCCGACTCTGCACGTGCTTCAGAAGGAGCCTTATCTTTGCCGCAGGCGGCGATCGATAGGACACCCAACAGAATGGCTAGTACCATCAGGGGTCGACGTTGAGTTTTCATAAGTTGTCCTTTCTCCAGCTGCTCAAGGCGGACAGGCCTGCGGGTGTTCGCTGGCGCGATGCTGGCCTCTGGGATCTCGGGAAGCGAAAGCCAGCAGAGCGCGTCTGCGGGCCGAGGCCCCCATCGGCCGGTAGGACGCGCGCGGGATGCCGGGCAGCCCCGGCAGCAACCCTATGGACCGTGGATTGCAAGCGCGCGTCCCCTTGTCAAGGAAAATGTGTTGCGCGGTAAGCAACACGACTGGCCTTCTCATTCGGAGCGAAACCACGACTGTTCGCAAGCTTAGGCGAATCGTACATTCCGTGGCTCTGAATCCGAAAGAGATCGTCGAAATTGCATTCAAATGTGTGTTCACCGCGCATCCACGCACCTCCGGGATAGCGTCTACACGAGATTGTTCTCCCCCGGGTGAAACGGCCCGCGGCACGGCAATGCGTGTTTCGACGCTACCGGAACACCGGACGGCAATGCTCGCGGGCTGCGCTCGGTGGTCGTGCGCGTCGTGCGCGTCGTGCGCGTCGTGCGCGTCGTGCGCGTCGTGCGCGTCGTGCGCGTCGTGCGCGATCGGATCTGCGGGAGCCAGGTGCTCACGCGTGCAGCATTGAAGAACGGACACGCCGGCTCCCCGGCGCGCGGCGCGCGCCGGCGGGAGGCGTACTGCCGTCGCACCATGCTGCAAGCGAGTCTCCACGGAACGCAACGCTCCAGGCCGGACCGATCGAGTCTAGTTGAACAGCGCTTTCACGGGCGACGTCGCGTGCACGATCCTCTTGGCCAGCAGCGTGACCACGAAGTGGTGGAAGGCTGCAGCCAGCTCGGGCGCCTCCGCCGTCATTCGCTGCAGCGCCTCCTCCGAGAGCCGGTAGAGCGTGGACTTCTCGCTGGCGGTGACCGTCGCCGACCGCTTCTCTCCCATGTAGAGCCCGGACTCGCCCACGACCGACCCCGGCCCCATCGTGCGGAGCCGCTTCTCCTTCTTTCCGTCGATCTCGGCCCAGGCCGTGAGCTCCCCGTTCTCGATGAGGTAGAGGTCCTTCGAGATATCTCCGGCCCGGAACAGATCGAACCCAGCCGGAAGCTCGACGCGCTCGAGGTAGTCCTTGAAACGTAGCATTTCCGGGCGACCGCCGAACACATCCTGGAGATCGTAGAACAGCATCGGAGGCGGCAGCATGCTGGGCGGCGCGTCTGCGATGATCTCCTTCTCACACGCCTCGAGACCTCGATCGATATCCGGGTAGAGCAGGGAGACCTCGTCGCCTTCGGCCAGGAAGACCTCACCCCGCTCGAGGTGATTGCGGATGTCGTCACGCACCGCCGTGAAGATGAGCTTGACGCCGTTCGACTTGGCGAGCCTGCGGAGCCGGAGGAAGCTCGCGATGGCGGACGAGTCGATGCCGTTGACGTGGAGGAAGTCGAGCAGCAGGTAACGCGGCCTCTCGTCGTCGTCGCTCTGGATGCGCTGCTGGGCGGTCGAGAGCAGGTTGTACGCCGTCCCGAAGAAGATATACCCCTGGAGCTGGAGCACGTAGAGCTGCTTGCCGCGCGCCGTCAGGGTCTCCAGCTCGCCCTCGCTGCGAGCGACGTTGCTGCGCAGGTGGACCCCGGTGATGGCGTTGCGCACCACCTCGATGCGGCTGTAGCTGAGCGCGAAGAGGATGAACGAGACGCCGAGCCCCACGCCGATGCCGACGAGGAAGCCCCGGACGGCGACGACAAGGAGGATCACCACGATGACGAAGTACTCGATGCGCCGCAGCCGGAACCAGCCCTCGTAGAGCGTGTTGATGAGGAAGTGGAACCCGAGATACGCGATCAGGCCCCCGAGGACGGGGCGCGGGAAGTACAGGATGGCTTCGGCGCCGACGAAGAGCACGATGCAGCTGATGGCCGCCGCGACCAGCCCTGAGATGCGGCTGTTCGAGCCGGCCTTGTAGCTCATCGACGACTCGGCCAGCGACAGGTAGCCGACCATGCCGCCAAAGAGGCCCGTGACGATGTTCGCGACGCCCGTGGCCCGAAGCTCGCGGTCGAGATCGATCTCCTGCTCCGTCGCGAGCTCGACGCCTGACGCGCTGAGCAGCACGGTGATGGCCGCCATGATCATCACGGCGGCGACGTTGCCCGCGCTGCTGAACAGGACCGACCAGTCCACCTTCGCGAGGTCCGAGACCCCGATCGGCGGCCAGAGCGACGCGGTCGGGAACGGACCAAGGAGCCAGCCACCCTCGAGCACCTGCTGCACGCTCACGCCGGCGAGCCCCAAAGAGACGTAGAACACCACGATCGAGCCCCCGAGCAGCACGGGGAGGAGCAGGAGCGACGAGAACCGCCGCAGCACCACGAGGAGCAGGACGCCGAACACGAGGCCCGGCAGGACCCGCTTCAAGAGCTCCGGATCCATCACCACGGTCGGAAAAATGTCGAGCGTCGATGGCTGCCCGGACATGACCGAGATCGAGCCCTGGAGGAGGAGCCAACCGGCGCCAGCGATGAAGCCGCCGGCGACGGGGTACGGGATGAAGCGGACCAGGATGCCGAGCCGTAGGAGCCCGAGCAGCAGGAAGAAGCCGCCTGCGACCACGGAGGTGATCGCGATGGCGGCCACGACCGTCGGGAACGGGCTCGCCGCCGGGTCCTTCTGCGCGATGGCCGTCGTGATCGCCGCCGCCATCGAGGCGAGAATGACGGCGGCGTCCTCCTGCGGCGCGGCGATCACCGGCTTGTAGGAGCTGAGGAGAGACACGATCACGCCGACGATGACGGAGCTGATCAGGATGATGCCGATCCCTCTCGAGAGGTAATCGGCGAGCCCGTGGTTGAAGATCAGCGCGCCGAGGGAGATATCGAACGAGACGACCAGCGTCCCCGAGACCATTCCGGCGATCACGGCGGGCATGAGCTTGGAAGGCTTCGCCTTCTCAAGGAGCTCCTCGTTCAACAGCGCAGGTGACTCCTTTGTTGCCTGTCGTGTCATGCTCTTGGGAGACCTCGTGATCGATTGTCAGCGGAATTCGCAGGGCGGCGAGGGCCGGGGCGCGCCGGCGCCGCGCGGGCCGGCGGGGCCTCTGCGCCGCGATCTAGGGAACGCGCGACGACGTCGGACGACGGGGTCGCCTTGGCGTGGGCGGAGGGCACGGCAGCGTCCCCCACCGGCTCAAGAAGCCCCCAGCTCACGCTCGATGGCAGCGGCCTGCTCCTGCAGGGCCTCCGCCTCGCCGAGGTGGCCGCTCAGCCGGTGCAGCTTCGCGAACTCCCCGAGGAGCCTCGCCTCCTCGCGCCGGTTCCCGATCTGCCGCTCGACCGTGATCGCGCGCGAGTAGAGCGTCCGGGCGGCGTCGTACCGGCCCTGGACGGCGTAGGCCATCCCGAGGCTCGCGAGCGTGAGCCCCTCGGTCGGCAGGTTGCCCGCCTCGCGCGCGGCGCGCAGCCCCTCCTCCCAGTAGGTGCGCGCGTCGTCCGGCTGCTGCATCGCCCAGTGCGTGCGGCCGAGGCCGAGGAAGCCGAGCGACTCGGACCCGCGATCGCCGAGCTTCTGGGCGTCGGTGAGCACGCGGATGTGCTCCTGCCGCGCCTCCTGGTACCGCCCCCTCGCCTCGAGGACGTCGCGGGCGAACTCGTAGCGCACGACGACGCTCTCGGGCGTCGGCTCCGGCGAGAGCTTGAAGTAGACGCGGTAGAGGCGGGTCGCCTCCTCGTGGGCGTAGCGCGCCGCCGCCTTGCGGGCGCCCGCGAGGAAGTAGCGGCGCGCGTGGTCCACCTTGCCCGCGCGGCGCCAGTGGCGGCCGAGCGCGACGAGCTGGTCCTCGAGGTCATCGCCGTAGAGGCTCTCGATCGCCTCGGCCGCGAGCCGGTGGAGCTCCTGGAGCCGCGCGCGGGACTGCATCTCGTAGGCCGCGTTGCGGAGGAGCGCGTTGCTGAACTGGAAGCGCCGCTCCGTCATCTGCGACCAGATGCACTGCGCCTCGCCGATGCGCACGTGCTCCTCGAGCACGGAGGCGTCGGGGAGCATCAGCGCGAGCACGCGCAGGTCGAACTCGCGCCCGAGGACGGCCGCGGCGACGATCGTCTGCTTCACCTTCGCGTCGAGCCGGTCGAGGCGCGAGATGAGCAGGCTGTTCACGTTCTTCGGCGGCATGAACGTGTTCGAGATCGAGATGGAGCTCGAGCTCGAGCCGTAGCGCCCGTCCTCGAGCCAGTAGGCGAGGATCTCCTGCGCGAAGAACGGGTTGCCGCCGGCCGTCTCGCAGAGGAGCGTCGCGAGCATGTCCGGCATCGGACCGCCGAAGAACGGGACCGCGAGCGCGAGGAGCTGCTCGCGCGGCAGCGGCTTCAGCTCGATCACGTTCTCGGAGATGCCCGGGTCGAGCGGGATGCGGACGGGGGTGCCGTCGTCCTTGCGCCGCGTCGTACAGATGATCGCGATGGGCAGCCCCCGGCACGCGCGCGCGATCACGCGCACCGCCTCGAGCGAGTCCTCGTCGGCCCAGTGCGCATCCTCGAGGTGCAGGATCACCGGCTGGAGCGACGCCTCGGCGAGGAAGACGAAGCTCAGCGCCGAGAGCGTGCTCGTGTACCGGAGCTTCGGGTGCAGGCGCTCGTACGGCGAGTCCTCCCAGCGAATGCCGATGAGCGCGGCGAACACCGAGCGCGCGCGATCGAGCTCGCGCTTCAGCGCGGCCTGGCTCTCGGGCAGGCGCTCGAGGAGGTACTCGAACGCGTCGTCGAAGTTCGTGAGCTTCTCTTCCTTGCCGAGCGCGGAGGACTCCCAGAAGTACTCCTTCAGCGCGAACTCGAACGCGTTCAGCGAGCTCTGGAGCGTCTGGTCGCAGCGCGCGTCGATCCACAGGAAGGGCCGGTCGCTCTGGTGCTCCTCGCACCGGTGGCGGAAGCGCTGCACGAGGTAGCTCTTCCCGAGCCCCGGCTCGCCGTCGATGTACGTGATCCCGGCCGGCTTGCCCTCGAAGATCGGCCCGACGTAGCGAACGAGCTGCTCGATCTCCGCCTCGCGGCCGATGAGGCCGAGGTCGTAGAACTCTTTCTGGACCGAGATGCGGCGGCGCTCCAGCGAGTAGACGAGGATGGGCAGATCGAAGCCCTTGAACCGGAAGATGTTCTCCGTCGTCCACTGGTAGCTCGTCTCACCGGCGCGGAAGACCTGCTCGTCGGCCCAGATCGCCGACCAGGGGGCCTTCGCGACGAGGCGCGCGGCGAGGTTCGTCGCGCGGCCGATGCAGGCGAACTCGTGGCGCTCGGTGCCGCCGTTGAAGCCGGCGTACCGGACGTCGCGCGTGATCCCGGCGCGGAGGCGCATCTGCCGGAGGCCGCGCTTCTTCAGCTCCAGCGCGAAGTCGAGCGCGCGATCGTTGTCGTTCTCGTGGGTGATCGGGGCGCCGAAGTGGATCAGCGCGGCGATGCCGAGATCGCCCGCGTCGATGCCCGTGAAGGTGCCGCCGTAGAGCTCGGAGAGCTCGTGCGGGAGGCGCGTGAGCTCCGCGAAGCTCGGGATCTGCTCGAACGAGAGGAAGACGCTCGTGACGTTGCGGAACTCGCCCTCCGGCGGCATGTCCGCGACGCCCCTCGCCACGAACGCGGTGCCCTCGCCGCGCGGCGGGTTCCTCGGGACCTGCGGCATCCTGGGCGCCGGCACGTCGCCGAGCTTGTAGACGCCCTCGCCGTGGTACTTCGCGCTCGCGGGCGGGATGCGATCGCAGAGCGCGCGGTCGAGGAGGATGTCGCCCTTCAGCGCTTGCCGCTCGATCGCGACGCACGCGGCGAGCGCCTGCCCGTGGAAGTGGTAGTACGCGCGCTCCGGGGAGATGCGGACGATGCCCCACTCGACCGAGCCCCACGCGAGCCCCATCCGGAACGAGAACGGGAAGCTGCCGAAGGGCGTGTCGCGCTCGGGGTGCTCCGCGAACAGGTCGCGCATCGCGAGCGCCGCGCCGAGCACGTACTCCGCGACCTTGCGGTCCGGCGTGTCCTGGAACAGCGCCGTGAACGCGTCGCCCGCGAAGTTCGTGATGAAGCCCCCGGCGTGGTGGACCGCGGCGATGAGCGGGTCGAAGTAGTACCGGAGCGTGCCGGCGAGCGTCTCCGCGCCCGCGCGGCCGTGCTGCATCAGCTTCTCCGTGAGCTCGGTGAAGCCGGGGATGTCGATCATCAGCACCGCCCCCGTGAAGCTGCCCTCGGTGTTGCCGAGAGCGTCTTGCTGGATGATGAAGTCGGGGACGAGCGGGTTCATTTCCTTGCTCCTCAGCAACGGATCCCGCTTGGAATCGGCCTGGGAAGCGCGTCTGCGGGACGCAGAGCCTGGAGTCTACTGCCGGCGGGAACGGATGAATACGGCGATCTTCGATCGATCGTTCGGTCGGTCAGCGCAGCCTGGGTTCGCCGCTGGATTTGACGTTCGCCGCGCTGCGCGGGCCGAGCGTGCGCGTGTCCCTGCGCATGTTCACGCGCACGTTCGTGCGCGTACATTTGCGCATGTTCCGAAGAATGCGGCACATCGTCTCCTTCACCGTCACCGTGCGCACCGCGCGGGGGGTGCCCGCCGACGGAAAGCCTGGAACAAGGTGCCTCCACATCGGCGAAGACATCCGCCCAGAGCGGCCGCGCGGTGAAGACAGACGGGGAGACGACGATGTGGTGTGTGGGGCGCTGGAGGGTCATCGTTCGATCTGGATATCCAGCGGCCGAGGAGAAGGAGGCGGGGGCGGGGGCGGCGCGTCGGGGGCGGGCGCGGGCCTGACGGCCGGCCGGCCGGAGTACGGGCGAGGCGCCGGGGCGGCCGGGGGCGGCGTGGGCGCGGCAGGCGTGCTCGTCGGCGCCGCGGCCTGCTTCGTGAGCGTGGCGACCAGGCGCACGGACTGATCGGAGGGGCCCTGGACGATCGAGTACGGCTCGTACCCCTCGTGGCGCACGGTCAACCGGCGCGGGTTGGCGCGCACGGAGCTGTTCGACAGCGACAGCTGGAGCGGCGTGTTCCCGAGCGGCTTGCCGTCTTCCAGCACCTCGGCCCCGGACGGCATGGACTCGACCATCAGCACGAACGACCCGACGTCGGCGGGCGGCGGCGCGGCCTGCGGCCTCTCCGGTTGCGCGGCGGCCGGCGCCGGCGGCGGCTCGCTGGAGCGCATCTGCGACATCGCGATCCCGATGCCCGCGACGGCGAGGACGCCCACCGCGACGAGCACGATGCCCTTCCGGCCCTGCGGCGCGGCGTCGGCGGGGCGCGAGGCGGCGCCGAGCGAGGCGTCGTCCACCTGCGAGGTCGTGGCGCCGGACGTCGACGTGGGCGACGACGAGCTGGCGGGGATCGCCGTCATCACGCGCACGGGCGGCATCGGCGTCGGCATCCTGCCGGTGCCGGTGGAGTCCATGGTCACGAGGCCCGTCGAGCCGAACGCCGGGGACAGGCCCATCGCCTGCGCGCACTCGCCGAGCCCGCGGATCAGGGCCTCCATGTTGGCCGGTCGGCCGTCCGGATCCTTCGACAGGCAGCGCAGCACGAACGCCTCGAGCGGCTCGGGCACGTCGGCCTCGGGGTTGCGCTCCTTCATCCGCGGGACGGGCTGCTGGAGGTGAGCGATCAGGATCTGGACCGAGTTCTGCGCCTCGAACGGGACCTTCCCGCAGAGCATCTGATAGAGGATCACGCCCAGCGAGTACACGTCCGTCCGCAGATCGACCTTGCCGTGCGAGATCTGCTCCGGCGACATGAAGCGCGGGGAGCCGAGGAACGAGCCCTGCTGCGTGAGCTCCTCCGAGTCGTCCGCGAGCACCTTCACGAGGCCGAAATCGAGGATCTTGACGAGCTCTCCGGTGTCCTCGCCGGGGACGAGCATGACGTTCGACGGCTTCAGATCGCGGTGCACCACGCCGTGCTTGTGCGCCTCGCGCAGCCCGCGGGCGATCTGCCGGGCGATGCCCATCGAGTCGGGCGCCGTGAGGCGGCCGGCCTTGCGCAGCCGCCGGAAGAGCGTCTCGCCCTCGAGGAACTCCATGGCCATGAAGTACCGCTCGGGCTCCATGTTCTCGACTCGGCCGTAGTCGAAGACCGTGACGATGTTCGGGTGCTGGAGCCTGGCGAGGATGCTCGCCTCGAGGAAGAAGCGCTTATGAAAGTTGGGGTCGATCTGATTCGATGAGTTCGTGGGCGTCAGGACCTTGATCGCGACCTGCCGCTCGAGGGCGATCTGCTCGCCGCGATAGATGACGCCCATGCCGCCCGTCGCGAGGAGGGAGTGGATCTTGAACTTCTGATTCAAGACCTTTCCCAGCAGCGGATCGGACTCACCGCTGGCCGAGGCACCGTCCGAAAGCTTCTCCGCCGTGCTCATGGCCTCTGTCTCTTTCCCCTTCCCATCCCGCTGGCCCCCACTGCTGGCAGTCGGGGAAAGCGTACCCCGAGCCCGTCACGCGCTGCCCAACGCTCGACTTACGTTCGAATTACGTACTGGTTTACGTACTGGCTTACGTGCTGGTCAACGTTCAGGTCGACGTGCCGCCTCACGTTCCGGCTTACGTTTCGTCTCACGTTCCGGCTTACGTTTCGTCTCACGTTTCGTCTTACGTTCGGATGCAAATTCTGGTACCCGCCTCGCTGCGACACCTCTCGCGCTCGTCGGGTTGGCTTTCGGACCGGCTGCGGCACGCTTGAGCTCAGCCTACCGTAAGCCGCGAGCCGATCCAACCCAGCTGCTGAAGATGACATGGGTTGGCTACCCAACCACACGCTGTGGGCGTGCCCCCCCAGCCGGGACGCTCGCTCCCTGAACGAGCTTGCTGCATGGGCGGATGTACCCGTACTCTGACCGGGTCCCCGATGCCGCCGCAGCACTTCATCCGATGCCAGGCGTGCGGGTTGCCGCACCCGTCGGACACCGAGAGGTGCCCGGTGCACGGCACGGCGCTCACGCCGAGCGTCGCCCCGCCCTCCTCGACGCGGGTACCGCCGACGAGCAGGGGCGAGTCGGGGTGGCCGGTGGACGGGCCGCTGCCGCCCGATATCGATCCCGATCAGCCGCGGCCGACGAAGGAAGCGCCGCTCGTCGGCCGCCTGCTGCACGACCGCTACCGCATCCTCGGCGTCATCGCCAAGGGCGGGATGGGGATGGTCTACGACGCGATCCACATCGGCCTGCGGCGCCGGGTCGCGATCAAGACGCTCCGCGGCCAGTACGCTCAGAGCAAGACGGCCATCGCGCGCTTCCACAACGAGGCCGCCGTCGCCGGCCGCTTCGGCCACCCGAACATCGTCGAGGTCTACGATCTGGGCGTGCTCGACGACGGCACGCCCTACCTCGTGATGGAGCGCCTCGAGGGCGAGACCATCACCGAGCGGCTCGCGCGCGAGCGCCCCATGCCCATTCCCGTCGTGCTGGACGTGGCCGTCCAGGTGCTCAGCGCGCTCGTCGTCACGCACACCGAGGGCATCCTCCACCGCGATCTCAAGCCGGACAACATCTGTCTCGTCGGCGGCGACCGCGGCCCGCTCACGGTGAAGGTGCTCGATTTCGGCGTCGCCGAGGCGTTCAACACGGGGGCGGCGCCGTCGATCCTCGTCTCGATGGCCGCCGCGGGGAGCCACGCGATCGCCGGCACGCCCGCGTTCATGGCCCCGGAGCAGGCGCAGGGCGTCCGCGATCTCGACGCGCGCGCGGACCTCTACTCGGTGGGCATGCTGCTCTACGTGATGCTCACCGGGCAGCTGCCGTTCAAGGCGCCGACGGCCGCCGCCCTGCTCGCGGAGATCCAGCGCGTGAAGCCGATCCGCCCGCGCATGCTGCGGCCCGAGGTGCCCCACTCGCTCGACGTCGCGACGATGCGCGCGCTCGCGCTCGACCGCGAGGAGCGCTTCCCGAGCGCGGCCTCGATGATGGACGCCCTCGAGCAGGTGCAGATCGAGGCGGCGATCGGCGGCAACGCGCCGGCCGAGCCGGAGAAGGAGCCGGCCGATCCGGACTCCGAGAAGGTGGAATACTTCTACCGGAAGAGCGTGCTCCCGCCGCCGATGGAAGAATGAACGGCGTGAGCGGCACATTGAAGATGCGCGCCGTCGTCATCCGCGAGCCGGGCGGGCCGGAGGTCCTCGAGGTGCGCGAGGTCGACGCGCCCGAGGTGCCCGACGGGCACGTGCGCGTCGCCGTCCGCTACGCCGGGGTGAACCGCGCCGATCTGCTCCAGCGGCTGGGCTTTTACCCCGCGCCGCCCGGCGCCCCGCAGGACGTGCCGGGGCTCGAGTACTCCGGCGTGATCGAGGCCACGGGGAAGGGCGCGCGCCGCTTCGCGCCGGGGGATCGCGTCTTCGGCCTCCTCGCGGGCGGCGCCTACGCCGAGCGGGTCGTCGCGCACGAGCGCGAGGTCGCCCCGGTGCCGGACGGGCTCACGGACGAGGAGGCGGCGGCCGTCCCCGAGGCGTTCGTCACCGCCTACGACGCGCTCGTGACGCGCGCCCGGCTCGCGCCCGGCGAGCGCGCGCTGGTGCACGCGGTCGGCAGCGGCGTGGGCACGGCCGGCCTCCAGATCGCCCGCGCGCTCGGGTGCTTCGTCGTCGGGACGTCGCGCACGCAGGACAAGCTGGATCGCTGCCGCGAGCTCGGGCTGCACGCCGGGATCGCGGCGTCGGGCGCGACGTTCGCGGGCGAGGTGCTGAAGGCGACCGGAGGCGCGGGGGTCGACGTGGTCCTCGAGCTCGTCGGAGGCGCGTACGTCGGCGAGGACATCAAGGCGTGCGCGCCGAGGGCCCGGATCGCGCTCGTCGGGCTGACGGCCGGCGCGTCCACGGAGCTCGACCTGCGCGAGCTCCTGCGGAAGCGCATCGAGCTCTTCGGCACCGTGCTCCGCTCGCGTCCGCTCGAGGAGAAGATCGCGGCGGCGCAGGTGCTCGAGCGGAACATCTCCCCCTGGCTCGCGAGCCGCGCGGTGCGGCCGGTCGTCGACCGGGTCTTCCCGATCGGCGATGCCGCCGCGGCGCATATTTACGTCGCCAGCAACGCGTCGTTCGGGAAGGTGCTGCTCCAGCTCGGCGGGTGAGAGCGAGCGCGGCTGTCAGCTGCCGCGGCCGGTGAGCCGCGCGAGCGCGCCGGCCTCCGCGTCGTGCGCCTCGGCCTCGTCAGCCGGCGTCCACGACATGTCGACCTCGAGGCGGTACGAGCCCTCGAACGCGTGCGGCGGCGAGCCGCCCCACTCCTCCGGCGAGAGCATCGAGAGGTAAGGGACGCCGTCGCCGCGCCGGTACAGGTGGTAGACGTGGCCGGGCCGCTTCTTGAAGCTGCACGCCGCCCGGTGGAGCTCGCCGTCGCGCTGCGCCGCCTCGAGGACCCGCCGCGCCTCCTCCTGGAGCGACCGGATCTGCCGCGCGATCTGCGCGAGCTTGCCGCCGGTGACCGCGCCGAGCAGCGCGTCCGCCTGCTGGATCTCCCGCGCCACGTCGACGAGCTCGTGCGGCGCGGAGAGCCGGCTCAGGGGATAGGGCGAGGTGCGGGAGGGCCCCTCGTGGCGGCCGCCGCCGTGCTTCGTGTAGCCGTCGTCGCTCATGCGGTCCACGTCGTCATGGATCGTCCACGGCCCGGCGTCACGGGTCAGGGCACCCGTCTTCATCCGCGACGCCGTCCTCGTCTTCCTTCTGCGTGGGGCAGCGGTCCTCGTCGTCGAAGACGCCGTCTTCGTCGTTGTCCCCTTCGGGGCACCCGTCGTCGTCCTGGAAGCCGTCGCGGTCCTCCGCGAGCTCGCCGCACTGATCGACGTCGTCGGGAACGCCGTCCTCGTCGGCGTCGTGGACGCGCGGGGTCCAGGCCACCGAGAGGACGGCGCGCAGCGGCGTGGTGCCGACGCCGCCGGCCAGCGCCGTCTCGACGCCGGCCAGGAACGAGACGTCGCCCAGCGCGTAGCGCGCGGCGAGGCCGAGCTCGAGCGCGGCCGCCTCCTGGCCCGCGAACGGCGCGATCGGCGAGAGCGGGAGGTGCCCGTGCGCCTCCAGGAAGAACGTCGTGCGCCCTTCCGGGTCGATGCCCAGGATCTGCGGCCGGAACGAGAGGCCGAGGCCGAAGGGGAGCTCGTGGCCGAACACCGTGGGGCACGGATCGTCGCCCGCGGCGGAGACCGGGGTCGCCTGGCACCCGAAGCGGGCCTCGTCGGCGCGGAGCTTGACCCCCGCCGCGAGGTGCGCGCCGAAGGCGATCAGACGGTACTCGGCGAGGAGCCTGAGCTCGTTCGTGACGCCCCCCTCGCCCACGAACGACGCCTCGTCCCCCGTCGGCAGCGTGAAGCGCTCGTGCAGCGCGAGCGCGAGCCCGCCGAGATCGCCGCCGGTGGGCTGCACGAGCGTGAGCTTGCCGACGAGGCCGAGATCGCCGAGCGCCTGCGCCGGGAGCCACGTGTCGCCGAGCACCCGCGTGGCGTCGGACATGGGCGCGTCGCCGGTCTGGTGGAGGACCACGGGCAGCGTGAGCCCCACGAGCAAGCGCCGCGCGATGCCCACGCCGGCCGCGAAATCCGCGCTGACCTGGTGGCGGATGACGTCGAAGCGGACCTCGCCCGAGGCGGGATCGCGGAGCACGATGGGGCGGTAGGCGTACGACGCCCAGAGGCTCGCGCTCCACTCGCCCGTGTCCGGGGTCGCGGCGGGCTCGAGGTAGACGCCCGCCCCTGGGTCGATCGAGGCGCGGAACCCGCGGAGATCGGCCGACGGCTGCGCGGCCGCGAGCGGGGCCACAGACGCGGCGAGCAGCGAGGACAGGGCGATGGCGCTCGGTCGCATGGCCGGTGGAGACTAGACGAGCGCACGGGAAGCGCACGGGAAAGTGGGCCCCGTCGCGCTCGCGGCCGGCGCGCCGCGCGCGGTGCGCCGGCCGCGAGCGCGACGGCCGGCGCCGGGCGCGGGGCGAACCACGGCGCGCGGCGCGCGGCCGGCCCCCGAAACATCGCGTTCCGCCGCGGGTTGTGCGATAGCGGGGGCATGGACTCCATCCGGATCCGGGGCGGGAAGCCGCTCTCCGGCAAGATCCGCATCAGCGGCGCGAAGAACGCCGCGCTGCCGATCCTCTGCGCGACGCTGCTCTCCGACGGGGAGAGCTTGCTCCGCAACGTGCCCGCGCTGCGCGACATCGAGACGACCTCGGCGCTGCTCCGGTTCCTCGGGCGCAACGTCGAGACCGCGCCGCCGCTCGTGAAGGTCGGCGCCGGCGACAACGTGCGGCCCGAGGCGCCTTACGAGCTCGTCAAGCAGATGCGCGCGAGCGTCATGGTCCTCGGCCCGCTGCTCGCGCGCTTCGGCCGCGCCAAGGTGTCGCTCCCCGGCGGCTGCCAGATCGGGACGCGCCCGGTGGATCAGCACCTCAAGGGCCTCGAGGCGCTCGGCGCGACGATCCGGCTGTCGCGCGGCTACATCGTCGCGGAGTGCAAGCGGCTGCGCGGCGCGGAGGTCGTGTTCGATCTGCCGACGGTGACCGGCACCGAGAACCTGATGATGGCCGCGGCGCTCGCGAAGGGGCGGACCACGCTGGTCAACTGCGCGCGCGAGCCCGAGGTCGAGGAGCTCGGCCGGGTGCTCAACAAGATGGGCGCGCGCGTGAGCGGCGCCGGCACGGACGTCATCCACATCGAGGGCGCGGACGAGCTGGAGCCGTTCGACCACGCGATCATCTCCGATCGGATCGAGGCCGGCACGTACATGGTCGCGGCGGCCGCGGCCGGCGGCGACGTGCTGATCGAGAACGCGCCGCTCGAGGACCTCGAGGCGGTCGCGGCCAAGCTCCGCCAGGCGGGCGTCGAGGTGGGCCGCGAGGGCGACTGCGTGCGCGTCCGCCGCGAGGGGCGGCCGCTGCGCGCCGTCGACGTCACGACGGCGCCGCACCCGGGCTTCCCGACCGACATGCAGGCGCAGTTCATGGTCCTGATGTGCCTCGCGCAGGGCACGTCGCGCATCGTCGAGACCATCTTCGAGAACCGCTTCATGCACGTCCCCGAGCTCGCGCGGATGGGGGCGCACATCGACGTGGACGGCCACACGGCGCACGTGCACGGCGGCGCGCCGCTGTCGGGCGCGACCGTGATGGCCACCGATCTGCGCGCGAGCGCGTCGCTCGTCATCGCCGGGCTCGTGGCGACCGAGGGCGAGACCGAGGTGCTGCGCGTCTACCACCTGGATCGCGGCTACGAGTTCATGGAGCGCAAGCTCGCGCAGCTCGGCGCCGACACGGCGCGCGTCGAGGGGCGGGACGGATGACGAAGCCCCTCACCATCGCCGTCCCCAAGGGGCGGATCCTGAAGGACCTCATCCCGCTCGTGCGGCGCGCCGGCCTCGACAGCACGCCCCTCGAGGAGAACGATCGCCGCCTGGTCCGGCCGACGGCGGACGGCGCGTTCCGGTACGTGTTCCTGAAGCCGGACGACGTCCCGACCTACGTCGAGTACGGCGCCGCCGATCTCGGGGTCTCCGGCCGTGACACGCTCCTCGAGCGCCGCCACGATCTCTACACGCCGCTCGATCTCGGCATCGGCCGCTGCCGCCTCGTCGTGGCCGGGCCGGAGGACACGCCGGTGCCCGATCTGCCGCGCGTCGCCACGAAGTACCCGCGGATCGCCGGGGATCACTTCGCGAGCAAGGGCGTGGTGGCCGAGATCATCCCCGTCCACGGCTCGGTGGAGCTCGCGCCGCTCGTCGGGCTCTCCCACCTGATCGTCGATATCGTCGAGACGGGCTCGACGCTGCGCGAGAACCGCCTCGAGGTGCTCGAGACGGTCACCGAGGTGAGCACCCAGCTCATCGCGAACCGCGCGTCCTACAAGCTGCGGAGCGACGTCATCCGCCCGCTGGTCGAGCGCCTGCGGGCCGCGACGGCCGGCGCGGGGCGGTGATCGCCGTGGGGGCGCTCATCGCCGCTCGCTGATCGAGGACAGCCGCCGTCCGGAGACCCAGAGAGAGGAGGCCCAGCTGCTATCGCATCTCGCCGCGCTCCCGGCCGACATCGACACCTGGGTGGGAGGGGGGACCAGCGTCGTCGCGGGCGTGCACCGCGAGCAGCCCGCGGCCCTTCGCTTCGACGCGCTCGCGCAGGCCGAGGTCGGGCTCCGGCTCGCGAGCGGCTCGCTGTACTTCCGGCTCGATCTCGACGTGCAGGCCACCACGGCGCCGCTCGGGCTGCCGGCGTTCGGGCTGCCGGCGTTCGTCTACCCCACGTGGTCCTTGCTGACGCCGGGGATCAAGATCGGCCCGCCCGAGTGGGCGATGCTCCAGATTGGCCGCGAGGATCACCACCTCCGGCTGGGCATCATCACGCACCCGATTGGCATCGAGGACTGGGACGGCTGGATCAACTATTTCCCGACGACCTCGACCATGATCAGCACCGTCCCGGGCCGGATGCTCGGCGTGGAGCCCGGGCTCGTCCTCGGCGAGGGATACGAGATCAACCTCTTCGGCGGCTTCGATCTCGACGTCGACGCGCCGACGTTCGGCGCCGGTCTCACCACGATGCAGCCGCTCTGGTCGACCTGGTCGGGCGTCGCGCTGTATCCGTCGATCGATTTCTACTCGGCGGTCGTCGCCCTGGAGCTCTACCCGGCCGAGGCGCTGTCCGTGTCGATCGACGGCAGCGTCGGGCTGGTCGGCGCGGCGGACGAGGCGGGAACGATCGCGCTGAATCCATGGGTGGGAGGCGAGATCATCGCCAATGTCCTCCCGAAGGTGGCAATCCATCCGGTCTTTCGAGTCCAGGCTCTCCACGAATCGGAAGGCGCCCTCTCTGCCTATCTGTTCGCGCCTCAGCCGAGCCTCTCCGCGAGCGCCGGGCTCACCTACTCGCCGTTCGATGAGCTCAAGCTCAGCCTCGAGGGCAAGGTCTCCAGGGTCGAGGACGACATCCTGCCCGGCGTGTTCGCCCTCGTGGCGCTCCGCCGGCCTGAGCCGCCGCCCTACGCCGCCAAGTGAGGCGACGGAAGCGGCGCCGCGCTGCCGCACTTTTCCATGGAGGGGTGAGCCGGCGCGAAACACTCGAAACGTAACGTGCCGGAGCGTAACAAAACGTAACACGTAACTCACACGCGCCCGCGCGGGCGCGTACACGGACGTCCGTCGACCCTGTTTTTCGAGTCTCGCGCGGGCGCGGCCTTGTGATAGGGTGGCGGCCCCTCTCATGAAAATCCACGAGTATCAAGGCAAGCAGCTCTTCGCTCGCTACGGAGTGCCGGTACCGAAAGGGGAGCCCGCTTTCCAGGCGAGTGAGGTGGCGCCGATCGCCGATCGGCTGATCGCCCAGACAGGCAACCCGGTCGTCGTCGTGAAGGCGCAGATCCACGCGGGCGGCCGCGGCAAGGGCGGCGGCGTCAAGGTCGCGAAGGGTGGCAGCGCGGAGGCGACCGCGCTCGCCGAGAAGATCCTCGGCATGCAGCTCGTCACCAATCAGACGGGCCCCGAGGGGCAGAAGGTCCGGCGGCTCTACATCGAGCAGGGCCTCGACATCGCGCGCGAGCTCTACTTCGCGATGCTCGTCGATCGCGAGCGCCGCCGCGTCGCGGTGATCGCCTCGACCGAGGGCGGCATGGACATCGAGGAGGTGGCCCACAGCACGCCGGAGAAGATCTACAAGCTCTTCATCGATCCGGTGCTCGGCCTCGCTCCGTACCAGGGGCGGCAGCTCGCGATCGCGCTCGGGCTCACCGCGAAGGAGACGCAGCGCCAGTTCCTGAAGCTCGTGGCCTCGCTCTATGCGTGCTTCACCGCGGAGGACTGCTCGCTGCTCGAGATCAACCCGCTCGTCGTGACCGGCGCCGGCGACGTCTTCGCGCTCGACGCGAAGGTGAGCTTCGACGACAACGCCGAGTTCCGGCACGCCGACTGGAACGGGATGCGCGACGTCGACGAGGAGGATCCGGTCGAGCTGCAGGCGAAGCGGGCCGGGCTGTCCTACGTGTCGCTCGACGGCGACATCGGCTGCCTCGTGAACGGCGCCGGGCTCGCGATGGCGACGATGGATATCATCCTCCATTACGGCGGAAAGCCGGCGAACTTCCTGGACGTCGGCGGCGGCGCCTCGCAGGAGCAGGTGAAGACCGCGTTCCAGATCATCCTCCGGAGCGAGCGGGTCCGCGGCATCTTCGTGAACATCTTCGGCGGCATCATGCGCTGCGACGTCGTCGCGGCCGGGGTCATCGCCGCGGCGAAGGAGCTCGGGCTCAAGGTGCCTCTCGTGGTGCGCCTCGAGGGGACGAACGTCGAGGCCGGCCGCAAGCTGCTCGACGAGAGCGGCCTGACCATCCAGTCGGCGAGCTCCATGGCCGACGGCGCGCAGAAGATCGTGGCCGCCACGCGCGGCGGCAAGGCCGGCGCCTAGGGCGCCCGCGTGCACCGAGCCTCGAACCCAGTTGAGCAGCGAGCCAGCGGCGGTGGCCGAGCTCCTGTCCACGTTGAAGGTAGAGTAATCAAGCGATGAGCATCCTCGTCAACAAGGACACGCGGGTCGTCTTCCAGGGCATCACGGGCGCCTACGGGTCGCAGCACGCCCGCGCCTGCATCGAGTACGGGACGAAGGTCGTCGCCGGCGTGACGCCGGGCCGCGGCGGCCAGCGATTCGAAGACAAGGTGCCGATCTTCGACACGGTCGAGCAGGCCGTGCGCAACGAGGGCGCCGATGTCTCGTGCATCTTCGTGCCGCCCGTCGGCGCGGCGGACGCGATCACCGAGGCCATCGATGCGGGCTGCAAGCTCGTCATCTGCATCACCGACGGCGTGCCGGTGCTCGACATGATCCGCGTCCGTCGCTTCCTCGAGGGGAAGCCGGCGCGGCTCATCGGGCCGAACTGTCCCGGCGTGATCACCCCGGGAGAGTGCAAGATCGGGATCATGCCGGGCCACATCCACAAGAAGGGCCACATCGGCGTCCTCTCCCGCTCGGGCACGCTGACCTACGAGGCGGTCGGCCAGCTGAGCGCCCTCGGCATCGGGCAGTCGAGCTGCGTGGGCATCGGCGGCGATCCGGTCGGCGGCATGGACTTCATCGACGTGCTCGAGCTCTTCAACCAGGATCCCGACACCCACGGCGTGGTGCTGATCGGCGAGATCGGTGGGACGGCCGAGCAGCGCGCGGCGGCGTGGATCAAGAAGAACATGAAGAAGCCGGTGGCAGCGTTCATCGCCGGCCGCGCGGCGCCTCCGGGCAAGCGCATGGGCCACGCTGGCGCGATCATCGCGGGCGGCGAGGGCACGGCGGCCGAGAAGATCGCGGCGCTCGAGGCGGCGGGGGCCAAGGTGGCCGCCACGCCGGCCGAGATGGGCATCGCGATGCAGGCCGCGATGGCGGCGGCGCGCTGATCTGATTGCCCGGCCCTGCCCGGCCCGTGGCGAGGGTGCTCGTCGGGCGGGGTGGGGGCCCCGCCGAACTCGCCCGAGACATCTCTCCTCCAGCTTCGCCGGAGGAGAGATGCCTCGGGCTCAGACATCGGCCCATCCCCCACCCCGCCCAACGAGCACCCTCGCCACGGGCCTACCGCTGTCCCTTTTTAATCCATCTCGGACAGCGGCCCATCCCCCGGGACTACTGCTGTCGTTGTTGACGCATGTCGGGTATCGGCTCATCCGCCCGACAAGCATCCTCGCTACCGGACGCCGGAGTTCGCGTGAAGATGCGCTCTTCAACCGCTTCTCAATACAAGCGGCGGTTTTCCTGCGCAGCGTCGATCACGCCCCCAGCGATATCGTCCGCCGCTCTGCGGCGCTCTTCATCGCGGCCTCGATGACGCGGATCACGTCGCGCGCCTCCTCGGCGCGCACCGGCGGCGGGGCGCCGTCGAGGATCGCCGCCGCGATGCCCTCGTAATAGGCCTCGTAGGCGCCGGGCAGGCTCTCGATGACGCGGCGCTCGCCGCTCGCCGTGACGAGCGTGCCGAACCAGCGCGGGTCCTCCCGCCCCCACTCCGGCACGCCCGGGCGCGCGCCCGCCTTGAGGGCGTCCTCCTGGCCGTCGATCCCGTACTTGAGGAAGCTCCCGCCGTCGCCATGGACCGCGAAGCGCGGCCCCGGCTCGGGCACCAGCGTCGAGGAGCGGACGATCACCCGGCGCTTGCCGTAGTCGAGCGTCAGGTGGAAATAGTCCACCGTTCGCGCCCCGGATCGCTGCGCGAGGACGTCGGCGGTCACCGCGCGCGGCAGGCCGAAGAGCACGAGCGCCTGGTCGATCAGGTGCGCGCCCAGGTCGTACAGGATCCCCGATCCCGGCGCCTCCTGCTCTCGCCAACCCTGCTTGATGGCGGGGCGGAAGCGATCGAAGTGCGCCTCGTACGAGGCCACCTCGCCGAGCAGACCCTGCTCGATGCAGCTGCGCACGGTGCGGAAGTCCGCGTCCCAGCGGCGGTTCTGGAAGACCGAGAGGAGCCGGCCCCGGCGCTCGGCCAGCGCGATGAGCTCGTCCGCCTCGGCGCTCGTGATCGTGAACGGCTTGTCGACGACGACGTGCTTGCCCGCCTCGAGCGCGGCGCGCGCGAGCGGGAAGTGGGTCTCGTTGGGCGAGGCGATGACCACGAGGTCGATCCCCGGCTCGGCGATCAACACCTCGGGCGTCGGATGCACGGCGACGCCCGAGTGGTCGGCCATGACCTGGCCCTCCCGGCGGGTCGCAATGGCGGCGAGGCGCAGGCGTGGGACGGACCGGATCAGCGGGGCGTGGAAAACGGCACCGGCAAGGCCGTAGCCGACGAGGCCGACATAGACGCGCTGGGACATGGCAGAACAGGCTCGTCCGGGACGCTAGCCCGAAGAGGCGCTGGGGGGAAGCCCAGGCGCGAAGACGCCGAGGAGCCTCCAGAAGCGCGTGACGGCGGCTGGCGAACCGCCACAGGCATCCGCAACACCACGCACGCTCGCGCCTGGCGTGACGGCGGCTGGCGAACCGCCACAGGCATCCGCAACACCACGCACGCTCGCGCCTTGTGAGCCGCCACAGGCATCCGGCACGCCGCGATTGCGCCTGGCGAGCTGCCACAGGCACCCGCCGCGTTCTCCATCGCGCTCGGCGATATGCCCAGAGCATCCACATCGCTCGTCATCCCACGAGGCACTCCGCACAGGGCTTCTTCGAAGCCTACGAGCTCACGCCGGAGGCACGCGCGAGCGACGATCACGGGCAAAGTGGTCACCGCTGATCCAATGTCGTCGCCCATGACCCCCTTCGCCGCAACGCGAGGCGGTTCGTGCAGACGCGGCGGGGCGGTTGCGATACCCTCCTGCGCTTGGAGGCTTTGATGCAAGCCAAGAGCATCCTTTCCGTGGTGGCCCTGACCACCTTGATCGCCGGCAGCCCCCTCGCGGCAGGGTGCAAGACCACCGCCGAGGCCAGCGTGACCGAGGAGTCGGTCCAGGCGGTCCCCGTGGCCATCGAAGATCCGTTGACCGAGGAGCACGACGGCGGCTCGGTCGGGTGGGATTTCGCGCCCGATGGCGCCGTGAAGGCGATCGTGAAGGCGCCTGACGGCAAGCCCATCGACAAGGACGTGAGCGGCACGCTCAGCTGGAAAGGGCCGAACGGCGACGCGCAGGCCCCGCTCGCGCTCGACGCGAAGACAGGGCTCCTCGTCGCGACCGGGCCCAAGCTCGAGGCCGATCTCACCGAGGTGAAGTACAACATCAACGTCTCCGGGAAGCCGTGGAATGGCACGCTCCACGTGCCCTCAGGGGGCACGAAGGTCATCGTCGAGGGCGCGAGAAAGGCCGAGAAGAGGCCCATCCCCCCCGGCAAGACGGGCCCGAACGGCGGGGTGATCCAGGTGGTCGGCGACGACACGATCGAGGTCGTCGCGGACAAGGCCTCCGGCCAGGTCAGGGTCTACGTCCTCGACGCGGACCTGAAGCCGGTCCCCGTCGGCGACCGCAAGATCAAGCTCGGCTTCGTGGGACAGGGCTCCGAGCTCGTCGTGCTCACCCCCGGCCCGGGCGGCCTCTACTGCGTCGGCAAGGTCGCGGCGAAGGTCAACCCGGTGAAGCTCACCGTCGTCGTGGCGCATCCGACGCACGCCGACGTGGTGCTCGTCGGCTATCGCCCCGGCGTGCACGTCATCGTCGGCCCGAGCGCGCCGGCCGTGAACGTCGTGGTGGCGACGGCGTGGAACGTGGATGTGAGGGTCAAGACGGCTCCAGGCGTGGTGGTGGTCCACGATGACGACGACGACGATGACGACGGCCGACCGGTCCACATCCACGTTCACGGCAAGCACAAGCACAAGCACAAGCACCACCCCCACCACCGCCACTAGGAGCCCCCTCGCGCGGCGCTGGGCGGCCTACCTCACCGCCGAGGTCGACGCCGCCTCGCTCGCCGTCTTCCGCGCGGGCTATGGCGCCCTGATCGCATGGGAGGTCGTCCGGTACGCCCTCCACGATCGGATCTACCGCTATTACATCGAGCCCGACTTCTTCTTCAGCTTCGTCCCCTTCGTCCGCCCGTGGGGCGGGACGGGGATGTACTGGCACTTCGGCGCCCTCTTCGTCCTCGCGCTGCTCTGCGCCGTCGGGCTCTTCTACCGGGTGAGCGCCGCGCTCCTCTGCGCCGCGCTCACCTATGTCTTCCTCCTCGACAAGGCACAATACCTCAACCACCTCTATCTCCTCTGCCTCCTCGGGCTGCTGCTCGCCGCCGCCCCGGCGCACCGCGCGCTCTCGCTGGATCGCCTCCGCGCGCGGCGCGCCTCGCCCGCAGGGGCGGCGCCCGACGCGCCGGCGGAGACCGTGCCGCGCTTCTATCTCTTCGCCCTGAAGGCCCAGATCGCCATCGTCTACTTCTACGGCGGCGTCGCGAAGCTGAACGGCGACTGGCTCCGGGGGCAGCCGCTCACCATGTGGCTCGCCGCGCACGGCGACGCGCCCGTCGTCGGGCCGCTCCTTGCCTCGCCGACAGCGGGGCTCGCGCTCTCGTATGCGGGGCTCTTCATCGACCTCTCGATGGGCTTCCTGCTCTTCTCCCGGCGCACCTTCCCCTTCGGCGCGGCGCTCGCCGTGGCGTTCAACCTCTCCAACGCCCTCCTGTTCAAGATTGGTATCTTCCCCTACGCGATGATCGCGTCGCTCGCGCTGTTCGGCGATCCCTCGTGGCCGAGGCGGCGGCTGCCCTTCCTGTTCAAGGGCGCGGACGCCCCCGGCGACGTCGCCCGCGCCCCCTCGCCCGCCGCGTCGCGCCGGAGCGCGCTGCCGCTCGCGCTGCTCCACGGATATCTCCTGTTCCACCTCGTGGTGCCGCTCCGCCACTGGGTCTACCCGGGCGACGTCGCCTGGAACGAGGCCGGACACCGCTTCTCGTGGCGCATGAAGCTGCGCGACAAGAACGTGAGCGAGCTCGGGATTCACGTGCTGGATCCGAGGACCGGCGTGCGCGAGCCGCTCGACGTCGAGGCGTGGCTCACGGACCGCCAGCTCGGGGAGATGTGCGCGCGGCCCGACATGCTCGTCGATTTCGCGCACCACGTGGCCGATCGCTTGCAAAAGGACTCCGGGGTGCGGCCTATCGTCACGGCCAAGGTCGTCGCGTCGCTGAACGGAGGTCCCCTCCGCGACCTCGTCGATCCGACGCTCGATCTCGCGTCGCAGCCGCGCGGCCTCCTCGCGGTCGTGCAACCCCCCTAGAACATCGATCAGGTTGAAAGCCCGAGAGAATCCACATGAAGGCGGGAAGGCAGGAAGACAAATCCACGAAACCTTCCTAGCTTCCCGCCTTCATGTTAAAATTTCTGGCTATGTCGCGGGCATTCAACCCGTTTGTCGCTCTAGCTCCGCGTCGCCAGACGGGTCCTGGCTTGCGCGCACACCGTAGGCCCGAAAATGCCTCACCCGCGCCCAGGAACGAACCTGGGCGCTTCGCGTCGAGTACTCCGCATCACACACAACGACAAGCAACGCGACGTTGCAGCGTGACACAGCACACGTCGAGCCCCCTTCTTTGCACTCCCTGGGTGAATCTGCAGAAGACCGCCCTATACTGGTCCTCCCCGGACGTAATCGTCCGCGCGGTACGTGTGGACGAGGCGATCACGAGGCGGAGCGCAAGCACGTCATGACCACCACAACACCGTTCGATCTGCCAGGACACGTCGTCGAGCAGCTGATCCATGAGGGCGGCAAGACCCACGTTTACCGCGGCCGCCGCGCCGCGGATCAGCGGCCGGTCGTCATCAAGACGCTGAAGGGGGAGCACCCGAGCGTCCGCGATCTCGCCCTGTTGCGGCACGAGTTCAGCCTCCTGCGCGATCTGGATCACGATTCCGTGGTGAGGGTGTGCTCGCTCGAGAGGACGCGCGGCGGCCTCGCCCTCGTCACGGAGGCGGTCGAGGGCACGACCCTGAGGGCGATCCTCGACGATCGCCGGCTGGATCTCCGCGCGGCGCTGGCGCTCTCGGCGGCCATCGCCGACGCCATCGGCGCGGTGCACCGCTGTCACGTCACGCACAAGGACATCAATCCCAGCAACATCATCGTCAGCTCGGACCTGCGCCGCGCCACGCTCATCGACTTCGGCGCCTCGTCGCGGCTCAAGCAGGAGTTTCAACAGTCGACCTCGGCGTCCACCCTGCAAGGCACGCTCGCGTACATGTCGCCCGAGCAGACCGGGCGCATGAACAGGGGCATCGATTACCGCGCCGACCTCTACTCGTTCGGTGTCACGCTGTATGAAATGCTGACCGGAGCCCTGCCGTTCCCGGACGGCGATCCGCTGGACGTCCTCTACAGCCACATCGCGCGGCAGCCCGCCCCGCCGCACGAGCTCCGCGGAGATGTCCCCCGGCCGGTCTCCGAGATCGTCATGAAGCTCCTCGCCAAGGCGCCCGAGGACCGCTACCAGAGCGCGTACGGCGTCAGGGCAGACCTCGCGGAGTGCCTGCGCTCCCTCGAGCAGACAGGCCGGGTCCACCCCTTCCCCGTCGGTCAGCGCGATCGCAGCCACGAGCTGCGCGTCCCGCAGAAGATCTACGGCCGGGACGCGGAGCGGGACCGGCTCCTGGCCGCCTTCGAGCGGGCCCGCGCGGGCGCCGCGGAGCTCGTGCTCGTCTCCGGCTACTCCGGCGTCGGCAAGAGCGCGCTGGTCCACGAGACCTACAAGGCCATCGCCAGGGTCGGCGGCCACTTCGCGCACGGCAAGTTCGATCAGCTGAACCGCGGCGTGCCCTGCGCCTCGGTCGTCCAGGCGTTCAAAGGGCTCGTGCAGCAGCTCCTCTCCGAGCGGACAGACGCGCTGGCCCACTGGAGAGCGGAGCTCGGCGCGGCGCTCGGCCCGAACGCCGGGCTCCTCGTCGACCTCATCCCCGAGCTCGCGCTCATCGTCGGCGAGGCGCCCGCGGTCGCGGCGCTCGGCCCCTCCGAGTCGCAGAACCGCTTCGACATGGTGTTCCGGAGCTTCCTTGGCGTGTTCGCCGCTCCGTCGCACCCGCTCGTCCTGTTCCTCGACGACCTCCAGTGGGCGGACCCGGCGTCGCTCAGGCTGCTGCGGCTCCTGCTCACCGACGCCGACACACGCCATCTCCTGGTCGTCGGGGCCTACCGCGACAACGAGGTGAGCCCGGCGCACCCGCTCGTCATCACCCTCGACGCGGTCCGCGCCGCGAGCGCGGCGGTGACCGACATCCCCCTCGCCCCGCTCTCGCAGGAGGACGTGACGGCGCTCGCCTCGGACGCCCTCGGCCGCGCGGCGCAGGACGTCGCCCAGCTCTCCGAGCTCATCCACGACAAGACGCTGGGCAACCCGTTCTTCATCGGGCAGTTCCTGCGCATGCTGGGCGACGACGGGCTCCTCCTTTGCGACCCGGAGACCGGCAGATGGACATGGGATCTCGCAGCCATCGAGTCGCGGGCCGTGACGGACAACGTCGTCGACTTCATGATCGCCAAGCTGCAGAGGCTCGCGCCGCCCACCCAGCGCGCCCTGACGCTCGCCGCGTGCATCGGGCACCGGTTCGATCTGCGCACGCTCGCGATGATCTCCGAGCTGCCGGCCGCGCAGGCGGCGCAGGATTTATGGGCGGCCATGCAGGAAGGGGTCTTGCTCCCCATCGACGCCGACTACCGGCTCGTGCACCCGGAAGACCCCTCCCACGGCGAGCCGGCGACCGACGCGTCGCTCGCCGTCTCCTACCAGTTCTTGCACGATCGCGTCCAGCAGGCGGCCTATGCCCTCATCGCGGACGAGCACCGATGCGCCGCCCACCTGCGCGTCGGCCGCCTGATGCTGGCCAGCCAGCGCGGCGAGCCGCAGGAAGAGCAGCTGTTCGACACGGTAAACCATCTTAACTATGGTGCCGTCCTGATCGCCGATCCCGGCGAGCGCGATCTGCTGGCGCGCCTGAACCTGCGCGCCGGGAGGAAGGCCAAGGGCTCGACCGCGTACGGGGCCGCGGCGGAGTACTTCAGCGCCGGGCGGAGCGCGCTCGGAGACGACGGCGCCTCGGGGGATCACGCGCTGCGCTGGGCGCTCACGCTGGAGGCGGCCGAGTGCGAGTACCTGTGCGGCCGCTTCGCCGAGGCAGAGGCGCTGTTCCAGCGGCTCCTCGAGGTGGCGGCGTCGAACCTCGATCGGGCGCGGGTCCAGAGCCTGCGGATGAAGCTCTATCAGGTCGCCGGCCGCTACGACGAGGGCGTCACCGTCGGACAGGAGGCGCTGCGCCTGTTCGGCGTCGAGATCCCGGGGGCGAGCGAGGAGATCGGCGCCGCCGTCTCCGCCGAGGTCGCGCAGATCCCGGAGAGCATGGCGGGCAGGAGCATCGAGGACATCCTGCACGCGCCGCTGCTCGCCGACGAGCAGATCCGCGCGGTCATCAACCTGCTCGCCGACTGCGCTCCCTGCGCGTACATCGGGCGGCCGGGCGTGTTCCCGCTCATCGCGCTGAAGATGCTGAACCTGTCGCTGCGGCACGGCAACACCGAGGCGTCGTGCTTCGCCTACAGCGTTTACGGGCTCATGCTGGTCGCGGCGTTCGGCGATATCCCGTCGGGGTTCCGCTTCTCGGAGATGTCGATCCGGCTGAACGAGAAGCTCGGGGACGTCTCGCTGCGGGGGACGCTGCTGCACCTCCACGGCGATCACATCAACTTCTGGGTCCAGCACATCCGGAACGATCTCCCCATCCTGGAGCGGGCGTTCCTCGCGTGCATCGAGGCCGGCGACCTGGTGTACGCGAGCTACCTGGCCTTCGAGACCGTCTGGCAGGTCTACGAGAAGGGCGATCCGCTGGCGGAGGTCGACCGCGTCGCCGAGCGCTTCGCGTCGTTCGCGCGCAAGACAGGCAATCACGCCGTCCTCGAGACGATCCGGCTGGAGCAGCAGTTCCTGCGCAGCCTGAAGGGGCTCACGGCGGCCGACGCCTCGCCGAGCGAGGAGGGCTCTGCCGAATTCTCGGAAGAAGCGTGCCTGGCCGCGCTCACCCGGGCGAGCTTCGGGTGCGGTATCGCCTTTTACCACATCATCCGGCTCATCCTCCTCTATTCCCATGGTCGCCCCGAGGAGGCGCTCGCCGCGGCGGAGGCGGCGCGCCCGGTGCTCGGGGCCGTCATGGCGATGCCGATCGAGGCGACCTACCACTTCTATCTCGCGCTCACGCTGGTCGCGCTCGGCGAGCGCGACGCGCGCGAGCGCGAGCGGCACGCCGGGGCGCTCTCCGCGTCGCTCGAGAAGCTCGAGCTCTGGGCCCGCCATTGCCCCGACAACTTCCGCGTGAAGCACGTCCTGGTCCTGGCCGAGGCGGCGCGCGCCGCCGGCCGCGACGTCGAGGCGATGGGGCTCTACGACGACGCCATCGACGCCGCCCGTCAGAGCGAGTTCGTGCAGTACGAGGCGCTCGCGTCGGAGCTGGCCGGCCTGTACTACGCTCGCAAGGGCCGGCGGCGCATCGCCACTCTCTATCTGGACGCGGCGATGCACGCCTACCGGCAGTGGGGGGCAGAGCGAAAGGCCACGGAGCTCGTCCGGCAGCACGGGCTCGACCCGCTCCCCATCGCTCGAGGGCCCGCGGCGGAGCACGAGAAGGCCGCGGCGAGATCGAGCTCCATGTCGGTGAGCCACCCGCTCCTCCACAAGCTCGCCGACGTCGCGGCGGTGCTGCAGACGACGCACGCGATCTCCAGCGAGCTCGTGCTCGGGAAGGCGCTCGACCGCGTGATGCGCGCCGTCCTCGCGAGCGCCGGCGGACAGCGCGGCTTCCTGGTGCTCGCGCGCGAAGAGCGGTTGTTCATCGAGGCATCCGTCACCATCGATCCTGCGTCGATCGAGGTGGAGCTCCGGCGTCCGCTGGAGGAGTCCTCGGCCCTGCCGGTCAGCGTGGTCCACTACGTGGCGCGGACGCGAGAGCTGCTCATCCTGGACGACGCCGCGGCGAGCCCTCGCTTTGCCGCGGATCCCTACCTCGCCGCGCACCGGCCAAAGTCGGTGATGGGCCTCCCGCTCGTCCACCAGAACCGGCTCACGGGCGTGCTGTACGTGGAGAACACGCTCGCGAGCGGCGCCTTCACCCCGGAGCAGACCGAGCTGCTCCGCCTCCTGGGCGCGCAGGTCGCGGCGGCGCTCGAGAACGCGCTGCTCTACGGGCGGCTGCAGGAGGTGTCCGACAGGCACCGCGCCATGAACGATCGGCTCGAGAGCGAGGTGCAGCGGCGCACCGAGGAGCTGTTCTCGGTCAACGAGCGCCTTTCACAGAAGGCAGAGGAGCTGAACCGGGCCAACGAGCTGCTGCTCGAGGAGCTCCGCGAGCGCGAGCGCGCCGAGCAGGCCCGGGCAGCGCTCCAGGAGGAGATCATCGGGGTGCAGCGGCTGCGCCTCTCGGAGATGGCGACGCCCATCATCCCGATCACCGATCGCGTCCTGGTCATGCCGCTCATCGGGACGATGGACGCAGCGCGCGCCGCGCAGGTGCTGGAGGCGACCCTCGCCGGGGTGGAGCGCCACAACCCGTCCATCGTGATCATCGACATCACCGGCCTGAAGCACGTCGACGCCGGGGTCGCCGACTCGCTGATCCGCACCGCCTCGGCGCTGCGGCTGCTCGGCGCGCAGGCGATCTTGACCGGGATGCAGCCGGAGGTCGCCCGTGCGCTCACGCAGGGCGGGATCGACCTCCGAGGCCTCATCACGCGCTCGACGCTCCAGAGCGCTATCACCCACGCGATCACGCCCTCCCCTGCCGCGCGGCCCCGCTGAGCGCGCGGCGCGCTCCGCGTCGCCCCCGGCCGTCGGTGAGGTCTGCGCGGGCCGCGCGCGCCACCTTTCGGGCGCTACGGCGACGCCTGCTTGTCCTCGCAGCGGCTCAGCACGAAGATCCCGCAGACGTGGTCGTTCACCAGGCACTGCTGCCCTTCCGGGCACTGCGACGGATCGAGCACCGCCGGGTCGCACGGCCTCGCGCAGAACGGGGGCGGGCCGCGCGGGGCGTCGTAGACGCCGTTGCCGTCGCGATCGAGGAAGATGGGGTTCGTGACCGCGTAGGGCGCCACCGGGTACCAGTCGGGGACCGGGGGCGACGCCGTGAAGAACCGGGAGAGCGCCTCGACCTGCGTGAACGCGAGGCTCGCGACCCGCGGCAGCTGGAGCTCGCCGAACGACACCGGCAGCGCGACCGGCGTGAGGAGGTTCTCGTCGCGCAGGCCCATCGCCACGACCACGACCCAGCCGTCCGACGGCGGCGCCGGCAACACGAGCCGCTCGTCGACGTCCACGATCGCCGACGGCCCCGAAGGCGGCTCGAGCACCCGGACCAGGCGGCCGCTCACGTAGACCTCGACGCGATCCACGCCGAACCAGCTCGCCGTCTCGATCCGCAGGTCGAGCGGCACCGTGTCGCCCTCGACCCGCGCCACGCCGCCGAACGTCGCGCCACCGACGCTCGCGCGGACGAACGGCCCGTAGGTCGCGAACGCGCTTCCCGCGCGGAGCGCCCCGGTCGCCTCCTCGAGATCGAGCGCCGCCGGCTGGTCGGTCCGCGAGCGGAAATAGGTGCGCGGGAAGCCCGGCTCCAGCGTGGCGCCGTGGCTGTCGCTGCTCCCCACCTGCGTCGGCGAGAAGCCGTGGTCGAGGTAGCGGAACAGGTCGTCGACCTGGCCCGCGTGGAAGGTGCACGGCCGATCCGCGTCCTCCGGCGGGACCACGCCGCCCTCGCCTCCCAGGCACAGCGCTTCCCCGTCGGCCGCGGTCCTGTCGAAGTCCCAGACGGCGTCCTGCTCCTCGGGCGTCCTCGTCAGGATCCGCTTGGTCACGCTCCAGGCGAGCGCCGAGCGGGCGCGCTGCTGGCAGGCCGCGTACCGCTCGCCAGGCTTGCACGCCGGGAGGCCGCCCGGGAGCTCGGCGCACGCCGCGCGGAGCGACGCCTCGTCCGTCGCGGCGTCGATCCGGGAAAGGCACCGGTTGAAATCGACGACCTCCTGCACGGTGGGGGTCCGGAGCAGATCGAGCCGCTTTCCGTTGAAGACCTCCATCGCGTCGAAATCGCAGCTGCCCGCCTGGAACAGCGGGTTGCTCGCCTCGAGCGTCGGGATCGACCGGCGCAGCGTGAAGGGGTCGACGCCGAGCTGGTCGATGTACCCGATGAACCCGTCGCGCGGGTGAGCGACGATCACGAGCGCGTCCTCGCCCTCCGCCGCCGTGCCGCGCACCCCGTCGATGACGTCCCCGCCCGCGCGGCAGACCCAGTCGAAGACGCCGTGATCCGGCACGTCGAGCTCGTCGTAGCGGAGCGGGAAGCCGATGAAATGCCCGAGCTCGAGCGTCGAGACCTCGGCGCCCACCGCCGTCTTCAGGTGCGGCTCGAGCCCCAGCTGCCTCACCGCGGGCTCGAGATCCGTGTGCACGTCGTGGTCGGTGGCCACCGCGACGTCGAGCCCCTCGACGACCGCCGAGGTCACCCGCTCCTCGAGCGGCAGGCCGCTGTCGAAGCTCGGGCGCTGGTGCAGGTGCATGTCGATCGACATCCAGCCCGTCGAGTCGACCTCGCGCGGCACGACCGCCTCGATCCGCCGGACCTCCCCGGCGCGCACCTCGAGGTCGGGGACCTCGAACCGGCCGAACTCGGGCCCGCGCGTGGCGAGGACGCGGTAGCGCCCGGGCTCGATCTCGACAGCGCCCTCGCCCGTCGCCGATCGCTCGATCTGCCGGACGCCGCTGCCGAGGCGGCCGTGGCCGAGGTAGACCCGCCTCGTGCCGTCGCCCTCGAGCGGCCGCCCCGCGGCGTCGAGCGCGACGAACGTCAGCTTGGCGGGCGCGAGCCGGCCCCCCTCGTCGACCACCCGGTACGCGAGCCGCGCGGGGCTCGGCAGCTCCGCCGCCACGGAGACCGTGGCCCCGGCGCCGAGCGCCACGCGGATCGGCGCCGACACGGCGGTGCCCTCGGGGTTCTCGGCGACGAGCAGGTAGCCGCCGGGCGCGAGCCGCGCGTGGAAGTCGCCGTCCTCCACCGGATCGAGCCCGAGGTCGGCGTCGATGGAGCTGAGCAGCCCCACGTCCCCCGAGCGCGCGAGGTTCGCCTCGACGAGATCGTCGACGCTCGCGAAGGCGGCGCCCGGGTCGGGGTCCCGGAAGACGTGGACGCGCGCGTTCGGCACGGGCGCGCCCGTCGACCGCCACCGCACGGCGCCCTCGAGCGCGCCGGTCGGCGTGCCTCGGGCGCCGTACACCACCTCGGCGACGCTCGCGATGTCGCCCTCGCCCACGGCGAAGTAGCGCTCGTAGGTGAACGACCGCTTCCTGTCGCACGCCTCGTCGTCGGAGTCCGCGGCGAGGCAGCTCCGGCCGGCGCTCAGGAAGGCCGTCGCCGCGCTCGTGAAGACGGGGACGTTGACCGTGGAGGGCGGGCCGCCCTCCGGCGCCTTCGTGAAATAGCCGTAGCTGACGTCGCCGCCCGCCGCGGCGACGAAGTCGAAGCTGAGCGGCTGCTGGAACGTGTCCCGGCCGGAGAAGAGGGCGTCGAACACCGCCTTCTCCTCGTCGAAGCCCATGCCGGGGCCGAAGATGTCGTTCTGGTTGCCGAAGAAGACGAAATCGCCGGCGACGATCCCGCCCTTGCGCTCGGGATCTCCGTTCCGCTCGTCGCCAAGGATGCCCCTGAAGATGTCCGAGGGGCCCGCGTAGTTGTCGAGCGAGAGCGGCTCCCCGCAGGCGCACGCAGGGCAGCCGTCGTCGCCCGCGGCGAGGCCGTCCTCGCACTCGAGCGCGCACGAGGCGACGCTCGGGCACCCGAGCACCTCGTCCGGCAGGAGGAGCGTCGTGCGGATCGTGACGAACCGCTCGCCCGGGCGCAGGACGTAGTCGGTGCGGAAGCGCATCGCCGGCTTGAGGCCGTCGAACAGGAGACCGAGCAAGTCCTCCTGGGTCTTCAGCACGCCGAGCGCGTGGAAGAGGAAGCCGCCGTCGCCCTCGACCCGGACGATCGCCTCCTGCCCGTCGGAGCCGTCGTTGACGACGAAGACCTCGGTGGCGCCCGGATCGGGCACGAGCAGGTTGGCGACCGGGAACGACTCGGCGAAGCGGTCGCGGCCCGACGCGCTCGCGAAGCGCGGGTCGGGGCGGCGCAGGTCCGCGTCGACCAGCGAGCCGCCGTAGACGCCCGGCCCCGGCGAGTGGCGGGGGCCGAGGATCGCGACCCGGATCTCGTCGTTTTCCAGCAGGAAATCGCCGACATCGGCCATCGCCACCGGGCCGCCGACCAGCTCGAACCGGTTCTCGATCGGCTTGGCGCGCAGGAGGTTCGGCTCGTCGCAACCGACCAGGCCAGCCAGGCCGACGAGACCGAGGAGACCCAGGAGGCCGAGGGCGCCGCGCGGCGCGGGCAGGGCGAGGGCGGAGCGGCGTCTTCGCATGGCGGGCCGCTAGAGGTTGAGCTGCAGCTGCAGCGCCACGGCGTCGTTGTCGAGCGCGACGCCGTGGCGCTCCTGCCGGTGGGTGAAGTCGGCCTGCGCCTTGAGCGTGTTGTCGATGAAGTGGTAACTCGCGCCGGCGGTGAGGGCCCAGCTGTCCGTCTCGTCCGAGAGGTCGAGGTTGGGATCGAGCCACTCGAACCGCGCGCTCACCCCGAGCTTGATGCGCCTCACGAAATACCCCACCTCGCCGACGAGCCCTACCGACGTGACCGGGGCGAGCTGGCCGAGCGGCTGCGTGGGGGTGCTCTCGGGGTCGCTCTGGTTCCAGAGGAGCTCGGCGAGCGCGTGCGCGCCCGCGGCCTGGACCAGGACGTCGGCGCCGATGCCGTGGATGTCGCGCGTCCCGCCGTCGCTGAAGAAGTAGCTCGCGCCTGCGCCGACGCGGAGGCGCGAGACGGCGAGGTCCTGCACCGAGCGAGGGAGGGGGCCGAGCGGCTCGGTGGCGAGCCGCGCGACGTAGGCGATGTGGTCGAAGCGGTTGCCGAAGCTCGCGGCGTTCTCGACATAGCCGGCGAAGAACTGATCCGAGCGCTGGAAGCCGTTGAACATGCCGGCGAAGTAGCTGAACGCCCGGCCCCGGAAATGCCCCTCGACGTGGAGGCCGACCTGGCGTGAGGGCGCCATGGCGCGCACGGCGAGGGGCCGCTCGATGAGCGCGCCCTCGCCGGCGCCGGCCATCGCGGAGCGGCTGAACGGCACGTCGTGCGCGCCGAAGTAGAGGTTCGCGAACGGGAAGTGGGCGTAGCCGATCCACGCCTCGGAGAGCCGCGCCGAGCCGTCCGCGCCCCCGGCGAGCTCGCCCGAGACCGCGAACGGCACGTACCCGGCGAGCCTCCCCGCGAAGCCGACGCGGGCGCGCCGCAGGCGGAACCCCTGCCCCTCGGCGACGTCGCCCGCCTGCAGGAAGGCGTCCTCGCCCACGTAGGGGACGGCCTGCGCCTGCACGAGCACGAGGGGAGAGAGCACGAGGCGGCCGATCGCGAGCTGGAACGGCGGTCCACCCGGGGAGGGCGCAGCGGCCGCCCCGGCAGGTGACGGTGCGGCCGCGGCGGGCGGCGCAGCGCTGGACGGCGCGGCGCCTGCCGGCGACGTGCTGGCGGCGGCGGCTCCGGGTGCGGCGACAGCGGACGGCGCAACGGTGGCAGGCGGTGCGTCCGGTGTGGCCGCGGGGGTGCCGGGTGTGGCCCCGGCAGGGGGCGTGGCCGGCTCGCCGCTGGGCGGCGCAGCTCCGGAGGGCGGCGTGGCCGGCGCGCCGCCGGGGGGAACCGCGCCGGGCGGCGGCGCGACCGGAATGGCCGGCGCCGCGGGCGGGGGAACCGGGAGCGCGTCGGCGGCCGGAGGCTGGGTTGGCAGCCGCTGGGCGGGTTGCGCGCTGGCCTGCGGACACCAGAGCGCCGCCGCTGCCAGGAGGATAAGGGCGAGCGCAGCGCCGTCCGGCGCCGTGCTGCCCCCGCGGCGCCGCGGCCGGGCACATCGAGGATCCGCACCGCGACGAGTCCATGCGCAAGGTGTCATTGGCGTCCGTGCTGGCCGGCGGGCGAGAGGAATCGCAACGAACTCGGCAACATCGCCGCTGGCAGGCGCCTTCGTCTATCCCACGTGTCGACAGGGTGTCAACGCGCCGCCTCGCCCCCGCGCGCACCAGGCGAGTTGCCCTTTCCGGGCACCTGCGATGGGCGTACACTGAGTGCTCCCGAACCCCGCGGCGCTCGACGTCGATCGCCGCCCGTTCCCGGAGGCGGGCTCGCCCCGCCGCCGCGCGGAAGGCCGGAATGACCGGCGCTCCGCGCGGTCGACCTCTCGCTGGATGTCCGTCAGCCGCGCGAAGGCGCGCAAAGGAGGTGGTGAATGAGGGTGTGCAGGAGAGCGCACGGAGCTGCCGTGGCGCTGCTCGCGACGCTGGTTGCGCCTGGCCTGGCGCAGGCGCAGGAGGTCGGGCCGCCGCCCCGGTCGCCCGCAGAGCGGACTGCGACGGTGCTGTCCGACGCACAGTTCAAGGCGCGGTTGGAGGCGCTCGCAGCGGAGCTTCCGTCCGCGCAGATGGGACGTAACTGGAAGCGTGTGGTCGACGAGGCGCTACAGCGGGTGACCGACCTGCCGCAGGCGAGCGCGCCGGCGCTTCCGTCCTCGGACATTCTTGCGGATCCGGAGGCGCTGGTGGGGCTCGACGGCCCGACTCAGGAGCTTCCGGAGGCGGGCGTGGCATTCGAGCTGGGGCGCTATGAGGTCACGCTTGCGCCGGTGGTGCTGCCCGTGTCGCCGGTGGTCTGGAACCTGCCTGGCGATCAGGGGATCGTTCCCGGAGCACGGGTGCGGCTGCCGTGGGCCGTTCCTTAGTCCAGCCTCCGGATTGAAAGAGAACTCGCGATGGAGGCTCTCGAGAGCTGGTCGAGTACTCTGGCCGAAGGTGGCTCTTTTGAACCAGGACGCCAGAAGACGCCAATTTTTTGTATTTCTCTTGGCGTCTTCTGGCGCCTCTTGGCGTCTTTTGGCGTCCTGGCGGCTCCATCATTCCGGCAGGGTGGGGTAAGTACCCCACCACCCTCTCCGAGCGCCCGGCAACTCGGCACGACCTCCTCTCCTTCGCGTCCCCACCGCAGCCTCACGCGTCCCCGGAAGGCCCGATCATCCTCTCCGGTCGAACGATCTCGTCGAACTTCCCCCCATCGAGGATCCCGAGCGCGAGCGCCGCCTCGCGGAGGGTCGTCCCTTCCGCGTGCGCCTTCTTGGCGATCTTCGCTGCGTTGTCGTAGCCCACGTGCGGGTTCAGCGCGGTCACCAGCATCAGGCTGTCGCGCAGGTTCCGCTCGATGCGCTCGCGGTTCGGCTCGATGCCCCGCGCGCAGTGCTCCTCGAACGACGCGCAGCCGTCGGCCAGCAGCCGGATCGACTGCAGCACGTTGTGCACGATGAGCGGCTTGTACACGTTGAGCTCGAAGTTGCCGCTCGCCCCGCCGATGCCGACCGCGACGTCGTTGCCGAGCACCTGCGCGCACAGCATCGTCATCGCCTCGGCCTGGGTGGGGTTCACCTTCCCCGGCATGATCGAGCTGCCCGGCTCGTTCTCCGGGATCGTGATCTCGCCTATCCCGCAGCGCGGCCCGCTCGCGAGCCAGCGGACGTCGTTCGCTATCTTGGTCAGGCTGCAGGCGAGCACCTTCAGCGCGCCGTGCGCCGCGACGAGGGCGTCGTGCGACGCGAGCGCCTGGAACTTGTTCGGCGCGGTGACGAAGGGCGCCCCCGTGAGCTCGGCGATCCTGGCGGCGACCTTCACCGGAAACTCCGGGTGCGCGTTGAGCCCCGTCCCGACGGCCGTGCCCCCGAGCGCCAGCTCGTGGAGCGGGGGGAGCGCGCGCTCCACCGCGGCGATGCCGGCGTCGAGCTGCGCCACGTAGCCGGAGAACTCCTGCCCGAGCGTGAGCGGCGTCGCGTCCTGCAGGTGCGTGCGGCCGATCTTGACGATGTCCGCGAACGCCGCGCTCTTCTGCGCCAGGGTCTCGCGCAGCCGGCGGACCTCCGGGAGCAGGCGGCGCTCGATCTGGAGCGCGGCGACGACGTGCATGGCCGTCGGGAACACGTCGTTCGAGCTCTGCGACCTGTTCACGTCGTCGTTCGGGTGGACCGGCGATTTCGAGCCCATCACGCCGCCGCTCATCTCGATCGCGCGGTTCCCGATGACCTCGTTCACGTTCATGTTGGTCTGGGTGCCGCTGCCCGTCTGCCAGACGACGAGCGGAAAGTGGTCGTCGAGCTTGCCGTCGATGACCTCGTCGGCCGCCGCGACGATGAGCGCGCACCTGTCCGCCGGCAGGAGCCCCAGATCGCGGTTCACGAGCGCCGCCGCCTTCTTCACGGTGGCGAGCGCGGCGATCATCTCCCGCGGGAAGCGCTCGCCCCCGATCCGGAAGTTCTCGAGGGAACGCTGCGTCTGCGCCCCCCAGTAGCGGTCGTCCTGCACCGCGATCGGCCCGAAGCTGTCCTTCTCGATGCGCGTCCCCATGGCCGCGTCTTAGCGGCGGCGAACGCGCCCCTCAAGCGGCGCGAAGCCCTGTCGCCAGCCCCTGCGCAGGCGCGTAGGCGCATTCGCGCCGCGGGGGCAAAAAGCGGGCGTGCTCTTGTTTTCCCGCCTGTTTTTTGCGAAGTTCCGGGCCGCGCACGCGCGAGAAACACGGAGATCAGCATGGCCGGCATGGACACAGTACCGCGGGAGCTGCTGCAGGCTGCCTACAGGCGCAACCCGATTCACCTGCTCAAGATCCCGCTTCATTTCGGCATCTGGGCCGCGGTCACGTGGGTGCTGTACGCGACGCAGCACCACCCGCTCGCCATCCCGATCGGGGTCGCCTGCTCGTGGTTGATCGCCAACCTCGTCCGCGGCCTCGGGGCCGTGGCGCACGACGCCGTCCACGGCAGCTGCTCGCGCTCGAAGCTCACCTCGTACGTCATCGCCCTGCTCTGCTGGGCGCCGACCGGCATGAGCGTGACGCTGTACACGAACTACCACCTTCATCATCACAAGATCGCGAACACGTACCCTGACGTCGACAACTTCGTCGTCACGGATTACACGCGGAACCCCGTCCTGGCGAGGCTCCTGCTCCTCGCCGTCTACACGTTCGCCTATCCGCTCTACTTCCTGGGCTGCATGTCGCGGTACGTGAAGCGGCTCTCACCGATCCAGCACGTCAGGATGCTCCTGGAGCTCGTCGCCTTCTATGGCCTCATGGCCTTCTTCTTCTGGGTCATGCCGCTCCAGGTGTTCTTCTTCTTCTACATCCTGCCGTTCGTCTTCGGCGCCATCCTCGCCAGCGTGACCTCGATGATCGAGCACTACGAGATGCTCCCGGGGGAGGACGCCTACAGCTCTCGCACCTACGGGACGAGCGCGCACGTCACGAACTTCCTCTGGAACAACGTCACGTACCACAACGAGCACCACAAGTTCCCGGGCATCCCGTTCTACAACCTGCGCAGCTTCCACGAGGCGGCGTATCCCTACTACGATGACCGGGTGAAGTCCGCCTGCCACCCGTCGATCGTCGGCCTCGCCTTCTCGCTGTACGGCCGCATCCTGAAGCTCGATATCGCGAAGCTTGACGAGCGGTACCGCGGACTCAACAAGGACGACGAGCGGCGGAAGATGATGGCGCTGAACGGCATCCAGCCCGGCGCGACCGCCTGAGCCGGACGAAGGCTCAATTCGCGGCGAAGCAGTAGATACGGCCCGCGCCGCCCACGGCCATGAGCTGCTGCTGGCTGCAACCCGCGGGGGCGTGCACGGAGTTCCACGAGTTGTAGGGGGCCTGGCCGTTCATGTTCGGACCGAGGCCGTCGGAGTGCCCAACCTGCGGCCCGGGCGTGGCGGTGGACGACGTCCAATCATTGCACGTGGCGGCCAGGGCCGTGCCGTCCGCCGCCGAGCCCGTGAGGATGTCGTGCTCGTTCGGCGTGGGAGAGCCCTGCCACTGGCCGTTGATGCGGTTGCCCTTGTGATCGACGAAGAGCTCCGGGTTGCCCCCGGGCAGCGCGTGCAGCGCCTCGACAGTCGCGGCCACCGTGACGCCCTTGGCGTTGACCCAGGGCCCCTTGCCGATGCGATCGCGGGCATCCTCCGTGCTCGTGCTCAGGTACGCGCGCCACGTGCGGCCGCCGGCGCCCACCTCGGCCGCCAGCGCCTGGCAGGTCGCGTCCGCGCCGGCGATCCCCCCGAGATCGCCGCCGCTGTCGCTCGGGGTGGACACGAAGAAGCCCAGCGATGAGGTGCCCGGGTCCCCGCCGGCCCCGGTAGCGGGCCCGCCTGCTGTCCCCGCGCCGCCCTCGCCCGCGCCGCCCTCGCCTGCGCCGCCCGATCCGCCCGTCCCAGCAGCGCCGCCCCCTCCGACGCCCGTGCTCCCTGACCCGCCGTTGCCCCCGGTACCGCTGCCCGAGGCGCTGCTGGTCGAAGCGCTGCTGCTGCTGGCCTGGTCATTACTCGTACCGCTAGAATCGGATTCATCCGAGCAGGCCGTAGAGGTGACGAGGAATGCTGCGGAAAGGACGAAGTAGATCTTGTGCACGGCAGAGCTCCTGAGTGGGCGAATGGCGCGCACGATACCGACAGCTCACCCCTTGCCGCAACCTCGAGCGCGAAAATGCGCGAGACGCGCAGGAATGCGCGAACATGCCAGCGGGATTGAGATAGGCCGAACGAGGAGGCAGCGCGATGGGCCTCGCGGCTGACCGGTCGGGTCAACGTGCTCTCCTGCGCTTCCGTGGAGGGGACGTTGCGCATTTCCGGTGCTGTTGCCCCCTGTTACGCTCGCTCCCATGGCGCGCACAGCCCCCGTCCCGAATATCCCCGCGATCCCCGGTATGAACCCCGGCGTCTTCATCATGGGCGGCGGCGGCGGCAGCGGCGGCAGCGGCGGCAAGGGCGGCAAGGGGAGCGGCAAGGACCAGGGCGCCGACGGCTCCAACGGGGGCAACGGCGCCAACGGAGATGGGTGACCCTCCGGAGCTATACCTACGACGAGCGCGGCGACCTCGTCGCCGATACGGACGCTGAGGGCTGCGTCAGCCGCTACACCTACGACGATCACCGGCTGACGTCGCGCACGGATCCCGAGGACCTCACCTTCCATTTCCGGTACGACGAGCGTGGTCGCTGCGTCGAGACCTGGGGCGATCACCCCGATCCGGGGCGCCTCGGCCTCGCGGAGGGCGTCCCAGATACGCTCGCCGATGGCACGAAGGCCCGGGGGATCTACCACTGCAAGCTCGTCTATGGCGACGACGGATACTCGGAGGTGGCGGACTCGATCACCGTGCACCGCTACTTCGCCAACGAGTTCGGCAAGCTCGACAAGGCCGTATCCGGCGGGGCCGTCTACTGCCGCACCTACGATGAGAACGGCAATCTCCGCTCGTTCACCGACCCGCTCGGAGCCACCACGACCTGGGTCCGCGACGCCCGCGGCCGCACGCTCCGCGTGAGCGATCCGCTGGGCCGCACCACCGTCATCGAGCGCGAGCCGGACGGGCACATCCGTCGCGTCACCGACCCGGCTGGCGGCGTCACGGAGGTGACGCGCACCGCGGGCGCCCTGTACTGGACCGATCCGATCGGCGCGACCTTCGAGGTCCGCATCGAGGCGCGGGGGCTCATCACGGAGACGGTCGCACCGAACGGCGCGCGCACGCGCTTCGCCCACGACGCGCAGGGCAACGTGATCCAGAAGATCGACGGGACAGGCGCCGTCACCGAGCACGTCTACGATTACTGGGGACGTTGCCTCTCGGTGCGCGACGCGCTCGGGAACATTACGTCGTACGCCTACAACGACCGGGGCGATCGCATCGCCGTGCGCCACCCGGATGGGGGCGTGACCCGCTATGCCCACGATCGCAACGGAGACGTCGTGCGCATCGATCACCCGGACGGCGCCTCGACGCGCTTCGATCGCGGAGGTCTCCACAAGGTCTGCGCGATCCGGCGCCCGAACGGCGAGGTGAACCGGCTCGGCTACGATCGCGAGGGTCGCCTCGTGCGGGCCGAGAATGCGCGGGGGGACGTGTACCTCATGCGCTACGACACAGCGGGCCGCATGGTGTACGAGCGGACGTTCGCCGGGCTGGAGAAGCACTATCGGCACGACATGGCCGGGCAGCTCCTCCACGAGAAGACCGGCGCGGGCGAGATGACCGAGTTCGCCTACGACGCGGCCGGACAGCTCGTCCAGCGCACCCTGCCGGACGGCGCCACGGAGTCGTTCGAATACGACCATTGCGGGCAGCTGATCGCCGCCGTCACGCCTGCCGGGGAGCTCACGTTCACGCGCAACGCCGTGGGCTGGGTCGTGGAGGAGCGGCAGATCGCGTCGGGGGACGCGTTCTTCGTGCGGCGGACGTACGATCTCATGGGCAACGTCGTGCAGCGGACGACGTCGCTGGGCCACTCGGCCGCCTTCGCGCGGGACGCCTGCGGCCGGGCCACGCAGGTGGTGCTGGACGGGCGCACCGCGGTCGGGGTCGCGCACGACGCGCTCGGGCGCGAGATCGCCCGCGCGCTGCCGGACGGAGGGCGCATCCAGGTCGTCTACGACGCGCTCGGCCGCATGGCTCAGCGCTGTGTAGGCCACCCCGGGCAAGCCAGCGCGGGCGCCGGCCGGCCCGAGTGGGTCGGCCCTCGCCCGCCGGGGACGACGGTGTACCAGGCGTTCCGCTATGGGCCGTGCTCGGAGCTCGTCGAGTCGTGGGACGACACGCTCGGCCGGAGGCTGTTCGAGCACGACCCCGCGGGACAGCTCCTGGGGATCCGCGACGAGCGGGGCCGGGGGCAACGCTTCGCGTACGACGCCGCGGGCAACCTCCACGAGCCGGACGGCGAGCAGCGCGCTTACGGCGCCGGGAACCGCCTGGTGCAGAAGGGCGGCACCACGTATGCGTGGGACGAGTCGGGCAGGCTCACGAGCGCGCGCGACGCGGAGGGGCGGCTGACGCGGTACAGGTGGAACGCCCTCGGGCTGCTCGCAGCGGTCGAGAGGCCCGACGGAAAGGTGATCGAGCTCAGCTACGATCCGTTCGCGCGGCGCATCGGGAAGCGCACGTTCGAGCGAGCGCCCGACGGGAAGCGGCGCGAGCTGTCGAGCGCGCGCTTCGTGTGGGACGGCGGCGTGCTGGTCCACGAGATCAAGCGCGTGGCGCAGGCGGCGGGGGATCCCGTGGTGGAGGAGCGCACGTACTGCTTCGAGGAGGCCCGGTACGCCCCCTGGGCCCACCGCGACACGCGCATGGCGGGCGGCCGCCGCGAGGAGAGCCCGTGGTTCCATTACCTCAACGACGACGTGGGCGCGCCCGAGCGCCTGGTCGGCCCGGCGGGCGAGGTGGTGTGCGAGCTCGACCGATCCGCGTTCGGCGCGAAGGTGAAAGAGGGCGGACGGACCACCACGCCGCTCCGCTTCCCGGGCCAGTACGAGGACGAGGAGACGGGGCTCGTCTACAACCGCTACCGCTACTTCGATCCGGCGATGGGGCGGTACCTGAGCGCGGACCCGGCGGGGCTCGACGGCGGCTTCAACGGCTTCGACTACGCAGGCAACGCGCCGACGCGGTTCGTCGATCCGAGCGGGCTGATGCCGTTCTCGACCGTACGGAACGCGGCCGGGAAGAACCCGGAGGGCAAGGATTTTACCGATCCGAAGAACCGCCGCGGGGTGCCGGGCGATATCGAGGGCAAGAGCCAGCGAGAGCGCGGCGGGCCGAACGCAGAGGCTCAGCGCAACAGGTACAAGGACCCGGCGATCACCGAGGCCGTCAAGAACGCGCAGAGGGCGCGCGACTCGAAGACGACCCCGACGGGAGACACAACGTGTGCAGAGGTGGACGCGCTGCACAAGATGGCGAGCCAGATCCGCGCCGAAGGAAACGCCCAGCGAACCGCGAAGGGGAAACCTGAGATGACGAATGAGGAGGTGCGCGCCGAGCTTCAGAAGCGCTTCAGGAACGGCGCGACGATCGAGACCACGAACGAGGATGGCGAGGGCATGGCGCCTTGCCCCATGTGCGCGCAGATCTTCCGAGAGCTCGGCCTCCATCCGGCCAACATCGGAGAGGACGCGAAGGGCGGCGTGATCGGCCCGAATCAAAAGAAAGAGACCAAGGTGAACAAGATGGGTCGGTGGGACGGTACTTTCACGCAGAGCAGCCAGGATACAAACTCTCGACGAGAGAACATCCGGACGGTGCGCTCCACGACCCCCCCGTTCACCACCTAACGCGTGCGATGACGACACCCCCGCCCCGGATCCCCGCCCCCGCGCCCGTCGAGCGCGCCTTCCGCTGCGCCTGGCGCGAAGCGTCGCGCACCAAGCTCGACACCGAGGAGCACACCGCGCTAGCCGCGCTCGGCCGGTGGCTCGACGAGCCGGACCTGCCCTATGCGATCTTGCACGGCCCGCGCCCGAGCCGACGCGCGGTCGTGGCCGCCCACCTCGTCCGTGCGCAGCAGCAAGGCACCGCCTACGCTGCGCAGCTCGTGCCGATCGGGCCTGATCTCAGGCTCGAGCGCGACCTGGTCGCGCTGCTCACCTCGCGGCTGCGCGCCGATTATGTGGGCGGCCCACCTCGGCTATTGCGCACGCGGATCGCGGAAGAGCATCTGCGCGTGGGGCCGACAGAGGGCGAGCCGTCGCTGCTGCTCGCGATCACCGACGTCGAGGAGGCGGAACCGCTCGTCTCCTGGCCAGCGCTGTTCTCCGCCGTGGGTCCCCGCGTCAAGGTGCTCGCCACCGTCGAGGGCGACGACGCCACAGCCCGCGCGTGGATCTCGCGCCTCGGCTTCGATCCGGCGCGCACGCGGATCCATCCGCTGCCGGTGCGGCCCTGGCCTGTGCCGGGCAATCCCGCGGAGTTCCTCGAGACCGCAGGCGCCGCATCGGCCAAGCTCCTCGGCCTGCTCTCGGTCGCCTACGGGCGACTTCGCGACGACGAGATCACGACCGCCCTCGGGGCCCACATCGAGGGTGCCCTCGCCGGCATCGAGCCGCTTGTCACGGTCATCAAGGGCACGTACGCGTTCCGCTCCAACGCGGCCCGCCGCGACGTAGAGGCGCACCTCGACCACGACACGCGGGACGCGTCACGCCGCCGTCTACTATCGCTCCCACCGGCCGGCTATCCGTGCGCCTACGCGCGCGCCCACCTGGAACAGGCCGCCGCGCCGCTCCAGGCATTCGCCGCGCTGGTCACCGAAGAGCACCTCGCCCGCTGGATGGCCCGGCCCGAGGCCTACCTCGGCTTCGTCGCCGACCTCGAGCGCGTGCGCCGCCACGCCATCGAGCCGCTTCCAATGAGTCACGAGGCACCGGCCCTCGCGGTGCGCGCGGCCCTTGTCGAGGCGAGCGTGAACCAGTGCGCCCGCCGCAAAGACCACGGTGCCCCGGTGGGCGTCGAGCCGTTCGCTCGGAAGGCGCCGATCGCGGACGAGCGAGATCAGGCCAGGGCGCTCACCGCGCTCGGCGCGGCGATGACGGCCGGCCCGGCGCGCGCCGAGGTACTCGCGTGGGCCACGGACGCCGCACGGCGCACCCCGGCGGCCGAGTTCCGCGGGGATGGCCTCCTGAGCCTCGCCGACGTCGTCGGGGGCGAGGCGGGATACGCGCTCGCGCGGGAAGCGCTCGCCGCGTATCGGACCACCGAGAACGCGGAGGAGCGAGCGCACCAGATGCTCTTCGTGGCGAAGGGGTTGCCTCCGGAGGAAGGGATCGCCGTCGTGCGCGAGGCGCTCGCCGTCCTCCGTGACAGCGGCGGAGATCCTGGCGATCTCGACCTGTTCGCCGACCGCTACCCGCGTGCGGTCGCCGAGGCGCTCTGGCCCGACGCGGATGTGCTGCCTGGGCCCGCGCGGGCGCGAGCGCTCGCCGCGCTCGCGCGGGGCCTCGGCGATCCCGAGCGCCTACGCGCCGCCTTCGCCGCGGTGGAGCAGCACGTCAGCCCGTACGACCTGCTGATGCAACGGACTCTCGCGGAGCTCGTGCCGTTCCTCGACGCCCCGGAGGCCCGCCGCGCCGCAGCGCTCGCACCCCAATTCGGCGAGCGCGCCGCCGAGCTCCTCGAGAGCCTGATCCCGCGCCTCAGGGCGCTGGGCGATCCCGCCGAGGACCTGCTCGAGACGCTGCCGGAAGCGGCGCGCGTGCGGGCGCTGGCCCGGAGCCTCCCCTTCGCCGCAGAGCCGGCGCGGCTACGGGCGCGGATCGACGAGGCCATCCGGAAGGCCGAGCCGCGCGAGCGCGGCTGGATGCTCTTCGACGTCTGCCCCTGGTTCGCGGCGACGGGCCACAGCGACGCGGTGCTCGCCGCGGTCGCGCCGCTCAGCGAGGGTGCCCGCCTGACCGCCCTTGGCATCCTGGCGCGCCACGATCCCGCGCGCGCGCCCGAGCTCACGCGTCAGGCCCTTCCCCTGGCTCTGCACTTCGGCGCCGACGAGCCGAGCCGCCTTCTCGACCTGGTCCCGCTGGCCCGCCATTTCCCGCCCGAGGGCGCCGCCGCGGCGCTCGGCATCCTGCTCGACGCGGTAGCCGGCGAGTACCGCGGAGCCGCGCTCGCAGGCGACGGCGTGACCCTCGTGAAGCTCGCGCCGCTCATCGCCGCGCTCGCGGGCGACGAGGGCCTGGCCGGCGCGGCGCGCGAGGTGGTGCAGGTCGCAGCGTGGTTCCCCTGAGCGCCGCGGTGCTCGCGGCCTGCCGTCATGGACTGTCGCCCGCCTGCCCTGGCAGCGCGCCGGCGGCATCCTCGGCGGCCAATGGCGCCCAGGCCCGGCACGGACCAGCTATCGATTCTTCGTCGTCATCGCCTTCACGACCGCATCGGTCGCCGTGACCAGGGACCTCCTGAAGGCGTGCAGCCGCAGCTCCGCCGCCGATCCCTTCTCGACCGGCTGGTTTGGCGCGAAGCCGAACCAGGACATCGACAGCCCGAGGAGGATGACGAACAGGTCCTCGGCGCACCGCCTCGGCGTCGCCCCGAGGTCGTAGGCCCCGGCGAGCTCCTCCACCTTGGCGGTCGCGACGTCGTGCTGCGCCTCGTCGGGGAGCTCGAGCTGCCTCCACATCATCATCCGCACGCTCTTCGGATTCTCGACCAGGTGATCGAAGACGCCTGCGACGAAGGCCGGCAGGTCCGACGGGTCGAAGGGCACGGCGTCGAACGCGATCTGGCACCGCTCCTCGAGCACGCTGCGGAACAGACCCTCCTTGGAGCCGAAATAGGCGTAGATGGCCTGCTTGTTCGCCGAGGCCCGCTCGGCGATGCGGTCCACGCGCGCGCCAGCCAGCCCTCGCTCGGCGAACTCGTCGAGCGCAGCGTCAAGGAGCCTCTTCTTGGTCGCCGCCGAATCGTAGCGCATGGGTGGCTCCTTCATGGAGCATACGCCGTGGCGCGCGGCAAGAAGAGCGCACCGCCCACGTTCGAGCCGCAACCTCCGGGCCTCCCTCGCGCGGCTCGCCCGCGGCCGTTCGCCCCGCGCTGCGGCATCGCCGCTCCGCCCAGTTGACACGGCCCAGACCGCTCCCTAGATTTAAACCATCCAGTTGGTTTAACACCGAGGAGGGCGTCGTCGATGACGATGGCGCCGCGGTGTCGAGATTGCAGGCGCGGGCGTTCCCGGTGCGCCAGGGCGCTGCCGGCCGCGGCGCCGCGACGAGGACGACGCCCGGAGAACCGGAGAAGGGACGGAGCGATGGCGGATCCGCAACCGAACAAGAACGACGACGTGAGCGCGCTCTTCAAGCCATTCGAGCTGAAGGGGCTGAAGCTCGAGAATCGGTTCGTCATGGCGCCCATGACGCGCCAGCGATCGCCGGGCAACGCGCCGGGCGAGCCGAACGTCGATTATTACACCCGGCGCGCTGCCGCAGACGTCGGGCTGATCCTGTCGGAAGGAACGGTCGTGGAGCGGCCGGGCAAGCTTCACCTCCGCGACGTCCCGCACTTCTATGGCGAGCGGGCGCTGGACGGCTGGCGAAAGGTCATCGACAGCGTGCACAGGGCGGGAGGGAAGATGGCGCCCCAGCTATGGCACGTCGGGCTCGCCAAGCAGGATCCGAACGGCCACGAGGAGCCCGCGGCCCTGGAAGGCCCGGCGAACATGTCCCGCGACGACGTGCACGCCACCGTGCGGGCCTTCGGCAAGGCGGCGGCCGACGCGAAGCGCCTCGGCTTCGACGCCATCGAGATCCATGGCGCCCACGGGTACCTCATCGATCAGTTCTTCTACGAGGTGACGAACCAGCGCACCGACGAGTATGGAGGAAAGACGATCGGCGAGAGGAATCGCTTCGCCGTGGAGGTCCTCGAGGCCGTTCGAGAGGCCGTCGGGCCGGAGATGGTCGTGATCCTCCGCCTCTCGCAGTGGAAGATGGGCGCGTACGATCACAAGATCGCGAAGACGCCGAAGGAAATGGATCAGTGGTTATTGCCGCTGGCAGAGGCGGGCGCCGATGTGCTCCACCTCTCCCAGCGACGCTACTGGGAGCCCGAGTTCGCCGGCTCCGATCTGAACGCCGCGGGATGGGCGAAGAAGATCACCGGCAAACCCACGATCACCGTGGGGTCGGTCGGCCTGTCCGGCGATCTCTTCGGGAACTTCGCGGGCGAGGCCTCGGCGCCGCAGGGGCTCGGCGAGCTCGTGCGCCGCTTCGAGCGCGGCGATTTCGATCTCGTCGCCGTCGGGCGTCCCTTGCTCAGCGACCCGGCATGGGTGCAGAAGATCAAGACCGGCCGGACCTCGGAGCTGACGGAGTTCACCAGGGAGAGCCTTGGTCGGTACTTCTGACTCGGGCGGTCCTTCATGGGCATTTTTACAGGAGCTACGGTGTAACACATGAAGATTGCCATTGTCGGCGCCGGTAGGATTGGAAGCGCCTTTGCCTTTCAGCTCGCGCGAGCGGGGCACGAGGTGACGGTGGTCGCCCGTGGAGAGCGGCTGGAGCAGCTGCGGCGGGACGAGGCGATCGTGAGCGCCTCGGGGGAGCGCGCGGCGGTGCGCGTGAGCGCCGCGCTGGACGCGACGACGCCGTGGGATCTCGTGCTCGTGACGGTGCTCGCGCACCAGGTGGACGCGGTGCTCCCTGCGCTGGCCGAGAGCGCGGCGAGGTCCGTGATGTTCATGTTCAACACCTTCGAGCCGCTGGGCCGCCTCCGAGAGGCGGTGGGCCCGGCGCGCTTCGCCTTCGGCTTCCCTGCGATCCTGGCGACCCTCGAGGACGGCAAGCTGACGTCGAAGATCGTCACCCGAGGCATGGTCACCACGGTGACGGACGCGGCGTGGGCGAAGGTCTTCACGGACGCCGGCATTCCCGCCGTGGTGCACGCCGACATGGAGAGCTGGCTGCGCACGCACGCGGCGCTCGTCGCGCCGGCGATGGTGGCTATCGTCACGGCGCACGCGCGGAACGCAGGCGTGTCGTGGGCAGAGGCGATGCGCCTCGCGCGCGCCCTGGAGGAAGGGCTCCGCGTGGTGCGCCGCCTCGGAAACACCATCACGCCGGAGCCGATTGGGACGCTGAGCCGCCTGCCCACGCCAGCGGCGGCCGCGCTCCTGTGGGGGCTCAGCAGGGTCGACGCCGTCCGCAAGACGGGCGCCGTCGGGCCTGGCGAGCCGCGCGCGCTGATCGACGCGATAGCCGCCGCGGCGCCGGGTCAAACGCCGACGCTGCTCGCCATCCGCCCCTGAACCCCTGAGAAGAAGGCAGCGAGCCCCTCCACGAGGGCACGAGGCGCCCCGCCCTCGTGAAGACGCCCGGGATGTCGTCTGTCGTCTGGCCGGCGCTAGGACGGGCTCTCGTCGACAGAGCCCAGCGCGTCGTCGGGCTCGCCGGCGCCCGTCGATGCCCCGAGGCCGTGCCGCTCGATGAGCCGGCGAAGCTGCGTCCGGTGCATGCCGAGCGCCCGCGCCGCGGCCCGCACGTTGCCGCCTTGTTCGCGCAGCGCCGCCTCGATGCGGGCGCGCTCGCCGGCGTCGAGCGGGGGGGCGCGCGAGGGCAGCGCGCGGCGCGCCCGGGGCGCGGCAGGCGCGCTGTCTCGGCCTCCGGCGGGCGGGGCGCCGGAGGGCGGGTCGGGCTCGAAGAGGGCGCCGGCGCTCGGGCTGAGGTGCGCGGCCTCGACGCGCGAGGCCCCCTGCATGAGCGCGCTCTGGGCGGCCGCGCGCGCCTCGACAAGGAGCTCGCGCACGTTGCCCGGCCAGGGCCGCAGCAGGCACGCCTCGACCAGCGAGACGTGGAGCCCCAGCTCGGGCGCGAGCTGCCGCACTTGCTGCTCGATCAAGAGGGCCATCTCTTCGAGGCGCCGCCGCAGGGGCGGCAGCTCCACAGCGGGGCGCCCCAGGCGAAAGTAGAGGTCTTCGCGCAGCCGCCCGCCCGCGACCTGCGCGCGCAGGTCGCGGTGGCTGGCCGAGCAGAAGGCAAAGTCGACCTTCTTCGGCCTGGACGCGCCGAGCGCGAGCACCTCACGCGTCTCGAGCGCGCGCAGGAGCTTGGCCTGCACCTCGAGGTCGAGCTCGCCGATCTCGTCGAGAAAGAGGGTGCCCCCCTCGGCCGCCTGGAGATACCCCTGCGCGTCGGCGTTGGCGCTCGAGTAGGTGCCGCGCTGCACGCCGAAGAGCAGGCGCTCGGCGATGCCCTGCGGGATGGAGGCGCAGTTGACAGGCACGAAAGGCCCGGCGGCGCGCGGGCCTTCCTCGTGAAAGGCACGGGCGACCCCCTCCTTGCCGGTGCCGCTCTCGCCGCGGATGTGCAGCGAGAGCCCGAGCTCGGCGGCGCGCGCCGCCTCGGCGATCCGCCGCTGCATCGCCGGGCCCCGCACGAACCCCTGGCGCGCCACGACGCCCTGGCGCGCCAGGGGGCCGACGTCGATCGAGGGCACGAAGAGCGAGTCGCCGAGGCGCACGACGCACGTCGCCTCGCGCGGCGCCCCCGCCGGCAGCGGCTCCCCGTCGACGAAGGTGCCGTTCTGGCTGCCGAGGTCTTCGACCCAGAAGCGCCGCCCATCGAAGCGGAAGCGGGCATGGCGCCGCGACATGCGAGGGTCCTTCGCCTCGCCGAGCGCCGCCGAGCCGCGACCGAGCTCGAGCGCCTCGCCCTCGAAGGGCAGCGCGCTGGCCAGGGTCACCCCGGCGCCGAAGACGCGGACGAGGCCCGGCGCGGCGGCGGGCCCACCGCTGCTCGAGGCGCGATGCCCGCTCGGCTGCAGGGTCGACCCGTCGTCCGTCATCTCACGGTCAGTATAGGTGCCTGGCGCCGACGGGTGTGCCCATAGCGGTGTCCACAGCGGTGCCCGAGCCGGTGCCCGGGGCGGGGGCTCCAAGGGGGGACACGAGGCGCAGCGTCCCGCGGCGGCGCCCGCGGGCCTGCGCTGGATCCGGGCCGGTGGCGGAGCGGCTGGCACGCGCCTCGCTAACCCCCTTCACGAAAGGCCGTCGCGAAAGGCCGTCGCGTCCGCGGAGCATGCCGCGCGCGGCGGCACCGACGTCCGCGGTGGCCGGGTCGACGCCACCACGCCGCGCCCCCCGAGCCGGGGGGCGCGAGGCCATCCATCGACGACGCCGCGCCGCGCGCAGGCGTCGCGAGCCAGCTCAGGAGGAAATCATGTCGAATCATGTCCACACGCGCGCCCGCCGCAGCTCGGTCCTGTCTCCTGTCGTCCTGGGTGCGCTCGGCGCGCTCGCGGCCGGGTGCCTCGCCGATGCGGAGCCCGCGCCGGAAGCGCCGGACGACACCGGCGTCGGCGAGCAGCCGCTCGTCAGCGTGGGTTCGCCGGTCGCCGGCCCCGCCACCGCGAGCGCGACCTTGCCCGCGGCCGGCATGAGCGCGGTGCCGGCGAGCACGCCGATCAGCGACACGACGACGAGCGCCATCCGCCTGGCGAGCTTCTCGAACGGGGCGAACCTCGCGGCCGGGCCGACGAGCGACCGCGCAAGCTGGCGCAACGCGGCCACGACCGACCCCTTCTCGGCGCCTCCGGCGCTCAGGACGCACCTCGACGAGGCGCTCGCGAGCGCGGACGCGAAGGTCGCCGCCGCGCTCGACGAGGGGGACGCCACGGCGACGCTGGCCGCTTTCAGGGCGATGTTCCCCGGGGCACTCTCGGCCAGCGTGACGCAGGACTTCGACGGCTTCGGCGCCGCGCGCGCCCGCTGGCTGAAGCGCTCGATCGAGAAGACAGGCACGTTCAATTACCCGGACCCGCGCCTGTTCGGCGAGGCGCGCCAGCGAGGCGCGCGCCTGTACTGCGCGGCCCGCGAGGTGCAACGCCAGCAGAGCGTGCGCGGCAAGCGGTCGATGGGCCGGAGGGCGCTCGCCGAGCTCAAGCTCTTCGGCCACACGGTGGACCTGCTCGTCATGGAGCCGACGGTGGTGCTCGACGGGCCCGAGCGCTTCACCGGCTCGGGCGCCAACGACGGCGCGCAGGCGTTCGTCGTGCCCATCCTCGCGGGGGGCAAGCTGACGCCGATCGGCAACATGGGACTGCCGGGCTTCGGCGAGATGCGCGCGCCGCTCGCCTTCGTCAGCGCGGACGGCGAGGTGGTGAACGACGCGTCCCTCGATCCGACGACGGGCGCCTTCCGACGGCGCTTTCAGACCGTGACGCACGCCGACGCGGTGGTCTCGCGCCGGGCGGTCGTGCGGCCCGATCCCGTCAGGTTCCCGCTGTTCGATATCGGCGTCGTGCACGTGTACCTCGATCTCGACGCGCGCGCCGACATCGGCACGCTGAGCACGCCGAACGAACGGCTGCTCGGCCACACCTCGGGCACGCTGCCCTTCGGCCTGACGCCGCGGCCGATGGCCCCCATCGGCTCGATCGTCGCGCCCTTCCCTGTATCGTGGGGCGACATGCCGATGATGCTCGGCTCGGGCACGGCCGCCACGCCGACGCCGGTCGCGCCGGCGTCGGGCCTGCGCTGGTTCTTGCTGTCACCCTCGGGAGCGGGCGACATGGGCCTGATGCCGGTGACGAACCCGATGCTCGCGCGCATGATCCAGGACGATGATCACACCTTCACGGTGCGGCACAGCGCCGGCATGGAGTCGGTATTGACGGCGGGCGCCGGGTTCGACATCGGCGTCTTCGCCATGTGGCTCGACGTCTCCGGCGGGCTCGGGGTCAACGGCGGCCAGGAGCAGGTGCTGCGCGATGCGGTCGCGCTCGAGAACCAGCAGCCCGTCACGGCGCTCTCGGTGACCCCCCGCGGCTTCGTGAACGCGACGTACTCGGCGGCCATCAAGCTGCACCTGCGCTTCGGGCCCTTCGGCTTCGACGTGCCCATCGTCAACACCCGCGGGACGCTGGCCGAGACGACGACGGGCGACTGGCCCGAGGCGAACCGCTTCCGCATGGGCACCGGCTCCGGCACGGGCGCGCCCCTGACGCAGCCGAACGTCCAGTCGCACCTGCCGCTCGACGGCGCCTTCTCGAGCTTCCCCGTCGACGTCGACACCTGCCTCGCCGACACGGCGCCGAACCCGCCGACGCCGCCGCCTTGCGCGGCCGATGGGCCGAGCGGCGCGCGCCCGGCCGTGAACATCTGCCTGACGGGCCGGGCGGTCTCCGGCTTCCCCTACCCGTCGAACGTCTGCGCCGACCCCGCTTCGTACTCGAGCACCCTGCGCGCCAGCGGGTTCAGCGCGGCGCAGGCGAAGTGCGTCGAGGCCCAGCTCAGCCTCGTGTGCGCCCCTGTCTCGACGCAGACCAGCTCGACGACCGTGAACCACGTGACCGACATTCGCTTCAACCCCGACGGCAGCATCGACACGAGCGCCATCGGCGCCGAGGCCAAGGCGGTGAGCGAGGCGATGCAGCAGTGCGAAGACGCCTTCGGCGCAGGCGCGGCGCGCGCGCTCTTCGGCGTCGAGGCCTGCGACGACCACGCGAAGCCCTTCAGCCCGAATCGACCGCCCTTCAGCGTCACCGCCGGCGGCACGACCATCCGCCCGCCGAGCTGCGAGTGAAGGCGGCGCCCGGGGCCGGAGGGCCGCATCCTGCCTCCCGCCCCGGGGCGTCCCTGCGGGGCTGTCGGAGCACGGGGGCCTGCGTCCAGCAGGGGCCGCGGTCCCCGGCGTGGTGAGAGCGGCGAGCACGACGAGCGCGACGAGGAGAATGACCGATGAGGAACGGAACCTGGCGAGACGAGCGACGTGGGCGCGGCGTGCGGGCCGCCGGAGGCGTCTCGGGGGCGTGGCGCGCGCGAGCGATGCTTGCGCTCCTGGCAGCGGGCGCGTGCGGCTGCGCGCTGCCCGAGCCCGGGGATCCCGAAGACGCAGCGCAGGGGGCGCCGGACGCGCCCCCGACCGGGATCGAGGCCGGCGGCGCCGGCGAGCCCGCCGACGCGCTGCCGCCCGGCGCGGCGACGGGAGGCGCCGAGGGGGACACGACCTTCGAGATCCCCGATCTCAGGGCGCTGCTGCCTTATGACCCCACGAAGCGCCCTGGCAGCAACGGTCCGGGGATCTACGTGGTGGCGGCCAGCGACAGCACCTACTGCTTTCTCAACGATCAAGGCGTCCCGTCCTTTTGCCCCGAGCGGTTCGTCAACGCCGGGGGGAGCGTCAAGCTCGAGCTCCGCAGCGCGACGAACCCCACCGCGGTGTACTCGTCCGCCGTGAGCGCGTCGCGCAGGCTGCCCGGCGAGACGGCCTTTCGGCCCGTCGTGCTGCGAAGCGTGCGCGCCGTCGGGATGGAGCTCGAGATCGAGGTTGCGCTCGACGGCGTCGTGCTCCCGCCCGTCCGGGGAGCGGCGCTCTCCTCGTTCAAGCTCGAGGTGGCCGGCCCCGGGGGCCTGTTCTTCCACTACGAGCTGATGGTAGAGCCGCCGGGCCCGGCGCCGCTGGCGCCTCCGCCGCCGGATCCGGAGCCGCGCTCCTGGTTCCGACGGTACAACGTCAAATACCGGGTGGTCCCCGCCGGGGCCGATCCGGGCGCCTCCAGGTGGCGCCGCCACTGCAGCGTGGCCGGCGTCGATCTCCGGGCGTCGTTCGTGGGGGAGAGCAGGGTCGACGGGCTCTTCGCCACCGTCACGCGCGACGCCAGCGCGACCACGATGAGCTGTGAGACGGGGGCCATCGACACGTGCCTCTCGTGGGGATATGCCCCCTGGCGGACCGAAACGGCGAGCACCGACGAGGGCCGCTTCCTGTTCGGCGCCTGCCTGCACGCGAAGCGCGCGGCCTACTTCGCGGGCCCCGCGGGCGGCGCGGAGCGCACGACCAGCTTCACGCGCCCGGGCACCCCGATCGTCGTGCGCGACAAGCTGGGCATCCTTCCGGGCGCCGACCCGACGCACCTCGAAGCGATCTGGAGCCCCGAGGGCGCGAAGTGCCTGAACGTGGAGAACCTGCGCATCTCCGAGTTCCACGACCATGTGGCCTCGCTGTCCTCCCTGCCCCCGTGCACGGCCCACTGGTCCACCCTCGGCGCGTTCGCCACGGGGCGCGTCGGGCCGCCCGGCCCTTCGACGTGGTGAGCGGGCCGCCTCGCGGGCGGGTCAGGGCCGGCCAGCACATCTTGGGGCTCGATCCGCACGGGGCCTACCGAGCGAGGCTCGCGCGAGCGCGCCGTCCTGGCCTCGCGCGGCCGGCGTGGGGGTGATTCGGCGCTCGCCTCGCGACGCGACGCGACGCGAGGAGGGCTGACCGCTCCGCGCGCTCGCTCCTACAAGCGCTCGATGAGGAAGCTCCGGGTCTGGTTGTCGAAGCTCTGGGGGGCGAGGTTCGCGTCTGTCGTGAGGACGCGCGACCCGGTCGAGTATTGGAAGAACCAGTCGTAGAGCGTCACCTGGAAGCCGGGGGGGACGCGGACGGAGCTGACCCTCTGGTCCCAGGGGGCCCAGGGGCCGCCGAAAAAGACGGCGGAGCCGACGCCGTACAGGAACGATTCGCCCGAGAAGTTGGCGTGCTCGTAGAAGGTGACGACGTCCAGCTGCGGGTCCGAGGCGTTCGAGACGACGATGCCCGAGAGCACGTCGTTGAAGCCCGCGGCCACGAGATCCGTGTCCGAGGTGAAGATGCGCACCTCGCCCCCGAAGTTGTGGTGGATGAAGGCCGTGACCCGGAGCCCGGCGGGGACCTCGATGGCGCTCGCGCGGTTGTCGCCGATGATCGTCGTGTTCAGGAGGTTGTGGTGGCCGATGCCGAAGCCCTGCGAGATGCCGGAGAAGTTCGAGAGATCGTGGAGCACGACCTGGTTGCTGGGGTGGACGGTGGGGCCGCCGGCGATCGTGGCGTCGATCCACGCCCGGTGGCGCGCCACGTCGACGCCGGTGACCGTCGCGTGCAGGTTCGTGCCGTTCTGTCCGTTCGTGGCCGAGAACACGGCGACCTGGCGCCCGTCGACGAACCACGGGCCGCCGGAGTCGCCGCTCCAGCCCGCGCCCGTCACGCCGGTCGCCTTGAGCTCCTCGGCGGAGTGCCAGCCATTGATGTGGATGGTCGCCTTCTTGAGCGACGGCGCCATCACCAGCGGCGTGCCCTCGCTCCCCCAGCCGTAGGCCGTCGCGTCCCTGTCGATCCAGGTCGACGTCGCCTCGGCGAGCTGGACGAACGGGCCATCGGCGTCCTCGGTCAGGTGGAGCAGCGCGATGTCGGCCACGGCCGAGGGCACCTCGACGGCGTCGACCGCGATGCGCTGGCCCGCGAGGTACGTGTTGCTGCCGACGCGCACGGCCGACGTCTCGCCCTCGTCCGCGATGCAGTGCTGCGCGGTGAGCACCCAGCGCGCCGCGACGAGGGTGCCTGTGCACTGGTAGAAGTCGCCCGTGCTCCGCACGTCGAAGACCTGCACGGCCCAGGGGCTCGCCTCGGCGAGCTCGCCGCCGATGATCGCGGACGAATGCGACCCCAATGCATCGAGCGTCTCGTCGGACGCGCCTTCAATCGAGCAGCCCGTGGAGAGGCCGAGCGCGGCGCCCGCGCACACCGCGAGACCAAGCTGATGACCAAGTTGTCTCTTCTTCATTCTGCCTCCACATCATGATTCTGTTCAGACGATCGTTCGCGCCCACGGAGTCCGCCTCCGCCAGGAGCCAGTGCTCGTCAGCAAGCCGAGTGACGGGGCCTGTGATTGCGTCGTGCCGGGCTCCGCGACGGCATCTCCAAGCAGACCCATGGGGGCACCAGGCTGAAACCGGTGAAGGGACAGCCGGAGCGGCAGGCCCGGAGGCGGGCGCACAAAATCCGCCCGCGACGGCTCAAGAATCGCGCCCAGAGTATGCTGCGCTACCCGGAGCGGCGCCAGACGGCGATCTGGAACGGCCGCGTTCGAGGCGTGGAACGAGGCGGCATCCCGCCGCACCTCGTCCGCGCCGGCAGCCTCCAGCGACACCTTGACCCCCTCGGACGTCACCTGCGGCGGACGCGCTCGATCAACGATACGGTCCCTGCCGCGGCGCCTCACCATCGAGCGCCGACACGTCCACGTGCTCGTCGAGCCCCTCGAGGTCCTTCACGTGCCACTCGACCAGCATGCAGCCCGCGCAGATGTACGCCTCGAGCTTGCCGACCCTCCGGCTGCGCCAGACGCTCGGCTGCGCGATGGCGAGCTCGTTCCGCCCGTCGGCGTCCGCGTCGAGGACCTTGGGCGCGTGGAGGATCTTCCTCGCGCCGCAGGCGGGGCAGCGGAGCTCGTCGCGCATCGACGCGGATCGCCGCTCGAGCAGCGCCTGGACCTCGCGCTCGAGCCGCCCCACCCGCTCCTCGAGGGAGCGCTCCGCCGGCGCGCTCGCGGCGTGGGGCTCGGTGACGGGATCCGCGACGGGCGCGCTCGCGGCGCGGGAAGGCCGGACGCCGCAGCCCGGGCAGAAGACATGGGCCTCCGCGTTCGAGCGGCCGCACGTGGGGCAGTGCATGCCGACAGGATACGGGCGATTTCCCGCGGAGCGAACAGCAGGAAGGCCCGATCTCACGCCACCAGGATCTCCACGGCCACGACGCGGTCCTCGCGTGTCCCGTCACCGGCCCGCTCGTGCGGGTTCCAGCCCCAGAACCACGCCGTCAGTCGCGGCTGGCTGAGAGCGGGAGATCCAGCGCTCTACACGACCAGCCTGACCCGAGCCTAGGACAGACAACGAGAAAACATGTCTTGGTTCAAGAGAGAGAGGCGTTCGAAAGGCGACCCGCAGGCGAAGGGGAGCGGCGCGGAGGCGTTCCGAGAATACCTCGATGAATACAAGCGCGAGCTTCTAACGCTCATTGCTGAACGAGAGTTCTCCAAGCGTGCGACCGAGCCACTCGCGCCGTGGCTCTGCTACCATTTCCCTCTCCAGTTCGATCGGCGGGAGCTCGACGCGCGGGGCGTCGACTTCCTCGTCTACGCCGAGAAGGACAGCTTCTTCTGGCATACGCTGGACGGGGCTGCGTGCATGAAAGCGTTCCTCGCGCATTTCAGGGCGCTTCCTCTCGATGGTCGAATCGCGTACTTCAAACGCTTTGATCTGGGGCCAAGGTGGGTAGACCGAGAGGCTTGGTTCGATCTGGCCTTCGATGACGAGCGGGTCGGCGATCCGGACTACGACCTGGCGCATGCCGAAATCTTTGGACCGCGCTCGATACGCGTTGAAGCGCCCCGCAGCTAGTGCGACCAACCAAGGTCGTAGGTTGTCTTCGGACGCGAATGTGCTATCCTGATGTCTCATCATGGACGTTATCTTTCGACGCACCGGCGAGCGGCGGTACGCCGTCGTCGTGGAGGTCGCCGGCAAACAGCCCCAGGCGATGGATCCGGCGCCTGGGTTCGACGACCACATTCCGCACGACCTCGTCCACTACGTCGTGGAGGCCGAGCTCGGCTTGACGTCGGGCGTCTTCGGTCGTGCCGCGAGCGGCGGCGGTACCTTTATCTCGGCCGCGCCCGGCGACCGGAGCCCGCGCGAACGGGCGCGCGAGCGGCGGAAGCAGCTGCGCCGGGAGACGTCGCTTCGCAACGCGGACGAGGGCAGGCAGCACGACATGGTCACGTCGGAGCGCCTCGCCGCCGTCTGCGACCTGATCTGGAGGCGCCGCCAGGGGCAGCGCCCGGATGCCTCGCGGCCCGCGCCGCGCGAGTCGCTCTCGGGCGAAGATGCCCGGCGAGTCGATCGCATCGTCGTCCGGCTCGAAGAGCTGGCGCCCTTGTGGAACCAGCTGCCGGTGGGCGGTGAGCTCGCCTTCACATGGCCGAGCGTCGTGCCGAAGGCTCCAGGCCAGCGAGACGAGCGCCGCGTCGTGTGATGTCGGCTCCGCGGGAGAGCCGCTGACCGACCCGGGCTTGTCGCTCTACGCCCGCGACGGCGGCGTGTTCCTCGGCGCGAGCGAGGTGTAGGATGCCCCCTTGAACCAGCCCACGCCATCCGGCCCCGATCTGCTCGACGTCCTCGATGCGCGGTTCGGCTTCCGCGAGCTCCGCCCAGGCCAGCGCGCGGTCATGGATGCCTTGCTCTCGGGCCACAGCGCGCTCGCGGTCTTCCCGACGGGCGGCGGCAAATCGCTCTGCTACCAGCTCCCCGCGCTCCTGCTCGACGGGGTCACGATCGTCATCTCTCCGCTGATCGCGCTGATGAAGGATCAGATCGATTTCCTCAGCGCGCGCGGCATCGCCGCGGTCCGGCTCGACTCGTCGCTGTCAGCCGACGACGCGGCGGAGGCGCACAGGGATCTGCGCTCGGGCAAGACGAAGCTGCTCTATGTCGCCCCCGAGCGGTTCGTGAGCGAGCGGTTCATGGCGCTGCTGAAAGAGCTCAAGATCGCCCTCTTCGCGGTGGACGAGGCCCACTGCATCTCCGAGTGGGGACACAACTTCCGCCCCGACTACCTGAGGCTCGCGGACACCGCCCGGGCGCTCGGCGTGCCGCGCGTGCTCGCGTTGACGGCCACCGCGACGCCCGGGGTCGTGCGCGACGTCTGCGCCACCTTCGGCATCCGCGAGGAGCACACGGTCATCACCGGCTTCTACCGACCGAACCTCGAGCTCCGCGCGACGGCGGTGAGCGCGAGCGCGCGCGACCGTGTCCTGATCGAGCGCCTGCGATCCCGGCCGCCCGGCTCCACCATCGTCTATGTCACGCTCCAGAAGACCGCCGAGCACGTGGCCGAGAAGCTCGCTTCTGCGGGGCTGCCGGCGCGCGCGTACCACGCCGGGATGGAGGCGGCGGAGCGCGCGCGTGTGCAGGACGACTGGATGCAGAGCGACCGCGGCATCGTGGTCGCCACCATCGCGTTCGGGATGGGGATCGACAAGCCCGATGTGCGTTATGTCGACCATTACAATCTCCCGAAGAGCCTCGAGAGTTACAGTCAGGAGATCGGCCGAGCCGGCAGGGATCAGGCGCACTCGGTGGTCGAGATCTTCGTGTGCGGCGACGATCTGCCGGTCCTCGAGAACTTCGCGTACGGCGACACGCCGACCGAGGACGCGCTCCACGGGGTGGTCGGCGCCGTGCTCGCCGCGCCCCAGGTGGAGCTCGGCCTGCACGCGCTGGGGACGCGCCACGACGTCCGGCCGCTCGTGCTCCGCACCGCGCTGACCTACCTCGAGCTGATGGGCGCGGTCCGGCAGCTCACGCCGCACTACGCCGGCTACGAGGTGCGGCTCCACCGCACGCTCGAGGAGGTCATCGCGTCGGTGAAGGGCGAGCCGGCGCGGTTCCTCGAGGCGCTCTTCGGCCATGCGAAGAAGGGGCGAGTCCTGTACGCGATCGACCCGGCCGCCGCCGCCGCCGCGCTGGAGCAGCCGCGCGAGCGGGTGGTGCGCGCGCTCGAGTACCTCGAGCGGCAGGGGCTCGCGGAGCTCAAGGCGTCGGACATCCGGCACCGCTTCGTGCGCGTGGCCTCGATGGACGACGCGGGCGCCCTCGTCGGCGAGCTCCTCGCGCGCTTCGCGAGGCGCGAGGACGCCGAGATCGGGCGCGTGCGGCAGGTGATCGAGCTGCTCACCTCGGCGCGCTGTCACGCCGCCGCGCTCGCCGCGTACTTCGGCGAACGCCTCGACGCCGCGTGCGGGCGCTGCACCTTCTGCCGCGCCGGCGTCGCCGTGACGCTGCCGGAGCCGGCGCACGCGCCGCCGATGCCGGTGGGGCTCGACGTCGACGCGTTCACGGCGCTGCGCGCGGCGCACGCGGGCGCCCTGGGCCATCCTCGCCAGGCGGCGCGGTTCCTCTGCGGCCTCTCGAGCCCGGCGACCACCCAGGCCAAGCTCGCGCGCGATCCGCTCTTCGGCGTCCTCATCACGCGCCGGTTCGCCGAGGTGCTCGACTGGTGCGCCGGGCTCCCCCGCCTCGTCGGCGCCGCAGCGGCGACCTGACCCTGAGCGAGCATCTCCATGACGAGGAGCGACGCAACAGCTCGCCGCTCGCGACATGCGGCTCCGCCAGCGATCCGAACAACCAGCATCTCCGCGGCGCGCTCCAATCCCAGCTTCGCGATCTTCCGGTCGCAGCCTCTTGGCTAGATAGGGGTGAAAGCCAGTCGAGCCCATGGGGTCGCGATCAGCTGCGCGGACCGACGCCGACGGCGTCCACGTCGGTCACGGGCCCGCCCACGGCTGGCGCCCGCGCAGCTCGCGCACGTCGAGCTCGCCGGCGTCGAGCAGGCCGGAGGCAGCGTCGTGGATCTGATAGGCCATCTTCGCGCCGCCGAGCGGCTGGCTCTCGACGAAGATGCAGCGCAGCTCGCCTGGGGCGAAGCCGCACTGGTCCTGGATCGCGCGCAGCAAGCCATCGCCGTGCAGGTGGCCGTCGCCGAAGTTCCAGCCGAGCGCGAGGCCGCCGACGAGCTCGCCGTCGAGGTACTCGTACTCGTGGAGCGGGCCCTCGATCGCCTTCGGCAGCAGGACCGGCAGCGCGCGGCCCTGGAGGTGCATGAGGCGGAACGCGAGCACCTTGCCGACGAGGCCGACCGACGTGGCGTGGTCGTAGAGCCGGCCGAGCTGGTCGTAGATCCACGGCGCGGCCTTCACGAGCCGGTCGAGCTTTCGATAGCTGTCGCCGCGGAACAGCCACACGCTATAGGGCCAGTTTCCGGCGTAGTACCGCATCGCGAGCAGGAACGAGATCCGCCCTGGCGCGATGTTGCCGAGGAGCGGAACAGCGACGAGCATGATCGCGAGGAGCGCGCCGAGCTGAGGCGGGCCGACGTCGAACGGGTACGCGCCGGGGTGGGCCCAGAACAGCGCGAACACGCCGTAGACCACCATCAGGTTCCACTCGATCGGCGCGCCCATCGGCACATTGCTCGTGATGAAGGCGTGGAGCGCGAGCGCCATCGCGATGCCGACGGCGATCGCCGTCTCGCCGGTCGAGCACGCGAGCACGATGGGCACGCCGAGCTCGAGCGCGGTGCCGGCGTGGCTCATCGCGATCGCGAGTCGCGACGGGCGCAGGTCGTCCGGATAGCGGACGTACATGCGCCGCCGCAGCCATGCGAAGCGGGCGAACGGGCTATTGCTCGTCATCACGCACACGACGGTCGGGAAGTGGTGATTGAGCTTCGAGACGCCGGCCCAGAGCCAGAGCGCGAGCTGGACCGCCTTTGCGCCGCCGATCCAGTCGGCGGTGGCCGCGAACACGACGACGGTGGTCCAGTAGTGTTCGGCGCGCAGCGCGAGGAAGATGGTGCGATCGGCGACGGCGAGGACGGGCACGAGCGCGGCGATCGGCACGAGGTGCGAGGCGCCGAGCGCGGGGGCGAGCAGCGCGCGCACGAGCAGGGCGAGCAGCGCGAAGTAGAGCGCGACGTCGAGCGGGGTGCGCCGCGTGCCGCCGAGGAGCGGCGCGCGCGGGAACAGCGCGAGCTTCGTGGTGCCGGGGCGCAGGAAGTAGAGGGCGCCGCCGACGGGCGGGGCGTAGCGTCCGCTGAGCGGACCGAACCCGCAGCCGAAGCCCAGGCCCTCGAACAGCATGCTCCACAGGATCGCCTTCTGGAACGCGAGCGGGCGCAGCCACCAGTCGCCGATCGTCGAGAGGCCGCCGAGGCTCGGCGAGGTGCTGCAGAACAGGACCCAGGCGCCGGCATAGAGGGCGAGCTTGACCGCGTGGAGCACGTAGACGGCGAGCGGCGCGCCGGAGCCCTGCAGCGCCCACGCCTCGCAGACCATGCGTGCGCGCTCGGGGAACGGCCGCTTCACCCAGTCGAGCGGATCGTACGGCGGGGCGATCGGACGCAGCAGGGCCACGGCCGCGATGCTACCCGAACGCGTCCCCCGGCTCACGCAATCGACGCGCGGCGGGCCTGCCATTCGCCGCGGGAGAGCTCGCGTTCCGGCGAGCCCCTTTTGAGGCTCGCCTGCGCTCCTTCCGGCGAGCCCCAAACTGTCATGCCGCTCAGAGGGAGATAGAGCATCCGGACGCCGCCGAAGCGCACGTGAACACGCCCGAACCTTGATGGTCCACGCACGCGCCACTCGCGCATTCGTCGCCCGTGGTGCATGTCGCGCCGTCCGGCCTCTTCGGCGCACAGACGGGTGGGTCGCTCGAGGTGTCGCAGTTGCCCTCTTTGCACTGACTGTCATTGGCGCACGGCTGCCCGTTGGCCTCGGGGTCGCTGCAGAGGGTCTCACCACCTGAGTCGTTGCAGTAGCCGCTCAGGCACGCGCGGTCGCTCTCACATGCCTGGCCGTTGGGCTTCGCCGCGACGCAAAAAGAGCCACCTTTGCTCGGGCACACAAGGCCATCGGCACATTCGCGCGTGCATGGATCGCCGGACCCCGGCTTCACCACGCACGTACCGAGGTGCGCAAAGTCCGCGACCTCGCAGTAGGTGTCCGCGTCCGCGCATTCCGCGGACATCGCGCAATCGCCCCCCGTCGCGACCTTCGCGACGAACGCGCCGTCGCATGCGGACCACGCCCCGGAGGCTCCCATTGCCTCGAAGTCGGGGCACGACAGCGCTTGCATATGATCGATGCAAGCGCGCGCCAGCCCCTCGCGGAACTCGAGCCGCCCTGCCGCGACAGCTTCCGCCTGGAGCACGGGGTGCGCGCCCATCGAGGATCGGAGCCGGTCCACGCACGCGTCTGCAGGAGCCGTCACGCCGCAGCATGAGGTGAGGTCCGCACAGAGCGCGCCAAGGATGGCCTCATGGAAGTCGTTGACGGAGAAGTCGTGGACGGGTGAATCGGTGCAGCCGATCACTGTCACGAGCGGGAGGAGCATGATGCCTGCGATCCCATGGCGGACGCGCCTGGTCGGGTCGCCATCGCGGATCTGCCGTCGAAACTCCTTGGCGTTGCGAGTGAGCTCGGCGAGGTTGCTGCAGGGGTCGTCACGTCGGGCGTTACAGGCGTCGTCGTCATAGGGGTAGAGCACAGTCCACCTCGACGCGTTGCGGGGCAAAAAGTTTTATTTCAGAGAGCAACGCGAAAATCGCGTGTGGACGCGTGCTCGCGACGCGGCGGCCACCGTACTGGAAGAGCACCGTTCTGCGCCGCAAGGCACCCGGTGACGCCGCATCGCGTCGCGCGTCCCGGGCCAGACCAGCGCCCGGACGGACAGGTGTGCCCACGGCACGCCGATGCGCCCCGCAGCGCGCTCGGCGCCGCCCGGACCACGCTCTTTCGACCCAGGACCGAGCCATCACGACGCTCGCCGTCCCACCCTTCAGGTTTGCTGCGCTACACTTCCTCGCGAAGGGCGCTGTGGGCTCAGGTCGCGCCGGGTCAGCGGGCGACCGAGCTCAGTTGACGACCGGGGTGAAGCAACCGATCGACGTGTCGATGCGGAAGTTCGACTCGGTCGTGTGGCGCTCGGCGAAGAAGAAGTCGAGCGTGTAGCTGTTGCCCGGCGTGATGCCGAACTCCTCAGCGCGCGCGTCGAGGTCGATGGTCGCGCTCTCCGGCCTGTGAACACCGCCCAGATCGATCGCGAGGTGGCCGTTGATGAAGGTGAAGAGGTCGTCGTCGCCCGAGAAGGTGAACACCTCGCCGCCCTCGTATTCAAACTTGGTGCGGAGCTCGAGCGTGAAGTGGTAGTTGTGGCTCCGGTCCTCGTTGCCAAACCCCATGTCGTCGATCGGGAAGAAGTCGGTGCTGTCGTACGTGGACGTGCCATTCCCGCTGTCGGCGAGCGGGATCGATATCTGGACGGCGGTGTTCACGTCGGGCACGTCGCGGAACCACTGATCGAAGGCCTCTTTGCCGGTCGTGGTCCGCGTGCCCTCGCTGTCGCCCGCATACACCGGCTTGCCGTCCGCGCCGAGCTGAGCCTCCACGAGGCCCGGGTCGCTCCCGAACCGGCCCGCCTCGAAATCAGGGTGCGTGTCCTTGAAGTCGCGGGCGATTGCGATGAGATCGCTGCCGCACGCGTCGTCGCCCGAGCTCGGGTTACCGCCCGAGCCACCCCCGATCTCGCCGAAAGGAGGATCTTGCCCGAAGTCGCCGCCGCTCGCCGTCCCGGTGCCGCCGCTCGCCGTCCCGGTGCCGCCGCTCGCCGTCCCGGCGCCGTAGGAGGCAGCGTCACCAGCGTCGCTGGCCCCTCCTGCACACGCGGTCGCCGCCACGAGGGTCACGCACGCCGACACCGCCACCACCATCCGCCGATAAGCCATCATGTCTCGCCCCTTTTCCCGATCGCCAGAAGCCATCGAACCCGCACGGGACGACGTCGGAGGCCCCACGTCGCCAGCGTCCTTCCCGGTGGGCAGCGGTGGGTCGAACGGGTCAAAAATTCTTCGACAAAAAAGCTCGGCGTCCCCGGCCGCAACCCCGGAGACCTTCTGCATCAGGAGCAGAAAATTCAAACGTATCCGAAGCTCGTCATGGCGCTCTTCGCTCAGGCGTCCCCATGCGGAGCGTGACCTCGCGCGCCGTGCCGAGCAGCCGGCAGCGGAGGGCGTCTCCGTCGTAGAAGAAGCGTGCTCGACCGCACAAGGCTGGGCCTTGAAGGATCTCCTCTGTGATCGCGCCGTCGCCCTCGCCAGAGGCGACGCCCCCCCACGCCTGCAACGACTCACGCCTATCTGACGTCGAAGGTGTTCGTGGAGCGCCAACGCCAGTCGAGCAAGCACGTGAGGCCGAAGTCGAAGCCGCGCCAGTTGTTTCCGCCCCCGCAGCCGGCAGGGTGCGAGCTGTTGCGAATCGTGCGGTCCGAGGCGCTCCAGGACCAGCCGAGGGTTGACCGCGGCCCGTGCCGGGGCGAGTTATCCATCATGAACGCGCCAACGTACGAGCTGTACTACTGGCCTGGCATTCAGGGCCGCGGCGAATTCGTGCGCCTCGCGCTCGAGGACGCCGGCGCTCCTTATGTCGATGTCGCCCGGCTGCCCGCGGCGAAGCACGGCGGCGTCGCCGTCATGCAGAAGCTCATGAAGAGCCACGCGCTCGCGCTCGAGCCCTTCGCGCCGCCGTTCCTTCGCTCCGGCGATCTCGTGATCGCCCAGGTGGCCAACATCCTCTTCTACCTCGGCCCGCGCCTCGGCCTCGCGCCGGACGACGAGGCGAGCAGGCTCGGCGCCCATCAGCTCCAGCTCACCATCACCGATCTGGTCGCCGAGGTGCACGACACGCACCACCCCCTCTCTGTCGAGCTCTATTACGAGGACCAGAAGCCCGAGGCCCTCCGCCGCAGCCAGGCCTTCCTCGCCGAACGCATGCCCAAGTTCCTCGGCTATTTCGAGCGCGTCCTCGAGCGCCACGGCGGCCGTCACGTCCTGGGAGGCGCGATATCCTACGTGGATCTCTCGTTGTTCCAGGTAATCGCGGGCCTCCGCTACGCGTTCCCGCACGCCATGGCCGCCTTCGCGCCCAGGATCCCCGGGCTCGTCGCCCTGCACGACCGCGTGGCCGAGCGCCCGCGGATCGCGGCCTACCTGGCCTCGGATCGGCGGATACCCTTCAACGAAGACGGCATCTTCCGGCACTATCCGGAGCTCGATCCGGCGCCGTCGAAGAGGCGGTGAATCCGATTGGGCCTGTGCTTAGCGACACCACGGACTCGAGCGTCTTGCGAGATGACAAAGCCGAGAGCGTCGCGGTGCGCATTGCAATACCGGAACATTGACCGAGGCCTCGTTCCGAAGGAGACTCGCCGCATGGGACTGCTGACCTTCGCCATCAACGTCACCCTGGACGGCTGCGTCGACCACCAGGAGGGGATCGCCGACGACGAGACGCGCGCCTTCTTCACCCGCCTCATGGACGAGAGCGGCGCGATGCTGTGGGGCCGCGTCACCTACGAGATGATGGAGAGCTACTGGCCGGCGGTCGCCCGCGGCGACGAGGAGGCGCCTCCGGCGGTGCGCGAGTGGGCGGTCAAGCTGGAGACCAAGCCGAAGTATGTGGTGTCGTCCACGCGCAAGGACTTCCCGTGGACCAGCAGCCACCACATCGCCGGCGATCTGCGCATGGGCGTGCAGAAGCTCAAGGACGCGACCCCGGCCGGCGTGCTCCTCGGCAGCGGCAAGCTCGCGACCGAGCTGGATCGGCTGGATCTCATCGACGAGTACAAGTTCCTCGTCCACGCCAGGATCGCCGGCCACGGCCCGACCCTGTACCAGAGCGGGCTGCCCGCCACGCGGCGGCTCGATCTGGTCTCGGCCAAGCCGCTCCGCTGCGGCGCGGTGGCGATGCACTACCGGCGCGCGCGCTGACTCAGAGGAGCCCCATCGCGCCCAGCGAACCAGCCGCGCGGCGCACCTCGGCGGGCACCACGAAGGCCGGCTCGGGACAGAGCGCGAGGGCGCGCAGCTGGGCGGTGAGCCACTCGTCCTGCCGCACCGGCTCGAACCGCGCGTCCGCTGGCGGAGAGCGTGACGACGGATCGCACCCCCTGAAAGCATGGACCCAACCCGGGCCCAAGGGTCAAGCCCCGGGCCTGGGGAGCTCGCCGTGACCGACCCGTCGCCTCGGGCGGCCGTGGTCGCCTCGCTCGCCAGCCCCCTGAGCCGCGCCGTCGCCCTCGAGGATGAGGTGGCGGCCCGGGTCGTTCACGAGGCGCTCGGCCGGCTGCTCGGGCTGCCGGTGGCACGGAGGGGTGAGCAAGCTTGGGCCGAACGTCGAGCCCGCCGCTCGCGTCGGCTCACGATTCCGTGATCCCGGCGCCCGGCTCCGAACATAGCTGCAGCAGACCATGATCAGCGCGACCTTGGCCGCCCCCCCTGCGCGCGCGGAGGCGGCACGCGACGCGCGCCATGACAGCTCACGCCCACTCCTCTACCCCTCCCGCCGAGCGTGGCACACGGCTGCACAATCTGTCAGTCGTGAAAGTCGTTGCCATGGCGCGTGGGGGCACGAGCATCAAGTTTGACCGTGGATATTGCGCAACAAAATCGAATGGAATGTTTGTTGCGAAGTGGCACGCATTTGAGTGACCACGCATTTCAAGGAGGCGATCGATCATGGGCAGACAATTGAATTCGCGTGACCAATGGATCTTGAGCGCCGGCATCCTTGCCGGCCTGTGGCTGACGGCTGGGTGCCAGATCGATATCAAGGGGTCGCCAGGCGCAGAAGCGGCAGGCGGCGCGGGCGGTCAGGGCGGTGCGGGCGGTCAGGGCGGTGCGGGCGGCGCGGGCGGTCAGGGCGGCGCGGCGGTGACGTGCGATTCGGGGCCGGGCAACCACGACGACGCCTGTCCTGCGGACGCGCCTTGCGCGATCACGCTCGACGTGGAGGTGACCTGCACCGAGTACAACTTTGCGTTCGGCGGAGTGATGGCCGCGCCGGCGGCGGGCGCGACGTACCTCGTGGCGCTCGGCAACGACCCGACGCGGCTGTTCGAGCTCGACCAGGAGGGGGCGACGCAACGCGATCTCGACATGGAGGCCGGTTCCATGCACGTGGCGCTCTCGCCGGATGGAGAGGCGTACGCCGCGGCGGATGAGACGCAGGCCAGCCCAGGCGCCTTTCCCGGCGGTCTCGTATTCCTGCCGCTCGCCGGCGGCGCGACCGAGAAGCAGCCGGTGTTCGACCACGAGGACAAGGCCGTGCCAGTTTACGGCTTCGCGATGGACTCCCGGGGCGAGCCGCACATCTGGTTCGATGGGGACGGGCCCGATCGCTTCGTCCACGCGACGCGCGCGCCGAGCGGCACCTGGGACCTCGCGCCGGCGAGCCGGCCGAGCCGCAGCGACTGGACCCGTTTCGGCCTCGCGCCAGACGGCGCGCCGCTGGCCTTTGGGTTCGCCGAGGCGGATTCGTTGAGCTGGCAGCTCAAGGTGCTCGATGGCACCACGGAGCGGAGCCTCGGCGCTCCGGTCGCCGGATATTGGCCGCTCGAATACGGCGTCATCGCGCCGCCGCAGCCCGCCGGGGAAGCGATGGTTCCGCGCGTCGCCGCGGTCGTGCAGCACCCCGACGGGCTGCGGCTGGCGAGCGCCGCCGAGGGCGCCGGCTTCGACGAGATCGCGATCCCCGGAACCGCGACACCGACGCTCGAATGTTCGCGCGGCTGGGAGGCCGCGGACTTCAGCGAACCCACCGGCGGCTGCCCGGCCGAATGCCACGACGTGACCTCGGGGCTCGGGTGGTCGGCCTTCTCGGCCGCGCGCACGAGCGATGGCGACGTGTGGATCGCGGCCGTGATCAGCCATATCGACTGGACGATCGACTACGAGGTGCAGAACATCAACGGATCGCTCATGTGCGCCGGCAACGTCGCGGTGGACGAAAGCCGGGGCGAGCTGCGCCTCGTGCGCGTACCGTCGGCCGGCGGCGCCCCGGAGGTCACGCTGGTGCTGCCGCTCCCCGCGCTCGGGAACAGCGGCATCATCGAGTCGAGCCGGGAGCAACCGCTCGTCCACGCTTCCGCGTTCGGCGCGGAGCTCACCGTCGCGGTGCGCACGCAGGCGTCTCCTATGGGGCCCTACACGGCGCGCGCCCTACGCATCGACACCTCGCTCCTTGCCCCTGTCGCGCCAGGCGACTGAGAGGCGCGACGCACCCTCTGCCATCCTCGCCCGCAGGCTGCTTCGTTCAGGCGGCCCCTTCGATGCATGGATACGTTGTTGATTTGGTGTCGTTTTTCTTAGGCGGTCCGGATCGTGTAGAAGAATCTTCTGTCAACCCGGAGCAGGTCCCGCACTTCGGGCTCGCCGAAAGCAGCGCGCGCACCCGGCGGTCGCGCAGCCCGAGCCCTCCCCAGAGGAACGCGGCGACGTAGATCGGGAAGAGCGTGCGGCTGAACATAGACCCCCCGCGGGCGTCAAGAATCATCGGTCGCCTCCAGAAAAAATCGCGCGCCTGGCCGGCTCCGCTCCCGGCCCGTGGCGACCCCGGAGAGCAGCCGGGGCCGCCCTGCCGGCCCCGGGACGACGAGCTCCCCGTCCGGGTCCACCGTCCAGCTCCGCCCGCCAGAAGAAAACCTCGTGACTACGAAGCCTCAGGTGTAATTCAAAGAAAGATCGCCCCGCGTGTCGATCGCGTGGTCGCCCGTTCGTCGTGACAGTGGAGGCGGGGCCGGGCGGTCGACGCCGCCGGGGCGCTCCTCTTCGAACCGGAAGGAAACTCGACGATGCGATTCATGATCACCGCGACACGGGCGACCGACGACGCGAAGCACGACGCACAGGCAGCGGCGGATGCGCCCCCGGACGAGGCGCTGTTCGCCGCGTACATGAAATACAACGAAGACATGCAGAAGGCCGGCGTGCTGATCGCGTCCGAGGGCCTCAATCCCGCCGGGGCGCGCGCGCGCGTCGGGATTTCGGGGGGGAAGCGCGTCCTGCTCGACGGGCCCTTCGCCGAGTCGAAGGAGCTCGTCGGCGGCTTCTACCTGATCGAGGTGGGCTCGAAGGAAGAGGCGATCGCCTGGGCGCTGCGCTGCCCCGTCGGGCTCGGGGGCGCCGAGGTGCTCACGATCCACCAGATGACGGAGCTCTCGGACATCCCGCCGCGGTTCAGGGAGATCATCGCCGAGGTGGCGCCGACGTGGAGCGTGTCCTTCTCGAGGGCGCAGTAGGCCGGGCGACGAAGCGCCGGCGGAAGAGCGGTTCGAGCCGCCGGATGAGACGCCGCACGAGCTGTCGCGAAGGGAGAAGGAATATGGTCATGCAGCGCGTCTTGATCGCGATGTGCCTGATCGTCGCTGCATGTGGGGGTGAGGAGGACGACGCGCCCGTCGCGTGGGAGGACATGAGCTTCGATCAGCGCTTCGCGTTCATGGAGGATGTCGTCCTGCCGGAGATGAAGGAGACCTTCGTCGCGTTCGACGCGAAGCTCGAGGGAATGACGTGCGTGACCTGTCACGGCAGCGGCGCGGCCGACGGGACCTTCGCGATGCCGAGCCCCGACCTCCCCCCGCTCCCCGCCACCGAGGAGGCGTTCGCCGAGTACGTGAAGGATCCGGAGATCGAGCGGTGGGGTACATGGATGTTCGAGACGGTCATGCCTCGGATGGCCGATGTGCTGCAGATCGCCGCGTACGACCCGATGACCAACACCGGCGACTTCTCGTGCAATGGCTGCCACACGCTTGAGGGCGTCGAGCAGTGAAACCGCCGGGCACGCCGCCGGCTGGATCTCATCGACGAGTACAAGTTCCTCGTCCACGCCAGGATCGCCGGCCACGGCCCGACCCTGTACCAGAGCGGGCTGCCCGCCACGCGGCGGCTCGAGCTGGTCTCGGCCAAGCCGCTCCGCTGCGGCGCGGTGGCGATGCACTACCGGCGCGCGCGCTGACTCAGAGGAGCCCCATCGCGCCCAGCTCGCGGGCCAGCGCGTCGTCGGGAGCCTTCTCGCCGCGCAGCACCGCGGCGATGTTCGGGGTAAGAGCTTGATTTGCAGAGAATCCCGCCCGAGCTCCGCGCCCTCTTCGCGCGCGTGCCGAGGCGGCGGCCCTCGTGCGCCTCGCGCCGCCCGCGTGAATGCGCAGCGCCGAGAACGAGGACCGCGCTCGTCGCGCTCCCCGGCGCCCCTCCCGCGCGATGGCTTCAGGACGATCGCGCCGTCGTGCCAAGCGTGGCGAGGAGCTCGTCGAGCTGCTCGAACGTCTCGCCCATCCCGCTGTACGCGCCCGAGGCCAGGGCGGCGTCGCGCGCCTGCTTCGATCGATAGAGCTCGTGCAGCACCTGCAGCGTCTTGCCGCCTTTTTCCTCGAGGGTCACGGTCGTGACGGCGCCATCGTCGCCCGCTTCGTCGTTCGTCCACACGATGCGCGAATGCGGTGTCACTTCGAGGTACGTGCCGAAGAACGCCATCGGCTGCGCGGCATCGTGACCAAAGACCAGGCGGTAGCTGCCGCCGGCGCGAATATCCGCTTCGTAGGAAAGTAGAGGCACGGGCATCGACTTCGGTATCCACCACCGCCTGAACAGCTCCGGCGTGGTCCACGCCTGGAACACGATGCGCGCCGGGGCATCGAAGGTCCGTGTGACGACGATCTCGCGATCGGACTTGGGTTCCACCGTCGTGCGATTACTCGTCAATTTGGGCTCACTCTCTTCACTTGCGTCCATCGACGTTCTCCTTTCGTTTCAGCTCCTCGATGACCTTGTCCAGCTCGTCGAAGCGTGCGGCCCAGAGCTGGCGGTACCTCTCGATCCACGCCGTCTCTTCGTCGAGCCGGCGCGGGCCGAGCTTGCAGGTACGCACGCGGCCGACCTTCTCGGTGGTGACGAGCCCGGCCCGCTCGAGGACGCCGACGTGCTTCTTCATGCCCGTGAGGGTCATGTGAAACGCCTCGGCGAGGTCCGTGATCGAAGCGTCGGCTCGTCCGAGCTGCTCCAGAACGCCGCGCCGGGTCGCGTCGGAGAGCGCGGCGAAGGATGCATCGAGGCGGGCACTCGAATACTGAACCATGTGGTTCAGTATTTAACGCGCGCGTCGGCGTCGTGCAAGAGGAGATCGAGCGCGTGCTCCGTCGCGAGCCGACTCACCCCAAGGCGGTGGGGCGGGGCGGAGTGGGCCGCCGTGGTCACGCTGGCGACGCCCGCGGCCGCGTCAGGGCGCCGCGCACTCGAACGACGCGGCGTCGTCCGGATCTCCCGCCCCGCGATACCTCGCGAAGGTTGGATACCTGCAGAGCGGTCGCGTGCGCCCCGGCACGCCCGCCAGGTCCGTGACGACCTCGGCGTCACCAGGGTCCTCGCCGGCCTCGACCCACCTCTCGAGCGCGCTGAGGCCATCCCAGGACACCTGGAAGACGGTGCTCACGGAGTGCTGGAACCCAGGGACCTCGTAGTAGCGCAGCATCGCGCCGGCGGCCGTCGCGCCGAGCGACGCCTGCAACCCGTCCACGTAGCGCTCCGTCGTCCGCGGGCTCGTCAGCATGTCGCCCGTGCCATGGAGCAACAGGAGCTTTCCGCCCCGCGCGGCGAAGCCGCCCATGTCGGCGTCGCCCACGTCGAGCGCAGACAGCTCCTGTACGCGCGTAGCGTGGGGGCCGAACGTCCGCACGTCGAAGGTCCGATAGTCGAATGACGGATCCCTGACGACGACGTGGCGCATGAAGCCGTCGACGAGGGCCGCCGCGAACGAGCTGGTGAGCGGGTCGACAGGAAAGGTCGGCGCGCGCGAGCCAAGGTCGACGGACTGCACGTGAGGCTCCAGCGGCGAATCGGTCCCGACGCCCTGTGCAGCCGAGTACACGTTGAAGCCAGCAAACTCGGTGTCACCGTTGGCGAGCGGCGACGCCAGCCGTACGGGCGCGTCGATGGCCTCCAAGGCGTGGATCTGCGGATCAGACAGGCACGCGTCGCCGGTGTCCTCACCACCCATACAACGCAGCGCCGTCACGTCGAATCGCCCGTTGCAGCTCGCCACGTCGCCGACCACGCCGTCGGCCAGACCGTCGAGAGCATCGCATTCAGCCAGCACCGCGTCCCATACGAGGCTGCGCTTCGCCGCGCTCGGGAACGCCCCTGGAGCCGACAGCGCCTGCAGCGTCGCGACGAGGCCGAGCGTCAAGCTCACCACGTCGCGCGCCGGGTACAACACGAGCGCGCCATCCCAGTCGGCCGGGGAGCGCGCCGTCGCGAACAGCGCTTCGCGCCCGCCCGTCGAGCTCCCCACCGCGTAGAAGCGCGCCGCGTCGCCCCCGTAATACGCCCGGATGATCTGGCCCGCCACGTCGCGCGCCTTCTTGGGGGCGTCGGAGAGCCAGTTGCGGTAGGCCTCCTCGTTCGCGAGCGCAGAGGCGTCCGCGCCGGGCGAGGCGGCCGTCGATTGGTGTCCACCATCGCTCGCGAACACGGCGTACCCGCGCGCGAGCGGCGTCGGCGCGAGCGTGTTGAGCGAGTTGCCCGTCACGTCGGGGATGACGCCGTCGAAGCCGCCGCCGCCGAGCCACACCGCCTTCTCGTTCCACCGGGTCGGCAGGGCTACCGCCAGGAGGATCGACGGCGCCTTCGGATCGACGGGGAGCACCTCCGCCGAGACCAGGCAATGCTCCGGCTTCGTGACCTGCCCGTCGGTGCGCGCCGGGACCTCCACCGCGGATACGATCTTTGCACCGCCCGTGGGCAAGCCGATCTGAGCCGCCGTGAACCGCGTCTCCGCGAGCCCGGCGCAGCTCCCAGCCTGGTCGTCCTCGCCAGGCTGGTCGCCCACGCATCCGAAGAGCGTGCCTGTCGTTATCGATGCGGCGCACAGCGCATTCATCCCGCGTCTGAACCTCATGTCGCCACTATCGTGCTGGCGCCAGCGATCGTCAATGCGCGCTCCTGATAAGCTGGTTTCCAGCCATGAAAAACGAGCAGGCCGAGCCGCGGCCCGCGTTTATCGTTTTTGCAAACCGAATTGGCGCCGGTGCGCGTTGCGCGGCAGCTCGCCCAGCCTCAGTGCCGGCGCATGCGTGCGGCGTTACGCCGGGTTCGCCAGCGCGAGAGTGGCCCAGGCGGAGGTGACGGCCCCCCTGTCTCGGCAGTGAAAGAACATCTTCTCGGCGGGCCCCGTCTCGAACCAGTAATAGAGCATGGGCTCGCCCTCCCAGCCGTCGGGCTTTTTGCGCGCGCGAAGCCACGATTTTGCCTTCCGGAGGGCGGCCGTGCCCGCTTCGCCCAGGGCTTCGAGCGCGAGCACCGCCGCCGAGGTCTCGAGCACCGTCTCGCCCCAGCTGCCGTCGTGGCCCTGGGTCGCGAGAATGAAGGCGGTCGCCCGCCATAGCTGGGGGCGGTACCTCTCGCCGTGAATGCCCAAGAGCTTGGCGGCGTGCAGCGTCGTCACGAACTTCGAAGAGAACCAGATGCTGCTCCAGTAGCCTTCCGGCTCTTGCAGCCCCGCGACGTACTGCGTGCAGGCGCCGACTTCTTGCGGGTAGCGCTCTGGCGCGACGCGGTGCAAGAGGTGGCCGGCGTGGGCCGACACGTACACGGAGGGCCCGAGCCAGTAGTCGGCGAGCCCCTGCGCGCACCCTTTGATCTCGGCCCGGCGCTCCGACAGGCTGTGAAACGCGCCTTGCGGCCGAGAGTAAAAGAGCTCGACCAGGCGGTCTAGCTTCGGCTGAAGTACGTCGCGGCCCACGCCCGCCGCGAGCAGGCCCTCCAAGACGAGCAGGCTGTCGTCGGCCGTCACGCCGAAGCCAACCTGATACTCCCACAGCGATTCGCGCGCGCTTTGCAGCAGATATTCGGTGAGCGGCCGGCTCGGGTTCGCCTGCAGCAGTAGCCCGTAGTAAGAAATGTTGCACTCGCTCTTGGTCTGAACGAACGCGGGCCGCTCGCCCGCCAGTCGGTAGATGGTCGTCTCGATCAACGTCTGCGAGCGAAACGCCTCGACCTCGGCCGGCACGTCGAGGTACGCCCGCACGCTCTCGGCCGCCCTCTTGCCAGACTGCAAGGCCTGGGTCGTGCCAAAGGGCAGAACGTTGTCTGGCTCGACGAAGACGTAGTCGCCGGCCAAGAAGATGCGTTCGCAGGCGCGGGCCTCCCAGTCGGTCCAATCGGCGTAACTCGCGGGCGAGATGCGAGGGCCTACCGTGGCCCAGCGGTGCACGTCCGCGAAGCGGAGCGTCTTCTCGGAGAGCGCGCCGACCTTCAGCGCGCGGGCGTGCTCGAGCGTCCGGCGGACGATCTCTTCGTGCGGCAGGCCGCTCAGCGCCTCGGACGCTTCGCCCACGTAGTACACGAAGAGGGTGTCGGGCTTGCCGTCTCGCCCCCGGTGCTTGATGACGGTGTTGAACGGCAGGTCGGGGGTGACGATGTAGCTGAAGTCGGCGAGGTCGGCGCCCTCGAGGCCGAGCACCACCACGGTGCCTTCGCCGTACCGGAGCGAATCGAGGAAGACCCGGCACCGATCGTTGGTGAGGGTGGTGACGAGCCGCCTCGCCACCGGCGCCGGCGCCGTGCACACCACGGCGCGGGCGGCGAGGGTGTGGGTCTCTTCGCCGCGCCGGAAGATCACCTCGACCGAGCCGCCCTTCTCGGTCAGCGAGAGCACCTCGACGCCGGTCTCGAGCCGGCCCTCGAGCGGCCGCGCCAGCCCCTCGACGAGCGAGCCGTTCGCCGTCTCGTAGTGCCGCGTGGGAAACTTGATGAAGGCGTCGTGCTGCCGCTGCGGCAGGTACTCTCTCATGTCGCCCGGGTGAATGAGGCGAAAGAAGCTGTTGAGGTGCCGGTATGCGCCCGGCAAGAGGGTGCTCGCGTCCTTCTCGGGGTCGCTTTCGAACGCGTCGAGCGTGTCGAGCTCGTGCGGCGCCAGGTCGAGCTGGCGCAGGCACTCTCTCACCGAGGTGCCGTAGTGAACGTTGCCCTGGGCGAAGAGCCCGATGCGCTCGCTCTCGTGGTGCAGCGCGGGCGTCCGCAGGGCGATCGGCGCCGCCGCGGGGTCGTAGGCGAACACCGCGCCGAGGTCGTAGAAGCTCTCGCCCGCCGACTTCGTGTAGACGCGGCCCCCCGGGCGCGGCTCTTTCTCGAGGACGATGATGTTCCGGTCGCGCAGCGCGTGCGCGGCCGCCAGGCCCGCCAGGCCGGCCCCGATGATGGCCACGTCATAGGGGCCCGTGTTCTCGTGTTCGAAGAGTGTCACGTCATCCTCCCGCAAGGTTGGCGCCTACGAGGCGGCGTCGAGCACCACGAGGCTGACGACGGTCAGCAGCCGGCTCCCGAAGAAGGTCACGTCGGGTACCGCCAAGCGCAGCACGCGGTCTCGGTGTTGATCGAGCGGCGCCGCGAGCAGCGCGACGACGCTACCCCGCCAGAGAACGGCGGGCGCGAAGCAGACGAGCAAGAGCCTGCGCTGCTCGGGGCCGGCGAGGGCGCCGGTGAGCGAGAGCCCCGCCGCGGCGGCGAGCCAGAGCAAGGCCGCGGCGAGGCTGCTGCCCCTGCGCCCGAGCAGCGCGGCGAGCGTCTTGAGGCCCGCCCTCCGCTCTTCGGCGGCGTCGACGGCGCTCTCGGAGAGGAACACCGCGTACTCGGACAGCGAGACGAAGAAGAAGGCCGGGCCCCACGCGGCCAGCGCGCGCGCGCCGCCCGAGGTGTGCAGGCCAAGGCCCGCGCCCCAGAGGGCGAAGTAGCTGACCAGGCAGGTCAGAAGGTGCCCCCACCAGTACGCCTTCAAGCGCCTGGCGGCCGCGGTGCCGGGTGACAGGTAATTGTAGGAGTAAAGCACCGTAAGCGCGAGAAACGCGCCGAGCCCGAGGCCGGCCAAGGCGCGCCCCCGGGCCAGCAGCCAGCCGATACCGGCCGCGCTCGCCAAGAGCTCGGCCGCCAGGGCGCGGACGGTGAAGGTGCGGCTCACCGACAGCCAGCGGTAGAGCTCGGGCTTGGCGCTCGCGTCGAGCTCGGCGTCGGTGAGGACGTTGACGTGGGTCATGAACGCGGAGCTCGCGAGCAACGTGAGCAGCGCGACGGCGGCGGCGCCGGCGTCGACGGGCGCGGGCGAGACCAGCATGCCGCCGAAGAGGAGAAGGGTGAGCGGCAGGTTTTTCTTCCAACGCGCCGCGCGCCACAGCCCGAGAAAGGCAGGGGGCGGGCGCGCGGCGCTCGTGGGGCGCGAAACGGTAATGGAAGGCGGCGAATGGAGCGAGGATGTCGGCATGGTGGTCCTGCCAGGCGCGCGGCGGCGGGCTGGGCTTTGCGCAATGGCCGTTCGGAACGCCGACGAAGTCGGGGTCGTCGCGCCCGAACGGTCGAAGCCGGTTTTGCTCGTAAGGTCGTTAGGATCCGGTCCAAAATAACTTTTGTGCGCGGCCCATCGCACTTCGCCGGCCCCGCCGGCCGAGGCCTCAGGCGAACGAGAGGCGGTTCAGCGCGTCGAAGTACCGCCACATGGCGCGCATCATCTCTTCGGCCGCGCCCCAGAATTGGCGCAGCCGCTCGGGGTCTTGGGGCAGGTGGCGGGGCACCTCGTAGATGCCCTGGACGTGCTCGAGCTCGACGACGTCGTGGCACTGCGACCAGCGCATGGCCCCCTCCGACAGCCCGAGCCGCCCCATCACCTGGCTGATATGAACGGTGATGTCCGAAGCGATGATCTCGGTGCCGACGTAGGCGCCGAGGCTCTGGTCGACGTCGTCCGAGCCGAGGCACTGCTTCAGCTCTTGAATCAGCCGCTTCTGCGGCTCGCGCATGAACTCCATCGCCGCGCCGTCGGCCCAAGCCTCGAGCCCCTTGACCATGTCGCGGTACAGGTTGGGGTGGCCGTCGTCGGTGAACTTGCCCCGGCCGAGCTCGTCGTGCACCTGGCTCACGAGAATGCTGACCACGGGCTTGTTGGTGTCCCACAGCCGGTGCGCCAGCAGAGTGAGGTAGCGGCCCAGCACCTCGCTGAACTCGAAGCCGAGCTGCAACATCGTGCGCAAGAACCGAGGGTCTTTGGCGTCGGCGCGCTGAAAGAACGGGTGGTGGCGCATCATCAGATGCCCGAGCCGCTGCTCAACCTCACTGACCACGGCGCCCGGCCGCGGCTCGATGTTCGTCGCAAGTTCCATGGTTCACTCCGTGACGTTCGAAGCGCGTCGCCGAGGCCGCCCGGCCGGCGCGCGGTGCCCCCGCGCGCCGGGGCGCCCTCGCGCGGGCCGAGCCCACGACGGCGCACCACGGCCGCCGAGCGCGACGGCCTTGTCCCCCCACGAGGCGCTCTCGGCGACCTCGTGCGACGAGCTTGCCTGCCGCGGCCCCGGCGGTCGATTGGTTATTTTCGCCAGACCCTGTGCGCCGGTGCACGGGGGGTCACGAGCGCCTCTCGCTTTCGATGGAGGCTTATGCGCGGCGCCTGCCGCGGCTGACATCGCATGCCGCCTTCTTCATCGCTCGCTCCCCGAGGACGCCGCCTTTACGTGCAGCAGGACGCGAGCCGAACCCGCGCTCGACCCGGCGCCGCCCCGATCGAGGTGGTCGGCGGATGCCGCACCTGCAGGACCGCGGGCGCACCGTCGACCTGCGCGTGACATCAGGGCCCAGGTGAGCAGCTTCGCGCGCCGCGCGGGAGCTCTGGCCTCGCGCCGCACGGCCTCGCGCCGCAACCTGGGTCGGTTCAAGGATGTCGGGGGCGAATCGCCACGCTACTGTTTCCGGCGACCGTTCGCCCTCGAACGGTTGTTCTGGCGGATCCCCTGGGATCTCGGAGGGGCATGACGGCGGATCGTCCCCCCTCGGGAGGCGTGGGCCCACCCCGGGCCCTGGGGAGCTCGCCGTGACCGAGCCGTCGCAATCGACGACGGAGATGACGCCGCGCCCGCGACCGCGGAGCTCACGAAGGGACCCGCCGGCCGGCGCGGGTGATCATCCGATCAAGCCGATCGATCCGTTCGATCCATCCCTCCGCGCGCTCCAGCCACCACGTCCAGGCCTCGGAGGGTAGCCGCGGGGGGCGGAGCGTGCGTGGTGTGGCGCGCGGCGCCCCGGCCGCGGCTGCTTGACTGCGCGACCGAGGTTCGAGAGAATCTCAACAGGTATGTATTCAGCCCTCTTTCGGAACGTGCTCGTCGAACCGCTCGGGCCGGACCCGCACGCCGGGTGGTGTGGCAGGGGACGCGAGGGATCGCCTCGGGCCCCTGTGCCGATTCTGGGGTCCCTTCGATCGGCGGGTTTGGAGGATCAAGATGGCTGACGATCGAGCTCTCGCGTCCTTCTTAGACACTTCTCCTGCGCCCGTGGCCGAGCCAGAGCCGAGCGAGGCCCTGCGCGGCGCGCTCACGTTCGGCACCTACCGAGTCAGTGGCGAGACGGCCGCGCGCTTGGTGACGAGCGCGCTCGAAGCGGGGGTGCGCAGCGTCGACACGGCCCACCTGTACAAGAACGAGCCGGCCGTATTCGCTGCGGTGCGCGCCTTCGAAGCCGCGCATCCCGAGCTGCCGCAGATTCGTGTTTGTACGAAGATCTTCAAGCATCTGCTGTTCGATCAAACGTTGCGGGCGGTCGAAGGCTCTGTCGTGCGGCTCGGTCGCGCGCTCGATTTGGTGCTGCTGCATCGCCCGCTGCCCGCCGCGATGTGGCGCGCGCTCGATGCCGCGGTCGCACGCGGATTGGTGAATGAAATCGGGATTTCGAACTATTCCGCTGCGCGTTTGAAGGAGCTGCTGATGCTCTGCGACGGCGTGACAGGCGAGCCTTGCCGTCGCCCCGCGGTGAATCAAGTGGAGCTCCACCCCTTTGTCGGACCCGTGCAGCCACTCTTGGCGCTGTGCCGCGCGGAGGGGATCCGCGTGCAAGGACACACGGTGCTTGCGCGCGGGCAATTCCTCGAGTTTCCGCCGCTCGTGCGCCTCGCGCGGTCGCTCGGGGTTTCGACCGCGGTGGTCATGCTGCGTTGGGCACAACAGCTCGGTGCCGAAGTCGTGTTTCACACGACCCAGGCGCAACATCTGCGTGAGGTGATCGACGCGACGCGCGCCGCCGAGCCGGTGCTCAGCGCGCTTCAGCTGGCCGAGATCAGCGGCTACTATGGTTTCGAAACGCGTCGCTTCTTTCCGGAGGCGGCCACACCCTCGCTCGACGCCGAGCTCGGCGAGGTGACCGACACCGGGACCTACGTCGAACGGGTGGCGACGCGCTTGGCCGAAGATCGCCGTGCCCTCGAAGCCGGGCTGCCCGTGTCCGACCTGGCGCTGAACCTGCCCGCGAACTCCAATCGCCAGCTCTCGACGGACCCCGTGGCCAACCAGCTCGCGCTGCGTCTCTTCCCAGTCGAGGGCGACAAGACCGCGGTATCCAGCTATGGGCGTTTTCGCGATCTCGTGCGCAAGCTGCGTTCGCGCGCGCAAGCACAAAGAGAAGCACAACTCAAAAGCAGGACACCGATCTGCTCGCTCAAGCCGGGTCACCCGGCACTTCGTCCGCTGCGTTTCGTCGACGGCGAGCCGGTGTCCATGGCCGTGGCCTATCCCGAAGCCATGCCGGTAGAGGTCGCGCCCGCGCACGAGCTCGCCCCCTTCTTCGACTTTCTGCGGGATCCGGAGCGCCTCGGCTCCTCGCCGCCGGATCTCGGCGAGGCACCGCTCATCTTCCAGCGCGGCGCTTACTACGCGGACGAACGCATGGACCTGTGCAAGCAGGTCGTGGGGCCCGCTCACATCGCCGCGCTGTGCGAAGCCGTGGAGCGACCGTTCAGCGCGGCGCACGCGCCGCGCTGGGGCCGGGTGCGGCACTTCCTGCTCGGAAATAACATCGCGTGCCAGGGCGCGGGCGATGAAGGGGCGCGTGCGTTCGCGCGTCTGATGTCCAATCCCGAGGTGACGATCGAGACCTGGTACCTCGCAGGCAATTGCATCGACGCGGAGGACATGGGCATCATTGCCCAAGCGCTCGAAGACAACCGCCATGCGCGCGCGTTGTGGTTGAAGCGCAATCCGCTCGGCGCGGGAGGCGCAGCGCATCTCGGCCGTTTGTTGGCCAAGAACAGCACCCTGTCGCTCCTCGACGTGCACAACACGGGTCTATTCGACGAGGGCATCGAAGCCTTGGCGGACGCCTTCGAAGCCGCAGGTGGCGTTCTGCATCTCCGCCACCTGTACGCTGCTGCCAATGCGTTCTCACCGCGCAGCATCGCCGCGCTGCGCCGTCTGTTCAGCAGACAGCTGCCAGAACCGAGCTCGCTCGTGTCGCTGTCATTGTCGCTCAATCGCTTGGGCAACCCGGGCTGCGATGCGTTCGTCGACCTGCTCGAGACCGGTGCGCTCGCCCGCCTCGAACGCCTGGATCTCGGCTCGATCGGCCTCGATCGACCGGATTTGACGCGGCTCGTGGACGGACTCATCGCCCACTGTCCGAAGCTTCGCAGCCTGAACCTGGGCACGTACCTGAGCACGCGCGACCTGGGCGAAAAGACCAATCTGCTTCGGCCGGAGGTCAGCGCGCTCGTTCGCTTGCTTCGCGAGCACCCGGCGCTCGAGCTGCTCGACGTTTCGATCTGCGGCTTACCCCAGGCCTCCATCGACGAGCTCGTCGCTGCCTGCGGCGCCCACCAATCGCTCCACGGCGTTGGCGGCCATGCGCTTCATCATACGGAGCGCGAACGGCGCTTCTTGAAGCACCCCGAGCGCGTGCTGCACATCGACTCGATCTATCGGGGACGGGCGTAAACCTGGCGGCCGCGGCGGTGCGCGTCGCGGGATCCACGAGCCACGGGCCCGGGCGGTGCCAGGGCGCGGTGGTGTCGTACCCGTGACGGTAGAAGACGTCGCTCACGGATCCCGCGCGCACCGGACCCCGATGCCGGCTGCGCGGTTCGTCGGAACCCGATGGTCGCGGGTGGAGAGGAGCAGCGCCTCCGGGACGCTGCGCCAGCCGCCGCCGCGCATCACCCGCTCCGTCCCGCCCGTCGTTACGGAGCAGTCCACGCAGTCGGGCGTATAATCCGCGTGCCAGTCCAGCGCCCACTCCCACACGCCCCCCGCCAGATCCGCTTGCTTGAACAGCCCGTCTCCCTGCGGTGACCTCGATCCGACCGGAAGGACGTCCTCGATCACGCACCCCGCCACATCGCTACCATTGCAGGCATAGATGGCGTGGTCCGGATCGATGGCCACATCGTCCGGCGAGGCGGACCACGGATATGGACGCTGCTCGGCGCCGCCGGCCGCCGCGTAGCCCAGCTCCGCGTCTGTCGGCAGCCGGCCGCCGTCCCACGCGCAGAACGCAAACGCCAGGTGCCAGCTCACGCAGTTCATCGCCAGGCGCTCGTTCGCGCCGGGCTCGTCCGTCCACACCCACGCCGTGCCCTCCGAATCGCAGAGCAGCCCTTCCAGGAGCTTCGCTCTGTCCGCCGGCAGATGTTCGTCCCACGTCGCGTACCACCCGCTGCCCGCGATCCTCGGGTGAGCGCCCGCGTCCACAGCTGGCCGGCTCCCGGGATACGCGTCCACGAACGCGCGGAACCGCCCCAGCGTGACCTCGAACCGATCCAGCAGGAAGTCGCTCACGGTGGCCGGGAAAGCCGGGTCGTTGCTCCGGTTGAACGTGCCGCCGGTCACCAGCTCGCTCGCGCAGCAGCTCTCGTCTTCCGCCGGCCCGCACGTCGCAGGCAGCCCGACGCAGCGACTGCCGGTTTCCACGCTGCCGCCACCACCACCACGGCCGCCGCCGCCGTCGGCGCCGCCGCCACCGCCACCGCTGCCGCCGTGCTCCTCTACTGGATGGTAGGGCTTGTCCAGCCCGACGATCGTCGTGCACCCGACGCCCGGCAGGCACAGCGCCACCCAGGACCACCGCGCAGATCGCTTTCTCATGCTCGTATCTCTGTTATCGAGGCGAGAGCCAGGAATCAATAGAGCGCTGCTGGATGGTCGGACGGGCATCCTCGTGTGACGCGCGCGGGCGCGGCTCGGCCGCAGGACGCGCGAGGTGGATCAAGGGCCGACATCCACGGCCTCGAGGCCGTAGCGCCCGAATGAGCAGAGCGCGCGGTCGCCGGAGAGATGCCCTGAGGGGTGTTCCACGAACGAGTTGACGATGCGCGCCGAGGACCGTAGCTTTCGCCGCCCAAATGGCACCAAGCGGTTATCTCGAGCGAATCCTGCGCGCCCGCGTCTACGACGTGGCCCAGGAGAGCCCCCTGGAGGATGCGCCGCGGCTCTCCGCGCGCCTGGGCAACCGCGTGCTGATCAAGCGCGAGGACCTGCAGCCCGTCTTCTCCTTCAAGCTGCGCGGCGCTTACAACAAGATCTCCTCGCTGAGCGCGGCCGAGAAGGGGCGCGGCGTGATCGCCGCCTCGGCGGGCAACCACGCGCAGGGGTGGCCCTCGCCGCCCAGCGGCTCGGCATCCGCGCCTGCATTGTGATGCCGACCACGACTCCCCGGATCAAGGTCGACGCCGTGCGCGCGCTCGGCGCGGAGATCGAGCTGATCGGGGATTCTTACGATGAAGCCTACGCCCATGCCAAGACGCTCGAAGCGAGCGAGGGGCTGACCTTCGTGCACCCGTACGACGACCCGGACGTGATCGCGGGTCAGGGCACCATTGCCCTGGAGATCATGCGCCAGCATCGCGGGTCGCTGGACGCCATCTTCGTGCCCGTGGGCGGCGGCGGGCTGATCGCCGGTATCGGCGCGTATATCAAGCATCTGTACCCCGAGATCGACCTCAGCATGGACGAGATGGCCAAGTTGCACGTGCGCTACATGGTCGGCGGGCGCGCCCCGACAGCGAACGAGCGGCTCCTACGTTTCGAGTTCCCGGAGCGCCCCGGGGCGCTGATGCAGTTCCTCACGCACATCGGCGGGCGCTGGAACATCAGCCTGTTCCACTACCGCAACCACGGGGCCGCGTTCGGGCGAGTCCTCGCCGCCTTGCAGGTCCCGGAGCCGGAATACGACGAGTTCGACCGTTTTCTCACCGACCTCGGTTATCCATTCATCGAAGAGACGAAGAATGCGGCCTATCATCTCTTCTTGAGATGATGAAACACCAGCACTCGCCGGTGGGGATGTACGTCACGTCCGTCACCCAGACTTGGTTGGGCGCTTGGTGGGCGTGCTCAGGTGAGCGTCGACTCTTGCCCGCGCGGACTCCGAGCGCTTGACCCAGGCGTGCGCGTGTCGGAGATCCTGTCGGACGCTCCGAGGGCATGTCGGACGATCCGGACAGCCACGTAGGTCTCGAGCGGCACCCACCGCCCGCCGTCGGGTCGGACCACCTCGATCGCCCGTAGCAGGTGGCTGAGCAGCGACACGTCGCCGTGGCATCGCGTCGGTCGACCCGCATCTTCTTCCCCGGTCGACGCGCTCCGTGCACCAGCGCTCTTCCGGCCTCGTCTTCGATGCCCTGCACCTTGTGGCTTCCGAGCATGCCGGCACGAAGGCGCTCGTGACGTTCAACGGCTCAGACTTCCTCCGGTTGGCCGCTCCGACCTCGCCGCGCGTGGTGATCCCTCCGCCAGAGGCCCGCCCATCCCTGCCTCGATGACCCGCAGGTTCGCGCGCTGGTCCTTCGCCCACTTTTCGGCGCTGCCACCGAACGGCCCCGCCTCGCGGTGCCCCAGGTCGAGTAGCCCGCCCGGAGGTCGCCGCGTCTCCGACGCCTGCTCTCCGTGTTCACGGAGACCAAGCCCCGGGCCGACCGAACATCCAGTACGACACGCCATCGAGGACGAACAGGATCCGGAGATCGATTCACGTTGCCGATATCGTGGAGGCTCGGCCAGCGCGAGCGGCGGCGCGTCAGCGCGACAGGTCGAGCTCGAAGAGCGGGAGCAGCCGGCCAGGGATGCTGGCAGAGCCCTTCTCGCCCACGCGCCGCGCGCCGCAGGCCTCGTAGAACCGCCCGGCGTTCGGATCGCCCTGGATCACGAGGACGCGGTACCCGCGTCGCCGCGCTTCGTCGCGCGCGTGCGCCAGGAGCGCGCGGCCATGACCGCGCCCGATCTCCTCCGGCTCGACGAAGAGGTGGCCGAGCTCCACCCGGGTCGAGCTCAGGGCCTCGAGCGTGTAAAACCCGAGCGCCTCGTCTCCGCGCACCAGGACGAAGGTCGGATGCCGCGCCACGTACGCCGGCGAGATCGAGAGCTCCGCGCGGCACGCCTCCATGAACTCGCGCGTGTAGCCCCAGTGCGCCTTGGAACGGAGGGCGAGCGCGCCGAGGAGCTCAGCCTCCTCGGGGCGAGCGGCCCGGATCACGGGGACCTCAGGCAGGCGAGCCGACCGGGCGCGCCGGGGACGGCGGCGCGCCGGTCTCCGCCGGGCGGTGTCTGCTGGCGCAAGGGCATGGCTTCGGCATTCTAGCGACAGGCTCCTGACCTCGCGATGTGCTGCGAGCGGACGTCAGGCGTGGCGCTGCAACTGCTGAGGAGCGCGGTGAGGGCGGCGCAGGAGGCGGCGGGGCGAAGGCGGCGGTGCATCCGCGCTCCCTACCAAGAACCGCGGGCCGGAGTCCCCTGCGGGGCGCTGTCGCGCAAGTTGCGCAAGCTCGCGCCCATTTGAGCAAGCCCCTGCCCGATCCGGACCGCCCGGGGACCGCGGAGAGGCGTGAACCCCGCAAGAGCCGCGTGGCCCGACTCCTGCCAAGGGAACCACGCCTCCGCAACACGGCGACGGACCCCCGATGGCGCGTCGCCGAGGCCTCCTCGACACGGCGATCGCCGCGTCGAGCAACGCGTCGATCGTTCGCTTCGACGCTGCGGATGTCGCCGCCGCGGAGGGAAGTGCTCGTGCATTGCAACCGCCTCGCCGGGAACGGCGCGGCCCCATGGAGAGACATCATGAACGTTCAGCGTCGTATCAACAATCATCGATTCGCCTCCGCGCTCTGGCTCGCGCTCTCGATGGCCCCGTTCGCCGCGGGCTGTCAGGTGGAGGTGGCCGACGAGGCCGTCGAGCCGATCGCCTCCGAGGCGCAGGAGGCGAGGGCAGGCGGCACCATCTCGGTGGCCCTCTGCGGCGGCCTGCTCGGCCTCACCTGCAAGCCCGGCTTCTTCTGTGATTACGAGATCGATTCCATGTGTGGCGCGGGCGATCAGTGGGGCGCCTGCACGCCCATCCCGAAGATGTGCACGAAGGAGTACGACCCTGTCTGCGGCTGCGACGGCAAGACGTACGGCAACGAGTGCGCGGCGAACGCGGCGGGCGTGTCGGTGGCGTCGCTCGGCGCGTGCGGGGCTCCCGAGGAGCAGGCGTGCGGCGGCATCGCCGGCCTCGCGTGCGAGCGCGGGTTCTTCTGCGACTACGGCCCGGAGACCCAGTGCGGCGCGGGCGATCAGACGGGCACCTGCGAGCGCATCCCGGAGGCGTGCCTGGACGTGTACGACCCGGTCTGCGGCTGCGACGGGAAGACGTATGGCAACGCCTGTTACGCGAACGCGGCGGACGTGTCGGTTGCGTCGTCCGGCGAGTGCGGGGATGTCGGGGAGCAGGCGTGCGGCGGCATCGCCGGCCTCGCGTGCGAGCGCGGGTTCTTCTGCGACTACAGCCCGGAGGCCCAGTGCGGCGCGGGCGATCAGATGGGCACGTGCGAGCCCACCCCGCAGGCCTGCCTCCATGTGTACGCCCCGGTCTGCGGCTGCGACGGGCGGACGTACAGCAACGCCTGCACCGCGAACGCGGCGGGGGTGTCGGTGGCGTCGCGCGGCGCCTGCGACGCGCGCCTGTGAAGCGCGGCGCCTGCGACGCGCGCCTGTGAGAGGGCGCTTTGGACACCCTCTGCCATACCGGCGGTGGAGCGGATGATCCGATCGACGCACAGCAGGGCGTCGGCCCCTCGATGCCCCTGAATCGAGGGGCCGACTGCGCCTCGCACCGCGCTGAAGGAGGCGCGAAACCGCCTCCCGCGTGCGCACTCTTCAGCAAGTACGCTATACGCCCATCGGGCAGGAGCTCGATTCGATCGAGTGCGAAGGCCGGGCGGGAGCAGTACCGCACGAGCCTCTCGCGCGCGGGTCGTCGACCGCCGTCATCCGCTGCGATGCGCACCGCGCAATGCACGTCGAACTCCAGAATCAGGCGAACCAGGGCGCACCGCCGAACGAGCTCGTGGATCTGGTGGGCCGCACCACGCCGGGCATCGACAATCCGAGCCCCGAATTGTTGATACAGCGTCGCTTTTTCTCGAGGGATGCGGATCGCGTGAGGTTCTCTATGTCAACCAGCGCGTGCATCGTGGCCGTACGGTGATGCCGCGGGCCCTTCACCGCGGGCGACGCGGCGGTGCAGGGCGCTCCGTTGGGCCACACCGAAGCCACCCGCGGCGGCGTAAAAGGCGGAAACTATTAAAATCGCTGCTGTTTTCGGCGACCGCTCGCCATCGAGCGGCTTTCTGGCGGGATGATTTCGCGGGGGCGAACCGGTGCGATCCGTCGCTTCCCTGGGGATATGGGGGGAGCGTGACGACGGATCGCACCCCCTCGGCAGGCATGGGCTCAACCCGGGCCCAAGCGTCAAGCCTCGGGCCTGGGGAGCTCGCGTCGGCCGACGCGTCGCCTCGGGCCCTCGTGGTTGCCTCGCTCGCCGGCCCCCTGAACCGCGCCGTCGCCCTTGGGGATGAGGAGGCGGCGCGGATCGTTCACGAGGCGAAAGGGAGGCTGCTCGGCCTGGTGCCAGCACCGGAGGGGAGAGAAAGGTCGCGCCGACGGTAGCACGCCGCATTGACGAGGCGCCCGGATAGGACAGGTGCGGAGATCCGCGGAAACCGAACTGTCTTGGCCTTGGCCGGCACTGTCGGAGATGGCGGCCGATGTGGCACAGGACAGCTATCCAGCGAGCTCCGACGCCACGAGCACGGGGACGTCCGGCGGGGGCGGCGGCTTGCCCGCTTGCGATGATGGGCAGACCTTCTGCTCCGGATCCTGCGCGGACACGAGCTCCGGCATCGCCCACGCATCGTGAGCGAGCTGATCGAGTCGGCACCACTCATGGCGTGTCTGTCGGATCGCGAGCGGCTTCTCCGCTCGATGCTGCGCCGCGCGACCGGGCAATGTGCTCTTGTCTTTGTTGAGCTCCTCGTGACGGTGAGCGACTGGTCCACGAGGACGTCGTCGCCGAGCTCGACCCAGTTCGGGTGTGCGTAGAAGTCCTGCACCGCGTGAAGCGAACGGGAAAGGGCCAGGCGACACCTCGCCACGCGCGTCCGCGCAGGGCGCGTGCTGGTCGAGGCTCCTTCCGGGCGAGTTTGCGGTGCAGGACCGTGGTTATCGGCTTGGCCTGCCCAGGCCGCACGGCACCACCATCACTGCGTCATGAACCGTCCGCGCGACGCGGGCGAGGTCAGCGCTCTCTCCGCCACGCGGACGGAGCCCACTGCACTGCCACGCGACATTCGCTCGCTGGCCTTGCGGACGCTGGGTAGAAGTTGCGGATGCTGGCGGCGGCCTGCGGCCGCCAGGCCTGATCCGCCGGCGCCCTACCAGCCTGCCAGCCGGGGGACGAGCACCCGGATGCTGACGCCGGCGATGAGCAGGCAGCCGGCCAGAAACAGCATGGGGGCGAGCTGGCTGCCGGTCGCGTCGTAGATGCGCGGCACCACGTTCTGGGCCACGAAGCCGCCGAGGTTGCCCACCGAGTTGATGGCGGCGATGCCAGCGGCGGCGTGCGGGCCCGCGAGGAGCTTCTGGGGCACGCTCCAGAACACCGGCTGGCCGGCGAAGATGGCGGCGGCGGCGACGCACAGCAGGGCGAACTTGGGCGCTGCGCCCGGCACGACCACGCTCAGCACCAGGGTGACGGCGCCCAGCAGCATGGGGCCGGAGATGTGCCAGGCGCTGACGCCGTTGCGGGCGGCATGGCGCGGCACCCACCAGAGCGCCAAGGCGACGAAGACCCAGGGGATGACGTTGATGAAGCCGTTCTGGATGTTCGAGGCGCCGAAGCCCTTCACGAGGGTGGGCAGCCAGTAGCTGAGGCCGTAAGCGCCGAGCGGCAAGCCGACATACAGGCCGGCGAGCGCGATCACTCGTATGTCCAGCAAGGCCCGCCAGGGGGAGCCTTCCGCCTGTTGGCGGGGCTCCGCGGCGAGGGTCCTGGCGAGCCAGGCCTTCTGGTCGGGGGTGAGGAAGCGGGCCTGCTCGGGGTGGCTCGGCAGGCGCCAGAGGACGTAGGGCGCGAGCAGGACGGCGGGAGCGCCGGTGGCCACGAACACCCACTGCCAGCCAGCCAGTCCCAGGAGGCCGTCGAGATCGAGCAGCGCGCCGCCGACGACCGAGCCCACCGCGTTGGCCACGGCGCTGGCCATCATGAAGGCGCCGATCATGCGGGCGCGGTGCGCATGCGGGTACCAGAGGGTCAGGACGTAGAGCACGCCCGGGAAGAAGCCGGCCTCCGCCACGCCCAGCAGGAAGCGCAGGACGAAGAACATGGCCGGGCTCTGGGTGAACCCCAGCGCGATGGTGACGAGGCCCCAGGTGCCCATGATCCGGCTGAACCAGACCCCGGCGCCGACGCGGACGAGGATCAGGTTGGCCGGCGCCTCGAACAGGAAGTAGCCGAGGAAGAACAGCGAGGCGCCGAGGCCGTATGCGGCTTCGCTGAGGCCCAGGGCGCCCACCATCTCCAGCTTGGCATAGGAGACGTTCTGCCGGTCGATGTACGCGATCAGGTACATCAGGCAGAAGAGCGGCATCAGGCCACGGGTGATCCGCTTCAGGGTCGCGGCGCCGATGTCCGGGGTCGCGACGCCCATGTCCGGGGCCGCGGGGCCCATGTCCGGGGCCGCGCCCCCTGCGTGCTGCATGCCATCCTCCAATCCTCTCGATAGGCTAAGAAATCCAAACTCGATCCGAAAGTCAAGCTCCTCTCGTAGCGGCCGTCCAATCGTACAGCCACGCTGCATGCGATGGTTGACATGCGCTTGGCTGTGGGTTGCCGTGTCGCCGCTCCGCGGAGCGGCTACTCCTGCGGAACAGCCATCTAAGCGGATAGGCAACCATAGAGCTCTCGCGCGTCTCAAGCGCCGCGGGAACGACGCCTGGCGAGCCGTCGTTGCGAACAACTCCCCTTCGAGCAGCCGCCCCCAGTGCAAGACCGAGATCAGGGTCGGCTCGACTCGCACCGTGGGCTCGGCATGCGCGAGCGACCTCGCTGAGAGCGCCGGCGGAGCGCACGGCGACGCGGGCGCGGGCGATGCGGGCGCGGGCGCGGCGGGCAGAGGCGCGTGCCCCGCGCACGGCTCAGACTTCGCGGCGCGGGCCGGAGGTTTGGGTGTCACGCGAGAGCGCCACGACGAGCGAGGCGCGAACACGCCATGGTATCTCACAAGCGGGATCTTCGGCTGCAAATCAGCTTCACCGCTGATCATCCAGACCTGGCGGGATTGGGCTGGCGTGCGCGTCGGCTCAAAGGTCAGGCCGCCGGGAAATATCGACTTGAAGACCTCGCGGAGATCGACCGCTCCGGCTACTCCTTCAGGCGGAACCCTAGCTTGTCCAGTACCTGCTGGCCGAGTTGCGCGTTTTGTGGGGATTGCGCGAGGTGAGCCGCTAGTCCGGCGATTGTCAGCCGGCCGCGTCGGATGGAGTCGAGAATTCTCTCGTATTGCTCGACGGCGGCTCTCATGAGTCTTCTCGCCGAGCCCTCGGCGATCAGCTGGCTCAACGCTTGGCGCGCCGATCCGTCGTGTTCGATCTCGATCGCACACAGCGTAACTTCGTCCGTTCCATCAAAGACGATCAGTCGCTTGTCGAAGTTGCCGCCGTTCTCTCGGTCGCGCGTGAGGTAGTCGACGTCCTCTCCGGGGATCCAGCGAACCGAGGCCAGTCGTATGTGGAACTGGTTGTATACTTTGGGATCTAGCTTGCCTTTCGGCGAAAACTGAGAGTAGTTGATCTGCTCACTGTCGCTGGCGATCGTGATCGCCTTGTTTTCGACGATCTCTCTGCGCCTGTTGAGCGTCTGGCGGACCAACAGGACTTCGAATTGCACATTTGAAAATTCCACCGCCACGGGCGAGAGCATCTCCAGTACGCGATTTGCGGAATCGCCGGAGACCATGGTCTCGCAAAAGCCAATTTTAACCGATTTACCATTGTACAAGCCTATGTAGCGGCGCAGCTCGGCTCGTACGTTCTCCGCGATCGTTCCTCGATCTAATTCGTGTTGCCTGGTGGCCCACTCTCGCCACTTCGATATCTTGAAGAACTGCGGGGGATGCGCGACATCGAAAAGCATGCGATTCTCGATGTGGTCGGACAGCAGGGCGCCGCCGCGTTCGATGCTGAACACGGCGACGCACGATCTGGCGTACGGGATCAAGGATCGAACCGCGGTCGTCATCTCGTCGAGGAACGGGAGATATAGGTATCCCTTGTTGCGGTTGAAGCCTTGGTCCTTGCCCCGCATCTCTTCGATCGCCTTGGCGCGTTGTCTATCGTCTTGCGTGTTCAGGACCTTGTTGATGACCAGATAGTTGGCCAGACAGCTCTCGTAGTTCCCAGCGTGTGTCACCGGCAGGAACCTGGCGGTGAGCCTCACGCGCACGAGCCTGTGTATTTGCCTTTGCCTCGGCTTGGGCAGCCTCAACCCGAGGCTGCTGGATTCGCTGTATACGAGGCCGATCATGGACTCGCTCAGCGAGCCTGCGCCGGCCTGGCGATACATACCGCGCAAGAATGCGATAGCTCGACTGGCGTCCTGATTGAACATCCGGAGCGCCTCTCTGGCGATGATCAGGTTGTCACGGAATCCGCCCCGGTTCCGGATCAGCCCCAGTATGAGAGAGAGCTGGCGGTCCCGGGGGTTTCCCGAGGGGGGAGCGACGAGCGCTCTCGCCAGCTGGATCGCACCCGAGGATTTCGATCCCTCCGCCGCCCATCGCCCCATCAGCTCCGCCTCCGCTTCCAGCGCTGGATCCGTGGCCGGATGCGGAGCGGGCTTCATCTGGGCTGCCGCCGGGTGCGGCGGCCTGGCGTCAACGTTCCCGAACGTCGGCTTCGCCTGCGCCACGGTCGCCGGGTGCGGCGGCCTGACGGCCGCGTTCCCGAACGTCGGCTTCGCCTGCGCCACGGTCGCCGGGTGCGGCGGCCTGACGGCCGCGTTCCCGAACGTCGGCTTCGCCTGCGCCACGGTCGCCGGGTGCGGCGGCTTCGGAGCCACCAGCTCCAACGCCTGCGTCGGCTGCGCCACCGTCGCTGGATGGGGAGGCTTCACCACGGTCGCCGGGTTGGGCTCGTCTGGCCTCTTCGGGGGAGTCGGCGGCATGGTCCTCCTGTGCCCCCCATGCTGCTGCACGCGCGCCAGACGGGCCAAGTTCGCCTGCCGTGCTGGCGAAATAGCCGTTTGCCTGTGCTCGGGCTGGGCGGCGGCGAAGTACCTGGTCGCGCCGGGGCCTACCGGCCTCTCCGGCGCGCCATCGGGCCCCGCTCCCAATCTGGACGCGTGTGTAGTATGGCGGTAGCCGCGGGGCCTGATGGGACACGCTTACTTGCTAAAGTTGCTCGGCATTTCTGGATGGCACGACCACGTCGTGGTTGTGGCATTAGGTTAACTGGAGGGCGAGGCAATGTGGTCGTGGACCAGCCGAACCCGTTTGCGAAGCGGATAGGAAACCATAGAGCTCTCGCCCGTGTCAGGCCCCGCGGGAACGGCGCCGGGCGACCCGTCTATCGCGCATCAAACACCCGCTCGCCCCGTCGCAGGGAGCGCGCGCCGTGCATTGGGTGCAGCTCTGGCTCGACGACCGCGACGTGCGTTCGCCATGACGGGCTCGGGCCGGGTGCCCACCTACGCCGCGTCGAACCCGAACGCCATCGGTTCCCACGTTGGATCGCGCGCGGGTGCTGCCGTTCGGGGCTGCGAGGTCAAGTTCAGATGATCGAGGATGCGGCGCACCACCCGTGCCCCGCGCACGGCTCAGACTTCGCGGCGCGGGCCGGAGGTGCCAGTTCGCAGGCTCATGGGGCCACCTGACGGCGTTTTTCGCAGGGTCATGGGGCCACCCCAATCGCAGGAGGATGGGGCCACCCGCGCGGGGGCGTGACCCAGTTTTTCGCAGGGTCATGGGGCCAGCTTCCGAGGTTTTTCGCAGGGTCATGGGGCCAGCTCGGGACGCCGCGGTCGGGATCTGAGACGGGCTCCTTCCGACGACGGCGCGGGTCGCCGTCGGAAGGAGCCCGATGCCCTACCGAGAGCTGATCATGGTTGACATCAAGGAAATGCTCCGCCGTCGTGCGGCGGGGCAAAGCGCGCGTCAGGTGGCGCGCGAGACGGGGTTCGATCGCAAGACGGTCGGCAGGTACTTCGAGGCCGCAGCGACGCTGCCACTGCCGCGCGACCGCGAGCCGACGGACGAGGAGATTCACGCGATCGCCCAGCGCGTGCAGGCGCGCCCGGTGCCCGACGCGAGCGACGAGAGGAAGCAGGTCGACGCGCATCGCATGCGTATCGAGGCCTGGCTCGCCCAATCTCGCCCGCTGAAGCTGCGGAAAATCCACACGCTGCTTCAGCGCGACCACGGCGTCACCGCGAGCTACGACACCCTCTGGCGCTTCGCCAAGGAGGAGCTCGCGTGGCGCAAGAAGACGCCGACGGTTCGTGTCGCTGATACCGAGCCCGGGGAGGTCGCGCAGGTCGACTTCGGCCTCATGGGCAAGCTGTTCGATCCGGCGACGCAGCGAGCTCGCAACCTGTGGGTGCTCGTGGTGACGCTCGTGTACAGCCGCTACCAGTTCGTGTGGCCGTCGTTCGAGCAGACCACCGAGGCGGTGTGCGCGGGCCTGGATGCGGCGTGGCGGTTCTTCGACGCGATGGCGCGCGTGATCATCCCGGACAACATGAAGGCCATCGTGCTGCGCGCTGACGAGCTCGCCCCCGTGCTCGTGCCGGCCTTCCTCGACTACGCTCAGACGCGCGGGCTGTTCGTGGATGCCGCGCGTGTCAGGTCGCCGAGAGACAAGGCACGTGTCGAGAATCAGGTCGCCTACGTGCGGGAGAGCTGGTTCGACGGCGAGTCGTTCACGAGCCTCGACGACGCGCGCGTGTCGGCTGAGCGGTGGTGCCGCGACGTCGCCGGCGCGCGCGTCCACGGCACGACGCGCGAGGTGCCGCGTGAGGTGTTCGAGGCGCGCGAGAGGAGCGCCATGAAGCCGGCGCCGGCAGCACCGTTCGACGTGCCGTACTGGACCGACGCGAAGGTGCACCCCGATCATCACGTGCAGGTGCTCCGGTCGCTCTACAGCGTGCCCACCCGCTACGTCGGCAGCACGGTGCGCGTCCGCGCCGACCGCGCCTCGGTGAGGCTCTACGCCGGTACGGAGCTCGTGAAGGTGCACGCGCGCGTCGCGCCGGGGAAGCGCTCCACCGATCCGAGCGACTACCCCATGGGCAAGGACGTCGCGGCGGTGCGCGACGTCGCCTCCCTCATCGCGAGTGCGAAGACGTGCGGAGTGCATGTCGGGGTCTACGCCGAGCGGCTGCTCGCGGTGCCCTTGCCCTGGACGCGCATGCGGCTGGTCTATGCGCTGCTGCGTCTGTGCAAGAAGTTCGGTAACGGGCGCGTCGAGGCGATCTGCCAGAGCGCGCTCGCGTTCGATGTCGTCGACGTGCAGCGCGTGGCCCGCATGCTCGAGACGGCGAAGACGCCGGCGTCACCGTCCACGGGCCAGCGCACCGTCGTTGCGCTGCCCGCGCCGCGGTTCGCGCGTAGCACGGAGCACTTCGCGACGCGCACGCCGGCGGCTGCCGCGACCAAGGAGGACTCGTGATGAGCGCGAGCGAAGTCGACCCTGCGCTCATCACGGCGCTCAAGCGCCTTCGCCTCGGCCGCATCGCGGCGACGCTGCGCGAGCGTCTCCTGGTCGCCGAAAAGCAGTCGATGGGACACGAGGAGCTGTTGCTCATGCTGCTCACCGACGAGATCGCGCGTCGCGAGGCCAGCGCGACGGAGAGCCGCGTACGCGACGCCGGGCTCGATCCGGCCATGCGCCTGGAGCTCTGGGACAAGACGGCGAAGGTCAGCTTCGACAAGCGTCTGCTCGGCGGGTTCACGAGCCTACGCTTCCTCGAAGAGCACAAGCACATCGTCATCCTCGGCTCTGTCGGCGTGGGCAAGACCTACCTCGCGAACGCGCTCGGACACCTCGCGTGCCAGCACGGCTACAGCGTGCGCTTCTTGCGCGCGGACGCGATGCTGCGCAGGCTGCGCCAGAGCAGACTCGACAACTCACGCGACGCCGAGATGGTCGCGCTCACGACCGTCGACCTGCTCATCCTCGACGACTTCGCGCTCGAGGCGATGAACAAAGAAGAGAGCCGCGACGTGTACCAGCTCTTTCTCGAACGCACAGGCAACGCTTCGATGATCGTCACGAGCAATCGCGACACGGCCGAGTGGCTCGCGATGTTCGACGACGTGCTGCTCGCGCAGAGCGCCGTCGATCGGTTCAAGAACGCGGCGTTCGACTTCATCATCGACGGGGAGTCGTACAGACCGCGGCTCAAGCCGAAGCTCGACGAGAGCACCACGGCCGCGCCGGTGCCCGCGCGCAGCAAGCCGCCCACCCACCCACGCAGCAGGCGGCGATGACCGCTGCGGCCCCGGCGAGGACGTCGAGCCCGGGGCCGCGCCTCTGACCCCTCGCTCCGATCGGTGTGCCTCGCCCACCCTCGTCGATAGGACCGCTGGTGCTGCCGGGGGCGGGGTGAACCTGCCTGGTCCTGAGCGTCGCGGACCCTGCCGGGTTCTACACGGGGGCCTGGGTGGCCCCATGACCCTGCGAAAAGAGAGACGTCGCCGGTCGCTGCGCGCCCGGCTCCGGGGACCTCGACACGCTTCGCGGTCTCGGGCATGGTCGAGACCGATCACGGCGTCTCCCCCTGGCCCCATGACCCTGCGACGGGGTGGCCCCATGACCCTGCGACGTGGCACCGGAGGTTTGGGTGTCACGAGAGAGCGCCACGACGAGCGAGGCGCGAACACGCCATGGTATCTCACAAGCGGGATCTTCGGCGGAGGAATCAAAGCCGCGAGCCGGGCCATGAACTCCATTGGACTGATGACGCGGTGAGTGCGTCCCCGCCGAGGTGTCTTCAGCAAGTACGCTATACGCCCATCGGGCAGGGGCTCGATTCAGATCCCGGCCGTCTGGCAGAGGACCACCCGCCACCCGTCGGGGTCCTCGAAGGGGAACCCTTTGTCGCGCCAGTAGGGGTTCTCGGGCTCAACCAGGTGGTGCCCCAGCGCCTCCAGCCTGCCGCGCACCTGCTCGAGTTCGACAGGATCGGGGACGTAGAGCACGAGGAGATTGTCGCGCGAAGGCGCCGGGCACGCGCTGCCTGCCTCGTGCTGGGTGAACTCGAGGTGGTACTCGCAGCCCGACAGGCCCAGCACGACCCCGTCGTAGCCGGCGTGTCCCTCGAACGCGCAGAGGCGCGGCAAGCCGAGGCCCTGCTCGTAAAACGCGACGACCTCCTTGAGACGCCGGCCGACACGCGCAGGTCTTTTCCCACGAGCCGTGATGCGCGACCAGGCGCCGCCCAACACAGAATTGGACCTGACGGCGCTTCGCGCCGCAGGTCAATTCAACGTTGGGCTGGCAGAGTGCGGGCACGCAGGCACGATCCCGAAACAGGCGGCAGCGCATCGAGGGGCCCGACAACAGGGCGGCGAGCGAAGGAGAATCCCGCGGCGCTGCGCCGCCAGGCCAGGCGCCGACCCCGATCGGTGATGCCGCGGGCCCTTCACCGCGGGCGACGCGACGGCGGAGGGCGCCCCGTTGGGCCACACCAGAGCCGCCCTCGGCGGCGAAACAGGCGGAAGCCATGAGAATCGCTGCTGTTTCCAGCGACCGCTCGTCATCGACCGGTTTCTCTGGCGGGATTTCTGAGCCGCGGTACCCGTCTCGAGGTGGGCATAGCTGCCTGACAGCGGGCAGCTGTGCCCGAGTCGAGACTAGGGCCGAGCGGCGCCCGGCGCGGCGCCCTCGGCTCCTCGCTCCGCTTCACGCGCCGCCTCGGCGTACTCGCGCCGGAGCAGCGGGTCGAGCTCGAAGGCGCGCCCCAGCGAGGCCTGGGCCTCTCGCGCTTCCTCGCGGCGCGCCCTCGCGTCGGCCGCCCCGCGCGCCCGCGAGAGCAAGAGCCCGCCGCGCACGGCGTGGGCGTGCGCAAGGAGCGGATCGCGGCGCAGCGCCTGCTCGACGTGCTTCAGCCCCTCGTCGGCGGCGCCGCGGGCCTCGGCCGGCGACGACGCCCGCGCGAGGTGCCAGCAGGCGCGCGCGAGCTCGACGTGGCCCTCGGCGTGGGGGTAGATCTCGATGGCCCGCCGCGCGTCGTCGCGCGCCCGCCGCAGCGCCGGCAGGGGTGAACGCCCTCGCTGCCGCGCCCATTGCGCCTCGACCGCGCCGAGCTGCGCGCCCGCGAGCAGGCAACCGAGGCAGCTCGGCTCCGCCCGGTAGGCCTCGGCCAGCGCGGCCCGGCCGGCCCCGAGATCGTCGCTCGGGTCTCCGCCCGAGCGCAGCGCGTGGAGCGCGGCCAGGCGGTGGCCCTCGGCGCGGTAGGACGAGGTCCGCCCCGCGGCGGGGTTGATGGCGCGCGATCGGTCGAGGTGGACGAATGCGCGCTCGATCGGCGGGCGCGGGTCGGCGCCGCGCCCGGCGAGGTGCTGCGCCAGGGTCAGCTCGGCCACCGCGGCCTGGTTGAGCGCCTGGTAGAACTGGGCGTCGAGCGCGAGGGCCCGGCGCCCGATCTCGAGCGCCCTCTGCACCGTGTCCTGCGGGTCGAACCCGTGCGCGAGGTCGTACGAGGCCCAGTCGTTGTAGAGGTCGCCGAGGTTCCAGTAGGGAAAGAGGTATTTCGGATCGCTCTCGATCGCCTGGCGATAGGAGCGCGCGGCCTCGGCGTACTCGGGGCGCGGGTCCTGGCCCTTGTCGCGCCGGTGGTTGCCCTTCCAGCGGTGGACGTTCGCGAGATCGTTGAGCGCCCAGGGGTAGTTGGGCTCCAGCTCGAGGGCCCGTGTCAGCTGGGCGCGGGCCTCGTCCCAGGCAGGGCCCGGGTCGAGGCCGGCGCGCGCCTGCTCGAACCCCCGCGTGAAGTGGGCCAGCCCCGCGGCGTCGTGCGCGTACACGTCGCTCGGGTCGAGCTCGATGGCGCGCGCGGCGGTGGCGAGCCACTCCTCGAGGATGGGCTCGGGCTCGAGGCCGCCGCCTTCGTCCTTCATGAGCTGATACCAGCTCATCAGGACCTGGGCCCTCCGGGTGTGGCCCGAAGCGCGCCCCGGCGCCGCCCGCACCGCCTTGACCGAGGCATCGAGGGCGCGCTCGAGCGCCTCTTTGCGGGGCCTGCCCTGTCGCTCGTCGACCTCGGCCCGCTTCAGCCAGGCCACGGCGAGCGCCTCGTACGCCAGCGCGTCGCTGCGCCCCACCTCGAGCGCCTCGTCATACCGCGCGACCGCCCGCTCGAGATCGGCGCGCGCGCCGTCGTAATCCCCTCGATCGAAGCGATCGACCGCCTGCGCGTGGGCGATGTCGCCGGCGAGGCGGAAGGCCTCGTACGACCAGGGCGCCTCGTGGCCTGCGAGCTCGGCGGCGCGCGCGGCGGCGGCGTGGTCGCGGCGATAGAGGGCGATGAGCCCCTCGAGGTGGTGGGGCGACTCGAGCCCGAGCCCGCGGCTCTTCTCGAGCGCGGCGAGCGCGGGCAGGAGGTACTGCTCCTCGAGCGCGCGCCGCCGCCCGGCCACCCACGCGACGCCGCCGCTGCGCCGGGCGTCCTCGAGGGCGCGGCGGTACAGCTCGCCGAGCGCGCGCCCGAGCGCGTGGTGGAGCTCGGGCGAGTCGACCCCGAGCGCACGGGCGCGCTCGAGCTGCTCGCGCGCCTCGTCGAACTCGAGCAGGGCCAGGTGCCCGCGCCCGAGCGCGTAGCGCGCGAGCCCCGCGCCGGCGCCGCCGGTCTCGACGTGGCGGGCCGCGATGCGCGCCATGCGCTCGCGGACGCGGGCCTGCTCGCGGCCGGTGTCGTGCAGCGGCAGGCCGTAGGCGACGCGCAAGAACCACTCGATCTCCTTGACCTCCTGTCCGATCTCCTCGCCGAGCCTCGCCCGCTCGGCCGCCTCGGCCCGGGCGCGCCGCGCCTCGAGCTGCGAGCGCAGGCCGAGGGCGCCGAGCGCCGCGATGAGCGCGAGCGAGAGGGCCGAGACGGCCACGAGCGCGCGGTGCTTGCGCGCGAGCCGCTTCAGCCGGAAGGACAGGCGGGGGCGCCGGCCGAGGATCGGCTCGCCGTCGAGGAAGCGCCCCAGGTCCTCGCCGAGGGCCCTCGCCGTGGGGTAGCGCTGCTCGGGCTCCTTGTGGAGGCACTTGAGGGTGATGGTCTCGAGGTCGGCGGGCAGCTCGGGCGCGAGCGCGCGCGGGGGTCGGGGCTCTTCGTGCAGCACCTTGAGGAGCGTTGCGGCCGGGGTGGCGCCCTCGAACGGCGCCGCGCCGCAGAGGAGCTGGTAGAGCGTGGCGCCGAGGCCATAGACGTCCGAGCGCTGGTCGGCGCCGTGCACCTGGCCGCGCGCCTGCTCGGGCGCCATGTACGCGGGCGTGCCCAGAAGCGCCCCGGTCTCGGTGAGGCTCTGCTCGCCGCCGGCCTCGTAGGCGAGGCCGAAATCGACGACCACCGGGTGGAAGCTCCCGTCCTCGACCCGCTCGATCAGGATGTTCGAGGGCTTCAGATCGCGGTGCACGATGCCGAGCCTGTGCGCCTCGTGCACCGCCTCGGCCACCGCGCGCATCGCCCGCACCTTCGCGGGCAGCGACATCTCGCTCGCCGCCTCGTCGAACCTCCGGCCGCGCACGAGCTGCATCGCGATGTACGCTTTGCCCGCGACCTCGCCGACCTCGTAGACCTTGCAGACGTTCGGGTGGTCGATGCGCGCCTGGGCGCGGGCCTCCTGCAAGAGGCGCAGGGCGCGGTCGGGGTCGGCCCCGCGAATGAACTTGAGCGCGACCGCTCGGCCCAGGCGCTTGTCGCGCGCCTCGACCACCTCCCCCATGCCGCCCCGCCCGAGCGGCCGGACGAGCTCGTAACGGCTCCACGCAGCGACGGGAACCCCGGCCGCTTCGACCGCGGCGCCGCGCGTGGGCGCGCCCCCTTCCGTTTCGGTGTCAGACGCGTGCGCCTCCCCTTCGGCCGGAGGGAGGGGCCGAGTCGGCGCCGAGGCGTCTGCCGGCGGCATCGTCATCGACGCCGGGGCGCTCGGCTGCGTCGGGCCCGCGGCAAGCGGGCCGGGGCGCTCCGGCGGGAGCGTGGGGTCTTCTTCCGGCGCCGGCATGGTTGAAGCGCTGACAGGGTGGCACAGCCAGGCGGGCGGCGAAACGTGTCCATGGGGGGCCAGGCCGATGGCGCTCTGCGGGAGGCTCCTCCGCTCGCGTGTTCGGCGCGGCCCAACTCATCACGTCGCCCTGGGGGGTGGACACCACACCAAGGGACGCTCGGATCTAGTCAAGTGGATCTACCCGTGGTGCTGGACGGCGCGATGATGGCGAGGAGGATGATAGGCGCGAGTCGCCGACGCGGGTTTCCGGCACATCGTGGACAAAGTAACCGAACGGCTCAAAATTCCCCTCCAGAAGCACCGCACCGACCTCGTCCAGACTACCGGAGATGATCTCATTATGGTTGGCATCCCATGCGGCGAAACGACCGTCCGGCCCCTCCCTCAGGAACGCGACTCCACCGGCAAAAGGCGATGCTTTCCGCAGCCAGAGCTGGTACCACCTTCGTTCGCGAAGGACACTATCGACACAATCAATAAACTCCGAAACCTTCGCATCGTCGTTACGATAGGGCGCAAGGAGAAGACGGACATATTCTCGTTTTTCGGGAAGCGCAGCCGTTCGGAGATAATCTTGATCCGACAACGCTCGGTTGACCGCGAGTTCCCACGCTGGGTGCCGCGGCGACAACGATCGCCAGGAGTCGTCGTCCCACTGCGGAATATCCCTGAGGGCTGCCGTTAGACGCTCCGCGATTGTCGCCAGAATCGCGCTAGCAGAGAGATCTTGATCGTAGGAGAGCAATGGAAGCTTGGCTTCATTCACTGCCCTGTGAAGAACGATGACCTCGGTGGGGTCGGACACAGCAAACAGATCTTTCATAATCCTCAACACGGATCGGAGCCAGCGAACGTAATGTCGACATGCCGCCCGAAGCGGAGGGTGCCTCGATGGATCAGTTCGTCGACATTCTTTCCTACCTCGAAGGACACGCCAGGTTTTGGCTGAAATTCGATCACATACGCACCTCGTCCAGCATGGGCTGGGACTCGCCGTCACCAGAGCTTCACATCGTGATTTGCCGAAAAGCCCTTTGCCGTCAGCTCAAACAACAATCCTCTGAGCGCCAGTGCCATGGCATCTGCCTCCGTGTCCGCGTACGAGCGGCCGCTGATCACCCGCATGGTCTCCCCTGCCAGCACCGTCTGCGCGGGCGTCAGCGGCGGCACAACGGCATCTGGATCGTAGACGTGAGCAGTGGCTACTGCCATCCATTTCCGGGCCGGCACGTTCGGGTCCGAGGGAGCATCGATGACCTCGAAAGCTGTAATCTGGCACGTGATCCCACGCCGACAGCTCATCACACTATCTCCCTTCGTCGAATGACTCATCTACACGCTCCCCACACGCATACGCCCATGTTGGGCTGGAGGATGTCCTGCAACAGAGTTGGCCGCGTCACGATCGTGGAGGAGAGCCTCACGAACATGTCGGACGTGGGCGGATGCAGAACCAGGTTCGGCGCCGTGCCTCCGGCGGAGCTCCTCGCCGCTCACCCGGCGCTCGTTCTTGTTCGATCGATCGCTCCAGACGAAGTCGATCTCGCGACGCCCGGTCGTCCCATCGCTGTGGGACGTGTACTCGCTCTTGTCGATCAGCCGCGGCGTCGTGTGGTACGAGCCGTCGGGACCAACCTCCCCGGCGCCCGGCAGACGGGGAGGCTGCCAGCTGCCCCGAAGAGACCCCGATCCCTGGGATGGCGCGCGAGGTGGCGCTCCTGGGGTGTCCGACGGCCGCCGCGCACGTCGCGCGGCCGGACCCCGGCGCTCTCTACTGCCCGCCGGGCACGCAGATCGCCGTGGCCGAGCCCGCGCCCATGCACGAGAAGCCCGCCGCGCAGTCGGTGTTCGCCGCGCAGGGGAAGGCGCACTTGCCCACGGCCGTGTTGCACTTGTGCGTGCCGCAGACCATGTCGTTCGAACACGGGAGCGCGAGCGGGCCCGGCTGCCCCGTCGTCGCCGGAGCGGTCGTGCCCGGCTGCTGGTACTGGCCGGGCTGCTGATACCCCGGCTGCTGGTACTGCCCAGGCTGCTGATACTGCCCAGGTTGCTGGTACTGCCCAGGTTGCTGGTACCCCGGCTGCTGGTACTGCCCAGGCTGCTGGTACCCCTGCTGCTGCTGGTTGTACGCGTTGTACTGCGGATCCGACGGATCCTCGGCGTCTCGGCCCCGGCTGCACGCGGAGGTCAGGAGCCCGAGGCCTCCGAGGGCAAGGACGACCGAGGCGGCCGAGCGCGCGCTGGTGAACCACATGGATCGCTTCATCAAGGTCTCCTCGAGGTGCGGGGCTCTCCCCGCGTGAGCGACGGGCCGGTGACGGCCCGCCGCTGAGATCTGAGCCCCGGCCCCCGGAGGAGGAACCGCAGGCCCTTCGCCGGCGAGCGCCGCGCCGCGGGCCCGCTGGACAGGAGCGTACCCCCGGTCGGCGGCCGCGCGCCCCTCAAAAAGGACGCGCCACCGCGCGCTCACCGCGCCGCAGCATCCTTGCAGCAACGAAACCCTTGCTCGTAGCCGTAGTCCTCTTCCTTGTGGAACCCCACCGTGGGGCGGCAGCGGCCGCGCATGGGGCCCCACCAGCCGCCCTTCAGCCCGCTCCGCTCCGGCGACTTGCGGCCCGGCCGCACGACCCACTCGTTGATGTTGCCGTTGAGATCGTAGGCGCCGAACGGCGACACACACGCCGGCATCGAGCCCGCAGGCACGCGCTGATCGAGCCGCTCGAGCTCCGCCTTGCACTTGGGGTGCCGCATGCACCGCTCGTAGTGGTAGAGCGTCACCTCGCGCTGGCGAAAGGGCCGGTCGATGTTGCACTTCGTCGCGTCGCGGGCGAAGCCGTACGTGTACGGGAGCATCTCCTCGCCCTCGCAGGCGAAGTTGAACTCGTCCTCCGTGCAGAGGCGCTTGCCGACGCCCTCGCATGCCTTGACGGCCTGGCGCCACGAGACGAGCAGCGCCGGGAGCTCGCCCTTCCTGTTGGGCCACTCGTACCGGTCGACGCAGAACCGCATCGGCGCGCGCTTCTTCGAGAGGCACTCGCTCGGGCGCCTGTATTCGAGGCACCGCTCGCTGACGGTGGTCGGGCCCTCGGCCTCGTTGGAGGGCGTCGCCCGTCGCTCCTGGTCCTTCTCGTACTCCTTGTGGTGCTTCAGGCAGATCTGATCGACCACGGGGCAGTAGTCGCCCTCGACGAGGACCATGTCGTCCGGGCACCCCTCGGAGCTGCCGGGCAGCCCCGCGTCCGGAGCGCCGCCGTCGAGGGCTGCCGCCGCGGCGTCCGGCGAGCCGCCGTCGAGGGCTGCCGCCGCGGCGTCCGGCGCGCCGCCGTCGAGGGCTGCCGCCGCGGCGTCCGGCGCCGCTGCCACGTACGACATTGCTGCCCCTGCGTCCGGCGGCGCCGCCGGGGTGTAGGCAAGCTCCACCGCGGAATCCGGCGGCTCCGCCGGGGTGTAGGCAAGCTCCGCCGCGGCGTCCGACAGCTGTGCCGCAGCGGCGTCGGGCGGCGCCGGCTCGGCATCCGCAGCTGCGCCGGCGCGCTCGGGCCCTCCGGAGGCCACGGCGCCGGTCGCCGCGGGCGGCGGGCTGTCGCAGGCGAGCATCGCGGCCGCGAGGCCGCAGAGGAAGGCGAGGCTGACCGCGCAGGGCCCTCGTGGAGCCCTGCGCCGTCGAGGTGGCGCGACCGGCGGCGCGGCGCGGCGATGGCGCCGGCTCATCGGCCGGGGGCGGGGATGACCTTGAGCGGCACCCGGGTCCCGCCGCGATCCACCTCGATCTCGATCTCGCGGCCCGGCTCGAGATCGCCGAGCGCGAACATGAAATCGTGGATGTTGGTGACGGCGTGGGCGCCGATGCGCACGATCACGTCCCCCGCCTGCATGCCGGCGCGCGACGCCGGCGCGTCGGGCCGCACGCCCGTGAGCTTCACGCCGGGCCCCTGGTACGCGTAGTCCGGCATCGTGCCGAGCGACGCGCGGAAGCCGCCGCGCATGCTGCGGTGCGGGTCGGCGGGCGCGTCGGTGAAGGCGAGGCGCGCGTCGCGCCGCGACAGGGCGAGCGCCATCCGCGCCGCGAGCACCGAGCACCGCGAGACGCCCGCGGCGTTGATCTTGTCCGCCGTGTCGCTCGGCCGGTGGTAGTCCTCGTGGACGCCCGTGAACAGGAAGGCGATCGGGACGCGCGACGCCGTGAACGACGCGTGATCGCTCGCGCCGAAGCCCTCGACGCCGAACTGGAGCGTGAGGCCGAGCCCGCGGGCGGCGTCGTCCACGATCGACTTCCAGTCGGGCGAGGTCCCCAGGCCGTCGACCAGGAGCTTGTCGTCCCGCATCCGGCCGACCATGTCGGCGTTGATCATGGCCACGATCGGCTTCATCCCCGCGAGCGGCGCCGGCGGGTGATCGACGAAGTGGCGCGAGCCGATGGTGCCGAGCTCCTCGGCGCCGAACGCGATGAACAGGAGGTTCCGGGCCGGCCGCTCGGGGAGCGAGGCGAACCGCCGCGCCACCTCGAGGAGCATCGCGGTCCCCGAGGCGTTGTCGTCGGCGCCCGGGTGGACCGCATGCACGCCGGGCGCGCGCGAGAACGACGTGCCCCCGTAACCGAGATGATCGTAGTGCGCGCCGACGACGACGTACTCACCGGCATGCGGCGAGCCGTCCCGCGCCGGGAGCAGGCCGATCACGTTCGACGCCGGCGCCATCCGCGCGGTGACCTTGGTCGTGATCTCGACGGTGGCGCCGCCGAGCGGCTTCGGCGCGGCGGCCTTGGTCGCGGCCGGGGGCTTCGCCGGGGCCGGCTTCGCGTCGGCCGGCTTCACCGCGGCCGGCTTCGCGGGCGGCGCGAGCCCGGCCGCGGGGAAGAGCGCGCGGGCCGCGGAGCGCGTGATCACCACGGCCGGGATGCCCATGCTCGCCGCGTCGTCCGACACCCGCGGGAGCTCGTCGCCCGCCGCGACCAGGATCACCCCGGCGGCCTTGTGCTCGCGGGCGGTGCGGAGCTTGTAGCGGACGCTGCCGAAGTCGCGGAGCGCGTCCGCCGGCCGCTGAGGCGGCGCATGATGATGAGGATCGGCGGGCGCTGCGCCGCCGTGCGCGCTGGCGGGAGCTGCACCGGCATGCGCTCCGCCGCCGTGCGCTGCGCCGGCATGCGCAGCGCCGCCGTGCGGCCCCCCGGGCGCTGCGCCGCCATGCGCGCCGGCCTGCGCCGCTCCACCCGGACCGCCGTCCAGCGTGGGCACGCCGTCGAGCACGATCGCGATCTTCCCCTCGATATCGCGGCCGGCGTAGTCGTCCCAGGAGAGCGCCGGCGCGGTCACTCCATGGCCGACGAGCACCGCGGCCCCCGACACCGTGCCGCTCGCGCTCCCGTCGGCCGTGACCAGCTTGCCGGCCTCGACGCTCTGCTTCCGGCCCGCGCGCTGCACCGCGAGCGCCGCGGGCGCCACGTCGGCGCCGACCCGCGCGTCGAACACCTGCCGGTACGCCTTCGCGTCGCTCCCCGGCCCGCCCAGCGGCGAGAGCTTGAGCTCCGCGAACCGGCGCGCGATGAACTCGGCCGCGCGATCGGCGCCGGGCTCGCCCGTCCCGCGCCCCGCGAGCTCGGGCGACGCGAGGTACGCGACGTCCGCCGCGATCCGCGCCTCCGCGGCGGGATCGACCTCCACCGAGGCCGGCGCGGCGGGCGCCGGCGCGGCGGGCTTCGAGGCCGGCGGCGCGTCAGGCTGGCGGGGCGGCGCGGCCGGCGGAGCGCACGCCGCGACCGCGGCGAGCAGGCCGGCGGCGAAGGCGCGGCGAAGACCCCATGCGCGGGGCGACAGCGGGGCCGCGGCGCGCCCGGCGCTCACCACGGCGACGCCTTCTGCGCCGCGCGGACCAGCTCGAGCGCGCGACGGCCGATGTACTCCTCCACGTCGGCGGGCGCGATGTGGCGGTCCTTCGCGAAGTCGAACTCGCGCGGCTTGCCGTCGCCGAACGTCACCCGGACGATCGCGGACTCCCGCAGGAGCTCCAGGGAGAGGCTGAAATCGCCGAGCGCGAGCCGGTGCTTGTCCTGCTCCTGGGCGAACGCGATGGGCTGCCCCTTCTCCTGCAGCCTCTCGTGCGCGAACTTCAGCGACTCGGCCCCCAGCGACACGGCCGACTCCGCGGCCGCGAGCGCCTCGGCGACCCGCTTCTTGTGCCGCGCGAGCTCTTCAGCCTCGCGCTCCGCCTTCGATTTCACGGCTTCGATGAGCTCATCACGCCAGGTAGCCACAGTGCACCTCGGCGCGAACACTCTTCCGAAACGTGCGTTTTGTCCAGCCCGAGACGCGCCGGTCACCCGACCACCCCGGCCAGCCCGACGCGCGCCGGAGACGGAAATGGCCGCGCTGCCAGCACAAAAACAGGAAGCCCGGAAGCTCCGGAGAGGACGACCTCCTCCTCGAGCGCTCCCGGGCTCCCTGCCCCTGGATCGTGCGCCGCGGCTTCGCGCGCCGGCCGGACGCCGGCCGCGCCGGACCGCGCGCCGCTACTGCGTGTCGGCGCCCCCGGCCTTCGCCGGGGCGAACTTGCTCAGGTCCTCGGCCACGGTGGCCTTCGGGTTCATGAGCTCGTGGAACGCGCGCTTCGCGAGCGCGCCCGTCTCCCCCTGCTCGTGCCGCAGGGCCATGAGCACGCCCTTCTCCTTCATGAACTTGAGCGTCTCGATCGCGCCCTTCTTCTTCGCGCCGTCGCCGCTCTTGGCCTCCTGGAAGAGCCGGTAGCGCAGCACCACGCGGGTCTCCGAGTGCGGGCCGTTGTCGTACTTCAGGTTGTCGAACTGGGCCTGGAGCCGCTGCCGCGCCCACTCCTGCGGCGCGTCGGCGACCTTCACCCGCGTGATCGCCTCGGCGTTCGCGACGTACCGGTAGAGGTTGCCGCGCTTGAAGTCCTCGTCGGACCAGTAGCCGAAGGCGCGGTAGTAGTGGTCCTTCAGGTCGTCCAGCGCGGACTTGTCGAAGTCGGCGTACATCGCGACCGTCCGCGCCGCGGTGTCGCTCGTGCCGCCGAGGATGAGCGCGAGCGCCGCCGCGTTCCGGACCTCGACGTCCTTGAGCTTCTCGAACAGCTGCCCCTGCACCGCCTCGTCGAAGCCGCCGACGCCGATGGCGCGCGCGATGGCCATGCGCACCCCGGGCTCGACGTCGGCCGCGAGGAGCGGCACGAGCTCGGCGGCCGCGCCGGGCACCGGCCGGAGCGCGAGCGACGACGCGTAGCAGGCGCCGATGAGCTGCTTGCGCGGCTCCTTCTTGCTCGCGAACTCCTTCGCCTTCTTCGCCACCTCGATCATCGTCTTGTCGTCGGCGCACCAGGCGATCGCCTCGCAGGCGGCCTGGCGGGCCTCCTCGTGCCACATCTCGTCCTCGATGAGCTTCGTCAGCCTCTCCACCGCGCGCGGGTCGCCCCACTCGGCGAGCCCCTGCGACGCGCCGTAGGCGACCGCGCGGAGCGCCATCCCGAGCATCGCGAGCCCGGCGCCCTGGAGCGCGTCCTGGGTGATGTCCAGCTTCGGGTCCTTCTTCCGGTTGAACTGATCGAGGAGCTTCGGGTACGAGGGCTCGTCCTTCATGCGCCCGATGTACCGGAGCGCGCTCTGCGCGGTCTCGAAGGCCGCGGGGAACGGCGGCTGCTGCCCCTCCTTGGGGAGCGGGTCCGTCGGGAAGGCCCAGTCGCGCATGTCCTTCAGGATCTTCTCGGAGCGGACCGTGGCGAGGAAGCGCAGGCCGTTCGCGTGCGGCTGCGGGCGATCCTTGAGCCACAGGATGACCGGGGCCTCGGCCGCGGCCTTGAGCTCGGCGGCCTTGTCCGCGTGGATCGCGGCGAGATCGGCGAGCATGCGGGCGCCGACGACGCGCGGCAGATCGGTGCGCGACAGGTGCCCGCCCTCGTCCGCCTCCCAGAACTTCTCGAGCTTGTAGAGCTTGAGCGGGTCGGCCAGCAGCCGCTCGCCGAGGAACTTGGCGGCGCGGATGTCGCCGACCTCGGCGAGCCGCGTCCCCGCCTCGCCCTGCCAGTGCAGCGGCGGCTTCCTGGCCTCGATCCACTTCACGAGCGGGTCGGCCGACCGCGGGTCGGCGAGCTCGCGCAGCATCTCCATGATCTGCTTCGTCTGGAACCAGGTCGTCTCCTCGGGGTCCTGCTTCACGCTGTCGAGGGCGAGGACGAGCCCCTCGCCGCCGATGCCGTCGCGCAGCGCCTCGAGGAAGCGCTGGCGGCTGGCCTTGTCGGCGTTCGCGAGGGCCTCGAGGAGCGGGGCGCGCGCCGTCTCGTCGCCGATCCTCCCGAGGCCGTTCGCGGCCTCGCGCGCGACCTCGACGTCCTTGTCCTTCACGAGCGTGATGAGCGCGCTCGTCCACTTGGGCTCGGCGTTGCGCGACAGGACCGTCGCGACCAGCTGCCGCACCGACGAGCTCTCGTCGGTCGCGAGCTTCGAGAGCTCCTCGAGCGACACGAGGCCGGCGAGCTTCTCGGGGTCGAAGGCGATGCCGCCGCCGAGCCGCTCGACCTTCGAGAGGAACCCCTTCCTGTACTGGTCCATCGCGTCCTTGAACGCGGCCGGCTCCTTGAGCTCGACGAGGGCCCAGACGATCTGGGGCCTGTCGCTCTCGTCCGCGACCTTGAGCGCCTCGAGCAGCGCGGGCTTGGCGCTGTCGGCCTTGGGCGAGCCGTAGTACGCGAGCACCTGCGCGGCGACGCCCTTCACGCGGTGGTCGGGCAGCGCGAGCGCGTTCTGCGCGTGGGTGACGCCCTCGGGGTCGTCGGCCCACGCGAGCTGCATGAGCGCCTCCTGCTGGAGCGACAGCTCGGCGCTCGCGGCGGCCCACTTGCGCCACAGGGGCAGCTGGTCCTTCTTGGGCAGGACGAAGATGTTCTTCTTCTCCTTGGAGACGGCGTCGACCGTCATCTTCTGGCTGTCCTGCTTGACGCCGAGCCAGATGGCGCCCGCGGCGCCGAGCGCGACGACGAGGCCGACCACGATCGACACGGGGCTGAAGCGCCCGCGCTTGAAGTTGCCGTCGTCCGCGAAGCCGCCGCCGCCTGCGGGCGCCGGCGGTGCGCCGGGCAGATCGTTGTCATCGGGGGGCCACTTGGCCGCGTGCTTGGCCGGAAGGGGCCCCGGCGGCGGGCGCCGTCCGCGCGGCCCCGCGGGATTCTCTCGTGAAAGATTCGGACGATCGAGCATGGTTCCTCCAGCGCGCGGGCGACGACGTGACCCGAACGGCGGTGGCATCGCGCGGCGTGCCGCGCTGCGCCCCCGACCCCTCCCGGCGGCGGCGGCGTCGCACGGCGAGCCGCGCTGCGCCCCCGCCCCCGGGCCAGGCGGCAAAGCGCCCGGCCGGTCGAGGCGCCGGACCGTACCAGAGCCGCTCGGACGTAGGCCCAAAGATTTGCTATGAAGCCCAGGGCCCGTATGGCCGAACCCCAGCCCAATTCCGGCAAGATTCTCTATCCTGCAGTCGCGTTGCTCATCGCCCTGAGCGCGCTGATTGGTCTTGTGATCCTGCCGCGCCTTGCGCCGGGGGCCTCGGGCATGGTCGGCGCGGAGGCCCCCGACGTGACGCTGCCGGTCGCCGCCAACGGCGAGCCCGGCGCGCGCATGCAGATCGCCGAGCTGAGGGGCCAGCCGGTGATCCTGGATTTCTGGGCGACGTGGTGCGGGCCCTGCGCGGTCCAGGCGCCGATCCTCGACCGGATCGCGCGCCGCTACGAGAAGAAGGGGCTCGTGGTGCTCGGCGTCAACGTGGACGACCCGCCCCAGGTGGCCAGCCAGTACGCGCTCAAGAAGGGCCTCTCGTATCCCATCCTGATCGACGACGCGAAGGAGGCCTCGGCCCACTACGGGGTCGACAAGCTGCCGAGCCTCGTGGTGATCGACCGGCAGGGGAAGGTCGCGGCCTACCTGACCGGCGTCGTCGACGAGGCGAGCCTCTCCGAGATCATCGAGGCGGCCCTCTGATCTCGCTCGACGCGCCCCGCTCGCTCCACGTGCCTCTCTAGCTCGACGTGCCCCGCTCGCTCCACGTGCCTCTCTAGCTCGACGTGCCCCGCTCGCTCCACGTGCCTCCTCCCTCCCGTCCCTTGCACCTCGTGCTGGCGGCGCTCGCCGCCGCCGCGCCGGCCTGCTCCCGCGGCGACGCCGATCGCGGCCGCGACGCGGGCGCGCCGCCTCCGGCCAGCGCCTCCGCGCCGCCTCCGGGCCCGGCGGCCTCCGCCCCGGAGGCGCCGGCCCCTCGGGCCTCCGGCGAGCCCGGCGCGGTCAGCGGCGACGCCGGCGCGCCCGGGGCGGTCGGGGATCCGATGGCGACCCACTACGAGGCGCGCGAGGATCTGGTGCGGCTCTTCTCGCTGAAGGAGTTCTCGGAGCGAGAGCGGAAGCTCAAGAACCCCGAGCTCTTCCTGGAGAAGAACTTCGGCGGCGGCTCCCCTGCCCGGCTCAACCAGGGCAACAAGGAGCTCGCGCGGCACACGCGCTCGAAGGAGCAGTGCCTGGAGGGCCTCCGGGGCGTCGTCCTCCAGACGGAGGAGCAGCGCGCCCGCTGCGGCGGCCACGAGAACATGGTGCCCGTGTTCAAGCGCGGGAAGCCGGCGTCGGCCGATGTCTGCATCGACATCTTCGAGTTCCCCAACAAGCCGTGCGAGCTGCCGATGGTCTGGGCGAGCCCGACGCAGGCGGCGGCCGTGTGCAGCCTGCAGGGCAAGCGCCTCTGCACCGAGGACGAGTGGAGCCTCGCGTGCCGCGGCGATCCCGAGGGCGGCAAGCCGAGGACGTACGCCTACGGCGACGAGCTCGATCTCGCCGTCTGCCACACGCAGACGCCGCACCGCGACATCGACGGCAAGCCGTGCGACGGCGACACCGCGCGCTCTGCCTACAAGACCTGCGCGACCGACACCGAGCCTGCCGGGTCCTTCCCCGCGTGCCGCTCGCGGTTCGGGGTGTTCGATCAGCACGGCAACGTGGCCGAGATCATGACCCGCCGCGACCGCGACGACGGCAAGCTGTACAGCCAGCTCAAGGGGAGCGCCTGGTTCTACGTCGAGGTAGCCCGCGAGCACGACGCCCCGAGGCCGAAGGGCCGCGAGACCTACCCCGATCACTGCGCCTACAGCCCGCGCTGGCACGTCGAGCCGATGGAGGACGCGTGGCACGCGAACTACCACCTCGGGCTGAGGTGCTGTAAGACGATCCGCTGAGTTGACACCCCCTGCGCGCGCGGCTGGCTCGCGCACGTATCGACGGGTACCCTTCCCCTGCGATGCAAGCGCTGGCGCCTCGCGCTCGGATCACCCGCGGCAACTCCGCTGAGGGCCGCTGGGAGATCGCGACGCGGCCCCCGGCGCCGCACCTCCGCCCTTACATCCGCGACTACAGCGGCTACACGGAGGAGACGCCCGGGCCGCTGCGGCGGCGCGAGCTCCCGGCGCCGCAGATCGTCGTGATCATCGAGTTCGGACCGCCGCTGCGCGTGTTCGACGCGGGGAGCGATCGCCGTCATTCCTCGCACCCCGGCGGCTTCGTCGCGGGCCTCGACGCCACCTTCACGATCACCGAGCACGACGGGTTCCAGCGCGGGCTCCAGGTGAACCTCACCCCCATCGGGGCGCGGCTCTTCTTCGGCGTGCCCATGGAGGAGCTGACCGGGCGCGTGATCCCGGCGCGCGATCTGCTGCCCAGGAAGCACGCCCGGCTGGCGGAGCGCCTCGAGGAGCTCCCGACGTGGGACGCGCGCTTCGACCTGATCGAGCGGGCGCTCGGCGAGCGCGTGGACGAGGCGCGGCTCGAGGTCGGCGTGGTCTCGTGGGCGTTCCGCCGCATCGAGGAGCGCGGAGGCGCTGTCGACATGCGCGCGCTCGCGCGCGAGCTCGGCTACAGCCAGAAGCACGTGATCGGCCTGTTCCGCGAGCACATCGGCGTCCCGCCCAAGCTCCTCGCGCGCCTCGTGCGCTTCAACCGGCTGGTGCGGCACCTCAAGACGGGCGCCACGGGGACCTGGGCGGAGCTCGCCCAGCGGTTCGGCTACTACGACCAAGCGCACCTCGCGCGGGACGTGAAGCAGTTCAGCGGGACGACCCCGACCCGGACGCGCGCGGCGCTGATCGACGTCGCCGGCATGAGCCCGTAGCGGGCGAGCGCTCTTCGGGGCGTCGGGCGTCGGGCGCGCCGGGTCGAACGTGGGACTCCCTGTACGCGGCGAGGGCGGCGCTCGCGTGGAAAAGCTGCGCTCGCCGTTCGCGGAGGAAAGGAATCTTCTCATCGAACGTAGACCTGTCTGAGCAGCGCAGTCGCCCGGAAGGCGCCGCGCCCAGCGCTTCCAGGCGCTGTGGCGTCGCCTGGAGGGCCACGCGGGCCTGCTCAAGGTGAACGTCCTCGTTCTTTCAAGGAGATCTCGACATGACACGGATGAAGCTTCTCGGGTTTCTGATGGCTGGTCTCGCGCTCGTGGCTTGCGGCGATGATGAGGGGAATGGCGATGGCGGTAGCGGGAGCGACATCGAAGGCAAAGAGCTCGGCGCGCTGACGGCCGACGAGGCCGACGGCCTGTGCGACGACCTCCGCGGGCAGGCCAAGACGATCTCGAAGGAGGACTCGTGCGAGGCCGCGGGGGTGCTTGCCTCTCTGTTCGGAACGGAGTGTGAGACCACCAGGCAGGAATGCATGAGCGCTCCGGAGGAGCCCGAGGAGACGGACGACCTCGACGAGTGCGGAGCGTCCCAGTTCACCGGCTGCACCGCAACGGTCGCGGAGGTCAGGGCCTGCGTGGACGCCATGGTGGGCACCATCAAGGCGCTCACGTGCGAATCGACGCTCACTGACCTCGCGGAGAAGCCCGCTGCGTGCGCCGCGATCGAGGAGAAGTGCCCGGGGGCCTTGGGCGGAGGGGAAGGGGAAGAAGAGGAAGACGAGAGCGAGGGCTAACACTCCTGAGCGCAGCGCCCGCCCCGCCGCGCGGCTCGGTCTCGGTGGCACGAGCCCGCGGCGGGGTAAAATCTTTACAAGACCGCCGGCGTCGCCTTCTCCAGGATAGGCTTCGAAGGGACGAACACCATGTCGAGCCTGTCTCCCACGCCTCCCACGCCCCCCACGCATGTTCCTCCTGGTCTCCGTTCCGAAGAGTTCCAGAGGCTCGCGCTGTCGCTTCCCGAGGCCGAGGAGCAGGACCACTTCGGCAAACCATCGTTCCGCGTGCGAGGGAAGATCTTCGCGACCCACTGGGTGGCGGAGGAGCGCGCCGTCCTCAAGCTGTCCCTCGAGGAGCAAGACAGCCTGGTGCAGGCGCAGCCCGACGTCTTCTCCGTGACGCCGTGGGGACACCAGGGCTGGACCCGGGTGGAGCTCCGCCGCGTCGATCGGACGCTCCTGGAAGAGCTGCTCGTGGGCGCCTGGCGTCGCGTGGCGCCGAAGCGCGTGGTCGCGCAGTGGGACGCCGGCCGCAGCGGGGAAGCCGGCGGCGCCTCCGGGCGCACCCTCACGCCCGCGGGGACGCCGGCGCGCCCCCTGACGGGCGCCGAGACACCCGGCCGGAGAGCGCCTCGAGCGCGCGCGGCAAGGCCCGCGCCGAGACCGCTTTCTATTTTCTCCCCAGCAGGAAGAAAGACTGAACCGTGGTCGTAGTAGGCTCGGCCCGCTCGCCTGCCCGGTCGACGATGCAGCCCGCTCGCTTCCTTCGGCGGAGCCGTCCTCGAGCGCCGCGCGGACACGCTGGTGAACATTCTCGATAAGGGAGCGCTCGATGACACGAATGAAGCTTCTTGGATTGCTGATGGCTGGCCTCGCGCTCGCGGCATGCGGCGGCGACGACGACGGGGGCAACGGGGACACCGGGGGCCAGAGCGGAGGTGACCTCGACGGCAAGCAGCTGGGCCAGCTGACGGCCGCGGACGCCCAGGCGCTGTGCCAGGATCTCGCCGCGTCGGTCACCATCACGAAGGCAGACCTGTGCGAGGTCGCCGGCGCGTTCGCCGGCGCGTTCGGCGGTGACTGCGAGACCACCAAGGCCGAGTGCATGAGCCAACCGGAGCAGCCCTCGCAGGGCGGCGGCGAGTGCTCCACCGATGGCTTCACGGGCTGTACCGCGACGGTGGCGGAGTACAAGGCCTGCGTGAAGGCCCAGGCCGACGCCGTCAAGGCGATCACGTGTGCAACGCCGCCCGACACCTCCGGAGAGCCCCCGGCAGGTTGCGCCGCCCTCAGCGAGAAGTGCCCGGAGGTCCTCAGCACCGGGGAGACCGACGGCGCGGGCTCCTGAGGTCGCCCAGCGCCCCGCTTCCCGATCGTCCCCGGGCGTCACGACCTCGAAGCGCGCGATGAGCGCCACGAGGTCGGCCAGGAACCGCCCGGGGCTCTTGGCCTCATCGTCCTAGCTAGCGGCGAAGCTCCCTGTCCGGAGCCGCGCCCGTTACGCCCCTCCGCGCCCAGGCCATGACGTGCGGTGGGCCGAGCACCTCCACAAGCTGCACGCGACCGGCATGCCTCGAGCGCCATCCCGCGCTGTCCTCCGCTCGGAGCTTCACCGGCGAGATGGTCGACCGCGTCGCACGCAAGGCTGACGTGGCGATCCGGCTGGAGACGCTGCCCGGGAGCGCGAAGCGTGGGTATCGTCGGGGCCAACGGGGTGCCTGCGGGTCCTGAACGGCCACGAACGCACCTTCTAGGAGAGCTCGAATGAAACGGATGGCGCTTCTCGGGGTCCTGGCGGCTGGGCTCGCGCTCGTGGCGTGCGGTGACGATGGGGGCGAGACCGCAATCGCCCTCGACGAGAACCAGCAGATCGGGGACCTGACGAGCCAAGAGGCCAGCCAGGTGTGCGACGATCTCGAACAGCCGATGAAGCTCTCGAAAGTGGACCAGTGCGATCTCGTCGGACTGCTCATCTCCTCTGAGAAAGGGGACTGCGTGGTCACCTGGCGGAAGTGCCTCACCACTCCAGGTGAGCCGCTGACGTCGAGCAGGTGCAACACGTCCGAGTTCAAGTGGTGCACCGCCACGGTCGCGGAGGTCAAGGCCTGCATGATCGCCGTAACCGAAGCCATGAAGGCGCTCTCGTGCGGGTCCGACCTCGACCTCTTGCAGTCTCCTGAGGAGTGCGCGGCCGTCAGCGAGACGTGCCCGTGGCTCCTCCAGGATGCCGTGGGCTTCTGAGGTCGCCGCTCGCCACGCTCACCGGTCGATCTCGGGCGCCACGACGTCGAAGCTCGCGCTCGGCGCGACAAGGTCGGCCGGGGACAGCCCCGCGCCGCCGATGAAGCCATTGCGTGCCCGCGTGTCCCGGTCAATGCAGGCTCCTATCCGAATGCTTGACAAGCATGAATAAAGGGCTATCTCACAAAGCTCAGGCACAAGGGGGGGGGGGGTATCATGGAAATCAAAAGCGGGACGGCGCCGAGAGACACGGCGTCTCCAACATATTTCATTGTCACCTGTCTGGCTGGCGTCTCAGCGCAGCGGCGCCGGAGCCGACGCGCAGGAAGCGGGGCATGCGCGGCTGGCCGGCCCTGGCTCGGCGTCGTGTATGCGGCGCTGGCGTTCGCGACACTCCTGCTCTTTCCGACCCGAGCAGCCCACGCGCAGCCCGCGAACGATGCCATCACATCTGCCACCGTGGTTCCACAGCTCCCTTTCACCGACACCATCAGCACCGTCGATGCGACCACGGCGCTCGACGACCCCAACTGCGCCGGAAACGGGCCGACGGTATGGTACTCCTTCACGCCGAGTACGGACGTCGATGTCTTCGTAGAAGCCAATACGTTCGGGAGTGAATACGACACGACTGTCTCGGTGTACACAGGCAGCCCGGGGAACCTGACCCAGCTCGCGTGCAATGACGATGCGGTTGGCTTGCTGTCACGCGTGGTCTTCAACGCCACCGCCGGCACCACCTACTACGTCATGGTGGGGGCGTACGGGAGCGGTCCGGGCGGCAATCTCGTCTTCACGATGGATCTCACCACACCTCTCGACGTCTCGGTCACGATCGACCGGAAGGCCAGCTTCGATCCGGCTGCGGGGACGGCGGTCGTGTCGGGGACGGTGACGTGCTCGCGCCCCGTCTTGGTGAACGTCTTCGGGGAGCTCCGGCAGCGTGTGGCCAGGCACTTCGAGATAGTGGGCTTCTTCGGGACAGATGTCTTCTGCGAGAGCGAGATCCCGTGGAGCGCCACCATCGACCCCGACACCGGGTTCTTCAAAGGAGGTCAGGCGGTCGTCACTGCCACGGCGTACGCCTTCGATCCAAATTTAGGGGAGTTCGACCAAAACACGCAGCAGAGGGACGTCTCTCTGACCGGCAAGTAGTCACAGCGCCGCGTTGCTCGCCGTGGGGAAACATCCTCGGAGCGCGCGGCTGCACCCCCGCGACCGACAGCCGCGTTCGGTCCTCGTCGCCAGGCGGCGTCTCTGGGCGCCCGCGCAAATCCATGTGGGCGAGCGGGTTGTTCAGCACGTAGCTGCACGCGTCTCAGCTCTGGCCGAAAAGCGGCTTTGAGACGAGCGGATCGGCGTCGCGAAGCGGCCAATCTCCGGTTCAACCATCCACCGCTTCCTGCGGACGAGCACGCTCCAAGTATCCTATCCTCCAGCGCGCGGTCCGCGCGGGTCGGCAACACGCCGCGGCGCGCAGGGGCATGCGCGACAGCGCGCCGCGCTCGCCGGTCGATCGGGAGCGCGCTGATCCACCGGGAACTCAACCTGGTGGAGAACCTCGATATCGCTGCCGACCTCTCCCCCGGCCTGGAGCCGCGAGCGCGACGGGCGCGCGCGCAGCGGGAGGCGCCGTGCCTGAGCCACGAAGCGACCCGAGAAGCCCGGCCTGTTTTACGTCGCGGCGGACATCGAGGTCGGCGCGCTTGTTCTGCTGCTCGAGCGGTATAACCCCGGAGACCTGGAGCTGATCCACACCGTCTACGTCGGCGGTAGGCAGATCCCCCGCCGCGTGCGCGCGTTCGTCGATCCTCTGGTGGACGGCCTCGCCGGCGCGCCGCTCCTCTGCGCTGCCCAGGCGCCCTCGACCTAAGGCGCGGGCTCGTGGGCGCTCCGGCGCATCGACGAGCGCGGGGCGCGTGTATCGTCGAGGCGACGGGGTGCCTGCGGGTCCTGAACGGCCAGGAACGCACCTTCCTTGTCAAGGAGAGCTCGAATGAGACGGATGACGCTTCTCGAGGTCCTGGCGGCTAAGCTCGCGCTCGTGGCGTGCGGTGACGATGGGGGCGAGACCGCGATCGCCCTCGATGAGAACCGGCAGCTCGGCGAGCTGACGGCCGAAGAGGCCAGTCAGGTGTGCGACGATCTCGAACAGCCGATGAAGCTCGCGAAAGCAGACCAGTGCGATCTCGTCGGACTGCTCAACTCCTCTGAGATAGAGGACTGCGTGGCCATCTGGCGGGCGTGCCTCATCTCTGCAAATGAACCTCTGACGTCGACCAGGTGCTTCACGTACGACTTCGAGGGGTGCGCCGTCACGGTCAAGGAGGCCAAGACCTGCCTGATCGCCATGGCTGGCACCCTCAAGGCGCTCTCGTGCGGGTCCAGCCTCGACCTCTTGCGGCCTCCTGAGGAGTGCGCGGGCGTCCGCGAGAAGTGCCCGTCGCTCCTCGAGAACGGCGAAGGCTTCTGAGGTCGCCCCTCGCCTCGCTCACCGGCCGCTCTCGATCCAACCGCGTCGCCGCATCGCCTCGCGCCAATGCCCTCGGTCGTCGAGCGCGATCGTCAAGCTGTCGCGGCTCCTCGCATCCTACATCCGAGCACCTGCAGCGGTCCGCCCCGGATCCGCGCCGTCCCTGCATTCCGCACCTTGACAGGTGACCATTTTGTAACATATCAAGGGGGTGACGGACGACGATCGCGTCTTCAAGGCGCTGGCCGATCCCACCCGGCGCTCCCTCCTCGACCGGCTCTTCGCGCGTGACGGCCTCACGCTCACGGAGCTCGAGTCCGAGCTCGAGATGTCGCGGTTCGGCGTGATGAAGCACCTTCGGGTGCTCGAAGCAGCGGGGCTCGTCGTCACGGTTCGATCGGGCCGGAAGAAGCTTCACTACCTGAACCCGGTCCCCATTCGCCAGATCCACGATCGTTGGATCGACAAGTACACCGAGGGGCGCATTTCGGCGCTCGTTGATCTGAAGAAACACCTGGAGAAGAACAATGACGACGAAGAGTGAGAAGCCGGTCCACATCTACCGAGTCCACATCAAGGCGACGCCCGAGGCCGTCTGGGAGGCGATCACGAAGCCCGAGTGGATCGAGAAATACGGTTACTGCGCCCGCGCGGAGTACGATCTGCGCCCCGGCGGCAAATACCAGGCGTTCGCGAACACGGAGATGGCCCAGCACGGCGGCCCCAGCGTGATCATCGATGGAGAGGTCATCGAGGCCGATCCCCCGCGAAAGCTCGTTCAGACGTGGCGCATCCTCTGGGATCCCGAGATGAAGGAGGAAGGCTTCAGGCGACTTACCTGGGAGATCGAGGTGAGCCCGTACGGCATCACGTCGCTGACCGTGACCCACGAGGTCGGCGACGCGCCCAAGACGGCGGCCATCACCTCGGGCGCGATCAAGGAAGCCGGCGGAGGCTGGAGCTATATCCTGAGCGATCTGAAGACGCTGCTCGAGACAGGCAAGACGCTGTCGGCGGCTTGAAAGCGCTGCGCCGCGCTTCCGGACAGCCGATCGCGCCGTCGGCCCGCGTCACCCGGCGCGGGCCCAGCGCCAGAGCTCGCGGAGGGTCGGCGTCGATCCATGGGAGAGGACGCCTATCCGGAAGATCCTTGCAGCCACCCAGATGAAGAGCAGCACGGTCGCGCCGGTGCCGCCGATGGCGACGAGGATCTGCCAGAGCGGCGGCTCGGAGACGAGGACCCGGACGAACATCACCATCGGGGCGTAGATCGGGATCATCGAGAGCACGACGGCGAGCGTCGAGCCGGGGTGACCGGCGATGACCACGAGGAAGAACGGCGGCGCGGAGAGCGCCATCGAGATCGGGCTCATCAGCTGCTGCGCGGCCTTCTCGGAGCTCGCGGCCGCGCCCCCGACGGCATAGACAGCCACGTTCACGAGGTATCCAAGGACGAAGAACACGACGAAGTAGACGGCGACCATGGGGCGAAGCAGGGTCTCGGCGTCGATGAGGCGCGGCCCTCCCAGCGCGCCTATCGCGACGCCCGCGACAGCCGCCATCCCGAGCCACACGACGATCTGCGTGAGGCCGGCGGCGGCGAGGCCGAGGATCCTCCCGGACAGGAGCTCGAACGGGGTCACCGACGAGAGGAGGATCTCCATGATCCGGTCCGACTTCTCCTGCACGATGCGGCGCAAGATCTCGCGACCATTCAAGAGGATCGCGACGAAGAGCAGGCCGCCGAAGCCGAAGGCGACGAGCAGGTCGAGGTCGCCGCCGGGGCCCCCGGGGCCGCTCGAGGAGAGAGGCGCCGAGTCGAACGCAGGGGGCGACAGGAGGCCCTCGATCTCGGCGGCGTCGCGGCCGCGCGCCGTCCACCGCGCCACGGCGACGCCGCGCGCCACCACCGCCGCGGCGTGCTCGACGGCATCGAGGTCAGCCCCCTTCGCGTACAGCGCGCCCCGCGCGCCGGGGTCCTCGAGCATCGCGGGCGGGAGCACCACCACGCCGTCCACGCCGTGCCCTCCCGTCTCGACGCCCGCCCTCGCGTCGTCGAGCAGCGCCGCGACGGTCGCGCTCGTGGCGGCGGCGTCCCCGGGGGCCACGTAGGTGAGCCGCAGCCGGGCGGCCCTCGGGAGCACAGCGCTGCCCATCGCGGCGCCGAGCGACCTCGCGCTGGACCGCGCCGACGCCTCCTCGGCCAGGCTCGCGGAGGCGGCCTCCACGACACCGCGGAGGCGGCCTGTCCCGTCGACCACGACGACCGAGCGATCTCCGTCGCCGACGGCGACGAGGAGCGCAGGGAGCAGGCCCACCGCCGCGAAGAGGACCGGCAGGAGGAGCGTCGTGAGGGCGAAGGACGCGGTCTTCACCGAGGCGACGTACTCACGCTTCAGCACGACGAGGACGCGGCTCATGACGCCTCCAGCGCCGCTTCGCGACCCGCGCGCGCCCTGTGGGCGAGCGGCGGCGGGGCGCCCTCGCCGACGACGCGAGAGAAGATCTCGCCGAGCGACGGCGACGAGACCTCGAACCGCCGCACCTGGAGGCGCGAGAGCGCGGCCGAGAGCGCCCGCTGCGCGTCGCCGGCGTCGCGCAGCACGAGCTCCGCCGCGCCGGGCTCGATCCGCGCGCTCACCACGCCGTCGACGCCGAGCAGGAAGGTCCCGTCGCCGTCGAACTCGATCCGCGCTGTGTTGCCGGCGAAGGACGCCTTCACCTCGCCGACGGGCCCCGAAAGGACGACGCGCCCCCGATCGACGACGACCACGTGGTCGGCCAGGCTCTCGGCGAGCGGCATGACGTGGGTCGAGAGCAACAGGGTCTTTCCGGCGGCGCGGAGCTCCCCGAAGAGCCGCTTCACGAGCACGGCGTTGACGGGATCGAGGCCCGACATCGGCTCGTCGAGGACGAGGATCTCCGGGTCGTGGACGAGCGCGCCGCAGAGCTGCACCTTCTGCTGGTTGCCCTTCGACAGCGTCTCGATCCTCGCGCGCGCGACGTGCTCGAGCTCGAGCGACCGGAGGAGCCGCGCGGCGCTCTCGCGCGCGCGGCGCGGGCGGACGCCCTTGAGCTCGCCGAGGAAGGCCAGGTGCTCGGCGACCGGCATCTGCTTGTACAGGCCTCGCTCCTCCGGGAGGTAGCCGACGCGATCGCGGATCGCGACGCTGTCGCTCCTGCCCCCGAGCACCTCGACCGCGCCCTCGTCGGGGAGGAGGATGCCTGTCACGAGGCGCATCGTCGTCGTCTTCCCGGCGCCGTTCCGGCCGAGGAGGGCGGTGGCGCCGCCGCGCCGCACCTCGAACGACACGGCGTCGACGGCCCGGCGCGACGCGAAGACCTTCGTCGCCCCGCGGAGCGAGATCGCGGGCGTCATCGGCGCTCCGGCGCCGAGGCGCTCGCGGCGCGGCGATAACACACCTCGCGCAGCGCCACGCGCTTGAACTCGTCCGCGTCGGCGAAGCCGGCGGAGCGCAGCGCGCCCGCCGGATCGGGCGGCACGGGCGTGCCAAGGCATCGCTCGAAATACCACCGGATCAGGTCGCCTTCGACCATCCCGGCGTCGGAGAAGGCGGGGTTCGACAGGCCGAGCTCGGCGAGGCGCTGCTGCTTGTCGCGGGCCCGGGAGAGCAGCTCCGCGTACTCGCCGGAGACCGAGAGGTGGTCGCGGACGTGGCCTTGCGCGACCTCGTCGACCGCCTTCTCGACCCAGCCGATGAGCGCCTCGGCGCGGAGCAGCCGCGTCAGCTCGCCCCAGCCGACGCTGAACCGACCCATCCACGCCTTCACGTCGTCCGGCTCATAGAGCCGCCGCTCGCGGCGGAAGGCGTCGGACGCCCGCTCCAGCGCGGCGTTGTCCACGGTGAGCCCGCGCCGCTCGGCCTCCTGCAGCGCGAGGTACCGGAGCATGGCGCCGCGCTTCGCCCGGCCGTAAGCCGCCGCGTCGAGGCGGAGCTCGTCCAGGATGCTGTCGAGGGCGACTGTCTCATACGGCGACGGGTCGCCGGCGCTCGGGCGCTCCGCGGCGACCATCTCGCCGGCCGCCTGCTCGGCGCGGCACCAGAACTCGGTGACCTCGAACCTGTACGTGACGGTCTTCAGCGAGAAGCCCGCCTCGGCGCGCGCGCGGAGGTGCCGGAGCAGCGCGATCGCGTCGTCGCGCTTCTGGTTGACGCGCCCCTTCGGCAGGAAGTCGCGCAGCGACGTGAGCTCGCTTTGCGGGACGCCGTGGCGGGACGCGGCCTCGAGGATCACGGGATAGACGCGGTCGGGATAGTAAAGAGACTTTGCGACCGCCGTGAGCGCGTCGCGCGTGGCGGCGGTGACCACGCCCGCGGCCGCCGCGGCGTCGAACGTCCTGCGGATATTGACCATCGCCTCGGATCCGGCGCGAAAGCCGCTGTCCGCGGGGCCGTGGACGACGGCCACCTCGTCGTCGTCCTCGAGGAGGCCGTCGCGGTACGCCTCGAAGATGGCGCCCACGCCTTCCATGCCGAAGGCCGAGAGCTCGGCGGCGCGCAGCGCCCCCATGCTGGAGCTCCCGAAGACGTGGATGCCCTGCGCCATCGCGAAGAGGATCTCCTTGTGCCAGACCGCCGGGACCCGCTCGAAGTAGCCGTCGATGATCGCGATGGCGCTCGGGCGCTTCGCGCATGCCCGGTAGACGTCGCCCTGCGAGACCGGCGGCAGATAGGTGGCGTCGAGCTCCGCCCGCGCGGCCTCGAGCGAGAGGGTCGGACCGACAAAGACGATGATGCTCATACGATCTCCTTCAGGCTCGCCGCGCTCCCGCTCCGGCGCTCGAGCGCGCGGCGGAACCGGCGGCCAGGGATGTAGTTGGGGAACGAGTGGATCCCCTCGAGCCCGGGAATCACGATCTTGACGACGGGGATGCCGAACTCCGGCTTCGTGAGATCGAAGGCGACGACGCTGTCGATCCCCACCGCGCGCAGCCGCTCGAGCTGCCAGGCGACGTCGTCCTCGAACGTCTCGCCCGCGAACGTCGGGCCCGCGGAGAACGGGCGCTCTCCGCGCGCCGTCAGCAGCCGGCGGAGGTGCCGGACCTGATCGGGGCTCCGGTGGCGGTCGTACTCGGTCCGGAGGAGATCGTCGCGCGCGCCCGAGATGACCGTGAGCCGGGTCTGCGCGGCCTCGGTGAGGGCGCGCAGCAGCGCGACGGCGCGCGACGGGTGGCAGCCTTGCCCGCCGGAGCCGTGGAGCGCCCGGACGGCGTCCTCCGTCCGCTCGGCGATCAGACACTCGTACGAGGGGATACCGACGTCGGAGGTGGTCTCCCACGCGCCGACGGCGATCCCGGCGGCAGAGAATCGCGCGAGCACCTCGCGGCAGCCGGGATCATCGATGCTGTCGAGATCGAGCCGCCTCGCGTCCCGCTCCTCGTCGGTGAGCGCCCCCCACACGGCCGTGGCGTCGCGCTCGACCACCTCGCAGATACCGTAGCTCACCGCCTCGAGGATCCCGTTCCCCGACGAGAGCCCGTTGGTCGAGCAGCAGAAGATACCCGGGTTGACGCGGCCCGTGGCGGTGGCGTTGACGTGCACGAGCTCGTAGGGGACCCACACCGGGGCGCCGCGCATGAGGTCGTAGCCCTCGGCCCACAGGAGCGGGGTGTCCTCGTCGAGCGGCACGCTCGATGTCCGCGGCAGCGCGGAGACGTCGGCTATCGCGTGGGAGCGCCGGAGCTCGCGCGAGGAGCCGAGGAGCAGCGGCCGGACGATGTTCTCGCCGTGATAGGCCTCGATCGACTCCATCAGCCCCGAGACCTTCGCCGCCGCGAGCGTCAGCCCCTTTCCCTGGCTGACCGAGAGAGAGCGCGAGTTCGGGCGGCAGACGACGACGACCGGTATCCCGATCGCGTCGAGCCCCGTGACGTTGGCGATCCGCGTGATCCCCATCGCCGGCATGAAGCCCTTGATCCGATCCAGGGTCTCCTCGGGCGAGGCCGCGCGGTGGGTGCCGTTCATGAAGCGCTTCTTCTCGGGGCCCGAGAGCCCCGGCATGGGCGGAAGCTTGGTCTGAGTCTCCACGATGCTTCTCCTTCGCTCTGCGCCGATGGCGGGCGCGGCTCGAGTTCGTTCTCGTTCAGGTGCTTTGCAAACCGAGGACCACCGGCCTGTCGCGGCGGCCGTCGCCGCGGCAGGCGTCGCGCCGCGCCCGGGCGATGGCCGTGACGAGCCGCCGCTCCTCCGGCGGGACGCCCGCGGTGAGCTCCGCGGCGCGCGCGAGCGCGGCCGCCCTGCCGGCGTCGTCCCCCGCGGAGGCGGCGACGTCGGCCTCGAGGTGCGCCGCGGCGAGCGCGAGCAGGGGCGCGCTCCGCGGGGCGGCCCCCCCGAGCGCGGCGAGGCGCGCGCGCAGGCGATCGAGGTGCGCCCCCGCCGCCCCGGCCTCCCCCCGCGCGAGGGCCGACTCGGCGCGCGCGTAGAGCACGGCGAGCTCGCCGTAGGGCGAGCGCCACACGCGGGCGCGCGCCGGCCGCGCGCCGTCGAGCCACGCGCGGACCGGGGCCGCGTCGCGGCGCGCGAGGCCGAGCGAGATCGCGTTCTGCGCGGCGAGCGACGCGAGGTCGAAGAGGCCGATCCACGCCGCGTGACAGGCCGCGATCTCGAAGAGCGCCGCCGCCTCGGCGAGCTCGCCCGCGGCCGCGACGCTGCTCGCGAGGCGCACGCGCACCATGAGGGCGCGGCGGAAATCGGCGAGCTGCTCGGCGAAGGCGAGCGCCCGGCGCTGGTGCGCGAGGCCGCGCTCGTGCTCGCCGCTGGCCGCGTGCGCGGCGCCGCGCCACGCGTGCGCGGCGGCGAGGCACTGCGGCGGCGCGTCGCCGCGCGGCGCGGCGAGCAGGGCGTCGAGCCGCGCCTCGTGCTCGGCGCGGCGCTCGTCGGTCGCGCACGCGAGCGCGGCGTCGAGCTCCGCCCAGCAGCGCTCCGCGGCGGACGCGCCGGGCGCGAAGCGCTGCGGGGCGACCTCGTCCCGGAGCGCGTCGAGCGCGGCGGTCTCACCCAGGTTGTGGAGCGCGGCGAGGAGGACGCGCCGCGCGAGCGCGCGGCGGCGCTCCGGGAGGCCGAGGCGGAGCGCCGCCTCCGCCGCCTGCCGCGCGAGGGCGGGGCGCGACATGCGGAGCATCGTCCTCGCGAGCGCCACGAGCGCGTCGGCCCGCGCCTCGGGCGAGAGGCCGGGCGACGCCAGGGCGTCGCCGAGGATCGCGGCGGCCTCGTGCAGCGCGCCGGCGCGGCAGAACGCTTCGCCCCGCGCGACCATCGCGGGCCCCGGCGTCACGGCGGGGGCGGCCGCTTCGCCTTCGGGCGCGGGCGCGGCCGCGACGCGGAGGAGCCCCGGCCCCTCCTCGATCTCGGCCACGATCGCGGCCCACCCGGGGCTCGGGCGCCCGCTCGCGGTGATGACGAGGGCGAGCGGCTCCGTCTCCAGGGCGCGCGCGAGGAACGCGACGGCGTGCTGCGTGTCGGCGTCGGCGCCGTCGACGTCGCGGAGGACGAGCACCGTGGGCTCGAGCGTGTGCTCCGCGAGGAAGGCGCGGAGCGCCTCGGCCACGGAAGCCGGGTCGGGCGGCAGCGGACACTCCGGCGCGTCGTGCGCGGCCTCGATGCGGCCGAGGGCAGCGAGGAGCGCGCCGCCCGCCGGGTGGGCGTCCGCGAGGGCGCGCAGCAGCGCGAAGGGCGCGGACATCCCGCCGGCGGGCGCGGCGGGCGCGATGAACCGGAGGCCGTCGCGACGGGCTGCGTCGCGGAGCGCGTCGAGCGCGGCGTTTTCGCCAGGGTCGAGGAGCGCGGTGACGGGCCGGCGCTGCTCGGCCGCGCGGGCGAGGCGCTGCCACGCCTCGCCCGGCGAGGCGCCCGGCGGGCGAGCCCGCGGCGGCTCGCGCGGGGCGCCTGCCTCGGCGAGCGCGTCGGCCACCCACACCTCGAAGGCGAGCGTGAGCCCGAGGCGGTTGTGGAACGTGTGGGCGAGGTTGGTCACGACGGTCGCCAGCGGCACGCCGAGCGCTCCACGCCGCGACGCCTCGGCGAGCTCGGGCAGGTCTGCGTCGAACGCGGTGAGGAGCGCGCGCTCGCCGTCGACGAGCTCGCCGAGCGCGGCGAGCCCCTCTCCCCGCACGAGCGCGCGCACCAGCGCGATCGACTCGGCGTCCGGCGCTGCGCCGATGAGCTCCATGCCCGAGATCGCGCGGGCGAACGTGCGCCAGTGCCGCGCGTACCCCGCGAGGAACGACCGCCGCGCGTCGCCCGCGATGCCCGCGCGCGCGAGCAGCGCGTCGAGCGCGCAGGCCGCGACGAGGGCGCGCGCCCGCGGTCGCCCCGCCGTCTTCCGGATGCAGCCAAGCGCGAACCTGCTCGACGCGAAGAACTGCCGCTCCGCGATCTCCATCCCCGCGGGCCCTCCGTGCTTCTCGAGCTCCGGCTCGTACGCGGCGGCCTCCGCGCGCGACACGGCGGCGCAGCACGCCGCCGCGGCGTCCACGCGCGCCGCCACGTCGACGGGGTCGTGCCCGGGCGCCACGCGCACGCGCAGCCGCAGGTGGTCGCCTCCCTCGGCGTACCGGAGGAAGAAGAAGCGATCGATCGCGCCGCGCTGCTCGAGCTCGGACACGAGCGGATCGATGAGCCCGAGGAGGAGCGCGTCGGTCCCCTCGCCCTCGAGGCCCCGATCGTGGAACAGCTTCCGGTAGATCCAGCTCATCGCGCGCTCCTCTCGCCGTCGATCTCGACAAGCAGCTCCGCCGCGTGCGGCCTCCCGTCGAGGCGCAGCCACGACGCCTCGGGCTCGGGCAGGAGCTCGGTGAAGACGAGGTACCCGTCGCCGGGACCGCCGAGCAGGCGAGCCAGCCCGATCAGCGTGAACGGGCTCTCCCAGTCGACGTACATGTTCGTCTCGGTGAAGCCGTAGCCGGCCACCTCCCGCCCGACGTACCGGGCGAACCCCCGGCTCGGGAGATCGAGCTCGCGCCGCAGGCGCGCGATCGCGCGGAAGTACGACGCATACGGCTGCTTCGGCTCCTTGCGCGGGATCGCGCTCACCGGGATCGCCCACCGCGCGCGCTCCACCACGACGCGACCGACCGTGAGGCGCGGGCGCCGCGGGGCCAGCGCGACGCCCCGGGCCAGATCGAGGCGATCGAGCACGTTGTAGAGGTCCGCGCGCTCCGCCACCGTGTCGTCGCGGAGCCGCGGCGAGAGCGCGCGGAGCAGGAAGTGCGGATCGGGCAGCGCGGCGTCCCGCAGGAAGCCGAGGTGGATCGGCTCGATCTCGCGGCCGAGGCGCCGCGATCGCAGCCGGAGCTCGACCGCCGCCGCGTCGAAGCGGAGGGAGAGATCGCGGAGCGGCAGGACCTTGTCGCCGGGCGCGCTCGGCTCCCACGGGAGCTCGAGCGCCCACGCCGTGAGGCGCGGGTGCACCTGGAAGTTGAGGCCGAGCGTGGGCGAGAGCTCGACGGGCAGCGGACCGTCCTGCTGCGCCAGGCGGCGGCGGATCGCCTCGAGGGCCTCGGGGGCGCGCCCCTCGGCGTCCGCGAGGTAGCGCGACAGGTACTTCGCGCGCCCTGCCTGCGCGCCGTTGAGCACGACGCGCGGCGCTCCGCCGTCGCGCGGGCAGGGAGGCGCGATCTGGAGGAAGAGCGCCATCGACGACGGCGCGTCCGGGGCGGCGAGCCCCTCGAAGAGGCCTGGATCGAGGCGCACGACGTCGCCCGTCGCCGCGGCGACGACGCGGCCGAGCTCCGCGTCGATCCAGCGGATCGGCTCGGACGCGCCGCGGATGACCGCGACGCGCCGCGGGTCCTCGAGGATCTCGGTCACGAAGCCGCCGACGTCGTCGCACACGCCGTCACGACCGAACCGCTCGATGAACGCCGCGCAGAGCCGGCGGTGCGCGGCCCCGCAGGCGCTCGCGCGCACGAAGCGCACGACCGGCTCGAGCGCCTCGGCGAGGGCCCCGCGTGGGACAGGGAGCTCCGCGCCGGAGGCGCCGTCCACCATGACATCCTCGAGCAAGGCCGAGCGCCCAGGGCCGCGGCCGAGCTCGACGGCGAGGCGCGCGCGGGTCTCGACGCCGGCGGTCGCGTAGTCCTCGAGGCGCCGCGCGACCGAGCGGAGCTCATCCGGCGCGCCCGCGCACCCCATCTCACCCAGGGCGTCTGCCGCGGCGCGCAGCCCCGCAGGGGTCGGCCCCATCGGGACGCTCGCCGGCTCGAGCATGCCCGCCTCGACGAGCTGCTCGAGCACGTCGCGGCACGCTCGCTCGTCGGCGTCGTCCGACGCGAGCGCCCGGGCGGCGTCCTCGATCGTGCGCCCCTCGGCGCCCTCGACGAGACGGGCGACGGCGGGCGTCCACCCGAGCGACATCAGCTCGCCCGACCCGGCGCGCGAGAACACGACCGACGGCGCGGCGCCCGCCACGAAGCGCCGGAGCGGGTTCATCCGGAGCGGCAGGCGCGCGCGCGCGTGGGCGTGAGCCGCCGGCTGAGAGGACATCGCGCGCGCGACGAGCTCCCCGGCGTGCGCGAGCGCGAGCTGCGGGAGGCTGCGCCACCGCGCTTCCTCGGCCGTGGGAGGCGCGCTGCAGACGCCTTCGGGCGACGCGGAGAGGTCGAGCAGCGCGACGCCCGCGAACCCCGCGAACGGCGTCGTGCGCGCCGTGGCGCGGAAGACGTAACGCGCGATCGTGGCCTCGCGGATCTGCTGCGCCGAGGTGAGCGGCGCGCCGCCCGGGATCTCCGCGAGCTTCTGCGCCGTAGTGTAATGGTCGGCGCTCGAGAGCAGGATCCCGCCAAGCAGGCGCGAGCTCCCGAGCGTCTTCCGGAAGCGCTCCGACGCGGCGATCCACTCCGCGGCGAACGTCGCCTCGTAGCGCTCCTCCAGCGCGGCGCACCGGGCCGCGCGCGCGTCGACGAGCGCGAGCGCGGCGCGCGCCCCTTCCGGCGGCGCGGTCCTCGCGCCCTCGAGCGCGCCGGCCGCCACGGCCTTTCCGTTGAACAGCCGCCGCTTCACCTCGAGCGCCGCGCGGCGCAGCGCCTCGTCCTCGCACCCGCGCACGACGTCGAACATGCGCGCCGCCGCGTGCGCCCGCGCGGCCGCGAGCTCGAGCTCCGCCACGGCGAGCTCGCGTTCGATCGCGGGGCTCTCGCGAAGGCGGAGCCCGGCGAGCGCGTCGGCCGGCATCCCGGCGACGCGCAGCGCGCCCCACGGCGCGATCTGGAGCCCGCGGCTCATCGCGGCTGCCCTGCGCGAGGCGCCTCTCGGGGCGTCGGCTGGCGGGGCCCTCCGACGGCGAACGCGAAGAACGCCGTATGATCGCGGCCGTCGAGCCCGAGGACCTCGTCGACGACCGCGGGGGCGAAGCCGCCGGTCGCCGTGTAGGTGAGCGCGAGCGTCTCCGCGACGAGGTACAGGCGGTCGGTGAGCCACCCCGCCGCGAACGCCGCGCCCCGGTAGCCGCGATCGCCGAACGCCACGAGCCACCGCCCGATCGGGACCACCAGGAAGAGCACCGCCGCGCCCATGGCGTGCTCGCGCTGCAGGATCGCGGTCTCGGCCATCCACGCGCGCGGCGCCGGGCCGATCGGCGCGAGGCGGTGCTCGCCGCGGTCGTACCGGTGCGCGCCGGGCGGGACACCGTCGACGTCGAAGACCACCGGAAACAGCAGCGGATCGAGCGTCGCGTCCGCGAGCCCCGCCGGCCGCGCCGCGGCGACCGCGAGCAGCGTCCCGAGCGTCGCCGCGTCGATCGCCCCCGCCGAGAGCCTCCCGCTCCGCCGCGCGGCGATGACCGACGCGAGCGAGCGCTGGACCGGCTCGAGCGCGCGCGGCGCGGGCAGCGAGAGGGCGCCCTCCGCGTCCCCGGGCAGCGGCGACGGCGCGGGGAGCGCCGGCTCCGGCGACGGCCGCGTCTCGGGGTAGCGGCTCGCGACGACGAGCTCGGCGACCCCCCGCAGGGGCTGGGTCGCCGCGGCGAGCGTGGACGAGATCCTGTGATCAGCGAGAGACATCGCGGGCCTCCGTGGCTGCGCCCCTGAGCGCGATGAGGAGATGCGGTGCGAGATCGATGCCATCGACGCCGACAACGCGCGCGACGACCTCGTCGTCGAACGTCCAGACCGCCGTCGCCGCGAGGCCGAGCTCCTGGGCGAGGAGCTCCACGCGGTGGGCCATCAACCCGGCGTCGAGCAGCGCGTAGGTGTACCCGCGCGCGTAGTACTTGGAGCACGCCCGCGCGACCGAGCCGACGACGACGATCACGGCGCCCGCGGACTCCACGGCCGCGGCGTGCTCGGCGCTCCCGCCCGCCAGCGCGGCGCGCGCGAGGGCGCCCGAGGCCACGCCGGCGCGGAGCGGCGTGAGCGCGCGCGCGGCGAGCTCGAACCGGTGGACGCCCGCCGCGATCCCGGGGACCCGGGCCACGGCGACGTACGCCTCCGCCGAGCCGAGGTTCCCGGCCGACGCGGTGGTGCGACGCACGTGGGCCTCGCCCTCGGCGCGGCGCTCGACGCGCCCGCCGAAGCTCAGCTCGAGCAGCGCGCCGAGCGCGCCCGCGTCGAGCGTGCCCGTCGCGTCGCGCCGTCGCGACAGCGCGGCCCCCACCGGCGCGCCGAACGCCGCGCCGAGCGGCGTGGCGTTCGTCGCACCGGCGCCCTCCGGAGACCGCCGCGGCGACGGCGCGGCCGGCGTGCTCTGCAGCTTCCGCACCTCCGGGCTGATGTGCGCCTGCATCCCCGCGTGCTGGCCGATGTGCCACGGCTGGACGACCGTCGTGTTGTGGAACATCCGCGCCAGGCTCTCCGCGTGGCCGGACGGGAGCGTCGCCGTCCGCGGCGGCGCGTCGCCGCCGCAGAGCGGACAGCTGGGCAGCCTGGTCATGAAGGGGTGGAGCGCCGTCTCGCCGGCGCCGGGCCGCCACACCTCGACGTGCTCCAGCGGGGCCACCGCGAGCAGCCCGCTCGCGTGGAAGATCACGTGCTGCGCGACCCGGCTCACGAGCGCGCGCCCCCAGAGCGCGCGAAGAGCGCCGTCGTCGAGCGCCGGATCCGCCGCGGCAGCGCCGATCTGGAGCCGGACGCACGCCGGGCACGCGGACGCCCCGGGCATCGTGAGCGGCCCGATCGTCCACGTGCCGGGGTTCGCCGCGAGCATCGGGACGCGCGCCGCGATGCACGCGCGCGCCGCCGCCTCGAGCGCCTCCTGGTCGCCGATCACCACGGCCAGATCGACCTCGCCCTGCGCGAGCTCCCCGGCGCTCGCGGCGAGGCGGACGTCGGCGACGCCCGCCTCGCGGAGCATCGTCACGAGCATCCCCGCGAGCTTCGCGTCGCCGTCCCCCAGGGCGCGCACGCGCGCGCCTTCGAGCGCCCGCTGCGCTTCCCCCCGGCTGCGGTTGCGCCCCGTCCGGCGGAGGTACCTGCTGAAGAACGCGCGCTGCGCCCGGCGCGGCTCCTCGGCCTCGTCGGCCGCGGCGCCCTCGCCCTCCTCGAGCATGCCGTGCATGTGCATCAGGTGGATCGCGTCCCGCAGGTCGGAGGCGACCACGCCCGGAAACGCGGCCTCGACGTCGCCGACGGTGCGCGTCCCGTCGAGCAGCGGCACGAGGTTCTCCATCACCCACGGGAGCGACGCCCCCTGGATGATCTGCGCCTCGCCGCCGAGGACGTGGAGCTCTCCGCCCGGGAGCGTCACGCGGAGGAGATCCTCGACGAAGCGCGGGCGCTCCGGGCAGCGGAGCTCCCAGTAAAGCTCGGCGAAGCGGCTGAGATCGCGGGCCTCGTAGGCATCATCGGACGGGCTCATCGGTCACCTCCCACGCCGGACGATCCGGCGATCGCGAGCGGGTGCTCGGCGAAGTACCCCGCGAGCGACGCCCCGCGCCCCGCCGCGTGCTCGCCGGCGGCGCACCGCCCGCAAAGCCCGACCCGGGCGAAGCGCCGCGCGCGGAGCGCGCCCGACGTGACGTCGCACTCCCAGAAGCGCCCCATGCGCGCGGCTCCGGCGCGGGGCGGCTCCGGCGCGCCGCGCTCCCTGGAGAGCGCGAGCGCCTCCGCGGCGAGCAGCGCCGCGGCCTGCTCGGTGACGGCCGCGAGCTCGCCCTGGAACCAGGGGCCAGGGTCGCCCGAGGCCCCGAGCGCCTCGAGGGCGTCGTGCGCCTCGAGGTCCAGCGCGACCGAGCGCACGCGCCGCGAGAAGCAGGCGAAGCACGGCGTGCGGCCGGGGATGATCGACGGCCCGATCCGGAGCTCGTGCGCGAGCAGCGTGCCCGACGTCCAGGCGACGCGCGCCGCGAACGCCGCCGCGTCGAGCGCGAGCGCCGCCGCGGGCCGGGGGCGATCGGTCGCGAGGACGATCACCGCGTCGGGCAGCGCCTCCGGCGCGCCCGTGCCCAGCGACGACGTCGTGACCCGCGCCCCCGCGCCGGTCAGGAGCTCCGCGCAGCGGGCGCCGAGCTCTCCGTCACGGAGGACGTGCACCGCGGGCGCGCCGGCGGCGCGCTCCGAGGCCGGGCTCTCCTCAGGCGAACGGGATCGGATCATCGGTGATCGACTCCTCTGTGCGAGCGCCGTACCCGAGCCTCTCCGGCGCGTCGTACAGGCGGGGGTGCGCGAGGTACCGCGCGTGGTGGGTGAAGCTGATGGGCAGGAGCTCGGGCACGATCACCTTCACGACGACGATCCCGAAGTCGCGGACCTCGGGCATCGTCACGTCGACGGCGACCACCTCCATGCCGAGCGCCGCGAGCCGCGCGACGATCGCCGCGAGCGGGTCGTCGCCCTCGATCGGGCGGGGGAAGGCGGTCGCGACCGGCGCCTCGCGCGTGGCGAACGCGAACCGCGCGGGGCCGTCCGGTCCCGCGTAGAGGCGCCCGAACGACTCGGGTGTCTGATCGGCGTCGGTGAAGAACGACGCCCGGGTGACCGGCGGCGCGGGCTCGCTCAGCGCCACCCGCAGGCTCCCCACCTCCTCGAGGACGCGCGCCGCCGCGGCCTCGCCGTCGGGGCGGCAGGCCGCCATCGCGATCGCGTGCGGCGCGCCGTGCGCGCACGTCTGCACGGCGCCGATCACGGGGACGCCGACGTCGGTCGTGAGATCGAGCAGCGCCGTCTCCGTGCCCGCGGCCTCGGCGCTGCGGAGGAGCGCCGCGACGAGCGGGCTCCGCGCGCTCCCGGGCGCGATGCGCGGCATCCGGAGCTGGTGCAGCCAGAACAGCGCGAGACTGTCGCGCTCGATCACCTCGCACAGGCCGGAGAGGATCGCCTGCCGGAAGCTCGCGCCCGCCGCGAACCCCGTCGAGAGCGGGAAGAGCGCGTGCTCGCGGATCGGCAGCGGCAACCCCATGTACGTCGCCGTGAGCGGCACCCAGATCGGGCGCTCGTGGGTGAGCGAGAAGCCGCGCACCCAGAGCTCGTCGCGATCCGGATCGGGCTCGCGCAGGCGGAAGGCCGAGGGCGCGCGGGCCCGCTCGCGCGCAGAGCAGCGCGGCAGCCGCGCGGGGTCGAGCGCGCGATCGCCGAGCGAGCGCGGCGTCGCGCGCAGCACCCCCTCGGTCGGGTACATGACGCCGCAGTAGCGCTCCAGGGCCTCGCAGACGGCCCGGATCTGGGCGGTGGTCTCGTCGACGGCCGTGCCGGAGCCCGTGAGCGACCCGAGCTTCGAGCCCGTGCGGGACGGGCCCGGGTGGAGCGCCGCGGGCCTGCCGAGGAACGCGGTGAAGCCGTGCATCTGCCCCTCGAAGCCGGGGGGAAAAATGAAGCGCCGAACACGGCGGATGATCCCGCAGCGCTCGTCGATGAGCGGCGCGAGGCGATCGATGAGCGAGATCTCCGACATGACGGCGGCTCCTTGAACGGGGCAGGCGGCGCCCCGGGAGCCCGGACGCGCGACGCGCGTCCGGGCCGCCCGGGGTGCGCCTACGGGTTCACTTCTTGTCGGCGCCGAGCTCGACGCCCTTGGCGATCGCGGCCGAGACGAGGGCGTCCTGGCCCATGACGTCGAGCGCCTTGTCGTGCATGCGGATGACGCTCTCGAGCTGCCCCTCGTCGAGGCTGTCGAAGGACGAGTTCGACGCGACCTCGATCGAGCTGATCGAGGAGAAGCACCCGCTCGTACAGGCGGAGCTCAGCGGGGCGGCCTGGAGCGTCTCGTTGCTCTTCTCGCTGATCTTCTTGAGGGTGAGCTCGAGACGCTGCACGCCGGCCTTCGTGTCGACGACGTCGGTCGCGCCGGCGGTCGTCTGCGTCTCGAACATCGACTCGGTATTCTGGATGGTGAGCATGGCAATCTCCTTACAGACGTTGACTACGTATCGACGCGCGCGGTCGCTCGCGAGGATTCGCGAACGACCGCGCGCGCCCTCTCGGATGCGCTCCGAAGAGTCCTTGAGGTCCAAGGCGGCATGTCGCCTGTGACACCCCGTGTTCGTCGAGCCGGACAGCGAGCGTGCCTCCCGGCGCCGCTCCAGCCCCGAAGCTCGCGTTCCTTCGTTCCTTCACGTCAAAGCAACGCGCATGCCGCGGGGCCCGAGCTCACGACCGCAGCCCGGGACCGGCGGAGCGCCGGCCAGGGCGCGGGCGGCATCCCCACGATGCGGCCCTCGATGCGCAACTACGCGCCCAAGTGAGCAAGGTTTCGCTCAACATGCGCAGGCGGGTCTCCGAGGGCGCCTCGGGGACGAGGAGCGCGTATCGTTCCCGCGAGGCACCGAAGCACCATGCGTCTAGACCGGCTCGCCCTCTCTCTCCTGCAGATCGCGCTGCTCGCGGCGTGCGTGCAGCGCCTCGACCCGGTCGGCGGCCCGGGGACGGACGCCGGGCCCACGTTCCCGTGCCCACCGGGCGCGGTGGAGACCGGCGCGGGCTGCGAGCCGGCGGGGGTCCCGCCCGGGCGGTGCGGGAGCGGCTTCACGCCCGACGGAGCGCAGGGCTGCGTGCCCGTGCTGCCGGCGGAGGCGGGCCCGCCAGGGCAGATGGCCGTCCCCGGCGAGGCGGCGTGGCGCGAGGTCGCTCCGTGCGGGGCGGGCCCGTGGGGCGGCGCGCCGATCGACGAGACGACCGAGTTCGTCGACGCGGCCTACGCCGGGGCGGACAGCGACGGCACGGAGGCCAGACCGTGGACGACGATCCAGGACGCGATCGACCGCGCGGCCGAGGGCGCCCTGATCGCGATCGCGGAGGGCAGCTACGTCGAAGAGCTGCTGATCTCAGGGCAGCCCGTGCGGCTCTGGGGCCGGTGCCCCGCGCGCGTCGAGATCGTCGGGCCGCCCTCGGCGATCGCCGTCCAGATCGAGAGGGGCGCGAGCGCCACGGAGATCCACGATCTCGCGATCCGCGGGCAGGGCATGGGTCTCGGCGTGGCGAACGCGCGCGATGTCCTTGTCGAGCGGGTCTGGATCCACGACACCAGCGATGTCGGCGTCCTCGCCGCAAGCCTGGGCTCCGAAACGAGCCTGACCGTGCGCGGGGCGCTCGTGGAGCACACAACGGGCGCGGGCATGGTCGTGGCGGACGCCGCCGTGACGCTGGAGGGCACGGTCCTGCGCGATATCGATCTCGCCACCGGGGACCGGGGGCACCCGTTCTACGGCCATGCGATAGCGATGCAGGTCGAGTCGTTCGAGCGCCGCGCGAGCGTGACGGCGCGATCCGTCGTTATCGAGCGCGTCGGGGGGCTCGGGTTCAGGTTCTCCGGGGCGGACGGCGTCGTCGAGGACAGCGTCGTCCGCGACGTCGCCTGGCTCGCGGCGGAGCTGCCGGGCACAGGGCTCACGGCGACCCATATCCCGGACTTCGATCCGGGGACCCTCACGGTCCGGGGCAGCGTCCTGGAGCGGAATCACACCGCCGCCATCGCGATGATCGGCGCCGAGGCGACCATCGAGGCGACGGTCGTGCGCGACACGGGTCTGGTGCTGACGGAGGGTGATCCGGGCCACGGCATGGGCCTCTACACCGAGCCGAGCCGCGTCGACGGCCGCCCCGCCCTCGTGGCGCTGCGGCACGTCCTTGTCGAGCGGAGCCGCGAGAGGGGGGTCGTCATCAACGGCTCCGACGTCGAGATCGATGGCCTCCTCGTGCGGGAGATCCTCCCCGGCGCGCCCGACTACGGCGCGGGGATCGAGATCGCGCACGATCAACGGCGCTCGAGCGCCCAGGTGCGCGGCAGCGCGGTGGAAGGCAGTTACGGGATGGGGATCGCCGTCTTCGGGGCCGACGCGACCCTGGACTCGACCGTGGTGCGCGACACGAGGCCGCTGCCGTCGAACGAGGAAGTCGGCCGGGGCGTCAATGTCCAGTCGCTGCCCGATCTCGGCGAGCGCGCGAGCGCTCACCTGCGCAATGTCCTTATCGAGTCGAGCAGGGACGGCGGCCTCTTCCTCAGCGACTCGGACGCGACAGTCGACGCGACGACGATCACGGACACCCTGGGGCGCACGCTCGACGGCGGGGACGGCTACGGCTACGGCATCATCGCCTACAACAACGAGACGGGTCAGGCGGAGGCCCTCGTCCGGGACAGCGTGATCGAGCGGAGCACCGCGGCCGGCATCTACAACGTCGGCGCGACGGTGCGGCTCGCGTCGACGACCTTCACGTGCGAGCCGCTCGACCTCGTGAGGTACGTCGATGAGCGCTCCCCGGCGGTCTACGAGGATCTGGGCGGGAACGTCTGTGGCTGCGATGGCCGCACCGTCGCCTGCAAGGCGGAGCCGACGCGCCTCGAGCCCCCCCGCGCGCTGCCGCCGCCTCCGCCGCTGCCCGCAAGCGAGGACTGAGACAGCCATTCGCCGGCTACCACCTCGAGCCCCTCGCCCCGCTCACCGGTCGATCTCGGGCGCCACGACGTCGAAGCTCGCGATGAGCGCCACGAGGTCGGCCAGGAACAGCCCGGGGCTCTTGGCCTCGATCATCGCCATCGCGGTGAAGCTCCCTGTCCGGAAGCGCGCCCGGTACGCCTCCTCCGCGCCACGCCCGATGACGTAACAGCCCATGTCGCCGCGGGCGCTCTCGATGCGAGCGTACGCCTCCCCGTCGGGCCGCATCTTCTTCGGCAGCTTGCCCAGGATGTCGTCCTCGGGGTGCTCGTCGATCTTGTCGAGCGCCTGGCGGAGGATCTTCGCCGACTCGCGGCACTCCTCGACACGGACGTAGAACCGGTCCCAGCAGTCTCCCACGGTCCCGTAGCGCCCGCGGCCCACGGGGACGTCGAACTCGAGCTCGGGGTAGACCGAATACGCGTCCTCCTTGCGGAGATCCCATTTCACGCCGGACCCGCGCAGGTTGGGGCCGACGAGCCCCCAGTCCTTCGCCTCCTCGGCCGTGACCACGGCGACGTTGGCGAGGCGCTTGATGAAGATGTCGTTCAGGCTGATGAGCCGGTCGAACTCGACCATGATCGGCTCGAAGCGGTCGAGCCAGTGCCTCACCTTGTCGGCCCACCCCTTCGGCATGTCGAACGACACGCCGCCGATGCGGTGGTAATTGAAGGTGAGCCGCGCGCCGCACAGCTCCTCGATGAAGTCGTTGATGTACTCCCGCTCTCGCAGCGCCCACGGGAACGGCGTGACCGCGCCGACGTCCATCGCCATCGCGCCGAGCGCGATCATGTGGCTCCCGATCCGGTTGAGCTCACAGGAGATGACGCGGAGGTACTGCGCCCGCTTCGGCACCTCGATGCCCATCAGCTTCTCGCAGGCGCTCGCCCAGGCCTCGTTGGCGAACATCGCGGCGATGTAGTCGACGCGATCCGTGTACGGCATGAAGCCGCTGTACGTGCAGCGCTCGCCGATCTTCTCGATGCTCCGGTGCAGGTAGCCGACGTCCGGCACCGCCTTCCGGATGATCTCGCCGTCCGTCGAGATGATGAAGCGGAGCACGCCGTGGGTCGACGGGTGATGAGGCCCCATGTTGAGGGTCATCTCGTCTTCCATCTCGGCGCCCGGCGCCGCGCCCCCGCGATCGACGCTGAAGATGACCTGGCTCATGACGCCTCCGCGTCCTTCTTCGGGAGCTTGATCTTGAAGAGCTCGACGGGGTTCGGCCGCTGCGTCGGGATGCCGCGGTACTCGGCCTTCTCCTGCCAGTCCTTGCGCAGCGGGTGCCCCTCCCAGTCGTCGGGCAGGAGCAGGCGGCGGAGATCCGGGTGCCCCTCGAAGCGCACGCCGAACAGGTCGAAGCACTCCCGCTCCTGCCAGTTGGCCGCCGACCACACGTCGACGAGCGTCGACACGGCGGGGCTCTCCCGGTCGAGGAACACCTTCAGGACGACCCGGTGCTTCTTCGCGTACGAGTAGATGTGATAGACGACGACGATCTTCTTGAGATCGGGATAGTCGACCCCGGTGATGCACTCCAGGTAATCGAAATCGAGCTCCGGCGCCTCGCGCAGGAACCGGCACACGGCCTCGAGCTTCGCGGGCGCGACCTGGAGCCAGGCGTCGCGATCCTTCGGAGACACGGGGTGGAAGTCGAAGACCGCGTCTTCGCCGAGCTTCGCCTGGAGCGCCTGGAAGATCTCTTCGGGTGACATGGGGGTACGGGAGGTGTCGAGTCGAGAGGAGGGGGCTCAGCCGCCCGTCGCGCCGCGGCGGCCGAGGGCCCGCTCGCTCTTGATCTTCTCCTGGATCTTGAGGAGCCCTTCGAGCAGCGCCTCGGGGCGCGGGGGGCAGCCGGGCACGTAGACGTCGACCGGGATGATCTGATCCACGCCCTTGCAGACCGAGTAGGCGTACTGGAAGAGGCCCCCGCAGTTCGAGCAGCTGCCCATCGAGATGACGAAGCGCGGCTCCGACATCTGGTCATAGAGGCGCTTCACGCGGGTCGCCATCTTGTAGGTCAGCGTCCCCGCGATGATGAACAGGTCGCTCGACCGGGGGCTCGGCCGCGGCGCGGCCCCGAAGCGCTCGAGATCGCCGCGGGGGCCGCCGGTCTGCATGAGCTCGATGGCGCAGCAGGCCAGGCCGAAGAGCATGTACCAGACGCTGTTCGACCGGCCCCAGTTGAGCAGCCAGTTGACGGTCTGATCGACGCTCGTCGTGATGACGCCGCCGCCGTCGCTCTCGTACTTCGCTTCCCACCCGCGGGGCGGGGCCATCAGGTTCAGGTTCGATGTCATGACTCCGCACCTCCCTCGGCGGCCGCCGCCTGACCCGGGAGGCCCGCCGGCGCGCCTTCGCCCGCGCCCGCGAGCGGCGCGCGCGGTCGAGCCCGGCTGCTCACGTTCTGAGCCCCGCGCGGATCCCCCTTGATGGAGCGGATCCAGTTGAAATCGCCCTTCACCCAGACATAGGCGAAGCCGAGCATCAGGATGGCCACGAAGAGGAAGATCTCGATCAGCGCGAAGAGCCCGTTGCCCTGGTCCACCCAGCGCTTGAACACGGCCGCGACCGGGTAGATGAACGCTATCTCGACGTCGAAGATGATGTAGACGAGCGCGATGATGTAAAACCGCGGGTTGAAGTTGAACCACGCGGGCCCGACAGGCGCTTCGCCGCACTCGTACGTCTCGACCTTCTCGGCGTACATGTTGTTGGGGCGCAGCAGCCTCCCGAACAGCAGAGAGCCGAGCATGAAGCCGATCGCCACCAGAAAGAACGCGGCAACGCTGGCGTAGGCCATCAACATCGGGCGGAACCTCGCTCGGCTCGCCCCCCTCGTTTCAGGCGAGAGGGGTCGGATCCAGGGGTGGTTATGTAGGTGAAAAGCTGAACCGCGGCAAGCCAGCAGACCCGGGCCTCGCCGGCGCTGCTGCTCGGGATCGACAGGACGCGCCGAGCTGGGATATCGCTCGGATGTGGGTCTCGTTGACGTGACGGTGCTCGCGGCCGTGCAGGGGGCGGCGCAGGCGCTGCCCATCTCGGCGACCGGGCATGGCGCGGCGGCCCGGCTCTGGCTCCGCGCGGCCGACGGCGACGCCTGGATCGCCGCCGCGCAGGCGCTCGCGACGGCGGCGGCGCTCGCGCTCGCCGTGCGGCAGCGGCTCCTCCGCGCGCTCGGCGAGGGCGCCCGGGCGCTCGCGAGGCCGTCGCTCTTCAGCTCGTCGCCGCCGGCGCGCGACGCGGCGGGGCTCGCGCTGGGCGCCGCAGTGAGCCTGATCGTGGCGGCGGCGCTCCGTCCGTACGTAGCGCCGTGGCGGGACGCGCCGCTCGCGGTGGGGCTCGGCCTGCTCGCCACCGGCGCGGCGCTCGCGAGCACAGCGCTCGCGCCGCGGCGGGACGGCCGCGACGAGACCGACGCGCCGTCGATCGCCGGGGCCCTCGCGGCCGGCGCGGCGCACGGGGTCGCGGCGCTGCCCGGCGCGTCGCGGGTCGGGGCCGCGCTCGTCGTGCTGCTCTGGCTCGGCGTCCGGCCCGCGCGCGCCGTCGAGCTCGCGCTCGCGCTGAGCCTCCCCGCGCTGCTCGTCTCGGCGCTCGCCGAGGCGCGCGCTTTCCACGGCCCGGCGCCAGGGGCGGGCGCCGTGGCGCTCGGCCTCCTCGCCGCCTTCGTGAGCGCCGCCGCGGCGGCCTCCGCGCTCCGCGCCCTCGCCGAGCGGCGGCGCGTCGGCGCGCTCTCGCTGTGGGTGGTCCCCCTCGGCCTCGCGATGGTGGCCTACGCGCGCGCGCTGCCCGGCCTCGCCTGAGCGCCCCTCGGCGGCCGCACCGCAACCGTGCGACCCTCTTCGCCGTCCAGACCGCACGTCCACACCGAGGAGAAGCGCCGATGACCCCGACCGACCCCTCGATCCATGTCCTGATCCTCGCCGGCGGCGCGGGCACCCGCTTCTGGCCGGCGTCGCGCGCCGCGCGCCCGAAGCAGCTCTTGCCGCTGCTCGGCGGCGAGCCGCTCCTCGCCGCGACGGCGCGCCGCGTGCTCCCGCTGTGCGCCCGCGGCGGGCGCGCGGGCTGGGAGCGCGTCTGGATCGCGACAGGCCAGCACCTGGTCGCGCCCACCCGCGCGGCGCTGCCCGAGGTGCCCGAGCGGCGCCTGCTGGTCGAGCCGGCGCCGCGCAACACGGCCCCGTGCATCGGCTGGGCGGCCGCCACCATCGCGCGCGACGACCCCGAGGCGGTCGTGGTCGTGCTCCCGAGCGATCACCACATCGCCGACGTGCCGCGGTTCCTCGAGGCGCTGGGGGCCGCCGTCGCCTCGGCCCAGGGCGGCGCGATCACGACGATCGGCGTCCGCCCGACGCACCCGGAGACGGGCTTCGGTTACATCGAGGTGGAGGAGGCCGCCGGGGCGGAGGGCGCGGAGCCCCGCCGCGTGCGGCGCTTCGTCGAGAAGCCGAGCCGCGAGCGCGCCGCGGAGTTCGTGGCGAGCGGCCGCTTCCTCTGGAACGCGGGGATGTTCATCTTCCGCGCGGGCGACATGCTGGCCGCGATCCGCGCCCACCTGCCGGCGCTCGCCGCGGGGCTCGACGAGATCGACCGCGCCGCCGCGCTGGGCCCTGGCGCCGAGGCGGAGGCCGTCCTGCGGGTGTTCCCGGGCCTCCCGGCCGTCAGCGTCGATCACGGCGTGATGGAGCACGTCGCCGGGCTCGCCGTGGTGCCCGGCGACTTCGGCTGGAGCGACGTGGGCAGCTGGCAGAGCGCCTGGGAGCTCGCCGACAAGGACGAGCGAGGCAACAGCGCGCCCGCGGGATCGGTGCTGATCGACGCGCACGGCAACCACGTGGTCGATCTGCGCGCGCGCGCCGCGCCCGACGATCGCCGGGTCATCGCGCTCGTCGGCGTGGAGGGCCTCGTGGTGGTCGAGACCGATGACGCGCTGCTCATCGTGCCGCGCGATCGGGCCCAGGAGGTGAAGCACGCCGTCGACGAGCTGAAGGCGCGAGGGCAGGGCCGGCACACGTGAGCGCTCTACCCTACCCGCGCGGCTCCCCCCGCCGCGCCACCGCCCGCGTGTAGATCTCGCGCCGCGGTAGCCCGAGCTCCACCGACAGCTCCTCGGCGATGTGCTTGGCCCGCCTCCCCTGGGCGAGCTCCCGATCGATGCGCGCGTCGAGCTCCTCGTCGCTCGGGCGCGCGCCTTCCGCGGCCGGCTCCGCAGGCGCGAGCACGAGCGTGATCTCCCCGAGCCACTCCCGCTCGATCGCCGCGAGCTCCTCCACGCTGCCGCTCAGGATCTCCTCGTGCACCTTCGTCAGCTCGCGCGCGACGACGGCGCGCCGCCCGGGCATCCGCTCGGCGAGCTCGGCCAGCGTCTCGCTGAAGCGCCGCGGCGACTCGAACAGCACAACCGCCTCCGGCGTCGACGTGACAAGGGCCAGCGCCTCGCGCCGCTCGCGCCCGCCGCGGGGCAGGAACCCGACGAAGCGGAAGCCCCCCGTCACCAGCCCCGACGCGCTCACCGCCACCATCACCGCGCTCGGCCCGGGGATCGCCACGACGCGCGCCCCCGCCTCCGTGGCCGCGCGCACGAGCGCCGTCCCCGGATCGCTCACGACCGGCGTGCCGGCGTCGGTCATGAAGGCGATCGACTCGCCCGCCGCGAGCCGCGCGGCCGCGCGCGCCGCGTCCGCCTCCGAGGCGTGCGCGTCGAACCGGTCGACCGGCTTGCCCGAGACGCCGAGGTGGCCGAGGAGCGCCCGGGCCCGCCGCGTGTCCTCCGCGAGGATCCGGTCCGCCCCGCGCAGCGTCTCGACCGCGCGCAGCGTGATGTCGCCGAGGTTGCCGATCGGCGTCGCCACCACGTAGAGGCAACCGCGGTCGCTCGACCCGCCCTGCTCGCCGCCGCTCGACACGGCCTAGTCCATCTCGACGGCGTCGCCGAGCTCCTCCTGGAGGTACGTCCGCAGCTTGGACTGGAGCCGCGCCTCGAGCTGGCGCACGCGCTCGCGCGAGATGCCGAACTCGTTGCCGAGCTCCTGGAGCGTGAGCGGATCCTCGGCGGCCATGCGCTTGTCGAAGATGATCACGTCCTTGCCCTTCAGCGTCTCGCGGAACTTCGAGAGCCGATCGTGGACGAGCCTGCCCATCTCGCTCGCCTCGTACGCGGTGTCCGGGCTCGCCCCCGACGACACGAGCAGCTCGACGCGCGGGATCGTCCGGCCCTCGAGGTCGCCGACCGGGGCGTCGAGCGAGGCCTCGCCGCTCGCGAGGCGGCGGTCCATGTCGACGACCTCCTTCTCCTCGACCGACAGGCGCTTCGCGATCTCCGCCGCCGTGGGCTCGATGCCCATCGCCGAGAGCTTCGCCTTCTCCTTGTTGAGGTTGAAGAAGAGCTTCCGCTGCGCCTGCGTCGTGCCGAGCTTCACGAGGCGCCAGTTGTTGAGGATGAAGCGGAGGATGTACGCGCGGATCCACCAGGCCGCGTACGAGGAGAGCTTCACGCCGCGGTACGGGTCGTAGCGCTTCACGGCCTGCATCAGGCCGATGTTCCCCTCCTGGATGAGGTCCATGATGTTCTTGTAGGCGCGCCGGTACTCGTACGCGAGCTTGACCACGAGCCGCAGGTTCGCCGTCACGAGCCGCGCGGCGGTCGCGACGTCCTGCGTCTTCGTGTACTTGATCGTCAGCTCCTTCTCCTCGTCCGGCGTGAGCAGCGCGTGGCGCTGCACCTCGCGCAGGTAAGCCTGCAGCGGGTCCGTGCGCGACAGCGCGGCGTCGCTGCCGCCGCCGCCGCGGCCCTCGCCGCCGCTGGCCCGCGCGGAGCGCGGCAGCTCGATGTCGTTCAGATCGACGCCCGCGTCGTCGATCACCTCGCCGACGACCTCCACGACATCGCCCTCGTCGACGTCGCCCGCCCTCGCGGCGCCGCTCTCGGGCGCGCCGTCCGCCTCGTCGTCCTCCTCGCGCGGGCCCTCGTCGTCGCTCTCCGCGGGCTGCGCCTCGCCGCCCGCGCGCCCGCCGTCCTTCGCGGTGGAGCGCGCGCGGCGCTTCGCGGCAGGCCGGGGGGCCGCGTCCGAGTCGGGCCGGAGGTCCGCGCCTTCACCCTCCGCTCCGGCCTCGGGCCCCGCCTTCGCCACCCCGTCGGGCTGGGGCGCTCCGGTCCCCTTCGTTCGCTTCGTTCGCGGCTCGCTCTTGCTCTTCGCCACCCGGACCTCGTCCTCGAAGTTCTAGTACAGCCCCGCCGCACCGCGCCACCTGTGCCGGCGCGCAGGCGCGCGGGCGCTTCGCGATCCGGAGGCTACCCGCTCCGCGATCCGCAGGTAAGGAAGAGAGCGCGCGAGATCGGAGAACGTGCTACACGCCAGCCTCCTCCACGTGGACTCGCACCGCCCTCCGCGCCCGCGCTCGCTGCGCCCCTGGTACCTGGTGGCCACCATGCTGCTCACCTGGCTCATCGGCGTGCGCGGCTTCATGGCCGGGTGCGGGACGGCCATGTACCTGCGCGCCGGCATGGCCCCTGACGTCATGGCCGTGGCCGAGCAAGCGCGCGACCAGGGGGATCCGTTCCAGTTCACGTTCCTCGTGCTCGAGGCCGCGCAGGCGCGCGCGCTGAGCCTGTACCAGGACGTCTCCTTCCCCCTCAGCATCGGGAAGCTGCTCCTCGGCGGGTTGCTCGTCGTCGCGAGCGGGCTGGCGCTCGGCGGGCGGCCCGGCACGCGCGGCTTCGTCCTCCAGGTCCTCATCGCCAACCTGGCCTTCGCCGCGGTCGAGTACGCGCTCACGCGGGGCGTCCGCGGCGCCTGGATCGACATGGTGGCGCAGGCGGGGGCGCTCCTCCCGCCGGACATCCCCGAGCGCGCGGGCCTCACGAACACCGGACTCTGGTGGACCGCCGAGCGGGTGCGCTTCGCGATCTTCGAGCTGGCCGTCCTCGGCTCCGCCGCGGTGGCGCTGACGCGGGAGCGCACCAAGACGTACTTCCAGGCGGTCGCCCGGGCGGTCGACCCCGGCGACGAGCCATGAGCACCGCGGAGAGGATCGCCGGCGCGGATCCTCGATCGACGCTCACGCAGGCGCAGGTCGAAGAGCGGAGGGTCGCCATCCTCCCGGACGACCTCGCCAACCAGATCGCGGCGGGCGAGGTGGTCGAGCGGCCGGCGAGCGTCGTGAAGGAGCTCGTCGAGAACGCGCTCGACGCGGGCGCGCGCCGCATCCGCGTCGACATCGAGGGGGGCGGCGTCGGCCTGGTGCGCGTCGCGGACGACGGGCGCGGGATGAGCCGCGAGGACGCCTCCCTCGCGGTGCTCCGCCACGCCACGAGCAAGATCGCCCGGATCGACGACCTCCGCAGCATCCAGAGCTTCGGCTTCCGCGGCGAGGCGCTCCCGAGCATCGCCTCGGTGAGCCGCTTCTCGCTGCGGACGCGGCGCGACGGCGAGGCCGAGGGGACGGAGATCCGGATCGAGGGCGGCGGCGCGGCGCAGGCCATCCCCTGCGGGTGCGCCGCCGGCACCGTGGTCGAGGTGCGCGATCTCTTCTTCAACGTCCCCGCGCGGCGCAAGTTCCTGCGCGCCGTCGGCACCGAGTCGGCGCACGTGTCCGAGATCGCGCAGGCGGTCGCGCTCGGCGAGCCGGGCGTGACGCTGGTCCTCTCGCGCGACGGGCGCGTCGCCCGGGAGTGGCTGCGCACCTCGAGCCGCGCGGAGCGGGCGCGCGCGATGCTCGCGGGCGAGGAGCTCGCGACGTGCGCGGGCCAGCGCGGGCCGCTCACGGTCGAGGCGTTCGTGTCGCGGCCGGAGCGCGCCCGCTCGGGCGCCAGCTGGCTGTGGATGTTCGTGAACGGCCGGCACGTGCGCGACCGCTCGCTGGCGCGCTCGATCGCGCTCGCCTACGGCAGCGTCCTCGAGCCGGGCCGGTACCCCATCGGCGCGGTGTTCATCGATCTGCCCGCCGAGCTCGTGGACGTGAACGTCCACCCCCAGAAGGCCGAGGTCCGCTTCGCCGACGGCCGCGCCGTCGCCGACGCGCTCTACAAGATCGTCGCCGCGCAGGTGGCCGCGGCGTTCGGCCTGCCCGCGCCGGCCCCCGGCGGCTTCCAGGGCCGCAAGGGCAAGCTCTTCGAGGACGCGGCGTCCCCGCCCGGAGACGCCTGGGTCTGGTCGAGCGGCCCCGCGGCGGAGGCGCCGGCGGCAGGTCCATCGGCGCCCGCCGCGGGCGCATCGGGCGAGCGGCAGGGGCCGCCGGCCGATCCATGGGGCCTCGGCGGCGACCTCGGCGGGGTCCCGCCGGCGCGTCCTCACGCTGCGCCGGCCGGGCCGGCAGCGCCGGCGCAGCTCGGGGCGTGGGCCGACGTCGCGGCGCTCGATCTGCTGGCGCGCGGCGGGCCAGGCGAGCCGCCGGCGCCCGCGCCGGGGTCGCCGCCCGTCCCCTACCCGGATCTACCGGCGCGCAACGGGCCGGTGCTCGCCGCGGCCGAGCGCGTGGTCTCCTGGGGGTCGCTGCGCTTCCTCGCCCAGGTGCGCAACACCTTCTTCGTGTGCGAGGGGCCGGACGGCATCTACTTCCTCGATCAGCACGCGGCGGCGGAGCGCGTGACGTTCCACCGCCTGCGCGCGTCGTTCGACGGGCGCGACGTCGCCACGCAGAAGCTGCTCTTCCCCGTGATCGTCCAGGCGGCCCCGGCGGAGGTGGCGCTCGTCGAGGAGGCGCAGGAGGCGATCGCGCGGCTCGGGCTCGATGTGCGCCCGGCGGGCGCGGCGCAGCTCGCGGTGCACGCGGTGCCGACGCTGCTCCGCCGCGCGGCGCCCGAGCGCCTCGTGCGCGACCTCGTGGACGAGCTCAGCCACTCGGGCGAGCGCGCCTTCTCGGGCGCGGTGGACCTCGCGCTGGCGACGATGGCCTGCCACGGCTCGCTGCGCGCGGGCGACCCGGTGGCGCCGGAGGAGGCGCGGGCGCTGCTCACGGCGCTCGACGAGGTCGACTTCGCCGGCCACTGCCCGCACGGTCGGCCCATCGTGATGCGCGTCGGCTGGCCCGAGCTGGAGCACCGCGTGGGGAGGCGGTGAGCGAGGCGGCGCTCGAGCTCGCCCCCGACGCCGGCGCGGCCGCGCCGTCGTCGTGGGAGACGATCGCGCCGCCGGCGCCGGGTGAGCTGCTCGTCGTGGTCGGCCCGACGGCGAGCGGCAAGACCGAGCTCGCCATCCGGCTCGCGGAGCGGTTCGGCGGCGAGGTGGTGAGCGCCGACAGCGTGCAGATCTACCGGGAGTTCGACCTCGGCTCCGGGAAGCCGACGCCCGCCGAGCGGGCGCGCGCGGCGCACCACCTTGTCGACGCGGTCGATCCGCTCCAGGCGATCGACGCTCAGCGCTTCGCGGAGCTCGCGGAGGCGGCGATCGACGACATCCGCGGCCGCGGCCGGGTCCCCGTCGTCTGCGGCGGCACGTTCCTCTGGGTGAAGGCGCTCGTGCTCGGCCTGTCGCCCGCGCCGCCCGCCGATCCCGAGGCGCGCGCGCGCCACCGTGCGATCGCCGACGCCGAGGGGCGCGCCGCGCTCCACGCGCGCCTCGCCGCCGTGGATCCGGAGAGCGCGGCCCGCCTCGCGCCCAACGACCTCGTGCGGGTCAGCCGGGCGCTGGAGATCTACGAGCGCTCGGGCCGGACGCAGAGCGCGTGGCACGCGGAGCACGGCTTCCGGGAGCGCCGGCACGCCGCGCGCCTGCTCGCGGTGCACCGGGACCGCGCCGAGCTCGACCGCCGCATCGAGGCCCGCGTCGCCGGGTGGCTGGAGCAGGGCTGGGTGGAGGAGGTCCGCTCGCTCCTCTCCCGCGGCCACGGCGACGCGCGGGCGATGGGCTCCGTCGGCTACCGGCAGGTGCGGGAGCACCTGGAAGGGCGCCTGCCGGCCGACGAGCTCGCGCCGGCCATCGTGCGCGCCACACGCACCTTCGTGCGCAGGCAGCGCACGTGGTTGAGGGACCAGGCGGTCGCGTACGTCGCGCTGTCATGAGTCCTAAACCATAATAGTTACAACAACTTATACCTGGGCCGCCCGCCGGCGAGGCGCCGCGGGCGACGCTCATCTGCGCTCCTCGCCGGTCCCGCCGCCGCCGCGGCGCCTGCCCGCTCCAGCCGGGGGCATGCGCCACCGCACCTCTCCGTCGCAGCGCGGGCAGGCCGCGGTGGACGGCCGCGCCTCCTGGGCGAACGCGACGCGCCCGCAGTGCGAGCAGACGGTCATGTGGCGCTGATAGATGTCCGGGCTCGAGAGGATCGCCGCGGCGAAGAGGCTGAGCACGACGTCGCTCAAAAAGTCGCTCTCGCGCGGCGCCGGCAGCCAGCCGGATCGGTCGCCCACCACGGCCCAGCGGACGCGCGCGCTGTACAGCGCTGCACGGAGAAAGTTGCCCTCGGGGTCCGGCGCCACGAAGTCGAGCAGCGCGCTCCCCACGCGCCGGCGCGCGCGCCCGGTGAGCGCCGCGACCGCCTCGGGCCGCTCGTCCAGCTCGCGGAGCGCCACGGTCTCCGCGCCCGGCTCGCGCACCGCGCGCGGGGCCGTCATCCACCCCGGAGCGATCACGTGATCATCGAGCCACGCCCTGAGCTCATGGGGCTCCCAGGGGCGGTTCGCCACCTGCATGAAATGGAGCGCCCCGGCCAGGCTCGGGCTCGCGAGCATGCGCCCGCGCAGGGCGACGAACGATCGGGCCCTCCCGGCATCGGCGCGCGCGCGCCACCCGAGCCTCCTGCTCCGGCTCGCGAGGTCCGTCGGCGCGGCGCCGGGCATCGGGATCTTCAGGGAATTGCTCATGAGTTCCATGGGGTCTTCCGCCCCGCTGTGCGCCGCGGGGAGCGGCCGGCGGATCGGCGATGTGCGACGCGGTAAGCGCCCGGCGTGCCAGCCGCCGCGGAGGCCCGGAGCTCCTCGCGCGCGCGGGCGGCGCGCGCAGATACGGCATGTTCGCGCGCGCCGGCGGCGCCGCTGAGGCCTCGAAACCGCCGTCCGCCGAGCGCGGTTGCGGGGTCCAAGCCTCAGGGGGCCACCAGCGCGTCATCGACACCGCAGCTCGCGACGCTTCATGGGCTCACCCCGGCGGCGCGGGCGCGCGCGCGTCCGATGCCGCGCCGCGCCGCTCCGCTCCGACAGCCTCCCTCGGACGATGTCGAACCCCAGAGGGCGGGGGGGCGGGGCCCTTCTCGCCTTTTTACGTCCATGCTAACCGCATGTCTCCTCCGGCCAGGAACGGCTCGAGAGAGCTCACCACGGAGCACGACGCCTCCTGCTCCACGCGACGAAAGGACGACCATGACGCGAGAGTTGAGTGACGTGCAGGCGATCCAGAATGTCGTTGTCCGGATCGCTCACCACATCGATAAGCGGCGCTGGACCGAGCTCCGCGGCCTCTATGCCGACGTCGTGGTGGCCGATTTCACGTCGGTCTTCGGGGGCGAGCCGCAGGAGCAGAAGACGGACGATCTGCTCGCGGGCTGGAGCAAGTTTCACGACGCGATCGACGCATCACAACATTTCCTCGGCCCCCTCGACATCGAGGTGAAAGGAGAGCACGCCTCCGTGGAGTGCCATGTCCGCGCCCACCATCGGTTCGCGCGCGCGCCGGGCGGCGAGGACTGGCTGGTCGCGGGCCACTACCGCTATGAGCTCGCCAGGCACGCCGGCGGCTGGAAGATCTCCAAGGTCAGGTTCGAGGTGTCGTACCAGACCGGTAACACGAACATGTTCGAGGAAGCGCTCAGGTAAGGCCGCCGCGGGTCATTGCGGGTGTGGCGGCGCGATCGCCAGGCCGAGCGCGTGCGCCGCGCGCAGGGCCGCGACGCGGAGGTGGCCGTCTGGCAGGCGCTCTCGCTCCGCGACGAGCTCGATCAGCGGCACCCACGAGAGCCGCCGAGCGGCATCGGACCCCGGCGCGAGGTCGGGCACGGCGGCAGCCGAGGCGGGCGCGCTGGCCGAGGCAGGCGCCGCGGTGACCACGAAGGCGAGCGGCTGGACCAGCTCCGGGGTCAGCCCAGCCGAAGGGCGGTAGGCCCCTCCGAGCTCGACGGCCGCCCCCACCCGAACGCCGTACTCGGCCTGCAGCCGCTCGCGCACGAACGCCTCGGCGGCCGAAAGCGCGCTCACGCTCCGCGGCAGCCGCCACGCCGGCGCGACAAGGATGCCGCTGTTGCCCGAGAAGCTCTGGGCGGCCGGCAGATCGTCGTCGTCCACGCCGAGCACCACCTCCCCCGACGGCGCCCGCGCGAGCAGCGCCGTCGAGACCGTGAGCACCCCGAGCGGCCGAGGCACCACGTACTCCAGCTCCCGCGCGGCCACCACGCCACCGTCTGCTGTGAGCTCCTCGAAGCGCGCCCGCCGCACCTCGAGGAACCCCGCGCTGGCGCTCGGGTCCACCCGCGAGAACCTCCGGCGGCTCGGGCGCCCGAGCAGCGCGGCGAGCGGTGTCGGCTGCAGGGCGGCCCCCCCGGCGTCTTCGTCGCCGGCGCCGGCACCGCCAGCGACGCCCGCGCCGGCCGCCGCGAGCGGGATCTCGTCGCCGATCCACGGCCCGAACGGCAGGCCGAAGCGCGCCAGCAGATCGTAGACGTTCAGCTCGAGCCGCGCGTCGGGCAGGCCGCCGACCTGCGCGGCGCGGAGGAGCTGGCGCGCCTCGATGGCGCGGATGCGCCCCGAGGTGCCGAACCCCGACACGTTCTCCGAGGGCGCGTTCACGAACGTGGGCTCGACCTCCACCAGCATCGAGCGCACCTCTTCGAGGATGCCGCCCGGCGACGGGTAGTACGTCGTGCCCGGGATCATGCGCTGGATCGCCGCCGCCCGCACCCCGGCCGCCCGCTCCAGCGCATGCTCGACCGTGTGCCCGACCGGGAACTCGGTCTGCACGACAGCGATCGGCTCGGCCAGATAGTCCGCCGGCCCGCTGCCGTCGAGCGGAGGCGTCTCCTCGCGGCAGGCGCGCGCGATCGGCCGCGGATAGCTGGTCCGCGCCAGCACATACGCCGTCTCACCCGCGAAGAAGAACGGCACGATGTCCAGCGTGGGGTGCGGCCGCGCGGCCAGGTCGAACACCTGCCCTGTCGCCCGATCCTTGTGGTGCTCGATCCGCAAGAACTGCCGGGCGCCCTCCGCGGGCGCGAGCCGGAACGAGACCCCTTGACCGGCCTTCACCTTCTCTCCGACGATCAGGTAGTTCGTGGGCGGATAAGGCAGGCGCGCGCCCGTGGCGTCCCGGAGCTCGAAGCGACCGACGAACCTGTTCCGCACGATCCAGGGGTTGCGCAGCGGCGTCGACGACAGCACGCGCAGGCCGAGCCGCGCGAAGAGCGCCTCGAACTGCGCTTGAGAAAAATAGGTGTACTCCTCCTTGACCTCGGCCTCCCAGTCAGCGCGGTAATCCTTCCTCAACACGAACTCGACAGCATGCTTGTGGGCGAGGCGATACCGGCGCCACCCCGGGCGCGGCGCGGGGAGCGCGCCGGAGGGCTCGCTCGCGGCGCGCGCCAGCGGGAACCCCGGCTCCGGCGAGAGCGAGCGAAACTCGCCCGCGAACCGCTCGAGCAGCGCCGCCGTCGAGGCGCTGCGGGGATCGCGGCCGTCGTCGCCGTCCTCGGCGGGCACGTCAAGAAACACCGTCTCCGGCCCGGGATCGACGAAGTCCCTCACCACGAGCACCCCGCCCGGCGAGAGCTGCTCCACCTGCGCCGCCAGCGCATCGGCGGCGTTCGCGTGGCGGTAGCCCCCGTACGAGGTGACGTGGTGGAGCACCGACGAATCGAAGATCCCGTCGAGGCTCTCGGGCGGGAATACCGTCCTTGCGATGTCGCCAAGCTGAAAGCCCAGGTTCGGGTGCTGATGAGCGCGGCGCGCGAGCTCGACGACCGTCGGATCGATGTCGACGCCGATGACCTCGAGGCGCGGGTAGAGCTGGGCCAGCGCGGCGCTGCCCTGCCCCGAGCCCATGCCCATGTCGGCGACGCGGCCCTCGCACAGGAGGTGCGCTGCCGTGAGCGCGACCTTCTGGCGCATCGACGCGTCCATCGCCGACAGGTACCGCGCGTACGCGGACAGGTCGTCTCGCCGTTGATCTGCCTCGTATCCCGCCGGCGCGCGCGTCGTCATGGTGACGAGTGTACGCCGGGCGCGGGACGGGGGTCGACGGCGGCGTGCGCCCGGGAGAGCGCAGGCGCCCGGGCGCGACGCGGCGGTCGCGGGGAACCGGAGAGAGAGAGCGCGCGCGCCGGGAAGCGGCGCGCAGCCGCCTCAGGTGGCCGAGAGGCCCGGGAGCGGCGACTTGGACCGGAGGTTCGGATCGCCGAAGCCGGAGAAGTCCGTGACGCCCATCGCGTCGCACAGGCTGAGCAGCACGCGCTCGTGCCGCTCGCCGCTCTTGATGTACCGGCCGCCAGGGGCCGTCTTCAGATAGCCGCCTTCACCGCTCGCCAGGACGAACTTCATCTCGTTCTGGTTGTGGTTCGGCGAGTCGCCCATGTCGCGGCACCAGGCGATCAGCGTGTTGTCGAAGAGCGTCCCGGAGCCGTCGGCCTCCGGGATCGCCTTCAGCTTGTTGATGAGGTCGACGAACCGCTGCGACAGCCACTTCTCCAGCTTGATCAGGTCGAGGTGCGCCGGTGCGCCGGTGTGGATCATGGCGCCGTGCTCGTCGCCCTTCAGCCCGATGTCCGGGAGATCGACGTTCATGGCCTGATCCGAGCCCCACTGGATCGCGCCGACGCGGGTGATGTCGCACGCGAACGCGCCGACGAGGAGATCCATGTGGACCAGGTTGGCCTGGAGCGGGTTCGCCGGATCGGTGGCGGGCTTCGTCGGCACGCTGCAGCCGCCGGTCTGGCCGGACGACGCGTTGGACAGCCGCTCCTCGACCTGCCGGATCGAGTCGATGTGCAGCTCCAGCTTGTACTTCTGCTCGGAGCCGAGGTTCCCCTCGAGCGCCTTGATCTCGTTCTTGAGGTGATCGAGGACGCTCTTGCGGCGGCGCAAGAGATCGTCTGACGACGTGTTCGACGGGATCGCCGAGCCGAACAGGGTGGAGTAGGCGGACGTCGGAGAGGCGATGCCCGGCAGGTTGTCCTTTCGATAGTACGGCGATCTCCCGCCGCTCACCGTGCTCTCGGCCCCGAGCAAGAGCGAGGGGATCTGCGTCTTCGTGCCGGCGGCGATCAGCTTGTCCGCGATGAACTGGTCGACGGAGATCAGCTTGGCGGGGTCGCTGAAGCCGAGCCCCGTCAGGGCGTCGGGCGCGCCGTGGTTGTTCCCCGGATTCCCGCTGGGGAGGCCGTCCACGAGCACGACGTGCTGCTTCACGTCCGCGAGCGGCGACGTCGACTCGCTGAACGTGGGGGTCTCGCCCGAGACGCTCGTGGGCTTCCAGATCGATGGCGCGGTCCCCATCGTGCAGAACAAAAGGAGCCGCTTGGGCTTCCGGCCGGGCGCCGCCTCGGCGATGGAGTCCAGGAATGGGTTGAACAGGAAGCCGGCCCCGACGCTGGCCCCCAGCCCCTTGAGGAAATCTCTACGACGATGGCTGCGCATGAACGACCCTCTCACGCTACCGATCTCGCGCCAGTGGAGCTCGCCGCGACAGGCGCGTGGGGGCGCACCTGTCGCGGCGAGCGGCCTCGCGCCCTCGGTGTCAGGTCGCGGCGATGCCGGGGAGCGGCGACTTGCTGCCCAGAGCCGGATCCCCGAAGCCGGAGAAGTCCGTGACGCCCATCGCGTCGCACAGGCTGAGCAGCACGCGCTCGTGCCGCTCGCCGCTCTTGATGAACCGGCCGCCAGGGGCCGTCTTCAGATAGCCGCCGTTGCCGCTCGCCAGGACGAACTTCATCTCGTTCTGGGTGTGGTTCGGCGCGTCGCCCATGTCACGGCACCAGGCGACGAGCGTGTTGTCGAGGAGCGTCCCGGAGCCGTCGGCCTCGGGCGTCGCCTTCAGCTTCTTGATGACGCCGACGAACTGCTGGTGCAGCCACTTCTCGAGCTTGATCAGGTCGAGGTGCGCAGGGGCGCCGGTGTGGATCATGCCGTTATGCTCCTCACCGCTGAGCCCGATCTCGCTCAGGTTCGCGTTCATCATCTGATCCGAGCCCCACTGGATCGCCGCGATGCGGGTGATATCGCACGCGAACGCGCCGACGATGATGTCCAGATGAAGCTGGTTGGCCTTCAAGCCATTGGTCATGTCGCCGGCGGGCGTTCCCGGGACAGAGCAGGAGCCTGTCCCTCCTCCTCCTCCCGGGGTCATCGTGTTCGAGAGCCGCTGCTCGAGCTGGCGGATCGACTCGAGGTGCAGATCCAGCTTGTACTGCTGCTCCTTCCCCAGGTTCCCCTTGAGCGACGAGAGCTCTTTCGTGAGGTTGTCGAGGACGCTCTTGCGCCGCTTCAGCAGGGCCTCGGCGGCGCTGTTGTCGGTGCTGCCTTGGTTGTTGGACGGCGTGAAGCCCGTGAACACGGTCGAGTAGGCGGACGTGGGGGAGCCGATGGGCGACAGGTTGGTCCCCTTGTAGAACCCCGTCTTGCCGCCCTCGACGGCGGCGCCGAGCAGGAGCGAGGGGATGGGCGTTGACAGCCCGCTGCCCTTCAGCTTCTCGACGATGTACTGGTCGACCGAGATCAGCCCGTAGGGGCCGTTGCTGTAATAGCCCATCCCGGTGAGGCCGTCGGCGGAGCCGTGGTTGTTGCTGGGGCTCCCGCTGGGGAGGCCGTCCAGCATCACGATGTGCTCCTTCACCTCCTCGAGCGGCGAGGTGGACTCGCTGAACGTGGGGGTCTCGCCGGAGACGCTCTTGGGCTTCCAGATCGAGGGGGCCGTCCCCATGGTGAAGAAGATCAGGAGCCGCTTCGGCTTCTTCCCGGGAGCCGCGTTGGCGATGGAATCATAGAAGGGAGAGAACAGAAGGCTGGCGCCCAGGCTGGCCCCGACACCCTTGAGAAACTTCCTACGACTGTGGCTGCGCATGACCGATCCTTTCACTCGCTACCGATCTGTTCTTGGGTTGCAGCCGTGGGGTCACGGACCTTGGACTCTGCGGGTGAAGTGCGGCGCGCGCGTCAGCGCGAGCCACACGCTCTTGAGGCGGAACTCGTCCGCCGCGGCGACCTGCTGGACCGTCTCGTACGTGCAGCCGTCCTGCTCCCAGGTGCCGCCGAACGCGTAGTACGACCAGTAACGGACCATGCACGCCTTGACGTCCTCGCTCGCCGCGAGGTAGTCGGCCAGCTCGGTGACGCCGCTGAAATTGACGTCTCCACCGGTGGGCGGCGCGACGACCGTGCCGGTCACGTCGACGGGGATCCCGTTCTCATCGTTCCGCCACCGGCCGAACGTGTCGTAGTGCTCGAAGCCGACGCCGATCTTGTCGGTCAACTTGTGGCAGCCCGCGCAGTATTCGGCCTTCGTGTGCTGCTCGACCATCTCGCGCGTGGTGGCCGGGGTCTCCAGGGGCTTGACGTTCGGATCCACGCCGGGCGGCGGGGGCTCGAGCGGCTGGCAGAGGAGCCGCGTGCGGACCATCTTGCCGCGCTGGGTCGGCGAGGACAGCTTCGCGCTGCCATGCCCCGTCAGGAAGCTGCCGTGGGCCAGGATGCCCCCGTCGCGCTGCCCCGGGGGGAGCGTCACCTTCGTCAGCTCGGTGCCCCCGGCGCCGTTGATGCCGTAGTGCGAACCGAGGCTGGCGTTGATGAACGTGTAGTCCGCCTGCAGGAGGTTGGCGAACGTGCCGTTCTGGTTGAACGCGGTGTCCACGACGAGCGCCTGCGTCTCGGCCATCATGTCCTTGCGCATGGCGTCCGTGAGATCGAAGACCGTGTTGTCCTTCACCGCGGTGACGAGGCGGTTCAGCTGGAGCCAGCCGCGCATGAACCGCATCATCTCCTTCTCGGCGAGCGGCCTTGTCGCCGAGTCCTCCAGCAGGCGCAGCGCGTGCTGGGCGATCTGCTCGCTGGTCAGGTTGGCGCCCTGGGCGGCGGCCGCGTCGGCGGCCTGCAGCAGCGCCTCGTCCGGCATGGTCCCGGTCAGCAAGTACGAGAGGTTGCTCGCGATCTCGTGCGGGGTGAGCTCATAGACGCCCGAGCCGCTCGCCTCGGTCCCGATCTCGTGGCGATAGAGGAAGTACGGCGACTGCAGCATGGCGCCCACGACCACCTTGGCGCCGTCCTCGAACGACTTCTCCGCCCCGAACAGCGCGTCGTAGGACAAGACGCGCTCGTCCGTGAGCTTGTCGCGGAACGCGCGGCGGCCGAAGTCGCGGATGAACTCGGTCCGGCAGCTCGCGTCCAGGGTCCTGCACGTCGTCGTGGTGATGCTGGCGAGCTTGTTCGTCACCGCCCAGTCGGCGGTCGTCTCGGCCCAATCCATGATCTGCTGGGCCGTCAGGTCGCGAATCACCAGCGCGTTCGCGTCGGCCGAGAACCCGAGCACCTGCGGATCGTTGAAGATGCTCGGAAGGGCGACGGACTGGTCCTTGAACAGATCGCGGACAGTGGACTCGAATTGATCCACCGTCAGGCGACGCACCACGCGCGGGCCCGGGGTGCTCTTGTCCGCGACCTCGCATTCCGACACCTCCGGGATCTCCGTGTGCATCTCCGGCGGGTCGCCGGGGCCCCCGCCGTCGCCGCCGCTGCTGCTGCTGCCGTTGCCGCTGCCCTCGCTGCTGCCGCCGCTACTGGTCTCGGAGGGCGTCCCGTCGGGATTGCCGAGGTTGCCCAGGCAACCGAGCGGGCCGGCGAGGAGAAGCGCCACTGCGGAGTAGCGGCGACACGCTTTCGCCGAAACTAAGCTATTAAGCGTGCTCATCATTGCTTGAGAAAAGCTGATGTCTCTCATGTTGTCAAGCCCCGATCAAGCGGTGTCGCCTCGATAATCCATGCGCATACCCGCGCGCTTCAATGGCCTGTCACCGAATCGTCCGCGTAATTTATGTCGTTTACGTTGATTGCGTTGGCCGCGTTCGAATCGTTTTCAGCGTCGTTTTCAGCGTCTTTGCCCTGTCTGCTCGCCTGTATGCGTCATGGTGGGCCCTTGGTGGCTCTCCCCGGAGCGACGTCGAGTTCGACGCTCCGCGTTGAGCCGACTCACGGTGTCACCCGCCACGCCAGAGAGCTCGACCTCCCACCGGATCCGAGGTCGAACCGGAGCCGCTGGATCGCCGGGCGCGTTTCGACCTCAGGGCTCTGGGCGAGCCGCTGGGCAAGGCCTTCGTCGTCCATGAGCGTCGAGAAGCGATCCACAGCCGGCGGTAAAGCAACGCGCGTGCCGAGTGTTCTCGCGGGGTTACCTGGCGCCGCTGTGCCCGGTTTCTGGATTTTTTCGAAGGTTGCGAGGGGTGGACGCCGAGGGGTCCAGGAAGGGCGATCCACCGCTTCCGCGATCCATCCATGCGCCGCTGCAACCCGACCCCCAGGGCCAGCCGAGTCAGCCCTTGGACCAGGCGCTGATCGAGCGATAGCTCGCGACGGACTCCTCGATGACCTCCAGGGCGCGGTTCCTGTCGTACATCGTATCTACCTCTGCGAGCTTGTTCTCGAGCGTCTTGTAGTCGATGAAGAACCGCATGAGCTCCTTGGTCACGTGCGGCGGCAGCTCCTCGTGGGTCAGGTAATGGGCCACGGAGGGGTCGTCGACGGCGACCGCGATGATCTTGTCGTCGACGCCCTTGTCGTCGCGCATGAAGAAGCCGCCGATGGCGCGCGCCCTCACGATCGTGAGCGGCACGACCGGCTCCTGCATGATGACGAGGACGTCGAGAGGGTCGCCGTCGCCCGCGTGCGTCTGAGGGATGAAGCCGTAATTGGCCGGGTAGTGCACTGACGAGTAGAGCACGCGGTCGAGCATCAAGAGCCCGGTCTTCTTGTCGAGCTCATACTTGCACTTCGATCCTTTCGGGATCTCGATCACCACCGGGAAGAAGTCGTGTCGGCTGTCGGGGAGCAAGATGTCGTGGAGCGGATGGGTCATTGAATCGTCCTGGGCTTTCGCCCCCGCCCGGGAGGCGGGCGAGGGGCGCACAGGATACCAGGAGTTCGATTCGGTGAGATCGGCGTCCAGACACCCCCGCATTCCCGCTCTGGAACGAGATGAGCCACGCCGCCGCCGGGGCCCTCCAGGCGCGGGGCGCAGGACCGACGTTGGCGAGCATGGGCAAGGGCGGTCGCTCGTGCGATGAGCTAGCGCGAAGCCGCCGGGGCAGACTCGCCGGCGGATCTCCGGATACCAGGTGCGCTTCCCATGAGACCGTTCCCCACACGCGCCCCAGCGGCGCGACCAGAGCGAGCGCCCGCGCTGCGACGCAAGGCGCCCTGGGCGCTGGTGGTCCTCGCCCTGGGCGCGGCCCTCGGCGGCCCCCCTGCGGCAGCGGCGCGCGCGGCGGACGCGCCGTCGGCCAGGCCGCCCTCGCCCGTCGCGAGCGCGCAGGCCGGGGCGCCTCCCGACGACAGCGCCTCGGAGGCCGCCGCCCCGCCGGCCGAGGGCCGACCCGTGGTCTCGCCGGTGCAGCGCCCGGGCGAGCGCGACGTCCGCGATGTCCAACAACGCGCTTGCTCCTTCACGCTGCCCGTCTGCGTGCACGCGCCCGCGGACGTCCCCGGCGCCGCCCTCCTCGAGAGCCTCACCCACCTCGAGACCGCGATGCGGACCTACGACGCGCTCGGTTTGCCGCGCCCGCTCCCCGATGGCGCGCGGGGCGGCGGCCCATCGTACGATCTCTACCTGGAGCGCGGCCCGCGCCGCGGCCCGATGCGCGTGGGGCACGATATGCGGGCGCTCGGGGAGCGGTTCGACGCCGCGAGCGCGTTCGCCATCATCGCAGCGCCGGCGCGCGGCGGCGGGTGCGCGAGCGCGTCCGACGCGGCCTACGCGCTCGGAGCCGCCGTCGCCATGCGCCTCGACGCCGGGGCGGAGGAGGGCGCGATCGCCATGACGGCGAGCTACCTCGCCGCGATCGCGGCGCCCTGCGCGGCCGAGGAGCTCGCCGCGGTCGACGCCTTCCAGCGGGCGCCCGAGCGGGCGCTCACCGGCGCGGCGCTCGGCGCGCTCGACGGCGGCCTGCTCTTTCCGTGGTTCCTCGACGACGCGTACGGCACCGGGACGCCGGCGCAGGTCGCGACGTCGCTGCTCGCCATCGCGGCGCAGTCCACGCCCGCGGGCGCGGCGCGCTTCCACGCCGAGCCCGACACCTTCGATGCGCTCCGGGCGTCCCTGCGATCCCGCGGCGAGGACCTCGACGACCTGCTCCTCGAGTTCGCCATCGCGCGAGCGTTCCTGGGCAGCCGCAGCGACGGCGCGCACCTCTCCGACGCCGAGCGCTTCGGCGATTTCGGCCGGGTTCGCTTCGAGTGGTCGCTGCCCTACGCCACGCTCCCGCGGCGGGTCGCGCCCCTGCGCCCGATCGAGCCGACCGGCGCGACGTACCTCTGGCTCGATCTCTCGGCGGAGAACGCGGCCGCTAGGCCGGATCTCGAGACGGCCGAGATCACCTTCGTGGCCGACTGGGAGCTGCCCGCGCTGTTCCGCTGGGCGATCGTGAAGGTCGACGCGCACGGCGCCGAGGCCGGCCGCGTCGACGTGGCCGGCGTCTTCGGCAGCAGCCGCGCGCAGCGCACGGTGGTGGGGCTCGACGGGCTCTCGGGGCTGCTCGTCGTGGGCGTCAACGCGGGGAGCATGATCCGGAGCCTCCCGTTCGATCCCGACGACGCGCCGTTCATGCCGCACGCGTACACGGTCTGGCTCTCCAGGTAGGCGCCGCGCCGGCCGGCGCTCCCGCCGGGCGCCCTGCGCAGGCCGCCGGCAGGCGCGTCACGCCCTCGCCTCGGCTCCTCGCGCGATCAGGTGCTGCGCGAACCACTCGCCGGCGAGCCGGGCGACCGCCGCGAGCGCGCCCGGCTCCTCGAACAGGTGCGTCGCGGAAGGCACGACGGCGAGGCGGCGCGGGCCCGCGAGGTCGTCGAGGGCAGCCTGGTTCAACGCCAGCACCTCGGTGTCCGCGCTGCCCACGATGAGCAGCGTCGGCGCGCGGACCATCGCCAGGGCCGCGCCCGCGAGGTCGGGCCTGCCGCCGCGCGACACGACGGCGCCCACGGCGCGCGGCCGCGACGCCGCGGCGATGAGCGCGGCCGCCGCGCCGGTGCTCGCGCCGAAGTAGCCGACCGCGAGGTGACGGAGCTCGGGTCGCGCGAGCGCCCAGTCCGTCGCCCCGATCAGCCGCCGCGCGAGCAGATCGACGTCGAAGCGGAGGTGGGCGCTCCGGCGATCTTCCGCCTCTTCCTCGTCGGTGAGCAGGTCGAAGAGCAGCGTGGCCAGCCCCCACCGCCAGAGCGCCTCCGCGACCGAGCGGTTGCGAGGGCTCCTGCGGCTGCTGCCGCTGCCGTGCGCGAAGATCACGAGGCCGCCCGCCCTCTCCGGGATCGCCAGGTCCCCGGGGAGCGCCGCCGTCCCTGCCTCGACGAAGAGGGGCCGCTCCGCCCCTTCCGGCCTCGGGACCTCGCGCCGCGCCTCGGCGAGCAGCGTGGCGACGACGTCGTCGGACGTCTGCGAGAAATCCTCGTAGTAGGCGCCGATCGCCTGGAGGCCCGGGTCCTCCTCGATGCAAGCGATGCCGTCGACCTCGCGGCTGAGCGACGACAGGCTCGACGGCGCGGCGACCGGCGCGGCGAGCACGAGCCGCCTCGGCGAGCGCTTGCGCAGGTCGCGCAGCGCGGCCCGCACGGTCCCGCCGGTCGCGATGCCGTCGTCCACGACGATCACCGTCCGCCCCTCGACGCGGGGCATCGGCCTGTCGCCCCGGAACCGGCGCACCCCGCGCTCCACCTCGGCGGCCTGCCGCTCCGTAATCTCGGCGAGCTCCGCCTCGGAGATCCCCAGCAGGGCGACGAGGCCCCGATCGATGTACACCTCGCCCCCCTCGGCGATCGCGCCCACGCCGAGCTCCGGCTGCCCGGGTGCGCCGAGCTTGCGCACGATCCACACATCGAGCGGCGCGCCCAGGGCGCGCGCCACCTCGTAGCCCACCTCGACGCCGCCGCGCGGCAGGGCGAGCACGAGCGGCGCCTCGCTCCTGTACCCCGAGAGCAGCTGCGCGAGCCTGCGCCCGGCGTCCCTGCGATCCTCGAACAGCTTCGCTCGCCCCATCGCCCCCTCCCCTCACGTCCCCTCCCGCGACCCCTTCAAGAGCGGTGCCGCGGGGCGCGCGCGGCGCGGGCTCGGCCGCGCGCGACGCGACGAGAGGCGGGGGTTGACCGCGAACCGGGCAAGGCCGCGCCCGTCACCGCCCCATCAACCGAACAGACTCCACTCGTCCTCGATGAGCGAGAGCGCGTTGATCAGCTCGACCGCGAGCTCGCGCTCGAGCCACTCGTCGATGCGCTGGCCCGCGGCGATCGCGCTGAAGCCCGCGCGTGGGATGCGCTTCGCGAGGTGCGAGAGGCACGAGCCGGTCCGATCGAGGCGCGCGACCCAATCGGTGTCGCGATAGGCATATCTGGCCTGGTGGAACAGCGAGTCGCTGAGCGCCGAGATCCTGTCGCGCACGACGTCGGCGGGCTCGGCGCGGGACGCGATCGCCTCGCGCACCTCGCCGATGGCGCGCAGCACGAGGCAGACCGGCGCGCCCGGATGGAACGAGGTGCGCTTCGGTGTGAACGTCAGCCCGTCGAGCGCAAGGAAGTACCAGGCCTGCGGCGAGGACACGCGATAGAGGAATGCGGCGTTGCAGGCGTCGGCCGCCCTCATCGCGATCTGCCATGCGCCTTGCTCGTCGATACCGTCCTGCTCCGCGGGCATCCCGTCGATGCGCTCGATCCCGGCGCCGCTGGCGAGCGGGTCGGCCCACGCCATGACAAGGACCGAGGTCGCGCACGACCAGCTGCACAGGAGGCGCGCGCTCGCCTCCGCGGACACGCGCCCGCTCGGCGCGATCCAGACGAAGCGCCCCTCCTTGAGATCGGCGCGGTACTCGTGGAGCGCGGCGCCGTGGCCTTCGAGCTGCTGGAAGAGCTCCTCCCCCCGCGCCGCCCAGCGCTGGGCGAGGGCCTCCTCGGCGCTCTCGGACGGCGTGTCGTCCCAGTCGAGCTCAGGCGGCCGGGGCGGCGAGAACTCCGCGTCGTCCGCTCCGCTCTTCGCCTTCGCGTCCCGGGGTCGGCGCTTCGGCGGCGCGGCGCTGGCCTGCTCGCCGGCGCGCGCTCTCGGGGGACGCATCCTCGGCGCCGCCGGTGGCTCGGCCGCCGCGCGCTTCCCCGGCGCTGCCGGTCGCTTCGCGACGGCGGCCTCCACGAGCGAGGTCGCGCCCTTCGCCTTCCTGGGCCTGGCGCGCGAGCTTGCGGGCGCCCGCTCCTGCCCGTCGCGCAGCGCGGCCGGCGGGCCCGCCTTCGCGCCCGCCTTGCCATGACGCCGCGCGCGCGCGGATCCGCTCGATGCCTTGACGGTGCGCCTGGGTTCGGCCGATGTCCCTCGACCGCGCGGTTTGGGCATTGCGACAGGCTATCACGAGCTCGAAGCGCGATATCGATGGAGGCGCCCCGGGAAACGCACATGGTGAGCCGAGCGCCACATCGCTCGGAGCGCAGGTCCTGGGGCCCGGAGCCGGAGCGCGCGCCGCCGAAACGCGCGTGTCGTGCGTGTTCAGTTCGCTTCGCTGAGGGCGCGCCGAACTACCTTCTTGAATTTCGCGAGCGGCTGGGCTCCGCTGACCAGGTAACCGTTGATCACGAACCCGGGAGTCCCGGTGATGCCGGCGCTCCGCGCGGCCTGCGCGTCGGCCTCGACGGCGGCGCGATGGGTGTGCTCGTCGAGCGCCTTTGCGAAGCGCGCCGCGTCGAGCCCGAGGCTCTTGGCGTGCTGCTCCAGGGCCGCGCGGTCGAGGTTCGAGGCGTCGCTCACCTTGAAGAGCAGGTCGTGCATCTTCCAGAAGCCGGCCGGCCCTTTCTGCGCGAGCGCTTCCATGGCCGCTTCGGCGGCCAGCTGCGCCTCCGGGTGGAAGGGGAGCGGCAGGTGGCGGTAGACGACACGGACCTTGCCCGGGAACGCCTTGATGAGCTCGTCCATCGTGGCGGCGGCGCGCCCGCAGAAAGGGCACTGGAAGTCGGAGAACGCCTGGATGACCACCTTGCCCGCGGCCGCGCCCTTGCTGGGGTGGCCCTTGGGCGCCGGCGGCACGGACACCTTCGGCGGCGGCGCCGGCGGGACCGCCTGCTTCTGGATGGCCTCGTACACCTTGGCGCGCGGCGTCCCGGCCACGACCATCGCCTCCGCCTTGGCGATCTCCTCGTCGATGATCGCCTGGAACTTCTCGATCGGCTGCGCGCCGACGAGGCTGCGGCCATTGATGAAGAAGTGCGGGGTCCCCTGGGCGCCGAGATCGTCGGCGAGATCCACGTCGGCCTCGATCTTGGCGGCGTGCTTGTGCGAGGCGACGGCGCGCTTCACCGCGTCGACGTTCAGCCGGAGGTCCGCGGCGACGGCCTCGAGGGCGGCGTCGTCGAGGGCGGCCTCGCCGGCGAGGAGGCGATCGTTGGCCTGCCAGAAGGCGTCGTTTCCCTTCTGGGCGCGGGCCTCGCGCGCCAGCTCTGCAGCGGGCTCGGCCCGGGGATGGAACGGGAGCGGGTTGTCCTTCCAGACGACGCGCAGCTTGTCGCCGTACTGCGCCCTGAGCTTCTCGACCGTCGGCGTGACCCGCCTGCAGAACGGACACTGATAGTCGCTGAACAGCACCATCGTCACGAGCGCCGTGTCCACGCCGCGCACGGGCGAGTCCCCGACGGGCACGAGGTGCACCACGCCGCCGTCGCCTTCCTCTTCGGCGTCGTCGGGCTCCTCGGCGGGAGGAGCGAAGTTCTTCTTCGCGAGCGCCGCGTAGATCTTCTCCGGCGGCGTCCCCTCGGCGCGGAGCGCCTGCGCCGCGGCGAGCTGCGCGTCGATGATCTCGGCGAACCGCTCCGCCGGCTGCGCGCCGACGAGGAGGACGCCGTTGATGAACGACGCCGGCGTGCCGTTCACGCCGAGCCGCCCGGCGAGCGCCATGTCCGCGTCGACCTTCTGCGCCGCCCTGCTCTGCTGGACGAGCTGCTGGATCTGGCCGGGGGTCACGCCGGCCCGCCGGAGCGCGGTGGCCTGGACCTCCGGCGAGAGCCGCTCGTCGGCCGTGAAGATGGCGTCGTGAAACGCCCAGAAGGCCTTGGGACCCGCGTGCGCGAACACCGCCATCGCGGCCTCGGCCGTCGGCCGCGCCTGCTTGTGGAAGGCGAGCGGGAAGTTCTTCCACACGACCCGCAGCCGCTCCGCGCCGTACCGCTGCTCCAGCTGCCTCAGCGTGCCGCCCAGGTGCTTGCAGAAGGGACACTCGAAGTCGGAGAACACGACGATCGTCACGGGCGCGAGCCGGCCGCCGCGCGCCGGATCCGCGCGGGTCACCGGCACAGGACCGGGGTCGCCGTCCGCGACCATCACCTCGTCATCGAACGTCGCTCCCGGATCCGCGGCTGGGCCCGGCTGCCGCGCAGGGGCGCCGCTGCTCTTCGCCTGCGAAGCGTCTGGAGGGGGCGGCGGCAGCGCGGAGCTGCAAGCCAGGGCGAACAGCAACGAGAGCCAGGCGACGGCGGCGATGGCGCGGCGAGACATCGCGCGAGTGTACTCCGGTTCCGCGATGACGCCTTCGCCGCGCGGGCGTCGCTGTGCCCAGCGCGGAACGCCTCGCCGCGCCGCCAGGCGCGATTGACGCCCTCGCCGCCTTCGGCCATGACGGGCGCGGCGCGCCGCTCTGCCGCGCCAGGAGAGCGCACCGGAAAGCCATGGAGAAGGTCTACAGCGCCGCCCGCGTCCAGCCGGAAGAGCACAGGGACGTCCTCGCGCAGCTCTGGAAAGAGAACCTCGCCCACGGCGAGGTGTCGCAGGAGCTCGTGGAGCGGCGGATGCGCTGGTTCCAGGAGCAGAACCCGGCTGGCCCCCCGCGGACCTGGATGGGCTTTCACGGACCGGAGCGGGAGATCATCGGGAGCGGCTCGTTCTACCCGCGCGACCTGGTTGTCGACGGGCGCAAGCTCAAGGCCGGCGTCCTCGGCGACTTCGGCGTCACCAAGGCGCACCGCATCGCGGGGGCCGCCATGAGCATCCAGCGAGAGCTCGCGAGGGGCTGCCGCGACGCCGGGGTCGATTTCGTGTTCGGCTTCCCCAACAAGGCCTCTTTCCCGATCTTCCAGCGCGCCGGCTACAAGAAGATCGCCGATTCCATCATCTGGGTCCGGCCCCTCATGGCCGCGTACAAGCTGAACGAGCTCGCGGCCTCGTCGGCCGGTGAGCAGCGGAGCACCGTGAGCGCGGTGGTGCAGCGGGTCGCCGAGCGGGCCGCGTCGGCGGTCCCCCACCCTCGCTGGCGCGCGCTCTGGGAGGCGGCGGAGCCGGGCGCCCCGCCCGCCCCGCTCGCGCAGGCGCTGTCGACCGCGGCGGAGCGCGCCGTCCAGCGGGCGACGGTGAAGCCGGACAACCTCCTGGTCCGCGCCGCGGGCAGCGCCCTCGACGCCTCGATGGCGCTCCGGGACACCGCCGCGCTGCTCGCGAAGGGGAGCCGCGTGCGCACCGAGCTCGTGGACACCGCCGATCACCGCTTCGACGGGCTGTGGTCGCGGGCGAAGCCCTGGCCGGTCGTCGGCGAGCGGAGCGCCCAGTTCCTGAACTGGCGCTATGCGCAGCTCGGCAACGTCCGATACCGCTTCTTCTGCATGCTCGACCGGCACGACGGGCGGCTGCTCGGCTACGCCGTCTACTCGGTGCGGAACAACAAGGTCGAGATCAGCGACCTGTTCAGCGAGGACAACGGCCCCACGTTCGACGCCCTGCTGCTCGAGTTCTGCCGGGCGATGCGGCGAGAGGGGCACGTCTCCGTGGGCATGCTCCTCGTGACGCCCCCTTCGTTCAGCGCCCGCCTGCGGGCGCTCGGGTTCTTCTCCCGCCCCCACCCGCCGAACGTCGGCTCGCGGTGGCTCATCGTCCACCTCGATCCCGCCTTCCCCGACGAGCTGCGGCGCGTGCTGCTCGACGCCGAGAGCTGGTTCATGACCGACGGCGAGCTCGACGTCTGAGCGCCCGGGCTCCCGCCTTTCGGGGGATCCCACCGATCCGCTGGACCACCTCCGCCCGCCGGTTACCCTTGCCTCTCCATGGATAACGAGGCGCCGGCCCTGTCCATCGCGCGGCTGCGCTCCGTCTGGGATGCGGAGGTGGGCCCCTCCGCGCGCCGCGCGCTCACCGCGGCCGCTTGCGCAGGGCTGTTCGGCGCGGCGCACGTGGCGCGCGTGGGGTCTCCGCTCGCCCGCGGGCTCGCCGGCGCCGGGCTCACGCTGCTGCTCGCGGCGATCGCCGCGCGGGCCATCCTCGTGCGCCGCCGGCGCGGCGACGCCCGGCGCACGGTGCGCGAGATCATCGGCCGCACGGACGAGGCGCTCGGCGCCGCCACCCTGCGGGCGCTCACGCTCGCGGATCGCGCCGCGGCCGACGATCGCGTCGGCTCGCCGGAGCTCGCCGGCCTTCACCTCCGGCGGCTGCTCGGCCGGGCCTCGCAGGCGCGCGTCGTCGAGCGCGCGCGCCAGGCGGCGACGCGGTGGGCGAGCGCGGGCCTCGCCCTCGGCGCGGCGGCGCTCGCGGCGGCGGCGATCGAGCCGTCGCGCGTCGTCGAGGGGCTCGATGTCCTCGCCGCCCGCCGCGGCGAGGCTCCCCTCGATCTGCCGTGGATCGAGGAGGTCGAGATGACGGCCGCGCCGCCCGATTACCTGCACCAGGGCGCGGAGGAGCTCCTGCCGTTCGCCCCGACGATGCAGCCCCGAGGGACCGTGATCACGGTGCGCGGCCGCCCCGTCCGCGCGGGGCGCGCGCTCGTGCTGACGGACGGCGGCGCCGAGGTGCCGTTCGTCGACGACGGCAAGGGCAGCGTGGTCGCCCGCTGGACGCTCGGCGAGTCGACGACCCTCCAGGCGGCCGCGCGCTTCGGGCAGGTGCGCGTCCGGCAGGCCGACGCGCAGCGCGTCGTGTCGATCCCGGACGACGCGCCGCGCGTCACGCTCGAGGGCGCGCCCCGCACGGTGAAGCTCCTCGACGAGCCCAGCATCCCGCTCCGCTACGAGATCACCGACGATCACGGCCTGCGCGAGGTCGATCTCGTCCTGCGCGCCGGAGCGAAGGAGGAGCGGCGGGTGCTCTCGAGGCCGGCGGCGGACGCGAAGGTCGATCGCGGAGGCTACGAGCTCCGGGCGCGCGATCCCTTCTTCCGCAGGACGTACGTGCCCGTCGAGGTGCGGATCGAGGCGCGGGACAACGATCCGATCGAGGGCCCGAAGTGGGGCAGGAGCGAGGCCATCCTGGTCGTCCCGCCGCAGGTGGGCGAGCCCGAGGCGCGGCGCTACGCCGCGCTCGTGAAGGCGCGCGACGCCCTCACCGATCTGCTGGCCGACCGCATCGGCCAGAGCACGCCGGAGGCGGGCGGCGCCGCGGCACACGCGGCGCACGAGGCCGAGGTGCAGGCGACGGCCAAGGCGGCGGTCGAGGCGGCGCTCGCCGCGGATCACGGCGGGCTGCGGGTGCGGGGGCGCGTCGCGTCGCTCGCCCGTGGTCAGCTGGCCCGGCTCGACGCGGCGCTCGCCGCCGAGCGGAAGTCGACGACCCGTGCGGCGCACCAGGAGCTGCTCGACGAGACCGAGGGCGCGCTACTCGCGTTCGACGCCGGCCTGCGCGGCCTGGGCCACCGCGACGCCCGGGCCGTCGCGCAGCGGCTCGCCGACGTCGCGGACGAGGCGGCGGCGGCGGCCGAGCTCCTGGGCAACGGCGACCGCGAGGGCGGCGAGGTCCGCCTGGAGGCGGCCGTCACGGTGCTGGGCGGCGGGGGGGTCGAGCTCGGCAAGCTCGGCGAGCTCGGCCTCGACCTCGGCGAGATCGTCGCGAACGACCTGCGCCGGATCGCGCGCGCCCGAGGCGCCGGCGACTGGCTGCACGCCGAGCTTTCGGCGCGCGACCTCGCGGCGCGGCTCAGGCGGCCGGAGCCTTCGTTCGGCGGCGGCGGCCGCGGCGGGGTGGAGTCGGGCGCGCCGCGCGGGCCTGACCCCGGCGACGCGTCGAACGCCGACGAGAGCGTCGCCCAGAGCGAGCGGGATCTCGAGGAGCTCGCGCGCGATCACGCCGCCGAGACGAACGCGGTCGCCGAGGAGCTCTCGCGCGCGTCGCGGCCCGAGGACATCGCGGCGCTCCGGGAGGAGGCGAAGAAGCACGCGGAGGCGATCCGCGAGGCCGTGCGGGACCTGCCGCAGCCGGGCGCGGCGCCGGGCTCGGCCGAGTCCGCCGCGGCGGCTGGCAGGGAGCAGGCCGAGGCGATGGCCGGCGCGCTGGAGCAGGGCCGCCCCGAGGAAGCGGTGACGAGCGGCCGGGGCGCGATGCGCTCGCTGGGCGACGCGAAGCGGCTCGGCGCGCAGGCCGGCGGCTTCTTCCCCGAGGAGCGCGCCGCTCGCGAGGCCGGCGAGGCGCAGCAGGCGCTCGCCGAGGAGCTGGCCTGGGCCGAGGAGGCGCTGCGCAAGCTGCGGCAGGCGGCGGCAGAGCGAGCGCGGGACGGCCTCGGAAAGTCGAGCCAGCGCGAGGGGTCGCTCGCCGACCGCGCGCGCGATCTCCGCAAGCGGGGCGAGCGCGGCGACGGCCGCATGCCCGAGGAGATGCTCGATCGCCTCGACGAGGCCGAGCAGGCGATGCGCGACGCCCAGCGCGCCCTCGCCGAGGGGGACGGCGAGGGCGGCAACGAGCGCCAGCGCGACGCGCAGCGGCTGCTCGAGATGTCGCGCAGCGAGGACCAGGGTCAGGACAGCGACGCCGAGTCGGAAGGGGATCGGAACATGGCGAGGAAGGCCGACATCCCGGACAAGGACAAGCACAAGGGCCCCGAGGAGTTCCGCCGTCGCGTGCTCGAGGGGCTCGGGGGGACCTCGGAGCCGCGGCTGCGAGAGGCGGTCAAGCGTTACGCGGAGGGGCTCCTGAAATGACGCGCACAGGCGGTGGGGCAGCCACGGCCCGGCGCGGGGCGACGGCGATCGCGAGGCGCGGCCTCCGGGCGGCGATCCTCGCCGGGCTCGCGACGGCGTCGGCGACCGCGTCCGGACGCCTCACGGTCGGCGATCTCGACCGCGCGGCGCGGGCGCGGGCCGCGATCCTGGAGATCGACGTCCCCGCGGCGCGGGACGCCCTGAAGGACGCGGATCCGGCCGACCTCGCGCTCGCGCTCGAGCGCGGCCGCCTCGCCATCTACGAGGGCGACTGCGACGCCGCCTCGGCGATCCTCGCGCGCCCCGATCTCGCGGCGACGGCCGAGGGCGCGGCGCTCGGGGACATCGCGCGCGGCTGCGCCCGGGCCACCGCGGCGACGGTCGTCGTGAACGACGAGGAGCGCGGCGTCTGGGTGCGGCTCCAGGACGACGACGATCGCGCGCTCGTGCCGCTGCTCGTCGACGTCGCGGCGAGGACGCGCGACGTGCTCGCGAGGGACCTCGGCGTCGAGCTCCTCCGGCCGCTGCGGATCGATCTCGTCCGCGATCAGTTCACGCTCTCCGCGATGACGGGGCTGCCCGAGGAGGCGGCGCGGACGACGGGCACGGTCGCCATCGCCAAGTGGGGGCGGGTGACGATGCTCTCGCCGCGCGCCACGCCGAACGGCTACCCCTGGCTGGACACGCTCGCGCACGAGATAACGCACCTCGCTCTGTCCCGCGGGACGCGCGACAACGCCCCGCTGTGGCTGCAGGAGGGCGTGGCCAAGCGCGAGGAGGTCCGCTGGCGCGAGCCCGACCCGCTGGACGACGTGCCGTCCGCGGACGCGATCGCCTTCCTTGGCATCCAGAGGGGCCTCGGGCGGCCGCTCGACAAGATCGGCCCCTCGATCGCGATGCTCCCGAGCGCCGAGGAGGCGGCCGTCGTGTTCGCCGAGGTCGCGAGCTTCATCCGTTACTGGACGAGGGAGGCGGGCGACACGGCGCTGCCGCAGCTCCTGCGCCGGCTCAAGGACGCGAGCAGCGACGCGGACCTCGAGCGGGCGATCGCCGAGATCTCCGGCGCGGACCTCGCGGCCTGGGACAAGCGCTGGCGCGCCTACCTCGCCAGCGTGCCGGCCGACGTGCCGCCCGACCTCGCGCCCGGCGCCGACATGCCGCACCGGCAGGAGGTGAGCAAGCGGGTGCGGCTCGGCCAGCTGCTCCATGACCGCGGCCACCACGCCGCCGCCGCGGTCCAGCACGCGCGCGCGCAGGCGCTCGCGCCGCACGAGCCGGCGGTGCGCTGCTTCCTCGCCGCCGCCCTGCTGGCGTCGGGCGAGCGCGCGAGCGCCTCGCCCCTCGTCGAGCGGGTCGAGGACGTGCACAGCCGCTACGGCCGGTGGTGGTCGCTGCACGGGCTGCTCCACGGAGGCCCCGACGGGGACCGCGCCTTCTCGGCGGGCACGGCGCTCGATCCGCTGGACCCCGACGTGGCCTGCGAGGAGAAGCTGCCGCCCGATCTCCCCGGCGACCCCCTCCGTTCGGCCCTGTGCGAGGCCGCGCGCCGCAGGGCGCGCTAGCCCGTCGCCTCCGAGATCCAAAAAAAGACGGCGAGCCGAGGAAATAGCGCCGCTCGACGCAATGGCGCGCGAGCGGCGGTTTGTTCGCGAGCGCGCCCGCTCCGGATTCCGTCGCGCCGGAGCGCGCTCCTACGGTGCGCGGGATGCCGAACCCTGGTCGCATCCCCTTGATGATCGCGCTGGGCCTCGCCCTGCCGGCCCCGGCCTACGCCCACGGCGCGCAGCGCGCGCCAGAGCCGCATGTGCACAGCGAGTTCAGCGCGTCCTCCGTGATGGCATTTGGCCTGACACCCACGGTGGGCATCGGCATCTCGCCCGCTGCCGCTCTCCGCTGGTCCGACCTGTCCCTGTCGCTCGAGGCGCGGGCGATCGTCGCGCTGGGCGGCCCTCCGAGCGATCTGCCGAGCGCCGGGCCGCGGCGCATCAGCGCCGGGCTGGGGGTCATGTCGCTCTGCAGGCACCGGGACGGCGTCTTCCTGTGCAGCGTCTTCCAGCTCGGCGCTGTCCGCGCGCCCGTCCCGGAGAGCATCACCCAGACGGAAAACGGCGTCCTCTGGCTGCTCACCTCCGGCGCGCGCGGCGGCGCCGAGTGGCGCATCGCGCGGTACCTCCAGCTGCGCAGCTTCCTCGAGCTGCACCTCGTCCTGGCGCGCCCTCTGCTCTCGGCCGGCCCGGCCGCGAGGTGGAAGACCTCCGCCGTCGCGGCGATCGCCGGGATCGGCCTGACGTTCCCGGTGGACCCGGGGTGAGGAGGGTCGCGCCTGCGCGCCGTGACCCACGCCCCGCGCCTCCTCGGGCCTCGCGCGGCGCGGGCGTCGTGCCGGAGGAGGCCGTGCGCTCCGCGCGGCCTCAGTGCTTCGCGCGGAGCGCGCGCGCCAGGGTGTTCCTGCCGACGCCGAGCCGCTTCGCCGCTTCCGTCTTGTTCCCCTCGCACGCCCGGACCATCGCCTCGACGTAGCGCCGCGTCACCTCGTCGAGGGTGAGCCCGAGCGGCAGCGCGACCCGCGCGTCGCCCTCGGGCGCCGCGGCGGCGTGCGGCGGGGCGCCTTCGCCCCGGCGCGTCGGGAGGTGCCCCGCGGAGATGCGGCCGTCCGGCGCGAGGGCGATGGCGCTCTCGACCCAGTGCTCGAGCTCGCGCACGTTGCCTGGCCACGTGTGGGCGCGGAGGTGGCGGAGCGCGTCCGGATCGAAGCGCGGCGGCGGCCTGCCGTACCTCGTCGCGTAGACGTCCGCGAAGTGCCGGGCCAGCGTCTCGACGTCGTCGGGGCCGCGCTCGCGCAGGGCCGGCAGATCGATCTCGACGACGCGCGCGCGGTAGTAGAGGTCCTTCCGGAAGCGTCCGTCGGCGACCGCGCGCTCGAGGTCGCAGTGCGTGGCGCACACGACGCGCACGTCGGCGCGGAGCGACTGGCGACCGCCGACGCGCTCGAAGGAGCGGTCCTGCAGGAAGCGAAGGAGCTTGCCCTGGATGTCGAGCGGCAGGTCCCCGAGCTCGTCGAGGAACAGCGTGCCGCCCTCGGCGAGCTCGACCTTGCCCGGCACGCGCCGGTCCGCGCCGGTGAACGCCCCCCGCTCGTGGCCGAAGAGCTCGCTCTCGACGAGCTGCGCCGGCAGCGTCGTGCAGTCGACGGTGACGAAGGGCCTCGTCTGGCGCCGCGAGTTGACGTGGATCGCCCGGGCGAACAGGCTCTTGCCGGTGCCTGTCTCCCCGCGGAGCAGCACGGTCGCGTCGGTCTGGGCCGCGAGCTGGACCTTCTCGTACACGGCGGCCAGCCGCTCGCTCCGGCCGACGATCCGGTTGAACGGCCCCTGCAGCACGACCCCTGGGCCGCCGCCCTCGGCGGCGCGGAGCGTCGTCAGCGAGAGGGCGCGGGCGAGCTGCGTCGCGAGGGCGACGAGGTAGCGCTGGTCCTCCTCGTCGAAGGGCGCGCCAGCGCGGTTCAGCAGCTGGACGACGCCGCGGACCGGCGCGGCGCCGTCCTCGCGGATGGGCGCGACGAGCATCGAGCGCGTCGTGTAGCCCGTCGCCCGGTCCGCCGACGGATCGAAGCGCGGGTCGCGCGAGGCGTCGTCGACGCGCACGACCTGCCCGGTCGTGGCCACGTGCCCCGCGATGCCGCGCTCGAGCGGCTGCCGGAGCGAGGGGAGCTCGGGCAGCAGGGCGACGCGCGTCACGAGATCGCCGCGCTCGGCGTCGACGAGCCAGATCGTCGCGCGGTCGGCGCGGAGCGCCTTCGCGAGCCGCTCGCACGCCGTGCCGAGGAGGGCGTCGAAGTCGACCTCCCGGGCGAGGAGGGAGGCGAGATCGACGAGCAGCGAGAGGCGCGACATGGATAGCGGAGCAGTGTCCAGCATAGAGGGCGCCACGCTTGTCGTCATCCGCGTCATCACGCGGCCCGCGCGAGGGCCTCGACGTGGATGCACAGCCCCTCGCGCGCGGCGACCGAGCCAGGGAAGAGCTCGCGGGAGAGGCGCTCGATCTCGGCGACGCCGGCGTCCGTCCGCTGCGGGTCGTGATGGAACAGGACGAGCTTCCGCGCGCCGCACGCCCGCGCGATCTCCGCGCCCGCGACGTACGTCGAGTGCCCCCAGCCGACCTTCGAGCGCCCGCCGTCGCCGCGGTACTCCTCCGGGGTGTACTGCGCGTCATAGATGAGCACGTCGGCGCCGTCCGCGAGCGCGCGCAGCGCCGGATCGACGCAGGCGTAGTGCTCGGTGTCGGTCGCGTAGACGACGCTGCGGCCCTCGTGCTCGACGCGGTAGGCGAGGACGCCGCCCGGGTGGTTGAGCTTGGCGATCCGCACGTGCACCTCGCCCACATCGAACGCCTCGCCCGGCCGCGCCTCCCGCACGGCGATCTGCGCGCAGAGCTCGTCCATGCGGACGGGGAAGCTCGGCGCGGCCATCTGCGTCGAGAGCACCTCGCGGAGGCTCCCGACCCCGTGCGCGCTGCCCACGAACGACAGCCGCGAGCTCGGCAGGTACGCCGGCACGAAGAACGGCAGGCCCTGGATGTGGTCCCAGTGCAGGTGCGACAGCAGCACCGTCGCCTCGACCGGTCCCTCCCGGAGCAGGGCATCTCCGAGCTTGCGTACGCCCGTCCCTGCATCGAGGATGATCCGCGACGATCCGCAGCGAACCTCGACGCAGCTTGTGTTTCCGCCCACCGCAGCCGTCTCCGGCCCAGGCGAAGCGATGCTCCCGCGAACTCCCCAGAACTTGATCTCCATCGTTGTTGCGAGCCTCCTGGGCCCTCTTCAGCGAGCGGCGTGCCAGGACGCATGCCCTTGAAATCTCTCCGCTTTTCTGCTGCGCCCGCGGAGGTCGATCGAAGTTGCAGCGCGAGGTCCGGATCGCCGCTTCAGAATGGAGCGCGTCGAGGGGACGGCCTGCGGCCCCTCGCGCCTCCATTTGCGCGGAGCGGCGCTTCGCGATTGACGCGCTCGCAGCGACGTGGAGAAACGTGGGGCGCGGGGGACGGGCCTGGCGTCGCGCCTCGGATCGCGCTGTGCGTCGCGTCAAGGCTGAGCTCCCTCGCTGGTTGGGGACTGCGCCGACGCTGGAAGGTTCGTCTGACCCGAGCGTTGACCAAGGTCCTTCCTGAGGCCTAGCATTCCTGCACCGCTCTCTTTCCCGCATCGTTACCGCTGCTCCGCACAATGACCGTTGCCACCTACGCCGCCGCACAGCTGTTGCGGGTGCTTCCGCGAGAGCGCATTACCCGGGCCGTTGGCCGCCTCTGCGACGCCAGAGCACCCGCCGCCGTCTTGAACACGGTGGTGAAGCTCTACGCGCGCGCGTACCGCGTCGACATGGACGCCGCCGAGGTGCTGACGAGCCCTTACGAGAGCTTCGACGCGTTCTTCACGCGCAAGCTCCGCGAGGGGATGCGCCCTGTCTGCTCCGATCCCGGAGCCATCACCAGCCCTGCCGACGGACGGGTCGAAGACATCGGTCCCGTGACCGAGGGCGGGCGGCTGACCATCAAAGGGCAGCCCTACCGCGTGGAAGACCTCGTGGGCGACCCCGCAGAAGCCGCGCGCTATGACGGCGGGCAGTTCGCGATCGTCTACCTGTCGCCCCGCGACTACCACCGGGTCCATTCGCCCGTCGCCGGGCGGGTGAGCCTCATCCGCTCGATGCCGGGGGAGCTGTTCCCGGTGAACGCGATCGGCGAGCGCCACGTCCCGGGCCTCTTCGCGCGCAACCGGCGCGTCGCGATCGTGATCGACACGGAGCGCCAGGGGCGCGTTACGGTGGTGATGGTGGGCGCGATGATCGTCGGACGGATCACGGTGAGCGCCGTCGACGCGCGCGACGTGCCGCTCGGCCTGCACACGATCTCGCCGGCGCTTCCGGTCGCGTGCGGCGAGGAGATCGGCAAGTTCCACCTCGGATCCACCGCGGTCATGTTCGTGGAGCGCGGGGTCGCGCCCCCTTGGAGCAGGGCTCCTGGGCCGATCCTCTACGGCGAGCCGCTGGACGGAGGGGGCCAGCGATGACCAGCGAGCGGCCGCGCAACCCCCTGGCTACGCCCGCCCAGGAAGGCGGCGCCTCCGGAGAGCCCGGCGCGCCGCTGCCGGGCGAGGCAGGGAGCGCGGCCGCACCGGCGCCGCAGGGAGACCAGGGCTCGCTCCCCGCGCGAGCGTCCGCTCCACGGCCCGAGCGCTCGCCCAGCGCGCGCCCGCAGCTCGCGACGACGACGCCGCTGCCGCGCCTCGATGTCATCGCGGGCATCGCGGACGGGAGCTCCGGCGGGCAGATCGCCGAGATCCCGGACCTCGATCTCGACCCGCGGATCGCCGGACCGCCCACCGAGCGCTCGCGGCACGGCGCTCCCCTGCCGACGAACCCCGGCTCCAGGCGGTCCTGGCAGTCGCTCGCGACGGAGGTGGAGCGGGCGGCGGAGGTGGAGCGCGGCGAGGGCGCGAAGACCGGGCGACGGCGCTCGCGGCGGCTCGTGAACGTGTCCGGAGACGCAGCGCAGCAGGGTGACGATCAGGTCGCCACGCACGACCGCGCCACCGTGCCCGAGGACGCCGCGGCGCAGCGCTCGGGCGCGCGCGACGAGGCGGACGACGACGGGTGGCCGAGCGCCTCCGAGAGGCGGCCCAGCTACCCGACGCTCGATGCGCCCAGGCATCCCAGCGAGCCCGCGCTGGATGGATCCAGGCCCCCCGGCAAGCCGGCGGCGGCGACGGCGGCGAACCTGGCCGAGCTGGTTCCGCCCCGTGCCGTCCCGCGCCCGTCACCGAAATCCTCGAGCATGCCGCCGATGCCGGCGCCGAGCGGGCTCATCATCGATCCCGATTCGGTCGCGGTGATCCGGCCGCTCCAGATTGTCAGCATCGAGTCGGACCTGCCGCCGGTGCCGCCGATCACCTCGGCCCCCGAGCCCGCCAGACCGCCGCTCTTGACCGATCCGGCGGAGCACGAGTGGCCGCCGCTCCAGTTCAGGATCCGGCCGGACGACGTCCCGACCGGGATGGGCCTCGAGTCGTTCCAGGAAGGCCTCCCCGAGGGCCCGCCGACGGCGCGCGACGCCGCCTTCGACGCCCTCCAGCCACAGCCTCGGAGGCGGCCCAGGAGGCAGGCCTCGGCGCCGGAGATCGACGCGCACCCCTTGGACTGGCCGCTGGGGGCGGGCGCGGACGAGGTCGCGGAGGTCGAGCCCGAGTCCGAGCCCGTCACCGAGGCGAAGGCCGAGCTATCGAGCGATCCTCCCGCGGGCGGCGAAGGCCAGCAGGCGCAGGGCGACCCGACGCGCATCACCGTGCCGCCCAGGAGCACCGAGGTCGAGCTCGAGGAGGTCGAGCCCGAGCGCGACGCCGAGCTCGCCGACGCGGGCTCGGCAGCGCAGGCCGATCCGCACGCCGCGCACCCCAAGAAGCCACCGCCGCCTCCCTTGCCGCCGCGGCGCCCGCGCGCGCAGGCGCTGGCATCGCCGGATCTCGCGACGTTCACGAGCTCGGTGCCGCCGCCGCCCGCGTCGGCGCCGCCCGTGTCGGCGCCTTCGTCGCACGGCGAGCCGTCCGCGTCCGCGCGGCCCGCCGCTCCCGCCGCGGCGCCCGCGGCGCCCGCGGCGAAGCAGGTCGAGCACGATTCCGGACCCTCGACCGAGCCCGCCGCGCGCCGGAAGCGCCCGTGGTGGGAGGAGCTCTTCGGCGACGACTTCCTGCGCACGCTCGACAAGATCGACAGCAAGGTGGTTCGCCGCGAGGTCGATTTCATCGAGGAGCGGCTCGGCGTCGAGAAGGGCGCGGTCATCCTCGATCTCGCGTGCGGCGCAGGCGGCCACGCGATCGAGATCGCCAGCCGCGGCTACAGCGTTGTCGGCTACGACCTGTCGCTCGCCATGCTCGCCCGCGCCGCCGACGAGGCGCAGGACCGCGGCCAGAAGCTGAACTTCCTCCAGGGCGACATGCGCGAGATGACGTTCGAGGAGACCTTCGACGGCGTCTACTGCTGGTCGACGAGCTTCGGCTACTTCGACGACGAGAAGAACGCGGATGTCCTCGCCCGCATCCGCCGCGCCCTCCGCCCCGGCGGGATGCTCCTGCTCGACATCGTCAACCGCGACTATGTGGCGTCCCGCCAGCCGAGCCTTGTCTGGTTCGAGGGGGAAGGCTGCGTCTGCATGGATGAGATGCACGTGGATTTCTTCACGAGCAGGCTCAAGGTGAAGCGCACCGTCATGTTCGAGGACGGCCGCTCGCGCGAGCTCGACTACTCGCTCCGCCTCTACGGGCTGCACGAGCTCGGCAAGGTGCTCCACGAAGCGGGCTTCAAGGTCACCGAGGTGACCGGACACCCTGCGCACCCCGGCGTCTTCTTCGGCTCCGAGTCGCCGCGGCTCATCGTGCTTGCCGAGCGGAGCTGAGGCGCTAGGGCTCCCCGGGAATGAGCTTCGAGGCCGCGATCGCGCGCGCGCTGCCGGGGATCCCGCGCAGCGCCTCCCCCGTCGATCAGATCGCCTACGCCCGCGATCTCTGGCCGCGGCACCACCTCGCGGTGACGGAGGGCCGCATCGCCGAGCACCGGCCCGGGATGATCGTCTGGCCGTCCTCCGCGGAGGAGGTCGCCCAGGTGGTGCGCTTCTGCGCGGACGAGGGGCTCCCGCTGGTGCCTTTCGGGGCGGGCTCGGGCGTGTGCGGCGGCGTCTTGCCGGACGAGCGCACGGTCGTGCTCGACCTCAAGCGGCTCTCCCGCCGCCGCTCGCTCGATCGTCAGGCCCCGTCGGTCGAGGTCGAGGCCGGCGCGCTCGGCATCCGCTTCGAGGAGGAGCTCAACGCCGAGGGCTTCACGCTCGGCCATTTCCCGTCGTCCATCCTCTGCTCGACCGTGGGGGGCTGGGTCGCGGCGCGCAGCGCCGGCCAGTGCTCCGGGCTCTACGGCAAGATCGAGGACATGGTTGCGTCGCTCGAGTGCGTCGTCGGCCGCGGCGAGATCGTCCGCTTCGATCGGCGCGCGCGAGGTCCGGATCTCACGCCGCTCCTCATCGGCAGCGAGGGCGTGCTCGGCGTGGTCACCGCCGCGACGCTCCGGCTGCACCCGGCGCCGCCGGCGCGCGCGTTCGCCGCGTTCTCGTTCCCCAGCGTCGAGGCCGGATGGGACGCGATGCGGGCGATGTTCCAGGCCGGCCTCCGCCCGGCGGTCTCGCGGCTCTACGACCCGTTCGACTCCTTCATGGCCCGGCTGGGCGCCGTGCGCCGGCAGCGCGCCCACGCCGGCGCAGCCGATGAATCCTCCGAGGGGGCGGCCGCGCGGGGGCACGGCGCGCGCGGCCCCGGGGCCGGCGCCGCGGTGCTGCGCGGCCTGCTGCGCGCGCCGGGGCTCCTCAACCAGATCGTCGACGGCGTCGGGTCGCGGGTGCTCCGCGGCGCGACGCTCATCCTCATCTTCGAGGGCACGGCGCGCGCGAGCGCGGACGACCTCGCCCGCGCCGCGGCGATCGCGGAGCGCGGCGGCGCCAGGCCGCTCGGCGAGGAGCCCGCGCGCCACTGGCTCGCCCACCGCTACAGCGTGAGCTACCGCCAGGCGCCCGTGTTCATGGCGGGCGCGTTCAGCGACACCATGGAGGTCGCCGCGCCCTGGTCGCGCCTCGACGGGCTCTACCGCGCGGTGCGCGGCGCGCTCGGGCGCCACGTGTTCGTGATGGCTCACCTGTCCCACGCGTACCCGGACGGCTGCAGCATCTACTTCACCTTCGCTGGCAGCGCGCCGAGCGTCGCGGCGGCCGAGGCGAAGTACGACGCGGCCTGGCGAGCGGCCCTCGACGCCGCGATCGACGCCGGCGGGACGCTCTCGCATCACCACGGGGTCGGCCGGAGCAAGGCGCCGCGGCTCGGCGCCGAGCTCGGCCTCGGCGTCGACGTCATCCATGCGCTCCGCGGCGTCTTCGACCCCGCCGGCGTCATGAACCCTGGCAACCTGCTCCCGCGCGAGGCGCCCTCCGCCGCGCGCCGCCCGCTGCCGCCGCCGCCCGCGGCGCCTATGCTCGACGGCGACTCCATGCTCGTGCACGCCGCCGGTACCGCTCGCCTCGGCGAGATCGAGCGCGCCCTCGAGCAGCGCGGCCTCACGCTGGCGATCGACTTCGGCGCGACCTCGCCCGAGCTGACGCTCGACGCATGGATCGCGGCGGGCGCCCCCGGCGCCCCGGATCCGTGGAGCGATCCGGTCGATCACCTCGTCGCCGGGTTCACCGCGCGGCTCGCGTCCGGCGCCGAGCTCGCGGTGCGGCCCGCCCCGCGGCGCGCGGTGGGCCCGGATCTCTTCGCGCTGTTCCTCGGCGTGGGGGGGCGCGTCGGCGCCATCACGTCCGCGCACCTCCGTGTCCACGGCGCGTCGCGGTCCCGCGCCCTGCCGACCGCGCTGCCGAGGCAGCCGTCGCTCCGCGACGACGAGGCGGCATGGCTCGACGCGGCGGTGAGCGCCGCCCGCGGCGTCCGCTGAGCGCGGTCGGCGCCGCGCTCGCTCGGAGCGCGGACGGCGCGGACGGCGTTCAGCCGGGAGGCCAGGCCATCGGCCTTCCACCCATCACGTGGACGTGGATGTGGAAGACCGTCTGGCCGGCGTTCGCGCCGCTGTTCACCACGGTCCTGAAGCCGCTCTCCGCGATGCCGGTGAGCTCCGCGACCCGCCGCGCGGCGAGGAGCAGCCGGCCGAGGACGGCCTCGTCCTCGGGCGTGGCCTGGGCGATGCCCGCGATGTGGCGCTTCGGGATGATGAGCGCGTGCGTGGGCGCATGCGGGTTCACGTCGTGGAAGGCGATGACGTGCTCGTCCTCGAACACGACCTTCGACGGGATCTCCTTGTTCGCGATCTTGCAGAAGATGCACATGGCCGCCTCCTACTCCCAGGGTGCTTGCGAGTCACGCCGCGCCCGGTCACGCGGCAGCGCCCTGGTCCCGGGGTCCGGCTCTCCCGGCTCCCCCTCGCCAGGAGACTCCAGCGCTCCGCCGGGCTTCCCCTCGGGCAGCAGCCGGGCGAGCGCGCGCTCGATCCGCGACGTGTCCGCCGGCTCGGGGAGGAGCGCATGCGGCAAGGCTGCGCCTGTCGCCGAGCTCGGCGCGGCGTCCCCGCCGCCCGGCGGCTCGGCCCGCGGGACCGCCCCGCGCGCGACCGCGATGCGGAGCACCGCGAGCTCCAGGGCGTCGAGCGCGGCGGTGCGCTTCAACCCGAGCGACGGCACGTCGTAGGTGAGCAGCGCGCCGCCGCTCGCGGCGGGCGCGAGCCCGGCGCGGTCCGCGCCCGCGACCAGCTGCCGCACGATGCTCCTGAGCAGCGCCGCCCGCCGCCGCACCCGGCGCGCCTCCGGGTCGGCGTAGAGCGAGAAGAAGCGGTTTCGCGAGAAGGTCGACGGCGCCAGCACGAGCGCGACGAGCAGCGCCTCCAGATCGACGGGCGGCGCCCCTCTCTCGATGGACGGCGCCCCCATCACGTGGCGGGCTCCAGCGCGGGCCCCGAGAGCCCGCCGCGTCGCAGGAGCTCCGCCTGGCGGTGCGTGCGCAGCGCGCCGATGAGCTCTTCGAGGTCCCCTTCGATGATCTTGTCGAGCTTGTGTAGCGTGAGGCCGATCCGGTGATCCGTCACGCGGTTCTGCGGGAAGTTGTAGGTCCGCACCTTCTGCGCCCGCTCCCCCGTGCCGACCATGGTCCTTCGCTCGGCGCTCTGGGCCTCTTCCTGCCGCCGCTGCTCGAGCTCGAGCAGCCGGCTCCGGAGCACCTTCATCGCCTTCGCCTTGTTCTTCAGCTGGGAGCGCTCGTCCTGGCACTTCACGATCATGCCCGTCGGCAGGTGCTTGATCTGCACGGCGCTGTTCGTCGTATTGACGCCCTGGCCGCCGGGGCCGCCCGACGCGGCGATCGAGATCTCCAGGTCCTTGTCGTCGATGTGCACGTCGACCTCGTCGGCCTCGGGCAGCACGGCCACGGTCGCGGTCGAGGTGTGGATCCGCCCCTGCGTCTCCGTCGAGGGGACCCGCTGAACGCGGTGAACGCCGCCCTCGTACCGGAGGTGGGAGTAGACGTCCTGCCCCGTGATCAGCGCCGCGACCTCCTTGTAGCCGCCGGCGGAGGCCTCGCTCAGGTTGAGCACCTCGACCTTCCACCGCTTCGTCTCCGCGTAGCGGCAGAGCATGCGGAAGAGATCGGCGGCGAAGAGCGCCGCCTCCTCGCCGCCCTCGCCGCTGCGGATCTCGATCACGGTGTTCCGCGTGTCGTTGGGGTCCTTCGGCAGGAGGAGCACCTCGAGCTCGGCGGCGAGCCGCTCGCGCTCGAGATCGAGCTCGGGCAGCTCCGCCTGGGCGAGCTCGGACAGGTCGGGATCGCTCAGCGCCTCGCGATCCTCGGCGATGCGCCGCTCGACGTCCCGCAGCCGGGCGAAGGCGACGACGACGGGCTCGATCTCGGTCCGCTCGCGGTTGAGCCGCTGGAGCTCGGCCGGCGCGGAGAGCACCGCCGGGCTGCACATGAGGTGCTCGAGCTCCTGAAAGCGGCGCTGAACCGCCTCGAGTTTCGCGATAGGTAGCATCTGCAATCCGAAGACGACGCGGGGTTGGACGGCGGCGAGGGGCCCGGCGGAGCCGGCGCGCGCTAGCCGTGAGCGCCTGCGTAGCCGGGGTCGGCCAGCAGCTTGGAGTAGTCGGCGAACACCCGATCGGGCTGGGCGGGAGCGGCCACCGAGGCCTCGCGCCAGAGCGTCGCACGGAGCGACGCGAGGGCGATCTCCAGCTGCGCGTCGTCGGGCTCCGCCGTCGTGATCTTCTGGACAAGGAACCCCGGCCAGAGCAGCGCGCGGAGCGGGCCGGTGGTGCAATAACGCGCGAAGATCCGCTGGATCTCGAAGGTGACCGCGGCGATCAGCGGGAGGAACGGCAGCTTCATCAGGAAGAACGTGACGCTCTCGACGAGCCGGCCGCCGGGGAGCTTGGGCAGGAGCGCCCCGAGGGACGCCCCGGCCACCGAGAACACCACGATCGAAACGAGCGCCACCATGACCAGGAACGTCGTCCCGCAGCGGGGGTGCATGGCCGTCTTCCGGCGCGCGTTCTCGACCTCGAGGACCTCGTGCGCCTCGTAGGTGGAGATCGCCTTGTGCTCGGCGCCGTGGTACTGGAAAACGCGTCGAACCTCGGGGATCTGGCGGATCAGCAGGAGGTAGCCGACGACGATGGCGAGCTTCGCCACGCCGGTGATCGCCTGGAAGGCCGGCGACGTGACCTCGAGACCGAGGCCCAGGAGCTTGTTGATCAGCTCGGCGCCGGCCTGGGGCGCCGCCACGAAGAGCAGGACCGCGAAGAGGATCGGGATCATGCCCATCCCTCCTCCCCGCTTCTTCCCCTCTGCGCCGCCGCCCGGCGCGGGGCTGCCCGTGACCTGCGCGGGCTCCACGTCCTGCGCCGCGATCGCCGCCATGCTGAGCGCCAGGGAGGTGAGGTTCACCCCGCCCGCCTGCCCTGCGCTCGGGCGCTTCGACTCCGGCCCCTTGGCCGAGCCCGCCTCCTCGGCCGAGAGATCTTGCTCGTAGAGGTCCGCGGACCAGCGGAGCGCCTGGGATCCCAGCCGGAGCGACTCGACGAGGGTCGCGACCCCCCGCACGAACGGCCACGTGCGCGGCCCCTTCGAGACGGCGGTCATCGGCTGCTCGCGGACGACCAGCTCTCCCGAGCGGCGCCGGCAGACGATCGCGACCGAGCTCGGCGACCGCATCATGACCCCTTCGATGACCGCTTGGCCGCCGATATACGGACGTGCAGGCTGATCGCTCATACGCGTTCCAATCTAGCGCATAACACGGCCAGCGCATCGGCCCGACCGACCATCGCCGCACAGGTGAATGTGCCGGCGTCGTTCGATCCGCGTCCGCCCCCGCGTCCGCGACGCGCGACGTCTCGGCCGCTCACGCTCCGCACAGGGGGCGAGCGAGCTCTGCGCGAACCAGCCCATTCGCCACGCCCCGGGCGGGCGCGGCGTGACGGGCGAATCCGGTAAAAGAAGGGAGTTCGGGGGTAGAGGGACGATCGGCCCGGCTACTTGCCTGCGGTCGCGTACTTCTTGCGGAAGCGGTCGACGCGGCCGGCGACGTCCATGATCTTGTGCTTGCCCGTGTAGAACGGGTGGCAGGCGGAGCAGACGTCGGTGGTGAAGCTGCCGCGGGTGGAGCGGGTCTCGACGACGGCGCCGCACGCGCAGGTGATCGTGGAGGCCTTGTACTCGGGGTGGATGCCGGGCTTCATGGTGAGTCCTTCGGGTGTTGCGAGGGAGGGCGCCTATAGCTCAGCGCGTCTTGGACCGCAAGAAGCCCCTCAGACGCGCCCGCTCTTCTATCTCTCGTCCGGTTCTCGTCCGGTCCGCTCGGCATTGTTTGCGCGAGTTCGCGCGGGTTTGCGCGAAGCTGCGCAGCGAGGCGGCCCTGGCGTTGCCGGCCGAGCCCGCCGCGCTTCCCCCAGGAGCTAGGCCCCCGGCTCGAGACGCTGGCGGTGCGAAGCGCGGACACCTTAGGTGCGGCGCGACCGGGCTCCGGTCAAGGTGCGGGCAGCCCCAGCCCGCGCGCACGGCAATTGCTAGAGGCGGCGTTGACGCTCGGGCGCACATGGTTAGTTTCGCGGTCGCGAGCCAGCGAGCTCGCGAAAACTCGGCGAAAGTATCCGGATTCCCAGCGGTTTTTGACGGCTCTGGAGCGGTGGCTCGCGGCAGCTGTCAGCTGAGCCCTGCTGGCCGGTCGGGTCTTCTCGCCCCCCGTGGTCATCAGGCCGTCGCGCAAACAGTTCTCGGAGGGTTCAACGTCATGGGCAAGATCATCGGCATCGATCTCGGCACGACCAACAGCGTCGTCGCGGTGATGGAGGGCAAGGAGCCCAAGGTCATCGTGAATGAGGAGGGCTCCCGCCTCACGCCGTCCGTCGTGGCCTGGGACGACAAGGGCGAGGTGCTCGTCGGTCAGATCGCCAAGCGCCAGGCGGTCACGAACCCCACCAACACCATCTACTCCGCCAAGCGCTTCATGGGGCGCCGCTACGAGGAGGTGCAGGAGGAGGCGAAGCGCGTCCCGTACACGGTCAGCAAGGGCAAGAACAGCGACGCCTCGATCGCGGTGCGCGGCAAGCAGATGTCGCCCCCGGAGGTCTCCGCGAAGGTCCTCCAGAAGCTGAAGAAGGCCGCGGAGGACTACCTCGGCGAGAAGGTCACCGAGGCCGTCATCACGGTGCCGGCGTACTTCAACGACTCGCAGCGCCAGGCGACCAAGGACGCGGGCCGCATCGCCGGGCTCGACGTGAAGCGCATCGTCAACGAGCCCACGGCCGCCGCGCTCGCGTACGGGCTCGACAAGAAGAACGAGCAGGTCATCGCCGTGTACGACTTCGGCGGCGGCACGTTCGACATCTCGATCCTCGAGGTCGGCGACAACGTCGTGCAGGTCATCTCGACCAACGGCGACACCCACCTCGGCGGCGACGACGTCGACCACCTCGTGATGGACTGGCTCGCGGCCGAGTTCAAGAAGGACACCGGCATCGACGTCTCGAACGACAAGATGGTCGTGCAGCGGCTCAAGGACGCCGCGGAGCAGGCGAAGATCGAGCTGTCGAACGTGCAGGAGACGACGATCAACCTGCCGTTCTTGACCGCGGACGCCTCGGGGCCGAAGCACCTCCAGAAGCAGCTCACCCGCGCGAAGCTCGAGCAGATGATCCGGCCGCTCATCGACCGCACGCTCGAGCCGACCCGCAAGGCGCTCGCCGACGCGAAGAAGTCGCCGCAGCAGATCGACGAGATCGTCCTCGTCGGCGGCTCGACCCGCATCCCGCTCGTCCAGGAGACGGTCAAGAAGTTCTTCGGCAAGGAGCCCCACAAGGGCGTGAACCCGGACGAGGTCGTGGCCGTCGGCGCCGCGGTCCAGGCGGGCGTGCTCTCGGGCGACGTGAAGGACCTCGTGCTGCTCGACGTCACGCCGCTCTCGCTCGGCGTCGAGACGCTCGGCGGCGTGATGACCGTGATGATCTCGAGGAACACCACGATCCCGACCCAGAAGAAGGAGATCTTCTCGACCGCGACCGACAGCCAGCCCAGCGTCGAGGTCCACGTGCTCCAGGGCGAGCGCACCGAGGCCCGCTACAACCGGACCCTGGGCCGCTTCCACCTGGAAGGGATCATGCCGGCGCCCCGCGGCGTGCCGAAGATCGAGGTGACGTTCGACATCGACGCGAACGGCATCCTCTCGGTCCACGCCAAGGACACGGCCACCGGCAAGGATCAGCGCATCACGATCACCGCGTCGGGCGGCCTGAAGGAGGACGAGATCAACCGGATGGTCAACGAGGCGGCGGCGCACGAGGCCGAGGACAAGCGCCGGCGCGAGGAGATCGAGCGGCGCAACAAGCTCGATAACCTCTGCTACACGCTGGAGAAGACGATCAGCGAGAACAAGGACAAGCTGCCGGAGGGCGACGTCTCGGCGCTGAACGGGGTCATCGCCGAGGGGCGGTCGGCCATCGAGAAGCAGGACGACGCGGCCGTGAGCGCGGCGCTGGAGAAGCTCGAGAAGGAAGCGCACCGCATCGCGAGCGTCATGTACGAGAAGGCCGGCCCGCCCCAGGACGGCGGCGGCGCCGCGCCCGGCGGCGCGCCGGGAGGCCAGCCGCCGCCCCCCGCCGGCGGCAAGGGGAAGGATTCGGTCATCGACGCGGAGTTCGAAGAGTCGAACTGATTCGCCGCGAGGAGCCCGCTCCTCGACGGTGTGCGACGAGCGCGGATTCCTCCGCGCGCGTTCGCCGAGCGGCAAACGCTAAACGCAACGAGCGCGGATTCGTCCGCGCTCGTTCGCATTTGGAGCGGCCGCCGCGCGCGAGGCGGCGCACGCGGCCGTCGCCTGCGCGGCGCGCTCCTTGGGCGTCGACTCGGATGTCCGGGAGCCGTATAACCGGCGCTCATGCGAACCCTCCTGCCGATCGCCCCCCTGGTCCTGATGGCCGGTTCCCTCGCCTGCGGGCCGTCGCCCGCGCCTGTCGCGCCGACAGCAGGACAAGGTGAGGTCAAGGCCGGGCCTGCCCAGGTCGCCGCCAGCCCAGCGTTCGATCTATCGCCCGTCGCCGAGCCGACCGACGTCGTCGGCGTGCTCCGCTGGAGCAACCCCGCGGCCACGCTGTCGAGCATCGCGACGTGCGCGGGGCTGCCTCCGGCGCTCGCGGAGACGGGCGCGCAGGCGTTCTCCTCGGCTGTGCTGGGCGAGCTCGTGAGCCCTTCCATCGACACGGACCAGCTCGCCACGGTGCTCGCGCTCGACGCGCCGGTGCACCTGATCGTCGCGCTCGATGACAGCTCGAAGCGGGGCAAGCCCGTGGCGGCCGTGTCGTTCGGGCTCACGTCGCTCGAGCGGGCGAGGGGCGCGCTCGAGGCGGGCGCCGCCCTCACCGAGGTGAAGCCCGGCATGTGGAAGATCGGCGGCAAGGAGCCCTCGTCGTCGAGCTGCTTCCTCGCCGCGTCCGCCGGATCGGCGCCCGCGCGGCTCCTCTGCGGCGATCGGGACCGCGACGTGACGACGCTCGGGCCGTACCTCGCGCGCACGCTGCCGACGCTCGCGCCCGAGGCGCGCGACCTCCACGGCGAGGTCCGCTTCGTCCCGCTCAGCACGAAGTTCGGCGGCATGGCGAAGCAGCAGCTCGGCGGGCTCCCGATCCTCGCGCAGAGCCAGCTCTCGATCGGGCAGCCCCAGTTCGACCGGGCGCTCACCGACGCGGCGACCTCCGTTCAGCAGGAGCTCGAGGCGCTCATCAACGACGCGAGCAAGGCGGTCGTCGATCTCCAGGTCGACAACCAGTCCTGCGTGAACCTCACGGCTGCCCTGGAGCTCCGGGGCCAGTCGTCGTGGGTCGCCAAGACGATGGCCGACAGGGCGAACCGCGCCGCGGCCGCGCCGGCGCTGTACTGGCGCGCGCCGAAGGACAGCGCCGGCGCGTTCTTCGACCACGGCTACGACCCGGCGCACTACGGCGGCATCCTGAAGACGCTGCGCGAGATGCTCGAAGGGTGGCTGGAGAAGGAGAAGATCGGCAAGCCCGCCGATCGCAAGGCGCTCGCCGATCTCCTCTCGCTGCCGATCAACCAGGGGCCGAGCGTGTCCGCCCACGGGTACCCGGACGCGCCTCCTCCCGCTCCTCAGGCCGGAAAGCCGACGCCGAACGAGGCGCTCGACAAGATGATGGGGAGCTTCGTCGGCTGGAACCTGTTCGGGTTCGAGGAGGCGCCCGACGCGCTCATCAGGTACGTGAAGAACGCCGTCACCGCCTACAACACGCCCGGGCTGCGCAAGCGGCTCCCGGAGATCGACGTCGATCCGAAGGATTTGCCGACGGTCAAGACGGTTCAGGCGCCGAAGGAGCTCGGGAAGACGTCGCTCGCCGTCGAGATCCAGATCGTCCGCGATCTCCCGGCGCTCGACGGAGAAGCGAGCTCGACCCCCGCCGCCAAGGGCAAGCAGAGGCCCAAGCTGACGATGACGCTCCACCTGCTCCTCATGGGTGAAGAGAAGACGACGTGGGTCGCCTTCGGAAACGACAAGGGCGACCTGCTGAGGCGGCTCGCCATGGTGAAAGCGGACGCGCCCGCCGCAGCGACGCTCGCGTCACGTCCGGGGCTCGAGAAGCTGAAGACCGGGAAGTTCGCCTGGGGTGGATTCTCGACGCTCGCCCCGATCACCCGCACGTTTCAGAGCGTGCTCTCGACGTTGGATCAGCCCGGCGCGGCGCCGGTGGCGCTGCCTCAGGAAGCTCGCATCTTCGGCGAAGCGCTGGCAAAGCTCCCCCACAAAGGGGAAGGGCTGATGTTCGTCACGACCCAGCAGCAGGGCGGCGCCGCGCCGCGAGCCGAGATCTCGATCAATGTGTCGAAGCCCGTGCTCGAGGACATCGGCGCGCTCGTCGCGGCAGGGCTTCGAATGGCCGGCATCACGAAGCCATAGGCTCGTGGATGCGCTATCACCACAGCCAGTAAGCCGGCGCGGCTGCTCCTGCTCGGTCGTGTTCCCTGGTCACCGCGCCGCGCGTGCTTCGTCCGCCCATGTTCAAGATCGGTACGCGAATTGCCACCGAAAAGATGAGAGGAAACAATGAACAACCGTGAAGGTGCGAGTCGCGACGGAATGAGCCCGGCGCAGCCAGAGACGTCTGCCACGACGGCAGCCGCCATGCCGAGGCCACCCGTGCGCCGCGCGACGCCCGAAACGGACGACTCCGATCTGCCGGATCTGACGCAGGAGCAGCTCGACGAGCTCAGGAAGGCGCTCGAGGAGCGCCGGGCGAGCCTCGTCGCCAACATCGATGAGCGGCAGCACGCGGAACGCGACATCTCGCGCGAGGTGGGCGACGAGATGGACGAGGCCAACGCCGAGGGCGCGACGTCGCTGACGTCGAAGCTCCTGGAGCGCGATGTCCGCGTGCTCGCCGAGATCGACCGTGCTCTCGCGAAGATGAAGGAAGGGAGCTACGGGATGTGCGAGGGCACCGGCGAGCCCATCGGTTACCGGCGCCTCAAGCTGCGTCCCTGGGCGCGCTACAGCGTCGCCTACCAGGAGCAGATCGAGCGCGAAGAACGGACCGGCGGCGGCGCCTGATCGCTCCCCGCCAGCAGGCACCGCACGTCCCTCCCCGCCAGCGCGGGCGAGGGACGTGCGGCCTGCGCTAGCGGAGGCGCATGTCCGCGTGAGCGCTCGATCTCGTGCCGAGCGCCCTGGTCCGCAGAGCGATCACACGCACGAGCAGGACCCGCGCGACGAGGCACCTCAGCCGCCCATCCGCTGGATGAACGGGACGATGCGCTCGACGAAGGGCTGCTTGTGATAGCGGTCGAACTCCGCCCAGGTGCAGAGCGTCCGCGGATCCTTCACGCGATCGACGAAGAGCACGCCGTCGACGTGATCCTTCTCGTGCTGGAAGGTGCCCGCCGATAGCCCGCGCACGACGCGGTCGATCGGCCTCCCGTCGCGATCCAGGCCGGTGAGCCGGATCTCGGTGGTGCGGTCGACGACACCCCTCAGGTTCGGGACGCTCAGGCACCCTTCGTAGTTCTCGAACGTCTCCTGCGTGAGCGGCTCGATCACCGGATTGACCACGACGGTGAGCGGGATGTTCGGCTTGTACGGATAGCGGGGGTTGTTCTGCACCTCGACCGCGAAGATGCGGACCGGCACATGGACCTGGGTGGCGGCGATCCCCGCGCCGTTCGCGTCGCGCATCGTCTCCACCAGATCGTCGATGAACGCCTGCATCGCAGGGGAGGAGAGCTCTTCTGGCGTGACCTCACGCGCTCGCTGCCTGAGGACAGGGTTGCCGATGTGGGCGATTTTCAGGAGCGTCACGCGGCGATCGTACCATGGACCCGCGCCGTCGGCCTGGCCGGCCATGGCGGCGATCAGGCGCTGATCCATGCGGCGCGCGGCGGCGTCAGCTATGGAGACGGGGCATGCACTACTTCCCTGACGAGCCTTGCGTCCCCGAGCAGCAGCAGGCGACCGCCGTCATGCATCTTCGCTTCGAAGACGTCAGCCAGAACGGACGGGTGATGCTGGACGCGCTGCCGCACGGCCTCGGGCCCGCGGTCTGGATGAAGCTCCTGCGGGCGAGCCCCATCGAGGCGCTCATGCTCACGCAAGGGATCGTCCCGATCCTCACCCGCCTCATCATCGAGGGCGGAGAGGGGCCGATCGCGACGCGGGAGCCGCTGGAGCTGCAGGGCCGCTACCAGCTGGCGCACACGGAGGACGCCACCTCCCAGGTGAACCGGCTGATCCTGGCCATGTGGCTCTCGGCCAGCGGGCGCCGCAGCCGGACCTACGGCCCGCCGCCGCCCGGCGCGGGCGAGCCGATCCAGGTCGGTCGCGTGTTCGCGGAGCACGTCTTCACGCGGCCCTTCGCGGCGCCCGAGGCGCGCAAGGTGCTGCGCTTCGAGTCCCCGGATCTGCCGGCGGTGCCGCCCGAGCGCTACGACTTTCGCCCGCCGGAGGCGTTGATGGGCCTGCCCGAGGGCGCGGAGCCGCTCGACGCGAAGCCGACCCTGGATCCGATCCCGGTGGTGTTCGGCCTGGATCACACGGACGGGAACCAGCACGTGAACTCGCTCGTGTACCCGCGGCTCTTCGCGGAGGCCGCGCTGCGACGCCTCGCGGCGCAGGGCCACAGCACGGCGGTGCTCGCCCGGAGGGTGGAGATCGCCTACCGCAAGCCGTGCTTCGCGGGCACGCAGGCGAGGATCATGCTGCGCACGTTCACCCTCGGCGGCGCGCTCGGCGCGCTCGGCGCGTTCGTGCCGGACGCGCCGGAAGACCCCGCCGGCGCAGCCCCCGGGGCGCGCGCCTATTGCTACATCCGCACGCTGTTCCAGGGCTGAGCCGGCGCGAACGCGACGACGGCGCGCCCTCTGGGAGGACGGGCGTTCCGGGTCGGCGCCGCGCGCAGCGGCGCGCGCGATGATCGGCCCGCTACGCGCTCACCGTGCGGGGAAGGCCGGCGCGATCGGCGATCTCGTCGTGGAATGCGCGGAACGTCGACTCCTGGGGCCATGAGGGCGCGTCGGCGAGGAGCTCCTCGACGCGGGTGAGCTCGCCCTCGTCGATGGCGACGACGGCCGCGGCGTAGCGCATGGCCCAGAAGACGAGCGGGCTGGCCTCGCTCGCGCGCTCCAGCAGCGCGCGGTCGCCCGGCACGCTCGTGTGAGCGAAGGCGCGGGCGAGCGCGCCGGCCGCCGATCGCAGGGTGACCACCCGGCTGCGAAAGGGCGAGCTGATGTCCGGGAGAGGGAGGCGCTCCAGGCGACCTGCCTGCGCGAGCGCCGTGTCGCGATCGCCCTCGAAGGTGCAGAGGAGCGTGTCGAGGAAGAGGCGGTGCTCGAGGGCCGCTTCCCACGCGGGCCCCCGCTCGGCGGCGGCCATGGCCGCGCGCGCCTTCTCGACCCAACCATAGGCCGCGAACGCCGTCGCCGTCATGAGCGGCGCCATCGTGGCGGGGTGCGGGACGCGGTGGAGCGACGACGACCAGCGCCGCAGCACCGAGCCCACATCGCCCGAGCGCAGCAGCCGGCGCAGCTTGCGGCGCGCGAGCCAGCGGGCCGCGGCGAACACGAGAACCACGCTGAGCACCGCCGCCATGATCACCGGCTGCTGCCAGGCGAACCGGAGCGCGGCCGCTGCCAGCGCTGCGGAGCCGATGAAGAGAAGCACCGGAATCAGCCGGCTGCCCCGTCCCTCGTCCTCGGAATCGAACGGATTCACGACACCTCCAAGCGTACGGGGCTTCCTGAACGAGGCAAGTCCTGGCCGATGCCGCTCCAGGTCGATCGCTCCGCGCTCACACCGCCACCCTTTGCACACTCCGATCGCAGCTCACGCTCACACCTCACTCGCACCGCGCTCACCCCCGATGGCTCCGAGGAGGGAACCAAACGTAGGCGACGTGGGCGACGTGGGCGGCGCTGCGTTCGCGAAGGAGCCGAGGCGCCCTGGCCCACGAATCGCCGCCGCGCGCGCCATGGGGCTCGACAGAGGGACGAGGTTCGACTACGAAGTCCCTGCGTCAGGCAACAGCGCCTGGACCTCATGGGTCCGCCGACAGCGCGCCGTGAACCCCGCCAGGCCCGGAAGGGAGCAACGGTAGCGGAAAGCGAGTGTGGCGGGCCCACTTACTTTTTGTCGGTCCAGTTGTGGGCCCAACGCGCTCCCGCGCTCACCTCGGGACGCGGTCCGGAGCCGGGCCGTCGCCGCGCCGATGCAGGCCTCACGGGGCGTCGAGCGCCGCCGGCGCGATGGGCGCGACGGGCACGGAGAACAGCGCCTCCGGGCTCGTCACGATGCGCGGAACATCCGCGTCGCGCAGCGGGCTTACGCCGTCAGCGGGCAGACGCTGCTGCACGATGCCCGCCGCTTCGTCGCCGCCCTCCAGCGTCACGGCGGAGAGGCGGCTGTCCAGACCGACGCCGCCATCGATGAGCACGCTCGCGCGGCGTGACGGGCTGATGGAGGGGTTGAGGGACTCGAGCCCGTTGCCGCTCAGGACGAGCCCGAAGATCGCGGCCTGCGCGCGCTCCTGCCAGCTGACGCCGTCGCCGACGACTTCCTGGGCGAGCCCGCCATCCGCGCTCACCACCGCCGAGTCGGCGAAGGTCCCGGCGATGCGCATGCCGTCGATGATGATGCCGCGCGCGTCGCCGCTCATCCCCAGGCCGATGGCCCGGTTCTTCTCGAGGAGGCCTCCCGTGAGCTGGACGGTCTGCTCCGGCGTCGTGTGCTGGATCCAGATCCCGGGCTGGTTGCCGCTCACCTCGAAGCCCTCGCCGCTCTCGCCGAGGGCGGCGTTCGCTCGATCGATCAGGAGACCGAACCCGGTGTTGTCGGCGACTTTGAGGGCCGCCGCGTCGAGGGTCGAGCAGCCGGACACGGAGATGCCGCCGCTCGGATCGAACCCGATCAGGCCATTGCCGCTGACCTCGACGAAAGACATCGAGGCGCGCGCCCCGACGAGCGACACGCCGACCACCTTGCTGTCGCGGACGAGCGCGTCCTCGACGTGGAGCTCCACCGGCGCCTCGCAGTCACAGCCGCCGGTGCACTGCGCCCACAGCCCCGGCCCCTGCGAGCCCGAGACGACGGACCGCACGACGGAGACGCGGCCGGCGTCGAACGCGCTCAGGCCGTACCGCCCGGAGCCCTCGATCGCCGACGCGACGAGGTCGAGCGACGCGCCGAGGCCGAGCGTCACGCCGTCGGACGCGCTGCCGACGACGCGCACCGCCTCGATCCGCGCCCGGGCGCCGGCCGCGATCCGCACGCCGCCCTCGCCCACGGTCAACGCCCGGAGGACGGCGCCGTCACCGGCCGCGAGCGAGACCGCCGCGACGCTCACCGAGCCAGCGCCGCGGCCGAGCAGGCTCACGCCAGGGGGCAGATCGATCGGGCCGTAGGCGCCAGGGCCGAGCGCGATGCACGCCCCAGGTCGAGCGGCGTCGGTGGCCTGCGAGAGCGCGGCGGCGCTCGAGACCTCGATCACCTCGGCGCAATCGACCGACGCGGCGCAGAAGTCCCCGTCGCAGAGCGCTCCCGCGGGGACACCGATGCACGCGCCAGATGCGGCGCGCGCGCCAGGGCACCCGCCCGGCGGCGCGGGATCCGACGCGCACCCGAGCGCCGCCGAGCCGAGCGCGGCCGCGGCGGTCAGAACGATAGCTGCCTGATTCCAAGCCTTGATCATGACGAACGTCTCCCGCGCGGCACGTCGCGCTACCTGACGAGAAGGGGTCGGCGCCTCAGGGATCCGAGAGCAGCGCGCGGCACTCGGCCGCCCGCGCCGCGAGCTCGCCGTCCCGGAAATGCGCCTCCAGCGAGGCGGAGAGCTGCGCCACGGCCGCCTCGGCGCGAGGGCGCGTCGAGGCGTCGCGGAGGGCCGCGCGGCAGATCCGCGCGAGGCCGAGCGCGACGTCCGCGAGGTACACGCGCCCGCCGCCCACCTCGGCGAGCCGCAGCGCCGCGCAGCCGGAGTCGAGCGCCTCTCCGACGTGGCCGGCCGCGAGCAGCGCGGCGGCGAGGTTGCGGTACGCGTCCGGGAGATCGGCGCCGGCGCCGGCCTGCTCGCCGAGCCTCACGGCGCGCCGCGCGTGCTCCAGCGCGGCGTGAGGGCGCGCGAGGCGGAGCTCGACCTCCGCGAGGTTGTTGTGCCCCGACGCGATCGCCTGGAGATCGCCGAGCCGCTCCTTCAGCGCGAGCGCTCGGGCGAACACCTCCCGCGCGCCGCCGAGATCGCCCTTCGCGAACAGCACGGCCGCGACGCCGTTCAGCGCGAAGCCCAGCGCCTCTGGGTACGCGCGCTCGTCGACGGCCCGCGCGGCCTGGCGGTAGCAGCGCTCCGCCTGCGCCAGCCGACCGCGCGAGTAGAACACCGTCCCGAGCGCGAGGAGCAGCTGCGACGCCGCCGCGCGGCGACGGTCGTCGCCTCGATGCAGCGTCCGGCAGATGCGCAGGCTCCGGAGCGCGACCGCGCGGCACGCGTCGAGATCGCCGGCGCGCCGGTGGAGCGCCGCGAGCAGCCCGTACATGGGGAGCGTCTCCGGGGCGGCGCCGCCGCGCTCCGCGAGCGAGATCGCGCGCTCGACCAGCGCGCGCGCGTCGGCCGTCGCGCCGCGCACCTTCAGCACGAGGGCGAGGCGGAAATCCACGCGCGCATCCCAGAGCAGCGCCGCCTCCGGGCCTTGCGCGGCCTCCGGGCCTTGCATGGGGAGCGCGGAGGCGCGCCGCTCGACGCGCAGGATCCGCGTCCGCGCCTCGAGGTACGCGCGCTCCGCCTCGTCGAGTCGGCCCGCCCTGCGGAGGGCGTCGCCGACGTCGAGCAGCAGCGCCGCGCGCTCGTCCCAGGTGAACAGCCGGCGCTCGTCGCCCCCCGGCGCGGCGGCCGACGGGGCGCGCGCCGCGGAGCCCCTCGCCGGGGCGCCGTCCGCCGCGCTCGCGTGGATCTCCCGAGCCCGCTCGAAGTGCCGCAGCGCCTCGGCGTTCTGCCCGAGCGACGACGCGCTCGCCGCCGCTCGCGCGTAGGCGAGCGCCGCGCTCCGCGCGTCGCCGCCGCGATCATGGTGGAGCGCCGCGAGCGCCTCCCCGAGCGCCCGCGGCGCGCGCGCAGGCGAGCGCCCCGCCGAGACGCCGTCGACCCAGGCGGCGACCGCGCGGTGCATGGCCCGGCGCACCTTGAGGCTGAGCGTCTCGTAGGCGATCTCCTGGGTCGCCGCCTCGGCGAAGACGTACTCGCAGTCCTCGGGGAAGGTCGACGCGTCACGCGCCTGGATGATCTGCTGATCCCGGAGCCGCCGCAGCACGTCCGCGGTGCTCGATCCGCCGCCGTCGAGCGGCGCGGCGCCGCGGAGGTGGTCGATCGCGCCCTTCCAGAACGTCCTGCCGACCACCGCCGCCTGCGCCAGGACCGCGCGCGCCTCGCCGTCGAGCCGATCGAGCCGCGCCTGGACGATGCCCTGGATCGTCGCCGGCAACGAGAGCCGGGCGAGCTGCTCCTCGTGCAGGATCCAGGGCTCGCCGAGGCGCCGCTCGAGCGCGCCGGCGTCGATGAGCAGGTACAGCGTCTCGGTCAGCGTGAGCGGGTTGCCCTCGGCGCGCTCCGCCAGGGCGCGGATGGCCTCGGCGGAGCAGCGCGCGACGAGCCGGAGGCGCTCACGCGCCATGTCCTCGATGTGCCGCCGAGGCAGCGGGCCGAGATCGAGGCGCGCGTGGCTCGCCTTTCCTTCGCCCCAGTGCGGCCGCCGCTCGTAGAGCTCGGGCCGGGCCGCGCCGACGAGCAGCAGGGGCGCGTCCGACAGGCGCACGGCGAGATCGTCGAAGAGGTCGAGGCTGGCGTCGTCAGCCCAGTGGATGTCGTCGAGCAGGACGACGACGGCTCCGCGCGCGGCCATCGCTCGCAGCAGCATCGCGACGGCCGCGGCCACCCGCTTCGCCACCTCGGCGCCGCCCTCGTCGGGGACGATCGCCGTCGCGGGCGCGGCTTGCGCCGCCGGGCACGGGCAGAGCACGGCCGCGACCTCCGCCAGCGCGTCCTCCAGGGCGAGCGGGTGCGGCGCGCCGCCGGCCTCGCTTCCGGCATCGACGCCGAGGACGCCGCTCGCGAGCTTGCGCAGCACGACGTCGCGCGCGTCGCCGTCCTGGACGCGGAAATGAGCGCGGACGAGCGACGCGGCGAGGTGATAGCTCGCATCCATCGACAGCGACGAGCACGCCGCGCCGAGCACGATGCACGGCTCCGCCTGCGACAGCGCCCTCGTCCGGACCTCGGCGAGGAGGCGGCTGCGGCCGATGCCGCCCGCGCCGATCACCGAGACGAACGTCGCGCGCCGCTCCGCGATGACCGTCTCCAGCGCCTCCGAGAGCCGCTGCACCTCCGCCGCCCGCCCGACGAAGCGGGTGTCGAGGCCGAGGAAATCGGATCCCGCGCCCGATCCGCTCGCGAGCTTCAGCACACGGAAGCCCGGCGCGCCGTCGCCTTGCGGCTCGACCTGGAAGAGCCCGGCCACCTGCCGGAACGTGGGCTGCGCGATCAGCACCGCGCCGGGCACGGCGGCCTGCTGGAGCTGCGCGGCCGCCTTCAAGGCCTCGCCGGAGGCGTCGACCGGGGCGCCCCGCCCGGTCGCGCCGCTGACGAACAGCCTCCCCGTGCTGATGCCCACGCGCAACCTCGGCCGGGAGCGCGGCGGCAGCTGGACAGGGAGCGACCCGGCGTCGAGCGACGCGAGCTCCAGCCCGGCGCGGACGGCGCGCTCGGCGTCGTTGTCGCTCGCGCGCGGCGCGCCGAACAGCGCGGTGACGACGCCCTCGCTCCTGCCCTGCACGACGCCCCCGAGCGCCTCGACGCGCTCGCGGACGAGCTCGCGGCACGCCTCGCGGAGCTCCAGCTCCTGCTCGGGATCCAGAGGCTCCTGCCCGTCGTCGCCGGCGACGATCTCCGCGGAGAGCACGGTGCAGACACGGTACTCACCCGCGGGCGCCGCGACCTTCGCCCCGCCCGCGGGCGCCGCGACCTTCGTGGCGTCCACGGGCGCCGGGGCGGCCGGGAGCGCCGCGCTCGGCCCCCGCGGAGACGCCTGGTCGGCCCTCGGCGAGATCGCGGAGAGCGGGGCAGCCGGCGGCCGGAGCGCGGAGCCGGCGCGCGCGGACGCGAGCGCTTCTCCGAGCTCGCGCGCGTCCCGGAAGCGCGCTGCGGGCTCGACCGCGACGGCCCGCGCGACGACCGCCTCGATCGCGGGGCTCGCCTCGACGCCGAGCCCCGCGAACGACGGCCGCCTGCGCGGGTCCACGGCGGCGAGGTAGAGCTCGGCCCAGTCGCGCCCGTCGATCGGCTGCTTCCCCGAGGCGAGCTGCAGCAGCACGAGCCCGAGCGCGAACACGTCGGTCCAAGGCCCCGTCGCGCCGAGCTTCGGCTCGAACTGCTCCGGAGCGCCGTAGAGCGGCGTGAACACGTGCAACGTCGGCGACGTCGCGAGCACCTGCGTCGTGTCGCTGGGGCTCACGCCCCGCGCCGCGGCCACGGCTCGCCTCGTCTCCGCGAGCGCCTTCGACATCGGCACCGACGCGTCGATCACCTCGGCGATGCCGAAGTCGACGACCTTGATCGTCGTCGCGCCGGGAATCTCGACGAGGAACAGGTTCGCCGGCTTCACGTCGCGGTGAGAGACCCGCTCGTCGTGCGCCATCGCGAGCGCCCCGACCGCCGGCGCCAGGAGCTCGATCGCCTCGTCGACGGAGTACGGCGCGCGCCCCGAGGCGCGCCGCGCCTCGATGTGCTGCGCGAGCGTCTCTCCCTCGAGCCACTCCATGACGATGTACGGCGTCCAGGAGCCCTCCGGCGAGGTCGCGGCAGAGACGTCGAGCGCCTGGACGATGCCCGTCGTCCGGCGCGAGAGCCGGTGCAGCAGCCGGGCCTCGCGCTCGAACGTGTCGAGCAGCGACTGCCGCTCTTCCGGCAGGAGATCTGCGGGGATCTTCAGGCACTTGACCGCCACCTGCTCCTGGAACCCCAGGTGGGTCGCCCGGTAGACCACGCCGAACGTCCCCTCGCCGGCCACGGCGTCCACCAGCAGCTTGCCGCCGATGGTGCTGCCCACCCAGCCGAACGGGTCCCGCGCGATCATCCGCGGAAACTCTACTGCCCGCGCCGCGGCGCCGGGAGCGCGCCGCCGCGCCGCGATGACGATCGCCGCCCCGCGCGCGCTGGACCACCTCGACCACCACGCCCCTCGATCCCCGCGGGCGCGAGGCGAGCGCGACGGCAGTCGCCCTGCGCGCGCGTCCGTGCTACGCAGCCGGCTGCTGGGCGTGCCCTCGGTCCTGGCGACCGTCCCGCGAACGCTGCCGCAACGGTCCCCGGAACGGATCGCACGCGCGCAGCGGCAGAACGTCGCTCGTCGTCCGGCGCGACTCTGGGGTGCGATGTGGCTGAGCCGGAGATTCTTTCCCGCGATGGTGGCTCGCTCGAGCTCCTGATCATCACCCAGAGCTCGATGAGCACCCGACAGCTGCCGGGCTCGGGCAGCGTCGTCCTGGGCAGGGACGAGGACGCCGGCATCTGCGTCCCCGACGCCTCGGTGTCGCGCCGGCACGCGGTGCTGCACCTCGGCCCGCCGCTCCGGATCGAGGACCTCGGCAGCAGCAACGGGACCCGCGTGCGCGCCCGGCACTGCAGCGCGGCGACCGAGCGCCTGATCGATGTGGGCAAGGGCACGCCCGCGCGGGGCGCCGCGGTCGAGCTCTCGCCCGGCGACGTCATCTACCTCGGCGCCGCGCGCGTCGTCCTCCGCCAGAAGGGCGGCGAGCGGGACGCGGGCAAGGACGTCATCGTCAAGGACGACGCGATGCGCGCGGTCTACGAGCTCGCCCAGCGCGTCGCGAACGGCCCGATCAACATCCTCCTCCTCGGCGAGACGGGCGCCGGCAAGGAGGTGCTGGCCGAGTCGATCCACAGGGCCTCGCCGCGCGCGAGCCGCCCGCTCCTGCGCCTGAGCTGCGTCGCGCTGTCCGAGTCGCTGCTCGAGAGCGAGCTGTTCGGCCACGAGCGCGGCGCCTTCACCGGCGCCGTCCGGGCGAAGCCGGGGCTGCTCGAGACGGCCGAAGGGGGCACCGTGTTCCTCGACGAGATCGGCGAGCTGCCGCCCTCGATCCAGGCCAAGCTGCTCCGGGTCATCGAGGAGCGGAAGGTGATGCGGGTCGGCGGGCTGACCCCCATCAAGATCGACGTCCGCTTCGTCTCGGCCACGCACCGCGACCTCGAGGCCGAGGTGAGCCGCGGCGCGTTCCGGCAGGACCTGTATTTCCGGCTGAACGGCGTGACCCTCTCCATCCCGCCGCTGCGCGAGCGGCCCGGGGAGGTCGCGGCGCTGGCGCAGCTCTTCGCGGAGCGCACGGCGAAGGAGCTCTTCCCCGGCGAGGCGAGCGCCGCGTCCGTTCCGATCTCGCCCGCGGCCCTGGCCGAGCTCCAGCGCCACAGCTGGCCAGGCAATATCCGGGAGCTGCGCAACGTGATCGAGCGCGCGGTGATCCTCGCCAACGGGGCGCCCATCGGGCCGGAGCACCTGCTCCTCTCCGCTCTGGCCGATCCCACCCGTCCATCGCATGCCATGCCCCTTCCGGCGCGCCCGCCGCAGGCGCCCCCGAACGCGAGTGCGGCGGCGTCAGCGTCAGCACCAGGGTCTACGATTGCGAGGAGCGTGCCCGACGGCGCGAAGAGCGCGCCGGACGGCGTGGACCCGGGCCCCACCCGGCTGCGCGACGCCATGGAGGCCCACGAGCGCGAGCGCATCGTCCAGGCGCTCGAGCAGTGCATGGGGAACCAGACGCGCGCCGCGGCGCTGCTCGGGATCTCCCGGCGCACGCTGGTCGAGCGGATCCGCGTGTACGGGCTGCCGCGGCCGCGCAAGGCCTGAGCGTTGCGCAGATCGCCGCGCAACCTGGCGTCGATCCGGCGTCGATTGCGCGAGGGCTCGCTCAACCGAGCGGCCGCCCGCGCAACACCTCAGGCGGGCGTCTCGCGCCGCTCCAGCGGGGCGAGCTCGATCCCGAGCTCCGTGGCGAACCGGAAGATGCGCTCGTCGCGGTAGAACTCGCCGAAGACGACGCGCGAGAGCCCCGCGTTCGCGATCATCTTGAAGCACCCCCAGCAAGGCGAGGCCGTGACGTAGACCGTCGCGCCGTCGATCCGCACCCCGTTCCGCGCGGCCTGGATGACGGCGTTGGCCTCCGCGTGGATCGTGCGCACGCAGTGGCCGTCCTCGATCAGGTGCCCCTCCTCATCGCAGTGAGGCAGCCCCCGGATCGATCCGTTGTACCCGGTCGCGAGGATGCTCTTGTCGCGCACGATCACCGCGCCGACGTGCTTCCGATCGCAGGTCGCCCGCGACGCGACGACCTCGGCGATGCGCATGAAATATTCATCCCACGAAGCCCGATGCGTCATCGCTCACCTCCACGACGGGGGATCCGCGCCCGCCGCCCCCTCGACGTCCCCTCGACGTCGAGCGACCCGCGCTCGCCGATCCCTCCAGAATGTTCAGGGATCCGCCCTCCGGTCCCCCTCGCGAAGGGCCCGGCGTTGCGCGCCCGCGGCCCCGGCTGAGCCGCGCCGCGCGCCCCGCGGGCGCTTCTATCACGACGCCGAGCGCCGCGGAGCCCCCCGCGGGCGCGGGACCGCGCGAGGCGCCTCGACAGCGAGGCCCGGCGCGTGGTAGCGCGCGGGGGTGAGCTCCGCCGCCCCCCGAAGGTCAGATCGCCGCATCCTCGTGCTCGGCTCCGGGGGGCGCGAGCACGCCCTCGCGCGTGCGTTCGCCCGATCGCCCTCGGTCGCCGAGGTGATCGTGGCGCCCGGGAACGCCGGGACCCACGCGCAAGCGGGCGCCGGCCGCGCCCCGATCCGCCGGGTCGACCTCCCGTCCCTGTCGCCCGCCGAGGCGACCCGGCTCGCCGTCCGCGAGCGCGCCGACCTGGTCGTCGTCGGCCCCGAGGCGCCGCTCTGCGCCGGCGTCGCCGACGCGCTCGCCGCCGAGGGCATCGCCGTCTTCGGGCCGAGCCGCGAGGCGGCGCGCCTCGAGGGGTCGAAGGCGTTCCTCAAGGAGTTCGCCGCCCGCCACGGGATCCCGACCGCGCCGTTCCGGATCGTGCGCTCCTTCGACGAGGCGGCCCGCGTCATCCGCGAGCGCGGCGCGCCCATCGTCGTGAAGGCCGACGGGCTCTGCGCCGGCAAGGGCGTCGTCGTCGCGACGACCGTCGACGAGGCGCTCGCGGCCGCGAAGGACATGCTCGTGGATCGCCGCTTCGGCGACGCCGGCGCGACCGTGATCCTCGAGGACGCGATCCAGGGCGAGGAGGCCAGCGTGCACGCCATCAGCGACGGCGAGGCGATCTTCGTCCTGCCGGCGGCGCGCGATCACAAGCGCGTCGGCGAGGGCGACACCGGGCCGAACACGGGCGGCATGGGCGCGTTCGCGCCGAGCGCCCGCGTCACCCCGGCCCTGACCGCGCGCGTCGAGCGCGAGATCCTCCGGCCGACGATCGACGGCATGCGGGCGGAAGGGAGGCCCTTCCGCGGGGTGCTGTTCGCGGGCCTGATGATCACGCCCGCCGGGGACCCCATGCTGCTCGAGCACAACGTCCGCTTCGGCGATCCCGAGTGCGAGGCGCTGATGGAGCTGCTCGAGGGCGACGTCGCCGAGCTCTGCGCGTCCGCCGCGGCGGGCGCGCTCGCTCCCGGGGCGGCGCGCGTCGCCCCCGGCCGCCACGCGCTCACCGTCGTGCTCGCGGCGCGCGGCTACCCCACGGCGCCGGTGACCGGCGACGTCATCCGCGGCCTCGACGCCGCGGCCGCGGTGGAGGGCGCCTTCGTGAACCACGCGGGCACGGCCGAGCGGGACGGCGCGGTCGTGACCGCGGCGGGCCGCGTGCTCGCCGTCACCGCCGCGGGCGACTCGCTCGCCGAGGCGCGGGAGCGCGCCTTCCGCGCCGCGGGGGCCATCGACTTCGACGGCAAGGTGCTCCGCCGCGACATCGGGGTGGACGGAGCGCGCGCGGCCGGGTGAGGCGGCACCATGGAACCCATCGTCGATCTCGCCCCAGGCGCTGAAGAGAACCCGCTCGCGGCCTACCTCGGTCATCTCATCCGCGAGCACCTCGCGCGCGACCCGAAGCGCGCCTCCGATTTCCGGGCGCTGCGCGGGTCGGTGCTCGTCGTCGCGCAGGACGCCGATACGTCCATGACGATGCGCTTCGACCACGGGCGGCTCACCATCCACGATGGCGCCATCGGCATCCCGTCCGTCACGTTCTGCGGCGACGAGTCGGCGCTCCGCCGGCTCCCCGACGTCGCGTTCCACCGCTGGCTGCGCCTCCCGAAGCTGGGGGTGCTGCACCGCCGACAGAGCGGCCCCCTGCGCGACCTCGCGCGCCTCGTGGCTCGCGGGGAGCTCAAGATCTACGGGCTCGTCGCGCACCCAAGGCTCCTCCTTAGGCTGCTCCGGGTCCTCTCTCGCCTCCCCTGAGCGCCTCGCCCAGACCGGTAGCAACGGCGCGTGACGGCACGCGACGACGACGCCGACGACAACGAGGACTGGTGTGATACTGTAAGACGGCAACGGACGTCCCGTCCGCATTGCACGGCCGTTCTTGTGGGCTTGCAAACCAATGCTACACGGCCCGAAAGCTGTCTTTTGACGGCCTGTTGGGCTGTTGGTATGGCTCGATCATGGGCATCCGATTGCGCTACCTCGCCCACGATCTCGAGGTGCCGCTCGGCGAGTTCTTCATCGGACGGAGCGCGGACTGCCAGCTGTCGCTGGACGACCCGCTGGTGTCGCGCAGGCACGCGCTGCTGACCGTCGGTGAAGGCGGCGTCGCGATCGAGGATCTCGGCAGCCGCAACGGCGTGCTCATCAACGGTGCTCGGATCGCGGGGCGCCAGATCCTGACGGACGGCGACAAGATCGCGATCGGGGGGCAGGAGATGTTCCTGCTCGGCGCCATCGAGCCGAGCTCGGCGCACTCGCCGCGGAGCGCGCCGCTCTGGACGAGGCAGCAGAACGCGCGCACGGTCGACATGAGCGAGATGCCCGCAGGCGAGGACGACGGCGCGACGGCCATCGCCTCCCGGAGGTCGCTCCCCGGGCTCGTCCCTCAGCACCCGGACAAGCGCGTGCACGCGCTCAGCCTCATCGGCAGCGTCGCCGACAAGGCGCTCGCCCTGGGGCGCGTCGACGAGGCCGAGCGCATCCTCCAGCGCTCGCTCACCGACATCCTCACGAAGGCGCGGGACGGGGGCGTCGGCGCCGTGCAGCCCGAGCTGGTCGAGAAGGCAAGCATGTATGCGGCCCGCCTCGCCTCGGCGACGGGTCGGGGCTCGTGGATCAACTACATTTTCGAGCTGAATACCCGGCTCGAGCTCCTCCTCCCCGCCTACCTCGTCGATGAGCTGTATAGTGTCCTGCGCAAGGTGAAGGCCGTCGACATGTCCATTCTCCGTGGCTATGCGAAGCGGCTCCGCGAGCGCGCAGGTGAGCGTACGCCGGCGGAGCGGTTCATCCTCCAGCGCATTGAAGGGCTCGAGCGCCTCGGCGCACTGAAATAGACCATGCCTTTCCGCCTCCGGTACTTGGCGCACGATTTCGAGCTCCCCGAAGGGCCCTTCGTGATTGGCCGGAGCGGCGACTGCCAGCTCTCGCTCGATGACCCGCTGGTGTCGCGGCGCCACGCGACGCTGCAGGTGCGCAACGACGGCGTGGCCTTGCACGATCTCGAGAGCAGGAACGGCGTGTACGTCAACGGCACGCGCATCTCCGGCCAGCGCGAGCTGACCGACGGCGACCGCATCATCATCGGCAGCCAGGAGATGCTGCTCTACGGCGGGGAGGAGTCGCGCCCCCACGACGCCTACGGGGTCGAGTTCCGCCGCGCGACGGCGACGCTCGGCGCGATGGCGCTGACCGAGATGCGCAAGATGTCGGACGACCCGACGGAGCTCACGAGCCCGACGGGAGACGGCGGATCCAAGGGCTTCCAGTCGCTGCGCCTGCTCGCGAGCCTCGCCGACAAGGCGCTGGCGATGGGCCGCAGCGAGGAGGCCGAGCGCATCCTGCAGACGGTGCTGATCGACATCCTGAGCCGCGCGCGGACGAACGTGCCGCTGGAGATGCCGGCCGCGGAGCTCGCCGCGCGCTACGCGGCTCGCCTCGCGGGCGCCACGACCAAGGGGACGTGGGTCAACTACGCGTTCGAGCTCTTCACGATCGCGCGCCGCCCGCTGCCCGGCCCCGTCGTCGACGAGCTCTACACCGTCGTCCGGCGCGTCAAGACGCTCGATATCCAGCCGCTCAGGATCTACCTCGACGACCTCCGCCGGATGGCTCCGTCGTTCGGTCCGACCGAGCGGTTCTTGATGCAGCGGATCGAGGGTCTCGAGCGCCTCGTCGCGGCGAAGTAGCCTCCGCATCGCCGCCGGGCCTCGCGGGAGCGGCGGCCTCTGGCGACACGCGCGACACGCGCGGAGCCGGCGGCTGCGCCGCGCGAGCGGCCCCGTGCTGGACAGGCGGCGGCGACACACGGGGGGCCGGCGCCGCGGAGGGCTGGAGCGGCGGCGGTGCGTTGCGGGGACGCGCGCCCGCCTCGGCTTCCTGCCAGCCGAGGTTCCTCGCGGCGGCCTTCGCGATCGCATCGCGCAGCTCGGTATCGGCGACCTTCCCGAGCTCTCGCCGCACCTCGACCGGGAGCGGCGCCTCCTTCGGGGTCGGGCGGACCTCCTCGCGCCAGGGCGGCCGCGCGACCGGCTCCACCTTGCCGACGCGGAACCGGAGGGACTGCACAGGGAGGCCGCGCGACCGGAGCTGCGCGGTGATGGCGTCGCCGAGCAGCGAGAGCTCCTGCGCCCACATCGAGCTCGCCGCGCGGACGTGGAGCACGCCGCGCTCCAGCTTGAGCGGCCGCGCGCGCGCGGCGATCCGGGACCCCACGGCCGCTTCCCACTCGCGGAACGGCATCGGCGAGGTGTCAATCTCCGCCGGCGCCGAGAGCGAGGACCCGCGCTGGATCAGCGCACCCAGCCGTTCGATCCCACCTCCGCTCCGACGCGACATGCGCGCCGAGCGTAGCAGCCTGACAGCGCCGTGCTCCGGCAGAGCGCGCCGTCCAGGCTCGCCCAGCGTAACGAACGGTCAGCCCCTACGGCGCCGCCCTGTGACCAGGACGGTCGCCCGCCAGAGCGAACCACCCGCCCTCGGCTGCCTGGCGGCGAACGATCGTGAGGGGCGCTCTCGGTACCGAAGGTGGGACTCGAACCCACAAGCCCTTGCGGACAGCGGATTTTGAATCCGCCGCGTCTGCCATTCCGCCACTTCGGCTCAGCGCTGCGATGTCAGCGAGCTCCTGGAACCGTAGATCACCGGGCACGATCCTGGCAACCGTCTGAACGCCTGGGAGCCTGAGAGCTTGAGAGCGGTCGCGCAGGCCGGAGGCACGGCGAAGCCAGGAGCAGCGCCGCCGCGCCGCCGCCGCCACGCATCGAGGCGCGGCCCGCGAGCGCGGCGCGGCGCGAGGTCACACCACGAAATCCAGCATCTGGAGGCGCGTCAGGTAATCCTGGAGCGCAGAGGCGTACTCGTCGATCAGGAGATCGAGCTTCACCAGCGCGCCGTGATCGTCGACCGCGTCGATGGTCCCGCTCACCGGGATCTCGCGCGCGGGCAGGACGAGCACGCCGCTCCAGTGCGCGTCCTTCGCGACGTCACGCAGACCGGCGAGGCGCAGCCAGCCGTCCGAGAGCTCGACGATGGGGACGAGGGCGCCGCTGTCCAGGCGGACCGAGCTCTTCAGCGTGTGAGCCGGCTCGACCATGTAGTGGGAGCGCCGGTTCTTCTCGATGAGCTCCTCGAGGGTCGCGCAGATGACCTTGCTCAGCGGCGTCTCCTCGCTGTCGAGCACGAGATCGAGGAGCCGCTTCATCGCCTTCTGCGTGCGGATCAGGTTCGCGCGGGTCTCCTCGAGGCGGCGCGCGTCGCGCCGGATCTTGCCGGCCACGACGTTGAGCAGGTTGTTGTAGAAGGGGTACGCGACGTCCCCGTGGTCCTCGAAGAAGTTCTGGAGCTCGGCGACGCCGATGCGCCAGATCTCCGAAGGCTGCGTCGTCACCGCCGTCGTCGTCCGCCGGAAGCCGGTCAGCGCGCCGAGCTCGCCGATGGGCGAGATGGGGCTCAGGCGGAAGCGCGTCTCGCCCGCCTCGAGCAGCGCGACCTCGCCCCGGACCAGGAGGAACAGGTGCGCCGGGGCGCTCCGGGCCTCGAAGAGCACGTGGCCGGACGGGACCTCCTGGCGCTGGAACGCCTTCATCAGGTCATCGAGGTGATCCTCCGTGATTCTCTCGAACAGCGGGATCGCGTGCAGGTCGGATGGGCGGACCGCCATGGGATGACACTCCTCTTCAACATGGGTCGGGCTCCGCGTCCGCGTCGCGGGACACGGAGCCTTGCGGCGCGCACGAGCTCTGCGTGGACCGCGGGAGCGGCATCCTACTCCAGGTCCCGAGCCGAGGAAGAGGGATGGCCTCGCCGCAGCAAGGTGCGCGCGCAGGACCGCGAGCCCGCGCACCTTCTCGCATCGTCGCCGCGCAGCGCGTCGTCGCGTCGCGCGTCGGCGAGCGACGATCGCGCGGTCGGTCCGTCGACGCGCGCCCGGCGACGGGCGCCCTGGAGGTTTGCCCCGCTGGCAGGATCGGGTAGGTGCCGGTAACGTCGCCCGGGTGATGCCGTCCGTTCGCCAAGGGCTCCCCGACGCGATGCGCGCCTCGCCGCTGCGCCGCTCGCTGCTGCGGCTCGCCGCCATCGGCCTCGCCCTCCTCGCCGCCTCGTGCGGCTCCGCGTCGTCCGGAGCGCCGGTCAGCGCGGAGACGGCGCCGCCGCCGAAGCCGCGCAACGCGGCCGCGATCGCGCAGTCGATCGCCGGGGGGAAGGTCTCGGTGCTCGTCTACGGCGAGAGGACCCGGGGACACCCCATCATGGGGCGGCTCGCGGCGCTCGATCTGTGGGGCCCCGTGCTCACCGGCACGGGGCTCGATCCGGAGCGGGACGTCGAGCGCGCCTTCGTCACCGCGCCGCGCGCGGACGCGGCCCACGAGGCGGTGGTCGTCGTCCAGCACAGCGTGCCGCCGGACAGGCTGGCGTCCGGCCTCGACGCGCTCCTCTCGCGCAGCCAGCCGCCAGGGACCCTGGAGAGCGGGCTCGGCGTGCCGGCGGTGCGCGTGACCATCAAGGGGCACACGCGCGTCGTGGCGACCGTGGAGCCCGACTTCCTCGTGGTCTTGCCGGTCGCGCGGGCGCGCGAGGCGCGGCGCTTCCTTGGCACGGGCGGCTTCCCCGATCCGACAGGCGACGAGGCCGCGATCGCCGCGGCGATCGACCCGGCGCGGACGCTGAAGGGGCCGCGGGAGGCGCCCCGGGTGCCGCCCACCCTGAGATCGCTCGAGGCCACCGTGACGCTGACCAAGGACGGCGGCGCCACGGTCGCGCTCGACGGCGCGAGCGAGACCCCCGAGCTCGCCGCCCGCGACGCGGCCTTCCTCAACGAGGAGATCGAGCGCGCGACCTCGTTCCGCATCGCCATCGTGACGGTCCGCGTCGTCGACCCGATCGTCTTCTTCGCCGAGGGGGATCGCGTGAAGTCGAACCGGCGCGTGACCCCCGGGGAGCTCGACAAGCTCTTCGGCCTGCTCAGCGCCGTGCTGCCGCGGTAGGCTGCCGCCCGATGCGACTCGTCAAGATCGGAATCGCCAACGTCAACGCGACCGTCGGCGCCGTCCGCTCGAACACCGACCGGTGCCTCTCGCTCGCCCGCGCGATGGCGCGCGACGACGTCACCCTGGCGGTCTTCCCGGAGCAGGTGATCGGCGGCTACGCGGCCGAGGACCTCGTGCAGTGGCCGGCGTTCGTCGCGAGCCAGCAGCGCGAGCTCCGCCGGTTCGCCGAGGAGACCGCGCAGCTCCGCACCGTGTTCGTCATCGGCGTGACCGTCGGCGTGGGGGGCGACCTCTTCAACGCCGGCGCCATCGTCCACGCCGGCCGGGTGCTCGCCTTCTCCCCCAAGGAGAAGCTGCCGACCTACAACATCTTCTACGAGGCGCGGACGTTCTCGCGCGGCATGCCGTTCATGGAGCTCGACGCCGACGGCGTGCTCTGCGGCGATCGCGTCTACGCCTTCGATTTCGGGACGATCGCCGTCGAGGTGTGCGAGGACATCTGGTCGCCCGACGGCCCGATGCGGCGCCGCTGCTACGCCGGCGCCGAGATCATCTGCAACATCTCGGCGTCGCCGTTCCGCGCCGGGGTGACGAGCACCCGGCGCGAGATGATCGCGACCCGCGCCTCGGACAACCAGTGCACGATCGCCTACGCGAACCTGGTCGGCGGCAACGACGGGCTCGTCTTCGACGGCGGCGGGTTCATCAACCAGAACGGCCGGCCGATGCTGGAGGCGCCGCGGTTCCGCGAGGGGTTCTCCGCGGCCGTCGTCGACCTCGACCGGACCACCCGCTGCCGCCGCGAGGCGAGCACCTGGCGCAGCGATCTCGAGGAGTTCCGCCGCGCCTCCGCCCGCATGGTGCAGGTACTCCGGATCGACGGCGAGACGGCGGACCGCGCGCGCCTCGCCTACCCCGCCCCGCCGGCCGGCACGACGCCGTTCCTGCCCTCGGCGGCGCTGCCCGCGATCTCCGCGCGCGACGAGCTGCTCGACGATTTCTACGAGGCGCTCGCGCTCGGCGTCGCCGACTATTACCGCAAGATCGGCGCCTTCAAGAGCATCGGCCTCGCGCTCTCGGGCGGCCGCGACTCGCTCCTCACGCTGCTCGTCGCCTGGCGCGCGGTGCAGCTCATCCACCCGGGCCTCGAGGGCGCGGCCCTGCGCGAGCGGATGGGGGCGTCGCTCCACGCGTTCTTCATGCCGTCCCGCTACTCCAGCGACGCCACGCACCGCGCCGCCGCGCAGATCGCCGACGATCTCGGGGTGTCGTTCGCGGTCATCCCGATCGAGGACGCGTTCCCCCGGGAGCTCGAGGCCGCCCAGGCGATGGTCGGCGAGGGCGGCCAGCTCACCGAGCTCACGAAGCAGAACGTGCAGGCGCGCATCCGCGGCGGGCGCATGTGGAACTGGGCGAACACGAGCGGCGCGCTGTTCCTGCAGACGGGGAACATGAGCGAGAAGGCGCTCGGCTACACCACGGTGGGCGGCGACCTCGAAGGGGCGTTCAGCGTCATCGCCAACCTGCCGAAGACGGTGGTCATCGCGCTGCTCGAGCGGCTCTCGCAGCGCTTCCGCTTCCAGGGCATCCAGCAGACGCTCGCCACCACCGCCGGGCCGGAGCTCGCCGAGAACCAGTCGGGCGAGGCCGAGCTCATGCCGTTCGAGGTCCTCGACGCGTGCCTCCACCTCTACGGCGCCGAGAAGCTCGCCGCCGACGAGGTCGCGACGGCCCTCCCGAGCCTGTTCCCGGACAAGGACCCCGCCGCGCTGCGGGCCTGGGCCGAGAAGTTCGCGACGCTGTTCTCGAGGTCGATCTTCAAGTGGGTGCAGTCGCCGATCGCGATCCACCTCGGCTCGCTCGACCTCGACCGCGAGCGCGCGCTGCAGCTGCCCGTGGTGCAGCGGACCGAGTGGAAGGGCGGCTGAGCCCGCCCCGAGGGCGCGGCCGCCGCCCTGCGCCGCGCGATCGACGCTTCGATCCGCGGCGCGCGTCGCGTCGGCGGGCAGCCCGTCAGTTGGCGGCCTTCTCGACGGAGGCCGGCGGGCCCTGCCTGCCGTCCTTCCCGTCCTTCGAGGTGATCTCGATGCCGTCGTGGCCGGCAGCCGCGCCAGGAGCCACGGGCGCCGCCGCGGGGCGGATCGAGCCGTCCGCCGAGAAGCGCTCGAGATCCTCGGTGACGCGGCGGAGATAGGCCTGCTTGATGTGGAACGGCAGGAAGGAGCTCTTGAAGCCGGCCACGATGGTCGCCTTGATCTCCTTCAGCCCGAACCCCATCTTCGTGTGGCAGTACCAGAGCTCGTGGGACACCGTCGTGTCGGTGACGAGCCGGTTGTCGGTGTTGACCGTCACGCGCAGGCCGAGGCTCTGGTAGAGCTTGAGCGGGTGCGAGGCGAGGTCGCGCACGGCGCCGGTCTGCACGTTCGACGACGGGCAGCACTCGAGCGGGATGCGGTGATCGTTGATGTAGTGGAGCAGGTCGCCGTCCTCGCGCAGGCGGCAGCCGTGGCCGATCCGGTGCGCGCCGCAGACGTGGAGCGCCTGCGCGACCGACTCGGGGCCGTACGCCTCGCCGGCGTGGATGGTGCAGTTGATGTTGTTCTGCCGCACGAGCTGGAACGCGGCCTTGTGGTGCTTCGCCGGGTGGTCGTACTCGGCGCCTGCCAGGTCGAACCCGACGACGCCGCGGCCCTTGTACGCCACCGCGAGCTCCGCCATCTCCAGCGACGACTCCGGCGAGATGTTGCGGATGCCGCAGACGATGACGTTGCTCTCGATGCCCAGCGCGTCGCGCGCCGTCCTGAGCCCGGAGAGCACCGCCTCGACCACGCTCGTGAGCCGCAGGCCGAGGCGGGTGTGCAGCATCGGCGAGTAGCGGACCTCCATGTAGCGCACGTTCTCGCGCGCGGCGTCCTCCGCGAGCTCGTAGGCGACGCGGTGGAGGGCCTCCTCGGTCTGCAGGACGCGCAGCGTGATGTCGAACGCCTTGAGGTACTCGACGAGCGAGCCGCAGTTCTGGCCCAGGTTCATCACCCTGCGCAGCTCCGCCGGCTCGTACGTGGGGAGCTCGATGTGGTGGCTGCGGGCGAGCTCGATGATCGTCTCGAGGCGCAGCGAGCCGTCGAGGTGGACGTGCAGATCGGTCTTGGGTAGTTGCCGGAAGAACTCCAGGGGGAGCTTGCCGGCTAGCTCGGGATGATCACTCATGAGCCATTCTGTCACCCGGCGGCCAGCCGCGAAAGGCAGCGCGGGGCGCGACGTCGCTCACGATCGCTCTGGCGAGGACGACGAGGGCGCGGCGCCCCCCTCGTCCGCCGCGCCGCGCGAGCGATCCCTTCCGCCCACGAGCACGGCGACAGCGGCCGCGCCGAAGAGGGCGACGAGGAGCCAGGGGAGCGGCAAGCTCATGTCGTCCCCGGCGGCCTCACGGCGCAGCGCATCGCGGATCCGCTCGGGGTTGTACGCCACCACGAGCCGCCGGCCGACGTAGGTCGTCGGGAGCCCGCGCGCCTCCATCCGCCCATACAGCGCGACGTCCGCGTCGATGGCGGCCTGGGTCTCGGGCGCGGCGAGGCAAGCCGCGAGCTCCGCGGCGGAGAGGCCGAGCGGCGAGAGGACGGACGCGACGCGCTCGTCCGTGAGCTTGCTGGGCGACGCGCTGTAGAGCAGCGCCGCGGCCTGCTCGCGCTTGTCCTCGGGCGTGCAGACGTAGGCCTTCGCGGCGGGGAGCGCGCCGGGGTGGATCGGGAGCGGCACCATCTTGCGCACGTGGCGCACCCTGTCGCCGTAGGGCTCCTCGATCTTGCTCAGCTCGGGGTGCAGCCTGCGACAGAAGGGACACTCGAAGTCGGTGAAGGCCACGATCGTGATCTTGCCCGGCTCCTGCAGCGCCGCGAGCTCCGGCGGGAGCGGCGGAATGACCGGGTGGCTGCCCCAGAGGAACGGCAGGCCGATCGCGGCCGCGGCGGCCGCGCCCCACACCGTGACGCCCAGCGGCCCGCCCTGGGCAGCGCGCTCGAACGCCCCGGCCGGCATGCGCCGCGCCTGCCGCGCGACGAGGGCAGACGTGACCGCCGCGGCGAAGGCCGCGAGATCGACCGCGATGCACCACGCGCAGAACGCGCCGATCACGAAGCTCTGGAGCGCGAGGAGCACCGCGGCGGCGAGGCCGCCGACCGCCGAGGCGGCCGCGATCGCGGCGTGGTGCCAGCGCGCCCGCGCGAGCAGCGAGGCGGTGAGGAGCGCGGTGAAGGCGGCGAGGCCGAGGTTCGGCAGCGGGACGCCGAGGAAGCGGCTGTACGGCGAGATCCTGACGGCGAAGCACCCCGACGTGACGCCGCAGAACGCGGGATCGCCCGCGTTCTGGTACTCGACGACGAGCGCCGCGCTCGCCGCGATGGCGACGAAGAGCGCGAGCCGGAAGAGCGTGACGAAGAACCGGGCGCGCCCAGCCTGCCGCTCGTCGCTCGAGGACAGCGACGCAGGCGCCTCGGGGCTCGCCTGAGGCGCCTCCGCGCGCCCAGGCCGTCCGTCGCGTCCTTCACGTCCCTCACGCCGGTCACCGGCCGGACGCACCGCGAAGACGTTGCCCCTGCCGGCGAGGGCGACGAGGAGCACCAGCGCGAGGAGCAGGGCGATCGAGTTCAGCGGCATCGGTCGTTGCGGTCGGTGAGGGGTGGGTTCGAGGCATACCGGACCCGGGCGGAGACAGCCAGCGCGAGGAGACTCGTGCTAGTCGAGTTTCATGCGTTCTTCATCTCGCGGAGATCCTCCGACGACCGGCTCCGGCGCGCGCCGCCGGGAGGCCGTGGTCGACCTGCTGTCCTCGTTCAAGCGCGCCCTGCACGCGAACGAGATCGCCGAGCGCCTCGGGGTCGAGCCGGGCCGCTACGCGAAGCTGCAGCGGCTGCTCGAGGAGCTGTCGCTGGAGGGCAGCATCGTCGCGCTCCCCGGGCAGCGCTTCCGCACGAGCCAGAAGCAGGTCGAGGCGCGCGGCGCCGAGCGCGAGGGGACGCTGACGGTGCACCCCCGCGGCTTCGGCTTCGTGGCGCTCGGAGGGGCGGCCGAGGACGTCTACGTCTCGCCCGAGGCGATGGGCGGCGCGCTCCACGGCGACACCGTCGCCGTGCGCATCTCGACCCGCTCGCGGCGCGGCGTGGAGGGGGAGATCGTCCGGGTCGTCAAGCGGCGCCACGCGCGCGTGGCGGGCGTGCTGCGCCGGCGCGGCAGGAGCGCGTGGCTCGAGCCGGACGACGGGCGCGTCCGCGGGCCCATCGTGATCGTGCCGCGCGAGCCGGGCGGGCCGCTCGTTCCGCCCGACGCGGAGGACGGCGCCGCGGCGGTCGTGTCGATCGCCCGCTTCCCTGACCTGGCCGACGAGAACCCGGAGGGCGTGATCGAGGCCGTGCTGGGGACGCCCGGCGATCCGAACGTGGAGGTCGCCAAGATCCTGCTGCGCGAGGGGATCGAGGAGGAGCACTCGCCCGAGGCGATCGCCGAGGCCGAGGCGTTCGGGGGCGAGGTGCCGGCCGAGGCGCTCGAGGGGCGCACGGACCTCACCCACCTGCCCATGCCGACGATCGACCCGGAGGACGCGCGCGACCACGACGACGCGGTGTGGGTGATCCGCGAGGAGGACGGCTCGTACCGCGCCTGGATCGCGATCGCCGACGTCTCGCACTACGTGCGGCCGGGCACCGCGCTCGACAAGGCGGCGCTCGCGCGGGGCAACTCGGTCTACCTGCCCGATCGTGCGATCCCGATGCTGCCGCGGGCGCTGTCGTCGAACCTGTGCTCGCTGCTGCCGGGCGTGATCCGCCTCTGCCTGTGCGTCGAGGTCGAGCTCGACCCGACGGCGACGGTGCGGCGGGCCCGCGTCATCGAGGGGTACATCCGCTCGATCGCGAAGCTCACCTACCCCGGCGTGGCGCGCGCGCTCGGCTTCACCCCCGAGCCGCCGCGCAGCCCCGAGGCCGAGGCGCTCAGGAACGATCTCCAGGTGATGTGGGACCTCGCCCGGCTGCTCCGCGGCAAGCGGATGCGGCGGGGCGCGCTCGACCTCGACCTGCCCGAGGCGAAGGTGGTGCTCGACCCGAAGACGGGCGCGCCCGTCGACGTGCAGAAGCGCAGCCACGACCCCGGCGTGGCGAAGGCCTACCAGCTCATCGAGGAGATGATGCTCCTCGCGAACGAGACGTGCGCGCAGTTCGTCGTCGACCAGGGCATCCCCACGGTCTTCCGGTACCACGCGCCCCCGGACCAGGCGAAGCTTGAGCGCTTCGCGACGATGTGCGGGGAGCTCGGGCTCGCGTTCGACCCGGAGGACGCGGCCGACCCCAAGCGGCTGTCGGTGTTCCTGAAGAAGCTCGACGCGCACCCGCAGAAGCAGGTGCTGCACATGCTGCTGCTCCGCGCGATGAAGCAGGCGGTGTACGACGTCGCGAACGTGGGCCACTTCGGGCTCGCCTCGAGCGCGTACCTGCACTTCACCTCGCCCATCCGGCGGTACCCGGACATCACGGCGCACCGGGCCATCCGCGCGGTGCTGCGCGGCGAGCGCGTCGACAGGAGCGAGGCGGCCACCGAGCGGCTGCGCGAGGCGGCCATCACGGCGTCGGAGCGCGAGCGAAAGGCGATGGAGGTGGAGCGCGAGGTGGTCGACCTGCACCGCGCGCTCCTCATGCGCTCCCGGCTCGGCGACACCTTCGAGGGCACCGTCACGGGCATCGTGGGAGGGGGCGTTTACGTCAACATCGAGGATCCCTTCGTCGACGTGCTCGTCCGCATGGAGTCGCTCGGCCCGGATCAGTACGAGATCGACGACGAGGGGCTGCGCGTCATCGGCCGCCGCTCGGGGGACCGGATCGCGATCGGCGACGCGATGCTCGTGCAGATCGAGGACGTGGCCATCCTCCGGCGCGCCGTCTATGGCCGGCGCCTCGCCGGCGAGCCGGCGGCGGACGAGGCGAAGCCGCGCCGGCCGCGGCGCGACGCGGCGGACGCACGGCCCCCCCGTCGTGTCAAGATCAGCAAGAGCACCAAGCCCCTGAAGGGCATTAAGACCAGCAAGCGCACCAAGGGCGGCAAGAGCGCCAAGGTGCGAAAGAAGCAGCGGTAGCAGCCCGCCCGAGGGCTCGATTCCCTGCCAGCTTTGCCGCTCGAACGCACGAGCGCACAGCACCTCCCCAGCCACGCTCGCTCTCGCGGACAAGCGCGCGAAACCTCGTCGAAATCGTCGAGACGATCCGGCGAAACAGAGCGAGTCGAACCCGTCGAAATCGCCCAAGCGCACGAAGCGCACGAAGCGCACGAAGCGGACGAGGCGCTCGAGACACACGCGACGACCCAGGCAAACAGCCGACCGGGGCGCTGCGGACGCCGACGCCAGATCCAAAGTCGCACCCCCTCCGCGCCCCTCCGCGACTGACACCCGCTCAAAAGAGGGAGGGCTCCTGCATTTTCCTTGCGTCCAGAAAACCACTATGTTCTCAACTAACTCATTCTAGGAGAGAGGTAACCAATGCCCAAGCCGACGTATCCCGCCTACAACGCTGGTGACTTCCTGGTCGATTACGAGGAGAAGGTCTTCGAAGACGTCAAGGCGAAGCCGGGAGAGAAGGCGCTGGTTACCTTTCACACGGTGGCCTTCGAAGGGTCGATCGGCCTCGTCAACGTGCTGACGGCGATCCGCCTGCAACGTAAGGGGTTTGAGACATCCATCCTGCTCTATGGGCCGGGCGTCACGCTGGGGCTCCAGCGCGGCTTCCCCAAGCTCGGGAGCGAGGCGTTCTCCGGGCACCTCGCGGTGAACCAGCAGATCGGCCGGTTCATGGAGGAGGGCGGCAAGGTGTACGCCTGCCGGTTTGCGCTGCAGGCGCTCTACGGCCACGGCGAGCACGCGCTGATCCCGGGCATCAAGCCCATCAGCCCGCTCGACGTGCTCGACATCCAGCTGATCCACCGCCGGGACAACGCGTTCATGGTCCACTCCTGGACGCTCTGATCCGAGCGCGGTCCATGGAGTTCAACCGCAAAGTCCGGGCCGCCGCGGTGCAGGCCAGTCCCGTCCTCGGCAGCCGGGACGGGACGACCGAGCGAGTCGTCGCCGCGATCGCCAGGGCCGCGAAGGAAGGCGCCGAGCTGTGCGTCTTCCCCGAGGCGTTCGTCCCGTATTACCCGTACTTCTCCTTCGTGCTCCCGCCGCCCGCCATGGGGAAGGAGCACATGCGCCTTTACGACGAGGCGGTCACCGTCCCCGGCCCGGTGACCCGGGCCGTGGCGGCCGCCGCGCGCGCGCACGGGGTGGTCGTGGTGCTCGGCGTGAACGAGCGCGATCACGGGACGCTCTACAACGCGCAGCTCGTCTTCGACAGCGACGGCTCCCTGGTGCTCCACCGCCGCAAGATCACGCCGACCTACCATGAGCGCATGATCTGGGGGCAGGGCGACGGCTCGGGGCTCAGGACCGTGGACACCGCGGCCGGCAGGCTCGGGGCGCTGGCCTGCTGGGAGCACTACAACCCGCTCGCGCGGTTCGCGCTCATCGCGCAGCACGAGCAGATCCATTGCAGCCAGTTCCCCGGCTCCCTTGTCGGGCCCATCTTCGCCGAGCAGATGGAGGTGACGATCCGGCACCACGCGCTGGAGTCGGGCTGCTTCGTGGTGAACGCCACGGCCTTCCTGACGCCGGAGCAGGTCCGGGAGGTCGCCCCGAACGAGCAGATCCAGGGCGTGCTCCGCGGCGGGTGCATGACGGCGATCGTGACGCCCGAGGGCGTGCACGCGTGCCCGCCCGTGACCGACGGCGAGGGGATGGCCGTCGCCGAGCTCGATTTCGCCCTGATCACGAAGCGAAAGCGGATGATGGATGCGGCGGGGCACTACGCCCGGCCCGACTTGCTGCGGCTTTGGATGGATACGGCGGAGCGCTCGATAACGCTCGGCGCGAGCAGCCCCAAGGCCTCCTCCCTTGCCCCTGCGGCGGTGGACCATGGATACCCAGACGCTGATCACCGAGCTCCAGTCGTTCGGCCTGAGGCTGGCTGAAGCCCCCGAGGGCGCCCCCGAGGCGGGCGCCGCGCCCCCGCCGGAGCCCGCCTCCGGTGAGGCCTCCTGCGAGGGAGGCGGCCGCCGCGCGGCGTGGACCTCGCGGCGCGGCGGCGCGGGGCCGACCCAGCACGTCGCGGCGACGCTGCGCGGCGCCACGGTGATGATCCCGATCCACACCGACCAGGCGGCGGCGTCGCCGTTCGTCGCGCGGCTCGGGCGCGACGGCGCGGGGACCGTGGAGCGGGACGGCCAGGCGCTCGCGCCCATCGCCCTCGTGAAGACGCCGCGCTTCTACGCCCTCTCGACGAAGGACGGCATCCCCTACCCCAAGATCGCGCTGCTGCACGGGGCGGACGTCCTCGCCTCGACGGTGCTCCAGACGTGCATCCGGTACACGGAGCCCGAGAAGGCCTGCACGTTCTGCGCGATCGGGCAGTCGCTCGCGGCGGGGCGCACCACCGCGAAGAAGACGCCCGAGCAGCTCGGCGAGGTCGCCGAGGCGGCGGCGCGGCTCGACGGGGTGCGGCACGTGACGCTGACGACGGGCACGCCGCGGTCGGCGGATCGCGGCGCGGCGCACCTCGCCGACTGCGCGCGCGGCATCAAGGCGCGCGTCGATCTGCCGGTGCAGGCGCAGTGCGAGCCGCCCGACGATTTCGCCTGGTTCGAGCGGATGCGCGCCGCCGGCGTCGACAGCCTGGGCATGCACCTCGAGGCGGTCGAGGACGAGGTGCGCGCGGCCGCGATGCCGGGCAAGGCCGAGGTGAGCGTGGCCCGCTACTTCGAGGCGTTCGAGGCGGCCGTGCGCGTGTTCGGGCGCGGCCAGGTGTCGACGTACCTCATCGCGGGGCTCGGCGACTCCCTGGCGTCGCTGCTCGACGCGAGCGAGCGGCTCATCGCGCTGGGGGTCTATCCGTTCCTCGTCCCGCTCGTGCCCATCCCCGGGACGCCCGGGGCCGATCGCGCGCCGCCCTCGGGGGACTTCATGCGGGCGCTCTACGAGCACATCGGCCCGCTGCTCGCGCGGGCGGGGTTGCGCTCGACCGACGTGAAGGCGGGCTGCGCCCGCTGCGGCGCCTGCTCGGGGCTCTCGGGCTTCGAGGCAGAAGGCCGAGCCGCGGCGCGATCGGGATCCGGCGCGGCATGGACATCAACCTCGGAGAGCTCCGATGACGCCACGTTACAGCTTCGAGCTTGTGCAGAGCAGGGACACGTACCTCGAGTACCTCCGCTTGCGCCGGGCCATCTTCTGCGACGAGCAAGGGCTGTTTAAGACCACCGACGAGGACGACTGGGACGGCTCCGCGTTCCCGATCGCCGCCCTGGAGCACGGGGCGCCAGGGGGCCCGCGGCTCGTCGGCACCGTGCGCATCTACGAGGCGGAGCCCGGCCTCTGGTACGGCGGCCGGCTCGGCGTCGAGCGCGCCCACCGCAAGCAGGGCGTGGTCGGCCGCGGCCTCGTCCACAAGGCGGTCACCACCGCCCACGGCTGGGGGTGCCGCCGGTTCCTCGCGCTCGTCCAGGCGGCCAACGTCCCGTTCTTCGAGGGCATCCACTGGCGCTCCCTCGAGGAGCGATCGCACCGCGAGCGGCCGCACCACCTGATGGAGGCCGACCTCGACAGCTACCCGCCGAGCGACGAGCCCCGCCCGCCGCCCGGGCAGAGGTTCCGCTGATGCTCGGCGGCGTCGCGGCCCAGCTGCGCGGCGCGATCGGCGTCCTCGCGAAGCGGGACGTGCAGATCCCGGCGCGGTACCTGTCCGGCGAGCGGGGCGCGGCGCTCGCGGCCAGCTCCGTCGAGCGACCCGCGGCGCTCGGCGACGACTGCGCGGCCATCCCCGACGGAGACGGCTACCTGCTCCTCGCCGCCGAGGGGATCTGGCCCGCGTTCCTCGAAGGGGATCCGCGGTTCGCCGGCTACAGCGCCGTGATGGTCAACGTCAGCGACGTCTACGCGATGGGCGGCCGACCCATCGCCGTTGTCGACGTCGTCTGGGGGACCTCGGCCGGCGCGCTGGAGCCGGTCTGGGAGGGAATGGTCGCCGCGTCGCGCGCCTACGGCGTGCCGATCGTTGGAGGGCATACGAGCGCGCGCAGCCCGTACAACGCCCTCGCCGTGGCCATCGCGGGCCGGGCGCGGCGGCTCATCACGAGCTTCGCGGCGCGCCCCGGCGACGTGCTCGTCGCGGCGATCGATCTGCGCGGCGAGATGCACGCGGAGCACCCGTTCTGGAACGCCTCGACGGGCGCGGACCCGGCGCGGCTGCGCGGCGACCTCGAGGTCCTGCCCGCCCTCGCCGAGGCGGGCCTGTGCGACGCGGGCAAGGACATCAGCATGGGCGGCGTCGCGGGGACGCTGCTCATGCTCCTGGAGACGTCCGGCGCCGGCGCGGTGCTCGATCTGGAGGCCGTCCCGCGGCCGCGTGACGTCCCGCTCGCGCGCTGGCTGCTCGCGTTCCCGAGCTACGGCTTCCTGCTCAGCGTGCGCCCGGAGGTCGCCGGCGACGTGCTCTCGGCGTTCGCGCGGCGGGGCATCGCGAGCGCGGCGGTCGGCGCCGTCGACGGCTCGCGGCGGCTCACCCTCCAAGCCGCCGGCGAGCGGCAGACGCTCTGGGACCTCTCGGCGGAGCCGCTCACCGGGCTCGCGCGCGAGGGCGCGCGATGAGCGCCCGCGCTGCCTCGGGCGCGATGAGCGCCGGCGCCACGAAGGCCTCGGGCGCGCCGCTCTCGGTCGCGCTCCTCACCTACTCGACCAAGCCGCGCGGCGGCGTCGTGCACACGGTCGAGCTCGCGGAGGCGCTCCACGACCTCGGCGTCTCGGTCTGCATCTACGCGCTGAACAAGGACCAAGGCGGCTTCTACCGCGCGCCGCGCTGCCCCTCGGTCCTCGTGCCCGCCGCGCCCCCGCCGGCGGGGATCGACGCGGTCGTGAAGCAGCGCATCGCGGAGTTCGAGGACGGGCTGCGCCGCCTCGGGGCGCGGCACGACGTCTGGCACTCCCAGGATTGCATCAGCGCGAACGCGCTCGCGGCGCTGCGCGCCGAGGGGCGCGTCCCCCACTTCCTCCGGACGGTGCACCACCTCGACGACTACGACAGCCCGTACCTGCGCGCCTGCCAGGACCGCTCCGTGCGCGAGGCCGACGCGTGCCTCGTGGTCAGCGAGGCGTGGAGGGAGGCGCTCCGGGCCGAGCACGGCGTCGACGCGGCGATCGTCCCGAACGGCGTGAGCCTGCGCCGCTACACGGCCACGCCCGACGAGCGGGACGCGGCGCTGCGCGCGCGCCTCGACGCCACCGGATCGCCGCTCTTCGTGACGGTGGGCGGCGTCGAGCCGCGCAAAAACTCGATCGGCCTGCTCAAGGCGTTCCTGTCGGTGCGGAAGCGGCTGCCCGGAGCCCAGCTCATCATCGCCGGCGGAGAGACGCTGTTCGACTACGAACCTTACCAGCGCGAGTTCGAGGCGATCGCGCGCGAAGGCGGCGTATGGCCCTCGCCCGCGGGCGCGTCGCCGCCGCCGCTCGTCCTCGCGGGCGTGCTCCCCGACGCGCTGATCCCGCCGCTCTACCGGCTGGCCGACGCGTTCGTCTTTCCGTCCGTCCGCGAGGGGTTCGGGCTCGTCCTGCTGGAGGCGATGGCCTCCGGGGCGCCGGTGGTGAGCTCTGCGCAACCTCCCTTCACCGAGTTCCTCGCCAACGGCGAGAGCGCGCTGCTCGTCGATCCCTCGAGAACAGACGATCTCGCCGGCGCAATGGAAGCTATCCTGGACGAGGGCGTGAGGCGGCGCCTCCGCGCCGCGGGGCTCGAGACCGCGGCCCGGTACACGTGGGATCGATCGGCCCGCATCGCGGCCGGCGTGTACCGCGAGTTCCTTGGATCCCGCCAAACGTAGGACAAGCGAGCGACGTATGCCGGAGATGCGCTTCGTTATCGAGTGGCCGAGCGGCGAGCAGCAGGTCTGTTACTCTCCGTCGCTCGTCGTGAAGGAGCACCTCGACGTCGGGGAGAGCTACGATCTCGACGACTTCGTGTCGCGTTGCCGGACGGCGCTCGATATCGCGAGCGAGCGGGTCCTCAAGAAGTATGGGTTCCCCTGCAACCTGGCGCGGGCCGAGGCGGCGCGCATCGCGAGCGCGGCCGCGCGGTTCCACGGCCGGAGCGGGGCCAAGGTCCGGGTCCTCAGGTTCGTCGAGTGACGGAATCCTCAGGTTCGTCGAGTGACGGAAGGAGCAGGAGATGGTGACGAAGTCGAAGATGGAGCGCCTCCTCAGCGAGCGCCAGTTCCTCGTTTCCGCCGAGCTGACGCCCCCGCGTCACTACGATCTGGAGAAGTTGCTGAAGCACGCCCGAAACATGGCGGGCTGTGTGGATGTGGTGCAGATCAACGATCACCTGCTCTCGCAGGCGCGCTGCGCCAACATGGCAGTCGGCCATTTCGTGAAGCAGGAGGGGCTCGAGCCGGTGCTCCAGTTCTCGCTCCGCCACAAGAACAAGATCGCCCTCCAGGGCGACCTGCTCGGGATGGCGGCGCTCGGGCTCTCGAACATCATCGTCCTCGGCGGCTACCCGTGCGCCATCGGCTCCGATCCCGACGCGAAGGAGGTGAGCGACGTCGACAGCTACGCGGCCATCGAGCTGACCCGCCGGCTGACGCGCGAGGGGAAGCTCTTCAACGGAGACGTCGTCTCGCCGGCGCCCTACTTCCACGTCGGGACCATCGATTTCCCGTGCGCGGAGCAGGCGATCGCCGGGGCGATGGACCGGCTCGCCGCGAAGATCGACGCGGGCGCGAGCTTCATCCAGGTGCAGGCGGTGTTCGAGCTCGCGTCGATGCGCCGCTGGATGGCCGCGGTGGTGGAGCGCGGGCTGCACGAGCGGGCGCACTTCATCGCGGCGATCTTCCCGTTCGCGGGCGTGGATCGGCTGAGCTTCCTGCAGAAGGTGCCGGGGCTCGTGGTCCCCGAACACCTGATCGAGCGCGTCCGCCAGAGCGGCGACGCGGAGGGGGAGAGCTACCGGATCACGCTGGAGCTCATCCGCGGGCTCCGCGACATCCCCGGGCTCTCGGGCATCCACATGCGGTCCATCGGCGCGGAGGACTGGGTGCCCCGGCTGGTCGACGAGGCAGGGCTCCGGCGGTCGGCATGAGCCTCTAGCGCGGGGCTCCGCGCGCCGGGCGAGGTTCGGGGCCGGTGCCTGGCGCCTGGGCGCTCGGGCGGCGCGCTCAGGCCTTGCGGGCGATCCAGAGCAGCGCGAGGCCGTTCATCCGGCGCTCGCGGCGGTCGACCTGGAGCCCTGCGCCGCCGATCTCGCCGCCGAGCTTGTCCTCGGTGTGACGGTAGGTGACCTCCGCCGCGTCGGCCCACGCCAGCATCGCGTGGGCCGTCGACGGGTTGTACCGGTGGCCGCGCAGGTAGCCGGCCATCGCGGCGCGGCTCATCGTGGCCGCGGGCTCGAGCAGCGCCAGGCGGCCGCCCGGGCGGAGGACGCGCGCCGCCTCGGCCAGCACCGGGCCCGGCTCGGGCAGGTGCAGGAGCAGGTTCGACGCGGTCACCACGTCGAACGAGGCGTCGGGGAACGGCAGCCGCGTCGCCAGCGCCTCCCGGAACGTCACGTTGTCCAGGCCGAGCGCCTTCGCCCGCTGCGCGGCGCGCTCCACCATCGCCGCCGTCGCGTCGATCCCGATCGACTCGTGGCAGCGGCGACCCATCTCACGCGTCAGGCGGCCCGTGCCGCAGCCGAGATCGAGGCACCGCTCCTCGACGCCCGGATCGACCAGCGTGACGAGCTCGTCGATGAGCGTCGCATAAGGGCCCTCCGCCTGCATGCGATCGAAGAAGTCGACGAGCTCGTGGAACGGGGTCGCCTGCTCTCGCGCCGCATAACGATCGCGCCACCGCCAGACGTCGTCGAGGGCCTGGTACGTGCCCCGGTAATACAGGAGCGGCGCGCCCGCCTCCCCCCGGCCCGACGCGAGCACGCGACCGACATAGATGATGTGATCACCCCCGTCGTACGTGTGCTCCACCTTGCAGTCGAGGAAGGCCAGCACGTCCTTGAGGATCGGGCTGCCCGACTCGGCCACGTGGGCCTCGGTGAGCACCACCTGCCGATCGATGTCCGTGCCCTTGCCGGCGAACAGGTCCGAGAACTCCCGCTGCTGCTCCCGCAGGATGTTCACCGCGAAGACCCCGGACGCCTCGATGGCCGCGCTCGTGCGCGACCGCCTGTCCGCGCAGAACAGCACGAGCGGCGGGTCGAGCGAGACCGCGCTGAACGAGTTCACCGTCATCGCCTGCGGCGTGCCGTCCTGCACCGTGGTCACGAGCGTGACCCCGGTCGCAAACTGGCCCAGCACCTTCCGGAACTCCGCGGGATCGAAGAGCATGGGGCATAGTACGCGCTCGGCGCCCACCAGGGATCGAGGATCTGCGCGGCGCGGTGCGCGGCGGCAGCGCGCGCGCCGCGCACCGCGATGCGCGCATCCTGCGGCGGCGCCGCTCAGATCACGCGCCGGCGCCGCGCACTGCGGAGCTCACTCGGCGTCGCGCCGCGCCAGATCCGGCGCGAAGGCCGGTATGCAGAGCGCGAAGTACTCGCTCTCCTCGTCGAACGGGTTGCTGTAGCGGACGCGCTGATCGGGCTCCGTCCAGAGGGCCTGGCCGGCGGAGACGTCGACCGCCTCGCCCGCGATCTCGGCGCGCACGCGGCCGCGGATCACGAGCGTCAGCTCGCCGAACGAAGGCGTCTGTGCCGGCTCGCTCCAGCCCGGCGGGGCCACCATGTGCGCCAGGCTGAACCCCTCCGTGCCGGTGTTCACGCGGCCGAAGATCTCCTCGATGAGCTTGCCGCCAGGGACGGGGATCCGGGCCCTGGAGGTGACGAGACGGTAGGGATGCGCCATGGGGTACCTCGCGATCACATCGCGCGCGTCCGATCATCGGACACGCGGTAGAGCTGCATGAGCAGGTGACGGCCGCCGTACGGCTGCAGGTAGCGGATCGCGCCCGCCTTGCTCGCCATGAAGCGATGGTAGCGCCGCGCCGGCACGGCGATGAGATCGCCCGCGCCGACCCAGATCCGCAGCCAATCGTCGTTCGTGCAACGGATGTCGTAACAGCCCTGTCCCTCCACGAAGAGCCGCACCTCGTCGCCCAGGTGACAGTGCTCATCCGCCTCTCTCGCGCTCTCCGCCTCGTCGCGCGGCTTGCTCCCGTCGCGGCGGACATCCTCGTGCTCCGTCCATCCGCGGTCCGCGACCACGCCCTGCAAGGCGAGCACAGCTGCGCCCGGGTCGAACGCGCCGCACCGGATCCCTTCCGCCTGAAGCTCCGCCTCGGTGGCCTCGCCCTCGCCGTCAGCTCTCATTCGGATCGCACGCATGCGCACCCTCCGGGACTGCGCTCTTCGAACCCTGCGCGCGCGCGACGTCAAGACGCTAAGAGCGCCCCAGCAGCCACAACAGGCCAGCAATGCTGAGCGCCAGCACACCAAGCGCGAGCAGCGCAATGAGCGCCTCTGTGAAGCCCCATCCACTTCCCTGCGCCGCGCGAGACACCGGAGCCGCTTCAGCGGGCTGCGCGAGCGGCGAACTCGTGCTCACCGAGGCAGGCGGAGGCGTCGACGTGGAATGCGCTGCCTTCGGCTCCTCGAGCGAAGGCGGCTCGAACACCGCGTCTGGACGGAGCGGCTCACAGGGGCTGCGCTCGATCTCCGCGAGCGCCTCGGCGGCCGGATGCTCGAAGATGAGCCGATCACCCGAGATCGCGAGCACCTGTCCAGGACGCCAGATCGTATCGAACTGAGGCACCGGAACGCCGTCGAGCGAAGCGCCCGAGCGCGATCCGAGATCTTGAACAGAGAATTGATCGCCCCTGCGGGTAATGGCCAGATGACGGCGAGAGACGTCCGGGTCGTCGAGGACGAGATCGGTGTCCTTGGCGCGCCCGAGGATGTAGGGCCGCGCCGCCTCCTCGATCCGCAACGCGCGGCCGCTGTCGGGGCCCTCGACGACGACCACGCGCGGCGCCGGATCCTCCCCTTGCGCGGCGAGGCCGCGCGCGACGAGCTCGAGGGCGAGCTCCTTGGCGGCCGCCGCCGGGGCGGCCTTCGCGACCGCCGGCTCGATCCGGAGCAGGAGCCACACGCGCCCGATGCGGATGCGATCGCCGGTCTTCAGGGGCATCGCCGTGCGCAGGGCGATGCGTGTCTTGCCGAGGAACGTGCCGTTCTCGCTGCCCTCGTCGAGGAGCAGGTACGTGGCGCCCCGCTGCCGGATCGACGCGTGCCGGGGGCTCACGCTCGTGTCGGGGAGGCGCACCTCGCAGCCCTCCGCGCGGCCGAGGATGACGCGGGGCGCGTCCAGCGTCAGGGAGAGCTCGCCCCCGTCCGCCTTCCCCGCCCCGTCGGGCGCGAGCACCACGATCGTCAACGCCATCGATGCTGCCTGCGCGCGAGGGGGCGGCTCGGCCTCAAATCGCCGCCGTACGACGCATCCGCTCGGTGGCGCTGAGGAGCTGGCGCACCGCCTGGTCCTGCTGCCGCGCCGCCTCCTCGATGCGCTTGCCGGCCTCGACGAGCTGCTCGCCGCCGCGCGTCTGGCTGCGGTGCGAGGCGTTGAGGCTGTTGACCCCGTGCGAGATCTGCTCGATCGCGCTCGTGATCTGGCGACCGCCGCGCGCCTGCTCCTGGCTCGACCGCTCCACGTGCTGCGTGATGGTCCGCATCTTCTCGGCGCTCTTCATGATGAGCTCCGAGCCGCGCGCCTGCTCCGCCGTGGCGGCGGCGATCTGCTGCACCGTCTCGGCGATGCGCCCGATCGCGTCCGTGACCTGCTTCGACCCCTTGGCCTGCTCGACCGTGGCGCGGGCGATGGCGCGAACCATGTTGGTCGACTTCTGCGAGCTCTCGAGGATCTTCTTGAGGGCCCGCTCGGCCTCGTTCGAGACCTCGACGCCGCGGTCGACGTTGTGGGCGCCGCGCTCGACGGCGGCGATCGCGTTCTTCGACTCGGACTGGATGGTCTTGATGAGCTCGGCGATCTCCTTCGTGCTGCCGCCGGCGCGCTCGGCGAGGTCCTTGATCTCGTCGGCGACGACGGCGAAGCCCTTGCCGTGCTCGCCGGCCTGGGCGGCGATGATCGCGGCGTTCAGCGCGAGGAGGTTCGTCTGCTCGGCGACGTCGTCGATGACGGCGAGGATCTGCCCGATCGCCTCGATGCGGAAGCCGAGGTTCGAGATGACCGCCACGGCCTCCTGGCTCGACTCCTTGATGCGGTAGATCTCGCCGATCGTCTTCAGGATCGCCTCGGCGCCCTTCTCGGCGTCGGTCGCCACCTCCTCCGAGAGCCGGGCCGTCTCGTTCGCGTTCGACTGGACCTGGTCGATCGAGACGTCCATCTGGTTCATCGAGGAGCTCGTCTCCTCGGCCGTCAGCGCCAGGGCGTCGACGTTCTTCGCGACCTCGCGGATGGAGTAGGCCATCTCCTCGATCGAGGAGACCGTCTCGCGCACGCTCGACCCGAGCTCGCCGACGTTCTCGGCGACCTCCTCGTTCGTGGCCGTCATCTCGAGGATGCTCGAGCTCGACTCCTCGGCGCTCGACGCGAGCGACTCGACCGACTGCGCGATGTTGGCGAGGGCGGTCGTCATCTCGCGGATGTACACGGTCGCCTGCTCGCTCGCGTGCATGACGCTGCTCACGCCGTCGCTGAGCTTGGGCAGCAGCTCGTCGAGGAGCCCCGTGGCCTGCGCCAGCTCCGAGCGGCGCTGCTTGTCGCGCAGCTCCGCCTGGGTGATCCGCTCCGCGATGCCGCTGAGCTCCGCGTAGAGGCGCGAGAGCTCGGACGGCGCGCCCGTCGGGACGCGCACCCGCTCGCCGGCGGTGGCGCGGAGCACGGCGTCCACGAGCGCGTCGACGTCGATGTCGGGGCCGCGCTGCGCGAGCTCGTTCACCTTGCGGGTGAGCGTCGAGCACTCCCGCTCGAGGGTGTCGCGCTCCTTCGCGAGCCCGTCGCGCTCCCGGCTCAGGGTGTCCCGCTCCCGCTCGACGGTGTCGCGCTCCTTCGCGATGCCGTCGCGCTCCCGGCTCAAGCCGTCGCGCTCCCTCGCGAGCTTGTCGCGCTCCTCGGCGAGCGCGTGGCGCTCCTCCGCGAGCTCGAGCTGGCGGCCGGCGATCTCGGCGATCTGCTCGTAGGTCTCGGCGACGTCGGCGGGGGCGCCCTCGGGGAGCTTGGGCCGCTTGCCTCGGGCGGCGCCGCGGAGCGCGTCGCGCAGGCCTCCCAGGGGGACGCCGCCCTTGGCCCCGAGGCTCGCGTACAGCACCGCCACCGCCGCGGAGAAGCCGAAGACCATGAACAGCTGGCCCGAGAACTCCGCCAGCCACTTCGACGCGAAACTCAGCCCGAAGCCGATGAGCGCCAGGATGGCGGCGATGGGGATGGAGAGCTGCTTGGAGTTCATTTCGTGCGTTCCAGCGCGGTCGAGCTGCGGCGCGCGCGTTGGCCGGCGCGCCGAGGGCGACCCCGAAGGACGACCGAGCGTAAGAGGCGAGTGCCCCCCGGTGCAAGGAGAGCGCGCGGCAGAGGCGCGGCAAGCGCCGGCAAGCTGCCGAGGGCAGGCGAGCCGTGAACCGAGATCTCCTGGGCAGAGGCGCAGGGGGCGGGCCCGCGCGGCTGGGGGAAACGCGATGAACTTGGACGATCTCGACCCGATGGCGTATGCACGGAGGTTGCGGCGGAGAAGGAGCCCGCCGCGGGGGCTCGGCGCCGGCGCCGATTCCTCTAGGTTCGACCGCACCGACCCTGAACACCGCCGCGGACCGCGGCGGCCGCCCGGCCGTACCGGCGGCCGCGCGGCCGGGCGGGCGTGGCCGTCCCGCCATGTCCCTCGCCGCTCGCCTCCTGCTCGCCTTCGGGCTCGTCGCGATCATCGCGACGGCGTTCGTCGGGCTGACCCTCCGCGAGGCGTCGCGCGAGATCATCGAGGGCGGCTTCGCCGAGCGGATCGACGCGGCGCATGCAGGCGTCCGACAGCAGCTCGCGTGGGAGGCCGACGCGCTGCGCGACCTCCTGCCGCCGCTCTGCCGGCACGACACGTTCGTTGACAAGGCCCACGTCGAGCTCGAGCGCGCCAAGGGCGACCCGGACGCGATGGACCCGGGGAGCCGCATCGCCCTCGGGCGGCTGGTCCCGAGCCAGGCCAAGGCGCTGCGCCTCGACGAGCTGTCGCTCGTGGCGGGCGACGGGAGCGTCCTGGGGGCCGAGGACGCCGCGCGCATCGGCGCGCGCGACAAGCGGCTCGCCGAGCTGATCCAGGCCCCCGGGGGCGCGCCGCGGCTCCGCCCGGCGAAGGCGGGCGCCGAGCCGTCGCTGGAGGTCCACTGCGCCCTGTCGCGCCACGGGGTGACCATCGGCCTCGTGGGGGCGCGGCGGATCGGCCCGGTCCTCGCGCGGATCGGCGAGGCGTACCATGTGCGCCTCACGGCGGCGCGGGAGGGGGAGCTCGCCCCTCGGAGCAGCGAGGCGGAGGTCGTGCGCGTCCTCCATTTCGCGGAGATCCCGGGCCTTGACGTTGTCGCGTCTGTTCCGCGCGATCCGCTGAGGCAGGCGCTCGCCCGCCTCGACCGTGCGATCGCGCTGACGGGCGCCACGGTGCTGGCGATCGCCGTCGCGATGGCCGTCGTGCTGGCGCGCAGCCTGTCGCGGCCGCTCGTGGCGCTGGCCCGCGAGACGCGCGAGGTGATGAGCGGCGCGCCGCGGCGTGTGGAGGGGCGTGGGGGGCGGGAGATCGCGGATCTCGCGGCGGCGTTCAACGCCACCATCGACGAGCTCGCGGCGATGCGAAAGCGCCTGGCCGCGACCGAGCGCATCGCCGCGCGGCGCGAGGTCGCGCGCCAGATCGCCCATGAGATCAAGAACCCGCTGGCGCCCATCCGTGCGGCGGTGGAGACGCTGCGCCGGCTCCGGCAGCGCGACGACCCGGCGTTCGACGACTACTTCGCGGAGGCGACGTCGACGGTCCTGAACGAGGTGCACCGCATCGCGAACATCGTGACCGAGTTCACCCAGTTCGCGCGCCTGCCGCCCCCGAACCTCACGCCCATCGATCTCGTCGCGGTCGCGCGCGGCGTGATCACGCTGCACGCCGCCCCGGCGTCGGGCGAGGCGACCTCTGGCGCGGGCTCGACCTCCGGCGCCGGCGCCACCTCCGGCGCGCCGTCGCCGCGCGTGGAGCTCGTGGCGGATCCGATCCCGGAGGTCTCGGCCGATCGCGATCAGCTGATCCAGGTGCTCACGAACCTGGTCCAGAACGGCCTGGACGCCGCGAGCGCCGTCCGGCGCGACCCCCGCGTCTCGGTGACGATCGGCCCGCTGCCGAACGACCGCGTGCGGATCGTGGTGCGCGACAACGGCCCAGGCGTGGCCGAGGAAATGGTGCCGCGCCTGTTCGAGCCCTACGCGACCAGCAAGGAGAAGGGGACGGGTCTAGGCCTGGCGATCGCGCAGCGGATCGTGTTCGAGCACGGCGGAGAGATCACCTACCGCAAGGCCAAGAAGGGTGGCGCTGTCTTCGAGATCTGGCTTCCCATTGCGGGCCCCCCTCTCCTGGAGAAGCCGCTGGGCGACACCACGGTACGCCCGCGCCCCCCCGACGCGCCGCGCTCGTGAGCCATCGCGCTCCCAGGTGAGCCCCATCCCAGGCTGTTCTCCCGCCTCTCGCGCCCCGTCGGCCGGGCGACGCCGACGGCCACCCGCACAGGAGACGGGCCCAGATCGGCGTTTTCGGCGCGGAAGCGTACTCCTGTACGCTGAGCACCGAAAACGCCGAGGTGGGCCCGGATCCGCCGCGGGTGGCCGTCTCTACTACTGGGGTTGGCCGTCGTTCTTGCAGGCCGAGCTGCAGCCGTCGCCGCTCGTGTTGTTCGCGTCGTCGCACTCCTCGTACAGGCTCTGCCGGACGCCGTCGCCGCAGTACGGCCCGTAGATGCACCCCGGCGCGCACTTGCCGTAGCCGCCGGTGTTGTTGCCGTCCCCGTCGTCGCACTGCTCGGGGCCGTTGACCACGCCGTCGCCGCAGCGCGGGCCGTACAGGCAGCTGGGGCCGCACTCGCCGTAGCCGCCGTCGTTCACGCCGTCGTCGCACTTCTCGCCGAGGTTGGCCTGCACCACCGAGTCGCCGCACTGGGCGCCGAGGCGGCAGTTCTCGCTGCAGCCGGTCGCCTCGTTCGGGGGATCGCACTGCTCACCCCAGTCCTCGTCGACGTTGCTGTCGCCGCACTTGGCCGCCGGCGTGCAATCGGGGAAGCAGCTGCCGTAGAAGCCGTCGTTCACGCCGTCGTCGCAGGTCTCAGCGCCGTTGACGGCCGCGTCGCCGCAGTACGGCCCGTACGCGCAGTGCTGCGTGCACCCGTTGTAAGCGCCGTTGTTGTCGGCCTCGCCGAGGTCGCAGTCCTCCTCGTCGGGCTGCACCACGCCGTCGCCGCAGCGCGGGCCGTAGAGGCACATCGGCGCGCACTCGCCGTAGCCGCCGTCGTTGACGCCGTCGTCGCACTCCTCGCCGTAGCTCGCCTGCACCACCGTGTCGCCGCAGAGCGCCCCGAGCTGGCAGCCCACGCAGTTCGGGTCGGCCGGGTCGTCGCACTCCTCACCCCACTCCTCGTCGACGTTGCTGTCGCCGCACCGCGGGGCGGGCGTGCAGTTCGGGTTGCACGTGCCGTAGAAGCCGTCGTTGCTGCCGTTGTCGCACTGCTCGGGGCCGTTCGTCACGCCGTCGCCGCAGTACGGCCCGATCTCGCACTCGCGCGTGCAGCCGCCGTAGCCGTTCGCCGTGTTGCCGGAGCCGAGGTCGCACGCCTCGTACGGCGCGTTGACCGCGCCGTCGCCGCACCGGGGCGGCGCCACGCACCCCGGCGCGCAGGCGTTCGAGGCGTTGGCGTACGCGTTGTTGTTGAGCCCGTTGTCGCAGGTCTCCGGGCCGTTCCTCTGGCCGTCGCCGCAGTACGGCCCGAGCTGGCAGTTGTTGCACTCGCCGTAGCCCGTCCCGTTCTCGGTGCCGTCGTCGCACTCCTCGCCCGGCGTCACGACAGGCGGGTCGACCCCGCACTGCGGCGTGCACACCGACGTGCCGGCGCTGAAGCCCGACAGCGTGAGCTGGTAGTTCGACCCGGTGACGTGGCGCTCGGCCTGGAACACCGCGATCTCGTAGACCTTGCCCGGCTCGAGGTTCAGGTCGACGTCGTAGGTGGCGCCGCGGTTCGTGCAACCGGCAGCGGCGGTGCAGGGGGTCACGCGGGCGTCGCCGTTGTCCAGGATGGTCACGCTCTCCTGGAGCTGCGCGTGGATGCCGCCGATGTCCGCGGTCAGCGTGTTCTTGATGAACACCCAGACGTCGTCGTCACCGAAGAAGGTGAGCACCGGATCGGCCGCCGCGCCGTTCGGCGTGAACTGGAACCAGTACCGGACCTCGCTCGTGAAGTAGAAGTTGTGCCCCTGGTCCTGCGCCTTCTCCAGGTTGGCGGAGACCAGGTTGTTGAGCACGGGATCGGTGCCCGGCGGGTCGCGGTCCACCGGCCAGAACGGGTTCCGCTGGTACACGTACCTGCCGGCCTGCGCGGTCAGCTCGATGCTGGTGACGAGCGTCCTGTTGTACGTCGGGTTGTCCCGGTACCACCACTGGAAGTTGTCCTGCCCCGTGGTCCAGCCGTTCGCATCGCTCGGCGTGACGAAGCCGGGGCCGAACCTGCTCACGGGCTTGCCATCGGCGTCGAGCGTCGACTGGACCACGTTGTCGATCTGATCGCCGCTGGGGTTGATCTCGAAATCGAAGTGCCCGACGAGGCTGTCCGTCAGGTTGTTGTCGCATGCGGTGTTGCTCACGGTGCGGTCGTACCCGCTCGGGCACCATCCGATGAAGTCGCGGATGACCATCGGCAGCCGCATCTCGGTGGGCGCCACGGTGCAGGCGTAGCCCGGCTCGATCGTGCACGTGGCGGAGCAGCCGTCGCCGCTCGCGGTGTTGCCGTCGTCGCACGCCTCGGTGGCGTCGCCGGGCAGGAGGATGCCGTCGCCGCACTTCGAGAGGCACGCGCCGCCGCTGCAGTTCGGCTCGCCCTTGCAGTCCGGCGTGCAGCCGTCGCGCCAGTTGCCGTTGCCGTCGTCGCAGGGCTCGGTGCCCTCGCGGACGCCGTTGCCGCAGACGGAGTAGCCCGTGCAGTCCTGGGGCACGCCGTTGGTGCACACCCGCCCGGGCTCGATGCGGCACGTGTCGTCGCAGCCGTCGCCCGAGACGAGATCGCCGTCGTCGCACTGCTCGGCGCCGCGCTTGCGCCCGTCGCCGCAGAGGGTCTTGCAGGGGAACCCGACGCGCGAGCAGTCCCAGCCCTCCTCGATCGTCCGGCAATCGGCGCTGCAGCCGTCGCCGCTCGCCGGGGGCTGCTTCCCGTCGTCGCACACCTCGGTGCCGCCGATCTTGCCGTCGCCGCACACGGGCGGCGGCGGCGGGGTGCAGCGCCCGCCCGCCGGCGGGCACGTCCAGCCGACCTCGATCTTGCACTGCGCCGTGCAGCCATCGCCGCCGACAGGGTTTTCCCCCCCGCCGTCGTCGCACTGCTCGCCGAGCTGCACAGCGCCGTCGCCGCAATAGGTCCTCACGGTGCAGGCCTGGCCGGGCCTGCAGACCCAGCCCTCCTCGAGCCGACAGTCCGCGGAGCAGCCGTCGCCGCTCGCCGGCGGGTCGTCGCCGTCGTCGCACTGCTCGTTGCCGCTCACGCGGCCGTCGCCGCACAGGTAGAGCGGGATGCACGGCTCGCCCGGCTCGAGGCACACGTACGCCGGGTCCTTCACCTGGCAGTCGGCGGAGCAGCCGTCGCCGTCCGCGGCGTTGCCGTCATCGCAGAGCTCGCCCGGCTGCACCTTGCCGTCGCCGCACTCGATCAGCCGCACGCAGGGCGATCCGGGGGTCGGGCAGTTGTAATAAGGCTCCTGCCGGCACAGGCTCGAGCAGCCGTCGCCGCTCGCGGTGTTGCCGTCGTCGCACCCCTCGCCTGTCTCCTTGGCGCCGTTGCCGCAGACCGGCAGCCGCGTACACGGCAGACCGGGCCGGCTGCACTGGAACCCCGCCTCGCGCTTGCAGTCCGCGCTGCAGCCGTCGCCGGACGCAGGCGGGTCGTCGCCGTCCTCGCACTCCTCCGAGCCGTTCACGCGGCCGTCGCCGCAGTCGTAGAGCAGGATGCACGGCTCGCCCGGCTTCGGGCACACGTACGAGGGGTCGACGTAGTAACAGTCGGCGCTGCAGCCGTCGCCATCGACGTTGTTGCCGTCGTCGCAGAACTCGCCGGGGTCGACGACACCGTCGCCGCACGCGATGGTCAGCTCGCAAGGCCGACCGGCCGTCGGACACTCCCAGTAAGGCTCGACCTGGCACTGCCCAGAACAGCCGTCGCCCGGCAGCGTATTGCCGTCGTCGCAGGCCTCGGACGCCTGGTTCAGCGCCGCGTCTCCGCAGGCGGGGTCGGGAGGCAGGAAGCACTCGGGGGGCGGATCGGCGACGTCGCACGGGTCCGGCTCGCCGCCGCCGTTGCCGCCAAGGCCGATGCCGCTGCCCACCGTGAACTCGGGCACACCGCCGGTTCCGCCGGCGCCGCCGACGCCAGGCGGACCGCCGCCGGAGTTCGCGCCGCTCCCGGAGCCGGTCGCATCGCTCGTGGTCGCGCCGCCCCCGCCGCAAGCGACCGTGATCTGAAGCAATCCCACCGCCAAAGCCAGATAAGAAGTCCTTAAACCCACGGCCACCTCGATAACGCACGTTGCGCTCTTCCCGAGCAAACGGCGCTAGACACACTTTATCGTAAAAGTGCACCCCGGCTCCAGGCGAAATTGGCGGCGCTGCTGTGCTCGGCGCGGGTCTTCATTCGCGCTTCATTCGCGCTTCATTCGCGCTTCGTTCGCGGTCATCGCCCAGTCGCCGCTGTGGTTCTGCGCCTTGGTTCTGCGCCCAGGCGTCCACCTCGGTCCTGCGCCTTGGTCTCGGCGCAATTTCGATAGTAATGTCTATTTCCACCGTGACTTAACTCGGCTTCTGCCGACGAGCTCGCAGCTTGATGTCGAATCGAACACGGCCGGAGTTCGCTCTTGACATCGCCGGGCGCGCTGCGGATCAGGGCGGCGGCGCAGGTTTACGCGGGCCAGCCGCCGCTCGGCCGCCTGCGACGGCCCACCTCGGGGCGGACGCGACTGGCCGTCTCAGGAAGGCAGCGGCTGCCCGTCGATCCGACCCGGCCTGCGCCGCGCGACCTCGAGCCCCGAGATGCAGACGGCCAGCCACACGGTGCCTGCGGCGAACCCCGCGAGCACGTCGCTCAGGTAGTGCACGCCGAGGTACATGCGGCTGAAGCCCATCGCCACCGTCCAGCCGAGCGCGAGCGCGACGAGCACGAGGCGAGCGCGCAGCGTCCGGAGGAGCAGGAGGCCCAGGTACGAGAGCATGCCAAAGGCGACGAACGTGCCCATCGAGTGCCCGCTCGGGAAGCTCCACCCCGCGGCCACCGCGAGCGGATCGGCGAACGTCGGCCGCGGCCGGGCGAACAGGGCCTTGAGCGCGGAGTTGAGGAGCCCGCCGCCGGCGAGGGCGAAGAGCCACCCGACCGCGAGGACGCGCCGGCCCCGCCTCAGCAGCGCCGCGGCCACGACGACCGCGAGCAGCGCGAGCGCCCAGAAGCTGCCGAGGAGGGTGAACGCGCGGAGCGCCTCCACCCCGGCGCGGCTCGACGACGCGTGGAGCGCGCGCGCGAGCGCGAGATCGACGTCCACGATCGGCTCGCCCTCGCGCACCCCCTCCGCGAGCGCGACGAACACGAGCGCGGCCATGCTGAGCACCAGCCCGAGGCCGAGGTGGATCACGAGGTACTCGGCCGCAGAGAGCTCGCGCAGCACCCTCGCGACCACGGGGAACCGGGCCGCGAGGCGCTGCGTGGCCGGGTGCGCGGCCGCCGCGGCGTAGGCCCGGACGGCCCACGCCCACAGCGCCCGCGCGTGGCGGTCGGAGAAGCGCGCGACGGCGACGAGCCCGAGGAGCACCCCCACCGTTCCGATCAAGAGCAGCGCGAGCAGCAGCAAGGGCCGCGCGCCGACCGCCGAGGCCAGCTGCTCGGCGGGGAGGTCCAGCGCTTCCATGCCGGAGCTCTATAGCGGGGCGCATCTTCGTGCGCCACGGGCTCATCCCCGTCGCTCGGCTCGGCGCGGCGTACGTTCGATCTCGCTCAGGGGACGAGCGGGACGACGGCTTCCGGCGTCGCGAGATCGCTGATGTTGGCGACCCGGATCTCGTCCTCGGAGACGGAGTAGACGTAATCCTCCATGAAGACGCTCCGCTTCACGAACGACGTCGCGTTGCTCCACCAGTTCCCGCAGCTCGGGCCGTTCCCGCCCGCGCTCGCGTCCGGCAGCGGGTGGGGCACGCCCCCGACGGACGTGAAGCCCGCGCCGGTATCCACCTTGTAGACGAGCAGCCCGCTGAACGTCATCGTGTCGCCGAAGTCGCCGCCGCTCCCGCCCTCGCAGATGACCATGGGGATCCCGAGCAGCCCCCGCTGGGTGAAGTAGTTGAACGCGAGGTGGTTGGTCGCGGCGTCGCTCGCGGAGCCGCGCGTCCCGATCACCTCCTTGTGCGTGAGCGTCGGCGCGTCGAGGTCCGTCACGTCGAAGATCTGGAGCAGGATCCCCTGGAACCACGCGAAGTCACCCTGGTCGTCGGCGTCGTAGCCGATGCTCATGACGTGCCCCTCGTCGATCATGTGCATGTAGGTCGAGAAGCCGGGGATCTTCAGCTCGCCGCGCACCCTCGGCGCCTCGGGATCCGAGAAGTCGATGGTGTAGAGCGGGTCGGTCTTCTTGAAGGTCACGACGAACCCGACGTCGCCGTAGAAGCGGGCGGATCGGATGTCCTCGCCGGGCGCGAGCTGGTCCACCATCCCCTTGACCACGAGCGCGCCGCCCTCCTGCTTCAGCGACGCGACGGTGTTGTGCGTGTCCGGGTCGGGCAGGTGCCCGGTGGTGGTCGCGATGCGGAGATACCCCTCGTGCTCGCTGAGGGCGAACTGGTTGAGCACGCGCCCCTTCACGACGCCGCTCCCCAGGTACGCGCTCGGCGCCGCGCGCTCGCTCAGCGCGAACTTGTGGACGGTCGTCGCGTCGGGCGTCGTCTCGCCGTCGTCGTAGAACCAGCCGTACGTCTCTCCATACTGGTGCCGGCTCGCCACGTAGAGCGAGTCCGCGGTCGCGTAGACGGCGCCGGGCCTGCCCACGATCGTCGTCTGGCCGAGCGCCTCGGTGCCGAGCTCGGTCGAGACGACCGAGAGGAAGCTCTGCCCGTCGCCCGTGTTCGACAGGTAGAAGTTCTCGCAGCTCGCGAACGGGGCGTGGCTGCTCGTCGAGGCCACGCCGTCCCGGTACAGCGTGTCCTCCACGGTGGGCAGCTGGATGTCGAGCGGGGCCGCGTCGATCACGGCGAGGTTCTTCTCCACGAGCTTGTCGTACGCGCTGTTCACGGCGGCCACCGTGGACGGGTTGACCCCCTGCTCGGACAGGGTGCAGACATCGATGCCCTCTGGCCAGGTAGAGAGTCCCTCCACCACCGGCTCGGGGGAGGCCACGACCGTGTGCACAGCGCTCCCGATGCGCCGGGCGTTGAGGAACGATCCGGAGAACTTCAGCGTCCGCACGACGGCCGGCGCCGTGAGATCGCTGATGTCGAGCTCGGTGACCAGGAGCGGCGTGCCGTCGCCCGTGAACTCGCAATCATATCCGTACGTGCACTCACCCCCGTAATAAGGGAGCTCGCCGTCAGGCGACGAGGACGGGGACAGCGACGAGTACACGAGGGCCCGCTTCTCGTGGACGAAGAGCTTCTTCGGATCCCCCTCGATCGCGACCGACGCGACGCGGTGCGTGTCGGCGGCGGGCCACGCGTCGAAGATCTGGAATTGCCCGTGGGCCAGGATGTAGACGTGCTCTCCGTCGTTCTTGATGAAGTCGGCCTCGTCGACGTCGGCTTCCTGCGTGTTGGTCGTCGAATACTCCGTGGCAGCCCCGTCGTCCCCTCCTGCCTCCTCGGCCGGCGGCGAGACGGGCCCTCCCGTGGAGGAGGAGGAGCCGGAGGAGGCGGATGCGACGACCCCGCCGTCCGCGCCGGACCAGTAGCACCCCTCCTCGAGCTGCTGCAGGGCGGACTTCCGCGCCACGTCGACCGACTTGATCATGTTCTGCTTCAGCCGTTCGCGGAGCAGCGCCTCGACATCGTCGCAGCTCGTCGCGGGCGTGAGGGCGCTCTGTGCCAGGCCCGTCTCCGCGGGCCCGCCCGATCCGCTTCCGCGCGAGCAGGCGGCGAAGCTGGCGCCGAGCGCAAGCAGAGAAACAAGCGTACAACCCCTGTAGAATGATCGCATGTGAGTCTCCGTGTCCGTCTGTCGTTCGGATCGATGGCCTCAGGAGAAGCACTCGACATGCCGTGACATTTCATAAGCAATTACGGGCAGATACGGCGGATACCACCTGGCACATGCCGGCACAAACTGCGCCTGACAGCGGATGGGGTCGGCGCGCAGGCGCCGGAGGGCCCAGGAGGAAGTAAGGAGGAAGAGGAGCGCCGCGGTGACACGGGAGCTCGGACGAGGCAGGGTGGGTCGAGGAGAGCACGAGGAGGGAGTGATGCAGGCGTGATGAAGAAGCTGGAGCTCGAGTCGTATGCTGCGCAGGCCGCCCGCTGGCCCTCGGCAGGACGCCACATCCTCGCGCAGTTCGACGCCGAGACCGTCGTGGTCTATCAGGCGTACCGTCCGTCGATCGCGCGCCACGCGGCCCTGCACCAGCGGCTCGGAGGGCCGGAGTTCAGCTTTGGCCGCATGAGCTGGATCAAGCCGAACTTCCTCTGGATGATGTTCCGCTCGGGCTGGGGCACGAAGCCCGACCAGGAGGCGGTGCTGGCCATCCGCATCCAGCGCGCGGGGTTCGACGCGATCCTGGCGGCCGCGGTGCCGTCGGGCTTCGTGCCCGAGCTCTACCCGAGCGAGGAGGCGTGGAAGAGCGATCTCCAGCGCTCGGACGTGCGGCTCCAGTGGGATCCGGACCACCATCCGTCGGGCGCGCCGGTCGAGCGGAGGGCGATCCAGCTCGGTCTGCGGGGCGCTACGCTGCGGCGGTTTGCCGAGGAGTGGACGGTCGGCGTGGAGGACATCTCGGCGCTCGTGGCGGAGCAGAGGGAGGTGCTGCGCGGCCGGGGTGCCGGGCAGATCGAGATCCCGCGCGAAGAGGTGTATTGGCCGACAGCGGCGGAGGCCGCGAGGCGGGTTGGGATAGAGCGCTGGGGCGCGTAGCGGGACGACGAGCCCTGGCCAGGGTAGCGGCGCTTCCCTACTGTCGGCGCCAATGGCTTCCAGCTCTCTCGGCTTCGCCGAGTCCCGCCAGCAGCGCATCGCCCACGTCCTGCTGTTCGTCACCCCGGCGCTGTTCACCGCCAACATGCTGCTGGCCCGCGCCACGGCCGATTTCATCCCGCCCGTGGCGCTGGCGGAGCTTCGATGGATGGGCGTCGCGCTGGTGCTGCTCCCCTTCTGTGGCCGTGAACTGTGGCGCAACCGCGCCGCGCTGCGGCGCGACTGGGCCCGATATGCCCTGCTCGGCCTGCTGGGCATGGGCATCTGCGGCGCCGGCGTCTATTACGGCGCCGCCACCACCACGGCCACCAATATCGGCCTGATTTACGCCGTCTCGCCGGTGATCATCATCCTGCTGTCACGGGCCATGTTCGGAGAGCGGCTCAGCCGGCGCCAGGGCCTGGGCGCCGCGCTGGCGCTGACCGGCGTGCTGGTCATCGTGCTGCGCGGCGACCCGGCGGCGCTGCTGGCGCTCCGCTTCAGCACCGGTGACCTGATGATCCTCGGCGCCGCGATCTCCTGGGCGCTTTACACGGTGCTGCTGAAGCGATGGCCCGATCCGCTGGGGGTCCGGGCGCGGCTCACCGCGATCGCGCTGGCCGGGGCGATCCTCCTTTTGCCGCCGCTCGGCTGGGAGCTGGCCAGCCGCGGCGCGCCGCATTTCGACCTGCGCACCATCGCCACCGTGGTGACCCTGGTCCTGGTGCCGGGCGTCGGCGCCTATGCCACGTACAGCTATATCACCGAGCATCTCGGCCCCAGCCGCACTGGCCTGCTGCTCTACCTGTCGCCGGTCTATACCGCCGTGCTGGCGTGGCTGCTCCTCGGCGAGGCGTTTGCCCCCTACCATTGGCTCGGCGCGGCGCTCGTCTTGCCGGGCCTCTTCTTCGCCACCCACAAGCCGAAGGCGACCTGAGTACCCCGCGCTTCGCGACCCGACCCCTGCCCGAGCGGCTGCGCCCGGCCGAGCTGCCGCCGCCCGGCGGGCCCGGGGGCCGCTCCCGCCGGCGCGCGCCGTGGCGCGCGCCCTGACGCGTCGCGCCCTCCATGATCTTGCCGCGCCCTCCATGATCTCGCGGATCTTGCGCGGCGCCCCCTCGTGCGCAGGTTCTCTCCCGGCGCCTGCGGGCTCCCGGTGCTGGGCTCGGCGCCTGCTTGACAGAATCCTCCAACAGCACCAGACAGATCCCTCCAGATGATGACGAAGACCACCCTGCCCGTCGTGCTCATGACAGCCCTCGCCGTCGCGACCGCCGGCTGCGATTCCAGCGGCAGCGGCGGGCGGTCCAGGGAGCGCTGGGCGACCACCGAGAACACCACCGTCGAGCTCGACTTCGACAAGGTCAACGAAGCCTTCAAGGCGGCCGAGGGGCCCGAGGACTTCGAGCGGCGCGTCAACGAGATTTACCAGGGGAGCGAGGTCATCAGCGTCGCCGTACAGGACCTGGACGCCAAGACGCAGGTCGTCACCGGGTTCTTCGACAAGAACAGCGACGGCGGCGTGCAGGACCCCGAGAAGGTGTTCTCGATCCGCCGTGACGTCTCGGGCGAAGGCGCCGCGCAGATCCAGACGTCCGGGTTCGGCCCCTACGGGTACTACCACTCGCCGGTGATGAGCCTGGCGTCGGGCATGCTCCTCGGCGCCATGGTGTCGTCGGCGCTGCGCCCGAATTACGTGCCTGTGTACACGCAGCCGTACACCACGCCGCCCGGCCGCGCGCCCGATCTGCGATCCCAGCGCGACGCGTACCGCGCCTCGAACCCGTCCAGCGTCGACAGCAGCAAGTCGTCGCAGACCGGGCGGCGCTACAACAACGCCGGCGGCAGCCGCTTCGGCAGCGGCAAGTCCGGCGCCGGCTCGCGCTTCGGCGTCCGCCGCAGCGAGCGAGGCCGCAGGCCCGAGCGCCTGGTCGCGTAGCGGCGCGCGCCGGCCGCCGCGATGCAGCCCCTGCGAAGCATCTCCGAGCTCCCGTTCCGCTGCCGTCCCGCGCTGGAGCTGCTGAACCTCGAACAGCACCGCGACGAGCCGGACGTGGAGTCCACGCAGTTCGGCTGGTGCCGGGTGGACGCGCTCTGGCTGGATGGCCGCGCGGGTCGAGGGCCGCTCCGGGTGACCGACGCGCTCGTCGTGGCGGTGCACGCCGCGGACGAGCCGGAGGTGCTGCCCGATGACGTGGAGCTCGAGTTCTTCGTCGAGGAGGTCGCCAAGGACTACTCGGTGACCGTGCTCCTGTCGGCGTTCCTCGAGCGCTGGCTGCCGGCCGCGCTCTCGGGCGAGCGCGCCATCGTGCTCGCCATGTGCAACCCCCACGCCGCGCGCATCCGGCGGCCGGAGGCGGCGGGGCGCACCCCCGTGTACTACGCCGACGGCGACGTCGACGCGTGGCTCGACACCGACGCAGACGGTCGCCGGCACATCCGCCTCGAGGCGGAGGCCTGGCGCACCGCGGAGTGAGGCGATGTTCGAAGGACGCAGACAGCAGCCGATCGTGTCGCGCGAGCAGAAGCTGGTCTATGCCGGCATCTACGTGCTGAAGAAGATGGACCTGAAGCCCGCCGACGGAGGCATGGAGATACCCCTCGTGCTGCCGTCCGAGCTGAGCCCGCTGGAGGACGTCCTGCAGGAGCTCGTGAACGCGGACCTCGTCGAGGTCAACCGCCGCAAGGCGCGGTTCGAGCTCACCAAGAAGGGGCTGGCTTACCTCGGCGAGATCATCGACGAGGCGGAGGCGCTGGTCGACGAGTTCGACGACGAGTCGCTCGAGGACGCGGTGGCCGAGCTCCGCGGGCGAAACGTGGACGTGCTGCGGGCCCGGTTCCTGTGGGGCTGGTACGACGGCGAGCTGGACGATCTGGTGCTCTTCCAGCAGCGCCGGGGCGCGACGCCGGTCGAGCAGTGGTGGGCAGACTACCTCATGAGCGACGCGTTCTACGAAGAGCTGCGTCGCGACTACGAGTGAGCGCGAGGGCGGCCGTCAGCGCGGGCGAGCGCGCTCCCCCGTCAGCCGCGTGAGGAGCCGCGCCAGCTCGGCGCGCTCGCCTGCCGAGATGCGCGCGAGCCTTCGCCCGAAGGCGTCGTCGAGGATCGCCCGCGCCGCCTCCATCGCCTTGCGCCCCGAGCGGGTGAGCGTCAGCCGAAAGCGCCGCAGATCGCCCGCCTCCGTCTCGCGCTGGACGAAGCCGGCCGCCTCCATCCGCTTCACCATGAAGGTGATCGAGGGCTTGGGCGTGATCAGCGCGCGCGCGAGCTCGGCAGGGTGAGGGTGGTCGTCGAGCTTGCCGAGGAGGAAGAACTCCTTCATCTCGAGCCCCAGCGCGCGCACCTCTGGCTCCACCTCGGCCATGACCGCCATGCTGAACTCGAAGTTCAGCGTCCAGAGCTCCCAGGGCGAAAGCTTGTCCATGTTCTCTCTGCTCGCGCTTGACGATGGATCGGTGCGGCCTTACTAGTTCAACATTGAACTGTTCGAAACGGAACAAGTTCCGGAGGTGATGCGATGCCGCTCGATCATTATGTCACGCTCGGTCGCTCAGGTCTGCGGGTGAGCCCCTTTTGCCTCGGCGCCATGACGTTCGGCGAGGACCTGGGCTGGGGGAGCAGCGTCAAGGACTCCGAAGCCATCCTCGACCGCTTCATCGAGCTCGGGGGGAACTTCATCGATACGGCGAACCTCTACACCAAAGGACACTCGGAGAAGATCATCGGGGACCACCTCGGCCACGACCGGCAGAAGCGCGACCGGCTGGTGATCGCCACGAAGTTCAGCGGAAACCTGTACGTCGGTGATCCCAACGGCGGCGGCTCGAACCGCAAATCGATCCTCGCCGCCTGCGAGCAGTCGCTCCGCCGGCTGCGCACCGATTACATCGATCTCTACTGGCTGCACAACTGGGACAAGTTCACGCCGATCGAGGAGACCATGGCGGCGCTCCACGATCTCGTCCAGTCGGGGAAGGTCCGTTATATCGGCGTGTCCGACACCCCTGCGTGGAAGGTGACGCAAGGGCAGCTGATCGCTCAGTTCCGCGGATGGGCGCCGTTCATCGGGCTGCAGATCGAGTATTCGCTCCTCGAGCGGACGGTCGAGGGGGAGCTGATCCCCATGGCCCAGGAGCTCGGGCTGGGGGTGACGCCGTGGTCGCCCCTGCGGAGCGGGATCCTGAGCGGCAAGTACACGCGGAGGAACGCCGCGACCGTCAAGCCGGAAGGGCGGCAGTGGGCGGCGGGCTACCTCGACGAGAGGAGCTACGCGGTGATCGATGAGCTCGAGCGGATCGCCAGGCAGCTCGAGACCACCGTCGCGCGCGTCGCCCTCAGCTGGGTGCAGGCGCGCCCGGCGGTGTCGTCCACGATCATCGGGGCGCGCACGCTGGCGCAGCTCGACGACAACGTGAGGGCGCTCGAGGTGAAGCTCACGCCGGAGCAGACGGCGGCGCTCGACGCGCTCACCGCTCCGAAGCTGAACTTCCCGGCCGAGTTCCTCGATCTGGCGCACATGATCCAGGCCGGGGGGACGACGATCAACGGTCAACCGTCGCAGCTCATCCCCTTCGGCGTCACGAAGAAGGGCGATCATTACTGACGAGTAACCTCGACCACGGCGCGATCCGCGCGACGCGAGCGCTCGGCAGGGGAGGCGCCGCCCGGGCGTTTTGATAGTCTCGCCCTCCTCTCGTGGACACGCCCGCCCGTCGCCCGCTCTTCCCTCACCTGCCCGCGCTCGACGGGCTGCGCGGGCTCGCCCTGCTCGGCGTCCTCTTCTTCCACGCGAACGGGATGCTGCGCGGCGGCTTCCTCGGCGTCGATCTCTTCTTCGTCCTCTCGGGCTACCTCATCACGTCGCTCCTCCTCGCGGAGCACGAGGCGCGCGGCGCGATCTCGCTCAAGGACTTCTGGATCCGCCGCGCGCGCCGGCTCCTCCCGGCGCTCCTCGCGCTCGTCCCGGTGGTCGTCCTCCACGGGCGCCTCTTCGGGCCGCCGAGCGCGCTCGCCGGCCTCCGCGCCGACGTGCTCGCGACGCTCGGCTACGTGGCGAACTGGCGCGCCATCTACGCGCACAAGAGCTACTGGGAGATCTTCACGTCGCGCTCGCCGCTCGAGCACACGTGGAGCCTGGCGATCGAGGAGCAGTTCTACGTCGTCTGGCCGCTCGTCATCGTCTTCGTGCTCTCGCGGTGGTCGCGCCGCGGCGTGCTCGTCCTCACGCTGGCGCTGGCCGCGCTCTCCGCGATCGCGATGCTCGCCCTCTTCGCGCCGGAGAGCACGACGCGCGTGTACATGGGCACGGACACGCGCGCCTCCGGCATCCTCCTCGGCGCCGCGCTCGCGACGGTGCTCACGCCGCGCGCCGAGCTCTCCGCGGGCGCGGTGCGCCTCCTCGACGTCGCCGGCGTCGTCTCGGCGATCGGCCTCGCGATCGCGTGGTCCGTGTTCGACGGCCAGTCGTGGCTGCTCTACCACGGCGGGTTCTGGCTCACGGAGCTCGGGGCCCTCGTCCTCATCGCGTGCGCCGTGCAGGGCTCGCGGAGCCTGGTCGCGCGCGCGCTCGCGTGGCGCCCGCTCGCGTGGGTCGGCACCATCAGCTACGGCGTCTACCTCTGGCACTGGCCGGTGCACGTGTTCGTGTCGAGCGATCGCCTGCACGGCCCCGCCCTCACCGCGCTCCGCTTCGCGGTAACCTTCGCGGTCGCGCTCGTCTCCTACCGCTTCCTCGAGAAGCCGATCCGCGAGCGCGGGCTGCCGAAGGGGCGCTCGTTCTGGGCGGTCCCGGCCGGCGTCACGCTCGGCCTGCTCATCGCCGTCCGCGCGACCCACGCGCAGGACGGCGAGGCGCCGAAGGGCTCCGCGATGATCGACGCGCTCGTCACCGCGGTCGTGAAGGACGACGTCACGTTCCGCGTCGTCGTCGTCGGCGACTCGACAGCGAACACGCTCGGCTGGGCGCTCCGCGGCCTGCAGGAGCGCGGGCTCGCGGTGGACCTCCACGGGCGGGACGGCTGCACCATCATGGCGGACCTCTGCGGCATGACCGAGTGGCCCGCGCTGCTCGCGCAGGGGAAGCCCGACGCCGCGGTCCTCTACCTCGGCGGCGCCTTCATGCACGGCATCACGGTGAACGACGAGTGGACGAAGGCGTGCAAGCCGGCGTGGCACGAGCGCTTCGAGACGAACCTCGTCACGAACCTCGACAAGCTCCGGAACCCGCACGGGCGCGTCTGGATGGCGACCGTCCCCTACGCGCTCGGCGACTGGGAGACGAAGGACGTCCGCGAGCAGGTGACGTGCATCAACCGCTCGATCCGGAAGGTCGTGGCGACGCTGCCCGACGTCGCGCTCCTCGACCTCCAGGAGAACATCTGCCCCGGGGGCGAGTGCCGGCGCATGTACGAGGACGGGGCGATCCGGCCCGACGGCGTGCATTTCACGATCGAGGGGGCGCGCGGCGTGGCGCAGTGGACGCTCGCGGAGCTCCGCGCGAAGCGCGCCGCGGCGGACCCCGGGCCACCCCGCTGAGCGGGCACGCCCCCTGGATGAGCCGCCGGGCGGCCTCGAGACGCGGAATCGCTGCTGCGGTGAAGCACTGCCCACATCGATCGGCACCGCTCCACGCGCTCTGCCCAGCTGGCCATGCGCTCGTTCGCCCGCCTGTTCCGCCGTGCGGCACCGAATTCTCGCACCACAGAGGCGAAGAAATCCGCTAGGCGTCAACGAGGAGGGCACGGACACTATGACGGATACGCCTACCTCGAACGGCTCGATGGCCGCGCGGGCAACGGGGCTGGAAGGCACGCTGGTCGAGCAGATATTTGATCTGGCGCCGACCATCCTCTGTGTCCTCGATCTCAGGGACAGGCGGATCGTCGCCCGCAATCGCGCCTTCGTCCGGGCGCTCGGGATCAGCGACCAGGAGACGCCGGAGCGCGCCTGGGAGACCCTCATCTCTCGCATCCACCCCGAGGACCTCGACGCGTCAGCGGGTCATGTGCGGCAGCTCACGGCTTCACTGGACGGCCAGCCCCTCGAACGCGCGCTGCGCGCGCGGTGCACCGGAGACGTCGAGCGCTCCTTTGCCCTGCGCTGTGTGGTCCTCAGGCGCGGAGACGACGGGGCGGCGCATCAGATCCTCGTCTCGGCCGAGGATGTCACCGAGAGAGCGCGCCGTGAGGTGGAGCTGCAGAAGAGCGAAGCCCTGTTCCACGCGTTCCTTGAGTACATGCCTGCCATGATGTTCGCCAAGGATTCGGACAGCAGGTATGTCGTGCTCAACGCTCAATTCGAACGGTTCATGGGCATGGAGCCGGGGAGCGGCGCTGGCATGCGCGACCACGACATGCTCCCGGACGACATCGTCGCTCAGGTGAAGGCCGCGGACGACGCGGTGAGGAACACCGGCGTCGCGACGATGTTCGAGGAGAGCGTCCCTCACCCTACGGAAGGCATAAGGCTGTTCCATTCCGTCAAGTTTCCCGTCCGGGGTCCTGGCCTCCCGGAGGGGACGGTCGGGGGCGCGGCCATCGATATCACGGCCATCAAGCGGGCGGAGGCCGAGCGCCAGGAGGCGCAGCTGGCGGTCATCGCGGCGCAACAGGCGATCATCCGGGAGCTCGCGACGCCGCTCTTGCCGATCGCCGACGGGGTGCTCGTCATGCCGCTCATCGGCACGCTCGATCCGGAGCGGGCGAGCCGGATCATCGAGACCTTGCTCTCCGGGGTCGGCGCGCACCAGGCGACCATCGCCATCATCGACATCACGGGGGTGAGATCGGTCGACGCCCAGGTGGCGGGGGTGCTCATGCAAGCCGCTCGCGCGGTGGGGCTGCTCGGGGCGAGGGTCGTGCTCACGGGCATTCAGCCAGCCATCGCGCGGATGCTCATCGACCTCGGCGTGGATTGGCAGGGCCTCGTGACAGAGGCCACGCTGCGCAGCGGCATCGATTACGCGCTGCGGACCAGGGAGCGCAGAGGGGGATCCATCCCCGGCTGAGCGGACGTGGAGGTGCCCGTGGGGCGGAGCATCAGCATCCCTCACGCTTGCTCGGGCACGCCCCCCGGGACGCGCGCGGGCAGCGGAAGCTCGACGCCCTCGGACAGGTTGCCCTTGCCAGGGACGTGGTTGATCTCGAGCCGGATGCCGTCCGGATCCTCGAACACGATCGAGTAGTAGCCTGCCGCCCACGCACCGTCCTGCGGCGCCTGCACGAGCTTGCCGCCGAGCGCGGCCAGCGTGCTCTCGAAGAACGCGTGGAATGCGTCGATATCCTCGCGGCTGCGGGCGCGGAAGCACAGGTGGTGCAGCCCGGGCTTGTACTGGTGAAAGCGGGCGCCGGCGTGCTCCGGGTTCACGGGGCGGATCAACAGGCCGGTCTTGCCGCCGATGTAATAGAGCGTGGGCCGTTCGTTCTCGCTGCCCGGATCGTCGTACTGGCACTGCATCTCGAAGTGCTCGCACAGCGCGCGGTAGAACGCGCGGCTGCGCGGGAAATCCGTGACCGACAGCTGGATGTGGGCGATTCCGGCGAGGTTCATGGCGATCACGGTAGCCCAGCTCCGACCGGTGGAGCGCGCTTCGTGACCGGCCCGCGATCGGTCATCTGGTCCAGATGGCCGCCAGATCGAGCTCCACCGCATCGAACGGCTCGGCCCTCACCTTGGCGTCCTCCTCGTAGGTCTCGAGAAGCACCCACCGTCCGCCCTCGAGCCGGTACACCTCGAGCGTACGCAGCAAGGGGCTGAGCAGCCACACGTGCCCGACACCTTCGCGCCGGTAAATCCGCATCTTCTTCCCCCGGTCGACGCGCTCTGTACGCGGCGAGATCACCTCGCACATCCAGTCCGGAGGGACGTCGTAGTGCGCCGGCGTGTCCTCGTCTCCGAGGGCGTCCGGCATGCGCTCCCGCTTCCACCCTGCGAGATCGGGCACCACCTTGTCAGGCCGCGGCCCAAGGTGGAGCTCCGGCTCATCCAGGAGCACCCAGCCGCCGGGCCCTCCATCGCCGAGGTCGAAGGCGCTGCCGAGCTTCATCGTCAGGCGCGACGCGCTGCGCGTGTGAGGGCGGCCGGGCCGCGGAAAGGTGAAGAGCTCCCCGTCGAGGATCTCTGCCACCTGCTCGGGCGGCACCGCCGCGAATGCTGCCTCGACCTCCGGTGCGTTGCGGGCAGGATCCAGGTGATGCGACAGCACGCCGGTGCTCATGGCCGACCCTACCACGAGAGCGCGGTTGCGGCCGGGGCGAGGGCCTGCTCCAGCGCCGCCCGAGGTCGGGCGCCTGGCTCACGATGCCGGAGCCCAGGGACGAGGATGCCGGCGCGCAGGCGGTCGCCGGAGGCGGGCCTGCGTCCACTCTACCGGCCCCGCGGCGTTCCGGCGCTTCGGGCACAGCGAAATCCTTATATGCACGCTTCGGCAACTTCGCAGCTGTTGCCCCTGCTCCCCGCGATCGCCCTTGTTCGTCTTATCCCCTCCGTGCGCCTGATCCAGCCGCGCAGCGCCGTCTCGGTCAGGTCGAGGTCCGTCGCCACCTGGCCGATGCTCTCCGGTCGCCCACCTTCGCCAGCCGTGACACCTCCGCCTTCGACTCGGGCGTGAACGCCCTCCTCCTTCACCGTCCCATTCCTGCTCCCTGGTGTCGTCCGGGGTGTCCGCGGAAGCGGGGAGGACCAATCCAGTTGCGGCGCCCCAGGTCGTGTGGCTAGAAGGCGGAGAACGATCCCCGGCGGAGAAGCAAGAACGAGATGCGAATTCCCAGCAGCCTGATGTCTCTGGCCGACGAAGGGTTCATCGAGGAGGTCGTGCGCCCGCTGATGAGCGGCAAGGAAGCGGAGGTCTTCCTGGTGCGCTCCGGCGGCGAGCTTCGGGTGGCCAAGGTCTACAAACAGGCGCAGGACCGGACCTTCAAGAACCGGGCGGAGTACACGGAGGGGCGCAAGGTGCGCAACAGCCGCGATCAGCGCGCGATCAACAAGCGCTCGCGCCATGGTCGTGCGCAGGACGAAGCCGCCTGGAGATCGACCGAGGTGGACATGATCTTCCGCCTGCACAGCGCGGGGGTGCGCGTCCCGATACCTCACCATTTCATCGACGGTGTGCTGATCATGGAGCTCATCGCCGACGCCGACGGCAGCCCGGCCCCGCGGCTCGCCGAGGTGAGACTGAACCCCGACGAGGCGGTGAGGGTCTTCGACCGATTGCTGGCAGAAGCGGTCCGGATGCTGAGCGCCGGGGTCGTGCACGGCGATCTGTCCGACTTCAACGTGCTGATGGGGGCGGACGGGCCGGTCGTCATCGATTTCCCGCAGGCAGTGGACGCTTCCAGCAATCAGAACGCGCGAAAGCTGCTGCTGCGCGACGTCGACAACCTCCAGCGCTTCCTCTCTCGGTTCGCTCCCAACCGGCAGCCCCGCCCTTACGCGCAGGAGATGTGGGAGCTCTACGCGTGCAGCCAGCTCACGCCCGAGACACGGCTGAGCGGCCGTTTCCAGGCGTCTTCGAGGCGGGTCGATACCGACTCGGTCCTGGAGCTCATCAGCGATGCCAACCACGACGAGCGCCGCCGCCGTGAGGCGCAGGGGCGGAGCATGCGGGGCGTATCGTCCCCGCCTCGCAAGGTCGAGGTGGTGATTCTACCGAGCAGCCCGCGAGACCGCGCACGCCGGAACGCTCAGGGAGCACCGGCGGGCGGCGCCGCGAACTCTCGCCCAGCACAGGCGGGCGGCGCGGCGAACTCTCGCCCAGCACAGGCGGGCGGCGCCGCGAACTCTCGCTCCGCACAGGCGGGCGGCGCGGCGAACTCTCGCCCAGCACAGGCGGGCGGCGCGGCGAACACCCGCCGGGCTTGAAGTCTCCGAGCCGCCGGGCTCAAATCACCTTGTCGTCCGAGCTCCCGGAGGGCGCGTCCGGCGTGGCGCCCGCGCTGCCGGCCGGCGCCTCCCCCGGCCGTGCCTTCTGCTCCACGAGAAAGAGGACCACATCCACCGCGCCCCCCACGGCGCGGTTGACGAGGCGGATCGCCCCGTGGACGCCGGACAGCGTCGTATCGTGGATGAGCCGGATCCCCCTCACGGGCGCCTTGATCGGGGGGATCTGCTCCAGCAGGTCGAAGGGCAGCTTCGCCGCGTCCTTCTGGATGCGCTCCACGCGCCGGGAGCCGTGGTCGACCGCGTCCTGCACGAGGTCCTTCAGGCCGCGCCACCGGTCCATCACACCGCCTCCTCGCACCACGCGCGGATCTGCGCGTAGACGTCCGGGTCGTGAGCCAGGCGCAGGTGCCCGAGCGACGGCATGATCCGCGCGTGCTCCTGAGGGAAGGGCGAGCACCGGTCCTCGGCGACCGCCCGCCCCGTGGCGCTCCGCAGCGAGACCATCGCGTCCCCGAACAGGAGGGAGAGCCTCGGGTCGGCCGTGAGCGCGCCGGCGATGAGATGATGGCGAATGTGGGGGAGCAGGGGCACGGGATGGCGGCGATTCTGGAGCAGGGCGTTCGCGCTGGCGCCCTCCCAGTCCTCGCGGCGTAGATTGGCATACGCCAGGTCTTTCATCCCGCCGCTGCGGAGGTTGACGATGTCGGCGATGAGCTTCGTGTACGGATTGTCGATGCTCGCGAGCGCCCACGTGACCACGTTGCCAAAGCGCTCCAGCGGGGCGCCGAGGTGCGGTGTTCCGAGATAGAAGGCCCGCTTGACGAGGGGCAGCCACCGTCGATCCTTGTCGCTCGCCGCGTGCGCGGCGCTGCGCGCGACGAGGCCGCCCATGCTGTGGCCGATGAGGGCCAGCTCCTCCACCGCAACAGGGTAGGCGCAGACGAGCTGTTCGAGGAGGACATCGAGGGCCTCGCCGTTCTCGGAGACACGAAGGCCGCTGTTGTACCGCACATGAAACGGCGTGTAGCCGAGGTCGCGCGCAAGCAGCGATCCGTAGGTCTCGCCGTCCGGCATCGTCCAGACCTCCTCGGTGCTCATCAGCCCGTGCACGAGCACGACGACGCGGGGCGTGGTCTGGGCAGAGACGGCCGCGGGAAATGCCCTGGCAACCGGCACGGGGTGCCCGTCGCGGACGAGCTGCATCGCGGTCGCGAGGCCGTTGCTGGTCCGCTTCAGGTAGTCGCCGAGGACGCCGTTGAGCACCCCGACGACCCGCTCCAGGTGGTTTCCCATGCGACGACCCGGCCGCATCCTGGCACGGATCGGCGCCGGGGGCGACGCCGGGCCCCGCAGCGCCGGACGGTGGCCCTCGGAGGACGACGCCCTGGGAATACCGAGCGCCCGAACCCCACCGACGGATCCGCTACGCGAACAGGCGGCGAGACGAGGCGGAGCCGCGTGGCGTCCAGGTCGCGAACCGTTCAAGATGCCGCGGAAGGTGCGACCGACGGAGCGCTGGTGCTGACCCCGCCCGCGGCGCGGCAGCGCACCACCGAGCCGTCGGGCGGACCGACCTCATTGACAGGTGTTCATCATGGGGATGTTCGACTGGTATACGCCGGTGCCGCAGCTCGCTTGCCCCAGGTGTGGGACCATGGTCGACGGCTGGCAGGGAAAGGACGGTCCCTGCGGCCTGTTCGAATGGGTGCAGGGGATGCCTTCACCGCCGCGGCAACACGTCGACGAGGAATGCGCCATACCGGCGTCTGACCGGGAGCGCTTCCGGCTGCCCGCGCACTTCGAGATCTATACCGAGTGTGAGCTCTGCCGCGCCTGGATGGAGGCCGAGGGCTCGTGTGAGGGCGACGTGTGGAGCCGCATCGAGCTCGTCGGAGCGACCCGACCGAGGTCGGGGTAGTGTCGGAAGAGTATCTCGCTGAGCTCAGGCGCGGTCTTCCCTGAAAAACCCGCGCAGGGATTGCGCGACGAGCTCGGGGCTCCCTCCCCGATCGGCGTTCCAGGGAGCCTCGTGACCGACGCCTTCAAGCTCTGTGCGCTGGCCCCTGGGGAGGATCGTCTCCAGCGCATCGAGGGCGTTCTTCAGGTACCTCGGGCTCTTCGTGCCTCCGAGCAGGAGGATCTCGGCTTCGACGGCCTTGAACGAGGTGATGCTTCCTCCCCTGTCGACGACCATCTTGAAATCGAAGCGCATCGCCGGGAGCAACTCGCGCACCGGCGCGTACCGCCCTGAGCCCCTCCTGTCGTCCAGGCGGAGAAATCCCCTCGTCGCCAGCGTGAGCAGCGGGCGCGGGACCACAGCGAGGAACCCCGGGGCGAGACGCACGATGTTGCTTACCGTGACGAGCGCCGAGGCCAGCTGCCCGCGGCGGATCTCGTCGTTGAAGCGAGCGATCTCATCGAGGGGCACTCCCTCGAGATAAAACGGGGGCTCGTAGACCGCCGCCTTGCGGATGGAAGGCAAGGCGCGGGCGGCCTCGAGCGTGATGATCGCTCCCGAGCTGAGCCCGAACACGAGCCGGGCGCCGCTTCGTGAGAGGAGGCCCTCGAGATCCTCGACCTCTCTCTCGATGGAGTGCCCGGCGTCGTACTCCCGCGGGCTCATGCCCCGCCCCCGCCGGTCAGGGAGGTAGACCGTGAAGTCGTTGGCCAAGGCCCTCGCGAGCTGGTCGTAGTTGGCGGCGGTCCCCATCGCTCCTTGCACCAGGATGACGCCGGGACCTCGGCCGATCCGGCGGTAGCCGATCGTGGTGCCGTCCCTGGAGGTCACGGCGCCCGCCGCGTAGGGTTCCTTCGATGTCGAAGAGCGGCCCACTCGGCCGCTTCGTGCTTCCGTCACCATCGCGCGCTCCTTCCCGGCCCTCTGTGACACGGCGGCCGATGAACCAGGCTCGCGCAGCGCCGGCGAGGGCTCCTCGTCCCGCCTGCTCCCGTGCAACATGCATCCATGGGCTTCTAGCTGCTCAGCTGCTTCATCTGCGCGAGCATCTGATCGACCGGCTTGCTGAGCTGCTTGAGGATGAAGCCCGGCGCGATCCGGCTCATGAGCTTGGAGACGTTCGCGAAGCCGACGCGGATCTCCAGGCGGTCTCTCTCGATCCCCTTCAGGGCCTCATCGACGAGCTTCGCGACGCTCATGAGCGGCGTGCCCCGGAGCTCGTCGGCGAACGTGTGGTTCAGGGGCGTGTCCACCGCCGGAGGCGCCAGCTCGAAGACCCTGACGTTCGTCTGCTTGAGCTGGACGCGCAGCGACTGCGTGAACGAGTGGATCCCCGCCTTCGCCGCGCCGTAGATCGGGGCGATCGGGTAAGGGTTGAAGGCGAGCCCCGACGACACGTTGACGATCGCCGCGCGGGGCTGGGCCTTGAGGTGCGGGAGAAACTGCATCACCATCCGGATCGAGCCGCTCAGGTTGATCTCGATCTCCTCCGTGATGCCCTGGAGATCGGCGCCGAAGGTCTGCAGGTTGACCTTGCGCATGATCCCTGCGTTGTTGATGAGGACGTTCATCGCGGGGAAGTCCTTCATCACGTGCTCGTGGAGGGCCGCAATCGCCTGCGGGTCTCGCACGTCGCTCCGGACGGTCCGTAGCCCAGGCAGCCTCCGCCGCGCGGCGTCGAGCGCGCCTTGGTCGCGGCCTGTCACGATGACCGTGTTGCCGCGGCGGAGGAGCTGCGACGCGAGCTCGAAGCCGATGCCGCCGCTTCCACCTGTGATGAGGATGGTGTTGCCTTGGAGTTTCATGATTGGACCTCTGTCTCGAGCTCCGAGGGAGCGTTCACGCGTTCGACGCCTCCGCCGGCGCCGCGACCCACGGAAAGGAGTACGGCGGAGCAAACAGAAATGCTAATGGATAGTCGTGATGGGGAACATAAACGATGGTTATGGTCGCGATCTCGATCTGAACCTGCTCCGCGTGTTCGTGGTGGTCGCGGAGGAAGGGAGCCTCACGCGCGCTGCGTCGCGCCTCTACGTGACGCAGCCGGCCGTGAGCGCCTCGATGCGGAGGCTCGCGACCTTCGTCGGCGCAGAGCTCATCACCCGTCAGGGTCGCGGCGTCGCGCTGACGACGCGCGGCGCCGAGCTGCTCGCGGCGGCGCGCGCGCACCTCACGCCGCTCATCGCCGCCGCGACGGCGGCGCCGCGCTTCGATCCGAAGCTCTCGACCGCCACGATCCGGTTCGGGCTCGCCGACGGGCTAGAATCCGTGATCCTCCCGAGGTTGATAGCCCGGCTCCGCGCCGAGGCGCCGCGCATGCAGTTCATCGTGCTGCCCGTGCAGTTCCGGACCGTCGAGGAGAGCCTGCTCTCGAGCAAGATCGACTTCGCCGTCACCGTGGCGGACGAGCTGCCGAAATCCATCCTCCGCCAGCCGCTCACCGCACACCCGAGCGGGCCGAAGGCGTTCGTTTGCCTGTACGACGCGCGCTTCACCAGGCTCCCTCGCCCGCTCACCGAGCGCGCTTACTTCGCCCAGGAGCATATCGTCGTCTCGTACGCCGGCGACACGCGAGGCATCGTGGAAGACGCGCTGGGCAAAGCCAGGACGGTCCGCGTCTCCGTGCACTCCTTCGGCTACATCGCGGATCTCATCGAGGGCTCTTCCCTCGTGGCCACGGTGCCGTCGCTGCTCGCTGACCACCTCATCCGGGCGCGATCGCATCTGCGCGCGATCCCCGTGCCGTTCTCTCTCAAGGGCGCGCGGCTCGAGCTCTTGTGGTCGCGCGCCACCGACGACGATCCGGCAGGGCGGTTCGTCCGCGACATCGTGGCGAACGTCGTCGGATCGCTGCAGGGAAGAGCGCAAAGCCGTTCGCCCGCTCCGGCGCGGTGAAGCGCACGCGGTGAAGGGCGTCGATCGCTCGCAGGCTGGCTGTGAGGCGCAGGTCGACGCGCTCTCGAGCGTCCACCTGAAGGGCGTCTTCTTCCTCTCGCAGAAGCTCCTGCCGCTCGCTGCGCCCCCGAGATGGGCTGGCCGAACGCATCGTGAGCCCACCGGATCCACCCGAGGTCACTCTTTGACACCTGACAGGGCTTCGTCCGGCGTGAGCTCTGTCCGCGCGATCACGCGTTTCTTGCCTGACGACCTGCTCAACCTGCGCGTGGACGCCCCGCTCGTGGTGAGGCGACGGGTCCCCAGCCACGGGGCGGAGTGACCCGACCGAGGTTGGGGCAACCAAGCCACGATCGGTGGCTCCATGTTCTCCAGCTCGTCGTACGGCTGCCGGAGGCCCGCGGAGCTCCCGGCCGGGGCGGTGCGCTGGAGGCTGGCAGCTGGATGCGCAGGGGCGCTGTGCGCCGCGATGGTCTACTCGTGGACGGCGGCGTAGCGCCCGCTGGGCGTGACGATGACGATGACGATGACGTGGGCCGTGAGCGGGACGTGTAGCTCCGCGGAGAAATGGCGCAGCTCCTGGGTCATCGCTTCGTCCTCGCGGGTCGGCGTGGAATCGCCGCTGGGGCAGTTGTGGGCGAGGACGAGGCAGAAGGCCGCCATGTCCAGCACGGTGCGCAGGACGGTCGCGGCGTCGATGGTGAGGACGTCGACGCCACCGCGGGTGAGCAGGCGCGTCTCGCGGACGCGGCCGTGCCTGTCGAGCGCTGCGGTCCAGAGCTCCTCGTGGACCAGGGACGCCAGCCTCGGGCCGAAATAACGCGCCACGCGGGCGGCGTCGGTGAGGAGCGCTCCTCGGCGCGCGGGCAGCGTGGTAGCGGCCGACGAGCTCGAAGGCGGCGTATCGCGGGAGGAAGCGGCTCCTGCAGCGGATAAGCACCTCCGGTGGCGTCGCCCGTCAGGTCGGCGGGCTGGAATGAAGAGGGGTCCGGCGAGCCTTCCAAACCTGCTGAAAATCAATGCGCCGCGTCAATTACCAGAGAGTGATTCTTAGCGGATAGCGCGAAGAAGCACCGGTACGTCGGTGTGGTTGTCGTACACGAGGAGCCGAACTCCGGCGTCGTCGAGCTTCTTACGCCGATGGGGCGGCAGAGGGTCGCGCAGGAGCGCGAAGTGCTGCGGCGGCTGCCCTCCAGCCAGCGCCCGAGTTGCGCCGAGGGTCTGTTCGAGATCGTCATCGATGAGCCCGTAGCCGACGAAGAGGATCGGGTACGCGCGGAATATCGCCTCGAAGATCGCGCGGTGCTGCGGCCGCCCGAAGGTCGCCTGGTCGTACTGGTCGCGCGTGAACACCCAAGTGCTGCGATCGAGGCGAGTGCCGTGAAGCTTTAGGATGTACTCCCGGCGCTGCGCCAGGTCGCCGGTGGGAGCCGTGAGCGTGGGCCAAGCGCCCAGGAAGGCTCTCTCCATGATACTGTCTAGGTTGGTGGTAATGACGGCCCGGAGCTTCGGCCTCAGCTCAGCGATCGCAGCAGCGACATCGGGGACCACCAATTTGCTGTCGTCCACGGCGTTCTCCACCGCCAGGTTGAACTCATGCTCGCCGAGCGCGAGCTTTGCTGCAGAGAGGGCGTCAACAAGCTGCCCCTTGCGGATCAGGTCGCCTACCTCGGCGAGCACTTGCTGCGGCTTGCCCTCGCTTTGGAGGCGCCTCCGCAGCCGTTTAGCGAGCCTGGGCCAGTCGTCGAGGCCGGCAGCCGCCGGAACCCCCGCGCCCACGAAGACGACGAGATTTCCTGTGCTATAGGCGGCACGAAGATCACGCTGGATGTCGGGGGACGGAGGCATGGAGCCTACGGTAGCATGGTCGCCGCTCCCGCGCAGCGCGTCATTCGGGGCCCGCGACCTTGACGTCGCAGCACCTCGGCGCTGAACTTGCAGTTCATGGTCATGGCCGAGGATCCCACGCTGGAGGAGTTGAAGGAGGCCCTTCGTGCCGGGGGCCTGGTGCTCGTCGTGGGCGAGGGGATCTCCGAGGCGGCCGGGGTTGGAGGGCGCAGGCGCCTTGTCGCGCTTCTCGTTGAGCACGCCCGAGCCGGCGGTGTCGCAGAGCCGACGCTGGCGGAGGTCGAGGCACTGGCGTCGAGGGACAGGCTCATCGACGCGCTCTCGGCCCTGGAGGCGGCGCTCGGCGCCAACGAGTTCGGCGTAGCCATGGAAGGCCACCTGAATGACCGCGACCTCGTGCTGCCCGAGGTCATCGGCGCCATTGGCGCCATCGCTCCCGGTATACGCGCGATCCTAACGACCAACGTTGACCAGTTGATCGAGCGGGCCACCGGCAGCCAAATCCCATCGCTCACGAAAGCAACGGGGGACCTAGCCCAGCGACGAAGCGGCTTCATCCTCAAACTGCACGGCACGCTCATCGACCGCTCCACATGGGTCTTTACTCGGCAGCAACACGATGCTGTGTATGCGGATCAGGCTTTCAAGCAGGTCTTCAGCGCACTCTTCCTCTCCAGCACTATGCTCTTCGTGGGCTGCGAACTCACGGAAGACGTCTTCGAAGAGCTTCTCCGCCAAGCCCGCGCGCTGCTCGCCGATCAGCCGCCTCGCCACTTCGCGCTCATGGTGGAGGATCCCGGCAAAGCGCACCAGCGCAGGATGCTCGCCAAGGCGGGCGTGAAGGTGATCTCGTACGAAAACAGGGACGGCAAGCACGACGAGGTCGCGCGCATCCTGCGCAAGCTCGCCGCAGCCGCTCTCGATCTTAAGCGCTTCTGGCCGAATGCAATCGCCGTCACGACTCCCCCACCCTTGGAAAGCCATCACGTCCGCCGATCCGACATCATCGCACGGATCGTGCAGATGAACCGGAGCAAAGCCATTGAGATCGTCGGGATCTCCGGCTCCGGCAAGACGAGCCTGGCAACAGAAACGGTCGAGCACCTCCAGTTGTCCGATCCGGATCGCGCCGTTTACTATGTAGAAGTTAGAAACGAAGACCGACTCCGGAACGTGCTGGTCGGAGTCACCTTCGAGCTCCATCGCACCGGCTTCGGCGCTGCGTTCGGCCTTGCAATCCGCTCCGACGTGGCCGAGGAGCAGGTAATCCGCGACGTCGCACGTGCGCTGGGAGCATGCGAGCGGTCCATCCTGCTTGTGGTGGATCTGGTGGAGGGCACCTGCAATCCAGGGTTCGCGCGGCATCTTGCCGCCTTTGTCCGCTCTATCGCCTCTCCTCGGACCTGCATCGCGATCTTCGGCCAAGAGCAAGCCCTTCGTGATCTCACTCCTTTGGAGCGAAAGGAAATTGGCGTCGAGCACCTCGATGTCCGCGGATTCCACTTCCAAGAGTTTGTGAGGCTCGTGAGCCATTTTCATACCAGCACCGATCGTACCGCGCTACACGACATCTACCATCGTATTACCGCTGGACGCTCGGGCTATCTCTCCGCCTCCCTCGCGCACGCTCTCGCGCGCGCCGAGTCCCTCGAGAAGATGGCGGAGATTTCAGCGTCGCCCGCGGACACCATGTTGAGCCGCGCCGAGCAAGAGCGCTTTGGCAGGGTGTCCCCGGCAGCACTGCCAGCCGCGGAGAGGCTCGTATGCTTCCTGCTCCCCTTCCGGCAAGATGACGCGCAAGCCATCTTTCCCGATGAAAATATCGCGCTTGCGGTGCGCGAACTGCGCACGCTCGGGCTGTTGCGGCAGCGTGACGCGGAGCGATTCGAGATGCTCGAGACCGTACGCGCGGGTCTCGAGCTTCTGCTCGGAACAGGCACGCGCCGACGCGCTCATGAAGCCATTGCGACATGGTGTCGCGAGCGAGGCTTACTGACGGCGGAGATCCTGCACCTAGGTAAGGCCGGAAAGCAGGACGATGCCCATAAGCGGGCGCGAGACGCGTTCCTCACAGGCGAGCACTGGGAAGCGCTCGCGGAGTATGTCACGGAGCATCACGTTATCTCGGCGCCGGAGGTGATCGGTCTGCTGGTACGAGATACGCTTCCAAATAACGCGTACCTGCTGCCCGGCATCCTTCGCAAGCTCGGCAACGCAAGCGCGGCCGAAGATCTGCTCCGGCAGGTGCGCCAGCAGCAGGAGCGCTTCGACAAAGACTATCAGTGGGCATGGAAAATGGTAGAGGCGATCCTCTACTGCGACGGTACCAAGCTCTACGATTTACTCCAGTTCGCGCTGGAATCCGACCTCAAGCACGGCGATAGGCACACGAGACTCGGCTGGATCCGAACTGGAGCGCGCCGAGCCGAGGTGCGAATAGACTCGCGAATCATCGAGCTATTTGGTCACCAGCCTCCAGCAAAGAGGCTACACATGCTCCCAACATTGCTCTTCGACAGGCGACGAGAGATCCTGAAAGAAGCCTTCCAGTTTCTCGTCTCGTACGAAGAGCCCATCGACTGGCGCCGCCTCGGGGAGTTCGTCACACCGGAAATTCCTCTTCTTATGGAAGAGCCGACCGATGTCGTCGAGTTCCTGGCCTCGCTGCCCGAAGTCGAGCCTTCGGCAATGATTGTGGCCCGTTCCGCGCTCCTGGGCCCCTTCTCCGGATTCGTCTGGTCGCAACGCCGTATCTTGCGGGAACAGTGCATCAAGCTCCTTCAGGCGAGCGCCGAAGAAGAGAGCATTTTGGAGAGCGCCATTCGCGTATTGCTATTCTTGGCTGAGCCTTCTCTTCTTGCGCTCTGTGAGCCCTTGCTCGTGCGAAAAAGTCGACTTGGCACCTTCGCCAAGTTAATCCCTGCGTTCGTTCCAACCCTTATCGATAAGCAGACATACGAGAAGAAACTGCTTGATCCCAACCGCGACATCAATGAGCGCATAGGCGACATCACCGTCTTAGCTGCGGCTGGCGCAGACGTAGGAAAGCTCCTCTCCAGGCTGCGCGAATCCGATCCCGATTCCAAGCGGGTGGAATTTTTCGAGTTTTTAGCGCTGATGGAATGCGCGGTGAATCCGTTCGAGGAAGCGATTCCGTTGCTCGAAGAACAGTTGTCAAGAGCGGACAGCGAGAAGGCACAATTATTTGTCCCTCTCGTTATGAAACTCGGTACCCTTCCTCTATCGAGTTCGCTAAATATGCTTCTTCGAGTCATCTCTCACCCGGAACCGAGAATTCGCCTGTGTGGTGCAATTACGCTTTGTACCCGACGCTCACGTCGAGCGCTCCCCAGACTTCTAGAATGCTGCGCTGAGGAAATGGACGATGGAGTTGCGCAATCGATGGCTGTGGCGGCGATCGCTAGCGGACCGCGCTCCTCGTCGGGATTCGAGACCCTGTGGACGACGTTGCCCAATGGATCGCTTTGGCGGTGTATTCTTGCCACAAGGCTGCGTGATGCCTCTGCGAGCGAGCATCTTATCGCGTGTGCAACGGATCCAACGAACCACTGGCAGCTCCGGAGAGCAGCGATTTTGGCAGCGGGCAGGCTCCCCTATGAGGCCGCGCTCGAGAGGATAGCACCGGTAGTTTTACAGGAGCGCTCGCCGTTTCACATTGATCAGGATTACAGGTTGCTCGCTCACTCCGTTATATCCGTCCTCACACTCGAGGAAGCCCCGGGGATGTTTAAGCGCTTCGTCGCTGGAAAGGAACGTTTTGTCAAACTCTTCGGCGACATCTTCGAGGACTGCTGGCGAGAGAGCGACTCTCGTAACGATGGAGTTCCCACTGGGAAGGATGCAGCAAGCTGGCTTTTTACTCGACTCCTGCATCATGGATGGCCGCACAATAACAACGCGCCAGATCTAGTGATTTGGGAATTGAACATTCCTATCCTTCATGCAGCGGTGCTGCGGGCTCTACGGTTATGCGGGAAGACAGAGCTCATCGAAGAGCAGATTTCTATCGCATATCATCCGTGGCTCTTGATGAAGTGCATTAAGGAGCGGACCGCGGTGGAAATTCTCGAACCCGCAGTCGTGGACAGACTCGAAGCGCTCGCGGCGGCGTCACCGTGGAATGGAAGTCCATTCGTCGCGAACATCTTTCGAAGCATAAGATTTCGATTGCCAGTTCGAAAAGCCTGGGCAGAGGAAACCCTCCCTATGGCACAACAATCGCCGAATGTCGTGGGGACATCTGTTCAATACCCGGACGTCGTTAGAGCGCTGACCGATGAGAATTTCCATTTCGATCCCAAGCCGCCGCTCGTCTTGACGGATCTCGCGACCGACGAGCAGAAGCATCTCGCCCTCCTGCTCGACACCAGCATGGACTATACCTATGTGCCGCAGCTTCCGTCGGAACCAAAACTCCAATTCTTGCGGGGCGGCTATACGATCGGCAGTGGGCACCCGAGCCAGATAGATAATCGCAGTAGGCTGCGGGCCGCACTGCGACCTGCAGTAGCCGCAGCGAACCGGTTTCAGAGCGCCATTCCGTGGCACCGCGAACTCCTCCATGATGCAGGGTACGTCCAAAGCTTCATTGACTGCCTGGCCGCTCAAAATGACATCGATCGATTTTATGATGAACTGAACGAGCACGCAGATTTGCTCATACCGGTGCTCAGTGATATCAGCCGACTGAACCCCGTACTCAAGTTCATGGACGCCCGCATGGTTCCATTCCTCGAACGTTACTCAGGCTCAGGGACTGATGCGTTCTTCGAAGTGCTATGCGCTATGGCGCGCCGAATCGAGGGACCGGAGATCGATCCGGTACTCGCAGCGCTGCTGTACCGATGGGTCCAGCGGTTCGATCACAGGGCAAAGAAAGTTCAACACCGCGACAATGCCCCGCTCTGGCGTGGACTGGACCACCTGAGCCTGCATCCCCGGTTCGTGCTCATCCCCGGTTATGAGAGTCAATTGTCGATCGTGATGAATACGCCAAACGATTGGTGGAGAAAGAACCAGATTGTAAGGATTCTCGAGAAGAGTCCGCGCGCATACGCCGAGATCGAGTGCCTGCTCATGAAGACGGCCAGTTTCGAGCACCACTTTGAGGACGAAGTGGACAGACTCGACGACGCGGCTGATCGCCTGTTCCATCAGCTACTCGACAACAATTCTGAACACGACGACAAGGACACGAGGGGCGGGAGTACCATTTGCGCACCGTCTCAAATGATGGCAGTCGTTTCCAGCGGCTGCGACGAACCCCAATCGATGCAAGAAAATATCGAGGTAGGTGAGTCAAAGACAACCGTATTTGATATTCTGGATGGCTGGGGCCTACTGAAGGAAGACGTGAACCTGCGAGGCTACAGCATGAAGAACTGGCGAGCGTTGTCGCATGCCGTAGAGCGTATCTATGGGCCGTTGCCCGAGCCTGCACGCGGCTCCGTCCATTTCGGCCTGTTCGAGAGCACAGCACTTCTCGAAAGACGATTACCTGCAGCTACACTCGTGAATCCGCTGCTAGTATATGAACGAGTGTGGCTTCCGGATCCGGTCTTCTCGTTCTTCTCGCACGAGGCAAGTGAGGCATGGAGATGCCTGCCGGAGTCGGGCTCGACCTATTTCACTGGTAGGAAGAGCATCCGCACTTCGTGGAACACGTTGTGGACCGCTCCCGCTGATACTCGCAAAGCGCTGATTCTCGAACATCTGCCGAAGCTTCTCGATGGACTCCGTCAACTGCGCCCATTGATTGAGGTCGGCGCGGTTGGTTTGGTTCCATGGGAGTCTGTATTCTTTCCTCGCCGCGCCGAGTTCAAGAGCGTAGTCAGCGAGCTTCGCGACGCGAAGCCAGTTGTCGATGCAACGACGAAGCTTGATCAGGATGCATACAACTTGGGGCATAGGCTCGGGGCCATCGGGATCAGCCTGAGTGAGGACCAACCTAACTTCAAGCTCAAGAAGGGTGATAAGCTGCACTTTGAGGACAAGACTCACGTGATTCTCCTGGGATTGCTTCACGCGCGGATTTGCTCGGCGCTTGGTGCATCTTTTTTGCCCAACCTAGAGGGAGACAGAGCTGTCTATGATGTCCTGAAGGGCATCGGACGGAGGAGTTCTCTGGCGCCTCAGGCTATTTCCTTGCCTAATCTCGAGAACGCTCAGTGGGACGAGATCATCGCTATTCGACGAGACTCTGCGACGCTTGCTGAGATTCGCTGCGTGTTGAAGGACGCGAGCACGATCGTAGACGCAAGTGGGATTTCTGTGATCCAATCACGCCTCGAAGAGTCGACCTGCAAGCTGAAGGAAGATTTCTCGCTGTGGAAACAGGCTGGGTGGACGACGACCGACGCGACTGTGTTAGTAGCTATTGGCGCTGATTCGGGCCTGGCGTCCGGCTCGCATCTCTCCGGTATTAGTGCCGGCACCCTCGCCCAAACCGCAGCCTTAATTTCATCAGCGGCTCGCTCCGACAAAGACGCCGAGCAAAGAGGAGCAGTCCCGATTTCTGAGATCCTTGTTCGTTTCACCAGTAAACCCTGAACTGTCTCGACAAAGGTATCTGCGCGATCGTTCGATGAAGTCGGCTGGACATGCTGGCCCTCCAGGCGGTATGCCAAGCTCATGCGTGGGGCCCGCAGGAGCCGGAGCAGCCGTGTCCTGCTCTTCAATTCCGGGCACCTCCCTCGAGTTGTCACGCCGTGTGACCTGCGTGCGCCCCGACACCAGGGCACGGGCTCGACGAGAGTGGCGCTCGAGGTTGCGCGATACTTCCGCGAGCCTTGAAGCAATCTCCGGCGGCGACCCGACCCACCTGGAGAGACGTGTGACGCTCGCCCGCTGGGCGCCTGGCTACACGCAGCGTGTTGTTCGTGGCTATCTGCCCGACAGGGCCCCAACCAGCCGCTTGGCCAGGTCGCCTTTCGGCTCCACCCGCACGCGCTCCAGCCCCAGCCACGCGGCCATGGTCCGCAGCTCGCCTGCCAGCCGCTCCGGCGTCTGCGCGCCCGCCAAGGGCTCGCCGTGGCTTGCCTGCACGAGCAGCACGCCCGCCTTGCGATCGGCCTTCAGGTCCACCCGCGCGGTGATCGCGTCGCCCTCGAGGAACGGCAGCACGTAGTAACCGTGGGTCCGCTTCTCCGCGGGGGTGTAGATCTCGAGCCGCACCCGCACGCCGAACATCCGCTCGGTGCGCTCGCGGAACCAGATCAGGTTGTCGAAGGGCGAGAGGAGGGCGCAGGCCTCGATCCGCCGCGGCCGCCGGGCGGCGGGATCGAGGAAGGCCGGCTCCCGCCAGCCCTTCACGCCCACGGGGATCAGCTCACCGGCCTCAACGAGCTCGGTGACCCGCGCCTTCGTCTCGGCGACCCCCATGCGGAAATGGTCCCGCAGGTCCCGCTCGGTCGCCACGCCTAGGGCCCGGGCGGCGATGCGGATCAACGCGCGCTGGGCGTCCTCGCGCGCGGGCGTCGGCGCCTCGATCACCGCCCTGGGCAGGACCTTCTCCGGCAGGTCATACACCCTCTCGAAGGTCCCCCGCCGGGTGGCGGTCGTCAGCTCGCCGCTCCAGAACAGGCACTCGGCCGCCCGCTTGGCGTCGCTCCAGCCCCACCAGCCGCCCGGCCCCTTCTTGCCGATCTCGAGCTCGGAGGCGGCCAGCGGCCCGCGCTCGCGGATCTGCTCCAGCGCCTGGTCCGCCATCGGCCGATGCTCGCGCAGAAAGCGCGCCACACCCTTCCAGACGCCCGCCCCGTCGCGCGCGTCGGCCATCCGCCAGCGCAGCAGCGGCTGGGTGGCGAGCGGCAGCAGCGACGCCTCGTGCGCCCAGTACTCGAACAGCGGCCGCTTGCTCGCCCACGCGAGCGCCTCGAGCATCGGCCGCGGATAGGCCCCCAGCCGCGAGAAGGCCGGCAGGTAATGGGTGCGCGAGACGACGTTGACGCTGTCGATCTGCACCACGCCCAGCCGCTCGATCAGCCGGGTCAACTGCTGCTTCGTCGTCGCCGGCCCGGGTCGCTCCGCCCGGAAGCCCTGCGCCGCCAGCGCGATGCGCCGGGCCTCCGCCGCCGACAGGGTGTCCTTCATCCGCGCCTTCCGTCCGTCGAGGCCGCACCCTAGCTGGCCCTGCTCACTTGGCAACAGATCATCGACCTCCGGACATCTGATCCCTGGCCGGGCGCTGGCGCGAGATCGGGTCGATCGCGCGCCAGCGCACCGCGGCCAACAGCTAACGTCCGGCGCCCGCTCAGCAGCGCCAGCAGATGACCCCGTAGTCCCCCGCCGTTCCGCAGCACAGCTTCAGGCCAGGGGCATTGGGGCGATCGGAGCGCGCGGCGGTGCTCATCAGAGAGGTGTCGTCGGCGCCGGTCACGTCACCACCGGAGCACGCCGCATCGTCCGCAGCGCCGCCGAGGTCCGCCGAGGCGTCCACGGCGGTGGACTCGAGCTGCACGCCGCTCGCGGCGGAGGTCGGGCCGGTCTCGGCCGCCGAGGTCGCGGTGACGGCAAAGGCGGCGAGCATGAGGGGGAGAGAGCAGAGCGCGAATCGGATCGTCTTCATGGTCATTGTCTCTTTCGGGCCTCGTGGCCCACGTGAAGGCGCCAGGGGCGCCGGCCGAGCACAGCCCGCTGCGGGCAGAAGCGCCAACAGAAAGGCGTCTCCCCGCGCCGCAGCGGTGAGCGGTACGCCCGCGAGCGCCCCGTAGGGCGCTGCTTTCGGCGTTGGCGGCGAGGAGATGCCACCTCTACGCGGCAGCGGGCGCGTGGTTTCACGGAAGCTCATCCTCCGGTCGTTCGTGCTCTCTTTCGCGCAGGGGCGGCGTGTCGCCGACGAAAACTGCTGACGAAGCGCGGCCACCGGACCCGGACGGGGGCGCCCCGGGTCGGGCGGCCGTCGCGTGGCGCCGGGGCGTCTCTGACGACCCGGCGTGGAGCGGCTTCGCATGGCACGCCGTTACTCCCGAGCGCTCCGGAATCTTCCTCTCTCCAGCCTCAACCCTCCATCGGCCGCTGCGCTCTTGGGACGGATGGAACCGCCTTTCTCCGCCTGGACTCATCGCTCGCCGGCCACCCGTATACCGGGTGACGAGCCAGGGTCGCCCGAGGTACACTTCGTCCCATGAAGCTCGCCATCGACCTGTCGCCCGCGCAAGCCGACCGCCTCCAGGAACGCGCAAAGAGCCTCGGCTTGCAGCCGGAAGAGCTGGCGCGGGCCGCCGTGGCGGATCTGCTGACGACGCCGGACGACGAGTTTCGCGCTGCAGCCGAGGTTGTCCTCGTGAAGAACGCAGAGCTGTACAGGCGGCTCGCCTGACCGTGCGCTACTTGACCTTGGCGGAGGTCTTCTTCCTCCACGAGCGGGTTCTTGCGGCGAGCGGTGGCGCCGCAGGCGTTCGCGACCTCCGCGCCGTCGAGGCTGCTGTGGCCCAGCCGAAGGCGACCTTCGGAGGTGAGGAGCTCTATCCTACCGTGATCGCCAAGGCAGCAACTCTCTGCTTCTCGCTCGTGCAAGGCCACCCGTTCATCGACGGTAACAAGCGTGTCGGTCATGCGGCGATGGAAGTCTTCGTGATGCTGAACGGCTGCTCCCTCGATGCCCACGTCGATGATCAAGAGCGCATCATGCTCTCGCTTGCTTCCGGCGCGCTCTCACGAGACGAGCTCCTCGCCTGGCTCGAACAGCATGTCCGGCGGCGGGAGCCCTCCGTCTAACCACGGCCAGACGCACGCGGCGATCACCCGAGCTTCACGCGGAGGCCCGCTCGATGAGGTCGGCGGCGACGGCCGTTCCATCCACCGCCACGGCGCCCGCGCTCGCGGCCGCGCGGGCGGCGACCCCGTGGTCGAGGGCGCCCTCCAGCGCGGCCAGAAGGGACTCCGCGCTCAGCGCACCACGGGCCACGGACGTCCCGAGCCCGAGCGCCCGGACGCGCGACGCCCAGTAGGGCTGATCGGCGAACATCGGGACGATCACCTGCGGGACGCCCGCGCGCGCCGCCGTCGTGGTCGTGCCCGCCCCGCCGTGGTGCACCACCGCGGCGACCCTCGGGAACAGGGCCTGCTGGTTGACGTCGCCGATCGCGATGCCGTCGGGGGCGTCGTCGACGAGACCGAGCTCGGCCCACCCCTGCGACAGCACGACCCGGCGCCCCGCCGCCCGCACGGCCTCGATGACGACACGGCCCGTCTGCGGGTCGACAGGCATGCTGCCAAAGCCGATGTAGACGGGCGGCTCGCCGGCGGCGAGGAACGCTTCCAGCTCGGGGACGAGCGGCGCCTGGTCGGGGAGGAGCCAGGCTCCCGTCTGCGTGACCTGAAGGCCGGGCGTCGCCGGCAGCGGCCCAAGGACCGAGTCCACCGCGAGCCACGGCGCCTTGCCCAGGACGTGGCTGAAGACGTCGCTCAGCGGACCCAGGCCGAGGCGCTCTCGGTTGGCGTTGAGCCGCTCGAGGAGGCGCTCGTTCCAGCTCCGCGATTCGTCCTGCCAGCGCCGGAGGTTCGATTCCGGGTCGCCCCCGGGCTCCCCGCCGGGCGCGTGGTCCGGCGACGGCAGGGCCACCGGCGCGTACAGGGCGACCACGGACGGGATGCCCAGCCGCTCCGCGATGGACCGCGCGGCGTACTGGTGCGCTCCGCCGGCCACGATCACGTCGCATCCCTCGGCGGCCGACGCGGTCGCGTCGAACTGGTCTCTCGCGAGGTGATCGACCAGCGCGCGGACCTGCTCCGGCGTCGGCGGGGCGGCCGGCGCGGCGGCCCCGCTCGGTTGCCGCATCGCGATTCCGATCGGGGTCGCCGTGAAGCCCATGCCGCCCACCAAGCCGATGAAGTTCGGCGGGACGCACAACCTCACATGGTGCCCCCGACGCCGCATCTCGACGGCCAAGGCCACCACGGGTTGCACGTCACCGCGAGTCCCCACTCCCGTCAGCAATACCCGCATCGTCTCTCTCCCTTCCACCACGCGGACCGCGTGGATGACGGAGGCGACGATGGCACCGGAGACGCGTTTTTTCATCGTATCAACGCCAGAGTTCCGGTATACATGCTGAGACGGGAGGCAGGGCGAGACGCCCATACCACGGATCATCCGTTCAGGCCCAGACGGCCGGAGCCTCCTGGAGCTGAGTCGGCTCGTCGAGCCGTGTGAGCGGAAGGTGCTCTCCTCCTCGGCGAGGGAGCAGGTGAATCCTTGTACGCCCGACCAAGGCGATAGCCGATCTCCGCAGGGCTGCGAGCGGGCTCGGCCTCGGCGCACGCGGGGCGCGGAATGCATCTTGTACCGCCCTGGTCCATGGGCGACGAGGCTGCGCATCCTGGTGACGCAGCGGGGGCCGCGGCGCTCCCGCTGAGCGAGGCGACGAGCGAAGCAGGCGTGGGCGGGCGCCCTGTCGATGCGTGGCTCGAGGAGCTCTTGTCCCGCGCGGTGCGCCGCTACAACCGGCGGCCTCGCCCCGCGAGCATCGCGGCGTCGACCGGCGTGACGGAGTCGACCGACGCGCGCGCGGTCATCCGGCGCGCCTGCATCCGCTCGGCGCTCGCGGGCGGCGCGACCGGGGCGCTCTCGACCGGCGCGGCGGTGGCCACGGCCGAGACCAACGGGCTCGGCGGGCTCGTCGCCATCCCTGCGGCCATGCTCGCGATCGGCGGTGAGACGGTGCTCCGGCTGCTCCTGCACGTGCAGATGCTCTGCGAGCTCGCGGATCTCTTCGGGCTCCGGTTCGATCCGGACGAGCCGGCCGACGTGTGGGCGCTGCTCGCCCTCGCGTTCGGCGTCGTGGAGCACCCCCAGGACACGGACGATCCAGCGGGCGTGCTCGTGCGCTCGGCGCGCGGGCGCGGCTCGGATGTGGCGAAGCAGCTCGCGGCGCGGCTCGCCGGCGAGAGCGTGGCGCGCAACCTGGTGCCCGTGCTCTCGGTCGCCTCGTCGTCGATCACGAGCTGGGTAGTCACGCGGCGCCTCGGGGATACCGCGCGTCGATACCTGCGTTACCGGCGCGCGCTCGACGAGGCGCTCTGCGACGAGACGCTGCGCCCGCACCTCGATCGGCTGTTCGACGGGCTCTGGTTCATCTTCACCGCCGACGGCCGCCTCACGCCGGAAGAGTCCGCGCTGCTCGCGGCCGTGCTGCGGCGGCTGCCGGCCCCGGCGCGCGCTGGCCTGAACGAGCGCCTCGCCGACGACATCACCTGGATCGAGCGCCTCCGCGGCGTGCCGGAGGGCGCGCGCGCCCCGCTGCTGCGCGCGCTCGAGATCGCGGCGGCCGTGGACAAGGTCGCGTCGCTGCGGGAGCGGAGGCTCCTCGTCCACGCCGCGGCGGCGCTCGGCCTCCGCGTCGACGAGGGCGGGCTCGCTCGGATGATCCGCGAGTTCGAGGAGATCGGCACCCTCGGCGTCGCCGCGTAGCACGGGCCATAGCTCTACTGCGGCAAGTCGGCCGGGGAAGCGAACCGCCAGACCGCCAAGGGCGCCAAGAAACCCGGGGAACAGGGGGGAATGCCGGGACGGCCCCCTTCCCCCTCTCCCCTTGGCGTCCTCGGCGGCCTGGCGGTTATTCTGCTGATCGGGGGCAACTTCGCGCAGTAGAGCTAGCGCGCCGGCCAGGGAATCATGAAATGGTCGAGCGCGGCGGCCTCTCTGCCGCCCCTGGGGAGCCCATGGACCTCGACGGCGAGGCCCTCCGGGGCGGGCGCGATCAACAGAAAATGAAATGGGCGGAGCGCCGCCCCGCGGGCGAGATCGTCGGGGTGGCGGCGGGCCGCGCCCCGAGCGAGCGCGGCCCGTGGGCCGCCGCCTCCGCCAGCCACGATGAACAGCTTCGCGCCGCGCTGGAAGCGCTCGTGGTTGTGCACGTGACCGCTGATCAGCGCCAGCGCCTTCCGGGAGCCGTGGAAGGGCGGGACGATGTGGCGCTGCACGTGGGGCTCGTCGCCCGTCACCGTGCTGTTCGTGTAGGGCGGATGGTGCGCGAGCACCAGCGCCGCGCGCGCCGAGGGATCGGCGTCGAGGCGGCGTAGCGCGCCCTCGTACCATCGGATCTGGGCGTCCCACGCCGCGGGGGTGAGCTCGTCGATGTTGCTGTCGAGGACCACGACGCGGATGGGGCCATAGGCGACCTCGTACCAGTGGCGCCCGCCGAGGTGCGGGAAACGCGCGAGGAGGTGGCGCGCGCCGTCGCGGCCGCCCCAGTACTCATGGTTGCCGAACGCCGCGAACACCGGGATCCCGGCGGCGCGCACCGGCGCCATCAGGGCGTCGAAATCGGACCAGTGCCGCGCCGAGCCGCCGTCGAACACCAGATCGCCGATCACGAACACGGCGTCGGGGCGAGCGGCGGCGAGCGCCTGCACCAGCGCAGCGCGCTCGGGATCGTTCGACTCGCGCCAGAACTCCAGGTACGAGGTGCGCTGCAGATCGGCGATGACGGCGATGCGGCCGCTCGTGGTCGGGAGCGGCACATCGAGGCTCCCCGCGAAGCGGCGCGGCGCGGGGAGCGGCGCGCACGCGGCGAGCAGTGCGCTCGCGGCGGCGAGCAGCGCGGCCGGGAGGACCCGCCTGCTCACGGCCCTTGCGATCGGCGAAGGGCGGGTCGGCCCCCCAGAAAGACGCCGACGAGGACGCCGAGGTATGCGCCTGCATGGAGCCCCCAGCAGACGAGGTATCTCGTGGCGGCGCCGCGGGACCACACACCGAGGCTCGCCTCGCGCACGCCGAACGGGTCGAGCGCCGCCATGACGGCCGGGCAGAGCGCGAGCGCCGCGGCGAGCGCCGCCATCATCCTGACCAGCCAGGCGCGCCACGAGAACCGGTCGCTGCGCGCGGCACGGAGGAGGCCCACGCCCGCGACGAGGGCGCCGAGCGGCAGACCTCCCCGGAACCCCGTCCACGCGACCGCGAGCCGGAACGGCAAGCTCGACGCGGCGAGGCCCTTGCCGTCGAGGAAATACTCGGGAGAGATCGTGGCGGTGACCTGATCGAAGAGCGCGCCACAGGCGCCCGCGGCCAGCGCGCCAGCGAGGATGGCCAGGTACTCACGAAGACGGGAGGGCGAGGCGGGTGGGTTAGGCCGCACGACGCCCACGATACGACGAGCGGGGGCGATCGCGACAAGCTTGCCGGGCGATCGATCTCGGCCTACAGAGCGCTCCCCGCTCGGAAGCGCACGACGGACCGGCGACAAACGAGCAGAGATATTCCAACACATTGGCGTGGGATCCGACATGCGGGAGGCTCCGTTGCACGCTGCTCTTCGGGCGCGGCCCGCCATCGAGCAGCTCCTCGGTCGCAGGGGCCGGACGTTCGACGAATGGCTGGAACGCCACGTGAAAGCGTTCCAGCAGGGCGCGGCGGCAGATCGCCAAGGAGGAGAGGGCATGGCAACGAGAACGACCAGGATCCTCGTCATCGGCAAGAGGGCAGATATCCTCGAGCGGAGTGTGGCAGCGCTGAACAAGCAGGGGCACTCGGCTGTCGGCACCTTGAGCGCATCGCCGGACACGGAGTTCCACGCCGGCGACTTCGACCTCGTCACGATCGGCGGCGGCGTGGACGCCGCCACCCGGGCGCGCCTCCACGCGCGCTTCAAGGAGCAGAACAAGGACGTCATGGTGCTGGACGTGTACGCCCCGATCGCCAGCCAGCAGATCGCCTGGGCGCTCAGGAGATCTTCCGTCGAGGGCGAGCTCGGGAGCGCCTTCTCGGTGACGGAGGCCGATGACGCCTTCGTCGCCCGCGCGACGATCGCGCGCGCCTGCACGCTGCGCCTCGACATCTACAGCTACCCCGGCGGCGCCCTGGAGCCGGAGGTCGCGCGCGTCGCCGACACCGCCGTCCCCCAGGGAACACACGAGTTCAGGATCGAGAAGGAGCTCGCGCGTGGCGGGTTCATGGCGGTGCTGACCTTGAACGGCGAGGAGCACCACCTGCACCGCCTGCAGCAGCACCCGGGCTGAGCCGCGCGGCGCGGAACGATCACCTGACGATGAGCGCTCTACATGGCTTCTCCAAGGCCCTCTCCGCGCCGGCCCAGCGCTCGCGCGTCCTACAGCGCGCGCAGGACTGCCGGCACAGGGTGACACCACGGTCATGCGCGACACGGGCGGGACCCACGAGAACCTCGCGGCGGTCAGGCGAGTCGCGATCGGCACGGTATCTGCACACCGGCGCAGCGTCTGTACGCGCCTGTGCGGAGCTGACCCGCGCCGGGTCGCTCGAGGAGGAACTTCGATGCCTTATGCTCGTTTCACCGCGTTGACTCTCGCCGTCCTGGGAGGCCTTGGCGCTCTCGGTATCTCCCGTCCAAGCTCTGCCTGCACGCTTGCGTCGGACGGGCGCTTCTTATCCGGGGTGTCCGGCATCATCCCGCTCGACGGGGTCATCGCGGGCTGGGTCAGTTGCTACACCAACTGTCCGGAGAGCGCGCCCAAGCTTCTGGTGAAGGACAAGGACACGGGCGAGGCCGTCAGCGGCACCCAAGAGGAGGTCGCCGACGTCGCCGTCGGCGGCGTTATCGCCGGCGAGCGCGAGAGCTTGCTCGCATTTCGCCCCGCGGTGCCGCTCGTCGACGGCCACACCTACCAGATCGCGCTCGAGGGTCAGGACGTCAGCGCCGGCATCCTGGAGATCTACGCCAGCGCCGCTGTCGACATGGACGTGGGCGCCATCCCTGTCCAGAGCAGCGTCCTCGTGCAAGAGCGCTGGCACGGCAAGACGAGCTGCTGCGCCGTCGATAAGCTCCCGGGAAGCTGCGGTCCTCAGGAGAACTGCGTGGCGGAGGAAATGGAGCGTTACGTCACCCTCTTCGTCAGTGTGAGCAGGGGGGTGAACGACGGCGTGAGCCAGTATGTGCAAATCGTCACCTTCTCGAGTCCGGACGGCGAGGAGCTCGGCAAGAATACGGTCTGGAACGAGCTCCCGAGCCACGCGTACGACGTCGCGGCCACGGAGTACTGCTACCAGATCACGTACAGGAGCCTCATCGACGGCACGACCGTCGAGAAGGAGCGCACCTGCGTTCCGCACGGCGACGCGGGCGAGACGGCCGTCTTCCCGGCCGACCCCACGGAGATCGATGTGCTCATCGACGAGTGCCCTTCTCCGCCCGAGGGCTTCGAGGAGGCCTGGTGCAGCGCGAGACCGGCGTACTGCGAAGTGTACCCCGACCGCTGCGCCGACGATGACGTGAGCTCCTGCGAGGACTACGGGATGGGTGCCGGTGGCTCGGGGGGATCTGGGGCGGGCGGTGGCGCGGCCACTCCGGACGACCCGGATGGCGAGCACGACAGCGCCGGCTGCTCGGTCAGCGCGGGCAGCGCGGGCCGCGGCGCCTCGTCGGGCTGGACGCTGCCCGCCATCGGGCTCGCGCTGTCCCTCGCGAGCCGCGCGCGGCGGCGTCGCGATCGCCGCTGACCGGTCCAGGCGTACCGTCGCAGTCGACCCGGCGCAACGCGACGTGCGTCGAGCGCAGTCGGCGCGCTCCGCGAAGTGGATGCAGCAGCGACGGACATGCAATTCCATGCCTTCTTGCGCCCTTGCGTCCTTGCGCCTTTGCGTTGAAATTCTCCTCCTCGCCGCGCGCCAGATCCCCGCCGGGATCGCTGGCGCGCGACCCACCCCTCCGCGCCCGCAAGGAGCTCTTCATGGCACGAACGCGCGTTCTCCTGGATCACGACGGCGGCGTCGATGACTACCTCGCGATGCTGCTCCTGTTGACGATGGATCACGTCGATGTCCTCGGCGTCGTCGTCACCCCTGCCGACTGCTACATCGAGCCCGCCGTCAGCGCCACGCGCAAGATCCTCGATCTGGTGGGCCGTCACGACGTGCCCGTCGCCGAGAGCACCGTCCGCGGGCTCAACCCGTTTCCGCCCATCTTCCGGCGCGACGCCTTCTGCATCGACAAGATCCCCGTGCTGAACGAGCGCGAGGAGATCCTCACCCGGCGCGTCCCCGAGGCCGGCCAGGCCTTCATGGCGAGCGCCCTGCGCGCCGTCCCCGAGCCCGTGACGCTCCTCGTGACCGGGCCGCTCACGACCGTCGCCGCCGCGCTCGACATCGATCCTCACATCGAGAGGAACATCCGCGAGATCGTCTGGATGGGCGGCGCGCTCAACGTGCACGGGAACGTGCAGACGGCCTTCGAGAGCGGGCAGGACGGCTCCGCCGAGTGGAACGTCTACTGGGACCCGATCGCCGCCGACCGCATCTGGAAGACCGCCATCCCGATCACCCTCTGTCCGCTGGACATCACGAACCTCGTCCCCGTCACCCAGGCGTTCCTCCGCCGCCTGTCCCGCCAGCGCCGATACCCCCTCTCCGACCTCGCGGGCACCTGCTACGCGCTCGCCGGCCACCAGGACTACTTCGCGTGGGACGTGCTGACGACCTCGTACCTCGGCAAGCCGGAGATGTTCACCCTCCGCGCCTGGGAGACGGAGATCGTCACCGCGGGCCCGTCGCAAGGGCGCACCAGGGTCGTGCCCGGCGGCCGCCCGGTGCAGGCGCTCGACCAGGTGGATCTCGAGCAATTCTACGGATATCTCTTCTCCCAATGGGCGAGGTGACACAGGGCGGCTGGCACAGGTTGACATCGCGGTCATATCCGCGACGCGCGCGGGTGCCCGCGAGGACCTCGCGGCGGTCGCGCGAGTCGCCATCGGCATGGTATCTGCACACGCCCCCGCAAAGCTGACCCGAGTCGGGTCATCGAGGAGGAACTTCAATGCACTATTCTCGCTTCACCGCGTTGACGCTCGCCGTCATGGGAAGCCTGGGCGCTCTCTGCATCTCCCGTCCGAGCTCCGCCTGCACGCCTGTGCCGGACGGGCGCTATGTGTACGACGCCTCGCGCGCCATGCCGCTCGACGGGGTCATCGTGGTCCGGCTCAGCTGCTATTCCAACTGTCCGGAGAGCGCGCCCGTGCTCCTGGTGACGGACAAGATCACGGGCGAGGCCATCAGCGGCACCCTGGAGGAGGTCGCCGAGATCGCCGAGGTGGTCGCCGGCCAGCAAGAGAGCGTGCTCGCCTTTCGCCCCGCGGCCCCGCTCGTCGAAGGCCATACCTACCAGATCGCGCTCGAGGGAGAGCAGCGCGGCACCGTCCCCTGGGAGACCCGGGCCAGCGCAGCTGTCGACATGGACGTGGGCGCCATCCCCGTCGAGACCTGGGTCGCCGTGCAGGAGCGCTGGCGCGGCGAGGCGAGCTGCTGTGTCGCCGACCTGGGCCCAGGGAGCTGCGGTCCGCTAGAGGGCTGCGTGGCCGAGGAAGTGGAGCGATATGTCACTGTCTCCCTCGATCTGACCGGGGAGGAAGACAGCGGCGTGCGCCAGTACGTGCAAATCGTCACCTTCTCGAGCCCGGACGGGAAGGAGCTCGACACGCAGACGTTCTGGGACGGGAACCCGAGCCATACGTACGACGTCGCGGCCACGGAGTACTGCTACCAGATCACCTACAAGAGCCTCATCGACGGCACGACGGTCGAGACGGAGCGCGCCTGCGTTCCGCACGGCGACGCGGGCGCGACGGGCGTCTTCCCGGCCGACCCGGCGCAGATCGCCGCGAACATCGGGGCGTGCTCTTCTCCGCCCCAGGGCTTCGAGGAGGCCTGGTGCAGCGCGAGGGCGGCGTTCTGCGAAGAGGCCCCCCACCTCTGCGCCGACAACGACGTGAGCTCCTGCGAGGCCCCCGATACGGGTGCCGGCGGCTCGGGCGGATCCGGGGCGGGTGGTGGCGGTGACTCTCCGGAGGACCCGGATGGCGATCACGTCAGAGTCGGCTGCTCGGTCGGCGCGGGCAGCGGCGCCTCGTCCGGCTGGGCGCTGCCCGCGATCGGGCTCGCGCTGTCCCTCGCGAGCCGCGCGCGGCGGCGTCGCGACCGCCGCTGAACGGACCCAACGCACCATCGCAGTCGGCCCGGCGCGGCGCGAAGCCTCCCGATCCGGGCAGCGCTACCTGGCCAGATCCGCGCGCAGCGCGTCCGGGCGCTCGCGGATGGTGTCGAGCAAGCTCTGGAAGCCCCGCTCGAACTCTCTCTGGGAGTATTCCTTGCGCGGGTCGGCGGTGACCTGTTCGCTGATCTGCTCGTAGTAGCTGCTGGCGAGCCCTTCGAGATCGGCGCTCTCGTACGCCTCGATGATGCTCTCCACCGCGCCGCGGTAGGCGGTCACGCAGCTTGGGCTCTCCAGGCAGCGCCGGAAGATGAGCCCCGTCGAGATCGCGCCGTTCGGGAAGTCCCCCTGGCGCGCGAGCTCGAACAGGGCGATGTGGGGCTTGCCCGAGTCGCGGAAGGGCTTCATCGAGAGGTCCATCCCCCACGGCAAGAAGACGAACTTCCCGGAAGCGGGGTCGTTGTAGATACGAAAGTTGTTCGGATAAAAGACCGTGTAGGCGTACATATCCCACTGATTCACCGCGGCCTCGGCCGCGGTGAAGCGCAGGAAGTGATCGGTGTCGAGCGAGCCGCCGATGTCCTCGAGGAACGTCGCGCTCTTCGCCGTGTCCACGGCGGCGATCAGCGCAGCGAGGTCCGTGCGGTCGTTCGCGGCCTCGTTGGTCTCGAGATCGAACTTTGCTTCGGCGCCCGGCACGAAGTCGACCTGCCCTTCTTCGTACAGGTTTCCGTCGTTGCTCGCGAACCAGCGCGAGAGGAAGGTCGTGTCCTCGGCTTCGACGTTGGCATACACGCCATAGAACTCGCCGTTGACGTACACGAGCGCGCTGTTGCAGCGCGGGGCGGGCAAGCCGGCGTGGCGGAAGAGGTCGTACGCCAGGCGCTCCGCGAGGAAAGACGGATCTTCGACCATGTTGTTGAGCGTCATGCGCTCGAGGCCGAGGAAGGTCTGGTCGTCCACGAACTCGTCGAACTTGAGCTTGAACGGCGCCTTTTCGTCGAGGCCGCGGAAGCTGCCTTCGCCCTTGATGCGCAGCCCGATGTTCGAAACGGTGATTGTCCCGTAGCGCAGCGTGGCCGAGACGTACTCGTCCTGGAGCGGATCGTCCGGGCCCGACACCTGCTGCAGGGCTTGAACCGACTCCGGGGGCAGCTCGATGTCGAAGCGCGGCAGGTTGGTGCGGTCGTAGATCTCGGCGCTGAGATCAGGACCGCCGCCTGCTCCGCCCGACCCGCGCCCACCCGCCCCCGTCTGGCCCGTCCCGGCGCCGGCCCCTCCGCTCGAGCCCGCCTGGCCCCCGCTGCTGCCCGTCGTCCCGCTGTCGCCGGCGCCAGCGCCGGTTCCGCTGCTCCCCTCTCCCGCTCCGGCCGCTCCAGGTCCCGCGGGCTCGGAGCAAGCGACGACAAGGCCGCACAGGGCCGAGGCTAGCAGTGCTGTCGGCACACAGCCGACGAAGGTCTCGATGCGCATGACGACACACCCAGGGCGAAGAAGAAGGACACCGTTCGTGAAAATGTGTTCGCCTACATGGTCGATGTCAATTCCAATCAACCCGGCCGCGGGGCTCTCCGGGGGCGCCGCGTCGAGAGGAGGTCCCCTCGTTGCATGGCGTGCGGGAGCCGCCGATCGCCGATGAGCACGGACTGGGGTTCCGGGCTATGGTGCGCGACGCCCGCGCGAGAGCTCATGACCACCCCCGCGACCGCCTCAGCACCGATGGGCCCCGGCGCCCCCGCCCTCCGCCCTTACCAGCGCGCCGCCGTCGACGCCGTCCTCGCGGCCCGCAGGCGCGGCGTCCGGCGCATGGTCGTGTGCCTCCCCACCGGCGCTGGCAAGACGGTCATCTTCTCCCATCTCGCCCGCCTCGCCAGGCGGCAGGTCCTCGTCCTCGCCCACCGCGAAGAGCTCCTCTTCCAGGCCAAGGACAAGATCGAGCGCGCCCTCGCCGGACAGGCCACGGTCGCCGTCGAGCAGGGCGAGCTCCGCGCCCCGGCGGACGCGCGCGTCATCGTCTGTTCCATACGCTCCCTCCACGAGAAGCGGCTCGAACAGGTCACCGGCGGCCGCGACATCGGCCTCGTGATCTACGACGAATGCCACCACGCCCCCGCCGACGACAACCGCCGCGTCCTCCGCCAGCTCGGCGCCTTCGACCCCGCGTGGACAGGCACCCTCCTCGGGTTCACCGCCACGACGGCCCGCGGCGACGGCAAAGGCCTCGACGATGTCTTCGAGGCGATCGTCTACAGCCGCTCCCTCACCGAGATGATCGCGGACGGCTACCTCGCCCCCCTCACCGGCTACCGCGTCGCCACCGCCACCGACCTCTCCCCCCTCGACGCCGGCGGACTCGACTTCGCCACGGACGAGCTCGAGGAGGCCGTCGACCTGGAGGAGCGCAACGCGCTCGTCGCCCGCTCCATTCAAGAGCTCGCCCGCGACCGCCGCACCATCGCCTTCTGCGTCACGGTCGCGCACGCCAGGAACCTCTCGAAGGCGCTCAACCACCTCGGCGTCCGATCCGCCTATGTCCACGGCGACATGCCCTCCGACCTCCGCGGCCGGATCCTCGCCGATTTCCGGGAAGAGCGCGTGCAGGTCCTCACCAACGTCGCTGTCCTCACCGAGGGCTTCGACGACCCCGGCGTCTCTTGCATCGCGATGGCCCGCCCCACCCGCTCGGACGGGCTCTATGCCCAGTGCGTCGGGCGCGGCACGCGCCTGCATCCAGGCAAGAAGGATTGCCTGATCCTCGATTTCGTCGACCTCTCCTCGCTCCAGCTGTGCACGCTGCCCTCGCTCTTCGGCATGCCCCGCGACCTCGATCTCGAGGGCAGGGACGCTTCGGAGGCGAGCCGCTTCTTTCGGCAGGTGACCTTCGATTACCCCGGGTTCGAGGTCGAGGCGGGCCGCATCACGCTGCGCGAGATCCAGGAGCGCGCCGCGCACTTCGATCCGCTGAGCCTCCGCGTCGACCCCGAGGTGATGGCCATCTCGCGCAATGCGTGGGCCTCTCTCGGCCGCTTCGGGCTCGCGCTCCATTACGAGAGGAAGCCTGGCACGCTCAGCGAGGTCGTCGTCCTCACCCGCGGCGCTCGCGGGAAGCGGTGGCACGTCCTGCTGGACGGAAGGCAGGTCGAGCGCTTCTCCACCCTCGAAGAGGCGGTGGCCGCGGTCGATTACGAGGTCGCGCGCCGCGGCCCCGCGGCCGGGGCCTCGGCGCGCCACGACGCGGCATGGCGCAGGGCAAAGGCGCCCGTGCCCCTGCCGGCCGAGCCGCCGAGGGGTTATCCCCCGCCGAGCACGATGGAACAGGCGATGATCCTCGCGGTGTGGGCGAGGGTCACAGCGCCGCGCCAGGAGCGCTGACCAGGACCTTCATCGCGAACGCTCAAGATCCCCTCTTGGCGGTCGCCTTCCCCGCCTTCTTCGCTGGCGCCTTCTTGACCGCCTTCTTCGACGGCGCCTTCTTGACCGCCTTCTTCGCCGACGCCTTCTTCACCGCCCTCTTCGCCGGCGCCTCGCCCCGCTTCCGCCGCTCTCCCGGCACCTTCCCGATGCGCGGATCGCCCGCCTCGATGAGCGCGCACGCCCGCAGCGCGGCTTCCTCGAAATCGGGCGCCTCCGCCGGGAGCACCTGCCAGCCTGTCACCCCGCTCCCGAGCACCGCGATGCTTCGCATGCTCGGAAACTCAGGGCGCAGGGCCGCGTGGTGCTCCGCCGTCGTGGCGAGCCAGACGCCGTTGTCCTGCGCGGGCGCGGGCTTGTCGCGCAGGATGAGGACGATCTTGTCCTCTACATAGACCGCCAGGCAGCCGAACATCGGCCGCGTCTCGGGCCCGAGCGGGGCGAGCGCGTCGAGCACGAACTCGTGCGGTACCGGCTTGCGCTTCCTCGCGGCGAACACGTCGTCCGCCGGCGCGACTCGGCTGCTCCCGCTGCGCTTGATCATGGCGACCAGGATAGACGAAGCGGCGGCCGAACGCACCGCCAGGCCGGCGCCCGCACGACGCCCCGAGGAGACCCGAGGGCTCGAGCCCCGCCGAGCGGACCCCGACGCCGCAGCCCGGCGATGCTCCAGCCGCCGTGAGGCTCCGTCGAACCGGACGGGGTTGACACCTGCCCCGACCCGGTGACACTCCACCGGTGGAACATCGGAAGGTCCTGATCTCGGGTGCGAGCATCGCCGGTCCCGCGCTCGCCTTCTGGCTTGCGCGCTACGGATTCCGACCCGTCGTCGTGGAACGCGCCACCGCACTCCGGCTCGGCGGGCAGAACATCGACGTCCAGGGCGCGGCGCGGAAGGTCGTGCGCCTCATGGGGATCGAAGGCGACATCCGAGCCGCCACGACAGGGGAGCTGGGGCTCCGCTTCGTCGACGAACACGACGTGACCAGGGCCGAGTTCCCCGCGGAGACCTCGGACACCGGTGGGTTCACGAAGGAGCTCGAGATCCTCCGCGGTGACCTCGCCAGGATCCTCTACGACCGCACCCGAAACACGACGGAGTACGACTTTGGCGACCAGATCACGGGCCTCCGGGACCACGGCGACCGGGTGACGGTTTCGTTCGAGCATGGCACGGCGCGCGAGTTCGACCTCGTGGTCGCCGCCGATGGCATCCGCTCGCGAACCCGTACGCTCATCGTCGGCGATGAGCCCAGGATTCGCCCGCTCGACCTGTATGCCAGCTACTTCACGATTCCCCGCGGAGCGTCCGACGGCGCCTGGGCTCGCTGGTACCACGCCCCCGGCGGGCGATCGATACTCCTGCGTCCAGACAACACGGGGACCACCCGGGCGTCGCTCTGGTTCCTGTCGCCCCCGCGCGGCTATGAAAGGTTGAGCGTCGCCGAGCAGAAGGCGGTCCTCGCGCGCGTCTATGCCGACGCCGGCTGGGAATCGCCGCGGGTGCTCGCGGCGCTGGCAGACGCCGAGGACGTCTATTTCGACGCGGTCAGCCAGGTCATGGCGCCACGCTGGTCCCACGGTCGCGCCGCGCTGGTGGGTGACGCCGCGTACTGCCCGTCGCCTGTCAGCGGGATGGGCGCGAGCCTCTCTCTCGTCGGCGCTTACGTGCTCGCGGGAGAGCTGTCGCGGCACGCCGGCCATCGAGACGCCTTCGCGGCCTATGAAAAGCTCATGCGCCCCTATGTCGATCTGGCCCAGAAGCTCCCGCCAGGCGTCCCCTGGATCGCGCACCCGAAGTCGAGGCTCGGGGTCTCGCTCCTTCACCGGGTCCTCTGGCTCGCTTCCACTCCCCTGTTGCAGCGCCGTGAGGGGTGGTTCGGCTCCTCCGCGGCCGACAAGATCGAGCTCCCCGATTACTCGAACGGAGGCTGACAGCCGCATGACCCTGGCGGCAGATCTCGCCGCGACTCATGGAGCGAGCGCCGTCCTGTCGAGGTGAGCGAGCGGCCGGCGCTCGCTCAGGCCGCGCCGGCTGCGCGACGGGTGAATCGGTTCTCGGGGCGCGGCAGCCCCAGGTTCTCGCGCAGCGTGCGGCCCTCGTACTCGGTGCGGAAGAGGCCGCGGCGGCGCAGCTCGGGGACCACCAGGGTGATGAAGTCGGTGAGCCCGCCGGGCAGGTGGGGCGGCATCACGTTGAAGCCGTCGGCGGCGTCGTTCAACAGCCACTCTTCCATCAGGTCGGCGATGGTCTCCGGCGTGCCCACGAGCTGCTTGTGCCCGCGCGCGCCGGCGATCCGGAGGTAGAGCTGGCGGATGGTGAGGTTTTCCCGCCGCGCGATATCGAGGAGGAGGGCCTGGCGGCTCTTGCCGCCGTTGCTGGCGGGGAGCTCCGGGATCGGTCCGTCGACAGGGTACTTCGAGAGGTCGAATCCCCCGATCATCCCCGACAGCAGCGCGAGCCCCACGGTCGGATGGACCAGGTCCTGGAGGGCGTCGAACTTCGCCTGCGCCTCGGCCTGGGTGCGCCCGACGACGGGGAAGAGGCTTGCTCCGTGACCGACGAGAGGGCGGACAGCAGGGTAATGGGCTCGAAGGCCGCGGCGCGGGCGCTCCGGGACAGGGAAGCAAGATCGGACGCCCCTCCCCAGACGGCGGCGCTGTCGGCGAGGAAGACGGCATCGAACTTGGCTTCCTCGGCGGCCTGGGCGACCCGCTTGTAGTGCTTGAAGCTGTGACCTCCATCGGCGTGCGCGTCGGGGTGCCGCCAGGCCGCGACGTGGTGACCGGTGGCGGGGATGAACGCGCCGAGTCGAAGCTGCTTGCGGGGTGAGCTCATGAGAAGGGTCCTGGGGCTGGGTCGTGAAGAGGTCAGCCGCCGCGGGCCCGTGGCGGGACGGCAGGCTCGGTCGGCCCTGGTGGAGCCACCTTCCGGGAGTCTGGGCAAGCGTCGTGCCGGTGCAGGTGCGCCTGAGAGTCCACCGGGCGGCGCGACGAGAGCCCGTGGGGAAGCACAGGTGCTGCGGAGGTACTTCCGGGGCAACACCTGACAAATCCCCTCAATTTGCGCCACGCGAGGAGCGATGAGTCGAGCACCCCGGCGGCTCGCGGCTCAGGCTCCGCGGCGTGGGACGTGGCTCTGGCGTCACTAGAGAGCGCCACGACGGGCGAGGCGCGACCAGGCCATGCTATCTCATGAGCGGAAACTTCGACGGAGGAATCAGGGCCACGAGCCGCAGCAATGGTTCTTCGGGCGATCCATCGGGGCACGCGGCGGCGGGTAATTTCGAGCGCGCTCCAACCGCCGCGATCCGCATAGCGACTGTCCCATCCTACGGCCCGGCCGCATACGGTGTTTGGCGTACATAGCCCCGCGAACCCCCTCCTGGCGACGATCCTGAACACAAGCTTACCTTGGGGCAGGGCTGGCCCTCACTCCCCAACGTGAAGAGCCTCCGTGCTGGCGCAGACCGGAACTCCAGGTAATCTTCTCCTCTCGTGGTCGGGCGACCGGCGAGGTTTATGCCGATGGCGTACGCCGTGTCACCGCGCCAGTACGGAACATAACGCTCGAGGAAAAGGTCGAACGAAATGGATCTCCAGACTGAGCCAGGTGGCCTGAACCATCAGGCATGGCAAAACTTCTGTGCTCTGGTCCGCCGGGGCGCTGGCGTCTCGGACGAAGCGCAGGCCGACAGCAGCGGCGTCCCGCCGCCTACCTGCGCTGACGCTGCGTTCCTGATGGGCCTCGTTGACCACCACCAGAGCAATATCGTGCCGTTCTTGGTCGAGCGCGGTGGCATAGCAGGCAAGTCGGTGCTCGATTTCGGCTCCGGCACGGGCGGGCTCTCGCTCGCGATGATCGGGGCCGGCGCCGCCGCCGTCACGGGCGTCGAGCCGAACCTCCTCAATCACGAGGCGAGCGACTGGCGCAGGCGCGCCCATCGCGTGGACGACCGCGTCCGCTTCCATTACGTACCGGACACCTCCCGGCTCCCGTTCCGGAACGACAGCTTCGACATCTGCGTCTGCAACTCCGTCATGCAATACGTCCCCGATCGCCATCTGCGCCGGGTGTTGCTCACCGAGATGTACCGCGTGGTGAAGCCTGGCGGCAATATCATCGTCTCGGGCTCCGGCAATGGCATCTTCCCCTGCGGCCCCCACACCACCCGCTGGTGGTCCAACCTCGCGCCGGACCGCGCGGCGCGGCTCGGCCACAAGCGCGGCATCACCTTCTGGGAGGTCCAACGCACCCTCGCCCCTCTGGGCGCCACGCTCATCCCCCCTGCCGGCCGCGATGACCGCGCGCTCGCCCGCTGGCGCCAGCGCGAGGGCACGCGAGCCCTCGCGGGCAGGCGTGGTGGCGCTCATCAGCTCGTCTTCGCGGCGTATTCGTTATGCGAGGCTACCTTGTGCCGCTGGCTGGACACGCCCATCGAGGCCTTCCTGCCCTACGTCGAGATCGCATTCCGCAAGGATCCCCCTCGCACCGCCAGGGCAGCGTAGTACTACAGTTGTACTTAAGGCGGCCGAGCACCACGGCGCCGGTAGTGACCGCTGCGCACCAGCGCCTGATGATGTCACCGCTACCAGGACCAGCGCAGGACCGCGTCGGGATCAGCCGGCGCGGTCCACTGCAACGTGCCGCGCTTGGCGAGTGGCGAGCACGAGCTGTACGCCATCAACGATGGCATCCGCTCAGGACGGCACTCTATCCGTCGCTGCCCGAGCTGCGGTTTTCAGGTAAATTGAGTGAAATCTATCAAAATGGAGTCGGTGAAAAAAAAGTTGGCAACCAGATCCGCTCCGCTGTAGAATTCCATGTAAGCACCCGATTGCCGCGGGAGGGGGGGGTGTGCCTTTGCGTAGATAGACTGTTGAGTTAGCGACGCTTTTCCAGGAGGGTGGGCGGCTCGCGCAAGGTTCTCTATGCCAACCGGCGCGAGCAACGCGGCTGAACGATGAGACGGCAGCTACGAGGAGCTTCACTTTCGGATCGCGTTTGGATTTCCTAGCCTCTGAAGGCCTTAGCAGGATCGCTGCCGTACCGCGGCTACACGGCCATAGACACGTACTTGTCCTCGGCTCTGCCTGCGACAGATACCCGAGGTGCACACAGCCGGGTCGTCGCCGTCAGGTGCACTCTGTACCGCAAGGACATTGGCATCGTGGGATACGGGCTTATCAGCCGCGAGACACACCGCCGGCTCGCCGGCTTCGGCGCGAATGTCTACTGCCACCATCGGACAAGGTACCCGAACAGCATCGAGAAGACGCTCTGAACGAGCCATCGATCGATGCACGAGTTGTTCGCAGGCCGTGATGCTATTTTCGTGTAGCTGCCCCTGACGCAGAACACCGCTGGATTGGTGTCGCCGCGGGTTCTGCAGGAAGCGAAGCACAACTTTCGTGATTCGCGGTCTGTTCTCGGCGAAAGAGACGGACCAGTACCGGGAGAACTGCGAGCAGTTCATGACGGACGCCCGTCGCATTCGCGCGCGGATCATCACCAAGTCCATGCGCGATTATGTCCATCCTAGATCGCATGACCACCTGGAGCGGACCGCCAGGATCTACCAGTACTTCCACAATCACCAGGATGACTTCATTGGCCGTCTTCTCGGTCGGGCCATCACGATCCGCGATGAGATCGAAAGCGCGTGGCTCAGCGACCCAATCTACCGCAACGAGAAAGGCACTCTGCACGACTATGTGATCGTCACCCAATACTACAGCAACCGGGGGAATGCTCTCGCAACATAGGGATTACGATGGTCCGGCGCCGCTGCCGCTGATTCAGTTCTGGGTCGCCCTATCGGAACCGGGGAAGGACTACGAAGGCGGCAACTTGGTCGTCTATTCGAAGGACGGGACGCGGCGAAGGGTCGAAGCGGATCTCGGCTTGCGCAGGGGGGATGCGCTGATCTTCGACAAGACGCTGCTGCACGAAGTGGAGCTGACGCAAATTCCGGCCGATGGCGCTGCGCGTGGCAGGTGGACGGTGCTCATCGGCGCAAGGGCGCCGCGCGATAGCGTTTTCAGCGCGACAAAGAAGAAGGCTCTATATGGTCCGCCTCTGTATCCGCTGGTTGCGCTCGGGACAACAATGTTCAAGCGCATGCGCTCCAACGCTGCGCCGAGTTGACCATTTCATGCGATTGAATTCGCTCGCCCTCAGTCATTTATCGCCGAATAGCGAACGGTCGGGCTACGGCATTTTTGTCCTCAACCGTCTTCGTGCGATTTCACGACCGCGAAATGCGAAGGTTATTGCGATGGCCCAGTGCCCGCATGGGCGACGAGAGCGGCGACGTGGGAATGAGCCTCGTCGCGCGTGAAGTGGCGGTGGGGCGCCCCGGTCCGGCCTCGATGCGGGCCGGGGCGCGCCGTCGTCAGCTCAGGGAGCGAGCGCTGTCTTGTCGAGGTGCCCGAAGTCCCAGGCCACGGAGGAGCCAGGACCGTAGTCGACCGTCATCGGCTCCTGCGCGGCGAGGCGGTCGAAGGCGGCGCGCGGGAGCAGGAATTGAACGGTGTGGAGATCGCCGTTCGGATGGCGAGCCGCGGTGCTTCGCTCGGCGCCGACGGTGAGCACCAGGTTGGTCGCGCGGAGGTCGAAGAACTCGGCGCTCGTGAGCGTGAGCTCGACAGCGTCGGACCCGCTGATCCTCACGCTCTGGATGGCGTTGCCCGCCGTGATCCGCCGCGCCTCGGGCCTGCTCGTGCCTGCGGCGCGCGCGAGGGAGCTCGGCGGCGCCGCGCTCGACGCAACGGAGGCGAGCTGCCCCGAAGCGGCCAGCGCCTCGGTGGTGGCACGGGTCGCGCGGATGTTCGCCAGGTACAGGCTGCTTCCGTCGAGCGGGGTGGTGAAGGTCAGACGAACCCCGCGCACCGACGCGAGCGTGGCGCCGCTGAACGCGGACAGCGGAATGCGCGCGGTCGGCAGCGTGGTGCCGCCGCGCGGCGGCGGACCGAGATCCAGGAACTCATCGATGGCGACGGCGCTCGACCGGGTATCGTCGGCGTTCACGAGCTCCACGAGGAACGACGCCTCGGTCGGGTCGGAGCTCCAGCTGCGGTCGGCGCGAAGATCGAGGGTGTCGTACCCCGTGAGATCGAAGCCCGTGCCTGCGGCGGACCAGTTCGACTGGAAGAACGTCGCGCTGCCCGCGGCCACGTCGTGGATCCAGGCGCCCGAGAGCGAAGGGTCGTGCCCGCTCAAGGGCGTGTGCTCCACCGAGAGGGTGCCGCCGGTCGTGTTCGGCAGTCCGTAGGAGCTCGTGCCTGTCGGATTGATGAAATCCTCGAGCATCAGGCTGTCGGCGGAGCCGCCGCCCGGGTGATAGCCGCGGCGGACGCGGTACGGGACGTCCGGAAAGGGGAAGGCGGGGTCGAACAGGGCGTTCGCGGCCTCGTCGCGCTCCGCGCCCACGTTGGCGGTGAAGAACTGAACGGCCGCCAGGCGACCCGTCTCGCGCTGCGCCGGCGAGCCGTGCTCCAGCGGATCGAAGAGCTCCTCATGGTCGATACAACCCGTGATCCCGCCGCTGTTCCCGTCCGCGAGCTGCCACTCGCTGTTGTAGTAATTGTGATTGGCGCCCCACACATGATAGAAGGACTTGGAGAGGGGCTCCGGTTCGGCGATGCTCATCATGCGATCGAACGGGCGCATCCCGGGCAGATCGCTCAGGTCCCAGTCGCAGGCCGGAAGGATCACGTTCCAGGCCGTCTGGTCAGCGTTGAGGTGCTGGCCGTTCTGGCCCTGATCGGTCGGGCCGATCTCGAAGATCCCGCGGATGCTCACGGGGCTCTCTATCAGCGCAGGCCAGGGGCTGCCGCTCCGGCGGTACTCGTTGTAGGCGAACCGCACGGCCTCGCCGCCGCGCGAGTGCCCCAGCAAGCCCACCTGGTCGAAATCGATGCGATCGAGCAGATCCACGCCGAGCTCCGGGGGCGTCGGCTCGGCGCCGCTGTCCCAGCGGCTCAGCCGCTCCAGGTGGCGGAGCAGCAGGCGTCCGCGCGGCCCGATGACGAACTCGTCGCTGGGCGAGCCCGACGCGGCATGGATACCCCGGTTCGTGTTGATGGACACGACGAAATAGCCGCGCGCGGCGAGGTCCGCGGCCATGTAGTCGTAGCCGCGATGGTTGGGGACGACGACGTAGTTCGCCGGGCACGTCCCCGTCGCGGCATACTGGTTGTTGTTGTCCGTGCGAGGATTCACGCCCGTGCCGCACGTGGGGTGATTCCCGTGCATGAACACGAGCAGCGGATACTGCTTGCCGGCCTCGAGGCTCGTCGGGCGGTAGAAGGACGCCCAGAGCTCGGTCGCGTAGTCAGGGCTGACCATCGCGTCGATCGCGGCCGGGAACTTGTACTCCGCGATCGCCACGCCGCTGCCCATCGGCGGCAGGTCGCTGCTCACCGACAGCACGACCGGCTCGATCCCCGGGCTCGGGATGCTGGCGCAGAACCCGAACTGGCGGCTGCCCGACGGGGGGATCGCCGCATTGCTGCCTTGGGGCGTGACCGTGATCTGACCCGTGCTCCCGCTGAACGTGCCATCCCAGGACGAGAAGATGGCGCCCGGGCCGACGTCGAGCGCGACGCTCCACGTCCCCGTCGTGGCGCTCGGGTGCTGGTTGCTCACCACGATGTGCGCGCAGTACCCCTGACCCCACTGCGAATCGATCACGCGATCCGCGCTGATCCCGTTCGCGCCCTGAAGCGCGGCCTGCGATGTGCCGATCGGCTCTGTCGAGCCGTCGCCGCATGCCGGCAGCAGCGCCAGCGCTGCTGCCGCCGCCCACGTGTTCCATCTGCTCTGGAAGCTGAAGTTGTGCATGGTTCTTACCCAAGTTGGTGATGAAGCGTCCGATCGTCGCGCCTCGTTCGGCAGGGCGACGAACCACCCCGTGCGTCACGACGAGCTGCTGACACTCGAACCGATCTAGCGTCCGGATTCATGACCTGGCAAGCGCCGGGGATGACCCGATGCGCATGCGCGATGCCGTGATTCAGCCGTGATGCCGGGGCTCACACCGGACGACGCACGCCGCGCGCTCGTGCCGGCGCGGCGGGCGGTCGGTCTCGGTGCGACGAACGCTATTGGCAAACAAAGGAGCCCTGTCAAGCTCAGCAGTGCAAAATCATTTGTCCCATCGCCGGACGGCCGATGGCGGCGCATTGCATAGTCGCTCTTCGACCCGTGCGCCAGTAGGGTTCTTCCGGACTTCAGCACGGATCCTCGTGCGCTTGGCGTACCACCTGCCACGTCGCAGGGTCATGGGGCCACCCCGTCGCAGGGTCATGGGGCCAGGGGGAGACGCCGTGATCGGTCTCGACCATGCCCGAGACCGCGAAGCGTGTCGAGGTCCCCGGAGCCGGGCGCGCAGCGACCGGCGACGTCTCTCTTTTCGCAGGGTCATGGGGCCACCCAGGCCCCCGTGTAGAACCCGGCAGGGTCCGCGACGCTCAGGACCAGGCAGGTTCACCCCGCCCCCGGCAGCACCAGCGGTCCTATCGACGAGGGTGGGCGAGGCACACCGATCGGAGCGAGGGGTCAGAGGCGCGGCCCCGGGCTCGACGTCCTCGCCGGGGCCGCAGCGGTCATCGCCGCCTGCTGCGTGGGTGGGTGGGCGGCTTGCTGCGCGCGGGCACCGGCGCGGCCGTGGTGCTCTCGTCGAGCTTCGGCTTGAGCCGCGGTCTGTACGACTCCCCGTCGATGATGAAGTCGAACGCCGCGTTCTTGAACCGATCGACGGCGCTCTGCGCGAGCAGCACGTCGTCGAACATCGCGAGCCACTCGGCCGTGTCGCGATTGCTCGTGACGATCATCGAAGCGTTGCCTGTGCGTTCGAGAAAGAGCTGGTACACGTCGCGGCTCTCTTCTTTGTTCATCGCCTCGAGCGCGAAGTCGTCGAGGATGAGCAGGTCGACGGTCGTGAGCGCGACCATCTCGGCGTCGCGTGAGTTGTCGAGTCTGCTCTGGCGCAGCCTGCGCAGCATCGCGTCCGCGCGCAAGAAGCGCACGCTGTAGCCGTGCTGGCACGCGAGGTGTCCGAGCGCGTTCGCGAGGTAGGTCTTGCCCACGCCGACAGAGCCGAGGATGACGATGTGCTTGTGCTCTTCGAGGAAGCGTAGGCTCGTGAACCCGCCGAGCAGACGCTTGTCGAAGCTGACCTTCGCCGTCTTGTCCCAGAGCTCCAGGCGCATGGCCGGATCGAGCCCGGCGTCGCGTACGCGGCTCTCCGTCGCGCTGGCCTCGCGACGCGCGATCTCGTCGGTGAGCAGCATGAGCAACAGCTCCTCGTGTCCCATCGACTGCTTTTCGGCGACCAGGAGACGCTCGCGCAGCGTCGCCGCGATGCGGCCGAGGCGAAGGCGCTTGAGCGCCGTGATGAGCGCAGGGTCGACTTCGCTCGCGCTCATCACGAGTCCTCCTTGGTCGCGGCAGCCGCCGGCGTGCGCGTCGCGAAGTGCTCCGTGCTACGCGCGAACCGCGGCGCGGGCAGCGCAACGACGGTGCGCTGGCCCGTGGACGGTGACGCCGGCGTCTTCGCCGTCTCGAGCATGCGGGCCACGCGCTGCACGTCGACGACATCGAACGCGAGCGCGCTCTGGCAGATCGCCTCGACGCGCCCGTTACCGAACTTCTTGCACAGACGCAGCAGCGCATAGACCAGCCGCATGCGCGTCCAGGGCAAGGGCACCGCGAGCAGCCGCTCGGCGTAGACCCCGACATGCACTCCGCACGTCTTCGCACTCGCGATGAGGGAGGCGACGTCGCGCACCGCCGCGACGTCCTTGCCCATGGGGTAGTCGCTCGGATCGGTGGAGCGCTTCCCCGGCGCGACGCGCGCGTGCACCTTCACGAGCTCCGTACCGGCGTAGAGCCTCACCGAGGCGCGGTCGGCGCGGACGCGCACCGTGCTGCCGACGTAGCGGGTGGGCACGCTGTAGAGCGACCGGAGCACCTGCACGTGATGATCGGGGTGCACCTTCGCGTCGGTCCAGTACGGCACGTCGAACGGTGCTGCCGGCGCCGGCTTCATGGCGCTCCTCTCGCGCGCCTCGAACACCTCACGCGGCACCTCGCGCGTCGTGCCGTGGACGCGCGCGCCGGCGACGTCGCGGCACCACCGCTCAGCCGACACGCGCGCGTCGTCGAGGCTCGTGAACGACTCGCCGTCGAACCAGCTCTCCCGCACGTAGGCGACCTGATTCTCGACACGTGCCTTGTCTCTCGGCGACCTGACACGCGCGGCATCCACGAACAGCCCGCGCGTCTGAGCGTAGTCGAGGAAGGCCGGCACGAGCACGGGGGCGAGCTCGTCAGCGCGCAGCACGATGGCCTTCATGTTGTCCGGGATGATCACGCGCGCCATCGCGTCGAAGAACCGCCACGCCGCATCCAGGCCCGCGCACACCGCCTCGGTGGTCTGCTCGAACGACGGCCACACGAACTGGTAGCGGCTGTACACGAGCGTCACCACGAGCACCCACAGGTTGCGAGCTCGCTGCGTCGCCGGATCGAACAGCTTGCCCATGAGGCCGAAGTCGACCTGCGCGACCTCCCCGGGCTCGGTATCAGCGACACGAACCGTCGGCGTCTTCTTGCGCCACGCGAGCTCCTCCTTGGCGAAGCGCCAGAGGGTGTCGTAGCTCGCGGTGACGCCGTGGTCGCGCTGAAGCAGCGTGTGGATTTTCCGCAGCTTCAGCGGGCGAGATTGGGCGAGCCAGGCCTCGATACGCATGCGATGCGCGTCGACCTGCTTCCTCTCGTCGCTCGCGTCGGGCACCGGGCGCGCCTGCACGCGCTGGGCGATCGCGTGAATCTCCTCGTCCGTCGGCTCGCGGTCGCGCGGCAGTGGCAGCGTCGCTGCGGCCTCGAAGTACCTGCCGACCGTCTTGCGATCGAACCCCGTCTCGCGCGCCACCTGACGCGCGCTTTGCCCCGCCGCACGACGGCGGAGCATTTCCTTGATGTCAACCATGATCAGCTCTCGGTAGGGCATCGGGCTCCTTCCGACGGCGACCCGCGCCGTCGTCGGAAGGAGCCCGTCTCAGATCCCGACCGCGGCGTCCCGAGCTGGCCCCATGACCCTGCGAAAAACCTCGGAAGCTGGCCCCATGACCCTGCGAAAAACTGGGTCACGCCCCCGCGCGGGTGGCCCCATCCTCCTGCGATTGGGGTGGCCCCATGACCCTGCGAAAAACGCCGTCAGGTGGCCCCATGAGCCTGCGAACTGGCACCACCCACCCTCGGCGATATGGATCCATGTGCCAGGAGCGATTCGTGGTTTAATTTCGAAAACTATCGTGTGAAGTAATGTAAAGGAGCATGAAATTCATTGCGTCCGGGCGTCTGCCAGCGGCGCGACGCGCCGTGAAGGGGCGAGGCCGCGACGGGGCTCGGCGCTCGCCGTCCCCGCACCGGTCCGTCAACCAGGAGCCTGGAGATCGAACACTCCATCACGGGCCCGTTGTCGCCTATGCTGCCGGAGCCATGGCGATCGGCGGCATCAACCACGTGACCCTCGCGGTTCGAGATCTCGACCGCGCCGTGCAGTTCTACGTCCAGGTGCTCGGCGGAACGCGGCGAGCGCAGTGGGCCAGGGGCGCGTACCTCGAGCTGGGAACGCTCTGGCTCTGTCTGGAGCTCGACGCGCGCGCCGCGCGGCAGGCCGACGACTCGCACCTCGCCTTCTCGGTCGATGCAGAGGGCTTCGCCTCCCTGGGCGAGGCCGTTCGCCTGAGCGGGGCCCGGATCTGGAAAGAGAACCGCTCCGAAGGGGCATCGCTCTACTTCGAGGACCCGGACGGCCACAAGCTCGAGATCCACGTCGGCGACCTCCGGACGCGCATTACGTCCTGCCGCGAGAAGCCCTATGAAGGGATGGAGTTCTTCGACGACGGAGAGAGCGAGGCGCCGGCGCGCTGAGCGATCACCACGTGGCGCTCGGCATCGTCGAGGTACAGAAGGAGACGTCGCGCGGATCACGCTGGCAAAAGCAGGGCTGAAGGACAGGGGGAGGTCTGCTGTCGTGAGCCGTCACGCGCTCGGAGACGGGCGCGGCGCCGGCCAGAGTCGGACGAGGAGCGCGCTGGCCGCCGCCGACGAGGCGAGGGCCGTCACCGCCAGCCAGCCCCACCGGGCGAAGAGCACGCTGCCCAGCGCGGCGCCGGCGGCCATCCCGACGAACATGCCGACGACGAGCACGGCGTTGACACGGCTGCGCGCGCCGGGCTCGATGCCATAAACGATGGTCTGATGCGCCACCAGCGCGGCCTGGATGCCGAGGTCGAAGGCGACGGCGCTGGCGCCGAGCAGCCACAGCCGTCCATGCGCCGACAGCATGGGTGACAGCGCCATGGCGGCGAAGGCCACGAACGAGAGGGCGGCGCCCATGCGCGTCACCCGTTCGGGCCCGCTGCGGTCGGCGATGCGGCCGGCCAGGGGCGCCGCCACCGCGCCGGCCGCCCCGGCCAGGCCGAAGGCGCCCGCCACCGCGCTGCCGAGGTGGAACGGCCCGCCGTGCAGCATCACGGCGAGCGTGGACCAGAACGCGCTGAACCCCACCGACAGCAGCCCCTGGGCCATCGTCGCGCGGCGCAGGGCGCCGTGGCGCTTCCACAGCGCGGCCAGGGACCCGAGCAGCGCGGCGTAGCTCAGCTGCGTGGTCGGCTCGAAGCGCGGCAGGCTGCGCCACATCGCCGCGCCGAGCAGGGCGATGCTGGCCGCGGCGGCGACGAACACCGCGCGCCAGCCGAAATTCTCCGCCACGAAGCCGCTGATCACGCGGGACAGCAGGATGCCCAGCAAGAGGCCGGTCATCACGGTGCCGACCACCTTGCCCCGATGCGCCTCCGGGGCCAGCGTCGCGGCGGCGGGCACGATGTCCTGCGCCAGGGTCGCGGCCAGGCCGGTGACCAGGCTGGCGACCAGCAGCGTGCCGATCGCGTGCGCGGCGCCGCCAAGCAGCAGCGCGGCGGCCAGAAGGGCAGCCTTGGCCAGGATGATGCGCCGCCGGTCGTAGCGGTCGCCGAGCGGCGCAAGCAGCAGGATGCCCAGCGCATAGCCCAGCTGGGTGAGCGTGGGCACGAGGCCGAGCGCGCGGTCGGAGGCGCCGATCTCGGCCCCCAGCACGCCGAGCATGGGCTGGCTGTAGTAGATCGAGGCCACGGCCAGGCCCGCGCCGGTGGCCAGCAGCAGCACCAGGGCGGCGGGCAGGGGCGGCGCGGACGCGGCGGGCGGCGGCTGGGTGGCGGGGGGTGTATGCGTCAACTGAATGGCGTGCATGGTACACCGAGTATGGGAAGCGTCGCTCCAGCGCTGTAGTGGCATGGAGCGCACGATGGTTATACGGTTGACGTATGACCAGGCCGGCACCCCCCTCGCCCTCGTCGCTGGACGACATCGGCTTGCTGCAGACGTTCGTGAGGATCGTCGAGGCCGGCAGCCTGTCGGCCGCGGCCACGCTGCTGGGCACGACGCAGCCCACCGTGAGCCGGCGCTTGCAGGCGCTGGAGCGCTCGCTGGGCCTGCCGTTGCTGCAGCGCTCCACGCACACGATGAAGCTGACCGAGGACGGCGAACGGTGCTTCGAGCGCGCCAAGGCGCTGCTGACCAGCCTGGAGGCGTTCGCGTCGGACATGCGAGGCGACCGCGACCAGCCCGACGGGACGCTTCGCGTGGTCGTGCCGCACGCGTTCGGCCAGCACCAGCTGGTCAAGCCGCTTGCCGACTACCTGCGCCGCTACCCGCGCGTCTCGGTCGAGTGGCTGCTGCACGACGGGCAGCCGAACTTCATCGCCGACGGCATCGACTGCGCGATCCTGGTCGGCGCGGTGGCCGATCCGGCCGTGGTGGCGATCCGCCTGACCGAGGTGCCGCGCATCGTGGCCGCCGCGCCCTCGGTGCTGGGCCGGGCCGCGCGGCCGGCTCATCCATCGGATCTGGCCGACATGCCGTGGCTGGCGTTGCGCACCTACTACCGCGACACGATCACGCTGACCCGCGCGTCGGGCGATGAACGGGTCGAGCTCGCGATCCGCCCGCGCATGAGCACCGACAGCCTGTATGCCCTGCGCAGCGCCGCGCTGATGGGGCTGGGCGTCTGCGTGGCCTCGTCCTGGCTGTTGACCGACGACCTGGCGCAGAAGCGGCTGCTGCACCTCGCGCCGTCGTGGCAGGCGGATCCGCTGCCGGTCCACCTGGTCTATCCTCATGCCCGCTTCTATCCGGCCCGGCTGCGTCGCTTCATCGAGGTGATGCGGGCGTCCGTGCCGGCGGTTGTCGACGGCGCGGACAGCGCAGGAGGAAACCCTTGATCCCGTTCAGCGAACTCCACGCAAGGCTCGAGGTCGAGGGGCCGCACGCGCTCACCGAGGATTCGAGTCTCTCCGCCACCGCTGCGACCAGGCTCGTCATGGACGCGATCCGGCTCTCCGCGCACGTGCTGGCCGGCGATCCGGGGGCGCTCGCGGCCCAGCTCCGCGGTCGCTTGCTCGGGTGCCCCCTGCCCGAGGTCGAGGCGCTGCTGGAGCAGGCCACGCAGGCGGCGAAATCTCCCCAGCTGTTGCCCATGACGCGCAACCTCACCCCTCCCGGCGGACCGCTGCTCCGCACCCTGACCGGCCACTCGGGAGCGGTTCACTCGGTCGCGCTCACGCCGGACGGCCGCAGGATCGTCTCCGGATCGAGCGACCACACCGTCAAGGTCTGGGACCTCGCGAGCGGCGCCGAGATCATGACCCTGACCGGCCACGGCGATGCAGTGAAAGCGGTGGCCGTCACGCCGGACGGGCTCGGCGTCCTCTCGGGCTCGACCGATGGCACGTTGACGCTCTGGGACCTCCAGTCCGGCGCCGAGCGCTGGGCATTCCCGGGGCTCTGCCCGGTCGAGGCCGTGGCCGTGACCCCCGATGGAGAGCGCGCGCTCATCGCCCAGGAGGACGAGATCCTGAAGGTCGTCCGCCTGCGCGACGGGGTGGAAGAGCACGCGCTCGAAGGCCACGTAAAAGCGGAGGAGAACGCCTGGTTCCCCAACGTGACCCGCGCGGTGGCGATCACGCCCGATGGGCAGCGGGCCGTGTCCGCCTCGGAGGACAGGTCGTTGATCCTCTGGGATCTCGCGCGCGGCACGGCGGTTCGCGCCCTCTGGGGTCACACGAGCTGGGTGACCGCGGTGGCCATCACGCCCGGCGGAGCGCGGGCGATCTCCGGCGGGGGAGACGGGCTCAAGGTGTGGGAGCTCGCGACCGGCGAGATCGCCTGCGACTTTCCGAGCGATGGTCGGAGAATCAACGATCTCGCCGTGATGCCGGACGAACGCCATGTCATCTCCGCAGGCTTCGACTTTGGGGAAGACGGAGGCGATTGGCTCTTCCGCATCATCCGGCTCGCCGACGGCTCGGAGGTGCGGGCGCTCGACGGCCACGCGGATGAGATCAACGGCGTCGCCATTTCGCCCGACGGACAGCGCGTCGTCTCTGCCTCCGGCGACGGTACGCTCAAGATCTGGGATCTGAGCCGTGACGGTCATCCGGTCGAGGACCTCTTGAGAGGCGCTCGCCGAGGCCACACGCGCGCTGTCTCCGCGATCGCCGTGCTCCCTGGTGGCCAGCGGGCGATCTCCGCGTCCATCGACCACACGATCAAGCGCTGGGATCTCCAGAGCTGCCGCGAAGAGCGCGCCATGAGGCATGAGCCCGCCCTTCCGACGTGGAACATGTCGGAGTTCGACTCGGCGCTCCTGGTCATCGATCGCGACGGCAAGCGGATGTTCTCCGCCATCGAGGGCCCGTCGCTCACCGCGTGGGACATCGCGTCTGGCGAGCGCCTCTGGCACGCCGAGGGCTCCGAGTTCGTGGTGGCTCGGCTGGCCATCACCCCCGATGGATCGAAGCTGATCGTCCAGCATGCGCACGAAGATCACATCCGGGTGCTCGACTCGGGCGAGGGCGAGCAGCTGCGCGCGCTGGGCCCGACCTGGGGTCAAGCGGGCACCATGGTCGTGACGCCCGATGGACGGCGTCTCGTTGTCGCGTCCTGGCACACCATCGAAGTCTGGGACATCGCGAAGGGCCTGCAGCTGTCGAGCTTGACCCCATCCACGGGCAAGGCCTGGACGGTGGCGGTGACGCGCGACGGGCGTCGTGTGCTGGCGAGCGGGATGACCCCGGACATCCACGTCTTCGATCTCGAGAGCGGGGCCGAGATCGGCGTGCTCAGGGCGCACACGGGCCTCGTACAGGCCCTCGCGCCCACCGACGACGGCCGGCTCCTGGTCTCTGCTTCCAGGGATCGCACCGTCCGCGTCTGGGACCTCCGTCGGCTCGCCCTCGTCGCGACGTTCACCGGCGACGCCCCGTTCTATGCCTGCGCCGCTTCCTCCGACGGCTCCACGATCGTCGCCGGCGATGTGCTGGGCGAGGTCCATTTCCTGCGCTTTCAGCCAGAGCGACCCGCAGAGACACCGGCCGGCGCCCCCGCGGCGCGGCCGCCCTGCTAACCTGGTCACGACGCGCGACGCTGACGAGCGGGGCTCGTGCCCTCAATGACGAGGCGCTCCTGCTGCAGTCGGAGAGCGCCGCGATCTCCTGGAAGGACAGCTCATCCGCAACGCGAAAGCCCGGCGCGGATCCAGCCGCGGAGAGGATGTCGGCGGACCAGCGGGCTTGACACCCGCCTCTACCCGGCGACACTCGAGCTAACCTGCTACAACAACCCGAGTACCGCCTCACACGACCGAACCGCCACGGAGGAATCCAGAACGTGGGAAGCTGGAGCGTCGTGGGTGTTCTAGGATGTTCGGCCGCTCCGAGAGGTTCGCCCCATGTCCAAGCTTCGCCTTGTAGCGCACGTTGGTCCCCTGCGGGGTGAGCCTGGCACTCGCCACACCATGGGCACGCTCGGAGGCGCAGGCCACCTCATGCCATTGGCTGAAGTCGTCTTGATGGAGGTCCTCGACGATGGACCAGCGCTCCTCTATCGCTTCACACGGGATGGCGTCTTCGCTGGCGACACATGGCACGAATGCCGCGAGAACGCTGAAGACCAGCTAGAGTACGAGGTTGGCGATGCCGTCGGCGCGTGGACTGCTGTGCCTTTGGACGTGGAGGATGCCCAGGCATACGCGGTCAACTGGGCACAGCGCACGCATCCAGAACGCTGACCGTACACCGCTGACGCGGAGCGCTCGCACGATGTCGTCGAGGTCCTGTGCGGGCGAGGCAGCACGATGCCGCCGACCCGTCGGGCCGCAGTGAGCGTCCGCGCCGCCGTCTCCGGCGCTATCCTTCCCGCGTGACGCCCCGACCCGTCTTCGTCGATCAGGCCCTGTCCGCCCGGCTGGAGGCCACCGAGGCGGCGAAAATCGAGGCGCTCGCGCGCGAGGTCGCCGCACGGGTCCCGGCGCGGCGCGCCGCCGTCGCCGTTATCGCCGGCGGTCGCGCCGCGTTCGTCGCCCCGCACGCCCGGCTCTCGCGCGCGGTCGGCCTCGGGTTGAGCGGCCCGGTCGAGGCGCGCGACGTCGAGGCGCTCGAGGACTTCTACGCCTCGCGCGGCACCGCGGCGCGCATCCTGGTCTCGCCCTTTGCCCACCCTTCGCTGCTCGCGCGGCTCGGGGAGCGCGGCTTCCGCCTGGACTCGCTCGACACCGTGCTCGTGCGCCGGCTCGCCCCCGCGGTCGAGGTCCACGCGCCCGAGCCGGCCGCGCACGGCGGCCTGGTCGTGCGGCGCGCCGCGCGTGAGGAGGCCTCGACGTGGGTCGCGGCCTCGCTCTCCGCCTTCGCCATACCGGGTGAGCCTCCGTCCGATCGGACCGACGTCTTCGAGGCGGGCTTCCACGTGCCCGGGGCGGCGTACTTCCTGGCATCGTCAACCGCCGGCGCCGTCGCCGGCGTCGGCGCGGTCTACGTGCACGAGCGCGTCGCCCTCCTGTTCGCGGGCGGGACACTCGCGGCCCACCGCGGCCGGGGCGTGCAGCGCGCCCTCATCGACGCCCGCCTCCTGTACGCCCGCGACGCCGGGTGCGACATCGCCTACTCGGTCGCCGACGCGGGGAGCACCTCGCAGCGTAACCTGGAGCGCGCGGGCCTCGTGGCCATCTACTCGCAGGCGACGCTCATCAAGTCCTTCGCCTGAGCGCCGTCTTCGGGGGTAGCCTCCCGGCAGATCCTACCGATCGCGAAGAGTGGACCGCATGCCGAAGCTTCACGAGATCCGAGCGGACTATGACGCGGAGACCATCGTCATGTACCAGGCCTACGCGCCGGCCATCGCCGAGCCTGCGCTCGCTGCCCAGCGCTTCGTCGCCCCGTTCTCGTTCGGTCGCATGACCTGGATCAAGCCGTCGTTTCTCTGGCTCATGCACCGCAGCAACTGGGGGCGCAAGGCCGGGCAGGAGCGGATCCTCGCCGTCCGCATCCGGCGGACGGGCTGGGAGCAGGCGCTCTCCCTCGCCGTCCTCACCTCGCCGGAAGCGACGGTGTTTCGCTCGCCGGACGAGTGGAGCAAGGCGTTTGCCGAAGCCAAGGTCCACATTCAATGGGACACCGAGCGCAACCTGCGAGGCGGCCCGCTGCCTTGCTACAGCATCCAGGTCGGCGTCGGCCGCGATCTCATTCGCGAGTACGCAGAGAGCTGGGTCGTCGCCATCGAGGACCGAACTCCCCTGGTCCGGAAGATGTACCAGCAGATTCAGGCCGGCCACGCGGACAGCGCGGCGAAGTTGCTGCCGCGCGAGAGGCCCTACGCCGTTGACGAGAGGATCGCCAGGCGGCTGCTCATCGACCCATGACGCGCCATCGACGAACTGACTCATCGAGCGGACGGGAGAGGCGGATGGACTGGCGAGCGGAGCTCCAGATCTTGATCGACGCGGGTATCACGATTGCCCCCGGTCTGACGGAATCCGAGATCGACCGGGCCGAGTCCGTCATCGGCGCAAGGTTTCCGCCTGATCTGCGCTCCTTTCTCTCGGAGGGGCTCCCGGCTGGCGGGCGCTTTCCCGACTGGCGGGAGCCACACTCGACGGAGATTCGCCGGCGGCTCGACTGGCCCTTCGAAGGCATCGCGTTCGACATCGAGCACAACGTCTTCTGGTTGGACGCATGGGGCGCTCGTCCTCCGGAGCTACCAGAAGCGTTGCAGATCGCTCGGGCCGCGGTCGCAGAGGCGCCCCGCCTGATTCCCGTCGCGGGCCACCGCTACATTCCGGCGGAGCCGGCGCTCGCCGGAAACCCCGTCTTCTCGGTCTACCAGACCGACATCATTTGCTACGGCAGCGATCTCGCGACGTACCTGCGCCGCGAATTTCGCCGACCGTCTCCCGTCGACGCCGCGAGCGGAGACATGCGCAGGATCCGGTTCTGGAGCGAGCTCGTGGATGCCAATGGATAGGGGGCCGCCAACGCCGGACGGCATGATATTTCAACAGCCGGATGTACTGGCTGTTCATCCACGAACATGGGTCCCTCGCGCGGGCGAGCCCTGAACCTTCCGGATACCGAGAAACATGCTCGCATTTCTTCATACTTCCCGCGTCCACGTCGAGACGTTCAGCCGTCTCGTTCGGGACGCAGACGACGCGATTCCGGTCCGGCATGAGGTGCAGGAGAGCCTCCTTGCGGATGCGCTGGCGGCCGGTGGGATCACCGACGGCATCCGCTCGGCCACCGCCACGGCCGTCCAGGCGCTCGCGAACGAGGGTGCGAGGGTCATCGTGTGCACCTGCTCGACCCTCGGCGGCGTCGCGGAGGCGGTCCCCGTCTCGGACTGTACCGTGATGCGGATCGATCGCCCGATGGCCGAGCAAGCCGTCGCGAGCGGTCGCCGGATCCTCGTCGTGGCCGCGCTCCAGAGCACCTTTCAGCCCACCGGAGCGCTGCTGCGTCAGATAGCCTCCGACGCGGGTCGCTCGATCGATGTCGTCGAAGTCCTGTGCGGGCGAGCGTGGCGGCTCTTCGAGAGGGGTGACTCTCCTGGTTATGCCGGCGAGATCGCCAGGACGATCGAGTCTACGGCGCTCCCGGGCGATCTCGTGCTCCTGGCTCAGGCGTCGATGGCCCCCGCGGCCGAGCTGGTCCGGCACCTCGGAATCCCCGTTCTGAGCAGCTCGCGATCGGGCGTGGAGGCTGCCGTGTCGAAATATCGATCGAGGGCGCAACACGATGCCGCCCAGCTCCGCGGGGAGCCATGAGCGACATCTCCGTGAAGGTCTTCCAGGCCGTCGTCGCCGGCGCGGCGGCCGACGGCGTGGCGCCCGCGGAGCTGCTCGCCGCCGCCGGGGTCGATCCGGGGGACCTCGCCGATCCGGACATGCGCTTTCCGCGGGCGATCGAGGCCCGGCTCTGGAGTGAAGCCGCCCGGCTCACCCGCGACGACAGCTTCGGCCTGCGCCTCGCAGAGAGGCTGCCGGTGGGCAGCCTCGGGGCGCTCGGGTTCGCGGTGCGGAGCAGCGCCACCCTCGGGGAAGCCTACGCGCGCGCGGCTCGCTACCTCCGCGTCGTGGCCATCGGCCCCTCGCTCGAGATCCAGATCGACGGCGATGTCGCCCGCCTCCGCCACGAGCCGCCCCGGAGCAGCCCGGCGCCCTCACGCCACGCCGTCGAGTTCTTCCTTGGCAACCTCGTCGTCCTCGCGAGGCGGGGCGCGGACCCGGCGTTCACCCCGCGCGCGGCGCGGTTTCGCCACACCGCGCCCCCGCGCGTCGATGAGCACCGCCGCCTCTTCGGCGCCGGCCTGCGCTTCGGGGAGGCCCACGACGAGCTGGTGATCGAGCGCGCTTTCCTCGCGAGGCCCCAGGCGCACGCCGAGCCCCTGCTCTGCGAGGTGCTCGACCAGCACCTCGCCTCGCTCGCCGCCGCGCTGCCGGCCGAGGCGAGCTTCCTCGAGCGCGCGCGCGCCGCGATCGCGGCCGAGCTCGCCCACGGCGAGCCGGGGCTGCCGGCCATCGCGGCCCGACTGCGCATGAGCCCGCGCAGCCTCCAGCGGCGGCTCAAGGAGGAGGGCACATCGCTCTCGTCGGTGCTCGACGGGCTGCGCGCCGATCTCGCCGTGCGCTACCTGAGCGAGTCGCGCGACGCGATCTCGGAGATCGCGTTCCTGCTCGGGTTCTCCGAGGTGAGCACGTTCCACCGCGCCTTCAAGCGCTGGACCGGCGTGACGCCGGCCGCCTACCGCCGCGGCGCGGGGCGCCCAGCGCGAGAGCTCCCCCGCGCGGCGGCGCGTCATTCTTCGAACAGCACATCGTAAACGTACGGCAGCGCGTCGTGCGCGGTGAGATCGTCGAGTGTGTACGTCTTTCCGCCGCCGTACCAGGCGCCCTCGCTCGCGGTGAGCGGGTTGAAGTCCCGGTCGTCGCCCTGGAGCGGCGGCGTGTCCGCGTGCGTCTTCTCCCATGTATACCAGTACCGATCGAGCTCGCCGTGGAGCATCCAGAACACGGGATCGACCGTCAGCTCATTGAAATACGTCACGGTGCCGCGCACGTCCGCGTTCGCCGGATCGAGCCCGCCCGCCCACAGGTGCATCCGGACGTGGGGCATGAAGTTGAAGAGGCCATAGACATCCTTGACGGCGCCGACGAGCTCGGTGTCGGGCGCCGCCTTCTGCGCCTCGACGGCTCCGATCCAGCCGATCTCGAAGAGGGCGTTGGTCGTCTCCGCGCCCTGCTGCGAGCTGCTCGGGGGTCCGCCAAAAGCGTCGACGAGCGTCTGGACGGCCGCGCTGTCCGGCAGCTTCACCTTCAGCACCTCCAGCGCCGACAGCGCCTTTGGATAGTTCTCGATGCGGAGCTCGGGGGTGACGTCGAGCGCATCGTAGAAGTCGGCGAACGTGCCCTCCGCAAGGATGCGCCCGACGTGTTCGGGCGCCTGCAGCGTATCGAAGACCAGGTTCTTGCCCGGCCAGCGCCGGAAGACGATGTCGTAACGCTCGCCCACCTCCTTGCCGTACCCGGCGTGCCCCTCGGGCAGGCCGGGGGGCACGACGGCCGTCCCGCCCCTGGGCTCGAAGCCGTGGACCCAGTGCGGCAGGTCCTGATCGTGCGCCGCGTCCCAGTAGGGAATGAACAGGAGATCGGCTTCGCTCGGGTCGGCGCCCTCTTCCTGGTCTCGCTGGCGGAGGGCAGCGCGGAGCATCTGCTCCGCCTCGAGGAGGAAGGCGCGGTGCCACGGCAGGAGCCGGTATCCCGACGCCTCATCCATGACCATGACGGTCATCGGCGAGGTGGCCTGGAGGTCGGCGCCGTGGTGGCGATGCCGGTGGTGGTCGTAGTGCTCGTCGTTGAAGACGTCGAAGAAGCCGTTCGCGACGGCGTACTCGTAGGCTCGCTTGAACCTGTCGATCTCTTCGCTGGTCATCGCCGACGCGCTCTTGCGGGCGATCCGCTGGGCTTCCGGGCTCGCGTCGCCGGCGTCCACCGGGGTGTCGGCGCCGCAGCCGAGCGAGAGCCCGAGCCACGCCGCCGACGCCGCCGCGATGATCCCACGCACGAACGCTCGTCGATGCAACTCACGTGTCATGACCTGCCTCCTTCGGACGGGAGCTCCGTCGTTCATGAGGCGTTTATAAAGACGCGAGCGCGCCCTCACATTGGCCGAGCGCGACGAAAGCGTTGGCCTACCGCGCCAGCGGGCGGTCACGTCGCCGCGTGGGCGCGTCGTGCTCTCTCGAACGAGCAAATCGGATGGATATACGGTCGCCGACGGCCAGCGCCGGACGGCCCCAGTCCAGGCGTTCGTCCGTGCGCGCGTCCCGCCCGTAGACCGAGAACCAGAGATGGCTGGGGACGCCGCTTCGGGTGGGTCCGGCCCAGGTGATCAAGGCCATCACATGACCACGGCGCGGCAGCCCCGCGACACAGACTCGCCGCGAGTTCAGCTCGACGCGGAGGGCGCGTTCTGCGCGCGCGCCAGGCGCACGGAGAGCGCGGCGCGCCACCGCGGTCGCGGTCCTCGAGAGAAGGACCCGGGCGCTCCGGGAGATGGTCGCGAGTTGCCCTCGTGGATCGCGGAGCATCGGCCCGGCGAGGGCGCCCAGCGCGGCACGGACCTGGCGGAGCAGCGTGGCGCGATACGACTCGCCGCGCGGCGTGCGTTTCAAGGGGGGGTCGACCGTGTCGGCCTCGAGGACCTCGATCCCGATCTCGTCCCCGACCCTGAGCGCGCGGGAAGGCCACACCAAAAACTCTTGGCGGTCGGAGGCCAACCCGCCGATCCACACGTCGCCGTCCCTGAGCAGCGCCTCCGGAGAGCCGGCGCGCCGCGTGATGATGATCGTCAGAACGCCGGCCAGGCCGACGCCCGCGGTGCAGACCTTCGTTCCATTGACCGAGACACGGAATGCGATCATGGCTCCCCCGCGCGCACGCTTTGTTCACTGTATATCCCAACGCGCCAGCGCGCGCCGCGGCGTCGCTCCCGGTGGCCTCCTGGCGCTTGCGGCTGAACCCCGGTACGCTGGTGAAGACCGATGGACAAGGTCGGCGTCGCCCGGTTCGCGCGGTACAAGGAATGGCCGGCCTTCGCGCAGGTCAGCCTGACGGTCCACGACGTCCCGACCGAGATCGCCGGCGTGTCGTTCAGCTGCGGCGGGTCGGGGTTCACCGCTCAGGGCCACGTCGAGGGAGCTCCAGCGGCGGGATACGACGACTGGAAACGAGGCGCGGCAGCGGGCGTGCGCTTCGCCTTCCGCCTTCTCGGCAGCGCCCCACGTCCGGTCACCGTGACCAGGATCGAAGGGCTGAGCACCGACACCAGCCCCGCAGCGGTCGGCGCGGCGGCGGCGCTCGCCGTGTTCAACGCCCTCGAGGCGGCCACGCCGGCTTCGTTCCACGCGCTGGTGGAGGAGATCGTCTTCACGCCCGCGGGGACAAGCGCAGAGTTCTCGCTCTGAAGCCGCCACGCGGAGAGAGAAGATCTCCGCCGGGAGGCGCGGGCCCTACTCGGGATCGTCGAAGTCGGCGATCTTCGCCATGTCCCGCCGCAGCTGGAGATCACGCTCCACGAGGAGCTGGTCGAGCTCCTCTTCGGAGGCGTACGCGAGCCGTCGATGGCGCTCCGCGACCCGGCTGTCGATCGCCCGGATCATCCGCACCCCGAGCCACGCAGCAGCGATCGACGCCGCGTCGGACGCAATGAACGCATAACGGGACCGGATGAACTCCGCCACGGTCAGATCCGGCATGGTAGAGGCCAGCCACCCGAGGCCGCGGCTCGCGACATAACACCCCCACCACGCGCCGAGCGCGGCGTGGTGCACCGCGCCCGCCCGGGGGGCGTGCTCCATCTCGACGCGCCGGTAACCCCCCCCGCCGTCCAGGAGAGGGCGCGGCGCAGGCTCGGGCACGGCCTCCGGGGCAAGGCCGTCGTGGAGATCGCGCGCCACCCTGTACGGCTGCACCAGGTTCACGACGGGAATGAAGAATCCCAGGACCGCCTCGGACGGCGTCCAGGAAAACCCCCGCACGGGATCCAGCTCGCCCGCCAGCGCGACCGCCCTGGCGAGCCAGCGCAGGAACACCACGCCAGCAACGATCCCGAGCCCCAGCTCGAGCAATCCCCCGACCTCACGGAGCGTGTTGGCAAGCCGCCACGTCGATGCCGAGACGTCCGTCGAGCCGAGCAACACGATGTGCCAGGCGCCGGTCAGCGCCGTGAAAGACGCCACCGCCCCCATTGCGATCAGCCCGGCAATCGCCACGCGAGCGCGCCGGCGCACCACGCGGACGTCGCGGCCCCACCCCTCCCGAGCTTCTGCCCAACCGCTCACGGTGAGCGAGGCTATCAGCGCAACGCGCCGCATCGCAAGTGACGTGGCCGAGGAACACGCGTGGTGATCGTGCGCTCCGAGGCGCCCGCTCCGCCCCCGCCACCACAATCGCAGGCTGGCAATCCGTCAGCTCGCCATTGCCGGCTCCCCTCGCCTCGCGCATTCGTCGAGCCCCGCCAGCGCGCGCCGGAAGCTCTGGATCGTCGCATAGAGCCCCTGCCGGAGCGGCACCCGCGGCTCGAACCCCAGCGCCCGCCGCGCCAGATCGATCGCCGGACGCCGCCGCATCGGATCGCCCTCCGGCAGCGGGCGGTACGCGATCCGGCTCGCGCTCCCCGTGAGCCGCACGATCTCCTGCGCCAGCTCGAGCACCGTCACCTCCACCGGATTCCCCAGGTTGACGGGCCCCACCTCCGACGGGTGCTCCATCAGCCGCAAACACCCCTCCACCAGGTCGTCGACGTGACAGAAGCTCCGCGCCTGCGACCCGCACCCGTACACCGTCAGCTCCTCTCCCCGGAGCGCCTGGGCGATGAAATTGCTCACCGCGCGCCCGTCGTCGATCGCCATCCGCGGCCCGTAGGTGTCGAAGATCCGCGCGATCCGCCCCGACGCCCGCCCCTGGCGGTGAAAGGCCATCACCAGCGACTCCGCGCAGCGCTTGCCCTCGTCGTAACAGGCGCGCACCCCGACCGGGTCCACCCGCCCGAGGTAGCTCTCCGGCTGCGGGTCGACCTCGGGATCGCCGTACACGTCGCTCGACGACGCGAGCAAGAGCCGCGCGCCGTGCCGCTCGGCGCACAGGAGCGCGTGCAGCGTGCCCATCACGTTCGTGAGCGTGGAGCGCACCGGATCGCCCCGCCAGCGCGCAGGGCTCGCCGGCGACGCCAGGTGGTAGACCCTGTCGACCTCGTAATCGAACGGCAGGGCCACGTCGTGCTCGACAAGCCAGAAGCGGCTGTTGCGCATCAAGTGAGCCACGTTGGCCGGCGAGCCCGTCGAGAAATCGTCGAGCGCAATGACCTCGTGGCCGTCCGCGAGGAGCCGCTCGCACAGGTGCGAGCCGATGAAGCCGGCGCCCCCCGCCACCAGGACGCGCATGCCGCTCCCCACCGTCCTCCCGTTCGCGTCACCCATAGGAACACCTCCGTCGTCGCAACACCGCCGCTCGTGAACCGCCGAGACCCCCCCGCGCCGCGCCGCACCTCACGCGAGCGGGCTCCGGTAGCGGCCCGGGTCGCGGCGGCGAACGCCGGACGCAGGGCCGCTCCGCTCCACGTCGTCCTCCGCCGCCTCGCCGAGCCGGTAGCACGGCCGCAGGAGCAGCTCGTCGATCAGGTCGAGGAGCGTGTCCACGCGGTGCGCGCACGTGTGCCGCGCGAGCACCGTCCGGCGCCCGTGCTCGGCGACGCCGCGCGCGAACTCCGGGTCCGCGAGTAGCGCGCGGAGGTGCTCCGTCATCTCGGCGCCCGTGCGCGCGACGAGGTAGTCCCGGCCAGGCGAGAAGAGGCGCTCGGCGTCGGTCCACGGCGCGCTCACGAGCGGGATCCCGCACGCGAGCGCCTCGAACGGCCGGATCGTGGGGATGCCGGGGAGCCACGCGGCGTACGGCCGCCGCGGGACATGCACCGTGATCCTGGCGCGCGCATAGGCGTCCGGGACACGGTGGTTGGGGAGCCAGCCGGCGTACTCGATGCCGGCGTCCGCCAGCGCCGAGAGCGCGCGATCGGGGTAACGCACGCCGTGGACCCGCGCGCGGAGCCCGAGCGCCCTCACGGGCTCGACCAGGAACTCGTGGAGCTCCGCCGTCCGCTCGCCGTCACCCCAGTTGCCGATCCACACGAAATCACGCTCCTTCTCGACCTCGGGCAGCGGCCGGAACAGGCGCGCGTCCGCGGCCTCGTGCCACACCACCGCGCGCCGCGCGACGCCGCGGCTCAGGTAGAGATCACAAACGCTCTTTCCAAAGCCGAGCACGCAGTCGTACCCCGAGAGATCGCGCCGCACGATCGCGGCCGGATCGGTGATGAGCCCGTGGTGCGTGTCGTGAAAGAAGAGGCGATAACGATCCGTGCGCGCGCGGTGCTCGCCGAGCCGCCGCACGAGCTCCGGGTCGCTCCGCTCGTGGACGAGCACGACGTCGACCCCCGCGAGCGCGGCGTCGAGGTCCAGCGTGGAGAGCGCGTAACGGCGCGGGCGGAGGCGCGGATAGACGGCGGCGGCCTCGCGCAGCGCGTCCGGGCCGTACGCCGCGACGAGGCCCAGGGCGCTCCAGGCGTCCTCGGGCTCGAAGGCGAGCACGTCGTGGCCGCGCGCGTCGAGCTCGGCCGCGATCCCGCGGAGGAAGTGCGCGTCCGCGTGGTCCCAGTCGGAGAGCAAGGAGTGGCAGAAGAGGGCTATTCGCATGGTGTCCCGCAGGGTGAAGGCGACGAAGGAGGGCAGACCCGCCGGGGGGCCGGCGGGCGGGCGGCGAGGGCGAGGGCGTAGACGTCGAGGTAGCGGCGGGCCATGGCGCGCGGGCTGAAGCGCACCGCGCGCCGGCGGGCGAGCGCGCCGAGCGCCTCGCGGCGCGCGACGTCCCGGATGAGGTGGTCGAGCGCGGCGTGGAGCGCGCGCGGATCGTCCGCGGGGACGTAGAGGGCGGCGTCGCGCCAGACCTCGCGCAGGCTCGGCAGATCGCCGAGCACGAGCGCGCAGCCGGAGAGGGCGGCCTCCAGGGTGGCCATGCCGAACGGCGCGTACCGCGCCGGGGAGGCGTAGATCGCGGCGCGCGACATCCACCACGTGAGCTCCGGCTCATCGACCCACCCGAGGGAGCAGAGGCTCTCCCCGGCGCGGCGGCCGACGCCGCCCGCCGCGACGTCGCTCCCGGCCACGAGCACGGGCCACGCGAGGTGGGGCGCGACCTTCTCGAGGGCCGCGAGGTTCTTGGCCTCGTCCCAGAGCCGGCCGGCCGCGAAGACGAACGGCTCCTTCAGCCCCGGCGCGAACCGCCTGCGGTCGCGCGCGTGCGGGATGACATGGCCGCGGCCCAGGCCGAGCGCGCCATACTCGCCCGCGAGGGCGCTCAGCATCGCCGCGCTCGGCGCGACCACCGCGTCGGCGGCCCGGAGCCCCTCGGCGACCCGCGCGCGGTAGCGCTCGTAGCGGACCGGCGCCGGCCGGCGGTGCACCGCGCGCCACCACGACAGCACGCAGGCGTGCGCCACGACGACGCGGGGCGCCCGGAACGGCAGGGCCGCATGGCAGTAGCCGTTCAGGTGGACGAGGTCCGGCCGCACCCGCTCCTCGAGGTCGAGCAGCCAGTCGCCGGCGGCCGCGACGTCGTCCCACGGGTCATCCATCCATTCGAGCCGGTAGGCGCTCTCGACGAGCTCGAGGCCCGGTACCGCGGCGGCCGCCGCGCGCGCCGCGGGCGACAGGGGCCCGCCCATGATCGCGAGCACCGTGGCCACGCCGGCGCGGGAGAGCGCGCCCGCGAGCTCGAGCGCGACCGTCCACACGCCGCCCTGCGTGTCGGCCGTCATCAGCACCCGGCCGGGCCGCGGCGCCGCGGCGCCCGGGGATCCCGTGGATCCGGCGTCAGCGCGCGCCATGCTCGAGCTCCGTGAGCGGCAGCGGCCGGCTGTCCGGCAGATCGCCGAACGTCCGGTGCTCGGCGATATAATGGGCGTGCGCCCGCTCCCAGGCGCCGTCGTCGGGCGCCCCCCAGCGCCGGGTGTACGCGGCGGAGCCGGGGTACGGGAACGCCGGGACAGGCTCGTTGGCCCAGACGCCGAGCCCGAGGAGGCGCTGCCGCCACGACGCGGCCTCGGCCGGATCGCCGGGGCCCGCGTCGCTCAGGTTGGCCTGCACGAAGGGCACGCTGCGCCGGGCGTGGACGAGCAGCGCGGTGAGCTCCTCGGTCGACGCGCTGCACCGCCTGGCGAGCGCGTCCATCCCCTCGATCGACGGGCGCTCGACGCTGGCCTCGATGGATACGCAGCCCGCGCGGCCGAGGAGATCGAGCATCTCGCGCGACCAGCTGTCGATCCTGAGCTGGACGCCGAACACGATGTCCCGCGCCCAGAGCTCCTCGAGCAGGGCCCGGTCGGGCAGGAAGCGCTCGTCGATGAAATAGACGTGGCGCACGCCCTCGGCGAGGAGCGCGTCGAGCTCCTCGAGCACCGTCGCGAGCGGGCGCTTGCGGAGCCTGTCGCGCGCGCCGTCCCTGGCGCAGGAGGCGCAGCGGCAGGGGCTGCCGCGCGAGGTCTCCATCTCGGCGCTCGGCCCCTCGGGCACGGCGTCGAAGCGGTGGTGGTGGTGGACGTGCCGCGCGAGCGTCGCGCCGTCCCACCGCAGGGCCGGCAGCGTCCTCAGGCAGGCGGCGTAGGGGCCTCCTTGCACGTGGTCGATGCCGTTCCTGCGGTAGGCGATCGAGGGGATCTGCCAGAAGCGCGACTCGGTCGCGCCGGCGAGCATGACGAGGATCTCCTCGCACTCGCCGAGGACGACGACGTCCACGCCGAGCTTGCGGAGCGCCGCGCGCGGGGTCGCGGAGCCATGAGGCCCGACGGCGACGAGGAGGCCGCCGTGGCCCCGCAGCGCGGCGGCCGCCGCCATGGGCACGCGCAGCTCGGGCGGGGGGCTGCGCCAGGAGAGGTAGCTCGGCGCCGTGGCGATCACCGTCATGGCCGGGCGGAGCGCCGCGACCTCGGCGCGCAGCGCGATGAGGTCGATCCCGCGCGCCTGGGCGTCGATGAGGGCGGCCTCGTGGCCCGCGCGCTCGAGCAGCGCCCTGGCGTACCCGAGCTCGATCGGCAGGTGCGGCTCGCGGCAGCCGAGGTAGACGCTGCCGTGGAAGGTCCAGGGCGGGTTGACCAGCGCGACCTTCACGAGGCGGCCTCCAGCCGGTCCATCCGGACAGACGAGGGGATGTCGGCGTAGACGGCCCCGAGGCGCGCCTCGACGCCGAGGCGCCATTGATAGAGCGCGCGCAGCCCGTCGCGCAGGGCGACCCGCGGCGCCCAGCCGGTGAGCGCCTGGAAGGCGCGGCAATCGGAGACGTAGTACCGCGGATCGCCCCGCCTCCACGCGGCGAGCGAGACGACCGGGCGGCGCCCGTCGAGCTCCTCGAGCAGATCGAGCAGCTCGACGAGGCTCACCGCCGTGCCCGGGCCGCCCCCGATGTTGAAGGCGCGGCCCGAGGCGGGCTTGAGCGCGCGCCGCGCGCGCAGGAGGGCGTCGACGAGGTCCTCGATGAACAGCGCGTCCCGGACCTGCAGCCCGTCGCCGTAGAGGGTGATCGGATCGCGGCGGATGGCGCGCGCGACGAAGTGGGCGATCCACCCCTGGTCCTCGTTGCCGAACTGCGGGGGGCCGTAGACGCAGCTCACCCGGAGCACCACGGCGTGGAGGCCGAAGGTGCGGGCGTAATCGAGCACGTACTGGTCGGCGGCGCCCCGCGAGCACCCGTAGGGGCTGCGGAGATCGAGCGGCTGACTCTCGGAGATGCCGTGCTCGCGCGCGCTCTCGCACAGGGGTCGATACCGCTCCTCGCCGCGCTCGATCGGCAGATCGGGCAGCGCGCCATAGACCTTGCTGGTGGAGGCGAAGAGCAGCGGCGGAGGGCGGTCGAGCCTCCGGAGCGCCTCGAGCACGTTCAGGGTGCCGCGCGCGTTCACCTCGAAGTCGTGCGCCGGGTCGGCGACGCTCCTCGCGATGGCGACCTGCGCGGCGAGGTGGAAGACGAACGAGGCGCGCCGCACGGCGTCGCTCACGGCCTGCTCGTCCCGGACGTCGCACACCCGGACCTCCACGCCAGCGCCGTGACGCCCCTTGAGGCGCTCGACGTTGCGCTCGACGAACCCGCGCGAGAGGTTGTCGAGGACGAGGACCGGCTCCCCCTTTCGGAGCAGCTCGTCGGCCAGGTGAGAGCCGATGAACCCGGCTCCCCCCGTGATCAGGACATGGTCAGGCATAGAATGCTCCGTTCCGGTCTGGACGAGCGGCGGGCGAGCGGGCGATGAGAGAGAGCGCCTCGCGAACGGACGGCGCACGACGGCGCAGCGCGGCAGGCAGGCCGAACGCCCGCCCGCCGCGCGATGTCCCCCCCGGCTCCGCGCCTCGCTGCGCGGGAGTCCCTGAGGAGACACCGATTAACATGCGAGCTGGAGAGCCGCAATCGATCGAAGGAGCTTTGTTTGACGATCGGTATCGCGCCTTCCGCGCCTCCTGGAGAGGGTACGGCGCCGCCGGATGGCAGGCAGACTCGATGTGTCGCAAAGGGGGTTTGAGGCGAGGAGCGCCCCTCGGACAGGCGATGAGCGCGGGCGGGGACGGGGGGGAGAAGGGAGGAGCGCGCTCGGCGCGGGGCGGAAACGGAAGCGGAGAGGGAGGTCTGCGGCTTCTCCTGGAATTTTTCGGAGAAATTCACAGGGAGGCGGGGAGACGGGGAGTGAGATCCCACCAATCTCCCCGTCTCCCCGCCTCCCTGTTCAATTTCCCGCTAAATGAGGGGATCTGTCAGGCGGGAGATGCGAGGCGGCGCGACGATGGCGCGCGGGAGGGGCTCGGCTTGCAGGGAGGAGGGCGGCGCGGGAGCGCGCCCTCGGGAGGCTCAGCTCGCGGTGGGCTGGCCCGTCAGACGCAGGTAGATGAACGCAAGCCCGATGCCGGCGACCGGTGCGGCCACGAGCGTGCCGAGGCAGCAGGCGAGCACGCCCGCGAGCACGAGCGCGCAGGCGAGCAGGGCATAGACGAGGAGGCCGCCCTTGTGGCCGGTCGTGATTCGCCAGCTCTCCTTCATGGCGTCGATGGCGCCCAGGTTCTTATCGACGATGCACAGCGTCGTCATGCTCAGACCGAGCGCGACGATGACGCCCGGGACGATCAAGAGGAGCATGCCGGCGCCGACAGCGAGACCGGTCAGGATCTGGGCGCCCAGGATGGACAGGAACCACCGCCCGCCGCCAAGGACGTCGCTGAACGAGTACGGCTCGCCGCGCGCGACCTTCAGCAGCAGGTTGTTCATGCCTCCGGCGAAGTAGGCGCCGACCACGAGCGCAACGGCCTGCATCAGGAACTGGATGGCCGCCCCCGCGGTGGGCGCGTCCCTCGCGAGCGCCGCCTGGATGCCTCCGCCGATGCCGTTGGGGACGCTCGACGCAAGCCCGACGACGACCATGGCGCCGATGAGGACAGCCGGGTCGCGCTTCAGGCGCTCCCAGCCGAAGGACGCCGCATCTCCCGCTCCCCACGGCGCCGCGACGCCCGTGCCCGGGGGTGAGCCATAGCCCGCGCCGCCGCCCGGGGGCTGGTAGGGGTTGGCCCCACCCCAGCCGGCGCCGCCACCCGGAGGCGGTCCGTAGCCGCCGCCACCACCGCCCGGAGGCTGGCCCCAGCCGCCGCCTCCCCCCGGGGGCGGGCCGTAGCCGCCGCCGCCGCCCGGAGGCTGGCCCCAGCCGCCACCGCCCGGAGGCTGCCCCGGCGGCTGGCCGTAACTGCCGCCCGGAGGCTGCCCCGGCGGCTGACCGTAGCTGCCGCCCGGAGGCTGCCCCGGCGGCTGACCGTAGCTGCCGCCCGGAGGCTGCCCCGGCGGCTGGCCGTAGCTGCCGCCCGGAGGCTGCCCCGGCGGCTGGCCGTAACCGCCGCCCGGAGGCTGCCCCGGCGGCTGGCCGTAGCTGCCGCCCGGAGGCTGCCCCGGCGGCTGGCCGTAACCGCCGCCCGGAGGCTGCCCCGGCGGCTGGCCGTAACCGCCGCCCGGAGGCTGCCCCGGCGGCTGACCGTAACTGCCGCCCGGAGGCTGCCCTGGCGGCTGGCCGTAACCGCCGCCCGGAGGCTGGCCGTACCCACCGCCCGGCGGCTGTCCCGGAGGCTGGCCGTAACCACCGCCCGGCGGTTGACCGGGGCCAGCGCCCCCGGGTGGCTGTCCGTAGCCACCGCCCGGCGGCGGGCCGTAGCCACCCCCCGGCGGTTGCCCGTAACCACCACCGCCCTGACCGCCCCCTGATCCCCCGCCCCAGCCACCTTGGCTCATCTTGTCTCCACTGGGTGTGAATACCGACTACGCCCAACCAACTACCCCCACTATACGTGGAGGGCGCCGGCACGGAACAACTAACTTTTCCGGCGCGCGGCGCCCCCGTGCGCGCCCGCACCGAGCCGCCGCGCAGAGGAGCGACGGTCGGATTCCGCGCGCGCGCCGCGATTGCTGACAGCGCAGCAATCGCGGCGCGCGCGCGGAATCCCGCGATCAACAGCGATTGAGCGCTCGACGTCTCAACGTCCATTGCTGGACGCGGGCGCGAGACACGCGCAGCTCACCGCGGCGGCGGGCCGCTCAGGCACAGGCCGGCGATGCTGCTCGTGAACGACGTCCCCTCCTCGCGCCGGACCTCGACGGAGTTGCCCGTGAGCGGCGACGAGAACACCCCCTGAACGACGCCTTCCCCCTGCTTCGCCGTCACGGAGCGGCCGACGAGGGACCCGGGCGACACGGCCTCGATCGGCGCTCCCGGCGCGATCGCCTGCTCCTCGGGCAGCTCCGCGCGCCGGAACCCGCCGAACCGCACCGCCGTGCCGCCGCCCTTCCCCGGCATGATCTTTCCGATGCACTGCCCGAGCGGCGTGCCGACGACCGCGTACGTCACGGCGGAGTCCACCGGCGACCGCCTCGATTCGCCCACCAGGGTGACGGCGACGGCGAGGACGAACGAGGCGACCGGGACCGCGAGCGCGGTCGCCACGACGACCGCGGCGGCGCCGGACGTCGCCCGGCCGAACGAGGCGAGCTCGGCGCTCACGGCCTGCTCGAACGACCGCAGGATCACGACCTGGCGCGCGCGCACCCGCTCGAGGACGGCCGCGGCGACCAGGTTGTCGGCGGCGCAGAAGCCGCACCGCGCGATCGCGCCGTCACCCGCGCCGAGCGGCGCGCCGCACACGTGGCACGCCGCCGGCTCGCCCGGGGCCGCCGGGGGGCGCGCGGCGCACGCCTCCTCGAGCCGCCGCTGCCTGCTGCGCATGACCGCGAGCACGGCCGCGCCGGTCCCGACGGTGCCGAGCCACGCCGCCACCGTCATGCCGCCGGTGATGACGTTCCCCTCGGTGTCGGGGCTGACCCAGACCCCCAGCACGATGAGCGCGCCGAGCAGGGTGATCGGCACCGACGCGAGCGCGAACACGACGAGCAGCCGCGCGTGCCGCTGGGACGCCGTGACCAGCCTCCGCCGCAGCGCCTCCGAGAGCTGGCGGCGGCGCACGTCGGTCTGGAAGACGACGTGCGCCGCGGCGCGCAGGCCCTGCGCCGCCTCCCCGGGCAGCGGGCCGCGGTAGTGGCACGCCGCGCAGGCCATGAGATCCGGGCTGGCGAGGGACACAGGCGCGGGTCGCCCGCAGCGCGGGCAATGCACGGCGAGCATGGACCGATTCTACGCCAGCCGCGTCTCGGCAGGTCAAGGCGCCTCACCGCGCCTTGCGCGCGCGCCGGCCCGCCGGCGCGAGCTCGCGGAGCGCCGCCGACAGCGAGGAGAACGTGCTCAGGACGCCGAGGTCGACGCCGACGAGGCTCATCGCGATCTCGGGGCGCACGCCGACCAGATAGACCCGCGCCCCGAGCAGCGCGGACGCGCGGCTGGTCATGCCCACCGTGTCGGCGACACGGGCGTCCACGAACGGCACGCCCGTGAGATCGAGCAGCACGGAAGACGCCCTGTGCCGGCTCACCCCCTCGGACACCTTCTCGAGCACCTGCCTGGCACGGCCGCCGTCGATCATCCCGATCAGCGGCACGAGCAGCACGCCGGGCAGGAGCGGGATGAGCGGACAGCCCAGCTCCCGCACCGTCTCCGAGAGCGCGCGCTCGATCTCGTACGCCTTCTGCAGGTCGGCGTGCTGCGACGACAGCGACTCCACAAGCGCGTCGCGCTCCAGGGCCGCGCCGAGCAGCGTCCCCCAGATCGCGACCGTCCCCTCGTCTCCGGCCATGGCAACGAGGGTCGGGCCGACGAGCACCAGGATCCCCCAGTCGCGCCGGGCAGAGCGTATCGGCAAGAGCAGCACCATGTGCGTGCCGTCCTCGGCCGACGGCGGCAGCATCGCCTCCGGCAGAAACGCCTCCGGCCGACAGCGGCGGCCGATCGGCGGGGTCGGGCTGCCGTCGCGGCTGTAGGCGCCGGCGACGACGAGGCGGGAGCGCGCCGTCGGGTCATCCCACAGCGCGAGGCAGCCCCAGATCACCGTTGTCGTCTCGAGCCACGAGAGCGACCGCGTCGCCTGCTGGGTGCCGCCGAGCAGCGCCAAACTCACATCGTAATTCGTCCGCGCGAGCACCCCGAGCTGGCGGACATACTGACTCTCGGCCTCGAGCCGGGCCCGCGCGATCGCGAGGCGCACGAGCTCCAGGAACGCTTCCACCCGCCGCCTGGCCGTGTCGTCCAGGGACGCGCCGCGCCGCTCGTGAAACTGGCCCAGCAGGCGGATCGCCGCCAGCAACGTCCCCACATCCATCGTGATGCCGACCGCCTGCCGGCAGGCGCCCCCGAGCTCGGCCGCCGAAGGCAGCGCGGCGCCCCGAAGCGCCGCGAAATAGCCGTCGATCAACGACGTGACCGCCGGCCATACCTCGGTCGGCGAGAGGTCGGGCGGGAGCGGCTGGGGCAGGAGCAGGAGCTCGACCATCTGCCGGGCCAGGGCGCCGCCGGCGTCCTCCTCGGGCACCGTCTCCTCCTTGGCGAGGAACTCCTGGATCGTGTTGCACCCGCACGAGCTCCGCACGGCGAGGGAGTTGGCCGTGCGCACGCCCTCGGCCGGGAAGGCCTCGCCGGCGATCATCGACGCAAGGAGATCGCACGCGGCGCTCCCCATCATCTCGAACCGCTGGCGCACCGTGGTCAGCGGCGGATCGGCGCCCTCCGCGTCCGCGATGTCGTCGAAGCCGATGATGGCGAGATCCTCGGGGATGCGGACGCCCGCCGCCTTCAGCAGGGGCATCACCCCGAGCGCGTTCTTGTCGGTCCCGAAGACCGCCGCCGTGCACCCGGGCAGCCGCGCGAGGAGCGCCGGCGCGGCGCTCTGGCCGCCGCTGTACCAGTTGTTGTCGCTCCGGATGACCAGATCGGGGTCGAAGTCGATGCCCGCCTCGGCGAGCGTGTCCTTGTAGGACGCGAAGCGCTCGCGCACGTCGTACGCGTCGAAGTAGCCGACGAACGCGATGCGCCGGTGCCCGTGCTCGATCAGGTGGCGCACCGCGCTCCGCATCCCGCCGTGGTTGTCCGGGATCACGGCTGGACAGGCGACATCGGCGGCGCGGGTGCCGACGGTGATGAACGGGACCCGGCCGCGCGCGAGCGCCTCGATGCCATGCAGCTCGATCAGGACGATCCACCCATCCACATGCTCGCCGGCGAGCGACGGCGCGTGGACCTCGAACGGCGTACCGCGCAGCACCAGCGTGCGAAACCCGCGCTGCTGGGCCGAGTCATGGATGCCGAGCAGGACAGGGTTCCAGAACGAGCCGTCGAGAAAGGGGGAGATCACCCCGAGGGTGCGAGAGCGGGCCCCGGCGCCGGCTGCCGGGACATGGAGCGGCGGGGCGTCGGTGCGGCGCGCCGGAGGGAGAGACGAGCGGCGCGCCGGAGGGAGAGACGAGAGGCGCGCCGGAGGGAAAGAAGAGCCGGTGCCGCGCCCCGAGCCCGCCCCCTGCCCCGGTGCGCCGGAAAGCTCGCCCCACTGCTCCGGCACCACGATGCCGCTGTCCCGGCTCCCCTGACCCATCCTGGCGCTCCCTCCCTGCCTGCTCGCCCACGTCCGGCCGAGCCTCTCGACTTCCGTCGGCAGCGCGATCCTTAATCGATTTCAGGCGAGAGGTGAGGAAAGCGATGATGCCCTACCGCGCGCCCGGCCCCGCCGCCCGCGCCGCGCGCACCCCCGCCTGCCCGAGCTCGAGGAGCGCCATCGCGAGCGAGGAGAACGTGGCCAGCTCGCCGAGATCGACGTCGATGAGGCTCTCCGCGATCTCGGGGCGCACGCCGACCAGGTAGACGCGCGCGCCGAGCAGGGCGGCCGCGCGGGTGGTCAGGCCCAGGAAATGGGCGACCTGGAGGTCCACGAACGGAACGCCCGTGAGGTCGAGCAGCACGGACAGCGCCTCGTGCCGGCTCACCCCCTCGGCCACCTTCTCGAGCACCTGCTGGGCGCGGCCGTTGTCGAGCATCCCGATCAGCGGCACGAGCAGCACGCCGGCGAGGAGCGGGATGATCGGGCAGCCCAGCTCCCGCACCGTCTGCGACAGCGCGCGCTCGCTCGCGAACGCCTGCTGCAGGTCGGCGTGCCGCGCCGACAGCGACGCCAGCAGCGCGTCGCGCTCGAGGGCCGCCCCGAGCAGCGTCCCCCAGATCGCGACCGTGCCCTCGTCCCCGGTCATCGCGACGACGGCCGGGCCGATGAGCACGAGGATCCCCCAGTCGCGCTCCACGGAGCGTATCGGCAGGAGCAGCACCATGTACGTGCCGTCCGCGGCCGAGGGCGGCAGCATCTCCGCCGGCGGGAACGCCTCCAGCCGATAACGGCTCCCGTTCGGGGGGACCGGGCTGCCGTCGCGGCTGTAGGCGCCCGCGACGACGAGGCCCGCGCGCTCCGCCGGGTCATCCCATAACGCGAGGCAACCCCAGACCATCGTGGTCGTCCCGAGCCACGAGAGCGACCGGTACTCCTGCTGGGTGCCGCCGAGCAGGGCGAAGCTCACATCGTAGTTGGTCCTCGCGAGCACCCCGAGCTGGTGGACGGAGTGGGTCTCGGCGTCGAGCCGCGCCCGCGCGCTCGCGAGGCGCGCCAGCTCCACGAAGTCCTGGACCCGCCGGCTGGCCGCAGCGTCCAGGGACATGCGGCGCCGCTCCGGGAGCTGATCCATCAGGCGGGCCGTCGACAGCAGGGCCCCCAGATCGGGCGTGATGGCGACGGCCTGGCGATAGGCGCGCTCGAGCTCGGCGGCCGGGGCGGGCGCGGTGCCCCGGAGCGCCGCGAAGTACATGTCGACAACCCGCGTGACCGCCGGCCAGACCGCGGCCGGAGGGGTATCCGGCGGGAGCGGGCGCGGCAGGAGCAGCTGCTCGACCATCTGTCGGGCCAGCGTGTCGCCGGCGTCCTCCTCGGAGGCCGCCTCCTCCGTGTCGAGGAAGTTCTGGACCACGTTGCAACCACACGAGCTCCGCAGGACGAGCGCGTTGGCCGTGCGCACGCCCTCGGGCGGGAAGGGCTCGCCGGCGATCATCGACGCGAGCAGCTCGCACGCCGCGCTCCCCATCATCTCGAACCGCTGGCGCAGCGTGGTCAGCGGCGGGTCGGCGCTCTGCGCCTCCACGACGTCGTCGAAGCCGATGATCGCGAAATCCTCGGGGATACGGACGCCCGCCGCCTTCAGCTCGGACATCGTCCCGAGCGCGTTCTTGTCGGTCCCGAAGACGGCCGCCGTGCACGCGGGCAGCTGCGCGAGGAGCGCCGGCGCGGCGGCCCGGCCGCCGCTGTACATGTTGTTGTCGCACGGGATGACCAGATCGGGGTCGAGGGGGATCCCGGCCTCGGCGAGCGTGCTGATGTAGGCGTCGCGGCGCTCGCGCACGTCGTACGCGGCGAAGTTGCCGACGAACGCGATGCGCCGGTGCCCGTGCTCGATCAGGTGGAGCACCGCGTTCCGGATGCCGCCGTGGTTGTCCGGGACCACCGAGGGACAGCGGACGCCGGCGGGGCGGGCGCCGAGCGTGATGAACGGGACCCCCGCATCGGCGAGCGCCTCGATGCCGCCGAACTCGATGATGACGAGCCACCCGTCCACCTGCTCTCTGGCGAGCGAGGGGGCCAGGACCTCGGACGGCGTGCCGCGCAGCACAAGCGTGCGGATCCCGCGCCGCTGGGCCGACTCATGGATGCCGAGCAGGACAGGGCCCCAGAACGCGCCGGAGAGGAACGGGGCGACGACGCCGAGGGTGGGAGGGCGGGCCGCCGGGTGCGCGCCCTCGGAGCGGCGCGCACCAGGGCCGGAGACGCCGGCCTTTCCCCTGGCCTTCCGCTCCGCTGCGCCAGGCAGCTCGCCCCACTGCTCCGGCAACGGTACCGCACTGCCCTGGCGACCCTGACCCATTCGCGACGGCCTCCTGCTCCACAACCTGACCGCCCTCCCCACGACCGCTGAGGACCGGCTACATCGTATACGCTGCGCAGCCGGCCCGGGCGAGGAGTCTCGTGTCCTGCCGTGGAATCCGGAGCGTAGCGTCAGACTGCGAACATGGCCGCCCCACGCGCGGCGCGAGTGTCGACGCGCTCCGACGCGCTCCGACGACCGGCGCGCCGCCGGCGCCCGGCGTCGCTGGTGAGCTGGTCGGTGGTATCGTCGAGCAATGCAATACCGCGACGAACGAGACGCGCTGCGGGGGCGTGTGGACAGCCTCGAGGAGCAGCTCGCGGCGGCCAGGAAGGAGCTCGCGGAGCACCGCGACGACGATCGGGCCGCGCGGGTCGAGCAGATCGAGCGCCAGATGGCGGAGGCCCGCCGCGTGCTCGACCAGCTCGGCCGGGAGCTCGCCGCGGTGCGCGGCCGGCCGAAGCGGTCGTCGGCGGTGCCGCTCCTCGTGACGATGGCGGGCGTGGGGCTCTGCGCGATGATCGCGAGCTACCTCTTGGCGCGGCCCGCGCGCGAGACGATGGCGATCGTCCAGCAGCCGGCCCTGCCCCCGCCTGCCCCTCCCCCCCCGGAGCCGCCGGCGCCGGTCCCCGAGCCAGCGCAAGCGCCGCCGCAGCCGGCCCCGCCGGCGCGCCAGGCGCCGTCGCGGACCGCGACCGCGACCTGGAAGGCGGCCGTCACGCGCGCCACGGGGCTCCCCCTCGCGGCCGGCGCGACGTGCACCGTCGAGGCGGAGCTCGCGAGTTCGGGCGACGACATCCGCGTTCCCGCGCTCCGGGTCCTCTGCGGCGGCAAGCCGATCTACCGGTCGAGCGATCCGCTGAACGGTATGTCGATGTTCAGCAGCGGCGTGGAGGAGGACTCCGGTCCTGAGCCTGGCACCTATGCTTATGCCCTCTCGTACCAGGACAAGGGCTCGCGCGCCGGGGAGCGGGCCGAGGTCTCGCTCGACAGCATCCGCAAGGCGGGCGCCGTCTGGCGCGACTCGGCGCCCGCGTACCGCGTCGAGCTCATGCTGGCGTACCAGAGTCTGCCCGTCGCGGGGGAGGCGCTCCTCGACGCGACCCGGCAAGCGCTGCGCCGGTCCGCGCGCGTCACCGAGTCCACGGGACCGAGCCCGGTGAAGGTGGGCCAGAGGTGCGCGCTGCTCGTCTCGCCGCTCCCGCGCGGCGGCAAATGCCTCACGCGCCTCGCGTGCGCCGGCCGAATGCTCTACGGCGCGGGCACGACCGGCGTCTCCGAGTGCACGGTGGAGGGAGACAAGGTCGTCCGCGTCCACGACGGGAACACGACCCCGAACGGCGGCGACCCCGCGTTCGAGCTCGACGCCGCGACGGGGCGCATCACCGTGAAGGACGAGGTGGGCGGCGCCGCGTGGACGGTCGGCGTGCAGCTCGATCCGAGCGGCTAGGCCGCTTCGAGCTCGCCCCTCGCCCGCGTCGTCCAGTCCGCGCCTCCGGGCGTGACGTCTCGCATCTCGACATGGGCGAGTATGCCTATGCCTCACGCCCGAGGCATAGGCGAGTATGCCTATGCCTTGGGCGTGAGGCATGGCGTACGACGTTGTCGCAGATGACCTGCATCGGGTGATGCGAGGACGGACGGCGATCTTGGAATAGAGAGGCGGGGACGAATGAAAACGCTTCGCAATTTCGGCGCGATCGCTCCAGGGCTCGTCGCGCTCGCGGCGTTCGCGGCGCTGGGCTGCTCCAGCCAGATAGAAGGAACGAACGAGGCATCTTCCGGCGGCAGCGCAGGAGGGCCCGCCGGGCCCGGATCCAGCGCCTCCGGTGCCACGGGGAGCACGTCGGCAACCGGTGGCTCGTCGGCCAATGGTGGCTCGTCGGCAAACGGTGGCTCGTCGGGGGCGGTCAGCGGCGCCGGCGGCAGCGGCGGGCGCCCGGACCCGGGGGAAACCGGCGCGGGCGGCGGGGGCGTTGTCGGCTCCGGCTCGAGCGGCGCTGGAGGAGCGGCGCAGAGCGCGGGCTGCGGCAGCGCGACCGCGCCGAAGAGCGGCCGTTTCAGCGTCGATGTCGGGGGCACCAAGCGCGAGTACATCCTCGCCGTGCCGGACGGCTACGATCCGAAGCACCCTTACCGGCTGATCTTCGCCTGGCATCCCCGCGGCGGCTCGGCCGAGCAGGTCGCGACCGGGTTCGGCGGCGGCTACTACGGGCTCCAGAGCCGCGCCGACGGCTCGGCGATCTTCGTCTCGCCCGAGGGCATCGACCAGGGCTGGGCGAACACGGGGGGCCGCGACATCGCGTTTCTCCGCGCCATGCTCGACCGCTTCCGCGCCGAGCTCTGCATCGACGAGAGCAGGATCTTTTCGACGGGGTTCAGCTACGGCGGCATGATGTCCTACGCGATCGGCTGCGCGATGGGCGACGACTTCCGCGCCATCGCCTCCATGTCCGGCGCGATCTACAGCGGCTGCGAGGACGGCGACCATCCCGTGGCCATGTGGGGCGCCCACGGCAAGACCGACAACGTGGTTCCGCTCGCGAACGGGCAGAGCGCCCGCGATGTCTTCCTCGAGCGAAACCACTGCGGCCAGCAGACCAAGCCGGTCGAGCCGAGCCCCTGCGTCAGCTACGAGGGCTGCGACGCGGGCTATCCGGTCGTCTGGTGCGAGTTCGACGGGGGCCACGCCCCGCAGAACAACTCCGGCGAGTCGATCTGGAGCTTCTTCTCGCAGTTCTGAGGCGAGCGTCGCTCGAACCAGCGCCACGTTTCAGCGTGCATCGAATCCCAGCGTGGATTGAATGGATGGGTCCGGCCATGGTGATCAAAAATCTGCCAGCGAAGCTCTTGATAACTGGAATCCTGGGCATCTGCTCTGGAGGGTGTGGTTCGTCGAGCGACGATACCAGCGGAGGGACGACGAGCAGCAGCTCGGGCGGCGCGGCGTCGAGCGGTTCCGCCGGAGCGACAGGCACGGGCGGCGACGCCGGCGTGGGCGGCGCGGGTAGCGGAACCACCGCGGGCAGCGGAACCACGGGAACCGGTGGCGCCGAGGAGACGGGCAGCGGCGGCAGCGGCGGCGCTGGCGGGACGCCCGGCGCTGGCGGCGGCAACAACGGCAGCGAGGAGGCGACGATCGTCCCCGATCCGTCGTGGACCTGCGGGATGCCGAACGGCATTCCGCTGCCCACGCGCGGCGAGCTCGTCCTTCGGGCGACGCTCCAGCTCGGCGCGACCCACGATGTCGGGACCACCCAGTTCGGACACCGCCGCCTCCTCGACGTGAAGGGGGGCACGCTCACGGGCGACAAGATCCAGGCCACGGTCCTCACCGGCGGCATGGACCTCGAGCTCACGCTGTCGAACGGATCCGTCGAGCTCGAGGAGATCAACATCCTGAAAGCGAGCGATGGCACCAGCATCTTGATGCGGACCTGCGGCGTGGCCGCCGCTGGCGATGACGTGGTCCGGATCGTCCCGGACTTCGAGGTCCCCAACTCGAGCTCGCTCGCGTGGCTCAACACCGGGAAGTTCGCGGGCACCCGTGTCGTCGACGCCGAAGCGGGCACGATCCAGCTCGACGTCTACGACATCAGCAAGGTGGACGCCGGAGAGCCGAAGATCCAGCTCAAGGATCCCGCGGGCGTCCCGAACCAAACGTGGGAGTGCTCGACGGCGACCGGAGCGAAGGGCTCGAGCGTGTTCACCGAGTCCGTCACGCTCGGCGCATCCGTGTCTATCGGCGCGAGCAAGCGCGGCTCGCGCAACATCATTCCCATCACCGGGGGCACGGTCACCGGCGGAATGCTGCTGAGCGGCCTGTCGGGCTCGGTGCTCCCCGGAGGCGCGGATTACCAGCTCATCGGGGCGACCACGGTGCTGGACGCCAGGTACGCGCTGTCCTCGAAGGACGGCGAGGTCATCGTGGTGAGGAACTGCGGACCGTTCGGCGCGCTCATTCCTGTCTTCGAGACGCGCGCGGACGGCCCCTATGCGATCCTCAACACGAAGCAGTATGTGAGCTCCGACCCGGGCGGCGCGGCGGGCGGCGGGGTGAGCCTCACCTTCTACGAGCGCAAATAGAACAGCAGCGCCGCGGTGACAGCGGCGCGTCCGGGTGGCAGGGGCGCGACGACCACGGAATCGGGCGTCTCGGGTAAAGCTACCAGGGCCTCGGGATGTGGTCGGCCATCTCCTCCCACATCTTTCGCGCGGCGCGGACCGCCGCGAGCCAGTGGACCTGGTCCGGGTCGCCGTCCCACGGCGGCGCCTCGCGCCAGCGCGCGTCCCAGTACTCGCGCGCGGCCGCCTCGGCCGTCGCGAGCTCGCTCTCGTCCTCGGGCGCGTCCTCGACGCGATCTGCAACGAACCGCCACGGTTCCGAGTCGCGGTCGCTCCGCTTCGACCAAGGGGGCGCAGGCTCCCCGTCGAGGATTCCGTCGCTGCTCCGGAGATAGGCCTCGTAGGCGCTCTGCGCCACCGCATCGCGCCGGTGGACGATGACCCAGTGCGCGCACGTCTCGCGGTACGCCTCGGCCCACGCGCGGTCCTCCTCGGGCACGTCCTCTCGCCAGGCGCTCGCGTGGAGCTCGCGCAGGGCCTGCTGGCTCGCCTCCACGTCCTCGCGACTCGCGCCGCTCGCGCGCCATGCGGCCACGAGGGCTCGCTCGCGAGCTGCGCTCGGTCCCATCAAGTTCGCCTCCGCCTGCTGGCGATACCAGTGATAGGGAGGATCCACCATCCAGGGGATGTTCCTCTTCGCGGAGAAGGGTCTCTGGCTTCGTCCCAGCCGGAAGCCCCGCTGGAAGGCGCGGAGCGCCTCGGGGCCGTGCCCCTGGGCCACATCGTCGGCCGTCAGCAGCTTCCAGAGATAGCTCCCGTCCAGGCGCGCGAGCGCCTCGGCCTCCGTGGTGGGCTTTCGCTCGAGAGCCCCATAACCGGCGACGAACGCGCGCTTCACGGCGGCGATCAGCATCGGCCACGGCGGGGCGGCTCTGCCGTCGACCCAGTGGTGGAACTCTTTCCGGTGCGCCTCGGCCCACGCGCGCTCCTCCTCCTCTGACAGATCGTCTCGCCATGCCGCGCCGCACACCTCGCCCAGGTTCTGGAGGTAGGACTTCCATTTTCGTGGGTCCTTGGTCCTGAACATGACCGACCCGTTGCCCGCCTCGTGCACGACGAGATGACGTTTCACGGTTGATCCCCGCCAGGAGGGTCCGTGGGCTCTCCGCCCGTAGGGAACGAGTCGGACGGTCTGGGAGGGCATCCCCAGCCCTCCCCTGCGCCGAGCGGGCAGAGGAGCGGCGCGAACCGAGGAATAGCCCACCCTGGAGGCGGCCCCGGAAGGGTGATCATGGCTTGGATGATATCATCCGACTCGATCGCATCTATATCGACCATCTTCGGATCCAGCTTCTCGGGCTCGCATCGAAAATCCCACACATACTTGCACTCGATGTCGGTAAACTCGGGCAACAGAGCCTTGATTTCGCCCTGCGCGGAAGGCACGACGTAGCGCGCAAATTCTTCGGCGCAAAAGAGATAGCTCGGAAGATCGGGCTTCTTTATGAGACAGGTAAGCATATCCTCCACGGTGATTTACTTATTCGGACGATCGTACCATCCGCTCCACAGCCCGCCCTCGTTGTCGCGGCAGATTACCTTGCCCACCTGGTCGTTCTCGTCCCTTGTCTTCAACCATTCCTTCGCCAGCTCGTGCATGGTCCAGCGCTTCATCGCCATCAGCTTGTCGTGCGGCAGCATCGCGATCTGACGTCTCAGCTCATCGCGATCTTCTGGGTCCACGATTGAGCAGCCGACGACGAGCGGAACGAGCACGGCGACACACAGACGTCTCATACGCCTCCCTCCCCGAGCGTGATGCACGCTACACCGCGCCGCGTCTCCGGACAAGACGCCCCGCGGACCATACCGCGCGAGCGGCAAGACTGCCCTTGTGAGCACGGCGCCCGCAACGTCGGCCTTCGTGGTCCCTCCCATGCGGCAACGACGGCAATCACCAGGCTCAGCGACGAGCCGTGGCACAGCGCCACCAGCCACTGCTTATCGCGTGGACGAAATCGAAAGCCGACCGTTCACCTATGGAGCCGACATTCCGTATCGTGCCCCGCGAACGCTACCTCCCGAGCACCTCGTCATAGAGGTCCTCGTACGCGCGCGCCATGCGGTCGATCCCGAACCGCTCCATCACCCGCTCTCGCCCGCGCAACCCCATCTCCGCGCGATCCTCCCGCACGGCCACCGCCTCGAGCGCGGCCGCCAGGGTCTCCGGCGCTCCAGCCGGCACCAGCAGCCCTGTCTCGCCATCCACCACGATCTCCGGATTGCCCCCCACCCGCGTCGTGACGATCGGCAACCCCGCCGCCGCCGCCTCGATGAGCGTCAGCGAGATCCCCTCCGTCAATGACGCGAGCGCGAACACGTCGAATGCAGGCAACAGCTCCGCCACGTCCCCGCGCGTGCCCGTGAACGTCACCGCCCCGCCGAGCCCGAGCCGCGCCGCCTGCGCCTCGAGCGCAGGCCGCCGGGGGCCGTCGCCGATCAGCGTCAGATGCGCGTCGGGCCGCGTCGCGCGGAGCCGCGCGAAGGCGTCGAGCAGCGTCGCGTGATCCTTCTCCGGCGACAGCCGCGCGACGCACCCCACGTGGTAGCCCGTCGCCGGCACCCCGAGCCGCGCGCGCGCCGCGCCCGCGTCGCCCGGCCGGAACACGTCCGTGTCCACGCCGTTCAAGATCGTCACGACCTTGGCCGGGTCGACATGCTCCACCTCGAGCGCGACCGCCCGCGAGTCGTCGCTCACCGCCACCACCCGGTCCGTGAGCGCCGCGGCCAGCCGGTTGACCAGCACCTTCCGCTTCTGCTTCGGGTAGTTGCGCCCGTGCTTCGTGTGGATGACGCGCGGCCCGCCTCCGCCAGGGAACGCCGCCGCCCGCAGGAGGCCCGCCGCGAGCGCGCCATAGAGGTGCGGCCCCGGGTTGTGCGTGTGCACGAGCCCGATCCCCTCGCGCCGCAGCCACGCCGAGAGCCGCAACGGCAGCCCCGGGTCGAGGCCGGGCTTCCGCGAGAGCACCACGAGCGGCACGCCGAGCCGCGCCAGCTCCTCGGCCAGCGCGCCGGGCTCCTGGAGCGCGCACACCACCGGCGCGAACCGGTCGCGCGCCGTCCTGTCGAGCAGCCGGAGCACCACCCGCTCGAGCCCACCCACGTTGAGCGAGAGCACGACGTGGGCGACCTTCACGGGCCGGCCCGGCGCGGCGGACGGCGCCGGCCGGACCCCGGACGCTCCGATCATGCCGCGGCCCCGCGGCCGAACTCGATCGGCACCTCGGTCATGGTGAAGCGGAACTTCCCCCCCGAGGTGACCGGGATGTCGCTGACGAGCTGCACCCGGATGTCCGCCCGCTCCCCGAGGAACCGGCGCAGATCGCGCTCGATGGCCTGCGACGTCTCCGGCCCGTACCCCTCGCCAGGGATGATCTTGATCGTGATCGCCCGCGTCTTGTCCTGGTGGACCTGATACCGCTCCACCGTCGGGTTGTCCTTGAAGAAGTAGGGGAAGAACACGGACGAGAGGAGCTGGCCGTCCGTCCCGACGATCATGTCGAGCACCCGCCCCTCGACCGAGGCGAGCAGCGGCAAACCGCGGCCGCACGAGCAGGGCTTGTCGGCCGCGACCACCACATCCTCGTTCTTGTAACGCAGCAGCGGCATCGACCGGCACACGAGATCGCTCAGGATCACCTCGCCCGGCTCGCCGGGCCGCGCGTGCCGGCCGCCGCGCACCACCTCGAGGAAGACGTTCTCGATGTTGAGGTGCTTGCCCTCGTGGCGCTCACACTCCGCGCCGATCAGCATCATCTCCCTGCACCCATAGCGATCGTAGACCGGCGCCTGGAACGCCCGCTCGATCACCTCGCGCTGGTGAGGGAAGAGCCGCTCCGCCGTCGCGATGATCCCCCTCGGCGTCGGCAGCCGGTGCCCCGTCTCGAGCGCATAGCGCGCCGTGTAGTAGAGAGGGCTCGTGTACCCCACAACGAGGTTCGGCTGGTAGCGCCGGATCTCGTCCACCACCCCCGCGAGCCGCTCCTCCGCCAGGTTCCACGCGCTGACCGTCTTCTTCCGGATCAGCGCCTCGTGCAGCGTGCGCTTCGCCTTCTTCCAGCGGGGCTCCAGGGTCGGAATCCCCCAGATGTACAGCTCCTTGTCCCCGATCCGGCCGCCAGCCCACGCGTCGGAGCGCAGGGCCGCGGCGCTCCTACACTCGTACGTCGCGTGATCGTAAAAGAAGCGCGCCGGCTCTCCGGTCGATCCGCCCGTACCGCTCCTGAAGAGCTTGCCGCGCCACCCATCCGCGATGAGCTCGCTGCCGTGCGCGCGGAGATCGGCTTTGGTCAAAACCGGAAAGCGCGCGAGATCCTCGGGCGCGTGAACGTCCTTGACCCGCACCCCGTATTCGGCGAAGCGGCGCCGGTAGAAGGGCACGCTCTGCTCGGCGAAGCGGAGGGCCGCCAGCATCTTTCTCCAGTTGAGCTCCCTGAGCTCGCGCTCCGGACGCCACTGGGACCGCTCCAGCTCCCCCAGGTAGGCCAGCGTGGCTCTCCCTCGGAGTTTCGTCTCGTAAAACGGAAAGAGCACGTTCCGAAAGAGGGCTGAATACATGGCTGCTGAGGATTCTTTCGAACCTCGGCCACGCAGTCAAGCAGCCGCGGCCGGGTCGCCGCTTCCCCACGCGCGCGCGCCACCCGAGCCCCACCCGCGCCCCGCGCCCCCCTACATGTTGCGCACGCCACGCCACCCGCGGCCACGATTGGTTACCGCGGAGATGGCGTGAGTGAACTCCTTATGACAGCGGCGCGGCTCAGCTCGATCCGCTCACCGCGCCGCGATGACACGCGCGCTGCGCATCCCCCTCGCCCTCCGGCGCAGCCGGGCGAGCCAGCACACATGAGCTCTTCCGTCCGCAGCGCGGCCGCGACTCGGCGCCTCACTGCAGCGTCGGCTCCGCTTCTTGCTGCCAGAGCGCCGCCAGCGCGAACGTCTTGGCGTTCTCCGGCACGGCCTGGCAAAAGCTCTGCCGCCGCGCCGGGTCCTGGATCCATTGCGCCCGCGCGACGAGCCGCTGCATCGCCACCGTGATCGCCTCGCGCGCCGCCTCGTGGTGGCCGCAGGCGCGGAGCGACTCGGCATACACGAGCCGGATCTGCGCCTCGCCCTCCTCCGTCCCGCCGACCGACACGAGCAGCCCGAGCCCGCGCCGGGCCGCCTCGAGCGCCTCTTCTGCCCGGCCCTGCTCGAGCAGCACCCGCGCGCGCACCGAGAGCGCGTGCGCCTGGAGCGTCGGCACGTGCGCCAGCATCGCCACGGCCGCGCCCGCCTCGTTGTCCGCCGCGCCGAGGTCGCCGAGCCGCGTCAGGATCGCGGCGAGGTACGCCCGCGAGCGCGCCTCCTGCCGCCGGTTCGCCTGCGCCACGAAGGCGTCGATCGCCTCGGCCGTGGCCGCGCGCGCCGCGCCGAGATCGCCCTGCTGGATCCAGAGCAGGCCCTGGTTCTGCTTGGCGAACGCGGCCACGTTGTAGAGCCCGAGCCGCCCCGCCTCCGCGAGCGCGTCGCGCAGCTCGGCCTCGGCGCGGCCGTACACGCCGAGCTGGAGCAGGCAGTGCGCCGCGTTCACGCGGCTCAGGCACGCGTTCCTGAGGTCGCCTGTCTGGAGGTAGGCGGGGATGCTCTGCTCCGTGCACGCGAGCGACGCCGCAGGGTCGCCGTAGCAGAGCGCCCGCGACGCCCGGAGCGCGTGGATGCGCGCGGCCACCGCCGCGTCGCGCTCGGCGAGCGGCATCGCCACCCGGGAGAGCTCCTGCACGATCTCCTCCGCCGCGGCGTACTGGCCCCCGTGCAGGAGCGACCCGGCGATGCGCGCCAGCGCGCTCACGGAGGCGCCGGTCGCCTCCGCGACGTCGACCCACGAGCCGCGGTCCCCGCTGCCCGGGCCGGCCCCCCGGAGCTCCTCGACGAGATCCGCGAGCCGGTCGCCCATGCCGAGGCGCACGCGCATCGACGCGGCCTCCCCGGCCGCGGCGTACCAGAGCGCGCTCTTCCGGGGGAAGCCCCGCATCGCCATGACGGCGCACCGCTCGGCCTGGGAGGCCTCGCCGAGCCACTTGTGCGCCTCGGCCTGGACGAGGCGCAGCGCCGCGAAGAACTCCCCGTCCACGTCGGCGCTCGCGGCCCCCTGCTCGGCCCGCTGGATCGCGGCGCGGAAGTCGTTCGCCCCGAGCGCCTGCTCCGCCGCGCGCCGGAACCAGACGACCGCGCGCTCCGCGTCGCCGCCGCGCTCGAAGTGGTCCGCCAGCAGCGCCGCGTCGCGCTCGCCGGCCGCGTCCAGCCACTCGCCGGCGAGCAGGTGGCCGAGCGCGCGATCCTCGTCCGTGAGCGTCGCGTACGCCGCCTCGCGCACGAGCGCGTGCCGGAACGCGTACTCGTGCTCGCTCCGGAACTTGCCCTCGCCCCGCCGCGCGATGAGCTCGCGATCGACGAGCACCGCGAGCCACCCGTCCACCTGGGGGGCGCGGCGCTCGCCGCCGAGCAGCGCCATCAGCCCCCCGCGCCAGAACTTCTGGCCGAACACGCTCGCGGCCCGGAGCACCCGCCGCGCCTCGCCGTCGAGCGACTCGAGGCGGGCCTGCACCATCGACAGCACCGTCTCGGGGAGCGCCTCGGTCCGGCCCGAGGCGGCGGCGCGGATGAGCTCTTCCAGGTAGAACGCGTTGCCCCCGGCCCGCTCGCACAGGCGCGCGCAGAGGTCGGGCGTCACGGCGTCGCCGAGCACCTCGCGCACGAGCCGCTCGCTCCCCCGCCGCCCGATCTCGCGCAGCCGGAGCTCCTGGACGCCGCGCGAGACCCACACCTTCGGGAAGACGGTCTCCACCTCCGGCCGCGCCAGCGCGAGCACCATGAGCGGCTGGTCGCGGAGCGCGAGGGCCGCGTCGATGAGCTTCACCGTGGGCACGTCGCCCCACTGGAGGTCCTCGAGCACGAGGAGCACCGGCTCGGCCCGGCACTCGGCGAGCACGAAGTCCTCGAAGGCGCGGCGGATCTGGTCGCCCATGAGCATCGGGTCGCTCCGCGCGGCGCGCAGCTCCACCCGGCCCTCGTCGGAGAAGCGGATCCGCGCCACCTCGCCGAGGAACTCGGTCACGCGGTCGAGGTCGGCGCCGCTCACGTACCGGCCCACGCGGGCGCGGAGGCGCTGCTCGCGGACCTCCTGCGGCTCGCCGCCCGAGAGCCCGGCCTCGCGGCGGAGCATCTGGCGCAGCATCCCGAAGGGCGAGCCGGCGCTCATCGGGTCGGCGTGGCCGAGCCAGACCTGCACCCGCTCCTTGCGCTCCTCGACGCGGCGCAGAAACTCGTAGCGCAGCCGGCTCTTGCCGAGCCCCGCGGGCGCCGTGATGAGCACCGCGCGCGCCGTCGGCTCGGAGAGGCACTCGTCGAGCACGGCGTCGAGGATGGCGAGCTCGTGGTCGCGCCCCACGAACGGCGTCGTGCGCCCGAGCAGCGTCCGCGCGGCCTCGACGAGGTCGCGCTCGGCGCGCAGCACGAGGCCTGTCGCGTCGCCGCCGACCTCGAAGCGGGCGTCGAGCAGGCCGGCCATCACCTCGTCGAGGCGGATCGACCCGCCGTCGGCGCGGTCGAGCAGGCGCACGGCGCGGTCGATGGTGGGCCCCATCGGGAGCTGGTCGTCGGCGGAGCCGCGGCCGGCGACCAGGGCCATCTGCACGCCGGGCAGGAGATCCCGCACCTCGAGCGCGCACCGCGCCGCGCGCGCGGCCTGGTCCGTGATGAGGCCGCGCCCCTCGAGCGTGATGAGCAGGAGCCCGTCCGCGAGCGTCTGGAGCGCCCCGCCGAAGCGCGACGCCACGCGCTTCACCTCGTCCTCCGGGACGGTGCGCGCGAGGGGCATCGTCATCGGGAGCGTCATCGGCATGGTGGGCCCCTGCCACGAGGGGACCTCCGGCGCGCCCACGCGCGCGAGCATCAGGCACAGCGTGCGCCGCTCGCCGGTCGTGAGCGCGCTCGCGCGCCGGCTCGCGGGCGCGGGGGGGGTGCTCTTGATCTCGCCGACGCGGAGCAGCTCGAGGGCCACGGCGGCGCCGTTCGCGGGCCGGTCCGCCGGGGCCTTGGCGAGCATGCGCGCCACCGCGATGTCGACGTTCTCGGGGATGTCGGCGCGCAGGTCGCGGAGGCGCGGCGCCTCGTCGAGCACGACGCGGAGGAGGGCTGTGTGGATGTCGTCGCCGACGAACGGCGGGCGCCCGGTGAGGCAGTGGAACAGGACGCAGCCGAGCGCGAACACGTCGGCCTGGGTCCCGACGTCGCGCTCGCCGCGCGCCTGCTCCGGCGCCATGTAGAACGGCGTGCCCATCACGACGCCCGTCATCGTGAGCGGAGCCAGCGACGTGAGGCGGGCGATGCCGAAGTCGAGGAGCTTGGCCTGCTCGACCGACTTGTCGACGAGGTACAGGTTGCTCGGCTTGAGGTCGCGGTGGACGACGTTGTGGCGGTGCGCCTCGGCGAGCGCCTCGGCGACCCGGAGGCCGAGCGTGACGCTCTCGGCGATGGTGAGCCCGCGCCGGCGCAGCCGGTCGCCGAGGCTCTCGCCCTCGAGCCACTCGAGCGCGAGCCAGGGCTCGCCGCTCTCCGTGGCGCCCTGCGCGATGTACCGGACGATGCCGGGGTGCCGCAGCTCGGCGAGCACCTGCGCCTCGCGCGCGAAGCGCTCGCCGTGCTCGAGGCCGCGGCCCGACATGACCTTGAGCGCCGCCGTCTCGCCCGTGTGCCGGTCGAGGGCGCGGTAGACGGAGCCCATCCCGCCCGACCCGGCGAGGCGCTCGATCAAGAAGCGGTCGGCGACGATGTCCCCGGGTTTCATCGGGACGGCGAGTATCACACGGAGCCCCGTGGGAGAGGCCAGATCCCGGCAAACCCCGGCGACGAACCCGCGGCAGGGCGCCGGCGAGCCGGCTCACGCCCCACGGCGAAGGTGTGATAGGGTGCGCGCTATGTCTGCGCTAGTTCTGCCCTCCGTCGAGCTGCTTTCGCCGTACGAGACGGGCAAGCCGCTCGATGAGCTCGCGCGCGAGCTCGGCGTGACGGACGCCGTGAAGCTCGCCTCGAACGAGAACCCGCTCGGCCCGAGCCCGCGCGCCCTCGAGGCGGCGCGCCGGGCGCTCGAGAGCGTGCACCTCTACCCGGACGGGGCGGCCTACCGGCTGCGCGAGCGGCTCGCGGCGGTCCACGGCGTCACGATGGGCGAGATCGTCCAGGGAAACGGCTCGAACGAGCTGCTCGACCTGATCGTGCACGCCTTCGCGACGCCCGGGTCGCACATCGTGTTCGCCGACCCGGCCTTCGTCGTCTACAAGCTCGCCGCGCTCGCCTACGGCGTCCCGTTCACGGCCGTGCCGCTGCGCGACCAGCGGCACGACCTCGAGGCCATGGCCGCGGCCGTCACGCCGAAGACGCGGCTCCTGTTCATCGCGAACCCGAACAACCCGACGGGCACGCACGTGGGCCGCGCCGCGGTCGAGCGCCTGCTCAGGGAGCTCCCGCCCGAGGTGATCGTGGTCATGGACGAGGCGTACATCCAGTACACGGACGCGCCGGACTTCCCGGACTCCCTGCGCCTCCGCGGGCTCCGCGAGCGGCTGCTCGTGCTCCGCACCTTCTCGAAGATCTACGGCCTGGCGGGCTTCCGCGTCGGCTACGCCGTCGGCCCGGTTCAGCTCATCGACTACCTGAACCGGGTGCGCGCGCCGTTCAACGTGAGCGCGCTGGCGCAGGCGGCCGCCGTCGCGGCGCTCGACGACGCCGAGCACGTCGAGAAGAGCCGCGCGCTGAACCTCCGCGAGCGCGACCGGCTCACGCGCGAGCTCACGGGGCTCGGGCTGTCGGTGGCGCCGAGCCAGGCGAACTTCGTGCTCGTGGACGTCGGGCGGCCGGCGCGCGCCGTGTACGACGCCTTGCTCCGGAAGGGCGTCATCGTGCGGCCCTTCGGCAACCTGCCGACCAGCCTTCGGGTGACCATCGGCACCGAGCGCGAGAACCAGCGATTCCTCGACAGCCTGTCCGAAGTGCTGGCCTGACCCGGCGAGCGGCGCGCTACCAGCGCCTCGCCTCCGGCGGCGCGCAGCCCACTGCAGCGCGCAGCATGCCGCCGAGGCGCAGCGGCACGAGCGCGATGAGCTCGCGCTCCTCCGCAGCTCCGGGGCGCGCCGAGAGAAAATAGCGCAGCGACGGGTTCTCGTGGACGTGCAGGAAGTCGCAGTCGCCCGCCGGCTCGGCCGCCGTCTGCCCGACCTCGAAGACGAACGGGCCACCGCGATCGTTCGCCTCCGGGTCGAACGAGGAGGCGAGCCTGGACATGAGCTCGTCCGCGCCCTCCGGCGGGCTCGTGCGCGCGATGTCAACGAAGCGCGAGAACAGCGCATAGCTCGACGGGTGAGCCACCGAGCACAGGCAAAACACGGGTCGACCCGGGTGGGCGAGCATGTACCGGATCAGGCGCAGAAGGACGTGGCGGAGGACGTCATCGTCGCCGACGTGCTCGCCGAGCGCCCCGGACTCCCCGCGGAAGATCGCGATCTGCGCGCCGGAGGGCTCCGGATCGATGATCTGAGCCGCGAAATAGGCGGTGATCTGGCCGCCAGCGCCCCTCTGGACCACGACGGCGCCGTGCTCCGCGCCAGCGTCGATGACGTGGGTGGCGAAGCTCTTCTCCCGCTGCGCGCCCTCGAAGATCACGCGGCGTAAGCCATAGAGCTCGTCGATGAGGCGCTGCCTCTGATCCGGCGACATCTCACGTGGAACAAGAACCTCGACGGAGGTCTGGTCTTTCATCGAATCCTCCATGCCTGCCCATCCCGATCGCCCACCTGGGTCGCGGGACGGCGGTCCGCTGGGCGCCGTCGGCGTCGTTCATGCGGTCGGCGCCGGCGCCATCAGCGCCATCCCATCCAGCAATGGTGGTGCCACCGGTGCGAGCAGCGGCGATGACGCCGCGGTCCTCCCCTCATCTCCGGCCGTGCGCCACGCACGACGCGCCAGCCCGGCCCGGACAGGCCCGTCGGCGCGGCGCCGCCGCGAACCTGACGGCCGATCGCGGCGCGTCCGCTGGCCTCGCCGGACAGCACTGCAGGACGGTGAGGCAGGCGGGCATCAGTCCCGCAGGCATCAGGAGCCATCAGACACGCCAGCGGAGCACGCGACCGAGCCATCCATGCAACGAGACGCTCGCGGCGCGCCGCCCTCAGCGCCTCGTGCCACGCGGCCGCGAGCGCGATTGCCCGCTGGCAAACGGTGCTTTACGGTCGCGCTCCATGCGCCGCGTTCGTCGAGCCCGCCTCTCCCGCCTTCCCTCCGCGCTCGCGCTTGCCTGCGGAGCCCTCCTCGCCTGCGCCGCGTGCTCCGGCAGCGGCGGCGCGCCGGCCAAGGCGCCGGCCACAGCGCAGGGCGAGGCGCCCGCGCCCGCGGCGCAGGGCGAGGCGCCCACCGCGCCGACCCAGGCCTCGCCCGGGCCCGCGGCGCCCTCGCCCGATTTCCTGGACAAGCGGCCGGCCACCTCGCTGCTCTCGGGTCGCCTCGCGGTGCGGCTGCCCGAGGGGGCGCGGATCGAGGCGCGGGCGCGCTCGATCATGGCCGCGGCGGAGCCGGACGAAGAGGAGACCCGCGTGGTGCTCGACGCCGGCGACGAGCGCTTCGTGATGATGGCCTCCGAGCTCTTCGCGCTTGGCGGCAAGGATCCCGAGGGCGGCGTGCGCGCCGCGATGGCCGCGGACTTCCCCGGGGGCAGCGCCACGGCAGAGCCGCTCCGCCTGTCCGACGAGCAGCTCAGGGCCTGGGCCGTGTTCCCTGGAAGCACGAATCGCGGCAGCGTCGCGATCCCGGTGCTCGGCCTGTACGTCCTGCACCCGGACGGCTTCGTTCAGAGGCTCGCCTTCTACGTGAATCCTCCGGCCGCGAAGGACGCGGCGGGCTGCAGCGCGCTCGCGGCCGGCGCGGGTGATCTGCCGGAGGCGCCCGGCGAGCTGCCCCGCTGCACGGCCTTCGCGCGCGCGATCGCCGCCACGGTGAGCGCGGGACCGCGGCGCATCGACGCGGGCGGAGGAGAGCGCCCCCTCAAGGGACAGGGCAGCGAGGACAGCTTCCTCGTGAAGGTCCCGGCAGGCGCGAGCACCGCCCTGCAGCGCGGCCCGGACTTCACGGTGCACCGCGTGCGATTGCCCGCGGAGCTGGGCGCGCCGCAGTCCGCGATAGGCATCTATGTCGGTGACCACCCGTCGTTCCAGTACAACCAGAACGAGGCGAAGGTGACCCCCGCGCGCAGGCCAGGCAAGGTGTTCGGAAAGGCGATGAGCTGGCAAGTCTGGCCCATGAGCCCCACGCGCGTCATGGCGGAGGCGATCCTGCCGCACCCGAAGATCAAGGGCCTGATGGTTCACCTCTTCGCCGGCGCCGCGGACGACAAGGCGCTCGCGCCGCTGCTCGACATCGCCGCCTCGCTGCGGGTGCCCTGACGGCCCGGGGCGCCGCCGAGACGCGGCCCAGGCGCGAAGCGGATCGGCAGGCGGGTCGGGCCGTGCACGTGGATCGCCCGTCGCGGCTCCCACGGCGCGTCGCTCGCGAGCTCGAGGCCGCCGAGCCGCGCGACGAGATCCGCCAGCGCTACCCTGGCTTCGAGACGCGAGAGCGGCGCCCCGATACAGAAATGAATGCCGTGCCCGAACGCGATGTGCGGGTTGGGATCGCGGGCGATGTCGAAGCGGTCAGGGTCGCGAAACTGCAGCGGATCTCGGTTGGCTGAGCCGATCATCGCCAGCACCGCCTTGCCGGCCGGGATCACCTGGCCGTGCATCGGGACATCGCGCCTCGTCACGCGGAACATCGCCTGGACCGGCGAGCGGTAACGCAGGACCTCCTCGATCGCGGAGGGCAGCAGATCGGGCTCGGCCCGGAGGCGGGCGAGCTCGTCCGGGTTCTCGAGGAAACACAGCATCGCATTGCCGATCAGGTTCGTTGTCGTCTCGTGGCCGGCCACGAGGAGGAGCTGGAAGAAGCCCAGGATCTCGTCCTCGTTCAGCCGCTCTCCGTCCACCTCGGCCTCGACGAGCCTGGTCAGGAGATCATCCTCCGGCGCCGCCCGCCGCTGCTCGATGAGGCCTCTCAGGTAGGCCTGCATCTCGGCCGTGACCGCGGTGAACTCGTCGAGCGCCCGGGCCGCCTCCTCGCTGCCGGAGACGGTGGTGCTGAGGTCCAGGATCGCGTCGCTCCAGCGCTTGAACCGCGGCTGGTCCGCCGTCGGGGCGCCGAGCATCTCGGCGATCACCAGGAGGGGGAGCGGGACCGCGTAGTCCTCGGCGACGTCCATCTGGCCGCTCTCGATCGTCCGGTCCAGGAGCTCGCGCGACAGCCGGCGGATGCGCGGCTCGAGCCCCGCGACGGCGCGCGGGGTGAAGGCCCGTGTGATGAGGGCGCGCAGCTTGGTGTGGCGCGGAGGGTCCGAGAAGATGAGCCACTCGGCGGGCCTGCTGCCCGGCGGCGACACGACCGAGCTGAACGCGTCGTGATCGTGGAGCGCCCGCTTCACGCCGTCGTGATCGAAGATCAGCCACGAGTCGGACGGCGGGTAGTGGAGCACGGGAGTCCGGCTCCGGAGCTGGTCGTACACGGGGTAAGGGTTTCGGCGCATCTCTTCCGAGAACAGGTTCATCGCTCACCACCTCCAGCGGTGGCCAAGGTAGGATCAGGCGACGTGGGCCGCTTGAACGAATCCCGGATCAGCGCCGTGCTCGCGGACGCGTTCGCGGTGCGCGCCTCGACGGCGATGGGGTCGACCCTCCACGCCGAGCACGGCGCGGCGATCCTGGTGGGGATCGAGCGCGAGGTGACCGTGACCGAGCCGGGCGGCGCGGTCGTGCGCGGGCGCGCCGTCGTTGTGCCCCCCGACCTGTGGCACGCCGCCGCGAGCCCCGGGCCGACGCTCGGGTTCCTGTACGACCCCGAGGCGATGCCGCACGTGGCGGGTTACGCTCGCCTGCGCGGCGGCCCCTGTCCGCTCGAAGGCCGGCTCCTCTCGCGCCTCGAAGGCGCCGTGGCGGCGCACCGCGCGTCCCTGTCGCGCCCCGACGTGCTCGGCGGCCTCGCGCGCGAGGTCGCGTCCTGGCTCGCGAGGGAGTCGCCGCGCGCCTCCCTGGATGGGCGGGTCGCCCGCGTCCTCGAGGCGCTGCGCCACCCGGCGGCGGACCGGCGCCTCGCGGTCTCGCGCGCCGGGGTCTCCGAGGCGCACCTGCAGGCGCTGTTCGTGCGCGACGTGGGGCTGCCGATCCGCACCTTCCAGCTCTGGCGCCGGCTGCTCGCGGCGCTCCTGGCGTTCGCGCACCTCGACGCGACGGGCGCCGCCCACGCCGCGGGGTTCGCCGATCTGGCGCACTTCTCGCGGACCTGCCGCCGCATGCTCGGCTATTCCCCGAGCGAGCTGCGCGGCGGGCTCATGAAGTAGCCCTCACCGCGCCGCGCCGGCGAGCTGCCGCCGGCGGCCGCCGCGATTGACGTGGAGCTGCCCAGCCGGCAGCGTATCGGCCTCTCGAGGAGACGACGTCATGACGATGGATATCGCCGCGCTGCGCCGCGACACCCCGGCCTGCGCCAGCGTCCTTCACTTCAACAACGCGGGTTCCTCGCTGCCTCCGGCCGTGGTGGTCGACACGGTGGTCGAGCACCTGCGCCGCGAGGCGACCGTCGGCGGCTACGAGGCCGAGGCGGAGGCGGGCGAGCGGCTCGAGGCGGTCTACGGCGCGATCGCCCGGCTGATCGGCGCGGCGCCCGGCGAGATCGCGCTCGTCGAGAACGCCACGCGCGCCTGGGACATGGCGTTCTACTCGCTCCGCTTCGGCCCTGGCGATCGCATCCTGACCGCGCGGACCGAGTACGCCTCGAACTACATCGCGTTCCTGCAGGTCGCGCGGCGCACCGGCGCCGAGATCGTCCCTGTCCCCAGCGACGAGCGCGGCGCGGTGTCGCTGCCCGCGCTCGATCGCCTGCTCGACGAGCGGGTCAAGCTGATCGCCATCACCCACGTCCCCACGAACGGCGGGCTCGTCAACCCGGCGGAGGAGATCGGCCGCCGCGCCCGGTCGGCGGGCGTGCCCTTCCTGCTCGATGCTTGCCAGTCGGTGGGCCAGCTGCCGATCGACGTCGAGGCCATCGGCTGCGATCTCCTGTCGGCGACCGGGCGCAAGTACCTGCGCGGGCCGCGCGGCACCGGCTTTCTCTATGTCCGGCGCGCGCTGCTCGACCGGCTGGAGCCGCCGTTCCTCGATCTCCACGCGGCGCGCTGGACGGCGCCGGACCGCTACGAGCTGCGGCCCGACGCCCGGCGGTTCGAGAACTGGGAGAGCTACGTCGCCGGCCGGCTCGGGCTCGGCGCGGCCGCGGAGTATGCGCTCCGGCTGGGCCTGCCGGCGATCCGCGACCGGGTAGGTGCGCTGGCCGAGCGCCTGCGCGCGCGGCTCTCCGAGCTCCCCGGGGTCACCGTGCGCGACCTCGGCGCGCAGCGCTGCGGCATCGTGACCTTCACCCGGGCCGGCGAGGACGCCACGGCCATCAAGGAGCGGCTCGGCGCTCAGGCGATCCATGTCAGCGTGTCGACCTCCGCCGGGACGCTGCTCGATTTCGAGGATCGCGGGATTCCCGATCTCGTGCGCGCCTCGGTCCATTATTACAACGACGAATCCGAGATCGACCGCTTCGTCGCCGCGCTCGCCGCGGCCTAGAGCGACGGAGGGAGCGCCTCGTTCAGGCGTTCGACGTCGCGCGCCATCTCGAGGCGGCGCGCCTCCCGGTCCGCCTGCGACGGGAACGGGATCGCGGCGAACGCCGCCATGGCGGCCTCGGCCACGCGCGCCGCGCCCTCGGGGCCGAGCAGGCCGCGCTCGAGGGCCGTGAGCGCGGCGCCGATGTAGGTATCGAACAGGTGAACGCCGGAGGCCGCGAGCTCCCTCCGCGCGAGATCGGGCGTGGCGACCACGTCGTGAATGAAGACCGCCTTCACCGCCTCCGGCGCGACCTCGAGCATGCGCTGGCCAAAGTGGATATCGCCCTGCCCGCTGTCACCGACGAAGACGAAATCGTACTCCGGGTACAGCCGCCGGTACTCGAGGAAGTTCTCGAGCTTCTTCTCCGCGATCGTGCGGTTGCCGATGAGGCGGGTGAACGAGCCCGCGAGCACGGTCGCGGTGAGCTGACCGCGCTCGGCGAGCGCCTTGATCGTCGCGTCCTCCACGAGGCCGAGGCGGTCGCCCGGGCGGGCGGTGACGAAGGTCAGATCGCCCGCCCGCCCGGGCACGGGGCCAGGGCCGCGGTCGAGCTCCGCATAGAACTGCAGGACGCCGGGATAGACGGTCTTCTTCGGGTACCGGGCGTCCTTCCAGTTCGCATAGAACGTATCGTCGATATCGGACAGGATCTTCACCTCGCGTACCGAGACTGCACCTGAACCCGAAAGGGAGCCAGACGCCGAGACCGCCTCTCCGGCGAAGTGCGCGAGGATCTCCTCGCGCAGGGAGTCGTCGTCGATATCGTGGTAGAAGAGCTGGTGAAGGTCGCGGTAGCCGCCGCGGCCGTCGAACGCGTTCTTGAGCCGCGTGACGTCCGCGCCGCGCGTGCCGAGCCAGATGCGGCGCAGCGCCTGCTCGTCGCGGCTACCCGTCCGGCCGCGCTGCAGCGCCGAGACGAGCGCCGCGCGGGCCGGGATCCCGAGGTCGCCGAGGCGCTCGGCGGTCAGGAGATCGAGCAGCGCCGTGCGGTTGTCGGGGCCGATGAGGCGATCGTCGATGTCTCCGAGCAGGGCGGGCAGATCGAGCTGGAGGAGCAGCTGGTCGAGCTCGACGCCGGTCGAGCCCGCGAGGATCTCCAGGACCCGCCGCTCGTCATCGCGATCGGTGTGGGAGGCCATGCGCTGCCGGATCTCGTCGAGCTTCGACAGCACCGACGGGATGGGCGCGTCGGGAGAGGTGTCGATCGTCATGGGGTCCTGACAACGTAACCGATTCAGACGGACTCAACCCGCTGGCCGCTGGTTCTGCGGGTGGCGGAGGGCATGCGCGATGCCGCTTTGCAGGGTGCCCAGCGTGGTGATACCGGACAGATCCACGCCGAGGGTGACCAGCGTCTGCGCCACCTCCGAGCGCACGCCGGTGAGCACGACGCGCGTGCCGAGCAGCTGGGCGGCGCGCGCGGTCCGCGTCAGCGCGTCGGCGACGTGCGCGTCGACCGCGCGCACGCCGGTGACGTCCAGGATCGCGGTGTGTGCGCTCTGACTGCTGATGCCGGACAGCAGCGTCTCCATGATCTGCGCCGCGCGCGCGCTGTCGATCGTCCCTACGAGCGGCATCGCCACCACCCGGTCGGCGATCGGGATGAGCGGCGTGGACAGCTCCCGGAGGGCCGCCTGCTGGGCGACGATGATCTTCTCCTGCAGCGCGGCCCGCTCGGCCTCCGCGTGCCTCAGCGAGGTGGTGTTGGTGACGACGCCGCCGAGGCCGACCGGCTCCCCACGCCCGTCGAGGATCGGGAACTTGACGGTGGAGAAATGAATGCTCGTGTCGCCGAGCAGCAGCACCTCTTCGTACTGCATCGCCTTTCCCCCGGACATCACCTCGTGCTCTTTCGCCACGACCTGATCGATGGCCTCGGCGGCCAGGGGGCTCAACTCGGCTTCATCCTTGCCGATGATCTCGCAGACGTGCCTCTGGAGGACCTCCGCGTGAGATCGGTTGACGAAGACGTAGCGCCCGTCTGTGTCCTTGACGAAGATGGAATTGCGCGAGTGATCCAGCAGCTGAAGGAGCAGCCGAAGCCGCCCGAGCAGCACGTGCTCGCTCCACGTCGGGTCGCCGGCGTCCTCGACGATCGCCGCGATCTCACGCGCGCCGCCGCGGTCGTCGCGCAGCACCGCGTGGGTCCACCGGAAGAGGCGCGCCTGCCCCTCTTTCGTCCTGCCCTCGCTCGTGGCCGAGGCGAACCGGTTCTCCGCCCAGTCGAGCAGGAGCGCACGCACCGCGTCCGGGGACACGGGATCTGCGCCCACGAGCTCGGAGAGCCTGCGGCCGACGGCCTCGCCCTCGCTCCAGCCGAGGACCCGTTCGGCGCCATCGCTCCAGCGCGTCACCGTGCCATCGGGACGCCAGTGGATCAGCGCCGGCGCCGGTGTGAGCAGCCACGCGAGCGCGCCGAAGGCGGCGTGAGCGTCCGCGCTCACCGCATCGGGCTGCGCTGCTCCCTCGGCCGCGCCGCCGCTCGACCGCTCCGCCAGCGCGCTCTCCAGCTCCTCGACGCGCGCGTGCAGCGCCGCGATCTCTGCCCTGAGCCGCCCGATCTCCCCTAATCCCTCATCTGCCATTCGCTAGGTGCCGGACTGTATCCGGAGCGCGCCCGGGGTGGCAAGGTCGACATCCCCGAAGACGTACGCGAGATCCGTACGCCGGCACACGACGACGCCGCGAATCGCGGCACTCTCCAACCACCCGACGGGATGGGCGCGGGGCTGCGCGGCTCCGATGGTGGATGGGGCCGTGCCGTCTCCCTCAGCGCCAGGTCATTCCCAGTTCTTGCGCTGGGGATTCACCCAGGGGGAGGTGCACATCACGCAATCATCACCGTAGAAGTAGTGCTTCCCACCGGTGTCCTTGTAGATCCAGCAACGGAGCCAGGCCACGATCGCCGGCCGCTGGACGCCTCCCACGTCGCGCGTGATGTACCCATGCTCCGCGCCCATCACCGTCGCCAGTCACGCGGACGGCGCTACTTGGACAGCTCTTCGATGGCCGCGGCGAGCTCTGCGGGGGGCAGCTCGTCGGCGGCGCGCCACGGCGGCATGCGCAGCGGCGAGGTCGCGGGCTCCTGCAAGCGAAAGATGGCCTTGTCCTTCGTCTCTCGCGACATGCCGTCCAGGTTCTTCACGTTGAACCTGGCGCGGTTCAGCGCCGGGTTCCCGCGACCGTCGTGACAGCGCGAGCAGAGCTGCGTGAGCACGGCGCGCCCGCTCGCGCCCGGCGGCGGCACCAGGCCGAGCTTCACCTTCGCGTCTGCGGAGAAGAGGTCGCGCAGATCGAGCAGGGATTGTCGCGGGGCCGCGCCCGTCACCACGTCGAGGTAGGACCGGGCCCGCTCCGCGCGGAGCGCGGGCTCCGTCACGTCCACGAGCGGGTAAGGCACCGGGATCGAATCACCCGCCTGCGACAAGGCGAACTGCTCCTCCCAGATCGGGCTCGACGAGCCGGCCTTGGCCTCGGCCTCGATGCGCGGGTCGAACGCGTTCGGCTGCGCCGCCTGGCCTTCGGCGACGAGCAACGCCTCGAGCTGCGCGCCGCTGCCCTCGTCGATGGCATTCTGGATGACCGCAATGGGGATGCCGCCGTATTGCGCGTCGTGCGCGTGGGCTTCCAGGAACTGCGCCGTGAGCACCCGATCGGACTCCGTCCGCTGCACGAAGCGCTGCGGGAACCAGTGCATCCAGGGAAACTCAAGCTCCTGCATGCGCAAGATCTTCTTCGTGCCATGACCGTCGGGCTGGTGGCACGAGCGACAGTCGAACGACGTGTTCTCGACGTCTTCCTCGCTGTAGATGCTGAACGCGGTCCAGCCGTGCTCTATCTCCTCGGTGAGCAGGCTCGCCAGATCGCAGCTGCCGTCGTAATCACACTGCCGCTCGAACGTGAACAGGTAGAAATTGTAGTCACCGGTCGAGAGGTCGCGGCTCACGATCTCGACGAAGGGCTCGCCGCGAACGAAGCCGAGCGCTGTCATTTCAGCCGGCCTCTCGCGCATCTCGGTCACGCGCGGAAAGACGATGAGGCGCGGATTGACCGCAGAGACAGCGCCCTTCACGAGCGAGGTGGAGTTGCCGGTGAGCGCGAAGGCGCGATCCTCGTCGAGCTTCGCAACGCGGAGCAAGCTGGCGAAGTCGGTGATGCTCGGTCGCGGCGTGGCGCACACCGCCTGGAAGAAGCTGTCGCCGCGCGGCGCGGCGCAGAACGCGCTGTACTGCGCCTCGCGCGTGGGTAGGGCCGACAGCTCCGGGTCGGGAGCGCTCACGGGCGGCAGCGTGCCCCAGTCGGTCGTCGCCTCGTCCGTGGCAATCACCTCGCCGATGTCGCCGACGACGCATGCCGGTAGCAGCAGCGAAACCAGGCACAGGCTCGGAAGGTGCTTCATGACGGCCTCCTGCGGCGAGCGCCGAACGTCATCAAACTGGCCACGAGCGCGAACGCCAGGAGCGGCGCGCGACGGTCCGAACGCCCGCCCGTCACGCTGCAGCCTAAGCCTAAGAAGCCTCCGTCCTCGCTCGGCGCCTCCGCATCGTCCTCGCTCGGCGCCTCCGCGTCGACGGTGCCGTCCAGCTGCTGCACATAGGCGATGAGCTGCCCGAGCTCGGCCTCGCTGAGCCCGCTGATGAAGGCGTGGCGATCGTCGGGGTTGGCCGTGACGAGGACATCGCGCAGCGTCGGCGCGGAGCCGTCGTGCAGGTACGGCGCCGCCTCCCAGACGCCGTTCAAGGTCGGCGTGTCGATGCCGAACAGCGGCTCACCCGCGCGCATACCCGACGACGCCTTCACGGTGCCGACGTCGTGCAGCTTGCCACCCACGCTGTCGGTCCCGTCGGGACCCGTGTGGCAGAAGCCGCAACCCAGGCGCTTGAAGATGGCGCGACCCGCGACGCCGTCCTGGGTGAGCGAGCCGTCGGGGTTGCGAAAGGGGCTCGGCCGGTACGTGTCGAGCGAGCCGAGGAACGCCGCCAGCGCGTCGAGCTCGGGGCTCAGGCCGGCCTTCTTGTCTCCGCGCGGCGTGCCGACCGCCCCCACGGCGAGCTGCTCGGCGGTCAGGAAGCCCTTCCCGCCGAACAGGTGGCGGATGTTGTCGTCCGAGTCCTGGATCTCGTCGAAGCTGCCGCTCCAGTTGACGTTGCCGTGGCCCGTGCCGCGCCGCCCCAGCAGCGAGACGGTGTTGCGGAGCCCCTCCCCCGCGCTGCCGAAATCCCAGACTCGCCCGTCCTCCGCGCCGTCGAAGTGACACGACGCGCAGCTGATGTAGCCCTGGTCGCTCATGCGGATATCGGCCGAGTTGAAGAACAGCTGCTTGCCGCGCAGGACCTGCGGGTCGAGCTTCTCGACGGCGACCGTCGGGATCTCCGTCAGCTTCTTGGTGATGAGGTCGTGCGAGCTGACGATGTCGGCGACGTCGTAGACCGTCACCGTGCGGCTGAGCGACGCGTGCACGAACAGCTTGTTGGTCTCGGTCAGCGCCAGGCCGCGCGGCGCGAAGCCCGTCTCTTTCAGCGCGGTCACGAACTCGCCCGAGTAGGCGTCGCGGACCTCCACCAGGGCCGAGCCGGCGACGCTGATGAACGCGTAGTCGCCGAGCGGCGTGAACACGACCTGGTTCGGCAGGTTGCGATCGTCCAGATCGATGCGCCGCGCGACGTCCTCGGCGCCCTCCGCGAGGTTCAGCAGCGCCACGAGCGGACGTACCGTGTTGTCGTCGGTGAGGTCGAGCCCATCGCGAAATGGACCGCGAAAGATGTTGTCCTTCTTGCCCGGCACCCACGCGAACGAGCCGTCGGGCGAGAGCCCCACCGAGAACAGGTAGTTCGGCAGGCCGCGCCCTTGTTGGTCCGTGTCCTCCGTCGTGGTGTCCGCGGCGAGCGCGAAGCGCGTGCTCACCTGGAAGGTCGCCGCGTCGATGCGCGCCACCTCGCCGTGGCTGTCCTCGGAGAGGAAGCGCGTGACGTAGATCTGCGAGCCGTCGTGCGACACCGAGACGCCCCGCGGCGTACCGCCGAGCCAAAGCTCGGCCACGACGGCGCCGCTCGCCACGTCGAGCTTCAGCACCTTGCCGACCGCCATCAGCGTCACGTACGCGGCGTCCCCGGTCGGGCTGATCGCGAGGCCCATCGGTTGCGACGCGTACGGCAGCGCGATCTCGCGCTCCACCGAGAGCGACGCGGCGTCGAGGATGGAGACGGAGTGCGCATCCCGGTGCAGCACCCACAGCGTGCCTTGCGCGGTGAGCGCGAGCCCGACCGGGCCGCGCGCCACCGGCACCTCCGCGACCTTGGTCAGCGCGCTCGCGTCGAGCACGCTCACGCTGTCGTTCTCGTAATTGGCCGTGTAGACCTTCGCGTTCGGCGGGTCGTACACGAGGTCGGTCGAGCCCGCAGCGCTGCCCGTGACGAGCGGCCGGTGCGCCGTGTGCACGAAGGCGACGCTGGTGAACCCGACATCGTCTTTGACCGTCACGAGCACCGGGTAGTGGCCGGGAGCGGCGTAGGTGTGGACCTGCTGCACGTCGTCGACCATGAACTCGGTGCGCGTCTCGTCTCCCATGTCCCAGCGCACCTGAACGGGGCCGACCGCGTCGCCGATCGTCAGGTCGAACGTGACGGCCTCGCCGGCGAGCGAGGGCGCGCGCACGGGGACGCTGGCCGTGACGGCGCGCGCCTCGGCCGGCCAGGCCGCCGCCGCGCAGAGGCCTCCGAGCAGGCCGAAGAGCGTCGGGAGCGAGCGCATGCTCAGGGACCGGTCGTGAACGTCGACTTGAACTCAGCCGCCATGCCGTTGCCGACGAGATCCTTCATGCCGTCCTTCGGCAGGACGATCTCGTAGGTCGTGTTCGGCATCAGGTCCTCGTCGGGATCGAAGCTGACGATGCCCATGTACAGGCCGAAGCTCCCCTTCAACGGCTGCCCGCCCACCGGCCTTACGATGAAGCTGCCGTTGTGAACCGTGGCGATCTCGACGTTGTCGGTGAGGCTGAGGCCGACGCGCGACTTCCTGGACAGCCCCGTCGCTCCGTTCTTCGGCAGCACCGTGTCGACCGCCGGGGGCGTGGTGTCCGGCTCGGTCGAGTGCGCGGCGATGACCATGCCGCGGTAGGGCAGCTCGTCGTCGGCCAGCACCAGCAGGCTGCCGACCGGGATCGAGAACTGGTCGTCGCCGTTCGTGAACTCGAGCCGCCCCCAGACCCGGCTCTTGATCGACATCTTGTGGATGTCGCGCACGTCGATCTTGGAGACGCCGGCGTCCGGCCGCAGGTGACCGAGGAACAGGGTGCCGTCGGAGAAGCTCATGTACTCGGACCCGGCGGGGTAGCCCATGGCCCTGAACGCCGAGTCGGGCAGCGTGGCGATGGGTGAATTGGCCGAGCCGATGTCGGTGGGGTCGGTCAGCACGTCCCACACGCGCAGCGGCGACTGCACGTAGATGTGCTTGCCGTACAGACCGCAGATGTAGCTCTTGCTCGGGGTGATGAAGTCGAGCGCGACCGGGTTCATCGGATCGCTGATGTCCATCGTCGCGATGCCGCCGTTGTCCTTGGGCGTCGTGATGACCAGCGTATTGCCCACGGCCCACAGCGGACCGGCGCTCACGCCGCCGAACTGCGAGATCGGGATCTTCTTGACGAACTTCACGTCCTCGGGATCCGCGGCGTCCAGGATATGCAGGCCCGTGTTGGTGCCGCCGACGTAGATGACGCTGCCCTGCCAGTACATTCCCCAGACGGAGTCGGTGAAGTCCCCGTAGTTGATGCCGTCGAGCTTGACGAGCCTCACGTGACGAGGCGCGCGGGCGTCGGTGACGTCCCAGATGTCGACGCCGGTGCCCGAGGTGGTGACCTGGTAAAACTTGTCGCCATAGCGGCCGAGCGACGTCTGGTGCGACTCCGCCTCGCCGACGCCCTTGGGCCCTCCCTTGGGATCGAAGCCAGGGCTCTGGATGCGCGAGAGCATCTTCGGTTTGGTCGGATCGGCGATGTCGTAGAAGACGATCTCGGCGTTGCCGGCGCCCTGAACGTAGCCGTTGATGACGATCGGCTGGTTCTGGTGATGGCCCGCCTCGAGCGTCGGCGACACCAGGCCGTCTCGCCAGCTGTTGCGCGGCAAGTTGATCTTGTTCGCCGGCATGGGCATGTTCGGGATCTTGCCTTCCGGGGCGGTGATCGTGTCCGGCTCGACTCCGCCCGCGCCCGTGCTTCCGGTCGTGGCGCCTCCACCCGAGCCGCTCGTGGCGCCGCTGCTCGTGGCGCTGCTGCTCGTGGCGCCGCTGCTCGTAGCGCTGCTGCTCGTGGCGCCGCTGCTCGTGGCTCCTGCCGCCGGCGTTGGGGCTCCGCCGCCGCTGCCCACCACCACGGATGTGGTGTCACCGGAGCCGCCGCCGTCATTTCCTTCGGGTGAGTTGAGGTCCCCCCCGGAACACGCCGCGAGCACGGCGGCCAACGAAGGAAAGCCGAGCCAGCGTAGTCCCATCCTCGTCGAACGCATGCCTGACCTCTTCTGTAGCGTGTGAGTCATGATAGGTGGCCATCCCAACGGGAGGTGGAGCCGACAGCCCCCACCGGGATCGCGCCGGCACACGGGCACACGGGCACACGGGCACACGGGCACACGGGCACACGGGCACACGGGCACACGAACGCGCGACGCGCCCCCTACAATGAATCGGTTAAGATGAAGCCAAATGTGAGCGCTCACATTCGGGATGTCAAGCGCGATCGGCCGCACGCGTTCTGACGCGATCCGGCAGCTTGACGCTGCAGGCCAATGATCGCCGGTTTTCGATTGACGCTATAAATGTGAACGCTCACATTCGGTGCCCAGGTACTGGACGTCCGAGCGGCGCAGCTTGGCGTGGTGGTGCTCACCGTCGCCATGGTCGTCGTGTTCGATAGGCTGATGAGGAGGTGCTCGACATGGACTACGCTCGTTCGAAGCGGATTGCTGGTCTTCTACTTTCGGCATGGCTCGGGGCCTGCGACGGGGGTGAGGCGAAGCCGGACACGGCGGCCTCTGGCCCAGGAACGTCGTCATCGAGCTCCAGCAATAGCTCGAGCAGCAGCGGCGCAGGCGGCAGCGGCGGTGAGGGCGTCAGCAGTGGCACGGTGGGCAGCGGTGGCGCAGGCGGCAGCGGCGGCGCAGGCGGCAGCGGAGGCGCAGGCGGCAGCGGCGGCGCGGAAGGCGGCGGCGGCGCAGGCAGCACGCCGCCCCCGACAGAGTTCGACAATCCCATCATCAAGTACGATGCGCCAGATCCGACCAGCGGCCCCGGAGACCACGTCTTTACAGCGGACGCCGCTGCCATGGTCTGGAACAACAAGGTCTACCTCTATACCGGCCATGACGAGCAGGCCGAGGGTGCAGAGGGCTACCGCATGTTCGACTGGCGGCTCTGGACATCGTCCGACATGATCCACTGGGAGAACAAGGGCGCGGTGATGCGCTACAATGTGTTCTCCTGGGCTCGCGGCGGCGACTCGACGGGCAACGCCAATGCGGGTCAGGTGGTCGAACGCGACGACGAGGACGGCAACCCGAAGTTCTACTTCTACGCGCCGGTGGAGGGCGGCCAGTCCGGCTACGGGATCTCGATCGGCGTCGCGGTCGCGGACAAGCCGGAAGGGCCGTTCAAGGACGCACGGGGGATCCCGCTCATCTTCCTGGCCGACACCGACGGCACGGCAGACCATTCGTGGCGAAACCTCGATCCGACGGTGCTCGTCGACGACGACGGCCGGGCCTACATGTACTGGGGAAATGGGGTCTTGTACTGGGTCGAGCTCGAGGACGACATGATCCACCTGAAGGGTGAGACCTACACGACCGACGGCAGCGGGAAGATGCAGAACCGCAGCATCAGCGGCGCCCAGATCCACGTGCTCAAGAACATCCCCGGCTACACCGAGGCGCCTTATCTGTCCAAGCACGGCGGCCTCTATTACTTGACCTACGCTTCGGGGTTCCCGGAGAGCATCTCCTACGCGACCAGCCCGTCACCGGAGGGGCCGTGGCAACATCGAGGCGTCATCCTGGATCCGGTGCCGAACAGCAGCACCATTCACCAGTCGCTCTTCGAGTTCAAAGGGGCCAGCTACCTCACGTACCATAACGCCGCGCTGCCGACCGGCGGTAGCTATCGGCGATCCACGTGCGTCGATCGCGCCTACTACAACGACGACGGGACGATCCGGAAGATCGTCCCGACACACAGGTGATTTGCACGGCGCCAGGGGAGCATCGGCGAGGGCCGGGCGACGCGTGCTCGGGCGTGGGCGCGGTCTTTCGCCACGCCATGGCGATGCCTCTTTTCGTATCAATCTGCGGGTCCGTTCTTCCTCCGCTGCACGGCGCCTTTGCTCGTGTCGAGCCCGGCGGCCGACTCGACGCGATCGGCGTGAGGGCTGCCCGGGTGTACCTCGAGGAAGCGCCGCGCCGCCGCGTGTGCGCCCGCGCGATCCCCCTTGCGCGCCAGCGCCTCGACGCGGATCGCGGCGGCCTCGTCGGAGAGCTGAGCGCTCGGGAACTCGCGCGCGTGGCGAGCCAGGAGCGCGAGGGCGGCCGCCGGATCGCCGCGTCGCAGCGCGCGCCGCGCGGTGTCGAGCAGCGCCAGCTCGGCGGCCAGCGTCGGCGCGTTCCTTTCGCGTGCGCGCGGGCTGTTCACCGCCGTGGCGGCAGGAGCCGTGGCGGCGGGCGCGGCCAGGAGCGGAGCGTCGTCCGTTCGCTCCTCCGGGACGCGCTCGTGCAGCTCCGCCTCGGCCGCGCCAGGCGCGCGCGGCGCGGCGAGCGCAGCCGGCGCGCTGGAGGCCTCCTGAGCGCTCCTCGCGGGGATCGGCGTGTCGACGTGCGTCCACTCCGCGACCCCGAGCGTGAGGACCCCCGCGAGCGCGCCGATCCCGAGCGCGCTCAAGATCCCGCTCCCGCCCGCCACGCCCGCCACCTTCAGCGCGGCGCTCGCCCCCGCCGCGGCCGCGCCCCCCACCCCCGCGGTCGCGCCCCCTGCCGCGACCGCGCCCCCCACCCCCGCGCTCGCGCCCCCTGCCGCGACCGCGCCCCCTGCCACGGTCGCGCCCCCTGCCGCGCCCGCGCCCCCTGCCACGGTCGCGCCCCCCGTCGCGCCCGCGCCCCCCGTTCCCACCGCGGCCGCGCCGCCAGTCGCCGCCACGGCTGCGCCCCCCGTCCCCGTCACGGCGGCCCCGACGCCGACCGCGACGAGCATTCGCCGGGTCAAGCCGCTCGGCGGACTCTCGTCGAGCGCCGCGCGGAGGAGCGTCGTTGGCAGAGCACTCCCCTTCTTGTCCAGAAGGCGCTCGGGATCGGTCATGGCGATTCACCTCGGAAATGGGCCCGCGCCTCTATCCGCCTCACGGCGGCCTGGAAGTGCTCGCGCGCCCGGCGGAGGCGAGACGCGACCGTGCCTGCCGGGAGATCGAGCAGCGCCGCGATGTTCGCCGTTGTCATCTGCTCCAGCTCGAACAGCACGAAGACAGCGCGCTGCTCGAGGGGCATCGTGTCGAGGATGGCGTCGAGCATCGCGCGGGCGCGGGCGCGATCCATCATCTCCTCGGGGTCCGGCGCCGGGTCGACGCGCTCGCAGGGCGCGTCCTCCAGCACCTCCCGGCGCCGCTGCTGGGTCCTCCGCGCGCGCGAGGCGATCCGCAGCGCCGTGCTGAACAGGAACGCGGCCTCCCGGCCCGATTCGATGTCCCCGAGCCGCCGGGCCGCCACGAGGAAGACCTGCTGCGCCGCGTCCTCCGCGTCGGCGCGCGGCACGCCGAGCCGCACCAGCGAGCGCCAGACGAACGCCGAATGCTCCATCACGAGCCCGGTGAGGCGCCCGGCCGCCGCCCGGCTGTCGGGCGGAACTGCGGCGGGGAGCTGCATCAGGGTCAGCGCTTCACCACGGCTCACGCCTTGTGCAATCTCCGGATCGAGGCGACTCGATCACAAAATCGACAGGCCAGCACGGAGCTGCAGCACCTGGTGACCGCGGGCACTTCGTGAATGAGCTGCGCCGAGCGTTCGAACAAGCATGAACGCCGCATCAGCGGAAATTGCGGTCCTTGGTGCACGTCGGCCCGCACAAGCGCGCTGGGCGTGGGCTCCTCGCGCCGCATGCGCGTCGCCGCATGCGCGTCACCTCACGCGTGGAGCACGACCGCGCGCAGCGCCTTCGTCGTCGCCGGCGCTCGTGGTCACGACGACGCTTCCTTTCTCGTGCCCTTGTTCGACACAGGCAAGCACCGTTGTTCTCACCCCCGCTCGCCCGGCGCGTCACCTTTCCACTGAAAGACGTGCTCGAGCGGCACGCCGAAGGCCGCCGCGATGCGGAAGGCGACCTCGAGCGAGGGCGAGTAGCGGCCCTGCTCGATGGCGACGATGGTTTGACGGGTGACGCCGACCTTCTCGGCCAGCTCCGCCTGGGTCATCTCGCCCGCATGGAACCTCAGCGTGCGGATGACGTTCGTGATCCGAGGCTGCCCCTTGCCCATGCCGCGCTCCATTCCTTGAACGTCACATCTCGCCCTCGGAGGCAGCGCGTCCTTCCCCATGCGCAGGAGGCGAGCTCCGCCTTCCACACATCCGGCCGCGGATGGCCGGACATCTGCGCCGCTTCACGCGCGCGGCCCCGGCTCTGTTTCGTCGCGGTTTCGCCTCGCGCTGCGCCCCGGCGCCCACGCGCGGCCGCGCTGGTTCGAGGTGCCAGCGATGCCCGGCGGGACCGCTGACACCTCGAACCAGGTAACTGACCGGCGAACCAATGTCAAATTTTTCATACACAAAGTCGCAATTAATGGACACAAAGTCCGGTTCATGCGACATCGGGGTGCTCGCCGTACCTTCCGTCAGCGAGGGCGCCAGCGTAGGCTCTCTGGTGATGCTCACTCCCACGGTGGTCGTGTTCGACCTGGACGGTACGTTGATCGACAGTCGGGGCGACATCGTGGCGGCGGTGAACCATGCGCTGGTGGCGACGGGCCGGGCCCCGCTGCCCGGGCAGGTGATCGTCCGGTACGTGGGCGACGGCGCGCGCGCGCTGTGTGCGCGCGCCGCAAGGCTCCCCGAGACATCCGAGAGCGTCGAGGACGTCCTCCGCCACTTCCTCGACTACTACGCGCGGCACCCGCTCGACTTCACCCGCTGGATGCCGGGCGCGCAGGAGATGCTCGAGAGGCTCTCGGACCTCGGCGATCTCGCGCTCTGCGTCTGCACGAACAAGCCGCGCTCGACCACCGACGCGGTGCTCGCCGCGCTCGGGGTCGGCGCGCGCTTCCGCGCGGTGGTCGCGGGCGGCGACGTCGCCGCCAAGAAGCCGGATCCGGCGCCGCTGCTCCACCTCGCGGCGCGCGTCGGCGTCCAGCCGCACAAGATGGTGATGGTCGGCGACGGCCCCCAGGACATCGAGTGCGCTCGCCGCGCGGGCGCGCGGTCGATCGCCGTCCTCGGCGGCTTCGGATCGCAAGACGAGCTCCTCGACGCCCGCCCCGACGTGCTCCTCCGTACCATGGGAGAGCTCTGGGACGTCCTCCGCCGCTGGCGCGACGCGACGGTCAGGCTCTCCACCGTTCGTTAGCTGCACACCGCCGGGTGGTGCGCGTCGGATCTGCGCGCGGCCGGCCTGCACGCGCGGGCAGCCTCCCTCCCCGGCACGCGCAGGACGTCGCCGCCCGCGCGCGCAGGACGTCGCCGCCCGCGCGCGCAGGACGTCGCCGCCCGCGCGCCCCTCAGGCCGCGACGCCCTCGGCGATCTCGCGCCCGAACGCCGTCGCGTTGAGGATCGCGCGCAGGCGCACGCGCGCCCGGTGGAGCCGCGAGCGGACGGCGCTCTCGCTCACGGCGAGCTTCTGCGCGATCTCCTGGAGGCCGAGGTCCTCGTGGTAGTGCGCGAGCACCACGTCGCGGTAGTCCTCCGGCAGCTCGCAGAGCGCCTCGCGGACGTACGCCTCCCGCTCCGCCGCGGACGCGGCGTCGTCCTCGCCGATCGTGCTGCGCATCGTCGGCAAGAGGCCGAGCTCCTCGAAGTCGAGCCCCTCGACGATGCGCGCGCGCTGCCGCCGCTGCGACCGCATCAGCATGAGCGCCTCGTTCGCCGTCACGCGGAAGAGCCACGTCGTGAAGCTCGAGTCGCCGCGGAACGAGCGGATCGTCCGCACCACCTGCAGCAGCGTCGACTGCACGAGGTCGAGCCGATCCTCGTCGGACACCGGGTAGCGCGCGAGCTGCCGCTCCACGTGCGGGCGGATGAGCCGCGTGAGCTCGTCGAGCGACTCCCGATCGCCGTCCTTCGCCCGGCAGATGACCTCGGCCAACGGGCCCGCGCTCGCGGCGCGGGGCGACGGGCGCGACCCGACCGCGCCGGGCGGGGTGAGACCGCAGGGCGCCGGAGGAGTCTCAGGCCTGGTGCTGGCGCTCGGTACATCGGTCGGAACGGCGGTCAGAGCCATGAGCCATCTCTCCGTCGAGGGCGCCGCGTGCGCTTCCGGCCCACGGGCCCGGTGGTGCGCACCGACGAGCAAAGGCCTTGCCACGGCAAGCTCAACGGACGTGCGCGCCGCGTGCGCACCGCGTGCTCAGCCGGTATAAGCGGGGCCACGATGTCCAGCGACGCTCCGCGATGGGAAGCCCCCCGAGGGGGAAACAGCCACGTTCCGACGCCCGAGGTGGACCGGCCAGCGCCGTCCGCCTCCGCTCCGCCGCGTGCGCTGGCCCACCCGCTGCCCGCCGGGATGCGCGATCTCCTCCCCGAGGAGGCGCGGCGCCGGCGCGCGCTCGCCAAGCGCGTGCTCGATCACTTCGTGCTGTACGGCTACCAGCCGGTCTCGCTGCCCGCGTTCGAGTTCGCCGAGGTGCTCGAGCGCGGGCTCGGCACGCTCGACGCCGCGGACGTGCTGCGCTTCATCGAGCCCGAGTCGGGCGAGGTGGCGGCGCTCCGCCCGGACATGACCCCGCAGATCGCGCGGCTCGTGGCCACGCGGCTCGCGGACGCGCCCCGCCCCCTCCGCCTCTGCTACGAGGGCACGGTCCTCCGCCGCCGCCAGGGGCGGGCGCGGCGCCACCGGCAGATCCCGCAGGCCGGCGTCGAGCTCTACGGCGTCGGCACGCTCGCCGGTGAGCTCGAGATCCTCCGCCTCGCCGCGTCCGCGGTGCGGGAGGCCGGCCTCGAGCACTTCGTCGTGGACCTCGGCCACGCGATGATCGCGCGCGCGCTGCTCGACGCCGTCCCGGCGGGGCTCGCGGCCGAGCTCTCCGAGGTGCTCGAGCTGAAGGACGCCTCCCGCCTCGCCGCCGTGCTCGCGAGCCCGAAGGCCGCCGACGTCCCGCGCCGCATCGTCGCGGCCATCGCCGCGCTGCCGGATCTCGCGGGCGGCGGCGCGGCTGACCCGGACGGCGCCGCGGTCTTCGACCGCGCCACGCGCCTGCTCACCGGCACGCCCGCCGAGGCGCCGCTCGCCGAGCTCCGCGCGCTCTGGGACGCGGCGAGGGCGAGCCCCGAGCTCGGCCCGGCGCTCCGGGTCGACCTCGGCGAGCTCCGCGGTCTGGCGTACTATACGGGTGCAATTTTCCACGTGCTGGCCGATGGCCCCGGGGAGGCGATCGCGGCGGGCGGGCGCTACGACATGCTGCTGTCCCGCTTCGGCCTGCCGATGCCGGCCGTCGGCTTCGCGCTGAACCTCGACGCGATCGCCTGGGCGCGCGACGTCGCGGGCGCGGCGGACGAGCCGGCGCTGCGGGTGCTCGTCGCTGTGCGGCCGGAGCGCGCCGCGTCGCTCGCTGCGGCGCTGCGGGGGCTGGGCCTCCCGGCCGTGACGCACGCGCCGGACCAGGATCCGGAGGGGTACGCGCTGTCCTGGCGGTTCTCTCACCTGGTGCGGGAGCGGGACGGGGCGCTTGTGGTCGAGGCGACATCCGGCGGCGGCGAGGCCGCGACGAGCGCGAGCGCCGTGCCGGCGGCCCTCGACGACGCCGCGGCGGCCCAGGCGATCGTGCTGAAGACGGGGGCAGGACGTCCGGGCGGCAAGTAGACGCTCGCTCGGCAAGCGAGCCTGGGGTAAAGGCGAACCTGGACCCGGACGGAGCCGCTCGGAGTGACGAGCGGGCCGAGGCCGGGCCACGTGATCCAAGAGGAGCTTCGGAATGACCGCGATCGTGATCGTCGGCGCACAGTGGGGCGACGAGGGCAAGGGCAAGGTCGTCGACCTTTATACGGAGAGCGCCGACCTCGTGGTGCGCTACGCCGGCGGACCCAACGCCGGCCACACGCTGGTGGTGGGCGGGGAGAAGCTCATCGTTCGGCTCATCCCGAGCGGCATCCTCCGCTCGAACGCCCGCTGCGTGATGGCGCAGGGCATGGTGGTCGATCCCGGGGTGCTCGTCTCCGAGATCGACGCGGTGGAGGCGCGGGGCTGCTCGACGCAGGGGCGGCTGTTCGTCTCGGATCGCGCGCACCTGATCTTGCCGTTCCACCCGCTCGTCGACTCGCTCCGCGAGGCGGCGGCGGCCGACGGCGTGCGGCTCGGGACGACCAAGCGCGGCATCGGCCCCTGCTACGAGGACAAGGCGTCGCGGCGCGGGGCGCGGCTCGGCGATCTGCGCGACATGAAGCGGCTCGCGCAGCTCGTGTCGCGCTCGCTCGAGGCGTGGACGCCGACGCTGCGCGCGCTGGGCGGCGAGCCGCCGTCGCTCGACGCGATCCTCGAGGAGCTCACGCCGCTGGCGAAGCGCATCACGCCGCTGCTCGCCGACACGTCGCAGCTCATCGACGGCGCGCTCCGCCGCGGCGAGCGCGTGCTCCTCGAGGGGGCGCAGGGGACGTTGCTCGACATCGATCACGGCACGTTCCCGTTCGTGACGTCGTCGTCGGCGATCGCGGGGGGCGCGTGTGTCGGCGCCGGGGTCGGCCCGACGCGCATCCGCCGCGTGCTCGGCCTGGCGAAGGCGTACTGCACGCGCGTGGGCGAGGGGCCGTTCCCGACCGAGCTCAACGGCCCGCTCGGCGAGCGGCTCCGGTCGGTCGGCGGCGAGTACGGCTCGGTGACGGGCCGGCCGCGGCGGACCGGGTGGCTGGACCTGCCGGCGCTGCGCTACGCGGCCCGGGTGAACGGCCTCGACGGGATCGCGCTCACCAAGCTCGACGTGCTGACCGGCATGCCGGAGCTCAAGGTCTGCGTCGCCTACGACACGCCGTCGGGGCGCACGCGGGAGTTCCCGATCGACGACATCGCGACGGCCAAGCCGGTGCTCGAGACGGTGGCCGAGTGGAGCGAGCCGATCGACGCCGCCCGCTCCATGACCGAGCTGCCCGCGGCGGCGCGGCACTATGTGGAGATGGTCGAGAAGGAGACCGGCGTGCCGGTCGACGTCGTCTCCGTCGGCGCGGACCGCGAGGCGACGATCGTCCGGCGCAACGCGTTCGCGTGAGGGGCAAGCGAGCGCGAAGCCCCACGTCGAGGGGATGAAGAGAAGGCCGGCACCGTGAGACAACGGGCGCCGGCCTTCACCGGCGGAGCGCGACAAGACCGCGTCCGGCTTGACTGCATCGCACACTCCCCGGCACGGGCGCCGTCGGACTCACGTCTCGAGGGCTCCCGCCGCTCCGAGCCGGGCACGATCGAGCCAGGCGAGCAGCTCCTTTGCCCTCCTGTTGTCTCCAAACCTCCCGAGGAACCAGGTGTACGCGCGCTCGAGGACCAGAACCGCGTCGGGGTGACGTCCCATCGCGATGAGGCAACGGCCTTTGCCAAACAGCAGCGTGAACTCGGCCAGCTCGTCTCCTCTGCCGCTCATCATGCCGGACGCGCGCTCGTACGTCGCGAGGGCCTCCTCCCACCGACCTGCATCCAGCAGCATATAAGCGAGCCCGCCCAGCGCGTGAGCGAGCAGGACGCCATCTCCGTGGGCCCGCTCGGCGAACCGAACGACATTCATCATGTGGGGCGTTCGCGTGAGCAACGGGACCTCGGCTCACCGCAGCGGGCGATGAGCCGCCGTCTCGTCCAGCGGGACGGTTGTCCAGACGTGCAGCTTTGAAGATTACTGGCCCGAGCCGCCGTTCTTGCCGCCGGGCGTGCCGCCCCGCTGGCCGCTGCCGCCGCCCGGCGCTGTGGTCCCGCCCGGCGTGCCGGTTCCGCCGCCTGGCGCGTAAGCCCCTCCCCCCGGCGTGCCGCCGGTGCCCGGCGCGCCGCCCGTGCTCGGCGTGCCGCCCGTCGTGCCGCCGGTGCCCGGCGTGCCTCCGGGCGTGCCGCCGGTCGTGCCGCCTGTACCGCTGCCCGGTTTGCGCTGGGTGCCGCTACCCCACTCCTGCGTGCCGCCCTGGGTGCCTTGCTCGCCCTGGGCGCCCGCGCCCGGCTCTCCCGTCTCTCCAGGCATCGTGCCCGCGCCGGGCGTGCCGCTCTCGGGCGCTCCTGGGGTTCCAGGCGCGCCGGGGGTCTCTCCGCCCGCCGGTGTGGGCGCCGGCGAGGCCGCCTCTCCGCCTTGATTGCCCCCACAGGCCATGAGCGGCAGCGCGGTCAGTACTACCAGAAACATGCTTCGCATGATGTGTCTCCCAGGTCGTTTGCGTTTGCGGCTCGTGCCGAGCCGCCGGCGATGCGGACGCGCCCATGCGCGCGAAGGCCGCCTCCGGAGCCTGGCGGCGTAGCGTCCCGCGCTCGACATGCTGGGGCCGGATCCGGCCCTCGGAATCGAGACGTCGCCGGAACGGCGCATCGGGCCGCGCCCGATCGAGAGCCGTTGACCCCTCGGGACACGAACAACGCCTGACGCCGGCCGGCGCGCGCTCGACGACAGGCGCTCAGCCGGTCACGGAGCGAGCGAATCGATCCACACGCGCCACACGCCACGGCGCCCGGGCCGCGCTGGACCAGCTCCGGCGGCAGGGCAGCGGCGTGCTCATCAGAAGCCGCGCGGGAAGGCATCTGGACATAACGTCGGCACAAGCGCGCTTTACAGCCCGGGCCGAACAGCTCACCCGTTGTGCGCTGCTCGACAGATCGATGTCGCTGGAAGAACGTCGGGCGAAGTCAGCAGGGAGAAGTTCGCTTTTCCTCCGTGGGATCGACTATTCTGTCCATTCCTATGGCCGAGAACAGCTACGTGTTTGCGGGTTCGGAGCGCGCGCGAGAGCTGGAGCGCCTGCGGCGGATCGAGGGCTTCTTCGACCCCGGCAGCCGGCGCCTTCTCAAGGCGTCCGGGATGGGGCCCGGCTGGAGCTGCCTCGAGGTAGGAGCCGGCGCTGGGTCGATCGCCTGCTGGATGGCAGAGCGCGTGGGACTCGAGGGCGAGGTGGTCGCGGTCGACCTCGATGTCGGGTTCATGGACGCTTCTCCGCCGCCGGGCGTCCGGATCATCGAGGGCGACATCCGCCAGCTCAATTTCCACGCGGCGCGCTTCGATCTCGTGCACGCCCGCTACGTGCTCGTCCACAACGCGGATTTCCAGGATCTCCTCGACGCCATGCTCGGAGCGCTGAAGCCCGGCGGCCACCTGGTGCTCGAGGAGCCGGACTTCACCGCGGCGAGGGGCGCCTCCGGTCCGGATATCGAGGCGTTCGATCGGGTCAATCGGTCGATCCTCGCGATGTTCGAGGCCGACGGCAAGGACCCCGGCCTCGGCCTGCGCCTTCCCGCGATCCTGACGTCGCGAGGGCTCGCCATCGAGGCCGTCGAGAACGAGGTGCCGCTGTGCCCGGGCGGTCACCCGCTGTCCGAGATCATGAGCCTCTCAGCCACCCAGCTCCAGCACAGGCACCTCGCGACAGGGCGGGTCAGCGCGGAAGATCTCGCCGGCTACGCCCGGTTCGCGGCCGATCCGTCGGCGTGGGGTGTCTACTATGGCACCGTCGGCGTCCTGGCCCGCAAACCGGCCAGGATCTCCGACTGACGTCCTTCTCCCGCCAGGGCGGCCAGCTGACGGTGCCAGGTGACGGTGACCGAGATCCCGATTCCGGGCCCGTCCTCCAGCAAAGCGGCAAACTCCGTCCTGCGCTCTCCGTCGAGCCAGGACATGGCACCACGCTGATCCTCCGACAGCGCCGCTCCCGGCCCCCGCCCGCCCTCGCGCAGGGATTCCAGGGCCGCCGGTCCGGGCGGTGCTCGCGTCCGTTCATCGACGTCGAGAGGTGGCACCTCTGCGCCGGTCCGTCGCGCGGCACGGACGATTCAGCCGATCCTGCGCGCTGGTGAGAATTGCCTATTTGATCTTCTCGCGGCTTGCGTCTCCCAACAACAGTTCAAGATACGTGACGGGGCGGGCCAGGCATCACCGCCGAGCGCTCCAGCGCCGGCCCCGCTTCCGTCAATGACATGGGGGAATTATGAACATTCGAGTCGACTCTCTTCGTTTTGCATGGATGGCAGCCCTCGCGCTCGCGGGGACCAGCGCTTGCTCCGTCGCGGCGGGAGACGGTGTTCTGGTGGCGGCGGACGAGGACAGCTCGGAGGAGGCGGTCGAGTCCACCTCACAGGCCTTCTCCCTCACCATGCCGCAGCTCGCCGCGGTGCTCGCCGCCTTCAACGCGACCGAGATCAGCGACGCGCAGATGGCCCGCGCCAAGGCGTCGGACCCGCACGTCATCGAGCTCGCCCAGCAGCTGTTCGACTATCACACCGCCGCGAGCCAGCAGCTCGCGCTCGCGCTCACGCAGATGGGCATGGCGCCGGTGGACAACGAGATCAGCCTGGCGCTGATCGATCAGGGCGCGGCGGCTCAGCAGCAGCTCACGGGGCTCGCGGGGCCCAGCTTCGACTGGACGTTCGTCAATGTTCAGATCCATCGACACCGGGAGTTCCTCGCCCATCTCCAGGAGCAGATGGCCATCGTGGGGCCCGAGCTGCACCCGGGGCTCTCTCACCTCGTCCCGGAGGTCCTGAGCGCCACGAAGCGGAACCTCTCGTTCGCCACGTCGCTGCTCGCGCTCATCGGCAGCCCGTACATTCCGGAGGGCGGCTATCCGCCTGGCGTCCCCTACTACGGCAATTACGGCACCTACGGGAACTACATCGACTACGGCAATTACGGGAACTACGGCAACTATGGCAACTACGGCGGCGGCTTCGCCAACAGCGCGCCTTCCTACGGCCCCGTCTACTTCGGCGCCAACGGGCCCTACTCGCCGGCCGTCTCCCCCTACTACGGGGTTTACGGCCGCGGCGCGCCGTCGGGCTTCGGCGCGCCCGGCCCGTACCCCCGCCCGTGAGCCGAGGGGCGCGGCGCGCTACAGGCGGCGCCGTGCCCGGCCGCGATCCGGGATGACCGCGTGGATCTCCGCCTCGCTGAAGCCAGCCGCCCTGTAGAGACGCTTCAGGTGCACAAGCTCGATGTGCGCGCTCTTCGCCACCGAGGCGCGGATGCGGTCGAGCACGCTCAGCCGCTCCAGCGGCAGCCGGGTCGCCTCGACCGTCGAGCGCACCGCCGCCGCCGCCGACTTCACCTCGGCCGCCGCGGCCTGCGCCTTGTCCAGGCTGAGCTTCGGGTGGATCCCCGAGCCGAGCAGCTGCGCGAGCACCTCCAGCCGATCCGGCTGCCCCGTGAGATCGCCGTCCTCGTCGTCGGCGAAGTAGGCCACGCCGCCCGGGAACAGGATCGACAGCGCAGGATCCGCGGAGGGGCGCCCCACGGCGTTCCAGACGTCGTCGGCGACCTTGCCGAGCGCGTCGTCGGCGCGCGCGGACTCGGCCTCGACCTTGGCGAGCAGCGGCTCCGCCTCGGAGCGCGCGGCGTTGCGCTGGGCCTCCACCCCGTCGAAGAGCGTCAGCACGGGCACGAGCCGCTGCTCGGCGAGCTCCCGGAGGGGCCCGCCCCTCGCGGAAGCGCTGTGGAGCGTCGCGCGCACGTCACCGATGATGTCGTCCGCTGGCGCATCCTTGCGAATCACCTCGCCCATGATGTCGATCCTCCTCAGGCTCCAAGGCTGCGGAGTCCAGCGATACACGACCCGCGAACGCCCCCCGTCGACGCTGTCACCTCGGGCACCATAACGGACCAACGCCCACCCGATCAACCGGATCGCAGCCCTGCGCCGTCGGCCCCGGCGTGAGCCTCCAGTGCGCCTCCCTGGTACACTCTCGCCGTGCACCTCGGCCCGCTGCTGCTCACGGCCCTGCTCGTCCTCCCGCTCGCCGCGCACGCCGGACAGGCTGGCGATCTGGTCGCCGCCGCGGCGGCCGCGGGGCGTCCACCCGAGTGCGCGGCGCGATCCGGCCGGGCCATCGCGCGGGGGCCCACGGTCTGGGAGCGCGCGCGGGCGCCCGAGCTCCCGCGCTACTGTGACCTGCTCGCGCGCGGCCAGGCGCAGCTCGGCGGCGACGCCGAGGCGGCGCGCGCGTCGGCGCGGCTCGCCGACCAGCTCCTCCCGGGGCACGCCGCGCCGCAGGTCCTGCTCGCCCGCGCCGCCCTCGCGCTCGGCTCGCCCGAGGACGCCGCGCGCGCCTTCGAGCGGGCGCGGAGCGTCGATCCCCGCAGCGTCGAGGATCCGCAGACGATGCACGACCTCGCGCGATCGCTCGCCCGCACCGGCAAGCGCGGCGAGGCGATCGCGATCTACCGCGCGCTCGTCCCGCGGATCGATCTGCTCGGGACCGCGGACCAGCGCGCGCTCGTGCTGCTCGAGGCGGCGCACCTGTCGATGGCCACCGCGGGCGCGGCGTCCGTCGCGGACGCGAGCGCGAGGCCGCCCGCCGGCGCGCGCGGAGAGGCGGCCGCCCGCAGGGACCTCGACGAGGCGATCGCCTACCTGCGCGAGGCGCGCCTGCGCGCGCAGACGCAGCTCGCCCGCGACGTCACGCTGTCGCTCGCGCTCGCGCTGGACCGCTCCGGCGACAAGGCCCAGGCGGACGCCGCGCTCGAAGGCGAGGCGACCCCGCTGGAGGCGGCGCGGCCGCGCGGGGAGGGTGCGCGCGGGCGCGCGGAAAACCAGAGCGCCGGCGCGGCCGCGCGCGAGCGGACCGCGGACGACCTCGCCAGCGCGGCGGCGCGCCTGCGCACCGTCGACTACCTCGCGGTCCCGGAGGACAGGCTCGCCCTCGAGGCGCTCGCGCTGGAGCGGGCCATGACGGCGGCCGCGATCGCGCGCTGGGAGGCGTACCTGTCGGGCGCCGGCGGCCAGGGGCCGTGGGCCCCGGCGGCGCGCGCGCGCCTCGACGCGCTCCGGCGAGGCGCAGGCGGCGGAGGCCACCGGCCCGAGCGCGCCCCGCAGGAGCGGAGCGCGGCGCCGCGGCCAACCACAGGAGGGGCGCGGTGACGCGGCCGTCGCTCCCGCCCCGGCGGTCGCCCCTGCCGCGGCGCTCGCGCCTGCCGGGCGTCGCGGCGCTCCTCGCGCTCGCGCTCGCGGCGGGGCCCCTCCACGCAGCGCCGACCGTCTGGTCCCGCGCGCTCGATCCGGCGGCCGACGAGCGCGAGGAGCTCATCTCCCAGGCGGACGCGCTGCTCGCGCGGTACGACCAGCTCCGGCGCTCGCCGCTCCTGGAGCGGGTCGAGGAGATCGGCCCGCTCTGGCTGCGCGAGGCGCGCGCCCTGTACGAGCGCGCCGGCGCGGCCACGTCGCGCACCCCTTCGGTGCGGCTGCGCTACGCCGACATCCTGGAGCACCTCGGCGACGTGCAGGGCGCCGTCGCGACGCTCGAGGGGCTCCTGCGGCTCCAGCCGCCGGCGCCTTTCCGGGCCGACGCGTGGCACGCGCTGGCGGTCTGCTACGCGCGGCTCGGCAGGTACACGGACGAGATCGAGGCGTACGACGAGGCGCTGGTGCTCGAGCCGCACGCGGTCTCGCGGGCGCTGCTGCTGGCCAACCAGGCCGAGGCCTACATGGCGCTCGGCGACATCACGTCGGCGGTCGAGGGGTACCGCGCCTCGCTCTCGACCCTCGGGTCGCTCGATATGGTCCGTTACGGCGTGACCACGCTCTGGGGGCTCGCGGTGGCGCTCGACCGATCCGGCGACCTGGAGGGAGGCATCGAGAACATCCGGCTCGCGAGGACCTACGACCGGGCCGACCAGCAGATCAACGGCGCGGGCTGGTTCTACGTGCCTCCCTACGACGAGGCCTGGTACGCGGCGCTCGGCCACTGGGCCGCGGCGCGGAGCGCAGAGCTCGGCGCCGCGCGCGCGGAGGCCTACCTGCAGGCCGTGGCCGCGTGGGAGTCCTACATCGCCCGGGCGCCGGGGAACGATCACTGGCTGCCGCTGGCGAAGGCGCGGCGGGCGCAGTGCGAGAGGGAATCGGAACAGACGTTGAAGACGCTGAAGCGCCTGCGCAAGCTCGCGGCGCCCGAGCGGCGCTGAGCCGAGGCGACGGGCGCTTCATCGTCTGGACGGCCGCGCGCCGCTTCCGCCCGCTCCGGCGGCGCACGGCGAAGGAAGGCCACCCGTGCGCGTGGTTACCGATGGCGCTCCGGTCGTACGGCGTACAGCGGGCGATGGCGAGAGCCCCCTTTACGACCCCGGCCAGCGGGTTCACCTTAACGTGGTCGCCCTCGCGCGCGGGGGCGGCGCCGGCCAGCTCACCCCGGACGGAGGATCCATCGAGATGCGTGACTCGGTGTTCGATGAGCATGTGCTCTGGTCCGGACGTCCCAAGGTCGTCGCGACCCCGATGCTCTACCTCGTGGGCGCGGCGGTCTGCGGCGTGACCTCCGCGATCAGCACCGCGTCCGCCATCGTCGTGAGCCAGGCGCTCGACGCGTCGCCGAACCAGCTGCTCGCCTTCGCGGCCTGGATGGCGAGCCTCGCGGTGGCGTTCAGCTACCTGCCGCGCTGGTGGCGCTCGGAGCTGGAGTACATGCTGACCGATCGGCACATCGTCGTGCAGCGCGGGAAGCTCCGGCGCTCCATCGAGCGGCGGTCGATCAGCTACGCGCGCATCCACTGGAACCCGAAGCACCCCGGCGTCGGCGACCTCGAGCTCGTCAGGGCGGTGCCGACCGGCGCCCTCCGGCGGCGGCTGTCGATCGTGCTGACCGGGGTCGTGGCCCCGGATCGCGTCTGGGCGATCCTCCGGGGCGTGGTCCCGTCGGCGCCCGCGGGCGACGGTCACCGCCTGCTCTCGCAGCGCCTCGACGAGGGCGAGCGGGTGCTCTGGTCGGCGCACCCGGCCGACGGCTGGCACAAGTGGCTCCCGAACGGCCTGCGCGGCGTCGGCTCGGTGCTGCTCGGCGTGCTCCTCGGCGGCTTCGCGGTGGTCACGGCGGTGCACGCCGTGCGCAGCATCCGCATCGTGACCGCGGCGGGCATGGATCCGGAGAGCGTCTCCTTCGTGGCGCTCGTCGCGTCCCTCTCGCTCACGATCGTGCTGCTCGTCGCCGCGGGCGCGGCGATGCTCTACATGTCGGTGGTGCGCCCCGCGCGGCTCTCGGCGCGGACGCGGTACCTCATCACCGACCGGCGCGTGCTCATCCAGCGGGGCGACGAGGAGCTGCACCTCGATCGCTCGCGCATCGTCGACGTGATCGACGCGCCGGGCGCCGGGGGCCTCCGGGACGTGTTCCTCGTGCTCGACGGCCCGCGCGCCCGCGCCGTCGCCGCGAGCGGCGCCTTCGGCGAGGCGCCGGGCGCCGGGCTCCAGCCGGTGCTGCACCGGGTCACGGACGTGGACTCGATACGGCAGATCCTGCGGCCGGCGTAGCCCGCTGCGCGGTGCCGTTCAGGCTGCGACCTCATCGCATGGTGGTCGTCGAGTGGACTCCGATGGTCGGCTCGCCCCCTGCGATGACGTCGACCGGAGCGCGCTTGACCAGGTTGAAGACGCTCACGGGAGGGGCCCCCGGCAGCAGGCTCCTCGCGCCGACCTCTTCGAAATCGAAGAGCTGCTGCGCGGCCTCGCGGACCGTCGCCTCGACGAGGATCTCCCCGGGCCGCGACGCCCTGGCGAGGTGCGCGGCGGCGTTGACCACCTCGCCGAGCACCGTGTAGTCGAGCCGGCCGTACGCCTGAGATCCGACGCTGCCGGAGAGGACCTGCCCCGTGGAGAGCCCGATGCAGATCCCCTGCGTGTACGGCGAGCCCTCGCCGGCGCGGCGCGCCACCGCCGCCATCTGCGCGCGGACGGCCACGCACGCGCTGAGCGCCCGCGACAGGTGATCCGGCCCCTGGAACACCGTCATCACCGCGTCGCCGAGGAACTTGTCGACGACCCCCCCCTTGGCGACGAGCTCCGGGACGATCACCTCGAAGTTGGCCCGGAGCAGCCGCATGGCCTCGCCGGGGAGCCTCTCCCTGGTCACGGGCGTGAACTGGAAGATGTCGATGAACGCCACCGTGGCCATGACCGCCTCGCTCGCGAGCGCGATCGCGGGGCCCATCTCCCGGATCCGCTCGATCAACGCCGCGCTCGTGAACTGCCGGAGGATCTTGTTCTCCTCGTCCGAGCGGGCGTTCCTCCGCAGCTCCGCGACGTGCTTGATGGTCTTGTCGATTGTCGCCTCGAGATCGCCGCGCTGGATCGGCTTGAGCAGGAAATCGAACGCGCCCTGGTTCATCGCGCTCCGGATGTTCCCCATGTCGCCGTAGGCGGACATCATCACCGTCCTCGCAAAGGGGCTCACCTCGGGGACGCGTCCAAGGAAGGTGAGGCCATCCATCACGGGCATGTTGATATCGGTGACGACGACGTCGATGTCGGGGTGGCGCCGGAGCTCGTCGAGGGCGTTCTCGCCGTTGTCAGCGAAGATGAACTCGTAGACCCCGTCGCGGATCTTCTGCCGGAAGAGCAGCTTCATCATGAGCGCCACGTCGGGCTCGTCGTCGACGAGGAGGATCTTGGCGGGGCCCTGGCTGGCATCGATCACCGCAGCGAACGCCGCCACGAAATCCGCGGCCGACTGGAACCGCTGCGCCGGGTCCTTCGCCAGCGCGTGCTCGAAGAAGCCGTCGAAGCCGGGCAGCAGTCCGGGCACGACGCTCGACGGCGGCGGGAACGGATCGGTGCAGACGCTGATGAGCAGCTCCCCGATCCCGCTCGCCGCGAACGGGAGCCGGCCCGTGAGGGCCCTGTAGGTGATGACGCCGAGCGACCAGAGATCGCTCAGGTGATCCGGCACGACGGCGCGCACCTGCTCGGGGCTTATGTACGACGGCGTGCCGACGACCCTGCCGAACGATCCCTGCTGATCGTCGTCCGACTCGAAGATCGTCCACACCACGCCGAAATCCAGGAGCTTCACGCACTCTCCTGGCTCCTTCCGCGCCAGGAAGACATTCGCCGGCTTGAGATCGCGGTGGATGATCCCCGCCGAGCTCGCCACCTGCAGGCCACTGGCGATCTGCCGGAGCAGGGCGAGCGTCGCCGACGGCGAGAGCTGCCGCTCCCGGGTGAGCCTGGCCTCGAGGTCCTCCCCTTCGAGCAGCTCCATGACGATGTACGGGCAATCTTCGTCGATACCGTAGTCGTGTATCTGGACGATGTGCTCGTTCTGGAGCCGAGCGATCGCCGTCGCCTCTCGCTCGAATCGGCGTCGCGCCGAGTCGGAGCTGACATGCTCGGGCGTCATCACCTTGAGCGCGACAGGACGCCGGAGCACCTGATCGAACGCCTCCCAGATGACGCCCATCCCGCCGCGTCCGATCTCTCGTCTCAGCGAGTACTTCCGCGCGATCGTCCGGTTCAGCATGGTGAGCGCAGCGTAGCGAGCTCCCGGCGCGCTTGCTCAAAGGGCCGCAAATAAGGGGATTCCTTAGGTCCCGGCGAGCGCGCCGCGCTCACCTCCGGGTCACGCGGGCCTCCAGGTCGCGCACCCGCGCCTCGAGCTCGCGGACCCGCGCCTCGGCGGCGGCGCGGGCGCGCTGCTCCGCGGCGCGGGCGCGCTGCTCCAGGGCGCGCGCCTCGCCCTCGGCGCGGAGGGCCTCCTCCTCGGCAGGCACGAGATCCGTCGCGCGGGAGCTCCGCGCGACGCGCAACGTCGGGTGCGGGCCGTCCTTCAACACGACGAGGTGCGCGTCGAGCGCCTCGATCCAGACGGGATCGCCGCTGCCGTGGACCCGCAGGTAGGTGCCGTCCGCGTCCCGCCGGTACAGCTGGAGAGGCACCCGCTCCTCCGCGAGCGGCGCGCGGGCGGCAGCCGCCTCGGGATCGAAGAGCAGGAGCTCGGGACAGCCGAGCTGCCAGTACTTCGCCGGCGCATCCTCGTAAATACGGCGCCAGTCGCCCGCGACCACCTCCAGCGCGAACCGCGGCGGACGATGGCCCGGCAGCCAGGTCTGCCACTGCCGCGGGATGGGCGGCAACGGGCGATGATCGAGGACGTAGAGGTCCGGCAGGACGCGCACGAGCGGCTCGCCCCGCACCCACGCGAAGAGATGCCCGGTGCCAGCGTACAAGTCGGCCCAGCCACGCTCGCGCGCGAGCTGCGCGATCACCGACAGCAGCAGGCGGACGACCTCGGACCGCTCGGCCTTGTCAGGACGCTCCGCGTCATCGGGCAGATACCAGCCGGACCAGTCGATCGCGGCGCCGGCCTCTTCCGGCGAGAGATCGCGGAGCACGAGCGCGCGGGGAGAACGCCGAGGGGTAAGGGGGAACCCGATGCGATTCGGCGATGCCACGCGAGGAAACTAGCACCCCGACAGGCCCCGCGGGGCAGCAGAGACAACGGACGCAACGGACGCAACCGCGGCAACAAAGCCAGACGACGTGCCCCTGCCGGACGCTTGACAGGGACAAGGGGCCATGCCCTCCCACCCGCTCGAACCTTTCTTCACATCGCCAGCGGCGGCGACGGCGGCAGCCTCGCGCTGAACGATCTCACGATCCGCTGACAAGGGCAGCATCCGAGATGGCCAGTCGCACGGGTCCTCGATAGCTGGCCTCATGGGTCGCCCGAGGCCACCACCGTCGACGGCAAGACCTCGTCTGATTGGCATTCATAGCGGAGGTTTGAACGGGGAGGCGGGGAGACGGGGAGATCCATGGATTGTTCTCCCCGTCTCCTCGCCTCCCTGTTTCATTCTCTCGAAAGCTCGAAGGACGGCCCAGAGCGCTCCCCCCACAAGGTGTGCTGTCCGGGTCTCATGAACGTCGGCACCATCCCGCACCGACGTAAATCAACAGTGCTACCATCCAGCTTGGCACACGTGTGCCAAGCGGCCTGCAGGCAGTGCTTGCGTGTCGTGCTCTCGGCGGCGCTGCCCGAGCGGCGCGCGGGCGAAGCGCGGTGAATCGAGCGAGCGGGCGGCTGGCGCGGGCCTTGCGAACGCATCAGGCACCATGCGAACCCATCGTACCCATTCTTCCCTCTGGCTCCTCCTGGCAACAGGCCTCCTCGCCGCCGGATGCGAGTCGGCGTCCGCGCCTGTCGACTCGGTCGGCTCTCAGCGGGCGGCGCTCCACCGGGCTCAGTCCTGCGAGGACCTCGAAGCGCTGCTGAAGCAGGACGCGCTCGCCAAGATGAACGCCCAGATCGACGCCACGATCGCGAGCTACTCGGCGTACGGCTACCCCCGCGGCGCCGCCGTCGGCGGCGTCGACAACGGCAGCGTCGGCGTCCCCGGAGGGGCGCAGGATCCCACGGACACGCCCGCCCCGGTGCCGCCCACAGCAGACGACGGGGGAACCGGCCAGGAGACCTCGGGGGAGGACAGCGGCAGCGGCGCCGACCCTGCCCACTCCGAGACGAACACCCAGGTCGCCGGCGTCGATGAGGCGGATATCATCAAGACCGACGGCAACAACATCTACGTGCTCCACGGCCAGAGCTTCTACACCCTGACGGCGCGGCCGGCGTCGTCGCTCGCGGTGGGCAGCTCGCTCGCGATCGAGGGGTCGCCCCTCGAGATGTTCGTGGAAGGCGACAAGGTCGTCGTCTATTCGTCGGTCAACGGGGCCGCGATCTACGAGCAGGCGGGCGTCACGCCGCGGCCGGGGTATTACGACTACCTGCTCATCGACACCATGGGCGGCGGCGGCGTCGCGCCGACGCCTGGAGACCCCAGCGGGCCGAGCGCCGCGCCGGGGACCCCCGCCGACGGCGGAGACGCGAGGCCGCTGCCGCCGGACGACGCCGAGCCACCGTCCGGCGGCGACACGCCGTCCTCGGATGGCGCCCCGTCCGGCGGCGACACGCCCCCCGACGCCGACGCGCCGGCGCCCCCGCCTCCGGACGGCGGCGGGGTCGATGAGCCGCCGTCCAACGACCCGAGCGTCGACGTGCCCGGCTCGGGCGGCGTCTGGGCGCCGCTCACGAAGATCACCGTCCTGAGCCTCGCCGGCGGCGCCCCCAGCGTGGTCAAGGAGGTCTACTTCGAGGGAAACTACAGCTCGGCGCGGCGCACCGGCCCGAACGTGCGCACGGTGCTGAGCGGCGGCGCCCACGGCCCCGCGCTCCACTACTGGCCCTCAGGCCTGACCGAGTACCCCGAGACCGCCGAGGCGTGGACCGCGGCGTTCGAGCAGCTCCGCACCGAGAACGCGGCGATCATCGAGGACGCCGCGCTCTCGACGTGGCTGCCGTACCGCTTCGAGAAGCAGGGAGAGGCGGTCACGCTGCTCGACGCGAGCTGCTCGGACTTCTATGTTCCGGAGGCCGGCACGACGTCGTACGGCCTGACGCAGATCGAGTCGATCGACCTCGCCGACCTCGCCGCGGCGCCGGAGTCGACCTCGATCGTCGGCGCGACCGACACCGTGTACGCGAGCCACGACGCCCTCTACGTCGCGGCGCGCTCCTGGCAGCAGCAGGCGGCGCCCGGCGAGATCTTCGCCGGCACGAACCTCACCCATCTGCACAAGTTCGATCTGATCGCCGACCCGAGCCAGCCCGGGTACGTCGCGTCAGGCTCGGTGCCCGGCCACATCATCAACCAGTTCTCGCTCGATGAGCACAACGGCAAGCTCCGCGTCTCGACGACATCGCAGGTGCAGGCGGAGGCGGAGCCCAGGTGGACGACCAGCAACAACGTGTTCGTCCTCGAGGCGCAAGGGACCGATCTCGAGAAGATCGGCGCCGTCACCGATCTCGCCCCCGGCGAGACCATCCAGTCCACCCGGTTCGTCGGGGATCGCGGCTATGTCGTGACGTTCCGCCGGGTCGATCCGCTGTTCGTGATCGATCTCGCGGACCCGGCGTCCCCCTCCGTCGCGGGTGAGCTCAAGATCCCCGGCTTCAGCGAGTACATGCACCCGCTCGACGACGGTCACCTCCTGACGATCGGCAGGGATGGCGAGGAGGACGGCACGGTGACCGGCCTTGCTCTCCAGATCTTCGACGTCACGAACGCGTCGGCGCCCACGCTCCTGCACAAGGAGGCGCTCGACGGGGCGGAGTACATGCACTCCGAGGCCGAGTACAACCACAAGGCGTTCACGTACTACGGCGCGCTCGGCATGCTCGCCTTCCCGCTCGTGAGCTTCGACGGGCAGACCGGCGCGATGTCGAGCACGCTGGAGCTGTTCAACGTCGATATCGAGGACGGGTTCAGCCGGCTCGGCGCTGTCGACCACAGCGGCTTCTTCAGCAGCGTGCCGTCGGGGTGCTATTACGGCGGGGCCGCCGTGCAGCGCGGCCTGTTCATCGAGGACTACGTCTACTCGTACTCCCAGGGCGGCGTGCTCGTGAACGCGCTCGACGACCTCGCGACGCCGGTGGCGTCGCTGCCCCTGCCCACCCCGGACTCGGTCGGGTACGCGTGCGCCGGCCCCGGCGACGTCGCGGAGCCCGCGCCGGCGCCCGAGCCGGCGCCCACCCCCGAGGAGTAGCGCCAACCAGGCCGCGATCGGCCGCAGCGCCGCCGCCCCGTCCGGGCCGGCGGCGCTGCGCCGCTCAGGCGCCCGGCCGCGGCGCCTCCCACGGGTGATCCGGGTAAAACTCCTTCATGAGCCGCGCGGTGTACGCGGTGAGGTTCGCGAACCCCTCGGCCCTGCGCCGCAGCGGCGAGTCGAAGAACGGCGTGAGCAGGCCCGCCAGCGCCGCGAAGGCGGTCGCGTCGACGCCCGCCGGGCGCGCTCCGAAGAGGTACGGCTTGTCCCCGAGCAGCACGGAGAGCGCGGCCAGCGAGCGCGCGCCGAGCTCGGCGACCTCGTCGTTCGCGTGGCGCGCGGGGCCGACCGCGCGGAGCGCCTCGCGGACGCGCGCGACGAGCTCCTCGCGCAGCTTCGGGCGCGCCTCCTCCGGCGCGCCGTTGACGAAATTCGCCGGGCCCTTCGCGAAGTTCTCCGGGATGAGCCAGCGGGCGTGCACCATGGTCGGCGTGAGGCTGTTCTCGATCATGCGCTCGATGGCCCACGCCTCGGCGCGCTGCCGGGCGTCGAGGCCGGCGTCGAGATCCTTCCCGTGCTTCTTCTCGAGGTGCTCGCGGATGAAGTGCGAGTCGGCGATGCGCGCGCCGCCGTCGTCGATGAAGGGGAGCTGCCCCTTCGGTGACTGATCGGGCCGCGCGCGCTCCTTCGTGTAGGGCAGGCCCAGCAGCTTGAGCTGGACCTCGGTCTTGGTGACGTAGGGGCTGGCCTCCGGCAAGCCGAACAGGGGGCCGAAGCTGTGGAGCGTGATCATGTGCAATCTCCGAGCGGTTGTGGGTGCGCCGTGGACAGCGCTTGATGTAGCCCCGCCCTGCTGACAACCTGGTGTCAGCATCCCCGTGCGACGCGCCGATCGCCTGTTCCAGATCCTGCAGATCCTGCGCCGGCAGCGGGCGCCGATCACGGCGGCGGCGCTCGCCGAGGAGCTCGAGACGTCGAAGCGCACCGTGTACCGCGACATCGCGGATCTCCTGGCCCAGCGCGTCCCGATCCGCGGCGAGGCCGGCACGGGGTACGTGCTCGATCGCGGCTTCGACATGCCGCCGCTGATGCTGACGCCCGACGAGATCGAGGTCGCGGTCCTCGGCGCGCAGTGGGTCGCCCAGCGCGGGGACGTCGCCCTGCAGCGGGCGGCGAAGGACCTCATCGCGAAGATCGCCGCGGCGGTCCCCGAGCGGCTGCGGCCCTTCGTGTTCGAGCCGGCGACGGGCGTGCCGGTCGGGGAAGACCAGGCGCCCGACGCGCTCAACCTGGCCGAGGTGCGGGCGTCGATCCGCGCCGGCACGAAGATCGCGCTTCGCTACCGCGACGAGACGGGGAGCGAGAGCGAGCGCGTCGTGTGGCCCGTGATCGTGGGCTATCTCGAGTCGACGCGGCTCCTCGCGGCGTGGTGCGAGCTCCGCCAGGACTTCCGCCACTTCCGCACGGACCGCGTGACCGGCGCAAGGTTCCTCGACGAGCGCTACGCCGAGAAGCCGAGCGCCCTCCGCGCGCGGTGGCTCGCGCACATGCGCGCGCGTGGCAAGCTGCGAGAGCGCGCCGGCGCGACGTCGACCAGGGCGCGCTAGATCGGCGTGTCAGCCATCCCGCCAGAGAAGCTGGTCGATGACGAGCGGTCGCTGGAAACAGCAGCGATTTTCACTCCCAGAAAGTGACGCTGTATCAACAATTTATCCATGCATTGACGATCCCCAGTCCGACCACGTCGGGCGTGGGCGATTTTGCTTGATTCGAAGAGTGGTTGTTCGTCTTGTAGCCCTCACATGGCGATCTGGACCAACGGAACCGACTTCGTGCTCTGCACGCGCTGGGGGATCGCGCGATCGAGCGGGGGCCGGGATCGCAAGCAGACGGTGCTGCGTTTTCCCACGAAGGGGCTGCGGCGCGACGAGGATCCGCCGGAGCTCGTCTCGTTCGTGGTCCTCGATGCCGATGGCCGGCGGGCGCTCGTGCTGCGCGAAGGCGGCTCGCCCTCGATCTGGACACACGATGATGCGGGCGGCGCCCTCACGCCCTGCGAAGCAGGCGAGATCCTCGGGCTCGCCGCGTCACCCGGTGGACCGATGGTCGCGCTCGCGGTCGATCGAACGCCCGGATCGGGAGCGCGACTCCGGCTGCGCGCGGCCCGCCTCGACGGCGCGCGCCTCGACCTCGGAGACGACATCGCCATTCCCGAGGCGCCCCGGCTCGCGTGGCGCTCATCGCTGTTCAAGGAGGGGAGCAGGTGGCCCGAGGAGCCGAATGACGAAGACGACGACGAGCCCGAAGATCCGCCCTTCGATCCACGGCTCCTCGGCGTCGAGATCCAGGGCGCGGGCGGCGCCTGCTGGCGCGGGGCCGTGCGGCTGTCGGCAAGCCGCTTCGGCGTCGGCGTGACCTCGACCTACAGCGGGCTCGTCGCGGCGCTCGATCCGCGCACCTTGGCGTGTCGCCTCGCGGTCCGGTCTCCCGCGGAGCGCGAGCAATTCGACATCTTCGTCCTTCCGATGCCGGAGGGCGCGCTCGTGACGCTCGTGGCCAATGATCGACATACCGAGTTTGTCTACGTCGACACGTCCGGCGCGGTGCGCGGGCATCGTCACCAGTTTGGCAAGGATCTGGCGTGGGGCGCGGATTCGCCGGGGCTCGCGTGGGACGAGCGAACCGTGCTTGTGAGCCAATCGCTGGGCGAAGAGCAGATTCAGTCGCTCACCCTGCCCGCGCTCGAGGCGCGCCGGTTCGGCGAGGATACAGGATGTCTGATCGACGCCGGCTCCAGCGCCGACGGCGCGGCTCACTTCACCGCTCGCACGCACCACAGCTACAAGCGTCCGCACAACTGGCACCTTTCGCGCTGGACGCGCCACGGGGCGCGCTACCGCGCGAGCGAGATCGAGATGCCTGATTTCCGGCCGGTGGAGCCGCCGGCGCCCGCCTCCCCCGCGGCGAAGCGGGCCGAGGGAGCACCGGCGCTGGGCGCGGTCGCGGACCCCGCGACACCGTGGCGCGCGCGCGTCGGCGCCGAAGCGGCGCTGCGGGTGCGCGTCGAGAATTGCGGCGGGCCGGCGCGCGGGCTCTACGTGGAGATCGGCGGAGCCGCGCTCGCCGATGGGATGGTGAGCGCGCTGGCGGTGGCCATCGAGGGGAGCGCGGTCGTCGCGTTCACGCGAAAGGAAGCGGCGGCGCGCGCCGAGCTGCCGGAGGCTGTTCTGGAAGCGGGCTTCATGCCCGCGGCGTCAAGAGGCGCCTCCGCGGCGCTCCCCCCGCAACCGGCGATCGTGATCGAGCTCCGGGTGCGCGCGGAGCGGGCAGGCCAGGGGCTCTTGAGCGTGCGCGTGGGGCCGCGAGGAGCGACGGGGACGGCGGGATCGGCGATGGTGGGACGGTCGTTCACCGTCGAGGTGGGGTGAAAGCCATACCGCGGCTTAAGCAAGCATTGAACGGGGAGGCGGGGAATTTTCGAATTCCCATCCCCCATTTCTCTTCTCTGATCGGGGCCTTTGACTCGTGGGTCCAGGGTTCGAGTCCCTATCGACCCACCCAACAAAGGTCAAGCGCTCACGAGCGAAGCGCCGGTCCTGGGTGAGGTTGCGCTCACGAACTACCGACCTTTCCGGTACGGCTGGCTCGGCGCTCGTGTTCTCCACGTCGCGCCGGCGGCGACACGCGAGGTCTCCGCAGGGTCCCGCTCCGGTCGGGCGGCGGCTGCGCGCACGGTGGTGACGAGCCACTCGAACACGGCGCGGACCCGCGGCGAGGCGAGCACCTCGCGGTGGGAGACGACATAGAGCGCACGCTCGAGCGCGACGTCGGAGACGGGGACCAGCGCCCGTTCGGTATGAGCCCCACCGCGGCTTCCGTTGATCTGGCGACTCCGACGTGTCGAAATTGGTCTGTGCGGCGACGACCCGAGACTCACACGCCGGCGACTCGGGCGAAGAGGAATCGAAGGCGAGCGACTCGATGTGCGGGAACGGGAATGAGTCGGCGCCCGATCATCGACGTCGGCCCTGCTTACGCAACGCGTCAAAGGGCGCTCGATGTGGCGTCTCGAGCCGATGTGGGGCTTGGGCGCAATCCCCAGGAGCACTCGAGAACGAGAAATGGTAAAATGAGCATTTGTTGCTTGCGAGCTAGAACGCTGACACCCGCGCCGAAAGGAGGAGGCCGATGGCTTCTCTCTGTCCTCGCATGGTTGCACTTGTCGCTGCATCGCTGGCTACCACCGCCTGCATTGGCGCCGAGCTCGATGAAGAGTCGGAGGAGCTCGTCGAGGTAGACGAGAGCGCGCTCGTCGCTGGAAACGGCATGATCCCGAACGCGCTGAGGCCGAACGGGTTGAGCCCGAACGGGTTGAGCCCGAACGGATTGAGCCCGAACGGATTGAGCCCGAACGGGTTGAGCCCGAACTCGCTGAGCCCGACCGCTTGGTCGGCTATCCGGAATCCGGGCACGAGCGGCTCCCTTTCGAGGGAGCTCCTGCGCTATGTCGTGGGCTGTGCGCTCAGGCCGGACCAGTCGTTCGCGTTCTCGTGGACGGACAGCGACGGGGTCGTCCATCCAGAGACGTACCGAGGCGAGCTCGGGCTCGCGTTCTGGTGGGCATTTTCCCCCCTTAACGATACTTATGTCCAGCGCCAGCTGACGGCATGTCTCGCCGCGCGAACGAACTGGTACGGCGTCTCGGTGATGGTCTCCCTTCGCAACAATGAACTCGGCTCGGTCATGGCGGAACGCACAACCTACGGGGTGAGAGAGGGGGCGTTCTGGGGAAATGTATTCAGCGCGACGCCGTATCTGCAGGCCTGCTACTCGCCATCCGGTGTCACCCGTGCGCGCCAGATGCAGCGTGATTGTGCGGCCGGTCACGTCAACGTGGACCCCGTGACCGGGGCCACGACGGTTCAGCAGTGTGGTCCGATCGTGATCGCAGGATCATGCGACACCCTCTGCAACTCCGTGGACAGCACGACCGGCGCCTACCGAGGCTGCATCTATGATGCGGCAGTCTCGCCCTCGGTGCGTACGGACCAGGTGATCACGTCGTTCCTGCCACCCTGAACAACCGATCCTGTCCCTGGCGCACCACCAATTCCGGTAGCTTGGGCAAGAAGACTGGCAGGTCGGCCTCTCCGTGCGCTCGCCCGTGCCAGTGCCGGTGAGCTCCTGGCGCGGTGTTCCCCGGATTACGTGTTGCCCGCGCCGAGATACCGCGATGCAACCCGTCTGAGGATGCGCCCCCGCGGGCCCAGGCGAAGTACATAAGACTATCGATGCGCGCGGCAGACGTGGTCGAGGATCGGTTCGAGATCGAGCGACTCGCCGGCACCGGCGGGATGGGCGACGTGTACCGCGCGCGCGACCGGCTGTCAGGGCAGGCGGTCGCGCTCAAGGTGCTGCAGAGCGCGAGCGTGAGCGATCTGAGCCGCCTCTCGCGGGAGGCGGAGGCGCTCGTCACGCTCCGGCTCCCGGGGGTCGTGCAGTATGTGGCGCACGGGGTGACCGGCGCCGGACGGCCTTACCTGGCCATGGAGTGGCTCGACGGCGTCACCTTGGAGGAGCGGCTCGCCGCAGGGCCGCTCTCGATCGAAGAGAGCGTGACCCTGGCGGCGCGGGTGGCGACGACGCTCGGCGCGGTCCACCAGCTCGGCATCATTCACCGCGACCTGAAGCCGAGCAACCTGATGCTCGTGGGCGGCGCCGTCGAGCGCGCCACGCTGCTCGACTTCGGCATCGCCCGGGACATCCGGCTTGCGCGGAGCGTGACGGCGCCCGGCGCGGTCCTCGGCACGCCCGGATACATGGCCCCCGAGCAGGCGCGCGGCGAGGCGCTGATCGACGCGCGCGCAGACGTGTTCGCGCTCGGCTGCATGCTCTTCGAGTGCATCGCCGGGCGCCCGCCGTTCCTCGGCGAGAGCGCGCTCTCGCTGATCATGAAGGCCGTCCTGGAAGAGCCGCCGCGGCTCGGGGAGCTCCGCGACGATGTGCCAGAGCCGCTCGAGCGCCTCGTGGCCCGGATGCTCTCGAAGCCGATCGAGCACAGGCCGCGCGACGGCGCCGCCGTCGCTGAGGAGCTCGCGACCCTGGCGCAGGTACGGCTCCCCGTCGGAGGGAGCGCGACGGCGCCGCCGGCGCCGAGCGTGGAGATCACGACGGCGGAGCGCCGGGTCATGTGCGTTATCCTGGCCTCCGACGGCAGCGCTGAGGCCGACGCCACGCTCTCCGAGGCCGAGTGCACCTCTCGAACCGAGGCGCTGCGCCGCACTGCGGCGCGCTACGGCGGGCGGCTCGAGCTCCTGCAGTCGCAGTGGCTCCTCATCACGCTGTCGGGCGCCGAGGCCCCGACCGATCTCGCCGAGCGCGCGGCCCATTGCGCGCTCGCCCTGCGGGCAGAGCTCGGGGGCGTGCCCATGTCCATTGCGACGGGGCTGGCGGAGGTCGCAGGGAGGCTGCCGGTGGGCGCGCTGATCGACCGCGTCGTGCAGCGCTTCCCGAATCGCTTCCGAGGGCCGGGGTCGGGGATCCAGCTCGACAGCGCGACGGCGGGCCTGCTCGCCAGCCGCTTCGACACGACGCAAGGACCCGAAGGATCCTGGCTGTGCGGCCCCAGGGACGAGCCGGACACCGCGCCCAGGCTCCTCGGCAAGCCGACGCCCTGCCTGGGGCGCGAGCGCGAGCTCTCGCAGCTCTCGACCGAGTGGCGCCATTGCGTGGACGAGGCCGTCGCGAGCGCCGTGGTCGTCGTGGGCGACCCCGGCCTGGGCAAGTCACGCCTCGCCTGGGAGTTCCTCCGCGCGCTCAAGGAGCGGAGCGAAGCCGCCGAGGTCTGGATCGGCAGGGCCGATCCCATGGCCGCCGGTTCCGCCTTCGGCCTGCTCGGCCGGGCGCTCCGCCGGGCCATGGGCATTCTCGACGGCGAGCCGATCGAGGCACGGCGGCGCAAGGTGCTCGCCCGGGTCGAGCTGCTCGACGGGCTCGGGGGCAAGGGCCCGCACCTCGCGGCGTTCCTCGGCGAGCTCGTGGGAGCGACGTTCCCCGACGACCGCGACGTACAGCTCCGTGCGGCGCGCCAAAACCCGGTGCTGATGGGCGACCGCATCCGCCAGGCCTTCGAGGATCTCGTCCGGGCGGCGTGTCAGCGGCACCCGGTGCTCCTCGTGCTCGAGGATCTGCACTGGGGCGACCTGCCCACGGTGAACCTGGTCGACGCCGCGCTCCAGCACGCGCGGGACCTACCGTTCTTCGTGCTGGCGCTGGCCCGCCCGGATGTCGACGAGCTCTTCCCTGCGCTCTGGAGCCAGCGCAACGGGCTCCGCATCCGCCTCGCGGCGCTTTCGCGGCGCTCGAGCGAGCGGCTCGTGCGGCAGGTGCTCGGCGATACCGTCGATGCCGATCAGGTCGAGAGGCTGCTCGCGCGCGCCGAGGGCAACGCGTTCGTGCTGGAGGAGCAGATCCGTGCCGTGGCCGAGGGCAGGAGCGAGGGCATGCCCGAGACGGCGCTCGCGATGGTGCAGGCGCGGCTCGAGGCGCTGGGGATCGAGGAGCGCCGCGTCCTCCGTGCGGCGAGCATCTTCGGCGAGACGTTCTGGGAGGGCGGGGCCCAGGCCCTCGTGGGCGGCGCGCCGGTGGCGCGGCGGCTCGCCGAGCTCGTGCGGCGGGAGCTCATTCTCCGGCGGGACGAGGCGCGCATCGCGGGCGAGGTCGAGTACCAGTTCCGGCACGCCCTCGTACGGGAGGCCGCTTACGGCATGCTCACGGAGCGCGATCGGCGCGTCGGGCACGCGCTCGCGGGCGACTGGCTGGATCGGACCGGGGGCGCGGACGCCATGGCGTTGGCCGAGCACTTCGAGATCGGCGGCGCCCCCGCGCGGGCGGCGGATGCGTACCTGCGCGCGGCCGAAGCGGCGCTCCGGGGCGGCGATCTCGTCGCGGCGATCGCGCGGGCGGATCGCGGGGTCGGCTGCGGGGCAGCCGGCGATACCGTCGGCAGGCTCCGCCGGGTCCAGGCAGAGGCGCATGTGTGGCGCGGCGATCTCCTCCTGGCCGTGGAGCGAGGCACGGAAGCGATCGAGCGGACCGAGCGCGGCACGACCGCATGGTTTTCGGCCGTCACGCAGGTGGTCAACGCAACATTCAAGCTGGGGCTGCTCGACGAGCTCGATCGCTGGATGATCCTGGCGGCGGGCGCTGTCCCCACCGACGCGCAGGGGGCCAAGCTCGCCTGTCTTGCCAGCGGCGCGACCATGCTGACCGTGGCCGGTCGCTACGTAGAAGGGCGCGCGCTGATCGAGACCGTCGAGCGTGCCCATGGGAGCACCGATGCGCTCGACGTGGCAGCGACCGCGCAGCTCCATGAGGCGCGCGCTTGTTATGCCATCTGCACGGGAGATCTGGTCGTCGGCGCGGGCAGGATGGAAGCCGCAATCCTTGCCTTCGAGCAGGCCGGTGATCGCCGCAATGCGAACGGCGCACGCGCCGGTCTGGGCATCGCCTACGCCGAGCTCGGCGACTTCGAGAGGGCGGAGTCGATGCTCCGCGCGGCTCAGCAGGAGGCCGACCGGATGCAATTGCATGAGCTCAAGCTCGCCTCGGAGGCCAACCTCGTGCAGGTCCTCGCGGGTCGCGGTCGGCTGGACGAAGCGCGGGCGTTCGCCGAGTCCGCTGCGGCGTCGAGCCGGCCAGCGGGTCTGGTACGCACGGAGCTCATGGCTCGCTGCTATCTCGCCAAGGTCTGCATCGCCCTCGGTGACTTCGAGGTCGCCGAGGACGAAGCGTGCCTCGCCGTAGCGCTCGCGCAGAGCGCACCGACCCTCGGCGTACAGGCGTACGCTGTTCGCGCGCGCGCGCTGCTAGGGCTCGGGCGCGTCGATGAGGCGGTCAGGACAGCCACGGAGGCGAACTCCATGCTGGAGTCGTTCGGCACCGTCGAAGAAGGCGAGTCGCTCGTCCGCCTGACCTTTGCCGAGGCGCTCGTCGCGAGCGGCAGACACGATGAGGCCGCCACCGCGATCGCGGAAGCCAGGACAGCGCTGCTCGCACGCGCGGACAAACTCAGCGACCCGACCTGGCGCGAGCGTTTCCTGCGCGATGTGCCTGACAACGCACGCACCCTCGATCTCGCGCGGCAGTGGCTCGGCGGCTGATCCTGCGTGGTAGATCTGCGCCCCGTTCATCCGCTGTCAGCCCCGCACAGCGCCGCGAGGCGGCGCTCGTCCTCGGGTCCGCCCGCCGCGCGCGCCGTGTAGTAGACGAGCTGCTGGCGGCTCGACGTCGTCGAGGCGAGCGTGTGCCACTCGAGCACGAGCGGCCCGGCGCCGTCGGCGTCGCGGCCACCAGCGCCCTCGGCCTCGACGCGGAAGGCCTTCGTGCCGCTCACCTTGGCGCGGACCTCGTGGCGCGCCCAGATCGCCCGGAACGCCTCGCTCGTCTCGAGCAGCTCGGCGACGAGCGCGTCGAACTCCGGATCTCCCACGTGCGAGCTCGCGCTGAAGCGGAAGGCGGCCACGACCTCCCGCTCGATCACGCCGATCTCCGCGTAGCGCGCGCGGTAGGCCGCATGGCGGAAGGTCATCCAGAGCAGGTTGCGCCTTCGCGGGGAGACGTCGCCGAAGTCCACGAGCAGGCGGCGCGCGGCGCCGTTCCACGCGAGCACGTCGAACCGGGGGCTGAAGACGAGCGACGGGACGCGCATCGCCTCGAGCGCGCGCGCCATCGCCGGCTCGGCCCTCTCCTGGCGCGCCGCGGCCCGCGCGGGCTCGGGCCGCGCCAGGTAGAACAGGTGACCTCGCTCGTCGTCGTCGAGCTTCAGCACGCGCGCGATCGCCTCGAGCGTCTCGCGCGACGGGTTCACGTCACGCCCCTGCTCGAGCCGCGTGTACCAGTCGACGCTGAGCCCGGCGAGCTGCGCGATCTCCTCGCGCCTGAGGCCCGGCGTGCGCCGCCGCTTCCCCGCGAACGCGCCGCCCGCGATCGGCGCCGCGCGCATCCGCCTCCCTCGGAGGAAATCCGCCAGCTCGCTCCGCCTGTCGCTCACGATCCCGCGCGCCCCGGGCACGCACCGAAAGATGCGCTGTTCGCGCGCCTCCATCCAGGGATTGCCAATCCTAGGTTCGCGGCACGTCTGCCTAACCTCGACGCGGAGCTCCAGATTGCGGGCACCCCCGACCGGGGACCCAACCAGGAGCTGGCACCATGTCTCAACATCTTCCTCTCGCAGGTCGCATCGCCGTCGTCACCGGGGCCTCCAGCGGCATCGGTGAGGCCACCGCGCGCAAGCTCGCAGCGCAGGGCGCCGCCGTCGCGCTCCTCGCGCGCCGCAAAGACCGCCTCGATTCGCTGGCCGAGGGCATCCGCGCCGCGGGCGGGCGCGCGCTGGCGCTCGCGGTCGACGCCAGGGACAGGACCGCCGTCGCCGGCGCCGCGCGATCGATCGCCGCCGAGCTCGGCCCCGTCGACCTCGTGATCAACAACGCCGGCGTCATGTTGCCGTCCGGCGTCGAGGAGCACCGGATCGCCGATTTCGAGCAGATGATCGAGGTCAACCTCACCGGCGCGATGCGGGTCGTCGACGCGTTCGTCGATCCGCTGGTCGCGGCCGCGAAGCGGGGCGGCCCGTCGGACCTCATCAACATCTCGTCGATCGCCGCGCACGGCGTCTTTCCGACGTTCGCCGTGTACTGCGCCACCAAGGCCGCCGTCACCCACCTCTCGCGCAACCTGCGCGCCGAGCTCGGACCGAAGCACGTCCGCGTCTCGGTCATCGAGCCCGGGTTCGTCAACACGGAGCTCCAGAGCCACATGACCGACGAGGCCGCCAAGGCGTGGATCGCCGAGGCGAAGCAGCAGATCACGTGGCTCACGGCCGACGACCTGGCGAGCACGATCGCCTTCACGGCCGGCCTCCCGCGGCACGTCAACCTGGCGCACGTCACCATCATGCCGACCCAGCAGGTGTGACCGGCGCCTCCTCGCGACCGGAGACGCTCGCGGCGCCGTGACGCGCGCCACGTTACCCGTGATCCAGCTGCTCCAGCTCGCGCACGCGCGCCTCCAGCTCGCGCACGCGCGCCTCGGCCGCCTCCCTGGCGCGCGCCTCGATCGCCGCGGCTTCCTCCTGGGTGGGCACGAGCTCGCCCTTGCCGCCGGAGCGCGTGAGGCGGAGCCGGGACTCGGCCCCGCTGCCGATCACGCAAAGCCAGCTGTCGAGCGCGGGGCTCCACACGCGCCCGGCGCCGGCGTACACGCGGACATACGCGCCGTCGGGGTCGCGCCGGTAGGCCTGGAGCGCCACGCGCCCCGTCGGCGGCCGGTGCGTGGCGGCCAGCGGATCGAAGATCGCGAGCTCCGGGCAGCCGAGCTGGCAGTACTTGAGCGGGACGTCCTCGTAGGCCTTCTGCCAGTCGGTCGCCACGATCTCCAGGGCGAAGCGCGGGGGCCGGTGTCCGGGCAGCCAGGTCTGCCACTGCTTGGGCAGCGGCGGCGCGGGCCGGTGATCGAGGAGGTAGACGTCCGGCGAGACGCGCACGAGCGGCTCCTCGCGCACCCAGGCGAAGAACCGATCCGTGCCGGCGTGGTGGTCGGTCCAGCCGCGCTCGCGCGCGAGCTGCGCGATCGAGGAGAGGAGCAGGCGGGAGATCTCGTCGTGCTCGCCCCACGCGCCGATGCCGTCCGCGTCGTCCAGGTACCAGTCCGACCAGTCGATGGTCGCGCGGAGCTCCTCGGGCTCCGGGTCGCGGACGACGAGCGCGCGCGGCAGGCGCGTCGCAGGGGGAGCGGCTCCGGAGCGGGCAGGCAGCACGAGCCCACACGGTAGCACCCCGAGCGGAGCGGCGGGAGCCACAGGCGGGCGCGACAGCGCGCGGCAGTCGGCCGTGGCGCGCCGTAGGGCGAGGGCGGCGCCGGAGGGGGCGGCGCAGCGCCGCGGGCAGCTGTCGCCAGCGCGCTCTGACGGACCGCGCGCCGCGTCGCCGAGGCGCCGTGGGGCTCCCGATCCGGCGCGCCGGCGCCATGTCGGCGGCATGCGTTCTCTCGGGGGGGTGCTCTTCGACGTGGATGGTGTGGTTGTCGATTCGCCGCATGAGCGCGCCTGGCAGGAGGCGCTCGAGGCGCTGATGGCGACCGAGTGGCGCGCGATCGCGCCCGAGACACGCTACGCGCCCGAGCGGTTCACGACGGCCGTCTACCAGAGCGAGGTCGCCGGCAAGGCGCGCGAGAGCGGCGCGCGCGCGGCGCTCGACTACTTCGGCGTGCCCGACGCGGCGGAGCGCGCCGGGGTCTACGCCGAGCGCAAGCAGGAGGTGCTGCTCCGGAAGATCGCGGCGGGGAAGTTCGTCGTGTTCCCTGACGCGACGCGGCTGATCCTGGAGCTCAAGGCGCGCGGCGTGCTCCTCGCGGCGGCGTCGTCGTCCAGGAACGCCAGCGAGCTCCTCCGCAGGATCCGCGTCGACGCCTTCGTCGAGCACCAGAACCCCCGCCGCGCGCCGGTCTCCCTGGGCGCGACGCTGCTCGATCTGTTCGACGCCGACCTCTGCGGCGCCGTGGTGGCGCGCGGAAAGCCGGCGCCGGACCTGTTCCTGGCCGCCGCGCGCGCGCTCCACGTCCCGCCGCCGCGCTGCCTCGTGATCGAGGACGCCCCCTCGGGGGTGCAGGCCGCGAAGGCGGCCGGAATGACCTCGATCGGCGTGGCGCGGCTCGCCGACGAGGCGCTGCTGGCCGCCGCGGGGGCGGATCGCGTCGTGACGACGCTCGACCAGCTCGATCCGGACGCGCTGGTCGAGGGGCGGATCGCGGCGCGCGCGGCGTGAACCGCGGTGAGGGCGGCGTCACGATGCGCGAGAACGGAGGCGAGCAAGCACCTCGTCGGCGTCGAGCGTGTCTCCTGCGTCGTCCTGCGCAATGCCCTCGGCTAGCGCGGCGTGGAGGGCCCCCCGCTCCTCGTCATCGAGCTCATCGAGCGCGTCTCCCCCCACCGCGACGAGATCCACGACGGCCCCCTCCGGCAATTCGGTGGGCTCGTCGAGCACGAGGTGGCCGTTCCGCACGGTGGCTTTCAGCGAGAGCACCGTAGGCTCATAGCACCGTGCGGCGCCCCCTCAGCCGCCCTGCTTGCGGACGATCGCCAGGCTCCAGATCTCCCCGGCGCTCGTCCCGACCCACAGCGTCGGCGACCCCTTGCCCGCGACCGCGAGCACGGCCGGCTCGCCGCGGGCGCCGAGCGTGACGCTCGCCGTGGGCGCGAGCGACGCGCCGGACGCGGCCTCGATGGCGGCGCCGTCGAACAGCGCAACGCGGCCGTCCGCGAAGGCCGCGAAGAGGCTCGACTCAAGGACGGCGACGTCGGCGACGGGATCGGCGAACGTGAGCATCTTGGCCGCGAGCTTGCCGGACGACCTCACGACCGCGCAGAGCGCGCTCGCGCCGCGCTTGTACACAGCCGTCAGCTTCGGGCCGCCGCGCACGCGATCGAGGTTCTGGGCCGCGCGCGGCAGCGAGGCGCGGAGCGTCGGGCCCGGCTCGGGCGTCGCGCCGGGGTGGACGCGGAGCTCGCCGCCCTCCCCCGCGCCGTCCATCACCACGTGCGCCTCGGTCTCGGTCAGGTCGAACGCCCGCGCGGAGCCGCGCACCGCGAACGTGCGGCCGTTCACCTCGGTCTTGTCGAGCTTGAGCTCCGTCGCGCTGCCGTCCCAGCCGAGCGCGAGCGCCGTCTCGCCCGACGGCCGCGTGGCGAGCTGCCGCGCGTCCCGGCCGACCTGATCGAGCTTCGGGCCGTGCGTGATGCCGAGCAGCGCCCACACCGCGTCGTCGCCGCTCCGCACCACGGCGACGTCCTTCGACAGGAGCGCCACATCGTGCGCCGAGGACAGCGACAGGTTCGTCGTCTTCGCGCCGGAGCCGCCGACCGGGCAGACGCCGAGGCGCACCGGATCGGTCGAGATCATCGCGACGAGCCCGGGGCTCGCGAGGACCGCGGCGCCTCGGATCTCCGCGTCCAGGCCGTGCACCTTGCGGGGGGAGCTCAGATTGCTGAAGGGCATGGCCCGCTAGGATACCGGTTCTCGCGCGGCGCGGTCAGCCCTTGATGAGCGAGCGGACGTCGATGTCGAGGTTCTCGGTCTCCGCGACCGCATCCATCGCCTTGCGGAGCTGGGTAACGGTCACCCCGGCGGGGACGTCGACGCGGGCCTCCATCCGGAAGAGCTGCGAGCCGGTGACGGGCGCCTCGTAGGCCGAGGTCTCGAGCGAGACGATGTTGACGCCGACGCCGTGGAGCGCGCGCGACACCGCGCGCACGATGCCCTCGTGATCGAGCGCGTCGACGGAGATGACGCAGGGGATGGTCGCCGCGCGCCGGTGCGACTCGGGGCTCTTGGTCCTGCGGCTCTGCACCGTGAGCCCCGTCGCCCGGGTGAGCGACTCCGTCTCGCGCTCGACCGCCTCGATCGCGCCGGGGGGGCCCGACGCGAGCAGGAGGATGCCGAACTCGCCGCCGAGCACCGCCATCCGGCTGTCCTCCACGTTGGCGCCGCGCTCCGTCAGGTAGTGGGTCACCTCCGCGACGATGCCCGTCCGATCAGGGCCGAGGCAGGAGAGGACCAGGAAGACTTCAGGCTCGGGCGTCGTCGTCATGCGGCGCATCTTAGTCCGATCCGCGCAGCCAGCGCACCTCGCCCCGGGCGCGCGGCGAGGTGCGCGTCCCGGACGACGAGCGCCCGGGCAACGCCGTCCGTGTCCTCCGGCCGAGCTCCCCCGAGGGCGGCCGGATCGAGCGCCGCGCGCGCGTCCGCGCGCCTCTTGCCGGCGACGAGGCGCTTGTCTCCGGCGGGCCAGTGGGCGAGAGACGGCCATCCCCATGCTGTACGAACGCGACAACATCCATCGACTCACGCCCTACACGCCCGGCGAGCAGCCGCAGCGGGCCGACGTGGTCAAGCTCAACACGAACGAGAACCCGTACCCGCCCCCGGCCGCCGTGCTCGAGGCGATCCGGGACGTCTCGGCCGATCAGCTCCGCCGGTACCCGCCGCCCCGGGCGCAGCAGTTCCGCGAGACCGCGGCGCGGCTCCATGGCCTGTCGCCCGAGCAGGTGATCGCCACGAACGGCGGCGACGAGCTGCTTCGCATGGCCATGACGGTGTTCTGCGAGCCCGGCGGCCGCGGCATCGGCGAGACGTACCCGACCTACTCGCTCTACGACGTGCTCGCGGAGATCCACGGCACGACGATCACCCAGGTCCCCCTCGCGGAGGACTGGTCGGTCCCGGAGGATTTCGCGCAGCGCCTGAACGAGCACGGCTGCCGGCTCGCGCTCCTCGTCAACCCGCACGCGCCGTCGGGGCGGCAGGAGCCGCTCGACAAGCTCGAGCGCGTCGCGCGGGCGTTCCGCGGCGTGCTCCTCATCGACGAGGCGTACGTCGACTTCGCGGAGTTCGACGCGACGCCGCTGCTCGACCCGGCGCGGGGGCTCGACAACGTGCTGCTGCTGCGGACCCTGAGCAAGGGGTACTCGCTCGCGGGGCTCAGGTTCGGGTACGGGCTCGGGCACCCGCGGCTCATCGAGACGCTCGACAAGGCCCGCGACAGCTACAACACCGATATCCTCTCGCAGGCCGCGGCCACCGCGGCGCTGTCCGCGCGGGACGAGGCGAGGAAGAGCTGGGAGAAGGTGATCGCCGAGCGCGCCCGCCTCACGGGGGCGCTCCGGCAGAGGGGGTTCACGGTGGCGCCGAGCCAGAGCAACTTCGTCCTGGCGAGTCCGCCGAGAGGAGGGCTGTCGGCGCAGGCGATGTACCGGGCGCTCTACGATCGCGCGATCTTCGTGCGCTACTGGGACGCGCCGCGCATCCAGGACAGGCTGCGGATCACGGTGGGCACGCCGGAGCAGAGCGACGCGCTGCTTGGCGCGATCGACGAGCTGTCGCGCGCCGCCGGGGCCGCGAGCGCGTCATGAGCCGAGCCGCCGTGGCGGATGGGGCTATGCGCCCTCGCGCGCCGTCCGCTTCGTGCGCATGTGTACGATCCTTGCGCAGCCCCTGACCTCGGCGCTGCGCGCGCCGGCGGGCCGCGCCGGTGGCATCGGCCCTGCAATCCCCTCGACCGTTCACTGGACAGCGTGCCCCAGAGGTCGGGCCATGAAGCCTCGTCGATTCAGGGCGGGAGAGGAGATTGCTTATGCGTCACCAGCGTCACCAGCGTCACCAGCATCATCAGAGCAGCCGGTCATCGTCCCATGTCCTGTCGCGCCTGTTTCGCGGCGGCGCCCCCTGTCTTTCCCTGGCGCTCGCCACGGCATGCGGTGCTGGCTCCGGCGGCAGCCCGGTCGACTCGCTGACGTCCAGCGCGGCAGCGGAAGGCTCCGTCAGCGGCGGCGGCAGCGGCGGCAGCGGCACCGGCGGCAGCTCCAGCAGCGGTGCCGCCGGCGACGGCTCCAGCAGCGGTGCCGCCGGTGACAGCTCCGGCAGCGGCGGCGGCGCGGTCCCCCCGCCGGGCAGCTGCGGCGCGAGCGGCGCCGTCGTGAGGCGCACCTACGCGCCCAGCCTGTTCGCGGCGGGCGCGGATCCCTCCGGTGATGCCGAGTGCCAGGGCGTGCTCAACCCTGAGCGCGGCGTCTTCCATTTCAGGGATCTTCGGGGCCTGGGATCCGTCGCTGGCCTTCGGGACGAGGGATACACGCTGATCTACGGTCAGGCGCTCATCGACGATTACCGCGCGCGGGACATCGACCAGCCCCTCATCGACCAGCTCAACGAGAGCTTCGCCGCCGTGCGCTCGGCGGGGCTCAAGGTGCTCCCCCGCTTCTACTACGCGTCGGACATCGGCGAGGACGACGCGCCGCTCGGCCGCGTGCTGTCCCACATCGACCAGCTCAAGCCCGTCCTGGAGGCGAACGCCGACGTCATCGCCGTGCTGCACCCCGGCTTCGTCGGCGCCTGGGGCGAGTGGCACTCCTCGACGAACGATCTCACCCGTCCAGAGAGCCGCAAGCAGATCTTCGACGCGCTGCTTCAGGCGCTGCCCGCGAGCCGGATGACCCTCGCGCGCCGCCCCTCGCACAAGCTCGAGGCGTACGGCGGCCCGCTGACCGAGGAGACGGCGTTCTCCGGAGCGCCGCTCTCGCGGATCGGCCACCTGAACGACTGCTTCCTCGCGAGCGAAGACGACGTCGGCACCTACCAGCTCCCCGGCGAGAAGGCCTATGCCGCCGCGGACTCGGCGTTCACGCCCGTCGGCGGCGAGACCTGCGGCCGCAACCCGCCGCGCAGCGAGTGCGCCTCGGCGCTCGCCGAGCTGTCCGCGCACCACTTCAGCTTCATCAACACCGACTATCATCCCGACGTGCTCGATGACTGGCGATCCGGGGGCTGCTTCGAGACGATCGCCTGCCGCCTCGGGTACCGCTTCGTCGTGACGGAGCACGAGTCACCCGAGCAGATCGCGCGCGGGCAGCCGCTGCCCCTCCGGCTGCGCGTGTTCAACGACGGGTACGCCCGGGCCTATAACCCGCGACCGGTCTACCTCGTGCTCCAGCAGGGCGATGCGCGGCGGGTGGTCCAGGTCGACGCCGATCCGCGCCGCTGGGCTCCTGGCGAGGAGAGCGAGATGTGCCTCGAGGCGCAGATTCCGGCCGATCTCCCGCCGGGCGACTACCAGCTCGGCCTGTGGCTGCCCGACGGATCCGAGCGCCTGCGCGACGACCCGCGCTACGCGATCCGGCTCTCGAGCGGCGCGGCGTGGGACGGCGCCAGCGGCGTCAACCGGCTCGACGCCGCAGTCCGGGTTGTCGAGTGACCGGCCAGGGAGCCCCGCCGCGCGCGAGCGTCCGCCCCCACGGCCCAGGTTGACCCGGCGGCCGTCAAGCGCTGAGCTTCGTCGTGCTAGAGCGCAGCAAGGGAGAGGCACAGATGAGCCAGGAATCCGAGCGAGACAAGATGATGAAGAGGACGGCGGTCCTCGAGATCCCCGGCATGGATGCCGTCATCCTCCGCAGAGATATCGAGTACCAGGCGACCGATGCAGGCGCCCTGACCTTCGACCTCTACGCTCCACCAACCGCGGTGGCCGTGGCGTGGGCGCCTGCCGTCGTCTTCGTGTCCGGCTACCCGGATCCGGGGTTCGAGTCGGTGTTCGGCTGCAAACGCAAGGAGATAGGGCAGTCCACGTCGTGGGGACGGCTGGTGGCGGCCTCCGGCCTCGTGGGCGTCAATTACACGAACCGGGAGCCGTCCGATCTCCATGCGCTGCTCGAGCACCTGCGGCAAAACGCGGCCTCGCTCGGGATCGACGAGCGCCGGATCGGCCTGTGGGCCTGCTCCGGCAACGTCCCCATGGCCCTGTCGGCGCTGATGCGGGAACCGAGCGGCTCGCTGCGGTGCGCCGCCCTCTGCTACGGCTTCATGCTCGACCTCGGAGCGTCCACCCGCGTCGCGGAGGCGGCGGCGCAGTTCCGGTTCGTCAACCCGTGCGCCGGGAAGTCGGTCGACGACCTCCCTCCGGACCTGCCCCTGTTCATCGCCAGGGCAGGACAGGACAGGATGCCTCACCTGAACGAGACGATCGATGACTTCGTCGCCGGAGCGCTGGCCCGCAACCTGCCAGTGACGCTCGTGAACCACGCATCGGCGCCGCACGCGTTCGATCTGCTCGACGACAGCGGGGCTTCGCGAGAGACGATCAGGAGCCTCCTGGGGTTCCTGCGGTTCCATCTCCTGGGGTAGGGCGATCCGGCCTGCGCGCTCGGCTCACCGGGCGCTGCCGGCGGGCGACGAGCCCTCCGGCGCCGCAGCCGAGCACGGCCGCGACGCTCGCGGCGGGCCCACGGGCAACGACCCCGCCGTGCTGCGCCAGGAGGACGACCGCGCGGCGCACGTGCGATATCGCGTGTTTCGGTTCATTTTCGTTCGATCTATCGTACAGGCGTCAGCTCCACCCACCGCGAGGAACATCGCCAATGACGACCGTGAACACCTCCTTGATGCATGCGCTCGTTCTGGACGGCGTCGGCTCCCCCTTCCGACGGACCGACGTCGCCCGCCCCGTCGCCGGCACGGGCCAGGTGCTGGTGCGGATCAAGGCGAGCGGGGTCAATCCGCTCGATCTCAAGATCCGAGCGGGCCAGGCGGCGCACGCGAGGATGCCGCTGCCGGCCGTGCTGGGCATCGACCTCGCCGGCGTCGTCGAGGCGGTGGGGCCCGATGTCGCCCATTTCAAGCCGGGAGATGAGGTCTACGGGATGACAGGCGGCGTCGGCGGGCTTCAGGGCTCCCTCGCCGAGTTTGCCGCGGTGGACGCCGACCTCCTGGCCATCAAGCCGGCCAACCTCACCTTCCGCGAAGCGGCCGCGCTTCCGCTGGTGTTCATCACCGCCTGGGAAGGTCTGGTGGATCGGGCCGATGTCCGCACGGGCCAGAAGGCGCTCATTCATGGGGGCGCTGGCGGCGTCGGCCATGTCGCCGTCCAGCTCGCCCGAGCGCGCGGAGCGGAGGTGTTCGCGACCGGCTCGGCGGACAAGAGAGAGCTCCTCTCGAAGCTCGGCGCGACGGCGATCGACTACGCCACGAGCTCGGTGGAGGATTACGTCGCTGCCCACACGGACGGTGAAGGCTTTGACGTCATTTACGACACGGTGGGCGGCGCCGTCCTCGACGCCTCGTTCCATGCGGTGCGCCGCTATCATGGCCACGTCGTCAGCTGCCTGGGATGGGGGACCCACGCGCTCGCGCCGCTGTCATTCCGCGGCGCGACCTACTCGGGCGTCTTCACGTTGCTGCCGCTGCTGACCGGGAAGGGGCGAGCCCATCACGGCGACATCCTGCGCCAGGCGAGCAATCTCGCCGAGGCCGGCGCGCTGAGGCCGCTGCTGGATCCCCGTCACTTCACCCTGGGGACCGCTCACGACGCCCACGAGGCGATCGCGACGCGCTCCGCCGCGGGCAGGGTCGTGATCGATATCGCAGAAGGATGACGGGCTCACCGCTCTTCTGGTGGCGTGATGGCGATGCTCATTGGCTACCGCATCGTCGGGTTCATTGAGGAGGTCGAGCGGCGACTCGGAGCTCTCCGCCGTCATCGCGGACGGCATGGCCGGCGCGGCGTCACGCTCTGACGGACGACGGCTCGGCCGCGCCGCGCACCGCGTCGCGGAACCACCGCTGCGCCGGATCGCGGTGGTGGCGCTCGTGCCAGTACATGCGCACCTCGAAGCCGGGGAGCTTCACCGGCGGATCGACCACGCGCAAGGGGAGGATCTCCGCGAAGGCCTCGGCCACGCGCGCGCCGACGGTGACGACCAGGTCGGAGCCGGCGACCACGTGCGGAGCGAGGAGGAAGTGCGGCACCGCCAGCGCCACGCGACGGCGCTTCCCGAGCTGCGCCAGCGTCTCGTCGACGACGCCGCCGGGCGTGCCGCGCGGGGCGATGAAGACGTGGCGCATCGACGTCCAGGAGGCGAGATCGATGCCCTTCTTCACCAGCGGGTGCCCCTTGCGCACGAGGCACACGAAGCGCTCGCGGTAGAGCGGGCGTGAGCGGACGCCGGCCGGGAGCCCGTCGCTGCGCGCCGGGGCCACCACCACGTCGGCGTCGCCGCGGGCGAGCTGCTCCTCGAAGGAGGCGTCGAGCGCGCGGAGCCAGAGATCGACGTTCGGCGCCTCGCGCCCGAGGCGATCGAGGAGCTTCGGCGCGAGGACGAAGGAGCCGTAGTCGGCGGTGGCGACGCTGAAGCTGCGGGCGGCGCTCGCGGCCACGAACGGCTCCTCGGCGCGGAAGCAGCGATCGAGGGCGCGCATCGCGTCGCGCACCGGCTCCGCCAGCTCCTGGGCGCGCGCCGTCGGGGCGAGGCCGCGCGAGGTGCGGACGAAGAGCGGATCGCCGAAGAGGCGCCGGAGCCGGCCGAGCGCATGGCTCGTCGCCGACTGGGTGAGGCCGAGCCGCTTGCCCGCGCGCGTGAGGTGCCGCTCGTCGAGGAGCGCGCCGAGCACCCGCACGAGGTTGAGATCGACCGTGGCCACATCATGAAGGGCAGGCATGATGTGTATGTCTATCATGCAGTGGATCGATGCGGCGAGCCGGCGCATCTTCTCCGCGTCGACGGCGCAATCGCCGTGAAGAACAAGGAGCACGCACATGGACCACGTCATCGCGGGGGTTCGGGGGAAACGGGCTCGGTCGTCGCCGACACGGCACCACCGCAATCATCGATTGGAGGTTTCAGCATGAAGGCCGCAGTCGTACATGCGCTCGGTGTCCCGCCGTCCTATGATGATTTTCGTGAGCCGGAGCCCGGCGACGGTGAGACCGTGGTGACCGTACACGCCGCTCCGCTCAGCCCCATCGTCAAAGGCCTGGCCTCGGGCAGGCACTATGCGAGCGGAAAGAGCGGCGGCTTCGTCCCGGGCGTCGATGGCGTCGGCGCAGACGCTGCGGGGAGGCGTGTCTACTTCCTGTTCCCGAAGGCGCCCTTCGGCTCGATGGCCGAGAGGTCGCTCGCCATGGACGGCATGATCGTGCCGGTTCCCGACGCGCTGTCCGATGAGCAGGCCGCAGCGATCGCGACCGGGGGGCTCGCCTCCTGGATTGCGCTGTCACGCCGGGCGCTCCTCCAGAAGGGCGACACGGTGCTCGTGAACGGCGCGACGGGCGCGGCGGGGGGCATGGCAATTCAAACCGCCCGTCACTTCGGAGCGAGCAAGGTGATCGCCGTCGGTCGTGACAAGGTGAAGCTGGACCGGCTCGACGCCGACGTGAAAATCGCCTTGGACGAGGACGCGGATCGATCACTACGGGATCAATTCGATCAAGGCGTCGACGTCGTGCTCGACTTCGTGTGGGGCGAGCCGGCCGTCCGCGTCCTCCGGGCAGCGACGAAGGACCGTGGGTCCAGGGCCGGCGAGCCGCGCCTGCGCTTTGTTCAGCTGGGTACCGTGGCTGGCGACGAGATCCCGATCCGAGGTGACATGCTGCGCAGCACGGGGATCGAGCTCATCGGGAGCGGTATCGGAAGCGTTCCCGTGAAGGAGCTGCTGGCCGGGGCCGGCGAGTTACTGGCAGCGGCCCCGGCGGCCGGCTTTCGTGCGCCGTTCAAGAGTCTGCCGCTCAGCGCTGTGGCCGATGCCTGGAACGAGGAGCCCGATGTGCGGTGCCTTCTCCTGCCGAACGCAAAGGCCTAAGGTCGATCCTCAGCCTGCGTGCAAGGAGAACTGGTCATCCGGCGGCCCGCGCGTTTGAAGAACGCGCCCGGGGTGAGCCCGACGAGCTGACGGAAGTCGGCGATGAGGTGGGCCTGGTCATAATAGCCCGCGTCCGCGGCGATGCGCGCCCAGTCGCGCGAGGTCGCTGCCATTCGCACCGCGCGTTGCAGGCGGACGGTCCGCGCGAACTCCTTCGGGCCGATGCCGACGTTCTCGATGAAAGCGCGGCGAAGATGCCGCGCCGTGACGCCGAGCCGATCGGCAACGCTCTCCACCCGGACCTCGCCCCCTTCGAGCAAGCGAACCGCACGACGGGCGAGCTGCCCCGGTGCCGTCTCGAAGGGTTGGCCGGCGCGAAGGGCGAGCGCCCGGGCGACGCGGTCGATCACGTCCGCGCGGCTCCTCGCTGCGAGCAGCTCACCGCAGAGCTCGCGCCCCGCGCGGCCCCACACGTCCTCCAGCGGGACGATCCGGTCCGTGAGCTCGCTCGCTGCCACGCCGAGCAGCGGAACCGACCAGCCAGGCTTGAACCGAAGAGTGACGGTCCGCGCGAGGCCGGTCTTGCTCTTGAATATCGCGCGCGTCCGGGGGCCCGCGACCCACACGTCCCCCTCGCGCCCCCCCTCGAGCACTCGAAAAAAGAGGCCCGTTCTGCCGTCGGGAAGCCACTCGACGTCGAACACCTGACCGGGGGGTGCCGCGACATCGCGGACGTCCTCGACGAAGCGCGGGAGCGCGAGGGTGGGGAGCTCCATCGCTGCGGCCATGTTGGTCACTCTTACGCCTCTCGTGCGGCCGTTCAAGCCGACGCGGGTGCCCGCGTCGATCGGCTACCGCTCGCTGTCGAGCGCCTTCATGTGCTGGGCGGGGTAGCGCGTGCCGCCGATCGCGTCCGCTGGCACGATGCTCTCGAGCGCCGCGACGTCGCTCGCCGACAGCGGCTTGTCGAGGGCCACGAGGGCGTCGTCGAGCTGGGCTCGCGTGCGGGCCCCGACGATCGGCACCAGCGCGGGCTGCTTCGCCAGCACCCACGCGAGCGCGACCTGAGCCGGCGTCATCCCTCGCTCGCCGGCGAAGGCGTGGAGCTTCTCGACGACGCTCGCGTTCTTTGCCCCCTGTTCGCCAGCGAAGCGCGGCATGTACTGCCGGAAGTCCGCCTTTCCCGAGGGCTTGCTGCCGGTGAGCAGCCCCCGCGCAAAAACCCCGTAGAGCGTCGCGCTCATCCCGAGCTCTGCGAGCGTAGGGAAGATGGACGCCTCGGGCCCGCGCGTCGCGATCGCGTACTCGATCTGCAGGTCCACGATCGGGTGCACCTTGCTCGCGCGCCGGATCGTCTCGACCCCCACCTCGGACAGCCCGACATGCCGGACGAAGCCGGCCTTGATGAGGTCGGCGATCGCTCCGACGGTGTCCTCGATGGGCACCTGCGGGTCGAGGCGCGCGGGGCGGTACACATCGATGACCTCCACGCCCAGCCGTTGCAGGCTGTACGTCGCGAAGTTCTTCACGGCCGCCGGGCGGGTGTCGATGCCCAGCGCGGCGCCGTCCGGGCCGCGCATCGCGCCGAACTTCACCGACAGCTGGACCTTGTCGCGCACCCCCTCGATCGCGCGCCGGAGGAGGAGCTCGTTGTGCCCGTTGCCGTAGAAGTCTCCGGTGTCGATCAGGGTGATCCCCCGCTCGATGGCGCGCCGGATCGTCGCCACGCTCTCGGCGTCCTCGGCCGGGCCGTAGGCGCCGGACATCGCCATGCAGCCGAGGCCGACAGGAAAAACGCTGGGCCCGGTCTTGCCCAGCGGAGTCGATCGGAGCGGGGAGCGGCTCATCGTGGCGTCGAGGTGGGTCATGGGGTGTTCATGCCACGCGCCCACGGCCTCCGATTGGAAGAAACGGACATCCGGGGACCCGGCGTCTCGCTCCAACTGGGCACCAGACCCGCGGATCAAGCCCGCGGCCGACCGGCCCCTCGGTCATGGAGTGGCCCCGAGCAACGGCGTCATGTCCGGATCCGCCTTCTGCATCGCGCGCCGATACGCGGGGCGCGCGCCGATGCGATGCAGGTAAGCCAGGATGTTCGGCCACGGCGAGAGATCGTACGGCTTGAACAGCCGCATGGTGGTCAGCGAGAACACCGTCATGATGTCCGCCGCCGTCAGCTCCGGACCGGCGAGATAAGCCGCCTCACCCAGACGCTTCTCCACCGTGGAGAAGATCAGGTTGAACCGTTCCTTCGCCGCCTGCAACGCCGTGTTCTTCTCGGACGCATCGATGCGCTCCAGGGACCACACCCGCAGGACGGCCGGCTGCAAGGTCCCGTTGGCGAAGTGGAACCAGTAAAGATAGTCGGCGAACCCGGCCTGGCCGCGCTTCACGGCGAGCCGCCCCTCACCATGGGTCGCGATCAGATACTCGGCGATCGCCCCGGATTCGCCGAGCACCAGTTGCCCGTCGGTGAGGATCGGCGCCGTTCCCATCGGGTGCAGCGCCTTGTATTCCGGCGGCGCCATCCTGTTGTCCTTCCGGCGCTCGTACCGTTTCAGCTCATAGTCGAGCCCAAGCTCCTCGCAGAGCCAGACAATCCGCTCCGACTGGGAACGCCCGAGGTGATGCACGGTCAGCATGTTGTTCGCCATGAGCTCAACGTACGACCGCACGTCGCGAGAAGCTTGCCGGTAGCTCTCTGCTTCTTGCTCGATCCTCTCGCCGGGGACAGAAAAGCGTGATGGTGCTACGCTCGCCGCATGAACCTGGCGGCGCTCGCCGAGCTCGCTGCAAGCCAGCTCCCTCGCCCGAAGGACCGCGCTGGCCAGTACGTGCGACCGCTGAAGAACCTCGGCATCCTCCGGCACCACCAGCCGACATCGTTCGAAGCCGCGGTCTACGAGCCGGTCATGGGCCTTGTGCTCCAGGGGCGAAAAGAAACGGTGCTGGGAGCCGATTCGTTTCCGATGAGCGTCGGCGAGTGTCTGCTCATCAGCCACGACCTCCCGGTGATCGCGCGCGTCACGAAGGCCCCTTACCTCGTGCTGCTCTTCGATGTCGAGCTGGAGACGCTGCGCGACCTGGTCGAGGCGATGGCCGATTCGCCTCCCTCCGCCGCGGAGTCCCGCTCGCTCGCGGTCCACACCTGCGATGCCAGGCTCGTCGACGCGCTCCATCGCTATCTCGCGCTCGCGGGCGCGCGGATGGATGCAGCGGTGCTTGGTCCGCTCGTCTCGCGCGAGATCCACTACCGGCTCGCGACGGCGCCGTTTGGCGGCATGTTGCGGGACCTGATCCGCCGTGACAGCCACGCCAGCGCGATCGCGCGCGCGATCGCACAGCTGCGGCGTGACTTTCGATCGCCTGTCGAGATCCCGGAGCTCGCGCGCAGCGTCGGGATGAGCGCGTCTTCGTTTCACAAGCACTTCAAGGCGATCACGGCGTCGTCACCGCTTCAGTATCGAAAGGGCCTGCAGCTCCTCGAGGCCCGCCGCCTGTTGCGCGCCGGCACGATCTCGGTGTCCGCGGCGGCGTTCGACGTCGGCTACGAGAGCGCGGCGCAGTTCAGCCGCGATTACACGCGCAAGTTCGGCGTATCGCCGAAGCACGACATTCCGGCATGATTTCTGACACGCGGCGCTAGAATACCGACGATGAGGCAACCCCGAGAATTTTCACAGGGAGGCGGGGAGGCGGGGAGGAAGAAAGAATGAAGTTCTTTCTCTTGCCGTCTCTCGCTCCCCGCCTCCCCGCCTCCCTGTGAAATTCCTGCTTTTTCTCGTGATTTCAACCCGTTTGTCGCTCTAGCCGGTGAGCGACGCCTCCAGCCGGTTGCCAGCCGCGCGGTGAGCGAGCACCGCCACTACCTTCTCGACGATCACGCCCCCCGCCTCCGCGGCGGGCAGCCCGCCAGCGTGGATGTTGGAGATCACCGTGTATTCGAAGCCGATGGCAGGATTGCCGCTGAAGGCGGCGGCCGCCTCCTGGTCCGCGCCGGGCGCGAGGCGGTAGGCGAGGTAGGCCGAGAGGCTGCTCGACGCCAGCTCACCGCTGCCCGGGCGCTCGCCGAGCAGCACGACGACCAGCCGCGCCGCGAGCCGCTCGGCGACGGCCTCCGCGAGCTTCACCCGGCCGTAACGCGCGAGCAGCGGCTGGCCGACGGTCACGCCGCGCGCCCCCAGGCCGTCCAGCAGGACCGGGAGCAGATCAGGGATGTTGCGGTGGACGGCCTCGGCGCTCAGGCCGTCCGAGACCACGATCTGCACCTCGGCCTCCTCCGGCGCGAGCCGGGCGGCGCTCTCCGGGGCGAGGCGCGCCCCCGCGTCGGCGGAGCCGAGGTGCTCTCCCTTGCTGGCCGCCGTCGTGGAGATGAGGCGGAACGCGGCGACGCGGGCCAGCTCGTCCTCGCGCAGCTCGGTGGCGAGCGCCGCCCGCGCGATCGCCTCGTCGCGGCGACCGCGCCGGCTCACCGCGTTGGCCGGGCGCGGGCCGGCGGTGGCGAAGCCGTAGGCGGCGGGCGTGGCCGCGAGCAGCTCGGCGAGCTCGGCCTCGTCCGGGCAGAACTGCCGCACGTCGCCGAAGCACGGCCCGCGGGTGATCGCGCCCGCCTCGCCCTGCGCCTCCCCCGCGCGCGCCAGGATGCCCCGCGCGAGGGCCCACTCCAGGAACTCGCCGCCGGGCGCGCGGCCATGGATCTCCCGCAAGGTCTGCACGTCATGCCCGCTCGTGTCGAAATAGGCGAGCATCCGATCGGTGTTGAGACAGACATCCATGTAGTAGTTGGCGCCCGCCGCCGTGAGCAGCTGCGTCGCCATCTGCTGGCCCTCCAGCGTGACGTGGGCGTGGAGGGTGTAACAAGGGGCCATGCCCATGGGCACGCCGAGGAGCTTGCCCATGAAATGATCCTGGAGGTTGGCGAGGATCATCTCGCGGTCGTCGAGGTGCGTCTCCGGACCGATGAACCCGGTGACGTTGTTGAGCATGAACGGGTCCCAGCGGCGGGCGAGGCCGTAACAGAGCGCCTCGGCCGTGGCCATGTCGATGCCGTCGTGCTTGCCGTACGTGAGCTCGCTGCCCTGGCCGGTCTCGAAATACATGAACTGCTCGGCCTGGCCGGCGAGCGGGCCGCGCGCGGCCATGCGGCGATAGCCCTCGTCGAGGAGATCGACGGTGACGTCGAACTCGGTGACACAGCAGGACTCGGTGCCGGCCAGGCTCTGAAAGAGGATCTCCACGGGCGCGCCCTGGTCGAGCGCGGCGAGCTGCACCTTGAGGTGCGACAGGCAGCAGATCTGCGTGGGGACGCCGGTCGCGCGGCGGATGCGGTCGAGGTGGCGGAGGATCGCGGCGGTGGTCTCCACCGTGCCGGACGCGGGGTTGACGCCGAGCAGCGCGTCGCCGGCGCCGATGGAAAGGCCCCAGTAGAGCAGCAGGGTGATCCCTCGGAGATCGTCGGTGGGGTGGTTCGGCTGGAGGCGCGAGGCGAGCGTGCCAGGGGCGCCGAGGAGCGTGCGGGCGCGGGTCGGGCGGCTGATCTTCCGGGCGAGGTACACGAGCTCGTGCACGTCGCAGAGCTTGGCGAGCGCCGCGGCCATGACCCCGGTCAGGGCGCGGCCGACGCGCGCCACCTCCGGGCCGGGGGCGCGGAGCAGGTGGTCCTTGAGCTCGCCGAGGCGCAGCGAGGCGATCCCGGCGAAGGCGTCGCGGTCGATGTCGTAATTGACGCGCATCACCGCGTCGATCTCGCCGCGCGCGTCGGTGAGCGGGTGATCGTGGAGGTGCTCCAGGGTCAGCTCGCCGAGCAGCTCCCGCGCGGCTTCCCGCGCCGCGTCGTCGCTCGCCGCGAGGCCTGCCTGGCGATCGCCGGCCTTGCTGCAGTCGGCGGCGCCGAGGAGCCGCTTCAAGCCGCGGAACGAGCCGCCGTGGCCAGGCAGGCGGGTCGCGTAGACGACGTCGGTCCGGGGGCGAGGGACCTCGATCCGATCGAGCGGGGTCGGTTCCTTCACGGCGCGCTCCTCCCTTCACGGAAGGTTCGCCGAGCGACGTCATGGCGTCATCCCGTAGAACGAGACCGGCAGGATCTGATCGCACAGGCGGCCGACCTGGACGAACCGGGCGCCGTGCGCCTGCACCTCATCGATGACGAGGAGGTCGATCGGCAGAGCGCCCCAGCCGGTCACGTAGCCCCCGAGCGTCTTGCCCGCGTTCTGCGCGGTGAGCAGCACGAGGGGGTGCTCGGGGATCGGTCCGGCCCGGCGCAGCGCGCCCGCGAGGCGCACGCCGAAGCGCTTGAGGGTCGTCGCCGAGACGTCGTCGAGGGCGATCTCCAGAGAGCCGCCGCGGGTGCTCCGGCGGAAGAGGTCCACGGCATGATCGAGCTCGGCGTCGGACGAGGCCGGCGAGAGGCGCGCCAGGATGGGCAGGTCGCGCAGGGGCAAGCGCTCGGGGCGCGGGAGGAACAACGTCGCGCCGGAGAGCTGGGTGGCGTGGCGCAGCAGGCCGTACGCCGTGGCCCGGCCCATGCTGGCCGGCGTCGCCACCCGCGCGCTCAGCCGGGGCGAGGCGAGGATCGCGCGGGCGAGGTCCACGCCGAGATCGCCGTGGTGAGCCGGCTCGGGCAGGGGGCGCCCGGCCAGACCGGCGTAGATCAGCTCGCCCACGCCCCCGGAGAACGTGAGGGTGGGCGCCGCGATCCCCTCCGGCAGCGCGAAGGGCACCTGCACGTGGCGCGCGGCCGCGGGCGTGTCGAAGGCGCCGGCGCGCCCCGCGATCGCCGCCTCGAGCAGATCCACGTAGAAGGCGACGACGGCCTCGGCCTCGGCCTGCGAGAGCACCTCGCCCGGGCCGCGGTGGAGCCCGAGGTGGTCGAACGCGGCGCGGGCCTCGGGCGAGAGCGCGCGGAGGCGGCGCGAGCGCGGGTCGAGCGCGACGTGCCGCGCGCCCACGAGAAGACAGCCGGTGCGCTGGACCTCGCCGGCCAGGCCGAGCGCGATGTTCGTGGTGCCGCCGCCGATGTCGAGGTTGACGACGGGCTCGCCGGGGCGCGCGCGCGACAGGGGCGCGGCGCTGCCCATGAAGGCCACCCAGGACTCGAGGCAAGGGTCCTCGGCGACGGCGAGCAGCGCGTCCCCAACCCGCGCGCGGATCAGCGCGGCGAGCGCGTCGGCGTTGCTCCGGCGGGCGGCGAGGCCGGTGATGATCGCCCCGCCGCCGAAGAGGGCCCCGGGCGCCACGCCCGCCTCGGCGAGCCAGCGATCGAGGAGCGCCGCCGCCGCGTCGAGATCGAGGGCGTCGCCGGCGAGGGGCGTGAGCGCCATCTCCGATCGGTACCGCTCCTCCAGCGCGCCGAGCTCCACCCGGCCGCTGCCCGCGGCGCGCGTGAGCGTCGCCGAGGCGGCCACGGCGCAGCTCGTGGTGGAGCCGAAATCCAGGCCGAGCAGGGTGACCTGGGCGCCCATCACCGGACCGTCCTGATCTTCATGGCCAGGCCACAGTCCTACCGCACCGGCGCCCGCGCGCCGCTCCACGTCAGGGACGTCAGAGCACCCGCTCGAACGCGGCCTGCAGCGCGTCTCGACCGCCGCGCTCGACGACGTCGCCGTGCGCCACCACGATGCGCTCCGGCGCCCACGCGAGCATCCGCTCCACCGAGGCGCGCACCGCCGCGCGATCGCGCATCATCGAGCGCGCGATGCGCGACGGGCCGAACCTCCCGTAGGCGTCGTTCAGGCGCATGAAGAGGCGCGTCGGGAAGTGCTCGCTCTGCGCGATGTGAAAGCAGAGATCCCAGACGAAGAGGGACCTGCTCGGCCGGTGGAAGAAGACCGTCTCCTCGAGCTTCGGCATCCCGCCGATCGCCACCTGGTCGATCTCCGCGGACCAGAGCGGGTCGGGCGCGCCGTCGAGCACGCCGGTGAACGTCACGTCAGGGCGCTTCTCGCGGAGCCCCCGCGCGCCGTAGAGCCGCGCCCCCGGGAAGAGCCGCGCCGCCGGCGAGAGGCCGAGGTGGTGCAGCAGGTTCGGCGCCACGATCGCCCGCACCTCGCCGAGCGCGCGGATCTCGTCCGCCTCCCGCTCCACGCTGGGGAGCGGCGAGAACAGCAGCAGCCCGCCGTCCTCGAGGCGCACGACCGGAGATCGCACCGGAAACCGGAGAAACCCCACCTTCAACGTGTCTTCCGCAACCCAGAGGGATTGATCGAGCCGTCGCAGCATGCTCCAATTGGTAAATCAGCTTGACCATTTAGTCAAGCAAGTTGACCATCATGACCAAGCACAACCTCGATCCATGCGACGTCTCCGAGCTCGAGCGGCGCAAGCGCGTGAGCCTCGGGCAGCTCCTGCTCCGCTCGGCGCGGCTGCTCGACGAGCGGGCGGTGGCGCGCGTCGTCCGGCGCGGCGCGACCGGCGTGCGCCGGGCGCACACGGCGCTCATGCCGTACATCGACCTCGAGGGCACGCGGCAGATCGACCTGGCGGAGCGCGCCGGCGTGACGAAGCAGGCGGTGGGTCAGCTCGTGGAGGAGCTCGAGGCGGCGGGCGTGGTGGAGCGGACGCCCGATCCGGAGGACCGGCGGGCGAAGCGGGTGCGGCTCACGCCGCACGGGCTGAAGATGCTCCTCCACGGGCTCGGGGTGCTGCAGGAGCTGGAGGACGAGCTCACGCGAGCCCTGGGGGAGAAGCAGATGGCCTCGCTGAAGAAGGGGCTCACCTCGCTCCTCGCGGCGCTGGAGGCGCCGGAGGCCCCGGAGACGCCGCCCGAGGGCCGGTGAGCGCCGGCACGGCGGGGCTCCCGGGAGCGCCGGCCGGGTGGGGCTCGAGGCCCAGCGCGTGCGGCAGGAGCCGGGCGATGTTGCGCGCATCATCGATGGCGCGGTGCTGCGTCCCCTGAAACGAGAGGCCGATGCGGCGCAGGGCCTGCCCCACGCCGAGCTCGCGCTCGGCGCCGAGGCGGCGGGCAAAGGCCCGCTTGACGTTGAGGTGATCGCCGCCGAAGGGCAGCGCCACCCCGTGGCGGCGGGCGTCGCGCTCGATCTGCCGCTTGTCGTAGCCGCCCCAGGAGCAGAAGAGCGCCTGTTTCCCGCGCACCAGCTCTCTCAGCCGCGCCGCCGCCGCGGGGAAGCGCGGGGCGGCGTCGACGTCGGCCTGGCGGATGCTCGTCAGCCGCATGCAGAACGCCGAGAGGCGCGGGTGTCGGATCGGGCGCACGAAGCACTGCAGCTCGGCGGCGGATCGAAGGGTGGCGGCATCGACGAGCACGGCGCCGACCTCGATGATCTCCATCTCGTCGCGGGGGAAGGCGGGGTCGTCGCTGCAGGTCGCCTCGAGATCGATGACCAGGTAGTGAGTGGGGGAAGACATCGGCGTTCTCCTTGACTTCGTTGCGGGTAGTCTGCGGTCGCGATGACCGGAGGACCCGGACACGATTCCGGACACGCCGCCCCAACGGGCTTTTCCTGGAGGAATTACGTGGCGTGGCTCGTCGCCGAGCACGGCTCGCTCGCCTCGGTGGCCCAGAAGGTCGCGCACCTCTCGGCAGCCGCTGCGGGGAGCGGGAGCGGGCGGGAGAGCGCTCCATATGGCGCGGCGGATCGAGGACGAAGAGCTCCTCTGGCGAGGAGAGCGGCTCACGCCGCGCTGATCGGGCGCAGCGCCGCTCGTCAGGAGAGCACGTCGGAAGCGTCCTTTGCTTCGAGTGCGTTATCGACCCACCGATCGAGGGTCGCAGGGTCCTTGCGCGCCTGGATGCGCTCGCGATGGTCGGCGGTGAGGGCGATCCCTGCGCGCGCCACCAGCCGGAGCAATGCGTCGCGCTTGGCCTCGAGGATGCCCTCGAGCTTGCCCTCCCGGATGCCCTCGAGCTTGCCCTCGATCCGGCCACGCTCGATGAGCTGCTGGGCGAACGGGGGAAAAGAAGCCTTGCCTTCGGTCTGCCGCTCCATGATCAGCGCCTCCAGGGCTCTCCGCATGGGTTCACGCAACGCATTGTAGACGATCTGGAAGTACACCGCCGCGTGCTCGTGGTCGAGCCGTCCGAGCGCCCCCAGCGCGGACTGGACCACGGCGAGACCGTTCGGTCCGTTGCCGTGCGCCACGGCCGAGAGAATGGCGAGCTCCGTCTCCTTTTCCGCCTGGGCCTGATCCGTCACCTCCGGCACACTCGCCGACCCCAGCACCAGCGGCTGGAGCGTCCCGAGCCCCAGCCCGAGATCGATTTTCTGCGCGGCCCACGCGGCCACCTCCGCGTCGGGCGCGACGACGAGGACGACTGCCGAGCACTCCTTCCGGGCCCGCACGACCGCAACGTAGACAGGCCATGAGTAGCCCTTGCGCCGATCGATGTCGCGCTGGACCTCAAGGACGATGGAGAGCACCAGCTCTCCAGCCCCGTCGCGGAGCTCGAGCACCAGGTCGGCGCAGAACTCGACCGGGATGAGCTGGTCCAGCGAAGCCTCGACGACCGCGACCGTGGCATACGGCGGGAGATCCAGGTGAAAGAGGATCTCGAGGAAATGAGGCGCGAGCGACGGATTCTCGCGGAACGATTCCGCGACGGCGAACCGTCGCGAACCGGTGCTTTCCCCGGAGTTTGAGGGGGGCGTGACGACGGATCGCACTCCCTCGCACGGCATGGCCCCAACCCCGGCCCAACCGGCGAGCCTGGGGCTCGGCGAGCTCGCGATGGTCGATCCCTCGCCTCGCGCCGCCGTGGTCGCCTCGCTCGCCGGCACCCTGAGCCGCGCCGTCGCCCTCGGAGATGCGGAGGCGGCCCGCGTCGTTCACGAGGCTATCGGCCGATTGCTCGGCGCAGCGCCAGCACCGGAGAGGCCGGTAAGCCCACGCCGGTAGGTGACGCCTACCGGCGCCAGGAGGTGGCCTTCGCAGACCCACACCGCATTGCCGAGGCGCAGCCCCCCACGGGCCGGTCGAGTGCGAGCCCTCCTGGGCCTGACCTGGCGGATCGAACCCCGCGAACGCATCATCCTCCTTCAGTCGGTACAGAAACCCATCAGCTAGCTTAAGCGGCAACAGGGCCCAGCCGCGTCTTCTCCCTCTCGTTGACCATCGTCCTCTCGTTGACCATCGTCCCCGGCGTCGCGCGCGCATGGGGCCACGCCGAGCGGAGCCGTGCGCAACGGCCCGCCTGGCGCATGCCGCAACGTGCGCGTTTCGTGCTAGGGGGTCCGCCGAGCCAATTCGTCGCGCTCGAACTGGATTATTCGTAACATGGCTAACACCAAGCCCGTGATCAAGCTGGCCGAGCTACTCGGAGCGGGTGCCGAGATCTGCGACAACTACGACTTGGCGGGCGACTTTGCCATGCTGAGAGAGCTGCTCTTCCCTGAGTGGATCGACGGCCAGAGCTGGGAGGTACGGGAGGGCCATCACCCAGACTGTCCCTGGTGCGACGGATATTGCCATGACGAAACGCGCACGATTTGGGTAGCCCGACCGCGGAACGGCGCCGTTCGCATCCGCACGCTGGTTCACGAGATGGTGCACGCGAGCCGCGGCATCGCGGGCCACGAGGAGCCGTTCCTCGACGCGCTGGCGACAGTAGCCGATCGCGCCGCGAACACCGGCCGCCGTGACCTGGAAGACATGATCCGGATAGAGCATTCCGAGTGGGGGCGTGGCGAGACGGTGGTGGCTCGAGATCTGTACTCCGACGTCGAGGCCGCGCGGACGCACGGTCTGTCGTTCGATGACGCGGTACAGAAGGCCGCGACTAAGCGCTACACGTCCGTGGCGGCGCTGTTAGCAAAGTACCCGCGTGTCCGCACGCTCGGACCGAAGGGAAGTCAGTCGTGACGCTGGCTGCGCTTCGTTTGTGTCGACCGAGTCGCCCGCCGCCAACGGGCCGCTCGTCCCGTTGAGGGCGGCGAGTTCACGTTCGGGGTCCTTGAGTACGCGATGGCCATCAACAGGCCTGCGCGGCGGACCATCAGCCAGCCTGGGCGTCAACACGCAGCTGCCTAAACGCTATTTCGTCGGGCGGTAACTTTGGGAGCAAACGCCCGACCGGATTTGGGACCTCACAATGCGAAGTCGTCGTAACTGTCGCGCACAGGGTGATAGACCACATGCCCCTGGGCGTCTTGAAACATCGCGGCTGCTGGACCGTCAGCGGATGCGATCAGCGCGACGCGGTGGGGTGTCTCCTCCACGAAACAAGCGGCGCTTCGATGGCGGGTGCCCTTCAGGTTCAGATCGAATTCTTCGAGCCGTTCGTCTGCATGTACCCGCATGACCGGCGGAGTACGATGCGCCGCTGGAAGCTTTGCTCGGAATCCCACAATGGCAAGCGCTGGCGTGGCGAGCACAGCACCGTCGACAGTGCTCATCCGTCCGATGAGACTGAGGGCGCGATCGCATTCGGCGGCCGCGTCCTGCGCTTCGACAATGTCATCTTCGCCGGGGTTTTCCCGACCCCCCTCTACCATCGATGCCTCCCAATGGCGGGCGACCATTTGACCGAACTTGAGCGGTGCCTTTAGCATCGCAGCGCCAAACGCGGGCATCGACGCTGCGTCGTCCTGGTTTACAATCGCAATGATTCCACCATGCCTCCGACGTATGAGCTCGGAGCTAAGCATGTTCAGTGCGCCGCTCGCGAGTGCGTACTTGTTCTGGACAACATCGGTCATATTGCCCATGGCCTCCACGATGTCGCCCAGCGCTGGTTGCGGAGACGCGAATGGCCAACTGACAAGTGGCTCGCTCTGCCCGCCCGCGCAAGAGACAATCTCGCGACTGCCGTAAAAAAATCGAAGAGCGCCCGCCCCAACCACGCGAACGGTCAGGACTTTGTCGCGATACCAGCGCAAATTCTGCATGTGACCGACCCCCGTGATCAAGAGTTTGTCAGCCACACAATGTACAACCAGGTACTCGCCGTCGCCTCGAGCGAGAAGCGCGTACTTCGCCGCGTTCCCGGACGTGAATTCGTCTAGTGTCTCGAAGTCCACGACGTGCCACGGTTCCCAACCATGAACACGCTCAGGCGTGGCATACCTGGGGTCAAGGACGCCCGGATAAATGAGGTTAAATGTGAGATCGTGGCCCTCTTCGCGAAACAGCGAGGCGAAGAATAGAACCTCAACCAGCCGCTCCAAGTGGGGAAGCACAACCCGCCCCAACTTGGTGGCGAGCGTCTTGGCGACGTCTACGGGATATATGGCACTCATCGTAGTAAGACCTCGACAGAATCATGTGTCGCGCGATGCCTGACAACGAGACGACCGTTTCGTTGTCGGATAACCGGGCGGCGCGATTCGCGCGTGGCCGAGCATGGGTGTCGACTGCTTTCCGCTTGCTGACCACATAAGCTGGCCGAACAAGTATATACTTACGTCCCCCGGCAGGCCAAGGACCCGATGCGCCTTCAATACGGGCCCCCCGCCCGTTCGCTGTCCGTTCCGCAGACCAGCCCGCCGGCCGCATCCTCTGGCTTGCCGTCTGGAGGGACGACCCGCTAGAGATCATGCAGCGCGCCGGTTACGCCGGTGTCCAGGCGACGCAGGGCTACATGCGCGAGGCCGAGGGGGCCACGCGGGACTTGGCGACGTCTTCCCGCCGGTGCCGCTCTCGCTCTGGGAGGGCGGTGTCTCGTCTGGGAGTCGTCCGCACGGCGCGCAAGCACGCGAAATCATGGCGGGGGCGCGTGGAATCGAACCCGATGCAAGACGCACCGGACGCCGGAGCTGCGAAGGTCGCCCTCGGCGCCGGGTCCGAGGCTCCGCGGTTCAGGATGCGAGGTCTGGGCTGAGCCGGCGATCTATGCGCTCCCGCAGTCAACCGAACGGGCGGCCCTCAGCCCAGCCGCTCCCGCTCCCACCGCACCTGGGCCGCGATGGCGTCGTCCGCGGCGCGCACGCCCTCGACGAAGAGCTCCGCGTGGGCGGGGTTGTCCAGGTTAAGGCCGAGCCGGAGCAGCAGGGTGCGGTCGCGCTGCGCGACGGATCGGAGGATCTCGGCAGCTGTGCAGGGATAGCGAGCGGGACGCACGCTGGGAGTGTACCAGAGGAGCGGTCGGACGGTGCGGCCGAGCGGCTGGCTCTCGCGTGAGCCGCGAACTCGGTGCGGCCGGCGTCGGGACGAACATCGATCCCCCGGTCCCCTTCCTCAGACACCGACGTCGCCGTGAAGGCGACCCCGATGGGGGCTCACCGCTGCCTCCGCCACCGGTGCCGCCGGGGCTGCGGCCGTGCCGTGGTGCCACGGAGGACCAGAGCCGCCGTGTGGTGCACGGAGCTCGGCGGGCGCGCTGCGGGGTCGCACTAGGTGAGAAATGCTGTGCGTGATGCCCGAGAATGCGCTTTCTCGGGCGTCAGCGGCTCCGCAGGGTAGCCGAGCCTACTGTTTGAGGCGCTTCTACCTGGAGGAAATGATCCGCGACGCGCTCCACCCGACCGAGCTCACGTCGCCAGCGAATCGACGCTGCCGTCTGCCTGGTTGAGTACGCGGGGGGGCGGCTGCGGAGATCAAGAGGCACGCCGAGCGCTCCGCGGGAGCGGCTGCGGCCACATGATGGAGGCACGCGAGTTCGGGATCGCGCCGGCGTCGCGCTGCTTGGTGCCGGAGCAGACAGCGGCCGCGGGGTCGAGGTGGACGCCGGCGCGCGAGGAGCCGTCGCCGGGTCGAGGTTCACCTGGATGACTTCGCGCGCGACGTCGGCACGGCGCGCGTCGGCCAGCTGGCGCCCGTTCTGCGCGACGCACATGGCGCCAAGGCAGACAGGAACCCCGCATTCCTCGCTCCAGAGCGACCGCATATGCGCGGGGCCGCCGACGACGCGCTACATGGCGCTCGAGCATACATGCCGCAGGGCCGAGGTCCCTGACCGCTCTGCGCACGGGGATCGAGGTGGACGCCGGCGAGTTCGGGGCCGTCGATGTCCGTGTGCTCAAGCGCGTCGGGCCCTGCGATCGCTCGTTGCGAGCGGGCGTCCAAGCCGCGCGTGGTCGCGGCACCGCAGAATCGTGAGACACGCGGCGCGGCCCGCCCCGGTCGCGCGGGCGCCGTCGATCGAAGACGCGCGGCTGCGCAGCGGCATGGTCGAGCTCTTGATCCGTCTGTTCTCCCGCTCCGCTCGCCGGAGTACCGCGCGCGGTGTGATCGAGGTGATGGCATTCCTGGGTGATCTGCATCGCCTGCGCCTGGTGATCGGCGTACGCGCGGCTCGGCAGCTCGACGCCGAGAGGCCCACCGGCCGGGGCAATAGCGGCGACGCCCTTGAGCTGCGGCGAGGGCTGCGGGACCGTCCGGGCTGCGGTGCCTGCCGAGCGCCATCGGGCCACCCGTGGCCGGTCTCGTGGCTCCCCGCCGATGGCGCCGCGGCGTGTGGCGCTCCCGGGCGGCTCAGACGCGCGAGCAACGTCGTGTGGCTCCGGGCGCGTGAGCGCTAGCGCGTCGTCGTCGCTGACCGCGCAGGCCACCGCCAAGCGCCGCGCTCGCGGGCGACGTGGCCGCGCGAGCGACGTCGCGTGGTGCCACGCGCGTGGCCGTCACAGCGAACGGTCACCGCTGCCTGCGCACTGCGCCGCGCTGGATCGGGCTTGCAGCCGACATCGTGCAACGCGGGGCGTGTGGCCGCTCGCGCGCTCCCGCGGCGGCGCGACAGGCAGCTGGCGCCGGCACGTCGACACGCGCTGCAGCCGCGCAGGTAGCTGCCCGCTGGCGCACACTCTGGACGGTACGACCCCTGGCCAGTGCAATGTGCCCGACTAGATTCCGTTCGACGCCGATCCTGAGATCAGAAAAATGGCCCGCGTCGGCAGACTGCTCGCGAGTTGCGGAAGACGGGAAGAGGATGATGAAGACGACAGGCCGGCATATCCCATCGGGGGCAGTGCTCGCTCTCGTCCTCAGTGTCGTTCCGATGCAGGCAGACGCATCCGAGCTGAGCGCCGGAATTAACTTCGGGTGGCTCCAGGCTGGCACCACGACGCGCCTCGCGGTGAGCCCGCATGCGGGAATATCGTGGCGCATCAGGAGCGATCTCCTGTTTAGCCTTCGCGATCTGTTCAGTGTCATACCCCCAATCCAGATAGGTGGAGCTGGTGTCTACAACAGCACCATCGTTGCCCTCGGATATAGTTGGGAGAATGGCGACTTGAGTGCGGGGCCATCGGTCGCGGTCTACTTTATGCCGGCTTGTGGACGTACAATGTGTGGGCGCGTTGCCGGCATGGCGGCAGGCGCCCATGCGCAAACCAACGCGTACGTTGCCGGACCGCTCGGCGTGTCGGTGAGCGCGAACGTGGATTGGGTCGGCGGGAGAAGTCTTGTGCTTCCAGGTTATGTGTCGGTGCTTGTTGTCGCCGGTCCCGTGCTTCGATGGAGTGTAAAATAAACGCAAGAGGAATTCTGCTGCCGATTATGGCCGTCCTCATCTGCATGCTAGCGGCATGCAACTTGACGGTAGGAGACTGCTATCCCATCGAGGAGTGGGAGAGCGGTGCAGGTGCAGGTGGACCAGTCGGGCCGTCTGTTCCCGTCATCACCTCCGTCACCTCCGGCGACTTCGGGGATGCGCCGCCGAGCGGATCGGAGTACGGTAGCGAGCGCAAGCTGCAGTGCAACAAAACGGACCACGAAGACGAGGAGGAGAGCCCGAGCGACAGCTCGGAGAGGCCGACAGATAGCCCGGAGAGCCCGCCAGACCCGTGCCCTGGATTCGGCGACATATCCGGAGATGGAGCAACCTTCTTGAGCTGTAGCGATGCGTGCAGCTCGAAGTGCCCGCCGCCTGGAATGGCCCCGTGGGTGTACGTAGATTTCGATCCATCGGAATTCAAGTTTTTCACCACCGTCGAGGACGACGGCGAGGGTAAAGGCGGAGGGTGGCAAGAGGCTAGGGCCAACCCGAAGTTCAAGAGACTCACTATCCCACGCAAGATCAAGAGCTGGAACTGCCCTCTCACCATCGGAATGCCGCTCCGGACCGAGTTGATGGGGCGAATCGATTCAAGCCGTGCAGCCAGCCTCAGCGAGGAGATCGCGGAGGAGGTCGCAAACCGCATGGACTACGACTTGCCGCAGGGGACCTTCTGCGACAGGCTTGTCGACGAGATGCTGGCGACGTTCAAATCCAACTATCCGCGACTCGGTGCCAGGGTGACGAACTAATGGTGATAACTCGCTCTGAGCTGCTCGATCTCGTTTACGGATTTTACCCGCGGGGCGTGCATAATTTCGCACGCATCCATGTACCTCCCAACGAGCCCTTCTACGACGACACGGAAGAGCACCGCCGCCTGGTGGGAGCTGCAAGCCGCGGGCGAGCGGAGTACCCAACGTGGAAAGCGATGATCCGCCGCCTGGGGGATCGATACGGCCTTCAAAACGAGTCACTCCACCTGTTGTCCGGGGGGGCCGACCCGGCGTACTCGGCCCGCATCTGGCTCACGGACCAAACAGCGCTCAGCTTCCATGTGTCCTTGCTCGGGCCGTACTACGGGATCCACCTGCCCGGCATCCCCGAGGAGGAGCCGGTAGCGCGCGAGATCGCTCGGGAGATCGAGGCCACGTACCCCGGCTACCGACCGATCCCGTCGGAGCTCGGGAACGAGGTGGTACCGGATGTGGCGATGGACGGGGCGTCGATGGGCAAGGCGACGATCAACATGTGCCTCTTCTCGGTCGCATGGACTTTCGTAGATCCGGCGTAACCCTTTCCCCTTGGCGTCCGTCGTCGACGTGGCCGGGCTCGTGACGCGCCGCCGGCGAGGAGCTCGAAGCGAGCTCGGCGGCTTCGCCCCCCGGCGGCGCGGGCGCGTAGGTCGAGGCGCACGTCGGCGAGCTCGGGAGCTATGGCCGTCCACCTGGTCGAGCTCGGCCACGTCGCGGCGGACGCCGGCGACCTCGCGATCGCGCTAACGTACACGGTGCCCGAGCAGATAGCGGGGCTGCGGCGTCGAGGAGCACCGCGGCGGGGTCCGCAGCTTCCGGCGGACCGAAGGGAGCGGTTTATGAGAGGATGGGCTGCCTGATGGAACGAAGAGCATGGTCTCCCGGGTGCGGCGCGGTGGCCATCTCCTTGAGCTCGGATCCCTGGGATTGGGCGTGGGTCGGCGTGGCCCTGCTCGTGCTCGTTGGCATGGCCGCCGCAGTCGTTTTCGGCATCCGGCGCCGTCGCTGACGTGGTAACGCGGCTGTACCCCGCAAGGGGGGCGCCGCTCGCTTGGGGAGGCGCCTGGCGGGGGAGCGGCCGCGGGGTCGAGGCGGACGCTGGCGAGCTCGGCGCCGTCGATGTCCATCTGGTCGAGGGCGGAGCGCCGCCATTGACCTGGTCGCAAACCGCATGGACTATGAACTCCCGCCTGGAATCTTCTGCCATAAGCTCGTCGATGAGGCGGACGCTGCGTTCAAGTCCAGGGATCGGCGACTCGGCGCCGCTGTTGTAAAGAGATGATGATAACTCGCTCCGAGCTGCTCGATGTCGTCTACGGCTGCTACCCGCGGGGCGTGCGGAACTTCGAGCGCATCCACGTGCCTCCCGGCGAGCCCTTCTACGACGACACGGAGGAGCACCGCCGCCTGATAGAAGCCGCAAACCGTGGGCGAGCGGAGTACCCAACGTGGGAAGCAATGATCCACCGCTTGGGCGATCGATACAGCCTGCAGAACGAGTCGGTCAGCCTGGTGGCGGGGTGGAGCAACCCGGCGTACTCGGCCCGCATCTATCGCGCCAAGGACGTGGGGCCCGTTCCATCGCTCAGCGACAGGGCTTCGCTCAGCTTCCACGTGAGCCTCCTCGGGCCCTATTACGGGATCCACGACAGGGGCGAGCCCGACGAGATATCGGCGGCGGTGGTAGAAGAGATCGAGGCGACGTACCCTGGGTATCGACCGATCCCACCGGAGCTTGGGAACGAGGTGGTGCCGGATGTAGAGATGGACGGGGCGTTGATGGGCGAGGCGACGATCTATGTATGCCTCTTCTCGGACGTATGGACTTGGGTGGATCCGGTGTAGCCCTTCCCCAGGTCGTGCGCCGTCCGCGTGGACGGCGAGAAGCTCGAGGCGAGCTCGGCGGCGCCCCCTCCGGGGCGGCGCGGCTCCCTGGACGTCGAGGCGCACGTTGGCCAGCAGCTTGCCTACAAAGTGGGGGGATGCCTTGGGATCCGCGCCGTCCTCCCCTGACGTGACTGCGGCTACTCAGGAAACCGAAACGTCTCGTGACGCTCGCCGCTCGGCCCCGTCGTCGTCGTACCATCGTGGTGCCAGCTGGTGCCGCCCGTGCCCGGCTGTCCGATCTCGAAGGTGACGCCCTCGAGCGTGAGTTGCTCCTCGTCAAGGTAGGCGACGCCGATCGAGTCGCCGCCGCGCCCGGGGCCACCGTAGCCGCCAGGCCCTCCCTCGCCGCCACGGCCACCCATGCAGGCCTGAAAGACGTCCAGCAGGTCGGCGCCCGGTGCACCTCTGCCGCCTCGGCCGCCCTCCTGGGGCGGCCCGCCGTCGCCACCCGTGCCGCCGCCACCCGTCGTGATCGTGCTATCGCGTACGGTCAAGCGGGCGTGAAGCGCGACGACGCCGAGCGCCGGATGTGCATTCGCTCCCCCGCGGCCCCCTCGGCCACCACAGCCGCCGGCCCCGCCCGAGCCTCCTCCCGCGCCTCCCTTGGAGGCCATACCGCACATGGCGAGTCCGCCCCGACGACCGCCGCCGCCGCCGCCGCCTTGCCCCGGCGTGCCCCAACTCCCCTCCGCCCCCGTGTCGCCCTCCCATCCTGTCTCGGTGAGCCGCCCGATGCCCTCGCCGGGCGGCCCCTGCGTTCCCGGAGCCCCGGGGCCCCCGTCGGACCCGTCGTAGCAGCGGACATTGTCCTGCTCCGCGGTACCACCGATGCCCGAGGGCGACGGGTCCCGCTCCGAGGCGGGCTCACCGTCGTCGCCATCCTCGGCGCTGTCGGGCAGCCCGTCTCCTCCCTTGCCGCCGATGCTCGTGAGCCCGCTCTCGCACCGGTTCACGGCTGCAGCCCCGCCGGCGACGATGGCCGCCGAGCACGCCTCCGCAGCGAACATGCCGTCCGGTCCGTCGGGTGGGCTGTACAGGGGCCACTTCTCACCTTTGCTGCCTGCCCTTCCGCTGCGCACGCGGATCTCGCTCCGCAGGATCTCCACCACCGTGTTGGACTGAGCGACCACGCCGATCGCGCCTGACGCGTGAAAGTTGAGATCGGCGAGCGTCGAGACGCCGTCCGCTGCCCCCTGGTCCTTGGGGCCCGCGGGCGCGATCGTCATCAGGGTATCGTCGAACTGCCTGTACTTGAGCGTGGACCGCGGGAGCTGGGAATCGCGCACCCATTCCCGGCAGTTGAAGCCGCCAAGGATGTCCACGCCAGAGGGCAGCGTGATCGGATCCACCTCGAAGAAGTCGTTGCAGAGGAACACGCGCCCTCGTCCAGTGCGCGCGAGCTCTATGGCATGCGCGACGGTGTACACCGGTTTCGCCTTCGTTCCGGGGTTCCTGTCGTCGCCGCCGCCGAAGTTTCCGGCGACGAACACGCCGCAGCCGTCGTCGAGGATATCAGCGGCGACGTGCTCGACGCAGACCGACTCCGGGGGCGGCTCGTCATCGCACGAGGTGCCCTCGCAAGGCGCGCCAGCGTCGGGTACAGTTCCGCAGCCGGTCGCCCACGGTGACAATAGAAGGCACAGCGTAGCGGCGATGGTCTTTCTCATGTGCGTCTCCTGACGTGTGCCGTCAGTACAGGGCGGCTCATCGGGGCGGTTCCGGATCTGGCGCATCGAACCTGTACCAGAACAGCGCAGGCCCCTCTTGCCCCTGGCCTGGCGCATCGTCGGTGACTGCATTGCCAGGGCGGCCACCCTGGCCAGGTTGTCCGGGCAAGACGATCGCATCCTCCAGAAGGTTCACGGAGGCGCTCATGGAGGCGATGCCGAAGGACGCTCCCCCGAGGCCGCCGCCGCCGTCGCCCCCACGGCCACCGTTGCCGCCAGCGCCGCCGGCGCACCCTCCCGCCATGCCGGTCAAAGAGCGCCCACCATTGCCACCGCCCCAACCAGCGCCTCCCCACTGGCCCGTTCCGCCGACGCCACCATTGCCGCCCTTCCCTCCGAGGACCCGGCTGGCCTTGACCGTGAGAGCGCTCCCCTGCAATGCCACGATCGCGATGCTCGCGCCGCCGTAGTCGCCCCCATCGCCTCCCTTGCCACCGCAGCCGCCGCTGCCCCCTGATCCTCCGGCCGCGCCGCCCTGGGGTCGGCCCGTCGGACACGCGAACGTAAGGGTGCGCGAGCTGCTGCCGCCACCCCCGCCACCGCCCTGGCCGACGCCGCCCCTCTTGCCGCCCTCCCCGCGGACGCCGATCCATCCGTCAAGGTCCAGGCGGCCAACGCCAATCGCTCCGGCAGCGTGCTCCGCGTCGGCGCCGTCTGCTCCGCGGCCCCCGTTCGTACACGGCATGCTGGACGCGCCGCTCCCAGCCAGGCCGCGGTTCTCCGGATTGCCGACCGGCTCCGGCAGCCCTGAAGCACCATCGCCGCCCGTGTCCACCCCGCCGTCTCCGCCGTACCCACCCGTCGACTCAATCCCGTCGCCGCACACGGTCACGACCGGAAGGGCGCCCGGCGCCGCGTCCGCGGTGCAGGCGTCCGCGCCGTCGTTCCCCACCACGCCGGCGCTCGCGCGGAAGCTCGGCGCGTCATCGCCCGGCTCACCTTCCTTGCCCTCGCCCGCGACGACCTTGCTCGACACCACGTTCGCCTTGGTCCCTTCGCTCAAGATCATCGCGATCGACGACTTGCCATCGCTCGCCGAGGCATCCGCCGCCACGACGTGCACACCGAAGATCGTCGAGGTGTCCTGCCCCTGGATCACCCGCAGCGGGATCCCCCTCAGCGGAGCGATGATCGTCGGGTGATCCGGCCCGCCGAACGACCCCTCATACGACCAATCGTCGCCGTCATCGCAGAGACGCCCGCCCCACAGGTCAACCCCCGACGGCAGCGTGATCGCCTCCTCGAACGCCCCACCGCAAGCGTACACACGCCCGGTCGCCGCTTGGCCGTTGCCTCGCCCGTGCGCGGCTAGCCCGATCGCGTGCTGGAGCGTCTTCACCGGCGCTCCCTTCGTCCCGAGTCTGTTGTCGGCGCCCTGCTTGCTGACGAACACGCCGCACTCGTCGTACGCCACCGCCGTGGAGGGGTCGCCATCACAGACAGACTTCGGTGGTGTGAGGCAGAGGCGTTCTTCATAGCAGCTATCGTCGTAAGCGCACCCGGAGAGGCCACCCGCGCCGACCGTGGAGAGGATGCCCACGGCCAACAGCAGCCGCATTCGTTGCAGTTTGAGAAGAGGCATGTCCTTGCTCCCTGATCACCACGCGCCGTAAGCCACGAGGCCGGCCTGTGTCGGTGCAATCGTCGGCGCCAGCCCAAGCCGACCTTTGGTCGGTTCAGCGTGCAGAAAAGAGAAATCCGTGAAGAACGAAGCCAGGGTCGCAGCACCCACCACACCGCTCGTCACCACCATCGCCGTTCCGAGCCCGGCGAAGAGATCTCGTTCTCGTCGTAGCCCTGACAGCTCGGAGCACGAGGAAGGTTTCGGCGTTTCCCGACACGCCCCCTGAGAGACCCCCGCTGCGTCGAGCCTCGCGTTCCGCTCGTGCAGGTCTCCGTCGGCAGTCCTCGCGCGGACCATGAAGACCGCACCGAGCGAACCTGTCGCCAAGGTCAACCCAATACCGGCGGTGCGCAGGGTGCCTGGCCAGGATGTCCAGGGGCTGGGTGGACGGCGCCTCACAGCAGGCGAAGAGCCCACGGCCTGCGGCCTTTCCTTCGGTGATTGAGGCGCGGTCTCCTTGGCGCTGCTCGCCTCCGTGGCGCTCCCCGCCGCCGCGCGGGATAGCTCCATGGTCATCTCGTGCTCCACGCCCGCCACGCCAAGGAACCCCTGAAACGCGTCCGCGTGGCCCGGTGCACGGCCCCGCACCATGTGTTTGTCCCCCGGCTCGAAGAAGAGCGTATAGGTGCGCGCGGTCCGTCCGACGCGCTCGCCGTCGATGAGCACCTCGGCGTCGGGCGGATCCACCGAGAGCACGAGCGTGGCGACGCGCTTCACTGCCTCGCGCTGGCCTGCCTGGAATCGCCGCTCGAGCGCGTCCGGCAGCGCTTCGCGCTGTTCGAGGCTTTTAGCAAGGTGCTCGGCCGCATCGCGATACTTGTGCAACGCGACCTCGCAAAGGCCGAGCTCGCCGGCGATCTCCGCCCGCTCTCGCTCGGTGCTGGTCGTCGGGTCCGCGGCGTCGAAAGCAGCCTTGTAGGCAGCGTATGCCTCGCTCCACCGCCCGGCATTGCGCGCTCTCTGACCACGGCGAACATGGTCCTTTACCGATGAGCTGTCGTTCGGTCTCGCCTTCGGGGGGGACATCGGCGGCGCTGGCAGACTCCGTGAAGTCTGTTGCGCCTTCGGGGGGGCATCATCGGCGCTGGACGAGGTCGGGAAGCCTGTTGCGATCCCGAGCGCGAGAAATATCGAGAGCGAATGCGCAATGCAACGCATCCAGGGACGGTACTGACGCCGGCCGTTCGGCGTCAACCGCCAGGAATCGCGACGCCTCGGCCGTTTGGGCGAGAATTGGCGGTCGTATGACGGAATGTGCTCAGTCGTCCTGTAGACCCGCTTCCGTGTGGTTGAAGATAGCGCCTTGGATTACATTATCCGACCAATATTGCTCGCTGGTTCTCTTTTTTGAAGCGTTTGGACCCGCTCAAGTGTGCTGCTTAGCGTGGGCAAGCCACCGACCGTCTTCCCCGGCTTCGAGCTCTTCCGGCGCCTCGCCAGGCGCCACGGCGTGCCGGAGCGAAACGCCGAGGATATCGCTCAGGAAGCGCTGCTGCGCGGGCTGGAGGCCGACAAGCGGCTCGACCCGGGGGGAGACCCAGCGCCGTACCGGGTCACGATCGCCATCAACCAGGCGCGTAATCACGTCCGTGACGCACGCTGCCGCGGCGAGGTGCTGACGTCGTTTGATGAGTGCGAGATCCGAGACGAGTACCCCACGCCGGAGGAGCTGCTCCGGAGACGGCAGCGGGAAAAGTTCACGCGGGAGCTGATAGACCAACTCGATCCCAAGTACCGGGATGTCGTGATCAAGCACGACCTCCAAGAGGTTCCGCTCGCCGAGATCGCGGCCGAGCAGGGACTTCCGCTGGACACGGTGAGGACGCGATATTGGCGGGCGCACCAGGAGCTCCGGGTGCAGCGGGAGCGGTGGCAGGCGCAGGAGCGCTCGCAGGGAAGGGACGATCGCCTCTGCGTGCCGCTCGCACTGGGCTTCGGGCGCCGCGCGTCGTGGGTGGCCTCGCTACGCCGCCTGGCCGTGAGGATCGTCGTTCAGGGTGCGCTCGCCCTGCTGACCGGCGCGCTCGTCTCCTCGGTGTCGTCCCTGCCCGACCTGCAATCGTGGTACGGGGCGGCGGCGGTCCCTGCCACCCCGCCCGCTGCGCAAGAGGCTGCGGCGTCGCCTGCGCGAGACGGTGCGCACAGCGCCGAAGCGCCCGCCGGCGGAGAACGCGCGCACAGCGCCGCAGCACCGGCCGCGCCGATCGCGCACGGGATGTCGTCACCGAGGGCGCAAGGAAGCGCGCGCGTGCAGGCGGTGGCGAGCAGCACGCCCGTTCCCTCAACGACGACCGATCGCCGGCCCGCGCCTCCGGCGAGCGCCGTTCGACCGACCGGCGAGGAGCGCGAGCGGAGCCTGATCAACCAGGCCCGGCGGGCCATCGAGGCCCGCAATGTCACGGCGAACGTCGAGGCTCTCCGGCTGCTGAACATCCACGCGCGGGAGTTCCCCCGTGGGCGGTTCGTCGCCGAGCGCGAAGCACTCCTCCGGCAGCTTCGCTGAATCGTCGGCTGTCCTTCGGCAGCTCACAGGCGGTGACCTTGGTGATGTCTTCGGACAGCACAAGGCGAAGATCCGCCTTGCATCCCGACATGAGCGATCACGTCCAGGAGACGAAACGCGATGAGTACGATGGAGGATCTACTTGGTGCGATGTGGCTCATTTCGCCGCTCGGGCTCGCGATGATCGCGTGCGTCGCGATCGGCTTCGCGGTCACCGCGCGCGAAGCGCTGGGACGGGAGCGCGGGCTTCGCGAGGCGCGCGAGCACGCGCATGACGACGAGGAGGCAGCCCTCACCGATGCGAAGGAGCAGGCCGTGGGGGACCGGGATCGATACCGGCGCCTTCTGGACTGTCACGTCGACGCGGCGCTCGCGGAACTAACAGACGCCCGTGCGCGTCCCGTCCCCTGGCCAGGAAGGGTCCTCGAGTCGTTCTGCGCGACGATGCCTTCGTGGAGGAGGAAGCTGGCCGAGAGCACGGGGTTGGAGTCGAGGGAGGTGGAACGGTTGCTGAGGAGCGACCTCCCGATGACGCCCGGCCTTGCCCGGCAGCTCGAGGCCTTCACCGGCACGCCGGCGCGGTACTGGGAGCGCCTCTGGCAGCTGCACGACGACCACCGGACGGACGCCGAGGAGACCGTGGTGATCCAGGTCGGCGAGCCCGTCACCAAGCGCGAGAGCTCGGCGCGTCCCGCATCGTCGCCGGCGCAGAGCTCGACACCGCCGACGCTACCTCCCCGCGCGCTCGACGTTCCTCCGCCTGTGGTGAAGTCTCCCGAGCTTGCGGCCAGGAGCCCGCGGGCGAAGCTCCCGCCGCCTCCACTGCCGCGGCTTCGGTCGCCGCTCCCTGTCGGCGTCGCGACGGGGACTGAGCTCGCCCGGCGCGCTGCCACGCTGACGAGCTTCCCAGTACAGCGTGACGAAGGCGGGTCGGGTTCCGCAACGGCTGCCGATTGGGAGGACGTAGAGCGCTCTCCGCTGAACACGACACTTCCGGGAGTAAGGAGCCATGGGTGAATGGCGTAATATCATTATGTTTCGAGAAGCCAGGGAGATCTCTGTGCAGGGAGTGGGATTGCAATGAGCGTCAAGGGCCTGGTTGTCCACTTTCGGCGCGACTTGGATGACGATGAGGCGCAGCGAACGATCGACGCTCTGATGATGATCAAGGGCGTTGTCAAGGTCGCATCCGTCAAGGCCGGTTACGAGGACGAACTGAACCGGCAGCGGGTCAAGCGAGATTTGTTAAGCAAGATTGACGGGCTTCTGAGGGATGACGAGGCCACGATCTAGCTGCCGACGAACCCGCGTCATCGTGGCGTCGATGCAACTGGCACGCCGTGTCCCGTTGGGCTCAGCGGTTACCACTCTACTGTACGCGCCGCCCAGATTGGCGGCCCGCAGCCTCCAAGGGGCGTCTGCCGGCCTCCCTTCTCCTGGGACGACATGGGCACGAGTCGGGGGGGCTCTGCTCAGTTGTAGAACGCCGTCCGGGTCCTGACTCCGCTCAGTTGTAGAACGCCGTCCAGGCCCTGAAGTACCCCTGGAACGCCTCGATCCTGATCTCACGCCGCCGTTTGCGCGAGCCGACGTGCTGCCAGTACCACGTCCTGCCGGACGGAATCTGCTGATGCCACTTTCCGTCGTTATAGTAGACGGCTTGCCAGGTCCACTTGGCATTCCAGAAGTCCCAGTGGCGGAACAGGTGCTCGAGCCGTGTGCTGCCGTTGCAGGCAGCGATGATGGAGTGGGAGACCTTCCGCCTCTTCGACCCGCTGCCCCGTGTCAGCTTCGTCCTCGCCGCGCTGTCGCAGTGCCAAATGCCCTTGGATTGGCAGTAATTACCCGAGAAGACGTCATCGCCTGCGTCGGAGCACACGCTCGCGGCCGCCTCCAGGGCTGCTCGCAGGTCCACGCGACGGAGATCGGCCGGTCTGCCGAGATCGGCCAGCGAGTCGACGACGTCGCGCCCCTCGAGCGCTCTCTCGACCTCCGGGGCGTCGCTCTCGTCGTCGAGCTCCCGGAGAACCAGGGGGACCGGGACGCTCCTGTCCGTGAGCTGCAAGAAACGCATCAAGGGGGACGGACTGTCACCATCGCGCACCTTTTCTGGCGGAGCCGTCGACCCCGGAGGAACCTCGGCGATCTCCGAGTAACTGACCTCGCCGAACGCCGGGATCGCCTCGAAGGAGACGAACCTGTGCTCGTCGATCTGAAAGCTGCCCAGCTCATAGCGCCTCGGCCCGGGCACGCGCCCGAGCCTCTCGTACGCGCGGCGCGAGCCCGGGTCGAGCCTCGCGAGCAACGGCCGGGATGACTCGTCAATCTCACGCCAAACGTACCTCGAAAGGTTGGAGGGGTCGAACGGCGGAAGCGGCTGCTCCATCACGGGCAGAAACGCCGCGATGGGAAGATCGAGTCCGGGATCGACAGCCTCTTCGCGGCTCGTATCGATCGCCTTGTCATCTCTCCTGGCTCGGCCTCTCTGGTCACTCATACATTCCCCCTGCGTGAAGAGCTCCAGCGCCGCCATGGTCGGCCCTATTCAGGCCGTACGCTGTGCCATTACGGGCCGCTCACCGTGGATATGTATGTGGTGGTGAGGCCGCGTCAACTCGATGGACGAGGACGCGCGCCGGACGAGCTTGAGGATGATCCGGGCACGCCGATCCCGCGATGGCGGCTGCAGCGCCCCCGTCCTCACCCTGGCTCGTACCGATCCGACCGACCGAACACAAGTCGAACGGACAGATCCATCACTACAAGCGCGCCGCGCGCAAGATCGCCGAGCTTGGGCTGGGCGACTTTGCCCCCCTGGACGAGGCGATCCCCGAGCTGAGAGGAAAGGGCGGCTCGGTAGGCGGAGCCCATACCGCGTCCGCTGGAGCAGACACGGGCTCGGCGAGCGCCGAAGCTTCCGCCGCCGGCGTGCCGCCCGGTCAGACGGCGCCTCCGGGCGACGTCCCCGCGCCCGCCACGGCGGACGCTGGCGCCTTCACAGGCGGTTCGTTGGGCCCGCGTTGGGCCACGCGGGAAGATGATTCGGCCAAGCGTCAGTCGGAACCAATTGAAATAAGAGACATTTCGGCCGCTGACGCCTCGGCGCCGGAGATGTCCTCGCGGAACATGTCGACGAAACCGTTGTGCTCGAGCGTCGGCATGGGCAGCACGCTACTGCCACCTCCATGAGGTGGGCAAGCTGCGCGCACGCCTCCAGCCATGTCTCCCATGAGCGTAAATGAGCGAAATGAACCATTGTTTAACCACGCAAGTCGCCGTGTCGCTCCACACGCGGCGGCTCAACCGTGCAGGCCGGCGCCAAGCAGCTCCGCGCAACGAGGGCTTCCCGTGGCGCCGCCGCCGCGATAGGACAGCGCCGTGACACGCACCATCGCACGGTGGATACCCCTCCTCGCAGCGCTCTCCGCCGGGTGCGCCCCGGCGCCGCCCCCCGCAGCCCCGACGGCCGAAGAGGTCACCGCGAAGAAGGCCGCCAGCATGGCGCTGACCGCGCTGTTGAACCGCAAGTTCGACGTCCAGGGCTGCGACGCCTCCGAGGCGCGCGTGGTCCAGGAGGCCGAGGCGCGCGCGGGCGCGCCCCAGGGCGAGCGCTGCGCCATCCTCGTCGCGCGCAGGAGCGACCGGACATGGCTCGTCGCCGTCCGCTCCTCGCTCTCGTCCGCCTCCGTCGGGGCGCAGGCGCTCGTGACCGTGCTGCCCGAGGCCGAAGGCGTCGGCGCCATCGAGTACACGCGCTGAGCCGCGCGGCGGCCGCGCTCACCGCGCCGTGGCGACGAGGAACAACCGCCGGAACGGAAACGGCGTCTTCCCGTCCGCCGCCTTCGGATACGCCGCCGCCACCCGCCCGCCGTACTCCTCCAGGAACTCGGCCCGCTCGTGCTCATCGAGCGCCGCGAGCAGCGGCCGCAGCGCGGTCCCCTTGGTCCACTCGACGACCGGATTCGCGCCCTCGAGGACGTGCAGATACTCCGTCTCCCAGATGTCGATCCGCGCCGCGTGCGGCGCCAGCATCCCGTAATACGCCGCCGGCGCCGCGACCGGGCTCTCCCTCACCACCGCCGCCAGCTTGTCGCGGAAGCGAGGCAACCGGCTCGCCTCCACCATCGCGGCGTGCGACGGCGCGCCGTGGTTCCTCGGCATCTGCACCGCCAGCACGCCGCCGGCCGCGAGCCGCCCGAGCAGCGCCGGGAACAGCGCCTGGTGGTCGTCGAGCCAGTGCAGCGCGGCGTTGCTGAAGATCAGCGCGGGGGGCGCGGACGGCGCGAAGCGCGCGATGTCGCCCTCGACGAACCGCGCCCCGGGCAGCGCGGCGCGCGCCTGCGCCAGCATCTCCGGAGAGCTGTCGACCCCGAGGATCCCCCGGCCCGGGAAGCGCTGCGCCACGAGGCGGGTGATGTTGCCGGCCCCGCACCCGAGATCGACGATGTCGCCCGGCGCGGTGAGGTCGACCCGGCCGAGCAGGTCAATCGCAGGACGCGCCCGCTGGTCCTCGAACTTCAGGTACTGCGCAGGATCCCAGTCCGCCATTGCACACCTCCACCGAGCCAGCACCCCAGAGCGTGAGCTCCACCGCCGCCCCCCTGCCCTCTACCTTCAGCAGATCCGGGCACGCCCATCGACGTAGAGGCCAAGGACGACCGCGGCAACTGTCGCGACGCACGACAGCGCCGGCGCGGCCGAGCGCCGCGCTGGACATCCCCGCACGGGAGCGGCACCCTCGCGCCGGTGGATGCTCCGGAGATCTCCGATCTCCTCGTCGACTACGATCCCGACACCCTCGCGCGCCTGCCCGTGCGCCGGAGCGCGGTGGTCGAGCGCCTCCGCGCCGCAGGACGCCCCGGCGCAGCCCGGCTCGCTGCGCGGCTCCCGGCGCGGGACGATCTGCTCGACGAGGCCGCCGTCGACGCGCTCCTGCTCCGCGTCCACGCCGAGCTGCAGCGCCTGTCCGAGGAGTTCGACCAGGGAGCGCGCGTCCGCTTCGTGCTCGCGCCGCTGCTCGACGCGCTGCGCGCCGCCGGCGCGCCCCGCCCCCTGCGCGTCGTCGACGTGGGCTGCGGGCTCGGCTACGTCGTCCGCTGGCTCGCCGCCCGCGGGGCGCTGGGCGCCGACGTCGAGCTCGTGGGCTGCGATTACAACCGCGCGCTGATCGAGGCCGCGCGCGCGGCGGCCAGCGACGAGGGCCTCCCGTGCCGCTTCCACGTGGCCAACGCGTTCACGCTGCGCGAGCCAGCCACCGTCTTCCTGTCCACCGGCGTCGTCCACCATTTCCGCGGCGACGCCCTCGTGTCGTTCTTCCGCGAGCAGGCCAGGGCGGGCGCCCTCGCGTTCATCCACTTCGACATCAAGCCGAGCCACCTGTCTCCCCTGGGCGCCTGGATCTTCCACCAGGCCCGCATGCGCGAGCCGCTCTCCCGCCACGACGGCGTCCTCTCCGCCCTCCGCGCCCACGCCGGCGACGCGCTCCTCGCGGCGGCGCGCGCCGGCGCCGAGGGCCTCTCCTCCGCGCTGTTCGACGGCCACGTCGGGCCCTTTCCCGTCCTGCGCATCATGCACGCGGTGATCGGCCTCCGCCCGGACCTGCGCGCGCGCTTCGTCGACCAGCTCGAGCAGCTCGGCCCGCGCGCCGGCCGCCGGCTCGGAGCGTTCACGTGATCCCCGCGCTGCTCACGCTGCTCGCCCTTGTCGACGCGGCGTTCTGCGGCTTTCGCGACGCCGCCGGCCGCAACCCGCGCATCGAGAAGCGCGCCTATTTCCTCCGCGCCGTCCGCCGCGGCGCCCTCGCAGGGCTCCTCGCCGTCGCCGCGCTCGCGGCCCTCACCTTCGCCGTGCTCGGGCTCGCGCCCGACCCCGCGGGCCTCTGGATCGATCTGCTCGCGGCCGGACGGCGCCTGATCCTCGTCTACGGCGCCTACGCCACCCTCGTCTGCACCGCCCTGCTCGCCTACGCGCTGCCCATCCACGAGGCGCGCGTGCTCGCCAGCGTGACGATCCTGGGCCCGCTCACCATGGTGCGCCCCTGGGTCCTCGCCGCGGGCGCGCTCCTCGCCGCGCTGGCCGCCGCGCGCGCGGAGACGGCCGCCCTGACGCTCGCCTCGGCGCTGACGATCGGCCTCATCGAGCGGCTGCTCGGGCGCGGCTGGCGCCGCGGCCGGCCCGTCCCCTTCCAGCCTTCGTAAACGGTCCTCCTCAAGCGGCTCCGGGCGCGACGCTCGCCGCGAGAGGCGCCTGTCGCCACGGCGCCTCTCGCGGCGCGGGGCCGAGGGGGTCCCCCGCGCCGACGAACTCCTCGACCCGCCGCGCGAGCGCGGGGTAGCATCGCGCCGCAATCCACCGATCACCGAGGAGCGCCGCGCGATCCGTCGCCGGCCGCAGGCAATACCCTATGAAGCTCGCTGTCATCTCAGGCAGTCACCGCAACGGCTCCGAATCGGGGAAGATCGCGCGCCACGTGCAGCAACAGCTGTCGTCGTCGGCGGACGTCTCCTCCACGTACACGCTCGATCTCGCCGACAACCCGCTTCCGCTCTGGGATCCGGAGGTCTGGCAGCCGTCCGAGAAATGGGAGCGCGTCTGGGGCCCCATCTCCGCCGAGCTCAAGACGTCCGACGCCTTCGTGATCATCGCGCCGGAGTGGGGCGGCATGGTCCCCGCCGGACTCAAGAACTTCTTCCTCCTCTGCTCCCGGGGCGAGCTCGCGCACAAGCCCGCGCTCATCGTCGGGGTCTCCGCGAGCTCGGGCGGCGCCTACCCGATCGCGGAGCTGCGCATGAGCAGCTACAAGAACACGTACCTTTGCTACATCCCGGACCACGTGATCGTGCGCAACGTCCGCGGCCTCCTCAACGACCCGGAGGCGCCGCAGTCCCCCGACGACGAGCGCATCCGCGAGCGGCTCCGCTACGCGCTGGGCATGCTCCTCCAGTACGGAAAGGCCCTGCAGCAGGTCCGCGCGAGCGGCGCGATCGACCTGGCCAAGTACCCTTACGGGATGTGACGGGCCCCCGGCGGCGAACACGCTAGTCTCGCCGGGTGCCGAAGATCCTCGTCATCGACGATCAGCCCGCCGTCTGCGTCGCGCTGACGACGCTGTTCGAGCTGCACGGGCACGAGGTCCGCGTCGCCGCCACGCCCGATGAGGCGATGGCGGCGGTGCTCGGCGACGAGCTCGGCGCCGTGGTCCAGGACATGAACTTCCGGCAGAGCGCCACCTCGGGCGAAGAGGGGATGGAGCTGCTCCGCCGGATCAAGGCCGTCGACCCCGAGCTGCCCGTCGTGGCCATGACCGCGTTCACGTCGATCGCGGGCGCGGTCGAGCTGATCAAGGCGGGGGCGAGCGACTACGTGCCCAAGCCGTGGGACGACCAGAAGCTCGTCGCCACCGTGGGCAACCTCGCGCGGCTGCGGGCGCTCGAGCAGGAGAACGCGCGCCTCCTGGCCCAGCGCGGGCGCGCGCGGCACAGGCTCGCCGAGCGCCACGACCTGGCCGGGCTCGTGTACGCGAGCGACGCGATGCACGAGGTCGTGAGCCTCGCCGTCAAGGTCGCGCCCGCCGACGTGCCCGTCCTCATCACCGGGCCGAACGGCACCGGGAAAGAGCTCCTCGCCACCATCGTCCAGGCCAACTCGCGGCGGCGGGACCGGCCGTTCGTCAAGGTGAACGCCGGGGCCCTCCCCGACGAGCTCGTCGAGGCGGAGCTGTTCGGCGCGGAGCCAGGCGCGTTCACCGGCGCGACCCGCCTCCGCGCCGGCCGCTTCGAGGAGGCCGACGGCGGCACCCTCTTCCTCGACGAGATCGGCACGCTGTCGCTGAACGGCCAGAAGAAGCTGCTGCGCGTCCTCCAGACCGGCGAGTACCAGCGGCTCGGGAGCAGCGTCACCCGCAAGGCCGACGTGCGCGTGCTGAGCGCGACCAACCGCGATCTCCCGCGGGCGATCGCCGAGGGATCCTTCCGCGAAGACCTGTACTTCCGGCTCAACGTCATCGAGTTGACGATCCCCGCGCTGCGCGATCGCCCCGAGGACATCGCGCCGATCGCGAGCCACCTGCTCGATCGCCTCGCCGCGCGCGCGGCGGGCGGCGAGCGGGTGACGCTCGGCCCGCGCGCGCGCCACGCGCTCACCGAGCACGACTGGCCGGGCAACGTCCGCGAGCTGGAGAACCGGCTCACGCGCGCGGCGCTGGTGCGCAAGGGCGAGACGATCGAGCCGCACGACCTGGGGCTCGACGCGGTCGCGCGCGTGCCGCCGGCGCCAGCTGCGCACGCCGCGTCGTCCGCGCCTTCCGCGACCTCCTCCGAGCGCCTCGAGATCGAGCGCGCGCTCGTCGAGGCGCGGGGCGTCGTCGCCAAGGCCGCGGCGTCGCTCGGCCTGAGCCGGCAGGGGCTCTACAGGCGCATGGACCGGCTCGGGATCCAGATCGAGCGGAAGCTCAAGTAGCGCGCTCGTCCGGCGGCGGCGGCAGGCGGCACTCCGCCTCGGCCCCGCCCCCCTCGCGGCGCCGCAGCGCGAGCGCGCCGCCATGCGCGGTCGCGATCTCGCGACAGAGCGCGAGGCCGAGCCCGCGGCCCTGCTGCTTGGTCGAGTAGAAGGGCAGGAGCGCCTTGCCCGGGGCATCGTCCGGCAGCCCGTGGCCTCGGTCGGCCACCGTGAGCGCGAGCTCGCCCGTCGCGAGGCGCCGCACCGAGACCTCGATCTGGTCGGGCGGGCTCCCGGCCTCCACGGCGTTCTTGAGCAGGTTCAGGAGGAGCTGCTGGATCTGCGCTGGATCGAAGAAGCCTGGCTCGTCCGGCGCGCCGCCCAGCGTGAAGGGCGCGAGCCCGCGCAGCCGCTCCAGGAAAGGGCGCCACGCGACCCGCTCGGGGGCGGGCGGCGGGAGGCGCGCGAGCTCGGCGTACGCGGCGAGGAAGCGGGCGAGGTGCGCGCTCCGCTCCTCGATGGTGTCGAAGACCACGCCGAGGCGCTCCCGCTGCTCCGGGCAATCGAGCAGGAGGCGGCCCGAGTGGAGGAGCGAGGAGATCGGCGCGAGGGAGTTGTTGAGCTCGTGGCTGATCAACCGGATCGCGTTCCTGTGGAGCTCCGCCTCCCGGCGCGAGATCTCGCGCGTGAGCGACCGGACCGAGACGAGGACGTGCGCCTGGGTGTTCAGGCGGAACGCGCGGCGGGCGACGTACAGCGTCTCGAGCTCGCCCCGGCGCTCGACGGACACGAGGGCGTCCCGCCCGGCGATCATCGCGGCGCGGAGCTCCTCGGGCTCCCCGGCGAGCAGCGCGGAGAGCGTCCTCTGGCCAATGCGCTCGCCCGCGGCGAAGAGGGCGCGCGCAGCGCCGTTGCCGTACACGATCCGGCCCGCCTCGTCGTGGAGCACCATCGCGACGGGCGTGGCGTCGAGCGCCGTCTCGAGCAGGAGCTCCTTCTGGTAGAGGTCGTCGCGCTGCGCCCGCAGGGCGTCGCCGAGGCGGTTGTGGCGCTCGACGAGATCCCCGAGCTCGTCCCGGCGGTCGTGCCGGACGCGCTGCGTGTAGTCGGACTCGGCGAAGCTCGCGAGGCCGTCGGTCACCGCGCGGAGCAGGCCGACCGCGCGCCCGAGCAGCGCGCGGGAGGCGAGCGCGCCGGCGACCAGCGCGAGCCCGAGCCCCGCAAGGGCGGACACGGGCAGGGACGCCTGCGCTCGCGCGGCGGCGAGGCTCCCGGCGCAAGCGGCGGCGGCGGTCAGGGCGACCACCGAGGCGAGGCGGACCTGGAGGGGCACACGGAGAAGCGCGCGGGGCCACGCGTGGAAGGAGGTCATGATCGCGACGCCTCCGCGGGGGAAACAGCGCTCGCCCGGAGCGCGGGCACGAGCGCCGCGGCCATGCCCGCGAGCCAGAAGGCCACGGCGACCAGGAGGGCCGTCGGCGGCTCGAGGGGCACGTCGAGCTCGGGGGCCACGGCGCGCGCCGCGGCCCGGAGCCCGGCGAGGGCGACGGCGCCGGCGGCGAGGCCGGCCGTCGTGAGCAGCGCGTTCTCCGCGAGCACGAGGCGCGCGACGTCGGCGCGGGTCGCGCCCAGGGCACGGCGGATGCCGAGGGCCTGGCGGCGCTCGGCCACGAGCAGCGAGGCCATCCCGATGCGCCCCAGGAACACGACGACGAAGATCGCCCCGAGGAGCGTGAGGGCCAGGCCGCCGGCGCCGCGGCTCGTGCCGGCGTCGAGGTCGACGCCCTCGTCGAGCCGGCGCACGAGCACGGCGCGGCGCGGATCGGCGCGCTCGAGGGCCTCCCGCACGCGCGCGCCGGCGCGGTCGTCAGCGCCCGGATCGACACGGACGAGGTACGTCAGCGAGCGGCCGAGGGCGGGCCCCTCGGCCGCGAAGAGGGCGCGCTGGGCGTCGTCGGGATCGCGGCCCATGGCGACGCGGAACGACGGGACGACGCCGACGACGACGAGGGGCCTCTGCCGGGCGCTCCGGCGCACGGTCTGCCCGACCGCGCGGCCGTCCGGGAAGAGGCGCGCCGCGAGCGCCTGCGTGACGACGGCGGGCGTCGCCTCCGCGCCCGCGGCGTCCGCTGCGGCGAGCAGGCGCCCCGCGAGGGGAGCGAGGCCGAGGACCTCGGCGACGCCGCCGCGATCGTCGAGCATCCAGGCGACCGCGCGCGGGCCGCCCGGGAGGGTCGTCTCGACGACCTCCCTGTGCGTGAGGTTGAACGGCGCCGCGGTCGCCTCGGCGGCGGCGAGGACGCCGGCGACGCGCCCGAGGGCCGCGGCGTCGCGGCGGACCGCGGCCGCGCGCTCGTCGAGGGACGCGAAGCTCGGGCCGTCGCGCTCGGTCGCGGCGAGCAGCAGCGACCGCGTCTCGATGCCGCGCGGCGCGGAGGCGCCGCGGGCATAGTGGACGGCGAGCCCCGAGGCGTGCACGGCCACGGCGAAGCCGAAGGCGGTCTCGAGCACCATGAGGAGCGCGGGCGTCTTCCGGCGAGAGAGCGCCCTGACGAGGGGGCCTAGCACGATCGCCGGAGCCCTTCGGCCGGAGGGATCCTCGCCGCGCGCAGGGCCGGGTACGCGCCGGCGAGGAGGCCGGCGGCCATCGCGGCCACGAGCGCCGCGCCGGCGGAGCGCGCCTCGAGGTGGTAGTCGACCGGCCGGAGGTGGATGACGCGGTTGACGATCTCGAGCGCCGCCGCGGCGACGCCGATGGCGAGCGCGGCGGCGCTCGCGGCCACGAGCGCCACCTCGGTCAGGAGCCCGAGGAAGACGCCGCGGGCGCTCGCGCCGAACGCGCGGTAGACGGCGATCTCGGCGCGCTTCGCGCGGAGCTTCCCCTCGAGCAGCCGCGCGACGCTGAGCGTGCAGGCGCCGAGGAGGACGTCGGCGAGCAGGACGAACAGGGTCGTGCCGGGGTCGTCCGCGCGGAGCGCGTGCAGGCGCTCGCGCGGCACGAGCTCGGCCCCGAGGACGCGCCGGCCGCGCGCGCGCTCGCCGCGGGCGTAGGCGTCGAGCTCGGCCTGGAACGCGGCCCGGCTGGGCTCGTCGCGCAGCTCGACCACGAGATCCAGCCAGCCGTTGTCGGTGGCGGCGAGCGCGTCGAAGCTGCCGCCCGGGTCCTCGACCTCACGGACCAGCGCCGGCCGGACGCCGAGCGCGAGGCCGGCGGCGCTCGGCGCGAAGACGACGGCCGTGCGCGGGGCGCGCGTGCGCGGGGCGGCCGGGAGCGCGACGACGCCGACCACCCGGAACGGCTCGCCGAAGAGCCGCAGCGTGCGACCGATCCCGCTCGCTCCGGAGAACAGCGCGCGCTCCGCCACGTCGGAGAGCACGACGGGGCGCTCCTGGCCGGCGCCCTCCGCCGCCGGCCAGATCGCGCCGCTCCGGACCGTTGCGCCCACCATGCCGAAGAGATCGCTGGTGCAAAAGATCACCTGGACAGGGGCGAGCGGGCCGTCGTCCGGGCTCCCTGCGGCCACGGCGGCGAAGAGATCCGACGCGCGCGAAGGGTGGGGGCTCTCGAGGAGGACGCGATCCCGGTAGCTCGGGGGATCGATCGCCCTGGGATCGGTGACGGCGCCGCCCTCCCGCGGGAGGGAGACGAAGTAGAGCCCGCGCGCCGACGCGAACGGATCGGACGCGCGCGCGTGGAGGACAGCGCGCGCGGCGGTCCACGCGGCGAGGCCGAGCGTGAACGCCAGCAGCATGATGGCGGTGTGCCCGGGTTGCCGGCCGAGGCTCCTGAGGGCCATCCGGAGCGCGTCGCCGGCCGTCACGGGAGGCCCTCCGGCGGAGCTTCCGAGGGCGGCGCCGGCGGCGCGAGGGCCCAGGGATCGATGAGCTTGCCGTCGAGCACGTGGACCCTGCGGCGCGCCCGCGCCGCCAGCTCGGGGTCGTGCGTCGTCATGACGATCGTCGTGCCGCCGGCGTGGATGCGCTCGAGCAGATCGAGGATCTGCCGCGCCGAGCGGGAGTCGAGGTTGCCGGTGGGCTCGTCGGCCAGGAGGAGCGAGGGCTCGCCGACCAGCGCGCGCGCGATCGCGACGCGCTGCTGCTGGCCGCCCGAGAGCTCGCTGGGCCGGTGGTGGAGCCGCGCGCTCAGGCCGACGCCCTCGAGCGCGCGCAGGGCGCGCTCGCGCCGCACACGCGCGGCCAGGCCGCGGACCCGCAGCGGCACGTCGACGTTGTCGAGCACGTCGAGGTCGGCGATGAGCTGGAAGCTCTGGAACACGAAGCCGATCTTCCGGTTCCGGATGGCGCTCGCGCGGGCGTCGGAGAGCCCCTGCATCGGCTCGCCGTCGAGCAGGTACTCGCCCCCGTCGAAGGGATCGAGCAGCCCTGCGACGTTGAGGAACGTCGTCTTGCCGGAGCCGGAGGGGCCCATCACGGCGAGGAACTCGCCGCGCGCCACGTGCAGCGTGAACCCGGAGAGCGCGTGGGTCTCGAACAGGCCGCGCCGGTAGACCTTGGTGACGTTCGTCATCCGTATCATGTCGGTCTCTCTGGCAGGAAATGCAGGTACTTTATCTTCAAGGCCACCGGCCAGACAGCTACCGTCGTCGCGTGAAGCGGCCCCCTGCATCGAAATCCGCTCCCTCTGCCGCGCCGCGCGCGCATCGCCATGGCCCGACGCGCAGGGTCGTGGCCGTGGCCTACGACGGCGCGAGCGCCATCGACGTGGTGGGGCCCACCGACGTATTCGCCCTGGCCTCGGACATCGCGAGAGCGAAGGTGCCCGGCGCTCCACCCGCCTATGCGGTCGAGATCGCCGCCGTGGACGGCGGCGTGATCCGGACGCTGTCGGGGGTGCAGATCGTCGCCCACAAGGCGCTCGCGGATCTGGCCCCCGGCATCGATACGGTGCTCGTCGCCGGGGGCGAGACCCGTGAAGCGACGCGGGACGCCCGGCTTCTCGCCTGGCTGCGCGCGACGACGCCCGAGGTGCGGCGCATGGGCGCCGTCTGCACAGGCGCCTTCCTCCTCGCCGCCGCGGGGCTGCTCGCGGGGCGCCGGGCGGCCACCCACTGGCATTCCGCGGCAGCGCTCGCGCGCGAGTTTCCCGGCGTCGAGGTCGACCCCGACGCGATCTTCGTGCGGTCCGGGAAGATCTACACGTCGGCGGGCATGACGGCGGGCATCGACCTCGCGCTCTCGATGGTGGAGGAGGATCTCGGCTACGACATGGCGCTCCTGGTCGCGCGGGGGCTCGTGGTGTTCCTCAAGCGCCCGGGTGGACAGTCCCAGTTCAGCCGCCCGCTCCTCGCCCAGACGGTCGCCGCGGGCCCGCTGCAGGGCGTGATCGACTGGGTGCTCCGGCACCTCGACGCCGACCTGCGCGTCGAGGCGCTGGCGGAGCGGGCCGGGATGAGCCCGCGCAACTTCGCGCGGACGTTCACCCGGGCCATGCGGATGACCCCCGCGAAATTCGTCGAGGCGGCCCGGCTGGAGCAGGCGCGCTCCTGCCTCGAGGGGGGCCGAGCCTCGATGAAGCAGCTGGCGCGCGACTGCGGCTTCGGCACGGACGAGCGGATGCGGCGCGCGTTCCAGCGCACCCTGCAGGTCACGCCGGAGGACTACCGGAGGCGCTTCGGCCGACCGTGAGCGGACGCCGGGCGCTCGGCCGAGCGCCGTCGACGCTCGCCGGATCCTTCGCGCACGGCTGCACGCGACGGGGTGCGCGGGGCCCTGCGCCCGCGTGTCCTGAAAGCAGGGGACGATGTCCTTTCCGCCGCGGCCGACGCCGCTCACAGTCAGGCCTGCGAAGCGCGCTCAGCCGCGCTCGTGAGCGCCGGGCGCGGGGCGGCGTCGAGACGAAGCTCCGCCATCAGGGCGATCCTCCGCAGATGAAGAGACGAAAGGGTTCAGGGACGAACGATGACGGACACCTATGACATCAAGCTGCCAGGTCCTCAGCCGCCGCTCCAGGTCGGCATGGTGCTCTACCCGGGCCTCACGGCGCTGGATCTGATCGGCCCGCAAAGCGTGCTGACCGCTCATGCGACGACCTATCTGCTCTGGAAGACGCGCGACCTGGTCATGTCTGACTCGGGGGTTCCCATCCAGCCGACAGCGACCTTCAGCGACTGTCCGGACGACCTGGACATCCTGTTCGTGCCGGGCGGCATGGGCACCCCCGACGCCATGGTGGATCAGGAGGTCCTTCGCTTCCTGAGGGATCGGGGCGCCCGCTCCAGGTACGTGACCTCCGTGTGCACGGGGTCGCTCATCCTGGCGGCGGCAGGTTTGATGCAAGGATACAAGGCCACGACACACTGGTCCACGCGCCACATCCTGGAGGCGTTCGGCGTGGAGTGTGTCCGGGCGCGCGTCGTGGTCGATCGCAACCGGATCTCGGGCGGCGGGGTGACCGCAGGCATCGATTTCGGGCTGACGCTCCTGGCGCTGCTGCGCGGGGACGATGCCGCGAAGCTGACGCAGCTCATGCTGGAATACGACCCCGCCCCGCCCTTCAACGCCGGGACGCCCGAAGCTGCGGGACCCGAGCTGACGCAGCGCCTATTGAGCGTCCTCGATCCGTACGATCAGCAGATGCGGAAGATCGCCGCCGAGAGGAGCAGCAGAGCGAGCTGAAGCGCCGGACGCGCGGCCGCCACGGGCCGCAGCATCCTGCCAGCATCTGTCGCCGCATCCCTCGTCGATCGGGAGCGCGCCGTCCACGCCGCGGCCTCCGCGGGGCTGGTCGTCACGTGGATCGCGGGATACCTCTTGACCGCGCGGCTACAACTCCCCATGACGGAGCTCTGGATCGCCGCGGCGATCACCCCGCCGCTGGTTTCGCGGCTCGCCCTCGTCCACGGCGGGCGCGTTCGTAATGACCTTTACCCTTCCCTTCGTGGTGCTGCTGATGATGGTCTTTCGCCCCACCTGGTCTGGTGTCGAACGATGAGCGCGCTCCGCGCCCTGCGCCTCGTCGGCTTCCTGGAAGGGCTGTCCTTCCTGGTCCTCCTCGGCGTCGCGATGCCGCTCAAGTACCTCTTCGAGCTGCCGATCGCCGTGCGGATCGTCGGCAGCGCCCACGGGCTCCTCTTCCTGCTGTTCGTCGGCGCGCTGATCCGCGTGGCCAGCGAGCGCGACTGGCCGCATCGCCGCTCCCTCGCGGCGCTCGTCGCGTCGCTCGTCCCCTTCGGGACGTTCGTGCTGGATCGCGCCCTGAAGCGCGAGATCGAGGGCGACACGCAGGCCGCCGGCGATGGCTGACGCCGGCGCGTCGCGTCCACGTCACGCGCGCCGGCGCTGCGCGCGCCGCGCGCGGATGCGGCTCAAGGACACGGGCGTGATGCCCAGGTACGACGGACAGGCCAGGACTGGCTGAACTTGCGAGGCGGCTGCATTCGAGTCGCCCCGGCACGCTTGCCTGCTCTCGCAGCCGCTCGTCCGCCTCGAGGTCGCGACGCGCCGACAGCGCCGATCGCGCCGGTGCGCTATAGGGTGTCGTCGCGGATGAAGCAGCAGCAAGAGCAGCTGTGGCTCGACGACTTCATCGGAGGGCTCCCCCTCCCCGTCCTCGTGCTGAGCCCGGCTGGTGCCGCGATCCACGAGAACCCGGCGTATCGCGCGAGGTTCGGCCCGCGCGCCGACGAGCGCAGCGAGATCGCGTCCGCGCTTCGGGGCGGACACGCCTCGGCGCTTCGCGCGGCGCTCGGCGGCGTCTCGCGCTCCGTGCCGCTCGGCTCGATCCGCGGCGCGCCGTTCACCGGGCACTATTTCCCGATCCGCGATGCTTCGGGCGCCGTGGCGTTCGCCGGCATCCTGTTCGTCGAGGAGCGCGCCGCTCCGGTGCCGGCCGCTCCAGCGCTGATCTCGGAGACCCACGACATCCCGGAGGTCGAGCGCAGCCTTCGCCGCATCCTCGACATGATGCCGCAGCTCGTCTGGTCGACGCGGCCCGACGGGTATCACGATTTCTACAACCGCCGCTGGTACGACTACACAGGCGAGACGCCCGACGCCACGCGCGGCGCCGGCTGGAACGACCAGCTGCACCCCGACGATCAGCAACGCGCCTGGGAGCGGTGGGTTCGCTCCGTCGAGACGGGGGAAGACTACGAGATCGAGTACCGCTTCCGGCGCGCCGACGGCGCCTACCGCTGGTTCCTGGGCCGCGCGCTGCCGATGCGTGACGACGCAGGGCGCATCCTCCGCTGGTTCGGCACCTGCACCGACGTCGACGATCAGAAGCGCCTCGAGCAGCAGCGGGCCGAGGTCCTGGCGCAGGCCGAGGAGACCAGCCGGCTGAAGGACGAGTTCCTCGCGATCGTCTCGCACGAGCTCCGCACGCCCCTGACCGCGATCCTCGGGTGGGCGCGCATGCAGCGCTCGCGGCCGGAGCTCGCGCCCAAGGCGATGGAGGTCATCGAACGCAACGCCGAGGCGCAGGCCAGGCTCATCGAGGAGATCCTCGAGAGCTCGCGCATCGTGACCGGGAAGATCCGCCTCTACCCAAGGAACGCGAGCGTGAACGAGCTCGTCCGCACCGCGGTCGACGCCATCCGGCCGGCCGCTGACGCGAAGGCCATCGGCCTCGAGGTCAGGCTCGATCCCGGTGTCGGGGACATCGTCTGCGATCCCGATCGCTTCCAGCAGGTGGTCACGAATCTGCTGGTCAATGCGGTGAAGTTCACGCCGGGCGGCGGGCAGGTCCGACTCCAGACGGCGCTCCGCCCGGGCGGCGTCGAGGTGACGGTGACGGATACCGGGAAAGGCATCTCGGCCGCCTTTCTCCCGCACGTGTTCGAGCGGTTCCGCCAGGCGGAGGCGGCCACCACACGGCAGCACGGCGGACTCGGTCTCGGGCTGGCGATCGTCAAATACCTCGTCGAGCTCCATGGCGGCACCGTCTGCGCGCGGAGCGACGGTGAGGGGAAAGGGGCGTCCTTCAGCGTGCTCTTGCCGGTGCGGGCCGTGGCCGTGGCGCAGAGCGAGGGCTCCGAGGTCTCGTCCGAGATCGAGGATCCCTCGGCAGGGACGATCCCCCGGCTCGACGGGCTGCGCGTGCTCGTCGTCGACGACGAGCCGGACGCGCGGGAGCTCGTCACCATGGTGCTGCGCGAGGCGGGCGCCCAGGCGGACGAGACCGGCTCGGCCTCGGCCGCGCTGGAGATGCTGAGTCGCGCTCGGACCGACGTGCTCGTCAGCGACATCGCCATGCCGGAGCAGGACGGCTACGCCCTCCTTCGCGAGCTCCGATCCCGCGCTCCGGACCTCGGCGGCTCCGTGCCGGCGCTGGCGCTCACCGCCTTCGCCCGGCGCGAGGACATCGTTCAGGCCCGGGACGCCGGGTTCCAGCTCCACCTCGCCAAGCCGGTCCAGCCGGGCGAGCTCGTGGCGGCGGTCCATCGGCTCGCGCGCAAAGGCGCCTGATACGCACCCGTCGTCGAAGCGGGGAGAATTTCACAGGGAGGCGGGGAGACGGGGAGTATTTTGAAGATTTCCCTCCCCGTCTCCCCGTCTCCCCGCCTCCCTGTGAATTGTCTCCGCTGAAAAGGGCTGCAAATGAGCGGATTCCTAGGAGATCAGGCGGGAGGGTTCCAGTCGGCATAATAGCGTTGCCGCATGCGCTCACAGTAGGCAACCAGGTTGGGCTGGGCCTCGGCGTGACGCTTCAGCGGGGAATCGACGGGGAAGCGGAGCACGCTGGCGAGGAGGGCGTACACGGTCGCGTCCACCGAGCTCGGCTCGGTCCCGAGCATGAAGGGCTGGTCGCCGAGCAGGGTGGCGATGGCGCCGAGGTCCGCCTTGCCCTGGGCATAGATCTCCTCGCGGCTGTGGCGCCCCGTGCCCTGCGCGCGGAGCATGCCGGTCATCCTTTTGCGCAGGAGCTCGACGATCAGGCCGCCGACGACCGGCGGCATGAGCGGAAGGAAGATGGGGCGGTAGGCGGCCCACCCCTCGGGCTCGCTCCAGCGGACGAACACCACCATCCAGTAGAACGCCTCTTCGAGCATGCGCCGGATCACATGACCTCGAGCGCGCGCCTCCGCGGTGAGGTGGGCGTCGAGCTTGTCGCCATGGGCGCGCTCCAGCTGCTCGATGATGAGCTGCGAGTCGCCCACGGTACAGCCATCGATGTCGGCATAGGGGACCTTGCCCTTCGGCGCGCGGAGCGGGTCGGCGGAGCGCACCTCGTAGGGGAGGCCGACCATGCGCAGCCAGGTCTCGAGCTTGAGGCAGAAGGGGCTGATGTTGGGGACGCCCCACGCGGCGGGGGCCTGATAGAGGGTGATCATCTCGGCGCTCCTCGTTGAAGTTCCAGCACGTCATCTCATCTCTCCGAGGAGCGGCGCGGCGTCCACGTAGACGGATGAAGGACGGAATCCCTCGCTCGTCCCCCGCAAGAAACCGGCGCCGGACCTCGGGCGCACGACACCTGTCCGCCTCCCTCGCGGACACCTGTCCGGACGCGGACACGCGCCCTCGCGCGCCGCCCGCCGATTGCCGCCAATCCTCTCGGGCACGCCCGCTGCTTGGGCGCCCCGCATGCGTCTTCTCATCCGCTTCGTTTTTCCCTCCGCCACGGCGCTCCTCCTCGGTTGTTCCCCCGAGGCGGCGCCGGGCGCGAGCACCCCGACATTCCACAGGGACATCGAGCCGCTGCTCCAGAAGAGCTGCCTCGGCTGCCACGCGCAGGGCGGCACCGCGCCGGTAAGCCTGGCCTCGTACGAGAACGCGAAGGCGCTCGCGCCGGTCATCGCCGACGAGACCGAGGCGCGGCGGATGCCGCCGTGGGGCGCCCTGCCGACCGACGAGTGCGCGCCCCCTCGCCCGTTCCGGGGGGACCTGCACCTCTCCCTCGACGAGATCGCCCTGCTCCGCGCCTGGAGCGACGCCGGCGCGCCCAAGGGGGATCCCGCGGACGCCCCGGCCCCCTATACGCCCGTCGCCGCGGGCCTGTCGCGCACGGACCTCGAGCTCTCGCCCAGGGCGCCCTTCGCCGCGGCGGAGGGCTCCGACAGCTTCCGCTGCTTCGTCCTCGATCCGGGGCTCACGGAGCAGGCGTGGGTCCAGGGCTACGACGTGCTGCCGGGCAACCGCGCCGTCGTGCACCACGCGCTGCTCTTCATCGACGCGAACCGCGAGGGCGAGGCGCTCGGCGGCGAGAGCGGCAGCTACGAGTGCTTCGGCGACGCGCGCCTCTCCGAGACGTCGCTGCTCGGCGCCTGGGCGCCCGGCACGCAGGCGTTCGAGCTGCCGCCGGACATCGGCATCTCGGTGCCAGCGAACGCGCTGCTCGTGATGCAGGTCCACTACCACCCGAAGCCCGGCGAGGCGCCCTCGCCCGACGCGACCCGGGTAGCGCTCCGCCTCGCGGACGAGAAGCCGAGCCGCGCGCTCTCGAACCTCGCGCTCGGCAACGCCGAGGCGCCGTTCCGGGACGGCAACGGGCTTTTGCCCGGGCCGGGCGACCGCGGGAGCGTCGAGTTCCGGATCCCGGCCGGCGCCCGGGGGCACGTGGAGCGGATGCGGTACGTCATCGACTTCCCGATCCCCGAGATCTCGATCTACGGCGCCGGCGTCCACATGCACCGGGCCGGCGTCGACCTCAAGGTCGACCACATCCGCGCCGATCCGCGGGGCGACGAGGCCGACCGCCAGTGCCTCGTCCAGACGCCGGCGTGGGACTACAACTGGCAGCGGCTCTACAGCTACGACGCGCCGATCGACGAGCTGCCAACGCTGCGGTCGGGCGACACGATCGAGCTGCGCTGCACGTACGACAACACGACGGAGAACCCGGCGCTCGCGGCGCAGCTCATCGAGGAGCGCCTGCCCGCGCCGCAGGACATCGTCCTCGGCGAGACGACGCTCGACGAGATGTGCGTGGCGTTCCTGCCTGTCGTCCACCCGAACCTTTGAGGAGACGCCGATGCCTTCGAACCCCTGTCATGCACTGTTCGGTCTCGGCGCGCTCCTGCTCGCCGCCTGCTCTTCACCGCCGAGCGCCGCGCCGCCCGGGCCCACGACGCCGCGCGAGGACCTCTGCCCCGAAGGCTTCGCCGATTGCGACGGCGACAGCGACAACGGCTGCGAGGCCGCCCTGCTGACGAGCGTCGAGAGCTGCGGCGCGTGCGGCGCGCGCTGCGCGGGCGGCGACGGCGCGACCGCGCTCTGCTCGGCGGGCGCCTGCACCCTCGCGTGCGACGCCGGGCGGGCCGACTGCGACGGCGACGGCGACAACGGCTGCGAGGCCCTCGTCACGGAGGATCCGCGCCACTGCGGGGCCTGCGGCGTGACCTGCGCCGACGCCTGCTGGAACGGCACCTGCGACGCCGCCGTGCTCGCCGGCGAGCTCCGGCTGCCCACGTTCGTCAGGATGGACGCGACCGGGATCTACTGGACGAACCAGGGCACGGGCGACGCGCCGGACGGCAGCGTCATGCGGCTCGATCCGGGCGGCGGGACGCCGGTGGCGCTCGCGCCGGAGCAGGAGCTCCCGGGCCCGCTCGCGCTCGACGAGGCCGCTGTGTACTTCGCGCACGCGCGCGGCCTCGCGGCCGTCCCGAAGGCCGGCGGCGAGGTGACCGAGCTCGCGCCCGACGCCCGCCGCGTCACGGCGCTCGCGGTCGACAAGGGCGCGCTCTACTGGGTCGAGGCGGGGACGCCGCCGGCGTTCGAGGACGGCGGGCTGTTCACGCTGCCGCTCGGCGCCGAGCCCGGCGCGGCGAAGGTCATGCTCGCGGCCATCCCGGGCGCCGCCAGCGGGGTGGCGCTCGACGCCGGCCATGTGTACGTGACCGCGCGGGGCACCGGCGCGGCCGACGGCGCGATCTACCGGGTGGCGCGCGACGCGGCGCCGCCGAGCGCGCCGGAGAGGCTGCACGAGGCGCTGATCGCCCCGCGCGCGCTCGTGGCGCGCGGCGGCGCGCTGTGGCTCATCGAGGGGCGCGGGATCGCCACGTTCTCGCCCGGGAGCCCGCTTCGCAGGGTCGTCCCGGATCTGCCGCAGATCCCCGCGCAGCTCGCGTTCGACGACGCGCGCGTCTTCTGGACGACCGCGCGGGAGGCCGACGGCCAGGTGCAGAGCGCGCGGCTCGACGGCAGCGATGTCGCGACGCACGCGCGCAACCTGAGCTACCCGTGGGGCATCGCCGTGGACGGGACCAACGTCTACTTCAGCCTCGCGTGGAACGGCGGGCCCGCGACGGGGGCGCTCGTGCGCGGGCCGAAGGGCCCGTGACCGCGCTCTCCCCCGGGGGAGCCCGGCCTCAGCGCCAGCCGACCCTCGCGCTCGCCGCGGCGTGACCGCGCTGGATCGCGCGGGTCCAGAGGTCGGGGCGCTCCGGGCCGTGGTCGCCGGCGCGGGCGATCTCGGCGCAGATCGCCGCGGTGAACGCGTCGCCCGCGCCGGCCGCGCGGGTCTCGGCCACGACCGGCGGGGCGAGCGCGATCTCGCCGAAGGGGCCGGCGGCGCGGGCTGCGCCGGCGCCCTGGGTGAGCACCAGGGTCGCGCTCGGCCGCATGGCGGCGCGCAGCTGGGCGTCGTCGAGGCCGAGCCCGGCGAGGTCCGCCGCGCTGCACCGCACCACGTCGGCCTCGCGGAGCAGGGCGTGGAGCACGCGCGGATCGCGCCCGGCCCAGAGGCGCCACCGCGCGTTGAGGTCGACGACGACGACGGTGCCCGTGCGGCGCGCGGCCCGCGCGGCCCGGCAGAGCGCGGCGATCGGCGCGAGCGCCGGAGAGATCCCCGAGAGCAGCAGCACCGGCGCCGCCCACCCCTCGGGCACCGAGAGGGGCAGATCGTCCTCTGCGCGGTGGGCGACCATGTGCCGCGCCCCGCCGGTGTCCTCCAGCAGGATGAGCCCCTGGCGGGTCGGGATCAGCGCCACACCCGCGACGTCGACGCCGGCCGCCGCGACCCGCGCCAGGAGCGCCCGACCCGGGGCGTCGTCGCCGAGCGCGGCCGCGAGCCCGACGCGCAGCCCGCTCCGCGCGAGCGCGACAGCGGCGTTCACCGCCCCGCCGCCTGGACGGAACCGCAGCGAGGCCCCGCGCGGAGGCGCGAGATCCCAGAGGGCCTCGCCGGCGCAGATGACGTCCAGGGTCGCCCCCCGCGACGGCGCGACCCGCGCCGCGGTAACCCGCCCAGCGCTCGCAAACATCGATGCCATGGGGATCCCCATCTTACACCACGGGGATCGCAGCAGCGCGCCGTGACTTGATCGTCACCACAGACGTCGAGCTGCTCCTGCTGCACTCGTGGACCTTCGGCCCAGCACGACCTGCACCGCAGGCGCACGTGTTGCGCCGCAGGGGACAGGCCCTCCGGCCTGCGCCGCGCCAGCGCCGGCCGGCACGAGCCATGCAATCGTCGATCGTCGATCGTCGAGCATCGTCGATCGTCGGTCGTGACGAGCGCACGAGCGGAGCGCGGGAGGTCCCAATGCGCAACAGAATGGAAGACGTCAATGAATTCCTCTCCCACCGGCGGGTCGCCCTGGTGGGCGCGTCGCATGACGACAAGGACTTCAGCCGGATGGTGATGCGGGAGCTCATCGATCGGGGTTACGACGTCGTTCCGGTGAACCCGGGGGGCGGCGTGATCGAAGGCCGCGTCGCGTACGCCGAGGTCGGCGAGATCGATCCCCCGGTCGAGGGGGCGATCGTGATGACCCCGCCCCAGGTCACCGAGCAGATCGTGCGGGCGTGCGCCGCTGCCGGCGTCCAGCGCGTGTGGCTGCACCGGGGGGTCGGTCAGGGTGCAGTGAGCGCGCCTGCCGTGCAGGCCTGTCAGGAGCTCGGGATCCGCGTGGTCGCGGGCGAGTGCCCGCTGATGTTCCTCCCGAACACGGGCTTCGTCCACCGGCTCCACCGGTTCACCAAGAAGATCGCGGGGGGTTACCCGGCGCGCGCGTGAAGCGCCATGAACCTGGGAGATCTCGAGATGACCTCGTATCCTGTCACCTTCACCGTCACGCGCCCCTGGAAGCTCGATCGCGTCCAGCTCCTCGCGCGTGTCCTCCTGCTCGCGGCGCTCTCGATTGCCGGCGTCACGGTGGGCTTCGTCATGATGCTTGTCTATCTGGCCCTGCCCGCCGTGGCGGCCGCGCTGGTGGCTCAGAAGGGGTCGGCCCGGTTCCTGGCCGAGGACGGCCCCAGGCTGACGCGCGCGCTCGTGTGGCTACAGGCCGCGTTCGCTTATCTCTTCCTGCTCACCGACAGGCTCCCGCTCGATCGCCCGGCCGAGACCGCGCGCCTCGACATCGGTACGACCGGCGCGCCGACAGCGAAGGACGCGCTCCTGCGGCTCTTGACGAGCCTCCCCTCGGCCATCGTCCTCGCGCTGCTCTTCTGCGTCGCCTATCTGGCGTGGCTCGTCTCGGCGGTCGCGGTCCTCTTCACCGAGCGCGTCCCGACGGCCATCTACGATTTCCAGTGCGGCGTGCTCCGGTGGCAGGCGCGGCTCCTCGCCTATCATGGGTCGCTGGTCGACCAGTACCCGCCGTTCGCGTTCGATCCGGGTCCCGTGGACGGCACCCCGCGCGATCACGCGGGCACGTTCGCCTGAGCCGTCCTCCCGGCGCCGAGGAAGGAGCCCGTTCGCCGGTCCCTGCCGCCGGAGGGCGCCGTCACAGGTCGACGACGCAGGCGACGCTCGTGGTCGTGTCCGCGCCGTGCTCCGTGACCTCGATCTGGATCTTCGAGCTTGCCTCGTCCGCTCCGGCGCCGAAGCGAGCCTCGAAGTCCAGCTCGTACCAGGTCTCGGTCGAGATCGGATCGCCCACCTTCCACGCGAGCTGCTCGAAGCTGCCGAACGACGTGTGATCGAAGACGAAGATCGTGTCGGCGGGCGCGGTGTGCGAGACGGTGAGGGAGGGGCTCGTGAACTCGTAGGCGCCAACCTCGCCGAGCTCGAGGCTGCAGGCCTCGCCCGAAGGTGTGGTCCCCTCGTAGGTTCCGACCAGGCAGGCGCTCGCGCTGGGATCGCTCGTCAGGGAGAGGTCGGGACAGGCGGCGAGGCGCTCTTCGAGCGCCGAAGGGCTCGGGCCCGAGCCGCCCGAGCCCGAGCCCGAGTCGCCCGACCCGTCGTCGTCGCCTCCGCAGGCCACCACCAGGCCGAGGGTGAGCACGGGAACGAAAGCCAGGTAAGAGCGTCGTCGAGCGGGGTTCATGCCACGGGAGGATGAGGTCATCCGACAGAGGTTAGTGGAGACGCCAGCGCTCGCCCAGCTGTCAGATCCGACAGGGGGCTCCGGCCCTCGAGCGCCGCCGGCCCGAGCGAGCTCCATTCGGTCGGTACGATGTGCCCTTCTCGCGCGCAACCTGAGCTTCCCGTGCCCGCCGCTGCGTGATCGCGCTGGAGCGCGCGGGCCCAGAGGACTGTGCAGGGCTTTCGCCCTCCGGTCCTCCGGCCTTTGCGCTTCTTCACGCACCGGCACAGTCGCCCTGACTACGCTGACCCGCATGGCATCCGGAAAAGGTCGCTTGCTCGGGCTCCTCGGCGGGCTGGTGCTGACCGAGGCGAAGGTGCAGGCCGTGGGCACGCCCCACCCGCTCTACCGGCGCGTGGTGATCGAGGGCGAGGGGCTGCGCACGCGCAGCTGGCAGCCCGGCGACAAGATCCAGGTGCTCCTCCCCTCGAACGACGTGCGGACGTACACCCCGATCGACTGGGCGGAGGGTCGGACCACGCTGCTCCTCCACGCGCACGGGAGCGCGCCGGGCGCGCGGTGGACGGAGGCCGTCCGCCCGGGCGACGTCGTGCGGTTCGTCGGCCCGCAACGCTCCCTCCGTCTGGGAGGCGTGGGCCTCCTGACCGGCGACGAGACCTCGCTCGGCGTGGCGGCCTCGGCGCGCCGCCTCGGCGCCCACGCCGTCCTCCGGGTGACGAACGTCCCCGCGGCGGAGGCGGCGGCGCGATCGCTCGACGTCTCCGTGGACCTCGCGGGATCCGACGAGGAGGCCGCCGCTTTGCTCCGCGAGCGCGCGGCGGGCGTCGCCACGGCGGTGGCCTGCGGCGGCGGCGCGTGGATCCAGCGAGCCCGGGAGGTGCTCCGGGCGGCCGGGGTGCGGGAGGTGCGCGCCAAGGCCTACTGGATCGCGGGGAAGACCGGGATCGACTGACCTCTCTGCACACCGGCGAGCGCTGGAAGGGTGGTTTGTTGGCCATCCTCGCGCATCCTGATAGCCCCTCTGATCGAGGTGGTCGGGATCGATGATGCAGATCGGACGCTGGGCGCTCGCCGTCGCGCTACTCACGCTCTCTGCTGACGCCCGTCCGGACCCGCGGACCGGCGTCGCCGAGGCGCCGCGCGCCCGCGCCGGCGTCACGCTCGCCGAGACGCGGAGCCGCGTGCATCCCGCCGCCACGCGGCTCGGTGACGTGGTCCCTCTCCTGCGGCAGGACGCGTCCGCCGAGATCTCGGCGATCGACTGGAGCCCGCTCCGGCTCACCCGCCGCTACGGGGTCGCCGCCACCGTGGTGCGCCTGGACACGAAGCGCACCGGGGAGCGAACCCTGACGGCGGCCTGCGTGGTGTCGGCGGCCGTGCGCGAGCTCGACACGGGCAACATCCTCTTCGTGGTCGAGGGCCGCGCGCGGGTCGAGGACAGCGCGGCGGCCGGCGAGCGCGCCCAGCGCGACGCCCTCCGGGCCGCCATCCAGAGCGCCGTGCGCGCGGTGCCGGACGGCCTGCGCCGCTCGCGGTGAGCTGATCCGCGTAGAAAAAGAGACCCCTCAGGGATCGGATCGACCGTGCTCCCCCGCGGGCGGCGGGGAGGACAGCGCGTCGACCTCGCCGCGCGTCACGCGCTTGTCGCCGTCGCGGTCGAGCGCCTTCATCAGCTCGCCGACGACCACCTCGGACGGCGTCTCGGAGGTCGCCCTCGAGACGGCGGCCCTCAGCTCCTCGGTCGAGACGCGGCCGTCCCCGTCGGCGTCGATCACCTCGAAGGCCCCGAGCTGGCGGACGAGATCCGCGGCGAACGACTCCACGAGGACGAGCTTCGGATCGCGCCCGCTGTCCGCCGGCGGCACCTTCTCCGGGTGCTCCTGGGCGAAGCGGACCAGCGGCGCGATGTCATCCATGCCGCCGAGGAGCCCGCGCGGGAGGGCGATCCGGTACGCGCGCTCGTCGACCAGCGGGAGGCCGTCGATCGCGCTCAGGACGCCTCGCGCGTCCGTCGCCATCCGGTCGTCGATCTGGAGGTAACCGCCGTGCTGGGCGGGGGCGCGCGACCGCGACGCGGCGACGGCCTCGCGGACGACGCGGCCAGGCAGGAGGGTCACCACCACCTCGTTGCTGAAGGGCACCTCGGCCTTGAGATCCCCGTAGGTGAGGCGCTCCCGGTACGCGCGGCCGCCGCGGATGCCGCCGCCGTTGAAGAGGCACCCCTCCGCCCCGAAGGCGTCGCGGATCCGCGAGCAGAGCAGCGCGCCGAGCGACGTCTGCTGGACCCGCGTCCCGACGGACGAGAGCTCGCTCCCCGGCGGGAGCCGGAGGAGGGTGGCCGCGTCGAGGTCGCGCACGATCTGCATGTGGCGGTCGACGCGCGCGCGCATCGCCGGATCCTCGGGATAGGCGCCGACCTCCTCGATCCGGACGGTGACAGCGGGCAGGTCGGGCGCCCCGGCGGGCGGCGCCATGGCTGGCCACACGAGGTCGATGATGGCGGCGCTCTCCGCGTCCGTGCCGGCCTTCACGACCCAGCAGCCGTCCACGTCGTCGAGGATCACCTCGTGCTCGTGGCCGCCGAGGATCACGGGAAAGCGCGGATCGCGCTGCGCCCGCGCGAGCTCGAGGTCCTGGTCGCGGCTCTGGTGCGTGATCGGGATCACGCACGCGCACCCCTCGTCGCGGAGGAGGCGGCGGGTCCAGCGGAGGGCCGCCTCGTTCGCCGGCTCGATGTCGATCCCCCCGAACGCATCCCGCCGGTACAGGCCCTTCACGTGCACGAGCAGGCCGAGGAGGCCGATCCGGACAGCGCGCCCGCCGGGGCTCGAGACGTCGAGGATCTCGTGCGTCGGCAGCGCCGGGGCGAACGAGGGCATGTTGGTGTTGAGCCACGTGCCCTGGAACTCCTGCACCCGCGCCCTGAGCTCCGGCAGCTCGACGTCGGCCTCGTGGTTGCCGAAGATGGTGTGGGTGACCGGCAGCGCGTTCATGCAGTCCACCATGCCCCTGCCGTGATCGAGGCTCGACAGCAGGCTCGGCGCGAGGAAGTCGCCGGCCATCACCACCAGGAAGCGATCGGCGGGCGGGGCGGCGTGGCGCCGCACGAGGGTCGCGAGGCGCGGGAGGTTGTCGAGCAAGTACACGTCGTTCACGCAGACGATCCGCAGAGAGGGGCCTCTGGGCAGGGCGCGTGCGGCGGCGGTCATCGCCATCCAGGATAGCCCAGCCCGCGGGCGCGCGACGCCGTCAGCGCCGAGCGCCCCTCGCCTTGGGCGGGCGCCACGCGCGCAGGCTCTCCGCGAGCGGCTCGAGCACCGCGCGCACGCGCGGAATGGCCCTGGCGCTGCGCGGGCAGAGCAGGACGAGCGAGCGTCGCGCGGGCGGCAGGTCCACCTTCAGCTCCACGAGCGGCGGGTGCCTGCGGAAGTGCGGGTGCTCGCGCGCGAGCATCATCGCGCCGAGCCCCAGCTCGCACGCGCGGATCTGAACGAGGTAGTCGTCGGACGCGAACGACGGGCGCCACCCCGGGATCAGGCGGCCGAGCGCGCTGTTCGGCGAGAGGTCGTCGAGCGGCGGCGCCCAGCCGATCCACGCGAGCTCCGCGGGATCGGCCTTGCCCGCCGCCCGCGCCGCGTACTGCTCCGACGCGAAGGCGCGCAGCTCGATGTCGACCGAGGCGACGCTGTCCTCGCCGGCGGGGACGCCCAGCCGCAGCGCCAGATCCGCCTCCCGCCTCGTCAGGTCGAGCGGGCGCACCGTGGACACGACGTGCAGCTCGATCGCCGGCGCGCCCCGCGAGAAGGCCGCCGCGAACGGGACGAGGAAGCCGTGCGCGATGCCGGGAGGCGCCGTCACCCGGACCACGCCCGTGGGCGCGTGGCGCCGCTCCGCCGCGCGGGTCAGCTCGGCGGCCCAGTCGGCCATCCGCTGCGCGGGCTCGACGAGGCCGGCCCCGTACGCCGTCAGCGCCGTGCCGGCCACGCCGCGGTCGAAGAGGGGCTCGCCGAGGAGCGCCTCCAGCTCCGCGAGCCGCCGGCTCACCGTGGGCTGGGTCATCTGCAGCTTGCGCGCGGCGGCGCTCAGGCTGCCTGCCTCCGCCACCGCGAGGAACAGCCGCGCGTCGTCCCACGAGATATCCATCTGCGTATGACACCATGCGACTTTCGCCAGTTACCCATTCATTTTTCGGGGAACACACTGGCGGCATGTCCAGACACACCTTCCGCTTCGTATCCCGCGCTCTCCTCGCCTCCGCGCTCCTGCTCGGCGCGTGCGCCGAGCCGCTCCCGCCGCCGAAGGACCCGCCCGCGTCGACGCACGGCGCGACGAGGGCCACGCTCGGCACGCCGATCCGGCTGCAGGTGATGGAGGCGCTCCTCGACGAGGCGGGCCCCATCACCGTCGAGACCGTCGTCAGCGCGCGGTGGGAGACCAGCCGCGCCGGGCTCATCAACCTGGCCCACGAGCGCGCCGCCGGCCTGACCGACGGCCTGGAGCCTGTCGACATCACCTTTCACGCGCTCGCGCACCCGGCGCGAGGCCTGTACCTCATCGACACGGGCGCGTCGCAGGCGCTCGCGGCGAGCGACCATCCCCTCCGCACCGGCCCCGTCGGACAGGCGCTCAACTTCGGCGCCTTGCGGGTGGAGGCCAGCCTCGGCGCCTTTCGCGGCGAGCGGGCGCTGGCCGGCGTGCTCCTCACGCACCTGCACATCGACCACGTGCTCGGCCTGCCCGACGTCGCGCGCGACGTCCCGATCTTCGTCGGCCCCGGGGAGTCCACGTTCGAGAGCCCGTTCCATGCGCTCACCCAGTCCACCGTGGACCAGCTCCTCGAGGGCCGCGCGCCCCTCGAGGAGTGGGCCTTCGGCGGCGAGGGCGTGATCGACGTGCTCGGCGACGCCTCGCTCTTCGCGCTCTCGGCGCCGGGACACACGCCGGGCTCGGTCGCCTACGTCGCGCGGACGCCCGAGGGCCCGGTGCTCTTCACCGGCGATGTGTGCCACACGGCCTGGGGCTGGCGGAACGACGTCGAGCCCGGGAACTTCTCGTCCGACCCGGCCGGGAGCGCCGAGAGCCTCGCCTTCCTCCGCGCCCTCGCCGCCCGCCACCCGTCGATGCAGGTGCGCCTCGGGCACCAGTCGCTGTGAGCGCCGGGCCTCCCCGGCAGGCGCTCATCCGTCGGAGGTGAGCTCCTTCTGGAGGTGCCGCTCCAGCCGCTCCAGCACCTGGCGCGCCACGCGCCGGAGCCGCCGGGGGTAGACGGCGACGAGGGGCGGGCTCGGCAGCGGGAGCCTGGGCAGGAGCCGGATCAGGCGCCCCTCCTGGACCCGGCGCGCGACGAGCCAGCGCGGGAGCACGCTCACGCCGAGCCCTGCCTCCACGGCCCTGAGGTTCGTCTCGATGTCGTCGGTCGTGAGCCTGACGGTGAGCCCCATCTTCTCGAGATCGCGCACCCCGCCGCTCGCCACGACCCGCACCGCGGCGAGCTCCGACATGGATGTCGGCGCCGGCTTGCCCGCGAGCAGGCCGGCGCTGCCGACGAGCCACTGGGGCGAGGTCCCCAGCGTTCGCTCGATGAACGACGGCTCGCTGCGGACGCCGACGCGGAGCGCGAAATCGAACGCGCCCGCCACGAGGTCGACCCGCTGATCGGTGAGCGCGGCGTCCACGACGAGCCCCGGCGATTCATGCATGATCCGCACGAGCTCGGGCAAGAGGAGGCGGCGGCCGAGCGCCCCGGGCGCCGAGAGCTTCACGCGGCCCGCGAGGTCCCCGAAGCCGGACGCGGCGCGGAGCTCCGCGTCCTCGAGCGCGCGCACGTGCTCCTCGATCTGCTCGTAGTACGCGCGCCCCTCCAGGGTGAGCGCGACGCGCCGGGTGGTGCGCTCGAACAGCCGGAGACCGAGGCGCGACTCCAGATCGGCGATCCCGCGGCTCGCGGCCGATTGCGTCATGGAGAGCTCGCGCGCCGCCCGCGAGAAGCTGCCGCTGTCCGCCACCTTGCAGAACACGCGCAGCGCGAGGAACCGATCCATGGCTCAATTTATTCTGAATTGAACTAACTGTAAGCCGTATTCTATCGCTACCGGCATGAGCGGGCGCTGGCCATCCTGCGTGCATGCTCGTACGCCACACGTTCGATGGGCCGAGGCGGGGCCGTCTGCTCCGCCTCCTCGCGTTCTTGAGCGCGCTGCTGCCGCCTCTGGGCGCCCGCGCAGCCGAGGCCACGGGGGCATCCCCGCCGCCGGAGGTCGCGCCCCGCGGCGCCGATTCCGCGGGTCCGGTGCCCGCGGAGGCTCGCCTCGTCCTTGGATCACGCCTCGTGGGCAGGGACACGGGCGGCGGCCTGGAGCTCGACGGCCGCGTGCGCCTCGCGGGTGGGGCGCAGCTCGGAGCCGCTGCCTCCTTCTGGGCCCTCGAGCGAGCGTACATGGGAGGGCGAACGGTGACAGGCGCGAGCGGCGCCTCGGGCGCTGCGGTCTTCCTGATGCCGCTCGTGACGCACGGCCCGCTCGAGCTCGATCTGCGCCTCAAGACGGGGTTCCTGGCGCTCCGGGATGTCGGAGGCAGCAACGGGGGAGGCGGCGGCGCGCCCGCGTCGGCGCTCCGGCACGTCGACGAGCTATCGATGGTCGCTCACGTCGCGCTCGGCGAGGCGTGGCTGCTCCGCGCCGGGGCCACCGTCGGCTTCGAGCTGGAGCTCGATCCGACCACGGAGCTGGCCGACGTGGCGCAGGTCCTGACGGCGGGCGCCGGCTACGCCGTGTCCGAGCACGTTCTCCTCACCCTCGACGCCAGCGCGGGAGGCACCTTTGGATTCAACGGCGACAACGGCAAGTTCCTGCTCGAGGGCTCTTTCGGAGCGCGCTTCGCTTTCGGACAAGGAGGCTCCCGTGTCGCTCACTGACCGCCGCGGCCACCGCCTTCACCTCATGACGCTCGCGTCGAGCGCGTGCCTCGCGCTCCTGCTCGGGGCCGCGCGGGCCGACGCGCAGGCTCCGGACGCCGGGTCCGGGGCCGTCGAGCGCGCCGGCGCGGGCGCCTTCGATGCCGGGCCGCCCGGGGCCGCGGACGCGCTGGGCGCGCGCCGGCCCGCGCCGGACGTCCCGGTGGGCGGCTTCGTCGACCTCGAGTGGCGCGTGATGGGCCTGGGAGGACACGTGTCGCACGGGCCGGCGTTCGCCGCCGGCGTGACCTTCGCCAACGGCCTGGTGCGCCTCGGCCTGGGTGGGCTCGCGCGGCCGGGGCCCATGAATCCTGCCACCTTCGACGTCGCGCTGCCCGGAGGGCAGACCTACAAGGGGCAACGCACGCTCGAGCTCAAGTCCGACGGATCCATGCTGGGCGCGCACGTCGGGCTCTCGTTCCGGCTGCCCTTCGCGGAAGCGCTGGCGGTCCAGATCCCGATCACGGTCGGCTACGGCGGGTTCGGCTTCTACTTGCAAGGGAACGATCGCAAGACGCCCGACGGACGCCGCGTGAGCGCGTGGGAGGACGAGCTCTTCGCGGGCAAGGACTCCTTCCTCGGCGTGGTCGTCGATACGGGGCTGCGCCTCGGGTACCAGCCGGACGACGCGCCGTGGTTCAGGCCCTACGTGGGCGCGAGCTTCACGGCGGTCCCCGGCTTCGACACGTTGGTGCGAGACGATTACCTCGGGTTCAGCGGAGTCCTCGGCGTGGAGATCGGCCACGGCATCTGAGCGGGCGCCTTCGCCAGGTGAGGAGGAGGCCGAAGTCACGGGCTCCCCGCAGGAGGTACGCGCGTCGGGCGGGTGGCGGCGCCATGGGGGGCTGCGCTCAGGGGTCGAACCGGTAGGTGGTCTCGGCGGCGGATGCCCGCGCCGCGAACTCTCGACAGAAGCCGTTCAGCGCGGGATAGGGTTCGGTCGGCAGGACGCGCCGGAACTCCAGATGCGTGACGAGGCAGAACAGCGCGACCTCCAGATAGCTCAGATCCCGGTCCGACGGCAGCGCGGCGAGCGCGTGACCCGCGTTGTCCTCCAGCCATGACATGGTGTTCATAAGGCTGTTTCGCTGCTTGGCATGGTGCGCGCTGCCGTCGCTGGCCCCGGCGGCGCCGGCCATGATCAGCCCGACCTCCGTCGCCATCGCATGAACGACGAGCTCCTGGGCGTTCGCGAGGAGGGGTTGGTCGAGGTCCTCCGGCCATACCGTGCGTACCGCGCGCTTCGACTGCCGCGACAGCTCGCGGCAGATGTTGAGCGCGCCGAACCACACGCCGCGGGATGTCCGGAGAGCCGGCATCTTGAGCGCGGGGTTGCCCGCGTAGTCCGCCGCGTTGGACGACATGAGGTCCCGCACGACCTCGAGCGAATGGTCGACCCCCATCTCCACGGCGAAGATCCGCGTGACACGCGTGAAGTGCGAGCTGGAACGGCCGACGATGACGGGCTTGACGAGCTCTCCCAGAGCCTCTGACATGCTTGCTCCTCCGATCCAGGGACCATTCAGCGTCGATGAGGGTCCGACGCGTGGATCGCCTCGAGCTCCGAGCCGGCCCCGTCGTGCGGCTCCCACGCACCGTGGAGCGGTAGCATAGCTGGCGTCCGACCCGCGCCGTCAAGCATCCCACGGGGAGGCGAGTGCTCTGGCAGGTGGAGCAGCGGCAAGGCTGGCCGGGAGCCGTGCCTGTCCAGGCGATTGCCGCCTCACGCGAATTTTCGATGACCACCGCACGCCGTGCGAGTAGGTTTGGTCACCTGGAGCCCAATTTCTCGTGTCTGCCAGCCGAGAAGTCGAGCTTCAGGGGTTGATGCAATCAGCCTCTTCACCTTTCACAGCTGTGCGTTTTCCCGCGCTCGACAAGGAGACCAGGATGAAGGACCACGCGACGCACGATGAGCATGCGCACGATCACGGCCAGGCGTGCGGACACCAGGCGATACGTCATGGTGACCACGTCGACTACCTGCACGATGGCCACTTGCACCACCGGCATGACGACCATGTCGACGAGCACGTCCTCTCGGTGAACGAGGAGAACCCTGCACAGTGCACCCCGAACCACGCGTGCTCAGGGCACGACGTGAAGCACGCGCACGGAGACGACTGCGGGCACCCCGCTGTCCCTCACGGAGATCACGTGGACTTTCTCGTCGACGGCCACTTGCACCACCCGCACGGCGGGCACTGCGACCATCACGGCGACGTACAGCTGACGGCGTAGCGCCGCGGTTTCAGGCCAGGGCGTCGAGCGTCACGACGACACGTGGCGACGTTCCGGGCGGCGACCGGTGCACCGCGCCGCGGTCCTGGTTGCCCGGCCACGCCTCTCCCTTGAGCAGCCCGACGTCGAACGGCTCCATCCGGCGGAGGCGCGCGCCGGCGCGCAGCACCCCCGAGACCTCGTCGGGGACGCCGTTGGCGCGATGTCCGAGCCGGTCCCGCCGGACGTCGGCGTGCTCTGCCCACTCCGTCCCAGGCCCGACATAGGTGGTCACCAGGCGGGCGGTCACCATGTCGGCGTGGAGACGAGGGCACATGGGCTTGTCGAGCCGCGCGAGCCGTAGGCCGACCCGCGGGCAGCCCGTGAGATCCGCGAAGAGCGATATCAGCCCGCGCACGTCCTCGAGGAACGCTTCACGGCCGGGCGAGGGGGGTGCTCCAGCAGCCAGCGCCGCGAGATCGGGCGCGGCCGGATCGACGCTGAGCGTCTCGGCGAGCGGCCGTGGCAGAAGCCATTCGCGCACGAAGCCGTCCATGTCGGGGTCGACGCCCCGCCGCAGCACGCAGACGCTCACCTCGGGCGCCGCGAGCTCGGCCAGGTCGACGAGCTCCGTCACGATGCGCGTCGAGCTGGCTGGCGCCGCGCGCGGCGATGCGAAATCCTCGTATTCCTCAGCGGTCGTTGTCGTCATCACGTCTTGTCTGGCCTTCCGTGTAGGCGCCGCGACATGAGCCACCCTGCCGCGACGAAGCATCGCGAACCAGGATGCCATGGGGCACGGCGTTGATGCAACCAAGTTGCATCAAAAGGCAACTCGATGTAGTGATGTCGCTGCCAGCAGGTCCAGCGGATGTGCTGGCAACCGGTGGATGGATCGCTCGACGTGAGCTACCGCTGCGGAGACAACGACCTGAACGACTCGCCTCCTGACTGGGAACACGTCATCTATGACGCGGATCGAGCCGGGGTCCGAAGAAGCCATTTCAGGCGGCAGGCCTCCAGACGGCAGCTACCCGCTCTACGGAACGCGCATCCTCGCAGCGCCCTCGCCGGCCTCCGGCCCCTCCGGAGGCGGCAGCGCGACCGTCTGCGCCTCGATCCGGGGGAGCTCGCGCCGCAAACGAGCGCGCTGGAAATCAGCGTCGAACGGACCCTTGAACCATAACACCAGCACGTAAATCCCTCCGAACGACTCGGCGAGGTACGAGTCCTCGGGAGGAGCGGCGGGGCGAGCCACGCGGAGCCGGCCGCCCCGCCGCAAGGGTGGACCCGACCGGGCGGCCATCTCCCGCTCGGCAAAGCGCGCGGCGAGCGGGAGCACCGTGGGCGCGACCGGCCAGGCACACCAGATGTTGTTCGATTCATCGATCACGGCCGCGGCGGCGGCGCCAGCGCGGGCGACCAGATCGCTCAAGGTGTCTCGCAGCGCCTTCCACTCGGGGATGTCGTCGCTGAGGGGCATGCATCCCAGTGTAGGCCCTTCGCGAGGACAGGCAGCCTCATCCTTCGGCGCTCCAGCCCGGCCAGGCCAGGCCAGGCGAGCGACGACCCCGCGGCGACGCGTCTGTCACACTCTCGCCCGCTGGGCCGATGGTCCACGCATGAGAGCCGCCGCTCCGACCGCCCTCGCCCTCCTCGCCCTCGCCTGCACCCCCTCCCCGCGCGACCCGGCCCCGGCGCCGCCGCCCAGCCCTCGTGCCGCAGCGGAGGCGCCGCCGCCGCCCATCTGCGCCCGGCGTGCGGCGGGCCCCGCGCCCGCGCCCCTCGACGCGACCCACGCCGGCTCCGGCGTCGCCCTCGCGGAGATCGGCGGGCGCACCCTCGCCTTCGTCGCCGACGAGGACGACGCCGCCCTCCACACCGTCGACATCGACGCCCGCGCCGCGCTCGCGCGCACGCCGCTCGCGGGCCGGCCCGCCCAGGTGATCGTGCTGGGCGACGGCCGCGTCGTGGCCTCGCTGCGCGACCGCGCCCTTCTCGAGGTGCTGGAGCCGGTGGGCCCTGCCGCCCCGCTCGAGCGAAGGTGCCTGGTGCCCGTGGCGAGCGAGCCCGTGGGCCTCGCGATGACGCCGGACCGCGCCACGCTGCTCGTCGCGAGCCGCTGGGGCCACGCGCTCACCAGCCTCGCGACCGCCGATCTCCGGCGCACCGGCGAGCTCCCGCTCGCGCGGGATCCCAGCGCGGTCGTCGCGTCGAGCGACGGCCGGCGCGCGTTCGTCTCCCACGCGGTCGGCGGCCGCATCAGCGTCGTGACGCTCGGCGAAGGCGGCGCGCCGACCGGCGCGCGGGAGCTGTCGACCGACGGGGTGGAGCGGCGCGCCCCGAGATCGACGTCGAAGCTCGCCAAGCCTTTCCCCCGCAGCTCGAGCGGGCCGTCGCGGAAAGTGTCCTTCGATCTGGAAGACGGCACGCCGTTCCAGATGCGCCGCCCGACGGTGAACGTGGATCGCCGCGGCTCCCAGGGCTTCGCGCTGGCGCGCGCGGCGAGCGGCGCGGTCTTCGCGCCCATCGCGCTCGTCGATCCGGGGCCCACCACGGGCGCCGGCGGTTATGGCAGCGCGCTCGTCCACACCGTGATCGAGCACATCGCGGTCGTCGACGCGATGGGCGAACGCGCGGACGTCCCGCCGGTCTCGGCCCACCTCGGGCTCCGCGGCTGCCGGCTCCCGCGGGCGGCGGCGATCGAGCCCGGGGACGAGGTGCTGCTCGTCGCGTGCCTCGGCCACGACGAGGTGATCGCCTACGACGCCCGCGCCCAGATCCCCGGCAAGCCGCAGCGGACCGGATCGGTGCGGGATCGCGAGCTCTTCCGCGCCCGCGTGGGCGCCGGGCCCACCGCCATCGCGGTCGACGGCGCGCGCCGGCGCGCCGTGGTCTTCTCCCGGTTCGACGGCGCGCTGACGATCCTGCCCGCCGCGCGCGACCCGGGGCCGACCGCGATCGGCGCCGCCGGCAAGGAGCTCGCGGGCGAGCTGCCGGTCATCGCCCTGCCCCGCGCGTCGCGCCTCGACGAGCAGCGCGCGGAGGGCCAGCGGCTGTTCCACGCGGCCGGCGGCCGTCGCGTCGCGTTCGACGGCCGCGCCTGCGCCAGCTGCCACCCCGACGGCCGCGACGACGCGCTCACCTGGTCGACGCCGGAGGGCCCGCGCCAGACGCCGATGCTCATGGGGCGGCTCGACGGCACCGCGCCGTACGGCTGGGAGGGCGGCAAGAAGGACCTGGAGAGCCACTTCGCCCGCACCATGTCCCGGCTCGCGGGCACCGGCCTGAGCGCGAAGGAGCGCGACGCCATCTTCGCGTACCTCCGCGGCATGGATCCGCCCGCCGAGGCGGCGGTCCTCACGGCCGAGGGGCGCGCCGCGCTCGCGGCGGCGCCGGCCGGCGCCGCAGAGCCGGCGGCCGGCGCCCGCGCCGCCCTCGCGGCGCGCGGCGAGGAGCTCTTCCACGCCCGCGAGGCGGGCTGCTCGAGCTGCCATGTCGGCGACGAGCTGACCACCGACGGCGCGCGGCACGACGTGCGGAGCGCGACGCGCTTCGAGACGGAGCGCTCCTTCGAGACGCCCTCGCTGCGCTTCGTCGGCCGCTCCGCGCCGTACTACCACGACGGCCGGTACCCGACGCTGCTCGCGCTGGTCGAGGGGGTGGACGGTTCCATGGGCCACACGGCCCACCTGTCGGCCGGGGAGCGGCGCGCCCTGGTCGCTTACCTGGAGTCGCTCTGAGGGAGGCGCGGCCGGCCTGAACCGCGTCGTCCCGGGCGGGGCGACGCTCGACGGCCACGCGCCCGATCTCCACGCCTCTCGCGGGAGCTCACGCGTGGCGGATCGGCTCCGCGAGCCAGCGAACCAGCGCCTCACCCTCGAGATCGAGCAAGGCATCCGTGACCTCCCCCGGGCCGTTCGCGCGGGCTCGCTCGAGGATCAAACGCGCTTCGTCAGCCGTCGGCCGTCGCCCGATCCGCCGCGCGAAGAGGCGGCCGAGCAGCTCTGCGATCGCCTCCTGTGCTCGTTCTTCGCCACGAAGCTCGCCTCGCAGCTCGCCTCGTCGCTCGGCCTCGATGATCATCTCTCCGATGATCGGTGTGCGCCGGAGCAGCCCCTCTTCCTTGTCCTCCACCATGTCGATGAGCTCCTTCCGCAGATTATGCCCCCAGGGATCGATGGCGGCCGTCACCAGGAGCGCCGTGTACAGCTCGGCCCGCTCCGCCGCGGCCTTTGCCCCCGCGTGGATCTCCGCGACGACCTCCCGCAGCGCCGCCGCGGTCGCGTCTCGCGCCAGCGGGGCGAACACCAGCCAGAGCACGCTGCCGCGCGCCCGGAGCTCCGCGACCGTGCGCTGGTAGACGGCGTCCACGCCGGGTGGCGGCGCCATGCCGGGCTGCGCTCAGAGGTCGAATCGAGCTGCGATCTCGCTTGCCGACGCCGGCGCCGCGAAATATCGAATGTCGGCAGATACCGATGCTCCTGGGACAACTCGACGGCACCGCGCCGTACCTCCCTGGAGTCGCTGTGATGGCCGCGCGACCGGCGCCCAGCGCGGGCCGCGCGGCCCCCCTCAGGCCGAGAACCCGCCGTCGATGGTGATCGTCGCTCCGGTGATGAAGCGCCCGCCTTCGCCGGCTAGATGAGCGACCGTGGAGGCGATGTCGTCGGTGTTGCCGTAGTGACCGAGCGCGAGCATGCTCCGCTGCCCATCCGCTCCGGCGCCGTTGGCCGGGTTCATGTCCGTGTCGATCGGGCCGGGCTGGATGAGGTTGGCGGTGATGCCGCGCGGCCCGAGATCGCGGGCGAGGCCCTTCGTGAGGCCGACCAGCGCGGTCTTGCTCATGGAGTACAGCGTGATTCCCGGCCCCGGCACCCGGTCGGCGAGGCAGCTGCCGATGCTGACGATGCGCCCGCCGGCGCCCATGTGCCGCGCCGCGGCCTGCGAGGCGAGGAAGACGCCCCGCACATGGATCCCCAGCGTCTTGTCCAGGTCCGCGAGCGTCACGGCCTCGAGCGGCGCCATGATGGCGACACCGGCGTTGTTGACGAGGATGTCCAGCCTGCCGAGCTCGGCCACCGTCCGCTCGACCGCGGCGACGATCGCAGCCGGATCCGCTGTGTCCGCCGCGATCGCCATCCCCCGCCGACCCGCCGCCTCGACGTCGGCGATCACCGACCGCCCCTTGTCCGCGGCGCTCACGTACGTCAGCGCCACATCCGCCCCGCCCCGCGCCAGCCGCTTGACGATCGCCGCGCCAATCCCGCGGCTGCCCCCGGTCACCAGCGCCACCTTGCCTGCAAACTCCGCCATCGCTACCTCTTTTCTGTACAGATCGATACAGAATATATACGTTGTCCCGTGACCGGTGGTCAATCGGTTTTTTTATCGATCGTCACAGAAACACAGAAAGGTCTCGCTGATGGTCGGACGAGGGCGCCCTCGCAGCTTCGATCGGGACGCCGCCTTGCGGCGGGCGATGGAGGTGTTCTGGGAGCGGGGCTACGAGGGCACCTCGCTCAGCGATCTCACGGCCGCGATGGGCATCAACTCGCCGAGCCTCTACGCCGCGTTCGGCTGCAAGGAGGCGCTGTTTCGCGAGGCTGTGGCGCTCTACAGCGAGGTCGAGGGCGCGGCGACGAACCGGGCCATGAGCGACGAGCCGACGGCGCGCGGGGCGGTCGAGGCGATGCTGCGCGGCAACGTGGAGGGGTACGCGACGCCGGGCAAGCCGAGCGGCTGCATGATCGTGCTCGCCGCGACGCTCGGCACGCCGGAGAACGAGCGCGTGCGCGCCTACCTCGCCGGGTGCCGGCGGGCGGCGCTCGACGCGCTCCGGCGCCGGCTGGATCGCGGCGTCGCCGAGGGCGACGTGCCGGCGGGCACCGACACGGCGGCGCTCGCCGCCTTCTACACCACCGTGCTCCAGGGCCTCTCCCTCCAGGCCCGCGACGGCGCCTCGCGCGAGGCGCTCCGGGCGATCGTCGACTGCGCGATGGCCGCCTGGGAGACGCTGGCGAGGCCGCGCGCCGCGGTCTGAGCGCGCGCGGTCTGAACGCGCGGCGATGCGCGCGGCGCGCGCGAGGCGAGCCCACCCTCTACGTGGCTTCGTTCATCGGCCGCATGACGATCTGCACGATGCGCGAGCGGTCCCGCGGCAGCGCGGCGAGCACAACGGCCTCGGCCACGTCGTCCGGCGTGGAGAAGCCCTGCATGCGGTCCGAGCCGGCGGTGCGCCCGTCGCCGAGGGCGAAGTGCGTCTCGACGCCGCCCGGACAGACGGCGCTCACCTTGATGTTCTCCTGCCAGAACTCGCGATCGAGCGCCTGGGTCAGGCCCATCTGCGCGAACTTGGAGGCGCAGTAGATGGCCTCGCTCGGATAGCCCTGCAGGCCGGCGACGCTGGCGACGTTGATGATGTGGCCGCCGCCCTGGCGGCGCATGTGGGGGATCACCTCGCGGCAGAACAGCCATGTCCCCTTCACGTTCGTCGCCATGATGCGGTCGTAGTCGTCCTCCGACCACTCGAGGAAGGGCCGGTATCCGCCGATGCCCGCGTTGTTGACGAGGATGTCGACCCGCCCGAGCTCGCGGACCGCCCGCTCCACGCACGCGGCGACGGACGCGGCGCGGGTGACGTCGGCCTCGATCATCAGCCCGCGGCCGCCCGCCTCGCGGATCTCCCCTTCGAGCGCCGCCAGATCGGCCGTGGTGCGCGCCACGCCGACCACGACGGCCCCCTCCCGGCTCAGCGCGAGCGCGCTGGCCTTCCCGATTCCCCTGCTCGCCCCGGTGATGAGCGCGATCTTGTCCTTCAGCCGCACGGTGTCCCCCTCTCTCTCCGCCGCGCGCAGAGGAGAGGAACGGAGCGCCGCTCCCCGCGCCGGCGGGAGGCACGCTATCACGGGCGCGGCTCGCCGGCGCGAAGCCGGTGCCCGGCCTCAGGCGGAGCGCCGGCCTTGAGCCAAGCCAAAGCGCGGTCGCCCTCGGCCCCCGGGTTGACCCACACGATCGTCCGCAGCGCACGGACACGCCGCGACGCGCCGGCGAACAGGCCTCGCGCCGTGTCGTCCAGGGAGAGGATCGTCCGATCTGCGGCCTGCGCCGCCTCGACCAGGTGGACGTCCTTCAGCATCGCCTCGCGGCCCGGCTCCGTCGCCGGGGCGGCCTCGATCTCCCTGCGCAGCGAGGGATCTGCAGGCACGTCCTCCAAGAGCAGCTTCTTGCGGGCGACCATGGAGACCCGCCACTGGCTCGCGAACACCGATTGGTGCTTGTTCCACTCGTCTCGGATGGCAGGGGGCATGACGGCCCGATGGCAGACGTCGAGCACCGTGGTCAGGGCATCGCGGCAGCGCTTGGACAGCGGGTACGTCGCGCCCTTTCCGCCCGCCGCGCGGGCCACCGAGGCATCGATGACGAGGCGCCGAGACGCCTTGGCGCGCATCAACGCCCGGCCAGCCGCGCTTCGGCGGCGTCCAGATACCGGCTCTGCGCGGCCAGCGCGACCTCGGCGAAGTCTTCGGGCCAGTCCCCGAACGCGCCCGCGTCGTCCAGCTCCGCGCTCCGGACCTCGGTTGCACCGTCCTCGGTCTGGGAGAACCAGTGGAGCGCCACACGATCGGGAGAGAGGGCTCCTTCGGCGACGAGCGACTGCACGCCGAGCAGCAAGAGAGAGCTGTGAGTCTCTGCGACGACGCGCACGCCGCGGTTCGCGGCGTCGGCCAGGATCTGCGCGAGCGCGACCTGCGCCCGCGGGTGCAAGTGAATCTCCGGCTCCTCGAGGTAGACGAGCTGGCCGGGGCGCGCGATGAGGAGCGCCACGACCACGGGCAGGCACTGCGACAGGCCGAAGCCCACGTCGGCAATGCTGACGAGATCACGCGCCCCCCCGCGACCCCCCCGGCGGAGGCGCCCGACGCGCAGCTCGACCTGCGTGTCGTCGATGCGGGAGGTCTCGACCTTCCACGTCAGCCCGAGCCTCTCCAGCGCCGCCCCGAGCTGTTTTTGTCGGATGTCCTTGGTGATCTGCCAGTGATGGATGATGCTGGCCACGTAAGGCTCGAATGTGCCGGGGAAGACGCCCCCCACAGCCGATGTCTTGTAGGTGCGCGTCGGATTGCCACGAAGCGCGGGTACGTGAATGATGCCTAGCAGCGCCGTGTCTATCCACCGCGCCGGGCCCATCACCGTTCCCGCCACACCAGCAAGAGGGCCTGTGCGCTTTCCCTCGGCTCGGACCGTCAGGAAGCAACGATCGCGAACAACGGAGATGCTTTGAAACAATGTGGCGGCCTGCTCGCCACCACCTCCGGGTAGGGAACCAAGAATCTCGTCGCGAGACGCTCCGGCCCGCACCGTGAAGGGCGGTTCGCCTGGTCGCGTCGAGGACATTTCCACGAGGTCGAAGCCCATTCCAGGCTGCCGCTTGAAACGCACCGTCACCTTGCCGCCCCCGGTCACCACCATCGTGATCGCGAAGCCTTCGCTCATGCGCTTCTTCCCGCTTCGCGAGAGCAACTGCTCTGCTGCGGTGAACCGCACATGCGGCCCGTCGAGCAGGAGCGCACCCGGATCGTAGGGTGCCTCGAGGGTCTGCTTGAGAAGGAGCGGCGCCTGCATCACGCTCGATTTACCGGAGCTGTTCGCGCCGGCGAGGAGCGTCAACGGGCGTATCGCGACCTCCGTCCGCTGCCGCAGCGACTTGTACCCCTCGACCGCGATAGCGCTGATGCCGGCGGCTGGCGGTGCCGGCTTCGACTGCGGGGAGGCCTTCTTCGTCCGCTCGTCCTTCGCCATCTTGCCGGGCGCACTGTCCCATACCGCGGCCCCGCGGTCCAGATGCACCGACCCGAGCGGACCGCACCTGCCCGACGGACCGCCGTCCAGTGGCGAGCATCGCGCACCGGATCGGCATCATGATGAACATGATCCCGATGCTCGCCGGGGAACGCCGCCTGGACGTTCATTACGGTATCTTCTATCTCGCGGCGGGGCTCTCCGCCGCGGCGGGCAACCTGATCATCGACCGGCTCTTCGACGGGAGCTCCAGGAGGGTCGGCGCGGCGCCCTGGCTCCTGCTCGTGGCGGTCGGCCTGGCCTCGGCGTCGGCCGTCGCGGCGCTCGCGCTCCGCGGCGCGCTGCCGGGGAGCGCGGCCGCTCTGAAGGGGTGATATATAGCCCGCCATGACCACGCCCGCGCTCCCATCGAAGCTGCCGTCGACCGGCGTCAGCATCTTCACGGTGATGACGCGGCTCGCGAACGAGCACGGCGCCATCAACCTGTCGCAGGGCTTCCCGGATTTCGACTGCGCGCCGGAGCTGGTGGAGGCCGTCGCCCGCCACATGCGCGCCGGCCACAACCAGTATGCCCCCATGCCGGGCGTGCTGGCCCTGCGCGAGGCGCTCGCGATGAAGATCGAGCGGCTCTATGGCCGCCGCTACGATCCGGCGACCGAGATCACGATCACCTCGGGCGCCACCGAGGGCATCTTCAGCACGATCACGGCGTTCGTCCGCCCCGGGGACGAGGTCATCCTGTTCCAGCCCTGCTATGACTCGTACGCGCCGGCCGTGCTGCTGAACGGCGGAACGCCCGTGTTCGTCACGCTCCGCTTTCCGGACTACCGCGTCGACTGGGACGAGGTGCGGCGCGCGATCACCCCGCGCACGCGGCTCCTGCTCATCAACTCACCGCACAACCCGACCGGAACGATGCTGTCGGCCGACGACATGCGCGAGCTCGGGCGGGTGCTGGAAGGGACCGACGCCCTCGTCGTCGGTGACGAGGTGTACGAGCACATCCTCTTCGACGGCCGCCGGCACGAGAGCCTCGCGCGGTATCCAGAGCTGGCCGATCGCTCGGTGGTCATCAGCTCGTTCGGGAAGACGTACCACACGACCGGCTGGAAGGTGGGCTATTGCGCGGCGCCGCAGGCGCTCTCGGCCGAGATCCAGCGGGTGCACCAGTTCGTGACGTTCGCGGTGAACGGCGCCATCCAGCACGCGTATGCCGAGGTCGTGGCGCGCGATCCGCTCGCCGCCGATCTCGCCCCCTTCTACCAGGCAAAGCGCGACCGGTTCCTGAAGCTCATCGAGGGCTCGCGGCTGCGCCCCCTGCCGTGCGAGGGCACGTATTTCCAGCTCGTTGACTATTCCGAGATCACGACGGAGCGAGACGCCGACTTCGCGCTGCGCCTCATCCGCGAGCACGGCGTCGCCTCGATCCCGATCTCCCCGTTCCTCTCCGGCGTGGAGCCCGGGCCCGTCCTGCGGTTCTGCTTCGCCAAGCGGGACGAGACGCTCGAGCGCGCGGCGGAGCGGCTGCGCCGGGTCTGAGGGCCCGCCGCGGCGGGCCCGCGTGGCGCCTACGCGCGTCAGCCGAGCAGCTGCCGGATCCGATCGAGCAGATCCGGAAAGCCGATCCCCTTCGAGAGCACCGCGTCCGGCGGGGGCGCGTCGCCGAGGGCGTCGTCGCCGCTGCCGCTGATCAGCACCGCCTTCGCGCGCGGCAGGCGCGCCCGCAGCACCGCCACGAGATCGGTGCCGTGGCCGTCGCCGAGGTTCTGGTCGAGCAGCGCGAGGTCGTACCGCGCGCCCTCCGCCGCGATCTTCCGCCCGGCCTCGGCGAACGAGCCGGCTTCCTCCACCTGGAAGCCCTCGTCCTCCAGGAGCGTCGCGAGCACGAACCGGGACGACGCGTCGTCGTCGACGAGGAGCACGGTCACGCTCACGCCGCCCTCCTCCGCCCGCGCGGCCGGCGCGGTCGCGGCCAGGCAGGTCGCAGCGCACGCCGCCGCCCGGCGCCATGTCTCGCGGCCCTCAGCACGTCCCCGGGTCGCTCCTGGCGCGCGCGATCGTGTGCATCAGCTCGCGCACCTCGAACGGTTTGTGGAGGCAGGCATACCCGCCCTGGCTCGTGAACGCGTGGATCATCTCCGGCGTCGCGTGGCCGGTCATCGCGATCACCGTGATCCCGCGGCTCAGCTGCCGGATCTGCTCGTGCGTCCTCACGCCGTCCAGGGACGGCATCCGGAGGTCGAGCACGCAGACGTCGACCGCCGCGTCCCGCGCGCGCTGGATGGCCGTGTGCCCGTCGTACGCGGCCTCCGCGCGCAGCCCGGCCGCCTTGAGCCCCGCCACGATCGACTCCGCGACCGCGGGGAGATCGTCCACGACGAGCACGCCGCGCGACGAGAGGGCCCGCGCGATGATCCGCATGAGGTGCTCCATCGAGAAGGGCTTGTAGATGACCGCGTAGACGCCCTCGCCGATGCCCTGCTCGATGAGCTGCTCGCGCGCGAAGCCCGTCATCAGCACCACCGTGAGCTCCGGCTGGAGCCGCTTGATCTCCCGGAACGTCGCGACGCCGTCGAGGCCGGGCATCCTCACGTCGCTCAGCACGAGCGCGAAGCGCCGCCGCCTCACGAGCTCGAGCGCGTGCGCCCCGTCCCGCGCCTCGACGACCTCGTACCCCTCGAGCTCGAGGTTCGCGGCGAGCGTGGCGCGCATCCCCTCCTCGTCGTCCACCACGAGCACCGGTCCGGTCCCTTGCATCGACGGCCGTCTCCCTCCGCTGTCACGCGGGCTGCACAGAGGAGTGTACCTCCGGTGCGGCGGCGCGCGGTAACCGGATGGTGAACGTCGTCCCCGCCCCGGGCGCGCTCTCCACCGCGATCGTGCCGCCGTGCAGGCGGACGATCCCCGCGGTGATGGCGAGCCCGAGGCCCGTCCCCTTCAGCTTCGTGCTGAAGAGCGGCTCGAAGATCTTCGCGAGGTGCTCCTCCTCGATCCCCTCCCCGTTGTCGGCCACAACGAGGCTCACGGCCTGGTCGCACACACGTCCAACCACGCGCACCCACCCCTCGCGTTCGGCCGGGATCGCCTCGGCCGCGTTCTGGATCAGGTTCACGAGCACCTGCCGGAACTGGTCCTTGTCGAGGCTCGGCACCGGCAGCGCCGCCGGCACGAGGTTCTCCAGGCGCACGTGCGCGGGCGGCGTGACGACCGACATGGCGTCGTCCACGAGGGGCGCGAGCGGGCAGGCGGTGCGGCGGAGCCTGCGCTCACGCGCGAAGTCCAGCAGATCGCCGATGATCCGGTTGCACGAGAGCAGCTCCTTCTCCATCAGAGCGAGGAGCTGGGCGACGCGCGGCTCCGCGCCGACCTCGGTCCCGGCGAGGCGCTTCTTGAGGTAGTGCGTCGCGTTCCGGATGGCGCCGAGCGGGTTGCGGAGCTCGTGCCCGACGCTCGCCGCGAGCTGCCCTATCGCCGCGAGCCGCTCGACGCGCACGCTCGACGCCTGGGCCTCGCGCAGGCTCTCGGCCATGTGGCGGAGCGCCGCGCCCATGCGCCCGAACTCGTGCTTTCCCAGGTCGGGCAGCGGGTAATCGAGGTCGCCTCCGGCGATGCGCCGCGAGCACTCCGCGAGCGCGCCGAACCCGCGCGCCATCGAGCGCAGGAGCCCGCCGAGCAGGACGACGAGGAGCACGAGCGCCGCCGTCATCAGGGCGATGCTCGCGATCCTGATCCTGGCGCCTGCGCGGCCCGCCTCCTCCGTGTTCCGCGCGACGTCGCGCCGCGCGTCGGCGATGGCCGCGTCGATCTGGGGCACGAACCCCTCCTCGTACTCGACCTCGGGGCGCTCCACGAACCTCCGGTAGGCCGCCGGATCCCCGGCGCTCGCCATGCGGGACACGTGGTCGACGCCCCCGGCGATCGCCGCGAAGCTCGCGCGCATCCGGCGCAGGCGCTCGTCGCCCTCCTGCGCCTCGCGCAGCGCCTCGGAGGCGCGCTCGCCCTCGATCAGCGCCCGCTCGAGCGGCGCCCACGCCCGCTCCAGCGGCTCCCGCGCCCGCTCCAGCGGCTCCCGCGCCCGCTCGATCGCCTCCGCCGCGGACAGGTCCCGCGCGACGAGCCCGGCCAGGTGGTGGAGCTCCTCGGTGTCGCCGCCGCCGAGGGAGATCTCCGCGGCTTCCCGCATGTAGCGGCCGGCGTGGTTGGCGAGCGTGACATGGCGGGTGAGATCCTCGTACGACAGCTCGGCGCGCCGCTGGAGCCGCGTCATGCTGGCGGACGTGACGTGGAGCGCGCCGGTCGCGAGCAGCACGACGGCCGCGGCGACGGCGAAGATCAGCGAGAGGGCGGCCCGGATGCTCATCGCGGCGCCTCGGCCGCGCGCGCCGTCACAGCCGCTCCTCCACGAGCGCGCCCGCGCCGGGCGGCTCGGGCGCCAGAGCGAGGGGCAGCTCGATGCAGGCCAGCGTGCCCGAGGGCGCGCCGCGGCCGAGGGTGAGCGTCCCGAAATAGCGGCGCGCCACGCGCCCGGCGATGTTGAGCCCGAGGCCGAGGCGGCCCGGCTTGGTGGTGTAGAACGGGCGCGTGATCGCCTCCCGCTCCTGCTCGGGCACGCCCGTCCCCGCGTCGCCGACCTCGATGCGGTAGCGCGCGCCGGCCACGCTCCCGCGCAGCGTGACCACCCCGCCCCCGGGCATCGACTCCGCCGCGTTCTCGACGAGGCACCGGACCGCCAGGGCGAGCTCGGCCGGATCGAGCTCGACGACGCCCTCCGCCGCGTCGACGTCGACGCGGATCCCCGGCTCGGCGATGCGCGCGCAGGCCGCCGCCGTGAGGACGCACTCGCGGGCGCTCGCGCTCACCGGCCGCCGCCTGAGGCTCGGGTTCGCGTCGACGGCGCCGTCGACGAGCGCGCTCGCCGCGATCGCCTCCTCGTCGATGACGTCGAGGAACTGCTCCACCCGCGGGTCGTCCCGAAAGGCCTGCTCCCGGGCAACCTTGCGCCGGATGAAGAACGCCGCATTGCGGATCGTCCCGAAGCAATTGCGCAGATCGTGGCGCAGCGTGGCCACGATCTCCTCGGCCGTCGCGGTCTGCTCCACCGCGCCGAGCGGATCTCGGCTCGTCATCGTGGGGGATGGCCTCCTCGGGTGCCGCGTTCGCCGCCGCGGTCGATCACTTGAGGGTCCGGGCCGGGAGCCCAGCGTCTCCGACCCGCACCGTGTCCAGGTAGCTCGACGCCGCGCGGGAGGACGGGGGCGGGTACGAGCTCACCCGCTCTCGCTGCGAGGACACCGGCGCGTCCTGGACCTCCCGCGGCCTGAGCGACGGCGTGGCCCTCCTCGTCTTCGAGGCGGGCGCGGCGGCCTCGCGCGCCGAGGAGGCGCCCGCGCCGGCGTCCGCGGACCGCCGCGCGCGGGCGAGGCGCGCGAGCTCCAGGACGATCCGGGTGACCCGGGCGGGCTCGAACGGCTTGAGGATGACGTAGTGGCGGCCCGCCTCGCCGGAGCGGATGTACTCCTCGTCGCCGGTGATCAGCAGGCAGCTCGTGTAGAACGGCAGGCCGGCGACCCGCTTGAGGAGCTCGTCTCCGTTCATCCCGGGCATCTTGTAGTCGGAGCAGACCACGTGGAACTGGCCTGTCTGCAGCAGCTCGAGCGCCCGGTGGGCGGACGTGCAGGTCTCGACATCGACGTCGTCGTCGAGGATGGCCGCGATGCTGTCCAGCATCCTCCGCTCGTCGTCGACGACGAGCACGCGCAGCCTCTCCTGGGCATACAGGCTCACGATTCTCCTCTTGTGTGCTCGTGCAGTGATCGGGAAGCAGCCCGGGCGAGCGGCGGCAGGACGCCTCGCGTCATGTCGCGCGCGCTCGGCCCGCGCGCTCCAGGCTGTGCGGTGGCGCCGCACGACACCCATGCTCTCGTGTCGATGCGTTCCAGCCCGGAGCAGCGGCGCAGCAGATTAGGAATCTACACTACTCACCGTACCCCGGCAAAGAGATTCCTGAACGATTCCTGAGCGGTTCTCCCGCTCGCCGTCGCGGAGCGTCATCGCGCTTCATCAGCCGTCTTCGCGCGTCTTCGCGCGTCTTCGCGCGTCTTCGTGCTTCCAGGTCACCGTGTTGAAACATTCGATTCACACGAACGATAAGCGCGTCGGCAGTCCGCCGCGCGAGGCGCGCGTGGATTGCACATCTGCAAGGGGCGGGGAGATCTCGACGCGAAAAGGCGCCATGAGCTGCGACTCTGTGCGAGAGGCATCTATTACAGAGTTGCAATCAGCGCAGGTGTGCGCTCGGCGCCGCCCGCCCGCGGGCGGGCGCGCGGCGCGCGGCCTTCCCGGAGGAGCCGGGCCGCCTCCCGTCTCCTCATCATCTGCATCGGCACCGGCGGAGACGGACGCGCGCCGCGTGGCGCCGAGGACGGCTGCGCCCCTCGGCCGTCCTCAGCGCCGCGCGGCGCCCGACGACCGTGGAGTGACCGCCGCGATCCCGTCTGGTAAGATGTGCGTGTCCATGCCACCGGCCATCGACAAGCGCGCTTTGCTAGCGGCCCTGAAGGACCAGCTCGCCCGTGAGCTCGAGCGCTCCACCGAGCGGGCGCGCGACGCCGCGAGCGCCGTGACGCACGAGGAGAACCGCGCCGAGGGCGACAAGGACATGCGCGCCACCGAGGCGTCCTACGTGGCGCGAGGTCACAGCGAGCGCGTGCTCCAGATCGAGCAGGCGCTCGCCAGGCTGGGCGCCGTCACGGTGCGCGACTTCGGCCCTGGCGCGGGCATCGAGAGCTCGGCGCTGGTGGAGCTGGAGAGCGGAAAGCGGCGCGCGCTCTACTTCCTCCTGCCGGCCGCGGGCGGCGAGCGCATCCAGTTCCAGGGGGTCGAGCTGCAGACCCTCGCCACGACGAGCCCCCTCGGCGCGTCCCTGCTGGGCCTGTCGGAGGGCGACGAGGCCGAGGTCGCCACACCGCAGGGGACGCGCACCCACCTGATCGCCAGCGTGCGGTAAGGCCGGGCCCGATCCAGCCCGCGTTCGCCTCTCCCGGCTCCTTGCGGAGCTTGCCGGACGACCGGGCCTCCAGAAAAAGTAGCTCGTCCTCGTAGGGCCCCCCTCCCCGCCCGCGTCACAGGGATGAACGACCCGCTCGGCACGACGCGGGCGACGCAGGAGAAGAGTCCATGACGCAGTCTCGTTGGTGGAGGCTTGGTGGGATATTGCCGCTCGTCGGCGCGCTCGTCGGCGCGGCCGGTTGCACGGCGGAGACGGGGCAGGGCAACACGTCCCCGAGCGACGAGGCCGCCGAGGCGGCGCTCGCCAAGGGCCCGCCCGGGGCGGGCGGTCCCCGAGGGGGCTTCGGCGGCCATCGCGGCGGGCCGCGCGGCCCCGAGCACCTCCTGCGCGCGGCGCTCCACGAGCTCGACCTCTCCGACGCGCAGGAAGCGACGATCGAGGGCGCCCTCGAGGGGCTGCGCGACGGCGCGAAGGAGCGCCCGAAGGACGGGGCCGTCTTCGCGGCGCTCGCCGAGGGCGTGCGCGCCGGCAAGATCGATCGGGCGGCGATCGAGGCGAAGCTCCCCGACGCCGGCCGCGCGGCGGAGGAGCGCCGCGCGCGCGTCGCCGGGGCGCTGAGCACCCTGCACGCCACGCTCACGAAGGAGCAGCGCCGGCAGCTCATCGATGTGATCGCCGCGAAGATGGACGAGCGAGCAGAGCGCGGCCCGCGCGGCGGCGAGCAGGGCGGCGAGCACCACCGCGGCCCGCGCGGCGACCGCGGCGGCATGGGCGGCCCCGGCATGCGCGGCGACCACGGCGGCATGGGCGGCCCCGGCATGCGCGGCGGTCCGCTGGGCCACCTCCTCGCCGGCCTCGACCTGCGCGACGAGCAGCGCGCGCAGATCGACAAGGCCCTCGAGGCCGCGCGCCCGGGCGACGCCGACCGGGTCGGGCGGAAGGAAGATCACGCGGCGAGGCGCGCCGAGATGCGCGCGCGGCTCGAGACGTTCGCCGCGGATCGCTTCGACGCGAACGCGTTCCTGCCGCAGCCGCCGGCGGGCGAGAAGATGGGCCCGCGGGCGCACCTGGACCGCATGGTCGGCGCGCTGGCCGCGATCGTCCCGATCCTCGACGAGGCGCAGCGCAACGCCCTCGCCGAGCGCATCGAGAAGGGGCCGGCCGCGGGCAGGCACGGCCGCGAGCACGGCCACGGGCCTGGCAGGCACGGCCGCGAGCACGGCCCCGGGCCCGGCATGCGCGGCCCCGGGCCCGGCGGACCCGGCGGCGAGCACGGCCCCGGGCCCGGCATGCGCGGCCCCGAGCGCCGCTGAGCGCCCGTCCCTGTAGCGCGCGCGGTGCCATGGGCGCAGAATCGCGGGGGAACGTGATCGTCGACCTCAGGCTCGTCGCAGCGCGCGTCGCCAGGGGCGATGATGCGGCCTTCCGGCAGATCGTCGAGCACACGCGCGCGCCGATGTACCGCCTGGCCGCGCGCCTGGTCGGCGACCTCGCCGAGGCCGAGGACGCCCTGCAGGAGGCGTTCGTCGACGCCTACCGCGCCCTGCGCGAGGGGCGCTACGACGGGAGATCGAAGGTGGAGACCTGGCTGTACCGCATCGTGACGAACGCCTGCCTCGACGCCCTCCGGCGCCGCCGCGACACCCCGCGCGAGGCGCGCGAGGCGTCGACCGAGCCGCGCTTCGACGGCCTCGTCTCCGCCGAGGCGCGCGTCGCGCTGCGCGAGCTCGACGCGCTGCTCGCCGCGCTCCCGCCCCAGGAGCGCGCCGCGCTCGTCCTCGTCGCCGTCGAGGGCCTGCCCGCGAAGGAGGCCGCGGCGGCGCTCGGCTGCTCCGAGGGCGCCGTCGAGCAACGCCTGGTGCGCGCCCGCGCCGCGCTCCGCGCCCGGCAGATCGAGGAGGAGGCGCCGCATGTCTGACCGCGACGACGACCGGACCGGACCCGATCGGGACCTCGCGCGCCTCGCGGCCGCGACCGCTCGCATCGACGCCGACGACCGCTTCACGGCGGCCGTGCTGCGCGCTGCGACGGCCAGCACGGCCAGCACGGCCAGCACGGCCAGCGCGGCCAGCGATCCGCTCGCGCGCATCGCGGCCGCGACCGACGGCCTCGAGCCGGACGCCGGCTTCACCGACGCCATGGTCCGCGCCGCGACGGCCGCTCCTCGGCTCCTGCCCCTGCCCGCGCGGCCCGCGATCGCCGACGGCATCGTCCGCTCGGGTCGCCCTGCCCTCGTCGTCACCGCCCTCGCGGCGGCCGCGAGCATCCTCTTCTTCCTGCAGGCGCAGCGCGACGTCGACAGCGCGATCATGGCCTCCGTGGAGGCCCTCGAGGCGAGCGAATGACAGAGCGCCCCGCGTCCCCGCCCCCCCTCGCCCGCTGGAAGCCGCTGGCCGTGCTCGCCGCGGTCTTCCTCTTCGGCGGCGTCGCCGGCGCGGCCATCGGCCGCGTCACGGCGCTGCGCGACCTCGAGGCCACCTTCCGGGGCCCTCCGACCGAGGCGCGCGCGCAGTTCCGCCTCAAGGCGATGCGCCGCCACCTCGACCTCACCGACCGCCAGGTGCGCGAGCTCAAGGCGACGCTCGCCGAGGCCGAGGCCGAGCGGGACAGGCTCCTCTCCGAGTGCCGCCCCGCGCTCGACGCCCTCCGCGATCGCACCGACGCGCGCGTGAAGGGCGTGCTCACGCCCGAGCAGCTCACCCGCTACGAGGAGCTCGAGGCCGAGCGGCGGCGGCGCCCGGGCCCGCCGCCGTTCGGGCCGGGGCCTGGCCGCGGGCGCGGGCCGGGCGGTCGGGGCGACTGAGCGCCTGTCCTGGCAGCGCCGGCGAGGGCGCGCTGCCCCGCTACGCGAGCTCCTCTTCTTGCAGCGCGCAGTTGATCCCGAACGCCGCGGCGGCTCCCTCCGCGGCGGCCACGATGGCGAGCAGCACCTCCTTCGAGGCGTCCCCGGCGACGAAGACCCCATCGCGGGTCGTCTCCTCGTGCTCGGCGACCGTCTCGACGCCCCGCTCCTCCGTGACCGTGCAGCGGAGCCGCCCGGCCAGATCCGCCCCCTGCTCCTGCTTCGCCTTGAGGAAGAGCGAGCGGCGCTCCACCGCGCTGCCGTCCTCGAGCACCACGCGCTCCAGCATCCCGTCCCTGCCCTCGAGCCGGGCGACGCGCTCCTCGCGCACGCCGATCCGGTGGCGCGCGAGCCGATCGGCGTCCGATCGCGACAGGGACGCTGGGCCGTCCGTGAACAGGACGACGTCATCGCTCCACGTCTTCATGTTCACGGCGAGCGAGACCCCGGTGCTGCCCTGTCCGTAGACGCCGATCGCCTGATCGCGCGCCTCCCATCCATCGCAGTAGGGGCAGTGGTGCACGCTCTTGCCGTACATCGCGGGGAGCCCCGGGAGCTCCGGCAGCCGATCGACGAGCCCGGTGGCGAGCAGCAGCTTGCGGCAGCGCAGGCGCTCGCCGCCTTCCAGCGTCACCTCGAAGCGCCTCGCTCCGCGGCGGACGTCGGTGACGGCGGCCTCGCGGATCTCGACGCCGTACGGCGCCAGCTGCTCGCGCGCTATCCGCCGGAGCTCGGACGGCGCGATCCCGTCGCGCGACAGGAAGCCGTGCATCTCGCGCGCCGCGTGGTTGCGGTACCGCCCCGAGTCGCACACGAGGACGCGCCTCCGGCAGCGCCCCAGGATGAGCGCCGCGCTGAGGCCGGCCGGCCCTCCGCCGACGATGATCGCGTCGTATCCCGGGGTGTCCTCTTCGCGTGTCGACATGGTCGGCGCCCGCCTCGCAACGGGCGGGCCCGCCGCCGGCGCGCACGGCGTGTCCGCGTCCTCGCCCGAGGTGGGCTCACAGGCGCCGCTCGCGGTCGTTCGCTCGAACCGCTATGGTCACCGCATGCGCTCCTGCATGAGGCTGCCTGCCGTGCTGCTCCTGGCGGTGACGCTGACGAGCGCCTGCGCCAGAGGGGACCATTCCGGATCGGCCCCGCCCGCGCAGATCGCGGCGCTGGATCAGCGAGCGCCGGGGCCCTCACCCGCGTCGGCGCCGCTCGCCGGGCGGGCGATGCGGATCACCGTCGAGACCGCGATCCTCGTCGACGCCTTCGAGCCCGCGATGCAGCGGCTGCGGACCGCGGTCGAGGAGCACGGCGGCTACGTGAGCGAGGCCCGGGTGCACGGCGGCCCGCACCGGAGCGCGTCGCTCGAGGCGCGGGTCCCCTCGGCGAAGGTCGGCGCGTTCCGCGCCGTGGCGGCGTCGGTCGGCGAGGTGGTCGACGACGCGGAGAAGGCCGAGGACGTGACCGAGCAGCGCGCGGACATCGGCGCGCGGCTGCGGAACGCCCGCGCCCAGGAGAAGCGGCTGCTCGACCTGCTCTCCGACAGGACGGGGAGCCTCGCGGACGTTGTCGCCGTCGAGAAGCAGCTCGGGAGCGTGCGTGAGACGATCGAGCAGATCGAGGCGCAGGAGCGGTTGCTGGAGGGGCAGATCGCCTATGCGACCGTGAAGATGTCGATCACGGCGCGCGGCGAGGAGCAGACCTTGGGCGCCGGCGGCAAGATCGCCCGCGCGGCCAGCGAGGGAATCGAGAACGCGGGGGTCGTCGCCGTGAAAACCGCGGTCCTCGCCGCCTCGATCGGCCCCACGTTGCTGCTCCTGGCGGCGCTCTTCGGGGCGCTCACCTACGCCCTTCGCGCGATCCTCCGGCGGCAGCGGCGCACGACAGCCAGCTTCCGTCCACCCTTCCAGGCGGGCCCGATGCACGCTTACCCGACCGGCGCGGCGCCGGTGCAGGGTGCGCAGCCTTCCCCGATCACCGCGCCGCCGGCGCAGGGCACGCAGCCTTCCCCGGAACCGACCTCGCCGCCTCCGGCGCAGGGCCCGCGCGGCGACGGCGAGATCGACCCCGGGTGAGCCTGCTGGCTGACCCGAGCAGATCGATCACCGCCCGCTCGGCCCCCGCGCACGAGACCCCCTGACAGCGCCTGCCGGGGCGCTCGGCGGCGCGCTCGTCAGCGGCGTGCCTCGCGCCATGGCCCCGGCCCCGCGCACGCTCCTGTCGCCACACTGCACATCGCAACGACACACAGGCCGCTCGCTGCCCTTCTGTCGAGCCTTCATGCAATGTGAGATTTCGATCATCCACCGCTCCTTACTGGGTCTCAGACGGCGCGCGACACGCGACCTCGCGCTCGCCCGGCACGCCGTGGACAGAGCACCGCTGACTCCAACGACTCCAGAATTCTACACAAATCGCCAGTTGAGTACTGGACATGATGGCTAGTCATCGGTACACCCCATGTGACCTTCGACGAGGGCACGAAGGGACGAACCCGGGGGGGGGGAACGACGATGTACCGGATCAGCATCGCTGTTTTCGCAGCGCTTTTGGTCGCGTCTTTGGTCGGCTGCGTCGCAGTTCAGGAAGAGGAGGAGGACTCCGTAGGAGTTGCCCTTAGCGCGCTCGAGTTCATCAACGCCCTCAACCCCAACGCCCTCAACCCCAACGCCCTCAACCCCAACGCCCTCAACCCCAACGCCCTCAACCCCAACGCCCTCAACCCCAACGCATTGAGCCCGGCGGCCCTGAGCGCGATCCAGGATCCGGGCGCGGCCGGCGATCTCTCGCGCCAGCTCCTCAGCTATGTGGTCGGCTGTGCGTTCCTCCCCTCGCAGTCGTTCAGCTTCTCGTGGACCGACGGCTCGGGCACGGTGCGCAACGAGCAGTACTGGGGGATCATCGGCCTCGTGCCGGACTGGAGCACCAAGCCGCTCGGCCTGATGGACCAGCAGTGGATCTCGGCGTGCCTCGCGTCGCGGACGAACTGGTACGGCGTCTCCGTGACGATCTCCTCGCGGGGCACTCCCTCGGCCATCGACAAGACCGGTACCCTCGAGCTCACGACCTACACGCATCTGGAAGGCGCCTTCTGGGGCAATCTGTTTGCCCCCTCTCCTTACCTGAACGCCTGCTACGACGAGGCGAATCGCGGCCATGCACGGTCGCTGATGCGGGATTGCGCCGCCGGTCACCTCACCAGCGGCGGGGCCGTCCAGCAATGCGGGATGCTCAGCATCCGCGGGTCGTGCGCCGCCTACTGCCAGCAGCTCAACACGAACGGCATGTACTACCCGAGCTGCGTCAACAACCTCACCGGCATCCCGGAGTCGACCACCCGTGTGATCACCGTCTTTCTTCCCTAGCCACCGGCGGCGAGCCCGAGCCGCGGGACCTATCCCCTGGTCGACAGGACGCTCTCCGGGAACAGGAGCCACGCAAACACGAAGCGGCGTCCGTCCGGATCGAACGTGTCTTTCGCCGTGTCGATAGCGCCTCCGAGATGCTCCGATGTACGAGGCGACGAGCACGAAGGGCAGGTTCCGGTCGGTGGTGCGCGGGGCTGCGATGAGGGCGAGTCGGTCGTGCGTGGGAGTACCGCTGTCGACGCGCCAGCCCGCGAGAACGAGCCATCCCCGGCCGATTCAGTACTTCACGGGGCCGGCCTGATGGTGCACCATTTCAGCGCAGCAGGTATCCCGGACGGCCGCGGGCGGAGAGCGGTGCGCAGGGCTCAGAGGGCTGAGCGCGCTCTCCTCGGCGGCGAGCGGCCGCGCGTGAGATCGCACATCAGGCAGGGCTCAGGGGGGACGATGGAGATCGACCGGCAGAGCGACGAGCGAATCAAGGCAGAGAACGCGCGGCTCCGGGCTCGCGTGGAGGAGCTGGAGCGAAGGCTCGGCTCGGGCGCGGCGCCGCGCGACGCGCAGCGCGAGCTCGCGGACAGCGTGCCTTACCGCGCGCTCTTCGATGCGGTGACCGTACCGCTGGTGGTCCACCGCGCGGACGGGCTCCTCGTCGCGATCAACCGGGCCGACTGCGCGCGGTGGCGCATCAGGCCCGAGCAGATCATCGGCAAGTACAACGCGCTGGAGGATCCGCAGGCGGTGAAGACGGGCCACGCCGAGGCCTTCCGCCGAGCGCTCGCCGGGGAGGTGGTCACGCTGCCCCCGGTCCCCTACGACACCGAGCCGGGCGAGCTTTACAAGGAGAGGCGCCGGCTCTGGACCGAGCCGAGCTACGTTGCATTCGAGGACGCGAGCGGGAACCGCTTCGTGGCGGTGGTGACCATCGACGTCACCGCGCGCGTGGAGTCCGAGGCGCAGAGGCGCCGGGGCGCCGCGCTGCTGGAGGCCTTCATCCAGAACGCGCCGATGCTCATGTTCGCGCGGGACAGCGAGGGCCGCCACACGCTGCTGAACCCGCCGGTCGAGGCGCTCCTCGGCAAGCCCCGCGAGGAGCTGATGGGGAAGACGCAACACGACCTGTTCCCCGCGGAGATCGCCGACCGGTTCACGACGCAGGACCGGGCGGCGATGGCGTCGTCCGAGCCCATCACCTCCGAGGACGAGATGGATCTGGCCGACGGGACGCACGTGTACATGAGCACCAGGTTCGCGCTCCGCGACGAGGAGGGCAGGGTCTCCGGATGCGGGGCGATCGCGGTGGACATCACCGAGCGGGTGCGGGCCGAGGCGAGGACCCGGCAGCTGCAGGAGAAGATGCTGCGCGTGCAGCAGGAGACGATACGGGCGATCTCAACGCCGCTGTTGCCCATCGCGGACGGGGTGCTGGTGGCGCCCCTGGTCGGCGAGCTGACCCGCGAGCGGGGCGCGCAGTTCACCGAGACGCTGCTGGACGGGATCTCCCGCCAGCGCGCGCGGATCACCCTCCTCGACGTGACGGGGGTGCCGCAGGCGGGGCCGGAGGTGGCGGACGCGCTGATCCGGGCGGCGCGGAGCGCGCGGCTGCTCGGGGCCGAGGTGGTGCTCACCGGGATCCGGCCGAGCGTGGCGCAGGCGCTCGTGCAGCTGGGGGCCGATCTGGGGGGGATCGTGACGCGGGGGACGCTGGAGCGCGGCGTGACCTATGCGCTCTCCGGACGCGAGGGCGCGCGGGCGCCGGCGCGAACCCGGAACGGGCGCGGCGCGCACTAGGTCACATCCCGGGGCCGTCGTCGCTCTTCGCCAGCGTCGCGGCGTTGGTCTCCACCTGCTCGCGGGTCAATGGCTTGCCGTACAGCGCGGCATACTGGATCGAGCCGCGGAGAGAGCGCCCGGCCTTCCGCGAGTTTCCGAGCACGAGATACCACGTCGGCTCCGCCCACGTGAAGACGAAGTCGGCGGGCGGCCGATCCGGGATCGCGTTCGTTTGCGCGTCGCCGTTCACGTAGAGATCGACGACGCCCTCGGCGGCGTTCAGCACGAGGTGCAGGACGCACGGCCGCTCCAGCTCCTCGAGGGGAATGAACCACTGCCCCACGAGCAGCGTCTGGGAGCTGGCGTAGATGTGGAACAGCAGCTCTCGGTTGCCCATCCCGTCGGGGTCGCCCGCGCTCAGCGAGTACTTCCCGAACTCTCCGGTATCGGTCCCGAGGTACAGGATGCGAGCCGGCACGCCCTCGACCGCCGCGGCCGTCACGCTCACCACGGTCTCGAGCGTGAGCGCCGCCTTCGAGACGAGGAGCTTGCTCGGGGGCGTGGCGGTCGAAGAAAACACGGCCTCCACGCGCGCGTTGCCGCCGAGGTTGTTCCAGCGGATGCCCCTGCGCCCCGCCTCGCCTTCCAGGTTGAGCCTCTCTCCGTCCGACACCACGTCGAGCGAGAGCCCCGGCGCTGGTCCCGAGTCGACGAGCTTGCCATCCGTGCCGTACGCGTCGAGGAAGTACCGCGCGAGCAAGCCATCATCGACAAGGCAAGTCGAGATATGGCTCCCCGGCCCATCGCAGCCCTCCGGGGGCGCCCCGCCGCAGCCGCCACCCCCTTCACAAGGCTCCACGGTCCCGCCGGCGCTGCCGCTCGTTCCGCCTGCGCCGCCCGTGCCGGGCACGACATCCTCGTAGCTGTAAAAGACGCAGCTCCCCCCGGTGAGCGCGACCAGCGGGACGATCGTCGAGAGCGCCCGGCCCATCCACGTCCAAGATACGATGCGCACCATCGGGACGATCCCTCTCTTCGGAAACCTCACCAGCGCTTGCTGAGCCCGAGCCCGCCCGGCATGGGGATCACCGACAGGCCGGTCGCCGTCGCGTCCCGCGCGTCGGGCTGCCCTGTCAGGAGGACGTACGCCGCCGTGCCGAGCCCCGCCGCGCCCGCGGCAAGGAAGCTCCAGACCGCCGCGTTCGCGAGGTCTGCCTTGGCGTGCCCCAGGTCGTTGTACGCGCGCAGGTCGAGCCCGGGGCAGCGCGCAGGGTCGGTGCAGGCCGGCTCCAGGAGGCGCTGCTGCGCGCTCGCCTTCCCGTTCGAGAGCAGCACGAACGCGACCCCGAGCCCCGTCCCCGCGGCGGTCGCGGCGAGCCCCGTGAACACGACCGCGGGGCTGCGCGGGCGCGGGCGTGCATCCGCCGCGTCGCCCGCGTCACCGCCCTCCTGGGCGCTGCCGTCGGCCGCACCCTGCCCAGGCCCCAGCGGCCCGCCGCCCTCCTGGGCGCTGCCGTCGGCCGCGACCTGCCCGGGGCCGAGCGGCTGCGGCTCGCCGCCCGCGCCGCGCCCGGTCCTGTCGCTCTCGATCCGCACCTTACCAGCCGCGAGATCGACCTCGACCTTGGCCCTCATGCCCTCCTTGAGGACGATCTCCTTCGTCAGCCCGCGTCGTCCAGGCGCCCCCACGGCGAGCGTGTGGCTGCCCGGATCGCGCGCGACGGGCGTCGACGGCGGCACGTCCAGCCCGCCGAGCGCCACCTGGGCGCCCCCCGAGCCCGCGCCCGTCACGGTGATCTCCACGGTCGGGATGCGCGACGAGAGGGCCTCGAGCTCCGTCCTCGCCTCGGCCTGCGCCTGCCGGAACGCCTGCGAGGCGTCGGCCGGGAGCTGCTCGTCGACGATGACCTGGTAGACCGAGCGCGCCTCGGTCAGGCGGCCGAGCTTGTGGCAGGAGCGCGCGACCATGATCAGGAAGGTCGGCGCATGCACCGTGGCCTCGGCTCGGCGGAAGGCCTGGAGCGCGTCCCGGTACCGGCGTGCTCGGTAGGCCGTCCACCCCTGGTTGGCGTACGCGACGGCCGCCTGCCGCGCCTTCGCCGACGGGGGCGGCGCCTGCGCGGACGCCTCCGCGCCGGCGAACGTGACAAGGAGGAACGTACCCATCACCGCCGCTCGGAAGCGCATTCTTGCTCTCTGGGGACGCGGAGCCACCCGGCTAGAGCCCCCAGTCCGGCCTGCTCCCGCCGGACTTCTTGCGAGGAGCCGGCGCCGCCTTGCGCGGCGCCGCCGTCGACGTGGTCCGAGCGGTGGCCGGAGACGCGGGGCGCGCGGGCGCGGCGCTCCGCGCCGCCGCCGCGGAGGGGACGGCGGATGCCTGTGCCGGCGCCAGGGAGGCGGCGCCCGGCGCGCCCGCGCCCGGCTCGAGCGGCGGCGGGGCCGGTACCACCGCGGGGGTCGCCGCGGCGCGCGCCTCGGGAGCGCTCGCGATGGCGGGGACCGCGGCGGGCCCGGCCGGCGCGCCGCTCGACGGCGCGGCGAGCGCGGGCGCCGCGGCGGCCGCGGACACCTGGGCCGCGGTCGGGTCGCCGCCGGTCGATGCGCCCTTGAGCGTGGCGATGAACAGGCCGCCCCCCACGGCGACGATCGTCGCCCCGATGGCGACGCGCCCCGCGACCCGCGCGATGGCGCCGCGCGCCGCGTGCGGCGCCGACAGGTTGATCGCGCCGGTCAAGGTGCCCGGCAGCGAGTGCGGGTTCGGCGTCGAGGCGCGGACATCGTTCGGGTCCGAGCGCCGCTGGATGGGCATCGTCGTCAGCTGCGCCACCGGCGGCGTGCCGGGGTCGGCGAGCCCGGACACGCCGCCGGAGACCAGCGACGACCACCCGGCGCCCAGCGAGGTGTCCCCCACGAGCGAGAAGAACGGCGGCGCGCCCGCGACGCGCGCGAGCTCGTTCACCATGTCGCGCACGTTCTGGAACCGCTTGTCCCGATCGCGCGCCAGCGCCCGCTCGAAGAACGCGTCGATGCCGCTCGGCAGATCGGGGGCGAGCGCGCGCGCCGACGGCACCGTGCCGAGGATCACCTTCGTGACCACGCGCCCGATCGCGTCGCCCGGGAACGGCAGCTGCCCCGTGAGCATCTTGAACAGGATGACCCCGAGCGACCAGAGATCGCTGCGCGCGTCCACGTCCCGCTCGCCATAGAACTGCTCCGGGCTCATGTAGTTGGGCGAGCCCATCACCTCGCCCGTGGCCGAGATATCGGTCGCGAGCACCGCCGAGACGTCCTTCGCGATCCCGAAGTCGAGCAGCTTCACGATCTCGCCGTCCTCGCCGTCGACGCGCGCCAGGAAGAAGTTGGCGGGCTTGAGGTCGCGGTGCACGAACCCCGCTTCATGGACGCTGCGGAGCGCCTTCCCGGCCTGGACGATGATGTGCAGCGTCTCCGGGAGCGAGAGGCGGCCGCACCGCTGGAGGCGCTTGCTGAGATCCTCGCCTTGCAGGAGCTCCATGACGAGGTAGGGCACCTCGTCGTCCTCCTCGAAGCCGAAATCGTGGACCTGCACGATATGGGGGCTCTTGAGCTGCGCGGCGGCGCGCGCCTCCCGCTCGAAGCGCGCCCGGAGCACCGGCAGCCGCGAAAACGAGTCGCGCATGAACTTGATCGCGACGAGCGTGCCGAGCTGTACGTGCTGCGCCACCCAGATCGAGCCCATCCCGCCGTGCGATAGCTCTCGCTCCAGGCGGAACTTGCCGGCCAGAAGGACGTCTTTCTCGAACTTCATACGCCCGGTCACCTCCCGAGGGGGGAGTCGAGAGGATACCGAATCCCGGGCAGGACGCGAAGCTCCGTGTGGTCGCTCCGGCGCGGGGAGCAGCACCTCGTACGACCGTCGCGGGGGGCGGTATGCAAACAGGCGACACGGCGCCGGAGCAGGGCGACGGGGCCAGGACGGCGCGCGCTGCGCCCCAGGCGTGCCTGCGCCGATCCGTCCCCTGGGCGAAAGGTGAGGCGACGCGTGCGGCAGGTCAGAGAGCAGCCAGGGGTGCTGACGCGCTGCAATGCGCAACGCCGCGGCCGCCGCCCGAGCCTGCCCGGCGATGTGCGCCGCGCTAGCTCGCCGGGCCGCCGGAGGCCGGCACCAGCGCCAGCACCCGGGCCGGCGCGCCGCTGCCGCGCGCGAGCGGGAGCGGCGCGACCACAACGACCGCCCCGGCCTCGGGCAGCTGATCCAGGTTGGCGAGGTTCTCGATGTGGTAGCCGCCGGCGCCAAGGAAGGCCCTGTGCTGCTCGAATGTCTCGCTCTGCCCCGGGTCGGTCGACAGCGTATCGATACCGATGCAGCGCACGCCGCGCTCGCGCAGGTAGCGGCTCGCCTCCACGGAAACCCCGGGGAAATGCATGACGCCCTGGGGGTCCTGGTTCAGGTACCTCGCCGGATCGGACCAGCGAGCCCCCCAGCCCGTCCGGATCAGCACGATATGCCTCGCGCCGAGGGCCCCGTGCCGCGCCTCCCAGCTGCGGAGATCATCCACCGTGACCCGGTGGTCCGGGTTCGCCGCCACGGCCGCCGTCACGTCCACGACCGCCGCCGCCCCGACGAGCTGCTCCGGCGGGATCTGCTCGACGGTCGCTGTGCCGGCCGTGAAGTGCGCCGGCGCGTCCACGTGGGTGCCGGCGTGCTCGTCCATCGAGAAACGATTGGAGCAATACGCGTCCTTCTCGAGGGTGCTGAGCGCCTCCGACGCATAGGGCTCGTCGCCGGGAAACAGCGGCATTTCCGGGGTGATCGGGTGCGTCAGATCGACCACCCGCGCCGTGGCGAGGTCGATCACCCAAGCTCCGTGCGCCTCCTGCATGGCGCACAGCTCACCACGAGCCCGCTGCCCGCACAAGGCACGTCGACGGGCGGTCGCGCCGCGCCGCGAGCGCCGCGCCCGCCCGACGCGACGACCGAGCGGGCATGCAGACGCGCTTCGGCGACGACTGCTCGCGGCAATAGCGCAGGGCCGCCGCGAGCAGCGTCCCGGACGACGAGCCGGCGAGGATGCCCGTCCTGGCGCACTGGGCATGAGGGGCGGGTGATCAGCCCTGTCGTGTCCGTGGCGCTGTGATCCGGCGGAGCGCGCCCTCTTCTCCTGCCGTTGCGATCTCCAGATCGGACAGGAGCTCGGGTGAAGCGAAGACGCCCTCTCCGGCTTGGTCTGGCACCCACGCCGCGACCTCCAGCAGCTTGCCGGCTGCGGGCGAGCCTTTGCCGGTATCCGTGAGCTCTCCCGCGTGGAGGCACAGGCGCACATCGACCCTGGGATCGCGCCCGGAGCGGGCCTCGAGCCGCTGGTAGATCGCGAGCGCCGTGCGCACCACCTGGCGGCGCGCCTCCCTGTCCCCGGCCGGGTCGTCGGGACGATCCACCGTGAAAAGCATGCTGCTGCCGGTCTGCACCATGGTCGTGAGACCGGCGCTGACGAGCTCGGCGGCGATGAAGGGGAGGATGACCTCGAGATCGGCGAGCAATCCATCCTCCGGCTCCTCGAGGGCGCTCGGCTCGACGTGCACTTCGGCGTAGAGCGCGAGCGCCTGCCGCTCGCGCGCGGCAGAAGACAGCGCGCCTGTCCCGCCGCTCGCCTCCACCGTGGCCCTCAGCTCGCCCAGAAAGGCCGTGATCGTCGGGGGGCGCTCCCTGCGATCCTTGCTCATCGCACGGAGGATCACCTCATCCAATGCGGGATGGACGCGCGCCCGGGTGCTCGGGCGCGGCGGGTCCACGTAGAGGTGCAGCTGGCGCAGCATCGGATAGGAGCGCTCGACGAAGGGCGGCTCGCCGACGAGCATCCGGTACGTCAGCACCCCGAGCGCGTAGACGTCAGCGCGGGAGTCGATCGACTCGCCGAGGATCTGCTCCGGGCTGATGCACGTCGGGGTCCCGACGATGTGCCGCGACGACGTGAGCGCAGGCTCCGGCGCATCGAGCAGCTTGGCCACGCCGAAGTCGAGCAGCACCACCCTCCGCCGCCCGCCCTGCTCGGCGAGAAAGACGTTCGATGCCTTGATATCCCGGTGCACGATCCCCCAGCGGTGCGCCGCGTCGAGCGCGCTGCAAAGCGGCTCCAGGAGCGCGAGCACGTCCGTGGCGGACAGGCGTCCGCGGGCGCGGAGGTGCTCGTCGAGACTACAGCCCTCGAGCAGCTCCATGACATAGTAGGGGGCACCACGGCTGCTGAGCCGCCCGTGATCGAGGATCGCGACCACATTCGGATGATTCAGACGCTGTATCGCCTCGATCTCCCGCGCGAAGCGGACGACCGCATCGAGATCCGAGGCGAGGTCGGCGTGAAGGACCTTGAGCGCCGCGGCGGTGCCGCGCTCGGCGTGCGTGGCGCGATAGACGAAGCTGAAGCCACCCCGGGCGAGGGGGCGATCGAGGATGTAGTCGCCGACGCGAGCCCCCCGCGGCAGGGTGCGGAGCAGCGGATCGGGCGACGGGTCCTCCTGCGTGCGCGTGGCCTCGGCCTCCCGTATCCGAAGTGTGGCGTCGTCGAGGGCGCTCGGCTGATGAGCCACGGCCGCCATCGCCAGCGCGGAAGGGGTATGTGAGCTGGGGAGCGTGTCGTCTTCCGTGGTTCGTGCCATGCGCCGGACAACAACGATATCATGAGCGCCGCTCACGGCCCCGGTCCGCGCCCGTCGCGAAGGGAAAACCGATTTGCATCGCTGTCCATCGTGCCACAGGCGGATCGCAGAGGCGGCCTCGTGCCCCCGGCACGGCGGGCCGCCGCCTGGGCCTGTGCCCGCAGAGGCCCGCGGCTCAGCGCCGCGCGTCGAGGGCTTCCGTCTGACCGAGCTCCTCGGTCTGGGCGGCTTCGCTGCCGTCTGGGCAGGCTGGCGCGAGCGCGACGAGGTGCCGATCGCCGTCAAGGTCGGCCTGATCGGCGCGGAGCAGAGCGAGCCGCGCTTCCAGCGCGAGGCCGGCGCTCTCGAGCGGATCGGCCCCCCGCACGTGCCGCGCCTGTACGGGCAGGGGAGGCTCGACGATGGCCGGCCGTGGATCGCCATGGAGCGGCTGCGAGGGCGCACGCTCGCGGCCGACCTCGCGGCGCTGCCCGGGCCGCCGGACCCGGGCTGGGCGCTCGGGCGAGCCGATGCGCTGCTCGTCGCGCTCGAGGCGGCGCATGCCCGGGAGGTGATCCACCGCGACGTGAAGCCGGAGAACGTCTTCCTCGTGCCAGCGAGCGGCAGCGGAGCGCGCGCCGGCGCGGAGGAGCGCGTGGTCCTGCTCGATTTCGGCCTCGCCAAGCGGGGCGCCGGCGCCGAGGCGACCGGCGCCGAGCTCACGCGCGCCGGGACCATCGTTGGGACGCCCGTCTACATGTCGCCCGAGCAAGCGCGCGGGGACCTCGCGATCGACGCGCGCGCCGACATCTACGCGTTCGGCGTGATCCTGTTCGAGCTCCTGACGCTGCGACCGCCGTTCGTCGGCGACGCGGGCGCCATCGAGCACGGCCACCTCGCGCTGCGTCCGCCGCGCCCGACCGAGCTGGCCGCCGTCCCGGCCGCGATCGAGGACGTCGTGCTCGCATGCCTCGCCAAGGATCCAGACCGCCGGCCCGCGAGCGTGTCACTGCTCCGACGCGCCCTCGCCGCGGCGGGCGCTGGCCGCGCCAGCGGCGCTGTCGTGGGGGCTCGCCTCGCCGGCGGCGCTGTCGCCGTGCAGGCGGCCCCGCCCGCGGCCCCGGCCGAGCTGCCCGAGAGCGCGGGGAGCGCCCGGCTCATCGCGGACGGGCGCGAGCCGGTCGTGGTGCTTGTCGCGGACGTCAGCGGCGCCGTGCCGTCGGCCGTCGCCGCGCTGGCGAGCCGCAAGGGGCTCGTCGTCCGCCAGCGCGGACGCCGCCTCGTGGCGCTGTTCTCGGGCCGCGACATCGAGCATCCGGCGCAGGCGGCGCTCGCCGCCGCGCGGGAGCTCGCCGGCCGGTGCGACGCGCGCGCGGGGCTCCACCTCGCGGGCGTCAGCGTGCGCCGGAAGGGCAGGTGCGCGCCCGTCGCCTATGGCACGGCGGTCGATCGCCCGGAAGGCTGGCTGCCGCCCGAACCCTGGTCCGGGGTCGTGCTCAGCGCGGAGATCGAGCGCGTGCTGGTGGAGACCGAACCCACGCCACCCTCGACAGGCGCCGCGGCCGCGATGGGCGCGTCGACCGCGACGGGCGCGGTCGACGGCGAGGTGCCCCTGCTCGGGCAGAGCGAGGTCGTCGAGGCGCTGGCAGCGAGCGCCGCCGCGGCCTTTGACGGCACGTGTCCCGGCCTGATGACGCTGCTCGGCGAAGCCGGCCTCGGCAAGACGCGCCTCGCGAACGAGGCGGCTGCCGTGGCGCGATCGCTCCATCCGGAGGCGCTGGTGCTCTCGATGCGCGCGGCGCAGCCGCTCTCGTGCGAGGTCGCGCGAGAGGTGGAGGAGATCCTGCGCGCCGCGCTGGGCGCGCCGGAGAGGCCGCCGGCCGACGTCGAGGCGTTCTGCGTGGAGCGGCTCGGCCAGGAGATCGGGCGCGCGGCGTGGCCGGCCGTGGCGTCGGCGCTCGGGTGGGGCGCCCCGTCCGGCAGCGCGTCGCGCGACCACGAGCTCCTGCGGGCGATCGCGGAAGGGCTCCGCCGGCGCGCGCGCCGCGGGCCGGTGGCCGTGATCCTCGACGACGCGCACTGGGCGGACGACGCGCTGCTCGATGCGCTCGAGGTCGCGACGCTCGACGGCGCCGGCGTGGCGCTCTGGGTCGTGGTCGCCGCGCATCCGCGGTTCGAGCAGCTCCGCCCCGGGTGGGGTACCCGCACGCAACGCTTCGAAAAGAGGGCGCTTTTGCCGCTCGACGAGGGCGCCGGGATGCGGCTCGCGGCGGAGCTTCTCCTGCCGGCGGAGTACCCGCCGGCGGACACGCTGAGGCGGCTCGCCGCGTGGGCCGGCGGCAATCCGGCGTGCCTTGTGGCGATCGTCCGGGAGCTGAAGCGGGCCGGGATCGTGCGCCAGCGGTCGAACACGGGCAGCTACTACGCGGCGACCGCGGCGCCCGAAGGCCTTTCGCCCTCGCCTGGGTGGCAGTGGCTGGCCCTGCGGAGGCTCGAAGCGCTGCCGCCGGAGCTCGCGGCGTGCGCGCGGCTCTGCGCGGTGCTCGGGGCCTCGTTCACCAGGGCGGAGCTGGAGTGGGTCCAGGACGCCGCCGATCGGGCCGGTGGGGCCGGGTCGCCGGTAGACGCGGGCTTCGGCCTGAGCGCGCTGGTCGAGCGGGGCATCCTGGAGCGCGCGCCGCGCGCGTCGCGCACGCTAGGCGAGCGGTACGCATTCCAGAGCGGCGTCTTCCGGGACTCGGTGGTCGAGCCGCTCCATCCGGAGCACCGCAGGGACACCCACCGGTACGCGCTGGCCTTCTGGCGAGCGCGGGTCTCCGCCGGGGATGCGACCCCGGAGACCCTTGCCTCGCTGGCGCGGCACGCGAGCGCGTGCGGAGCGAGCGAGGAGGCGGCGGAAGCCTACGTGAAGCTCGGGGACATCGCGCTCTCAGCTCACCGACACGTCGAGGCCGACCAGCACTACAGTGCGGCCCTCGAGCACATCTCTGCGGCGGACCTGCGCCGGCGCGCGCTCGCGCTCGCGGGCCGGGGCAGGATACGCTACCGAGCGCACCGGACGCGGGAAGCCATCGAGGATCTGACCACGGCGCGCGAGCTAGGCGAGCGCCTCGCCGACGAGGTGCTCGTCGGCGAGATCCTCCTGGAAGAGGCCATCCTGCTCGACTGGACCGGGGATTACGAGGGGTCGGCGCGGCGCGTGGAGCAGGCGCGCCCCCTCGTCGCGCGGTCGGGCTCACCGCGGCTCGCGGTCCGGCTCGTGGTGGCCGATGGACGCAGGTGCGTGCGGACGGCGCAGGTGGCGCAGGCGATCGCGCTCCTGGAGAAGGGCGCCGTCGAGGCGGAGGCGCTCGGCGATCACGACAGCCGGATCGTCGCGCTGCTGCTCCTGCCGGTCGAGCTGGCGCACGCGGGCTCGTTCAGCGAGGCAGAGGAGCGCGCGCGCGAGGCGATCGACCTCTGTGCAAGGGTCCACGATCTGCCGCACCTGTGCGTCGCGTACATGAACCGCGTCGTGCTCTGGACGCTGAAGAAGTCGCCGTCCCGGGCCACGGCGGATCTCCGGCGCGTCATCTCGCTTGCGCGCGAGATCGGCAACCCATGGCTGGAGCGCGTGGCGACCTACAACGTCGCCGAGCTGCTCTACTGGAGCGACCGGCGCGAGGACGCGCTCGTGCTCGCCCGCCGGGCCCATGTCCTGGAGCGGCGGTTCATCGAGCGCCCGGTGCCCGAGTGCTCCCTGCTGCTCGCGCGGCTCCTGGCCACGGCAGGGCAGCACGACGAGGCGCGCGAGCTCATCGCCTGGGTAGCGGGCGCCTGCCCGCCAGAGCCCGGGGCGCACGCTGCGTTTGCGTGCTTCCGGATGCTCCAGGCGCTGCTGATCGACGAGGCGGGGGGCGCCGTCGATCCCCAGGAGGGAATGGCCCATGAGACGGTGGCCCATGAGACGTTGGATGAAGCGATGGGCGCAGCCAGCAGCGCGGGAAGCGTGCTGTTCGCCGATGAGTTCCTGGAGATCCTGTACTGGCGGGCTCGCCTTGCCCTGCGGGACCGGCGAGATGCCGACGCTTCTGCGGTCGTACACAAGGCGCAGGCCATGCTGGGGGAGCACCCGGCGTGGCGGGCTCGCTTCGACGGCCTCGCGCGCGCCCTCGAGAAGGTGCTGGCTGGGCCATGCGGCACCTGAGGGCTGCAACATGCAGGCACCGCCGGATCTCGGCCGCATGGGTGTTGTACGACTCACGTGCTTCGCGCGGCGGCGCGGCCATTTCTCATGCAGGGCCTGCTCCTGCCGGGGCGGGCGGCTGAAGCAGAGGGCCGGCCTGCGCCTTGCACAGCTTGCTCGCCGAGCACATGCGGTCGGCGCCGCGCGCGCCTCGGGGGGATCATGTCCATTTCACGAGCGTTCAGCGCTGTCATGACGGGGTTTTCTCTCTTCATCGCCGGATGTGGAGCAGAGCGGCACAGCGGCATGAGCTCGCGCACCGAGGAGCAGGACGCGATCATCGTCATGAACGGAGACGATCCTGCTTTCTTCTGGCGATCCGCGACGCAGCAAGCCTTGCGCGCCCTGGCTGAGGTGCCGCTCGAGGGATCGAGCGGCGAGCTCACCGACACCCCGCTGCTCGCGAGCGCAGAGGGGCGGCGGCTCCTCTCGTACATGGTCCTCTGCGCGCTCCCTGAAGGCGAGGCGCTGCGCGGTGGGGCCGCGGGGATCTCCTTCGAGGGCACGGTCGGCCTCGCGCCACGGTGGAGTTCGTCGCCTCTCGACGACGTCGAGACACAGCGGTGGATGACGGCGTGCCTGCTTCAGACGCTCAACGGCCTCAGCATGGAAGTGGAGGTCCGGATGACGGGGAGCCACCAGGCGCTCGCCGGGCGCCCGGGGGCCGCGCCGTCCGAGTTCACCACCCCGGATGCCACGATGTTCGGCAACCTCTTCCATCCGGACAGCCCGGCTGCGTTCGCCTGCGTCGACAACACGGATGTGGCGGCGTGCGGCGTCGACTGGAGCGGACATTCGGTCCAGCGGATCTGCGGCATCTCGCCCACGTGCGGCGTCACCCTCCTTGGCCCGTGCTCCCTCGCCTGCGCTCGCGACGCGGACGGCCACTCCACGTGTGACACGCCGGGAGGCGGCCGCTACGTGGAGGCCATCACCACGAGCCTGCATAGCAGCATCTCTCTCGACTCGTTCGCGCCCTGCAGCCCGTGACGCGCCGGGCAGGCTCGGCGCTTGCCTGCCTCGGCTTACGACGACGCGCTCCGGGAGCGCGGGCCGGTCGCTCGTATGGTAGCCTGAGATCGATGGCCTCGGAGCGACCCCCCTGCCAGGATGTCGGCGCGACGGCGGTGCTGGAGGCGCGCCCCCGCGAGGTGGCGTTCAGCCGGTTCCACGTCCAGGTGCAGCTCGGCCCTGATCAGGGCGCCTCGCAGGTGGCAGATGCGCCGGAGCTCGTGATCGGCTCCGCCCGCGGCAACCAGCTTGTCCTGACCGACCAGGCCGTGTCGCGGCACCACTGCGTCATCACCGTCACGCCACAGGGGTTCCTGCTCCGGGACCTCGGCAGCACCAATGGCACGAGGGTCTCGGGGATCCGCGTCGAGGCCGCGTACCTCGATCCGGGGGCGCTGATTGGCGTGGGCCAGTCCACGCTCCGCTTCGACGTCCTTCCGGACGAGATCCGCGAGCCGCTCGGCGACGAGGACCTCTCCGGCCGCGTCCTCGGGCAGAGCACCGCGATGCGGCGTATCTTTGCCATGCTGCCACGGGTCGCGGCATCCGACTCAACGGTGCTCCTCGAAGGGGAGACCGGCACCGGCAAGGGGCTCTTCGCCGAGCTCATCCATCAGCAGAGCCGCCGCTCCTCGGGGCCGTTCGTCGTGATCGACTGCGGCGCCATCCCACCCACGCTCATCGAGTCCGAGCTGTTCGGGCACGCCAAGGGTGCCTTCACAGGCGCGCAGCAGGCGCGGGCGGGCGCCTTCGAGGCGGCGCGCGGGGGGACGGTGCTGCTCGACGAGCTCGGCGAGCTCCGGCTCGACCTGCAGCCCAAGCTGCTTCGCGCCCTCGAGGAGCGGACGATACGGCGGGTCGGCAGCCTCGACCCGATCCGCCTGGACGTGCGGGTGATCGCCGCCACGAACCGCGATCTGCGCCAGGAGGTGAACCGGGGCAACTTCCGCTCCGATCTCTTCTATCGGCTGAACGTGGTCCGGATACGCGTCCCGTCGCTGCGGGAGCGCCGCGAGGACATCCCGCTGCTCGTCGCGCACTTCTACCGGCAGTTCGCCGACGGGGCCACACCGCCCCTCGGGCTCGTGGAAGCGATGGCGCGCCACGACTGGCCGGGCAACGTCCGCGAGCTGCGCGGCGCGGTCGAGCGGGCCGTGCTGCTTGGAGATCCGGTCCTCTGGCGGGAGGGCGCGGCGACCGAGGGCGAGGCCGCGCAAGGCGAAGCCCGCGAGAACGTCTTCAGGGAAGATGATCTGTCGCTGTCGTTTCGTGAGGCGAAAGAGCGAGTCATCACGCTCTGGGAACGCGCTTATGTCCACGCGTTGATCCGCACCAACGGCAGCAATGTCTCGCGCGCGGCGCGAGCGGCGCGGATGGATCGCAATTACCTGCGGGAGCTGCTTCGCCGGCATGGCGTCCTGGCGACCGACGTCTGAGCGTCCGTGGGCCATCCCTGGCACCGACGTGCCGGGCGGCCCGGCAAGCGATCATGACACCGCATCCAACCGGGAGGAGGGCGTGGAGGAGTTCCCCGGTTCGCCCTCCCATGTTCACGGTCGAACCCGGCCGCGGCGACCTCGGATCACATCGGCGTGCGGAACATGGCCTGCGCGGAGCAGAGGACCTGGGTCACCGCCTCCGCCTGCGCGTCGCTGGCGGCCGCCGCGGTGAGCGTCGGCGCGAGCGCCTCGACCCCTGCCGCGAACTTCGCGTAGGCCTCGACGATGCCGTCCAGCTCGGCGTCGACGCTGGCCGACGCGCTCGCGTCGGCGTGCGCCTCGGCGTCGAGGTAGGCCGAGAGCGCGGCCTTCAGGTCGGCGTCGAGCTGCGCGTTGAGGTCGACCGTGGCATCGAGCACCGTCCGCAGCGCCGCCTCGGCGTCGGCCGTGGCGCCCACCAAGAGGCCGAGCGCACCGTCGGCCTCGGCCTGCGCCTCGCCGGAGAGGGTCGCGATGAAGTCGGCGCGCGCGGTCGTGATCGCGTCCACGCTGGCTGCTGCGGCCACGTCTGCCGTCAGCTTGGCGCCAGCGTCCGCGATCGCGTCGACGGTGGCTTGCGCGGCGCCGCTCATCTTGGCGATCTCCGTGGTCGCCTGCGCGGTCGCGCGCGCCTCCAGCTGTCCGGCGGCGTGGGCGCAGGCGAAGAGGACCACCTCTACGTCCGCGGACGCGTCGAGGGCAGCGCTGAGCGCGGCGCGGAAGGTCATGCTGGCCGCGGCCTGCGCCTGGGCGCGCACGTCGGCGGCGGCTCCTGCGGCGTCCAGCGCGGCGTCGACCTCCGCGAGGAACTGAGCGGTCGCCTCGCCGGCGGGAACCTCGCTGTCCAGCGCCGCGTTCAGGGTCCGGGCAGCCTCCAGCTCCGCGCTGGCGAGCGCGCCGGCGTCGATGTTCGCTCCCGCGGCTGCGAGCGCGCGCAGCTCCGCGTGGTGCGCTCCCAGGGTCGCCCCGGCGATCGCCTTCACGACCGCCTTGGTCTCGGCGCCGGCAGACGCCGCGGCCGCGACCGCGGCGGCGAGCTCCGCGTCGACGAGCGCGCGCACGTCCGTCGCCACGGTGGCGTCCACCGCGACGCTGGCCGCGAGATCGATGAGCACGAGCGCCTCGACCGAGCTCTCGGTCGAGATCGGCGCCGCGACGGCGATCTCGCCCGCGGCGCTCCCTGCCGCATCGAGGAACGCGGAGCCGATCACCTGGCCCGAGCCGTCGAGGGCCTGCACGATGAGCGGCTTTGCGTCCACCGGGACCTCCGCGGAGAAGGCCCCCGCCGCGTCGATCGTGGTCTCTGCCAGCGACTCGAGCGCTCCGCTCTCGAGCAGATGAGAGACGCGGACCGTCTTCGTGCTCGCGATGGTGCTCTCGCCGGCGAGGCTGTGGTCGTGAGACCCGGCGCCCTCGTCGGTCACGTGTCCGTTGACGATCGCGAGCGCGCCGTCTCCGGTCTGCGGATCGCCGTCCGAGGACGAGCCACCGGAGCCGGAGGAGCATCCCAGGGCCATCGAGACGCCAATCACCAGGGCCAACACGCTGCACTTCGAAGAGATGGTTCTCATGCTCACTCCTGTGTTTGCGGTGTACGCTCCGCGCCGCTGGGCCATGTCGTTCGGACGAGCCGACGACCTCCCCGCGACGCGACCACGACGTGATCACGAGGCGATTTGCGGAGGTGGTCGCCGGCCGGCGCCGAAAGGAATCAGGTTCCGCGCTGCGCGCCTGCTGTCCTGACCTCCAAGCAGGCTGCGTGCCGTCGGCGCTGCGCGCCTGGCCCGCGGGGAACGCACTGCAGGCCCGCGCGTCTTCAGCGTGGAATCAACGGTTCTGAAGGTGCGAATCGACCGGGTGTCACAAGCGCGAAGGGGGGTCGGTTGCTGGGGACAGCCAGCAGTGCTGCAGGCTGTCGCAAGCAGCGGCCGTCAACTTCCGTTCCGGATTGGACGTCCATGTAAGTGCGTTGATGTCGACCTGCGCATGCTCGGATGAACTCGGCCACGTCCTCCGCGCTGACGCAACGGTGCTGGTGCCGTGCTATCTCGCCGGCTCGCCGGAGGCCGGCACCAGCGCCAGCACCCGGACGGTCGCGCCGCTGCCGCGCGCGAGCGGCGCGACCACCACGACGGCCTCGGCCTCCGCGCCGCTGGCGCAGGGCGCGCAGCCTTCCCCGGAACCAACCTCGCCGCCTCCGGCGCAGGGCCCGCGCGGCGAGGGCGAGATCGGCCCCGGGTGATCCCGGCCGCAGACCCGAGCAGCTCGACCACCGCCCGCTCGGCCCCCCCCGTGCACGCCCTCCCCTGACAACGCCGTTCGAAGCGCTCGGCGACGCGGTTGTCATCGGTGTGCCCCACGCCATTGCCCCCGGCTCCGAGCACGCCACCATCGCCACACTGCAAATTGAAACGACACACAGGCCGCTCGCCGTCGTTCTGTCGAGCCTTCATGCCGTGTGAGATTTCGATCATCCACCGCTCCTCACTGGGTCTCAGACGGAGCGCGACGAACGCGACACGCGGCCATGCGCTCATCCTGCACGCCGTGGACAGAGCAGCCCTGACCCCAACGACTTGAGAATTCTTCAGAAATCGCCTGTTGAGCACTGGACATGATGGCTAGTCATCGGTACACCTTAATTCGACCTTCGACGAGGGCACGAAGGGACGAACCCCGGGGGGGAACGACGATGTACCCGGATCAGCCTCGCTGGTTTCGTAGCGCTTTCGCTCGCGCTTTTGGTGGGCTGCATCTCAGCGCAGGAAGAGGAGGAGGGCTCCGTAGGAGTTGCCCCTAGCGCCCTCGAGTTCGTCAACGCCCTCAACCCCAATGCCCTCAACCCCAACGCCCTCAGCGCCAACGCCCTCAGCGCCAATGCATTGAGCTCGGCGGCCCTGAGCGCGATCCGGGATCCGGGGGCGGCGGGTGATCTCTCGCGCCAGCTCCTCAACTATGTGGTCGGCTGTGCGTTCCTCCCGTCGCAGTCGTTCAGCTTCTCGTGGCTCGATGGCTCGATGGCTCGGGCAAGGTGCACAACGAGGTATACTGGGGAATCATCGGCCTCGTTCCGGACTGGAGCACCAAGGCGCTCGACCTATACAACCAGCAGTGGATCTCGGCGTGCCTCGCGTCGCGGACGAACTGGTACGGCGTCTCCGTGACGATCTCCTCGCGGGGCACTCCCTCGGCCCTCGACAAGGCCGGTACCCCCGAGCTCACGGCCTACACGCGTCTGGAAGGCGCCTTCTGGGGCAATCTGTTTGTCCCCTCTCCTTACCTGAACGCCTGCAACGACGAGGCCAATCGAAGCTATGTACGGTCGCTTATGCGGGAGTGCGCCGCCGGTCACCTCACTAGCGGCGGGGCCGTCCAGCAATGCGGGATGATCAGCATCCGCGGGTCGTGCGCCTCCTACTGCGAGGCGCTCAACACGAACGGCATGTACTACCCGAGCTGCGTCAACAACCTCACCGGCAGCCAGGAGTCGACCTCCCGTGTGATCACCGTCTTTCTTCGCTAGCGCGCCGCGGCTCCAGCATCGCGCTACCTCGACGGCTTGCCGGCGGCCGGCACCAGCGCCAGCACCCGGGCGGGCGCGCCGCTGCCGCGCGAGAGCGGGAGCGGCGCCACCACCACGACCGCCCCGGCCTCGGGGAGCTGCTCCAGGTTGGCCAGGTTCTCGATGTGGTAGCCGCCCGCGCCGAGGAACGCCTTGTGCTGATCGAACGTCTGGCTCGGCCCCGGATCGGTCGACAGCGTGTCGATGCCCACGCACCGCACGCCGCGCTCGCTCAGGTAGCGGCTCGCCTCCACGGAGACCCCGGGAAAGTGCATCACGCCCTTCGCGTCCTGGTTCAGGAACTTCGCCGGCTCGGACCAGCGGGCCCCCCACCCCGTCCGGATCAGCACGATGTGCCTCGCGCCGAGCGCCCCGTGCCGCGCCTCCCAGCCCCGGAGATCGTCCACGGTGACCTGGTGGTCGGGGCTCGCCGCGACCTTCGCCGTCACGTCCACGACCGCCGCCGGCCCCACGAGCTGCTCCGGCGCGATCTGCTCGACCGTCGGCGTTCCGGCCTTGAAGTGCGCCGGCGCGTCCACGTGCGTGCCCGCGTGCTCGTCCATCGAGAACCGGTTGAGGTAGTACGAGTCCTTCTCGACGGTGCGGACCGTCTCCGATGCATACGGCTTGCTGCCAGGATACAGCGGCATCTCCGGCGTGATCGGGTGCGTCAGATCGACCACCCGCGCCGCGGCGATGTCGAGGACCGCGGGCGCGGACGGCGGCGCGGACGGCGGCGCCGCGGCGGGCGGCGACGCCGCAGCGGGCGCGCACGCCGAGAGGGCGAACGCCGCCGAGCACAGCGCGTACGCCGCGGCCCCCCTGACGCCCGCATGAAAGAAGCTGACCACGCCGGTCCTCGGCGCCTTTTGCATGGCGCACATGTCACCACAAGCCCGCTGCCGCCACAAGGTGGAGGCCGGGCCCTCGCGCCGGGCCGGCTCACACCTCGTGCAGCTTCACCCGGCGTCGCAGGTAGTTGATCAGGTCGATGCGGGTGACCAGCCCGACGAACTCGTCACCATCGGTCACGATCGGCACGAGCCCCGCGTCGAACATCGGAAGGAGCTCCCGGATCGGCGTCCGCACGTCGACCGTCCGGAGCCGCGTCGTCATCGCGGCCTCGACCGACTGGCGGAAGCGCGTCACGTCGTCGACGGCCGCGAGGAGGAGGTCGGACTCGTCCAGGATGCCGATGATCTTGCCGTCCTCCAGGACGGGCAGCTGCGACACGTCGTAGAGCTTCATCCTCGCATAGGCCACGAGGAGCGCGTCCGACCGCTGCACCGTGACCACCGCCCTGTCGGCGTGGCGGCGCGTGATCACGTCGCGCAGATCCCCTGTCGGCGCGCGGTCGGTGAAGCCCTGATCGGCCATCCAGAAATCGTTGTACATCTTCGACAGGTACTTGTTGCCGCTGTCGCAGACGAGGGTGCAGACGCGCTTCGGCGACGACTGCTCGCGGCAATAACGCAGGGCCGCCGCGAGCAGCGTCCCGGACGACGAGCCGGCGAGGATGCCCGTCCTGGAGAGCAGCAGCCGCGCCGTCTCCAGGCTCTCCCGGTCGGAGATCGTGTAAGCGCGCTTGACATGGGAGAGGTCGAGGATGGGAGGGAGGAAGTCCTCCCCGATGCCCTCCACGAGCCATGAGCCCGCCTTGCCGAGCTTGCCGGTCTTGACGTAGCCCGCCAGCACCGAGCCCTCTGGATCGGCGAGCACCATCTCGCAGCGCGGCTGCGCCCTGGAGAAGTAGCGCGAGAGCCCTGTCATGGTGCCGCCGGAGCCGACGCCGCACACCATCGCGTCGATCCTTCGATCGAGCTGCGCGTCGATCTCGGGGCCCGTCCCGGTCTCGTGGGCGAGCGCGTTCGCCGGGTTCTCGAACTGGTTCACGTAAAACGCGCCCTCCTCGCGCGCGATGCGGGCGGCCAGGTCCTGGTAATAGCTCGGGTGGCCCTTCTCGACGTCGGAGCGCGTCATCACCACCTGCGCGCCGAGCGCCTTCAGGTGGAACACCTTCTCCTGGCTCATCTTGTCCGGGATCACGAGCGTGAGCCGGTAGCCCTTCTGCGCCGCGACGAGCGCCAGGCCGAGCCCGGTGTTGCCCGCGGTCGCCTCGACCACGTGGCGCCGCTCGCCCCCGAGCTGGCCGGCGCGCTCGGCCGCCTCGATCATCGACAGGCCGATGCGATCCTTGATGCTGCCGCCCGGGTTCTGGCTCTCCATCTTGAGGAAGAGCTCGCACGGGCCGGCGTCGAGCTGAGTCACCTGGATCATCGGGGTGTGCCCGATGAGAGCGACGATGTTCTCTGCGGGCGCGGGGATCGGCAGGGGCATTGGCATGACAGCTCAACGGTCACACGACGCGCACCGTCTGTCGAGGTGTTCGACCGCGCATGACGCGCGTCGACGAGGGCAGCCTTGGAAAACGGAACAACGTCCGCTAGGATGGACTGCTCCTTGCGGAGCGCGCGAGGGGGCGCGCCAGATAAAGTAAAGAGGGTTTCTCATGTCTCGACCGCTCACAGGGGCCGTGGCGCTCGTCACGGGGGCCAGCCGCGGCGTCGGCAAGGGAGTCGCGCTCGGGCTCGGCGAGGCAGGGGCCACGGTGTACGTGACCGGGCGGACGGTCGCGGAGGGCGAAGCGGCCATCCCGCTGCCCGGCACCATCGATGGCACGGCCGACGAGGTGACGCGGCTCGGCGGGCGCGGGATCGCCGTCCGCTGCGACCACCGGGACGACGAGCAGACCCGGGCCGTCATCGAGCGGATCCGCGTCGAGCAGCACGGGCGGCTCGACGTGCTCGTCAACAACGTCTGGGGTGGATACGAGCACTTCCATGATGGCACCGAGTTCTGGACGGAAGCCGGGTTCTGGGCTGCGCCGTTCTCCCGGTGGGACAAGATGTTCTCCGCGGGCGTGCGGGCCCACTACGTCGCGAGCGCCCTCTCGGCTCCGCTCATGATCGCGCGGGGCCGCGGGCTCATCGTGAACATCTCGTTCATCGCCGCCGAGAAGGACGACATGGGCGTGGCCTACGGCGCGGCCAAGGCCGCCTGTGACCGCATGGCCGGGGCGATGGCGCACGAGCTCAGGCCGCACGGCGTCGCGGCCGTCAGCCTGTACCCGGGCCTCGTGCGGACAGAGGGCGTGATGAAGCACGCGTCCTTCTTCGGCGAGCAGCTCAAGAACAGCGAGAGCCCCACCTTCATCGGCAGGGCCGTCGCCGCCCTGGCCGCCGATCCGGGCGTGATGCAGAAGAGCGGAGCGGTCCTGATCGCGGCCGAGCTGGCGAGGGAATACGGCTTCACCGACGTGGACGGCGCCCAGCCGAGGTCGATCCGTGATGTCGACGCCGGCGACTCCGCGCCGTAGAGGGCGTCAGGCGGCGGGCCGGACGGCCTTTTGAAACGCCGCCAGGCTGCGCGCGTTCAGCACCTCGCCCCGGCGGAGGCCGCCTCGCCGCGCGGTCCCCACGCCGAACCGCAGGTTGTGGAGCGCGCTCGTCGAGTGTGCGTCCGTCGAGATGACGAAGCGGATACCGCGCTTGCGCGCCTCCTTGATCCACCGGGGCTCCATGTCGAGGCGGTACGGGTCCCCGTTCACCTCGATGGCGGCCCTCGACTCGGCCACGGCGTCGAGCACCTCCTCGACGCGGCACGCGAACGGCTCGCGCCGCTGGATGAGCCGGCCGAGCGCGTGCCCCCAGATCTTGAAGACAGGCAGCCGCATGGCGCTGACGAGCCTGCGCGTCATCTGGTCCGCATCCATCTTCATGCGCGAGTGGATGCTCGCGATGACCACGTCGAGCTGCTCCAGGATCGCGTCCGGATAATCGAGCTTCCCCGATTCGAGGATATCCGACTCGGTGCCTCGGAGCAGCTTCACGCTCACGCGCTCCTGGACGCGGGCGATCTCGTCCCACTGATGCTTCAGCCTGTCGAGGCCGACGCCGTTCGCGTAATGGGCGGCGGGCGAGTGATCGGTGATGGTGAGGTATTTCATCCCCATCGCGTCGGCCTCGAGGGCCATCTCCTCGATCGTGTTCTTGCCGTCCGAGTACACCGTGTGGCAGTGCACCATCCCCTGGATATCGCCCTCCTCGACGAGCTCGCCCTCGCGGCCCGCCCGCGCGGCGCGCTCGATGGCAGCGACGATGTCCTCCGCGCTCTCGCGGAGCTCGGGCGCGATGTACGGGACGCCGATGTGCTCGTAGAGGTCCTCTTCCGTCTTCACGGAGAGGCGCTTCTTGCCCCGCGAGAGCCCTCTCTCGTCGAGCGTGAGCCCCAGCTCGCGCGCGAGCGCGCCGAGCGCCGAGAGGTACTCGGGCGCCCCCGTCCGGTGGTGAAGCGCGGCCGCGTAGTCCCGGGGCGGCACGCAGAGGAGCTCGCCGCGCAGGCCGCCCGAGAGCCTCACCCTGCAACGCGCGTCGCCGCGCTCCTCGACCTCGGCGACCCGCGGGGACCGGACGAAGCAGTCGATCACCTGCGCGGCGTCGTCCGCCGCGGCCACGAGGTCGATGCCCGTCACCGTCTCTTCCCAGCGCCGGATCGAGCCCGCGAGATCGGCCTGCTCGGTCGCCTCGCAGCCGCGCACGTGGGCGAGGAGCGGCTCGGCCGCCTCGAGCGCGTCGACGAGCAGGACGCGCTCGTCGCGCGCCTCGTGGAGGGCGATCCCCTCGAGAAGGCTCGCCTCGGTCTTCGCCCCGAAGCCCTTCACCGCCCGGACCTTCCCGGCGAGACAGGCCCGCTTCAGCTCTTCCACGCTGCCGATGCCGAGCGCCTCGTGGAGCGCCTTCATTCGCTTGAGGCTCATGCCCGGCACCTGGGCGAGCTCCAGCACGCCGCTGGGCAGCTCGGCGCGGAGCTCCTCGAGCTGCCCGGAGCGCCCCGTCTGGTAGAGCTCGGCGATCTGGGCGGCGAGCGCCGGGCCGATGCCCTTGATGCCGGTGAGCTTCTTGCTCCTGACGAGCCCGCCGAGGTCGTCCGTGAGCTGCTCCAGCGCCTCGGCCCCTGTCTCGTAAGCGCGCGCTCTGAACGGGTTCTCCCCCTTGATCTGGAGGAGCGTGCCCGTCTCGCGGAGGGCGCGGGCGATGTCGAGCTTGTCGAGCATGGATGACGGCAACTCTAGCACTCGTGGGCCGCCGGAGTTCATGCCGCAAGGCCCCGTGCAGCGGGGCAGTTTGCCACAGCGCCACCGTCGGAGGCACCGGCGGCCGCGCCCGGCCGGGAGCACCGAAGTACGTCAGCGCGCGCTGGCCGCGACCTTTGCCGGCGTCACGCCGAGGACGCGGCGCATGCACCTCGCCATGTGGCTCTGGTGCGAGAACCCGGCCTCGATCGCCACCTGGCTGGCGGGCAGGTCGCCGCGCAGGAGCAGCGCCTTCGCGCGCTCCACCCGGCGCTGGATCACGTACTCGTGCACCGGCACGCCGGTCGACCGCTTGAACAGCGTCTTGAGGTGGGACGCGCTGACCCCGGCGACGCCGGCCAGCCGATCGAGCGACAGGTCGTGCTCGAGGTGCTCCTCGATGTACGCCGTCACGCGCCGTAGCTGCGGCGCAGACAGCCCTCGCCGCAGGCGGCCCGGCGCCTTGTAACGGCCGAGCAGGTGCGCGGCGAGCGCGACGCCAAGGCTCTCCCTGTAGAGAAGCCCGGTCGGATCGCCGGCCCTGCGCTCGGCGTCGAGCGCCCAGGCGATGTGCTCGATCTGCGGGTCCTTGATCTGGTGGCGCGGCTCCAGGCCGGCTTTGTCGGGGTCGAGCCCCATGTCCGCTGCGACCCGGCGCAGCAGCGAAGGGGACAGCGCCAGGATGAGCGAGGTGCCCGCGTCGTCCTCCTGCCAGACGTCCGAGGCTCCGGCGGGGATCAGGTCCACGTCGCCGCGCGTGTAGACGAACCGATCGGCGCGGCAGGCCCCGCGTACCGGCGCGCCCGCATGGATCTTCACCCGATGATCCTGCGAGGCCTCGAGCGCGATCACGCCAGGCTGGGTCGAGTGAACGCCGACATGGACCCCGACGTACGGGCGCGGCGCGCCCGTGGACGGCTCCAGTCGGAGGGGGGCTCGGGTCTGTCCGATGACCTGCATCCCCGCCAGTATCCACCGCCGCCGAGCGGCGCGCCACGGGGCGGCTCCGCGCTCACCGCCGTCCGAATGTGCTCTCCGGGCGTCCGATCGTGCGCGACGGCCCGGGTCGCAGGCCCCCACCTTGGCCGGCACGAAGGCGCGCCCGTCATCGGCAGACGGGCCGCAAACGAAGGAGCTCACATGCTTGAAGTCACGGTCATCGGTCTGGGTCTCATGGGCACCGCGCTCGCTCGGGGATTGCTCCGCGGCGGCGCCCGCGTCACCGTCTGGAACCGCTCGATCGCGAAGGCCGCGCCGCTCGTCGCGGAGGGAGCGGTGCTGGCCCCGAGCGCGGCCGCGGCGGCGCAGGCGAGCGGGATCGTGATCACCTGCGTCACCGACTACCGCGCGACGTACGGCGTGCTGGAGGGGCGCGACGTGGTCTCCTCCCTCGCCGGCAAGGTGCTCGTCCAGCTCAGCACGGGAAGCCCCGAGGACGCGCGTACCCTCGAAGGGTGGGCGAAGCAGCGCGGCATCGACTACCTCGACGGCGCCATCCTGGCCACCCCGAGCCAGATGGGGAAGCCGGAGAGCAGCATCCTCGTCTCGGGCTCGGGCTCGGCCTACGAGAAGAGCAGGCCGCTGCTCGAGAGCATGGCCGGGACCGTGAGCTACCTCGGGGAGAAGGTCGGCTGGGCGGCGGCCATGGACCTGGCGTTCCTGTCGCACCTGTTCGCGGGGCTCCTCGGCTTCTACCACGGCGCCCGCATCTGCGAGGCCGAAGGGATCCGCGTGGCCGACTTCGGGGCCATGGCGGCCGTCGTCGCTCCGGCCATCGGTGGGATGGTCAAGCACGACGCGGACTCCATCCAGTCCGGAGCGTACGACGCCTCGGAGGCCACGCTGGAGATCTGCGCGCAGGCCGTCGAGCTCATCCAGCGGCAGGCGCGGGAAGCGAGGATCAACGCCGAGCTCCCGGCGTTCGCCGCGGCGCTCTTCAGGAAGGGAGTCGCCGCGGGCCACGGGGCGGAGTCGCCAGCCGCGCTCATCAAGGTGTTTCGCGAGAGCGCTTGAAGCTGGCGATCCGCGGCACGCGGGCAGAGGAGCCCGAGGCGCGCCTCGTCAGAAATAGGAACGTGAGCCCTCCGCGACGCTGCCGGCGAGGGCCGCGCGGAGGGCTCAAGGCCCTGGCAGGTCGCGCGCGCACATCGCCGATACATAGTAGTGGCGGCCATCGGTCTCGTAGGGTGCGCGGTAGGTCGTCGTCTGCCGGTATCCGGCGGCGACGAAGCTCCCGCCGTGCGTGACACGCAGGGCAGCGTGGTTGTCGAGGCGGGAGCAATCGGCGCACGGTACGAGCGGGCGGTCGTCGTCGGCGGCGTCGCGCGTGACCTTGTAGGCCTCGCCGGCGAGATCGAGCTGGCCCCAGCGCCCCGCGCCCCTGGGAAAGGAGCCGACGGGCGCGAGATCGTCGGTCGTGCAGTGGATGAGGCTCCACGGGGGAAACGCGTCCTCGCAGGGCAGCGACGTCGCGCCTTCCCCCTGGCAGCAGAAGGCCGCGTCTTCGGAGGTGATGGGGGAAGAGCCCCACGGATACAGCCGCTGCTCGTCGCCGCCTGCAGCCGCGTAGTTCATCTCGGCCTGGGTCGGCAGGCGCCCGCCGTCCCACGCGCAGAACGCGAACAGCTCGAGCCATGTCGCGCACACGATGGGTTTGTCCTCGTTCGCCGCCGGAGCGTCGGTCCACGTCGGCCAGCCGTAAGGATCGCAGACGAGCGCTTGCTTCATCGCCGCCGTGGTCGCCTGGAGCATGGTGTTCCAGGCCGGGTCCCACCCGCTGTCCGGGATCTTCGGGTGCGCCCCTGCGCCGGCCGGCGGCGGGCTCAGCTGCGTCGGGCCGCCGGTCTCTTCCAGGTAACGGCGAAACCGCCCGACGGTGACCATGTACTTGTCCAGGTGGAAGCTGCTCACGCTCGCTGGATACCGCGGGTCGTTGAGCCGGTTGAACGTCCCGCCGGGCACGAGCAGGCTGGCGCAGCAGTCGTCGTCGTGGCCGAGGCCACAGCGGTTGTCGGCGCCGGGTGTGCCGCCCGCGCAGCTCGGCGGAGGCGCCTGCGCGCGGTCGCGCCCTGCGTGAACGGAAGCATTCGCGTCCTGCTCCGCAACGCCACCGCTGTACGCGTGGCTGGATCCCAGGATCGCCGCGAGCGTGCAGAGGGCGAGGAGGGTCGAGAGCGGCTGTCGAGACGGTCGAGTGGCCATTTGAGCGCTTAGGTGCGAGCGCCGCCGCTCTGGTTGTGCGACACGGCGGAAGGCCAGCGCGAGGCGGCTCGGGCGCCCAGGCGCACGGGAACCAGCGAGCTCCTCCTCCGCGCTTTCCTGGCTTCCTGCGATGCCGTCAGAGCCCTTGAAGGTCGCAACCGTCGACTGGACCGGTCGAACAACGGGCCCGTTCGCGGTCGCCAGCCGCGAGGCGCCGCGCTGCATCGCCGGAGCTGGCGCGCGCGTCCGCACGGTGCCGCTGGAGCGCGAGATCAGGCCTGGATCCAGGCCCTTGCGAGCCGCTACGCTGGAGTGCCCTCATGCCTCCGCACCGACCGCCTCGCGACCCCGGCCATCGCTACCCTTCATTGCCCTCGTCCGTGGTGTCCGCGTTCATCCGCCCCGCGAGGCTCGATGCGCTGCTCGCCCCCTGGATGCCCGACGCGGAGGAGCGCGCCTTCGTCGTCCGGTGCATCGTCGGGGAGGGCCCGGTCCATCACCGCGGCGCGAGCTACACGCTGGTCTGCCTGCTCGGTCTGCTGCTCGAGGAGCTCGGCCCGCCGGCGGGCAACGCGCCGAGCGGCGAGTCGCTGCCCGTCCCGATCCGCCTGCCGCCGCACCTCGCGCGCGGCAGCGAGCACGACTACCCGCTGGCCATCCCGCTCGCGCCGCTGACGCGCCTCGCCCCGAAGGGCTCGCCGGAGCTCGCGGCGCTCGTCGACTGCCTCACCGACGGGCCGCCGCACCACGCGCTCGCCAACGCCGCGATGGTCTGCCTGCTCGACGCCCTCTTCGCGCGCGCCGAGCGCGCCCGCGCCGGGGCGGAGCCGGCCTGATGGCGCTGCCGCCGGCGCTCGGACAGGCGTTCCGGATGGTGGCCGCCGAGCTGGGCATGCGCTCGGCGGCGCGGCTGTTCCTGCGCGAGCTGATGAGCGAAGGCGGCGCCCCGCTCGCGCGTGAGGCCCGCGACCAGCTCGGGCGCGAGTTCCCCGTCCTCGACTTCGTCGCCGAGCAGTGGCTCTCCGGCGGCGCCGAGGCGCCGCTCGACCTGGCAGGCGTCCTCGACGCGCTCCGCGGCGTGACCCGGCTGCTCGTCGTGGGGCTGGAGGCCGACTGCCTCGACGCGCTCGTGCCGCGGCTCTCCGGCGTCGAGGCGGGCCTCGTCACCGACGCGGGCGGGCTCGACACGGACTTCGGCCGTGTGCTCGCGAACTACGACGGGCTCATCGCGCCGGTGGGTCTGTCCGAGCTCCACCGCTGGGCCGGGCGGAGGAGCGCGCTGCTCACGTTCGTCTACGGCACCGACGGGCATGCGGCGCACGTGAGCCCCTCGTGGCTGCGCGTCTCGGGCCCCGACGTGCGGACCCAGTTCCGCTCGCTGATCGGCTGGGACATCCTCGGCCGGCCCATGACGGTGTACCCGCGCTGGATGGTCGAGACGAGCGCGGCCGATTTCTCGTGCCTCGTCGGGCCGGCCCCGCGCGCCCCCGCGCCCGAGGTCGCCGCCGCCGGCGCGGGCGAGCCGCGCGCGCTCGCGCCGGCGATCGAGGCGACGTGACGGCCCCCCAGGCCGCGCTCTTCGCCGTCCTGCTCGGCACGCTGCTGCTCCAGGCGCTCCTGCCGTCGCGCCGCGTGCTCATCGTGACGGGCGGCGCGGGCCTCGCCTGCCTCGCGTCGACGCTGCTCGGGGTCGCGACCACGCCGCGCCTGCTCGCCGATGTGCCGTGGGACGTGCTCGTCATCCTCGTGACGCTGGGGCTCCTGTCCCAGCTCTTCGCCGCCTCGCGGCTCTTCGACCGCCTCGCCGTCGCGGCGACGCGGCTGAGCGGCGCCGAGCCCTTCCGCGTCCTCGTGGTGTTCTCGATCGCGATGTACGTCGTGAGCGGCGTCGTCAACAACCTCACGGCGCTCGTGCTCGTCCTGCCGGTGCTGCACGTGCTGCTCAAGCTGATGGGCACGCGCCAGCGGTACGTCTCCTGGCTGCTCGGCCTGCTGCTCGTCGCGTGCAACCTCGGCGGGGCCGCCACGCCGATCGGCGATTTCCCGGCCATCCTGCTGCTCGGCCGGGGCAGCATGACGTTCGGGGGCTACCTCTCGCGCGCCGCCCCGGCGACGCTCTGCGCGCTCGCCGTGCTGCTCCTCGTCGTGCGCGCCGTGGTGCGCCCGGCCGCGGGTGTTCCGCGCGATCCGGTCTCGGCGCGGCTCACGCGCGCGGCCATGGAGGCGCTGCACCGGCGGGTGCGGGCCGACCGGCGCCTCCTCGTGCCGGCGGCGGCGTCGCTCGGCGCGATGGTGGTCGCGTGGCTGTTCCTGCCCGCGGAGCTCGGCGTCGGCCCCGAGCTCGTGTGCTGGCTCGGCACCGGCGCGGCGCTGCTCGCGTCGCGCAGGCTCGGCGAGCGGCTCGCGCGGACGGGGCTCGACATCGAGGCGGTGCTCTTCCTGCTCTCGCTCTTCGTGATGGTCGCGGCGGTGCGGCGCACCGGCCTGTTCGAGGAGGTCTCGCGCTCGCTGGCGCGGCTCCCGGTCGCGCCGTCGCTGCAGCTCGTCGCGTTCCTCGTCCTCGCCGGCGTGCTCACCGGGCTGTTCTCGGCGGGCCCCAGCATGGCGGCGCTGCTCGACGTGGCCGAGTCGCTCGCCGAGCGGCTGCCCGGGCCCGCCGTGTATGTCGGCCTCGCCCTGTCCGTCTGCGCGGGCAGCTCGCTCTTCCTGACCGCCGCGACGTCGGGCCCGCTCGCGCAGGCGCTCACCGAGCGGGCCGACCTGCGGGACGTCGACGGCAGGCCCATCCGGTTCGGCTTCTTCGATTTCCTGCCGACCGGGCTCCTGAGCTTCGCGATCATCCAGGCCGTGGCGATCGCGTACGCGCTCCTCGCCATCTGGGCGGCCCGATGAGGTCGCCCGCCGCGGGAAGGAGATGGCTCGCGCTGCGAGAGATGGGTGGCATTCGCGTCCGGGTGGGTGCGCCTCGAGCATGAAGACGGGTCGCGGCCGTCTCCGGCTGGCTCCCGCTCCAGCATGAAGACGGGTCGAGGCCGTCTCCCGCTGGACATGCCCCCAACAAAACACGGGTCGCCCCGTCTCCCGGTGGACGTGGCTCCACAAAAAAGATGAGTCGCACTCGTCTCCCGGTGGACGTGCACCTCCGGTAGGTCGTGGCCCATCTACGCCGGTGGACGACCAGGGCTCCACCCTCGACCAGGGGGCGCCGCGGCTTCGCTTTCGGCGTGCGCCCATCGACCGATGCGCGATGCACGCGTGGGTCATGCACGCTGCGATTCGTGACATGTCACGCCGCGACTCGTGACATGTCACGCGGCGATCCGTGGCATGCGACGTTGCAGTCCGTGACATGTCACAGAGAAATGAGCCGCCTTTCACGGCGGGCGACTGATTCTGCCGGCGCGTGGAACGCGACATCTCGAGACATCGAGCGCCCTCTGCCCCTGGCACACGGCGTGCGTTGACCGCTCCAAGCGGACCTAGCAGCGTCGAGCTCTCGGGCTCGGCATCACGATGCGCCTGACCGCGAATCGACGCGGGTGGGCCTCTTTGTCTTGGAGAGAAGAAAATGCGATTGAGAAGCACTTGGATGATGATGCCGCTCATGCTCATGATCGGGGCCTGCATCGGCGTGAACGAGGACGACGAGCCCGCCCTCGATCCCACGATCGAGACCAAGAGCGCCGGACAGGCGCTCATGTCGTCCCTCGATCGACGGCGGATCCCGATTCGCGCCATTGCCCAGGCCGATAGCGATTGCACTACGAGGCCGGCCCCGCTCTGCGGCACGACGTGCTTCGGGCATAACGGCGAACTGAATGATACGCGCTTGCAGCAGGGCATCGCGATCGCCAACGAGATCTACGCCGCGGCCGGCGTGGAGTTCTACCTGCGGAGCTTCACGCGCGTGGAAGCCCCGGCCCTCTGGTGCGCCGAGACCTCGGCGCAGACGTGGGCAGATGTGAAGAGCACGATCATGGCCGCCTTCCCGGAGGTCCCGGCGAACGCCTGGCCCGACACGACCGTGAAAGGCACGACGCCGGCCGGGGCCTCGTTCAAGAACGACTGGTGGCACGCGACAGCCGCGACCTACGCGCCCGATGACGAGATCGTCGTGGTCATCAACGGAAGACACCCCGACAACATCAACGCGGCCGACTTCCCGCACGTCGGGAGGATCGCCATGATGCTTCCGGGGAGCCTCGACGACGCGTCTCTGGCGCACGAGCTCGGGCATTATGTGGGGCTGGCCCACGTGTTCCAGACGGCAAACGGCCAGGATCCCGACACGGGCCTCACCTGGAAGAAGGCCGATCGCTACGATCTCATGTTCAGGTCCACGACGAGCGGTCCGGTCTTCTTCGGCAGCAAGGCCGCGGCGACGCCTTTCGAGAGCAGCCTCGCGTTGATCGGTCCATCGTGCACCTACGAGGACACCACGGTCTGCGACGTGAGCTGTACGCTCGCAGGAGACACCTTCGTCCCGGGTGACCCGGAGATCGACGGCGTGGCGCGCCTGTATCCGGACGGCGTCGTCGGGTTGAACGTCATGGATTACCAGTCGGTCAACGTATGCAGTCGGCGGCACATCTCCGATTCCCAGGCCCACATGATCTGGTCGTTCCTGAACCGCGAGCCGCCCATCACGACGCAGTTCATCGAGCGCGTGGGCACGCTGCCGACCGGATACACGAAGCCGCTCATCACCGCCCGCCCGCGCCTCGGCCTCGTCCCTGGCACCTGGTCGACCGCGCGTAACTTCTGCCGCGCCGCGGACGAGCACCTCTACTCGGGCGACTTCAACGGCGATGGCCGCATGGATCTGCTCTGCAACCAGGACGACGGCGATATGTTCGTCGATCTCGCCAACACGAGCGGCGAGTTTTGGTCCTCCGACTGGTCCCTCTCGGCTCGCAACTTCTGCCGCGCCGCGGACGAGCGCCTGTACGTCGGCGATTTCAACGGCGATGGCCGCGACGATCTGCTCTGCAACCAGGACGACGGCGACATGTTCGTCGATCTCGCCAACACGAGCGGCCAGTTCCTGGGCTCCGACTGGTCCCTCTCGGCTCGCAACTTCTGCCGCGCCGCGGACGAGCACCTGTACGTCGGCGATTTCAACGGCGATGGCCGCGACGATCTGCTCTGCAACCAGGACGATGGCGACATGTTCGTCGATCTCGCCAACACGAGCGGCGAGTTTTGGTCCTCCGACTGGTCCCTCTCGGGTCGCGACTTCTGCAACGGGACCGGCAAGAAGCTCTACGTGGGCGACTTCAACGGCGATGGCCGTGATGATGCGCTCTGCAACCAGACCAACGGCGCCATCGCCGTCGACCTGTCGAACACGAGCGGCCAGTTCTGGAGCAGCGATTGGAGCCTCGCCACGCGCAACTTCTGCACGGGCTCGAACGCCACGCTCCACGTCGGCGACTTCAACAACGACGGCCGGAGCGACCTCATGTGCCGCGATGGTGTGTCGGGGAAGACCGAGATCGATCTCTCGAACACCACCGGCCAGTTCTGGACGGCCGAGTGGCGCGGCGACCTCGACGGCTGGTGCACCGGCGCCACGATCAAGGACGTTCACGTCGGCAATGCCGACGGGCAGTTCGGCTCGGATATCGTGTGCAACGAGACCAACGGCACGCTGAACGTGGCGAAGGTGCGGATGGAGTGATCGCTCGATCCCCTGTCCGGTCCATCTCGTGCGCGACCATCCGCTCTCGGAACGCCTGCTGCGCGCCCTGCGAGAGTTATTCGGTCTCTCTGGATAGCACGATCACGTCGTGGTTGTGGCGTTAGCTAAGCTGGATGGGCGGAGCGAATCTTGACACGGGCGAAGGTTCCGCGGTTTCCTCTCCGCCGGCGTCGCCGACTCCGCGTCGAGTCGGTGCGCCGGCGGTGGCGCGAGCTCTGCGCCATCGCCGAGCGAGGTGGAGAGGTTCCATCGCGTTTCTCAGGAGGGGTGACATGAAGCAGATGACGGATGATCCGTTCACGCTCGTCGTGATCAACAGCAAGGGAGATGGCTACTACGTGATCGACAGCAGAGACCTCGGGCCGCCGAGGCGGCCGCTCGAGCCGATCTGCAAGGAGCTCGTCGAGCAGCGCGTCGCGACGCAGCACGTGCCGTACGCGGATGCGCCGCTGGCCCACCGTCTCGTCGAGCAGGAGCTGGCGCGCGGCGGCGCCGCCGAGGAGGTCGGGCCCGCGGAGTTCTGCGGCACGTTCTACTTCAACCTGAACGCGTTCAAGCCGCAGGACTAGGGCCGTGCCCTGCACCGAGAAGGCGTACTGGCGCGGCACGCAGCGCCGGATCAGTCCGGCCGACACGCTCGCCCGGGTCCGGCCGCTGCTGCGGCGACTCGGCATCACGCGGATCGCGGATGTCACCGGGCTCGACTCGATCGGCATCCCGGTCGTGATGGTGTGCCGGCCGAACGCGCGCTCGATCTCGGTCTCGCAGGGCAAGGGGCTCGACCTCGAGGCGGCGCGCGCGTCGGGCGTGATGGAGTCGATCGAACAGTGGCACGCCGAGCACATCCTGCGACCGATGGTGTTCGGCACCGCTGCCGAGCTCGCCGCGACGCGCCGTCTCGTCGATCTCGCCGGGCTGCCGCGGCTCGCGATCGGGGCGTTCCAGCCTCATCGCAAGCTGCTGTGGCTCGACGGTGTCGACCTGTTCGACGGGGCGCCGCGCGCGGTGCCGCTCGAGGTGGTCACCACCGACTACACCTCGCCGCGCCCGCCGGGCAGCGGCTGCTTCTTGACGACGTCGACCGGGCTCGCGTCGGGCAACGACGCGCTCGAGGCGACGCTGCACGGGCTGTACGAGGTGATCGAGCGCGACGCGGTGGCGATCTGGCGCGCCGGCGGCGCCGAGGTCCGGCGGCGCACCCGGATCGCGCTCGACACCGTCGACGACCTCGACTGCCGCGCGCTGCTCCTTCGGTTCGAGCGCGCCGGCGTCGCGGTAGGTGCGTGGGACGCGACCAGCGACCTCGGGCTGCCGGTCGTGGTCGTCGAGATCGCGGATCGCGCTCCGGACCCGTTCCACGCGCTGTGCGTGAGCGGCGGCCAGGGCTGTCACCGATCGAGCGCGATCGCGCTCGCCCGCGCGCTCACCGAGGCCGCGCAGAGCCGGCTGACCGCGATCTCCGGCGCGCGCGACGACATCGTGGAGCCGTCGTTCCAGCGCGTCCGCGCGGCGGACCGGATCGCGGCGGCGCTCGCCGAGCTCGAGGCGCCCGCCGCGCGCTCGTTCGCAGAGCTGCCCGATGCGGCGAGCGACTCGTTCGACGACGACCTCGCCGCGGTGCTCGGCGCGCTGCGCGGCGCTGGGCTCGCCCAGGCCGTCGCGGTCGATCTGTCCCGGCCCGAGCTCGGCGTCGCGGTGGTCCGCGTCGTCGTGCCGGGGCTCGAGAGCATGTGGAACGCACCCGGCTACGCGCCCGGTCCGCGGGCGCAGCGAGCGAGGCCATCGTGATCATGCTGTTCACCGGACCGAGCCTGCCGCCGGCCGACGTGCCGGCGGTGCCCGACCTGCGCGTGCTGCCACCGGCGGCCCAGGGCGACGTCTACCGGGCCGCGCGCGAGCGGCCGTGGGGCATCGGCCTCGTCGACGGGTTCTTCGAGCACGTGCCGGCGGTGTGGCACAAGGAGATCCTGTGGGCGATGGCCGAGGGCGTGCACGTGTTCGGAGCGTCGAGCATGGGCGCGCTGCGCGCGGCCGAGCTCGCCGACTTCGGCATGGTCGGCGTCGGCTGGGTGTTCGAGCAGTTTCGCGCGGGCGCGCTCGACGCCGACGACGAGGTCGCGCTGACCCACCTCGCGGCCGATCACGGCTATCGCCATGTGTCGGAGGCGCTGGTCGACATCCGCGCCACGCTCGACGCGGCGGTCGCCGCCGGCGCGTGCACCCGCGCGGCGGCCGATCGGCTGGTCGCGCTCGCGAAGCAGCGGTTCTATCCCGACCGCCGGTGGCCCGAGCTACTCGCCGAGGCGCGCGCCACCGGCTGCGACGTCGCCGCGCTCGAGCGCTGGCTGCCCGGCGGCCGCGTCGACCAGAAGCGCCGCGATGCGCTCGCGCTCGTCCACGCGATGCAGGCCGCGCGCGCCGCCGGCGCCGCACCGAAGCGCGTCGACTACGCGTTCGAGCGCACCGACGCGTGGGACCACGCGCTGCCGCGGATGCGCGCGGCGCGCGGCGCGACCGCGGCGCCGCTGCTCGACGCGCTGCGCGCGCTCGGCGACGCGTCGCTGTACGCGAGCGCGGTCCACGGCGCGCTCGCCCGCGCGCTCGCCGAGGACGCGGCGGCGCGCCAGGGCCTGTCGGTCAGCGCCGACCTCATCGAGCGCACCGCGCAGCAGTTCCGCCGCGAGCACGGCCTGTACACCGCCGCCGAGACCCGGGCGTGGCTCGCCGAGCAAGAGCTCGACCCGGCCGCGTTCCTCGATCTGATGCGCCGCGAGGCGGTCCTGCGCTGCGCGCAGGCCGCGACCGAGCCCGAGCTCGATCACCACCTCGCCGATCAGCTGCGCGCGATGAGCTGCTACGGGCGCGTGCGCCGGAGCCGCGGTGCGGAGTGAGCCGGTCGAGCACTGCCCGCCGCCGCTGCGCACGTTCGCGGCCGCGCACGAGGGTGCGGTCGGCCAGCTGCGCTGGAACGCCGACCTCGCATGCCGCTACGCCCGGCCCGGCACCGCGAGCGGCGTCGCGTGGGGCTCGGGCACGCTGATCGCGCGCGACCTGTTCCTCACCGCGGGGCACTGCTTCGATCGCACCGGCGGCCGCTGGCTGCGCCCGCTCGACGACCGCACCGGCGACGTGATCGGCTCCGCCGAGATCGCCACGAACATGCACGTCGCGTTCAACTACCAGCTCGATCCCGCCGGCGAGCTGCGGCCGACGCACTGCTACCGGATCGTCGAGCTCGTCGAGCACCGCCCGGGCGAGCTCGACGTCGCGATCGTGCGGCTCGCCGGCGCGCCCGGCGCCGCGTGGGGAGTCGCCGAGCTCGCGCCGACCGGCGCGCGCCCGGGCGAGGCGGTGTGCCTGATCGGCCACCCGCTCGGCTTCACGAAGCACCTGGTCGCGGGCCGGTGCGTGGCCGCGGGCGGCACCGCGCTCCGCTACCTCGGCGCGGCGACGTTCGAGGGCAGCTCGGGCTCGGGCGTGCTGCGGATCTCCGACGGCCGCCTGGTCGGCGTCCACACGAACGGCCGGAGCGGCGCGGGCACGAGCTCCGGCGTGTGCGTGAGCGCGCTGATCGCGCGATCGCCGACGCTCCAGCTGGTTAGCCGGGCGGCGGCAGCAGGCGGAACAGCGGCGCGTCCTTGTTCCGCGCCGCGGCCGCGACGCAGCCCTTGAGATCGGCGAGCGCGCGGATCGCGGTCTCGGATTTACCTGCTCGGGGTCGGCCGCGTCGGCGGGGACCCTCCTGGCCGATTGCCGCGGCCGATCTCCGACGGCGTGAATGTCGCCGGACGGTGGCGGAACGGGTTGACGAGCTCGGGTTATCTCGTCACGGCGAATGCGCGCAAACACCTATTCGTTGGGCCCGAGTTGGGTCCATGCCTTCCAAACGGGTGCGATCGGTGGTTTGGCGCCCCCCAATTCGCCTGCTGCGACTCGCACGATGCCAAGCACGATGACGGAGCGACGACGATCTGCGATGTCGCGCAGAGCCCGCCGATCCCGATGAACCCGGGCTCCACGCCTGCCCGCGGGATAACGCCTCTCTCGAGGGCGGCGCCGCGGACGCGTGCGGTGACTGGTACATGTCACATCGACCGCGAAGCGCGTCGAGATCCCCGGCGGCGGGCGCGAAGCGCCGACGTTCGCGCCGCCGCGGGCAGCGTGCGTGAACGCGCGTGAACGCGACCGATGCGCAGGGCCTCGGACCACGCTGCCAGACGCGGCTCGCCAGAGCGTAATTTTCCACATCGCGATTGCTGCGCACGCAGGGCCGATGATAGCGTCTCCTGATTGCCTGGGGGTGCCATGCCTGTACGACATGTCATGTTCAATGCGCTGCCCGATCCCGTCCGCGATCGGCTCGTTCGGTGCCTCGAGGGTCAGGGCCCGCCCAGGCCGATCCTCTCCGCGCCCACGAGCGCAGGCGCGGGGATCCTCGGATGGGGCTTCCTCGCGCTGGCCGCCGCCGCCGTGACCCTGGTGCTCGTCTGCAATCATTTCGGATCACTTTGGTCAGGCGTTCAGGGCACGGCGCACCTCCTCGGCTACGCCGGCAGCATCTTCCTGCTCTTCGTGTCGACCCTGATGGCCATCAAGCGGCTCAGGTTCAAGTCGACCCTCCCGTTCAGGGCGGGCCGGTATCTCTTGCCGGCGGACTACGTCGACGCGACAGGGCCCAGGCTGACGATGATCCCGATGTCGGATCTCGTGAACGTCGGCGCGGTACACCACCACACGAATGGGGTCTACTCCCACTCGCTCATCACCTTCAGCTTCCAGGGGAACGTCAGCCAGTCGTTCGTCGTCCGTTCGCAGGCAGAGGTCCAGGCCAAGGTCGGTGAGCTCGAGTGGTCCCGGCAGGCGCTCCGGGCCGCGTTCGCGTCGAGGGACGTGCAGCAGCTCATCGCGCTGGATCCGTTCTTCGAGGTCCGGCGCGACGACGCCTGGGACAGGCTCGTGGCCGTCGATCCACCGCACGCAGCGGGCGGCCACGCGCCGCGTGTGGGCACGATGCCGTCGTTCCTCCACCCCGGCTTCATCGCGGGCGCCTCGACGCTGGTGGCCGTGATCCTGGCGCTGCCCTTGTGGTACGTGCGCAACCTCCTGAGCGACGAGGCGATGTTCCGTACCGCCAAGGAGGTAGGGAGCGAGTTCGCCTACGAGGGCTATATCCATTCAGGCCGCAGGCACCTCGATGAAGTGAAGAACAGCTTGCTCCCCCGGGCCGCGCTCACGGAAGCAAAGCGCGAGGGCAGCGTCACCGCGCTGCGCGCCGTCCTCAAGAAGTACCCGGGATCGGTGGTGGAGGGAGAGACGCGCGCCGCGGTCCATGAGCTCTTCTCGAAGACGCTGGCCGACTTTCGAGCGCAAGCCTCGACATCGGACCCGGTCATGCTGAGCTTCATGGAGAAGCTGATCTCGTACCTGGAGAAGAGCGAGCGGTCGACCGTCGAGGTCCGCTTCGACCCGCCCTCCACCGACATGCTCGCGAAGCTGGATGCGGTCTTGCAGCAGAAGGCGCAGGCCCTCCGCCCGCGGGGCGCGGGCGTGGCGCCCGTCGCGAAGCATTTCGATGTCGCGCACTCCCTTCCTCGCGAGGCGGCCATCGTGAACAACCTGGCGGCCGGCTTCAAGCGGGTCTTCCCGACAGACATCCTCGAGCTCAAGCAGGGGGAGCGCCTGACCGACAACGCCGGCGCAGCCAGGGTCGCTCCGAGCGTTCCGACGATCTACATCCATTACGATGTCGGGTCGTCCGGCACCATGTACTCGGGCGAGCGCAGCGAACGAGCGTTCGTCGGCATCCTCGTCGATTTCGACGGGACCATGCGGATCCCCGGAGTGCGCGACGCGTTCGACTTCAAGCTGAAGGTGATGCCCCCGGACGAGTTCACCGTGGAGTACACGAGCACGGCAGGGCTGGGGGCCAACCTCGCGAGCGCGCCTCCCGATGACCGGGTCTACGAGGTGATGGCGCTCCGCGCCTTCGACCAGCTCGCGGGCAAGCTCAGGAGCATCTTCTTCAAGCCCGGGAGCATGGCGCTCCAGGGGGCGGACGAGAGCGGCCCGGCGCAGGGGGGCTCGGCCCCCGATGCACGCCCGCTCGGGCGCCGCCCGCGCCAGTGACCGGCTGAGCACGCGCGGGCGGTCGCCCTCGAGGTGGCGGAGACCCCGCGACACGCGGCCGAAGCGCTAGTTGCACCCCAGCCGGCACACCATCGCCGCCGTGTAGGAGCACCCGTGGTCGCCCCATATCGTGGAGCTCGGCCCCGTGCACCGGAACGCGCACCCCCGCCCGTCCGCGGTCGCCTCGGCCGTCAGCCGGTAGCCCTCGGCGTTGCAGCTCCCCGTCGATGACAGGCAGCTCGCCAGCTGCGGCTCGCACTGCTCGACCACGTAGCCGGCCGGGCACGTCCAGTCCGCGCTCGCCCGGCCGTAGTCCGGCGACCGCCCCGTCTCGGTCGCGATCGGCTCGTGCTTCGAGAAGGTCGGCATCCCCGTCGTCACCTGGAGCGGCACCACGACGGCCCGCTCGCGCGGCACCACCGGGGCGGACGCGTCCTTCGGCTGCACGACGAACGTGTCCCGCCGCGTCTGCCGCTCGCACCCGGCCGTCGCGCCCTCCGGCGTCCACGAGAACGCGAGCTCCGCGCTCCCGTGCGCGGGCACCTCGACCGTGCGCTCGCCGTGGGTCACCCGGACGTCGACCTGCGCCCGGTTCGTGATGAGCGCCTGCGCCGTCCCCGTGGCGCCGTACGGCACCACGCCGAGGTCGACGGGCAGCGGCGCGATCTCCGGCTCGGCGAGCGAGAAGCGGCACACGTCCGCCACCGGGTAGATCGCGTACGCCAGCGGCACCGCCTTCTTGACCTCCATCCGCAGCGCGCCGAACGCCTGCCCGCCTCCCTTCGCGCCCGCGACCGGCGCGCCCTCGACGCCCTCGATGGCCAGCTCCCCGACCGAGGTCATCGTCACCCGGCGGTCCCCCGCCTCGAGCCGGGCCTTGAACAGGCCGAGCGCCGTGCCGTGCGCCTCGCCGGCCGTCACGTCCGTCTCGTAGGCCACCATCGCGCCCCGCTTCACGGCCCCGATGAAATGCGTGGCGCGACCGCAGGCGCAGCCGCCGGTCGCCGCCGGCACCACGCTCTCGGTCGGCTCGAAGAACTGCGGATCCTCGTCCGCGACCAGCGCCATCGCGACCAGCCGCAGCCGGCGCCGATCGAGCGTCCCACCGGCGCTGAAGTACGCCGGCAGATCGACGTCGGCGCCGACGAGGACCGAATCGACGGCGATGCCCACGTAGCGAAAGTCGATCGCGCGCTCGCCCGGCGCCGGCGCGGGTGCGCCCGGCGCCGCCGCGGGCGCCGCCGTGATCGCGGCCACCGTCTGCGCCGCGGGCGCTGCCGCCGCCCCGGGCGCGCCCGTCGCCGCGGGCGCCGCCGGCTCCGCCTTCGGACGGGCGCAAGCAAGGCCTACCGGCGAGAACGCGCCCGCCGCGCTCCTCGACAGCCCGCGGCCCGGCACCATCGCGCTCGACGTGTCGAGGAGGTAGTCGTGCCGCACGTCGCTGAACGCCCGCGCGGCGGCGAGCAGCGCCCCGGCCTGAGAGCAGCCGCTGTCCTTGCAGGCCGGCAACACCGCCGCGCCGGCCGGCTTGCGCGGCGGCGGGACCGGCACCTCCGGCGGCCCGGGGCAGCCGAGCGCGGAGGCCAGCGCCCCGAGGAGGAGCCCGCCCGCGCGCAGCGGCGCGGCGCGCCGCCGGCGAGCGCGATCTGCGCCGCTCACGGCCATGTGATCGTCATCCACCGGACGCGCCCCGAGCCGCTCACCGCGTCGTCCGCAAAGAACAGCGAGGCGCCGGACCGCCCCGCGAACGCCGGCGACACGTCCTGCGACGCGCCGCCGGTCAGCCACGCCAGCGGCTTCAGGGAGGGCGCCGACACATCGCCGGGCGCCAGCGTGAAGGCGTTCAGCTCCACCGAGTCCCCCGGGGCCGACGCGAGCACGCCGCGGCAGATCTTGTCGCACGCGAGCGCGAGCGACGACACCGCCGCGCCGTCCGGGCCGCTCACCACGACGGGCGGGCCCTGCACCGCTCCGTTGCCGTCGACCCGCACGAGCCGCGCGCGCCCGCCGGCCCCCGCGCCCCCGCCGGACTCGTCGGCCGGCTCGTCGATCCAGCCGACGAAGAGCCCGCCTTCGAGCGGCGCGAGCACCGGGCTGCGCGAGTGCTCCGAGGATGCATGGAGGCGCGATTCGTCGCCGATCCGCTGCAGCGTCTTCGCATCGAGCCGCGCGAGGAAGATGTCGCCGCCGGGCTCGTCGCCCTGGCCAGCCGCGCCGCCCGCAGCCGCGCCGCCGCTCGCAACCGCGCCGCCCTGGCCGGCCGCTCCGGCTCCCGCAGCCGCGCCGGCCTGGCCAGCCGCGCCGCCCGCAGCCGCGCCGCCCGCAGCCGCGCCGCCGGCCGTGCGCGCGTCCGACCACACGAGCCACACCTCCTGGCCGCGCACCGCGATCTGCACCTCGGCCGCGTCGAGCGGCGCGTTCGTGATGCGGCGGTCCGGCGCCGTCCGGTTCAGCGCGCGGTCCACCCGCGCCGCGTACACCTCGGCGTTGCCGTCGCGCGTGTCGATCCACGCGACGATGAAGCCCCCCGCGCCGTCGTAGGCGATCGCCACGTCGGACGCCTCGCTCGCGGCGCCGCCCTGCTTCTTCCGCGGCGCCGTGGTGAGCTTCTTCTGCGCGACCTTCGCGCCCGTCGCGTCGACCTTGGTCAGGTACACCTGCGTCTCGCCCCGCTCGCGCGCGACCCACGCGATCACGCTCTCGCCCTGCGCCGCGCCCTTGCCCTTCGCGTCGGCCGGGAGCGGCGGCGCCGCCGCGATCGCGACGCCGCCGAGCGACGACGCCTTCTGCGAGAGGACGCTCAGCTTGCCGAGGCCGCCCGGGGACACGGCGCGCACCGCGAGCGTCGCGGAGACCTCCTGCCCGCGGGGCGCGGCGTCCGACGCGCCCTCGACGAAGTACGTGACCCACGCCGAGAGCGCCGCGCCGCCGTCGAGCTCGACCGCCGCGACCTCGGCGACGGAGTCGCCCTCGGCGAGCGCGCGCACCGCGGTCGCGCGCGGCGGCGGGTCCTTGTCCTCCCGGAACGCGGGCGCGCGCCACGCGCTCTCGCGCACCGGGAGCGACACCAGCGCGAGCGGCGCCCGCGCGCCCGCCGCGCCCGCCGCGCCGCCAGGCTGCGGGCCGGGCGCGGCGCTCGCCAGCGTCGCGCACGCGCCCGCGTGGCACGTCAGCCCGCGCACGAGGTACGGCACGCCGTCCGTCGCCGCGAACGGCGCGGCGCGCACCGGCTCCGCCGCCCGAACCGAGAGATCCGGGCCGAACCGCACGAACGTCGGCCAGACCGGCGGCGCGGCCGCCCCGTCGCGCGCCATCTTGAGCGTGGCGGGCGCGAGCGTCACCGCGGCGAAGCCGTCGCCGTCGGCCGCGATGTCGGGCGGCCCGCTCGCGCTGAAGACGAGCCCCGCCCGCTCCGCGCCGAGCGCCCCGTCCGGGCCGACCGACGCGAGGTGGATGAGGCGCCCCGGCCCGCGCGCCCCCGCGCCGCCGACCTCACCGCCGCGGGCGCGCAGCAGGTCCTCCCACGCGAGCAGCGCCCGTCCGCCTCCGCCCTGGGAGGGCGCGACCAGCGACACGAGCGCCTGCTCGCCGGACGGCGGCGTCGCCTGCCGCGGCGCCACCACCACCTTGCCGCCCGGCTCGACCGCCGCGAGGTAGACGGCGCCGTCGATGTCCCGCTCGTCGGTCCAGGTGAGCAGGTAACGCCCACCGAGGGAGGCGATCTCGAGATCGATCTGCGCCGTCGGCTCGGGGCTGACGACCACCGGCGCCGACACCTTCCCGGCCGCGTCGATCTCCAGCAGCGCGACGGATCCGAGCTTCCCGTCCTCTGCGGCGTCCTCCGCCTCCGCCTTGCGCGCGGGCTTGCCCTCGCCTCGGCCGCGCGGCGCGGCCGGCGGGAGCACCAGGGCGACCGCCGCGCCCCGCTCGGTGGCGACCGCGTTCCACCCGAGCACCTCGCGCGCGACCGACGCGGGCGCCGTCGGCTTGATCGCGGCGCCCTTGCCCTGCGCCACGACCGTCATGACCACGTCGACGCGGTCGACGCCGGGGTGGGCGACGCCGGCGCGGGCCGCGTCGCCCTGGGCCTCGCGCGGCATCTCCCACAGCACGAGCGCGCCCTGCGCGTTCGGGAGCACGTCGAGCCACGAGATCTCCTCGGCCGTCTGCGCGACGAGGCTCGCCGGGGCGCTCGGCTTGCCGGCGGGGTCGAGCGCGAGCACGCGCACCGCGCGGCTCCCCTCGATCTGCTCGATCCAGGCGGCGATGTAGCCCTGCGGCGTGGCGCGCAGCGCGGCGACCGGCACGTCGGCGGCGACCGGCCCCGCGTCCACGGCGTCCCCCCGCGGCGCGCCGTCCGCGCCGAGGAGGCGTGTCCGGAAGCGCCCTCCCGCGGCGTGGAGCAGCAGCGCCTCGTCGCCGCGCCGGGCGAAGTAGGGCGTCGCGTCCTCGTCGTCGAGCTCCGCGATCACGCGGGCCGGCAGGAGCGGCGGCCCTTCCGGCGCCTTCGGCTGCGCGGGCGGCGTCTTCACGACCCGCGCCGGGCGCGCGACGGGGGCCGGCGCTGCGCCGGAGCACCCGAGCGAGAGCGCGAGCGCGGCGCCGAGCAGCGCCGGCGCGCGGCGCCCGAGCGCGGGGCCGGTCAGGCGGCGTGCGTCGCGCCGCGGACCGCGTGGAACCCAGGAGAGAGCGCTGCGGACGAGCATGGCGGCGACCATGCCAGAAGCGAAGAGCCCCCGCTACAGGGCGCCGCGCAAGCGGAGCGCTCGCCCCGGTCGTACCCGCGCGCGGGCCAGCCTGGCCGGACCCCTGGCGGGTGGAGCTAGAACGCGAGCAGGCGCCCGAGCAGCGATCTGTACCTGCGCAGGGCGAGCCGGAGCTCCTCCGTCGACGCCTCCGCTCGCCCGGGCTCGCCGTCGATGAGGCGCTGCAGCGTGGCGCGCTCCTCCCGGAAGCTCTGCGTGACCCGCTGGATCACCTCGTTCACGAGCGCGTCGGCCTGCTCGACCGACAGGCGCGGCGCTTCGATGAAGCCCGCCTGGATCGCGCTCCAGCGCTCGGACAGCTCGCGCGCCTCTTCCGGCGTGAGCACGGGCGCGCGCTCCGGCCAGGGCTCTCCGGTCGGCCCGCCGCGCGCCGTGTAGACGGCCGGCTGGCGGCCCGACTCGGGTGGGATCTCTTCGTCGGCGAACCGCGCCTCGGGCTGGCTGCTCTCGCGGGCCGTCACCATCCGTTCTCTGTGCAATGGGCTCACGATGGCCACCTCTCCGCTCGTTGGCGCTGTGCGCCCAGCGGGCATAGCAAGCCGCATGCGCGTCCCGATGTGCATCCGCGCCCGCTGCGGCGCGCGCAGCGCGACAAGGCCAGAGGCCCGGAAGAGCCCGAGAAAATGCAGAGAGCTCTCCGGGCACGCCGGGCTGCCCGGCGCCGATCACGCGGAGCGGCGATCCTTCATGAGCCGATGAGGCGGAAGAGTACGGAATACGCCCGGCGCCGGCCGGGCCGCCGCTCGTGCAGCACAGAGCCGCCGCCCGGGCGCGGCAGGGCCGCCGCTCGGGCGAGGGCGCGCAGATTCACCTCAGCGACGGGCGCAGCTTCGTCACGACCGCGCGGATCTCCCGCACCACCTGGAGGAGCGCCTCGTCCTCATCGGGCCACTTGGTCACGGGCTTCTTGTCCCGCGGCACCGCCTGGAGCTCGGCGAAGCGCGTCGTCTCCCAGTCGCAGGGGCGGAGCAGGATCGGCACGACAACGGCCTGCCCCGCGGCGCGCCGCTCCATCGCGCGCGTCACCTGCGCGTCGCCCTGCTCGGACGCGAGGTAGCTCGCGCTCACCAGGAGGAGGACGAGGTCGGCCGCCTCGAGCTGCTCGCCGATCGCGCGCTCCGTGTCCTCGCCCGGGCCGATCTTCCCGCTGTGCCACGGCGCGATCAGCCCCTCCCGCCTGAGCGGGGTCATGTGCGCCTCGAGGCGCGCGAGGAGCTCCTCGTCGCGCGAGGCGTAGGAGAAGAAGACGCGCACCGGCCGCGGCGCCGCCGCTGCGCTCGGGGTCGACGTCTGCGACGCCGCGAGCGCCTTCACGAGCGACGACGGCAACGTGGGCGACGACTGCTGCTGGGCCCGCGCACCGGCGCGCGGCGGCGCGGCCGCTTGCGGCGGCGCAGCGGCATGCGGCGGCGGCGGAGGCGCCGCGCCGGGCTCCAGGCCGAGGAGGACCTGGGCGACCTCCGCGTGATCGCCCGCCTGGTTCTCGTAGACGATGAGCCGGACGCCCGACTCCTCGAGCAGCCGGCGGCGGAACGGCGGCACCCCCTTCGGGAGCAGCGCGAAGTGCATCGGCGGCTGCCCGCCGGAGAGCGCGCGCACGCGGGCGAGCGTCTGGTCGATGTTGTCGTCGGCGAGGCCGAAGCCCACGAACAGGATGGAGTGCGTGCGGTAGAGGGCGCCGAACGCGTCCTGAAGCAGGGGCGAGCCGAAGATCGCCCGGTCGTACTGGTCGCGCGAGAACACCCAGGTGTCCCACGCCCGCAGCGTGCCGTGCAGCTTCAGGATGAAGCACCTGTCCATGGCGATGTCGCCCGCCGGCCGATCGACCATGCGCCACTCGCCCTGGAACGCGCGCTCCAGGAAGCGATCGATGTTCGTGGTGAGCACGGCCTTGAGCTTCGGCTTGAGCGCGGCGATCGCCCGCGCCAGCTCCGGCACGTCGCGGCCCGTGTCGTCGAGCTCCTTGTCGACGGTCCAGTTGAAGTCCTGCGGCCCGAGCGCGAGCCTCGCGGCGGAGAGCGCGTTGATGAGCTGGTTCGAGGAGATGTACTGCTGGATCTCGTCGATGACCGCCGGGTCCGCGCTCCGCCGCCGCGCGCGGTCGCGCAGCTTCTCGGCGAGCTGCTTCCAGGTGGGCATGCCCGCGGCCGCCGAGACGCCGGCGCCTGCGAAGACGATCAGATTCCCTGACGTGTAGCGCTCACGCAGCTGCTCGAGGATCTCTTCATCCATCAGCGATCACGATACCGCGGATCTGCGCCAGCGGGCGGCGCCCCCGCCGCGCTCTCACCGCGCCCCACCCTCACCGCGCCGCGCCCTCACCGCGGCGGCGCGGAGCGCCGCTCGGTAGCGAGCGAGAGGCCGACCCCCAGCCAGGCCCCCTCGACGGCGCCCGCCTCCCCGCGGGCGTCCTCGTAGGGCGCAGGCCGGAGCACGATCCCCGGGTCCAGCGTGAGCCCGAGCCACACCGGGCCGCCCAGCCGCGTCTCCACGCCGAGCCCGAGGCCAGCGCGGGCGGACCACGTATCGCGTTCGCCCGCGATGCCATCGACGGAGACGGCGGCGGGCAGCCTGAGCGATGCCACGGAGGCGGTGGCGCCGATCGAGAGGCGCCACGAGGCGGTAAGCCAGAAGCGGTAGTCCCCCGAGAAGCCCGCCTCGATCCAGCGCAGCGGCTCGCCGCCGGACGGCGCGGCCAGCAGGCGGGCGAACAGCGACTCCGTGAGCCGCAGGCGCCGCAGGCCGAGCGCGAGGCCGGCCCCGCCGAGCACCCGCGGCCCGCCCGAGACGACCGCCGCGTAGGGCCCGGCCGAGACGGACAGGGTGTCGAGATCGCGCGAGGCGAGCTCGACCTCGTCCTGGGTGGGGCGCCGCGGCGACGGCGGCCGCCGGGGGGCGCGCGCGCGGCGCATCTCGGCGACGATCATCTCGGAGGCGGCGATCGCGACGAGCCGCGCGGCCACGTCCGAGGTGAGGCCGGAGACGGCGATCTGCCGCCGTACGACGGCGCGGCCGTCGAGGCGCACCTGGATCTCGAGGCGCGCGGCGGTGGGCCGGTCGACCCACACGGTCGCGACGCGATCGCCGAGCGGGCCGACGGGCTCGGCGGCCAGCGCCGCGCCGTCCGGGAGCTCGATCTCGAGCAGGCGCCGCACGCGGACGCTGGAGACCTCCTCCGCCGCGCCGCGCGACAGGGCGACGCGCACCTCGATGGGCGCCGCCGCGTCGGGCAGCCGCGGCGCGGCCGGCGCAGATGCGCGGCTCGTGATCGCCACGACGGCGCGCGGCTCGGCGGCCGCGGCCGGGGGGGCGAAGCTCAGCTGGACGACGACCGCCGCGGCGGCGAGCGCGGGAAGATCCCAGCGCGGGGCGCGCGCCGGGGGCAGGCGGCAGAGGCCCGTCCTCTGCGGCGGCTTCCGCGCCGGAGATGATCCGCTGGGCATCCTGGCACGGGCCATCGGTGTACTTGGCCACATACCCTGTTGTCCTCTGAATTGCCTCTTTCTTGTGGTCCGCGACCACATCGCCGAGGCTGCGCTGGCCGAACGACTCCACCGCGACACGCCCGTCGAACGAGAGCGGCCGCGCGTGCCCGTAATATTTCGCTGCCAGCGCTTTCGTCACGCCGTGTCCTGCGCCGAGCCCAGGGATTCCCCCCCGCCGGCGTGATGGTCCGCCGGGTCCGGTGCTTCAGCCCTTCCGGATCAGACTGGCCTCCATCTCCTCGCGCTCTGCCTCCCAGCGCGCCTCCGTTGTGCGGCGTGTCGCGTGGAATGATACTGACGCATCGATGCGTCCGCCCGCCGATCCGACCGAGGAGACGAAGTCCCTCGCGGCCACGTCCGCGACGCCGGCCGGAGCGCGCCCACACCTGCTCGTGATCCAGGGCGGATCCTCGTCGCGCTTCTCGTTGCCAGCGAGCGGCGCGGTGCTCATCGGGCGCGCCGCGGAGGCCGATCTCCGCATCGATAGCAGCGCGATCTCCCGGCGGCACGCGCGGCTCATGGTGGCCGACGGGGAGGTGCGGATCGCCGATCTCGAGAGCCACAACGGCGTGCGCGTGAACGGCGAGCGGATCGAGGGGGCGCGGGCGCTCCGCTCCGGGGACGTGATCACGCTCGGCGAGCTCGCGCTGATCCTGCGCTGCGAGGCGCGGGTGAGCCGGCGGGTGGCGGACGCCGCACAGCTGCGCCAGCGGCTCGAGGAGGAGATCGAGCGCGCCGCCGATTATGGCTCTCCGCTCGCCGTGGTCGCCGTCCTGCTCGGCGATGGCGCGCGGCCCGAGGCGGGCCAGCGGGCCATCGCCTCCGTGCGCCTCATGGACACCGTCGGCCTGGGCGGCGCCGCGCAGCTCGCCGCGGTCTTTCCGGAGCTCACCGGCGACGCCGCGCTCGCCGCCGCGGCCGACCTCGTGGCGGCGCTCGCCCCGGTCGCGCCGGCGCTGCGCGCGGGCGTCGCCTGCCTCCCTGCGGACGGCTGCGACGCCGACACGCTGCTCTCCATCGCCCGGGCGGCCGCCGAGGCGGCGGCCCCGGGCGGCCTCGCCTCCGCGGCCGCCGCCACGGTGCAGCACCGGCTCGGGGAGCAGACGCTGCTGCTCGCGGATCCCGCGATGATCCGGCTCTACGATCTCATCCGGCGGCTCGCCCAGAGCGACCTGCCTGTCCTCGTGCTCGGCGAGACGGGCGCGGGCAAGGAGAACGCCGCCGCCGCCGTCCACCGCTGGTCGCGGCGGGACGGCGGGCCGTTCGTCCCGCTCAACTGCGCCACCTTGCCCGAGGCCCTCGTCGAGAGCGAGCTGTTCGGCCACGAGAAGGGGGCCTTCTCCGGCGCTTCCGCCGCGAAGCCGGGGCTCCTCGAGCGCGCCAGCGGCGGCACCGTCTTCCTCGACGAGGTCGGCGAGCTGCCCCTCGGCGCCCAGGCGAAGCTCCTGCGGGCGCTGGAGGCGAAGCGCATCACGCGCCTCGGCGACGTGCGGGAGCGCGAGGTCGACATCCGCGTCGTCGCCGCGACCAACCGCGACCTCGAGGCCGAGTGCAAGGCGGGGCGCTTCCGGCAGGACCTGCTCTTCCGCCTGGGCGCCGCCACGGTCGACCTGCCGCCGCTCCGGCAGCGGCCCCGCGAGATCCCCATCCTTGCGCGCGCGTTCCTGACGGAGGCGCGCGAGCGGCTCGGCGCGCCGCCGGCCGAGCTCTCCGACGCGGCGCTCCGCCTGATCACCGCCCACGCGTGGCCTGGCAACGTCCGGGAGCTGAAGAACGCCATGGAGTTCGCGGCCGCGACGATGCAGGGCGAACGGGTCGAGGTCCGGGATCTCCCTCCGCGCACGGCCGGGCGAGCCGCCGAGGAGCAGCCCGCGCCCGGGACGGCGACGGCGCCGCCGGGCAGCGCGGCTCCGGCCGAGCTCCGGCGCTTCACGCCCATCGCCGAGGAGCTGCGGCAGCTCGAGCGCCGGCGCATGGAGGAGGCGCTCGAGGCCACGGGCGGCGTGCAGACCCGCGCGGCCGAGCTCATCGGCATGCCGGTCCGCACCTTCGTGTTCAAGCTCAAGCAATACGGCCTCTCGCAGCGAGGGGCGAAGCCGAGATCGTGATCGCAGCGCCGCGGTGGCGGGGAGAGCGCCCGCCCCTCGCGGCCGCGCCGCGATGCCGCTCGCGCGCCCCGCGCTTGCCCGAGAAACCCGCCCGGTCTATCTCAGCGGCATGCGGGCCCGCACCTTCGCGGCAGCGCTCAGGCACGACGTGACCTCGCCGCCGGCAGCGGCGACGCAGCCGTGATCGCGAAGGAGCCCGCGCAGGGCGCGGCATGGAGCCCCCCCGAGGAGTTCGAGGAGTACCGGATCGTGGGCCTCCTCGGGCGCGGCGCGATGGGTCGCGTCTACCTCGCCGAGGATCGACTGCTGGCGCGGCGCGTCGCCATCAAGTTCATCGCGACCGAGTCCCCGTCCGACGCGACCCGCGAGCGCTTCTTCGCCGAGGCCCGGGCGATCGCGCGGCTCTCGCACCCGAACGTGGTGGCCGTGCACCGCGTGGGCGAGGTGCGACGGCGGCCGTTCCTCGTCTCCGAGTACGTGCGCGGCCGGAGCCTGGACCGGCTCGACAAGCCCGTCCGCTGGCAGGAGGCGCTCGCCATCGGCGTCGCGCTCGCGCGGGGCCTCGCCGCCGCGCACCGGAGCGGGGTGCTCCATCGCGACATCAAGCCGGCGAACGCGATCATCTCGGACGAGGGTGAGGTGAAGCTGCTCGATTTCGGCCTGGCGAAGCTCCTGCCCGTGGCGGGCGAAGCGGCGGCGCTCCTCGAGGCGCGCGCCGCGGCCGTGGACAGCGGCGCCGCCGCCGGGAGCGGCGGGGACACGGGAGCGACGACCGGCGATCTTCTGGAGACGTCGAGATCGCACGAGCCGGGACACGCGCGCCTCGGGGCCGTGGATGCCACCACGTCGCTGCCGGCGGAGGGCCCCCGCGCCGACGACGGCGGCGCGACCGTGTCCGATGAGCCCGGGGCCGCGCGCCCCCAGGCCGCGGAGACGACGGTCCCTCGCGCGCCGGGCGCCCCGCGCGCCGGGGTCGCTCGCTGCGACGGCGAGGATGTCGTCGGCACGCCGCTGTACATGGCGCCCGAGGTGTGGCGCGACGAGCCCCCGAGCCCGCGCGCGGACGTCTACGCCCTCGGCGTGCTGCTCTACGAGCTCTGCGCCGGCAGGACGCCCCACCACGGCGCCGCGCTGGCCGACCTGCCTCGCCTCGTGCAGGAGGTCGCGCCGCGGCCGATCGCGCGGCTCGCGCCGGATCTCGATCCGCGGTTCGCCGCCGTCATCGATCGCTGCCTCGAGCGCGATCCCGCGCGGCGCTTCGGCTCCGGCGACGATCTCCGGGAGGCGCTCGAGCAGCTCGTCGCCCGCCGCGCCGAGGCGGCCGCGCCGGAGGGCAACCCCTACCGCGGGCTGCTCGCCTTCGAGGCGGAGCACCGCGGGCTCTTCTTCGGCCGCGACGCGGAGGTCCGGTCGATCCTCGACCGGCTGCGGGCGCAGCCGTTCGTCCTGGTCACGGGCGACTCCGGCGCGGGCAAGTCATCGCTCTGCCGCGCCGGCGTGCTCCCCGCCGTCGCGGAGGGCGCGCTCGGCGAGGGCGGCGCGTGGGCGATCGCCTCGGCGCGGCTCGGCCCGCGCCCTGTCGAGGCGCTCGCGGCGGCGCTCGGCCCGCTCGCGGGCGAAGGCGAGCGCGAGCTCACCGAGCGGCTCCGCGCGGAGCCGGCGGCCCTGGGCCGGGAGCTCCGCCGGCGCGGGACCCCGGTGCTGCTCTTCCTCGACCAGCTCGAGGAGCTCTGCGCGCTCGCGAGCGCCGCCGAGGCGGCCCTCGCAGCCGAGATCCTCGCCGGGCTGGTGCGCTGGGGCGGCGGCGTGCGCGTGCTCGCGACGGCGCGCAGCGATTTCCTCGGACGCCTCGGCGCGCTGCCGGGCCTCGGCGACGAGCTGTCGCCGGCGCTCTACCTCCTGCGCCCGCTCTCCCCCGAGCGGCTGCGGGACGCGATCGTCGGCCCTGCGGCGGCGAAGGGGTTCCGCTTCGCCGCAGGCGCGGTGGAGGCGCTGGTCGCAGAGGCCGCGCGCGCGGACGGCGGCCTCGCGCTCCTCCAGTTCACCCTCGCCGAGCTCTGGGACGCCCGCGACGAGGCGCGCCGCGAGATCCCCGCGGCGGCGCTCGCGGCGCTCGGCGGCGTCACGGGCGCGCTCGCGCGCCACGCCGACGGCGTCCTCCGCGCGCTCTCCCCCGAGCAGCGCGCGGCCGCGCGGAGGATCCTGCTCGCGCTCGTGAGCCCGGAGGGCACGCGCGCGCACCGGACCGACGCCGAACTGCTCGGGCCCGAGCTCGCCACGGCGGCGCGCGGGCCCGGATCGAGGACGGCCGCGCGGGCGGCGCTCGACGCGCTCGTGCGAGGGCGGCTGCTCGTCGCCCGCGAGGCGGAGGCCGGGGCGCAGAGCGCCTACGAGATCGCGCACGAGGCGCTGATCCGCGGCTGGGACACGCTGCACGGCTGGCTCAGCGGCGACGCGGAGCGCCGCGCCGTGGTCCACCGGATCGAGCGCGCGGCCGCCGAGTGGGAGCGGCTCGGCCGCCCCGCCGACGCGCTCTGGGGAGACCGGCAGCTCCGCGAGCTGCGCGGCGTCGCGGACGAGGCGCTCGCGCCGCGGGAGCGGGCCTTCCTGTCGGCCTCTCGCCGCGCGGCGCGCCGGCGCACGGCGGCGCGCTGGGCCGCGGCGCTCGGCGTTCCTCTGCTCGTCGGCGCCGCCGTGGTCGCCGCGCGCCTGAGCGCCGCGCGGGCGCTCGACCGGCGGGTCGACGCGCACGTGGGCCAGGCGTCGCGCGCGCTGGCCGAGGCGCGGGCCGGATCGGAGCGGTCGAGCGCCCTCGGACAGGACGCGCTCGCCCGGTTCGCCGCGGAGGACACCGCCGGGGGCGAGTCGACGTGGCAGAACGCGCGCGCCGCCGCCGCGGAGGCCGATCGCGCCTACGCGCGCGCGTCGCAGGAGCTCGAGGTCGCGCTCCGCCTCGGCGACGCGGACCGGGCCGACGCGCGCGCGCTCCTCGGCGACGCCCTGGTCGAGCGCGCCGCGCTCTCGGAGCGCGAGCGGCGCTTCGAGCAGCGCGACGAGCTCATCAGCCGGCTCGCCGCCTACGACGACGGGGGCGAGCGCCGGCGCCGCTGGGGCGCGCCGGCGCGGCTCGCCGTGGGCACCGCGCCGGCCGGCGCCGAGGTGACGCTCCGGCGGTTCGAGGTGGCGGGCGGCCGCCGCGTCCTGTCGGCGCCGCGCGCGCTCGGCACGACGCCCCTCGAGGATCTCGAGATCGAGCGCGGATCGTTCGTGCTCTCCTTCACGGCGCAGGGGCGCGCGCCGGTCACGCTGCCCCTCGTGCTCGATCGGGCCCAGGTCGAGCGCATCGACGTCGCGCTTCCGGACGAGGGCGCCGTCCCCGAGGGCTTCGTCTACGTGCCTCCCGGTCGCTTCCTCTTCGGGATGGAGGAGGGAGAGCTGCGGCGCATGCTCAACTGCCAGCCGCTCCACGCGGCCGAGACGGGCGCTTACCTCATCGCGCGGCGCGAGGTCACGCTGGCCGACTGGATGGCGTACCTGCGCGCGCTGCCGCCGGAGGAGCGCGCGCGGCGCACGCCCGCGGCCCAGAAGGACTGGCACGCGCTGGAGCTGCGCCAGGCGGAGGGCGGCGGCTTCGAGCTCTCGATGCGGCCCACGGCGCAGGAGTACCGCGCGCGCGAGGGCGAGCTGCTCCGCTACCCCGGGCGCGCGCGGCGCGCCGTCCAGGACTGGCGCCTCTTCCCCGTCGCCGCGGTCTCCTTCGAGGACGCGCTGGCCTATGTGGCCTGGCTGGCCGGCACCGGCCGTGTGCCCGGCGCGCGGCTGTGCACGGAGCTGGAATGGGAGCGCGCCGCCCGCGGCGCCGACGACCGGGTGTATCCCGGCGGAGACCGGCTGGAGCCCGACGACGCCAACCACGACGTGACCTACGGGCGCGAGCCGCTCGGCTTCGGGCCCGACGAGGTGGGCGCGCACCCGGCCTCCGACAGCCCCTTTGGCGTCCAGGATCTCGCGGGCAACGTGTGGGAGTGGACGGTATCTGCCGGGCGCGACGGCGAGCCTGTGCTCCGCGGCGGCAGCTGGTATCAGGACGCGGCGTCGAGCGCGAGCAGCAACCGCGAGGTGGCCGAGCCGACGCTCCGCAACCCGCTCATCGGCCTGCGGCTCTGCGCGACGCCTCGGGCTCCGGCGGGCTCTGGTCCCGGGCGCTGAGCCACCCTTGCTTGCTCGGCAGTACTTGCGTGCTGGAGCGCGTGCCCGGAGAGCAAGGTTTGCTCGACCTGCCGCGAGCGACGCCGCCGGCGAGGCGGTCGGGGCGGCACGCCGGTTGCCAGACACGGTGCGCGGCGCGGGCCCGGGCGTGAGGCGAGGCGCGAGCGCTGCGTGAGCAAACGAGAGGCAGGCTTCAAGATGTCGCTTTTCACGGGATCCAGGGTGGAGACGCGGCGGGCCGGCGTGTGCGGCGCAGCGGGCGGCGCGCCGCAGTTGCGGCGGGCGGGGCGCGCCGCCGTCGTCGCGCTGCGGGGCGCGGCCGTCCTGCTGGGCGCGGCGTGCGCAGGCGAGGAGCCGGCCGATGAGCTCTCCCTCGCCGAGGAGGTCGGACCGATGGCGAGCGAGGCGCAGCGCGGCGAGATCAGCGTGGCGCTGGATGCGACGAGCGCGCTGCCGACGCTCAAGGCGTGCGTGTCGTGCATGGAGTTCAATGAGATCCTGTCCGTCGACGAGCTGAGAGCTCGCTGGGGACAGCAAGGGAGGACGCTCCACGGCATCATGGACGGCGGCGATTGCGAGGCCATCGAGGTGCCCAGGAGCTTTTCCCTGAGCAGCGCAGCCGACGCGGCTGGGACGCACATCCCCGATGTCCAGGTCCGTCAGGGCAGGCTCGTCAGCAGCAGCGGCGCTGTGGAGTGGAACGGAGCGCGTTTCGAGGCGAGCGTCCGCTGCGCCGGCGGCGCGGGGACTCTCCCTGTGACCGCCGTCATCACGGAGGTGCTCCCCGGCGCGAGCCAGTTCGAGCGCGCCCATCGGCCTGACAAATACCGCGTGATGCTCATCGATCCACGGAGCGGCGCCTCGTTCCCGGCGTGTCGCGACCCGGCGAACCGGACCGGTGGCCATCTGGCGATCCCGCTCCCCGGCGTCTGGAACGAGCACGGGAACCTCGAAGACGACCTCGACGCCTTCACGTTCGCCTGCGTGACGTCCGCCGCGGCCAAATGCGACGATTGGGGCTACGGGCACGCGGGCATCCGAGCGGTCGATGTCTCGGCGACGCTCGTCCACGAGGCGTGCACCCGGATGGCGCGCGCCGATTACTGCGGCACCGGGGGCACGTGGACGCGCGACGACACGACGATCGGGTTCTGGGACAATGCGACTGTGGCGGGCGCAGAAGAAGCGGATCCGCCGCAGGCTCCGGGCTTCGAGTTCGAGGCGGCGTGGACCGCGGAAGGGGCGCTGTGCATGCATCACCCACGCTGGCCAGACCGGTCACCCATGTGTGAAAAAGAGATCCCTTCCTGCGACTCGGCGGAAGAGGCCAGCGACCGGATCGACAAGTCTCTGCTGCTGTTCAACACGTCCAGAACCGAGGGCAACACAAACGGGCGGCTGCCCCCCACCCTGCCCATCGACCTGTAAGCAGCACCCCTCCAGTCCGGGCGGCCAAGCGGCCCCGCGCCGCCCATCCCCGGAGCGCGCGGTCTCCCCGGCTCACGCCTCCTGGCGGAACGCGGCCACGAGCCAGTTGACGTGACGACCGGTGTCGTCGTCGCTCGAATGGCGCTTGAACAGCGGCATCCTCAGGATGCGCACGTGATCCTGGAGGTTCGTCTTGAAGGGCGAGCCCTGGATGGGCGTCCCGTCGGGCCGCACCTGCCGCCCCTCGATCTTCATCTTCTTCAGCACCTCGAGGGACGCGAGCCGCAGGAGCTCATAGGCCCTGCCCGGGTCCTTGCAGCTCACGGAGACGATGAGCTTGCCGAACGTCGGGTCCTTGTTCACGAGGACGTCCCCCGCCTCGAAGCCGCAGTCGAAGCGGACCTTCAGGTCGGTGAGGCCCTTCTCCTCGAGCGCCTCGCGGATCGCGTCGGTGTCGGGGAGCGCGATGCGATCGAAGATCCCCGCGTTGGGCAGGAACAGCCCTTTGCCGCCGTCCCGCGAGTCCCTGAGATCGGGATTCCAGCTCTCCGCGTTGATGCGGAACTCGCGGCTACAGTGGGTCTGCACCACGTGTTCCTGCTCGAAATCGATCGGTTGCCCGTCCGCGATGCGCATCTGCCACGCGACGAGGTTCACGGGGACGCGGCTGCGCTTCCGCTTGATGGCGTAGCTCTCCTCGCTGACGGGGTGCTCCACCTGGATCCGCGTGTTCATCTCCAGGAAGTAGAACTTCCCTTCCTTGAACATCAGCTCGACGGTGCCCGCGCCCACGTAGCCCACGCGGTCCGCGATCTGCACGGCGAGCCCGCAGATGCGCTCTTCCAGGCCCGGGTACCGCCGGAGCAGGGCCGGCGGCGCCTCTTCCTGGATCTTCTGGCTCGCGCGCTGCTCGCTGCAGTCGCGCATGCCGAAGTGCCGCGCGTTGCCGTAGCGATCCCGCAGCACCTGCACCTCCAGGTGGATCGTCTCCGGGATGTTCTGCTCGAACATCACGCCCGGCTGCCAGTTGTACGCCTTGATCTCGCCGAGGACCTTCTGGATGGCCTGAGGCACCTGCTCCACCGTCGGGATGACGGCCTGCCCGCGGCCGCCGCCGCCGTTGGCGGCCTTCAGCCGCCCCGGGAACGTGAAGCGTCCAGCCGCGTGGGCCTCGAGCACGATCCGCTGGATCTCGCCCGGATCGTCGCTGTCGATGACGATGCCCGGCGTCACCGCGGTCGGGTCGAAATCCTGGGCCATCAGGCGGAATTTGCGCTTGTCGCCGGCGCTCTCCACCACGTCCTGCATCGGGCCGACGAAGACGATGTTCTTCTGGCGGAAGTGCCGGATGGCCGCGGCGTTCTCCGCCAGCGGGCCGTACCCGGGATAGAGCCCCGCGCGCGACAGCTCGTCCTGCCAGCCGTCGCCGAAGCGCCGCTCGAACTCGGCCCTCACCTTGTCCGCGATCTGGGTGAAGTTCGCGTAGCTCTCGCGGAAGCTCCCCTCGAGCCCCACCCCGAACCCGCCGCCCTCCCGCGCGATCCGCAGCTGCAGCGCGTTCGCGTCGTCCTGCAGGCTGTAGAGGACCACGGGGATCTTGCCGAGCGCGATCGCCTCCCGCGTCGCCCGCACGCCCATCTCCCCCTTGTCCGCGACGAGGATGTACTTGAGCTGGCCCGCGCTCACCGTCGTGGCGGGGTAGCTGTCCAGGCGATGCACGGCGGCGTACAGGAGATCCAGCACCTGCGCGTCCTCCCGCAGGAGGTCGCCGGCCCGCGAGCGCAGGAGCTCCGCCGCCTGGTCGCGGAGCGAGGGCTCGTCCTGCTCCAGGATCAGGAACTTGAGGAGCCGCTCGTCGTCGAATTCACGCCGCTTCAGCGCCCGGAGCAGCCCGCCCTCCAGGTAGCGAGCGAACCCGTCGCGGTCCGCGGCCGTGATCGCCGCACGCGTGTCCCGGATCCGCGCGAGCAGGCCCTCCGCCGCCGCGAGGAGCTCCTGCACCCGCTCCTCGTCGAGGAGCGCCCTGCGCAGCGCCGCTTCCAGGGGGCGCTGCCAGCCGAAGTGCGTCCTCCACACCTCGCCGTTGGCGATGAGGTACCGCAGCCCGAGGAGGCGGTGCGCGTCCTGGCCGCCGGCCAGCGTGCCCAGATCGAGCAGCACGAAGCCAGGGACGCCCATCGCCGTGGTGAACGCCTCCATCGAGGACACATAGCCGCCTCGGGGCAACACCAGCTTCCACGACGGGAGCAATTGAACTTCGTTGCGGGCGGGTAGAGAGCTGGTGCGGACGGCGGTGGTCATCCTGAGCGGTTCTCCGGCGCGGCGAGCGACCAAGCAAGCGCAGAACCGCCAGGGGTGTCAAGCATGTCCACCGCGCCCGGCCGAGCGCGATCGACGTGGACGGGCGCCCCCCGCTCTACGGGGTCGGGCTCGCGTCCGGGGCCGGCGGAGGCTGGGGCGGCGGGGCCGCTTGCTCCTCTTCCGCGGCCGCCTCCTCACCGGACTCGCCGGAGACGATCCGCTGGACGTCCTCGCACCGGCCGTCCGGGTACTTGGCCACGTACTCCTTGGCCATCTGAGAGGCCTCTTCCTTGTGGCCGGCGACCACCTCGGCGCGGATGCGCTTGCAGAACGAGTCCTCCGCGAGGTTGCCCTCGGGCGACAGCGAGCGCGCCTGCTCGTAGTACTTCGCCGCCAGCGCCTGCTCGCCCATGCTCGCGTACAGATCGCCGAGCTTGTAGGCCGCGATCGGCGCGTTCGCGTCGCTCGGGAAGCCCTCGACCACGCGCGCGAACGCGCGCATCGCCGCGGCGCGATCGCCGCCCTTCCCGCGCAGGAGGTCGCTGAGGTCCATCAGCTCCCTCGCCGTCTTCGCGGAGGCGATGGCGCCGTCGATGCCGCCGGCCTGCTGCTGCAGGCTCTGCAGCGCCTCGGCGACGTTGCCCGCGTTGTACCGCGCGCGCCAGTCCGGCGCGGCCGAGGCGGCCGGCGCGGCGGCCACCGGCGGCTCGATCGGCGCGACCTCCGCGCTCGATCGCGGGAGCGACGAGGCGCGGGCGCGCCGGGGCTCCGGCGGCGCCACGACCGCGATCCGCTGCCGGATCGGCACGCCCTCCTCGGCGTCGCCGCGCCCGAGCTCCCGCGAGCCGGCCGGCGACGTGAGCTTGACCGAGCCATCCGCGACGTTGACGTCGATCGCGTCCACGTTGTGCTTCACGCGCAGCACGCTGCCCGCCGCCGCCGCGAGGCGGGCCTCGCCGGCGACGATCGCGAGCGCCGCCGTGCGCGTCCCGCTCACGGTGTCGAGCCACGCCTCGCCCTGCACGAGCCGCAGCGTCAGCGCGCCGCCGTCCGCCTGCTCGACCTCGACGGTCGTGCCCGCCGTCAGCGAGATCCTCCCGCCGCCCGGCAGCTGGAAGGTGCGCCCCTGCGATCCCGCGGCGAACACGTCGACGAGCGACGGCGCGTCGTCGGCCGGCGCCACGGCGGTGGGCCCGGGCGCCGCGCGCTCGTCGCTCCAGATCGCCTTGCCGAGCCACAGGCCGCCGCCGAACGCCGCGAACGTCGCCGCCGCGAGCATCGCGGCCATGCCCGCGCGCCGCGGCGACGAGCGCTCGCGCGCCCCGAGGTCGTGCTCGATGCGGTCCCAGACGCGCGCGATCCGCTCCTCGGTCGCGTGGTCGCGCAGATCTGCCGGGGCGATCCGGGGTAGCCCTCGCCGGCTCATGATGAGACCTCGCTGCTGGTTGAATCCACAAAATGACCGTCGAGGAAGTGTTGCGCCCGCGAAATCCGCCGCTTCACGGTCGCGAGCGAGCAGTCCGTCATCTGCGCGACCGTCTCGAGATCGTGCCCCTCCACCGAGCGGAGGATCCACGCGATCCGGTCGTCGGCCGGCAACGTCTGGAGCAGGGCGTAGATCTGCGCGATCTGCGCGCGCGCGTGGGGCGACGCCGCCGGGCTCGCCAGGGCGTCGAGATCGACCGGCTCGCTCGACTTGCCCATCCCGAGCACGCCGAGCAGCCGCGCGCGCCGCATCCGCGAGCGGACCTTGTGGACGATGATCGACCCGAGCCACGCGCGGAACGCGGCGGGATCCACGAGATCGTCGAGGCGCTCGAAGGCGCGGAGGAACGCGTCGTGGACGATGTCCTCCACGTCGCGCGCAGAGCCCTCGATGCGCGTCGCGAGGTGGATGGCGAAGGCGACGTGCCGCCGGTAGAGCTGCTCGAGCGCGCCCGTGTCCCGGCGGGCGCCGAGCACCACGAGCTGCGCGTCCGGCAGCTCCGCGAGGCCCGTTCCGCGCTCGGCCGGCCCGGTCGCGGCGGAGGACCGCCGGTCCTGGGCGCGCCGGCCCTCGCCGCGGCCGCGCTCCTCCGGAGCGAACGCGGGCCCGGCGTCGCCCATGTCCTCCTGGGCCTCCGCGGCCGGGGCAGCCGGGGCGGCAGGTTCGACAAGGCGCAAGCGCCCTCGCTGAGGTCTCAGAGCCATGCGTTCGTACCAGGGGACATGACTGGAAATGTACAGCAGACGGTGATCGCGGTGCCCTCGCGGGAGGCGGAGCAGCGGCCCGGGCGGAGCGCCGGGCCCTGAGCTCCTGTCCAGAGCGGCATCAGGAGCGCCCCGAGGTTCCCACACTTTTCTAGACGCCTGGTCGGGCCCGGGCGGCTCATCGAAAAAACTGTGAGCCGTTCTGGCCCCCCGCGGCGTCTGGGTGGTGGCCGCCGGATTTGCGTGCGGTTCACACGCCTGTTGGTTGAGGGTGGTCTACCCGCCCCATTTTCGGAGGATTCCATGAAGAAGCTCGTTCTTGCGCTCGTCGCCGTGTCGTCCCTCGTCGTCGCCTGCGGCGGCAGCGCCCCGGCCCCGACCGATCCGGGCGCGGCTCCGGCGGCTGACCCGGCGGCGGCTCCGGCGGCTGACCCGGCGGCGGCCCCCGCGGCCGACCCGGCGGCGGCCCCCGCGGCCGACCCGGCGGCGGCCCCCGCGGCCGACGCCCCCAAGTGAGCTCTCTGCGCGGCGCGTCGCTTCCTGGGTGAAGCGCGCACCGCGGAGCGCTTTGGGCGACGCCTCTCCGGAGGCGCCGCCCTCTTTTATTTTGTGCCCCTCGTCGCGCATGCGCCCCCGCCCCGCGGCTCCGGCGCCGGCGCGCCCGTGCTTTGGCGCCCCCCGCGGGGCGTCTCCATGTATGTTCCGTCCGCGCGCGTTCCCGTGGACGGCTCATCGCGGCGCCGCTGCAGCCCGCGAGCCGGTCCCGCTTTTTCTGACAACCCGACCTCTCGTGTCCCCGGGGCTGATCGTATGGGTACCACAAGCCGGCTGAGCTTCCTGCTGCGGTCCGGGCGGCATCGCCCTGGCTTCCTCTCCTCGCGCGCCTTCGCCTGGTCTGCGCTCGTCGCGCTCGCGGGGGCCTCGCTCGGGGCGGGCTGCGGCCGCACCGAGACGTGGGAGTACGACAGCTCGTCCGGCGCCGAGCCCCCGGCGTGCGGCGACGGCGCCTGCAACGGCGCGGAGGACTGCCGCTCCTGCGCCCCCGACTGCGGCCCGTGCCAGGGCCCGGGATGCGGCGACGGCGCCTGCTCGGGGACGGAGACGTGCTCGAGCTGCGCGAGCGACTGCGGCCCGTGCCCGGGGTGCGGCGACGGCGCCTGCAACGGCGCGGAGGACTGCGGCAGCTGCGCCGAGGACTGCGGCCTCTGTCCGCGCTGCGGCGACGCCGCCTGCGATCCGGCGAGCGAGTCGTGCTCGACGTGCCCGGGCGACTGCGGCGTGTGCCCGAACTGCGGCGACGGCGTGTGCAGCGGCGCCGAGACGTGCGCGACGTGCGCGGGCGACTGCGGCGTCTGCCAGGGCTGCGGCGACGGCGTCTGCTCGCCGCGGGAGGACTGCCGCTCGTGCGCCCCCGACTGCGGCGTCTGCGAGGCCTGCGGCAACGGCGTGTGCAACGGCGGGATCGAGAGCTGCTTCTCTTGCCCGGACGACTGCGGCGCCTGCGCCACGTGCGGCGACGGCATCTGCTCGGGGCCGGAGACGTGCGCGTCCTGCCGGCGCGACTGCGGCGTGTGCTCGGTGTGCTCGAACGGCGTCTGCGAGAGCTTCGAGACCTGCGGCCTCTGCCCCCAGGACTGCGGCGTGTGTGAGCCCGTGGACTGCCAGGAGGTCGTCACCTGCGCCGCCCGGTGCATCGACAGGGACCGGATGCCGCCGGAGTTCAGCGTCGCGTGCGTCTCCAGCTGCATGTCGCGGGGCTGCCCCAACGCTCAGTTTTTCGCCGATCAGGCCCTCTCGTGCGCCTTCAGGTCGCTCGCCGCCTGCAACGGCGACTTCGCCTGCATCCAGAAGCGGTGCGGCGTCGAGCTCTCGGCCTGCGCCCGGTCCACCTGCTGATCTCGCCCCGGGGCCGGCGCGGGCGTCCGCGTCTTTCGCCCTCAGCCGCCCTCGCCTCACGCGTCGTCGAGCAGCTCCTTGGCCGTCAGCTCGCTGGCCGCCCGCCCGTGCTCGTACTCGAGCAGGCCGAGCGAGGCGTAGCGCGGCCGCATCCGCGCGGACAGAAGGCCGATCCGCTTCAGGTTCGGCACGATCCGCCGGAACATCGTCCGGCGGAAGAACCCCATCAGGTCGCTCTTGAGCATGAGCTCGTCCCACGCGCAGCGCGTCATGCGGTGAGCGTAGAACTCGTCATAGAACTCGTGCGCCAGGAAGCGGTTGCGCAGGAGCACCGACAGGTCGAACGCCCAGTCCTCACGCTCCCTCCGCGCCCGCTCGTCGATGCCCTCGCGGTAGAACCTGCTCAGCGCGAGCACCCCGTAGTGGACGTGGCGCGCCTCGTCGGTGATCACCGACCGGAGGACGTCCTTGAGGAGCGGCTCGCTCGTCACCTGTCGAATCGAGCCGAACGCGCCGAGCGCCAGGCCCTCGATCATGATCTGCATGCCGAGGAACTTCATGTCCCACCGGCCGTCGCTCATGATCGCGTCGATGACGACATAGAGGTTGTCGTTGATCTCGTAGAGCTTCTCCAGCTTCTGCGTCAGGTAGGCGTGGAACACCTCGACGTGGCGCCCCTCGTCGGCGACCTGCGTGCTCCCGTAGAGCTTCGCGTCGAGCGACGGCACGCACTCGGTGATCTGCGACGCCGCGAACAAGGCGCCCTGCTCGCCGTGCAGGAACTGGCTCAGCATCCAGGAGAGCAGCCCGTGGCGCTGCGTCGCGCGCTCCCGCTCGGAGAGCCTGCCCCAGGCGGGCAGCTTGGACGGCGGCATCCAGCTGTCGGGCAAGAGCGGCATTGCCGGGTCGAGCCAGTCGACGCTCCGCGACCAGTCGAGGTCTGTCGCAGCGTCCCACTGGGACGTCTTGGCGAGGTGGTAGAGCCTCGCCATGTCGGGGTCGTCCCGCCCGTAACTCCAGTTAAAGCTGGCCTCGTATCCAACCGAGATATCGGTCGAGACCACGCCCTTGCCCCGCCGCTGGACGAAGCCGCGGAAGGCGGGCCCGAGGAGCGAGGCGAGCACACGGACGTTACCGCTGCTCGACGCGTCGCGAAGGAGAGGGGCGGAATCGAGGAGGGTCTGGAGTGCTTGCTGGAGGCGCATGGACATGAGAGCTTTCCGGAGCGGCGAGGCGCGGGTGCGAGGTCGAGCGCCCCGCGGGCGGCCCTTATAATGGCACCTATCGTGGAGCGGCAATCGCCCCTCGCTCGTTTTTGCGTCGTCATATCGACTCCGGGAGCTCCCGAGTCGGCCAGGGGGTCCACGCCGAGCGCGCGCCCGTCGCCGGCCTGACATCGCGCGTCGCGGGGGCGCGGCGCGCGTCGCTGGAGGGCCGACGCTGGCCGCGTCAGAGCGCGCGGCACCGCAGCGTCGGCGCCGGCGAGGAGCAGTGCCCGGAGAGCTCGCCGATCAGCAGGAGCCCGGGCGGCCCCGCGGAGAGCTCGAGTCCGCCGATCCCGCGGACCGCCGCCTCCGTCGCGCAGAGCGCGTGCACCGCGTCGACGGGCGCCCACGCCCCGACCCGGGCCAGGTCGCCGCCGATGATCTCCGGGTGGTTCGCCGAGCGCACCACGACCTGCCCGGCGTGCAGGCACAGGTTCGTGTGCACGCGCGTGTCCGGACCGCTCCTCAGCGCGATCTCCTCGTGGAGCGAGGCGGCGATCTCGATCACCGCCGCGCGCTCCAGCAGCGACTCCCGCAGCTCGCCGGAGAGGAGGCGCACCGCGAGGATCTCGCTGCCGGTCACGGAGACCAGCGTGAGCCCGGCGTCCCGGAGGCGCTCCTCCGCGAGGTCGAGCACGAGGCCGAGCTCCTCGGCGAGCGCGTCGTCGAGATCGTCGGCGTCGGTGCGCACCCGGAGATCGAGGTAGATCGCGATCGCGTCGGTCTCGAGCTCCGGCATGCTGCTCCGCCCCGACGTCGGCTCGCCGACCGCCTCGCGCAGCGTGTAGAGGAAGCTCTTCACCGAAGGATAGCGGTGCTCCGGCTGCTTCTCCATGCAGCGCAGCACCACCGCGTCGAGCGCGGGCGGCAGCGGGGTCCGCCGGCTCGGGCGCGGCGCGGGCTCCTCCAGGTGCTGCCGGAGCAGCTCGGTCGCGTCCGGCGAGTAGAACGGGAGCTTGCCCGTGAGGAGCCTGTGCAAGAGGACGCCGAGCGCATACACGTCCACGCGCGCGTCGAGGACGCCGCCGAGGATCTGCTCGGGCGCCATGATCGTGAGGGTGCCAGGCGCCCTCCCCGCCGTGGTGAAGCCGCTCGCCCCCTCGTCCGGCTCCATCAGCTTGGCGATCCCGAAATCGAGGAGCTTGACCGCCCGCGGGGCGCCCCGCGAGACGAAGATGTTGCTGCCCTTCACGTCGCGATGGATGATCCCGGCCGCGTGCGCCGCGTCGAGCGCCGAGCAGACCGGCTCGAGCAGCTCGAGCGCCTGCTCCGGCGAGAGCCGCCCCTCCTGCCGGAGGAGCACGTCGAGCGTCACCCCGTCGAGGTGCTCCATCACATAAAATGGCCGGCCGTCCGCGAGCTCGCCGGCGTCATGAATCTCGACGATCCCGGGGTGATTGAGCAGCCGCACCACCTCGATCTCGCGCAAGAAGCGCTTCACCATCTTCGGCGACGCGGCGAGCGTCCCGTGGAGCACCTTCATCGCCACGCGCGCGCCGGTCTGGAGGTGAATGGCCTCGTACACAGCCCCACATCCGCCCCGGGCGATGGGCGACACAATGCCGTACGCACCCGCCCGCGTGCCGCACGGCAGCTCGCCTCGGGAAAAGGACCTCTCCTCCAGTGAAAATGCCCGCGTCTCGTTATCTCGTGTCGCCAAAGCATCCATCGTCATAACCCCCCCGATGCGACTAAGGACTCACCCGAGCGAGGATTTTCTCCGCGCCAGACGGCCGGGTTGGCGCTACACGCCGCTTCGCCAAGTGGTACAGTAAATCCATCGTTATCCTTACGGTAGCCTATTCCATCTGCTAGCAGAACGGGCGCGGAGGGGGACAGATGAAGAGGCGAATCCGAGCGCTGTGCGCGCACACACTTCTGTTGGTTTCAGTGCCGTGCTGCGGTGGCAGCGACGGATTTCCCGCGGAGTGGGGGTCGGTCGACGAGGTCTCAAGTGCGCTCGTGAATCACAACGCGCTGAACCCGAACGCCCTCAACCCGAACGCCCTCAACCCGAACGCCCTCAACCCGATTGCGCTCGCCCCGAACAGACTCGCCTCGAACGCCATCTCGGCGGCGGTCCGCGCCGCCATCACCCGCCCGGGGGAGCTCGGCGCGCTGTCCAGGCAGCTCCTTCAATACATCGTCGGCTGCGCGCTGACCCCGTCGCAGTCGTTCAGGTTCTCGTGGCGCGACGAGCGCGGCGAGCTGCGCGAGGAGGTCTACCCGGGTTACCTCGGGCTCGCGGCGAGCTGGGCCATCGCGCCGCTGAGCGAGTCCCGGGAGCAGTGGGTCTCGGCCTGCGTGGCGTCGCGCGCCAACCGGGCCGGCGTCTCCGTGATGATCTCGTCACGCGCGGCGCACCTCGCCCTCAGGCACCCGGACGCGAGCGAGGTCGAGTCGTATCCGGTGGAGGAAGGCGCGTTCTGGGGCGATCTCTTCGCGACCCCGCCCCGCCTCTATGCCTGCTACAACGAATCCAACGTGGAGAGCTCTCGGGCCCTCAGCAGGGATTGCGCCGCGGGGCTCGCCGAGCCCGGAGGGGGCGTCCGAGAATGCCCGAACATTCACATCGTGGGCTCATGCGATCTCGCGTGTGACGCGCTCAGCGCGGCCGGCGGCCATCGCCCGAGCTGCACCGACGATCGAGGCGAGTCGTGGCCCGCGGTGATTACGACGTTCCTGCCATGAGGCCCCCATGTTGCCCGATGCTCGTCGAGGCGGAAGCGCGGCTGGCTCCGGGGCGCCCGCCGCGCGGTGCAAGGAGTGCGGCAGGCGCGTCGCGCACGCGGATCCGGGGTGTCCGGAGCACGGCCCCGTGGTGCGGCAGGCGAGCCCCGAGCCCGGCGCGCCCGGCGGCGCGGACGAGCCCAGCGGCAGCTGGCTGAGCGCGACCGCGCTGCCCAGCATCGAAGGCTACCGGGGCGTCCGGCTCGCCGGCGCAGGCGGGTTCGGGGCCGTGTTCGCGGCCGAGCCCGAGGAGGGCGGCCCGACCGTGGCGATCAAGGTCGCGCGCGCCGGCCAGCCGGACGCGAGCGCGCGCCTCGTCAAGGAGATGCGGGCCCTCTACGACGTCGGGGCGCCCCACGTGCCCGCCGTCTACGGGTGCGGCCAGCTCGCCTCGGGCGCGCCGTACTTCGTCATGGAGTACCTCGACGGCCCCACGCTCGCCGACCGCCTCGTGGCGCGCGGGGTCGCCGGGCCGATGCCGGCGCGCGAGGCGTGCGCCCTCGCGCGCGCCGCCCTCCGGGCCCTCGAGGCGATCCACGCGCGCGGCTACGTGCACCGCGACGTCAAGCCGGAGAACATCTTCGTCTCCGGCGCGCCGCTCGCCGCGCGCGCCGGCGACGGCGGGCACCGCGCCACCATCATCGATCTCGGCCTCGCCGCGGGGCACCGCGAGCCGTCGCCCCGCCTCACCGCCGAGAGCGACGCGCCCGGCACCGCCGAGTACATGGCCCCCGAGCAGTGCGACGGCCGCGGCGACGTCGACGCGCGCGCGGACGTGTACGCCCTCGGCGCCGTGCTGTTCGAGCTGCTCACCGGCAAGCCGCCCTTCTGGGGACCTCCCGCCCTGGTGCGGCAGGACCACCTCGGCCGCCGCCCCCCGCGGCCCTCCCTGATCGCGCCGATCTCGCGCTCGCTCGAGGAGATCGTGCTCCGGTGCCTCGCGAAGGACAGGGGCCAGCGCTTCGCGAGCGCCGCGGCGCTCGGCGCCGCCCTGGAGAGCTTCGAGCGCGGCCAGGAGCGCCGCCCCTCGCGCCTCCGGGGCCCCACCACCGATCCGCCGCCGCCGAGCGCCCGCAGCGTCGAGCGGCGCGCCGTCGCGCTCCTCTTCTTCGAGGCCGAGCTCGACGTCGTGGCCCTCCAGCGGAGGCTCAGCGCGCTGGGCGGCGAGCTCGCCCACGCCGCGGGCGGTCGCTTCGTCGCCGTCTTCGATCACGCGGACGGCGCGAGCCCGCTGCGCCGCGCGGCGCACGCCGGCCGCGAGCTCGAGCAGCAGCGCGTCCTCTCCCGCGGGCTGCTCGACCTCGCGACCGTGTCCGTCCAGCCGCGGCCCGACGGCACGCGGCGGTTTTTGAGCCCGCTCTTCCACCGCGAGGATCGGCTCGCAGCGGGCGGCCCTCTGGGCCTCACCCTGTCGCCGGCGGCCGCGGCGGCGCTCGGTGACGACGCCTCCCAGGCCCCGGGCGACGGCCTCCCCCCGCCAGGACCGGCCTCCGCCCAGCCCGGGCCGGGCGCCGCCCTGCCCGACGCCGACACCGCGTTCGACTCGAGCTCCCAGCCGCTGTTCGGCCGGAGCGACGTGCTCGACGCGCTGGTCGCGGGCGCGCGCGACGCCGTGGCGACCGCGACGCCCACCATCGCCAGCGTCATCGGCGTGGCCGGCCACGGCAAGAGCCGCCTCGCCGGCGCGCTCGCGCAGCGGCTGCGCGCGATCGAGGGGCGCGCCGAGGTGATCGAGCTCCGGACCGGCGAGCCGGTCGCGGGCGGGGCCGATCGCGTCGTCCGGGAGATCCTGCAGCGGGCGCTCGCGCTGCCGTCGTCCCCTCCGGCGGACGGCGGCAGCGCGCTCCTCCGGCGCCGCCTCGCGGGCGCGCAGCAGGCGCGGCTCGGGGCCGCCGTGGCGCTCGCGCTCGGCTGGATCAGCGACGACCCGCTCGCCGAGGAGCGTTACCCGGAGCTCCGCGCGCTCTCCGCGGCGCCCGGCGCGCTCCGCGCCGCGCTCTCCGTGGCCGCCGGCGAGGCCCTCCGCCGGCGATCGCGCCGGACGCCGCTCTTCGTGGTGCTCGACGACGCGCACGTGGCCGACGACGCGGCGCTCGCCGCGCTCGAGTACGCGGCGCTCGCCGAGGCGCAGGCGCCGCTCTTCATCTGCGCGTTCGGGCGGCCGAGCTTCGAGAGCGCGCGCCCCTCCTTCGGCGAGCGCGCCGCGCGCCGCGAGACCTACCGCCTCGAGGCGCTCGATCGCGAGAGCGCGATCGCCCTCTGCCGGCGGCTGCTCCTGCCCGCGGAGGACGTGCCCGAGCCCGCGGTCGCGCACCTCGTCGAGCGCGCGCAGGGCGTCCCGCTCCTGCTCATCGAGCTCGTGCGCGGCCTCAAGCGGGGGGGCGTCGTGCGCCGGCACCCGCGGGGCGACGCGTGGTACCTCGCCACCGACGAGCTCGATCGGCTCCCCGACATGCCGCTCCTCGACTGGCTCGCGCTCGGCGAGATCGACGCGCTCCCGCCCGCGCTGCAGGCGCACGCGCGGCTCATCGCGCTGCTCGGCCCCGACGTCGCGGTCGCCGAGGTGGCCGGCGTGCTCCACCGGCTCGACGAGCACGGCGAGGCCGACGACCTGCCGCTCGACGCCGCGGTCGCCGTGAAGCGCCTGATCGCCGCGGGCCTCCTCGTCCAGGACCGGCGGGGCCGCATCGGCTTCCGCCACGCGCTGGTCCGCGAGGCGGTGGCCCGCGGCGCGCCCGAGCCGCTCCGCCGGCGCGTCCACCTCGCGGCCTTCAAGCTGCACCGCGACGCCGCGAGCGACGAGGCCGGCGAGCGCGACGCGCCGCACCTCAAGAACGATCGCCTCATCCCGTTCGCGCACCACGCCGCCCAGGCGGGCCTCGGCGAGATCGCGGAGATCGCCTACCTCACCCTCGCGGAGCGCGCGCGCGCCCGGCACGCCTACCTCGACGCGGAGACGCTCTACACCCGCGCCCTGGAGCAGCCGATCGAGCCGACGGCCCCCGGCGGAGGCCCGCCCAGCCGCCGCGCGCCGGGCGGGGCGCGCCCCGACCGCGCGGCGGCGCACCGGGGCCGCGGCCTCATGCGCTACCGCCTGGGCCGCTACCACGACGCGCTCGCCGATTTCGCCAGCGCGCGGGCCATCGCGCGGGCGCGCGGCGACATCCGGGCGCAGATCGACATCCTGCTCGACGAGGCCACGGCGCTCGACTGGATGGACGAGTTCAAGAGCTCCGAGGAGCGCGTCGAGGAGGCGGGCGTGCTCGCCGACGAGATCACGCTGTCGCCGGCGCTCACCGCGCGCCTCGCGCTCGGCGCCGGGCGCACGCTCCACCGCTTCAGCCGGGAGGAGGAGGCGGCCGCCGCGCTCGAGCGCGCGGCGGCGTCGGCCGCCTCGCTCGGCGACGACGGGTACGAGACGCTCGTCATCTCGCTGCTCATGCTCGGCTTCGTCCTCCAGGGGCTCGGCCGGCTCGACGACGCCGAGGACGCGCTCGGCCGCGCGATCGCGCTCTGCGAGGCGCACCACGACACGCTGCACCTCTGCGTCGTGACGAACAACCGCGCGCTCCTCTGGGCGTGCCGCGGCGACAAGGCCCGGATGATCGCCGACCTCGAGCGGGTGCTCGCGCTCGCGCGCGACCTCGGCCAGGGCGCGCTGGAGCGGGTCGGCGAGTACAACCTCGGCGAGTACCTCTACCTCATGGACGACCTCGCGGCGGCGGGGCCGCACATCGATCGCGCGCTCGAGATCGAGCGGCACCGGTTCTGCGGGGTGTGCCGGCCTGTCGCCTTGCTCCTCAAGGCCCGGTTCCTCTTCTTTTGCGGCGAGCAGGCCGAGGCGCGCGCGCTGTTCGAGCAGATGCGCGAGATGCAGGAGCGAGCCAGCGCCGAGGGCCAGGCCGACGCGCTGATGGTCCCCTCGGAGGCGGTGCTCTGCGCCATGATCGATCTGGCCACGCAGGACGGGGGCTCCGCGGACGACGCCGCGTGGGACGCGCTCGTGGACCGCTCGGCCCAGAGCTCCGTGGGCCAGGAGCACATCGAGGTCCTCGAGATCCGCGCGGTGACCGCGCTGCGCCGCGGCCGGCTCGCCGCCGCGCGCGGCGCGCTCTCGGCCGCGCTCGAGGCCGCGGAGCGCATCCCGAACGTGATGGGCGACCGGCTGCGCCGCCACGCCGCCGCCATCGCCGAGCGCGAGGCGGCGGAGGCCGCCCTGGATCAGGCGACGCAGCCGGCGTAAGCAGGCCGCCCGGGCGCCGCCGCCCCGCGACGTGTCACCCGGCGGCGGCGAGCGCGAGGGTCTTCGCGTTGTCGGGCACGCACGTCAAGAACCGCTCGCGAAAGGACGCGTCGCTGATCTTCGCCGCGCGGTCGAGCAGGTGCTGGCGCGCGACGGCGAGCGCCTCCGCCGCCTCGCGCGCGGCGCCCGCCGCCGCGAGCGCCTCGGCGTAGGCGAGCCGCACGAGCGCCTCACCCTCCTCGAGCGAGCCCGCCTCCTCGAGCTGCACGAACGCCTCGCGCGCGGCCGGCAGCGCCTCCTCCGGGCGGCCCTGCGCGAGCAGCGCGCGCGAGAGCACCGCCACGGCGGCGGCGCGGAGCGGAGGCGCCACGACCAGCGCCTCGACCGCGGCGCGCGCCTCGCGCTCGGCGGCCACGGGATCGCCCGACAGGAGCATGATCTTCGCCATGTACGTCAGCGTCACGCCCTCCATGCGCCGGTCGCCCTGCTGCTGGAACGCCGCGGCGGCGCGCTGCTCGAGGAGCTTCGCCTCCTCGAGCTGCCCCAGGTGGGCGATGACGTAGCCGAGGTTCTGGAGCGCGGCCGTCTCCAGGTCGTCGAGGCCCATGCGCTGCGCCCCGGCGAGCGCCGTCCGGAGCTCGGACTCGGCCACCTCGAAGTCGCCGAGCTCGCCGTACAAGAAGCCCAGGTTCGAGCGCGCCGCGCAGGCGTTCCGGCGGTCGCCGGCCTGCTCGAACGCCGCGCTCGCCGCCGTGAACCCGCTCAGCGCGGCCCCGATGTCGCCCCTCGTGTGCGCCCGGACCGCGCGCGCCTGCTGGTATTGCCCCGCCGCCTGCGGCTCGAGCCCGGCGGGCTCGCTCGCGGCCGCCTCGAGCATCTGGATCAGCGCGTCGACCGCCGCGTAGCGGCCGCCGAAGCTCAGGATCGTCGCGGCGTCGCACAGGCACATGATCCGCGCGCTGATCGCGCCCGCCGCCTCGGCCGCCCGCGTCGCCCACGCCTCGACGCGATCGAAGTGGCCGAGCTTCCCCTCCGCGATGATCACCTGCCCGATGGCGCGGAACCACGGCGAGCTCCCGGTCCGCACGAGGCCCGCCGCCTCGGTGCCGCGCTGCACGGCGAGCGCCGTCTCCTGTTGCCACAGGGCGATCTCGGCCTCCACGAGCCGCAGCCGCCCGAGCTCCTCGTCCGCCGCCCCGCACTGGACGCCCATCTCGGCGCGCGCGAGCGCGCTCGCCAGATCGTTCGCCTCGAGCGCCTGCTCCGCGGCCCTCCGGTACCACCGCACCGCGCGCGCCGGCTCGCCGCCGCGACGGAAGTGCTCCGCGAGCGCCATCGCGTCGGTGTGCCCGCTGCGCTCGAGCCACTCGCCGGCCAGCTTGTGGCCGAGGGCGCGGTCCGGCTCCGTGAGCATCGCGTACGCCGCCTCGCGCACGATCGCGTGGCGGAACACGTAGTCCGTCGGGATGAGCCACCCCGGCGTCGAGACCGGGGCGATGAGCTCCCGCGCCGCGAGCGCGTCGAGCCACGTCTCGGTCTCCTTCACGCGCGTCGCGCCGCCGAGCAGCGCCGCCACCGCGAGCTTCGAGAAGCGGTCGCCGAAGATGCTCGCGGCCCGCAGCACGCGCTTCGCCTCGTGCCCCTCGGCGTCGAGCCGCGCCTCGACCGTGCCCAGCACCGAGTCGGGCAGCACGTCCCCCTTGCCCGTCGCGACCGCGCGGATGAGCTCCTCCAGGTAGAACGGGTTGCCGTCGGCCCGCTCCACGACCCGGGCCACCGTCTCCGCGGGCGTGTCCTCGCCGAGCGCGCTCCGCACCATCCGCTCGCTCGCCTTGGCGGGCAGCGGCCCGAGCTTGATCGTCTGCACCTCCCGGTCGGTCCACAGCCCGGGGAACTGCTTGCTCACCTCGGGCCGGGCCAGCGCGAGCAGCATGAGCGGCAGGTCCCGGAGGTTCCGGAGCGTCTGATCGATGAGGCGCACGGTCGCCGGATCGCCGAAGTGCAGGTCCTCGAGCACGAGCAGCACCGGCTGCGCCGCGCACTCGGCGGCGAGCCAGTCCTCCCACGCCGCGCGCGTCGCGTCGGCCATGAGCATCGCGTTGTCGCGCGCCGCGCGCAGCCCGCTCGTCTCGCCGTCGGGGAACGGCGTCCGCGAGAGCTCGCCCAGGAAGGCCGCGATCCGGCTCAGCGCCTCGCCGCTCAGGTGGCGCCCGAGGCGGCGCGTCAGCTTGCGCCGCCGGGCCTCCACCGGCTCGCCCTCGCGCATCCCCGCCGTCTTGTGGATCGCGTCGGCGATGAGGCCGAACGGGGACCCGGCGGCCATCGACTCGGCCCGCCCGGAGAGGATCTCCACCGACCCGAACTGGCGCCGCACCCGGGTGAGGAACTCCAGGCGGAGCCGCGACTTCCCGGCCCCCGCCGCGCCGATCACGAGCACCGCGCTCGCCAGCGACTCGCTCACGCACCCGGAGAACACGCCCTCCAGCATGGACAGCTCGCGGATGCGGCCGACCCAGACGCTCGGCTTGCCGAGCAGCACGGGGACGCTCTCGTCGACCGCCGTCTCGGTCGCGAGGAACGGCCCGTTCTCGTCGGTCTCCACCTTGAGCCGGCCGCCGACCACGCTGGCCGTCACGTCGTCGAGCCGGACCGCCCCGGCGTGCGCGGCCCGCAGGGCGCGCACCCCCCGGTCGATGACGTCGCCCTCGATGAGCTTCGCCGACGATACCCCGCGCCCCGTGGCGACGGCGAGCGGGATGCCGGGGAACCGCGCGCGCAGCGCGAGCGCGCACCGCGCCGCCCGCTCGGCCCGGTCCACGGCGCTCCCGGCGCCGGCGAGGATCGCGATGAGCGAGCCGCGCGAGATCTCCGTGATGTGGGCGCCGTAGGGCTCCACCGCGGCCCGCACCTCCGAGCGCGGCACCGCGGAGCCCGGGCCCTCGCTCGAGAGCTCCTGCAGCACGCTCGAGACGTCCGAGGCGCTGGGCACGCCGCCGGCCGCCGCGACGCTCATCTGCACGTCGTCCGGCTCGCCGGCGAGCACGAGGGACACGAGCCGCTGCTCGCTGCGCGTGAGGAAGCCATCGGGCCGCGCCGAGCGCATGGTCGCGTCTTTCGGGGAGGCCAGCGTGGCGGGCCGCGGCGTCGCCCAGGCGTCGAGCACCTCCGCGATCTGCGCGAGCTCGACCCCGACGTCGCCGCAGTCACGCGGCCGGTCCTCGGGGTTCTTCGCCATCATCCGGTCCATGAGCTGCTCCAGCGGCTCCGGGACGTCCGCGCGGACCTCTCGCAGCCGGGGCGTCGTCTGGAACAGGAGCTTGGCGAGCGCCGCCATGACGTGCGCCCCCTCGAAGGCCGGGCGCCCGGCGATGCACTCGTAAAAGACGCACGCGAGCGAGAAGACGTCCGCCCGCGCGTCGAGGGCGCCCCCGCCCTCGATCTGCTCGGGCGCGATGTACCCCGGGGTCCCGAGGATCCCGCCCGTGTAGGTGAGCCGCCGCGACTCCCCGTCCGGGCGCGCGATCCCGAAGTCGACGAGCCTGAGCTGGCCGACGTCGCCGGCGACGAGGAAGATGTTGCTCGGCTTGACGTCGCGGTGGATGATCCCGCGCGAGTGCGCGAAGGCGAGCGCGTCCGCGGTCCTGCGCAGCACCGCCAGGCTCTCGGCGAGCGCGAGCTGCCGGCGCGCGAGGCACGCCGCCAGGTCCTCGCCCTCCAGCCACTCCATGGCGAGGTAGTGGTCCCCGGCGCCGGTCCCCCCGTGCGCCACGTACCGCACGATCCCCGGGTGGCTCAGCTCGGCGAGGATCTGCGACTCGCGCTCGAACCGCTCGACGTCGAAGGCCTCGCGGCTGTGCAGGACCTTGAGGGCGACCGGGCGGTCGTCGAGGCGGTCGTGCGCGCGATAGACCGTCCCCATCCCCCCGGCCGCAACCTGCTGCCCGACGACGAAGCGGTTCGCGAGGACGGCGCCGGAATCCACGCCGCCCGATGCTACTCGAGGAAGACGGACACCGAAGCCTTGTAGCGGTCGGTGCCGCGCGGAAAGACGCGGGGGCCGCACGGAAGGTCGAGCGGCTCACGATCGCGGCAGTTCAAGAAGCTGCCGTCCGACCTCGGCCCATCGCACACGTCCTCACATTCACCCACGACATCGATCGGGCAGTCGTCGATCGAGGGCCCGCAGACGCGCGGGATCTGCCTCTTGCCCGGCGCGAGGCAGGCGAAGAGGCGCTGCGGCTTCTGGAAGACGTTGCCGAAGTAGGTCGCCTCCGCCGCGTCGTACCTCGCCCGCTCCCGCTTCGTGGACGAGAGCGCTTCGTGCTGTCCGCGGAGCGAGATCATGACGTGTTCGCCCCGGTAGTTCACGCGCGCGAGCAGGCACGCGGAGACCCACTCCTGGCAGTCTTCATCACACGAGCCGCGCTTCGAGCCCCACTCGGGCGCGAGGCCGAGATCCCCGACGAAGCTGTAGGGCACCCCATCGACCTTGACGTCGAGGCGGGCCTCCTCGGGGAGCGCGCAGCCCACAATGAAGCTGATGAGCTCCCTCGACTCGGGAGTACGGAGCGCATCTCTCGTCAGCGAGTTACCCATCAACGAATTGATGGTCAGCGCGTTGATGGTCAGCGCGTTGATGGTCAGCGCGTTGATGGTCAGCGCGTTGATGGTCAGCGCGTTGGCCGTTATGGCCGCCTGCTGGACCTCCTCCACCGCCTCATCGTCCCCTTCGAGCTCGGCAGACGCGACGCAAGCCGCCTGCGAGAACGACACCGCCACGCAAGCGAGGAGAGCGAACTGGCGTGCAGATTCCATAGTACCAATCAGATCTACACCACTCCAGCTATCAAGTTCAATTGATTTATGGACATTTTGCTGGACATGTTTCTGCACACCGCCACGACACGCAACACCTAGTCAGGTGCCGGGAGTGGGATAACGCAGAGCGCAGCACTCGGGCGCACCCCGCGTCGGGGGGGAAGCGAAACAGCGCGTGGGTGGGAGATTTACGCCAGCTTCCTGGCCAGCAGCGTATTGACCAGGTCGGGGTTCGCCTTACCGCCGGAGGCCTTCATGACCTGGCCGACGAAGAACCCGATCAGCTTCGAATTCCCCGCGCGGAAGCGGGAAACCTCGCCTGGATGGCCGGCGATGATCTGGTCGACGATGCGCTCCAGGGCGCCTTCGTCGGCGACCTGCCGGAGCCCTCTCTGCGCGACGATCGCCTTCGGACTACCGCCCTGCTGCATTATCTCAGCGAGGACATCTTTTGCGATCTTCCCGGAAATCGTCCCGTCATCGATCAGCGCCAGGAGCTCGCCGAGCTGCGCACCCGAGACGGGGAGGTCGCCTGCCTTCCTGTCCTTCATCTCCCGGGCGAGCGAATGGATGACCCAGTTGGCGGCGCCCCGGGGGTTGTCGTGCACGGCGACCGTCTCCTCGAAGAGCCGGAGGAGGCCGTCGTCGTCGGCCAGGACCACCGCGTCGTCGCCCGGTATCCCACGTGTATCGATGAGGTGTCTGGCCTTCTCGGCCCGCGCCGGGTCGAGCCGCGCGAGGCGCTCCTCGAAGGGCGCGCGCTCGCGCCGAGGCTCCGGCGGCGGCGCCTTCGCGGCCGGGCCCTCGGGCGCGGGCCCAGGGGCCCGAGCGGGCTTCTCGGCCGAGAGCCTCGACCACGAGTCCTTGAGCGCCACCGTGCGGTTGAAGACGGGCGCGCCGGGCGCGGAGTCGATGGGGTCCACGAAGAAGAACCCCTGGCGCTCGAACTGGACGTGGCTCCCCTTCTCGACCGTGGACAGGCTCGGTTCCACCTGACACCCGCTCAGGACAACCAGCGAACCAGGGTTCAAGTTCTCCAGGAAATCCTTTCCCTCGTCGACCGCGTCGGGCCGCTCGGCCGCGAAGAGCCGGTCGTAGAGCCGAACGTCGGCGGTGAGCGCGTGGGCGGCCGAGACCCAGTGCAACGTCCCCTTCGGCTTGCGGCCGTCGGGCGCCTCACCGCTCTTCGTGGGGCGATCGTACGTGCAGCGGAGCTCGACGACCTCTCCTGTCACCGCGTCTCTCACCACCTCGCGACAGGTGATGAACCCGGCGTAGCGGAGCCGCACCTGCTGCCCGGGCGCGAGCCGGAACCACTTCTTGGGGGGGTCCTCGAGGAAGTCGTCGCGCTCGATGTAGAGCACCCGGGACAGGGGGACCTTGCGGGAGCCTTCCCTCGGCACGTCCTCGGGCCAGTAGGGCGCGTCGATCTCCTCGACCTGCCCGTCGGGGTAGTTCACGAGGACGACCCGGAGGGGGCGAAGCACCGCCATGACGCGCGGGGCGCGGAGGTTCAGATCGTCTCGGACGCACGACTCGAACTTGGCGATGTCCACCATGCTGTTCGTCTTGGCGACGCCGATCTCCTCGCAGAACGAGCGGATGGCCTCGGGCGTCACCCCGCGGCGCCGGAGGCCGGCGATGGTCGGCATGCGCGGGTCGTCCCAGCCCGTCACGAGCCCGCCCTTCACGAGCGCCAGCAGCTTTCGCTTGCTCATCACCGTGTAGCTCAGGTTGAGCCGAGCGAACTCGTACTGGCGAGGGCGGGACGGGACGTCGAGGTGCTCGATGATCCAGTCGTACAGCTCCCGGTTGTTCTCGAACTCCAGCGTGCAGATCGAGTGGGTGATCCCCTCGATCGCGTCGGAGAGGCTGTGAGCGAAGTCGTAGAGCGGGTAGACGCACCACGCGTCGCCCGTCCGGTAGTGGCGCGCGCGCTTGATGCGGTAGATCGGCGGATCGCGCATCTTCATGTTGGGAGCGGCCATGTCGATCTTGGCCCTGAGCACGTGCGCGCCCTCCGGGAACTCCCCTGCTCTCATCCGGGCGAAGAGATCCAGGCTCTCCGCGACGGACCTGTTCCTGTAGGGGCTCTCCCGACCGGGCTCCGTGACGGTGCCGCGGAGCTCGCGGGTCTCTGCCTCGCTCAGGCTGCACACGTAGGCGCTGCCCTTCTGGATGAGCTCCACCGCGAAGGCGTAGAGCCGCTCGAAGTAGTCCGACGCGAAGAAGAGCTTGTCGCCCCAGTCGCCGCCGAGCCAGCGCACGTCCCGCAGGATCGACTCCACGTACTCCATGTCCTCGGCGGCCGGGTTCGTGTCGTCGAAGCGCATGTGACACGCGCCCCCGAAGTCCGCCGCCAGCCCGAAATTGAGCAGGATCGACTTCGCATGTCCGATGTGCAGGTAGCCGTTCGGCTCGGGCGGGAACCGGGTCACGACCCGCGTGTGCCTGCCGGCGGCGAGGTCCTCGGCGATGATGTTGCGGATGAAGTTGGACGCGGCGACGCTGCTGTCAGCGTCGCTCGCTCTGGGGCTCTGCGTTGTCACAGCTCTTTTCACCTCGGCTCGGGCGGCGCCGCCCGCGCCGAGCCTACTCAAACGGCACCCGCCGGGCCACCGCGGAGACGGCGCCCGCCCGGCGCGCCGGGCGCCGCGCTCCCGCGAGGACGGGCGCCTCGCGAAGCGCGGGGGAAGACGCGGCGGAGGGGGGACGGGCGAAGCATCCCCTTGAATTCTCCGGGAAATTCACAGGGAGACGGGGAGACGGGGAGAAAAATCCTCAAATACTCCCTGTCTCCCCGCCTCCCTGTTCAATTTTCCCGTTGAAGAGGGCTGCAAAACGAGGAGGATTCCTCGGGGCGGACTGGGTACGGGCGGGCGGAGATGGGGGGCGCCGCGGCGGACAGACGCGGGCGTGCGCGGCGGAGGGCGCACGCCCGCGCGGGCGCTCAGAACTGGGCGGCCTCGGTGGACTCGTGCAGGGCCAGCGTGGACGCAGCACCGCCCGAGATCACCTGGGCGACCTCGTCGAAGTAGCCCGTCCCGACCTCGCGCTGGTGGCGGGTCGCGCTGTAGCCGAACTGCTCGCCGGCGAACTCGGCCTGCTGGAGCTCGGAGTACGCCGCCATCCCCCGGCGCTGGTACTGGCGGGCGAGCTCGAACATGCTGTGATTCAGCGAGTGGAACCCGGCGAGGGTCACGAACTGGAACTTGTACCCCATCGCGCCGAGCTCGCGCTGGAACCGGGCGATCGTCGCGTCGTCGAGGTGCTTCTTCCAGTTGAACGAAGGCGAGCAGTTGTAGGCGAGCAGCTTGCCCGGGAACTGCTTGTGGATCCCCTCCGCGAAGCGCTTCGCCTGATCGAGGTCCGGCGTCGAGGTCTCGCACCAGACGAGGTCCGCGTAGGGCGCGTACGCGAGCCCGCGCGCGATGGCCGCCTCGAGGCCGCCCTTCAGCACGAAGAAGCCCTCGGGCGTGCGCTCCCCCGTGACGAACGGCTTGTCGCGCGGGTCGACGTCGGACGTGATCAGCTTGGCGCTGTCGGCGTCGGTGCGGGCCACGAGGACGGTCGGTACGCCCATGACGTCGCTGGCGAGGCGGGCGGCGATCAGGGTGCGGATGAACTGGCTGGTCGGGACGAGGACCTTGCCGCCCATGTGCCCGCACTTCTTCTCGGAGGCGAGCTGGTCCTCGAAGTGAACGCCCGAGGCGCCCGCCTCGATCATGGCCTTCATCAGCTCGAACGCGTTGAGCGGCCCGCCGAAGCCCGCCTCCGCGTCGGCCATGATGGGCGCGAGCCAGTAGCGCCCCGCCTTGCCCTCGGCGTTCTCGATCTGGTCGGCGCGGAGGAGCGCCTGGTTGATGCGGCGCACGAGCGTCGGGACGCTGTTCGCCGGGTACAGGCTCTGGTCGGGGTACATGGTCCCGGCCTCGTTGTTGTCGGCCGCCACCTGCCACCCGCTCAGGTAGATGGCCTTGAGCCCGGCCCGGACCTGCTGCATCGCCTGGTTGCCGGTGAGGGCGCCGAGCGCCGCCACGTAAGGCTCGGAGTGCATCAGGTTCCAGAGCCGCTTGGCGCCGAGGGTCGCGAGCGTGTAGTCGATACGGACGGTGCCGCGGAGGCGCGCGACGTCCGCCTCGGAGTACGGGCGGACGACGCCGCTCCACCGGCCCGGGACGGTGTCGCTCGGCGGCGCGTGCAGGGAGTCGGCGGAGATCGGCGTGTTCAGCGGGAAAGCAGCGGACATGACTGGGCTCCTAGTGCGTTGGGGTTTGGGGCGGCAGCGGCCGCTGTGTCGACGTCAAACGAAGCGCGCCGGGCGTCACGAGCGCCGCTCTCCGGCGGTGGAGATCAAGAGCTCGTAAGCAGGCAGCGTGAGGAACTCCTCGAAGGTCTCTCCGATCGACAGCCGCTCGAACAGCGCGCGCGCCTCGGCGAAGCGGCCGCCGTCGAAGCGCGCCGGGCCGAGCGCGCCGCGGAGCGCGGCCATCTCGCCGTCCACCGCCGCGCGGAAGCGCTCCACCGTGAGCGGCTGGCCGTCGTCGAGCGTCGCCCCGTGGCGGATCCATTGCCAGACCTGCGTGCGGGAGATCTCCGCGGTGGCCGCGTCCTCCATCAGGTTGTAGAGCGGGACGCAGCCGAGGCCGCTGATCCACGCCTCGAGGTACTGGACGCCGACCCGGATGTTGTGGCGCAGGCCCGCCTCGGTGCGCGCGCCCTCGGGGACGCGCAGCAGGTCGGCCGCCGAGACGCGGACGTCCTCGCGCTTGCGCTCGATCTGGTTCGCGGCCGGCATGTGCGCGTCGAACACCTCGCGCGCGAGCGGCACGAGCCCCGGGTGCGCGACCCAGGTGCCGTCGTGTCCGTCCTTCACCTCGCGCAGCTTGTCGGCGCGCACCTTGTCGAGCGCCGCGCGGTTCGCCTCCGGGTCGCTCTTGATCGGGATCTGCGCCGCCATGCCGCCCATCGCGTGCACGCCGCGGCGGTGGCACGTCTTCACGAGCAGCTGCGTGTACGAGCGCAGGAAATGCTGCTCCATCGTCACCTGCGAGCGGTCCGGCATCACGCAGGCGGGGTCGTTCCGGAGCTTCTTGATGAAGCTGAAGATGTAGTCCCAGCGACCGCAGTTGAGGCCGGCCGAGTGCTGCCGCAGCTCGTGGAGGATCTCGTCCATCTCGAACGCCGCGGGCAGCGTCTCGATGAGGACCGTGGCCTTGATGGTGCCGATGGGGAGGCCCAGCGCCTCTTGCGCGAACACGAAGACGTCGTTCCAGAGGCGCGCCTCCAGGTGACTCTCCATCTTCGGCAGATAGAAGTAAGGCCCGGTACCGCGGCGGACGAGCTCACGCGCGTTGTGGAAGAAATAGAGTCCGAAATCGAAGAGCCCGCCCGGCAGCGGCTTGCCGTCGAGCTCGACGTGCTTCTCCGGGAGGTGCCAGCCGCGCGGACGCACGAGCAGCGTCGCCAGCCTGTCTCCGAGGGCGTAACGCTTGCCGGTCGCCGGGTCGTCGTGACGGAGCTCGCGCCGCGCCGCGAGCCTCAGCGCCGCTTGCCCCTCGATGAGGTTCTTCCACGTGGGCGACGTGGCGTCCTCGAAATCGGCCATGAACACGCTCGCGCCCGAGTTCAGCGCGTTGATGATCATCTTGGGATCGACCGGACCCGTGATCTCCACGCGCCGGTCGAGGAGGTCGTCGGGCAGCGGCGCCACCGTCCAGTCGCCCTCGCGCACATCCCGCGTCTCGGGGAGAAAATCGAACCGCTCGCCCGCGTCCAGCCGCTCTTGCACGGCGCGCCGCCGGGCGAGCAGGGCGGGTACCCGGTCAGCGAACTTGCGCCCAAGACCGGAGAGGAAGCGAAGGGCCTCTGGCGTGAGGACGGACTCGTCGCCCCCGACCCGAGGAGCGAGCAAGCGGACGCTTGCGGTCTCATGATTCTGGCTCATCCACATCTCCTGCAACGCTGCGCGTCGTTACAAGCAACCTATGTTTGTCGACGAGGTTTCAGCGTCAACTTCGCACTGAAATGCAGGCGGATAACGATGTAGACGAAAGGGCTTTACAGCTTGTTAACGTGTAAACTATTGTAAATTTCCACCAGGCGAGCTGCGCCTACATTTCATCCAGGTTGTCCTGGTCACGTCGGGAGGGTCCTCATGGCCGATGCACCTCTTCTTGGAGCCAAGGTCCGCGCGCTCCGGCGTCGCGAGCACATGACGCAGGTCGATCTGGCGGAGCGCCTCGGTGTCTCGGCGAGCTATCTGAACTTGATAGAGAACAACCGGCGTCCGCTGACTGCGCCGCTGCTCATCCGGCTCGCCCAGATATTCCAGCTCGACCTCCAGAACTTCGCGTCGGAAGAGGACGTCCGGCTCACGGCCGATCTCCACGAGGTGTTCGGCGACCCTATCTTCGAGAGCCACGGGCTGACGAACGCGGATCTGCGCGAGCTCGTCGCGGCGTCCCCGAACGTCGCGCGCGCGGTGCTCACGCTCTACCGGACCTACGCGACGACGCGCGAATCGCTGGATACGCTGGGAGAGCGGCTGGCGGGGGACGGGTTCGTCGGGGTCGACAACTCGCGGCTACCGTCCGAGGAGGTCAGCGATCTCATCCAGCGCCGGATGAACCATTTCGCGGAGCTCGAGGACGGCGCCGAGGCGCTCTGGCGCGAGGCGGAGCTCGATGCGGACGACGTCTACCGCGGCCTCGTCCGGTACCTCCACGCGACGCGCGGCATCGAGGTGCGCATCGTCCGGGTCGCGGACGAGCGCCAGGCGATGCGGCGGTACGACCCCGACAGGCGCGTGCTGAGCATCTCCGAGGTGCTGCCGCCCCGGAGCCGCAGGTTCCAGCTCGCGCACCAGCTCGGCCTCCTGACGCAATCGACGGCCATCGACCGCATCCTGCGCGACGAGAACCTCACGACCCCGGAGTCCCGCGCGCTCGCCCGCGTCGCGCTGGCCAACTACTTCGCCGCCGCCATCCTCATGCCGTACCAGCCGTTCCTGGAGGCGGCGCGCGCCGAGCGCTACGACATCGAGCTCCTCGCGCACCGGTTCGGCACGAGCTTCGAGCAGGTGTGCCACCGGCTGACGACGCTCCGCCGGCCGGGCGCCGAGGGGGTGCCGATGCACATGGTCCGCATCGACATCGCGGGCAACATCTCGAAGCGCTTCAGCGGCTCCGGCATACGGTTCGCGCGGTTCAGCGGCGCGTGCCCCCGCTGGAACGTCCACGCCGCCCTGATGACGCCCGGCATGATCCGGATCCAGCTCTCGCAGATGCCCGACGGCGCCGTCTACTTCTGCATCGCGCGCACCGTGCGCAGCGACCGCGGCGGCTACCACGTCCCCCACACGGTGCAGTCGATCGGCATGGGCTGCGACGTCCGCTATGCCCGCGAGCTCGTCTATGCCGACGGGATCGACCTGGACAACATCGGCGCGGCCGTGCCCGTCGGCGTCACGTGCCGGACCTGCGAGCGCCTCGACTGCGCCCAGCGCGCGCTGCCGGCGCTGCAGCACCCGCTCCGCCTCGACGAGAACCGGCGGGGCGTCTCGTTCTACGCGTCAGTCGACAAGTGAGGCGACAAGTGAGGCGAGCCCGCGGCCGCCCTGCGCCGCGCGCCGGGGTGGCCAGCGCGGCGCGGGATCGCCGGCGGCCCGCTCAGCTGGGCCGCCCGAGCAGCTCGTTGAGCGTGGCCACGAGCCGGGCCACGTCGATGGGCTTGACCATGTGCGCGTGAGCGCCGGCCGCCCGGCTCTTCTCACGATCGTCGTCCCCGCCGAATCCGCTCACCACGATCACCGCCCGTGGCCTGTCCGCGAGCGACGCGACGAGCTCGACGCCGCTGCCGTCGGGGAGCGACACGTCCGTCACCAGGGCGTCGACCGCGCTCCCGGAGAGCATCGAGCGCCCTTCCTCGCACGAGCGCGCAACGAGCACGCGGAAGCCGCGGCGGCGGAGCGCCATGCCGAGCAGCGCCGCCGTGTCGTCGTCGTCGTCGAGCACCAGCACCTGCGGCAGCTCCGCGCTCATCAGGTCCCCGCCTTGCGTTCGGCCGCGTTCAGCGGCCATTCCAGGGTGATCTGCGTCTCCGCGCCGACGCGGTCGGCCCGCGCCTCGCCGCCGTGCGCCTTGAGCACGCCGTCGATCACCCGGACGGGCAGCCCGCCGTCGGCGAGCGGATCCGCGTCCGGCGCGAGCGCCGCCTCGAAGAGCTTCTCCACCGAGGCCGCGCTCGAGTCGCTCGTCAGCACCACCCGCGCGCGATCCCCATGGGCCGCGAGCGCCACGACGACCCGCGCGCGGGCGACGTTCAGGGCGAGCATGAGCGCGTCCGAGAGCGCCGCGGTCATCGACGCGGCGTGCGCGACGCCGCGCACGGGGGCGAGGTCGAGCGCCACCGTGACGTCGCGCCGCCCGTAGACGAACGACGCCTCCGCGACGGCCTTCTGGACGAGCGCCTCGAGGTCGAGCGGCTGCGCCGGGGCGTCGAGCTGCCGCGACAGCTCGGACGCGGCGGTGTAGCGGTCGGCGAGGCGCAGCAGGCGGCGCACGCCCCGCCGCGCCATGGTGAAGTACGCCGCGTTCTGGGCGGTGGCCTCGCCCCCGAGGACGCTCTCCAGCTCGTTGAGCGCCGTGGCCACCACCCCGGCGGGCCCGCGCACGTCGTGCCCCGCGCGCGCGAACAGCTTGTAAATCGAGTCGGACAGGCCCTTTTCGCTCATTCGTTACGCCTCGCCTCGCGCGCCGTCTCAGCTCAACGAGGAGCTCGCCGAGCCCGGCGGAGAGGCCGCCTTGTCGGGGCCCTCGTCCCCGCCCGAGCCGTCCTGCTCCCCGTAGCGCTCCAGCTTGCGGTAGAGCGTCCGCCGGTCGAACCCGAGCATCTGGGCGGCGCGCGACTTGTTGCCGCCGACGAGCGCGAGCACGCGCTTGATGTAGCGCTTCTCGAGCTCGTCCATCGTCATGATCTCCGCCGGCTCATCGACGGCGACGACGAAGCGGTCGGGCCGGTAGGCCTGGACCTTCTCCGGCAGGTCCTCGACCGTGATCTGCTCGAAGCGCGCCAGCGCCACGGCGCGCTCGATGCTGTTCTCGAGCTCGCGCACGTTGCCCGGCCAGTTGTACGCCGTGAGCTTCTCCGCGGCCGCGGTCGAGAGCGAGAGCACGCCCTTGCTGCTGCGGGACGAGAACTTCTCGAGGAAGTGCATCGCGAGGTGGAGCACGTCGGTGCCGCGCTCGCGCAGGGGCGGCAGGTCGATCTTCACGACGTTGACCCGGTAGTAGAGGTCCTCGCGGAACCGCTTCTCGTACACCTCGGTCTCGAGGTCGCGGTTCGTCGCCGTCACGATGCGGGCGTCGAAGGGGATCTCGGCGTTCGAGCCCACCGGCCGCACCTTCCGCTCCTGCAGCGCGCGGAGCAGCTTCGGCTGGACCTCGAGCGGCATCTCGCCGATCTCGTCGAGGAAGATGGTGCCGCCGCTGGCCTCCAGGAACAGGCCGGTGCGCTGGGTCTTGGCGTCGGTGAAGGCGCCGCGCGCGTGGCCGAAGAGCTCGCTCTCGAGGAGCGCCTGGGGCACCGCGGCGCAGTTGACCGCCACGAAGGGGCCGGACCGGCCGCTGGCCTCGTGGATCGCCCGCGCGATGAGCTCCTTGCCGGTGCCCGTCTCGCCGTGCACGAGGACCGAGGCGTCGCTCCGCGCGACGCGCCCGATCAGATCGTAGACGCGCTTCATCGCAGGGCTGCGCCCGACGAGGCCCTTGGTCTGCTGGACGTCGTGGGCCGCCTCGCGCAGGCGCTTCACCTCCGAGCGGAGGCGCCGGTGCTGGACGGCGCGCGAGACCGTCAGGCCGAGGAGGTTTGCGTCGAGCGGCTTCGTGACGAAGTCGAACGCCCCGGCGCGCATGGAGGAAATAGCGGTCTCCATGCTCCCGAGCGCCGTCATGACGATGACGAGCATGTCGGGGCGGGCGCCCAGGATGCGCTCGCAGAGCTCCAGGCCGCTCATCTCGCTCATGCCGACGTCGGTCAACACGACGTCGAAATCGTCCTCGCTCACCAGCTCGAGCGCGCTCTTGGCCGAGGTGCGCGCCGCGACGGAGAACTCCTGCCTCTTGAGGAGGGCTTCGACCAGATCACACGTCGCTTCGTCGTCATCGACGACGAGTATCCTGCCGCTCATCGCGTGTCCTTCCCCGGCAGCTCTTCTAAAGGTCGACCGCTGCCTGCACTTGCAGGGAACGTGCCACGGAGAGTCTGCGCCATCAAGCCCAGTCCGCTCCTCGCCGACGTCCTTCGAACGTGACGTTTCGCCACAGGTGCGCGTTCTTGCCCCATCCTGGATGGCACCGGCCGCGCGCAGCGGCCGGGCGGCCCGCCGCCGACGGGGGCCAGCGAGCGCCGCTGCGCCCGAGGCGCCACGGCCGGCAGGGGGCTCACCGACCCGCCGGTCCTCCACGGATCGGCACGGGCCGGCAGCGCGCCTCTTCGTGACGCGTGTCGCGCGCCTCCGACGGGCCACGCGGGCGAGGCGCCGCTACCGAGGCGTCGCCGCGGTCGCTACTTCTCTACTGAGGCATCGCCGCGGTCCCCCGCGGACGCCGCGCCTCTCTCGATCGGACGGCGCCGCCTGCCGGCAACAGCCGAGTTCGCCCGAGCTCCGGGAGCCATGGCGAGAGGCGAAATTCCACATCGATATTCCCTGTCCGGCGTCCAGCGTCTCTTCGCATCCGGAATAAACCTAATCGGCACGGTGATTGCTTGAGTGCGCCTCATGCAGAAGAGGGGGCGTGAGGGGGGCTCGCGCGCTCGCGGGCCTTGCCGCTGACGCTGCGCGCGCTGCGCGACGGCGCCATGTCGCCCCGCTGAAGGCTCGGCGCACCGCCGCGGGCCCTCGGCTGACGCCGCTGCGTGCGCTGGTCGCGAGCGAGCACGACGAGCTCCTTTTCACCCCGATGAACGGCGGCCCATCCACCTCGATGAACAACAACCTGACGTCCGGTCCTCGAGAGGAGAATGCATGAAGGCGACACAGCTCTTGAAGGGGCAACACCGCGAAGCCGAGAGGCTGTTCGATCTGGCCCTCTCGACCACAGGCGATGTCCGGGGAGCGACGGACGAGCTGACCAAGCACCTCCTTGCCCACATGCTCGCCGAGCAGGTGGTCCTCTTCCCGGAGCTGCTCGCCATCGAGCCGGACCTCATCGGCGGAGCCTGCGAGGAGCACACGGTCACGCGGTTCGAGATCCGCCGCGTCGTCGGCACGGCGCCCGAGGACCCGAGCTTCAAGGCCAGGCTCGCCACCCTGAGGGAGCTCGTCACGCACCACGCCGAGGAGGAGGAGCGGGACCTCTTGCCGAGGATCGAGGCGGAGCTGACCGAGGACACGAACGAGCGCCTCGGCCGGCAGATGCTGGAGCTCTTCGAGGCGCTCATCGCCCACTCCCGCCGCCCCCACGCGTCGAGCCACGCCCCGCTCCGCACGGCGAGGGCGGCCTGACGGCCGGCGCCCTCCTCCGGCGGGTGGCGGTGGATCAAGGGCCGGTCGCGGGCGCGTCGCCGGGGCCGGTCGGGCCGCCGTGCGCGGGTCCGTATCCATGGGACTCGCCGTAGCCGAGATCCTCGGGGACCATGGGGTCCGCCGGGCTTGACGGGGCGGTCGAGGCGGGGCTCCGCGCGTCGTTCGTGACGAGCTCGTAAACGCCGCGCTCGAGCTCCACCTCGTCGAGGGCCGAGCCGCAGGCCCGGCAGGGCGTGGCCGCCGTCGACACGAAGACGTACCGGCGGCCACAGGCTTTGCATCGGAGCTCGCGGATCATCGCTGCTCACCCGGTTCAGTTGGGTTGACCTCGCCGCGCCGCTTCCTCGGCTTCGCGCAGCTCGTCGCCCTCGGGTCCGTCGAGCGCGCGGGCGGCCTCCTCGGCGTGCTCCTTGATCTTGCCGGCCTTCACCGACTTCTCCACCCCTTCCCGGTAACGCCGATCGGCCGTGCGGTTGCCCTCTCCCTCGATGTCCGCCGGCGGGGTCTGCTGAGTGGCCTTCTGATTCGCCATCATGTCCTCCTCGTGTCGAGCTTTGCTGGGCCCAGGCGAGCTTGCATCAAACGCGCCGCTTCACCGCCTGGATCGCGCGATCCAGCTCTTCCACGCGCTGGTAGACGCCTTGTTTCACCCGGTCGAGGGTCTCGCCGCTCGCCGCGTCGAGGTCGCGCAGGCTCCTGCGGACCGCCTCCGACTTGTCCTCCACGTCCTTCATCAGCCTGCCGACCTCGTCCTTGGGCAGCTTCTTCTCGGCCTTCTCGCGGAGCTCGACGGCATCCTTCTCAAGGTCCTCGATCCTGCGCGACGTGGACGCGCGCACGTCCGCGCGCGCCTTCGCCAGCTCCGCCTCGGCCTCTGCGGTCTTCTCCTGGGCCTCGGCGGCGGCGTTGTTGAGCTTCTCCGCGGCCTCGCGGAGCGCGTCGTCGGTGGCCCGCTCGGCCTTCTGGTCGATCTCGGCGACCTTCTTGTCGAGCTCGGTGGCGACCTCCGCCGCCTTCTGCTGCGCCTCGCGCTGCGCGCGCTCGGCCTTGGTTTGCGCGTCCGCCGTGGGAGACTCGCAGCCCACGACGGCGCTCATGACGATGGCGATAGGCAGGAATGTTCGGACGGTCAACATGATGATCTCCTCTGGTCTGCGGTCGACGCGCGACCTTGCGTCCGGGCGAGCGCCCGGCGCGACACGGACGCGCTCTCGACGCCGCACGCCGCCCGGGACGGGCCTCATGGCGCGATAGATGGGTCGATACGCGGGCATTGCGACAGACGTGCCATGCGGAAGCATGGATACCGCTCGGCCTGGCGAGGCATGTCGCCCCGATCGTGGCCTCCGAGCACGTGCGTTCCGCATGGCGTCAGGTCGGGGCGCGTCGGCCGAGCGCGAGGGAGACGACCGCCAGGACGAGGAAGATGACGAAGAGCAACTTCGCCACCGAAGCGGCGCTCGCCGCGAGGCCGCCGAAGCCGAGGATTGCAGCGATGATCGCCACGACGAAGAACGCGACACTCCAACTGAGCATGATAACCTCCTCATTGGGTGAATGACTGGGTGAATGACGGGGTGAATCACTGGGTGGATGAATGTTCCAGCGCTTCGATGCTGCGTTGTTGCAGCGATTGCAGCGGTTACGGCGTTGCGTCGTTGCAGCCGACGTGCCGCGACATCGCGAGTTCCCCGGATCCGCGGAGCGCCCGGGCGCCCCGGCGGCTCGCTGCAGATGCCGCCGCACGACACGGGCGGGCGGGGTAGCTGCGGCAAATTGCCTCACTCGTGACGTCGCGCACCGCGCATCATCTCGTTCATCGGCTGGCCGATCTCGGCACAACGCTTGCTCACGCCTGGGCTTGTGCTGGCGAGGTGGAAGTCAGGCTCAGCTCAAGGCCGGTGTCGGGATCGACGCCGACGGAGAGCCGGCCGCGGCTGTCTCAGGAGGGTGACGGCCGGCCGTCCGAGGCCGGATGAGCCGCACTGGCGGCAGTGCGCCTTGTGGCGGTCGGTCAGCTCTCCGAAGATACAGTGCTCGCCGATGCCACCCGCGCCGCCGATCGCCCACCGTCGCTCGCTGCTCGCTGCCCAGGCCCCCTGACGGCGAAGTCTGCCGAGGTCGGGCTCCCGACGCGAACGCTCCGATATGACGATCCCGCTCTCCACGCTCATCAGGACCCGCCGCGAGGCCATCATCGAGCGGTTCGTGGGCGAGCTGCGCAAGCGAAGCGCCGCGGTGCGCAACATGCCGAAGCCGCTCATCATCAACTCGCTGCCGAGCTTCCTCGACGAGGTGGCCGCCAGCATGGAGCAACGCGCATCGACGGCCGGCAGCAAGGAGGCCGCGCGCGAGCACGGCGAGATGCGCTGGGAGCACGGGCTCGACCTGGGCGTGATGGTCCGCGAGTACGGCGTCCTCCGGCAATCCATCCTCCGCGAGCTGGAGGAGACGGGGGGCACGCCGGATCTGCGGGAGATCGAGGCGCTCTGCGAGCGCGTGGACGCGGGCATCGCCCAGGCGGTAAGCGAGCACACCCGACTCCAGCTGGAGGCGATCGAGACCGAGCGCAGGCGCACCGAGATCGAGCGAGGGAGGAGCGGCTCGCTGCTCTTGCAGGCGCCCGCGCCGATCTGCTTCCTCAAGGGCGAGGCGCTCGTGTTCGAGCTCGCGAACCCGCTCTTCTGCCGCATGGTCGGCCGCGACGATCTCCTCGGCAAGCCGCTCGTCGAGGCGGTCCCGGAGCTGCGCGGGCAGCCGCTGCACGCGCAGCTCGAGGCCGTCCTGACGAGCGGCGAGCCGAGCGTGGCGAGCGAGATCCCGGTGCGGATCACGCGCTGGACCGGCGAGACGGTCGAGCGGCTGTACAACGTCCTGTGCAAGCCGGTGCACGACGTGGGCGGCGCCGTGGAGGGCGTCATGCTGACGGCGTTCGACGTGACCGAGCAGATCGGCGCGCGCCGGAAGGCGGAGCGGCTCGCGCTCGAGCTCCAGCAGAGCGTGGCCCAGCGCCTGCGCGCGGAGCAGGCGCTCCGCGTGAACGAGGAGCGCTTCCGCAAGGCGCTCCGGGGGTCGCCGGTCATGGTGTTCACCCAGGACCGGGACCTGCGCTACACGTGGATGCACAACTCGTTCGGCAAGTCCGAGCGCGAGGTGCTCGGGAAGACCGACGGGGAGGTGCTGGAGGACCCGGAGGCCGCGAGGTCGCTCGATCGGACGAAGCGCGACGTGCTCGCCAGCGGCGTCGGCCAGCGGCGCGAGATCGCGGTGCGCGCCGGCGGGCGCACCCAGCACATCGACGTCTCGATCGAGCCGCTGGCCGATGACACGGGCGAGATCATCGGCATCACCTGCACGGCGACGGACATCACGGAGCGGAAGTCGATCGAGCAGGCGCTGCGGGCGAGCGAGGCGAGGTTCCGCACCGTGCAGGAGGCGTCGCCCGACGGGTTCATGATGCTGCGCAGCGTGCGCGACGCGTCCGGGGCGATCTCCGACTTCGAGTGGGTCTACGTGAACCCGGCCACGGGGCCGATCGTCGGGGGCCGGGGCAAGGATCTGGAGGGCAAGCGGCTCTTGATCGAGGTCCCTGGCAGCGCGCTCGCGAGCGGGTTCGACGCGTACGCGCGCGTCGTGGAGACCGGGGAGCCCGCGCGGGTCGAGCTCTTCTGCGCGCACGAGGGCGCTCCGCGGACCTTCCGCGCCATCGCCGTGGCGCTGGGCGACGGCGTCGGCCTCTCGTTCCACGACATCACGGAGGAGAAGCGCACCGACGCCGAGCGCGCCCAGCTCCTCCAGCACGAGCAGCGCGCGCGCCAGCACGCCGAGCAGCTGAACCGGCTCAAGGACGAGTTCCTCGCGACGGTGTCGCACGAGCTCAGGACGCCGCTCCAGTCGATCCTGGGCTGGGCGCGGATCCTCCGGACGGGCGAGGTGGACGCCGAGTCGCTCGAGCGGGGGCTCGCCACGATCGAGCGCAACGCGAAGGCGCAGTCGCAGCTCATCGAGGACGTCCTCGACGCCTCGACGATCCTCGCGGGGAAGCTGCAGCTCCGGACCGAGCCGGTCGACGTGCGGCAGGTGCTGGCCACGGCGCTCGACCTGGTGCGCCCGGCGGCGCTGGCGAAGGGCGTCACAGTCGACACCTCCGTCGCCGACGACGTGGGCATCTTCCTCGGCGACGCGGAGAGGCTCCAGCAGGTCGTCTGGAACCTGCTCACGAACGCGGTGAAGTTCACGCCGTCCGGGGGCCAGGTGCGGGCCCTCGCCCGGCGCGTCGAGGCGACGCTCGAGGTCGAGGTCGAGGACAACGGCGAGGGCATCCCGAAGAGCTTCCTACCGTTCCTGTTCGAGCGGTTCCGGCAGGCGGACGGGGGGATGACCCGGGCCCACGGCGGGCTCGGGCTCGGCCTCGCCATCGTGCGTCACCTGGCGGAGGCGCAGGGCGGCAGCGTACACGCCGAGAGCGACGGAGAGGGCAAGGGCGCGCGCTTCCGGGTCCGGCTGCCGATCCGCGCCGACGCGCCCGCGGCGCCGCCGTCCCCGCAGCGCCGGGGCGGCGAGGCGCCGGGGGGCGCCGCGCGGCGCGTGCTCGAGGGCATCCGGGTCCTCGTGGTCGACGACGAGACCGACGCCCGCGAGCTGCTCGGCATCATCTTCGTGCGCGCCGGGGCGACCGTGAGCGAAGCGGCCTCAGCAAGCGCGGCGCTCGAGGCGCTCCACATGGGCGAGTTCGACGTGCTCGTGAGCGACATCGGCATGCCGGGTGAGGACGGTTACGCGATGATGCGGCGGCTGCGCGCCCTGGGGACCGACGTCCCCGCGAGCGGCATACCGGCGCTCGCGCTCACCGCGTACACGCGCATGGAGGACCGCCGCCAGGCGATCGCCGCGGGCTTCCAGATGCACCTGGCCAAGCCCATCGAGCCGAACAGCCTGGTGACCGCGGTCGCGCACCTCGTCGGCCGCGCGGGCAAGCCTGGTAGCTGGCCGTAGCGCCGTAGCCCCTGCGCGCGGCCTGCGGTTGATGCTATCAACGAGCCTCCGCTTTGCCCCTCCACGAGGACGAGGATGGACGGTAAATTCCTGAATATTATCCTGGTCGAGGACGACACCGTCGACGTGATGAACGTCCGGAGGGCGTTCGAGAGGGGCAAGATCACGAACCCGCTCTGGGTGGCGGGCGACGGCGTGGAGGGGCTCGATCTGCTGCGCGGCAACCAGGTGCCCAGGGATCGGCGCCTCGTCCTGCTCGACCTGAACATGCCCAGGATGAACGGCATCGAGTTCCTCCGCGAGCTCCGGGCCGACGTCTCGCTCCGGGCGACGCCCGTCGTCGTGCTTACGACGTCGAACGACGATCGGGACAAGGTGGACGCGTACGATCTGAACGTCGCGGGCTACCTGCTCAAGCCGGTGACGTTCCTGAGCTTCGTCGAGCTCATGACGGCGCTGAACCGTTACTGGACGCTCGTGGAGATGCCTTGAGCCCGAGGTCGGTGCGCCTCCTCGTCGTCGACGACGACACGGTCGATCGGATCGCGATCTTGCGTGCGCTGCGGAGCGGCCGCGTCGACGCCGAGATCAGGGAGGCCGATTCCGTCGATTCGGCGCTCGCGGTGCTGTACGAGCAGCAGGTCGACTGCGTGCTGCTCGACTATTACCTCCCCGGGGGCGACGGGCTCGCGGTGATCGAGGCGGCGCGCAAGGCGAAGCTCACGGCGCCGTTCATCATGCTGACCGGGCAGGGCGACGAGTCGCTCGCGGTCGATCTGATGAAGCGGGGCGCGGCCGACTACGTGCCGAAGAACCTGCTGACGCCCGAGCGGCTCGTGCAGAGCCTGCGCCACGTCCTGCGGCTGAGCGAGGTGGAGCGCCGCGAGGAGGAGGCGCGCAGGGCGCTCGCCCGCCACGCGAGCCAGCTCGCGCAGCTCACCGAGGCGACGCTGCGCATCCACCGGTCGCTCTCGCTGAACGAGCTGATCCAGCGCACCACCGACGAGGCGCGGGCGCTGCTCGACGCGGGCGTCGCGGCCTCGCGGCTGGCGGCGCGGGGCGTGGAGGAGCGGCCTTTGACGGGCATCTCGCTGTCCGAGGAGTACGCCGCGCGGGAGGACCGCGACGGCATCCGCGAGGTCGCGTTCGGCCTGATCGAGCGGAGGAGCACCAGCGTCCGGCTGACGGGCGACGAGATCGCGAGCGATCCGACGTGCGCCGACGTGCTCTCGCGCGCGCCGGCGGAGCTCCTCCCCCGCTCGCTCCTCGCGGCGCCGCTGCGCGGCCGGGACGGCCAGTGCATCGGGAGCATCCAGCTGCTCGATCGGCGCGACGGCCCCTTCGTGGAGAGCGACGAGGTGCTGCTCACCCAGCTCGCGCAGTCGGCGTCCGTCGCCCTGGAGAACGCGCGGCTCTACAACGAGGCGCAGGCCGCGACGCGCGCCCGCGATGACCTCCTGGCGATCGTGTCGCACGATCTCCGGAACCCGCTCAACACGATCGCGATCACGGCGTCGCTGCTGCGGAGCGATCTGCTCCAGCGGGAGGACGGCGACGACGACGACGCCGTCCAGCTCGTCGACCGCATGGACCGCGGCATCCAGAGCATGACGCGGCTCATCGAGGATCTGCTCGACGCCTCGCGCATCGAGGCGGGGCGGCTCGTCGTGTCGCCGAGGGTGGAGCGGGGCGGGACGCTCGTCCGCGAGGCGATCGACGCCGCCGCGTCGCTCGCGGAGGCGAAGGGCTGCCGGGTGACGCAGGGGCCGCTCGACGCGGGCCTGGAGGTCCTCGCCGACCGGGATCGCGTGCTCCAGGTCTTCTCGAACCTGCTCGGCAACGCGCTGAAGTTCACGCCGCGGGGCGGCGTCGTGAGCGTGTCGCTATGCCGGGTCGCCGACAGCGCGCGCTTCTCGGTGGCCGATACGGGCCCGGGCATCCCGCCCGAGCACCAGCCGCACCTCTTCGATCGCTACTGGAAGGCCTCGCAGGAGTCGCGCACCGGGGCGGGGCTGGGCCTCTACATCGCGCGCGGCATCGTCGAGGCGCACCACGGGACCATGGCGGTCGAGAGCGCCCCGGGCCAGGGGACGACGATCCACTTCTCGCTGCCCCTGGCGAGCTGAGGGGCGTCAGGGCGACGGCGGCGAGCCCCCTCGGCCGATCCCGGGGAGGAAGCGGCCGACCTTCGCGCAGTAGGCCGCGTACGCGCCGCCGTGGGTGCGCAGGAGGTACGGCTCCTCGACGAGGCGGACCTGGAGCTCGATCGCGACGACCAGCGCGACGAGCGAGGCGAGCGCGGCCGCGTTCGGGAGGATCAGCAGCAGCCCGAGCGCGGCCAGCATCATGCAGCTGAAGACAGGGTTCCGCACCACCGCGAACGGGCCTCCGGTCACGAGGCCGGTGCGCTCCGCGTCGCTGACGCCGATGCGCCAGGACGCGCCCATCGCGCCCTGGGACCAGAGCGTGCCGAGCGTCCCCGCGATCGTCATGGCCGCGCCGAGGCCGACGAGGGGCGGGCCGGGATCGGCGAGGGGCCCGATCCAGGCCGCGAGCTCCGCGACGGGGGCCAGCGCTCCCAGGACGAGCGCGATCACGAAGAGCACGCCGCCGAGCCACGGCAGCGACCCGGGTGGCCCCGAGATGCCGCGGAAGCCCGCCGATCCTGTCGCGCGGAGCTGCCTGAGCGAGCGCCATCCGAACGCGAGCGCAAGGTAGATCCCGTAGAGAACGAGGGCGAGCCAGGGTCGGTTCATGTCGAGCTTTCCTGTCGATGGGTCAGCCGGTAGAGGACCGGCAGGACGAGCAGCGTGAGCGTCGTGGACGAGAGGATCCCGCCGATGACGACCGTCGCGAGCGGGCGCTGCACCTCGGAGCCGGTGCCGGTGGCGAGCGCCATCGGGACAAAGCCGAGCGCCGCGACGAGCGCCGTCATGAGCACGGGGCGGAGCCGCGCGATCGAGCCGTGGAGCACGGCGTCGTCGAGCGCCTCGCCGCGCTGCCGCAGGTTCTCGATGAACGTCACCATCACGAGCCCGTTCAGCACGGCGACGCCCGAGAGCGCGATGAAGCCCACGGCCGCCGAGATCGAGAGCGGGAGCCCGCGGCCCCAGAGCGCGAGGACGCCGCCGGTGAGCGCGAGCGGGACGCCGGTGAAGATCAGCGCCGCGTTCCTGAGCGTCCCCACGGAGAGGAAGAGCAGGCCGAAGATAAGCCCGAGCGCCCCAGGGACCACCACGGCGAGGCGCCGCTGGGCGGCGAGCATGTTCTCGAACTGGCCGCCCCAGGACATCCAGTAGCCCGGCGGGAGCTTGATCTCGGCGTCGATCCGCGCCTCGGCGTCGGCGACGAAGCCGCCGAGGTCGCGCCCGCGCACGTTGCACTGGACGACGACGCGGCGCTTGCCGCTCTCCCGGCTGACCTGGTTCGGGCCCTCCTCCACGCCGATCTTCGCCACCGCGCCGAGCGGCACGAACGCCGCCCGCTCGGGCGCGCCGGCCGCCGCGGCGATGGTCGGGCCGCTCGGTCCGGTCGCGTGGCCCCCCTTGCTCCGGAGCGGGATCGGGAGCCGGTCGAGCGCCCCGATGTCGCGGCGGATGGAGTCGGGCAGCCGGAGCACCAGATCGAAGCGCTTGTCCCCCTCGAAGACCTCGCCGGCGCTCACGCCCCCGATCGCGGCCTCGACGACCGCCTGCACGTCGGCGACGTTGAGCCCGTAGCGGGCCACCATGCGCCGATCCACGTCGATGGTCAGCACCGGCAGGCCCGTGACCTGCTCCACCTTGACGTCGGCGGCGCCCGGCGTCGCCCCGAGGAGCGCGCCGATCCTGCTGGCCTCCTTGAGCATCACGTCGAGGTCGTCGCCGAAGACCTTGACCGCGACGTCGCTCCGCACGCCGCTGATGAGCTCATTGAACCGGAGCTCGATCGGCTGGCTGAACTCGTAGTTCTGCCCCGGCAGCTCGTGGATCACCGCCTCGATCGCCTCGGCGAGCTCCTCCTGCGTCTTCGCCTTCTTCCACGCGCTCCGCGGCCGCAGCATCAGGTAGGTGTCGGAGACGTTCGGGCCCATCGGATCGGTCGCGACCTCGGCCGTCCCGGTCCTGGCGAAGACGTGCTCGATCTCGTCCGGGAACCGCTCCCTGAGGAGGCGCTCGAGCTGCGCCTGCATGGCCACGCTCGTCGTGAGGCTGATCGACGGGATGCGCGCCGGCTGGAGCGCGAGCGCCCCCTCGCTCAGCTTGGGGGCGAACTCGCTGCCGAGCCCCGCGGCGACCAGGCCGGAGGCGGCGAGGGCGACGCCCGCGATCGCGACCACGATCGGCCTGTGGGACAGCGCCCAGGTGAGCGCCCTCCCGTAGGCGCGCTTCGCGTGGTGAAAGAGGAGGTTCTCCTTCTCCGACACGTTGCCCTTGAGGAGCAGCGCCACGAGCGCCGGGATGAACGTCATCGACAGGATCGTCGCCCCCGCGAGCGCCAGGACGACCGTCTGCGCCATCGGCCGGAACATCTTCCCCTCGATGCCGGTCAGCGTGAGGATGGGCAGGTAGACGATCGCGATGATGAGCTCACCGAAGATCGTCGCCTGGCGGACCTCCTGGGACGCCTCGTAGGCGAGGTCGAGCCGCTCTTCGCGGGTGAGCACCCGCCCGAGCCGGCGCTGCTCCTCGGCGAAGCGCCGCACGCAGTTCTCAACGATGATCACCGAGCCGTCGACGATGAGCCCGAAGTCGATGGCGCCGAGGCTCATCAGGTTGCCGCTGATCTTGCTCTCGACCATCCCGGTGACGGCGATCAGCATCGAGAACGGGATCGCGAGCGCCGCGATGAGCGCGGCCCGGAGGTTGCCGAGGAGGAGAAAGAGCACAACGACGACCAGCGCCGCCCCTTCGAGAAGGCTGTTCCTGACGGTGCTCAGGGTGGCGTCGACGAGGTAGGTGCGGTCGTAGACGGTCTTGACCGTCACGCCCGCGGGCAGCGACTTGTTGACCGCCTTGATCTGGTCGTCCACCCGCCTGGAGACGGCGCGGCCGTTCTCCCCGACGAGCATGATGGCCGTGCCGATGACCGCTTCTTCTCCGTCCTCGGTGGCCGCCCCCGTGCGGAGCTCCTGGCCGACGCTGACCTCGGCGACGTCCTCGATCCGGATCGGCGCCTCGCGGTGGTTGCCGACGACGATGCCCCGGATGTCGTCCTCGCTCTGCACGAGGCCCGTGGCGCGGACGAGGTACTGCTCGCCCTTGTGCTCGATGTACCCTCCGCCCGCGTTGGCGTTGTTGGCCGCGAGGGCCTCGAGCACGTCGCGGAACGAGAGCCCGTAGCCGACGAGCTTCGCCGGATCGGGCGAGACCTGGTACAGCCGCTCGTGGCCGCCGATCGAGTTGACCTCCGTTACCCCCGGCACGGTCCGGACCTGGGGCCGCACGATCCAGTCCTGGATCGTGCGTAGATCGGTGAGGTCGTACGGCTTGCCGTCGGGCCGCCTGGCGTCCGGCGCGGCCTCGAGGGTCCACATGTAGATCTCGCCGAGGCCGGTCGCGATGGGGCCCAGCTGCGGCTCGCCGAGCCCTGGCGGCAGGCTCTCCTTCGCGGCGCCCAGGCGCTCGGCCACGAGCTGCCTCGCCCAGTAGATGTCGGTGCCGTCCTCGAAGATCACCGTCACCTGGGAGAGCCCGTAACGGGACAGCGAGCGCACCTGCTGGACGCCCGGGATCCCGCCCATGGCCCACTCGATGGGGAAGGTGATCTGGCGCTCGACCTCCACGGGAGAGAGCGCCTTCACCGACGTGTTGATCTGCACCTGGACGTTGGTGATGTCCGGGACCGCGTCGATCGGCAGGCGGGTGAAGTTGTAGGCCCCGAGCGCGCCGACCGCGAGGGTGACGGCGACGACGAGGAAGCGATGGCGGATCGAGACGGACAGGAGCCGCGAGAGCAAGGTGAGCATGGGGTCCTCGCGCTCCTCAGTGCTGGTGTCCGGCCTCGGATTTGCCGAGCTCCGCCTTGAGGATGAAGCTGTTCTTGCCGACGTAGCGCTCGCCTGCGGCGACGCCGGCCTCGATCTCGACGACCGGCGCGCCGCGCCGCGGTTCGGCGGCGGGCCCCCCGCCCGCGCCCTCTGCCGCGAGCGCCACCCCGCTCGTGCCACGGCGCCCGATCTTCACGGGGCGGGCCTCGAAGCCGTCGCCCTCCTCGACGAAGACGACGTCCTTGCCCTCGACCCGCTGGATGGCCTCGTCGGAGACGACAACGGGCGCGGCCGCCTCCTCGACGGCGATGTCGGCGGTCGCGAAGAGCCCGGGGCGCCACGCGGCGCCCGGGCTCTGGAGGACGACGCGGGCCACGGCGGAGCGGCTCTGCTCGTCGACGACCTGCCCCAGGTACGCCAGCGTGCCCCGCGCGCTCTGCTCGATCCCCTCGGCCTTGACCCAGGCCGTCTGGCCGATCCGCGCGCGGCTGAGGTCCTTGGCGTAGACGGTGACGTTGACCCAGATGGTCGACAGGTCGGCGATCACGAAGACCTGGGTGTCTTCCTTGAGCACCTCGCCGATGGCGATGTGCTTCTCGATGATGGTGCCGTCGATGGGGGCGACCAGCGCGTAACCGGTGCCCTTGCCCGCGCCCGAGCCTGCGGCGGCGCTGAGCTTCTGGGCAGCGCTGCGGTGCTCGATCCGCGCCTCGGCGACCGCCTGCCTGGCCGCGAGGTACTCCTTCTCGGCCGAGATGCGCTCCCTCCAGAGCGCCTCGTGGCGCGTGAAGCTCGCCTCGGCGAGGGAGAGGCGCTCCTTGGCCGCCAGGAGCTCGCGCTGGAGCTCGGCGAGCTCGCGGCTGTCGAGCACCGCGAGCACCTCTCCTCGCGTGACCGTGTCGCCCAGCTGCTTCTTCACCTCCCGCGCCGTCCCCGGCACGCGGGGCGTGACGTGCGCGATGGCCTCCGCGTTGAGCGCGACCTCGCCGGGGAGGGTGACCGTCACCGCGACGTTGCCCGGTCCGGCGGTGAGCATCTCCAGCCCGGCGTTCTGGATCATCGCGGGCGACAGCTTGAGCCTGTCGCCGTGGGCGTGCGCTTCCCCGGGCTCGTCCGGCGCGTGCTTCTCCGCGCGGTCGTGGTCGTGGTCGTGATCGCCGTCGTGGCCATCGCCGTGCGCTCCCTCCTTCTCGCCGTGCTGATGCCCGTCGTGCTCCTCGTGGCCGGCCTCGCGGTCGTGCCCGTGGCGTCGATGCTCGACGCGCACCGTGATGGCGACGGCCGCGACGACGAGCGCCAGGACGGCGGCGGCGATCGCGGCGATCACCTTCGGGGAAAGCTCTATCTTTCGCGGGGGAGCGCTCATCGGGGCGCCCTCCCCGCGGCGACCAGGAGCTCGATCTTGGCCGCCGCGTGCGCGTGCTCCGCCTCCAGCAGCGCCGCCTCGGCGTCGATGACCTCACGCCGCACCAGGAGGACGCTCGCGAGATCCTTCTCGCCGAGCTCGTACCCTCGCGCCGAGATCGCGGCCGCCTGTTCCATCAGGGTGGCCGTCGGTGTCAGCGCCTGGAGGGCCTCTTTCGTCGCCTTGTAACGCGCGTAGAGCTGGGCGATGTGGCCCGCGGCGCCGGTCCGCGCGGCCTCGGCGCGGGCCTGGGCGACGTCGATCTCCGCGGCGGCGGTCGCGGCGCCGGCGCGGTTGGCGTTGAGGATCGGCAGCGGGATCGCGAGGCCGAGCATGCCGATGTTCGCGCCGTCGTCGCGCTCGACCTGGGCGACGACGTTGACGGTGGGCCACCCGGCCGCCCGCTCGCGCTCCGCCCTGGCCCGCGCGGCGTCGACCGAAGCCTCGGCGGCCCCGACATCGGGGCGCCGCCCCAGGTCGCCGAGGATCGACGCGAGCGGCGGCGGATCGTCGGGCGGCACGAGGGGCCCCTCCACCGGGGGCAGCTGCTGCGCTGCTCGCAAGGGGAGGCCGAGCAGGCCGAGGAGCGCCGCCTCGTCGGCGTCGCGTGTGCCTTCCGCCGCCTTCGCGGCAGCCTGGTCGCGCCCTCTCTGGAGCGACGCCAGGGCGACATCGACCTCCGGCACCTCGCCTGCCTTGCGCTGGCGCTCCGCGGCGGCGTGGAGCCGCTCTGCGAGCGCGACGCGGGCGCGGGCGAGCTGCACCTGCCGCTCGCCCCGGAGCACGAGGGCGTGCTGGAGCAGGGCGGCGAGCAGGACGCGGCGCCGGCCGTCCTCGGCGTTGATCTCGGCGGCGCGCTGCTCGGCCTTCGCGGCTGCGATGCGCTCGCCTCGCTGGCCGCCGAGCTCGATCGGCCACGCGAGGGACGCCGAAGCGGCCACCGGCTTGCTCCCGTCGGGGTTGAGCCGAACGCCGCCCATGCCGGTCAGCACGGGGTTCTCCAGGGAGAGCGCGCCTGCGGCCGAGGTCGCGGCGCGGGCGACGCCGGCCTCCGCCGTGGCCAGGCGCGCGCTCGGGGCTGCGCGGGCGAGGTCGGCGACGCGGGCGCGGGTGAGGGGCGGCTCTGCGGCGAGGGCCGCCGGTGGCGCGATCGACAGGAGGTGCAGGGCGAGCGAGGAAGCGACGAACAGACGGCGCACAGGGGGACGGAACATGGACGGACAGCCCTCGAGCGCTTGGAGCGCTCGCGCGAAGAACCGCGGTTGTGCCCGGTCAGGATCGCGTGAGAGGGCCGAGCTCACGGCGGCGCGGCGCAGGGGCGCTCAAACGCCTGTGCGCTGCTGCCGTGCTCGCGGGTGCGACACCTGACGAGGGCGCCTCAGGCGCGCGGGCGTCGGGGTGGCCGTTCGAGGCGGTGAGGGAGGCTGCGCCCTGGCATTTCCGGCAGCGTCGACGCGGCGATCTCGTACGCCTCCAGGAGGATGTAGGGCAGCGCGGCGCCGACGGACAGCGTCATGGGGATACGGCCACAAGCGCAGTCGCTGCAGCTGGGCGGACAGTCCTCGTGGGAGCTGTCCGGCGCCGCGTCCTCCTCGTGATGGGCCGACGACGCCTCGAGCATCGGGTGCTCGCAAGCGATCGTCATGCCGAGCGCCTGGAGGGTGTGGCCCTGCGCCAGGAGACCGACGACGAGCAGCACCGGGAGCGCGGCGCGGATCCAGCGAAGGATCGCGCTGCGGTCACGATGGGGTCGCCGGACGCGGAACATCCGATGCGAGCGTGGGGGAGGACCAGACGGGCGTCAAGGAAGGCGTTCGGTCGAGCCCGACCAGGCCGCTCGGCGACCGATGCAAGCCTGTGCACGCCGTCGACGCGCGCCCGAACGGAGGATTGAGCAGGAATGCGCACGACACGGTCATCGCGGCACCCCGGACTCCACGCTGGAACATGCTGAGTGGACCCTCCACGAACAGCATGGGTCCGCCTTCAAAGCCCCCCTGCCGCGGACACCTCGCGCGCACACCCCGATGGATCGATTGGCGTGGACGCCAGTGCGATGGGCACATGAACCATCGTCCGTACCGCGCGAGTCTGCGAGGATCACCTGGACCTGACGGCCAGCGAGGGGCCTCGGGGGCAACCGCCGAAACGACACGTCGGCCAACCGCTCGGAGGAGCCCTGAGGGCTCCCGGGCGCGCTCTCCTGTTCCTCCCCGGCGCGAGCTCGTGTGACATCCGCCCCGAACAGGCGGTCTGTCGCACGCCCCTCCCCGGAGCGCCACTCCCCACGCGGTATGTGCTGCCCGCATGCATCGCCCTGCGTCCAGCTGGGCGCAGACGAGCGCTCAGCGGTGCCAGGGCAAGCCGTCGAGACCCAGACGCGCGCTCCGAAACCGGGCGGCCCCGTCAAGACACAAGGGCAGCGTCACCGGCACCGCACACGAGCCGAGGGAATGCGCTCAGGCGGGTGTGCACAAGGAGTGGAGAACGAGGCGTCGAGAGAGAGACAGGGAGTGCGAAGGGGGGGACTTGAACCCCCACGGTGTTACCCGCTAGCACCTCAAGCTAGTGCGTCTGCCAATTCCGCCACCTTCGCGAGTGCGGTTGCGGGACGGAACCTACCCAGCTGGCCGGGGAAGTCAAGCTAATCCTCACAACGTCGTCACACGGCGCAGCGCCCGCGCTGGTCAGCCGGGCGTGGCGGCCTCGCGGCCTCGGCCGATCGCCGGCTGCCACGGCGACGCGCGCACGATGCGGTGCGCGCGCCAGAGGAGCACGCCCGCACGCACGGAGCGCCGCGCGCACCTCGCCCGCGGGCTCTTCAGCGGACGAGCGCCTCGACGATCTCGCGGATCTCGAACGGCTTGCGCACCCAGGAGACGCCGGAATTCGCGGGGAGAGGATCGGCGCCGGCGCTGCCGGACATGACAACGAGCCGCACGTCCGGGTTGGCCCTGCGCACGGCGGAGACGGTGCCGAGGACGTCCTGCTGGATCGGCGAGATGTCGAGCAGCGCAGCCTGGAACGGCCCGGAGGCGAGGGCCCCCGGGAGCTCGACCGCGCTCTGCACGCTGACGATGCTCGCGCCGCGCGCGGTGAGCGCCGTGTCGAGCAGATCCACCACCGCGTCGTCGTCCTCGACCACCAGGATCCTGACGCCGTCGAGGATCGTCCCGTGCTGCGGCGGCGACGTCGTGGTCCGGGGCACAGGCGGCTTTTCCTTGGCTCCTGCTTCGCCGGGCGGGGCGTCGGCGGGCGGCGTGTCCTCGACGGGCCAGCGCAGCTCGAAGCGAGCGCCCTCCTCCGAAGGCACGAGCGCGAGCGCGCCGCCGGCAGCGCTCGCCAGCGCTGCGGAGTGGCGGAGACCGATGCCCGCTCCGCCAGGCCGCGTCGAGACGCCGGAGCTCAGCAGCGTCGCTCGGCGCGACGGCGGAACGCCGGGCCCCTGGTCCGCGACGCCGATGACGACCGCGGCGCCCTCCAGCCTGGCATCGACACGGACGGACGAGCCGCGGGGCGACAGCGCCACGGCGTTGAGCAGGAGGTTCGTCAAGATCTGCACGACCGCAGCGCCGTTGCTCACGCCGGTGCGCGCGACCGTGGGCTCGATCACCGCGCGGAGCGCGATCGCCGAGCGGCGCGCCTCGGGCTCGAGCCCCATCACGGCGTCGTCGATGACGTCGGCGATCAGGCGCGCCGGCTCCCCCAGCGGCCTCGACGCGACCTCGCCGTCGCCGGCCGGACGCCCCTCGGCGCCGATGGCCCGCCGGATCAGGCGGCGAGCGTCGCGCGCGCGGGACGCGGCGACGCCGAGCGCGCGGCCGAGCTCGGGGCCTTGCTCGCCCTGCGCGCGCTCGATGCAACCCACGATGACCGTGAGCGCGTTGGAGACCTCGTGCAGCGCGATCGCGAGCTCCTGCGCAGACGGAAGCGAGGTCCCGGTCGCGCGCTCCTCGTCGGCGCGCTGGCCCAGGTCGCCGCGCGGAGGAGGCGCGAGGGTCAGGCCATCCTCGGTTGAAGGCTCCGATGTCCCACCGCGCGTCGGCTGCGCCACGGGCGTTAGCCTATCTCGCTCCGCGCTGGGCTGGTACCGCCCTTTTTCGCTCCGACTTCACCGGGACATCGATGGGGGGAGCGGCAGTACATAGGAGCCATCGGCCGCCGACCGGGTCTCGCCGATCTGGATGCCCCTCGTCTCCTGCGCTGTCGCGCCCTGGACCGGCAGCCAGGCCACGACCGTGGCGTCGCCGAGCCGGGCGCCCGAGGCGTCGCGGGCGACGCCCTGGAGCACGGCCGGGAACGAGATGGCGAGCTCGAGGTCGGTGACCGCGGCGTCCATCGCAGAGACCGTTAGGCGCGGCCTGACGAGCCACGGGTAGGTGGAGCCGGGTGCCGGGCGGACCGAGAAGTCGAACTCCCCTGGGTCGATGCCGATCGAGAACGCGCCGTCACGGAGGACCCCGGACGCCTGCCGGGGCAGCAGCGGCCCGGGCGTCAGCACCTGGCCGATGTAGGGCGTGATCTGGCCGCGGGCAGGGACGGCGAACACGCTGGCGCCGTCCATCAACTCGCCCATGGGCCCCTGGACGCGGCCGCGCAGCGTCCCGGCCTCGGGGATGACGACCGACTGGCCGCAGTAGCAGTCGTCGCCGGCGGCGAACTTGAGCGCCTGCTTGACGGCCGCCTTGGTGGTGTCGTTGAGCGGCTGCGCGAAGAGGACGTACTCGCCTGGCGGGAGATCGGCACGGAAGAGGCCGTTCGCGTCCGTCTCGGTGTCCAGCTTGTAGGCGGCGGTGGGCGCCCTGTCGATGATGGCGCTCTGGATACGGACGGCGGAGAGCACCGGGTTGCCGTTCACGTCGAGCGTCTGACCTTCCACGCGGCGCGCCGCCGCGTCGAGCTGGAGGAGCGACAGGTCCAGGTTCCCCGTGGAGCCCTGGAGCGCGAGCGCAGCGAGCTCCCAGTAGACCGTGGGCCTCGGCACTCCGTCCTTCGGACGCAGCCGGATGAGCGGGCTCCTGTCCTTGTCGGTCCAGTAGAACTTCACGCTGAACCCGACCTGCGTCGCGGTCGCCTGCGGGTCGGGCTCGGCCTGTTCGAGGAGACCTACCTGGGAGAGGGCGCTGCCGGTCACCGGGTCGACGAGATCGAGCTTCCACCCGTCGACGCGCACGCCCTCGGGCACCTGCAAGCTGCCCTGGAGCACGGCGGGCGCCTCGGCGTTGATGCCGAGCGTCCACTGCTCGGGGACCACCTGGTTCGGCAGGAAGATCGGCGGGGGGATGTCGGCGAGGCAATCGGCGCGCGCCTGCGGCATCAACGAGATGTGGTAGTCGCCTGCGGGGATAGAGAGCTGGAATCTCTGGCCGTCGATGCCGTCCGGCTCCGAGAGCGTCGAGTAGCTCTGGGTGGGCAGGCCCAGCATCGGCGCGATGCGCCGGAACTCGACCTTCACGGGGAACTGCCCGCCGGTCAGGGGAGGCAGGCCGCCGGTGCGGTTCTCGCAGTAGGAGCCGCCGAGGCGCACCGTGGCCTTCACGCTCGCGGGCATGGGGATCGTGAGATCGACGGAATGCACCTGCCCGCCAGGGTCCTGAGGAGGGAAGCCGCTCGCTGCATCGACGGCGAGGAGATGGGAGACCTCCGCGCCCAGCTCGGGCGAGGCGCGCGGCCGGATCTCGAGGATGAGCCCGTCGAGCTTCGCGCTCGTCGAGACGCACGCGCGTTGCCCGCTGACATCGGCGCAGGTCGCCCCCGGGCCGCACTCGACCGACCCGTCGCAGGCGTTCATGGGGGCGGACTCCGCCATTTCGAGGGGAATGCCGCAGGCCACCGAGGTCGCCAGGCTGGCGAGCAGCGCGGCGCACACGACGTGTCGCGCGCTCACCGCGCCCTCCTCGCCAGGGACGCAGCGCGCGCAGCGCGGAGCAGAGACCGCCCCCGTGGCGGTGCGGCGGGAGAGCGCCGCGGCTCCGCGGAGACGCCGGCGACCGGTGGCCGCCGAGCTGATGAGAGCGACGCGCGGAGCCCGAACGGGTCCGCACCCGAGCAGGCGCAGGGGAAAATCACACCCGAACGAGAAGGCGATGTTCGTGCCAATCGACAGACGGCGTTCCGGGCAGCGTGCGGCGTGCATCCGCTCGACAGGGCGCCGCGCAACCCGCGGCGGCGCTGTGACAGCGCTGTCGCGTCGAGACGGATGCGCCGATGCGGCCACCCCGCACTCATCGCAACCAGACGAAGCACGGACATGCACACGGGAAAGCTCGGGTGAGACGGGACACGACCGGGCTCCGATCGGCGCTGCGGGGGCGCGAGGTCTGCGAGGAACATGACGCCACCGACGTCCGCGCAGCGGGTGCCGCGACGCCTACGTGCCTGCACGGAAGCGCGAGCTTCCCGTGTCGACCCGCCGGAGTGAGGGCACCGTACCGGGCTGCCATCGCGCTTCGGCGTACTCCATCCGCGTCGCGAGGCGTACGAGATCGGCGATCTCGGGGACCGCCGCGCAGGCCGCGGCGAGCCCTTCGGGGTCGGAGAGCGGGACCGCCAGCTCCAGGCCGCGCTCCTTGAGGGTCGCGCGCACGGCCGTGGCGACGTTGCCCGCGGCGAAGAGGCCAGCGCGGCGCATCGCGGTGCGGGTCGTCTTGACGGCCCCCTCGTAGGTGATCTTGTCGGCGCTGTCGCAGATCTCGCGGAGGCGACGCTCTGCGCGCGGGGGGATGAGCTGCCAGAGGTTCTGCTCGAGCCGCACCACGGCCGGGTTGCCGCGGGCGCTGTGCGCGGTGGCCTCCAGGGGCCCGAACGCGGCGACGATGGCGGAGAGCAGCGTGCGGAGCTCGTCCTCCGAGCTGGTGTTCACCAGGACATGCTCGGGCATGGCGCCAGCGAGCTGAGCGCCGAGCAGGTAACGCAGCTCGGGGGTGTCCTCGCGGACCTCGCCCCGCAGCAGCACGGCCGGCGGGTTGACCCGGATGATCTGCCCCTCCGGCGGCGACGGAGCAGGCAAGGGCGCGCGCTGGTGGAAGAGCGCGGTGCGCAGGAGGCCGAGGTGAGCGGCCATGACGCCGTAGATCTCCCCGAGGAGGGTAGGCGATGTCGGCTGGATCCGCTCGGAGGGGACGAGCCCGGACTGGCCTGCGTCGCGGCGGTAGAGGCCCGTCTCCCAGACGATCGCGAGCGCCTCGTTGACCGGCGACTCCAGATCGCGGAAGAGCAGCGCGCTCACGAGCTCCGGCGCGTCGCGCTGCGCGGCGAGGGGCGCCGGCGTGACGACGCCCTCGCCGGGCCGGTCGGACGGCTCGTCACCGTCGAAGGCGCGCAGCACGTGCTCGATGGCGCGGGCGTAGGTCATGTTCTTGTCGGCGATCGCGGCCGCCTGGAGGCGCTCCAGGGTGCCCCGATCGCCGAGGCGCAGGTGGGCCTGCATCCGCCGGACCGCCAGCGCCTCCCGGGAGCGATCGTCGCGCGGAGCGAAGCTCTTGATGAGCCGCTCGCCAGCGTCGTACGAGCCCGCGGCGAGCTCGCGGAAGAGCGCTGCCTCCTCGAAGCTCTCGGCCGCGGACGGCGACCACGCGGCCACGAGCCGCGTCGCGGAGGAGGGCGGCTGGATCGACGCCGGGGCGGAGACCGGGGGCCCGGGCTGCGGCGCGCCGGCGCCGGAGCGGCTCGACGCGGCGCCGCCGCGCGCGGCGGTGCTCTCCGCGGCACCTGACACGGCGCTCGGTGACGGCGCCGGCGAGGCGGCGGTGCTCGCCGCCCCGTCGAGCAGATCGTCGTCCGACACCGCGGGAGAGGTGGATTGCGACGGGTCGTCGGTGATCAACCCCTCGTCGAGCGGGTCATTGAGCTCGACGAGATCGATGTGCGGGTTGCTCGAGGCCGGCGCGCCGCCGCTCGACGGCGCGCGGCTGCTCGCGGGCCCGACCCCGCTCGACGGCGCGCGGCTGCTCGCGGGCCCGACCCCGCTCGACGGCGTACGGCTGCTCGCGGGCCCGACCCCGCTCGACGGCGCGCGGCTGCTCGCGGGCCCGACCCCGCTCGACGGCGCGCGGCTGCTCGCGGGCCCGACCCCGCTCGACGGCGTACGGCTGCTCGCGGGTCCGACCCCGCTCGACGGCGCGCGGCTGCTCGCGGGTCCGGCGCCGCTCGCCGTCGACGCAGCGCTGGGCGGCGCCTCTGGCGCCGCCTGGACCGGCTCCGCCGCGGCCGCCCGGAGCGTCGCAGCCTGGGACACTTCCTCGGGAGGCAGGGTCGCCCGCTCGCTGGCCAGCTCGGCGTTCAGCTCGGCGATCTTCAGCCCCAGCGAGCGATCCGAGCCCGCGAGCGCCGTGGCCTGCGAGAGGATCTTCGTTGCGCGATCCGGGTCGCTCGACACGTGCAGGCGCGCGAGCTGCATCAGCGCGCGCGCGCGATCGATCCCCGAGCTCTGCGCGGCGAGCTCTTCGAGCGCCTTCCGGGCGGCCTCGGGCTCACCTCGCGCAGCCGTGAGCTCCAGCTGGCGGCGCAGCGCCAGCGTGCGCGTCTCCGGCTCCGCCGCGGCCTCCTCGAGCAGGCGCGCGGCCGCCTCGAGATCGCCGGCGTTCTGAGCGGTCTCGGCGGCGGCGAGCGCGACCCGACCGCGCGCGCGCATCCCCTGGAGATCGCCGCCGAGCGCGCGATCGAACAGCGGGAGGGCGGCGGAGAAGTTCCGCTTCAGGGCCAGGCGCTCCGCCATGCCGAGCGCGACCAGCGTGCTCGGGCCGACCTCGGCGTGGCGCCGGGTCAGCTCGCGCATGCCGGCGCCGTGGCCCTGGATGACGTCGAGCGTCTCGGCGAGCAGGAACGCGTGCAGATCGACGTGCGCCGGGCGCAGGCGCGGCGCGATGCGGCCGAGCTCCTCCACCGCGGCCTGCGCGTCGCGCGGCGTCCCGGTCCCGCGCAGGCGATACTCGATGCGGCGCGCCTCGAGGACGGCGTCGGGCGAGTCCGGCGCGAGCTTCACGGCGCGGCGAGCGCGCTCGAGCGCCGTCGCGTCGTCCCCCAGCATCGACGTGGCGCGCGCCGCCTCGACCAGCAGCTGCGCGCGCCGCTCGGGGGCGTCGCGCGACGCGCTGGCGAGCTGATCGAGCGCCGCGGCGAGCGCGTGGCCGTCCCCCTCCCGGCGGGCGATCTCGACGCGGAGCTCGATCACGGCCTCGCGCGGCGCGATGCGAGCGACGCTCTCCAGCGTGTCCTTCGCGGACTCGACGTCCCCGCCGCCGAGGTAGCTGCTGCACGCGCGGAGGCTGTACTCGGCCCGCTCGTCGGTGGTCGTCGCGAGATCGCCCAGCCTGCACCAGAGCGGGGCGGCGCGGAGCGGCGTCCCGAGCCGCTCGTGGATGTCCGCGAGGAACCTCAGCGCGCTCACGTCGTCCGGCGACGCCGCGAGAAGGGCCTCCAGCTCGGCGCACGCCTCGTCGAGGAGGCCGAGGCGCTGCTCGAGCAGGGCGGCGCGCCGGAGCCGCAGCGCGCGCCGCGTGTCCGGCAGCGGGGCCGCCTCGATGCGGCGCGCGAGGAGGGCGGCGACCGCGGCGTGATCGCCGCGGTCGCTCGCGTCCTGCTCGACGACCTCGACGGCGTGCATGTCGGTGAGATCCAGCCGGGCGATCGCCTCGTAGAGCGCCACCGCGGCGCCGCGATCGCCGAGCTCCTGGGCCAGCGGCGCGAGCTCGCGGAGCACGACCAGCCGCTCCTCGTCGCCGCTCAGGATGCCCTGGAGGCGCGTGAGCACGTCGAAGAGCCGCTGGCGATCGTCGGTGCTCCGCGCGAGCCGGATGAGCTCGTCGATGTGCGCCGTGTCGAACGGCGTCCTCTGGGCCGCCTCCAGGAGGAGCTCCACCGCGCCATGGAGATCGCCGCCGGCGGCGAGGATGCCGGCGTGCTCGCGCGTCAACGCGAGGCGGACGGCATCCGGCAGGTCGATGCGCGCGAGCTCGGACTGGACGAGCGTCTCGAGATCGGCGCTGCGACGCTCGGCCGCGTACAGCCGGCGCAGCCGGGTGACGACCTCGTCGCGCGTGTCGCCCACGAGCTGCCCGCCGGCGAGCGCCCGCTCCAGGGCGACGGTGGCCTCGGCGCGCTGGCCCTCGCGCTCGTGTTTGTCGGCGAGGTGCAGCAGCGCCTCGAGGCGCCGCGCGACCGGCAAGGCGTCGTCCAGCGAGCGCTTCAGCGCCTCGTCCCCGCTGACCTCGACGGCCCCCTCCGCCTCGTACGCGAGCGCGTCGTCCTCCGGCGCGCGCCGGGCGGCCTCCACGAGCAGCGCCGCGGCGACCGGCGGCACGTTCAGGGCGCCAGCGAGCTTGCTCGCCCACCTGAGCAGGCCGGGACCGACGCTCGAGTGCGGCCTCATCGCCGCGGCGTACACCGCCGCGACGAGGTGCGACGCCGGCTCGGTCTGCCGCGCGAGCTCGCCGACGATGTCGAGGAGCGTCTGGAACTCGTCGACGTCGCCGTCGGCGAGCATCGCGCGCTCGATCGCGGCGAGCGCGAGCGCGGGCGCGTCGAGGACGGCGACGGCGATGCGCGCCATCGCGAGCCCCGCGCGGGCCCCGTCGGGGCCGTCGAGCTTCGCGATGCTCGCCTTGACCGCGCGGTCGAAGCGGATGGCCTCGACCTCCGGCTGCCCCGTGCACGCGATGAGATCGCGGATGGCGGCGCCGACGTCCTCGACGAGCGCCGCGTCCGGGCGCACGACCATCGCGCGGAGCAGGATGTCGAGGCGCAGCCGGAGGCCCTCCTCCGTGCGGCCGGTGAGGGCCGCGGCGCGCTTCAACCACGCGTTGCGCGACGCCGGATCGGCCGTCGTCGCGACCCGCTCGAGCGCGCGCACGGCGTCCGACGGCTCGCCGACGTGCTCGGCGAGCCGAGCGAGCAGCACGTACGAGGTGCCCTCGGTCGGGACCGCCTCGAAGCTGGCCACGGCGTGCGCGAGCGCGAGCTCGAACGCGCCGCGCCTCTCCAGCTGCCGCGCCGCGCGGTAATGGGCGGCGCGGCGGCCGTAGCAGCCCAGGGCCGCGTCGGCGAGCAGCCGGTAGGTCTTGTCGAGGACGACGATGCCGCCATCGGCGTCCGCCGATTTCTCGACCAGCGCCACGGCGTCCGCGCGGAGGGGATCGAGCTCGATCGCGCTCGCCGCCGCGGAGAGCGCGCGCTCGGGCAGGCCGTGCTCGTGCGCCAGGTTGGCGGCCTCGATCAGCAGGGTGGCGCGCCTGCGCCGCTCGGGCCCGACGTCGCCCGACCACCTGTTCTCGTCCGCGCCGGGCTGCGCCCCCGTCTCGCTCCGCGCCTCCGCGGCGCGCGCGACGATCGCCTCGATCGCCGCCTCGACGCCCGCGAACTCGCACATGTCCCGCGCGTAACGCTCGGTGCCGCCGCTCGGCGCGAGCTCGCTCGCGCGGAAGAACGCCTCCTCGGCGCCCCGGTGATCCTCCGCCAGGTCCCAGCGCAGGCTGCCGAGCTCACGCCACGCGGCCGCGGCCTCCGCCGCCGCGCCGGCGCCCTGCGCGGTGAACGCCCGGGCCTTCGCCTCGGCCAGCGCGATGGCGCCGTCGGAGCTGAGCCCCTTCACGTCGAGCAGCGACGACTCGAGGCGCTGGACCCGCGCGAGGATCTCGTGAGGATCGGCCTGCACCGCGGCTGCGCGCGCGAGCTCCTGCGCTGCCCCGTCCGGATCGCCGCCGTCGAGCCGGCAATCGGTGAGCATGAACATCAGCTCGGGGGCGTGCGCCGCCGTGATCTCGACGGCCAGCCACCGCTCGAGCACGGTCACCGCGAGGTGAGGGTCGCCCGCCCGGCGCGCGAGCTCCAGCAGCCGCTCGCGCAAGAGCGGGTTCTGCGGGCCGAAGACGTCGAGCGAGCGCCTCGCGAGCGCCGTGCCGCGCTCGGGATCGAGGTCGTAGAGGGCGTGCAGCGCGCTCGCCAGCGCCGCCGCCATCTCGCCGAGCGGCTTGGGCTGCGCCAGGATCCACGCGAGCGCGTCCGAGAGCCGGGCCGCGTCGCCGGCGGCCGCGGCGCGGCGGATGAGCTCCGCGGTCGCCTGGGGGCACCCTGGCCGCAGCGCGAGCCAGCGCTGGGTCCACGCGAGCGCGAGCGGCAGCTCGCCCAGCGCCTCCAGCGCCCTCGCGAGGCCGTCGCAGAGCGCGCCGCGCGGGAACACCGTGGTGATGGAGCGCTCGATCGCGGCCGCCACAGCCCGGTCGACCTCGAACGGAGGCGCCTCGCCGGCCTCCGCGGCGGCGGCGAGATCTGCCGTGAGGATGGAGGCGAGCGTGGCCACGGCGCGCGCGGACGACGGATCGGCCTCGCAGGCGAGCAGCGCGACCTCGCGCGAGAGCGCCGCCTCGCGCGCCCGCTGCGTCCGGTGGTAGAGCGCCGCGGCGATCGAGAGCAGCACCGCGCGCAGCGCCGGCCAGACCGGCGCGGCGAGCTGCACGAGCGCGTCGGCGCGCTCCCGCAGGCGCCCGGTCCGCGTGGCCAGCACGAGCGCGGCGCTCGCCGCGCCGCGGTGCCCCGGGGCCTCGCCGAGCAGCGGCAACACCTCGTCGAGGGCGCGGGCGTCCTGGCCTTGCCGCCGGGCGATCGCCGACAGGAGGAGCCTTGCGCGCACCAGCTCGACCCGCGTCAGCGAGGCCGCGCGGATCGCCTCGGACCTCGCGGAGCGCGCGCCCTCGGCCTCCGAGGGCGCCCGCGTCGCCTCGGCCAGCCGCGCGCGGAGCAGGGCGTCGAGCGCGGCGCCTCCCCCGGTCCGCCGGCTCAGCCGATCGAGCGCCAGCAGGCAGCCGCGGTCGGCCGGCAGCGCCCGCGAGAGCCCCACGAGCGCCTCCTCGTAGGCCGCGCGCTCCTTCGGGCGGCCGCGGTAGATCACGACGAGCCGGCGGAGCGCGTCGATCCGCCCCTCGGCGGTGTCCGCGCCGCGGAGCGCGCGCTGCGCCGCGGCGAGCGCCTCGTCCTGCCCCTTGAGCCGATCGGCGATCCGCTGGAGCCCTGCCTCGGCGTGCGTCGGGTCGCCGCCGACGTCTCTCAGCGCCTCGAGCGCCCAGCGCGCGAGGCCGGGGTCGCCGATCTTCTCTTCCGCGAGGCGCGCGAGCTCCGAGAGCGCGTCGATCCGCCCCGCCGCGTCCTCCGTCGCCCTCGCGTCCGAGCCCTCGCCGATGCGGATGAGCGCCTCGACGAGGGGCGCCATGTCGTGCAGCGTGGCCGCGTGGTCGCGCAGCGCTGAGCGCGCGGCGGCGCTGCCGGAGTCGCTCGCCGCGGCCTCGATCCAGGCCTCCACGGCGCGGTCGGGGCTCGCGAGCGGGCCAGCGTGGAGCCGCGCGAGCGCCACGTACGCCTCCGCCCTCGGCGCCCCGACCCGCTGCTCCGCCCTGAGCTCGATCCGCGCGGCGACGAGCTCGTAGAGCCCCGCCTGCTCGAGCACCTCGTCGATCGCGCGGGCGGCGTCGCCGTCGATCGCCCCGTCGAGGCCCGCGTCGAGCACGCACCCGACGGCGCGCGCCCAGTCGCCCTCGTTCGTCGCGCCCTGGAGCCGGTGGCCGTGCACCTCCATCGCGCGCCGCAGGGCGGAGGGGCCAGGGGCCTCGCCCTCGCCGCGAGGCGCCCGCGCCGCGAGCGCGTCGGCGTGCGTCCGGAGCACCTCGTCGGCCGCGCCCTGCCGGCTGCGCAGGAACAGCGCGGCCGCCATGGCCTTGGCGGCCATGTCGTCGTGAGGCGCGATCTCGAAGGCGCGCAGGCGATCCTCGAACGCCGCCTCCCGCTCCCGCGCGGCTTCGCGCCGCTTGGCCGCCTCCAGGTATGCCTTCGCCGCGGCCGCGGGGAACACCTCGTCCGACGCCCAGGCCGCGATCGTGCCGAGCAGCTCGCTCGCCATCGCGTCGTCCGGGGCGAGCTCGCTCGCCTCTTCGAGCGCGTCGACCGCGCCCGCGACGTCGCTGGCGCGCGCGAGGAGCACGGCGATCTTCACCAGCATCCGCGCCGTCGCGCCGGGCGGCTGCGCGTCGTCGCGGAGGCCGCGCAGCGCCGCGGCGGCCAGGGCTGGCTCGCCCAGCCCGGCCAGCCAGCCGGCGAGCTCGCTCCTCATCGCCGGATCGTCGCCCAGCGAGAGCGCCCGGCGCGCCAACGTCGTCGCCTGGTCCAGCTCGACGCCGCGCGCGGCGAGGATCCTCGCGAGGGCGAGCGCCGCCTCGCGCTCCCCTTGCGCGTCGCCGGCGGCGCGGCGCTCGTCCACCCGCGCGCGCCAGTAGGCCTCTTCAGCCCGCGGGCCGCGGTGGCGCGACACCGGCGCGATCGCCCGGGCCCCTGCGAGGACCAGCTGCCCCGCAGAGGCGGGTCCTGCAGGATCCATCAGCTCCGGCGAATGCAGCGACCTCCTCGCGCCCGACGCTGATGCTGCCCGATCCGGAGGTGAAGAGCTCATTTCGGCGACCCGCTTCGGGTATGCTGAACCCGCTCAGCCTACCAGAACGACCGAGGTACAAGGCCAATCTTCCGGTGCAATCTCGCGCTTTACCGGAGCGTCACCGCGAACGGTAACACCGTGAGCGCCCTCTCTCCGGCCAGGAGAGGCGCCATGGAGGCGGCGAAGGTCCCGACCTCCGGCGCGACGCCGAGCCACTCCGGCAGGAGGACGGAAGCCATCGCCTCCCGCGCGCGCTCCTTGAGCGCTGCGCGGTCGGGAGCCCGAGCGCTGCCCTCGTTGGCTTCGTCGCCGGTCGCGAGGAGCTCCAGCAGCCCGCCGTCGTCCTGCTCGATCTCGACCGGCGCGTCCGCCGGCAGCTCCGCCAGCTCGCGCGCGATCGCGATCGCTCGCTCCAGGCCGCCGAGCTCATCGACGAGCGAGCGCCCTGCGGCCTCGACCCCGCCGAAGATCCGTCCCTCCGCCGACGGCGCGATCGTCTCCAACGGGAGGTTCCGTCCCGCCGTGATGCGCTTCAGGAACAGATCGTAAACCGCCTCCATGGAGGCGAGCACACGGGCGCGTGTGGGGTCGTCCCAGGGTGTGAGCGCCGACATGTACGCGGCGCGCGCTGCCCGCTGAGGATCCGGGTTGGCCGCGACCGTCTCCGCGTTGATCCCGACGTCTGCAAGCGCCTTCCCGACGGCGAACTTGCCGCCCACGACGCCGATCGAGCCGATGATGCTCGTCCGCTCGGCGACGATCTTGGTGCCAGCGCAGGCGAGGTAGTAGCCGCCGCTCGCGGCCATCCCGCCGATCGAGACGACCAGCGGCTTCTGCTGCCGCAGCCGCATCAGCTTCTGCCAGAGCAGATCCGAGGCCAGCGCCGAGCCGCCGGGCGAGTCGATCCGGAGCACGACCGCCTTCGCGCTCTTGTCCTCGATGAGGCGGGTGATCGTTTGCCCGAGCTCGCGCTCGCCGATCCCGTCCGACGAGCCGATGGGCATCCCCTTGGCGCTCATGGTGATGCCGCCGATCGCCGGGACGACCGCCACGTGCGGCGTCCCCAGCGAGCTCGCCCCGGAGACCGAGCGGAACACGTCCACGAGGCTCCGGGAGAAGCTCGCATCGCGCGGAGCGCCGCCGAACCGCGGCACGGAGCGCTCGGTGCCAGCGAGCTTCTTCGCGTCCTCGGTCGCGGACTCGAGATCGCCGATCTCGTCCACGAGCGCCCTCGCCTTCGCCTCCTCAGGCGCGAACGGGCCGTCCTCGAGGGCCTCCCGGAGCCCCTCCTTGCCGCGCCCGTCCACGATGGCCGACAGCCACGCCTCGCGGACCCCGCCGAGCGCGGACTCGAGCGATCGACGCGCCTCGGGGCTCGCCCCTTCCCGCGTGAACGGCTCGCTCGCGCCCTTGAACTTCCCCACCTGGAGGAAGTCGACGTCCACGTTGAGCTTGTCGAGGAGCCCCTTCGCGAACACGAGCTGCGCCGCGATCCCCACCGTATCGACCTGCCCGGCAGGGCTGAGCCAGAGCTTGCTGCAGGCGATGGACGCCAGCAGCATGGTCGCGTTGTTGTACTCGTCCGCGTGACACACGACCGGTCGCCCCGCCGCGCGGACATCGCCGAGGATCCGGCCGATCTCGTGGGCCCGCGCGAACGCGAGGCGCGCGCTCCCGAGCCGCACGAGGAACCCCTTCGCGCTCGCGGACTCGGACAGCGCTCGCAGCGACTGCACGAGCTGCGCGTGGGTCCTGCCGCTCGGCGGGCCGAAGAGCGACGCGGACGCGCTCTCGGGGAGCCCGCGCGAGAGATCGATCTCGACGACCGCCGGCTCGTCGAGGCCCGCCGCGGCGGGCGCCGGCAGCGCCGCCGCCCGCTCTCTCCCGGTGCAGCCAGCCATCGATGCCGCCACGGCGAGGGCGCCGACGCCCGTCCACCGCGCCCCGCGAGCTCGGCGCTTACTCATGCTTCATTCCAGGCAGATCCGAGGTGTCGATCGGCGGCGCCGTCGCCCCAGGCGCGGCGGTCGGCGGCGGGTGCACGCCGGGCAGATCGCTCGTATCGATGGTGCCGCCCGGGGCGACGTAGTCGTCGGGCACGCGGCCGTCGTCCGGCTCCGACTCCGGCGCGCGGCGAACGCGCCCCGGCGCGGCCGGCGGGCTCGCGGGAGGAGCGCTCGCCGAGGTCGACGGGCTCGGCGGAGGAGCGCCCGCCTGCGGGCTCCCCGCGCGCCCGCTCGACGCCGGCTCGGCGATGCTTCCTGGCTCGCCCTGCGCCTTCTCGAGCCGGTCGATGAAGGCCCGGAGCGGGCGCGCGAGCGGGTGCGGCCGGCTCGTCGCCAGCAGGCGCTCGTTCTCGGCGCGCGCGGCCGCGAGATCACCGGACCTCGCGAGCGCATAGACGAGGAGCGCCCGCGCTCGCGCGGGGCTCTGCTCGATGCTCGCCGCCGTCCGGAGCCGCTCGACGACGGCGGCCCAGCTCGGATGAGCCTCCGCGAGATCGAGCGCGGCCAGCGTCAGCGCGCTCTCCGGCTGCGCGCTCTCGGCCGAGATCGCGCCGACGAGCTTCCGCGCGGAGGCGAGGTCGCCCTGCATGCGGAGCAGATCGATCGCCGCGCGGGTCACCTCGGCGTTCGCCGGCGCGACGCGCCGCGCGTGCTCGACCGCCTTGCGGGCGCGCTCGATCGCGATGTCGAGCTCGTGCCGCGCCGTGTCCAGATCCGCGTCCCCTGCGACGAGCAGCTGCAGCCGCAGCCACCGCACGTCCGCGTTCACCGTCTCGACCCGGGCCAGCGCCGCCGCGACGCGCGGGTCGTCCTCGGCGAGCGCGCTCGCCTTGACGAGCTTGTCCCTCGCCGTCTCCGGATCCCCTTCGGCCAGGCTCTTCTCGCCCTCGGCGAGCAGCGCCGAGACGCGATCGTCGCTCACCGCAGGCCGGGCCTGTACGGCCGGCTTGAGGTACTTCGGCCCGAGGGTCGCCGCGCTCACCACCATGAGGCCGACGACGATGAGGCCGACGACCCACCGCGCGATCCCCGTCCTCCTCGAGGGCAGCGACGTGATCCCCGCGTCGCCGTCCCCCTCGTCGACATAGGAGGGACGCCCCTCGGGCTCCGCGGGTGCGGTCGGCGACCCCGACGTCGCTGCCCGCCGCGACGCGTGGTCCTCGCTCGCCGCGCGCGGCGCCCCGCGCCTCGCCACGGGGGCGTCTTCTCCTCCCGGGCTGTCGGCGCGCTCGATGCGCGGCGGTGGGACGCTGTTCGGCATCCGCAGCGGAACGACGCCTGCGGCGCGCCCCTCGGCGTCCGCGGGCCTGACGCTGCCCTGGCGCGCCTCGGCGACCCCCGCGCCGCGGAGGGTCCGCGGCTCCTGCCGGCGCGCGGGGTGCCCGTCCGGCAGCGGCGGCGCCTCTTCCGGCGGCACCACGACCCCGGGCAGCGCGCCCGGCTTCGTCATCGCCCGCGCGGGGGCGCTGGCCTCGGAATCGTAGGTCGCGGTCTGCGCCCCGCGGCGCGGCGACGGGCGCTCCCTGCCCGACTGGACCTCCCGCACGTCCCGAACGATCGTCTCTGCGTCGTGGATGGACTCGGGGGCGACGTCCGCGTCGCTCTCCGCCCGCGGGAGCGGGATCGCGACCGAGTGCTCGGTCTGCGCCGGCGCCGGGCCGCCGAGCCCTGGAGGCGTCAGCGACCTCGAGCGGCCAGGGAACGGCGAGGGCCCGCCGATGCCCAGCGCGGTCCCGGCCATCACGATGCTGCCCGGCCCCTTGAAGAACGGCTCCAGCTCCGCGATCGACCCGAGCCGCCGCGGCCTCGCGTTGCCGCGCGAGATCACGTCGTCGCGGGTGATCTGGCCCTGGGTGATCGCCGCCTGGAGCTCCCGGAGCATCTTGAACTCGAGCTCCCGGCCGCCGAGCGTGCGCACCACCCACTTCTCGGGGAGCGCGCCGTCGGTGCGGCGGACCTTGAACTGGAAGCCGCAGTTCGTGCACTTGACCGTCGTGCCGCGCTCCGACACGAGCGCGTCGTCGAACTCGTACTCGGTGCTGCAACGCTCGCAGGTGACATCCATCTGCTCGACCGGTCCCCGTGTCCTCGCGAACGGCTGGCCCCCCAGGCGCGAGCCTGCCGGGGTTCCTCGTTCGGAGGCAGCCGCCCGGAACTCGGCGGAACGGTAGCACGGGTTCCCCTGCGCGCCCCAAAGCGTCGCGCCGCACCGCGCCGTCCTCCGCTTTCCTCCGCGGTTCAGGGTTCACGGTCCCCTGCGGTCCCCCCTCCCCTGCGGTCCCCCCTCCCCTGCGGTCCCCCTCCCCTGCGGTCCCCCCTGCCCCCCGATGTCGCGTCCGCCGCCGCGTGACCTGCGCGAGGCACGGCACATCGGGGCGGCGCCTCGCCACGCGCGCGCCACATGCCGACGTGAACGCGGCTTCACGGCGAGCGCGCGATCGGCCGAAATACGCCGCGACTTGCCGGGCTTGTGTGGGGCATGTCGCTTGCTACGCTCGTCCGGTCGCGACCGTCACGCGCGAGGGCGCGGCTCCTCGACGCCGGGCGGCCGAATGCTTTCGGGAGACGGTGAATGAAGCGACTTACTCTGCTGGGTCTCGCGAGCGTGCTGGCGCCCCTCCTCGCGGGTTGCCCCATCTACGACGACGACGCCGACAGCCCCTTCTGTGATGCAGTCGTCGAGGACTGCACGCCCGGCATCCCGAGCGGCTGTGGCGGGCCAGCCGACTGCTGGATCAACGAGACCTGTGGCGAGGACAACCGATGCCACATCGGCGACTGCACGACCTGGGGGTGTAGCCGGGGCTTCGAGTGCGTCATCGCCGACGACCACACCGCCGCCTGCGTCCCGAGCGGCTCCTCCGGGGAAGGGGGCAGCGGCGGGGCCCCCGGCGACGTCGTGTACTGCGGCAACCCGGACGACTGCGCCGATGGCGAGACCTGCGCGCCGGATGGCACGTGTCAGCCCGGCAGCTGCGATCAGGTCCTCCCGAGCGGCGAGCCGATCGGGTGCGTCCACGGCTACGTCTGCGAGGGCGACGAGGCCGACGCGACCTGCGTGCCGGCGACCCCGGCCGCGTGCGGCGCCGACGCCGACTGCGCCCGCCTCGGCGCGGACTACCTCTGCGTCAGCGGCATCTGCACCGCGCCTCAGGACCAGTGCTTCGATCAGACGCAGTGTCCGGTCAACGACAAGTGCGTCGAGGGCAAATGCACGCCCGCCTGCGGCGAGGACGCGGACTGCCCCAGCAGCTACCGTTGCGACGCGACCCTCGGTATCTGCTCCCGCCCTGCGCAGCCCTGCGTCATCACCGACGACTGCGGCGGCCCCTCCGCCGTCTGCGTCGACGGCGCCTGTGTTCCGAGGAGCGACGGCGCCGCCTGCCCCGAGGGCGACGTCTGGGTCGAGAACGGCTGCATCCCGAATCAGTCGAGCAACTTCGTGTGCGGCGAGGATGGAGCGCAGGACGTCTGCGCGCCGGGGTCGATCTGTCTGCACCACAGCTGCTACATCTCGTGCGACCAGCCGAACCCGAACGCCTGCGACAACCAGTCGCCCTCGCTGAGCGAGTGCAGGACCGTGGCGACGTTCTCCGGCGAGCACCAGGTCTGCGGGTCGAGCGACAACCTCGGCGGTGACTGCGATCCCGAGACGCCCTGCAGCGAAGGCAAGATCTGCATCGACGGCTTCTGCCGGTAACGCCGCGGCGCTCCTCCACCGCGATCGCCCGCGATCGCTCCTCGGGGCAGGGCAGCCCCCTGCCCTGCCCCCTCCGTGCGCAATATGCCCTTGGCATGCGCGCTGCCTCACGTCCCGCCGGTCACTGTTCCATCCACGTGAATCCACGCTGAGGGATACGCGCTACGCGCCCCCACGCGATACGAACCGACGGAGCCACAATGAAGGCAGACGATCTCGTCAGTTACATGGCCGACATGTTCCCCTACAAGAGAAGGAGCTCACTCGATTGGATCGTTCCCTTGTCGGTCGGGCTCGGCCTCGGCGTCGCCATGGGCGTCGGGGTTGGCGTCCTGGTCGCGCCGACGTCAGGTGACGAGGCTCGCCGCCGGCTGCGCGACAGCACGAGCCGGCTGCGCGAGCGCGCGGAGAGGGCCAAGGAGCGCGCCCTGGGCGCTGCGCAGCGGACCCAGGACCAGATCCAGGAGAAGCTCCAGGAGAGCACCGGCTCGTACTCCAACGAGCTCGGCGCCCGCTGAGCGAGCTCCAGGGGGGCGCGAAGGCGCCGCACCGCCCACGCGCGGAGCGGCGCCTTCCATCATTTCCCGGGATGTGCTCCAGCAGCCGAGCGACATCTGCGCAGCCGGAGCGGCACAAGCGATGCTTTTCCGAGAGCAGATGGATTGAACGAGACACCTCGCGAACCGCGGCACAGGGGCACTCGTCGAATGATGTATTACCGGACGCTCACTGCATTCTTCCCAGGTCGCACGGAAGCCGCGGGCGCACTTGGCCGCCTCCTCGCCCTGGGCGTCGCGGCCGAGGACATCAGCATGGTGCCCAGGCAGCACTCCCGTCTGGACGAGATCGAGCTCACGATCCACAGCAAGGCGTCCGAAGGGGCCGCCCTGGGCGCTGTGATCGGAGGGCTCGTCGGGGGTACGCTCGCGGCGATCACGGCAGGAGGCGCGCTGATCATTCCGCGGCTCGACGCGTTCCTGGCGGGGCCCATCGTCGCGTGCCTCGCGGGAGCGGGCGCCGCCGGCGCGGCCGGCACCCTGCTCGGCGCCGTCCTCGGCGCGCGCCTGCCCGAGTACGAGGCGCGCCGGCTCGACGACGGCAGCGCCGGCGGCGGCGCGTTGCTCTCCGTGCGGTGCTTGCCCGACGTTTCCCACAGCGTTGAAGAGGTGCTGAGCGAGAGCGGCGGTCGCCGCATCCGCAAGACCTGCAGCCGCAGGGCCTGAAGGACGGCCTGCGCCCGGCGTGGCCCAGCGATCTTGCGAACGAGCGACGGCGAGCCGCGATCCACGTGTGGACCCGCCCGTGATGAAGCCTCCAATCCGCCAAGGGCGCGGAGAAAACCTCAAAGAGACTTGGCGTCCTTGAGGGCTTGGCGGTTCAAACGACCCCACCTTCAGCCAAGGTGACGCGCAGCAGGTGCCTGCTGGATCAGGGCGACGAGCCGAGATGGCTCTGGGACCGCGTCTGCTCATCGAGGACGAGCTCGACCGCCTGGGCCAACGCGCTCTTGACGTAGCTGCGCGTCGCGAGCGACCCGAGCCTGCTGAGCACGCGCGGCGTCAGGCCCCCGCCGAGCAGGAACCCCAGCCCAGCCGCCGCTGCGATCGCCACGTGCGGGTTGTCCCGCGCGAACGCCGAGACCGCCCGCTTGACCTCCGCCGCGTCGAGCCGGCTGAGCGCGTCGTTCACCACCTCTCGCGCGTCGCGCTCCCCTTCGGCCTCGACCTCACGTGCCGTCATGATGACCTCCTCAACTCAACCGTGTAACGACCCGCCCGATCAGGTAGCCCACGGCGGCCACCGCGAGGAGCGTGGCCACGGGGCGCTCTTGCACGAGCGAGACGAGCCGCTCGTCCGCGCGGCGGACCTCGCCGAAGAGGCGAGGGACGGCGGCGGGAACGTTCGCTCGCCGCTCCCGACGTCCGGACTCTTGTTCGATGTCTGCATCGTTGGCGATCATCGTGAACCGGTCTCCAGCAATGCCCGAACCACCGCGCGACGTGCATCGGCTGCACGATCCGGAGACCGACCCACCGGCGCGGGGCAGCAGGACGAGGAGCGCCAGCGGAGAAGCGCGCGCGACGAGCGCGGGGCGGAGCGCCTTCCGGGACGTTCGTGCTCACGGACGGAAGGGCGAGCGCGCGACGCGCGTGTGGAGCTCGCGACCTCGCGCGCGCGAGCGCCGCGTTTGCGGGCCGCGCTCGCCAGGTGACGGGCTCCTGGAGATCGCTGGCCGCACGACCGCGCGCAGCGCAGCGCGCGCTAGAAGCGAACGCCGAACGCCCGGAGCGCGCCGCGCAGCGCCTCCGCGCCGTCGCACACCGCCACCCGCTCGGCCTGGGACACCTCCGCGGCCCTCGTCGGGTCCCCCTTGAACCAGACGGCCCGCATCCCTGCCGCGAGGGCGCCGCCGACGTCGGCGGCGAAGGAATCGCCGACGTGGACCACCGCGGCGAGCGGCGCACCGAGGCGCTCGGCCGTCCACGCGAAGATCTCCCTGCCCGGCTTCTCGAACCCGAGCCGCCCCGAGTCCGCCACCGCCACGAAGTGCGCCGACCAGCCGAGCTCTTCGATCAGCTCCTCGAGCCGGCCCTCCGAGTTCGACAGCACCGCGACCGGCACGCCGGCCTGCCGGAGCTCGATCACGACGTCGATCATCCCCGCGATCGGCCGGCGCCAGAGGTTCTTCCGGGGCTGCTCCGTCCAGAGCCAGTCTACCGCCGCGTCGAGCGCGCTGGCCTCGACGCCGCCCGCCTCGAGCAGGCGGCGCATCATGATCTTCCACGGGTGGCCGCCGAGCCCGCGCTGGATCGCCTCGTTGTACGCGCGCCAGCCCTCGTCCACCGCCCCGTCCAGCCGCTCCCGAGGCGCGGCGATGCCCCGCTCGGCGAGGCGGGCGGAGAGCAGCCCCGTGTCGAGCTCCACCAGGGTCTGGCCGAAGTCGAAGGAGACGGCTGTAGCAGGCTCGTTGCGCATGAATTACTCGGCGTACATCGCCTCGATCTCGCGCGCAAAATTCTGGCTCACATTGCGCCGCTTGATCTTGAGCGTCGGCGTCAGCTCGCCGTCCTCGATGGTGAAGCCGCGCGGCAGGATCGAGAACTTCTTGATCGTCTCGACCTGCGCGAGCTCGCCGTTCACCTCGTCGACGGCCCGCTGCACGGCCTCCCTGATCTCGGGCGACGCGTGCGAGAGATCGCGGCCGAGCCCGCGCTCGGCCGAGAGGCGCTTCACCGCGTCGGGGGCCAGCACGAGCAGGGCCGTGAGGAACTTGCGCCCATCGCCGACGACCACCGCCTCGGCGATGAGGTCGTGGCGCTTGAGCGCCTCCTCGATGTTCTTGGGCGAGATGTTCTTTCCGCCGGCCGTGATGAGGATCTCCTTCTTCCGCCCGGTGATGTGGAGGAACCCTTCCTCGTCGAATCGGCCGAGATCCCCCGAGTGGAGCCAGCCGTCGACCAGGGCCTGCGCGGTCGCCTCTGGCTCCTTGTAGTAGCCGAGGAACACGGTCGGCCCCTTGACGAGGATCTCGCCGTCGTCCGCGATCTTCACGTCCATGCCTGGCACCGACGGCCCCACGGAGCCGAGCTTCGTCCGGCCCGGCATGTTGTAGCTCGTCGCGCCGGTCACCTCGGACTGGCCGTAGACCTCGGTGATCAGGATGTCGAGCGACGCGAAGAACTCGAGGACCTCCTTCGCGATGGGGGCCGCGCCGCTGCTGAACGCGTGCGCCCGGCCGAGCCCCACCGCCGCCTTCACCTTCGCGTAGACCAGCGTGTCGAAGGCGCGGTGCTGAAGCGCGAGCAGCGGCCCCGGCGGCTCGCCTCGGGCGCGGAGCTCGCTGTGCTGGAGCCCTACGCGCCTCGCCTGATCGAGCATGATCTTCTGCAACCCCTTCGCGCCGGAGAGCTTGGCGTCGATCCCGTCCCTCAGCTTCTCCCAGACGCGCGGGACCCCGAAGAAGGCGGTAGGCCGCACCTCCTTGAGGTTGTCGGCGAGCGCCGCCATCGACTCGGCGAAGTACACGGCCGCGCCGACCGAGGCCGGGATGTGGATCGTGAACATCTGCTCGGCGACGTGCGAAAGAGGCAGGTAAGAGAGCGTGATGTCCCGGGACGAGCACGGGATGAGGCGCGCCCCCATGTCCGCCGAGCGCGTGAGGTTCTCATGGCTCAGCATGACCCCCTTCGGCGGCCCCACCGTCCCGGAGGTGTAGAGCAGCGTGGCGAGGCCGTTCGGCTCGAGCGCGTCGAGCCGCTGATCGAGCAGCTCGTCCGAGACGCGGTCGCCCCGCGCGAGGAACTCATCCCAGGCCAGGATCCGCGGATCGCGCGGATCGCGCGCGAACTCCGCGCCCCGCATCAGCACCACCCACGAGAGCTGCGGCAGCCGATCCCACTGGCACAGCACCTTCTCCAGCTGCGCCCTGTCCTCGACCAGCACCACCTGCGACCCCGCATGGCGCACGACGTGGCGCACCTCCTCGGGCGAGCACGTCGTGTAGATGCCCGCGGGAGCGCCCCCGATCGCCATGCAGGCCACGTGGAGCACCACCCACTCGGGCCGGTTGAAGCCGAGGAGGCTGACCGTGGCGCCTGGATCGAGGCCGAGCGCGAGGAGCGCCTTGCCGGCGCGCCGCACCTCGCCCGCGTACTCCCGGAAGCTGGTCATCCTCCAGAAGCCCCCCTCCTTGACGTAGTGGGCAGGAGCCTCGGGACGCGCCTTCGCCTGGCCTAGCAGGCGCCGCGGTATCGAGTCACAGGGCATCGGGCTACCTCGTTCACGGGCAAGGGTCCGCAATCACAGGCGAATTTTCCTGCACCCTCCCGGGATCTGGGAGCGCCTGGGGGAGCGACGCCCCGCACAGTAGCAGCAGACGTCGCGGCGTTGCTGGCCCACGCTGTCGTCAGCTTGACGGCACGTCTTTGGATCAGGACCATTCGGCGGTGGGCGAGCGCAAAGGGACGATCGAAGAGGCTGACTGGGCGGCGGACTCCGCCCGCAGCAACGAGCTCGCCGCCTCGGGCCCGCCGGAGCGCGTGCGGGCAGCGCTCGACGGCGGGACCCTGGTCTCCAGGCAGGGGCTCGTCCCCGCGCCCGAGCCCCCGCCCACCGTCCAGGTGCGGCGCGCGGATCGCGACGCGCCGACCACGGTCGGCCGGGATGCGCCGCCGGACGCGCCGCCGTCGCCCTCGGATCGGCACGCGCGGAGCTTCGGGAAATACCGGTTCATCGCGACGCTCGGGCACGGGGGCATGGCGGACGTGCACCTGGCGGTCGCGGTGGGGCCGGCGGGCTTCAGCAAGCTGCAGGTCATCAAGCGCCTCCGGCCCAACATCGCCGACGAGCCCGAGTTCCGGGACATGCTGCTCGACGAGGCCCGCCTCGCCGCCCGCCTGAACCACCGCAACGTGGTGCAGACCAACGAGGTCGGCCTCGCGGACGGCGAGTACTTCATCGCCATGGAGTACCTCGACGGGCAGCCGCTGAGCCGTGTGATCTCCCGCGCGCGAGAGCAAGCGCGGGCGATCCCGTTCGCCGTCCAGTTCTGGATCCTCAGCGAGGTGCTGGCCGGCCTCCACTACGCCCACGAGCTCGTCGACTACGACGGGGCGCCGCTCAACGTCGTTCACCGCGACATCAGCCCCCACAACATCTTCGTCACCTACGACGGGCAGGTGAAGATCGTCGATTTCGGGATCGCGCTCGCCGCGCACCGCCTCGTCGAGACGCAGACCGGCACGATGAAGGGCAAGGTCGCGTACATGGCGCCGGAGCAGGCGTTCTCGCACTCTTCCCAGATCGATCGGCGCGCGGACGTCTTCTCGGCCGGCGTCATCCTCTGGGAGATGCTCGCCGGCCGCCGCCTCTGGCGTGGGCTGTCCGATCCGCAGATCATCTCGCGCCTGATGCGGGACATCCCGGACCTGCGGTCCGCGCGCCCCGAGGTGCCCGTCGAGCTCGCGCGCATCTGCGCCAAGGCGCTCGCGCACTCGCCCGACCAGCGCTATTCGACGGCCGCCGCCTTCCGCGCGGAGCTCGCTCGCTACACGGAACGCCTGGAAGAGCAGGTGACGGCCGAGCAGCTCGGCGCGCTGATGCGCGAGCTGTTCGCCGGCGAGCGGTCCGAGATCCGGGCGATCATCGATCGCCAGCTCAAGCAGCTGCAGGAGCACGGCGCGGAGGCGGGGGGCGCGGGGCTCGCCGGCCGCGCGCCGAGGCTGCCGTCGCTGCCAGGGCGCGAGCCCCTCGACTCGGATCCTCCCGCGCAGGAGGACGGCGCGACCACGGGCTCTTCGCCGTCGGCGCCCACGCGCCCCCTCCACCGCTCGAGCCCTCCGCAAGCGACGCTCCACGCCGTCGTGCGGACCGAGCCGGCCACGGCCGTTCAGCCCGCGCCGGCGCCGCGGCGCTCCCGGTTGCCGCTCGTCGCGTTCGCGGCGGTCATCGCGCTCGTCGGCGCCGCGACGCTGTACCTGAAGCTGCGCGATCCGGTCCAGCAGAGCTTCCGCGTGGCCCCGCCGCCGGCCCAGAGCGCGCTGCCCGCGCCGGAGTCCTCGCCGCCATCCGCCGCGAGCAGCGCTCCACGCGAGCAGACCGACGCGTCGCTCCTCCGCGCATCGATCAAGGCGAGCCCCGCCAGCGCGAAGATCTTCGTCGACGGGGTGGAGCTCCCCTCGAACCCGTTCGACGGCAAGCTCATCAAGGACGGCGCGGCGCACCGGATCGAGGTCTCCGCGCCAGGCCACGCCGCGCAACGACGGATGCTCGTGTTCGACCGGGACATCGAGCTCGAGGTGACGCTCTCCCACGCGCAGAGAGGGCCGGCCCCCGCGACCACGGCGACCCCGAAGGTCGTCAAGCCCCCCGTCGAGGCGGATCCCACCGTCCCGCCGCCGAAGCCCGATCCCTACTGACGCGCGGGGCCCGCGGGCGGCCGTTACAGATCCTGGTAACCGATCGGCGGCTCGACGAGCTTCGCCGCCTTGGCGACGCCGCGGAACACGTAGTCGGAGTAGCTGTAAGGCCCGTCCGACCACACGAGGAAGTCGTCCGCGAGCACCCCGTTGGGCGCTCCCTCGCAGAGCTCCGGCGCCGCCATGACGGGCCCTTCGTTGTAGATCGGCGCCGACGCGTTGACCGCCTCCTCGGCCTCTTCCATGGCGGCCAGCGCGCCGGCGTGCCGGTCGGCGTCGAGCTCGTCGACGGGGTAGAGCTCCCAGTCGAGCATCACGAGCTCCGGGTGCGGGGGCTCGTTCGGGGCCGACGCGAAGGGCGCGTGCGTGGCCTCGGGGAGGCCCGTCCGCGCGAGCGCCTCGATCAGGCGGCTCCGGTAGCGCAGCGCCGCGTCATCCGGGGTCCAGAACGCCGTGAGGGCCGCGATCACGTCCTCGGTCTTCGCCTCGCGCCACAGCGAGGGGTCGCGCGAGCCGAGATCGAGCGCGCGCTCCTTCCGGAGGCGCGCCTGGAAGGCCGACGCGTGCGGCGCGAACTCCGGCAGCTCGGCCAGGGCGTGATCGACGGACCAGTGGAGCCGATGATCGACCTCGCGCACGTACCGGTGCTTGCCGAGGGCGCGGAGGAGTCGGGCGATTTCGTCGGGTGTGCGCGCTGCGAACGACCAGGCAAGCATCATGGGGCAAGGCTCATCGATCCGTGCTGGGGATGGCACGCCGAGCTGGCTCGCCGATGCCGATCGGGCGGCGGGCACCTCGGCACGACGTGAATTCCCATCGCTCGGCCGCGGTGTCGATCACTTCTTGCCGGGGAGGTGCCACACGCCGGCGAACCACACAAGGGATCCGTCTGCGCGGCGCACGGTGGTGGCAGGCGCGAAGTACGCGCCCGGCGGGACGGGCTCCCATCGTCCCTGCTGCCACGCCCAGCGGCGGCTCCGCCACTGCCACTCGCCGTCGATCCACACATCGCCCGGCCGCTCGGACGGCGAGATGATCTCGACCCGCGCAGGCGGCGGAGGGTACGGCACGACCACCATCGTCTCGCTCGGCAGGTGAGGGCCGGTCGGCGGCAGCGGGAGCGAGCCGCCGCAGCCCGCGAGCACGAGGAGCGACGCGAGCGGGATCCCGAGCGCGCGGCGCAGAGCGGCGTTCATCCTGCGTCGATCCAGGAGAGGTACGCGTCCAGGACGTCGCGGCCGACGAGCAAGCACTCCAGCGTCGCGAGCGCGAGGAACGGGCCGAACGCCATGCGGGCCTGACCGAACCCTTCGCGAGGCTCCTCCGCGAGCGGATCTTGCGCCAGCTCTTCCTCGGCGGCGGCCCGCTCCTCGGGGGACATGGCCGCGAGCTCGGCGCGGATCTGCTCCCGCTCGAGGCGCACCGCCTCGGGCTCCTCGATGCTCCCGCGCAGGAGCAGCATGGCGATCGCGACGATCGATCCCTGGATGGCGCCGGCGCCGAGCACGAACAGGGCGCCCCCCCAGCCGAACCACGCGCCTGCCAGCATGAGGAGCTTGGCGTCGCCGAGGCCCATGCCGACGCGGCCGCCGCGGATCCGCGGGTAGAGCACGACGAACGGGAGCCAGACGATGCCGAAGCCGACCGCGGCGCCGACGAGGGCGTCGACGAAGCCCATCGACCGCAGCGACGCGGTCGCGACGCCGAGCACCGCGCCGCCGATGGTGATCGAGTCGGGGATGAACATGTGCTCGAGGTCGATGAACGTCGCCGCGAGCAGCCCGAGCGCGAGCGCCAGGCCGGCGGTGTACGTGGCGAGCGCGTGGAGGGCCGGCGTCGTCCCGGGGAGCCGGAGGATGATGACCTCGATGATCGCGAGCGAGAGCAAGCCGCCCGCCGCCTCCACCAGGGGATACCGCGGCGACACGGGCGCACCGCAGCAGCGAGCGCGGCCGCGCAGCAGCAGGTAGCTGAGGACGGGGATGTTGTCGTAGGCGCGGATCGGCGCGCCGCACGCCGGGCAGCACGAGCCCGGACGGACGACGCTGAGCTCGCGCGGGACGCGGTGGATGACGACGTTGAGGAAGCTCCCCCAGAGCAGGCCGAAGCAGAGCCCGAAGGCGCGCAGGAACCACGGGGGAAAATCGGCGAGCATCACCTGGGGCTCACGTCCTCGGGCTCGACGCGGCGAGCCGGAGCATCATCGTGAGCGCCTGCTCGAGCTCCGCGATCGTCGGTTGCACGGGGTTCTCGGCGAGCGCCGCCTTGAGATCGACGAGGCGGCCGCCGAGCTCCTGGTAGTGACGGCGCACACCCTCGGTCGGCGCCTCGGCGACCCACCGCTTCACGATCTCGCGCAGCTCGTCGAGATCGCTGCCAGCGAGGAGCTGCGCCATCTGCGAGGCCATCGGATCCGGTGCGCCGCTCACGCCCTGCCCCATCCCGGCCAGCATAGCGCGGGCACTTTGACGGGCGAGGGGTCCTGCGACATAAGGCGAGGCGCTCACGAGGAACCGTGCCGACGAGGACGCCTGCCGTTGCCCTGATCCTGCTGGCCGCCGGCATCGCCGGGGGGGCCGGCTGCAGCCGCGCCGAGCAGCGAGAGCCCGGGGAGAAGCGCGCGGACGGAGGCGCCCCGCAGGCGCCCGCGCCCCAGGGGAAGGTGCTCGAGGCGGCCGAGAACGAGTCGCCCGCCGCGAGCGCGACGCCGCGGGCCGGCGCCGCGGCGGCCGGGCCCGCGCGGATCGAGATCCCTGCTGGAAAGCTCGTCGCGGGCAGCACGCCCGGGGACAAGGGGCGCGATCCGACGCTCGAGCCGGCGTTGCTCGACGTCGAGCTGGGCGGCTTCACCGTCGATCGCCACCTGTACCCGAACGATCCTGCGCAGGCTCCGCTCACCGGGGTGACGCGGGCGCGCGCCTCGGAGCTCTGCCAGCAGGCCGGCGGGAGGCTGTGCACCGAGCTCGAGTGGGAGCGCGCGTGCAAGGGCCCCGAGGGGACGCCCTACGCGGGCGGCGCGGCGTGGGACCCGGCGTGCGCCAAGGCGCCCGCGTCGTGCGCGTCCGGGTTCGGCGTCGTCGGGATGGGCGCTGCGCTGCGCGAGTGGACCGCGAGCGACATCGCGCCGATCGAGAACCTCCAGCCCAGGGCCGCCGCCGTGCGCGGGGCCACGGCGAGCGCGAGCGCCGTGGATCACCGGTGCGCGCGCCGCGCCGCGGTCGATCCGGCGGTGTCGGGCGACGACATCGGCTTCCGGTGCTGCCACGGCGCGCCGAACGCGGCGTCGATCCCGTCGCCGCAGTGGCAGCAGACGTTCCGGCGCGCGGAGATCGGGCCGCAGCAGGTCGCAGAGCTGCTCGCGTCGGTGCCGCAGCTGCGCGACCTCGGCGGGCAGATCTCCTTCTTCAAGGAGCCCGACGACGCGAACGCCGTGCTCAGCCGGGGCCGGACGCGGCTCTCGCCGAGCGGCGCTCCGGCGAGCCAGCCCGCGCCGGGCCCGCCCCCGAACACCACGCTCACGACGTCTCCGCTGCTCTGGAACCCGGTCCCGGGCGAGGAGGTGCTCGTCGTGACGGGAAAGGCCGACGACGACGCGTTCATCGTCGCGTTCCTGAAGCTCCCTGGAGATCGCTATCGCATCGCGTCGTCGCTGCTGCTCAAGGACGACCCGGGGCCGCTCGCGCTCGGGTTCAACGGCTACGTGCGGCGACGGCTCGCGTGGGCGACCTGCTGGGACTGCCGCGGCGAGTCCGGCAACATCACCTACCGGGACGACAGCCGCGTGGTGATCACGCAGAAGTGACCCCGCGGCGGCGCGGACCGGACACCGGCGCGCCCCGGCGCCTCAGGTGTCGGCGCCGAGCAGGGTGTGCTGGTAGGTCGTGCCGTATTCGATGATCCGCTCGACCGCGTCGACGAACTCCGAGCGGTCGAGCGACTCGGTGGGCAGCTCGGCGCACAGCAGGATCTCGTTCCGATCGTCGAGGGCGAACTTGGCGACGCGCATGTCGCGGTTGGCCTCGAGCAGATGACGGAGCAAGCCGAGCACCTGGCCGGTGTCCTCGGCCAGGGGCGGCATCGCAGCGCCGCCCTCAGCGTCGCATTGCGCGTCGAGCAGATCGAGCACGCCGAACATCGAGAGCACGACCCAGTTCTCGGTGCACTGGACGTAGAACGGAGGGAGCTCGACGACCCCTTCCTCGCGCGGACGGATGCGCAGGGTCGACGGCTTCGTCAGCTCGGCGCTGTAGCCGATCTCCTCCGTCCAGCGCTGCAGGGTCGCCACGTCGATCACGGGTGACGTGATCGCCCTGCCGCCGCCGGAGATCAAGATGCGGCGCGCTGGAAGCCCCCTCGCAGGGGCAAGCGACGGAGGCGAGGGGCGCTAGAGGCTGAGGACGGCGTCCTCTCCCCGGTCGGCGAGCTTCGCCGCGATCAGGCTGAGCAGCGCTTGCCTCCGCTCCTCGAGCTCGACGAGCGCGCGCGGCGGCACCAGCTCCTCCTCGATGCCGCCGGGGCGCAGCGCCGCGGCGGCCTCCTCGGGGCCGAAGCGCGCGAGCGCATCGCGAAGGGCCCGGGGGAACCGCACCGCTTCCACGAGGCGCTCGAGCTGCCGATCGAGCTCGTGCGCCTTCACGTGCAGCGGGAAGGCGCTCGCGTTGGCCTCCAGGCTGAGCGCTCCCGCGTGCACGTCGATGACGATCTCCTTCCGGAGCCCGTTCCCCGCCAGGTAATCGAGCGCCAGCACCTCCAGGTAGTCGCGGAGGATGACCGTGCGCTCGCCGCGCACAGGCGACGGCGACCGAGCCCAGCGCGCCCACACGTCGAGCTCGGGCGCGTCGTCGAAGCGTACGGACCGCCGGCGAGGCGAGAGCCAGCGCGGGCCGGGCGGACCGGGAGCCGGCGCGAGGACCAGCGCGTCGACCGTCCCGTCGTTCATGACGGCGAGGCGACGCAGCAGCTTGCGCGCGTTCGGCTCCCGGCCGATGAGCGCCGCGAGCTCGCCGATGCCGATGCGTCGCGCCGCTGCGGCGGGCACGACATGCGCGCCGAGCGCCCTCGCCATGCGGTAGAACGCGAGCGGGCGCCGGAACGCGAGCGGGGCCTTCTTCTGGGCCGGCGCGAGCTTCACCTTCACCTCGCGCGGGGCCGCTCCTTCCGCGGGCCCGCCCAGCGAGAGCGTCGCCTCGAACCGGCCGTCCGCCACCTTGCCCGTGAGCCGCAGCGCGCGCAGGGGAGAGCGCTGGAGGGCGCGCGCGACGCGCGATTCCCCCGCGGCCCAGGCGCTCGACGCGGGAGGCGAGCGCTGCTCGGCCGGCGGGCGCGCATCGCCTGCCGGGCGCGCATCGCCTGCCGGGCGCGCATCGGCCGGCGAGCCCGCCGTGGGCGCGCCGATCGCGGGCGCGCTCTCCTCGTCGACGAGCGCAGCGATCGCGCCGACGGACCCGTCGCTGCGTTCGGACGATGGTCGCGCGCACGAGACCGCGAGCAGCGCCGCCGCGACGAGCATGCGCTGCGCCCCGACGCCGCCGAGGCGCCGCAGCGGTCCGCGCGCCGATCCGGGGGCGCGCAGGTCGCGCGCGCACCGGCTCATCCGTCCTTCGAGAGCCCGCGCGGATGGTCCGGCGAGGACCCGCCCTCGGCTAGACGTTGCGACGACGCCTCTTCGGCCAGCGACCGGGAGCGCCCGTCATCCGTCGCAGCCTGCGAGCCTGACGCCCGCGCGCTCGCCCCGAGCGACGCGCCGCCGATGACGCGCTCCAGGAGGAACTGCTCCACGCGCTCGATGACCATCTTCTTGCGCTCCAGCGGGACGACGTGCGTGCCGCCGCTCACCATCATCAGCTCTCCGCGCGGCAGCGCCGCCGCCATCTCCTCTGCGAGCCGAGGCGGGGTGAACGTGTCGCGATCGCCCGCGATCACGAGCGCGGGCACGTCGATCTGCGGGAGCAGCTCGAGCGTCGAGTGCTCGCCGGCGCTGCGCAGCATGTGGAGGAACATCGAGAAATCGATGTCGACCATGTGCCGCATGTACGGCAGCAGATCCGCCGGCGTGACCGCGCTCGCGTCGACCTCCCGCGTGAGCAGCGCGATCCGCAGCGCCATCGGCGCGGGCACGCGGCTCCAGAGCGCGCGCGCGATGTGCGGGTACGCGTCGACCTGCTCGATCAGCCGCGGCAGGAGCTGCGCGAGCACGTCCGTGCCCTTGAAATGGTGCGTGATCCTGCCGGACGAGCCGCAGATCAGCACGAGCCCGCGCACCCCCTCGCGGTGGGTCCGCAGGTGCTCCAGGACGACCTGGCAGCCCATCGAGTGCCCGAAGAGCACCACGGGGCCATCGCCGATCGACGCGCGCACAGCCGCCAGATCGCTGGCGTGATCGCGCAGCTCGACCGCCTGCGGATCACAAGGCAAGCTGCTACGACCGTGGCCGCGATAGTTCCAGTGGGCGACGTTGACCGTACGGGCCAGGTCGTCCCAGAGGTACTTCCAGATGAAGCCGTCGCACGCGATGCCGTCACAGAGCACCGCGGTGAGGCGTCCCGAGCCCGCCCCGACCCCGCTGGCAAAGCTTCCGCTGCCGCCGGGACCTTCCCGGTAGCGGACGTAAATCCGCGTACCGTCCTTCCCGGCGGCGAAAAGCTCTCGGCCCATCGATCCCCGAGCGACGCGGCTTTACGCGAGGCTCGCGGCGATGTTAGTCGCCGCTGTCCTCGTCGTCAGCCACGTCATTGACACTCGGAAGCTTTTTGATGTCTATCCGCGCCAGCTTCCACGCGCGCTGCACAACCCAAGAAAGCGAGCGATCGAGCCGCGCCGCTTCCTCCTTGATTTCCTGCAGCATCGACTCCGGAAAGTAGAGGCTCTGCTTCCGCTTGTCCGTCTTCGAGGCTTCGTTGTTTTTCGCCAGCGTGTCCTTGTCGGTCATACGCTCTAGGGGCTCCTCCCGATCCGCCACAGAAGAGCACCTTAGCGTACGGTGCACTTCCGTGGAAAGCATTCGTTTTTCCATGATGCCGATTGCGGCAACTATGTGTGTATTACCGCGATAGGCGCTCTGCGTCATGATTCCGGGAATGCGATCTTCCCCGCAATCGCGCTCGCCGCGACGATGAGGGGACTGGCCAGGTAGACCTGGCCGGGCCCGCTTCGCCCCGGGAAGTTCCGGTTGATGGCCGAGACCGTGACCTGTTCCTTGCGGTCGGATACACCGGGACCGGCCTTGATGCACGCGCCGCAGGAGGGGTCGACGAGCTCGGCGCCGGCTTTCTCGAAGATCTCGAGGTAGCCCTTGGCCTCGGCGTAGCGGCGGATGTCCTGCGAGCCGAACTGGATGTAGAGGTGCACGCCGTCAGCGACGCGCTTGCCCCGCTCGACCGCCTGGCGCAGCACGGACGCGTACATGTCCATGTCGGCCTTCTTGCCGCCCGTGCACGAGCCTCCGTACGCGATGTCGATCTTCACCGGACCGCCGGCGGCCTCATCGAGCGACCGCAGGGGCACGCCGTTCCTCGGATCGCCCGGCGTCGCGACCATCGGCTCGACCGACGCGAGATCGACGTCGAACGTCGCCATGTACTCCGCGCCGGGATCCGCGCGCACGATGCGCGCGCGCACGTCCTCCGCGGCGAGCCCGCGCTGCTCGACGAGGTAGCGCACGATCTCCTCGTCGGCCTCGATGATCCCCGTGAAGCCGCCCGCCTCGACCGCCATGTTGGTGAGCGTCGCCCGCTCGTCGAGCCCCATCGCGCGGACGCCATCCCCCGCGAACTCGAGCACCTTGCCGATGCCCTGGCCCGTCTTCCAGAACGGCTGCGAGAGCAGGAACAGCATCACGTCCTTCGCCGTGACCCCCGGCCCGAGACGCCCCGTCAGGTTGAAGCGCACCGACTGCGGCACCGCGACGCGGACGTCGCGCGTGAGCCACGCGTTCGCCATGTCCGTCGAGCCGACGCCGAACGCGAAGCACCCGAGCGCCCCCGCCATGCAGGTGTGCGAGTCGGTCCCCGCCACGATCTGCCCTGGCAGCGCGAGCTCCTCGATCACCTTGTTGTGGCAGATGGCCTCCGAGCCCACGGTCCTGCCGTCGCGCTCGACCTCGCCGTACAGCTTGATCCCGTGCCGCTCGGTGAAGGCCTGCTGCACCGTCGCGAGCGACGCCGCCTGCTCCCGCAAGCCGAGCCTGAGGTGCGCCTCCGGCATCACGCGATCGAGGAACGTCAGGTGATCCCGGAAGGCGAAGACGCTCTCCGGCTCGGTCACGACCGCGTCCGGCCCGACGCCCGCCCGGAAGAGCGACTCGGCCATCGGCGTGACGTACTCGTGCGAGAAGCGCACGTCGATGCGGGCGAAGAGCGCGTCTCCAGGCTTCACCGCGGGGACGCCGACCTTCCCTGCCCGCGCGTCCACGATCGCGTGCGCCGCGATGATCTTCTCGCACAGCGTCATCGGCCGAGGCGGCGTGGCCAGGGTGGGCGGCGAGACCTCGCCGGCCATTCGCGCCTTGTTGTAGGCGAAGAGGCCACCGTACTCGACAACGTCGGCGCTGATCGGGTCGAGCCCGCGGGTGAACTCGCCGATCGGGATCTCGTCGCCCCGCGCGATCCGGTCGAGGAGCGAGAAATCGGTCGTCGTGAGCAGCCCGATGTTCTGGCAGTTCTGGCCGTAGATCTTCTCGATGCTGCGCGCGACGACGATCTGGATCCCCGCCTCGCGCTCCGAGTACGGCGCCGTCTCGCGCGAGCTGCCGCACCCCTTCGAGCGCCCGCTGACGATGACGCCGAAGCCGCCGTTCTTGATGGCGTCGCGCTCGATGTGCCCGCCGCGCAGACCGACCAGGCAGTAACGGGCGAGCGTCTCGTCGTAGTAGTAACAGACCCAGCCCGGCGTGAGCTCGTCGGTCGAGATGTTGTCGATCAGCGCGTGCTGCTCGGGCTCGAAGCGAAGCTCGCCGCCCGCCAGCTGCTGCTTCAGGAGCGCCGGGTCCTCGGTCAGGTAGAGGGTCCTCCCGGTGACTTGAACGGACTTCCGGCGCGGGATCGGCATCTGCACCTCGGACGCCCCGGGACGCGCGGCGCGCGCTGGGACCTCTCCACACCTAGTCGCTCTGGGCGGAGGCGCCAACGGCGGTCTTTGCCGGCGCGCGCGGAGCTCCGCGCGGCTTACGTCGAATTACGTCGAAGGCAGGAAATCCAGCATGAGCCGAGGAGCGCCTGGACGGCAGCGTGCCTTGACGACGCACCGGGGAGATGGTGTCTTCGCGGCCGCGGCCGGGCCGCGAGCGATGACCCGACCCACGATCTCCAGCGTTCCCGTCGCGATCCTCGGCGCCGGCCTGACGGGCATGGCAGCGGCGTATCACCTGGGACGGGCCGGCGTGCCGCACCGGGTGTTCGAGCGCCTGCCGCGCCCGGGCGGCCACGCGATCACGCTCGAGGACGCCGGCTTCCGCTTCGATCGGACAGGGCACCTCCTCCACCTGCGCGACCCCGCGACCCGTGAGCTCGCGCTGGGCTGGCTGGGCCCCGACCCGCTCGAGATCGAGCGACGTTCGATGATCTGGTCGAACGGCACGTACACCCGCTATCCGTTCCAGGCGAACACCTTCGGCCTGCCGCCCGCGGTGGCCTACGACTGCCTCCGCGGCTTCATCGAGGCGCACTTCGCCAAGGACCGACCTCTGCCAAGGAACTTCGAGGAGTTCTGTCTGGCGCACTTCGGCGAGGGGATCAGCCGCCACTTCATGCTCCCCTACAACAGCCGCCTCTGGGGCGTGCACCCGAGCGAGATCACCGCCGACTGGTGCTCCCGCTTCGTCCCGATACCGAAGCTGGAGGACGTGCTCGCCGGGGCGGTCGGGCTGAACGACCGGGAGCTCGGCTACAACGCGAGGTTCCTCTACCCGCGGCTCGGCATCGGGCAGCTGACGCACGGGCTCGCGCGAGCGCTCGCCGAGCAGCGGCCGCGGGACGCTGGAACGCCGGCGATCGAGCTCAGCCGCTCTCCCAGGTCCATCGACTGGCGCGCGCGAGAGCTCGTGTTCGACGACGAGATCGTCCGGTACGACGTGCTCGTCTCGTCCGCGCCGCTGCCCGCGCTCGTCAGGCTCCTCTCGGACGCGCCTCGCGCCGTCGGCGAGGCGGCCTCGCGGCTGCGCTGCACGCACCTCTACTACCTCGATGTGGCGCTGGACACCCCGTGCGGGCAGCCGCTGCACTGGGTGTACGTCCCGGAGGCGAAGTACCCGTTCTACCGCGTGGGCTGCTACTCCCACTTCTCCGCCGCCATGGCCCCGCCGGGCAAGGCCGGCCTCTACGTCGAGCTCGCCGATCGCGCCGAGCCCGATCTCGCGGCGCTGCTCCCCCGCGTCGCCGAAGGCCTCGTCGAGATGGGCCTCATCCCCGCCCCCAGCGCCATCCGCTTCGCCCGCCTGCGCCGCATCGACCACGCGTACGTCGTGTTCGATCACAGCTACTTCGGCTCGCTGGAGGCGGTTCGGCCGTTCCTCGAGGGCCAGCGCATCCTCTCGTGCGGGCGCTACGGCGGCTGGAACTACTCCTCGATGGAGGACGCGCTCCACTTCGGGCGCGACGCGGCCCACCGCGCGCAGGCGCTCCTCGGAGGCGCGCCGTGAGCACAGCCGAGCCTGATCGCGAGGATGCGGCCGGATCGCCGGAGATCTCCATCGTCATCCCCGTTTACAACGAGGAGGCGATCCTCCACGCCGCCGTCGTGGATCTGCGCGAGCGGCTCTCGTCGTTCGGCTGGCGCTGGGAGCTCGTGCTCGCCGAGAACGGCTCGCGCGACGGGACCCTCGCCATCGCCGGCGAGCTCGCGCGCAAGTACCCGGAAGTGCGCCATTTCTCGATCGGCGAGCCCAACTACGGGGCCGCGCTCCGCGCGGGCATCGAGCGGGCGCGCGGGCGCTTCGTGCTCTGCGACGAGATCGACCTCTGCGACGTGGATTTCCACCGCCGCGCCATCGCGATGCTGCGGGCAGGCGGCGTCGACATGGTGATCGGGTCCAAGCTCATCCAGGGGGCGCGCGACGATCGCCCGTGGGCGCGGCACGCGGCGAGCCAGATGTACAACGGGCTCCTCCGCGCCACGCTCGGCTTCCGTGGGACGGACACGCACGGGCTCAAGGCGTTCCTGCGCGAGCCGCTCCTCGGGATCGCGCGCGACTGCGTCGTGGACAAGGACGTGTTCGCCAGCGAGCTCGTCATCCGCGCCTACCGCGCTGGCCTGCGGATCGAGGAGATCCCCGTCCGCGTGCTGGAGAAGCGGCGCCCCTCGATCAACCTTACCCGCCGCGTCCCGAACGTGCTGCGCAGCCTCGCGAAGCTGACCTGGGCCATCCGGGTCCGCGGCTGACGGCCGGCTCTTCCAACCTTCGCGCAGCATTCGCAGCGCCGCGCGCGAGGCCGGGCCCGCTCGTGGAAAAATTCTGGCATGCTATACGCCGCAGGTGACGATCCTCCTCTCGAGCGCCGCAAGACCGGCTCGCCGCGCGGACACCGACGTGGACGTCGTGGTCATCGGCGGCGGCGTGAACGGCGTGGGGGTCGCGCGGGATGCTTCGCAGCGGGGCCTGAGGGTCGCCCTCTTCGAGCGCAACGATCTCGCGTTCGGCGCGAGCGGCAACTCGAGCGGCATGATCCACGGCGGGCTCAGGTACCTGACCAGCGATCCGCAGGTGACCGAGAAATCGTGCCGCGACTCGGGCCACATCCAGGCGATCGCGCCGCACCTGCTCTTCCGGATCCCCTTCCTCGTGCCGTTCGAGAACGCGCGGCACGGGCGCCTCCTCTACCCGCTCGCGGACGCCTTCTTCGAGGCGTACGACAACTACCAGCCGCTCAAGCGCGGCAAGCCGCACGCGCGCCTCACGCCCGACGAGCTCCGCCGGCTCGAGCCGGGGCTGCACGGTAACCTGGTCGGCGGCTTCAGCTTCGACGAGTGGGGGATCGACGGCGCGCGGCTCTGCGTCGCCAACGCGGTCGACGCGATCGAGCGCGGGGCCAAGGTCTACGTGGGGCACACGGTCGAGCGGATCGAGCGCCGCGAGGACACCGGCGAGGTCGTCGCCGTCCGTTACCGGGACCGCACGACGGGGGAAGGCGGGCGGCTCCGCACGAGCACGGTCGTGAACGCGACGGGCGCGTGGTCGCCGGTCACGTCGTCCCTCGCCGGCCTCCCCGCCGCGAGCTCGCGCGTGCGGCCCGGCAAGGGCGTGCACGTCGTGTTCGACCGGCGCCTCACCAATTACGCCATCATGGCGAGGACGATCGACGGCCGTCAGATCTTCCTCGAGCCGTGGGAGAACATGAGCGTCATCGGCACGACCGACGACGATTTCTACGGCGATCTCGATCAGGTCCGCGCGACGAGCGAGGAGGTCAGGTACCTGGTCCAGGGCATCGCCCGCGTGTTCCCGCAGATCCACGAGGCGCGCGCGATCGGCACGTTCGCGGGCGTGCGGCCCACGCTCTACGCGTTCGGGCCCACCGAGGACGCGCTCTCGCGCGAGCACCAGATCGTCGATCACGCGGCGCACGGCGCGCCGGGCCTCTACTCGATGATCGGCGGCAAGCTGGCCAGCTTCCGGCTCTTCGCCGAGGAGATGACCGACGTGCTCTCGCGGCGCTTCGACCTCGGCGCCCGCTGCGTGACGCACACGACCGCGCTGCCCGGCGGCGATCGCACGGTGGACGCGCTGGCGCTCTCGCGGCGGATGGAGATCGACGCGGTGGCCGCCCGGCGGCTCGTGTACCGGCACGGCTCGCGCGCGCTCCGGATCGAGGAGCGCGTGCGGCAGCGGCCGCGCGAGGCCGCGACGGTGTGCCCCTGCGAGCCCGTGATCGAGGCCGAGGTGCGTTATGTCCTCCGGCACGAGCTCGCCCGGAGCGTGGCCGACGTCGCGCGCCGGACGCGCCTCGGCCTGGGCGCGTGCGGCGGCATGCGCTGCGCGGCGCGGTGCGGGCAGATCGTGGCGCAGGAGCTCTCGCTCCCGCCGCGCGACGGGATGCGGCAGGCGGCGGCGTTCCTCTCGCGGCAGGCGGTGACCCGCGCGGTCGCGCTCGGCCCGGAGCAGGCGCGGCAGGAGGCCCTCGCGATCGCCAGCGTCCGGTCGGAGCTCGGCGCGCCCGCGGACGACGAGGCGGCGGCGGCGTGCGAGGACGCCGATCGTCGCGGGCAGCGCGCCGCGAGGGAGCCGGAGGAGAGGGCGTGGCGCGATCGATCCTCGTGATCGGCGCCGGCGTCGCCGGGCTCGCCGCCGCGTGGAGCGCGCGGCGGCGCGGGGCCCGGGTCATGGTGATCTCCGCGGGCGTCGGCGAGACGGCGCTCGGGGGCGGCGCGGTGGACGACGTGCCGTGGGAGCAGATCGAGCGGGCGTCGCGGCTGCTCGGCGGCGACCTGCCCGCGAGCGATCTCGCGCCGGCGGTGAGGCAGTTCGCGGCGGAGCTCGGCCTGTGGGAGCTGCCGCAGGCGGCGGGCGTGCGCCTCGCGACCGTCGCGGGGCGGATCCGCCCCGCCCGCGGCAGGGATCGCGCGCTGCTCGACCTCGGCCCGCTCCGCCGCACGCGCGTCCTCGTCCCGCGCGCGGCGCGCGCCGCATGGGACGCGGACGCTCTCGCGGAGGCGCTCACGGACGAGCCGTTCGCCCGGGCGCGTGGGCTCCGCTTCCTGCCGGTCGACGCGCCGGTCCTGCGCTTCGACGACGAGCGGCACATCGCCGACGGCGATCTCGCGGCCCGGCACGACGACCCGGCGCGGCTCTCCTGGCTCCTCGATCGGCTCCGCCAGGCGCTCGAGGGCGCGGGCGGCGCGGGGGCGATCCTGCTCGGGCCGTGGCTCGGCGCGAGCGCTCCGCGGGCCGAGGCGCTCGCGGCCCGCCTCGGCGTCCCGGTGGGCGAGGCGCTGATGGGAGCCGGCTCGCCGGCGGGGCTGCGCTTCGAGGCGGCGCGCGACGCGCTGCTCGCGGCGATCGGGGCTACTCAGCGCCACGGTCGCGTGCGCGCGGTGGGCGGCGGGCACCCGGGACCAGGGGCGCCCGACGAAGGCGTCACGATCCACGTCGAGGGGGAGGACGTGCCGCTCGCGGCGGACGGGGTGATCCTGGCGATCGGCGGTCTCGCCGGCGGCGGGATCGCGTACACGCCGCCCGAGAGCGGCGCCGGCGCCGATTTTCCGGCGCGCGGCGCCGCGCCGTTCGCGCTCTCGATCGCCGCGCCCGTCACGATGGGCGACGATCGCGGCGCGTTCGGCGTGGTGAGCTCCATGCAAGGCCCGGAGCTCGACGTCGTCGCGTGGCCCCGCGGCGAGCGCCCGGGCGCGCTGGAGGCGGTGGGGGTGCGGTGCGAGGGCGTCCGCGCCGCACCCGGGCTCCTGGCGGCCGGGGCGACCATCGCGGGGAGGGCGCGCACCGTGCTCGACGCGGTGACGACCGGGCTCCGCGCCGGCGCCGAGGCCTGACGCGCGTCGAGCGGCGCCCGGCGCAGGTCGCTCGACGCGCGATCCTCAGCGCTGGCGGATCGCCGGGATGGCGCGGAGGAGCTGCTGGTACCCGACGGCGAGCGCGAAGTCGGTCCCGCGGGTGGGATCCGAGGGCATGTCGCCCTCGGGGCCGGCCGCCGCGGCCGTCTCGGCGCGCTTCTCCACGAGCACGGCCCTCGGCGAACGGTCGCCGATCGCCCCTTCGGCGGGGAGGTGGCCCTCGAGGTCCTGCTCGCGGAGGATGGCGGCGGGGACCTGCTGCGCCGCGCTCTCGATGACGACATCCGGCCGGATGCCCTGGGCCTGGATCGAGCGCCCGTTCGGCGTGTAGTAGCGCATCGTCGTGAGCCTGACCCCGGCGCCGCCGGGCAGCTCGTAGATGGTCTGCACCGATCCCTTGCCGAAGGTCCTCGCGCCGACGAGCACGGCGCGCCCGCTGTCCTGCAGGGCGCCCGCGACGAGCTCGGCGGCGCTCGCGGAGTACTCGTTCACGAGCGCGACGACGGGCAGCGAGGCGAACGCGCCGCCATCGTGCGCCTTCGCCTCGTCGACGACCTGGTTGCGCTGGCGCGTCGAGTAGATCGTCCCCGAGGAGAGGAGCTCGTCGGCCACGGCCTCCGCCTCGTTGACGAGGCCTCCGGGGTTGTTGCGCAGGTCCAGGATGACGCCGGCCAGCGGCGCCTTCGATGCGGCGCGCAGCTTCGCCGCGGCGCGGAGCATCTCTTCGTGGGTGCCGTCCTGGAACTGCTTCACGCGGACGTACGCGATGTCCCGATCGAGGCGCTTCGCCGCGATGCTCGTGACGTGGATCTGCTCCCGCGTGAGGTCGAACGAGAGGGGCTCCGGCACGCCCTGCCGGCGGATCGTGAGCTTCACCCGGGAGCCGGGCGCCCCGCGCATGATCTTCACGAGCTTGTCGAGGCGCTCTCCGCGGACGGGGCGGCCGTCGATCGCGAGGATCTGATCGCCGGAGCGGATGCCCGCCCGCGCCGCCGGCGAGCCCTCGATCGGCGCGATGACGGTGATGTTGTCGTCCTTGGCGTCGACCTCGATGCCGACGCCGCCGAACGTCCCCCCCGTCTCTTCCTGGAACTGGGCGAACTCCGAGGAGTTCATGTACGCCGAGTGCGGGTCGAGCTCCGCGACCATCCCCTTGATGGCGCCGTCGAGGATCTTGCTGCGCTGCGCCGGCTCGACGTAGTTGTTCTCCACGAGCACGAGCACCCGCGCGAGCTGCTCGAGCGGAGCGTAGGGGCTCTGCGCCTGTGTGCTCGCGCCCGCGAGGTGGGAAGTCGCCGCTCCTCCTGCGAAGGCCGCAGCGATGAGCCCCAGGGTGCGCATCCAGCTCGAGAAGCGTTGCATCCGCCGACCATAGCAGCGGCGCGGGCGGCGGCGCGGTGCGCCGGCGACGGCCGCGCTCGTTCACACGTCTGCGCGGCGCGCGGTGGCACACGCCTGCGCGGGGCGCGGTGGCACACGCCTGCGCGGCGCGCGGTGGGCCGGGCGGCGGGGCGCAGCGCAGGCTTTTCGATGTGCCAGCGCGGGCGTATCGCCCGCCAGTCGACGAGATCACCAGGGCGCCCAAGCTCCGGGCGCATGGTTTGTCCTAAGAGGAGTGTTCGGCTATCTTCGCGCGCCTGAACGTGGAACTTGCCTCTTCATCGCCCGGCTTCGCGCTCGCGAAGCGGGGCTCGCCGCGAGGGGCTTCTCTCGCCGAGACGGTCGGGGGCCGTCGCGAGGAGGTGTCCGCGGCTGCGCTGTCGTCCGTGCGCGGGAGACAACTCGCACCCCGAGGCGGCTAGGATGGCCAAACCCACCGATCGTGAGCTCGTCGATCAAGCCCGGAGCGGAGATGCCCAGGCGTTCGGGGTGCTGGTTCGTCGATATCAGAAGCGCATCTTCCGGCTGGCGTTCCACCTTGTCCGCTCGGGCGCGGAGGCAGAGGACGTGACGCAGGAGACCTTCGTCCGGGCCTACCAGGCGCTCGACCGGTTCGACGGCCGGAGCGAACCGTTCACCTGGCTCTACCGGATCGCCGTGAACCTCTCGCTCAACATGATCCGGGCCCGCAAGCCGAGCAAGAACTCGACCCCCGCGGACGATCCGAGGATCGAGGCGCTGCTGCTCGAGACGCGCCCGAGCCACGGCGTCGATCCGGCCGCGTCGACCCAGCGGCGCGAGCTCGCGGCCGCGCTCTGTGACGGCATCGACGCGCTCTCGGACACGCTGCGAACGACGCTCATCCTCGTGTGCATCGACGGCGTGCCCCACGAAGACGCCTCCAGGATCCTGGGTTGTCCGGAAGGAACAGTCGCCTGGCGCGTCCACGAGGCGCGCCGCAAGCTCCGTGCATACCTCGCGGAGCGCGGTTTCGGAGGGGACGCCGAATGAACGTCACCAGCAAGCTCGACCTCGACGGGATGCTCAACGATTGGCCTGCCCCCGCGCCCTCGACGAACGACGAGGAGGCGTGGGAGACGCGGGCCGCTCACATCGTCGAGGCCGCCATCTCCCGGCGCTCGGAGGACACCACGGCGGCAGCCGATCTCCTCGCCCCCCCCGACCTCACTGCAGCGCCAGGCGAGGAGCAGACGGAGGACCCTTCGCGCGAAGCACGCGCATCAGGAGAACGCAGCACCATGGGGGACGGATCACAAGCAGCCAGGGCCTCGAAGCCTGAGAGCCTGTCGGGTGGCACCTTGTCGCGGCCGCCGGAGAAGAGACGCCAGTCGCTGAAGGAGATCGCCGAGCGGGTCAGCCAGGCGCCGGGGCGCGCGAGCGGTATACCCGCGATGAGCGGCTCTGCCCTCTCGACGCCGCTGCCGGCTTCGGGACGCAGCTCGGCGCCGCCAGGGCGTGTGTCCCCGCTGCCGGGGCGCGGCTCGCTCTCCGGCGGCGCCCGCACGTCGTCGCCGTCGCTGCGGCCGGCGGAGGGGGTGCCCGAGGACTCCGGGGTCATCGATCTGAACCGGCTCAACGCGTCGGCGCCCTCGCAGGTGGAGGCCTCCGAAACGGCGCGGCCCGGCGCGGCGGATCGGTTCGGGGACGCGAAGGAGGCAGCGGTCATGCCGGTGGCGGCGCGCCGCGCCCCGTCCGCGCCCGTGGCCTCGGCTCCAGCGAAGAAGCGATCCGGCGGGATGATCGCCGGCGCGGTCGTCGCGGCCCTGGGGCTGGCCGCGGCGGTCACCGTCATGGTGAAGACGACGGCTCCGCCGCAGCCGGAGATCGCGGCGACCACGGCGCCCGCGCCGACCACCGTCGCGGCGCCCGCCGCGCCGCGCGGCGACACGCGGGTGGAGCCGGCTGCTCCGGTCGCCGCGGCGCCGGAGGAGCGCGCCGTGGTCGAGCAGCCCGTGCAAGCGGAGGAGAAGCTCGCCGCGGCGCCCAGGGCGCCAGCCGCCCCCGCCGGCACGCCTGCGCCGGCGGCCGTCGAGGCGCCGGCCACGCCTGTCGTGTCGCCGAAGCCCGAGCAGGGAAAGACGGCGGCTGCGCCGGCGGCGGCTGGCAAGCCTGGGGACCTCCCCACGGCCATGCAGGCGGCCGTGGGCGACAGCGGGGAGCGACAGCCGTCGGTCGTCTCGGAGGCGCCGGTGCCGGCGTCGGGCCCGCTCCGGCAGCAGAACATCCCCGAGCAGCCGTCGCAGGGCTCGGTGCAGGCCGCGCTCGGCTCGGTCATGGGCGGCGCCAAGGCGTGCGTCGCGGGCGCGAACGACGTGTCGCGCGCGCAGATCACGTTCTCGTCGACGGGCCAGGTGAGCAAGGTCAGCGTCAGCGGGTGGGCGGCGTCGAACGGCCAGTCGAGCTGCGTGCAGTCCGCGCTCAAGGGCGCGAACGTGGGTCCTTTCTCCAAGCCGTCCTTCTCGGTCAGCGCGACGATCCGGCCCTAGCCCTGACCACGCGCCCACACGGCAGCGCGCCCTCGCGGAGGGCAGAAAACCTCCCGGTTGACACAGCCCCCCCCGTGGGTAGAATGCGCGCCCCCATGGTTTCCGCGACTCAGCAAACCCAGCGCATCCGCCGGCGCAAGGCGCGCACGGCGGGTACCCGCCGCAAGCGCTTCGAGCGCGCACACGGCACCCCCGCGTTCCCGATCCACCCGGCGGGTTACGACCAGAACGCGCCGGACGCCCAGCGCGCTGCCACGCCCGCCGAGGCGCAGGCGAAGAAGTAGGAGAGCTTTTCTCATGGCCAATCACGCATCTGCCGACAAGCGCAACCGCCAGCGCATCACGAGGACCGCGCGCAATCGCGCCATCAAGTCGGAGCTCCGCACGACCGTCAAGAAGGCGCGCACCGCGCTGAAGGGCGTCGCGCAAGAGTCCGCTGCGCCGGTGACCGCCGCGGTGAGCGCGCTCGATCGTGCCGCGTCGAAGGGGACGATCCCCGCCAAGCGCGCGTCGCGCGTGAAGAGCCGCCTCGCCCTCGCCCTTCACAAGGCGAGCGTCGCTGCCAAGACCGCCGCGAGCTGAGAACAACCTTCCGCACGTACGCCCCGCTCACCGCAAGGTGGAGCGGGCGTCGTCGTTTTGTCTCCCCGCAACACCGCCCCCCCCGTTGCCGTAGACCTTCGCTGCCGCCGTCACAGCCCCGGAGCTCGCGTCTCTTCTTCGCCCCTCTTTCAACCCATGACGCCGGCGGCGGGCACCCGCACAGGAGACGGGTCCAGCTCGGCGTTTTCGGCGCGGAAGCGTACTCCGGTACGCTGAGCACCGAAAACGCCGAGATGGGCCCGTATCCGAAGCGGGCGCCCGCCCCTTCAATGGGCGTCGGCCCAGGTGGGTCCGTGACCTACGTCGACGACGAGCGGGACGTCGAGCGGGAAGACCGACTCCATGGCCTCCCGCACCTTCGCCTTGGCCTCGTCCACGGCCTCGGCCGGCACCTCGAACGCGAGCTCGTCGTGGACCGTGAGCACCATGCGCGCGCCGGGGACGACGGGGCGCGGGACGCGCACCATCGCGAGCTTCAGGAGATCCGCCGCCGTCCCCTGGATGGGGGTGTTCTGCGCGATGCGCTCCGCCTGAGCGCGGCGCATACGGTCGCTGCTGCGCAGATCCGGGAGCAAGCGGCGCCGGCCGAGCAGCGTCCGCACCGACTCGGAGCGCTTCGCCTCGGCCATCGTCCCCTCCATGAACTCGTGCACGCCCCGGTAGCGCGCGAAGTAGGCGTCGATGAAGCGCGCCGCCTCCGCCCGCGAGATGTCGAGCCGCTTGGCGAGCGCCGACTCGCCCATGCCGTAGATCACGCCGAAGTTGATCGTCTTGCTCCGGCGGCGCATCTCGGCGGTGACCCCTGCCTGGTCCACGCCGAAGATCTCCATGGCCGTGCGCACGTGCACGTCCTGCCCGGTGCGGAAGGCGTCGACGAGCACCGGGTCCTTCGAGAGGTGCGCGAGGACGCGCAGCTCGATCTGGGAGTAGTCGGCGCTCACGATCACGCTCCCGGGCGGCGCCACGAACGCGCGCCGGATCATCCGGCCGAGCTCCGTGCGGATCGGGATGTTCTGCAGGTTCGGGTCCTGCGACGAGAGCCGCCCGGTCGCGGCCACGGCCTGGCCCCAGCGCGTGTGGATCCGGCCCGTGCCCGGGTGCACGAGGCGCGGCAGCGCGTCGACGTACGTGCCCTTGAGCTTGGCGATGGCGCGGTGCTCGAGGACCACCCCGGGGAACGGGTGCTCCTCCGAGAGCGCCTCGAGCACGTCGGCGTCGGTCGAGCGGCCGGTCTTCGTCTTGCGCTGGGAGCGCAGCTTGAGCTCGTCGAACAGGACCGCCTCGAGCTGCTTCGGCGACGCCAGGTTGATGTCGTGCCCCACGAGCTCGCGCGCCTTCTCCTCCAGCGCGGCGAGCTCCGTCGTCATCTGCGCGCCGAGCTGCGCGAGCGCCTTCGGATCGACGAGGACACCCGTGAGCTCCATCTCGGCGAGCACGGCGGAGAGGGGCAGCTCGATCTGCACGAGCAGATCCTCGAGCTTCTCGGCGCGGAGCCGCGGGCGCAGCCGGTCGGTGAGCGAGAGCGCGACGTCGGCGAACGCGGCCCCGTAGCTCGACGCCTCGCCGAGCTCGATCTCGTCGAGGGCGCGCTGCGCCTGCCCGCGGCGCTTCGGGGCCACCTCGTCGAGGGTCTGCATCTTGGCGCCGAGCTCGCGCTCGGCGAGCTCGTGGAGCTGGTTCTTCCCCTCGGGATCGAGCAGGTAGCTCGCCAGCATCGTGTCGAAGGAGACGCCCACGAGCCCGATGCGGTGCCGCAGGAGGATCACCTCGCAGAACTTGACGTCGTGGCCGACCTTCGGGAGCTCGGGGTCGGCGAGCAGCGGGCCCATCACCGCGTCGATGTCGCTCATCGAGAGCTGGGCCGGCGCGCCGAGGTAGCGGTGGCCCAGCGGGACGTACACGGCTTGCCCCGGCTCGCAGGCGAGCGCGACGCCGCAGACGTGGGCGCTCATCGGCTCGCGGCTCGTCGCGAGCACGTCGAGGGCGAGGCGGCCGGCCGCGCGCGCCGATCTGGCGAAGGCCTCGAGCTCCTCGCGCGTTGTCAGGACCCGGTAGGTCGCCGTGCGCGCGGTCGGCTCGGGCGCGCGGACCGCCTTCAGGAAGCGCGAGAAGCCGAGCTCGGTGAAGAGCTCGCGGAGCCTGCCGGTGTCCGCGCCGCCGTAGCGCAGCGTCTCGAGGTCGAGCGACACAGGGGCGCCGCCGTCGAGCGTCACGAGCTTCTGCGAGAGGCGCGCGTCGGCCTCGTTCTGCTGGAGCGACTCCCGGATGCGAGGCTTCTTGACCTCGCCGATGCGCTCGTAGATCGCCGAGAGCGAGCCGAACTGCGCGAGCAGCTCGGCGGCCGTCTTGAGGCCCACGCCGGGGACGCCGGGGACGTTGTCCGAGGTGTCGCCGACGAGCGCGAGCAGGTCGCGCACCTGCTCCGGCGGCACCCCGAACTTCGCGACGACCTCGGGGTGCCCGTAGACCTTGTCGCGCATCGCGTCCCAGAGCATCACCTGCTCGCCGTCGACGAGCTGCATCAGATCCTTGTCGCTCGACGCGATGACGACGCGCAGCCCCCGCTCCTTGGCCCGCGCGACGGCGACGGCGACGAGATCGTCCGCCTCGAGCCCCTCCTGGATGAAGATCGGGATGCGGTACGCCTCGACGATCTCCCGGCACCGGTTCATCTGCACCCCGAGGTCGGGCGGCGGCGGCGGCCGGTGCGCCTTGTAGCGGGGGTCGAGCTCGTCGCGGAACGTCTTGCCCGGCGAGTCCATCGCGACGCCCAGGTACGCGGGCTTCCGCTCCTCCACGAGCTTCGTGAGCATCGCGACGGTGCCGTACGTCGCGTGGGTCGGCTCGCCGCTCGGGCTCGAGAGCGGGCTGATCGCGTGGTAGGCGCGGAAGACGTAGCCCGACAGGTCGATGAGGTAGAGGACGTCCGGAGCTCCGGCCGGGGGAAGCGCGGTAGGGCGCGTGGACATGGACCGACCCTTAGCACCTCGGCGCGCGGCCGTTCACCGAACCACGACGTCGCGCCGTATCGTCACGTCGAGGGTGCGCCCTTCCCGCTCCACGCCGACGGAGACGACCGTCCCCGCCGGGCCGCGGAGGAGCTGGATGCAGTCGGCGAGCGGGAGCTCCGTCGTGGGCCGGCCGTCGATGCGGGCGATGACGTCGCCCGCCAGGAGCCCGGCGGACGCCGCAGGCCCTCCCTCGACGACACCTGCGATGATCACGCGCCCCGAGGAGAGCGAGAGCATCGCGCCGATGCCCGTGAGCTCCTCGCGCGCGCCGCCGTCGTCCAGCTGGCGGAGCTCGACGTCGACGCGCGTCGACTGCGCGCCGCGCGCGTCGAGGCCGGACACGATCTTGGCCATGTACTGCTGGTGGCGCACGCGCACCGAGAACGGGCCGCTGGCCGGCACCCCTTCGAGCTCGTAGTCGCCGTTCGCGTCGGTGAGCGCGAGCGAGATCGCGTTCGCGCCCGACGAGGTCGCGGAGTCGAGCTCGACCTGGGCCTCGACGACCGGCGCGCGCGACGCGGCGTCGACGACCCTGCCCCTCAGCGTCGCGCCCTGCGCCAGCACGATGCGCACGCGTTCGGCGGCGCGGCCCGCCGCGACGTCGACGGGCCGGCTCCGGGCAGGCGGGCGTCCGGCCGAGCTCGCCGTCAGCACGTAGCGGCCGGGGGCGAGCGCGTCCCACCGGAAGGCGCCGCCCGGATCCGACACCTTGCGCGCGCGGCCGTTCACGCCCGCGTGCGCGCCGGACGAGGCCGGCGTGAACGACTCGATCGCCAGGAGGTACGCCTCGACGGGCCTGCCCGATGGATCCACGACCTCGCCCACGATCGCGCCCGCGGCGAGCAGGCGAAGGACGTTGTCGCGGCCCGCGGCGACGCGCGTGGGCTCGGCGTCGCCGTACGGCTGCAGCGCGGCGGTGGCGGTACAACCGTCGGCCTCGGGCGGCAGCTCGAAGCGCCCCTCGGCGTCGGCGCTCGCAGAGTTGCCGGGCGGTTCGCGGCAGCTGACCACGGCGCCGGCGCTGGGGTGGCCCTCCGGATCCAGCACGACGCCGCGGACCGGCCCCACGCTCGCGGCCGTGACCTCGCGTGGCGGCGGTGGGGGCGCTGGCGGCGCGGACGGTGCCGGCGGCGCCTCGACCTCGCGCGGCGCCGTGAGCTCCGGCTGCGGTGGAGGGATCAGCGCGGCGGCCGGCTCGCGCCGGACCGGCATCACGGGGCTGGGGCGCGGCAGGAGCAGCCAGACGAGGAGCGGCACGACCAGCAGCGCGACGGAGAGCAGCGCAGCGGAGAGCCAGGCCCTCCGCTGCTCGCCTGCCGTCCGGATGTCCGCCATGCCATCCTCCGCCGCCGGTTCACCGGCCGGCGTCGGCCTCGTCCGCCGAGCCTTCGCCCGCGCCTTGAGGGGCCGCGCTCGAGTTGGCCGGCCCGTCCGGCGACGCCTCGTCCGTGGGACCGAGCGCGGGGCCCCGCGGCTCGGCGGGCCACGGCGTCTCGCTGGAGGAGCCGCCGCACGCCCCGAGGAGCAGCATGAAAGGTAGGAGCAAGGTGCCGGACCGCATCGCCGGCATCCTAGCTCGTTTTTGCAGGGTGGTCATGACGGCCGGGCGCACCGCCTGGCCGTGGAGCGAGCGCGGCAGGCGCCGGCTCAGCGTGTGGACAGGTTCGTCCGGGCGATCCAGAGGCAGGCCGCGGCGTTGACCGCGCACCACACGACGAGGGCCATCCGGCCGAAGGGACCGGCGGCCTCGCCGAGCAGGACGACCGACGTGAGGTAGGCCGCCGTGCCGACGGCGAAGCCCGCGATCGCCGGCCGGAGCCGCTTCACGCCGAAGAAGAGCGCCGTGAGGCCGAGCGGGACGAGCGCGTTGGCGAGCGGCAGCCAGCGGTGGACCGACGCGCCGATCAGCAGGTCGAGGTCGGCGATCGGCCGGGCCAGCACGTCGACGGCGAGCTCCACGCGCGGCAGGAGCCACGGCGCGAAGAAGAACAGCCCCGGCCCCGCCGCGAGCGCCGGGAGGAGGAAGCTCGCCCGCCACGGGCTCGTGGCGGTCGCGTCCTTCTTGCGGGCGCGGCGCGCGACCCAGGTCGCGAGCACCAGCAGCGCGAGCAGCCGCACGACGATGTGGCTCTGCGTCACGCGCACGACCGAGCTCGCGGCGTCGAGGATGCCGGCCCCGTAGAGGAGCTTGCCGCCGTCGGAGTCGTCGACGACGCGCGCGCCTGCGCGGAGCGCGTCCTCGACCGCGCGCGGGTCGGTCACGCCGAGGCTCACGAGCAGCGCCGCCGCGCCGGCCACGTGGGGCGCGGCCATCGAGGTGCCGCTGTACGCGTAGAAATTCTGGCACTTGTCGCGCCCGCGGTTGCAGATGGTCTGCTGGGTGACGTTCACCCCGGGCGCGGCGACGTCGACGCCCTGGCCGCGCGAGGAGAACCGCGCGATCTTGTCGTTCACGTCGGTGGCGCTCACGCCGATGACGCCATCGGAGGCGCCGGGGAACTGCACGCGCCCGCCGGTGTTGCCGGCCGCCGCGACGACGACCGCGCCGCGCGCGACCGCATCGTCGATCGCGCTCTGGAGCACCTTGGAGTTGCGGGGGCCGCCGAGGCTCAGGTTGATGACCTGGGCGCCGTGCTCGGCCGCCCACCGGATGCCGTCGGCCACGTCGGCGGTCGTGCCCCAGCCGCTCTCGTTCAGCACCTTGACCGGCATGAGCCGCGCGTGGAACGCGAGCCCCACGGCGCCGAGGCCGTTGTTGGTCGATTGCGCGATCGTCCCGGCGACGTGCGTGCCGTGCCCCTGGTCGTCGTTGGCGTGGTTCGTCTTGGTGACGAAGTTCCATCCCTCCACGCACTCGGTCGAGGCCAGGTCGGTCCCCTTGGTGAAGGGCCCGTGGTCCTCGCACGCGATGCCCGTATCGACAACGGCGACGGTGACGCCGCGGCCGGAGGCGAAGTCCCACGCGCGCTCGGCGCCCACGCGCGCCATGTGCCACTGGTCCTTCATCAGCGGGTCGTTCGCGACGAACGAGGCGCGCACCCAGGCGAGCGGCTCCGCCGCCTCCACGCGCGGATCGCGCGCGAGCCGCTCCAGCGTCGCGCTGACCGGCCCGTCCACCGTGGCGATCTGGATCCTGGTCTGTGGCGTGAGCGCCGTCGGCAGCACGCGCAGCGAGAAGTCGCGCACGAGGTCCGCGAGCGAGGCGTCGTCGAGGTCGTCGCGCGCGTCGACGACGATCTGCCCTGGGATGTCGTAGCTGGTCTCGTCGAGCTCGGAGGCCATGCCGTGCAGCGGCTCCCCCGCGGTCGCGACCGGTTCGCTCAGGAGGTCCGGGCCGCGCAGCGACGGACCGACGTCGACGGGCAGCGCAGGGTTGACGTATCCAGGGAGGCGGGGCTCGAGCATCCCCGGCGAGCGCGCCGCGAGGGCGGCCCCGGCGCCTTGGCTGTCCGTCCCGTCGTCGGCCCTGACCGCGCCCGACACGGCGACCAGCGCGGTCGCAGCGAGCAGCGACGTCGCGAGCGCGCGTCCGGTTCGGAGATTTGCGGTCCCTGGCCAACGCAGAAGGCGAGACGTGTGCATGCGGGTCTCCTCCTCGCCAGGGTAGCGCCGCCGCCCGCGAGCAGCCATCGCTCCAGCATCCTCGCGCCGCGCTCATTGCGTCCGTGCGCCAGCCCCCCCTCGCCCCCCTCGCCGTGTCCCGATGGCATCCACCGCCAACCGCAACCACGGACTTCCTGGAACCCCCAGACACCGCCCCTCAAGCCCGAGCTCGGCTGCCCAAGCTCCCGGCCACCGCTCCCCACGGCAGAGCCGCCGGTGGAGGGTGGGGCCGCGCGGGAGGGCGGCGGGGGTGGGCCCCACAAACCCGAGCGCCGGCCCGCATCGAAGCGAGTCGCCCCCGACCCCACCCCACCCCCCCTGTGTGGCAGTAGCCCCCCAAAAGGCGCGAGTTTGTGGGGGGACCCCCGCCGCCCTCCCGCGCGGCCCCACCCTCCACCGGCGGCCCCCGCGTCTGGTCGCGCCCGCCTCCTCGTGGACCGTTCCCCCGCCCGCCGTTCAGTTCACTTCGGCGTGGCCCAGAGTCCCGCCATCCACGCTTCCACGTCGCTCACGGACCTAGGGATATCGCTCGACAGGTTCCGATACCCCGTCTCCGTGACGAGGATATCGTCCTCGATGCGCACCCCGATCCCGCGGTACCTGGCCGGGACGGTCTCGTCATCGAGCTGGAAATAGAGCCCCGGCTCGACCGTGAGCACCATGCCCGCCTTGAGCTTGCCGAACTTGTAGACCTGCTGCCGCGCCTGCGCGCAGTCGTGCACGTCGAGGCCCAGCATGTGGCTCACGTTGTGGAGCGAATACCGCCGGTAGAGCTGCCTGTCTTCCTTGAGCGCCTCCTCGGCGGAGACGTGGAGGATGCCGAGCCGCTCGAGCCCCCGGGCGAGCACCCGCATCGCCGCCCGGTTCGGCTCCATGAAGTCGTTGCCCGGCTTCACCTCGCGGATCGCCGCCTCCTGCGCCTCGAGCACGAGCTCGTAGATCTCGCGCTGCTCTTTGGAGAACTTCCCGTTGATCGGCAGCGTCCGGGTGATGTCGGCCGTGTAGAGCGCGTTGCCCTCGACGCCGGCGTCGACCAAGAGGAGCTTGCCCGGCTCCAGCGCGCCGTCGTTCCTCGTCCAGTGCAGGATGCACGCGTGGTGGCCCGACGCGGCGATGGTCCCGTAGCCGACGTCGTTGCCCTCGACCCGGGCGCGCAGGTTGAAGGTGCCCTCCACCTCTCGCTCGCTCCGAGCGCGGGGGAGCGCGCGGATGACGTCCTCGAAGCCCCGCTTCGTCGACGCGACGACCGCCTCGAGCTCCTGCACCTCGAGGGCGTCCTTGAGGAGCCGCATCTCCGAGAGCGCCTCGCCGAGCTGCTTGTCGCGATCGTGCCGGGCGAGGAGCTTGTCGACGCGCTCGGACATGCCGCGGAGCACGCGGTGGGGGCGCGTCACCGTACCGACGAGGCCGCTCAGGTACGCGTCCAGCTCGGGGAGCCCGCGGCACTCGTCGACGCCGAAGTGCGCGCGGCTCTGCTCGACGCCGAGGCGGGGGCCGACCCAGAGCTCGCCCTTGGCGCGATCGGTGAAGAACGTCTTGTCGCTGCGCCCGGGGTTCGGCTCGACGAAAAGGATGTCCCGGTGCCCGCCCCCCTCCTGCGGCTGCAGCACGAGCACGCAGTCAGGCTCGAGGTTGCCCGTCAGGTAGAAGAAGTCCGAGCCCGGGCGAAAGCGGTAGTGCGTGTCGTTGGCGCGCACCTTCTCGTGCCCGGTGGGGATGATGAGCGTCTCCGCCGGGAAGAGCTTCGACAGGGCGCGGCGGCGGGCAGCGAACACGTCCGCGTGCGCGATCGCCTGCGGGAGCTCGCCGGACGCCGGCGTCCAGCGCTCCAGCATGAACGCGACAAGCGCCTCCGGCAGCGTCGAGTCGTGGCTCGCCGGCTTGGCCTCCGCGCCGGGAGCCGCAGCCGCGGGCGCCTCGGCCGGGGCGCCGCCGGCGGGCGCGCTGTGGGCAGGATCTGCCTGGAGGGGGGCGGCGCTGGTCTCGGGCGTGTGGCTCATGAGGCTCGAACTATGGGTCGATCAGGTGAGGTCGTTCAAGCCAAAGCGCGCGCCCGTTCACGCTGGGGCGGATCGACCCGAGCGAGAAGGCGGCGCGTCACGCGACCGAGACGCCGCCGTCGACCGCGAGGATCTGGCCGGTGATGAAGTCGTTTTCAGCAAGGAACACCACGGCGCGGGCGACGTCTTCCGCCTCCCCGATGCGCTGGAGCGGGATGCGCTCGCGGAGGCGAGCGAGCGTGGCCTCGTCGTAGGAGGACGGCGGCAGCACCGTCCCGGGTGAGACGCCGTTCACGCGCACCTCCGGCGCCAGCCCCACGGCGAGGCCGCGGACCAGGTGCGCGAGCGCGGCCTTCGACACGGAATACGGGATGTAATTTTTCCAGGGGCGCTCGGCGCTCACGCACACCATCGCGACGACGCTGCCGCGGCAGGCGCGGAGCGCTGGGGCGAGCTCGAGCGTGAGCAGGTACGGCGCGGTCGCGTTGAGCGCCATGGCGTGATCCCACGCGTCGGCGGAGAGCTCGGCCGGCGGGACCCGATCGAAGTTCGCCGCGTTGTGGACCAGGAGGTCGAGCCGGCCAGACGACCAGTCGAGCACCGCGCGGGCGAGCGCGGCAAGCGCCCCCCGGTCGTGGAGGTCCGCCTGGAACGCGGCGGCGCGGCGGCCGAGGGAGCGCGCCTCGTCGACGACGACCTCCGCGCCGGCGGCGCTCGTGGCGTAGTGGACGGCCAGGTCGGCGCCTGCGGCCACGAGCGCGCGGGCCGTCGCGGCGCCGAGGCGGGTACCGGCGCCGGTCACGAGGGCGATACGGCCGGTCAGGGGAGCATGGGGCATGGGGAGCTGTGTAGTCGATGCGGGGCCCCGCGCGTCGAGTTGGTGGACATCGCGACGTCGCGACGTCGCGACGTCGCGCGCCGCCGTTTTTTTCGCCCGCGCCGCGCGCCATGGCACGCTGGACCGGCTTTGCCGACGCCTCCGACACGCCGAGCAGCCGCACAGGAACGCTCCCTGGAGCCGCCGCGCCGCCTGCGCGCCCTCGCCGCGGCGCTGCTTTGCGCGGCTGGATGCAGGGAGCGGATCGAGTCCATCGATCTGCCCAGCTTCGGCCTGCCTGGCCTCGATCCGCCTGGCACGAGCGCCCCCGCGGCGCCGGCGACCGCCGCGCCGCGGGCCCCGAGCGCGCCGCGCGCCGCAGGGACAGCGAGCGCCGCGCCGCGCGCCGCCGCGCCGGCGACCCGACCCGAGTGCGACGAGCTGCCGTCGGAGGAAGAGGAGCGGCGCGCGCAGCTGCCGCCCCTGACGGCGCTCGGGAAGGCCGTGCCCACGGAGCCGTGGGCCCCGCCGCCGTACGAGGTGCTCCCGGGCGTGACGCTCCCGGCGAAGATCGCCGCGAAGGTCGAGCAGATCGACCAGGGCTACGCGCGACGCACGCGCGAGCACCTCGTGATCACGAGCGGGACACGCGACGCGAACCGCCAGGCCAGGGCGATGTTCACGAAGCTCAGGCTCGGCGAGGACCTGCTCCAGCTCTACCGCAACAAGGCGGCCGTCCAGGAGATCAAGAAGGCTTATCAGGCGAACTCCCGCAAGCCGCCGGAGCAGGTGGTCGCCGCCATGGAAGCCGTGATCCAGGACCAGATCGACCGGGGGATCTACGTCTCCGCGCACCTGCGCAAAGGCGCCGTCGACGTGCGCAACAGGACCATGTCGCCCAAGGAAAAGCGCGCGTTCCTCGAGAGCACCGCGGAGGTCGGGGGCGTCCTGGTGCTCGAGGAGACGACGCCCGCGCACTACCACCTGCAGATCGATTGACGGGCGCGCTCCGCTCCATGGCGCCCCGCCGGGCGTCAGGGCATGCGCAGCGGCGCGACCAGGCTCGGCACGCGGCGCAGGCGCATCGAGAGCCCGATGAGCATCGCCCCCTCGGCGATCGCGAACGCTCCGATGAACCAGACGAGCGCCAGCACGCCGGCCGCCGGGAGCGCCACCATGAGGACGCCGAAGATCAAGAAGGCGGCGCCGCTCAGCCCGAGCCAGATCTCGTCGGCGATCACGTGCCGGAGCTTCACCGCGCTGACGATCTTGAAGATGCCCATCACGACGGCCCACGCGGCGACCACGCCGTAGAGCGTGAGCGCGGTGATCATGGGCCGCCAGAACGTCAGCACCGCGATCCCGACGCCGAAGATGCCCTCGACCACGGAATACACGCCGCCGCGGCCGCTGATCGCGGACGCGAACGCGGCGCAGCCGTCGAACAACGCCCACACGCCGAACAGCAGCACGAGCGTGGCGAGCGATGGGATCGGCCACACGAAGAACAAGATCCCGAACAGGATCCCGACCACGCCCCTCAGGGCCAGCAGCCACCAATACCGTCCCAGCGATTCCATGCCTCACCCCCTTCTCTGGCATCCACGTCGCTCACATCCGGCGGACGCGCGCGGCCTGAGCGCACGGCGCGTCCGCCGCTCGCGCGCGGAGAGCTGTGCCGCTCATGCCCGCACGGCGTCACACTGCCCGGGCTGGATGCACGTCCCCTGCCCGACCGCGGCGAGCGAGCTGCTCAGCAGCCGCGAGCAGGCGGGCCCATCGAAGGTCGAGCGCTGGTAGGTGTCACGCGCAGGCCGCGCGGCGCGCGAGGCTCACAGGCCGGCGATCGGCCCGCTCGCCGGGTCGCCGTACTCCGACAGCTCGACGCCGAAGTAGTTGATGATGGAGCAATGGAGCGCGCCGGTCGGGGGCTTGCTGGCCTTGATGGCGCGGCCTGTCTGGAACCCCCCGACGTGGCCGGCGAGCATGATGGGCATGTTGGTCCGACCGTGGGAGTCCCCGTCGCCGTTCTCTGATGTGTAGAGCACGAGCGACTCGTCGAGCAGGTTGCCTGTCGCCGTCTGGGCGGCCTTCATCGCGTTGAGCAGGTAGGCGAAGCGGCGCACCTTGAACCGCGAGGTCTGGACGACGCGGGCGTTCGCGATGCGCATCGCCTCCGCCTGCGGCAGCCCGTCGAGATCGGTCGCGCGGTCCCGATCGCCGAGCTTGTGCGAGATGAAGTGGTCGCTCCAGTCCCCCACGCCGTCGGGCAGATCGTACCCGGCGAAGTCGAGGCCCCAGCTGTTCGAGTACTGCAGGACGAGCACCCGCGTCAGGTCGCAGGTGAGGGCGAGGAGCCCGAGATCGATCATCTGCTTGAACTTGCCGTGCAGGTTCTGCCCCTTCGTGGGCGCGCCGGGGACGGTGCAGCCCGACGGCGTCGTCGACTGGATCTGCTTCTCCAGCTCGAACACCGACTCGAGGTGCTGCTCCACGCGCGCCCGATCCGCCGCGCCGAGGCGCAGGTTCAGGCGCCTCGCGTCCTCTCGCACCCAGTCGAGGACGCTGGCGCGGCGCCGCCGGATGTCGTCCATCTCCTCGCTGGGGTTGCCCAGGTTGCTGAAGAGCGTGTCGAACACCTTCGCCGGATCGCGGAAGGCATCCTCGACCTGACCGCCGTCCCTGAACGAGATGAAGCCCTGCGTGACCGCCGTGTCGCCCGTGGGAGACAGGTTGAGGCTGCGGAACGGGGTCTCGGCCGCGATGTGGTTGGCGAGGTACTGGTCGAGCGTGGCCTTGCGCGGGACGGCCGTCCCGCCGCCGTCGGTGTGGGCGCAAAGGGCCATGGCCGGGCTGTGGATGTCGGAGCAGATCGCCTGGTGGTCGACGCCGGACACCAGGGTGACGTCGCGCCAGATCGCGTCCCCCGCCGGCCACTCGCGCTCGGCGTCGAAGCCGTTCATGTCCACGAGGCACGGCGGCAGCCCCTCCGCCGAGAGCGGCCCCTCCGTCTTCGGGTGCCACGCCCCGGGATCCGTGCCGTTCGGGACGAAGAACGCCACGAAACGCTTCGGATCCGCCGGCGCAGCGCTGGCGCGCTGGGGCCGCATCACGTCGAGGAACGGCAGGGCGACCGCGACACCCGCCCCGCGGAGCAGAGCTCTTCTCGAGATCTTCACTGGCGACACTCCTCTTCCGTCGGTCGAACCGTCTGCGAGCACGTCACTCTGGCGCCCTCCTCAGCCGGAACTCGGGCGAGCGCACGATGGCGGTCAGGAAGGAGCGGAACCGGTTGCCGTCCTGCGTGAAGCTCCCCGCGGAGGCGTCGATCGCGCAGCGGTCCTCGGCCGCCGGCTCGCGCCCCTGGGTGTAGATGAACAGCTTCTCCGCGACGCAGGCGGCCAGATCGGGGCTCCGCCGCAGCTCCGCCGCCAGGGCAGCGAGCGAGTCGAACGACTCGTTGGCCGCGCCTTCCAGGCGCGGCTCCAGCCCGAACTCGTCGATACCGATGCTCCCATCGTACTTCCCCAGCTTGTCGTACTGGGCGAAGCCGACGCCGATGGGATCGATGAGCGCATGGCAGCCAGCGCACCCTTCCTGGGTGTTGCGCTTCTCGAGGACCTCGAGATAGGTCAGGCCCGAGAGCTCGCTCTCCAGCTGCTCGAGGAGCCCCGCGGGGATCGAGATCTTCTCGCAGAGGAAGGCCGCCCGGAGCCACTGGCCGCGCACGGCGATGAGATCGCCGTCGTTCTTGGCGCTGATGAGGCTCGCGTGCGTGAGCAGCCCCGTGTTCGCCCGGTGGTGGCCGGCCGGGAACTCCACGCGGCTCACGCCGTCCCCCGGCACCTCGAGGCCGTAGAACTTGCCGAGCGCCGGGGTGACATACGTGTGGTTCGCCGTGAGCGCGTCGAAGAAGTCGATGTCTGGAGTGAACGCGTGCTCGCCGAGGACGAGCTCGCTCTCGGCGATCATGTCCTCGAGCAGGGCGGGCGTGAACGAGGCGTCCGGGTTGACCGGCGCGCGGAGCTGCTCGAAGGTCAGCCACTGCTTGAAGAAGGCGTTGAAGAAGACCTGCGTCCGCTCGTCTTCGACCATCTCCTCCGCGACCGCGCGGAGGCCCTCGTCGCTGTCGAGCTCGCCGGACTCCGCCCGCTCGAGCAGCGCTGCGCTCGGGGACCGGCCCCACAGCGTGAACGACAGCCGCGACGCGAGCTCCAGCGGCGTCAAGGTCGACGTCTCCGAGCCGGCCGAGCCGACCTCGATCCTGAACAGGAAGCTGGGCGAGGTCAGCAGCGCCTCGATGACGAAGCGGAACGCGTCCTCCCTGTCCCGCGCGACCTCGCTCGCCCGCGCGACCAGATCGCTCGCCTCCTCGGCCGAGAGCGGCCTTCGATACGCCAGCTTGCCGAAGCGCTGCACGAAGCGATCGAGGCAATCGTCGGCCTCCGGCTCGCAGCCGAGCACCGCTGTCCGGCGCGCCTCGTCCGCCATGAGCTCCTGCCCGAGCGTCTCCGCGATCGCCAGGTAGGCGCGCAGGTGCTGATCCGACACGTTCTGGAGGGCGGCGATCGTCCGGAAGCCGCCCTGGCCGGTGTCCTCCGGGATGCTGTCCACGGCGGGCGGCTCGTCGAGCTGGAACAGGTCCTGAAGCGTCAGCTGGACCTCGACCCTGGACAGACGGCGCAGCACGCCGGGGCTCGTTCGGGCCTCTCTGCAGTCGTACGCGGCCGGCTTCCCGGTGGTCGGATCGATGGGCCTGTCGTCGTTGGAGCTGCCCGAGCTGCCCGGGCTCCCATCGCCGAGCTGCCCGGTGCAGGCAGCCGCCGTCAGGCCGGCGAGCCCCATCGCGAACATGCCCGCCGCGATGGAACGGCGGAGGAACGGTACCGATCGCTCGGTGTCGGGCGGCGCTGTCTTGATCATGGAGTGACCAGCCGTTCGGGTGGAATTCACCTGGCCCATGCCGAGGCGTGCCCCGGCGATAAGCCGCATCGTGGCTAAGGAGAATATTTGAAGCAGAGCGGTACGTGCGCCCGTCACCTCGGGGCTCGGTCTATATTCCCGGCGATCGCTCTTCTGATCAACGCTTACCCTACTTCCTCCCGCCGACCAACCCCTTCGTCGATCGCCGGGAGGCGCTCCTGCGGAGGGATTCAGGACGGCAGAAGCATCCCCTCGAATTTTCCAAATCGGGTGTGGTGATCGTCTTTGACGACCGCATCGCCGGCTGCCTGCGCGAACCGGAGTGACGATGCGGACTGCCGCGCTCGATCGGGCGATGATGCGAACCAGCTCTTGCGCGTCCTGGAAATCCCGTTCTTCGATCCTGTCCACCCTTGATCTCCACCGGAGCGGCGCTGTACCTCGGCGTTCTCGTGTAGGCTCCGGCGCGGGCAGACGCGGGAGCAGAGGAGCAGGGCGTTGAGGATCACATGCGTGGGCGGCGGGCCGGCAGGCCTCTATTTCGCCCTCCTGGCGAAGCAGGCAGACCCCCGGCGCGAGGTCGTCGTGGTGGAGCGGAATCGGCCCGATGACACCTTCGGCTTCGGGGTCGTGTTCTCGGACGCGACGCTCGACGGCCTCGCCGACGCGGATCGCCCGAGCTACGACGCGATCCGGAGCAGCCTCGCCCACTGGGACGAGCTCCACGCGCACTTCGGCGGGCGCGTCCTCGTGTCGAGGGGGCACGGCTTCAGCGGCCTCTCGCGCCGGAAGCTGCTCGCGATCCTGGGGGACCGGGCGCGGGAGCTCGGCGTCGTCCTGCGCTTCGAGGAGGAGGTGACGGACCCGGCGGAGGCCGCCGCCGAGAGCGATCTGGTCGTCGCGGCCGACGGGGTGAACAGCCAGATCCGCGAGCGGTTCGCCGACCGGTTCGGGCCGCGCATCGACGTCCGCCCGAACCGGTTCGTGTGGCTCGGCACGACGTTCCCGTTCGACGCCTTCACCTTCTACTTCGAGGAGAACCGCCACGGCCTCTTCCGGGTCCACGCGTACCGCTACGAGCCGGAGCGCTCGACCTTCATCGTCGAGTGCCGGGAAGAGACCTTCCGGCGCGCGGGCCTCGATCGCGCCGGCGAGGACGAGACGATCGCGTACTTCGAGGAGCTCTTCGCCGAAAAGCTCCAGGGACACCGGCTGCTGAAGAACCGGAGCGTCTGGCGGAGCTTCCCCACGGTGCACAACGAGCGCTGGAGCGCGGGCAACGTGGTGCTGCTCGGCGACGCCGCGCACACGGCGCACTTCTCGATCGGCTCGGGGACGAAGCTCGCGCTCGAGGACGCCATCGCGCTCGTCGACAGCCTCCAGCGGCACCGGGGCGTGCCCGAGGCGCTCGCCGCCTACGAGGCGGAGCGCAAGCCCAAGGTGCTCGCGCTCCAGCGGGCCGCGCAGGTGAGCCTGCTGTGGTTCGAGAACACCGAGCGCTACATGGCGCTCGACCCGGTGGAGTTCATGTTCAGCCTGCTGACGCGGAGCCTGCGGGTGACGCACGAGGGCCTGAAGGCGCGCGACCCGGCGTTCGTGCGCGAGATCGACGCGCACGTGGCGCGCAAGGCGGAAGCGCAGGCGGGGGCGCGCCTCCTCGCCGGGGATGCGACGCCGCCGCCGCCGATGTTCACGCCGTTCCGGCTCCGATCGCTCGTGCTGGAGAACCGGGTCGTCGTGTCGCCCATGTGCCAGTACTCGGCCGAGGACGGGCAGATCGACGACTGGCACCTCGTCCACCTCGGCAGCCGGGCGCTCGGAGGCGCAGGGCTCGTCATCACGGAGATGACCGACGTCAGCCCGGAAGCGCGCATCACGCCGGGCTGCGCGGGGCTCTATCGCCCCGGCCACGTCGAGGGGTGGCGCCGCGTCGTCGATTTCGTCCACGCGCGCTCCCGGGCCAAGATCGGCGTCCAGCTGGCCCACGCCGGGCGCAAGGGCGCGACGAAGCTGCTCTGGGAGGGCATGGATGTGCCGCTCGAGCGCGGCGCCTGGCCGCTGCTCAGCGCCTCCGCCATCCCGTACCTGGCGGAGAGCCAGGTCCCGAAGGCGATGGACCGCGGGGACATGGACCAGGTGACCTCGGACTTCGTGCAGGCCGCGAGGCGGGCGGACGAGGCCGGGTTCGACCTGATCGAGCTGCACTGCGCGCACGGCTACCTGCTCGCGAGCTTCATCTCGCCGCTCACGAACAGGCGCGACGACGCGTACGGCGGTCCTATCGAGAGCCGGATGCGCTACCCGCTGGAGGTGTTCGACGCGGTGCGGGCCGCGTGGCCGGCGGAGAAGCCCATGAGCGTGCGCATCTCCGCCACCGACTGGGCGCCTTCCGGGCTCACGACGGACGATCTGATCACGCTCTCGACGATGCTGCGAGAGCACGGCGCCGACATCATCCACGTCTCGGCAGGACAGACGGACCCGTCCAGCAAACCGGAGCACGGCAGGCTGTTCCAGACGCCGCTCTCGGAGCTCGTGCGGCTGGAAGCCAGCGTGCCGACGATCACGGTGGGCAACATCCAGAGCTACGCGGACGTGAACAGCATCGTCGCGGCCGGGAGAGCCGACCTGTGCGCGCTCGCGCGGGCGCACCTCTACGACCCGTACTGGACCCGGCACGCCGCCGCGGAGCAGGGCTTCGACATCGACTGGCCACCTCAGTACAGGTCGGTCGAGAGATACACGCTCCGCATGCGGTGACCCTGCGCGGGGCGAGGGAGAGGCCTGTCCCGCCCGAGCCGCTCCGCGCAGCGCCCCGGTCGAGCGAAAAAAGTGAAGGCGGGCCCTTGATCCTCACGCTACGTGAGGACCTAGCCTCCGGGGCATGGACGTGCTCACCCGCCCTGGAAACAGGGGTAACGCCATGCGTTCAGCACCGTTGAAAGTCGGCGATCTCGCCCGGCAGACCGGCCTCTCCGTCCGCACGCTCCACTATTACGAGGAGATCGGCCTGCTCGTCCCGTCGCATCGCACCGCGTCGGGGCACCGGATGTACTCGGCGGGCGACGTCGCCCGGCTCCAGCAGATCAAGTCGTTGCGCGAGCTCGGCTTCAGCCTGGAGCAGATCGCCGCGTGCCTGGACCAGCCGGGGTTCTCTCCGCTCCAGACCATCGAGCTCCACCTGTCGCGGCTGCGCGAGCAGATCGCGCTGGAGCAGCGGCTCTGCGCGCGGCTCGAGGGCCTGGCCCACGTCCTGCGGTCGGGAGAGGACGTCTCTGTGGAGCAGCTCCTTCAAACCATCGAGGTGATGACCATGAGCGAGAAATATTACACCCCAGAGCAGCTCGAGGAGCTCAAGCAGCGCGCAGAGGCGATGGGCCCCGAGAAGATGCGTGAGGCCGAGTCGGCGTGGAAGCAGATCTACGACGACATGCGGGCGCAGATGCAGAAGGGCTCCGACCCGAAGAGCGCGCCGGTGCAGCAGATCGTGAAGCGCATGCGGGAGCTCATCGACGCGTTCACGGGGAAGAACCCCGGCATCGAGAGGGCGCTCAACACGATGTACCGGGAGGAGCCCTCGGTGAGAACGCAACACGGGAATGATCCCGAGCTGCACGAGTTCATCGGCAAGGCGATGAGCTAGCTCGCGGCGCAGGCAGGCCGCCGGCGGAGCGCCCGGCCGCGCGGGGCGGAGCGCCCGCGCTGGCGGCGGGGCGCCCGCGCTGGCGGCCGGAGGCCACGGCGCGAGCGCCCGGCCAGGTGGCCTCGGGCGCTCGCGCCGTGGCCGTTCTGCCGTGTGGGGCAATTCGCGCCACGCGCGAGGATCGAGCCGCCTCTGCGCTCGGCCGGGGCCCAGCGCGCGAAAATCGCCGACCTGTCCGGGGAGCTGCAGCCGCGGGCCTGGCACCCGCGTTGCTTTTCATGACAGCGTACAGCGCCTCCGGCGCGAGCCGCCCCAGGAAGAACCCAGCAGCGCTCCATGCGCCCCACGGAAGGTCCATCATGCACCTGCCCGGAAGAGAGATCCCCTGGAAGGATTTCCTGAACGACATCAAGCAGGAATGTATCAAGGACAAGATCGACACCGTCGCTGCTTCGCTCGCGTTCTTCGGTGTCCTCGCGATCTTCCCGTTCCTGCTCTTCGCGGTCGCCCTCGCCGGCCTGGTCATCGATCCTGCCGAGTCCGCGCAGCTGATGGGCGAATTGTACCGGGTGGCCCCGCCCGCCGTGGCCACCATCCTGGGCGAGCGCCTTCAGGCGCTCACTGGAGGCCAGAGCCCGGCGCTCCTGACCGTCGGCGCCCTCGGCGCGGTCTGGGCCGCCTCGGGAGGCGTCACCGCGCTGATGGACTCGCTCAACTCCGCCTACGGCGTCGAGGACAGCCGGTCGTACCTCAAGCGCCGCGGCATCGCCCTGCTGGTCACGATCGGCGGCGCCGTCCTGCTGACGGTCGCCTCGGCGATCGCGGTCGCCACGCCGGCGCTCGCCGCGCACCTCGGCCCCTTCGCGACGCTTGTCCTCTGGCTGCGCATGCCGGTGTCGGCGCTCATCGTGATGGCGGTCCTGGCAACCCTCTATTACTTGCTCCCCGACGTAGAGCAGAAGTTCAAGTTCATCACCCCGGGGTCGGTCGTGGCGGTCGTGATCTGGGTCATCGCGTCGCTCGGCTTCTCCTTTTACGTCAGCCGCTTCGGCAGCTACGAGGTGAGCTACGGCGCTCTGGGCGGCGTCATCATCCTCCTCCTCTGGATGTGGATCTCCTCGCTGGCGGTGCTCCTCGGGGCCGAGATCAACGCCATCATCGAGCACCGCTCGCCCGAGGGGAAGCGCGCGGGCGCCAAGGACGCCAGCGATACGGGGGCCGATCTGCCCAAGACTGCAAAGGAGGAGGCCCAGGGCGCCGCGCTCCCGGCCGGCGCCGCGCGCGCCCCGCGCGACGAGAGCTCGGGCAATGACGCCGCGCTCCCCCACCCCGTCGGCTCGCGCCGGTCGGAGCTCCATCGAGGGAGGGCGTAAGCGACGCGCCTTCACCGCCGAGCCCCGCGGAGCGGGGCTGTCTCTGCCAACGGAGCCACCCTTCATGCCAACTCGACACCTCCTCTCCTCGCCATCGCTGCTCGTGCTGCTCGGCTCGCTCGCCATGGGTTGCCGCGGCGCCCCGAGCGGCGCGCCCGTGGCAGCTCCGCCGGCCGACAGCGCGAAGGGCGCGGAGACGGGGAGCGTGCGGGGCCCGGAGGGCGAGCCGACCGGCGCCGGCGGCGCGCCGGGCGCGAGCAGCCCGCCAGGCTGCGGGACCGACAGCCCGATGCTCAAGTACGTCGGGCAGAGCCATGACGAGTGCGCCCGGATCCGCTTCGTGTGCGAGCCCGGCTGGAGCTACTTCAGCGACGACTGCGGCTGCGGCTGCACGAAGCAGTGACCGCCGCCGAGCGCGCCGGGGCGTCGGCCCGCAGGGCTCTCGACAAAAACACCTCGCCCTGGGCGGCCTGCGGCATCTAGCATCGGTGCCCGCATGCGCCCCCTCCTCATCGTGAACCCCCGGTCCAGCGGCGGAAAGACGGGCAGGCTCTTCGACGAGATGCTGACGCCCATCCGCCGCATCCTCGGCGACGTCGACATCGTGCGCACGGAGCGCCCGCGCCACGCCGTCGATCTCGCGCGCGAAGCCGCGCTCGGCGGGCGCGAGACCGTCGTGGCGGTCGGCGGGGACGGCAGCATCAGCGAGGTGGTGAACGGCCTTATGCAGGCGAGGGACCGGGGCGCCACCGGCACGCGGCTCGGGATCATCGGCGCGGGCACCGGCAGCGATCTCTGCAAGACGCTGAAGCTCACCCGCCGGCTCGACAGCTTTTGCACCGCGATCGCGAGCGGCCACACGCGCCAGCTCGACGTGGGCCGCCTCTCGTACGAGACGCGCGACGGCCAGCGGGCCGACGCGTTCTTCGTCAACGTCCTCTCCGCGGGCATGAGCGGCGTCGTGGTCTCGCTGGTCAACGAGTCGTCGCGGGTGCTCGGCAACACGCTCGCCTACTCGCTCGCCTCGCTCCGGGGCCTCGTCCGCAGCCGCGTCGGCCGGGTGCGCTGCGTGACGACGCTGCGCGGGGAGCGCCGCGAAGAGGAGATCTCGACGCGCATGGTGGGGATCTGCAACGGCCGCTTCTTCGGCGCGGGCATGCAGCTCGCGCCGATGGCGAAGCTCGACGACGGCGTGTTCGACGTCATCGACCTGGGCGCCGCGCCCCACCTCCGCTTCGCGGCCGTGTCGACCGGCATGTACACGGGCTCGCACATCCGCCACCCGGACGTGCGCCACTTCCAGTGCGATAGCATCGAGCTCACGCTCCTGAACCGCGACGTCGAGCAGTCGTTCTTCCTCGACGTGGACGGCGAGCCGCTCGGGAAGCTGCCGATCACGGTCACGCTGGAGCCGAAGGCGATCGAGGTGCTGGCGCCGGTCGATTGAGGGGGACCCCAAGTTACGCGGATCGGGCGGGGCCGTAGGCTGCGCCAGCGGCGGTCGAGGGGGCATGGAGCCCGCTATGTCCTCAGGAAAGGCCCGCCTTTTTCCGCAGCACCTGCCGGAGCTCGACGAACACAGACTGACTACTGCCAGCCTCCCGCATCTTGCGGGCGATCGCCTTGGCCAGGTTCAGGTCTCGCTCGGATGAGTTCGGCTGCGGGGGTCGCGCCGGCGTGCGATCGAGCGCGGAGACATTCGACCGGAGGAAGCGGAAGAGCTCCTTGCCCGAGAACGAACGGATCCACTCGTCACCATCGAGGTGCTTCTGGAGCTCGTCGCAAGCGGCATCAATCCACGGAGAGCGCACGCTGCCCTGGCGCCAGTTCTGCCAGGCAACGCCGTGCTCGGACCAGTAGGCGCTCTTGTCGAGGTATCGCTTCACCTCATCGAGGCTCTGCAGCCCCGTGGGATTCGGCGGACGCTCGGGGAAGCCCTTGCCCAGATCTCGTTGCATGTCCCAGAGCACGCGACAGCAGATCATCCAGAACCGCATCTTCTGCGCGTGGTCGTGTGCGAGCTTCCGGATGCGGGCCGCCGGCTCGCTGCCGGACAGCGATGCCAGGACATCGAAGTCGAGCAGCAGATTCTCGATCTCGTGAGCTGGCAGCCGGAGCACACGGCAGCCCGGCGATGTCCACCTGGCCGCGTTGTCGTCGTCGAAGTCGCGATCCACCACGCCATAGACGTGCAGCCCGGGCGGGCTCGCGTTAACCATGTGCGTCACGCCCGCCTTGCCATCGCCAACGAGCACGTTGATCTGCGGATCGCCCCACACATCGGTGAGCACCGCGTGGGTGACGCGGTCCTCGACCCAGACCGTGAGCGGACCCCGATACAGTTCGCGCAGCGTGGTCTTCATGAGGCCGGGGTCGCCGCGAGCAGCTCTCCTTCCCCGCCATCGTCCAGATGGGCCCGCGGATCCTCGTCCTCGACGAGGATGAAGCGCTCGTAGCTCAAGGCCGAGTCCAGGATGGCCTCCGAGTGCGTCGCGACAAGGATCTGCGTCGTCGGGGAGAGCTCCCTCAACGCGGGTATGAGCAGGCTCTGCCACTGGACGTGCAGGTGCTGCTCGGGCTCGTCGATCAGCAGAACGTCGGTCGGCGCGTCCCGGAAGACAAGCGGACCAGCGAACGCGAGCAAGGATACCTGGCCGGAGCTCAGACGATCCAGCGGCACCATGCGCGGGATATCGGGGCGGGCCGGGGCGAGCCGGCGCGCCATCTCGAGACTGGTCACGTCCTCGGGGACGGGGAGGTCGTCCCGGAGGACCACCTCGTCGCCGGAGCCGGGATCATTGCTCACCGGGATCACGTCGAGCGTCTGCCCGGCGCCGTTGAAGCGCTCCCACAGGCGCTGCAGGCGGGCGAAGGGGCCGTCGTCCTGGGCAGCTCGCGCTCCCCCGTTGGCGGGCGCCTCCGTGACAGGCTTCCCGCGCCGCGCCTGGGCGCGAAGATCGCGATAGTAGGCGCTGATCAGGCGCCTCTTCAGCTCGCGCAGCCGGTGCGCCTCGACGTCGGAGCGCGCGCCGCCCGGATTGACCACTTCGCCGAGCGCCTCGGGCTCACGCCGGGCGGAGAAGTACTCCACGTTCGCGTCGAACCGAGCATCCCTGCTCCAGCCGTAACCCGGGAGGGTCTCCTGAGGCTCGAGGCCGTGAGCTCTGAGGAAATTTCCCGATCGTGCAGGAGTATCGTGCGCGACGCGCAGCTCGGTGTGGAAGTCCACGAGCTCGTCGCGCTCCTGGAAACGAAACTCCCCCCGGAGCTCCAGGGCCTCGGCTCCGAAGCGGATCTGCTCCCGGAGGGGCGCCGCATCGCCCGGCAGCTTGTCCGGCCTGTGCAGCAGCAGGAGGATCGCCTCCAGCAGCGCCGTCTTGCCAGAGCCGTTGGCCCCCGCGAGCACGACGAGATCGATCGCCGCCCCCTGTGCGTCGCGCAGATCGAGGCTGATCTCGTCGATGCCGCGGAAGTTGCGGACGTCCAGCCTCGTGAGCCGCAAGCCGGGCGCTGATCGCTCGGTCGACATGGCGTGTTTGTACGCCGCTCGGCGGGACATCACCAGCGCGAGCGCCGGCAGAGGCGGCACAATTCGACGCGTCCCGTCATCGCGCTCCTCCGGAGCCCCCCGACGGTCGCTCCCGCCGCTTCCGCGGCAGCGCTTCCGACCAGCCTCTCCCTCTGCGGCTACCCCTCGAGCCCGTCGAGCCCGCGCCGCAGCGGTGGTAATGGATCTTTCATGAGCTTCATCGATTCACCTGCCGAGCTTGCCCCGGGTGCCTCCGTGGCCCCCGCGTCTTCCGCCCCCCGGCTGCTCGTCGTCGGCTGCGGCGGGATCGGCGGCATCGTCGCCGCGTACCTGTTCGAGCAGGGCCACGACGTCACCGCCTTCACGACGAACCCGCTCATCGCGGACGCCATCAACGCCGTCGGTTTCCGGGTGCGCGGCGATGCGAGCCCCGGCACGGTCGGGGGCCGCGCGGTGCGGGAGCTCGGCCCGGACACCCGACCCTTCGACTACATCCTCCTGGCGACGCAGCCGCCGCAGGTCGAGGAGGCCGCGCGGAACGCGGTCGCGCACCTCGCCCCGACGGGCGCCATGATCTGCCTCCAGAATGGCCTCTGCGAGGAGCGCATCGCGCGCATCGCCGGCCCGGAGCGCACCTTCGGGGGGATCGTCGCGTGGGGCGCCTCGATGGTGGAGCCCGGCGTGTACGACCGCACCTCGAGCGGCGGCTTCGTCCTCGGGCGGCTCGACGGGGCGAGCGACCCGCGCCTCGACGAGCTCGCGCGCATCCTCGAGGCGATCGGACCGACGACCGTGACGGACAACCTCGCCGGCGCGCGCTGGTCGAAGCTCGCCATCAACTGCGCCATCTCGTCGCTCGGCACCGTCGGCGGCGATCGCCTCGGCGTGCTGCTCAGGCACCGCTTCGTCCGCCGCCTCGCGCTGGAGATCATGACCGAGACCGTGCAGGTCTCGCGCACGATCGGCGTGCGCCTCGAGAAGGTCGCAGGGACGCTCGACCTCGACTGGATCGCGCTCACGGACGCCGAGCGCACCGCCGTGGGCTCGCCGGGGCTCTTCGCGAAGCACGCGCTGCTCCTCGCGGTGGGCGCTCGCTTCCGCCGCATGCGCTCCTCGATGCTCGCCGCCATCGAGCGAGGCCGCCCGCCGGCCGTCGACTTCCTGAACGGCGAGGTCGTCGAGCGCGGCGCGGCGCTCGGCATCGCGACGCCGATCAACGCCGCGATCCGCGAGGAGGTGCTCGCGATCGCGGCGGGCAAGCGCAAGCCGAGCCTCACGCTGCTGCGCGCGTTCTTCGACCGGACGCGCGAGCTCGTGGGAGCGCCGTCGTCCATGCGGCCACCGCCGCCGGCGACGCCGGCCGAGCCGCCCGCGGCCCCGCCGGTTGAGCCGGCCGCGGCCGCGCCGCATGAGCCGCCCGCGACCGTAACGAACGCACAGGCGGACGCGTCGAGCGAGCCGTCCATGCCAGCAGCGAACGTCCAGAGCGATCTCAGGGACGCGTAGACAGGCGCCAAACAGCTCGGCGACAGAAGACCGACAAGCGGACGAGCAGCCGAAGGACACCGACACGTGTCCTGGCGCGCCTGGCGTCGTCGCGGATCGAGCTCACCGCGCCGTCGCGGCACGAACTCTTTGTCGCGCCGCCGCTTCGAAGTTCGGTAGCATCGGGCGTCTCTTCCTGCGGATCTCGAAACGATCCCTCGACGAGGAACCCTCGCATGACGCACTTCTCGCTCGCCCTCTCCTCCCGGCGCGGCGCCGCGCTCCGCGGCGTCTCCCTCGTGCTGCTCGCCGCGCTCGCCGCGTGCGGTGACGACGGAGGAGGCGGCGGCAGCGGGGCCGCGGGCGGCGGGGGGAGCGGCGGCGAGGGCGGCGGAGGCGGCGGCGTGGTCATCGAGGAGCCGAACCGGTTCCGCCTGCGCATCGACGACGCCGAGGTCCCATCGGTCGTGCTGGAGCTCGACAAGCAGAAGGCGCTCCAGGTCTTCGGCGAGGACGGCGCCAAGAAGATCACGATCCTCGACGTGGACACGACCGAACTGCTCCGGAACGCGCTGGAGCAGATCCAAAACGCGTGTGGGCAATCGTGGCGGAATGACAGCGCGAACCCCGGCCACGACTGCTCGCTCACCGAACTCGGCCGGAGCTTCGGGGCAGAGTGGCGAACCTCCCCGGAGTTCGCGCTCGTCCGGCTGCTCAGCATGACGCCCGCCAACGCCGATGTGACGGGGACGTCGCTCGAGGATTTGAACAAATTCTTCGAGGATAACCCCGGCACCTTCGCGTTCGACTTCGCCGATGTCCTCGCCGACGCCGTCAATGTCGATCTGAGCGTCGAGCCGGCTCCGGAGGCCGTGCGCGGCAACCGGACGGCGCCGCTCGTGCCGATGGACAAGCTCATCAGCGCTCTCCAGCAGCAGCTACTCGGCACGCACCCGGCCATCCCCGCGGCGGACGGCGTGAGGATGCCTGTCACGCTCTACGAAGCGCTGTTCGATCTTCAGCCGCTCTCCCAGAAGCTCGGCCCATCCGGAGACCATCCCGGCGTGCTCGTCCCCGATGACGAGGCATTCACCACCAAGAGCGACGTCCTGCTGCCGGATTTCCAGATGCGCGTCGTCGCCGAGTCGGGGCTGCGCAGGGTCGCCGGGGTCGACCTCTCGAAGGGGGGCGGCGACATGTTCTTGCGCGACGGCGACGCGCCGCTGCAGTTCGACTTCAACGATCCCGACAAGCTCCAGATCAGCGGCATCGCACCGGCGCCGATCGTGGACGTGAGGATCTCTCTGCGCGAACTCCCGTCCGCAGTGCCGCCTTGCGACGGCGACCATAACCCGGACTGCAAGACCAACTCCCCGGATGCCCCCGTCGGCACCGACTATATCTGGTCCGTTCCCCCCTACCTGCTTGAGTCGATCGTCGGGACGGCGGGTTACCTCACGTACCGCGACCGCGCACCTTACTCGGGATGTTACTTCCGGGCTGGCGGGAAGTGCGCGCTCGGCGTGAATATCGGCCAAGAAGGCAATCCTCGCGGGTGGTCTGTCTTCCTCGGCAACATCTCATTTCCGCCCGATCCTCCGCCCGACGTACCAGGTCCGCAATTCTTCTGGGAGCTGCTCGCCGATGTGGCTCAGACCGCCATCCACGACCCCACCGGCGACGGCAACCCCGAGATCCAGGAAGGCGCCGCCCAGCCGGTCTTCGCGCTCCACAACGTCGGCATCGGCCTGACCGCCGATGAGATCGTGGCCGACCTCCGCCCGACCCTGCAGAGCCAGGCCAACGAGATCGCCGAGATCATCCTGGGCCGTTACTGGGTCAACAACGACGGGCTCGACTTCTTCTACGGCCGCGGCGCGCCCGACGGCGCGCCCACCTTGTTCTTCGTCGCCGAGGACGACCTCCGGCCTTCGGATCAAAGCTCGGAGGCCCCCCGCGCCTACACCTACGAAAGTCCCGGCTTCTTCACGAGCCCGGACCTCAGCGAGGCGAGCAAGGTCTCCAGCAAGGATCTCGACGGCCTCGACGACACGACGCACGAGAAATACAGGCTGCCGCCGGGCGAGACCACGCTGTACATGCAGGACGACGAGGGCGCCGTCTACGAGGTCCGCTTCTACGTGCCCGAGAGCGACGATCCGGTGGAGATCACCGCCGACGTGGAGAAGCTCTGATCATGGAAGCGCGAGACCGCACCCGCCCCGCCGCCCGCCGGCTCTCCCGGCTCGGCCCCCTGCTCGCCACCGCGCTCTCCACTGCGCTGCCCGGCTGCGTCGATGCCGTCACGGTGGAGCAGGCGCCGCCCCCGCCGGTGCTCGGCGTGCGCCAGAGCCGCACGCTCACGCTCGAGTTCCTGCGGTTCGACGCGAGGGGCTTCGCCAAGACGCTCACGCTCGAGGAGCTCAAGGCCATTCCGCGGCCCACCCTCGAAGGGATATGGCTGCTCGATCTCGACATCTCGACGCTCATCGAGAACGCGCTGCTCAAGGTCATGTACATGCCCCCCGCGGAGATCGCGGCGCTCCCGCCGGCGTCGCGGAACCTCGTCGGGCTCCTGAACATGACGCCGGAGAACGCCGACCTCCGCGGCACGAGCCTCGAGGGCCTGCTCGGGGTCGGCAACGCCGTGGGGCTCCCGACCTCCAAAATCCTCGCGGACCTCACGGGCGCGGCCGCCAACGAGCGGCTCATCCCCGTCCAGATCACCTCGCAGGCCGTCCTGGAGAACCTCGTCAGCACCCACCCGAATACCCAGCACCGGAGAGGGCCGGCGAACGACGAGCACCCGGACGGCGTCTACCCTGTCGCGCCGCACTCCATCCCCGTCACGCTGTACGACGTCGTCACCGATTTCGCCGGTCTCGCCGCGCAGTTCGGCCCGACGCCGCTCGATCCGGACGACCCGGGCGGCGCGGAGCACCCCGGCTTCATCAAGGCCGCGTCGGGGGTGAAGGCGGCCCTCGACGACTTCACGATGACGGTCCGCGTCGACGTCAACGCCCTGCCGTACAAGGGGGTCGACGCCACGATGGCCGATGTCGCGAGCGTCAACAGCACGCCCGGCCAGATAGACACCCTGTTCGATTTCAGCCAGGAGGACTGGCTCGTCCTGGACAACCTCGCCAGGAACCTGAGCATCGGCGAGCTGACGCTGGCCATCCCCGAGAACGCGATGCTCCTGCCGGGCGGCACGAGCCGGGAGCCCGCGCCGCGCGGCAACTCGCCCGTGTGGGAACAGCCGCTCTGGGAGTTCGAGCACATCCTCGCCCGCGCGGGTGAGCTCAGGGCAGCCCAGATCGAGGATCACTGCTCGACCTACGCGCCCGCGGGCACCTCGACGAGCGACTTCGAGGCCGTGAAGGTCTGCATCGACGAGAGCGGGTGGACCGAGATCAGCGTCGACGAGAGCGTCATCCTGGAAGACCCGCCTCCGGCGCCGTCCTACTTCTGGGATATCCTCCTCGACGTGGCCCAGGCGCGGCTCCATGACGGCGGCCTCGCCGAGGGGGAAGCCGACCTCGAGGTGACCCTGCGCGACGTGCCGGTCGGCGTGAAGACCGAGGATCTCGTCGCGAGCATCAAGGAGAACCTCGCGAGCGATCCAGCGGTCCTCAAGGACATGGCGCTCGAGCTCAACAACAACGCCGCCGGCGACGCGGACTTCTACCTCTACCAGCCGAGCACCGAGAGCGGCGTCGCCGGCCAGCGGGATTACCTCTACTTCGTCGCGCCCGACGACATCCGCAAGGACGCGGACGGCGCGCGCGTGCGCGACTATGCCTACGAGAGCCCTGGCTTCTTCTCCGACGCCGGGCTCGAGAAGAAGGTGTCGACGACCGAGGAGATCGACGGCGACGCGCTCCACGAGAAGGTGGAGGTCAAGGCAGGAGATACGCTGTACTTCGCGGACGACGAGGGGCACCGCTACGAGATCAGGATCGGCGACAAGCCGAGCCCCCATCGCCTCTCGCTCACCCTCACCCGGATCCAGTGATCGGCCCCCCCACCGTGAGGACCCGTCTCATGCAAGGAGCTCCGCCGCCCCTGCGGCCCCGCGCCCGTGCCGGTGCCCGCGCCCGTGCGCGTCAACGAACAGGACGTGAACTCGCCGCGCTCTCGCTCGCGACAGGCCTCGCCTGCCTGACGGCGCGGGACGCGCACGCCTCGGGCATCGACGCGCCCTGGGTGACGAGCGGCCTTTCGGGCCCCACGACGGCCGACGCCGCGGCCGTCTACTGGAACCCGGCCGAGCTCGCCGGGGTCCAGCGGCCGGAGCTCGTCCTGGGCGCGGGCCTCATCGTCGGCCACGCGACCTACCAGCGCGAGCGGCTCGGCACGTACCAGACGCCGGACACGCTTCAGTTCAAGCTCCCGCTCGATCCGGCGAACGTCGACCCCAGCAAGCGCGGCCGCGCCGAGGAGGTGTCGACGACGCCGATCGCGCCGACGGGCAACGCCTTCCTGGCGATCCCGGTCCTGCCCAATCGCCTGACCGTGGGCGTCGGCCTGTACGTGCCCTATGCCGCGGCGCTCAGCTTCCAGGACGGCGCGCAGCGCTGGCAGCTCCGGCAGGCGTTCATCGTCTCGACGTCGCTCACGGCGGCCGCCGGGCTCAAGCTGACCGACCAGGTCTCGCTCGGCGCCGGCGTATCCTACGTCAGCGGCCTCGCGGAGCTCTCGAAGGTGCAGGACTTCGGGAGCCTCAAGGAGTTCCACGACGGCCTCGACTACCTCAAGCAGGACAACGACTTCGGCCCGAACACGCCGTCCGAGCTGCGCGAGCTGGACGTCCTCGCGCGCTCCATCTCGATCAAGGAGGCTCTGTCGCACGGCGCGTCCTTCCACATCGGGCTGGCCTTCAATCCCAACAAGGACCTTCGCTTCGGCCTCACGTACCAGCACAGCGCCGCGATGCGGTACAAGGGCAAGTTCGCCATCGACATGGACCACCCGTTCTTCACGCAGGACCTCGCCGAGCAGGGCCTGCAGTACAAGCCGCTGGTCGAGGGCGACGTGGAGCTCTCGTTCACGCTCCCCAAGCGACTCACCGCCGGCGTCGGCTACCGGGTGAACGACAAGCTCAGCCTCGATGGGCTCCTCTCGTACGTGCTCTATTCGGACATCGAGGCGTTCGTCGTCGAGGCCTCGTCTCCGGACCTCGCCCAGCCGAAGCTCGGGATCACCGATCGCGTCACCGTGACGCTGCCGCGCAGGTGGAACGACACGGTGTGGGCGGAGATCGGCGCCAAGTACAAGCTGAGCGAGGCGTTTCTGGCGACGGCGTCGGTCGGGTATCAGTCGGCGGCCTCGCCGGACAGCACGATCGACGTGGCCTCGCCCGACAACCACCGGCTGATCGGGGACGTCGGCGGCGTCTTGAAGCTCAGCGATCGCGTGTCGCTCTCGGGCGACGTCCGCGTGCAGGGCATCCTGCCGCGCACGGTGACCGGCTCGGATTACGACCTCGGCAACGGGAAGTACTCGCTGGTGCTCGCGACTGTCGGCGGACACCTCAAGTTCGTGTTCTGACGGCGATTCGTTGACCACCGGCGGCACGACATCGTTGGGCGACGGCTCTGCGGCGCCGAACCGCTGTCAGGTGCCCGGCGCGAGTACATAGGAAGCGCCATGCACGTGCTGGACCTCGTCGAGGATCGGTTCGAAGTCGAGCGTTTCGCCGCCTCCGGCGGGATGGGGGACGTGTACCGCGCGCGCGATCGGCAGTCGGGAGAGGCGATCGCGCTCAAGGTCCTGCAGGGCGCCAGCGAGCGCGATCTGCGCCGGTTCGCGCGAGAGGCGGAGGCGCTCGTCACGCTGCGATTGCCCGGCGTCGTGCAGTATGTCGCGCACGGCGTGACCGGCGCGGGGCAGCCGTACCTGGCCATGGAGTGGCTCGAAGGCGTCACCCTGGAGGAGCGGCTCACCGAAGGACCGCTGACGTTCGACGAGAGCGTGACGCTGGCCGCGCGCGTGGCGGAAACGCTTGGCGCCGTCCATGGCCTCGGCATCGTTCACCGCGACCTCAAGCCGAGCAACCTGATGCTCGTCGACGGCGACGTCGAGCGCGTCACGCTGCTCGACTTCGGTATCGCGCGCAATCTCCGGCTCGCGCCGAGCCTCACGTCGCCCGGAGCGATCCTCGGAACGCCCGGGTACATCTCCCCCGAGCAGGCGCGCGGCGACCTGGCCGTCGACGCCCGCGCCGACGTGTTCGCGCTCGGATGCGTGCTGTTTCAGTGCCTCGCCGGGCGCCCGCCGTTCCTGGGCGGCAGCGTGCTCGCGCTGCTCGTGAAGGTCGTCCTGGAAGATCCACCGCGGCTCGGGGAGCTCCGCGGCGGCATCCCCGAGCCGTTCGAGCGCCTGGTGACGCGGATGCTGTCGAAGGAGGCAGCGCAGCGGCCGCGCGACGGCGCCGCCGTCGCAGCGGAGCTCGCGGTGCTGGCCGACGGGCGCCACGGCGGAGCGGGCGCCGTCTCGGCGCCGTCCGCGTCGAGCGAGGCGATCACGACGGCCGAGCGCAGGGTCATGTGTGTCATTTTGACCGCCAACGGCACGGACGAGACAGACGCCACGCTCTCGGACGCCGAGGGCGCCGCGCGGACCCAGGCGCTGCGGGACATCGTGGCGCGCCACGGCGGGAGCCTCGATGTGCTCCAATCGCGCTGGCTGCTCGTCGCGCTGTCGGGCGCCGAGTCCCCGACCGACCTCGCGGTGCGAGCGGCCCACTGCGCGCTCGCGCTCCGGACGGTGCTTGGCGGCGCACCGATGGCCGCCGCGACGGGGCTGGCGGAGATCGAGGGGAGGTTGCCTGTCGGCGAGCTCGTCGATCGCGTGGCGCAGCTCATCGCCGGGCGTGACGGCCCGCTGCCCTCGGGCATCCGGCTCGACGAAGCGACGGCGAGCCTGCTCGCGAGCCGCTTCGATACGGCGCGCGAGCCCGAAGGATGCTGGCTTCGCGGCCCCAAGGCGGAGCCGGACACTGTCCCCAGGTTGCTCGGGAAGCCGACGCCCTGTGTGGGGCGCGAGCGCGAGCTCTCTCAGCTCGCGGCCGAGTGGCGCCACTGCGTGGACGAGGGCTCCGCGAGCGCCGTGGTCGTCGTGGGCGCCCCCGGTCTAGGCAAGTCGCGCCTCGCCTGGGAGTTCCTCCGCGCCCTCGAGGAGCAGCGCGAGGCCGCCGAGATCTGGATCGGCAGGGCCGATCCGATGGCGGCCGGCTCGGCGTTTGGCCTGCTGTCCCAGGCGCTCCGCCGCGCCATGCGCATCCTCGACGGCGAGCCGCTGGAGGTGCGGCGGAGCAAGGTGCGCGACCGGGTCGAGCAGCTCGAGAGGCTCGGGGCCAAGCGCCCGCACGTCGCGGCGTTCCTCGGCGAGCTCGTCGGGACGGCGTTCCCCGACGAAGGCGACGTGCAGCTCAGCGCGGCGCGGCAGAACCCGATGCTGATGGGCGATCGCCTCCGCGAGGCGTTCGTGGACTTCGTCAAGGCCGAGTGCCAGCGGCAGCCGGTGCTCGTGGTGCTGGAGGACCTCCACTGGGGCGATCTGCCCACGGTGACCTTGATCGACGCCGCGCTCCGGCACGCCAGGGACCTGCCCTTGTTCGTCCTGGCGCTCGCTCGTCCAGAGGTCGAAGAGCTCTTCCCGGCGCTCTGGAGCGAGCGCCACGGCCTCCGGCTCAGCCTCGCTCCGCTGCCCCGGCGCGCGGGTGAGCGGCTCGTGCGGGAGGTGCTCGGAGAAAGCGTCGGCGCCGAGCAGATCGAGAGGCTCGTCTCCTGCGCCGAGGGCAACGCGTTCATGCTGGAGGAGCAGATCCGCGCGGTCGCCGAGGGCAGGAGCGCGGGCACGCCCGAGACGGCGCTCGCCATGGTGCAGGCGCGGCTCGAGGCGCTGAGTGTCGAAGAGCGGCGCGTCCTGCGCGCGGCGAGCGTCTTCGGTGAGACGTTCTGGGAGGGTGGAATCGCCGCCCTCGTGGGCGGCGCGCCGGTGGCGCCGCGGCTGGGCGAGCTCGCGCGGCGGGAGCTCATCCTGCGGCGCCACGAGGCGCGTGTCGCAGGCGAGGTGGAGTACGGGTTCCACCATGCGCTGGTCCGGGAAGCCGCGTATGGCATGCTCACCGAGCGCGACCGCCGTGTCGGCCACGCGCTCGCGGGCGACTGGCTGGAACGGACCGGCGGCGCAGACGCGATGGCGCTCGCGGAGCACTTCGAGCTCGGCGACGCGCCGGCGCGGGCGGCGGAGGCGTACCTGCGCGCCGCGGAAGAGGCGCTTCGCGGCAACGATCTGCGCACGGCGGTGGAGCGGGCCGACCGCGGCATCGGCTGCGGCGCCGCTGGAGAGACCGCGGGCAGGCTCCGCCGAGTTCAAGCCGAAGCGCATGTATGGAGCGGCGATTCCACGCTCGCCGTGGAGCGAGGCCTGGAGGCGATCGAGCGGGTCGAGCGAGGCTCGACCACATGGTTCTCGGCCATCGAGCAGCTGTGCCTGGCCTCGTCCAAGCAGGGATCGTTCGACGCGCTGGAGCGATGGCTGGCCATGGCGGCGGATGCGCCAGCCGCAGGCAACGCTCAGTGCGTCAAGCTCACGTGTCTCAGCGCCGGTGCGATGATGCTGACCATGAGTGGGCGCTATGCCGAAGGGGACGCTCTGATGGAGACCGTCGAGCGCGTTCTCGCAAAATCAGGGATACAAGACCTGGAGGTGATTGGACGCCTCCACGACGCGCGCGCGTGCTACGCGATGTGCACTGGTGACCTCAGCGCCGGCGCGAACCGCCTGGAGACCGCGCTGTCCGCCTATGACCAGGCTGGCGATCGTCGCAATACCTGCAGCGCCCGAGCAAATCTCGGCTTTTTCTACGCGGAGCTCGGCGACTTCGAGAGGGCGGAGTCGTTGCTGCGCGCATCCAGGGACGAAACCGACCGGTTGCAGCTCTGGGATCTGAAGATCGTCGTGGAGTCGAACCTCGCGCAGATCCTCACGCATCGCGGGCAGCTGGCCGAGGCGCGGAGGCTCGCAGAAGCAGGCGCCACGCCGAGCCGGGAAGCGAGCGGCGCGCGTGTGGAGATGATGTCCCGCTGCTGCCTCGGGAGGATCGCCCTCGCCGCCGGCGATCTCGAGACCGCCGAGCGCGAAGCGCGCGCTGCCATCTCGCTCGCTCCCGGCATACCGACGCTCGGCGTGCAGGCCTTTGCGGTCCTCGCGCGCGTGCAGCTCGGACTCGGCCGCATCGACGACGCAGTCCGGACAGCAGCCGACGCCAACGCCACGCTGGAGTCGTTCGGAACCATCGAAGAGGGCGAGTCGTTCGTCCGCCTGACCTGCGCCGAGGTGCTCTCCGCGAGCGGTAGGCACGACGAGGCCGCCGCCGCGATCAGCGCGGCCAGGACGGCCCTGCTCGCGCGCGCCGAGAAGCTCGGCGACCCGGCCTGGCGCGAGCGCTTTCTCGAGCACGTCCCCGACAACGCCCGCACGCTCGAGCTCGCGCGGCGGTGGCTCGGCGGCTGATCCTCGCCGTGCAAGGCGTCTCTCTCTTGGTGGAGGGAGCGGAGCTCAGGACGCTCTCATCGGATGATGAGTTCACGTCGTGGCTGTTCGCCGCGAGCCGGCGCGCTGTTCGCCGCGAGGAACAGGTGTCTCCTCCAGAGAGACAGGGGGCTCGGCAGCCTCGTGCTCAGCTCCGGAGATCCGGGGAGCGATAGGCCTCGTTTTCGGCGTAAACGCGGGAGCTCGCCGACGGACGCCGGGCCCGTTGGCCGTGGCATGGCACCTGCAAAATCGTATCGCTGTCCACCTGTCAGGTCACCATCGAGGAGAGTCCAATGGTCACTCGCGTCACCCAACGATCCATGTTTGTCCTTTTCGCGTCGCTGCTGGCGAGCTTCACCCTGTTCGGCTGTCAGGTCGAGATCGCCGAGGAGCCGTCCCCCGAAGTCGAGGTGGGCGAGGCGAGCCAGGAGCTGATCAACTGCAAGGGCCAGTGCGCCAGGGTCTTCCTGGCCTGCACCCGGGCGGGCGAAGACTACGAGTTTTGCGCCGCCGACCGGGATGCCTGCATGGCGGACTGCGACGAGCAGACCTGCGAGCCCGGGGAGCCCGGGTGCTGCCAGGGTCAGCCGACCTGCTGGTAGCCGCCTCTCCCCCGCCCTGCCGGGATGATGGAACCGCCAAGGCGCCATAAGACGCCAAGATGATTGGGATTTTCTTGGCGCCCTTGGCGCCTTGGCGGTTCAAGAGACCCACCTTCAGTCAAAGTACCCCACCACCCGAGAGAGGGCGACGCGGGAACCGCAGGCCGCGACGCGGCATGCTACACAGGGTCCTGTGAGCCTGGGCGAGAGCGTGATCATCTGCCCGGGGTGCAGCGCGGAGAACTCACCCTTCAACCCGCGTTGCACCCGCTGCGAGGCGCTGCTCTCGGAGGAGCCGCGGTCGAACTCCGCGACCGCCGAGGAGCACCCGTCGAGGCGGTCGACCTCCCGCGACGAGCACGTGTCCTCGAGCCTCACGATCGATCCGCTCGCAAGCACCGTTGTCGCCCCGGACGGGGGAGCGTCCGGGCCTCCGGCGCCGCCCGGATCCGAGGCGTCGCTCGATCTGCGCCCGGGGACGAAGCTCGGCCGGTTCGAGGTGATCGATCGCCTCGGCGAGGGCGGCATGGGCGTGGTGGTGCGAGCGCGCGATCACGTGCTCGGCCGCGACGTGGCGATCAAGGTGCTGCGGCCCGAGGTGCTGGGGCGCTCGGGCGCGGCGACGGCGCTCGCGCGGCTCGTCCGCGAGGCGCAGGCCATGGCGAGGATCAAGCACCCCAACGTCGTCACCGTGCACGAGGTCGACGCCTCGGGCGGGCAGGTGCGCGTGGTGATGGAGCACGTCGAGGGCCGGACGCTGCGCGCGTTCTGCGCGGAGAAGCGGCGGCCCGCCTCGGAGGTCGTGGCGGCCTTCCTCCAGGCGGGCAAAGGGCTGTCGCAGGTGCACCACGCGGGCCTCGTGCACCGCGATTTCAAGCCCGACAACGTCCTTGTCGGCGCCGACGGCCGCGTGCGCGTCACGGACTTCGGGCTCGCGGGGCTCGCGGAGGGCGACGCCGGCGGCGGCACCGCGGAGGCGGGGCTAGAGGCCGCGCTCACGCGTTCGGGCTCGTTCCTGGGGACGCCGGTCTACATGGCGCCGGAGCAGCACCGGCGAGAGGCCGCGGATGCGCGGGCCGATCAGTACGCGTTCTGCGTGTCGCTGTGGGAGGCGCTCGCGGGCGAGCGTCCGTTCGCCGGCAAGACCTACGACGAGCTGCGCGAGAACGTGGCGCTCGGGCGGGTGCGAGAGCCGCCGCGAGGGGCCGAGATGCCGGCGCGGATCCGCCGCTGTCTCGAGCGCGGGCTCTCCGTCGATCGGGACGCTCGATACCCCGACATGGACGCGCTGCTCGCCGATCTCTCGAAGGATCCGGCGGCGGCGTGGAGGCGCGGGCTCGTCGCGGCGTCGGGGCTCGCGCTCGCGGGCCTGCTCGTGTTCGCGTTCGCGCGGCAGCCTGCGGACAGGCTCTGCAAGGGCGGCGAGGCGAGGCTCGCGGGCGTCTGGGACGAGGCGACGATGGCAAAGGTGCGGGCAGCGTTCGCCGGCACCGGGCGGCCGCACGCGGAGGACACGTACCGGCGCGTCGAGAAGGCGCTCGGCGATCGAGCGCGCGCGTGGGTCGCGATGTACGCCGACTCGTGCGAGGCCACGCATGTGAGGGGCGATCAGTCGGCCGGGCTGCTCGATCTCCGGACGCTGTGCCTGGAGCGCCGCCGCCAGGAGATGGGGGCGCTCACGGCGCTCTTCGCGCAACGAGCGGACGCCGAGGTGCTCGATCGATCGATCGAGGCGTCGCTCGCGCTCCCGGGCCTCGAGCGCTGCGCGGACGCGGGCGCGCTGACCGCGGCGATCCCGCCGCCCGCCGACGCCGCGGCGCGGGCCCGCATCGACGCGCTGCGGGGTCGCCTTGCCGAGGTCAGGGCCCTCGATGAGGCCGGCAAGTTCGGCGAGGCGCTCGCGCTCGCGCGGCCGCTCGCCGACGAGGCCCGTGCGGCGGATCATGCCCCGATCGAGGCGGAGGCGCTCTTGATGCTCGGGCGCGCGGCGCGGGACGCGCACGACGCCCCGGCCGCGGAGGCGGCGCTCCGCGAGGCGCTGCGCGCGGCGGCGCGGGCCAGGGACGACGCCCTCGCGGCGGAGGCATGGCCGCAGCTCATCTACGTTGTCGGCTACCTGGGAGGCCGGCACGCCGACGCGCTCGCGCTGCAGCTGGCCGCCGACGGCGCGGTCGAGCGGACGGGGGGCGACACGCTGGCGAGCGCGCGGCTGCTCGGCACGCTGGGCAGCGTCCTCGACGAGCAGGGGAAGTACGGCGAGGCAGCGCAGCACGTCGAGCGCGCCCTGGCCGGCCTCGAGAAGGCCCTCGGCCCGAAGCATCCCGAGGTCGGGGCGACGTGGAGCCGCCTTGGCACCGTCCTCCTCCACCTCGAGCGGTTCGACGACGCGGAGCGCGCAACCACGCGAGCGCTCGCCGTCCGGGAGGAGACGCTGGGCGCCTCTCATCCGAGCGTCGCGCTCACGCTCAACAGCCTGGGTCGCCTCTTCAACACCCAGGGCAAATACCGAGATGCCTTGCCCCGGATCGAGCGCGCCATCGCCATCCAGGAAAAGGCGCTCGGCCCCGATCACCCGTTCCTGGCGGCCTCCGTCAACAACCTCGGCATTGCGCTCGTCATGCTCGGAGAGACCGACGCGGCCAGGCGTGCTCACGAGCGGGTGCTCGCCATCCGGGAGAAGGCGCTCGGCCCCGATCACGCCGACGTCGCATCATCCCTCAACAACATCGGGGCCGTCCTGGAGATGCAGCAGAAGTTCGCCGAGGCGACGCCCTATTACGAGCGGTCGCTCGCGATCCGCGAGAAGGCGCTCGGCCCCGATCACGCGAGCGTTGCCGCCTCGCTCGCCAACCTGGGGAGCACGCTCGTCGCGCAGAAGAGGTACGCCGAGGGCCTTGTGCGCCTCGAGCGCGCCGCGGCGATCCAGGAGAAGGCCGTGGGCCCGAGCTCGCATGCGGTCGCGTCGATGCTCACCGGGATCGCCAGCGCCTACAACGAGAAGGGCGAGCCGGGAAAGGCGCGCCCGTTCGCCGAGCGGGCGCTCGCCATCTATGCGGCGAAGGGCGAGGGCGTCTCTCCGATCGAGCTCGCCGATACCCGCTTCCACGCGGCCAGGGCGCTCTGGGGCTCGGCGCGGGACCGGGCGCGGGCGGTCGAGCTCGCGACCCAGGCGCGCGACGCCTATGCGGCCGAAGAGGGGGAGTACGCGAAGCGTGCGCTCACGGCGGTGAACGGGTGGCTCGCGGAGCACGGCGGCGCTCGGTGAAAGGGGGGCCGCGCACGCCCTCACCTACCCGCGGCTCTCGAATCTCGAGCTCACGATCGTCATCGACTTTGGCGAGGTGAGGGTGAGGCAGGGTATCCATCGCGTGGTCGCAAGTCGTTATGCCCTTGTTCGAACCATGCACTCAGCGCTTCCACGGAGGAGCCCATTTTTTCTTGACAGCCAGAACATCGAGATTGCTATCGTCGAGCATGCGTTCAGCCTCGTTCTTGCGCCGCTTCGCCCCCGTCCTCCTCGTCGCGCCGCTCGCTGCGGCGCTCGGATGCGATGACGCCGATACCCCGCGAAGCCGCGTGAAGGAGCAAGGCATCGGGGCGGCTGTCGCCGCGCTCACGGCGCCACGCTGGGACATGGCGCCGCCGATGAACGTCGCCCGGAGCAGGCACACGGCGACACGTTTGCTCGACGGGAAGGTCCTCGTGGCCGGCGGAGCGAGCGAGACGGCCGAGGTGTACGACCCCGCCACGAATACATGGGTGCTCGTCGCGCCGATGAGCACGCGGCACACCGGCCACACCGCGACGCTCCTTCCGGACGGCAGGGTCGTCGTGGCCGGCGGCGTGACCGAGGTCGTGGAGATCTACGACCCCGCCGCGGATGCATGGACGCTCGCCGCGCCGCTCGTCACGCCGCGCGAACGCCACACCGCGACGCTCCTGCCCGATGGCCGGATCCTCGTGGCCGCCGGCGAGTTCGAAGAGTGGGTGATGGGCTCGAGCGAGATCTACGATCCCGTCACGAATACGTGGACCGACGCGGGCCCGTTGGCGCGGGTGCGCTCCTCCCACACGGCCACGCTCCTGCCGAACGGCAAGGTCCTCGTGGTGGCCGGGGTGGACGCATCCGGTGACCCCATCGGCAGCGCGGAGATCTACGATCCAATGACGGACACGTGGACCGCCGCGGGCTCGATCCAGAATCGGGAAGGGCACACCGCGACGCTCCTCGCGAATGGCAAGGTGCTCGTCGCCGGCGGCTACACCGATTACGGTGGTGAGGGGTTCTCCTCCACGAACCGCAGCGCGGCGCTCTACGATCCGGCGAGCAATACCTGGACGACGGCGACGCCGATGAACGTCGCCCACCACAACCACACGGCCACGCCGCTCGCCGATGGCCGGGTGCTGGTCGCCGGCGGCGGCGCGCTCACGGAGGTCTACGATCCGGCGAGCGGGAGGTGGTCGCTCGGCAAGTACCTGAACATGGACCGGAGCCGCCACACCGCCACGGAGCTCGCAGGCGGGCGGGTGCTCGTGGCCGGCGGCGGGAGCGCGACCGTCGAGAGGCTCACCCTCGCGGCCCCGGGCGATTCCTGCCTCTTCGCGGGCGAATGCGCGAGCGGCTTCTGCGTCGACGGTGTCTGCTGCGATGCCGCGTGTGACGCGGGCTCGTGTGACGCGTGCGCGGTGAGCGCAGGCGCGTCGGCGAATGGCACCTGCACTCCGCTGAGCGGAGCGGTTTGCGGCAGCGCCGACGGCTGCACGGCGAACGGCGTCTGCCAGGCGGGCGCTTGCGTCGGGGCGTTGCCGGTCGGCTGCCAGTCCGCGTGGACGCCGGCCGGGAACATGCCCGTGCCGCGGCAAGAAGGCACGTGGGCCGAGCTCGCCGATGGCCGCGTGCTCGTGGCCGGCGGGTACGACAACGACTGGAACGATACCTTGTCCGCGGACCTCTACGATCCGGCGACGAACGCCTGGAGCGGCGTCGCGTCGCTCTCGCAGGCGCGCCGCAAGCCCGCGTCGATCCGGGTCTCGACCGGCGAGATCCTCGTCGTGGGTGGTGATTCTCCGTCGACGGCCGAGGCCTACGATCCGGCGAGCAATACATGGACGCTCACCGGCGCCATGGTCGCGCACCACGATCCGAGCGTCGCTCTCTTGCGGCTCCCCGACGATCGTATCCTCGTCGTGGGCGGCGGGACGGCGGTCGCCGAGCTCTACGATCCGACGACGAGATCCTGGGACGCGACGGGCTCGCTCGGCGTCTCGCGCTCGGGGCACTCGGCGGTCCTCTTGCAGAACGGGAAGGTGCTGGTGAGCGGCGGCGCTGGCAATCCGGCGACGGCGGAGCTCTACGACCCGGCCACGGGGACGTTCTCCCCGGCGGGGACGCTGACCTTCGCGCATTCCGGGCACCGGGCGACGAGGCTGCTCGACGGCAGCGTGCTCGTGGTGAGCGGCAGCGGCGCCGATCGGTATGACCCGGCCACGAACACCTGGACGCCGACGCAGGCGTTGCTCATGCCGCCCGCCGATTTCACGGCGACGCTGCTCGGTGATGGTCGGGTGCTGGTCATGGGCGCGCCGCACGTCCCGCACGCGCAGGTCTACGAGCCGGCGACGAATGACTGGACGGTGACCGGGCCCCTGGACGTCGCGCGACGACGTCATACGGCCACGCTGCTCGGAAACGGAATGGTGCTCATCGCGGGCGGCACGGAATGGACGGGCGGCAGCCAGTGCGACCTCCGGAGCGCCGCGGTGTACGACCCCGTGACGAATAACTGGTCGATGGTGCCGAACCTGAGCAGGCTACGCAGCTCTCCGTCGTCCGTGCTGCTCGATGGCAATCGCGTCCTGGTCTTCGGGGGGTTGCTGGGAGGTTGCTCGTCCGGGGACGGCGACCCCGAGGCGCAACCAAGCACGGAGATTTACGAGGGCGGCGTCACCCCGGAGGGCAGCGGCGGAAGCGCAGGCGCGGGCGGGTCCGGCGGAATGGGCGGCTCCGGCAGCTCCGGCGGAAGCGCAGGCGCGGGCGGGTCCGGCGGAATGGGCGGCTCCGGCGGCTCCGGCGGAAGCGCAGGCGAGGGCGGAAGCGCAGGCGGTGCCGGTGGAATGGCCGGCTCCGGCGGCTCCGGCGGAAGCGCAGGCGAGGGCGGAAGCGCAGGCGGTGCCGGTGGAATGGCCGGCTCCGGCGGCTCCGGCGGAAGCGCAGGCGAGGGCGGAAGCGCAGGCGGTGCCGGTGGAATGGCCGGCTCCGGCGGCTCCGGCGGAAGCGCAGGCGAGGGCGGAAGCGCAGGCGGCGCCGGTGGAATGGCCGGCTCCGGCGGTCAGGGCGGTATGGGTGGCGTGAGCGGCACCGGCGGCTCCGGGGACGGCGAAGAGCCGGGCGACGGCTGCCGCGCCGCACGCGGATCCGCGGAGAATAGCGGGAGCGGCTTCGCGGCCCTCGTGGCCCTGGGCGCCCTCTTCACGCGCCGCCGCAGGCCCTGAAACGCGCGAAGGCTCTCGCAGGCTGCTTCGTTCAGGCGGCCCCTTCAATGCATGGGTAAGTGCCTCCTCAGAAGAGGCGGTTCAAAGGCCGGCGGCGTCCGTCACCCATCGAAGGCAGGGCGCCGGCCGCCTGCGCCGGCCACCCGGTGCTTCGCCAGGAGCTTCTGCAGGTAGGTCCGGTTGAACCCGGACTCCCGCGCCGCCTGCGACACGTTCCCTCCGTGCCGATCCATCAGCGCCACAAGGAAGGCACGCTCCAGCTCGGCGACGCCCGCCTCGCGCGCCGCATCGAGCTCGTCGGCGGAGAGCCGCGAGAAGCGCGGCGCCAGCGGCCCGGGGCCTGCTGGCTGAGCCACATCGGACGGGAGCAGATCCACGTCGAGCTCCGGCCCCGTCGCCAGGATGCACGCGCGCTCCACCACGTGGGCGAGCTCGCGCACGTTGCCCGGATAAGCATGCTCGCGGAGCGCCCGCGCGGCGCGCTCCGTGAAGCGGGGCCGCTCGCCGGGGCGCTTCCAGCAGGTACGGAGGAAATGCTCGACGAGGAGCGGGACATCGCTCGCGCGCTCGCGCAGCGGCGGAATCTCGATCTCGATCACCTTGAGCCGGAAGTACAGATCTCGCCGGAACTTCCCTGCCTCGACGAGCGCCGGCAGATCCTGGTGCGTCGCCGCGATCACGCGGACATCGACCTTGTCGGTCCGGTCGGAGCCCACGCGCTGGATCTCTCCGAACTGCAGGAAGCGCAGGAGCTTCGCCTGCACGTCGGGCGCGATCTCCGCGACCTCGTCGAGGAAGAGCGTGCCTCCCTGCGCCGACGCGACCCGCCCGACGCGGTCCCGGTCGGCCCCGGTGAACGCGCCTTTGACGTGCCCGAAGAGCTCCGACTCGAGGATGCTGCCCGGCAGCGCCGAGGTGTGCAGCGTGACGCAGGCCCTGCTGCGCCGCGGGCTGTTCACGTGGAGCGCGCGGGCGATGAGCTCCTTGCCGGTGCCCGTCTCCCCGCGGACGAGCACGGTCGCGTCCGAGTCGGCCACCTGCGCGACCGTCTTGAGGAGCGCGAGCATCCTGGCGTCCTGCGTGACGATGCCCTCGAAATCGTAGCGGGCGAAGAGATCGCGCTCGAGGCGCTGGCTCCGGCGGCGCAGCGCCTCGCGCTCGAGGGCCCGCTTGAGGAAGAGCCCTGCGAGCTCGGCGAACTCGGCGACGAAGCGGAGCGCCTCGTCGCTGGCGGCCCGGGACTTGTACTCCACGTAGACGGCGCCGTAGACATCGGCGCCGTGGACGAGGGGCGCCACGAGCGCGGCGGACGCGCCTGACTCCTCGAGGCTCTTGAGGAGCGAGGAGCGCGGCTCGCCAGCGTCCCTGGAGAGGTGGACGATCTGCCGCGTCTCGATGGCCTGCCGCACGAGGCCGCGGCTGAACTTGCGCTCCTTGTCGGAGATCTTCGCCTTGTCGAAGTGGACCGCGAACTTCTGCTCGTAGGAGCCGTCCTCACGGACGACGATGAAGCCGCGGTCGGCGCCCGTCGCCTCGAGCACGCGGCGGAGCACGAGTTCCGGAGCCTTCGCGTCGTCGTCCTCCGAGAGGAGGATCCTGACGATCTGAAGGAGCGAGGGGTAGAGATCCATGGCCGCAGAGCGCAGGGTACGACGAGGGGGGAAAGGAACACAAAGCGATTCCCCGTGGCGTCCGCGGGGCCGCTGTGATGTCGCCGGGTCGCGTCGCGGCGAATGGTTGGTCGCCCGCGGACGCCCTGGGCTGGCGCGGGTTGCTCGCCGGGGGCGTGGTCCGGGCTGCATCGGGTCGGGAGGGGTCACCTGCGCCGCCTCCGACGTGGGCGCTGCGTTCCGCCACCGTCACGATTCGACGAGGCAGTCCCTGCGCGATTGCTCGTGCTGCAACCAAGCCCCAGAGAACACGGCGGTCAAATGTGCATACCCGGCTCAGCCCATCAAGCCTTTGCGCGCCACGGCGCAGTCGGCATCGGCAGAGACGGACGCCGATTTATCGAACTACGGACCGGCAATATAACAAAACCCCGGTGGGGGCCTCCGAGGCCCGGGTGGGTGGACCCGGCGTCCAGCGCCGCTGCGCCTCGGCCTCGTGAGCCACCCAGGGTGCAGCAGCGCGATCACGAGCGACGATCCGCGCGACCACGACCGTGATCCGGCTGAACGCGATCATGATCCTGGCGATCATGATGTGCTGATCCGAGCGATCACGATGCGGAGATCTCGCCGTTCACGATGGCATGAAATCTGCAAACGTGCAAACGAGAGATCGGCGAGGAGGTGGGCCTCTTCGCCGCCGCCCGATGGGCCCGGGGAGACCGGCGGCGGCAGGCCATTTGAGCGGCGCTACACCGACCGCTCCGAGCCTACGCGCGCGCGGTCTGGCCTACGCGCGCGCGGTCTCCTACGCGCGCGCGGTCTGGGGGAGTGCTCTGGCGAAAATGACGCTGAGCATCGCAATTCGATCCGACTCCCTGTATAAGCGCAAGCAAGGGGGGGACTCATGCCGCAAGCGATCATCATCCGTCTTCATCCCGAGGATCCGGTCAGTGGATTGGGCTTCCGGGATTTCCTTACGGGCCTGGTGATCAGTGCTGTGGATTTGTCGCTCGGAGCGCCCTCGTCCACGAGTGCAGGCGTGCGGCAGCTGGGCCAAGCGTCCTTCACGAACAACGTGGCCACCACGCGCATCGTGCAGCACATCTACGCGCCGATCTTCGGACCGGAGCCGGCCGCGGTGGCCACAGCGGTGATCGAGCTGATCGCGCCCTGGCCGGAGCATGAGGCCCCGGATGTCTTGCTGCGTGTGGAGCGCAATGGCCGCCGGATCGCAAACGTCCGTGTCCACTACAACACAGCTCAAATCACGCTGACGGCGGCCGAGCTAGCGAACAAGGCGAATTATCAGCTGCTTGAGCCGACGAGCCTGTACCTCACGCTGCCGCCGCCCGGACGGGAGATCGACCCCACCGACGCCCACGTGGAGCTGCCCTCGGACGGCTCTCCGCCGAACTTCGCCGACCTGTTGACAGCGGTGCGGCTGGTGCTTCAGCACGAGAACAGTGCGGCCACGCCGAGTCCGGCGATCGAGGATCTCACGGCCGCGCAGTGTCGTCACGTGGCCTTCGAGCTGGCTTACGAGCGCACGCTCTTTCCGTTCTCGGGCCCGGCGACGAGCAATCTGGCGTTTCTGTACACGGAGCCTCAGGCTTCCATCGACGGCAATCGCAATGCCAGGCGTCAGTTCGAGGCCAATCTTCTGTCCTACGAGGCGACCCACGATGCCCGCGCCCAGCTACTGACTGGGTACGTGGTCGCGCTGGCCGCGGCCCTGCGCTGCGAGCAGCACAGCATCCAGGCGGACCCCGTGGGGCTCACGGTACCGGTGCGGCTCGACCCGAGCGTGTCGCCCACCGGCAAGGTGCGCGACGTCGAGGTGCTGCTGGTCAACGGGCCAGACTTCGTAGTTCCCGCGGCGTTTTTCTACGCGCTCACCGCGGAGCTTCCGGCGGCAGTCTCGTTCGAGACACGGTACCGTAGCGTCACCGCCAAGAGCGAGGTGCAGATCGTGAGCCAGCTGGAAGCGGCCTTCGATCGCGGGGTGATCGCCGAGCCCGCGACGCCCACCCTCGTTCCCGCCGTCGGCAGCATCTCCCGCTACCGTGCCGCCCGCCGGCTGCGCTCGCTCGGGATGCGTACGGGATCACGCTATCTGGTGGAGGCGCAGGTCAGCGCGCTGGTGACGGCGTGGCTGACCTTTCCGTCCGCGGGGGCGCCTTCGCGCGACATCCGCGAATTCTGGCAGAACGAGGTGACGGTCCAGCCGCTGTTGCGCGCGCACCTGCGTCTGCTCTCGGCGGTGATCACCGAACAACAGGACCCGTCGGCCCTGGTCGATGCGCTGCGGAACGAGCTCGGCGTCGATACGGTGGAGGAGCTGGTCGCGGTAACGCCCGATCAGTGGTCCGAGCTGTTCGAGAATGATCCGTCGCTGCTCCCAGGCAACACCCTTCCTGGCACTACCCAGGAGCGCGTCCGGGCGTTCGTGCGCCAGCTCGAACGCTTCTTCGACTTGAGCCTGGGCGGGACCAGCCTGGTGCAGGCCCAGCCGTCCGAGGTGCCCACGTTCGATCCGTCCCCGGCCGATCCGTTGGGCAAGCTCCTAGACGCGCTGGGCGGGCTGCCGATCACGCCCTCGGGTGCGGCCTTCGAGCAGGCGTTGCTGGACGTGTTTCCGGCCGACGAGGCGGCGCGCGCCTGGCTGCGCGCGGCGGCAGAGGCCTTGAGCGAGCTCTTCACGCTCACCCAGGGAGTGAACCCGCCGAGCTTACAGTTCTCGGTCATGGAAGCGCTCTACGCGCGTGGCTTCACCAGTCGCGCTCGGATCGCAGCGCTGACGCTGGCCGACTTTCGCGCGAGCCTGGTGGGCACTGTGGCCTATCCGATCGCGGACATGCTCCACGCGGAGGCCGGTGGAAGCGATCGAGACGAGCCGCCGAGCCCCACACCGTTCCGGCCGATCAATCCGGATGGCCAGCTGGTCAACTGCGTGCCGCCTGCACACCGCTCGAGCCTCGGCCCGGTGGCCTATCTGCAGGAGCTCCTGCAGATCTCGGATCGCTCGACCTGCCGGGGCGACGAGGCGTTCGAGACGGGCGAGGCGAGCGAGGTCACGCTGTCGGAGCTGGTCGCGGCGCGCCGGGGGCCCGTGGGCGAGCTCGGCGCCACCTGGGCCAACGCGAACGTGTGTCTCCCCGTCATCGATCTGGTCAACGAGAGTCTGGAGCGCCTGGTGACCGAGGTCGCCACGGGCACCGCCCAGCCCGCGGGCGCCGTCCACGACACGAATGAAACGAGCCTGCACGGTCACCTGCTGGCGACGGCGTCCCACCGGGCCGACCCCGCGGCGCACGATCCCGTGCTCCTCTTCGGCGTGCTGCCCGAGCACTCCTCGCCTGCCACTCCGGTCGCCTCGCCCGCGGCCTACGAGGTGTTGAAGACCGACTTCTCGGCCCCGAGTCTTCCTTACTCGGAGCCGCTGGCCATCGTGCGCGCGTATCTGCGCCGGCTGTGCACGAGTCGCTTCGAGATCATGCGCGCCTTCCGGCGCGACATCACCGAGTTCGTGCTGCGCCCTGGCACCCCGGAGCCCACCGGCTTCCCCGCGCACCAGTGGCGCTATCCGGTGCGCTTCGAGATCGCCTGCGAATACCTCGGCATCTCTCCCGAGGAGGGCACGCTGTTCACGGGCGGGGAGGACGCGCCGTCCACCGCGGAGCTGTACGGGTCGCCCGGGGGCGAGAGCTTTCCGGGCGAGGTGCTACCGCTGCCGAGCTTTCTCTCGCGCCTGGGGCTCGACTACTGCGAGCTGGTGGAGCTCGCCCAGCTCGACTTCGTGGACATCGGCATCGACGGGCCGCTCTCGCCTCCGAGTCCGGATCTGCCCGCTTGCGAGCCGTGCTGTCCCGACGACTACCGGCTGGTCATTCGGTCCGGGCAGGAAGGTCTGAGCGAAAGCCTTCGGCGCATTGCCATCTTCGTGCGTCTGTGGCGCAAGCTCCAGGCGCTCCCGTGCGCCCGCTATTCTCTGGCCGAGTTCGGGGAGATCGCGCGCGAGCTGGGCCTGAGCTCGGCCTCGGGGGAGCTGAACCCGGACTTTCTGCGCCAGCTCGTGGCCTTCCAGATGCTGTGCGACGACCTCGCCCTGCGCTTACGCGATTCGCGCGAGGGATCGGCCGCGGTCTCGGGTCTGCACCTGCATCTGCTCGCGCTGTGGCGGGGGCCAGATCATTCCAAGTGGGCCTGGGCCGTGAGCCATGTGATCGAGCGCATCGGCGAGTGCGCCCGCAAGAAGCACCGCTGCGCCGCCCGCTCGCCTCGGTTCCTCAAGCTGCTGAGCGAGAACCTCGATCCGCTCTCCGCGCTGGCCGGCTTCGATCCCGCCATGAGCGCCCACACCTGGTTCGCCAGGCCGAGCCACACCCTGCGATTCGTCGAGGTCCTGCAGAAGATCTACGCCTCGCGCTTCGGCATCGGCGAGCTGCTGTTCGTCTTGCGCAGCGAGCCGCACCTGGTCGGCGAGGACCCCTTGCCGCTTCAGCCCGACAACGAGGCGCGCGAAGATCCGCTGGCCACGCCGGACGACGCGTGCGAGGGCAGCCTGTGGCATCTGCGCCGCAAGCTGCTCGAGGTGGAGGTCGACGACGAACACGCGCAGAAGCTCGGGTGGACGTACATCGTGCGCTCGCTGCGCGACGATTTCGGGCTTTCGACCGACGCCTCGGGAGAGCCGCTCCTTTCGCTGGCGCGTCACTTCTTCCCGCACGTGCTGCACGGCACCGGCGGAGCGCCTGGGGCCACGGCCGCCAGCAGCTATCGGGTTCCGCTCGCGAACACATCGCCGGGCATGTGGAACAGCCCAGACGGTCCGTTCGACTACGACCCGGTCCGCGAAGAGCTGGGCGTGAGCATCCCGCTCACCGATCAGGCCGTCCTGGAGAAGCTGCAGCGCATCCGGCAGCTTCGCACGGCTGCCGAGGGCTCCGCCGAGCAGGAGGCGGTGCGTACGCTGTACTTCGCTCCGCGCCGCGAGCTCGCGCGCTTCGCCTTTCTGTTCCCCGACTTCGGCGAGGCCGAGCGATCCCTGATCGAAGGGCCGGACGAAGCGGCGCGCTTCGGGTTCTTCCAGTGCGCATTCGCCGTGTTTCAGCGGCGTGCCGTGCTGATCGCGCAGCACCTCTCCGAGCACGTCGCCAGCATCACGGGCGAGCCGCGGGAGGGCGGAGACAAACTCGCGAAGCTCGTGCTCCGGCACCTGTTCGCGGACGAGAACTTCGCGCTGAGCGCCTGGGAGGAGGACTCGGGCGCCCCTCCCGTGCTGACCTGGTCCGACCCTGCCCAGGCGGGCGCGCTTTCCGCGCTGGTCGGTCTGGTGGGCACGGGCCTGCTCGGCGAGTATCGAGCGTTCGGAGCGGGCGCGAGCGCCGACGTGCTGTACCGCGAACTGCGCTCCCCCAGCCGCGCGTTCGGCGAGGCGCGCGACCTCTGGAATGCGCCGGTGCCCACCGTGCTGCCGGCGCTGGACCTCGAGCTGAGCGCGGCGCAGGGCGAGTTCGTGGGCGTGCGCAACGGCTTTGCCCTGCGCAACGACGACGGCACCGCGCTCGGAGGCGCCCAGGGCTTCGCCGTGACCTGGAAGGGCGTGATGTTGATCGAGCAAGGCGGCGACTACACGTTCCACGCGGGCGTTCCGCGTCCCGACGGCGAGACTCCTTTGCCCGAGTGCCCCGGATATCTGCGCTGGCGCGTGAGCCTGAGGCGCGGACAGCGCAGCTGGGTGCTGCTCAGCCATCACTGGGACGGCGACCATGCGCCGAGCTCGTGCAGCGACTCCTTGGCGTTGCGCCGCGGCGCCTACGACCTGACGATCGAGCTCATCGCATGCCCTCCGGCCTTCGAGCGCGCCGAGTCGACGCTGGCGCGCCAGACCGGCTTCGAGCTGGCCTACGAGGGGCCCGACTCCGCAAACCAGGTCGTGGCCATTCCAAGCGACAAGCTGTACGTGGCCACCAAAAATGCCCGTCTGGGGGCCGGTATCGGGTCACCCCAGGACGGCTTCGTCGAGCCCGCAGCGTACTTGAACGAGCGCTACTACAGCACGCTGCGGGACGTCCGGCGCACCTATCAGCGCGCATTCCGGGCGCTCCTGTTCGCCTGGCGCCATGGTCTCCACGCCGAACCCAGCGCGGATGACGGCCAGAGCGAGCTCGGTTACCTGCTGTCCAAGGCCGAGGGCTTCGCCGGCATCACCTTCTATCCGAGTGGCGGAGCCTTCGCGCCGCACCGCGCCTGGTTCGACGTCGACTTGCTGCCGGCCGACGACAACTACCATCCGCCCATTGGCGACCAGCGCCAGCAGCTGTCGCTGCCGCGCACGCAGGCTCTGTTCGACTGGTGGGAGCGTATCTTCGACTACACGATGCTGCGCTCGCGGGCCAACACGGCGCCCGAACGCCCTGCCTGGCTGCTGTTCCACGAGGCGGCCGAGCGGCACCCGGACGACCCTGCCCATCTGTTGCGGCACGTCGGCGTGGACCTGTCCCATGCGCTGCTAGTGCGTCGCTACGACCCAGGCTTCTCCCTGAGCGGCACGGGCTCCGATCTCGAGAACGAGCGCTGGCCGGTGCGCATCTTCCACGCAGATCTGCTGCTGGAAAGGGTGCGCCGCAAGTTCACCGTGGAGGACATTCGCATCGCGCAGCCCGATCGCTGGGCCGCGGATAACCCGGCCGCCTCGGGCGGCGCTGAGAACCTCACGCTGTTCGTGCGCCGTGGTTACCTGGAAAACGGCCAGCCGCGTCGCTACCTCGAGCTGGGCTCCCTGAACGATCCGCTGCGCGAGAGCGCCCGGGCGGCGCTGCTCGCCCATCTGTGCCGGCTCGATCGTGTCGCTCTGCCGTGGGGCGGGTTTGCCCGGAGTCCGCGCGATCTGTCCGACCTGCTGCTGATCGACGTGGAGGCGGGACTGTGCCAACGTGCCAGCCGCATCGAGGAGGCCGTGAGCGCCGTGCAGGCCTTCGTGCAGCGCACCCTGCTCGGGCTCGAGCCCGACTGGCTGGCCCATCCGGAGCTGCCGCTCTTGTGGGAGCGCCGGTTCAAGACCCTGGTGATCTGGCAGGCGTGCAAGCGGCGCGTCTTCTACCGGGAGAACTGGATTGAGTGGGACGAGCTCGCCACGTCGCGCCGCTCGGAGGGCTTCCGGTTGTTCGAGGCTCAGCTGCGCTCGACCAACCTGAGCATTGCGACGCCGGCCAGCCTGACCCAGTTCGAGGCCCCCACCCCTCCGTCCGCGCCGGGGCACGCCCTCGTGCAGGCGCGCGAGCCCTCGGTGACGCGCTTCGTCCATCCGCCGCAGGTCGAGGCGCTCGGCCTCATGGGCACCCGCGATCGGCACGGTCGTCCGACCTGGCTGAGTGACGTCAACCGTCCCGGGTTGCCGTCGGCGGTGAGCCCGCCGAACGATGTCGTGACCGTGCTCCAGTTCGAGCATGGCGAGCGCCTGCCGCTCTGGATCGAGTCTGCCATCCGGCTCGGCGCACGCTTTCTACGCGTGGCGGCGGCTGGCGATCCGCCTGCATCCAACATCTATCGCGCCTACGAGCCGCTTCCGGGCTGCTGCGTGGAGTGCGGTACGATCCACCCGCCCACGCTCGACGAGTACTACTTCTGGCTGACGGACGCGAAGCACTTCGAGCCCGTCACCCAGGAGGCCAACGTCAGCTCCACCGAGGTCGCGCCCGAGGGTAGTGGACCGGCATCCGCGTGGCGCTCCCCTCAGGATTTGCCGACCCTGCTCGACTGGAAGGGACTCCCGATGCTGCACCTGTGCTGGGCGCGGGTGCACAACGGCGAGCTCAAGCAGCCGCGTCGCTCCAGCGAAGGCCTGCGCCTCGCCACGGACGTGACGACGCGCGACCTTACTCTCCAGCTGGTCGGGCGCTTCGCGGACTCGCTCAAGTTCGAGGTGGTGCGCGAGGGCACGCCGCTGAGCGTAGGCGCTCCCGCGGACCCCGGGGCCGAGGTGAATACCACGGGGCTGCACGGCGGGGATGCACCGGGCTTCCGCTACGACTTGGTCACGGACAGCGCCGAAGTCCTGCCCCTCCTGGAAGATCCGGAGGAGCCCGGGCCGTTCTTCAACGAGCTCGCGGCCTACCCGTACTTCTTGCACCACACGCCCGGGGCGCCCTTGTTTCCGACCCTGGCCTTCTCGCTCTCGGTGGTGGCGGCGGACAGCCTGCGCGCGCACTGCCGCTACCAGGCCGCGCTCGGCTGGTACGCTGCGGCGGCCTCTGTGCACGAGGATGCCGCCTGGTGCGCTGACGGCCAGGATGGCGACGAGCGAGGAACCTGCTGCGGTAGCGGTGAAGTCAGCGCGCCGCGTGCCCGGCGGCGGGCGCTGCACCTGAGCTGGCTCGAGACCTCGCTGGCCTGGGCCGACAGCTTGCTGCGTGTGAACACGCCGGAGTCGTTCCAGCAAGCGCGCGTGGTGCTCGACAGTGCGTCACGTCTGCTCGGCCCCGCCCCCAAGACGGTGGCGCGCAGCAGCCAAGGCGAGGACGAGAGCGCGCAGACGGTCACCACCTTCTTCGCCGAGGGCGTGCCGCTCAATCCGCGACTTCTGGCACTGTACGAGCGCGTCGCGGACCGACGTGCGCTGCTCCAGGCCTGCCTCGGTGGGCGTCGCCTGGCGCATGGCAAGCCGCCGCGCGACCTGCCGTACTTCGGGGAGCAGGCGCTGTCCGACGGCCGGCAAGCGAGCGGGACTCCCTGCGACGACGAGGGCCTGTGCTGCCTGCACGGCGGCCTCTACCGCCTGGCCAACCGCCTACCCAAGGCGCTCGAGCTGGCCAACGAGACGCGCAATCTGGGCGCGGCCCTGCTGTCGGCCTTCGAGAAGGGCGACGCGGAGTACCTGAGCTCGCTCCGGGCCACCCACGAGCGTCAGATCCTGAGCCTTGCGCTGGATATCCGCAAGAACCAGTGGCGCGAGACGGACTGGCAGGTGCAGGCCCTCGACTTCGCCAAGCAGATCGCGCAGACCCGCAGGCGCTACACCCAGGGCCTGATCGACGCGGGCCTGAACACCGGCGAGCGCGACTTCCAGGATCTGACAGAGGCTGCCAACGGCGTGCGCACGGCCGGCAACGTGTCGGAGATCGTGGCGGAGATCATGCACTTCATTCCTGACGTGCACGTCGGCACGGTGAACTTCGCCACGCTGCCGCTCGGCAGCAAGATCGCCTACGTGTTCCAGGCGGTGGCCCGCATCGCACGCAGCACGTCCGACATTCTGACCGCCACAGCGGGCCTGCGTCTGACCGAGGGCGGGTGGGTCCGGCGTGAGGACGACTGGCGTCACCAGGTCGAGGTGCTCGATCTCGAGATCGAGCAGATCGAACGGCAGCGCCTCGGCGCCGAGCGCAGGCGCGACATGACCCTGCGCGAGCTCAACAACCAGCAGCGTCAGCTGGAGCAGGTGGGCGAAGTGCAGGACTTCCTGCGCGACAAGTTCACGAGCCACGAGCTGTATCTGTGGCTGCAGAAGGAGACGGTGGCGCTCTACCACCAGCTGTACGAGGTCGCGTTGCACGAGGCTCGCATGGCGCAGCGCGCTTACAACCTGGAGCTCGGCCACGAGAGCGAGCGCTTCATTCCCACCGCGCCATGGGACGATCTGCACGAGGGGCTGCTCGCCGGGGAGAGGCTGGGCGTGGCCCTGCGCCAGATGGAGAGCGCCTACCTGTGCAAGAACCTGCGCGAGTACGAGCTGACCAAGCACATCTCGATGCGGTGCTTCTCACCGGTCTCCTTGCTGCAGCTCAAGACCACGGGCTACACGGAGATCGAGCTTCCGGAGTGGCTGTTCGATCTGGACTATCCCGGGCACTACATGCGGCGGATCCGCAGCGTGTCGTTGACGCTGCCCTGCGTCACCGGACCCTACCAGGGCATCCAGTGCCGCCTGACGCTGCTCTCGAGCCGCACCCGCGTGGATCCTCGCCTGCGTGGGCCTGACGGCAAGTGCTGCGACGAGCCTCCGGTCGTGTCCACGCCGGACCCGTGCGTCTGCCACGACGCTTCTGGCCAGCTCGCGTCCGCACCCATGCCGCTCGCCGACGCCTATGCGGCGCTGCCCGGCGACTCGCGCGTGGTGTGGCGGTACGGCGCGCACAGCGCCATTGCGACCTCCAGCGGGCAGAACGATGCGGGGTTGTTCGAGGTGAGTTTCGCCGATCCGCGCTACCTCCCCTTCGAGTACGAGGGAGCGGTGAGCCGCTGGCGCATCGAGCTGCCGCCCGAGAACAACTACTTCGACCTCGACACGCTCAGCGACTGCGTCATGCACCTGCGCTACACGGCCCGTGAGGGTGGCAGCGTGCTGGCGGCCTCCGCCCGCGCGAGTGCGAACCACGCGCTTCCCGACGGCGGAGTGCGGCTGTTCGAGGTCCGGCGCGAGTGGCCAGACCTGTGGGCGCGCCTCTCCACGCCGCAGAAGCCGAAGGCCGGCGGGCCGCGCACCCTGGAGCTGCGCTGGGGGCGCGACTCGTTCGCATTCCTGCCGGGGCAGCGGGAGCTCCACGTGGTGCGCCTCGAGCTGCTGTTCGAGCTCGAGCAGCCCAGGGCGGTCCGGGGCGAGTGCACGCGCCCGTGCGCCGAGGTCGTCAGCGACGCGCGCGCGAGCCACACGCTGGCGCTGTCCGTGAAGGATCCCCATGGCTGCGGCTGCGGCGAAGCTGACTGCCAGGACTGCGGCTGCCGTCTCCTGCACATCGACTGCGTGGAGAGCGAATCCTGGCCGGGTCTCTACCACGGTGCGCTCACGGTCGAGCTGCCGGTTCCGGCCGAGGAGCGCACGGTCGCGGAGCTCCGCTTCCCGGAGCGCGTACCTCGGATCGCGCGCGCCTACGTGCTGTGCGGCTACCGCGCCGAAACGTCTGCCGTCCTCCACTCGCTGGCGCGAGGCGCCCGATGACTGCGAGCGACGAGCGAAAGCCCAGCACTTCGGTCGCCGGCGCGAAGCCTGCGGCGGGGCCGGAGCGATCCGGCCCGGGCGATGCCGCCGCGCCGCGCGCCGAGAGCAAGGCGCCAGGCCAGGAAAGTCCGATCCAGGGGCTTTTGCCCGCGCTCTCCCTGCCCAAGGGGGGCGGTGCCATCCAGGGCATGGGCGAGAAGTTCAGCACCAATCCGGTCACGGGGACGGGCGGCTTCAGCGTGCCAATCGCCATCTCGCCGGGTCGGCCGGGCTTTCCCCTGGCGCTGGGCATCCGCTACGACTCGGGCGCCGCGAACGGCCCGTTCGGGCTGGGCTGGCAGCTCGGGGTGCTGGCGATCACGCGCAAGACGGACAAGGGCCTGCCTCGCTACGCCGAGAGCGAGGAACACTGCGACGTGTTCCTGCTGGCGGGCGCAGAGGACCTCGTGCCGCTGCGGCTCTCGCCGGAGCACGACGCGCCGGTCGACGAGTTCGAGCGTGGCGAGTTCACGGTGCGGCGCTACCGGCCGCGCACGGAGAGCGGCTTCGCGCGCATCGAGCGCTGGACGTCGCGCGCGAACGGCGACGTTCACTTCCAGGTGACGACTCGCCAAAACCTGCTGCAGGTGTTCGGGCGCACCGCGAAGACGCGCGTGACCGAGCCGGAGCATCCGGACCGGGTGTTCTCCTGGCTGCTCGAGGAAACACGCGACGACCGCGGCAACGTGGCGCACTACGAGTACAAGCAGGAAGACGGCGCGGGCGTGGACCCGTCCGTGGCCAGCGAAGCCCACCGCTTCGAGGCATGCGACGGCCGCGCGCCGCGCTTTCTGGTCACGGCCCAGCGCTACCTCAAGCGGCTGCGCTACGGCAATCGCACGCCCGTCTCCGGCTTCGATGGGCCGCTGCCTCCCGCGGACGATTTTCTGTTCGAGGTGGTGTTCGACTACGGGGAGCACGACCCGGAGCGGCCCACTCCGCACGAGGAGCGGCCGTGGCGGCTGCGGGCCGACCCGTTCTCCAGCTACCGGGCAGGCTTCGAGGTGCGCAGCTACCGGCTGTGCCAGCGCGTATTGATGTTCCACCGCTTCGCGGAGCTCGGCCCCGAGCCCTACCTGGTGCGCTCGACCGACTTCACGTACGACGAGGGGCCGGTTTTCAGCTACCTGCGCGCGGCCACCCAGGTCGCCTACGAGCGCGCGCCCGGCGCCGATGCCTACACGCGCGCGACGCTGCCAGCGCTCGAGTTTGCCTACTCCAGGCCTGAGCTGCACGACGAGCTGAAGACGCTGAGCAAGGCTGCTCTCGAGGGCATGCCGTTCGGTCCGGAGAGCGTGGGCGGCCAGTGGGTCGATCTCGACGGAGAGGGCTTGCCCGGGGTGTTGATTCCGGGCGAGCGCGCTTGGTTCTACAAGGCGAACCAGGGCGGCGGCATGCTGGCGCCCCCGGTGCTCGAGCGCACGCTGCCGGCTCCGGCCGAGCTGCGTCAGGGGGTGCAGCAGCTCACCGACCTCGACCATGACGGACGCCTCGACCTGGTCCAGTACGCGCGCCCGCTCGCCGGGTACTTCGAGCGCGAGGCCGAGCACCGCTGGGCGCCGTTTGCTGCGCTCCCCCAGGTCCCCAACATCGACTGGCACGATCCCAACCTGCGCTTTCTGGATCTCGATGGCGACGGTCTCCCGGACGTGCTGATCACCGAGCACGACGCCCTGGTCTGGTACCGCTCGCGTGCGAAGCAAGGGTTCGAGCCGGCGCAGCGCGTGAACAAGCCCCACGACGAGTCGCGCGGGCCGGCCCTGGTGTTCGCCGACGCGAGCGAGGCCATCCAGTTCGCCGACATGAGCGGCGACGGTCTCAGCGACTTGGTACGCGTGCGAGCCGGCGAGGTGTGTTACTGGCCCAACCTCGGTTACGGCCGCTTCGGGCGCAAGATCACGCTCGCACAGGGGGCGCGGCTCGATGCTCCCGAGCAGTTCGACCCGCGCCGGGTGCGCCTGTTCGACGTCGACGGCTCTGGCACCAGTGACATCGTCTATCTCGGTCGCGACGGTGTGCGCATCCACTTCAACCAGGCCGGCAACTCGCTCAGCGCGCCCCGGGTGCTCAGCGCGCTGCCCCCGGTGGACCATCCGGCGAGCTTTCATGTCGTCGACCTGCTGGGCCAAGGAACGGCTTGCCTGGTGTGGTCGAGTCCGCTGTCCACGAACGTCCATCCCGTGCGCTACGTGGACATCCTGGGTGGCAAGAAGCCGCACCTGCTGATCGCGGCCATCAATAACCTCGGCGCCGAGACGCGCATCGGCTACGCATCGTCGACACAGTTCTATCTGGCGGACAAGGCCGCTGGTCGCCCCTGGATCACGCGGCTCCCCTTTCCTGTGCACGTGGTGCAGCGCGTGGAGCACCTTGACCGGGTTTCCGGGACGGCGCTCGTCCGTCGCTTTGCCTATCGCCACGGGTTCTATGATGGGCACGAGCGCGAGTTCGCGGGCTTCGCGTGCACCGAGCAGTGGGACGCAGAGTCGTTCTCCGGGGACAAGGGCAAGGGTCTGTTCGCGGACCTGCCTTACGACCGGACGCCCGACGACGACCGACTGGACTTGCCCCCCGTGCGCACCGTCAGCTGGTTTCACACCGGCGCTTGGCTCGCGCGCGAGCGACTCGAGACCGCGCTCGCGCGCGAGTTCTACGCGGCCGACCCGCTGGCGCCGCCGCTCGACAGTCCGCTCCTTCCACGGGGGCTCAGCACGCGGGAGGAGCGCGAGGCGGCGCGCGCGCTGCGCGGTCTCCTGCTGCGTCAGGAGATCTACGCCGAGGATGGGACCGCGCGAGCGGCTCACCCCTACACGGTGTCTACGACCAGCTACGAAGTGCGCCTGGTCCAGCGCGCGGCGCAGCACGCCCACGCGGCGTTCTTCGTCCATCCGCAGAGCAGCCTCAGCCTGCACTACGAGCGCAACCCGCACGATCCCCGCATGCAACAGGAGCTCGTCCTGTCCGTGGACGCCTTCGGGAATGTCACGGAGTCCGTCACCATCAGCTATCCGCGCCGTGAGCCGGCCTTTCCCGAGCAGGCGCGGACGTGGTCCACGCTGCGCCGGAGTCGCGTCGCGAACGTCACGGAAGAGCGCAGCTACCGACTCGGGGTCCCGCACGAAGCGGAGACCTTCGAGCTCACGGGGCTGCCTGCGCCGGAACGCGTGCACCAGGTTCTGTCGCGGGAGGCAGCTCGCATCTTTCTGGCCGAAACGCGAGTGCTCCCGTTCGAGGCGCTGCCCGATCCCGAAGTCCCCGCGGCGCGCCTGATCCAGCGCGACCGATACACCTACTACCGCGACGACCTTTCGGGCGCGCTCCCACTCGGCAGCATCGGCGTGCGCGCGCTGCCCTTCCAGAGCGCCAAGCAGGCCTTCACTCCCGGACTGCTAGCGGACGCCTATGGCCTCCGCGTCGACTCCGAACTCCTGGAGGCCGACGGAGGATACCTGTTCGAGGATGGAGCATGGTGGGCGGTCTCGGGGCACGCAGTGTTCGATCGAGAGCGCTTCTACCTGCCGGTGGAGGCCTTCGATCGCTTCGGCAACCGCTACCGCACCGTCTACGACGCGTACGCGCTCTTGCCGATGGAGTCGATCGATCCGCTCGGCAACCGCATCAGCGTGGGCGAGCGCGACGCGCAGGGGACGCTCACGAAATCCGGGCTGGACTACCGCGTGCTCGCACCCGTGTTGATCACGGACCCCAACCAGAACCGCACGGCGGTGCGTCTCGACACGCTCGGCATGCCGATCGCGACAGCCTGGATGGGCAAGGCCGGCGCTGGCGAGGGCGACACCCTCGACGACCCCACCATCCGCTTCGAATACGACCTGCATCGCTACGTGCGCACCGGCGGACGGCAGCCGGTGTTCGCGCGAGAGCTCGCGCGCGAGGAGCACGGCGCCGGCAATGCTCGCTGGCAGGAGACGTACAGCTACTCCGACGGCTCCGGGCGAAACGTGCTGCGCAAGATGCGCGCGGAAGCCGGCCGCGTGCCCGTGCTCTCCGCCGACGGCAGCCTCTCGCGCTTGCCGGACGGTCGCCTTGCGCTGCAGCGAGTCGAGCAGCGCTGGCTGGGCACGGGCCGTACGGTCTTCGACAACAAGGGCAATCCGCTCAAGCAATACGAGCCCTTCTTCTCCGCCACGTCCGATTTCGAGACGGAGCGCGCGCTGGTGGAGTGGGGGGTGACGGCGATCCTGCGCTACGACCCGCTCGGCCGCCTGGTCCGCAGCGATCTTCCCGATGGAACCCACGTCGATACCGTGTTCGACGCCTGGCACAAGCAGCTCTGGGATCAGAACGACGGCATCCAGGGCACGCCTTGGCTGTCTCGGTTCCAGGCCGGCAGCGCCGATCAGAAGCGCTGCGCGGCGCTCGTGCTGGCTCACGCGGCGACGCCCGCGCGGCAGTACCTCGACGGGCTCGGGCGTCCGTTCCTGACCGTCGCGGACAACGGGCCGGCCGGCGAGCAGCCCACCCGCCTCGAGCTCGACATACAGGGTATGCAGCGCTCGCTCACCGATGCGCGCGGCAACCTGATCGTACGCCAGGTGTTCGACATGCTGGGGCGGGCCGTAAGGGTGGTGCGAGCGGACGCCGGCGAGGCGAGCGCCGACGACGGGCGGCGGGCCGTGGCCATCGCGGACGACGCGGAGGGGGGACGCAGCCTGTTCGACTGTCACGGCGCGCCGCTGAGGATCTGGACCGAACGCGGTTTTCGCCTGCGCACCGAGTACGACGCGCTGCGGCGCACCACGAGCGTGTGGCTGGACGACGGCCGGGGCGAGAAGCGCAGCCAGCTCCGACGCTATGGAGAGGCGCATCCGCGGGCGGAGGAGCTGAACCTGCGCGGCAGGCTCCATCTGGCTTTCGACGGCGCCGGGCTGGTGATCAACGAGCGCTTCGACTTCAAGGGAAACCTGACGGAATGCGCGCGCAGGCTCGCCAGGGAATACCGGGACGTGCCGGACTGGAGCTCGGTCGAGCCGCGCCCTGGCGCGGAGCTGGACAGCGCCGAGGCGCTGATCGAGCCAGAACGTTTTGCGGAGCAGACGCGCCACGACGCGCTCAACCGCGTCACTTCGCACGTCACGCCGGACCACAGCGAGCACAGGCCCACGTACAACGAGCGCAGTCTCTTGCTGCGCGTGGATGTGCGGCTGCGCGGCGCAGAAGAGTGGATCACGCTCGTCGAGCGGGTCGCCTACAACGCCCGCGGGCAGCGCGAGTGCGTGCGCTATGGCAACGGCAGCCAGACCCGCTACGAGTACGACCCGTTCACCTTTCGCCTGGTACGCCAGCACACGCGGCGTGACGCGGACGATGTCCTCCTTCAGGACCTGAGCTACGTGCTCGATCCGGTCGGCAACATCGCGTCCATTCGCGATGCGGTCTCCTACGGAAATTCCGGTGTGTCGGGGGATTCGCTCTACGAGTACGATGCCGTCTACCAGCTGACGCGCGCCGAAGGACGCGAGCACGGGGGGCAGCTGTCTTCGCCCAAGGACTCGTCCGAGCTGGGATTGCCGCAGGCGGCCCATGCCCGCGACTGGGGCGGGCTACGCCGCTACCGCGAGACCTACGCCTACGATCCTGCGGGCAACCTCGTTCAGATGGCGCATCGTCCGCTCGCGCCGGGCGCGGGCGGCTGGACGCGGCGCTATCGCTACGCCGCGGACTGCAATCGCCTCCTGGCCACCAGCGTCCCAGGCGACACGCACGACGAAGCCAGCGCGCGGTACACGTACGACGTCGCGGGCAACATGGCGAGCATGCCTCACCTTCCGCAGCTCCGCTGGGACTACGCGGAGCGGCTGCAGAGGGTGCGCAAACAGGCCGGCACGGACGCGAGTGCTCCGAACGAGGTCTACTTCACTTATGGCGATGGCGGTCAGCGCGTGCGCAAGGTGTACGAGCATGGCGCGTTCGTGGAAGAGCGCATCTACCTGGGCAGCTTCGAGCTGTACCGGAAGCGCCACCGCGCGAGCGGCGAGCTCGAGCTCGAGCGTGAGTCCCTCCATGTGATGGACGATCGCCGACGCGTGGCCTTGATCGAGACGAAGACCGTCGACACGAGCGCCTCACGCGTCGAGCCGACGCCGCGCCAGCGTTTCCAGCTGGAGAGCAACCTGGGCTCGGCGACGCTGGAGCTCGACGAACGCGGAAAGATCATCAGCTACGAGGAGTACGTGCCGTTCGGCTCGACCGCGTTTCGTGCGGCCGACGGCTGCGCCGAGGTCGCCGCCAAGCGCTATCGCTACACGGGCAAGGAGCGGGACGAGGAGACCGGGCTCTATGCCTTCGGGGCAAGGTATTACGCGCCCTGGCTGGGGCGCTGGACCTCCCCGGACCCTGCCGGGGTGTACGACGGCCCCAATATCTACATGTACGTGGGCAACAACCCCATCAACCGGGTCGACTCGACGGGCTTGTGGCAAATCGACTGGGGCGAGGTGGCGATCGGGGCGGTGGCAGCCATCGCCATCGTGGCGGTGGTGGCGGTCACCGCAGGGGCGGCCGCTCCGGTGATCGCGGGCGGACTGACCACGGCGCTCACCACGGCGGGGCTCAGCACCGCCGCGGCCACGACCACCGTTTCGGCGCTCGGCACGGCCGTCGTGGCGACGGGAACGGTCTATGGCGCCGTGGGAGTGGCCGAGACCGTCCACGACCTGTCCACGGGCGTAAACTCCCGCACCGGTCAGCCGCTCACGGACGTCGAGGGCTCTCGTCGGCTCGGCGCCTTGCCCGTGGAGATCGTTGCCACCGCCTTGGGGGCGCGCACCCTTGGCGGTGGGCCTCCGCCCAGCGTGAGCTTGCCGCGTCCTGTCCTCAGCTTCGAGCCGACGTTCCAGGGCACCGCGCAGATGTCCTGGGCCGCGGAGGCGGTGCCCGTCGTGACGCAGCCCGGCGTCGCGGCAGCTGCGCCACCTCTGCTCATGATGATGAGCGGCGGGGGCGGAGGCGGCGGAAGCGAACCGCCGCCGTCCAGCGAGTCGAGCGCTCCGCCGCCCGCGCCCGAACCGGAGATCACGCCGCCATCCCACCAGTTGCCGCCACCCTCGCTGGGAGACGTGATTGCGCGCAACTACCAGCGCTACTACAATGATGCCTGGCTCAGGGTCGTGGCGAAGTTCAATCGCGGGGAAATTCAGATTCCACCCGAGCTCAACTGGCGCACCGTGCTCGGTCAAAGAACGGATGCTTATGCCCGCGCACGCCTGCGAAATTTCCTGGCGCGCGAGGGTATCCCGGAGGGACCCGGAGAGGACGTGCTCGTGAACCGCTTCCTGCGTGACCCCAGTGGCTCCGGTGCGTACCGCATTCCTGACGTCCGGATCAACAGCGAGCAGCTGATTCTGGACGGCACGATCGGAGTCAAGACACCGACGACTCCTCAAATTGTAGACTTCGTGAACTTTTCCGGCGGCTTCGGGGTGCGGGTCATCAGACCGCAGGTCGGGCCCTTGTCCGGAAGTGGCACCTCGGGGAGCACGCCATGAATCGCAGCAACGCCTATCTCCGGCTCATGGACCAGTTGGTCTACAATTCGACCTCTGCGCCGGACGAGTACCCGGACGAAGATCAGACGAACCTGGAAGCCGAGCTCAGGAAGCTCCGCACCTGGACGGAAGAGTTGCTGCGGGGAACCACTCACGAAGTGGAGGTGCAGTACCTGGGCCGGGCCTTGCAGCAATTCGAGGAGGCGCGTGCGCATGCGCTGCGGGGTGATGGCAAGGCGTGCCGCGCCTCCTTCAGGGAGGCCGAGGAGTTGCTCAAGCGCGCCAAGGCACGGAAGGCCCCGAAGGTGACCTTCGTGGTGGGCCCTGGGGGCGAGGCGCGTCAGGTCACGCCGAGCGACGGGGACGATCAGGACAAGCGCTCGAAGAACTGAGCAGCGCCGGGCGCTCGTCTCGATCCGGCTCGGATCAAGCGCTCCTCCGCCCGGTCGCGCCAGGCACGCGCCCGCCTCTCAGGCGCACCATCAGCGCCTCGAACAAGTCCATGCCCACTTCCGCCCCGCGGCTCGCGAGAGGCGTGGGACGCGCGTTGAACTCGATGGCCACCGGTCCGTGTTCGGGACCGCGGATGAAGTCGATACTGCCGATGCCGGTGAACCCTGCCTCGCGCGCGAACCGCCGGGTCATCTCGACCATGCGTCCATCCTCCACGAACGTGGTCACCCGCGAGGGACCGAGCGGGCCGTGGGTCTCGGTCTTCTCCGCGGTCAGCACGCCGAGCAAGTGACCTTCGAAGGCGGCGAACGTGGCCATCGCAGGCATGCCCGCGACGTGGCGCTGCAGCACGGCATTGCCCTGGTCGCTCGTGAAGAGCTCGCACCAGGCGCGCTGCAGCCCGTCCGGGCCGCTCACCACCCGCACGCCCGCTCCAGCCGACGAGCCGTCGTCGCGCTTGAGCACCACGGGCCCTCCGAGCAGCGCGGCCGCGACCTCCGCTTCGGCGCGCGCACGCACGTCGCGCTGATCCGGCAGGCGGACGCCCGCCCGGCGCGCGATGCGCGCGAAGCCGGCGCGCGTCACCCGCTCGAGATAGGGCCCGGTGCCGAGCGAGCGGCGCAGCAGGCTGCGCAGGCGCGGGTCCAGGCGCCGTTTGCCGGCCAGTGCGTCCGTGAGCAGCTGGGCCAGGAGATGAGCGGATCGATCGTCGCACGGGAGGATCAGCTCGGGACGCAAGGCATGGCAGGCCGCGAGCAGCGCGCTGCGACATGCCTCGGGGCGCGCCGCGTAGCTGCGCTGGGCGGCGAGCTCGGAGGCTGCGAGCAGCGCGCTCCCTTCCGGCGCCAGGGCGCAGGGACTCGCTCCCGCGCCGGCCAGCGCCCTGGGCAGGCGCAGCGTGCCCACCCAGTCTCGCTCCCAGACGAGCAAGAGCACGCGTGCTGGCTCGTCGGGGGCGACCGACGGCGTCGCGCGGCGCAAGGGAGCCCCTTCACGCGGAGGGCTCTTCCACCACGGGCTTCGGGCGTGGCGCTCGACGGTGGCGAGGTACTGCGCGGGCTCGAAGCGCGCGGCCGTGGAGGGCGCAGCTGCCTCGATGATCAGCGAATCGTGACCGGAGCCATGGATCAGGGAGGGATGGGCGCACAAGACGCGCAAGCCGCGCTCGGACTGTTCCCGCAGCACCTCGTCGAACGGCTGGTCGATCGGGCCCGAGCACAGGCGCTGAAGCAGCCGCCGCGCCCCGTCGCGCGTCACCAGATAGGCGCGTGCGCCAGGACACCCGCGGGCGGAGACACCGAGCTGGAAGAACCCGCCGGGCAGCAGGCTTCGTGGCGCGCGGGGAGCCCAGCTTCCGCGGCCTTCGTAACAGTCGAGCATCAGCGCTTGATAGCCGCTTCCGGCCTGACGCAGCGCCGCGAGCCGCTCGCTCAGCGCTCGCGGAAAGTCCGGCACGAGGCACACGTCGTCCTCGAGCACGAGACCGCAGTCGAGGTCGCGCGCGACCAGCGTCTGCAGCGCCTCTAGGTGCGACAGCCAGCAGCCTACCTCGCCCGGCCGCAGCTCCCGACGCAGCCAGCTCGCCTCGCGCAGCCAGGCGGCCTCGCGAAAGGCGGCGAGATCGAGCGTGCGCCCGTCGACCGCTTCGAGCAGCTCTCCGCGCAGCCCATCACCCAGGGCCGCGAGCTGCGCTTGCATGTGCGCGCGTCTGGCACTGCTACGGGCGAGACTGACGACCAGCGCCGTGTCGGGAAACGGAGCGCTGGCGCGGCTGGCCGGGGGCGTCCGCCTGTCGAGCGGACGCGGCAGCGCGAGCGCCGCATGCAGACGCTCGTAGTGTGACCAGTCCGGCGAGAGCGCGGCGAGATCCTCCGGAGCTGCCTCGACCAGCGCGTCTCCCCAGTCGCGCCCAGCATCCCAGGTGTTGGCCGCGTGACGCACGACGATGAACTGTCGCTCGTCGCGCAGGCGCTCGATGCGCGCTCCGGTGCGCGCGAGCTGGCGGATGAACGACACGTCCTCGGCGACCTGCACTGCCGGGTAGCGCGCCTTGCCCCAGAGCGCACGCCTGAACGCCAGCGTGCCCGGACAGCCGCCATGCCCGTGGAGCTGGGTGTGCAGCGCGGGCGTGCAGCGCGCGAGCTGCGCGTCGCGCAGGCTCAACACGAGCTGCATGTCCAGATACGTCGCGTCAGCCTGGCCTGTCAGGATCGGTGCGACCTGGGTCGCTACGCGCGTCGGCGCGTGCCAGTCGTCGTCGTCCCAGTGCACGATGATCTGTCCGCGAGCCTTCTGCACGGCCAGGTTGCGTTTGGCCCCGATCGACCAGCGCGTGGGTAAGCGCAGGTAGCGAACGCGCGGATCGGCGGGCATCAGGTCGCGTACGCTCGGGCCGTCGTCCACCACGATCAGCTCGAGGTTCGGATAGGTCTGGCGCTGGAAGTACGTGATGGCGAGCGGGACGAAGGGGCGTCGCTGGAACGTGGGCATGATGCAGGACACGAGCGGTACGCTCGCGGTGCTGTCGGACCGGACGGCCTCCGGCGCGCTCTCCTGCACCCCCACGATGCGCCGGACCTCCTCGACTTCGGCGCGTTGCCAGGTCGGGCTCACAGTGCGCTTGGGACTCACGTTGTCGCGGTGGATGCGGGCGACCAGAAAGTCCGCACGCGTCAGGACGACCTGCTTCGCATCGGCCGAGGCGCGCACAAACCGTACGTCCTCGCCGACCTGCACCGGTGCGAAGCGTCGCCGCGACCAGTGCGCGCGCGTGTAACACAGCGTGTTACCGGCGAGAAGACGCGGGGTGCTCGCGTTGCTGTACCACCAGGCCCGGTCATGCTCTTCGTCCCAGTACAGAATGCGCGCAGCTCCGCACAGGTCTGCCTGATCACCGATCAGCTCCGCGAGCTGGTAGCTGATTCGAAAGGGAGCGCTCCAGTCATCATCATCCCAGTGCACGATGATCTCGCCGCGCGCTTCGGCGCAGGCCAGGTTGCGCTTCTGGCCCACGTTCAGGCGTCGCGAGAGGCGCCGGTAGCGAATCCGCGCGTCGGAGGGCACCAGATCGGCCACCGGGTCGCTGCCGTCGTCCAGGATGATCAGCTCTCTCGGTTCGTAGTCCTGGGCCAGAAAGCAAGCGATGGCCTGCGGCACGAAGGCACGCCGGTTGAAGGTCGGCATGATGCACGAGACCAGCCCGGCTCCTGCCGGCGCGCCCCGCGAGGGGACCGTCGTCGTGCCTTCCCCACGGGCTCTCGTCGCAGCATTCATGGCATCCGGACCCACTCGTTTCGCCGGTCTGACGCAGTAGCGCCAGCGCTCACGAACACCAGGTCGACACCGACCTCGGCCCCCTTGCAAACCCGCCCGATCGCATCAACCCGCTCCCCCTGGAAAAGCGACGCCATCACCACCTCATCCCTGCAAAGGCCCCGCCTTCACTCCAAGCCCTGCGGGGCTCCCCTCCCCGCGGGGTTCACCCCCTGATGGTCGCCCCGTGGATATGCGCCGCGAGATCCGCGTACTTCATGCGAAAGCGCCCGCACGCCTCCGGCAGCGGCACGCGGGGCGGGACACCCTGGCAGCTGTCCGACCCCCCAGGATTGCGCAGGATCACCGAGACAGGCGCGCCGTCCGCCCCACGCTCGATCTTCTCGGCCGCAACCCAGTGGTAGCCACCTTCCCACTTCAGGAGAACGGGCACCTTCTCCCCGCGTCCCAAGGCTCCGGCGACATCCTCAGCGACAGACGCCCCGCTGCGCAGCAGCGCCGAGACGCTCGTGTAGCTGCCGCCCATGATGTCCTGGAACAGGCTCGTGAAGTTGCCGAGCGGGACGCGCGAGTCGCCCCCCAGCGCAGCCCAGAACGAGTCGTTGTCCTCGGGGTTGTCGTAATCGAAGATCCAGCTCATCAGGGTCGCGTGGTTCATGAGCGCGGACTGGAACAGCCGGTCGATGTCGATGCGGCCCGAGGCGTCGCGCTGGACCGCGTTGCGCGGCATCCTGAGCACGCGGCCGGAGCGGAGCGTCACCTCGCCCGCCTCCCGCGTGATCCCGTCGAGGAGCCGCGTGAACTCGGCCGGATCGGCGCGCAGCAGGACGTACTCCATCGTCCCCGCGCCGCACGTGCCGTGGCGCGCCCCCTGCTTGACGCGCAGCGGGTTGTCCACGTGCCGGATCGTCTGCGCGAGCACGAGGTGCGGATCGATGCCGCCCTCGAGCACGAGCCTGCCATCGCGCTGCACACCCGCCATGGTCGCGAGGTTCGGCAGCAGCGCCCCCGCGTGCAGCCGGCCCGCGGCGAGCAGCCTGTCGAGCGCGGCCAGCGCGCGCGCGTCGCCCCGGAGCGCACGCCGGACCTCGTCGAGGCGCGCGCTCCGATCGGCGGCGAGCGCGCCGGCGGCGGTGGTCGTAGGCCTGTCGCCGACGGAGTCCACAGAGGGCGGCGGCGAGTCCGGGTCCGGCGCGGCCCCGGGCACGACCCGCGGGAGCCCCTTCGCGTCCGTGAAATAGCCCTGATCGTGGCGCGAAGCCGCGGCGGACGCCTGAACCGCTGTCGCCTTGCGGCCGAGCGCCGCCACCTCCTCCGGGCTGAGCCCCGCGGCCCTGGCCATGGCCTCCTCGAGCGGCTGCGCACGCCGGGCCCCTAGGCGCCTGTCGAGGGCGGCGATCGTCGCGGCGTCCACGACACCCGTCTGCGGCAGGCCCTCCCCGCCTTGCAGCGCGACGATGGCGGCGTGCGTCTTCGGCCCGAACGAGCCGTCGGCCTTCATCGCCTCGCCGATCGCGCCGAGCGCCTCTTGCAAGGCGCGCACGCCGTCGCCGTGCGCCCCCTGCGCGAGCGTCGCCGTGCCCGCCGCGACCGCTCTCAACACCTCGTTCGACGCGAGCTCGGGGGCGCCGAGCCGTGTGTTCCCGCTGTCCCCCATGGGTCCCCTCCTGCGATCACCAGGCGCGCTGGGTTCGTCCCAGGATACCACGCCGCGCCCGCCGGTGCGCGCGTCAGGCGGAGCTGCGTTGCGCGGCCCCTCGGCACCGCGAATTCGTCCTTCGGACAGATCGTGGGACTGCTTTCCTTTCTATCATCGGGTCGGGACGATTGCCGCGGCGCGAAGAGCCGTCAGCTCTTGCCGAGCGTCTGCTGGAGCTGGTCCACAAGCGCAACAGCCTCCCTCTGTTCGACGGGCGAGGCGTCCAGCGCCCGCAGCGCATCCATGATCCGGTCTCTCGTGAAGACCTGATATTGACCACTGAACGGATTCAGCTCCGGCGTGTCCATACCATGGACCACTCCACGAACGAATGTCGAGCCTGTCACCAGGCAGATCTTGCTCGGCATGCGAAACAAGGATGAACATGGGTGGCTCATCATGCGCTGCCACTGGGCCGGAGACGGCGCGCTGCCGTCCGTCACGATCAGCGTGCGCGTACGGGTACGCCCCTGAAAATGAGCCACAATCGCGTCGAGGTACAGGTTCCACTCCTCGTCGGACGGCGCCATCTTTCCCTGTAGAAGCACGAAGATCTCGCCCACCGCTCCGAACGCCATCGTCTTCATGCACCGAAGAATACCACGACGCGCTGACGGGCAGAGGGAGTGCATTCCGTCCGGGCAGGAGCGTGCGCCCGAGCCTACAGAGAACGTCGATATACCGGTCGCCCAACCAAGGCGGCCGATGGCGACGAGCAGAACGCCTCACGTCCAGCCCTGGGCCGGTCGCGCGTCCACTGGCAGCCGCATCGTGAACGTCGTACCGCGACCGGGAGCGCTGTCCACATGGACGCTCCCGCCGTGCGCTTCGGCGCAGGCGCGTACCAGCATCAGACCGAGGCCCCATCCCTGTGCGCGGTGCTCGCCCGCGGCGCGCATGAACGGATCGAACAGCGTCTCTTGTGCTTCCGGCGGGATCGGCGCGCCCTCGTTGTGCACGCTCATCTCGACGCCGTCCCGCAGCTTCGTGATGGCGACGGCGATCGGCGCGTCCTTCGCGCCGTACTTGAGCGCGTTCGAGATCAGGTTCCAGAGCGCGCGTCGCAGCTCCGAGGCACCCCAGATCCCTCGGACGCCCGAGTCTGCATGCAGCACGATGCGGTCAGGGTGATCGGCCGCGATTTCGTCGACGAGCTCGCGGCCGAGCTCGCCCAGGTTGCACTCCTCGAGCGTGACCGAGAGGCGCCGGCCGGCGTGAATCCGATCGGCGTCGAGTAGATCGGTCACCATGTGGTCCGCCCGATCCAGGTTGCGGACGATGACCTCGACCCGCTTTGCGACGCTCGGCCCGCTCGCGTCCGGCTGCGCGGCCAGCAGCGTCGCGGCCATCCTCGCGGCCGACAGCGGACCACGGAGATCGTGCGCCAGGACCGAGACGAACTGGTTTCGTACCTCGCGCGCGACGCGCAGGGCACCGAGCTGTTCGAGCAGCTCCGTATAGAGTCTGGCGTTATCGAGGTGGAGCGCGAGCCGCTCGCCAACCGCCGCGATACGCCGCGTCTCACGAACGGTGAACGTCCGCTTTTCACGGAGGCCGATGTACAGGACACCCATGAGAGAACGCTGCGGCGGGAGACGGATGCCGAGCAGCGAGTGGATGCCGCTGTGCCGCAGTCTATCCGGCACGTCGAGCAACGTGGTCTCCACGTCGCGCATCGACATCGCATAGTCCTGCAAGGCGACGGCGCCTGCGAAGGACGAGGCGTCGACAATTCGCACGTACTCGACGAACGGCTCGTCGGCCACGCCCACCGAAGCGACCATCTCCAGCTTCCCGGTCCTGATGTCGTGCAACAGCAACGCAGCCGTATCGGCGTCCATCGACTCCATGACGACCTCGAGGACCTTCCTCAAACGCTTCGACGACAGGGGCGCCTCTCCGCCGAAAGGCTGCAAGAACGGGTCATGGAGCAGCCGCAGGTAGCGCTTCTCGGCTTGCTCGTCCTCCAGGAGGTGTTGCCGGAACGCTCGCGTCACGAACATGGAACGGGCGTGGATCTCGGCGAAGAGGCGATCGATCTCCTCCAGGCTCGGCGGCGCTTCGGCGGCTGCGACGGACCAGGTGCGCACGATCGCACGGCCGAGGATGGCGAACTCTTCCAGCGCCTCCTCGAGGCTGAAGCCGGCACGCAAGCGGGAGGACAGATGGCTCTCGATGAGCTCGTTTCGCTCGCGGTGCACTTCCTCCCCGTCCCACCCACGCGCGAGCGACCGCACGTACTTGGGCATCATGTCTGTCAGCTCCGGGCGCGCCAGCCCCCGCGCCACCGCTGCTTTGTTCGCTTCGTCAGCCCAGAATTCGATGATCTCTGATGCGCGCGCCGCGATGATCTGTTTGATCGTCCGCATCGACCCCCTCACATCCTTGTCGAGATGATCCTTAAGACGCGCGACGGGGCTCGTGCCAGTGCGCGTCACCGAGGCTCCGGATCACACCACCCGAGCGCTTGGACGCATTCCCGGATCTCCTGATCAGCGAAACCCGCACGCACTCGGGCTCGCGCCAGTGATCGCGGTCGTAGCCCTGCCCCGGTCACCGACGCGCCGACCTACCCTGCTCTCACCGCCTTGCCTCGCCGCCCGCGCCCGTGCAGGCTTCGCCCATGGGCCAGCCCGCCGGGAAGCAGCGCCGCGCCACGTACGCCGACCGGACGCGCCGGGGGAGGTCGCGAGGCTACGGCAGACATGCGCTCAGCAGCACGCTCGCGCCGCCGTCGCTGTTTGCTGCGGCGAGATCGGGCGCGCCGTCGCCGTTCAGATCCACCGCAGCGACGGCGCGAGGGTGCGTGTATGCGGCGTAGCTGACCGGAGCTCCGAGCGTGCCGTCGCCTCGGTTGGGCAGCACGCTCAGGCTGTTGATGAAAGAATTCGCGACGACGACGTCGATCGCGCCATCGCCGTCGATGTCCGCGGTCGTGATCGATTGAGGGGTCCGGCCCGCAGGGTAGCTCACCGCGGCATCCAACGTCCCATCGCCTCGGTTGAACAGCACGCTCACCTCGCTGTCGAACGCGTTCGTGACGACGACGTCGAGCCAGCCGTCTCCGTTCAGGTCTGCCGCCGCGACCGACGCGAGCCCGGAACCCGCAGGGTAGCTCACCGCCGCATCCAACGTCCCGTCACCTCGGTTGAGCAGCACGCTCACGTCGCCGCCTCGGTAGTTCGGGACCGCGAGATCGGGTTTGCCATCCCCGTTCAGGTCCGCCGCGACGAGCGAGAGGGGCACCGAGCCCACGGGATACGCCACAGACTCACGGAACGTGCCTGTCCCCTGGTTGAGCAGCACGCTCACGTTGTTGTCCTCGTTGTTGGCGACAGCGAGGTCGACGCTGCCATCGCCGTTCAGGTCCGCCGCCTCGACCGCGGTGGCATGCGCCCCCGTCCCGACGCTGACCGGCGAGCCGAAGGCGCCGCCGCCCTGATTGAGCAGCACGCTCACGCCGCGGCTGAAGAAGCCCGCGACGACCAGGTCGCTCCGACGGTCGCCGTTCACGTCCGCCGCCGCGATCGAGTCGCTGCCGCTCGAGCCCGTCGGGAAGAAGGCGGACACGAGGAAAGCGCCATCGCCCTGATTGAGCAGCACGCCCACCCGGTCACTGTTCGACACGGCGGCAATATCGGGCCTGCCGTCATCGTCCAGATCCGCCACCGCGATGTCCGTCGGTGAGTCCACCACGGAGTTGTTGAACGGCGCGGCGAACGTGCCCGTGCACGCGGGCGCGGCGCACACGCCCGCCGAGCAGAGCATCCCGGCGGGGCAGCGGTTCCCGCATCGCCCGCAGTTCGCGAAGTCCGTCATCGTGTCGGTGCACTCGTCCCCACACGAGGTCAATCCTGGTGCGCCGCAGCTCGGCGCCCCACCACCTGCCGTCTCTCCCGTCGTCGCACCGCCGCCTCCGCCGCCTCCGCCGCCGCCTCCGTCGCCGGTCGTGGCCGTCATCCCCCCGCCGCCGGCGGCGCCAGCTTCCACCGGAGGCGCGTCCCCCCCGCACGCTGCCAGCAGCAACCAACCGCCAGCCGCGCACAGCGCTGCGGCTGCCTGCCACACGGCACGGTGCCTCGTCCCGATCCGGGTCATGTCCATCGAGCTGATCTCCACGGGATACCTGGCGCCTTACGATCCAACGCTGCGTCGTCGCGCGGCATGATCTCCCCCTTGGGCTCAAGGAACTGTCCGGCTAAGGCAGGCAGGCGTTCATGAAGACGGTCACGTGGGCGGCCGGGTTCAAGACGGCGAGATCGCGCATGCCGTCGCCATCGAGATCGGCCGCCACCATCGACGTCGACGCGCGATTCATGCCGTAGTCCAGCGCGCGCGCGAAGGTGCCGTCCCCCTGGTTGACCAGCACGCTCACGATGGAGTTGCCACCGCCGTCGTATCCGACAGCGAGGTCGGGCCGGCCGTCGCCGTTCAGGTCCGCAGCCGTGATCACGAGCGGCGATGGGCCCGCCGGGTAATTGACCGGCGCTGCGAGGGCGCCGTTGCCTCGGTTGAGCAGCACGCTCACGTCGGAGGTCCCCCTGTTCGCCACGGCGAGGTCGGGCCGGCCGTCTCCGTTCAGGTCCGCGACGGCGATCGAGACGGGCACCGCGTCTGTCCCATAGTTGAGCGGGGCAGCGAACGTCCCGTCGCCATGGTTGACGAGGAGGCTCACGTCGTTGGCATCGCTGTTGGCGACCGCGAGATCGGTCCGGCCGTCGCCGTCGAGGTCCGCCGCGGCGATCGCAGCAGGGACGCCATGCACGGCGTAGCTCAGCGAGCCGGCGAAGGTGCCGTCGCCCTCGTTCAGCAGCACGCTCACAAGGTTGGTGTCCGAGCTGCCGACGGCGAGGTCGGGCGTGCCATCGCCGTCCAGGTCCGCCGCCACGATCGAGGCGGGAGGGCGATGCACTTCATGACTCCGGGGGCTGGCGAAGGTGCCGTCGCCCTCGCTCAGCAGCACGCTCACGGCCCTGGTCTCATAGTTCGCGACGGCGAGGTCGGGCATGCTGTCGCCGTTCAGATCCGCCGCGGCGACGGCCAGCGGGGTCCTCCCCGCGGGGTAGCTGTCCTGTACGGCGAAGGTGCCGTCTCCCTGGTTGACGAGCAGGCTGACAGCATCGCGGTCGACGCTCGCGACCGCGAGGTCCGGCCTGCCATCGCCGTTCAGATCCGCTGCGGCCATCGAGCGCGCATTCCAGCTGAGGTCCGAGCCGACGTCGTAGCCGGCAGCAGAGGCCACGGCGGGCCCAAAGGTGCCATCTCCCCGGTTGACCAGGACGCGCACCTCACCCGAGCCCTGGAGGGACGCGCCGTCGGTGGCGACGGCGAGGTCAGCCTTGCCGTCGCTGTTCAGGTCCGCCGCGGCGATCAAGTAGGGGTACGCGCCCACCCGGTAGTCGACCGCCGCGGCGAAGGTGCCGTCGCCACGATTCAACATCACCCGGACCTCGGCTTGGCTGGTCGCGACGAGGTCGAGCCTACCGTCTCCATTCAGGTCCGCCGCCGCCACGTACCTGGGGTCGAGGCCCGCGGCGTAGTCTGTCGACGCCGCGAAGGTGCCGTCTCCCTGGTTGAGCAGCACGACCACGCAGTCGGTGAGGTCGTCTGCGACCACGACGTCGAGCCGGTCGTCGCCGTTCAAGTCCTCCGTGACGATGGCGTGGAAGCCTCGATCCGCTTCGTAGCGGACCTGTGGACTGAACGTGCCATCGCCCTGATTGAGCAGCACGCTCACGCCGCGGCCGCTGACCGCGAGATCGGGCGACCCATCGCCGTTCACGTCCGCGGCCGAGATCTCGCCGGGGTACCCGTCCAGAAGATAGTCGACCGGTGCGGCGAAGGTGCCGTCGCCCCGGTTGAGCAGCACGTTCACCTCGTCGGTCAAGCGGCTCAGGACGGCGAGATCGGGACTGCCGTCGTGGTTCAGGTCCGCCGCCACCACCGAGCTGAGGCCGCTGCCCGCAGGGTAAGTGACCCGGGAAGCGAAGGTGCCGTCGCCGTGGTTCATGAGCACGCTCACCTCGTCGCTGCCATAATCCGTGATGGCGAGGTCGGCGCTGCCGTCGCCGTTCAGGTCCGCAGCAGCGATCGATGAGGCCATTTCGCCTGCGTCGTAGTCGACCTCCAGCGCGAAGGTGCCATCGCCGCGGCTGAGCAGCACGCTCACGGTGACGCCGGCAGCGACGGCGAGATCGGCCCTGCCGTCGCCGTTCAGATCCGCCGCGGTCATGGCCCGCCAGCCGAAGCGCAGCGGCGTCGTCAACCCCGGGAATCCAGGCTCGGAGCACGCAGGCGCGATGCACGCGCCCGCGACGCAGAGGATTTCCGCACCGCAGTCGCGCTCGCACCCGCCGCAGTTCGCAGGATCCACCGCGGTGTCGACGCACCCGCCGCCGCAGAGGGTGGTGTCGGGGGCGCAGTGGATCGTGCCTCCGCCGCCCCCCTCCCCCGCCGAGACTTCACCGCCCGTCGCCCCCGTGCCCCCGCCGCCCCCCTCCCCCGCCGAGACTTCACCGCCCGCCGCCCCCGTGCCCCCGCCGCCATCCCCGCTCGCGGCGGGGGGTAACTCCGCTCCACAACCTGCGATAACCGCGGCGCAGCAGGCCGCGGTAAGCCACCCAAGCGATGCCGTGCGCTTCAGCCGAAGCGGTATCGTGGTCTCAGCCATCTTGGCTTTCATCGAGCGCTCCATCAGCCCATCGAGAGTCGCGAGGAGTCATCGAGGATCGCACGGACCTCACTCGGACACAAATCGTGGCACCTCTCACGACGGGAGGGCAGCGGGCAGCCCTACACGTTCCGTGTGCCGTGCCACTTCTCGGACAAGAGCGGGCAAGCCGTCATCGATCCGCTTGGTACCGTCGACCGGGAGCGTCTCGCCCGTCGTCTTGGTCGCCACGCGCCGGCGCCCCTCACGCGCACCGTGGCCGTCCTTCAGGAAATGTTCTCTCCGTGAGCGGAGAGACACGCATCGTCGACCCCCCTGACGGTATCATCCACGCGGTAATTTCGACGAGCCCGGCACCGCGCACGCCCATGAGCACCCCCTCGACCCCTGCCTCCGACGAGGCCGTCCTCCGCGTCCGCAACCTCCACAAGTCCCACGCGCTCGGCGCGACGCCCATCGAGGTGCTCCGCGGCGTCGACCTCGACATCCACGCCGGCGAGATGTGCGCGATCATGGGCCCCTCCGGCGTCGGCAAGAGCACGCTGCTCTCGTGCGTCGCCGGCCTCGAGTCGCCCGATCGCGGCGAGATCCGCGTGCTCGGCGAGGACATGGCCGCCCTCGACGAGCACGGGCGGACGCTCCTGCGCCGCCGCCGCGTCGGCATCGTCTACCAGTTCTTCAACCTCGTCCCGACCCTCACCGGCTACGAGAACATCGTCCTCCCCTACCTCATCGACGGCGCCGCGCCCGACCACGACGCCGCGTCGCGCATGCTCGATCGCGTCGGCATGCGCGCCCGCGCCGAGCACCTGCCGTCGCAGATGTCCGGCGGCGAGATGCAGCTCATCTCCATCGCCCGCGCCCTCGTCCGCCGCCCCGCGCTCGTGCTCGCCGACGAGCCGACAGGCAACGTCAACGTCGCGACCGGCCGCCGCATCATGGCGCTGCTCGCCGACGCCCTCCGCGACGCCGGCAGCGCCATGCTCCTCGTCACGCACAACGCCGAGGACGCCGCCCGCGCCCACCGCGTCGTCTTCATGCGCGACGGCCTGCTCCTGCACGACGCCGCCCTCGCGGGCCCCGCCGTCACCTCGGCCGCCGTCCACGATCGGCTGAAAGAGCTCGGCATCTGAATGCTCCTCCTCCTCCGCGCCCTCCTCCAGCCGCTCGTCCGGATCCTCGCCCTGCGCAACCTGCGCGCCGACCGCTTCGGCGCCATGGCCGCCGTGCTCGGCGTCGCCCTCGGCACGGCCACCGTCAACGTCGTCCTCATCCTCGACGTCGGGACGCGCGCCGTCGAGGCGAGGAGCGCCGTCACCAACCCCGACCTCCCCGTCTTCACCGATCAGACAATCACCCTGCGCGGCCTCCGCCCCGACGGGCAGCCCATCGACGCGGAGGACGCCCAGGAGGAGACCCACGAGGACTACGAGATCATGCGGTCCGCGATCCGCCTCGGCTCGCTCTCCGCGTTCCTCGTCGGCGCCCTCATCGTCTTCTTCACCTTCAACGTCGCCGTCGAGCGCCGCCGCCGCGAGATCGCCCTGCTGCGCAGCGCCGGCGCGCTGCCGCCGCAGGTCGCGGCGGTCTTCGTCCTCGAGGCCCTGCTGCTCGGCGTCGGCGGCGCCGCGCTCGGCCTGCTCGGGTCGATCCCGCTCGCGTACCTCGCCGCGAAGGCGGGCATCACGACGACGGGCCGCGCGCGCATCCCGCTCAACGCCATCGTCCTGCCCTGGAGCGCGATGCTGCTCGTCTGCGGCACCGGCGCCCTGACCGCGCTGCTCGGCGTCCTGCGCCCGGTGCGCGACGCGCTCCGCCTCGACATCGCGCGCGCCCTGCGCCCGCGCTTCGTCGAGGGCGGGGCCGAGCAGCGGCGGCGCATGCGCGGCGTCACGCTGCTCGCGCTGCCGTTCATGGTGCTCGTCTACGGCCTGCTGCGCCCGTTCTTCCAGGAGTCCGTCCCGCTGTTCGCCTTCTTCGTGCTCGAGGCGGGCCTCGCGTGCGCGGCGTTCCTCGCCGCCATCGTCTTCGTCCCGGACCTCGTCGCCCGCCTCGGCGCGCTCGCCGTCCGCCTCGCGCCGCGCCGCTGGGCCGCCGAGCGGCTCCTCTTGCAGCGCCGGGTCGAGCACAGCGGCCACGAGCTCGCCTGGAGCGTCGGCGGCGTGATGATGGTGTTCGCCCTCCTGCTCGCGCTGCACATCGCCACGACGGCGCTCAAGCAGGAGGTCTCGGCCTGGGCCGGCCGCGCCCTCGCGCCCTACGCGTTCCTCTACCCCGACGAGCCGCTCGGCCACGCCGAGCGCCTGCTGCCGCGGTTGCCCGAGCGCCTCGTGGCGGCGCGGTTCTCGAGCCGCACCCCGTGGCCCAACGTCGCCTACGCCGTCCCCGCCGACGAGCTCCTCGCGCTCGCCGAGGCCACGGGCCGCGCCGAGCCGATCGCGCTCGCCCGCCGCTTCGGCCCGGGCAAGGCGCTCGTCTCCACGATGATGGCCCGCCGCTTCGGCGTCGGCCCCGGCGACCAACTCGAGGTGGGCGGCCGCGCCGGCACGCGCCGCCTCGAGGTCGTCGGCATCACCGACGAGCTCGGCTACGTCCACGCGGCCGGCGCGTACCGCAACCTGCGCACGTACGCGGTCATCGACGCGTCCGATTTCCCGGTCATCTCCCCGTACGCGACCGCGATCGGACACACGATCGCCCTCGCCGATCCCCAGACCGGCGCCGCGGCCGCGCGGGGCGGCTCGGCGACGCCGCCCTGGGCCGAGCTCCTCGCCGACGTGCCGCGCGCCCGCGACGTCCGGATGCAGACGGGGGTCGAGATCGAGGCCATCCGCCGGAAGGCGACGGGGCGCGACTTCGTGATCTTCGACATGATCCTCGGCTTCACGACCGTGCTCGCGGCGATCGGCGTGGCGAACCAGATGGTCCTGGCGCTGCACGCGCGGCGCCGGGAGCTCGCGCTGCACCGCGTGCTCGGCATGACGGCGGGGCAGGTCCGCCGGATGGTCCTGATGGAAGGCGCGCTGGTGGGCGCGCTGGGCGGGACGCTGGCCGTGCTGCTCGGGATCCCGCTGGGCTCCGCGGCGCTCGGCGCGCTGCGCACGGTGTCGACCTTCGAGGTCGAGTTCCATATCCCGCCGGAGTACGGCCTGTTCACGGCGCTCGGCGCGACCGCGGTGGCGCTCTTCGCGTCGCTCTATCCCGCGCGGAGCGCGGGGCGGAGCAACGCGGCGGAGTCGGTCCACTACGAGTGACCACGAGCAGGGACGCGCGCCCGTCCTTCACGAAACTCGCCCGGCCGTCGCGGGCTCTTCTCCCCCGATCGCCCTCGGCGGGACGCCGCGAAGCGCTCGGACACGGCGCTTGCGCAGAGGCGTTCAGCATGACAAGCAACGTGGCATATCGTGGGCGCGACCACATCCCCGCGGGCATGTGCGACGGCGCTTCCGGCGCGTTCACCGCAACAGGCAGATCGCTCTCGAAAATAACTGTCACGGACAGCCTCGCTAGCCGTTGACGGCGAGCCAGCGCGCTCAGCGTCCCTGGCGTTGACGCGCCTCCCCGCGCTCGCCGGGACGGGCGGGCGCGCCGCGCGGCGCGCCCGCTCATGAAATCGCTCAGGCCGGACACGGAGCGCGGGACGTCGGTGTGCTCGCGTCGCGGCGACCCCGGAGGGGTGACTCTCTCCCTGGCACAGCGGTGCTCCGCTCGACTTCTGCGTTCGCTCCTTGCCCCTGACCGCGACTAACAGCGACGGATCGACCCTCGTCCGAGAGGAGGTAGGTGTGTTATTGGCCCAGCGGTTTGTGCAGATCTGGTTCGGAGTCCTGCTCGCGATCGCCGCCGCTCCAGCCGGAGCGACGCTGCCCCCGGACAGCGCCGCCCGCTCCGAGGCGAGCTGGGGATATCACCCCCCTCCGGAGGAGCGCGCTGTGTCCTCCCAGGGTTTCTGCAGCCTCGATCTGCCCTACACCGAGCCGCCCTTCCTGGCAGACCAGACGAGCGGCATCGCCTGCCCCGGTTACGCCACCCAATCGCCGATCTGCACGGGGCCGTTCTGCCCAGCCAGCGGCGTTTGCCCGGGGACGAGGGCGCTGCACGAGGACCTGAATGCTTGCCAGGGGGCGGCCTGCTGCCTGCCAGGCTCCGTCGACCCGGACGGCGCGGTCAACGTCCTGCCCTACCTGGCGAGGCCGGCGGAATGGCCCTTCTCCGCCGAAGCATCCGTCGACCGCAGCACGAACGTCGACGACAGCCCGGGCATCGCGACGGCCATCGAGTGCGCGGCGTCGCTGAGCGCCAGCAGGCGCACCGTGGCTTTCCCTGCCGGGCGTTACGTGCTGCGCACCCCGCTGCGGCCTCACCATGACGCGCTCACCCTGGAGGGGCCGGAGCTGTCTCCCGAGGCCAGCCCGGGCGATCCCCGGACCGCGACCCTCGTGGCGATCCCCTGCAATCCGGAGCAGTACCCCGGGGCCATCCAGGTCACCCGGGTCGTCAAGCCGGACGGGACCGTCATCAGCGCGGTCCGGGGGCTCTGGATCCGCAATCTGCAGATCGTGGCCACGGAGGGGCCACGCAGGACGGCGAACAGCGGCATCCAGCTGAACACCTGCTCGGACTGCAAGGTGGAGAACGTCATCATGCGCTACTCGCCCCTCGTTCCCCAGCTACCTTCCTGCAAGCCGAGCAACCTGGAGGGCATCGGCTTCACCTGGGGCTCCGGGGGCGTCATCCGGAACGTGCTCGTGGATGGCTTCTCGAAGAGCGGCATCTACCTGTCCTCCGTCGCCGGGTACCACGACACGCCGCCCATCCTCGTGGAGAACTGCGAGATCAGGAACATCACCGGCCCGATCGGCGCCAGCGGGATCAAGATCATCACCGCCAACGTGACCGTGCGAAACTGCCATGTCCACCACAACATGATCCATCCCGGCGACGGCTCCACCACGGTCGCCGGCGGGCATGGCCTCTGGATCTCCACCCAGATCTCCCCTGGGCCCGGGATCCCGAGCCCGGCGCCGTACAACGTCGTGGTCAAGGACAGCTACTTTCATCACAACGGCGGCTCCGGCGTCGTGCTCGCGAGCCCCATCGAGGAAGAACGGCCGAAGGGGGTCCTGATCAAGAGGGTCAAGTTCGCTTACAACGGGGGCCATGGCGTCCACGTGCAGGCTGGCGCCGGCGTGGAGTTCTCGGACGTCTGGTCCTGGGGAAACGCGCTCTACGGCGTGCTCCTGAGCTCGCGGACGACGCTGCCCGCGACCTCGGTCCGGGTAGAGGATGTGACCCTGGAGAACCTGCTCGTCTTCGACAATGCCCTGCGCTTCGCGTCGGGCTCCTTTCCCGGCATCAGGATAGAGGCCAGCGACGTCACGATCCGCGGCGGCACGGTGGCTCGCTGCGAGCCCTGGCGCGGGGCGCAGTCGCGATCCATCCAGCAGCAATGCTGGCTGTCGGGGCCGGCCGGCGCGCAGGTGCTCTTTTCTCCGGAAGAGAACGTCATCTCGGACGTGAGCACCTACGGCACGAGCGCGCCGGAAGTGCTGGCGTGCCCTTATTGACGAGCGGCGGGGCCCGCGCTGCGCCGGCTCACTTCCCCCGCTTGCGGCGCCGGGGTGCCGGCCGGCGGCGCGTCGTCGCCTCGGCGGCGAACGGCCTGTCGCCGAGGCGCAGCGCGCTCCGCTGCTCCGGGTCGAGCCGCTTCACCGCCGCCCGGAAGTCCTCCCGGGCCAGCCGTAGCCGGTTCTGCCCCGTGTTCTCGTTGATCTGGAGCTCCCGGGCGATGTCCACCACCGGGATGTCCAGCATGTCGTGCATCACCAGCATCACCCGCCGCTGCGGGTCGAGGCTGGCGAGCAGCGCGTCGATCACCTCGGCCCGCTCCATCGCCTCCAGCCGCTGCTCCAGACGGGGCCGGCTGTCGGCGCCGGCGGAGATCGCGATGAGCCGCAGGCCGTCCGGGATCTCGCGGCGCCGATAGGCCCGGTCGCGGTAGTGGCTGACCTGCCGCCACGCGATCCCGTAGAGCCACCGGTAGAGCGAGTCCCACACCCGCCGCGGCTGCCCCTCCCCGATCCACGGGAGCACCTCGCTGAGCGGCACCGGCTCGTGGTCCTCGTCCTCGAAGTCGTCCTCGAAGAAGTCGTCCTCGTCGCGCCGCCCCTGCAACGCGCGCAGCAGGCGGCTCGCGTCGAAGGTCTCCAGATTGCGGTACGAGGCGAGGAGGACGTCGTGCAGCACGTCCTCGCGATCGTTCGCCCCCACGCCAAACCCCTGGAGCAGCCCGCGAAGGAAAGGAACGCCCACCTCGTGCACCACAGCGAAGCTGAGATGTTTGACGCGGAGGGCATCATCTGATCGTGATTCCACATATTATTTTTACGAACCCTCTTTCCGGGTCGTTTTGGAACCCTCCCCCGCGCGCAAAAACCGCGTTTTTTGAAGCGTTTTTTGATGAGCTCACCAGCGACTGACGCCGTGTGTAACGCCGCGGCTCGTCGTGGTGGTGCGTGGCGCGAGCCAGCCCTCATGTCGCGTCCGGAGATCCGATGCTCCGGTGACCAGAAGCCGTGACCTGCTGGCCGGGTATCGTGTAACGTTGGCGTTTCTCCCGGGAAAACGCGGGCTGCGCCCTCCCGCCGGCCCCCCGCGCGCCGGCCTCGGCCGCGGCCCCGCGGGGCTTGCCCGGCGCCGTCACGCGGTCACGCGGGCACCTCGCCCGCCGCCGGGGCCGCCCCCTTGCCGCCCGCTCTCCCGGCCCGTAGGGTGACGGCGCCGTGCCCCTCACCCAGCTCCGCCGAAGCGCCGGCGCCGCCCCCCGCGACCTGACCGCCTTCCTGCCGACGACCCGGGAGGAGATGCGCGCGCGGGGCTGGGACGCGCTCGACATCCTGCTCGTCAACGGCGACGCCTACGTCGACCACCCCGCGTTCGGCGCCGCGATCATCGGCCGCTTCCTCGAGGGGCGCGGCTTCCGGGTCGGCATCGTCTCCCAGCCCCGCTACCAGGACACGAGCGACCTCCTGCGGATGGGCGTACCCCGGCTCATGGTCGGGGTCACCGCCGGCAACCTCGACTCGATGCTGAACAAGCTCACCGCGCAGAAGAAGGTCCGCAGCGAGGACCAGTACTCGCCGGGCGGGCAGGTGGGCCTCCGCCCCAACCGGGCCTCGATCGTCTACGCGAACCTCTGCCGCCAGGCGTTCCCGGGCGTCCCCATCGTCCTCGGCGGCATCGAGGCGTCGCTCCGGCGCATCGCGCACTACGACTACTGGTCCGACCAGGTCCGCCGCTCGGTCCTGCTCGACGCCAAGGCCGACATGCTCATCTTCGGCATGGGCGAGAAGGCCGTCTGGGAGGTCGCCGATCGCCTCCGGCGCGGCGAGCCCGTCCGGTCGATCCGCGACGTCAGGGGCACCGCCGTCCCCCTGCGCAAGGGCGAGTGGGAGCACATCGAGGGCTCGCGCTACGTCGCCGACGGCAAGGCGGTGATCCTCCCGAGCTACGAGCAGGTGGCCGCGGACAAGGGCGCCTTCGCGGAGATGTCGCGCGCCTTCCAGTTCGAGACGAACCCCGGCAACGCCCGGCCGCTGCTCCAGGCGCACGGCGCCGAGGCGGTGTACTTCAACCCGCCCGCGTTCCCGCTGGAGACGGGCCAGATGGACGCGCTCTACGACCTGCCGTTCACCCGGGTGCCGCACTGGTCGTACGACGCGCCGATCCCCGCGTACGAGACGGTGAAGCACTCGGTCGTCACGATGCGCGGCTGCTTCGGCGGCTGCACGTTCTGCTCGATCACCGAGCACGAGGGCCGGGTCATCCAGTCGCGCTCGGCGGACAGCATCCTGCGCGAGGTGCGGGCGCTGCGGCGCATGGACGGCTTCCGCGGCGTGCTCAGCGACCTCGGCGGGCCGACCGCGAACATGTACCAGATGCGGTGCAAGGACGAGGCGATCGAGAACGCCTGCCGGCGGCTCTCGTGCGTCTTCCCGGAGGTCTGCGAGAACCTGAACACCGACCACGGCCCGCTGCTCAAGCTGATGAAGGCGGTGCGCGAGGAGCAGGGGATCAAGAAGGTCTTCATCGCCTCCGGCGTGCGCTACGACCTCGCGGAGCGGTCGCCCGAGTTCATCGAGGAGCTGGCCGCGCACCACACGGGGGGCCAGCTCTCGGTCGCCCCGGAGCACAACAAGAAGGACGTGCTCGACAAGATGAAGAAGCCGGGCATCGAGAGCTACGAGCGCTTCGCCGAGCAGTTCCGGTGCGCGAGCGAGGAGGCCGGCAAGAACCAGTTCCTCGTGCCCTACTTCATCTCGGGGCACCCCGGCTCGACGCTGCGGGACATGGTCGACCTCGCCATCTACCTGAAGAAGAGCGGGATGAGGCCGCGCCAGGTGCAGGATTTCATCCCGACGCCGATGTCGATGGCGGCCTGCATGTACCACACGGGGATCGACCCGCTCACGCGGGAGCCTGTGTACACGGCCAAGGACCTGCGCGAGAAGAAGCTCCAGAAGGCGCTGCTCCTCTACTGGGACCCGGCGCACCACGACGAGGCGCGGGAGGCCTTGATCAAGGCGGGCCGCGGGGATCTCATCGGCACGAAGCCGCACTGCCTCGTGCCGCCGGCGGCCGGCAAGGGGGCGCCGCCGCGCTACCTCGCCAAGGTCCGCGGGGAGCGCCGGGGGAAGCCAGCCGATGCGACACACCGCCGAAATCGATAGGGATCGGGCGTTCACCGCGAAGCTCGGCGATCGCGGCCTGTTCCCGCACCTCACGCCGCTCGTCTACGTGAACCACGCGGGGATCTCGCCGCCGTCGCGGCCGGTGCGCCTCGCGATGATGGCGCTGCTCGACGACTACGCCGCGCAGGGGGCGGCCGCGTTCCCGGCCTGGTACGCGCAGCGGCTCCGCCTGCGGGAGAAGCTCGGCCGGCTCATCGGCGCGGAAGCCGAGGACATCGCGCTGGTCCAGAGCACGACGCGCGGGCTCACGGACATCGCGCTGTGCCTCCCCTGGCGGCCGCGGGACCGGGTGATCCTCTTCGAGGGGGAGTTCCCGGCCAACGTGACCCCGTGGCAGCGCGCGGCCGCGATCTTCGACCTGGAGGTCGTCTTCCTGCCGCTCGGCGGCTTCGCGGACGGCAGCGGCTCGGGCCTCGCCCAGCTGGAGGACGAGCTCGAGCGCGGGGCGCGGCTCGTCGCGGTGAGCGCTGTGCAGTTCCAGACCGGGCTCAGGATGCCGCTCGCGGCGATCGGCGCGCTCTGCCGCGCGCACGGCGCCGAGCTCTGCGTGGACGCCGTGCAGGCGGTCGGCGCGACGCCGGTGGACGTCGAGGCGGCCGGGGTCGATTACCTCGCGTGCGGCGGCCACAAGTGGCTGATGGGGCTGGAGGGCACGGGCTTCCTCTACGTCCGCCGCGAGCGCCTGCCGTCGCTGCGGCCCGCGGTGGCGGGCTGGCTGAGCCACGAGGACGCCGTGAGCTTCCTGCTCCAGGGCCCGGGCAAGCTCCGGTACGACCGGCCGATCCGGCAGCGCGCCGACTTCGTCGAGGGCGGCAACCTCAACGCCGCGGGCTTCGCCGGCCTCGAGGCGGCGGTGGACCTCATCCTGCAGATCGGCGTCGAGCGCATCCACGAGCATGCGAACCGGTTCCTCGACCCGCTCGAGGAGGCGCTCCGGGAGCGCGGATGGGAGAGCCTGCGCCCGGGAGATCCGGCGCTGCGGGGTTGCTCGCTCGGGGTGAGGCCGCCGGGCGGCGCCCCGGTGGTCGAGCTGTACCGCGAGCTCACCCGCCTCGGGATCGCCTGCGCCATCCCGGACGGCGTGCTGCGCTTCTCGCCCCACTGGCCCAACGCGCTCGACGAGTGGGAGCAGGTGCTGCTGTCGGCAGACGAGGCGCTGAGTCGGGTCCGGAACGGGTGAGCGGCAGGTAGCGCACGCCGCGGCCCCGCGAGGCTACGCCATGCGCCGCCGGTAGGGCTCCGTGTTCAGGAGATCCACGGCCCACCTGCAGTGACCATCCTGCCGCAAGCCATCCGCGCCGGAGTACAGATCACACGACCTGAGCGCATAGGAATACATTCCCCGGGAAGAAGTCCCCGTGCACGACGGCCAGCGGGCCGTCGTACCTCTGCCCGAGGTAGAGCTCGCGGAGCCGGGCCTGCTTCGCGGCGAGGTCGACACGTCCGCCTCCAGCGACGCCCGCTGCCGCTCGATCTTGACCTCAGCGAGGCGGCAGACGAACTCGTACCATCCCTGAGCCCGCGCGCTGCTGGGCCAGCGCCCCACGGTGGGGCGGTGAGGAGAGCGCTTGAGTCCGATTCTTCAGAGCGTCCGGACGTCCAAGCCCCCGGACATAGATGTTGTACACTTTTGTGCTCGGGAATGCCTGCGATCGCAGGTCCGCTTGACTACAGACGTGGACAACATCCGTGTCCTGCGGCTTGGACGTCTATGACGTGGGGGCAGGCGGTCAGCCCATCACCACGGGGGCGGATAGATGTGAGTACGGTCGCAAGCCTCCAGGCAGTTGCTGTAGTTATCGTGACACCAGCTGATGCAATCCGCGCGGCCCGGCCCTGGATCCATATCTTCGCGGCAGCCGCGGTTGCATTCGTAGAGATGCCCACCGCAGGCGGAGAGGCAGCAGGTGTGGGAGCCCCCGCAGCCCGTCGAAGGCGGGGGGGACAGAGGCAGCGCGGCGACTTCGAGCTCCGACGCGTCCTGCCCCTCGAGGTCGGACGGGGCATCCTGCCCCTCGAGGTCGGACGGGGCGTCGGCCACACAGGCCGCGAGCGAGAAGGCGACGGCGCACGCGCCGAGCGCGGAGACGATGGGGCGAAGAATGGAATGATGCCGATGGCTCATGATATGGCCTCCTGGGAGATGACGATCATCCGGCGTGCGCCTGCGCTGTGACCTGCTTCGCGCCGGTCGCCGTCGCCTCAAGCAAGGCGCGCGCCGGCTGCCATGGCGTAGATTCGAAGCCCTTCGTGCGAGGACGACTGGTCGACGCGGCGCAGGTTGGGCTGTCACGACGCAAATTGCGCCGGTTCTGCGCAACGTCTACGAAGGCGCCCCGCGGCGCGACGTGCCCGACCGCGGGGCGCCGCGCGCCGTCACCATCGAATGCCGGTGCCGCACGCGGTGAGCGCGTTCACCGTCGTTCCAAGCGGCACGCTGTCGTTCGGCTGACGGAACGATGCCCCATCGATCAGGGTCGGCGGCCCTCGACGCGGATGTAATCATAATTACTGGCGATGATCCGAGCAGCGTGTCGTTGGCCTCCATCCCGTAGATCAGGTCCTGCCCGGCGGACCCGTCGAGATAATCGGCGAGGCCAGTACCGACGGGCGGGGTGCCACCTAAGGGATCCCCTTAGGGGCTCTACTGGTATGACTGCATTCCCACCCTGCGCGAGGACTGGCTTCGGCCCCTCATGATTGCCTTCGACCGCATCGCCCGGGGGCACGCCGTCTTCTCTCGGCTTGTCAGCCGAACGGGACCGAAGAGTCCACTTCCTTCAGGTCCGGCTCCACACCGCCCGGCGATCCGCTGGTTCAAGCGAAACTCTGACCCACTCCGGCGTATCAAGGGCGTGTCCGGAGTGGTCAACCGATCCTGCAGATCGGGGTCGGACGGATCCACGAGCACGCGAACCGCTTCCTCGACCCGCTCGAGGAGGCGCTCCAGGAGCGCGGCTGGGAGAGCCTCTGCTCTCCGGTACTGACGGGTTGTGGCGGCAGGGTGCCGCTTTCAGGTGCTGTGACCGAGCCAGCGATGGTGAGGGGGATCCTCGCGCGGCTTGGCCTCCCGCTGGAAGCTCCGGAATGCCGAGCGGGCAATCCTATGGAAGGGCTTGAAGCCAGCGCGCTGGCGGGCCGAGGATGTTCACGCTAGCCTGAAGCATGAACATGACGCGGCACAAGCACCTCAAGCTGGATCAGTCCAAGATTGATCGAGCCAAAAAGCTCCTCGGTGCGAAGACGGAGCAGGAGACGATCGAGCGGGCGCTCGATCTCGTCCTCGGCGAGGAGCCGATCCTGAAGGTCCACCGGCGCGTCAAGGCGGTCGGCGGCTTCGACGATACGCTTCGATGATCCTCCGGAAGGTCCTCCTCGATACGAACCTGTACATCGGCTGGCTGAACCGGGGGATCCACGAGGACCTGATGATAGGGCCGGGACTCGTCCGGTATCTCTCCGCCGTCGTGCAGATGGAGCTCCGCGCCGGCGCCACGACCCTCCCGGCGCGGCGGGCCGTCGATCATCTCTGCCGCGCGTACAGGGGCGTCGGGCGGATCGTCGCCCCGGACGCCGAGGTCTTCGACCATGCCGGACGAACGTTGCGGCGGCTCCGCGAGGCGGGGCGTGAGGTGCACCGAGCCTCGCTGGTCAATGACGTGTTGATCGCGCTCTCGGCACGTTCTCTCGGCGCCACCGTCCTGACAGCCGACGAGGACTACGATGCGATTCGAGCCGTCCTCGACTTCAAGCTGGAGCGGGTCGTAGCCTGAGCGCGCCTCGGCGGCGCTGCCCGCCGAGATCCTCACCCGCACCGTCCCGCTCGGGATGTCGTTATCCGTTCTGTCGACATGTCGCATTCCGTACTGCGGCTGTCTGACATCCACGCATCGCAGGACCCACCTTCACACCACATCCTATCGAGGCAGCGACCTCCCTCAACGCCATCGATGTTCGCCCTCCTTGACACGCGCGAAACCGAAGCGGACGATGAGAACGGCAAATAAGGACGGGACTGTCCTTCACGTGACCTAACCATCCGCGTGCGCTCGTGCGCTGGGGGGCTCCGCAAGGCGCTCGGCAGCAGCGAGCCGCTGTGGACCGCCTTCCAATCCAAGCTCGGGTCATTGGCTCCGGCGCCGCACACGTCGCCGGTCCGTCAGGGTTTACCACCGACAGGGAGAGCCACATGCCGCGTCATAGAACATCCATTCATGCACTCTGGTTTTGCATCACCGCCGTCACGTCGTGCAGCGCGGAGGTTGATCCAGCGAGCACGGACGGCGCCGAGGAAACTCGGCCTCACGGGCAGCAGGGGCCCGACGCCGCGTCCCTGGAGCGCCGCGCGGCGTTCATCGCGACAGTTCAGAGACAGGCGTCCTCTGCGTACAATGTAAGCCACAACACAGCGGGCGCGCGCGCCGGGGTGAGCGCTCTGAATCCGGCGCACGGCCTCGTCTCCGAGTTCACGTCGGCCGGCGTCGCCGTGACCCGCGAGGGCTCGGTGAGCGCGGGTCGAATCACGATGAAGCTCGCGCGTTATGGCTGCGAGGGGGCGCTCGTCCCCCTGGACGTCGCGGCCGAGCCGCGCGGATCAGACAACCGCGTCGAGCTCAGGCACCTAGCCCCGTCCGCGGGCCTGAGCGTCACGGAGTGGTACCTGAACGGCCCCCTCGGGCTGGAGCAGGGCTTCTCCCTGGATTCGCCGCCTCCATGCCGTCGCGACGGCGAAGGCAAGGTGGAGCTCGAGATCGCGCTCGGGGGGGATCTCTCGCCGGAGCTATCGGAGGACGGCCAGTCGGTGGCGCTCTTGGACGAGGCCGGCGCGGCCGTGCTGCGGTATGCCGATCTCGTCGTTCAGGACGCGCGCGGGAGCGTGCTTCCGGCGGAGATCAAGCTGAGCGACGCGAGCCTCTCGATCGTGGTGGACGACACCGGCGCGGCCTATCCGCTCGAGGTCGACCCGCTCATCGCCACCGAGCAACACGTGCTCTACGCCAGCAACGCTGCGAGCGACGACGCTTTCGGGTGGTCCGTGGCCATCTCGGGGAACACCGCGGTGGTCGGCAGCCTGGACGCCGAAGCAGCTTACGTGTTCGTGCGCAGCGGCGCGTCGTGGACCCAGGCGGCCGTGCTCGCGCCCAGCGATGGTCTGCCGGGCGATCGCTTCGGCGCGTCCGTCGCCATCGACGGGGATACGATCGTCGTCGGGACCTTCTCTTACCCGGCGAATCACGGCGCTGCGTACGTGTTCGCGCGCAGCGGCGACGTGTGGCACGAGCAGCAAAAGCTCGTCGCGCAGGACAACCCGCGCCGCGACAACTGGTTCGGATATGCCGTCGCCGTATCAGGCAGCACGATCATGGTCGGGGCGCCCTACGATAGCGGCCCGACGGTTGATGGCCCCGGCGCTGCATACATCTTCGCCCGGAGCGGGGCCGCGTGGGCGCAGCAGGCCAAGCTCGTACCCAGCACCGACACCTTCGACCAAGGCTCGACCGTCGCCCTGGACGGCGACACCGCGGCCATGGGGGGAGAATGCGATGACGGGGTTGACTTCAATTCGGGCTGGGATCGTCCGTGCCAGGTTCACGTATTTGCCCGTGCCGGCAACACCTGGTCCGAACAAGCCATTCTTTACCCGCCGATCGGAGCGACACCGCACTACAGGTTCGGCGCCTCGCTCTCGTTGAGCGCGGAGACGCTGGCGGTCGGCACCACCGTCTACGATGAGCGCGGCCCGGACAGGACGGCCGCCGTGGTCTTCGCGCGCAGCGAGGGCGCGTGGACCCAGCAGGCCATGCTCTACCGCAACGACGTCGACACGCCGGACTATGGCGGCTGGGGTCGCAGCGCCAGCGTCGCCGTGTCCGGGGACAGGTTGATCCTCGGCGGAAGCCACGACGGCGGGCTGGGGCCGAGGATCTTCGCCAGGACCGGCGGCGTATGGACGCCGCAGAGCAAGGTCGAGAGCTCCACGTGGAACACGTGGGATGTTCGTGTAGCGCTCTCGGGAGACACGCTGATCGCCGGTACATGGGCCGATGGCGTTCGCGGCGAGGGCGCAGGCGCCGCTCACGTCTTCCAGGTGAAAGAGGTTCTGCCGGCTCACCTCGTGGGAGCCCGCGCTTTCGTCGAGCGTGCCGCCGACAAGCCGTTCGTGCTCGACAGCGCCGACACCAACAGGTTCGGGACGCCGAGCAGCATCGATTGGGTGAGCTTCACCGGGACCACGCAGGGCGCAACGCTGTTCACCCTGTCCCTCTTGCATGAGGATCCCACGCTGACGACCTCGATCCTCCGCGGCTGGTGGGGCTCCACGAGCCCGACCTCCACGAGCCTGTACGGTCAGGTCGTGGCCGGGAACCACTTCAAGCGGATCTCGAAGATCGGCGACATTCTGCCTGGCGATCTGCTGGTCATCAACTACACGGACGGCGGCTCGGGACACACGGCGATCGTCGACGCGTCCCCGACCGCCATCGCGCCGGCCGAGCCCGTCGTCTCCGGCACGACCCAGTATTCGCTCCGGGTCATCGACTCGACGAGCACCGCCCACGGGTGCGCCACGGACCCGAGCACGGGCGACACGCGATGGGTGCCGGCCGATCCCACCAAGCCGTGCCGCGGCGGGAGCACGGACGGGGGGGCGGGCAGGGGCACCATGCGTATTTACGCCGTCTCCCAGGGCCGGGCGAACGCCGGGGACCTCACCGGGTACAGCTGGAGCCTCACCTCGGGCTCCGCGTACTTCCCGCAGACCGGCGCGCGGCCCCACGTGATCGGCCGCCTCGTCCGCTGACCTCGCTCACCGCCCCCGCTCGTAGTCGAGCGCGGCCTTCTCCACGACGTCCCAGTCCCGCGCGGCCCGCTCGGCCTCGGCCACGAGGTCCGCGGTGAACAGCGTGAGCCCCCAGATGCCGTTTTCGCGCCGCCGGAACGGGTACCGCGTGCCGCGCGCCGTCTCGACCGTGGCCCGCTCGCCCGTCACCTCCACCTTCCCGATGCCGGACAGGTCGCGCCGGAGGCGCGCGATGAAGCCCTGCTTCGTGGCCATGTCGACCCACACGTCCGCCCCGTCCTCGGCCATCGCGTGCGCGCGGTACTGCTCCAGCAGGCGCGCGCGCTCCGGCTCCGGGTAGCTCGCCTCGATCCGCTCGCTCGCCTTCCGCCGGTAGTCGCGGATGGTGTACGCCGCGTGCTGCGCCCGGTCCTCGAGGTACGAGAAGCACGCGCGCGGATCGCTGACGCCGATGCTGTACGCGATGCGGAGATAGGCGCCCTCGGGCGTCGTGTCCGGCGGGAACTGGTTGAGCTTGAGCCAGACGAGCACGAGGGCCAGCACGCCGACGGCGGCGGCGCCCCAGGCGATGGCACGGCGACGGGTCATGTCCGGCTCATCTCTCGCTCTCTCGAACCGCCCGGCACGCTAGTCGAGGTGCCCGCCGAACTGCAGATAGAGCGACGTCACCCGCCCCCGGTCGAACGCGGGCCCGAGCGGCCTGTCCAGCGCGAGGAGCAGGCCGGCCCGCATGAAGAAGGTCTTCTGGCTGTCGTACACGAAATACGGCAGCAGCGAGACCTGCCCCTGATCGTCGTAGACCGACGACGGCACCCACACCGTCTGGAGCGCCACGCCGCCGCCGAAGCCGGAGCGGCTCTGGAGCTCGGGCTCGACCTTCGCCTGGAACACCGCCTCGAGATCGTCGGAGTCGTCGATGAACCCGCGCCGGACGCCGTCCCCCACCGGGATGAAGAACGTGAGGTCGCCGCCCGCCCGGAGCACGAAGGACCTCCCGAAGCGGTACTCGATGCCGCCCAGGCCGCCCACCGGGAGCGCGTTCGCCGCCCAGAGGTGCAGATCGTAATAGGCCATCGCCGACGCGCTGAAGCCCCTGGCCACGTGCCAGTCGTAGCCGTCGACCGCGCCGAGCGGCAGCCCGGCACGGCCGCCCGCGTACCACGTGAGCTTGCGGGCAATGTCCGAGTAGTAGAGCGTGAACGTCGGGTTGCCGAGCGCGGCGCGCGACTGGCGGTCCAGATCCTCGAAGTCCCCCGGACCGTCGAACGAGAGCGCCAGCGGGAACTTCAGGTTGATGAACAGATCCGGCGACGGCTCGAACTGCACGAACGGGACGGCGGCGAGCGATGTGCCGTAATCACGGGCGCTCCACAGGTAGAGGTCCACGCCTGCGTCCGAGCGGTGCACCGGCGGATGCCAGGCGCGCGCCTCGGAAGGGGCGGCGAGGAGCGGAGCAGCGGCGGAGACCGCCAGGGCGAATGCTTGAAGCCATCGGGGCGTGCTCATCTCGAGAACTGCCCTACCGAGATCCGCGCCGCGCCGTCAACCGCGTCGAGCCCCCCTTCCTGAGAAGCCGGAGCGCCCCTACGATGCGCCCCATGTCCCGCACGAGACCAGAGGCCCCATTCCTCGACGCGCTCCGGCGTTCGATCCTCGTGTTCGACGGCGCGATGGGCTCGCTGCTCTACGAGCGCGGGGTGTTCGTCACCCAGAACTTCGAGCAGCTGAACGTCGCGCGCCCCGATCTCGTGAAGAAGATCCACGCCGAGTACGTCGCGGCGGGCGCGAACGTCATCGAGACGAACACCTTCGGCGCGAACAGGTTCCGGCTCGAGCGGTACGGGCTCGTCAACGAGGTCCGCAACTTCAACCTCGCGGGCGCGCGCCTCGCGCGCGAGATCGCGGGCGGCGACGCGTACGTCGCCGGCTCGATCGGCCCGACGGGGCTCGTGCCCGGCGTCGCCACGCGCGACGACCTCGCCGCCGCGTCCGCCACGTTCGCCGAGCAGGCCGGCGCGCTCGCCGAGGGCGGCGCCGACCTCCTGATCCTTGAAACATTTCGCCATCTCGACGAGATCAAGCTCGCCATCGACGCGGCGCGGGCGGCCGCGCCGGGGCTCCCGGTCCTCGCGTCGATGACGTTCGACACGAGCGGCGTCGCGGCGGACGGCAGCGAGCCGGAGCGCGTCGCGCGGACGCTGCGGGACTGGGGGGTCGAGCTCCTCGGCGTCAACTGCGGCGACGGCCCGCAGCTGTCGCTCGCCATGGCGGAGCGGATGGCGACCGCGGGGCTCCCGCTCTGCGTGCAGCCGAACGCCGGCCTGCCCCGCACGGTCGACGGCCGCCAGCTCTACATGGCCACGCCCGAGTACTTCGACGTCTTCGCCCGCCGCATGATCCAGGCCGGCGCGGCGATGATCGGCGGGTGCTGCGGGACCACGCCGGAGCACGTCCGGTGGATGGCCAAGTCGGCCCGCATGCTCCGGGGCGGCGCCGCGCCCGAGGCCGCCGCGCGCCCGCACATCACGATGGACGCGCCCACGGGGCTCGAGCCCACGCCGCTCGGCGAGCGGAGCCCCCTCGCGGCGAAGATCGCCGCCGGCAAGTTCGTGGTCTCCGTCGAGGTGAACCCGGCGCCAGGCCTGAACCCCGAGAGCGCGCTGAGCGCCGCGAAGATGCTCATCGACAGCGGCGTCGACGTCGTGAACGTCGCCGACGGCCCGCGCGCCACGGCGCGGATGACGAACCTCGCCTTCTGCTCGCTCCTGGTCCAGCGCTACGGCATCGAGCCGATCCTGCACGTCTGCGGCCGCGACCGGAACCTCATCGGCCAGATGGCGCACCTGCTCGGCGCCCACGCGATCGGCATCAAGAACCTCGTCATCATCACGGGCGATCCGCCGAAGATCGGCGACTACCCGGAGGCGACCGCCGTCTACGACCTCGACTCCATCGGGCTGCTCAACATGGCGAGCACGATGAACCGCGGCCTCGACCCGGCCGGCAAGCCGATCCCGGGCGGCAAGACGTCGTTCCTGCTCGCCACGGGGCTCGAGCCCGGCGCCCAGGACCTCGACAAGGAGATCGCGCGTCTGGAACGGAAGCGCGCGGCGGGCGCCGACATCATCATGACCCAGCCGATCTTCCACCAGGATCTGCTCGAGAAGGTGCTGCGGCGCATCGAGCACCTGGGCATGCCGGTGCTCGTCGGCGTGCTGCCGCTGGTCAGCCACAAGAACGCCGAGTTCCTCCACAACGAGGTGCCCGGCATGCAGATCCCGGAGGAGATCCGCGAGCGCATGCGCAAGGTCCCGGCCGGCCCCGAGGCGCGCAAGGAGGGGGTGAAGATCGCCCGCGAGATGCTCTTCTCGGTGCGCGACCGGGTGCAGGGGGCCTACCTGATGCCGCCCCTCGGCAAGTACGAGCTGGCGCTCGAGGTGCTCGACGGCCTCAAGACGGGCTGATCCGCCCGGCGGCCCGCCCCCGCGCACGAGTTCTTGCTTGCAGCGCCGGGCGCCGCGCGGGGAAACTTCGCGGAGATGTCCATCGAGTACCGGCTCCACTCGCGCTGCGCCTGCGGCTCCGTGCTGTCGTCGTCCGAGTTCGCCGCCGCGTCGCGGCCCTTCACGCTGGCCGGGACGAGGCGCGTCTACGAGCGCTCGCGCCCCTTCACGATCCGGCACATCGCCCTCGATCTCGCCCTCGACGTCGAGGCGCGCTCGATCCGCGGCACGGCGCGGCTCGACGCGGTCCGCGTCGACCCCGGCGCGCGCGAGATCGCGCTCGACGCCATCGGCTTCGACCTCGAGGCGGTCGAGATCAGCGCCGGGGCCGGGCGCGCCGCGAAGCCCAAGCGCGGCGCGGGCAAGGCGGCGAGCGGCGCGTTCCAGCCGGCCGAGCACACGTACGACGGCGAGACGCTCCGCGTCGCCGTGCCGCTCGACGAGGCCGAGGCGTCGATCCTGGTCCGGTACCGGGCGACGCCGCGGCGGGGGATCTACTTCCTCCAGCCGGACGAGCACGTCCCCGACCGCCCGCGCCAGGTCTGGACGCAGTGTCAGGACGAGGACGCGCGCCACATCTTCCCGTGCATCGACAAGCCCCATATCAAGCAGACGACCGAGCTCCGCGCGCAGGTGCCGCCGGGCTGGTACTGCCTGTCGAACGGCGAGCTCGAGGGCGACGCGAGATCGCAGAAGGAGGGCGTCTATCACTACCGGCTGGACGAGCCTCACCCGAGCTACCTGTTCACGCTCGTGGCGGGCGAGTTCGCCCGCATCGACGGCGCGGCGCTCGACGTCCCGCTCGCGTACTTCGTGCCGAAGGGGCGCGAGGAGGACGGCCGCCGCACGTTCGCGCGCACGCCGGACATGATCCGCCACTTCAGCGAGAAGCTCGGCGTCAAATATCCCTTCCGCCGCTACGCGCAGGTGGTGGTGAGCGACTTCATCTTCGGAGGGATGGAGAACACGACCGCCACCACGATGTACGAGCACATCCTGCTCGACGAGCGGGCGGCGCTCGACATCTCGTCGGACGATCTCATCGCCCACGAGCTCGCGCACCAGTGGTTCGGCGATCTGGTGACCTGCCGCGACTGGTCGCACGGCTGGCTCAACGAGGGATTCGCGACGTTCATGGAGCACGTCTATCGGGAGCACCACCTCGGCGCCGACGAGTACGATCACGGCCTGAAGGCCGATCTCGACTCGTACCTTGGCGAGGCGCGCGGGCGTTACCGGCGGCCCATCGTCTGTCAGGACTACGAAGCGCCGCTCGACATCTTCGATCGACACCTCTACGAGAAGGGCGGGCTCGTGCTCCACCTGCTCCGCCGGGAGCTCGGAGACGAGCTCTTCTGGCGCGGGGTGAGCACCTACCTGACGCGCCACGCGCGCGGGGTCGTGGAGACACGGGACCTCGCCCGCGCGCTCGAGGACGTGAGCGGCAAATCGCTGGAGCGCTTCTTCGAGCAGTGGGTCTTCCGCGCCGGGCACCCCGAGCTCGACGTGAAGATCGAGATCGAGGGCGACCAGTGCACCGTGACGGTGAAGCAGGCGCAGGCGGCCGGGCAGCCCAGCCGTGAGCACGCGCTCCAGCCGGACGCCTCGACGCCGCCCGTCTTCGCGTTCGACCTGGTGCTCGATTTCGGCTTCACGGAGGGCAAGGGCTCGATGACGCGGCGCGAGGTGCGGCGCGTGGATCAGGCGGCGCACACCTTCGTCATCCCGCTCCCGCGTCGGCCTCGCCTCGTGGTGGTGGATCCGGACCTCAGGATCCTGGGCGAGGTCCGGGTGGACGCGCCCGGCGATCTCCTGCGGGCGCAGCTCGCCCACGCGCCCACGGCGCGCGGCCGCATGCTCGCCGCGAAGCCGCTCTCTCGGCGCGACGACCCGCCGACGGCGCGGGCGCTCGGGCAGTCGCTCTCGGACGCGAGCGAGTTCTGGGGGGTGCGCGCCGCCGCCGCGGCCGCGCTCGGCGCGCTCCAGTCGAGCGCGGCGTTCGCGCTGCTCGAGGGCAGCGCGGGCGTGGAGCACCCGAAGGTGCGCCGGGCGGTCGCGAGCGCGCTCGGCAGCTTCCGCTCGGCCAAGGCGGCGGAGGTCCTCGGCAAGCTCGCCCTGCGCGACGCGAGCTACCTGGTGCAGGCCGAGGCGGCGCGCGCGCTCGGGGCCACGCGGCAGAGCTCGGGGTTCGAGACGCTGGTCGATCTGCTGGATCGCCCCTCGTGGGGCGAGGTCATCCGCTGCGGCGTGATCGACGGGCTGGCCAACCTGCGGGACGAGCGCGCCGTGCCGCACCTGACGGCCCGCACACGCTACGGCGTCCCTACGCGGGGGCGGCGGGCGGCGATCATGGCGCTACCGAAGCTCTCCAGCGATCGGCGGACGCGCGAGCTCCTCGAGGAGCTCCTCGATCAGCCGGATCCGTACCTCCGGGTCGACGTCGCGCGCGCGCTGGGCGATCTCGGCGACGGCCGGGCGCGGGGCGCGCTCCAGCGGCAGCTCGACCGCGATCTCGACGGGCGGGTGCGGCGTCGGATCCGCGAGGTCCTGCGCGATCTCGGCGGGGCGGGCAAGCGCGAGCTGGATCGGCTGCGGGACGAGCTCGAGGCGCTGCGGCGCGACAACGCGGAGATCAGGGCGCGGCTGGGCAAGCTCGAGGTGGCGAGCACAAAGGCCAAGAAGGCGGCCGACGCCAAGTGAGCGAGCCTCTTTGCCGCTCCGCCGCGGTCGGCTAGGCAGGATCCATGTCGGAAGCCACTCCCGTGAAGCTCGACCGGCGTGGCGCGGTCGCGGTGCTCACCATCGATCGGGCGGATCGCCGCAACGCGCTCTCCCGGGACGCGCTGCTCGCGTTCGGCCGCCTCGGGCGCGAGCTCGTGGACGACCCGGAGGTGCGCGCGATCGTGATCACGGGCGCCGGTGACAAGGCGTTCTGCGCCGGCGCCGACCTCAAGGAGCGGCAGGGCATGAGCCCCGACGACGTCCGTCGCCAGGTGGGCCTGTACCGGACCGACCTCGGGGTGCTCGCGCGGAGCCCGAAGCCGGTGATCGCGGCGATCAACGGCGTCGCGTTCGGCGGGGGGCTGGAGCTGGCGCTGATCTGCGATCTCCGGGTGGCGGCGCCGCACGCCGAGCTCGCGCTGCCGGAGACGTCGCTCGGCATCATCCCGGGCGCGGGCGGCACGCAGCGGCTGCCGCGGGTCGTCGGCGAGGCGCGGGCGAAGGAGATGATCCTGCTCGGCAGGAGGCTCACCGCGCCCGAGGCGCTCGCCTGGGGTCTCGTGAACCGGGTGTCGCCCGAGGGCACGCCGGTGGTCGACGACGCGATCGCGTGGATCGAGCCGATCGCGAGCGGCGCGCCCATCGCGCAGGCCGCGGCGCTCGGGGCGATCGACGACGGCTATGACGTGCCGCTCTCGCTCGGGCTCGAGATCGAGCGGGTCCACTACGACGAGACGCTGCGCAGCGAGGATCGGCTGGAGGCGCTGCGCGCGTTCGCCGAGAAGCGGAAGCCGGTCTACAAGGGGCGGTGAGGGCGGCGAGCGGCGGTGACGGCGGGCGCTCTGCTCGCGTTGGGAGCGGCCGCGCGGCGCGCGCTGGCCCGCTGGTGAAGCTCGTGCGACCGCCTTCGTGCTAGCCTTGTCCGCATGGATCCCAAGCCGACCGGCGCCGCGCTCCTGCTCGCCCCGGCCGCCCGGGGCGGCGCGGCGGTGAGGTTCCCGCCCGCGGAGCCTCAGCGGGCGCATTTCCCCGCCGTCGATGAGCACCTCGTGGCGCCCGAGGTGACGCGCGACGAGCTGATCCGTGGGCGCAAGGTCGTCGCGGCGCCGGCGCTGGAGCCGCACGCCGAGCAGCAGGTGCGGCTGGATTTCCTGATCGCGCCGCACCTTCGGCCCGGCTACATCGGCGCGGCCGATCTCATCACCCGCGTCGCCGAGGGCTCGGATTTCGCCACCGACCTCTCCATCCGCAGGGCGGGGACCGATCCGGCGACGGGGCGCCGGTATCTGGAGGAGCTCTCGTTCGAGATCGTCAACGAGCAGTCGATGCGAGACGCGCGCGAGAAGGCCGAGGATCTCGTCGCCCGGGGCGTGCGCCGCGTCTTCGCCATCTTCGTCAAGCGCGACGAGGTCGCCGAGTGGTCGGCGGCCGAGGAGCGGTTCGTGCCGCTCGCGCCTGACGCGACGATCGAGGATCTGTGCTTGGTCCGTCCGGTCCCCGTCCGCGCGTTGCTTGACGGCGCGGCGGCTGAGCGTGAGGTCGTCCGCGCGCTGGAGCGCAAGGGCAATTCCGAGATCGAGGCCATCAAGGCCCGCGAGCGAAAGGCAGCGCTCGATGAGGGGCGGCGCGCCGGGCTCGATGAGGGGCGGCGCGCCGGGCTTGACGAGGGGCGGCGCGCCGGGCTCGACGAGGGCCAGCGAGCCGTGCTGCTGCGCCAGCTCCGGGCGCGGTTCGGAGAGGTTCCCGAGGCGAGGCGGGAGCAGGTCTTTGCTGCGTCCGGGGAGCGGCTCGCGGAATGGGCCGAGCGGATCCTGACGGCCAGGACACTGGACGAGCTCTTCGAAGGCTGAAACGCCGCACATCGCGAGCGACTCAGCAGATGCATCGACATCTCCCTCGCTGAGAATGGCAATTGCAACATTGAATTCGCCTTGATGTTTGATGGCCGAAGCTCCTCGGAGAGCGCGCGGACGCCGCAAGCTCCCGAGAGCACGATTGGCTCACACGCAAAGCGCAACACCCGAAACCTGGCCTCAGCGCCGAGACCACTACAGCCCGTCGGTCGGCTGCCGCAGCACCTCGACCTTGCCCTCCAGCCGCTTCGACACCCATACCTTGTTGTTCCGGTCGACGATCACCGCCCCGCAGTCCTCGATCGACTCGACGAGCGCGAGCCCCTTCTCGGCGCCCAGGATGAACACCGCGTCATCGATGGCGTCCGCGGTCAGCGCGTCCTTTGCCCAGATGGTCACGCTCCGGCTCTCGGACGCAGGGAAGCCCGTCCGCGGATCGATGATGTGGTGATAGCGCCTGCCGTCCTTGATGAAGCTCCGCTCGTAGTCGCCCGCCGTGGAGAAGGCGTGGTCCTCCACCTCGATCATGGCGAAGTAGTCGTTCGCGTCCTTGCCGCGCGGGTCCCGCACCCCTGCCCTCCACGGCGACCCGTCCGGCTTCTTTCCGGCGATGTACAGGTCACCGCCGGCCTGCACGAAGAACGACGTCAGCCCCTCCCCGCGCAGCACCCGCGCCGCGGCGTCGACGGCGTAGCCCTTCGCGATCCCGCCGAGGCTCATCCGCATCCCGGGCTTCCCGAGCATCACCGTGCGCCGCGCGCGATCGATCTTGATCTGCCTGTGATCGATGAGCGCGCGCGCCCGCTCGACGTCTTCCTTGCGCGGCACGTTGTCGTCGATGTCCTCGTCGAACTTCCATAGCCCGTGCATCGCCTCGAAGGTGACGTCGAAGACCCCCTCGGAGCGCTCGCTGATCCAGAGGCTCTTCTCGATCACGGCGAGCGACTCCGGGCTCACCTCCACCGCGCCCTTCCCGGCCGCCGCGTTGACCCGCGACAGCTCGCTGTCCGGCCGCCAGGTCGTCATGAGCCCCTCGAGCCTGCGGATCTCGGCGATCGCCTTGTCCAGCCGGGCCCTGATCGCCGCCTCATCCATCGCCTCGCTCGTGTAGGCGGCGAGGAGCAGGCTCGTGCCCATCGCCCTCGCCTCGACCGCGACGCGGGCGGGCCCGGCCTGCGTCGGGGCGGCCTGGGCCGGCAGAGGCGCCGCGCTCGCGCTCGAGGCGGCCGGCCCGGCCTCCTGGCGCGCGCGTGGGCGCGCGTCGCAGGCAGCGAGCGCGAGCGCCGCCGCGAGGCAGGGGCAGAACCAGAAGAAGAGGAGCGGAGAACAGCGCGGTCCGTGCATTCGAGGGTCCTGGCTCCGTGAGAAGTCCCGAAAGCGTGGCGGCGCGGCGTGCGAAGGCGCGAGCGTGCGAGCGTCACCACCGGGCGGCGTCGGCGGAGCTCCTCCGCCAGCGCCACCATGGCCCGGGCGAGGCGCGCGGATCCAGAGTAGTATCGCTCGCCCCTATGAACCTCGACCCGAGCCGCATCCAGCGTGACATCGACGACCTCTCCCCGGACCTCCGCGAGATCGCCGCGCGCATCCACGCGAACCCCGAGCTCCGGTTCGAGGAGCACAGGGCCGCGGCCTGGCTCGCCGAGGCCGTCGAGAAGCGCGGCATCCAGGTCGAGCGGGGGCTCGCCGGCATGCCCACCTCGCTCCGCGCGCGCATCGGGCGAGGCGGGGGTCCCCACCTCGCCATCCTCGCCGAGTACGACGCGCTCCCGGAGATCGGCCACGCTTGCGGGCACAACCTGATCGCGGCGGGTGCGCTCGGCGCGTTCCTCGCGCTGGCGCGGCAGAAGGACGCCGTGGCCGGCACCATCGATCTGGTCGGGACGCCCGCCGAGGAGGGGGGAGGCGGCAAGATCAGGCTGCTCGAGGCGGGCGCCTTCGAGGGCGTCGACGCCGCGATGATGTTCCACCCGTTCGACCGCGACCTGCTCGCGCACGACACGCTGGCCAGCGCCTGGATCGAGCTCCAGTTCCGCGGCAAGCCGTCGCACGCCGCGCTCGCGCCGTGGGACGGCAATAGCGCGCTCACGGCCTGCCTCGACACCTTCCGGCTGATCGACGGCCAGCGCGTCCACTTCCGCGACGGCGTCCGGGTGCACGGGTTCATCAAGAACGGCGGTCAGGCGGTCAACATCATCCCGGAGCTCGCCGTCGCCGAGTTCTCGGTCCGCGCCCTCGACACCGAGGAGCTCGCCCGCGTGCGGGCGATCGTGGAGCGCTGCGCCCGCGGCGCGGCCATGGCGAGCGGGGCCGAGCTCACGCTCGTCGATCAGGGCGGCTACAAGAACATGGTCAACAACCGGAAGATGGCGCGCCGCTTTGGCGAGCACCTGCGCGCCCTCGGCCGCTCGCCGCTCGAGATGGACCCCGCCGTCGGCACCGGCTCGACCGACATGGGCGACGTGTCCCACGCGCTCCCCGCCATCCATCCGTGGATCGCGATCTGCGGCAAGGGAGAGACGACCTGCCACCAGCACGCGTTCGCCGCGCGCGCCGCGAGCCCCGCCGGCCAGGACTCGATGCTGATCGCCGCCAAGGCCATGGCGATGACGTGCGCCGATCTCCTGCTCGATCCCGAGCTGCGGCAGGGCGTGCGCGAGGAGTTCGCGCAGCGGAAGGCCGGGGCGAGCGCGCGCTAGTTCCCTCGGGGCTCCGCCCCGAACCCCGGCGCGTTCAGCCGTCGTCCTGAAGGGGGTTCCCGAGATCGTCCATCAGCCCGGTCCCCCCCTCGATCGGGATCGCCCGCGCGAGGGCGACCCGCTCCAGCATCACCGACAGCGCGATCCTGTCTCCGACGTCCGGCAGCCAGGTGCGGGACCCATCCCAGAGATCGAGCCGGATGTTGCTCGACGGCACGGTCCCGCTGACCGCGGCCGCGGCGCCGGCGCCCGCCTGCGCGGAGGGCACCGCCATCCGGTCGATCTGCGACCAGGCGAAGCGCCGCACGCGCGGCACGCCGAAGGTGAGCAGCTCGCGCAGCTCGATCCCTTCCGGGTGCACGACGACCCCCCGCATCTGCTCGCGCAGCACCATCGCCAACGCGCTCACGCACAGGACGATGGCGCACACGCTGGAGGAGACGAGCCGGTGGCGATCGCCCTCGACGACGTACTGGAAGATCCGGGAGCTCGAGGGAGCGTTCTGGCCGTAGAAGATCACCGCGGAGACGCCGAGGGCGAAGGTCAGGTAAAGCAGCGCCGGGAGGCGCTCCTTCAGCGGCGGCCCGAACGCGATGCGCTTCTCGGGCCTGTACGTCATGTCAAAGCCGGGAGGTCTGGAGGGACGCGCCATAGACTCGTAGTCTACACGGCGGGGGAGCCGACGCTTGGGTCCGCCCCCTCGACCGGGCCGCCTCGGGCCGGGCCGCGCCGCGCTCCCGGCGACCCACGTTCGGGCGATGGGCTGAAACCCATTGCCGGGCGATGGCTGAACGGACATGAAGGGGCGTCCCGACGGCGTCCCGTCGACCCCTCCTGGAGCCTCCCATGCACGATCGCTTCCTGCGCGCCTGCCGGCGAGAGCCGACCGATGTCACGCCCGTGTGGTTCATGCGCCAGGCCGGCCGGTACATGGCCGAGTACCGGGAGCTCAGGAAGAAGTACACGCTCCTCGAGATCTGCAAGACGCCCGAGCTCGCGCTCGAGGTGACGCTCCAGCCGCTGCGGCTCGGGATGGACGCGGCGATCCTCTTCGCGGACATCCTGCTGCCGCTCGAGCCGATGGGCGCCCCCTTCGAGTTCGCGAAGGGCGAGGGCCCGGTGATCCACGAGCCCGTGCGCGATCGGGCCGGCATCGAGCGGCTGCGGGTGTTCGAGCCCGAGGAGGGCCTCGGCTACGTGCTCGACGCCGTGCGCCTCATCCGCAAGGAGCTGGACGGCAAGACGCCGCTCATCGGCTTCGCCGGCGCGCCGTTCACCATGGCGAGCTACCTGGTCGAGGGGGGCAAGTCGAGCGACTACCGGCTCACGAAGCAGCTGATGTGGAGCGACCCCGAGGCGTGGTCGGCGCTGATGGGCAAGATCTCCGAGGTCGTCCGCCGCCTGCTGCGCGCCCAGGTCGCCGCGGGCGCCCAGGCGGTGCAGCTGTTCGACTCGTGGGTCGGCTCGCTCTCGATCGACGACTACCGCGAGCACGTGCAGCCGCACGTGCGGCACATCCTCCGCGACCTCGAGGCGACCGGGGTCCCGGTCATCCACTTCGGCACGAACACGGGGGCGCTCCTGGAGGCGCAGCGCGACGCCGGCGGCACGGTCATCGGCGTCGACTGGCGCACGCCGCTCGACAAGGCGTGGCAGCGCATCGGGTACGATCGTGCGGTGCAGGGCAACCTCGATCCGCTGCTGCTCTGCGCGCCGCGCGCCGTCGCCGAGCGCCGCGCGCGCGCGGTGCTCGCGGAGGCCGGCGGGCGCGCCGGGCACATCTTCAACCTCGGCCACGGCATCATCCCGGAGACGCCGGTCGATACGGTCAAGGCGGTCATCGATCTCGTCCACTCCATCCCGCGCGCGTCGCTCCAGGGCGAGCCGGATCGCTGACGCCGCGCATCGCGCCGCGGCGTCGGATCGTGCGGCGGGCGCCAGGCTGCGCCGGCGCATCGCGCCGCGTCGCTGACCAGGATCGTGCGGCGAGGAGCGAGGCCGCGCCGCCGCCTGGCCCTGATGAAGAAGCCGCATCGGCGCCTCACCGTCGAGATCTCAGACACCCTCCCGAGGTGATATGGTCCAGCCGCGAGCATGTGCGAGCTCCTCGGGATGGAGTGCAACGTCCCCACAGACATCGTCTTTTCGTTCAACGGCCTCCGGCACCGGGGCGGCCGCACCGGTCCCCACGCTGACGGTTGGGGCCTCGCGTTCTTCGAGGGGCGCGCCGCGCGCGTGTTCCTCGATCCGAGCCCCGCCGCGGAGAGCCCGCTGGCGCGATTCCTCAGCGAGACGCCCATCAAGACGCTGCTCGCGATCGGCCACATCCGGCGCCGTACCCGCGGCGACGTGCTTCTCGCCAACACGCACCCGTTCGTGCGCGAGCTCTGGGGACGCCACTGGGTCTTCGCGCACAACGGCACGCTCCCTCGCGTCCGGCGCCGCGCGCTGGGCCGCTTCAACCCCATCGGAACGACCGACAGCGAGCACGCCTTCTGTTACCTGCTGGAGGGCCTCCGCAGCTCGTTTCCCGGCTATCCGCGCCGGCCCAGCGAGCTCTGGGAGGCGGTCGCGGCGCTCGGCGGCGAGCTCGGCCAGGACGGCACGTTCAACTTCCTGCTCGGCGACGGGCGCCACCTCTTCGCCCGCTGCGCAACCCGGCTCTGTCACATCATCCGCAAGGCCCCCTTCGGCATCGCGACGCTCCTGGACGACGATGTCCGCGTCGACTTCTCGGCCGTCACGACCCCGAAGGATCGGATCGCGGTGGTCGCGACGAGCCCGCTCACCGCGAACGAGACCTGGACCACGGGACGACCGGGCGAGCTCTGGGTATTCGACGGCGGCGAGCTGCGCGCGACGCTGTCGTCGCTCGCCTGACCGACGCGCCACCGCGGGGTCCACCTCTCGCGCGCCGTCGTGCCGCGGCCTGGAGATGGGCACGGCAGCCTGAAAAGAAAAACGCCGCGACGGACCTGGGGGGGGGAAGGTCTCCGCCGCGACGCAGGTCTATCCTACGCACCCTGTGTGCCAAGTCAACTAACCGGCACGCTGGCGGCGCCGCTGCGCGGTCGCGGCGCACTCGGTTCCGCTCCGTTCCGCTCCGTTCCGTTCGGTTCGGCTCCGCGCCGCTTCACGCCGTTCTGCTCGGCTTCGCTCGGTTCCGCTCCGGTGCAGCTCCGTTCCGTGCCGCTTCGCTCCGTTCCGCTTCGTACGGTTCCGGTCCGCTGCGTTCCGCTTCGCTCAGTTCAGCGTTGTGATGCGCCCTGGTTTTGAGGCAGAACTCACAGAGCCTCGTCCCCGCAGAACGCGGACATGCCAGGCGAACAGACACATCGTGTTCCAGCAAACCATTCTCTCCCTTGCCGGCTCAATCGCTCGCCGGACGGGTGGCGGCGCGCTCGGGAAACGCATAGAGAGACCCGCGTCCTCGGCAGCTCGGGCTGCACAAGAGGAAAGAGATGGGGCGTCAACTGCGATAGCAGCGCACAGCGCCCCACAAGGCGCATCGGCGAGCACCGGCGGTGCGGCGCGGCGTGAGCGGCAGCAAACGGCGGCGAGGGGCGCGGACGGCGTGCGGGGAACAAGCCGAGAACGTGGAAGGGCGCAACGAGCGCGACGGAGCGCAGAGGGCGACGTAGGCCGTTGTCGGGTCGGGAAGGCGGAGGAAGCACTGAAGACGGCTCCGCCCGGATGGCCGTCTTGACGGGAGTCGGGGCATGTCAGTACGCTTTGACGTTGGGCGAGCTAGGGCATATCGAACCGTTGCATCGCGACCGAAGAGCCACGCCCGGGTAGGTTCCGTCTCGGGAAGAGCTCGAACGATGTCGAGGCTAGGTCGCACGACGGGTTGGGCTGAGCGCGCGTGAGTGACTTCGACGAAAAGACTCGTGTAACGCAGGTGGTCCAGCCCCCACCGGGCGGCGGCAGCAAGAACACGACCGACTGCCTGGTCGTGATCTACACGAAGGAGCCCACGCTGCTCGGCAAGCGGTTCGTGCTGGAGAACAACCCGACGCGGGTCGGTCGCGGCGCGGACAACCACATCGTGCTCGACGGCGACTCCGTGTCACGAAGGCACGCCCATTTCGAGCAGCGGCCGAGCGCCTGGATGGTCGTCGACGATGGGAGCACCAACGGGACGTACTGCAACGATGAGCAGATCTCCCGCGAGGTGGTGCTGAAGAACGGAGACCGGGTGAAGATCGGCCCCACGATCTTCAAGTTCCTCTCCGGCGCCGACGTGGAGGCGCAATACCACGAAGAGATCTACCGGATGACCATCATCGATGGTCTCACGCAGATCCACAACAAGCGCTACCTCTACGAGGCGCTCGAGCGCGAGATCATCCGCGGCCGCCGCCACGAGCGGGACCTCGCGATCCTCCTGTTCGACATCGACCACTTCAAGCGCATCAACGACGTCCACGGCCACCTGGCCGGCGACTTCGTGCTGAAGGAGGTCGCGCGCATCGTGCAGAGCCGCATTCGCCGCGACGAGGTCTTCGCGCGCTACGGCGGCGAGGAGTTCGCCATCATCCTGCCGGAGACGTCCATCGAGGGCGCGGCGGCCCTCGGCGAGACCCTGCGTCAAAAGGTCGCGGAGCACCTGTTCGTGTTCCAGGCCGACAGCATCCGCGTGACGATCAGCGTCGGCGTGGCGCTCCTCCAGGAGGGCGATCGCACCGCGAACGACCTCATCAAGCGCGCGGACGAGCGCCTCTACCACGCGAAGAACAGCGGGAGAAACCGGGTGTGCGCCTGAGCAGCCGCCCGCGGGCGCGCTAGGTTCCGGCGGAGGAAGGACGATGCCGAACAGCGATCTGCCGCTGCCGGCGGCGCCGGACGCGGGCAGCGGCGCGGAGCTGCCCGCGATCCTGTCGCCGCCGCCTGGTCCCCTGTCGCGGAGCGCCCTCGAGCGCCTCGAGCGCGTCGAGTGCCCGGCGTTCGGCCGGCGGCGCGAGGCGCGGGCGCAGAAGAGCGGCGCCGACATGCTGCCGATCGTGCTGTCGCACGGGCGCGGCGCGAACGTCTGCGACGTCGACGGGAACCGCTACGTCGACCTGTGCGCCGGCTTCGGCGCGCTGCTGCTCGGGCACGCGGCGGCGCCGGTGCGGCGCGCGGCGGAGGAGCAGCTGTCGCGGCTGACCCTCGCGCTCGGCGACGTGTACTCGGCCGACGTGAAGATCGCCCTGCTGGAGCGCCTCGCGGCGCTGCACCCCGGGCCCTCGCCCATGGCGCTGCTCGGCCAGAGCGGCAGCGACGCGATCACCGCGGCCATCAAGACGGCGGCGCTCTCGACGGGACGGCCGGGGCTCGTCGCGTTCGAGGGCGCGTACCACGGGCTCGGGTACGCGCCGCTCGCGGCGTGCGGTCTGCGCGAGAGCTACCGGTCGCCCTTCGCGGAGCAGCTCAACCGGCGCGTGACGTTCGCGCCCTACCCGCGCGACGAGGCGGGCGCCGCGCGCTCGGTCGACGCCGTCGAGCTCGCGCTGCGCGGGGGCGACGTCGGCGCGGTCCTCCTCGAGCCGATCCTCGGGCGGGGCGGCTGCGTCGTCCCGCCCGACGCGTTCCTCTACGCGGTCTGCGAAGCGGCGCACCGGCACGGGGCGCTCGTGATCGCGGACGAGATCTGGACCGGCCTCGGTCGTTCGGGGGCGATGACGCGCACAGGAGAGCTCGGGGCGCCGGTCGATATCCTCTGCTTCGGCAAGGGGCTCGGCGGCGGGCTCCCCATCTCCGCGTGCGTGGCGCCCGAGCCGATCATGCGGGCGTGGGCGCGCGAGGGCGAGGTGGTCCACACCTCGACGCACTCCGGATCGCCCCTCGCGTCGAGCGCCGCGCTCGCGACGCTCGACGCCCTCGACGAAGGCCGGCTGGCCGCGCGCTCGCGCGACGTGGGCGCTCGCTTCCAGGCGATGCTGCGAGAGGCGCTCCCGCGCAGGGCAGGCGTCGTCGACGTGCGGGGCGCGGGGCTCATGGTCGGCGTCGAGCTCGAGAGCGCCGAGCTGGGGCTCCGGGCCATGCGCGGGATGCTGGCCGAAGGGTACCTGGTCCTCACGGGCGGGGTGCGCGGCGAGACGCTGACGCTGACGCCGGCGCTCACCATCCCCGAGGCGCTGCTCTCGGCCGCGGCCGGCGCGCTCGCGCGCGTGCTGACGACCTAGCGCGCGAGCGGAGCAGGACGCGCGTGCTATCCCGGTGCCCGTGGGACCGATAGACCAGAGCGAGGCGCTGCACCGCCGCGCGCGGGCGTTCATCGAGACGTCGCTCGGCGTGGACGGGGCGGGCTCGACAGGGGCCGGCCGAGCGGCGGCCGCCGCTGCTCCGCAGGACCACGGCGAGCGCGGGGCGCTCCCGGAGACCTTCGATGCGCTCGCGATCGCCCTCGCCCGGCACCAGGCCGCGCATTGCGCGCCGGTCGCCCGCCTGTTCGAGGCGCGCGGCGCGGACGTCGCCGCGATGGATCACGCGGCGCAGATCCCCGCTGTGCCGTGCGACGTGTTCCGGTTCGCGCGCGTCGCGGCCCACCCGCCGGAGGCGGACGAGCGCGTCTTCCGCACGAGCGGAACCTCCCTCGGCGCGGCGTCCCGCGGCGAGCACCCGTTCCGCACGACCGCCACGTACGAGCTGGCCGCGCTCGCGTGGGGGGAGCGCCTGCTGTGGCCCGACGGCGCGCGGCTCCGGGCGATCGTCCTCGCGCCGCCGCTCCACGAGGCGCCGGACTCGTCGCTCGGCTTCATGATCGACCGCTTCGCCGCGCGCCTCTCGGGGCCGTCGAGCTGGCACGTTCGCGGCGGCGAGCTGGACGCCGCAGGGTTCGCCCGCGCGTGCGCCGAGGCGCGCGCCTCGGGAGCGCCGGCGCTCGTGCTCGGCACGTCGTTCGCTTTCGTGCATCTGATCGAGCACCTGGCCGAGGCGCGGCTGCCCGAGGGCGCAGCGCGGCTGCCCGAAGGGAGCCGGGTCATGCAGACCGGCGGCTACAAGGGCCGCTCGCGGGAGGTGCCCGCGGAGGAGCTGCGGGCGGCGATCGCGCGGGCGCTGGGCGTGCCCCTCTCGCACGTGGTGAGCGAGTACGGCATGACCGAGCTCTCCAGCCAGCTCTACGAGGGCACGCTCGCGGCGGCGCTCGCCGGCGCACCGGGCGCTGCGCCGGGGCTGTACCTCGCGCCTCCCTGGACGCGCGTCACCGCGGTGGACCCCGAGACGCTCGCGCCGCTCCCTGCGGGGGTGATCGGGCTCGCGCGGATCGTCGATCTCGCGAACGTCGACTCGGCGGTCGCCATCCAGACCGCCGACCGCGTGCGCGTCACCGCGGAGGGCGTCGAGCTCCTGGGCCGCGCGTCCGGGGCGCCGCCGCGCGGCTGCTCGATCGCGATGGACCAGATGCTCGGCGGCGGGGCGTGATGATGGACGACGGCGCGGCGCCGCGCCTCCGGGTCGAGCGCGCGGTCGCCGCGGCGGCGCGGATCGCGGACGCGCGCGATCCGCTGGGCGAGGAGGCGCGCCTGCGGTTGCCTTCCACGAGCGGCCTCTCGCCCGAGGGCGTGGAGCTCGCGCTCGGCCGCCACCTCGAGGTCGCGCCGAGCCACGGCGAGCTCGACGCGCTCGTGGCGGCCTCGGGGCGCGCGCGCCGCTGCCACGTGGTCCTGGCGGCCAACGTCTGCACGGCGCCGCTGCGGGCCATCGCCGTCGCGACGGCCACAGCGCCGGAGGTCTTCGTGCGCCCGTCCCGCCGCGATCCGGTGATCGCGGAGCTCCTCGTGCGCGCGCTGCAGGCCGACGAAGGCTTCCGCCGCGCCGGCGGGGCCATCGCGCTGGTCGCGGACGTCGCGCTCGGGGACGCCGGGGCGGCGGCCGGCGAGCGGGTTCCCGGGGATCTGCCGCACGCCGAGCTGCACGTCTACGGGTCGGACCAGACCGTGGCGACGCTGCGGGCCCAGGCCGGCCCGGGCGTGCTCGTGCGCGGGCACGGCGCCGGCCTGGGGCTCGCCGTCGTCGGCCTGGACGCGAACCTCGTCGAGGCGGCGCGGGACATCGCCGCGGACGTCGTGCCGTTCGATCAGCGCGGCTGCCTGTCGCCGCGCTTCGCGCTGGTGGAAGGCCCGGCCGAGCGCGCGGAGGCGCTCGCGCGCGCCCTGCACGAGGCGCTCGAGGAGGCGGGCGCGCGCGTCCCGCGCGGGCCGCTCGACGGCGCCGCCCGCGCGGAGGTGACCATGTACCGGGCCACGCTCGAGGCCGTGGGCTCGTTCTGGGAAGGTCGAGGACACGGGGTCGGTCTGGATCCGGCGCCGCGATCGCTGCTGCTGCCGCCGGCGGCGCGCGTCGTCCACGTGGCGGCGAGCAGCGCCGAGGCCGCTCCGGCGCTGCTCGCGCCGATCCGCGGCGCGATCACCGCGGTCGGCGCGGGCGGAGGCGGGATGCTCGCGCGCGCGGCGGCCGCGGCAGCCCCGCGCGCCCGGCTCTCCGCGCTCGGGCGGATGCAGCGCCCGCCCCTCGACGGCCCTGTCGATCTGCGGACGCCCTGACGTCCGGCGGCCCGCGCGGGCGGCTCGCGGCGAGCGCGCACGTCGCATGGCCGCGCCGTCCAGACCGCGACACGATCGGGGCGTGGTGGGAGCAAGGTGCGCTCGAGCGACGGTGTGTGATAGCGATCATGGCATGTCGTCGCGCACCGATCCGAAGGCGACCCGCCCGCCCACGGAGCTCGAAGCGATCGCGAGCCCGTCGGCGACGCCGTCCGGCGTGGAGGGCTCACGGGACAGCCTCGTGGACCGCCCGCTGGACGGGCTCCGCCCCGACGAGGAGGGCACGTCCGTCTCGAGCGACCCGGCCGGCAGCTCGGCCCGCGTCGCGGACGCCGACGACGAGGGCGCGCCGCCGTCGGTCGCCTCCGCGAGGATCCAGGTGCGCCGTGACGAGCGCCTGGATCTCGTGATCGAGTACCTGGCCTTCGTGGCGAAGCCGATGCCGCTGTCGCTCCTGCTCGACGAGGCGCCGCAGCGGATCGCCGCGATCCTCGGCGCCGACGTGGCCTCGCTGTACCTCCTCGAGGGCGACGGCGACGAGCTGGTGCTGCGCGGCAACGTCGGCTTCCCGCGCGAGGCGCGCGGAACGGTGCGGCTCTCGGTCGGGCAGGGCATCACGGGCATGGCGGTCGAGTGCCTGCGGCCGATCTCGGTCGTCCAGGCGACCGAGCACGAGCGCTATCGCGCGTTCCCTGAGCTCCGTGAAGAGCGCTTCCCGGTCTTCCTCGCGGCGCCGATCCTCGGCAGCGGCCGCCCGCTCGGCGCCCTGGTCGTGCAGCGGGCGGGCGATCGCGCCTTCACGGCGCGGGACGTCGAGCTCGTCATGGCGCTGACCGCGCCGATCGCGGCCGGCGCTCGCCACGCGCAGGTGCTCGACGAGCTGCGCGAGCGGCGGCGGCGCACGGGCGGCGGCACGCGCAAGGTCACGCTGCCGGGGTTGCCCGTCGTCGCCGGGCGCGCGCTCGGCGCCATCGCGGCGCTGCGGCGGCCGGCGACCTCATCGCTCGGCGCGCGGCAGGGCAGCGGCGATCCGAAGCTCCTGCGGCTCGCGTTCGACATCGCGGAGAAGGCGCTGCTCGACCTCAACGCGCGCGCGGCGAAGCGAGGGCTCGCGCAGGAGGCGGCGTTCCTCTCGACCTACCTCCTGATGATCGGCGACGGTCGCCTGCGCGCGCGCGCCTTCGAGCTCGCGGCCAGCGGGCGCAACGTCGCGCAGGCGCTCGGGACGGTCGCTCGCGAGGTGGCGCGGGCCGCCAACGGGATCGTCGGTGACCCGTTCTTGCAGGATCGCGCCCGTGACATCGAGGATCTCTGCGATGCGATCCTGATGCTGGCGACCCCGGATGCCCGGGCCGAGCTCCCGTCGAAGGCGGTCCTCGTGGGAGACCAGCTGACGGTCTTCGACCTCTTGATCTCCGCCCGGGCCCACCCGGTGGGCGTCGCGCTCAGCGACCGGTCCGGGCCGCGCTCGCTCGTGCTCCTCCAGCTGCTCGGCGTGCCGTCGATCGTGGATGTGGCGGGGGCGTTCCGCTGGGCGTCGCCAGGAGACGTAGCGCTCCTCGACGCGGACCACGGCTTCCTGGTGATCAACCCGTCCCGGGCCGAGGTCGCGACCGTTCGCGCGGCGCGACGCAGGGGACCGGCGTCGCCGGAACCCGACGAAGACGACGACGAAGAGGACGAGCCGGCGAGCTGAGCACCGGCCGGGGCCGGTGCTCGAGGCTCAGCTGCCGGACCGCGCGGCGGCGGCCGGCTCGGCCGGCGTCCCCTGGGCGCTCTGCAGCTCCTTCTTGGCGCGCCAGTTCGCCAGGCGCTTCGTATCGCGACGCTTCTTCTTGGCTCTCACTGCGGGCTTCTGCGGCATGGCCGGCGGTATAGTCGCTCGAGCCCCTCGAGGGAACCCCGTACTCACGCCGCCCCCTGTTCAGGCCACGGGGCGTTGACGCCCCACGGCGACCGCCCCATGACCGCTGCTCCGATGAACGTCCGTCTCGTACACGAGTTCCGCTTCGAGGCCGCCCACCGCCTTCCCAAGGTTCCGCAGGGGCACAAGTGCGCGCGCCTCCATGGTCACAGCTTCAAGGTCGAGGTCGCGATCCGCGGCCCGGTGAACGAGGAGACGGGGTGGTTCATCGATTACAGCCACCTCTACGAGGCCTGGGCTCCCCTCCACGACCTGCTCGATCACCACTACCTGAACGAGGTCCCCGGGCTGGAGAACCCGACGAGCGAGGTGCTCGCACGGTGGATCTGGACCCGCCTCGCGCCGTCGCTGCCGTCCTTGAACCGGGTCACCATCTTCGAGACCTGCGACGCCCGCTGCGAGTACGAGGGCGATTAGGTCGATGAAGACGCTCGTCTGCCGCTGCGAGGACGTCACGCTGCACGAGCTCGAGGCCGCGATGGATCGCGGCCACAAGGACATCGAGTCCGTCAAGCGCTACACGGGCTTCGGCACCGGCTGGTGCCAGGGCAAGTGGTGCCTCGCGCTCTGCGCGCGGCTCATCGAGGAGCGCGGGGGCGACGCCCGGAAGCCGATCACCCCTCGGCCGCCGTACCACCCGGTCTCGCTCGCGGCGCTCGCCGGGCTCGACGAGCTCGGCCTCCGCGGCGGCGGGCGCGGGCGCTAGCGCTGGCCGCGCTCCGCGCGACCAGCGCCCTGGCCCGATCGTCGACCGTGATCAGACGAGGGGGCGCCGAGCGCTCGCGCACCCGACGTTCACGGTCAGCTCGAAGACCCCTTCGGACCAGTACTTCGAGACCGCGTGGTGCAGGTACTTGAGCATCGAGTCGATGATCTGCGGCTCGACGTCGAGCATCGCCGTCGACTCGGGGATCACCATCAGCCTCGAGATGGGATCCTCGAGGAACTCACGCCCGCTCTCGAACGACACGGCGATGAGCTGGACGTCGACCTCGACCTCGTCGAGCCCCGCGCCCTCGATCTCCTCGGCGATGGTCTCGATCGTGGGGCGGCTGACGGCGGCGGCGTCCACCGCGGCGCCGAGCTCCGAGAGGTCTTGCTTGAGCGCGCACTCCCGCGCGATGTCCGCGATCTCCGGGAACGAACCGCGCAACGGCAGCGCGATGAGCGCCTGGCCGCCGGGGACCAGGACCCGGCGCAGCTCGGCGAGGAGCTGCGCCCGCTCGCTCGGACGGCAGACCGGGTGCAGCGTGAACGCGTGGGAGAAGCTCGCGTCCGGCAGCGGCGTCGGCAGGGCGTCGGCGAGCACGTAGCTCGCGTTCATCCCGGAGAACAGCGCGGCCTTGTCGCGCGCGAGCTCGAGCGCGGCGGCGGAGCCGTCGACGCCCACGAGGGTCGCGCCGGGCAGCTTGTCGGCCACGATCGCGTCGGGGAAGCCGCTCCTGCAGCCGAGGTGGACGATGCGCGCCGCCTCGGAGGGCAGCAGCATCTCCACCGCCAGCGAGGCGAAGAACGAGAGGTAGCGCGGGACGACCGCGTGCTCGAACAACACGGCGTCCGCCGCGCTCAGCGGCGGGCCGATCATCAGGCGACCCCGTCCTCCTCGTCGTCGTAGGGCGCGAGGAGGCTGAGCGCCTCTTCGGCGAGCTCGCCGATCGTGACCTCCGACGTCGCGTCGTCGCCGCCGTCGTCCGCGAGCTCGACGGTGCGCTTGTCGTCGAGCAGCGGCTGGATGAGCGGCGCATGCGCCGGATCACCGATCTCGACAAGCGTCTCGATCGCCGCCGCGACCGCGTCCGGATCCTTGTGGCTCAGGAACTGGCTGAGCAGCTTCGGCACGCCCGGCTCCGGCACCTCGGCGATGAGGTACGGCAGCTCCGGGAGCGCCGACGAGCCCACCGGCAGCCGCTTCAGCGCGCGCTCGATCGCCTGCGCGACCTCCTTGAACCGATCGTAGGCCAGCGTTTCGATCTCCTCGCCCGCGGCCTGCCGCGCCTCGGGGTGCTCCGACGCGAGCACATCGATGAGCGCGTCGAGCGCGCGCGGCCCCTCGTGCTCGCCGAGCAGCGACGCGATACGCACCAGCCGGAGCGCCGCCTCGTCCTCGTCGTTCTCGCGCGTCGCGGCCGCGATCGCGTCCGTGAGGACATCCAGCAGCCCATCGCCGGGCATGGCCGTCAGGTCATCGTGGAGCCGGCGAGCCGTGCGCTCCGCGTCGAACAGCTTGTTCAGGGTCGTCTCGATCGCTTGACGATTTTGCACGAAGAGGAGCTATCAACAGCGCGTCGCCTCCGCAAGCCGGCAGGCAACAAGGGCTTGTTCCTCGCGAATTCCCGTCCACGGCGGGCGCGGCCGCGCGTGCCCGGCGCCGCCCACGCCGGGGCCGCCGCGCGCAAGCCGGGCGGGACGAGCGCGCCGCCGCTGCATCGAGCTCGCCCGCCGCGCGCGATGCGGTAGACCGTTCGTGGCATGCGTGTGTCCGGCTCATTGCAAGCCCGCCCGGCGAGGGCGGCGGTCTCCCCTTCCCCGCTGGTGCGCGGCGCCGCGGCGTCGGCGCTGGTCCTCGCGCTGGGCGGCATCGACGATCCCGAGCCGCCCCCGCCCGCGGTCGTCCCTCCGGCGGCCGCGGCGCGCGGCGCCGCGGGCGCGGCGGCGCTCTGCGGCCCGCGCACCGTGCCGGAGGGCGCCGCCTGCGTCCCGCTGCCTGCTCCGGGCGCGCCGCTCCCCGAAGGCGGCGCTGCGGCGCTCTCTGATCCTGCCGGCGCGCGTCCCGCCGGAGCGGGCACGCGCAGCCAGGCCCAGGAGCACATCCCCCGCCGCCCGGAACGTCCGGCGAGCGCCGCCGCGTACACGTTCCCGCTCGGCGCGCCGGACGCGCCGCCGGGGTTCCTCCTTGTCGAGGACGCTCCAGCCGGGGCGGGCGCGCTGCCTGCAGCGGGCTCCGTCGCCGCGATCGGCGCGGCGCGGCCCGAGCCGCCGTCGTGGATCGGCGGGATCGACATCGCCGCGGCGCGCGGCGAGCGGGTGGCGGCGCTCAGGATCGAGGGCCAGGAGGGGAAGGCCGAGGTCGTCTTCGTCGGCGCGCTGTCCGGGATCACGGTGGCCACGGCGCACGACGTGCGCGAGGCGCGCGACGTGGATCGCGTGCGCAGGTACCTCCTGCTCCATGGCCACCTCGATCGCCCTGGCCCCGGCGTCGTGGCGGGCGCGCGCCTCGACGCGGGTGACGTGGTCGGGTACGCCGGCGAGACGGGCAGCCCGGGCCTCGTCCGGCTGCGCCTCGAGGCGCGGCAGATCCGCGAGGGCGCGCGCCTCCCCGAGCTCGATGCGAAGCGCATCACCGACGCCGCGGTGACGGTGCCTTGCGACCTCCGCAACGTCCTGCCGCTCCGTCAGGGAGCGAGCTTGTAACCGAAGCCGTAGACCGTGAGGATGTGCTCGGGCTTGTCGGGCGAGCGCTCGATCTTCTTGCGCAGCTTGACGATGAAGTTGTCGACCGTGCGGTTCGACGGCCCGGCCTCGATCCCCCAGATCTTCTGGAGGATCTCCTCGCGCGAGACCGGCTGGCCCACGCGCTCGTGCAGCAGGCGAAGGAGCTCGACCTCGTAGAACGACAGCTGATCCGAACGCGAGCCCCGCGAGACCGTGTGCGCGGTCATGTTGATCTGCACGTTGCCGATGGAGAACACCTCGACGGGCGCCTCGGCCGGCCGGGCGGCGCGGCGGAAGAGGGCGCGCAGGCGGGCGATGAGCTCGCCCACGCTGAACGGCTTGGTCACGTAGTCGTCGGCGCCCGCGTCGAGGCCGCGGATCTTGTCGATCTCCTGGCCGCGGGCCGTCAGCATGATGATCGGCACGAACGCGTCCCAGCGCCGCAGATCCTCGCAGACCTTGAAGCCGTTGGTGTCGGGGAGCATGAGGTCGAGCAGGATGGCGTCCGGCTTCTCCTGCCGCGCGAGCAGCACGCCGTCCTTCCCCTTCGAGGCCGACGCCACCGAGAAGCCCTCGAACTCGAGGGCGTCCGTCAGCCCCAGCACGATGTGGGGCTCGTCCTCGATGATGAGAATCTTCTTGCGTGCCACCACGACGGAGTCCGGTCTTAGCACAAAACCGGGCAGGTCCCCCCGAGCGCTCCGCCGGCCAGCTCGCTGGCGCGGCTCTGTGGCCCCAGAAGCGCCACAAAAGCGCCGCGGGGCGCGATCTCACGATCGCACCCCGCGCGCCGGGCTCAATCAGACGTCTGACAGACGCTGGCTGACGCCGTCTACTCGCCGGAGCAGGTGATGAACAGCGTGGCCCCTTGCTGGGCTTCGCCCTGACCCGTGAACCGGATCTTGCGCTGCTCGGTCGACGGGCAGTCGGCCACGATGGAAGTATCGCCGAGCCGGATCGACGGATCGACGTAGCACCACCCGTGCACCGGCTGGCCACCGGACTCAACGTTGTCGCCGACGTTGGTCCTGCACTCGTAGGCAGGCTCGCCCTCGTTCATGCCCTCGAGCTGCTGGATCTCGCACACGCAGTCCCAGCCGGAGGCCTTCGCGATGTCGAGGGAGAGCACCTCGTCCTTCGCGGGCTTATGCTTGCCCGTCACCTCGATGCGCCCCGGCATCCGCGGATCCGCGCAGTTGCACTGGCCCTGCGAGTTGCGCGCCTCGAGGATCAGGCAGGAGACCTGCTGCTTCGCGTCCGGCGTCAAGGTGCGCGGCAGGCACTGGCCGCCGAGCACCGTCTTCAGGCGGTCGATGATGGCGCCGATCGCCGGCCGGTAGCCGTAGTCGGCCGCGCCGGCGTTGTCGAGCTGGCGCGGGCACACCGAGCCGACGATGCCCTGGGGGCCGAGCTCCCGGATGAGCTGCAGCTCGCGGAGGCCCGGGTAGGCCTTCGCCTTGATCTGCGTCGTCGACCTGGGCTCCGGATCCTCCTGACTGTTCCCCGCGTCGGGCTCGCACAGCGGGTTGTCGGTCGGCTGCCCCCCCACCGCTCTGCAGTCGCAGCTCTGAGCCTGCCCGTCGCAAGTCTTCACCGCGTTCTCGGGGAGATCGAAGATGCAAGCGTACTGGAGGTCCCCCGTGCTCCCCTCCGGGATCGTGTACTCGCGGCCGTTGATGAGGTTCCAGCCCGCCTCCGTCGGCCCGACGATCCTGTCGTTGGTGATCGGGTTCATGCCCGAGCGAGGCTTCATCGACTCGACCATGAAGGGATCCTTCGGCGGCTGGTACGTCGCGGGATCGCCGAGGATGAGCTCCCAGGTGCTGGCGGCGCCGGCCACCGGAGCGCTGAGCTCGTCAGAGTTCTTGAACCCACCGACCGGCTCGCCGTCCTGGTTGAGGCCGTTCAGCAGGTCGGGCTGGCCTTGCGCGTTCTGACGCGCGATGTCCTGCCACGGCACGCCGACGATACCGGCGAAGAAGACGAGCCCGGGATCGCGGATGTTGGAGTCGAGGTCGTCCGGGTTCGGATCGCTGAAGATCGGGTTCGGGACCAGCTCGCCCCTGCGGTTCGGGATCTGCGCCTCGGTGAAGGCGCGCCGGTAGCGGTCGATCGGGTAGAGGAAGTCGAAGCCGAACCGGCGCTTCTGATCCCAGCAGCGCGAGTTGACCGGGTCCTCCTCCTTGGTCAGCCTGGCGGTGTTGCCGTCCGTGCCCTTGCACGTGTCGTCCTTGGGGCAGCCGTCCTGATTCTGGCTGCACGACCTGCAGCACTTGTTGCCCGGATCGGTGGCGCACTCGCTGCGCGGCCGCCACAGGCGGAAGCTTGGCGTGGTGTCTGCCACGAGGTAGTTCTTGCCCTCCTCGCGGATCGAGCAGTCGTTCTCGTCGGTGAGCATGATGATCGCGAGGAGCGAGCTCGGCCGCATGAAGTCGGCGCGCTGCTTCTTGACGACGGCATCCTCGCCGGTGACGACGACGTTCTGGTCCGCGTCAATGCCGATCGTCGCGTAGGGCTCCGGGTCGACGAGGAAGCGGTACACGCTCTCGAGCTGCGCCTCGAAGCCGCAGCCGGTCTGCCCCGTGCCTTCGACCATCGCGGTGAGCGCCCCGACCAGCGTCGTGTTGTTGAGGTCGGCGTTCGAATCATTCGGGCCGATGTCCGCCTCGCCGTCGTTCGGATCCGGCGTCTCCGGCTCACCGTCGAGCTTCTGATCCGGATCCCAGGCCAGGAAGCCCAGGTTGAGGTAGGTCGGGAGGTCGTTGACGTTGGAGTTCTCGTCGCTGCGCGCGAGGAGGTGCGCCATGTCCACGTTCGAGGCGCTCGTCGCCGCCTGGCAGGCGACCGACCCGTGGCCGCCGAGGCTCGAGCTGATGATGCCGATGTGGATGTCCTTGACCGGCTCGAACTCACGCTTGTAGTCCGGCGGACAGGGCGTGTTGGGCGAGTCGACCGTGGTCGTCATCACGCCGTCCCTGTGGATGCAGCGCGGGTTGACGAGACCCTGGACGAGGTCGGGGATCGCATCGGCGAGGACGTCCTGCTTGTCGGCCATCGAGCCCGAGTTGTCGATCGCCAGGAGGAGGTCGATCTTGTCGACCGAGCTCTGCGTCAGCCGCTCGACGATCGTCGACGTCGAGCGGGGCTTGTTCTCGGCGATGGGGCGGCTCAGACATCCGAAGGCGCTGCCTGTGCCCGCGATCAGCAGGCCCGCCATGGCGAACCTCACCGCGCCCCTCCACGGGCGCCTGCTCTCACGCTCTATCCGCGTCATATTCGACTTTCCTTTCGACCACCGATCCAGTTGCGCGGCGGTCAAGCCACCGAAAAGGCCCGCCGTCCACGGGCCCATGACCGACTTCCGCAGGCGATCCACGGCTCGACGGGAGCCCGATGCTAGGGACCCGACCGGAAGGCTGTCAATTCGACCCGGCCGGCCCCGGTCGACCCCGCGAAGGGGTGCCATAGCAAACGAGGTGCCGCCGCCGCACCCGTGCCCTCCATGCCCCGCGCGCCGCCGCGACGTCAACCTGATTGCGCGACAGCCAACGCAGTAGGCGACCTGCCCCTCAACCTGGGTCGACCTGGCTCCTCCGGCCTGGTCCTCAACCTGGGTCGGCCAGTAGCGGCCAACAGAGAAAGTTCACTTATCACTGTATTGCAAACCACCCCTTCACGGGCCGCGGGAGCCCAGCCTCCATCGCGCGCGACCGGCGGTCGTGGGAGGCCCAACCTCGGTCGGCCGCGGCGCCGCGGCCCAACCTCGGTCGACGCGGGGAGCAGGGTGGGTCGCGGGCCCGGCGCCGGTGGGGTTTGCCGCTTCCCAGCAGGGCCGAGTTGTGGTCAGTGCCCGGGCATGTTGCGCGTCGCCCTCGCCATGGTCCCGGAGGTACGGCAGCTGCTCACCGAGGATCCGGCGCAGCTCTCCGACCTGCTGGACGAGATCCACGACGAGGACCTCGCCGACCTCATCGGCCTGCTGGACGACGCCGAAGCGGCGAAGGTCCTGATGGCGCTCAGGGCCGAGGAGGCCGCGCCCATCTTCGAGCGCCTCGACGGCGAGACCCAGGAGGCGCTCGTCGAGCAGATGGGCATCGAGAGCATCGCGCCGATCGTCTCCGAGATGGCGGCCGACGACCGCACGGACCTCATCGAGGCCCTCCCGGACCAGGTCAGCGGCACGCTGCTCTCGACGCTGGAGAAGGTCGACCCCGAGGCGGCGGCCGAGGTCGAGGAGCTCGCCAAGTGGCCCGAGGACAGCGCCGGCGGCCTCATGACCACCGACTACGTGTCGGTGGGCATCCACCTCACGGTCGCCGACGTGATCGAGCGCATCCGCGCCGTCGGCGAGGACGCCGAGACCATCTACTACGTGTACATCGTCTCCGATCGCGGGCACCTCATCGGCGTCGTGTCGCTGCGCGATCTGCTGCTCGCCTCGCCGTCCGAGAAGCTCGCGGACGTGATGACCGAGAACGTCTTCGCCGTCAGCCCCGAGACCGACCAGGAAGAGGTCGCGCGGACCATGGCCAAGTACGATTTCAACGCGCTGCCGGTGCTCTCCGCGGACCGCAAGCTGCTCGGCGTCATCACCGTCGATGACGTGATGGACGTCCTCACGGAGGAGCAGTCCGAGGACATGCAGCGGCTCGGCGCGGTCGGCCCCATGGAGGACAGCTACTTCAAGACGAGCTTCTGGACGTTCATCCAGAAGCGAGCCCCGTGGCTCGCCGTGCTGTTCGTCGGCGAGTTCATGACCGGCGAGGTGCTCCGGCGCTTCGAGCACGAGCTCGAGGCCGTCGCGACGCTCGCCTACTACGTGCCCCTGCTCATCTCCACGGGCGGCAACTCCGGCTCGCAATCGTCGTCGCTCATCATCCGCGGCCTCGCCGTCGGCGATGTGCGCGTCGGCGACTGGGCGAGCGTCCTCGTCCGCGAGCTCGGGCAGGCGGTCGTGCTCGGCCTTATCCTCTCCGCCATCGGCATGCTCCGCGTCTGGCTCTGGGGCGACGGCACCGGCTTCGTCCTGACGATCGGCGCGACGCTGATGGCGATCGTCCTCATGGGCTGCACCGTCGGCGCCATGCTCCCCCTCCTGCTCCGGCGCATCGGCCTCGATCCGGCGACGAGCTCCACGCCGTTCATCGCGAGCCTCGTGGACGTCCTGGGGATCCTCCTCTACTTCACGATCGCCCGGCTCTTCCTGGCCGACCTCCTCGCGCAGGCCGGAGCGGGCGGGTGAGCGGAATCACGCGGCATTGCGCGGAACCTGGCGGAATTGGACGGAGATCGGGCGGAGATCGGACGGCGATTCGGACGGCGATTCGGACGGCGGTCGAGCGACGCCGCGCCGCCCGTGCCGAGGCCCACGCCGGTCCCCCCGCGCGGGCGCGCCGCGTGCTTTTCGGCGCGCCACGACCCTTGACGCGTCGGCCCCCATGGGGGAGTGAAGCAGGCGACGTTCGTTCAGCGCAGCGTGCGCTGAGCCCCTCCTAGGGAAGGAGTGACGATGGCCGAAGGCTTGAATCGCGTAATGCTGCTCGGCAACCTGGGCGCCGACCCAGAGCTCCGGTTCACCCAGGGGGGCCAGGCCGTCTTGAACCTGCGGCTCGCGACGACCGAGTCGTACCTGGACCGCGACAAGGTCCGGAAAGAACGGACGGACTGGCACAATGTCGTGATCTGGGGCAAGCGCGCCGAGGCCTTGGGCAAGATCCTCAGCAAGGGTTCCTCGATCTTCATCGAGGGCTCGCTCCGCACGTCGAGCTACGACGACCGGGATGGCAACAAGCGCTACAAGACCGAGGTGATCGCGAACAACGTCCTGCTGACGGGCGGGGGCCGCGGTCGCGGCGCTGCCGGCGATGATGCAGGCGCGTTCGGCGCGGATCCCGGCGGTGGCTACGGCGGCGGCGGCGGTGGCGGTGGCTACAGCGGCGGCGGCGGTGGTGGCGGTTACGGCGGCGGCGGTAGCGGCGGCGGCGGCGGTCGCCCGGCGGGTGGCGGCTACAACCGCGGCGGCGGCGGTCGCCCCGCGCCGGCTGCGCAGGATCCTGGTCCTCCGCCCGACGATTTCGGCGGCGGCGGTTACGGCGGCGGCGGCAACGACGACGACATCCCGTTCTGATCGCTCGCCCTGCCCGGTCGAGTCATCCGCCTGGCGGACACCTCTCTCTTCAACCTCTCGCATCCACGCGATAGGCCCTCTCCGAGGGCCGGGCAGCTCTCCACGAGCCCCTCTTCCCTGTCCTAGGGCCGCGGCCGCGGCCGCCGCGCCAGCAGGACGGTCACCCCCACCGCCGCGAGCACTCCGAGCGCCGCGGTGGTGGCGAGGGGCCGCTCCGCGGCGAGGAAGATCGTCCGCACGAGCAGCCCCGGCTCAGGCGGCGCCACGAACACGCCCTCGAACGCGGTCGCGCCGAGCAGCGCGCTGCACCGGGCGCCCGTCCCCAGCGCAGGCTCCAGGCAGGCCAGGCTGCAGAGCGCCGCGTCGTGCTCGCTCCCGGCGAAGCCGAGCACGTGCTGCCCGCGGATGACCACCGCGCGCGCGCCTGCCCTCCCGGCTCCCTCGAACGCCTGCTCGAACCGCTGCGACTGCGCGTGGATCGGCCCTGCTTCCCACCGCTCGATCGCCACCCCGAGGCCCCCCCGCACGAGCCCCGACGCCCGATCGAGCACGAGCTCCTCCAGGCCGGTCACCCATTGCCGCGACGGGGCCGTCACGCACACCGCGCGCAGCGAGAGCCCGTCCGCCTCGACGCCCCGCAGGAGCGTCACCTTCGCACCCGCGATCGCGGAGACGTCGATCGCGGGAAGCGCCTCCTCCGGCGTGTCGCTCGCCCCGTCCGGCAACGCAAGGCGCAACCCGAGGCCCGGCGCCACGCCGTGGAGCTCAGACGCGCTCGAGCTCATCCATCAGCGCGATCACCTCGGTCCGGATCTCGACGAGGGCCGTGCGCATCCGCTGCACCTCCTCGTGGCTCGCGCCCGTGTCCGGCGCCGGCGGCTCGATGCCGCCCTCGCGCAGCTTGCGCCGCGCGCCCGCGATCGTGAAGCGGTGCGAGTAGAGCAGCTCCTTGACCTTGAGGAGCGTCTCGACGTCGCGCCGGCTGTAGACCCGCTGCCCCTTCGCCGACTTCTGCGGGCGGACGGAGCGGAACTCGGTCTCCCAGTACCGGAGCACGTGCGGCTCGACCCCCACGATGCCGGCCACCTCGCCGATCCGGTAGTACAGCTTCGCCGGAAGCTGCGCGCGCACCGCCAAGCGGACTACTCCTCGGCCGCCGAGGCCGTCTCACGCGGGTTGAGGACCTGCTTCAAGATCTGGCTCGCCTTGAAGTTCAGGACCCGGCGCTCCGTGATCAGGATGGGGTCGCCGGTCTGGGGGTTGCGGCCCTGCCGCTGGCGCTTGTCGCGCAGCACGAAGTTGCCGAATCCAGAGATCTTGATCTTCTCCCCGCGACCCAGGGTTTCCTTCATGGTTTCGAACACGAGGTCCACCAGATCGGCAGATTCCTTCTTCGAGAACCCCCCAAGGCGGGAGTAGACCGCCTGAACGATTTCGGCTTTCGTCATGACACCCCCATCGCCCTTGCAGAAGGGGGGACGCGCCGCAACCCCTGAAGACCGTTCAGGAAGCCGCGTGCGGTCCCCCGACCGGCCTGGAGGGCAGAATGCCAGCGTGCGTCGGTAAGGTCTAGGGGGTTACGCAGGCTTCGCCCGACGTGCACCAGGCACGCTTCGTGGAGCCCCCCCGAGCAACGCATCGCTCGGAGCGAACCTGCGACCCCACGAGCAGCGCCCCACACCTCGCACCCTCGAGCCGGCGGCCAGGAATCCGACAGGCTCACCGGCGCGAGCACGGGCGCAGGATGGGCTCGGCGGCGACGATCCGCTCAGACGGCAAGATCGCCGAGGTGGCGTTCCTTCGTCGACTGCCGGGACCAGGCGCCGACGACGGCCGCCTCGCTCGGCCGCGCGTCGCTCCAGCCGACGACCGGCGCGCTCGAGGTCACATCGCGGCGGCGGACGATCTGCTCCTGGACGACCAGGAACGCCACGTAGAGGTAACCGACGGCGAAGAGCACCGCGAACGGCGTGGCGAAGTAGTGCCCCGTCTCCACGGACGCGACGACCGCGCCGCACGACAGCACCGCGAGCATCGCCTCGGTGATCGGCAGGTCCGTACGGACCTTGTACCGGCCCTTGTTGTCGCCCTGCTTCGGCGTCCGGACGAACTCGCCGGACATGCTGCGGAGCCCCTCGATCACGGCCTTCGACAGGTACGGCGCGAGCCCCGTCCCGAGCGCGATGAGCATCGGCAGGCGCCTGACAGCGCCCCAGCGCGAGCGGCCCTGCGCCGTCTCGGCCAGCATGTAGAACGCCGCGAGCGACCCGGTCGTCGCCGTGCAGAGCGGCAGATCGATCGCGATCATCGTCAGCGTGTCGGCCGCGGGGAACAGGACGAGCGCCGGCAGCAGGAGGACGCTCAGCAGCACGAGCAGCGGGTAGGCGAAGTGCGGCGTGAGGTGGAAGAACGCCTCGATCCGCTGCCCGAGCGAGAGCTTGGCGCTCAGCACGGTCGCCATCAGCTTGCGCGCCGTCTGCACCGTGCCCTTGGCCCAGCGGTACTGCTGCGCGCGCAGCGCCGAGATGTCCTCGGGGAGCTCCGCCGGCGAGACGACATCCTCGCGGTAGATGAAGCGATAGCCCGCGAGCTGCGCCCTGTACGACAGGTCGAGGTCCTCGGTCAGCGTGTCGTGCTGCCAGCCGCCCGCCTCGCGGATGGCGTCCTTGCGCCACATCCCCCCGGTGCCGGAGAAGTTGAACAGGAGGCCCGCGCCGAAGCGCGCGCGGTTCTCGACGAGGTGGTGGCCGTCGAGCATGAGCGCCTGCACCTGCGTGAGGATCGAGACGTCGCGGTTCAGGTGGCCCCACCGCGTCTGCACCATGCCGACCGTCGGGTCCTCGAAGTGGCCGACGATGGACCGCACGAAGTCCGGCTGCGGGATGAAGTCGGCGTCGAAGATCGCGACCAGCTCGCCCTTCGCGATCTTGAGCCCCGCGTCGAGCGCCCCCGCCTTGTAGCCGACGCGGTCCACCCGGTGCAGGTACACCGCGTCGAGGCCCTGCGCGCGCAGCCGCTCGACGTGCGCGCGGACGAGGCCCTGCGTCTCGTCCGTCGAGTCGTCGAGCACCTGGATCTCCAGCTTGTCGCGCGGGTAGTCCATCTTCGCGACGGCATCGAGCAGCCGCGCCGCGACCGTCGACTCGTTGAAGAGCGGGAGCTGGATCGTCACCGGCGGGAGGTCGCGATCGGTCAGGGCGGCGACCTCCTGCGCGCGGGTGATCTTCGCGCGGTTCATGCGACAGAGGACCACGAGGTGCAGCCGGTGCAGGCCGTAGCCGCTGAGGCCGAGCAGCACGCCGAAGTAGAGGACACAGAGCAGCAGGGAGAGCATCGCGAGCACCTACCGCCGGCGGGTTGCCGTGCAGCCGCGGGAACGGCGAGAGCGCCGTTCTCCACCCCTGCAAGGCGCCGGCAGACAACGAACGCGTACCATCCGCCGGATCCGAAGTTGTCAGGCACTTGTAATTCGTTGCAACTCTCTGTCGCGAGGTCCGCAAAGTTGACTTCGGCTCCAGTCGCCGCCGTCGGGAAATGACAATCACCGACAATCCCGCTTCGCCCGGACGCGCGGCGCTGCCCGCAGGTCCGCCGCACGAACGCACGTGCGCGAGCGGCGCGCCGACTCAGGGAGTCCCGGATACTGGAGCTCCAAGTAAGGTGTTTTTGGTAAACCTCCTCCGAAACCACGTTCAATGAGTAGGGCGCTCACCCGCTGGGCAGATTCACAGTACTGCGCGATTTCGGGGGCCGAGCGGAGGCCAGGGCCGCGCGCCGGGGGCCGGGCGCCGCGTGCCGCGTCGGCAGAGGCCCGGGGTCATCTGCGCCTGGCACCAGCGGGGGCTCGGGGCTATCGGTTCCCCGATGGATCGCGCGCTACTTAATGAACTGAAGGCTCGTCAGATCGCGTTCCTCGAGGCGCGGCTCGTCTCGGAGGCGGCTGCGCGCGACTTCCGGGAGCGGCTGCCTGCCGGCTTCGCGGCGCTGCTCGCGACGCCGCTCGGCGAGCTCGTCGACGCGGGGGCGATCGGGCGCGCGCTCGAGGCGCTGGCGGCCGAAGAGCCGCTCCGGCGGGCGGTCCGGCCCGCGGCCGCCGCGGCGCTCGCGGCGCTCGTCGAGGCGGCGCGCGCCGAGCGGCGGAGCGCGAAGGAGCTCCTGCCGGAGGGCGCCCGCGACAAGCTCGACCGCATCCTCGAGCAGCCGAAGATCGTGCCGGAGCGGCTCGTGCGCGAGGTGCTCGAGAGCGCGGCGCTCGACGCGGTGATGCGCGACGTCCTCTACGACACGCTGATGGAGTTCACCGAGAAGGTGAACCCGTTCTTCGCCGAGTGGGGCCTGCCCGCGCTCCTCAAGCGGGTCGCCCCCTTCGGCCTCGGCGGGGTCGGCAAGACGATGGGCGCGATGCGGGGCGAGTTCGAGCGGCGGCTCGAGCCCGAGATCCGCCGGTTCTTGCAGGGCTTCTCGCGCACGGCGATGCGCCAGGTGCACGACATCCTCGTCGCCAAGGGCGACACGCCCGAGTTCGTCGGCCTGCGCAAGCAGGTCGCCACGTGGGTGCTGGAGCAGGAGATCTGCGCGCTCGTCGGTCAGCTCGACGCGAAGAGCTCGGCGATCGCCGAGGAGCTCGGCGCCGACATCGCCGCGCAGCTGCTCCGGGACCGGCCCGTCCGGGCGCGGACCAGCGAGGCGATCGCGGCGTTCGTCGCGGCGCACGCGCGGGAGCCGCTCGGCGAGGCGCTGGGGCGGCTCGGGATCGCGCCCGAGCTCGACGTCGGCGCGCTCGCGGACGCGCTCTGGCCCGTCGTGAGGAGCATGTGCGCGACCGGACCGGTGCGCGCCTGGCTCGCGTCCGTGGTGGAGGAGTTCTTCGACGGGTTGCCGGACGGGCTCGAGCCGTCCGCCTGAGGCGAGCCGATGCGAGAGGCGCCTGCCCCGGGGGGGACCCGGCCCGCGGTGAGCGCGGGCCTGGTCCCACCTGGGGCAGGCCCGCGGCGAGCGCGGGCCTCGGCCGAGGCCGGCCGCGCTCAGCCCATGGCCGAGGCGTCGGCCACCGCAGACTCGATGTACGCGAGGCCGCGCGACGGGCACGCGGGCACCGTGGGCGCGAACGCCTCCATGTCCAGGATGAGCTCGGGGCCGACCGCGGGCGTGAGCACCACGACGGGCACGCGCGGCGACATGCGGCGGAGCTCCTCCATCTCGCTGTGGAGCTCCGCCTCCTCCCGGGGCACGAGCACCATCACATGAGGACGCCAGCGGGCAAGCACGTCACGCGCATGGCCGAGCCCGCAGCACGTCTCCACCGTGTAGTCCCGGGATGAGAGGAAGTGGACGAGCGGCTGGGAGTTGCTGGCGTCGTCGTCGATCACCAGGACGCGGGTCGTGCTCTCAATCTCCATGGGTATCCCCCGTCAGCAGCCGGCTCTGGCCGCCGCTGTGAAAACCAGGTCTTCATGGCCTGGCTCACAGTGACCATACTCCATATTCGGCAAAGAGCGATATCAATCGCACCTCAGCGCATCACGCGATGCGTTGATACGCGCTTGAAACACCAGCGCTCTCTGCCTGTTTCTTTTCTGATCCGCTGTGTTCCGCCGTGTTCCGCGAGGGCCCGTCTGCGACCCGCTCGGGGAATCGCGCAGCGCCGGCGCGCAGCGGCGCGGGAGCGGGATCAGCCGCCGAGGTAGGCCGCGCGGATCTCTTCGTTCGCCGCGAGGTCCTTCGACTCGCCGCTCATGGCGATCTGCCCAGTACGGAGCACGTAGGCGCGCGTCGAGTACTTGAGCGCCAGTCGGGTATTCTGCTCGACGAGGAGTACGGTTGTTCCCGACGCCGCGATCTTGGCGATCGACTCGAAGATGTCCGCGACGAGCCGCGGCGCGATGCCGAGCGAGGGCTCGTCGAGGAGCAGCATGGCGGGGCGCGCCATCATGGCGCGGCCGATCGCGAGCATCTGCTGCTCGCCGCCGGAGAGCGTGCCGCCGTGCTGGTGCATGCGCTCGCCCAGCCGGGGGAAGAGCTTCACCACGTCGTCGACGGTCTCCGCCATGGTGGGGCCGTGCTTGTGGCACCACGCGCCGAGCTCGAGGTTCTCGCGGACGCTGAGGTTCGAGAAGATCGCGCGCCCCTCCGGGACGAGCGAGATGCCGGCCGCGACGAGCTCCTCCGTCGAGACGGACGCGAGGTCCTTGCCGTCGTAGCGGATGCGGCCGGAGGCGATCGGGAGGAGGCGGACGATCGTCTTCAGCGTGGTCGTCTTGCCGGCGCCGTTCGCGCCGATCATCGCCACGATCTCGCCGCGCCGCACCTCGAGGCTGACGCCCTTGAGCGCCTTGATGCCGCCGTAGCTGACGGCGAGATCGTCGACGACGAGCAGGGGGTCGCCGGGGGCCACCGAGGGGGGCTGCCGCGTCGGATGCGATGTCTTCATGCGGGCTCCTCCGCCGCCGCGCCGGCCGCCTCGTCGTCGATCTCCTCGCCCAGGTACGCGGCGAGGACCTTCGGGTCCCTGCGCACGACCTCCGGGGTGCCGTGCGAGATGGTCTCGCCGTGATCGAGGACGTGGATCTCCTCGCACACCCCCATCACGACCTGCATGTTGTGCTCGACCAGCACGACCGTGATGTCGAAGGTGTCGCGCAGCCAGCGGATCTGCTGCTTGAGCCCCTCGGCCTCGCCGTAGTTCATGCCCGCCGCCGGCTCGTCGAGCAGGAGCAGCCTCGGCTTGAGCATCATCGCCCGGGCGATCTCGAGGCGGCGCTGGTTGCCGTACGAGAGCGACGTCGAGATCTCGTCGGCCATGTCCTCCAGCTTGAACACCGAGAGCAGCGAGAGGGCGCGCTCGGTCATCTCCTGCTCGTCCTTGTAGAAGAACGGCGAGCGCAAGAGGGCGGCGGCGAGCGTGGATCTCCGCAGGTTCTCGCAGGCGACGAGCACGTTCTCGAGCACCGTGAGCTGGCCGAAGAGGCGGATGTTCTGGAACGTGCGGGCGATGCCGAGGCGCGCGATCTGGCTCGGCCGGAGCGGCGCGAGGTCGGTCCCGCCGAAGCGGATCGCGCCCTCGTCGTGCTTGTAGACGCCGGTGATCAGGTTGAACACCGTCGTCTTGCCCGCGCCGTTCGGGCCGATGAGCCCGAAGATCGAGCGCTCGGGCACGGAGAAGGAGACGTCGCCGACCGCCCGCAGGCCGCCGAACCGCTTGGTCACGTGCTTCAGATCGAGGTTCACTCGAGGTCCCTCCCGGCCGCCTTGCCCTCGCGACCCACGGTGATGCCGGGCGGCGGCTCATCGGGCGGCGCGCCTGGGCCGGGCAGCGCGCCCTCGTGCCCGGCGCCCGCCTCCACGCCGGTCGTGGCGGGGACGGGCTCGGCCGGGCCCACCGGGAAGCGCCTCCTGCGCGACCAGCGCCGGCCGAAGAGCTCGCGCTCGCCGAACAGCCCCTCGGGGCGGAGGACCATCAGCCCGATGAGGATGGCCGCGTAGATCACCATCCTGAGGGCGTTCAGATCGAGCGCGGGGTAGGCCGCCTTCAGCGCGAGGACGCTGTCGAGGCCCTGCAGCTGCTCGATGAGCTTCACCGTGAAGGTCACGAACACGCCGCCGAGGATCGCCCCGGAGACGCTGCCCGAGCCGCCGAGGATCACCATCGTGATGGCGTCGAACGAGTAGTTGAACGTGAACTGGTCCGGCTGGACGGTGGGGTTGCCGTCGCGCATCGACGAGAGCAGGGCGCCGGCGATGCCGCCGCCGGCGGCGGAGATGACGAACGACGTGACCTTGTAGCGCGTCGGATCGACGCCCACCGCGGCGGAGGCGATCTCGTCCTCGCGGAGCGCGCGCAGCGCGCGGCCCCAGCCGGAGAACTTCAGCCGCCAGGCGAGGATCGTCGCGAGCACGACGGCGCCGAAGATCCAGAACGGGCCGGCGTACTGCGGCACGCCGGTGTCGTCGGGGCCGGCGTAGCCGATCGGGCCGCCGAGCGCCCCGAGGAGCTTGCCGATCGCCCCCTGGTCGGGGCCGCCGGTCGTCGCCGTCGCGATCGTCAGGCGGAAGATCTCGGCGAACCCGAGGGTCACGATGGCGAGGTAGTCGCCGCGCAGCCGGAGGCTCGGCAGGCCGACCACGAGGCCGAAGAGCGCCGCGACGAGCCCGGACGCGAGCAGCGCCGCGGGCATCACGACGAACGAGTTGCCGAAGAGCGGGTCGCCGCCGCCGAGGTGCTGGTGCAGGTTGCCGGCCACGACCGCCCCGGTGTACGCGCCGATCCCGACGAAGCCTGCGTGGCCGATCGAGAACTGGCCGGCCATGCCGTTGATGACGTTGAGCGAGAGCGCCGCGATGACGTTGACCATCGCGAACAGGGCGAGCTGACGCCAGGCAGCGTCCGGCAAGAGGGTCTCGAAGCCGAACTCGAGGGCGACGACGACGCCGAGGAGCAGGAGCGCAGTCAGGACGCGCTGCAACGGTCGAGGCATGGCCGGCCAGAGTTGGAATGGCCGCGCGGCACCGTCAAGCAGTAGCGTCAGTGGCGTTACTTGATGACCCGCAAATAGGGGGGCAGTTCCCGCTTCGGCTTGCCCGCCCCTTGGCGAGGCTTGGGCTCGGGCTCACCGGAGCCACCCGATTCGTCGTCTTCGCGCTCCTCGGTGGATCGCACCGGCGCGAGGGCCGGCGCCGGCACCGGCGCGAGCGCCCTCACGGGCGCGCCGGCGTCCCGCGCCGGGGCCTCGCCCGCGCCGAGGCGCTCGCCGGCCTCCACGGGCTCGAGCTGCGGGCGCGCCCTGTCGCGCGCCCGCGCCTCGTCCGCCGCCTCGTCGCTCCGCTCGTCGTCGCCGCTGGGGGGCGCGACGGCGGCGAGCCGGGGGCGCGGCCGCTTGGCGGGCTTCTGCGGCGGGGCGACGGCGGGGCGCTGCTGCTTCTGCGCGGCGAGATCGGCCGGGATGTCCTCGGGCCACACCATGCCGCGCTGGTCCTCGCTCACGAGCGCCCAGATCGCGTGCCAAGGCAAGCGGCACCAGAACGGCGCGCGGTTGAACGACAGGGTGCAGCTGATCCCGTCGTCGTCCACCTTGAGGTCGGGGATGGCGATCGCCATGTTCATGCCGACCTGGAGGATCAGCTGCGGCTGCCCCGTGAACCACTTGGGGACGGAGACACCGGGCCGGCGCGGATCGAGGTGGATGAACACGCTCGGCTCTCGCTCGAGGAGGGCCAGCGCGACGTCCTTTTTCGGCGGGAGCGGTCTCTGCACGTCGGACATCGTACTGCTCTGCCCAATACCCCGGACCGCGCGGCTCCGCCAGCGCTTCGGGGAGGCCACGCGCCGAGCAGCGTGCCGGGTGAGCAGGCCGCCGCACCCCAGCCACCAGGCGACTCCAGCAGATCTGTAGAAAGCGCGCTGTGACCGTGAGCGCGGCGCGCGGTGCGGCCGGCGCCGGCGCCGCTCGAGCCTCCCGGCGGCCGCGCGCCGCCGGGAGGCGCCGCCGGGGTCGGGCGCGACAGGCCCACGCGCCGCCGGGGGGCGTGGCCGGGGTCGGGCGCGACAGGCCCGCGCGCGACCCCGGCGACGCTCACGCTGCGCGCCCCCGGCCCAGCTGGACGGGGACCTCGGAGAGGGTGACCCGGTGCTTGCCGCCGCTCGTGAGGGGGATGTCGTCGACGATCTGGACGCAGACCTCCGCGCGCTCGCCCAGGTGCTGCCGGACGAGGCGCTCGATGAGCCGCGCGGTCTCGGGCTGGAAGCCCTTGCCCGGCACGAGCTTGACCGTGAGCGCGCGCCGCCGGTCCTGGTGGACCTGGTAGCGGGCGATCGTCGGCTGGTCCTTGATGAGGTGCGGGAAGAACTCCCCGGCGAGCAGCTCGCCATCGGGGCCGACGAGCAGGTCGAGGACGCGGCCCTCGACGGAGGCGAGCATCGGCAGCCCGCGGCCGCACGCGCACGGCGCGCCGGCGGCGATCGCGACGTCCTGGTTCTTGTAGCGGATGAGCGGCATCGAGCGGCAGACGAGGTCGGTCACGACGACCTCGCCGGGCTCGCCGGGGAGGGCGTGGCGCCCGTCGTGGAGCAGCTCGACGAACACGTTCTCCATGTTGATGTGCTTGCCGGCGTGCCGTCCGCACTCGGCGGCGATCAGCATGAGCTCCCGGCAGCCGTACCGATCGAACACCGGCGCGCCGAACGCGCGCTCGATGGCCTCGCGCTGGTGCGCGAACAGCCGCTCGGCGCTGGTGACGATGCCGCGCGGCGCGGGGAGCGCGCGGCCGTCCGAGAGCGCGTAGCGCGCCGCGTGGTACAGGGCGCTCGCGTACCCGACGATGAGCTGCGGCCGGTACCGCGCGATCTCGTCGAGCAACGCGGCGAGGCGCCGGTCGGACAGGTCGAAGGCGGAGATCATCTTCTTGCGGAGGATGGCCTCGTGAAGGGAGCGCTTGGCCTTCTTCGCGAGCGTCTCGCTGACCAGCACGGTGCTCCACAGGTGGAGCTCCCGGTCGCCGAGCCGGGCGCCCGCCCACCCGTCGGACCGCATGGCGGCCGCGATGCGGCGCTCGTAGGTGCGGTGATCGAAGCGGAACTGCACCGGCTCCCCCGTCGACCCGCCCGTGCCGCTCGCATAGAGCCGGCCGACGAAGCCCTCGGCGAGGAGGTCCTGCCCGTGGGCGCGGAGGTCGGCCCTCGTGAGGACGGGGAACCGCAGGAGGTCCTCCGGCGCCTTCACCGAGGCGGCGCGCACGCCGTGCTCGGCGAAGCGCGCCCGGTAGAACGGGACGTGCTGCTCGGCGAACTGGAGCGCGGCGAGCATCCGCCGGAAGCTGAGATCGCGAATCTCATTCTCCGATCGCCACTGGGAGCGCTCTATCCGCTCCAGGTCTTTCAGGGTCTCCCTGCCCATCAAACGGGTCTCGTAGAACGGGAACAGGATGTTTCGAAACAGCCCACCGTACATGGGCGAAGCGTTCTTTCGAATCATCGACCGTCAAGCGCGCGCGGGCGGCTCTCCCGCCAGATCCCTGTGTTCGTGGCGCGGAGTCCGACCGGAGCGGCGCGCGCGGGCAAACTCCTGAGGCATCCCCTTGGATTCGTCGGAGATTCACAGGGAGGCGAGGAGACGGGGAGGAGATCTTCAAATACGCCCTGTCTCCTCGCCTCCCTGTTCAAACTCTGTCCCAGCAGAGCTGGTGAGCGCTCGGCGCGATCGCTGCACGGACATACGCTGTCACGGCTGCACGCCGCGCCGGAGGGGGCCCGTCAGCCTGCGCTCGTGGCCGCGGACGAGCTCGACCCGAGGATCGCGACGGTGGCGCCGAGGAGGATGATCGCGGCGCCCGCGATCTCGAGCGCGGTCGGGGTGGCGTGGAGCCACAGGGCGCCGATGACGATCCCGCCGAGCGTCTCGCCGGGGGACACGAGCGCGACGATGGACGGGGACATGCTGCGCGCCGCGATCTGGACCGCGGTGTGGCCGACGACGGTGGGGACGAGCGCGAGCGCGACGATGGCGACGGCGGCGTGGGCCGGCGGCGGGGCGACGCCCTCGAGCGCGCCGGGCGCGAACGGGAGCGCCACGGCGAGGAAGACGGCGGCGCTGCCGTAGACGAGGGCGGCGTAGCTGCGCGCCGGCAGCGCGTCCCGGAGCCCGCGCGCGAAGGACACGTAGAGGCCGTAGAGGAGGGTGGCGCCGACGACCAGGAGGTCGCCCGAGAGCCGGTGATCGCCGGCGCCGGCCGAGCGCCCGACGACGAGCGCGCCGACGGTGGCGAGGAGCACCCCCGCCTGCTCGGAGCGCGTGGGGCGGACGCCGAAGAACGCCCACGCGCAGAGCACGACGGCGAGCGGCTCGAGCGAGACGAGCGAGAGCGCCGCGGCGAGGGACGTGCGGTCGAGCCCCCAGAGGAAGAGCGCGAAGTGGACGGCGAGCAGGAGGCCGGCGCAGAGGACGGCGGCGCCCTGGCGCGGCGAGAGGCGGGCAGCCGAGCGGGCGATCGCGCGCAGGTCGAGCAGGGAGAGCGCGAGCGCCGCGAGGGCGACCCGGCCAAAGGCGATGGCGAGCGGGTGGACCGGGCGCGCGTAGCGGGCGAGCGGGCCGCTCGCGGCGAACGCGAGGCTGGCCAGGACGACGAAGAGCGCGGCGCGGCGGGCGCGACGTGCCGAGGAGCGCGGCTCGTCCGTCATGCGAGGGTGCTAGTTCAGGAGACCGGGAAAGACAACCAGCGCGGCGCGCGCGGGGTCAGCGGGGCGGGGGCGGCGGGGGCGCGATGACGACGAGATTGAGCCCGCCTGGGTACTGGTAGCTCGTGTAGGCGCCGTAGCCGAGCACCTGGATGCCGACGGGCGCCGAGGCGGTCAGCACGTGCGCGCCGCCGTTGCCGGGGCCGAGCCGGACACGCGCGACACCGAAGCCGGAGCCGCTGCCGATCGGGGTCGGGGCGACGCCGACGGCGGCGGCGTCGAGCGTGATCGTGGCGTCGAGCGGCTGGATGATGTCGACGTAGCTCTCATCGTAGTCGCTCGGCGCGAGGAAGACGTACTTGGAGCGGTACTGCTCGACCGCGGTGGGGTGGCTCTGCGACGGATCGCCCTTCTGGCGAGGCTCGGTGTCCGCGTCGACGATCTCGGCGCCCAGCATGAACGTGCTGACCGCGAACTCGTGATCTCCCACGACCTCGAAATCCCGCCTCACCACGTCGAGGTCGACGACCTGGCCAGCGTCGATGGTGGTCGGCGCGCCGTCTGGCTTGCCGGACGGGTACGTCAGCGCCGTGCCATCGACGTTGCCGTAGAGGCGCACGATGTGGCCGATGACGCGGCCGCCCGGCGACGTCGGGACCGTCACGAAGTACCGCTTGCCCAGCGTCTCGGCGGGGAACACGGACTCTTCGATGTGGTCGCAGGCCTGGTGGCCGACCGGCGCCTGCACGCACGGGATGCCCGTCAGCACCTGGACAGGGCGGGTCGCGGTGACGAGGCTGCCGCTGAGGTCGCTCCTCGGGTGCCCGAGGACCTCGACGACATCCCCCTCGTCGAGCTGGACGGTGAAGCTGCCGCCGCCGCTCGTCCGGGGGATGCCGTCGCCCGCGACCACCGAGCCTCCCTGGGCGACGTTCACGGTGACGCTGGTGCCGTCCTGGATCGCGCTGATGACGATGTAGCCGCCGAAGTCCGCCTGCGCCCAGCCGCGCTGGCCCGTGACGCGGTAGTTGCCCGTCATCGCGGTGCTCGGCAGGAGCAGCGACGCGTCGTTGGTGAAGGAGAAGCAGCCGAAGGGCTCCCCGTCGTTGGCCGCGCACGCCTCGTTGCCAGGGCAGGACGACCAGTCCTTCCCGGACGGGCCGCCCTCTCCCTTGTACTCGAGCGCGTTGAATTGATAGACCGTGACCGGCCTTGTCGAGACGAGGTGGTAAGCGCCGCCGTCGACGCGGACGGAGCTCGTGATCGAGTCTCCTCCGGTGCAATGGGTGGCGTCGGGCCCCTTCAGCTCACGCACCCAGGGGAGGTAGATCTTGCTCAGGCTGTTGGGCTTGACCTCGGCGCGCGCCACCGGGGCGCCGGCGCGCGTCACCTCGACCTCGGCGATCTCGTCGCCGGCGTTCGCGACGACGACCGCGTAGTCGAAGATCGACCAGACGATGTTCGCGGTGACCGTGGGCCAGAAGTCACAGCCGATATAGGACTTGCTCGCGGCGGCCTCCGCGCACGTCTTCGGGTCACCGACCAGCTCGGGGCCGACGTCGCCGCCCCCGGTGCCGGCGCCGATGTCGTCGCCGAAACCGCCGGAGCTCATCGACCCGACGGCGTCACCGCCCGAGCCGCCGCCGCTGGAGGTGGTCCCAGGCCGAGGGTCGCCCGCCGACGAGCCGCTGGCGGAGCACGCCGCCGCGGAGGCGGCGCCCACCCAGAGTCCTACGCCGAGAAATAGAGCATGCTTCGAGATCTGCATGGGCCCTCCCGTCAACGGATCTCGAGCGCAGGGGCCTGTACGACAGCCCCGCTGGCGCGAGATATCATGGTGCTTTTTTGCTGAAGGTGCTGGTCGGGTGCTCGCGCACTCCTGGACACGTTGGTGTCCATCGATCCCGGCTACGCGCTTTTGCAGCGCGGTGCAAGCCGATCGAATACATACGTCATGGGCGACACCAATGAATATCGCGCTTCTCTGAAATGGATGGTCAGCGCGCGACGCAAATCACAAACGTGTCTGTCTCAGGCGCGTCGGGAGGAGCCGTCGCAGACGTTCTCTGCCCCACTCTGCCCCAGATGATCCATCCCCGCGCGGCCAGCGGCCGCACAGGAGAAGAGGGCATCGGCGTCAACCGAGCTCGTTCCGGTGCACCCAGCGCACGAGCTCGCCCCATCGGTCACCAACGTGAACGTTTACGTAGTCGTGGTCGTGAACGTGAACGTGAACGTGAACGTGAGCGTGGTCGTTCACGGCCTAACGTTGACGACCACGACCACGTAAACGTTCACGACCACGTTCGGATGTGGGCGAACGCGGCGCCAGGCTTGGTTAACGCCTAGGGGGGAGAAGGGGCTTAAGGAACTGCCCTGTGTACGACCCCTTCACCTTCGCGACGTGCTCCGGCGTCCCCTCGGCGATGACCCGTCCGCCGCCTGCGCCGCCCTCGGGCCCGAGATCGATCACCCAGTCCGCGCACTTGATGACATCGAGGCTGTGCTCGATCACCACCACCGTGTTCCCCGCGTCGACAAGCCGGTGGAGCACTCCGAGCAGCTTGCGGATGTCCTCGAAATGCAGGCCCGTCGTGGGCTCGTCGAGGACGTAGAGCGTTCTCCCCGTCTGGCTCTTTCCGAGCTCCCGGCTCAGCTTCACGCGCTGCGCCTCGCCGCCGCTCATCGTCGGCGCGCTCTGGCCGATCTTCATGTACCCGAGTCCGACCTCGACCAGCGTCTCGAGGACGCGGCGCAGCGCGACGTGGTGCTCGAAGAGACGCAGGCAATCCTCGATGCTGGTGTCGAGGATGTCCGCGATGCTCTTGCCCTTGAACCGCACCGCGAGCGTCTGCGCGCTGTACCGCTTGCCGGCGCACACCTCGCACGGGACATAGACGTCGGCGAGGAAGTGCATCTCCACCTTCACCATGCCGTCGCCGCTGCACGCCTCGCAGCGCCCGCCCTTCACGTTGAAGCTGAACCGCCCCGGGCCGTAGCCGCGCGCGCGCGACTCCGGCAGCTCGGCGAAGATCTCGCGGATCTGGTCGAACGCCTTCGTGTACGTCCCCGGGTTCGAGCGCGGCGTGCGGCCGATCGGCTTCTGGTCGATCGCGATGACCTTGTCGAGCGCCTCGAGCCCCTGGATCGCGCGGTGCGCGCCGACCGGCTCGGTGCTGCGGTGGAGCGCCCGGCCCAGCGCCGGCAAGAGGATGCCGTTCACCAGCGAGCTCTTGCCGGCGCCGCTCACCCCGGTCACCGCGAGCAGCACGCCGAGCGGGAAGCGGACGTCGATGCTCCTCAGGTTGTGCTCGGCCGCGCCCAGGATCTCCAGCCACCCGCGCGGCGCGCGCCGCGCCTCGGGCACCTCGATGCGCGCGCGCCCCGCCAGGTACGCGCCGGTCACGCTCTCGGGGTCACGCGCGATCTCCTCGGGCGTCCCCGCGGCCATCACCCGGCCGCCGAGGTGCCCGGCCCCGGGGCCGAAATCCACGACGTAGTCGGCGGCCCGGATCGTCTCCTCGTCGTGCTCCACCACGAGCACCGTGTTGCCCAGATCCCTGAGGCGCCGCAGCGTCTCGATGAGGCGCTGGTTGTCCCGCTGGTGCAGGCCGATGCTCGGCTCGTCAAGCACGTACATCACCCCGGAGAGCTCGCTGCCGAGCTGGCTCGCCAGCCGGATGCGCTGCGCCTCGCCGCCGCTCAGCGTCGGCCCCGACCGGTCGAGCGTCAGGTAGTCGAGCCCCACGTTCAGGAGAAAGCTGAGCCGGCTCGTGATCTCGCGCCGCACCCCCTCCGTGATCTTCTGCCGGTTGCCCGGCAGCTCGAGCCGGGCGAAATGCTCGTAGGCGTCCCTCACCGTCATCGCGGTGACGTCGGCGATCCCCTTGGCCGCGACGCGCACGGCGAGCGACTCGGGGCGCATCCGCCGGGAGCCGCAGGCGTCGCACGGACGCTCGCTCATGAACTTGCGGTAAGCGTCCCGCGCCGACTCGGACGACGACTGCTGGAACCGGCGCATCAGGCTGGGGATCACGCCCTCGAACTTCATGCCCCAGGTGCCGTGCGTCTCGGTCCCTTCCTTCCCCCACGTCACCGCGATGCGCTTGCCGGAGAGGCCATGGAGCACCATCTCCTGCTTCTTCGCCCCGAGCTTGCGCCAGGGCACGTCGAGGTCGACGGAGCACGCCTTGGCCACGGCGTCGATGATGCGGAACGTCCAGCCCTCCCCGCGCGCCATGGCCGACGCCCAGGGGGCGATGGCGCCCTCCCGGATCGACAGCGCAGGATCCGGGATCACGAGGGCCGGATCGATCTCGAGGCGGGTGCCGAGGCCGTTGCAGGCGCCGCACATGCCGAGCGGGCTGTTGAACGAGAAGCTCTGCGGCGAGAGCTCGGGGAAGCTCTGGCCGCAGCAGGAGCGCGCGGCGCTGAACAGCAGCGGGGCGTCGGGACGACGCCGCTTCCCGGACGCCCCCTCGTCGGCCTGGAGCTCGACCCGGAGCTCGCCTCGACCCTCCTGGAGCGCGAGCTCGACCCCCTCCGTGATGCGCTGGCGCTCGTCCGCCCGCACGACAAGCCGGTCCACCACGAGCGCGATGGTGTGCTTGAGCTTCTTGTCGAGCTTCGGCAGCTCGTCGAGCCGGTGCTGCGCCCCGTCGATCTCGACCCGCACGAAGCCGCGGCCCCGGAGCTCCTCGAACAGGTCCTTGAACTCCCCCTTCCGGTGCGTCACGAGCGGCGCGAACAGCACGAACCTCGTCCCCTCCGGCATCCCGAGCAGCTCGTCGACGATCTGCTCCGAGCTCTGCGCCTTCACCGGCTTGCTGCAGAGGTGGCAATGCTGCTCGCCGGCGCGCGCATAGAGCACGCGCAGGTAATCGTAGACCTCCGTGATCGTACCGACCGTGGAGCGCGGGTTGCTCGACGCGCTCTTCTGCTCGATGGCAATGGTCGGCGACAGGCCGCGCAGGTGCTCGACCTGCGGGCGCTCGAGCTGACCCAGGAACTGGCGCGCGTAAGAGCTCAGCGTCTCGACGTAACGCCGCTGCCCCTCCGCGTAGAGCGTGTCGAACGCCAGGCTCGACTTGCCCGAGCCGCTCACCCCCGTGAACACCACGAGCTTCCGCTTCGGCACCTCCAGCCGATCGATGCGGAGGTTGTGCTCCCGCGATCCGAGCACCTCGATGAAATCCGGCTCGCGCGCCGCGTCGAGGAGCTTGAGCGCCGGCCGGTGGTGCTCCGCAGGATCGAGCTCCGTCGCCGCCGGGCCGGCGCGCCGCGCGCCCGGTGAGCCGCCCTTCCCCGGCTTGCTCGGCGCCGCGCTCCGGGACGGGGATTCGATGGAGTGCGGGTGTGTGGATCCGTTCGTTCGCGCGCCCATTGGATTCGCCACCGCCATTAACACGGTGGCGCGCTCTCTGGCACCTCCCGGCGCGCGTTGTTCCGTGGAAAAACTGGCGGGCTGAGCGCAATGCTCTCGCCCTCACGCCGCAGGAGCGGCAGCGCGGGCGCGCGGATCAGCGCCTGGTCGGGCCGCCGGGCGAAGCGCGCCAGCGCACGACAACGCAGGTGACGTTATCGGGGCCACCGTTCTCGTTGGCACGCTTGACGAGCCGGGACGCGATCTCGGCCGGATCGGCCTGGGTCGCCAGGATACTTGCGATATCTTGCGCGGAGACCACGCCGGACAGGCCGTCTGAGCAGAGCAGGAGGACATCCCCTCCCTCGATGGCGTCGATCCGCGTCTCGACGTCGACCGCCTCGTCGGTGCCGAGGGCGCGGGTGATCACGTGCTGGAGCGGGAACGAGCTGGCCTGCTCGGGGAGGAGGTGGCCGAGCCGGATGCACTCGTTGACGAGCGAGTGATCGCGCGTGAGCTGCTCGAGGCGATGATCGCGGAGGCGGTATACGCGGCTATCGCCCACGTGCGCGACGGCGATGAAGCCGTCGCGCGCCAGCACGGCCGCGATCGTGGTGCCCATGCCGCGCTTCTCCCGGTCGCGGCGCGCGGCGGAGAAGATGCGGCCGTTCGCGAGCTGGATGCCCGCGACGAGCAGGGGGAGCCCCTGATCGACGTAGCGCGCCTCCGAGCCCCGCGTCGTGGGCGGCCCCACGCCGACGGCGACAGGCCAGGTGGAGTCCGGATCGTCGAAGAAATCACGCACCGTATCGATCGCCATGCGCGAGGCGACCTCCCCGGCGGCGCGCCCGCCCATGCCGTCGGCCAGGAGGAACAGCCCCCGGGGCTCGAGGATCGCGAAGCTGTCCTCGTTCGTGTCTCGGACCATGCCAGGATGGCTGATCCCGGCGGCTTCAAAAACGAGGTGACGCTGCACGGCGCTGCCCTCCAGCGTGCTCGCAGGCACGCTCTGCCGGACTGCCGGACGACGGGCGCGCGTCTTCCGTCATCGCGTCATCCACACCCTTCCGGCGCCTTCCTCGGACCGATCGCGCGACACGGGGTGCTTCGTCTGCTCATCTTGCCGCCCGCTCCGACTGCTCCCAGCGAGCCTACGCGCCAAGGATCGGTCGCGTCCACCAGATCAGGCCTCGGGGCGCGCCCGCCGACGGCCGTCCGCGCAGAGCTCGGCACGGTGCGCGATTGCGCCTCACGTTGCGCGCCCGTCGCCGTTCCGTTTCCAACGTCTCGATTTGCCGCGGCTTCGGGGCGGCCTCCCGTCGGGACAGCGAGCCGACCGGGCCGCCGGGCCGAGCGGGGGACGCCGGCGCGCGGCGGCCTCGTCACGGGACCGCGAACCGGTCGGCGCCGCCGCCGGAGCACGCGCTCAGCGCGAAGCCGAACCGCCCGTCGTCGGTGCCCTCCTGCATGATGCGCTCGAGGTTGCGGCACTCGTGGCGGAAGACGCCGCGGAGCGCGTAGCGATCCTTGCTGTTCACGACGACCACGACGCCCGTGAGCGTGACCTCGAGGCGGTAGGTGACGGGATCGCCTTCGATGGTGTACCGCGTGGTCGTGAACTCGGACGGGTCGTGGTTCCTGTACGCCTGCCAGATGCACTCGCGCGCCGCGCCGTTGTAGCCGTCGCCGCGCTTGACCACCTCGGTGCCGCACTGCTTGAGCGGCGGCGTGAGCGGCCCGCTCTGCACCTTGTCGGGCGAGGACGAGCAGGAGCTGGCGAGCAGGAAGAGCGCGAGGGAAGCGAGCGATCGGCCTGGCGAGCAAAGCATGGGGACTACTTACCTAACGCGATCCGCGAAAAAGGGATTCTTTTTTTCGGACGGACCGGGCCGGCCGTCGGCGAGGGGCGGCGTCGCTCGTGTTCCGAGGGGCGGCTTTTTTCCGCGCTGGCTTCTCGGGCTGCGGCTCGAGCGCGGCGGCCAGGGCGCCGAGGTCCTGGAGGCCGGCCACGAGCGCGCGCAGGTAGTGCTCCGAGAGCCGCTCGGCGGCGCAGAGCGCCCGGGAGGCCAGCACCTGGGCGTTGTAGGGGCCGGCGTCCTCCGGCACGTTGTCGGCCGCGCGCGCGACGGCGAGCGTGGCGCGCGCGCTCACCAGCGACTCGTGGAACAGCGCGGTGGACAGCGCGCTGCTGAGGGCCTGGGCCTGCCGCTTCACCCGGCGCTCGACGACGTCGCCGTCGCACGGGAGCTCGGCGAGATCGCGCGCGAGCGGCCCGGGGAGGCGCACGTCGCGCGCGGCCACCTCGCCGCGAAGGCGCGCGAGCGAGGGGACGGCGGTCGTCTTGCGCTCGGCGGCGAGCGCGCGCAGGCGGCGGCGCGCTGTCCTCACGACGGCGGGGAAATCGCCGAGCGCGAGCGCCGCGGCCAGGGCGCCGTCGTGAGGGAGGCCGGCGTCGGCGAGGGCGCGGAGGTGGGCCTCGGCGTCGGCGCGGGCGCGCTGGAAGGCGGCGTCGAGCGCCGCGAGCCGCGCGGAGGCGCGGGCGGCGAGGCGCGCGCGGGCGCCGCCGTCGAGGGCGCGAGCGCGCTCGAGGAGCGCCTCGACGAGGCGGTAGCCCGCGGGGTCGAAGCGGTGGGCGCCGGCCGCCCGCAGGGCGGCGAGGCGCGCGTCAGCCGGGGGCGACCCAGGTTGGGGGGACGGGGACGACCCAGGTTGGGGGGACGCGGCCAACCCGGGTTGGGAGGGCGCGGCCAACCCCGGTTGGGAAGGCATTGTCGGAGAAAAATCCGACGTGGATGTCATCAGGGCGCGCCTCGACGCGGGATCGGCGAGATCTCCACCCGGCGGTTCTTCGCCCGGTTCTCGCTCGTGTCGTTGGGCGCCACCGGGTGCCGCTCTCCGAAGCCCGCCGCGAACAGCGACGTGTCGGGGACCCCCGCCGCGGCGAGCGCCCGCGTCACCGTGAGCGCTCGCTGCGCCGAGAGCTCCCAGTTGTCGGCATAACCGCGGGACGAGCTCGTGAGCGGGCGGTCGTCCGTGAAACCGCTCACCATGATGAGCTCGTCATGATGCTCGAGGTACGCCTTGAGCGGGTCGGCCAGCGCGCGGAGCAGCCCGATGCCCGCAGGCTGAAGCTCGGCCGAGTTGAGCTCGAACAGGATGCTGCCGCGGATCCCGATGCGCCCCTCCGTCAGGGTGATCCTTCCCTCGGCCAGCGGCCCGGCCAGGGCGCGCTCGAGCGCCTCCAGACGCGCGCGCTCCGTCGCGCGGGTCGCGCGCTCGGCGGCGAGATCGCGGGCCAGATCGACCTGAAACGAGATCGCCCAGACGAAAAAGAGCACGAAGAGGCCGAAGAGACAGGCCATGAGGTCGCCGAAGACCGGCCAGACCGCCGCCTGCTCGGGGACATCGTCCTCGGCCGGCGTCAGGGACATCGCCTCGCTCTCGCGGCTGACGTCAGCAAACGCGGTGAGATCTCGCCACGATCCGCCGAGCGCACGGCCTCGAGGGGCGAGAGACCAGGGCTCGACACACGCGAGGCGCGGCGCATCAGCTCGTCTTGCTCCTCAGCGCCCGCAGCTCGGAGAAGAGCTCGCGCTGGAACTGCAGCGAGTGATCGAAGACCTCACGGGTCTGGTCGAGGTAAGCGCCGAGGAGGTCCGTCGCCTCGCCGTGCTCCCGGCGCTCGATCGCGTCCTCGATCGCCCCCAGGCTGTTCAGCCAGCGATCGCTCGCGTCGCGGTAACGGTCAACCGCAACGGTGAACATTTCCGCCACAGACGTCATCTCGGCGCCGCCGGCCCGCACGAGCTCCGAGGCCTCCCGCACCACCGCTGCGGTTGCCTCGAGGCTCTCGCCGAGGCCGCGGGCGTGGGCGCTGAGCCGCTCGGCGAGCCCGTCGGCTGCCTCCCGTCGCGCTCCGTCGAGCCGCTCCTCGAACGCCAGCAGCCGCGCCGCCTGCTCCGCCAGCTGCACCCGCGCCGCTTCGCCCAGCGCCGCAACGCGCGCCTCGGCGCGTGCCTCACGCTCCGCGCCGCTGCGCTCCGCCGCCTCCGCAAGCGCGGCCACGCGCTCCGCCTGCTCCCGCGCGCTCCCGGCCATCCCCGCCGTCGCCTCCGACAGCTTCTCCAGCAGCGCGTCCAGCCGCGCGTCCCGCGCTGCGTCCGCCTCCGCGCGCGCCGACAGCCGCTCCGACGCCTCCCCGATCAGCCGCGACGCCGCCTCCGGCGCCGCCTGCGCGGCTCGCGCCGCCTCCGACAGCGCGCCCGACAGCGCCTCGCCCAGCGCCGTCAGGTGCGCCGCTCGCTCCGCGTCCAGCTCCGCCTGCCGCTTCGCCGCTTCCGCAGCGCGCGCCGCGTGCGCTCGCTCCAGCCGCTCGATCGCCTCCCCCACCACCGACGACAGCCGCTCCGCCTGGCCCTCCAGCCTCGACGCCGACGCCGTCTCGAGCTCGCGCCGGCGCGCGGTAGCCTCCTGGTCGAGCCGAGCGAGCCGCTTCGCAGCGCCCTCTTCCATCCGCTCCAGCCGCGACGCCACGCCCCCTTCCAGCTGCTCCAGCCGCGACGCCACGCCCCCTTCCAGCTGCGCAAGGCTCTCGCCGAGGCCGCGGGCGTGGGCGCTGAGCCGCTCGGCGAGCCCGTCGGCCGCCTCCCGTCGCGCTCCGTCGAGCCGCTCCTCGAACGCCAGCAGCCGCGCCGCCTGCTCCGCCAGCTGCGCCCGCGCCGCCTCGCCCAGCGCCGCCATGCGCGCCTCCTCGCGCGCCTCGCGCTCCGCGCCGCTGCGCTCCGCCGCCTCCGCAAGCGCGGCCACGCGCTCTGCCTGCTCCCGCGCGCTCCCGGCCATCCCCGCCGTCGCCTCCGACAGCTTCTCCAGCAGCGCGTCCAGCCTCACGTCCCGCGCTGCGTCCGCCTCCGCACGCGCCGACAGCCGCTCCGACGCCTCCCCGATCAGCCGCGACGCCGCCTCCGGCGCCGCCTGCGCCGCTCGCGCCGCCTCCGACAGCGCGCCCGACAGCGCCTCGCCCAGCGCCGTCAGGTGCGCCGCACGCTCCGCGTCCAGCTCCGCCTGCCGCTCCGCCGCTTCCGCAGCGCGCGCCGCGTGCGCTCGCTCCAGCCGCTCGATCGCCTCCCCCACCACCGACGACAGCCGCTCCGCCTGGCCCTCCAGCCTCGACGCCGACGCCGTCTCGAGCTCGTGCCGGCGCGCGGTAGCCTCCTGGTCGAGCCGCTCGAGCCGCTTCGCAGCGCCCTCTTCCATCCGCTCGAGCCGCGACGCCACGCCCCCTTCCATCTGTGCAAGCCGCGACGCCACGCCCTCTTCCATCCGCTCCAGCCGCGACGCCACGCCCCCTTCCAGCTGCGCCAGGCTCTCGCCGAGGCCGCGGGCGTGGGCGCTGAGCCGCTCGGCGAGCCCGTCGGCCGCCTCCCGTCGCGCTCCGTCGAGCCGCTCCTCGAACGCCAGCAACCGCGCCGCCTGCTCCGCCAGCTGCGCCCGCGCCGCCTCGCCCAGCGCGGCCACGCGCGCCTCGGCGCGTGCCTCGCGCTCCGCGCCGCTGCGCTCCGCCGCCTCCGCCAGCGCGGCCACCCGCTCCGCCTGCTCCCGCGCGCTCCCGGCCATCCCCGCCGTCGCCTCCGACAGCTTCTCCAGCAGCGCGTCCAGCCTCACGTCCCGCGCTGCGTCCGCCTCCGCGCGCGCCAACAGCCGCTCCGACGCCTCCCCGATCAGCCGCGCCGCCGCCTCCGGCGCCGCCTGCGCCGCCCGCGCCGCCTCCGACAGCGCGCCCGACAGCGTCTCGCCCAGCGCCGTCAGGTGCGCCGCACGCTCCGCGTCCAGCTCCGCCTGCCGCTTCGCCGCTTCCGCAGCGCGCGCCGCGTGCGCTCGCTCCAGCCGCTCGATCGCCTCCCCCACCACCGACGACAGCCGCTCCGCCTGGCCCTCCAGCCTCGACGCCGACGCGACGTCCGCCTCGCGCCGCGCGCGCGCCTCCTCGTCGAGGCGCCGCTCGACCGCCTGCAGCGCGCCGCCCGCGACCGCGCCAGCGCGCTCCACCGCCTCCGCCAGGATCGGCCTGACCACGCTCGCCGCGACGTCGGCGGTCTGCCGGAGGCCCGCGGCGATGTCCCCGCGGACCTCGGCCGCGGCCGCGGCGAACGAGGCGGCGGCCTGGCGCGCGCCCTCCACCTGGACCGCGAGCAGCCGCTCCTCGAGGCGCTCGAGCCGGCCCGTGGCCTCGCGGAGCGACGCCGCCGCGGCGGGGAGCGCCTCGCCCTGCCGCGCGAGCGCCTCCAGCGCCGCGAGCTGCCGCCCCGCCACCGTGAGCGCCGCGAGCGGGCCCGACGCGTAGGCCTGGAGCGCCGCCGCGGTCCGCGCCTCGGCCCGGCGCAGGAGCACGCCGGCGAGCCCGAGCATCCCCGACGCCGCGACGCCCGCCGCCGACGTGCCGAACGCGCGCGAGAGGCCCTGCATGGGCGCGGCCAGGCTCTCCCGCAGCGCGTCGACGTCGGCGCTCAGCGTCAGCGCCTCGCGGGCCCCCCGCAGCGTCTCGAACAGGCCGAGGAACGTGCCGAGCAGCCCGATCATCACGAGCAGGCCGACGAGGTACGACGCGAACGTCGTGCTCGCCGGGGGCAGCGCCGCGCCCGCGATCCGCGCCTCGAGCATCGATCGGAGCGGGGCGCCGCTCTGCTCGATCGCCGCCCGCGTCGCCGGCCGCGGCAGCGCGCCGAGCTCGCGCTCGATCCGGGCGGCCCGCCCCGCGCGCACGAACAGCTCGAGCGTGCCGAGCGCGAGCCCCAGCGCGATGAGCTGCACGAGGCGGTACGCGAGCGGATCCGCCCCGCGGTAGACGAGCGCCGCCCGCCCCACCAGGGCGAGGCCGACCCCGCCGGTGAGGAGCACCAGGATCCGCGTCGTCCACTGCCGCGCCGTCGCGAGCCGCATCGTGAAGCCCCCCGCGAGCTACGCGGGCGCGCCCGCCGCCGCCGCCCCGTCCACCAGCGAGAGCAGCCGGCCCGCCTCGTGCGCGAGCACCGCCTGGACCACGAGCTCCATGCGCTGGAGCTCCCGCAGGAGCCACTGCTCCTGCCCGAACCAGCCCGCGACGTCCTCGAGCCCGGCCCCCTCCGGCAGCGCGCCCACGGCCGCGCGGAAGGCCCGCGCGAAGGCGCGCGAGAGCCCGGGGACGAGCTCGGCGAGCGCACGCTCGCGCCGCTTCTGGGTCGCGGCGGAGATCGCGGCGTCGAGCCGCTCGAGCCGCGCCGCCTCCGGGCCGAGCGCCCGCAGCGAAGGCGCGAGCTCCTCGCGCAGCGCGCGCGTATCGAGGCGGATGCGGCCGAGGAGGCGGCCCATGAGCTCTCCGAACGGCTCCCAGATCTGCCCCACCGCGGACGCGAGCGGGCGCCCCCCGCGGTCGCGGGCGGCGCGCGCAGGCAGCAGCCCGGTCTGCTCCAGGGTCGCGTGCACCGCCGCCGCGTCGGGGAGCCTGTTCCGCCGGTGGAACGGGGCGGCGAACACCTGGTCGAGCGCCTCCGCGAGCTCGCCGAGGCGATCGGCGGCGAGCGCCCGGACCTCGGCGCGGGCGCCCCCGGACGCCGGCGGCGGCGCGGCGTGGCGGTCGAGGAGCGAGAGCTCGCGCGCGAGCGAGACGCTCCCGTGCAGGTCCATGAGCCCGGCCAGGACCGCCGCAGGATCGGCGAGGTCCGCGAGCGGCGCGCGCGGGCCCTCCGCGAGCGCCGCGACGGCGGCCGCGAGGGGGCGCGAGATCAAAGGCCCGCGGCGGGGAGCCCCGGCTACGGGGTGAAGCGTTCGCACAGCGGCGCGTTGTTAGCCGTCGCGGCGCGGAGCCGCAAGCCTGTCCGTCGCCCCGCCCGCGGCGCGCGTCCCGCGCCTCACTGCTTGATGGACGGCGCCTGCGCGCTCGTGGCCCACAGCGCGAACGAGATCTGGTCGGCGCCCTTCGCGACCGCCGACTTGATGAGATCCGCGCCGCCGTGCCCGGCGTTCCGCTCGATGCGGAGCAGGACGGGACCGCCCGCGCTCGCGGACTGCAGCGCGGCGGCGAACTTGCGCGCGTGCATGGGGTCGACCCGATCGTCGCTGTCGGCCGAGAGCAGGAGGACCGGCGGATACCGCTTCCCCGACTGGACGCGGTGATAGGGGGAGTAGGCGTAGAGCGCCTTGAACTGCTCCGGATCGTCGGCGGAGCCATACTCGCTGATCCACGTCTTGCCGGAGCCGAACAGGTGGTATCGCACCATGTCGAGCAGGGGGACGCCGCAGAGGACGGCCCCGAACAGGTCGGGCCGCTGCGTGAGCGCGGCGCCGACGAGCAGGCCGCCGTTCGAGCCGCCCAGGATGGCGAGCCGCTCGGGCCGCGTGTACCCCTCGCCGACCAGGTGCTCCGCGGCGGCGATGAAGTCGTCGAAGACGTTCTGCTTCTTGAGCAGCATCCCGTCCCGGTGCCACGCCTCCCCGTACTCGCCGCCGCCGCGCAGGTTCGCCACCGCGTACACGCCGCCCCGCTCGAGCCAGGGGTACATCGAGGAGGTGAACGCGGGGGTCTGCGACATCTGGAACCCGCCGTAGCCGTAGAGCAGCGCGCGGGAGCTCCCGTCCTTCTTCATGTCCTTGCGGCGGACGATGAACATCGAGATCTTCGTGCCGTCCTTGGAGGGGAAGAAGGCCTGCTCGACGCTGAAGGGCGACGGATCGATGGGCACCTCGATGCGCGCGTAGAGCTCGGTCCGACCCGTCTTGATCGAGGTCGCGTGGATCTCGTGAGGCGAGGTGTAGGACTCGAACGAGAAATACGCCTCGTCCTCGTCGGGCAGCCCGGAAGGGCCGCCGACGGTGCCGATGCCCGGCAGCGGGACCTCGCGGACCAGCTTGCCGTCGAGCGCGCGCACCTCGACCCGGCTCGAAGCGTCCTTGAGATAGCTCAGCGCGAGGTGACCACCCACGATGGAGACGCTGTCCAGCGTGGCGTCCGGGCGCTCCGGGACGATCTCCTTCCATGCGGCGCGATCCGGCCTGTCCGGATCGACCTCGAAGACGCGGTAATGCGGCGCGCCCTCGTCGGTGTGGACGTAGAACCGGTCCTTGTAGACCTCGACGGTGTAGTGGGCGTCGCGCCCGACCGCGAGCGGCTTGTCCGCGGCGGGGCCGCCCGGCCTGCGGAGATCGCGAAAGTAGACGTCGGCCGAGGTCCACCCGTGAGAGACGGTGAGCACCAGGAAGCGGCCATCCTTGGAGAGGGACGCGTTAAGGAACGTCCTTGGATCGCCCGTCCTGCCGCGCACCACGCGATCCTGCTTCGGATCCTGGCCGAGCCGGTGGAAGCGCACCTCGGCGTAACCCGGCCGCTCGGCGACCGGGATGGACGGGTCCGTGGGGAGCCAGACGTAGTAGAAGCCGTCGCCGGAGGGCGTCCACGACGCAACCGCGTACTTGGCCCCTTCGATGACGTCCACCTCGGAGCGCTTGCCGGACGCGACATCCATCACATAGAGGGTCGCTTCATCCGAGTTGTTCTGCTGGATCTTGTAGGCGACGTTCTTGCCGTCCCACGACACCTCCCATCCGCCCAGCGAGACGCTGCCGTCCTCGGACCAGGTATTCGGGTCGAACAGCACGCGCTCCTCGCCGCTCTTTCCCTCCTTCCAGTAGACGACCGACTTCTCCTTCGTCGCGTGCCGCCGGCTCAGGAAGTACCGGCCCCGGCGGTGGCGCGGGGCGGAGACCGCATCGATGTAGAAGAGCTGCTTCAGCCTTGACGCGATCGCGTCCCGCTCGGGGAGCCGGGCGAGCTCGGCGCGCGTGAACGCGTCCTGAGCCTTCATCCACTCCTTCACCTCGGGCGCGCTGCCGTCCTCGAGCCAGCGGTACGGGTCGGTGATCTCGACCCCATGCACGGCGTTCGTCACCGGGGCGACGCGGGTGGGCGGGTACGCGGGGCGGCTCGGGTTTTCAGGGGCGGGCGCGGCGATGGCCGCGGTGGGGAGCAGAGAGGAGCTTGCGGTCATGGTCGGCCCCGATGGGTGTGCCTCGCCACCTCCGCAGGCGCCAGCGAGAAACGCCGAGAGGAGCAGGCAGGGAGAGTACTTCATGGTGCGACAAGCATACCGTGCCCCAGCCGACAGGGGCACGCGGGTTCGCGCGGCTCGCGCCGGGGCGCGAGCGCCGTGCGCGGCGGGTGCGAGGCGGGTCGCTGAGGAGGGCGGTGTTCCCGCGCCGGCCAGAGGGCGGGAGGTCACATGATGGGCTGGAATATCCGATAGATGCGCTTCGAGCGCGCTTCTCGTCGTGTCCCGGCCTGGTGTTCGTGGCGGGGCTGGAGGGCCGGCTGCGGCATGACATCTCTTGATTCCCGAGAAGGCGTTTGCTCCTCTTGGCTCCTCACCTCGGACGATGCCCCCGCGCGGTATAAAAGGCGCAGCACCGAGCCACAGCGCTGCTGCCTCGGGCGCCGGCCGGGCTCTCGAGATTCCTTCCGTCCGTGAGAGGCCCCTGCCGCGTCGCCCCGGCTACACCGCGGCGAGCCCGGTGGCGCCCTGGGGCAAGCGGCCTACCGGCGGGCCCAGCGAGGTCAGCGCGCCGCTCGGCTCGATCCGGTAGCCGTGCACGACGGCCGGGCCCGCGCCCGTGAAGGGCGGCACGCTGAACCCGTCAGGGCTCAGCACGTAGAGGAAGTCGCCGCCCATGCTCACGGCGCAATCGAGGGCCAGCCCGCTCGTGAACGCCGCCTGCTCCGTCGCGCTCAGCGGCCCCACCGGCGTCAGGCTGCCGCTCCGGTCGACGCGAAGCGCGGTGACAGAGCGCGAGCCCGCCGACGTGATGAACGCGAACGTCGAGGGGCCGGCGGTCGCGGTCGCCACCCAGCACGCCGCGGTCGTGAAGATGCGCTGCTCCGCGATGAGCCGCATTTCGCCGGTGGGAGCGACGCTGTAGCGCGAGACCGAGCTGTCGCCGGTCAGCGACAGGTTCGAGAGGATGACGTGGCCGCGCCGATCGAACGTGAAGCCGAACGGCGCCTGGCCGGCCTTCACCACGTCCTGCCGGCGGACCGGCCCGGGCATCCCGTGATCGTCGACGGTGACCGTCTCGAGGCTCCCCATCGGCTCGCCGTCCCCGCGGCTCGCGATCACCAGGACATCACCCGTCCGGTTGAACGCAATGGTGGCGACCCCGGAGCCGCTCAGCGAGCGCGAGGCGCCGGCGAGCATCGTCAGCTCACCCGTGTGGCCGACCCGGTATCCCTGGATGCTCTTGCTGTCCGCGTTCGCGACGTAGAGCACGCCCTCGTGAAGCGCGAGGGAGACCGGGCGCGCGCCGCTCGAGGAGACAAGGCCGACCCGCTGGAGCTCCCCGCCTCGGCGGACGACGAACGAGGAGATCGTGTCGCTCCCTGCGTTGACGGCAAAGAGCATGCGCCCGTCCCGGCTGAGGACCAGAGCGCTCTGGGACTCGAGGATCGGGAAGCCGAGCGGAGGGTTCGGGGCGTGGCCGTTCCCGCCCGTCGGGTAGGACGCGCCCGGGGAGAGCGTGCCGTCGCCCGCCCGATGGAACACCTGGATGGCATTCGGGGTCGCGTTGGTCATCACGTAGACGGCGCGTCGATCGTTGTTCGCAGCGTTGTTCATGACTCGATTCCTTGGGATGAGCGTTGATGGATGCGGTGGAATGGGCTCGTGAGCCTCAGAGGACGCCGATGCCGGCCGGGCTCCCGCCGGGGCCGAAGCGCTCCTCCGGCGCCCTGTCGCCGTCGACGGTCCTGGGGAGCCCGCCGTATTCGCCGATCTTGGTGAGCCTGCCGTCGCCCTCGATCCGCCAGGCGCCCACGCTCCCCGAGCCCGGCAGGACGTCATAGAGGAACCGGCCGTCGGGGCTGATGCCGAGATCGAGCGGCGTCGAGCCCTGCTGGCTCGCGCCGGGGGTGCCCGCGCGCTCGTCGGTGAGGCCGGCCTGCTCGTCGAGCACCGTCAGGCTGCCGTCGTCGCCGATACGGAAGCTCGAGATCGTGCCCGAGGTGTAGTTCGCGGTGAACGCGAACTCCCCGTTGTTCTCGAGCCAGCACGGATCGAGCTGGCTCACCTTCGCGGTCCGCGTGATCGGCGTGAGCGTCCCGTCCGCGTTGATCTGGAACGATCCGGCCGCGCCGGCGAGATCATCACCGCCAACGAACATGGCCGTGAGCAGGTGCCCGGCCGCGTCGAACGAGAACCCGAAGGGGCCGTCGTTGTCGAGGTCGGTCCGCGTGAACGTCTCCGCGAGCTGGCCGTCATCGAGCACGTCGAACACGAGCACCCGGCTCGGACCGGTCGGGGTCACGCCGTCGATCAGGCCCGCGGCGGGCCCGTCCTTGATCGTGACGACGAGCTGCCTCCCGTTCGGCGTGAAGGACGCCTGCGCCGGGTTGAACAGCGTGTCCGGCGGGCTGGCCTGGTTCGCGGAGAGCAGCCGGGTCGAGCCGGGGATCGGCGTGAGCTTCCCCTGGTCGCTCAGGCGGAAGCCGGTGACGCTCCCCTCGCCGGCGCCGTTCAGCGCATAGACGAGATCGCCGTGCTGGGTCACGCTGTTCGGAAAGCCCGGGCCGGCGCCGTCGCTCGTGGGCTGGACGTCGGTGACCTCGAGGGTGTCCTTTCCGACGCGGAGCACGGAGAGCGAGTCGCTGCCGGCGTTCGTGACGAGGAGGAATGCCCGGTCCTGGCTGAGCACCATCGAATGGGACGAGCCGAGGCCGTCGCCGGCGAAGCGCGCCGAGGGCCCGGACCCCTGGCCGCCGGTGTCGACGTGATCGGCGAGCTCGAGCGATCCATCGGCGAACCTGCGGTACACGGTGACCTGGTTGGCAGGTTCACCGGCGTCGTGCGTGTTGTTATGGTTCGTCCCCACGAACACGAATCCGACGGCGCTCTGGCCGTCCGCGGGATTCTCGGGTTCACCCCCGCAGGCGCTCAGACAGGCCGACGCGAGGGATACGAGCAACAGGGCGCCAATCGAGCTTCTCATAGCTGCCTCTCCATTCTCTGATGGTTTGCGCTGACCGCAGCGCGCCATGCGAGCATTGCGGCCGTCGTGCGGCGTCCACGGGCGAGCCCGTGTCCGGATACGGCTGCATGCTTCGGCGATCGGCGCGCCGCCCCGCTCGTGTCGAGCGGCGCCCAGTCCTACGGCGAAGGCGCCGAGCGGTTTCTGGGTGAGCTCGATCTTTCAGATCGAGGCGGCCACGGGGGCGGAACGTGGGAGCGGAAACGAAGGACGTCGCTGGAAGCGGCCGGACTACATGTCCTGGACGACCGCGGCCTTCTGCTGCAGGGCGCGGGCATCGCGCAGCGGCGAGTCGCCGAACATGCGCGAATACTCGCGGCTGAACTGCGAGGCGCTCGTGTAGCCGACCTGGAACGCCGAGACCTCGGCGCCCACGCCCTCTTCGACCATCAGGCGGCGCGCCTCCAGCAGGCGCAGGCGCTTCTGGTACTGGAGCGGGCTCATCGCGGTGGCCTCCTTGAACCGCTTGAAGAACGCCGCCCGGCTCATCCCTGCGGCGCGCGCGAGCGCGGCGATGTCGACGTCCTCGTCGAGCGACGCCTGCAAGTGATAGACCGCCTCGGCGATGCGGTGCGCCTGGCTGCCCGCGCGCACGATCTGGCGGATCGCCGGGCCGTCGGGGCCTTTCAGCAGGTGAAAGGTCAGCTCCTTCCTTACGAGCGGCGCGAGCACGGTCGCGTCTTCGGGCGTCTCGAGCAGCGCGCCCAGCCGGACCGCGGCGTCGAGCATGCGGTCGCTCGCCTTGCCGATGAAGATCGCGCGCCCCGGGTTCTCGAGGCCCTCCGGCCGCGCGCGGTCGAGGTGCGCCGCGACCTCGCGCAGCAGGGCCGCATCGAAGTCCATCTTCAGGCCGAGGAGCGGCTGCGCCGGCGACACGCCCACCACCCGGCTCGTCACCGGCAGGTCGATGGGGCTGACGATGTAGTGCGGCTCCCGCTCACGAAAGACCTGCCGCTCGAGCAGGATCTCCTTCGTGCCCTGGACGACGATACAGAACGACGCGCGCCAGTGCCGCTTTGCGCGTTGCTGAGAGCGCGAGACTTTGATGCAAGAAACTCCGGGCACCGGCGAGGCGTGCACGCCGTCGCTGGGGCACCAGCGCGCGATGAGGGTCTTCAGCTCGTCGCGCCCGAAGCTCACGTTGGCAGCCTAGCCGCGCGTAGACGATCGGGCAAGAACTGGAGACGGCCGTGTATTTCGCGTGCGCCGCGGCGGTGCCATGGTGGATCGCGAACCAAGGAGAGGTGTCCCATGCGTATCTTCCTCACGGGAGCCAGCGGCTTCATCGGATCTGCCATCGTCCCCGAGCTCGCGCGCGCCGGCCACCGCGTGCTCGGCCTCGCGCGCTCGGACGCGTCCGCCGAACGGCTCGCCGCCGCCGGCGTCGAGGTCCACCGCGGCTCGCTCACCGATCTCGATGGCTTGCGCCGCGGCGCCGCCGCCTGCGACGGGGTGATCCACTGCGCGTTCTCCCACGACGACTTCACCGACTACGCCGGCAACTGCGAGAAGGACCGCGGCGCGATCGAGGCGCTCGGCGGCGCGCTCGCCGGCTCCGGGCGCCCGCTCGTCATCGCCTCCGGCATCGCGCGCTTCGCGCCGGGGCGGGTCGCCACCGAGGACGAGGCGCCCGACGCGTCGGCCGGCGGCCTGCGGGCCGCCTCCGAGCAGCTCGCCCTCTCGTTCGCGAGCCGCGGCGTGCGCGCGTCCTCGCTGCGGCTGCCGCCGTCGGTCCACGACGATGGCGATCACGGGTTCGTCCCGATGCTGATCGAGATCGCGCGCAAGACCGGGCGCTCCGGGTACGTCGGTGGCGGCGAGAACCGGTGGCCCGCTGTGCATCGGCTCGACGCCGCGCGGCTGTTCGTCCTCGCGCTAGAGAAGGCGCCGGCCGGCGCGCGACTCCACGCGATCGGCGACGAGGGGATCCCGACCCGCGACATCGCCGGCGTGATCGGCCGCAAGCTCGGTTTGCCGGTCGAGTCGGTCCCCAAGGAGCACTTCGGCTGGCTCGGCGGGTTCTTCGCGCTCGACACCCCCGCGTCGAGCGCGCTCACCCAGGCGCGGTTCGGCTGGAAGCCCGAGAAGGCGGGGCTGCTCGCCGACCTCGAGCACGGCACCTACTTCGCACGCGCATTGGCCTGATGCGTCGTTACATGATCCTCCGCCGCCGACCTCAGCCGGATGGAACGCACGAGGTGACCTCGAACTCCCCGCACGCGGCGATGTCCGTGCTGCCAGAGCCGACCGAGAGATCCCACGAGAAGCCCGAAGGGCTGCCGACGAATGGCTCGACCGTGATCTTGCCCTCGACCTTGTCGATCCCGAACACCGCGCGCGCGGTGCCCTGAGGCGTCTCGACGCCGACGATGAAGGTGCCCGGCTGGCCGTCCCATCCCGTGATCCCCACGACGAGGACGTCCTGCGCGTCGGGTGTCGGCACGCAGACCGGGCCGGCGTCCGGCCAGATCTCGACGAAGAGCAGCAGCCCGCCCTCTTCGCAGCTCGTGTACGAGAAGGCCTGGCCGGGTGGAACCGTCCAGCTGGGCCCGGCGTCGCCGGGCCCAGCGCCCTGGGCAGCGCCCGCGCCACTCGAATTGCTGCCCGAGCCACCGCTGCCCCCGGAGCCATCGGAGCCCTCGGAGCTGCCATCCTCCGGAGCAATGGTCACGGATCCGCCGCACCCAGCGAGCGCGGCAACGAGCAGACAAGCGCAAAGACGCATCGTCACAGCGTACCGACCAGGACGCGCGATCACAAGCGCGCGACGCGGCTCCGCGGCCACGCCGAGGCGTTCCTTCGGGTCTGATGCCGCGCAACGCAGCCTCCTCGGTCGTCATCTCGAACAACGGGTGGGCCCTCCTCGGCTTGCTCCTGGCATTTCCATGGCGCGCTCCTCCGAACGGCGAAACCTCCTCATCTCGCGCGGCTGGGTCCAGGCGACGGCCCTCGTTTTCCTGTTCGGGTTCTTCGTGCTCGGCCTGCTCGCCTACCGCACCTACGCGGCACAGCCACCCATCCCCGCCCGGGTGGTCGACCCTGCGGGGCGCGTTCTGTTCACGGGCGACGACGTGCTCACGGGTCAGGAGCTGTTCCTGCGGAACGGGCTCATGGAATACGGATCCGTCTTCGGCCACGGCGCCTACCTCGGCCCGGATTTCACCGCCGATTACCTCCGCCGGGCCGCCTCCCACGCCGCCTCTCGCCACGGCGGCGTGGGCTCGGCGGAGGCGCTCGCGCGCACCGTCAGCGATTTTCGCCAAAACCGCTATGATCCCGCGACAGGGACGCTGGTCTTCACCGATGCCCAGGCAGAGGCCTTCGAGCTGCTGAAGGATCACTATCGGCGCTTCTTCGCCCAGCCGAGCGCCAAGCACGGCCTGCGCACCGGCCTCTTCTCGGACGCGCGCGAGCTCTCGCAGCTCACCTCGTTCTTCGCCTGGACGGCCTGGACCGCCGCGGCGGAGCGCCCCGGAGAGGCCTACTCGTACACAAACAACTGGCCTCCAGAGCCGCTCGTCCGGAACCAGCCCACGGGCGAGCTGGTGGTATGGAGCGTGCTCTCGCTCATCGCGCTCCTCGGCGGGACAGGCCTGCTCTTCGCGGCCTTCGGGCGATGGCGCTTCCTCGGCTGGCACGGGCGGGAAGGGCACCGGCTCAGCTTCCGCCAGCCGGGCGAGGTCGCCCTGACCCCGGCCCAGCGCGCGACGGCGTGGTTCTTCCTGGTCATGGCGTTGCTGTTCGCCCTCCAGTCCGTCCTCGGGGGCGCCACGCAGCATTATCGAGCCGAGCTGTCCAGCTTCTTCGGGTTCAACCTGGCCGGGGCCTTCCCCTTCAACCTGGTGCGCACGTGGCACCTGCAGCTCGCCATCTTCTGGGTCGCGGTCTCCTATCTCGGCGCGGGCATCTTCATCGCGCCCATGATCAGCGGGCGCGAGCCGAGAGGCCAGAGCTGGCTCGCCTATGGCCTGCTCGGGGCGCTCGTCATCGTCGTCGTGGGCAGCCTCCTCGGCGAGCTCCTCGCCATCCACGGCGCGTCGGACAGCATCTGGTTCGCGCTCCAGGGGTTCGAGTACCTCGATCTGGGCCGCTTCTGGCAGGTGCTCCTGACGCTCGGCCTGTTCGCCTGGGTGGCGCTGCTCTTCCGCGGGCTCCGGGGTCGGCTCGCCGTCGAGCACCGGGGCAACATGCCCTGGCTCTTCTTCTTCGCCGCGCTGGCCATCCCGGCCTTCTACGCCGTGGGCCTCCTCGCCCACCCGCGCGCGAACTTCACGAGCACCGACTTCTGGCGCTTCTGGGTGGTGCACCTCTGGGTGGAGGACTTCCTCGAGCTGTTCACCACGCTCATGGTGGCCTATCTCTTCGTCCTGCTCGGGGTGGTGGCCGAGGCGATCGCGCTGCGGCTCATCTACCTGGAGGTCATCCTCTATTCGGCGGGCGGGGTGATCGGCACCATGCACCACCTGTACTTCTCCGGCACGCCCGTGGAGCACATGGCGCTCGGCGCCTTCTTCTCGGCCGCGGAGGTGATCCCGTTGACCTTCCTCACGGTCGAGGCGTGGACCTTCCTCCGCCTGGGCATCGTGCAAGGAGGACAGTCGACGAAGCCCTTCCCGCATCGCTGGGCGATCATGTTCCTGGTGGCCGTGGGGTTCTGGAACTTCCTGGGGGCCGGGATCTTCGGGTTCCTGATCAACTTGCCGATCGTGTCCTATTACGAGATCGGCACCGCGCTGACCGCCAACCACGGGCACGCCTCGATGATGGGCGTCTATGGCATGCTGGCCGCCGGGCTCGCGCTCTTCGCGCTGCGCTACCTGACGCCCGCCGCGCTGTGGTCCGACAGGGCGGCCAAGATCAGCTTCTGGTCGCTGAACGTCGGGCTCGCGTGGATGGTCTTTGCCACGCTGTTCCCGCTCGGGCTCATGCAGCTCCACCACGCGGTGAGCTACGGGTATTTCGAGGCTCGAGAGCTCCAGTACCTGACGAACCCCACGAACCGCCTCATGGAGTGGATGCGCCTGCCGGGCGACGTGCTCTTCATCGTCGGCGGCACCCTGCCGCTCCTCCTCCTCGCCTACCGCGGCGTCCGCCATCGCGTTCCGCAGCTCGCGGGACCCGAAGCCCAGGACAACCTCTTCACCGAGATCGAGGCGCCCCCGGACAGCGCCGGGAGGGCAGCGCCCTCGGGCGCGGGGCAGGGCGAGCTCTCGTGAGCGTCGCGCCGGAGGCGCTGCTCGGCGCCGGATATGCGGTGCTGCTCCTGGGGATCGCCGCCGGGATCCGGGCGTGCGGAGGAGCCAGGGCCGAGCCCGAACCCGGGTGGCCACACGACGACGCGCGCCGCTTTCACCTCGGCCTCTCGCTCGTGGTCCTGCTCGTGGGCGATTGCATCGTGGGGGCGGTCGCGCTGCGGAACCACGGCCTCGCGGATCTCGGGATCCTCGGCCTCGCCGCGGCGCTCGTAACGACCGCGCTCGCCAGGGGCCTGGCCGCGTTCGCCCGAGGAGCCCGTCGCGCCTAGATCGGCTGTTCCAGGCGCGGTAGAGGAGGTTGTCCGAGGAGGGCCCTGCTTCATCGAGAGGAGGCCACACGATGACCGAGAGTCTGAAGAAGCCAGGGGCAGGCAACGGGCAGCCCGAGACGGACGAGGCCGAGCGCTTCCATTCGCTGCTCGTCCCCGTCGATCTGACGGCCATTTCGGACCGCGTCCTCGGCCGAGTTGCGCTTCTGCCTCTGGCCGATGGAGCTCGCGTCACGCTGCTTCACGTCGTTCCCGGCAACCTCCCCGCCAGGGCCCAGGACCGCGCCGAGCAGGATGCCAGGAAATCACTCGTGAACGAGGCGCGGCATCTCGCAAAGACCCTGCCCGAGGGCGTCGACGTCGAACCGGTGGTGAAGGTCGGCGGCGCGGCCGCGGAGATCGCAGGCTGCGCGACCTCGACGAGCGCCGAGCTCATCGTCATGGGTCGCGGCGGCAGCCGCGCGCTCCGGGACACCTTTCTCGGCTCGACCGCGGAGCGCGTCATCCGCCGCGGGCAGCTCCCGGTCCTGGCGGTCCGGCTGGCTCCTCGCGCGGCGTACAGCCGGCCCGCGGTCGCCCTCGATCTCGAGCAAGGATCCACGGAGGTGCTCGCGCTGATGCTCCGGCTGATTCCGACCCCGCGGCCGCGTGTCACGGTGATCCATGCGTTCGACACTCCCTATCGCGGAGCCGTCTATCGCAGCCTCTCGGAGGAGGACGCAGAGGCATGGAGCAGCGAGCTCGAGCGAGCAGCTACACAGCAGCTCGTGAAGCAGCTCGCTGCCTCGCTCGCGCAGGCGAAGGTGCGGCCAGCGGACGCGCCGCCCTGGAAGATGCATGTTCGATGCGGCTCCGCGCGGCGCGTGATCGAGAAGGCGGTCAAGAAGGCAGACAGCGACCTCCTGGTGCTCGGCACCCACGGCTACTCCGGGGTCGCTCACGCCTTCCTCGGGACGGTCGCTGGAGACGTGCTGCGTGAGGTCGCCAGCGACGTGCTGATCGTGCCGGCTCTGCCGCGCGCCGACTGACTCCCCGGCCCCGAACCCCCCCTCAGGGGTCGCGGTGTGGCGTGAGCGGAGGCGGGGTGTCGGCGGCTCCCGCGGCGCGGCGGCGGAACAGCGCCACACGCGCCAGGAGCACCGTGGTCACAGGGACCGTGATGGAGAGCATGATGACGATGAGCCACGGGTGCAGCACGGGCCGGGACTCGATCATCGAGGAGTAGAGGATGCCTGCCAGCGCCACGCACCAGCTGCCGAAGGTGTACGCCAGCGCAGGGGGATGCAGGCGCAGGAAGAAGTCCGGCAGGCGCAGGAACCCGAACGCGGAGATGACCACGAACAGGCCGCTCAGCACGAGCAACGCAGCGACCGCCGCCTCGACCCAGAGGGGGAGCTGGTTCATTCAATCACCTCCCCGCGCAGGATGAATTTCGTCATCGCGGATGAGCTCACGAAGCTGAAGAGCGCGATCAGCAACGCGACCTCGAAGTACGTGTCGCTCCGGTGACGGATACCAAGCACCAGCATGACCAGCATCGCGTGGAAGTAGAGCAGGTCGAGCGCGAACACGCGATCCTGCGCCCGCGGCCCCCGGATCAACCGGATGACCACCAGGACCGACGCGACGGCGTAGCAGCCGAGCGCGAAGGCGATCGCGCCAGACAGGAGTGCGCTCATTCGAAGATCTCCCTGAGAGGCTCCTCGTAGCGAGCCTTGAAGCGGGCGACGAAGGCGCCTTCATCACCGACATCCCACACGTGCAGCAAGAGCGCGCGGCGATCGAGCGCGAGCTCCGACCACACGGTGCCCGGAACCACGGTCGTCACCATGGATAACGCGGCCAGCCCGACGGGGTCACGCAGCTCGAGGGGCACGATCACGAACCTCGACCGCGGTCGCCGCCATTGCCATGTGACAACGCCCCAGGCGACCTCGAAATTCGAGAGCAGAACGTCGTAGCCGACCCTCAGGATGAAGCGCACGACGACCAGCGGTCGCCGCGCCCGGACATTCGTCAATCGCAGGGCCGAGGTAAGGAGCGGCACCGCCAGCGCGAGCCCCAGCCCCAGGACGATCTGGCCCGCGCTCGTGGACCGCGCGAGCGCCAGCCACAAAGCGAACAGAGCCGCGGACAGCAGCGGCGCGGGCACGATGTTCTTGAGGAAGGTCACGGCGCCCCCTCCGCTTCGATCACCGGACGCGTCGGTCCCGGACGAGGCCTCATCGACAGGACGGCCTCGATGTACGCCTTCGGCGCGTGCAGTCCCGCGGCTGTCGCGCGCGTGGTGCGCATGACCGGCTCAGCGTACAGCGTGAGCAAGATGCAGCAGAGGAGGAGGCCGAGGACGGAGGCGGCCTCGACGCCCTTCAAGCGGGGCGGGAGCCGTCCAGCCGTCGACCAGAAGTGTCGAATGCCCGCCCTCGCGAGGGAGATGGTGGCCGCGAGCCCCGAGAGGAGCAGCAGCCCAAAGAGGGTCCACGCGGCGGGCGAGACGGGGGCGCTGGCGCTCGCGTGGCCGTCCCCTCGGGGCGACAGGAGGGCTGTCAGCAACGAGGTCTTCGCGACGAAACCCGAGAGCGGCGGCAGCCCCGCGACGAGCAGCGCGCACACCATGAACGCCAGGCCGAGCAACGCGATGGACACCGGAAACGCCTGGCCGACGAGCGGCGCCTCCTCTTCATCGAGGTTGGTGTCCTCGCCCGGCTCCACGTCGAGGTCCGGCGCCCGCCGCTGTCCATCGGAGCCGACGCGCTCCACCAGCTCGACGAGGAGAAAGAGAGCGCTCACCGCCAGCGTGGCGCTCAGCATGTAGAACAGCGCCGCCGACGTCACCGCGGCGGTCCCCGTCCCGAGCGCCGCGAGGAGCGTCCCCGACGACACGATCACCGAGAAGCCCGCGATGCGCCCGAGGGACATGGACGCCATGAGGCCTATCGCGCCGAAGGCGATCGTCGCGAGCCCTGCGTAGAGCAGGGCTTTCCCCCCGAACTGCGCTGAAGCGCCCGCGGAGAAGAACAGCGTCCACGAGCGCACGAGCGCGTAGATGCCCACCTTGGTCATCAGCGCGAAGAGCGCCGCGACAGGCGCGCTCGTCGCCGTGTAGGCCGGCACCAGCCAGGCGTTGAGGGGCCATATCGCCGCCTTGATGAGGAACGCCACGGCGAGGACGGCCGCGCCTGCATGCAGGAGCCCGCGATCGCGCGCCGGGACGAGCGCGAGCTTCTCGGCGATGTCGGCCATGGAGAGCGTGCCCACGACGCCGTAGAGCACCGCGAGGCCGACGAGGAAGAGCGACGACGCGAGCAGGTTCACCGCGATGTAGTGGAGCCCCGAGCGCACGCGCGGCCACCCCGACCCATGAAGATGCAGGCCATACGACGCCGCGAGCATCACCTCGAAGAACACGAAGAGGTTGAAGAGGTCTCCCGTGAGGAAGGCGCCGTTGAGCCCCATCAATTGAACCTGGAAGAGCGCATGGAAGTACGCGCCCGCGCGACCCCACGCGGCCTCGGCGTACAGGGCGGCGCAGAGGCTCACCACACCGACCAGCACCAGCATGAGCGCCGAGAGCCGGTCCGCGACGAGCACGATCCCGAAAGGCGCCTCCCAGTTCGACATGAGATACACGAGAGCGGCGCCGGACGAACCGCCGGCGTCGGCGCCGCGCAGGATCTCCAGCGCCACGAGGAGGCCCGCCAGGGCCGCGCCGACGTTGACGATCGACTTGGCGCGCTTGCGCTTCTCACCGAGCAGAAGCAGCAGGGCCGCCGTCATCAGCGGCAGCACGACGGGCGCGACGATGAGGTGCGGGAAGCGCTCGGTCATGGCTCCTCCCTCGTTCCATCCACGTGGTCGGTCCCGCTGAGGCCGCGCGAGGCGAGGAGCACGACGAGGAAGAGCGCCGTGGTCGCGAAGCCGATCACGATGGCCGTGAGCACGAGGGACTGCGGCATCGGATCCGTGTAGTGCTGGAGATCGGCAGGCACTCCAGGTCGCACGATCGGCGGCTTGTCGATGAAGATGCTCCCCATGCTGAAGATGAAGAGGTTCACCGCGTACGACAGCAACGTGAGCCCCATGATCACCTGGAAGGTTCGCGGGCGCAGCACGAGCCACACCCCGGCTCCGCCGAGCACGCCGATGACGAGCGCGAGCAGGGCTTCCATCTAGCGCGCGCCCCTGCTCGTCGACGACGCTGGACCCTGCGTCGATCGCCGGTGCGCGCGCAGCGACTGGTGAGCGAGCGCCGTGAGGGTGAGGAGCGTCGCCCCCACGACGGCCGCGAACACGCCGAGGTCGAAGAAGGTGGCGCTCGGCAGGTGGACTTCGCCGACCAGCGGCAGCCTGACATGCGCCGTGTGCGTCGTGAGGAAGGGATAGCCGACGGCGAGCGCGCCGAGGCCCGTGGTCGCCCCGAGCAGCAGCCCAGCGGCGATCCAGCGCGCCGGACGGAGGCGCGCGCGCGCCTCCAGCCAGAGCGCCCCCGAGACCATGTACTGCATGAGCATGGCGATCGCGACGACGAGGCCGGCCACGAAGCCGCCGCCTGGCTCGTTGTGCCCACGAAGAAGGAAGTGCGCCGCGACGAGGAGGGAGACCGGCAGGAGCACGCGCGCGATGACCGCCGGCACCATCATGTATCCGCGCTCGGCGTCCTCGGCCGTGCGCGGCTTCATGAGGTCGGTGACGATATCGGCCGGCAAAGCTCTCTGTTGCTGGGGCTGCTCGATGCTCTCCGGCGGCGGTCGAAAGCGGCGCAGGAGGGCGTAGACCGTGAGCGCGACCGCGCCGAGGACCGTGATCTCGCCGAGCGTGTCGAAGGCACGAAAGTCGACGAGCATGACGTTGACGACGTTGGCGCCTCCTCCCTCCGGCAGCGCGCGGCTCAGGAAGAACGGTGAGATGCTGTGCGGCGCCGGCCGGGTCAGCATGGCATAGGAGAGCGCGGCGAGACCGCCGCCGGCGCCGATCGCGAGCAGCAGATCGCGCGCGCGCCGCACCCTGTCGCGGGCCGTGACAGGCCTCGAGATGCCTTCGATGCGCATCGGCAACCAGCGCAGCCCGAGCAGGAACAGGATGGTTGTGACGACCTCCACGACGACCTGCGTGAGGGCGAGGTCGGGCGCCGAGAACCACATGAACGTCAGGCAGGTGACGAGGCCTGCGCCGCCCATCAAGGTGATCGCGATCAGCCTGTGGAACTTCGCCATCACGGCGGCGCCGACCGCGCAGACCGCGCCGATGCCCCACAAGATCACGAACGCAGGCGACGCGGGGAGCCTGTCCCGTTCGCCCCACTCCAGCGGGACGCCCTGCGCCGCGAGGAGCGCGAGGAGGAGCGCGACCGCGATGATCGCGAACATCTGCGTCTGAAGTCGTCGAGTCCCGGCGAGCCGGAGCGCCCTCCGCGAGAGGCGCGTGAGCCCGAGCAGCGCGCCCTCGAACAGCCGCCTTCCGTTGAGCCGCTCGACGAAGGGCGTATCTTGCAGCCGCCCCTGCTCCTGATGCCTTCGCAGCCAGAGGTACCCGACGACGCCGCCCGAGATGGCGACGAGGCTCATGACGAAAGGCGGGTTGAAGCCGTGCCAGATGGCGAGGCTGTAGTCCGGGAGCGTCCCGCCGACCACGGGGCGGGCGGCCGCCGCGAGCGATGGCCCGATGGAGATCGCCGGCGCGACGCCGACGATGAGGCAGCTGAGCACAAGGAGCTCGATCGGTGTCCGCATCCACCGCGGGGCCTCCTCCGGCTGGCGAGGGAGATCGGTCGACGGCGGGCCGAAGAAGATGTCGTAGCCAAAGCGCAGCGAGTACACGACAGCGAAGATCGCCGCGAGCGTCGCCAGCACCGGGAGCCCCACTTCGACCGAGGGGTGCGCGGACAGGAACATCGTCTCGGCGAAGAACATCTCCTTCGACAGAAAGCCGTTGAGCAGCGGCACGCCGGCCATCGCGCCGCTCGCCACGAGCGCCAGCGTGCCGGTGCGGGGCATCGCACGAATCAGCCCATTCAAGCGACGGATGTCGCGCGTCCCGGTCTCGTGGTCGACGACGCCCGCGGCCATGAACAGCGAGGCCTTGAACGTCGCGTGGTTCATGATGTGGAACACGCCGGCGACGGCGGCGAGCGAGCTGTTGAGCCCGAAGAGGAGCGTGATGAGGCCGAGGTGGCTGACGGTCGAGTAGGCGAGCACGCGCTTCAGATCGTTCTGGAACATCGCGATGTACGCGCCGAGCAGGAGCGTCGTCATGCCCGCGCCGCTGACGATCCAGAACCACAGCTCGGTCCCCGAGAGCGCCGGCCAGAGCCGCGCGAGCAGGAACACGCCCGCCTTCACCATGGTCGCCGAGTGCAGGTAGGCGGACACCGGCGTCGGCGCGGCCATCGCCCGTGGCAGCCAGAAGTGAAACGGGAATTGAGCGCTCTTGGTGAGCGCACCAAGCAAGACGAGGACGAGCGCGACCGGGTAAAGCGGGTGTGCCCGCACGATGTCGCCCGAGGCGAGGGCCACATCGAGATCGTAACTGCCGACGATGTGGCCGAGGACGATCACGCCTCCGAGGAGCGCGAGCCCGCCCGCGCCGGTCACGGTGAGCGCCATGCGCGCGCCCCGCTGCGCGTCCACCCGGTGATGCCAGTAGCCGATGAGCAGGAACGAAACGAGGCTCGTGAGCTCCCAGAAGAGGACGAGCTGAACGAGGTTGCCCGAGACCACGACCCCCAGCATCGCGCCCATGAACGCGAGGAAGAGCGCGTACAGGCGCGCCACCGGATCCTCGGGGGACATGTAGTAGCGCGCGTACAGACAGACGAGTGCGCCGATGACGGTGATGAGCACGGCGAACATCCACGCGAACCCGTCGATCCGAAGGACCAGATCGAGACCGAGCGAAGGCACCCACGAGATCGTCTCGCGGATCACGCCCCCGTCACGAACCCGCGGGAAAAGGCTGATGACCCAGGCCGCCGCGCCGGCCGACACGAGCCCTGCGCAAGCCGCAAGCTCGGACCGTGCCCGCGTCGGCAGGAGCGCGGTGAGCACGCTCCCGAGAAATGGCAAGAGGAGCAGGGCGACCACGGGCATGGCGCGCGAGTGTACTTGCCGACCGCGCCGGCTACAGCCAAAAGGTGGGAGCGTCGCGGCGTTCGCGGCCTGCGCGGCGATGTCGGTCAGGTAGAGCTCGCCCTGGGCGACGTCGCTGCCCGCGCGTTCGCCGCGCTCGAAGGCAGAGGCCGCGAAGCTGCATGAGCGGCCCTGCGATTCCAGATCGACGTCCCCGCGCAGAGGAAGCCGATCAGGATGGGATAGACGGCGCAGCGCTCGACGAGGCCGATGAGGACGTTGGCCCCCGAGCTGGCGACCGCGAGGAAGGCCACCATCGAGGCGAGCCCGAACACGCCGAGGACGACCATGGCCCTCCCGGCCTTCGGAGTGACTCCGATCTTCTGGCGCTGGCGTCCAAGAAAGATCGCGAGCACGTTGCCTCCGACGATGGACGCGAAGGCGCCCAGGCCGTGATAGTCGACCGCGCCGTCGGGCGGCTCTCCGGAGCCGGGGTTGAGCGCCAGCAAGACGCCGCCAAGCGCCACGAGAGCTCCCAGGAGGAGCGCTGCCCAGCGGCGCCAGCCTCGCAGACCCTCGAGCGCGGCGACACCAAGGAAGAACATGATCCCGAAGAGGAAGAACCCGGTGTTCATGACCCACGCGAGCGGCGAGTTCATGAACTGGCCAAGAGCCTCGAGGGGGCCACGGACTCCCAGGTTGCTGATGTAGTGATGCGTGTAGCTGTAGGGAGGGTCCGTCCATGCCGCGGCGGCGATGAGCTCGGCGAGGAAGAATATCGCCGCCCCGGCGACGAGCGCCGCGCCGGCGGGGCGACGTTGCATCATCGGGTTCGCCTCGGGGTGAGCCGCCGGGCCTCTCTCGTGTCGCCTCATGTCGAACAGCCTGCACCGTCGCGTTCGAGACCACCAAGACATTGATCGCAACGGTTTCAGACCTGATAGATCTGAAACATGGAGCTGCGTCACCTGCGGTACTTCATCGCCGTCGCGGAAGCGGAGCACTTCGGGAGGGCGGCCGAGCAGCTTCACGTCTCGCAGTCGCCCTTGAGCCGGCAAATCGCTCAGCTCGAAGCGGAGATCGGCGTCGAACTCTTCGTGCCCTCGGGACGCGGGGTGAAGCTGTCCGCCGCCGGCCGGAGCTTCCTCGAAGGTGCGCGCGCGACCCTGGCTCGCGCCGCGCTCGCGGTCGAGGACGCCCGCGCGACGGCGCAAGGCCGTATCGGGACGGTCGTGGTCGGATTCGACGGCGCCCTGGCGGACACCCTCCTGCTGCCGCGGATCGTGCAGGCGTTCCGCGCGCGTCATCCGCGCGTCGAGGTGCGCCTTCGGCCGCTGCCGAGCGAGGAGCAGGTCGCCGCGCTGCGCGATGGCAAGATCTCGGTCGGGTACGGCTATCATTCACCGGAAGACGACCCGCTCTTCCGCTTCCGCGTGCTGTATCGCGAGCGCGTCGGCGTCGTGATGTCGAAGAGCCATCGCCTCGCTGCACGGCGCACGCTGAGGGTCGCGGACCTGAAGCAGGAGCGCTTCCTCTGGCCTCCACGCAAGGAGGGCCCGCGCCTCCAGGACGACATCATCGCCGCCTTCCGAGCGCACGGTCAACCGCTCGAGCTCGCCCACGAGGAGGCCAGCAGCGATGTGATCCTCATGCTCGTGGCGAGCGGCGAAGGTCTCAGCTTGTTTCCCGAGAGCGCCGCGGCGACGCTCCTTGCCGGGGTGGTGTTCAAGCGGGTTCGGGACCTCGACGTTGTCATCCTTGGCCGCTCGGTGTGGCGCGCGATGGACGACAAGGACCCGCTCGTGCGGTCGCTCCTCGAGATCACGAATTCGGTGCATGGATCCTGCGGATAGGGAGCCGTGAAACGTTCGCCCGGGTCAAGCTCCGCGGGGACGGCGCCTGGCGAGCCGTTTTCGGCCCAGGCTCGCGGCGATCACGGGAGCGGGCCGTAGGAGAGCAGGCCCACCTTCGGGGTCTTCATCGACAGCATCGTGATGAGCCCGAAGTTGGTGAGGAGGGCGTGCTTCTCCGAACCCAACGTCGCGAGCGCGACGCTCGCGGGCCCATCGAGCAAGCCGCCGCTGGCGAGCACGGCCGCTTTGCCGTCTGTCCCGACCCGGACGAGCGCGTTGCCCCCGTTGCCGGCGACAAGGATGCTCCCGTCGGCGTCCACGGTGATGCCGTCGGCGCCCTGGAGCGGCAGGCATGTCGCCGGATCCGAGGTGGAGAACTCGACCGCGACGTCCGGTGTCCCGTCGGCCTTGATCGGGATCTTGATGAGTGCCGCCTTGTCCGTATTGGCCACGTAGAAGGCGCTGCGCGAGAGCGCGAGGCCGTTGGCGCCAAACGGGATGCCGAGGACCGTCTTGCAGGGGTTCGTCGCAGCGATGTCCCCCTTGAGCAAAGGATCGGTGAGCCAGTTGGTCACCGTCTTGCCGTCGGGGCTTATCTTGAAGATCGCGCCCAGGGCCGAGTCCGTGACGAAGAGGTTGCCATCCTCGTCGAAGACGAGCCCATTGGGCAGGTTCATGGCCGCGTCGGTGGCGAAGGCCGTGGTCACCGGACCGCCCGCCGCCGGGATCTTGTAGATGCCGGGCGCGTACGACGCCGGGTCGAGCGACGCGGCGGCCACGTAGAGATCGCCGGCAGCAGACTGGGTGATGCCGGTGACGAAGCCCGTGTTCGCGGGCGGCGCCGGCACGGTGGCGAAGGCAGACACCTTGTTGTCAGCGAGCGAGACGGCGACGATCTCGCCGGTCAGGGCATAACCCATATACGCCGTCTTGCTGTCGGCGGTGACCCAGAGCCCCTCGGGGAGCTGAAACTTCGCTGCATCGAGCTCGGCGTGGACATTGAGCTCCGGCGTCGAGACGCTGTTGCCACCGTCGCCGCCGCCGCCGCTGCCGCTGCTCGTGGTGTTGTCTCCGCCGCACGCGACGAGAGATGCGCTGAGCCCCAGCGCCGTCAGGAGGATCGAGCGGGAGAGTGCCATGGTCGATTTCATGAGAGCTCCTTCGGTAAGATGCATTTAAAATCAGGGCGGCTGCCGCCCCTCGGTGAGGCGTGAAGGACCGTGAAAGGTCGTGCCCGCGCGAACGATCGAACGAGCGAACGAGCGAATGAGCGAATGAGCGAATGAGCGAATGAGCGTCCGCCCTCGCGCCGCGAGGTCTCGCCAGTGCCCGCGACAGGCGTCAGCGCAGCGCGGCGTTGCGCGGACGGCCTGAAGATGAAGCGGCTTTCGTCGTTGCGGTAGAGTCCTCCGCCGGTTAAACTGTTCTGCTCACAGGACAATGCTGACCACCTCCCTGGACGATCTCCTCTCGATGGCGATCTTCGCGCGCGTGGTGGAGCGCAAGTCCTTCACGGGCGCGGCGAGCGTGCTCGGGCTCTCGAAGTCGGTCGTCAGCGCGCGACTCGCGGCGCTCGAGGAGCGGCTCGGCGTACGGCTGCTCCACCGCTCGACGCGGCGCCTCGCGCTCACCGAGGAGGGCCTGCGGCTCTACGAGAGCTGCGAGCGTATCCTCACAGCCGCCGACGAGGCCGCGTCCGCGATGCATGGCGTGAGCCGGGTCCCCGAGGGGCTCTTGCGCGTGTCGGCGCCCATCTCGTTCGGCATACTGAAGATCGCTCCCTTGCTAGGCGACTTCGCGGCGCGCTTCCCGCAGGTCCGCCTCGAGCTCTCCCTCTCCGACAGCCTCGTGGATGTCGTCGGCGGGGGCTTCGACGTCGTGGTGCGTTTCGCGCGGCAGCTCGATGAGGCGCGTGTCGCGCGCAAGATCGGGTCTTACCGTCGTAGGGTCTATGCCTCGCCCGGCTACCTCGCGCGCCACGGCGCGCCGCAGGTGCCCGGCGATCTCGTCCGGCACAACTGCATCCGTCTCTCGGGGCAGTCGAGCGAGTGGGTCTTCGAGTCCGGCGCGGAGACGCTCGCCGTGCCGGTCAGGGGCAATCTGGTCGTGGACAATGTCGTCGTGCTCAGGCAAGCGCTCGTCGACGGGCTCGGCCTCGCAATGCTGCCGTACTTCGCCGTAGCAGCGGATCTGGCAGCCGGTCGGCTCGAGCCTGTGCTCTTGAGCCATGTCGGGCAAGAGATATCGATCTTCGTCGTCTTCCCTCACCACCTCCACCAGCCCGCCAAGGTCCGGGCGTTCGTGGAGCTCCTCGTCGAGCGCCTGGGGAACGAGGCAGGAGCAAGCGCCGCGCCGGGGAGAAGGAAATCCAGAGCAGCTCGGACATGACAAGCCCCGATTGCCCGATCTGCCCGTAAGCTGTGGAGTGACCGCGGCAACATGATCATCTGCTGAAGCGCGCCTGCCCGTTGCGGCGGCGACCTCAGGCGCGATCCACCAGGCCGAACGGAGAGCGCCCCGCTCCGGCGGCCAGCCGTCGCCACTGGTACGAGGCTTGCTTTCTTGCTTTGAAGATCAACATGAAAAAGCAGCAGAAGAATAAGGCGACACCTGCGACGAGCCAGCAGCAGCAGGCGGACCCGGCGGCGAAGAGAGAAACGAGGGAGTCCTCCCCGGAGGAAGAGCTCGCCGGAGGCGCTGCCAAGGGGGCGCTCGTCGGAGGCCTCCTCGGAGGCGCCGGCGGCGCGGCCGTGGGCGGCGCGGCCGGCCTGATCGGCGGCGTGCTGGGCGAGGACGAGAAATCCGGCTGGTGACCGGCATCAGCCGCCCGGGTCGGTCGCCTGCGGCGACGCGCCCGCCTTTTCGCCCCACCCCTTTTCGCCCCACCCCGGGCCGTCATCGATCGATGGAATGGCCGTCAATCGGAGATGGGGCACTGCTCGTAGCAGCGCCAGACCTCCGTGCTCCGGTCCGTGCCGCCGGCGAACGACGCCTTGATCTCGTCGCAGGGCGCGTCGAGCACGCACGACGCGCGACACGCCTCGTGGTCGGAGCAGCCGACGAGATCGTCCTCGAGCTCGAGGCCGTCGACCCCGCAGGCCTCGGCGTGCTCGACGGCATCCGCGCATGTCCCCGTCTTGCAGCCGGCCGCGAGGAGCGCGGTCGCAAGGAAAATTGACGCGATGAGATAAGTAGTGCGCATGGTCCAGCCCTGCAGCTCGCAACGTGTGGATGGAGGGGAGCCGGCCGGCCCATGCAGCGCGGCGCCCCGGAAGCGGCCCGCCGTTGTCGCCGGCCCCTTCACCCTGGGAAGAACGTGACGGAGCCAGTCTGGGCACGGGCCGATGTCGATTTTTGAGTTCGTGTCTTGCTGGAATCCGGCGGAGGTTGAACCGGGCGCCGCACGCCGGCTCAGTACGTCTCTGCGCACACGCCGTAGCCGCACGGATGGACCATGACGGCGCCGGCGACGGCGCTTCGCGAACCCGGGAAGGTCGCGAGCGCCGCCCCTGTCTCGATGTCATAGAGGACGCCGTCGTAGCGCGAGTAGAGCGCCGTCGCCGAGACCCGCTGGATCCCGTAGTTGTCGCGCACATCCCCGGAGTCGGTGCGGATAGGGATCCTCGGCAGCGGCGGCGCGTCGACCGGGTTGCCGAGCTCGTCGTAGATCGTGGAGGCCTGATACGTCCAGGGGCTGCTATGGAGGAGGCGGGTGTACGACTGGACGAGAACGCGGGTGTCGTCGATCCAGCCGATCGCGCAGCCGGGCACCACGTTGACGAGCGCGCCGTCCTCGTAGAGCTGCGTGAACCCGCAGCCTTCCGGGGGGGCGGAGTCCGTGACGACGAAGTGGTGGCCGTCGGGGGAGACGAGCGGCGCCGGCCGGTGCCCTGTGTCCTGGAAGAGCGGCGCGCCGCCCGCCCAGTCGCTCACGACGCGCTCCGTCCTGTACGAGTCGACGCGGTAGGTGCGGCCGACCGTGCTGCCGTCGAAGGACATCGAGAAGTCTTGAATCACCTCCTCGCGCGAGAGCGAGGCGAGCTGCGCGCCGTCCGGCAGCGAGAAGAGACGGAGTGATGTGTCGGTGACCATCGGATCGAGGGCGGCGCGCGCCGCGAGAAGGCCGCCGTCCGCCGAGAGCAGCACCTTGTTGCTGTGGAACGGAACCACCGCCGAGGGCCCGGCGTCGAGCGCCGCCGTATCATAGACGAGCGTCTTGCCCGAACCCGTCGCGAGGGCCGCGTGCCCCGAGGGAGCGCCTGCGACCGAGTGGAGCGCGCCGCAGCCGAGCAGCCCCGAGCCTTCCGGATCGGTGAGGGTGCCCTTGTACGAGATCGCGCCGTACACGTTCGAGACCGCCAGGCGCAGATCCTGGTCGATGTGGACGCGGGCGTTCGCGACCAGCGGCGGCACGTGTTCGCTCAGGGTCACCTCGGGGCCGTCGAGATCGATGATGTCGATCCTCGACGCTTGCTTGTGGAGCAGCGCGAGCGCGCGCTCGGTCGGCGCGAACGTGTAGCGATAGTCGGCTCGGTCAGGGTACTCGGCGACGGGGACGGCTCCGCCTCCGACGCGATAGACCATGAGCGGAGAGCCCGCTCTGTTGTCCGCGAGCATCCAGAAATAGTCACGCGTCCCCGCGAGTTGCGTGGTCGACGGCAGGTTGACGATGCCCTCCTGGGTCGCCGCCTTCGAGTACACGCGCACCGTCGTACCGACGGTGGTGAGAAACCGCTCGCCATCCTGGAACCAGGAGTGGAATGAGCCCGAGAGCTCGGGGGTGACCGTGGGAGGCGAGCCGTCAGCGGGGAGCACGGCGATGCTATTTTGCAGCGGAACAGAAGGCTCCGGTGCGATCCGGAGCGCGTCCGGCGCCGCGTGGACGTCGCCGTGGTGGTTCACCGCCGCGGACCAGCGCTCGACCCCCGCGGTGCTCCAGAGCGTGATCGTGCTGGTGGACTGGCGGCGCGTCCAGGCGTAGCTGCCGTCGCTCGCGAGCCCCGCCTGGTCGTACTCGGTGGTCACGGAGGCCAGGACGGATCCGTCGATGGCGCTGCGCAGCTCGAAGGCGTGCTCCGGGTCCGTCTGGATCAGCACGATGTTGCCACGGAGAACCACGCCGCCCGGCAGCTCGAACGGAGGGATCCCGAGGTTCGGGCTGCCGGGGTCGAAGCCGCCCGGCGCGTGTCCGTCGGCGATCGCAGCGCTGGAGTCGGTATCCCAGAGCATCCAGCGATCGTAGTCCCAGCTCAGCACGCGGCTTCCGGAGACGAAGAGCCGACTGAGGCCTTTCTGGTGACCGAGATCGAGAAAGGCCCCCGGAGGGCCGAACGAGGTGCCTGCAGTCCCGCACGGCCCGAGGGCGGCGCTGCCCCCTTCGCCGCCGCCCCCTTCGCCGCCGCCTCCTTCGCCCCCGGCGCCGCCGGTGCCCGACGTGGAGCTCTCACCGCCCGAGCCCCCGGCGCCACCCGAGCCCGACGTGGAGCTCTCACCGCCCGAGCCCCCGGCGCCGCCGGTGCCTGACGTGGAGATCTCGCCGCCCGAGCCCCCGGCGCCGCCGTGGCCTCCGGAGCCGGAGGTGGAATTCTCGCCGCCGGAGCCTCCGTCTCCTCCGCCTCCGCCCCCGGAGCCGCCCTCCGCGCCGGTCGTCGTTCCAGGACCAGCTCCGCCTCCGCCGAGGTTTCCGCCCCCTGCGTCGGAGCAGCCGAGGAGAGCGACGAACGACACCGCGACAATCTGGGTGGTCCTCGTGTGCATGGCGCCTTCGATGCCGCCGATCCCCTGGCCATTCATCGCCAAGCCAGCGCCAGGGGGCGTCGCAGGGCACGAGTCTGCACAGTCGAAGTTGTTGTGCGTCCCCTCCCCTTCTACCACCCGAGTGAGCGGGACAATGCGACCTTGAGCGTGTTCTAGATACGGTCGAGCGCTCTCATCGCGTCGTTGGACAGCTCGAGATCTGCCGCCGCGAGGTTCTCGCGCAGGTGCTCGACGCTCGACGTCCCGGGAATGAGAAGGATGTTCGGCGAGCGCCGCAGCAGCCACGCGAGCGCGACCTGCATCGGCGTCGCGCCGAGCTGGCGCGCGACGTCGGACAGCGTCGAGGACTGGAGCGGCGAGAAGCCGCCGAGCGGGAAGAACGGCACATACGCGATGCCTGCCGCGGCGAGGCTGTCGATCAGCGCGTCGTCCTGCCGGTGCGCGAGGTTGTACAGGTTCTGCACGCACACGATCTCGGTCATCGCGCGCCCCTCTTCCACCTGCTTCGCGGTCACATTGCTGAGGCCGATGTGGCGGACCTTGCCCTCCCGCTGCAGCTTCATGAGCGCGGAGAGCGGCGCCTCGATGGAGCCTTCCGCGGGCCCCTGCGCGTCGAACAGGACGCGCAGGTTCACCACGTCGAGCGCGTCGACGCCGAGGTTCCGGAGGTTGTCGTGGACCGCGCTCGTGATGTCCTCGGCGGCGAACGCCGGCTCCCAGGATCCCTGCGGGCCGCGTTTTGCGCCGACCTTCGTGGCGATCACGAGATCCCTCGGATACGGGTGCAGCGCCTCCCGGATGATCTGATTCGTGACGTGCGGCCCGTACACGTCGCTCGTGTCGATGTGATCGACGCCGCGCTTCACCGCCTCGCGCAGCACGGCGAGCGCGGCAGCGCGGTCTCTCGGCGGTCCGAACACGCCCGGCCCGGCGAGCTGCATGGCGCCGTATCCGAAGCGCTTCACCGTGCGACTGCCCATCTTGAACGTCCCGACCTTGGCTAGATTCGTCATGGCTGTCGACGGTAGGCCACGACGGGGTGTATGATAAGAGCCTCAAATCAGTACGGCCTGTACGGAAAGGCGAACAATGGCAGTGGATCTCGACGACGTCCGGGTCTTCGCCGCGGTGGCGCGCGCCGGCGGCTTCCGCGAGGCGAGCCGCACGAGCCGCACGAGCGCGTCGAGCGCGAGCGAGGCGGTGCGCCGGCTGGAGGGCGAGCTCGGCGTCCGGCTTCTTCATCGGACGACCCGCAGCGTCGCGCCGACCGAGGCCGGCGCGCGTCTCCTCGAGCGGCTCGGTCCTGCGCTCGCCGAGATCGCAGCGGCGCTCGACGTCGTGAAGAGCTCGCGCGACAAGCCAGCCGGCACGCTCCGGTTGAACGTCCCCGTCGTCGCCGCGCGGCTCGTGCTCCCACGGATCTTGCCGCCATTCCTCGCCGCGTATCCCGATATCCGCGTCGAGGTGACGGCGGACGACACGCTCGTCGACATCCTCGCCGCGGGCTGCGACGCGGGCATTCGTTACGAAGAGACGCTCGAGAAAGACATGATCGCGGTCCCGATCGGCCAGCGCGAGCAGCGCTTGGCGCTCGCGGCGTCGGGCGCCTACCTCGAGCGGCACGGGCGCCCGACCCACCCGCGCAAGCTCCTCGATCACGCATGTCTGCGCGGCCGCTTCCCGAGCGGCGCGCTGTGTCCGTGGGAGTTCGAGCGCGACGGCGAGGTCGTGAAGGTCGACCCGACCGGCCCGCTCGTCGGCAGCCTCGGGAATGCGACGGACCTCCTCGTGGACGCCGCGATCGCGGGCACCGGTCTCATCTACTGGTTCGAGGACTGGCTGCGCCCGCACATCGAGAGCGGCGCGTTGAAGCCGGTCCTGGAGCGCTGGTGGTCGCGTCTCTCAGGCCCCTTTCTTTATTATCCGAGCCGCCGCCACATGCCCGCGGCGCTTCGCGCGTTCGTGGACTTCCTCCGCGCGGACAGCAAATAGTCATGGTGGGAGCATGGGAGATCGATTCACCAGCTAGCGAGCGAGCGAGCGATGCGTCGCGGCGCTGCCTCGCGGCACCGCTCCCGACCCTCGCGGCCGAGCTCCACGTGCTCCGCGCGCCGCCGTCCGCCGCTCAGCGCGGCGTGCCGCTCGCCGCCGGTACCGCCGTCCGCTGCCCTGAGCCCGAGCGCGCGCCGCCCTTGATGCGCGCCTCGGTCACGACCTCGTCCCACTGCGCGTCGTACCCATCGAAGTGGACCCGGTAGGAGCCGGGGGCGACGACGCCGGTGATGCTCGCGGGCTTGTACGACCCCTTCCACTCGACCTCGATGCGGTCGCCGACCTTCCGCGCGCCGCCCTCGCCCGAGGCGCGCTGCTCCTCGTCGCGCAGGCGCCGGGCGCTCCCCTCGTGCAGGCATTGCTCGCGGTGGCAGGCGAGGCCTGACGCGCAGTCGTCGTCGGCGCGGCACGGAGACCCGAGCGGCGCCTTCTTTCCGCAGGCGGCGAGCGCCCCGGGCACGGCGGCCACGATCAACAGCGCTCTCAGGAAGGTAACGGCTCGAACGCGCACGACACGGCATCCCAGCAGAGCGGCCGCGGCCCGACAACAGGGATCACAGCGCCGGCGATCGGCGCCCCCGCCGCCCCCCGGCACGCCGCGCCCCCGCCCCTGCCACCCAGTCCGCCCTACCCGGGCCGCCCTCTGCTATGGTCGCCCCCGCTGTGCGTCTGCTCGCCGCCCTCGCGCCCGTGGCCCTGCTCGTCGCGGCGCCGCCGCTCCTGGGCTGCGGCGGCGGCCCCGCCAAGAACGCGGGCGTGTGCGCAGGCGCGGGCGTCTGCGGCGCCGGGTACTGCGTCGCCGGGCGCTGCCGGCCGGCGAGCGCCCTCCCCGCGCCCCTCGACGCGCGCCGCGTGCTGCTCCGGCCCGAGGACATGGCCGTCCTCGTCGAGGACGACGCCGCGGCAGCGCCAGGCGTCCCCGACGCCGTCGCGCTCGGGCGCGCCGGGGGCGGTGAGGTCGTCCTGCTGCTCCGGTTCTCGCCGACCTTCGGCGTCGGCGCCGACATCACGAGCGCCTTCGTCGTGCTGGAGCCGGCCCCGATGGCGCCTCCCGCCGAGCGCGCGCTCACGCTGGAGGTCGCGCGCATCCTCGAGCCGTGGCGCTCCGAGACGGCGACGTGGGGCCGGCAGCCGCGGCTGTCGATCCCGGAGGCCGCCGCCATCGCGCGGCCTCGACCAGCGACGCCGCTGCGGATCGACGTCACCTCGCTCGTGCGCGACTGGGCCAGGCGCCGCAAGGACGACCACGGCATCGCCATCCTCGCGCCGGGGAGCGACGCCGTCGGGGCCGCCTACTCGATGGGCATCTCCCAGGGCGTCGGCCCCCGCCTCGAGGTGTACGTACGGTGAGCAACGGCCAGGACGACGAGGACGACGACCTCGGCGCGCGGATGTCGCTCCCGCTTCCCCTGATCCGCCACGACCTCGGCGAGAGAAGGCCTGCCGCGCCCAGCGCGCCTTCCCTGCCCGGCGCCCCGGCCACGCCCGACGCCTCGACCGCGGGCGCTCTCCCCGCGCCCAGCGCCTCCGCCGTCCCCCACGGCGCCCTCGCGCGCGGCCTGCTCGACGACGACGAGCCCGCCGTCACGCAGCGCTCGACGGCGAGCGGCCGCCCCCTCCCGCTGCCCCGCACCGCGCCGCCCCTCTCGCCCGAGGAGGCCCCGCCGCCCACGCTGCTCCGGGTGAGCGACCTCCGCGTCTCGTTCGCCGCCGACGGCCGCGTCACGCGCGCCCTCGACCGCGTCTCGTTCACCGTGCCGCGCGGGCGCACGGTGGCGCTCGTCGGCGAGTCGGGCTGCGGCAAGACGGTGACCGCGCTGAGCATCTTGCGGCTCCTGCCCGCGCCCTACGCGTCCATCGACGGCGGCGCGATCGAGCTCGACGGCCAGGACCTCCTCGCGCTGAGCGAGCGCGAGATGCGCGCCGTGCGCGGCGGGAAGATCGGCATGATCTTCCAGGAGCCGATGACCTCGCTGAACCCCGTGTACACGGTCAGCGCCCAGATCGCCGAGGCCATCCGGCTGCACCGGCCCATGTCCCGCGGCGACGCCCGGCTCTACGCCGTGAACCTCCTGCGCAAGGTCGGCTTCCCCGAGCCCGAGGTCCGCGCGAACAGCTACCCGCACGAGCTGTCCGGCGGGATGCGCCAGCGCGTCATGATCGCCATGGCCCTCGCGCCGGAGCCCTCGCTGCTCATCGCCGACGAGCCCACCACCGCGCTCGACACGACGACGCAGGCGCAGATCCTCGACCTCCTCGAGCGGCTCAAGGCAGAGACGTCGATGAGCCTCCTGCTCATCGCGCACGACCTCGCCGTCGTCGGCGAGCTCGCGGACGAGATCGTCGTCCTCTACGCCGGCGTCGTCGTCGAGCAAGGGCCGGCGCGCGACGTGCTCGCGGCGCCCTCGCACCCGTACACGCGCGCGCTCCTCAGGAGCATCCCGGCGCGCGGGCTCCGCCCGCACCGCGTGCGCGGCGAGCGCTCGCTCCGCCTGCCGACCATCCCGGGCGCGCTGCCCGATCTGCGCGATCCGCCGCGCGGCTGCCGCTTCCAGGACCGCTGCGACGCCGTGTTCGACCGCTGCCGCGCCGAGGCGCCGGACCTGTACGCCGTCCCGCCCGGCGCGGGGCACCACGCGGCGCGCTGCTTCCTCCTCGCGGGCCCGGGGCGCGCGGGCAACGAGGGCGCCCCGTGACGCGCGACAGCGGATCCCCGCCGCCCACGCAGCGCGACGAGCCCGCCGCGCCGCACCTGCACGCTGCAGCCGCGGCGCACCCGGAGGGCGCGGAGAGCGCGCCGGGCGAGCGGCCGCTCGTCCAGGCGGAGGGGCTCTCGAAGTTCTACCCGGTGCAGCGCGGCGCCTTCGCGAAGCCGTCGTTCGTGCAGGCCGTCGTCGAGGCGACCTTCCGCGTTTACCGGGGCGAGACGCTCGGCCTTGTCGGCGAGTCGGGCTCCGGCAAGAGCACCCTCGGGCGCCTCGTGCTCCGGCTCATCGAGCCCACGGTCGGCCGGGTCCTCTTCGACGGCCACGACCTGAGCGCCCTGTCGAGCCGCGCGCTCCGGGCCATGCGCCAGCGGATGCAGATCGTCTTCCAGGACCCCTACGGCTCGCTCAACCCGCGCATGACGCTGCGCGAGATCGTCGGCGAGGGCATCGTCATCCACCACCTCGCGAGGAGCCGCGACGAGGAGACCGCGATGGTCGAGGGCGCGCTCCAGAAGGTCGGCCTGCGGCCGGACATGATGGAGCGCTTCCCCCACGAGCTCTCCGGCGGGCAGCGGCAGCGGGTCGCGATCGCCCGCGCCCTCGCCGTGCGCCCGGACTTCATCGTCTGCGACGAGCCCGTGAGCGCGCTCGACCTCTCGGTGCAGGCCCAGATCGTCAACCTGCTGGAGGAGCTCCAGGACGAGCTGTCGCTCGGCCTGCTGTTCATCTCGCACGACCTCCGGGTCGTCGAGCACGTGAGCCACCGCGTCGCGGTGATGTACCTCGGCCGCATCGTGGAGATCGGCCCCACGCAGGCCGTGGCCGGGCGGCGGCACCACCCGTACACGCGCGCGCTCTTCGAGGCGACGCCGTCGATCGAGCGGGGGAGCAAGGCGCGCCGCCTGCTGCCGGGCGCGCCCGGGAGCGCGATCAACCCGCCCGACGGCTGCGTGTTCCACCCTCGCTGCCGGAAGGCCGAAGAGGGCAAATGCGACGTCGAGATCCCGCCGCTCGAGGAGCTCGTCCCCGGCAGCGGCCACCGCGTGGCGTGCTGGTACCCCGAGATCGAGTGACGACGGCGCGCCGGCGCGTCGCGGGATGAGCCGGGCCGGCCGCTGGTTCGCGCGTTGAGATGTCGCTCGGATGCCCCGGAGAAGCTGGCTCGCCGGGAATGGCGCCCTGCGAGCGCAGCAGCTCACAGCCCACCACGGCCCAAACTGGCACAATCGAAGATCCGGGGTGCCGCGAACCAGGGGCGCTCCTGCGGGAAGCTGCGCTTGCCGCGCGAGGCATCCCTTTTGCTGCACGCCCCGTGCCGCCGCGCGCGAGGTTCGGTGGCGAAGCCACGAGGTGATGCGATGACGAGCGACGTGCTTCGCGTGCTGGCGGCAGCCCTGCTGTCCGGTGCGTGCCTGATGGGATGCAAGAACAGCGTGAATGACGGCGCTGGCGCCAGCGGCGGCAACGGCGGCAGCGGCGGCGACAACAGCGCCAGCAGCAGCAGCAGCGGCGGCAACGGCGGCAGCGGCGGCCACAACGGCGGCAGCGGCGGCGACAGCAGCGGCGGCGGGGGCATCGACGACAGCGGCGAGGATGGCAGCGGCGGCTGCGGCGAGGGGAGCGGCGGCGGCTGCGTCGATGTGTCGAACGCGCCGCCGTGCGAGGTGCGGGACGTCGAGGGCACGATCCCCGGGGTGAAGATAACGATCGAGTCGAGCCGCTGCACCTACCGCCGGGGAGAGCCGGCGGAGTTCGTTTACACGATCACGACCGACTCGAGCGTCCCTCCGATCGACGTCGCGGCCTCCACCGGCTGCGGGCGCTGCGTCGAACCGACGAGCGATCCGCTCTCGTTCGTCTCCTACAAGATCAGCGGCCTCACATGGAGCGCCGATCCGCAACCGCAGCTCTATTGCCTGTGCGACGTGGGCTGCTGCGCTCCCGACGAGGCGGTGACCGTGCAGGTCGACGCGACGACGGCGACCCAGACGATCCGCTGGTCCGGGCGGCAGTGGACCGGGCCGTCCGACACGAGCAACCCGGAGGGCGCCTTCTTCCAGGCGGGGACCTACGATGTCGAGGTGACGTTCGACGGCAAGGAGCAGGGCTCCGTGACGGCGAAGCTGCCGATCGACATCTACCCCTGAAGCACGGCTGAGGCGAAGCCGGCGGGCAGCGGCCCAGGCTGGCACAATCGACGGCCCGGGGTGGCGCGCGCCACGGCCTGTCCCTCCGGAGCCCGCGCGCGCCTCGCGGAGCATCTCCCTTGCTGCCGATCGCGCGCCGCCGCAGACAGGCGGCGTGGCGCGAAGGAGGGAGAGGTGAGGGAATGGCAAACGACATGCTTCGAGCTCTGGCGATAGCCTTGCTGTCCGCTGCGTGCGCGACGGGATGCGGCGGCGGCAAGGAAGGCGGCGGGAGCGGCGGTGACGGCGCGAGCAGCAGCAGCAGCGGCGGCGACCGAGGGCTGCCGCCGGGGGCCGAGCCGTGCGCGGTGCGCGACGTCCAGGGCACGATCCCGGGCGTGACGATATCGATCGAGTCGAGCCGCTGCGTTTACTGGAGGGGCGAGCCAGCGGAGTTCGTCTACACGGTCACGACCGACTCGAGCGTCCCTCCGATCGAGATCGCGGCCTCGGACGGGTGCGGGCACTGCGTCGTACCGAGCCCGGATCCGCGCTCGTTCGTCACGTACCAGATCACCGGGCTGTCGACGGCGGGGGATCCACAGCAGTATTGCCTCTGCGACACCGGGTGTTGCGCTCCCGACGCCGCGGCGACCGTGCAGGTCGACGCGACGGCGGCGACGCACACGATCTCCTGGTCGGGGCGGCAGTGGAGCGGGCCCTCGGACACGGACAACCCGGAAGACGAGTTCTTCGCGCCGGGGACCTACGATGTCGAGGTCACGTTCGACGGGCAGGAGCAGGGCTCCGTGACGGCGAAGCTGCCGATCGAGATCGTCCGCTGATCTCGCGCGCGCCGGCGATCCCGCGGGGGATCCCCGGCGCGCGAGGCGGCTTCCGCCGGGCCGCCCGGGCTTTCTGCTAAGGTCCGCGGGCATGCACGCCTGGCGCGGACACGCCTTTGGTCCCCCCGAGATCCTCGTGTGGGAAGAGGTCGACGACCCCCCGCTCGCCGAGGGGGAGGTCCGGATCGAGGTGGCCGCCGCCGCGATCAACTTCCCCGACGTGCTCTTCACGGCGGGCGCGCACCAGGTCAAGCCGACTCCGCCGTTCATCCCGGGCTTCGAGGTCGCCGGCCTCGTCGTCGAGAGCCGCGAGCCGTCGCTCCCGCCGGGCGCCCGCGTGGCCGCGACGCTCCCCGGCTCGGGGGGGTACGCGACGCGCGTGATCGCGGGGCCGCGCACCACCTATGCGCTCCCGGACGCGATGCCGTTCGAGGACGCCGCGGCGATGACGATCACCTACCAGACAGGCTATTTTGCGCTCCACCGGCGCGCCGGCGTCCAGCCGGGCGACACGGTCCTCGTGCACGCCGGCGCGGGCGGCGTCGGCAGCGCGGCGATCCAGCTCGCCAAGGCGGCCGGCGCGATCGTCATCGCGACCGCCGGCGGCGAGGAGAAGACGGCGGTCTGCCGCGCCCTCGGGGCGGACGTCGCCATCGACTATCGACGCGAGGACTTCGTCGCCATCGTGAAGGAGCGGACCTCGGGCCGGGGCGCCGATATCGTCTTCGACCCCGTCGGCGGCGACGTCTTCGATCTGTCGACCAAATGCGTCGCCTTCGAGGGACGCATCGTGGTGATCGGCTTCGCCTCCGGCCGCATCCCCGCGGCGCGCGCGAACCACCTGCTCGTGAAGAACTATTCGGTCCTCGGCCTCTACTGGGGCACCTACAGCCGCGCCCGGCCCGATCTCACGCGGAGGGCGCAAGACGAGCTCTACGCGCTCTACGGCCAGGGCGCGATCAAGCCGCTCGTCTCCGCCGCGCCGCCGATGGCGGAGGCGAAGGCGGCCATGACGGCGGTCGCGTCCCGCGCGACCACGGGCAAGGTGGTGCTCACGACCGCGCGAGGCGGCGGCGCGTGACGCGCTGATGCGCTGATCACGGAGACCCGGCCCGCCGCGCGGCGGGCTGGGTCTTCGGCCTATTTCACGAATGCCGCCGCCGCTGCGGAGAGCGAGGAGAGCGCAGCGGCGCGGAGGATGGATTCAGTTGCAGCCGCTCGCGGTGGACGCCTCCGGGAGCGCCGCAGGCGTGTCCTTGTTCTCCGTCGTCAGGCCGAAGCCGTACGGGAACAGCGCGCCGTCTTCTCCGCGGTTGACCCGCTGGCAATCGGTCGCAGGCCAGGAGAACGAGAGCTTGCCCTGGAACTGCTGCTTGCCGAACAGCACGTCGGCCACGCCGCCGCCCTCGGAGCCTGGGAGCCACGCGGCCACGAAGGCGTCCGAGCGGTTCAGCTCCTTGTTGACGTAGAGCGGACGGCCCGACAGGAAGACCGTCACGATCGGCAGATCCGGCTTGGCCGTGCGGATCGCCTGGAGGACCTGCAGATCCTCGGGGTGGAAGACCGCGTGCTCCAGCGTCTTCGCGTGCGGCGTGTCGTCCGTCGCGAGCTGGATATCCCCGTACATCTCGGCATAAGGCGTCTCGCCGATCACCACGATCGCCGCGTCGAAGCTCCCCGAGCTGGCGGCGGAGCCGTTGGCGCTCAGCGTCGCCTGGCCGCCGCCGGCCGACACGAGGTCCTGGATCCCCTTGAGGATCGACGTCGCGCCGGGGAAATCGGCGTTCGTCAGGTCGGTGCCCTGCCACGTCCGCGACCAGCCGCCGGACTGGTTCGAGATGCTGTCCGCGGACTTGCCCGCGACGAGCACCTTGGCCGAGGCGGCGAGGGGCAGGACGCCGCCGGCGTTCTTGAGGAGGACGAGCGACTTCCGGACCGCCTCGCGCGCGAGGGCCCGGTGCTCCGCTTGCCCGAGCACCGACTGATCTCCCGCGAACATCCGCTTCGACGGCGCCTGCTTGGTCTTCTTCGGGCCGAGGAGCCCCGCCCGCATCTTGACCCGCAAGATCCTCGTCACGGCGTCGTCGACCCGCGCCATCGAGATCTGGCCCCCCTTCACCTGGTTGAGGGTGTTCTCGTAGAACGCCTTCCAGTCGTCCGGGACCATGATCATGTCCACACCGGCGTTGATCGAGGCGGCGCACGAGGAGTTGGTGCAGCCCGACACCTGCCCGTGACCGTTCCAGTCGCCGATGACGAAGCCGTCGAAGTGGAGCTTGTCCTTCAGCACCCCGGTGAGCAGATCGCCCTTCCCGTGCATCTTGGTGCCGCGGATGCTGTTGTACGACGCCATGACGGTCTGCGCGCCCGCCGGGATGGCGGACAGGTAGCCCTGCGCGTGGATCTCGCACAGCTCGGTGTCGGAGGCGAGGTTGTTCCCCTGGTCATCGCCCTTGTCCGTGCCGCCGTCACCGATGAAGTGTTTGGCCGTCGCGATGACGCGCGTCGCGCCGAGGAGATCTGGGCTGTTCGCGGCGCCCTGGATGCCCTGCACGATCCGGCCCCCGTAGGCGTTCACGATCTCGGGATCTTCGGAGTAGCCTTCATACGTGCGGCCCCAGCGGTCGTCGCGCACGGTCGCGAGCGTGGGCGCGAAGGTCCAGTCGAGCCCGGTCGCGAGGACCTCCTTGGCCGTGGCGGCGCCGATGCGCTCGAGCAGCTCGGGGTCGTGGGCCGCGCCGAGGCCGATGTTGTGGGGGAAGAGCGTGGCGCCGCGGACATTGTTGTTCCCGTGCACCGCGTCGATGCCCCAGATGATCGGGATGGCCACGCGGCCACCGCTGGTGTCCACCGAGGCGTTGTAGAACTCGTCGGCGAGCTTCACCCAGTCCGCCGCCGTCGCGTTCTTGTTCTTCCCCGGCCAGGAGCCGCCGCCGTTCAGCACGGAGCCGATGTTGTACTGCTTCACCTCGGCCGGCGTGATCTTCTGGATCTCGGCCTGCACCATCTGGCCGACCTTCTCCTCCACCTTCATCCTGCCGAGCAGCTCGGTGATGGCCGCCTCGATCGCCGGATCCTGCGCGATCGCGCTCCGCACCTCGGGCCAGCCGTTGTCGCAGGGCAGGAGGCCGACGGCGTCCCCGGCGCCGCTGCCGCCGCCGCCGGTGCTGTCGCTGCCGCCGGTGCCGCTGCCTCCGGTCCCGGAGCCGCTGCCGGAGGAGCCAGCGCCGGCGCCGGAGCCGCTTCCGGAGCCGCTTCCGGAGCCAGCGCCGGCGCCGGAGCCGCTTCCGGAGCCGGCACCAGCGCCGGAGCTGGCCCCGGAGCCGGTCGCGTTGTCGGACGTGTCGTCACCGCAGGCGGCCGGCGCGAGAACGACAGCCGCCGCCATGATCCATGTTGCATACCGTGTGAGGCGCATGAGTGCTCCCCTCTCTTGTCGATGAGATGAAGGATGGGCTCTAAGGTGAACCGTGACAGTCGAGCAAAGCGTCGATCGGGACGTGTAAGAAATATAAGACAGAGAGGGAACGTTCTAATCCATGACTCCCCCCGCACGCAAGCCCCCCCTCACGCCGCGAACGAGGGTTCGATCGCGTGAGCGCGCGTTCGCGTGAGCGCGCGTTCGCGTGAGCGCGCGTTCGCGTGAGCGCGCGTTCGCGTGAGCGTCACCGCCGCGCCGTCGCCATGAGCCCGAGCCAGGCCTCCCCCGTGCCTCGTGGCGCGCCGGATGACACGGTGCGTCCTGGGACACCACCGGTTAACCATAGTCCGAGTCGGGCCGCAATATACAAACCCGATGGCGCGGCGCGATAATCCACCCGTGGCATAACGCAACAACCCGTGCGCGAGCGAGCACGCGACGGGCTCATCGATGGATGCGGGCTCACCGGGGTCGAGCACGTCATCTCCGATCCGAGGATCGAGAGGCCGCGCGAGGAAGACAAGGAGGAGCGCTGGCGTCCGCGCGATGACGAGAGACGCTCAGAGCAGTTGACATTACCTGCGTTCCGTCGGTGTCGAGGGGTTCGGCGCTCAAGGCTTCATCATGAAGCGGACGGTGAACAGCTATCATGAGCCGTGGCACCTCGGGGATACGAGGCCAACGCGGCACCACGCCGCGCGCGAGCGCCAGCGCGTCGAGGCCGCCCACGCGCGGTCGACCCCCCGCAATGCTGATTCCAGCCGGGCGCGGCCCGATCGGCGCGGTCAAACTGGGCCACCGGACAGAGCCATGGGCTCACGCAGCACGGGCCGACGGGCGAGCCGGAGCGTCTGCCGTCGCGATTCAGCGGAAGCATATTCCGTCAAGGGAACAATGATAGAATCGTGACTTCTGTGCGGCAGCATTTACCCGCGAGACTGCACGTGCCTATTCTCCGCGCATGGTCTCTATCTCGCGTACTTCCATTCGTCTCTTCATGACCACCGGTACGCTGCTCCTCGCGCTCGCCGCGTGCGGTGACGACGAGGTCGACTTCGGCGCAGGCGGCGCAGGCGGTGAGGCCGGCGGCGGCACCTCCACCAGCACCACCGCAGGAACTGGCGGCAGCACCACCAGCGGCACGGGCGGCGAGGGCGGCGCAGGCGGCGCTCCCGGCACGGGCGGCGAAGGCGGCGCAGGCGGCGCTCCCGGCACGGGCGGCGAAGGCGGCGCAGGCGGCGCTCCCGGTACGGGCGGCGAAGGCGGCGCCGGCGGCGCTCCCGGCACGGGCGGCGAAGGCGGCGCAGGTGGCACGGGCGGCGAGGGCGGCGCAGGCGGCGCTCCCGGCACGGGCGGCGAGGGCGGCGAGGGCGGCGCAGGCGGCGCTCCCGGCACGGGCGGCGAGGGCGGCGCAGGCGGCGCTCCCGGCACGGGCGGCGCAGGCGGCGAGGGCGGCGCAGGCGACGAGCCCGTACGGTGGGCCGACGTGGAGCCGATCCTGCTGGCAAAGTGCTCGCCCTGCCACACCCGCACGGATCCCGCGCCGGCCAGCGGCTTCGCCATCACCTACGAGTCCTCGCAGCTCGCCTCGAACTCGACCCAGTGCGCCGTGGACCCGGGTCAACCCGCGAGGACGCAGGGGGAGTGCGCCACCATCCGCATCCACGACCTCGACAACGCCACCCGCATGCCGCGCAACCGCGGATGCACCGGCGACCCGGCGCTCGACGTCGCGAATTCTGCCTGCCTGACGGCCGCACAGCAGCAGACGCTCGTCGACTGGATCGCGGACGGCCAGCTCGACTGATCCGAGGAGGCGCGGCCACCGCCGCGCCTCACGTCACCTCGGCTGCTCGAGGAGCGCTCCGTCCCGGTACGCCTCGATGAGCCGCTCCAGGATCTCGATCTCCCGCTCGAGCTCCTCCCCCTTCTCGGTGTCTCCCACCCGGCGCTCGGCCTCGTAGACCTCCACGTCGGAGATCACGGGGATGATGTCCTCCCCCGCCTCCACGGCCTGCTCGACCGACGTGAAATGGTGGTGCTGCGCGAGCCGCGCCCCGCTCGCCTCGAGCACGAGCGTGTACCCCTTGTCGCCGTACGCCTCCGAGAACGCCCCGTCGATCGTCACCGCGCGGCGCGACGCCTTGATCGGCGACTCCCCCCGCTCGACCCGGACCGGCACGTGCCCGTTCACGATGAGCCCGCGCTCCTCGTCCACACCGAACTCGCGGCACACCCGGCCGCAGAACGCGGCGTCGTGGATCAGGTGGAAATAAGGGTTCTTCGTCTCCCTGTGCGTCCTCTCGTCGGCGACGAAATACGACTCGAACGTCGTCATCCGGTCCTTGCCGAACATGGGCGAGAGCGGCCCGGTCCAGAGGTACCAGAGCATGTCGACGTCCTCCTGCGCGCCCGCCCGGAAGGCCCGGCGCACCGTTCGCTCCAGCGCGTCGAACAGCGCCCTGCCGCGGCGAACCTCGCCGTCCACCACGAAAGGAAGGAGCTCGCCCTCGCCGTCCACCGGGACACAGCCGTGGAAGATGAGCGCCCGGTCGCGCCTGAGCCACGTCGTCCCCTGCTGCACCATCCAGCGCATCTGGCGGGACAGCGCCGGGCTCCTCAGGAAAGACTCCTTCAGAAGGGCGACGCACGCCGCCTCGTCCGGCGTCAGCGCGTACGGATCGCCGGGGTCGAGCGTCGGGAAGCGCGCGTCGAGCAGCGGGAACACCTCGCCGTCGATCGCGACCGTGCCCGCGCGCGCGTCGATGCGATGGAGCAGGCAGCGGTGCTCGAGCGCGTACTCCGGGCGGCGCCGGCAGAGCTGCCCCTCCAGCTTGAACTGGAGGACGGCCGCGGCCTTCTGCATCCGCGCCATCAGCAGGGCGTCGCGCAGCCCCTCGCCCCGGACCGCGAAGCGCTCCGCCGGATCGTCGGCGTAGGCCGTGCGCGCGAGCCGATCGAGCGGCGCCACGGAGATGCCAAAGCCCTCTTCCAGCTGCGACAGGCGCCCGTACCGCAGCGAGAGCCGGACGACCGTGGCGATGAGCGCCTCCTGGCCGAGGCTCGCGCCCATCCAGCTCACGTCGTGGTTGCCCCACACGACCCGCACGCGCGGCTGGCGCGTCAGGTACTCGATCACCTTGTCGAGCCGGGGACCGCGATCGCCGAGATCGCCGGCGACCACGAGCTCGAAGACCGTCAGGTTCCGGATGGCGCGCGCCATGGCGCGCAAGATCTCGATCTCGCGGCCGTGCTGCACGAACGGATCGATGAGCGCGTCGAGGTAGCCGCCCTCGCCGAGGGTGGCGCGCGCCGAGACGAGCTCGCGGAGCAGGCCCCGCATGTCCTCCGGGAACGCCGCCTCCACCTGGCGGAGCGTGTAGCGCTGCGACAGCGCGCGGATGACCTCGACCTCGCGCGCGAGCGTCCAGATCAGGAAGGCCCACCGCGCCCCCTCGCTGCGGGACGCGACGCGGGCATACGTCTCGCGAGGGTAGTAGACGGCCGAGAGCAGCGCGCGCTCCTCGGCCGCCGTGAGCCGGTCGCCGAAGACCCGCTCGACGAGCGGCCGCAGGCTCCCCGAGGCGTTGTTGATGATGTGCTTCAGCTTCCTGTGCTCGCCGTGGACGTCGCTGACCACGTGCACCGTGCCCTTCGGGAGCGACAGGATCGCCCGCAGATGGCCGATCTCCGAGAGCGCGGCCTCGGTCGTCGGGTACCGGCCCGCGAGGGCCCGGAGGAGCGGCAACTCCCGCGTGTCAAGCATGGCGCCGCAGCATAGAGCAAGGCCGCGGGTCGACGCACGCGCGCGACGTGCCGGGCGCGCCGCGCCGAAGCGGCCGGACAGGCGCGCAAGGCGAGCGCATGTGCCTGGCTCTGCCGCGTTTCTCCTTGCGGCCGCGCGGCGTCCTACTAGCAAATGCCATGGGAGCCCATGCAATGTTGTGGCAGCGAGGCAGCATCTCCACGCCGAGCGGCCTCGACGTCGGCCCACATTCACCAGCGAACCCCCTTCACTACATGAGCAAGTCTGTCCTGATCATCGATGACGACGTGGATCTGGCGACGACCCTGGCCGAGACGCTGCGCGACCTCGGTTATGACGCGACGCCTTTCTTCAGCGGGCGAGAGGCGCTCGAGCGGCTCCTCGACGGCGAGCGGCCCGGCGTGATCCTGCTCGACCTGATGATGCCGAAGATGAACGGCTGGAAGGTGTGCGACGAGCTCTGCGCGGTCCCCGCGCTGGAGGAGATCCCCGTCGTCATCATGACCGCGGCGTCGAACATCAAGCAGCCGATGCCGGCGCACGCGCGCGAGGTGCTCAGCAAGCCGTTCGAGCTCGACGCCCTGCTCAGGACGATCGACGCCGCCTGAGCGGGCTACCGCTTCTTCTTCGCCTTCGGTGGCGCGCTCGGCTTGATATCGATGCTCGTGGCCCCCTGGCACGGCACCTGCGCTGTCACACCCGCGCTGAGCCACTCGGGGAACTTCGTCTTCCCGGCCCGGCCGACGCGCACGAAGAAGCGGCCGCAGCGCACGGCCAGCGCCTGGTTCACGTCCCCCGCGTACTTGCCGGTCATGTAGACGCCCCCCGGCTGCGGAAACCCCACCGTGAGCAGGCCCTGATCCTTGGGCAGCGACGCAGGATTGCTCCCCTGCCGCGCCTGGCTCGCGGCCTCCTTCGCCGCCGCGGCCTCCTTCGCCGCGGCCTCCTTCGCCGCCGCGGCCTCCTTCGCCGCGGCCTCCTTCGCCGCCGCGGCTTCCTTCGCCGCGGCCTCCTTCGCCGCCGCGGCTTCCTTCGCCGCGGCCTCCTTCGCCGCCGCGGCCTCCTTCGCCGCGGCCTCCTTCGCCGCCGCGGCCTCCTTCGCCGCGGCTTCCTTCGCCGCCGCGGCCTCCTTCGCTGAAAGCGTCTTCGCCGCCTGCGCCTTCCCGGCCGGAGCCTTCTTCACGGGGGGCGGCTCGCTCGCCGCGGACGCCGCCGCGGCGACGGGCTCGACGATCGCGGGCGCCATCTCCACCGCGACGGCCGGCTCGGGCCGATCCCGCCGCGCCACGTAGATCCAGAGCCCCGCCACCACCGTCGCCGTGATCGCCGACACCGCGATCGTCCCGACAGGCGACAGCGAACGCGGCGCTTGCCATGGCAGCCGCGGGCGCCGCGACGACGCGCCCGCCGGGGGCGACGACTCCCCCGGAGAGCCGCCGCGGCCCGCCGCGCTCGGCCTCGGGTACGGCACGCCCCCGGGCGGCGTCAGGCCCGATGAGCCGTCCACCGGCACCGTCACCCCGGGCGGCGTCAGGCCCGTTGCGCCCATCGGCACGGTCACGCCGGAGGGGGTCACCGGCGAGGCGGAAGGCGGCTTGGGCGGCGCACCCAGGAACGCGGGCGCGAGATCCGCCGGGAGGGCCGGCGGCGGACCGAAGCGGATCGCCTCCGGGATCACCGACGTGGTCGGCACGAAGCGGGGCGTCTCCGCGCCCGTGCCAGGCATCGTCGTGCCGTCCTCCTCGAATATCGGATCGACCTCGGTCAACGTCGGCGGCCCGCCCTCCGGCGGCCCCTCGTCGGCCGCCGCCGCGTCGCGCTCCGCCGCGCGCTTCGACGCCTCGAACAGGCGGCCGAACGTCTCGCGATCCGGCAGCGCGGGCCTTCGTCCCTCGACGCCCTTCGCGCCGTCGCCCCTCGCCTCGGACGCCGGCACCGGGATCGTGATCGGCTCGGGCGCGCCGATCGACGCCTTGTCGTCCTGCCGAGCCGACCCGATCAGCGCCTCGGACGCCCCCGCCGAGGGAGGCGCGGTCTTCGCCTGCGCGCCGGGGGTCCGCAGCCTCGCGGCGCCGCCGTCCCTGGCCGCCTGATCCCTGGCAAAGAGATCCTTCGCGAGCCGCTTCGCCGCGTCCGCCGCGGGCCTCGCGGTCTGACCTCCCTTGCCCTTGACCGGGATCGTCGGCCGCCGGTCCTCCTCGCGATCCGCGTCCTCGATCTCGATCGTCGCGTGCGCCGATTGCACGCGCGTCACGAGCTCGGCCTTCCCCTTCTCCGGGCGAGCGACCTTCGCGAGCGCCTGCTCGATCTCGTGGACGGTGATCTTCCGATCGTCCGGCGCCGGCGCGAGGGCCGTGTCGAGCAGCGCCACGATCGGGCGCGGGATCTCCGGCCGGATCGTGGCGATCGCCTGCGGTCGCGTGCCGTCCGCGGGCGGCCGCCGCCCCGTGAGCAACGACCAGAGCAGGAGCCCCACGCCATAGATATCGGCCTTCACCGTGACGCGCTCGGCGCGCGCCTGCTCGGGCGCCATGTACCCCGGCGCGCCCTTCACCACGCCCGCGATCGTGTCCGGCGTGCGCCCGAGGATCTTGCCGATGCCGAACCCCGTCAGGCGCACCTGCCCGTCCCACCCGATCACGATGTTCTCCGGGTGGAGGTTGCGATGGACGATCGGCGTGGGGCTGCCGTGCTCGTCGACGGACCCGTGCGCGTGCGCGAGCGCCCCGGCGATGCAGTGGACCAGGTAGTAGACCGCCGCGTCGGCGAGCTTCTGCTGCCGCGCCGCGAGGTGCTGGTGCAGCCGATTGAGGTTCACGCCCTCGACGTGCTCGAGCACGAGGACGAGCCGGCCGGCGTGCTCGAAGAAGTCGAACATCCGCACGATCGCCGGGTGGTTCATCGTCGCGCAGATCGACGCCTCGCGGGCGAGCTCGTCGGCGAAGCGCGGATCCCCCTCGGCGGTATTCGGGACGAGCTTCAGCACGCAGACGCGGCGAAACCCGAGCGGGCCATCCAGTCGCCCGAGATAGACGCTGGTAGGCCCAGAACCGGACAGGTGCCGGAGGATCTTGTAGGCCCCAATCGTCTCGGGAGCGGGCTCCGTCGGAAACATCCGGGGCCGATCATACCCAAGCGGGGCGAAGCCCCCAAGCCAACGACCAAGACCGATCACTTCGCGGCGCCGGGAGGCGTCCCCGGGCGCCTCGGTACGAGCCCATGCTCCACGCGCCCTGTACGGCGCGTCGCTCTCCCGTTCGCCAGAGAGCGGTACAGCTGATCAGCAGAAGCCCGAACAGCTGTGACGGATCACCGTGGAGAACCCTCCGGCCGCGCTCGCGCGGCCGCGCCTCTGGCCTTCGAGCGGCGCGGGGCCTGGGCTATAAGCCGCCGCGATGAAGCTCCGTGCCTGGCATCGATTGCTCGCCGTCGTCCTCCTCGCGGGCTGCGAGGCCGCCGTCCCGCCCCCTCCGCCCGCGCCGCCCCCGCCCCCGTCGCCGAACGCCGCCCCCGCCTCGGCGCCTGCGCCCGCGCCGGCCGCGCCGGCCACGCCGGCGTCGCGGTTCCCGGCCGGGTGGCCTTACCCCGAGGGCGCGCCGCCGGTGCGGGGCCCCTCGATGGTCACGAGCGACGCCGCCCTCGCCACGAAGGTGGGCGCGGAGGTCCTCGCCTCGGGCGGCAACGCCGTCGACGCGGCGGTCGCGACAGCGTTCGCGCTGGCCGTCGTGCACCCGACGGCCGGCAACCTCGGCGGCGGCGGGTTCATGGTCGCGCGCGTCGGCGACAAGGAGCACGCGCTCGACTTCCGCGAGACGGCGCCGGGCAAGGCGACCCACGACATGTACCGGGGCAAGGACGGCAAGGCCACGGAGAGCTCGCGGGTCGGCCACCTCGCGGTCGGCGTGCCCGGCAGCGTGGCGGGGCTCTGGGAAGCGTACGACAAGCTCGGCTCCAAGAAGAAGACCTGGGCCGAGCTCGTCGCGCCCGCGATCCGGCTCGCGAAGGAGGGCTTCTCGGTCGACGAGAACTTCGCGACGACGGTCAAGGCCGCGTCGGGCAAGCTCAAGCGCTTCCCGGCGTCGGTCGCGCTGTTCCTGCCGGGCGGCGCGCCCATCGAGATCGGCGCCACGTGGAAATCGCCCGAGCTCGCGGCGACGCTCGAGCGCATCGCGGAGAAGGGGCCCGCGGGCTTTTACGAGGGCAAGACCGCCGAGCTCTTCGTGGCCGAGATGCGGCGGGGCAAGGGCATCATCTCGGCCGCGGACCTCAAGGGCTACAAGGCGAAGTGGCGCGACCCCGTCGTCTTCGAGTACCGCGGGCGCCGCGTCGCATCGATGCCGCTCCCGTCGTCGGGCGGCCTCGCGCTCGCGATGATCGCGCACCAGCTGGAGGGGCTCGACGTCGCCAAGCTCGGCTGGCACTCGCCGTCGCACGTGCACGTGGTCGCCGAGGCGATGCGGCGGGTGTTCCTCGCGCGCAACGAGGTCCTCGGGGATCCCGATTTCGTGAAGAACCCGGTGGAGGAGCTGCTCTCGGTCGCGTGGGCCGAGCAGCAGCGCGCCACGATTGCGGCGGACCGCGCGACGCCCACGGACGAGCTCGCCCGGGGCGCGGCGGCCAAGGACTCGGGCGGGCGCGGCCCGCACACGACCCATTTCTCGGTGGTCGACGCGCAGGGCAACGCCGTCGCGCTGACCACGACGCTGAACGGCTGGTACGGCTCGGGGGTGACGGTGACCGGCGCCGGATTCGTGCTGAACAACGAGATGGATGACTTCGCCGCCGTGCCCGGCACCCCGAACCAGTTCGGTCTGGTGCAGGGGGAGGCCAACTCCATCGCGCCCGGCAAGCGCATGCTCTCGTCGATGTCGCCGACGATCGTGACGGGGAAGGACGGGCGCGTGGAGCTCGTGCTCGGCGCCGCGGGCGGCCCGACGATCCTCACTGCGGTGTTCCAGATCCTCTCGAACGTCGTCGACTTCGGCTTCGACGTGACCACGGGGGTCAACGCGCCGCGCTTCCACCACCAGGACTACCCCGACAAGCTGTTCGTCGAGCAGGGCGGCTTCCCCGACGAGCTGAGGAGCGCGCTCGGCGCAATGGGCCACACCCTCGACGACCGCGAGCACATCGCCGACGCGCCGTCGATCGGCCGCGAGGGCGCCGCGTTCGCCGGCGCGCGGGAGCCGCGGCGGCCCGGCTCTGAAGCGGCCGCCGGAAAGTAGCGCCGGAGGGGCGGCGCTCCCCACATCGGCTCACGCGACACCCGCCTATTTCAATGTCTCATCGATGAGGGAAGGCGTTGCGCGCCTCAGGCACTTCCCTAAGGAGATCCCTCTCCGTCTGGCGCACCTTGGCCGTTCCCGGCACGGGCGTGTGCCCCATGCATCGTGGCTCCTCCCCTCGTGAAGGCGTCATCGCGTGATGCACATCCGACGGCCCTCTGCGCCACGGAGCGCCGTGTGTCCGGGCGGCGAGGCGACGCTGTTGTCGCATTCGCTCCCGAGCGTCGGCCCGAGCGTCGGCCGAGTGTCCGATGAAGTCGCGCGTCGCTCGCCTGACGCGCGGCGTCTCGGCGGCGGAGCCCGCCGGGAGCGCTCGATCCGCGCGCGGCGCCGCGGCGGTTCGACCTTGACACAACCCGTCCGTTTCGATTGCGTAGGGCGATGCGCCCCGCCGAGCACGTTCGCTCCCTCGGCGGCTCGCGCGGTCGCCTGTCGCCGTCCTTGAGCTCAGCGCCCCGAGGAGCTGCCGTGAAGCGGGGGACTGCAGCTTGACACGGACCGAGATACCGACTGAACGCCGCGCTGGGTAAATAGCCCTGTCACTCCAGGGGGGGTCGCCGTCATGGTGGAGCTGTTGAATCACGAGTTGCTCGAGACGCTGCACGATGGTGCTCGCAGCAGCGTCTATCTCGGCCGGAAGAAGAGCACGGGCAAGATGTGCGTCATCAAGGTCGCGCGAAAGGGCGTCAATGGCACCCGCAACGTGGCGATCCTGAAGCGCCAGTACGAGATCACGAAGCACCTCGACCTCGATGGGGTCGTGCGGGTCCACGAGCTCGAGGTCCGGCTCGATTACGCCGCGCTCGTCATGGAGTACTTCGCCGGTCGCTCGCTGCGGGCGATCATCGACGGCAACGGGCAGGGCATCGGGCTCGCGCAGGCGGTGAGGATAGCGCTCCAGCTCGCGGACACGCTCGGGGCGATCCATGAGCGGAACATCGTCCACAAGGACATCAAGCCGAGCAACATCATCGTCGACAGCGACGTGCGCACGTCGAAGCTCACGGACTTCTCCATCGCCTCGCTCCTGCCTGGCGAGCGCGCGGCGGTGGTCGACCCCTGGTCGGTCGGCGAGGGCACGCTGCAGTACATCTCGCCCGAGCAGACGGGCCGGATGAACCGGTCGATCGACTTCCGCTCGGACTATTACTCCCTCGGGGTCACGCTCTACGAGCTCACGACGCGGCGCCTCCCGTTCGAGACGACGGATCCGCTGGAGCTCGTGCACCATCACATCGCGAAGACGCCTGTCGCGCCGCACCTGATCCGGCCGGCGATCCCGGAGGCGCTCTCCCGGGTCATCATGAAGCTGCTCTCGAAGACCGCGGAGGATCGGTATCAGAGCACCTTCGGCCTCAAGGCCGATCTGAAGGCCTGCCTCGACATGCTGGAGCACGGGACGCCGGCCGTCGACTTCGTACCGGGGAGGAAGGACAAGCCCACGCGGCTTCAGGTATCGCAGAAGCTGTACGGCCGGCAGGAGGAGGTCGGCGCGTTGATGGCGGCCTTCAAGGACATCAGCGGGTCTGGTCCGGAGGCGGCCGAGGGTGGCCGCTCGGAGCTCGTCCTCGTGGCCGGCTACTCCGGCGTGGGCAAGTCGGCGGTGGTCAACGAGATCCACAAGCCGATCGCGAAGGAGGCGGGCTACTTCGCCGCTGGCAAGTTCGACCAGTTCACGCGCAACGTTCCGTACGCGGCCGTGCTCGCGGCGCTGCGGGAGATCGTCCGGCAAATCCTCACGGAGAGCAGGAACGAGCTCGCCGACTGGAAGGCCAAGATCCTCGCGGCGGTGTCGCCGAACGGCCAGGTGATCGCCGAGGTGATCCCGGAGATCGAGCTCATCATCGGGAAGCAGGAACCTGTCCGCGCCCTAGGCCCCGTCGAAACACGCAATCGATTCAACCTGACGTTCCGGAACTTCATCGGCGCGATCGCGGTGAAGACCAGAGCGCTCGTTCTGTTCCTGGATGATCTACAGTGGGCCGACACAGGATCCCTCAATCTTCTCCGCGTGCTCGTGGAGGACCCCGACATCCATCACCTGCTGCTGATTGGCGCCTATCGCGACAACGAGCTCGATGATGCGCATCCGCTGACAATGATGCTGAGCGCGCTCGTCAGCACCAATAAGCGCACGCTTACGCTGAAGCCGCTAGCACCCGAGCACGTAAATCAGCTCGTATCTGACACACTGGGCTCATCCCACGACGAATGTCGCCCGCTCTCGGAGCTGATCTACAAGAAGACGCACGGCAATCCATTTTTCACAATACAGTACCTGACGAACCTCAACCGCGAAGGGCACCTGCGTTTCAGTTCGGATCAGGGCGCATGGCGATGGAATTCTTCTGAAATCAAGAAATTCGCGTCCGCAGAGAACGTGGTCGATTTCATGATACGTATGATAGGCGGGCTGGACGATGCCACACAGCGGGTCCTGCGGTATGCAGCATGCATAGGCAATCGATTCGACCTGAAGCTGCTCGCATTCATCGATGGCGCGGATCTGGGCGCCACCGAGGAGAACCTATGGGCAGCGCTGGAGGCGGGGCTCGTCATCCCAGTCGACGGCGCCTACAAGGTCGCGCGGTTCCTCGACGGCGAGCAGGAGACCTCGGCCACGTACAAATTCTCCCACGACCGTGTGCAGCAGGCGGCATACGGGATGCTTCCGGAGAGCGAACGCGAAATCATTCATCTGAAGCTCGGATGGCTGATGCTCCAGCAGACGCCGCCCGAGTCGCTCGAGGAACGCATCTACGAGATCGTCGCACACATCAACATGGCCGCGCCGCTCATCGTCGACACGGGGAAACGCTATGAAGCCGCATCGCTCAACCTGAGAGCTGGGCAGAAGGCGAGGCTGTCGACCGCGTACGGCCCCAGCGTGCAATGTCTCCGCGCCGCCGCCGCCTTTCTCCCAAAGGACTCCTGGGAGACGAACCATGAGCTGTCGCTCCGCGTTTACACAGACCTCGCCGAGCTCGAGTACCTGACCATCAACTTCGAGCGCGCGGAGGAATGCGCGGAGATCGTCGAAGCCCGCGCCAAGGACGTCTTCGAAAAAATCGGGATATACGAGACTCGCATCGAGTTCTACATCTCACAAAACCGCATGCACGACGCCATCGAGATGGGGATGAGCGTGCTCGCGATGCTCAATGTCCCGCTCTCTGCGGCACCGCCTGCGAACCTCGACCTGGCTCGGCTGGCCCAGCTCCCGCCGATCACGGACAGGCGGATGCATGCAGCGATAAAGATGCTCTCCTCCATATTTCCGGCCGTCTATCTCGCGAGCCCCCACCTGCTGCCGCCCGTCGCGTTCACGATGGTGGACATCTGCACGCAGTACGGAAACTCTCCTATCGCCGCATTCGCTTACGCCATTTACGGCATCATCCAGTGCGGCTTCATGGGGAACTTCGACGTGGGGCTCGAGCTTGGCCGCGCAGCGCTCGACCTCGTCCAGCGCTTCGGCGCGGTCGAGCTCGAGTGCAAGATTTACGCGTCCATGTATGTATTCATTCATCCCTGGAAGCGCCACTTGAAGGAGACGATCGATCCGCTGCTGCACGCTGTTCAGGTCGGCCTGGAGACAGGCGACATCGACTATGTTGGTTACAGCACGGCTCGCCATTCAACACACTCGCTATTTGCGGGGGTGGATCTGGCGACCACGGAGCTGCGGATGAAGCACTCCGTGGAGCTCTCGATCAAGCTCAACCAACAGTACTCTATATATTACAACAGAATCTGGAAGCAGCTAGTTCATGGGTTGCGAGAGGTATCAGCGGAGAAGTCGAGCCTCGTTGGGGAGAGCTTCGATGAGACGACGATGATCCCATACCTCGGGCAAGCCCGGACATCCATGTTCTCGCTGCATCTCGCGAAGGGCATGCTGCTGTACTACTTTGGCAATCCAAGGCATGCTTACGAGTCGCTCCGTGCCGGCGAGGAGTACCAAGACGCGGTCGCCGGCATCTACATCGTGGTCCAGCACAATTTCTATTACTCCCTCTCAATCCTCGCCGCCTTCGGGGGGCTCGCGGAGACGGAACGCGACGCAGCGCTCGCCAAGGTGGAGGCGAATCAACACAGACTCGAGGTGTGGGCGCGCTCTGCTCCCGAGAACAACCAGCACAAGCACGACCTGGTGAGCGCCGAGCAGGCGCGCGTGAAGCGGGCCACGATCGAGGCGATGGAGCTCTATGACCGCGCGATCCAGGGGGCTCGGAGCCATGGGTTCATCCACGAGGAGGCCCTCGCGTGCGAGCTCGCGTCGTCTTTTTACCGCGATATGGGTCGGAGAGAAATCTCCCATCACTACATGACGATGGCCTACCGAGGTTACTCGCTGTGGGGCGCCAAAGCGAAGTGCCAGAGCCTGGTTGCCGCGTTCCCTCAGCTCATGCTCGAGGAAACGCCCGAGCAATCGTCGTCGGTAGCGGGAACGACCACTCACGATGGGGCGGTCCTGGATCTCTTGAGCGTCATCAAGGCGTCGCAGGCCGTGGCGAGCGAGATCGTGCTCGAGAGACTGCTGGAAAACCTGATGAATATCGTGCTCGAGAACGTTGGCGCACAATCAGGCGTGCTCGCTCTAGCCCGCGGCGAGGAGCTGTTCGTGGAGGCCGAGGGGACTCTGGAGCCGAAGCAGGTTCACGTGCTGAAAGGTCTGTCGATTGCCTCCTGCAACAGAGTCCCGCTATCCGTAGTGAGCTATGTGCAGCGGACGCTACAGAGTGTTCTGTTGGACAACGCGGCCGCGGAACCCCGATTCTCCGGCGATCCATACATCCAGGCGAGGCAGACGAAATCGCTTATGTGCATGCCTATCATTCGGCAGGGTCGGCTCGTCGGCGTGCTCTACCTCGAGAACAATCTGTCGCTCGGACTCTTCACGAAAGATCGCTTCGAGCTCCTGAGCCTCCTGTCAGCTCAGGCGGCGATCTCGATCGAGAACGCGAAGCTGTACGATAGGCTGGAGCAAGCGGTCGCCGAACGCACCGAGGAGCTTCGCATCTCCAACGACCAGCTTCGTGAGGTGAACGACAGACTGCAGGTGGAGCTGGCGGAGCGCGAGCGCCTCCAGGAGGAGCGCGTTCAGATGCACGAAGAAATCATCCAGGCCCAGCGCGCCCGGCTGCATGAGCTGTCGACGCCGATGATTCCGATCACGGATGACATCATGGTGATGCCGATCATCGGCACCATCGATGACAAGCGAGCCGCGCAGATGCTCGAGACCGCGATGGAGGGCGTAGCGGCAAGCTCGGCGCGGGTCGTCATCGTCGACATCACAGGGGTCAGGACTATGGATACGAGCGTGGCGAGCAGGCTGATGAGCCTGGCCAGAGCCGTAGCGCTGCTCGGGAGCAAGGCGATCCTCACCGGGCTCCGGCCTGCGGTTGCGCAAAGTCTGGTCGCGCTCGGCGTGGAGCTCGGTACGATCGAGACGAGGTCGAACCTCAAGGCAGGCATCGCCTACGCGATGAGGCGAACCGCGATGACGAGGCACGCCTGAACGGCGTTGCCGTACGCCCGAGAGCTCAATGCGCTTCCGCGCTACGCGCGCTCGAACTGCACGTGTGAAGTTGACCAGGGGTGCGCTAGCGGAAAGTAGAGAGGGCGGGGCTCTGCCCCCCGGTGCGCCGGTCGCAGCCCCCTCGTCTTGCACCCGCGCACTAGTGCGACCAGCAGGCAGACCGCCTCGAAGAGCGCAAGCCCGTAGCCCAGGCAGAAATGCGAGCCACCGCCGAACGGCGAGAGCTCCAACGGCGTGGGGGCTTTGGCTCGACCCATCCAGCGCCCGAGATCGAAACGATCGGGATCGGAGAAGACGTTCGGATCACGCCCGAGGGCGGCCGGGCTGATCGCGAGCGGAGTACCGGCCTTGATGTGACGACCTGAGCTCACGACGTCGTTCACGGCTGTACGAAGTATGAACCACACCGGCGCATGCATCCGAAGCGTCTCACGGAATATGGCTTCAGCGACGGGAAAGCTGCGCAAATCCTTCGGCGACGCTGGCAGGGAACTGTCCGGCTGAGCTTCATACTCGTCCACGAGCGCGTCCCATAGCGCGGGTCGGCGCGCCAACAGGAAGAGCATCCACGCCAGGACCGAGGCGGACGTTTCATGCCCCGCCAGGAGCATGGCGCGCAGGTTGTCGACCAGCTCGTCGGTCGAGAGCGGTTCACCGCTTTCGTCGCGAGCGTTCACCAGCCCGCTCAGTACACCGCCCTCCGCGTGACCGTGGCGTGCCCGGGCGATGAGCCGCTCAAGCTCGGCGTCGAGCCACATCCGAGCTCGAGCCGAGCGATAGCGCGGCAGCCCCGGCAGATGGCCCGGCACGGGAAAGAGACCGAGCGCGAAGTCACGGTAAGCCACCTTCCAGTCTTGCAAGCGATCGACGGGCGCGCCAGAGATCCGGAGAATAATCTCAAGCGTCAGATCCTTCATTTGCGGCAGCACGTCGACAGATCCACGTGACAGCCACTTATCGATACGCGCCTCGATCAGCGACGCCAGCGGCACGGTGAGCTCGGAGATTGAGAGCCCGTGAAGTGACAAAGACGGGCTCAAGGCGGCACGCATGTGGCGGTGCGGCGCGCCATCGGTCGTGAGCAGAGACCGGCCCGCCATCTCGTCTAGATCGCTGTATGCGCCGTCATTGCTGACCGAGGGAGAGCGCAGGAGTTCGAGGCTCTCCAGCCCCATGCAAAAGAGCCGCTCGCGGCCGAAGCCGAGGTCAACCCAGAAGACCGGTCCGACCGTCGCCTGGCTGCGACGGAAGAGCCCTGTCGCATCCAGGTAGAGCAGCGGGAGGTGACCTAGAACGGGAACTCCGCCTGGAGCAACCGGATGATCCTCGCGTTGCGCGCAAGGGCGGCTGATCCGCCGCAAGGCCGCAGGCCACCGTGCACGCGAGGTATGGTCACCGGAGTGCTCCTGGCGCGTCGATGTGTGGTCACGGAGTGGAGGCGTTACAGGAATCGCGCTAGTTGGCTCGAACACGTTCGTATAATTCATGTTAATGCCTTTGCTGATTCGATGTGCCTGATGCGCTCATCGCCTTGGTGACACCCACGAATCCGGGTCGACTGGCGCCTCGGAGCTCGGCGTTGCATGTAGAGAGCGACCTCGAGAGCGTCCCGAGGCGTCCCTGTCCGATGGTCCCGCCGGCGCGCCGGCAGGACCGATCCCTGGCTACAACGCCATGACCTGTTCGACCTTGGGATCCCCGACGATGCGCAGGTCGAGGGTCCGTCCGTAGGTGTACCGCGCTGCAAGAAGTTGCCACTCCAGCAGCCCACGCATCACGATCTCGAGGTGGCGCAACCATGCGCGCACGGTGACGCCATCGGCGCCTGTCCACCCGAGCATTTTTTGCTTGATGGATATGTAACGTCGCACTTCGTCGTTGTGCATGAACACCGCGGTATGCAGCGCCTCCTCTTCGCTCATTCCGCTGTGGTGCATCAGCAGCGCCGGGACGTTCAGCGCGTACGGGCGCCCTCGCTCCTTGTGAAATGACAGGATATCGTTCGCCCACGATATGACGACGGCTGCGGCTTTGCGCAGCTCCCGCATCGCGGGGTGCGCCGCGATCGCGGCTGGCAGCTCATGGCCGGAGGCGACCTCGATCAGATCGAAGATCGGGTAAGAGCCAGATGAGTCGACTCGGAGCTCCACGTAGTCCCTCAATCTCGGATAGGTCCCGGCGGTGCGATGCTCGATCTCGGCGAGCACGCCGCCATAGAAGTAGGTACGCATCGACTCGCAGAACCGAGACCTCCAGGCCACGCTGCTGAGCGCGCGCAAGCGTACGGCTAGGTCCAGCGCGCCCTGGAGAAGCCTGTCCTGCGTGGGCTCTCTCGAAATGTCCGGCTCGGCCAGCGCGCTCAGGTACTCGTCGAAGAGCGCCGGAAGCACGGACGGCTTCGCAGTCGGGTGAACCAGCGACTCCATCGTATCATCCAGCAGCAGGTACCAGCTGATGAAATCGCTGATAAACTGCGCTACGTTTCCCGTCGCCGCCGGATACGCCAGCACCGTAGCGAGATCCGAGCGCATGCGCTTCAGGCTTCGGTGGGCCGGAGAGTCCGGCTGCACTACGCCGTGCTGGATTGCCCAGGCCGCCGTCCTATCGAGCAACGCATCATGCCCGTAGCGCAGCTGCACCCGCCAGCTCGTGGGATAGTACAGACCGATCCTGATATCACGAGGTTGCATACGACCCCTCGTGGTACACGCACGCTCCCAGGTCACCCTTGCCGATGAGCGTGTGGGGCCTCCCATCTACGCAGGATTCCTGATTCAGCAGGGCCTGGGGAGCGTCGATCGAGCTCGCGCTCCAGTCGGCAGCGCCTGGCCCGACGCACTCCCCGGTGTGGCAGCCGGGATGTCGTGGCAGTCTGATGGCCAGATTCATCACATCCGTCCGATATGGGGACATTTGTCCGTGTGCTCGTTCTCCCCCCTCTTAAGGCGCTGCGCTCGTCAGGCTGCGAGCACAACAGTTCACGACCGTCGAATTTTTCGTGAGTGAATCCCGCAATGCAGGGAGCCTCCCGAACAAATCGTGGGATACGTCACGGTCTCTTCGTCGCCTCTACGGGGCCATCGCAGATAGAATGACCATCAGGTCAATCAGTCCAGCGCACCTTACGTGAGGACGTAAACCAGTTCATCAAGGTGACGTGAATCACACATGACAACTGACACGTCGCGCCGTGCAGCCGTACCCGGTTACCGGCGGAAGACCGCTCGATTCCATTGCGGCGTCAGCAGCGAACGACAAATCGAACACGCAATCGGTCGCTCCAAAGGCATACCAACGCCGCGATCCGACGCATGGCATACGCCTAGCCGTTCGCTGCACGCGCGGTATCCCGTACCTCCATCACAGCGAGTGCGGAGGCTCGTCAGAGGACCTTCAACGTCCCCACCTTAGCGTTCCGCCCACATTATGCAAGACAATACGACACGGTGCGATTGCATGACGTGATGCCGGCGCGCTTCCATGACTTCACCGTGCATTCAATTACAGCTATGCGGAAGCACATAGGATCTCATTGCAATGATGTGTACCCGGGGACTCGACGCTGCGGCACGGCGAGCTTGAGGTCGCGCCGCGCAAGGCCATGAGTGCATCGCGCAGGGAGAGATCGTGGCCTCCGTAGACGCCATCCAGAATCCCTCTGCTCGCTCATGGCGTTGATCGTCGCCGGCTCGACGGAAAGGCGATAGTAGATCCGCGCGCAGCGATCCGTAAGACCCGAGTGCAACGCGGCCTCAATCGCAGGAGCGCCTGCTCGATCGACCGGACAGCGCGGCTGCCCCGCGGGTAGGGGGGAACCTGCAGATGCACCGTCATGCCGGGTGCAGGAAGACGTCGGCGAGCGGTTGCACCGGTCGATGAGCTCTTCACGCGGCCAGCGGGCGCACCGTCCGACTGCGCGAGATGCGCTTCAACCGCGCGACGTCAGCGGCGGTGCGTTGAACCACGTCAGTAGATCAATTGGGGTTTGAACCAGGAGAGTTGAGGCCGAACGACGCGAGCATTCGGGTTTTTCCTGATGCCGGGCTCTCCCTTCACCTGCGCGCTCATGCGCTCGGCGTCAAGGCGTCGATGAGCGCTCACTTGAGTGCCCGAGCGAAGCAAGCGAGCTATCGGCCCCTCTCCCTAGCCATACAGGTGGGTGTTTCACCGTTACGCGCGTCCAATGATGCGCCAACAATCCTCCATTTCGCGGGACGATATCATCGTCCACAACCGAATGCGCAATGATTTTTGTCATTCGCGAAGGCACGTCGCGACGCTCACGCGGCTGGAGGCGCCGGTCGACACCTGTCGACACCTGCCCCCCCGCAGGCTCGCCCCTCGCGACCTCAGACGCGACCAGCGAACGCCGCCAAGCGTTCGCCGTGAATTCATCCGATATGACTGTTGTCGTTTTGGTAGTACTGCAACAGCGTTCGGCCGCGAAGCGTCGCGATCGCCGCCGGAGCCCCACGCGCCATCCAACCGATTTCGTCCATCCTGTGCAGCAATGAAATTTGCGGCAGGTTCGGGTTTCATTCGTGAAGTCCGGCTGGTCGATCTCGCTGCGCGGCTCCGCGGAGGGAACGAGCCCCAGAAACGGACCGCAGCGGCAAAAAATGAAGCCGGACGCGAGCGTCGGGTCCACCAGGAGCGCCATCTCCCAGAAATGCTGAAGCAGCCGTAATCCATCGGCGGTGATATTTGCTTTGCAGCGAAGCAGGATTGCATGAGGCCACAGGACCTACATGCAAAATGGACGCCTGGCTCTATCGGAGCGCTTTCACGGCACCGCGATGTCGATCCCATACGGCGGGCATCGCGGGATCACGACCCTCGGCAATCGTCCCTTGCGGCAGTCGACCCAACCGGAGACAGCAGGACGAGGGTCCGATGCGCATGGCGCCGGATGGAATCAATCCTGCTGTAATGGCAGAGCCATCGTCCCGGCACGCATTCTTCCATCAAGGCCCTGGGGTGCTGATGTTGGCAGCCCTCTCCGGCGGAGAAGTCTTTTTCTGGGGGCCACCCCTCCCCCGCGACGTGCCGACCCCCGCCCCAATCCCTCGGGCACGGGCGTCGTGCTGGGGGCGGGGACCCCACGATGGCAAGAGGCCAGCGGCGCGGAGCGAGCGGCGCTCCGCCTCGGTGCGCTGACAGCCACCGCAGGTGAGGAATCGAACATCTCCGGAAGACGGACCGCCCGGCACCATGGGCCCACCGCTTGACGATGCGACCGATCGGTCATATGACTGACCGGTCGCATGCCGAAGAGCACGTTCTTTGGGTTGCCCGAGGAGCGGCGGGAGCGCCTCGTGCGCGAGGCGATCGCCGAGTTCGCGGATCGCCCGTACGCCGAGGCCTCGCTCTCGCAGATCGCGCGCCGCGCGCGCATCCCCAAGGGGAGCTTCTATCAGTACTTCGAGGACAAGCTCGATCTCTACCGGTGGCTCCTGACCGAGGAGGTGCCGCGGCAGAAGCGCGCGTTCCTCGGCGCCGCGTGCCTGGAGGGCGACTTCTGGGCCCGCCTGGAGGTCCACATCGAGCGCGGCATGGCGTTCCTCGTGGAGCACCCGCGCCTCGCCCGCCTGTCGGCCGCGGCCGCTGACCCGAGCGCCACGGTCGAGGTCCGCGGCCTCCACAAGGCCATCTGCGAGGCCGGCGCCGCGGAGCTCCGGGCCCTGCTCGCGGAGGGCATCGCGAGCGGCGCCGTCCGTTCCACCGACACGAGCCTCGAGGTGGCGACCCGGCTGGTCGCCGCCGTCATCGGCCCCGGGCTGACCGAGGCGGTGCTCCAGGAGCTCGGGGCCGAGCTCCACGACGTGCTGGCCTCCGACGCGCTGCGAAAGCAGCTCGGCCCGAAGCGCCGCCGCCGCCTCGCCCAGCAGGCGGTCCAGTTCATCCAGCGCGGCCTTGGCGCGAGCACTGCGTGATTCCACCAGGAAAGGGAGCTTCATGATCACCTACGACTTCGCCGGACGGGTCGCCCTCGTCACCGGGGGCACCTCGGGCATCGGCCTCGCGACCGCGCGCGCGTTCGCGCGAGGAGGGGCGCGCGTCGCCATCGCCGCGCGCGACGGCGACGCCGGACAGCGGGCCTGCGCCGCGCTCCAGCGAGAGGGCGCACCGGCGCTGTTCGTCCAGACCGACGTGCGGGACGACGCCTCGATGAGGCGCGCCGTGGAAGAGACGACGAGGCGCTTCGACCGGCTCGATTTCGCGGCGAACTGCGCGGGCGTCGGGGGCGACATGGCCCGCCTCGAGCACGCCGATCAGGCGGTGTGGGACGACGTCATGGCGACCAACGCCCGCGGGATCTGGCTGGCCATGCGGCACGAGATCCCGGCCATGCTGGCGTCGGGCGGGGGCGCCATCGTCAACATGAGCTCCATCTACGGCGTCGCCGGGAAGCCGGCGCACCACGCCTACGTCGCGTCCAAGCACGCGGTCCTCGGGATGACGCGCTCGGTGGCGCTCGAGGTGGCGCCGCTCGGGATCCGCGTGAACGCCCTCTGCGCCGGCGTCACCCGCACGCCCGCCATGCAACAGGCCGAGGCGTTCGCGCCCGAGCTGGTCCAGGCGCTGGTGGCGCAGCATCCGATGGCGCGGATGGCCACCGAGGACGAGATCGCCGGCGCCGCGCTGTGGCTGTGCTCCGAGGGCGCGGGCTACGTGACCGGCGGGGCGATCCCGGTCGACGGCGGCTTCCTGGCCGCGTGAGCGCGCCAAGCCGAGAGGCACGCTGGAAGCACGCTGGAAGAAGGAGAAGGCGAGCGGAAGGCGCGACCGCGACCGCGGAGCGGCGGTTGCGTGGGACTCGGCCGTCTGTTAGAGAACGCGGCTGACGCAAGAGGAGAGTGCTCCGGTGAAGATCAGCTCCTGAATCGGTCTCCGTCGCAGGTCGCGAGCGCGACAGGTGGCATCCCTGCTCCCTGGCCGCGCGACGCAGCCTGCCCGTCCCGTGACCGGGCCATGTGGCCCTCATGATTCAGGAGCTCCTATGTCGTTGTTGCGCGCGCAGCGCCTCTCCTTCTCTTATTCCGACGCGTCCACCATCCTCGCGGACGTCGATCTCTGCCTGACCCCGGGGTGGTACGGGATCGTCGGGCCGAACGGCGCCGGCAAGACGACGCTCCTCCGGCTCTTCACCGGCGAGCTCACGCCCGAGGCGGGGAGCTTGCGGCTCGATCCGCGGGGCGCGACCGTCGCTGTGTGCCCGCAGGCCGTGGAGCACGCCGACGCGGCCATCCACGCGCTGGCCGACGCCGAGGACGGCGCCGCGCGCAGGCTGCGCGGCGAGCTCTTGCTGGATCCTGCGGAGCTCGGGCGCTGGGCCACGCTGTCGCCCGGTGAGCGCAAGCGGTGGCAGATCGGCGCGGCGCTCGCCGCGGCGCCGGACCTGCTCCTGCTCGACGAGCCGACGAACCACATCGACGCGGACGCGCGGGCGCTGCTCGCCGGCGCGCTCGCGGGGTTCCAGGGGATCGGGGCGTGCGTCTCGCACGATCGCGAGCTCCTCGACGCGCTGACCACCGGCACGATCCGGGTCGAGCGGGCGGCGGCGAGGCTCTATCCCGGCGGGTACAGCGCGGCAAAAGCGCTCTGGGAGGCCGAGGCGCGCGGGCGTGAGGAGGCGCACCAGCGGCTGCGCGCCGAGGAGCGGCAGCTCCGGCGCCGCCTCGGCGACGAGCGGCGGGCGCAGGCCTCGGCCGACGCGGACCGGAGCACGAAGCGGCGGATGAAGGGCCCGCGCGACAGCGACGCCCGGGGCCTGCTCGCGGACTTCCGCGTGTCCTCGGCCGAAGCGCGGCTGTCGCGCAACGTCGGCGTGACCCGGCGCAAGCTCGAGAAGGTGTCGGCCGAGGCGGGAGAGCTCGAGCTCGAGAAGGCGGTGGGCCGCAGCGTGTTCGTCGATTACGAGCGATCGCCCGCGCCGTGGCTCTTCGTGCTCGACGCGCCCCGGATCCACGCCGGCGGCGAGAGCGAGGGGCGGATGCTGCTGCGGGACGTGCGGCTCTCGGTCGGCCGCGAGGACCGCATCCGGATCGCGGGCCCGAACGGCGCTGGCAAGACGACCCTGGTGAACGCGCTGCTCGCCGGCGCGCGCGTGCCGGCGGACAAGGTGCTTCATGTGCCGCAGGAGCTCGGCGAGGCAGAGCAGCAGGCCCTCCTCGCGAGGGCGCGGCGCCTCCCTCCGGAGGAGCGCGGGCGGGTGATGTCGCTGGTGGCCGCGCTCGGGGTGGAGCCTGGGCCGCTGCTCGGGTCGGCGCGGCCGTCGCCCGGCGAGGCGCGCAAGCTGATGATCGCGCTGGGCCTCGGGCAACACGCGTGGGCGCTCGTGCTGGACGAGCCGACCAACCACCTCGACCTGCCCTCGATCGAGCGGCTGGAGCGCGCCCTCGCCGACTACCCGGGCGCGCTGCTCCTCGTCACGCACGACAGGGCGTTCGGGCGGAGCTGCACGTCGATCCTCTGGACGGTGGCCGAGGGAGAGGTGCGGGTGTCGTCCGACGACGCCGGCGCGTGACCCGCGCCGGCGCCCTCGTGATCGTGCTTTCAGGGTTGCGTCGCGCTCAGTCGATGGCCGGCTTGCCGCCCATCTCCTTCAGCACGGCGTCCGCGCCCGACACCGCGTCCATCACCCACTCCATGTAGCGGTGATCGACGTGGATGGTCCGCGTGATCGACGGCATGAACAGCCAGTCGGACGCCATCGCCTCGTAGTTGCCGTCGAAGGCGAGGCCCACGAGCTCGCCGCGCGCGTTCAGCGTGGCAGAGCCGGAGTTGCCGTTCGTGATGTCGAGATCGCTCAGGAAGCAGACCGGCACCTCGCCGAGGTCCTTGTCCACGTACGGGCCGAACCGCTTCTCGCGCGCGGCCTCGAGCAGGGTCGACGGGGTGTTGAACGGCGCCTCGCCGGTGCTCTTCTTCACGACCTCGCTGAGGGTGGTGAACGGGCGAACCACCGCCTTGTCGGCCTCCGGGCGGTACCCCCGCACGGTGCCGTACGTGACGCGGAGCGTGCCGTTCGCGTCGGGCGCCAAGAGGCCGCCCCGGTGCGCGCGGAGCGCCTCGACGAAGCGCGGCTTCACGAGGGCCATCGCCCCGGCGTAGGCCTTGTCGCGCGCCTCGATGGCCTTGTCGACCGGCGCGAGCTCGAGCGCCAGGCGGATCATCGGATCCCGGCTCGCCTGGAGCTCCTCGAGCGTCGCCGTCTTGAGCAGCTGGATCCGGGTCGCCGCGTCCTCGAGCGCCGTCTTCTCGTAGAGCGCGTCGATCGCAGCGGCGATGCCCGCCTCCGTCTGTGCCTGCCCGCCCGCGAGGGCCTCGAGCAGCGCGGGCCTGTCCTTCGGGTCGAGCTGCAGCGCGCGCCGCGTGGCCAGCTTGAAGGTGCTCCGATCGATCGCGCGGTCGTACGACTTCTGCAGCGACGCCTGCGCCTGCTCGAGGCGCTCCCAGTTGCGCTGCTGGTACTCGGCCTCGCGCTCGGCGTCGGCCTTCGGCCGCTCCTCCGCCATGCGCACGAGGGTGACCGCGGCGTCGAGGAGCCTCGCCGACGAGACGATCTCCGACACGGCCGCGTCATGGTCGCGCGTCTCCCGCTGCCCGGCGTGCAGCGCGGCGATCTGCTCGATCGCGCCGCCGTAGGCCGCCTTGCGCTCGGGGTCGGCGTCGATCCAGGCCTTGAGGTCGCCCTCCTGCTTGGCCTTCTCCTTGGCCAGGCCGCCCTGGACCAGCCCGTCGAGCAGGCCGCGCGTCTTGAGCAGGTAGTTGGCGTAGCCCTGGATGGTCGGCTCCGCCTTGATCCGCAGGGCCGGGTCGTTCTTGCCGAGCTCCTCCAGGAGGGCGATCGACTCCTCGTAGAACGACACCCGCTTCGGGTACAGCCATGAGACAGCGGACTCGACCTCTGCCGCGGTCCGGAGCCGGTTCGTCGTGCCGGGGTAGCCGGCGACCATCACCAGATCGCCCTGGCGGAGCGGCGACGACGCGAGCTTCAGGTGGTGCGCCGGCCGGTAAGGCACGTTGTCCTCGGCGTGGGCGGCCGGCCGGTTGTCCTTGCCGACATAGGCCCTGAAGAAGGCGAAATCGCCGGTGTGGCGCGGCCAGCGCCAGTTGTCGATGTCCCCGCCGAAGTTGCCGATCGCCTCCTGCGGGACATAGACGATGCGAACGTCCTTGATCTCCAGCTGCTCGATCAACGAGACCTGGCCACCGCCGAAATACTCGGCGATGGAGCAGCGGATCTCGGGGCGCCCCTCCTCGCACGCGGTCACGAGCTGCTTCTTGCGCTTCTCGATCTCCTCGTAGCGCTCGAGATCGCCCTGGATCGCCTCGATGCCGCGCCGCACCTCGGCGGTGACGTCGCGGAACGCGCGGGTCACGAGCACGCGCGCGGTGGGGCCGGCCCATCGCTCCTCGGCGCGGGATTTCGCCAGGTAGCCGTTCGTCAGGAGGTCTTGCTCCGGGGTGGAGTTGTACTGGAGCGCCCTGGTCGAACAGTGATGGTTCGTGGCGATGAGCCCATCGGGCGAGACGAACGAGGCCGAGCAGCCGCCCAGGCTCACCACAGCGCCGAGCGGGGACGCCGTGGGATCGGCGAGCGACTCGGGATCGATCTCGAGCCCGAGCGCCTTGAGCTGGTCCTTGTGCTGCCGCATCTGCTCCGGCATCCACATCCCGCCGGGGTTCTCGAAGGGCGCCGCCTGACCGGGCTCGGAGCCCGGCGGCCTGGTATCGCCCGCTTGCGGCCGCTCCGAGCCGCAACCCGGCGCGAACGCGGAGACCGCGAACAACGCCAGGAGCGTATGACTACGTAGAGAGGAGTGAGACATGCGGTGTTGTTACCATCGTCGGTAGACAGTGCAACCACACGCCAACTTTCTAGTGATACGAGACACAGTAGAACGCGCCTCATGCGGGCCGGGGACGCGCGAAGGCGGCGCGCGAGGCGTTCCATGCGTGGTGATGGACACCTGAGCATCCCCCGAATTATTCGGAAAAATTCACAGGGAGGCGGGGAGACGGGGAGTGAAATCTCACGAATCTCCCCGTCTCCCCGTCTCCCTGTTCAATTCCCACGAAAGATGCCAACAACCGAGGGAGTTGTCAGGGACACCGGATCTCATCGATGTTCGTGGAGGCGAGCTTCGCCTGCTTCAGCGGGCTTGTCGGGCCTTCATTGTTCTCTGCGCCTGGCGGGCGGACTGGCATCCACGGCATTCCGGACAAGGCGCGCGCGGGGGGACGCCGCGCCAGGGCGGCGCGGGGGTCGGTCGAGCAGCGGGGGCGATGCGGCTCAGTCGACCTGGTGAGCCCGGAACGCGGTGACGGCCCCGTGGGTCTCCAGGCAGCGGTGGATCCAGGCGGCGTCGCGCGCGCGCACGGCGATGAGCCGGACGTTGCCGGAGCCGTCGAGCCCCTGGAGGCCCTGGAAGCCGACAAGCGCGGCCTCCTGGAGCGTCATCACCTGCGCGCCTGTCTCGCTCAGGACCTCGTCGCTGAGCAGGCCGGCGCCGTCGGATCCCTCGGCGAGGTGCACCTCGAACACGGTCATCATGAGGCCATGGTCGCCGGGCGGCGCCGCGCCGACAAGGTCGTCGTGCGAGGCAGGTCGCCCCTGCGCCCCTGCGCTCCTGGACACCGATTGCCGCCCGCCTCGCGCTCCGTCGCGCCCGGTCACGCCTTGCCGGCGGCCTCGCGCTTCGTCTCGAGCTCCTCCCAGCGGCTGACCAGGCGCGCCGCGTCCTGCTTGGCGCGCTCGAGCTCCGAGAGCAGCCCCGCCACGTCCGCGCCGCGGCTCGCGTAGAGCGTCGGGTCGGCGAGCTTGGCCTCGAGCTCGGCGACCTTCTGCTCGGCCGCGTCGATCCGCCCCACGATGCCGTCGAGCTCCGTCCGCTCCGCGAACGTGAGCTTCGGCGCGCCGCCTGCCTTCGCGGCGGCCCTCGCCGGCGCCGCCGGTCGGGCCTCCGCCGCCTGGGCCTTCGCGGCCCGCGCCTCGGCCTCCGTCTCGAGCGCGGCGTTCGCGCGCTGCTCGCGGTAGGCGTCGTAGTTGCCCGCGTAGCGCACGACCCGGCCGTCGCCCTCGAACGCGAGGATCGAGGTGGCCACACGGTTCAGGAACCAGCGGTCGTGGGTCACGACGAGCGCCGAGCCCTCGAGCTCGATGAGCATCTCCTCGAGCGCGGCGAGGGTCATCACGTCGAGATCGTTCGTGGGCTCGTCGAGGATGATCACGTTGACGCTCTGGGTCAGCATCTTCGCCAGGGCGACCCGCGCCCGCTCGCCGCCGGAGAGCGAGCCCACCGGCTGCCGCGCCTTGTTCGGATCGAACAGGAATCGCTCCAGGTAGCTGCGCACGTCCATGGACCGGCCGCCGACCTCGACGCGCGTGTGCGAGCCCGCGATGTTCTCGAAGATCGATTTGTCGAGGTCGAGCCCGCTCCTGTGCTGATCGAAGTAGGCGACGCTCGAGTTCTTTCCGAGCACGACCTCGCCTTCCATGCGGGGCCCCTCGGCGGCCGCGCCGTCGCCTTCGGCGCCGAGCTGGCCGAGGATCGCGCGGAGCATCGTCGTCTTGCCCGTGCCGTTGCGGCCGACGATGCCGACGCGCTCGCCCTTGGTCAGCGTGAAGTCGAGGCCGCGCACGAGCCATTTGCCGTCGAGCGAGAGGCCGAGCTTCTTCAGCTCGAGGATGGTCTTGCCGGTGCGCACCGACTCCACCGAGAGCTGCGCGGTCCGCTCCGCCTTGGGCGGCGGCGCGCTCTTGGTCGTCTCGGCGCGCTGGATGCGGGCCTTCTGCTTTCCGGTGCGCGCCTTCGGCTGCCGCCGGAGCCACTCGAGCTCGGTGCGCAGGAAGTTCTGCCGGTTCGACTCGGTCCGCGCCTCGAGCGCGAGGCGCTCGGACTTCTGCTCGAGGTACTCCTCGTAGCCGCCGTCGTAGCTGTAGACCTTGCCCTTGTCGATCTCGAGCGTGCGCTCCGCGACGCGGTCGAGCAGGTAGCGGTCGTGGGTGATGAGGAGGAGCGCGCCGGGGTGCTCCTCGACGAGGTAGCGCTCGAGCCACTCGACGGTCTCGACGTCGAGGTGGTTGCTGGGCTCGTCGAGCACGGCCAGGGCGGGCCGCGACACGAGGAGGCGGGCGAGCGCGACGCGCCTGCGGTCGCCGCCGCTGAGCACGCTCATGGGCGCGTCGGGCCGGGTGACGCCGACGTGGCCGATGATGGAGTCGACCTGATGCATCATGTCCCACCCGCCGAGCCGCTCGACGTCGGCCCCTGCCTCGGCCTGCGCGGCGAGGAGCGCCTCGGCGTCCCCCGAGCCGGCCGCGAGCGCCCGGCTCACCTCGTCGTGGCGGGCCTTGGCGGCGTGCCAGGCGGAGAGCCCGGCGAGCACGACGTCGCGCGCGGTGTCGGTCGGCTCGAAGACCGGATCCTGCGAGAGGACGCCGATCTCCGCGCCGCGGCGCCGCGCGATGGTGCCGCTGTCGGCTTGCTCGACCCCGGCGAGGATGCGGGCGAGCGTGCTCTTGCCGGAGCCGTTGACGCCGACGAGGCCCACGCGCTCGCCCGTGCGGATGTTGACCGAGACGCCGTCGAGGATGGTCTGCGGACCGAAGGATTTGTGGAGATCGTGAGCGGTGAGGACGGGCACAGGGCGCGGAGCTTAGCGCATGGCGCCGTGATCGGGGGGGCCGGCTCGGTCCTGTTCTCGATCGCCGGCCCCGGGAGGCATCCTCTCGGGGTTCTTGCGCCAGAACTCTCTCTGGCACCACGCCGGGAGGAGCTGCTCCACGATCACCCCTTCTGCGGAGAGCGCCTCTTCGTGCTCGTGCCAGTCGGTGTCGCACGCGTTCACGATGGTGCTTTGACCGCCTTCCGCCCGGTGCGCGAGGTGCGCCGCCACGAGCTTCTTGTCGGAGTTGTCGAAGCGAGCGAGCCGCTCGGGCACGACGGCATACTCACCGTCGTACTGCACGGAGACGAACGCCGCCGTCCGGAGCTTCTCCATCGCCACGACGATGCCGTAGTCCTGGGCCGTCAGCTTCTTCCTGTACTCGCGCAGGATGCCGCGGGCCCTGTCGATGATCAGGCGGCGCCCGTCATCGGCGCGAAAATCCTTGAGCCACGCGAAGACGATCTTCCGCTCGCTCGTCGGGACGTGGGTGTCCTTGAACGGCGAGGCAGGATCGGCGGCGCTCGCGACGATGAGCACGTTGGTGTCGACGACATGATCAGCCACGTTGCTCGTCCTTCTCCATGCGGTCGAGCATCCGCTCCATCTGCCGCTCGACCTCGCCCACCGTGTCCCCGAAGAACTTGTCGGGCCAGTTCGCGACCCGCCCGTACCCGTTCACCTCGAGCGGATCGAGCACCGAATCCCCTCCATTGCACCGGGCAAAGTACATGGCGCACTCGTCCGGCGTGATGCGCTCCTCGGCCATCAGCGTCTGGATCCGCCGGAAGAGGTGCTCCGAGTGCGTCTCCACGAGGAGCTGCACCCCGCGCTCTCGCACGGCCTCGACGAGCAGATCGCCGAGCGCCGATTGCGCCAGCGGGTGCAGGTGGAGCTCGGGCTCCGACATGATCACCGTCGAGCCCTCGGGCGCGAAGTACGCCGCGGTGACAACGGGCAGGACCTGGGAGACCCCGAAGCCGACGTCGAGCAGGTTCGTCCGGTGGCCCTGGAAGGTGATCATGACCTGGAAGAACGTCGTCGCCTGGCGCTCGATCTCCATCCTGTCCGCGACCCCGAGCCGCGCGAGCCCCGCGGAGACCTGCTCGACGAGGCGGCCCCGCTCGGACCCGTCGGCGTGGCGGCCGACGAGGCTCGCGATCAGCGCCGGGATCGCGTGCTCGCCGCTCGATCCGAGCTGTCCTATCGAGCGCCCCGTCCAGGCGTAGTGGCGCGTGGGCACGCTCCGGTGGGGCCCGATGTAGGCGAGCCGCTGGAGCTCCCGCGTCAGCGCGAGCGCGAGATCCTGCGCGTCCGCCCCCGCGGCGCCGAGGGCGGCGACCGCATCGGCCGAGAAGCCGACGGAGCGCTCGGGCTCGTAGGTCCGCCGAGCTCGCCGGTCATCGGGCAAAGGGCCGCCCGGCGCGGAGAGCGCGTAGGCGCCGTCTCGCTGGCGCGCGACGGCGTAGGCGCCCTCGGCGGTGGCGTACGAGAGCCGCTCCACGTAGGGACTCTCGTCCTCGGCGGCGCCGTACTCCACCTCGTAGTCCACGGAGCCGAGCGTGCGCGGCGCGGCCCCCTTCCCGACGCTCACGGGGCCGAACGTCAGGCGGAAGCCGAGCCCGGCGCGCACGTCGCCCCCGGAGACGACGTCGGAGAGCCTGCCGAGGTCCAGCATCTCACCGGGCTGCCCGCCCAGGTTGAGCGCCAGGAGCCGGTCGGGCGACTCGATGGTCTGTTTCAGGAGCAAGAGCGGCTGGAGCAGGCTCGTCTTGCCGGCCGAGTTGACGCCGAGCACCAGCGTGAGCGGCCTGAGGTCGAACGCATGTGCGCCACGCCAGGACTTGAAGTTCCGGAGTCCGAGCTTCGTGAACATCCTCTGTTTCCCTTTCCAAGGAGGGCTCGCGCCGCAACGGGGTTCGCTGTTCTGTCGCTCGAAGCGCCGGACGCGCGGCTCAGCGGTCCAGCGGATCAGCCCGGTAGCCCGGCTTCGGACCGGCCGACGCGGAGGGCGCCCGGCCCGCGTCGCCTTCGGCCGGGACGAACCGGACCCGACCGAACCGCCGCGCCCTGTGGAAGTTCCCCTCGCCCAGGATCGGCGACCACGCCGCCCCGCCGTTGTCCTGCATGGCATAGAAGTTCATCCGCCACGCGTCCCCCGGCGACGGCGGCGCCGCCTTCGCCTTCGCGAACGAGCTCCACGGGATCTTCGCCTCGACCACGTACCCCACGTCCTCGTCCGAGCCGTCGTCGAGCGTCCCTCTCAGCGCGACCGCGCTCGCGAGCCCCGCGCTCCACTCCTTCATGTCCCACCCGCCGAGCCGCTCGACGTCGGCCCCGGCCTCGGCCTGCTCGGCGAGCAGCGCCTCGGCGTCCCCCGAGCCGGCCGCGAGCGCCCGGCTCACCTCGTCGTGGCGGGCCTTGGCGGCGTGCCACGCGGAGAGCCCGGCGAGGATGCGGGCGAGCGTGCTCTTGCCGGAGCCGTTGACGCCGACGAGGCCCACGCGCTCGCCGGTGCGGGTGTTGACCGAGATGCCGTCGAGGATCGTCTGGGGACCGAAGGATTTGTGGAGATCGTGAGCGGTGAGGACGGGCACAGGGCGCGGAGCTTAGCGCAGCCAGGGGGGCATGGGCCGGCTTTGCTGAGCCCGTGACGGAGGGTTCCGGCCCCAGGGGCGTGGCGCCGCCCCGGCCCTGATGGGGAGGGTGGGTGTGCCGTGTTCTGCGACGAGAGGCGGAAAGGCGCTCAAGGCAAGCTCTTCTGTGCTGACCCGATGAATCGTCATTTTCGGGATCGCCCGGGCGCGAGACGAAGGGTTCTCCCCGGTGGCAGAGGGCGCCGACGCGACCCATCTTCACGATCCAAGCGACCAGGCTGGCGCGATCTGCCGCGCGGCGGAGGCGTGTTGAAGGCGCAGTGCTCGCCAGGAAGAAAGGAGGCACAGGATGCGAGATCGATTCGACAGGGACACAGGCTACGGACGAAATGAGCACGGTTGGGATCGGCGCTACGGAGACGACCGGGGCCATTTCACCGAGCGCGGCTATCCTCGCGACGAGCGCCGCAGCGCGGGCCCGATCGACGATCACGGGGCCACGCTGCGCGACGGCCGCGATTGGGGCCGCGAGCAGGCTCGCACGGTTGGGCCCACGACGCACCGCGGCCCCGTGGGTCGCGCTCTCGGCGACGGTCGCTTCGCCAACAGCGACAATCGTCCCGGTGACGAGGAGCGCGGCTGGCCCCACGACGACCGCGGCGGCGATTACGCCGGCGGCCCCGGTGACAGCCGCAGCTTCGGCGGCAATCCCCTTCCCGCCGTGGGCAGCGCGTACAACTTCAATCTCGGCGGCGCCTATTACCTCGGCATGACCCGCGTCGTGAACCCCGACTACGGTCCCGATGCGGCCTGGGGCGGCGGCGCGTACGGCGGCGAGCGCCCCGATCACGACGAATCCGGCCACTCGGCGCTGGAGAGCGTCGGCCACGCGCTCGGCGAGATCGGAGACCGCGTGCGCAGAGCGCTCGGCCGCGGACCGAAGGGCTACAAACGCTCCGACGCGCGCATCCACGAGGACATCTGCGAGGTGCTCTCGGAGCGCCACGACATCGACGTGAGCGACGTCACGGTCCAGGTGGAGAACAACGAGGTCATCCTCGAGGGCACGGTGCCCCAGCGCCACCACAAGCGCATCATCGAGCTCGTCGCCGAGGGTACGCGGGGCGTCGAGGACGTGCACAACAGGATCCGGGTCCAGCGAGCGATGGAGCCGACGACCCGCTCGAACGCCACGGCGGGCACGATGGGCGATGCCGCCCTGGCGGGCGCGCAGCAGGGGGCGTCACGCCCGACGGCGAGCCACTCGGCCCGGATCTGAACCAGCAGACCCGATATACACCATTGATGTAAATTTGTGATACAGGCGCTGACCTGGCCGCTCGGCGGCGGGCGTTGCCGGTGAAAACCGGCGCGGGCTACGAGGGCGCCGGGCCTGTGAGCGGAGGCGACATGCAAGCTGGATCAGAGCGCGTCCGGAGCGGCGGCTGCACCTGCGGTGCGGTGCGCTTTCACCTTCGTGGCGAGCCTCTCCGCGTGGGCATCTGCCACTGCACCTCGTGCAGGAAGGAGACGGGCAGCGTGTTCATGCCGTTCGCGGTGTGGCCGTGGGCGAGCTTCGAGTCCACGGGCGAGACGAGGTGCTGGGAGGGACGCAGCTTCTGCCCGACGTGCGGATCACGGCTGTTCTCGCCGCGGGAGGAGGAGGGGGAGGTCGAGATCAAGCTGGGATGTCTCGACGACGCTCCCACGGATCTCGCTCCGACCTACGAGCTCTGGATCAGGCGCCGCGAGGGCTGGCTGCCCGCCCTGGCGGACACCGAGCAGCACGTGGGGGATCGGCCATGAGCAGGCCTGCAGGCGCGCGAGCGTCGGGCGCTCAGCGGTCGGGCGGCTCCGCCCGGTAGCCCGGCTTCGAACCGTCCGACGCGGAGGGCGCCGCAGCGCCCGGCTTCGCCCTCGCCCCCGTCCGGCACCGCCGGCTCCGGGATGGTCGTGGTGCGGTTGCCCGAGTGGAACGCGGCCGCGTACCCGCGCGATCCGTCGGGCGTCACCGCGAGCGCGCGCGGCGTGTCGCCGAAGAGGGTGACGATGGTCAGCGGATCGCCGCCGAGCGACGCCCCCAGGTTCCTCGAATCGAAGACCCAGACGTCGGCCCGGCCGACCCCCGGCGTGGTGAGCTGCGGGTCGAAGGGCACGTTCTGACCGCGGTGCGCGGCAGTGCACGGCACGGCTCATGCCGGGAGCCGATGAAATCAACCAAGGCCATCCAGTGACCGTTGAACGGCGTGGGCCTCACCCAGCGACCGGGGATAAACGATGAGTGAGCGCGAACAATATTTCCTCGGCTACCGGCGCGCGGAGCAGGAGCGGTTACAGCAGCAGTCCGAGCAGCTGGCCCACGAGGCGGACTGGCTGCTCGATCAGATCGGGCTAGCCGCCGGTGCCCGCGTCCTCGAGCTCGGGTGCGGCCCCCGCGGCTGCCTGGACCTGCTCGCGGCGCGCGTCGGCCTCGCGGGGAGCGTCGTCGGCGTCGAACGAAGCGGCGAAGCGGTCACCCTCGCCCGGAAGTTCATCGCACAGCGCGGCCTTCGCAACGTCGAAGTCCTGGAGGGGGACGCCCGAGCCACATCCCTCCCGAAGGAGTCCTTCGATCTGGTCACCGCCCGTCTCTTGCTGGTCAATGTCCCTGACCCGGAGCAGATCGTCGCAGAAGCCGTGTCGCTGGCGCGCCCGGGGGGAGTCGTGGCGTTCCACGAGGTCGACTGGGCCGCGATGATCTGTGATCCACCCGAGCACGCATGGACCACGCTCATCGAGCTGTTCGTGCGCTACACGAAGCGCAACGGAATCGATCTCTTCATCGGGCGGAAGCTGCCGCGGTTGCTCCGCGATGCCGGCCTCGCGTCGGTGCGCATCCAGCCGATCGTCCACGTTCATCCGCCCGGCGACGCTCGTCGCCCCATCCTGCTCGAGTTCGCCGACAACCTGCGCGAACGCATCCTCTCCCAGCGCCTGATCGCGGAGCAGACCTTCAGCGATCTGAGGGAAGCGTTGATGCGTCACATCGAGAATCCAGAGACGCTCGTCGTGCACGGTCCGTTCTTTCAGGTATGGGGCCGCAAACCGCGGTAGCGACGCGCCTCCCTGCGAGCGATGGAGCGGACCGCGACGGTGCGACATGGGCACGTCAGTGAAACGAGCCCGATCACGGCCCCACGAAGCGAACCCGCCCGAACCGCCGCGCCCGGTGGAAGTTCCCCTCGCCAAGGATCGGCGACCACGCCGCCCCGCCGTTGTCCTGCATGGCGTAGAAGTTCATCCGCCACGCGTCCCCGGGCGACGGCGGCGCCGCCTTCGCCTTCGCGAACGAGCGCCACGGGATCTTCGCCTCGACAACGTACCCCACGTCCTCGTCCGACCCGTCGTCGAGCGTCCCTCTCAGCGCGACCGCGCTCGCGAGGCCCGCGCTCCACGCCTCATGGCCGAAAGGCCCGCTCGGGCCGCCCCTTGGAGCGTTGTAGTCGTCGAACTGCGAGTCGAAGACGAGGTTCTGCGGGTTGATCTGGATCTCGTAATAGTCCTTGTTGTCCCCGTCGCCGTCGGGGTCGATCATCACCTCGACGGTGTCCCGCTCCCAGAGGTGCGGATCGCGCGCGCCCTCGGGGAACCCGCCTGTGATCGTCGTGTCGCGGACGTCGAATCCGACGTAGAGAAACCCGTCGTCCCAGAGCAGCCGCGCCTCGCCCTGCGTCGGCAGCGACCGATCCTCGCGGCCCGTGCCCACGTTGACGAACGGGCCTGTCGCCGCCGCCGCCTGCCACGCCGGCTCGTCGAGGCGGCCGTCGATGGCGATCGCCGCCCCGGGCGCGAGCTTGCGCACCGAGAGCTCTTTCACGACGGCGGGCGGTCGTCTCTGGCTCTGTCCGGCCCCCGCGCCGCTGCTCGCCGGCGCGCGACCCGTCGCCCCGGGCGGCGCCGCCTCCTGCTCGCCCCCGCCGCCCCGGGAGCACGCGGCGGCGAAGGCCACGGCGACAAGCGCGAGCGCCCGCGCGCGGGCGTGCGCGCCGTGCGCGCTGTCAGTAAAGCGCCGCCGGCAGCAGGGCCCGCGCACGCGGCCGCCGCTACTTGCGCCCCTTCTTGCGGGCGTCGCGCTCGCGCTTGCGCTGCGCCTTCTTCGCGTTGCGCTCGGAGGCGCTGAGCGTCTTCATCTTCGTCATGTTCGGGCCCCCGGCGCCGGCGCCCGGGAAGCCGCCCATGCCCGGCATCCCCATCCCCGGGAAGCCCATGCCCGGGAAACCCATGCCCGGCATCCCCATCCCGGGCATGCCGCCGCCGGCCATCATCTGCTTCTGCATCTCCCGCATGTTCTTGGCCATGGCCATCTGCTTCATGCCGGGGATCTTGCCCATGAGGCCCATGTTCTGGCCGAGGCCGCTCATCATCTGGCGCATGAACAGGAACTTCTGGACGAGCTCGCTCACCGCCTCGGGCTTCGAGCCCGAGCCCTTCGCGATGCGCTCCACCCGCTTCGGCTCGCGGACCAGCGCGTACGGGTCGCTCTTCTCGAGGCGGGTCATCGACTGGATGATCGCCTCGATGCGGACGAGCTCCCGGTCGTCGAGGTTCACGTCCTGGGGCAGGCCGCCCGGGAACATGCCGCCGAGGGGCAGCTTGTCGACGAGATCCTTCAGCGATCCCATCTTCTGGATCATCCGCACCTGATCGAGGAAGTCCTCGAGCGTGAAGTCGCCCTGGAGCATCCGCGCGGCGTCCTTCTCGGCCTTCTTCTGGTCGACGACCTCCTCGAAGTCCTGCATGAGGCCGACGACGTCGCCCATGCCGAGGATGCGGCTCGCCATGCCGTCGGCGCGGAACGGCTCGAACTTGTCCGTCGTCTCGCCGAGGCCGGTGAAGAGGACGGGCGCGCCCGTCACCTCCTTGATGCTGAGCGCGGCGCCGCCGCGGGCGTCGCCGTCGAGCTTCGTCAGCACGACGCCGCCGATCGACAGCCGCTCGTTGAAGCCGCGCGCCGTCTTCACGGCGTCCTGGCCGATCATCGCGTCGACAACGAGGAAGATGTTCTCCGGCTTCGTCGCGTCCTTGATCTGCGCGAGCTCCTGCATGAGCGGCTCGTCGATCGCGAGGCGGCCGGCGGTGTCGTAGATGATGACGTCGCGGCCGAGCCGCTTCGCCTCGCCGCGGGCCGCGGCGCAGATGGCGACCGGCGACTCTCCCGGCACGTTGAACACGGGGATCTTGAGCGACTCGCCGAGGACCTTGAGCTGCTCGACGGCCGCGGGGCGCTGCATGTCGGCCGCGACGAGCAGCGGCTTCTTCCCCTGCTTCTCGAGGTAGCGCGAGAGCTTCGCGCAGCTCGTCGTCTTCCCGGAGCCCTGGAGGCCGACCATCATGATGCCCGTGGGCCCGCTGTCGGCCCAGGCGATCTCGTCGCCCTCGTGGGTCATCATCGCCTCGAGCTCGTCGTGGCAGATCTTGATGAAGTGGTCGCTCGCCGAGACCTGGTGGACCTCGCCGGCGTGCTTCACGCGCGTCTCCAGGGTGCGGCCGACCGCGGCCTCCTTGACCCGGGCAAGGAACGCCTTGACCACCCCGATCTCGACGTCGGCCTCGAGCAGGCTGAGCCTTACCTCGCGGAGCGCGACGTCGATGTTGCCCGCGGTGAGCTCCGTGAGCCCGGCGAGGCGGTTTCTGGCCTGACGAAAGCCCCGTGTCAGCGTGTCGAACATGGCAGGGCGGGTCTTAGCACAGGGGACCGCGAGCGCGGATCCCCTTGCCCTCTTCAACGCCGCGCGACGCGCTGCGCGGGCGCGGCCGGCGCCCCTCCCCGGGGCGCGCGGCGCGGGCGCCTCGGCCGGCGCGGACGCCGCCGGCGCGGGCGCGGGCGACGCGGGCCGTCACATCCCGCGCCGGCCCGAGCGGCGGAGGATCGCGAGCGCCTCGGCGCACCTCGGCATGACCTCGGCGCTCTCCTTGACCTTGGCGTCCGCCGCGACGAGATCCGCCAGCGCGCCGGGCCCTGCGGCCCCGTCGGGCGCCTCGAGCAGGGCGCGGACGCGCGCCTCGGCGGCCGTGGCGTCGAGCAGCAGGCGGTAGGCCCGCGCGCACGTGTCCTTGGCGCTCGCGGCGGGCGGCGTCGATGCGGGCTGGCGCTCGAGCTCCGCGAGCAGCGCCTCGCGCGCTTCGCGCGGCTCGCTCGGGGCGTCGCGGAGGACGTCGATCGCATGCAGGAGCGCATCCGCCTCCTGCTGCTCGGCCGATCGGCCGCACCCGGGCGCCAGCTGGACCATGGCGACGGCGGCGAGCGCCGCGGCGATCCGCTTCGCTGCGGCGATCCGCCGGTCGGCCGTCCCTGCTGCGCCCGCCGTCCCTGCTGCGCCCGCCGCCCCTGCTGCGCCCGCCGCCCCTGCGCTGCCCGTCGCGCCGAGCCTCGTCGTCACGCTGGGCGCCCTCAGTCGGCGGTCTTCGCGGGCGGGCCCATCTGGATGCGCTCGCCGAGGTAGGAGCCGATCAGCGTGAAGAGCACGCCGATGAGCGCCATGATCACGTACATGAACAGCGGCATCGTCCGGACGGTCTGGCTGTGCAGGAGGTAGAAGACGGTCGGGATCGCGACGAGGAACGACGCGACGACCGGCTCGAGGAACGTCTTTCCGGGCGAGATCATGCCGAGGAGGACGCCGCCGATGAACCAGACGGGGATGGCGACGATCATCCCGTTCGACCCCTCGAAGTCGAGCTGCTGCACGATCATGGGGAGGCCGCCGACGAGGGCCGCGGTGAGCACGCTCTGCAGGACGAGGGCGATCAGGCACCAGAGGATCGAGAAGCCCTCCTGCTGGTAGCGGCGGTTGCGGTCGAGCTCGGAGTCGCGGAAAGGCGCGAGCGAGCCCATCCTGGCGCCGCACGCGATGCAGCGCCCGCTCGCCGTCACGGAGGCGTTGTTCGCGCCGCACGACGGGCACAGGATGGAGCTGTCGTTCTTCGAGGGCATCGCGGCTAGGCTAGGCAAGGCGCCGCGCGCGGGCAAGCGCGTGACGCGGCCCCCCGGACCGCGGCCGGGCGAGCGCGCGGCGAGCTCAGGGGCGGCCCGTGAGGACGGTGGGCGGCTTGACGGTGCCTGCGGGGCCTCCATGCCGGCCCATGCGGGGTACCGCCCGCGCCGCCCCCCGGGGCGTGTTCTGGCGCCGGCCCGGCGATCGCGTCCCGCGGTTCCTGATGGGCGAACGCGCGGGCTAGACTCGGCGCCCCGCCGACGGACGCTCGCGCGGCGGGGATCCCGCCGGCTGCCGCGAGCCACGCAAGAGGCGCACGAATGGGCCTGGACGCGAACGTGATGTGCAGATGTTGGCTCGACGGGACGACGCGGACGCCGCCCCCGCACGCGGAGCACGTGGGGTTCGATGACGACGGGCGGCTTTGCCTGACGCTCCCGGAGGAGGAGCATCAGGACGCGCACGACGCGTTCTACGCATGGATGGAGGACTGCTGCCCGCACCAGGGTATGTGGCTCGCCTCCGAGTGGATCTCGAACTGGGCAGGTCTCAGGGCGTTCCAGGCGGCGCTCGGTCGGATCGGCTGGCAGCGCTTCCCGACGCTGCAGGCCGAGCTGCCGGCGGCGAACGGCGGCAGGATGCCGGCCGAAGCCAGCGCGCGCGCGCTGGGAGAGCTCGCGCGGTTCGCCGAGCTCGTCGCCTCCGTCCGCTCGGCCTTCCTTGTCGATTCCGGGACCGGTGATGAGCTCTATGACTTCATTCCGCAGTACGAAGGCATCTTCGTCTTGAGCGGCTCGGAGCAGATCAACCTCGGCTTCGACGCGAATGGCTTCTTCGTGCGGAGCCGCGGAGCGCCGCCCTGCGAGCTGTTCCGCGCCCTGCGCGTCGAGCAGATCCTGCTGGAGCCCGAGCGCACCGAGGCCCACGAGGGCGGCCGCGTGCTGCTCCGGGACCTCGACACGGGACGCGAGCTCGAGTCCATGGTCGCCGTTCCCGGCAGGTGCATTCCCTGGCCCGACGGTCGAATGCAGGACGACAGGGGGCGCGTCCGCTCCGCGTATCCGCGCTCCTTCCACGTGGCGCAGCGCGCGCTGCGCATCGCCGATTTCGAGCAGATCCTCGGCTCTCTGCGCCGGGTCTTCGAGGCCTCGGTGGCCACGGGCAACCCGGTGTGCTGGTCCTGAGCCCGCGCACGCGCGCCGGGAGCGTGTCGTTCGCCCGCGTCTCGCGCGCCGCGCCCAACGTCCTGCGCGCCCGGGTCCGCCGCGCCCGAGCCCGCTCCTCCCCTCGTCCGAGGACCGGCGAGACGGCGGTGCACCGCGGCCGGCGCTCCGGCTATATACTCGACGAAGCGTGCCCACCGACCCGACCTCGACCCTGGAATCCATGACGTCCGGCCCGCGCGGCCCGGGTGGCGATGGCCTCGACGTGGCGGGGCCCGATCCGGAGCTGCTCGCGCTGCCCTCGCCGCCGAAGCAGGAGCGCACGGTCACGGTGGCGCTGATGGCGGCGACCGCGATCGCCGCGCTGTGGATGGCCGTCGCGCTCCTCGGGGAGGCGCGTTACGCGCTGTCGGCGGGCCAGCCGGCGGACGTGGGAGAGCTCGCGTCGCTGCGGCCGCAGGCGGACCTCGCGAACCGTTACGTGCGGGCCGGAGGCCTGCTCGGGACGCGCGGCGCGATCCGGTACGGGCGCGCCGCCGAGGGCGACTCGTTCCGGCTGGCGCCGGTGGCGGGAAACCCGGCGCTGTGGGTGGAGATCCGGGTGCCGGAGGGGTTCGAGGGCCCGCGCTTCGTTCCGCCGAGCACGTTCGCGGGGCGGCTCGTGCCGTTCAAGAGCGCGGGCATCCGGCATGCGCGGCTGGCCGCCGAGGTGGAGGAGCAGGCGGGGATGGCCGTGACGGACGACGCCTGGCTGCTCATCGACGGCAGCTCGCCGCGCGCGTCGCGCTGGGCGGTCGCGCTCGTGGCGCTGTTCCTGGGCTTCGCGGGCTGGAACCTGTTCGGCATCGCGCGGGTGCTGCACCGCGTGCGGGACGCGAGGGACGCGCGCCGCGCTTCTTGACGCGCTCGCGGCAGGGGAGCAGGACGCTCCCTGCCCACCGATGCCCAAGGTCACCTTCGTCAACGAGCACAGGACGGTCGAGGCCGCGCCGGGTCGTCTCCTCAGCGACATCGCGGCCGAGCTCGGGATAGCGGTCTGCCGCGAGGCGTTCCGGGGCACCGGCATCGGCGACTACACGTGCTGGGTGAAGGGGGAGCCTGGCGCGACGTCGCCCCCGACGTTCCTGGAGAAGCTGCTCGGCGCGCGGGGCCAGCGGCGGATGGCGAACAGGACGCGCGTGCTCGGCGACGTGCAGGTGTGGACCCAGGCCGGCCCTGGCAACCGGCTGCGCGCGCCGCGGCCGATCGCGCCGCCGCCGAGCCCGGCGACGGATCCGGAGGCCCCGCGCAAGCCGATCGACGCGAGCGGAAGCGCGGCGTTCCCGTACGGCGATCCGCGCGCGGTCGGCCACGGCAAGCGAGAGCCGATCGCGGCGGGGGCGCTCGAGGCGAAGGCCGCGAAGGAGAAGAAGGCGAAGGCGGCCCCGGCGAAGGCGGCGGAGGGCGCGGCGCCGGAGGCGACGGCGAAGGCGGCGGAGGGCGCGACGACGGAGGCTACGGCGAAGGCGCCGGAGGGCGCGGCACCCAAGGCCGCAAAGGCGCCGAAGACTGCTGCAAAGGCGCCGGAGGCGAAAGCGCCGGAGACGAGTGCGACGGAGCAAGCGACAGAGGCCGCTGTCAAGGCGAAGGCGACGGACATCGCGGCGCCGGAGGCTGCTGCGAAGCCGGCGGAGAGCACGACACCCGACACTGCCACCGCACCAGGAATCACGGGATCCGGGGCCGCGGCGCAGGCGCCCGGACCTGCAACGGCAGCCAAGGAGACCGGCGGAGGTGCGTCGGAGTAGCGGTCGTCGCGCGCTCACGCCACGCCGACGCGAGCGAAGTCGAAGGCGTCGAGCGGCCTTCTTTTCGACGATCCCCGCGCAGGCTGACGGGGCTATACAGGGCTTGAGGGGGTATGTTCTTGAGAGCTGCTTTAAGCCTGTGCTCGTAGCTCCAAGGTGCGAAGGCCCTCGACCGTCCACCCGACAACTCATCCTGTTTCTTCCGCGCTGGCCGAATTTGCCCTAGCCTCCGAGGCTGGAGGCTGCCCGCGATGAAAGCACGCCGGCGCAGACGAGCATGACTGAGATATCGAGGAAGGCGATTGCGTCCTGGCAAGCGCATCTCCAACACGCGCAGCGCGACGGCGCATGGCTCCAGGCCATGACGGCTCTCGAGGAGCAGCGCAAAGAAGTCGTGCCGCAGATCCGGGAGCTGCTCGACGGCTTCCTCGCGGGCAGCACCGAGCTCGAGCGCTTCCGGTCGGAATTCGATCGGCGGAGCCGCACCGAATGGAGCACCTTCGGGCTCGGTGGGTTCGGCGGTGGCATGGTGCTGAACAAGCTGGTCAAACACGTGCCCGATCACGCCACACTTGCGGCGAAGCTCAAGGCCGCGCTCCGCGTCCCTGCCGACGAGAGTGCGGCCACGCGGCAGCTCCAGGAGTTCCTCGATTACCTCGCGGCGCTGGAGACCACCAATGTCACCACGGCGATCAAGGCCGATACGTCGCGGGTGCCCTTCTTCGTGCCCTTCTGGTGGCATGTCCAGGCCCCTCGGGAGTGGCCCATCTATTACAAGTCCGCGCGCTCCGCGTTCATGGCGGCGGGCCTCCTCGACGAGGAAGCGGGCATTGCAGACCAGTACACGCGTTTCCGTCGGGTTTTTCTGGAGCTCGCGAAGGCACTCGACATCGACGCCTGGCGCCTCGAGCAGCTCTGCAAGCGCGTCGGGGGCGGTGAGGGTGAGGGCGCCCATGAGGAGAGCGTGATCGCCGCGCCCGACACGACAGAAGGCGGCGCAGAGCGCCGCGTCTGGCTGCTGGCACCCGGAAAGGGCGCGCGCCTCTGGGAGGACTTCAAGAAGGAATCCATCGCAGCGATCGGTGTGGATTCTTTGGGGGACCTGAAACGGTACGCCGACGTCGACGCAATCCGGAGGAAGCTCGCCGAGGGTCGAAACGACGGCAGTATCCCGACGAACGACGCGCTGGCCTGCTACGAGTTCGCGCACAAGATGCAGATCGGTGACGCCGTCGTCGCGAAACGAGGCATCCATCACATCGTCGGCTACGGCATCATCAATTCGGACTATCGCTTCGAGCCCAAGCGCTCCGAGTACAAGCACGTCCGCACAGTGAAGTGGCTCAAGTCCGGCGACTGGCGTGTACGCGACAAACCGCTGGTAACGAAGATGCTGACCGACATCGGCAAATACCCGCAGCTCGTGGCGCAAATCGAGGACGCGCTAGGTGTCCGCGGCAGCAACGGACCCGAGCGTCCGGAGCCGACGAAATCGTACAGGCTCGACGAGGCATGCCGTGACCTCTTTCTCGGACGTATCCAGATCGAGCGGATGCTCGGGCTCCTGCAGAACAAGAAGAACCTCATCCTGCAAGGCCCCCCCGGGGTGGGGAAGACGTTTGTGGCGAAGCGGCTCGCGTACCTGCTCCTCGGCGAGAAGGCTCCCGAGCGTATCGACATGGTGCAGTTCCATCAATCGTACGCCTACGAGGACTTCGTCCGCGGCTACAGCCCGACCGAGGAAGGCTTCGTGCGGCGCGATGGCCCATTCCTCCGCATCTGCAACCGCGCTTTGCAGGATCTCGACAACTCCTACGTACTCATCATCGACGAAATCAACCGCGGCAACTTGAGCAAGATCCTGGGCGACCTGATGATGCTCATCGAGTCCGACAAACGTGACCAGGAGTGGGCGACGACGCTCTCGTACTCGACCGAGGACGAGGAGCCATTCTACGTCCCCCCGAACTTGCACATCATCGGCACCATGAACACAGCGGACCGCTCGCTCGCCCTGGTGGATTACGCCCTTCGGCGCCGCTTCGCGTTCGTCTCGGTCGCGCCGAGCTTCGAGGCCGAAGCGTTCGCCGCGGAGCTCTCGCGGATGCAGGTGCCAGAGACGCTCATCGGGCGGATCCGGGCGCGCATCAAGCTGCTCAACGAGATGATCCGGGGCGATCCGCAGCTCGGCCAAGGCTTCTGCATAGGCCACAGCTACTTCTGCCAGGTTCCGGCGGGGCGCGCCCCTGCCGTGGACTGGTATGGGCAGATCGTCGAAACTGAGATCCGGCCGCTGCTCGAAGAGTACTGGTTCGACGCGCCCGATCGCGCGGCAGACGCGCTCGCGCTCATGTACGACGATGAGCACTGACACCGTGGAGATTCCGATCCGGAACGTGTACACGCTGCTCGCCTACGCGTCCGGGTTCCTCGATCTCTCGGCCGTCTCCGAGGTCGGCGCGATCGAGGCGGACACGCCAGCAGATCTCCTCGCGCGGCTGCTCGCGGACGGGCTCAGCGCGCTGCTCCGGCGTGGGCCGTACCGCGCGTACCTCGAGCGCGCGGAGGATGTACGGCGGCCGCGTGGCGCCATCGACGTGACGCGCACGGTCAGCGGCGCGCTGCGGTCGCGAGGGCGCGTGGGCTGCCGCTTCGATGAGCTTTCGTACGACGTCATCGAGAACCGCGTCGTCAAGGCAGCAGCCCGTTTGCTCAGCACGTGCCGCAACATCAAGCGCGAGCTCGCCGTCGCGCTGCGCGCCGCGTGCTTCCGCATGGAGGACGTCGCGGATGTCGAGCTCCACGCGGAGTTGCTGCGGCGAGCCCGCGTCCCTCGCGGGCATCGCCTCTACGGGATGCTGCTCGACATATGTCAGCTCGTGCTGGCCAATTTTCTCCCGGACGAGCAAGGGGACGGAGCTCGACTCCGGGACTTCACCCGTGACGACGAGCAGATGGCGGACCTGTTCGAGGCGTTCGTACGCGGCTTCCTCCAGCACCATCTGGACGGGGCTCGCGTCACCCGCGAGTGCCCAAGCTGGGCCAGCGCTTCGGGAGAGCGCACGGCGCTCCAGCTCCTGCCGCGGATGATCACCGACGTGTCGGTCCGCTGGCCCGGGCAGTGCACCATCATCGAGACCAAGTTCGTGAGGCGGCCGTTCAGGGAGCTTGCAGACAGCGCGCGGCTCAAGCTGAGATCGGATCATCTGTACCAGCTCTTCGCCTACGTGAAGAACACCCGCGAGCGGGAGCCAGCGTCGATCAATGTAGACAGCGTCCTGCTGTACGCGAGCGTCGGACGCGGCCTATCGGAGACATTTTCGCTGGGCGACATCCGCATCTCCGTCCGGACGCTCGACCTGTCGGCGAGCTGGGCTGACATCCGTGCGGCCCTGCTCTCTTTGCCGTTACGACGCGTCGCGACGCGCATGGTGGCTGTATGAGAACTCGCTGTCCGCGTGCAGGGCGAGGCGCTTCGTCGAACCGGACGATGGCGTGCGGCTTCGCAGCACCATCGTGTGAATCACACATCGCGACATGCGGGCCGGTCGTGCCAAGACGATCACTCCTCGCAACCGCAGACACCTCCGTGATAGGAGCAGCAGCCACGATACGAGGAGCGGGCGCAGAGGCAGCTCGGCGAGAGCGTGCCGTCGCAGCACTGCACCCGGAGGCTCGCCTGTCGCCTCTCCTCGGCCGCCTCTTTCATCAGCCGCCGCCTCTCTTCCGCGGCCTCTTGGAGCTCCCGCCGCCGCCTCTCCTCCGCCTCCCGCCGCTGCCGGATCTCCTCCACACCCGCGTCGACATCCGGCCGCAATCGCGCGACCCGCGCGAGGAGCGCTGTACACGGTTCTGCCTGCTGCACGTCGGTGCCCCGGAACTCGTCCAGCGCGAGCTCCACGCGGCTCAACGCAGCTTGAGCATCCTCCCACCGTCGTAGCGTTGCCTTGGTGGAGGCGACCTGCAGATCCCGCGCGATCGCCGGGGCGACGTCCTTGAAGCGGGCAGCGGCTCTCAGCTCCCTCGCGCCCCGCTCCCGCTCCTCCTCGGCGCGCTGTTGCGCCTTTCGGGCGGCTTCCTCCTCGTCACGCCGCTGGATGGCCTCGCGCTCTCTCCCGTCGACCTCGGCCTCCGTGCGCGCAACATCCAGCAACGCCACCCCGACACAGGTGCTCCGCGCCTCGTGGAGATACGACCTGGCCCGGTCGAAGCCCGCCGCCTCGAGCGCCTCGTTCGCGCTGCGGCGCGCCTGCTCGCAGGCGGCAAGCGCCTCCCGACGGACGCGCTCGTCGGCGCTGCGCTTCGTGATGAAGCCCGCGAGGCCCACGCTCAGCAGGCCGGCCACCGCAGGGTAGACCACCCACGGCGCCCGGCGCGACGCCAGCGCAGCAGCCGCGAACGGCCGCGGTGCAGCCGCGGTCAAGGCACCGATCGCGACCGTCAGGCCAGCGATGATCCCTGTTCCGAGCACGACGAGCGCCACAGGCTCGGAGGTGGCGCCAATCGCGTAAAGCAACAGCAGCGTGTAGACCTGGGTCCCGGCCCACCCTAGGGCAACGCCGAGCCTGGCTCTCGCCTCACCCGTGTATCGCCCCTCCGCGCTGACGATCTCCCGAAGCACGAGCCGTCCGAGCATGATCGCAGGCACGCCAAGGAGGGGCCCAAGCACCATCGCCGCAACGCCTAGCTTGAAGAGCGTCTCGCTCGACGGATGAGGCCGCGGGAAGAGCCCTTTCAGGGTTGGCACCGGACCCGGGCGGGGCGGCGAGCTGGGCGAATTCCGATCGACCACCGTCACGTCTCCAGCGCAGCGAGCGCCTCCTCGATCCACCGAATCTGCTGCGCTTGCAGCTCGTCTGGGACCTCGTCGGAGCGGACGGCATCGAGCGCGGCGAGCAGATGGCGGCGCTTCGCGGCTGCCGTCTTGAGCCCATCCACCTTCTCCAGGACGGCGTCGACCTCGATCTGGGAAGCCTCCAGCAGGAGCTGTTCGCGCAGATCCTGAAGCGTGAGCCGTTCGAGGCCGAACCGCACGGCACTCCTGCGCCCCGCGGGCCCCTTCGCGGCCTCGAGCTTTGCGAGCGCCTCATCCAGTGTTTCCTTTTCCTGCGCCCGTAGCGCCCGCTGGCGGCGTTCCTCCTCCTCGGCAAGGATCGCCTCCCGGCGCGCCTGCTCTCTGGCACGGATCGCCTCCCTGCGCGCCGGTGCGTCCTCGTATTCGCCGAGCGCCTCGTACTCCTGGTCGGCCTGCATCGGCTTACAGGCGTCCTCCAGGGCGATCGCCAGCTTGTAGCCGACTGCACGCGCGGTCTCCTCATCCATGGGAAGCTTGAGCGCGTGGCGGAATCCCCCCGCCGCGAGGTCGTGCTGGCCCGCCGCGCCGAGCTTCTCCGCGTGGGCGATCGCGACCTTCAACGCTTCTCGCTGCTGCGCTTGTTCCTGACGCTTCCGCGCCTCCTCCTCACGGCGTCGCTCCTCCTCGACATGGCGTCGCTCCTCCTCGACATGGGCATGCAGCGCCGGAAGACGCTCGGCCACGTCCTCGAGGCCGCCCTGAGCGATCAACGCCTGGTACTCGGCGATGGCGGCAGAGCGATGCTCGTTGTCTTCCAGCAACCGCGCCAGCTTGTAACGCAGACTGCGCGACAGCTCGGGAGCACAGCCCGGCGCATCTGCAGCCTGCCTCAGCGCCATCGCTGCATGTTCGATCTCGCCCAGTGCGACCTGTGCGTCCGCCAGCGCCGAAGCGCCCAGCGGAAAGGCAGGATCCGACGCGGCGAGCTTGAAGTCGGCTACGGCCTGACGCGGGCGCCCGTCGAGCACATGAATCTGGGTTCGCGCGACCTCGATACTGCCAGCTCCCTCGCCCCCTGGGCGAAACGGCAACGGCGCAGGCAGCCCAGGAAAGGCCAGCTCCATGCCCGACGAAAGCCGGCCGATGCTCGGGACCCGCGCTGCGGCTCTTTCCAAGGCCGCGAGGGCGTCCTGGTAACGCGCGCGGCATGCGGCGTGGGCTGCGAGGAGCAGCCACGCGTCGGCATCGTCCCCTCCGCGGGCCTCCAGCTTGCTGAGCAGCTCGGTGCCCCTGGGATCCGATGCGTGGAGGGCGGCGATGGTATCGAGGAACAGCACCTCCAGGCGCTCGCGCCATATACGTCGAGCTATCCGGTAGATGGCGTAGGCAGCGCCCGCGACGCCGAGAAAGATCCAGACGGCCGGGATCGTCAGGACCATGACGAGCGCATACAGGAGCATCGCTATGACGCCGGTCAGCGCGATGAACACCAGGAGCACCACGAGAGGGTGTCTGCTCCGCGACGCGCCCTGCCCGGAGGGCGGGAGACGCTCGCGGTATACGACATAGCCTACGCCGACGAACCCGAGCGCGATCCACGGGTACGGCGTCGCGAGAACCGCGGCCAGGGCGGAAACGATCGCGAGCAGCGCGTAAAGCCCCAACCCGATCGCGAGCAAGATCGCTAGCGCAGTCGCACCGGCCGATCCACCACGCCGTCCGCGTGTCCGTGGAAGGCGGACGCGAGGGAAGGATCGAGGGCTACGGCGTCCCATTCGCCACGTTCATTCTCGACGGGGACGCCGCTGCTTGTCAATGTGCCCTTGCACGGCGGTGGGACAACCTCGCCCCTGGCCCCACGTTGGCGGTTGATGCTGGTTGTCGCGCGATACCCGCTCGGTCGAGGGCTGGCACGGTGGCGTGCAGGAGGGCGCGGCTCGGCTTCGTGATGACGTGCTATCAGACCAGGTGGTCCTCGCAGAGATCCCAGTTGCAACAGCCGACGTCACACCGCACTGCGACCAGCCGAAGCCTTGAAGTCCATGATCATTCACTGCGAATCATCTCGCAGTGTTCTCCATGTCGCTCTCTCACAATCGCCCGCTATGACCGTCTTTGATTTCTCTCTGCATGACGCCTGCCGAAACCCCTGGGCCGGAGCCATCTCCATCACCCCCGTTAGGCCCCTGCATGAGCGGCTCGTACAACGTACCCTCCGTCTCGAGCGCAGGCGGCGCAAAGATCTTACTCACGGCCTCCAGAGCGATATCCCCTCGAGCAACCCAGAAGACCGCCGCCGCCTGCCGCATCTCGTCCGCGACCTGCTCCGGGGTCTTGGGTGTACGGAACGCGTCCTCTTGGATTTCCAGGGTTAGCCGCATACAAACCTCCGCGACCTCAGGAAGCTAGCCCCTTCTTGCGGGCAAGCACACCGCCAACCCATTGCTTTGCGGCCAAACTGGTCGGGCATCCGCCAGCGCTTCCCCCTCTGCCCCTGCCCCTGCCGGGTCTCGGCAGCGCTTCCCCCCCACCCCTGCCGGGTCTTCGCAACGCTTCCCCCCACCCCTGCCGGGCGTCCGCAGCCCTTCCCCTCACCCCTGCCGGCAGGCGGCAGCGCCTCTCCACGCCCTTCCGTGCCGGCGAGCGCCGGAACGCGTGGGCGAGGGCCCGGGGCGATGGATCCATGCTCGTCCTCGCCGACCTGACGCTGACGCGGAGCAGAAGCCCGCCCATCACTGGCCGACGGAGCTGGCCAGCGCTCGGCGCTCTTCAGAGATCTCCGACGTCTCCCCAGCAGCGGCCGGACCGCCCGGTTGCACGCCATAGTGGATTTCACTATCCTGTCTCCGCGGGGAGCACCGATGAGAGGGACGGGAACGGCGAAGCGTGGCCGGGATAAGGAACGCGGTCCGGCGGGACGAGGCCTGGACGAGGACAGCGGACCCGTCAGCGTGGTGCTCCCGGCCGAGCTCCGGGAGCGGGTCCAGGCCGAGGCGAAGAAGCGCGGCCTCAAGCTCTCACCCGCGATCCGCGCGCTCCTCATCGAGCGCGTCCAGGAGATCGACGACGCGGAGCAGCTCAGCCGGGCCGAGGAGTGGCAGCGAGCCCAGGTCTGGGCGGTCTGGGAGCGGATGAAAGCTGGAGACCACGACGAGGCCGCGCGCCAGGAGATCGACTCCATCTTCGACGAGGCGCTCCGTGACGCCCCTCGTCGCCGCCCCCGCTAGGCCAGGGCGCCGCGTGGGCCGCCGCGTCCGCTTCCGCCGGGAGTTCGCCCGCGATCTCCGCGATCAGGTGCGCTGGCTCAATGAGGACCGCGGGATCGATCAGGTGAAGCGCCTGCGGACCGGACTCGACGAGGCCATCGAGCTCCTCGCCCGCTTCCCTGGGATCGGTCCCGCCGAGGCAAAGGACGACGAGGACCGCGCCGTCGTCCGCAGGATCCTCCTGCGCAAGCTCCCCTACGTCGTCTGGTATCTCGTGGACGCCTCCGACCCCGACGGTGACCTCTGGCTGCTGCGCCTCTTCCACGCGCGGCAGCAGCGGCCGCTGGCCGGGGCCGGCCTCCCCTCACGGAAGCCGCGGACGAGGTGAACGGGCAATGCGTCGCGTCGCTCCTCCCGGCGCGCGCCAGCCCCCGCAGCGCTCCCGCGCACAGCCCCCCTCGGCGCCCGGCGTGCTATGCACGCGCCGATGAGCGACGTGGTGGTGATCGGCGGCGGCGTGGCCGGGTGCGCCTCGGCGCTGGCCCTGGCGCGGCGCGGGCTGTCTGTCCGCGTCCTCGAGCGCAACCAGGGCGAGGGCGCTTCGTGGGCGGCGGCGGGGATCATCGGCCCCCAGCTCGAGGCTTCGGGCGACGGCCCCCTCGCGCGGCTCTGCCTCGCGAGCCGCGCCCTCTACGCGGAGCTCGCCGCGTCGCTCGTCGAGGCGACGGGGATCGACGTCGGGTACCGGCAGAGCGGCGCCCTGCGCGTGGCGTTCACCGCGGAAGGACGCGAGGAGATCGCGCGCGAGCTCGCGTGGCAGCGGGAAGCCGGCCTCGCCGTGGAGATCTGCGACGGCGACGGGGCCCGCGCGCGCGCGCCGGCGCTCTGCGACGAGGTCGCCGGCGGCGCGTGGCTCGCCGACGAGGCGCGCATCGATCCGCCGTCGCTCATGCGCGCGCTGCGCATCGCGGCGGAGCGCGCGGGCGTGCGGTTCAGCACCGGCGCGACCGTCCGGCGCATCGTGGTCGAGCGGGAGCACGCGCGCGGCGCGCAGCTCGAGGACGGCACGAAGGTCGAGGCCGGCTGGACGGTGCTCGCCGCCGGGAGCTGGTCGTCCCTGCTCGACGCGTCGGGCCTCGCCCCCTCGGCGGTGCGCCCGGTGCGCGGGCAGATCGTCGAGCTCACGCCGGCGTCGCCGGTGCTCTCGCAGGTGGTCTACGGGCCCGGGTGCTACCTGTCGCCGCGCGACGACGGGCGCGTGCTCGTCGGCGCGACCGTGGAGTTCGCCGGCTACGTCACCGCGGTGACGTCGCGCGCCGTGCGCGACCTCCTGACCGCGGCGCTCCGGCTCGCGCCCGCGCTCGGCGACGCGCCGATCGGCAGGACGTGGGCCGGCCTCCGGCCCCACCCGAAGGACGCGCTGCCGATCCTCGGCGAGGGGGAGATCGCGAATCTGCTCTTCGCGACAGGGCACTTCCGCAACGGCGTGCTGCTCGCCCCGGTGACGGCGAAGATCGTGGCGGCGCTGATCGCCGGAGAGGAGCCGCCGGTGGATCTATCGCCCTTCTCCGCCAGACGGCCCGGCATCACCGGCTGAGCGCGGCGGCGAGATGTGCGCACCGCGCGCGGCGAGCTGACGGTCGTCCGCTCGAGCATCGATGCGCGGAGACCCTCGCGATGGTTCGGCGCGGCAGCGCCCAAGCCCGCTGGACCCCCTGCCCGATGGGAACGACGCCAGCGTGAGGGTGGCAACCCGCTGAGCTCCCTCGCGAGGCAAACGCTCATCGGGGAGCCTCGATCGCCAGCCGTGAATTGACCACAGCCCATTCGGTCAGCAGACGAGACGCTGACAGACATCCTTTTTTCAGGACGGCGGCCAGACATGCATGGCAATGACCTGTCGACCAGGAGCAGGCTCCCCAGCACGAGCTTGACATCGCCGGCAAATACCGTATCTCATCTCCTTGAGAACTTCGATCTTACTTGGTGGCATCATCACGCACACTGCCTTGAGGTCGGTAAAATGATCCACCGAAAGGAGAATACCTTGAACTTACGCACTGCCGTCCCCACAATGTGTGTCGCCCTGACGGCTGTTCTCGCGGGCTGCGTCGTAGGCGCCGACACAGGCGCTGGCGAGGGCTCTGTGACAGGCAGCGATGAAGTCGGCGGACAGCAATCATCGTCGCTCTCTGCGCCGGGTTGCACGGTTCGCCTCACGCCGTCGAGCCTCGTCGCCAGCGTCGCGCAGGCCGAGAACCCGGCGGCGAACGTCGGCGATGGCAGCCTGGCCACCCGCTGGTCGGGCCGCGGCAAGGGCGCCTACGTGACGGCGGACCTGGGCGCGAAGCAGCGCATCTGCGGCATCTCTCTCGGCTGGTACAACGGCGGGGTCGACGGGCGCATCTACGACTACGCGCTCTCGACGTCCACGGACGGCCAAAATTTCTCTCCGCTCTTCGCGGGGAAGAGCCTGCCCAACACCTCGCTCCAGCCGGTCGAGCTCCAGGCCGTCGACGCGCGGTACGTCCGCCTCACGGTCAACGGGAACACCCTGAACGACTACGCCAGCGTGACGGAGCTCCAGATCTCCGCCAGCGCGGCCCCCCCCGACGCCTTCGTCCATCCGGGCATCCTGGTCAGCAAGGCACAGCTGGATTTCGTCAAGACGAAGATCGGCGGCGGTGCGCAGCCCTGGACCAAGGAGTACCAGCTCGCCAGGGGCTCGAGGCACGCGAAGCGGGACTACGTCGCCAGCCCGGTGCCCGTCGTCAAGTGCTCCACGCCCGGCTCGAAGCAGAAAGCCATCGAGTTGGGCTTCGAGCAAGCGGGGTGCAGCGAGATCGTCAACGACGCGAACGCCGCCTATACGCAGGCGCTGCTCTGGTACTACAGCGGCGACGCACAGTACGCCGAGAACGCGCGGCGCATCCTCGACGCCTGGGCGCGCACGATGACCGCCATCCTGTTCGATCAGCCCCGCTTCCCGGACAACAACGGTCAGGTCTACGCCAACGGCCACTTCGCCGCTGGCTGGGCAGGCACCAACTTCCTGCGGGCCGCGGAGATCTTGCGCTACACGTACGGCGGCTGGACGGCCGAAGACACGGCCCTGCAAGAGAACCACTTCAAGACCGTCTACTGGGACCTGGTGAAAGACGGCTGGACGGGCGGCGCGAACCGGACCTCCGTGATGAACGAGACGGCGCTCGGCATCGCGATCTTCACGAACGATCGCGAGAAGTACGAGTACGTCGTGAGCCAGGTGGAGCACTCCAGCAAGGCCATGATCTACATGCCGAGCGACGGCCGCCAGCCGCTCTATCCCATCTATCAGGGCCGGCCGCGCTACACCGACGACGCGAAGGGCGCTCTCGCGGGGATCTGGAGCAACCCGACGCGCACCATCGCCGGCCTGGAGCAGGAGACCTGCCGCGACCTCGGGCACATGCAGATGGGCGTGAGCTCGCTGGCGAACATGGCAGAGACCCTTCGCATTCAAGGCGATGCGCGCAGCGCCTACGGCGACGACCCGGTTCATGACGAGAACCGCCTGCGGGAGGCGCTCGAGCTGAACGCCGATTACGTGCTGCAATACCTCGACAACACGGGCAATCGGGTCGGCGTGAAGGTGACGCCCGCGGGCTGGATGCCGGCGCGAAACTGGCCGTGCAGCAGCTTCGCCGAGACCGCCGGCGGCGGCTCGGCGGTCATGGGCTGGGAGATCGGGTACAACGAGCTCCGCAACCGGCGCGGGATCAGCATGCCGAAGACAGAGGAGCTCATCACGCGCGTCAGGGCGATGAGCAGCGCTTCCACCCGGGTCGGCAACCACATCGGCTGGGAGACGCTGACGCACGCGGGCGCGCCCTAGCCGCGTGTGGCCCCGCTCGTCCTGAACACCGGCTCCCGCGCGCCGCGGGAGCCCCTCCCCTGCGTCGCCCGCCGGCGTTGATGCGTTCTGGACCACATCGCAGTCGAGATCCCGCGCGTCAGGAACTTTTCTCGGGGCTCGCCGTGTCCTGAAATGGTCCGGGGAACGAGGCAGCGTCGGCTCACCTCCTCCCGGCCCGGCCCATGCGCACGTTTCCCCACACCTCGTTCCTCGATCGGCTCCTCGCCGAGCTCCCGTGCCTCCTGCGCGCGGCGCGCCGCCTGACGCGCTCGGAGCAGGACGCCGAGGATCTGGCGCAGGCGACGATCGTGCGCGCGATCGAGCGGCACGCCGACCTGCGGGACGAGGATCGCATGCGCGCGTGGCTGCTCCGCATCGAGCGATCGGTGCTGCTCAACGCGACGCGCGGCGCGCGGCAGCGGCTCGAGGTGATCGAGGGCGGCCGGGGCGCCGAGTCGGTGCCGGAGCCGCAGGGCAATCTGGAGGCGGAGCTGCTCGAGCGCGGCTTCGCCGACGAGGTCGAGCGCGCGCTCGCGCGCTTGCCTCCGGAGTGGCGCGAGGCGCTGCTCCTGCGGGAGGTCGAGGAGCTCTCCTACGAGGAGATCGCCGATCTCCAGGCGTGCCCGGTGGGCACGGTGCGATCACGGCTCTCGAGGGCGCGGCTCGCGCTCGTCGAGGGCCTCTCCGAACGATGCGAGGAGACGTCATGGCAGGGTGCAACCGCGAGTGGTTCGAGAACATTTCGGCGTGGCACGACGGCGAGGTGACGCCCGAGGACGCGGCGCGGATCGAGGCGCACCTCGCCGGCTGCGCGCCCTGCCGGCGCGCCGCGGAGGTCCTCGGCGGCGTGCGGCGCGCGCTCGTCGCGAAGGCGGACGGCGAGGTCCCGGAGCGCCTGCGCGATCGGGCGGAGGCCGCGGCGCGGAACGCGCGCGCGCGGCGCCGCCGCCCCTGGGCGATCACGGCCGCCCTCGGCGCGGCCGCGGCGGCCGCCGCGCTGCTCGTCGGCAGCCCGGGCCGGGGCGTGAGCGCGGCGATGGCCGACGAGCTCGTGAGCCACCACGTGCGCGGCTTCGCGCGAGAGCGCCCGTGCGACCTCGAGTCCTCCGATCCGGACGCCGTCGCCGGGTGGCTCGAGAGGGAGCTCGGCTACGCGGTGACCGTCCCGGCGGTGTCCGGCGCCCGGCTGCTCGGGGCGCGCCTCTGCCAGATCGGCGGCACGCGCACGGCGGCGCTCATGTACGAGAGCGGGGACAAGCCGCTCACGGTGTTCGTGCCGCCGCCCGGGTCGGGCGCCGCGACGGCGGCGCGCGCGCTCGCGGGGCGCGGCGTGGGGTGCACCCGGGGGCCGCTCGGCAACGCGATCTGCGCGAGGAGCGTGGAGCAGCCGGTGCTCGCGGTGGCTGAAGTGGACACAGCGGCGCTCGCGCCGGCGCTCTTCGGGCGCTGATCCCGTCGATCGCGAGGACCCATGACGATCGGCTCATTGCTGGCGCTCTTCGGCGCGGGGCTCCTGACGTTCGCGTCGCCCTGCGTGCTCCCCATGCTCCCCGTCTACCTGTCGGCCCTCGGCGGCGCCGGGGCGCTCGGCGGTCCGGATCCGGCGGCGGCGAGGCGCGGCGTGCGCCTCGCCGGTGTCGGCTTCGCGATCGGCCTCGCGATCGTGCTCGTCGCGCTGGGCGCCGGCGCCTCGGCGATCGCCGCGGCCGTCGCGCCCCACCGGCGCGCGTTCACCGTCGCGTCCGGCGTGCTCCTGGCGCTCTTCGGCGCGAAGCTCCTGGGCGTGCTGCGCCTCCCGTGGCTCGAGCGCGAGGCGCGCCCGCTCCTCTCCCGCCTCCCGGGCGCGGGCGGCTTCTGGGGGGGCATGCTCTTCGGGATCGCCTTCGCGGCGGGGTGGACGCCGTGCGTCGGCCCGGTGCTCGGCGCCGCGTTGACCTACGCGGCCAGCGCGGGCGCGAGCCCGCTCACCGGCGCGATCCAGCTCGGCGCTTACGCCGCGGGCCTCGCCGCGCCGCTCGTCGCCGCGGCCTTCGTCGGGCCGGCGGCCGTCGCGCTCGCGCGCCGCCTGATGCCGGCCACGCCGGCCCTCCAGCGCCTGACGGGGGCGCTGCTCGTGGCCGCCGGGATCGCGGTCGCCGACGGCCGCCTGGACGCCCTCTCGCCGGCGCCCGCGGCGGCCGTCGATGCGGGCGCGGGCGCGCCCTGCGAGGTCGGCCCCGCCGGCGCGTGCGCGGCCCCGGAGGGCGCCGTGGCGCAGGGCGACGTCGCGCTGCCCGAGGGGATGCCTCGGCTGATCGAGTTCGAGAGCGCGCACTGCGCGGTGTGCGAGCGCATGGCGCCGCTCGTGAAGGAGCTCGAGGCGCGCTGCGCCAGGGAGGACGGCACCGTCCTGCGCATCCAGGTCGACGATCCGCGCGGGCGGGCCCTCGCCGCCCGCTACGGCGTGCGCTTCGTTCCGACGTTCCTCAGCGTCGACGCCGCCGGGCAGGAGGTGGAGCGCGCCGTCGGCGAGCTGCCTGCCCAGCGGCTCGCGAGCCTCATCGGCGACGTCCGCGGCGAGGCGTGCCCCCCTGCCTTGTGAGCCCCGACGGCGGGGCTCGCTGCCCCTTCATCCCGGAGACCACCCGAGCCTCGCGGAGCGCCGTCTACCAGCGCTCAGGCGGGAGACACCGTTCCACGACTGGCTACGTCGCCGCGAGCCGCGCGCGCACCTTGGCGAGGACCGCGACGTCGGCGGGCGGGAAGAGCTCGTCCCGGAGATCGGCCGCCTCGGCCCAGCGCACGTCGGCGACGTCGAGCGCGGCGGGCGCGGGCGAGCCCTCGGCGAGGGCGGCGGCGTAGAAGAGGAGGAGCACCGGCCTCTTCGGATAGCGGTGGTAGGTCACCTCGACGATGTCGCCGACCCGGGCCTCGACGCCGATCTCCTCGCGCAGCTCGCGGATCAGGGCGTCCCGCGGATCCTCGTCGGCCTCGACCTTGCCGCCGGGAAACTCCCACGCGCCCTCGAGGTGCGCGCCCGCCTTGCGCTGCGTGAGCAGGACGCGGCCGCGCTCGATGATGACGGCGGCGGCGACGAGGACCAGGGGCGGAGCGGGCTCGGGCGTGGCGGACATGGGCGCCTAGAATGTCGGTCGCGACGCGCAAGACAAGGGCGAACGGCGCGCTCGACGCCGCACATCCCTCCGGCGTCTTCATTGCCTTGCGCGGCTCGGATTTCTCACCCTCGGACGCGTGTGCCGGTGGCGGCGGGAGCGGGGGCGCGATCGGCGACAGCGGCAGGACCGGGAGCACCTCCGGCAGGCCGGCGCGGCCCGTCGCGTCCCTCGCTCACTCACGGCGTGTAGCTGGGCAGCTCGATCACGTAGGCGTCGACGGTATCCCCGTTGCCCCAGTCGCTCCCGAACACGGCGCGCGTGCCGCTGGGGCTGGGCACCGTGTGCGGCTCGGCCCAGTACGGCTCGGCGAGGTGGGTATTCTCCTTGCCCCAGCTCCGGTGGCGGCCAATCCGGCAGACCTTGCCCGTGCTCGTGTCGGCGATCAGGTTTTCCATGTCGAGCACCCCTCTGCCCGACGCATCGCCGATCGACGACACGAACACCCATCCCGGCTGCTTGTACGCCATCCCCGAGATGTGCCCTGTCGGGGGGTAGGGCCACCCCGTCTCCGGGCCGATGACCACCTTCGAGGTGCCTTCCGCGAGATCCCATGTGACGAGGAGCCCGATGTCGTCATTGCCGCCGGGACCGGGATCGTAGACAGCCCCGTTCCAGGTGTCGTGACCGTTCACCCTGCTCAGCGACGCGTGGCCGTACGGCTCCAGCAGGTCCAGCGTACGCACCACGTTCAGCTGCGGATCGGTCACGCCGCCGCTGTCGCTCAGGAACGCGAGCGTCCCGCTCGGCGCGACCTGGGCCGGGTTCTCGCCGAGCGCCTTCCTGGCGAGCACCGTATTCTGGCCTACGTCGTAGATGAACACCTGATCATCGCACGTGAGGCCGATGCGGTTCGAATCCCACGACATGAACAGCGGGTCGCTGCCCGCGCTCGCGCCGCCCGAGCAGAAGTCGAACGTCGTCACGACCTCCTTCGTCCCGGCGCCGACGTGGTAACGGATGAAGTCCTTGCCGTCGACGTAGAACAGGACGTCGGGATCGGAGGTGTGCCAGTAGACCTGCTCGATGTCCGCCGGCGAGATGTCGAGCGCCTCGATGAACTGGTACGTCTTGCCGTCGTAGAGCTGGTGCTCGCCGGCCGCGACCGAGAAGAGGAGGAGCCTCGACTCGTCCGCGTTCCACGCCGAGATGGTCGAGTACATCGGCTTGATGACCGGGTCGTTCCCGCCGCCCTGCGCGACCGCCGTGATCCGGCGGATCGAGGTGCCGAACTCGGCGTCGGTGACGGCCTCGCCGAGCGCCGGCCTGGCGAGCTCGGTCATCGGGCGCGCTTCCTTGTCCTGCACGAGGCCCGCGCAGAGATCGATCGGCTCGCCCGGGCCCGCGCCGCCTACGCCGCCTACGCCCGCCGCGCCGCCCGTCCCCGTCGCGCCGGCGGCGCCCGTCCCCGCAGCGCCACCGGATCCGGGCGTTCCTCCGGTCCCGCCGTCTCCGGCCGAGGAGCCGCCGTCGGAGCAGGCGGCGAGGAAGGAAGAGGAGACGAGGATGGTGGCAGCGACGCCGACTCTCATGGGGTTTCCTTGGCGCGAGCCACGACGCGTGGCCGCGGCAGCATACCCCGAAGCAAGGTCGGGCATACGCGACAGATTGCGGACCCGCCGGCTGTCCCACCGCATGGCAGCCCCGGTCACGATACAGCCCGATCGGGTGTGGTGCTGTTGAACTAGCGTGGTTCTCCATGAGGCGCCCCGCGGGCTGTGGAGTGAAGGCGATCCTTTCGAGGCATGGCGAGCTGTTCTTCCCCCGAATCGCCGGTTCGGTCGGCCGGAGCGCGAGCGCACGCGGCGGGCCGCCGGGAGGACGTCACGCCGCGCGGTTTCATGCTGCCGTGAATGTCCACCCGGCCACGGGCAACGGAAGGCAGCGGAGGAAACGAGGAGCATGCGATCGTGGAGAAGGGCGTGCGCGCGCAACTCGCAACGGCGCTGCGGGCTAGCTCGAACCACGGCCGGTTGGGTCCGCGTTGGACCACAGTGGAAGAGGACCCAGCCGGCCGCCCTCAGGACCCCCCAGCCGGCCCGCCCTTGCATGCTTCAGCGTCCACCACGACGGGGGCGGCAGCGTCGCCCCGGGCCAGCGCCTGACGGGCGGCGCGCAGCGCTCGACACACGCCGAACGCCGCCGCCTGGATCCCCCACCCCTTCACGCCTCAGTGCCGGAATCGTGCTGGGCCATCCCGCGGCGCGCCGCGGGCGTGGATCGAACTTGCTCACCCCGTGCGGGAATGGGATCCTCGACACCTGCTTATCGCCAGCCCCGCTGGGCTGAGCCCACATCGAAGAACCGTCGAGCCCACGGCGCGTTGTCAGCGTCAACGAGGATATCATGAACGGAATCGACACCTCGGCCACAGCGATTCGGAAACTCGAGCCGTCCTCCTCGCGACGTGGGGACACCCGGGCGGGAGGCGGCTGGCGCGGCCGGGCGGTGCTGCGCGCAGCCGTCGCCGGGACGGCCCTCCTCGCGATCGCCGCGCTCATCGCCGGATGTCCGTTGTGCAACGGCAATGACATGGGGTGCGGGGACAGCGTCCAGATCTCGGGGCCTATCGGTCTCGCCGCGAATACGCCGGCGCACATCGAGGTCCGGGTCTGCTGGAACGGGCGCTGCGGGGAAGCAACGCTCGGCTCGGATCCGGGTGATTTGCCGAGCTCGCCGGGCCCTGCCAACGGCGCGAACGCCGACGTCGACGGCGGGCGGTTCGGCTTCTCGCTCTTCGACGTCGACCCGACCAGCACGCAGTGGGAGCTCTCGATCGGTTTCTCGCCGGACGTGGACACGGAGCTCGAGGACGGAGACGTCTACTCGGTCAGCGTCATCGACGCCGACACGCAACGCGAGCTCGTGAGCTTCGAGCGCAGCATCTCCTACCTTGAACTCCAGCCCAACGGCGAGGGCCCCTTCTGCACGTCATGCAACGTTGCGGAGATCAAGCTCCCTCCGCCCGCTGCGCAGTGATCACGAGGTTGATTTCGTGAGCCGCTACTTCGCTCCGTCGAAAGGCGCCCCGGAAGATCCGGTGACCGGGGACGCTCACTTCATTCTCACCCCCTGCTGGGCCAAACGACTGCACAGGAGCGAGCGTCGCGCCTTTCAGGCATTGCAGCGAGGTGGAGAAATGACGTGCCGGCTGCTCGGCGATCGCGTCGAGATGGAGGGTGCCTGCGTCTTCTACATGGAAGGCGAGGGTGAATTCTGAAGCTCATGCGCTCGCATCGCTTGTTGCCGATCTGGTCACCCAAGAAGCCCATCCACGCGACGTCAAGAGGCTTACGGATGCCATACAACCTTCGCCGGAGGAACGAGCGGCAGGCCGGCCGGTCGCCGGCCCGACCCGAGGCGCTATGAGCTGGGAAGTCGATCATGTGTTCCTTGCGACGCCCGACGTGGGCATCGTCGAGCGGATGCTCGCCGAGTTCGGCCTGAGCTTCAGCCGTCACGCGGTGCATGAGGGTCAGGGGACCGCGAATGCGTGCGCGGCCTTCGAGAACGCGTTCTTCGAGATCCTCGGCGTCCACGATCTGGAGGAGCTGCAGGCCGAGATCGTTCGGCCGCTGGGGCTGCACGAACGCATTCATTGGGCCGAGACCGGCGCATGCCCGTTTGGCGTCTGTTTCAGGACCATCGATGCCGGAGGCGCCGGGGACTGGCCCTTCGAAACCTGGGACTACAAGCCGAGATACTTGCCGACGGGCACGGGCATGCCCATCGTGACGCCGCGAGGATCCCTGGCGGAGCCCATGGTGTTCGTGGCGCCCCAGACAATCAGGCGGACCACCGCGATCGAGTCGCGATCGCATCGTGACGCGCGCCGGACGCTGACGCGTGTACGTCTGCAACTGCCAGCGGAGAATCCGCCACTCTCGTCGGGCGTGCGCTGGTTCGTGGACCAGGGCATGCTCGCGATCGATCGTGGGGCGACCTACTCGCTTGAGCTGGAGTGGGATCACGGTCACGAAGGGCAATCGCACCAGTTCCCTGCGGGAGTGCCGCTCGTCGTGCGCTGGTAGAGCGCGACGGGCAAGATCGACGTCGACGTGGGCGAGGCCGTGGTCCGCGGCATCGCCGAGGGCTGCACGCAGGCCGGCTGCGCGCTGCTCGGCGGCGAGACGGCCGAGCTGCCGGGCATGATCCGGGCGCGAGGCCGTCGAACCGCTAGATATCACGAATCCAAGACATCGGAATCATTGAAATCGGACCACCATTGTCGGTTTGACGAGATCGTCCGGATGCCTTCGCGGCCGAGCGCCTGCGACAGCTGCGTCCGGCTCTCGCTCCAAGCGCTGATAGCCACTGACTCCAGCCGCATCACCTCTCGTGCATCCTTGATCAGCAGGAGTGCCCGCTCGCTGGTGTCGCATCGAACCACACAGAACGAGATTCCAAATGGAGCTATCAGCTCGCGGACCCAGAGGTCCTCCCCCTCATAGCTGGAGACGAGGCGGTCCGTGCACTCAGGGACAGGTCGGAGTCCGAGCCGCTCCGCGATGAGCCCCCGCCGTAGGTGCGAATCCAGCGGGAAAGCCAGCTCGACGCGGAGTCGCTCGGCCTCCGCTAGACCGTCCTCCACCGCGAGGATCTCGAGCCATGTCCGGAGCTCGCCCGCCACAAAGTCCATCTGCTCAGGCATACTTGCGTACACCCAAAGTCCGCCTTCGCCGGACCACAGGATGAGCTTCCAGTCGTGCCATGCTCCCACGGCAACGAGCTGCAAGTCCTTCCACGACCAGAGCGGCCAGTGGACAAGGCGAAGGCCGGTCGGAAACGACTCTGCTCCGCCTTCGAAATCGAGGAGCGACTGAGCTCGCTCTGGGAGCATCTCGCGCGGAAGCAGCCCCAGCCACAGTGCGCCGTCCGGCATCTCGTGCTCGCGGGGAATGACCACACAGCCTCCGCCCACGAGTCCGCGTATGGACTCGACCAGCGCCGACGGCGCAGGGACCGGCGGCGCAGCGACGCAGACGGCCCCTTGGTCCTGCAGGTAGCGATCGAGCCGAGGCGAGCCGAGTGCCGGCGCGCGGCAGCGGTGCTGAGTCGCTTCCTCGCGGACGATGTCGAGCCGTGCGACTGCTTGTTCCAGCACGAAATCGCCCTGAATCACGTGTTCATCAGTCACCCACACACGGCGCGAAGTGAAGGCGGACGCGTCCGTGTAGAGAGGAGCAGCCGTGGGCACCGATAGCTCTGGAAGCTCGCGCACAGCGACGCCAGCCCCCACGTCGAACACCGCCCGGGCACCTTCATGGGCGCAGAACCGAAGCACGTCCCCGAGCACTGCCAGCGTGCGCGTGAGGATGCGCGGCTGCGCGACGACGACATCGTCCGCTCGAAGGAGCGAACCACCTTCTCCAGGCGGTGAAAGCGAGAACTGCTCACTCAGTCGCGTCCAGAACGCCTGCGCGGCCCGACGACGGCGCACGACGAGCGAAGGCCAGAAAGCGTCAAAACAGTCCACGCACGCCATCAGCGCCACATAGTCGCGCCACAGGCCGACACCGAGGCCGCCAAAGGAGTCGAGGTAGAGCGCGCCCTTCCAACGATCCCACGCGAAGAGGCGGCGCTCACCGCGGCCCATCGAGGGCACCGTGCTGGGCGCGAGCGCGCGGGCAGCGGGGTAGCCGAACGCTGCCCCCCCGAGGAGCGGGAACCCACGGCGACCCGTCAGCTCGAGGAGCTCCTCGTCTTCCACGAGCGTCGGCGAATCGGTTCGAAGGCGGACGCCGTGCAAGACGGGAGCCTGGCCGATCTGCTCGCGCGTGGCGGGAGACCATCGTCGCGTCAAAGCTTCGTCCATCGATTCCCATCCCAGTTCCAGGCACCAGGATCCACGGCCTTGCCTTCTTTGTCCAGATACGGACCTTCCCTCGTCGATGATTGTGCCCTGTTCGCGTTAGGGATCCATGACGGGTCGTAGTCCGGCCCTGTCAAAGTATCCAGCTCCCATTGCTTCAAATAGTCGCTCAGCGCCTTGGGTTCGGAGCAAACATTCTGCGCTCCGCGGTTGCCACTGGGACGCGCACTTGTCAGTGCCAGCGCAGCCTCCACTGCGGGATGCAGGTCAGTGGAACCCGCCATGCCGGAATGCCCGTGCTTTGTCACATTGGATCGCTTCCCGTTCTTTTTTAGGTAAGCCCCGGTCACTTCCGTATGCATTTTCGCGAGGCCGTCATGATCCGAGAGCTCGAGAGGCCACCCGTCGACATACGCGTATACTCGAAGGCTCCCCTCCAGCCGGATGGGCTCCGGGCTCAGGTACTGCCCTGTCTCCGAGTCGTAGTACCGATACCGGTTGAAGTAGAGCCTCGTCTCCTCGTCGGCGTACTGCCCCGGAAACCGCACCGGCGTCAGCTCGGCCTGGTCGCCCTCGACCTTGCTCCGCTCCCATCGCCCCACCCGCTCGGCCCACTCCTCACTCGTCGCCATTGCTTCCTCCTTCGTCGCGGTGGGAGCAGCTAACCAGCGCTGCGCGGACGGTTACGATGTCCTCGGCCAGACGCTCACCTCAAACAAGCTCCACGTCAAAGCCAGCGTCTTTCAGCGCGTAGTAGGGTTGCACACCACCGGCAGAGCGAACGACGATTCGTACCCCCGGCGCGAGAACCTGCGCGCTTCGAACGATCTCTACCAGCTGGCCCGAAAGCCGTGTCGTCAGCGATGTCACCGTAGCAGTTGACGCTCCCGCTCGCAGCCTCTGAACGCGTCTCAGCCAAATATCGTCGCTCAGCCAGTGCTCGGACGCGCTATCAGATGCCTCATCAACTCGCTGCAAGCCCAGCTCGTCAGCGAGAGCCGCCGCCACATCGGCGGACAATTCGACCGGAGATCCGCTTGGCATGAGGCCGCTGGCCTGCCACTCGACCGCCCACTTCTCCAGACACTTTACCGCATCGTCCGAGACCAAGACCAAATCATCAATCTCGTGACGATAGAGGAAGATCTCCCCGGTGTCTCCAGCATATAAGTGCATCGAGCCGAGAAACTTACCCCCCAGCGTGAGACGGCGGCCGTGACAATAGACAACCGGCCAGCCGGCTGCCTCAAGAAAGCGCGAATCCTCTGCGTCATCGTCATCGAAACCGAGCCGTTCCTCCAGGACACGGTATACGCCCAGCCTGGTCTCGTTGCATGGTACACGTGCAGGGTCCACCTCATCGTAGGCAACCAAACCTCCGAGCAGTTCCTCGAACCGGAGCAATGGCGCCGCTGGGGGGATCCCATGTCGATCGAGCTCCGCCATCAACGATTTCGGGCCGCGCGTCGCATCTGGATCGCGGAAGAAGCTCTTTGCATCGAGCCATTGCAGGACCCGAGAAGACACGTGGCAACGCAGGTGGCTCGCAGCACGCTCATACCTCCGGACGATGAGCCGCTCATTCTCAAATGTCTTCTCCTCGAGAATACGTGGTCCCTTCGACCACACTTGGCGCGCTCGCGACTCTTCAGGCTCCACCATTAGCAGGCGGACGGGCTCGCCATCGAACCGGTACTGAAATCCCAACTCTGGCGCCAAGCTCGGTGCACTACCCTCCTCGAGGCAGATACGCTCCACCTGAGCGCCGACCAATTGAAGCGGCACCATTAATGCGTGACAAGCCTCCAGCGCGCGCTCCATTTGACTCAGATCGTCAACACGAATCCATGTCATTTCAAGCGACTCATCCGCGACAATCGCGTGCTCGCCGGCCCACACCGACGCCGCGTCGTCGATGGTTGAGACGGGAGGCAGCGACAACGCGTCAGCCACCGCCCTGCCGCAGCGCTGTGTCCTCACTTCAAGCCGCACTGGAAGCCACCGGGGATCCGAGAACAGCGCGAGTTGTGCCACCCAATCGGCCATGTTGGGATGCATCTCCAGCCCAGACTCGATCAGCACTCCCCCATCCGAGCGCAAGTACAAGGGTAAAGCACGTCTCCTCGACCAGGCTACGAGGAAAGCGCGCCCGCGCGATCCGCCGTCAGGCGTGTGCACGTCGATCCACAGCGGCGCGCCGCCCTCCCGTGCCGCGGCGAACGCGCCGAAGACATGATCGTCCAGCACCGGGAGCCCACGGCGGGAAGCTGCGTCGTACAGAGCCGACTCGAGCTCCGCATGGATAGGTGGGAAGTCCTCATGAAGTTGGACAAAACGATCCAGCTCGTGCCGCGCCCACGGCGTGGTCGCGATTCTGGAGCTCCGAAGGACGGCGAGCGTTCTATTAGAAAACAGCATCACCTATCGAGCTCGCTTCCATGCGCCGTTTTCATTTACCCACACACCCAGATCCGCCAATGCCGGCACAGGCTCGCCGTCCTTGCGAATGACTGGCGCCGCCTTTGTGTTGCTAGAGTCTGCGAAGAACGCTCCGCTTGGCTGCGTCCAATGTTCCTTTTTGCCGACGCCTTTCGAGCCCTCTTGCTCTCGATACCCAGGTTTGATCACGCCTGTCGGCAGACTTCTGTTGGCGAGCGCCCACAGGCGGGGAACTGTCTGGGAACAGTTAGGACAAGGTGCGCGATCCACCCCCTGCTTACTCGATGAGATCGCCCCATCGCCGCTCTTTTCCATGTCCTCCAGAGCACGACCCAAATGGGTTTGCCAGTCGGGGTCGCCGGGCTTGCAGGATTTGCCAGTCTTCTGCTCCCATGCATTCAAGTGGCCTGTGAGAGCCCACGGCTCCGAGCACGTCGAAGGGTCTTGGCCATCGGCCCTCGCCGCTGAGGGCGGCAACGCGGCTTGGACCGCGGGGTGCAGATCACCTCTGCTACGCGGTTGTCCGGACAAGTCGAAGCTGCCGCTCTTATTTTGAGCCGTCACCCCGCTCGCTCCCTTCGTCTTCGACCACATCTTTGCAAGCCCATCGGCATCGATGAGGTCGACCGGCGAGCCATCGCTATACGCATACGCATACAGGCTCCCCTCCAGCCGGATGGGCTCAGGGCTCAGGTACTGCCCCGTCTCCGGGTCATAGTACCGGTACCGGTTGTAGTAGAGCCCCGTCTCCTCATCCGCGTACTGCCCCGGAAACCGCACGGGCGTCAGCCCGGCCTGCTCCCCCTCGATCTTGCCAAACAGCGACGCTTCGATTTCGCCTACGAGCCGTCCGTCCCCGCCCACCAGCGCCGCCGGCATCCCGTTCGGCGCCTCGATGTAATACCGCACCTCGTCCTGATCGCCCCGGCGCACCCGGTCCGCGAGCGGCGTCACCCCCTCCGGAAGCACCGCGTACGCTCGCTCTTCCACCACCGGCTCCCCGCCCGCTTCCCCGAACAGCTCGCGGATCTCGTGCACCAGCGCATCCCCGCTCCAGGTGTATCGCGTCACGCTCTCCACCACCCGATCGCGCCCCCGCTCCACCCGCTTCTCCAGCCGCCGCGCGAACGGGTCGTAGGTAAAGCGCACCACCCGGCCGTCCGGCAACCGCACCGCCTGGAGCAGATCGTCGTCGGCCCACTCGAAGCGAGCGACCCGCCCGCCTGGCAGCCGCTTGCTCGTCATCCGCCCCCGCTCGTCGTATGCGAGCTCCGCGCCTCCCCGCCGCTTGAGCTGCCCGCCCGGCGCATACTGCCGCAGCGTCGCGCTCTCGTAGAGTTGCCCGCTCGGCCCGTGGCGATACCCCTCGATCAGCTCCCGCCGCGCCCCGTCCACCCGCGCCCGCCCCACCACCCGGCCCTGCGCGTCGCGCAGGTACTCGACATAGGCCGCGCCCGGCGCGCCGCTGCCCACCGCGCCGAGCAGCCCGGCCGCCGACCATCCATAGCTCTGCGCGAAGGTCACCGCGCGCGGCAGCGGCCCCACCCACGCCGGCTCGTCCGGCCGCACCGCGGGCGTCGCTTCGAGGCCCGTCACCTGCGCCCCCGACGGGAGCCCATCGGGCGTCCACCCCTCCGCGATGCGCCCTCCCGCGGGCAGCGCCCGATCGACAAGCTGACCCGCTGGATCATAGGTCAGCTGCACCTTCATCGCCTGCGCGCCGACGTCCCCGACAGCCACCGCCGCCGGCCGCCCCACCACGTCGCGCGCGATCTCCATCCGCCCGAACGGCCCGCTCGTGCGCACCGCCTTGCCCAGCGCGTCGTGCGCCGTCTCCACCACCGTCCGCCGCCCGGCCCGCGTCATCGTCTCCCGCACCGCCCTCCCGCGCGCGTCATGGGTGTACTCGCACATCACGTCGCCGCTCGTCACAACCTCGATCCGGCCGAGCACGTCATAACCGATGCTCTCCGTCCGCCCATCCGTGAACCTGCGCTCCACGAGCCGGCCGCACGGGTCATAGACGAAGTCGACCGTGCCGAGCCCATCCCGCATCTGCGTGATCCGTCCCATCACATCGTGCCGGTAATAAACCCGCCGCCCGTCGAACGTCCGCTCCTCGCCGATCCGCCCCTCGCCGCGCCGCACGTACCGGTGCTCCTCGCCGGAATCGTTGACGACGCGCACCAGGTCCTGCTCCCGATCGTAGAAGTACCTCACGGCGCTCCCGTCCGGCCTCACCACCTCGGTCACGACCCCGATCCCACCCCACCGCAGCGTCGTCACCCGCCCGTCCGCGTCGGCGATCTCTGACAAATTCCCGTCGACATCGTAAACATACCAGTCCGTCGCCCCGCTCGGCCTCCGCGCCCGGATGAGCTTTCCGCAGGAGTTATACCCATACGACGTCTCCAGTCCGCGCTCATCGACGAAGCTCGTCACCCGTCCCAGGAAATCATAACGAATCTTCCGCTTCGCCCCGTCCGGCTCGATCACCTCCACACGATTGCCGAGCGCGTCGTAAGCCATCCGCGTCACACCGCCGTTGGGCAGCGTCGCCTCGACGAGCAAGCCGCGCTCGTCGTAACGGAACCAGACCACCGGCCCGAGCTCGTCCTCGACGGCCACCACATCGCCTCGCGCGTTTCGCTCGTAGCGCGCGAACCCGCCCATGGCGTCGCGCACCTCCTCGATGAAGCCCCGCTCGTCGTATTCGTACACGGTCCTCGCGCCCGTCGGATCCGTCACGACGCACAGTCGGCCCAGGTCGTCTCGCTCGTAGCGCCACGTGTGTCCCAGCGCGTCCCGATACGCCAGCATGTTGCCCGCGGCATCGAACGTGTAGGCGTGCAGGCCGCCCTCCCACGCAACGCTGTTCACCTTGTCCAGGTGGTTGCCGTCAATCCGCCGTTTTGCGCGCGAGGTGATCACCTCGACGAAGTGGTCATAATCGTCGATCTTGACGTGACAGAAGCCCTTGGCCCTGGTCTCCCGATCGTCCAGCGTGCCCGGCACGTCGCCATCGAGGGCGTCGTTGCCCTCGCGACGACACCATGCCTCCACGCAGCGGCCGTTGTCGCCATAGCGGAACTCCGCCACCAGCCCTCCCGGCTCGCGGCGCCGGACCAAGCGGTGCTGTTCGTCGTACTCGTACCGCTCCTCGTTGCCCGCGGCGTCGCGCGCCGAGATCAGATCTCCTCGATCGTCATGACTGTAGGTGCGAAATGCGCGCCCCCCTCCGCCCGGCGATTCGTCGTTCACCTCGAACGCGGCGATCCTCCCGTCCGCTCGCCGACGCACCCGCACCATCCGCCCCACCGCATCGATCGCATGGGACAGGCGCCCTCGCTCGTACGAGAGCCGTATCTCGTTGTCGTACCGGTCCACGATGCGCGACAAGAGCCACCTGCTCTCCTGCCTCTCGCCGAACACGAGCAGCCCCCCCTCGGCCTCCAGCGTGTAGCCGCCCTCATGACGTCTCAGCACGCCGCACGGCATCGGCACGGGACGGCCCGGCTCGGGGATCTCCGCCTCGGTCGGCGCCGCGTGAGGCTCCAGGACACGCAGCGTCCGCCGCCGCTCCTCGATCGCCCACGCCAGCGAGTGGCTCCATCCGAATCCGAGCCCCAGATCCACGTCGGTCGTCTCCGACGAGTAGCTCCGCTCGATCCGGAGCGGCAGGATCATCCCGCCGAGCGCCAGATCCACGGCCTTCGCGGTGTAGACGCGCCCCGTCACCGGATCGACCGGGTCACCGGCCGACGTGCCGCCCCCGCGCCCGTGGGACGGATTCGGGCACCCGCCGCCGCTCCCCGGTCCGCAGGTGCCCGCGTTCTTGCCGCCGCCTCGCGACCCCTTGCCGCCGCTCTTGCCGCCCGCCCCCTGGTCGCCGCCGCGGCCCCGTCCTCCGCGGCCGCGGCCGCCGCCTCCGCCGCCCCCGCCACCCAGGATGAAGGTGCCGGGGTTCATGCCGGGAATCGCAGGGATGTTCGGGACCGGCGCCGTTCGTGCCATGGCGGCCATAGTCGATAGGCACACCCCGCGCGTCAAGCCAGGCAGCCTCTGTGCGGCGCAGATCTGGAACCGGCGATAACGGCGTCGAGGAAATGATCAGCGCCCGGTGTGCGGAACCGCGGCTCGGCGCGCCATCGAACCGAACCGTCACGAGATCGGGGGTGTTCCGGCTCGCTCGGCGGTTGCACCGAAGTCGCGGGCGCCGAGTGCGCGACCAGCACCCACCGCGGCGGGTTCGTCCCCACCCGTCTCCGGGTCCGCGTCCGCGATCGTGCGTCGCGAGCGCTGGTCTCGCCCGGTCGCCTCGTCCTGCTGGAGGATCGGCGCGCGCAGCGCGAGCAGAACCGCGGTTTTCTCTCGCGTGCGCTCGTGGTGCCTACCCAAGATGATGGCGACAGCCTCGAGCAGGAGCCCCCGACGCGCGCGACGCGCATCCCTGACCCTGCAGAAAGCGCGGTATCGTGGGTCCACGGGGCTGCAAACCTGGCAAGTCCCTAACGGCAGCCTCCACGCTACAGCCCGATGCAAGCCAGAGCCACCGGATGCATTCGCCGGAGGCTGCCTCGGCGCCAGGCTGAAGATCGACCTTACGGAATCCCCCGATCCATGTAGCATGGTTCACATGCGAGCAGATCAGCAGGCATGGCTGCGACAGACGGGCGGCGCACCAGACAGACCGACAATGGCGGTACGAGCGGGCCGTCCGCTGCAGCTAGAACTCGATCCGTTGGGCGGGAATCAGAAAACCGCCGACGAATCGCCGGTCTGACTCTGCAACGAAACAGACGCAAAGTGACGGGACAGTATGAGTTCTACGGCGAAGGGAGATAGATTCGAGGCTCAGGTCTTCACGGCCCTGAAGCGGATGATCTCGGACGGTCAGTTCTTCAGTTCCCCCGAGTGCTGCAAGCTATTCCACAGGAAGGGCTACTACTCCAAGGATCGTTGCACCGACATTGTCTTCGACATTTCCATCGAAATATTCATCCCCGGTCGCACAGCTTACTCACTTTTGGTTCTCATCGAATGCAAAGACTACGGTCTTCCCGTTCCCGTGAATGACGCAGAGGAATTCTTCGCCAAGATCGAACAGATATCGGGGGCCGGTGTCAAAGGGCTACTTGTCTCGACGAATGCCTTTGCCCAAGGAGCGTTCTCGTACTGCAAGTCGAAGGGGATCGGACTGCTCCGATACTAAGACAAGAGAACCCTCAAATGGGTCCTTGACAGATCGCCCTCTGCCGTCAGCTCCTCAACCCCCGATTGGGTCGATATCCACTCGGGGCTCCTGGAGGAAGCTCACCAGAGTCGCTATTTCGACTTTTATTGTTTCCTTGACGGGATTTATTCACATTCGCTGTACACCCTCCTTCGCTCTTTGACCCGTGGAGTCAGTCAAGACGAGTGCATCCTTGTGCCAGTCGAAGAGCTGGCGAGGCGTCAGCCGCCGTCTGTGGAGTTCCTTTCCGTCGAGCAAATTGAGCAATCGACTGCGGTCACCTTAGAAACCATCGCCTACCGTGGCGGGTCTGTGCCCCTTGAGGACATATGCAGGCGGGAATCAACAGAACGATGTCTTGACGTCAGGACTGGCGTCGTTCCAACCGCTCAGGAAGCCAAGGCGGGGGTCCTGGGCCGCATCGCGTTCACACCTCTTCAGATCAACATCTATCGTCATCCAGGCGACCACGTCGGAAGGCAGAGATTCACATTAGCGCATGAACTTGGGCACTACTTCTTGCGGCACGGGCGGTACATGGCGGGAGAATACTGCCAGGAGAATGACTTTGACCGCGGCGGGCCCTCGGAAGTCGGGATCGAGGACATAGCCCGGCTCGAATGGCAAGCAAACATTTTTGCCTCGTCCCTGCTTCTTCCGAGAAACAGCCTCGTCACCGATTTCTTCAATATCATCCGCAGGCATGACCGTGTAGACAAAGGACATGGCCCACTATTTGTTGACGAACAGACCTGCAACCAGCGCAATTTCTACGCCGTGACCGACGCCTTGATGCTCAGGTATGATGTATCCAGAAAAGTGATCGAAATACGCCTCAAGATGCTCGGCCTTCTCACCGACGCGAGACGACCTGCAAGAAGGATATTCGAGCGATGAGCGCTCTCGGCCCTGCATCGGACGCACATATCGCTTTTCCTATGGAGGATTCGACCCAACCAAGCGTCGAATCTGACGTTCAGTAGTGTACATCCCGAACGCGGTTCAGCGGCTGTCACACGCAACGCCACATACAGTGCGGTGCCAACGTCCGTTGCGTTGCTCATGAGGTTACGTCGCATCGTCTGGCACATGGCCGAGCAGCCTGCGCCCACAGTCGCACCCGTACAGCCTCACTGCAAGCCAACCACGAAGCTCCTGGTCGTCCGCCCCTGGATCGCGAGCACGGATGCCAGCAAGCGCCAACTCACGAACCGCCTGACTCAGGCGAATCGCCGCTTCAAGGCGCTTCTCCGGAGGCATGCGCCGGAGCAGTTCGTTGTAACGGGCGTCCGCTTTCGGCTTGGTGTCCACGGTCGACATGCGGGGCAAGCCTAGCGGAGACTGCAGCCGAGCATCCTCCGCGCGCGCTGCCCAGCCAGCCGGCCGTTCTGGCGGGGCTGCTCAGCAGAGACGAGCCGGGCGACCCCGAAAGCCGCCTCGAGAGCGAGCCCGCTTCCCTTTGCCGCCGAGGTGTGGGATGCGCCTGCCATGAGCGTCACGTACCGGGAAGCCGGGGTCGATATCGATGCAGGGGACGCGCTCGTCGAGCGCATCAAGCGGCTCGCGAAGCCGACGCGCATCCCCGAGGTGCTCGCCGACGTGGGCGGCTTCGCCGGGCTGTGCGCGCTGCCGGGCGGGCTGTCCGAGCCGGTGCTGGTCAGCGGCACGGACGGGGTCGGCACCAAGCTGAAGGTGGCGTTCGCGACGGGCGTCCACGACACGGTGGGCATCGATCTCGTCGCGATGTGCGTGAACGACGTGCTGACCGTCGGCGCGCGGCCCCTCTTCTTCCTCGACTACTTCGCGACGGGCAGGCTCGACGTCGACGTGGGCGAGGCCGTCGTCCGCGGCATCGCCGAGGGCTGCAAGCAGGCCGGCTGCGCGCTGATCGGCGGCGAGACGGCCGAGCTGCCGGGCATGTACGCGGACGGCGAGTACGACCTCGCCGGGTTCGCCGTGGGCGTCGTCGAGCGGTCGCGCATCCTCGACGGCAAGCGGATCGCGGCCGGCGATGCGGTCATCGGCGTGGCGTCGAGCGGGCTGCACTCGAACGGCTTCTCGCTCGCGCGGCGCGTGCTCGAGAAGGAGATGGGGCTCACGATGAGCGACCGCGTGGCCGACCTCGGCGGCACCGTGGGGGAGGCGCTGCTGACGCCGACCCGGATCTACGCCCGCGCGATCACGGCGCTCCTCGGGGCCTGCGGCGATGCGGTCCGGGGGCTGTCGCACATCACGGGCGGCGGCCTGCCGGGGAACCTGCCGCGCGTGCTGCCGGACGGGCTGGGCGCGCGGCTCGACCTCCGCTCCTACCAGCGGCCGGCGGTGTTCCAGGTGCTCCAGCGCGGCGGCCCCGTGGAGGAGGCCGAGATGCGGCGCACGTTCAACCTCGGCGTCGGGCTGATCGCGGTCGTGGAGAAGGGCGCCGCGGACCGGGCCATCGAGGCGTTCGCCAAGAGCGGCGAGCAGGCCTGGGTGCTCGGCGAGGTGGTGTCGGTCGGCGACGTGCCGTTCGAGGAGCGCGTGCTGTTCGGATGAGCGGGCCGGCGACGGCGAGGGCGATGCGCGGCGCGCGGGCCGGGATGCGCCGAGCGGCGGCGCGGGCCGCGCGGCGCGAGCTCAGCCGCCTTCGAGCCGCGATCGCAGGTTCTTGATCGCGTCGTCGATCGCCCGGCTCTTCTTGTAACAGGGCCTCACCGTGGTCTCGAGCACGACGAGGGTGCGCTCGTCGCCCTCGGAGACGGCGCGCTCGAGGAACGGGAGCTTCTCGCCGCACGTGGCGTCGCGCAGCTCGAAGGAGATCCGGACCGCGGGGGTCCCGCGGGCCGCGATCTCCGGATCGCGGAGCAGCTTCGCGGCCCGGGTGGCCGGCGTGGAGCGGCCGCGGGTCTCGACGATCTCGTAGAGCACGTCGATGCCCGCCGTCCCGAAGCGGCTCGAGAGCGCCGCGAAGACCTTGTCGGCGTGCTCCTCGCCCGTCTTCGCGATGGCGATGGCGACGTTGCGCGCCGCGATCGCGAGCGCGCGCTCGCGGAGCGCCGCCGGATCGCGCTCCGCGAGCTGCTGGATCGCGTCGGCGGCCTTCACCCACCGGCGCGCCCTGACAGCGTCGGTGAGCGCCTTCCGGGCCGCTTCATCGGGCGGGGGTTCGGCCGGCGCGTCGGACGCCGCCGGCGCAGGGGCCTCGGGCGCCGGCGCCGTGGGCGCGGGTGCCTCGGGGACGGCGGCGGAGTCGGCCGGGGCCGGCTCGCTCGTGGCGAGCGCGCTCGCGGGGGGCCTCGCGGAGCCGAGCTGGGGCTCCGGCTCGGGCGGGGCGCGCCCACCGCCGGCGAGCGCCGCGATCACCGCCGCCGCGAGGAGGCCGCCGCCCAGGTACGGGGCCAGCCGGCCCACGCGGCCGCCGAGGCCTTCGGGGCCCAGCCGCGACGCGCGAGCCTCCCGCGCTTCGCGCTTTCGCCTGGCCTTCTCCTCGCGCTCGCGCGCGGCGCGCTCTTCCTCCTCCGCGAGCTTCCGCTTGGCCTCTTCCTCGCGCTCGCGGGCGACGCGCTCTGCCTCGGCGGCCTCCAGCTCCCGCAGCAGCGTCGGGGCGAAGGCTGGCCGCGAGCCGCTCATCCGCTCGGACGTCGGCTCCGAGACGGGCGCCTCATCCTCTGCGGGCGGCTCGTCCGGCGGCGGGGACGCGGACGCCACGGGAGCCGGCTCGGTCTGCGGCGGCTGCGCCTTCACGGAGGGCGCGGGCGACGGCGATGACGCTGGCTCCGCGCCGGCCCCGGACGGCGGCTTCGACGACGGCGGCTTCGACGACGGCGGCTTGGCGACGGATGCCGGCTCCACAGCGGACGCGGACAGCGGCTCCGATGGGGCACTCTCCGCCGCAGACGAGGACGGCGGCTTCGATGGCGAGCTCTCCGCCGCAGACGAGGACGGCGGCTTCGACGACGCCGGCTTCGCGACGGACGCCGGCTCCGCAGCGGACGCGGGCGGCGCCTTCGATGACGCACGCTCCGCCGCGGGCGACGACGGCGGCTTCGATGGCGCCTGCTCCGCTTCAGGCGACGACGGCGACCTCGACGACGCCCTCTCCGCCGCAGGCGACGACGGCGGCTTCGACGACGCACGCTCCGCCGACGGCGGCTTCGATGGCGAACTCTCCGCCGCAGCCGACGACGGCGGCTTCGATGACGCACGCTCCGCCGCAGGAGACGACGGCGGCTTCGATGGCGAACTGTCTGTCGCAGCCGACGACGGCGGCTTCGATGGCGAACTGTCCGCCGCAGCCGACGACGGCGGCTTCGACGACGCACGCTCCGCTGACGGCGGCTTCGATGACGCACGCTCCGCCGCAGCCGACGACGGCGGCTTCGATGACGCACGCTCCGCTGACGGCGGCTTCGATGGCGAACTGTCCGCCGCAGCCGACGACGGCGGCTTCGATGGCGAACTCTCCGCCGCAGGCGACGACGGTGGCTTCGATGGCGCCTGCTCCGCTTCAGGCGACGATCGCTCCTCCACGCCCGACGGCGGCGGCTTCTTCGCCGAGGGCTCTACCGGACGACGCTCCGCCTGACCCGGCGACGACAAGAGATCATCCAGCGACAGCCGTAGGGAGCTGAGTCCCGTTGCCGCCGTCGCCACAGGCGCTTCGACGGACCGCGCGGCCTCCCCAGGCGATGGAGCCGTCGAGGCCGGCAGCGCCGGCTCCTCCGGTGTCACCGGCTCCTGCGACGGCGCCGCCGCATCGAGCAGCTGCCACGAGTCGCGCGGCGGCTGCGGGTCATCGGCCTCGGAAGAAGCGCCACCGCCGGCTGCTTCGCGAGCGAAAGCCGCCTGGGCGATGAGCGCCGCGCCGCCTACCGTCGTCGGGCGCGCGTCCTCCGGCACGCTCGAGTCGTCGGCCGCGGCGGCAGCGTCGGCCCTGGCGGCCTCCTGCGCGAAGGCGACCTGCGCCATGAACGCCGCGCCGCCTACCGTCGTCGGGCGCGAGTCGCGCGTCAGCTCGGCGACGAGGGTCGGCGTGTTGCGCACCGGCGTCGGCCGGGAGTGGCTGAGGGCGTCCTCGTCGTCTTCGTCGCCCTCCGCCGGCTCCACGGCGGCCGTCCCCGCCAGCTCCATGCTGTCCGCGCGGCCCTCCCCCGGCTCGCTCGACGCGCGCGCGCGCTCTGCCTCCGGCGCGCCCGCGCCGCTCCCGGCCGGCGCCAGCGCGTCCGCGACGTCCTCCAGCGAGACCAGACACGAATCGCCGAGGAGGATCGCCGACGAGCCGCCGGCGCTCGCGTCGCGCGCGCCCGACGGCGCGCTGGGCACGGGCGGCCGGTTGCTCGGCACGCGCGCCGCGTCCGCGATCGCGGGCACCGACGTCATCTCCGCCCTCGATGACATCTCCCCCCTCGACGCCATCTCCGCCCGCGGCTCGTGCACCGCGATCCCCGACGCGGCGCACGCGTCGTCGAGCGCCGCGATCAGCTCCTCCGCGGTGCCGAAGCGGGCGCGCGGATTCTTCTCGAGGAGGAGCCGCACGACCGCCTCGAGGGCAGGCGGGACCACGACGCCGGGCGAGTGCGCGGCGATCGCCGGCACGGGCGCGCTCCGCTGCTGGTTGAAGAGCTCGACCGGATCCTTGGCGAGGAACGGGTGCTTGCCGGCCAGCATCTCGTAGAGGATCAGGCCCAGGGCGTAGAGATCCGCGCGCTCGTCGACGAAGTCCATCCCGAGCGCCGACTCCGGGGCGAGGTAGGCGATGGTCCCGAAGATCACGCCGGCCGTTGTGAGCCGGACCGGGAGCGAGTCCGCCCCCGCCCGCGCGGACTCCGGCGACGCGACGGAGCGGCGCAGCTGATCGACGCTCACCTTCGCGAGGCCGAAATCGATGAGCTTCACGAGGTCGCCCTGCGGCTCGACGACCATCGCGTTGCGCGGCTTCACGTCGCGGTGGACGATGCCCATCGCGTGGGTCGCGTCGAGCGCGGCCGCGAGCTGCCTGGCGATCAGGGCGGCGCGCGCGGCGGGCACCGGCCCCCGCCGGATGATCTCGTGGAGCGTCGTGCCGCGCACGTACTCGAGGACCAGGAAGAACGAGCCGTCCTCCGCCTCGCCGAAATCGGTCGCGGTCGCGACGTTCCGGTGCTGGATGTGGGCGCCGGCGATGGCCTCGCGCTCGAAGCGCTGCACGAGCTCGGGGAGCCGCTCGGTGTCGGGGTGCAGGATCTTGATCGCGACGCGCTTGTGCATGTGCACGTGCTCGCCGCGGTAGACCGCGCCCATGCCGCCCATCGCGATGACCTCGTCGATGCGGTAGCGCTTCGAGATCACCCGCCCGAGGTAGGACCTCGCCCGGTGCTTCGCGGCCTCGTCGGCGGTAAGGGTCGGCTCAGGCGGGCGTTCCGACATCGTGGCGCCGCCACCCTACCCCGAGCGGCGCGGCATTGGTAGGTGGCCGGCCAGAGGGGCCCGGCCACGGCGAGGCGCGAGCGTGCGCAGCCGCAAATGACAGCGCGAGCGGCCCGGAGGTCGCTTCGCAGCCCTCGATGCGCCCCCCGGGGAGCCGGGCGGCCGCTTTCGCCCCGGATCTCTCCCGCGCCCGCCCCCGCCGTAGTATCTGCCCCCCATGCCCCCCCTCGATCTCGGCGTCCTCATCTCCGGCCGCGGCACGAACCTCCAGGCGATCCTCGACGCCATCGCCGCCGGCCGCCTCGACGCCCGCGTGCGGCTCGTCGTGTCCAACCGGCCCGACGTGGAGGGCCTCGCGCGCGCCGAGCGCGCCGGGGTCCCCACGCGCGTCCTCGCGCACCGGGATTTCGCCGATCGCGACAGCTTCGACACCGCCGCCGTCGCCGCCCTCCGCGAGGCGGGCGTGACCTGGGTCGTCCTCGCGGGCTTCATGCGCCTGCTCACGACGACCTTCCTCGACGCCTTCCCGCACCGGGTCGTGAACATCCACCCGTCGCTCCTGCCCTCCTTCCCCGGCGTCGACGCCCAGCAGCAGGCGCTCGATCACGGCGTGCGCGTCACCGGCTGCACCGTCCACCTCGTGGACGCCGGCACCGACACCGGGCCCATCCTCGCGCAGGCCGCCGTCCCCGTGCTCGACGGGGACGACCGCGACGCGCTCGCCGCGCGCATCCTCGTCCAGGAGCACGCCCTGCTCGTCGGCGCGCTCTCGTGGATCGCCGAGGGGCGCCTCCAGATCGCGCCGCCTGACGTGCCGGGCGGGCGCGCGCGCGCGACGCTCGCCGGCGTCGAGACCGCGCTCGGGCTCGCCCAGGGCGGCCCTGCGCGTGGAAACGTGGGGGAAGTCAGGGAAGTCGGAGGAGTCGGGGAAGGGGCGTGATCCACAAGCACTACGACGTCATCGTCCTCGGCCGGTCCATCGGCGCGCTCACGGCCGCGGCGCTCCTCGCGCGCCGCGACTTCACCGTGATGGTCGTCGGGCACGGCGAGCGCCCGCCCACCTACCGCCTCGACCAGCACGTCCTCCGCCGGCGCGCCTTCACGATGCTCGCCGAGCCCTCGCCCGCGTGGCGCCGCTTCCTCGTCGAGCTCGCCCAGTCGCAGACCTGGAAGCGCCGCATCGTCCCGGCCATGCCCATGCTGCAGGCCGTCGCGCCGCGCCGGCGCCTCGACGTGCCGCCCGACATGGTCCTCTTCGGCCGCGAGATCGACCGCGAGTTCCCCGAGCTCCGGCGGGTCGTCGACGAGCTCTACGCCGAGCTCGCCCACGTCAACGGCGCCGCCGACGACGCCTTCTCGCACGACGCCCTCTGGCCGCCGGGCACCTTCTGGGAGCGGCGCGAGACCGCGCGCTACGCCGGCATGCTCCCGTACGCGCGCGCCGAGCCCGACGCCGACCTGCTCGTCGAGTTCCCGCGCGGCCACCTGTTCCGCTCGATCGTCACGCAGTCCGTCCTCTTCGCCACGGACCTCTCGGCGCTCCCGCCCCCCTTCGCGGTCGCGCGCCTGCACGGGGCGTGGACGCGCGGGCTGATGATGCTCCCGCGCGGCGAGGAGGAGCTCGAGGAGTTCCTCGTGGAGCGCATCCTCGCCCACGGCGGCCGCTGCCTGCTCGACGAGCGCGCGGCGTCGGTCCACGTCCGCCGCGGCACCGCCGCGGGGGTCGTGCTCGACGGCGACGATCACCCGAACGGCAGCAGCTTCGTCATCACCGACATGGACGGCGAGACGCTCGCGAGCCTCTCGGGCGGCGAGGGCATCCACAAGCGCGCGCTGCGCGAGTGGCCGCGGATCACCTCGTCGATCGGCCGCTTCGTCGTGTCGCTCATCGTGCGCCGCGAGGGTTTGCCCGAGCCGCTCGGCCCCGAGGCGCTGCTGTTCCCCTTCCCGTCCGCGTCGGCTGGCCGCTCGCCCGCGCCGCCGCGCGTGTCGAGCGACGGCGCCTCCGGGGGCCGTCCGAGCTCGCCGCGGCAGACGCGGCCGACCGGACCTGGGCGCCCCGTGGTCCACCTCCAGCGCTGCGATCTGCCGGCTCCGTCGACCGACACGCTGCTCGTGGCGGAGATCCTGCTCCCCGACCGGGGCCCGCTGTCGCTGCTCGAGGCGCGCCAGGCGGTGCTCGACGCGCTCACGGCCGAGCTCCCCTTCCTCGAGCGCCACCTCGTGCTCGTCGACTCGGTGCACGACGGGCTGCCCGTGTGGCTCTACGACGGCCAGCGCCGCCGCCTCATCGAGCGCGCCGCGCTGAAGGGCGCGGCCCCGGGCGCCGAGCCGATGGTGCGGCAGCTCGAGGTCGACCCGCCCGGCTACCTCGGGCTCGCGGGCGAGCCGATCCGCGGGCCGATCGAGCGCACCCTGCTCGTCGGCCGGAGCGTGCTGCCCGGCCTCGGCCAGGAGGGCCAGCTGCTCGCCGCCTGGGGAGCCGCCCGGCTCGTGACCCGGACCGACCGGCGGAAGGAGCGGATGCGGCGGGACATGTGGAGCAAGGTGGAGATCGGCTAGCGCGGGGTGGCGGGCCTCGCAGGGCTGCCCGGCCCCCAGAGAGGGTGTTCTCGGCGCGGGGTGGGGCCCCGCCGAACTCGCCTGAAACACGAGCCACCCGGCGTTGCCGGATGGCTCGTGTTTCAGGCTCAAACATCGGCCCATCCCCCACCCCGCGCCGAGAACACCCTCTCTGGGGGCCTACCGTTTTCTGATCTCTCCACTGCGCAGAGGACGAACCGTGCGTCTTGCGAAGCGGGTGAGACGTGACGGCGAGACTCCGTGTCTCAGAGGGATCGGGGGAAGACCTGAAAGAAGCCGTCGCGCTCGACCACGGTGAGGGGCACGTCGAACAGGCGCGACAGGTTGTCGTCGGTCAGCACCGCGCGCTTCGGGCCATCGGCGAAGACGCGGCCATTCCGCAGCAGGACGACCCGCCCGATCTCCGGCGGGATCTCCTGCACATGGTGCGTCACCAGGATCAGCGTCTTGCCTCGCTGCGCAAGGCGCCTGAGCAGGTCGATGAGCTCGAACGCGGCCTTCAGATCGAGGCTCGTCGTCGGCTCGTCGAACACCAGCGCCTCCGGATCGTGCACAAGGGCGCGCCCGAGCAGGCAGCGCCGCTGCTCGCCGGCCGACATCTCCGCGATGGGCTTGTCGCCGAGGTGCGCGACGCCGAGATCGCGGAGCACCTCCTCGGCGCGCCGGCGCTGCGCGGCCGTCGCCGGCTCGTGCTCGTGCAGCCCGGCGCTCGCGAAGAAGCCGGAGAGCACCACCTCGGAGCCCCGCACACCCCGGGGATAGGCCATCTGCAGCTCGTACGACACGAGCCCAAGCCTGCGCCGCAGTGCGGACACCTCCCACCTTTCGCGACCGAGTATCCGCACATGCGAGCTCTCGCGGTGGACCGGATAGATTTCCCGTGAGAGCAGCCTCAGCAAGGTCGACTTCCCGGCGCCGTTGGGCCCGAGGATCGCGGTGTTCTCGCCCTGCTCGATGCGCAGCGACAGCCCCTCGAAGACGCGCGTGTCGCCGCGGAAGACCTCGGCGTCCTCGATCTCGATGAGCGCGGGCGCGCTCATCGCTCCACTCCACGGTCCTGGTTCATCGGGCGCAGACTACCCGCTTGCCAGCGTCCCGCACCGAGAAATCAGGGCGTTCGCGGTGGATCATCCGTGCCCCGGTTCGGTGATCCACTCCATCGGCCCACTCTCCATCTCTCGCGGACAGGCACCGTCGGAATGTGCCCGTGAACCGGCGTTCTCCTCTCTGGAGAGACGATGGCCCGGCCGTTGCAACGCTCTCCGAACCTTCCTTTCAACAAGCGCCCCGTGCCAAGCCGATGCTGGCACTCGGGAGTGGAAAAATCCGATGCGGCGCGGAGCCGCTCGGTCACTTGGAGATTGACAATGACGAAGATCAAGGGTTCGCTTTTCGGTGCTGGGGCAGCTCTGTGCCTGCTCGCCGCTGTCGGCGGGTGCATCGTTGTCGCGGACGATGGTTCCAGCGCCTCCGAAGAGGACGAGATTTTCGCCGATGAGGCAGCGGCGGCCGCGGCGGCATCGCAGATGCGCTTCGGCGTCGCTCCGCAGTGGAGCCAGAGCTGGTCGCCGCCCCAGTCCGGACCCGCCAACGTCGATGTTGTGGCCGTCGGGGACTGGTTGCAATCGGGCGGCTTCACCAGCACACATAAGAACAAGCTTACGCAGATCGTCAACGCGGGGAAGACCCCCTACTTCTTCGGCTACATCGCCACGGACATGACGAAGAAGGGGCTCGGGTCCGAGAACGACTGCGACGGCAACAGCGGCGCACCGCTGTGCCAGAGGGGCGCGGCGTACGTGCGCGCCAACATCGGCTCGATGGCGAGCGCCTACCAGAAGGCGGCGTCAGGGATCAACGGGGCACTCGGAGGGCGCGAGGCGCTGATCCACATCGAGCCGGACTGGTACCAGTTCTCGCAGACGGCGCAGCAGAACGCGCTCACGGAGACGGAGTCCGACAGCTTCATCAACCAGATCCTCGGCGCCATCAAGGCGGGCTGCCCCTCGTGCAAGGTGGTCATCGACTTCAGCCCGTGGTTCAGCCCGTCGGCCACCAAGTGGGCGTCGTCGGTCGGCGACTTCTACGACGGCTGGGATCGCAGCGTGGTCAAGTACGTCGGCCTCACGGGCAAGCAATTCCCGTTCACCACGGGCAAGATCGACAACTTCACCTACAAGGAGATCACCACCGCGCTCAGCCTGCCGCTCGTCATCGTGGACGCGTACACGTTCGGCGGCGGCCCGATCAACGTCGACTCCACCTGGCTCAACGAGAGCAACGTCGCCAAGGCCGTCGACATGGGCGTCGCGATCGTCATGCTCTCTCAGACGGGCGACGTCGCCGGCTATGACAGCTTCATCGCGCGGGTGAAGGGCAGCAGCAGCTCCAGCTCCAGCTCCAGCAGCTCCACCACCAGCAGCTCCAGCTCCAGCACCTCCGGCAGCGGTGGCGGCGGCGGCGGCACCACCACGTCCTCGTCGAGCAGCAGCAGCAGCAGCACCGGCGGCGGCAGCGGCGGGGGCAACCCCGGGACCGGCGTGCGCGTGGAGGGCGGCAACATCACCATCGGCATCACCCCCAACTCGACGTGGACGGGCGGCTACTGCAACAACGTCAAGCTGACCAAGAACGACAGCGGCGAGACCACATGGAAGCTCTACGTGCCCTCGAACGGCGCGACGCTCCGTGACTTCTGGAACACCAACGCCGTCAAGCAAGGCACCGACTTCGTGTTCACCGGCGTGAGCTGGAACGCCAAGATCAAGCCTGGAACGGCCGTCGAGTTCGGGTACTGCGCGAACGGCAACCGCTGAGCTCCAGTCGATTGGCGCCGCGCCAGCCGAGGAGGCGACACAGCCCCAGGCGGCGCGGCGCGCCGGCCCGCAGGATCGGCCGAACGACACGGGAAGCGCCCCTCTCGGGGCTCCCCGCGCGGGCGAGCGCGCCCGGTCGCGCTCGCCCGCGGGCCGCGCCCTCTGGTACCGTGGGCGCCCCGTGCCCTCCGCCCCGCAGCGCTCCCCCTTCGCCGGCAATGGCCCGGTCGACCCCCTCCACGCCGCCGCGCTCCCTCCTCGCCGGGCGCGCCCTCCGGTCCGGGGCGCCGCATGGCGCTGAGGCTCCGGGTCACCTGGCGCAATGCGGGCAGCCCGCTTCTGCCCGACGCGCTCGCCGACGTGCAGGCGACGGCCGACGACGCGCCGCTGCCGCTCGCCGGATCGAGCCCTGGGCGGCGCGAGTTCGTGATCCCCGCCGGGGCGTCGCGCGTCGCGCTCAGCGCACGCTTCTCGGCGGCGTTCGACGCCTTCGAGGACGTCCCCGCCCTGGAGGAAGAGGTCCTGTCGGTCGACCAGGCGTTCGACGTGGCGAGCGGCGGGACGGCGCTCAGCCCCGCCCCTGACCCGGAGCTCGGGCAGGCCCACCCGCTCGTCGACGTGCAATCGGCGCCCGGCCTCGCGCTCGCCCAGATCAGGACGGATTTCGTCGATATCACCCCGTTCTGGATGGCCTACGCCGGGTATGCGGACGAGTACCGGCGCGAGCACCGGCCCGGGACCGAGCTCGTGGCCCTCGGCGCCACCGCGGGGGATCCGAAGATCTGGTTCGCGAGCATCCCGGAGGCCTGCAAGGCGCCGCCGGACGACGGGATCTCGGCCCTCGTGTTCTACCGGCCGGAAGGGTACCCGTATACCCGGGTCGACCAGCGCCACGAGATGTTCGGGCTGAATCGATACCTGCTCGCGCCCGACCCGTCTCCCGGCGCGTCGTTCTGGGCGCGCGACGTGTTCGAGCGCGATCCGCGCGACCAGTCGCGCTGGGTCTATGTCCGCTGCGGCTTCGAGGAGGCGCTCGCCGCGAGCGGCAGGGCGGTGGTCATGCTGCACCCGTGGCCGAGCGGGGCGAGCTTCGGCGCCGCCACGACCGCGAGCCTGCCGGGCCTCGCCGAGGCGGCGCTCCGCTTCCTCTGCGGCGCGCGGAAGATCGGTACGGGGCAGGGCGGGCCGCGGCTCGGCAAGCTCGGGCTCGCGGGCTTCAGCGCCGGCGGACTGGCCCTGTGGCAGGCGCTCGCGGCCAACAAGGACCGCGTGAGCGAGGTGTTCGCGTTCGACGCCCGCGGCATCGCCAAGAATGAGGCCTTGCTCGTGCGCTGGCTCGGCGGCGACACCTCGCGCCGCCTGCGGATGACCGGCGGCCACCAGCTCGACGCGAACGCGGCGCTCCAGCAGAGGCTCCCCGGCCCCTCTAGGGAAGCGCGCCTGACCAGCCTGCCGCCCGACAGGAGCGGCTATCTCCCCGGGGCGAACCCGCGCTGGGATCACGTGTGCTCCTCGCTCGAGGCGAGCGAGAAGGATACCTATCTGAACGCCGGCTGGGTATGGCACCAGTTCGCGATGTTCGGGGGCTTCCCGGAGGCTGGAGAGCAAGCCGCCGTCACGTTCCTCCAGCGCTTTCTGGAGCAGTCGGAGCTCTGAGCCGCACCGAGGCCGAGATCCGGCCGGCCGACGACCGGGCATGTCAGATTCAAACGCCAGGGCGCCACAAGACGCCAAAAGACGCCAAAAAAGAGACGGGATTGTTCGTGACAAGATAGCCAGGGTCGTCGACATGGCGTTCCGAGAGCCACGCGTCCCCCTTTCTCTCATCTGTTGGCGTCTTTTGGCGTCCCTTGGCGTCTTTTGGCGTCCAACTCTCTCTCACCACGCGATGAGCCGCGCCAGCACCCGCATGTCCTCGTCGTCGCCCATCCTCGCGAGCGCGGCGCGCGCCCTCGCGAGCGCGGGCTCGACGTAGCGCAGGTACGTAGGATCCACGCCGATGCGGTCGAGAAAGACGAAGCGGCCGGCGTCCTTCAGCTTGCGCTGGACCGTGAGCACCTCGAACTCCCGGCCAAGCGCGTCGCGCGCCGGCCTGTCGAGCGAGGCGGCGGCGGCATAGTCGTCCAGCCGGGCCTCGACGAAGGAGCGATCCAGATCCTGTGCGCTGTCATTCAGGAGCGTCGCGAGATCGTAGGCGCGCGGGCCGAGGAGGGCGTCCTGGAAGTCGAGCCAGGCGATCTCGAGGCCCCCGCCCGCCGCGTCCACGACCATGAGGTTCTGGCTCTGGTAATCGCGGTGAACGAAGCCCCGCGGCCACGCGGCGATGCGCCGGGCGAGGCGCTCCGAGACGGCGTCGAGCTCGGCCCGCGCCGCGTCGCCCAGCCTGAGCCCGCGCGCGTCGAGCGCCCACGCGCGGAAATGGTCGAGCTCCCAGCGCAGGAGCGTCTCGTCGAGCGCGCACGAGTCGACGCTCGATCCGCTCGGGAGCGCCGCGAGCGCCCGCTGCGCCCGGGCGATATCGCGCGCGGCCAGCGCGTAGACCTCGGCGCGGCGGGCGGGCGCGCGCTCGACGAAGGCCGAGAGCGTCGCGTCCCCGAGATCCTCCAGGAGGAGCAGGCCGTGCTCGCAGTCCTCGGCGAGCAGCGCCGGCACCCGGACGCCGCGCTCCCGGAGGAGCGCGTGCACCTCGAGAAACGGCCACCGCGGGGGAGCGGCGCCGATCGCGACGCCGTCGGCCCCCGCGCTCGGCGCGAACATCGCGACCGCCGTCCCGGCCGGCGTCACGACGCGCAGATAGCGCCGGCACGACACGCCCCCGCGCAGCGGGACCATCGACGACGGGACATGGCCCGTGGCCCGCTGCACGAGCCGGAGCAGGGCGTCGGTGTCGAGCTCGCGCACACCCTTTCCTACGCCGGCGGAGCGAGCCAGATGCTCAGCAGGCGCCGGCGCAGCCGTCGGCGCTGTTGAACCAGAGACCGCCCGAGTCCTCGCACGCGCTGCGGTCGTACCTGCCGGAGCAGCAGCGCTCCTGGCTCTCGCACACCTTCGCGGCGCCCTCGCCGCTCCGGAAGCAGCACTTCCGGCTCTCGGGCGCCTCGGGCGCGGCAGGATCCTCGGGCGCGGCGGGCTCCCCGGGCGCGGTCGCCTTCTCGATGACCACCGGCACCGCGGGCGCGACGAGCGTCGCCACCGTGTCGCAGCCGAACGAGGCAATCATGACGAGGAGGGCGAGCGCCGATCCCAGCGCACGAGCGTTTCCAGCCGGCTTCATGATCGCCGTGGGTGGCATGGGGGCAGTGCGGCGGCAAGTTCGTGACGAGAGCCGTGCTATAACGCCGCGGAATGGCGAACGGTGCGGAGAAGGGCGCGGCGAAGGGCGCGATGACCCGTGGAACGAACGGCGCGACCGGGCCCGTGAGGGTCACGCCGCTGAACGGAGCCGCCGCCGCCGCCGTCGCGTGGCGCAGCCGGGGCGAGCTCCACATCACCGTGATCGTCAAGGCCACCTTCGCCTTCGCGGCGGACGCGGAGATGCCCAGGGTCGAGCCGCAGCAGGTCGTCCAGGGGGAGGTCCATCACGGCAACAACCCTGGGCGGAGCGTCCGGCTCACGAGCGATCTGGCGCCGCACCTGGAGCGCGCCGACGTGCTCTTTACCGGCCACGCCCACGCGCCGCCGCCCGGCGCGCCCGTGCACGCCTTGCCCGTGCGACTCGCGATCTCCGATGAGGACGGGCCCCTGCTCGACAAGGAGCTCCTGGTGAAGGACAGGGCCGGGTTCCAGCGGATGCCGCTCGTGTACGAGCGGGCGCTCCGCGGCGAGAACGACCAGGAGAACTTCCTCGGCGTGCAGGCGACGGGCGACGCGTCCGAGCCCGAGGCGAACATCGTCGATCCCCTCCAGCCGGCGCGCGCGGCCGGCTTCGGGCCCATCGCGCGCGCCTGGCCCGCGCGCAGGCGGCTGCTCGGGGCCACGCCCCGCAAGGCGCTCGACGCCGCCATCGCCGAGATCCCCGATCCCTTCGAGTGGGCCTATTACCAGGCGGCGCCGCCCGATCAGCGGACGCGTTACCTGCGCGGCGGCGAGTGGATCGAGCTCCACGGGCTCCACCCCACGCTGCCGCGGCTCCGGACGCGGCTGCCCGAGGCGCGCGGCCGAGCGCGCGTCCATGGCCTCTCCGCCTTCGGCGTGAGCGAGGGCCACCCGCTCGAGCTGAACGCAGACATTCTGCGCATCGACGGCGACGAGCAGCGCTGCACCCTCGTCTTCCGGGGCAGCCTGGTCGTCCCCGACGAGGCCGCGCTCGCGGCGGCCACCCTCGTGGCGGGGGTCGAGCTCCCCGGCGAGCCGCTCGAGTGGCCCGAGCCGCCGGCGGAGCAGGGCGCCGCGGCCCAGGATCCCGCGAAGGCAGCCGACGCGGCCGGCCGCGCGCGCGGCGTGGGAGGCGACGGCGACGGCGGCGACCCCCTGGGCGCGACCCAGGCCGCGCCGGCCGCCGGGGCGCGCACGGTGAGCCTCTCGGACGCTGGCGCGGTGGCCGCTGCCCTCGCCTCGGCGGCGGCGACGCCGTTCCGCCCCGGGTCGGCTCCCGGCGACATCGCCGGGCCGGCCGAGGGCGCGCACGGGCCGCGGGTCGACACGGGGACCCTCTCGATCTCCTCGGTGGAAGAAGGGCCGAAGGGGTCTCCCGCCGCGACGCTGGCGCTGCTGCCCGAGGAGGATGCCGGCGCGACGGACCAGCCCGCGCTCCCGTTCCAGCCGGCGCCCCCGGGCGGCGCGCTGCCTCCATCGATGATCAGCCGGGAGCCGGTCACGGCGGAGGAGCGCGCGGGCTCGGGCACGCTCGCGCTCGCGATGGAAGACGACTGGGAGCCGGTCGCCGGCGCGCCCGGCCCCTCCGGCGCCGGCGCGCTCGCGGCCCCCCCTGCGCTCGTGCCAGCCGCCGTGGAAGCGCCAGAAACGGCGGCAGCGCCGCTCCCGGCTCCTGAGCCGGCGGCGCCACCTCCGGAGCCGCTGCTGCCGGAGCCGCCTCCCCCGCCGAGGCCAACGCTGAGCGCCTCGCCTGCGCGCTCCCCCGAGGCGGACGAGCCGCCGCCGGCCCCGCCGCCCCGCAGGCCGCCGCCTCCACCGCCCGAGCGCCCCGCGCTGCCGACCCCTTCCCCCGCCTTGAGGAGGAGCCTTTACGAGCGCTTCGATCGCAAACGGTAGCTCGCCGAGCCCGCATCGACGAGCGTGAGGGGCGCCCGCGGGCGAGGCGCCCCTCAGCAGGAGCCCCTCCCCCACGTCACGAAGGATGGATCGACGATGACGACGCGCAGCCCCTCCGATTCAGATGCCCCTCAGCAGGAGACCCTCTCCCACGTCACGGACGATGATTCGACGAGGACCGCGAGCAGGCTCGCCGATTCAGACGCACCTCAGCAGGAGACCCTCTCCCACGTCACGAACGTTGAACCGACGGAGACGGTGAGCAGGCTCGCCGATTCTGGCGCCCCTCAGCAGGAGACCCTCTCCCACGTCACGAAACTTGAACCGACGAAGACGGTGAGTAGGCTCGCCGATTCTGGCGCCCCTCAGCAGGAGACCCTCTCCCACGTCACGAAACTTGAACCGACGAGGAGTGTGCGCAGGCTCGCCGATTCAGACGCACCTCAGCAGGAGACCCCCTCCCACGTCACGAATGATGAACTGACGAGGACCGCGAGCAGGCTCGCCGATTCAGACGCACCTCGGCAGGAGACCCCCTCCCACGTCACGAAACTTGAACCGACGAGGTCGGTGAGTAGGCTCGCCGATTCAGACGCACCTCGGCAGGAGACCCCCTCCCACGTCACGAAACTTGAACCGACGAGGTCGGTGAGTAGGCTCGCCGATTCAGACGCACCTCGGCAGGAGACCCCCTCCCACGTCACGAAACTTGAACCGACGAGGTCGGTGCGCAGGCTCGCCGATTCAGACGCCCCTCAGCAGGAGACCCCCTCCCCCGTCACGAACGATGGTTCGACGACGACGATGAGCAGGCTCGCCGTTTCAGGCGCCCCTCGGCAGGAGCCCCTCTCCCAGGTCACGAATGAGGGATCGACGAGGACGGTGAGCAGGCTCGCCGTTTCAAGCGCCCCTCGGCAGGAGACCCTCTCCCAGGTCACGAATGAGGGATCGACGGGGACGGCGAGCGGGCTCGCCGATTTGCTGAACATTCGACTCGAGCTCTCCGGCTTCTCATCCGACCTCCTCCAGGTGAGCAGACTCTCGGGGCGCGAAGCGATCTCCCAGCTCTTCACGTTCGACGTCGAGGTGGTCTGTCCGCGCGACGCCGAGGTCGACGGACAGGCCTTCACGGGCGAGAGCGTCGCGATCGTCTTCGAGCAGAACAGGGTCGAGGTGCGGCGCGTCCACGGGATGGTCGCGGAGGTCCACGACATGCTCGCGAACCTGCGCGACCACCGGGCGTACCGCCTGCACATCGTCCCGCGCGCCTACCGGCTGGCGCTGGTCGAGACCACGGAGATCTCGATGAACAAGGCGGTGCCGGACCTCATCAAGCAAAAGCTCGAGCTCGTGGGCCTGAGCGGGAGCGACGTGGTGCTCAGGCTGACGGGCACGTACGCGCCGCGGGAGTTCGTGGTGCAGTACCAGGAGACCGATCTCGCCTTCATCAGCCGCCTGGCCGAGCACGCCGGGATCAGCTTCTTCTTCGATCACCAGGACGGGCAGGACACGATGGTCTTCACCGACGGCGCCGGCTTCGAGCCCGCGGCCGGCGCCGAGTCCGTCCAATTCCGCGAGAACAGCGACACGCGCGACGTCTTCGAGCTCGAGGCGAGATCGCGGCTGGTGCCGAGCGTGTATGTCGCCCGCGACTACAACTACCGGCAACCGATGCTCGATCTGACGTCGGAGCACGTCCTCCCCACGGGGTACGCGGGGGGCGTGATCGAGTACGGCGGCCATTACAAGACGCCGGCGGAGGGGAAGGCGCTGGCGCAGGTCCGGGCCGAGGAGCGGCAGGCGACGCAGCTCGTGTACGCGGGCAGGAGCGCGGTGTGCGGGCTCGGCGCGGGCGCTCGATCGACGGTGGAAGGGCACCCGATTCTGGAGTCGCTCGATCTGCTCTTCGTCGAGGTGGAGCACCGCGCGACGCTGCTGACCGGCAGCGACGAGCCGCGGCGCTACGTGAACACCTTCCGCGCGATCCCGGGCAAGAACACGTACCGGCCGCCGCGCGTCACGAAGGCGCCCCGGATCAGCGGCGTCGTCACGGGGATCGTCGACGCCGGGCCGGGGGGCGGGGGCAACGACGCGCAGATCGACGATCAGGGCAGGTACATGGTCCGGTTCCTGTTCGATACGGGGGCGGCCGGCGGCGTGTCGTCCAGGCCGGTGCGCATGCTCCAGAACCACGCTGGAGCGAACTACGGCACGCATTTCCCGCTCAAGCCGGGGACCGAGGTGCTCATCGCCTTCGTGAACGGCGACCCGGATCGGCCGGTCATCGTGGGCGCCGCGCCCAACCCGCTGACGCCCTCTCCGGTCAACAGCGCGAACCGGTCGACTCACCGGATCAAGACGCAGGGAGGCATCGTCTTCGATCTCGTGGACGAGTGAGCCGCCTCGACGACGCCGCTCAGGGAGCTGGCTTCTTGCCGGGCGCGGGGCTCGCGGCGGAGGAGGCGCCCTGGGCGCCTGTCATGGCCCGGATGGCGTAGTTGAGGGCGGCGCGCAGGTTGCGCTGCGTGTTGAGCTGGGTGAGGTCGAGGCCGAGCGCGACCATGGTCTGGGCGACGGTCGGCTTGATGCCGGCGACGATGCCGTCCGCGCCGAGGAGGCGGATGGCGGTGATGAGCTGGATGAGGTGGCTGGCGACCCTGGTGTCGACGACCTCGACGCCGGTGAGGTCGAGGATGGCGAAGCGCGCCCGCTTCTCGACGATCTGCGCGAGCAGGCTGTCCATGACCTCGGCCGTGCGGACGCTGTCGACCGTGCCGACCATCGGGAGCGTGAGCACGCCGTCCCAGACCTCGATGATCGGCGTCGAGAGATCGCGGATCACCTTCTGCTGCGCCGCGATCTGGTCGATCTGGACGCGCAGCTCGTTCTCGACGATCCGGGAGTCCGACACGTCGAGCGAGACCCCGAGCACGCCGTCGATGGGGCCGCCGGGCTCGCTGGGGAGCGGGACGAGCCAGGTGTCCCAGTCGGCGCCGTGCGCCTCGCTGCGACCCCGGCGTATCTGGCCGTCGTACCATTTCCGCATCTCGGCGGCGGCCTCCGGGGTGGCCCCATAGAGGTCGTACACGCTGCGCCCGACGTGCTGCCCCCGTGTGAACCCGGCCTTCGCGACCGCCTTGCCATCGTGATAGAGGTAGATCCCGTCGCCGTCGAGCGCCCATATCGTCAAGGGATCGACGTGCTCGGCGAGGCCGTCGAGGATGCGCGCCTTGAGCCGGAGCGTGCTCAGCTCCTCCTCGGTCATCGGGGTCGCGGCGGCCAGCGGCGCGGCCGCGGGCGCGGGCGCGGGGCGGAGCGAGCCGAGGACGGCGCTCCGGTCGGACGATCGGCTGGCGCTGCACGACAGCGCCCGGTAGGCGCCGCCGCCGTCGCGCAGGCGCACGCTGAACGAGACGGGCTCGTCCCTCTGAAGGAGCGACGACCAGGCCGCCGAGAGCGCGGCGCGATCGTCCGGGTGCGCGAGATCCGCGAGGCGCGCGCCCCCCTCGACCCCGGGGCCCAGCGCCTCGCGCAGTCCGCCGCTCCCGTGGAGCAGCGCTCCGTCGGCCGAGGCGATGAAGAGCAGATCGGCAGAGCGGGCGAAGAGCTCGCCGAGCAACACGCTGGGGGCAGATTCCATCAGACTCACGACTCCTCAGAGAGCAGAGAAGGATAAGTGTAGCGTGAACAGAGCGGGCTGCGGAAGAGCTCCCTGGCGTCCGTCATGCGATCGAGCCGGGAGAAACGCGCCACGACGTGGGGGCGCTAGCGCTAGCGTGGCGAGCGCTGCGGGGCAAGACGGTGGACCGGCTCGCCGCTGAATGAGCTACGGCGAGGTGGGCGCCGGACGGCGGGGCGCCGCTTGCGTGGACCGGGGCGGGAGAGGTGGTGGGAGGTGCGGTGCAGGGGATTCTGGGAGCGCGTCACGACAGGTTCGTGACCACGAGGCCATGGACTGGGCCGGTCTGGACGAGCGACCGGCATGTCACCAGGACCCTCGGGTTGAGCCAGGCGAGCTCGCGCTTGATGGCTTCGCCGAGCGCTGAGGCGAGCGCAGGCTCGGGCGGGCGATCTTCCTCCAGCCAGAGCACGACGGGAACCTTCTTGGTACAGGCGAGGATCCGTCGCACGAAGCCACGTAGCTCACCGCGATCGAGCGGCAAGCGATCGCAGGCCCAAAGCATGCCTGCCATGGTATCCCGCACCTTGTACGCGACCTCTCGGGCGAGCTCTCCGCTCGAGAGCCGGACCTTGTTCTCAATCCGGTGACCGCGGAAGTCCTTGACCTCGATGAAGTAAGGCTCGTCGAGATACAGACCGAAGAAATCGACCGCCTTGGTCTCTTGGAACCTCTGCAGCCCACCGACATACGCGCCGTGGTCGTCCCATTTCAGGATCTTCCAGTCGCTGTCGAAGGCGAAACGGAGCTTGCCCTCGTCGTGCACGAAGCTCATGCCGCGGAGCCCTCCTCGGGCGCCTCGTCGAAGAGCTTGCGCTCGAAATCGTAGTGGCGCGAGAACTCATCGAGGATCGGGTTGGTCGGCAATTCGGCCAGCGTATCGCCGGCATCGACGAGCGTAGGGCCGTGCGCCTCCTGACGGTGGAACGCGAAGAACCGGATCGGCACGTCGGGATACTTCCTGTACTCGGAGAGGAGCGACAGCTTGTGGGAGAGGAGGTAATCGTGCGTCGTGACGAAGGTCTGCACGCCGCGCCTCCCCAGCTCCAGGAGGATGTCGACGACCAGCGAGACGAGCTGCGGGTTCAGGTTCGCCTCGGGTTCGTCCCAGAAGAGGATGCCGTTCGTCGTCAACGAGCCGTTCGAGACCATGTGGGCGAGGCAAGCGATCTTGCGGAGCCCTTCGGCGACGAGGTGCGCCTCCATGCTGCCGTCCTTGCGCAGGAGATAGAACCGCCCCCCCTGGAGGGAGACCTTGCCGCCGAGCGCCGTCTCGATCGGCTCGATCAGCACCCTCGCCTCCTCGGATCGGGGGCCGCGCAGCGCCGCCTGGCTGAGGGCGACGCAGGCGTCATAGTATGTCTCATCGAACGAGAGCTTGCGCTCCTGGTACGCGGGGATGAACCCCTCGAACATGGCGAGGACCTCCCGCGTCGGCAGGAAGATGGATGGCGCCTCGGTCTTCCAGGTCGCGGTCTTGACCTCGACCTGCTGTTTGCCCTTCGTGTTCAGCACGACCGCGACGTCGCCCGTCGCTCCTCGGATGGTGATGAACCCTTTGCCCTGCCCCTTGCGGCGGTGGACGAGCCTGCCCATGTACGCGTCGTCCGGCCGGAAGACGTTGGCCAGCTTCTCGTGCAGCCGCAGATCCAGGGGGATGACGGAGCCCTCCTGCTCCAGCGTCTTGAGCGGGGCGTAGAGCGCCTTCATGGTGTGGCTCTTCCCCGTCGCGTTGGTGCCGAGGAAGACGTTGATCCCCGGTGAGAAGGCGAGATCGACGTCCTCGAACGCGCTGAACTGCTTCATGTGCAGGTGCTGGACCTTCATGGCTCTCCGCGGCTCCTCGTTGACGGTGCAGGACGGCGACGGCGGCAGGGTAGCTCAGCGGTCGCGAGCGGTCACACAGAGGGGACGCCCCGGGACGGATCGGGCGGGGTCACGAAGGGAGGTCCTCACGGCGAGGTGCTCCCGGCCGACGCTCGCGCCCTCAGATCGGCCTCCACCGCCTCGAACTGCTCGAGGGCGGCCCGCAGGTCCTCCACGATCTCTCCGGCGATCACGTCCGGGGCCGGCAGGTTCTCGGAGGCCTCCAGGCTCTCGTCCTTCAGCCAGAAGACGTCGAGGCTGCACTTGTCCCGGGCGATGAGCTCCGCAACCTCGTAGGCTCGCCACTGCCCTGTCGGGTTCTTCTCCGAGCACGTCGCCCGCCGCTTGTGCAGCTCACCGGGCTTGTAGCAAGCGACGAAGTCGTCGAGATCGGCGCGCGCGAGCGGGTTGGTCTTGAGCGTGAAGTGCTGGTTCGTGCGGAGGTCGTAGACCCAGAGCTTCTTCGTCCACGGCTTCTCGCTGGCGGGCTTCTTGTCGAAGAAGAGCACGTTCGCCTTCACGCCCTGCGCATAGAAGATGCCCGTGGGGAGCCGGAGCAGCGTGTGGACGTCACAGTCGTGGAGCAGCTTGCGGCGGATCGTCTCCCCTGCCCCGCCCTCGAAGAGCACGTTGTCGGGCACGACGACGGCCGCGCGCCCATGGATCGCGAGGATGGTCTTCACGTGCTGGACGAAGTTGAGCTGCTTGTTGCTCGTCGTCGCCCAGAAGTCCTCGCGCATGACCGTGAGCGCCTCGCGGGCCTCGTCGCCCTCCTCCGTGAGGACCATCACGCTCGACTTCTTCCCGAACGGCGGGTTGGTCAGGACCATGGAGTAGCGGGAGCCCGGATCCGCGGCGAGGCTGTCCCGGGTCTCGATGGGCGGCTGCCCTTCGTCGGCGCTCGGCCCGATGCCGTGGAGGAGCAGGTTCATCGCGCAGAGCCTGGTCACGCCGGGGACGAGCTCGACGCCGCGGAGCGCGCCGACCTTCAGGCGCTTCTTCTGCTCGCGGGTCATGCTCGGGTGCGTCCGGACGATGTGGTCGTGCGCCGCGAGCAGGAAGCCGCCGGTGCCGCAGGCCGGGTCGCAGATCGTGTCGTCGGGCCCCGGGCGCATGACCTCGACGATGGCCTGGATCAGCGGGCGCGGCGTGAAGTACTGGCCCGCGCCGCCCTTCGTGTCCTGCGCGTTCTTCTCGAGCAGCCCCTCGTAGGCGTCGCCCTTCACGTCGGCGTCGAGCGTCGTCCACTGCTCGCGGTCGATGAGGTCCGCGACGAGGCGGCGCAGCTTCGCCGGGTCCTGGATCTTGTTCTGCGCCTTGCGGAAGATGACCCCGAGCATGCCCGGCTGCCGGCCGAGGTGGTCCAGCGTCTTGCGATACTGGACCTCGAGCGCGTCGCCGTCCTTGGCGAGCAGCGCGGGCCAGTCGTGACCGGCCGGGATGAACGGCTTGTGGTTCCACGGCGGCTGCGTGCGCTCGTGCGCCATCTTCAGGAACAGGAGGAACGTGAGCTGCTCGACGTAGTCGCCGTAGGAGAGGCCGTCGTCGCGCAGGACGTTGCAGTAGGACCAGAGCTTCTGGACGATCTGGGCGGAGGGGTTCGACACGTTCAGGGGCCTGTTTCTTTCACTCGAAGTAGACGCGCTGGATGAACTCGCCGTGAAGCGGGTCGAAGTCCTTGTCCGTCGTGATCAGGGTAGCGGACGCCGCCCGAGCACACGCGGTATCGAGCAGGACGATCCCGGTCATGAGAGCTCTTTGATTGCCTGGTCGAACTCCTCGTCCGTCTCGTCGCCCGGCCACCTCCCGAAGATTGCGCCGACACCGGTGGTGGCGGTCTGCGGCCGGTAGAGGGCTCTCGGATCGATGCGACGACCGAAGATGGGTTTGGGGATCCTCGACCAGAAGCCGGAGACGCCCTCTCCATCCTCGATCCTCTCGGCGTCGAGCCGAAGGATGCGCCCCGAGGGGCGGTACACCGCCCGGCCATGGACAAGGACCCTACGGTTCAGGAGCACCCCGGCCGCGTCGACGCTCCCCGCGGTGAGCACGCCCCGGATCTCCTCTCCGTCATCGAGCTTGATCGCGAAGGACTGGGTGCTCACCCGAACCATGTCGAGGAGTCCAGCGATGCGCACGGCCTGGGCCCTCGGCGTGGAGGCGCTGAGCTTTCTCGCGGTCTCGACGGTAGCCCGGTCGAGCACGGCTTCGCCCGGAACGCCCGTCCGGTGCTCCTCGACCCGAAGCGCGTCAAAGCCGGCGTCGAGCAGCCGACCGAAGTGAGCGAGGTGCTGGAGCAGGGGTCGATCGAAGCGTTCGCTGTCCGGGTTGCCATCGCCGACGTCCTGAAGGACCCCGGCGAGGACGTCGAACCCCGTCCATCCCGGGGGAGGCCGCGTCGGCCACAGCTCCGCCTGGAGGTAGAGCTCCGCGGCGGCCTCGCCCAGCTCCGGCGCCTCGAAGTGCAGGGTCGTGTCGGCGTTTCCCTCGACGTCGACGAGCCGGATATCGCAGGCGGCGTTGAACCAGGCCCGGGGCCGTCCGGCCGTGACGCTCCGCCCCTCGAAGGCCATCAGGACGGAGCGTCGCACCGCGGCGTCGACCTGCTTGAGGGCGACGCCCAGCGGAGCGGGGGGCACGCGACGGCCGAAGCCCTTCGGACTGGAGAGGCGGACGGCGTGGTGGACGATGGGCACGGCGGGCTCCTTCGGGGTCGTGGCTCGGCCGGAACCGGCTGCGAGAGGATAGCGCGAACTGGCGATGCCGTGCAGGGCGGGGCGTCAGGTGTCGGGCTCCTGAGTGAAGTACTCTGCCACCTTCTCGAGAAAGTTCGGCTGGAGGGACGACGCGAGCTGGAGCTTACGGATCCCCTCGACGGTTTCGCACAGTTTGTTGAACGGCAGGAAGCCACACACGTTGGGGAGCGCCTTCTCGCGCAGCGAGAACGTCGGGCGCTGAATCTCCTGCTCGACCTTGTCGCGGCGCTCCTCGGACGCGACAAGGTAGAGTTTGATGTCGAGGTTCGGCTGGAGGGCCAGGAGATCCGACATCCGGAGCAGGCCGGAGTAGATCGACGTGGTGCACTCGACCTCGAACGCTGCGACGATCGAGTTGCCTTTGAGCCAGAGCACGTCGATGAGCTCGATCGTCCGCGTCGTGGGCTCGTTGAACTGCGTGGGGAGCTTCTGGACCACGCGAGAAAGCTCGCCGAGCTTCTTGCCCTTCCATGTTCGGGAGCGATCGTTGCGCGCGACCCAGACGTCGAGACCCATCTCGGCGCCGAGCGTGAGGAGCGTCCACTGGATCTCCGTGTGCCGCGTGGTCGCCGCGGGCCCCTCGTCCTCCGTCGCGGCCTGCACCGGGGCCGGCGGCTCCTCGGGCTCCGGCACGGTGACGTGGGCCTCGATCTTGCGGCCGCCCTCGCCTTGCTCGACGTAATACCGAAGCTTCCGGGCAAGCTTCCAGGCCGGAACCGGGCGAAATACGGGCTTCTTCTGCGCGCCTTGGATCAGCTTCACGATGAGCGCGCCGTCCTCGTCGCGCTGGAAGCGGTTCGGCGACTTGCGCAGAAAGCCCTTGAACGTGCCCTTCAGCGAGGCGTCAGCATAGAAGTCCACGCGGCCCTCCAGATCGTCGAGCGGCACGCCGTGCTCCGGCTTGAGCAGGATCCGAGGCTGCACATCGAGCCGGAGGGGAAAGTCGTCGTCCTTCCAGATCTTCGCCGTCGTCTTGCTGGGTCCGATGACATCGAGCACCGCGACCCAGCGCGCGACTCCGGTGATGTAGCCGATGATCGTATCGCCGGCTTTGATCCTCTTGAATGCGGCCTCATTCTGCGCGCCGGCGCGAAAGCCCAGGACCTTGGCTTCGGCCTTCTGGAACTCTGCGTACGTGGTACCGTTGAAACTGCCCAGCCAGTACGTCAAGGCTCTACCTCCGTGTCCGGGGCACGCCGGCGTGTGGACTGACGCCGCGGCTTCTTGAGCTCGGTAGTATCGTGGGAGCTGCGGATGCGCTCGAGCAGCACACTCGCTGGCTCGTCGTTCGGGTCTTGCGGGACGAGCTTGCCTTCGAAAGCGCGCTTCAGGACGGATTGGCGAAGGCGCTGGGCGCGGGCGAGCTGGGCGCGAGTGGTTTGTTCGACCTCGTCAGCGATTGAAAGAAGGCGGTCGATTTCGGAAACGATGCGATTCTGCTCTACCAGCGGCGGAACTGGTATGGGCAGCGTGCGAAACAACGGCAATGTCATGCGAAGTCTCGTCGTGCCAAACGCGACACCGAACGCGACCCGCCGCGCCGTGTCAGAATTCAAATAATGCATCAAGAATCGGCGACGAACGACTCCTTCATCCACAGACATCTTGATGACGTCGGGCGTCACCATCGCAGGTCCAATCCCTTCCGGATAGATGGCGCACTCACCCGGTGGATCACCAAGCTTTGTCACAAGCAATTCACCCCCGAACACGGAGTAAGGACGGAACAGCTCTTCCCATCTCTCTCGATCCATGAAACCCGGCCTCTCAGTGAGGTAGCGTCCAGCCTTCACGTGCCGGAGGAAGATGATTGGGACGCCCACAGACCGAAAGTCGTGAGCTTTGAAGATCGTACCGAAAGGACCTGCGCAAATTGAGCCAGGTTCGGGCGATGCGAGCACATCTGGAGTACTAAGGCCCCATCCTTCTGGCAGCGGTGGCAGTTCACTCGCGCTCGGAACATGGGGTTCTTCCCGCTGCTTCGCGTGATCGTCGCGATCCATCCGCCGCTTAGATTCTGCCTTTACGATCTTGCCCGCCTCCCACCGCGCGCGACGCTCGCCAGTGATGCGCCGGAGCAGCACGTCGCCAGGCTCGTATTCGCGCCCCTCTTGTTGCCGCGAGAGTTGGGCCTCGGTGGGCACGAGCCGCCCCTCGCAGGCAGCCTTGAGAACGGCCGCGCGGTAGCGCTTCAGGTTTGCGAGTACGCGTTCAAGGGAGGCCACCCCGGCATCGATGTCCGAGAGGTACTGCTCGATCACAGCAACGATACGGCTTTGCTCGACAAGCGGCGCGACAAGAACCTCTATTTTAGAAAGGCGCTCAGAACCGAGGTGATGTATACCCACGCCCTTCGCATCATTCAAAAAGCGTCCCGACAGAGCGAAGTACAAAAGCTGGAAATAAAGGTACTTCGTAGTACCTTGAGGTGGCCGGACGCGAATTAGGGTATTCTGAAAACAGCACCCAGGAATCTCGTCTGCCCAGATCGCCGGTTTACCGACCTCCCCCGGGCTCCCGCTTGCTTCCGACATGAGAATATCGCCAGGCCGCAAGCGATAGACTTCTTGCTCCGCGGGCTTGAAGTCCATCTGTTTAACATCGGACAGATCTAGACCACTCCAAGTTACGTTCGCCGCGCGCAGGTACGGGATCATGTATGGCCCGTTCGCTTTGTCCGGAGAGCGCTGGCGTCCGAGCCGGATCTCGGCAGCGAGGCCGAGTGGAACGCTTACCCAACCAGGAGGCACATGACTCGATATCTCACTCACGCCGCCAGCACCTCGTTCAGCTCCGCCATCACCTTCTCCAGCTCCGCCCCGAACACCCTCGCCGCCTTCCCCACGCCGCCCATCCCGGCGAACGGCGCATACTCGAAATCGTCGACCGAGATTTCCAGGTTCGCCGCCATGTGATCCCGTATCGCCTCCAGCCACGCCCGCTGCTCCGCCGAGAACCTCCGCCCCTGGTTCGCCTGCTGCGTCATCCACCGCTCGAACCGCTCCTGCACCCGCTCGCGGAAGGGCACAAGCTCTTCCTCCTGGTGCAGCGCGAACCGCACGAGCGACACCACGTCCGTCAGCAATCTCCCCGCCCCCGCCCCGCGGACCTTGTCCCGCTCCAGCGTCTCGTACGCGCGCCACAGCACGTCCGGCGTCCACTGCCGCGGCGGCGCCTTGATGGCGTCGGCGAGCGCCTTCACGTCCTCCGGCTTCAGCCGCTGCCGGTGCGGGCGGCTATACAGGATCTGGAGCGCCGTGATCTGGTCCCGGTGCTTCTGGCAGAACGCCTCGAACGTGGTCGTCAGCGCCTTCGCTCGCTCCTTCGCCTCGTCCGAGAAGCCCGCCGCGGTCACCTCGTCCTTCGTGACCGCGTCGATCGTCTGCTCCAGGCTCTTCTTGACGTCGGTGAGCGCCTTGCGCAGCTCCGGGCTCGCGCGGAGCGGCTGCGCCGCGTCGCGCAGCATCTCCTTGCGCACCTTCTCCAGCACGCTCGCGGGCGGCGCCTCCCCCGCGGGCAGCCCCGCGACCACGCAAGCGCGCTCGGCCTGCGCGTCGGGGTCGAGCGCCTCGACGATCTTCGCGCTGATCTCCGCCAGCGTCCGACCCCCCGCGAGCTTCGCCAGCATGGCCCGCTCCTCCGCGCCGATCCGCCGGTCGAGGCGCGCCAGCCTCCCCGCGAGCGACGAGAGCACGTCGGCCTTCGTGCTCCCCTGCGCCACGGCCTCGAGCAGCTTCTCGAAGCCCACCGTGCGGTTCCTCTCGAGCGGGAGCGCGTCGATGAGATCCGTCTCGCAGACGCCGACGCAGTCGACAAGCACGAAGCGGTCCTTTGCGCGCGCGTCCGATGTGACCAGCTGGAGGTCGGTCGGGTTGATCACGCGCGCGCCGCGGCCCTTCATCTGCTCGAAGAAATTCCGGCTCTTCACCGCCCGCATGAACATCACGATCTCGAGCGGCTTCACGTCCGTACCCGTCGCGATCATGTCAACCGTGACGACGACGCGCGGGTCGTAGCTGTTGCGGAAGGAGGAGAGCAAGTGCTCCGCATTCAGCCCGTTCGACTTGTACGTGACGACCTCAGTCTCCTTGCCGTCAGGCCCCAGCTGCTTCTCGACGATGCGTGCGGTGCCCGTCTTGTAGGTGATCTTCTCGCAGAAGTCGTTCCCCTTGCCGAACTCCTCCCGGACGATCTGCACGATGTCGTCGGCGTGGCTGTCGTCCTTGGCGAAGATGAGCGTCTTCGGGACCTCTCGCCGGCCCGGGAAGATCTCGGTGAAGAGCCGATCGCGGAAGGTGCGGACCACCGTGCGGATCTGGTCGAGGGCGACCACCTGGCGGTCGAGCGCGGCGGCGTCGTACGTGAGATCGTCGTCGAGCAGCTCCCAGCGGACCCTGCGCGTCTCCCGGTCGCGCCGGCCGACGATCTCCTCCGGACCGGCCTCGACCGTGGCGCCCTTCTCCGTGATGCGCGTGCGGATCTTGTACACGTCGTAATCGACGTTCACCCCGTCGGCCACGGCCTGCTTATGGTCGTAATCCATGACCAGGTTCTGGCGGAAGAACGCGAACGTCTGCTTCGCAGGCGTCGCCGTGAGGCCGACGAGGAAGGCGTCGAAGTACTCGAGCACCTGCCGCCAGAGCGAGTAGATGCTGCGATGGCACTCGTCGACGAAGATCACGTCGAACGCCTCGATCGGCAGCGCCGGGTTGTAAGCGACCGGCACAGGCTCCCGGAGCATCTCGCTCAGGCTGGCCAGGCCGAGCTCCTCCGCTTCGGGCGGGAGATCCGCCTCGCCCTTCAGCATCGCGTACAGGCGCTGGATGGTGGTGATCACGACACGCGCGACCGGATCGAGCTTGTTCGAGGTGAGCCGCTGCACGTTGTACAGCTCCGTGAACTTCCGGCCGTCGTCCGGCGCCACGTACTGCTGAAACTCCTTGAGCGCCTGGCGACCAAGGTTGTCGCGGTCGACGAGGAAGAGCACCCGGCTCGCATCGCCGAACTTGATCAGCCGGTAAATCGACGTGATCGCCGCCACGGTCTTCCCCGCGCCGGTGGCCATCTGGATGAGCGCCCGCGGCCGGTTGTCGCGCAGGGACACCTCGAGGTTGCGCACCGCGCGCACCTGCGCGGCCCGCAGGCCCGCCTCGGGCACGTCCGGGAACGTGAGCAGCCGCGTGCGGAAGGACGCTGGACGCTGGCTGAGCGGATCGGGACGCCCCTCGACGCGGGGCAGGTAGACCGGCTCCGAGGTGATCCAGCGGCTCAGGGTCTCGGGCTTGTGGAAGTGGAACACGGAGCGGCTGCGCGGGTCGGGGTCGAGCCGGTTGGTGAAGGCCGTCTCGACGCCGGTGGACTGGTAAAGAAACGGCAGCGGCCGCACCGGCGCGGGCAGGAGGTCCGGGAGCCCGGCGGAGTACTTCTCGGTCTGCCCCTCCACACCGGTGAGCGTGGTGCCGACCTCCTTCGCCTCGATCACGCCGACCGCCTCCCCGCCGACGTAGAGCAGGTAGTCGGCGAAGCCGTGACCGCGCTTCAGCGGGAACTCCCGGACGGCGACGCCATGCGCCGCATCGAGGTTCATCACCTGCCTGTCCTGCACGGCCCAGCCGGCAGTCGTCAGCGCGTCGTCGATGTTCTTCCGGGCAGCATCTTCGGGACGAGTCATGGGCTGGATCAGCAAGCGTAACGAAAGCAGCAGGTTCGCGTCGATACCGAGGCGTGGTGGGGGCTATTCCACCCGGAAGCGCCGGGTAGGACAACGACGCCGGAGCTGGTGGGGAGCGGGCGAAGGAAGGTGAACCCAGCGCTGGTGCGCTCCCCAGATCGCGCTGCCACGGCCGGGAAACGCGATGATCCCGCGGCAAAGTGCGCTCTGAACCGTTCCCTTCGGACGTCGCCGCAGGCGCAGCCCTTCCGAAGCGATCGGCGGCTCCGGGGCCGCCGGAATTCGCCTTTCTGACGGCTCCCGCGTCGTCTCGCCCCGGGCTCGTCGCTTGTGGACCGGCTGCTGCGTCGAGCCCCACACGTCTCTGCTTCCCCTGCGCTTCGATGGACGGCCCTGGCATCACCACAGACGCCCGTCGGATGCACCGGAGAACACCTCCCCGGTCCGGCGACGGTCCGTGCGCTGACGACGGACGACATGGCGCACGAGGGCGTGCTCCTCGGCCGAGCAATGTCCCACCGCTTTCGTGAGGGCGCTTGCACCTGGAGAACGGGCGGGCGAGCGTGCCCGGGCGAGAAAAATCGCGGAGTGGAGGCAATGAGATGAGAACGGTGCGATTGGCGACGATCGTTGCGGCGGCTCTTGCCGCCCTGGTGCTTGGTGCGACCGTGCCCGGGTGCCTGTGGGATCGCGAGGACGAGCCCTTGAGCGGGAGGATCTGCGCGATACCGAATACCGGCGTCGTCGAGCACTGCGTTGACGCGAGCGAAGGCCCGGCCAGCGCGTGGAGCAAGGCCGAGGCGGACGGCGAGCTGCCGATATTCATGTGGGCGCGGTGGTCGGGTCGCGTGAGGCCCGAGGAGCTCATCGCGAACGAGGCGGAGCTCGGGGCCTGGTTTGACACCATCGATCGGGTCGTGTCCTATGTTCGCGACGAGAAGAAGCACGCCGAGTCGCTCCGGGCGACGCTCCACGGCGAGCTCCGCGGGCTGCTGTGGCTGATCAGGGATAGCCAGGAGGAGGCCCTCCAGGCAGAGCCGATCCGCGCAGCCGACGACTTCAAGGAGGCGATGACCGGCAAGGCGAGCGCCGAGCGGGAGCCGCTCGTGGCCGCGATCGCGGCGGACAAGCTGGCGATGGCCGCCGTGCAGGCGATCTTCGATCGCGCCAGGGACGAGGGCGCGCCGCTGCGATCCAGGTACGCGGGCGCGGCGGCGCGCTTCGCCGCCTACCGCGCGACCGAGGCGGCGGAGACGGCGGCGTACGCGGCGCTCTCGGCGCAGGCGTCGCAGGCGTCGCGATCGGCGATAGAAGGGCTCGACGGCGTGGAGCAGGCGGTGCTCGCGGCGGCGCGCGAGGCGAGCCGCGCGCCGAGCGAGCTCGCCGCGGAGGTGATGACGCTGTCGGCGGAGCTCCAGGCGTTCGCGGTCTCGTTCGACGAGGCGATCGCGCCGCATAAGGAAGTCCTTGCGACACACGGCGCGGTGGTGCCGGACATGACGTCGGGGGCGCTGCGCTCGCTGAATGCGATGCTCGGGTATGTGCAGCGGCGGGTCGCTCGGAGCGACGCGACGGCGACGGCGCTGCTCGGCGGCATCGCGCTGCGCCGGCAGGCGCTCGTCGCGCTGGAGGCAGACGAGGGAGCGCGCGAGGCGATCGCGCGGGCGCGGAGCCGCAAGGCGTCGGAGGTGTTCGGCGAGGGAGCGCGCGCGCGGGCGGCGGCGCTGTCGGCGGCGCCGCCGATGAGCGAGAAGCTCGGGCTGCCGCTCTTGGCCGAGCGGTGCGGGGAGCTCTTGGCGCTGGTGCAGATGCGGCCACTCTGCGAGGCGTCGCCGTCCTCGTGGCGAGAGGCCGGATGCGCGGCGCTCCGAGGGCGGTTCGACGCCGCGGAGGCCGAGCTCAGGACGGGCTTGCCGCAGAAGATCGCGGCGGGCCTCGCTGCGCTGCGGGAGAAGGGGATGGGCGCGGCGGAGCTCGACGCCGCGCAGGCGAGGCTCGACGCGGGCGACGTGAAGGGCGCCGCGATCGCGTATGACGCCGCCGTGCGCGGCGCGGAGGGGACATGAGAAGCTCGAAGGACGTTGGGCTACGCGGACGGAGCTCCGTGGTGGTCCAGAAGCTCGTCGCGCTTGTCACGGCGCTGGCGGTGCTGGCGCCGTCTTCGGTGTGGGCCGGCACGCCGTACACCATCCTCTGGAGCAGCCGCCAGGACGTCGACTCGTGCGCGAGCGGCGAGCTGGAGACCGAGGGCGACGCCATGTTCGAGGTGAACCAGACGCCCCTGCCCACCTACGGGATCCCGGGCGCGCTGCAGGTCGACGGCGACGGCTCGCTGAGCAACACGCTCGAGGCGGGGTTCGACTCGGTGCTGCTCCGCACGGGTACCAACGCGTTCTACTTCGGAGTCCACACCGCGAACGGCAGCGACTGGTGTACCCACGCGCACGACGTGGTGCACCTCGTCTCCGAGCCGCTCGGGCTCAACAAGCCGCTCTTCGACATCCGCCGCGATGGGACCGGCTTCGAGGGCAGCACCGTGGCCGACCTCGGCCTCGCGGAGATCAACCCGGCGCTCGCGCGCGACATCGCGGAGCTGGAGGTCGCGCTCGGCAAGCTGATGGAGGCAATCCTCCGGAACGCCGCCAAGATAGCGGACCTCCGGGCGCGGATGGATCTGCTGCGGCAGCTCGACACCGAGCTGCACGATCTGGTGAGCCGGCCGCTCGACGAGATCTCGCGGACCGACCTCGACGCGATCCTCGACCGCTACAAGGACGTGGTCGATGAGGAGACGCGGGCGGCCATGGAGCAGCTCGTCGGCGACCTGAAGAAGAGCGTCAGCGACCTGGAGGACGAGCTCGGGCGGCTGATGGACGAGTTCGGCGCGCAGGCCGACGAGGTGGCGGACCTCGCGACGCAGGACGCGCGCGCCGAGGGGTGGAACCCAGATGATCCGTGGGCGTATGCGCTCGGGGAGAGCGAGGTGCCGTGGGTCGAGGTGCCGGACATCGCCGAGGTAGAGGGAGCGTTCGAGGAGGGGAGAGACCCGTACGCGGCGTATGCGGACGGCGTGATCGCGGCCCTGGAGAAGGACGTGAGCGGCGACGTGGTGATCGCGCGGGCGGACTTCGTGGCGAACGTGCGGGCGTGGCGAGCCAACAGCGCGGCGCTGGAGATCGCGCTGCGCGACCGGATGGGCGTGTCGCTGGCGGAGACCAACGCGTTCCTGAAGGCGCAGAACCGGATCACCGGGTTCGTGCGGCAGTTCATGGATGCGTCGGACTGGTTCGAGGACTCGCCGGTGCCGGCGGACCTGCGGACCCAGGTGGACATGGTGCTCAAGCCGCGGTTCGACGCGCTCGCGGACCAGATGAAGGACAGCCTGAACCAGTGGACGGGGGACGGGCTCGACCTGGAGCAGACGCAGCTCTACCAGACGATCAGCGCGTTCGCGGGGGCGATGTCGACGGTCGGCGAGGGCTTCGAGGCGTACGCGGAGGTGATGCAGACGCTGGTGCACGCGACGACGCGCATCGGGGTCGGGTTCGTGCCGGTGGTGGGGCCGGCGCTCGATTTGTGCGAGGCGGTCACCGGGAAGGCGTGGTGCTTGCCGTCGGGGCAGGAGCTCAGCACCGAGGAGCGGATCTTCTCGGGGATGGGGTTCGGGCTCGGGGCGGTCGGGCCGGTGTGGCGCGCGGTCAGTCGCGCCGGCGGGCTGACGCCGGATGCGATTCGGGTTGCCGAGGAGATCGCGCAGATGGGCGAGGAACTCGCCACAGCGCTGCGCCTGCCACGGCGCACGTCGTACAAGACGCTGCGCGGGGCGGTCACGACCGGAGTGATGAATGACTTCGAGAAAAAGGCAGCGCTCTACCTGCTGAAGGGGGAAGGGCGGGCACTGATCGGGGTCGGCGACGATGGGGTGCGCACGGTCCTGGGGATCCTCAAGGATGCCCCGGGTGACTTGGCGAAGGCTCCCGACTTCGTCTCGGTGACCAAGGGCAACAGGCTGGCCGTGAGCGAGGCGAAGGGCATTGAATCGGATACCGGGAAAGTCGACGTGGGCAAGGCGATAAAACAGCTCACGAACGCAATGACGAAGCTGAAGAGTCTCAAGCTCGCAGGAGACGTCGACAGAGTGGAGATCATGATGCCGAGGGGTGCGCCGTTCAATAATCCCAACTTGGGCACCAAGGACGGCTACTTGTTCAACAAGGTCGAAGGCAAGACCGTCGAGATCGATGGCTTCCCGCTCCTCTTCATCAAGGTCATCCAGCTATGAACGAATCGGGCCCTGACTTTTACGCGTGGTGCGACGAAGCGGACAGGCTCGACGCTTTCGCGGAGGCCCTGTCCGCGCTGGTCTACCCGGGGGGAGTGTGCAGCCTCAGCCTCTCCACGCTTGGAACATCTGAACGCTTGTGGCGCGACGGGGTTCTCGTTGAGGAGGTCATCGAGATGACACGTGCAGCCTTCAAGTCGGGCTCACAGGTGGACGTGGATTTCGGCGCCCGGTGGCGGTGGTTGTCCAGGACGGGCTTGAACCTGGAGTGCTATGGGGAAGTACGGGCCCATTGGTATCCGTACAGCCCTTTGCGCGTAGGGACGGGCGAGCGGAAGGATGTGTTCCCCGACTGCCTCGAAGTCGCCGTCGGCCCGCGCTCGGTGGAGGTCGAGGCGGCGATCGCTTCCATGGAGCTCCAGCAGGAGATGAAGGAGATCTTGCTCGGCCTGTGCGCGCCGAGCGGGCACGCCCGCGTGACGACCGGCATGTGCACAGCGGCCTGGGCCCAACCTGCCCCGATCGAGGCGTGCGCGACCTACCATGCAGACGCCAGGGTCGCCCGCGATCTCGCCCTGTCGTGGGTGCACCTCCATGACGGCGACATCGTGGGGCGCGCCTCGGGCCTATCATTGGACGCGCTCGCTGCCCGCGTCGAGGCCGCTCCACGAGGGGCTTGTGTTGGCGTCGCCAGCGACGTCGAGCGCGTCGACCAACACCTTAGCCTGGACCGCGCCGCGTCCCGTTCGAGGGACGAACGGCCTACGCATGTCGGCGCTGTACGACGCGGTTCGCGCGCCCGCCTCCCAGACGACGCCACGCTCACACGGGAACAAGTTCTCGCGGCGCTCGCCACACCGCCGGCTACGCTTATCGAAGCGCTCGAAGCCTCCGCCGTACCAGACGACGGGTGGCGCGCTGTCGAGCCTCGCGTGCTCGAGCTCATCGATGCGGTGAAACAGGGCGCGCCCACTTCCGCAGTCAACGTGCGCACGGGCAGGCACGTCCGGTTCATCGAGCGCCATTCACCGTACCACGTGCAGGTCCTTCCGAACGGGGGCGTAATGCTGGCCATCCATCCCTACCGCACGCTCTGGCCGCTTTGGGCCGATGCCCTCCGCCTGCTCGATATCACGTCATGACGTGAAGGATCTATTCGCTCTGCGTCGCGGCCCACGATATTCCATCGAGGCTGCCGTCAACCATCAGAATCAGGACATATCGTTTATGAGCAATGACCATGGCGAAAGGATGGGCGAGCTCTCGCGTCTCGTTGGGCTGGTACTCGACGTCGCAAGGAGTGCTCTGGAGGGACAGGGAACATTTCTCCCCGGTTCGATCGCGGTCGACGCCGCCGGGAAGTATGCCATCGGTGTGGCGCCGCACGGCGGTGTTGACGGCTGGACGCTTCTCACGACCGCGTTCCGGCAGCGCGCGGCGGCCGAGGAGCTCCGGGCGGTCGCGCTCTATCGAGACGTACGGGTCCGTGAACGAGGTGCATCGGAGGACGTGGACGCCATCCATGCCGTCGTGGAGCTCGCCTCGGGCGAAGCGGTCCAGGTGTTCCAGATCTATCGCAAGAATGACGCGGGGGAGATCGTCTACGACAGACCGGAGATCGAGCAGGCACCCTCCGTCGTCTTCGGACGGCGCACCCCTCCCTGAGCGCGCGGAGCGCGCGATTTGGGAGGGGCGGACCGCGCGCAGGCGCGGAGCGCCGAGCACGGGCCGGGGGTGGGCATCCGCTCTCTCGGAGCTGTGCGCCGCCGTTGCAGAGCCGTCCTCATCGACGACCAACACCGAGGGGTGGAATCCGGACGATCCGTGGGCGTACGCGCTCGGCGAGAGCGAGGTGCCGTGGGTCGAGGTGCCGGACATCGCGGAGGTGGACGGGGCGTTCGAGGAGGGGAGAGACCCGTACGCGGCGTATGCGGACGGCGTGATCGCGGCGCTGGAGAAGGACGTGAGCGGGGGCGCGGTGGTCGCGCGGGCGGACTTCGTGGCGAACGTGAGGGCGTGGCGGGCGAACAGCGCGGCGCTGGAGATCGCGCTGCGCGACCGGATGGGCGTGTCGCTCGCGGAGACGAACGCGTTCCTGAAGGCGCAGAACCGGATCACCGGGGTCGTGCGGAAGTTCATGGATGCGTCGGACTGGTTCATCGAGACGCCGATCCCGCCGGACCTGCGGGCGCAGGTCGACACGGTGCTCAAGCCGCGGTTCGACGCGCTCGCGGACCAGATGAAGGATAGCCTGAACCAGTGGACGGGGGACGGGCTCGACCTGGAGCAGACGCAGCTCTACCAGACGATCAGCGCGTTCGCGGGGGCGGTGTCGACCGTCGCCGAGGGGTTCGGGGCGTACGCGGAGGTGATGCAGACGCTCGTCTACGCGACGACGCGCATCGGGGTCGGGTTCGTGCCCGTGGTCGGGCCGGCGCTCGACCTGTGCGAGGCGGTTACCGGGAAGGCGTGGTGCTTGCCGTCGGGGCAGGAGCTCAGCACCGAGGAGCGGATCTTCTCGGGGATGGGGTTCGGGCTCGGGGCGGTCGGGCCCATGTGGCGCGCGGTCAGTCGCGCTGGCGGGCTGACGCCGGATGCGATTCGGGTCGCCGAGGAGATCGCGCAGTTCGGCGAGGAGCTGGCCACTGCGCTGCGTGCACCGCGGCGCACCTGGTACAAGACGCTGCGCGGGGCAGTCACGAGCAAGCCGCTCGACGCGATGGAGAAGAAGGCGGCAAAGTTCATGCTGGACGACGGGCGGGCGCTGATTGGCGTCGGCGACGACGGAGTGCGCCGGGTGCTGGACATACCGAAGGAGTCCCCGCCAAATACGGCCTTGGGAAGGGCTCCCGACTTCCTCACCGTGACGAAGGGAAACAAGCTGGCCCTGACGGAGGTGAAGGATATTGAGCGTGCCACCGGGAAGGTCGACATCGACCACGCACTCACGCAGCTGGAGAACGCGATGAAGAAACTGAGCAAAGAAGGACTCGCCAGCGACGTCGAGCGGATCGAGTTCATCATCCCCAAGGGTGCGCCGCTCAAGAACGAGAATAAGATCGTCAAGGACGGCTATCTGGTCGACGCGCTCACGGGTAAGCGCATCAAGCTTGAAGGCTTTAGGAACCTGGTCATGGTCATCCAGTTATGAGTGTATCAGGTCCCTGGCTCTATGCATGGTGTGACGAGGCGGACAGGGTCGACGCGCTCGCTGCGGCTCTGTCTGCTCTCGTCATCCCGGGGGGAACGTGCGGCTTCCACATCGAGTCCATCGACCATCCCGATAGCACCTGGCGATGGCGCGATGCGGTCCCCCTCAGCGAGACGGTCGCGGCGGTGCGTGCAGGATTCACCGCAGGGACGCATGTCTTCGCATCCTTCGGCGTGAAGCTGAACTCCGGCAGCGCAATCGAACTCGCCATCGAATGCAATGGCGAAGCGTGGGAGCGCCGGTATCCCTCCGGTCCTCTATGCGCACGCCCCGGCGATCGCAGCGGTCTACTTCCCTGGAGCCTTGGCATCGCCCTCGGCGGCACGCGCTCTGTCGAGGTCGAGGCGGCGATCCTGGCGGTGCAGGTCCAGCAGGATCTCGAAGATCTCATGGTCCGCCTCTGCGCGCCGGATGCGCGTGCACGCGTGACGACCGGCGCCTGGACGGAGTTCGCGGCTTGGGGGCCGCCCACCAAGGCGTGCGCGACCTATCACACCAGCGCGGCGTTGGTTGCACACGATCTCGCCCTTACGTGGGTAAACCTGCGGGACGGTGACAAGGTCGCACATTCCGCGGGAATGCCAACGGACGTGTTGCACGCGCGCGTCGACGCCGCGCCGCGCGGAGCGCGTGTCGCTGTTGAGGACGGCGCTGAGCTTTCGCGCGAAGCGGTCCTCAAGGCGCTCACGGAGTCACCGGCTGCGCTGCTCGACGCACTCGAAGCGTCCGCGGTGGCAGATGAGGAATGGCGCACCGTCGAATCGGCCGCCCTCGAGACCATCGCAGCGACGAAGGAGGGCGCGCCGACGTGCGAGGTGGACGTGACGTCGCGCAAGCACGTCCAGTTCATCGAGCGCCACGCCCCCTACCACGTGCGTCGCCTCCCAAGTGGCGGCGTGGTGCTGGCGACGCACCCGTACCGCACGCTTTGGCCGCTCTGGGCCGACGCCCTCTTCTTGCTGGGCATCACGTCCTGACGCGAGTTGCCCGCCTGCTCTCCCTCTCAGGTCTCCACCTGGAGTTGCGGGACGGCGCACCCCTCCCTGAGCGCGCGGAGCGCGCGATTTGGGAGGGGCGGGCCGCGCGCAGGCGCGGAGCGCCGAGCACGGGCCGGGGGTGGGCATCCGCTCTCTCGGAGCCGTCCTCCACCGTTTCAGAATCCTCATCATCGACGACCAACACCGAGGGGTGGAACCCGGATGATCCGTGGGCGTATGCGCTCGGGGAGAGCGAGGTGCCGTGGGTCGAGGTGCCGGACATCGCCGAGGTGGACGGTGCGTTCGAGGAGGGGAGGAACCCGTACGCGGCGTATGCGGACGGCGTGATCGCGGCGCTGGAGAAGGACGTGAGCGGGGGCGCGGTGGTCGCGCGGGCGGACTTCGTGGCGAACGTGAGGGCGTGGCGGGCGAACAGCGCGGCGCTGGAGATCGCGCTGCGCGACCGGATGGGCGTGTCGCTCGCGGAGACGAACGCGTTCCTGAAGGCGCAGAACCGGATCACGGCGGTCGTGCGGCTGTACATGGATGCGTCGGACTGGTTCGTGGACACGCCGGTGCCGGCGGACCTGCGGGCACAGGTCGACACGGTGCTGAAGCCGCGGTTCGACGCGCTCGCGGACCAGATGAAGGATAGCCTGAACCAGTGGACGGGGGACGGGCTCGACCTAGAGCAGACGCAGCTCTACCAGACGATCAGCGCGTTCGCGGGGGCGATGTCGACAATCGCCGAGGGGTTCGGGGCGTACGCGGAGGTGATGCAGACGCTGGTGCACGCGACGACGCGCATCGGGGTCGGGTTCGTGCCGGTGGTCGGGCCGGCGCTCGACCTGTGCGAGGCGGTGACGGGCAAGGCGTGGTGCCTGCCGTCGGGGGAGGAGCTCAGCAACGAGGAGCGGATCTTCTCGGGGATGGGCTTCGGGTTCGGGGCGGTCGGGCCGATGTGGCGCGCGGTCAGTCGCGCCGGCGGGCTGACACCGGATGCGATTCGGGTTGCCGAGGAGATCGCGCAGCTTGGCGAGGAGCTCGCCACGGCCCTGCGCGCACCGCGGCGCACCTGGTACAAGACGCTGCGTGGGGCAGTCACGAGCAAGTCGCTCGACGCGATGGAGAAGAAGGCGGCCAAGTTCATGCCGGACGACGGGCGGGCGCTCGTCGGGGTGGGGGATGACGGCGTGCGCACAGTGCTGGATATCCCGAAGCAGTCACCCCCTCTCACCGACCTTGCCAAGGCTCCCGATTTCCTGTCGGTCACCAAGGGGAACGCGCTCGCTCTCTCCGAGGTGAAGTCGATTGAGGAGGGGAGCATCGACGTCGATAAGGCACTCAAGCAGTTGACGAACGCAATGGAGGCACTCAAGAAGAAGGGACTCGCCGGAGATGTTCAGAGGGTCGAGCTGATCATGCCCAAGGGCGCGCCGCTCAACAATGAGGATCTGAAGATAGTGGACGGCTACTTGGTCAGGGTGAGCACGGGCGAGCGCATCACTATCAAAGGGCTCAAGAATCTGGTGATGGTCATCCAGCTATGAGCGATTCAGGCCCTTGGTTCTATGCCTGGTGTGACGAGGCGGCCCGAGTTGAGGCGTTCGAGGCGGCCCTGGTCGCCCTCGTCCACCCACAGGGGCGCTGCGATGTCGACATTACCTCGCTCGACACTCCTGCCAGGATATGGCGTCGCTCGATCCTCATCGACGAGGTTGTCACAGTGACACGTGCCGCCTTTGCTGCGAATACGCACGTCTCCGTGGACTTCGGAGTGCAGCTGAGATCTGGGCGTTGGTCCTGCTTCGGCATCGAGTGCTTCGGCGAGGAGTACGAGCGCCGGTACCCATCCGGCCCGCTGCGCGGGTCGCCGTTCGACCGGAGGGATGTGCTCCCGTCGCGCATCGAGATCGCCTTGGGCGTGGGCCTGGGCGGCGTGGAGATCGAAGCGGCGATCGCGTCGATGCAAGTCCAGCAGGACATCGAGGATCTCCTGATCCGCCTCTGCGCGCCGGAGGTGCATGCGCGCGTGAAGACCGGCGCATGCGTGGGTGTCGGGGACTGGGGCGCCCCTGTCGAGACATGCGCGACCTACCACGCTGACGTCGCGTCGATCGCGCGCGACCTCGCCCTCTCATGGGTCCATCTGAACGAGGGTTACAAAACGCCAACTACGGCGGGCATGTCGCTCGACTCGCTGCGCGCGCGCATCGACGCTGCTCCGCGTGGAGCGCGTGTCGGTATCGCAGGCGACGTCGAGCTCGTGCGCCAGCACATGCGGATGGACTGGGCCGCAGCGGCATCGAGAGACATGCGGCCTACGCGCGCCGAGGCCGTTCGTCGCGGAGCGCGCGCCGCAACCGAGGGAGACGCCGAGCTCACGCGCGAAACCGTCATCAAGGCGCTTGATATACCTCCGAGCCTGCTCCTCGATGCGCTCGAAGCCTCTGCAGTGCCGGACGATGCATGGCGCTCGGTTGAATCGGCCGCGCTTGAGACCATCGCAGCCACGAAGGAGGGCGCGCCCACCTACGAGGCGGACGTCACCTCGCGCAAGCACGTCCAGTTCATCGAGCGCCACGCCCCCTACCACGTGCGGCGTCTGCCGAGCGGCGGTGTCATGCTGGCGACGCACCCCTACCGCACGCTCTGGCCGCTCTGGGCGGATGCTCTCTTCCTGCTCGACCTGATGTCCTGATGCCGGTCGTGCGACGTCGTCGCTTATCCGGACTCCGCACCCGGGCCGCAGGTACCAGACGGCGCCCCCTCCCTGAGCGCGCGGAGCGCGCGATTGGGGAGGGGCGGACCGCGCGCAGGCGCGGAGCGCCGAGCACGGGCCGGGGGTGGGCATCCGCTCTCTCTCGGCCGTCGGGCCTCTCACCGTGACATGCTCCAGGCGCTGAGCTCGTGCTATTCTTCGCGGCAAGAGACGCGCGGCGTGGTCTCGCGGTGCGGCGCGCGAAGAGCGGTGGTCGGAGCTCTGGAAGTCAGATAGGTGCTCTCGATGCGTCGGGATATGAATCAAGCGCGGAGTGAACGGGGACCCGATTTCTATGCGTGGTGCGACGAGGCGGACCGGTTCGACGCCTTCGCGGCGGCCCTCTCCGCGCTCGTCTACCCGGGGGGACTCTGCGATGTCAGCCTCTCCACGCCTGGATCCTCCGAACACCTGTGGCGCAGCAAGGTCTCCCTCGACGAGGTCATCGCGGTGACACGTCCCGCCTTCAAGGCACGCTCGGAAATAAGTGTGAATTTCGGCACGAAGTGGAGGTGGCTGGCCAGGTATGGCCTGAGCCTGGACTGCTATGGTGAAGAACACGAATGCCGGTGGGCCAGCGGCCCTCTGCGCATAGACACCTACGAGTGGAAGGGGCTCTACCCGTATTGCCTCGAGATCGCCATCGGCAACGATGCGCGCTCCGTGGAGGCCGAGGCGGCGATGATCTCGATGCAGTTCGAGCAGGACATGGAAGATATCCTGATCGGCCTGTGCGCGCCGGACGCGCGTCCCCGCGTGACGACCGGCTCGTGCGCGGCCGTCTCCAGCTGGCCCGCGCCCGTCGAGGCGTGTGCGACCTACCACGCCGATGCCGCGAGCATCGCGCGGGATCTCGCCCTGTCGTGGGTGCACATCCACGACGGCGACATCGTGAAGCGCGCCGCGGGCTTGTCCATGGACGCGCTGCATGCGCGCGTCGAGGCGGCTCCCAGAGGGGCGCGCGTCGGGGTCGCAAGCACCGTCGAGCGCGTCGACGAGCACGACGACCTCGACCGCGATGCGTCCCGATCGCGGGCCGAGCGGCCGACCCGCCCGGACGCCATTCGGCGCGTCCCACGCGCCCGCCTCGTAGGCGACGAGGATCTCACGCGCGAACAAGTGCTCGCGGCGCTCTCCATGCCGCCGGCCACGCTGGTCGGCGCGCTCGAAGCCTCGGCGGTGCCGGACGAAGCATGGCGCGCCGTCGAGCCTCGCGCGCGCGAGCTCGTCCAGGAGATCATCGAGGAGCCGAGAGAGGGCGAGACCTCCTACGAGGTGAAGGTCGCCACGGGGAGACACGTCCGGTTCATCGAGCGCCACTCGCCCTACTACGTCCGGCGCCTTCCGAACGGCGGCCTGCTGCTGGCCACCCACCCCTTCCGCACGCTCTGGCCGCTCTGGTCCGACGCCCTCTTCGTACTCGGCCTCATGTCCTGACGCAGAGTCTCCCCCACTCTCTCCACGTCAAGCTTTGCACCTGTCGCACCTGCGCCTGCGATATGGCCGGTCTCCGCTCGCACAGACTCCACCCCTCCAGCCCCGCAGGCACCCCTCCAACCGCGGCTCCCGCCGTGTGATAACCTCGCAGGACGCATGGCACCCTACCGCTCCTCTCGCGAGGACCGCGCTGCGCCCCCGCCGCCGCCCCCGGGCCCGGTCGCCGACATGGTGCAGCAGTTCGCCGACCCGTACGCCTTCCTGCGGGAGCTCGTGCAGAACGGCATGGACGCCGGCGCGCGGAAGATCGACGTGCGCGTCGAGACGCTGCCCGGCGCGTGCGCCACCTCGGTCACCGACGACGGGTGCGGCATGAGCCGCGAGGACATCGAGGGCCCGCTGCTCACCCTCTTCAACTCGTCGAAGGAAGGCGACGCGACGAAGATCGGGAAATACGGCGTCGGCTTCGTCTCCGTGTTCGCCCTCCAGCCAGAGCAGGTCGACGTCGAGACGTGGCGCGACGGACAGGCATGGCTCCTCCGGCTGCACAGCGACACGAGCTACGAGCTCGAGGACGCCGGACCGCGCCAGGGCAGCGGCACGCGCGTGACCCTGCTCCAGCGGCTCGACCGGGAGGCGTTCGTCGAGCACGCGCGCCGCGCGCACGCGGCGCTCCGCCGGTGGTGCCGCCACGCCGACCGCGAGATCACCCTCAGCATCGCAGACCACGAGGGGGGCTCCCGGACGGGCGCCGTGCGCATCGACGCCCCGCTCGCCATCGCAGCGCCCGTCTCCGTGACCGCCGTCGAGGAAGAGACCACCGTCGTTGTCGGCCCCTCCGCCGGCGCTCAGCACCTCGCGCAGCCCACGAGCGGGGACCCCGCCGTCGAGCACGGCCAGAGCTTCGCCGGCTTCTACAACCGCGGGCTCACCCTGTTCGAGACCGCGGACGAGCTCTTCAGCGGGCTCTCGGGCGTGCGGTTCAAGGTGATGAGCCCCCACCTCCAGCACACCCTGAGCCGCGACAACGTGCGCCGCGACGACGCCTTCTGGGAGGCGATCGCGCGCGTGCGGGAGCTCGTCAAAGGTCCGCTCCGGCGCGAGCTCGCCGCCCGCCTCCCGCAGGCCGCGGCCGCGGCAGCCGCCGGGGAGGCCGAGGGCGCCGCCGCCTACGCGGCGATGCTGGAGGCGGCGCTGTCGCCGCCGACCGCGCTCGATCCGGACGAGATCCCGTTCCCGCTCGCGAGCCCCGTCGCCGGCGACCGGAGCCGCGCGGGGCTCCGGGCGCTCGCACCGGGGCGGGAGCCGCTGCTCGTGGCCAGGCGATCCGACGCGCTGACCGCGGCCATGGCCCGCGGCGGGCTGCCCGTCGTGCTGTGCAACCACCCCGCGACCAGGACGCTGCTGAAGCGGTGCTTCCCGGCGGCGCGCGTCGAGAAGGCGCACGCCGCCTACCTGCTCGTGCGCGAGGAGCGCGAGGAGCCGAAACGCGCCCGCGCCGCCGACGCCGCGCTCCTCCAGGTGGTCGCCGACGCGCTGGCGCGCGCCCGGCACGGGGTCGCCCGGGTGAGCCTCTGCCAGGTCGAGGGCGCCCTCCACCAGCGCAGCGGGTTCCTGCTGCCCGGGAGCGGGGAGCGCGCCGGGCCCGAGCAGAGCTGCCACGCGGCGCGCGAGGTCGTGCGCCGCGCGGCGCGCTTCCCGCCAGGACACGCCCTCTACCTCAACATCGAGAGCGACACCGTGGCCCTCGCGCGCAGGCGCGCCGCCGTCGACGCGGTGACCGCCGGCAACCTGCTCGCCCGCGCGCTGCTCGTCGAGGCCAAGGGGCCGCTCGATCCCGAGGACAGCGACCGGCTCCTCGACCTCTCGGCGAGCCCGCCGCCGCGCGCGGGGGCGGCGCGCGGCGAGAGGGCGCCCGCAGGCGGCGCGCGCCCCGCGCCAAGGGGGTCGCAGCGGTGAGCCGGGTCGTCGCCCGCGGCGCGATCCGCGTCGATGCCCGCCGCGCCGTCCAGAAGCTCAGGGAGCACCTGCTCGTCGACCTGGACCTCTACCTGCTCGAGCTCGTCCGCGCCGCGGCGGCCGGGGGCGCGACGCAGATCGATCTCCGCTACGACGCCGACGACGTCGTCGTGACCTTCGACGGAGATCCGCCCGACGGGCCCGCCCTGGAGCGCCTCCTCGACCACGTGCTCAACGCCGCGCCCGACGCCGCGTCCCGGAGGCTCCGCCTGCTCGCGCTCGGCGTGAACGCGGCGCTCGGGCTGCGCCCGGCGCGCGTCGACCTGCTCACGACCGGGCCGTCCCGCAAGGCCAGCGGCGCGAGCTGCACGCGCGTGCGCTTCACGCCCGCCCTGATCGAGGCGCCCGCCGAGGCGCCCGCGCCGGCCGCCGGCCCCGCCTGCGACGAGGTCCCGAGGCCGCCCGGAATGCCCGCGGCCGGCCTGCGCATCGAGGTGCGGCGGAGGCTCGGCTGGTCGGTGCTCCGCCGGGCCATCACGGGCGATAGCCCGCCCGAGCTCGCACACCTCGCCGCGGCCACCGGCGATTTCCCGATCCCGATCGCGCTCGCCGGCGAGCCGCTGCGCCGCGCTCTGCCGAGCAGCGATCTCCAGGTGCTCGTGCGCGTGCCGTTCCACGTGCGCGGCGCGCGCCGCGCCGCGCTGGAGATCGTCGCGCCCCCCGAGCCCGCAGGAGGTCCGGCCAGCTCGTCGCCCCGCTCGCGCCCCGTCGCCGCGCCCCTCTCCGCTCCCCTGCCCTCGGACCTCCCCGCCGTCGACTACCTCGAGCACGGCGTGCGGCTCGTCCGCGAGCGCTGGAGCTTCGCCCCGCGGTTCCCCTCGGAGCCCTACCAGGGCGTCGAGCTCCCGGTCCGCGTCGTCGTCGACGCGGACGCGCTGCCCACCAACGCGTCGCGCTCGGCGGTGCGCGAGGACGCGCCCCTCCGCGCGCGGCTCCGCGAGGCGGCGGCCGGCGCGCTGCTCGACGCCATCCAGGCCCTCGCCGCGCTCGTCTGCGGCGAGGGTGCGGTCCCCGACGGCGCGCTCGTCGTCGACGAGGACCGCGGCCGGCTCGCGGACGCGCTCGCGGCCTTCGCCTGCGTCGCGACCGGGGCGATGCGGGCGGGCGCCGAGCTGCCCGCCGAGGCGCAGGCCGTGCGCGAGCTCCCGCTGCTCCGCGACGGGCGGGGGCGGCCGACGTCGCTCGCGGCGCTCGACGCGCACGATGCGCCGCGGCTCTTCCTCTTCCGCGGCGACGCGAGGCTCCCGAAGGAGCTCGCCCCCTGGGCCGGCGACGTGGTCTGGAGCCCGGGGGGCCTCGTCGAGCGCGCCCTCGCCGGGCTCCCGCTCGCCGACGCCGAGGCCATGATCGAACAAGTGAAGCTCGGCGCCGAGCGCCGCAGGGCGTTCCTCCTGCACGCGACCGGCGATCCCGTCGTGCCGCCCTCCCCGGAGCACGCGTTCCGCGACGCCTTCCAGGTGGACGAAGGGCCGCTCGCCGGGCTCCGCGGCGAGCTCGCGGTCTTCGCCGACGCCCGCGAGCCCCCGCGCGGCGCGGAGGTCCGGGTGTTCGTGGACGGGCGGCACCTCGAGACCGTGGAGCTCGATCCCGCCGCCGTCCCCTTGCCCGTCGAGATCGCGCTCGCGTGGAAGGGGAGCGTGCGGCCGCGGTTCGCGTACGACGGGGTCGAGCGCGACGCGCGCTTCTGGCGCGCCGTCCGCCACGCGCTCAAGCTCGCGATCGCCGCGGCCGACCGCGAGGCGAAGCGGCTCTTCGACCCGGGGGACGCTCGGCCAGGCGCAGGCTCGACGACGCCCGCGCCTGCGCCCGAGAGCGAGCTCGCGCGCGTGAGGCCCGCGCTGCGCGCCGCGATCGGCGCGGCGTTCTGCGCGCCGCAGCGCCTCGGCGCCGGGGACGGCGGCCCCCGGCGCGGAGGCGGCGCGGCGCCGCCCCCGGACGACGGCCTCGCCCTCGAGCGCTTCGAAGGCCTCCTGGACGCGCGGATCTGGCCCACGCTCACGGCGGGGTTGTTCGTGAGCGTGAACGGCCTCTCTGCGCTCTCCCGGACGACGCGCGGCCTCTGCACGGCGCCGCCCGAGGCGCGGGGGCGCGCGGCCGACCGGAGGATGGTGCTCGCCGTCTCGCAGCGCGAGCTCGACTGGCTCGCCGCCGCGCTGCCGGAGCGCGAGATCGTCCCCTACGGCCCGGGGCTCTTCACCGAGGACGAGCTCGCGGTGCGAGGGCCGGCGCGGCGGCGCGCGCTCGCGGCGTCCCTGGAGAGGCTCGGGGCGATCCCCGCCGGCGCGCCGGTCCTCGAGGTCAGCGGCCCCGGCTTCCTCGCGCTCGCCACGCCGAGCGACGCGATGGTGGAGGTGTGGCACCACGCGTCGCGGCCCCTCGCCACCCAGGAGGCCGCGCCGCTGTTCAGCCCCGCCGCCATCGCGATCGACGACGACGCGGCGGCGCCGAACAGCGCCTGGGACGGCGTCCTGTCGCCGCGCAACAACGCCGCCGTCCACGCGGTCGAGTGCGCGCTCCTCGAGGCGCTCGTGGCCGCGCTGGAGGGCGACGCCGCGGCGCGCGCGCGGCTCGGCCTGCGGGGCGATCCGCGGGGCAGGCCCGACGCCCGCGTGAGCGCCTACCTCCTCGACAGCCTGCAGGCGCTCCAGGCGCGCACGCGGGCGCTCGGAGGCGCGCCGCTCGAGGCGGCCCCGAGCGAGCTCGCCGCCCGCATCCGGCGCCTGCCGCTGCTCGGGATGCTCGACGCGCGCGGCCAGGAGGTCGCGTGCTCGCTCGAGACCCTCGACGCGACGCACCCGGCGCCCGCGCCGATCCCGGTGCTCGACGCGGCGCCCGGCTTCGAGACGCTCTCCTGGCACCCCCTCGTCGCCCGCAACCCGCGAGAGCGCGCGGCCCTGATGCGGTGGGCCGGCGGGCGCGCGCTCCTTGCGCAGAGCGGGGTGCCGGCGCGGCGGCAGCGCGCCGCCGCCGAGCAGGAGCGCCGCGCGTCCGCCAGCAAGGCGCAGCAGGAGCATGGCCCGCGCGGAGCCGCCGGCCCGCCGCGCGCGCCGCTCGCGCTGCCGGGCGCGCCCTCGCACCCGCTGCTGCGGGTGAGCGCCGCCGCGCTCGGCGTGCAGGGGCTCGAGGGCGAGATCGAGATCGTCGAGGGGCCGGTGTCGGACGCCCGCTTCGTCGGCCCCGACGGCGCGGAGCGGCGCGTGGAGGTGGAGCTGCCGATCCCGCTCCGCCTCCTCGTGCGCGCCGGCGCGGCGGAGCCGTCGAGGGACGCCTCGCGCGCGATCCTGACGCGCCTCGCGAAGGCCGCTGGCCGCCACCTGATCTCGCTGGCGCCGCGCTTCGACGAGCTGCCGCCGTTCGCGCGGGGCCACGCGCGCCGCGCCGTCCTGAAGACGCTCGCCCAGGGCAAGCGCGTCGTCGCGGACGCGGCGCGCGCGCCGCTCTTCCACGACATCGAGGGGAACCTCTTCTCGCTCGACGACCTCCGGCGCGACCCGCGCGCCGAGTGGCTGTGCACCTCGACGCCGCCGCCCTACCCGAAGCAGCGCTACGAGCGGCCGGTCCTCGCGCTGAGCAGGCCCGAGCGGCTGCAGCTCGCGACCGCCGTGATCGTCAAGGACATCACCGACGCGGTCGCGCGCGATCGCGCGGCCGAGGAGCGCCTCACGGCGCCGCCGCTCGCCGCCGTCGGCCTCGACGCGGCCGCGCGCGCGGCGTGCTTCGTGATCCTGCCCTTCGAGACGCCGGCCGGCGCGCAGGAGGGCGCGCGGGCCGCGCACGGCGAGATCGGCCTGCTCGCCCCGGAGCACGCCTGGGCGGCGGGCATCGCGGTGCACGTGGGGCGCCGCCCGCTCTGCGCGCTCGACGCCGGCGACGGGTGGCCCCTGTGCGCGGCCGTCAACGACGACGCGCTCGAGCCGAACCGCGCCTTCGACGGGCTCAAGGCCCGCGGGGACGCGTCGAGGCTCCGGCAGGCGGTGCGCGACGCCGCCGCGCGGTGGCTGCGCGCCCGGCTCGCGCCGCCCGGCGACGCGCTCGCGACGCGGTGGATCGACGTCGCCACCACCTGGCCCCTGCCGCTGTTCGTGACCGGCGCGCTGTGGCTGCCCGCGCGGTGGCCGCGCGCGCCCGAGGTGCTCGTCGCCGCGCCCTCGGCGGCGATCCTCCGCGACGACGGCGGCGACGACGACGGCTTTACCCCGCTCGCGCTGCGCTGCGGGGCGGGCGTGGGCCCCGGGACGACCGGCGTGGCCCCGCTCGCGCCGGTCGATGGGAGGCTCCTCGTGTGGCCGCCGCGCGAGGCGCGCTGGGACGCCATCGCGGAGGTCGCCATGGAGGCCGCGGCCTCCATGGCGGCCGAGCTCTCGGATCAGGCGGCCGCGGCGCCGTACCTGTGGAACTTGCACCTGCTCGGCCGCCTCTCCGGCGGCAAGCTCGCGGCACAGACCGCCTCCGGGGAGAGCGTCGGCCCGGCGGCGATCCGCGCCGAGCTCGCGGCGAGCGGCTGCCTGTGGATCACCGATCGCCGGGGGAGCGCGGACGGCGATTTCCCGGACGGCGAGCCGCCGTTCGTGCTGCTCGACGACGGCTCGCCGCTCGTCGAGGTGCTGCGCCACCGCGCCGCCCCCGGCGCGCTGCGCGAGCTCGGCGCCCTCGCGGCGACGCCCGCCCCGGCCGTGGCGATCGCGGAGGAGATCGGGCCTGCCTCCGGGACGGGCCTTCCCGCCGCGGGCGCCCGCGGCGCGGAGGCGCCCCTCGCGGAGGCGCCCGCGGCCACCGGCGGCGCGGAGGCGCCCCTCGCGAAGGCGCCGCCCGACTCGAGCGGCGCGGAGGCGCCCGCCGCGGAGGCGCCCGCGGCCACCGGCGGCGCGGAGGCGCCCGCCGCGGAGGCGCCGCCCGACTCGAGCGGCGCGCGGGCCTGGGCGATCGCGCTGTGGCGCAGCGTGCTCGGCCTGCTCGGCGGCGAGGCGGCGCCGGTGCCCGGCGCCACGCCCGAGGGGCAGGAGGCGGCCGCCGGGAGCCCGCTCGCGGCCGCGCTCCACGAGGCCATCGTCCGGATGAACCTCGAGGGGTCCCCGGTGCGCGCCGTCGTCGAGGGCCGCTCAGGGCGGCCGATCCGTTACGACGCGAGCCGGAGCCACATCGTCGTCAACACCGAGCACGAAGCGCTCGCGTGGCTGCGCGCGCGCGGGGCGCCCGACCCGGCGGCCGTCGCGCTGCTGGCGGCGGCCGCCGTCGGCGAGGTGAACCGGGCGCTGAGGTCGGTCACCGACGCGGAGGAGCGCCGGGCGCTCGATCATCTGCTGCGCTCCATCGGGTAGCGCGCGCGGGCGCCCGCTCCCGGCGTTGCCCGCGCGCCGCCGGGGCGCAAAGCTCTTCCCCGTGGACACCGTCTTCACCGTCGGCCACGGCACCCGCAGCCTGGAGGAGCTCGTCGAGCTGCTCGGCGAAGGGCCGGCCGACACGCTGGTCGACGTCCGGAGGTTCCCGGGATCGAGCCGCTCCCCTCACCTCGGCCGCGCCGCGCTCGCCGAGGCGCTGCCCCGGCTCGGGGTGACCTACGTCTTCCGCGGCGACGCCCTCGGCGGACGGCGGACCGGGCGGGCCGACTCGCCGCACGTCGCCTGGGAGAACGCGAGCTTCCGGGCCTACGCCGATCACATGGAGACCGCCGCGTTCCAGCGCGCGCTCTCCGAGCTCGAGGCGGAAGCGCGCGCTGGACGGCGAATGGCCCTCCTGTGCGCCGAGACGCTCTGGTGGCGGTGTCACCGCCGCCTCATCGCCGACGCCCTCGTCGCGCGCGGGCTCACGGTCGTCCACCTGCTCGGCCCCGGCGCGCAGGCCCAGCACGCGCTGAACCCCGCCGCCCGGCCCGACGGCGCCGGCCACCTGATCTACGACGTCGGCGCGCAGCGCGCGCTGCCGCTCGGCGACGCCGGCGCGGAGCCCGGGCCCGCGCGGCGCGAGCCTGTGCGCCCGCGCCGCGCGCGGTGATCCCGGCCGGCCTGGTGGCCGCGGGCCAGAAGCGCGTCGCATTCCTGCGGACGGCGATTGGCGCGGGAGCCCGCGATCGACCCAAGGTATCGCTGGCCGCTCACCGGCGCCGACCCGAGGGCCGTACGGTACGTCAAAAATCACAAAATCCGCGTAGCGGTCCAGTCGGGTATCACCTGAAAAATAGACCATCAGTCGTCGCACTGACGTCCTGATCCCGGCCCACCTGGAGCGCCATCCGCTCCCACGGGGGCTTTCCGCGGAGCGTGACATCGAGCGCGCCCCCGCCCGTCCGGTATGGCGGAGCCGAACCGATTCCGTTACCGTCCCGAGATCACATGAAGGCGCGCCCGATGTGGGCAGGGCCTCCTGGCTCGGGAGACAGTAATGAAAGTGCAACGCATTTCGGCGATCCTGCTCACCTCGGTCGCCTTCTCTGCAGGCTTCATCGGTTGCGGCGACGACGATTCGGACGAGGGCGCAGGCGGCGGCTCTTCCTCTTCGACCACGAGCTCGTCATCGGGAGTCGCAGCGACCACAGGCGCGGGCGGGAGCAGGGCCGAGTTCCTCGGCACCCGCTGCACGGCCGACGCCGACTGCGGGCCGGACGGCGTGTGCGCCCTGGAGTCGGACGGGGACGTCGGTCCTGCGGGCGGGTACTGCACGATGGAGTGCATCGACGACGGCGATTGTGAAGGCGAGGGCAGCGCCTGCCTCGGGGGCATGTGTTACCTGGGCTGCGTCTTCGGAGAGCCCGAGCTGGAGTTCATCAACGATGAACTCGACCCGTTCAAGTGCCACGGCCGCGAAGATCTGCGCTGTGAGGATGCGGAGGGCGTGACGGTCTGCATGCCGAACTGCGGCTCCGACTCCCAGTGCTCCGACTCCGGCCGCAGCTGCGATCCCAGGCAGAACGCGTGCGTCGACACGCCGCACGAGGGCCTGCCGATGGGGACCCCGTGCGACCGCGACGCGGAGGAGGACCCGTGCGCCGGGTGGTGCGCGGGCTTCCCCGGCGGCGTCACCGCGTGCACCGAGTTCTGCGGCTTCGGCGGCGATCCGTTCGAGTCCGACTGCGGCGGGTCCGAGAACGGTATCTGCCTCTACCAGTTCGACGAGGTCGTCGGCGCCGGCGACTTCGGCGCCTGCACCAAGGCGTGCACGGCGCACGACGATTGCCTGTTGCCGAACGCCCGCTGCCAAAATATCGGTTTCCCGGACAACGGCTTCTGCATCTTCACGAAGGTGCCGTGCAAGGACAACAGCGAGTGCAAGGCACCGGACGAGTGCGCCGAGACGCCTGATGGCTTCTTCTGCCTCGACCCGGCGTTCCCGCTGAGCAACGAGGGCACTGGCGGCGCGGGTGGCGCCGGCGGCGCGGGTGGTGCCGGCGGCGCGGGTGGCGCCGGCGGCGCGGGCGGCGCGGGCGGCGCCGGCGGCGCGGGCGGCAGCGACGGCACGGGCGGCACCGGCGGCGCGGCCAGCACCAGCAGCGCGGCCAGCACCAGCAGCGCGGCCAGCACCAGCGGCGCTGGCGGCGCGGGCGGCACCGGCGGCAGCGGCGGCGCGGGCGGCACCGGCGGCGCGGGCGGCAGCGGCGGCACCGGCGGCGCCTGATCGCTGCGTCTCAAGACAGGCACTCATCTCATCTCCTCTCCTCTCGACTCCAGGAGGTGAGATGAGCGCCTCGCGCTCAACTTCTATCGGCCCGCGGAGGACGCGCTCGCCCGCGGAGACAGGCCGCGGACGAGGGTCGCGAGCGTGCGCAGCACCGGGGTGTCGATCCCGGCCCGGCGCGCGCGCTCGACCACCGCGCCCTGGAGGATATCGACCTCCGTCGCGCGGCCGGCCCGCACGTCCTGCAGCATCGAGGGCTCGGTGAGCGGGAACTCGGAGCGCGTGAGGGCGAGCATCGCGTCCGCGGTCGCCTCGGAGATCTCCGCCCCTTCCGCCCGCGCGACCGCGATCACCTCGAGCATCGCCGACCGGGTGAGGTCCTCCATCCGCTCCGCGACCACGCCGGCGCGCTGGCCGGTCAGCGCGCAGATCGCATTGAAGGGGGCGTTCCAGACCATCTTCTCCCAGAGCATGGCGCGGTGGTCCGCCCCGCGGCGGACCGGGATGCCCGCGCGCTCGAGCAGCGCGGCGGTCGCCTCGACCCGCGCCTCCTGCCCGGGCCGGTAGGGCGCGAGCCCGGCGCGCGTCGGCGCGAGCGTCTCGATCTCACCAGGCCCGGCGACGCCCGAGGACATGTACGCGATCGCGGCGATCACGCGCTGCGCGCCGACGTCGCGCGCGACGACGTCCTCGGAGTCGAGCCCGTTCAGGAGGGGCGCGGCGAGGCCGTCCGGGGCGAGCAGCCCGGCGAGCTTCGCGCTCACCGCGGCGAGCGACGGCGATTTCACGGCGATGAGCGCGAGATCGAACGGCCCGCGCGCCCCGTCGAGCGGGGCGACACGGAGCGGGGGAGTGCGCAGCTCGCCGGACGGCGTGCGGACGATGAGCCCGCGGGACCGCATCACCTCGGCGTGCGCGCCGCGCGCGACGAAGGTGACGTCTTCCCCGGCGAGCGTGAGCCGCGCCCCGAAATAGCCGCCCACCGCGCCCGCGCCGACAACGAGGATCCGCATCGGCGGCGACCATAGCACGCTCGAGCCGGACCGCAGCGAACCGGCGAGTGGCGATCAGCGAGGATTGCGGATATGCCTACGCGCACATGCGTAGGCCGGAAGCCCCCGCCACGGCGCACGAGAGCGGCCTCAAGAGCGCAGGCGAGCCGAGCGTGACGATGGAAGCCGAGCAGCTCCAGCGCTTGCTGGACGCCCTGCCGGCGCTCATCTCGTATATCGACAGCGACGAGCGCTACGGCGTCGTCAACCGGGCCTACGAGCGCTGGTTCGGCGAAGACAGCGGCTCCATCGTCGGCCGGCAGGTGCGCGAGCTGATCGGCGACGCCGCCTACGCCGCCGTGAAGCCGCACATCACCGCGGTGCTCGCCGGACGGCCGCAAGACTTCGAGTCGCGGCTCACCTACCGGAAGGGCGGCCGGCGCCACGTGCGCATCCAGTACATCCCCCACCTCGGCGCGAGCGGCGACGTGCGCGGCTTCTTCGCGCTCGTCTCGGACGTCAGCGAGCAGAAGCGCGCCGAGGACGCGCGGCGCTTCCTGGCCGACGCATCGGCCGCGCTCGATCCGGCGCAGGGCCGCGACGCGGGCTTCCGGCGCGTCGCGGCCCTCGCCGTCACCTCGGTGGCCGATCTGTGCACCATCCACACGCTCGAACCGGACGGCTCCGTCCACGCGCGGGTCGTCGCGCACGCCGAGCCGGCCAAGGCGGAGCTCGCAGCACGACTGGCTCGGCTCGGCCGCCCCCTGCCGGAGCCCGGGACGCGGACGTCGCTGTTGCACGAGGTGCTCCACGGCGGCCACGGCCGGCTCCTCCCCGACCTCGCCGACCCCGCGCTGGCCGGCGCGGACCACCTCGCCGCCCTGCGCGAGCTCGGCTGCCGCTCCGCGGTGATCGTGCCCATCCGCGGCGACGGGTGCGTCCTCGCGGCGCTCACGCTCGCGTCCGCAGAGGTGGATCGCACCTGCGACGCCGCCGATCTCGCCTTCGCCGAGCAGCTCTCGCAGCGCATGGAGGTGGCCTTGCAGCGCGTGCGCCTCTACGACATGGCCCGCGACGCCGAGTCCGAGGCGCGGCGGCGCTTCCTGGCCGAGCAGGAGGCGCGCCGGGCCGCCGAGCGCGCGGCGCAGCGCATGGCCGGCCTCCAGCGGATCACCGCGGCGCTCGCCGACGCGCTCACCAGCGAGGCCGTGGCGCAGGTCGTCGTCGACATCGGCGTCGCCGCCGCGGGCGCGTACGCCGGGACCATCGTCGTGACGGCCGGCGACGGGCTCGAGTGCCTCAAGGAGGTCGGCTACGGGCGCGAGACCGTCGAGCGCTTCCGGCAGATGCCCCTCGACGCCGCCCTCCCGCTCACCGACGCGCTGCGGACCGGCGCGCCCGTCTGGCTGCGCTCGCGCGAGGAGTGCTCAGCCCGCTACCCGCGCATCGCGAGCGCCGTGCTGTCCGGCGCGACCGTGTCGCTCTGCTGTCTCCCGCTCGTGGTCCAGGAGCGGCCCATCGGCGTGCTCGGGCTGAGCTTCGCGGAGCCGCGCCCGTTCGACCAGGAAGAGCAGGAGTTCCTGGTCGCCGTTTCGCGCCAGTGCGCGCAGGCCATGGAGCGCGCCCGCCTGCACGAGGAGCGCGCCGCCCTCGTCGAGCGCGAGCGGCGCGCCGCCCTCGAGAACGCCCGGCTCTACCGAGAGGCCCACGAGGCGGACCGGCGCAAGGACGAGTTCATCGCGATGCTGTCGCACGAGCTCCGCAACCCGCTGGCGCCCATCACCACCGGCCTCGAGCTCTTGCAAATGAGCGCCCAGATGAGCGCCGGTGAGCGCGTGGATCGCGACGACGGGCAGATCCTGGCGACCCTCGAGCGGCAGGTGAAGACGATCGTCCGGCTCGTCGACGATCTCCTCGACGTCTCCAGGATCACGCGGGGCAAGATCGAGCTGAAGCGGGAGCGGCTCGACGTCGCCTCGGTCGTCGAGGCCGCCGTCGAGTCGGTCCGCCCGCTGCTCGTCCAGCGCGGGCACGATCTCGTCCTGTCGGTGGATCCGGGCGTCTTCGTGCACGGCGACCGCGTCCGGCTCGAGCAGGTCGTCGTGAACCTCCTCAACAATGCGATCAAGTACACGAACCCCGGCGGCCGCGTCTCGCTCGCCTGCGCCGCGATCGACGGCGACGCGCGGATCCGGGTGACCGACACCGGCGTCGGCATCTCCGCCGAGCTGCTCCCGCGCGTCTTCGAGCCGTTCATGCAGGCCCGGCGCACGCTGGACCGCTCCCAGGGCGGCCTCGGGATCGGGCTCACGCTGGTCAAGCGGCTCGCCGAGCTGCACGGCGGCCGCGTCGAGGCGCTGAGCGGGGGCCCCGGCGAGGGGACGGCCATCAGCGTCTGGCTCCCGCTCGCCGGCGCGCCGAGCGCGCCCGCCGAAGCCCCCGCTCCGAAAGCGCCCGGCGCCGCCCCTCCGCGCGCCCTCCACGTCCTCCTCGTCGACGACAACGTCGACGCCGCCGACGGCCTCCGGCGCGTCCTCCAGCTCCACGGCCACGCCGTCTCGATGGCCCACGACGGCCCGGCGGCGCTCGAGGCCGCGCGGGCGTCGAAGCCCGATCTCGTCCTGCTCGACATCGGCCTGCCCGGGATGGACGGCTACGAGGTCGTCCGGCGCCTGCGCGCCGAGCCCGAGCTCACGCGCTCCTACATCGCCGCCCTGTCCGGCTACGGGCAAGACCAGGACCGCCGCCGCTCGCGAGAAGCCGGCTTCGACGCGCACCTCACCAAGCCGGTCGCGACGGAGCAGCTCCTGTCCCTGCTCGCCGAAGCCGCCCCGCGCGGCTGATTGGCCCGCGCTCCATTTCAGAAGTGCAATGCAGCCGCGCCTCCCGCCAGGCGCGCGATACATCGCTGAAACAGGCTCTTCCAGTTCTGAACGCTGCGCCCATTTCCTTTCATCGACGCTGACGCGGGCTGACGCGCTCCGGGCCTTGTTGTGCCCGTCAAAAGCCGCGAAACATGCATGAAACAGAGGTGGCATGAGGTGGCAGAGGCCTTTGTGTAAGAGGCCCAGCGCGCCGTCGGGCCGACAATTTATTCCTGCGAAACAGTTGCGAAACAGAGCCCACAGTACACAGTTTTTGGTCCGGGACTGTGGCTGACGCCTGGTTCGGACGGCAGCGCGGCAGTGACGGTGAGAAGGACTCACCGGGTCCAAAGGTGGGTTTCATGAGCAAGAAGAAGGACCTCCTCGTCATCGGCAACGGCATGGTCGGGCACAAGTTCATCGAGAACATGGTTCTCGGTGGCTTCCTGCGCGAGTGGAACATCACGACCTTCTGCGAGGAGCCGCGGCTCGCCTACGACCGGGTGAACCTGTCCGCCTTCTTCAACGGCAAGTCGGCCGAGGATCTGTCGATGGTCAAGCCCGGCCTCTACGAGGAGGCGGGCATTCAGGTCCACCTCAACGACAAGGCCGTCTCGATCGATCGGCGGAAGAAGGCGGTGACGTCGGCGAAGGGGAAGACGGTCTATTACGACAAGCTCATCCTCGCCACGGGCTCGTATCCGTTCGTCCCGCCGATCAAGGGCAAAGACGCGAAGGGCTGCTTCGTCTACCGCACCATCGACGACCTCGAGGCCATGGACGCCTACGCCAAGGTCGCGAAGGTCGGCACGGTCATCGGCGGCGGCCTGCTCGGGCTGGAGGCGGCCAACGCGCTCAAGAACATGGGCCTCCAGGTCCACGTCGTGGAGTTCGCGCCGCGCCTGATGGCCCTCCAGGTCGACGACGCCGGCGGCGCGATCCTCCGGGCGAAGATCGAGTCGCTCGGCGTGAACGTGCACACGAGCAAGTCGACGACGGAGATCGTCGCGGAGCACGGCCGCGTGGCGAGGATGGTCTTCGCCGACCAGAGCGAGCTCTCGACCGACATGATCGTCTTCTCGGCCGGTATCCGCCCGCGGGACGAGCTCGCGAGGGCGTGTGATCTCGCGCTCGGGAACCGCGGCGGCGTCGCCATCAACGAGCGCTGTCAGACGTCGGATCCGGACATCTACGCCATCGGCGAGTGCGCCAGCTTTAGCAGCCAGCTCTACGGCCTGGTGGCGCCCGGCTACCACATGGCCAAGGTCGCGGTCGACGCCATCACCGGCGGGAAGGAGACCTTCAGCGGCTTCGACATGAGCACGAAGCTCAAGCTGATGGGCGTGGACGTCGCGAGCTTCGGCGACGCGTTCGCGACCCAGCCGGGCGCGCGCGTGCTCAGCTTCATGAACGCGACGTCGAACGTCTACAAGAAGCTCGTCGTCAGCGGGGACGGCAAGCTCCTCCTCGGCGGCATCCTGGTCGGCGACGCCGCGAACTACGGTCAGCTGCTCCAGCTCGTGCAGAACAAGATCGTCCTCCCGCCGCACCCGGAGGACCTCATCGTCACGGCGCGGGACGGCGCGAAGCCGGCGGGCCTCGGCGTCGACGCGCTGCCCGACACCGCCATGATCTGCTCGTGCCTGAACGTCACGAAGAAGGCCATCTGCTCGGCCATCTGCGACGACAAGCACGTCACGGTCGCCGGCATCAAGAGCCACACCAAGGCCGGCACGGGCTGCGGATCGTGCACCACGCTGATCTCCGACATCCTGAAGAAGGAGCTCAAGAAGGCCGGCGTCGCGGTCAACAACTACCTCTGCGAGCACTTCAACCACTCGCGTCAGGAGCTCTATCACCTCGTCCGGATCCACCAGATCAAGACGTTCGACGACCTGCTCGCCCGCCACGGCCAGGGCAAGGGCTGCGAGATCTGCAAGCCCGCGGTGGCGTCGATCCTCGCGTCGACGTGGAACGAGCACATCCTGAGCAAGAAGCACCTCCCGCTGCAGGACACGAACGATCGCTACCTGGCCAACGTCCAGCGGGACGGCACCTACTCGGTGGTCCCGCGCGTGGCGGGCGGCGAGATCACGCCGGATCAGCTCATCGCCCTCGGGGTGGTCGCGAAGAAGTACAACCTGTACTCGAAGATCACCGGCGGCCAGCGCGTGGACCTGTTCGGCGCGCGGCTGGAGCAGCTGCCCGACATCTGGCGCGAGCTCATCGCCGCCGGCTTCGAGTCGGGGCACGCGTACGGCAAGGCGCTGCGCACCGTGAAGTCGTGCGTCGGCAGCACCTGGTGCCGCTACGGCGTGCAGGACTCGGTGGGCTTCGCGGTCGCGGTCGAGAACCGCTACAAGGGGCTGCGCAGCCCCCACAAGCTGAAGTCCGCGGTGTCCGGCTGCGCGCGCGAGTGCGCCGAGGCGCAGGGCAAGGACTTCGGCATCATCGCGACGGAGAAGGGCTACAACCTCTACCTCTGCGGCAACGGCGGGATGAAGCCGCAGCACGCCCAGCTCTTCGCCTCGGATCTCGACGAGGCGACGCTCATCAAGTACCTCGACCGGTTCCTGATGTTCTACATCCGCACGGCGGACCGGCTCCAGCGCACGTCGGTGTGGTTCAACAACCTCGAGGGCGGCATGGATTACCTCCGCCAGGTCATCATCGAGGACTCGCTCGGCATCTGCGACGAGCTGGAGAAGGAGATGGCCCACCTCATCGCCACCTACGAGTGCGAGTGGAAGGCCGCGGTCAACGACCCCGAGAAGCTCAAGCAGTTCCGCCAGTTCGTGAACGTCGGCGAGCCCGACCGGAGCATCGTGTTCGTCAGCGAGCGCGCGCAGCACCGCCCCGCGGCGTGGCAGGAGAAGTCGAACGTCGTCGAGGAGATGATCTGACAGCAGGGCCGAGGGGCCTTGTCTGAGGGAAACCGTCATGAGCGAGCTGCACACTTCGAAGGCGCCTCGGAGCGAGACAACGGCCCAGGGTTGGGTCGACGTCTGCGGGGTAGAGGACATCATCCCGAACACGGGGGTCTGCGCGCTCGTCGGGAAGCGCCAGATCGCGGTGGTCCGGGTCGGCGAGGGCGAGGAGATCTACGCCATCAGCAACTTCGACCCGTTCAGCAAGGCGTTCGTCCTCTCCCGCGGCATCGTCGGGGACAAGGGGGGCGTCCCCAAGATCGCCTCTCCGATCTACAAGCAGAACTTCGATCTGCGGTCGGGTCAGTGCCTGGACGACCCGAACGTGCTCATCCCCGTGTATCCCACCCGCGTCCGGGGCGGGCGTGTCGAGATCCAGGCCGCGGCGGAGCCGCCCGCGGCGGCGAGCTGACGGGATGACCTGGCGAGCCAGCGCCAGGCGCCTCCTCGCGGCGGGCGCGCCGCCGTTCGCGGTGTCTCTCTTGGAGTTCTCGGGGCTGGGCTTCCGCGCCGGGTAGACAGGGAATTTCGATGAGCGTTGCTAAGGTCTCGGACACTCACTTTCGCTTACCCATCGTCAACTCGACGCCGAAGATCCACGACAACAACAAGGGCCTGCTGGACTCGCTCCTGGCCGACCAGCAGAAGCTCACGGCGGTCGAGAAGTTCTCCAAGATGCACGAGGAGCACGCGCTCCCGGCGCAGTCCAAGTACTACCGCGACCTGATCCCGCTCGAGAAGCCGAAGCCCGGGCAGCAGTACGGCTTCGAGGTCGACCTCGACGCGTGCACGGCCTGCAAGGCGTGCGTCACCGCCTGCCACAGCCTGAACGGCCTCGACGACAACGAGGTGTGGCGCTCCGTCGGGCTCCTCCACGGCGGCACGCCCCAGACGCCGGCGCAGCAGAGCGTGACGACGGCGTGCCACCACTGCCTGGACCCGGCGTGCATGACGGGGTGCCCGGTCAAGGCCTACGAGAAGGACCCGATCACCGGCATCGTCAAGCACCTCGATGACCAGTGCATCGGCTGCCAGTACTGCATTTTGATGTGTCCCTACGACGCTCCGAAGTTCAACCCGGAGCGGGGGATCGTGCGCAAGTGCGACATGTGCAGCGATCGGCTGGCCAACGACGAGGCCCCGGCGTGCGTGCAGTCGTGCCCGAACGGCGCCATCCGGATCACGATGGTCGACCAGCAGCAGGCCGTGCAAGAGAGCCAGACGAGCCTGTTCTTGCCGGGGGCGGCGGCGCCGGAGATCACGATCCCGACGACGACCTACAAGACGCAGAAGTCGCTGCCGCGCAACATGCTCCCCGCGGACTTCTACCAGGTGAGCCGGGAGCACTCGCACCCTCCGCTCGTCGCGATGCTCGTGCTGACGCAGCTCTCGGTGGGCGCGTTCTGCGTGAGCCTGGCCCTCAACGAGCTGCTCGGCGCGCAGGCGACGCGGGATTTCGGCGGCCACAGCGCCACGTTCGCGCTCGTCTTCGGGATCGCCGCGCTGAAGGCGAGCCTCTTTCACCTTGGCCGGCCGCAGTTCGCGTTCCGGGCCTTCCTGGGGCTCAAGACATCGTGGCTCAGCCGGGAGATCCTGGGGTTCTCGCTCTTCGCCGGGGCCGCGACGCTGTACGCGGCGTCGTTCTGGCTGCCTGCGCTCCCGTCGATCTCCGCGCTCCCTGTGCTCTCGGCGCTGCCCCCCATCGAGCACCTGCAGGCGCCGCTCTCGTATGCGGTCGCGCTGAGCGGGATCCTCGGGGTCTTCTGCTCGGTGATGGTGTACGCCGCGACGCAGCGGGAGCACTGGCGCGGGGCGCTGACGGGCTTCAAGTTCGCGACGACGGCGGCCATCCTCGGGAGCTCGACGGTCCTGATGATCGGGCTGCTCCTGAGCGCCGAGCACGCGGCGCTGCTCCTGACCCGGGGCTTCCGCGCGCTGAGCGCGTTCCTGTGCGTGGTGACGGCGCTCAAGCTGCTCGTGGAGCTCTCGATGTTCCGGCACCTCCGGAAGCGGAGCCACTCGACGCTCAAGCGGAGCGCGATCCTGATGACGGGGGAGCTGAAGGGCGCGACGGGCTGGCGCTTCGCCTGCGGGGCGCTCGGCGGCATCGTCCTGCCGGCGCTCAGCCTCTTCTCGGCGCCGAACAGCGGCGTGAGCTCTGAAGTTCTGATGGCGATGGCGGTCGTGGCGTTCCTGTTCTGCCTCGCGGGCGAGTTCCTCGAGCGGTATCTCTTCTTCGCAGCGGCGCCCGCCTCCAAGATGCCCGGAGGGCTCTCCTGATGACGACCACCGATCCAAAGAAGACGTCTCCGGCGCCCAAGCAGGCGGACAACCTCCTCTTGCAGCGCAACGGGCCGCTGACGCGCGAGCTGCTGCTCACGCCCGGCGAGTTCGGCCTCGGGAGGGTGCCTGCGCGGCTCAAGCCCGACCAGACGACGACGGTCGTGTGCGGGTTCTGCTCGACCGGGTGCGGGCTGAACGTGCACCTCAAGGACGGGGAGGCGATCAACCTCTCGCCCAACACGGACTATCCCGTGAACCTCGGGATGGCGTGCCCGAAGGGCTGGGAGGCGCTCACGCCGCTCCGCGCGACCGATCGCGCGACGACGCCGCTCCTCAGGAACGCGCGCGGGAAGCTGGAGCGCGTGGAGTGGGACGTCGCGCTCCGCACGTTCGTCGATCGGTTCAAGGCGATCCAGGAGGCGCACGGCAAGGAGTCGGTCGCCTTCATCAGCACCGGGCAGATCGTCACCGAGGAGATGGCCTTCCTCGGGGCGCTCGCGAAGTTCGGGATGGGCATGCTGCACGGGGACGGCAACACCCGGCAGTGCATGGCGACGTCGGTCGTCGCGTACAAGGAGGCGTTCGGGTTCGACGCGCCGCCCTACACGTACCGCGATTTCGAGGAGTCCGACGTCGTGGTGCTCGTCGGCTCGAACCTCTGCATCGCCCACCCGATCATGTGGGAGCGGCTCTGCAAGAACAAGAACCGCCCCGAGATCCTCGTCGTGGATCCGCGCAAGACCGAGACGGCGATGGCGGCGACGGCGCATTATGCGCTCAATCCGAAGTCGGATCTGACGCTGTTCTACGGAATCGCCCACATCCTCATCCAGCGCGGGTGGATCGACCCGGCGTACATCGAGGCGCACACCGTCGATTTCGAGGCGTTCAAGGCCCACGTCGAGGATTTCACGCCGTCGCGGGTCTCCGAGGCGACGGGGCTCAGCGAGGCGCAGCTCGCGTCGTTCGCGGAGAAGATCCACAACGGGAAGCGGGTGTCGTTCTGGTGGACCATGGGCGTCAACCAGAGCCACGAGGGCGTGCGGGTCGCGCAGTCGCTCATCAACCTGGCGCTGATGACGGGCAACATCGGCCGTCCCGGCACCGGGGCGAACTCCATCACGGGCCAGTGCAACGCGATGGGCTCGCGGATGTTCAGCAACACGACGGGCCTGTTCGCCGGCCACGATTTCACGAAGGAGGAGCACCGGAAGAAGATCGCCGGGATCCTCGGCATTCCGGAGGAGGTCATCCCGACCCGGAACAGCCTGGCCTACGACCAGATCATCGAAGGCATCTTGAAGGGGAAGATCAAGGGCCTCTGGATCATCGCGACGAACCCGGCCCACTCCTGGATCAACCAGGAGGATCTGCACGAGCTCCTCGGCCGCCTGGAGTTCCTCGTGGTGCAGGACATGTACACGACGACGGAGACGGCGGAGCGCGCCCACCTCGTCCTCCCGGCGGCCTCGTGGGCCGAGAAGGAGGGCACGTTCATCAACTCGGAGCGGCGCATCGGCCTCGTCAAGAAGGTCTCGCGGGCCCCGGGCCAGGCGCTGGCGGACTTTCACATCTTCCAGCTGGTCGCCCAGTACTGGGGCTGCGGCGAGCTGTTCAAGGAGTGGAAGAGCCCGGAGGCGGTCTTCCAGATCATGAAGCGGCTCTCGAAGGGGCAGCCGTGCGACATCACGGGCATCGAGGGTTACACGATGCTCGACGAGCGCGGCGGCATCCAGTGGCCCTACCCCGAGGGGGCAACCTTCGAGACGAACGAGCGGCGGCTGTTCGAGGACGGCCAGTACTACCGCCCGGATCAGAAGGCGAAGTTCGCCTTCCAGGCGCCCCGCCAGCTGCCGGAGCCGACCGACGAGCAGTATCCGTTCACGCTGCTCACGGGGCGAGGGAGCTCGAGCCAGTGGCACACGCAGACGCGGACCAAGAAGTCGGCGGTGCTGCAGCGGCTCTATCCGAAGGAGATCTACGTCGAGCTGAGCCCTGTCGACGCGAAGAAGATCGGTATCGAGATGAACGAGTGGGTGGTCATCGCCTCCCGCCGCGCGGAGATCAAGGCGCGGGCGTTCGTCACGAACTCGGTGAAGCCCGGGGAGATCTTCGTGCCGATGCACTACGAGATCACGAACAAGCTGACGTTCCCGGCCTTCGACCAGTACTCCCGGCAGCCGTCGTACAAGGCCTGCGCGGTGAAGGTGCGTCGGGAAGAGGATCGCGGGTAGTCCGCGCGGGCTCCGCGAGGGGCGCGTGGCGCGCGTGGAGGCGCGGTCAGCCATGCGCGCCCCGCCGCGGCAGGCGCGCGACGTCTTGCCATCGCAGCGGGCTGCGGGCCCTCGGCGCGGCCTGGCGCACGCCGCTCTCGGCCGGCGCCGGGGCGAGCAGGTGCCCGCTGCGCAGGTAATACGCCAGGAGCGTGTCCAGCAGCCGGGCGTTCATGGGGGGACACGCGATCGCCGTGCCGGCCAGCCCCTCGATCGTGTTCTGGCAGTCGAAGGCGGGCATCCGCGCGTACAGCTCCCAGCGGGTCAGGTCGCCGTGGACCTTCTCGGTCAGCATCGGCAGGAGGGGAAGGAACGGGCTGTCGACCGAGCGCCGTACCCGCTCCAGCAGCTGCTCGCACCATTGCGCGTACGGCAGCCGTGCCAGCGGATAGCCGCGGGAGACGAGCAGATCGAAGAAGCCGTTCAGATCGAGCCGCCGAGGCGGCGGGGGCACCAGGTGAAACGCCTTCCCCAGCGAGCCCGGTAGGCACGAGAGGTGCACGATCGCCCGGCTGGCGTAGTCGATCGTCACGAGCTCCTTGCTCTGCGCGGGCAGGTCGGGGGCGCAGCGCATCTCGACGCAGCCTTTGATCATCCTGCTCACGAAGTCGGTCACGTTGGCGGCGCCCGTCTGGCTGTGGCCCAGGATGGACCCGGGGCGGAAGACGGTGACGGGCACCCCGCGCGAGCGCGCGATCCACACGAGCTTCTCGGCGACCCACTTGCTCTGGGAATACCCCATGTCCGTGTGGAGGTGGTCCACCCAGCGATCGAGATCGTCGCTCTCCCGCACGGTCCGGGCGCCGGTGAAATAGCCGATCTGGCCGATGACCCCGATCGTCGAGACGTGATGCACGGGCTTCGTCCGGCCCAGGCAAGCGAGCCGCAGGACCTCCTGTGTCCCAAGCACGTTCGCCGCCTTGTGGGACGCGTACGGCTTGATGTAATTGACCTCGGCGCCAGCGTGGTAGATCGCGTCGACGCGCTGCGCGAGCGCCTCGAAGCAAGCCGGGGTGAGCCCGAGCAGCGGCTCCCTCAGGTCGCCCGGCACGGCGACGATCCTCGCGCTCGCCGCGGGATCCCAGAGCGAATAGGCCTCCAAGGTCCGCCGGAGCCTGGCCAGGCCTGCGGCGGCGTCGGGAGCGCGGACCAGGCAATGGATCGTGGCGCGCGTCTGCGTGAGGAGCTCGCGCACGAGAAAGGCGCCCAGGAACCCCGTGGCGCCGGTGAGGAAGACATGGCGAGGCGGAGCGCCCGTGTCGACGAACGAGCCGCAAGGGCGGATGTCGGGAGCGAGGGCGGCCTCCGCGCGGAGGTCGATCGCGCCCATCGACGCCACGGCGCCGCGCGCCTTCCAGCGCCGCGCCTCCTCGACGGCGCGGGCGAGCCCCGCCAGGGTGGGTGACTCGAACAGCCGGCGCGCGGGCACGTCGACGTGGAAGACCGTCCGCACCTGGAGGAGCACCTGCGCTGCCAGCAGGGAGTTTCCACCGAGCTCGAAGAAGTCATCGTCCACCTCCGGGCGGTCGGTATGGAGGACGGACGCCCAGATCTCGGCCACCCGGCGCTCGATCGGAGTGCGGGTGCTCTCCGGCGCTCCGGTGTGCAGCCGGCCGGCGTCGGGCGGCGGCAGCGCCCGGCGGTCGACCTTCCCTGTCGCGGTGAGCGGCAGCGAGGGCACCACGACGAACGCGGCCGGGATCATGTAGTCGGGCAGCTTCTCCTGCAGAGACCGGCGCAGGCTCCTCGACAGGTCGCGGGACGCGGGGCCGCTGCTCGCGGGACCGCTGCTGTCCACGCCGGCCTCCGCTCCCTGCCACCGATCCCCGCTTGCGGAGCGCGACGGAGGGCCGCTCAGGCCGAAGTCCGAGACGACGTACGCCACGAGGCGCATGTCGCCGGGCGCGTGCTCGTGGAGCACGACCACGGCCTCGCGCACGGAGGGGCACGCGCACAGCGCCGCCTCGATTTCCCCGAGTTCGACGCGGAAGCCACGGATCTTCACCTGGCAGTCGATCCGGCCCAGGAAGTCGAGCGACCCATCGGCCAGATAACGGACCTGATCGCCCGTCTTGTACAGGCGCTCTCCCGGCTCCTCGGGCAAGGGGTTCTGGACGAACGCCGCGGCGGTCAGATCGGGTCGGTTCAGGTAGCCTCGGGCCAGCCCGTCGCCGGCGACGTAGAGCTCGCCGGGCACGCCCACCGGCACCGGCTGGAGCCGGCGGTCCAGGACATAGGCGCGCGTGTTCGAGATAGGCCGTCCGATCGGCACGCGGGAGGCGCCCTCGGAGACCGCGCGCACGAGGTGAGCCGTGGAGAACGTCGTGTTCTCGGTCGGACCGTAGCCGTTCACGAGGTGCTTCGGGGCGCCTTTCAGGAGCACCTCCCTGGACAGCTTCGGATTGAGCACGTCGCCGCCGACGACGAGGTAGGAGAGCCCCTGAAACGCGTCCGGGCTCACTCGCGCGAGGTGGTGGAAGAGCGCCGTGGTCAGGAACAGGACGGAGATGCCTTCTCGCCGGAGGAGCGCGGGCATCGCTTCCGGCGACAGCAGCGTCTCGTGAGACACGATGACGAGGCAAGCGCCGTTGAGCAGCGCGCCCCAGATCTCGAACGTCGACGCGTCGAAGGAGAGGCTGGAGGCGTGTGCCACGCGATCCGACGGCCCGAACGCGACATACCCGGTGTCCCGTACGAGGCGGACGACCCCTCGGTGCGGGACGGCCACGCCCTTGGGCCTACCGGTCGAGCCCGAGGTGAACATCACGTAGGCGAGATCGGTCGCGGAAGCAGGGATGGCGGGGTTTCTGTCATCGCCGGGCGCGCCGTCGTCCTCGTCGAGGCACATGACGTCCCCGCGGAAGTCGAGCCGTGTCACCAGCGCTCGCTGCCCGACGACGAGGCCCACCGCTGCGTCCTCCAGCATGAAGCGCAGCCGCTCGTCTGGCGTGCTCGGATCGAGGGGCACGTAGGCGCCGCCGGCCTTGAGGACGCCGAGCAGGGCGACGAGCGCGCGCGACGACCGCTCGACGAGGACGGCCACGCGCAGGTCGGGGCCGGCGCCGCGCGTGGAGATCCGATGAGCGAGCCGGTTGGCGCGGCGGTTGAGCTCGCGGTAGGTGAGCGCCTTGTCGCCCTCGATGACGGCGATGGCGTCGGGCGTCCGCGCGACGTTCTCCTCGAAGAGCGCATGAACACACGCGTCGCGCGGATAGGCGGTCTGCGTCGCGTTCCAGACGACGGTCATCCGGCGCCGCTCCTCCGGCGTGAGCAGCGGAATCTCGGCGATCGGCCGCTCGGCGTCCTCCGCGACGCCCGCGAGCAGGAGGCCGAAATGGTCCAGCATCCGCTCGATCGTCCCGGGATCGAACACGTCGGTGCTGTACGTCATCGTCGCGACGAGCCCTCGCTCCAGCGCCGTGACGGACAGGGACAGATCGACCGGCGCGGCCGGGCGGGCGCACGAGCGCCGCGCCGCTGTCGCCGCCCTGATCGCGGCGCGGCGCAGGACCTCGGCGGGTCGCACGAGCTCGAACGTGGTCTGGAACGTCGGGTGATCGCTCGCGTCCTCCACCGCCCCGAGCCCCGCGAGCGGCTGGTCCAGAGGCACGTGGCTGCGGGCCTCGGCCGAGGCGATCTGCGCGGCGATCTGCGCGAGGAGGTCTCGAAAGCTGAGCTCCTCGTCGATGCGGGCGCCAAGGACGAGCGGATGGCGAAGCCCTGGCGCCGCGCGCCGGCCCCACCGACCGCCTCGGCGAGGCCAGGGTGTCCCGATCAGGATCTCGCTCTGAACGGTATGGCGGTAGAGCAGCGCCGCATAAGCGGAGAGCAGGGTGACGAAGAGCGTCGCGCCCGCGCCCCGTCGCACGCGGTCGAGCTCCAGGGCGAGCCGAGGCGGCAGCTCTCGCGACGCCGACGCGCGAGATGGCGAAGGCGCGGGCGGGCGTGGGCGATCGGTCGCGAGATCGAGCGCGGGGAGCTCGCGCGGGAGCTCCCCCTTTGCGTGGGACAGACGTGCCTGTGACGCGTGAGCGCGCATGATCGAACCCCCCCGTTGAACTGCAGAGGACGATGCGTGAGAGCTCAGACGGTCATCGAGCGTGCCTTGCGCTTCAGCGCGTAGGCAATACCACTTTGCAGGGTGCCGCAGGTGACGAGCCCTCTGAGCTCGGTGCCAAGATCGACGAGCGCCTGTGCGACGACGGGGCGGACGCCTGACAACACGACGTCGGCGCCGAGCAGCCTCGCCGCCTGCGCGACGCGGACCAGCGCGGCCGCCACCTCTCCGTCCACGGCCTTCACGCCGGTGATATCGAGTATCGCCACGGCGGCTTGCTTCTCGCCGAGGGCGTTCAGGAGCGTCTCCAGGATCTGCTGCGCGCGCTCCCGGTCGATCGTCCCGATGAGGGGCATCGCGATCACGCCGTCGGCGATCGGGATGAGCGGCGTGCCGAGCTCCCGGAGCGCCGCCTGCTGCGCCTGGATCACCCGCATCTGGGCGAGCGTCTCTTCCTCGTACCGGAGCTGCTCCGTGATGTCCCTGAAGAACGCCGCCATGCCCGTCGGCTCGCCCGCCGGGCCCATGACCACGAAGGCGCTGGTCTGCCCCATCCACTCGCTCCCGTCGGGGCGCCGGATCTTGAGGACGCCGCGCCACGCGCCGTCCTTCATCAGGATCGGCAAGACCTCGCTGGAGAGCCGGCGGAAGCTCTCGGGAGCATAGAAGTCGGTCAGCCCGCAGCCGACCGCGCCGTCGCCGAAGCCGCTCATCGCCTTGAAGGCGGTGTTGGCGTAGACGACCCGCCCGCTCATCGACGTCAATGTGATGCCATCTAGCGCATTGTCAATCAATGTCTTCGACACGCCGAGCTCTTCGGCCTGGCGGCGCTGCTCCACCTCCATGTCCCTTCGACCTGTGATGTCCTGGACTACACTCATGACCTGTCGCGGCTTGCCGGCACCATCCCGCGCGAGGACGATCTCGCGCCTGGTGACCCAGCACCACGACCCGTCGGCCTTGCGCAGCCGATACGCGAGCTCCTCCGAGTCGCTCGCCTGGCCTTCTCCGGCGTGATCGAGCTGCTCGCGAGCCCGGGTCTGGTCGTCGGGGTGCGCGAGCGTCACGAACGCATCGAGGCCCGCGAGGCCCGCTTCGTCCGCCGCATATCCGAGCTCGCCGGCCAGCGAGCGGTTCTCGTAGAGCTTGCGCTGCTCGACCGGATCGTGGACGCAGAGCAGGTACGGAATTGCCTGTAGCACGGCGTTCGTACGGCTGAGCTCGGCACGCAGGTCCCGCTCGATCTGCTCTAGCCTGGACACACGAGCGCGCAGGGCGGCAAGCTCGCCATGGTGCGGCTGGAGAACCGTCTCGTGAGGTTCCATCGATTTCCCCCGATACTGGCTGCTGGCAAAGGTCAGGCGGCGAGCGGCGGTGGTGGACAGCTCGCCTCCACCAGCGACGTTACACCTGATGAGACGCCTTAGACAGCATCAATCTCAGCAGGAAGAGCGTCACAGTGGGGACAGCAGGGCCCGCTGATCGGTATTGTCACAGCGAGGACGTTTGCTGCGGTCGTCACTCCATTGCTGGGTCCAGCGCTCGGTCCATTGCTTGGTTGCGCGCGTCTCCGACGGAGTGGGCGGGCGCGTGGCGCGGCTCGGTGTGCCGCATGCTCAGCGTCGCAATCGTACGCTCGTCGCATGTAGATGGTCAGAAGATTCCTGATTGCGGCGGGCACCCGTATGGCGATCTCGTTCCCTGTGCGTCATTCTGGGCACCACGTCACCGTCCCGCGACGTCCCCACGCTCCGCGGGGCGAGCTCGCGCCGGTTCGCAACGACGCCTCGCCGCGCTGCCGCGAGGCCAGGCTGGACGGCATTGGCGACGAGGCGTTCGCCCCGGCGATCGGCGGTGGGACGGAGCTCGGTGTCGGGCCGGCGAGCCGGCGCCTCAGGAGCGTTGCGCCTCTAATCGAGGAAGCCCATCGAGACGGCCGCGGAGCCGGGCCTTCCCGAGTTCGCGTTCAGATCGCCGGCACCTCCGCCGTCACCAGGGATGCCGAACTTGATCGGAGAGTCGGGTTCGACGTCAGGGCCCTGATCGACGGTATGTGCCACGGCGAGGGAGTGTCCTCCGTGGCCTCCACCCCCCCGACCGCCGTTACCGCCCTTCCCGCCGTCGCCGCCACGGCAGCCTGGCTGCGATCCAGCTCTGTTACTCCCGCCAGTGCCCCCGTACCCACCCACGCCGCCGTACTGGCCGTCCCCGCCTCGTCCACCGTTTCCACCACGACCCGTGATGATGCTGGTTTTACTTACGCGGACGCTGGCGTGGTAAGACAGAATCCCGATGCTGGATCCGCCTGGGCCGCCGCCCCTCCCAGGCTTGCCGCCGCAGCCGCCAGCACCGCCGGAGCCACCAGAAGCGCCGCCCTGTGCCGCTCCTGCGCCGCAGTACGCTGGGCCGCCACGCGAGCCGCCTCCACCGCCGCCCCCGTAACCGTGCTGCCCTGCCTGGCCATCTTCGCCTGCGCCACCTTCCAGCCCCGTGTCTGTGACCCGACCGGGCCCTGATGCGCCGTTCCCGTTCGCGCCGTCATCCCCCGCCAGCCCGCCCCTCCCCTCTGTGCAGGACAGGATGGCTTGCCCAGTTCCACCCAGACCGTGGCTCATCGGATTCGTGATTGGCAGAGGGGAGCCACTTTCCCCGTCGCCACCCTCATCGTTTGTGCCGATACCACCCATCCCCCCCGACGAGATGCCATCGTCACACGAGGTTGTGACTCGCGCCCCTCCCGCCACCGTATCGGCAGAACACGCCATCGCTCCCCGGTTCCCTGGTGCCCCCTCTTGTGCTGCATCGACGCCTCCATCCGCGCCAGGAGCTCCATCTGCACCGTCCCCGGCTACGACCTCGCTCAAGCGCAGCTGTACCGTCACTCCCGGCAGGGCGCGCATGGCGATGGAGGAGCCGCCCGGCACGGTGGCATCTTGTGCGATCATACGGATTCTCGTCAGCGTCGTGAGCACGTCGGCCTCGGGCGGGGGCTCCGCCGCCTGGTCCACGACGGTGAGCGGGATCAGGTTCGGACCTGGCGCGATCGTGGTGAGCTCGCCGAGTGGATGTATAGGCCAATGACTTGGCAGACCGCGGCAGTCGAGACCTCCCCACACGTCCATTCCTGCCGGCGCACGGACTTCGACAGAGAATGTGTCGGCGCATGCGTACACCCGCATGCCATGCTCCCGGGCAAGCTCGAACGCCCGCGCAAACGTTTTTACCGGCGAATTCGGCGTGCCAGGCCCAACATCATCGCCATTGTCTGCCACATACACGCCATCGCAGTCGACCGGACGATCGGCGTTGCCGGGATCCGCGTTGCAGGACTCCACCGGCGCGCATGTGAGGGTCTCCTCGCAACGTTCCCACACCCCCGATTCGCTACCGCATCCGAGCGCCGCGCTCCCGTTGAGCAAAGCGAATGCGAACAGCAAAGGCCGAGCACCCAGCGCGCGGAAGCCCGATTCCCATCTCGTCATCTGTTCCCACATGACGCCCCCTACTGCAGCTCGTGAGAGTCTGGGTCGTTCGGATCAATGGCCGCAAACGGCAGGAACTCGGCCGCCACGCCATCGTCGCCCTTGCTCTCGGTAACATTCGGATCGCCGCCGTCCCCTCCCTCCCCAGCAGTTCCAAGGAGAAACGTCGCCTGGACGTTCTCGCGCGTGACCTCCGTGGTCTCCAGGTACGCGATGGCTACCGAATGACCGCCGAGCCCGCCGCCTGCGCCACCGCCGGGCCCCCCGTTGCCGCCGTCACCTCCGCGGCATCCCGCGAGCGCCCCGGGCACGCCTCCGCCTCCCTCACCGCCCGGAGCTCCGCTTCCTCCTGGCAGTCCCGCCCCTCCCGCGCCACCCCGACCACCGCGGCCGGTCTGAAGGGTCGATCCGCGGATGGTGACCTTCGAACCTCTTGTGACGATGCCAGCGCTCACTCCTCCGGCGAAACCGCCTGTTCCCTGCGTGCCGCCACAACCGCCGGAACCACCCGAGCCGCCGAACGCCCCCCCGACCGGCCCGGCACCACAGGCGGTCGCGCCGCCGCGCGAACCGCCACCACCGCCGCCGCCCTGACCCGGGCGTCCGAGCGTCCCGTCCTGCCCCTTGCCCAGCGAGCGGACCCATCCGACAACGCCAGGAAGCCTTGCCCCCTGACCGTGCACACCCGCGGCACCGTCGAGGCCGCGCTGGCCGTCGGTGCACGCCATGCTTCCCTGCTGGCCGACACCCCCGGTGCCGGCGCCCGTCGGGTTCGGGTCGGGCAGCGGCTCCCCAAAACCTGCGTTGAAGCCCTCATCGGGCAGACCGGGGCCGCCTTGGCCGCTGACCGAGGTTTCGTCGTCACACTCCGTCGTGACCTCTCGGGTTGCAGCCACGTCATCGACCGTGCACGCGTCGGCTCCCGCGTGTCCAGGCCGCCCATCGGCCGCCGCTGCGTCCTCCGCCGGCGCTCCGGGCTCACCGTCGGCTGCGTCACCTGCGACGATGCGGCTGTCGATCACCTCGATCTCGCTGCCAGCGGTGAGATAGATCCCGATCGAGTTGCCGCCCGGCATCGCGCCCCGTCCTGTGACGACTTCGCTCGCCACGAGCTTGAGCTTGGCCTCATCGCGCACAGCGACGATTCCGATCGAGCACGCTTCTGTTCGGTCCATCTCGTTACCATCGGGCGCCACGATCCGCAGGTTCGAGAGCGTGACTTCCCGCCCTCCGAACGTCACGACTTCCCGCTCGGGCTGATTCGGGGCGATGACGGTCTTCGCATCGGCACCGAGGTGCTGCCAGCCGTTCCTGCAGTCGAACCCGCCCCAGATACTCGTGTCGTAGAACCAGAGACGTTCGTCGAAGGTCTCAGCGCAAGCGTAGACATGGTGGGGGTGACCGCCCTCCTCCACGAGCTCGAGGGCCTTGCGCAGTGTCTTCAGCGGCTTCGCGCGCGTTCCTGGATTCGCGTCGTCGCCGAGACTTGCGCTGACGAACAGGCCGCACCCATCTTGCGGAGGCTCCACCGTGGGGTCGTCGACGCAGATGGGATCCTCGTGACCGGAGGAACACCCGTACACGACAGAAGCGACTCCGAACCCGAGTGCGATAGGCACCAAGGTGGCCACAGCCACCCGGCGTCGACCTTTCGATGAGGTATCCATGCTCCGAAGCTCCATGTTCGTCACCACACACCCGCCATCATAACCCCCATGCGCTGCCCGCTCACCGTGGGCACAACACGCACCCCATCGCTGGACGGTGAGGTTCGGTCCACGAGCAGAGACACGAGCGTCAGCGCACCGATCGCGCCGCCCGAGGCCAGGGTCACCCATCCAGCTTTCGTCAGGAGATCGCGCTTCTCCTGCAGGTCGCGCAGCTCCGAGCACGCGCGCGGTGCACTGGGGCCGGCACATCGGCTCGCATCGTTGTCCGCGCCGCGCAGCGCGGTAGCTCGGTCGTGGAGCTCATCCTCGGTGTATGCACTCCAGATCAGCAATCCACCGCCGGCTGCCATGGTTGCCCCTGCCACGACCGCGCCAGCGATGCGCAGCTTCGACGCCGTGGAGGACGGCGCCACGGAAGACGACGCCTGCGCCCCTGGCGCCGAGCTCCTCCGCATCGAGGTTTCCGTCGCAGGAGCGCCCGGCACTGCGGCGCGCGGCACCTGCAGCGAGAGGGTCGTCGGCTTCCCGGCCTGCGCGTCGAACGACGCGAACGCCTCCTCATGGCCCGCCAACCTGGCCCGCACCATGTGCTGTCCGGGATCCAGGAACAGCCTGTAGGTCCGCGCTGGTGCGCTGATGGGCTTGCCGTCGATGAGCACCTCGGCATCGGGCGGGTCGACGGACAGGTAGAGGGTCGCGACGTGCGGCGCTGCCTTGCGCTGCCCGGCCTCGAACCGAACCTGTAGTTGAAGGGGGAGGATGTTGCGCTGATCCAGGCTCCAGGCCAGATGCTCCGCAGCCTCACGGTACTTGCGCAGCTCGAGCTCACACAGGCCAAGCTCTCCGGCGATCTCCACGCGCTCCTTCTCCGTCGCCGTGTTCGACGCCGGGTCTGTCGCATCGAGCGCCGCCTTGTAGGCCGCGTGTGCCTCGGTCCACCGACCTGCGTCACGGGCTCTCTGCGCACGGCGAACATGGTCCTTCACCGTCGAGCTGCCGCTTCGCTCCAGCGTCGAATAGATGTCCTCGGCGCTGGCGGGGCTCGTGTAGACACCAGCGGCGCCAAGCGTCAGGCAGAACAACAACGACGGCGCAACGTCACGCATGCGCGGAACGTACTTACGCCAGGCGCGCGGCGTCAACGGCGACAAATTCGCAGCGAATGAACGTTTTACCAGGCAAAGATCGGCCCGACGACGCAAGGGAGCTCGTCGACCCTCCGAGCAGTGGAGCCGCCCAGGTACGCATTCCACAAAGCGCACATTATCCGACCAAAGTTGAACGACCCTTCTCTTTCTTGAACCCTTCCGGCCAGCTCAGGGGTGCCACCAGCTGTGGGCAAGCCAGCACGAACTCCCCCCCACTTCGAGCGCTTCCGCCGCCTCGTCAGGCGGGTCGGTGTCCCCGCGCGACACGCCGAGGACCTCGCGCAGGAAGCGCTCCTACGGGACTGGGAGGCGAGAGGACGGCTCGAGACGGGCGTGGATTCAGCGCCGTACTCCGTCACCATCGCCCTGAACCTCGCCCGCAGTCACCTGCGGGACGCGAGCCGTCGGGGTGAGGTCCTGACCCCGTTCGACGAGCACGACGTCCGCGGGGACCAACCGAGCCCGGAAGCCTTGCTCCGGAGGCAGGAGCGGGAAGCCGTCATGCGCGACCTGATCGAGCAGGTCGACCCCAAGTACCGCGACCTGTTGGTCGAGCACGAGCTCGAGGAGAAGTCGCTCGCCGAGATCGCCGCCGAGCTGGGGCTCAAGCTGGACACCGTGAGGAGCCAGCACCGCAGGGCACGCGAGCAGCTGGACGAGGCGAAGCGGCGCTGGATGGCGCAGCAAGAATTCCGGGGCTGGGACAAGGTGCCCTGCGTCCCGGTGGCGTTCGGCCTGTTCCGTCGCTCGTGGTGGACGACCGCGCTGCACCTGCAGAAGGTCGGGGCGAAGGTCTTCGCGCAGGCGGCGCTCGTCGTGCTGACGGGCGCCGTCGTCGCGACAGCGCCACGCTCGTCAGGCTCGGCCAGTGCGACCCCGTGGTTACGGCCAGCAGCGGTCCACGCCGGTGCGGCCACGCCCCTGCAGCAGCACACTGCGCCGCCCCTCGACCAGCCAGACGCACGCCGTGCGGTCGCCACGGCCTCGCCCCCGGTGCAGGGCATCCCAGCACCCGGCGAGCATGCACCGGCCACGATGAACGCCAAGCCTGCTTCACCGGCCGCAACAACTGCGCGTTCTTCGCCGCCCGTCCGCGCCGTACGCACGGTCGCGAGCGAGCGCGAGAGGGACCTGATCCTCCAGGCGCGCAAGGCCATCGAAGTCTACAACGCCAGGGCTGACGTCGAGGCGCGACGCCTGCTCGACATGCACGCCATCGAGTTCCCTCGGGGTCAGCTGGCGCGGGAGCGCGAGGCGCTGCTGCTGCAACTTCGCTGAATCGGCGGCGGCCTTAGCGACAGATAGCCAGCGGCGGAGACGGCGGCGTTCTTGAGCGACGTCAGGCCGAGATCCGCCCTGCCTTGGGCCAGGAGAATGAGCACGTCCATGACACGCAAGGAAGCCGTGGCGGCGCATAGGCGCACGTCACGTCGAGTCGAGATGGGTGCGCCCCCGGCAGTGCACGTTCCCTTCGAGGCCATCCCGCTGAGGAGATCGCAGCAGAGCTTGGTGCCCATCCAGGCACGACGAACAGGCGGCTGCACCGCGGGCGAAAGCAGTTGCGGGAGCTCCTCCGCTGAACGAGGCGCGGACGTAGCTCGCCGTCGCCGCGCGCGTTCAAGCTGGTCGAGCAAGGCCTGCTCGCTGGATCGACACGCTGTTCTTCGGCGTTCGGCGCATCTTCGCCGCGGGGTCGAGCTGCCGGGGCGCCCCGCCCTGAACTTCGTCGGGGCCGTGTGCACCGACAACCCGGCCGAGAACCGGACCGATGTGTTCATCCCCGGGGCATGGCTGGTCAGCCCCATCGTGGCGACCATGTCCACGGCCCGGCCGGGCGAGCTCGTGCGACTGAACGCGCACGACCCGGTGACGATCCGGCTCCCGCCGGCCACGGGGAACGTCGGCGCCGAGATCCTCGTCAAGGAAGTCGCCGGGCAGGAGGAGGCGATCGAGGTCCTCGCGAGCACGGGCCAGCAGGTCGCGCGAGCCGGGTCTCCCTACGTCGCCTTCCGGCTGGTGAGCGACGGCGTGACGTGGATCGTGATCTGACGGGCGGGGAGCCCAGGGCCCAGGACGAGGAGGGGCCCGAGCCTGACGGGGACGAGGAGCAGCCAGCGGAGCCTCCCTCGGCGCCGCCGGGCGAGCCCTCGGTTCCCTCGCTGCCGGCAAGGCGACGCTGGCCGGAGCCACGGCCTGGGGATGTGGTCATCATCGGCCGGTGAGGCGCCGGCGAACCCCGGGGCCGCTCGCTGCGATGGGCGGCCATGATCATCGGGACGACCACGAGGGCATGACTGACCACACCTCGTGTCCCCCGTGTTCTGTCTGGAGGCCCTACGGGGCGAGGTACGGTACATGGACGGCGGCAGCTAAAAAACAGGAGGCCTACGATATGGACAGGTTTGCGCCCTACTGTTAGCTTGGCTAGGCACGCCACGCTGAGCGTCTCGTCCAGCTCAGCCCTTCACGAACCTGATCTAGGCGATGGAGCGAAGCAATGGCAGAGCCGGACAAATTGTTCGACTTCAAGACGCATGAAGAGGCTGCGGTCACTGCATACTTAAAACGACATGGGTTCTATACGGACCTTGCCTCCGTTGTGAAGCGCATCCTCGAAGAATCACTCAAACGCCGAAACATCAATGTCCACTCGGTCAATGCACGAGCAAAAGATCCATCGAGCTTCGGCAAAAAGGCATCGCAGCCCTCGGACGAAGACCCGACAAAACCCAAGTACACAAATCCTCTCGCCCAGATTACCGACTTGGCAGGAATTCGCATAATAACATATTTTCCGAGCACGCTGGCAGAAATCGACAACATGCTGCCTGAAGAGTTCAGCGTGATCGAACGAACAAACAAGGGCGCAAAGCTGATAGAAGAAGACCGGTTCGGGTATCAAAGCATTCACTATCTGGTCAAGATTACAACACACCGGACACGACTTCCAGAGTACGGACCTTTTGCGGACACAACAGCCGAGATCCAGGTACGCACGATTCTTCAGCATGCATGGGCAGAGATCGAACACGACATCCAGTACAAATCGACCTCTGTCATACCGACCGAAATTCGCCGTCGATTTATGTCGCTTGCGGGAATGCTCGAGATCGCCGATCGCGAGTTCCAGGCGATACAGGACGCCGACAGAAAACTTACCGATGAAGCCAGATCCCGTGTGGAGGAGGGGCAGCTAGACCAGGTGGAAGTAACGCCAGATTCAGTAAAGGCGTTTCTCGACAAAAGACTAGGGCGAGATGGTCGCATATCCGACTTCTCGTATATTTGGGTTGCGAAGCTCCTAAAGAAGCTCGGATTTAAGACCCTGGACCAGGTCGAAAGTTGTATCCATGGATACAGCGACGACCACTTAAGCAGGATAGCGGGTGGAGGACGCCATGGCCAAACGACCCGCTTCGAGTACATGCTACTCGCGGGCATGGGCGAAAATTATCTTCAGCGTCACTTATGGGCCAACGAGCCTTGGTTTCAAAGCAGAGAGCGCGATCGGCTTGAACGCATGAAAAATCAGGGGGTCGAGACGCGCGCCTACGACCCCATGCTGGAGACGTCCGGCGCCGAGAATGAACAAGGAGATATATCTCCGAAAAGCGATGCTGTGACGCAGGAGTAGGAGATCCAGCAATCCAGCTCGGCGAGGTCGGTGCTCGCGAGGACGGGCTCCCACGCCGCCGCGGGCCGGAGATCTCCGGTCCGCGCGCTTCGAGGAGGCCGGACGGCGCCGTGTGACCTGCGTGTGCCCCGATGTCATGGCACGGGGCTCCCTCTGAGAGGCCGAGGTGGGTGAGGAGCTCTCGATCGCCGCTGATGCCGGCGGCCTGGCGGCTCCAGCGGTCCAGCTCGGCGAGGTCCGTGCTCGTGAGGACGCGCTCCCGCGCTGCCGCGGGCCCGCGGAGATCCCCAACCCCAGGCAACGCGGGTACGCGTTCTGCGGACCCCATCCTGTCTTCGAGCCCCTGCGCCGCTTAGAAACCCGCGCCGGAGGTATCGATGGACGAGAGCACACGCACCTGGCGCGACCGCGTGGCGCGCTGGCATAAGAGCGGGCACTCAGCCCGCGTGTTTGCGGAGCAGGAGGGGGTCAACGCCGGCACGCTGTACTCGTGGAGCCGCCGACTGGGCATGAAGCGGAGCGAGCACCGGCAGCGCTCGGAAAAGGCGACGCTGCCCACGTTGCTCCCGGTGGTGGTCGCCCCGTCGGGCGCTACGGCATGCTCTCCGGGCGCGGCGCTGGAGATCGTCTTCCCAGACGGCGCCGTCGTGCGCGTCCCACCGACGTTCGACGAGGAGACATTGGCGCGCGTTGTTCGAGCGCTCGGGGGCGCGCGATGATCCCGGGCCGTGTCTCGATCTACGTTGCCACCGAGCCGCTCGACCTGCGCCGGTCGTTCGATGGCCTCGCTGCCGTCGTGCGGGAAGTGCTGCGGGAGGACCCGCTCTCCGGAGCGCTGTTTCTCTTTTTCAACCGAGCAGCCGACCGCTGCAAGGCCCTTTGGTGGGACCGCAGCGGGTACTGTCTGCTTTACAAAAGGCTAGAGCGCGGAGCATTTCGAGTACCGCGCGCGGTCACTCCGGGAGCCACAAGCGTCGTCATCGACGCGGCCGAGCTCGCGAAGATCCTCGAGGGCATCGCCCTTGCGCCGTCGAGGTTGCGGCGAGTGGTCCCGTTCGCCGAGACCGCATCGCCTCCGGCCCCCAGATCTCACCTGACAGCTTCGCACGCTCCCGGGTAGCCCTCACGGTTGCATTGCCTCGAGCGGCAGAAATTTTCCTCAACAAGCCCCCTTCAAAAAGCAGGAGTTCACGAGTACTTACGGCGCCGTGAGCAAGCCGGTCGAAGAGCAGATTCGCGAGCTCAAGGACAAGCTCGCGCGCGCTGCCCACGAGCGGGACGAGTACCGCAAGCTCTACGAGCTCGCCAGCATCGAGCTCGAGCGGCTTCGCCGCCACATCTTCGGCCAGAAGGCCGAGCACGTCGATCCGGCGCAGATGCAGCTCGCCTTCGACGCGATCGTGCAGATGCTCGCGGGCGCTGGCGCGCAAACGGATGCGGGCGCGACCAGCTCGCCGGACGGCCGTGATGGCGCAGCGCCGAACGGCTCCTCCGGAGGCGGGGACAAGGAGCGCCAGGCCCGCCCGCACGGACGGCAACGCCTGCCCGAGCATCTGCCTGTCGAGCGGATCGAGCTGTTGCCGCCGGAGGCGCAGGATGAGCGCGCGACCGCGCTTGTCCGCATCGGTGAGGAGGTATCCGAGACGCTGGAGTGGCGGCCCGCGAGCTTCGTGCGACTGCAGATCGTGAGGCCGAAGTTCGCGGTCAAAGGTGAGCCCGAGCAAGGCATCACGATCGCCGATGTCCCCGACAGCCCTGTCCCGCGCAGCCTCGCCGGTCCGGGGTTGCTCGCGCACGTGCTGGTGAGCAAGTACGCCGACCACTTGCCGCTTCACCGGCAGGAGAGGATGTTCGAGCGCTGGGGCCTTCACCTCTCGCGCTCGACGCTGTGCGGCTGGGTCGAATCGTGCGCCGGCAAGCTCGCGATCGTCGTCGAGGCGATGGCCAAGGACGCCCTGAACGCGCACTGCATCGCCATCGATGCCACCGGCGTGCTCGTGCAAGCAAAGGACAAGTGTCGGCGGGGCCACTTCTGGGTCCTGGTGGCGGACCGAGATCACGTCCTGTTTCGTTTCACGCCGCATCACAACCAGGATGGCCCGAAGGAGTTCCTTCGCGGCTACAAGGGCTATGTCCAGGCCGACGCCTCGAACGTCTACGAGCAGCTCTTCCGCACCGAGGGGGTGACCGAGGTCGGTTGCTGGGCCCATTGCCGGCGAAAGTTCTTCGAGGCGATGACCTCCGACCGGGACCGCGCGACGGTAGCCATCGGCTTCATTCGCAAGCTCTACGCGATCGACAAGGGGATCAAGGAGCTGGCTCCGAACCGTCGAACCGAGCAGCGCCGGATGGATGCCGAGCCCGTGCTCGTGGCCTTCCGCGCCTGGCTTGAGACAGAGGACCTGCTCGTCCTGCCGAGGAGCCCCATCGCCGGAGCCATCGGCTACGCGCTCAACCAATGGACCGCGCTCACTCGCTTCCTCGAGGATGGTCGGCTCCGCCTGGACAACAACCGGAGCGAACTCGAGCTCCGCCGTGAAGCCGTGGGCCGTAAGAACTGGCTCTTCGTGGGCAGCAAGGACGGCGCCGAGTGGAACGCCACCATCGTGTCGCTCATCGCCTCCTGCGCGCTGCACGGCATCGAGCCCTGGGCCTACTTGCGCGACGTGCTGATCCTGCTGCCCACCTGGCCTCCCGAGCGGGTCATCGAGCTCGCTCCCAAGTCCTGGAAGCAGACCCTCGAGAACGCCGACGCTCGGCAGCGGCTCGCGGCCAGTCCGTGGCCCCGGGCGCCGGACGCGACGCCCAGCTGATCGTTCCTCAGCGTCGCGGCCCGCCGGGCGCACCGGTCGCCGGCTTTGGCGCGCTGGTGCCGGCTCTTCGGCGCTTGCGCGGTCGACGCGTGGCTTCCGGCGCCTTGTCGACGATTCGGGCCCGGCAGAGGCATCGGCGGCACGCGGCTTCGCCGCCGCGCGCCTGCGGGCAACGTGCACGCGGGCGGTGACCTCGGCGTCGACCGCCGTTTCCTCCGCTCGCTGCTGGGCCCAGCCACCCTTCGCCGCAGACCGCTCTTCCTCTCGCATCGCGTCGCGAATCTACGGCGACGGCACGCACCACGCGAGGATGGGGTCTACAGGACGGATACCAACGCGGCGCAGGCCGGCCTCCCTGCCACAGGCTGGTCCTCAGAGCCGAGCGAGCCGTCCGTCTTCGAGCAGCACCCACGGGGCTGAAGCCGAGTACGCCTTGGTCCCAGCGATGGGTAGGCTTGGCGCATCCGTGAGTCGATTATTGGACCTCCTTAATCCGCGGCTCGATGGGCGGATCGAGCGTATCGCCATGGAGCTCGCGCAACAGGATCGCGGCGTGACGAGCTCCGCCCTCGATCGCATCCAGAGGATCCTCCCCGGGTACGTTGTAGCTGCGCCCGTCAACTTCCACAGGAATAACCCACGGCCACTTTTTGTCCGGTGTGTTTCGGGTCGGCTCGTGGATGCGAACCAGGATGTCACGCGACTCGCCGCCCTCTCCGGTCACCTTGAAAACTAGATCCATCATCACTTACACCTCTTGTCACAATCTTTGAGGCATCGCCCAAGTTCCTCGGTGCATTGGCTCCGACAGTTCCTGTCCCCTTTTGGGCAATTGTCCCAGCATCGTTCCCATATCTTGTCGCACTTTTCCTTGCATGCCTCTAGGCAGTCGGGAGTGCACCCTGCCATCGCCTCATAGGATCCGCTTCCGACCGGTGCGTTTTGCGGCCTTGCCGGCACATACCCGAAGGCCCCATCCCCTCCCGTCGGAGTGATGATGCTACCGCCGGCACCTTCATTTCCCTCCCCGCGGACCCAGCACTCTCCCACATCGTAATTGCACGCCGTGAGCCCAAAGAACAGAACAACAAATATCTTATTCATTTTGACCTTACCCTAAATCTCCAGACCGGTCCAGTGGTCACCATCACAACCAGACTTCCAGGAAGAACGCGACTACTGCCGCCCGCCCAGTCCACATGGACACTGGTGGAAACGCCCAAAGGCCCGGCGAGGTACCAGTCGGACTGGGCGCGGCCACCTGGAGCAACCCCCACCACGCGGTCACAGATCACGGCACCACACACCGGCATTGAGTAAATTGCAAGGGACGGCCCGAGGCTGACGGTCGTTGTCTTCGTGGCATACCCAAGAGTAACGGCCGTTCGGTCGTAGAGCCCGACACCAGCGCCCGGAACGATGCTGAGCATGTTGTGGGCTTCGAGCCTGAAGTCTCCCTCGTTGCGCCAGAGCCACCCGGCGAAGGGGCTCACGGCCAGCCTGGGCTCGATCCCGATCTGGATCCCGCCCACGCTGACGCCGCCGCTGAACTCGAATGCCTGTGCCGGCACCGGAACACTACTGGCGAGCACGCAGGCACAGCCGCACAGCACGAGCACGCGCGCTTTTGCCTTCAGCCCGTGCCCCATGCCCTCCCCCGATCCCGGATGCTTCTCCTAACGGAAGGCGGCGTCAACAGGTGATCTAGGCCACTTTACGTCCAAGCGGTCCTTGCACACGAGGGCCAGAGCGCGACCGGCAACGTGGATGGTCAAGGTGTGCGTCAGCGAGTTCGGCACCGTCCCGTTCACTACGTCCGAGGCGAATCGATCGACGGCTCTCCGTCCGGTTACTGGCGTCGGCTGGGCTTGTTTGCCGCCGTGTGACCTCCGTGTGCCCCGACTCCAGGGCACGGGGCTCCACGAGAGGGATTCCGGGTATACGAGAGGAATCGAGTACTCAAGGGTCTCTGACACCGCTCCGACGCGTCCGACTCGGCGTCTGCCGTGTCTCTCGCGCATGCTGTCCATCAGTTCATCTCCGGGTTCGATTCCCGGCGCCTCCACCACCAAGACACGGCAAGAGCTGTGTCTTTTTTACTTTTGTGACCTGCGTGTGACCTGATAAATTTTGGCGTCGCTCAAGAGCTCGACGAAAGAAACACCTGCTACCGCCTATCCGATGGGACCAGCATGCCAGGCGACTGTGGTGAGGCGATAGACTCGCGGTACTCGTTACCTCCAACTCCTCACCGCGCTTATCCCACGCGGCCGGCCGCAGCTCTCCCCTCGCCTCAAACCCCGCGCGGGAACTCGCCCTGCGGCGGGAAGCGCGGGTCCTCCGTCGGATCGGGCGACGGCGGCTCCGGCTGCTCCGGCCCCGGATCCCCCGGGTTCGGCGGCAGCGGGGCATCCTCGTCATCGCCGGGAATGTCCGTCTTCGCGAGCTCATCCTTGTCGTCGTTCATGACGGCCTTCCGCTGCAATTTTCAAACCGCATCGCACGCACGACCGCTCGGCTCGCCGCTTGACGCCCCCGCCCGGCCCCCCTGATCTGCAAGCGTGCTCTCGATCCGCCACGACCCCTTCCCGCTGGAGGCCGCCCGCGACCTGCTCGGCATCGTGCGCGCGCTCTACGCCGAGGCGCGCTCCCGCGGGGCGAGCGTGGCAGATCTCCACGCCATCGCCGCGGTCGGCGACGACCTCCGGCAAGCGATCGCCCTCGCCGAGGCCCATCCGCCCGGCACGCTCGGCTTCTCGTCGGCGTGGGCCCGCGCCGAGCGCGCGGCAGGCCGCGTCGGCGAGCTCGCGGACGCGGTCGCGCCCGCTGCGCCCATCGTCCGCGCCGCCCTGGCGCGCGTCGGCGGGGGCAGCGTCACCCCCGGCGGCTGAGCGCCCCCGCGATCGGATGGTCCGGCGCGACGGGCCAGGCGAGCGCGCGCGACGCGGCCGCGCAGTACGCGGCCAGGCGCTCGCGCGGCACCGGGGGGCGCGCGCCCAGGCGACCGAGGTTGTCGACGAGCAGCTCGAGGCAGGTGTTGCCCGTCCGCTCCCCGACGCCCAGCGCCGTGGCGTGGACCCGCTCGACGCCGCTCGCCACCGCCCAGAGCGCGGCCGCGAGGCCGAGCCCGCGATCGTTGTGGCCGTGCCAGTCGAGCTCGATCCCGGTCGCCCCCAGCGCGCCCAGCTCGCGCCGGGCGAACGCGACGAGCGCCTCGACCCCCGGCGGGGTGACGTGGCCGGTCGTGTCGCACAGGCAGAGGCGCGCCGCGCCGGCGTCGACGGCGGCGCGGAAGAGCGTGCGGAGCATGTCGGGCGGCGAGCGGGTCGCGTCCTCCGCGACGAGGCAGAAGGGCAGGCCAGCCGCCGCGGCCGCCCGTCCGGCCTCGTCGACGCTGCGGGCCAGGAAATCAGGCCCCCACCCCTCGACGAAGTGCCGGATCGGCGAGCTGCCGATGAACGCGTAGACCATGATCGGCGCCCCGGTGCGCTCGGCCACGCGGGCGACCTCCTCGACGTCTGCGGCGAGGGTGCGCGCGGCCGCGGTCAGGCCGAGCGGCAGGCGGGACGCGACGATCTCCCGGGCGAGCAGGCACGCGTCGTCGAACTGCCGCGGCCCGGTCGCCGGCATGCCGAGGTTCACGACGTCGACGCCGACGCTCGCCATCGCGTGGAGGAGCTCGATCTTGAGCGCGCGCGACGGGTTCACGGTCGAGACGCCCTGGATGCCGTCGCGCAGCGTCTCGTCGAGCACCTCGACGGGCCGGGCTCCCCGGTCGAAGGGCAGCCACGCCTCGCCCTCGGCGGGCGCGGCGCTCCACGCGTCGGCCACCAGGCCGCCAGGGGGCCGCTGCTGCCCGCCGGAGGGCGGCTGCCCGCCGGGGGGCGGCTGCTGCCCGCCTGAGAGCAACAGCAGCCCGCCGGAGGGCGGCTCCCCGCCGGCGGGTGGCTGCTGCCCGCCAGGGCGCGGCAGCCGCTCCCCCGGCGCAGGCTCGGCGCGGTTCCAGTCGAAGGGGGCCGCGGCGCCGGGATCCCGGCCGTCGGCGCTCATGCGCTGCATCTCATCTCGAAGGGGGCTCTCGGCGTGGCGCGGGCGCGGCGCACCGCGTCGATCCGCGCTGGATGGAGAGGTTACTTCATGTCGGCCGCCGGAGCAGGTCCCAGCAGCGCACGGCGAGCGCCACGCCCCGCGCCGCGAGCGCTTCGAGCCGGCGCCCGGCGCCCACGCCCGCAGGACCGGACCACCGCGCCCGCCCACGGGAGCGGCTTTCCGCGCGGAGAGCGGCAGCGTAAAAAGCTGACCAAGGAGCAACTTGCTGCTCCGGGACACCTGCCGCTCCGGGAGCTTCGATCATGCACAGGCTTCGCCTGCCGATGACCGCGCTGGGATTCCTCACAATCGCCACACTCGCGCTCTGCACCGGCTGCTCGCCCTCCGAGCGGAACTTCGCGTCGGCCGGAGGCGGTCAGGGCGGCGGTGCTGGCCACGGCAGCGCCGGCGGCGAGGGCGGGGCCAGCGGCCAGGGCAGCGGTGGCGGCCAGGGCGGCGCCGGCGGCCAGGGCGTCGCGTGCACCTCGCCGAAGGGCTGCCCCGCCGGGGAGAACGCGGAGCCGACATGCGATGACGGCGTCTGCGGCCTCGCGTGCGACGCGGGCTTCCTCGACTGCGACGCCGCGGCCCCGGGCTGCGAGGCGAGCGCGCGCGATCCCCAGCACTGCGGCGCCTGCGGCCGCCGCTGCGCGATGGAGTGCGTGGACGGGGCCGAGGGCGCCTTCTGCAACGACCCGGTCGAGATCTCGGCCGGGTTCGCCCACACCTGCGTGCTGCGCGGGGACGGCAGCGTCTGGTGCTGGGGGAGGAACACGTTCGGGGAGGCCGGAGCGCCGGTGGATGAGCCGACCTTGCCCTGGCCCACGCGGGTGTCGCTTCCCGGCAAGGCGATCCACGTGGCCGCGGGCGGCGGATTCTCGCGCACGGACAACATCACCCCGGGGCACTCCTGCGCGGTGATGGAGGACACGACGGTCGTCTGCTGGGGAAACGGCCGGCGCGGGCAGATCGGCAACGGCTCGTACCTCGATTCCGCCGGACCGACGCGGGTGGCCAGCCTCATCAACGTCGTGCAGATCTCGCTGGGCGCGGCGCACTCGTGCGCCGTGAAGACGGGCGATGAGCTGTACTGCTGGGGCTCCGACGAGGAAGGCCAGATCGGCAATGGCGCGGCGGAGCAGTCGGGCTATGCGACGCCGCTCCTCGTCCGGAGCGATATACGGCAGGTCGCGGCAGGCCAGGATCACACCTGCGCCATCAAGGCCTCCGACGGGGGCGTGCTCTGCTGGGGCAGGAACTTCGATGGACAGCTCGGCAACGGCGGACAGACGAGCTCGCCCTCGCCGGTGAACGTCCTCGCGCCGCTCGCGGCAGGCGTCGACGAGGTGGCCGCGGGCGACCGGCACACGTGCGCGCGCAAGGGCGCCGAGGTCTACTGTTTCGGCAACGACTACAACGGCGCGGTGGGCGCCAATCGCTCCGGGCCCGTGCCGGAGCCGACGCTCGTCGCCGTGCCGCGCGCGACGCGCATCGACGTGGGCCGCGAGCGGAGCGGCGCGGTGTCCGGCGACGCGCGGGCGCTCAAGATGTGGGGAGTCGCCTTCCTGGGCAACGGCGACGAGGGGCTGTCCACGCAGCCGGTCGACGTGCCCATCAACGGCGTGGCGCAGCTCGCCGGGGGCTACCAGCACACGTGCGCGCTGAAGACGACAGGCGAGATCCTCTGCTGGGGCGAGAACGCCGAGGGGCAGCTCGGCGTGGGCCAAGGGGTCGGCACCCAGCCTTCGCCGGTCGCCGTCAAGTTCGAGCCCTGAGCGGGAGCGGCGCTCGTGAAACGCGCCGTCGCGTCGCACACCCTCGTCGTGCTCGCGGCGATCATCGCAGCGAGTCAGCCGGGTTGTCATCGAGAGCGGAAGTCCCAGGAGGACGCGTCGCCGGGCGAAGTGAGCTCGTCGGCCACCACAGCGGGCGCGCCCGCGACGTCGGCCTCCCCCGCCGGAAGCGCCTCCGCTGGCAGGGCTGGCCCGGTCGATCCCGATCTCGATGCCGCACGCCCGGGCATCACCGGGTCGTCGAGCGCGGGAGCGCCGCCATCGTCGACCGCTGGGGCGGGGGCAGCGTCGCCGGCTCTCGGGGTGAACCCCACCCCGAGCGCGCCGGGTGACAAGCCGTTCGACCAGGATGCCTGGCTGGCCGCCCGCGGCGCCGTGTGGCGCCCCGATGCCTCGTGCTGGTCGACCCTCGACTCCACGATACCGCCTCAGCGCCTCAACATGTGCTCGTGCCACGAAGCGCTCAGCCTGCCCGAGGTCGAGTTGATGGAGTGCTCGCGCGGACGCGAGCAGGATTCCACGGCGGTGCCTTTCATGACGCACACGGTGCTCTACGCAGCGCGCGGCGGCGCGCTCCGGGCTGTGCTCGACGTGCCCACCAGCGTGACGCTCGACGACTGCGGGCCGAGGTCCCCGATCCCCTGCTCCGTCGCGCTCGACGTCCGCGTCGAGGGGGACGCGGTCCGATTCGAGGAGCCAGCCAACAGGACGACCTCCGCGTGCGACCACCCCTCGATCGCCGCGAACAAGCCCCTCCCGGGCGCCTCCGGCTGGAACAGCGCCTCCTGGCAGCGCGCGCGTGCCACCTACCAGCGTATCTGCGACACCCGCGGCCGGTACGTCTGGCAGCGCGGCGCGCTCCGCCGCGCGCCGTGATCGGCCACGGCAACCCCTTGCGCGGCAGCCTGACGGCGCTGGACCCGGGCGGTGGAAAATCAGGCAGCCTTGCCTCCACAGGGGGGCGTAGGAGCGCCGCAGAAGACAGGTCTGTATATCGCGCTACATAGGGTGCCTCCTCTCGCAGGCAATTCCGTGTGATGAACTACTGTCAAGTCGATTCCAGCAGGCAGCCCTGTATACTGCATTACTCTCGGATCGGTTCTCGCAGACAGATCTGCATGATGCCTTACATCCGAAGGCGCTCTCGCGGTCGGGCGCGACCAGCGCTGCATGATTTCTCATTTCCCGACGTGAGCAGACAGGCCCCAGGTCATGGCGGCCTGCGTCCCGGCGCCCTTGCGGAGTTCCTCTTGGGATGAAGAGCGCCGCTCCCAACCTCCCGTCGCCAGACAGCCGGGCGGGCGCATCGCGTCCTTGCTCCTCATCGCCCTACTTCCGTCTCAGGATTGATCACAAATGCATGCCGCCCCGCGCGTCGGGCATCGCACCCGACATGGACCTGGGTGACATGGGGCGCCGGCTCAAGGGCGAGGGATTGGTCGCCCAGCACCTGGCCCCGTCGAGATGTCTTCGCGCAGCGCTCCTGTCCGGCAGCGCCTGCGGCGCTCATCGATACGGTGAGTCGCCTGGGCTCCGCATGCCGCCAAGACGGAGCTTGTACTCGAGCGCGTCGATCTCGACCTCCAGCTCGAAGCGCGCGCGCTCGAGCGCGCGCCTGCGACGGGCGGCAGCGATGAAGGGGCCGACGAGCAGCAAAGCGAGCATCACGAGGCCGGCGTCCAGCAGCACGCTCGCCCAGCGGGTGAGGCGGTAGGGCGCAAGATCCTTGTCTTCACGATCGGTAATGTCGTTCCACGTGAGGCGGTCGATGTCGACAGCGCGGTTGTGACAGATCTCTGCCGAAACATCCGCCTCATACCAGCTGCCCGACTCGCGCCATGCGACGACTCGCCCCGGGCCGCGGCACCCACGGCACACGCTCGGACAGAAGACGTGCGCCGCCACGATCGAGCGGCCGATCGTGGTCTCCAGGCCGAAGGGCAACATACACCCACCGATCACCACGGCGACAAGGGCGAACTGGACGAGCATGCCGGAACTCGCGTACCACAGCCTGGGAACGGTGCTGAGGCTCGCGTCGCGCCTGCCGCGGAGGTACGCGAGCTGTGCTTCATCGGCGCGCCGCGCCGCGGCCTCCGCCGCATCGGCTTGGACGCGGAACGCCTCGCGCGCGGCTTCCTCCTCGCGCTGCTTCTCCGTCGCGAGGAGGGCGCGCGCCTTGTCCTCGATCATCTTCGCGAGGACGTCGGGCACGCCGTCGCCGTCGGCGTCGACCGGCGCACCGCAGGCGGCGCACTGCGTCTTGGAGAGGTCGAGGGCAGCTTGGCAGCGAAGGCATTTCATGTGCGGATGACGATACGGTGTTGGTGAGCATCTCGCTCGTTCGACGCCACCGCTCCGGGTTCGATGGCCCCCGGAGCGAGACGCTGTCCTGGTTCCCCGTCAACGTGACAGCGCTGGGATCACGTTAACGTGGAAGGCGTGGTGGGCCAACGTCCATGGATGCCGGGACTCGTCGCGCGGACGAGGGTGCCCCACGAGATCAGACTCGGGTTCCCCGTCCATCGGCGTCGGCTCCTCGCTCGGCCAGGGTACCACCACGCGACGGTGTCGTGCGGTGACATCCACGACCTTGCACGTCGGGCGCGCTTCTGTGTATGGTTCGCGGTCGCGACATCGTCCGCGCGCGGCCGCTGCGTTCAAGGGGGCCTCGGGTGGACCACAACCTGGTGGGGAGCTCATGAGCGTGGACGTTCTTGCCATGCACTGCGCAGCGCTGCCGGCCGCCCGTGCCGTCGGCTTCAAGGGCACCGAGGCGCTGTGCCGACCGTTCGAGTTCGACGTCCTGTTCACCGTGCCAGCGGGCACGGACGTCCGCGCCGCGATCAACGCTCCGGCGACGCTGACGCTCCAGCGCGGCGCCGACGCGCCGCCGATGTGCTGGCACGGCGTGTTCGTGCGCCTCCGGCTGCTGCGCGAGTCGGCCGACCGCGCGCTCTACCATGGGTCGCTCGTGCCCAGGCTCTGGCTCCAGCGCCACTCGGTGCGCAGCTTCGTCCATACGAAGAGCAAGATCGACGCCTTCCTGACGAAGACGCTCACGCACGGTGGCCTCACGACGAGCGACTTCCGGTTCAACGTCGACACGGACCGCTATCCGGAAGAGGAGTTCGTCTGTCAATACCGGGAGAGCCATCTCGACTTCACCCATCGATGGCTCGAGCGCGAGGGGCTCTACTACCACTTCGAGCACCCGGTCGACGACGGCGGCGCCGAGGTCATGGTCATCGTCGACAGCAAGGATCAGCACGAGCCGCTGAGCGGCAACGGCCGGGTTCGTTACCACCCGACCTCGAGCCACGACGTGTCGGCGGGCGAGTGCTTCCGGGAGGTGCACGTCGATCTCAGCGCGCTGCCGGCCGCGGTGCGGATCAACGATTACAACTACGCGAACCCGGCCGCCTCGGTGTCGGGAGAGCACGCCGTGTCGAAGAGCGGCCACGGTGAGGTGCGCGAGTACGGCTACCGCGTCTTCACGCAGGACGAGGCGACACGGCTGGCCCAGGTCAAGGCGGAGTCGATGGCATGCCGCGAGCTCACCTTGCATGCGACCGGCAACGCGACAGGGCTGCGGGCCGGCTACGTCTTCGAGCTGGAGGACGGGCCTTCGGACATGCCGACCCGCTACCTGGCCGTCGAGGTGCGGCACGCGGCCGCGATCACGGGCGGCTCGTTCGACATCACGCGCTTCACGGGGATGGCCGTGGACGAGACATACCGCGTCGAGGTGGTGGCGATCCCGGCCGACGTGCAGTTCAGGGCGGCCCAGGCGACGCCGTGGCCGCGGATCTTCGGCTTCGAGAACGGCGTCGTCGACGGGCCAAGTGACAGCCAGTATGCCCAGATCGACGACATGGGTCGTTACCTGCTCCGCCTCAAGTTCGACGCGAGCGACCTGCTCGACGGCGCCACGTCGACGTACCTGCGCATGATGCAGCCGCACGGCGGCACCGTCGAGGGCTGGCACTTCCCGCTGCGCAAGGGGACCGAGGTCATGGTGTCGTTCCAGGGCGGCGACCCGGACCGGCCGTTCATCGCCGGCGTGGTGCCGAACGCCCACCGGCCGAGCACGGTCACGAGCCGCAACCTGACCCAGAACGTGCTGCGCACGGGCGGCAGCAACCACATGGTCGTCGAGGACCTCGAGGGCAAGCAGCACATCGACCTGTTCACTCCCGTCGGCGCGACCAACGTCCACATGGGCGGCCCCACCCACCAGGCGTTCGTCGTGCCCCCGAAGACGCCGGACGCGAACCCCGACATGCAGCCCGTCGACTGCATGTTCTACGTTTCCACGGAGGGCAACGCCGGATTCAACGTGTGCGGCGAGTGGTGGCAGAACGTCGGCGGCAAGTACTACGTCGACGTCAGCGACGACGCGACCATCCACTACGTCGGCATCCACACGATCAACGTCGACGGCGACTCGAACGAGTTCTACAACAGCCACCAGAACATCAAGGTGCGCTCGGGCCGCACTGACAAGGTCGAGAGCGGCGGCATGACGCAGGACATCCACGGCGGGTTCACCCAGACCATCGAGGCCGGCGGCAAGCAGGATGTGCTGGGGAGCTGGTTGCAGAAGATCAGCGGCCAGAACCACGACGACTACGGATCGTGGAAGACCGACGTCAAGCAGGGGTGGACGGCAGACATCAAGGGGGCGTGGTCGCACACCGTGAAGGGCGACATCAGGATCGAGAGCAAGAGCGGGACCATCCACGTGGAGAGCCCGACGAAGATCACGATCAAAGCGCCGGTGGTAGAAATCAAGGCGGATGAGAAGGTCCACAAGAACACCTACCTGTTCCTGGAGACATTCATATCCAAGAACTCGGCCGGCGTTCAAAAGGCGGACTTCACCAAGATCAACATCGCCTACAATCGTCTAAAGATTGACATGAGCGATTACGCAGCGAGCCGCGGCATTCGAAAGGGAGAGAACTATGTTTTAGTCAACACAACATTCGCAGGAGTATTCGAGACCATGGGCACCAACACAAGAAAGGCAGCCACGGAGGCGTGGAACTCGGCAGTTCGAGTCATGAAGTCTGGACTCACGAAGATTTAGGACATAGCACAACATCATCTGTCACCTAACCTGACGCCGAGGCGGACCCCATCATGAAAACGTCCGGAACCTGTCCCAAGTGCTCCTGCACGACCCTCTGGTATGTGGAGCGCGTTGCAAACAACCAATGCAGCCCTCCCGGCGGGGATATATCGCCCGAGCTTCAACTCGCTGTCACAGGGAAATTTGGCCTCGAGGGCACGAGCGGCAAGCTCGAAGCCTACGCCTGCCAGCAGTGCGGCTACGTCGAGTTCTACCTGAAGGAGCGCCTCCCCGTCGACGGTAAGTACATCCGCGAGCTGCGGCGCCCTCAGGGCCCGCCCTACCGCAGCTGATCAATGCAGGCGCAGACGCGCTCGACAGGTCATCGTGGCTCTTACGCGTAAAAATCAGCAGTTCGAGTCATGAAGCCTCGGCTCGCTAAAATTTAGGATATAGCACACATTCATTAGCGGACCGTCATTGTACCGCAGGGAAGCACACGATGAAGAGCACCGGAACATGCCCCAAATGTCTCTGCACGGCCCTCTGGTACGTGGAGTACGTCGCGAACAACGATCCGAACCCCGGTACCCAGAATAAAGCAACCCAGTTTCAGCTCGCGGTCACCGGTAAGCTAGGCCTAGACGGCACCAGCGGAAAGCTCGAAGCGTACGCCTGCCAGCAGTGCGGCTACGTCGAGCTCTACCTGAAGGAGCGCCTCCCCGTCGACGGCAAGCACATCCGCGAGCTGCGGCGCCCTCAGGGCCCGCCCTACCGCGGTTGATCGATCCTGGCGCAGACGCGCTCGACAGACCATCGTCTCTCTCAGACCCACGCTCGACAAGAGGACCAGTGAAGATCGTCAAGCCCATGAAGGTCCCCATGCTCACCCGGGTGCTGGAGTTCCGGCGCCGGAGCTACTTCCACGTGACCGCCATGCTGGGCTTCCCGCTCGCGAGCCCTCGCGCGCTCGTCGACGAGCTGTCGTTCTGGCACACCGTCACCGGCACCCTCGGCGAGCAGGGGGCGATCGACGAAGGCTTCGCCAAGGCGCGCGGCGAGCTGCTCGTCGCGGGCAGCTTCCACGCCCCCGGCGGCGCGCCCGCCCGCGCCTCGTACGTGAGGGCCCGGATCGGAAGCGTCGACAAACGCCTCGCCGTGGTCGGCGACCGGACGTGGCGAGACGGCGTGCCGACCGAGCCCGCGCCGATGACCACCCAGCGCATCGACTGGGCGCACGCCTTCGGCGGGGCCGGCTACGACAGGAACCCTCACGGCAAGGGCCACAGGCCGCTCGATCTCGACGGTCGCTCCGTCCACCCGCTGCCCAACGTCGAGCTCTACGGCGCGATGATCCGCACGCCGTCGGAGCGGCCGGAGCCCGCCGGCTTTTTGCCGATGGATATCACGTTCGCACAGCGCAGGAGGCGCGCCGGCACGTACGACAAGCGCTGGCTCGACCAGCACTTCCCCGGCATACCCGCCGACGCGGATCCGACCTTCTTCAACGTGGCACCCGAGGACCAGTGGATCGACGGCCTCTTTCGAGGTGACGAAGAGATCCTCATCGAGAACATGCACCCGGAGAAGCCACGCATCGAGGGGAAGCTGCCCGACCTCGTGACGCGATCGTTCGTCACGCACCGCACCCCGGAGGGCGAGCGCTTCCTCGAGATCCCGATGCGGCCCGACACGGTATGGGTGTTCCCCACCGACGAGCTCGGCGTCGTCGTCTTCCACGGCGTGCTCGCGATCGCCGAGGACGACGCAGCCGACATCGTGCACCTGCTCTGCGCGTGCGAGGAGCCCGGCTCGCCGCGCCCGATCGAGCACTACCAGGCAGCGCTCGCGCGCCGCCTCGACAAGGACAAGGGCGCAGTCGCAGAGATCTCCGACGGCGACCTCATGCCGCCGCGCGTGTCGGGCGTCGCGCCGAACATCGACCTTGGCGACATGGGACGCTGGGTCAAGAGCGAGAACCTAGCCGCCCAGAACCTGCGCCGGGGCCAGGAGCGGAGCTTCGCCGAGGCGCGCGCCCGAGTCGAGGCCGAAGGGCTCGACCCGAAGGACCACGGCCTTGACGAGCTGCCCGCCCTGCCCGAGCCGCCGCCCGACGACCTCGATGCCCTCGCCGCCTATGTCGAGGCCGCGTCCCTGAGGACCGACGAGCTGATGGAGCAAGCCAGAGCTTCGGAGGCGCAGGCCCGCGACGAGGCGAGACGAGCCTGGGCCGAGATGGGCGAGGACTTCGATGCGGCCATGGAGAGAGCAGCCAAGGAGGGCGCAGGGCCGCCCAAGTTCTCGGCAAAGGCGCACATCGAAGCGCTGCGCTCGATGGCGCTGGAAGCGCGCGACGCGGGCGTCGTGCTGGACGACGTGGAGCAAATGCTCGCTGAACCGCGGTATCACGCCCAAGTCGAGGAGCAGGAGCGGGGCCTGTTCGAGATGTACAGGCGCATGGGGCACCTGCAGCCCACGGCCGCGGCGATGGATGCCGAGGCCTCGGGGCGCGCACGCGTCGTCGTCGAGCTCGCCCTGGAGGTCGGCGAGCCGCTGGCGAACCGCGATTTCACGGGTGCGAACCTCGCGGGGATGTCCCTGTCCGGCGTGGACCTCTCCGGCGCGTTCCTCGAGTCGGCCGATCTCTCCGGGTGCGACCTCTCCCGGGCCAATCTCGACGGCGCGGTGCTCGCCAGGGCGAACCTGGACGGCGCGAACCTCACCGAGGCGCTGCTCCGCGGCGCGAACCTGGGAGGAGCAACGCTGCGCCGCGCCTCGCTCGAGCGCGCCGACCTGAAGGAGGCGGTGCTGAGCCACGCCGATCTCGCGGAAGCGCGCTTCTCCGGCGCAGATCTCACGGGCGCCGACTGGATCGAAGCGAAGCCCGGAGGCGCGGACTTCACGGGCGCCACGCTCGGGCAGTGCACCCTGCTGAAGGCCGACCTGTCCGGCGCCCGCTTCACAGGCGCCGATCTCTCGGACGCGAACCTCGTGGAGTGCACGCTCGATGGCGCCGACTTCTCGAGCGCCACGCTCCGGAAGACGACCTTCATCGCCTGCCACGGAAAGCGTGTGTCGTTTCGATCAGCGTGTTTTCAGCAGGGCGTCGTCGTCCACGGTTCGTCCTTTCCCGAGGCCGACTTCAGCGACGCCGACATGGAGAGGGCCAACCTGCGCGGCACCGTCCTCGCAGGCGCACGGCTCGACCGGGCGAACCTGCGCGGCGCCGATCTCTCCGGGTGTGACGCCTCAGAGGCCAGCCTGGAGCGCGCCGTCCTCAAGGGCGGCCTGCTCATCCGCACCAACCTCGGAGATGCGTCGCTGCAGGGGGCCAATCTGATGGACGCGCTCGCCTCCAAGGCCCGGCTGACAGGGGCAGACTTCACCGGAGCCAACCTGTTCCGCGCCGATCTATCACGGGTCGCCGGCGACGAGCGGACCACGTTCGCCGAGGCCGAGGTCGGCCATGTGCGCTTCCTCCCGAGAGCGGACGCCCAGCGAGGTGGCTCATGAACCGCGATGAGCTCCTCGACAAGCTCCGGCACGGCGAGCCGATACGCCACGTCGACCTGTCGCGCCTCGCGCTCGACGGCGCCGACCTGTCGGGCGCGACCTTCGAAGAGGTGCGCTTCCCCACGGCGATGCGCGCCGCGCTCCTGAAGGAGTCGAGCTTCATCGCGTGCGATCTCACCCGGTGCGATCTGCGCGACGCGGACCTGCGCCACGCGAGCTTCTACCGATCGCGGCTGGAAGGGGCGCGCCTCGACGGCGGCAAGCACATCGCGGCTGCCTTCGTCGAGTGCGCCGCCGACGGCGCGTCGTTCGCGCTCGTCGAGGCGCCCATCGCGAGCTGGGTGAAGACCTCGCTCCGTGGGTCGTCGTTCGCGGGCTCGAACCTCGACCGAGCGAACCTCGTCGACATCGACGCAGACCGGGCGAGCTTCGCCGGGGCGAACCTCGAGAAGGCGACCCTCTACCGCGCCGATCTGCGCACGGCCGACCTCGCCGCCGCGAACCTCGCGCTGACGACGCTCGTCGAGGCCAAGCTCGGGCCGAAGGGCTTCGCCGATACAAGGCTGTTCCGCACGCAGTTCATGAAGAGCGATCTCGCCGGCGCGAGCTTCGCCGGAGCGGACTGCGCGCAGTGCAACTTCATGGGCGCCGACCTGCGCGAAGCCCGGCTGGAGGGCGCGAGGGGGCCTCAGTGCTTCTTCGGCGAGGCGAAGCTGCACGGGGCGCGCATCTCGAACGGCCAGTTCCCCCAGGCGGTGTTCGACAAGGCCGAGCTGCTGAAAGCGGACCTCTCCGGCGCGTTCCTCGAGGAAGCTTACTTTGGTCGCGCGCTTGCAGCCGGAGCGCGGTTCGTCGATGCCAGGCTCCGGGAGGCGGACTTCTCGCACGCCGACGTGTCGGCCGCCGATTTCTCTGGAGCCGGCCTGTATCGGACCCGGTTCCACCTCGCGAAGCGCGACGGCGCGGTGTTGCCGCGGCTCTCGGGGTGGCTTGGCGACGACGAGGAGCTGGCCAGGGTGGAACGATGGCAGCCGACGCACGGCGCGGCGCTCCCAGTGAAGACGTGAAGCAGGTTGCAATCGAGGCGAGGAGCAGGTCGTTCAGGAGACGTCCCGCAAGGGACAGCACAGACGACGTGGAGAAAGGGTTGATACCGTGACAGCCGTAAAGAAGCTTGCGAGGCCGGAGGCCTATCTCGAGACAGGGAGCGTTGAGCGGGTCGGCGCGACGCTCCTGGTGCGCCTCGCCTCGTCGAGCTGCGAGGCACGGCGCGCCAAGAGCTGCCTCGTCGCGCCCGAGGCCGGGGACAAGGTGCTCTGCGCCATCGAGCCGGAGGGGGTCTATGTGCTGGCCGTGCTCGACGGTCGCGACGGCGCGCCTACCAAGCTCGCGACCGACGGCGACCTGGAGGTACAGGCGCGGGGCGGGCGGATCGCGGTCTGCGCGTCGGAACGCGTCGACATCGTGGGCGCCCGGGAGGTGGCCGTGACGGGCGCCGAGGTGCACGTGCGCGCCAAGAAGGGAGCCATCGCGATCGATGAGCTCGGCTTCTTCGGCAGGCTCGTGCAGGCCGAGGTGACGAAGATCGCGCTCGTGGCGCAGGAGGCCGACACAATCCTCACCCGCTTGACCCAGCGCGCCAAGCGCGTGTTCCGCTTCGTGGAGGAGATCGATCAGACACGCGCCGGGACCGTCGATCTCCGCGCCGAGGACCTGATCGGCATTCGCGGAGAGAACGCGATCATCTCGGCCCGTGTCCTCGCCAAGGTCGATGGCGAGCAGATCCACCTCGGCTGACCGCTACGCGAAGAGAGGAGATCCCGATATGTTGGCAAAGACGAGCGCTGGCGGCATGTGCCTGGCGTTTCCCGACGTGTGCCTCACGCCGGCCCCGCCTGCGCCGGCTCCGGTCCCGGTGCCTTATCCGAACATCGCGATGGAGCCCACCGACGTGGGGTTCGTGCCGAACGTCCTCATGACGTGCACGCCGGCGCACAACCTGGCCACGATGCCCATGCTCACGAACGGTGATAACGCCGGCCTGGCGACCGGCGTCGCGTCTGGCACCGTGATGGGCCCTGCACGCACGGTGACCGGGGCGTTCACCGTGGTGGTCGGGGGGATGCCGCTCGCGCGGCTCACCAGCATGACGATCCAGAACAACACCAATGCGCCAGGCGCCAAGATCGTGCCCAGCGTCACCAACGTGCTCGTTCTGGCGCCCTGAGGGCGCTGGCCAAGGGAGGTGCCGGCGCGCCTCGAACCGTCACCCGGCCCGGCCCCGCCGCAGTCACCGGTACGGCGTGCCGGTCACCTCCCCATCGACGTAGCGAACCTTGGGCCGCCACGGATGTGACGCGAGCCGGGGGCTCACGAGCCTTCGGGATCTTCCGGGCTCGCCGGCGCCGTCTCGTCGATCTCCTTCATGATGGCGCCCGCGATCTTCGCCCGCCTCCGCGAGGCCCCATGCAGATTGGCACGCTCCAGGTTGGCGCCGCGGAGATCGGTCAGATCGAGCTTCGCGTGCGCCAGCACCGCGGCGACGAGGCGGGTCTTGCAGAACGAGGCCGCGCCGAGGTCGGCGCGGTCGAACCGCGCCGACATGAAATCGCCGCGATCGGCCTTCGCGTCACGCAGGTTGGCGCCGGCGAACGACGCGCCCACGAAGCGCGCGTCCTCCAGGTCGGCGCCTGTTAGGTTCGCCGCGGAGAGGATCGCGCCGTCGCCGCGGGCACGAGCGAGCCGCGCTCGCTCGAGGTTCGCCCCGCACAGCGAGGCGCCGTGAAGGTCCGCCTCCTCGAGCGAAGCCTCGACGAGCTCCGCGCGGTCGGCGCGCGCGTTCGTGAGATCGGCGCGCGACAGATCCGCGCCGCGGAGGTCGGCCTCGTCGAGCGTCGCCTCGACGAGGCTGGCCCCTGCGAGGCGGGCACCACGGAGCCTCGCGCCGCGGAGCGCGCACCGCGCGAGGGAGCGCCCGCTGAAGTCGAGCCCCGAAAGGTCACCGCCCGACAGGTCGTCTCCATCGAAATCGCCGCCTTCGGCGAGCCTCGCCTCGGCGCGCTTTCGCGCCTCCAGCCCGGCGAGCGGCTCGCTCGTCACAGGCGGCGATACGGCTGCCGGCGCCACGACCTCGGGCGGCCGACTCACCCTCTCCGGCAGCGCCACCTCGGCCAGCGCCGGCGGCGCCACCTCGAACGGCGGACTCACCTTCTCCGGCGGCGGCGCCGATTCCACGACACCGCTCTCAGGATCTCCCGAGTCGACCAGCGTGCGCCCGGCCCGCGAGCCCCCGGCGCCAGCGGGGCTGACGAGCCGAGGCCCGGGCACGGGGCTCCACGGCGCGCCCGGGATGGGGTCCTCCCCGCGCGACGCGCTCGTCCCCGGCGCTGCCAACGGGAACTGCGCCCGCTCCGCCCCGACCTCCGCGAGCCTGTCCTCGGGGATCGGCATCCTCTGGCCCAGCGGTCCCGTGATGCCTCCGCTCACGGCGACAGGAGCAGGAGCCTGCGGCGCGGCAGGTGAATCACGAAAGGGGAGCACCGGCATCTCCATCTTTTTCTTCGAGAGCGGGCCTGTCTCCACCATCCCGGCGGGCGCCGCTATCGGCCTGGGGAGCGAAACGGCCGGCGCCGAGCTCCGTTGTGTCGCCGCAGGGTCCCCGGGGAGCGGCGCGCCGTGCTCCGGCCACGGAATGGTCCCTTTGAGCGTCTCGACACCCGCGAACAGGCGGATGTCCTGGAGCGCCTCCTCGCTCTCCGTCGCGAAGCTGCCCCGCCACACGAGCGAGGCGATCTGGCGATCACCGTCGATGACGAGCGTGTCGGCCACCAGCGGGATCTCCTGCGATCCGCCCGCCAGCGCGGCGTCGATGCGGTAGCGGCGCACACGAGCGCGCGCCGAGGGGAGGCGCGTCGAGACGAAACGCCTCTCCGCGCTCAGGTTCTCCAGAAGGATCTGCTCATCGCCTTGCAGAAAGGGGATCTGCTGATCGAACGGCGCCGGGTTGAAGGCGCGAAAGTCGAAGTCCTCCGGAATGTGGAGCACCTCCGCGCGCCGCGCGGCGGCGGGGTCCGCGCCGGGCGAGCCGAGCTGCGCCGAACGCCGCGCGGCGGCTGGCTCGAAGCCGTTGAAGAGCCGCTCCCGCAACGCCCAGTGAGGCGCGATGGGTCCGAAGCACGCGGGCCGGTGGGGGCTCGCAGGATTGACCAGGTTCGGGCGCGCTCGCCTTGCGCCCATCGCTGGATCCAGCGCGTCGGCGCGCGCGCCCTCGCCGGCCTCGGAGACGCCGACCGGGTTCCACGGATGGCTGGGCCCGCCCGCCGCGCGCTCGTACACGAGCGGCATCCTCTGGAACGGCGTGGGCGCGATGCTGCCGGGCGTGGGGTCCCCGAAGACGTGGATCGTCTTGTCGAGCAGCGGCCCACCGCGGAAGAGCGCGAGCCTCGCCGAGAGGCCGATCACCGGCCCGGTGGCGTCCGACGCATGCGCGTGCCCGGTGAGCACGACGCCGGCGCCGGGCAGGTACGGCGCGGTGTCGCTCGCGGAGCGCAGGCTCCGCGAGGGGTCGTCGTCGTGAAAGCGGTCCTCGCGCTCGACGGGCTCGGGCGCCACGAGATCCGCGTCGCCGTCCGCGCCGAGGGCGAACGTCGCCTTCACGAGGATCGTGACGCGCAGCACGCCGCCGATGCGCCACAGGACCGCGCCGCACGACACGGGATTCAAGGCGACGATGTCCACCGGCCAGAGCGCGCGCACGCGCCGATCCTACCCGCTCGTGGTCCGGCGCGTGCAGGGAGACTGGGGGAACTTCGCGGCTGTGACGCGCGTGTCCATCGCCCCCAGCGGTCGCGCTGCCGCGCCGTCGCGCCACCTCGCCGCCTCGTCCGACCACGCGCGAGGGGGCTGGAGGCGCCGGCGGACATGGTCTATCGTCACGAGTCCGCCGATCGGACGCCGCGAGGCGCCGAGAGCCGCTCCAACGTCTCGATGGCCGCTGAAGGGGGTCTTGCCATGCGGATCGCGCTGATATCCGACATCCACGGCAATGAAGTGGCGCTCAGGGCCGTGCTGGCCAGCATCCGCGCGACGGGCGTCGATCAGGTGATCTGCCTCGGCGACGTCGCGACGCTGGGGCCGCGGCCCTCGGCCATCCTGGACATGCTGCAGGAGCTCGGGTGCCCGTGCATCCTCGGGAACCACGACGAGTTCATGCTGGATCCGGAGCTGATCCGCACCTACACCGAGGCCCCCATCGTCGTCGACGCGGTCGACTGGTGCCGTGATCGGCTGTCGAGAGACGAGCTCGCCTTCCTGCGCACGTTCCAGGCGCGCCTCGAGATCCCGCTCGACGCTCACTCGACGCTCCTCGTGTTCCACGGCTCGCCCCGGTCTCACATGGAAGATCTCCTCGCGAACACCCCGCCGGAGGAGCTCGATCGCCGCCTCGAGGGCCACGCTGCGACGGTGATGGCCGGGGGGCACACGCACCTCCAGATGCTCCGCCAGCACCGCGGCACGCTCCTCGTGAACCCGGGGAGCGTCGGGATGCCGTTCAAGGAGTACGCGAACGGCGGGCCACCGACGCTGCTGCACCACGCCGAGTTCGCGATCGTGGAGGCGCAGGGCGGCGCGGTCAACGTCAGCCTGCACAGGGTGCCGGTCGACAGGGACGCGATCCGCGCGGCCGTGGGGGCGTGCGACAACCCGATGCGCAGCGCGTTGCTGCAACAATATGCCTGAGCACGCGCGGCCCGGGGAGAGAGAGCGCCTCTGCGCTCCGAGGGGACGGCAGGCGCGTCGCCGGGCGCACGATACAGAGATGCTGCGGGTCTTCGAGGGAGGTTTTTCGTGAGCACGCGAGCGCGTATCTTCATCGGCTCGTCGGTGGAAGGGCTCCGCATCGCCGAGCACATCCAGCTCGGGCTGGACTATGACGCTGACTGCACGGTCTGGTCGCAGGGCGTGTTCGGCCTCTCCGGGGGCACGCTGGAGAGCCTATGTGCCGCCATCCGAGAGTTCGACTTCGCGGTGCTGGTCCTCACGCCCGACGATCTGGTGCAGAAGCGCAGCCAGGCGATGAACAGCCCGCGCGACAACGTGCTGTTCGAGCTCGGGCTGTTCATGGGCGCGCTGGGCCGGGAGCGCACCTTCATCGTGTACTGTCGGGACGAGCCGATAGGCCTCCCGAGCGACCTCGCCGGGGTCACCGCCGCGACGTTCGCGCGGCGCGCCGACGGAAACCTCCTGGCCGCTCTCGGCGCCGTGTGCACGCAGATCAGGAGCGCCGTCAGCCGGCAGCACGGGCGCGCCGCGGCGCAAGCGACGGCCCCCTCGGCGCTCGGGTCGGAGATCGCGGCGCTCAGGGTCGCGCTCGAGGCGCAGACCGAGAGCTTCCGGCAGGTGCTCGCGGCCGCCACGAAGACCGCGTCTGCGCCGGCGCCGGTCGACGCGAAGGGCGCTCCGGACGCCCTGGATCTGCGAACGCTGGAGGGTGTCTGGTACGATAAAGAGTCCAGGAGCATCTACTACACGAGATTTCACGAAGGCGAGCTCCGGGTCGTCTACTGCTATCAAGGCGATCTCAGCGGGCTCGCGGAGTATCACAACATCAAGCTGGTTGGAGATGTGATTCTCGGGCGGTTCCGCTGGCTGAATCGCCCACAGACGGCGGGGTATGTTTACCTAAAGATCGCTTCGAGAGACTGCCTCTCCGGCGGCTGGTGCCTTCAAGCCTACGCGCCGCCCGAAGGACTCGAGGCGCTCCCGCATCACCCCGAGTTTCTGGAGCGCATGACCTGGATCCGCCAGTCCCCCGCGCAAGCATTGCCGGAGTGGGCGGAGCGCTACTTCGATGCGTTCCGCAAGGGGTGAGCCGCCGGACCAGTCCGTCATGATCTCGAGCGGCGGCCGATCGAGGTGGAGACCGCTCTACTCGCGCGCCCGCGCAGGAGCAACCCGGCGGCCTCGAGCACCTGGCGGTGGGCAACGCGCCGGGTGAAGCATGAGCGCAACGCCCGGCGATATCCCGGTGGTCGTGCAGCCGCCGCCGGTGCGGACGGTCGGCGGGTTGCTCCAGCGCGCCCCGCGTGCGCGGCGCCCCGAAGGCAGCCAGGCGCGCCGCGCGCGGGGCCCTCGGATCGCGCGGCGTCGGCGAGGCCGAGGGGCCCGATCCGCGTGCGGCGAGGCGCGGCGATCTGGTAGCCTCGAGGGCGCGCGCCGGAGAGCGATGGAGCCCCGATGACGAAATACGAGCAGATCAAGCTGTCCTATGAGGCCTCCAAGGCGGCGATCGGCCAGGTCGCCGAGGAGCTCTTGCAGTGGATATACGAGCTCCGTGACCACATGGCCTGGCCGAGGGACAAGTGGGCGCTCAACCGGATCGCCGGAGACGCCCACGCCAACGGGCTCCTGCAGCGGTTTGTCGTCGAGAATCAGCCCGGCGTCGGCGAGGTCTTGAAGTGCCAGCTGTCCCTCACCGTCGAGGAAGAGCTGCCGTTCACCGTCGACTTCTTCGCGGTGGGCAGGACCGACAGGGGCCTCCTCGTCGTCCTCATCGGCGGAGAGCAGATCACCGTCAGCAAGGCCTCCCCCGAGGCCTTCTTCGAGAAGGCCGTGGAGCACATCCGACAGCAGGCGAGGCGCGTGGCGAAGACGCGCCGCGTAGGAGCCATCGCCGGCACCCCCCACCGCCCCGCCTAGGCGAAGCGCTCGCCTGGCTGCTCCGGCGCAGCGCTCGCCTGGCCTGGCGCTCGGCCGAGCGGCACCGTGCAACGCTCGGGAACGCGAAGACGGCGCGCCTGCGCTTCAGCAACGAAATCCGCCACACCAGAAACGAAAGCCTCACCCGTACAACGCCTACGTAAATTCACGGACCCTCGTCAGGAGATCCCTGGCCCAGCTCCTGCATAGCCCTGACCCCGGAGCGCCTGAGGGACGGTTTCCCCCCCCACACCGTCGGACGGGCGCTCTTTTTTCTTTTTGTCCGCGCCTCCGCCTCGGCACCCGCGCGGGTGCCGAGGCGAGTCACCGCGAGACGGCTCGCGTGAGGCCAGGGCTATCGCGCGCGGCGTGCGTCGCCGGAGAGGAGGCGCTTCGCCGCGCCAGCGATGGAGGCAGCGTCGAGCCCCGCGGCACGCAGGAGCTCGGCCGGGGTGCCCGAGCCGGGCATCTCCCTCACGGCGAGGTGGACGACGCGCGCGACGACGGGCTCTTCGCCGGCCAAGACCTCGAGCACGGCGTCGCCCAGGCCGCCCTCCGCCCAGTGATCCTCCACGACGACGACGTTTCCATCCGTGGCCTGCACGGCCGCCCGGATGCCGGCGGCGTCGATCGGCTTGATGCCATACGCGTCCAGGACTCGAGCGGAGAGCCCGCTCGCCTCGAGCTCTGCGTGGGCCTTCAACGCCTCGTGGACGGTGATGCCGGCGGCGATGATCGTCACGCGATCATGGGGTGTCTCGCGCAGCACCTTGCTCCCGCCGATGGGGAACGCTTCGGTCGCATCGTACAGGATGGGCGTCTTCTCGCGCGTCGTTCGGAGATAGACGATGCCCTTCTGGTCGGCCATGGCAGCCACCAGCCGAGCGGCCTGATTGGCGCAGCACGGATAGAGCACGGTGCTCCCGTGGATGGCGCGCATCATGGCCAGATCCTCGAGCCCCATCTGCGACGGGCCGTCCTCGCCGATGGATACGCCCGCGTGCGAGCCGCACACGCGGATATCGGCCCTCGACACCGCGGCCATCCGGAGGAAATCGTGGGCGCGCGTGAGGAAGGCCGCGAACGTCGACGCGAAGGGCGACCAGCGCCGGACGCTCAGCCCGACGGCGGCGGCCACCATCTGCTGTTCGCTGATGAACATCTCGAAATAGCGGTCTGGATGGGCCTTCGCGAACTCCTCGGCAAAGGTCGAGTTGTTGACCTCGGCGTCCACGGCGACGATCTCCGCGCGCGCAGCGCCGAGCGCCTTGAGCGCGTCGCCGTAGGCTTTCCGCGTCGCGACGGCCGTGGAGCGCTCGTAGATGGGGAGCTTCAGCGGCCCGGCGGTGGGCCGCGGAGCAGGCTCACCCGGCGCAGGCGCCTCTGGCGTGATGACGATATCGCGCATGCCCCCCAGCTCTTCGATCGCCTTCGCGCACTGCGCCTCGTCGAGCGCCTTTCCGTGCCAGCCGTCCTTGTCCTCGACGAGGGACACGCCCTTTCCCTTCACCGTGCGCGCGACGATCAGCGCGGGCGCGTCCGAGGCGCGGAGGGCTTCGGCGTAGGCGCCGGAGATGGCGGCTGGATCGTGGCCGTCGATCTCCAGGGCACGCCAGCCGAACGCGCGGGCGCGCGCCGCATAGGCCGCGGCGTCCCAGCCGAGGGGCGTCTGTCCGCGTTGCCCGAGGCGGTTCATGTCGAGGATGGCAATGAGGTTGCCGAGCTTCGTGTGGCGCGCGTGGTCGAACGCCTCCCAGATGGATCCCTCGGACATCTCGCTGTCGCCGAGCAACACCCAGACACGGTAGGGAGCCTTCTCGAGGTACTTGCCGGAGAGCGCGATCCCGACGCCCATGGGGAGCCCCTGACCCAGGGAGCCGGTCGCCACGTCGACCCAGGGGAGCGTCGGCACCGGGTGCCCTTGCAGCGGGCTCCCGAAGCGCCGGTACGACAGGAGCTCCGCGTCGGAGATGACGCCCGCCGCCTTGAGCATCGCGTAGAGCAGCGGGGAGGCGTGGCCCTTCGAGAAGATCACGTGATCGTTGTTCGGGTTCTCCGGATGGCTCAGGTCCCAGCGGAGGTGGTCGCGGAGGAGCACCGCCATGAGATCGGCCGCCGACAGGCTGGAGGTCGGGTGTCCGGAGCCGGCCATCGTCGAGCAGCGGACGCTATCGACGCGAAGCTGCTGGGCGAGCTCACGCTGACCGTGAGCCTGCTCGGCGCTGCCTCGGTGTTGCCCCTCGGTCCGGTCGCGCCCGCCGCGCGGTTCGTGCCCACGCGGAGGCACCCCGTGGGGCGCCTGGGTCGATCGCTCGCCGGACGGCGCGGGCGAGCGATCCTTCTCGGCCTTCGCGGCTTGCTCTCGATCATCCTGCGCAGGCAGTCCCCGGGGGCGGCTCGGCGCAACGTCTTTCAGGGGGCTGCGTACATGCTTTGGCCGTCTCTTCTCGGCCGGCTTGGGGGCTTCTTGCGCCATGGCTGCACCTGACGCCGACGTCTTGATGCAAGCAGGGCGCCACCGCGCACAACGCCTGTGTCTGGCCACGACGAGGACAGCCAAGCCTGCCTGCATGGCGCAATCATCGAGCGGCCTGAGGCGTGCGCCGGACCGCCGAGCTCACGCACGCGTGGATTGGCAACAACCGCTCAGTGACGCGTCCTGAGCAACTCGCGTTCGGTGGGCGCGCTTCGCGCGCCGGTCGCGCGGTCACCGCGGGAGATGCGAGCGCTCGGCGGCGCCGAACGCGGGTCGACCGGGCGCGGGGCCTGCGCGGCGAGGGGGCGCGGCGCGGCCGCAGGGACGGAGGCCTCCTCGGCCGCAGGGACGGAGGCCTCCTCGGCCGCGGGGACGGAGGCGTCGTCGGCCGCGGGGACGGCAGCCTCCACCGCTGCGGCGCCGCCCGCTCTCGCTGCTCGGCGTGGGCTCGCCTGGGCCGCGATGCGCGCCTGCGCGGCGCGGACCACGGACGCGGCGCGCGCATCGACGCTCGAGGCCCGCAGCGCGGCGGGGAGCTGGGCTTGCGCCCACAGCGCGCCGGTCGACAGCACGACGCCGAGCGCCACGACGAGGCCGGCCGCGAGGCCCAGCTTGCCCCGGCGCGCGGGCTCTGCCCGCTCGGCGCGCACCGGCGCCCCCGACAGGCCGACAGCGGCCTTGTAAGCGGCGATCATGGCCTCGATCGAGGGGAACCGCTCCGTCGGGTTCAGGGCGAACGCGCGCGCGAACCACGCCGAGAGCGCCGGTGGCGCGTCCGGGTACAGCGCCGGCCGCGGCGGTTGCGCGCTGGCCAGGATCGAGGCGAGCACGTCACTCATGGTGTGGCCCGGGAAGGGCAGCCGGCCCGTGAGCGCCTCGTAGGAGACGACCGCGAGCGCCCACATGTCCGAGTGCGGGTTGGTGTCCCCATCGCACGCGTGCTCCGGGCTCAGGTACGCCGGCGTGCCCAGCACCACGCCGCCGATGGTCCGGCGGGGGAAGTCGGCTGGCAGCTCCTTTCGGATCCACTTGGCGATGCCGAAATCCGCGACCTTGGCGCGCACCTCGCCGCTGCGCTCCTCCTCGAGCAGCACGTTCGTCGGCTTGATGTCGCGGTGCACGATGCCGAGGCCGTGCGCGACGGAGAGGGCCTCTCCGATCTGGCCGAGGAGCGGGGCGAGCTCCGCCGGGGACATCGGCCCCCGCTCCTGCATGAGCTGCCTCAGGGACCGACCTCGAACGTAATCCATGACGAGGTACGGGCCCGCGGCAGGGTCGTTGCCGACGTCGTGCACGGCGACGACGTGGTCCGTCTTCTGCGCCAGCTGCGCCGCGACCTGGGCCTCGAACCGGAAGCGCTCCAGCGCGGTGCCGGCCTGGCTCTCGCGCTGGACCGTGAGGAGCTTGAGCGCGACGTCGATCCGCAACGCCCTGTCGTGCGCGAGCCACACCTCGCCCATGGCGCCGCGTCCGACCAGCCGCGAGAGCTTGTACCGCCCGGCGACCAGCTGGTTGCGCCGCGGGTCCTGGGCTACGTCGCCCCGCCCGGCTGCAGAAGAAGCGGGAGCGGCGTCGCCGGAGCGGTCAGAGCGCGCCGCAATGGCACGCGCGCTGTCCGCCATCGGGACATTGGCGTCAGATCGTCCACCGGAAGCCGATGCTTGCCACACGAGCGGTACCCTCCGTGCCGTCGCCGTGCCCAGGCTCGTTGACGCGCTGATGCGACAACGCTCCTGGACGCCGAGACCGGGGCATGTCAGCCACGGTACCACCGGGCGGGGGAGGCAGGAATCAGGAACGACGGAAGCGCCTCGCTCAGGAGTCTCCGGATCCACCATGAGGTGCGCAAGGGTGGTGAATCAGCGCCGTGCGGCGCCATCGCCCCGGTCAGAACGTCATCGTGAGCGCGTTCGCCAAGCGGTTCGCCCGGCCGTGCGGGAAATCATGCGGCGGCGCCGGATGACGCGATGAAGGGCCGCCGCCCAGACGGCCACCCATGCCGCCGGAGCGCCCGTCGGAGCGGTTCGACCGGCCATTCCGCAGGTGCACCCGCCGCCTTCATCGCCTTCTCCACCTGCGCTGTTCGATGTGCTGGAGCCGCCGCTGGACGCGGAGGATCCCGTGCCGCTACCGGCGCCAGCGGCCACGCACCCAGCGATCCGCATAAGAGAGGATGAGCGCGAGAGCACCGAGGGCGCTCCGCCTCTGGGTCGAACACGCCGTTTGATAGATTGCGCCTCCACGATCCCGCTTCGGATTCCAGCGTGCATCCAGACCACCAAGGCGACTGCCGGCCTGTGAATGCGGATCGTCGATCGATTGAGCCACAGCTCGCTCCTGCGGACTCGACGCGACGCTCCAGCCCAACCGTAACGACGCCCACCAGGGCGAAGGGAGACGTCCATGCCGAAACGACCTGCACCGACGACGCCGAGCGCTAGCGCGGCCGAGCTGAAGCCGGCCAGCCGCGGAAAGAGAGCGCTAAAGCCCTTGACCCCGGGGCTGCATCATCGTCGGTGCTCTGGCCTTTACGGAGCGCCGCAAAACCAGCCTGGCGTGGCGGGGTCGTGGGACCTCTGGCAAACCCCGCCCCCGGAGCAATCCGCATTGCTCAAGCACGATCGGCAACGACCCTCTCGACAAACGTACGCGCCGCAGACGCGCAGCTTCGACGCCCGGATGGGATTGTCGGCTGGAAGCGAAGACTCATCACACTCCCAACCGTAGTGCCGCGGATCGAATTTCGCCGCGCACCGAGCCCGATCACAGAATCCCGACGCACAGTCGCCGTCGGTCGCGCAGCTCACCTCAGCCTCGGCGCCGTCCGCTTGACGCGCTTCGGCAAGCTGGACCGCCGGCCCATCCGCGTCTGCGCTCACGCGTGAGCACGCCAGTACCGCCAACAATGCCAGCAGCACCGCGGAGGACGCCAGCGCTGTCCTGTTAGTTACAGCCACTTCCATCTCCGCCCGGGCCTCCAAGACGGAAGAACGTGATGTTGCTGACGTCTAGCAGCATGTTGGAAAGGCTATAGCAGTCAGGATCGTACCCTGAAAAGGCCCCACCCGGAGCGTTGCCGCCGTTGAATGCGAAGGTATTGCTCGGAGTCGTTATGCCGATGCGCGGATTATAGATCCAGGCAGCCTGACCCGAGCTGTTGCCATGCTGACCACTGCCGACATCACCATTGGCCCAGGGGGTCGGCGGACTTCCGGTGTTGACGCCGGGATGCCAGTACTCGCCGTACCAGTCGGCACGGCACGCTCCGCTGGCGATCAGGTCGAAGGTGATGCGCTCACCGGCGGCGTCCGCGACCGAGTTCTGTGTCGGGTAGTAACCCATCCATTGGCCGCAAGCGTGGACCCACCAGCGGTTTTGAAACAACTGGATCTCGACGGGGCAGGAGTAGTGCGTTCCATTGACAACGCTCATCGTGCTCGAGGACATCACCGCGCCCGGGAAGATTGTCGCCGAAGGTTCGCGCTTGAAGCCCGCCTGGAGCTCGTCGTAGCCACCGATGCGAGCACCCTGCGCCCCACCGGCCGTGCGAAAGTAGAGAAATAGATGGATGAAAGAATTGCTATAGAGCGGGCTCTGCTCCATGAAGCCGACCTCAACCGCTTCCATGGTGGTCGACGGGCTCGCTCCTGAGCACAAGGAGGCGCCCTGCATCAGGCTCATCTCCGTGCTTCCGACGTTGGCATAGTCCCAGGTGCTCACGTCTGCAGCGTTGGACACGTGAGTGCGCAAGTCTTGCTTGTTCGCGTAGAGCTTCTTGTTTCCGTCGTAGCTCGGCAGCGGCGTCGCAATGTGGTTCTTGATATAGCTGTCCAAATTCTCTGCCGAATGGTTGCCCTCGACGTAGCCGTCGAACGTTGGCCGCGGCATGGGCACGGTCCCTTCGGGGGCCTGGATCCCAAGCTCCTCGTACTCGGTGCGCGCCCGACGAGCGTCGTGCATCGGTGCCGTCTCCTCGGCGCTCACTTTATCTTCGGCCCCTCGACGCCGATCCTGGCTCGGGGTCGGCGTCTGCTGAGGTTGCGGCGGTGGAATAACGTTAACCGCGTCCGGATAGAGACTCGCGTACTCGACGAACTCGATAATCTGGCCGCTGGGCATCTGAACGGTACCAACGATGTTCCATCCTCGGGCCCGCTGGGCGTTCCAGCCGTCCACCTCGGAGCGACGCATCGCTCGGAGATCCGACGTGACGCGCTGTACAGCGGTCTGCTCCGGTATGTCTGCCTCTGACTCCTGGCTCGGATCGGCTCCGAAACAAGCCTGCAGCAGGACGGCGCCTATCATAAGACCACTGGTCGCAATTCGGCTCATTCTCGCACTAGTTCCCCTCTCGCCATTACATCGCTCCTGTAGATCGATGCGTATTCGTCGCCCGAGTGAGCCAGGTCACTTCGGCGGACAGTATGCAATTGAGTTTCTCAGTCAAGCATCGACGCGAAGTTTTTGGATTTTATGTCGTTCCTTTGTATTTTTGGAGTCCTGGAGGCGCGCCCTGCGGCAGAAATCCCGAATGCCTGAGAAAATGTCGCCGCTGGCGGAACTGGTCTTGTGTGGCAGGAAAACCGGCTGCGCGGCCGCGCCTGACGCAGATGCGCGAAGAAAAAGAATGAGCGCTCGACCGTCTCAAGGAGTTGGACGAGGAGCGCCAGCCGCCGATTGACGACTTCGGGTCCTTCGAGCGCGAACTGCGCGGGAGGATGGCGGAGATCGAGCGCGACCTGCTCGCGGAGAAGCCCCAGTGATGCTGATCGACGGCGTACCCCACCCCTATACGTCAGAGACGATGTCGTCTCGAATCCTGGGGCGGAGGGCGGGGCACGGACGCGGCCGCGCGTCCTGGGGCGGTCACGGCGAGACGCAGGGCACGCTCGGCGCGGCGTCCGGCGAGAGGAGCGACGGCAGCCAGCGCCGCAGCACCAGGGGCACCATGGCGTCGTGGGGCATCGGCTCCGTCGGGACGAGCGGCTCGAGCTCGCGGAGGACGCCGGGCGCCGCAGGGTGCGCCTCGACGCCGCGCTGGAAGGCGCGGCGGAAGTCGGCGATGGGGCGCTTGGCCCAGGTCATCGTCTGCCACGACACGACGACGTGCGTTGTCGGGCGCGAGCGCGCGAGGGGGAGCGCGATGTCGACGTCCATGCACGTGTCGATCACGAGCGCGGCGTGCACGGGGGTGGACGCGCCGAGCGCGGCCGCGATGCCGCCCGCCTTGTTGCAGCCGCCGCCGGAGTGGCCCGCGACGACGACGCGCGCGCGGTCGAGGGTCGCGACGCCGCGCAGCCGCGCGGCCGTGGCGTCCAGGAACGCGTCCAGATCGAAGGCAGGCCAGCTCGTCCGCGCGACGGCGACCGCCGCCGGGAGCACGGCGCTCGGCGCGGCGACCAGCATCGGCGGGATCCGGCCCGCCTCCATGAGCTGCGCCGCGATCCGGCGCACGTCGCCCTCCTGGCCGCCCCTCATCCAGCGGTGCTCGATCCGCGCCTCGTTGGTGCCGTGCAGGAACACGAGGATCGGCAGCGGCCGCGCGGGATCGGCGGCCGCCAGGCGGTGCACGAAGGCGCGACCCCGCCAGCGCCGCTCCGGCGGCACCGGGGGCGCGGCCGCTCCGGCCTGCGCTGCGCCCTGCTCGGCGGCGCCGCTCGCCGGCGCAGACGGGTGCTCGTAGTCGTACGTTGCGCCGTCGAGCTGCCCGGGTGCCGCCGTCGACGCCGCCGGCGCTGCGGCCACCGGCGCTGGCTTCGGCTGCGCCCCCACGGCGCCCGGAGAGGACGCGGCCGCGAGCGCCGCCGCGAGCGCGAAGGCGCGCGTCGCGGGCGCTAGCCCACGCACAGCCGCCCGCGGAGCGCGCGCGCCCCCGCGGCGCCCGGCGGCCGTCACTGCGGCTCCTCTGCCGGCGCCGCGCGGCCAGCGCCTGGCGCCGGGGCGGGCGAGGCGCTCGCGTCCCGCGGGATCGTGCGCTTCCGCTCGAAGGCGCGGGTCGGGTCGACCACCTTGACGTCCCCGAGGCGGCTCAGCATCGGGCCGATCGCCTGGGCGTCGCCCACCACGACGATCGCGGCGTGCGCCGGTCGCACGTTGTCGTGCGCGACCTTGCCGGCGAAGGCCGGCGTGATCTCCCGGAGCTCCTTGCGGTAGCTCTCGTGGTGGTCGTCCGGCAGATCGAGCGCCTGCATGACGGCGAGCTCGTCCGCGAGCCCCGTGGCCGTCCCGAGGCCCAGGCCGAGGCCGGCCGTGAGCCGCCGCGCCGCGGCGTCGACCTCCTCCTGCGAGGGCGCCGCGGCCGCGAGCTGCTCCGCGTGCTCGAGCATCGCCTGCGCGGCGAGGCCCGTGCGCGCCGCGGGGACGCGGGCGTGGGCCAGGAGCGGGACGGGCCCGTGCGCGACGTCGAGCGGCGCCGCGGACACCTCGCGCGCCGGCCCGCGCGGCTCGAGCAGCTCCTGCGAGAGGCGCCCGGAGGGGCCGCCGAGGACCTCGCCCGCGAGAGCGAGCGCGGGCCACTCCGAGGCGCTGCGCTCGGGGCCGAGCACGCCGAGGAAGAGCTCGCTCTCCGCGCTCTTCGGGCGATCGACGATCGTGATCTTGAGCGACGCCGGAGGCACCGGATCGGTGAACGAGAGCGCCGGCGGCTCCGCGCCGCGGCGGTCGGTGAAGGCCTTCTCCACGGCCGCGCGCGCGGCCTCGGGCGTCGTGTCGCCCGCCACCACCACCACGGTGTTCTTCGGGACGTACCACGCCGCGTGGAACGCGCGGCAGTCGGCGGCGGTGATCCGCGGGAGCTCCGCCGCCGTCGCGCCGAACGAGCCGTAGGGGTGCAGCTCGGTCGGGAGCGCGTAGAGGTCGCGGAAGAGGACCATCAGCGCTCCCCAGCGGCCGTCCGAGCGCGCGCGCTCCCTCGCCGCCTCGGCGGCCTGGGCCTTCAGCTTGGCGAGCTCCGCAGCGTCGAGGCGCGGCCGCTGCACGACGTGCCCGAGCAGCAGGGCCGCCTCCGCGAGGCGATCGCTGGGTGTGCGCAGCCCGATCACGGTCGCGTCGAGGCCTGCGTCCACCCGCAGGGAGGCGCCGAGCGACTCGACGCGCGCGAGCAGCTCGCGGCCGGGGAGGCCGCCCGCGCCCCCGCGCAGGAGGAGCTCGCCCGTGAGCGCGGCGAGCCCCGTGCGCTCGCCGTCGGCCGCGGAGCCGCCGCGGATGACCACCCGGACCTCCACGAGCGGCAGCGCGCGGCTCACCGCCGTGGCGACGCGCAGGCCGCTCGGGAGCTCGGCCCAGGCGATCGCGGGCATGCGCGCGGGCTTCGCGGGGCCGGACGGCGGCGGCTGCTCCCCGCGAGCGACCTCGGCCGGCGGCGCCGCTGGCGCAGACGTCGCCGGGGCGGGCCTCGCCGGCGCGCCCGCCTGCGCGGGCGGCTGCGGCGCCCGCCCAGCAGCGCAGCCGCACGCCACGGCGGCCGCGAGCGCCGCGGTCCAGGAGAGCCAGGGGCGCGCTGTCCGTCGCCCGCGCAGGTCGCGTCGCTCGCTTCGCTCGTTCATCGCGTCACGCGTTCTCCGTCGCTCGCCTGTTCGCGTCACTTCTTCGTGGGCTTCGCCGGCTTCGTCGGCGCCGGATCCGGCGCGGGCCGGCTCGCCGCGCCGTGCGCCTTCGCCGGGCGCTCGCCCGGCGCGGCCTTGTCCGCGCCCTTGCCCGACGCGGCCTTGCCCGGCGCGGCCTTGTCCGCGCCCCTGCCCGACGCGGCCTTGTCCGCGCCCTTGCCCGACGCGGCCTTGCCCGACGCGCCCTTGCCCGTTCCCTTGCTCGGCGCGGCCTTGCCCGCGCCCTTGCCAGGCGCCGCCTTCTCTGCGCCCTTGCCCGGCGCCGCCACGTCAGCGTCCTGCGCCGGCGCCGCGGCGCGCGCCCCGCCTCCGGCCCGCAGCGCGCCGGCCGACGCGCGTAGCGGCGAGGCGGCTCCCGGCACCCCAGGGGGATAGGTCTCGACGATCGTCCGGCGCGTCGGGCCGAGGTGCTCGCGCGCGACGCGCTGCACGTCCTCCCGGGTCACCGCGAAGTAGCGCGCGAGCTCCCCGTTCAGGTGGGCGGCGTCCCCGAAGACGAGCTCGTGCTCGCCGAGCGCCCGCGCCCGCGCGCTCGCGTCCGCGAGGCCCGCCACGAACGCCGACTGGAGCAGCCGGCGCGCCCTCGTCAGCTCGGCCTGCGAGGGTCCCGCCGTCGCGAGCGCCCGGATCTCGCCCTCGATCAGCTTCTCGACGTCGCCGACCCGGGCGTCCTCGGCGAGCCGCACGTCGATGGAGAAGAGATCGGGCCCGCGGTGGCCGTCGATCGCGACCCGCACCGACCGCGCGACCGCCTTGTTCCCGACGAGGAGCGCCGGGAGCCGCGAGCTCTCGCCGCGCCCGAGCAGGGAGGCCGCGAGCGCGAGCGCGTGGTGATCCGGGTGCTCGGGCGGCGGCACGGCCCACCCGTAGAGGATCGACGGCGCGCGGGCGGCGCTGTCCCTCACGACGCCGGTGCGCTGGCTCGTCTGCTCGGGGAACGGCGCGTCCTTGAAGGGCGCGGCGGAGACGGCGGGGATGCCGTCGAAGTACTCGTGCACGAGCGCCATCGCCGCGCCCGCGTCGAAGCCGCCGGCGATCGCGAGCACCGCCCTGTTCGGGCCGTGGTGGGCCGCGTGGAAGTCGCGGACCCACGAGAGCTCGGCGCCCGCGAGATCGTCCGCCTCGCCGAGCGCCGGGTGCTCGTGGGGCCAGTACCCCTGGAAGACGAGCTCGCGGAGCCGGATCGCGCCCTGGCCGTGGGCGGCGCCGAGGACCGCGCCGCGGCGCTCGAGCGCGCCCCTGCGCTGCGCCTCGAAGCCCTCCGCGCTCGGCGCGGGCGCCCTCATGCGATCGGCCTCGAGCCACAGCGCCAGCGCGAGCTCGTTCGCGGGCAGCACCGCCGTGTACGCGGTGCGATCGACGTCCGCCTCGGCGTGGAGCTCGCCACCGCGCTCGGCGACGAGGCGCTGGGGCTCGCCCGCCGGCAGGCTGCGGCTGCTCCGGGCCATCGTGTCCATCACGAGGCGCGCCACGCCGCTCCTGCCGCTCGGCTCGTCGCGCGAGCCCGCGTCGTACGTCACGGCCACCGCGACCGTTGGCGAGCTCTCATCGGGGCTCAGCACCACGCGCAGCCCGTTCTTCAGCGTGACCCGCTCGACGGGCAACGCGAGATCGAGCGGCGCTTCCGCCGGACCCGCCGCGGCGCTCCTCGGCGCCCCCGCCGTGTGCGCCGCCTTCCGGATCGGCGCGCCCCCGCCGCGCGCCGCCTTGCCGGCGGGCGCGCCCGCCCCCTTGCCGGACGGCGCGCCCGCCGACTTGCCGGCCGCTACGCCCGCCGACTTGCCGGACGGAGGCGCTGCCGCGGCGAGGTGGGGCGCGCCTGCGCAGAGCAGGCCGAGCGCCGCGAGCGCGGCCGTGAGGGCGCGGCGGGGCAGGGTTCGGCTCACGGTCGTGGACACCGCAGGGCGATAGCACGTCGTCGTCCGGGCGCGCGCGTCGTCGAGGAGCGACGCGGCGCAGCGACCGCGCTTCACCCTGCCGGCCGACTCGCGTAGGCTCGCGCCCCGAGCTCACGACGTCACGGGCGCGCGCCGCGCGCCGCCCCACGCCCAGAGAGAACCGCCGATGCCCGACGTTGAAAATTTGATCAAAGCCGTGATCGGAACGCTCGTCTTCGTTGCCGTCGGGCTGATCGTCTTCCTGCTGGCGTTCATGCTGATCACGAAGCTCACCCCCTTCTCCATCCGCAAGGAGATCGAGGAGGACCAGAACACGGCGCTCGCGATCGTGATCGGCTCGGTGATCCTGGGCCTCGCCTGGATCATCTCCGCGGCCATCCACGGCTGACGCGCGGGTCTCGGCGTTGGCCTCGGCCGGGCCCGACCTCCTCGGCGCGCTGCCGGCCGGGCCCCGCGGCGCGGCCCGCGGCGGCTTCATGTGGAGCCGCGGCGTCGACCTCGCGGTGTTCGGCGGCTCCGCGGCGGTCGCCCTCGCCCTCGCCGCGCTCTCGGCGGGGGGCGCGCTCCCGGCCTGGGGCTTCCTGCTCTTCGTGGTCGGCGTCGACGTCGCGCACGTGCACACGACGCTCTTCCGCACGTACCTCGACCCGGAGGAGCTCCGCCGCCACCCCGCGCTCTACGCCGGCGTGCCGCTCGCCTGTTACGCCGCCGGCGTCGCGCTCCACCTCGCCTCCGAGCTCACCTTCTGGCGCGCGCTCGCTTACGTGGCCGTGATCCACTTCGTCCGCCAGCAGGTCGGGTGGGTCGCGATCTACCGCGCGCTCGCGGGCGAGCGCTCGCGCGTCGATCGCCTCCTCGACGACGCGCTCGTCTACGCGGCGACGGGGTGGCCGCTCCTTTACTGGCACGCACACGCTCACCAACCGCGCGCGTTCCAGTGGTTCGTGGACGGCGATTTCGTGAGCGCGCCGTGGCTCGCGGCCGCGGTGGGCCCGCTCGGCGCGGTGTACGCCGCGCTCGCCGCCGCGTACGTCGCCCGCGCGATCCAGCGGGCCTGCGTCGACCGCGCGCCGCTCAACCTCGGCAAGCACGTCGTCGTCGGGACGACCGCGGCGACGTGGTACGTCGGCATCGTCGCGACCGACAGCGACTTCCAGTTCACGGTCACCAACGTGATCGTCCACGGGGTCCCGTACATGGCGCTCGTCTTCGCGTACGCCCGGGAGCGGGCCCGCGAGGCGCCGCGCTCGCTGCTCGCGCGGGTCCTCGCCGCCGGGCTCCTCGCCTTCCTCGGCGTCGCGCTGGCGCTCGCGTTCGTCGAGGAGATGCTCTGGGACCGGCTGGTCTGGCACGACCGGCCGGAGCTCTTCGGCGGCGCGCGGACAGGGGACGAGCCGCTCCTCGGGCCGCGCGCGCGGGCGCTGCTCGTGCCGCTGCTCGCGCTGCCGCAGGCGACCCATTACCTGCTCGACGCCGTGGTCTGGCGCCGCCGCCACACCCGCCCTGCCCAGGCGCGCGCGCTCGGGTTCCGGCCCGGAACGCTGGAAAGCGAGGGGGGCGAAGGCGGCCCAGGCCGCGCGGACGGCGCGCACCGCGAGAGCGCGACGGCCGCCAAGACGCGGCCAGCGAGCGGAGAGGCTTGACCCACGGCGCAACTCCCGTAACCCTCGGCGCTTCGCATGGCTTCGCTCGCGGTGCCCGTGCTCCCGCCACGCCCCTCGCCCGCTGCTCGGCGCGGATCGGCGCCGCCCCCGCGTAGCCCGGAACCATGTCCGGAGAAGATCCGACGATGCTGAGGGCATGCAATGCGTGCGCGGTGTTCGCCTGCTATCGCTCCTGCATGCTTGCGCAGTCTCGAAGAGGTAACAGCGATGAGTGAACCCTTGCCAACCGACGGGCTCAACGGGCCGCGCGTGACGCCGATTCCCCCGAACCCGCGCGCCCCCGTCCTCCTGGTCGACGACGACGCCGAGCTCCGGGAGATGCTCCGCGAGATGCTCGAGTCGTCCGGCTACGACGTCTACTGCGCCAGCAACGGCAGGGAGGCGCTCGATCTCCTGCACCAGGCGGACCCGCCGCCCGGGCTCATCCTGCTCGATCTCATGATGCCGATCATGACCGGCGAGGAGATGCTCGCCGCGCTGAAGCAGGTGCATGCGCTCGCGGCGATCCCTGTGACCATCGTCTCCGGCCACGACGGCCCGCCCGAGGGCACGGCCTACCTGAAGAAGCCCGTCGACTTCAGCGCGCTGCTCGGCGTGGTCCAGAAGACCTGCGGCTAGCCCCTCCGGTCGAGCGCGGCCAGAACGTCGGCCAGAGCGTCGACCAGGGCGCCGACCTCGACCGCCGACGGCGACCGCGGGCTCATCGCCGCGAACGCGAGGAGCGCCACGACGGTCAGCAGGAGCGCGAGCGCGAACGCCGCGGCGAGGAACAGGATGCCGAGCGACGCGCGCTCGCTCCCGGCCTCGCCCGCGCCCTGGTCCGGGTCCTCGTCGCGCCGCTCCGGCTCATCCACGCTTCGCCCTCCGCTCGCCGGCTGTGCTTACCGCCTCGCGCCGGACGGCGCAACGGACGCAGCGAGGACCTCCGTGTCCGCCGCGCTCACCGCGCGCCGCGGCGTCCTCGGCGGACGCGCCCGTCCGGACATTGTCTGTCCGGAAGGGCCATCGCCGTCCGCCGCCAACGGCTGTAGGTTCGCCTCCTCGGAGGGCGTGAGAATGGCAGAAGGCCGCACCAGCGACGCTGCGGAGGAGAGCGGACAGGCGAGCTCCGATCGCCTGTGGATCCTTGTGAACACAAGTCTTCGTGAGTCTGCGCCAGATCGCGTGAGTGGCCGCCCTCCCCGGGAAACCATGGTGATACGTGACGGCGATACCCTCCTCGTCAGCGTCGATGTCGGCCGGGGCCGCGGCAAGGCGCTCACGGTGCCATTCAACATGGTAGAGCTCGGTCGCCTGGAGGCGACGCTGGTGGTGCGGCTCGCGGCCACCTCCGCCCCGTGCGCCGCCTGCATCGACGAGAGCCTCGCCAGGGCGGCTCAGGAGCCCGGGGGGCTCGACACGGAGCGCGTCCTCCGGGCGGTGCGCGCCGCGATCGCCGGCTGCGCGCAGCGCGCGCACGGCGAGGTCGCCCGCGGCGCGGCCGACGCCGGCGTGCCTCCGCCGGAGAGCTCGGGCCCGCGGCCGTGGGGCGCGCTCCGGCTGGCGCCGCTCAACGCGCCTCACGTGCCCGCGGGGGGCGCGCCGGGAAAGGAGAGCGAGCTCGAGCTCCTGCTGATCATCTGAGTCGGGACTTCGCTCTTCCCGGGAGGCGCGTTTGCCGGCGCTCGATCCGGCGTCGCGGCGCGCAGTTCCGGTTCAGCGCCCCGGCTCACCGAGCCTCCCGTACCGCCGCATCGCCTCGCGCAGCCGGTCGAGGGGGATGGCGTGGGCGACGTGGTCGTCCTGTCCGAAGGTCGTCGTCGCCATGGTCATCGCGTTGAGGATGGCCTCTTCCACCGCCTCTTCGGCGCCCTGGAACATCGGGTTCAGGCGCGCGTCGTCCACCTCGCGGAGACTCCGTGTCAGCCCGCCGGGCTCGACCGGCACCCGGTTGCCCGTCGCGAAGGCCAGGAACAGGTCGCCGCTCCCGTCGCGCGAGATCGTCCCTGTGCGCCCCACCGCAAGCGCGATGCGCCGCGCCACCCGCTCGAGCTGCCGCGCGGACAGGGGCGCGTCGGTCGCGACCACGGCGAGCAGCGAGCCTTCGCCGAGGAGCTCCAGCACGGGCAGGAGATCGCGGATCTCCAGCCCTACCGGCACCCCGTCGACCCGGAGCTCTCCGCGCGCCCCGAAGTTCGCCTGCACGATGGCGCCCACGGTGAACCCGCCCGCGGCCTCCGGCAGGACGCGCGACGCCGTCCCGATACCGCACTTGAATTCGTAGCAGATCATCCCCGTCCCGCCGCCGACCGCCCCTTCTTCGACAGGGCCCTCCGTCGCGCGCTCCGCTGCCTCGAGGACGTCCTCGGCCGACACGTGCAGCCCGCGCATGTCGTTGAGCGCGCTGTCGTCGCACTCTCCGACGACCGGTGTCACCGTGGGCTCGTCCACGCCGATGCCCGGATAGCGCCGGAGCATGTACTGGATTGCCCCGTCGAGGGCGCGCCCCACGGCGAGTGTGTTGGTGAAGACGATCGGCGTCTCCAGCACCCCGAACTCCCTCACATAATGGAGGCCGGTCATCTCCCCGTTCCCGTTCAGGACGAAGCTCGCGGCGGGGACCTTGTTGTGCCAGAAATCATCGGACGTCGGCAGGATGACGGTCACGCCTGTGCGCACCGGTCCTTTGCCCGGGTCGAGCCGGCCGGCGCCGCGGCGATGGGTCACGTGCCCGACCCGCACGCCGGGGACATCGGTGATCGCGTTCAGCCTCCCGGTGGGCATGCGGCCTATCACGATGCCGAGATCCCGCGCGCGCCGGCGCGCCTCGCCGGCGGGCGCCGGGGGCGGCGGACGAGCGCTCGGTGCGGGAGGGGCGGGTCGAGCCGCAGGGCCGGCGCAGGCGAGGAGCGAGGGCAGCAGGAGCGCCGCGGCGAGCGCAGCGCCAGCGGGGAGGCGGGGGCAACGCATCGGCCAAAGGATAGCTGACGGCGGTGTGCTCGAGCTCCGCTCAAGAAGCCTCAGAAGATTCCTTACGCGATCTGCCCCGTCTGAAGAGCGACGCAATCTCGACCCATCCTGCACGCATCGCAGGATGCCGCCTTCACGCAACAGCCAGCGTGCGGGAGGACCTGGCGGGGAATTGCCGCGCATCCCGCTCGCCGATGCGCTCCATCTCCCGGAGCCAGGCCGCTCGTTGCTCCGGGGTCCGCGTCTTCTGATCGAAGAAGGTGGTCTCGCGGACGGGCCCGAAGCCGACGAAGCGTAATGTCGCGTTGATGAACGAGGTGTGCACGGAGCGCCAGTGCCAGAATCGGTACCACCAGCCCGGGCTATCCATCGTGGTCACGACGCGCGCGCTGCGGCCGGCGAGCAGCCCCTCGGGCAGCGCGCTCCGCTTTCGATAGGCGAACGACCATCCTGGCAAGAAGGTGCGATCGATGAAGCCCTTGACCAGCGCGGGTGGCCCTGCCCACCAGGTGGGAAAGAACCAGGCCACGTGGCTCGCGCGCTCGATGGTGGCCTGCGCCTGGCGGAGATCGGGCTCGAGCTCCTGCTTACCGCTGAAGCCAGCGCGCAGGTGCGGATCGAAGGCGAGCGAGCGCAGGGCCAGGAGCTCGACGCGGGCTCCGCCTCTCTCGAGGCCGCTGGCGTAGGCCCGCGCGAGCGCGTCGCTCAGGCTGTCGGGGGCGGGGTGACCTTGGATGACGAGGTGCATGCGTCAACTCTTGGCCATGCAACAGCGTCTGGGTAGACGGTTCTGCGCAGGCGTGCCATGCGTGGATGCATGGCACGCCCTCCCGCGCCCCCGCCCGCAGGCAGGCCGCTCGCCGACCTGGATTGGGCCGATCTGCGCCTCTTCCTGGAGGTGGCGCGCGCCGGCAGCTTCTCGGCCGCCGGGCGCAAGCTCGGCATCGAGCAATCGACGGTGAGCCGGCGCATGGCGAGCTTCGAACGGACGCTCCGGGTGGCGGTCTTCGATCGGCTGCCGGGAGGCTCCATGCTCACCCCGCTCGGCGAGCAGCTCCGCCGCCACGTCGAGTCGATGGAGGCCGGCGCCGACCAGTTCGCGCGCGAGGCCAGCGGCCACGAGAGAGAGGCCGAGGGCCTGGTCCGACTGGCGCTCACGGAGTCGATCGCCGTACACGGCGTCATCCCGCGCGTGCTCCCGGCGCTCGCCGAGAGGCACCCGCGCGTCTCGCTCCACCTGCTGACCAGCTACGAGGTGGCCGATCTGGGCCACCGTGAGGCCGAGATCGCCGTGCGCTTCTTCCGGCCGAAGAGCGGTGATCTGGTGGCCGCGCGGATCGTCACCCTGCCCACGGTGCCTATCGCCCACCGCAGGCTCTCGAAGAAGGGCCGCGACGAGCTCGACTGGGTCGCCGTCGATCTGGGCGGCACCCCCACCGTCGAGGACGACTACCAGAAGCGGCATGTACGAAAGGCACCGAAGCTCATCGTGAGCAGCTACATCGCCCAGATCGAGGCCGTGCGCGCGGGGCTCGGCGCCGCGGTGTTGCCGTGCAGCGCGCTCGATCTGGACGACGACCTGGTGGAGCTCGATCTGGGCCTGCCCGCGGGCCCGGTGCTCGAGCTCTGGCTCGTGACGCCGCGCGGCCTGCGCCAGGTGCCGCGCATCGCCGCCGTGTGGGGCGCCCTCGAAGAGCATCTCCAGTTCCTGAGCTCGCCGCGACGCGCGCGGGCGCGCGGGCGCTCGGGGTGAGCCATCTCGTGGCTGGTGCGCGAGCCAGCTCCGGGCTCTGACAGGGCCTCTTGTGCCAGAACGGGCCAGCTCTTCCCCGGATGTCAGGGTTCCGGGGCGCCCCGCGCGCGGCGGCTCGGCCGCTCCGCGCGTTTCGTCTCGGAAACACACGGACCCGCGCTTGGAGCCGGCGCGGCACGGCCGATGCTGGACGGGGCGGCATGCAGCGAACCATCCGAACCTGCGCTCCGCTCTTCGTCCTGTCTCTGGCCGCGATCCTCGGTTGCGAGACGTCCACCGATCCCGACACGGACCCGAACCCCGACCTCGGGGGCGAGGAGTGCAGCGACGCTGACAAGCCCGTATGTGTGGTCGCCTCGGACAAGCAGCGCATCTCGAGCCCGGACGTCCCTCCGGAGGACAAGACCGCGCTCGTCTCGGGCAACTCCGCGTTTGCGCTCGACCTCTACCAAGAGCTCCGCCAGGAGCCCGGCAACGTCTTCTTCTCGCCCTACAGCATCTCGACGGCGCTCGCGATGACGTGGGCCGGCGCGAAGGGCGAGACCGAGACGGCCATGGCCGACACGCTGCGCTTCAACCTCGGACAGGACAAGCTCCACCCGGCGTTCAACTGGATCGACCTGGAGCTCGAGAGCCGCGGTCAGGGCGCCCAGGGCGCCGACGGAGAGGGCTTCCGCCTCAACGTCGTGAACGCGCTCTGGGGGCAGAACGGCTACTCGTTCGAGACGCCCTTCGTGGACACGCTCGGGCTGCACTACGGCGCTGGAATACACGTCGTGGACTTCTGGGGTCACCCGCAGGAATCGGTCGATCTCATCAACGGTTGGGTCAGCGACCAGACCGAGGGCAAGATCGAAAAGCTGGTTCCCGTCGAGGCGATCACCCCCGAGACAGTGCTGGTCCTCACGAACGCGATCTACTTCAACGCGGCGTGGCGCACCCCGTTCGAGCCCACCGCGACGGAAGACGGCGCGTTCGAGACGACCGAGGGGACCGAGGTGACGGTGCCCCTGATGCGCGGCAGCCTGGAGATGCCCTATGCCGAGGGCGACGGCTACCAGGCGGTCGCGATGCCCTACGACGGGGACGAGCTGTCGATGCTGATCATCCTGCCGGCGAAGGGCACGCTCGACGCGTTCGAGGCGTCGCTCGACGCGGCGAAGGTCGATGGCATCGCCGGCGCGATGAGCGAGCACCTGGTCGACACCACGATGCCCAGGTTCAAGTTCGACTACGACCTGAGCCTCAAGAAGACGCTGGAGGCGATGGGGATGGAGATCGCGTTCAAGCCCGGGGTCGCGGACTTCACCGGCATCAACTCCAGCGGACGGCCCTTCATCCAGGACGTCATCCACAAGGCGTTCGTCGGCGTGAACGAGGCCGGCACCGAGGCGGCGGCGGCGACCGCGGTCATCGTCGGCGACGAGTCGGCGCCCCAGCCGGCGTCGCTCGCGCTCGTGAACCCCTTCCTGTTCCTCATCCGCGACAACGCGACGGGCAGCATCCTGTTCGTCGGCCGCGTCGCCGACCCCAGCGCGAGCTGACTCAGGCCTCGCCGCGCCGAGCACAGCGCGCCGCAGCCGACGGCGCTCGCGCCTGTCGAGGGTCCGCCTTCACGCCAAACGCGGCGATGGTGAACACCGACATGATGGCGCCGAAGACATCGAGCCGCATGAAGACCGCGATCCCGACATGCAATCCGACCGTGGCCGCCACCCAGAGCCGCCGGGTCCGGCGTGGCCAGATGAAGAACGGGTACCCGATCTCCACGAGCAGCACGGTCCACCCCGCGGCCACGGCGATCCAGGCGTGGTGAGCGAGCCACGAGAAATCGAACCGCCGGTACTCGGGCAGCATGAGCGAGCGCCACATCGCGTCGCCGTCCCACCACGCCGCGCCCAATGCCTTCTCCACGCCGCTCGAGAGGTAGACGAGGCACAGGTGCAGCTGCACCACCCGCAGCGCGAGGCGCGCTGTCGCGCTCGGCTCGGGCGGCGCTCGCCCAAAGGCACGATCGAGCGACAGCGCGGCTCCAGAAGGCATGAAGATGAGGTAGAACAGGAAGATGTTCGCGAACTGATCCGCCCCGTAGTTCGTCCTCTCCGCGGTCATCATCAGCGTCAAATGCAGGAGCCAGGCGCACGCCGCGGAGAACCTCGTCCTCCAGCCGAGCAGGAGGCCAGCCAGCGACAGCACATAGAGGACACCCACGCCAGCGATCACGGCGCTCTCGCCGACCCCGAAGCGCGTGAATGCATTCACGAGGTGGCCGATCCGGGGGAAGCCGCTCGCGCCAGACCCGTCGAGGAGCTGTCCCTGGACGATGCCCGAGCGCCCGTACAGCTCGTCAGCGATGGGCGCGATCAGCGCCGCCTGCACCAGGAGCACCGACGCGAGCCCTATCCGGAGCGCCGCCAGGGGCCGCGCCGACGCGGGCGCGAACGCGAATCGCCGCACCGAGCCCCACAGGCGCGCGGCTGCCTCTCTGGCGTTGGGCAGGAGCAGGGTATAGATCGGCTGCCTCACGGCGTCGCCTCTCTGTTGATCTCGCCGGTGGCGAGCCGCGCCTTCAGGTTGAACTTGGCCTTGTATTCGACATTCCACCGCGGCTCCTTTCCCGCGCGGTACTCCGCCATCGAGGGCAGATCGTAAATCTCGAGTCGGACGACAACGCTGTCCGCCTCTGGGTGCTTGGCGAACACCTTCGCTGCCCACGACGCGACCAGGGAGCGCCTTACGGCCTGGTCCTGCTCATCCCAGAACATACCGACGATATTCTTGACGCGGAGGTCCGCTTCTCGGCTCACTCCCGTCTCCAGCGCCTCGGTCGTCAGCGTCCCCGCGCGATCCCTGACCTCGAAGGTGGCCCAGAGCAGGGGCCCGACGGTCGGAGCGAAGAAGGAATATGCGCTGGTGGCCCCGGAGAGCGCGCCATAATAGCCCACCGCACGCTCCACCCAGCCCTCGTACGGCAAGCGCACATGCAGCACACCCAGCACGAGCACCAGCCCGAGGTGGAGCACAGCGGCGGGAAGCACGAAGAGCACGCGCTTTTCTATGTTTCCTATCTCGTCCATGGAGCTCACCCCCATGGATCCGTAGTGCGCGCGGCGTGCCACCCGCTTTCGCCACCCACGTTTCCAATGCGTCGCCATCGAGCCGCAGCGCAGGCCGCGGTCGGACGGCGACGCTCGACGTGTGATGCCTCAGCGCAATCGCCCGTGATGGACGACTCCGCGCCCGGCAAAGCGGACGCGGTATTCCGTGATGATCGCGCCCAGCGCCGTGCCCGTCACGGTAAAGCCCACTCCTGTCCTAGCGCCAATAGGGCCGATAAGGCCGATAATAGCCAGCTGCCGGCCGGTAGTAGCCCGCCGCCGGCCGGTAGTAGCCCGCCGCCGGCCGGTAGTAGCCCGCCGCCGGCCGGTAGTAGCCCGCCGCCGGCCGATAGTAGCCGACAGCCGGCCGGAAGACGTGACGCTCGCTCTCGAGCGACGGTGGCGTTGATGTCTCCTCGACGAGGTTCAGGTTGTCGATCGGCACCGTGTTCGCCGCAGAAGCAAGCGCAGAGATCCCGCATACTCCTGCGGTGACCGCGATGAGGCCAAGAATCTTCACATGCTTCATTTGTCGGCTCCTTCCCTCTTCGGCTGCGCCCGCGGGCGCGTCGTTTCGTGACGTTGCGCCCACGGGCACGAGGGTGCGCCCCTGACGATGCAGGGGACGGGCCGGGTTCGACCGGCGCGGCAGGTGGCAGGCTGCTGATCACAGCGCACAGATCATCCCTAAAATGTGGGCTGACCAGGTGAAGGTGCGCAATGCGTGAGCAGCGCGCTGCGGCGCTGAAGCACCCGCGGCATGACAGCCATTCATGGCCGACAAGCACCTGCCCCAGCAGGGAGCATCCAGCACCTCGAGAGACCCTGTTCAGGAGCCTGCGGAGGTCCTGGCGAGACGCCGTGAATCTGGCGTTTGAACGGGCGCCGAGCCACCTCGCTCACCAGGGCAGCGGTCCCTCCTCGTTCGCGAAGCTGCCCGTCGGCCCGCTCGCGTCGAGCAGCGCCAGCCGCACCGGCTCGCGCGCCCCTTGCTCCACGCTGCGCGTCCCCCTGAAACCGTTCAGATCCGTCGCGGTGAACCCCGGGCACGCCGCGTTCACCTTGATCCGCGTCCCCTCCAGCTCGTTCGCGAACGCCACCGTGATCGCGTTCAGCGCGGTCTTCGACGGCACGTAGGCCGCGTTCGGTAGCCGATGCGGGTTCGACGGATCGCGCTGCTTCGCGAGCGACCCCACCTCGCTCGACACGTTGACGATCCGCCCCGCTGGCGCCTCGCGGAGCAGCCGCAGCATCGCCTGCGTCACCGCGATCACCCCGAACACGTTCGTCTCGAACACCACCCGCACCTCGGCGACGGGCGCCACGCTCGAACGACGTCGCCCGCGCCCGCGAGGTGGGCAAGGTGGTCGCCATTCCCCACCTCGAAGCCGGGGACGAACGTGCCGCCCCCTTCCACCGCCTCCACGACGCCATCTGCGCCGGAGCCGATCGCCTCTCCGTCGAGCTCGCCCTCGCCGAGGCCATCGCCACCTTCGGCCGGCTGAGCGGCGCCCGCTCCGATCACACACGCCCCGTCCGCCGCGCCGTGGAGTACCTCCGCGAGCGCCTGGCCGAGCCCATCACCCTCGACGACCTCGCCGCCCACGCCTCCCTCGACAAGTTCCACCTGTGCCGCGCCTTCCGAGCCCAGATCGGGATGCCTCCCCACATGTACCTCACCCACCTCCGCGTCCAGCGCGCCCAGCAGTTCCTCACCCAGGGCGTGAGGGCGTCCGAGCTCGCCCCGCGCGTCGGGTTCTATGATCAGAGCCAGCTCACGCGGCACTTCAGGAGGATCGTCGGGGTGACGCCGACGAGGTACGGGAACACGCGGGTGAGCGTCGCGGGGTAGGCGACGTGCTCGTAGGGGACGACGTCTTCGGTCATGAGGTGAAGGCGGCGCGGTGGTCGCCGGATCGTCTACGGAGGCGTGGGGTCAGGGCAGGGCGTGCCCGATGGTGGCACTCGGAGTTGCTAGAACAACGATCACGTTGAAACCCGGGGAATTTTCACAGGGAGGCGGGGAGGAGGGGAGGAAGAAAAGAAAATGAATTTCTCCCTCTTGCCGTCTCTTACTCCCCGCCTCCCCGCCTCCCTGTGAAATCCCTGCTTTTTTCGTGGTTTCAACCCGTTTGTCGCTCTAATGGGGCATGGCGACGCCAGCCGGCGACTCCTCTTCCTCGGGTGCGTCACCAGATTCGGCGCGACGAATCTCGTCCTCGAAGGCGAGCATCAGCAGAGGCCTCAGCCGCTCGAGGTCCTTCAGGCCGCTGACGTATACGCGGCTCTTCCCGACGTTTTCGCTCGGCACGTCGACCTCAAATCCGGGCGCGAGCAGCGTTGCTCTGTCGGCGGGGACTTTGGTAACCATGGACTTGCGCTTGCCGTCGAAGAACAGGCGAACGAACCACTTTTTCGTGTTCCCGATGTTGATGCCGAAATAGTTAACCGCGTCTCGGTAGTGAACCTGGGCCTTGCTGGCCGCTGGAGAGTCGGCACATATGCGACGAATGACCTCGTAGGCGTCCAACTCCTCTTGAGTCGTGACGACGCCTTTCCCCTGCTCCGGAGCTGAGTCTCTTGAAGGCGGCGCAGCCTGCGGGGGTGGCTGTGGTATGGGCGGGGGCGGGGGCGGCGCGGCCACTGCTACGTCCTGCGTCTCTTGCCTGATCGATCTGGTGGCCATGTCGAGCAGGGTTGTCTGGATAGCTTTGCGTACGATCGGTATGAATTTTTCGACGCGCTTCGCCGTGAGCTTGCCCGTCGTGATGTTCAACTCGCCGAGAATGAAGCGCGTGAACTCTTCTGTCGGGTTGCGGAGCACGTCGTTGATGTAGGCCGTCATTCGCCCGGTGAAGATAATGTCCTCCGCGCGCGTTCGCACGGTACCGGCATCGAAGTTGTCCTTGGAGAAGGCATCGAGCGTTTCGACGTCCCTCTCCGTGAATTCGAGCACATTGAACTCGAAGAACGGTCGCTCGCCCATGATGTTAGGTTCTTCAAGATCGGTGAAGAACATGTATCGAACACCATTCGTGACAACCGCCACCTTGACGGACGGAGTCGAGTTAAAGTACCGTGACAGCTGGCCGCTGTGCGTGTTCGGCTCCGCATCGGCTGGCTTGCACTCGATGAACATCACCGGCACGCCATTGATGTAGATCGCGTAGTCGACCTTCTCGAACTGACCGTTGCTCTTCTTCTTGGCGAAGTCGGCCACATACTCAGGACGAACCTCCGTCGGGTCGAACACGTCGTAGCCAAGTGCTCCAAGAAATGGCATCACGAGAGCGTTCTTGGTCGCCTCTTCGCCGATCGTGTTTGGGAGCCTTTTCCGAACTTGCTCCGCGAGACGCCGCATGTTGTCAATAAGCGCCATCGTTGCCTCCTGCTCCAGCCGAGCCGTACTTGGCTAGGAAGCCTGCAAGGCTACGCGCTCGACGAGATGCCAGTCAACGGGGCGGTCTCGGGACAACAGTCGCCGTCGTAGTAGTGAAAGGTATCACCTGGGTTCCGTTCTCCGCTTGCGCACGGACCGAACCAGCGGTTCCGCGCGGGCGTCCTCCCGCTCGACCTCGCCCTCACCGTATGGATGGGTTCGGCCGCGCGGAGTATGTAAGCTTGCACGCCGACATCGGGCGCTTCGGCGCGCGCACTGCGCGCGGTGACGCTGCGGCGCGACGGACGTCCACCAAACCATGCACCCGACGAGCGGCGGGCTACGCCGCCGCCGTCGGCCACCGTAGATGGGGCCCGCGATGACGACGGCTCCCAGCGCCTCGCACTCCGGAGCCATCGTGCTGCACTTCCCATCGTTGGGAGGGTCCTAGCACTACTGCGGGAAGTCGGACGGGGAAGCGAACCGCCATGACGCCAAGGGCGCCAGGAAACCCGGAAAATGGGAGGGAAAATGCCGGACCCGCACCTCCTCTCTCCCCTCGGCGACCTTGGCGACCCTGGCGGTTCTTCTGCCGATCCGGGGCGACTTCCCGCAGTAGTGCTAGCCCTGACGAAGGGCGGCGTTCCGAGCCTCCCTCCCCGGGGACTGCGTGGATGTGGACGGGCCGATCGCTGGGTCTCCAGGCGGGTGGTCACCCCCGGCTCACGACGGGCCTCCCTCCACGCCCTCGCGTCCAGCCCGCACGTATCGTGCCGTAGGCCTCACGCGCCTTCGGCGTCATCGCCGTCGAGCGCCGCTGGACCATCACCCCGGCCAGTTCCCGCGCGCGCCGCGTCTCCGGCCCGGTAGAGCTTCCGGTCGTCCTTCACCACGCCAGCGCGGGTGAGCGTCGCGGGGTAGGCGACGAGCTCGACGACGAAGCGCGGGGCGGCATCGCTTCAGACGTCGCCCTCGCCGCCTGGATGTAGCCCTTCGCCATCACGCTCTCGAGCCTCGTCATGCTCGCCTTGCCAGCGCACGCGAGGTCGAGCGAGCGGAAGAGCGTACCTGCCAGTGAATGTTCTGGGTCGTGCATGCACCCAAGCCGACCCATGTCGGTGAGGTCTGCGCGGCTCGGCCAGCGGTGACCTGTTCAACTTCCTGTGGAGCATGCACACCGGCGCTGACGGTCTGGCGACGACCGCGGTGAACTCCACCTGTCTTTGGACTCGAGGGAGGACTGGCGTGGAATCGCAGCACGACCGCGCTCCTTTCGCCCGCCGAGGCGGTTCGCAGGAAAGGACATGCGACTGTGCCGACATGGGCCATTGCTGCGGCGAGAATCGCGCGTTCACCGTGGCACATGATGCGCTCACATCACCGAAATCACGCGCAAGTCTCGCGAATGCGCCTGGCCCGCCGCTTGCTGATTACGCCAGCGCGCGACGAAATCGCTGTGCTTTGCACGCGCGCTGCGTCCTGCGCCTTGCTGTCTTCTAACGAGAGGTAACCATGTCCATCCCGTTCAGGGCCTGCGCCAGCTGGATCGTCCTCGCTGCGACCGCGGCATCGATAGGACTCGCCGGTTGCGAGCTTGGTGCTGGCACATCCAACCAGACCGGCTTCATCTCCGGCAATCCGACGGGTCCCCGCGCCGGCGATCCGGCGGGTGATGGCTCGGGCGACGCCAGCTCGGGCACGGGAGGAGGCGACGACCCGGAAGCGGCGCCGGTGCCGCCGCGCGGCGGAGCCATCGCGGAGCGCGCTCTCCGCGACGCCGACATCGTCCAGGAGAAGGACGGCAGGCTCTACGCGATGTCGGGGTACTCGGGGCTCAGCGTCATCGACGTCTCAGGCGACGGACTGCGCGTCCTCGGGACCCGCCGGATGTACGGCTCGCCCGTCGCGATGTACCTGCGCGACGGGGTCCTCTACGCCCTGTTCTCCGGGTGGCGACACGTCGTGCCCGACGCGCAGGGGGGCGCGTCCCACCGCGATTTCATGAGCCGCGTCGAGGTGCTGGATGTCTCCGATCCTGCGGAGATTCAGCCCATCGGCTCGTTCGATCTGCCGGGCAAGCTCACCGAGGCGCGCCTCGGCGACGACGTGCTCCACGCCGTGGCCTACGAGCCCGGCTCCTGCCTCGGGTGCGCCGCCGCGCCGAACATCACCGTCACCTCCCTCGCCGTCGGCGACCCGGCGGACATCGCGGTCATCGATCAGCGGAGGCTCGTCGAGAGCGCCCCTTCGGGCTACTGGGGATGGCCCAGCGTGAGCGTCAGCGAGGATCGCGTGGTTATCGCCAGCGCCACATGGAACGGCGGCGAGGAGGAAGGGCGCGCCACCATCCAGATCGTCGACATCTCCGACCCCAGCGGCGCCCTCGTCGAGGGCGCGCGCGTCGACGTGACCGGCGAGATCGCGAGCCCCTGGCAGGTGGATGAGCACGACGGCGTGCTCCGCTTCGTCAGCCTGCCCGGCCCCTGGCAGCCCGACGCGAGGCCTGGCATCCAGACCTTCTCCATCGTGTCCTCCCAGGAAATCGTGCCCCTCGGCGCGACCGAGCTCGACGTGCACCCGGCCACAGAGGTGCGCTCGGTCCGCTTCGACGGCAACCGCGCTTACGTGGTCTCGGAGCACGTGAGCCCCGTGCTCACCGTCGACCTGAGCGACCCGGCGAACCCCGCCCAGGTCGGCGGGATCGAGGAGCCCGGCTCGATCTTTCACGTCGAGCCGCGCGGAGATCGCCTGTTCGCCCTCGGGTTCGCCAACGACAGCGGCGAAGGATCTCTGGCCGTCTCGCTCTTCGACGTCTCCGATCTCGCGAACCCCACGATGCTGGAGCGCGTTGCCTTCGGCGGCAAATGGGCACGCGTCGCCGAGGAACACGACCTCATCCACGAGGCGTTCTCTCTCTTCGACGGCCTCGGCACCCTCGCCGTGCCCTACAGCGAACGGATTTTCGACAAGTCGTTTCCCGACTGCGATCCCGTCACGATCGGCGTCCAGCTCATCGATTTCACGCGCGACACCCTCTCGAAGCGCGGCTTCGTCGCCACGGGCGGACGGGCGCGGCGCGCCCTCGCCAGCGGGGAGCGGCTCCTCGCCGTCTCCGACCTGGGCGTCGAGGCCTTCGGCATCGACGATCGCGGCGCCCCGGCCAAGATCGCCGGTGTCGCGCTCGCGACGCTCGCCGACAGCGCGGTCGCTGTCGACGACATCGTGGTCCGCATCGGCGCAGACGCGAATACGGGGGGCGGCGCCTGGCTCGAGATCGCGTCGGCCACGAGCCCGGGCCTCGCCGAGCCGATCGCCAGGCTCGACGGCGCGGCGCTGTACACGGAGGCCCCCGCCTGCCGGCACTACCTCGGCAATGCCCGCCTCTTCGCGCACGGACAGCACGTCTACGTGCTCGCGCAGACATCGAACGCCGCGTTCACGCGCCTCGCGATCATCGATGTCGGGGACCCGGCCGCGCCGCGCGTGGTCGCCCAGCGCGATCTGCCCTTCCGCCCCGGCGCGCTGTACACGAATCCTTCCGGCGCTCTCGTGTCCGCGGGCGACTCCGTGGTTCAGGTCGGCAGCACCCTCGTGCTCCGTGGCGTCAGCGATGACGGCTACTACGCGTTCGAGGAGGACCGGCCCCCTCACGAGGCGTGGCTCGATCTGCTCGACCTCTCCGACCCGCTGAACCCGCGGCACAGCTCGGTGGCGCTCCCGGACGGCGCCGGCCACACGGGCCTTCAGCTCGACGGCACCACGGTGCTCGTCTCGCGCTGGACGCCGCTGCCCGACGATCCCTCCAGGGCGCGCTTCTATCTCGATCGCATCGACGTCGCAGACCCATCCTCGCCGGTGGTGCGGGCGCCGGTCAACGTGCCCGGCTCGCTGCTCGCGTTCGATGGCGCGTCGAGCAGGCTGCTCACGACGGATTACGAGACCGTCGAGACCCCGGTGGTGGGGAGGGAGGCGTGTGCTCACAGCTTCGCGTCGAACGCGGCGTTCACGCCGGCGGCCGCCGGCGATGACGCCGGTCCGGGCGTGTGCAGGGGCACGCGGAGGACGCTCAAGCTCCTCGATCTCGGCGACACGAGCGCACGACTCCTGGACGAGAGTCCTGTGGACGACACCATGACGGTCATGAAGGCGCTCGCCGGCGAGAACCGCGCCTTCCTGTCGGTGGAGGACGCCGCCCACGACGGGAGGTCCTCGATCCTCGTGGCCGGCGGGCTGCAGGAGGGCAGCCTGAACACCGCGACGCTGGAGAGCGCGGGCTTCGACCATAGCTATGGCCCGCTGCTCCTCGCGGACGGAGCGCGCCTCCTCGTCGTCGACAACTACTGGCCCATGCTCTCCGTCCTCGACGCGACCGACCTCACCGCGCTCTCGTTCGAGAAGAAGAGCGACCTCCCGGGGCATGTGGTCCACGCGACGCTCTCCGGCGACCGCGCGCTCTGCTCCTGGGGCTACGGCCTCGAGGCCGTGGACGTCGGCCCTTGATCCACGTCGCGCGTCGCACGGCCTAGCCGCGCGCGCGCCACACGAGGATCCGCGTCCTCCGACCAAGCCGCGTCGACCAGCGCTAATTTTCTTGAATGATCGTCCCAGTGGCATGTCTGGTAGCAAGCCGAAGTGCATCGCGAGGAGGGGAACGATCATGCGCAGAGAATTGGAGTGTTTCACGCCCATGAATGGACTTGCACAGATGCGAACGTTGGCGATGGGTTGCATCGCCGCGAGCGTCCTCGGCCTCGCCGCGTGCGGCGACGAGGGGCAAACGAGCAGCAACGCCGGAGGCGCCGGCGGGCAAGGCGGTGTCGGGGGCGCCGGCGGGCAAGGCGGTGTCGGAGGCGCGGGCGGGCAAGGCGGTGCCGGAGGCGCCGGCGGGCAAGGCGGTGCCGGAGGCGCGGGCGGAGGGGGATCGAGCGCGTGCGAGCCCGGCGTTTCGGGGACGGCCACGCCCGTGACGATCCGCTTCCGAAACACAGGGGCGACCGAGCTCCTGGTCGGCGACACCCAGTGCATCTCGACGTGGATCGTGACCTCGTCGAGCGGCGCCGAGGCCCCGAGGAACCTGGCGAGGCCGCTGTGCGACGACGGGAACCCGATCTGCCCCGCGGATTGCCTCGACGCTGGCTATAAGCCGCTCCCGCCTCGAGGCGAGCTGACGTTCACCTGGAACGGCGTCATCTTCGAGAGCGTCGACGCAATGGAGGCGGGGTGCCCCGCGGCTCAGGCGGGCGAGCTGTGCCCCGCGATGTGCGCGCGGCCCGTGGACGCCGCGCCGGGCAGCTACACGCTCAAGGCCTACGCGTACGACGGATCGACGCCGATTGAAGCGACGGTCACGTTCACGTACCCCGATATGGCCGAGGTCGAGGCGGTGTTCCCATAGATCGAACGGCTCGCCGGCGCTCGGCGCGGACCTCGGCGCGGCGCGCTCGCCCTCGTCCCCGCCTTTGCGCTCCTGGCTTGCGGCGCGCGCACCAGCCTGCTGGAGATCGAACCTCCGAGCGAGGGTGGCGCGTCGTCAGCGTCGTCCTCTGCCGCATGCCCCTCCCGCGCGGGGGCAGAGCTCTATCCTCGTACAAACCTGGGCTCGAACCCGAAGCCCCTCACGAGGACCCGATGAAGCGCTCCACCCTCCTCCTCTCCCTGCTCGCCGCGGCGAGCTTCGCCTCCGCGTGCGGCGGCGGCGACGACACCGGCACCGGCGGTGGCGGCAACGGCCACGGCGGCGGCGACGCCGGCAACGGCGCGCTCTTGTTCGGCCCCTACAAGGACACCGGCGTCCACATGAACTGGGACACCAGCGTGATCTCCACGAAGGTGTCGGGGACCCAGGCCGTGTTCGCCGACGACCTCAGCGCCGCGGGCGGCGACGTCGTCAGCCTGGCCTTCGCCACCGGCGAGTGCGGCAACGAGCGCTGGGGCGGCGTGCCCGGCGCGGCGATGGCCGCCGCCAACGTCCCGGTGCTCGAGGCCGCCGGCGTCGGCTACATCCTGTCGACAGGCGGCGCGGCGGGCTCGTTCACCTGCGGCTCCGACGCCGGCTTCGCGGCCTTCCTCGATCGCTGGGCCGGACCGCACCTCATCGGCGTCGACCTCGACATCGAGGCCGGCCAGTCGCCCCAGGTGATCGCGGCGCTGGTGCAGCGCCTCGAGACCGCGCACGCCGCGTACCCGAAGCTGCGCTTCAGCCTGACCCTGGCGACGCTCGCCAGCAACGAGGGCGCGTCGACGGCGCGCTCCCTCGGCAGCAACATCCGCTCGAGCCTCAATGTCCTCGGCGACACCGCCATGGCCGCGATCGCCGACGTCTTCGGCTTCGACGGCAGCGCGGCGACCTGGCCCAGCTACGTCACCGTCAACCTGATGACCATGAACTACGGCTCGCCCGGCCCCGGCGTGTGCGTCGTGTCCGGCGGCCAGTGCGATTTGGGCCAGTCGGCGATCCAGGCCGCGTACAACCTGCACGATCACTTCGGCGTGCCCTACGCCAACATCGAGCTCACCCCGATGATCGGCGGCAACGACGTCCAGGGCGAGCTCTACACGCTGACCGACGTCGACGAGACCGCCGCCTTCGCCAGGTCCCAGGGCCTCGCCGGCGTCCACTACTGGTCCTACGACCGCGACGTCGACTGCCCGATCGGCGCCGCCTCGCCGGTGTGCAACTCCCTCGGCAACGCCGGTACCCGCGGCTTCCTCGCCCGGTTCCTCGCCGCGGGGCTCTGACCACAGCGCGACCGCGCACGGCGGAGCGGCCGGCGTACGGGGTGAAGCGGCCCTGCGCCCCGGACGCCGCCTGGCCGGGGGCCAGAGCGCCCCCGCCGATCCCGAAAAATGGGTGATGGCGGCGGCGAGGTGCGGCCACACAGCCTCGACCATCACCTCGGAGGTACCGGATGCGATGTGGGACATGGCTGGCGCTCTTCGCTCTCCCCGCGCTCGCGGCGTGCGCGGCGGTTCCAGACGAGCCGCCCCGCGCGCTCTCGGTGGAGGAACCGCCCGTGGCCTCCGACGCCGGCGAGGCAGCCGCCTGCAGCACCCTCGCGGCCGCGGGGCCCTCGCTGAGCCTCGCGCAGCCGGGCACGGACCTGCTCGATCCTCAGTGGGTCCTCGGGGCCACGGACGCTCCGGTCTATCTCTACACCTCGGCGGCGACACCGACGGGCCGGGTCGTCCAGCGGGTCGCCCTGGATCCCTGGTCAGCGCAGCCGCCCGCCTTCAGCGAGCCGGCGCTGGCGCTGGACGCAAAACACCAGACCATCCCGGGCGATGCCTTCGCGGTGGCACGGCTCTATCCGCTCGACGACGATGACAACTTCGAGTCCGTGGTCATTTACCGAGAGCGCTATACGACCCCCTTCCCGGCTCCCCTGCCGCCAGGCGGCTTTTTCAGGACCGCGCGCGCCTGGAGCGAGGGCAGCGAGCCCTTCTCTTCATGGTCGCAGCACATCGGCACGTACTACGGCGAACGCATGGTGTCGTTTCGTTCCTCAGGGGTGGAACAGCTCGCGATCACCGAGGTCCAGGAGCCCGGCCCGCGATACTCGATGGTGGCCGGCACCGTGACGGAAGGGGTGGGCCACTCGATGTTCGGGCTGTACTTCGGGTGCGCAACAACGCCCGTCGCCGTTGATGCGGCACGGTGGACGCAAGTGGATGAAGAGGACACGGGATGGATGCTGCACTACTGGCTCATCGGCGCCGCGCTGGGCGCGCCCACCGAGTGGAGGCTCGGGTGGAATCCGTGCGACGTGAAGTACCCGGGCCCCGGACCGGCGACGACCATTTACCTGGGGCGGTACTCCGCAGACGGCATCAGCATCGGCCTCAACGGCGGCGCGATCGCCTCGAAGGAGGCGATCCACGAGGCCGCTCCGGTCGCGCGCCTCCGCATGGCCCCCCGCCTGGACGGCGCGTGGCTCGCCTGGACCCTCGCGCCGCTCGAGGACGCGCCGAGCGCGCTGCGCGTCGCGCGCATGACCCCTTCGGGGGAGGTCGCGCTGCCCCCCATCACCGTCCCCTCGTGCTCCACGCCCGTCACGGGATCGCTGGCCGCCGAGCAGGTGGACGGAGACCTGGTGGTCGCGGTCGTCGAGACGAACACGGGCGGCAAAGACCGGATCGTGCTCCGCCGCCTCGACGCGGCGGGCACGTTGACCTGGATGACCACCGTTTTTCCGGGAGGGAAGGTGGAAGGCAGCCTGTCGATCCTCGCGCAGCGCGGTCGCGGGCTCTTGATCGCGTGGGCGGAGCGGCCGTCGAGCTCGTCCGCCTCGCAGCTACGCGCGGTGCGCCTCGGTTGCGCCGAGGGGTTCGCCCCTGCCACGCCCGTCTGCGAGACCGAGGACGTGATCCCTCAGTGACGCGGCGCGCGGCCGTCGGCCTCCGAAACTTGGCCCGCCTTCGCCCGGCGTGCGAACCCCGAGCCCGGAGACCTCTGCAAGGATGACCAGCCCTCGCTCCCACGCCGAGCTCGTCACGCTGCGCAAGCTCGCGCAGGACCTCGCCGCCCAGCGCAAGGAGCGCCTGTCGAGCGTGCACCTCCTCGCGGCCATCGCCCTGAGCGGAGGCCCCGCCGCGGATCTGCTCCGCGATCGGCGGCTCGACGACGAGGCCCTGCTCAAGGCGACCCGCTCGGTCGACGACGAGGGCCCCGACCCGATCGGCCGGGCGATGGGGGGCGCGCGCGACGTCGCGAAGCGAGCGACCGCGAAGGAGCCCGCGGCGCTCCACCTGCTGCTCGCGCTCCTGTCCGACCGCAGCTCGGCCGCGCACCGCGCGCTCACCCAGTCGGGGGTCGACCTGGCGCGGCTGCGGACCGCGGCGCTCCAGATCGCGCTCGGCGTGGTGCAGGCGCGGCGGACGCCCGCGCGGCTGCTCCACGACGGCGGCGCGCCGGAGACGCCGCCCGCGCCGGCCGCGACGACCACGGCGCGCCGCGCCCGCGGCGAGGCCGCCGATCCGGCGCGCACGCCGCGCTCGCCGCGCACGTCCCAGGAGCTGCGGCCCACCAGGGGCGCAGGCGTCGCCGTCCCGGAGCCGCGGCCCGCCAAGGGCACCGGCGTCGCCGTCCCGGAGCTGCGGCCCGCCAGGGGCGCCGGCGCGCCGGAGTCACGGCCCGCCAAGGGCGCCGGCCCGGGCGTCACCGTGCCGCTGTTCCCGCCGACGCCGCTGTTCCCGCCGGGGCGCCCTCGCCCCGCCGCGGCCCCGGCCGACGCGCTGACCTCCGCCGAGTCGATCGCCGCCCTCACGCCCACCCCCTCTCCGGCGTCCTCGGCCTCCCCTGCCCCCGCTTCCGCCGCCTCCCCCGCCGCGCCCGCGCCGGGGCGGCCGTTCCCGCCGCTCGCGCCGCCGACCGCCACGAGCGCCGCCGCGAGCGCCGCCCTCGCGGCGCGCTTCACCCTCGACCGCGCGCGCTTCCCGGCCCTCGCCTCGCTCGGGCACAACCTCTCGCTCGCGGCGGTGCAGGGGGAGCTCGAGCCGATCGTCGGCCGCGAGCACGAGATCGAGCAGGCGCTCGACGTCCTGGCCAAGCGCCACGCGAACAACCCCTGCCTCCTCGGCCCGGCGGGCGTCGGCAAGACCTCGGTCGCGCGCGGCGTGGCGCACCGGCTCGCGTTCGACGAGCGGGAGCCGCGCGTCGTCGTCGAGCTCGTGCCCTCGGAGCTGCTCGCCGGCACCGGCGCGCGCGGCGCGCTGAGCGAGCGCCTGTCCGCGCTCCGGTCCGAGGTCCGCGAGGCGGGCGGGCGGGTCATCCTGTTCATCGACGGCCTGTCGGAGCTCTTCGGCAGCGGCGCGCTCGACGAGGCGATGGCCGAGATCAAGCTCGCGCTCGCCCGCGGCGAGCTCACGCTGATCGGCACCGCCACGCCCGAGGAGTACAGGAAGAGCATCGAGGTCGACCCGGCGCTCGCGCGGCGCTTCACGATCGTCGAGATCGACGAGCCCGAGGAGGACGAGGCGTTCCTGCTGCTCCAGAGCGTCGCGGTCGGGCTCGGCGCGCACCACGGGCTCGCGTTCACGGACGAGGCGCTGGCCTCGGCCGTCGCCTGGTCCGTGCGCTACCTGCCCGGGCGCGCGCTGCCCGACAAGGCGCTCTCGATCCTCGACCTCGCGGGGGCGCGCACGCGGCGGCGCGCGTCGTCGACGTCAGGCGCGTCACGCGCGCCGCGCGCGGCGCTCCGTGAACCTGCGCAGCCCGCGCGGCAGGTGGGCCCCGCCGAGGTCGCCGAGGTGGTCTCCGAGCTCGCCGACCTGCCGGTCGAGCGGCTGCTCGAGACCGATCGCGAGCGGATGCTCTCGCTGGAGACGCTGCTCGCCGAGAACGTCGTCGGCCACGGCGAGGCGCTTTCGCGCATCGCGCGGGTGCTCCGCCGGAACGCGGCCGGCCTGCGCGCGCGCCGCCCGATCGGGTCGTTCCTGCTGCTGGGGCCGACCGGCGTGGGCAAGACGGAGACGGCGAAGGCGATCGCCGAGGCGCTGTTCCACTCGCCCGACGCGATGACGCGGCTCGACTTCTCCGAGTACGCGGAGTCGCACGCCGTCGCGCGCCTCGTCGGCGCGCCGCCCGGCTACGTCGGCCACGAGGCCGGCGGCCAGCTCACCGAGGCGGTGCGGCGGAGGCCCTACCAGGTGGTGCTGCTCGACGAGATCGAGAAGGCGCACCGCGACGTGCTCGAGGCGTTCCTGCAGGTCTTCGACGAGGGCCGCCTGACCGACGGCCGAGGCCGGCGGGTGGACTTCACGAACACGGTCCTCGTGATGACCTCGAACCTCGGCGCGGCGGAGGCCGGCGCGCTCCGGTCCGAGCGCTCCGTGGGCTTCGCCCGCGCCTCCTCGGCCGTGTCACCCGAGCGCCTCGGGGAGACGATGCTCGCCGCGGCCCGCGCGGCGCTGCCGCCCGAGCTCTACAACCGCATCGACGAGGTCCTCTGCTTCGCGCCGCTCACGCGGGCGGACGTCGCCGAGATCACGCGGCGGCTGCTCGGCGGCCTGGAGCGCGAGCTCGAGGCGCGCGGCGTGGAGCTCGAGGTCGAGCCCGAGGCCATCGACGCGCTGCTCGACGCCGGGGGGTTCGACCCGGAGCTCGGCGCCCGGCCGATGAAGCGCACGATCGCGCGCCTCGTCGAGGCGCCGCTCGCGGAGCTCATCCTGCGCGGCCAGCTCGAGGAAGGGTCGGCGGCGCTCGTCGGCGTCGAGCAGGGCGAGGTCGTCGTGGACGCGATCGCGCGGGCCGGCGAGCGGCGCTACGCCGCGTGCTCCAGCTGAAGCCCGAGGGCCCTCGGATCGAAGTACGCCTTGAACCTCCTGATGGCGCCGGCCGGGTGCTCGATGACGCTCACGCCGTCGTACGAGAACTCCCCTCCATTGACTAGCTTTCCACGGCTCGTCCACTCGAGGATGGCGGCCTCGCCCGACTCGACGATGCACCGGAACTCCGACCGCACCTCGACGAAGGTCTGCCGGTAGCTGCGCCAGAAGTTGCGGGCGCCGTCGGGGCCGTGGAGCGGCCTCGAGATCGTCGAGTTGCTGAGCTCGGCGTCGGGCGCGAACAGCCGCGCCATGGGCTCGACGTCGCCGCTCTCCTCGATCCGACGCAGGGCTTCGATGAACTCGCTCGCCTTGGACATGGTGCCTCCTGCGGTGCTGGCGCGTGCAAGGGGCGGACCTCTCTCAGTGCGCGGCGGAGCGCTCGTGCCGCCGCGTGACGACCGCGATGGCGACGGCGAGCAGCGCGGCGAGCAGGAACCCCCCGCCGAACGCGAGGCCGATGATCCAGGGCTGCATCGCCCTCCCCAGGCCGTCCGCGAAGCCCGTGGCGGCGGCGCGGCTCGCGCGCTCGATCGCGGCGCTCGAGCAGCCCGGGTCGCCGGCGGGGCACCCGGCGAGCTGCTCCATGAGCTCTGCCGTCCCCTCGCGCGCCGCGGCCCTCGCCGCGGCGCCCGTGCCCTGCTCGACGAGCGTGACGAGCGCCCGGTCGTGCTGGAGGGCGCCCTCGACCACGGCGCTGCTGACCGCCTCGCTCGTCTGCGCGATGACCGGCTCCAGGCCCTCGGCCTGCCGCCCGATCTCCGCCGCGCCGGCCCGGACCGCGTCGTGGACGATGGCCCCCACGAGCGGCCTCTCGCGCGCGCCCTCGGCCGGCCTCTCGGCCGATCTTCCGGCGGACTCGGTCCGGTCCTGCGCGCTGCGATCGAGCGCCTCGAGCGTGCCGTGGGTCGCCTCCTTCGCCGCCTCGCGGACGCACCCCGGGGCGAGCGCGAGGGCGGCGATCAGCGCCGCCGCGGCCGATCGACCGGAGCGCGTCGGCCCGCCCGCGCGCGGCGCCGCCGGCGCCGCCGGTCCGGGAGAGAGCGAGCATTGCACAGCCGCGCCGGCCTTCATCAACCGTGCCCGCCGCGCGCCGTACGGAGCGCGCGCCGCCCCGGTCCCCGCTACGGCGGCCCCGCCTCGATCGCCCGCCGGTACCGCTCGCGCCTGTGCGGCTCGCGCAGGATCTCGTAGGCCTCGTCGAGCACCTCGATGACGAGCCGCACGTCGTCGAGCAGGTCCACGGTCGCGGCGGTGAGCAGGGTGGACGGCTCGAAGGCCTTCCTCAGCGCGAGGTACGCGCGGCGGATCTCGTAGTTCGTCGCGTCGCGCGGGATGCCGAGGATCGAGAAATAGTCCCCGTCCTCCACCAGCGCGAGCCGCGCCCGGACGCGCTGCCGGATCGCCTCCTCGTCGAGCGGATCCTCCACCGGCGGGGGCGGCGCCTCGGTGATCGACGGCGGGATGAGGACGTCGAGCACCTCCAGGCACACGAGCGCGTAGAGCACGCTCGCGTTCTCGGGCTCCGCCACGCTCACGAGCTCGCCGACGCTGCGCCCGCGCGCGGTGCGCACGAGCTCCTCCTCCTCGCGCCGCAGCGCGCACTCGCCGAGCAGGTTGCGCCGGACGCCGTCGTCGAGGCGCGCCCCCGGGCCGCCGAGGCGGCGCAGGGCGACCTCCGGGGCGATCACGCGGCGGATCGTCTCGACGAAGACCTCGGCGCCGGTGGCGCCGCCGAAGACGTTCGGCTCCGCCTTGAGGCGGCCCGGCGGCTCGGGCTCGAGGTCGCACGTGCCGGCCTCGACGAGCACGACGTGGCCGATGACCCACTCGGCGTGCGCGCGCAGCACCGGCCAGAGGTCGTCCTGGCCGAGGTGGCCGTGCGCGATGAGCGCCGCGCCGGCGTGCCGGCCCGAGGCGGGGAGCTTGCCCGCGAGCCGCGCCGCGACCTCGCGCTCGAGGTCGCCGCGCCCGACCAGGAAGGCGAGCAGCGTCTCCTCGGGGATGCTCGAGCCGGCGGTGACGAGATCGCCCTCGTGCAGGACGATGCGCCGCGCGCCCTCCTCGGTCGTGATCGCGAGGGCGCCGGAGGAGCGGCTGCCCACCGCGCGGGCCAGCGCGCGCGGCGCGTCGCCCGGGCCGAGCACCGTGGCCGAGGACGCCCCGCCGGAGCTCGGCGCCTCGTCGATCGGCTCAGGCGCCATGGCGCGGCCGAGCCCGGCCGCGGTGACCGTGGCGGGCGCGGGCGGCACCAGCGGCAGCGCGGGCGGCACCAGCGGCAGCGCAGGCGGCGCAGGCCCACGCAGGGACGCGCCGGAGATGGCCATGGACGGCGGAGCTGGCAGGTGCCCGCGGCCGAACGCGGCCGTGCTCGGCCCAGCAGACGGGCTCGGCGCCAGGAGGCCGCGCCCGAGCGAGCCGGCGCCCGCGCTCGCGGGGACGGGCCCGCCAGGAGGCGCCAGGGCGCGCCCCGCCGGGGCGGAGCGGGCCGGGGACGGCTCGGGCTCCGCCCTTCCGACCGGCGACAGCAGCGCGGTCTTCACCTCGACCGAGGGAGGCGACACGAACGCGACGCCCGGAGACGGCGGCGACGGAAAGCCAGGAGCGCGGGCGTCGCGGGCATCGCGCGACCGGGGCGGCGGCTCGGTGATGCGCTGGCGCAAGCTCGGCTCGATGCGGCCCGACGGAGCGCGCGCCCAGTCGACGTCCTCGCCGCCGCGCGAAGGGCCGGCGCGGTCCCACGCGGGCTCCTCTCGCGGCGCGGGCGATGGCGAGGGCGACCGATCCCACGCGGGCTCGGGGCGCGGCGGCGGCGACGCGAAGGCGTAGGGCCGGCCCGCGTCGCGCGGGGTCGGCGGCGCGGCGTCGCGGCCGCCGCTCCGGCGCGCGGGACCGCCGTGATCGCGCTCCTCCCTGCCGTACGGGTGCGCCTCCCTGTCGAGCGAGAGCGCCGCGAGCTCGGGGCCCGCGCGCTTCGTCGCGTGCGCCCCGTCGAACGCGGGCTCGGCGTCGCGGTCGTCCTCGTGCTCGTCGCCCGGCTCCGCGAGCTCGACGAGGGAGTCGCCGGGCCCCGTGTGCTCGGCGCGGGTGGCCGCCGGCTGCAGCGCGGGCGCGACGCCGTACGGGCCGTCGCTCGTCCTCGACTGCGAGGGCGATCCGGCGGGCGCCTGCGCGACGGCCGCGCTCGCGCCGGTCCGCGGCTCGTCGTCCTCCGGATCGAGGGGCTCGTCGAGGGCGGAGAGCAGCTCCGACGACAGCATCAGGTCGACCTCCTCCTCGGCCGCCGGGATGCTCGAGGGGTGCGCCTTCGCCGTGACCCGCTGCTCGGCGGCGACGAGGATCTCCTCGAGCTCCGGGCTGATCCGCGCCGGCAGGAGGCGCGGACCGACCTCGTCGCCGTCCTCCTCCGGGGGCGGCAGCACCGAGCCGACGTCGAGCGGATCGAGATCGCTCGAGAAGTCGGGGTTCGACGGGACGTCGTGGTCGAGCGGCCCCGGCAGGCCCGCCGCGAGGCGCGCCTCGACGGCGTGCTCCCCGCGGTACCGCCCGGGCTCGGCGACCGCGCTCACGTGCGCGGCGAGCTCGGCGGTGTCGACCGGGCGCTCGAACACCTGCCCGAACAGCTGGGGATCGAGCTCCGCCGAGCGGACCGGATCCCCCACGAGGAGCACGGACGCGGCGACGCCGCCCGGCCGCAGGTAGAGGCGCTCGAGCGCCTCGATCGCGCCGGGCTCGTCGATGTCGACGATCACGACGCGCGGCGCGTCGCTCGCGAGGCGCGCGTCGAGCTCGGCGATCGGCGCCGCGATCACCTCGAAGCCCCGGCCCCGCAGCGCCGCGCCGATCGCCTCCCCGTCCGCCGACGCGTCGGCCAGCAGGATGGCGCCTTCGCGCGGGCGCGCCTGCACTGCTTCGTAGTCGTCGCGGGGCTCGGACACGGCGGTCATCTTGTGGCGGCGGCCCGGCGGAGCAGCGCCCAGGGGCCCGCATCGACTGGACTCTCGACGGTCGTCGGCGGGCTGTCAAACGCGATCGCGGCTTGCTTGCGTTCCCGTTGCGTTCCCGCCGCGCAGCGCAGCTCCCTCCACGACCGCCCCGCCTGCGCGGCGAGGTCTCCACCGCTGCCGCGCTGGGAGCGCCCGGCCGACATCACCTCCGCGAGCGCGAGGCCGGCGCCGCCGCGTCGCCGCGCTCACGTACGGCGACGCGGCGGCGCCCCCCGCTGTGGGCGCCGCGTGGTAGACGTCGACGCATGGTGCTCGGCGCTTCCCACAACGAGATCGCCCTGACGGCCTTCCTGCTCCTCGTCGTGCTGCTCGCCGCGAAGATCGGCCGCATCGGCGAGGCCATCGGCGGGCTGTTCGAGCGGGAAGCGCCCGCGACGGACGGCGGCGCGCCCGCGGACGGCGCGGAACAGGCGGAGCAGGCGGAACAGCAGGCAGAACGCCAGGAAAGCTGAGCGCGCCCCCTCGCCGGCGGCCTCGCCCGCGCTTGCGTTCTGTTTTTTTAGAATTCATAGTTTTCGATGGTCGTGAACGAGCCGGCGCGGCTGCGGGCGCGGCGGCGCGAGGAGATCGCGGCGCGGATCCCGCGCGGGTACCGCCCGGCGCTCCACCTCGCGGCGCCCACGCTGCTCGGCGCGCTCGTGCTGGCGGCGGCGGTGCGCCTCCTCGACGCCGTCGATGCCGTCGAGCTCCTCGCGGTGCCGGCGACGCTGCTGCTCGGCTTCGCCTTCGAGTGGTGGGCGCACAGGTCGGTGCTGCACCGGCGGGCGCCGCTGCTCGGCGCGCTGTGCGAGCGGCACGAGCGCGAGCACCACCTCGCCTTCACCGCCGACGACATGGCGCTGCGGAGCGCGCGCGAGCTCTGGCTGGTGCTGACGCCGCCCGCCTCGGCGCTCCTGGTCCTCGCCTTGCTGCTGCCCCTCGCCGCGGCGGCGGGCGCCCTGCTCTCGCCGGACGCGGCGCTGCTCGGGCTCGCGACGGCGATGGTGTTCTTCGTCAGCTACGAGTGGCTGCACCTCGCGTATCACCTGCCGGCGGACAGCCCGGTGTACCGGATCCCGGGGCTCGCGCGGCTCCGCGAGCACCACCGCAGGCACCATGATCCCCGGCTCATGAAGCGCTGGAATTTCAACGTGACCGTGCCCGTGTTCGATCTCGTCCGCGGGACGCGCTGGTCGCCGCCGCCGCGCAAGGGCGCGTAGCCGCGGCGCGGGGGCGCGCAGCCGCCACGCACGGGCGCGCCCTGGCGCAGCGCCGTCCTCCGCCCCGCCGAGGCGCGGGCGCCGGGGCGTCCGCCGCGGCCGTGTGCTAACGGGTCGCGCGTGCAGCCGCGGACCAGAGACGGCCTCGTCCTCCTGCTCGTCGGGGTCCTGCTCGGCGGCGGCGTCGCCTGGCTCCTCGGCCGCGGGCGGGAGAGCCCCCCCGCCGCCGCGCCGCGCGCGCTCGACGCCGTACCCGCGGGCGCGATGCTCGTCGCGACGCTCGATCTCCCGGCGCTGCGCGCCTCTCCCGCGTTCGCCTCGTTCCTGCGCGAGGAGCGCGAGATCCCGGGGCTCGGCAAGGTGCGCGACGTGTGCGGCTTCGACCCGGTGGCCGCGTTGACCGAGGTCGCGATCGCCATCCCGGCGGCGGGCGAGGGCGGCGACTTCGGGCTGGTCGCGGCCGGCGCCGTGCAGGACGAGGCGCTGCTCGCGTGCGCCTCCAAGGTCATCGAGGCCCGCGGCGGGCGGCCGGTCGTCTCCGGGATCGGCAGCTTCCGCGCGGTGCGGGACTCGAGCGCCGAGGGCCACGGCGAGATCGCCGTGCGCCCCGGGGGGCCGATCCTGCTCGGCGGGGGCGCGTACCTGCGCGCCATGATCGACACCGCCGAAGGCCGCGCCGGGAACGTCGGCGCGAGCGCCGCGCACGACGACATCGCCCGCGCCGTGGGCGAGGGGGCGGCGCGCGTCACGGTGGTGCTCACGCCCGAGCAGCGCGCCGAGATCGGGCGCGAGCTCGCGCTGAGCGGCTCCGGCCGATCGCCCGCGGCGTCCCTGCTCTCCGGCGGCGCCAGCGTCGCGCTCGGCCCGGAGATCGCCGTCCACGCCGCCGTCCTCTGCGACGCGGAGGCCCCCTGCGCCGCGCTCGGCGCGGAGCTGCGCGCGGCGCGAGACACGCGCGCGGCGGACTTCGCGACGCGGCTCATCGGCTTCGGCGCCGTGCTCGAGCGCATCGCGATCGCGGCCGAGGGCAAGGCGCTCCACGCGCGCGTCAAGCTGTCGGCCGAGGAGGCCGGCGTCCTCGTCGATCGGCTCGCCTCGCTGCGCGGCCTCCGCCAGCCCGCGCTCCCGCCCAGGCGGCCGCCCGCCCAGGCAGACAGCGATGCGCCGCCGCACGCAGGTGCCAGCGCGCCGCCGGCGCGCGGAGACGCCGCCGCGCCGCCGCGCGGAGACGCCGCCCCGCCGCCGCGCGGAGACGCAGGCGTGCCGCCGCGCGGAGCCGCCGCCCCGCCGCCGACGGATGAGGTTGTCACCCCCCCGCAGCGAGCGAAGCCGGACGGCGGCGCGCCATGACGCGTGAACCCGCGCTGGGGAGCAGCGCGTGGACGCGCTGGGGAGAACCGACCGCCGCGTCGCGCTGCCGCGGCGCGGCTCCGTCGATTCCGTGGTCTGCCTGACGAGCGCGCCGCTCCATCGCCAAAAGCCGCGCGGCGCGCCCGATCGGGCCCCCACGGGCTGCCCCGAACTCCTGTAACCTGATCGGTGCCTTCCGACGGGATCGGCGCTCCGGTCTTTCCCGCCGCGCAGGAGGCGGGTGGGGCACATCGAATGCAGGTCGTCGGGATCTCCGCCTCCGTGGTCGTCGGGACCCTCCTTCTGGTCGCCCTCTGGGCGCTCCGCCGGCGGCTCCACGCGCGCGAGCTCGAGCTCGAGCGGAAGGCGGAGGAGCTCGCGGCCAGCCGCGCCTCTTCGCTGCGGCTCGGCGAGGAGCTCGCCGAGGCGCGGCGGGCCGAGGAGGAGGCGCGCAGGGCGAGGGACGAGGCCATGACCGCGAGCCGGTCGAAGAGCGCGTTCCTCGCCAACATGAGCCACGAGCTCAGGACCCCGCTCAACTCGATCCTCGGCTTCGCGCAGCTCGTGGAGCGCGACCCCTCGCTCGCCGACCGGCACCGCGAGAACCTCGCGGTCATCTGCAAGAGCGGCGAGCACCTGCTCGGCCTGGTCAACGACATCCTCGAGATGGCGAAGATCGAGGCCGGCCGCATGACGCTCGTCGACGCCGAGTTCGACCTCCACGACACGCTCTCGGGGCTCTCGGAGATGTTCGCTGTCGAGGCCCAGAAGCGGGGCCTCACGCTCACGGTCGAGCGGGAGCAGGACGTTCCGCGGCACGTCAGCGGCGATGAAGGGAAGCTGCGGCAGGTGCTGATCAACCTGCTCGGCAACGCGCTGAAGTTCACGCCGCGCGGGTCGGTCACGCTGCGCGCCTCGGCGCGGCGCGCGACAGGCGTGCGTGAGGGCGGCGCGCACGACGGCGCGGCGGCGGGGCGGGTGCGGGTGTCGTTCGAGGTGACGGACACCGGCCGGGGCATGGCCAAGGCGGAGCTCGCGCAGCTCTTCGAGGCGTTCGCGCAGACCGCGACCGGGCGCCAGTCGCGCGAGGGCACGGGCCTCGGCCTGCACATCAGCCGGCGCATCGTGCGGCTGATGGGGGGCGACATCCGGGTGGAGAGCCAGGTCGGCCGCGGGACGACGCTCCGCTTCGACGTGCGCCTGTCGCTGGCCGACGCGCCCGACGCGCGCGCCGGCGGCGCGACGCGCCATCCGGCGGCGCTCCGGGCCGTGGGGCTCTCGCCGGGCCAGCCGAGGTACCGCGTGCTCGTCGTCGACGACCGGTGGGACGTGCGCCACTGCCTGCTCAAGCTGCTCGACTCGGTGGGCGTCGAGGCGCGCAGCGCGACGAACGGGCTCGGCGCCGTGGCGCAGTGGGAGACGTGGGCGCCGCACCTCGTCCTGCTCGACCTCCGCATGCCGCTGCTCGACGGCTACGAGGCGGCGAGCCGCATCAAGGCGAGCGCGCGGGGGCACGAGACGGTCGTCGTGGCGATGACCGCGAGCGCGTTCGAGCAGAACCGGGCGCTCGCGGCGGAGGCGGGGTGCGACGACTTCGTGAGCAAGCCGTTCCGCGACGCGGACATCCTCGGCCTCCTGACCAAGCACCTCGGGGCCCGCTTCGAGTACGAGGAGCGCGCCGCCGAGCCCGGCGCTGCCCAGGGGGCGCCTGTCGTCGACCTCGCCCGGGCGGCGGCCGGGCTGCCCGCCGCGCTCCGCAAGGACCTCCGGCGGGCGGCGACGCGGCTCGACGCGAAGGCCGTCCAGGCGACGCTCGATCGGTTCCGGCCGGAGGACGCGGATCTCGCGGGGGCTGTGGCCGAGCTCGCGCGGGGGTATCGCTTCGACAGCATCTTGGCGCTATCGAGCGCCGACGAGGAGGAGCCGTCATGACGGACACCGACGCAAAGCCAGCCCCGCGCGGGGCGGCCCCGGGCGCGCGGCCGGAGCGCCCCAGGGAAGAGCCCCCGAGCATCCTGATCGTGGACGACATGCCGGCGAACCTGTCGCTCCTGACCTCGATGTTGACGGCGCAGGGCTACGAGGTGCGGGCGGCGATCAGCGGCGCCATGGCGCTGATGTCGGCGGCGGCGGCGCCTCCGGACCTCATCCTGCTCGACGTGAGCATGCCCCACATGGACGGCTACGAGGTGTGCCGCCGGCTCAAGGGGGATCCCGGGACGGCGGACATCCCCGTCATCTTCCTGAGCGCGATGACGGGCATCGGCGACAAGGTGATGGCGTTCGACGCGGGCGGCGTCGATTACGTCACGAAGCCGTTCGAGCTGCGCGAGGTGCTCGCCAGGGTGGGGACGCAGCTGCTCTTGCACCGGCAGCGCCGGGAGCTCGAGCGGCAGCGGAGGGAGCTCGAGGAGCGCTACGCGCAGGTGCGCCAGATGCAGGCGGCGCTGCGCGGTTACCTGTCCGACCGGGCGTGGGAGAGCATCGAGGAGAGCGTGTCGTCGAACCGGCCGAGCCCGCCGGCGCGCGAGGTGCTGACGGTGCTGGTCAGCGACATCGAGGAGTTCGTGCGGCTCTCGGAGAGCGAGGATCCCGGGCCGCTGATCGCGGATCTCAGCCTCTACATGGCCACGGTGGCGCAGATCGTCTACGACCACGCGGGCGAGGTCGACAAGTACGTTGGCGACGGCATGCTCGCGTTCTTCCGGGGCGCGAGTGACGCGCTCGCGGCGGCGCAGCGGATGCAGCAGAGCATCGCGGCCTTCAACGAACACCAGCGCTCCCAGGGCCGGCCCGCCTTCCCGACGCGGCTCGGGCTCTCGACAGGGCCCGTCCTTTTGGCGAGCATCGGGTCGAGCGGCAGGCGGGAGTTCACCATCATCGGCGATCGCGTGAACACAGCGTTTCGGATTCAGGCGCAGGCGAAGGCCGGCGGCCTGCTGATGGATGAGGCGACGTTCACCGCGGCCGGGAGCCCTGGAGAAGCGATGCCCGCGCTGGTGCGGATCCGGGGAAAGCAGGGAGAGGAGAGGCTCTATGCGATCTCGCCGGAGGCGATGCTCTCGGGCGCGGAGGGGAGCGGGGCGGACGGCGGTTGATCGCTCACGCTCGCTCCCGGCCCGATAGGCTGGCTGTTCAAGGCTGCTCCCTGGCATTTTCGTGTTGCCCCGCACCGCCGGGGCCATTCGAGTTCCAGCGCCTGGATCGTGCGATCTGCCGAAAACGTTCGTTCTTGAATCACGCGATGTCCTCGTGCAATAGTCGCCGCGGAGGATGGAAACGAACATGAATCTTCGAATTAGCGTTACTTTGCTTGGCCTGCTCGCGACCTTTGCGGCGGGCGCGGTTGCGTGCTCGGATGACGACGGTGGCACGACGTCGGCATCGTCCTCGACCAGCGGCTCGGGCGGCGGCGCCGCCAGCAGCGGCGCGACCGGCGGCGGCGGCGCCGGCGAGGGCGGCGGCGCCACCAGCAGCGGCGCGACCGGCGGCGGCGGCGCCGGCGAGGGCGGCGGGACGGGCGGCGGCCCGGCCTGTGAGGCGCTGCTCTGCGACGACTTCGAGTCGTACGAGGGCGAGGGCGCGAACGGCGAGAAGATGGGCGCGTGGACGGTCTACACGGCCATGGCGGGCTCCACCGTGTCGGTCGACACGACGAAGCATTACAGCGGCGCCAAGTCCATCAAGGTGACCACGCCCGCGAGCACCGGAGACAACAACTACAAGTCGGCCATGATCAAGTTCGCGGACACCGACGCCCTGCCCACCGACGCGAACGTCATCCATGGTCGCATGATGTTCTTCCTCGAGGCTGCGCCGACGGGGGATGTGCACTGGACGATCATCGACGGTTCAGGGACCATCCCTGGCAGCGATTTCGAGGGAATGCCCTACGCGGCACAGTATCGCTACGGCGGGCAGCACCCGGTCACGGCGGGCAGCCAGCTCATGGCGAACTACGATACGCCCGGGTACTGGAGCGACCCGAAGACCGGCCCGCAGACGGACTGCTGGCACCACGCGGAGGAGACGACGGTGGTCCCGACCGGCGCGTGGACCTGCGTCGAGTTCAGCTTCGACGGGCCGAAGAACGAGATGCGCTTCTGGCTCAATGGCGCGGAGCTGGCCGATCTCAAGGTGTCCGGGACGGGCCAGGGCTGCGCCAACAACGAGACGAACTACACGTGGAAGGCGCCGGCGTTCGACAGCATCGGCCTCGGCTGGGAGTCCTATCAGGCGGATTCCGCCCGCTCGATGTGGATCGATGACGTCGTGATCGGCACCGCGCCCATCGGCTGCCCGCCCGCGCAGTGAGCGCGCGCCGCTGAGCTCGGCGAGGCGCGGAGGCGGACTCCGCGCCTCGTTGATCTCTGTCCAGGGGTCGGGCGCTCGCTGCCCGCGGCGCCGGGGCCGGCGGGAGCCGGGTTGGCCGCGGCACCGTGGGCAGCGCGCGCCTCGAGCCGGCGCACCTGAAGAATGTCGGGTTCGCCGATTGATCGCTCGCCAGGACCGCTCTACGAGACGGCGGAGGTCCAACGCCTCACGAACCTGGAGGTCTCCGCTGTGATGAAACCGGCCTATCGTCTCTCGCTGCTTGCCTCGTTCGTCCTGGGCGCCACCGCTTGTGGCGGCGCGCCCGAGCCGGCCCCTGCGGTCCCCGACGTCCCCGCCCAGCCGCAGCCTGCGCCGGAGCCGCCCGCGGCCGCGCCGCCCGAGGCCAGCCCGCCGGCGGGCGCCGCGGCGCCGGAGGCCGCTGCGCCGCCGGCCGCGCCGCCTGCGCCGCCGGTGAGCGTCTCGGTGCCCATCGAGGCGCGGACCAAGTCGAAGCTCAAGGGCACCGCGACCTTCACCGAGGTCGAGGGCGGCGTGAAGGTCGCCGTCCAGGTCTCGGGCGCTCCCAAGGGCAAGATCGCCGTCCACGTGCACGAGACCGGCGATTGCAGCGCGCCGGACGCGAAGAGCGCGGGCGCGCACTACAACCCCGACAACCACCCGCACGGCCTCCCCGACGCCGCGGCCCGCCACCTCGGCGATCTCGGCAATATCGAGGTCAAGGCCGATGGGACCGGCACCCATGAGATCATCGCCACGGGCGCGAATCTCAAGCAGGGCGCTCCGAACACCTTCCTCGGCCGCGCCATCATCGTCCACGAGAAGGCGGATGACGGCGGCCAGCCCGCCGGCAACGCCGGTGGCCGCATCGGCTGCGGCGTCATCTCGCAGGGCAAGTGACGCGCGCGCGGCGCGGCCCGCCGCTCCGCGCTCACGACATGTCGACTCCACCTCACCGCCTGTCCCGAGAGGGCCTCTTTTCGAACGCCCGCAACGCCCGCAGCGCCCGCAGGGCGGGAGTCTCCCTCTCCGGTGTCACCGGGGCGGAGCGCTGACCGGAACGCCCTTCCCCCCCGGGGGCCCGGAAGCGCTGGAGCCCGGCGGCCGCTCCTCGGGCCGCGTTCCGCTGGCCAGCAGCGCGACGACGATCGCCGCCGCCACCGCCGCCAGGACGAAGCCCGCCCTGAAGGGCGAGCGCAGCCGCCGGAGCGTGTCCGCGAGCGTCGTCTCGTCGGCGTCCTCCTCGACGCGCGCCCTCTCCGGAGCTGGGCCGGCCGCGCCGAGCCCGACACGGCCGGCTTCCACCCGGGGCTGCGGCCGGTCCGAGCCGGCCGCAGCCTCGCTCCCCTCCGCAGGGCGGGCCTCCGCCCGGACACCCGCGTGGCCCGGGACCGCGACGGCCTCGCTCCGCTCCGCCGGATCCGCCTCCGCAGGGGCGCGCGGGCGGCCCGAGACCGTCGCCGCCTCGCTCCGCTCCGCAGGGCTGGCCTCCGCCCGGGCGCGGGGGCGCTCCGAGACCGTGACGGCCTCGCTCCGCTCCGCCGGATCCGCCTCCGCGGGGGCGCGCGGGCGGTCCGAGACCGTCGCCGCCTCGCTCCGCTCCACCAGGTCGGTCTCCGCCCGGACGCGCGAGCGGTCCGAGACCGTGATGGTCTCGCTCCGCTCCGCCGGATCCGCCTCCTCGGGAGAAGCGTGGAACACGGGAGGTGGCAGCTCCGGGCGAAGCTCGATCGCCATTCCGCCGGCGGATGGGGCGGAGCCCGTGGTGGTGGGGATCGAGCCGCGCTCCCCCGCGTCGACGCCGTCCACGCCGGGGCGCACCCCGGACAGCGAGTCGCGCACGCCCCCGCGCAGCATGCGCTGGATGCGGTCGACGAGCGGCTGCGCCGCGGGCGGCGCGAACGGGCGGAGCGCCAGCGTGAGCTCCGCCAGGTCGGGCCAGCGCTTGTCGCGATCCCGCTCGAGGCACCGCATGATGATCGGATCGATGTCCGGCGAGAGCCCGCGGACGACCTTCGACGGCAGCTGCGGCACGAACTTGCCCCCGAGCACGAGCGAGACTGTCTGGACGGAGCGCGCGTGCATGGGATACCGGCCGGTGAGCAGCACGTAGAGGAGCGACCCGACCGCCCAGATGTCCGCGCGCGCGTCGACGTCGCGCTGCCCGCGCATCTGCTCGGGGGGCATGTAGTGGGGCGTCCCCAGCATCTGGCCCGTGCTCGTCCGCATCTCGGCGACGCCGAGGAGCGCCGCCTGCGACACCTTGGAGACCCCGAAGTCGAGCACCTTGATGCACGGCGTCCCCTCGCGCGTATGCGTCAGGAAGAGGTTGGCCGGCTTCACGTCGCGGTGCACGAGCCCGAGCGCGTGCGCCTCCGCGAGCGCGTCGCACGCCTGGAGGACGTAGAGCGTCGCCTCCTCCACCGGCAGCGGGCCCCGCTGCTTGCGGATGACCCGGAGATCGCGGCCGTCGAGGAACTCCATCACCATGTACGGCAGCCCGCTCTCGAGCCGCCCGACGTCGTGCACCTTGACCGCGTGCTCGCTCCTGAGCCGCGACGCGATCCGCGCCTCCTGCAGGAAGCGCCCGCACATCTCCGGATCGGCCGCGGTGGCCGGCAGCAGCACCTTGATCGCCCGGAGCTCGTCGAGATCGACGTGGGTCGCGGCGACGACGGCGCCCATCGCGCCCTTGTCGAGCAGCCGGTCCACGCGGTACTTGCCGGCGATCAGGGTCCCGACCTCCAGCCCTTCGATCTCTTCCAGGCCGCGCATGTTCGAAACCTCCGACCGAGAGCGCCGCGCCGCGGCAGCCAGCATAGCGCAGCCGATCGCCGGCCGGACAGCCGATGCCGAGGAAGCGACGCGCATCTGACCCTCTGCGCCCTCTGCGCCCTCTGCGCCCTCGGCCGGCCGGCGCGACGTTCGCGCGCCGGCGCCGCGTGATGTCGCGGACGCCCTCACGCGCGCCGCGGCGCTCGCGGGGAGCGCGCCACGACGGCGCGGCCCGCCCTGGCTCAGCCTCCTTCCCGCGCCCCGCTCGGCCTCTTGATCGCGATCGTCCGCCGCGCGCCGCCCGCCTCGAGCGTGAGCTCGAGGGTGGCGCCCTCCTGGGCGCTCGGCAGCGCATGACGCATCGCTTCAAAGCTGACGAGCGGCCGGCCGTTGATCGCGACCACCGCGTCGCCGACGCGGACGCCCGCGGCCGCGGCGGGGCCGCGGTCTTCCACGGCGACCACGACGGCGTCTCCGCTCGTCTTCAGCGCGCCTTCGAGCAGCGGGAAGAGGGGGGCCACGGTCAGCCCGAGCGCGCTGACCGTCCTCCGGTAGCTCTGCACGGCGGCGTCGAAGCTCTCCTTGCGCATGCGGTAGCGCGCGACGGCCGCCACCGCGCCGTCGCGCTCCTGGAAGCGCGCGTCGACGCGCTCGGGCGTGGCGAACGCGCCGACCTGCTTCAGGTAGCGGCTCGCCTCGGCCTCCGCCATGCCGGCGCGGCGCGCGCCGCCGCCGTGCGCCTGGATGAAGCCGTACGCCTGCGACCCCGCGAGCGCCGGCACGACGTTGCTCGCGAGCCGGGAGATCGCGTCGGCGCGCGCGACCGCGAGCGCCGCCTCTCGGCTGGGGCCCGAGCCCTCGCCGACCACGAAGATCGCGTCGCCCTCGGCGGTGAACGGCCGGTCCATCCAGGGAGGGCTCTCCTCGGCCGGCGGCGCCGCCCGCCACCCCGAGCTCGGCGCGGGCGGCGGGTCCGCCCCGGCGGCGGTGCGCGGGCGTCCCCGGCTCTGGTAGGCGAAGGCCACGGCGAGGACGAGCAGCGCTCCCGCCGCGAACGCCGCGAGCACCCCGCGCGAGCTGGAGCCGCCGGCCGCCGAGACGGCCGTGGCCGGCGGAGACGCCCCCGCCGGCGCCGCTGCGCCCGCGGGCGCCGCTGCCCCTGCGCCCGCCCCCGCCAGCGCCGCTGCGCCTGCGGGCGCCGCCGCCAGCGCCGCTGCGCCTGCGGGCGCCGCTGCCCCTGCGCCCGCCCCCGCCGTCGTCACGTGCCCCCCCGCGGCAGAGCGCTTCGTCGCCGGCTCGGGCGCTCCGGCGAGCGTGGGCGCCGGCTCCGGCGCGGCGCCGAGGCGCTTCAGCGCCGGCCGGAGCCACGGGAACGCGAGCGGCGCGTTGCACCGCTTGCACGGCACGTACGGCTCCCGGTCCTCGCGGGCGGCGTGCGCGGCCTCCTTCACGTCGAGCAGCGTCTGCCGGGGCGCGTTGCACCGCTCGCAGGTGCCCTCGACGATCGCCGAGACCACCTCCGCTCGCAGCGGGGGGCTCTCGGCGGCGAGGTGCTCGAGCAGCACCACGGGACAGCCCTCGATCTGGATCGACGTCACCTCGCCGCCCAGCGCGCGGAGCGACAGCGCGAGCGCCCTCGCGCCCTCGGACGTCACCCCCGCCGCGCCCGCGAGATCGAGCACCAGCGCCCCCTCGATCCCGTCGAGCGCGCGCTTCCACCGGACGTGCGCGTCGAGCTTGCAGCGCACGCGGATGCGCGTCCCGCGCTCGTCGACCGTCTTCTCGATCGCCTCGTGGGTCCCCGCGTCGAGCCGCGCGAGCTCGTCGAGCGCGGCCCGCACGTCCTCCGGCAGATCGATCCCCGCGTGGATCGCCGCGAACGCGAAGTAGCTCTCGGCGTCGTCGTCGAACACCGCCGCCGCGCCGCAGCGCGGGCAGGGGCTCGCGGGCGGCTCGTGCGTCCTGACGAGGTGCGCGTCCCTGTCGCAGTCGAACAGCCGATCGAAGGCGGCGCCGCAGCGCTCGCACCGGTACGGGCCGTAGAACGACACGACGCGCCCGTCCCCGAAGAAGCGGCGGATCATGCTGATCTGGTTCACGATCGGCTCGGTGCAGCGGCCGATGTAGATCTCGGACGCGCTCCGCGACACCTCGGCCAGCATCGCCATCCACTCGCGCACGCCGAACGACGTGACCCGCTGCACCCCGCCCAGATCGAAGAGCACGCGGCCGGAGATGCCGCGCGCGACCGCGAGGCCCTGGAGCTCCTCGGTCATCCGCCCCGACAGCGAGACGATCAGCAGGCTGCCCAGCCTCCGCTTGGTCACCGTGAGGGCCCGCGGCCCGGGCCCGTGCGCCCCCTCCGCGCCTTCCACGCCGGGGCCGGCGTCCGCGAGCGACAGCGCGGGGAGCCTCCTGGAGCGCGGCGGCGTGTCCAGATCCCCCGCGGCGTCGGGCCGCGACGCCGCGAAGAGCGGCGCGGACAGCTTCGTGGCGACCGCGCCGGGGCGGCCGGTCTCGGCGGCCTGCGGCGCCGCGCCCACGGCGTCGAGCGCGCCCGCGAAGGAGTCCTCGTTCTGGTTCGCCTCCTGCTTCTGGACGATGTGCGATTCGAGGTCCGCCCCCGAGGCGAGCGAGCCCCGCCACACCTCCACGCGCTGGCCGAACAGCTCCGACATGAACGACGACAGGGCGAGCGCCGAGGTGGCGAGCCGCTCCTCCCGGGCGAACGCCTCGAGGTCGATCTGGAGATCCCTCGCTGTCGCGTACCGCTTCTCCCGATCCCGCTCCAGGCACTTGAGCAGGATGCGCTCCAGCCCCGGCGGGTAGTCGGCGCAGACCTCGCTCGGCGGCAGCACGGGGTCCTCCACGATCGCCCGCATCAGCTCGAACTCGGTGGCGCCGCGCCGGAACATCCGGCTCCCCGTCGACATCTCGTAGAGCAGCAGGCCGACCGAGTAGATGTCGCTCCGGCGATCGAGGTGCTCGCTCGTGCACTGCTCGGGCGACATGTACGGGACCTTGCCCTTGAGCGCGCCGTCGCGCGTCTCGTTGACGCGGTTCGCCGCCTTCGCGATCCCGAAGTCGAGGATCTTCACGGCCCCGTCGTAGGTGACGATCACGTTGTGCGGCGACACGTCGCGGTGGACGATGTCGAGCGGCTTGCCGTCGAAGCCGACCTTCTCGTGCGCGTAGTGGAGCCCGGCCGCGACGCCCGCCGCGATGGTGATCGCGTGCTCGATCGGCATCCGCCGGTTCGCCGACCGGAGCGCCTTCCGGACGGTCCTGAGATCCTCGCCGTGGAGGTACTCCATCGCGATGACCGGCACGCCGTCGACGTCCTCGATGTCGTACATCTGGACGAGGTTCGGGTGGTCGAGGGTGGCGGCGATGCGCGCCTCGTCGAGGAACATCCGCACGAACTCGGGGCTGTCGACGAGGTGCGGGAGGATGCGCTTGACCACGCAGATCTTCCTCACGCCCGAAATGCCCGCGACGGAGGCCACCCAGATCTCGGCCATGCCGCCCATGCCGATCTTCTTGATCAGGCTGTACCTGCCGAGCGTGGTGGGGTGGCGCGAGCCGACGCTCATGGGGCCGGCGGCGTGGCGCTCGGTCATTCGACCGCCTCCATCGCGCGGGCCGGCGGCGTCACTTCTCCAGGAGCGCGGCGGGCGGTCATGGTGCTCATCGAGGGCCTTCGGCCTGGGATTTCGCGAAGCTCACGCTGCGGCGCTCACCGCGCGACTCGATCTGGAGGGTCATCGTACCACCGGCCGGCGCGCGCGCCCACGCGTCTGCCGCGGCCTTCCCGAAGATCTCGACCGAATGGACGGGGCGATCGTTGACCGAGAGCACGACGTCCCCCGCGACGACCCCTGGATCCGCGCCGCGCCGCGGGCGCTCCGCCGCGACGACGACGAGCTCGCCGGAGGTGCGTACCCGCGCCTCGAGCTGCGGGAAGAAGCGCGCCACGGTGAGCCCCTGGAACGTGGCGGTCTGGCGGTAGAGCTCCGCGGCCGCGTCGAAGCTCTGCCGGGACAGCCTGTACCGCGCGAAGGCGAGCACGCCGTCGCCTTCCCGCCGCACGACGGCGTCCACGCGCTCGGGCGTCGCGAACGCGCCGGCCTGCGCGAGGAAGCGCCCGGCGATGCGCTCGACGACCTCCGCGCGCTGCGCCGCCCCGGCATCGGCCGGCGGCTGCGCGACGAGGAGCTCGGCCGCGGGAGAGCCCGCGAGCTCGGCGGCGAGGCCGGACGTGAGGCGCTCGATCGCGCCGTTGCGCGCCGCCGCGAGCGCGCCCGACTCGCTGGCCGCGGGGCCGCCGCGCCCGACGACGAGCACGCTCTCGCCCTCGATCACGAACGGCCGCTCCACCCACGCGGGCGGGAGGTCGTCCATGACCGACCAGCCCGCCGTACCGGGGCCGCTCGCGGGCGGCCCCGGCGCGCGCGCCTCGCCCGCGGGTGCTGCCGAGGCCGCAGGGGCCGAGGCCGCTGGCGCCGCCGAGGCCGCGGGCGCTGCCGAAGCAGCGGGCGCCGAGGCCGCTGGCGCCGCGGCGGGGCCGACGCCGCCGCGCCACACCGCGAAGCCGGCGGCCGCGAGCGCCACCCCGCCGAGCAGCGCGAGGAACGCCGCGTTGCCGCCCGCGCCGCGCTGCTGCGGCGCTGCGGCGCCCGCGCCGTGCTGCTGCGCCTCGGGCGCCGCGGCCGGCTGCTGCTGCGAGATCGCCGCAGGCAGGGCGGGCGGCGGCGGGACCGAGGGGACGCGCGCCGCGTGGGCGCCGAGGACGTAGAGCAGCGAGCGAGAGCCGTCGAAGGCGAGCGGCGTGTTGCAGCGCTTGCAGGTGACGCTCGGGTCCTGGCCGCCGCGGAGCAGGGGGGCGTGCCGATCGACCTCGACGAGCACCGCCCGGGTCGCGCTGCAGGACGCGCAGCGGCCCTCGATGACCGCGGACTCGATCCGCGCGAGCTCGGGCCACGAGGGGCCCGCCGTGCGCTCGGCGAGCAGCCGGGGACAGCCCTCGATGCGGATCGCCTCGACGGCGCCGTCGAGCTTTCGGAGCGCCGACTCGAAGCGCGCCGCGCCGTCGGCGGTGACGGAGGGGACGTTGCTCAGGTCGAAGACGACCTGGCCCTCGAGGCCGTCGATGATGCGGCTCCAGCGGATCGTCGCGGTCAGCTTGCTGCCCACCTTGAAGCGGGTGACGCGCCCCTCGACGGACTTCTCCACCACGTCGCCGACGGCGGGCTCGTCGGCCCGCTCGAGCTCGAGGAGGATCTCGCGCACCTCCTTCGGGATCGCGCCGACGCCGTGCTGGGCGACGAACCCGAAATACGTCTCCGCGTCGTCGTCGAAGGCGCCGGCGCCTTCGCAGCGGGGGCACACCGCGTCGGGCGGCTTGCCCTCGGCGAGCGAGGCCGCGTCGTGGGCGCAGTCGACGAGGCGCTCGAACTGGGCGCCGCACGACTCGCAGCAGTACGGGGCATAGAACGAGACGACCCGCCCGTTGCCGGCGAACCGCCGGATCATGCTGAGCTGGTTGATGACCGGCTCGGAGCAGCGCGCGAGGTAGAGGGCGCGGAGGCGCGGCTGGGCCGCGTGGATCATCTGGAGCCACTCGCGGACGCCGAACGACGTGATCCGCTCGACGCCGGCGAGGTCGAGCAGGACCTTGCCCTCGAGCTCCCGCGCGAGCGCCGCCCCCTTGAACGCCTCGGTCATGCGCCCGGCGAGCCGGACGACGAGCACGTCGCCGATCGTGCGCCGATCGAACGCGAGGCTGTCGAGGCGGCCGGCGGCGCCGGCGGGCGGCACGCTCCGCGTCGGCGCGGCGCGGTGCGCCCAGGCGGCGGGCGGCGGCCGGTCCACGGTGGTGGGGCTGTGCCCCGACGAGACCGGCCCCGAGGCGGGCTCGGCGCTGTGCGGGCGCGACGCCCTGCGGCCGTTCGGCGGCGGCACGCGGATGGTCGGCCGCGGCTCCTCGCCCTCCGGCCCCGGGGACAGCGGCGACGGCCCGGGCGTCGCGCCCGACGCCGACGCCGGCGCGTCGAAGGCGGTCTCGGACGTGAAGGTCGAGTCCGACGCGATCTCGAGCTCCTCGAACTCCGCCATCCCGCCGGCCGGCTGCGCGACGACGCGCGCCGCCACGGCCGGCGCCCGCTTCGCGGCGCGCGGCCTTCGCTCCCGCGGGCCTTCGCTCCTGGCGAGCGGCGTGGGCGCCTCGGAGAGGACGGTGAGGGTCATGGTCTGGTTGTGCAGGTCGCAGTGGCCGGTCGCGTACGGCGAGATCTCCCCGTACGAGTAGAACCCTGTCACCTGCGTGCCCTTCGGCAGCACGTCCGCCACCGCCTCGACCTCTTCCTCGGTCCGGTCGCCCAGCACGATCCGGCGCCCCACGCAGCTGATCGCGATCGCCAGCGCGCTGTCCCCGCCCGCCCTTCCCGCCTCGCTCGCCGCCCTCGCCGCCTGCTCCGCGCCCCCGATCAGCCGCTCGAAGTCCGCCTTCATCAGCTGCACCAGGTGCCCTCTCGGCACGTCCCCCGCGAACGTCAGCGACTGCGCGTCGTGGTCCACCGCCAGCACCGTCCGCACGAGCGCCTTCTCGTCCTGCGCCGTCGCGCGCAACGCCAGCGGGAACAGGAGCGCCGACGCCGGCAGCTCCGCCGCCTTGTCCCCGAGGTACTCCTTGTACAGCGAGAGCGCCGGGCGGCCGTCGACCTCGTAGAGCACGTTGCCCTCCGAGCGGGTCACCACGCGCTCCGGCCCGAACTTGTCCCAGCCCCCCTTCGACCCGTGCTGGATCACCACGTGGTCGCCGTACAGCCCCACGGCGGCCACGAGCCCGCTGCGCACCACGTCCCCCGCGCACACCCACGTCCGCTTGAACTGCGTCCCGTCCCCGGACAGGCCCCCGGTCACCACCACCGACTCCGGCAGCACCGCGTTCAGCCCGCGCACGAGCTGGCTGCCGTTCACCCCGAGCCCCTCCGACAGCACGAGCACCCCGCGCAGCCCCGGCCGCTCCAGCTTGCGCGCCAGCGCCTGCCCCGCGGCGAACGACGCGGACGCGCTCGCCACCTCCACCTGCGCCGTCGCCAGCGTCGTCCGCTCGAACCGCGCCACCGCCACCGTCAGCGTCCCGTCGCGCACCGACGTGCCCGCGATCTCCCCCGCGCTCGAGCACCCCACCACGTGCGACCGCGGGTACGCCCGCCGCAGCTCGCGGATCGCCCCGGGGTCGTCGAGCAGCTCCGGCGCCCCGAACGCCAGCACCAGCGTCCGCTCGCTGTCGAGCACCGGCAGCACCCGCACGGACCACTTCTTGGTGTCCCGATCGTAGTGGAAGGTCTCGAGGATCATGGAGCTCCGCGCTCTCAGGCTACAGCACGCGGGCGACGGCGGGCGCCGGGACGTGACGGGGCAGGCGCCATGATGCGGCGGTCGAGCTCGCTCGTACTCCCCTGGCCCTCTACAAAATCCTCACGACACGCGGGCCACGACGAGCGTCACGTCGTCGTCGAGGGCGCGCTCGCCGCGGAACCTCGACACCGCCTCGACGATCGCGTCCCTCGCCTCCTCGGGCGGGCTGGCGGCCACGCTCTGGAAGAGGGATCGCAGCCGCTTCTCGCTGAACTGCTCGCTCGACTCGTTCTCGCACTCGGTCACGCCGTCGGTGAACCAGAGGAGCGCGTCGCCGCCCTCCAGCGCGATGGTGCTCGACGTGTACTCGGCCGAGCTCGCCGCCCCGAGCGGCTCGCCCTGCGCGGCGAGCTGCCGGATCGCGTTGTTCCTGACCAGGTAGGGGAACGGGTGCCCGGCGTTTGCGAGGGTCATCGAGCCGGCGCCGGGGTCGAAGATGCACGCCGCGCACGTCATCAGGAACTTCTGCTGCCCCGCCTCGAAGATCGAGCAGTTCATGACCCGCAGCAGCTGCGCCGGGCTGATCGCCTCGCGCGCGAACGTGCGCACGACGTCGCAGGCGGCCTTCGCCGCCCCCGTGATGATGGCGGACGAGATGCCGTGCCCTGTCACGTCGCCGACGACGGTGAGCAGCCTGCCGTCCGGCAGATCGTGGAACGTCCACCAGTCGCCGCCGCACTCCGCCGCGGGCTGGAAGTGGCTGGCGAGCCGCAGGGAGGGCCGCTCGATGACGTTTTCGCTCGGGACGAGCATCTGCTGGACGGCGCGCGCGACCTCGAGCTGCTTCTTCAGCGACGCCTTCTCCGCCGTGTCGTGGAGCAGCTGCACCAGCCGGTCCCCGAGCGCGACCAGCTGCACGCGGACCTCGTTGATGGCCTCGTCCGAGCCGCTCGCGCCTGCGGCGTCCTGGGTCGCGCCGCCGGGCGCGGCCTGGGTCGCGCCGCCGGGCGCCGCGCCGCTCAGGGAGAAGAGCTCGCCGAGCTTCGACGCGAAGCGCCGCTTGGCCGTGGAGATCGTCGAGCCGACCTCGATCGGCCGCGACGGCTCGACCTGCGAGCTCGCGGCGTCGTGGAAGATGGTCAGCGCGTCCCCGATGGCCACGACGACGCTGCGCAGGCGGTCCCGCTCGGCCAGGAGCTGCCGGTGCAGCGCGCCCATCTCGTTCGTGGAGAGGTCGAGCGAGCGGGTGAGCAGGCTCCGATCGTCGGCGACGTGGCGGTAGTGCTCGCTGATGCGCGCGACCACCTTGTGCCAGGTCTCCTTGTCGGGCGGCGCGTCGAGGTCCTCGAGCCCGAGGCGCCTGAGCTGCCGCGCGAGGAGCGGATCGATCTCAGCCATGGCGCCCGCCTCGGCCGGCTCGCCGTCCTCTCGCGCCGCGCGCGGCGAGCGCGGGCGTCACCACCCGGTCCGCTCCAGCGTCTCGATCGCCGGCGTGGAGCGCTCGAAGAAGTGGAGGGACGCCGGGAGCGAGCGGAACTCGCGCGGGTTGACGTCGAGGTCCCAGAAGGAGGTGACCATGGTCGAGGCCATGGGCGAGACGTCGACGACCAGCACGGCGCCGGCCGCGTAGATCTTGAGCATGCCGAGCCCGGCGCCGCCGCCCGAGGTGTCGAGCACGGGGGCGCTCGTCGAGTCGGCGCCGCGGGCGCTCAGGCCGCGGGTGATGCCCTCGAAGACGTGGTGCCGCCGGAGGCCGCCGAACGGATCGTGGGCCTGGAGGGCGAGGTACGCGCCGTCGGTGCCGAGGCGCAGGGTGGGGATCTCGTTCTCCTCGAGCACGAGGTCGCGCCGCCTGTCGTGCGCGTAGCGGGGCCGGCCGCGGCGGTCGACGGGCGCGTCGTACATCGCGTTCATGAGCAGCTCGTGCGCGAGCGAGGCGATCCGCTCGGCGACCCGCGCGGGGGCGCCGGAGCGCTCGGCCCAGTGCGCGACCTCGGCGACGGTGCGGTCGCGGTCGTCGCTCGTGCGGGGGCGCCATTTCACGATGGTGGCGCCCCAGGAGAGCAGGTCGGAGAGCCGAGGCGGCAGGGCGAGCGGCTTGAGGATGCGGCGGACGGCGAGGGCGATCTCCCAGGGCCGCGGCATGGAGGCGAAGCTCGGCCAGCCGACGATGCTGGAGAGGCGGGGCTCCTTCAGGGCGGCGTGGAGGATCGCGTCGGTGCTGCCCGAGGTCCACACGAGCAGGTGCATGCTCGGGTATCGCTCGGCCACCCACTCGAGCGCGAGGTCGAGATCGGCGGCGTCGCAGCCGAGCAGGAGGGGTCGCTCGGACAGCCGGGCGCGCAGCTCGGCGGGATCGCTGGCGACGGGGACGTCCTGCAGGCCGGAGGCTGCGGACATCGCGCGGGCGATGCGCTGGCCGACGACGCGGTTCCGCTCGAGGACGGCGATCGTCGCTTTGGGAGGAGAAGCGCTCAAGGGCTCACCGCGGGTTATCCCCCTGGGCAGCCGCTGCCCGGGGGTGGACACGGCCCATTACATCACAGCGCGCGTCCGAGAGGTGCCGTGAAGACGCCGAGCCGCCGCGTGGGCGTGGAGGCGCGGGGCACGCTCGCCCCCGCCGGCGACCGCACACGCGGAGGCGGCGGCGCCGCCGAGCCCCGGAACGGGCCCTGGCCCTGTACGGCATCGACCCGTCAAGCCGCCGTGCCGGTCACCGGACGCACTGAGACCAGGCCGTCTTGTTGTTGACGGTGTGCTGCTCCCAGTCGAGCGTCGTTGGATTGTACTCGAGCCAGGCGCCATCGGTCCAGTTGTTCGACGTGAAGGGCCCGCCCAGCCCTGTCATCCCGCACGCCACCCCGCCCACCGAATTGCTCGCCAGAGGATCGATGCGATGGTTGTTGCCGGCGAGCCACTGCCATGCACCGTAGTTTTGCGGCACGTCGACGCAGATGGCCTTCACCGTGGCCGTCACCGGGGTATCCACGCCCGTGGTGCTGACGCCCTCGAGGAACCACTCGCCCGAGGCATCCTTGCGCACCCTCGCGTAGTCCGTGATCCAGTTGTTGAACCTGAACGCGCCGTTGCTGATCACCTGCGTGAGGAAGCACCGCCGTGACGACGTGCCGAATCCCATGCTCGTCGGCAGGCCCTCCCCCGGTCCCCAGGTCCAGGTGTATTGACCCGTCCTGTTCTCTGCCGTGTTGACGCACACGGCGTTGGCGCCCAGGTTCTGGCCGCTGGCGGCATCGACCTCGAGGATCCAGTCGCCGCCGGACCGCTGTACGCGCACCGCGGCCTGAGAGCTGGCCCCGAGCTTGCCCCAGACGCCTGCGAGGAAGCACGTCCGGTCGACGTCCGTCCCCAGGTTGAGGTCGCAGCTCCCGCCGCATCCCCAGCTGTGCCCCGACCAGCCGATCGCCGCCTGGGCCTCCCCGACGGGCTCGTCCAGGGTCCCGTCGCCCTCATCGCCCATCTCGCTCACGCAGCCCAGCGCCAGGGGAGCGACGATCAGCGCCAGCGCCGAGCCGAGATGAGCGCTCCAGGGCTTGTTCAGCAGCGGATTCGATCTCATGGGAGGAGCTCCTTGGCAGAGGGGAAGTGAATCGATTTCAAGTTCAGGACAACACTACGACCTCTATCTCTTCTGCCGGCGGTTTGTCAACACGGTTAACTTTGAGTCAGCGCCTCCTCACCGACATGAAGCATGAAGGAGGAGATCAGGAGTCGTTGGTTACGACGGAGCGCGCGACGACGGAGCGCGCGGCGACGGAGCGCGCGACGACGGAGCGCGCGGCGACGGAGCGCGCGCCGACGGAGCGCGCGCCGACTGCCAGATCTGCACATTGGCACCCACATGACGTGACCGGCAAAGCCTGCCGGGCTACGGGGCTGCGTGCTGTCACGGAGATGGATCGTCGCGGGCGTCCGCGGGGGATACCCCGCCGGCCGCGTCGACGGTGATCCCCTTCATGGGTGGCGGACTCACCACGCCCCGAGCGCCACAACGCCGATCTGCTGGGCCGTCGTCACCGGCAAGACATGGAGGGCGGCCGGCGCCGCCTTCGCTCGCGGGGACGAGGAGCCCGCGAAGAAGGACACAACGGTCGCGGCGCCAACGACAACCCCCGTCGCGACAAGCGCGGCCCCGAGGGCGCGGGACGTGTCGCGCTGGACGCGCAAGCGGTGGAGCTCGGGGCATGCGGAGGGCTGCGGCACCTGGCTGCACGCGTCCGAGGTCCATGCTGGATCGCGGTTGAGGCCGTCGCCGCGCTCATCGATGTCTCCATCGAGGACGTTCGCCCGGAGCATGAAGACAGTCCCCGAGGAGATGGCGGCGGTCGTGACGGCAAGCCCCGCGATCCGCAGTGTTCCCGGCCACGACGCCCAGGGCCCCGGCGGGGCCGCGGCCGGCGCGACCGGTCCGCGCTTCGCCGCGCTCGGCTCGGGGGCGGGCGGGGGCGGCGGGGCCACGCGCGAGAGCGTCAGCGTCGCGCCGACCGTCGCCCCGCCGGCGATCTCGACCCGATGAGAGAGCTCCTCGTATCCCGGCAGGCGGGCCCGGAGCGTGTGTTTCCCCGGATCGACGAACAGCTCGAGGACCGTGGCTCCCGTGCCGATCGGCTCGTCGTCCAGGAGGACCTCGGCGTCGGGCGGGGCGGCAGCCACGTAGATCCTTCCGACGTGCTCCAGCGCCTTGTTGAACCCGGTCGTGAACCGGCGGACGAGCGGCTCCTTCAGGGCGGCGCCGTGTTCGAGGCTCTCCCCCAGGTGCTCGGCGGCCTCCCGGTGCTTGCCCTGCTCCAGCTCGGAGAGCCCGAGATACCCGAGGACCTCGGCCAGCTGCACCTCGGTCATCCCGGCGGCGTCGGGCGCCGCCAGGGCGGCCTCGAAGCGCGCCTCGGCGTCCGCCCACCGCCGCCCGAAGAAGGCGATCCGCGCCTGCTGGCGCAGCGCCGCGGCCGCCGGCGGCGAGCCCCCGGGCGGCGGCGCCGCGCGCGAGGGCCCCGTGGCGCTGATCAACGCGCCGAGAAGGCAGCACCGCAACAGGACCGACCGCAAGCGCAAGCGCGTCATGGATAGCCAACCTTATCAACGGCATCGCCAGCCCGGCAACGGCACGCGCCGGGGCCGCGGCGCGCGTTGGCACGACGATTTTAACGTCGTCTCTGGAATGCAAGCGACCGAGGCCCCGGCGTGCCGTCGTCCCCTCGCACGCACGGCAAAGGCGCTCCGGACGAGCGGCCGCGCCTCGGAAGCCTGAGCGCCCGGCGGCGGGGGTCGGTTCTGCGGCGCTTCGTCGACAGGCTCGACGACAGACGCCGCGCGGTCTTCATCGAGCCTCGCTGTCCCAGGCCCAACGCCGGTCCAGCACAGTGAGGCAGAGGGGTAGATTCGACCCCTACTCGCCTTCTTCGATCAGCACCGAGCACGAGTCTATCGGTCTGGCGAGCCATCTCATCGCCAGTCCGATCGGCCGCATCCGTCAACGGTCACGAGAGCACTTCGATGGCCGTCGTCGCCCCAAGGACGTTATCGATCCAGCGGTCGAGGGTCGCCATGTCCGTGCATGCCTGGACGCGCGCTCTCTCGCTCTCGCTGAGCACGATCCCGGCCCGCGCGAGCAACCGAAGCAGGGTGTCCCTCTTGCCTTCGAGCCTCCCTTCGAGCTTGCCTCCACGCATGCCCTTGAGCTCGCCCTCACGGAGGCCCTCGAGTTTGCCGCGATCGATGAGCTTCTGCACGAACGGCGGCAACGTCGCCTCGCCTTCGATCTGCCGTTCCATGACCCCTCCAGGCGGTGGCCCATGCGCCAGCCCACCTCTCCGCGCTCGCCTCCCTGGGCCCCGCAGGCAATGGCTTGATTCCGCTCGTGTATCCGAGGGCCCTCACGTGCAGCCGGCCGGTGCCCTGACCGTCGGGAGCCCCCTCGGGTCACATGGCGTGACGACCTCAAGGCTCTCCCCGGAATTCATGAGTGGGACGACGCTGCTCGGCTCCTGCAAGCTCAACCGCATGAGCCTGGCGCGCCACGCAAATCCAGCATGATTGCAACCACTCGTGAGACCACTCCATGCCCTCTGTGACCCATGAAGCCCTGGTGGAGCTGTTCAAGAACCGGCCGACACTGGCCGCCGAGATGCTGCATGACGCGCTCGGCCATCCGGTCCCGACCTTCACGGAGGCGCGCGTCGAGTCCTCCGATTTCACCGAGATCGTGCCCTCCGATCGCCGGGCGGATGTCGTCGTCGTGCTGCTGGTCCGCGAGCAGCAGCAGCCCGCGATGGCCATCGTGGTCGAGGTCCAGCTCGGCGTTGACCCGGACAAGCCCTACGTCTGGCCCGTGTATGTCACCCAGACGCGCGCCCGGCACCGCTGCCCAACCGGGCTGCTGGTCGTGACGATCGACGCGGCGATGGCGCGCTGGAGCGCGCGGCCGATCGACACCGGCCACCCTGGCTGGACGCTGACGCCGCTGGTGCTCGGGCCCCAGGGCGTCCCGGTCGTCACCGACGCCGAGCAGGCAAAGGCGGCGCCCGAGGTCGCCGTGCTCTCGGCCATGGCGCACGGACAGAGCGAGGCGGCGGAGGCGATCGGCGAGGCTTTCTTCGCGGCGGCGGCCGGGCTCGATGAGGAGCGCCGGGCCGTCTACGGGGATCTGGTGCTATCCTCGCTGAACGCAGCGGCGAGGCGGAGGTTGGAGGCGATGATGAAGAGCGGTTACCAGTTTCAGAGCGAATTCGCGCGCAGCTACGTGGCGAAGGGCCGGCAGGAAGGGATCCTTGAAGCCAAGGCGCACGACGTGCTCGCCGTCCTCGAGGCCCGCGGGCTCGAGGTCCCCGTCGAGGTGAGGGCCCACGTCCTCGCGAGCACCGACCTCGACGAGCTGGACCGCTGGATCCGTCGTGCCGTGATCATCAGCGACGCCCGGGACCTCCTCGCCACGACCGGCTCCTGAGGGCGCCCGGCCTCCAGGAGCGGGCGAAGCTGAATCGGACGTCCAGCTGCGCAAACGCCGCAGCGGACGCCATCTCCGAAGCATCGGTGCGGTGTTGGCGACCATCGAGGGCTTGATTCCGATCGTGCGCCCGAGCGCCCTCGCGTTCAGCCCCGTGCCGTGACCGTCGGCGCACACGTGGGTCACACGGTGTGATGACCTCTCGGAGCTGCCCGGAATTCATGAGTGGGAGGGCGCTGCTCGGCCCCTGCGGGATGGACCGCATGAGCCTTGTGCGCCGCGCAAATCCAGCATGATTGCAGCCACTCGTGAGACCAACCAATGCCCTCAGTGACCCGTGAAGCTCTGGTGGAGCTGTTGACGAGCTCGATGAGGAGCGCCGGGCCGTCTACGGGGATCTGGTGCTATCCTCGCTGAACGCAGCGGCGAGGCGGAAGTTGGAGGCGATGATGAAGAGCGGTTACCAATTTCAGAGCGAGTTCGCGCGCAGCTACGTGGCAAAAGGCGTGGAGAAGGGCCGGGAGCAGGGGCGGCTGGAGGGGATCGTCGAAGCCAAGGCGCAGGCGGTGCTCGCCTTCCTCGAGGCCCGCGGGCTGGAGGTCCCCGCCGAGGTGCGAGAGCGTGTCCTCGCGAGCACCGACCTCGACGAGCTGGACCGCTGGATCCGTCGCGCCGCCGTGATCAGCGACGCCAAGGAGCTCCTCGCCACGACCGGCTCCTGAGAGCGCCCCAGGAGCGGACAAGCGTGCTGCTTCTGTCCTGGCAGGCGATGGCAGCCCGGCCGGACAACATCCTACTTCTCCGCCCTCGCCTCCTTCAGCGCCGGCGGCAGGGGCGGTAGCCACGGACGCGAGCGATACCCGGGCTTCCGGCACGACACGATCGGGATCGTGTCGCTTTTCAGAACGAAAACACACCGCTCTTGCCATGTCGTCCGAGTGAGGGCGCCGGAGTGCAGGCCGGAGCTGAATCGGAGGGCCAGCTACGCAAGAGCCGCACCGGACGCCATGTCCGAGGCATCGGTACGGCGTTGGCGACCGTCGAGGGCTTGATTCCGCTCGTGCGCCCGAGCGCCCTGCCCTCTCGTTCAGCCCCGTGCCCTGACCGTTGGGGGCGACGCCGGTCACATGGCGTAATGACCCCGAGGAGCTCTCCGGAATTCATGAGTGGGAGGGCGCTGCTCGGCCCCTGCGGGCTTCACCGCATGAGCCTGGCGCGCCGCCCCAATCCAGCATGATTGCAACCACTCATGAGAAGACCCGATGCCCTCAGTGACCCATGAAGCCCTGGTGGAGCTGTTCAAGAACCGGCCAACGCTCGCCGCCGAGATGCTGCACGACGCGCTCGGCCATCCGGTCCCGGCCTTCACGGAGGCGCGCGTCGAGTCCTCCGATTTCACCGAGATCGTGCCCTCCGACCGCCGCGCGGACGTCGTCGTCGTGCTGCTGGTCGGCGAGCAGCAGCGGCCCGCGATGGCCATCGTGGTCGAGGTCCAGCTCGGCGTGGACCCGGACAAGCCCTACGTCTGGCCCGTGTACGTCACCCAGACGCGCGCACGGCACCGCTGCCCGACCGGGCTGCTGGTCGTGACCATCGACGCGGCGATGGCGCGGTGGAGCGCGCGGCCAATCGACACGGGCCACCCTGGCTGGACGCTGACGCCGCTGGTGCTCGGGCCCCAGGGTGTCCCGGTCGTCACCGACGCCGAGCAGGCGAAGGCAGCGCCCGAGGTCGCCGTGCTCTCGGCCATGGCGCACGGACAGAGCGAGGCGGCGGAGGCGATCGGCGAGGCTTTCTTCGCGGCGGCGGCCGGGCTCGATGAGGAGCGCCGGGCCGTCTACGGGGATCTGGTGCTATCCTCGCTGAACGCAGCGGCGAGGCGGAAGTTGGAGGCGATGATGAAGAGCGGTTACGAATTTCAGAGCGAGTTCGCGCGCAGCTACGTGGCAAAGGGCGTGGAGAAGGGCCGGGAGCAGGGGCGGCTGGAGGGAATCCTCGAAGCCAAGGCGCGCGACGTGCTCGCCATCCTCGAGGCCCGCGGGCTCGAGGTCCCCGCCGAGGTGAGGGAACGCGTCCTGGCGAGCACCGACATCGACGAGCTGGATCGCTGGATCCGCCGCGCCGCCGTGATCAGCGACGCCAGGGAGCTCCTCGTCACGACCGGCTCCTGAACCAACGCCCCGGGCCCCAGGCGCAGCCGAGCGCGCTGCCCCTATCGCTGGGCGGCGATGCAGGGTGCCCCCTGCCCTCCCTCCCTACTTCTCCGCGCTCGCTTCCCTGAGCACCGGCGGCAACGCCATCAGCCCCGGGCGCGGCCGATACCGCGGCTTCCGGCACGTCACGACCGGGCTCGTCTCGCTTTTCAGAACGAAAACACACCGTTCTCGCCATGTCGTCCGAGTGAAGGCGCCGGGTGTCCAAGCCGGAGCTGAATCGGAGGGCCAGCTACGCAAGAGCCACACCGGACGCCATGTCCGAGGCATCGGTACGGCGTTGGCGACCATTGAGGGCTTGATTCCGCTCGTGCGCCCGAGCGCCCTCCCCTCTCGTTGAGCCCCGTGCCATGACCGTCGGCGCACACGCGGGTCACACGGCGTGATGACCTCACGGAGCTGCCCGGAATTCATGAATGGGAGGACGCCGCTCGGCTCCTGCAAGCCCAACCGCACGAGCCTGGCGCGCCGCCCAGATCCAGCATGATTGCAACCACTCGCGGCGCCCGAGGTGGCCGTACTCTCGGCCATGGCGCACGGACAGAGCGAGGCGGCCGAAGCCATCGGTGTGGCCTTTTTTTCGGGGGCGGCGGAGAGGCTCGATGAGGAGCACCGGGCCGTCTACGGGGATCTGGTGCTATCCTCGCTGAACGCAGCGGCGAGGCGGAAGTTGGAGGCGATGATGAAGAGCGGTTACCAGTTTCAGAGCGAATTCGCGCGCGGCTACGTAGCGAAAGGTCGGCAGGAGGGAAGCCTCGAAGCCAAGGCGCAGGCCGTGCTCGCCTTCCTCGATGCCCGCGGGCTGGAGGTCCCCGCCGAGGTGCGGGAACGCGTCCTCGCAAGCGCTGACCTCGACGAGCTGGACCGCTGGATCCGCCGTGCCGCGACCATCGGCGACGCCCGGGAGCTCCTCGCCACGACCGACTCCTGAGAGCGCCCCAGGAGCGGACAAGCGCGCTGCTTCTGTCCTGGCAGGGGATGGCAGGCCGGCCGGGACCATCCTACTTCTCCGCCCTCACCGCCTTCAGCGCCGGCGACAGTGGCGGTAGCTTTCCAGAACGAAAACACACCGCTCTCTCCATGTCATCCGAGTGAAGGCGCCGGGTGTCCAAGCCGGAGCTGAATCGGAGGGCCAGCTACGCAAGAGCCGCACCGGACGCCATGCCCGAGGCCTCGGTACGGCGTTGGCGACCGTCGAGGGCTTGATTCCGCTCGTGCGCCGAGCGCCATCCCCTCTCGTTCAGCCCCGTGCCATGACCGTTGGGGGCGACGCGGATCACATGGCGTGATGACCCCGAGGAGCTCTCCGGAATTCATGAGTGGGAGGGCGCTGCTCGGCCCCTGCGGGCTTCACCGCATGAGCCTGGCGCGCCGCCCCAATCCAGCATGATTGCAACCACTCATGAGAAGACCCGATGCCCTCAGTGACCCACGAAGCCCTGGTGGAGCTCTTCAAGAACCGGCCGACGCTCGCCGCCGAGATGCTGCACGACGCGCTCGGCCATCCGGTCCCGGCCTTCACGGAGGCGCGCGTCGAGTCCTCCGATTTCACCGAGATCGTGCCCTCCGACCGCCGCGCGGATGTTGTCGTCGTGCTGCTGGTCGGCGAGCAGCAGCGGCCCGCGATGGCCATCGTGGTCGAGGTCCAGCTCGGCGTGGACACGGACAAGCCCTACGTCTGGCCCGTGTACGTCACCCAGACGCGCGCACGGCACCGCTGCCCGACCGGGCTGCTGGTCGTGACCATCGACGCGGCGATGGCGCGGTGGAGCGCGCGGCCGATCGACACGGGCCACCCTGGCTGGACGCTGACGCCGCTGGTGCTCGGGCCCCAGCGCGTCCCGGTCGTCACCGACGCCGAGCAGGCGAAGGCGGCGCCCGAGGTCGCCGTGCTCTCGGCCATGGCGCACGGACAGAGCGAGGCGGCGGAGGCGATCGGCGAGGCGTTCTTCGCGGCGGCGCCTGGGCTCGATGAGGAGCGCCGGGCCGTCTACGGGGATCTGGTGCTATCCTCGCTGAACGCAGCGGCGAGGCGGAAGTTGGAGGCGATGATGAAGAGCGGTTACCAATTTCAGAGCGAGTTCGCGCGCAGCTACGTGGCGAAGGGGCGAGAAGAAGGGATGCGCGAGGGCACCCTGAAGACCAAGGCGCGCGACGTGCTCGCCTTCCTCGAGGCCCGGGGGCTCGAGGTCCCCGCCGAGGTGCGGGAACGCGTCCTCGCGAGCACCGACATCGACGAGCTGGACCGCTGGATCCGCCGCGCCGCCGTGATCAGCGACGCCCGGGAGCTCCTCGCCACGACCGGCTCCTGAACCAACGCCCCGGACCCCAGGAGCAGCCGAGCGCGCTGCTCCTGTCGCCAGACGGCGATGCAGGGGGTCCCCTGCACGCCACCCTATTTCTCCGCGCTCGCTTCCTTGAGCGGCGGCGGCAGCGCCGGCAGCCCCGGCCGCGGACGATACCCCGGCTTGCGATACGACAGGATCGGGATCGCCTCGTTCTTGTACGGCGCGCGCTCCCCCGGCTTCGGGCACTGATCTCGCACCCAGTACACGTCGTACGCCACGATCTCGTCCTCCGGCCGCCCGGTCCGCTCATGGTACCTGAGCAGGTAGTCCTGGAGGCCCGGCTTGCGAAATGCCTTGTTCCGATCGAGCCGGATCCGGTTGAAATAGTCCTGCTGGATCTGCCCGAGCCCCAGCCCCCGCGCGTCGGAGAGGTTCAGATCCGGCGGGAGCCCGGTGAACGGATCCACATGCCGGCCGTCGACCGTGATCGCGTCCACGCTGATCGACCCGTCCTCCGTGATCGGGTTCGGCGCGAACATCCCCCACCCCTGGAGGATGCGCGGATACACGATCGTCGCCTGCACGAACTTCGGCTGAGTGTGCTTGAGGAACGCCGGTACGCTCTTGTTCTCGTTGATGGCCTGGCTCACCGCGCAGAGCCCGAGGTACGCGATAAGCGCCTCCCGCGCGATCGTCTTTCCACGGGCGAAGCGCTCCGCGAGCGGCGACGGGCTCTCCGCCACGTACGCTGCCTTCCCGCGCGGCGCCCGATCCAGCCCGAAATACCGCGCGATCCCGTCGCGCCGCCTCGAGGCGACCCCGAGCAGCGCGCCCGGCGCGCCGAGGGCCAGCGCCCAGACGAACGGCCAGGCAAAGCGACCTCCGGGGAGCGCCTGCACGATCTCGCGCAGCGCCGCCGCACCGCGGAACACCCGCCCCTCCGCCGGGTCGCTCGCGTCGCGCACCTCGAAGAGCTCCGGCCGGGGCTCCCCTCCCCCGGCCGCCTCCGCGCCGCCCGCCGGGACAGCGCGCGCCTCCTCGAACCGGAGCAGCTCCAGCGCATCGAGCCGGACAAGGAACCGCATGAGCGCGAACGCGAGCGGTGAATCGCCGTCATAAACGACGACCCGGGGCTCCGCGCGGCGACGATACCAGCGCGCGAGCGCGTCCCAGTGCTGCGCCGTCGGCAGCAGGAACGACCAGGCGATCATGAACCACGAGAACGGGCCGAGGCGCATCATCACCCCGAACGTCCCGTGCAGGGCCCACATCCCCCCCATCGCGAGCGCCCGCGTGAAGCGGCGGCCATAGGGCGAGAGGATCCACGTGATGAGCAGCGCCTCGAGCACCAGCACGCCCCAGGTGAGCCCCTTCATCGCCCAGAAAGGGATGAGCTCCCGCGCGAGGACGGCGAGCCCGGTCACCATGCGATCGAGGTGCAAGACGTAATGCACCGTCTCGCCGCGACGCCAGATCTGGCCCGACTTGTTGACGACGTTGAAATAATAGATGGTCGCCAGGTTCAGGATCGCGAGGAGCACGATCCCCGAGACGTACGGCCGCTCGGCCCACTCGGGGCGCCTCCGATCCGCGAGATCGGCGGCCGTCCGCTCCCGCCGCTCGCGGTACGAGCGGATCAGCGCGTCGACGGAGAAGCGCCTGCCGGTCGGCATGAACATGGCCCAGCAGGTGATGATGTTCACGACGACATAGCCGCCGTTCTCGATCATGACGATCCGGTTGTCCCTGCTCACCACGAGCACGAACGCCAGGATCGAGAACAGCCGCGTGTTCCATCCGACGAAGAAGCAGAGGAAGCAGAAGAGCGAGAGCGCGAACGCGACGTGGACCTCTGCTGTCGACGAGAACGCGTGATACAGGCTGAAGTTGTATCCGCTGCTCGGATGGAAGAGGTGATAGTGGTTGGTGAGCACCCCGTCGTTGCTGTAGATCCAGCTCGCCTCGGCCCAGTGCCGCACGCAGTCGGCCGAGAGGAGGAAGCCGAGCACCAGCCTGAACAGGCCGAGCGTGCGGACGTCGATGGTGCAGTAACGCTCCTTGATCCAGCGCCCCACGCGCCGGAGGCGCCCCTCGGCCGGACGCTTTGGAGCCCGGCCCTCGGGCGCAGGCGGCGCGCCCTCACCGCTTCCGAGCGCCGCGTCGGGTTCCGCGGCGCTCGGGTCCTCGTCAGGCCGACCCATCCGAGCGCCTCAGTTCGGCTTGCCGTGGTGCCGGAGGACGCTCGGCGCGATGGGTAGGCTCCGCTCGCCCAGCTTTCCCGTGCCACCTCGCGAGTGCGAGAACAGCTTGTCCCGCTCGAAGCTGCTCGGCGCGGGCTCGCCCGGCGCGGGGATCGGCGCCGAGACCCAGTACGCATCGAAGCCCGACAGCGACGCCTCGCGCCCTTTGCCGGACGCCTGGGGCCCGCCCTTCGCGAGGTAGTCGCGGAAGGCGCGCTGGTAATCGGACCACTCCGGCCGCCGGATGCGATCGAGGTAATCGGACCAGAGCTGGCCGAGCCGCGCCCCGGAATGCCCCGCAGGCTGGAGCCGCGGCTCCTCCCCGGTCAGCGGATCGATCGGCTCCGACGCGCGGGTCTGGCCGTCGATCACCATCAGCGCGTTGGCCCGCGGCGGCTCGGGCGCCATCACGTTCCACCTCGCCAGCATGCGCGGCCACGACGCCACGCCCGCGAGCACCGCCCCCTGCGGGACGGCCGCCGCGCCGGGCAGCGGGTTCTCCTTCGCCGTCTGCGCCACCACCGCGGCGAGCACCACGAGCACCGCCGCCTCCCGCAGCGACCCCAGCGCGAGCCGCGCCGTCCGCACCGCCGGCGCAGGGACTTCCGGAGCGAGGCCCTCGTCGCCGCCGTCCGCTCCGCCCTCGTCGGGCAGCGGGACCCCGCACGCCTGCCGCCCGAGGAGCTCGCTGATGCGGTGCCTGCGGGCCGCGACAACGTCGTAGAGCGCGTTCAGGAGGTGCGAGGCGCCCGGCAGCTTGAGCGGCCAGGCGAGCCAGCCGAGCGGCAACGCGAGGAGCCCCTCGGTCACCGCGGCGCCCCGCGTGTACACGCGCCCCTTCCTGTCGATCGCGAGCGCCGTCCGCTCCACGAGCTCCGGCGTGACCTCCTTCGGCATCGGCACGCGCTCCTCGGCCCCCGTCTGGTTGCGGACGTAGAGCTCGTCGAGCGTCACATTGCCCTGGAACGTCAGGTGCTCACGCAGATCGAGCCGCTTGACCAGGCGCGCCAGGAGGAGGCAAACGCCGCAGTCGGCGTCGTACACGAGCGTGCGCGCGCGCCCCTCGCTCCAGGAGCGCTCGTACGCGTCCCAGAGCTCGCCGGGCAGCACGATCGGCGCCGCGGCGGCGAGCGCCCAGCCGAACAGCCCGAGATCGAAGAAGACCCCGAGGATCAGCCCGTGCAGGACCATCAGCGCGGCCGCGACCCCGCGCGTCCAGCGGAAGAGCGCCGGGACGAAGAGCAGCGCCGGGATCGCGAGCTGCATGGCCCACGTGCCGAACGTGAGCCCGCGCAGCGTGCCGAGCGGCAGGAGGTCGCGGAGCCAGATGCCCGCGTCGCTCGCCAGGCGCTCGGCGTGGAGCGCATAGTAGAACGCCGTCCCGTCGCGCCACGCATCGCCCCGCTGCTGGAGCGCCGTACAGAGATAGATGAGGGCGAGCTGCAGAAGCACGGCCAGCGCGGCGAGCGACGTCGGCGACCACCCGGGCAGGCGCTCGGCCGCGATCTCGGCCTCCGAGGCCCTCGACCTGTCGTTCAGCTCCGTGTCGCGCTTCTCGTCCCGCAGCGCGAGCGAGGCGCGGAGGCTGTCGAGCGAGAAGCGGCTCCCGCACGGCAGGAACGCCGTGAGCGCGAGGATCGCGATCGCCGCGTAGTTGCCGGCGTTCTCGAGCAGGACGTTCCTCGACGTCAGGCTCACCAGCACGAGCAGCGAGAGCACGTGGAAGACGCGCGTCCTGTGGCCGATGAGGAACAGGGCGTAGACGATGAGCGCCAGCGAGAAGGCGAAGTGGGCCTCTCCCTCCGTCGAGATGGCGTGGAACAGGCTGAAGACCTGCTGCTTGCCCCGGAGGTTGAAGAGGTGGTTGTGGTTCGGGAGGACGCCCTCGTTCGAGTAGAAGTCCCGCACCCATCGCCACCGACCGAAGAGGTCGGCGATAAGGACCAGCCCGAAGGTGATGCGAAACAACCCGAGCGAACGGGCATCAAGACGCAAGAAGTGATCGCGAAGTGATTTCACGGAGAATCCTCGACACGGAATCCGTAATCCGATGCGTGCTCGAGCTCAGGGACGCTCGGCTTACGCAAGAGCAGGGAGCGCACCGTCCAGAGATCGCCGAAGACGCGGTAGCGCAGCGCGGTCTGGTCGAGGTAATCGACGCCCGCGGAGCCGCCCGTGCCGGTGCGCCGGCCGATCACCCGCTCGACCATCCGCGCGTGGCGCTGCCGCCAGATGAGCATGGCCTGCTCCATCTCCAGGATGCGGTCGAGCACCTCGCGCGGCCACGCGAGCCGGGGCAGCTCGCGGTAGCTCTCGATGAAGACGATCGCCGCGCGGACCGCCCGGCGCTTCTCGCGCGTGGCCGCGTCGGCCGCCGGATCGTCCTCGGCGAGCAGGAACGCCTCGGCGGCCGCGCTCTCCGCCTCGTAGCGCGCGCGGAGCCGCTCGACGTCCGGCGGGGTGAGCGCCCTGTCGATCGCCATCTGGACGCGGCGCTCGTTCTCCTGGCGCATCGAGCGCGTGTAGCCGCGCAGGAAGCTCATGACGCCCTCCGGCTCGCTCGATCCGTCGATCGGCGTCCGCGAGAGCCACTCGTCCAGGAAGTGCTTGAGGCTCGGCCCGCTCGCGAGCCTCGCCTCCACGCGGCGCGTGGCCGCCGAGGGCGCGCCGTCCGCGGTCTTGAGCGCCTCCTTGTAGCTGCCCTCCCGGCCGAGCGGGATCCGGAGCGCGTCGTCGAGGCCCAGCAGGAGCTCGATCTCGCGCAGCTGCGCCGACTGGAAGCCGCTCGCGGGGATGAGGCGATCGCGAAAATCGAGGTAATCGCGGGTCGTGAGCGTCTCCATGACCCGGAAGTGCTCGATCGCCTGCTCGAAGATGGTGACGACCCGCCGGAACGAGCGCGCCGCGGAGGCGAGCTTCTGATCGGGCACCGGGTTCTGGCGGAAGAGCTCGCGCGCCGAGGTGAGCTCCCGGAGGATGAGCTTGAACCAGAGCTCGTAGATCTGGTGGACGACGATGAACAGGGCCTCGTCGTTGCCGACCTTGTGCTCGTCGTCGTCGAATCCACCCTGGAGGGCGAGCAGCTCCTCGACGTGGATGTAATCCCAGTAATTCATGTCCTTGGTGATTCGAGAGGCGCCGCCAGCGGCGTTCGTGCGGCGTGTTCGCAGCAAGCGGTGCGCCCGCGCCACGAGCGGCGCCGGGAGTCTACTTCCCGCCCCCCAGGAAACGGAAGGGCCTGGCACGGGTCGCACGGATTGCGCGTCTGCGCAAAAAGCAACGGGATGCGCCGCCGGGCGAGCGCGCGCGGCGTGGCGCGGCGCACGCGGGCGCCCTCCACCGCGGAGCGCGCGCGGCGCGCTCAGGGCGCGCTCGCGCCGCCGGGAGGCGGATCGGCCGGGGCGCGCCGCACACCGTCGGGGCCCATGTCGATGGGCGGCGCGTAGCTCTTGAGCTCGGCCCGCTCGTAGCTCGCCCCGCCCGCGGCCTCGATCACCACCACGCCGACGTCCGGGCAGAACGTCGACACGTAGCGCGCGGGCCTGTCGCCGAGGCGCTCCTCCACGGTCTGCACGCACCCCGTGAACCGCCCCGCGGGCACCTCGATCGCCACGTCGACCGCGGCGATCCGCGCGCGGCCGCCGTGCTCGCCGGTCCACGTGGTGCCGGGCGCGATCGGCTCCTTGAGCACGAAGACGCCCGTGTCGCCGCGGATGACACCCTCGCCGGTGAACTCGAAGCGCTTCACGCCCGAGGGGAACCGGAGCTCGCCGCGGCGCGCGTCCGCGCGGTGCACGCGCGCGACGAGGAGGCCCTGCTCGCCGCCCTCGCTCAGGGTCGCGTAGTGGTAGATGTGCCCGTCGACGAGCGGGAAGTAGCGCTCGGCCCGCGTGCCCGAGGCGGCGCCTTGCTCCCCGTCGGGCGCCGCGTCCCACACCGCGGGCCGACCCGGGCCGGGGGCGACCCCGCAGGCGATCAGCGCGAGCGCGAGCGCGGCGAGCCAGCGCGCGGGGGGGCGGCCTGAGGGACGTCCGGGCTCGGCGTTCACCGCGCTGCCTCCTAGGTCGTCACGGGCGTCACGGGGCCGCGTGGCCGTGGGACCAGTACCAGAGCGCGAGGAACGCGAGCAGCGCCATGGCCGCGACGAGCAGGACGACGGCGAGCGGGTCGGGGTCGATCCGGCGCAGCAGCGCCCGCGCCGCGCGGCGGAGCTCGTCGCGCTCGGCCTCCTTCGCGAGCCGCCCCGCCTCGGCGCGGACGAGCGCGTAGTCACCGCGCTCGAACGCCTGCTCGAGGCGCTCGATCTCGGGATCGCGAGGGCGCTCCGGCGCGGCGTCGCCGGGGGGCGGCGCCGCCTTCTCGTCGCGCCGCTTCCCGCGCTTCTTCGTCGGGCGCCGCGGCTCGGCGTCGGACTGCGCGTCCGGCGGCGAGCTCGCATCCGGCTCGGGCCGGGCGTCGGTGTCGGCCTGCTCCGTGTCCGTCACGTACAGCTCTCGGTGGTGATGTAGGCCATGGCCGAACCCGCGGCAGATCCCCGGGACGGCGCAGGCTACCTCAGGCCCGGCCGCGCGTGCCCGAAAAAGGCCCGAAAAGCCGCTGTCCGCCGGCGCTTGCCGCCGGCGGGCCGCCCGGGCGCCGGGCGGCCCGCCGGTGGCAAGCGCCGGGGCCCCGGTCTACTCGTACGGCAGCCGGTTCCGCTGCCGATCGACCTCGGCCGGATCCGGGCGATCTCGCCACGGGACCATCGCCTCGCCCTCGCCGCTCACCACGCAGCGGAGCGCCTCGCAGGCGGCCCGGTAGTACGCCTTGCGACCGCAGCCGACGGCCTTGAAATGACCGCCGAGCTGCTCCTCGATGCGGACGTCCTTGTCGGCGCAGTCGAGGTCGGAGGTGGCGCGCGCCCGGACCATCGGCATCGCGTTCGACGGCACGTTGGACACGCTGCACGCCAGCGAGAGCGCGCCGGCGAGGAGGACGGCGAGGGGGGCAAGGGCGGCGAGAGGGGACGGGCGCACGGCGGGAGCCTAGATCACAACCGGAGGTCGCGCCGACTCATCTCTGCGCCGGCGGCGGCCATCCTCGTCCAGGCCGGGGCGGTCTCCGTGCCGGCGGGACGCGTCGTCATCGCGGCCGAGCCCGTCACACTCCGCGGCCCTGGTCGAGCTGACACGTGCGTAAACTGCCGTTCGAGCAGGCAGCTACGCTCGCCGGCTCATGAGCAAGGTCACCGCGCTCGGGATGGACACGATCACCGAGAAGTCGGGGCATCAGATGACCGGCATGGCGGCGGGGCGCCTCGTCGGGTTCGAGGACGCGGAGGGCCGCTCGTTCTCGCTCCGGCGCCGCGACGGCGACGGGGCGATCACCGAGGTGCGTGATCCGGCCGGCGAGCGGTACGCGCTCGTCCCCGGGCCGCACGGCGAGGTGATCGAGCGGATCGATCCGCTCGGCGCGAGGACGTCGTACGCGTACGACGCGCGCGGTCAGGTCACCGCGATCACCGGTCCGGACGGCTCGGCGGAGCGCTTCGCCTACGACGCGCGCGGCAACCTGGCCGAGCGCACGTGGCCGAGCGGCGCGACCTTCCGTTACACACACGATCTGCTCGGGCAGCTCGTGCGCGTGGAGACGCCGCGCGGCGCGGTTTACGAGCTCGAGTACGACAGCCACGGCCTGCCGGTGCGGGTGAATGGGCCGGGGGGCGTCGTGGTCGAGCACGGGTACGACGACGCTGGCCGCCGCGTCGCCACGCGCCACCCGGGCGGCGGCGTCACGCGGCTCCGCTACGCCGGGGGGCTGCTCGTGGAGGAGATCAAGGCCGACGGCAGCCGCTTTCGTTATGGATACGACGCGCTCGCCCGGCTCGCGTGGATCGAGAACCCCGCCGGCGAGCGCCTCTCGATGGAGCGCGACGCCTGCGGCAACGTCGCCCGGAGCAAGACGTTCTCCGGCGTGCTCACGGAGTACGACCACGATGTGCGCGGCCGCGTCGTGCGCGCGGAGGTGCCCGGCGCCGTGGTCCGGCGCTTCGTGTACGACCGCACGGGCGCGCCGGTCCACCGGGAGGACGGCGACGTCGTCACGACGTTCGCCTACGACCCGCGGGGCCTGGTCCGCCGAGCCACGCGCGGGGCGACCGATGTGCTGCTGGAGCGCAACGCGCTCGGGCGTGTCGTGCGCGAGGAGCAGCGGCTCGGCGGGTTCCGCTTCGTGGTGGAGCGGGCGTTCAACGCCAAGGGCCACACGGTGGGCCGACGATACTCGACGGGCTGGGAGATCAAGCTCGATCGGGAGCATGGCAGCGGCGTCGCGTCGATGACGATCGAGTCGGCGGCGGGGGTCGAGCGCATCCGCATCGAGGAGGACGGCCTGGGCCGCGAGACGGCGCGCGTGCGCGAGGGCGGCTATGCGATCCGCACCTCGCGGGACGATAGCGGGCGGCCTGTGGTCATCACGGTCGAGGACGCCGCGGGCCGGCCGCTGCGCGAGCGTCGGTATGCCTGGAGCGCGGCCGGGCCGGTGACGGAGGTCGAGGACAGCGCACATGGCAGGCGCCGTTACGCGCTCGACGTGTACGGCCGCCCGCTGGCGGTCGCGGGGCTCGGGGTCGAGGAGCAGTTCATCTACGACGTGAACGGCACGCCGGTCACGGGGTCGGGCGTCGTCGTTGGGCCGGCGGGCCGCGTGCAGCGCACCGAGAGCGCGGCGTTCACGTGGGATGTGCTGGGCCGCCTGTCGGGGCGCGAAGACCGGCCAGCGCATCGTGCACTGGAGCGAGCTCGGACGAACGCCGAACGTGCTCGCGGGCGAGCCGAACGTCGATCTCTACGGGCATGGCAACCCGGGGCAGCTCGCCTATGCCTACGGTAACTCGTGGCAATACAACAACGAAGAGAAAGAGTGGCAGTGGGCGCCGAACTTCACTGGACACGGGTGGTCGGGTCGGGATCTCGGCCAGCTTATTCACAGCGCCGGGTTCAGGGGCAGCGAAATCAATATGACGGTGTGCCATGGTGGGACTGATCCTCCGGGGCGGCCGGGAGGATCGATCGCACAGCAGGTCGCGAACGCAACGGGTGCGACGACCATTGGCTGCGTTGGCGACAAGATGTATGATCATCCAACCTTGCCCGGTGTGACGATCGCGGGGAAGCTCGGCAGGATGACGCCCTTCGAGCCGTCATCGTAGCCTCATCGAACCGGCTGATTCGCTCAGGAGAGGCCCAATGCCCATCACGATGTGTGCCACCCTTGCCGAGCCCCACGCCCCCGGGACGGATCTCGTCTTCTGCGTCCCGCTCGCGCTCGCCTGGCGCAAGCTGCAGGATCGCTTCGGCCCGCTGCGCTTCGACCCGCAGACGCCTCTTGCCGACGCAATGAACCGTGTTCCTCTCGACGAGGTCGTCAACCCCGCGTGGTGCGTCACCGGGGCTGGCTTTGGCGCCGAGGGAGTCCTCGAGCAACTGCGCAGCGAGCTCCATGCCAAGTTCCCTGACGCCGATCGGCGCCTGCTGCCAAGCCGCGTGGCGCCTGACGAGCTGCTCGCTTACGGCTATCTCTCGCGCGACCTCCAGTTCCCGACGGTCTTCGCCATGCGGGATCGCTGGTTTTAGGGGCGGTATGTCCGCGCCTTCGGGATCGACGACGGACCACATCCCGACAACCCCGCCCGTCGCGCGCAGGTCATCGCACACGACTATGTGTCGTCGGACGAGTTCGTCATCGAGCTCTGCGCGGGCGAGACCGAGGATCGCATCGTCATCGCCCAGATCCCGCCCTGCAGTCGGCTCGGCGTCACGGTGGGGGCTGCGCTCGACCGGCTCGAGCGGCTGCGCCCTGAGGACCGCGCGCTCCAACCCGATGAAACGCTGTGGGTTCCACGGCTCGAGTTGGAGGTCTGCCGACGGTTCGACGAGCTCACCCATCGGCCGCTCTGCAATCGAGATCTTCAGGGCAGGAGCTTCGATGAAGTGCAGCAGCTGGTGAAGTTCAAGCTCGACGAGGCAGGCGCCAGCGTGACCGCGGAGGCGGTCATGCACGGGTATGGGGCGCCGGCGCGGAAGCGCTATTTCGTCGTCGCAGGACCTTTCCTGCTGATGCTGATCCGCCGCTCCGCGCCCATCCCGTACCTCGCGCTCTGGGTCGAGACCACGGCGTGGATGCAGGAGCAGCCGGCGCCCGCGCCCCCGGCATTCCCCCCGTTCGATCCGTCGTTATAGCCGGGGCCCCACCTGCGCTGATCGTGGCCCGCTCCCTCCGCCCCGTCGCGCACGCTCTGCACACGCGCCGCAGAGCTGCGGTCACCCGCACAGGAGACGGGTCCAGATCGGCGTTTTCGGCGCGGAAGCGCACTCCGGTGCGCTGAGCACCGAAAACGCCGAGATGGGCCCGTATCCGAAGCGGGTGACCGCAGCTCTCAGAACTGGAAGTAGACGAACGGCACCGCGGCCGCGCTCGCCGCCTCGTGGAGCCCGATCGCGACGAGGAACAGCAGCGCGCCCTGCACCGGCGCAGGCGCCGCGATGAAGGCGCCGCGGGCGCGCTCGTAGAGGCGCTCCGGCACGTAATGGGACAGGAGCGCGACCCCGAGGAGCGCGACAAGCACGGGCGGGAGGTTCGGGTGGAAGGTCGTCAGCGTGCCGATCTGCCGCAGGATGAGCACGGCCTGCGAGAACGTCGGCACGCGGAAGAAGATCCACGCGAAGCAGACGTAGTGGAACGTCAGCAGCACGCACAGCGCCCGGATGGGAAAGCGGACGAAAGGCGAGCCCGCGGCCTCGCCCCCGCGCTCGCCCTCGCCGACCGGTCGCCGGCGCTGGACCGCGCGCTGGAAGGCGCGCGTCACGGCGAGGCCGAGGCCGTGGAGGAAGCCCCAGAAGACGAAGTTCCACGACGCCCCGTGCCAGAGGCCGCCGAGCAGCATCGTGATCATCAGGTTGCGGTACGTCGCCAGCTCGGAGCCGCGGTTGCCGCCGAGCGGGATGTACAGGTAGTCGCGGAGCCAGGTGGAGAGCGAGATGTGCCAGCGGCGCCAGAAATCGGCGAGGTTGTGCGCCTTGTACGGCGCGTCGAAGTTCTTCGGGAACCGCACGCCGAGCAGGAGCGCCGAGCCGATCGCGATGTCGGTGTAGCCCGAGAAATCGCAGTAGATCTGCGCGGCGTAGCCGTAGACGCCCGCGAGGACCTCCAGGGCCGAGTAGTTCTCCGGGCGCTCGAACACGCGGTCGACGAGGTTGAGCGCGAGCTGGTCGGAGAGGACGACCTTCTTCACGAGGCCGATCGCGACGAGGAACAGGCCCTCCCCGCCCTCCTCGAGGGTGAGGCTCGGGGCGCGCTCGAACTGCGGGAGCAGGTCCCGCGGGCGGACGATCGGCCCGGCGACGAGGTGCGGGAAGAAGGCGACGAAGAGCAGGTAGCGGAGGTAGCTCTTGTGGGGCGGGAGCTCGCCCCGGTACACGTCGACGACGTAGCTCATCGACTCGAACGTGAAGAACGAGATGCCGACCGGCGGCAGGAGCACCCGGAACGCGTGGCCCACGCTCGCCGGCTCGCCCGTGAGCAGGGCGCGGAGGGCCGCGGCGTTCTCGATCGCGAAGTTCCAGTACTTGAAGAACCCCAGGAACCCGAGGTTCAGCGCCACGGTGGCGATGAGCATCGCGCGCCGCGCCCGGGGCCGCTCCTCGCGGGCGATCGCGCGGGCGAGCAGGAAGTCGACCGTGGACGAGGCGAAGATGAGCGGCAGGTAGCGCCAGTCCCAGGCCGCGTAGAACCCGTAGCTCACGAGCAGCAGGAACACGAGGCGCGGCCAGGCGCCCGCGTACCGCACGAGCGCCCACGATCCGACGAAGACGGCGGCGAAGAACTCGGCGTAACGGAGGGTATTGAAGAGCACGGCCGGTCGGAGCCCGGGTCAGGCTGCGGCGAGGGGCGCGGCGCGCGGCGGGGCCGAGCGCGTTGTCGAGGAGGAGCGGGCTACCCGGGCGGTGGGGGCCGTCTACCACAGGGAGCGCGGCGCGGTCGCTCTCCTGGCGCGGCCCGATGGCGCCGCGCGGTCGCGCTCACAACGCGGCGCCCTGCGGAACGGCGGCCGAACAGCGCGGAACCGCCAGGAACCCCGCGGAACAGCGCTGAACGGCGCGGAACCCCGCGGAACAGCGCCGAACAGCGCCGAACGGCGCCGGGAACGCGACCGCGCGGGGCCGCGTTTCAACGGCGCCATGGCGCCGCGCGATGTTGAACGGCGCCCCGCGTCGTGCCAAGGATGGATCTGATGCTGGGTCGCCTGATCCTCGGGGTTGTGAAGGGGCTCATCGTGGGGGGCCTGCTGGGCTTCGCGCTGGCAAAGCTCGGCTTCGCCGCGCCCATGGCGATCGTCGCCTACCTGGCCGCGGCGCTCGCCGGGGTCCTCGTGGGCCTGATCGCGGGCAAGCCCATCTGGGCGAAGGACGCGAAGATCGAGGCGGGGATGAAGGCCTTCGTCGGGGCGCTGCTCGGCGCTGGCCTGATGTACGCCGCGCGCAGGTGGCTCACGGTGCCGGTGCCGCTGCCGCTCGGCGAGCTCGGGGGCGCGAACCTGTCGCTCGGCGAGGCCGCGGGGGGCACCGGGACGTTCGGCGGCCTGGCGGTCACGTCGCTCGCCGCGATCGCCGCGCTGCTCGGCGGCTTCTACGAGGCCGACAACGACCCCTCCGACGAGGAAAAGCCGGGCGCGAAGCCGGCGGTGAAGGCGGCGGCCGGGGGCAACAACAAGCGCATCGCCGCCTCCGCCGCGGCGGACGAGCTCGACGACGACTTCGAGGTCGAGCCCGAGAAGAAGCGCGCGAAGAAGTAGCCGGTGCCGTTCGCGCGGGCCCTCCTCTACGCGGCGTCGCTCGGCGCGCTCGCGCTGGTCGCGCGCTCGCTGCTCGTCGCGCCGGTGCCCATGGCGGTCGCGGGCGCGGCCATCGCCGGCTACCTCGCGCTCGTCCTGTGCGGGGTCTTCTTCCTCGGGCTCGGGATGTTCGTCGACGTCGTGAAGCGCGGCCCGCCCGGCGCGCGGGGCGTGGCGCTGACGTTCGACGACGGGCCGAGCCCGGAGCACACACCGGCGGTCCTCGCGCTCCTCGACGAGGCGGGCGTGAAGGCGACGTTCTTCGTCATCGGCCGCAAGGCCGAGGCCCACCCGGAGCTCGTCCGCGAGATCGCGGCGCGGGGCCACGCCGTCGCCCTGCACAGCCACGCGCACGACCGGCTCTTCTCCCTGCGCTCGGCCCGCCGGGTCGAGCGCGACCTCCGGCAGAACCTCGACGTCATCGAGCGGATCACCGGCGCCCGCCCCACCCTCTTCAGGCCGCCGGTCGGCCACACGAGCCCGCGCATCGCCCGCGTGGTGGACGCGCTCGACCTCGACGTAATCGGCTGGTCGGCGCGGGGGTTCGACGGGCTCGCCGGGGCGGACCCCGGGCGGGTGGCGGCGCGGATCATCCCGGGGCTCCGCGACGGGGCGATCGTGCTGCTCCACGACGCGGCCGAGCGCGACGATCACGCGCCCGCGGGGCCCCTGGCGCTCCCGCGCATCCTGGCGGCGATGGAGAAGCGCAACCTGGTCGGGGTCCGCGTCGACGCGTGGCTCGACGACGGCGCGCGGGACGCCTAGACCATCTCCGTCGGGTGGCGCTACGCTCGGTCCGATGGCCGCGCCGGTGAGTCTGACGCTCTTTGCGCATATCGCCGGGAGACCGGAGGACGAGCTCGACCTCGCCGAGGCGGCGCTCCTCATCGACGACGCCGCGTACCCGGGCCTCGACATCCCGCACTACCTCGGCGTGCTCGACCGACTCGGCGGCGAGGCGCGGCGCGCGGTCGATCGCCCCCTGCGCGCCGCGGAGGCGACGCCGGGCAGCGGCCCCATCGAGCAGCTGCTCCGCTGGTTCTACGGCGACCTCGGGTTCCACGGCAACTCCGGGGACTACTACGACCCGAAGAACAGCTACCTGCACGAGGTCCTGGATCGCCGGACGGGCATCCCCATCACGCTGGCCGTCGTCCTCCTCGAGGTGTGCTGGCGCGCGGGCCTCGAGGCCCAGGGCGTCTCGTTCCCGGGCCATTTCCTGGTGAGGACGCCGGTCCGCGGCGGCGTGCTGCTCATCGACCCGTTCGAGGGCCGCCTGCTCGGCCGGGACGACCTGCGCGCGCTGCACACCCGCGCCACGGGCGCCACGCGCGATCCGGAGCCGCGGCTGCTGGTGCCCGCGCAGAAGCGGCAGATCCTGGTGCGCATGCTGAACAACCTGCGGTCGATCTACTCGAGCCGCTCGGACGCGTCGCGGCTGCGCAGCGTGCTCGAGCGGATGCAGGTGCTCGCGCCGACCGACGAGCTCCGGAAGGAGCTCGATCAGCTCGGCGGCGAGCGCCCCTGGCCGTCGTCGGGGCGGGGCGTGAACTGACGTGAACTGACGCAGGCCGACGCAGGCCGGCGTGAGCGAGCGTGGTCTCACGGCGGCTCGCTCGCCTCGCGCTACGCGGCCCCCGGCAGCAGCACCACGAACCGCGCCCCGCCGTCCGCGCCTCGCTCGACCCCGATCGTCCCGCCGGCCGCCTCCACGAGCCCCCGGCAGACAGCGAGCCCGAGCCCCGTCCCCTCGCCGACCTCCTTGGTCGTGATGAACGGCTCGAACAGCGTCTCGCGGACCGCCTCCGCGATCCCCGGCCCGTTGTCCTCGACCTCGATCCGCGCGCCCCCGCCCGCGCCCCGCGACGCGCGCACCGCCACGCGCCCCCCGACGCGCGGCACCGCGTCGGCCGCGTTCAGGAGCAGGTTCAGGAGCACCTGCACGAGCTGCCCGTGCGCGAGCGCCACGGCCGGCACGTCGGGCGCGACGTCCCGCTCGAGCTCGATCGCGCGGAACGCCTTCTGCGGCGTGACGAGCGAGACGACGTCGCCGATCGCCTCCGCGACCGACCCCGAGGGGAGGTGCCCTGCCTCTCCATCGCCGCCGGCCTCGGCCGCGCCCCGCGCCGCGGGCCGGGCGAAGTCGAGCAGATCGCGCAGGATCTTGTGGATCCGCTCCGTCTCCCGCTTCATCCGCTCGACGAAGTCGCGCTCCTCGGCCGGCGTGAGGCCCCCGGCGAGCAGCAGATCCTGCAGGCCGAGGATCGCCGCGAGCGGGTTGCCGATCTCGTGCGCGAGCCCCGCCGCCAGGCGCCCCACGGACGCGAGCCGCTCCGAGCGGACCAGCCGCTCCTGCGCGCTCTTCAGGTCCGCCGCGTAGCGCTCGATCTCGGCGATCTTCGCCCGCAGCGACTCCTCGTCGGCGCGGAGGCGGCCCGTCATGAGCGCGAGGCTCGCGCCGAGCTCCGCCAGCTCCCGCGCGCCGGCCCGCGGCACCTCCAGGTCGCGCGCCCCGCCGGCCACGCGGCGCGCCGCCTCCGACACCGCGTCGATCGGCCGCACCACGAGGTGGGTCATGGAGATGTACGCGAACACGAGCAGCGCCAGCGCCACGATGCCCGTGTAGAGCGCCACGATCCGCACGAGCGGCGCGGCGGCCACCGTCGACGGGTCGGTCGGCACCAGCACGGCCACGGAGCCCATCGACGTCGCGGGCGCCGGCTCCGCGCCGGACGCCGCCTCGCGCGCGGGCTCCGGGACGACCACCAGGAGCGCATCGCCGCGCGCCGTGCGCACCGTCTTCAGCACCTCCGTGCCGGCCTCCACCGAGGCCGGCAGCGCCGCCACGATCTCTGGCTCCCCGGCGCGGCCCGAGAGCGCCCCGGCCTCGTCGTAGACGCCGATCGCCGACGCCCCGTCCGGGCCGAGCTGCGCCTCGAGCAGGAGCGAGAGCTCCGGGGCGGAGCGGGTCGTCCGCGCCGCGGCCACGTGCCCGGCGATGGCGCGGCCGATCGCGCGGGCGCTCGACGCGCGCGCGCCGCTCATCGTGGCCCGCGTGAGGCTGGCCACGGCGAAGAAGAGCGGCAGGAACGCCAGGAGGAGCAGCGCGCCGAGCGCGAACAAGAGCTGAAGCCGGATCCCGAGCCGCACGGTGTGGTCTGCCCCCTGTCGTACCGTCCTCGCCCAGCTCGGCGCCCGCTCATCCGTGGCATCGCGCCGGGCTCGGAGGAACGACCTCTCTGATAGCGGCATGCGCGCCCATGGCAAAGCTCGCGAGGTTCGCGAGGTTCGGACCGACGGCTGGGCCTGGCGTCCGCCGCGCTGGCCTGGTACCCGCCACGCCGAGCTGGTGCCCACCGCCGGAACGAGACGTGAACGACGTGAACCAACGTGAACCACGCTGGCTGTTACAACGGCGAACCTCTATGCGCTTGATCGCTCGCCGAGAGTCGTGACATCATGGCTGGTTCAATGGGGATAGTCTTATGAGCTTGCTCGAATCCTCCTCCGACGTGATCGACCCACACCATGTTCCTTTCCTCGCCGGCTCCGCCGCCCGCGACGCGCGCCCGTCGACCGGCCGGCGCGACCGCTCGACCGAGCGCGCTGGGCTGGCTGCGGCGGGCGACGCCGATCACGACCTGCTCCGCCTCGAGATCGAGCTCCTCCGCCGCGGCGGTCGGGACGCCCTGGAGCTGCGCCGGGAGCTCGCGGCGTTCTTCTTCGTCGTCATCGCCCTCTTCGGCGTCGCGCAGCTCGTCCGGGATCTCATCCGCGCCGATCTGCCGCCGCTGCTCCAGATGGGCTATTCGTGGGGTTTCTTGCTGCTGCTCCTCGTGCCGATCGGGTGGTTCGTCCGGCGGCAGCCGCTGCCGCTCGCGCGGCTCGGCGTGACGCTCTCGGGCGCGCGGCATAGCCTCCGCGAGGCGCTCGTCATCGCCGCCATGGCCTTCGCGGCGTGCCTCGCGCTCCGCGCGGGGCCGGCCCTGCGCGGCGAGCCGTGGCTCGACTGGGGCTCGGTCGCGGGGTATTCGGGCCTCGAGTTCGCGATCTTCCTCGCGAGTTATGGGCCGCACTGCCTGCTCCAGGAGTTCATCGCGCGCGGCGTGATCCAGACCTCGCTCGAGCGGCTCCTGCCCGACGCCGGGCGCCTCGCGCCCATCGTCGTCACCTCGGTGCTCTTCGGCGTGTTCCACCTGTATGTCTCGCTGGCCTTCGCGGTCATCACCTTCGCCGCGAGCGTCCTCTTCGGCCTCTTCTACGCGCGCCACCGCACCCTCGTCGGCGTCACCGCCGTCCATCTCACGGTCGGCCTCGCCAGCGTCGCCGCCGGCCTCAACTGACCCTCTCCGCGACAGGCAAGCACGTGGGCAGGATCCCCCCAGGTGTACGTCCCCGGTAGAGCCATCGCGTTCACGATCGCTTGCCCGTGACACAGGGCCTCGACGTCACGGTGTCCCGAAAGGCCTTTTCTTCCGAGGGCGGCGACCAGCGGCCAGAAGCGATCTCACCGGACGTGGCGCGCGCCCGGCACCCAGGGGGGGTGCCCTGCTCGATGAGCAGAGAAGGCCTGTGACGCGCTCGATGCAAGAAGCGGGGAGTGGCCTGGTGAGGTACCATGTGGTGACCGCGCCGAGATCGGGCGCACAACATGGTCTCTATGGCCTTGCGCTTGCTCTCCGCCCGCGCACGTGCTCGGCGTGCTCAGGGTCGCGGACCGGATGGGATCTCCCGTGCCGGCGTCTGCGCCCGCGCCCGAGCCGCAAGCGAGGCGAGTGTGAGGAGGTCTGCGGCTACAGGGGCTGCGCTGTGCGCGATCGCTGCGGTTCACCCCATGCCGGCCTGCACGCCGGGCGTCGAGCCGGACCACGACCGCTGGTCCGCCGAGCCGGCGGCGTCGTCCCTGAGACGCGCGACGCAGCGGGCGAGCAGGGCTGGGTGGAAGGCCACTCGTATGAATGACTTCAATCGCGACGAGATGGTGGATGTGCTCTGGGAGCACCCCGAGAAGAGCCTGGCGGCGATCTGGCTGATGGAGGGGACCCAGCTGGTCGCGCCGGGGCCGGTCATCCCGGGGCCGATCGGCCAGGGCTGGGAGGCGGTCAATGCCGGTGACTTCAATTCCGACGGCATGGCGGATGTGCTCTGGCGCAGCGCGGAGCAGAACCTGGTGGCCATATGGCTGATGGAAGGGAGCCAGCTGCTCTCGCCGGGGCCGATCCTCCCGGGGCCGATCGGCCGGGGCTGGAAGGTCGTCGCGGTGGGCGATCTGAACCGCGACGGCATGGCGGATGTGCTCTGGAACGACAAAGAACAGAACGTGATGACGACATGGGCGATGGATGGGTCTCAGCTGCTCGCGCCGGGGCCGATCATCCCGGGGCCGCTCGGCCAGGGCTGGGTGGCGCGCGCCGCGAGGGACTTCAACCGCGACGGCATGGCAGACGTGCTCTGGGAGAACACGGAGCAGAGCCTGATAGCCGTCTGGCTGATGGACGGCGTTCAGCTGCTCGCGCCGGGGCCGGTCATCCCCGGGCTCGGCGGCGGCTTTCACGTCGTCACCGCGCGGGACTACAACGCCGACGGCATGGCGGATGTGCTCTGGAACGACAAGGAGCAGAACCTCATGGCCGTCTGGCTGATGGAGGGCAGCACCCTGGTGATCTCGGCAGGACCGGTGATCCCGGGGCCGCTCGGCCGCGGCTGGGAAGCATGCCCCGCCGCCGACAGCAATTTCGACGGCATGGCGGACGTGCTCTGGTACGCCACAGGAACGAACCAGGCGGCGGTCTGGTTGATGAACGGCACTCAGCTGCTCGCGCCGGGGTCGGTGTTTCTAGGGCCCGACGACGGCGGGTGACACGGCGCCGCCCCACGTCCGCGGATCCAGCGTAGCTGTCCAGGAGAGCGCGGGGCGCGCAGGAGATTCTTGTCGCCTCGCGTCAGCGCCGTGATTTGTCATTGACAGCCGCGAATCGCTTTGCTCTTCATTGTAATGCCGCCCTTCTGAACCGACCGGGACGTACATGACCGCCGCATGCTCCGCGACCGCCCTCTCGTACGAGCCCATCCGCGTTTCGGTCCAGCGTGGCGTTCGTCGGGACGGAGGCGGCCTTGGCGCGCGGGATTGAGCTGGATCGTTCGCGCTATCCGCTGGTCGTGATGCGGGCCGGCGAGCACTACACCCAGGACGACTGGGACGTGCTGATGAGGGGCATGATCCAGCTCATCGTGTCGGGGCCGTTCGGCCTGATCAACGACACGCGCGGCAGCAGCATGCCGAACGCCGTGCAGCGGCGAGCCGTCGCGCAGATGTACGCCGACTACGAGCGGCAGGCGCGCGCGCACCTGCTCGCGTCCGGCATCGTGGGCGAATCCAGCCTGGTGAACGGCATCCTGACCGCGCTCAACTGGCTGAAGCCGCCGCCGCATCCCGTCAGGGTCTTCTCGTCGATGACCGACGCGGAGCGCTGGGTGCTCCAGCATTTCAACGTCGAGCTCCGCCAGCAGGCCCTGGCGCCGAGCGTCGAGCACAGGGTCGGCTGACCGGCGCGCCGCGCCAGGAGATGACGACGGGGCGCGCCGGTGGAGGGTCGGCGAGCTCGAACGCTCAGCGTGAATGCTGGGCAACGACACATCGGGGCAGTTGGGAAGTCAGGGGAGGTGGTGAGATGCGCGGCGCGCGGGCGGGAGAGATGGCCGGGCAACGCCTGGCGCAGCGCGCCGCACCGAGGAAGCGGATGTGGTCAGCGAGGCGGCCCGACGTCGCTCATGTCCGGGGCGACCCCTCCCCGGTCGCCGGATCGACGCGCACGCCGATCACCTCGCCTGTGTACACGTCATCTCTGGACATCTTCCGTCCCTCCGTCCGCAGGCACCGCTCCTCCAGCTGCCAGCAGCAGTTGTCGTCGGCGAAGGCCTGGATGCCATACTCCCATCCACCGTCGCCGCAGGCTCGCCCCACGACGACCCCGCACGTGCCCCACAACCGCACCGGGACTGCGTCGCAGGTGAGAATGGATACAACCTCGTAAAAATCGAACTTCGGCTCCATACCTGTGCGTGATCTCCCCTCTCAAACACATCAACCCGCTGGCCGCGTGACCGTCAAACCCTTTTCCTTTATCTTCTTCAAATACGCAAAAGACCTCATCTCGGGACAACCGAGAACGGCCTCCTGGAAGACCGCGGGCGGACAGTAGTCGTGAGCATCAATGTAGTGCGCGATCAAGCTCGGAGCGACGTACACCACAGCCTCGTCACGCGCAGGAACAAACAGGTTATTCGCCCCGACAGAGATCTCCACATCTTCAAACCGAAGCTGGGCTGACGCTCCAGTGAAGCGGCAGTAGGGGCATGGCTGACGTCCCGCAAGAGCAACAGGCTGCCATGGATTGGAGAGGAGACGCATCAGCGCCCCAAAAAACTCCTTTGGCACAGGCCCTGTTGTGAACGAATTCCCTGACTCATGCCACCCGACCGCCCGCAGGACGTCTTGCCAGCGGCCAAAGTAGTTACATGGACTCAAATCTGGATAGTAAACCACAACCCCTCCACCTCTTGCGGCCCGGACTCGAGCAGCTCCCATTTGCCGTAAGCACGATAGACTCCATACGTAGCGCTCCAGATCGGCGACGTATAGCACGTGGTGCTGTCGCAGGCGCTCGCGAAGAGGAGCGCACCCAGGAGGACCACCCACACCATACGGGCGATGCCAACACGCGCGAAAGATCTCAGCGAGGGTCGCCCCGCAGTCTGTGGCTGTGGAGTGAAGACGGAACCATGAATTCGTGGACAAGTAGTTGATATAGCGTCGCTGTTCCCGGAGGTGGTGGATCGCATAAGCCGTTTACGGTCCGTGGAGTAGCTCCGTTGCGCCCGCAAGGGTCGTTCACGGTGCCCGCTGGCGATCGTCGAGCCGCGCACGTCGCGACAAGCATCGTTGCCCCGCCGCAGCGTATCCGAGCCAGGCCCCTCGACTCTCCTCCCTCCATGACTCCAGGTCACACCCCCTCCTCCACTCTCGCCCCTTTCCTTCCCACCGGCCAGCCTCCTCATCTCCGCCGGCAGAGAACTGGGCCCGGGGGATCGACCTCTGGTACCGGCATCCGAGCCGATGGCCAACCTCGTGCTCGCCGTGCTCACCGCCCGCCGTATCGCGCGCAACGCGGCGCCGCTCGCCTGCGCGCTGGCCCTCGGGGCGCTCGTGGTCCTCGACGCGGCCGCGCCGCTCCCGCCGCTCGCGGCCGCGACCGCGCTGATCGTGCTGCTCGTGGCGCTCGTCCAGCGGGCGCGGCGGCGCGCCGCCGCCATCGAGGCGAGCGCCCTGCTCGACCTCGAGGTCGGCGCCCTGCTCCTCGTCGCCACGTTCGCCGCCGTCCTCCGCCTCGACGGCTCGCTCGACGGCGACGCCCACGCCGCCCTCTACGTGGTCATCGCCCTCGTGAGCGCGTTCGCCCGCCCAGGGGCGTCGCTCCTCGTCGCGATCGCCGCCGCCGCCCTCGAGATCGCCGTCCGCTCGGCCGCGGCCCAGCGCGGCGCGCCGAGCCTCCTCGACGTCGCGCGCGCGGCCGCGCCGCACATCGGCTTCATGGCCGTCTTCTCGCTGCTGAACGCCACCATCCTCCGCGCAGAGCTCGGCCGCGTCAGGAAGGCCTCCCACACCCGCCTCCAGGCCGAGATCGAGCGGCTCCGCGACGACGCGCGCAGCTACCGCCTGCTCTCGGCCCCGGCCCAGGCGCGCGGCGCGGGCGCGGGCGCGGGTCAGAAAGGCGACGACGAGCGGCTCGCCCGCTCCGGCGTCGAGGAGATCCACCAGTCGGTGCTCTTCGCCCTGCGCCTGCTGCGCGAGTCGCTCGACCTCTACACCGCCGTGCTCCTCTGGCAGAACGACGCCGGCACCCACCTGCGCATCAGCGAGCTCGCGAGCGACGCCCCGAACCTCTCCGAGGGCCCGTTCCTCTCCGGCGACGGCGTCTTCGGCGCGGCGATCACGCAGCGCGCGCCGGTCGTCCTCGGGGGCCTCAAGCCCGGCTACAAGCTCCCCTACTACGTCGGCCCCTCCCCGGTGCGCGCCGTGTGCGCGCTGCCGGTGTTCGAGCACGGCCAGCTCCGCGGCGTGCTCGTCGTCGATCGCGTAGAGGACCGGCCGTTCTCGCCGCGCGAGCTCGAGCTCATCGACGAGGCGTGCCGCTACGCCGTGCGGGCCATCCAGAACGAGCGCGTCTTCGTCCAGCTAGAGCGCGCGAAGATCGAGCAGGGCAAGCTCTACCGCGCCGCCGAGGGGCTCGGCGCCGCCACGACCGAGCCCGGCGTCATCGAGGCCGGCGTCACGAGCGCCCGCGAGATCACGTCCGTCGATTTCGCGGCCGTCACGCTGTACGACGAGGCGCAGAAGGTCCACGAGATCCGCGCCGTCAGCGGCGACGGCGTCGCGGAGCTCACCGGGCAGCGCTTCCGCCACAACGCGGGGCTCGTCTCGATGGTGCTCCAGAACCGGCACCCGCTGCCGTACCGCGGCGAGTACGACGAGAAGCGCCAGGTCGTCTTCACCCGCCGCGTCACGCCGCCGTCGATGCCGTCGCTCATCGTGCTCCCGCTCGTCGTGCACGACCGGCCGCTCGGCACGCTGGTGCTCGGCTCGCGGCGGCGCGCGGCCTTCACCGACTCGGTGCGCAGCACGCTCGAGGTCCTCGCCAGCCACATGGCCGTGTCGCTCTCGAACGCGCGCATGGTGCGGCGCCTCGAGGAGCTCGCGACGATGGACGGGCTCACCGGGCTGCTCAACAAGCGCGCGATGCTCGAGGTGGCGGACCAGAAGATCACCGCGGCGCGGCGGTTCTCGCGGCGGCTCTCGGTGCTCGTCACGGACATCGACCACTTCAAGAAGGTGAACGACACGTACGGCCACGACGTGGGCGACGTGATCATCAAGGGGCTCGGCGAGGTCCTCCGGCGCGCGAAGCGGACGACCGACGCGGTCGCGCGCTTCGGCGGGGAGGAGTTCGTCGTGATCTGCGAGGAGACGGACGCGCGCGGCGCGATGCTGCTCGCGGAGCGCGTGCGCGAGGAGCTCGGCCGGACGACGTTCCACGCGGCCGGGAGCAACGGGCCTGTGCAGTGCCAGGTGACCTGCTCAATCGGGATCGCCACCTATCCCGAGGCGGGCAGCACGTGGGAAGAGCTCTTCAAGGCCGCGGACGAGTCGCTCTACGTGTCGAAGCGGTCGGGCCGGAACCGCTCCACGGCGTGGTCGCCGGCGGTGCGCTCGAACAGCGCGCATCCGCCCGCGGCGGAGGCGGCCGGCGCGGCGAAGCAGGCGGCGGAGGCGGCCGCCACGGCGAAGCAGGCGGCGGAGGCGGCCGCCACGGCGAGGCACGCGGCAGAGGCGGCCGCCGCGGCGAGGCACGCGGGGCCCGCGACGGCGCGGTCCCCGGCGACGGCCGCGGCGGCCAGGGCTGCGGCGGCGAGGCCCGCGGCAGGGGCGCCCCCGCCGCAGCGCAGGCCGGCCGTGACGGGCGGCGCAGGCGGCGCCACGGCGGCCCAGGGACAGGACGGCGCGCCCTCCGCCGGGAAGCGCGCCACGGCCGCCGCGCAGGCGCCGGGGAAGGCGCCCGGCGAGGCCGAGCCTCGGAGCAAGCCGAGGCGCCCGCCGGACGTCGATCCCACGAGCAAGCCGAAGACGGCCGCCTGAGGTCTGCGCGCCGCTTGCGGCCCAGGCGCGGCGGGAACATAAGCCTCCTCGGCGAAACCGGAGCCAAGGAGGCGCGATGAGCTCGGACCCCGATCGAGACGACCCCAGGGAGGATCTCAAGCAGGGGCTGAGCCTGCTCTGGCGCGCGGCGCGCAAGACGGCCGTGGACCTGCGCAAGGACCTCGACAGCACGAACGTCGGCAAGGCGATCGACGACGCCGGGCGCGAGCTCGTCCGGGCCGCGACGAACGTGGTCGGCCGGATCGGCGCCGAGCTGAGCAAGGGCCCGGCGCAGGCGCCCCCGCGGGACGAGCGCTCCGAGGGCCGAGGCGAGGCCGAGGGGCCCGAGACGCGGCCCGCCGGGCCCACGCCGGAAGACCCGGGGTTCCGCATCGCGGTCGACCCGGAGGACAAGGACACGAAGCCTCGCTAGCTGCGTCGGTCAGGAATCCCGCCAGAAACATCGGTCGATGACGAGCGATCGCCGAAAACGATAACAACCGATCGCGTCAACACGCCGACGCTCACTCCACGGCGATATCGACCGCCCCTGCTGCGGGGAACGAGAACGTCTGCTGCTTGATCGCATGATCGATCCCCACACACATGCCGTTGGTGCAATCCTGGTCACCCCAGAAAGTTACATGCGCGGTCAAGGTGCCAGCATCGAGCGCGACGAGCTTGTCGCAGGCTGGAGGGAATTCGCGGCTGTCTTGACACTCGGCGGGCAGATCATGGTGCTCGAGGACCCGGCCATCCCAGGTGAGCTCGACGCTCTCGTTCGGCCCGAGGGTTTTCAGCTCGCTCGAGAGGCAATCGAGCGGGCCCTGGTCGTCGTTGTCCATGTACCACCCGCAGGTGGGCCACCCGGTCAGGCCGGGCGATTGCGGCATCGCATCGCCCTCGCTGACCCTGAACGCCCTCGAACATTCGCCGTTGTCGTCGTAATGAATCGGCGTGGCGCGCTTGTTCGTGAGTTTGAAGACCACGTTCCCCGGCGACGCCTCGTCACGCAATGCGTCGCACTGGGATGAGGCCCCGCCATCGCCGCCTTGGCCCCCCTCCCCGCCGCTGCAGCCAAGAAGCGCAATTCCCAAGAAGCTGAGCCAAACAACAGGATGACTTTTCACGGGGACGTACATAAACATGTTTCGTGCCATGTGTCACAATGAGCATCTAAGTGGCTGATTTTGCAAGGGTTAGCCCCTGGCGGCGACAAACACCCGCGTGCCAACGTGGGCCAAAACCGGCCGCGCTGCCCCTCCTCAGACTTCTTGCTCGACGCGCGCACAGGTCTCGACGTACTCGTCGATGAGATCCAGCCGCTCCAGCTCGGTCGCGAGCTTGCCGCTGCCGAGGAGCACGCCGGCCGGCGGGCTGGCCGCGCGACCGGCTGGACGAGTTGCTGCCCGACGCCTGGGCGAGATCGTCGCGTGCGGCTCCGAGCGCCAGCAACGCCGACGTGACCTGAACAACGCGAGCTTCGGCCGGCGAACGCAGGCGGATGCCGCCTAGCTGGGCCTTCTTTCAGGACCGCCTGTGCCCGCGCCGAGTCGTGGGCCGACGCCGCCCCGCGCCCAGCATCGTCGACCCTGGCGAGAGCCGCAAGGGGCCGTGCCCATGGCGATGGCCGGGCGCTTACGAGGCGCCGACGTGCTGGTCGGCAGGAAGCTGGTATCGAGCAGTCCCTCAGCCGCCGCCGCACGGGCCATCCAGGACGGCGAGCCAGGCTCCGCCCTCGCAGACGAGGGCGACAGCTCTTCCGTGACTATCCTTGACACAGACGTCCTCGTCCGTGTCGGCGCAGGCACAGCCGACCGAGCCTGGCTCGTACGCCGTGTCGAGGTTCTGCGTGGGGCTGAAGCACACGGGAGGGACAGGCGCGCACGGGCCATCCTCGACGGCGTCCCAGCGCCCGTCGTTGCAGATGAGGGCGACCCCGCGCCCGGTGCTGTCATCGACGCACACGTCCTCGTCCGCGTCGGTGCAGGCGCAGCCGACCGAGCCTGGCTCGTACGCCGTGTCGAGGTTCTGCGTGGGGCTGAAGCACACGGGAGGGAGAGGCGCGCACGGGCCATCCTCGACGGCCTTCCAGCGCCCGGCGTCGCAGACGAGGGCGACGTCGCGCCCGGTGCTGTCTTCAACGCACACGTCCTGGTCCGTGTCGGCGCAGGCGCAGCCGACGGCGCCCGGCGTATACGCTTTATCGACGTTCTGGGTGGGGCTGAAGCACACGGGCGGGGGAGGCGCGCACGGGCCATCCACGACCGCCTTCCAGCGTCCGGCGTCGCAGACGAGGGCGACGCCGCGCCCGCTGCTGTCATCGACGCACACGTCCTCGTCGGCGTCGGTGCAGGCGCAGCCGACCGCGCCTGGCTCATACGCCGTGTCGAGGTTCTGCGTGGGGCTGACGCATTCGCCACCGTCCCCATCCACGGTACAGGAGAACATCTGCGCTGACAGGACCACACCGGCCAAGAGCCTTGCTGAGAGTTTCATAATTCACCTTCCTCTGCGCAACGGCATTGCAAGATGAGGGCCGCCGAAAAAAAGCCCGGGCACTCCAGCTCTTGCGTGTGGCATGGCTGTCACGCTCTGGCACAACTCGCTGAGTTCGTGCGGTGATCGCTGTCGGGTCTTCCGGCCGTGATCCGCGGGCCCACGGGGCGGACAGGAGGAGCCGAACGCGTGAGCCGCGGCGCTGCCCGGCCCACGCGTCTGCCGCGCTGGCGCTCGCATCGGCGGCCGCCCGAGGCCGGCGAGCCCGCGTCCCCGCCGGTCGTGCCGCCGTCGTTGCATGCAGAGAGCGTCAGGACCCCTGCCAGCGCCGCTCGCGCGGCGACGACCCCCAAACCCGTGCGTCGATGGACGCTGCTTTGAGCTGTTCGCATGTTGTCCTCGTTCGAATCCAGATGACCCGACGGGAGGATGGCCACGGCGTGCCGTGGGCCCATGTGTCCGTCCGGGCGTTGGTCTGGCCCGGGAGGCGCGTCGCGAGACGCTATGCGGCGTCACCGGGCGCCTTGCGGCGCACAACGGTGCTCTTCCAGTACGGCGGCCGCCGCGTCGGCGCTGGGAGAGCGAGCTGGGACGTCGGTCGGCTCGCCGAGCGCGGAGAGGAAGCGGGCGATGTCCTTGGCTCGGTCACCATGGCGACGAGCTTCATCCGCCCCTTGCAAGCTGGGCACTCGAGGACATCGATCGCAAATGTGCGGCGCAAGATCTCGGCGCGGTTTGTCGACCGCTCGATAGCCGCCACGCTTGCGTTTCGGAGCGGCGTCATCGTCCGCCTTCGTAGGCTCTTGTGGCTTCGCAGGGCGCGGTCCGATGCGCTTGCGCGCTCAGGACGCGATGGGCCGACCATCACGCCTGTGACCGAGGCCCGCTCACTGTCGCGATGGCCATCAGCCAGGCCGAGCGAGAGAGCATCAACCAGTTTGACTCTCAACAGTCAGTGAAGCCTAGCCAGATCGGCCCCGTCGCTCAGGGGACCTTCATCAGGGCGTTCTGCTCTGCTTGCACGCGGCCATCGGTGCAGAACTTGCAGTTGTCGCCGTAGAAGAAGTTTCTCTTCGCTGTGTCATCCATCAGATGAACGCGGAACCAGGCCGCGGCCGACGACAGGGACACGCCATTTGCGCCCTGATAGACCCAGCTACCGTGATCCGCGTTGAGCTCGTTGAGGAAAAACGCGGGCTGATCGGTGACCGTCTTGAAGACATCGTGGACCCCGCTGCATTTCACCGTGGAGTCCTTCCCCCCGCAGAAGAACAACATGGGGGTGTGCACTCCCTTGAGGGCGGTGGTGCCGCAAATCGTGCCGAGGGCCGAGAAACGGGGATCGGAGGCCGTCTTGCAAGTCGACATGCCCCCATAGGAATGGCCAAGCTGGCCGATCTTCGTGGTGTCGAGGGCGTGATAGTACGGGCTGCTCGCATCCTCGGCTTGTTCCAAGATCCAATCGAGGCCCGCGGTCGTGGGAAGAGGATCGCCTTCGGCGGTCGCGGTGCTGAGAGAAGCCACCACGACGAAACCGTGGGACGCGAGATGGTTGACGATCGGTCCGTATTGTCCGCACCACTGATTGCTGCCGGAGTTGACGACGCATTTCGGCGGCTTCTGCTCCGGATTGTCCCGGTAGCCATTGGCCCAGATCAGGATCGGATGGCAGTGGCCGCTGGTTGCGATATTGCTCGGGCGGTACACGTTGAAGCGCTGTTGCTCGTCCCCATAGATCGGATCGGGAACGACGCCGGCGAGGGGGCCGACGTTCTTGTCTGCGGTGACCGAGAAGGGGCCCGTCTTGGTAGGATCGGCCGTGGGGAACGGGTCGCCGACGCAGCCACTGACCGAGCCGCCGCTACCGGTCGTGCCGCCGCTTCCGGCATTTCCTTGGCCGCCGCTGCCCGTTTGCCCGCCCGAAGCCGCGCCACCCGTGGCCCCACTCGAGCCGCCCGACCCCGAGCCGCCAGCCCCACCACTGGATGCGCCGCCGCTGGATGCGCCGCCGCTTTCGGCCGTTCCCCCAGAGCCCGTCGCACCACCGGAGGCCGTGCCCCCGCCGCCCGTCCCACCGCTGTCCGTGCCACCCGCGCCCCCGCTCGCGGCAGCGTCCCCATTCGATCCGTTACCACACGCCGCGGTGGAAACGCACACGCCCAAAGCCAGTAGCCAACGCCTCATGGTGACTCTGTCCTCGCCCAGCCGCTCAGCGTCGTCAAGCGCTTTGGCGGATAGGACAAGCAAACGCGTTCCGCAAAGTCAAGATTCTCGGAGCCGTTCCTGGCTCGTGCAGTCCGACTGTACGAGTTTATCGACAGAACGGGCCTTATGCGATCAGACAGGCCTTCCACTCGTGAAACGCCTGCGATTACCGCGACGTCGCACCAAGCGGAAGGCATCCTACCGTATAGCTGTACACTACTGGCACCAAGCGGAAGGCATCCTACCGTATAGCTGTACACTACCGCACCGACGCCGGGGAAGTCGTCACTCTCGCGGCGGTCGCCCTGTCCGGTCACGGAGCGCACGCGCGACAGCGTGAGCACCTCGGGGGCCTGCGCGACCCACCGCCCCATGTCGTCGAACCGGAACGTTAACGCCCGCCGCCGTATGAGCGCCGCCAGGACGCCGGCGAGCAGCGTGAACATCTCGTCGGACGCATCGACCATCAGGCACACCGTGCGGCACGATGGTGGCCCAAACGGCTCTGCAAACATGCGGAATCGTTGGCCCGAAACGGACCATTTGGGCCACCACCCGCGCTGGGGCTGCTCGCTGCTGACGGGCGCATCGCTCTTCCAGATGGTGATGTAGTCGTTGACGGTGCTGCCGCTGAGCTTGTGGGCGTAGCCCCATCTCTGGATGTTCTCGACTGCCGACGAGAGCGATGTCTGGCGCACGCGGGGGCTCGCGCTGTAGCCGAAGCCCTCGAGGAAGGTCCGGCGCTTCATCTGTGTACGGCCGCGATCCGAGCGGGCGATGGACGTCGCGAGCTCCTCGCGAGCGCGTAGGTAAAAGAAGCCGGATCGCAGCGCGAAGCAGTGGTGCGCAGCAAACCGAAAGGGTGGGACCGCGGGCGTCGTGATGGCTCGGTCCTGGGTCGAAAGAGCGTGGTCCGGGCGGCGCCGAGCGCGCTACGGGGCGCATCGGCGTGCCGTGGGCCCACGTGTCCGTCCGGGCTTTGGTCTGGCCCGGGAGGCGCGTCGCGAGACGCTATGCGGCGTCCCCGGGCGCCTTGCGGCGCACAACGGTGCTCTTCCAGTACGGCGGCCGCCGCGTCGGCGCTGGGAGAGCGTGCTGGGACGTCGGTCGGTTCGCCGAGCGCGGAGAGGAAGCGGGCGATGTTCCTTGGCTCGGTCACCATGGCGACGAGCTTCATTTGCCCCTTGCAAGCTGGGCACTCGAGGACGTCGATCGCAAATGTGCGGCGCAGGAGCTCGGCGCGGTTTGTCGACCGCTCGATAGCCGCCACGCTTGCGTTCACACGAGCTCGGTGCCGTCTTCGTGATAAGCCCCGTCGAGGAAGACCCGTGCAGGCTCACCGAGGTGGAACCGCCGCTCGCCGCGCCGGAGGAAGCGTCCTGCTCGGGGTCGGCGCAGGCGGCGTCGAGCAGCGCAAAGGCGAGCAGCGCGCCCGCGATCGTCCAATGTTGCGACATGGCGTTCTTCCTTGCTGCCTTGGTGGCTGGAGGAGGATCGAGGATACCGAAAGCCTGGTCCGCCGAGAAGCGATGAATCGTGGTCTGCGTGTAGGTGTGGCGTGAGCGATGGCCGACAGAGGTCCTGATAGAAGCAGACTGCGGGACTATAAATTTGACGCCCCACTGCGCCGGGACCATGCTCCGGCGCTGGTATGAAGCATTGTAACCAATACGGTAGATGGCTGCTGGTCGCAGCCCTGACCATCCCTGTTCCCGCCTGCGGGGACGACTCCACGGATCCCCCGGCTGACGCGACAGGGTCGGGCGGCTCCGGCGCAGGCTCCACCACCGGCACCGCCGGCGGCGGCGGCGAGGGCGGCTCCGGCGCAGGCTCCACCACCGGCACCGCCGGCGGCGGCGGCGAGGGCGGCTCCGGCGCAGGCTCCACCACCGGCACCGCCGGCGGCGGCGGCGAGGGCGGCTCCGGCGCCGGCTCCACCACCGGCACCGCCGGCGGCGGCGGCGAGGGCGGCTCCGGCGCAGGCTCCACCACCGGCACCGCCGGCGGCGGCGGCGAGGGCGGCTCCGGCGCAGGCTCCACCACCGGCACCGCCGGCGGCGGCGGCGAGGGCGGCTCCGGCGCGGGCTCCACCACCGGCACCGGCGGTAGCGGCGGCGCGGGCGGCTCCGGCGCCGGCTCCACGGGCACCGCCGGCGGCGGCGGCGAAGGCGGCTCCGGCGCCGGCTCCACCACCGGCACCGCCGGTGGCGGCGGCGCGGGCGGCGAGAGCGCGTCGGTCGAATGGCCGACGGTGACGAGCGAGATCGCGCTCGACCCGGAGATCGAGGACGCCATCGCCGAGCTGCTCGCGCAGATGAGCGTGGCGCAGAAGGTCGGCCAGATGGTCCAGCCCGAGATCCTGGCGATCACGCCGGACCAGGTCCGGGAGTACCACATCGGCTCGGTGCTGAACGGCGGCGGCTCCTGGCCGGGCCGCTCCAAGCACGCGACCGTGGCCGACTGGGTCGACCTCGCGGACGCCTATTACGCGGCCTCCATCGACACGAGCGGCGCGCCCGGCGAGCACCTCGGCATCCCCGTCATCTGGGGCGTGGACGCGGTGCACGGCCACAACAACGTGATCGGCGCGACGCTGTTCCCGCAGAACATCGGGCTCGGCGCCATGAACGATCCCGATCTCATCGAGGAGATCGGCGCCATCACCGCCGCCGAGGTCGCCGTCACCGGGCTCGACTGGGCCTTCGCCCCCACGCTCGCCGTGGTGCGGGACGATCGGTGGGGCCGCTCCTACGAGGGCTACTCCGAGGATCCGGAGATCGTGAGGAGCTACGCGGGCCGGATGATCCGGGGCCTGCAGGGCCGGCCGGCGGACAGCGCGGACCTGTTCAACGGCGCGCACGTGGTCGCGACCGCCAAGCACTTCATGGGCGACGGCGGGACCGAGCAGGGCAAGGACCAGGGCAACACCGTCTGCTCCGAGGAGGCTCTGCGCGACATCCACGCCCAGGGCTACCTCTCCGCGCTCGCGGCGGGCGCGCAGACCGTGATGGCGTCGTTCAGCAGCTGGAACGGCGACAAGATGCACGGCAATCAGTACCTGCTCACCGACATCCTCAAGGGCCAGCTCGGCTTCACCGGCTTCGTCGTCGGCGACTGGAACGGGCACGGCCAGCTCCCGGGTTGTAACAACACGCGGTGCGCCGCGGCGATCAACGCCGGGGTGGACATGATCATGGTGCCCAACGACTGGATGGCGTTCATCGAGAACACCATCGCCCAGGCGGAGAGCGGCGAGATCCCGATGGCCCGCATCGACGACGCGGTGACCCGGATCCTGCGCGTGAAGATGCGGGCCGGCCTCCTCGGCCCCAGGGCGAGCAAGGGCGCCCCGTCGACCCGGTCGGTCGCCGGCGACGCCGCGCTCCTCGCCGCGCCGGAGCACCGGGCCGTGGCGCGCGAGGCCGTGCGCAAGTCGCTCGTCCTGCTCAAGAACAAGGGCGATGTCCTGCCGCTCAGCAAGTCGATGAACGTCCTCGTGGCCGGCAAGACCGCAAACAACATCCAGAACCAGTCCGGCGGCTGGACGCTGACCTGGCAGGGCACCGGCAACACCAACGCCGATTTCCCGAACGCGCAGTCCATCTACGCCGGCATCGAGGAGACGATCACGGCCGCCGGGCTGAGCGGCGCTGCGACCCTGAGCCCCGACGGCACCGCCGCGGCCGACACCTTCGACGCCGCGATCGTGGTCATCGGCGAGACGCCCTACGCCGAGGGCCAGGGCGATATAGGCAAGTTCGAGACGCTCGAGCACGCGAACCTCTACCCCGAGGACCTCGCCGTCATCGAGACCATCCGCGCCCAGGCGCCGAGTGTGCCCATCGTCACGGTGTTCGTGTCGGGCCGCCCGCTCCACACCAACAAGGAGCTCAACCGGTCAGACGCGTTCGTGGCGGCCTGGCTGCCGGGCAGCGAGGGCGGCGGCGTCGCCGACGTGCTCTTCGGCGATCACGAGTTCCAGGGCAAGCTGTCGTTCTCGTGGCCCTCGGCCGACTGCCAGACGTCCATCAACAGGGGAGACGGCGAGGAGCCGCTCTTCGCGTATGGCTATGGCCTCGTGACCACCGACGCCGACGCGCTCGGCGACGATCTGCCCGAGGTCTCCACGGGCCACGGCTGCGATGCCCCGGACCCGGGGGCGGCCGGCACCACGAGCGAGCCGCTCGAGATCTTCGTGGATGGCGAGGACAAGGGCGATTACGTGCTGCGCATCGGCGGCCCCTCGAACTGGGGCGGCATCGACGTGGGCATGGGGGCCACCCTGCCCGGCGGCGAGGTCAGCGTGAGCACGATCGACGGCGAGATCCAGGGCAGCGCCAAGCAGGTGACCTGGAGCGCGACGGGCCAGATCTACGCGCAGGTCTCGGCGGGCGCGCCCGGGGTCGATCTGTCGCCTTACTACAACTCGGAGACCTCGATCGTCTTCCGGGCGCGCGTCGATGCTCCGCCCGAGGGCCCGCTGGTCACGCTGTCAGCCCACTGCGTGTATCCCTGCCTCGGCGACATCAACATCGCCAATACGCTGACCTCCATCGCGGACGGGGAGTGGCACGAGGTCTCCGTCCCGCTGAAGTGCCTGACGGACAGAGGGCTCGACATCACCAACGTCAACACGCCCTTCCTCATCTACTCGGAGTCGCCGATGGACGTGGCGATCGAGGACGTCCGCTGGGAGCCCTTCACCGCCGGCCCCACCCCCACCTGCACGTTCTGAGCCTCTAGAGCGGCGGGCCCCCGCTTCGGATACGGGCCCACCTCGACGTTTTCGGTGCTCAGCTCCCTTTCGTGCGCTTCCGCGCCGAAAACACCGATCTGGGCCCGTCTCCTGTGCGGGTGACCGCCGCTCTGTTTCTCATGTACCGGACGCGGCTGAGCACCGCTCTAGGGTACGCAGTACTACTGCGACCCAAGGCGTGCGCGTCAAGCGTCGCTCGCTCGGCTCGGTTCTTGACGCATTCTTCACGCATGACCCCGCCGTAGGTCAGAGGGTTCTCCCGGAGACTCGCGCGCAGGTGGTCCAGGTGGAGACGCCGTGATCTCGGCATGGGCCAGCTTGCTCGCGTGGGCAAGAGATGCCATCCCTTCGCCCACTTGGCTCAGCACCCTCGGAGCCACCCAGGAGGATCCATGAGGACTGTTCACCGCGCTGCGCTGGCAGCCACGAAGAAGGGCAGGCATCGCGCTGGGTACCACGCGCTCCTCGGCGCCCTCGCGATGTCGCTCCTCGCCTGCGGGGGTGACGAAGGTGACGGGCAACCTCCGCCCGGCACCGAGCAACCGGCGAAGACTCCCCAGGAGGCTTGCGACGCGCTCTCCGGCGTCACCCTCGGCGACGCCACGCTCAGCAGCGCCACGCTGGTCGCGGCAGCCAACGGGGTCGGCGAGCACTGCAAGGTACCTGGCCTCATCGGCACGAGCCTCCGGTTCGAGGTGGAGTTGCCAACCGAATGGAACAAGAAGCTCCTCTATGTCGGCGGAGGCGGCTGGGACGGAGCCATCTCGCCCATCTTCTTTCGCCCGCCCCGGGACGCCTCGGGGGAGTACGTGATGGTGGCCTCCAACGGCGGGCACGACGATCCGACGGGCGGGGTGTTCCTCAATAACCCGGAGGTGCAGCAGGATTTCGGTTACCTGCAGATCCACAAGGTCCTCGGCGCCGTCCTCGCGACGGTACAGGAGCGCTATGGCGAGCAGCCCGCGCGAAAGTACTTCGAGGGCTGCTCGAACGGCGGGCGCGAGGCGCTGATCCAGGCGACCCGGTGGCCCGAGGATTTCGACGGCGTCGTGGCGCGGGCGCCTGCCCACAGCTTCACCGAGCTCACCCTGGCCTTCAACAACATCATGAAGGACCAGCTGGGCACGCCGGGGGGGCAAATCACCACGGCCAAGGCGGCCACGATGTCCAGCGCCGTGCTCGCGGAGTGCGACGCGCTCGACGGGGTCGACGACGGGGTGGTCAGTCACGTCGAGGCGTGCGCCTTCGATCCGGCGAGCTTGCTCTGCACGGCCGGCGATGCGGACACCTGCTTGACGCAGGGGCAGCTCGAGACCGCGCAGGCGATCTATGGAGAGTTCACGCTGCAGGACGGCACCTCGATCTATCCCGGCTGGGGCCCCGGCGGCGAGGACGAAGGCTTCCCGGCCTGGCTCATCGGCAACACGGCGGACTTCCCAGTGCCACTGCACATGTTCTTCGCCGAGTCGTTCATCCGGAACTGGATCATGAAGGACCCGGCCTACGACACGCTGCAGTTCGAGCCGGAAGCTCACCTCCCCGAGATCCAGGAGGCGGCCGAGGTCGTCGACGCGCCCTTCGACCTGACGGAGTTCTTCGCCCGCGAGGGGAAGGTCATCCTCGTGCACGGGACGTACGACTGGGCGATCAGCTACAAGGGGTCGATCGAGTACTGGAATGGCGTCGCCGACGCCGTGGGCGGCGAGGCCGCGCGGGACGAGAACATGGAGTTCTTCCTCCAGCCGGGCGTGCAGCACTGCTTCGGCGGCGTCGGCGCGGATACGGTCGATCTGCTGAGCGCCCTCGAGACCTGGGTCGAGGAAGGGAGGCCGCCGTCGACCCAGAACCTCGTCAGCTCGAAGGTCGACACGACGGGCGCGGTGCAATTCGAGCGGCCGCTCTGCAAATACCCGGAGTATCCGCGGTACAACGGCAGCGGCGACGCGAGCGACGCTGCGAGCTATACCTGCACGATGCCCTGAGAGCGCGGCTCCTGGGCGAGCATGGCCTCCGCGACGCCGTGCACGCAGCCAGGCACGCCCGCGTTGCGCTCGATGAAACCGAACCAGCCCCGGAGAGATCGGGCGCGCCCTGCGAGCCGGCGCGATTACCATGCGTGAGCCCGAGGTTCGCGGTACAATGCCGTTTGCTGCGTGGTTGGCGGCAGGGGAGCAGTCGCACGTAGACGCGCACCGACGGCGGCAGCGTCAGCACGACGTCTCCTCGGCGGCGAGCGCCAGCACGCGCTCGAGCGTGGCCGGGTCGAAGCCCGGCCGAACGCGGACCACCCGGCCTTTAGGCAGCGCGATCTCGATCGGCTCCGTCACGACCGGCGATGCGTCGGCCACCACGTGCACCGGCAGGAACCGCGGCGGCTCGGTCAACGACGACGGCGAGGGCTGCGAGGGCCCGTCAGCCCGCAGTTTCCAGCGCCACCAGTACAGCTGCTCCGGTTTGTACCCCTCGCGCCGCGCGAACTTCTCGGCGCTCAGCCCCCTCCGCTCCCATCGCTCCACCCGCTCGGCCCACTCCACCCTCGTCGCCATCGCTTCCTCCTTCGCGATGGGGACAGGTAACCGGCCCCGCTGGGGTGGTCACGATGGCGTTGGTCGGGCGGTTACGCTGAAGCGCCCTCGCGCGGTTCAGCACGGCCTTTGGCTCCGCGTGCTCCAGCGCGTCGTGCGGCTGCCGGAGGCGAAGGCGAGCCTCGGGCCGAAGTAGCGCGCCACGCGGGCGGCGTCGGTGAGGAGCGCGCCCCGGCGGGCGCGGGCGGCGTGGGTGCGGCGGCCGAGCTCGAAGGCGGCGGCGAGCCGGGTCGCGTCGAACAGGGCGATCTGGGTGCGCTCGGCGAGGGCCGCAGGCGAGAGGCGACCGAGCGAGGGGAGAGCGGCCGTGCCGAGGAGGCGCGGGCCGACGCCGGGCAGGCCGAGCACCATCTGGAGGAGGGCGGCCTCGGTCGCGGTCGGCAGCTCGGCCGCCGTCTCGGCGGGGGCGTCGACGGGGCGGGGCTCATCGGGCTCATCGGGGCCACCTCCGAGAGCGGGTGAGGGCGCGGGCGAAGAGGCGGCTTGCGAGGGATCTCGCGCAACTCGGGGCGGAGACGGTGGAAGGCGCGGAGGAGGCCGCGGGCGACGAGGCGGGCCTCGGGAGAGGGGGCGGCGAAGGCGGAGAGGCGGTCAGGGTCGACCGCGGGGAGCTCGTGGCGGCGGTGGGCCTTGTCGCGGTAGTGCGAGGCCTGCCGCGAGGCGATGCCGGCGAGCCAGCGGCGGAGGGCGTCGGCGGGAGGAAGAGCGGGGGAGGGGCGGAAGCGGCCGGCGCGCAGGCTGCGCCAGGCGCCGAGGAGGGTGTCCTGGGTGAGGTCGTCGAGATCGGCGGGGAGAACGCCGCGGGCGCGGAGGGTGCTGCGGATGAGCGGGCGCTGTTCGAGGAGCGCGGTGGGGTCGAGGTAGACGGCGGGGTGAGCGGGTTGGTGACGGAGGGGTTTGGGCGGGCCGGCTGCGAGCAGCGGGGCGGGTGCGGCGGCGGGAGGGCGGATCGATCTCTTGGCCCCCGTCGGGGCGTAGACGTACGGTTTCCATGTCGGACCTCGTTAGCGCGGGGTTCGGCCACGCCGCCCGGGGTGTTATCAGCACCCGCGGGCGGCACTTTTGTGGTCTCGCCACGTTATGAACTGACAGCCGGCAGGTCAAGGAAATCCGATCTGCTGGATCATTATTCTGAACCCGGCGCGGGGGTACGCGAAGGGCGTGCGAATGCTCACGCTTGATACCCTTCTGCTCTACATTGCGGCGAACCTGCGGCGTCTACGTCAGCAGCGCGGCATCACGCAGGAGCAGCTTGCGGAAGCGGCCGGGATCGAGCTGCGGACGATGCAGGCGATCGAGGTTGGGCGGCAGAGCATGAGCCTCGGCACGCTCGTCAGGCTCGCGAACGCGCTCGATGTGTCGCCCGGGGTTCTTCTTCGCAGCGCCGCGATGCCGGAGATCAAGCGCGGCCGGCCGCGCAAGCGTCCCGCCGGCACCTGACAGCCGAACCCCGGTGTCCGCACCTCGACAGCCCGCGGCCATCCGCGCGCGTCTCGACTTGGCTCACCGTCGGCGCGTGCTCTGCTGCGGCTCCGGACGCCGTCCCGCGTGGTGGAGAACTCGGCAAGCTGCGGCAACCTAAACAGCATCGCCGCTGATCGGCTGGGCCGTTGCAGGGGCACATCTTCGTTTCGGAGGGGCAGGGCATCGAGGGCCCGCTCGCGCCTTCGTCCGGTGTAGAGCTCGCACGGTCCTGCGCTGGTCTCCTTGACAAGGCGGGGCAGCCCTCGGATACGCTATCTTTTCACGATGCGTGGGGGCGGCACGAGGGGATGGGATCGGAGTTCAAGGCGCCCACGCGGAAGCGGCGGTCAGCGATCGAGAGGACGGATCACGCCGAGAGGGCCGCGGTCGACGATGTGGGTAAAGACCATCTTGGCCCGCACATCCTTGTGGCCAAGCAGTCGTTAACCAGACCGAGGGAGTCGCATGCCATGACACTCTACGATGATCACTACTGTCGTTGGTCGTACGAGCAGCTGCTTCTTCAGCAGCCGCAGATTCAGTTCGCCGGTCTCTGGCGGCAGGGATACCAGCACTACATTGTTTGCCCGACTCTAAGCACTGCGAAGGCTGCAGGAGGCGAGGATCTTCGCCTGTGGTTTGACAAGCAGTGCAGGGTGGTAACTGCACCGGTAAAGATTGTCGAACAGTGCCCGGCGGGCGCCGAGCGCGTGCCTGAACGGACCTGTGAGGAGCGGGCGCGGCTAGCTGGTGCACCCAGGACCCGCCGTGATGTCCTCGTAGACCTCGGGTTGGCCCTCCCACCTGATTTTCCTCCGTTCACCATCGACGATCCCGGGACTGACGTCGTCTTCGTCACAACCCGGAAACTCTCAGACACCGAAAAGAGTCAAGTCTCGTCCGCTTACGCGGAGATGGGCTACGGCGTCCAGATCCTTTTCGCAGTCGATCCTTCTCGAGACCCGCAGAACGAAACGTTTCGATTTGAGTTCGGGCAAGGCGACATCGATCTACTGCCAAGTCGACGCCTGCCGACGAAGTATTCCAGAGATCTTCGTTTCCTGATGGAGGACGACGAGGAGGCATGGGCTGCCAGTCGAGAGCGACTGTTCGCCTCGAGCGATTCGTGTGCCACCGAGCTTCTCCCCGTCGCCTGGCAACACTCCCGCGGCCTCTCCTGCCTGGTCGACGCGACCGTGTTCGCCCCCGACGACATTCGATCTCAACTCTGTCTTTATGACACGGTGCTTCTCGCGCTACCGCTCGAGAACTCATTCGAAGAGAATTGCGCTGCTCTAGGCGTATCCAGCGAAGAACTGTCAAGACTGGTCGAGCTGGGTCGGGTTCGGATCCTTCTCCCCCAGGCGATCGACCGCTACCCGCTCAACTGGCTCGCTGCCCTCGCGGAGCGCGCGCCCAAGAGCATTCTTCTTTCTCGACGATTGGCCGCTGCCACCGTCGCTGATGCGCGCAACCGCGTGCCGCTGCTCTACCCGCCCTTGAGCCCGGTCGAGCGCCACGCAATGCTTCACATGCTCACGGACCAAGCGTCAAACCTCGTCGGCCCTGCGCGTGCCGCTGATTTTGTTCAATTCGTATACGAGCTCGGCGCGACATGGGCGGGTGCTGAGTGGTCCGTGAGTAGCCGCGGCGCGATGGGGACATCACACTTGGGCATTGGGGCTATCAGTAGCGCGGTCTACCAGCAAGTGACGGGAAGAGACCTGCGGCTTGAACTCTGGTCCGCTGCTCAGAAGGTGGAATGGGCCGCTGCGCTCGGTGCCCACGTGTTCCCGTCCTCCGCTGGCGAGTACGACGAAAGCGCCGCTTGCGACTTGGTAGCGGGCATCTATGGCGGGGGCTTCGTCGGATCAACTCGATCCCGTTTCACACTTTCGGCCGTATCAGATCTACTCGCGCTCAGCAGTAAGGTAGATGTGGTAGATTTGGCGAAAGAGTTCTCCTCGGCAGACATCAAGCGCCTACGGGATCTTATCGACCGAATTTCGCGTGAGAATATCGATCCCGATTATTTAAAGGACGCGATCGGTAGGTTTAATGCCGAGGTTCGCCATTATGAGAAACGGCCTGATTTGCTCAAGAGTGTTAACGTCGTAGGACTCATGTCGGCAGGGCTTGCTGCCGCGGGAATCGTAGACCCGTCGATTGCCCATGTGGTGCCCCTGGCGGGGATTATGCTCGGCTTTGTGCTCAACCGGGTCATTGACGAGCTGCCTCGTCACTCAGCGCCGGGAGGCCGAGTGATCGACTTCTGCAACTCCTTGCTTACAGCCAGGGCCAACCCGGATGCAGTCCTTGTGGCCCGCGCGCGCAAGGATGTGGGTCGAATCAAGCGACCGTGAATCGCGCACGGACATCTCGGCCGCACATTAGTCGCCCGAGGCAATCAATCGCAGATGATCGGGCACCACGGTCTGCAACCTACATGCGAAAACGCGAAGATATGTCGCGCAGTACAGCTGATTGCTACGTTGGATTGACAGAGTCCGGGCACAGGAAGTAGTTCTCTTGATGAAGCCGCCCGAAAGATGATGAAATCGAATGCGCTGATGGCTGAATGCCAGATGCTCGAGGTGTGATTTATGGCTATCGATCAATCTACCGTGCAGGAACTCCTTGAGCGGATCCGCGATGCAACATACAAGGAATTTCCTCATGTTTGCGGCGATCTATACGAATACCTCGATACCAATGTGTCCGAGAATAGTGCATACCGCGCCTTCGAGGCCGATCGGAAAGCCAAGTGGTCCACCTGGGGTCCCACGAGGTTCCGAGCATGGGAGATGCCGAAATCCAAGGACGAACGCATCTCCCTTGCGTACGACATGTTCCGGAGCGTCGCGGAGCAGGGCGATCAAGGGGACGGCCTCCTCTACAGAATGTATGTTCAGAATTTTCCGGGGAATGTCGACAAGTTTCGTGAGGATTTCCTCAAGTACCTGGTAGATGCGTTGAATAGGATCGGTTCCGCCGAGCCTGCTACCACGAGAGCCGACGATGGGCGCAAAAAGGACCAAAAGTTTGGCATCCTCGACGCCCCCAACCTACTCGGCGCGGATCTGGCGTCTGCGTCGGGTCTCATGGGCCGAAGTTTGATATATTTTGATATTGACGGCTTCAAGGCAGTGAACTCAAAGTATACGGAAGTGATGGTTGACAGGGACTTGCTTCCTGCGCTTCAGCGGCTAGTAGTTGCCGCTGTCACAGGCATCGGATATGCGTATGCCGAGGGTGGCGATGAGATGGTAGTGCTTCTTCAGAACGCGAATCTAACGATGGGGGCCGCGTTCGCCGACGCACTTCGCCAGCTCATTTCAGATAAGCAATTTCTGGTGAACGAGGAACCAGTGACGCTCGCAGCATCGTTCGGGGTCGCGGCAGAGCCGTATGCGGAAAGTGCGGCATCGGGCGCACTCAAGGAAGCAGCGAACCGCGCTAAGAAATTCGCTAAGGAGAGCGGAAAGAACTGCGTCGCGATCTGGGTCGGTGATGCCGCGGAACTGTGGACAGACGAAATTGCCAAAAGGCGTCACCACTCTTCCGAATAGTAGAAGCCGTCCAACTTTGCGCTGCTGCCGACGGGCGGGGTGTAACCACGCCCGCAGCAGACCGCAGCGTTGCGCGAGCGCGGGCGAGCTCCAGCGCGTAGGTAAAAGAAGCCGGATCGCAGCGCGAAGCAGTGTAGCGCAGCAAACCGAAAGGGTGGGACCGCGAGCGTCGTGATGGCTCGGTCCTGGGCCGAAAGAGCGTGGTCCGGGCGGCGCCGAGCGCGCTACGGGGCGCATCGACGTGCCGTGGGCCCACGTGTCCGTCCGGGCTTTGGTCTGGCCCGGGAGGCGCGTCGCGAAGCGCGGCGGCGTCCCCGGGCGCCTTGCGGCGCAGAACGGTGCTCTTCCAGTACGGCGGCCGCCGCGTCGGCGCTGGGAGAGCGTGCTGGGACGTCGGTCGGTTCGCCGAGCGCGGAGAGGAAGCGGGCGATGTTCCTTGGCTCGGTCACCATGGCGACGAGCTTCATCCGCCCCTTGCAAGCTGGGCACTAGCTAGCGATTCTGACGACCTACAGTCGAAATGACGGGCCCGATCGATGCGGCTCCGGCCGGGGGCTGGGCCGCCTCCCCGAGATCATCGCGCGATGGCGCGACGCCCACCGGCCTCAGCGCTTCGGCGAGTGCCTGCCAGGGAAGCAGCGCGCAGCCATGCCGGCTGGGCCGCTCGCGCAGGGCCAGCAGCGGCTCGAGGGGCGCGAGCTCGGCAGGCAGGGCAGCGCCAGTGAGCGCCGCCTCGAATCGCGCTTGCCAACCCGCAATCTGCTGGTGATCCGCTCCGGGCACGAGCTCGGCCAAGAGGTGGGCCGAGGCCTCGGCTACGGCGCAGCCGCGGACGGTGCACCGCAGCTCGCCGATGCGATCGTCCTGCCCGAGGGTGAGCTCGGCCAGCAGCTCGTCGCCACACAGGGCATTGACCGCCCGCCCGCGCCGATCGGCGTGGGGCATCGGCCCGCGGTGGTCGGGGGCGCGAGCCAGCCAGAGCAAGGCCTCGCGGTAGAGGCTCCGGGGATGCTGGCTCACGCGAGCACCCGCGTGACGTGCCGCAGGCCCGCGAGCAGGGCCGTGACGTCGCCCTCGTCGTTGTACGGCCCCAGGCTTACCCGTACGGTCGATGGCGCTCCGAGGTGTCGCATGAGTGGCACGGCACAGTGATGGCCCGCGCGCACGGCCACACCCAGCTCGCCCAGTAGCCCCGCCACGTCGTGGGGGTGGTGGCTCGCAAATGTGAAGGACACGATCCCCGCGCGCGCCGCACCGGGCCCGGGCCCCAGCACCCGGATGCCCTCGAGCTCGCGCAAGCCGTCGAGCAGCGCGCGGACCAAGCTCTCCTCGGCCGCGGCGATCCGCGGTAGGCCAAGGGCTGCGAGGTACTCGGCAGCGGCGGCCATGCCGATGGCCCCGGCGATGTGCGGGGTTCCGGCCTCGAGGCCCCACGGCGGCTCGCGCCATCGCGACGGCCCGTCGCTCCCCAGGGCGGCGACCTCCCGGACCATCCCGCCGCCCACCCGCACCGGCTCGAGCTCGAGCAGCCGCTCGCGACGCGCCGCCAGCACGCCGATGCCCGTGGGCCCTAGCATCTTGTGGGCCGACAGCGCCATGAAGTCGCAGCCGATCGCCGCGAAGTCGACTGGCTCGTGCCCCACGGCCTGGGCCGCGTCGACGACCATGCACACGCCGTGCTCGCGGGCCAGCGCCGCGAGGGCCGGCAGCGGCATGCGAACGCCGAGCACGTTGGAGATGGCGGTCACGGCCAGCACCGTCGCCCCCGGGAGCTTGGCCGCGGCGTCATCGAGATCGAGCCGCCCCTCTTCGTCGATGTCGATCGTTTCGAGCCGGGCTCCGTGCTGGCGGGTGAGGCGCTGCCAGGGCAGTAGGTTGGCGTGGTGCTCGAGGACGGTCGTGAGGACCCTGCTCCCCGCGGTCACGCGTCGCCGCGCCCAGCCCTCGACCACCAGGTTGATCGCGTCGGTTGCGCCGGACGTGAACACCAGCTCGCTCGGATGGCGCAAGCCCAAGAAGCGCGCCACCTGTGCCCGCGCCGCCTCGTAGGCCGCCGTCGTGCGTTCGGCGAGCCCGTACACGCCGCGGCCTACGTTGGCGTGGCCGTTTCGGTAAAAGGCCGCGATGGCCTCGATCACCGCGAGCGGCGCCTGGGTGGTCGACGCGTTGTCGAGGTAGACGAAGCCCGGGGCCGCAAGCGCGGGGAAGTCGCTGCGCGCTGCCACGGCCGTGCTCATCGCTCGCCTACGCCCGCATCGAGGCAGGGGCCCCCGCGCCGGGCCGGGAGCTCCTCGAGCGCAGTCAGCGCGCGGCCGCTGCGGCCGTGCAGCAAGGCAAGGATCTCGACCACGATGCTCAACGCGATCTCGGCAGGCGTGCGCGCCCCGATGGCCAGCCCGGCCGGGGCTCGCAGCACGCCGGGCGTATCCGCGAGCGAACCCGGGAGCCGCTCGCGGATCAACCGCGACCGGCTGGCGCTGGCAACCAGACCTACGTAAGGCGCTCCGGCCCCGAGCGCCGCCGCGATGGCCCGCTCGTCCCCCTTGTGGTGCGAGGCCACCACCACGGCCGTGCTCGGGGACGCCGGCAGCCGTTGAAAGCCGGGATCCTCGCTCACCCAGCGGACCGTCGCGGGGTAGCCTGCGCGCTGATGGGGTGCGGGCGCGACGGCATGCAGGGTGATCGGCCATTCTAGCATCGCGGCGAGGTCAGCGAGCGCCTCGGCAATTCGGCTGTGTCCGACCACCACGAGCTCGGGGCTCGACCAGCCCGGGGAGGGACACGCGGCGGGCCCCGCTCCGGCCGCTCGCTCGAGGGCATCCACGTCGACCCCGCGCTCCTCGGCCAGGATCTCGGCGAGCACGCTCATGGCGATCTCGACGGGGCGGCGCCCTCCGAGATCAAGGCCCGCGGGAGCGCGGATGGCCGCGACGCGCTCCGGCGCGGCCACCTCGGCGAGCCGCGCGCGGGTCGCCGCCGCGCGGGTGCGATTGGCGACCAGGCCGAGGTAGCTCGCGTCGGCTCGCAGCCCGGCCGCGAGCGCCGCCTCGTCGCCACGATGGCGGGAGGCCACCACCATCCGCGCCCCTCGAGGGGGATCACAGACCTCGTAGGCGGCGTCACGCACGGACACCATCGGGTCCTGCCAGTCATCGACGAGCCCCGGCGCATGGGCCACGACCCGAAAGCCGAGCCGCGCGCCCAGCGTGACGACGGCCTTCGCGCTCGGCCCATCACCGGCAACGAACAGCGGTGGCCGCGGGCGCACCGGCTCGATGTAGATGTCCATCACGCCACCGCACGGCATGCCCAGGCCGAGCACCTCGTCGTCGAGATCGGCCACGACGAGCCGCGGTCGACCCTCGGCGATCGCCGCGACCGCCTGCTCGCCGGTGAAGCGCTCGACGCAGCCGCCCCCCACCCAGCCGTGGAGGTTATGGCCGTGCTCGTCGAAGATCGCCTTGGCCCCGGGCTTGCCTGACGCGGAGCCGCGCACGTTCACGACCGTCGCGACGGCGAAGCTGCGTTCGGATCCGAGCATCTCGAGGAGCGTGACGTAGAACCTGGGATCAGAGGGGGTCATCGTCGTGCTCCACGAGTGGATTGACCACGCGAACAGCGCGGCATGGAGGCAAGGGTCATCGTGGCGATGCTCGCGGCTCGAGGAGCGGGCCGCTACCGCGGCCCGCTCTGCTCAGAGGGTCAGATCCTCCTGGGTCACCAAGCACGCCTGCTGCACGCGCTGGACGGTGGCTGGCGCCTGGAGCTGGAACCACTCGTTATGCCCCCGATCCTGCCGCGCAGCCAGGATCGCGTGCTTGAGCGCGAAGAAGGCCGTGATCGCAAGCACCAGCGGGGGCTCGCCGACCTCCTTCGACGAGTAGAGGTCGTAGGGGCTCTCGGGGACTTCGGGCGCGGTGGAGCGCGGGAAGAGGTCGACGTTGAACTCGATGGGGATCGAGGTCGTCGCCGGCACCTTGTAGCGCCAGGTGTTGTCGGCGTTGAGCGCGCCTGCGTCGGGGCCGTCGGGCTGGAACAGCACATCCTCGCTCAGCACGTAGCCGAGCCCCTGCACGTAGGCGCCCTCCACCTGTCCAATGTCGATGGCCGGGTTGAGGCTATCGCCCATGTCGTAGAGCACGTCGGCGCGGAGCACCGTGGTCTCCCCGGTGAGCACGTCGATCTCCACCTCGGTGCAGGCGGCGCTGTAGGTGAACCCGGTGAAGTGATAAACGGCTTCGCTGCCTGCGTTCGGCTTGAAGATCAGACCGGTGTCGATCTCGGCCCCGCCCTTCTGCTTGAAGCGCGCCTGGGCCGAGAGGTTGAACTGGTCATTATGGGCTATGGCGACGACGCACTGCCAGATCGTCTTCTCGATCGTCTTGCCGTTCGTCGTGATTTGCACCACCTTGCGCCACCCATCTTGGTGGTTCCAGAAGTCGATGTGGTTCGTTTGGCACCACGCGAGGCCGTTCTCCTCGAGCTTCTTCATGCAGTACGCCTGGAGCCGGTCGCGCAGGTCGCGGCAGGCCTTCTTGGCGGCGGCCGCATTGAAGCCCGAGCCCGTCGAAGCCCCTGTGCCCACCGGGTTCGGCACCACCTGCGTGTCGGTGTCGCCGATTTCGATGAGCCCCATGGGAATGTTGAGCTCCTTGGCGACCACCTGGGCCACCTTCACCCGCAGCCCTTGGCCCATCTCCACCCCGCCCTGGCGCACGAGCACCGTGCCATCCTGGGCGTAGACCTCGACGAGCGCGCCCGCCTGCTCGAGCATCGGCGCGTTGTAGCCGCTCCCGTACTTCACGGGCATCATCGAGATGCCGCGCTTCTTCCAGCGGTTCTCGGCGTTGAACTTCTGCACGGCCGCGAGACGCTCGGCGAACTTCGAGTTCTGCTTGATGCGCTCCCACACGTGGCCCAGGTAGCAGTAATCGAGCACCTGCCCGACGGGGGTCATCCCTCCGAGCTGGTATAGGTTCTTCTCCCGCACGTCCTCCGGCAGCATCCCGATCGCGTGGGCGGCCTGCTCGATGGCGTCCTCTTGCACGAGCAGCGCCTGCACCGAGCCCATCGAGCGCATTGCGGTGTTGCTGGCCTTGTTCGTCTGGCAGACGTCCCCGCTGGTCTGGTAGTGGGGAATGTTATAGGCGCTGTCGGCCCGGAGCTGGAGACAATCCATCACGACGAACGAGCAATCGAGCGTGCTGCCGCCGTCGGTCCAGAAGTCCGTCTTCAGGCCCATCAGCCGGCCGCGCTGATCCGGGTCTCCCTCCCCGGTGGCGATCGCGACGGCGTATTCGCCCAGCAAGGGGTGCCGGTGGCCGATCATCGCGCTGTCATTCTCGCGGCGCATCGCCAGCTTCACGGGGCGTCGGTGCTTCCACGCCGCCACCGCCGTGATGCCGGCGACGTAGGGCGAGCGCGTCGTCTTGCCGCCGTAGCCACCGCCCACCCGCGCGATCTCGACTCCGACATGGTTCATGGCGAGCCCGAGCGCGCTGCGGACCCCGCTCTGCACCGAGTCGGGGCTCTGGGTGGACGAATGCACCACGATGCGGTTGCGCTCGCCGGGAATGGCCACGCACGCGTTCGTCTCCATGTAGAAATGGAGCTGCGCCCCGCTGCGCTCGCTGCCGTGGAACACCTTGCACTGGACGCCGTCGAGCACGGCGTCGTCGTGCACGACGCGGCTGCCGGAATCGTCGCCCGCGACCCAGTCGAGCTTGGTCCCGGGGCGCTGGATCTTCCAGACGTGCACGGGGTAGTGCTGGCTGTCCTGGTAGATCTTGCCCTGGCGCCGGGCCTCGTCGATGGTCAGCGTGGGCAGGACGGGCTTGCGGTCGTCGTCGACGACCGGCGCGTACCGGACCCAGCGGGTGGCGATCTCTTGCGCGATGTCGATGGCCTGCTCGGCGGTCTGCGCCAAAACCAGGCCGATGCATTGCCCGTACGAGGTCACAATGCCGTCGGCGAACAAGAGGTCGTTGCCGAAGCCCTGGGCGTTGGAGCCACCGGGGGGGATGTCGTCCTTGGTGACGTAATCCACGAAGCCCGGATAGCGGGTCGCCAGGTAGGCCGAAAGCTCGGCAGCGGTGGCGGTCACCAGCGAATCGCCGCTGGGGATCTGGTAGGAGATCTGGGCCAGCGCCTTCATGCTGGTCACCACCGCCGCCTCCAGGCCGCGGGCCGGCAGCGGGATGTCGTGCGTATAGCGCGCCTCGCCGGTGGCCTGCAGGAACGCGCCCAGCTTGATGTAGGGCTTGTTGACCGGGTACTCGTCCTTGTAGCGCTCGTACTTCTGCTTGCCCGTGCTCTCCGGCCTCTCCCTGCGCTTGCCCGCCGAGCGAACGTCCTTGGACACCTCGTGGTGGGCCACCTGCTCGGCCACGTAGACGAAGAACTGGTAGAAGTACCCCTCGGCGAGCGCCAGCTTGTACGCGTCGGTGAAGCCCTCGTCGGGCAGCGCCGCCATGCGGTCGTGGTGCAGGGTGAGCTGCTCCGAGACGTCTTGCCGCACGCAATCGATGGCCCCGGCCAAGGTCTCCGCATTCCACGGGCGGCCCTCCAGGAAGCCCTCGGCCCGCTTGGCGTGGAAAGCGAGCGGCCCGACCCCGCCAAACACGATCCGCGCGCCGGTGACGTTGCCCTGCTCGTCGAAGCCCGCGAGCATGCCTGCGTTGACGATCGAGTGCGCATTCTCGGGCCGCAGCGCCGTCTTGTAAGTCCGCACGAACACGCGCGGTGGTGTGGTGGGGATGCGGTAGCTCACGAGCACCCCCGTCGCGCGCAGCGCGGGCGAGCTCGCGTAGTGGTGGGCGAAGTCGAGGATGTCGTACTCGGTCGGGGCGCCCGCGCCCGTGCTGACCAGCACCTTGACGCCCAGGGAGCAGTAGGCCGTGAAGGCATCCGAGGGGAACGGCACGCCCTCGGTGACGTGCCGCGCCACCATCATGGTGTTCCCGCCCAGGCTGGCCGCATTGCGCACGATGCGGCCCGCGGTGCGCTGGACCATGGTATGCAGCGCCTCGTACCCCTCGCCCGCGGTGCCCGGCTCGACCTTTCCGCGTTGCGCGAGCAGAGCGTCGAGCATATCGAGCAAGTCGCTGTAGCAGACGGCCGACCCCACCACGATCTGCGCGGGCTCCACGTCCTTGCGCCGCAGCTCGGGCACGTGGGAGACGTCGACGAGGACGTGGGGATCCTCGGTGTACTTGTCGTAAACCCCGATCGAGGTGTTCCCCACCACCAGCTTGATGCTGCTCGGGTCGTAATGCTGCTGGATCTCGTGCACCTGGGCCAGGGTGACGGGGCGGTACCAGTCATAGACACCCTTGCGATAGTGGAGCGCGCGCGGGGGGGCCTCGAGCGAGCTGGGGAAGTCCGCGGGCACGGTATGGCAATGCGGCACCTCATCGGCGGGGTCGACGTCCGTGTGCAGGCAGCCCTGCTTGTCGGCGTCGCTCCAGTCGGAGGCAAAGTGCTTCATGCCGTAGAGGATCGGGCGGTAGCCGGTGCAGCGGCACAGGTTGCCGTCGAAGGCCTGCTCGACACGCAGCTTGGTCGGCCGCCCCTTGCCCAGGCTCGTCGCGGTCGCGAGCACGGAGTGCATGTTCATCACGAAGCCCGGCGTGCAGAAGCCGCATTGCGAGCCGTTTTCCTTGGCAATGCGGTACTGCACCGGGCTCAACGAGGTGGTCGTGGAGCCCGTGCCCTCGATCGTGGTCACCGCCTTGCCGTCGAGCGTGCAGATGGGGCGCATGCAAGCGTTGATCGAGCGGAACATCTTTTGCCCGGTCTGTGGGTCCAGCTCCGTGATCATCACCGTGCACGCGCCGCAGCCGCCCTGGCCGCACGCCTTCTTGGTCCCATGGAGGCCGACCTCGGGCGAGCGCAGCCAATCGACGAGCAGCGTGGTCGGGTCCACGTCCTTCAGCACCACCGGCTGGCCATTGAGGACGAATTGCAGGTCGGTGGCGAACCCTGCGTCGCTATCAGATCGCGATTGTGTCATGGTGGTCCTCGCGCTCAGCGCGCCGGTGGGCAGGTGGACTTGGGTACGACTTTCGGGTCGCTGTTCTTGAAGTAGGCGTACTGGGCGAAGGCCACCTGGAGCTGCAGCGAGGTGTCCAGCGGGATCGCTGCCGCGACATCGCCGCTGCTGCCAGGGAACGGGCTCGGATAGGCATAGTTAGCGAAATAACTCGCGTTCGTCGCGTTGTAGGTGTCGCATATCCCGTCGAATTTGAAGATCGGCGGTACGTTCTCGCCCGGCTTGATCTCCACCCCCGGCGCGGCCGCGTAGGCGCCCATGTGGCACGACGTGCAGCTCGAGTTGCTCTGGTCCACGTCGCCGGCGAGGCGCTTGAAGCAACCGTAGTGCTCGTGGATGTTGACGGGGGCCGCGACCGACTGGCTCAGCGGCTTGCTGTTGGCCAGGGGCACCGCGGGGAAGGTCTGGGGGTCGTTGCCCCACTGCACGCCGAGCGGCCGCATGCGATCCCAGATCGTGGCGCCGGGCAGGGTGCCGTCGTAGACGAGCGTGCTGTAGACCCAGCGCGTGGGCGAGCGCGTGTCGACGACCGCGAGGTCCATTTGCACGAGGTGGACCTCGCGCACCTCGCGCTCACACGTCGCGTAGGTGCGCGGCCCCGTCTGCTTGTGGCCGTTGGCTTGCCAGTTGGTGGAGCCCTTCATGTAGGGCACGTCCTTTTCGGTCGCCGTGGTATTGAGCAGCTTGACGACGACGGTGCCCTCCGGGAACGGCATGCCGCGAGCCAGGAGCCGCCCGTTCTCCTCGTAGGTGGCCGGCGCGCCGCTCTCGGGCCACTGCTGCCCGATCGACCACGCGCCGCAGGGATTGTAGTAGCCGATCGACCAGGTCTCGAAGAGCGGGTCGTCGCCGCCGCTCTTCCTGGCGCCCGGCAGGATGTGCTTGCCGCTGCCTCGCCCGATGAAGGCCGTTTCCGCGGTCGACAGCTCGTTGGTCAAGCCATGCACGAACTCGCGGCCCCGCTCGCCGTCGTAGGCCATCCAGGGGACGTTGAACCAGCGGGTTTGGCCGGACACCTGAATACGCCAGCCGGGGTCATCGGGGAGATTCGGCTCCTGGCCCTCTTTGACGTAATTGACGATGTCCTGCACGTAGCCCTGCCAATCCGCGTTCCACGTGGAGCTCTTGCCGCTGAAATCCACGTTGCGGCGCAGCCAGGGCGAGTCGCACGTGGGCTTTTCCTTCGGATAGTCGTGGCTCAGCTTGAACACGGGCCCCGACCAGCCCGCGGGGGGAGCCTTGACCGCGTCCCGGAAGGCGAGCGACCTTGCCGTGGCGAGCTCCTCGGGCTCGCCCTTTCCGTCGATGACTTTGGGGCCGGCTTGATTCCCATTCCCACAGGCGCCGAGGGATACCCCCGCCGCGATGGTGAGGAGCACGGACGCGAAAGCGTAATTTTTCATCGGAAGAGCTCCTCGGTGATCAGCGTCGCCTTTGCCAGCGGGCGGCGAAGTCGTCGAATCCGTTTTGATTACCCGGTCCGCGAGGGTACTCGGGCTTGGCGCTGAAGCCCTTGGCGATCCCGTCGAGCGCGAAGCTGAACCCGCCACCTTCCTTCTGGGCCTGGCCGTGGCAACCCATGCAGCCGCCCATGAGGTAGTTCGTGCCGTTGACGGAGAGGTTCGGCCCCACCTGAGGCGTGTCGCCGCCGTACGCATAGTCGGTGATGGTGCCGTCGGCCGGGTCATTCGAGCTGTTCGGATCCGGGTTGCCCGCGAAGCCGCCGGAGAAATGCTGCAAGACCTGGCTGGTCTCGAGGACCATGTTGGCCATGTAGTAGGTCGCGGGCTCGACACCACCGCCACCTGTGTACTCCGCCATGGCCTCCTTCGTGGCGGGGACATGCTGGACGTTCACGAGCTTGTAGTACCTGAGGACGCTCTTGGGGGAGCCATTCTGTTCGGCGTAGCTGTCCAAGGCTTGGTGCGCCGCGTCGTTCGCTCGGATGATGGTCTGGGGGATCGGGGACAGCCGCGCGCGGACGCACACCTTGGCCTGGGGGATGTTCTTATTTTTGGGGTTGTTCTCGTAGTAGAGGCTCGAGCCGGGCGTGCAGACGTCGGAGGCCGCCGTGATTTTCTGGCGCGACGCCTTGTTCCAGCCGGTGGCGGGAACGGAGGTGATCGCGGGGTAACGGGCAGGCTGGCCCTGGCTCGTGATGCGGCCGCTGTCGTCCTCGACCCGTTGCCCGTCCTGGGTGAGGATGTTGTCGGCGGCCTCGAAGGAGGCATAGATGAACTGCGGCGCCGAATTGGTCTTCTGGATGATGTGGAGCGCGACCAGCGTGTAATAGTTGACCGCGTAGCAGTAGTTCGACCCGTTCAGCTTGTACCGGCGCAAGGGCCTGACCAGGTGGGTCTGCTCGTCCCCCGGGACCGCGCGGCGCCAAGCCGACTTGGTGAGAATGGTATTGAGGGGGAGGCTGACCAGGTCCGTGCTCCCCGCCTCGGGGTCTTTCTTGTTGTCCTGCACGTACTGCTTGGTCTTCGTCTCGATATCACTTGGAATGCCCGTGAACCAGCCGGTTTGCTGCACGTACTTGACGTAAATGGGATTGGCCTTCACCATGAACACGATCTGGGACGCCGCGGGGTCGTTCGGGTCGACCTTCGCCGCCTCGACGACGCCCGCGAACATGGAGTTCTGCCCGATCTGGGTGGCCTCGTCCGCGTTGAGGAAGAGCGCGCCCTCGGTGTCCTTGAGGTTCTGGGGGTCCCCGCCGTCGCACAAGGGAATCGTGCCATCCCCCCCCACCTTCGTCGAATCGTAGATGTATTGCGGCTTATCGTCGTAGTTGTACGGCTTCACGCCGTCCTTGTTGCCCCCACCCGGGAAGACCTCGATTTTGTGGCGGTAGGTCATCCACGTGGGCGTGGTGCCATTCTTGTCGTTGATGGCGTCGAGCCGGGCATTGGCATCGAGCTGTCCGCGCGTACCTGACGTGAAGGTTTGCTTCACCGCGGGCCAGTTGAGCGAGATGAACTCCTGCCAGGCGAAGGTGGCAGCCTGGTTGAGGTCCGCGCCTGCAGCGACATCCGTGGGCGGCGCGCAGGCCGCGACGTTGATGTACGAGGGCTGGGTCTCGCAGGAGTCTTTCCTCTCCGGGCGCGGCGCCTGGACCGCCGCGGAGGTCGATGCCGCCGGGCGCTGCGTCTCGGCTCCTTTACACGACATCGCGAAGAACGCCCCCGCACCCACCAATACGTGTCCTGAAATATGCCAACCATGCATGAGTCTGTTTCGGTTCATTGTAATCTCGTCGTGCGCGTGTCGGATGATCCGCGTCTTGGTGAGCTCTTCGCAGGAGGCATGCCAAGCCCCTGCGCTAAACCGGCGGAGGCCTCGTGTAGCGCATCCCACGAAACCGAGCCCCATCTCGGTAGGGATGGTCGCGTCCCAGCGCCAATCGTGGTCCTGTTTACTGTATCACCGCTGTGCCAGAGGTGTATCATGTACAGTCGAGATCCGAGCCCCCCGCGGCGGGGGCCCGGCGATGCATCTGCGCGCTTCAGCCGCCCCAGAACACGAAGACAGAGACGGCGTAAGCGCTCGCGACTCCTGGCAGGACCCCGGCGTCTCCACCCCACTGGATGCCATTGGGGAGCCGGGGATTAGTATTATCGATAAAGCCACCGTATCCGTTCTTGCTGATTGTCCAGGCGAAAATGTAGGCGTTTTGCCCCAGAGCCTGGTCGAGCAGATTGATGATCCCGAAGTAGAACGCATTCGTGTCCGATGCCTCTGTCGCTGCTCGATACAAGATCCAGTAGAGATCATCTCCCGCAAACGCACCGGATCTCCCCGCTGCGACGACTTGCTCGAGCGTCCTGGTCTTGACCGCTTCCGTGATGGAGGCTTGGGCTTTCATCGGAGTATTCATGATGACTCTCCTTGCGACGCGCGTCGCGTTCTGTCGTCTAGCAAAGCAACAACGATGCCTGCCGCCCTTCTACGGTTCGGCGCGGCTTTTTCTGAGAAGACCCTTCCAAGCGGATTCAGCCGTCGGACGAGGGGAGCGGCGTGGTGCCGTAACGGTGCATCTCACCTCGGACACGGTGAACGACAGGCTCGGCCGGAGGGCGGGGTCCCTTTCGCCGGGAGCGCATCCGCCTCAGGAGATGGCTCTGGCGCCGTCGCGGGAGGCGCTTCGGCTGTATCGTCGCCGCGCAGGCGAGAAGGGCGCCTTCATCCGGGAGCGCTGCCCCACGCCACGAAGCAATAGACGCCGTAATTGCTCACGGACCCTGGCAGACTCCCGGTATCTCCCGACCAGGAGGCGCTGCTATCGAGCCTGGGGTTTCTCTTGTAGAGCACTCCGTTTTGCCCCCCCTGGCTGACGGCGAGGGTGAGAATGTAGGCGCCTGACCCCAGTTTCTGGTCGAGGAGACTCGTGACGTTGTTGTTGAACCCGTCCAAACTACTCGACTCTTGCGCGGCTCGATACAGCAAGTAGTAGAGATCGTCGTTCGAAAGCAAAACAGTTCCCGGGGTATTCTTGTCGGATCCCATGATGACGCTCCTTGCGACCTGTATCGCGTTCTGTGGTCCCACAGGAGCAACAGTCATGCCAGCATCCATGCCTACGGCTCGATGCGGCTTCGTGGAGGGTAGCTCAATCCTTCCGAGCGGATTCGGCCGCCTCGCCTGACGCCAGCTGCGGACGGGCGAGCAAGGTCGCGCCGACAGTAGCAGGCCGCATGGCTGAGGCTTCCGGGTTGGCAGGCGTCTCCGGGAGCCTGCGTCTTTGGGAGAGGCGGCGCTTCCTCAAGGGACGCAGCCTCTGAGCGGGTGCCGACGCTCGATCACGTAAAGGCGACGTTCGCGGCGTTCTACCCGAACTGCCGCGGCGTCTTCGGGCTCCACGACGAGGATCAGGGCCTCCTCGACGCCATCGCCGGCGTCACGTACGACGTCCTCGGCTGGTATGCCGACCCCACGCAGGACTGCATCGCGACGTTCCTCGGCAGCTACGCCACGCCGCCGGAGCAGGTCCTCGCCGATTTCGCGGAGCGCGTAGGTAAAAGAAGCCGGATCGCAGCGCGAGGCAGTGGTGCGCAGCAAGCCGAAAGGGTGGGACCGCGAGCGTCGTGATGGCTCGGTCCTGGGCCGAAAGAGCGTGGTCCGGGCGGCGCCGAGCGCGCTACGGGGCGCATCGACGTGCCGTGGGCCCATGTGTCCGTCCGGGCGTTGGTCTGGCCCGGGAGGCGCGTCGCGAGACGCTATGCGGCGTCACCGGGCGCCTTGCGGCGCAGAACGGTGCTCTTCCAGTACGGCGGCCGCCGCGTCGGCGCTGGGAGAGCGAGCTGGGACGTCGGTCGGCTCGCCGAGCGCGGAGAGGAAGCGGGCGATGTTCCTTGGCTCGGTCACCATGGCGACGAGCTTCATCCGCCCCTTGCAAGCTGGGCACTCGAGGACATCGATCGCAAATGTGCGGCGCAAGATCTCGGCGCGGTTTGTCGACCGCTCGATAGCCGCCACGCTTGCGTTTCGGAGCGGCGTCATCGTCCGCCTTCGTAGGCTCTTGTGGCTTCGCAGGGCGCGGTCCGATGCGCTTGCGCGCCAACGTGGGCGACTTGCCTAGGCGAGCACGCCAGCGTACTTGACGGTGTGAAAGCGCGGCGGCGGGACGCTGGCCGCGAGGCGGCACAGGAGCGAGACCGCGCCGCACGCGCCTCGGCGCGCGGCGCCACCGGCAGCCCGAGCAGCCGTCCGATCGCCTCGTGAACGACCCGGGCCGCCACGTCATCCCCGAGGGCGACGGCGCGGCATAGGGTGCTGGCGAGCGAGGCGACCACCGCAGCCCGACGCGACGGATCGCTCACGGCGAGCTCCCCAAGCCCGGGGCTTGGCCGCTGGGCCCGGGTTGGGTCCACGCCCTCCGAACGGGTGCGATCCGTCGTCACGCCCTCCGGAAATCCCCGGGGATGCGACGGATCGCGACGGTTCGTGCCCACGGAATCGTCCCGCCAGAAAAAACGGCCGATGACGAGCGGTCGCTGGAAACAGTAGCTATTCCCATAGCCTCCGCCTGTGTCGCCGCCGAGGGCGGCTCGGGTGTGGCCAACGCGTCGCCCTCCGTCGCCGCGTCGTCAAAGGGCGAAGTAGGCCTGATACGCGTCGGTCGCTTCGGAAACGACGGTGTGAACGCCTGGGCGATGTTGGGCATGGCCTGCGCGGTGGCCTGCGGCGTCATGACCTGGTTCGACAATCCCATGTTGTTCAGGGGCGGACCGCAGAAGTCGCACGGTGCCTTGTAGCTCCCCGAGGTCGGGCCGCCCTTTTCATGGGTACGACGGCGACGACCTCCTGTTGGATCCGGTTCAACATGGTCGCGTCGCCGGGGTTCGGCTGCTTCGCGAGCCAATTGCGATGATCGGTGAGCGCCGCCGGGGCCGAGAGCGGCCGCTCCGGGCGCTCAGGCCGCGAGGGCCGCGGGGTGGCGACGTCGCCAGAAGGCGAGGCGAACGCGCAGCACGGCCGCGAAGAGGCGCATGGACAGGCTGTCGGACGGGGGCAGGGGCCGCACCCGCGTGTTCTGAAACGCCGCCACCCGCCAGCGCCCGTCGTCGCCGTCGCCCCGCACCACCACCGTCATCTGCCGCGACCGCCGGCTTGCGGGCGCCGTCTTCTGCCAGGGCCACAGCAGCGCGCCGGTGCTGACGACCACGGCCGCGTTGGGACTGAGGAAGCGCACGCTCTCGATCTCGGAGACCAGGCGGGTGCCGGCGAGCACGCCGGCGAAGAGCTCCTCGTGCACCCGGCGGTTCGCCTCGCGGCCGCGCAGCCACGAGCCGTCGAACGTCACGTAGTCGGAGTCTGGCGTGTAAAACGCGTCGACGGCGCTCGCGCCCTCGCGCGCCCACGCCTCGCTCAGGGCCTTGAACATGCGCCGGATGGCCGCCTCGTCGGTCAAACGATCCATGGAAGCTCTCCTTGTTGGTAACTATGTTAGTAAGTAAGATAATAAGGCAGGCTTGTCAAGCCGGCGGCGGCTCGGGTAGAGTGCGGGCGGTCGAGGCGAGAGGCGATGGCCGCGAAACGGACAAGCGCGAAGGCGGTGAGCGAGCTGGTCGACACCCTGGGCGACCGGCTGGGCCGCGAGCTGAGCACGCAGTCGGTGCTCTTTCACCAGGCGATCGCCGAGCGGCTGGGGCTGAAGGGCACCGACCACAAGTACCTCGACGTCATCCAGCGCGCGGCGGAGGCGGGCCCGGTCACGCCGGGCGACCTGGTGCAGCTCACGGGGCTGACCTCGGGAGGGGTGACGGGGGTGCTCGACCGGCTCGAGGCGGCTGGGTTCGTGCGCCGCGTGAAGCACCCGAGCGACCGGCGGCAGCTGGTGATCGAGCCGGTGCCCGAGCGCTACGCCGAGCTCGGCGCGCTCTTCGCAGGGTTCCGCGAGCGCTGGACGGCGCTCTGCGCGCGCTACTCGCTCGCCGAGCTGCGGCTCATCTGCGACTTCTTCGAGCAGGCGATCGCGCTGATGGCCGAGGAGATCGCCCGGATGCAGCGCCCGGGCGGGCCCGAAGCTGCCCTGGCGAGCGCCGCGCCTGCCGTCGGTGCACCGACCGCCAAGGGCACCAGGGCGCGCCCGCGCCGCACCTCCTGAAGAGCGTCCCAAAGCGGAGCGCCCCTCCGCCGCCGCCCACGCTGCCGTGCAGGCACCGCGCGCAGCGCGGATCCAGGCCGCCGCAGGCGCCCGCGCAGCGGGGCGAAGCACCGGGAGGCGCGCGAGCACGGTGCCACGCTCGCCAGGCGACGGCGGAGCTTCTCCGACCTGTCCGGTTGCGCGGCCACGATCGGCAGGTGCGGGAACCAGCAGGGTCGACCTTGCGGACGCCACATTCCTATGATGCCTAGCCCCAACTTCACGTCGAGCACCGCGCAGCGCAGGCCGACATGGCCAGAATGATCGGGTCTCGCTGTCAGGCGCAAGAACCGCCACGGGTCGCGGTCGCTGCGAGGTACGTAGGTCGCGGCGCTCTCCTACTCGCTGCTCGAGGGTGCCAAACTCGTAGACCTCGATTCCGCCGCGTATCTCAAGCGCGCTGTCGAGGCGGCCTTCGCTGTCAAAGAGATCCGTTGCCGCACGAGTTCGCAGCAGCAAGCCGAGGACGGGGGCCGCGCGCTGACGCGGGACCGATGGGGCAAGGATGCCGCACCGGGGCCGCGCGTCCACGCCGCCGGCCGGTTCGGTCTCGGCGCCGCGCCCCCAACAACTGCGCGACGGCGGCGTCATGACGGGGCACGGCGGGGAGTTAGAGACCACCAAACGTTTGTCGCCCTTCGTCAGCCTGAGATAGTGCGGGCCGGATCCCGGGCCGAGCTCTTCGACGTCGAGCACGGCCGGATGTTCCGGATCTTCGAGCCGGCTGCTCCCGCTCGTCGAGCTCGACCTGTCGCGCTGACGCGCCGCCGCTCGCGCTGGCCGAGCCTCCACGATATCGGCCACGTGAATCGATCTCCGGATCCTGTGAGTCCTCGTACTGAATGTTCGGTCGGCCCGGGGCTTGGTCTCCGTGAACACGGAGAGCAGGCGTCGGAGACGCAGCGACCCAAGGGCTCAGCTCGTTCACTCGATCGGGCGCGAACAGCTGTCCTGTGCCACCTCGGCCGCGATCTCCGACAGTGCCGGCCAAGGCCAAGACAGTTCGGTTTCCGCGGATCTCCGCACCTGTCCTATCCGGGCGCCTCCTCAATGCGGCTTGCTACCGTCGGCGCGACCTATCTCTCCCCTCCGGTGCTGGCACCAGGCCGAGCATGATCAACATTCGCTGCTTCAGGTACGATCCCAGCATCAAATCGAGCCTGCAGTTCCTGCGACGGACCCCGTGGGCCCGGCCGCAGGTGGAGGCTCTCTACCTGCGGGACAAAGCCAAGCCCACCCCGTGACCGGCCCGCTCGATCGCACGCCGAGGACCGGGAGCCGGCGCGGGATCGATCTCGTGGGCGCGAGCTGCTTCATCACCGGCATCCAGCCCGCGGTCGCGCGGTTGCTCGCCGGCAGCGATCTCGGCCGGGTACGGCATTTCAACACGCTCGCCGACGGCCTCGCGCGCGCCCTGCGGGACCTCGGCGAGAGCGCCTGACGCCCCCACGGCGCAGCGCCCCGGCCCGGCGCCAGGCTCGGCTCCCTTCCGCTCCCGAGCGGCTTCGTGCCCCCGATCCGGCGAGCTTTGCCATGGCTGCCGAGGCCGCTTTTTGCCGAACCTGAGCAAGCGCACGCCGAGCCGCTCCTCCAGCCGCGCGAGGCGGCGGCTGATGGTGGCGCGAGGAACGCCGAGCTCGGCAGCGGCGCGGGACAGGGATCCGGCCTCCACGGTCTTCGAGAAGGCGAGGAGCTCGGAGGTCTCGAGGGGTTCGTCCATTTGGGCCCGAGCAGCACGCGCCTGGCCATCCGGGTCACTGAATACGAAGGCTCGCCTGACTCTCGAGCTCTCCGTTTGCCACCGTCACCTGGTAGTCGCCGGGCGGATACTCCTGGGTGATCAGGATCCTGCGGATGTTGCAGGCGTCGATGGGCGCGAGCTCGTCGATGCCGTTTCCGGTGATGCGCACGGTCGTCCAGCCTTCGACGAAGTTATCCCCGATGATGTAGAGGGGATACCAGACGAAGCTGTCGAACTGGTCCGACGCAAAGCGCCGGATGGTCGGCGGGAGGCCCGGATCGGGCGTGGGCTCCGGCTCGGCGCAGGGGCCCCACGGCGGACATTCGCCGAGGACCCGGTACGGATCGCGCCCGAGGATCTCCTGAACTCGCCATTCGGTCAGGAGCCGGTTGTACATGCTGCCATAGGGGTTCAGGTTGGGCGGCGGCGGCTCCAGGGGCACAGCGTCGAAGCACCCCTCCCCCAGGGCGTGGTCGCGGCACAACGCGACGTCGATGTCGTCGACGACGCTGAATTGAGAGAGCCACTCCGCGATCGGGAGGGGCCGCGACGGATCGATGGCGACATCCAGGATCATGAGCTGCCCACCGACCCGTACCACGGGCGCGACGTGGCCGGACCACGTCACGCTTCCGGACGGCTCATTGACTGTCTGGAAGACCAGCTGCTTGCGCGGCTTTGCCTTGACCCTGGCGAAGTAGGGCGTCGGATAGCCCCATTGCTGGAAGAAGTAGATCGCCGCCTCGGCCCGCTCCTCGCAGCCGTTGTCGGCCGCGAGCCAGGGGAGCCGCCGCAGAAACTCGGGTTGCTCCGGCATGGCGAGCAGCCGGCTGTCGCGGATCGCAGCGAACCCGGAGCTCAGCTGCTCCTCGGTCCACGTGGGAACGCAATCGGCTGCCAGGCTCCCGGGCGGGCCCTTGAGCTCATCGAACGATCGCGGACCGTCGGGCAGCTGGCAGGCCGCGCCCGCGCTGCCTCCGGGGGATCCTTCGTCACCCGGCGAGCCCGTGCCGGACGACGTGGAGTCGACGGCGTCCTCCAGCAGCGCTCCCGTGTCGGACCGCTCGATGTCAGGAGCCTGATCGGAATGGGCGCCCTCGTCGCCTCCACAGGCCGAGGCGGCCAGGGCCGCCGACGCGACACACAACACTCTTGCAAGAGAAAAATAGGACTGGCGCATGAATCTAATAATCTCCGCAGATGCTACGGTTCGCCCCCACAAAACCTTCCCGCCAGAAAACCGATCGATGTGGTGGGCGGCTAGGAGCGGTCGCCTCGCCGCGCGCGAGCTCGCCTCTCGCTGCGCGGCACGTCCGATGTTCGCGCGGTGAGGCGAGGGGGGAGCAGGACCTCTCGCGCGACCTTGGCGCCCGCCAGCATGTCAAGGAGCAGCCGCACCGCTTCGCGTCCTATCCCGCCGACGTCCTGATCGACGGTCGCGACGGGATAGCGCAGGAGATCGGCCATCAGGATGTCGTCGAATCCGACGACGTCGATCTCGTCGGGCACGGAGAGGCCGGCGGCGCGGATGGCCCGCAGGGTCCCCACAGTGCTCCAGAAATTTGCCGCGTAGACGGCCAGAGGTCCACGCAGCCGCTGGAGAAGCTCGACCATGCGCGTCTCGGCCGCTTCCGGGGTGGCCTCCTTCAACTCCTCGATGGCCGCCGCCTTGGCGCCGCTCCGCGTGAGCTCCGCCTGGAACCCGTCGAGACGATGTCGGTAGGTGGCGATGTCGAGCGGACCGCCGATGTAGACGAGCGACCGATCCTTGCGCCTGAGAAGGTGGCGGAGCGCCAGCACCGAGCCGGCGGCGTGATCGGTGCGCACGCACGCCACATCGAGGTCCGGGACCGCCCGGTCGATCTGCACGAAGGGAAGTCCCTGCTTCTGCGCCGCGATGAGATCGCCATCGCCTCCGGAAACCGGGGACACGATGAGCCCATCCACCCGCGACTCGTGCACGAGCTGCAACGCGCGACGCTGGCGCCCCGCGTTGCCGGCCAGGTGGCTCACCACGAGCGCGTAACCGTGGAGCTCGGCCTCGCGCTCGGCGCCGACGGCTATCCCGGCCCAGAACGGGTTCGCCAGGTCCTCGACGGCGAGCGAGATCGCGTACGATTTTTGCTCCCGGAACGCCTGGGCCATGGCGTTGGTCCGGTAACCCAGCTTCTGGGCCAGCGCCCAGACCCGCTCCACCGTGGCGGCGCTGATGCGAAACTTCGCATGCTTGCCCGTCAGGACGTGAGACACCGTGGTCTGGGACAGCCCCAGCTGTTCGGCGATGTCCTTCATGCGGACCGGACGCAGGCCGGGCACGTGCGGCGGGTCGGGGTCGGGGGGATCGTTCAAGCGCGCGCTCCGTTCAGCTAATTCGGATTAGCAGTTGACGGTAGCACGCACAGGCATAGTATTGAAGCGCAATACGCGGTCGGTGGCTGCGGTCCCTCGCGCACGAGGGGGCCATGGCAGCGATCTTCTACAGATCCGCCAGATGGCGCCGACGCGACGACGACCTTGACGTTCCGGCGGGCTGGAGCGGCAGGGCCCTGCTTGCTCAAGCCCGTCTGCTCCAGGAGAAGGCAATGGCACAGAGTGAACCGGTGATCTTGGGCTTCATGGGCAACCGCGGCTTCTTTCCGACGGCGTTCGCGGAGGAGGGAGCGAAAGCCACCCAGTCGGCCGTGGGCCATGTGCTCGGCCAGCGCGTGCGCTATGTCGATCTCGGCAACGTCGAGACCTACGCCGACGCGCGCGCGGCCGCGGGCGTCGCCCAGCAGTACCGGCGCTCTCCCGACGGCGGCGGGGCCATCGGCGTCATCTGCTCGATGTACAATTTCTCCGATGAGAACGGCATTCGAGACTTTCTGCGGCTGGCCGATCTCGATGTGCCGGTGCTGCTGCACACCGAGCCTGACGTGCGCGGCCTGGGACGCATGGGACAGAAGGGCCGGCGGGACGGGGCGTGCGGGCGCTTTTCGGCCGCCAACGCGCTCCGCCACATCGGCTACCCGTACACCCTCACGTCCAGGCATTGCGAAGCGGTGAGCTCGGCGGCCTTCGCGGACGATCTCCACGCCTTCTACGCGAGCTGCGTCCTGGCATCGAAGTTCCGTCGCCGGGGCCGCGGCGTGCGCCTCGGGCTGGTGGGCTCGGGGCCCGACGCGTTCCAGACGGTCACCAACGTTTCTACCGAGCTCCTGGGGCACATGGGCCTGAGCACGGTCGGTCTGGAGCTCATCGCGCTCGATCGACAGATGCGCAAGGTCTCGCCGCGCGAGCTATCCGCTCAGCTGGAAGCCGTCTCCGGCTACATGGCGGCGGGTGACGTTCCGCGCGCCTCGCTGGAGGCGATCGCCCGGATGGGCGTCGTCTTCGATCGCTTCGTGAAAGAGAATGACCTCGACGGCATCGCGGTGCGCTGCTGGACGGAGATGCAGAAGTACCAGATCGGCGGAGAGGTGGGCGTGATGCCCTGCACCTGCATGAGCATGCTCTCGGACAAGCTCATCCCCGCCGCGTGCGAGACCGACATCGCGGGCTGGATGGGGATGTACATGCTGCAGTGTGCTTCCGGGCTCGTTCCGCTGCTGGGCGACTGGAACAACATGTACGATGACGAGCGCGAGGAGGTGGATCTCTTCCACTGCGGCGTCTGGGCCAAGAGCGTGATGCGCCCCGGCGCCCGCATCACCCGCCAGGAGATCCTGGCCACCCAGGCCGACATCGGCGCGGAGAACACCTGGGGCGCGGTCGACGGCGAGCTCAAGGCGGGCACCTGCGCCTTTTTGAGACCTTGCACCAACGCGCGCGAAGGCAGCGTGTTCCTCTACGGCGGGGTGGGCCGGGTCAGCGAAGAAGGCATCGACACCTTCGGCACGCGCGGCCGCATCCAGATCCCGCGCATCCAGGAGCTCTTTCGCTATTTGACGCAGCCCGAGCGGGCGGTGGAGCACCACACCGCCCTCGTGGTCGGGACGCAGAAGAACATCGAGCTGACGATGAAGGCGATCCGAGACGCGGTGCCCTACATCAACGCCCAGGCAGGCCTCGGCCGCGGGGGACAAGCGCTGGTCGATTTCTACGAGCACAGCCAGGTGGGCGAGCTCCAGGCGCGCGCCTCGGGGTAGAAAAACAAACGCCGGGGGGGGGTGTCAGCAGAATTCAGATCCGCCAGGTGGAGCCGGGCCACGGCGCCGTTCTCCGCGCTGGGCTACAAGTTGTGCCGCTCAGCGCTTTCCCACGCCGGCCGACGCGGGCACGACCGTCTTGACGTCGTTCGTGTCGCTCGTCAGCGCAGAGGAGTACGAGTACGGGATGTCCGCCGTGCAACTGGCGGGATAGGCGCGCGACGTGCGGCTCACCTCGACGTTCGAGATGCGCTCCGCCTTCCCGGGTGAATCGGACGGCGTGTAGATCGAGTAGTGGAGGGCTTCGTAGTAGTTCCGCTCGACGCGCACGCAGGTATTGGCGCGGATCTCCGTCGCGTCCTTCGCGCCGACGATGTAATTGTTGAAGAAGTGCCCCACGGCGCCGCGGTACATCGGAACGCGGAGCAACACGTTCTTGTAGTGGTTGTGGTGCATCGTCACCTTGCGATCGTCGTGGAGATCGTCGTCCGCGGCGCCCACCAGGCCGCCCTTGTGATGATCGTGCAGGTACGTCCACGAGATGGTGATGAAGCCCGTCTGGCCCTTGATGTCGATCAGGCCATCGTACCTGTCCTTGTCGGTCTGAACGCTCGGGTCCTCGGAGTAGACCTCGCAGTGGTCGATCCAGATGTTCTTGCTGGTGCCCGAGATCGAGATGACGTCGCCCCCGTTCACGCTCGCGGGCGTGGTCGTCCCCACCAGGGTCGCGCGCAGGTTCTGCAGGATGACGTTGCTCTGGCTCGAGACGTCGATGCCCACGCCGTCGAGGAAGGCATCCTTGCCGATGCCGACGATCGACTTGTTCGACTTGACGCGGATCTGACCTCCGCCCGATCCGTTCGTGATGCGGCCTTGAACGAGGATGACGTAGGGTTGGCTGGCCTCGGCGTAGCTCTTCAGTGCGGCGTAGCTGTCGACCGTGACCGTCTCGCCGGCCTGGCCGCCGGTGGTACCGCCGTTCAGCGTGGCGAAGCCGATCGGCTCCCCCACGACACCGCCGGCGCTGCCCGGAGAGCCACCCGTACCCGAGCCGCCGGTCGCTCCGCCGCTGCCGGTGGCTCCGCCGCTGCCGGCAGCACCACCGGTCGCTTCGCCGCCGCCGCTCGACGTGCCACCCGTGGAGGGCCCGCCACCGCTCGGCGCTCCCCCGGTCGCTTCACCGCCGCTCCCGGCGCCTCCGGCAGCGGAGCCGCCCGTCGTGGCGCCCCCGGAGTTGCTCGCGCCGCCGGAGCTGGTCGTACCGCCAGCAGCCCACCCGCCGCCCGTCGCGGCGCTGCCGCCTGAACCCGCGTCGTGGCCGTTGTCGCCGCCCTCGCCGTCGGAGCAGGCGACCAGAATGCCCAGACCGAGGAAGATCGGGACGGTTCGAGGGATCCGAGGTGCGCGGTGAGCAGGGCGGGAAGGAAGCGTCATGGTGAACGTTCGGTTGCCCGAGCGACCGGAGACCCGTCATCTAAATTCATGCCCCTTCGGTGACGCCCGGGCGCGCTCGCTCCCGCCCAGTGCGCGGGAAATGCTCGAGGAGAAGCTGGTCCGCTGAGTCGCGGCGAGCTGCGGGAGCAGCCGGTCGCGATGAGCGGGGCTTCCCTCCGGACAGCACGCGCACACTTCGAGCATTCGCACGACAGCTGCCGCGTGCTCCGAGGGGACGGCCGACTCGTTGCAAGACGGCTTGACGTGGGCTCGAGCGCGGTCAGCCTACGCGATGCCGTTCCCGGGCAGCGTTCCGGCGGGCGGGAGCGCGATGAGGGGCTCGTCGTCGAGAAGGCGGAGGGGGTTCGGCAGGTAGGGATCGAGCTCGCCGAGCTCGAAGCGGCAGAGGCCGATCACGTGCCAGAAGGAACCTGCAATGTCCCCTCCGAACCTGTAGCGGCCGTCGGGGGTGAAGGCAGCCCAGCCCTCAGGGCAGGACAGGAGGACGGCGAGGCAGCAGCCGGAGGCCACGTGCCAGAGGCGGAGGGTGCCATCGGCGGAGGAAGAGGCGAGGAGTGTACCGTCAGGGCTGAAGACGACGCGCGTCACGAAGGCCTTGTGACCCATGAGAACGTGGAGAGCTCGACCGCTTCGGACTTCCCATAACATCACCGTGTTATCATCCGACCCCGAAGCCAGCGTCTGGCCATCGGGGCTGAACGCCACGCTAATCACGGCATCGCCACAGTCTGCGAAGCTCCGGAGAACGCGCCCGTTTTCGACCTCCCACAACCGCACGGTCTTGTCACATGACCCTGAGGCGAGCATCCGGCCGTCGGGGCTGAATGCCACAGCCGTCACTGCATTTTTATGGCCCTCGAAGATGTGGCATACTTGCTGGCTTTCCACGTCCCACAACCTCACCGTGTTATCACCCGACCCCGAAGCCAGCGTTCGGCCGTCGGGGCTGAACGCTATGCTCAACACGGGGTTGCCATGCCCCTTAAATACTCGGATGGCTAGCCGGCGTTCCACGTCCCACAACCTCACGGTCTTGTCACCTGACCCCGAAGCCAACGTTCGGCCGTCGGGGCTGAACGCCACGCTCGTCACCCAATTGCCATGTCCCTCCAAGGCGAAGAGCGATCCACCACTTTCGACCTCCCACAACCTCACCTTCTCGTCATCCGACCCCGAAGCCAGCATTCGACCATCTGGGCTGAACGCCACGCTCCTCACCCAATCTCGATGTCCCACGAACGTGCGGAGGGTTCGCCCGCTTTCGACCTCCCACAATCTCACCGTCGCCTCACCCGCCCCTGAGGCCAGCATTCGACCATCCGGGCTGAACGCCACGGTCCCTACCCAGTCGCGATGACCCACGAGCGTACGGCGAACTCGCCCGCGTTCAACATCCCACAACATCCCCGTCCTATCCTCCGAACCCGAGGCCAACGTGCGGCCGTCGGGGCTGAACGCAACACTCCTCACCCTGGCGCCATGCCCCTCCAAGATGCGGAGTTGTCGTCCGCTTTCGACGTCCCAGAGCCTCACCGTCGCGTCACCCAACCCCGAGGCGAGCACTCTGCCATCCGGACTAAACGCTATGCTCAGCACAAACATTCCATAGCGCTCAAAGACGTGGAGGGGTCGCGCGCTTTCGACGTCCCAGAGCCTCACTGTCGCATCACCGGCCCCCGAGGCCAGCATCCGACCATTGGCGCCGAACGCTACGCTCCTCACCGCTTCGCCGTGGCCCTTGAAGACGCGAAGGACTTGCCCGTTTTTGGCCTCCCACAATCTCACGGTCTTATCCCCCGACCCCGAGGCCAGCGTTCTGCCGTCAGGGCTGAATACTATGCTGTTTACCCGGTCGCGATGGCCCTCGAAGGTGCGGAGGATTCGCCCCTTATCGATCTCCCACAACCTTACGGTTTTATCATCCGAGCCCGAGGCCAGCGTTTGACCATCAGGACTGAACGCCACACTCATCACCGCGCTGCGATGGCCCTCGAGTCCGCGGAGGGACTGCCCGTCTTCGCTCCTCCACAACCTTACGGTTTTATCATCCGAGCCCGAGGCCAGCGTTCGACCATCAGGACTGAACGCTACGCTGTTTACTGCGCCAAGGTGTCGCCCAGACATCACCCGGATAGCTTGCCCCGACACCGCGTCCCAGAGCCCGACCGAGCCGTCTTCATGGCCAGTCGCGAGGAGATCTGCCATCGGATTCCAAGCAACCGTATTGCATGTTTTCGCCGGCATCCACATCAGCTCGATCCTGGAAGGCCGAGGTGATGCCGCCCCCTCCGCCGCAAGCGGCGCGACGGCCACCACCCCCCGGGCACCGACCAGCTTGGCGCCGCGTAGCATCGCGCCCGCGAGATCCGCGCCGGTTAAGTCCGCACCGACGAGGCGAGCGAACGATAGGTCCGCGCCACGAAGATCGGCGTCTATGAGCGAGGCGCCGCGCAGATCCGCCCGTCCGAGCCGCGCGGAGGCCAGCGTGGCGCCGGCGAGCCTGGCTTCGACCAACGTGGCGTTGGTGAGATTGGCTCTCGCGAGGTTGGCCCTTCGAAGATCGGTGCGGTTGAGGTTCTGCCCGCTCAGGTCCTGGCCTGCTAGGTACACGCCCTCTACCACCTCAATCTCGTCCTCCCCGACGACCGCCGCCTCCTCCTCGCCCCGCTCCAGCCAGCGCACGATCCGCAGCCCGTTGTCCTTCGCGTGGCCCTCGGCCGTCCCGTAAAGCGCCCACGCGGCCCACGCCGCCGCCTCGTCGCGCCCGGCGAGCGATACGAAGAAGTCCACCATCAGCTCGCTCATCTCGTCGGCCGCGAGCGCCGCGCTGTCCCCTGCCCACGTCACCTCCCGCGCCGCCGCCTCGGCCACGAGCCACTCGAGCACCGAGCGGTGAACGAATGAGAACGCCCCCTCCGCGTCCCGCACGAGCAGCGATCCCGAGCCGATCAGGAACTCGACCATCGCCCGCTCCAGCGGCGGCCCGTCCTTCGGCTGCACGCCCTTCACGAGGCTCTCCGGCAGCTCGGCGATTCCGACCGCACGCGCCCGCCGGTGCCACAGGAGCCGCGCGAGCTCGGTCATCGCCCCCCGGAGCGCCTCGCGCGAGATCCCACGCGGCGCCCCCGGCGGGTTTGCGCGCCGGTGCTCGTGGTCGAGCCACTGATCCACGAGCAGCTCGTACAGCTTGGCCGCGGTGATCTCCCCCGTCCCCTCCTTGGCCTCGAGGAGCTTCTTCTCCTCGATCTTCGCGATGAGCCCGAGCATGCGCGGGTTCTCGGAGAGCCCGAGCAGGTCCTTGACCTCGTGGAGCAGCCGGTAGCGCGCCTCGGCCTCCGCGGGCTCGGGGATCAGGTTGCTCAGAAACCGCCGGATCTGCGGCTCCCCGAACCCCTGCAGCTGCACGAGCCGGTAGCCCTGCACCTGCTCCGCCCGCCGGGCGAGCTCCTGCTTGATCTGCCGGTCATCGAGGAAGTGCTGCGTCCGGCTGGTCACCACCACCTTTGCGATCCCCTCGGCCGCCTGCACCACCGTCTCGAAGTGATCGAGCACCCGGTCGTATGTCAGCCGCAGGGCGAGCTCGTCGAAGCCGTCGAAGAGCAGCGCGATCCGCCCCTCGGCCAGCATGTAGCTGAAGGCGCGCGGGTCGATCGGCTCGTCCGCGAGCGCGAAGTGCTGCGCCACGAGCACGCTCAGCGAGCGCTGCTTCTCGAGCTGGCTCATCTCGATGAGCACCGGCACGAGCGGGTGCTTCTCTCTCGCCATCCGCCGCGCGAGCTCATGCAAGAGGAACGTCTTGCCCGCGCCGAAGTCGCCTAGCACAAGCACGAAGCGTCGGCGGGGCGCGTCGAGCAGCTCCCACAGCGACGCAAGCGCACTCTCTGTGGCGCTCTTCTCGCGGTCGCCGAGGCTCACCACCGCCGGCTGCTCCACGTAGAGCCACGGCGGGTAGATCGGGTCCGCTTCGAGCCGGTCCGTCTGTCGTTCGAGGTACCGGCCGAAATCGATGAGCCCCTGGTATTCGGAGAAGCTCTTCAGCACGACGCCGCGGCGCCACGCGCGCTGGACGAGCTCCGGCGGCGCCTGCGGGCCCGTGTGGATCAGCGTCGATCTGAGCAGCGGATCCTGCTCCCGGAACGGGCGCTCCACCTCGGTCACGTAGCGCGCGACCAGCTCGTCCGTGATCGACTGGTCGAGCGCGCCGATCACCCGCAGGTCGACGAGCGCTCCGTCCCGCGCCGCCACCTCGAGCACGCCCGCGAACGGCGGCGGCGTCCGGTGCCTCGTGACGGTCGCGCCGGGCGCGCGCAGCAGCGCCACGCGCTCGATCCGCTGGAGGAAGCCGTCGTGCCGCTCCTCGAACGCGCGCTCGCCGCGCTCACCGTCCCCCGAGGTGCAATCCACCTCTCCGTCCGGCGCGCTCCGCCCCGGCAGCTCGCGCTCCGGCCGCGGCGCCGGCTCGACGTGCTTCTGCAGGAACGCGAGCAGCACCGCCGCCGAGGCGCGACACGCGAACGCGCGGAAGCTGTCGTCCTTGGCGAGGTCGGCGTGATCGCTCACCGCCTTCACGAAGATCGATCGCTTCTGGCAGCGGCCCGCGAGGTCGCCGATCGCCGCGCCCTCCATCTCCAGGCCCAGCGTGCCCCGCACCATGCGCTGGAGGTCGCCCCAGACGCCCGGGTCCTGCACCACCGCCGTGAGCGTGGCGACGGCCCCGACATGCACGCTGAGCGGCGGATCGGCCGGCGGACCGTCCGGGTGGAGCAACCGCTCCTCCAGCGCCTTCTCCCGCCCTGCCTCGGTGAGGCGCAGCGCGCCGCCCTTCGTCGCGGCGAACCCGTCTTTCACGGCCTCCTTGAGCCGCGCCGTCCACCCCGGGCAGGCGCGCCTCCGGTCGGGGTGCGACACCGGCGGCGGCCCGCCCTCCGCCTCGTGCGCGCGGAGGGCGTCGAGGAGCCACCGCTGCTGGGCCTCCCGGGAGGGCGGGCGCTCGCGGGAGAGCGCCGCGAGGTCGAGCTCGCGCGCGAGGAAGGCGGCGTCCATCTTCCACGTGGCCGCGAGATCGAAGGTGCGCAGGTCGTGGAGGAGCTCCGCCTCCTTGCCCGGCGGCGCGACGCGTTTGCCCTCGTCGAAGCTGTAGAGCCGGTCGGCCACGATCACGTCGCCGAGCGCCACCTTGCGGGGGTCGCCCGCGCAGATGCCGCACATCGCGAGGCACGCAGGATCGAGCTCGGAGACGAGCTGCTGCCCCCGGATCGCCGCCGTGCGCTGGCCCGCCTCGCCGATCCACGCCGCGGCCACCGCGAGCGATCCGCCACGGGCGCTCGAAAAGGCGCGCCGGTAGTAGCGGAAGCCGCCGAGGTCCCGCAGCTCGCGCCACCCCGCAGCGCCGCCATCGCCCTGCGCGAGCACCCCCTCGAGCTCGTCCTGGAGCGCCACGACCACGAGCACGTCGATCGGCCCGACGTCGACCTCCGCGCCTGCGTCCGCGCCTCCCCGGCCCTCGTCCCGCGCCTCCGCCACGTCGTGCTGGGCATTCGCCACGCAAGGCATGGTGCAGCCAGAGCGAGAGGCACCGCAATAGACACGGCGCGCGGAGGAGATACAGCGCAGGAGCTCCCCGGCGCAAGCCCCGGCTCGGCTCGAAGCCGGAGCTCGTCGGGCTCGACGATATCGCGCGACCGCGACGATCTATCTACGCGTTACCACCCTCTGAGTCCGGAGCTCTTCGAAGCCTCGACTCCGTGAGCGCACCGATGTTTTCCGGGCTTGGCACCAAGGGGACCCATTGCTCATGGGAGAACATCACGATCTCGGCGACCCGCTTGGCGAGCAGGCGATCGCGGTCGGCCGCCCTTTCGAAGCCTGCGAATCCGAACGAATGCGCCGCCTGCAGATCCTCGATACGCCGCTGACACGTGCGGTACAGCGCCCAGAGCTGCTGAGGCTTTCTCAGCTGGAGCCATGTCGTCATCCCTGCTGCCAGCAGCGAGAGCAGCGACGGCGTCAGTTTGCTCAGCCAGAATCCCTCGCCGAGCATGACGAAGATCGGCGCCACCAACGTGCATGCAACAACGGCGGTGAAGCAGATCAACGCCTCGGCCTTGTTGTGATTCGCCTTTCTTTCGAAGTGTAGACGCCATTTCCCTGCATAGCGTACCGCGTCAATCTCGTCAGACATGGTGATTCGAATCTTTGCTGTCTAGTAGAGAGCGCTTCCAGCTCGCCGCCAAGTAGTGCACCCGAGGGGTGCGGTCGAGGCTACGTGCACCTCCGACGGTGGATCAAGTCGGCCCCCAGCATCGTCGACCGTGGCGAGAGCCGCAAGGGGTCGCGCCCGGGCGATGGCCGGGCGCTCACGGATGGCCGTCTCTTGCTGGACGGCCACGACATCCGTTGCGGGACGAGGTTAAAAGCTGGATCTTCACGGTCGTCGCCCGCACGTGTCCAGTGAAGCACTGTAAGGGGGCAGGAAGGTCGACCGTTCGCCCGGGATGCATACGAGCTTGGGTCGAGGAGTTGGTCGTCTCGTCATCGCGATCGCCGCGCTGCTGGCCGCGTGCGTGGCCGGCACGTGCCTGGCCGCGCCGCAGCCAGGCCCCTGATGGGAACAGGTAACCGGCGCCGCGCGGACGGTCACGACGCCCTTGGCTGGGCGGTTACATCCGGAGCGCTTCAGCACGCAATGACTGCGCGCGGGGGATTTCAGGGCGGTGCGGCGCGCGGCGACGGCCGGCACAACCTTCACTGCCTCGCGCCGGTCATCGCGGCGTCCACCGGCCTCGTGCCGGCCGCCGCGGCCTCCGCTGGCTTCGCGCCGATCGACGGGGCGGCGAGCCCGTCGGCCTGCACCATACACGCCTGGATCGGCCGGCCGAGCGACGCGCGCCCCGCCACGGCCCCGCGCTGCGCTTCGAGGAACGAGATCCCGCCGCGCGCGTCGCACAGCGCGAAGCCGCCCGCGTAGGCGGCGCCGCCGAGGAAGTCGGCCTCGCCGGCGTGCGCCCAGGCGAGCGCGCCGGAGCGCGCGTCGAGGCCGACCGCGGCCCGGTAGTACGTCGCCACGTAGCGCTCCGCCTCGATGCCCGGCGGGCCGGCCGGCCGGGGGCGGGCGTAGAGCCGCGCCCTGTCCTCGGCCGAGGCGACCGGCGCGAGCACCTCGGTCCCGGCGGTCATCCAGACCGGCGCCCCGGGCAGCTCGCGCGCCGGCAGCCGCGCGGTCGACGCGCGCCCGGCCGCGCCGAGCCCGATCGAGGCGTCGAACCGCGTCGCCGCCTCGCCGCCGAAGAAGACCGCCCCGCCGAGCAGGAAGGCGCGGCTCACCTCGGTGCGGAGCAGCGCCCGCGCCACCTCGCCGCCGGTCTGCAGGTCGAACACCGTGACGTAGCGCCCCTGCCAGGGCAGGAACGCGTAGCGCCCCACGACCGCGGGCACGCCGATGGCGGCGGAGTCCTCGATCTGGCGCAGCACGAACCCCTCGCGGCTCACCGCGAGCACGACGCTCGTGGTGCCGGTGGTCGACACGAGCGAGACCACGGTGGTCTCGCCGTCGTCGCCCGCGCCGCGGAGCCTGCCGCCGGCGCGCCGCGTCCAGAGCAGCTCCCCGGTGCGGGCGTCGAGGGCGAACAGCTCGCCCCGGCCGAGCCCGACGACGACGCTCCCCGCGACGGCCGGGCGCGCGTCGAGCGGGTGCGCGAAGGTCCACGCCGGGCCGCCGTCGAGCGGCACCCCGACGAGCTCGGACGCCCCCGCGCCGGCGACGACGCCGACCGCCACGTCGGCGCCGAGGGGGACGCGCCTGCCCGCGAACCGCTGCTGGAAGGCCGCGATGCCCGCGCCGCCGTCGTCCTTCCAGCGCGGGTCGAACGCCTCGCCCTGCGTCTGGCCGCCGCCGCAGGCCACGGACAGGGACGCGAGCGCAGCGCACACCGGGACGAGCAGCGCGCGGGCGCGGGCGGCGGCGCAGCGCGGGCGCGGGGCTCGCCCGCGGGCCGAGGCCGGAACAGCCCTGTTCGAATCGATGATCTCAGGCACCTGCGTCCACGTTCCGGCGACCCCCCGCATGCGATGTGTTCCTGCGCCGGTCGTAGCGTGGCTTCGGCTCACCGAGCAAGCGAGGCGGGCTTCTGCGAGCAGCGCCGGCAGCTCACGCCGAGAAGGCGCCGTCGATCGTCAGGCTCACGCCGTTGATGTAGGTCGACTCGGGCCGGGCCAGGTACGTCACGAACCGCGCGATCTCGTCGGGGTCGGCGATGCGCTTCTCGGGGCTCAGGTTGCGCACCCAGTCGACGTGCGGGCCGTCGGCCGGCATCATGTCGGTCGTCGTCGGGCCAGGCTGGACGTTGATGACCGAGATGCCGCGCGGGGCGAAATCCAGCGCCAGCCCGCGCACCAGACGGGCGACCGCGGCCTTCGTCATCCCGTACACGGCCGAGCCGGCGAGCATCGCGCGCTCGGCGATGTTGCTGCCGATGACGACGATCTTCCCGCCGCGCGAGAGGTGGTTCGCCGCGGCCTTGGCGGCGACGAACACGCCGCGCACGTTGACGGCGAGCATCCTGTCGAAGTCCTCGAGGCGGTATTCGTCCGCATTGCCGAAGATCAGGATGCCGGCGTTGTTCACGAGGACGTCGAGCCCGCCGAGCGCCCTCGCCCCCTCGGCGATCGCGCGCTCGAGCGCGCTCGCGTCGGCGCTGTCGGCCTGAAGGGCGATGGCGCGCCCGCCCTCGGATTCGACGGCCGCGACGAGCTCTCGCGCTCGGTCCGGCCGGCTCACGTAGGTGAAGGCGACCGCCGCGCCCTCCCGCGCGAGGCGCTTCACGATGGCCGCGCCGATGCCGCGCGATCCGCCGATGACGATCGCCTTCTTCCCTGCGAGCGGCTTGATGTCGTTGTTCATGTCGATCTCCTTTGCGTCGTTGGCTGCTGTGCTTCGGTTTACTTGAACGATCAGTCAAAAATAGCGCGCAGCAAGGGCGAGGCCCTGAGCGGCCGCCGCGCGATCAGCGCGGGCGCAGGCTCTGGACCGCGAAGGCCGCGACGTCGCGGAGGGCGTCTGTCGATGCGCCGGCCTTGGCCTGCACCTTCATCCCGCCGAGCGTTGTCGCGAGGAAGCGAGCGGCCGCGCGGCTGTCGACCGCGCAGCCGATGTCCCCCTTCGCCTTGCCGTCGTCGATGACGTCCTTGAGCACGGTCTCCAGCAGCGCGACGCTTGTCGCGGTGAGCGCGCGCACCTCGTCGTCCTCGCGGGCGAGCTCGCAGACGGCGTTCACGACCATGCAGCCGCGGGAGCGCGCCGCGCCGTGCTCCTCGGCGAGGTCGATGAGGACACGCTCGAGCGCCGCGAGCGCGGTCGGTCCGGCCCGGAGCGCCTTGACCACCGAGGCGATGCTGTCGGCGTTGTAGGCGCGGAGCGCCTCGAGGAACAGCCGCCGCTTGTCGCCGAACGTGTCGTAGAGGCTCTGTCGGCCGATCCCCATGGCACGCACGAGATCCTCGGTCGAGGTGCCGGCGAAGCCCTTCTCCCAGAAGACCGGGATGGCGCGCCGGAGCACCTCGTCACGATCGAACTCCTTGGGCCGGCCCACGGAGAGAGCATGACCGTTCTGGACTGACAGGTCCAGAAAAAAGAGCAGGGACCAGCCGAGGACGCCCCATGGGCGTCCAGCTGCGGATGGGGGCCGCCATAGAGCCCGCGTCCCTGGATGAAGCGCTGCGTCCCTGGGTGACGAGCACGCTGCCGCATGTGCCCCCTGCACGGAGGCGGAACAATCCCGTCCCTGGAGCGGCGCTCACCTGCGCGCGGTACGGGCTCAGCCGAGGAGCTCGGCCTGCGGCTAGGTGGTGCAGATCTGAAGCTTGAAAGGTCAGGCATGCTCGTTGCTCATGACGCCCGCACCCCCGCGACCCCCGCGAGAATCGGAGCGCGATGAGGGGCTATCCGGAAGCTCTGAGCTTTCGGCGGCGAGGAACGCGCGCTCGTCCAGGACCGGCAGCGTCAGGGCCGGGCGCGCGACCTCACACACGCTGGATAGTACAGAGGCCACCAGCAAAGAGAATGAATCATCGGTTTCTCCCAGCCTCAGGGCCATTGGTGGTGGGGTCATTTGAACATGAAGGCGGGAAGAAAATCATCAATGATCTTCCCGCCTTCCCGCCTTCATGTGACATCTCTCTGGGCAAATGCGCCCACCACCGGGCCATTCGAGTTCGCATCATTCACTGCGAGGTTCAAGCATGAAACGATTTCATTGTGAGACGCTCTCCGTGTGCATCCTGGCAGCGGGCGTCGCCGCTTGCAGCGGCTCGACCGGCGATCCGCTGCCGGTGGGCTCGACGAGAGGCTCCCAGCCCGACCAGGCTGCGCCGATCTCCTCCGGGGACGACGGCTCCGGAGCGGAGGGGGATGATCTCGCCCCCGCCGGGGAGCTGAACGACGATACCAGCGCGACCGAGGAGGAGCTGAGGCCCAAGGAGGACGACTCCCCCCTGTCCACCCTCCCGTTCGACTCCACGCGGAGAGATAGCCCGAAGGGCCTCCCGCTCCCCTTGCAAAACGTGACCTGCCCCAGCTTCGAGGGATTCACGTGGCATGACGAGACTCCCACGACCGGCGCCGACCTCGGGAACGCGGTCGCCGCGTCCTGCGACGCCGTCTACCAGGTCGGGTCCACCACCGGGGCCATCTCGGGCGAGGTGAACAGCGGCGCGAGTGACGCCTTCATCCGCAAGGTCGGGCAGGACGGGAACCTGGTGTGGGGCGCGCAGATCGGCACGTCGACGAACGACCAGGCGACGGGCGTCGCCGTCTCCTCGGCCCAGTGCCCCACGAGCGGCAACGAGTCGCTCTACGTGGTCGGCCACACGAGCGGCGCGATCGAAGCCGGCCAGCACGAGGGAGCTTCGGACGCCTTCCTCGTCAAGCTGAACGCAAACGGGACCGAGGCGTGGCGGCGCCAGTTCGGTACGGCTGTGGTGGATCAAGCGTGGTCCGTGGCCCACGCGCCTGACGGCAGCGTCTACGTGGTGGGCTCCACAGGCGGGAATCTCGCCGGGGTGAACCCGCCGCCGACGAGCGGCACGACGTCGCTGTTCGTGGCGAAGTATTCGGCGAGCGGCGATCCTGTCTGGACCAGGCAGCTCGGAGTGAACAACAAAACGACCATCGCGCGCGGCGTGTCCGTCGGAGCCGATGGGCAGGTCTACGTCGCCGGTTACACCAGCGGCGCGCTGGCAGGCCAACCGTACGCGGGCGGCAGCGCTGACGTCTTCGTCGCCCGCTACAGCGACAGCGGTGCTCTGGGCGGGGTGGCTCTCCTCGGCACGAACGTCCAGGACCAGGCGTTCAGCCTGACCACTGCGGTGGAGTCGGGTCAAACCGTCGTCTACGTCTCCGGCACGACGAACGGGAACTTCCCCCCTTATGCCTCTTCGACGGCGTATGACGCCTTCCTCGCCAAGCTGGACGCGAGCCTCACGACGCAATGGATCCGGCAGACAACGGCGAGCGAGAACGTCTCCGCTACGTCGGTGGCCGTCATCGGTGAATCTGTCGTGTTGACCGGCCAGACCTCCCGCGACATCGACTCCGACGCGTCCCTCGGGAGCGCGGACATGTACCTGCGCGAGTACAGCACGGCGGGGGCACACCTGCGCACCGACTACATCGGCACGAACGCGACGGAGGCGGGACAAGGCGTCGCCGTCGATCCGAGGGGCAACGTCTTCCTGACGGGCAGGACGGACGCGCCGTTCTGCGGTCATTCCTTCGGCGGCGGTGGCAGCGACGCCCTCCTCGTCAAGGTCATGAAGGGGTGCCACGTGGACACCGCTGATTCGTCCTGCAAGTCCGCCGTGTGCTCGGGAGACCCCCATTACGTCAGCTTCGATAATGTCGCCTTCGACTTCCAGGGGGAGGGCGACTTCGTGATGGCGACCAGCACGGCCACTCCCGATCTGGAGATCCAGATCCGGCAGTGCCCCGTGTCGCCGGGCGTCTCGACCGGCCGGGCCGTGGGCGCGCGCATCGCGGGTGATCTCGTGGAGTTCCACGCGAACGGCGCGCTCTACTTGAACGGGCAACCGGCGACGGTGCCGTCGAGCGGCGCGCTCGCGCTCGCCGGCGGCGGGAGCGTCTACCAGTCCGCGAGCGGCAGGACCGTGCTGGCCTGGCCGACGGGAGAGCGGCTGGCGGTGCGTCCGAGGAGCTATGTCCTCGGCTTGTACCTGGACATGCTCTTCCTCGTCCCGCCGGCCAGCGTGGGCAACATGGTCGGCCTCTTCGGGAACGCCGATAACGACCCGACCAACGAGTTCATGATGGCCCGGAACGGCAGCGTGCTGAGCAGCGCACTGACGTTCCACGAGATGTACCAGGACACGAACAGCTACGCAGACGTCTGGCGGGTGGGCGCCGCCCCGGGCGACGTCGCGCTCATCCAGCAGGGCACGCCGTGCGGCGGTACGGCCGGTCCCGGGCAGCCAGTGTGGCTCAACGACCTGACCCCCGCGCAGAGGGCCGCGGGCGAGCTGGCCTGCGCCGGCATCGCCGACGAGGTCATCAAGCAGACGTGCATCCTCGACGTGGGCCTCACCGGCGACTCGACCTTCGCGGACTCGGCCCAGGAGGCCGCCACGGATCTCGCGAACCACGGGCAGGGCGGGCCGGTCATCAACAGCCCCCGTAGCGTCTACTTCAATCAATTCACCGGATCCATCGGCCAGGAGTGGGCGTCCATCGTCACCAGCGTCACCCCGCTCGGAGACCGCACCTTCCTGGGGCAGTTCGGCAACGAGACGGCGCACCTGACGCTCGACGATCTCGCCCCCCACACCGAGCTGACCGTCAGCTTCGACCTCTACCTCGTCAACGCTTGGGATGGCGATGGCCCCTTTGGCCCCAGCGTCTGGGCCGCCTCCGCGGACGGCGTCGAGCTGCTCAGCGAGTCCTTCTCCAACACCATGAGCTCCCAGAGCTATCCGCTGGACGGGAGCCTGGCCGGGGCGGGAGCGCTCGAGGTGAACACCCTCGCCTATCCGTACGGCGATTCCGTGTACCGCATGAAGCTGGTCTTCCCGCACTCCGCGCCCGACCTCGCGCTCGACCTGTCCGCGACGGGGCTGACCGGCCTCTTCGATGAGGGCTGGGGCGTGACCAACTTCGAGGTCCAGGGGCGCTGACGTTCGCCGAAATAGCCGTGAAATAGTGAGGGGGGGTTGAGAGGAACGAGGATGCGACGCACCGCCTCTGGGTCCGTGATCGTGGAGAGCGCGCGCATCCTCCGTTCGCACCTCGGGCATCGCAAAGCGTTGAATCCGAGGGTGCGTTTCATGAGCACGGCCCCCGCACGCATCCTCTCCTCTCGGTCAGCCGCTGCTCTCCAGCCCCTCCCCCGCCGGGCCCGCGCCGCTCAGCCAGCCTCCGCCAGGAAGGCTGCGAGCTTCTCCGGGTTGCGGTGGGCATAGACCCCTCGAATCACGCCCTCGTCGACGCTCACGCTCACGGCGGCGATCAGCCGATCTCCGTCGTGGACCAGGAGCCCGGGGGAGCCGTTGAACCACCGCACCACGAAGCGGTAGCGGCCATCGGGGTGCGCGGCGGCGCTCCAGACGCGGGCGAAGAAGGTGCTCACCGCGTCCGCGCCGCGGAGCACATGGGTCACCGTCTCGGCCTTGCCGCCCCCGTCCGCGTGGAGCTCCACGCCCTCGGCGAGCAGGCCGCGGAGCTCGTCGACCTGGCCAGCGCGGGCGGCGTTCAGGAACGCGGTCAGGAGGCGCTGGTGCTCGGTGGACGACGCCGCGAACTTCGGCCGCGCGTCGCGGACCCGCGCGCGGGCGCGGGAGGCGAGCTTCCGGCACGCCGCGCTCTCCTTGCCGAGCAGGGTGGAGATCTCGTCGAAGCTGTAGCCGAACACGTCATGCAGCAGGAACGCGGCGCGCTCCTTCGGCGTCAGCCGCTCGAGGGCGTGCATCAACGCCACCGAGACGGTCTCGTCGATCTGCGGCTCCTCGTCGGGGCTCCGCGTCCCCTCCATCAACGGCTCCGGCAGCCATGTGCCCACGTACGTCTCTCTCCGGGAACGCGCCGATTGCAGCGTGTTCAGCGCGATTCGGCTGCACACCGTGACGAGCCACGCGCGCGGGTCGCGGATCGGGTCGATGTCTGTCTGGCTCCACTTCAAGAACGTCTCCTGCACGATGTCGAGGGCGTCGGCGCGCGTGCCGAGCATCCGGTAAGCGAGCCCCTCGAGGAGGGGGCGATGGCTCTCGAAAAGACGCGTTCGGTGATCCATGACGGTTACTCGATGGCGTTGGACATCAGCACGGCGAAGCGCCAGCCCTGCGCCGTCCGCCGGAAGACATGCGTGTACTTCTGCCGCGCGGCGAAGACGCCCGCGGCCCCGCCGCGCCGCATGGCCACCTCTTGCCGGCCCACCTCGACGGCCAGGTCGCCGCTCCGCTCGATCCGCTCCGGCGTCTTCCTGAACGACGCGAAGCTCGCGCTCCGGAAGAGCTCCGCCTCGCACGCGAGGAACCGCTCGCGGCCGGAGACGACCTCGTGCCCCGGGATCAGGAGCTGAATGTCGTCGGTGCAAAGCGCTGCGTAGGCCTCCGCGTCGCCCCGCTGGATGGCAGCGGCCTGCGCGGCCCGCAGCCCGCCGATCTGCCGGCGATCTTCCTCGGTGAACGGCCCGAGACACACCGGCTCTCCAGGAGAGGCGAAGAGACGGTCGATCTCGGCCCGCGCGCACGCGACGCGACGCGACCGAGTGGCCTCGTCTCCGCTCATCCCCTCCAGCGAGATCACGTCGACCTTCGTGACGCCGATGAAGGCCAGAATCGCCCGCAGCGTGCGGGTCTGAAGCTCGTCCTCGGCGGCGGGCGAGGCGACGCCGCCGCGCGCCGTCACGACGGACGCCGACTTGCTGGTGAGGAGGCCCACGTAGCGCCCTTCTACCTGTGCAAACGTACGGTCATTGCGGATGACGTGATCGAAGTAGGCCTTGAGGGTCGATGGCAGCGTGAGGTTGTACAGCGGGCTGCTGATCAGCAGGTGATCGGCCGAGCTCAGCTCATCGATCAAGGCGTCGGACAGCACGAGGCCCTCGGGCGGCGGCCCCCCGGAAGGCGGCGGGGTCGCGAGAAATGCAGCGATGGTCGCGGCGTCGAGGTGCGGCACCGGATACCGGGCGAGGTCGCGAACGATGACGCGGCCTCCCGGATTCGATTCTGTCCAGCGTACCTGGAAATAGTCCGCCACGCTCCGCGAGATCGACCCTTGCGTACGGGCGCTTGCATCGATTCTGAGCAGTCTCTTCATGTCCTCTCCGGGTGGGGTCCGCTCCCAGGACAAGGCAGCCCCCCGGAATGTGACCGCCGGCGCAGCACGGGCCTGAGTCTGGCGCGGCCAGGGAGCCGGGTGGATGCGCACTCCGGCCGTCCGATCGCGACGGCGAGGCCGCGCGCCGGCGGCGCGGATGGCTCGTCGGGGGGCGCTCGGGGCGTGGGTGAGGCGGGCGGCCGGCCGACAGCGCGCGGCGCGCAGGCGACGGCCGGAAGCGCCCGGGGGGATGAGAGCGAGCGACCAGGCGCCGTAGCGTTCAACAGGTGGAAACAGCCGCCCGTCTTCCTCGACGAGGAGTTCCGCCTTCCGGGCCATGCTGAGGATCTCTGTTTCAGCGATGGGGTTGTTCGTCTTGGCCGACACAACGTCGTGCCAGTTGATGGAACTGATGGTGTTAGCTACCGGCGCATGAATCTCCACATCACACTTCGACGGCGATTGTTGCCTCGACCTTCGATTTGATGGCCGCGTAGACGTCAGGGCCGAACACGGACACGACGAGTGAAAACTTGATGTCCTGCCACTTTAGCGCCTTGCGCTGGTCCCACCAGCCGAGCACCGGCACGATCGCGATCAGCTTGTCGCCAACCAGCGCCGACATCTTCCCACGCCACCGATCGCTCTGCACAGTTCCGCGGCTACGACGCTCGATGCCCACGTCCCAGTCGAACGACTTGGTCTTTTCGATCTTGAGTCGCTTGCCGTCTGCACCCGTCGGACGCTTCAGCGCGTTGATCCGCTGAATGAACGCGTCGGCGCTCTCTTGCGGGCCCTGCATGTCCCACTTCAGGTCGAGTCCGTTGTACGTGCGCCGTCCGAACTTGTTGGGCTCGGTGAAGTACGAGAGAGTGATGCGCAGCTCGACGTCGGGGTCTGCATCGCTGAGCAGGCTCTCGGGGAGCGGCAATCGGTACAGCTTCACCTTCCGGCGAACCCTCCGCTCCGTCGTCTTCGTCGTGGCCCGCTTCGGCGGCGTCTTCTTCGGCTCTTCCTCGATGACGGCATTCGGCATCGAGTCTTCGACCACGATCGTCGCCACGCCCTGGGCGCACTCCGAGGCAAGCCGCTCGCTCGGCACACCGTAGCCGCACGCTTGGAGCCGATCGTTCAGGCCGGGGAAGTCTCCGACCATCGCCTTCGTCCAGCTCGCGGAGTGAACGATGAGCCCACGCACGGTCTCGGGACGAAGCTTCGGCTCGAGCGACCAGATGTGCGCGGCGAGGTGCGCCGCACGCGCGCTCGCCTCGCTCGTCATCGACATCAACCCTATCGGCCTGCCATGCGTGTGCCGATGGCTGGTGGTGAGCGCCGAGAGCGTGGGCACGGTCGAGTCGGGGAGCGTCCCGGAGATCGCCAGGTTGCCGCCCTCGATCACGACGTCTGGTTTGATGGGCCACTCGTTGCCGACGAGCCCCGTGCTCGTGTACGGCGAGATGCCCCCCGGCTTCGTCGCAACGACGCGAGCCTCGGCGTAGTCCTTGTCGTTCGGCAGCTCGACACGCGCCGTGAACGCACCTACCGTCAGCGCGTTGGATGCCTGCGCGGGCTGGTGAATCTTCTCCGAGAGCTGGAGCTGCGGGTGCTGCTCGGCGAGCGCGAGCCACTGCGCGTCGCGCGCGTTGCCCGCCGACACGATCATCAATCGTCCGTACCCCCCGCGGAACGCGAGCTGGTCCACCGCCTGGCTCCACAGCGTTGGCGCGAGTCCGTCGAGCGGCGGATCCTGCATTGACCGCGTCACCGCGAGCACGAAAGCACGGTTACGAGGACGAGGGTCGGCGTTCTCCGCAGATCGCACCGCGCGCTCCGTCAGGACGGGCCACTTTTCATAGTTCTCGTCGGCGGCCGTACCGTATCCCGGCGCGATCAAGAGCCGGCTGCTCTGCAGCCAGTGCGTGGCGTCAGCGCTTCCGCGCTCGACGGCTGCGCCGACGTCTCGGTACAGCGCCAGCCCCGCCATCTTCGTGCCGTGCCCGTAGGTGTCCTCGGGCGACGGGATCTCGGGACCGGCCGTCGTCGCTGTCAGGATCGCCGACTTCAGGAGTGGGTGCCCCGTGGCGATGCCTGTGTCGAGGACGACGACGGACGGGGCGTTTTCATGAGGCTGCCGGAGCGCGAAGTCGGCGACGTCCTTGGTGGAGAGGTCGTCAAGCAGCTTCAGATCGCGGAGGGGCTGCGGGGCGAGCTCGACTTCGTAGATGCAGTCGGTCGCCTTGCGCAGCTCATCCAGCTGCGCGCGCGTCAGCCGAACGAAGAAGTAGAGCTGCTCGGGGCCGAGGAAGTCGTCGAGCTTCTGGGGCGCGCCAAGCCGATGGAGCTGCCGAGCGATCTGCGCGCGGCTGTTGTCGGTGTCCTCGGCGCGATTCCGGTACCCGCCACGACAGCCGATCTCAAACCAGCACGGGCGATCGGCGGGCGGCGCTTCAGCCCGGAGCTGCGCGCCGCTGATGTCCTCGAGTTCCGCGAGCCCGATGCTTCCCACGGGCGCGATCGCTCGCTCGTTGCTACGCTGGGTGGTGACCGTGCCGTCCTTCGCGGTCCTGGTCTTCACCTTTGCGTCGTCGGCGAACGCATCAAGCTTCTTCCGCAGGTGCTCAAGGTCCGCGTTGGCGACGTCGAGAAGGACGGTGCCTGAGTCCGGCATGACACCCACGAGCCGGGCGTCGGCGCGAGAGTCATCAAGCTGGTCTGGTGCGAGCTGCGCGTTGGGTGCTGGCCGCACGGCGACGATCTCGCGCTTCGCCAGCTCGTCTCGCGCTATCTCGGCGCGCGCCTTCACCTGCTGCGTGATGGCGTCGAGCTGCTGCAGCAGCGTCGTCCGGTGCGCCTTCGGGTCGAGCGACGGCATCGCGGGCGGCACGCCGCCGCCGCCCTGCGGCGCTTCGTAGGTGTCCACCGAGGTGATTCGCCCTCGGAGGAGAGGGAGCCGTGTGTCGGCCATTGGTTATCTCCTGACCGGTACGTCGCGTCTCTTCAGCTCCTCCAGCGCCAGGACAACATCACGCTCGGAGATCTCTCCGCGATCATCGAGGGCCATCGTGCGGACCGCATCATCACAGGCGCGTGCAACGTCCGCAAAGCTCCATCCCTCTGCGTTGGCCGCGAGGTGGTTGGCGGCTTCGTCGGAGAGGCCCACCGTCGAGAGCCGCAGCTTCATCAGCTCGGTGATCTGCTCGCGCGGCGGCTTGTCGAAGGGGACGATCACGTCGAAGCGCCGGAACACGGCACGGTCTAAGAGCTCGACGTGGTTCGTCGCGGCGACGAGGATGCTTCCGCTCATGTCGGCGTCAACGAGCTGCAGGAATGCGGTGACGACGCGGTTCATCTCGCCGACGTCCTGGGAGTCGCCACGCGCCTTCGCGACAGAGTCGAACTCGTCGAAGAGGTACACGCCCGGGCGGTGCGGCATTTCCGCGAAGATCGCGCGGAGCTGCACGGCCGTGGCCCCGAGGAAGCGCGAGAACAGCGCATCGAAGCGCACGGTCATCAGCGGCAGCCCCATCTCGCCAGCGAGCACGGCGGCGGCGAGGGTCTTTCCGCAGCCGGGCGCGCCGTGGAACAGCAGGCGGCGACGCGGCGAGACGCCGAACCGCTCGAGCCTCGCGCGTGACCGGTTCTCGGAGATGACCCGCTTGAGCGTCTCTTCGGCCTCTGGACGCAACACGATGTCACGGAGGCGCTCCTCACGGTGGCCGCCCTCGAGGATGTCCGCGAGATCGCCACGTGGTGCGGCGATGTCCACGACGCGCCCGTGCTTGCGGGTGCTTGTCGCGGGCATCTTGGCGATGATCGACCGGATCTCCTCCGCGACGCGCACGTGGCCCGCGGTGCTCTCGGCCGCAGCAAGCTGCAGCGCCGCCTTGCGGAACGACGACTCGTCGCCGTCCGCGTGGGACTGCAGCAGCAGCTTGAGGATGTCGGCCTTCACGACGCTTTCTCGGATCCCGAGTGGATCTGCCTCCGTAGCTCCAAAACCTGGCGGCGAAGGTACAGCCGGTAGCCGTTCATCGGGTGACGTTTCGCCCGCAGTTTCCCAGCTTTGTCCCAGCGCCGAAGGGTCTGCTCGCTCACGTCGAGCAGCTCGGCGGCGGCCTTGATCGTCAGCACCTCGTCCTCGTGGTGTTCGGGTCTCCCCATCGCGCTAAGCTTATACAACCTTGATCGTGGGGACAAGCACCAGGTTGCCTGTGTCGTTTGGTTCGTCACGGTCGATCTCGTGTCCCGTTTCGGCGGAGAACGCCGCATTTCCCCCGAAAGGACACCGTCACGCCCAAGCCCCGCAGCAAGAAACCCCCGAGCCAGCTCGACGCCGTTGGCCTCCCGCCACTTCCGCCCACGCTCGCAGAGGCGGAGCGCGCTTCATCGAGCCCGTGCTCGGTCGCCTCCTCGACGCGCCGAAGCCGTCCAGGACCGCCGGGAAGGAGGTGCGGATGGTGAAGCGAACGGAACTTGCTCGCTGGATGAGCTACCTCCGCGTGAGCGGATAGGAAGCCTCCGCCGCTCGCCCGGATCCGCCTTGCACCGCGCGTGCCCCTGCCGCACGAGCCGGTCGATCAGGCGCGTGCGGTCGTGCTCGGCCGGGCTCCGCCGGCATCTGACACACGAGGCTATGCGCGCTGTCCGGCGTAGTCCACACGAAGGGGGACCCCATGTCCGTGTGCATCACCGATGTCATCGCCCGCGACATCCGCTTTCCGACCTCGCGCTCTCTCGCCGGCTCGGACGCCATGAACCCGAGGCCGGACTACTCGGCGGCCTACGTCGTGCTCGAGACCGATGGCCCGGAGCGAACCGAGGGGCATGGCCTGACCTTCACGATCGGCCGTGGAAACGAGCTCTGCGTGGCGGCGATCGACGCGCTCCGCCCCCTGCTCGTGGGCAGGCGCGTCGACGCCATGACGGCCGACATGGGCGCTTTCTGGGACGAGATCACCGGCGACAGCCAGCTCCGCTGGGTCGGCCCGGAGAAGGGGATCATCCACCTGGCGACGGCCGCCGTCGTCAACGCCGCCTGGGATCTGTGGGCGAAGACCGCGGGCAAACCGCTCTGGAAGCTGCTCGTGGACATGACCCCGGAGGAGCTCGTCCGCTGCGTCAGCTTCCGCTACATCACGGATGTGCTGAGCCCCGAGGAGGCGCTCGAGATCCTCCGCCGGAACGCGCCTACCCGCGCGGCGCGGGAAGACGAGATGCGGCAGCACGGCTTTCCCGCCTACACGACGTCGGCAGGGTGGATCGGCTATTCCGACGACAAGCTGCGCCAGCTCTGCCGCGAGGCGCTCGCGCGCGGCTTCTCGCATTTCAAGATCAAGGTCGGCGCGAGCATCGATGACGACGTCCGCCGGGCGCAGATCATCCGGGAGGAGATCGGGGCGCAGCGCCGGCTCATGATGGATGCCAACCAGGTGTGGGACGTGGGCCAGGCCATCGCCAGCATGCGGCGCCTCGCCGCGTTCGATCCCTGGTGGATCGAGGAGCCCACGAGCCCCGACGACATCCTCGGCCACGCCGCGATCGCCAGGGCGATCGCGCCGATCGGCGTGGCGACGGGGGAGCACACCCACAATCGCGTCATGTTCAAGCAGATGTTCCAGGCGAACGCGATCCGGTTCTGCCAGGCGGACGGCGCCCGGCTGGGCGGCGTCAATGAGGTGCTCGCCGTGCTGCTCATGGCGGCCAAGTTCGGCGTCCCGGTCTGCCCTCACACCGGCGGGGTCGGCCTCTCTGAGATCATGCAGCACATCTCGCTCTTTGACTACATCTCCGTGAGCGCGTCGCTCGAGGATCGCATCCTGGAGCACGTGGATCACCTCCACGAGCACTTCGTCGATCCGGTCGTCGTCCAGGCTGGCCGGTACATGCCGCCCACCGCGCCGGGGTACAGCACCGCCATGCGGCCCGAGTCGCTCGATCAGTTCGAGTTTCCGACCGGCGCGGCGTGGGCGAGGTGAGCGTCCAGATCCCGGACAGCCTCTCGCTCAGGGCACCGTCGTGTTGAGCAGGAGCTGATTCGCCTGGCTGTAATTCCCCAGCATGAGATCCAGGTCCCCGTCGCCATCCATGTCGCCGACGTCCCCGTCGGCCGTCAAGAGGACGGTCTGGGTGAGCCAGGGGGCGTCGATCTGGTCGAAGTAGCCGCCAGCGTTCCTGTACAGCGAGTGCTTGCGCGATACCATCGAGGGGATGTTGCCCCGCAGCATGACGATGTCCACGTCGCCGTCCATGTCGAAGTCGCCGAGCTCGACCTCGCGAGCGTGGGCGTCGTAGGCGTGCGCGCTGATCCGGCTCGCCGTCACGTTGGCGAAGTACCCGGTCCCGTTGTTCGAGAGCAGGACAATTTGACTCCCGCCTGCGGGGGCGAACACCAGATCCAGGTCCCCATCGGTGTCGAGGTCCCCCGCCTCGACGTCGACCGACCCGAACGTCGTCAGCGGCAAACTGGCGCCCAGACGACCGCTGGCGTTGACGAACGGGCCTCCCTGGGTGTTGCGGAAGAACAGGGTCGAGGTGCCGGCCAGGATGAGCTCGGGGTAGATGGCGTGACGGATCGCGAGACAATCCGCCTGCTGGGCCGGCGTCACCGCGCCGCTCGCCACGAGCCCGGCGACCGATCGCTTGGGATCGGAGCAGATCCCACACAGGGCAGCAGGGCGGCCAGCGCACGCGGAAGCGTTGACGTCCGCGATCTCCACGCACAGCGCCTTCTCCACCGTGATGTCCTGCGTCGTGGTGCCGAGCCAGAAGCTGCTCTGGTCGGTGAACACGCCGTTGCCCCCGTTGATGAGCAGCGTCGAGTTGCCCGGCGCGATCTTCCCGAAGAACGCGTCGAGATCACCGTCGGCGTCCACGTCGCAGAGCTCGACCGCGCGATCCGACATCGTGGTCGATGGCAGGCGCCCGGACGTGGCCACCGTGAAGGTGCCGCCGGAGTTGAGGTACAGGGCGGCCCGCTTCATCGCTATCGTGCCCGTGGCGGAGTGAGCTGCCGCGATGATGTCCATGTCGCCGTCACCGTCCACATCGCCGGAGTCCACATCGGTGTGCTTGACCAGCAAGCTGGGAAATTGCAGCGCCGTGACGTCCACGAGGTGGCCGCCGTCGTTCCTGAGCAGGCGCGGCTGCATGAGAGCGGCCGCGTAGGGCGCGATGAACACGTCGAGATCGCCGTCGTTGTCCATGTCGATCAGGTCGATGTCGCTGGTCGCGGTCGTCGTGCCCAGCGGGACGCGCCCCACCGTGCCGTCGGTGAACCGCGGCTGCGGAGGCAGCGGCGCGGTGAGCGCGGCGTGCGCGTCGACGATGCCGCCGGTGCGGGTGAGGCCCGCGAACGCGGGCAACGGCGCGGCGGTCTGCTCGATCATCTTCACCACGCGCACGGGGTCGAAACGCAGCTCGCTGTGCTGGGACAGGAGCAGCCCGGCAACGCCGCTGACCATCGGGGCGGCGAGGGACGTGCCGTCGGCGCCGAGGAAGGTGTTCGTACCAGGCGCCGCGACCGAGACCGTCTTCGGGCCATAGTCGGACGATTGGCCGCCCGGCCAGACGGAGCGGTTGCCGGACTGGTCGCTCGCCGCGACCACGATCTTGTTGGGCAGCCCGAGATGAGCGGGGAAGTTGGCGAGGAGCGGATTCCCAAACGAATCGACCGAATCGAGGTTGGCCCCCCCGTTGCCCGCGCCGGTGACGAACAAGAGGTGGGAGACGCCGAGGTCCCAGACGGCCTCCGTCATCTCACGAAGGGCGTCCTCGGGAGTGTACGAGATGCCTGTCCAGCTGTTGAAGCTGCCGGCGAACGAGCTGTTGACGATGTGCGCGCCGTTGCGCGCGGCGTACTGGTACGCCTCGAGGATGGCGTCGTACGTCGGGGCGGCGACGGTCGTCGGTGTGCCGTTCACGATGCGCGTCGCCAGGCGCCCGCTGCCCAGGGGCATGATCTTGACCCGCTGCATCACGCCGGTGTAACCGGTGCAGTCGTCTCCGATCTCGCCGAGAGCCCCCGCCACGATGTCTCCGTGCGTGTTTCCGGTGTCCACGGGCGACGGGTCGTTCGGCCTGAGCGGGCTGCCGCCGAGGTCTTGTCCCGGGCGCGCGAACTGGAAGCCGCGGCAGTCGTCCGGATAGCCGTTCTCGTCATCGTCTCGCGCGGCCCCGTCGCAGTCCTGTCCTTCGGGCGCGCCCAGCAGCGCGCCCGGGGGCAGGGCGTTGCAGGCGACGCCGCCGGGGCCGATCTCGTCGGCGATCGAGCCGTCGCCGTCATCGTCCAGGTCGTTCGTGTAGATGCGCGCGACGTCGGGATCGAGCAGATCCGTCGCGCCGTCGCCGTCGTCGTCCACTCCGCAACCGCCGGGGCAGCCGTCGCCGTTCAGGTCCGACCGCGGGCAAGTCCCGCCCGTCGTGAGCGGCATGCAGTCGCTGCTGCACGGGGGCGCGGCGCAGCACTCGTCCGCGTTGAGGTAGATGTTGTCGACCAGCGGATGAGGGCCCGGGCCGCTGCAATTGTCCGCGCCGTAGTACGCCGCCTGATAGTAAATCACGCCGCTGTCGACCACCGCGACGACGACATCGTGGGATCCTCGCTGGATATCCCAGGCGGCGTCCACGTTCATCGCCTCGATGTACCAGTCCTGCGTAGAATAGTATGGATCGTTCGGCGCGTAGGTCGGCACGGCGATCAGGTTGGGCAGGGCGAGCCGCACCGGCTCGCCGCCCGCGAGGAGCGCCGAGAGCGCCTCCCTCTCCGTCCCCTTCGGCACGGTGACAACGCCCATGTCCGGCGTGATCTGCCGCGCCAGCGCGCCCTGTACACCGGAGAGGACCCTCCCGCGCTCCTCCGCCGACGCGCCGGAGCTGAACTTCACGATGAGCTCGCCCGGCACCATGGGCGCGAGGGACACGACCACGATGTCAGAAGCGCTCTCGTTGCCGTCGATGTCGGCCGCGACGATGTGGACCCGGTTGGGCGTCAGGAACTCACCCGGGTCGTTCCGGAGCGGCAGGTCGATGGAGAACTCTCCTGCCGGCGTGAGCGCCGACGCCCGCGCCGGCGCATCGCCGATGCTGACGCTGACCGATCGCGCCAGCGTGTTGTCCTCGACGCGGCCTCGCAGGGTGAATGTCCCCTGAGCCACGATGTCCCCCTTCACCGAGGACCTCGCGTAGTCGTCGGCGACGCGGAGCCTCGGGGCCTCGTCCGTCGCGCCGAGGCGGATGGCGTCGAGCCGGCAAGGGCCCGCGGCGCCCCGCGGGAGATCCAGCGCGATCTTGAGCCGCAGGTCGTCGTACTCTGCCTTGAGCGCCGCCACCACATCGGCAGGCAGCTCGAAATCGACGCGTGTGAACCGACCTGCCGCTCCCTGGGGGAGCGCGACCTCCTGGATGAACCGGCGCTCGATCCCCTGGGAGGGCAGCTCCACGAACAGGTGGACGTGCCCCAGCGGCTCCGCGCCGGGCGGCGCCTCCGGGAGCGACAGGCTGAGGGAGAGGGTGGAGTGGACCGCCGCGAGGGTGCTGAGCGGCGCGCTCACCAGCTCGTGGTACCCGCCGCCGGGCACCTCGAGGCTCTTCTCGCCGTGCGCGCGCTGGTCGCTCGCCTGCGCGGCGCCGCCATCGAGCGTCCACGCGCCCGCGTCCTCGAACCCGAGGATGCTCTCGTTCGACGGCCGCGCCGCGCCGGCGCTCGGGGCGCCGCCCGGAGCGACGCTCGTGCCATCGCAGCTGCATATCAATGCTGCGGCGGCGACCCATCGTCCACGTTTCATATCATTCTCTCGCTATGCCCGAAGATTGAACCAAGATGGAAGTCCGCAGGTCCATGATGGAGGGCATCAGGGGGCGTGCGGCGTGACGTGCCTGTCGCCGTCCTGTTTGACGCCGGCCCGCGTGTCGGGCGTGCACCGGGCGCCAGGCAGGCATGGCAACGCTCATGCCCGCCGGTTCTGCACGCGCGGCCATGTCTTTCGGCCGGCTTCTCTCGTGAGGGCGGGCGTGAGGTGGCGCGATGTCACGGTGCGACGGCCCGCTGTCACGGGACAGTGTCACGTGACAGTCACGGGACAGGAGCCGGCCCGCCGCTCCGGCCCCCGGCTGGCCTCGACGAACCGAGCGCTCCGGCGGTTAGAACCTGGCCTCTCGTCTCGGCGGGATCACGGCTCGTCGAGCCGCGAGCGGACGACCTCGCCGTCGAGCGTGCTGCCGTCGGCCTCGATATAGAGGTGATCGCCCACGATCGTGACCGCCCATTGGCGCCGCAGACCCGTGTTCTCCGCGAGCGCGGCGACGAGGCGGTGGTCGACGGTGGAGAGCGAGATCGCGCCGGTGACCTTGCTCGCGCGCGAGGCGGCCTCGCGCGCGCCGGACACGAGCTCGTCGCGACGGCGCGCGTCCGAGAAGAGCGCGTGGACGGCCACGCCCGGGTTGTGCTGCACGACTCTCTTGAGCTTCTCGAACGGCGCCGCGCCGCACTCGATCCAGGTGAGGATGCGGCCCGTGGGATCGCGCGTCCAGAGGTCTGCCCCCTCGGCGTCGCCGAGCCCTGGGCCGAAGGCGAGGCCCTCCTCGTGAAAGAGGCAATACGCGAGCACCCGCAGCATGACGTGCTCGGCGCTCTCCGACGGGTGGCGGGCGACGATCACCCGCTCGCTCGCCTCGCGGCCGCGATCGACGTGCGAGAGGTCGATGCGGAAGTCCATTCGCGTCGAGGGGAGTGCCATCGTTGCTCCCGCTAGCCTCGATGCGCCGCGCCGTCGTCGCCGAACGCGGCTTCGGGCAGCGCCGCTGCCTCTTCTTGTTGCTCTCGCCGCAGGCGGGCATCAGGCACGACAACCCCTGTGTTCAACATCGATGACCTCCGGAGCGCGCCGCTGTTCGCGTCGCGCAGGACCGTGCTCCAGGCCGGGTACCACGCGAGCGAAGGAGAGCCTATCTGGAACGTGCCTCACGGTCACGCGCTTCGCGCGGGCCGCCCTCGCAGGGCTTCGCGATCGTCGGCCGGCGATGGTATAGGGCCTTGTCCATGATCTCCCGCCGCGCCGTGATCGCCGCAGCCGGGCTGTTTTCCGCCGGCGCGCTCGCCCCGGGCCTGGCCCGCGCGGCGGGGCGCGTGCCCGCGCCGCTCCCGGCGTTTCCCCTCTCGATCGCGGTGACGGAGGAGGAGGCGGGGAAGCCGGTGCGCGACGACGCCTGGATCGACGCGCAGATCGCCGAGGCGGTCCGGCTGTTCGAGCCCGCCGGTGTGGCCCTGCGCAAGGTCGGCGCGCGCACGCTCGCCCCGCGGTTTTCGCGGATCGAGACGCGCGAGGACCGGGACGCGCTCGCCTCGGCGATCGAGGCGCGCCGGATCAACGTGATGGTGGTCGCGTCGCTGCGCGACGTCGACGATCCGCGGCGCTTCCGGATGGGCGTGCACTGGCGGCACCGGGCGACGCCGGAGCGGCGCTTCGTCATCCTCGCGGCGAACGCGCGGCCCACCGTGCTCGCGCACGAGCTCGGGCACTTCTTCGGCCTCGGGCACAGCGGCATCGACGACAACGTGATGAGCTACGCGCGCACCGGAGCGCCCGTCTCCTTCGACGCGGCGCAGATCGCGAAGATCCGATCCGCAGCGCGCGGGTACGCGTCGAGCAAGGCGTTCGAGCCCGCCTAGGGCACCGTTCAGCGTGGAAACCAGAGAAATGAGCAGAGGACGCCAAGAGACGCCAAGAGGCGCCAAGAAAACAATAAAAATTTGGCGTCTTTTGGCGCCTCTTGGCGTCTTCTGGCGTCTTCTGGCGTCTCAATTTCTCGCCGTTTCCGTGCGGCTTCAACGCGTTTGTCGCTTAGATGCCCCCACTCGTTGAAGCTGAACTCCAGCTCCATTTCTGGCCACACGGGCAGAGAATAGAACATCTGGGTGGTCCAGAACGCGGAGTCCTCCACCGGCGTCGGCTCGATGCGCCGGGGCGCCCCGAGGAATCGAGGAATCACGTCGACTTCGCGCAGGTGCCCGTCGTTCCCTTGGCGGAAGCTCAGGCCCACGTCCGCGACCATCGCGTTCGCCGCGTCGACCTCCGATGGATCGACGCCCAGCAGCTTCAGGCCCTTCGCCATGCCTGATTTGTTTCGCATCTGCGACATGAGATGAACCTGATACGCAACGACAGGCTTCATGATCACCACCCCCGGATCTCATCACGTCGGAATCCGTACGTCTCGACCACGGTGAACTCCTTGGTGATACAGGCCCTGGCCATCGACGATAGGGCGTAAAGCGCGCCCGTGACGCGCGGTCTCAGCGGGTCGCGTCCAGCGGTGGGGGCGACGAGGGCGCGCGCCTCGTCGAGCGCGTCGATCGCCGCGGCGGCGGCGTCGTCGAACGTTTCGTGTCGGACGCGGGACGCCGAGGCGTGGCGCGGGGTCGGGCGTCGGTTGGCGCCGATGTTGCAAACATGCCTACTCATCGCGAACCATCCGACACGCTCAGGAAAGCCTGGATTTCGGCTCGATTCGAAGAGGATGCGACATTCATCACGCGCTCGTTCGAATTCACGAGCGACCCGAGTAAGCTGTGCCGGAATGTTCTACGTATCGAAGCTCGCAGCGCTGCGGATCGCGGGGGTGTTCGTGCTGGCCTCGCTCGGGGGCTGCTCGAGCGAGGCAAGCAAGGCGGGCGAGGCGAGCGGGACGAGCGGGACGAGCGGGACGAGCGGTGAGGCGCAACCACCCGCCCCGAAGTCGCTGGCCGTCGTGTTCACGCCGAAGGGAGGCACCTTCCAGGCGTCCGAGCCCGTGGAGCTCACGGTCGAGGACGAGCGCGCCGCGGTGCACTTCACGACCGACGGCTCGCTCCCCACCGCGAGCTCGCCGGTCTACGTCGAGCCGCTCGTGCTCACCGCGTCCACGCGGGTGCGCGCCCTCGCCGTCGTCCCTCACGCCGCGCTTTCCGGGGCGGGGGGCAGCGGGGGGGCGGGGGGCAGCGGGGGGGCGGGGGGCAGCGGGGGGGCGGGCAGCGACGGGGCCGACCTCCTCGGGCCGATCGCGAGCGAGGCGTATTTCAAGGTCGCCGCCGATAGCGCGGAGTTCAGCTCGGAGCTGCCGATCGTCGTGATCCACACCTTCGAGTCGAGGCGGCTCGACCCGCTCGAGACCGAGTTCGTGCCGGCCACGTTCATGCTGCTCGAGCCCAGAGATGGGCAAACCAAGCTCCTGGGCCGCGCGAGCTTCGATGGCCGCATCGGCATCCACGTCCGCGGCGCGACGTCCCGCGATTTTCCGAAGAAGCAATACGCCGTCGAATTTCGTGACGACGCTCTGGACACGGATCTCGACCGGGAGTTCCTGGGGATGCCGGCGGACTCCGACTGGGTGCTCAGCGATCCGGTGAGCTTCGATCGCTCGCTCATCCGCAACGCGCTCGCCTTCGAGATGAGCAACCGCATCGGCCGGTACGCGCCGCGCACGCGCTTCGTCGAGGTGTTCCTCGTCGACTCGGGGGCCGACGTGGCGGAGAAGAGCTTCCTCGGGTTCTACACGGCGATCGAGAAGATCAAGCGCGGTCAGGATCGTGTCCCGGTGGCCAAGCTCTCGGCCGACGATCTCACGGAGCCGGACGTGACCGGCGGCTTCCTCTTGCGCATCGACAAGGGCGAAAATGACTTCAAGGCCGCCGGCGAGGAGCTCCAGTTCGTGTACCCCGATCCGGAGGACATGCTGAAGCCCGCGCGAGAGCCGCAGCTCGACTTCATTCGCGGTTACATCGACGACTTCGGTCAGGCCGTCGACGCGGAGGACTTCAAGCAGCCCGGCAGCGGCAAGCACTATTCGAGCTTCATCGATCAAGACGCCTTCATCGACCACAACATCATCAGCGCCCTGACGAAGAACGTCGATGCCCTGCGGATCAGCACGTACTTCTTCAAAGATCGACAGGGCCTCCTCTCGGCCGGTCCCGTGTGGGACTTCGACCGGAGCCTCGGAACACCCTACGATGAACGCGCGTTCGAGCCAGAGGAGTGGAAGCTCGAGGGCTCTGACGGGACCGACTACTTCACGGAGGGCTGGTGGGGGTCGCTGTTCCGCGATCCGGCGTTCAAGGCGCGCTACAAGGCACGTTTTCTGGCGCTGCTCCGGGGCGAGCTCGCGCCCGACGAGCTCGACGCCATGGTGGACGGCCTGGTGCGCAAGGCGGGAGCTCCGGCCGTGGAGAGGAACTTCGCGCGCTGGCCGGATTCCCCGCCTCTCAATGGGTCGCACGACGAAGAGATCAGCCTGCTCAAGGACTTTCTCCGCAGGCGGGCCAGCTGGATTCACGACGAGCTCATGACATGGTGAACGTGCGTCTCATGAGCGCGGCCCAGGCGACGTTGCGCGACGTGGCGAACAACGCCCTGTCGAGCAGCCGCCCCGAGTGCAACACCGAGATCAGGATGAGCAACGATTTTGAGAAATGGATGCGCCTGGCGATCGAGGAGGCCGAACGGGCGCGCGGAGGAACGGGCGACAACCCCTGGGTCGGCTGCGCGATCGTGAGCGCCTCCGGGGAGCTCCTGGGCAGCGGGCATACCCTGGGGCCGGGTGAAGATCACGCGGAGATCGCCGCGGCGCGCGCGGCGCACGCGCGCGGGCTCAGCGTTGTCGGAGCGACGCTCTATTCGACCCTCGAGCCCTGCTCGTTCCACGGCCGCACGCCGGCGTGCTCGCGATCGATCGTCGAGCGCGGCGTGGCCCGCGTCGTGATCGGGATGAACGACCCGAACCCGCGCGTCGACGGCGAAGGCGTTCGCATCCTGCGCGAAGGGGGCGTCGAGGTCGTGGAGGGCGTATGCGAAGCGGAGGTCCGCCGGCAGCTCGGGGGCTGGGTGCTCGATCACCATCCTCACGAGCCGCTGCGGCGCGCGCTGACCTTGCCGGCATCGGATCGCGTCCCGCGGCTCGCGGAGATCTACGGCGTCGATCCGTCCCGAATCGAGGCGCTGCTCGCGAAGCATTAGGGATCGCACAGAGATCGAGCAGAGCAGGGTCGTGACGCTCCGCGCTTCCTCGAAGGCGCTTCTGTCGATGGCGGGGCTCGCGCTCCTCGGCGCCGCTGCGCTCGCGTCGCGGCGCCCCGCGCCGAGCGCGCCCGGCGGCCGCGCCGCCCTGCGTATGCCGCTCGGGCCTACTTGCTCCGGTCCAGGTTCACGACGCGTGTGCCCGCGATGTGATCATGCACGCAGCGCCGATCCTTGCGAAAGATGAACAACACGTTGACGAGGCTGAGGACGGCGCCCACGTACGGGATCAGAGTCACTACCGACGTCGGCAGGAGCCGCCGCAAGACGATCGTGCCGAAGGCCGCGGGCTTGCCGTCGCTGGCGTTGACGATCTGTATGTTCAGCGCCTTCTTACCGATGGTCTGCGCGCTGCGGGCGAGGAACGTGCCGTGCAGCACCAGGGTGAGCACGAACCCCGCCAGCGCCCACAACAACGACTGCGGAAACGGCGGCTCGGAGACCTTCGGAAAGTCGCGATAGACACCGCCCAGATACTGCAGCGGGACGAAGATGATGAGGGCCAGAACCGCGTCGATCATCGCCGCCCAGAAGCGCGACATGCGCGACGCGCTGCCATCGTAGGCTCGCTCCGAGTCAGTCTTCGGCTCGAGCGCGGTCGGCGGTTGATACGGGTTGGGAGCGGATTGAGCCATGGCTCATGCAACGCCGACCGCAGCCGCGCGTCAATTGGCAACCGGGGTTGCGTCCGTCACTGGTAACGAAGCGCAACCCCCGTCCCGAGGAACACGCCGACGCCGGACGCGCGAATCGAAGCTAGATGTCCGCCAGCAGCAAGCGCTCGGCGGCGTCAGCGTGCATCGCGCGGATGGCGTCGAGCCGACCGCGCCATGCGGGGCTGTCGCGGAGTTGCTTCTCGACCTGCAGCGACAGCTCGGCGGCCGACAGCGCGGCCGCAAGTCCGCCATGCTGGATGAGCCAATCGATCAGGGAGGCGGCGAGCCCGGGGTCCTTCAGCTTGCCGGTGGAGGGGCTCCGGCGCGCGGGCTGTTCGTCTACCAGGGCCAGATACTCCGACCAGAGCTCCTTGTCGAACCTGACCTCGACGAGATCGACGTCGAGGATCTCCTTCAGCGAGGCGGCGGCGATGAGGCGCAGGCCTGCGGCCTTCTGAGCCAGGCCGAGCGCGATCCGGAACGCCCGTGGCCTGGGCGCGAGCCGCGCCAGCCGGGCCGCGGCCCAGGTCCGACCGCCGCTCGCCGCTGCGACGAGCCGGGCCAGCGCGGCCTGCCAGTGGGGTAATCCGGCGTCGTCGGGAAGGCGGCTCAAGGACTCGACAGCCTGGACCAGGACGCGGCCGGGGGTGCGCGCCTCGGCGAGGAGCCTGGTCGCCAGACCAAGCCCCTCCGAGCACAGGTCATGCTGGGCAATGCAGACGCCCGCTGCCGTGGAAGCGATGCGCTCGTCGCCGCATTCGACCAGCGCCTCGGCCAGGGCCACGAAGCCGCGAGCCACCGCGGGTCGCGCCTGCGACTCGTTCGGGAACAGGAGCCTCGACCCGGGGTTGAGCAGCGACCACGTATCCGGCACCGTCGTGATGCCGTCGATCAGCACCTGTCGGACGTCGGCCTGGTCGACGAAGCGCAGCAACCCCGCCAGGATGTCCGGCCGGATGCTGGGGTGCAGGTCCTCGGACCGCCACGCCTCCATCAGGAGGTCGCGAGCCTCCACGGTCGCAGCGGCCGAGGCCCTGCCGGCGGCGTTCTTGCGGTTCACGACCGCGCAGTCCTTCGACAGCAGCAGCTCACGGTACGGCGCCAGATCGAACGGGCCGGGCATGCGCTCGGACAGCACGTTGAGGGCGCTCATCGCCGCGCGACCCACCACGCCGGATCTTCGCGCGCGCTCCAGGAACAGCCGCCGGAGCTCGGCGGTCGGCGGAGCGATCCGGGCGCACCGCGCCAGGATCGCGGCGGCGACCGGCCCGGCCGCTCCCGGCAGCAGCTCGAGCAGCAGCGGCGCGTCCTCGACGCGGCCGATGGCCTTCACGCGCCTGGAGAGATCGAGGCTGGCGTCCCGCGCCACCCGCAGGAGATGCTGCGTGAAGCGCCTGCGCTGGGAGGGCGTCCACCGCCCGGGGGCCGATCGAGAGATCGCCGCCACCAGATCGGTCTTGTGGGGATCGGTGGTGTCGTCCCGATCGAGCAGCGCGTCGACCAGGGCAGTCTCCTTCAAGCTGATCTCCGGGACGTACCCCATCACCTCGTCCAGCGGCCCGTTGCATGTGACGGGCTTGCGCGGAGGCCGCGGCGTCTTCGGTGCTCTTCCGAGGAGCAGGTCCACGATGAGCCGCTCCGCCTCGGGCTCGTAGCGACCGACCGCCACCGGTCCCAGCATGGGTGTGGTGCCGTCGAGGCGCACGCCCTCGTAGGCCGCATGGAGCTGGGCGGCGAGACTCTCGGCGATACGCAGCGGACTGGGCAGATACTCCGTGGACGGCGGCTTGTAACCAGGCGCCGGCGCCTTGTCGGCGCGCCAGCGCACCCGGGGATCCAGGCGAATTTGAACCAGGAGCCCGAGCAGCTGCGCCGCGCGCGTGATGCTGTCCCGGAGGATCGCTTCGCCGATGGCCTTGTGCACGGCCCGCTCGGCCTGGGCCAACGTGGTTGCGTGCGAATCGCGCGACTGCACGGTGGTGAGCAGGGCGTCCCTGTAGGTCTGCACGGGGATCTCCGAGACCTGACGATCGGACAGCTGGGCCAGCTCGGCCATGACCAGATGGCGGCTGGAGCCGTGCCATGCCGGCTCCACCTCGGCGAGGACGGACGCGCAGGTCGCCGGGTCGGCGCCGCGGCGGAGCGAACGCACCAGGGCAACCATCCGCGCCGCGCGCTCGCTCCGGTCCTTGGCCACGCCCAGCGCCTCGTGCTCGGATCGCAGCTGGGCAAGGTCGAGGTGCTTCTCGAGGGCCTGGAGCCGCTTGCGCCGCGTGTCCGGATCGACGGGAGGGCTCAGGGCCGCCGCCATGAGCCGCGTGACGCTCGCCGGTGGCATCGTGGCCAGCCGCGCATCCATGCCACGACGGGGCGACCATGCCGCCGTCGCGGCCTGCTCCAGCTCGGCGCCAAGGAGACGTTCGCGCTCGGTCAGGGGCAGGAAGCGGAAGAGCGGATCGGCGGAGGCGTCGAGGGGCTTGCACCGGCTCCGGAGCTCCAGCACATCCTCGGCCGGCAGCGTCGAGATCGGCGGCGATCCGGAGGGAGGCGGACCGCTCGAGAGAGAGACGGTCCAGTCGTTCCGGCGCAGGACCTCGAGCAGCTCGGCCGGGCAAGCCATCACCAGGGCGTGGATCGCGCTCGCATGCAAGGCATCCCGCCGCACGAGCAGCGCCAGGGCCTCCCTGGGATATCGGGTGCAGAACAGCGTGCCCTCGTCCGCCATGATCTTGCGCCTCGTCGCCAGCGCCACCCGAAGGGCCCGCTCCGGCGCGCGCGCCAAGAGCTCGCGCCACGCGGCCTCGTGCTCGGCGGCGTGATGTTCCAGCGTGTCGAGATCGCATGTCGCGAAGAGGCGTGTCGCGAGCCCCACACCATGCCTGGCGATGACCAGAGGAATGACCGCCGTCGCCTGGGCGACGAGGCGGCGCCGCTGCATGATCATGACCACCCCGCGGGCCTCGCGGCGATTCCCCTCGCGCAGCACCTGGAGCAGCGCTTCGTCCGACACCGGCACCCGGCGCGCCGAGGAGAGCGCGGCTTGGCGCATCATGGGGTCGCGCAGCGCCTGCTCGATGCGCGCCACGTCCCGGCGATAGGTCGCCAGGTCCAGCGCCAGCCGCCGCTCGTCGCCGTCGCCCCCATCCAGCGCGGCCATGACCCGATCGGCCGTGGCCTGATCCCAGCCGCGGGCGAGCAGGGCAAGCGCCCGCCCCCGCTTCGCGAAGCTCAGGCTTCCGAGTCGACGGACCTCCGAGAGCGGTTCGAGCATCCTCCGAGTCTAGACGAACGCGACGCCGCCGACGACGACCACGTCGTGGGGCGTCGCGGCTCCCGTTCATGCCGGTAGGGGCGGGCGGTGTAGCCCAGGTAGTGTCACACCGCTGACCAGTCACTCCATCCTATAGCTCGAAGCTGCTCCGAAGCGGCTGAATTTCGAGCATGTCGATGGCTCATCAAAATCCTGTCGCCACGCTGTGACTCGTCGCCACCTTATCGACGACCGTCATGGTAAGACCGCTGTCCCTAGCCAACAGTTCTAACGCTTTGAGGAACTCAGCATCGGGCTGTAGCGAAAGCAAGCGTCGAAGCTCTTGGGCTGCGCGCGAGAGACGACACGCACCGACCCCACGAGAACCCGCGACGCGTCTCCGGAAGAGAATTTGCTTGTCACAGTACCCGACCGTCTCCTCATCCTCAAAGCACCAGGCAAGCCCCGACTGAAGAAGGCCACAGTCTACCAGCACCATTGTCTCTTCTACACTTAGCCCAGAAACCGATTCATCAGAAAGAATCACACCCTCATCAAAAGCTCGAGAACAGGCTTTTTCAAAGAGCCTTGCCTCCACCGGCGAGAGGTTACGGAGAACATCAAGCGTTCTTACAGAGTAGCACCCCGGCGCCGCAACCTCCCCAGCAAGCAGCTTTCCCCAGAGCTTCCGCATCTCCTCATTGGAGATATCTTTAGCCCCCTCAAAGAAACGCGCAACCCAGTCATCATCAACCGGCTGAGAAGACACTTCAGACGGAATCTCGTTGTAGGCAACAGCAACGATCCGCTCGACATTGAACTGCCGTTTTGCCTCTTGGTATCTAAACCTCGCCTCCGCTCTCGCGGTCAGCGGCGGCAAACTGGACACGTCGGACTCAATCAGCTCACCCTCATACACTGGAACTTCTTGAACGTTCGAATCTTCACCCAAAGACGGGAGCGACTTAGATACCATCGCAGCACGCAATTCTGCCAGCTGCCGCTCACCTTCGACCTCCATCACCTTCAACCGAATCTGACCGCTAGCTCTAATCGTTTGCGCCTCCACTTCGGCAGCAGCCATCTGCTTCAACCGCCACGGCGCCGTAATGGCTCCGATCCCAGAAGCTACGACGTCGATAAGCTTGTCCACTGCTTTCACTCCCACATAGACCCCCGCGGCCCCGAGTGCGAGCCCTTCGACTTCGACCATTGAAACTCACCTCCAGAGCAGAGTTAAGTAGTGGGAGCCGCGGCGAGGAACCAAACGCACCGCTGCGAACTTGTCGGCAAGAAGCGGAACTGCTCCGCACGCGATGAGGGCTGATAGGGGCGGCCTGAGGGGAGTTCACAGCCGGGAAGCAAATCCCTGAGTACGTATTTGAAGTCTTTGTCCGCCATGGCCACTCGATCCTAAACCGCCTGCTTCGTCGGGTCCAACATCCACGACAAACAATCGAAATTACCCATCATTTCGCAGACACGTCCATGGGTCCGAGCACGGTCTCGGCAGTGGATCGGTGCACTGGTTTCTGGGCTCAATGAGCTCGGCCTTGGGCGCTAAGCGCCGTGACGCCGGCCTCAGGCAACGGGCTTCACGAACTCGACCTGGGTCACCGCGGATGGGAAACCCTGGAACTTTCGCCCGTGTCAAGCCCCGCGGGGACGGTGCCTGGCGAGCTGTTTTGTCTTGGCCCGTCAGACACCCGCTTGCCCCGTCGCAGGGCCGGGGCGGCATGCTCCGGGCGCGGCCGTGCCTCGACGACGACGGCATGCGCTCCCCATGACGGGGGCGGGTCGTGTGCTCAGCAACGCGGCGTCGAACCCGAGCGCCATCGGTCCCCACGTTGGGTCGCACGAGCCTCTCGCGGCCCTGTTCGTCGTCCGCTGCGATGGGCTCTTCGTAATGCGATCGAACGGGGGTGGTCTTCCCCCGGGTTTGTCTGGCGGCGCCCTGGAGTCCCCTGGTAACGTGGCCGCAATTGCGGCGGCGTGACGTCAACAGCGCCGCAGATCATGAGGAGCGGCGATGGCGGCGCGGGCGCGACGTTGGCAGCGTGGGATGATGGCGGTTTGCTGCGCGAGCACGCTCGGGCTCGGGGTCGGGGTCACGTCCAGCGGATGCGGATGGTCGACCGCATACATATGCCCGTGGGATGAGGACCAAGGACCCAAGGGAACGCCTTGTGAGGTGCTCGAGCCCCCGGACGCCGGCGGAGCTGGCGGGTGCGGCGGCGGCGATGGCGGCGATGACTGCGCGGCCGAGGACGACACGGACGTCGCCATCGCGTCCGATTTCGGCGACCTGATCCCGTCGGCAGAGGTCTGCGCAGGGCAGTGCGTACCGAAGGAGCCGCTCGGGTGGTCCGAGCCGGCGCTGCTCTGGATCGGCTCCCCCGACCGCGTGCCGAGCTGCCCTGCGGCCGCGCCGATCGTCGGCTACGAGGGCTACGCGGATTTCGCGGCTCCAGCCCCGCTCCAGTGCCCCGCCTGCGCGTGCGACCCGCCGGAGGCGATGTGCGAGGTGCCGGTGGAATGGCGCGCCTACGCCAGCTTCCCGTGTGCCGGCCCCGAGGCTCCCTCGACCTCCTTCGCTGCCCCGGAGGGGTGGGACGGCACCTGCACCTCGGCGAATGCCGTCGAGGCCGGCCGGACCTGCAATGGCGCCCCGTGCGTCCAGTCGCTCGCGATCCAGGCGCCTCGCGTCATCTCCGCAGGTTGCGCACCGAGGGTCGCGGAGGCGCCGGGGAACCCCGACGTGCCCATGACGGCGGGGAGCTTCGCGATCGTCGCCCGGGCGTGTACCGGAAACGCGTCTCCCCCGTGCGCAGATCCGGGCATGACCTGCACGCCAGCACCGCCGATCGGCGACGCAGCACCGCCGGAGGGGTTTCTCACGTGCATCCACCACGAAGGAGAGCAGGACTGCCCCGCCACGTACCCGGACCGGCATGTCTTTTACGCCAGCGTGGAGGACACACGCGGCTGCGCGCCGTGCCGCTGCACCGAGCCCACCGGAGCGACGTGCAGCGTCCTGGCCTCCGCGTTCAGCGATGAAGGGTGCTCGCAGTTCGTAGCGGGCCAGGTGATCACCTCCGAGGCCTCTGGCTGCGGGACCGTCGCTTCCGGGACAGCGCTCGGAAGCAAATCGGTGAGCGTCGTCGCCCTCGATCCCGGACGATGCGAACCGTTCGGCGGCGAGCCGGTCGGCAGCATCGCGCCGACCGCGGCGGCAACGTTCTGCTGTCACCGCACCAGCGCCGTACCGGCCTGAGTCGGCGGCTCGTTCCGGGCGCAACAGCGGCCTCTCCAGGGGGCAGCAGGCCGTGAGGGGCGCGCCCGAAACCCCCGCGCACCTCACGCACTCGCGACCGCCTCGTGAGAATCGCTCCCGCGGGCGCGTCCGACGCTTCGCGAAACCGCACGGAGGTTCAGAAGAAAGCGACCAGGCGGAGCGCCAGCGCCTCCGAGACGGGCGCCGCTGACCACCCTTCGCCATGGAGCGGTCGAGTTCGCGTTCGACGTATGTTGATCGAGAGGTCGCCGCTGAGCTGCCCGGCGAGGCGGGCCGAAAGCGGCACCTCCAGCCCCGCACGAAGCCCGAGCGCTGCGTAGGGCAGCGCGTACTCCCTGCCGGTGCTGTCCCTGATGTTCCACAGCCCGCCTGCCGTGGCGAGGGCGCAGCCGAAGAACCAGTCCGCGTGACCGCAGGGAACGAGCGAGCCGCTCAGCCCCGACACGCCGATGGTCCAGTCGCGGTAGGGCTCGGCGTCGATCGGAAGATCCCCGCGGGCCTCCAGCGAGAGCGAGAACCTCTCCCAGCGGGCGCCGGCGAGCGCCGAGAACCCGACCGCCACCGACGGCGCCACGCCGGCGCCGAGCAGCACCCCGGCGCCCAGCTGGAGGCGCGGGTGATCCGGCGGCGGCCTCGGGCGCGGAACGGGTCGAGCTGGCGCCGCGACCGGGTCGAGCGGCGTCGAAGCCGGCGCCTTGGACGGCGCGCCCGGCGAGACGGGCGGAGCGGCGCCCCTCGGCACCGGCGGGGGCGGCGGCGACGCGGGACGGCTCTCCGGTGCAGGCCCTGGTGGCAGCAGCGGGCGCATGACGGCGCTGAGGGCAAGGCCGATGTCCTCCACGAGCACGCCGCAGATCGCGCTCGAGTGCTCCTGGCGGCCGAGATCCCGGCCATCGCGGTCACGGAGCGCGATCCTTCCCTGGAACGCCGTCCCCTTGCGCCGGATGACCACCTCGATGTGCCACGCGCCGTCGCTCACGAACGGGTCGACCCCGCCGAGCTGGCTCGCGACGATCTGCCGGAGGCTCGGCTCCTCGGGGCACCCCTCGGTGCCAGGCCCCCGCGTGTAGGCCAGGCGCGCGCCGCGCGGCGCGACCTGTGCGAGCGCCACGGGCGCCGCCAGGAAGAGCGATGCAGCGAGCGGCAGCGCGGCGCGGTTCATCCTCCGGATCCGGCTGCGGGCGAGGAGCGGGCCGGACATGAGCGGAGCGCCGTCATCTGTCAGCCGTCGTCATCCCTACTATTTCCGGGAAGGTCCCCCGGGTTGTTGCGAAATCGTGCGCCGGAGCCGAAAAAGGGTGCGCGAGGTGTACCGGCGACATCTCCCCCCAACCTGAGAGAGATGTCACCTGGGATCGGGACTGGAGCGACGTTGCGAGGTGACCGGCGAACGGCGTCGTCGCGCGATGGCTGGGATGGCCCGCCGCCTGCCGGCGGGCGTCCCCCCACGCCCCGCCGCACCCCGGCGGGCGTCCGGCCGGCGCACGGCGCAAGCGATGAGCGCTGCGCGACGGGCGAGACTCCGGCGGCGGCAGAGGGCGCCCACGACGTACACTCCAGCTCGTTGAGGCCCACGCGCCTCTGGATCCCAGGGTCAGAGCAGGTCAGTGCGCGTCGCCACAGAAGCAGGCATGCTTGGGAGTGACTGTTGCCGTTGAGCACCGCCAGTCGGAAGGTCCTGCGTGTGGAGTGGCTTGTAGGAGACATAATCAAGGGGAGTTCATGATGAAACCGATGATGACCCACGTCGCGCTCCACGTAGGCAACCTCGACGCGACGATCGCCTTTTATCGCGAGTTCTGCGGGCTCAAGGTGGTTCACGAGCGCAGCGAGGCCGGCACGCGGGTCGCCTGGCTCGCCGAGGACGGGAAGGAGCGGACGTTCGTCCTGGTGATGATCGAGGGCGGCCAGCGCGCGCCGCAGGCGCCGGAGGACATGAGCCATCTCGGGTTTGCGCTCGAGAGCCGCGCCGCCGTCGACGAGATCGCGCGCCGCGGCGGAGCGCACCTCGTCTGGCCGCCCAAGGATCTGCCCTATCCGGTGGCGTATTTCTGCGCGCTCAAGGACCCGGACGGCAACTACATCGAGTTCTCCTACGGCCAGCCGCTCGGGCCCGGCGCCGAGGCGCACGACGCGGCGTTGCTGGAGGCTTCGGACTGAACCAGCCAGGGTCGACCCCTCCGGGGCCCCTCGCGTGCTCCGGGCGCAGCCGTGCCTCGACGACTCTCAGTAGAGCGGGTGGAGCGGGATCAGCTCCGCGATCTCGTCGAGCTCCGGATCGCCGCCCGGGTTCGCCGCGATCACCTGCTCGCGCGCGGCGTGCAGCGCCTCGCTCGTGCCCTCCTTGAGCGCCTCGGCGTAGGCCACGATGGCCTTGCCCTTGACGAGCTGCTCTTTGCTCCCGGCGGCGAGCTCCGCGAGGGTCGCCTCGCGGCTCGCCTCTTTCGCCTCATGGGTGAGCGGCGTCTGCCAGCGCGCGCGCACGGTGAGCTTATCCTCGTCGTTGATCACGCCCGGATCGCACCCCCGCACGAGCTGGCTGAAGATCATCGCGTCGCCCGGCGCGAGGTGCTGCGGCTCGACCTCCTCGGGGTTCGTCGAGTACTCCTCGCCGTAGAACTTCTCCATCTTGAAGTACCACGGCATGGTGAGCTCCACCTGGACGCCGCGGGCGGCCACCTCCATCACCTCTGCGAAGCGATCCCGGAACATGTGGAACGCCTCGTCCTCGTCATCGAGATAGACATAGGCGCCGCGCCCCTTGTCGGTCACGACGTCCATGAGCACATCGTTGTAGCCGAACGCCGGGCCCGTCCCGACGCCAACAAGGTAGATCGCCTCCTGGTCGGCGTCCTCGGCGTGCAGCGCGATGAGCTCCTCGGAGGTGACTCCCACGTTGGCGCCGCCGTCGCTGACGAGGATCACCCGGTTGATCCGGCCTTCCTTGAAGTGCTCCTGGGCGAGCCGATACCCGACCCGTAGGCCGCTCTCGAGATCGGTGCCGCCGCTGGCGGAGAGATCGTCGGCCGCCGCGAGCAGCACCGGGTCGTCCGGACCGTCCACCACGTGGCCGCTCAAGATCACCGAATTCTGGGTGTTCCAGGTGACCATGTTCACGACGTCGCCCTCGGAGAGGCTCGCCGCGACGGCGCGCACCGTGGCCTTCTCGCGCGCCATCGGCTCACCGTCCATCGATCCGGAGGTGTCGAGGACGAACGTGACCGCGATGGGGCGGCGCGGGCTCGGCGGATCGTGGGAGCGAACGCCGATCTGAAGGGCGTAGCTCCCCGCCTCCTCACCGGGCTCGATCTGGGGCTCGACGCGGAGCTCGCCCTCGTCCGGCGGCGCGTAGTCGATGCGGTAGTAATTGAGGAACTCGTACGTGCGCACCTGCCTCGGCTCCGGCGCGATGCCCGAGCGGAGCAGCTCGCGCACGTGCACCGGCGAGCTCATCGAATTGGAGTCGTCGGCCGACAGGTACAGGACCACGGGCTGGCTCGAGTCGAGCCCCTCGCAGGTGAAGGCCGGGGCCGCGCCGGCGTCCTCGTCCGACGGCGCCGGGGGCGGCTCGGGCTGGGCGCCATCGGCGACACCCGCACCGCCGCCGGCGCCGCTGGAAGCGCCGGTGCTGCCGGCGCCGGTGCTGGCGCTGGCGCTGCCGGCGCCGATGCTGCCGGTACCCGTGCTGCCGGTGCCGTTGCCGGTGCCGGTGCTTCCGGTGCCGATGCCCTCGCCGTTGTCGAAGGGCGGCTCCGGGTAGGGACCGTAGCTGCAGGCGACGAGCCCGGCGCCGCCAAGGAGGACCGCCGATACAGCGTGAAGACAGAGAGATAGGGACGCGGAAACGGTTCGCACTGGCACCCTCCTCCGCGATGCGACCGCACCGCGCTCGGGACGGCCCGCCGAGCAACATGGGTGCCGTGCGCGCAATGCCATCCAGACGCCGCACCGCACCCGAGCGCCGCTGGTCCGATCGCGCCGGATCGCGCGGGCCACACAGCTCAAACCGCGGCCATCTGCGCTCCGGCGGCAAATACCATGACAGCGTTGTCAGGCTCTCGTCTCAGGTTGGCGCATGCTGGCATTGCTCGACCCACACGGACGCGACACATGCGCCGCCTGGAGGCCACACGGCCGCCCAAGCAGAAGAGATGACCTCGTGCAATCTGGACAGATGGGTCACTTCGTGCCGACTCTTGATTCGAAGCTGAACGCGCGCGCCACGAGCGCGCCCGAGCTTCGCGCATGACCCGGAACGCCTCGGCCCTCGTGGTATTCTCGAGCGCGTGGGGCAGACTACCCGCGTCGCGCCCGCTCTGATCCTGGTCGGGGTCTCCGCGTTTCTCATCCTCACCGCGCTCGCCGCGGCCGCGTATCCGGGCGGCACCTTCTGTGACGCGAGCGCGCCCGGCTACGATTTCTGGGGCAACTTCTTCTGCGACCTCACGCAGCCCGTGACCCAGCGCGGGGTGGACAACACGCGCGCGCGCTCGCTCGCGCAGGCCTCGTTCGTCTGCTTTTCCCTCGCGCTCGTCCCGTTCTGGTGGGTTCACGGCGCCCTGCTCGGCGGCCGGCTCGGCGGCACGGTTCGCGTGTTCGGACTGCTCTCCGCCGCCGGCACGAACCTGATCGCATGGCTGCCGTCCGTGGTCTCGCCGCTGCTCCACGCAGTGTCGGTCTTCGTCGCGACGATCCCCGGGCTGCTGGCGACGCTCCTGGGCGTGACCGGCGCGTTTGCACGGGGCAATGCGGGCGAGAGCCGCTCGTCACCGTTGCGCTTCTCGGCGTGGCTCGGTGCGCTTTCGCTCGCGCTCGGCAGCGCGGACGCCGCATATTACGCATATGCGATTGCGGTGCCGGGCTGCCACGTCCTTTTGCCAGCGCTTCAGAAGCTCGCGGCGCTTTCGGTGATCGGGTGGATGGGCACGATTGCGCGCGTGGGCGCCGCGCATGGGGCGCGCTAGCGCGTCGAATGGCGCCTGCGACCCATGCTCTCGAGCCTTCTGTCACCCCTGGGCGTGAACCCGACCCCGTTCCTGGGTCTGCCCAAAGCGCCCCTCGCACGCAAAGTTGGGCTATGCTCGTCGGGTGGCAAGAACGCACAAAAACGTGGGGCACGCACCGGAAGGTGAGTATGTCCAATTCATCGGCACCCATGCCGAGTACGACAGGATTGACGCGACGAGCGTATGAGGGCACCGCGATGATCGAGCCTGTTGTGGATAAGGAGAGTCACGGTCGGGCGCTTCGCAGAATCGAAGAGCTCTGGGACGCCGAGCCAGGCTCGCCCGAGGCACAAGAACTCGATGCGCTCGCGACGCTAGTCGACGCGTACGAGCGCAAGCAGTTTCCTATTGCGCCGCCAGACCCGATCGCAGCGATCGAGGCGCGCTGCGAGCAACTCGGGTGGACTCGTAAGGAGCTTGAGCCGCTGATCGGTTCCAGGGTACGCGTCTCGGAGGTCCTGGGCCGCAAACGGGCGCTCACGCTCCCGATGATCCGAAAGCTCCACGCATCGATGCAGATCCCGGCCGAAGTGCTGATCGCCCATCCGCCTCATTCGCGTGGGAAGCCGCCGCCGCGGCGAACATCGGGACGGAGCACTCATGGCAAAGGCGCGAAGCGCGCCGCGTGAACGGCGGCTTCCATCTGACTCGACTGCGCGTTGTAACGACAGCGACGCATGCGCGCTTGCAAGCTTCCCGACGAGGCGGGGATCCAGCGGCGTGCGCGCGTGCGCGCAGCCGTGGTAACCTCGACGCCGTGCCGCCCCCCTATCCAGAGCCGTTTGCAGCGCTGGCCAGCGCGGACGGCGTGGCGCTCGGCCCGACCGGCGTGGCGGCCTACCGCTCGCCCGCGTTCGAGGCGTACGAGGCGGCGGTTCCGATCGCGGCGCAACACGAGGCGCTCCTCCTGGACATGGTGCAACACGCGACCCCTGCGGGTCGCCTGTACGCGGCGCTGCTTCTTCAGCGCATGCAGTCGGTCCGCGCGCGCGAGACCTGGGAGCGCCTCGCGCGACAGGACGAACCCGTCTCCTATGCGCCTGGCGGCTGCTCCATCTTCGGGACCACCCTCGCCAGCTTCGCACGCGGCATCTTGCGCGATGGGACCCCGGGGCTGTTCCCGGCGACGCCGGCCGCGGGCGAGGAGCCCGCCGCGCGATCGACGGCGCCCTCGAGCTCGCGCGCAGCGGCGCTCCGAGCCTGGTTCGAGCAGCACGGCTGGAAGTGGATCGGTCTGTTCTGGGTGATCCTGGCGCTGGTGCTGTGGCTGGGGTCGTCGCGTTGAGGCGCGTCTCCACCCGGCCCACGCACGACGAGGTCAGCGCCGCAGGAGCGCTCACCATGGACGGTGGTCGAGGACGATGAGCGCGGGTGTTGCGCTGCTTCCCGTCGAACAGAGACGGGCGATCCGTGCCGAGACCCTCGCTTCGTTTCGGCGCTTTGCCGAGACGGTGCTCCGCTTGCGGCCGCGACTGCGCTCGATCGCTTTCCAGGTCAGGCGCGGTTACCGCGGGATCCAGCATGGGCTGCGCTATGCGTGTGACGCGACGCCTCCGGCCGAGCATCGCTGCGGCGACGTCTCGAGCTGGTGCAACTTCTGCGAGGTCTGGGATACCTATCTCCCGTGGACATCATGGCTCGATGGCTGGGATGAGCGGCCCGGCAACGCCGAAGCCTTTCTCGCCTACTGCAAAGACGACGTCACTTTCACGACATACGCCCTGGTCCGGCGTGCGCGCGGCAATTTCCTGTCGAGGTGCCTCAAGCTCACCGACCCGGTATCCGTCGAGATCGTCGCGCCGCTGCTTCAGCCGTGGTTCGAGCCCGACGGCGCGATCGACCAGATCGTGCAACCTTCCGCGGAGCTTCGTCCGTGGCTCGATGCCGTCTATGCCACCCCCGCCGAGCGAGCTCCCAAGCGTGCGCTGGCCGAAAGGCTGGTCGCCGCGGGCGATCCGCGCGGCGCGTACATCGTGGAACAGTTAGCTACCGATGGACTGGATCGGGGAAAAACGTCGGCGCTCGGTGCTCATTGGGCCGAGTGGCTCGGTTCGCTGCGGGTCGTGGTAGGTCCGTCCGGGATGGCTTTCAGCAAGGGCTTTCCAGAGGTCGTCTCGGCGTGTTTTGCGAGCGATGCCGCTGTGGCGGCGTGCGCGGAGGATCCGGCCTGGAGCACGGTGGAGCAGCTCGAGCTGCTCGACCCGCGAGATTTTCCGCTGCGGGAGGGGGTTTTCATCGACGACATCCAGCCGATCACGCGCGCGATGAGGTCGCTGCAGGTGCTGGACGGCGTGCGCTCTTCGGGATTGCGCAGCCTCGAGGCGCTCGGCACCGAGCTGCCGTTGTGGCGGCTCGGCGCCAAGCTCGCGTCGACGGATGATCTGGAGCGCTTGCTTCGAGTGCAGTGCCTTCCCGAGCTCACGTCCCTGGACCTCGAGATCGAGTTTTCGATGGTGCCCGAGAGCACGGTGTGGAAGCAGTTGTGGGACCTCGCTCCGTGGGGCCGAACGCTCACCGACTTGACGGTGCGGGTCGTGGCGCATCTCGAGCTGTGGAGCTCCGCGCCGGCTCGCCCGGGCGTGAGACTTATCCACAGCGACTCCGCTGGCTGGCTCGAGCTCGAGGCCAACGAGGGCGGGAAGTTCGCAAACGCACGCTTCCGGGCCAGAACGCGCGATCTCGACGGTCTGATCGAGCTCCTTTCGCGGCTGCCTTCACTCGAGCAGGTCGAGCTCGACCTCGGACAAAGAGCGCTCATGAGCGCGGACGAGCAAGCTGCTTTCGAGCATGCCCTCGCTCGGATTCATCCCGTGGCGCGGCTCGTGACGAAGGAGCAGCTGGCTTCTGAAAGAACGACGTTCTCCTGATCGCGGAGCAGCTGGCCACTCCAGAGCGACCTCGGCGGCGCTCATCGGGGTGTTCTGGTCGCTGGCGTTGCTCGCGCATGCTGCCGCCGCGATCGCGGCTTGGGAGCTGCTTCCCGGCGGTTTTCCCCTTCTTCACGCGCGTTTCTTCGCGAACCGCGCTCTGCCGGCGGTCGCGCTCGGGAGCGTGATCGCCGTCGGTGCCCTGGCCGCGCGACGGTCGACGGGCGCGCGTGGGTTGCTGTTGCTCTTTCCGGCGGCGTGGCTCGGGGTGGCTCTCGCTGCGGGGACCATGTTCCCGGAGAGCGGCAGGACGGTCGCGCTCGGCGCGGGTTGTCTGGCGGTTGTCTTGTCGCTGGGCCTCGCGACGGCGTGGTGGCGGTTCGGGGTCCCGCCGCGGCTGACCTGGCTCGCTGCGCTGCCCGGTGTCGTTTTCGGTGCGGGCTTCATCGCCGCGCAGCGAGCGCCGGCGCCCTCGACAGCTCCGTTGGCTGCGCCCGAAGTCGAGCTCGACGGCGATCGCTGGACGCGATCACTCGCTGCGCCCGCTTCGTTCGACGTGGCCCCGTGGCTTCGCCTGGTACCGGACTCGGGTGAGGTTTCGGTGCAGGCGGGTGCGGTGGGCATCGTCGTCGAGCCGCGGCTCGAGTTCATCTCGCGCTCGCCGGATCGTTTCTGGACGGTGTTCGCGCCCCTGCAATGGCGCGGCGACTCGCCCGTTCGTCGCTTCGAGCGCGCCGATCGCGAGCTCGCGGTGGACTACGCGGACGAGGGGAGCCTGCGCGTGAGGGCCGATTCGGATCAATCTGCCGCCATCGACGCGCGAACCGCGCTTCAGGCGCCCGTGTTCTCGCACCTGAACTCCTTCACGCGCGTCTCGATCACCGGCCATCGCCGGCTCGGCTTGCGGTTCTCGCCTTGCCCCGAGGTCGTTGTCGAGGTGATCCACTTCGACTATCCGTTCGGCGCGCCCGCGCGCTTCGCGTACCTCGACGCCGGCGGCACGTTTCGCGTCGTCCAGGCGAGCGATGCCGAGAAGGGGCCGTTCACGACGCTCGGCGAAGGCCGGCTCGCCCGCGGCGAACCCCTGAGCGTCGTGCTCGTCGAGAAGGGAGAATCGCCACCCCGCGAGCTCGCGACGATCGTCTTCGCCGACTGGTCACGGCAGCTCTCGACGGAGCTCTCGCCCACCGCCGGCTGGGGCCTGCCGCAGAATGCGTTCGAGTTCGGTCTCGCCTCGAACGACCCTTCGTCCGCGGCCTACCTCACGCTCACGTTGGCCGGGACGAGCGTGGGGCGCGGCTGGGACAGCGTGGGTCACGCCGCCGGCAGCTACACGAATCGGATCGAGATCCGGCGGCCGCCGTCCAGGTGAAAGAAGGGGGACGCTCGCTCGTCCCAGGGTTTGCGCCGCCGGCGCTTCGGATCGAACATGGCGACCATGAAGGTCATCGTTACCGGAACGACCGGCATGGTCGGCGAAGGCGTGATGCTCGCCTGTCTCGCGGATCCCACGGTCGAGCGGGTCCTGTCGGTGGCACGCCGGCCGTCGGGGCACGCGCATCCGAAGCTCGACGAGCGCTTGATCCCCGACTTTCGCGAGCTCGGCCCCTTCGAAGCGCGGCTCTCGGGCTACGACGCGTGCTTCTACTGCGCCGGCGTGAGCTCGGTTGGCATGAGCGAGGCGGAGTACACGGCGATCACGTACGACACGGTGCTCGCCTTCGCGACGACGCTCGCGCGCCTCAATCCCGGCATGGTGCTCACGCACGTCTCGGGTGCGCACACCGACTCGAGCGAGCAGGGCCGGGTGATGTGGGCGCGCGTGAAGGGCAAGGCCGAGAACGCGCTGATGCGCCTGCCCTTCCGCGGCGTTTACAACTTCCGGCCGGGCTTGATGACGCCGGTGCCGGGACAGAAGAACCTGAAGCGAGTCTACCGCTTCCTGCTTCCGCTCGTCCCGCTCATGAAGCTCGTGCTCCCGGCCCTGAAGCTCGAAGACGTGGAGCGCGCGATGGTGCGTTCCGTGACGAGCGGGGCGCCGAGGCAGGTGCTCGAGGTCGCCGACATCAAGGCGCTCGCATCGGCGTAGCGAGGCCGCTCACGCGGCGACGAGCATCCGTTCCCCGTCGCGCCGCGCCGCCGCCCACGTCTCGTCCCACGCGGCGTCAGCCTCGGCGCGCGGGAGCTGAGAGGGCGGCGACCCCGAGGGCGGCGAGCGCGGGCGGGAGCGGGCGGGAACGAGAGGACATGGAACCTCCGAAAGCCAGAAGGCAGGCAAAGGATCGAGCGAGCGGTCGAGCTGGCGCTTTGGGCCACGCGCTCCGGCGCCCGGTGATAGAACGACCGCCGTGAATCCGCACACGGACGCTGGCTCAGCGAGCAGCGACTACCTCGATCGCCTGATGCGTCGAGGGTCTTTCGAAGCCCTGTGGCCGCTCTTCGCCAAAGCCACGCGCCCCGCCAAGGAAATGACCGAGAGCTATTCGGCGCTCGAGCACCTGCGGCCCTTCATGTCCGGCGCGCCGTGCCGGGTCATCCACGTCGGCGACGGCGCCCACGCCCGCACCGGGGCGTTGTTCGCGCTGAAGACGGAGGCCGAGAACGTCAGCGTCGATCCGGTGCTCAACGAGCCGCTGGTCGAGGCCTGGCGCACCCGATTCGGCATCCGCCGCTTCGCCTGGCAACGCGCCGACGTCTTCGCAGCGGTCGAACGGCTCAACGCGTTGCCCGACATGCCCGTGCTCGTCACGTTCGTGCACGCCCACGTCCCCATCGACGATGTCCTCGCCCGGCTGCGCTGGAACGTCGCGTACACGCTCGCCTGTTGCCAGCCGGGTCATCAGCTGAGCCAGCAGCACGACGTGCTCGCAGCCGGCGAGGACCCGTACGTGTTATCCAGCGGACGGCGCTTTCAGGTGCTCGCCCCGCGCGCGTGAGCGCGGCCGTCACACGTCGCACGCGCCGTCTTGACGGACGAGCGCACCCGCGCATCCTGGCAGCCATGTCGCTACGCCGCGCGCCCGTCGCTCCGCTCGCCCTGCTCACCTCCCTCCTCCTCGCCGCCCCCGCCGCGGCGGCCGTCGTGCCGGTCGGCACCACCGACGAGCTCGTCGCCGCGATCGGCGCGGCCAAGGCCGGCGACGAGATCGTCCTCGCCTCGGGCACCTACGCCTTCGACGGCGTCTCCTGCGCGGCCGCAGGCACCGAGGCCTCGCCGATCGTCGTGCGCGCCGCCGAGCCGCTCGGCGCGATCGTCGAGCTGTCGGGCCTCGAAGGCTTCAAGGTCAGCGGCCCGAACTGGCACTTCGAAGACCTCGATATCCGCGGCGTCTGCGCCGACGACTCGGACTGCGAGCATGCGTTCCACGTGTTCGGCGCTGCCAGCCGCTTCGCCCTCCGCCGCTCGAGGGTGCGGGACTTCAACGCCCAGCTCAAGATCAACGCCGCGCAGGTGGACGGCGTCTGGACGGCCCCCGACGACGGGCTGATCGAGCTATCGGAGCTGTTCGACAGCCACCCGCGCAGGACCGGCAGGCCCGTCACGAAGATCAACATCGACGGCGGCAAGCGCTGGACCGTGCGCGACACCTACCTGCACGACTTCCAGAAAGACGGCGGCGACGGTGTCAGCTACGCCGCGTTCATGAAGAGCGGCGGCTCGGACGGGCTCTTCGAGCGCAACCTCGTCGTCTGCACCACCGCCGGCTCGCCGGACGGGGCGCGCATCGGGCTGTCGTTCGGCGGCGGCGGCACGGGGGCGGAGTACTGCGCCCCGGCCTACGACCCCGACGTGCCCTGCGAGGTCGAGCACACCGGCGGGACGATGCGGAACAACATCATCGCGAGCTGCTCGGACGTCGGGATCTACTTGAACCGCGCGACGGACACGCGGCTTCTTTTCAATACGCTGATCGCGACGAGCGGGATCGACTTCCGCTTCGCGACGACCAGCGGCGTCGCGCGCGGCAACGTGCTCACGGGCAAGATCCGCGACCGCGACGGGGCCACACACCAGGAGAGTGACAACCTGGCCGAGGTGGGACTCGCGACGTTCCAGACCTGGTACGAGAATCCGAGTCTCGGAGACCTGCACCTCAAGGGGGATGTGGCGTCGCTCGTCGGCGAAGCGCCCGCCGAGACCGCGGTGACCGACGACTACTGCGCGCGCGGGCGGCCGGGCAGCGGGAGCTTCACGCTCGGCGCGCTCGAGCATTCGCTCGGCGACTGCGCGACGGTGCCGCCGCCGGGGCCCTCCGGCGACGGGGGCGCGGGCGGCGGCGCCGCCGGCTCGGGCGGGATGGGCGGCGGCACCGGCGGCTCGGGCGGGGGTGAGGCGGGCGGCGCGGGCGGCACGGGCGGGGGCGCAGGCAGCGGCACCGGCGCGGCCGGCGGGGGCGGCGACGCCTCCAGTGACGGAGAGGGCTGCGGCTGCCGCGCCGCGGGCGTCGGCGGGAATCACACCCTTGGCCTCCTGACGGTGGTCGTCGCCGCGCTCGCCCTCCGGCGACGACAGGCCTCCTCACCGCGGAGCGACGCCAGGTAGGTGGAGAGGGGCGACTGCGATCCACCCGGGCTCGCGGTGGACCGCAGCCGCCCGCGCCCGGCGTGGGAATTCGCCTTGGGGCGCGGGTCGGCCATACTGCGCAGCATGACGAAGGGAAGCTGCCCATGAGGACGACGCGCTCCATCCGCGGCAGCGACCATGCGCTGGTGCAGCGGATCACGCGCGTCGCCTATGGCGACGACGCGGAGGACCAGTCCCTGCCCGACGGCTGCTGGGACCTCGTGTTCATGAAGCGCCGCGGCCGGCTGCAGGTGCTGCATACCGGTCTGATCACGCACCCGGTGATGCTGGGCTACGAGACCGGCGACGAGTACCTGAGCATCGCCTTCCGGCCAGGCGTGTTCATGCCGGGGGTGCCGGCGATGGGCATGCTGGACCAGGGCGTGCTGCGCCCGCTGGCGAATTCGCGCTCGTTCCTGCTGGGGCCGCAAGCGTTCGAGGTGCCCGACCTCGAGAACGCCGACGATCTGGTGGCACGCCTCATCAGGGCCGGCCTGCTGGTGGCGGACCCGGTGGTGTTCCGCGTGCTGCAAGGCGATGCCGCCGGCACCAGCCTGCGCTCGGTGCAGCGCCGGTTCCTGAGCGCCACCGGTCTCACGGCGAAGCAGCTGTCACAGATCCACCGCGCGCAGGCGGCGCTTGAGCAGCTGATGCATGGCAATGCGCCGGCCGACGTGGCTGCCGCCTGCGGCTACGCCGACCAGGCGCACCTGGGCAATTCGCTGAAGCGGATCATGGGCAGGACGCCCGGCGAAGTGGTGCGGGCTGCGGCCCGGCCCGGGCCCAAGCGCTGAGGGCCCAGGCGGTCCGGCGAGGCCTGAGCCTGTCGTTTTCTTCCAAGACCGGGCCCACCCCGGTGGATACGGTCCCGTCGCTGGCTCGCACCGGCAAACTCGACAAACCCGAGGGCCCCCATGCACTGCGACTCCGATATCCACCCCTTCCGCATCGACATTCCGCAAGCCGACATCGACGACCTGCGCGAACGCCTGGCGCGCACGCGCTGGCCGGCGCAGCTGCCGGGCGGCGACTGGGTGAGGGGCGTGCCGGTGGCCTACCTGCAGCGGCTGGCCGGGCACTGGCAGTGCCACTACGACTGGCGACGCTGCGAGGCCCACCTGAACAGCCGCCCGCAGTTCACCACCCGGATCGATGGGCAGACGATCCACTTCGTACACCTGCGCTCGCCCGAGCCGGGCGCGCAGCCCCTGCTCTTGCTGCATGGCTGGCCCGGCAGCTTTGCCGAGTTCGACCGCGTGGCGGACGCGCTGTCCGACCCGCGCCGCCACGGTTGCGACCCCTCGCAGGCGTTCCACCTGGTGATCCCGTCGATCCCGGGTCACGGGTTCTCGATGCCGCTGGCCGACGCCGGCTGGAACCACGGCCGCTGTGCCCGTGCGCTGGCGGCGCTGATGCAGCGCCTGGGCTACACACGCTACGGCGTGCAAGGCGGCGACGTGGGCGCGTTCATCGCGACGGAGCTGGGCCGCATCGACAGCGAGCATGTCAGAGGCGTGCACTGCAATGCGCTGGTGACGTTTCCCTCCGGCGACCCCGCCGAGCTGGAAGGCCTGACGGCCTCGGAGCAGCAGCGCCTGGAACGGCTGCAGAACTTCCGGGACCGGATGATGGGCTTCGCGCACATCCAGGGCACGCGGCCGCAGACGCTCAGCTACGGGCTGCATGATTCGCCGGTGGGCCAGCTGGCCTGGATCGTCGAGAAGTTCAAGGAATGGACCGATCCAGCGGCCGCGCTGCCGGAGGACGCGGTGGGCCTGGACGCGCTGCTGGACAACGTGAGCCTGTACTGGTTCACCGGCACCAGCGGCCCCTCGGCCAACCTGTACTATGAAGCCTTCAACGACCCGTCCGGCTGGGCGCCCAAGCCGCGCGGCACGGTGCCCACGGCCGTGGCCGTGTCGCTGACGCAGGACGTGGCGGTGCGCCGGCTGGCCGAACGCGACCACAACATCGTGCGCTGGACCGAGCTTTCGCGCGGCGGGCACTTCCTGGCGACGGAGACGCCCACGGCGCTGGCCGCCGATGTGCGGGAGTTCTTCGGTTCGCTGTACTAGTACTACAGCCGCACGCCGCGGAATCTACGCGGATTTCGATGAGCGGGCGGACGATCGCGACGCGTGGCTCGTCCGCACACTGGTGACGCCCAGCTCGTTCGGCGCTCATCGACGTGCGGCTGTCGTACTAACACGACTGCGGGAAGTCGGGCTGCGAAGCGAACCGCCATGACGCCAAAGGCGCCAAGAAACCAGGGAATTAGGAGGGGAGATGCCGGGACGCCCCTTCCCCTCTCCTCTTGGCGGCCTTGGCGCCTTGACGGTCTTTCTGCCGATCTGGAGCGACTTCCCGCAGCACGCTAAAGATCGATAACAGCGGAATCGAGCGGGACCTCGGACTCCGTTGTCCGTGCGGCGTAGGGGCGGTTACACGACGAACATCGGCGTCCTCATCGTCGCCGCCGGCGTCTCGACATGCGCCCCGCTCGAACTGCCTCGCTGAGCGCGGGTTGCGAGCAGAGCGCCCGCTCGGTCAATCGGCGGCGTAAACGGCGCCGCTTCCGTCCTGAAGAACCTTCACGATGAAGGCGTTCGCGACAGGGATCTTCATGTCGCTGCCGGCCCACGGCTGGTTCACAAGCGGGTCCAGCTGCGCTCGGAGCTTCTTTCTGATCTTTTTGGCGCGGACGGGCCCACTATCGACGTCGCTGCTCCACCGGCGGAGGATCCCATGCACGGCGCCTGACCAGACCTCGACGTCGATCCACAGATCGAGCCCGACCCTCGCGTCCCTGAAGGGAACTCGGGCCTTCATGTCATAGTGCACCTTGTAGGATCTACCCTCGACGATTCCGCTCACGGGATTGTATCTGTATCCCTCGATGGACACGGCGCCGTCCGTCACGTTGTACAGCTTTCTCTCCTGCGCCAACCTGGCCTTGACGGCGCCATCGATGGCCGAGACCACCAAGCTGGACGGGGCGGAGAACGCAGGCGAGAGCACCCGGGCGGCACCACCCGACGGCAGGTAGACGACGCCGTTCTCGAAATCGCAGTACTCGCCGGTCGATATCTGGGTCACGTCGGAGACCGGGTATCCGAGGCCAGACTCGTGCGCGCCGAGGCTGGCCCAGAGCTGATGGACAGGGCCGTGGATCTCGTGAGCGCCCTCCGTGGCGTGGCAATACACGGCGCCGCTCCGGTACACCTGGTATCTCGCCAGGCCGTCGGTCGTCGTGAGCTCGGCGGAGATCGGCGCTCCAAGCGGACCGCCAACCCCGCCGAGGTCGGCGTGCTTCTGCGCGATGCAGGCGGAGAGGCTCTGCTGCGCCTCGCCCACGTCCGCCGTGTCGACGGACGTCTCCAACGGTTCGGCAACGCAGCCGACAAGCCACAACATCATCACGCCAAATCCAGTGATCATTTTTTTCATAGTACTCTTACTTTCCAAGAAGAGGTGTTCGACCCCTTGTCATGCGACTGCACGCTGACGCGAGCCTCCTGAAGCGAGGAGAGCTCCGCCACGTCGTCCACGGCCCGGACCGAGCCATGACGGCACCAGGGCTCCGCCGCCTGTTTCGCCCTGCGCCTCGGGAAGCTAGCAACCAGGTGATCGGTGGCCGCTTACTTCCGCTTACTTCGGCTCACCGGGCGCTCTCCCCGAGCTCAGCATCGTCGCGGCCGCGGAGAGGCTCGCCGGCAGAGGAAGTGCTGTCCAGCTGGGTAACGCGCGCGAGGCACCACCGGCAGGCGAGGTGCTGGCTAGTCCAGCACGCGCACCGGTTCGTCCATGCCCAGGCGGTAGGAATCGGCGCCGGTGACGATGCGCGTCGGCCTAGCGGGCGTGTCCTCAATGAGCTGGCGCAGCTTGTTGACGGTCGTGAACAGGCGATTGTTGTGGTGAACGGGGTGATACGCGCGCTCGTCCCACACTTCCCTGACCAGCGTCTCCTTCGTGGCCTCACGGCGCACCACGAGGGTCTCGAGCATGCGCCAGAGCAGCGGCCTCGTGGTGAAGTAGATGACTCGGCCCTTCGGTAGCCAGGCGCGCCGGCGCGGGCGATCGATGCCCCAGCCAGCGCGCCACGCCCCTGCGACGGCATGGACGGTGCGGACCTGGCCCGTCGCGCGTGCCACAAGGGCCTGATGGACGCGGCGCTCGACCGCGTCGAGGCAGGTGGGCGCGCCGAGCAGGGCTTGCGCGCGCCGGGCGACGTCGGGCGCCACCTTGCCAAGCTCGGCGAAGCGCTCGAGCGCAACAGGATCGGGCGGCTCGTCGCGCGCCAGCGTCGCCGCGAGCTGCGCGCTCGCAGAGAGCCTCTCGGAGCCGAACGGCTCGATGAACGCGACCGCCGTCTGCGCGATTTCACGCGCCTCATCGAACCGGCTCGCCGACAGGAGGCAATCCGAGAGAAGGAGCAGGGAGTTTGCCTCGTGCAAAGGATGGCCTTGCCGCCGCGCCGCGGCGACAGCTCGTCGACTACGCGACACGGCCTCCTCGAGCTCGCCACGCACGAGGTGGCCGACGGAAAAGACCTGTTCCGCGATGAGCGCCCTCTCCGACTCCATGGGCGACTCGAGGGTGGGCATTGATGGCACCGAGCCGACGGCGGTAAGCCGCAGGTCGAGGCGCAGCTTCAGCAACGTGCAATTCAACCCCATCGGCGTCTCGACACCAACATACGCGCGTGCCAGGTCGTCATCCGGGGCAGGCTGGGCGAGCAGCGTGAACAGCGCGAGCTCGAGACATCGCGCGATGGCAACCACGACCGCGTCATCTCGGTCCCGCGCTCGCCCGGCCACGCCTCGCAGCAGATCAGCAACGCCATCGAGCTCACCGGTGGTGACGCGGCGCGAGCACTCGAGCACGTCGATGGCGGGCTGCAAGAGCGCCTCGCGATCGAGAAATGGCCCGAGCTTGGCGAGGATCTGCCGCGCTTCATGGAGCCGGCCGGCGTTGAGCGCCGCAGCGGCGCGTGCTGTCAGGAAGAGCTGCGAGTGGTGCGTCGAGAGGGTGCGATCCGCATCGCTGTATGGGACCAGATCAAAGATGCTGGTCGCAAGCCTGACGTTTCCTGACGCGATCGTCGGGATCGCCACCTGATGGCATATCTCGACGCGCGTCGAGATATCGAGGTCATTCAGGCGCGTGCGCAAATCGTTACACAGCGCCACCGATTCGTCACACCTGCCGAGGTCCGCCAGGCAGCGCACGCGCACGGCGTCGATGCGCGTTCGGTCTTGAGGCACGACCGGCGCGAGCGCCTCGAGGCACTCGAGGCCCTCGGCAGAACGCCCGCTCTGAACGAGCGCCGTGGCGACGACGAGCCCGGCCTCAAGCGCGGTGGCGTTGTCGCCTGCCGCGTCGGCGCTGTCATGGACGGCCTTGGCGACCGCGAGCGCGTCGGAGAGCTGGCCGAGCATGAGGTGCCTTTGCGCCCAGAGAAGCTGTTCTGCCGGTCCGGCGCGCTCCGGAACGCTCACGACGGCGAGCGCCTCGACATCACCGATGCCAACGGCGCAGCGCAGTCGAACCCCCGTGAAGGCGGCTTCGCTCCGCGCCGCGAGGACGCTCCAGAGCTCGCGACCGTACCCGGCCGCAAGCAAGCGGGCTTCGCTCCCCGCTCGCAGCAGCTCGGTGGCGCGGTGAATGTCGCCAGCAGCGCAGTAGTGGCGCAGCGCGGCGAGCTGCGCCCTGGGTTCGCTCCCGTTGGACAGCCCCTCGGCGATGCGCAGGTGCAACGTTCGTCCCACCGTCCTCGTCGCTTCGAGCCGCAAACGCGCGTCGTCGTGGAGTCGGTAGCCGTCGCCGCTGCGCTCGACGATGCCCAGGCGCTCGAGCTCGGCGAGCTCGTCGGGGGCCGGCACGCGCTCAAGACGCGCCATGAGCCTGAGCGGCAGCGGCTCGGATAGTGCCTGTAGCAGGGTCACGAAGGCATCGGTTTGCGGGGGAAGACCTGTCAGGGGATTACTTCGGAGAGCGCCGCCACCGAGGAGCTGCTTCATGCGCCAAGGTGAGCCGCCGGCGCCAGCGACGGCGCACCGCAGCACTTCCTCTGATCGGCCAGGCCAGAGGAGCCGTCCCAGCGCCAAGAGGTCGGCGTCGGGCATACCATCGAGCCGCAGGCACTGCAGCTCCAGCGCGTCGATGTTCGGGTCGACACGGCTGACGGCGATCCAGCGGCTCTTGCGCGCATAGGCCGCCATGGTGCCGAGGAGCCTCTGGCTCAGCTCGCTCGGAGCATGATGCAAGTTGTCGATGACCACCCACACGCAGCTCTGCTCTGCGAGGTCCAGGACCGTCTGGAGGGCAGTTTCGACGTTCCCGAGCAGCGACTTCAAATCGACGTGCTCGATACCGCCCAGCGTAGACAGAGCTCGCAGCAGCTCCACGAGCACCAGCTTACCGTCGTGGCCGGCCGTCAATGTCAGCATGACCACGCGCTCGCTGCGCTCGGGGAAGTCGGTATGTAACGTCCTGACGACGAGCGACGTCTTGCCCATGCCCCCAAGGCCGTAGACAAGCACGGTGGGAGCGCGGCCAATCGCTTCACGAAGCCAGGCCTGCTCACCGGTCCGGCCTGTGAAGCTGGGCGGCGGGTTCACGAGGCGATAGCGCATGGGCAAGACGGCCTTCGCGGCTCGCGGGCCTGTCGCGGACGGTCGCTGCTTGCGTACCCTCGTCGGGCGTCCCGGAGTGGCTGCCATGGCCATGCAGAAAGCACGCGCCGTACCTGCGGCGATCTCCCCGGCGTGGCTCAGCGTGTTGGCAAGCTCGGCAACAGCCCACGTTGGGTCGCGTGGCGCAGCTCCGCGGCTCACGCCCTGCCCGCTCGGCCGTGAATGGCGCGCTTCGCGCTCGGCTCACCCGGCCGCGACGCGCAGCACGTCGGACCGGAGGTGGAGAAACGACGCGTGCACATAGCGGATGAACGGCGCCTTCAGGCCGAAGAAGTCCGCCAGATCGATCTCGGCCACCGCGCGGAACATCCCTTGATCCAGCACGGGAGCCTCCGTGCGGAGCGCCCCGCTCGCGAGGCTCCGGCAGGCGGGGGACGCCGACGCGGGGTGGATGGCGACCACGAGCGTGGCGGCCCACGGAGCGGCGGCGAGCCGGTCGCCGATGGAGCTCGGATAGCGATAGCGGAGCGCGAGCACGCCGCCCCGCAGCGCGGCCTCGATGACGGGCGCCGCGCCCGCCACGGCCGGTGCCGGTGGCGCGGCCTTCCCCGCTGCAGGCGCGCCCTTCACCCCCGCGATCGCCCCCGCCGCCCCGGGCGCGCCGCCGCACCCGCCGAGCGCCACGAGGCCGGCACCCGCGGTGACCTGCGCGATGAACGCGCGCCGCCCCTCAGTCGCCATGCGACGGCCCCTGGAGCCTGCGCCTGCGCGCCTGCCCCACCAGCATCCGCGCCGGCGTGATGCGGCCCAGCACCGCGGCGCTCTCCTCCGCCGTCGGCCGCACGGGGTGCCCCGGCGGGAGCTCGGCGACCATGCTCTGCCACAGCGCGAGCGCCCGGTGCTGGTAGATCTGCGCCAGGCTCGATCGCGGCGAGAGGAAACGCTGGCCGAGCACCATGGCCCTCTCCAGGAACGCGATCGCCTCGTCGTCGCGGCCGTCGTTCAGGAGGTGGAGCCCCTCGTTGTACCAGGGCATCGGATCCGCCGGATCCTCCTCCCGCATGCGCTGGTTCGCCTCGAGGTAGCGCGACAGCTTCTCTTCCATGACGCCGTCGTCCTTCAGGAACCCGTAGTGCTGGATCTCCACGCCGGCCGCGCGGACGACGAGCTCCGGGTGCCGGTCGAGGCTCGGCTGCACCGTCTCGTGCACGGCGCGCCCGTACCGGATCCGCGCGTCGTTGCGGAACAGCCGCACGGCGAGCGTCATGACGGGCGGGCCGTCCTTCTGATGATTGGCGATCTCGAAGGAATAGGCGTGGACGTCGAGGTCGTCCATGAGCCGCACGACGCGCGGCAGATCCCAGTGAGCGAGCTCCTCGTCCGGGTCGAGGCTCAGGATCCACGGCCGCGTGGCCATCTCCAGGCCCACGTTGCGCACCTCGGCCAGGTCCAGCCGGTCCGTCCGGTGGACGCGCACGCGGTCGGTGAACCTCCTCGCGATCTCGACCGTCCCGTCGTCACTGCCATTGTCGACGATGCAGATCTCGTCGACGAACGGCTCCAGAAACGCGAGGAACCGCTCCAGCCGCTCCGCCTCGTTCCTCGCGATGATGCAGAGCGATACGCCGGACGCGGGCGCATACCTGCGCAGCGTCACCGTGTTGCTCGCGAGATCGGCCAGCTCCGGCGGCACACCCGCGCGCGGCGGCGTGTACGGGTCCGGCCGCCCGTGGAGCGCGAGCCGCGCCTGCCGCGACGCCTCGGTGTCGCAGCCGAGCCGCCGCACGCGGACGTCGGTGAAGCGCGCGCACCCGTCCGGCATCTCGGGGATGCCGCCGCCGGGCACGCCGCCCTCGGCTCCACCGGCGACGCGCAGGCCCGGCTCGTTCCGGTACATGCGGTACCCCGACATGGCCCCGAGCGCGCCGTCCGCCCGGAAGTACGTGCGCGTCGGCTCCCAGAACGTGTACCAGTGGAAGCCGAGCGCCTTGATGTGCGGATCGGCGAGCTGCATGAGGCGCTCGGCGCGCGCGCGGTCCATCTCGAACACCTCGTCTGCGTCGACCGCGAGGATCCAGTCCGGGGAGAGCTCCGCCGCCATCTGCAGGGCGCGGTCGCGATCGCGCCGTCCATCCACGCCCGGCGGCAGCTCCGTCCGCTCGTACCGGGCCACGGCGGGGTGCGACCGGGCGATCGCCCCCGTCCCGTCCGTCGATCCGTCGTCGAGCACGACGATCGCGTCGGCGAAGCGCGCCGTCGCGTCGAGGCTCTCGCGCAGCGTCGCCTCCGCGTCCCTGACGCGGTACGCGGCCACGAGCCGCGTCTTCCCGGCCCGGCGGGCGCGCCACTTCTCGAAGAAGAGGTCGGCGCCCCCGAGGCCGCCCTGCGCGCCGGGGAACGCCTTGCTCAGCGTGGCGCTCCCCTCGTGGTGCACGTACACGTCGCTCGCGATCATGCACTCGAAGCCGCGCTCCTGCGCCCGCAAGGCGAGGTCGGCGCCCTCGTGGCCCACCGGAAAGAAGCGCTCGTCGAGCCCGCCGATCTCGGCGTAGACCTCGCGGCGCATCATCAGGCAGAAGGTCGAGAGGGCGAACGACGGCGCCCACCGCCGGCGGAACGCCTCGCGGTGCTCGGCCGCGAGCTCGTTCAGCGCCTCCGGCTGGAACGGCGGCGGGTTCTGCACCTTCTGCGGGCCGCGCGCGCTGTTCGTCACGGGCCCGACGAGCCCGACGCGCCGCGCGCCGGGCACGGCCCGCGGCGCCTCCTCCATGCACTCCCGCAGCCCCTCCAGCCACCTCGGGGTCACCACGACATCGTTGTCGAGCAGCACCAGGTACTCCCCGGCCGCGACCTCGAGTCCCCGGTTCGCGCCGCCGGCCAGGCCGAGGTTCTCGTCGAGGAAGACCGTCTTGGCGGCGTCCCCGAGCCGGCGCGCGACGTCGGTGAGGTAAGCGGGGGTGCCGTCCTCCGAGCCGTTGTCGACGAAGACCACCTCCGCGTCCGAGGGGAGCGTGCGGAGGAGGGCGTCCACACATCGCGCCGTGTACTGGAGGTTGTTCCACGTGACGACGATAACGGAATAAACAGGCGTCATCGGGCACCGGGCGGGGCCATGAGGCGAACCACGTTGGAGACGTACTGGCGATACGCCGCGTGCAGATAGAACGCCCCGACCCGGGGTGCCAGGACGATCTCGCACCGGAAGCTGCCCACGAGGTCCGCGCCCACGTCGTCGATGTCGTCGGGGAAGACAAGCCTCGGCCCGAGCAGAGGCACCGTGACGCCGCCCTGCGCGGGGGCGTAGATCAGCGTGAGAAAGACGCCGCGGAGCACCTCGGCGCGCTCGACCTCGATATCGACGGCGGGCACACGCGAGCTGCCGTGGACGACGTGGACGAGGGCGCCGCCCTCGACGGTGGGCGGGCCCGGCTGGGCGAGGACGACGCCGGCGCCCGAGGTCGCGGGCGTCTCCGCGGTCAGGCCGAAAGAGACGGATCGGACGAGCATGGGTTCACCGCCGGTCAGAATTCGATGGCCTTCTTGTCGACGAGATCGATGCCTATCACGTTCGACACGTAGTTCTCGAGGACGAGGTACACATAGACGCTCGGCCGGTAACGGGGCACCGCCACGGCGCAGGGGAACGCGACGGTGACGTTGAGCCAGGCGCCCTGGTACCCCTCGGACGCCAGGCTGCCGCGGCCCGGCATCGGCAGCGCGGGCTCGGCGAGCTGGTTGGGGCCGTCGCGCTCGCCGGCCGGGAACTCGATGAACGTGTTGCGCGCGAGCAGGGCGCCGCCGTCCGCCTGCTCGATGTCGTGGACGACGAGGACCATCGACTCCTCGACGTCGCGGTAGCGGCTCGCGACGGCATCCGGGAACAGGAACGAGGCCGAGACGTCGAGCTCCACCGTGCCGGCCGCGAAGGACACCCGCGAGATCGCGAGTCGGATGGCCTCCTTGCCGGCCGCGATCTCGGGCGAGCCCCCGTGCGGGGCGAAGCCAAAGGGTGTCCGGGGTTCGATCTCCATGGGGTCCTCTCGACGTGGGCGCGGCGCGGGGTCGAGAGCAGCGCGCCCCCGCCCCGCCCGCGAGGTTCAGCCAAAGTGGTTCCAGCTGCGGGAGGTCTGCGCCGGCGTATCGAGGCGCACGCGGCGGATGCGCGGGGCGCACACGGGGCAGAAGACGCCGTCGTCGCGGTTGCCATGGCCGGCGTGGTAGATGGTGCAGAGCCGCCCGCCGAGCGCGGGCCACCAGTCGTACCGCTGGCCCGACGTGGTGGACGGGTCCGGCGTGAGGCCAGCGTTCGTGTTGCAGTGCGGGCCCTGCCCGCCGAACTGGTCGGTGTACCAGCGGGGGTTGGCGAGCTGCGTGGCGAGCGCCACGCCCGTCGCGCTGTACTGCCGCTCCTCCTTGACGGTCTGCCCGATGCCGTGCCCCATCTCGTGCACGAAGGTGCCGAGGACCGCCGTCTCGCTCCGGCCGGGGCCCGTGCACCCGACGACGCAGAAATTGCCCCAGCTGTAGCCGTTGATCGAGCTCTTCCAGATGAACGAGAACGTGAGGTTGTACGTGTTGCCCGGCGTGGCGAGGTGGGCCGTGAGGCCCGGCAGCGTGGTGAGGTTCCAGTTCACGCGGTTCGGCGACCCGGGCGTGAAGGTGAAGTACGCCCGCACGTCGGTGGCGCCGGCCGCCGGCCACGACGCCTGCGCCGTCCACATGAAGTTGTTGCCGTTCGTGGGGTCGCGCCACACGGTGCGGAACGTGGTGATGTTCCCGACCGCGTTGTTCGCCGTCGGGAACGCGCGCCGCTCCAGCTGCGTGTAATAGCAGTTCGGCACCAGCAGGAAGGCCATGTGAAGCGGCTTGTCGGTCAGCGTGCCTCCCCCGGGGGGCGCGCCGCCGACGCGCAGGTTGAGCAGCGCGTTCGGGCCGCCGTTCATGAACGGCCAGTCGAAGGTCGGCGAGCTGACCGCCTGCTGCGACAGGCTCTGGAAGTCGACGCGGGCCGAGTCCACGGTCGCGAGCGCCGGAAGGACCGCCCTGCGCTCCAGCTCGATGAAGTGCCGCGCGAACTCGCCCACGAACCGAGGATCGATGTTGTTGTACGTGGCGAGCGTCTGCGCGCCGGAATACCAGACCGTATAATAGAGCTTTCGCCACGTCTGGAACTCGTCGGTCGCGAGGAACTGCGCCCGCTGCCCGTCGCGCGACGCCTTGATCGTGTACTTGTCGCCGCCGATGTGCGTGAACGTCAGCGTGTTGTCGAAGTGGTGCCCAAGCCCGACCGTCACCCCGGGGGCCGCGCCGTGCGCGAGCCGCGTGCGCTCGGTCAGCGACTGGAAGGCGAGGCTCTCGTTGCCCGGGTCGGGCTCGATCCACCAGTCCACGCGATCGCCGGGCGCGACGTTGGGCACCTGGTTGGGCGTGACGCGCAGCTGCCGCACAGGGCCGTTCACGCCGGTCACGGCGGCAGGGAGGTTCACGTATTGCTTGATCGTCGGCATGCGAGAGCTCCAGGACGAATCAGCGGGGAGTCCGGTCCATCAGTCCATCAGCGCGGCGCGGGTCGAGGCTCGCTCCGCGGCCGTCCCCTCAGAACACCTCGATCTTGTCGACGCCCCAGTCCTTGGGGTTCTCGGGCGCGGGCGGGGGCTCCTCCATGACGATGACGATGAGCGGCGGCTGGACGAGCGGCGTGGGCGGGGTGTTCTTGCTGTTGTGGAGCATGAGATCGAGCGCGCGGGCGCAGCCCTTCCCCTCGACCTTGACGTCGAACGAGTAGCTGATGAACTCGGCCTTGTTCATGTTCACGCCGGAGACAACGCCCCCGTTCGTGCCCGCCTCGTCGCCGCTGCTGCGCGAGAAGTTGCTGTCCTGATGGCAGACGGGGTTGCCGTCGGCCTTGACGTTCTTCGCGGTGCTCGCGGCGTCGGACGACATGGCGATGTTGGGATAGGGGATGGGGACCGGCGGGGCGGGCGGCGCGGGGGTGAGGCACACGTCCGGAAAAGCGATGGTCATTCCATTGCTCGCGGCGTGGACGACCGTGCGTGAGTTGACTCCTACGGTGACAGGCATATCGCTCCTCCTTCACGCCCTCTTCGCTGCAGCCGAGACGAGGCACACGGCGGCGCGCGTCCCGTCGCCGGAGCCCGCGAAGAGCGCGGCGCGCGCCTCGGGGGACGCGCCGCGCTCGAACGATCGCACGCACGCGGCCGCGAGGCACCCGCCGGTCGCGGCGCCGACGTCGCCGTAGCCGTCGGCGGGGTGCCACAGCGCCCGGACGCCCCCGAGGAGCGCGGGCGCGCGGACGCGCGCGAGCCCCCACTCCTTGGCCCGGTAGCTCTCGCCGTTGAGATCGCAGAGGACCCACGCGGGCGGGCCGCCCGCGGCGCACGCGGCCGCGAGCGCCGCGGCGAGGGCCTCGCCCGAGGGGGGATCGCCGCTCTCGATGAGGCTCTGCTCCTCGCCGGCGCCCGAGCCCTCGATCTCGGCCAGGATGGTGGCGCCGCGCGCCTCGGCGCGGCGGCGGTGCTCGACGAGCAGCGCGGCCGCCGCCTCGCCCGGGATGAACCCGTCGAGGTTGCGTCGGCTCTTGAGGCGGCGCGCGCGGTCGAGCGCCTCGAGCAGCCCCACGTCGACCAGGGCGTCGGCGCCGGCCACGATCCAGGGCGTGCCGGGGTCGGCCTCGACGGCGCGCGCCGCGTGGGCCAGGCCGAGGAGCATCGCCGCGTGCCCGTCGGGGGCGAGGAGGCCGCGGGTCACGGCGTCGACCCCGGCGGCGTCGGCGACCCGCTCCCGGAAGGCGTCGCGCAGCTCGTGGTGGTGCGCGGCGGGGCCGGGCGAGGGGCGCGCGAGGAAGAACGAGGCGTCCTCCAGGTCGGCGCGCGCGAGGTCGCCGGAGGTGGCGAGGTCCTGGAGCGCCAGCGCGAGCAAGCGGACCGGGAGGTCGAGCGCGCGGGGGAGATCGGTGTACGCCGCGACAACGGAGAAGGGCTCCTCCGGGCGGGGCGGGTCGGCGGGCAGGCACGGGTAGCTCGGCCACTCGCGGAAGCGCGTGAGGCGGGCGCGGACCGCGGCGGTGGTGGACGCGGCGGTGTCGCCGAGGGCGGTGACCATGCCGGCGGCGGTGATGACGGCTCCGGTGCTCATGCGGGCGCGGGCTCCACCTCGATGCGGCGCACGCGGAAGAGATCGCGACCGACGGGCATGGCGCCCCGGTACACGAGCACGGCGCGGAGGTCGTCGGGCTCGAGGACCACGGTGTCGAGGACCAGCGGGAGCGGGCGGCGCTCGGAGTCGATCAGGACCACGGCGCGAGGCGCCGCGGGGGGCAGCGAGAAGCGCTGCGGGCCGAGGGGGCTCAGGTGCACGAGCTCGACCGGCTCGCCGCCGCGCAGGTGCGGCGTGGCCACGAGGCGCGGGTGCGCGCCCTGGTGGTAGCGAGGGTCGAAGGCGGCAGGCAGGAACGGCGACGGGGCGGGAGGCGGCGACCCGGCAGGAGGCGGCGACGCGGGGTCGGGCGCCGTGGCGGCGTAGCGCAGGCGCGGCTGCCAGCTGCGCCCGATGAAGCCGAGGCCGACGGGCTCGGGGCGATCGTCCGGCGAGCGGAGCGGCTTCCTGGGATCTTCGAGGTTCGGCATGGCGAGCTGCGCGAGGTCGACGAGCGAGCGGCGGGCCCGGAACCCGCGTCCCACGGGGTTGCGCGGCTCGACCTCGTGGTCGGCGGGGGACTCGGCGGACTCGTCGCGCCCGCCGAACGCGCGCTCGTACACGAGCGGCATCCGCTCGAAGGGCGCGGGGGACGCGGGGCGCGCCCAGGTGCGGTCGCCGAAGACGGCGAGGGTCGTGCGGATCGGGCCGACGCGCACGGCGACCTGGACCTCGGCGTCGCGGCGGCCGGGAGGGTACGCGTGGCCGAGGACCACGACGTCCGTGCCGACCTTGTGCGGCGCGAGGTCGCTCTCGTAGCGCACGCTCGAGAGGCCCGGCTCGCCGTGGAAGGCGTCGGCGTGCTGGAGCGGCACCTGCTCGGCCGCGGGCGCGAGGCGGCCGCCGGCGTGGATGGCGAGCGTCGCCTTGACGAGGACGACGAGCACCTCGGCGCCGGCGGCGTCGACGTGGACGATGCGCTCGGCGACGAAGGGGGTTCGGTTGCGGAGGTCCATGTTCAGGTGGGCGTGGGCGCGGCGTCGGGCACCGCGCGGAGGAACGAGGCGCCGAGGCCGTCGGCCGCGACCTTCGCCGGGCGGCGCTTGCGCGGCGGGATGAGCGGCTCCGACGAGGGGCGCGCGTCCGGGGTGAGGCGCTGCCGGCGCGGGCGCGCGGGGCGCCGCGCGGGGGCGGCTGCGGAGGCCGCCACGGCGGGCCAGGGTGGGGCGGCGGGCGGCGATCCCAGGGCGTACGACGGCGCGATGCGCGGCTGGGCGAGCGCGTACGACGGCGCGACGGGCGGCGGCGAGGCGACGTGCGCCGGGGCCGCGGCCGCGCCCGACACCCACGGCGAGCGCGGCTCGGAGGCGGCGTGGGGCGCCGCGCCCGACACCCACGGCGAGGAGCGCTCCGGCGCGGACGGCGCGGGAGGGGGCACGGACGGCGCCTGGGGAGCAGCGGGGACGGGCGCGGACGGCGCTGGCGCCGGCGCGAACGGCAGCGCGCCAGACGCTGCCGCCGGCGAGACGAACGGCAGCACCCCGGATGCCGCAGGCGCTCGGACCGGCGCCGCAGGCGACGCCGCGGCGGGGGCGGCGAACGGCAGCACGCCGGACGCCGCAGGCGCTCGGACCGGTGCCGCAGGCGACGCCGCGGCGGGGGCGGCGAACGGCAGCGCCCACGCCGCCGCGCCATCGCGGGCGCCCGGGGAAGACGGGGTGGCGGGCGCGAACGGCAGCACCCCGGAAGCTGCGCCCGCCGCCGCCGGCGCCATGAAGGGCAGGCCGCCGCGCCGCGGCTCCGCGGGCGGTGTCCCCGCCGCGGCGGGCATCTCCGCCGTGCCAGACCTCTCGAGGCGCGGTCCTCCCGCGGAGGCCGCGGGCGACCGGAACGGCAAGGCGGGGTTCGGCTGCCCTTCGTCCGGATCGATCGCCACGGTCCCGGCCAGCGGATTCTCCGCCGCCCCGCGCCCCGCCCGCTGCGGGCTCGCCGCCGCCGGCGCCTCCTCCGGATCGAGCGCCACCGTCCCCGCCAGCGGATGCTCCGCCGCGCGCCCCGCCCGCTGCGGGCTCACCGCAACCGGCGCCCGCTGCGGCGCCGCCAGCGCCCGCTCCGCGCGGACCGGCGGCGCCGCCGCGACGTCCCACGGCACCTCCTCGCCCGGGAGCGCGACCCTGGCCGTGACCCGGACGCTGGCGAGGGCCTCCTCGCCCGGCAAGAGCGCGCTGGCGCGCCACACGAGCGAGCAAAGCCAGCGATCGGCGTCGATCACGAGCATGTCGGCGACCAGCGGCAACGCCTGCGGCTGCGCCGCCCCCCCGAACGCGACCCGCGCCTCGGCGACGGGCCCCGGCAACCAGGCCTCGATGCGGTCGAGATCCGGGTGCATCCCCTCGATCAGGATCCACTCCTTCCCCCGGAGGTACGGCGTCTGCTGATCGGCCGGCGCCGCCTGGAAGTACGCCCAGTCGAAGCCATCCGGGATCACGGGCCACGGGGCCTGCACGCCGCGCGGATCGGCGTTGCCCAGCCGGCGCTGCCGCGCGGGCCAGTGCGCCGCGATCGGCCCGAGGCCGGCGGCGCGCGTCGGTTGCCGGGGATCGATGATGTTGGGCGCGCGGCCGGCGCGCGGATCGACGCCGGCCGGGTTGTCGGGGTCGGCCGCCCCGCCCAGGGCGCGCTCGTAGCCGAGCGGCATGGCGAGGAACGGCTGCGGGGCGCCGCGGCCGTTGCCGCCGCGGTCGCCGTAGACGTGCAGGGCCTTGTCGAGGAGGACGGCCGCTTCGAGGCCGACCCGCAGGCGGACGGGGACGAGCGGCGCCGGGCTCCGCCCGCGGGCCCAGGCGTGGCCGCCGAGGAGGATGTCCGCGCGCGGGAGGAACGGGGCCATCTCCGCGGCCGCCGAGATGGCGGCGCGCGGGTCGGCCGCGGCGCGCGCCGCGCGCACGTCCGCCGCGACGATCGGCGCGGGCGGGAGTGGCGACATGGCGCGCTTGTGCTCGAGCTGGAAGGTCGCCTTGACGACCACCGCGAGCATCACCCGCCCCCGGGAGCGGAAGGGGCGCACCGCGGCCGCGGCGTGCCCGAGGGCGCGCGGCGCGGGCGGCGCCCTCACGGCGAGGCCCCGAGCGCGGCCCTCTGCCGCTCGACCCGCGCGGCCACGTCGAACAGCGGGCGGCCGGGCGCGCGCGCCGCCCGCTCGAACGCAGCGCCCGCGCGGCGCCGCTGGCCGCCGAGCCGGAGCACGCGATCGAGCCCCCCCTCGTCCAGCGGGCGGCCGTCCACGTGGCGCACCCCCGGCGCGAAGCGCCCGCGATGCGCCGCCCAGAGCGCCCGCGCGTTCGCCCCGTGCGGCCACGGCAGCTGCGTGTCCGGATCCATCTTCACGCTCGTGTCGCGCGGATCGTCGGTCGGCCCCGCGTCGAAGCCGGGCGCCGGGGCCCCGCGCAGCGCCCCCTCGATCGGCGCGCCGGTGATGCGCGAGAGCGCCTCGCCGGCGAGCCGCGCGAGCGGCGCGACGTCCAGCCGGTCGAGCACCCACGGCAGCAGCGCCGGATCACCCAGCGCCCCCGCCGCGACGAGGCAGACCCGCCCGAGCCCGGGCGATCGCATCAGCGCCTCGATCCGGCGGCGGGCCTCGCCCGGCGGGCTCACGCGGGCGGCGCAGTCGGCCGCCTCCTCGGCGAACGCGCCGCTCCGCCCGGCGACGCTCCACAGCGCCTCGTCCGCGCCGCGCGCCCCGAGCAGCGCGCCGGCCCACGCCGACCAGAACCGCTCGGCCTCGTCGTCCGAGCCCCACGCCCCGCGGAGCTCGCCCGCCAGATCGGCGCGGCCCAGCGCGCCGGCCGCGCGGAAGGCCAGCGCGCGGACCGCCGCGTCGCCGTCGCAGAGCGCGTAGCCAAGGAATTGCCCGGGATCGCGGCGGTGCGCCACGCACGCGGCCAGCGCCAGGCGGCGCAGCGCCGGCGGCTGCGCCCCCGACAGCATCGGCGCCACGATCGCGAACGCGTCGGCCGGCGACGCCCACGCGAGCGCGCCCGCGACGCCGGCGGCGGGCTCGTCCGCCTCCTCCGTCGCGTCGAGCACGGCCGCGAAGCCGGGGTAGTCGCGCGCCTCGACCGCGGCGATGGCCGCCGCGAAGAACGCGCCTGGATCCTTCGTCGAGAGGGCGGCCAGCGTCAGCTCCCAGCCGGGCTCCCCCGCGATCCGGAGCCCATCGAGGTGGGCCTCGACGCGCTCCTCGAGCTCCGCGAGATCGGCCAGCGTGTAGTGGTGCGACCTCACGGCCATCTCGCGGAGCTCCCAGAGGAACGACGCCATCTCCGCGTGATCAGCCACCACCTCGTGAACCATCCGCCTCGGCTCCGATCCTGCGCGACGCCGCTCAGTTGATGTCGACCCCGCTCCCCGAGAGCTTGATGTTCGAGCCCGCCTTGACGCTCACGTCGCCGTCGCTCTTCACCTCGACCTTGGCGCCCTCGACCTTGACGGTGCCCGAGCCCTTCACGGTGATGTCCGACCCCTCGACCGTGATCTTGCCGGAGCTGTCGACGATGATCTTGCCGCTCCCGCACTCCAGCGTGAACTTCTCGCCGACCTTGACGGTCTTCTTCGCGCCGACGGACTCGGTCGCGTCCACGTCGATGTTCCGGGTCTCGGTGCCGCCGACCGACAGCGAGTCGTCGCTGCCCACGGTGGTGTTGCGCTTCGAGCCGATCTCCAGCGTCGCGCGATCACCCACCTTGACGGTCTCCTCGCCGCCCACCGAGAGCTCGCGCTTGCCGCCCACCGACTCGATGTCGTCCTTCCCGACATCGGTCTTCCGGCCCTGCCCGATCTTCAGGCTCGCGTCCTTGCCGATGTCCACGCTCTCGCTCTGGACGACGCCGAGCGTGCGGTTCGCGCCGATCTTCTCGTTGTGATCCTCGCCGACCTCGGTGGTCTTGAACGCGCCGATCGACTCCCACTGGCTGTTGTCGATGCGCTTCTTCCGGTCGTGGCCGACGGTCAGGCGCTCGTCGTGGCCGACGGACTGGGTCTTGTCGTTCTCGACCTCGATGTTCCAGTCCTTCTGCGCGTGCAGGTAGATCTCCTCCGCGCCTCTCCTGTCCTCGAACCTGAGCTCGTTCGAGCCGCCGCCGCCCGGCGAGGTGTCCGACTTGATGGTGCTCTTCGTCTTCTCGGCCGGCAGCGCGTAGGGCGGCACGTTCGCGCCGTGGTAGACGCGCCCGACGATCAGCGGGCGATCCGGGTCGCCCTCGAGGAAGTCGATGACGACCTCGTGGCCGATGCGCGGAATGTACATCGAGCCCCACGCGGCGCCCGCCCAGATCTGGCTCACCCGCATCCAGCACGAGCTGTGCTCGTTGCGGCGCCCCTGCCGGTCCCAGTGGAACTGCACCTTCACCCGGCCATAGATGTCCGTGTGGATCTCCTCGCCCGCCGGGCCCACGACGATCGCCGTCTGGATGCCGCGGGGCGTCGGCTTGGGCGTCTGCACGGGCGTGCGGTAGGGCACGTCGTCCGGGATGCACTGGAATCGATTGGAGTACCCGACGACGGTCTCCTGCGACTCCCCCCCGACGGCCCGCGAGCCGAAATGGTCGACGCGCGTGATCAGGTATCCGCGGTTGAAGCTCTCGCGGCCGTGGTCCTCGAGCGTGAAGGTGGCCCCGGGCATGAACCGGATCACGCTCCCCTGCCCCTCCGCGGTGCGGCGCACGAGCTGGAGCTGCTCGAGCCGGAGCTTCGCGAGCTGCGTGCCTTCCTCGGGCAGATCGTGCTCGGTGGCATACACGTACACCTCGAGATCGGTGTCGCGGTCGGCCTCCGCCTCCCCCTCGAGGCTCAGGCTGGGCTTCTGGAAGTTGTAGTCGCGGACGGTGACCTTGCCGGGCCGGACCTCCTCGGCCATCGAGAAGCGGGAGATGGCCTCGCGCGCGGCGAGCGCCCCGCCGACGGCCCGGTACGGCACGACGCTCGATCCGTCGATGGGCTCGTGGACGAACGGCGCGTCGCCGAAGACGAGCACGTGGTTGTCGGCCTTGTGCTCGAAGAAGCAGAACATGCCTGTCTCTTCCATCAGGCGGCTGATGAACGCCCAGTCGGTCTCGGCGTACTGCACGCTGTACTCCCGCCGATCGTGGGTCATCGCCGTCGAGACGCGGAAATCTTCCGAGGTCAGGCCCGCCGCGCGGAGCACCTTGTCGATGATCTCCGGCGCCGTCGCCTCCTGGAAGATGCGGTAGTCGTGCCGGTGCTGCAGGCGCCACGCCCGCGGGACGACCGTCGCCAGGTACGTGGTGACCGCGCGCCCCTCCTCGTGCTGCTCGAAGCGCGCGACGATGCCGTGGATGTACCGAGTCGACACGTCGGTCCGGATCGTGAGCAGGCACGTTTGCCCGACCAGCCCGTCGAACGCCAGCGCGGCGTCCGTCGACGCGAGGGTCACGCGGAAGTGGAACAGCCGCGATATGCCCTCATGGCCCTCGATCCGCGCGACGCGCCACGGATCGGTCGCGCCTTCCACAGCGAAATCAAACTCGATCGCACCGTCCGCCATCGGTCGCCTCGCCCTCGCACGTCCCGGAGCCCGAGCCGTCGAGCCTACCATCGCTCGCCGGCCGGGTGGGCACATTCACGCGCGCCGACGTCGTCGATATGCCGGCGCGCGGCTTGACGAACGGTTGACGCACGGCGAGGGCGGGCCTAGTCAGATCGGGCGCCGGGGGAACAGCGGACAGCGGATCGCGCGGATTCATGGGCAACGTCTGGCAGGTCGTCGATGCGTACGGAGACGTCGGCTTCGTCCGCGCAGCCGGCGCGGTCCTGCCCGAGGGCGCGGAGCCGATCGAGCCGCACCTGGCCGCCCTCGAGGTGCCCGCGTGGTTCCCTTCGGAGGAGCCGGACCGCGAGCGCGTCGATCTGCTGAGCGAGCTGTGCGCCGCGGGCGCCGGCATCGTGTCGCTCGACGCGGCGCGCGAGCTCGACCTGCTCCGCGAGCGCGTCGCCGAGCTGCTCCGGACGGGGTGCATCCTCGCCTTCCGCGGCCCGCCGCCGCGCGCCCCCGAGGCGCGCAGGCCGCTCGAGGTGCCGCCGCCGGTGCAGCCGTCGCCGAAGACGCCCGCCATCGTCCACGCGCTTGTCGGCGTGATCCAGGTCGATTTCACGGCGAACCACGCCGTGGAGCGGGACTCCCTCGGGAACTTCGCCTCCCCCGAGTGGCTGAGCACCCGGCAGGCGGCGGATCAATCGCCGGTCTGCTACGTCCGCGGCGCGCGTGTCCCGCTGGCCGTGGTGCTGCGCGTGCTCCGGCCGCCCAGCGGGACCGAGTCCGTGCAGCTGCGCGGCCGCGCCATGGCCGGCGGCGTGACGCTCGAATGGACGTGCACGGTCAGCGTGTCGCCCGGGTCGGTCGACGTCTCCACGCCCTCGATGACGAGCAGCGCGCCGCTGCCGAACGTCGTCGCCTGCTACGATCCGCTGACGATCGCGTGGGAGGCGAACGCCGCCGGCACCGGCTGGGTCGGCGCGGGCACGACGGCGCACCTCGTCTACGCGGTGCTCGGCGCGCCGGCCGGCACGGTCCACTGGACGCTCGTGGACATCTCGTGCCGCGCGGCCCAGGGCGAGACGACCGAGGGGCGCGTCGTGTCGCAGAGCTTCGCGCCCTTCGCGACGCGGGCGCTCACGCGCAAGCGCGACGGGGTGGGCCTCACGTACTGGAACCCGAACACGACCACCTGCACGAACACCCGCCTGCTCCTCGCGAGCGCCGACGGCAGCGGGCAGTGCGGCTCGTGGGCCGAGTTCTTCATCGACATGCTCAAGGTCCACGGCATCACCAGCGCCGACAAGGTGGTGGTCGTCGTCACGGTGCCGGCGTGGACCTCGGGATCACAAGGGTTCCTCGTGAAGAACTGGCAGTGGAACGCGGCCACGCAGCCCGCCCCGTGGACCCACCGCATGTGGACCGACGTCGTCAACCTGCCGGGGATCCCCGGCCAGCGGAACCCCGAGCCCCCGCCCGCGTTCTTCAACCATTTCATCGTCGTGCACGGCGGCCAGCTCTACGACCCCTCGTATGGCGGCGGGCCGTTCGCCGACGCGGCCACGTGGGAGACCGGCGCGATCGACGGGCTGTTCGCGGCCGCGCTCGCCGGCTATCCGAAATCGTCGAACCCGCAGGCCCTCGTGCAGCTGTGGAACATGCGCACGAACGCCCGCATCTAGCGCGGCGCGGAGGTCGACCGGCATGCCCTCGCCCCGCTCGACCGCCGCGCCCCGCTCGACCAGCGCCCCCAGGAGGCCGCGCCGCGGGCCTCCCGCGCCCGCGCTCCTCGTCTGTCTCGCCGCCGCCGCGTGTCGCCCCGCCCCCGGATCTGCGCCCATGAACGAAACGCCCCCTCCGTCTCTCGCGCTCTCTCCCGCCGCGCTGCCCGACGCCCCGCTCGCGGACGCCTTGCGCCTCGTCGCGCTCGACGGGGCGCCCGTGCTGCTCGCGTCGTCGACGCACAGCGCGGCCCCGCCGCACCGCACGGACATCTGGGCCTTGCCGCTCGCGGGCCGCGGTCCGTCGGGCGCCGTCGCCACGATCCCGCAGCTCTTGCCCGCGCTGCCCCGCTGGGACGCTGCGGCGGCGGACGGCGCGGCGGACGGCGGCGCGCTGTCGTTCGTGGTGGAGGTCGCGGGCGGCGCGGTGAACGCGCTGGTTCGGCTCGACGGCGCCTCCGGTGTCCGCACCTCGCTCACGGCGCACCGGCCGTTTGCGAGCTTCAGCGGGCCTCGGTTCGTGCGCGGCGCGGGCGCCGGCTCGCTCCCCGCGCCCTCCCCCGGCGCGCCGGGCGCCGTGTCCGCCGTTGTCGACAACGCGACGGCGGTCGTGCTGGAGGCCGCGGCGGCCGGCGGCGGCTCGGTGGACCACCCGATCGGCGAGTGCATCGATGTCGTGGTCCTCGCGGGGTCGCCGGGCCCCACCGCGGTGTGCAAGCGCGTCGCCCCCGGCGCCTCGCGCGGCGGCGCGCTGCCCGGCACCGTGCGCGTCTCGGCCCGCGATGCGGCGTACGGCGCTGCCGGCGCCGAGGATGCGCCGTTCGGCGACCGCCGCGTCTTCGAGATCGACGCCGACCGCGCGGGCGGCGGGCTCGTGATCGTCGCGACCTCCGCCGCCCATCTCCTCGTCGCGCACCGGCCGGCCCCGGGCGCCGCGTTCCGCGTGCTCCCCGTGGACGCGGGCGGCGCCGATCCAGCGACGTTCTCGGCGCCGTGCGTGCTGGTCACGGATCGCACCGTGACGCTCGCGGTGCTCTCGAAGGCGCGCACGCCCGACGCGCGCGCGCTCGTGGCCACGTGGCCGCTGCCCTGACGGGCGCCGCCGTCGTGACCGCCTCGCCCATGCGCCGTCGCATCCTGTACATCGGCAATTTCGGCCCGTCGTTCTCGACCGAGAACCACGTCGGCGAGAGCCTGCGAGCGCTCGGCGTCGAGGTCGTCCAGGCCCAGGAGAACGCGTTCACCCTGGGCGAGCTCGACGGCATGGCGCGCGACGTCGATCTGCTGCTCTACACCCGCACCTGGGGCCTGCGCGGCGACGCGCTGCGCTGGATCACCCAGCTGCCCATCCCGACGGCCTCGTACCACCTCGACCTGTACGCCGGCCTCTCGCGCGGCCGCGATCTCCGGCTCGACCCGTTCTGGCGCACGCAGCACGTGTTCACGCCCGACGGCGGGAGCGAGGCGTTCTTCCGGGCGCAGGGGATACGCCACCATTACCTCAAGCCCGGCGTGTACGGCGCCGAGTGTTATCTCGCGGAGGTCGACCCCGGCGTCGCGGCCGACGTCTGCTTCGTGGGCTCGTACGATTATCATCCCGAGTGGCCTTATCGGAGGCGTCTCGTCGATTTCCTGTCGGAGACGTACGGCCGCCGCTTCGTGAAGCACGGCTCACCGGAGAGCTGCGTGCGCGGCGACGCCCTCAACCGCCTGTACGCCTCCTCGAAGATCGTCGTGGGCGACAGCCTGTGTGTCGGCTTCGATCACCCGCATTACTGGTCCGATCGTATCTACGAGACGCTCGGCCGGGGAGGCTTCATGATCCACCCCTACATCTTCGGCCTGGAGGAGGAGTTCCGGGATCGCGAGCACGTGGTCTTCTATCCGTTCGGCGACTTCGCCGCCCTGCGGCGCCTCATCGATTATTATGTGAAGCACGACGACGAGCGCGAGGCGATCCGGCGGGCCGGGCACGCGCGCGTCAAGGCGAGCTTCACGTATGTGCACCGCGTGCGCCAGATGCTCGGCATCCTCGGCGAGCACCACGCGGGGCTGAGGGGCTGGGTGTGACCCTGGCTGGTGGAGGGCCCTCGCGGCGCCGGCCTGGCAGGGCGTATCGGGCTGAGATGCGGATCCTGACCGATCCCCTCACTTTGTTCGCATTATTAGCGAGAAATTAAACAGGGAGGCGGGGAGACGGGGAGATTTATGAATCATACTCCCCGCCTCCCCGCCTCCCTGTGAATTCTCCCGAGATTCGAGGGGATGCCCCAGATGCGGATCCACATCGTCACCAACATCGACAACGGCAAGGGGCTCGAGCGCGACTACCGTCTTCTCGGCAGCCTCCTGGAGAGCTGGGGTCACCGGGTCACCGGGGTTCATTTCCAGCGCTCCGAGGGAGTGGGGGGCGCCGATCTCGTCATCTTCCTCGAGGTCTACGAGCCGCGCCTCGCCGAGGGCGCGCCGCGCCGCTGGCTGATCCCGAACGCCGAGTGGTGGCGGCCCGAGGCCCGGTCCGCGCTCGACGATTTCGAGCTCGTCCTGTGCAAGACCCGGGACGCGCTGTCGCGCTTCGCCCCGCTCACGCCGCGGGCTCGCCACGTCGGCTTCTTCTCGGAGGACCGCTGGGACCCGGCCGTGCCTCGGGCGCGGCGCTTCCTGCACGTCCCCGGCGGCTCCGACGCGAAGGGCACGGACTCCGTGCTCCTGGCCTGGGAGCGCCACCGCATCCCGTATCCGCTGACGGTCGTGTCCTCGCTCGGCTGGCCGCTCAGGCCGCGGAACGTCGAGTTCGCGGGGCGCGTCGACGAGCGGCGGCTTCGCTTTTATCAGAACGCGTCTCGATTCCACCTCTGTCCGTCTCGGTACGAGGGCTGGGGCCACGCGCTCCATGAGGGCCTGTCGGTCGGCGCCGCCGTCCTCGTGCCCGACACCGAGGCGATGAGCGAGATCGACGGCTGTGCGCTGCGCATGCCGGCCGCGGCGCACGGCGCGCAGGGCCTCGTGCGCACCCACGCGGTGGCGCCGGAGGACGTGCGCGATGCGGTCGAGCGCTGCATGGCGTTCACGGAGGCGGATCTCCGACGCATCCAGGAAGCGGCGCGGGACGCGTACCTGAGCGAGCGCGAGCGGTGCCTCGCCGGCTTGTGGGAGGTGCTCGGCGAGCGGCCGGCGCTGAGGGGCGGCTCCGCGGCGGGTGCTGGCAGAAGCGGCGCGTCCGCGGGCGACGCGGCCGGCGGAGGCGGCGCCGCGGGCGATGCGGCCGGCGCGCCCGGCCCGGCTGCGGAGGCTCGCGCGACGAGCGCCGCTCCGCCGCGCATCGCCCTCGTGATCCCGTGCCAGGCGTCGACCGCGCCCCTCCTGCGGCGCGCCGTGCTCGCGCTGCGCGCGCAGACCGCCGCCCCGTCGTCCTTCGAGGTCGTGGTGGTGTGCGACGGCGGCGACCCGGGCGGCGCCATCCGCGCCGCGGCGGAGCCGGGCTCTCACCCCTTCCAGGTCGAGATCGTCGACACCCCGCGCCCGCGCGGGCAGTTCCCGCACTGCAGCCATGCCAGGAACGCGGGCTTCCGTGCCGCCCGGGCGCCGTTGATCTGGTTTCTGGACGCCGATGTCCTGCTCCCGCCCGAGGCGGTCGAGCACGCGCTCTCGGAGCACGACGCGGCGCTCGCGCGCGGCGTGCCGGCCGTGTTCACGCCGGCGCTGGCCCGCGTCGCATTGCCGCCGGCCGCGTGGATCGAGCGCTCGGCCGCCTGGGCGGCCTCGGGTGCGGTCGAGGGGCTCGCCTCGCTCCTCTCGGCCACGCCGCTCGACGGCGGCGTGCCCGGCGCCGACGGCGATCGGCCCCGCCCCGGCGCCCCGGGCTCCGAGCCGCTGTGCGATGTGCGCGACGGGCTGCCCATCGTCTGGCGAGGCCTCGTCGATGCGCTCGGCGGCTTCGACGAGTGGTTCATCGGCGGCGGCGCCGAGAAGGGAGCCTTCGTCGATCTGCTGGAGGGCGTGCGCCGCGCGGACCTCATCGAGATGCGCCTGCTCACGAGCGTTCGCGCCCTGCGCCAGCCGCAGAAGGCCGCCACGGAGGCGTTTCATGTCCACGTCCATCGAGGGCGGGAAGAGCGCGAGCGCCGCGCCCGGGAGATCGGGCATGGCGCTCGGTGGTGGCGGGCGCGGCTCGCCGCGATCCGGGCGGCGCTCTCGCCGGCCGTCATGGCGGCTGCCCCGGACGCGGCAGCGGCGGAGCGCCTGCCGGACTGCTCGCCCGACGCGATCGAGGCGCGCGCGCGGCTCGTGCGCGGCGTGAGGGCGGTCGCCGCCCCCGCCTTGCGCGGCCTGTACGGCGGCGTCGTCGTGGCCGGCGAGGCGGCCGAGCTGCTCGCGCGCGACGTGGCGCAGGTGTGCGGCCTGGCGGCCCGCGTTGCGACCGTCGCCGGGCTCGCCGCGCTGCCGGCGAACCGCGCCTGCGGTGTCATCCTCAGCGGTGTCCTCGCCGGCGCGACGGACGAAGAGAGGGCGCGCGTGCTGGACCAGGCCCGCCGCATCGTGAAGGCGACGGGGCCGCTGCTCATCGCGGAGATCGCGGGCGGCTCGGTGGAGCGCGGCGCAGGGACGGCGGGCGGCGACGCGGCGCTGGCGGCCGCCGAGGTGCAGGTGCGCGTCGAGCGCGTCGGCGTGTGAGCCTCCCCGCGCTGCCTTGGCACAATCCGCGCATCTTGCGTAGATTGTCCCATCCATGGACCCTCGCCTGCCCAGCGTCGCTCTCGACGAGATCGTCCTCTTCACGAGGGTAGTTCAGGGAGGCAGCTTCACGGCGGCGGCGACCGCCGTCGGGATGCCGAAGTCGACCGTGAGCCGGAAGATCTCCGATCTCGAGTCGCGCGTCGGCGCGCGGCTGCTCCAGCGGACCACGCGGACCTTGAGCCTCACGGACGTCGGTCGCGTCTACTACGAGCACTGCGTTCGCATCGTCGCCGCGCTCGAGGAGGCGGAGCTCGCGGTCTCGCAGCTCCAGTCGACGCCCCGGGGGCTCATGCGGGTGACGGCCCCGCTCGCGTTCTCCGTCCTCGGGCCGATCTTCGCCGAATACCTGCGTCTCTTCCCCGATGTCCAGGTCGACCTGGTTTGCACCGACCGCAAGGTCGACGTCGTCGAGGAGCGCTTCGACCTCGCGCTGCGGGCCGGCACCACGCCGGACACGAGCCTCGTCGCCCGGCGTCTCGGGGCCGTGCGGCGCCGTCTGGTCGCTGCGCCCGAGGTCAAAAAGGCGCTCGGCGAGCCGAACGACATTGCCGAGCTCGCGGACCACCCGTGCATCGTGTTCGCACCGGAGGGAAGCTCCTGGGAGCTCAGGTCGGGGCCCAAGATCGCCGAGATCACGGTTCACCCGCGGCTCGTCGTCAACGACTACGAGATGCTTCGCTCGGTCGCTCGCGCCGGTTTCGGCGTCGCCCTCTTGCCAGAGTACCTGTGCGCGGAAGACCTCGCCGCGGGGCGGCTCATGCCGGTGCTCCCGTCCTGGTCGGCGCCCGAGGTGCCCGTGTTCGCGCTCTATCCGAGCACACGGCACCTCTCGCCGAAGGTGGTAGCGTTCCTCGACCTGCTCCGCGAGCGCCTCGTGTTGTCCACCACGCCGAGCGTGGTCGCCCGCATGTGACAGAATTGTTCCATATTTCGGAACAGTTCTTCCAACTATTGCGCATTGTTCTACGGACTCGGCATGTCTATTCCTCCTGGTGTCAGGAGAACGCAGCCATGACGACCACGAATACGATGCAGACGCGGACGAACGCCACCCGAGCAGCGCGGTCCGAGCTCCGAACGATCGAGGGAATCTACCGGGCCCCTGGCCTGCACTGGGTGGGCGACGGCTTCCGGGTCGCGGGGTTCTTCTCGGCGATTCCGGAGGCCGCGCAAAAGCTGAACCCGTTTCTGCTGCTGGATTATCACCCGACGTACGAGTACGCGCCGACGGCGAGGCCGCGGGGCGTCGGCGTGCACCCCCACCGAGGCTTCGAGACGGTCACGCTCGCCTGGCAAGGCAGCGTCGCGCACCACGACAGCGCGGGCGGCGGCGGCGTGATCGGTCCGGGCGACGTGCAATGGATGACGGCGGCGTCCGGGGTCCTTCACAAGGAGTACCACGAAGAGAGCTACGCGCGCCGCGGCGGTCCGTTCCAGATGGCGCAGCTCTGGGTGAATCTGCCGAAGGCGCACAAGATGTCGCCGCCTCGGTATCAGAGCATCGCCAGCGATCGGATGGGCATCGTGACGCTCCCCGAGAACGCGGGCTCCGTGCGGGTCGTCGCAGGCGAATACCAGGGCGTGAAGGGCCCCGCGCAGACCTTCACGAAGATCGAACTCTTCGACGTCCGCTTGAACGCGCGAGGCAGGGTCGAGCTCGCCTTCCCGGCGCGCCATAACCTGGGCCTGCTCGTCATGAAAGGCGACATTGCGGTCAATGGAGCGCATGCCGCGGCGCACGACCTCGCGGTGTTCGAGAACGCCGGCGAGCGCTTGCTCATCGAGGCCGGATCGGAGGCCCACCTGCTCGTCCTGAGCGGCGAGCCCATCGACGAGCCCATCGTCCAGTACGGCCCGTTCGTCATGAACAGCGCGCAAGAGATCCAGCAGGCGTTCGCCGACTTCGCGAGCGGCAAGTTCGGCCACCTGGACGACTGAACGACGTCCCTGCTCGGGCGTCGAGCCACACAGACGCATCACCCACGACGAGAGAAAGAGAAGAGGAGACAGCCCATGACCAAGCCGTACGTTCGACTCGACAAGAACAACGCCGCCGTGTTGCTGGTCGATCATCAGGCGGGACTTTTGTCGCTCGTGCGCGACATCCAGCCGGACACGTTCAAGAACAATGTGCTCGCGCTCTCCGATCTCGCGAGGTACTTCAAGCTGCCGACGATCCTCACGACCAGCTTCGAGTCCGGCCCCAATGGCCCGCTCATGCCGGAGCTGAAGGAGCAGTTCCCGGACGCGCCGTACATCGCGCGCCCCGGCAACATCAACGCGTGGGACAACGAGGACTTCGTCAAAGCCGTCAAGGCCACAGGCAAGCAGCAGCTCATCATCGCGGGCGTCGTGACCGAGGTCTGCGTGGCCTTCCCCGCGCTGTCGGCGATCGAGGAGGGTTTTCAGGTCTTCGTCGTCACGGACGCGTCCGGGACCTTCAACGAGATCACCCGGCACTCCGCCTGGGATCGCATGTCGCAAGCCGGCGCGCAGCTCATGACGTGGTTCGGCGTCGCCTGCGAGCTGCACCGCGACTGGCGCAACGACGTCGAGGGACTGGCGACGCTGTTCTCGAACCACATCCCCGACTACCGCAACCTCATCACCAGCTACAACGCGCTGACGAAGAAGTGACGGCGGATCACAGGGCAGCCGCGCGTGTCTCCTCGACGTGACGCAGGCAAGCTTCCCGACCTGCGCGCGCCATGGCTTCGGGCATTCGAAGGAGCTCGGTCCTCGCCTCGATGGGCATGCAATAGGTGGTCGCCGTCCACAGCTTGGGATCATCGACGCCACGGAGCGGCTCGAGATCGGTCCACACGCGTACGGCCGCATCGTCGGACGCGCTGACGATGCGCTTGCCATCAGCGCTGAACGCCACGGAGTTGATCGCAGAATTGGCGCCGCGAAGGATGAGGGGCTCGCCTGCTCCGTCGGCGTTCCACACCCGAATGGTCTGGTCCTGCGCCCCGGTGACGATGCGCTTGCCATCGGGGCTGAACGCCGCCGCCATGATCCAGTGTTTGTGACCACGGAGGACCAAGGGCTCGCCTGTTCCGTCGGCGTTCCACACCCGCGCTGTCTTGTCCCATGAGCCGGTGACGATTCGCTTGCCATCGGAGCTGAACGCCACCGAGTACACCCGATCCTCGTGACCACGAAGGACCAAGGGCTCACCTGTTCCATCGGCGTTCCATACCCGCGCCGTCTTGTCCTGCGACCCGGTGACGACGCGCTTGCCATCGGGGCTGAACGCCACCGAGTAGATCCGATCCTCGTGACCACGAAGGACCAGGGGCTCGCCCGTTCCATCGGCGTTCCACACCCGCGCCGTCTTGTCCTGCGACCCGGTGACGACGCGCTCGCCATCGGGGCTGAACGCCGCAGAATAAACCCAACCCTCGTGACCGCGAAGAACCAGGGGCTCGCCCGTTCCATCGGCGTTCCACACCCGCGCGGTCGCGTCGTCCGACGCGGCGACAATGCGCGTGCCGTCAGGGCTGAACGCCGCAGAATAGACCCCACCTTGATGAGCACGAAGAACCAGGGGCTCGCCCGAGCCGTCGGCGTTCCACACGCGCATGGTCTTGTCCTCGGACGCGGAGACGATGCGCTTGCCGTCAGGGCTGAACGCCACCCCCCAGACCAGCGCCCTGTGGCCACGAAGGACCAGGGGATCGTCCGAGCCGTCGGTGTTCCACACCCGCGCCGTCTTGTCCTGCGACCCGGTGACAACGCGCTTGCCGTCACCATCGAACACCGCCGAAACGACGCAATCCTCGTGGCCGCCAAGGATGATCGGATCGCCGGAGCCGTCGGAGTTCCAGACCCGAGCGGTCTTGTCCCATGACCCGGTGACGATGCGCTTGCCGTCGGGGCTGAACGCCACCGACTGGACCCAATTCTCGTGACCGCGAAGGACCAGCGGCTCGCCAGAGCCGTCAGCGTTCCACACACGCGCCGTCTTGTCCCATGACCCGGTGACGACGCGCTCGCCATCGGGGCTGAACGCAGCCGAATAGACCCGATCCTCGTGACCGCGAAGGACCAGCGGCTCGCCAGAGCCGTCAGCGTTCCACACACGCACGGTCCTGTCCTGCGAGCCGGTGACGATGCGCTTGCCATCGGGGCTGAACGCGGCCGAATAGACCCAACCCTCGTGACCGCGAAGGACCAGCGGCTCGCCAGAGCCGTCAGCGTTCCACACACGCGCCGTCTTGTCCCATGACCCGGTGACGATGCGCTTGCCATCGGGGCTGAACGCGGCCGAATAGACCCGATCCTCGTGACCGCGAAGGACCAGCGGCTCGCCCGAGCCGTCGGCGTTCCACACACGGGCAGTCCTGTCCTGCGAGCCGGTGACGATACGCGTGCCATCAGGGCTGAACGCGGCCGACAGGACCGGATCTTCGTGACCGCGAAGGACCAGCGGCTCGCCCGAACCGTCGGCGTTCCACACACGCACGTTCCTGTCATAAGACCCCGTGACGATGCGCCGGCCGTCGGGGCTGAAGCCCGCGAACAGGACCGCATCTGCATGGATGAGCACCACGCGAGCGATCCGGCTGTGTAACGCCCAGTGTGCGAGCACGGCCCACTCTCGCGGCATGTCGGGCGGCTCGAGCTCGCGCACGATCGCGAGCACGCTCGTGGGATCGGCCTGCAGCTCACGTGCTGTGGCCATCCGGGTGGCGTTGCGCGCCTGGAGCGCCTCGGCCCGCGCACGCTCCGCTTCCTGATCGGCGCGCGTGGCCTGCCGCTCGGCGCGAACGGCCAGGTACGAGATCATGACCGCGATCGCGGCGAGCGCGGTGAGCGCGCCCGTCGCGAGCCGCCAGCGCAGGCGGCGCGCGCCCTCGCAGAGCGCCACGACGGCCAGGAGATATCGCTCTTCCCGCTTGCCGATCCCGATGCGCCAGTCGGCGCCCTGCGCAGCGCGGCGCCGCTCGTACCACGCTCGGGCGTCCTCCGCCGCACGACCACGCCAGAGAAGCCCCTCCGCTTGCCCGCTCGTCTCCCACTGATCGGCCGCGGCCCGCAACCGGGCCAGCATCCGTGCGTCTTGCTGGCTATCGGCGAGCCACTGCCCGAGCTTCCCCCATCGGTCGATCAAGGATTCGTGGACCAGCTCCACGGTCGTGCCCTCGCGCTCCCCGCCGGTCTCGATGAGCAGGAGCCGCGCGTCGGCCAGGTGCTGGACCACCGCCGCGATCGCCTTGGAGGCATTGCCTTCGCTGTCCTGCACGAGCTCGCAGAGCTCGTCGAGGCTCACCAGCGCGCGCGTGCGCTCGGGCGTGACCAGGCGCAAGAACACCGCCCGAGCCAGCCGCTGCTCGCGCACCGGCAGCGCCGAGAACACCGCATCCGCATGGGCGGACAGGGCACCAGGCACGCCACCGAGCTGATGGTAGCTCTCCTGCGTCAGAAGCCGGCGCCCGTGATCCCGCGCCTCCCACAGCTTCGTGGCTGCAAACTGCAAGAGCGGCAAGGGGCTCGGCGTGCTCTCCAGCGAGCGGAGCATGTCCTCGACCATCTCCACCTTCTCGAAGCGATACCCGGCGGCCTCGAGCGGCCGCGTCAAGGCGTCGCGCAGCCCCTCGCGCCCCATCGGTGGAAGGAACCAGAGCCCGCGGGTCAAGTCCTTGATGAACTGGCGGTCCTCGGCCATGCGATCGAGGAAGTCCGAGCGGATCGCGAGCAGGACGCGCACGGGCGACGAGGCATCGTCGGCGGCGCCTTCCAGACAGGCGACGAACGCGGCCCGGTCCTCGGGCGCGGCGCCGAGCGTGTAGAGCTCCTCGAACTGATCGACGAAGAGCAGGACGCGATGCTCCCGCCCCTCGCGGCGACAGCGCGCGCGCAGCGCCGCGCCCAGATAGCCTGGCTGGCTGCACATCGTGACGGAAAGCCGATCGTGATCGAGCTCGGGCTCGTCCGTAGCGCTCGCCGTGTCGGCGGCCTGTACGAGCACGTCGGTGAGCGCGGACAGCGGGCGGCGGCCTGGCCGCAAGATGAACGCTTCCCAGCTGTCCCCGGAGCGCTTCAAGGCAGGAATCACGCCCGCGCGCACGAATGACGATTTGCCAGCGCCGGAGGGCCCGGCGACAGCCAAGAGCTGCTGATGGCCCAGGCGCGCCATCATCGCCGTGATATCGCGATCGCGGCCGAAGAAGCGCGCGGCGTCCGCCTCCTGGAAGGCGAACAGGCCGGCGAACGGGCTCTCGTTCTCACCGAGCGCGAGCGCCCTTCGGCTCGGGAGGAGCGCCTCCAGCTCGGCGAGCAGCTCCTTTGCCGAGCCGATCCGCTCGCTCCTGCGCTTCTTCAAGCAATGGTCGATCAGCGCGCCCATCTCCGGGTGGCTCTCTCTCACGGTGGGCATGGGAACATCGAAGTCCACGATGCCCGCGAGCTGCGCGAGCGAAAATGGGTCCAGCGGGTGCTTTCCCGTGAGGAGCTCGTGCAGGATGATGCCCACGGCCCAGAGGTCGGTGCGATGATCGACGTCCTTACCCAGGAGCTGCTCGGGTGACATGTACTGAGGCGTACCGAGGATCGAGGTCTTCCGCGGCTGACGTACGCGTCGGGTCAGCGCCGCCTGCTCCTCTGTGATCATCGCCACGGCCCTGGGCTCGATCTGCTTGGCGATGCCGAAATCCAGCACCTTGATGCATCCGGTGTCGTCCAGGAGGATGTTCTCGGGCTTGAGATCGCGGTGCACGATCCCGAGCTCGTGCGCACAGACCAGCGCGCGAACAACAGGAATCGTGAGCTCGGCCACGCCAGCAGGCGGCATTGGAGCGAGAGACGTGTGGACGCCGGACAGATCGGGCGCGCCGGGGTGCCGGCGTTGCTTCATCCACTCGCGCAGGGTGGGTCCATTGACGTACTCCAGCACGAGGTAGGGATATCCCAGGATCTCATCCACCTCGTGGATGACCACGATGCCCTCGTGCCGGCAGCGCGCCGTGGCCCGCGCCTCGGCGAGAAATCGCTTGATCCCGCCCCCGCTGAGCTTGAGAAGTAGCTTGATCGCGACCAGGCGGCCAAGCCTGGTGTCGCGAGCGAGGAACACGACGCCCATGCCACCCTGCCCCAGCTTGCGGATGATTTCATAATGCTTGATCCTGCTGCCGACGGCCACGGGCGCCGCATCCACGATGGACTCCACCGTCGCCTCCGTGGCCTTCAGGGGACCGGTCGCGGCGCCAAGCGCTGGATCGTCGGGCATCGGGTCGACGAGCGCGGTGCGGGTAACCAGGAAGGTGTGCGCTGGATCTTCGATGGAAAATGCAGCCGAGATCGAGCGCCCCTCTTGCTGCGGCTCCGGAGGCCCGACGCCTGGATTGCCCTGCTGCTGGACCCCTCGGCCCTCCTCTCCCCTCGCCCCCGCGCCGCTCGGCGCGCCTGAGTCGATCAGGTCTTCCCTGCGCAGCCCGTCCACTTCGCAGGTGTCGAGCTCGCGCAAGAGCCCGTCGGCCGTGACCTCTCGCCTTGCCACGTCCTCGACCGTCGCGCGCCTCAGGATCCCGCCGAGCGGGTGGTCGAGCAATGCATCGGGAAACCGCGCCAGCTCGCGGCCGTCCCGCAGAACAATCCCTGTACCTGACGAGCCGCCGGGGGTGCTGCGCCGGCCGGTAAGACACTCGAGGAACACGATGCCCCAGGCGTACAGGTCCGAGCGCCCCGTCGGCGGGGAACCTCGGAGTTGCTCTGGAGCCGCGTAATCCTGCCAGCCCCGGAGCTCCTCGCTGCTCCGGGCGAGCCCGCTGTCATTGGCCGCGCGCGCGCTCGCTGCGACCGCCCCGAAGCCGAAGTCGAGCACGAGCGCGTCACCCGGCGCCCCCGCGGACACCATCATCACGTGGGGCGGCCGAAGATCCCCGTGAACGATGCCCTGCCTGTGCGCGCAGTCGAGCGCGCCGAGGACCCGGAGCATCAGCCGCCGCGCCTCCGGGGGATCGAGCGCGCCTCGCTCCGATAACAGCTCGGCCAGGCTCCGCCCGGGCACAAACTCGAAGACGGCGTACAGGTGCCCTTCGTCCGCCCGCCCGAAGTCGATGGGCCGAGCGATGCTGGGATGCTGGAGGCGCGCGCAGACGTGCATCTCCCGCAAGAAGCGCGTGCCGTAGCGACGCGCCATGTCGGCGGAGCCTCCGTACGGGACCAGGCGAACGAGCTTGAGGACGATCGGCCGCCCGCCGTCGATCTGCCGCCCTTTGTACGTCACGACGAGGCTGGTCTCCCGGAGCAAAGCAACGAGCTCGTAGCGGTCCTGCAACACGGTCCTAGGAGCGAGAAGTTCCCGGTTCATTCGAGCCTCTCCGGTCGCTGTCGTCGCGCGCCAGCGTCGGGCCGACGTCCGCATCACCCGAGCCACGCGGCGATCCGAACGGCCGAGCCCGCTGAATGAGCTCGATGAGGTGGCCGGCCCGATGCCCGGGCGCTGAGCTCTTCTTCCGCGCCGTCCATGGGGTAATCCCGGGCCACCGTCCAACGTCGAGGCGCCGCCCGTGAACCGGGCTGCCACGAGCGCCGCGCACGGACAGCGCGCGGCGTCCCGCCTCGGCCGACGAGCTTGGGCGCTGGCGAGCAGAGCGGGTGCATGTGCGGTGCGGGCTCAGGCTCTCGCCTTCACCTTCGTGAGACCGCTCGCATCCCGATTCCACGGAAGCTAGCGGGTGCCCGGCAGCCCAGCGTGACAGGCGGCGCGGCGCGCTCCGGCATCGAACGTCGCGGCGGACCGCTGGGCGAGGACAGTCGGCACGGACTTTGATCGGGTCCTCCACGCGGCCTGCCACGCCGCGAGCACACCTCCACGGCGTTCGCGCGATTCGCGTGAACGCGAAGTAAAGCCAATGACGAGAATCATGAAACACGACACGCACCGCTACCTTCCGCGCTTGACCGCGGCGTCAGTCGCCGTGTCGAGCGTCATGGCCGTGCCTCCGGCGAGCGTCAGCGCTGACGAACCCGTCCATGTCTCCTCCGCTGCAGCAGGCCGGATCGCAGACATGGCGGATGCGCCGACATCCGAGCTGCCCTCGTGGCTGACGCCTGGAGAGTGCGCATTCGGGGAATGCGCAAAGCCAGCGGGCAAGCTCACGAGCGATCGGCAGGAGAGCGCCTTCGACGGCTCCTTCGCCGCCCTGCTCGCACGACTGGAGAAGAGCTGAATCTGGAGCCCGCCGACACAAGGGAATTCGGTTTGTGCCGGGGCGTGAAGGCGGTTCACCTCGAGCCCTCGGAGCACGTCGCGCCATCATGGAACGCCCGCCCGATCGCTTCGTCCAGTTCGTCGTGAAGACCTCCAAGCTCTGCAACCTGCGGTGCAGGTACTGCTACGAGATGGAGGAGCTCGGGAACAAGGAGTCGATGCGCCTCGAGCAACTGCGACAGGTTTACCGCCACATCCGCGATTACTACACGACGATCGATGGGCGAGATGGGACACGCACGGACGTCCGGTTCATCTGGCATGGCGGAGAGCCGCTGCTGATCGATCCGGCCTTCTACTGGAGCACGCTCTCTGATCAGGAGGCCGTGCTCGGCGATGTGCTGGGCAGGACGAACATCGTCCAGACCAACCTCACGGTGCTCGACGACGCGCGGCTTCGCCTCCTGCGAGACGGCTTCGACAGCGTAGGCGTCTCCATCGACGTGTTCGGGGGGCTTCGCGTGAACATCGCTGGCCGCGATCAGCAGGACCGCGTCCTGGAGCACATGGACGTACTCCGCCGTGAGAGGATCGCGTTCAGCTGCATCACGGTGCTCTCGAGGCGCAACGTGAAGCATGTAGACAAGATCTGCCGCTTCTTCGAGCAATCCCGTATTCCCTTTCGGCTACTCCCGCTGTTCGACGGCGCCACTGCAGAGCAGAATGCCAGCTTCGACCTCGACGCCGGTGACATCCTGGCAGCCCTCTGCGCTGTCGCAGACCGCTGGCTGCAGAGCGACGGACACCTCCAGGTGGAGCCTGTGGACGAGGCCATCCGGGTGGTTGTCGACCACCTCGCTGGCGCACCGCCGAGGTACTTCGACAAGCGCGCCTGGACTCCCACGATCCTGGTGAATACGGATGGGGAGTGTTACAGCCTCGGCGACCCCTATGGGGATCCCGCCTTCAGCCTCGGCAACCTCTTCACGACCCCGCTCACGGCCATCATGGCCGGGGAGCGCATGGAGCGATCCTGCCGCGCCGCCGAGGAGCGGATGGATCTCAATTGCTCCCGGTGCAAGTACTTCGGAAGCTGCAGCGGGTATCCGATCGCCGAGGATCGCTCCAGCGGTCGCGAGATCCGTCAGGATGGCATCCAGGTCTGTGTCGTGGTGCGCGGGCTCCACGAGCACATCGAGCGGCGACTCCGGGAGGCCGCGATGGTCGGCGCGCACGGTCGGCTGCATCTCCCCGTTCAGACGGCGGCGACTGGTCTCGCCGCCGTCTGAACGGGGAGATGCAGCCGCTTTCGCGAAGGAGGAGCTCGCCCCACACCAGCCCCACCCGAGGTCCCCGTGACGGACGTCGTGATCGTCCGCGTCGCCTCGACGCGGAGCGCGTTCCTGCTCGACGCGGCCCGGACGGGCGTCTATCCCTACCGCCATGGAACGCTCGCCGCGCGTGCTCCGGTGTGGACTCGCCCTGATCAGCTCGCTCGCCCTCGCCTGTGTGTCGGGTTGTGGGAGGGATGCCGAGCGCACCTCGCCGGAGCACACGCCCGGCGCTGCTCAGGAAGGAAAGGCCATGTCGCTCTACGACTTCACCATGAAGACCATCGACGGACAGGACCGCTCCCTCGGTGACTACCGAGGCAAGGTGCTGCTCGTGGTGAACACCGCATCGGAGTGCGGCTATACGCCGCAGTACGCGGGGCTCGAGGAGCTCCATGACCGGCTCAAGGATCGCGGCTTCGCCGTCCTCGGCTTCCCGTCGAACGATTTCGGCGCGCAGGAGCCGGGGACCGACGCCGAGATCGCCGCCTTCTGCTCCACGAAGTTCGGCGTCAGCTTTCCGATGTTCTCGAAGATCCCGGTCAAGGGGGGCGGCAAGCACCCCCTCTATGCCTTCCTCACGCAAGCCGCGCCTGCCGGTGAGGTGAAGTGGAACTTCACCAAGTTCCTGATCGGCAAGGACGGGTCGGTGATCGCGCGGTTCGAGTCGTCCGTGGCGCCGGACGACCCGAAGCTCACGCAGGCGATCGACAAGGCGCTCGGCGGCTGAGCAAGGCGGCGCCCGAGCCACCGGTCAGGCGAGGCGGCCGTCAATTGCAGTCGAGGCACCTCCACTCGACCTGTCCAGACGCCGAGACCCCGAACCGCTGAGCGGTGTATTTCTCGATATCGATCAGGTACCCCGACGGCTGCGCGTTCCGCGTGCAGCACCCGCTGCAATCGGAGTCGGAGCACATGTCGTACACCTTGACGTCGATCTCCTTGCCATTCTTTCGAAGGCGCAGGGTCTTGAGCTTGTACCTCTCGAAATCCTTCGAGTGCACCGCGGCGATGTTGTTCTCTTTGACCCAGCTCTCCGGCTGCTTTCCGTCGAGCGCCGCGAACTGACCGGCCCACGTGCACCCGTTGTACTCGATGCACTCCTCGCTGCCGGGGTCGGGGTAAGACTCGAACTCCGTCAGGCTGGCCGTCTGCCACACAACGCCCGAGCCCCCGCTGCCGCCGCCACCCGTGGTGCCGCCGCCGCCCGTCGCGCTGCCGCCGCCCGTGCCCGTCGTGCTGCCGCCGCCCGTCGTGCTGCCGCCGCTGGAGCAGCTGGTGTCGCGGAGCTCGACTCGGGACGGGGTGAACGAGGACACCGAGTCGGTGGAAAAATTGAGCGTGAATGACCCGCCGCGGGCGATGGACACGTTCGATGTCCTCGAATAGGTGCATCGGGAGCCGGCTTGTGTGTGGGTCCAGCCCGGCTCGTGATGATCGCACGTGACACCGCCCGGCACGTCGAAGGCGACAGTCGGCCTCTTCAGCGCGCTCGCGCCCGTGTTCTTGATCTTGATCGTCCCCCAGTACTCCGGGGCTCCTTCGTACGCGTTCGTCGTGACCGCATACGAACAGGCTGCAAGATTCTGGTCCTGCTCGCCCATGTCTTCGGCCGTGGGGCCCGTGTCGGCCGAGCACGCTGCGAAGCAGAAGGCTGCTCCCGCAGACGCGGACGCGAACGCAAGCTGAGCTGCCCGCAGACCTCGGATTCGATTGATGCGCATACGGCGATCCTTTCCTGCGTGCATCGGCGACAGGCCATGATGTAATGACATGTCCTCCCCTTCAGCGCCGGACACGTGAGATGGGTAGCACTGCCGCGCTGGGCTGTCGAGACGAGGAGGCCGGGATTTGCAGCCAGGCGCCGCGTGAGCCTTGGATACCCCGCGGATGTGACATTCGCTCGTCATCCTCGTCGCGTCGTCACGTGAAGGGGATCAACCCACGTGCTCTGCCATGCAGCCTGCGACGGTTGCATCGGATCGCTCAACAGATCTGCCGGTGTTTATTTTATGTGGCCTCGCTGCACTCGCATCGTCCACCCATCGCCGGTTCGCCCCCACCTCCCGGGACACGCTGTGCATTCAGGGCTGAAGGCGCAGCCTTGCGGTGACGGGAAGTGATCCGACGGATAGAGGCCGTCGCACAGTCGCCACGGAGTTTTCCTGCTCTTGCCGCCGACATTCACCGTCAGTAACGTCTCGACTTCGCCAGCACACTCTCGCGCTCGGCCATGCCGAGCGACGAACGAAACCAGGGGGCCCGGCAATGATCGAATCACCACGCCTGCAGATGATCGATGGTCGCCACATTCCGCAGCTCGGGCTCGGGGTGTATCAATCGGCGCCCGGCGGAGAGACCGAGGGCGCCGTCCTCGAAGCGCTGCGCCTCGGCTATCGCCACGTCGACACCGCCCAGTACTATGGCAACGAGGCGGACGTCGGCAGCGCGTTGCGCAAGAGCGGCCTCGGGCGCGACGCGGCGTTCATCACGACGAAGATCGCGAATTTCAACCAGGGGCGTGACACGACGCTGCGCTCGCTCGAGCGGTCACTCGAGGAAGCCGCGCTCGACGCCTACGATCTCGTGTTGATTCACTTTCCCGTGACCGGCAAGCGCAGCGACACCTGGCGCGCGCTCGTCGACGCGCAGAAGCAAGGCCTCGCGAAATCGATCGGCGTCAGCAACTACACCGTGCGGCACCTCGAGGAGCTCCTCGGCGAGAGCGCGGTGGTGCCGGCGATCAACCAGGTCGAGCTCAGCCCGTTCCTCGGGCAGGCCGAGCTGCGCGCGTTCTGCGCGAAGCACCGGATCCTCGTGCAGGCGTACAGCCCGCTCACGCAGGGCGTGAAGCTCGGGCACAAAGACATCGTCTCCGCGGCGACAAAGGCCGGGCGCACACCAGCGCAAGTGATGCTGCGCTGGGCCGTGCAGCACGGCTTGATCGTTCTGCCGAAGTCGGTCACGCCAGCGCGTATCGCCGAGAACGGCGCGATCTTCGACTTCGCGCTCGACACCGACACGATGCGCACGCTCGACGGGCTCGATGTCGGCTTCCGCGTGAGCTGGGACCCGACGGACGTCCCCTGATCCACACCGTCAGCGCCTGCTCACGAGTACGCGAAGGTGTAGCCAGGCTTGGACCGATTGTGGCGGAGGATCAGGGCCTCCAGGCACTCGCCGTCTCCCGTGTTCGCATCCGGCGCATGAAGATCGCCTGGGAGTGAGTCGACGTGGTAGCATTGACGGCATGATGAGTGTGCGTCGGTGCTGGGTCGCGACTTTCGCATTCTTGTTGGGCTGCGCGGGAAAGGGCGCGACCAACGCCCAGCAGGCTCCGCCACCCTCACCCGTCGCGGCGGCATCGGCAACGTCAGCCGCGCCGCCCGGAGCGAGTACAACTTCAGGTCCCCACACCCCCGGACCCAAGCTGATTCCGATCCCCGGCGGGAGCCTCGAGATGGGTTCGAATGATCCGAAGAGCGACTCCAACCAGCGCCCGGCGCACCGCGTCGAGGTGAGCCCTTTCGAGATGGACGTGACCGAAGTCACGGTCGCTGACTTTCGCGCGTGCGCCGAGGCAGGCGCGTGCAAAGCCACCTCGACCATCGAAACGTTGGGAGGCCTCTCCGTCGATGCGCGCAGGGCATACGAGCCCTCGTGCAACGCTGGTCAGGCTGGGCGGGACATCCACCCGATGAACTGCGTCGACTGGACTCAAGCGAGCGCCTACTGCAGGTGGGCGGGCAAGCGTTTGCCCACGGAAGAGGAGTGGGAATTTGCCGCGCGTGGTACCGAGGGACGCCTGTATCCCTGGGGCGACGCCGCGCCGGACGAGGCGCTGGTCAATGCCTGCGACCCCTCGTGTGTGAACCTCATGGTGTCGCGCGGCCAGGCCTGGCGCAGCGAATTCACGAGGGACGATGGTTTCCCGGAAACTGCGCCCGTCGGCTCTTTCCCTGCCGGCCGGAGCCCCTTCGGCCTCTTTGACATGGCGGGCAACGTGAGCGAGTGGACTTCGAGCGAGTACTGCTCCTACATGGACGGAAGGTGCAGCGCTGAACGCAGGGCGATCCGCGGGCATAGCTGGTTGGACGACTACCCACGGTGGTTTAGCGGCACGGCTCGGACAGCGGCGGTGCCCTCGTTTCGTCACAGCAATCTGGGCTTCCGCTGCGCGCGTTGAACCAGCGAATCAAGCCGCCGAGGGCGCCTCGCCACCCTGCAGGCCGTGACGCTGGGTGGCCGCGCCGCATGGCGATGAACCTGATCGGTCCACCGGCCGTGGGGGTGGGGTATTCCCGGCCAGGAGTCCAGGCAGATTTGGAGGGAGCCGGCGGGCGGATCGTGGATGGCCTCGACCCCGTGGACCAATCCGGCGCGCTGCCGTGGGTCGAAGCCGATGATGACGTTCGCATTCTTCACGCGCGCCGCTCTATTTGTCGTCGCGTCCTCAATTCTGACAGCGTGCGCCGCCGCGTCGCCACCGGAGCCGGAGCCACCGGGCTATCCGTACTGCACGGCTCAGGAGCACGAGGCCGCCGTTTGTGACCAGCTTCGTCGCGCCGTCCTGATCGAACCGGACGGGACGCGCATCCCGCTCGACGTCCCGGAATGCTCCGGGGGAGAGCCGATCGTCCGCGTGATCTTGGAGCGGCGTGATACCGGCGCGTTTCTGTATCGTGGGGCGATGGCGTTTTCGCTCGCCGAGCCGCGCGCGCCGATGACCCCGCGGGGGATCGAGCCGGAGATCCGCGAGTGGCCCTGCGCGGACGATTCCTGTCGGAGCATGCGGGAGATCGCCCCGGGGACGCGCCTTGCAATGCCGATCATGCAGCAATGCCCCGACGCTCCCCGGACGGAGACCGCCGAGGTGGTGTTGCCCCTTCCGCCGGCGACGGCGGCGAGCTGCACCGATGGGCGATGGCCGCGGTGGTGTGTGGATCCGGGCGATGGCACGGATCGAACTTGGATCATCGAGTATGGGTGGAGGATGGGCATCCCCCGAGAGGCCGTCGTCGAGGTGCGCGAGGGAATCGTCTCAGTTCGGAGCATGGGCAAAGCGCGACGTGTTCTGCCGAAAGAAGAGGTCGACGAGCTGATGTCGAGCCTGGAGAAGCTCTGGCAAGGGTCCCTCGAGAGCCACCAGGGTTGTCGTGACGGGACCGTCACGCTCGTCCATGCGCGGAGGTCGGGGGCGTGGAAGAGCATCGTTCGCAGCGGTTGTAGCGGCGTTCCTGGGCTCGCGGGACCGTTGTGGCGCCGGCGAAGGCCCGAGCGTTGAGCCCAGGAGGAGGGGAGCAAGCCCCTGGTGGAGAGCTTCTATGCGGCGTCGCAAGGGGGCGGCGCTCGGCGGGCCCGCCTGCGGCGCGCGCCGAGGAGCAGCGCGAGCCCGGCGGCGGCAAGCTGCCAGTCGGAGCCCGAGCCCGCCGCGCTGCAGCCGCTGCTGGAAGGCGGGGTCGGGCCGGGACTCACGTCGCTCGCGCCGGCGCTCCCCGCGCTGGTGACAGCTCCGCCGTTGCCGGTTCCGGCGCCCGCCTCGCCAGCATCAGCGCCTCCTGCACCAGCGTTAGCGCCACCATTGCCAGCGGCAGCGCCTCCTGCGCCGGGGCCGCCATTGCCGGTGTCTCCAGCGCCAGCGCCTCCTGCTCCAGCACCAGCGCCGCCGTCGCCAGCGCCTCCCTCGCCAGCGCCGGCGCCGCCATTGCCAGCACCAGCGCCGCCGTCGCTAGCGCCTCCTGCTCCAGCGCCACCACCTCCTGCGCCGGAAACTCCTGCACCAGCGCCAGCGCCGCTGTTGCCGGCGCCAGCGCCTCCTCCAGCGACGGCGCTCCCCTCTCCGTCGCCAGCGCCTCCCGCGCCAGCACCGCCGTTGCCGGCGCCAGCGCCTCCTGTTCCGCCGCCGGCACCCCCCTCTCCAGCGCCACACTCCGCGCTGCTCGACGGAGATCCGGCGCACACCCCGGCGTCGCAGGAATCGTCCAGCGTGCACGCGTCGCCGTCGTCACACGGGACGCCGTGGGCAGGCGTGCACACCCCGTCCACCGTGCCGCCCGCCGCGATGGAGCAGGCGCTGCACTCACCATCGCTGCACGCCGACGCGCAGCACACGCCGTCCACGCAGATCCCGCTCGCGCATTGCGTGGCGGTCGAGCAGGGCACGCCGTTCATCAAGGGGTCACTGGCATACACGACGGCGCTGTCTGTGTTGAGGCCCTCGCGCGTCGACCAGAACCACGTGTACCCACCCGCAACGAGGACTCCGCCGTCATCGAGCGACGTGGCGGAGTGATAGCCTCGCGCAGCCGCGATGTTGCCGCCGGGCGACCACGCGTTGGTGACCGGGTCGTAGAGCTGGACTCGATCGTAGGTGTCGTGGGCGTGCTCCAGATAGATCGAACTGCATATGGTCCCTCCCCAGGGGTACGCATAGTAGATCGCCTCGATGCCTCCGCTGATCATGACCTGGCCGTCGGGGAGCCGCGCGGCCGCCTCGCCGAGCACGCCGAGCCCGGCCACGTAGGTCCAGTCATCCCACGAGCCCGTCGCGGGCGTGTCGCCCCACTTGCCCGGCGCCGCGGTCCACGCATCCGCAGCAGGATCGTAGACCTCGGCGGCGCCGGCGAGGCCCGTGACGAGCACGCGTCCGTCGAGGAGCAGCGTCGCCGTCAACCAGCGCATGGGGTCGAGCGGCGCCGCAGCCAACCAGGTCGCCGTCACCGGGTCGAAGATCTCGACGGCGCCCGCGGCCGGCCCGGACGTGCCGCCCGTGACGAGCACGCGTCCATCGAGCAGCCGGGTGGCCTGGTGACCGGCGCGGACACCCAGCATGGGGGGTCCTGAGGTCCACGTGTCGGTCGCCGGATCGTAGATCTCGGTGCTCTCCGTCGCCGTGGACCCGGCCCGTCCGCCGGCGAGGAGGACCCGCCCGTCGTCGAGCAGCGTGGCCGTGTGGCTCACCCTCGACATCGACGGCGGCGAGGCCGGAAGCCATGCATCGAGCGCGGGAGCGTAGATCTCGACGCCCGGGCCCCCCGCCTCTCCGCCGATGACAAGCACCCTCCCGTCCGCGAGGCGTGTCGCGGTGTGACCGCCGCGCACAGCAGCCATCGACGCGGCCGCCAGGAACGCGCCCGTCGCGGGATCGTAGATCTCCGCGCTGCCAAGCGGCATCGTCGAGTACTTCGGATCGCAAATGATCCCCTCGTCCAGGCCCAGGAACCCCCCCGCGATGAGGACCCTGCCGTCGTCCAGCAAGGTCGCGGTGTGCTCGGCGCGCGGCGTGGTCATCCTGCCGGTCGCCACCCACAGCGGGTCCACGAGCACGGCCTCGGCGGCGAGCACCGGCCCGGCCTGCTCCGGGAAGAGGGCGCGCAGCTCGACCTCGGCGGGGTCGAGCTCGTCCTGCATGTCGCTCGCGCAGCCGGCGGAAAACACGGCGGCGAACGCCATGAGGCAGAGCCGGAGCGCGGTCGAGAGCCCCGCGCCGCGGCGGCGAGCCGGCGTGACGCACGGCCGCCGCAGCGCGCGCGCCTCGGGCTCGCGGGAGCGGGGCGGGCGCGGCGCACCGCCAGGTGACGGGCCGCCAGTGGCAGATGCAGACGGTCGCACGGCGGGCGTGGCGTCATCGCAGCGATGCATACGGCGGCTTCGATGCGCCCGCTCGCCCGGCATTCACGCCGGACACGGGCTCGACGCCACGGCACGCTCCACGCGCGCGCCGGCCACGCGCTCGATCGTGGCGCGGCCCCACGCGCGCTCGGCCGCTACACGCCGTGCTTGAGGCCGGCCCGCAGGTCGGCGTTGGTCACGATGGCGCTGAGGTCGAGTCCTGGCGCCAAGCGGCGACTGAGCCGCCATCGCGCCGGGCGCCCCACACCCTTGTGCCCTCATCCGCCCGCTTCCGACCTGCCCGCGACCGGCCTCCGCCGCGTGATAGAAGGGCCGCGTGCACTTCACCATCTCGCACGAGCTCGACGCGCCGCTCGACGCCGTGGAGCTCGCCGTGCTCTCGCCGGACCTCGGGCCTCGGCTCGCCACGCGGGTCGCCTCCCTCGAGAGCGTCGTGACCGTCGAGCACGCGCTGCGCGACGGGGAGCTGCTCCGCGTCCTGCGCTTCCAGGCGAGCGCGCCGCTGCCGATCTTCCGGAGCTACCCCGTGGCGAAGGACGCCATGTCCTGGGAGGAGCGCTCGACGTACCGCCTCTCGGACCACGCCTCCACGTGGCAGGTCAGCCCGAAGGAGCAGTGGCGCAGCTACTTCCGCTCCGCGGGGACGTACCGGCTCGAGCGCCTGCCTCAGGGCCGCACCCGCCGCCGGGTCGATGGCGACATCCAGATCCGGCTGAACCTGCTCGGCCCGCTCGTCGAGCGCCTCGCCCTCGCCGAGGTCCAGCGGACGTACGACGCGGAAGCAGATACGCTCAGGGAGCTCATCCGCGCATGAACAACCTACCCCGCCCCCAACGCCCCGCCCGCTCCCCGCGCCCCGCCCGGCTGGGGCGGCTCGCCAGCATCACGCACCCCGCCAGCGCCGCTCGCCCGGCCAGCGCCGCTCGCCCCGCCAGCGTCGCCGCCGCGCTGCTCGGCCTGTGCGCGGGCCTCTGCGCGCTCGCCGGCGCGACCGCCGCGCACGCCGCGCCGGGCGACGGCCCCTCGCAGCCGCTCCCCGATCCCGGCAAGCCCGTCGCCAGCAGCGACGACACCTCGGCCATCGCGGTGAACCCCGCGAACCTCTCCTTCCTCCCGGGCACCGAGCTCCGGTGGACCTGGGTCCACACCGGCTCCGCCTCGCCGCTGCCCGCGCGTGGCCACTCGATCGCGCTCGGCGTGCCGCTCTGGTACGTGTCGACCGGCCTGCGGTTCGACTTCATCGACCCGCCCGACGCCGCGCCGGCGCCCTTCGACAGCCCGTCGCGCTGGGTCCGCTGGGGGCTCGCCCTCGACACAGGCCCCACCTTCGCCTTCGGCACAACGCTCGGCTGGGGCAGCTCCGACGCGCCGGCGCTCGACGGGTACTTCTCGCTCACGAGCGGCGTCACCCTCCGGCCCTCCACCTGGCTCTCGCTCTCGGCCGTCGCGCGCGACTGGAACCGCCCCGAGAACCGCCTCCGCGAGGCCATCGAGCGCAGCTACGACTTCGGCGTCGCCGTGCGGCCCGCGGGCGGCAGGCGCGCGCTCGAGATCGGGCTCGAGACCTCCTACGTCGAGAACAGCGACCCCGACGAGAGCGGCACCTGGACGCCCCGGGCGACCCTCGGCCTGCGCGTGCCCTACGTGGGCACGCTCCGGGGCGACGTGGCGCTGCGCGACCTCACGGCCGACGGCGGCCCGAAGATCGCCGCCATGGCGGGCCTCGACGTCAACGTCGACGAGCTGCAGGTCTCCGCCGGCGGCGTCTTCGGCAACGCCATCACGAAGAGCGGCTCCGGCTTCTACGCCGGCGTCGCGCTCCGCAGCTTCTCCGAGCCGGGCGTCCAGCTGCCGGCCCGCGTCGTCCGCGTGCGCCTCGACTCGACCCCGGGCGTGCGCAGGCACACGCGGCTCCTCCAGCAGCTCTGGCGCCTCGCCGAGGACCCGGAGGTCTCCGGCGTCGCGCTCGTGCTCCGCGCGGAGCCCGCCAGCTCGCTCGCCCACGCCGAGGAGGTCTCCGACGCGATCCGCAACCTGAGGAGCCACGGCAAGAAGGTCCTCTGCCACCTCGAGGACGCCGGCGGGCGCTCGCTCCACGTGTGCTCGAGCGCCGACGCCATCGCCATGAACCCCGCGGGCGGGCTGCGCTTCGCCGGCATGTCGTCGAGCTACTTCTACTTCGGCGGCCTCCTGAAGAAGCTCGGCGTGCAGGCCGACATCGTCCGCATCGGCGCGCACAAGCTCGCCGCCGAGCAGTTCGCGCGCGAGACCAGCACCCAGGTCGGCAAGGACGACCACCAGGCGCTGCTCGATCAGCTGAGCGGCGCCTTCCTCGCCGAGGTGAGCGCCGGGCGCCGCATCCCCGTCGAGGAGCTCAAGCGGCGGATCGCGCGCGGGCCGTTCCTCGCCCAGGAGGCGCGGCAGAGCGGCCTCGTCGACCAGCTCGCCTACGACGACGAGCTCGGCCGCGTCGTCGACGAGGTGATGGGGCGCGCCTCCCGCGTCGTCGACGACGACCCGGGCGACGAGGCGCCCGAGCGCTGGGGCCGCTCGCCCAAGGTCGCGCTCGTCTACCTCGACGGCGACATGATCGACGGCGAGAGCCGCTCGATCCCGTTCGTCGGCGTCAAGCTCGCCGGCTCGTACACCGTCGCGGGCGCGCTGCGGCGCGCGCGGGAAGACCGCAGCGTCCGCGCCGTCGTGCTCCGGGTCGAGACAGGCGGCGGCTCGACGCTCGCGGCGGACGTCATCCTGCGCGAGGCGATCCTCACCGCGCGCGTGAAGCCGCTCATCGTCTCGATGGGCTCGTCGGCCGCGAGCGGCGGCTATTATGCGTCCGTCGCCGGCGCCCCGATCTTCGCGAGCCGCTCCTCGATCACCGGATCCATCGGCGTCTTCTACGGGAAGGCCGACGTCACGGGGCTCCTGCAGAAGCTCGGCGTGAGCATCGAGACGTTCCGCTCGTCGCCCCGCGCCGACGCCGAGTCGCTCTACAGGCCGTACACCGACGACGAGCGCGAGCAGCTCGGCGTCAAGGTGAAGCAGTTCTACGATCGGTTCGTCGCCCGCATCGTCGAGAACCGCCACATGAAGGCCGAGGAGGTCGACGCGCTCGGGCGCGGGCAGGTGTGGACCGGCGCCCAGGCCCTCGACCGCCGGCTCATCGATCGCCTCGGCGGGCTCCGGCAGGCGATCGATGAGGCGCGCCGGCTGGGCCAGCTGCCCGACGACGCGCCCATCCAGTCGCTCCCCGAGGAGGACACGTCGCTCCTCGGCTACGCCCTCAGCCTGGTCGGCTTCTCGGCGCAGGCCCAGGGCGAGCTGGCGAGGGCGACCATCCCGCCCGTGATGCTCGACGCCGCGCGCGCCCTCTCGCCGTTCCTCGTGTTCGGCGCGGACAGGCCGCTCGCGCGCAGCGAGTTCGCCGGCGAGATCTCGTTCGGCGTCCCGACGACGGCCCGCGAGCACGAGCCCGGAGGATCCGCGCCGCCCGCGTCGCCTGCGTCGAAGGAGCGCTGAGCCCATGGAGCAGCTCGAGCCCGCGTCGCCCACGACCGCCGAGCCCGCGGAGCAGGCCGAGCCCGCCGCGCCGCCGCTGCTCCACGCCCGCGCGGCGCGCATCGCCGTGGACGACGTCGTCGCCATCGACGCGCTCACCGCGGCGACGCGCGGCGAGCGCGTGCTCTGCGCCGGCGACGCGGGCGCGCTCTTCGCGGCGCTCACGGGCGTCCCGTTCTCGTCCCTCCGGAGGCCGGCGCAGGCCGGCGCGGCGGACGACGCGCGCGGCGGGGCGCCCGGGGAGGCGCGCGTCGTCGCCGGGCGCCTCGAGGTCGCCGGCCGCGACGTGGCGCGCTCCGCGCACCGCGCGGCGAGCGGGGCGGCGCCGCTCGATCCGCCGCTGCCGCTCGCGTGGACCGCGGACGCCTACGTCGGCTGGGGCGCGCGCCTCGCGGGGGCCTCGCCGCGCGCGGCGGCCGAGATGGTGGCCCCCGCCCTGGCCCGGGTCGGCCTCGCGGCCTCGCGGAAGCGCGCGCTGAGCGTGCTCGCGCTGCCCGAGCGCCGCGCGCTCGTCCTCGCCCAGGCCATCGTGACCGCGCCCGACGTGCTGATCGCCGAGGATCCGCTCGTCGGCCTCGACGGCGCCGGGGCCGCCTTCGTCCTGGCCGCGCTCGCGGGCGCCACCGAGGGCCGCGGCGCGCTGCTCACGGCCGCGCGGCTCGACGTCGAGGGCCCGCGGGGCGCCCTGGTCCGCGGCGCCACCGACGTCCTCGTGCTCGCGGGCGGCGAGCTCGCCTTCTCGGGCACGTTCGCGGAGATCTCCGCCGGGAGCCGCCTCTACGCCCTCACCGTCCGCACCAACGCGGAGCTCCTCCGCGAGGAGCTCGCCGCCCGGGGGATCGCGCTGCGGGGCGGGCCGGTGCGCTTCGCCGCCGCGCTGCCCGAGGGCGCGACCACCCGCGACGTCGTCCTCGCCGCGACGCGCTGCCGCGCCGCGATCGTCGAGCTCACCCCCCTCTTCTGACCTGCCGCCCGCCGTAGTACCGTGGGCGCGATGTCATCCGAACCCGCCGCGAACAAGCCGACCGCCGCTCAGGTCACCCCGGGCGGCCCGCCTCCCGGAGGTCGACTCGCCGTGCTCACCGCCTTCGCGGTGGGCGCCTCGTGGATCCCGGTCCCGGTGCTCCCCGCGCGGATGCTGCTGCGCATCCGCGGGGCCATCGTGCAGGACACGGTCGCCCGCCACGGCCTCAGCCTCACCACCGACGCGCGCGCGCTCCTCGTCGAGCCCGGCTCGGAGCAGACCACGCTCCGCAAGGCCGCGCAGCTCGTCACGAAGGAGGTCCTCCGGCGGCTCAACCCGGCCCTGGCCCTCGCGGCGGCCGCGCGCGGCCTGGAGGTCTACGCCCTCGGCCACCTCCTCGACCGCTACATCACGCGCTTCCGCCGGAGCACCGCCGTGCGCGTCCACGCCGAGGAGGCGCGCTGGGTCCGCGACGCCGTCGATCGCGCCGTGCGCCGCGCGCTGTCCCCCTCCCTCCAGGCGAGCTTCACCGTCCTGCCGAGCGGCACCGAGGACCTGCGCGACGAGTTCACGCGCTGGATCGACGCCTTCCTGCTCGCGGGCGCCTCCGTCCCGGAGTACATCGAGCGCCGCCTCGACGCGGCGTTCGACGAGATCGCCGCCGCCGGCATCCCCCATGACTGACACCGAGGACCGCACCGCCACGAAGGGCGGCGCCGCGGGCCGCGCCGCGGCCGACGCCGCGCCGGAGCTCGATCCGCAGGCCGCGCGCGCCGCGCTCCGGCGCTGCCGCCGCATCATCGTCAAGATCGGCTCGAAGAGCCTCTCCGGCGACGCCTGGGACCGGCTCGCCGCCGAGGTGGCCGCGCTCCGCGGCCGCTCCGGCCGGAGCCTCGTCATCGTGTCGAGCGGCGCCATCGCGCTCGGCGTGGCGAAGCTCGGGCTGAAGTCGCGCCCGAAGGACATGGCCTGGCTCCAGGCCGCCGCCGCCGCCGGCCAGAGCGTGCTGATGCAGCGCTACGAGGAGGCCTTCGGCAAGGTCGGCCTGCTCGTCGCGCAGGTGCTCCTCACGCACGCCGACCTCGCGGACCGCACCCGCACCAACAACGCAAGGAACGCGCTGGCCGCGCTGCTCGAGGCGGGCGCCATCCCGATCATCAACGAGAACGACGCCGTCGCGGTCGAGGAGATCAAGTTCGGCGACAACGACCAGCTCGCGGCGATGGTGACCCCGCTCTGCGAGGCCGATCTCCTCATCCTGCTCTCGGACGTCGAGGGCCTGCTCGACGCCGACGGGCGCCGGGTGCCGTTCGTGCGCAGCGTCGCCCGCGAGGCGCGGCACCTCGCGGGCGCGTCGACCTCCGGCGTCGGCACCGGCGGCATGGCCAGCAAGGTGGAGGCCGCGCGGCGCGCGACGCTCGCGGGCTCGCACGTGGTCATCGGCGCCGCCCGCGAGGCGGGCATCATCACGCGCATCGTCTCGGGCGAGGACGTCGGCACCCTCTTCGCGGCCGTCCCGCAGCGGCTCAGCGCGCGCAAGCACTGGATCGCGTACACGCTGCGCCCGCGCGGCGCCATCCTCGTCGACCGGGGCGCCGCCGAGGCGATCGGCTCGAAGAACCGGAGCATCCTCGCCGTCGGCGTCCTCGGCGTACGCGGCACCTTCCTCCCCGGCGACGCCGTGGCCGTCGTCGACCCGGACGGCGCCGAGATCGCGCGCGGACTCGCGCGGATGTCCGCGAGCGACGCCGCGCGCACCGCGCGGAAGAAGCGCGAGGAGGCCGGCGATGACGACGTCGTCGTCCACCGCGACGACCTGGTGGTGCTCCCGAGCGAGTAGCCCGCGGCCCCGGCCGCCTTGTAGGTGCGCCAGCCACCCGGCCAACCCCTGATTGCGCGCCGCTCGCGCTTCGCGGGAACCTTCGCGCCGCCCCGCTGTCGCTTGGGTTTACCGCATGTTGACCGCACGCGACTGTCCGTCACCGCCGGCCGCCGCCGACGGCCGGGGGTCCCTGCCGGTTCCTGGAGGTCGGGTGATGCGCTTCGGGTTGTTCGTCGCGAACGGCTTGGTTCTCGCGGGGGTCGTCTGGACGATCGGGCTCGGGCCGAGCGTGCGGGCGTCGCAGCTGCTGCCGCCGCGCGCCGCGGCGGGGGCCGACGAGCTCGCGGCGCTCGAGGCCCGCTACGCCGAGGGCAGGACGCCGGCCAGCGTCACCGCGCTCGCCGCGGCCTACCTGGAGCGCGATCAGCCCGGGCTCGCCTCCTCGGCCCTCGACGCGGCGCCCGGCGAGGTGCGCGCGCTCCCGGAGGCGGCGCTCCTCTCGGCGCGGGCGCTTCTCCGCCGAGGCCGCGTCCAGGACGCCCTCGCCGCGTCCGAGCAGGCGTCGGCGGCCTGCGCGGCCGGCGCCTGCCCCGCGTGGCTCGCGGCGAAGTCCGAGCACCAGCGCGCCTTCCTCGAGCAGCTCGTCGCCGCGGGCGTCGAGGATCCGCAGGTCGACGCGGCCGCCGCCCGCGCCGCGCTCGACGCCTACTCGCGCAACGCGAGCCAGGTGCGCCTCGTCGCGCTGCGCTAGCGCAGCGCGGGGAACATCGACGCACGCGCGAGCGTAAGCGCAGGCGTAAATGTACAGAGCAGCTACAAATGCGACGGCTAAACGGCTAGACGCGCAACGTGCTCTGCGATCGTCGAGGCCGTATCCAAGCTTGGAAACCCTGTCGTTGTCGAATGACGGTCACCGCCTTATGCCGTAGTCTTTGGCTTTGCTCGGCGCGTTCGTACCGGGGGCGCTGTCCGAGAGAACAACCGGTTGCGCTTGGGAGGGTCTCCCTCAGGTGGAACAGCCGCAAGCTCGCACGCTGGGCGCCCTGGCGACCGCATGGACAGGGTTGTACCGACGCGGCGCCGCCGTTGCGGCCGCGCTCGCCCTCACCGTCGCCGCGGGCTGTGCGCGGCCGATCACCAACGCGGGGCTGCCGATCCCCGCGGCGAAGCCGGGCATGGAGCAGCGCCCGTTCGAGCTGCGGCCGCCGTTCGAGCTGGCGACGAACGAGGACGCGATCGTCCGGATCGTCACCGACGTGACGTGCACGGGGACGCTCATCACCGAGGACCTGGTGCTCACCGCGCACCACTGCGTCGCGGCGCGGGACGACAACGGCAGGACGCTGCGCCGCGATCAGGATCCCGAGGCGATCTCGATCGAGCTCGGGGGCGACCACCTGCCGTGGGGCGACGTGAAGGTCCGCGCGGTGGTGTCGCCGGACTGCGGGTACACGTCGGGCGAGGGCGACATCGCCATCCTCGTGCTGTCGCGGCGCCTCATCGGGATCCCGACCCTCCCGCCGCGGATCGAGGCCGAGCCGGCCTCGAAGGAGCAGGTGACGCCCTACGGCTTCGGCCGCTGCGCGCTCTCGCGCGATCCGATCCACCTCGCGCCGCGGCTGGGCGGCACGATCGACGCCGTGAGCCCGGGGCACTTCGTCGCGACCGCCTCGATCTGCCCCGGCGACTCGGGGGGGCCGGCGCGCAGCGATCGGGGGGGCGACGTCGTCGGCGTGATCTCGTCGAGCGTGATGGACGGCGACGAGCGCACGACCGGGACCTCGTATTTCAGCCGCCTCGACGTGTGGCCCGAGCTCTTCTCCGCCGCCCGCGAGATCGCGGCGGGCGCGAGCCCGAGCGAGCTGCCGCCGTACCGGGGGTGCCTGCGTTGACGGCGCGGCGGCGCCTTCGAGCTTCGCTTGCCCGCCGCCTGCGACCGGAGCTGCGCTAGGCTGCGCTGCGGCATGCGGAAGCTGTTCAACGGGCTGCTCTGGATCGTGGGGACCCTGCTGTTGCTCGGCGTCGTGCTCCGCGCGCTCGTCCTCGACGTCTGGGTGGTGCCGAACGACCCGATGCTCGGCGCCGCGCTCGCGCCGAGCCTCGCCCCGGGCGACGCGGTCGTCGTGCTGACGCGGGGCACGCCCGGCTTCGGCGAGCTGGTGCGGTGTCCGGATCCCGAGGCCCCCGGCAGCCACATCGTCGGCCGGATCGCGGGCTTGCCGGGCGACAAGGTCGACGTCGACCACGCCGTCCTCCTCGTGAACGGGCAGAGCTACGACGCCGAGACGGCGTGCGCCGAGCCGAAGGTGAGCATCACCGACCCGGCCACGGGCAACCCGGTGCAGCTCTCGTGCGACATGGTGATGATGGGCCCCGGCCTCCACCCCCGGGCGACGGGGCGCAGGCCCCCGCTCGAGCGCCGCCGCCACGTCGAGGTGCGGCCCGACACGGTCTTCCTGCTGAGCGACAACCGGAGCTACCACGACGACTCGCGCGACTTCGGGCTGCAGCCGCGCGCCGCGTGCAACCAGCGGATCGTCTTCCGGCTCTGGGGCGGCGCCGGCTGGAGCGACGACCGGCGCCGCTTCACCTTCGTGCGCTGAGCAGGGCCGGCCGTCGCCCCGCCAGCGTCACCTCGAGCTTGACCCCTCCGCTCATCGACGTCTAGAACCGTGTTTCTCTCCACCCGGGTCAGGGACCCCGCGCGAGCAGCGGCCCGGGTTCCCCGTCCTGGCTCGCTTCATCGGTCGGAGGTCCGCCACGGCGGCCTTCCACTGGCGCGGGTCGGAGAACCGCGATCCGCGGTCCTCCAATGCACCGAGGAGACGTTTGCACACCGAGCAGAACGAGATTGGCATCGTCTGTGGCCAGTGCGACCTGTGGAGCCCGATGGGCACCGCGCGTTGCCCTGAGTGCGCGAACGACTTGGCCCTGTTCACGACGCGCCGGGCGAGCTCGACGAGCACGCCGGCCCGGCGCTCCCCGACGCCCGCGGCCGGCAGCGCGAGCGCCCGGCTCGACCCGACGAGCGCGCGCGGTCAGGGCCGGGGCCCCAAGACCACCTCGTCCAAGAGCGATTTCGCCGAACTCTCCCAGGAGGAGCTGATGGAGCAAGCCCGTAACTACGTCTGCCGTTCCTGCTCGAGCGGTGTCCCCTCGGGCCACAAGTTCTGTGGGAGGTGCGGAACGGCGGTCCCGCCCGAGATCCTCAACGCGCAGACGCTGTTCTTCGGGGACATGCAGAACCCGGCGAAGGCGAAGCTGATCCTCATCCGCGGCGAGGGCATGGACGGCCTCTCGTTCCACCTCAAGGCGGAGCAGCACATCGTCGGCCGCAACGGGCAGCTCGTCTTCCCGGACGACCCGTTCGTCTCGCCGAAGCACGCGAACTTCTTCTACCGCGACGGCAAGCTGGTGGTGCGCGACGAGGGCTCGCTGAACGGCGTGTACATCCGCGTGCGCGGCACGATCGACATCACGCCGGGCGACACGTTCCTCGCGGGCGAGCAGCTCTTCCGGCTCGATCCGACGCCGCGCGCCTCCGACGGCCAGGATACGGACGGGACCTTCTTCTACTCCTCGCCGAAGCACCCGAGCCCGTTCCGCCTGACGCAGGTGCTCCAGGGCGGCGCGGTCGGCATGACCGTCTGCGCGCGCGGCACCTCGCTGCAGATCGGGCGCGAGGGCGGCGACCTGAACTTCCCCGTCGACCTGTACATGTCGGGCTCGCACTGCCGCCTCGAGGAGCACAACGGCAAGTTCACGCTGACCGATCTCAACAGCCGCAACGGCACGTACGTGCGCATCAAGAGCGAGCGCGAGCTCGCCCACGGCGACTACCTCTTCATCGGCCGCAAGCTCCTGCGCGTCGAGCTCAACACGAACTAGCCCCCGGCCGCACGGGCGCAAAGGGCCCTCGCCCATGACCACCGCTCGCTGGCCCCTCGACGTCCTCCGCGCCGGACCGGTCGCCGCGGGCGCGACGCTGTGGCGCAGCCGCGGCCAGCTCCACGTGACCCTCATCGCCAAGGCGACCTTCGCGATGGTGCCCGGCGGCGAGGCGCGGCGGAGCGAGCCGCTGGAGATCGTCCGGAGCGAGGTCTACGCCCGGGGGAACCCGATGAAGCCGCTGCTCGCGGCGAGCGATCTCGCGCCCTGGCTGGCGCGCGCCGAGGTGGTGCTCACCGGGCACGCGTGGGCGCCGGGCGGCGCGCCGGTCCAGCGGGCGGCGGTGCGGCTCGCCATCCTGCGCGAGGACGCGGCGCTGGTGGACAAGCGCATCGAGGTCGTGGGCGATAGGGCGGGCGGCGCGGCGGCGGGCGCGCAGCCCGAGCCGTTCGTGAAGATGCCGATCGAGTACCAGCGCGCGTATGGCGGCCCCGGGGAGCCGGAGAACCCGCTCGGCGTCGGCGCCGGTGCCGACGAGCGCGGCGGCGCGCTGCCCAACCTGCTGCCGCCGGGCGGGGGGCGAGCGCCGGTCGGCCTCGGGCCGATCCCGCCGATCGTGCCGAGCCGAGCGCGGCTGCTGCGCGGGCTCGCGCGCGCAGAGCTGGAGGGGATCGCGTCGATCCCGGACGATTTCGACTGGTTGTACTTCCAGTCCGCGCCGGCGGATCAGCGGTTCGATCGGGTGCTCGGCGGCGAGCAGATCGTGCTGGAGGGCCTGAGCCAGCACCACGCGGCGCTGGCGACGCGCCTGCCGGCGCTGCGGGCGCTCGCGACGATCCTCCTGCCGAACGGCGCGGCGCGGTGGCTGCCGCTCGTGGGCGACACGCTGATCGTGCAGCCCGACGCCGAGCGCTGCGCGGTGGTCTTCCGCGGGAGCTTCCAGGTGGCCTCGGAGGAGGTGCTCCCGGCGCTGCGCGCCGCGGTGGGCGTGGAGGTCGGGGACGAGCCGGTGCCGTGGCCGGACCTCAGCGAGGCGCCCGCGGGCGCGTCGAGCGCGGCGGGCGCGGCGGCGGGGGAGAGCGCGAAGCGGACGGACTGGAGCTCCACGGTGCGGCTCGGGGAGGGCGACGTGGTGGACGCGCCGGTGAGCGTCGCGGGCGTCGCGGCGGGGCGAGAGCCGGCGCGCGAGGGGGCGCACCCGCTCGAGGGGACGTTCCCGCTCGATGACACGCTGCCGCCGGCGGGGAGCGAGCGGAGGCCGCGCGAGGCGCGCACCGTGCCCCTGCCGCCCGTGCTGCCGCCGGCGGGGAGCGAGCGGAGGCCGCGCGAGGCGCGCACCGTGCCCCTGCCGCCCGTCAGGGTCCGAGGCCCGGGCCAGGACGACGCGATGAGCGCGCCGTTTCCGATCGCGCCTGCCGGGACGCGCGGCGAGCGGGAGGGCGGCGAGCGCCCGAGCGCGCCGTGGGCGGCGGGCGGCACGGCAGCGGTCCCGGCGATCGCGTCACCGCTGGAGGGCACGGTCGATCTCAGCGAGCCGGAGGCGGCGCCTGCGCCGCCTGCACCTGCGCCCGCGCAAGACAACGCGCCTGCGCCTATGCCCGTAGAGATCGCCGCGCATGCACCTGCGCCAGCGCAGGCCGCCGCGCATGCACCTGCGCCAGCGCAGGTCGCCGCGCCAGCGCAGGCCGCCGCGCCAGCGCAGGCCGCCGCACCAGCGCCCGCGCGCGCCTCAGAGCCGCTGCACGCGCCGGTGCGCGATCCCGAGGTCGAGCGTTCGCCCGAGCCGCGCGCGCCGCCCCCGGCGCCGTCCGCGCCGAAGCGAGAGCGGCCCACTCTCCTTGGCAGCCTGTACAAGCGCTTCCGCAAGGACTGAGCCGGAGCGAGGATGGAGGGACCAACCATGTCGGAGGGAGCCGTGGTTCGGGAGCGCGCCACGTCCGCGCGCGCCGAGGAGTACCTGGGGCCGGCGCACGTGCTGGAAGCCCGCGGCCAGGCGGTTGTGGTCGAGCTGCCGGACGGGGAGAGCGCGGAGGCGACGATGGCGCTGGCGCTCCCCTATGCGCCGGCGGTGGGCGACGTGCTCCTGGTGATCGGCCGGGGCGCGCGCCTCTATGTCATCGGCGTCCTGCACGGGACCGGCAAGGTGACGCTGGAGCTCCAGGGTGACGTCGACGTCCGGGCCGCGGGCGGGGCGCTCAGGCTGTCCGGGGACCGGGGCGTGGAGCTCCGGGGGCCGGAGGTGGATCTGCACGGCGACAAGGTCCGGGTGTTCGCGGGAACGCTCGTGCAGAAGGCGGCGTCGCTCGTCCAGCGCGTGACCGGCCTGTTCAGCCTGCACGCGCGCGAGAGCCACACGGTGGTGGACGGCTCGGCGACGACGAAGGCGAAGAGCGCGACGGTGCTGACCGAGGAGACGATGACGATCAACGGGAAGGAGATCCACCTCGGGTAGCAGGGAGGCCGCGCATGAAAAAGGTCAGGCGCCTGAGCCAGGACGGGAACAAGCTGGGGACGGGCGCCGCGATCCAGAAGGAGGGCGGCGCCGCGACCCTCCGCAACTCGCCATCGACCCCGACGAAGGCCGAGGTCCGGACCGACGCCCTCGCTGCGAAGGCGGCCGGCGAGACGAAGGACGAAGACAGCGAGCCCGAGCCGCCGGACCGCGACGAGCCGAGCTCCGTGCTGGATCTGGCGAGGAACAAGACGGTCGAGGCGTACCATGCCTCGTCGAACAGCAGCCAAGCCGGGCGCGGGATCGAGATGCTCGACGTCGGCCGCAGGCAGCGCGACGCGCTGCTCGATCTGGCGGAGCGCATCGCCGAAGAGGCGCGCGAGACGATCGCCGAGCTGACCGCTCCGCCCCGCCAGGGGCTGGCGTGGTGGCCGTACAAGTCCATCAACAAGCGAAACGACACGAGGGACGAGGCACGTCAGAAAGAGCTCTCTTATGCGGCCTGGGTCGGCGCACGGCAGATGGCGTACACGACTGCCAACAAGGGCACGTCGCTGCACATGAGCATGGACCAGGTGCTCGCCTTTGGAGCTCGGGTCGCGCAGGCGAAGGTCGGCAATTGCCTGGAGCTCTCCGCGCTGGCGGTATGGCTCCTCTCCCGCCCGAAGGAAGCCCACGGCGCAAAGGTGGACATGGTGCGCCTCGGCAAGCGGCTGCCCACCGCGGACAGCGGCGACTTCGCGAGCGGAGATCACGTCTTCGTCGTCCTGAACCCGCCGGAGGCCGACGAGAACGGCGGATATCCGGGCGACTTCGACGACTGGGGCGAGGCGATCATCATCGACCCCTGGGCGAACATCGCCTGCAAGGCGCGTGACTTCCCGGCGCGATGGCAAGAGAAGATGAGGAAATGGGCGCGCAAGGGGAAGGAGATCGACACCGTGACGAAGGGCCGCGCGGGCACGAGGCCGCCCGACCAAGAACCCTGGATCGACGGCATCGTCGTGTTCGAGAAGATCTCGGTCACGAAGTCGCCGCCGCCCGCCCCGGCCCCCGGCGGCGGGGCGAAGGACGAGCACGACGCGGAGGCAGACGACCATCACGGCCGGAAGTGCGCCATTTGCAGCGTGATGTGAGAGCGCGGCGAAGGTGAGCGAGGAGGCGATGGCGCTCGACAGGGAGGAGATCCGCCCAGGATAGAAGGCGTGGCGCCCAGATCACCAGGGGCTCGGCTCCCCGGCCTGATTGAAGTACGTCGTGACGCCCTCCTCCACGAACCAGCGCGTGATCTTCGCGTTGGGGAAGAGCTTCTGGAGCGCGGCGACGTCCGCCTCGGCTTCCTCGAGGTCGGCGTGAGCGGGGTGTTTGGCGCCGCGCTGGGTCGGCCGCGTGACGCGGATCTCCGTCACCTGATCGAAGCTTGCGCAGGCCCGCTTGCGAACAACCTCCTGGAGCGCCGTCCACTCACCCCCGCCGTCCGAGCAGTGAGCGTAGACCGGCCTCCCGTTGACGAGGGCCCAGGCGGAGGCGCAGCCCACGATGTTGATCGGCCCGCGGCGCTCGTTCTCGCCGATGAGCTCGTAGCCATTGTCGCCGTGCCAGTGCTGCTTCGTCTGCGTCAGCTTCAGTGCCTTGGACCGCGCCCTCAGCGTCTTTGTACTCAACATCTCGCGGTCCCCGGGCAGCGGCGGCACCGGCTCGTCCAGGTGGTCGGAATCGGTGAGGTCGGACTTGGTGCTGGCCGGGACCTTCCCGCCGCGCGCCGTCATCTTGTTGCGGGGATTGAAGCAACCGAAGATCGTCCTCCACCTGGGCATTTCCTCATCCCTCCATCGCAAGGAGGCACGAGCCCGGCCCGGGCGCGACACCGATCCCCTGCACCTCCGCCCCGCCGGGCAGCGTCACCCGCACCGCCGCCGCCATCCGCCCGCCCTCGTGGCCCGCGCACAGGGCGAGACCGACCGCCTTGCCGTACGTCCTCTCCCCCGCGATCCGCGCCCGCCCGTGCGCCTTCAGGCACCCCGCGAACAGCTCCGCGGCTGACGCCGTCCCGCGGTTCACCAGGATCGTCACGGGCGCCGTATACGGCTCCTCCTGCCGCGAGCGATAGACCACCTCATCCCCGTCACCGTCGGTCGCCGTCGCCACGACGCTCCCCGCCGGCAGGAAATCCCCCGCGAGCTCCACGAACGCCCGCAGCTCTCCCCCGGGGTTGTCCCGTAAATCGATGACCAGCTCGCGCATCCCCTCCGCCTCGAGCGCCCGAATCGCCCGGTACACAAGCGCCGGCACGTCCAGCGAGAACACCCGGATCCGGATCACCCCGACACCATCGCCCAGCAGCGCGTGCGCCACGTTCCCCGCGCCGGGGAGCACCTCCTCCGGCGCCGCCGCGCACGTGTAGAACACGTTCACCGCGCTCGGGACCAGCACCGCGCCCACCGCGTTGTTCCCGGCGTTTCCGGTCGTCGGACAGGTGAGGTTGATCGCCGGCAGCCCCTCGATGATCACCTTGGGATTGCCCGCCACGTAAGCGCCGAAGTCCATGTAGAGCGGGTGCGCCACCCCGGGCTCCATCCCGAAGGTCATCGGGATGGTCGTGCCGAGGTTCAGCGCGTTCATCATCGATACCTTCACCTTCACCGAGAAGTTCACCGCCATCGCGTTGAGCGCGAAGTTCGGATACGGGATCGGCACCACCACCGGCCCCACCGGCGTCAGGCACACGTCCGGAAACCCGATGCTCATCCCGGCGCCGTTGTTGCTCGCAGGCAGCATTCCGTTCGCTCCTTCCGCCGTTATCGCGGCGGCCGCGGGGGCGTGTACGCCTCCGCTTCCAGCCGATCGACGTCCGTCCGGCGCGCGCCGATCAGCCTCGCGCCGGAGAAGCGCGCGCCCTTGTCGTGGAGGGCGTGCAGGTTGGCGCCGCCGAGATCGGCCTCGCTGAAGTCGGCCTCCTCGACCCGCGCGTGCGACAGGTCGGCGCGCTCGAGGCGCGCCGAGAGGAAGAGCGCGCCGCGGGCCTCGGCATGATCGAGCATGGCGTCCCGAAGATCCGCGGCGGCGAGGTTCGCGCCGTCGAGGTCCGCCCGGGTGAAGGTGGCGTACCGGAGCATCGCCCGCGAGAGCTTCGCCCCGCGCAGCGAGGCGCCGCCGAAATAGGCGGCCTTCGCAGCGACGTTCGGCAGGCTCGCGCCGTCCAGCGCGGCCTCGCGGAGCCTGGCCTGCGTCAGGATGGATCCCTCGAGATCGGCGCCGCGCAGGTTCGCCTTCGAGAAATCGCTGCCCATGAAATCGCAGTCGCGGAGGCTCATCCGCTCGAGGTTCGCCTCCATGAAGGCGCAGCGGTGCACCGTGAGGCCGGCGAAGGAGACGGCGCGCAGATCCACGCCGGTGAAATCGACGCGATCGAAGATCGTCTTGCCGAGCACGGCGCCCTCCAGCACGGCCCCGCGGAGGAGCGCCTGCTGGAGCACCGCGCGCGTCAGGTTCGCGCGGGAGAGCCTCGCCCTGTCGAGGATGCAGCGGACGAGGCGCGCCGCCGTGAGATCGGCGCCCTCGAGATCGGCCTCGATGAGGATCACCGACTCCAGATCGCGGCCCGAGAGATCCACGCCGCGGAGGATCGAGCGCGAGAGGTCGCAGCCGAGGAGGCTCGCGCCCCGGAGGTCCGCGCCGGTGAGATCGCAGTCCGAGAGGATCGAGCGCTCGAGGCGGGCGCCGCGGAGGCTCGCGCCGCGCAGGTCGGCGCCGCGCAGCGAGCAGAGGGAGAGATCCGCGCCCGCGAGGTCGAGGCCGGAGAGATCCGCGCCCGTGAGGTCGGCCCCGGCGAGGTCCTTGCCCGCGAGCTCGGGCCGGCCGAGCTTTGCCTCGTCGAGGACCACGCCGTGCATGCGCTTCGGGAAGCGGGCGCCGCGAAGGTCCGCCTTGACGAAGACCGCGCGGTCGAGCTCCGCGCCGTCGAGGTCCGCGCCGCCGAGATCGGCCCCCACGAAGGCGCCGGCCTCGACGCGGGCGCGGGCGAGGCGCGCGCGGCGGAGGTTCGCGCGGGTGAACGAGGCGCGCGCGACGCGGGCCTCCGTGAGATCCGCGCCCTCGAGGTTCGCGAGGTCGAGGCGCGAGCCCTCGATCGTCGCGCCCGCGAGCCGGGCGCCGGACCAGTCCGAGCCCACCGCCTCGACCTCGACGATCGTCGCGCCGGAGAGATCGGCGCGGGCGAGGCGCTGGTACGACAGCTTCGCGCGGGTGAGCGTCGCGCCGGCGAGGCGCGCGCCCTCGAGGTTCGAGCCGAGCACGAGCGCGCCGTCCAGCGCGCAGCCCGCGAGGTCCGCGTCGCGCAGGTCGCACTCGACGAAGTGCGCGCCCGAGAGCGCGCTGCCCGCGAGCCGCGCGCCGCGCAGGCTGGTGCGGAGGAACTTGACGCGGGCGAGATCGAGGTTCGTGAGATCCCGGCCCGAGAGGTCGAGGCCGTCGAGGCGGGCGCCGTGGAGCGGCGCGCCGGCGCGGATGCGGTCGAGCAGCTCCTCGACGCTCTTCACGCGCCCTCCAGGCTGGAGCGCCGCAGGTTCGCCCCCTTGAAATCGCAGCCGGCGGCGCTCGCGCCCTCGAGGCGGGCGCCGTACAGGCTCGCCCCGGCGAAGGAGGCGCCGTCGAGGCGCGCCTTGCAGAGGTCGGCGCCGAAGAGGTCGGCCTGCGCGAGGTCGGCGCGCTCGAGCGAGGCGCGGTAGAAGCGGCTCCCGCGCAGGACCGCGCACGCGAAGCGCGCGCCCCGGGCCGAGGCCCAGGAGAGGTGCGCCCGCGGCAGGGACGCATACCGGAGATCGGCGCCGTCGAGCTTCGCCCGGAGCAGCGCCGCGCCCTCGCCGCGCGCTTCCACGAGCGTCGCGCGCTCGAGATCGGCGTCGGTGAAGCTCGTGCGCGACAGGGACGCGCCCGTGAGATCCGCGTCCGTCGCGGAGGATCCGGCGCACATGCACCCGACGAGCGCCGCGCCCCGCAAGCAGGCGCGATCGAGCTTCGCCCCCTGGAGGACGGCGCCGTCGAGGTGGAGCTCCTCCCCGTCGATCTCTCGGAGGTCGGCCTCGTCGAGCAGCGCGCCGCGCCCCCGCGCCCTCGCCAGGCGGGCGCGGGTGAGCTCGGCGCGGGTGAAGATGGCCTGGTCGAGCGTCGCGCCGCGCAGATCGGCGCCCGCGGCGCGCGCGCCCGTGAGGTTCGCCTGGGAGAGGTCGGCGCCCGGGAGCGCGGCGCCCTCGAGGTTCGCCTCGAACAGCACGGCCCGCGAGAGATCCGCGTTCGCGAGGTTCGCCCCCGAGAGGTTCGCGCCCGAGAGGAGCGCGCCGGAGAGCTTCGCCCCGGAGAGGTCCCGGCCCGAGAGGTCCTGCCCGGAGAGATCACGCCCGGAGAGGTCGACGCCGGGGCCGGGCTCGGGCGGCGGCGCCGCGGCCTCGCCGGGGAGCCGGTAGCCGGGGACGATCTCGCGGAGGCGGGCATCGCGGAGCAGCGCGTCGAGGCGCTCGACGCCCTCGAGCGCCGTCCCGCGCGCGGCCGCGTCCCGCCGGAGCTCCTCGACGCGCGCGACGAGCGCGTCGAGCGCGCCGCCCATGGGGACGCGCGGCGTGCCCGAGGGCGCGGCCGGGAGGTACGCGGCCTGCCGCTGCGCCGGGAGCCGCGCGAGCGCCTGCGCGACGGTGCGCTCGAGGTCGACGCCCTCGGGGGTGCGCAGGGCCCGGAGCTTCGCGACGAGCTGCCGCACGCGGTCCTGCTCCGGCGCGTGCAGGCCGCCGAGCCGCTCGGCGAGGAGCTTCGACACCGGATCCGCCTCGTCCGCGACGGCGCGCGGCGGCCGCGGCGCGCCGTCGCGGACGAGGTCGTAGGCGTCGCGCACCTCCGGCGGGAGGTCCTCAAGGCCGCGCGGATCGCGGGCGAGCTGGGCGAGCTGCTCCCGGTAATGGTCGAGCGGCAGCGGCGCATCCGAGAGCGGCTCGGCGGCGATGACGACGGCGCGCACGTCGGCGAGATCGTCCTCGGCCACCTCGGCGTGGCCGCGCCAGGTCAGCGTCACGAGGCCCGCGTCCGGCTCGACGAAGAGGGTGTCGAGGCTCATGCGGGCGTCCTGCACGCGGCCCTGGGCGTCCTCGACGACCGCGCGGATCCGGAGGCCCGGCAGGCGGAACGAGGCGGTCTGCGCGGCGAGGTGGAGGTTCAGGAGCGTGACCTCCTCGTCGCCGCGCAGGTGGCCGGCGAGGCGCTGATCCGGCGGGGCGGCCTGGAAATAGGCCCAGTCGAAGTCCTCGGCGTACCAGGGGGCGCGGGCCTTCCGGTACGTGGGGCCATATTCCTTGCCGAGCATCCGGCGGTGCTCGGGCGAGTCCGGGTGGATCGGCCCGAAGGGCGCGGGCACCTGGCGGCCCTCGCGCGGCGCCGGAACGAGCAGCGATTTCGACCAGCTCCCGACCGCGAACCCCACGGCGTGCTCGCGCGGCGGCTCGCCGGGAGGCGGGTGGCAGGCGCCGCGGAGCAGGAGATCCGCGGCCGGCTTCCAGTCGGCGAAATCGCCGGGGTACGTGCATTCGCCGTCGCGCTCGCCGTCGCCCCCCTCGAAGGTCTCGGCGGTCAGCGCCCCCTGCGCGAGCTGCCCTTCCAGCGGCGCGAGCGGCTCGCCCAGGCGGAGCGAGAACCGGCCGCGGACGACGAGGACGACCTCGGGCTGCGGCGGCCTGCGCGAGCAGACCTTGGCGCCGAAGGGGAAGGGCGTGAGGTTCCGGGTCTGCATCAGAACAGGTTGATGACGCCGGACATCACGTTGTACGCCCCGGTGCTCACCGACTCGGCCGACGAGACGCTCGCGCAGATGTTCTTCACGTTGGTGCGGAACTGGGAGAGCTCCTGCCGGTTGGTCAGGTTGAGCTCGGCCTTGGGGCCCATGTTGATCGAGACCCCCGCCGTGAGCGAGACCTCGAGCATGGCCGCGATCGTCAGCTCGACGAGGCCGCCGATCGTGACCTCCTCGGTGGCGCCGACGGTGATCGACGCCGCATTGCCGATGGTGACGTCGCTCGTGTTGCCGATGGTCACCGACTGGACCTCGCCGATGGTGGTATCCGACACGAGCGAGGCGGTCGTCGTGCTGGACACGGTGCTCGCTGTGGTCTCGTCGCTGATCGACGTGGCGCTCGTGGTGCTGGAGATGGTCTGCGCGGTGGTCTCGTCGCTGATCGCGGTCGCCGTCGTCTTGCTGGCGATCTGGTCGGCCCAGGTCTCGTCGGAGATCAGCGGCACAGGGCAGGCCGCCGAGCCGGTGTACGACTCGATCCGCTGCGCCCAGGTGGAGCTCAGGCAGGTGGGGTTCGGTCGCTCGGCCGTGGGGGCCTCGGAGCCGGTGATGCTGGTTTGCTTGTTGCCGTAAAAGCGATCGAACGTGTCGCCGTGATAGGTTGTGTCGACGTCGCCCTTCTCGGTCTTCTCGGTGACCTTCCAGGTGCCGTTGTAGTTCTGGACCCATTCGATGGTGGTGGCGGCGGTCCAGAGATCGGTGGCGTCCTGGATATGGCCGCCGGAGACGTCCCAGCCGGCGGTGTCCTCCTGCCGGCCGAGGACGAGCATGCGGTAATTGCCCTTGATGACCTCGACCTTGTCGCCGCGCGTGGTGGTGATGCGGTTGCCGTCGGAGTGGTCGCGCCAGCCGCCCTTGGTATGGAGCTTTGCGGTCTCGGCCTGCCGCTCGGCCTCGGGGAGGAAATCGGGGCAGCCGTCGCGCTTGCGGGTGTCGTCGATGAACGAGGTGACCCGGGCGGCGAGGTCCTCGCCGGTCGCCCTCGGCGCGCCCGGGCTTCCGGCGAGGCTCGGGTCCTTGACCGCGCCGAGGCGCAGATACGAGCCCATCGCCTCGGCGTCGGACGCCGCGTCGTTGAAATTCGGGACCTCGATGAGGAGGTATTTCCCGTTGATACCCTCACCCTCGCGCGTACCCATGCGTGCCTCCGCGTCGGGTACAGTACCAGGCGAGCCGCGGAGGAGGCGCGACGATGAACCGAGAGCCGACGGAACCCCTCAGGTGCAGCGAGCCGTCCCCACCTGCCGCCCCGCCGTGCGGTGAGCCCACGGCCGCGACGGCGCACCGCGCGCCCAGCGCCGTGACGATCGCCACGGCGCCCGCCGCCGCGCGCATCCGCGAGGCCCCCGGCGCAGAGCCCCCGTGCAGCGAGCCGATCGCGCGCGCGCCGTGCGCCGAGAGCCCGGAGGAGGCGGCCGGGCCGGTGGAGGATGCCCCGCCAGCGCCGTCTCCGGACGACCGAGAGCTCCTCGAGGCGCCGGCGAGAGCGAGCGCCGGAGGGCCTCGCGAGGTGCCGCCATCCCCACCGCGAGCGATCCTCGGGGGACCGCGGGAAGCGCCGCCATCGCCGCTGCGGGCGAGCGCCGGAGGGCCGCGGGAGCTCCCACCGTTGCGCCCGGGAGCGAGCGCCGGAGGGCCGCGGGAGCTCCCGCCGTCCCAGGGCGGCCCAGGGGCGCCCGATCACCTGCCGTTCCGCGCGCCGGGCGCGGCGGAATCGGCGCCGCGCCCTACGCGCGCGGCGCCGATGGAAGCGCTTCAAGAGGCGAAGGCCGCGCTCCGGGACCGGGCACGGCGGGCGCCGATCCTGCGGCTCGACTCCAGCGATTTCTCCTGCGACCTCCTCCGGGTGCGCGGGGTGCACGGCAAAGAGGCCATCGGCCAGCTCTTCTCGTACGACATCGACGTCGTGTGCAGCGACGGCGCCGAGCTCTCGATCGAACAGGTGCTGGGGGCGGCGGCGTCGCTCGTGTTCGAGGTCCAGGGCGCGGACGAGCGGACCCTTCACGGCATGATCGCCGAGGTGGAGGACCGGCACGAGACGGAGACCGCCTTCCGCTCCTACCGGCTCCGGCTCGCGCCGCGGGCGTTCCGCGCGACGCTTGTGGAGCTCCAGCAGGTCTTCCTCGACATCAGCGTGCCAGAGCTCATCCAGCACAAGCTCGCGATGGTGGGGCTCGGGCCCGAGGACGTGGTGATGCGCCTCTACCGCGATCACCCCCAGCGGGAGATGATCGTCCAGTACAAGGAGACGGATCTGGCCTTCATCTCGCGGCTCGCCGAGCACCTCGGGATCTCGTTCTTCTTCGAGCACGAGTCGGGCCGCGACGTGATGGTGTTCACCGACGAGCCGACGGGCTTCCAGCCGCTGCCGGGGGGCGACGCGGTGGTGTTCCGGCCGCGGGGCGAGCGGCGCGACATGTTCGAGCTCAGGGAGCAGGCCAGGGCCTTCCCCGCGACGTACGTCATGCAGGAGTACAATTACCGGACGCCAAGGCTCGACATGACGGCGGCGCACGAGTCGCCGGCGGGCCTCGGGGGCGGCGTCGTCGAGTACGGCGCCCACCACAAGACGCCGGAGGAGGGCCAGCGGCTGGCCCAGATCCGCGCGGAGGAGCGGGCCTCGTCGAGCCGCTACTTCGAGTGCCAGAGCGACGAGCTCCGGCTGATCCCGGGGGCCGTCTTCGCGCTCGAGGGCCACCCGCGGCTCGACGGCGAGCGGTTCCTGGCCGTCGAGGTCGAGCACCGCGCGGTGCAGCCGGTGGCCATCGAGGGCGGCGCCGGCGGCGAGCAGGAGTACGTCAACCGCGCGCGCCTGGTGCGCGCCGCGCAGGCCTACCGCCCGCCGCGGACGGCGCCGCGGCCGAAGATCCACGGGGTGGTGACGGCGCTTTTGGAGCCGCTCCCGGACGGCGAGATCGGGGAGGTCTCGCCGATCGACGAGCAGGGGCGCTACCGGGTGCGCTTCCACTTCGACGCGGGGGATCCCGCGTCGCGCGCGTTCCCCTCGCGGCTCGTGCGGATGATCCAGCCGCACGCCGGGCCGAACTACGGGATCCACTTCCCGCTCAAGCCCGGCATCGAGGTGCTGATGGTCTTCGTCGACGGCGACCCCGACCGGCCGATGATCGTGGGCGCCGCGCCCAACCCGATCACGCCGTCCCCGGTGGCGCGGGAGGTGAACCTGATGCACCGGATCGAGACGTCGACCGGCATCCTCATCGAGATGCGGGACTGCCCGCCGCGCGGGTGACGCGGGCCGCCGCTACTTCTTGCGCCCCGCTCGGCCGCTCAGGCGGCTGATCGCGTCGCCCGCCGCCCAGGCGACGCGGGCCGCCGCGTTCAGCGAGCGGACCATCGCCTCGGGCACCTGCGCGATCAGCCGCTCCAGATCGACCGGGCCGTCGATCGACGGCAGGAGCTGCTCCATCAGGTCGGCGAACAGGTCGTACTTGCGCGACAGGTCGTCGAGCCGCGAGCGCATCGCGTCGGCCTCCGCGCCCTGCGCGTCGCCGAGCAGCGAGAGCGCGCGCCGCGCGAGGGCGCGCTTGTCCTGCACCACGCGGCGCAGGCGGCCGAGGTACGCGCCGACGATCACGTCGGGGTACTTGCCGCGCAGCGCGAACGAGTCGTGCCGCGCGCCCGACTCCCGCCGGCGCTCGATGATCCCGGCCGCCTCGAGGCCGCGCAGGTTGGCGAAGATGTTGCTCTTCGAGCGACCGAGCTCCTGGCTGAGCTCGTCCATCGAGCGCGGCTCGTCCGCCAGGTAGAGCGCCGCCACGACCTGCCCACCCAGCCGGGTGATGCCGGGGAACGACGCGGCGATCTCGGCGCCGACCCCCTCGAGCAGCGCCTGCCGCGCCGCCGCGACCCGCTCGTCCGAGGCGCTCCCGTCGCCCCCCTCGCCGGTTGCGGGCGGCTGCGGCGGGTGCGCTGTCGGCGACGTCGGCCTCCGGGCGGTCATGATGGGTGACTCACATAACGATCTTTCGCGGGTGCGCCAAGCGGCCAGCGCGCCCCACTCCCCGTATGCCTGGCCTGATCGCCCCGGCGCGGAAAGTCCGCTCAGGAATCGTCGGTGCAGACGTCGACGGACCCCGCGCGCGGCTTGCTCTTGTAGATATCGGCCGGGCAGCTGCCCCAGCGCGAGACCATCTCGCCCACCTCGATGGCCAGGCTGCTCGACCAGTCCCGCGCGCCGTCGAAGCGGGCCCGGATGATCCCGTTCGGGTCGATGATCCACGTCTCCGGGTAGAGCTGCGTGCCGTACTGGTCCATCACGACCTTGGACTCCGGGTCGAAGAGGACCGGGAACGGCGGGTCTCCGTTCAGGGCCACCTTGAGCGCGTCGCGCACGTCGTCCGGCCCCTCGTCGGTCGAGACCGTGAGGACGACGATGTCCTTGCGCGACTGGGCGATCCGGCCGAGCTCCGCGAGCGCCGGCATCTCCTGCAGGCACGGGGCGCAGGTCTTGGTCCAGAAGTTCAGGAAGACCGTCTTGCCCCGGAAGGACGACAGCCGGACGGGCTTGCCGTTCATGTCCGGCAGCTCGAAGTCCGGCGCGAGCCGGTTCCGGCCGGCGTACGCGGGGCGCAGGGCGCAGATGGCCTCGCAGCCGGTGGTGCGCTGGTCATTCTGCGCGGCGTGCACGAAGCCGTAGACGGCGACGGCAGCGACGAGGATGAAGGCGAGCTGCGCGATGGTCGTCCACTTCACGGGGGTTCGCATAGCGTAGCGCGGCGCAGGGCGAAAGCGGGCCGAAACGCCCCGCCCCCGCTCGTCGACGCGGCGCTTCACTCCGGGCCGGAGAGCAGCCGCTCGAGCCGCCGCTCGTCGACGCGGTACTTCATGATCTTCCGCCCATCGAGCTCGACAACGGGGACCTCCCAGTCGTACAGCGCTCGCTTCTCCGGGCCGGCCTCCCGGTCGAGGTCGACGACGGCGAGCTCGAACGGCAGCCGGACGCGCACGCGCTCGAGCGCGGCGTGGGCCTCCTCGCAGAGGTGGCAGCGCTCGCGCGTGAAGAGGGTCAGCGTCTTCATCGTCACGTGGCATCCTCCGGGCCTGGCAGCCGCCCCGCTCACCCCGCCGCGAGCAGCGGCAGGCTTTGCCGGCGCGGCGGCTCCGGCCGCTTGATCTTGTCGAACGCGCGCTCGTAGTCCCGGAACGAGCCGCCCGCGTGCACGGCCTGCAGCACGGCGTGCCCCTCGGCCTCGCCGCCGGCGGCGAGCACCGCCTCGACCCACGCCCAGCGCGCGCTCGTCGCCCGCACGTCCGCGCGGCCCCGCAGCCCGCGCCGGAGCCGGTCGAGCCGCTTGTTCACGACGTCGATCCCGGCGAAGCGCGCGCCGTGGAGCGGCGTGTTGCGCTTCGGGCAGAACGGCGCGATCCCGAGCGCGACCGGCACGATCCGGGACAGCTCCGTGACGAAGGAGACGCACTCGTCGACGTCGGCGTCGGTCTCGCCGGGGACGCCCACCATCAGGTACAGCTTGAGCCGATTCATCCCGTGCTGCCGCGCGAGCTCCGCGGCCCGCTGGAGGTGCCTGGGCCGGGCGCGCCGCTCGAGCGTCTCGCGGACCCGCTCGCTCGTGCCGTCCATCGCCGTCGTGAGCGTCTTGTAGCCCGCGAGCCGCAGCGCGCCGACGAACTCGTCGGTCAGCCGGTCCGGCCGGAGGCTGCTCAGCCCGACCTCGCAGCCCCGCTCGGCGAGCGTCCGGACCACCTCGACGATCTTCGGGTGATCGCTGACCGCGGCGCCGACGAGGCCGACGCGCCTCGCGTCCTCGGGGATGAGCTCGAGGAGGCGCTCCTTCGGGACGATGCGCATGCCGCCGTTGGTCGAGCGGCGCATCACGCAGTAGGTGCACCCGCGCGAGCAGCCCCGCTCCGCCTCGATGAGGAACATGTTCGAGAGCTCGGTCTCCTCGGCGCGGATCGGCGACCAGGCGGGAAGGAGCGCGTTGTCGCACTGCGCGACCGGGGGCATCTCCGCGCCGTGGCGCGCGGGGACGAAGACGTGGGGGAGGGCCGCCAGCGCGTCGAGCGCCGCCTCCCGCGACGAGGCGTCCCGCAGCACGCGGAGCACCTCCACGGCCAGGGTGTCGGCCTCGCCCATGATGATCGCGTCGGCGAACACCGCGAGCGGCAGCGGGTTCGAGAACGTGAGCGGACCGCCCGCGAGGACGAACGGATCGCGAAAGGAGCGCTCCTCCCGGAGCGCCGGTATCCCTGCCAGCTCGAGCAGGCGGACGACCCCGGCGAGCTCGAGCTCGTAGGCCACCGAGAGCGCGATGACGGGGAAATCGGAGATGGGGCGGAGCCCCTCGTACGTGATCGGGGGGCCGTCCGTGCCCTGGCCCTCGTCGTCCGGCAGGAAGGCCCGCTCGCACGCCATCCCGGGCTCGGCCTGGATGGTCTTGTAGATCTGGAGGAAGCCAAGCGAGCTCATTCCAGCCCGGTACGGCGAGGGGTAAGACAGCGCGACGCGGAAGGGCGCCTGCTTGTCGATACGACCGATCTCGCCCGCCAGGCGGCGGCGGATCGTGGTCGTCATCGCGCTTCGAGACATCGACCCAGCGTCGCTCAGGGGACGTCCAGGCGCAAGGATGGGAGGCCAGCTGACAGCCGTCCGGAGCGGGGATTTTTTCTAGCTCACGGCGCACCGTTCTCCGGGACGTGTCCGGCGGCGGTCCTCCCGTCGCGGGGAGCGGGGGCCGGGCGCGGCGGCTCGCCCGGGCGGGACCAGAGGACACGCTCGCCGTCGGTCTCCCAGATCAGGGCGCCGCCGCGGTCCGTGCGCGCGATCGCGACGCCGCCGGCCGAGAGGCGGGAGAGCACCTCCGGGCTCGGGTGCCCGAAGCGGTTGCGGACACCGCAGGACACGGCGGCGATCGAGGGGTCGACGGCCGCGAGGAGCGCCGCGCCGGTCGACGTCCGGCTGCCGTGGTGCCCCACCTTGAGCAGATCGGCGTGGAGCGCGGCGCCGTAGCGCGCCACGAGCGCGTCCTCGGCCTCGTGCTCCGCATCACCCACGAGCAGCGCGGATCGCGCCCCGTAGCGGATGCGCAGGACGAAGGAGTTGTCGTTGGCGCCCCGGTCGGGGTGGAGCTCCGGGCACGGCGCGAGCACCTCGATCGTCGCCCCCGAGAGGACCCGCGGCCTGCCGCAGAGCGCGTCGGGCCGCACGATGGGCACGCCGCGCCGGCGCAGGTCGGCCAGGAGCTTCCGGTAGACCGGGCCCGCGCCCTCGGCCTCGCCCTGGCCGGTGTCCCAGAGCTCGCCGACCTCGACGCCCTCCACGGTGGCCGGCAGGCCGCCGAAGTGATCGGGGTGCGGGTGCGAGAGGATGACCGCGTCGAGGCGCGCGCGGCGGCGCGACCGCAGGAGCGGCCGGAGCACGCGCGCGCCCGTGTCGACGGGGCTGCCAACGAAGCCGCCCGCGTCGACGAGCATCGCGCCGCCCTCGGGGAGGTCGATCAGGATGGCGTCGCCCTGCCCCACGTCGAGGACGTTGACGCGCAGCACGCCGCGCGGCGCGCCCGCGCGCGTGGCGACGCCCTCGAGCAGCAGCCACGCGGCGGCGCCGGCCGCGAGCGCGGCGAGCCGCCGGCTGCAGCGCTCCGCGGCCCACGCGAGCGCGATCGCGGCGGCCAGCGCGGCCAGCTGGGCGGGCGACGGCTCGGGCAGGCGCAGCACCACGCCGGTGTCCGCCGAGGCGCGGGCCACGGCGCGGACCGCGAGCAGCGCGCCGGACCCGACGAGCGCGCACCCGCGCTCGACCGGCGGCGCCCACGAGAGCACGGCGTGCGCGAGGCAGAACGGGAGCGCCGCCAGCTCGCCGATCGGCGCGGCGACCACGTTCGCCGCCACGCCGAGCAGCGGGAACGTCTCCCCGTTCATGAGCAGCAGCGGCGCGCAGCCGAACATGGCGGCGAGCGTCGTCGCCAGCGGCGCGAGGACCTTGCGCGCGAGCTCCCGTAGCGGCGACGCGCCCGGCCCGCCCTCGGCGCCGCCGTCGCCGCGCGCCCCCTCGCCGGGCACGATCAGCGCGGCGAGCGGCCGCTGCAGCCAGAGCAGCCCGGCGGTGGCGGCCGCGGACAGGCCGAACGAGAGATCCCACGCGACGAGCGGATCCACGGCGGCGGCGCCCGCGAGCGACAGGGCGAAGCAGCGGACGCCCACCGGACGGAGGCCGAAGAGGCGGGCGCCCATCGCGCAGCTGAGCATCGCCGCGGCGCGCATCGCCGAGCCGCCGCCGCCGGCGAAGTCGGCGTACAGCCACGCGGCCGGCACGCACAGCGCCGCGGTGATCCGGCCCGCGTCCCACCGGGCGGCGATCGGCCCGACGCGGACGAGGATCGCGCGGAGCGCCGCGGCGAAGCCCGCCACCGCGAGGACGAGGTGCGTCCCCGAGACCGCGAGCAGGTGCGCGAGGCCGCTCTCGCGGAACGCCTCCTGGTCCTCGGGCGCGAGGTCGGTCTCGCCGAGCACGAGCGCGCGCCCGAGCGCCACCGCGTCGGGGTGGAACGTCGCCTCGATGCGCCCGCGCACGAAGGCCCGCGCGCGGTCGACGGCCGCGCGCACGTCGATCGCGCGCCCCTCCGACGTCCGCCGCGCCTCGACGATCGTCCCGCTCGCGACGATCCCGCTCCGCGCGATCGCGGCGGTCGCGTTCCGGAGCCCCTCGTTCCGGAACAGGTGGATCGGCGCGAGGTCCACGGTGACCTCGAGCCGGTCGCCCCGGGCGAGGTCCACCGGCGCGCCGTAGAGGCGCGCCCGGAGCGGCCCCGGCAGCGCTCGCCCGCCGCACGTCCCGCCGGAGAGCTCCACGTCGATGCGCGAGGCCGGCGGCTCGTCGTCCTCGCCGCGCGCCCCGGCGGAGCGCCGCTGCGCCGCCCCGACCACGACCGGCGAGCCGGCGACGACGCACGTCACCTCGCAGCGCGCCGGCGGCTGCAGCAGCGCGAGGGCGCCGTCGTAGGCGGCGCCCGCGCCGTCGAGCAGCGCGCGGGCGCGGAGGCCGCTCACGACGAGCGCCACCCCGGCGGCGGCGAGCGCGGCGGGGCCGGCCCGGCGGCGGAGCGCCGCCGCGGCGAGCGCGGCGCCGAGCGCCGTGGCCAGCGGAGAGAGGGCGAGCGGCGCGCCCGCGGCGAGCGCGAGGCCGAAGAGCAGGACGGGATCGATCACGGCCCCGCCGCCCCGCAACACCTGGGCCGCGCGCGTTCCCGCGGAATTTCAGGGGGGAACGGTCGCCGCGCCCCTGGCGCCGCCATGGCGGCGCCGGGCGCGGCGGCGCACCGGACGATCCTGCAAGAGCTCTCCCCTGTGTGGGGGGAGCAACGCGCCGAGTCGGTCATCGCGCGGTCATCGCACATGCCGCGCGTGCACGACCGCGGCTTCGCCTCTAGAATCTTTTGCTCCTTGCGGCACCCCGCGGCGCGCGCAGACATTGCAGTATCTGGAGGCTTTCGATGCCGTTTTGCTTGCCCAGAGTCACCTGGATTCTCCCCCTGGGACTCGCTGCGACAGCGTGCAGCTCGGCCCTGGAGGCGCCTCCTGACGAGATCGGTGAGGCGCGGGATGCCATTCAGGACGGATATCTCGACGACGGCGACAGGGCTGTCGTGGGCATCTACAACGACGAGATCGGCGCGATCTGCACCGGCAGCCTGATCGCCCCGAACGTGGTGCTCACGGCCCGTCATTGCGTGTCGGACATGGCCAATGAGCGCGACGGCCAGATCACCTGTCGATCCACGAAGTTCACGGACACGCACCTCGCGGGCCGGATCTTCGTGACGACCGACGCGGAGATCGGCAGGTACGCGCGTTTTTACGCCGGCAGCGAGGTCGTGCTGCTCCCCGGCGAGGGGACGGACGCGTTCTGCGGCAACGATCAGGCGATCCTGATCCTGGACGAGCCGATCCCGGAGAGCGAGGCGGTGCCGCTCGTGCCGCGCGTCGACGTGCCGCTCGTGGAGGGCGAGGAGTACTACGCGGTCGGCTTCGGGGCGACGAACGACGCGAGCACGGGCGCGGGCCTGCGGCGGCGCCGCGACAGGCTGTTCATCGACTGCGTGGCTGACGGCTGCCCGTCCTCCCTGGTGAAGACGACGGAGTGGGTCGGGGACACCGGCATCTGCGAGGGAGACTCGGGCGGACCCAGCCTCGATCTGATGCACCGCGTGATCGGCGTGACCTCGCGCGGGGCCGAGGGCTGCGAGTATCCGATCTACGGCTACGTGTACCGCTGGGCGGAATGGATTAAAGAGACGACCGTGCGCGCCGCCCGTGCCGGAGGATACAAGGAGCCCCCCTGGGCGACCGGCTACCCCACCGATCCTGCGTACTCGGCGGAGGTCGGCGCGACGTGCGAACAGCCGGAGCAGTGCCCTGCGAACGCGTGCCTCGACGGCACCTGCACGCGGCCCTGCAACGCGGCCGCGGCGTGCCCTGACGGCTACAGCTGCAACGGCGAGCCCGGCTTCTGCGCGGAGGTCCCCGAGCCGCCCGCGGACGACGCGTCGAGCGGGTCCTGCAGCGCGAGCCCGCGGCCCGATCCGACGCAGCCGGTCCCCTGGGTGCTCGGGGCGGCGAGCCTGGGCGCCCTCGCGAGCCTGCGGCGGCGGCGCAGCCGGGAGCGGCTTGGCTGACGAGCGGCGCTCCTCCACGCGGAGCGCCGCCGGCGCTGCGCTCCAGCCGGGCGCCGCGGGGCCTGCGCTCCAGCCGGGCGCCGCGCGGGCCTCGTTCCTGGCGGGCGCGCCGGGCCGCGCGCTCTCGCGGCGGGCCGCGCTCGCCGGGCTCGCGGCGCTCGGGCTCGCGGCGTGCGGGCGCACCGCCCCGGCGCGCGCGGCGGGAGCGCGCGTCGTCTCCCTGTCGCCAAGCACCACCGAGGCGGTCTGCGCGATCGGCGCCGGCGCAACGCTCGTCGGCCGGTCCCGCTACTGCGACCACCCGCCCGAGGTGCTCGGCCTGCCGAGCGTCGGCGGCTACGCCGACCCGAGCATCGAGGCGATCATCGCGCTCTCGCCGACCCTCGTGGTCGGCGCCCGCGGCCCCGCGGGGCCCGCGCTCGACGAGTCGCTGCGCGCGCACGGGATCGCGACGTGTTTCCCCGACACCGAGTCGCTCGCGCAGATAGAGGACATGCTCACGGAGCTCGGGCGGCGGCTCGACGCGGCGCCCGGCGCGGAGCAGGCGATCGGCCGGATCCGCGCCCGGCGCCGCGCGGTCGAGCAGGCCGTCGCCGCGAAAGGCGCCCCGCGCGTCCGGGCCGCCCTGCTGTTCGACACCTCGCCCCTCTTCGTCGCGGGCCCCGGCAGCTTCCCCGATGAGCTCATCCGGCTGGCCGGCGGCGAGAACGTGATCACCCGCGGCGGCGCCTACCCGTCGATCAGCGTCGAGCAGCTGCTCGCGCTGGATCCCGATGTCCTGCTCGACGGCACGTCCAGCGACGCCGATGCGCAGGGCGCCTCGAGGCTGGCGGCGCTCAGGGACGCGCCCGGCTGGAGATCCCTGCGCGCCGTGCGCGAGGGGCGCCTGCGCCCGCTGAACACCGATGTCGCGCTTCGCCCGGGCCCGCGCATCGGCGACGGCCTCGCTTCCGTCGCGCGGGCGCTCCACGGCGAGGCGCTGGCGCTCTCCGGCGACGCGGCCGTCCCTCCCTCCCCCGGCGGCGCAGGCCTCGCGGCGCCCCTGCCGAAAACGGAGGCGCCATGACCCGCGTGCGCGCCGACGCCCTGCTCGTCGCCCGGAAGCTCGCCGGCTCGCGGACCGAGGCGCAGGCGCTGATCATGGCCGGCAAGGTCACCTCGGGGCCGCGCCGCATCGACAAGCCGGGCACGCTGCTCCCGGAGGACGCCGAGGTCCACGTCGCCTCCGGCCCCCGGTTCGTCTCGCGCGGCGGCGAGAAGCTCGAGCACGCGCTCGAGGCCTTCGCCGCGCACGGCCTCGACGTCGCCGGGAAGACGTGCGTCGACGTGGGCGCCTCGACCGGCGGCTTCACCGACTGCCTGCTCCAGCGCGGCGCGGCACGGGTCTTCGCCGTCGACGTCGGCTACGGCCAGCTCGCCGCCAAGCTCCGCGCCGATGCGCGCGTCGAGGTGCGCGATCGGGTCAACGCCCGCGAGCTCCAGCGAGAGGACTTCGACGTCCCCATCGATCTCGTCGTCGTCGACGCGTCGTTCATCAGCATCTCCCGCCTCATCGACGCGATCGCCCGCCTGCTCCGCCCCTCGGGGGATCTCGTGGCGCTGATCAAGCCGCAGTTCGAGGCGGGCCGCGAGGCCGCCGCCCGCGGCCGCGGCGTCATCCGCGACGAGGCGACCCGCCTCGCGGCGATCGCCGACGGGCGCCAGGCCATCGAGGCCGCAGGCTTCTCGGTCGTCGGCCAGGTCGACAGCGCGGTGCGCGGGCCGAAGGGGAACGTCGAGCACTTCGTCCACGCGCGCCGCACCGGCTAGCCGCCGCGTTGCGCGCGACGCCGCGCGCAACGACGCCGGGCTCGGTCGCCGGAATCCGTGGAAAGTCGAACACTTAAGATGCTCCACGCCGACCGCGCAGCGGCCCGACGGTGCTGACGTGCCGCGTAGACAATGGTAGACGCGATGAGTACACGCGCTCTGAGCCGCTCCGTGGGCGGCCATGGCCACCGCGGGCGACCCCACGCGAGGCAGCCCGGCGACAGGGAGGACGACGACATGCTCGGACGACGGGGTTTGGTGAAGATGATCGCCGGGGCGCTCGCGCTCAGCGCGATGACGCTCGGTTGCGACAAGAAGAGCGAGACGCCGGCCGGCAACGCGGCTGAGCACGCCAAGGACGACGCCGAGTGGAAGGTCGGCGCTTACTTCAGCCTCTCGGGCGAGGAGACGGCGTTCGGCGTCGACTCGAAGGAGGGTATCGATCTCGCGATCGACGAGATCAACAAGGCCGGTGGGGTCAAGGGCAAGCCGATCCACGTCCTCTACGAGGACAACAAGTCGAAGCCCGAGGAGGCGACCAACAAGGTCCTGCAGCTCATCGATCGGGATCACGTGCTGGCCCTCCTCGGCGAGGTCGCCTCGTCGCGGTCGCGCGCCGGCGGCATCGTCGCCAACAAGAAGAAGGTGCCGATGATCTCGCCGTCCTCCACGAACCCGGACGTGACGAAGGTCGGCCCGTTCGTGTTCCGCGCCTGCTTCACCGACGACGTGCAGGGCCAGATGGGCGCGCAGTTCATCGTGAACACGCTCGGCAAGAAGAAGGTGGGGCTCTTCTTCGCCTCCGACGACCTCTACTCGTCGGGCCTCGCCAAGGAGTTCCGCGACGAGGTGAAGCGCCTGGGCGGCGAGATCGTCATGGAGAAGAGCTTCCTCAAGAAGGAGACCAACTTCACGACGTACATCAACGAGCTCAAGTCGGCGAACCCCGAGATGATCTACGCGCCGATCTATTACACGAGCATGGCCCCGGTCGCGCGGCAGGCCAAGGCCGCTGGCGTACCAGGGAGCATGTTCGTCGGCAGCGACGGGTGGGACGCGAACGAGCTCCTGCGCGACGCCGCCGAGGAGCTCGACGGCGCGTACTTCACGAACCACTACGCGCCGGACGTCCCGTGGCCCAACTCCCAGGCCTTCGTGCAGAAGTACAAGGACCGGTACAAGCGCACGCCGTCGAGCATCGCGGCGCAGGGCTATGACGCGGCCAGGCTGCTGGCCGACGCGATGGGACGCGCCAAGGCGATGACGCCGGACGACATCCGGGCGGCCATCCAGGACACCAAGGGGTTCCAGGGCGCGACGGGCGTCATCACCATCGATGCCGAGCGCAACGCGGACAAGCCGGTCGTGATCGTCCGGATCAAGGACAAGCAGTTTACCTACTACGCGACGGTCAACGAGAAGGCTGCGAAGTAATAGCCGTCGTTCGCGCGCGCTGGCTCGGACGTGAGCAGCGCGCGGGACGTGCGGAACGTGCGGAACGTGCGGAACGTGCGTTGAAGAGGTCTCCATGGAGAAGATCGTGAATGCCCTGATCACAGGGCTCGCCCAGGGGTCGATGATCGCGCTGGTCGCCCTCGGCTACACGATGGTTTACGGCATCCTCAAGCTCATCAACTTCGCTCATAGCGAGATCTTCATGATGGGCGCCTTCGCCGGGCTCTTCGGGATCGCGGCGTTCGGTGGCAGCAGCGCGCCGCTGTTCGCGGGCGTGGCCGGCACCCTCTGCGCGATGGCCTTCGCGGGCGTCCTCGGGGTCGTCGTCGAGAAGGTGGCTTACGCGCCGCTCCGCTCACGGGGGCGGGGCCTCGCGAACACCCGGATCACGCCGCTGGTCACGGCGCTCGGGATGAGCGTGCTCCTCCAGAACCTGGCGCAGCTCCTCTTCACCGCACGCTACCGCGGCTATCCGCAGCTCCTGCCGATCGAGCACACGCGGCAGGTGATCTTCGTCACCTCGATCCTCGTGATGATCGGCCTGGAGCTGCTCGTGCGGCGCACCTGGACGGGCAAAGCGATGCGCGCGCTCAGCGTGAACGTCGAGGCCGCCCGGCTGATGGGCGTCCGCACGAGCCGCATCATCGCGCTCACCTTCCTCACGGGCTCGATGCTCGCGGCGGTGGGCGCGGTGCTGTACTGCCTCGATCAGTCGCAGGTGTACCCCACAATGGGCGTCGTGATCGGCAACCGCGCGTTCGTGGCGGCGGTCATCGGCGGCATCGGCAACATCACGGGCGCCATGCTCGGGGGCATGTTGATCGGGATCATCGGAGAGATGACGAAGCTCACGCCCTACTCCGGCTTGCAGGACGTCCTTGTGTTCGCGGTGCTGATCGGGGTGCTCCTTGTGAAGCCGACGGGGCTGCTCGGCACGACCGGGACCGAGAAGGTGTAAGGCCGCCCTGGCCCGCCGGCCCACGCGCCGCGCTTCCATCCATCCTCCACGGCAAGCAGGGCTGCCGGCCCGCCGGCCCACGCGCCGCGCGTCCTTGCGGTATGCTCGGCGCATGCGACGCCTCGCTCTCGTCGTACCGCTCTCGCTGCTCGCGGCGTGCGCCGCGACGCCCCCCGCCAACTGGGTGCGCGGCGGCGCGCTGCTCGACATCCCCCGCGCGCGCTGGGCGCTCGCCGACCTCACGATCGACGTCATGCCGGACGGCAAGATCCTCGTGAACGGCGAGCACCAGCTCAGCGTCGATCGCGGCGGGCGCGTGTTCGGCCTGGAGGCCGAGCCGGTGGCGCTGCTCGAGCCGGACGGCCGGGTCATGGGCCCGAACGACGATCCGCTGGGCCAGGTCGGCGTGCTGCACGCCTCGCTGCCGCGCCAGGCGAACGCCTGGATCACGGTCGCCGAGGGCGGCGCCGTGATCCGCTACGCCGAGGACGGCGAGCGGGAGTCGCTCGGCGCCTGGATGGGGTGCGAGGCGACGGCGCGGGCGCACCAGGCTTGCACGCTGATCACGCACCTGCTCGGGATGCGCCTGGACAAGCTGGCGCGGCCGCGCGCGCCGGACGCGCTGCAGATGGGGCTCGGGAACGGGCTCGGGCTCGGGACGGGGTCGCTGTTTCCGTAGGTCGGCGCGCCTACTTCAGCAGCCAGCCGAACAGCATGCGCTTCGTCGTGTCGCGGGAGACGGCCGCGAGCGAGTCGACGAGCGGGATCTCCTTCGGGCACACCTCGACGCAGTTCTGCGACTTGCCGCAATCGGTGATCCCACCCTCGCTCATCACCGACTCGAGGCGCTCGCCCTCGTGCATCGCCCCCGAAGGGTGCATGTTGTAGAGCCGCACAAGGTTGATGGCGAAGGCGCCGACGAACTTCGTGCCGTCGCTGTACTGCGGGCACGCCTCGACGCAGCAGCCGCACGTCATGCAGCGGGAGAGCGGATATCGCTCCTGCTGCCGCTCCGGCGACTCGCGCGGACCCGGGCCGAGCTCGTGCGTGCCGTCGATGTCAATCCACGCCCGCACGCGCTTCATGTCCTCGAACATCCGGCTCCGGTCGACGAGCAGGTCGCGCACGAGCGGGAACTTGGACATCGGCTCCAGCGTGATCACCTCGCCCTTCGGCGCGATCTGGTCGATGAGCGCCGAGCAGGCCTGTCGGACTCGACCGTTGATCACCATCGTGCACGAGCCGCACACCTCCTCCAGACACACCGCCTCCCAGACGACAGGAGCCACCTCCTTGCCGTCCACGGTCCGCGGATCCTTCTGGATCTGCTGCAGCGCGCTGATCACGTTCATCTGCGGCAGGTAGGGGACCTTGAACTCCTCCCAGCGCCGCGACTCCGTCCGATCCGCGGTGTCCTGCCGCCGCACGCGCAGGTGCACAAGCCGGCCCTCGCCCTTCGGCTGCGCCGGCGCCGCCGCCCCGTTCGCCTCGTCTCCGCTCGCCTTGGCCATCCTACACGCTCTTCTGCGACAGCTTCCCTGTCGCCTGTGCGCTCGCCGCGCTCGCCGCGCCCGCCTGCTCGTACTTGCGCTCCCGCGGCGTCACGAGCGACGTGTCCACCGCGTCCGTCACGTGGATCGACTGGCCGGCGCACGCGTAGTCGAACTCGCGGACGAACTTCACCGCGCCCTTCTCCTCGTGGCGCGCCAGCGTCGTGCGCATCCACGCGGCGTCGTTCCGCGCCGGGAACTCCGGCTTGTAGTGCGCCCCGCGCGACTCGTCGCGGTTCCTCGCGCCCTGCGCGATGACCCGCGCGAGCACCAGCATGTTCTCCAGGTGGCGCACGAACTGCGCCCCCTGGTTCACCCGCGGGGCCGTGTCCGTGCACTTGATCCGCTCCGCCCGCTCCTCGAGCTCGCCGAGCTTCTCGAGCACGCGGTCGAGCGTGGCGTTGTCGCGCTCGATCGTGCAGTCGCGCAGCATCGTCTCGCCGAGCTCCTGGTGCAGCCGATACGCGTTCTCCGGCTGCTTCGCGTCCTGGTTCTGCGTCAGGATGCGCTGGTAGCTCGACTCCGCGCGCTTCTCGGCCTTGTCGAAGATCGAGCGCGGCAGATCGAGCGCGCTCCGCCTGATGCTCCGCTGATAGGTCGCCACCGCCGGCCCGCACACCATGCCGCCGTAGATGCACGAGAGCAGCGAGTTGGCGCCGAGCCGGTTGGCCCCGTGGTACTGGTAGTCCACCTCGCCCACCGCGTAGAGGCCCGGGATGCTCGTCGCGTGGTTGCGCGGCGACCCGGCCTTGAGCGAGCCCCGCGCGTCCGCCTCGTAGTCGACCCACAGGCCGCCCATCGAATAATGGACCGCCGGGAAGACCTTCATCGGGTTCTTGTACGGGTCGGTGCCCGCGAACTTCTCGTAGATCTCGAGGATGCCCGCGAGCTTCGACCGGAGGAACTTCTCGTCCTTGTGGGTCAGGTCGAGGTAGACCTCGTTCTCGTTGCGGCCCGTCGCGGGGCTCCAGATGCCGCGCCCCTCGTGGAAGCACGTCTTGAAGATCGCGCGCGCGGCGATGTCGCGGGGGACGAGGTTGCCGTAGCCGGGGTACATCCGCTCGAGCAGGTAGTCGCGCTCCTTCTCGGGGATGTCCCGCGGGCTCCGCGCGTCGGTCTTGTCCTTCGGCACCCAGACGCGGCCGCCCTCGCCGCGCGCGCTCTCCGAGATGAGCCGCAGCTTGTCGGCGCCCGGGATCGCCGTCGGGTGCACCTGGATGAACTCGCCGTTCGCGTACACCGCGCCCTGCTGGTAGACCGCCGACGCCGCCGTCCCCGTGCAGATGACGCTCAGCGTGGAGCGGCCGAAGACGATGCCGCAGCCGCCCGTCGCGAGCACGACCGCGTCGCCCGTGAAGGCGCGGATCTGCATCGATTTCAGGTCCTGCGCGACGCAGCCCACGCACGTGCCGGAGTCGTCGAGGATCGCCTCGAGGAAGTCCCAGAACTCGAACTTCCGGACCATCTTCTCGCCCGGGATCGCCACGCCGTGCTCGTCGGTCACGTCGGCGAGCTCGTACCGCCGCACCTGCTCGTCGAGCGCGTAGAGCAGCTGCTGCCCCGTCGTCGCGCCGGCGAACGCCGTGCGGTGGTAGAGCGTGCCGCCGAAGCGGCGGAAGTCGAGCAGGCCCTCGGGCGTCCGGTTGAACGGCACGCCCATGCGATCGAGCATGTTCACGATGCCCGGCGCGGCCTCGGCCATCCCCTTGACGGGCGGCTGGTTCGCGAGGAAATCGCCGCCGTACGCCGTCTCCTCGAGGTGCACCTGGGGGCTGTCGCCCTCGCCCTTCGTGTTCACCGAGGCGTTGATGCCGCCCTGCGCGCACACCGAGTGCGAGCGCTTCACCGGCACGAGGGAGATCAGGTCGACAGGGACCTTCGCCTCGCACAGCTTGATCACCGTCATCAGGCCGGCGAGCCCGCCCCCGACGACGATCACGCGCCGAACCTTCCCCCCCTCGCTCCTCGTCGTGCTCTTCGCGGCCATGTTCGATCCCGATGCTCCCGCGCCGCTCCCCGGAAGGGCGCGGCCGATACGATGGTCAGTGCGAGGCCGGCGCGCCCACGTCGACACCGGCGCCGGCGCCGACAGCCGCGCGCGGGGGGGCGCCGGTGGAACCGGTCGAAGCCGACGCGATGTCCGCGCAGCTGCGGCCGCCCTCCGCGGACGGGCCCGGCGTCCCGGGGAACGGCGCGCCGGTGGCGAAATAGATCACCGTGTTGGCGCCGAACAGGAAGACCACGAGGCCCACCGCGCCGAAGACCACCGCGGCCATCCGCTGCGCCCGGCGCGAGACGGTGATCCCCCACGAGAAGCAGAAGCCCCAGAGGCCGTTGGCGAAGTGGAACACGCTCGCCGCGATGCCGAAGAGGTAGACGAGCGCGATCACCGGGACGCCGCCGACGGTCGACGCCATGTCGGCGCACAGCCGCGGGTAGAACTCCTCGGGCGCCATCCGGCCCAGCCACTTCTGCGCCCAGTACGACCAGAGGTGGAAGCCGATGAACGCGAAGGCGAGCACCCCCGTGACCCGCTGCAGCGTGTACATCCAGTTGCGCGAGAACGTGTAGCTGCCGACGTTCGGCTTGCCCTCGAGCACCAGCTTGACCCCGTAGAGGGCGTGGAACGCGAGCGGCAGCACGACGAGCCCGATCTCGAGCACGGGCAGGTACGGCATGTGCGAGATCTCGCCGACGGCCGCGTCGAACCGCTCCTGCCCCTGGAGCGCCTTCGCGTTCGTCCAGAAGTGGAAGAGCAGGAAACCGCCCACGGGGAGGGCGCCGGTGAGAGAATGCAGCTTGCGCAGGAGAAAGGACCGGCGGCTCTCGTGAAAGAGCGATCTCGCGGGGGTTGCCTCGGACACGCTGACCTCGATGGAAGGCGGGCGCGGCGGGTGTATGGGATGCCCCGGGTGACGTCAAGGTGAACGCAGTCAACAGTTCCGGCCGGTTTTCCGCTGCCTTTGGCGCGTCGAGCGGCGGCGGGGCGGCTCGCCCGCGCAGATGCGCCGCCCGGCGACGTCGGCCACGTCACGCCCGCGTGGCCGCGATCGCGGCCGCGGCCCTGCTCGCGCTCGCCGCCGCGACCGCCGGCGCCGGCTGCGGCGCGCAGGACGGCGGAGCGCCGGTGAGCCCGGCGCTGGCCGGGTCGCCCGCGGCCCAGGCAGAGCTGCGCCCCCTCCTCTCGCGCTTCGCGAACGGCGCGCACGCCGAGCGCATCGCGCTCGAGCCGGAGCTCCTCGCCTTCCGGGGGCGCCACGCCTCCGACGACCTCGCGCGCGTCGCGACCGTCCACCTCGCGTGGATCGCCCTGGAGCGCGGGGACCTGCCCCGCGCCGAGGCGCTCGCGGGCGAGGTCGAGGCGGCGGGGCGGAGCGCGGTCGGCGATCTCGCGCGCGTGATCCGCGGCGCGGCGCTCCGGCGAGCCGGCAAGCCGAGGCCCGCCTTCGGGGTGCTGCGCCCGCTGGTGAGCAAGATGATCGACCCGTACGTGCGCGCGCTCCTCAACGAGGAGGTCACCGCCGCCGCGATGGAGGCGGGCGCGTGGACGCAGGCGATCGAGCTGATGAGCGTCTGGCTGCGCGAGGCCGACGACGACCGGCGCGCCGCCGTCCGGGCGCAGATCGGGGCGCAGCTGCGCGAGGTGCCGATCGATCACCTGGTCCGGGCGCTGCGCGCCGGGCGGGCGACCGGCGAGGTCGTGAGCCCGGAGGTCGACCTGCGCTCGCTTGTCGCCGAGCGCCTCGCGATCGTCGCCCGCGAGCGCCGCGACGTGGCGCTCGCGAAGGAGCTGCTCGATCGGGCCGACGCGGCGCTCGGCACCCAGCGCGACGCGATCTTCGAGCTCGCGGCCGGCGCGGGGGCCGCGCGCGTCGAGCCGCCCACGGTCGGCCTGCTGCTGTCGACGCGCACGGCCGCGTCGCGCCGCCGGGGCGTCGAGATCGCCGCCGGCGTGGCGCACGGGCTCGGGCTGCTCCGGCCGGGCTCGGACGCGCGGCTCGTGAGCCGCGACGACGGCGGCGAGGGCAGCGTGGACGAGGCGTTGAACAGCCTCACCGCCGAGGGCGCCGCGGTGCTCATCGCCGGCTCCGATCGGGAGCAGGCGACCGAGGCGGCGAAGTTCGCGCGGACGCACGCGATCCCGGTGCTGCTCGTCCATCCGCCGGAGCCGGCGGCGCTGGACGGCGCGTTCGTCTTCGTCGTGGGCGAGGAGCCCGCGAGGAGCATCGAGGTGCTCGCCGCCGCGCTCGCGGAGCGGGGCGCGAAGCCGGTGGCGCTCGTGGGCGGCGACGCCGATGTCCGGAAGGACGCGGCCCCCACGCCGGCGGGCGCCGCCGGGGCCGCTGCGGGGGCCGCGCCGCCGGGCGCTACCGGGGCCACGCCGCTGGCCGAGCGCGGCATCGCGCTGGCGCTCCCCTGCGACGGGACCTTCGACGCGCGCGCTCTCCGGCCGCCGGCCATCCGCGGGATGGTCCTCGCCGGCGACGCACGCTGCGCGGACCAGGCGCTCCGCGCGGCTCCCCGCTCGGTGACGATCGCGCTCGCCTTCGAGACGGCCATCGCGCCGCCGCCGGGATCGCTCGTCGCGACGGCAGGGCTCTTCCCGCTCCTCGCGGCGCCCTCCGGCGCGCAGCCTCCGCCGGGCGCGGGCGATCCCAGGGCGGCGCCTGCCTCGGGCGCGGCGGCCGCGCTCGCGGCGTGGCTCGCCACCCATCCGTCGCCGCCGAGCTTCTGGGCGGCGCTCGGGCGCGACGCCGGCGTGCTCGCCTGGGCCGGCGTGCAGCGGCTGCCGAAGACGGGCACCGAGGACCCGGCGGAGGTGAAGGCGCGGCGCCTCGCCGCGGCGAGCGCCATGAGCACCGCGTCGGCAGAGCTCTGGACGACGGCGGCGAGCGGCTTCGGCGGGCGGCGCGTGCTGCCGCGGGTGATCGGCTACCGCGAGAGCGGGAAGGCGCGATGAGCGGGGCGAGAGCGCGGTGAATGACGCTGCTCACCTGGCCGGCGCCCCGTCAGCGCAGGGCACGACGCGCGAGGCGGCGCGTGGAGACCGTGCCGGCGCGTCGCCCCGGGGCTGCTCCGGCCTGCCGGCGGGCGTACCATGGCGCCGCATGATCCGCCGAGCCCTCTCCTGTGCCGCCGCCGCCGCGCTCCTGGCGATCGCCCCTGCCGCGCTCGCCGATCGGGTGGCGCTCCTGCCGGCGCGAGGGGGCACCGATGAGGCCGCCCGGAGCGCCGCCCAGGCCGAGGTCGCGCGCGGGCTCGCCGCCCTCGGCCACACCGCGGCGCCGGACGGCGCGGTCGCGGCCGCGCTCAAGGACGTCGCCGACGGCGTCGCCGACAGCGCGGACGAGTACCGCGCGGTGAGCGCGCGGACGGGCGTGGACTGGGTCCTGACCGGCACCGTCGATCCTGCGGTCACGACCACCCGGATCGAGCTCACCGCGTACCTCGCCTCGACGGGCCGGGTCGAGTCGGTCGCCAGGGAGGTCGACCGGGGTAAAGAGGCCCGGCAGACGCAGGAGATGCTGGCCGTCTTGCTCCGCCCGGAGGGCATCGGCGCCGGCGAGCTCCCCTGGGAGCGCGCCGCGCGCTCCGCTCCGGCGAGCGCGCCCCCGCCTCCATCCGCGGGAGGGGCGATCGTGCTGCCCCCGGTGCCCGCGCCGCCGCCCGCGCCGCCCGCGAAAGAGGTGCTGATGGCGTATCCCCTCGGGCCGGAGCGCGTATGGCCGGCGTACTCGGGCGGGCGCCGGGTCGCCCTGTCCGCGTCGCTCGGGCTGGCCGTCGCGGCGGCGCGCCTGCCGGGCGCGAGCGGCAGCGCGGCCTCGCTGGTCGGGGAGGCGCGCGTGGCCTATGCGCCCGGCGACCGCGGGCTCGAGCTGTTCGCCGGCGGCGGCGGCAACCTGGCCGGCCCCTTCGCCGGCTGGATCGAGGGCGGCGCGCGCCTGATGCTGACGCCCAGCCTGACGCCGCACGACGGGGCGTGGCGCGCGTTCCCGCTTCACCTCGGCCCGTCGCTCCGCGCGGGCGCGTTCTTCAGGTCCGCCCCCGGCGCCGTGGGCCCAGATCTCACGACGTACCACGGCGATCTCGAGGTCCACCCGGTGCTCGGGGCGTCGCTCGACGTCGCGCTCGCGCTGAGCCGCGCGGTGCAGCTCGAGGCCCAGCTCGGCAACCTCCGGTGGGTTCCCACGGGGGACGGCTCCCTGTTGCTGGTCGGCGCGACGCTCGGCGCCGGGGCCCGGTTCTGACGCATGCGCATCGAGCTGCCGAGCCGCCGCAGCACCATCCGCCTGGCACGGGCGCTCGCCGCGCGCCTCGCGGGCGGCGATCTGGTCGTCCTCGCCGGCGATCTCGGCGCCGGGAAGACGTTCTTCGCCCGCGCCCTCTGCCGGGCGCTCGGCGTCCCGCCGGCGCTCCCGATCACCAGCCCGACGTTCACGCTGGTCCACGAGCACGAGGGCCGGGTCCCCATCGCACACGCCGACGCGTACCGCCTCGGGGGCGCGTCCTCCGCCGAGGGCGCGCGCGACGGCGCGGCCGCGGAGCTCGCCCAGCTCGGGCTGCGCGAGCGCCGCGCGGAGGGCGCGCTCGTCGTCGTGGAGTGGGGCGAGCCGTTCGTGGAGGCGCTCGGGGGCGACGCGCTCCTGATCCACCTCGCCGCCCCCGACGATCCGTCCGCGCCCGGCCGCGCCGCCGAGATCAGGGCGACCGGCGCGCGGAGCGGCGAGGTGCTCGCCGCGCTGGAGGACGAGCTGCGGCGCGGCTCCGCCGGATCGCGCGGAGCCAGGCCGGGCGCTGCGTGAAGCGCGTCGAGCGGCCGGAGCCTGGCGAGGGCGAGCGGGATCTCGCTGCGCCCTCGGGCGGGCTCGACCGGCGGCGCGATCCACGCGCCGGCGCGAAGCGCACGTCGCAGCGCGGGCGAGCGGGCGCGCGGGGTCGTCGCGAGCCCGGCCCCGTGCGCGGCGGCGTTGCGTGGTACAAGAGCGCACCGTGAAGGAAGGCGCCGAGACCAGCCGCGGCGAGCTGCTCAACAGGGCGCTGGAGCCGGTCCTCGCGTTCCTCGACAACATCGGCAACATCGTCACGCTCACCTTCCAGACGATCGTCTGGCTCGTGCGCCCGCCGTTCCGCCCTGCCCAGTTCCTCGCGGCGATGGACTTCATGGGCGCGCAGTCGGTCTTCATCGTCGGCCTGACCGGCGTCTTCAGCGGCATGGTCGTCACCCTGCAGACGTCCTACGCGCTGCGCGCGTTCAGCGCCGAGGGCCGCGTCGGCGGCCTCGTCGCGGTCTCGCTGGCCCGCGAGCTCGCGCCGGTCTTCTCCGCGATCATGGTCACCGCCCGCGCCGGCAGCGCGATGGCCGCGGAGCTCGGCAACATGCGCGTCACCGAGCAGATCGACGCGATCGCGACGATGGGCGTGAGCCCCGTGCAGTACCTGCTCTCGCCCCGGCTCTTCGCCGCGACGGTGATGCTGCCGCTGCTCTGCATCCTGTACACGAGCGTCGGCATGTGCGGCTCGTACCTCGTCGCCGTGCTCTGGCTCGGCGGCGACGAGGGCGCGTTCTTCCAGAGCATCCGCGACTTCGCCCTCCCCAAGGACATCTCCATGGGGCTCATCAAGGCGTGCGTCTTCGGCTTCATCGTCTCGTCGGTCTCGTGCCGCCACGGCTTCTACGCCTCGGGCGGCGCGCGCGGCGTCGGCGTCGCGACCACGCGCGCGGTCGTCGAGAGCTGCGTCACCGTGCTCGTCACGAACTACATCCTGACGCAGCTCCTGCTCGACATGTGAGCCGCAGCGGCGTTCTCCCGGCTCTACCTGGGCCGCGAGCGCTTGCCGCGATGCTGCGGGGCGGCGGCCCGGATGTTACGGTAGCCGGCGTGTCGCTCGATCGCGCCTCCGAAGTCGAAAAGTTCGATCACTACGCCCCCACCTACCGCGAGGCGCACCAGCGGAGCGTGCGCCTGAGCGGGGAAGGGCCCGAGTACTTCGCCGAGCACAAGCTCGGGTGCCTGGCGCGGGCCGGCGTGTCCAGCGCGCACAGCGTGCTCGACTACGGCTGCGGCACCGGCAGCCTCACGCGCTTGCTCTGCGGTCGCTTCGCCTTCGTCGGCGCCTTCGACCCGTCGGCGGAGAGCGCCAAGCTTGCGCGCGAGCACGCTCCGAGCGCGACCGTGTACGGCGAGGAGGCCGCCATCCCGAGCGAGCGGTTCGACGCGGCCGTGCTGTCGGGCGTGCTGCACCACGTCCCGCCGCCCGAGCGCTCCAGGCTGGTGCAGGCGGTGGCGACCAAGCTCAAGCCGGGTGGGCGCCTGTTCGTCTTCGAGCACAACCCGTACAACCCGCTCACGCGGCGGGCGGTGCGCCTGTGTCCGTTCGACGACGACGCCATCCTGCTTCCGCCACGCGAGGTGCGCGCGCTGCTCGCTGGCGCGCTTGCCTCGGTGCGGCAGGACTACGTGCTGTTCTTCCCGCGGCCGCTCGCGCCCTTGCGTCCGCTCGAGCCCTGGCTCGCGTGGTTCCCGCTCGGCGCGCAGACCATGACGGTCGGCGTGCGTGCCGGCGCTTGAGGCGCGGCTTGCACCTTCCGGTGCGGCCCCCGGGCGTCTAGCTTCGCTTCATGAGCACCTCGTCCCTCTCCAACCGCCACTACGTCCTCAAGGCGCGCCCCGAGGGCCCGCCGGGCCGCAGCCATTTCGAGCTCCGCGAGGCGCCGGTCCGGGAGCCTGGCGACGGCGAAGTCCTCGTCCGCACGCGCTACCTGTCCGTCGATCCGACGAACCGGATCTGGATGAGCGACACGAAGCAGTACATGCCGCCCGTGAACCAGGGCGAGGTGATGCGCGCGCTCGGCGTCGGCGTCGTCGAGCGCTCCCGCCACCCCGACTTTGGCGCAGGAGACCTCGTCTCCGGCCTCCTCGGCTGGCAGGACTACAACGTCGCGGCGCCCGGCGACCTCGCCCTCACGCGCTTGCCCGCGCTGGACCTCCCGCTCGGCGCCTTCCTCTGCCCACTTCACGTGACCGGCGGCTTCACCGCCTACGTCGGCCTCTTCGATATCGCGCAGCCGAGGCCCGGCGAGACCATCGTCGTGTCCGGCGCCGCCGGCTCCGTGGGCTCCCTGGTCGGCCAGATGGGCAAGATCGCGGGCTGTCGCGTGGTGGGCATCGCCGGCAGCGACGCCGGGTGCCGCTATGTGACCGAAGAGCTCGGCTTCGACGCCTGCATCAATTACCGCACCGAGGATGTCGCGGCGGCGCTCGACCGCGCCTGTCCGAAGGGCGTCGACATCGATTTCGAGAACGTGGGCGGCGACATCCTCGACACCGTGCTCGACAAGATGAACCTCTTTGGCAGGGTCACGATCTGCGGCCTCATCGCGACGTACAACGACAAACAGCCCCGCCCGGGCCCTGTGCGCTTCCCGCTCATCCTGATGCAGCGTCTCCGGGTGCAGGGCTTCGTCGTCAGCGATCATCAAGCGCGCTTCCCCGAGGCCTTCGAGAAGATCCACGGCTGGATCAAGGAGGGCAGGATCACCTGGCGCGAGCGCGTGGTGGAAGGGCTCGAGAACACCCCGGATGCGCTCGCGATGCTCTTCCAGCCGAACAAGATCGGAAAGCTGCTGATCAAGGTCTCCGACTAGTCAGCCAGGCCGGCGACGCCCCTGTCGACGAGGCGGGGCAGTACCTCATCCCTGAAGCACGGGAGCTCGGCGGCGTGGTCGGCTCCGGAAGCTACCGCAGCGCGCCCGGCGGCTCCGGCTCCCGCAGCGCGATCAGCGCCGGCGAGAACTGCACCGGGTACCTCGCCGGCGCGCGCAGGAGCGCCACCGCGTCCGGCAGCAGCTGGCGCGCCGCCAGGGAGCGCTCGCGCCCGGCGCTCGCCGGCTCGGGCGACTCGAGCGCGCGCCCGCCGCGCATCGCCGCGCGCGCGAGCGGGGCGAGCCTCGCGACCCCGAGCGCGCGCGGGGCCAGCATCCGCTCGTGCGCGAGGTGGATCACGTCGAGGGCCGCGCGCCCCGCCTCGTCGTAGTAGCGCGCCACCATCTTCCGCCCCGCGATCACGTCCCCGCGATCGCTCGTGCCCTGCCGGAGCGCCCACGCGCCCGCCTCCTCCAGCGCCACGAGCTCGCAGCGCGCCGCCGGCAGCCCCTCGACGGCCTCCCCGAGCCCCGACGCGACCCAGCCGCCCGCGCTCCCGCCCACGCGCCTCGCCTCGAGGAGCAGCGCCTCCTCGTCGTCGCCCCCGAGGTCGACCATCCGATCGGCGTACCAGGGCCAGCTGCCCTCGAGCGGGGACGGCGGCGGCGCGAGCTCGCCGAGGTCGATCCCCGCCTCACCGCGGAACGGGATGCCGAGCGCCGTGGCCGCGAGCGCGCTCGTCGTCGCCACGGCGCCGCCCACGTGCGCCGCGCGGGCGAGCGCGAGCGCCTCGTCGGCGAACGGCACGCTCGCCGACGACCCGTCGACGATGTCGCCGCCGCCGGCCGCGATGTGGAGCCGCGCGGCCCTCGTCGCCGCGGCCGTGCCGCGGCGGAGCGCCGGCGCGAGCAGCGCGCCCACGAGCAGCGCCTCGATGAACGGCCCCTCCACCGAGGCGACGGGCGTCCCCGGGAAGGCGATCGTCCCGTCCGGCATCGCGTCGATGTCGACCGACAGCGGCGCGCCGGCGAGCCGCTCCTCGAGCGCGTCGCTCAGGCCGCACGCCGCGCGCGCCGCGGAGACCGCCGCCGCGTCGAAGCGCGCGCCGTCCGCCGCGAGCGCCTCGAGCGCCGCCTCGACCCCGGCGACCACGAGAAAACCCGTGTGCGGCGGCATCGCGGCGAAGGCGAGCTCGAAGCTCGCGCGCCGGTCGGCCACCCCCGCGTGGACGAGGCGATCGGCGTCGAGCAGCGCCCGTCCGTCGCGGAGCAGCGGGCTCGCTCGCAGCAGGGCCGCCGGCATCCGCCCCCGCTCAGAGCCGCTCGGCCAGCATCCGCGTGCCGGCGACCGTCGAGGCCTCGTCGAAGAGGAACGGCAGCATCACGGTGGGCAGGTCGAGATCGCGCCGCAGGCGGGCCAGGCTCTCGCGCTGCACCGACTCGCGCATCGCCCGCCGCGCGCCGGCCACGAAGGCGCTCTCGACGGTGTCCGCGGCGCGCGCCGGCGCCTGGATGTCGAGGCGCGCCGGGTCGACGAGGAGCGCCCGCTGCTCCTCGGGCGAGAACAGCGCCGGCAGCACGCCGTTGATGATCACCCGGTGGACGGGCAGGCCAAGGTCGCCCCGGACCTCCGCCACGAGCTCGACGGTCTCGGTCGCCGGCATCTCCTCCGGGAGCGTCACGACGACGACCCCGCTCCGCGCGGGATCCCTGAACATCGCCCACGCCGCCTCGGCGTCCCGGCGAAGGATGCCCGGCGGCGCCACGTCGAGGATCACCTTCGGCACCCGCAGCATGTCCACCCCGTGCCCCGTCGCGGGCGCGTCGAGCAGGACCACGTCGAAGCGGTTCGAGCCGTCGGGGAGCAGCTCCGTCGTGTGGAACCACGCCTTGCCGAGCATCGCCCACTCGAACAGCCCGGGCACCGCGCGGAAGAAGGTGCGCGTGTACTTGTTGTCGAAGACGAGATCGGCCGCGGCCCGCATCTTCAGGACCATCTCGCCGTACTCCCGGAGGGCCCTGTCCGGCGCGATGTTCACCGCCGACACGCGCTCGGCGACCTGGATGACCTCCGGGCCGATCGGCTTCGAGCCGAGGATGGCGGAGAGCCGCTCCTTCGTGTGGCACATCGCGACGAGGACGCGCTTGCCGCGGGCGGCGAAGGCGAGGGCGAGGGCGCCGGAGATCGTCGTCTTCCCGACCCCTCCCTTGCCCGTCACGAACAGGAAGCGACGGCGCTCGAGCTCCGGCAGGTCGTGGCCGAGCCCGCCCGCTTTTGAGGCTTGATAGGCGCTGGTCATTCCGCGATAGCGGAGTTAGGCGCAAGCTCAGGCGAAGGCAACCCGGATCAAGGAAACGGGCTCTGCTATGCATCGCTCATGCGCATCACCGAGCGACACCTCGAACCGCTGAACCGACGCTTCCAGGGCGCGTCCCCCGTCGAGCTCCTCCGCTTCGTCCGCGAGTCCTTCGGCCCGCGCGCGGCCATCATGAGCAGCATGCAGCGCGCCGGGACCGCGCTCTGCCACATGGCCGACCGCGCCGGGCTCTCCTTCGACGTGGTCTTCGTCGACACCGGCGTGCTCCACGCCGAGACGCTCGCCACGCGCGACGAGCTCGCGCGGACCCACCCGAACCTGCGCGTCGTCACGCTGTCGCCCGAGCGCAGCTTCGCGCAGCAGACGCGCGAGGAAGGGCTGCTCTACCTCTCGAAGGAGGGCCAGGAGCGCTGCTGCGACCTCCGCAAATCGGCCCCGCTGGGCGCCATCCGGGGCCGCTACGACGCGCTCGTCGCGGCGCTGCGGCGGGGCGAGGGCGGCGCCCGCGCCAAGGTCGCGCCGTTCGGCCTCGACCCCGCGAACAACACGCTCCGCGTCCACCCCTTCGCGTCGCTGACCGGCGAGGAGCTCGACGCGTACTTCGCCGCGCACGAGGACGCGCTCGAGAACCCGCTGCACGGGATGGGCTTCCGCACCATCGGCTGCTTCCCCTGCACGACGCCGGTGCTGCCCGACGAGCCCGAGCGCGCCGGGCGCTGGCGCCACCTGGCGAGCGTCGAGTACTGCGGCATCAACCCCGTGGACCGGGGAGACACCGACGGCGGCGTCGACCTCGACGACCGGTACGAGCGCCTGTTCGCCGCGTGACGGCGCGACGACCTGCACGAGCCCATCGACGCGGCGTGGCACCTCGACGCGGCGTGACGATCGCCTGCGAACACCGGTTCGCGGCAGCTCGATCTTGACTCAAACGGCATGCAGGGAGATTTGCCTCGCATGCCGGCGAGCTACTTCGACGTAGACGGCACCCTGGTCACGACGAACCTCGTGCACCCGACGGTGTTCTACATGCTGAACCAGCCAACGCCGATGCACAGCCTCGCGAAGCTCGGCCGCGCCATCGTCAAGGCGCCGTGGATGGCGATGGCGGAGCTCCAGGATCGCCGCCTCTTCAACGAGCTGCTCTTCAGCTCGTTCGAGGGCGTCTCCGAGGATCGCCTCGTGGCGCTCGCGGAGGAGGCGTTCGCGAAGGTGCTCAAGCCGGCGATCTACGCCAAGGCGCGGGACCTCGTGAAGTGCAGCCTCGACAAGGGGCACGACGTCATCCTCATCTCCGGCGCGCTCGATTTCCTGATGCAGCTGCTCGCCGAGCACCTCGGCGCGACGGGCATCATCGCGAACCGCCTCGAGGTGAAGGATCGGTTCGCGACGGGCAAGCTCCTGCGCCCGGTGGTGGCCGGGCCCGAGAAGGCGCGGCTCATCCGCGAGCACGCCCACGCGAACGGGCACGACCTCGACGAGTGCTTCGCCTACTCGGACAGCTACTCGGACGTCCCGATGCTCTCGGTCGTCGGCTACCCGGCGGCGGTGAACCCGGACCGCAAGCTCAAGATGCTGGCGCAGGCGTACCACTGGCCGATCCTCCACCTCGCCGCATGACCCCTGCCTCCCCGCCGGCGGCGGGAGGCCACCACCCAGCCCAACACGTCGCACCCCCTGCTCTGAAGGTCCCATGAGCCATCCTTGCGTCGTCACGCTAGACAGCCGCAGCGCCCCCCGGGTGCTCTTCTCAGGCGACCAGCTGGTCGAGGTCGACCTGCCCACCGGCACCCGGGTGCTCTACGCGAAGCCGCCCATCGAGCCGCTGAAGGACGTCGACGCCGCGATCCGCTACGCGATCAACCACCCGCACAACTCGGAGCCGCTCTACGCGAAGCTCCGCCCGGGGATGAAGGTCACGATCGCGGTGGACGACATCTCGCTGCCGCTGCCGCAGATGAAGCGCCCCGACATCCGCGAGCGGGTGCTCACGATCGTGCTCGACCTGCTCGCCGACTACGGCGTCGACGACGTGGAGATCATCATCGCCACGAGCGTCCACCGGCGGATGAAGGACTGGGAGGTCCGCCACATCGTCGGCGACCGGATCTTCAACGCCTACTGGCCGAAGCGGCTCTACAACCACGACGCCGAGAACGCCGCCAACATGAAGTACGTCGGCACGACCGACGTCGGCGAGGAGGTCGAGCTCAACAAGCGCGCGGTCGACAGCGACCTCGTGATCTACGTGAACCTCAACCTCGTGCCGATGGACGGCGGGCACAAGTCGGTCGCCGTCGGCCTGTGCGGGTACCGGAGCCTGCGCGCGCACCACAACCCGCGGGTGATGCGCGACTGCTACTCGTACATGGATCCGAAGAGCTCCGCGCTGCACACGAGCGTCGAGCGCATGGGCCGGCTGGCCAACAAGAAGCTCAACGTCTTCACGATCGAGACGACGATCAACAACCGCATGTTCGATCGCCCGCTCGAGTTCCTCGCGAAGAACGAGGACGACCTGAGCGCGGGCGAGAAGAGCGCGCTGCGCGCCCTCCGCTTCACGCTGTCCAAGGTGCCGCAGCCCGCGCGCCAGGCGATCTTCCAGCGCGTCCCCTCGCCGTTCGGGGTGACCGGGGTGTTCGCCGGCGAGACCGAGGCCGTCCACGAGCACACGCTGAAGCGCAGCTTCGACCAGTACCTCGTCCCGGTCTCGGGCCAGGCCGACATCCTGATCACGGGCATCCCGTACATCAGCCCGTACAACGTGAACTCGTTCCTGAACCCGCTGCTCGTGCAGGTGATGGCGAACGGCTACCTGTTCAACCTCTACCGCGGCGCGCCGATGCTCAAGAAGGGGGGGACGATGATCATCCTCCACCCCTGCACCGACCTGTTCGACAACGAGCACCACGCCCCGTACATCGAGTTCGTGCACCGGCTCCTGCCGGAGACGCGGGACGCGATGGAGCTGCACAAGCGGTACGAGAAGAAGTTCTCCGAGAACCCCGCGTACATCGAGATGTACCGCTTCGGGCACGCGTACCACCCGACCCACCCGTTCTTCATGTGGTACTGGGGCGAGGCGGGGCGGCAGCACATCGGCCGGATGATCGTCGTCGGCGCCGACAACGAGTACATCCCGCAGCTGCTCGGGTGGGAGACGGCGCGCACGATGGACGAGGCGCTCCGGATGGCGAAGCAGTCGGCCCCGCCCGCGCCGGAGATCCTGGCCCTGCACACCCCGCCGATCTTCATGGCCGACGTGACGGCCTAGCGCGCCCGCGGGGCGTGCCGCGCGACCGCTTCGAGGCGTGGTGCGACGCGATGGACGTGCGCACGCTGAAGGCGCGGCCGACGCGCTGGGCCCCCTGGAGCAAGGCCTTTATAAGGGCTGCTTCCTCATCGGCGCCTTGAGCTCGGCGAGCACGCGCTCGCGGACGAGCGGCAGCGGCGGCGAGCCGTGCGAGAGGAGCGCGTCGTGGAAGCGGCGCAGCGAGAACGCCGGGCCCAGGGCCGCCTTCGCCTCCTCGCGGAGCTTCAGGATCTGGAGCTTGCCGAGCGTGTAGGCGAAGTAGCCGGGGTCGAACGTCGCGCGCACCGCCTGCTCCCGCGCCGTCGCGCGGTCCTGGAAGCAGTCGTCGACGAAGCGGCGCTCGGCCTCGTCGAGGCTCATGCCCTCGGCGTGCACCCCGAGCGACACGACCACCCGGCAGTTGCGCAGCAGCGCGTCCGCGAGCTGGCCGAGGCGACTCTGCGGGTCCTCCTTGCCGAACCCCTGCTCGATCATCATCTGCTCGACGTAGTGGGCCCAGCCCTCCACGAACGAGTAGCTCCCGAACATCTTCTGCGTCTCCGTCGGCGCCCGGTTCCCCCACAGGCCCTGGACGAAGTGCCCCGGGTAGACCTCGTGCACGGTCGTCGAGAGCAGCGTGCCCCGCAGCATCACGTACTCCTCCTGCTCCTTCCGGGGCCACGAGGGGTCCGGCTTCGTGATGTAGTAGAACGCCTCGAGCCCCTTCCGCTCGAACGGCCCGGGCGCGTCGAGGAAGGCGGCGTTCCAGCGCATGTAGGGCGGCGTCTCCTTCACGATCGCCCGCTCGTCGGACGGGAGGCTCACGATCTCCTTGTCGACGAGGAACTTGCGCGCCGACTCCATCATCCGCGTCGCCTCGGCGAGGAGCTGCTCCGCCTTCGGCCGGGAGGTCCTCACCTTCCTGGCGAGCTCCTGGTACGCCGCCTTGTTCGCCGCGAGGTCGTCCTCGCCCATCTTCTTGAACTCGGCGAGCGGCATCGAGAGCCCCTCCTGCGCGAGGAGGAGCTTCCGGTACCGCGCCTCCCCGAGCACGTGGCTCGCGTCGCCCTTCGGCAGCTCGACCTTCGCGAGGTGCTCGGCGAGCTTCTCCGCCGCGTCGGCGAGCGCGGCGTTCGTCTTCTCGAAATCGGCCTGGAACGCGGGGTCGCCCACGCCCTTGAGCAGCTTGACGACATCGCCGCGCAGGTACTCGGCGTAGCCGCGGAAGATCTTCACGGCCACCTCGATCACCGGCTTCGGCATCGGGCTCACGAGGTTCTCGAGGACGCGCGGCGCCTGGGCCAGCGCCGCCTTCTCGTGCTCGAGGAGGCGCCGCGCGCGCTCGGGCAGCGGCGCGTACGCGCGATCGAGGTAGTGGTTCACGCCGAACAGATCGCCGTAGAACTGCGGCCGCCGGCGCCACTCCTCGACGTCCCTCCCGGTGAAGATCTTGAGGTCGATCTGCTGGAGGAGCAGCGCGCGGTCGAGCGCCTCGTCCGGGGAGAGCGCCGCGGCGTCGACGGCGGCGAGCGCCGCGCGGTCGCGCTCGAGGCGCGCGAGCCGCCGCTCTATCGCGGCAGCGCCGTAGTCGGAGACCTTGCCGTCCTGCTCGTGCAGCCCGCGCGAGCGCGCGAAGGCCGGCTCGTCCGCGACCCACTCGCGCAGGATCCGATCGCGCAGCGCGGTGAACGGCTCGCGCGGCGCCTCCGCCGGCCGCGCGGGCTCGGCGCTCGCCACGGCCTGAGGGGGCGCCGCGGCCTGAGGGGGCGCCGCGCCGAGAGGCGGAGGCGGCGCCGAGGCGCTCCCGCTGCAGGCGGCGAGCGCCGCGAGCGGCGCGAGCATCGCGAGCCGGCGCCAGCGCGAGCGGACAGGTGTGGGTGCGGCCATGAGGGGCCGAGCCTGTCAAACCGGCCCGCGCAGGTCAACGCCGCAGGTCAGTCGCGGAGCGCGCGATCGATGATCGTGTCCACGTGCGAGAGCGCGTGGTCGAGGTCGAAGCAGCGCGCGATTTCGTCCGGGGCGAGCAGCGCCGCGACGTCGGCGTCGGCGGCGAGGTTGTCGCGGAAGCGCCCCTCGCCCGCGATCGCGCGCATCGCGCAGCGCTGCACCAGCTCGTAGGCCGCCTGCCGCGGCCTGCCCTTCTGGACGAGCGCCAGGAGCACCGCCTCGCTGAAGAAGAGCTCGCCCGTGCTGTCGAGGTTCTGGCGCAGCTTCTCGGGGTAGACGACCAGCCCCTCCACGAGCCCGGCGGCGCGGTCGAGCATGAACCCGAGCGTCGAGGTCGCGTCGGGCGCGATCATCCGCTCGACCGACGAGTGCGAGATGTCGCGCTCGTGCCACAGCGGCACGTTCTCGAGCGCCGGGATCACGGCCGCGCGCACGATGCGCGCGAGGCCGCACAGGTTCTCGCTGAGGATGGGGTTGCGCTTGTGGGGCATCGCGCTCGAGCCCTTCTGGCCCACGGTGAAGCGCTCCTCCGCCTCGCGGACCTCGGTGCGCTGCCAGTGCCGCACGTTGGTCGCGAGCCGCTCGATGCCCGCCGCGATGAGCGAGAGCGCGGTGAAGAGCTCGGCGTGGCGATCGCGCGCGACGACCTGCGTCGAGACCGTCTCCGGGCGCAGGCCCAGGGCCGCGAGCGCGCGCTCCTCGATGCGCGGCGACAGGTGCGCGTACGTCCCGACCGCGCCCGCAATCTTCCCGACCGCGATCGCCTGGCGCGCCGCGAGCAGGCGCGCCCTGCCGCGCTTCATCTCCGCGAGGTGGCCGGCGATCGCCAGGCCGAACGTGATCGGCTCGGCGGCGATGCCGTGGCTCCTGCCGATCATCGGGGTGCGCCGGTGCTCGTCCGCGCGCCGCGCGAGCGCGCTGCAGAGCTTGTCGAGCCGCGCCGAGAGCAGGTCCGTCGCGCGGACGAGCAGCACCGCGAGGCTCGTGTCGAGCACGTCGCTCGAGGTCATCCCCCGGTGCAGCCACCGCGCGCCCTCGCCCGCGAGCTCCTCGACGTGCGTCAGGAAGGCGATGACGTCGTGCTTGACGGTGCGCTCGATCGACTCGATCCGCTCGGGATCGAGCGTCAGCTGCTTCGCGCGGATCCCCTTCGCGATGCCGGCGGGCACGAGCCCTTCGGCCTCCATCGCCTCGCAGGCGGCGAGCTCCACCTCGAGCCAGGTCGAGAATCGGGTGGCGGGCGACCAGAGCGCTTCGAATTCAGCGGGAGTGTAGCGGGGGATCATGGGCGGGACGCTGCGAAGGTCTGGAGGGTGCGTCAAGGATGGAGTGGCCCCGGGAGGTCCGGCCGCGCGAGGGCCGGCTCGCGCTGCTCGCCCGCGCGGGGGGCCAGGCCGCGCACGGCCCGCGCCGTCGGGCGGGGCGCTTGCGGACGCGCGGCGCGCGGCAAACGTTGGCGCGATGCCAACCGAAGCACCGGCGCCTGCGCGCGCCGATCAGGGCAGGTCGTTCGCCCGCACGCCCCACGCGGCGGGCGACGCGCCGCCAGAGACGCTGCCCGCAGGGGCGAGCGAGCCGGACGCTGTCAGCCAGGCGCCGCTCCCCCCGCGGGCCGAGCCTGGGCGCCGCGAGCCGGCGGGGCGCGCTGGCGGCGCGGCCGCCGCCGCGAGCGCGCCGGCTGTCGTGAACGAGCCGGCGCCCGCGAGCGAGACCCGCGCGAGCGTGCGCGGGGGTCGCCGGGTGAAGTCGTACATCGTGGTGGTCGCGATGGACCTGTCCGAGCCGGGCGGGCGGGCGTGGCGCTTCGCCTTCGATCTGGCGGCGCTCCGCGGCGAGACGGAGATCCACGCCGTGGTCATCGGCCCGCGGCAGGTCGCCCCTGCAGTGCGCGACGTGACGACGCCGGGCGCGTCGTCGCCGCCGTCGCTCCGCGTGCTCCAGCACCGGTTCGCAGACGGCCAGGCCCGGCTGATGGCGATGCACTTCCGCACGGGCCGGCCGGACCGGGCCATCGTCTCGCTCGCCCGGGAGCTCAGCGCCGATCTCATCGTCGTGGCCACGCACCCGCAGTCGCCCCTGCAGCGGCTCTTCGGCGGCTCGACGGCCGACCGGATCGCGCGGAACGCGCCGTGCCCGGTCGTCGTCGTGCGCCCCAAGGAGGACGACGACGCCGACGCGGCCAACTACGACCCCAGGCTGCGCTGACGCGGCGGCGCGCGGCGGACCACCGAGCGCGCGATCTGCGCGCTCGGATCGCTCGCGCGTGGGCTACCGCGCGCTCGATGCCCGCGCGGCGGACTACCGCGCGCTCGACGACTGAGCGTCGGCCTGCGCCGCCGGGTCGAGCTTGTCCGGCGCGCTGACGCCCTCGGCCTTGCCCCCTTCCCGCGTGTCCGCGTAGCCCCACGCGACGCCGGCCGCGTCGACGAGGAGGTTGTTCGCGTCGCCGATCGGCATCGGGTCCATCACGAGGGCGTGCCCTCGCCGCGCGAGGTCGTCGAGGGCGGCCTGCGGCGGAGGCGTCAGCCGCTCGACGCGCACGCGATCCGGCATCCACTGGTGGTGGATGCGCGCGTGGCGGACCGCCTCGTCGATGGTCATCCCGTGATCGACCAGGTTGCGGAGGACCTGCGCGACGGTGTTCGGGATCGTGTCGCCGCCGGGAGATCCGAGGACGAGCGCGACCTTGCCGTCGCGGCTCACGAGGGTGGGCGTCATCGAGCTCGCCATGCGTTTGCCCGGCGCCACCGCGTTGATCCCCGTCTCGGAGAACGCGCCCATCGCGTTGGCGAGCAGGATGCCCGTGCCCGGGATCACGATCCTCGCGCCGAAGCTCGCCGACAGGGTGGTCGTGCACGAGACCGCGTTGCCCTGCGCGTCGATCACCGAGAAGTGCGTCGTCTGCGGGGACTCCTGGGCGACGGCGCCCAGAGGCGCCGCGATGGCGCCCGCCGGCGTGGCCCGCTCCGGGTCGACGGGCGGCCTGCGGCGCATCAGGTAGGCCCCGTCGAGGAGCTGCGCGAGCAGCTGCGCCGTCTCGGGCGCGACGAAATCGGGGTCGGCGCTCACCTTGCGCCGATCGGCGTACGCCCGCTTCGCCGCCTCGACGAACAGGTGCAGCGACAGCCCCGAGTCGGCGGGCGCCTCGTGCGCCTTGAGCCGCTCGAGCGTGAGCATCATCTCCGCGAGCGCGACGCCGCCCATCGAGGGGGGCGGCATCGTGTCGACGGTGAAGCCGCGGTACGAGAACCGGAGGGGCGCGCGCCACTTCGCCTGGTAGGCGCGCAGGTCGCTCTCGCTGATGTGGCCGCCGCGCTCGCGCATCGCGCCGGCGATCTGCCGGGCGATGGCGCCCTCGTAGAAAGCGCGCGGCCCCTCCGCGGCGAGCGTCTCGAGGGTGCGGGCGAGATCGAGCTGCCGCACCAGCTCGCCCTGGGCGACCGGCGCCTTGCCCCGCCCCCAGATGGCGCTCGCGGCCCGATCGGCCTTCAGCCGCGGCCACGCCCAGCGCAGGGTCAGCGCCTGCCGCGCGCCGAGGCGGTGCCCCTTGCGCGCGAGGGAGATCGCCGGGGCCAGGAGCTCGGCGAACGGGCGGGTGCCGAACCGCTCGTGGGCCAGGGCGAGGCCGGCGACCGAGCCCGGGACGCCGGCGGACGCATAGCCGTGTCCGCCGGCGCGCAGCATCGCCATGTTCGACTCGGTGGTCACCGACGCGGGCGCGGCCTCGCGGAAGTCGATCGCCTGCGTCTCGCCGTTCGCGAGGCGGACCAGCATGAAGCCGCCGCCGCCGATGTTGCCCGCGCTCGGGTGGGTCACCGCCAGCGCGAACGCCACGGCGACCGCGGCGTCGACCGCGTTGCCGCCGCGCCGCAGCACGTCCGCGCCCGCGCGCGTCGCGTGCTCCTCGACCGAGGTCACGAGCCCGGCGTCGCCGCGCACCGCCCGCGGGCCGCCCGAGGCGAGCGCGATCGGCGGCACCGGCGGCATCGGCTCCGGCGCCGCGACGTCGGCCGTGGGCGCCGCGGCCGCGCTCGCGGCCGACGCCCCGGCGCTCGCGCTGGCGACGGCCGGCGCGGCGGCGGCCGCGAGCGTCGCGGGCGCCGCCGGGTGCGGCGCGGGCGGCGTGCGGGCCTCGCAGCCTGCGAGCAGCGCCAGGGCGAGCGCCCAGCGCGGCTTCGAACGACGGAGCAGGGTCATCAGGGTGCGCGCGAATCTACACCGGTGCCGGAGAGAGCCGGGCCGGGCCGCGCGGGGCGACCCGGCCTGGGAGGTGTGGGTGAGGGCGCGCCGGCGCGCTTCGGTTCAGGGCGCGCCGGCGCGCTTCGGTTCAGGGCGCGCCGGCGCGCCCCAGGGCGGCGCCCGCGCAGTCAGGGGCGCCGAGCCCCGCTCAGGACCGCTTGCGGCGACGCGCCGCAGCCACGCCCACGCCGGCGACGAGCGCCGCGAGCCCGGTGCCCGCGAACGGCGCCGAGGACGACCCCGGCGCGGCGGCGCAGGAGACGCTGGCCTCGGCCTCCGCCTCGGCGTGGAACTCCACATCGACGCCCTGCGAGAGCAGCCAGTTCTTGCACTCCTCCATGCTGCCGGCGATATCGACGTACTGCCCGTTGCAGAACAGCGCGCCATCCGGCGTGGTGCACTGCACCTCGCACCCGCCCCGGAGCTCGGACGTGCAGTTGAAGTTGCAGTCGAAGTTCGCGTCGACCTTGCACTCCCCCTCGCAGCTCGCCTCGCACTTCGCCTCGCACGAGGCGCTCGGCGGCGTCGCCTCGCAGCTCACGCTGCACTCGCCCTCGCAGCTCGACGAGCACGACGCCTCGCAGTCCGCCCGCGCGCCGGCATCGCTACCCGCTTTCGCCTCGCACCTCGCCTCGCACTTCCCCGTGCAGCTCGCCTTGCAGCTCCCCTCGCAGCTCAGGCTCCCCGGGTCGGCGGTGCACTCGCCTTCGCAGTCCGCCTGGCACTGGCCCGTGCACGACGCCTGCACGCCGCCAGTGCACCGCCCGGAGCACTCCGCCTCGAAACGGACCGGCTCGCAGTAGCCTTCACAGCCGCCCTCGGTGCGAATCTCACACTGACCGGCCGCCGCGAGCTGGAGGTTTCCACATGGATTGGGCTGGGCTGATGCAGTGGAGGCAACCAGCGCAGGAACTGCAAAAGTAAACGCACTCACAAAAAGCTGAGCAATGGTCCGTCGCATGCCAATTCTCCTGGGTTCAGAGCGCGGGATCCGCGTGTGGTCTCCGCAGGTGTTGCAATCGGACGACCAGCGCCACCCTTTGAAGCATTTCCCAAGAAAAAAGTCTCGCTGCTCGTGCCCGCTCGGCCACAGCGTATCTACGAGTTCACGGTCCCATGATGCGCCATGCCACACCAAGGGCATGTCCGAGCAGGTGAGGATACCTGCGACGTGGTGATCAGCGGCTCACAGTGTCGGCGATTTGCCCTGTTCCGTAGCGCGCCACCACGCCCTTGCGGGCTCTGCCGGGAGTCGGCTGGCTAAGGAAGTCCCCGCCCACGGCCCAGAAGGCCCCTTCCCCGTCGGCCCAGACGGCGTGGAGATCGGCGTAGGGCTCCTCGGTGAACTCATCGATCCAGGCCCCGTCGACGAGGCGCTGCTTGAGCCCTCCATACCCGACGATCGCGACCTCCCCCGGCCGGCCGCAGGCGACGCCGTTCACGTCGTTGGTGAGCTCTATCTCGAGCCTGCGCCACGACGCGCCGTCCGAGCGGAGCACGTCTCTCCCGCCGACCGCGTATACCTCTTCACGGCTGCAGCCGGCGGCCGTGAACAGGGTGCCCTGCGCGATCGGCGGATCGGATTGCACTTCCCAGGTCGAGCCCGAGCGGTGCCAGATCACGCCGAACTCGCCCACGGCGTAGAGATCCTCGGACGATTCGCCCCACACCTTGTAGAGCGCCCGGCCAGTCGCCGCCGGCAGCGGCTCTCGCGACCATGCGCTGCCGTCCCAGCGGAGGACGATGTCCTTCTCCGCGTCCGCGCCGCTGCCGGGCATGCCGCCGACCGCCCAGGCATCGTCGGGTGAAAACGCGATCACGCCCCACAGCGTGGCCTCCGTCCCCGTCTCGTGCTCGGTGAACGTCGCGCCGTCCCACCGCGCTGCGCGGCCGCGCTCGCCGACCATCCAGACGTCCTGCGGACCGGAGCCGGCCACCCACCAGAAGGTCGTCTCCCCGCCCGCCGGGAGCTCGCGCCACCTCGCCCCGTCGTAGTGCAGCGCGAGCGCCTGGAGGCCCGTGTTGCCGAGCGGCCCCCCGACGGCGAACACGTCGTCGGGCGCCGTCCCCCAGATCGAGAGGACCGCGCGGTCGAGATCGCCCTCGTCGAGCAGCACGCGCCACGCCGGCGGCTCCTGCTCGGGCGGCCTCGCAGGATCGCCGGGGCAGCCGGTGAGGGCGACCGCGCCGAGCGCCGCCACAGCCATGGAGTGAAAGCAGGTGCGCATGGGAGTGAAGACCCGCCTGGAGAGGTCCTGCCGGCGCGCCGCCATGGAGGGCTCAGTTGCAGAACACGTCGTCCTGCTTCGGATAGTAATAGACGAAGATGTTGCAGTGCTCGTTCTTCTCGACGATCGGCCCGAACGTGTAGCAGCAATCGAGCGACTCGTCGGCGGTCCCGTTCTTGGACACGTCGTACTCGTCGAGGCCCTTGCACCCCACGGACGGGTCCGGCTGCTGCCACTCGTAGGTGCATCCGTACCAGACGCCGCCGTTCGTCGGGAGCTCCCTGTCGAGCTCCGGCGAGATGAGCATCGGCGGGTCGTCCCACGCGTTCGATGTGTAGAAGCGCTCCGAGGCCGGAGGCGTGCCGATGGTCTTGCCGTCCCATGCATACATATCGAACCGCGTGCCTCGGCTGTGGAAATGGCCGTTGGCGCCGATGATCCTCACGGGAGAGGGGCTGTTGATCTGGCACGAGCCCTCGAACGTGGGCGTCGGGTTCGACTGACAGACACGGATCGACTGCTTGGTCGCGAAGACGGTGCCCATCTCGGCCTTGACCTCGGCGGCCGGAAGCGCCCAGAAGTTCACCCGGACGCGGCCGACCGCCTCGGGGGTCTTCTGCGACGTCGCATTCACGTAATGCGTCTGCAGCATCAGCCACTCGTCCGGCGCGAGGACGTTCGCGACGCCCTCGGGAAACTCCCAGTCGACCTGGCCGTTCTGCTGCGAGTTCGCGATGAGCGGCCAGTCCGCCCAGTTGGGGCTCTTGAAGCACTCCCCGACCCCGTTCTGGTTCTTCTGGATGAGCCCGCCCTCCGGCCCCAGCCCCTTCACGGTCTTCACGCGGAAGATGTTCATGTGGTGCGAGCCGTCGCGCTGCGCGATCTGCACGCGGTGGAGGTTCACCGGCGCGGCCGGGTCCAGCCCGTTCGACGCGGCGAGCTCGCTGACCTTGAAGAAGTAGCAGTCCTGCTGCTCGACCCCCGCCGGCACCTCGGTCTCCTCAGTCTGCATCTGGAAGCCCTGGCCGACCGGCGGCACATCGAGCAGCGACTCGTCGACCGGCGCGGGCGTCTCGCCCCCACCCCCGCCCCCGTCAACGCAGGCCACGATCCCCAGCACGACAGGAAGCAAACCAAGCGTCAGGCATCGACCGGCCATGAGTCCCTCCAGGCAATCGCGCAGCGATGAAGAGAGATATACACGGCTGCACAATTTCAGGGCGTTCGTGTCACGGGGCGGGCATGGTTCCGTCGCGCGCCGGGGCGTCGTGGTCGAGCGCTGGCCGGTGCTGCTAGGATGTGGGAGAGGTTCAACCATGGCGGCGCCCAAGAAATGCGGTCCACACACCGAGCTCGCCTCGAACGAGGCGACACGCATCACCCGGTGCGGGTGTGGCACCGTGCACGTGACACTCATCGGCCCTGGCGTGACGTTTCGCATGCCAGCGGACGCGTTCCGGGGCGTCGCCTCCGGGCTCAAGGCAGCGGCCGAGCGGCTTGACGACGACCCCCGTTTCGGCACGACCTCCATCAATTAGCTTGCGCGCCCGCAGCGGAGCGGCCTACCAGTGGCTTCGCCGCTGAGATCTCTCTCCTCGGATGGCCGCTGGTCGAAAGAGGGCGCCTCTCGTGTACGACGACGACGCGGAGCACTGGGTCGGCAAGACGTTCGCCGGGACGTGGTGGATCGAGCGCGTGCTCGGCACCGGCGGCATGGGGAGCGTGCTGCTCGGGCGCGCGGCGGACGGCTCTCAGGTCGCGCTCAAGGTGCTGCACCCGGAGCTCAACGCGATCACGGAGGTGCGGAAGCGCTTCCTCCGCGAGGGCTTCATCGGCAACACGCTCGGCGGGGCGGACGCGGTGCCCGGCGTGGTGCGCGTGCTCGCCTCCGGCGAGACGCAGGAGGGCCTCGCCTACCTGACGATGGAGGCGCTCCAGGGCGAGACGCTCTTCGATCGGATGGCGCGCACCGGGACGATGCCGGCCGGCGAGGTGCTCGCGCTCGCGGACCAGGTGCTCGAGACGCTGGCGATCGCGCACGCGCGCGGCGTCGTGCACCGCGATCTCAAGCCCGAGAACATCCACCTCGGCAACGACGGGCGCGTGCGCATGCTCGACTTCGGCATCGCGCGCGTCGTCGACGGGCTCACCGGCCTGCCCGAGAAGACCGCGACCAAGACGGGCATGATCATGGGCACGGCGACGTACATGGCGCCGGAGCAAGCGACGGGGCTCATCCACGACATCGACGGGCGCACCGATCTCTTCGGGCTCGGAGCGACGATGTTCCGGCTGCTCGCGGGCCGACAGGTGCACGGCGAGGTGACGGAGGCCATGGAGGTCATCGCCGCAGCGACCGAGGCCGCGCCGCCGCTCGCGTCGGTCGCGCCCGGGATCTCGCCCTCCGTCGCGGCCGTGGTCGATCGCTCGCTGGCGTTCATCAAGTTCCATCGCTACCCGAACGCCGAGACCATGCGCGCGGACGTCCGCGCTGTACGCGCAGGCGCGCTGCCTCCCTACGCGCAGGCCGTCATCGAGGGGCGGATCCGCGCCGGCCAGCCGATATCGCAGCCGGCGCCTCCGCTGCATGCCGGCGGGTCGCCGAGCGCGCGCCCGCAGCCGACCGTGCTGGAGCCGGCCGCGGCCCCTCGCCATTCGCACTCGATGAGCCGACCGGAGCGAACGCTCGACGACAACCCGTCAGCGCCCTCCCGCGCTGGCGCGTCGCTCTCGCAGCTCTCGACGGGCAAGCTGCTGCTGCTCGTCGGCGGCGCCTCGCTCATCACGGGCGTCATCGTGGCGATGATCGTCGTCCTGCTGGTGTTCAGCCGCTGAGGGGCCGCGAGCGCGCCGCCAAGGGCGCGCTCGTCAGGTGGAAGGGATCGTCGGTGGAAGGTGCCGGCGGGGCCGCTGGGCCCCGCCGCGGTCACGCGCGCTCGTCGAGCGGCGTGTAGTCGACGGCGTTCTCGCCGGTGTAGATCTGCCGCGGACGGCCGATCTTGCCGGTCGGGTCGTCGTTCATCTCCTTCCAGTGGGCGATCCAGCCGGGGAGGCGTCCGAGCGCGAACATGACGGTGAACATGTTCGTGGGGAAGCCGAGCGCGCGGTAGATGATGCCGCTGTAGAAGTCGACGTTCGGGTAGAGCTTCCGCTCGACGAAGTACGGATCCTTCAGCGCGGTCTCCTCGAGGCGCTGCGCGATGTCGAGCAGCGGATCCTTGATGCCGAGCTTCGCCAGGATCTTGTCGGCCGCCGCCTTGATGAGGACGGCGCGCGGATCGTAGTTCTTGTACACGCGATGGCCGAAGCCCATCAGGCGGAAGTTCGAGGTCTTGTCCTTCGCGAGCTTGACGAACTTCGAGACGTCGCCGCCGTCCGCGCGGATCGCCTCGAGCATCGTCACGACCTCCTGGTTCGCGCCGCCGTGGAGCGGGCCCCAGAGCGCGCAGATGCCGGCGGCGACCGAGGCGAAGAGGTTCGCCTTCGAGCTCCCGACGAGGCGCACCGTCGACGTGGAGCAGTTCTGCTCGTGATCGGCGTGCAGGATCAGGAGCAGGTTCAGCACCTTCACGATGTCCTCGTCGATCTCGTACGGCTCCGCCGGGACCGAGAACATCATGTTCAGGAAGTTCGCACAGTACGAGAGCGAGTTGTGCGGGTAGACGAACGGCTGGCCGATCGACTTCTTGTACGAGAACGCCGCGATCGTGCGCACCTTGGAGAGCAGCCTCGCGATGGTGATGTCGAGGTGCTCGGTGTTCTTCACGTCGATCGCTTCCGGGTAGTAGCTCGACAGGGAGAGCACCATCGCGGACAGGATCGCCATCGGATGCGCCGTCGACGGGTAGCCGTCGAAGAAGCGCTTCATGTCCTCGTGGATCAGCGAGTGCCGGGTGAGCAGCGTGGAGAACCGGGACAGCTCGCTCTTGCTCGGCAGCTTGCCGTAGATCAGGAGGTACGAGGTCTCCACGAAGGTCGACTTCTCGCCGAGCTGCTCGATCGGGATGCCGCGGTAGCGGAGGATGCCCTTCTCCCCATCGAGGAACGTGATGGAGCTCGTGGTCGAGGCCGTATTGACGAAGGCCGGGTCGATGCAAACGTACCCGGTCTTCGAACGAAGGGACGCGACGTCGATCGCCTTCTCCCCCTCGGTGCCCGTGATGACAGGCAACTCGATCGTCTGCTCCCCACCGTTCTTCTTCAGCGTTAACTTCGCGGTCTCCTGCACGCCTCCTCCTTCCGCCGCAGCGCGGCGTAAGCTATCACGGGCCGAGGGAAGAATGCTTCCCCGAGAAAATGAGGTGATGCATTTGAGCGAGCCGGTCGTGCGGGGGGAGCTGGCCCACCACCCGGAGGCGCCTCGGTTTGCGGCCGAGGTGCGGCGAGTCCACGGGCGTTACGCCGACGAGGTTGTCGCTCGCTACCGGCTCTGCCCGTTCATGCGCGACGCCGCAACCGGATTCGGACGCTTTTACGTCCTGCTCGATCGTGAGCCCGTCCTGGAGACGGCGCTGGCGGTCATGGAGGAGGCCGACTCCGCGGTGGTGCACCTGGTTTTCCCGTGCATCCATGCTCCGTCGCCCCAGTTCGAGCGCTTCGCGTCGCGCCTGGGTGAACAGCTGCGGCGGCGCCTTAGCCCCGCGCCGGTGCTGGCCGCGTTCCACCCCGAGATGGCGGGGGACGAGACGAACTCGCACCGGCTCGTCGGTCTCCTCCGACACGCGCCAGATCCGTTTGTACAAACGATTCCAGAGGGGCTGAACCATACTGGGACCGTCCTCGCGGGGGCAGGCGTCGAGCCTGCGGTCGACCCCGCCGAGGACAATTACCGACGCCTTGAAGGGGCAGGGATCGCCGCAGTCAAGATGAGGCTCGCGGAGATCATGGCAGATCGCGACTCGAGTTATGCGCCCTTCCTCGCGCAGCTCGGGCTCACCCGCCCCGGCCCGCGCTTCAGCCCGCTCCCAACACGGTAACGCACGGGCGAAGAGCGCAAACGAAACATCTACGAAACGCGCGCGAAACGCATGTTGCGCGTGTTGCGCGTGGTGATGGCCCTCGGCTCACTCCGCAGGCGAGCTGCGCGGCGCCGGGTCCGACCCGCCGGAGCCGGAGCCGGCCTTGGCCTCGCGCTGCGCCATCAACGGCATCAGGTACGGGAAGCCGGCCGCCATCGTATCGAGGTGGGGATCGATCTGGGCGGCCAGCCAGAAGAGGAGCACGCAAGCACGCTCGACATAGAACCAGTCCTCCGGGTACTCGAACGACCGCATCAGCTCCTGGAGCTCACCGCGCTCCAGCTCGGGGTCCGCGAGCCGCTCCAGCTGCTCGGGGCGGGCGCGCATGAGCGCCGCCGGCGTGCGATCCCGGATCTTGAGCAGCTTCGCGAAGTAGGTCTTCACGGTCCTCTCGAGGAGCGCGTCGTTGCCCCCGGGCGCGACGAAGCCCATCCTCCGGAAGCCGCGCACGACCGCCGCGTCGTCCTGCGCGAAGATGCCCTTCAGGATGTCGAGCAGCCCGTCGATGAGCTCGTCCCGGGCCTCGCAGCTCGCGCCGAAGTCGAGGACGACGAGGCGAAAGCCGCCGCCCTCCTCCGCGGGCCGCGCGGCGACAAGGAAGTTCCCCGGGTGCGGATCGGCGTGGAAGAAGCGATCCGCGAAGAGCATCTTGTAGAAGGCCTGCACGAGCCGGAGCGCCACGTCCGAGGGCTCGACGCCCGCGCTCCGGAGCGCGTCGAGGCGGGTGATCTTGATTCCTTCCATGAAGGTCATCGTGAGCACGTCGCGCGTCGTGAGCTCGTGGATGACCTCCGGGAACGCGATGCTCGCGTCCCCCTCGAAGTTCTGCGCCATCCGCTCCATGCACGCGGCCTCGTGCAGGTAGTCGGTCTCCCGGCGGAGCAGATCGACCAGCGACTCGTGCACCCGCTCGATGTGCCCCACCGGGACGAACCGCTTGTAGACGAGGATCGCGAGGCGCAGGACGCGCAGGTCGACGGCGATGATCCCGCGGATGCCGGGGTAGAGGAACTTGACCGCGACCTTGCGGCCGTCGCGGAGGCGCGCGACGTGGACCTGCCCCAGCGACGCGGCCGCGAGCGGCGCGCGCTCGATTGACGCGAACAGCTCGCCCGCGGAGCGGCCGAAGCTCGCGCGCAGCGCGGCCTCGAGATCGCTGAACGGGTGCGGCGGCACCTGGTCCTGGAGCTGCTCGAGCTCCTTGCCGTAAGCACGAGGCAAGAAGCCGCCCATGATGGACAGCACCTGGCCGAGCTTGATGAAGACGCCCCGCAGCTGGAGCATGGCGCGCAGCAGGCGCCGGGCGTTGTTCTGATCGACGCGGTCGCGGCGCGCGACGAGCCAGCGAGGCGGCTCACCCGCGGGCGAGCCGCGCCCGAGGCGCCTCGCGAACACCCGCACGAGCCCCAGCTGAATGAGGTAGCTCGTCAGGATGACCGAGAACGCGAGCAGCGCGCGGAAGAGTCGGACGGCGAGCGTCATGTGCGGCAAAGCAGCCGCACCATGCTACCGCAGGGGCCGCGCGGGGCCAGCGGTGCTCGCCCTCGCCCTCGCCATCCGACGATCGGTGAATCCCGGCGAGGGGGCCGCCGCGGACCTCCGCCGCGCAGCGGAGCCCTCCGGCGAGCCGAGCAGGCTCAGGAGAGCGAGTCCTTGATCGCCTTGATGGGGCGGGCGCGGACCGACTTGCTGGCCGGCTTGGCCGCGAACGTCATCGGCTGCTTCGTGAAGGGGTTGATCCCCTCGCGCGCCTTGGTCGCGGGCTTCTTGACGACGCGGAACTTCGCGAAGCCGGGCATCGTGAAGATGCCGTTCTTCTTGAGCTCCTTGTACGCGATGTCGGTCAGCGACTCGAGGATCGCCTTGACCTGCTTGCGCGAGATCTCGTTCTCGTTGGCCTCGACCACCGCGTTGATCAGCGCGCTCTTGCTGAGCGACGTGCTCTTCTTCCCATCCGCCTTCTTGGCCGCCATGTTCATTCCTCCTGAGGTTTGTGCCCTCTTGCGGGCCAAAGGAACCACAACGGCCGCCGCAGATCCAGTGTCGAATCGTCGATCGGAGCTACAAAAGAAGGGGTTTCATGCCCCGGGGGGCGCGCCGCTCCGCCGGGAGGGCGGCCGGGGGGCCCTGGCGCGGGCCGTCAAAACCGCGGGAAAGCAGCCCAAATCGGCCCTTCTTCAGGCCTCACGCGCCCGCCGCGAGGGAGGCCGCATGCCGGGCGCTCGACGTAGGAGATCACCCGAACCCCTTCCGTTGAAGGCGATCCCGGTCGCCCGGGCGGCCTAGCGGCGGCTCACCGCCGAGCCCGCGCCCCACTTCCTCTTGGCGGAGAGGCCGAGGATCGTCAGCGACTGGGGCGCCTGCGTGAACTCGATGACGTCGCCGAAGCCGACGCTGACCGAGTGGATCGGCCCGTCGAAGAAGAGCTTCGCGTCGTGCGTCTTGCTGCGAACGACGAGCGAGGCGCCCGGCTGGATCAGGGCGTGACGGAGGCGGTACTCCTCGCCGTGGGGGGTGTAGGGCTCGCGGACGACGAGCTGGAGCCGCTTCGACGTGAGCGGCAGGACGCGCCCGCCCGCGGAGCGCTGCGCGGCCGTGGACCCGGCCGCAGGACCGATCCAGAAGCCGCTCGACTTCTGCTCCTCCTCGGCCCGGCCGAGCCGGAGCACGTAACGCGACGTGGCCGCGGGGGAGACGTGGCAGAAGAGCGCGTCGTTCAGGACGCGCCCCGTGGCGAGCTTGTCGTTCACCGTGACCTGCATGCGGGTGAGCACGGTGCTGCGGAGCGAGCCGCTCAGCGCCCCCGCGATCGCGTCGGCCGCGTCGCGGCTCGTCGCGCCGCAGAAGAAGCCGACGGAGTGGCCCGGCGCGCTGTTGATGCCGAGGATCGGCACGTCGCCGACGTTGTGGGACGCGCTGAGGAGCGTCCCGTCGCCGCCGACCGTGATCACGAGGTCGAGCTCGCCCGCGTCGAAGGACTGCGCCGCGCTGGCGACGACATCGATCTGGACCCCGAGGTCGTCGAGCGCCGCCTTGACCTCGCGCACGGTCTGCTCGTGCGCGTCGTGCGACGCCTTGAGGCGCGCGACCGCGGAGTCGCCGGCCTCGATGAGCCGCGTGATGCGCGGGTCCTTCCGCTCCTCGCGGTAGATCTTCCAGGCGGAGCGCTTCACGACGAGCGCGACGCGGGGCGGACGCCGCGGCGCGGGCGCGGGGGATCGTTCCGCCATCAGAGCTCCGCGAGGCGCCGGAGCGCCACCTCGGTCTTCGCGTCCTCGATCACGCCGCGCCGGGTGAGCTCGATCGCCTCGTCGAGCGGGACCGCCGCGATGGCCGCGAACCGCTCGAGCGGGGAGCCGTCCTCGAGCGGCGTCCCCTGGCGAGCCGGGTCGACCTCGACATGAAAGAAGAAGTGCCGCTCGCCCACCATGCCCGGCGCCGGGAACGTCGACGGGCCGAGCGGGTGGAGGTCCGACGGAGGCACGTCGAAGCCGACCTCCTCGAGCAGCTCGCGCGCGGCGGAGCGCTTCAGGCCCTCCGGGCTCCGCTCGTCGAGCTCGACGAGCCCGGCGGGAAGCTCCCAGATCGCGCCGAGCGTCGGCGCCTCCGGGATGGGCCACGCCTCGGGCGGGCGGGTCGCGGCCGGAGGCCGGAACGCGGAGCGGAGGAAGACGCGACGGCGCCCGTCCGCGCCGCGGTAGTGCGGGGCGATCACCACCGCGTCGAGGCGCCCGCGATCGACGCTGTCGTAGGTGAACGGGTCGCTCAGCGAGCCGTCCGGGAACTCGACGCGGAACACCTGGCGTCGCACGTTGAGGAAACCAGGGCCGTCGAGCGAGGGGATCGTCCGGACCAGCTTGAGCGCGAGCTTCGGGAAGGGAGGTAGCCGCATGCGTCGAGGCGCGAAGCATAGCGCCAAACGGCAGCGGATCGCGATGTGCCTCGTTCCCGCGCCCGGCGCGCGCCTCGCTCCCGCGCTCGGGGCGGCCTCGGGCTCAGCGGAGCACGAGGACCCAGACGTCGTAGAGCGCGTGGGTCCAGACGGCCGGCGCGAAGCCGCGGAAGACGTAGATCGCCGTCAGAACGAGCCCGCACACCATGCGGAACACGAAGGAGGGGAGGTTCCAGGGATCGCCCAGCGACCCGACATAGTGCCAGCCGGAGAAGACGGCGGCGGCCACGACCGCCCAGCCGACCATCAGCACCACCCCCTGGACCCCCTTGCCGAAGAAGAACTTGATCCCGAGCGCGCCCAGCCCGTAGAGGCCGGCGCGGAAGGCGATCTCCTCGTAGAAGCCCGCGCCGAGGGACATCACGACCCCGGTGAAGATGTCGTTCGACGCGGCGGGCGGGCCGAGCCGGAGGGAGCCGACCACATAGGCGCCGGCGAAGCGCATCAGGATGGCGTAGAGCGCGCCCTCGACGGCGAGCAGCGCGAAGCGCCTCGTCTGGAGGGCGTGGCCTCGGCCGAGGATGGAAAGGACGAGGACGAACGCGGCGCCGACGGCGACGGTGAGGCCCGCGTAGAGCGGGAGGCTGTGCTTGGCCAGCGCGCGGAGCTCGGCGGTGACCGGATCCGCCGCGTTGCGGATGGGGAGGAAGGCGACGCCGAGGTGATAGAGGACGAAGATCGGCATCGTCAGCGCGAGATCGGTCAGCGCATCGCTCTTCGCGGTGGGCTTGTCGCCGGCAGGGGCCGCCCCCGGCCGGGCGAGCTCCGGTCCGGCGCCGAGCATCAGGACGGCCTCAGGCGGTACACGATCACCAGCACCTCGGCCGACCACATGACGACGTTCAGCACGAAGGGCGTGTCCCGGAGGATCTCCTGGGTGGGGCTCTCCGACCTCGCGCTGCCGGCCACGAGCTGGAGAAACCGGATCCCGCCGAAGAGCGGGTGGATCGCCGTGAGCCAGAGGTACGGGTTCTGGAAGAACCGCTGCGTGTCGTGGTCGAGCGTGTACGCCAGGTAGGTGGCGAAGGTGGCGAGGCCCGTCACGGCGAGCGCCGCCGTCAGGGCGCCAGGCGAGTAGCCGTCGAGCGCCGCGCGCTGCTTCGAGGCGTTGACCGAGGCGAGCTCGTGCCGGCGCTTGCCGAAGCCGAGGAAGAGCGCGAGCAGCGCGGTGCAGGCGATCATGAAGCCGGAGAGCGGCGTCCTCGTCGCGAAGCCGCCGGCGAGCACGCGCAGCACGAAGAAGATCGCGATGCAGCCGACGTCGAGGTAGGCGATCTTCTTGAGCCGGAACGAGTAGGCGACGTTGAGGACGTAGTAGCTGGCGGCGACGACCGCGAAGAGCGGCGGGCCGAGCAGGCTCGCGCCGAGCGCGATGACCGCGAGGCCGACCGCCATCGCCTTGGCGACAGGGATGGGCACGCGGCCCGAGGCGATCGGCCGGAAGCGCTTGACCGGGTGGACCCGATCGGCCTCGACGTCGACGATGTCGTTCAGGATGTAGACGGCGCCGGCGAGCAGGCAGAAGATCGCGAAGGCCCCGATCGCGCTCATGATGATCGAGGGGTGGGTCAGGTGCTTCGCGAACACCACGGGGGCGAGGACGAAGAGGTTCTTCACCCACTGGTGGGGCCGCATCGCGCGGATCATCCCGCGCACACGCCAGAGCAGCGTCCCCCTCGGCGAGTCGGGCAACAGGGGCGGCTGCGCTATCAAGCCGCCCGAGGGGGGCCCGCTCTCCGGCGGACCGGAGCTCGGCGCGCCGGCGCTCCGCGGAGGCGACGACGGAGGCTTGCCGGCGGGGACGGAGCTCACCGGAGCGGGCGAGCCGCCCTGCTCGGCAGGCGCCGGCGCGTCCGGCGCGCCCGCATCCGGGCGAGCCTCGGCGCCGGGCGCCTCCTGATCAGGGAAGCCTGCGGCACTGTTGCGAAAAAGGGGCCCCGAGGCGGTCACGGCGCGCGGAGCATACTCGGGCGCCCTGGCCCCGGCCATTCCGCGGCAAGTTAAAAGCACAGGGGGCGCCGGCGCCCGGGACCGACGAAACCGACGAAACCGACGACACCGAGCGCCAGCGGCAGCGCCGATGTCCCTCCAGGCCACGAACCGGGAAGAACGTGGCGCAGCGCACCCGGGGCGGCGGCCGCGCCGCGAGGTCGCGAATCCGGGTTCGCACCCGCCAGCCCGGCTCGTGGAACGCAAAATGCGCATCCCCGCAGGCGCGCCGTGACCTCGTGCTACCATCGCCCCCGATGACATCAGCGCTCTCGGTCGCGCGTGAAGCTTCGCCTCTTCTCCTGAAGCTTCGCTCTGCCGTGGAGCAGGCCCTCGAAGGGAAGCCAGAGGCGGTCGAGCTGGCGCTCATCGCGCTGCTCGCCCGGGGCCATGTCCTCATCGAGGACGTCCCCGGCGTCGGCAAGACGACGCTGGCCCGAGCGCTGGCCAAGGCCGTGGGGGGCGAGCTCCGTCGCGTTCAGTTCACCAGCGATCTCCTGCCGAGCGACGTGCTCGGGGTCAGCGTCTTCGACCAGCGGCTCGGGCAGTTCGTCTTCCGGCAGGGGCCGATCTTCGCGAACGTGCTGCTCGCCGACGAGATCAACCGGGCGAGCCCCCGGACCCAGTCGGCGCTGCTCGAGGCGATGAACGAGGGGCAGGTGTCCATCGAGGGGACGGCGACGCCGCTGCCGTACCCCTTCTTCGTGCTCGCGACCCAGAACCCGCAGGATTTCGCGGGCACGTTCCCGCTGCCGGAGTCGCAGCTCGACCGGTTCATGGTGCGGATCCGGATCGGGTACCCGCCGCCGCAGGTCGAGATGCGGCTGCTCCTCCAGGGCGGCGAGCCCGACCGGGCGCGGAACGTGCCGCAGATCATCGATCCGGCCCAGCTCGTCGCCCTGCAGCGCGAGGTCGATCGCGTCGAGCTCGACTCGTCGCTCGCGACCTACCTGCAGGCGGTGCTCACGGCCACGCGGTCGAGCCCGACCCTCTCGCTGGGCGCATCGCCGCGCGCCGGCATGAACCTGGCGCGCGCGGCCCGGGGGCGCGCGGTCCTCTACGGACGCTCGTACTGTATCGCGGACGACATCCACAACCTTGCGGTGGCCGTGCTGGCGCACCGGGTCCGGCTCTCGGCCCACGCGGAGGGCTACATGCCGACCCGCGACGAGTGCGAGGCGGCGGTGCGCGACCTCGTGGCGCGGGTGCCGGTCCCCCTCTGAGGGGTGGGCGATGGGCGCAGAGGACAGGGAGCGGGGATCTCTCAGCGGCAGCTCCCGCGGCGCCGAGCGCGCCGGCGCAGCGACGCGGAGCGCCGTCCGGCCGAGCAAGCCGAGGCGCGACAGGCCGCTCGTCGAGCAGCGCCCGCTGCTGCCCCCGCGCGGGGACAAGGCGTCGTTCTGGACGAGGGTCCTGCTCTTCCTGAGGCCACCCCGGAAGCTCAAGTTCACCCGGGAAGGAAAGTACTACCTCGGGATCACGCTGGGCGTCGGCTTCGCGGCGATCAACACGGGCAACAACCTCCTCTACCTGCTGCTCGGGATGCTGCTGTCGCTGATCGTCGTCTCCGGCGTGATGAGCGACCTGTCGCTGCAGCACCTCACGGTGACCCGGCGGCTCCCGGCCCGCGCCCAGGTGGGCCGGGCTCACCTCGTCGAGATCGAGGTCTACAACCACAAGAAGCGCGTTCCGTCGTACGCGATCGAGGTCGAGGATCTGCGCGCCGGCCAGCCGGCCGACAAGCGCTGCTTCTTCCTGAAGATCAGCCCCTCCAGCGCGCAGGTGGCCGCCTACCGGCGGACGCCGGCGAGGCGCGGCCGCGACAGGCACACAGGGTTCCGCATCGCGACCCGCTTTCCCTTCGGGCTGTTCGAGAAATCGAGGGAGGTCGAGGCCGAGGGCGACCTCATCATCTACCCCGCGGTCGATCCGGTCCGGCTCCCCGTCGAGGACGCGGGCCGGCGCGAGGGCGGCGCGAGCCTCAGCGGGCGCGGGGGCGGCGACGAGACGTTCGGCCTCCGGCCGATGCGCGAGGGGGACGATCCGCGCGACATCTACTGGAAGAAGAGCACGATGCGCGATCAGCTGGTGCTGCGCGAGCGCACCCGCGAGACGCGGCCGGACGTGCAGATCGTCGTCGACACGGTGCGCCCCGCCGGGGAGGGCGACGCGTTCGCGCCGACCTTCGAGCGCAGGATCCGCGAGGCGGCGTCGCGCGCCGTCGCCCACATCAAGCGCGGCGACGCCGTGGTCGTCGCGACGACGCTGGGCGAGCGGGTGCGCGGCGATCGCAACATCGGCTCCGACGCGATCCTCCGCTTCCTGGCGCTGCTCGACGCGGTCGACGACGGCCGGGCACCCGAGCGCGGCGCCCACGCGCCGCTGCGCCAGGGATCGAGCCCGAGCCCGAGCAGCGGTGAGCGCCGCGCCGGCGCGCCGAGGGGCGCGTCATGAGGTTCGGGATGGTGCACCGGGTGATGACCGACGCGCTCGCGGCGCTCGGCGTCATCGCCCTCGTCGCGAGCGGGCAGTTCAACCGCTACGTGAGCTGGGCGATCCTCATCTGCCTCGGGCTCGCGCTCGTCGTGCGCGAGTCGTGGCAGCGGCACCCGGCGCTCCGCCACCTCGACACGGGCATCCTGCTGGCCGTCATCGCCGTCCAGGTGGTCCGCATCGTCGCCACCGACGCGAGCGTGCTCGACGTGCTCGTGGAGTTCGCCGCCGCGCTGCAGATCATCCGGCTCGCGACGCGCAAAGGGGCGGCGCACGACCAGCAGGTCATCGTGCTCGCGCTGCTGCACCTCATCGCCGGGACCGTCCTCGGCGGCGGCATCGGCTACGGGCTGTGCTTCCTGGGGGTGCTCGTCGTCGCGCCAGGCGCGCTCGTGCTCAGCCACCTGCGGCGCGAGGTCGAGGGCAACTACCGGCAAGGGGCGCGCGACCGGACGGGGCTGCCCGTGGACGTGCCGCGCATCCTGCGCTCGAGGCGGGTCGTCGGGCGCTCGTTCCTGGCCGTCACCTGCCTGCTCTCGGTCCCGATCTTCGCCTTCACCGCGCTGCTGTTCGTGATCTTCCCGCGCGTCGGCCTCTCGCTGCTCCTGCTCAACCGCGGCCACACCGGGCGGATGATCGGCTTCTCGGGCAAGGTCGACCTCGGCGCGGTCGGCGTGCTGCGCAGCGACCCCAAGCTGGCGATGCGGGTCGAGATCCCCGAGCTCCCGGAGCCGCCGCCGCCGCGCCTGACCATGCACCTGCGCGGCACCGCGCTCGACGCGTACGACGGCCGCACCTGGACGCAGAGCGAGACGTTCAAGCGCCCCACGGAGAGCGACGGGGGGCTCGTGCCGATCGAGCGGTACCCGGACCCGGCGCTCGACCCGGTGATGCGCATCGATCTCGAGCCCATCGATCCGCCCGTGATCTTCCTCCCGCCGAACGCGACGGGGCTCCGGCTCAAGCACCGCGGGCAGCTCGGGATCGACGCGAGCACGATGGCCTACCGCGGGCCGGAGGGGGAGCTCAGGTACCAGCCCACGGACGATCGCGGGCTGGTCTACGACATCTTCCTGTCGCGGAAGCGGGCGCCGACCTTCCAGCGCCTCCCGGGCGCCGAGCGGAGGCGCTACCTGGAGCTCCCGAGGGATCTGCCGTCGCGCGTCGTCGATCTCGCGGAGCAGTGGACGCAAGGCGTGGATCGTCCGGCCGATCGGGCGCGGGCGATCCAGGAGCACCTGCGCACGGAGTACCGGTACGACCTTGCGTCGCCGTCGGGCGCGGACCCGCAGCCGCTCGATCATTTCCTGTTCGAGTCGAAGCGCGGGCACTGCGAGTTCTACTCGACCGCGATGGCCATCCTGCTGCGCGCGGTGGACGTCCCGACCCGCAACGTGACCGGCTTCGTCGGCGGCACCTACAACCGCTTCGGCCGGTTCTATGCGGTGCGCCAGGGCGACGCCCACTCGTGGGTCGAGGTGTACCTCGACGGCGAGGGGTGGATGACGTTCGACCCGACGCCGCCGGCCGACGCGGCGCCGAAGAGCGAGCTGGTCGGGGCCTGGGCGTACCTCCGCGATTTCATCGAGGCGACGAGCCAGCGCTGGGACAGGCACGTCGTCGGCTACGACCTGAACCAGCAGGTGGGCCTGCTCCAGACGCTGACGTCGCGCTACCGGAGGTCCGGATCGAGCAGCGATCTCTCGCTGTCGCGCCCGCGGATCCTCGCCGTCGCCGCCGTCGCGCTCGCGCTGGGCGGCGGCGTGCTCTACTGGCGCCTCCGCCGCACGCGCCGCGGGCGCGAGGAGCGCCGCGCGGACGCCGGGCGCACCCCGAGCGCGATCCTGGCGACGGCGCTCTACGAGAGCCTGGAGGCCGCCATGGTCGTCCAGGGCGTGCCGCGCCCGCCCAGCCTGCCGCCGCTGCGCCACGCCGAGGCGCTGGAGCTCGCGGAGCACCCGCTGGCGCGCGAGATCCTGACGCTCACGCAGGTCTACCTGCGCGCCCGCTTCGGCGGGGCGACGCTCTCGGAGGACGACAGCCGCGACTTCGAGCGGCGGGTCAAGGCGCTGCGCGGGGCGGAGCGGCGGGCGCGCGCCGCGGGCGAGAGCGCGCTGGCCGCGTCGTCCTGATCGCGGCCGGGAACCGGGAAGACGCGCGGAAGACGCGCGGACCGCATCAACGGCGGCGCAAAGGTCGCTTCGCGATGAACGCCTGCCGGATGCCGGCGACGGCGCGGCGGCTCGGGCCGCCGGAGATGAACGGATCCTGGGGCGCGAGCTCGCCCAGCCGGTCGACGAACGACTGCGCCACGACGCGCTCGCCGAGCAGGCTCACGACGTCCGACTGGCTTCGCATCGTGGACGCGAGGACGGCCGCGGTCGACGTGTCCGGCACCGCGGCGATCGAGAGCGACTCCAGCACGCGCCGGAGCGGCACGATCGACTGCGCCGTCGCCAGCTTGCGATCCGAGGCGCCGAGCGGCTGCGGGGCGTACTCGAGCCAGATGCCGGCGACGTTCAGGTGGCCGAGCAGCTTCTTCGACCAGCGCGGATCGAGCTCCACGTGGAGCGGCCGGACGTCGGCCAGCGTGGAGAGGGCGAACTCGCCGGGCTCGCCCGCGAGCGCGAAGTCGCGCAGGAGCGGCGCGAGCTTGCGCTCGTCGGCGAGCAGGCTCCCGGCGACGTGGCCGCGATCGAGCAGCGGGATGGGGACCACGAGGACATCCGGCCGCTCGCCGCGCGTGATCCGCGCCGCCCACACCCGCCACGTGATCGCCGGGGATCGCACGAGGATCGCGGACCCGGGATCGAGGCTGCCGTACGCCTCGTCCGTCCAGACCTCGGCGGCCGTCTGCTCGCTCCGATCGGCGGCGAAGCCTGCCTCCTCGCTCGTCAGCGCGACGAGCGTCAGCTGGAAGACGACGAGCAGCGCCGCGCCGCTCCGCGAGAACGGCACGCGCGTGTGGAGCAGCGCCCGCACCGCGGCGTGCGCCCCGAGCGCCGAGCCGACGGCGATCGCCGCGACCGCGAGCGAGCGCAGGGGGGTGAGCGGATCCGCGGAGAGCACGCCGGCGGCCCGCGCGGGCAGGAGGGTGTCGAGCGCGAGCAGGACGAGGAAGGGCGCGACGAGCCACCGCGCGCGCGGGCGCAGGAGCGAGAGCGAGAGGCCGGCCGCGGCGACGAGCAGGGAGACGACGCCGATCTCGCGGCTCCACGCGGCGAGCGCCGTGGTGCGGGCGCTCGCGACGTCGAGGGCGGCGAGGCTGCCGGCCGTGAGCGCGCGGCCGATGTCGGCCCAGGCGCGCGGCGCGAGCGGCCTGAGCACGAGCGGCGCGAGCAGCAGCGCGGCCGTGAGCGCCCCCGCGCCGGCGGCGGCGCCCAGCATGCGCCGGGGCGGGCCGCCGGCCGAGGCCTCGTCGGGGCGCCCGCCCGCGCGCTGGGCGCCGCCGCGCGCGAGGAACATCGCGTACGACGCCGCGAAAGCGGCGAGGCCGGCGGGGGGGCTCTCGGCGAACGTGGCCCCGAGGAGCGCGCCGAGCGCGATCCACGCGCGCCCGGCGTGCCGCGCCTGCTCGGCGCACGTCGACGCGAGCGCGAGCGTCACGAGCGCGCAGCAGGTGGCGATCATGGCGCCGCCGCCGACCGTCGCCTCGCGCTGCCAGGTCGGCGACAGGGCCGCCGTGAGGACGGCGATCGCGGAGAGCACCGAGGCGAGCCGCGGGCTCACAGCGCCGCCGGGCGCGTCCGGCGCGTCCGGCGCGGGGGGCGCGGCGGGCGTGGATCGCGCGCCGGCGGGGGTCGGCTCGGCCGCGCCGCCGCGGAGCTTGCGCCAGAGCGAGAGCCCCGGGAGGGGCGCCGGCCGCGCGGACTCCAGGAGGAGGCGGCGGACCATCCCGTAGAGCAGGCGGGACGCGAGCGCGAGCGCGAGCGCCGATCCGAGGGCGGTGCGGAAGGTCCGGGAGCCCAGCGGGATCAGGCTCAGCGCCTGCGAGAGCGCCGTCGACAGGCCGCCGCCAACGCCGACCGCGACGAGGCCGAGATCCCGGACGGCCGTGAGATCTTCCCGCCATTGCCCGGAAGAGGCGGCGCGGGCCAGCGACAGCCCGAAGGGCAGCGCGGCCGACAGCAAGGCGAGCGACCGATCGAGCCAGCAGCGTTTCTCTCCGGAGCCCACCGAGCGGCCATGCCAGATCGGCCGCGGCCGGGCCAAGTTCCGGCGCACCCCGGCGCCGCGCGCGGTTCGGCGGCGGCGGCGCGGCGCGCGCGGCGCCGATGCGCCGCCGAACCGCGCGCGGGGCGCGGAGGATACGGAGAGGCGGTGAGCGGCGACCTGGGCTAGAGTCGCCCCTCCCACGGAAAATCGGAGGTCGGCTCGTGTCCCGTTTCATCGATGAGCTCAAGAGGACGCACCGCTGCGGCGATCTGCGCCAGGCAGACATTGGCAAGGAGGTCGTGCTGTTCGGCTGGATCGCGCGGCGCCGCGATCACGGCGGCTGCATCTTCATCGACCTCCGCGACCGCACCGGCGTGACGCAGATCGTCTTCGATCGCAGCTACCTCGCGGCGATCAGGAAGCACGGCCTGAAGGCGGAGGAGAAGGACCTCGTCGACGCGCACGCCGCCGCCGAGAAGGCCCGGTCCGAGTGGGTCATCGGCGTCCGGGGCGTCGTGGTCAGCCGCGAAGGCAACGTGAACGACAAGATCGACACGGGGGCCATCGAGGTCTGGGTCGCCGAGGCGACGATCTTCAACAGGGCGGAGACGCCGCCGTTCGAGATCGCGGACGAGATCGAGACGCGCGAGGAGATCCGCCTGCAGCACCGGTACCTCGACCTGCGCCGCGCCCCGCTCCAGCGGGCGCTGCGGATGCGCCACGAGATCAACCGGGCGACGCGCAATTACCTGTCGGACAAGGGCTGCCTCGAGCTCGAGACGCCCTTCCTCGTGAAGTACACGCCGGGCGGGGCGCGCAACTTCCTCGTCCCGTCGAGGATCTCGGCCGGCAAGTTCTACGCGCTCGCCGAGAGCCCGCAGCTCTACAAGCAGCTCTTCATGGTCGCGGGCTTCGACCGCTACTTCCAGATCGTGAAGTGCTTCCGGGACGAGGACCTGCGCATCGACCGGCAGCCGGAGTTCACCCAGATCGACGTCGAGCTGTCGTTCGTGAACCAGGACGACGTCTTCGGGCTGATGGAGGGGCTCGTCTTCGCGGTGTTCAAGGCCGCCCTCGGCAAGGACCTCACCGAGCTCTACCCGACCGGCCGCTTCCCGCGCATGCCGTACGCCGAGTCGATGCGCCGCTTCGGCAACGACAAGCCCGACCTCCGCTTCGGGATCGAGCACACCGACCTCACGGACCTCATCATCGAGCACAACGGCGGCGGGGTGCCGTTCTGGGTCGAGCTCGCCGAGAAGTTCAAGTCGGGCAAGCTGCGGCGCGACCTGCCCGCCGAGATCGTGAAGGGGCTCGTGATCCCGGCGAGCGCCAACCTGTCCCGCCAGCAGACCGAGGACCTCGAGCGCGGGCTCCGCGACGTGAAGGGCTTCCGCGGCCTCGCGCGCGCCAAGCTCGCCGAGGACGGCTCGTGGACGCAGTCGCCGCTCACGAAGTCGATCACGCCGGAGCTCCGGCAGAAGCTGAACGAGGCGCTCGGCGCCAAGCCCGGCGACGTCCTCTGCTTCCAGTTCGGCAAGGAAGCCGTCGTGCACACCGTGATGGCGAAGCTCCGCATCGACGTCGCCAAGAAGATGGGGCTCATCCCGGAGTACGGGCATGGGGACCAGTGGAGGTTCCTCTGGGTGACGAACCCACCTCTGTTCGAGTTCGACGAGGACACGGGGCGCTGGGCCGCCGCGCACCACGCGTTCACGCGGCCGATCGACGAGCACGTCCCGCTCCTCGAGAGCGATCCGGCGCGCGTCGAGTGTTACCGTTACGATCTCGTGCTGAACGGGTTCGAGATCGGCGGCGGCTCGATCCGGCTGCACGATCCCGAGGTGCAGGCGCGCGTCTTCAAGACGCTGGGCATCGACGAGAACGACGCGCGCGACAAGTTCGGGTTCCTCCTGGACGCGCTCCGCAGCGGGGCGCCCCCGCACGGCGGCATCGCGCTCGGCATGGACCGGCTCGCGATGCTGCTCAGCGGCGCGCCGACGCTCAGGGACGTCATCCCGTTCCCGAAGACCAACCAGGGCACGGATCAGATGACGGGCGCGCCCGTGATCGTCGACGCCGCGCAGCTCGCCGAGCTTCACGTGAAGACGGCGGTCGCGGCCGGGGACCCCCGGGCGGACACCCGGCAAGGCGCGACGGGCACCGGCAGCGCCGGCGCCTGATGCCAGTCGGGGGGCGCGCGCGGGATGGCATGATGCACCTCCGGCGGCGGCGGCGCGGCGGGCCTCTCGCCGCGCGCGCGGCGGAGACCCGCGACCGCGCTCGTTGTGCTCTGCCTCGCCGCGCGCGGCCGTCCGCGTTGGCCTTTATGTTTGCAGGCCGCGCACTTCTGGTAGGGTAGGGCCTGTATCCTTCGCCATGGCCTCCCCGGCGCGAGTCCTCGTTGTCGATGACAGCCCGACCATCCTGAAGGTCGTCAGCGCCATCCTCGCTCGCAATGGGTTCGACCCGACCGTGGCGCGCGACGGGCTCGCGGGGATCGAGCTGGTCAAGAAGGGGCCGAAGTACGATCTCGTCCTCCTCGATTTCGTGATGCCGAGGATGAACGGCTACGCCTTCTGCCGGGAGCTCCGCTCGAACCCGTCGCACCGCAACGTGCCCGTGGTCCTGATGAGCGCCAAGGGCGACAAGCTCAGGGGGCAGTTCGTCCAGCAGACCGGCGCCGTCGACGCGATCACCAAGCCGTTCGACGCGCGCGCGCTCGTCGCGGTGATCGAGGGCGCGCTCTCGAAGGCGGCGGAGGGGCGCGCGCGGCCCGTGCCCGAGGGCGCGAAGATGCCCGACGAGGACACGATCGCCGAGAGCGTGCGGCCGAGCCTCCTCGCCAGGAACATGCGCCAGCGCGCCGGCGCGGAGTTCGCGCAGCAGCTGTCGACGGTGATGACGCCGGCGATCATGGGCCTCTCGCCCGAGGCGCGGACCAACGAGGCCGCGGTGATGCAGGCGGTCGCCCGCGTGATGACGAGCGAGGTCGTCTCCAAGCTGACCCTGACGCTCCGCGACCTCGACGATACGCCCGCGGACGCGAAGGAGGTGATGAGCGGCGACGTCTCCGCGATCCCGCTCGCCGAGATCCTCCAGCTGCTCCAGATGCAGCGGCAGACGGGCGTGATGCGGGTGACCACGAACCGCGCGTCGGTCACGATCTCGCTCCGCCAGGGGCTCATCGATCTGGTGCAGGCGCGCAACTCGTCGGACGAGTTCAAGCTGGGGCGCTACTTCATCGAGCGCGGGCTCCTGACGCGGGAGCGGCTCGAGGCGCTGCTCCGCGCGAAGCGGCCGCACGCCCTGCTCGGCCAGGTGCTCGTGGAGGCCGGCGTCGCGACGAACGACGATCTCATCGCCGTGCTGGAGCGGCAGTCGAGCGAGCTCATCTACGAGGTGCTGCGCTGGCCCTACGGGCGCTTCTCGTTCACACGCGAGCCGTTCCGCCCCGAGGTCGAGCAGGCGCACCTCGGCCTCCCGGTGTCCGCGCTGGTCCTCGAGGGGTTCCGGCGCGTCGACGAGTGGCGGCTCATGGAGGGGACGATCAACTTCGACCAGGTGGTGGTCGTCGACCAGGTCGCGCTCGACAGCGTGGGCTCCGGCAAGCTGACGCGCATGGAGCAGCTCGTGCTCGGCGCGGTCAACGGCTCGCGCACGGTGAACGAGGTGATCAAGGAGAGCGCGGTCGGCTCGTTCGACGCGATCAAGACGATCTACCAGTTCCTCCAGTCGCGCGTGCTGAGGACCAGGGCGGCCTGAGCGCCGCGGCCGCGAGGGCCACGCGGTCCCGCATGAGGCCGCGACGGCGCGATGACCACCCACACGTTGCTCGCGCGCAGCGGCGCGCTCGAGCGCGGCCCGTATCGCACGGGGCTCGTCTGTTTGTGTTCGCGTGTTCGCGTGTTCGCGTGTTCGCGTGTTCGCGGTGCTCAGGCCGCCGCACGATGGGCGTAGCGCTGAGCGTTCTCGCGGCGGAGAGGGCGGGATTCGAACCCGCGGATCAGTTTCCCGATCGCACGCTTAGCAAGCGTGTGCCTTCAGCCACTCGGCCACCTCTCCTGGTACCCAGGATGGTCCACCCGCCCCGTGCTCAGCGCAGGAGCAGCGCGGACCTCGATGCATGACGATAGAAAGAACGCTGGCTCGTCCGACGCTCATCGCGGCGGCGAGGGAGCGGCAACATACCAAAGAGGTTGTCGCCGTGCACAAAAGATCGTGCAGGGGGATGCCGGCGGCGACGGATTCCGAGGGGGCGGGACGGACGGCGCGGAAAGCGGGCCGCCAGGCTCGACCCTGGGCGCTCGGATCGGCCGATCACCGTCGAACGGACGAGGAGCGCTGGAGGCGCCGGGCCAGCTCCGGTCGCCAGGGGCGCGCGCCCGTCATCACGGCACCACGTAGGCGAGGGCGAGCAACACGGCGCCGAGCGCCGCGCAGACCCCCCACGCGCGGGCCGCGCTGCGGGCCAGGAAGGTGAAGCACATCGCCGCGAGCCAGAGCGGAACCACGAGCGAAAAGCCGAGCGCGGACCGCGTGCCCTCCGCGAGCGGCGCGAATCGCGCCAGACACACGCTCGCCAGGACGGCGAGCGGCAGGGTGCCGACGAGCGCCGCGAGCACGCGCAGCGCGGCGTCGAGCCGGGCGAGACGTTGGCTAGCCATGGCGCGCTCCGAGGAGGAAGAGCGCGGCGATGGCCGGCGGACACAGGAGGGCGAGGCCCCAGACGGCGCGCGGCCAGACCGGCGCGAGCAGGACGAACGCGCTCGCGGCGCAGAGGAGCGCCGCGAAGGGGACGAGGAGCGCCGCTGCGCCGGCCTCGGCTCGGCTCCACATCCACACCGACAGCGAGAAGATGACGATGGAGAGGGCCCGGGCCGAGGCGCGCCACGCGCGCATCGCGCGCAGCCGCGCCGCGAGGCCGAACGGCAGGCGCTCCGGCCGCGCCCCGTGGAGCAGCGCGAAGGCGAGATACGCCGAGAGGACCGACGCGGTCTCAACCATGGGACGCCGTCTGCCGCCTGGCCACGAGCCCTGCCCCGCCGTGGGCCAACGAAGGCTGCGGCGCGCGGCGCGTCGCCAGGAGCCGCGCCTCGGGTCGCGAGGTCGCCCGGCGAAGCACCCAGGCCGACGCGCAGAGCGCCGCGGCCGCCAGCAGGAGCGCGACGTCGACGGCGACGACCGCTCCGAGCTTCGGCCCCGCGCCGAAGAGCCCCGCCCCCGACCAGCGCGCCGCGAGCGCGGGGACCGGCAGCAGCAGGAGCCCCGCGAGCCCGAGCTGCCGCGACCAGAGGCGCCCGCCGTCACGCGCGGCGAGGGCCCAGGCGATGCAGAGCACGAGCACCCCCAGGAACGTCAGCTCCTCGGCCGTCGCGCGCGCGCCCCAGTCGAGCGGGAACGCCCGGCTCACCAGGAAGAGCGCCGCGATCGCGACGACGGTCCCGGCGCCGAAGCCCACGGTGAGCCGCGCGAGGAGGCGGTTGCCGAGGCCCTCTTGCCGCGCCTCCCGTCGAGCGAGCCAGATCCAGTTGCCGGTGAGGATCGTCGCGCACGTCGCCAGGGCGAGCGCGAAGAACAGGATGCGAAGCGTGATACCGCCGAAATTGGCGAAATGGAGGCCGTAGATCCAGCGAAATGCGTCGCTGCGCGCGCCCTCGGCGCCCGGCGCGTCGAGCGAGAGGACCGCGCCGTCGGTCGCCCGCAGGCGCAGGGTGCCGCGCGCGAACGGGACGCCTTCGATCGTACCGCGGATATCGATGGTCCCGCTGTCGAGGCCGAGGTGCCGGATACGCAACCTCTCGGGCACGAGCCGGGGCTCCGCGGCGCGCGCGCGGGCCATGAGCTCGTCGAGCGTCAGGCCGCGAGCGGGCGCTCCCTTCTCCGGCTCGTCGGCGAACGACGCTCCCCACGCCAGGAGGTCCGCCCGCGCGGCGTTTCCTCCGAGCACGGGCCCCGTGAACACCGGCACGAGCACCCCCAGGAAGACGAAGAACGCGCCCGTGTAAGCGTACAGGAGCTGGAATGGCAAGCCGATCACGCCAAGCACCTTGTGCATGTCCGACCACAGGACACGGCGCGTCTTGTCCGGCCGGAACTGATGAAACTGCCGGACGATGTCCTTCAGGTGGATGAGCACGCCGGTCGCCAGCGCGAGCAGGAGCGCGACGCACAGGAGACCGGCGAGATAGAACAGCCACTCGCCCGTCGCCCGGTGCCAGAGGTAGTGCAGGTCGTAGAGGAAGTCGGACAGCCGCTCTCGCTCGGGCACGAGCCCCTCGTCGATCCACGACGAGACCGCCTCGCCCTGCGCGTAGTAGAGGAGCCGCGCGGCGCCCAGCCCGCCTTGCGGCAGGTCGACCCAGAGCTCCCCCGGCGTCGTCCCGGCGGCGGCGAGCCCCTGATCGAGCGTGGCCTGGAGCCCTGCCTGCTCGACGGAGGAGCGCTGCTGGGTCAGGGGCTCCTCCCACACCGCGAGCTGCCTGCGGAAGAGCGTGATCCCCCCCGACAGGAACATCACGTAGAGCAAGAGTCCACCGATCACGCCGGTCCAGGCATGCACGTCCCAGAAGGTCGTGAAGGCATGGCGGGAGAGCTTCTTGGCCATCGCGAGTCACCCTGTCCCGTCGCGCGGAGCCCCGCGCGAGCTCATCTCACCTTCGCCAACCCGTGCAGGTACCCCGGCGTCTTCAGGCCGAGCTTCGGGCCGCCCTCGGCCGTGAGCTCGATCAGCGTGCTGTCCATGGAGTCGCTCCCCTCATCGATCGTGAAGACCCGGCCGTCGACCTCGAAGAAGGAGACGTTCGCGGGCGAGGGGGCCAGCTCCCCGATCGGCGCCGCCTCGTTCGCCGCGGTGTCCCACCGCCACCAGTGCCACGCCGGCTGGCCCGTGACCTCGAACGTCTTGGTCTCCGCTTCGATCGTGGCGAGGCTCGCTTCGAACACCCGGAGGAAGAGGCTGTCCCCGCCCGCAGGGATGGGATCGCCCACGAGCGCGCCGTCCGCCAGCTCGCTCAGGAGCAGGTGGAATTCGGGGTCGAAGGCGTCCGCGTCTTTCAGGACGCGCAGCGCGCAGGGCGCGGTCTCCAGCCGATCGAGCCGATAGGCCGCTGCCCCGAGCGCCGAGCTCACGAAGTAGGCGTCCCCGGAGGCCGTCTCGACGGACTGCGAGATCCCGCCGCACCGATCGTCGACGTCGAACCGCGCGACGGTGTCCGTCTCGGTGTCGATCGCGACGAGCCCGGTCTCCGGGAGGATGGTGTCGGTCGTGTTCCAGTCGAACCACCCCACCGAGAAGAGGAGCGTCTTGCCGCGCAGGACAGACCCGTATCCGTACAGCGCCAGGTAGCCCTCGCGGTGCGTGTCCGGCAGCGGGATCGTCCCTTCCACCTCCATCGTCGCGGGGTTCCACACGACGATCTGCTCGCCCGCGCGATCCGGATGGTAGACCTTCGTCGGAGAGATGACGTAATTCGTGGGCCAGAGGCTCTCCACGCCGAACGGCTGGAGGCTGATCGCGTCTCCCTTGACGAGCTTGTTGGAATCATCGAGCGTGTAACGCGAGATCGTCGGCGACTCGGCGCCACCGACGCCGAACCAGCCCGTTCCCTCGAACGCGAACAGCCTCGCCGCCCCGGTGATCTCGAGCGCCTGGGTCGGGTCGACCGCCGTGGCGGCGTCGAGCGACGACACCACGTGATAGTAAGAGTTGGTGGCGGTGTCGTCCCAGATGCGCGTGGCGACGATGAACGCGTCGCCGCCGTCATCGCCGCCCTGGCCGCCGCCGCCCTGGCCGCCGCTGCTGCTCTGATCGACGGGGTTCGACGTCTCGTCGTCGCCGCAGCCGCTACCGGACACGCCGGTCAAGAGCACGAGCGCGAAGGCCGTGGCGCTCGCGCGATTCGATGGCCGCCGCTTTCGCTGAATCACTCTCATCCACTCTTTCTCCTGTCATGCGAGCGCGACGGTTCGCCTCGACATCGTCGTCACATCTCCAGCGTCGCCTTGGAGGAGAGCGTCCGCCCGGGCCGCTGGACACCGTAAAAATCGGAGGCCCACGCGTCGGTCAGGTTGTGAGCCTCGATGGTGAAGCTCACCACGCGCGGCGCGTCGCGCACGACGTAGGTCAGCGCGAGCGAGTGCAGGAGCTGCGAAGGCACCTTGGCCTTGGACTCGAGCAGCCCGACGTTCGGCCAGCCGACGTAGAACTCGTGCACATAGCGCGTGTCCCAGGTGAGCGAGATCGTGTCGCGCGGCGCGAAGAGCCGCTGGAGCTGCACGCGCGCCGAGCCGTTGGCGACGAGCCACGGCCGGTTCGGCATCCGCTCGCCCTCGGAGCCGACGAAGTTCCCCTCGTCGGACGTCTTGCGAAAATCTTCATAGGTGATGTTGCCGTCGAGGGCGATGTGCTCTCCCGGCGACGTCCAGCCGGCGACGGCCTCGAACCCCAGCGACCGGGCCCCCATGACCTGCACGTAGGAGGCCGGCTGAGTGTGGTTGTCCAGCGTGATGAGCCGGTCGATCGCGCGGAGAAAGCCGTTCGCGTCGAGGCGCCACGCGCCCGAAGGCGTGTCGCGCGCGTCGATCGTGAAGCCGAGGTTTCCATTGTGGCTCGTCTCGGGCGAGAGACCGAGCTTGGCGACGATCATCGCCCCGTCGCCGAACACCTCGTCGGGCCGCGGGAGCCGCGTCGCCCACTCGTAGGACGCCTTGGCATAGAGCCGCTCGGAGAAGCGATAGCGGAGGCCGTCGCCGACGCCGACGCGGTGGGTGTCGCGATCCCGCCCGCCGAAGCGCTCGTCGAGCCCCGGGAGGCGCTCCTTCGCGCGGAGCAGCTGCACGTAGTCCTTCACGAAGAGGCTGTTCTCCAGGCGATCGTCGAGCAGGTTGAGCTGGTGCTCGACGCCGAACACGCAGGTGAACAGGCTGCGCTCCCCGCTGAGCCGAGCGCGCTCCTGGGGGTTGTCCGGCCTGCGCTCTTCTGCCGTGCGCGAGACGTACGTCGGGGACAAGGAGAGCTGCAATGCGTGCTCCGGGTGCGGCCGGTAGCGGAGGTTCAGGCGGCCGAGACCGCTGTGCTCCCAGAAGACCTGATCCCGGGGGGGCGACTGCTCCTCACCTGGCCTGGTGCGCTTGCGGACGCAGCGTCCGAACCAGTCGTAGATGCAGTCGCTGACGTCGAGGAAGGTGCCGCGCCCGAGCGTGTACCCGACGAGCGCGTCGAGGGCGACGCCGCGGCCGAGCCCTTGCTCGTACTGGAGCGTCGCGCCCGACAAGAGCTCGCCGCGCGTGACCTCGCCATAGGGGACGTCCATATGGCCGGGCTTGTGCTGCCGGTCCTTGTCACCGTCGGTGACGAAGGCGCGCAGGAGCAGCCGCCGCGCCCAGGGCCGGTTCACGAAGCCGAGCTCGGCGCTCCCGCCCGCGGCTCGGTAGGCGTCGTGGAAGCGATAGACGCGGGTGGGCTGCAGGCGCCCGGTGCTCGCGTCCGGCACCAGGACGTCCACCGGGTAGTCGTTCTTCGCATGGTCGAAGAAGCCGCTCACGCGGGTGAAGAAGCCGCTCGGCTCGTGCAGGTGCCGCCCCGAGAGCGTGAGCCGGTGGGTGTCGTAAGAGCCGATCTCGTAGGACGCCGCGCCATGGGTGCCGCGGACGTCGCGATCCGTGACCAGGTTGACGGCCCCGCCCAGCGCGTCGGCGCCGAAGCGCACAGGGACCACGCCGCGGTAGATCTCGACGCGCTCGACCAGGTTCACGGGCACGTTCGTGACGCCGAACGGGTACCCCGCGAGATCGAGCGGCACGCCGTCGAGGAAGAAGCGGATCTGATCCTCCGTGAGGCCGTTCAGCGAGAACCGCGCCCACGACCCGAGCCCCGCGCTCCGCCGCACGCTGATGCCCGCGGTGCGGGCGAGCACCTCGCCCATGTCGGCCGTCCTGCGCTGCGCCTCCTCGGTCTCGATGACCGTGACCGCCTGCGCGGATTGCCGGAGGCGCTCGGCCATCGCGGCGCCGCGCACGGTCACCTCGGCGGGCGCCGCGCCGGCCGCCTGGAGGGGCCCCTGGGCCGGCGGGGGCGCGGCCGAGACCGGGGGCGCCGCAGGGACCGGAGGCGCCGCAGGGACCGGCCGCGCCTCGGGGACCCCGGCTCCGCCCGCCGCGACGGGCGGCGGCGCGGCCGGGGGCTCCTCCGCGAACCGGAACTCGTAGCCGTAGAGGATCCGTGAGGCGACCGCGGTGGCGCCACGGCGCGCCGGCGCGAAGCGGAACTGGAGCGCCGCCGCCCGGGCCGCCTCGTCGAGGCCGTGACCCAGCGAGGCCGTGACCTCGGCCTCGGTCACGCGACCTTCCGCGTCGATGAGGAGCCTCAGCACGACCGTGCCCTCCCGTCGTGCCGCCCGCGCCTCCGCCGGAACCTCGGCTTCGACGCGCTCGAGGAGCCGCGGCGGCTCGACGGCAGGGACCCCGGCGGCCGGGGGACGCTCGCTGTCCGTCGGGCCGGCAGCAGGCGCGGGCGCGCCGCCCGCGTCACGACCATCCCCCGCGCGCCCCGCCGGCGGGGCGCCGTCCTGCGCGCGCGCCGGCGCCTGCACGCCGAAGAGCAGGAAGGCCAGCACGCCTGCAGTCGGGCCCCGAAGAGCGACAGCCCTTCGCGCCCCAGCACGCACGTTCGACCAGGCGCCCAGCGCGGAACCTGGGCGGCGGGGCACGTGGCTGGCGATCATGTCAGAAAACTCCAGTACCCGAAATGAAAGCAGAAATCAATTTCAGTTCCACCTGCGGGAGGGCCGCGATCCCCGTCCGGCCACGCGGCGCCGTGAGATCGACTCACCGGCCCCACCCTCGTCTCCGCTACCTCGGCCTGAGGCGCAGCGTGCCGAGGGCGTCGCGCTCCACCGCGTCCCGGCGCGTCACCATCGGCACGTGCTCGCCGGCCGCCCACGGCTCGCCGAAGTCCCGGTAGCGCGGCGACAGCGGGTGGCCCGACTGGCCGGTCGAGAGCATGAAGACCGAGCGCTCCGGGTCCCCGAGATCGTAGATCGCCCGGAAACCCGGCCCCGAGCGGCTGACGAACGGTCCATCCTCGTCTCCTATCGAGTAGCCGCCGAGGTTGATCGTGTGGTTGTCGCCCGCGCTCGCCACCTCCACGTCGAACCAGCGCGACAGCACCGGCACGCCGCCCAGCACGGCGTGCTGCGAGCGCGCGGGGTGCGCCGCGCCCCAGGACCACCTTGCCGGGTCGCCGCCATATCGCTCCTCGAGGTAGGCAATGGCCCGCTGGAACGCGCGGCCCGCCGCCTCGTCGCACGACTCGCGCGGCTCGGTCCGGACGTCGTCGCACCAGCGCGCCTGGCCGTCCACGTCCGACAGGACATTGCGCAGGAACGCGAGGCGCTCGCCAAAGGCCGGGCCGAACAGGTCGCCGAGCTCGTCCTCGTAGATCTGCCGGGAGAGCTCGCGCAGCCAGGCCGCGAAGATCAACGGCTCGGCCGCGCCCGCGCGCATCTGCAGATCCCACGCGCGCAGGCGATCGAGGAGCGCGCGTTGCGCCTCGCCGGTCGGGCTGGCGGCGCGGAGCAGCGCGGGGAGCAGCAGCTCGGCCGTGCCGCTCCGAACATCCATCTGGATCGCGGCGAAGCTCTGCACCGAGTGCCGCGCGGTCGCGTCGAGCAGCGCGGTGATCCGCTCCGCGCGGTACGGGTGATCCCACTCGGAGGTGATCCAGTGCGGATAGCCGGGCGGCGTCACCTTGTGGTTGGCGGTCACGATGCGTCCGGACGCGGGGCTCCGCGACCGCGGCAGCTCCTCCCACGGGACGAAGCCGGCCCAGTCGTACTGCTCCAGCCACCCTGGCGACGGGACGAGGCCCTTCAGGTCGTTGTCGGCGCGGCGCATCGGGACGCGGCCAGCGGCGATGAAGCCGATCTCTCCGTCGACGTCGGCGAAGGTGATGTTCTGCTGAGGAGAGTGGAAGTCGCGCGTCGCCTCGAGGACCTCGGCGGCGCTCCGGGCCAGCGCGGCCTTCACCGGGAACGAGAACGTGGCGTCGTCGGCTCGCAGCGAGGCCCAGCTCAGCGAGAGCACGTGGCCCTCGGGCACGAGCCGCTTCACCGCCTCGCTCACATCCGAGACGACGGGTCCGTGCCGGCTGACGCGGATCTCGAGCACCTCGTCGGGCTTGCCCTTCACCTTGATCGGCTCCCGGACGGTCGTGAACGGACGCGGCCCGTCCGGCGTGAGGTAATGCGTCGGATCCGAAGGGACGAGCTTCTCGATGAAGAGATCCTGCGTGTCGGACTCGGTGTTGGTGAACGCCCACGCGACCCGGTCGTTGCGCCCGAGCAGCACCGCCGGCAGGCCGGGCAACGTCGCGCCGATGACGTTCAGCGACGGCGCGCTGAGGTGCGCGAAGTACCAGAGCGACGGCGCGGTCAGATCGAGGTGAGGGTCGTTGGCGAGCAGCGGCTTCCCGCTCTCGGTCCGCGCGCCGTCGACCGCCCAGTTGTTCGAGCCGGCGGCGCGATCTCCCCGGAGCGGCACCGCGGCAAGGAGCGCCCCGACGGCCGGCCCGAGCGCGCCGTGGAGCGCCGGCAGCGCCGGCACGAGGACAGGCGCGTCGCCGGGGTACGGCGCGAGCAGCTCCGCGACCTGCCGCGGCGTGAGCGCGCCGCCGAGGCGCACCCGGAGCAGCTCTCGCTCCCAGTTCGCCGACAGCCCCCACGCCATGACCTTGAGCCACACGAGGGAGTCCGCCGGCGTCCAGCGCGCCGGCTCCACGCCGAAGAGGACGAACTCCGGCGGAAGCGGCCGCCCCTCCTCCAGAAAGGCGTTGACCCCGCGCGCGTAGGCGTCGAGGGCGGCGCGCGCCTCGCGGCCCAGGTGAGCGAGGTTCTCCTCGGCGACGCGGCGGAGACCCAGCGCCCTGAACCATCGATCTTGCCCGAGCGCCTCCGGGCCGAACACCTCGGACAGCGTGCCCGAGCCGACCCGGCGATTGACCTCCATCTGCCACGACCGATCCTGCGCGTGGACGTAGCCGAGGCCGAAATACGCGTCGTCCACGCTCTGCGCATAGATGTGCGGAATCCCATGGCGGTCGCGGACGAGTTCGAGAGGACCCGACACCCCGGAGACGGTGACGTCTCCCGAGACCTCCGGGAGCGACCTGCGAAAGAAGACGAGCCCCGCGACGGCGAGCGCGCCGAGCGCCGCGAGGAGCAACAGCACGATCTTCATGGCGCGCCTCGAGCGACGGGCCGGCGGGCGTGGTGTGACGGCGCACGATGGCGCGGCCGCGGGGACGTCGCCCGGAATGGTCTCAATAGCTCGTAATTGCTCGGAATTTTCCACTTCCAGGGCTCCAGGCAGATCCTCGTTCGCCAGTTGACAAGGGCGCATGACCGGGATAACTGCGCAATCTAATTGAAAGTGGTTCTCACTTTCAACCCGTCCAGGGTGCGATAATGTGCGCCGAGCGCAAGGAGCAGGATCGATGTCGACGACGTGCGTGAAGATGCGGTGGGCCGCGCGGCTTGCGGGCTGGAGTGCAGCGCTCGTGGCGGCGGTGGCCACCGCAGGGTGCGGAGGCGACGACGGTGATAGCCCGAGCGCGACCGGCGGGAGCGTCGGGGAGGACGGCCCGGCCTACGCCATCTCGGCGAAGATCAGGACGCCGGAGTCATCGCTCTCGTACCTGAGCGTCGCGCCGGGCCTCGACGCAGAGACGCAGGTCGAGACGCGCAAGGGCATCGAGGTGCAGACCTCCTTTCCGCACGTGCACGGCGGCGCGCTCTACGTGCCCGGAGGCAACGGCTCACCCACCATCACGCGCTACACGCTCGACGGCGGGAAGCTCGCGCGCGGGGAGACGCTCAGCTTCGCGGCGCTGGGGCTCCGCGGTGTGGATGGTTACAACATCACGATCGTGAGCGACACGAAGGCGTATGTCTTCGACGCGCCGGGCCTCCGCGCCATCGCGTGGGATCCGTCGGCGATGACCCTGCCCGGCGTCGAGATCGATCTCTCGGGCCTCGAGCGCGAGGGGTACTCGGCAGAGGTCATCGGCGCGCCGTTCGCGGCGCGCCGGCGGGGCGATCGCCTCCTGCTGCCGGTGGGCTGGTGGGACCAGGACTATGCGCCGCTGGAGGCCGCCGGACTCCTGGTCGTCGATACGGCCAGCGACGAGGTGGTCACGATCGATGAGGACGACCGCTGCGCAGGCGCCTTCACGAGCGTGGAGCTCGCCTCGGGGGACATCTACTTCTTCCAGAGCTGGCTCGCGACGATGAAGCTGCACACGGCGTCGACGCCGAAGCCCTCGTGCGCGCTGCGCATCCGCGCTGGAGCTGACGAGATCGACGCCGACGGGTACCTCGACCTGTCGGCGCTCGCGGGCGGCCGCGCGGCGAACGGCGGTATCCCGGACGGCGGCGAGGGCTTCTATTTCATGGCGTTCCACGAGGAGCGGGTGATGAGCACGGACCCGAAGGAGCTCCAGAACGCGTCGCTCGAGAGCAACTGGCATTACTGGCACTTCGACCCGGAGGCCGGGGAGGCGCGCGAGGTGACCACGCTGCCGTGGATAGTGGCGGGAGAGTGGTATTTCCAGCTCGAGGACGGGCGCGTGTTCCACCCGGCCAACGTGCAGGACAAGGCGACGGGCGCCTCCACGACGACGCTCATGGAGATGACGGGCGGGAGCGATCCGGTCCCGACGATCAGCGTCGAGGGCATGGTGGAGTTGATGGCGCGCATGCGCTAAGAGGGCCGAGCAGAACCGGACCTGGCCGGGCGGCCAGGAGCGGATGCAGCGCCAGGCGTGACGAGGCGCCCTGCTGACGTGGGGCGACGCAGAGCAACGACGCGATGCGCCTCCTCTCGGCCGCCTGGCGACGGGAGGTTTTGAGCGGCGCTCTTCGCTGGCGGCGGAGGGCAGCGCGCCGCGCCAGGGCCCGGAAGCGCGGGCCGAGGGCGCGGACAGGCACCGCCCGGACGAGCATGGACATGAAGAGAGCACGCAAGGACTGGAGTACGCTCGGAGGGGCGCTGCTGTTCGCCGTCACCCCCGCTGCCTTCGCGCAGGAGGCCCCCGCGCCGACGGCTGAGGGGCAGGCCGAGGCGCCCGTGGCCGAGGCGCAAGCCGCGCCCGTGGCCGACGCGCAAGCCGCGCCCGCGATCGAGGTCATGGTCAAGGGCGACTCCGAGGCGGATCGCCTGCGCCAGTCGGCGGAGCCCGTCGAGGCGTTCGGCACCGATCGCGCGCAGCGCGAGAGCGCGGATCTCGGCGAGGTGCTCGGCCGGAAGGCCGGCGTGAGCGCGCGGCGATCCGGTGGGCTCGGCTCGCAGACGCGCTTTTCGTTGAACGGGCTCGTCGACGATCAGATCCGGTTCTTCGTCGATGGAGTCCCGCTCGAGTTCTCCGGGTTCGGCCAGGGGATCGCGAACATCCCCGTGAACCTGGTCGAGCGCGTCGAGATCTACCGTGGCGTGGTCCCGACCCGCTTCGGCGCGGACGCGCTCGGTGGGGTGGTCAACCTGGCGACGGATCAGTCCTACCGCGGCACGCGCGCCGCCGCGTCGTACGAGGTCGGCTCGTTCGATACGTACCGGCTCACCGCGATGGGCAGGCGGCGGATCGAGCCGAGCGGCTTCTTCGTCGGTGCGAGCGGCTTCCTCGACGCGGCGAAGAACGATTACGCGATGGACGCCCCCGTGGCAGACCGGCAGAGCGGCAGGCCCCGGACCGCCCGCGTCCACCGCTTCAACGACGCCTACCGCGCGATCGGCGGGAACCTCGAGCTCGGCTTCGTGGACCAGCCGTGGGCGAAGCGGCTCCTCCTGCGGCTCTTCGCCACGGACTACGCCAAGGAGCTCCAGCACACGCTCGGCAAGGTGGACGCCGATGGGGTGTATCCCTATGGCGAGGTCGAGTACGGCGAGACCGTGGCCGGCGGGACGCTGCGCTACCAGCGGCCCCACTGGCTGATACGAAGGCTGTCGCTCGCGGCGCTCGGGGGATACAGCTTCCGGACCCTGAGGTTCACGGACACCTCACCGTACACGTACGACTGGTTCGGCCGCCGCGTTGCGGAGAGGAAGGACGGCGGCGGAGAGATCGGGGCGTGGAAGAGCGACACGCGGAGCTGGGAGCACCAGATCATCGGTCGGGTGAACGCGAGCTACACGCCGTCGCTCCAGCACACGCTGCGCCTCTCGATGTCGCCGACGTTCGTGGCGCGGACAGGCGAGGAGAGGCGGCGGGTCAACCCGGACTCGATCGATCCGCTGTCGGCCCGGCGCGCGCTGTTCACGCTGGTGAGCGGCCTCGAGCACCAGCTCGACGTGATGGACCGGCGCCTCGAGAACATCGTGTTCGTCAAGGACTACCTCTATCACGCGGCGTCCGAGCTCGCGGGCGACGAGGAGCTCGACCGGACGACGCACGGGGTGGGCTTCGGGGACGCGCTGCGCTTCCGCTTCACGGACTGGCTCTGGGCCAAGGCGTCGTACGAGTACGCGTCGCGGCTCCCGCGGCCCGACGAGATCTTCGGCAACGGGGTGCTCATCCGCCCGAACCTGGAGCTCCGGCCGGACAGGAGCCACAACCTGAACCTGAGCGCGACGGTGGACGCGCGAGACACGCGCGCCGGGGCCTTCCGCGGAGACGTGAGCGGGTTCTTGCGGGACACGGAGCACATGAGCGCGCTGCTCGTGAGCCAGCGGGTCTATACGAGGTACCAGAACATCTCGGCGGTGCGGTCGCTCGGGGTCGAGGCGGCCGCGGGCTGGACGGCGCCGGGGGAGTACATCGCGATCGACGGGAACGTCACCTGGATGGACCTCCGGAACACGTCGGAGCAGGGGGACTTCGCGCTGTTCAAGGGGAGCCGGATGCCGAACCGCCCCTGGCTGTTCGGCAATGCGTCGGTGCGGCTGGAGCTGCCGGACGTGAGCACGGTGAACGACCGGATCGCGCTGACCTGGACGGCTCGTTATGCGCACGAGTTCTACGTCGCATGGGAGGACGCGGGCGACCCGGCGTCGAAGGACAAGGTCGACTCGCAGGTTGTGCACTCGCTCGCGCTGGAATACATGCTTCGCGCGGCTCCCAGCGTGAGCGCGACGCTGGAGGTGCAGAACCTGACGGACGCGCCGGCGTTCGATTTTTTCGGGGTGCCTCGGCCGGGGCGGGCGTTTTACTTCAAGGCGACGGCGGAGCTCTAGGCTCCACCTGGTCGCAGCGACCGCTGCGAGACGATGTCGCCGACCGCGACGAGGATCTGACGATCGCCCTCGAAGGGGCTGCGGGCGTGGGCCGTCGCGAGGTTGTCGAGCAGCGCGATGTCGCCCAGACGCCAGGTGAAACGGACGGCGGTTTGCACCGTCACCTTCAGCACCTCCATGATGGTCTCGTCGGGGATCGGGCTGCCGTCTCCGAAGCAGACGTTGCGCGGCAGATCCTGGGGCGCGAGCACGGCCCTGAGCGCCGCGGCCGTCTTCGCGTCGAGGCAGGAGACGTGGTGCAGCAACACCTGGTTGAAGAAGCTCGGCTCACCCGTGCCCGGATGGCGGATCACCGCCGGGGCGCGCGTCGCGATGCGAAGAGAGCCGTCCTTCTTCCACGTCCACTCGACGCCCTGCGCGCGGCACCGCTGCTCCACCACGGAACGATCGTCGGTGCGGAAGAAATCCTGCCAGCGTACGTCGACGCCCCGGATGAAGTTGCGCACGTAAAGAAGCCCCTTCGACTCGAAGGGCCGCACGAACGCCGGGCCGAGAGCGCGGTACAGGCGACGGCAGTCGACGATGGGCGTCTCACCTCCGGTGAAATCCGCGCGCCCGCAGAAGAAGAGCTGGCGCGTGGGGAGCTCCGGGGTGTGCGCTCCCTCGTTGTGAAACAGGATGGCTCGGTCCTTCGGGTACCAGGTCGCGTCGTAGATGAACTCGGCGCTCTCGCGCTTGACCAGATCGCCATAACGGGGCTCCAGAGCGCTGCAGAGCGCCCGCGCGGCGCGCTCGAACGCCGCCTCGTCAGGGACGCGGAACCCCCTCAGCAGGACGGCGCCGTGCGTCGAGAGCGCGCGGTCCACCTCGGGACGGTGCACCTCCAGCCAGGCGATCAGATCCGTGCCCTCGCGCTCGGGACGCACGAGGAGCGGGAAAGAGAGATCGTCGCCGGGCTGCACGTGCTTGACCGGGCTCAGGGTCCACTCGGGGAGAGATGAGATATCCATAGCGGCGTCGCCCTTTGTCACCGTTCAGGCCACCCGATCCAACGACTCGACGGCGGCGCGGATCGCCGCCGCCATGATCTCCGCGACGCGATCGACCTCCGCCTCCGTGATGATGAGCGGCGGCAGGAGGCGGACGGTGCTGCCGTGACGACCGCCGATCTCGAGGATCAAGCCGCGCTTCAGGCACGCGTGCTGGATGGCCGACGCGAGCTTCGGGTGCGCCGGGCGAGCGCCCCGCTCGTCGGGCCGGCCGGCGCTGTCCACGATCTCCACGCCGAGCATCAGCCCTCGACCGCGGACGTCGCCGATGCAGGGGTGCTGCTTCTGGAGCTTCACCAGGTGGCCCTTCAGCCGGGAGCCCATCGCCTCCGCGTGCAGATCGAGGCGCTCCGAGCGGATGAAGCGCATCGCGGCCGAGCCCGCCGCCATCGCGAGCTGATTGCCCCGGAACGTGCCGGCGTGCGCGCCGGGCTGCCAGCGATCGAGCGACTCGTGATACACCACCACGGAGAGCGGCAGGCTGCCGCCGACCGCCTTGGAGAGCACCAGCACGTCAGGGAGGATGTCCGCGTGCTGGAAAGCAAAGAACTTCCCGGTCCGGCCAAAGCCGGTCTGGACCTCATCGAGGATCAGCGGCACCCCGGCGTCCCGCGTGATCGTCCGGATCTCCCGCAGCCACGACTCCGAGGCAGGGATCACCCCTCCTTCCCCCTGCACCGGCTCCAGGATCAGCCCCGCGGGCGGCAGCACGCCGCTCTCGGGATCCTGGAGCATGTTGCGGATGTAATGAAGGCCGGCCGCCGCGCCCTGCTCGCCGCCGATGCCGAACGGGCACCGGTAGTCGTAGGGATAGGGCAGGAACTGCACCCCCGTCTGCGCGCCGCCGAGCGCCCGCTTCGGGCCGAGGTTCCCCATGAGGCTCAGCGACCCGAGCGACATCCCGTGGTACGCGCCGTGGAACGCGAGCATCGTGCTGCGGCCCGTCGCCGTCCTCACCAGCTTCAGCGCCGCCTCGACAGCGTCCGTGCCCGTGGGGCCGCAGAACTGGATCCTCGCGTGGCGCGCAAACTCCTCGGGGAGCATCGAGAACAGGTCGTCGATGAACTGATCTTTCACCGGCGTCGTGAGATCCAGCGTCTGCATCGGCAGCTCGTCGCGCAGCGCGCGCTGGATCGCCTCGACGATCACCGGGTGGTTGTGGCCGAGCGCCAGCGTGCCGGCGCAGGCCAGGCAGTCGAGGAACACCCGCCCTTCGACGTCCTCGACGTAGATGCCACGGGCGCGCCTCAGCGCGAGCGGGATCCGCCTTGGGTAGCTCCGCGCGTTCGACTCCCGCGCGCTCTGCCTCGCCAGAAGGTCGTTGTCGCCGAACGAGTAGGTCGACGTGAACGTGAGCGGTGTCGCCACGGAGGCAGCACCCTGAGTGGAGCTCGTTTCAATACCGGGACGCATAGAACACCTCGCCAAGCGAAAACTTGACCCCCGCCGAAAACACCTTGTTCAACACGACTGATCGTCAATCGCCCATCGCCGCGAAGACGGACTCTCGCAGGCGCTCGTCGAGAAGAATGCTGTCGTGATCGCCCTCGACGACGACCGAGGACGCGACCGTGAGATTGGAGAGCGCCCCGCCGCGGGCGAGGCGCCGGCCGTCCGCGCCGACCGACGCGCTCGCCCACCACAGGTGAACCGGGAAGACGACCGGGCGCAGCGCGTAGCCCTGCATCAACCTGTGCGTGTTGACGACGTTGAAGAGCTCGCTCTCCTCTGCCCAGTCGAGCCGCTTGCCAGACAGGCCCTGCGCCACGAACCGGCGCGCCATCCACGCGCGCGCGCCCTCGTCCGCGGCGTCGAGCAGCCGGCGCCACTTCCGCCGCAGCGCGGAGGCCTCGATCCATCGGGACATGTCATCGAGCGCCCCCGCGCCGGGCGGCGCCGCGGAAGGCCCGTCCGGCTGCGCTTCCGGCGGCAGGAGGGCCGTCGCGTCGATGAGCCCGAGGAAGCCTATCTCGAGGCCGCGCTCCGCGCACGCGCGCGCGACCTCGATCGCCACCACGCCGCCGAACGAGTGGCCAAGGAGGTTCACGACGCCGCCGCGCAGCGACCGCGTGATCTCGTCGGCGTAATGCTCCGCCATCGACGCGACGGATTCATCGACCCAGTCCTCCATGGTGAAAGCTCTCGCCTGGATCCCGTACACGGGGCGTACCCCGGTGAAGCGCTCGACGAGCGGGCGGTAGCGGATCACGTGGCCTCCCGCGGGATGCACGCAATAGAGGGGGCTCTTCGCGCCGCCGGTGCGCATCGGGACCAGCGTCTCCAGCGGGTCGCGCCTCCCCCGGCGGCCGATCGCCTCCGCGAGCTCGGCGATCGTCTGGTGCTGGAACACGAGCGCGAGCGGCTGCGGCTCGCCCAGGGCGCGGCCGAGCGCCTGCATCATCCGCACCGCGAGCAGCGAGTGGCCGCCCAGCTCGAAGAAGTTGTCGTGGGCGCCCACGCGCTCGACGCGGAGCACCTCGGACCAGATCTGCGCGAGCGTCCGCTCGAGCTCGCTCCGGGGCGCGACGTAGCTCGCGCGCGGCTGGCTCCCGTCGGGCTCGGGCAGCGCCTTGCGATCGACCTTGCCGTTTGGCGTGAGCGGCAGCGCGTCGAGGAACACGTAGAGCGACGGCACCATGTACTCCGGCAGCGCCGCCTTCAGCGCCGCGCGGAGCGGCTCGCTCCCCGAGCGCGCGAGCTCCGGCTGCGCCGGCACCACGTACGCGACGAGGCGCTTTTCCCCGGACGCGTCCTCCCGCGCCATGACGACAGCGTCCTTCACGCCCGGGTGGTCCAGCAGCCGCGCCTCGATCTCCCCGAGCTCGATGCGATACCCGCGGACCTTCACCTGGTGATCGCGCCGGCCGACGACCTCGATCACGCCGTCGGGGCGATACCGCGCCAGGTCGCCCGTGCGATAGAGCCTGTCGCCCGGCTCGGCGCTGAACGGGTTCGGGAGGTACACCTCCGCTGTCTTCGCGGGATCCGCGAGGTAGCCGCGGCCGACGCCGACGCCGGCGACGCAGAGCTCGCCGGTCGCCCCCACCGGCACGAGCGCGAGGCGCGCGTCCACGATGTAGAGCTGCGCGCCGTCGACCGGCAGGCCGACAGGGACATGGGTGTCCCGCGCGCCGGGCGGTTCTCGCAGCGTGTGGAGCGAGACGTCGTCCGAGCACTCCGCAGGGCCATAGGCGTTGACGAGCGGGACTCCTGGATAACGAGCCAGCCATCGCTGCGCGACGTCCGGCGGCAGCGCCTCGCCCGTCGACAGCAGCCAGCGCAGGCGGAGCCGCTCCGACGGCGGAAAACCGCCGCCCGCGAGCGCGCTCCCGAGCAGGCTCGGGACGACCTCGAGCACCGTGATCCCGCGCGCCGCGACGTGCTCGAACAGGGCGGCGGGGTCGTGCGCGATCGCGTCCGGCACGATGTCCACCACCGCGCCGCAGAGCGGGGCGGTCAGGAGCTGCCATACGGAGATGTCGAAGCACTGGGATGCGGTCTGGGCGATGACGTCGCTGTCGGTGAGACCGAGATAGGGAATCTTGCTACGCTGGTTGTTGAGCATCCCGCGCTGCTCGACCATCGCGCCCTTGGGCGCCCCCGTCGACCCCGAGGTGGTGATGACGTACGCGAGGTTGCGCGGCCCGCTGTGGATCCCGAGATCCTGCTCGGAGAACGGGCCACGCGAGATCGCGTCGAGCCCGAGCATCCTCGGGCGATCCGCGCCGGGGAGGAGGGCGAGCGCCTGCTCCAGCGCCGGCCGTAACGCCTCGGCGACGAGGACGGCGCGCGGCCGGGCGAGCCACACGATGTCCGCGAGCCGCTGCGCCGGATGGCGCGGATCGAGCGGGATGTACGCGGCGCCGGCCTTGAAGACGCCGAGCACCATGCCCAGGAGATCGAGCCCGCGCTCGTCGAGCACCGCGACCACGTCGTCCAGCCCCACGCCCGCCTCGACCAGCGCGCGGCCGATGCGGTTGGCGCGCGCGTTCAGCTCGGCGTAGCTCCACGCCGCGTCGCCGCACCGCGCCGCCACCCGCCCGGGAGAGGCCTTCACCATTCGCTCGAAGAGCGCCGCGTAGCTCGAAGGAGGCGGGATATTCGCCTCTGTCCGCTGGATGCCGAGGAGCATGCGTCGCTCGGACTCGCACAGCATCGCGATGTCCCCCACCCGCTTGTCGGCGCCATCGATGAGCCCCTCCAGCGCCACCCGGAGGTGCCGCAGGAGCACCTCCATCTCCTCCTTCCGAAAGATCTCGCTGTTGTAGGAGAAGTGCAGGCCGAAGCGCTGGTAGGGATAGAGGGTCACCGTGATGGGGTAGTTGGTATGGGTGCGGTTCTCGATGCCCTCTGCGCCCAGATCCGCCGCTTGCGTGACCACGTCCGCGTCGACCGGCGCGTTCTCGAACACGAAGAGGCTGTGGAAGAGCGAGGCCCCGCGCACCTCGCTGCAAAGGCGGATGTCCGTGAGCGGCAGGTGCTCGTGCTGCCGGATCTGCGCATTCTTGTCGAACACCACACGGAGCCAGTCCGATACCCGCTCCTCCGCGTTCACGCGGACCCGGAGCGGGATGCTCTGGATGAAGAGGCCCACGATCGACTCGGCGCCCTGGATCTCCACCGGGCGCCCCGCCACGGTCACGCCGAACACGGCTTCGTCGAGGCCCGCGTGGCGGGAGAGCACGAGCGCCCACGCCGCCTGGACGACGGTGTTCGGTGTGACGCCGACGTGCTTCGCGATCGCATGGAGTCGCGCCGTGGTGTCCTCGTCGAGGGAGTCGTAGCACTCCGCGACCCGGTCGTTTGCGACGCCGTCCTTGTCCGACAGGGCGACGAACCCGAGCGGCGTCGGGTGCTCGAACCCCTTGAGCTCCTGCCTCCAGAACGCCCGCGCCGCGTCCGCGTCCTGCCGGAGCAGCCACTCGACATAGGCCTTGTACGGCGGCAGGCGCGGCAGGTCGGGCTCCCGCCCGTCCACCAGCGCGCGATAATACGCGAGGAAATCCCGCATCACGAGCGAGCTGCACCAGGCGTCCATCAGGATGTGATGGTAGCTGCTCACGAACCAGCTCTCGTCGTCGCGGAGCCGGATGAGCCGGGTCTTGAACGACCTCGGCTTCGACAGGTCGAACCCGGCCCGGAGCTCTTCCTGAAGGAGCCTGTCGAGCGCCGCCCTCTGCGCCTCCTCGTCGAGCCCTCGAAAGTCCAGGTGCTCGCACACCGGGCCCTCGTCCCGATAGACGACCTGGATCGCCCCGGCCTCCTCGGTGAGGAAGAACGCCGTCCGGAGGACCGGGTGCCGCGCGGCGATGCGATTCCACGCCTCGCTGAACGCACGCAGATGAACCGGCTTGCTCACGCGGTAGAGGTGCTGCAGATGATAGATGCCCGTGCCGGCCCCGAGCATCGAGTGGAGCATCAGCCCCTGCTGCATCGGGGTCATGGGATAGATGTCCTCGACGCTCCCATAGTCGAGGCCGAGCGCGTCGAGCGCGGCCTGCGACGCGCGCACGAGCGGGAAGTCGGAGGGCGTCGCCCCGCCGGCGCCGGGCGAGCAGCAGTGTTCGATGAGGGCGCGGAGGCGCGTGACGTAGAGCTCCGAGAGCCGCGCCATCTCGGCGGCCCCGTGGATCTCGGCGCTGTAGACCAGCTCGACCCTGAGCCGGCCGCCGTGGATCAGGGCGTTCACGTCGAGCCACGCGCGGCGCGCGCTGTCCGGCGCGCGCGACGCGCCGGCCGACTCGCGCGCCACCGCGAACAGGCCGTCTCCCTCGAAGACCTGATCGAACTGGCCCAGGTAATTGAAGGTCACGAGCGGCCGCGCGCCTCGGGCGAGCGCCTCCCCGGCGGGATGGAGATACCGGAGCACGCCGTAGCTGAGTCCCTTGCCCGGCACCTGCCGGAGCTGCTCCTTGATCGCCTTGATCGATCGCCCCATGTCGCGCGGGTCCGGGGCCAGCCGCACCGGGTACAGCGTCGTGAACCACCCCACCGTGCGCGTGACGTCGAGGCTGTCGAAGAGGTCCTCTCGCCCGTGCCCCTCCAGCTCGACGAGCACGCTGTCGCGCTCGGACCACGCGCAGAGCGCCTGGGCGAGCGCGGTCAGCAGCAGATCGCCGATCTGGGTGCGGTACGCCCGCGAGGCGTCGGCCAGGAGCCGCGCCGTCTCCGCCTCGTCGAGCTCGACGTGGACGGTCCGCGCCGTGGCGACCGTGTTTCGCCCGCGCGGGTTCGCCGCCGGGAGCTCCGGCTCCGGCGCCTCGACGGCGCTCCGCCAGCGGGCGAGGTCCTGCTGGATCCCATCGCTGCCCGCGTGATCGCGGAGCGCCCGCGACCACTGCTGGAACGAGCTGCTCCTGGCCGGCAACGCCACCTGCGCGCCCGCCTCGAGCTGGCGATACGCGGTCCGCAGGTCCTCCAGCAGGATGCGCCAGGAGACCCCGTCCACGACGAGGTGGTGGACGGCGAGCAGCAAGCGCCCGTTCTGCCCGCTCCCCAGATCCATGGCCACCGCGCGGAGGAGCGGCCCCTCGGCGAGATCCAGGCTGCGCTGCGCCTCGCCGGCCACACGCTCGATCGCCGCCGCGACGTCCACCTCCGCGCTCAGGTCGACGTGCCGGACGAGGCCCGACGGCGCCCCCTCACCGTACCGCTGCCTCCAGCGGCCGCCCTCTTTTCGGAAACGCATCCTCAGCGCGTCGTGGTGCTGGACGATCGCCTGGAGCGCCCTGTCCAGCAGCGCGACGTCCAGCCGCGCGGTCACCTCGAGGAGGACGGACTGATTCCAGTGATGCGCCGCCGGGAACTCCTGCTCGAAGAACCACCGCTGGATGGGTGTGAGCTCCACGTCGCCCGCCGCGGCCTCGTCCTTCGGCTCCCGCGCGAGGGCGAGCGGCTGAGCGGCGCTCGCCGCCTCCGCGAGCGTCTGGTTCGCGAACATCTGCTTGGGGGTGAGCTTGATGCCCGCCCTCCTCGCCCGCGCGACCACCTGGAGCGTCAGGATCGAGTCCCCTCCCAGCTTGAAGAAGTTGTCGTGGACGCCGATGCGCTCGCGCTTGAGCACCTCGCACCAGATCGCGGCGAGCTTCTTCTCCGTCTCCGTGCGCGGCGCCACGTCCTGCGCGGGTTCTGCCTTTGCCGGCGCCGGCAGCGCCTTGCGGTCGAGCTTGCCGTTCGGCGTCAGCGGGAAGGCGTCCAGAAAGACGTAGTCGCCAGGGACCATGTAATCCGGCAGTCGCTCGCGGAGCCGCGGCTCCAGCGCCGCGCCGTCCCGAGCTCCGTCCTTCCCGATCACGTACGCGACAAGCCGCGCGTTCCCCGCCTGCCCCTCCTGCACAAGCACCTGCGCGTCCGACACCTCGGCCAGCGACAGCAGCGCCGCACGCACCTCGCCCAGCTCGATGCGGTAGCCGCGCACCTTGACCTGCTCGTCCACCCGGCCCAGGAACTCGATGCTCCCGTCCTCAAGGTACTTCGCTCGGTCCCCCGTGCGATACAGCCGCTCCCCCGCCTCGCCGAACGGGTCCGGGATGAACCGGTCCGCGGTCAGATCCGCGCGGCCGAGGTAGCCGCGCGCCACGCCCTGCCCGCCGATATAGACCTCTCCGGGCACGCCGCTCGGCATTGGCTGCAGATCGCTGCCGAGCACGTAGACTCGGCTGTTCGACAGCGGCTTGCCCAGCGGCAGCGTCGCGCTCGCCAAAGGCTGCTCCGGCCGGTGCTCGTGCGTCAACACACCCACCGTCGTCTCGGTCGGGCCATAATGGTTCACAACACGGCAGCTCCCGTGACGCCGGATCTGCTCCAATAGCTCCCACGACGTCGCCTCTCCCCCCAGGATCAGCGTGTGCCGCGGAAGCACCCGCTCCGGATGCGACGACTGAAGCAGCCCCTTCAGGTGGCTCGGCACGATCTTCAGCACGTCCACCCCCTCCGCGTGCATCAGCTCCGCCATCGCGTCCGGATCGAACACCCGCTCGTCCGACAGCAGGTGCAGCGTCCGACCCGAGCACAGCGCTCCAAACAGCACCGTGTTGCCGAGGTCCGCCGCGATCGTCGACACCATCGCAAGGCTCGCCTCCTCGGGCAGCGACAGCCGCGACAGCAGCGCCTCCACGTAGCTCACAACGCCTCGGTGCGTCACCACAACGCCCTTCGGCCGGCCCGTCGAGCCCGACGTGTAGATCACATACGCCGCCTGCTCCGCCCTCACCGGCGCGCTCTTCTCCCCCTCGGCCGGCGCCATCCTCTCCGCCTCGGCCGGCGTGATCACCTCCACGTCCAGCCCGGAGAGCGCCCGTCTCGCGCTCTCCTCGCCCAGCACCACCCGCGCCCCGCTGTCCTGCACCATCTCCCGCAGCCGCGCCTCCGGCTGCTTCGGATCCAGCGGCACGTACGCCGCGCCGCTCTTCAGCACGCCCACGAGCCCCACCAGGAGCCCCGTGCTCCGCGGCAGCCACAGCCCCACCCGCGACTCCGCGCCGACCCCACGGCTCCTCAGGTAGCTCGACAGCCGGTTCGCCCGCCGCTCCAGCTCTCCGTAGCTCAGCGCATCGCGCTCCACCTTCACCGCCACCGCGCTCGGCCTCTGCGCCGCGGCACGCGCGAACAGCTCGTGCACGCCGCCTTGCACGCGGGGAGCCGCCTCGGCGGCGCCGCCTGCGGGGGTGTCCGCCGCGCCCGCGTGAGGCGCCCGCCCGAGCGACGAGAGCGGCGCCTCGGCGTCGCGCAGCAGCTCGGCGGAGAGATCCCGGAAGCGCCGCAGCATCGTCCGGGCGGCCTCGTGGCTCACCCGGTCGCAGTGATAGGAGAGGGCTACCTCGATGCGATCGCCCGGGGCGACCACCAGCGTCAGAGGATAGCTGTTCCGGCCTCGATTGAAGATCACGTCGCCCGAGGCCGACTCCTCCGGCTTGAGGACGGACACCCGCAGCCCGAGATCCGAGAGCCCGTCGAGCACCGTGGCGACCGGGTAGTTCTCGAACACCACGATGGACTCGAAGAGCGGGCTCTCCCGGCCCCGGTCGGCGCCGATCCTCGCCAGGCTCGAGTGCTCGAACTGCCGCAGCTCGCCGCTGTAGGCCTGGATCCGGCGCAGCCATCCGAGCGCCCGCTCCGCGGGGTTGATCTTCACCCGGACCGGGAGGGTGTTGATGAACATCCCCGCCATCCGATCGACACCCCCGATCTCCGGCGGCCGGCCGGAGACCGTCGCGCCGAACACGATATCATCGCTCCCGGTACACGCCTTGACGAGGAGCGCCCACACCCCCTGGAAGTACGTGTTGAGCGTCACCTTCCAGTCGCGGGTCGCCGCGCGCAGCCGCTCGGACTCCTCGCGCTCGAGGACCACGCGTTGCTCGGCGAACCGGGCCGAGCTCTCCTGCCGCGGCCCCGGGCGGCCGGGGAACTCGATCGGCCGATCGTACCCGGCGAGCGCGCTGCGAAAGAACCGCTCGGCGGCGCCGTGATCTCGCTCCTTCAGCCATTTCACGTAGCTGGCGTACGGAGGCGCGATCGAGAGCGGCGAGCGCTCGCCCCTCGAGTCCGCCCGATAGTGCGCGAGCACCTCGCCGAGGACGTTGGCGACGCTCCAGCCGTCCAGGAGGATGTGGTGGAGCTCCCACACGAAGGCGTGCTCCTCCGGGCCGAGCTCGATGAGCGTCAGGCGTAGATCCGCCGACCGGGCGAGGTCGAACCCGCGCGCGCGCTCCTCGCGCAGGAAGGAGGCGAGCCGCGCCGGCGCGTCGTCGGCCGGGGCCGCGCTCCACGCCACCGCGCGGACCACGGGCTGCGTCTCGCGGTAGACGATCTGGACAGGCTCTCTCGTCTTCTGCCACTCCACGTCGCTCCGCAGGGCGTCGTGGCGCGCCGCCACCTGGCCCCACGCGCGCGCGAAGGCCTCCCGGTCGAGGCGCCCTCGCAGGTGAAAGCAGAGCTGGAGGAGGTACGGGTCGCCCCCGGGCGGCGCCTCCAGCGCGTGGAGCAGCATGCCCTGCTGCAAGGGAGTCAGCGGATAGATGGCTTGAACGTTCTTCTTGTTACGCATGGCACGACCTATCAACGAGTCCTCTGGGTACGCCGCGCTCAGGCGTCGAACATCGAATCCAGCTCATCCTGGGCGAGCTCGACGAACGGGAAATCCGAGGGCGTGACCCCCCCGCTGTCGTCTCGGAGGCAGTGCCGCGTCAGCTCCTCCAGCCATTGCACGTGACGCCGTGCCCGCAGCTCGATCTGCGCCTCGTCGTGGACCGACGCGCTGAAGGTCCACCCGAACGTCAGGCGCCCGCCCACCACCATGCCGCTGATCTCGATCCACCGATCGCGGCGGTTCTGCCTGGCCACCGGCAGCCCCGCGGCCTCGTCGGCCGGCCTGAACGGCCCGTCCGCCTCGAACGCCTGATCGAACTGTCCCAGGTAGTTGAAGCGGATCTGCGGCTCGGGCGCGCCGGCCAGGCCGCCGCCGCTCCGGCTCAGGGCGCGCAGGGCGCCGTAGCCGACCCCCTTGTTCGGAACCTGCCGGAGCTGCTCCTTGATCCCCTGGATCGAGCGGCCCAGATCCGCCCGATCCGGGGCGAGCCGCACCGGGTAGATCGCGGTGAACCACCCCACCGTCCGTGTCACGTCCACGTCCTCGAAGAGGTCCTCCCTGCCGTGCCCTTCGAGCTCGACGAGCGCGCTGTCCTCCCCGGACCACTCGCACAGCGTGTGCGCCAGCGCCGTCAGCAGGAGATCGTTCACCTGCGTCCGGTACGCCTGCGGCGCCTGGGTCAAGAGCTGTGTCGTCGCCTCCTCGCTCAGGGTGACGGTGACGGTGCGCGCCGACGCGACCGTGTTGTCGCCGTCCTGGCTCATCACCGGGATCCTGGGGGCCGCAGGCCCGATCACCCGGCGCCAGTGCTCGATCTCGCCGTCGAAGCCGCCGCGCTCCGCGCGCTCGCGGAGCGCGCGCGACCAGCGCTGGAACGAGCTCGTCTTCTCGGGCAGCCGCACGGGCGCCCCGCCGCGGAGCTGGTGATAGGCCGCCTGCAGGTCCTCGAGCAGCACTCTCCACGAGACGCCATCCACGATCAGGTGGTGAATCACCACGAGGACGCGCCCGGGGCGCGACGCCCCGAGGTCGATGTACACGGCCCGCAGCAGCGGTCCCCGCGCGAGGTCGAGGCTCCGCTGCGCCTCGTCCCCCACCCGCTCGATCGCCGCGGCGAGATCCGCCTCGCCGCTCAGATCGACGCGCGAGCAGAGCTCGGGCTGCTCCTCCTCGCTGTACCACTGCGTCCAGGCGCCGTCCTCGCGCCGGAAGCGCAGCCTCAGCGCGTCGTGATGCGCGATGACGTGCCCGAGCGAGCGCCTCAGCAGGTCGAGATCGAACCCGGCGGCGACCTCGACGAGGACGTATTGATTGAAGTGGTGCGGGGCCTCCAGGCGCTGCTCGAAGAACCACGACTGGATCGGGGTGAGGGGCACCTCGCCCGACGCGCGCTCCTGCTCGGCGCTGCGCGGCGCGACCTCGCGCGCCGCCGCGGCCAGCGACCCCAGCGTCTGGTGGTGGAACAGGTCCTTCGGGGTGACGTGGATCCCCGCGCTCCTGGCCTTCGCCACGACCTGGAGCGCCACGATCGAGTCGCCGCCGAGCTGGAAGAAGTTGTCGTGGAGGCCCACGCGCTCCTGGCCCAGCACCTCGCGCCAGATCGCCGCGAGCCGCTCTTCCAGCGGGCTCCTGGGCGCCACGTGCTCGTCCTGGGCGGCGCCCGCGTCCGGCGCCGGCAGCGCCTTGCGATCGAGCTTGCCGCTCGACGTCAGCGGCAGCGCCTCCAGGACGACGATCGCGCTCGGGATCATGTACTCCGGCAGCTCGGCCTGGAGCCTCTGTCGCAGCCGCTCCTGGAGCGCGCGAAGCTCGTCTCCGCCGGCGAGCGCCGCGCCGGCCCGGCGGGGGACGACGTACGCGACGAGCCGCCTCGGCTGCGCCGCGTCCTCCCGCACCACCACCGCGGCCTCCTCGACCTCGTCGTGCGCCGCGAGCCGCGCCTCGATCTCGCCGAGCTCGATCCGGAACCCTCGGAGCTTCACCTGGTGATCGATCCGGCCGATGTACTCGACGGCGCCGTCCGCGCGATACCGGGCCAGATCTCCGGTCCGGTACAGCCGCTCTCCGGCCGCCTCGGAGAGCGGGTTCGGCACGAAGCGCTCCGCCGTCAGCTCGGGGCGGCTCACGTAGCCTCGCGCGAGGCCGACGCCGCCGATGTACAGCTCCCCCACGACCCCGACCGGAACCGGGTTCATCGCGGCGTCGAGCAGGTGAATCTGCGTGTTGGCGATCGGGCGGCCGATCGGGATCGCGCGCAGGTCGGCCTCGCGCTCGCATTCCCACGACGTCACGTCGATCGACGCCTCCGTCGGACCGTAGAGGTTGTGGAGCCGCGCGCCGTGCTGGCGCGTGAACTGCCGCGCGAGCTCCGCCGGGAGCGCCTCGCCGCTGCACATCACCTGGCGGACCGACGCGCACTTCGGGAGCTCCCCCGAGCTCACGAACGCTTGCAGCATCGACGGCACGAAGTGCAGCGTGGTGACCCGCTCCCGATCGATGATCTCGCGGAGCTCGGCCGGATCCTTGTGCGCCCCGGGGCGGGCGACGACCAGCGTCGCGCCCGCCATCAGCGGCCAGAAGAACTCCCAGACGGAGACGTCGAAGCTGAACGGCGTCTTCTGCAGGACGCGATCGGCCTCGGTGAGGCGATACGCCTCCTGCATCCAGAGCAGCCGGTTCAAGAGCCCCGCGTGCGGCACGCCGACGCCCTTCGGCCTGCCCGTGGAGCCCGACGTGAAGATGCAATAAGCGAGGTCCTGGGCCTGCGCGCCGCCCGGCAGGTCCTCGGTGCGTGGACCCGTGACCGGGCCGGCGCCGCGGTCGAGGTACACGATCGGCACGCCGGCGCTCGCCACGCGGTCCCCGAGGTGCGCCTGCGCGAGGAGCACCCGCGGACGGGCGTCGGACAGCATCGCGGCGAGCCGCTCGGCCGGGTACTCCGGATCGAGCGGGAGATACGCCCCGCCCGCCTTGAGGATGGCGAGCAAGGCGATCACCAGCTCCAGCGAGCGCTCCATGCAGACGCCCACCAGCACGTCCGGCCCCACCCCGAGGTCCCGGAGGTCCCGCGCCAGGCCGTTCGCGCGGGCGTTCAGCCCGGCATAACTCAGGCGCTCGCCCTCGAACACGACCGCTTCGGCGTCGGGCGTGCGCGCCGCCTGCCGCTCGATCAGCGCATGGACGCCCCGCTCTCGCGGCATCTCGACGCGCGTGTCGTTCCACGCGACAACGATGCGGCGGCGCTCCTCGGCGTCGAGGAGCGGCAGCAGGAGCACCCGCTGCTCGGGGTCCGCCGTGACGGCGCGGAGCAGCGTCCTCCAGCGCTCGGCCATCCCCGCGATGGTGCCGTGATCGAAGAGATCCGTGCTGTACGTCAGCGACGCGCGCAGCCGCTCCCCCTCCTCGACCGTGTTCAGCAGGAGATCCACCTGCGTCACGCTCTCCCCGCGCTCGAACTCGCGGATCGAGAGGCCCTCGAGGCGGCGCAGCGCGCTCGTCTCACGCCGCTCGTGGTTGCACATCACCTGGAAGAGCGGGTTATGGCTGAGGCTCCTCTCCGGGTTGAGCGCCTCCACGAGCTGCTCGAACGGCAGGTCCTGGTGCGCCTGCGCCCCGAGCATCGCCTCCTTCGCCTGGCGCAGCACGTCGGCGAAGCGCATCTGCCCGTCGATCCGGGCGCGCAGCACGTGGGTGTTGACGAAGAAGCCGACGAGCCCCTGCAGATCCGCGTGATTGCGGTTCGCGTTCGGCACCCCGACCCGGATCTCCTCCTGCCGCGCGTACCGGTGCATGAGGACCTGGAACGCCGCGAGCAGCACCATGAACAACGTCGCGTTCGTGTCCTGCGCGAGCGCCTTCAGGCGGTCGACGAGCGCCGCGTCGAGCTCGATGTCGATGACCGCGCCGCGGTAGCTCTGCTCCAGCGGCCGCGGGCGATCCGCCGGGAGATCCAGCACCGGGTGCTCCGTTCCGAGCTGCTCTTTCCAGTAGGCGAGCTGGCGCGCGAGCTCCCCCGATCGAAGCCGCTCCCGCTGCCATGCGGCGTAGTCCGCGTAGTGCACGGGCAAAGGCGGCAGCTCCGGCTTCCTCCCCTCGCTGAGCGCGCCGTAGATCTGCGCGAACTCGTCCATCACGAGGTTCATCGACCAGCCGTCCGACACGATGTGGTGCATCGTCACGAGCAGGACGTGCTCCTCGGCCGACAGCCGGAGCAGCGTCACGCGGAGGAGCGGGCCACGCTCGAGATCGAACGGCCTTTGCGCCTCTGCCTCCGAGAGAGCGCGCGCCTCCTGCTCGGGCTCCGCGCGCCCGCTCAGATCCACGACCGGAATCTCCAGCGGAGCAGGCTCGCCGATCACCTGGGCGCCGAGCCCGTCTCCCGGCTCGAACCGCGTCCGCAGCGTCTCGTGGCGCTCCACGAGCGCCGCGAACGTGCGCTCCAGCACGCGCGTGTCCAGCCCTCCCACGAGCCGGACGGCGATCGGGATGTTGTACGCCGCGCTCTCCCGGTCGAGCTGCCACAGGAACCACAGCCGCTGCTGCCCGTGCGACATCGGCAAGCGGCCCTCGCGCGCGATCGGCCGGAGCTCGACGCCCTCCGCGGCGGGTTCGCCGATCACGCCGCTCTCGAGCGCTCCGGCGAGCTCGGCGAGGGTCTGATGCTCGAACAGATCGTGAGGCGCGAGCGGGATATCCACCTTCCTGGCCAGCGCGATGACCTGGAAGCTGAGCAGGGAGTCGCCGCCGATCTTGAAGAAGTTGTCGTGGACGCCGATGCGCTCGCGCTTGAGCACCTCGCGCCAGACCGCGGCGAGCTTCTCCTCCATCTCCGTGCGCGGCGGCACGTCCTGCGCCGGCTCCTTGCCCGGCGCCGGCAGCGCCTTGCGGTCGAGCTTGCCGTTCGGCGTCAGCGGGAAGGCGTCCAGGAAGACGTAGTCGCCAGGGACCATGTAATCCGGCAGCCGCTCGCGGAGCCGCGCTTCCAGCGCCGCGCCGTCCCGGACTCCCTCCTTCCCGATCACGTACGCGACAAGCCGCGCATTGCCCGCCTGCCCCTCCTGCACAAGCACCTGGGCGTCCGACACCTCGGCCAGCGACAGCAGCGCCGCCCGCACCTCGCCCAGCTCGATGCGGTAGCCGCGCACCTTGACCTGCTCATCCACCCGGCCCAGGAACTCGATGCTCCCGTCCTCAAGGTACTTCGCTCGGTCCCCCGTGCGATACAGCCGCTCCCCCGCCTCGCCGAACGGGTCCGGAACGAACCGGTCCGCGGTCAGATCCGCGCGGCCGAGGTACCCGCGCGCCACGCCCTGCCCGCCGATATAGACCTCTCCGGGCACGCCGCTCGGCATCGGCTGCAGGTCGCTGCCGAGCACATAAACACGGCTGTTCGACAGCGGCTTGCCCAGCGGCAGCGTCGCGCTCGCCAAAGGCTGCTCCGGCCGGTGCTCGTGCGTCAACACACCCACCGTCGTCTCGGTCGGGCCATAATGGTTCACAACACGGCAGCTCCCGTGACGCCGGATCTGCTCCAATAGCTCCCACGACGTCGCCTCTCCCCCCAGGATCAGCGTGTGCCGCGGAAGCACCCGCTCCGGATGCGACGACTGAAGCAGCCCCTTCAGGTGGCTCGGCACGATCTTCAGCACGTCCACCCCCTCCGCGTGCATCAGCTCCGCCATCGCGTCCGGATCGAACACCCGCTCGTCCGACAGCAGGTGCAGCGTCCGACCCGAGCACAGCGCTCCAAACAGCACCGTGTTGCCGAGGTCCGCCGCGATCGTCGATACCATTGCCAGGCTCGCCTCCTCGGGCAGCGACAGCCGCGACAGCAGCGCCTCCACGTAGCTCACAACGCCTCGGTGCGTCACCACAACGCCCTTCGGCCGGCCCGTCGAGCCCGACGTGTAGATCACATACGCCGCCTGCTCCGCCCTCACCGGCGCGCTCTTCTCCCCCTCGGCCGGCGCCATCCTCTCCGCCTCGGCCGGCGTGATCACCTCCACGTCCAGCCCGGAGAGCGCCCGTCTCGCGCTCTCCTCGCCCAGCACCACCCGCGCCCCGCTGTCCTGCACCATCTCCCGCAGCCGCGCCTCCGGCTGCTTCGGATCCAGCGGCACGTACGCCGCGCCGCTCTTCAGCACGCCCACGAGCCCCACCAGGAGCCCCGTGCTCCGCGGCAGCCACAGCCCCACCCGCGACTCCGCGCCGACCCCTCGGCTCCTCAGGTAGCTCGACAGCCGGTTCGCCCGCCGCTCCAGCTCTCCATAGCTCAGCGCATCGCGCTCCACCTTCACCGCCACCGCGTTCGGCCTCTGCACCGCGGCACGCGCGAACAGCTCGTGCACCGGGAGCGGCTCGCGCCGGACCGGCGGCGCGTTCCAGGCCGCGATCGTTCGATCGCGCTCCTCCTGCCGTATCCAGCGCAGCTTCGCGATGGACCGATCCGGGCCCTCGACGATCTCCGACAGCAGCACCCGGAGGTGCTCGGTCATCCGGGAGATCGTCTGTGGCTTGAACAGGTCGGTTCGATAGATGAACTGCCCCGTGAGCCCGTCCGGCGTCTCGGTCATGTGCAGCGTCAGGCTGAACTTCGCGACGTTCTCCTCGGGCCGCTCCGAGCTCACCTCCAGCCCGCCGAGGACCTGGTCGCGGCTCTCCACGTCGCGGTGCCACGACAGCATGACGTCGAACAGGGGAGCGTGGTTGATCCGCCGCTCCGGCTGGAGCGCCTCGACGAGCCGCTCGAACGGCAAGTCCTGGTTCGACTGCGCGTCCGCGACCGTCTGGCGCACCTGGTCCAGGAGGTCGGAGAAGCGTGTCCGCCCCGGCACGATGCTGCGGAGCACCTGCGCGTTGGCGAAGAACCCGACCACGCCCTCGATCTCGGCGCGATGGCGGTTCGCGATCGGGACGCCGACGCGGATGTCCTCCTGCCCGCTGTACCGGGAGAGGAGCACCTGGAACGCGGCCAGCACCGTCATGAACAAGGTCGCCTGGTGCCGCTTCCCGAGCGCGCCGAGCCGCTCGGTCAGCGCGCGATCGATCTCGAACCAGTGATCCGCCCCTCGGTAGCTGGGCGCCGCCGGCCGCTCCGCGTCAGTGGGCAGGGCGAGCGCGTAATCGTCCGTGCCCAGCTTCGACGTCCAGTAGGCGAGCTGCCTGTCCAGCGTGGGGCCGGCGAGCCACCGCCGCTGCCACACGGCATAATCGGCGTACTGGATCGGCAGCTCGGGCAGGGAGGGCGCGCGCCCGCCCCGCAGCGCGTCGTAGATCTCCACGAACTCCGCCACGAGGAGGTTGTTGGACCACTCGTCGCAGATGATGTGATGCATCGTGAAGAGCAGCCAGTGCTCGCGCTCCGACAGCCGCAGGAGCTTCGCCCGGAGGAGCGGCCCGCGCTGCAGCGCGAACGGGATCTGGGCCTCCTCGTTCGCGAGCTCGCGCGCCTTCGGCGAGCGCTCCGCCTCGGGGAGCCCGGACAGGTCCACCTGGACGAGATCGATGGAGGCCGCCCCGGCGATCACCTGATACGGCTCGCCCTCGTCCTCCGCGAAGGAGGTGCGCAGCGCCTCGTGCCGCTCGATCAGCTTGCCGAGCGCGCGCTCGAGCGCGGCGACGTCGAGGTCCCCGCGCAGCCGGAGCGCGTTCGGCACGTTGTACATCGCGGTGCCGGGGTTCAGCTTGTCGATGATCCAGAGGCGCCGCTGGGCGAACGAGAGCGGCGGTCGCTCCGGCCTCGGCATCGCCACGATCGGCAGCCGCGTCGGCTCGATGCCCTGGCCGGCCAGCCACTCGACGAACACGCGCTGCTTGCTCTCCGGGAGAGAGAACAGGCGCTCTGCCACTGCCTTCAACGGGTTCGACTCGGTATTCACGGTGCGGTTCATTCTGCAGCTCCCAGCTCATCGAGCTTGTCGAGCATCAACGCGAGATCCAGCTTCGGCACCGGCGCGGTCGCGCCGCGCGAGAGGACCTCCGCGAGCTGCTCGACGGAGGACGCCTCGAACAGCGCGCGGAGCGGGACGTCGATGGCGAGCTCGCTCCGGATGCGCGAGGCCACCCGGGTCAACATCAGAGAATGGCCTCCCAGCTCGAAGAAGCTGTCGTGGACGCCGACGCGCTCGACCCCGAGCACATCGGCGCAGATCGCCGCGAGGCTCCGCTCGAGATCGTTCCTCGGCGCCACATACCCCCTCCGGACCTGGTCCCCGTCGGGCGCGGGCAGCGCCTTGCGATCGACCTTGCCGTTCGCCGACAGCGGCAGCTTGTCCAGCGTCACGAACGCCGGCGGGACCATGTAGGCCGGCAGCGCCGCTCTCAGCCAGGCGCGGAGCTCCTCGCGCAGCGCCTCCTCTCTCGCCCTCGCGGCCTCGCCACCTGCCGGCGCCGAGACCACGTAGGCCACGAGCCGCCGATCGCCGGGTGAGTCCTCGCGCGCGACCACCGCCGCCTCCCGCACCGCCTCGTGCTCCACGAGCCGCGCCTCGATCTCGCCCAGCTCGATCCGGTGCCCGCGGATCTTCACCTGCTGGTCCGCCCGGCCGACGTATTCCAGCGCTCCGTCGGCCCGGTACCTCCCAAGATCCCCTGTACGGTACAGCCGCTCTCCAGATGCCTTCGCGAACGGGTTCGGCACGAACGCCTCGGCCGTCCTCGCCGGGTCGCCCAGGTAGCCCAGCCCCACCCCCACCCCCGCCACGCACACTTCTCCGATCACCCCGACCGCCACCTGCCGCAGCGCCGCATCCAGCACGTACAGCCGGTTGTTGTCCGTCGGCCGCCCGATCGGCACCACCACCGTCTCCGCCCCCGGCGGCTCCCGCAGCGTGCACAGCGCCACGTCGTCCGCGCACTCCGCAGGTCCGTACGCGTTCACAAGCGGGATCCCCGGATACCGCTCCAGCCACCTCCGCCACAGCTCCGGCGACAGCGCCTCTCCCGTCGGCAGCATCCACCTCAGCCGCGGGAGCTCCACCCGCTCTTCCAGCAGCATCCCCCCGATCAGCGACGGCACGCTCTCCAGCACCGTCACCCCCGCTGCCCTCACGTGCCTCAGCAGCGCCCCTGGATCATGCGCTGTCTCGTCAGGCACGATCTCCACACGCGCTCCGCACAACAGGCCGGCGAGCAGCTGCCACACCGAGATGTCGAAGCTCTGCGACGCCGTCTGCGCGATGACGTCCGCTTCTGTCAGGCCGAGGTACGGGACCTTGCTCAGCTGGTTGTTGAGCATCCCCTGGCTCGTCACCATCGCCCCCTTCGGCACGCCCGTGGACCCGGAGGTGAAGATCACGTACGCGAGCTGCTCCGGACGCGCGATGTTCCCCAGCGGATGCTCGGGACCCTCTCCGGAAAGCACGCTCTCCAGCACCACCACCGCCGGCCGCTCCGCGCCCGACAGCCGCGCCATCGCCGCGTCGAGCTGCGCTTGCCGCCCCTCCTCCACAAGCACCACGCGCGCGCCCGACAGCCGCAGCAGCTGCGCTGTCCGCTCCGAGGGGTGCTTGTCGTCCAGCGGCAGGTACGCCCCGCCCGCCTTGAACACCCCCACCACCATCGACAAGAGGCCCAGCCCGCGCTCCGCGAGCACCGCCACCACCTCTCCCGCCTGCACCCCCGCCCGCCGCAGCGCGTGCCCGAGCCGGTTCGCGCGCCTGTCCAGCTCTCTGTACCGCAGCGCCTGCCCGCGGCACGACGCCGCCACCTGCTCCGGACGCCGCGCCGCCTGCTCCTCGAACAGGCCCACATACCCCCGCTCGAACGGGTACTCCCGCGCCGTCTCGTTCCACCCCGCGAAGCGCCGCTCCTCCTCCTCGCCGATCATCGGCAGCTTGCGGAGCTCGGCGCCCGGTTCGCGCGCCATGGCGAGCAAGAGCCGCCGGAAGTGCGCGAGCATGCGGGCGACGTCGCCGTCGTCGACCCGCCGCTGGTCATAGGAGATCTGGAGCTCCAGCCTGTTGCCCGGCAGCAGGACGACCGTGATCGGATAGTTCGTGTGCGTGCGGTTGTCGCTGAGCTCCGCCTGGAGCTCGGACTGCCGCTGCATGACGGACTGGTCGATCGGCGCGTTCTCGAAGACGAACAGGCTGTGAAACAGCGGCTGGCCGTACGGCACGGCGCTGCACGCCTGGATGTCGACGAGCGGCAGGTGCTCGTGCTTCCGCATGGCCAGGTTCTGCTCCTGCAGCCTGTGCACCCATTGCGCGACGCTGATCCTGCTGTCGTGTCCCGGCACGGCCACCCGCAGCGGGATGCTGTTGATGAACAGCCCGACCGTGTCCTGGATGCCCACGATCTCGGTCGGGCGCCCCGCGACCGTCACGCCGAACAGCACGTCGCGCATCCCGCTGTACTGGGACACGAGGACCGCCCACGCGCCCTGAGCGAACGAGTTCACGGTGAGCTTGTGCGTCCGCGTCAAGCCCCGGAGCAGCGAGGTCTCCTCCTCGCTGAGGTGCACCGATCGATCGATCATGACAGAGGTCGTCGGCTCTCCCGCGATCTGCCGCTCGGGGACGATGGGGGTCGCCGCCTCGAACCCTGAGAGCGTCTCCCGCCAGTACCGGCGCGCCCCGTCGACGTCCTGCCGCAGCAGCCAGGCGATGAACTCCCGGTAGTGCGGCGGGCTCGGCAGGTTCACCTCGCGGCCCTCGGACATCGCCCGGTACACGGCGAAGAAATCCGTCAGCAGGAGCGAACGGCACCAGTCGTCGATCAGGATGTGGTGATAGCTGTGCACGAACAGGAAGCTCGTGTCGGTCAGGCGGAACAACCGGAGCCGCAGGAGGGGCGATTGGCCCATGTCGAACCCGTCCTGGCGCTCCTGCCGCAAGAGCTCGAACAGGCGCCGCTTCTGCTCCTCTGCGCCCATCTCCCGCCAGTCGAGGAGCTCGACCGGAGAGGGGACGCCGCGGCGGATGATCTGGAGCATCTTGCCCTCGCGCTGCCAGACGAAGGCGGCGCGCAGCGCCGGGTGCCGCTCGATCACGCGCTCCCAGGCGGCCTTGAACAGCTGAGGATCGATGGCGCTGTCGAGGCTGTAATGGTCCTGCATCAGGTAGATGCCAGTCCCGGGCTCCAGCAGCGTGTGCAGCAGCATGCCCTGCTGCATGGGGCTCAGCGGGAACACATCCTCGATGTCGCCGGCCGGCACCGGCAGGGCGTCGATCTCTGCCTGCGTCAGGCTCGCGAGCGGGAAGTCCGATGGCGTGATGCGGTCCGACGCGTCCCTGCGCGGGCTCGTCGCGGCCGCCGCGTCAGGCGGCGTGGGCGGCCCATCGCCGTCGCGCGCCGCCGCGGCAAGCGACTCCAGCGTCTGGTGCTGGAACACGTCCTTCGGCGAGAGGTGGATCCCGGCGCTCCTCGCCTTGCCCACCACCTGGAGCGCCACGATCGAGTCGCCCCCGAGCTCGAAGAAGTTGTCGTGGATGCCGGGGCGTTCGACCCGCAGCACCTCGCGCCAGATCTCGGCGAGCTTCTCCTCGACCGCGCTCCGGGGCGCCGCGTACTCCCGCTGCGTCTGGCTCGCGTCCGGCGCCGGCAGGGCCCTCCTGTCCACCTTGCCGTTCGCGGTCAGCGGCAGCCTCTCCAGCACCACGTAGACCGAGGGCACCATGTACTCCGGGAGCGCCTTACGGAGCCCCGCGCGGAGCTCCTCCCGGTACCGGGCGAGCTCCTCGCCGTCCGCCGCCGCGAGGCCCTCGCGTGAGGGGACCACGTAGGCCAGGAGGCGCTTCTGCCCCGGCGCGTCCTCGCGCGCGACGACCACCGCCTCGCGCACGCCCTCCTGCTCCAGAAGCCGAGCCTCGATCTCCCCGAGCTCGATCCGGTATCCGCGGATCTTGACCTGGTGATCGCCCCTGCCGACGTACTCGATCACGCCGCCCGCCCGGTAACGCGCCAGATCTCCGGTCCGGTACAATCGCCCTCCGGCCGCGACGCCGAACGGATCCGGCACGAAGCGCTCGGCCGAGAGATCGGGGCGGTTCAGGTAGCCGCGCGCGAGCCCGGCGCCGCCGATATAGAGCTCTCCCACCACGCCGGGCGGCACGGGGCCGAGCGCCTCATCGAGCACGTAAAGCGCGGTGTTTCCGATCGGGCGGCCCAGCAGCGGCTCCGCCTGCTCCGCGTCGAGCGCGTGGCGCGACGACCAGATCGTCGTCTCCGTGGGGCCGTACAGGTTCCAGATCCGCCCCGCCTTCTGCACGAGCCGACTGGCCAGGTCCGCCGGCAGCGCCTCGCCGCCGCAGAGCACCTTGCACGCGCGCATCGCGGCGAACCCGGGCGACTGGCTCAGCATCCGCCACGTCGCCGGCGTCGCCTGCACGACCGTGATCGCCTCCCTCTCCACACGCTCGATCAGCGCCTCCGCGTCGGCCGCCACCGCGCGCCCGACAAGCACCACCCGCGCTCCGACGAGCAGCGGCAGGTACAGCTCGAGCCCGGCGATATCGAACGACAGCGACGTCAGGCCGAGCACCCGGTCCTCCGGCGCGATACCGGGGCTCTCCTTCATGGTGCTCAGGAAGTTGACGACGCCCCGGTGGCGCACGACGACGCCCTTCGGCTTGCCGGTGGAGCCGGACGTGTAGATGCAATAGGCCAGGTTCTCCGGGTGCGTGACGCGCGCGAGGTCGTCCGCGCGATACCCCTCCACCTCGCGCCAGTCGCGGTCGAGACACCACACCTCTGCTCCCGCGGCAGGCACCTTCCCGAGGAGCCGCTCCTGCGTCAGGATCACCCGGGGCCGCGCGTCCTCGACCATGTACGCGAGCCGCTCGGCCGGATACTCGGGGTCGAGCGGCACGTAGCCGCCGCCCGCCTTCATCACCGCGAGCACCCCGACCACCATCTCGAGCGAGCGCTCCACGTGGAGGCCCACCAGCACGTCCGGGCCGACGCCGAGCTCGCGGAGCCGCCTCGCCAGCCGGTTCGCCCGCGCGTTCAGCGCGGCGTAGCTCAAGGATTCTCCCTCGTACGACGCCGCGATCGCGTCCGGCGTGCGCCGCGCCTGCTCCTCGATCAGCTCGTGAACGCAGCGCTCCGCCGGAGTGCGCATCTCCGTCGCGTTCCACGCCACGAGCACCTCCGAGCGCTCCGCGGCGCCGAGCAGCGGGAGCTGCCCGACGCGCGCGCCCGGATCGGCCGCGATCGCGACCAGCAGGTTCCCCCAGTGCCGCGCCATCCGCGCGACGGTCTCCGGGTCGAACAGATCGGTGCTGTAGGTCAGCGCCGCCTTGAGCACGCCGTCCTCTTCCGAGGTGTCGAGCGCGAGATCGAACTGCGTCGATGCGCCGGGGCGCTCCATCATCTCGAGCCGCAGCCCGGCGAGCTCCCGCGGCGCGCCCTCCTGCGGCTTCAGGTGGCCGTACATCACCTGGAACAGCGGGTTATGGCTCAGGCTGCGCTCGGGGTTCAGCTCCTCCACGAGCTTCTCGAACGGCACATCCGGGTTCCCCTGCGCGAAGAGCGCGCTCTCCTTGACCTGCTGGAGCAGGCGCTCGAAGCTCGCGCCCGGATCGAGCTCGGTCCTCAGCACGTGGGTGTTGACGAAGAGGCCGATGATCCGCTCGATCTCCACCCGGCCCCGGTTCGCGCTCGGGACGCCGACGCGGATCTCGGCCTGCCCGGAGTACCGCGCCAGCAGCACCTTGAAGGCCGCGAGCAGCACCATGAACAGCGTCGCTCCCCGCCCCCGCGCGAGCTCGTTCAGGCGGCCGAGCAGCGCGCCGTCGAGCTCGAAGCGGTACGTCGCCCCCCTGTAGCTCTGCACCGGCGGCCGCGGGCGATCCGACGGCAGCTCCAGCACCGGATGCGCCGCGCCGAGCCGCGCTTTCCAGGCGGCGAGCTGGCGCTCGAGCTCCTCCGACTCGAGCCACCTCCGCTGCCACACCGCGTAGTCCGCGTACTGGAGGGGCAGCTCGGGCAGATCGGGCGCCGTGCCCTCGCGGTGGGCGCTGTACAGGCTCGCGAACTCGCCGACGAGCACGCCCATCGACCAGCCGTCGGAAACGATGTGATGCATCGTCACGACGAGCACGTGCTCGCGCGCCGCGAGCCGGAGGAGCTTCGCCCGGAGGAGCGGCCCGCGCTCCAGATCGAACGGCCGCTCGCCCTCCTCGATCGCCAGCGCGCGCGCGCGCTCCTCCAGCTCGGCCTCCGGCAGGTCGCTCAGGTCGACCACGGGGATCTCGACCTCGAGGGCGTCGTCGATCACCTGGTAGCCCTGGCCGTCCTGCTCGGCGAACCTCGTGCGCAGCGACTCGTGACGCGCCGTGATCGCGCTGAACGTCCTCTTCAGCGCGTCGAGATCCAGGTCTCCGACGAGCAGCACGGCCGAGGGGATGTTGTACGCCCCGCTCCCGGGCCAGAGCCGCCAGAGGAACCACATCCGCTGCTGCGCGGGCGAGAGGGGCAGTCGCTCGCTGCGGTCCACGCGCGCGAGCGGCGCCTCGGCGCGCCTCGCGTTCCGGGCCGAAGCCTGCTCGATCCGGGCGGCGAGCTCGATCAGCGTCCTCGCCTCGAAGAACACCGGCAGCGGCAGCTCCACCTCAAGGCGCTTCCTCACGCGCGAGGCCACCTGCGTGGCGAGCAGCGAGTGGCCGCCGAGCTCGAAGAAGCTGTCGTGAAGACCGATCTGCGCGATCCCGAGCACCTCGGACCAGATCTCGGCGAGCCGCTGCTCGAGCTCGCTCCTCGGCGCGACGTAGGACCGCCGCGCCTGCTCCGCGTCGGGAGCCGGAAGCGCCTTGCGGTCGACCTTGCCGTTCGCCGAGAGCGGCAGCTTGTCCAGCGTCACATAGATGGATGGCGCCATGTACTCCGGGAGCGCGGCCTTCACCCAGGCGCGGAGCGCTTCCCGGAACACCTGCTCTTCCGGGCTGTTCCCCTCGAGCCCGAGGCGCGGAACCACGTACGCCACGAGCCGCCGATCGCCGGGTGAGTCCTCGCGCGCGACCACCGCCGCCTCCCGGACCGCCTCGTGCTCCACAAGCCGCGCCTCGATCTCGCCAAGCTCGATCCGGTGCCCCCGGATCTTCACCTGCTGGTCCACCCGGCCGACGTAGTCCAGCGCTCCGTCGGCCCGGTACCTCCCCAGATCCCCTGTACGGTACAGCCGCTCTCCAGATGCCTTCGCGAACGGGTTCGGCACGAACGCCTCGGCCGTCCTCGCCGGGTCGCCCAGGTACCCGAGCCCCACCCCCACCCCCGCAACGCACACCTCTCCGATCACCCCGATCGCCACCTGCCGCAGCGCCCCGTCGAGCACGTACAGCCGGTTGTTGTCCGTCGGCCGCCCGATCGGCACCACCACCGTCTCCGCCCCCGGCGGCTCCCGCAGCGTGCACAGCGCCACGTCGTCCGCGCACTCCGCAGGTCCGTACGCGTTCACAAGCGGGATCCCCGGATAACGCTCCAGCCACCTACGCCACAGCTCCGGCGACAGCGCCTCTCCCGTCGGCAGCATCCACCGAAGCCGCGGGAGCTCCACCCGCTCTTCCAGCAGCATCCCCCCGATCAGCGACGGCACGCTCTCCAGCACCGTCACCCCCGCTGCCTCCACGTGCCTCAGCAGCGCCCCGGGGTCATGCGCTGTCTCGTCAGGCACGATCTCCACGCGCGCTCCGCACAACAGGCCCGCGAGCAGCTGCCACACCGAGATGTCGAAGCTCTGCGACGCCGTCTGCGCGATGACGTCCTCTTCCGTCAGGCCGAGATATGGGACCTTGCTCAGCTGGTTGTTGAGCATCCCCTGGCTCGTCACCATCGCCCCCTTCGGCACACCCGTGGACCCGGAGGTGAAGATCACGTACGCGAGCTGCTCCGGACGCGCGATGTTCCCCAGCGGATGCTCGGGGCCCTCTCCCGAAAGCACGCTCTCCAGGACCACCACCGCCGGCCGCTCCGCGCCCGACAGCCGCGCCATCGCCGCGTCGAGCTGCGCTTGCCGCCCGTCCTCCACCAGCACCACGCGCGCGCCCGACAGCCGCAGCAGCTGCGCTGTCCGCTCCGAGGGGTGCTTGTCGTCCAGCGGCAGGTACGCCCCGCCCGCCTTGAACACCCCCACCACCATCGACAAGAGGCCCAGCCCGCGCTCCGCGAGCACCGCCACCACCTCTCCGGCCTGCACCCCCGCCCGCCGCAGCGCGTGCCCGAGCCGGTTCGCCCGCCTGTCCAGCTCGCCGTACCGCAGCGCCTGCCCACGGCACGACGCCGCCACCTGCTCCGGCCGCCGCGCCGCCTGCTCCTCGAACAGGCCCACATACCCCCGCTCGAACGGGTACTCCCGCGCCGTCTCGTTCCACGCCGCGAAGCGCCTCTCCTCCTCCTCGCCGATCATCGGCAGCGCGGACAGCACGGCATCGGGCCGCTCGGCCATCGCGAGCAAGAGCCGCCGGAAGTGCGCGAGCATGCGGGCGACGTCGCCGCCGTCGAACCGGCGCTCATCGTAGCTGATCTGGAGCCGCAGCCGCTGGCCGGGGACCACGACGACGGTGAGCGGGTAGTTCGTGTGCGTGCGGTTCCCGCTGAAGTCGGACCGCCGCTCGAGCAGCGTGTGATCGATCGGCGCGTTCTCGAACACGAACAGGCTGTGAAACAGCGGCTGTCCATGAGGGACGCCGCTGCACGCCTGGATGTCGACGAGCGGCATGTGCTCGTGCTGCCGCATCGCGACGTTCTGCTCCTGGAGGCGGCGCAGCCAGCCTGCCACCGTGGTCCTCGCCGAAGGGCCGGGCACCTCGGTCCGCAGCGGGATGGTGTTGATGAAGAGGCCGACCGTCGTCTGGATGTCGGCGATCTCCGCGGGGCGACCCGCGACGGTGACGCCGAACAGCACCTCCGGTGACCCGCTGTACTGCGACAGCAGCACCGCCCACGCGCCCTGCGCGAACGAGTTCACCGTGAGCTGGTTCTTCCGCGCGAGCGTCTGGAGCAGCGATGTCTCCTGCTCGGTGAGCACCGCGGACCGGTCGCCGATCCGCGAGAGCCCGGCCTCCTTCGAGATCGGCCGCTCCGTCGCGATCGGCGTGGCCGCCTCGAACCCGGCGAGCGTCTCCCGCCAGTACCGGCGCGCCCCCTCGACGTCCTGCCGCAGCAGCCAGGCGATGAACTCCCGGTAGAGCGGCGGGGTGGGCAGGTTCGCCTCGCGGCCCTCCGTGAGCGCCTGGTAGAGCGCGAAGAAATCGACGAACAGGAGCGAACGGCACCAGTCGTCGATCAGGATGTGGTGATAGCTGTGCACGAAGCAGAAGTCCTCGTCCGCCAGGCGGACGAGCCGTATCCGCACGAGCGGCGCCTTGCCGAGGTCGTGCCCGTGCTCGCGCTCCTCGCGCAGGAGCTCCTGCACACGCCGCTCCTGCTCCTCGGGGCCGAAGGCGCTCCAGTCCAGGTACTGGACAGGCGCGGGGACGGCGCGGTGGATGACCTGGAGCATCTTCCCCTCGAGCTGCCAGACGAAGGAGGCGCGCAGCGCCGGGTGCCGCTCGATCACACGCTCCCACGCGGCGACGAACGCCTCGGGATCGATCGGCTCCGTGAGCTGATAGCGATCCTGCATCAGGTAGATGCCTGAGCCGCGCTCGAGCAGCGTGTGGAGCAACATGCCCTGTTGCATGGGGCTCAGCGGGAACACGTCCTCGATCTCTCCGGCGGGCACCGGCAGGGCGTCGAGCTCCTCCTGCGTCAGGCCAGCGAGCGGGAAGTCCGACGGGGCGAGCCGCCCCGAGCCGTCACGGGCGCGGCGCGCGCCGCCGGCCCGCGCCGCCTCCTCGGCCGCCAGCACGGGCTCCGGGATCTCGCCCGCGGCCGCCGCCAGCGACTCCAGCGTCTGATGCTGGAACACGTCCTTCGGCGTGATGTGGATGCCAGCGCGCCTCGCCTTGCCCACCACCTGGAGCGCGACGATCGAGTCGCCCCCGAGCTCGAAGAAGTTGTCGTGCACGCCGGCGCGCTCGATCCGCAGCACCTCGCGCCAGATCTCGGCGAGCCTCTCCTCGACGGCGCTCCGGGGCGCCACGTACTCCCGCTGCGCCTGGCTCGCGTCCGGCGCGGGCAGCGCCTTGCGATCGATCTTGCCGCTCGACGTCAGCGGCATCCTGTCGAGAAAGACGATCTGATTCGGCACCATGTACTCGGGCAGCTCGGAGAGCAGCCCGGCGCGCAGCGCGTCCCGCAGCGGACGCAGCGCCTCGGCGTCCCCTTCCCCGGCGCCGCCGCGCAGGACCACGTACGCGCAGAGCCGCTTCTGCCCCGGCGAGTCCTCCCGCGCCAGCACGGCCGCCTCGGCCACGCCCTCCTGCGCGAGCAGCCGCGCCTCGATCTCTCCGAGCTCGATCCGGAAGCCGCGGATCTTCACCTGATGATCGCTCCGGCCGACGTACTCGATGACGCCGTCCGCGCGGTACCTCGCGAGATCCCCTGTCCGGTAGAGCCGCTCGCCCCCGGCGCCGCCGACGGGATCGGGCACGAACCGCTCCGCCGTCAGATCCGGGCGGCCCACGTACCCTCGCGCCAGCCCCACACCGCCGATGTACAGCTCGCCCGCGACCCCCACGGGGACCGGGCTCAGCGCCGCGTCCAGCACATGGATCCTCGTGTTCGCGATGGGCCGGCCGATCGGGATCGCGCGCGCCTCGCCCTCGTCCACGCACTCCCACGAGGTCACGTCGATGGACGCCTCCGTCGGGCCGTACAGGTTGTGGATCCTCGCCCCGTGACGCGCCGCGAGCTGCTTCACGAGCTCCTTCGGGAGCGCCTCGCCGCTGCACATCACCTGCCGGACCGAGCCGCAGCGCGCGAGCTCCCCCGAGCTCACGAACGCCTGCAGCATCGAGGGCACGAAGTGAAGCGTGGTGACCCGCTCCCGCTCGATGACGTCGCCGAGCTCGCGAGGGTCCTTGTGCGCGCCGGGGCGCGCGACGACGAGCGCCGCGCCGGTCATGAGCGGCCAGAAGAACTCCCACACCGAGACGTCGAAGCTGAACGGCGTCTTCTGCAGGACGCGATCTCCCTGCGTGAGCCCGTAGGCCTCCTGCATCCAGAGCAGCCGGTTCAGGAGGCCCGCGCGAGAGCTCACGACGCCCTTCGGCCTGCCCGTGGAGCCCGAGGTGAAGATGCAATACGCGAGGTTCTCCGGGCGCGCGCGGCTCGGCAGATCCTCCGCGCCGTGGAGGCCATCGTCGCCCCACGCGCGGTCGAGGCCCACCACGCGGGCCTCGCTGGCCGGCAGCCGCCCTGCGAGGTGCGCCTGCGCGAGGATCACCCTCGGTCGCGCGTCGCTCACCATGCTCGCGAGCCGATCGGCCGGGTACTCCGGATCGAGCGGCACGTAGGCGCCGCCGGCCTTCAGCACGGCGAGCAGCGCGATCACCAGCTCGATCGAGCGCTCCGCGCAGACGCCGACGAGCACGTCGGGGCCCACGCCGAGCGCGCAGAGCTCCCTGGCCAGCCGGTTCGCGCGCGCGTTGACCTCCCGGTAGCTCAGCCGCTCTCCCTCGAACACAACGGCTTCCGCGTCCGGCCTGCGCGCCGCCTCGCGCTCGAACCGCTCGTGCACGCAGAGGTCGCCCTCGTACGCCACGCGTGTGTCGTTCCATTCGCTCACGACGCGGCGGCGCTCCTCCTCACCGAGGAGCGGCAGTCGGCCGACCCGCTCCTCGGCGCGGCTCGCGGCGGCCCGGAGCAGCGTCCTGAAGTGCTCCGCCATCCGCTCGATCGTCGCGTGATCGAACAGATCCGTGCTGTACGTGAGCGTCGCCTTCAGGCGCTCTCCGACCTCGGACGTATCGAGCGACAGATCGAACTGCGTCGCCGCGCCCGGGCGATCCATCTCCTCCAGCCGGAGCCCGGCCACGTCCCCGCGCCCCCCCGTGTCGCTCTTCAGGTGGTTGAACATCACCTGGAACAGCGGGTTATGGCTCAGGCTGCGGCCCGGGTTCAGCTCGTCCACGAGCCTCTCGAACGGGACCTCCTGGTGCGCCTGGGCGCCCAGCGCCCCGTCCCTCACCTTCTCCAGGAGCTGCGCGAAGCTCTCCCTGGGATCCACGTCGGTCCGCAGCACGAGGGTGTTCACGAAGAAGCCGATGAGCGGCTCGATCTCCACGCGGCTCCTGCCGGCGCTCGGGACGCCGACGCGGATCTCGGCCTGCCCCGAATGCCGCGCGAGCAGCGCCTTGAACGCCGCGAGCAGCACCATGAACAGCGTCGCGCCCCGCTCGCGCGCGAGGTCCTTGAGCCGCGCGGTGAGCGCCTCGTCGATCTCGAATCGACACGTCGCTCCGCGGTGGCTCTGCACCGGCGGGCGCGGCCGGTCCGACGGCAGCTCCAGCACGGGGTGCTCGGTCCCGAGCTGCGCCCTGAAGTACTCGAGGTTTCCCTCCACCTCTCCCGACTCGGCCCGCGCGCGCTGCCAGAGCGCGACGTCCGCGGCCTGGACGGCGAGCTCGGGCAAGTCCGGCGAGCGGCCCTCGCGGTACGCCGCGTACAGGCGCGCGAGCTCCTGCACGAGCACGTTCATGGACAGCGCGTCCGACACGATGTGATGCATCGCCACGGAGAGCACGTGTTCCCGCGCCGAGAGCCGGAAGAGCTTCACCCGCGCGAGCGGCCCGCGCTCGAGATCGAACCCCTGCGCCGCCTCCTGCCCCAGGAGCGCCCGAGCGCGCGACTCCCGCTCTCCTGCCGGCTCGGGCTCGAGGTCGACGACGGCGACATCCATCTCCCCGGCCTCGGCGATGACCCGGTACGGCTGCCCCTCCTCCTGCCCGAAGGTCGTCCGCAAGGACTCGTGTCGCGCCACGATCGCGCCGAGCGCCCGCCGCAGCACGCCGGCGTCGAGCTCCCCGGCGAGCGTCACCGCGCCCGCGACGGTGTACGCCGCGCTCTCCCGGTCGAGCTGCCAGAGGAACCAGAGCCGCTGCTCGCCGAACGAGAGCGGCAGTCGGCCTGTGCGCTGAACGCGCGGGATCGGCGCGCGCTCCACGATCTGTCCGTCGGCCTTGAGCCGCTCGATCACCCCGGAGAGCGCCCGGACCGACGGCGCCTCGAACAGGGTCTTCAGCGGCACCTCGACGCCGAACGCATCCCGGACGCGCGCGAGCATCTGCGTCGCCGACAGCGAGCTGCCCCCGAGCGCGAAGAACCCGCTGTCGCGCCGGACGGCCGGCGCATTCAGCACCTCGCTCCAGATCGAGAGGAGTCGCCGCTCGATCTCCGAGGGCTCCGAGGGCTCCGAGGGCGAATCCCCCGCCTCCGGCGCGCGCTCCTCCGCGCTGCGGAGGGCCCCGCGCTCGTACACGCCGAAGAGGTCGAGCGACCCCTCCTGCCACTTCTTGCGGCACGCGGATCGCCGCAGCTTGCCGCTCGACGTGACGGGCAACGTGCCTGGCTGGAGCAGCAGCACGAGGCTGGCGGCCTCGAGGTGCTCCTGGGCCACCGCCTCGCTGATGGCGCGGCAGACCGCCTCGGGCTGGATCAGCTTCTGGAGCCGCCGGCTCACCTCGGCCGCGATGCCGATCCCCTCCTGTCCGTCGATCTCGACCGAGAAGGCGGCGACTCGCCCCTTCCGCACCACCTCGACCTGATCTTCGACGGTCTTCTCGATGTCCTGCGGGTAGAGGTTGTGCCCCCGCACGATGATCAGATCCTTCAGCCGCCCGGTGATGAACAGGCTGCCTTCGTGCTCGAAGCCGAGGTCTCCGGTGCGCAGGTGGACGCGCCCCTCCCGCCGGACGAAGGTCTGCTCGGTGGCGCCCTGGTTCCGCCAGTAGCCGTGCGCCACGCTCGGCCCGTTCACCAGGATCTCGCCGACGCGCCCCGGCTCCACGGCGCGCCCCGTCTCGGGGTCGACGATCGCGATCGCGTGCTCCGGCTGCGCCTTGCCGCAGCTGACGAGCGGATGCCCCGACGCGCTCGGGACCGCCGCGTTGTTCCCGAGCTCCGCCGCGTCGAACGACGTGGTGGTCACGCCGCCGCCGCGCCGGCCGCCGGTGACGAGCAGCGTCGCCTCGGCCAGCCCGTAACACGGATAGAGCGCCCCCGCGTCGAAGCCCACCTCGGCGAACCGCTCGCCGAACGCCCGCAGCGTCCCGGCGCGCACCGGCTCGGCGCCGGAGAACGCGAGGCGCCACGACCGGAGATCGAGGCCCTCGAGCATCTCGGGCTTCACGCGCTCGACGCACAGGCGGTAGGCGAAGTCCGGTCCCCCGCTCACCGTCCCTCGATACCGCGAGATCGCCTTCAGCCACCGGATCGGCCGCTCGATGAAGTGCTGCGGCGCCATCAGGACGACGGACACGCCGCTGAAGATCGGCTGGAGGAGCGTGCCGATGAGCCCCATGTCGTGGAACAGGGGCAGCCAGCTCACGATCACGTCGTCCTCGTCGATCGAGAACGCCGCGCGGATCGCGCGTTCGTTGGCGATCAGGTTGTCGTGCCCGACCATCACGCCCTTGGGCGCCGACGTGGATCCGGACGTGTACTGAAGGAAAGCGACGCTGTCCTCGCGCAGATCCGGCATGCTCCACGCGCCCGCCGACGAGCGGTCGATGGCGTCGGTCGCGATCACCTCCGGGGCGACCGGGCCGGGCAGGTGCTGCCGCAGCATGGCGAGCGGCTCCAGCAGGCCGCTCTCGGTCAGGACGAAGCGCGGCTCCGCGTCACGGAGGATCGCGAACAGCCGACTCAGGTGCTGCCGTTGCATCGACTCCGGCGGATAGGCCGGCACCGCGATCATCCCTGCGTAGAGGCAGCCGAAGAACGCGGTGACGTACGAGACGCTGCTGGGATAGAGGAGCAGCGCGCGCTCCCCGGGCGGCGCCATCGATCGCAGGTGCGCCGCGATGGCGCACGCCCGCTCGTGGAGATCCCGGTAGGAGAGCACCTCGCCCTCGGCGTCTCCGCCGGCGAGGAACCGGAGGGCGACCCGGTCGGGGTGGGCGCTCGCCCGTTCCGCGAGCAGCTCGACGAAGTTCTTCCCCATATGCGCACAAGCGTCCATCTGCATTCCTCTCACGCACTCTTCCGATTTCGCGCCCGGGGCGCGCCCAGGCCTCGCTCGCTCCGGCGATGCCCCGGGCCCCGCATCGACGCGCCCGCGTTGCCGCGCTCAGCCCTCGCGCTCCGAGTACCCCTCTGCCATCGCGGCGACGATCTTGCGCGGCCCCTTGAACGGGTTGCGCGCGTGCGCCGTGAGCATGTTGTCGAGCATCAGGACATCGCCCGTCTCCCACGGGAAGCTGACCTTCAGCTCGTCGAGCACACCGCGGATCTCGTCGAGCACGGAATCCTCGATCGGCTCTCCGTTGCCGTAGTACACGTTGCGCGGGAGCTCGTCCTCGCTCACCACGTCGAGCAGCGCCTCACGCACCTCCGCCTCGAGGCCGGAGATGTGAAACAGGTGTGCCTGGTTGAACCACACCATGTCTCCCGTCTTCGGGTGGCGCGCGACGGCCTGGCAGGTCTGCCGCGTCCGCAGCTCGCCGTCGTCCTTCCACTCGCAGACGATGCCGTGGCGCTCGCAGTACGCGGAGACCGCGGCCCGGTCGTCGGTCTCGAAGACCTTCGGCCACGGCACGTCGAGGCCGTTGCCGAAGTTCCGCACGTACATGAGCCCGTGGCGCACGAAGCGCTCGCGGATCCGCGCATCGACGCGCCGGTACACCTCGCGGCTGTCGGCGATGGGCGTCTCTCCCCCCTCCTCGGCGGCGATGGCGCAGTAAAACCAGATCTTCATCGGCCACTCGCGGCTGTACGCCTGCTCGTTGTGGAGCGGGATGTGCTGGTGCGCCGGGTACTCGGTGGACGAATACACCCCGTCGACAAGCTTCGTGCGCGGCGTCGACCCGAACTCGTAACCGAGGAGCGGGTGCCCGAAGGCGGCCGCGAGCTCGCGGAAGCCCGCGACGCCATCGACGTGGAAGCCGCGAAACAGGACGCCGCCGTGATCGAGCAGGTGCTCGTCGACGTGCCGCGCGAGCTCCGCGAACACGCTCATGATCCTCTCGCCCCGCCGCGCCGGCGACAGCACGAGCGGCAGCCGGCCGAGCAACATCGACGTCTTCACCGCGGTCCGATCGTCCGGACGGACCTCCGTTTGCACCGAGCTCATCAAGCGCTCCTCGCGCCAACGCGCGCGCAAGACACAACACCCCCGCCGCTCCACGAGCAGCAGCGCTCCGCTCGTCACGAGCGGGCCCTGCGCCGCGGCGGAGTCACCACGCAGCCAGCACGCCGCCCCGCGGCGAGCCCGCGCTCAGGCCGTCACCGCCTCTTCACGAGGCGCGGCCCGCGGCGCGCGCTCGCCGTCCTCCGGAGGCGGCGCTCACCCGAGAGACGAGCCGGCTGCACCGCGCTGCGACGGGGCGGCGGCTCGTGTCACGTCAAGACGGCTCAGCTCGACGCCCGCTCCATGTGCTGTCGCAGGCTGAGCGGTCGCATGTCCGTCCAGCGCTCCTTGATGAACTCGAGGCACTCCTGCTTCTTGCCGGTCTTGCCCGCCTCGCGCCAGCCCTTCGGCAGGTCGAGGTAGTCGGGCCAGATCGAGTACTGCTCCTCGTGATTCACGACCACCTTGAACACTGTATCTTCACTATCCCAGCTCATCGTGACATCTCACCTTGTGGGTTGTTCAGGCGCCCATCAGGGCGGGCGCCGGTCCGTCGTCGCGCAGGGCGTCTCCGTCGCTCCGGGCGACGAGCCTGCCAAACTCGAGCTTGATGCAGCGATCGGCCAGGTGGAAGTAGCGATCATCGTGCGTGATCGCGAGCACGGTCTTCCCTCTGGCCTTGAGATCGGGGAGGAGGCGCTTGTAGAACACCTCTTTGAAGGAGGGGTCCTGGTCGGCCGCCCACTCGTCGAACACGTAGATCGGCCGATCTTCCAGGTAGGAGACGAGCAGCGCGAGGCGCTTTCGCTGCCCCTGGGAGAGCGCCGTGGTGGAGAGCACCCCGTCGACCACCTTGACCTTGTGATCGAGCTCCAGCTCGACGAGCAACCTGCGCGCGCGCTCGTCGAGGCGGGCGTGCTCGAAGCCGACAAGGCTGTCGAACAGGAAGAAGTCGGAGAACACCGCGGCGAAATGCTGGCGGTAGGCGTCGCGCGTGGCGTCGGTGACCGGCTCGCCGTTCAGGGAGATCTCCCCGCCTTCGGGCGCGTACAGCCCGACGAGCAGCTTCGCGAGCGTGGTCTTGCCGCTCCCGTTGCCGCCGACGAGGAACACGACCTCTCCGGCGCGGAGCTCGATGTCGATGGGGCCGAGCAGGAAGGCGCTGTCCTCGAGCTCGCGGTAGTACGAGTGGGTGACGCGCCGCAGCCGGAGCCGCTCGAACGGGGGCGGCGCGGTCGCGGCGGCGGGCGGCTCTGCGCCTTCGAGGCTGCCGGCGACCTGGTGGATGCGCTCCAGCGCGATGCGGGCGCGGCTGACGCTCGGGATCGCCATGAGCACGGCGTCCATCGGGAGCATCATGTACAGGAACACAAGGGCGTACCCGGACATGACGTGGGCCTCGACATCGAAGATGCGGCCGAAGATGAACAGGACCGCTCCGATGAAGACGAAGAACAGGAAGCTGCCCCAGCTCTCCGCGACGACGTAGATCGTCATGCCCTTCACGCGCTCTGCGCGCACGGTCTCGATGCTGCGCGCGAGCAGGTGGGACAGGAAGGCCTGCTTGCGCGGCCTGTGGAGCTTGAGCTCCTTCGCCCCGTCGAACAGGGCGCGGAAGTGGTGAAACAGCCCGTCCTCGTGCTTGCGTGAGGTGCGCAGGAAGTCGAGGGCCCTCGTGTGGGCGCGGAGGTACGCCGACGAGCCCAGCAAGACCATGAGGGCGGCGAAGAGGAACACCTTCCACGAGAGGACGCACAGGTAGACGAGGCACCCCAGGACGACGGCGCCGTTCATGATGAGGTTGGGGAGGGTCACGAAGAACTGGGAGACCGTCCCGATGTCCTCCGTGAGCACGGCGAGGATACGCGCCGATCCCTGGACCTCGAGGTGGCGATAGGGCGCGTCGGCGACCTTGCCGCTCACGAACGCGCGCATCGAGGCGAGCGTGCCCTGGCTGAGGTGCACGAACAGCGATTGCGAGATCCAGCGGGCCGCGAGCACGACGAGGCTGAGCCCGGCGAACTTCCACCCGAGCGCGGGCATCGCGCCGGATTCTGCGGTGAGCGCCTGGTTGATGACGGCGACGAGCGCCGCTCCGCAGAGGCCGCTGACCAGGCTCGTGACGAGCGCCGCGGGCAGCAGCCAGCGCGACGACTGGATCAGGAACGCTATCAGCGCCGCGCCCCGCCATCTCTCCTTTCGCTGCGACGCTCCTCCGCCGAGCGTCTCCGCTGCTTCGTTCATCCCTGTCTCCGCGCTGCCTCGCAGCCGCCGGTCGCCGTGTCGCTCGCTCCCCGCGCCACGATCCCCGTCGCGGGGGCACGCCCTCGCTCAGCAGAGGAGACGCCCGCCCGTGGCGGCCGAGGTGCAAGCCTCCCCCATGTACAGTGCGCCCGGTCACACGTCAATGGAAATTGAATGTCATTTTCATTCTCAAGATGGACATGGGGACCGCTGTCAGTAGAAATTTGTACAAATTTCGTGCGTCGCACGTGGCGCTGGCTCCAGGGCCGAAGGACCGCTCCCGGAGCGCTCACGGGCTCAAGCAGGACCTCTTCGCGTGCCTGGCGGCGTGGAGTCCGCTGGACGCGCCGCGCGGCTCGCGCTCGGCCAGCGGGGCTTTCACTGTGAAAATCCAGGCTGGATCTTGACGCGCTCTCCTGAAAATGAAAACAATAATCATTCTCAATCTTCGAGCGCCGAACACTTGCGTCAGGATCTGCCCAATGAGGAACCCTATTTCTTTCCGAACTGCCGCTCTTCTCGCCTTCTCAGGCTTCGCCGCGCTATCGAGTGCCTGCTCCTCGGACAACTCGTCGGGCTCGAACGGCGGAGGTGAGCCCGACTCGGCGACCAACCCCGCGGTCCTCGTCGCGGGCCAGGCCTATAACCCCGGTGAAGAGTACCTGACCTACGTCGGCATCTTCCCGGAGGTGCCGCAAGGCGACGTGGGTTTCGGCGACTTCCGTGAGTTCGGCAATGCCAACGTCACCGTGCACGACGGCCGCGTCTTCGTCGAGCAGGACGGCGTGATGCAACGCTTCTCCGTGAACGAAGAGCTCGAGCTCGTGGACGGGCCGCGCTTCACCTGGGCGGACCTCGGAATCGCCGGCGCCAACGCCACCTCCACGGTGTTCATCTCCGCCACGAGGGCGTACACGTTTGCACCGCAGCTGGGGGTGATCGTCGTGTGGGATCCGGAGGCGATGCAGAGGACCGCCATCATCAAGCTCGATTTCCCGGCGCGACCCGAGGGCATGGAGACCTGGGCGTCCGATGGGCACGTCGTCGGTGACAAGGTCATCTGGAACGTGTTCTCCGGGGATTTCGAGACGTCCGTGCCTCATCCTGCGGTGACGCTCGCCATTGCGCCGGCGCACAGCGAAGCGCCGCCGACGTTCGTCGAGGATTCGCGCTGCTTGCCTGGGGGGCCGTCTTTCCTCCACGAGAACGGCGACTACTACGTCCACGGCGGGGGCTTTTTCGGCTACTTCTACGCCTTCGGCGGCATCCAGGACAGCCGCACTTGCGCCTTGCGGGTGAAGGCCGGTACGACCGAGTTCGACCCCGACTACCTGCTCGACTACGAGGCGGTGACTGGCAGTTACGTCAACACGCCCTGGATCGGCGTGACCGGGGGCCAGTACGTGACGCGCGCCTGGGATCCGAGCGTGCCCCTCCCCGAGGTCGCCGACGATTTCTGGGGGGCAAAGACGAATCGCGCGATGCTCGTCGATCAAGGCGCCGGCACGGCTGTGCCCTATCCTACCATGGATGAACTCTTCGATATCGACGGCCAGACCCGTATTGTCGACGGGGTGAGCTACTTCCAGCTCAGCGAGACGGGCTACGCCGAAGGTGGCAACGCCGACGTCGTCGAGCTCCATCCCGACGGCGTCCGTCCGAAGTTCCACCTGACCGGCGGCTTCTTGCTCACGCTGGCGCGCGTGCGCTGAAGGCCCGACGGGTCCCGCGGGGCGCCGTCGCTCGGGCACCAGCAACGCGCCGCAGAGCGGCGGTCTCCTGTGCGGGAGACCGCCGCTCTAAGGGGGTAGAGTTTGTGACAGTACGCGCTGGACGTTCCGACCCATGATGGCCCGGATCTGATCCTCGGAGAAGCCGGCGCCGAGCAGCGCCTCGGTGATCGACGCCATCTGCGAGGCGTCGATGGGGGTCTCGACGAAGCCGTCAAAGTCGGAGCCCAGCGCGACGTGGTCGACGCCGATGCGATCGACGGTGTAGCGGATGGCCCGCACGATGGAGGCGAGATCGGCGCCGCACGTCGCGTTCTCGAAGAAGCCGATCCCGACGACGCCGCCGGCGGCCGCGGTGCGGTCGAGCGCCGCATCGCTGATGTTGCGCGGGTTGTCGCACGTGCCGAGCACTCCGGTGTGGGAAAAGACGACCGGCTTCGTGGCCACCGCGAGCACGTCGTCGATGGTCTGCGCTGAGGCGTGCGCCAGATCGACCAGCATGCCGAGGCGCTCCATCTCGGCGATGACCCGTCGCCCAAACGGCAGGAGGCCATGTTTTTGCTCGCCGTGCGCCGAGCCTCCGACCTCCGTGTCGAAGAAATGCGATGGCGCCATCATGCGAAAGCCGGCGTCGAACAGGCGCTGGACGTTCTCCAGCTTGCCTTCGAGCACCTGCGCGCCCTCGATGCCGAGGAAGCCTGCCGTTTGCCTGGGATCGCTGGCGCGAGCATCGATGTAGTGAGCCAGCTCCCCGCGGGTGCGGATGACCCGCAGCTTGCCCCCCGAGTCGAGCGCCGCTTCGTGCAGGCGCTCGGCCTGGTACAGCGCGCGCTCCAGCAGCGACGTCCAGGTGCGGGGGGGCCAGCGCTCGGCCACGAACAAGAGCGCCGTCAGGTCGCTCGTGCCCGAGTTGCTCTCGAGGTTCATGTCCCAGGGCACCTGGCTGACGATCGTGAACCCCTGCAGCGCCACGCCGCCTTCGATGAGCCGCGGCACGTCCACGTGCCCGCGCTCGTTGCGCTCGTTGAGGGAGCGATTCCACATCAGCGAGTCGGCGTGTAGATCCGCGACCCACAGGCCCTGGTGCAGCGCCAGAGCGCGCTGGTTCGGGGCCGAGGGAGGCGGCGCGTTCGTCGTGTTCGCGTGGTCGTCGACCACTGGCGGCAGGACGAAGTGGAAGAACCCGAGCGCCGCGAGCAGCGCGCCGAGCACGTACGGCCACGCCTTCTTCATGGGGCGGTGAGCCGCGCCGGCAGCTCGTACGTTGCGATGGCCTCGATCTGCTTGTTCTCCCACGCCTTGCGGCAGGCCGAGCGCATCACCTTGCCGCTGGAGGTGAGCGGCACGGTCCCGGGCGCGAGCAACAGGACGAGCCGCGCGGGCTCGCCGTGGAGCATCGCCACGGTCTCGCTGATGCGCTGGCACAGCGCGTTCAAGTCGACGAGCTTCTGCGCGCGCGGGCTCACCTCGGCCGCGACGGCGATCTGCTCTTCTCCGTCCAGCTCCAGGCCGAACGCCACGGTGCGGCCGCGGCGCAACACCTCGGCGCGCTCCTCGACGCTGCGCTCGATGTCCTGCGGATACAGGTTGTACCCGCGGACGATGATCAGATCCTTCAGGCGTCCGGTGACGACCAGCTCGCCCTGCTGAAGAAAGCCCAGGTCCCCGGTGCGCAGCCAGGTGCGCGAGCCCTTGGTAACGAAGCTCTCGTTCGTCGCTTCCGGGTTGTTCCAGTAGCCACGCGCCACGCTCGGCCCCGCCACGCAGATCTCACCGACCGCGCCCTCCGGGAGCGGCGCGTCGGTCTCCGGGTGCGCGACGATCACGTCATGCTCGGGTTGCGGGCCGCCACAACACACCAGCGGGCGGCCGGCGTCAGACGGCTCCACGCGGTCCTCCGACAGCGCCGCGGCGTCCACCCGCACGCTGTGCGCGCCGCTCCCACGCCGCCCGCCGGTCACGAGCAGCGTCGACTCTGCCAGCCCGTAGCACGGGTACAGAGCCTTCGCGTCGAAGCCGACTTCCGAGAACTTCTGCGCGAAGGCGCTGAGGGTCTGCTCGTGGATGGGCTCGGCACCGCAAAACGCGAGGCGCCAGCTCGACAGGTCGAGCGAGAGCGCCGCCGGGTCGCTCACGCGCTGCGCGCACAGGCGGTAGGCGAAATCAGGACCGCCGCTGACCGTGCCGCCGTGCTTCGACACGGCGGCGAGCCAGCGCTCCGGGCGCTCCATGAAATGCTGCGGCCCGAGCAGCACGCCCGGAATGCCGTAGTAGAGCGGCTGAAGCAGCGTGCCTATCAGCCCCATGTCGTGAAACAGCGGCAGCCAGCTCACGACCACGTCGTCGGCGCTCATCGAGAACGCAGCGCTGATGGCGCGCTCGCCCGCCATCAAGTTGGAATGGCTCAGCATCACGCCCTTGGGCGCCGTCGTCGAGCCCGAGGTGTACTGCAGCATGGCCAGCGCGTCGGGGCTCGGACGCGCCCAGCGCCACGCCTCGCCGTCGGTCAGGTTGGCGGAGTCCGTGGCGACGAGCTGTGCGGCGCTGAGCTCCGGCACCACCGCGCTCGCGGCGCCCAGCGGGCCAGCGAGAACGCTGTTCGTGAGCACCAGGCGCGGCGTCGCGTCCTTCAGGATGGAGATCAGGCGCCCGGCGTGCCGCGGATCGGGTGACGCGGGAGGATAGGCTGGCACGGCGATCAAGCCGGCATACAAGCAGCCCAGGAACGCGACCACGTAGTCGGGGCCCGTCGGGTAGATCAACAGCGCGCGATCTCCGGGCGCCGCGCGCTCCGAGAGCAGCGCGGCGCACGCGCGCGCGCGTGTGTGAAGCTCGCCGTAGCTATAGACGTGTGTAGGCGTGTCGCCGTCCGTCAGAAACGTGAGTGCCGGCCGCTCCGGATGGAGCGCCGCGCGCTCGAAAAGCAGCTCCACGATGGTGGGGGATAACGCAGGATCAAGCGTCACGGCGCTCCTCGCTGTGGGGGCCTGGGTGTCGACCGCAGGGCCTACTATTAGATTTGATTATCATTTGCAACAAAAATCGTGCTCGGCGCCCGATCGTCCTTTCGGAGGAAATTTTCATTTTCATCAAATTTTTGTGGGTTGAGCCGACGGATATTAGTGATGTAAATCACTAACATCGGCTTCGACGCCTGCGGCAACGTATCATGAAAATCATTATCATTTAGTCCTTGTGAACGCACCCCGGGCGTAGTACAGATTTTACGCATGGTCAGGGAAGTCCACTGCCACTCGGAAGCCCCCCACGCCCAAGAGTCCTTGGCCCAACGTCACGCCGCGTTGGCAGCCCAGTATTCGTTCTCCGAGAGCGCCATCCTGTCGCGGCAGGCGCGGCGAGAGTCGAATGCGCGCACCTATCCCCGCCGCATCCCGCTGGCCTTGAAGCGCGCCAAAGGCATCTACGTCGAGGACGTGGAGGGCCGGGTGTTCATCGATTGCCTGGCAGCGGCGGGCACGCTGGCGCTCGGCCACAATCACCCTGTGGTCGTGGAGGCGCTGGAGCAGGCGCTGCGCTCCGAGCTTCCGATGCAGACGCTCGATCTGATGACGCCGGCGAAGGACGCCTTCGTCGAGGAGCTGTTCTCGCTCTTGCCGAGCGGCCTGTCGGCGCGCGCGCGCGTCCAGTTCTGCGGCCCTGCGGGCACCGACGCGATCGAGGCGGCGGTGAAGCTGGTGAAGAGCGCGACGCGGCGGCCCACGATGTTCGCGTTCCAGGGCGGCTACCACGGCATGTCGCAGGGTGCGCTCAGCATGATGGGGAACCTGGGCCCGAAGCGCGCGCTCGCGGGCAGCCTCGGTGGCGTGCAGTTCTTGCCGTACCCGTATGACTATCGCTGCCCCTTCGGTCTTGGCGGGGAGGCGGGCGAGGCGGCGGGGATCGCGTACATCCAGAACCTGCTCGGCGACCCCGAGAGCGGCGTGCTCACGCCCGCCGGTATGCTGATCGAGGCGGTGCAGGGGGAAGGCGGGGTGATCCCCTGCTCGCCGCGCTGGATGTCTCGCTTGCGGGAGCTGTGCACGCAATACGACGTGCCGCTGATCCTGGACGAGGTGCAGACGGGCTTCGGGCGCACGGGCAAGATGTTTGCGTTCGAGCACGCCGGCATCACGCCGGACGTTGTGGTGCTGTCCAAGGCCATCGGCGGCGGCATGCCGCTGTCGGTCGTCGTGTACGATGAGTCGCTCGACACCTGGAAGCCTGGCTCACACGCTGGCACGTTCCGGGGCAATCAGCTGGGTATGGTGGCCGGGCTGGCGACGCTGCGCTTCATCCGGCGCGAGCGCCTCGACGAGCACGCCGCTGCCATGGGGAAGCGGCTGGCGGCGCACCTCAGCGCGCTCGCGAAGCAGCATGCCTGCATCGGTGATGTGCGCGGGCGCGGCTTGATGCTCGGCATCGAGATCGTGAAGCCCGGCGAGCACGACGAATTCGGGCGGCCGCTCGCCGGCGGCGAGCTCGCCTCGGCGCTGCAGCGGGCGTGCCTGCGGCGCGGCCTGATCCTCGAGCTCGGCGGGCGAAACAGCAGCACGGTGCGCCTGCTGCCGCCGTTGATCATCACCGAAACGGAGGTCGATCGGGTCGCGGAGATCCTCGCGCGAGCGCTCACCGACATCGAGCGTTCGGCGCGAGGCGTCGTCCAGGCCTGATTCGAGCGCTCGCGCTGCCTCCGCCGGCGTCCGCCGCGGCGAGCCGGTACATCCCGGCAGCGTCGCGCGCAGGCGCCCCACGAGCGAGCACGCGCGGGATGCGCGGGAGAACCGAGTTGGATCAGAAGCCGAAACCCAACACCTACGACGCCATCGTCGTCGGCACCGGCATCAGCGGCGGCTGGGCCGCCAAGGAGCTGTGCGAGCGGGGCCTCGAGACGCTGGTGCTCGAGCGAGGGCGCAACGTGGCGCACCCGACGGACTACGTGACGGCAATGAAGGCGCCGTGGGAGCTGCCGCACGGCGATCGCCTGACCGCGGCGGAGCGCCGCCGCATGCCGGTCCAGAACCGGAGCGGCCTCCTGCGGCAATCGAACAAGCACTGGTTCGTGGAAGACGAGCGGCACCCGTACGTCGAAGAGAAGCCGTTCGACTGGATCCGCGGCCACCACGTCGGGGGCCGTTCGCTGACCTGGGGACGCCAGAGCTACCGCTGGAGCGATCTCGACTTCGAAGCCAACGCCGCCGACGGCGTCGGCGTGGATTGGCCGATCCGGTATCGCGATCTGGCGCCGTGGTACGACCATGTCGAACGCTTCATCGGGGTCAGCGGCGCACAGGATGGTCTGCCGCAGTTACCCGACGGCAGCTTCTTGCCGCCCATGGAGATGAACTGCCTCGAGGGCCACATGGCGAGCGCGATCGGCGCGCGCTTCCCCGAGCGGCGGGTGATCATCGGGCGCACTGCCAACTTGACGCGCGCCACGAATGGCCGTGGCCAGTGCATGTACCGCGACCTGTGCGAGCGCGGCTGCCCGTTTGGGGCCTATTTCAGCAGCCTGTCCTCCACGCTGCCTGCCGCCGCGGCGACCGGGTGCATGACGCTTCGCCCGAACGCGATCGTCAGCGAGGTGATCTACGACGACGCCCGGAGCAGAGCCGTCGGCGTGCGGGTCATCGACGCGCTCAGCCTGCGGGTGGAGGAGCTCTTCGCGCGCGTGATCTTCCTGACCGCGTCGACGCTCGGCACAACGTCCATCCTGCTCAACTCGACGTCGCGCCGCTTCCCGAACGGCCTCGGCAACGACAGCGGGGAGCTCGGCTGCAACCTGATGGATCACCACTTCATGGCCGGCGCCTGGGGTGAACATGGCGGCTTCACCGACCGCTACTACACGGGCCGGCGCCCGAACGGGATTTACATCCCGCGCTTTCGCAACCTCGACAAGCGCGGGAAGCGCGCATACCTGCGCGGCTTCGGGTATCAAGGCGGCGCCACGCGCAGCGACTGGCGGCGGACGGTCGCCGAGATGAGCTTCGGGCCGGCGCTCAAGCACGCCCTCGCGGAGCCAGGCAAGTGGAATATCGGTATCACCGGCTTCGGCGAGTGTCTGCCGAACCATCAGAACCGGGTGAGGCTCGATCGGCAGCGGCTCGATCCCTTCGGGCTGCCGCAGCTGTCGGTCCGCTGCGAATTCGGCTCGAACGAGCAGGAGATGCGCAAGGACATGCAGACGGCGGCGGCCGAGATGCTCGAGGCTGCGGGCCTCGAGCGGGTCACGCCGTTCGATGACGGCAGCACACCGGGCCGCGCCATCCACGAGATGGGCACCGCTCGCATGGGACGGGATCCGAAGACCTCGGTGCTCAACGCGCACAACCAGGTGCACGGCGCCAAGAACGTCTTCGTGACCGACGGCGCGTGCATGACCTCGTCGGCGTGCCAGAACCCGTCGCTCACGTACATGGCGTTGACGGCGCGCGCGGCCGCGTTCGCGTTCTCCGAGCTCGACAAGGGGCACCTGTGACGCGCCTCGAGGACGACAGCGCGGCGGGCAGCGCCGCGGATACAGCGCTCGATGCGGCGGCGGCGAAGCGGGACGGCGAGCGCCTGGTGGTCAGCCGCCGCCGCTGGATCCTGGCGGCGTCCGCCGTGCTCGGCGGCTCCGTCGCTGCCGCGCTCGCTGGGCGCGCGATGCTGTCCCAGCCGTCGCCAGCGGCGTCCGCGCCGTCGCCGGCCCCGGCGCGCGTCCCGCGCTTCCAGGCGAAGCTCTTCAGCCTGGAGCAGGCGTTGCTGGTCGAGGATCTGGCCGAACATATCCTCCCCGAGACCGACAGCCCTGGCGCCCTGAGCGCCGGCGTGCCCGCCTACATCGAGGACATCGTCCTCGAGGTGTTTGACGAGCCCGAGCGGCGGGCGTTTTTGCAGGCCCTCGACGCGACCGGCGCCGAGGCGCGGGCCGCCTACGGGCGCGCGTTCGACGAGTGTCGCGCCGACGAGCGCGAGGCGCTCGTCGCGCGCGGGCTCGAGCGCTGCGCGCCGTCGTTCGATACGGGCGAGCCGTGGTGCTTCTTTCAAGCCTTCCGCGCGCTGTGCATCGAGGGCTTTTGCCAATCACACCTCGGCGCGACGCGCGCGCTGCAGTACGAGAGCGTCCCCGGCGAATACCATGGCTGTGTTCCGCTCGCCGAGGTCGGGCGCGCGTGGGCCACATGACGTCGTCAGGTCGAGAGAAGACTCGAGCAGCAAGAGGAGAAACAGCATGAGCTTTGATGATGATGCCACTGTCTTCAACGTCGTTGTGAACCACGAGGAGCAGTACTCGATCTGGCCCGACTACAAGGAAATTCCGAACGGGTGGAGGGCGGTCGGCAAGAGCGGCAGCAAGAAAGAATGCCTCGCCTACATCGATGAGGTGTGGACAGACATGCGTCCGCTCAGCTTGCGCAGGCACATGGAATCGATCGAGCGCGAGGCGTCCCGCTCGACGCGCTGACTCTCCCGTCTCGGAGAAGCGCCCGCACCTTCCATGGGCCCGTCCGGTCGCGACGCCTGGTTGGGCCCATTCTTTCTTCGGCGCTGAAGACCGCCAAGAGGACGACGATGAGCAATCTGGACGATCTTGTGGGCCTGGAGCCGGAGCTTCGGGCGCTCGAAGCACACATTGAAAGCGACATCGGCGTGCTCGGGGAAGGCAACGTCGCGGCGTTCTGCCTCGCTCCTGGACAGGTGGTCGTCGCCGTCGAGGTCGGTGACGCGCTCCGCGCCGTGCTGCAGCCGGACGCGCTCGCAGAATCCGTGATCGAGAGCGCGGCGCAGCTTGGAGAGAGCGCGCGGTGGGTGGTGTTGCTCGCGGCTGGGGGCCTCCCGCGCGCTTCCGCGGGTGCGCCCGATCGTGGCGCCGTCCGCGCGCTCTGGCACGCGGAACGGCTGCAGGGCTACGCCACATACGATGCCAGCGGGCGTCAGGTGGCCGCCGCTGGGCCAGACGTCGGCGCCGAGCTCGACACGCTCGAGCGGGAGCTCGCCCAGATCTGGTGCGAGGTGCTGGGCACCCCGTCGATCGACGCATCGGCTAGCTTCTTCGCGCTCGGCGGAAGCTCCGTCGACGTGGCTCGAGTCGCGGCGCGCGTGCACGAACGGTTCGGGTGCGCGCTGGATCTGAATGCGTTCTTCGCGTCGCCGACCCTCGCCGGCGTCGCGCGCGCGCTGGCCCGCTCCACGGCGTCTCCGGGCGCGAGGCTCGCCCCGATCGCGGCCGTGTCGCGCGCCGAACGCTTGCCGCTCTCGGCCGCGCAGCGGCGCATGCGCTTCGCGTGGCAGCTCGACCCCCAGGGCGCAGCGTACAACATCTGCGGAGCGCTGGAGCTGCGCGGGGCGCTGGATCTCGGGGCGCTCCGGCGCGCGTTCGAGGCGCTCGAGGCGCGGCACGAGAGCTTGCGCACGCGCTTCCCGGAGGACGCGGCGGGGGCCTGGCAGCAGATCGATCCCGCGCGCGGCGTAGTAGAAGAGCTCCTGGTCGATGATCTCGAGGGGCTGCCCGACGAGCAGCGCGCCCAGGGCGCGCGTGCCAGGCTCGAGGCCGAGGCGCGCGCGCCGTTCGATCTGGAGCGCGGCCCGCTGTGGCGGGTGCGCGTGGTGCGGCTCGAGCCGGAGCAGCACGTCTTGTGCCTGTGCCTGCACCACGCCATCGCGGACGGCGCCTCGATGGACGTGCTCGTCGCGGAGCTGTGCGCGCTGTACGCCGCCGAGCGCGCGGCGCGCGCGCCCGAGCTGGCGGCGCTGCCCGTCCAGTACGCGGACTACGCGCACTGGCAAGCCGAGCGCCTCGCGGCCGGCGAGGAGGCACGACAGCTCGACTACTGGACGCGCGAGCTCGCGGACGACCCCGGGCCGCTCGCGCTGCCGAGTGATCGACCGCGGTCGCTCCGACCCAGCCAGCGCGGGGGGCGCGTGGAGCTCGAGCTCGGAGCGGCGCTTTGCGAGCGGGTGCGGGCCGCGGCGCGCGAGCGCGACGCCACCGTCTTCATGGTGCTGCTCGCGGCGTTCCAGGTGCTGCTGAGCCGCTACGCGCGGCGGACGGACGTGCGCGTCGGCGCGCCGGCGGCGAACCGGGTGTGCCGGGAGGCCGAGGCCGTGATCGGCCTTTGCGTGAACACGCTGGTCCTGCGCGGGCAGGTCCGGGACGCTGATTGCTTCGCGGGGCTGCTCGCCCAGTGCCGGCGTACGGTGCTGGCCGCGCAGGCGCACCAGGAGCTGCCGTTCGACAGGCTTGTCGAGGTCCTGGAGCTTGCGCGGAACGCCGGCCAGACGCCGCTGTTCGACGTGATGTTCAATCATCAGCGCCGGCAGCTCGGCGCGCTCTCGATCCTGCCAGGGCTCTCGGCCCGTGTCGTCCAGGTCGACTCGCCCGCGACCCGCTTCGAGCTGTCGCTGAACACCGAGGAGGACGAGCAGGGGCGCATCTCCGCGGCGCTGATTTACGCGGCGGATCTGTTCGAGCGCGAGCGCATGGAGCGCTTCGGTCGCCATTTCGTCCAGCTGCTCGAAGCGCTGCTCGACGCCCCGACGGCGCCGCTCGGGCGGCTCGAGTGGCTGTCGGCCGAGGAGCGCCGCGAGCTCGACGGCCTCGGGGCCGCCGCGCGTTTCACGCCGCCGCCCGGCTGTGTGGAGGACTGGATACGGCGCCAGGCCAAGGCCCGGCCGGACGCCGAGGCCGTGGTGTTCGGCGAGCAGCGCCTCGCCTACGGCGAGCTCGAGCGCCGCGCGGACGCGCTCGCCCGGCGCCTCGCGTCGGTCGGCGCGGGGCCCGAGAGCATCGTCGGCGTACTCCTCGAGCGCTGCCTGGAGCTGCCGGTGGCGCTGCTCGCGATCCTGAAGACGGGCGCGGCGTACTTGCCGCTCGATCCCGAGCACCCCGAGCCGCGGCTCGCGTTCCATCTGGAGGACGCAGCCGTGCGCCTGGTCGTGACGGACGGCGCGCTCGCCGCGCGCTTGCCTGCGCGTGACGGCCTCGTTGTCGTGCGGCTCGACGAGGAGGAGGCGGCGCCCGGGCGCGGCTCGCTGGAGAGCGCGGACGCTGCGACTCCCCTTCTGCCGCCGAGCCACCCCGACAACCTCGCGTACGTGCTCTACACCTCCGGCAGCACCGGGCAGCCCAAGGCCGTGGCGAACACGCGGGGCGCGCTGGCCGAGCGCCTCGCCTGGATGCAGCACGAGTACGGAGTGTCGGCGGGCGAGACCCTGCTCCACAAGACGCCCCTCACGTTCGACGTGTCGGTCTGGGAAGTGTTCTTGCCGCTGCTCGCGGGGGCGCGCGTGGTCATCGCCGCGCCGGGCGATCACAAAGATCCGCGCGCGCTCTCGCGCCTGGTGCAGCGCCATCAGGTCAGCACGATTCATTTCGTGCCATCGCTGCTGCGCGAGTTTCTCGCCGAGGAATCGGCGGCCGGCTGCGTCAGCCTGAAGCGGGTCTTCTCGGGCGGCGAGGCGCTGGGGCCCGAGCTGTCGCGCGCGCTGCTCGAGCGGCTGCCAGCGGTCCGCCTCGACAATCGCTACGGTCCGACCGAGGCGCTGATAAACGCCAGTTACTGGACGTGCCGGCCTGAGGACGAGGGCCTCGTTCCGATCGGAACGGCCATTCCGAACAGCGCGCTTCGCATCCTGGATCCGAGCCTGAGCCCGTTGCCCCGAGGCCTGCCCGGTGAGCTCTGCATCGCCGGCGGCGGCCTGGCCCGCGGCTACCTCGGCCGTGCCGCGCTGACGGCGGAGCGCTTCGTGCCGGATCCCTTCGGACCGCCGGGATCGCGCCTGTATCGCACGGGTGATCAGGCTCGCTTCCGTCCCGACGGCGCGATCGAGTTTCTCGGGCGTCAGGACGAGCAGGTGAAGATTCGCGGCGTTCGCATCGAGCTCGGCGAGCTCGAAGGGGCGCTCACCGCGATCCCGGGCGTCGTCGCGGCGGCCGCGCGCACGTGGCCGGGGCCATCGGGCGGCGCGCTGCTCGTGGCGTATGTCGCCGCGGCGCCGTCGCTGGAGACGTCCAGCGTGCAGGCCATGCTCGAGGCGCGCCTGCCACAGCACTTGATCCCTTCGCAGATCGTGCGGCTCGAGGCCTTGCCCCGGCTGACGAGCGGCAAGCTGGACCGCAAGGCATTGCCCGAGCCGGTCTGGGGCGCCAGCGCTTACGTGGCGCCAGAGGGGGAGGTCGCGCTGCGCGTGGCGGAGATCTGGCAGCAGGTGTTGAACGCACCTCGCGTCGGCCTGCGCGATGATTTCTTCGCGCTCGGCGGACACTCGCTCCTGGCGACGCGCGTCGTCTCGCGCGTGCGGCGCGAGCTGGATGTCGAGCTTCCGCTGCGCGATCTGTTCGAGGCGCGTGATCTCGGCGCATTCGTGGCCAGGGTCGAGGCGGCGATCGCGGCCGGGCGGCGCGCGCGCCAGCCCGCGCCCGAGCCTGTCGACCGCACGCGGCCGCTGCCGCTGTCGCACGCGCAAGAGCGCATGTGGTTTCTCTGGAGCCTCGAGCCGGAGAGCGCCGCATACAACGTCGGCGGCGCGGTGCGCTTGCGCGGACCGCTGAACGTGGGCGCCCTCGTCGCGGGCCTCGCGGCCCTCGAAGCACGCCACGAGGCGCTTCGCACCACGTTTCCGCGCCGCGACGGCGCGCCGGTGCAGCGCATCGCCGAGCAGGGGACAGTGTTCATCGCGCACGAGGATCTGAGCGCGCTGCCGGCGTCCGAGCGTGAGGCCGAGCTCCGGCGGAGGGCGCAGCTCGACGCGGCGCGCCCCTTCGATCTGGAGCAGGGGCCTCTGTTCCGCGTCACGCTGTTCCGGCTCTCGGAGAGCGAGCATGCGCTGGTGGTGACGTTGCACCACATCATCGCCGAGGGCTGGGCCATGGACGTCTTCGCGCGCGAGTACGTCGCGCTTTATGAGGCGTTCTGCGCGGGGCAACCCGACCCGCTGCCGCCGCTGCCGCTGCAATACGCCGAATACGCCGTGTGGCAGCGTCGCTGGCTCGCCTCCGGCGAGGCGGAGCGGCAAATCGACCACTGGCGCCGCACGCTGGGCGACGAGCATCCGGTGCTGGAGCTGCCGGCGGATCGACCGCGTCCCGCGAGCCCGAGCTACCGCGGGGACTATCACCGCATCCGGCTGGGGCGGGCGCTCGGCGAGGCGGTCGAACGCTTCGCGGTCCAGCGCGGCGTCACGGTGCCGATGCTGCTCAACGCCGCGATGCTCGCGCTCTTGCACCGCACTACAGGCGAGCGCCGGCTGCGTGTCGGATACCCGGTAGCCAACCGCGCGCGGCCGGAGTTCGAAGGCCTGATCGGCGCGTTCCTGAACACGCAGGTGCTGGCCTGCGAGGTCGACTCGCGGTTATCGCTCTCCGGGCTTGTCGAGCGCGTCAAGCTCGCGTCCATCGACGCTCAGTCACATCAGGACGTGCCGTTTCATCAGATCGTCGACGCGCTGGCTCCCGAGCGCAGCGCTTCGCACACGCCGCTGTTCCAGGTGATGTGCAACGTGCAGAGCTGGGAATTTCAGCGCCGGCGCAGCGCGGCCGGGCTCTCGATCGAGTTCGTCGAGAACGACGCGCGCGCCGCCCAGTTCGACCTGGCGCTCGACGCCTCCCAGGTCGATGGCGACATCCACTGCGCGTTCAGCTACAGCTCGGATCGCTTCGAGCCGGAGACGGTCGCGCGCCTCGCGCGGCACTGGACGCGGATGCTCGAGGCGATCGTCTCCGGCGTGGACGCGAGCATCGGCGCGGTGCCGTTGCTGAGCCCTGACGAGCTCGGACAGAGCTTCCGTTGGGCGCGCGGCGCAGAGACGCGCCCCGACGTCGCTGGCGCGCACGAGCTGTTCGAGGTCCAGGCCTCGCGCACCCCCGACGCGATCGCCGTGATCTCGGAGCGCGGCACCTGGACGTACACAGAGCTCGAGGCGCGCGCGAACCAGCTCGCCCACGTCTTGCGAGCGCGCGGCATCGGCCCCGGCGCCATCGTCGGCGTCTCGGGCGAGCGCGCGCTCGAGTCGCTCGTGGGGCTGCTCGGCGTACTGAAGGCCGGCGCAGCGTACCTGCCGCTCGATCCAGGCTACCCCGCGGAGCGACTGCGGCACATGATCGCGGACAGCGGCGCGCGGCTGATCCTCGCGCACGGCGCGAGCTGCAGTCCGGCGCTGGACCCGGCCGGCGTCGTGACGTGGTCGTTCGACGCCGAAGCCGACGAGCTGCGCTCTGCGCCCAGCTCGCGCGTGACCGTCGCCGCACATCCCGAGCAGCTTGCCTATTGCATCTACACGTCGGGTTCGACGGGCGTGCCCAAAGGGGTCGGGTGCACCCATCGGGGGCTCGTCAACCGCACGCGCTGGCTGCAAGCGGAGCTCGCGCTCGACGCGACCGACCGGGTGCTGGCGAGGACGTCGCTCAGCTTTGACGTGTCCGTGGGGGAGCTGCTGCTGCCGCTGGCCGCCGGGGCAGCGCTGGTCCTCGCGGCGCCGGCGGCCGAGCGCGATCCCGCCGCGCTGGGGCAGCTGATCCGCCGCCACACCGTCACGGCCGTCGATTTCGTACCGGCTTTGCTGGCGGCCTTCGTGCAGGCCGGCGAGCTCGCCGCCTGTCCTTCCTTGCGGGCGTTGACCGTGGGGGGTGAGGTCTTGCCGCGCGAGCTCGCACGCGCTTGCGCCGCCGCCCACCCGGCGCGGCTGTACAACATGTACGGCCCGACCGAGGCGGCCATCGACGTAGCGTACTGGCGTTGCCTGCCGGAGGCCGAAGGCAGCGGCGTGCCGCTCGGCGGCCCCATGGCGAACGTGGAGCTGTTCGTGCTGGACCCGCAGCTCTGCCCCGTGCCGCCGCTCGTCACGGGTGAGCTCTTCATCGGCGGCGCCGCTCTGGCGCGCGGTTACCTGGGACGACCCGCGGAGACCGCGCAGCGGTTCGTGCCGCACCCCTGGGCGGCGGGCGAGCGATTGTATCGAACGGGCGATCTCGCGCGGCGAAGCGCGGGCGGCGTGCTGGAGTTCGTGGGCCGCAGCGACGCGCAGGTCAAGGTGCGCGGCCACCGTATCGAGCTCGGCGAGATCGAGGCGCGGCTGCTCGATCTGCCCGCGGTGCGCGAGGCCGTGGTGTCGCTCGTGCCTGGCCCGAGCGGCGCGCGTCTCGTGGCCCACGTGGGCGTCGGCTGCGATGGTGCCCCGACGTGCAGCGACGTTGGCCGCGCGCTTCGGTCCCAGCTCGGCGAGCGGCTGCCGGACTACATGGTCCCCGCCATCGTCGTGCTGGAACGGCTGCCGCGCCTGCCGAACGGAAAGCTCGATCGCAAGCGCCTGCCAGCGCCCGACGCGCCCGACGCCGGTCGCTACGTCGCGCCGGAGACGGAGCTCGAGCAGCGGCTGGTGGCCATCTGGCGCGATGTGCTCGGCGTCGAGCGCGTGGGGGTCGAGGACAACTTCTTCGAGCTCGGCGGCGACTCGATCCTCTCGCTGTCGGTGGTGCATCGCGCTCGCGAGCACGGTTTGCCGCTCTCACCCAAGCACCTGTTTCAGTATCAGACGGTGCGCGCCCTGGCCGCGGCGCTGCCGCCGGCCGAGGCGGCGCGCGAGCCCGAGCCGCCCGTCACGGGCTCCGCGCCGCTGACGCCGGTGCAGCGCCGCTTCTTCAGCGAGCCGATGCCGGAGCGCCGTCACTACAATCAGGCCCTGCTGCTGCGTCCGAAGGGGCCGCTCGACGCCGGCCTGCTGCGGCGTGCCCTGGCAGAGATCGTCCGGCACCACGACGCGCTCCGCCTGCGTTACTTCGACGATGCGACCGGCTGGCGCCAGGTCCACGCCGAGCCGACCGAGATACGCGGCGAGGACCTTGTCTGGGAGCTCACGGCGCGGGACGCGGAGGAGCTCGAGCGCGTGTGCACCCACGTCCAGCAGCGCTTCGAGCTCGACCGTGGGCCGCTGCTGCGCGCGGCGCTGATCGACTTTGCCGGCGAGGCGCGGCTGCTCCTGGCGGCCCACCACCTCGTCGTCGACGGCGTCTCCTGGCGTGTGTTGCTCGAGGACCTGGGGGTCGCGCTCGCGAGGCTCGCGTCCGGCGAAGCGCCGTCTCTGGGCGTCAAGACCAGCAGCTTCAAGCGCTGGGGCGAGGCGCTCGAGGCGCTCGCGCGAGAGCCGGAGCCGGCCGAGCTCGAGTACTGGCTCGCGCTCGCGGAGCAGCCCGCGCCGCCTGAGCTGCCGCGCGATCGCGCGTCCGGCGAGGCGCTCGTGCGACACCGCCGGACCGCGAGCTTTCGCCTCGACGCGGCGCGCACAGGGCAGCTGCTGCGCGCCGTGCCCGAAGCCTACCGGACGCAGGTCAATGACCTCTTGCTCGCGGCCCTCGGGCGCGCGTTATGCCGCTTCACCGGCGGGCGCTCGGCGTGGATCGAGCTCGAGAGCCACGGCCGACAGGACTGCTTCGACGGTGTCGACGCGAGCCGGACCGTCGGCTGGTTCACGAGCATGTTCCCGGTGCGCCTGGCGCCCGCGCTGGGTGACGACGACGCGAGCCTGAAGGAAGCGATCCTGTCGACCAAGCACACGCTGCGCGGCGTGCCGCGCGGTGGATTGGGGTTCGGCGTGTACGCGGAGCTCGGCGCGGACGAGCTCCGCGAGCGGCTCGCGTGCATGCCTCGCGCGCGCGTCACCTTCAACTACCTCGGCCAGCTCGACCAGAGCTTCGGACGTGGCGCCGCCTTCGATCTCGCGCCCGAGAGCCCCGGCCCCATCCAGAGCGACTCGGCGCCGCTCGGCAACTGGTTGAACGTGCACGGCCAGGTATCGGGCGACGAGCTCGAGATCGGCGTGAGCTACAGCAGCGAGTGGTATGACGCGGAGACGGTCGCGCGCCTGGCCGCGTCCTACCAGCGCGAGCTCGAGCTGTTGATCGGACACGCGCTGAGCCCCGACGCGGGCTGCCTGACCCCGTCCGATTTCCCGCTCGCCGCGCTCGGCGCCGCGGAGCTCGAGGCGCTGCCGCGGAGGCCCCGGGACGTCGCTGACATCTACCCGCTCACACCGATGCAGCAGGGGCTCTTGTTCCACGCGGCCTACAGCCCCGGAGAGGACCTGTACGTGTGCCAGCTCGCGGCTCACGTACACGGTATCGAGCCCGAGCGCTTCGCGCAGGCCTGGCAGCAGGTGATCGCGCGTCACGAGATCCTGCGCACCAGCTTCCACTCGCGCCGCGACGGCGGCTTTTTTCAGGTGGTCTCGCGGAGCGTGCGTGTCGAGCTGCGTGAGCTCGATCTGCGCGACGGCGACGCGAGCGACGAGGCGCTCGAGCGGCTCGCGCGTGAGGAACGTGCCGCTGGCTTCGAGCTCGAACGACCGCCTTTGATGCGCCTGCTGCTCGCTCGTCTCGGCGAGCAGAGCTTTCGCTTCATCTGGACCCATCACCACGTGCTGATGGACGGCTGGAGCAGCGCCCGCGTGCTGGAGGAGGTGGTCCGGATCTACACCGGCGAGGCGCTCGCCGCGAAGCCCGGGAGCTACCGCGAGTATGTCGAGTGGCTGGCGCGGCGCGATCTCGGGGCGGACGAGCGTTTCTGGAGGGGTCGGCTCGCGGCGTTCACCGAGCCCACGTCGCTCGCTGGCAGCTTGCCGCGCCGGGGCGAGGCGCGCGGGCGCGGCGAGCACGTGGTGCAGGTATCGGCAGAGGACACTGCCATGCTCGTGCGGTTCACGCGACGCGAGCGCATCACGCTGAACACGCTGGTGCAGGGCGCCTGGCTCTTGCTGCTGCAGCGAACCACCGGGCAAGACAGGCCGGTGTTCGGGGCGACGGTCGCCGGGCGCCCGGCGGGTTTGCGGGGAGCCGAGTCCCGCGTCGGCCTGTTCATCAACACCGTCCCGGTGATCGGCCGGCTCGATCCGGCGGAGCGCGTGGCCGACTTCCTGCGCGCGCTCGCCGCCGACGGAGTCGAGACGCGCGAGCACGAGCACACGCCGCTGCACGAGATCCAGCGCTGGGCGGGCCAGGGTGGCCAGGCGCTGTTCGATACGATCGTGGTGTTCGAAAATTACCCGCTCGACGAGGCGCTCGGCGCCGGCAGGAAGGGCGATGTCGTCTTCGACCGCATCGCGTCCGTCGATCTGACCAGCTACGCGCTCAGCGTGATGGTCAACGCGGGGAGCACGCTCCGCTTCAAGCTCGACTACGCGCGCGCGCTGTTCGACGCACAGCAAGCGTCGGAGCTCGGCGCCGCGCTCGAGCGCATCGTGCTCGAGCTGGCGCGCGCGCCGGAGCAGCGGATCGGCGCGCTGCCGTGGGGCACGGCCGAAGGGCGCTCGCGGCTGGCACGCTGGAACGCGACGGCGCGCGAGCACGCCGTGCCCAGCACCGTTCACGCCTGGTTCGAGCAGCAGCGCCAGCGCACGCCGGACGCCGTGGCCGTCGTGTGCGGCGACGAGACGCTCTCGTACTCGGCGCTCGACGAGCGCGCCAATCGCTTGGCCCACCACCTGCGCGAGCTCGGGGTGGGCCCCGACGTGCTGGTCGGGCTGTGCCTTGATCGCTCGCTCGATCTGCCAGTGGCCCTGCTCGGTATCTTGAAGGCGGGCGGCGCCTACGTGCCGCTCGATCCCGAGTACCCGCTCGAGCGGCTGGCGTTCATGATGCAGGACAGCGGGCTCGCGCTCCTGGTGAGCGAGCGCCGCCTGCTCGAGGGGCGGCCGCCGACGCCGCTGCCCGTGTTCTGCATGGACGAGCGCTCTGCGCGCGTGGAGCAGCAGCCGGCGACGGCGCCCCGCGTGGCCTTGCGGCCCGAGCACCTGGCGTACTGCATCTACACGTCTGGCTCGACGGGTCAGCCCAAGGGCGTCGAGGTCTCTCATGGCAGCCTGGTCAACTTCCTGGCCAGCATGCGCGAGCAGCCCGGGGTGACGGCCGCGGACCGCGTGCTCGGCCTCACCTCGCTCTCATTCGATATCTCGGCGCTCGAGATCTACCTGCCGTGGTGCGCCGGCGGCGCCGTCGTGCTCGCCCCGCGGGCGACGGCGCGCGACCCGATGGCGCTGGTGAGCGCCATCGATCGACACGGCGTCACGATGATCCAGGCAACGCCGTCCACCTGGCGCATGCTCGACGAGAGCGGCGCGCTCGATCGGATCAGCGGCCGGCGCGCGTTGTCCGGCGGTGAGGCGTTGCCGGGCGACCTGGCGCGACGCCTGAGCGCCTGGAGCCCGGAGCTGTGGAACGTCTACGGCCCGACGGAGACCACGGTCTGGTCGAGCTTGCAGCGCATCGATCCTGCGTCGCCCGAGCCGCTCATCGGCCGGCCGCTCGCGAACACCTCTCTCTACGTGCTCGGGGCGACGCTCGATACCGTGCCATGCGAGGCTGCCGGCGAGCTCTATATCGGTGGTCAGGGCCTGGCCCGCGGCTACCACGGCCGCCCGTCGCTCACGGCCGAGCGCTTCGTGCCCGACCCGCTGTCGTCCGAGCCCGGCGCGCGCATGTACCGGACAGGCGATCTGGTGCGGCGCCACGCCGACGGCGCGCTCGAGCACCTGGGCCGCCTCGACCATCAGGTGAAGATCCGTGGTCATCGCATCGAGCTCGGGGAGATCGAGGCGCGCTTGCTCGAGGAGGAAGCGGTGCGCCAGGCCGTCGTTGTGGCGCAGCCCGGCGCGAGCGGACCCGAGCTCGTGGGCTACGTGGTGGCGAGTGATGCAGGCGGCACACCTCACGAGCCGGAGGCGCTCGCCGAGCGCTTGAGCCGGGCGCTGCGCGCCAGCCTGCCAGCGCACATGGTGCCGACAGAGCTGATGGTGCTCGACGCGCTGCCGCTGACTCAGAACGGCAAGATCGACAGGCGCGCGTTGCCCCGCCCCGGGCGCACCCGCGGCGCCGAGTACGTCGCGCCGCGGACCGAGCTCGGCTCGAAGCTGGCCGAGATCTGGCGCGAGGTGCTGGACGTCGAGCGTGTCGGATTGAGCGACAACTTCTTCGCGCTCGGCGGCCACTCCCTGCTCGCGACACGCGTGATCTCTCGCATCCGCGCGGAGCTCTCGACGGACGTGCCGCTGCGCCATCTCTTCGAGACCCAATCGCTCGAGCAATTCGAGCGTGCCGTGCAAGGAAGCTCGCGAGCGCTCGCCGACGACGACATGCTCTTCGTCGCAGAGCTGCTCGCGCAGGAGGAAATGCAGTGACCACCCAAGCAGAGTTGATGTTGGCCCTGTCGCGGCGCCTCTCGCGCGCGAGCGTGGAGGAGCGCCAGCGCCTCCTCGGACAGCTCCGGGCCCGCGGCATCGCCTTCGAGCTGCTGCCCATCCCCGCGCGCGCGGAGGAGACTCAGCGCCTGCCTGCTTCCTACGCCCAGAGCCGACTCTGGTTCATGTGGCGGCTCGAGCCGCTCAGCCACGCCTACAACATGTCGAGCGCGCTCCTGCTCGAGGGCCCGCTCGACGAGCGCGCGCTCACGCGCACGTTCGACGCCCTGATCCAGCGCCACGAGGCGTTACGCACGCTGTTCGTGCCCACCGACGACGGGCAACCGATGCAGTCCATCCATGCCCATCAGCCGCTCTCGCTGTCGGTCGAGGAGCTCTCGCACCTGCGCGGCCGCGAGCGGCAGGAGCGCGCCGCCGATCTGGTGCGAAAGACCGTCGAGCAACCGTTCGATCTGGTGCGCGGCCCGCTGTTTCGCGTGCGGCTGATCCGGCTGGAGGCCGAGCGGCACGTGCTCGCCGTGGCGATGCACCACGTCATCTCCGACGGCTGGTCGATGAACGTCATCATCGAGGACTTCGCCCGTCTTTACGCGCAGATCAGCGGCGGCGCGACGCCGGACCTGCCCGCGCTGCCGGTGCAGTACGCGGACTACGCCCTCTGGCAGCGGAGCTTTCTGGAGGCGGGCGAGGGCGAGCGCCAGCTCGCGTACTGGAAGCGCACGCTCGGCGAGGCGCAGCCGTTGCTCGAGCTGCCGAGCGATCGCGCGCGTCCGCTCGCGTCCAGCTACCGAGGCGGAGAGCACGTGGTGGCGCTGGACCCGGACCTGGTGCGCCAGCTGCAAGCGCTGGCGCGGCGCTGCCAGGCGACGCTGGCGAGCGTGCTGCTGGCGAGCTACCAGGTGCTCCTGCATCGCCTCAGCGGGGCGACCGACGTGCGGGTCGGCACCACGGTCGCGAACAGAAACCGCGCCGAGATCGAGGGCCTGGTCGGCTTCTTCGTCAACGCGCTGGTCATCCGGGGCGATCTGAGCGGGAATCCCTCGTTCGAGGGCTTCGTCGAGCAGGTGCGGCGCGCCACGGTGGAGGCGCAAGAGCACCAGGATCTTCCGTTCGAGCGCGTGGTCGAGGCGCTGGCGCCGCAGCGCAGCCTGAACCACCACCCGCTGTTCCAGGTCTCGTTCGACTACCAGTGGAGCCGGCGCGACGAGCTCGGCGAGGTCGGAGGCTTGCGCGTGCGTCCGTTCGAGCGCGAGCTGTCGAACATCCAGTTCGACCTCACGTTGAACACCACCGAGAGCGCGCGCGGCCTGCGCGCGAGCTTCACGTACGCAAGAGACCTGTTCGAGCCGGAGACCGTCGCGCGCTTTGCGAGGCACTGGGTCTGCCTGCTCTCGGCGATCGTGGCGGACCCGAGCCAGCGCGTCGATCGGCTGGCGATGAACGCGCCGGACGAGCCAGCGCGCTGGCACGCCGCGCTGAACCAGGGCTTCGCGCCGCACGCGGCCGGCGGCACGGTGCAGCAGCGCGTCGCCGAGCGCGCGCTGGAGCGACCCGACGCCGTGGCCGTGCGCTCTGGCAACGAGACCCTGAGCTACGCGGAGCTCGTCGGCGCGGCGCGGCGCCTGGCGCGCGAGCTCCGCGCAGCCGGCGTCGGCCCCGACGTGGTGGTCGGTCTGTGCGCCGAGCGCTCGCTCGAGATGGTCGTGGGTTTGCTCGGCATCCTCGAGGCAGGCGGGGCGTACTTGCCGCTCGACCCGAGCTACCCGGACGATCGCTTGCGCCACATGATCGAGGACGGCGCGGTCGGCCTTGTGTTGACCCAGAGCGCGCTCGGATCGCGGCTGGCCGGGTTCGGCGTCGCGTGCCGGGAGCTCCCGAGCCCGGTCGAAGCGTCGTGCGCGTCCGCCATGGCGGGCTTCGAGGCCGCCCCCCTGCACCCGCAGAACCTGGCGTACTGCATTTACACGTCGGGCTCCACGGGCAAGCCGAAGGGCGCGTTGCTCTCTCACGCTGCGCTGCTCGCGCATATGGACTGGATGGTCGAGGCGTTCGGATTCGACGCCAGCACGCGCGTGCTGCAGAAGACGCCGATAAGCTTCGACGCCTCGGTGTGGGAGTTCTGGCTGCCGCTCATGACCGGCGGCGAGCTGGTGCTCGGGGACCCGGGCGTGCTGTACGACCCCGCCGCGCTGCTCGCGCAGATCGAGCGCGACGGCGTGACGGTGCTGCAGGTGGTGCCCCAGCTGCTCCAGCTCTTGCTGGCCGAGCCGAGCGCGCCGGACAGCCTGGGGCGGCTCGAGCACCTGTTCTGCGGCGGCGAAGCCGTGCCGCTCGATCTGCTGCGTCAGCTCACGCGCGTGCGCCCGGCGGGTCTGTGCAATCTGTACGGTCCGACGGAGACGGCCATCGACGCCGTGTTCTGGCGAAGTCACGGCGAGCTGCCGGCGCGCGCCGTGCCGATCGGAGCGCCGATCCGTCACGCCCGCGTCTCGTTGCTGGATGGCGCGCTCGGCTGGGTGCCGCCCGGCGTCGCCGGCGAGCTCTACATCGGCGGCGCGACGCTGGCGCGCGGCTACGCCGGGAAGCCGGGCCTGACCGCCGAGCGCTTCGTGCCCGACCCGCTGTCGGCGGAGCCCGGCGCGCGCATGTACCGCACAGGCGATCTGGTGCGGCACCGGGCCGACGGCGACCTGGAGTTCGTCGGGCGCAGGGACCATCAGGTCAAGGTGCGCGGCCACCGCATCGAGCTCGGCGAGATCGAGGCGCGTCTGCTCGAGCACGAGGCCGTGGACAGCGCGATCGTGCTCGCTCAGCGCGGCAGCGAGTCGGACACGCGCCTCCTGGCGTACGTCGTCTCGAACGACGCGGCGCTGCGGGCGCTCGGGGCCGCCGAGGATAGCCGCCTGACGAGCGAGGCCACCGAAGAGTGGCAGGCCGTCTTCGACGGCGCCTACGCCGTCGACGCCACCACCACGGGCCCCACCTTCACGGGCTGGAATAGCAGCTACACAGGCGCCCCGATCGCGCAGGGCGAGATGCAACACTGGCTCGAGCACACCCTCCTGCGCCTGCGTGCGCTCGGCGCCGAGCGCGTGCTGGAGATCGGCTGCGGCATCGGGCTCTTGCTCGAGCATCTGGCGCCCGAGAGCCGAGAGTACGTCGGCAGCGATTTCTCCGCCAAGGCGCTCCGCGACCTGCGCGGCTGGCTCGGCACGCGCCCGGGCTTCGATCACGTGGAGCTGCTCCAGCGCGAGGCGCTCGATTTCGATGGCCTCGGCGCCCGTCGTTTCGACGCGGTCGTGCTCAACTCCGTCGTCCAGTACTTCGTGGGCGTCGACTACTTGATCGGCGTGCTCGACGGCGCGCGCGCCGTGCTCGCTCCGGGAGGGGCGCTGTTCGTCGGTGACGTGCGCTCGAAGCCGCTGCTCGGGTTCTTTCACGCCAGCGTCGAGCTGGCCAAGGCGGCCGACGGCTGCAGCCTCGGCGAGCTCAGGCGGCGCGTCGAGCGAGCCATGGCGCACGACAAGGAGCTCGTGCTCGATCCAGGCCTGTTCGATGCCTGGGCGCGCGCGAACGGCGGGCGCGCCGAGGTGCTGCTCAAGCGCGGCCATGCCGACAACGAGCTCTGCCGCTATCGCTACGACGTGGCGCTGCGCTTCGGGTCCCCGAGCGCGGGCTGGGGCGGCGAGCCGGCGTCGGGCGTGAACACCATCGCCGAGCTCGAGGCCCGGCTCGCGAGCCGCCCCGAGCGCGTGCTGCTGCGAGGGCTCCCGAACCGCCGGCTATCGCTCGATCGCGCCTTGTGGCGCGCGCTCGAGAGCGGCGATCCGCGCTCGAGCGTGACCGAGCTGCGCGCGATGCTGGCCGCCACGGCGCGCGACGGCGAGGAGCCGGAGGACTACTGGGCGCTCGGCGAGGCGCGCGGCTATCGCGTCCAGGTGCGCTGGTCGCCGGACGGCGCGGAGGGCGCGTTCGACGTGCTGTTCGAGGACCCGCGCGCGGTAGCTCCGGCAGCGCGTGGCGATGCGGAGCGCGCCGACGCGCCCGTTCGGCCCTGGGCGAGCTACGCCAACGATCCGCTGCTGGCGAAGTTGAAGCATGGTCTGGGCCCTCGGCTCCGGCAGCACCTCGAGCAGCGCGTGCCCGACTACATGCTGCCCGCTCAGTTCGCCGTGCTCGATCAGCTCCCGCTGACGCCGAACGGCAAGGTCGACCGCGAGGCGCTCGCGGCCATGGACGCGCCCGAGTCGAGCGCGCCTTACGCCGCGCCGCGCACGCGTCGCGAGGCCGAGCTGGCCGAGATCTGGCGTGACCTGCTCGGGGTGACGCGCGTGGGCGTGCGCGACAACTTCTTCGAGATCGGCGGCGACTCCATCATCGCAATCCAGGTGGTCAGCCGCGCCCGGCGGGCCGGCATCACGCTGCGCCCGAGCGACATCTTCCAGCACCAGACGCTGGAGGCGCTGGCGCTGCAGGCGGAGGCGGCCCAGGGCCAGGCCGCTCCGGGGGCCGCCGAGGCAGCGGCGCCGGCGCTGCCGCCGGTCACGCTGAGCGACGCGGAGCTCGAGAGCCTCGGCGCGCGTCGCGAGCAGATCGCCGACGCCTACCCGCTGTCGCCCGTGCAGCAGGGCATGCTGTTCCACTCCCTCTACAGCCCCGATTCCGGCGTGTACGTGAACCAGGTTCGGGTGACGATCGAAGGGCTCGACGTCGCTCGCTTCCGCGCCGCCTGGCAAGGGGTCTACGATCGCCACGACATCCTGCGCACGGGCTTCTTGCCCGAACGCGCCCTGCAGGTGGTGTTCGCCAAGGTCGAGATCGCGTGCCGCGAGATCGACGTGCGCGGGCGCGAGCTCGGCCCGGACGCGCTCCGCGCGTTCGCCCGTGAGGAGCTCGCGGTGCCGCTCGATCTGCGCCGCCCGCCGCTGCAGAAGGTGCTCTTGCTCCGGCTGGACGAGCACCGCCACCATCTGATCTGGACGCACCATCACGTGCTGATCGACGGCTGGAGCTCGTCGCGGCAGATCGACGAGGTGCTGCGGCTCTACACCGGCCAGGCGCTGCCCCCGGTGCAGGCGCGCTACAAGGACTACATCGCCTGGCTCGCTCGCAAAGACTGGCGCGCCAGCGAGGCGTTCTGGAAGAAGCAGCTCGAGGGGCTGGGACAGCCGACGCTGCTCTGCCCCGATGGGCTCGACGAGCCGCAACGCGAGAACGGCCATGGCGTGCTCGGCGGCGGGCTCGATCGCGAGCAGACGGCGCGGCTGGTGAAGTTCGCCAAGGAGCAGCGCGTGACCCTGAACACCGTCGTCCAGGCGGCGTGGATCCTGCTGCTCCAGCGCACTACCCGCCAGCGCACGGTCGCCTTCGGCGCGGCTGTCTCGGGTCGCCCGGCGGCGCTGCCCGGGGTGGAGGCGTTGCTCGGTCCGTTCATCCACACCCTGCCCGTGATCGCGGGGCCCGCGCCGAGCCAGACGCTGGGCGCGTTCTTGCGCCAGCTCCAGGAGAACAACTCCGAGTCGCGCGAGCACGAGCACACACCGCTGCATGAGATCCAGCGCTGGGGCGCAGGCAACGGCCAGGCCTTCTTCGATACGCTGCTGGCGTTCCAGAACTACCCGGTCGACCGCGCGCTGCGCGAGGCAGCTCAGGGCGAGGTGACGATGTCGGGCGTCGAGGGCGTAGGCCCGACGAACTACGCGCTGACGCTCCAGGTCACGATGGAAGACCGCCTCGAGTACGCGCTCGGCTACTGGCGTCCCCATTTCGACCTGGCTCGCGTGGAGGCGCTCCGCCGGCACTTCGATCACCTGCTGTTATCGCTGCCGGCGGCCGGAGAACGCCCGACAGGCAATCTGACGATCGCGTCCCCCGCCGAGCTCGGCGAACAGGCTCTCTGGAACCAGACGCAGAGCGCGTTCCCGGAAGAGCTTTGCATCCATGAGCTCGTCGAGGCCACGAGCGCCCGGGCCCCGGACGCGAGCGCGGTGCTCTTCGGAGACGAACGGCTCAGCTACGGCGAGCTCCAGGCGCGCGCCAACGCGCTCGCCCGCCGCCTGCGGCGGGCTGGTGTCGGCCCCGATCGTCTGGTCGGCGTGTGCATGGAGCGCTCCATCGAGCTCGTCGTCGCGTTGCTCGCGGTGCTCAAGGCGGGCGGCGCGTACTTACCCCTCGATCCGGACTACCCGAACGAGCGCCTCCATTTCATGGTGACCGACGGCGGGGTCGAGCTGTTGCTCACCCAGGGCCACCTCGAGCAGCGGCTCGCGGGGCTCCCGGCAGAGCGCTGGTGCCTCGACGCGCCGGATGCATCCGGGGTTTCGCCCGAGGACGCGCGCGACCTGCCCAACCTCACGCATCCCGATCACCTCGCCTACTGCATCTACACCTCGGGCTCCACAGGGCAGCCCAAGGGCTGCGGCAACACGCACCGCGGGCTCCACAACCGCCTGCGCTGGATGCAGGACGCCTACCGCCTGACGCCTGTCGATCGCGTGCTGCAGAAGACGCCGTTCAGCTTCGACGTCTCCGTCTGGGAGTTCTTCTGGCCGCTGATCACCGGCGCCGCGATCGTGATGGCGCCGCCCGGCGCGCAGCGCGACCCGGCGGAGCTCGCGCGCGTGATCGACGCCGCCCAGGTGACGACGCTGCACTTCGTGCCCTCCATGCTCCAGGCCTTCGTGGCCGCTGGCAGGCTCGAGGGGCGCGCATCCATCCGCCGCATCCTGTGCAGCGGCGAGGCGTTGCCGCTCCCGCTCGCGCGGCAGGTGCTCGAGCAGCACCCGGCGGAGCTCTTCAACCTCTACGGCCCGACGGAGGCGGCGATCGACGTCAGCCACTGGACGTGCCGCGGCGGCATCGACGACGGCGTGCCGATCGGGCGCCCCATCGCCAACATCACATTGCACGTGCTCGACGCCGCGCTCCAGCCGTTGCCGGCGGGCGTCACCGGTGAGCTCTACATCGGCGGGGTGGGGCTCGCCCGCGGTTACCACCGCCGTCCGAGCTTGACCGCCCAGCGCTTCGTGCCGAACCCGCTCTCGAGCGAGCCCGGCGCGCGGCTCTATCGCACCGGCGACCTCTGCCGCTTCCGCGCGGACGGCGCCATCGAGTACCAGGGCCGCGTCGATCATCAGGTCAAGGTCCGCGGCCACCGCATCGAGCTCGGCGAGATCGAGCAGCGGCTCGGTGAGCTCGAGCTCGTGCGCCAGGCGGTGGCGCTTGTGCGCGACGACCCGTCCGGCCAGCGCGAGCTCGTCGCCTTCGTGGTGCCGGAGCTCGGGCGGATCGAGCCGTCTCGAGGGAGCGACGGCGACCGCGCCCGCGCCGCCGAGTGGGGCTCCGTCTTCGACAGCGCCTACGCGGAGGCCCCCGAGAGCCGCGCGCCGAGCTTCGTCAGCTGGAACGACAGCTACACCGGCGCGCCGATCCCCGAGGCCCACATGCAGCGCTGGCTCATGGCGGCCGTCGCGCGCATGCTCGATCCGGCGCCGCGACGCGTGCTCGAGATCGGCTGCGGGGTGGGCCTCGTCGCGCAGCACGTGGCGCCGCGCGCCGACGTGTACGTCGGCACGGACGTCTCGAGGCGGGCGATCGAGGACCTCCGTGCCTGGGCCTCCGGGCAGGAGGGCCTCGCGCATATCGAGCTCTTGCACCGAGATGCGAGCGATTGGTCCGGCCTCGATGCCCGCCTCTTCGATCTCGTGGTGCTCAACTCCGTCGTGCAGTACTTCCCGAACGCCGAGTACCTGGCGCGGGCCCTCGAGGGCGCGCTCTCCGTTGTGCAGCCCGGCGGTCGCGTGTTCGTCGGCGACGTGCGCTCGCTCGACCTGGCGCGGGCGTTCCACGCCACCGTGCAGCTCGCGCGCGCGCCCGCCGAGCTGACGCTCGGCGAGCTCGGGCGCCGCATCGAGCGCGCGCTCGCCCAGGAGACGGAGCTCCTGGTCGCCCCCGACCTGTTCCGCGCGCTGGGCCGCTCGGCCGGGGTGCACGTCAGCCTCGAGCTGCAACGCACCCCGCACGACAACGAGCTCAGCCGCTACCGCTACGACGCGATCGTGACGCGCGCCAGCCGAGCGGCGCCGGAGATCCCGCCGCGCGAGTGGCGCGCCGAGCGCCCGCTCGCCGAGCTCGACGGCTTGCTGCGGAGCGAACGCCCGCGATCGCTCTCGGTGGCGCGCGTGGAGAACCGCCGCCTGTCCCGCGATCGGGCGCTGTTGCGCTGGCTCACCGAGCTCGGCGACGGCGCGACGGTGGCCGAGCTGCGCGAGCGGTTCGAGGCGATCGAACCGCGCGGCCTCGACCCCGAGAGCTTCTGGGCGCTGGGCGACGCGCACGGCTACGACGTGCGCGTCTGCTGGACCCCGGGAGACGCGGACGGGCGCTTCGATGTCGAGTTCCAGGAGCGCGAGCACCCCGCCCGCTTCGAGCCGAGCGCGGCCCCGATCGAGCTCTCAGCGCCCGACGGCGGCTGGCGCGGGCTCACCAACGATCCGGAGCTGGCGCGCACGCGGCAGCGCTTGACGACCTCGCTGCGCGAGCAGCTCGAGCAGCGGTTGCCGAGCTACATGGTCCCGTCGCGCCTCGTGCTCGTCGACGCCATGCCGATCACCGCGAACGGCAAGCTCGACCGCAAGGCATTGCTCGCGGCGAGCGAGCGCGAGTCGACCCAGGCCTACGTGCGCCCCCGCAACGAGACCGAACAGAAGCTCGCCGAGATCTGGCAAGAGGTGCTCGGCGTCGACCAGCTCGGCGCGCGCGACGACTTCTTCGAGCTCGGTGGCCACTCGCTCCTGGCGACGCGCGTCGCGAGCCGCGTCGCGCACGAGTTCGGGGTCGACCTGCCGCTGCGCGTGCTGTTCGAGCGTCGCCAGCTCGGCGCTCTCGCCGCGGCGATCGAGCACGCCGCACAGCAGGTCCGGGAGCACGGCGCCGTCCGGCGCCCGCCGCTCGTGCCGCAGCCTCGCAGCGGCCCCCTGCCCCTCTCGGCGGCGCAGCGCCGCCTGTGGTTCCTGTGGCAGCTCGAGCCGAACGGCTCCGCGTACAACATGCCCTGCGCCGTGCGCCTGAGAGGCCCGCTCGACGCCGCCGCGCTCTCCGGGGCGCTCGACGCCCTCGTGCTCCGCCACGAGTCGCTGCGCACCCGCTTCGTGCTCACCGCCGGCGGCGAGCCGCGGCAGGTGATCGACCCGCCGCGCTCCCTCCCGCTCGCGCACGCGCGCCTGGAGGGGTCTGCCGAGGAGCGCGAGGCGGCGCTGCGACGCGACCTCGACGCCGCGAGCCGCCGCCCCTTCGACCTGGAGAGAGGCCCGCTCGTGCGCGCCCACCTGTGGCGGCTCGACGCCGAAGAGCACGTGTTGCTCGTGACCATGCATCACGTCATCAGCGACGGCTGGTCCCTCGACGTGGTGATGAACGAGTTCACGCACCTCTACGCGAGCCTCGCGCGCGGCGCGCAGCCCTCGCTCGCGGCCCTGCCGATCCAGTACGCCGACTACGCCGTGTGGCAGAAGGCCTGGCTCGACGGCGGCGAAGAGGCGCGCCAGGTCGAGTACTGGAGGCAAAAGCTGCGCGGGGAGTGCCCGATCCTCGAGCTGCCGACCGATCGCGCGCGGCCCGCCCAGCCCAGCTTCCGGGGCCACAACCACCGCTTCGACCTGAGCCCCGGGCTCGTGACCCGCCTGCGCGCCCTCGGCGCACAGAGCCAGGTCACCCTGTTCCCTCTGCTGCTCGGCGCTTTCGCCGTCGTCGCCAGCCAGCGCTCGGGCCGTGAACGCTTCCGCATCGGCACCGACTCCGCCGGCCGCAACCAGCTCGAGATCGAAGGTGTCGTCGGCTTCTTCGTCAACCAGCTCGTCCTCGAGCTCAGGGTCGACAGAGACGCCGCCGCGCAACAGTGGCTGGCGAACCTCCACGCCGGCGTGCTCGAGGCCCTCGAGCACCAGGACGTCCCCTTCGACGAGGTCGTCAAGGTCCTCGCCCCCACGCGCCGCCTTGGCCAATCGCCGTTCTTCGGCATCAAGGTCATCTACCAGGAGCGCGCGCAAAGCCTAGGCAGCCTCAGCGACCTCCGCGTCGAGCCCGTCGAGCTCAGCGCCCAAGGCGCCGAGCTCGACCTCGTCCTCGGCTTCATCGTCGACGGCAACGACGTCCACGTCGACATGAACTACGCGACGGACCTCTTCGATCTCGAGACGCTCCAAGGCCTCGAACGCTCCCTGCGCGCGGTGCTCGAGAGCCTCGCGGAAGAGCCCACGGCTCCTGTCGCCCGCTTGCTCGACCTGTCCCGCCAGAGCGAGCAGCACGCTCGGGCGGAGCGCGCTCTCCAGAGCAAGAACGCCGCCAGAGAGGCCGCTGAAAAGATGCACGCCGCGCTTCCTATCCGCCGCCGCAACCGGTGAGGCGGAGGGCTGAACGGCCGTGACGAGGCCGAGCTCGCGCGCTTGCGCCTCTACCTGCAGCAGCGCGCGAGATGTTCGACCCCGGGCCTGCCCCTCCGAGGCATCGAGTTCCCGGGGTCGACCTCGCGTCCCTGGCACGATGCCGCGAATGGCGCCCAGCGCGTAACTGAGAGAAGTCCCGTGGCGCCCTGAGGTCTGGGCTCACTCATCTTCCAGGTCGATCCGCCCGAAGCGCGGGTTGACAACCGTGTTGTGCGCGCTGCCAAACGTGTACGTGAAGGAGAGGCTCGCGGTGCTGGTGAAGTTCGTGGGTTGCTGCGCAGTCTCGAGCAGCAGCTCCTCGTCGGTGATCGTCCGCCCCCGCAGGTTGATCAGGTCGCGCACCCACGCGAACTGGCCCTCGATCGAGGCGGTCAGGCCTTCGAACAAGCGCACGCTCAGCGTGAGCCCCGTGCTCATCCGGTACAGCTCGGGGTCGTCGAGGAACTCGTTGACCTGGCCTATCCACTCCACGCTGCCCCAGGTGTTGTTCATGTCGATGATCATCGACAGGGCGTGGTAGGGCCGCTGCTCGTGGCGCAGCCCGGCCGTGTTGTCCTCGATGTAGCCGTTCGCCCAGGCCCCGACCTGGTAGATGAAGCGCAGCTGCCGCGTCGCGCTCTGGTGATACGGGAAGAGATTGACCTCGAAGACCGGTCCTCCATGCATGTGCCAGCGGTAGTTCTCGAACTCGTTGCCCACCGCCGTGTAGATGGCCCCCAGCGCGAAGTGCCTCCCGATGGAGTGGGCGTACAGCGCGCGGCCGTCCCATTCGTACACGTCGCCGAAGATGCGGTCGCCGTCCTCGAGGCGGTAGCTGCTGAGGCTGCGCGTGTAGCCTCCCATCAGGCGCACTTTCGAGTGCTCCGTGATGCGTCGCGCGGCGGCGCCGCCGCCGGCCTGGACTCGGTAGTAGCCGCTGCCCGCCTCGGCGGATCCCCACGCAGCAGGCGCGAATACCCAGTAGTTCCACGGATCGTAGAGCGAGCTCAGCGCGAGGTTCTCGCGCTGCGGCAAGCCAATCTTGAACGCCTCGCCGTGCGGCGTGCTCGCCAGCTCGGTGAAGAGCAGGCGGAGGATGAGCTGTAACAAGCGATCGCGCGCGTCGTGGGCCGGGGCGCCCGGGGACGAGAGCACGGAGGCGGGCGGACGGGACTCGAACGCTCGCCCCGGAGCGCGCCGCGCGAGCGTCGCGGTCCAGTGCTCACCGCCGTTGCCAGCCGGTTGCCTCACGATCACGAGCGCGATGTCGGCGAGGTAGACGTCGCGCACGAAGTCGAAGTAGCTCAGCTGCTGGCGCAGGTAGGGATCGAAGCAATCCTCGCTGCAGCTCAGGAACAGGCGCGGGGGGGTTCCGGCGAAGGCACGGCGCGGGGCGCACAGCCACGTCGCGACCACCGCCAGCGCGAGCAGGAGAGCCCTGGAGAGCCGGATTGGACGCGACATGCGGCTGGGGAGTATCACGCCGGAAAATCCTCGCCTACCTCCTCATATCGCGGCGGCAGCGGGCCTTGCGCAGCGCTCCTCGATGCGGCCGTAGTCGAGCTTCAGCTGGCGGTCTGCCAGGTGGAAGTAGTGATCATCGTGGGTGATGACGAGGACGGCTTTGCCGCGCGCTTTGAGGTCGGGCAAGAGCTCGGTGTAAAAGACGTCCTTGAAGATGGGGTCCTGGTCGGCCGCCCACTCGTCGAAGACGTAGACGGGGCGGTCTTCGAGGTAGGCGACGAGCAACGCCAGGCGCTTCTGCTGGCCGCGCGAGAGCTCCGTGGTGGAGAAGACGCCGCGCTCGACGCGGACTTTGTGGGCGAGCTCGAGGCGAGCGAGCAGGGTGCGGGCGCGCTCGTCGAGGTTCTCTGAAGAGATGCCGAGCAGGTTCTCGAAGAGGTGGAACTCGGAGAAGACGGCGGCGAAGCGCTGGCGGTGGCGCTCGCGCCGCTCGCCGGAGACGAGCTCGCCGTTGACGAGGATATGGCCATCTTCCGGCTCGTACAGCCCCACCAGCAGCTTGGCGAGGGTCGTCTTGCCTCCGCCGTTGCCGCCGACCAGGAACACGACCTCGCCGCGCTTGAGCTCGAGATCGATGGGGCCGAGCAGGAAGGGATCTTCCTCGCCGTCGCGGCGGTAGCGATGGCTGACCTGGCGCAGCGTGAGCCGCTCGAACGCGCGCTCCTGAGCGAGCTCGCCAGCCTGCCCGCGCCCCTCACGCCCCGCGTCCTCCGCGTCGGCTCGCGGCGCGGGCGGGAGCTCTTCGAGGCGCTCGAGGGCGATGCGGGCCTGCGAGAGCTCGGGCACCGCCTCCACGAGCACTTCCATGGGGTGCATCATGTACAGGAACATCAGCGCGTAGGCCGAGCGCACCGGGCCGTCGACGTTCATCAGCGGCGAGATGACGAACAGCACGACGCCGATCACCACGAAGAACAGGAAGCTGCCGATGCTGCCCGCGCCGACGAAGACCAGAAAGCCGCGCGTGCGCTGCTTTCGAACGGAGTTCACGGAGCGCTCCAGCACGTCGCGGAGGAACGCCTCGCGCCGCGCGCGGCTCAAGTTGAGCTCCTTGGCGCCGTCGATCAGCGCCCGGAAGTGCTCATACAGCTCGTCCTCTTCGTCGCGGGCGCGCGACAGGTGCCGGTGCCCGCGCCCCACGAGCGCCAGGTGGAGGCAGGCGCCGGCGAGCACCATGCCGATCGCGAACAGGAACAGTTGCCAGGAGAGGATCGCGAGATATCCCAGGCAGCCGAGGACGATGGCGCCGTGCACCAGGAGCTTCGGCACCGTGACGAAGAAATGCGCCACGCGCTGCACGTCCTCCACCAGCACCGCCAGCCAGCGCGCGCCGCCGTGGGCCTCGATCTCGCGAAAAGGAGCCGTGGCCATGCGCCGGCAGACCTGCTGGCGAAGCCGCGCGAGCGTGCTCTGGCTCAGCTCCGCGAACCTCGCTTCGGACCAGATGCGAAAGACCAGCATGCCGACGCAGGCGGCCGCGAACATGAGCCCTAGCGACAGCAGCTCGCCAGGGCTCGCCTCGAGCGCGCGGTTGATCAGCGCGGTCAGGGCCGCGCCGAGCAGCCCGCTCAAGACGCTGGCGGCCAGCGCAGCGACGAGCGTGGCGCGGGAGGCGTGAGCGAGAGAGAGCAGTATCCTCATGGCGTTCGGAGCTCGGGCTGCCCATTGCGCCGCGGCGGATCGAGGGCGAACACGCCTTCGCGCGCGGCCTCCAGCGCGCCCTGGGGGGGAGGCGGTACGGGGATCTCTTCGAGCCTTCCGGCCGAGAGCTTCAGGCAGCGATCGGCCAGGTGGAAGAAGCGGTCATCGTGGCTGATCACCAGCACGGCTTTGCCGCGGGCCCGCAGGGCGGGCAGGACCTCGGCGTAGAAGACGCGCTTGTACACGGGATCCTGATCGGCGGCCCACTCGTCGAACACGAGCACCGGCCGGTCCTCGAGGTAGGCGATCAGCAGCGCCAGACGCCGGCGTTGCCCGCTCGACAGGCGCGTGGTGGAGAGCGCACCGTCGCGCACCGTCACCTTGTGCGCGAGCCCCAGCGCGCCGAGGAGCGCGTTCGCGCGGTCGTCGACGTCGACCGCGTCGATGCCGAGCAGGGCCTCGAACAGGTGAAAGTCAGAGAATACGGCCGAGAAGCTCTCGCGGTAGGCGCTCCGGGTGCTCGCGTCGATCGGCCTCCCGTTGTGCACGATCGCGCCTGCCTCGGGCTCGTACAAGCCGACGACGAGCTTGGCGAGGGTGGTCTTCCCGCTGCCGTTGGCGCCGACCAGGAACACCAGCTCTCCGGGCCGCAGCTCCAGATCGACGGGCCCCAGGACGAAGACGCCGTCCTCACCCTCCCGGCGGTAGCTGTGTTGCACGCCGGCGAGGCGCAGGCCGCGGAACGGCTCGGGCGCCGGCGGCGCCGCGCTCGGCGCGAGCGCGGCGGTGTCCACCCCGAACGAACGCAGCCGGTCGAGCGCGACGCGTGTGCGCTCGAAGGCAGGGCTCGCCTGCGCCAGCGCGAGCAGGGGCACCAGCATGTAGAGCACCATCAGGGCGTAGCCGGAGCGCGCAGGTTCGGGCAGCGGGGCCACGCTGCCGAGCCCGAAGAGCACGCTGCCGATCACGGCGAAGAACAACGAGATCTGCCAGGTGACGGCCGTCGTGTGCAGCGACAGCCCCCGCGTCCAGAGCTGCCGCGCCGCGTCCGTGCTGCGGCCCACCACGTCCACCAGGAACGCCTCACGCCGGCGGGCGTTCAGGGTGAGCTCCTTGGCGCCGCTGAACAGCGCCCGAAACGCCAGGAAGACCCGATCCTCCGCGGCGCGCGCCTCACCGAGCAGCGTGTTGGCTCGGCGCTTGATGCGGCGAACGAACAGCGCTCCTCCCAGCATCACGAAGGCGCCGAGCACGAACGCCTGCGGGGACAGGACGAGCAGATAGCCGAGACACCCGAGCAAGACGGCCCCGTGGACAACGAGCGCGGGCAGGGTCACGAAGAAATCGGCGACCGTGCCGACGTCCTCGGTCAACAGCGCGAGCAGCCGCGCCGATCCCCGCTCTTCGAGCTCGCGATAGCGCGTCTCGGCCAGCTGACGGCTGGCGAGCACGCGGAGGCGCGCCAGGGTCCTCTCGCTCAGCTTGACCAGCTCGCCGTGCGCCCACCAGCGGCAAGCCAGCATCGCGAGGCTGATCCCCGCGAAGAGCAGGCCGTGCGTGAGGGGGGGGCGCTCGCTCTCCAGCGCCCGGTTGATCAGCGCGATCACCACGCTCACGCCCAGGCCGCTCAGCACGCTGCCCACCAGCGCGCTCGCCATCAGCGCTCGGGAGGATTTGACCAGTTGCAGCAAGAACCGTAGCAAGAGCCCGCCTCAGGTGATGAGTCCGCGCGGCAGCGGCGCTTCGGCCCAGAAACGCGGCGGCGGAAGGAAGCCCACCTCGATCGCGTGCGCGACGAAGCGCCCGAGCCACTCCCCCGACGACGCATAGTCGAACCCGCAGCGCGCCAGCGCCGCCAGGCTGGCCCTCCCGTCGATCGGCGCCTGATGCGTCTCGGGGTCTGCCGCTTGAGGCAGCACCAGCCCGAGAGACTCCTTGTCGCTGGAGAGCCGCTGGGCGCATCCTTTCAGGTCCTCGACCTCCATCAGCCGGAGCGGATACCCCGCGGCCTGCAGCACACGCATGACGTCGTAGTGCCTGACGGGGTTGGGCGTCTCGACGTAGTACGTCTGCCCGGCGCTCTCGCTGCTCGATCCGCGCGCGAGGCCGAGCGCGAGGATGGCGCGCGCGACGGCGTCGACGGGCGTGATCGGGATGTGGACCTCCGGCAAGTAGGGAGCGAAGCCGAGGCGCACACAGGCGCGGACGTAGCGGCTCGTGTAGTTCTGATCCGCGTTTTGCTGGAATGTCCCCGTCTGGCTGTGGGGGCCGATGAAGCCCACGCGATAGGCCGTGGCCGGGATGCCTTCCGCCATTGCCTGGCGCAAGATCACCTCCGCTCGGTACTTCGACTCGCTGTAGGCGTCGAGGAACACCTGCCCTTCCTGGAGGTGCTGTTCGGCGAACGCTTCGACGCGGGGTCGCCCCCTGAAGTAACCGACGACGCCGACGGTCGAGACGTGATGCAGGTGCTTGGGGCAGCCGTATCGGCTGAGCTCTATCAGCGACTCGACGAGGCCGACGTTGATCGGCAGCAGCTCGCGGAGCTCGCCGCCGTTCACGTTCCCCGCCACGTTGAACATCGCGCCATGTGTCTCGGCGAGCGCGTCGTAAGCACGTCCGCTCAGGCCGAGGTGTCGAGCCGTGACATCGGCGAGGAGGACGCGGAGCCGCTCGCGGTGGGGCGCGAGCTCGACTTCGGGGAAGAACCAGCTCCATTTGTCCTCGAGCGATCGCCGCGCCCGCTGCTCGCTCTCCCCTCGCAGCAGGCAGCTGACGGTCGCGCCGCTGACCAGCAGGTCATGCAGCAAGTGAATGCCGAGGAAGCCGCTGGCGCCGGTGAGCAGCACGTTGCCCGGAGGGCCGGCGAAGCCCGCGGCATGCCTCGTTTCGCGCGTCGTGTTCGTCATGGATCACTGTGCCTTTCGCGATTCGCCGACCTGCGGCCCGGCGAGCGACCCTTCTTGCGCGCGCTCCGCGAACCGGGCGAGCTCGCTGGCCTCGAACAGCGCCCGCAGGGGCACGTCGCGCCCGGTGCGACGCCGCAGCCGCGCGACCACTTGCACGCCGAGCAGCGAGTGGCCGCCGAGCTCGAAGAAGTCATCGTGCCGCCCGACGCGCTCCAGCGTGAGCACCTCGCCCCAGATCTCCGCGATCGTCTGCTCGAGCGACGTGAGCGGCGCCACGTAGTCTTGCCGCGCACCCTCCGCGTCCAGCTCGGGGTCCGGCAGCGCCTTGCGGTCGAGCTTGCCGTTCGCGTTCAACGGCAGCTGCCCCAGCACCACGATGTGCGACGGCACCATGTAGCGCGGCAGCAGGCGCGCCAGGTGCTCCTTGATCTCGGCGGCGCGCGCCTCGCGCTCGGCGGCGGCCACCACGTACGCGACGAGCAGCTTGCCCTGCGCGCCGTGCTTGGCGACGACCACCCCCTCCTTGACCGCCGGATGCTCGCGCAGCCGCGCCTCGATCTCACCGAGCTCAACGCGGTAGCCGCGGATCTTGACCTGGTGGTCGGCGCGGCCGACGAACGCGAGGCCTCCGTCCGGCTCGAATCGCACCAGATCCCCGGTGCGATACAGCCGCTCGCCGGGCGCTTCGGCGTAAGGATTCGGCACGAACGCGCGCGCCGTGTGCCCGGGAGCATCCATGTAGCCGCGCCCCGGGCCGATCCCGGCGATGCACAGCTCACCCGTCGCGCCGAAGGGCACGAGATCCAGGTTGGCGTCGAGGACGTAGAGCCGGTTGTTGTCCGTCGCGCGCCCGATCGACAGGTGCAGGCGCTCCTCGATGGGCGCCTCGATCCGGCACAGCGCCACGTCGTCGGCGCACTCTGCCGGACCGTAGGCGTTCAAGAGCCTGATCTCCGGATACCGCTCCCGCCAGCGGCGCGCGAGCTGCGGCGACATCGCCTCCCCGGTCGTGATCATCCAGCGCAAGCTCGGCAGCGGCTGCGGCGGCTCCGACAGCATCGCCTCGATCAGGCTCGGCACGCTCTCCAGCACCGTGATCCCGGTCGCCTGCACGTGCCGCAAGAGCGCCGCCGGATCGTGCGCGATCGCGTCGGGCACGATCTCCAGCCGCGCGCCGCACGCCGGCCCCGTCAAGAGCTGCCACACCGAGATGTCGAACGCCGCCGACGCGGTCTGCGCGATCACGTCCTCGTCCGTCAGCCCGAGGTCCGTGACCTTGCCCAGCACGTTGTTCAACATCCCCGCGTATTCGACCATCGCGCCCTTCGGCTCGCCCGTCGAACCCGACGTGTGGATCACGTACGCCACGCTCCTCGGCCCGGCGTACGGGGCGTCGGAGAGCGCCGCCCACTCGCCCTCGACCGTCGCAGAGGGCACCCACGGCTCCACCTCGGCAGCGACGCCGGCGTCATCGAGCGCCGCTCGCAAGAGCCGCTCGGTCGCGGGCGAGCAGAGCACGACCCGGGTCTTCGCGCGCACCAGCGTGCGCGCCAGACGCTCCGGCGGGTGCGACGGATCGAGCGGGACGTACACCGCGCCCGCGCGCAGCGCGCCGATCGCGAACGCGAGCAGCTCCAGCCCGCGCTCGACGAGCACGCCGACCCGCCCCTCGAGCGGCACACCCCGCGCGCGCAAGCCAGCCGCGACTCGCGCCGAGCGCGCCTCGAGATCGGCGTACGTCATGCTCTGCCCCACGCAACGAGCCACGACGCGGTCGGGCGTGTGGCGGGCGCGGTCGACGACGAGCGCGGAGTACCCGCGCTCGTCGCGCACGCGACGCGCGGGCCCCCGCCCGTGCTCGAGCAGGGCGCGACGCTCGGCCTCGGACGCGCGCGCGAGCTCCGACAGCGGCCGATCGAAGCCCGCGATCAGCGCGCGCAGCCAGCGCTCGAGCTCCGCGAGCAGGCGCGCCACCGTCGCGCGCTCGAAGAAGCGCTCGTCGAACGACAGATCGAGGGCCAGCTCGCGCCCGGGCAGGATCATCACCGTCAGGGGGTAGTTCGTGTGCACGCGCGACGTACCGGCGCGCACCCGCAGGTTCTGGGCGTGCGGCAGCACGGAGCTGTCGAGCGGCACGTTCTCGTACACGAGCAGGCTATGAAAGAGCGGATCGCTCTTCGGGACCGCGCTCAGCGCCTGCACACGCACGAGCGGCAGGTGCTCGTGCTGGCGCATCTCGACGTTCTGCTCGAGCAGCGCCTGCAGGAACGCCGAGACGCGCACGCGCTCGTCGGGCAAGCTCAGGCGCAGAGGGATGGTGTTGATGAACAGCCCGACGGCGCGCTGCAGCTCCGGCAGCTCCGGCGGGCGGCCCGCGACGGTGACGCCGAACAGCACGTCGCGACGGCCGCTGTAACGGCTCAGCGTCATGGCCCACGCCGCTTGCAAGAAGGTGTTGGTCGTGAGGCCGTGACGTGTCGCCAGCTCGGTGAGCGCGCGCGTCTCCGCCTCGGACCACGTCGAGCGCACCGCGTCGATGCGCGAGACGCCCGCCTCCGGCCCCGGCGCGCGGTCGAAGGGCAGCGGCGTCGCTTCCTCGAAGCCCGCGAGCACGGCGCGCCAGTAGCGGGCCGCGGCTTCCGGGTCCTTCTCCTCGAGCCAGGCGATGAACTCACGGTAGGACGGCGCCGCGGGCCCCCGCGGCGATTTGCCGTCGAGCAGGTCCTGGTAGATGGCGCACACGTCGAGCCAGACGAGGCTCCAGCTCCAGCCATCCATGATGATGTGATGGTGGCTGATCACGAGCTCGTAGCGCGCCTCGCCGAGCTGCACCAAGCGCAGCGCCCAGAGCGGCGCGCGGCCCATGTCGAAGCCGCGCTCACGCTCGAGGCGAAGGAGCGCCGAGAGCCGCCGGCGCTGCTCCGCCTCGTCCAGCCCGCGGTAGTCGAGCTGCTCGAGAGGCACCGGCAGGTCGCGCCGGATCACCTGCAGCATCCTGCGTTCCTGCCGCCACACGAACTGCGCGCGCAGCGAGGAGTGACGGCGCGCCACCTCGGCCCAGGCGTCGGCCAGCTTGGTCGCGTCCACCACGCTGTCGAAGTGGTAGTGGTCCTGCATCAGGTAGATGCCGGACCCGGGCTCGAGCAGGGTGTGCAGCAGCATGCCCTGCTGCATCGGGCTCAAGGGCAAGACGTCGTCGACCTCTCTCCAGTCGAGGGCGAGCTCGTCCAGCGCGGCACGGTCGAGGCGAGCGAGCGGGAAATCACTGGGCTCGACCGCCCGGAGCGGCTCGACGTCGGCCTGGGCCGCGAGCTCTTCGAGCTCGGCGCACAGGTCCCGCCCGAGCGCAGCGACGGTCTCCTCGCGGTACAGCGCGCGCTGGTAGACCCACGACAAGCTCAGACGGCCGTCGACCAGCGCGGCCTCGAGGCTCAGCCACGCGCCCGGGGCGCCGGCGCTCACCGGCCCTGCCGCGAGAGCGCTCGGCCGGAGCAGCCCTTCCGGAGGGGTCTCGTGCTGGAGGAAAGAGAAGGCCGCGCGCGGCCATGCAGCGTCCGCGATCGCGTCCGCCACGTCGCGCGCGGCCAGGTACTTCGCGACGCCGTAGCCGAGCCCGCCGCCCGGCACGCTGGCGAGCTGCTGCTTGACCCTCACGACGCTGGATACACCGGAGGCGACGCCGCGCATCTCGGGCCGCAGGCGCACCGGGAAATGGCTCGACAGCCAGCCCACGCTGCGGCCGAGCTCGACGCCCTCGAAGGGGCGCGACGCGCGTTGACGCTCGAGCGCGACGACGATCGAGCTCTTGCGCCCGTGGCGGCAGAGCACGCGCGCAAAGGCAGCGAGCAACACGTGCTCCAGGCTGACCCGGCGCGACTGGCAGACACGATCGAGCAAGGTCGCGAGCAGCGCGGCGTCGAGCTCCACGCTCAGGCCCGCGAGCTCCGCCGAGCGCTCGGCGCCGTCGTGATCGCGGGGGAAGGTCTCCGAGCGCGCGTCGAAGAGCTCCGCCCGCCAGTGGTCGAGCTCCGCCGCGAGCTCCGGGCCGGCGGCCTTTTGCATCAGCGCCTCGGCCCAGCTCGCGAGCGGGCTCGAGCGGCCGATCAAGCTGGTCCGGTCGCCCTCCCCGTCTCGAAGCAGCGCCCCGAGGTCGTCGGCGAGCACCTGCCAGGACATGGGATCGACGACCAGGCGATGCACGACGAGCACCAGGCGCTGGGCGCCGCCGAGCTCGACCAGCAGCGCGCCGAGCAGGCGCCCCTCCTCGAGGCGCAGCCGACCGCGGGCGGCGTCGATGCGGGCCGGCAACGCGCCTGGGCCGGCGAGCGCGCAGCGCTCGAGCAGCGGGGCCTGGGCCCAGCGCTCATGCAACACATCGACCGGCACGTACACCTGGCGCACGCTGCCATCCGCGCTCCTGGCGAAGGACAGACGCAGGGCGTCGTGCTGCTCGACGAGCTGGCGCAGGCAGCGCTCGAGCCGCTCGGGGTCGAGCCGCTCGCTCGGCTCGAAGATGCGCCACTGGCTCTGGGCGTCCGGCGCCGCGCCGTGCTCCGCGAAGAACCAGCGCTGCGCGGGCGAGAGCGGCAGCTCCGCGTCGAGCGACCTGCCGGCAGGGCCCACGAGGCGCTCCGCGGCGACGAACGCGGCGAGCGTCGCGACGGTGGGGTGCCCGAAGACGTCGCGCGCGGTGAGCTGGAAACCTTGCTGGCGCGCGAGCGCCACGACCTGCAACAGGACGATCGAGTCGCCGCCGAGCTTGAAGAAGTTGTCGTGCACGCCGACACGCTCGACCTTGAGGATCTGCCGCCAGACGTCGGCCAGCCGCGCCTCGAGGTCATCGCGAGGCGCCACGTGCTCGCTCGTCGCCTCGCGCGCGGGCTCTGGCAGCGCGGCGCGGTCGATCTTGCCGTTCGGGGTCTGCGGAAAGACCGGGAGCGCCACCCAGTGCGCCGGCTGCATGAACTCCGGCAAGCGGCTCGACAGGTGCTCGCGCAGCCGCTCCTCGAGGCCGCGAAAGGCGTCCGCGTCGCTCGCCACGGGGCGAGCCGCGGGCACCACGTACGCCACGAGCCTCCCCTGCCCCGGCAAGAGCTCACGCACGGCCACCGCCGCCTCCGCGACCTCGACGTGCTCCAGGATGCGGGCCTCGATCTCGCCGAGCTCGATGCGGTAGCCGCGCAGCTTGACCTGCTGGTCGACGCGCCCGAAGAACTCGAGGGCGCCGTCGGGCCGGAAGCGCGCGCTGTCGCCGGTGCGGTACATGCGCTCGCCCGGCTGGCCGTGCGGGTCGGGCAGAAAGCGCTCCGCCGTTAGCGACGGGCGCCCGAAGTAGCCGCGCGTGATGCCCTGGCCGGCGATGAAGAGCTCTCCCGTCGCGCCGATCGGCGCGAGCTCCAGCGCTGGATCCACCACGTAGGCGCGCATCGTCTCGATCGGCCCCCCGATCGGCACCGGGCCGGCGTCGCCGGCGCGCAGCCGCCACGCCGTGCTCCACACGGTGCCCTCGGTCGGGCCGTACTCGTTGACGAGGCGCACCTCCGGCAACGCGTCGAAATGACGCCGCGCGAGCGCGGCCGGGCACGCCTCGCCCGCGACGATCACGCCGCGCACGCGGGTCGAGCCGAGCTCGCCGAGCAGCTGCTCGTAGAACGACGGCAGCGTGAGCAGGTGCGTCACGCCGCGCCGCCGGATGAGCTCGACGATCGAGCTCGCGTCCTTGTGCTCGCCGTCCTCGGGCAGGCACAGACGCCCCCCGGAAGCGAGGGTCCAGAAGATGCCGGCGACGGAGCTGTCGAACGACACCGACGAGAGCAGAAGGAAGCACTCGAGGTCCCAGTCGTAGAACCCGAAGCGAGCGCGGGTCGACGCCACGGCGTTCTCGTGGCTGACCATCACGCCCTTGGGTTTGCCCGTCGACCCCGAGGTGTAGATCATGTACGCCAGCCGGCTCGGCGAGCCCTCCGCGCGCAGCGCGCCGCCCGGCGCCCGCCACACCGGCGAGCCCTCCGCGAGGGAGATCGGCTCGGCGTCGCCGAGCTCCGGCGCTTCGCCCTCGGGAGCGAACACGAGCACGCGCCGCACGCGCGCGTCCTCGACCATCATGCGCAAGCGCTCGGCGGGATAGCTCGGATCGAGCGGCAAATAGGCCGCGCCGGCCTGCAGGATACCGATCAGCGCCACGATCAACTCGCATGAACGCCCGGCGTACACGGCGACGACCTCTTCCGGGCCGACCCCCTTCGCGAGCAGATAACGCGCCACCTGCTGCGCGCGCCGCTCGAGCTCGGCGTAGCTGAGCTCGACGTCGCGGTGGACGATCGCCGGTCGCTCGGGGTACCGGCGCGCCGCCGCCTCGAACAGCTGGTGCAGGAGACGTGGCTCGCTCGTCGGGCGCGTGGGCCGTCCGACGAGCTGCTCGAGGAGCCGGCGCCGCTCGGCCTCGCCCAGCAAGGACACGCGGTGCAAGGGCCGATCGAGATCCGCCCCGATCCCGCCCGCGAAGGTCGCGAGCTGCTCGGCCCAGACCTCCACCGTGGCGCGCTCGAGGACGCCCTCTCGGTACAGCAGGCGCACGACGGTCCCCTCCGCGTCTGCCACGAGCTCGAGCCGCAGCCGCTCCAGCTCGGCCGGGTCGAGCTCCACGCGCGTGCGGTGCCGATCACCCGCCGAGCCCGCGAGCTCGCGGTAGCTGAAGCCGAGCGCGTAAGACGGCAGCCCCGCGGCGTGCGCCCAGTACGAGGACTCGACGAACGCCTCGCGCCAGGCCAGGCACTCCGCGAAGGACACGTGCGCCGTCGTGAAGCTCTGACGCAGGCTCGCCGCCGGGTCGAGCGCGCAGGACACGGGGATGCGGCGCGCGAAGCGCCCGAGCGCGCCTTCCAGCTCCGCCTCCTGCTTGTCGGCCACGACAGCGATCGTCACGTCGTTTCGGCCGAACGCGCGCGCGGCGAACGCGGCCCAGATGCAGAACAACGCGTCCCGCGCCGTCACGTCCAGAGCGCGGCCGACCTGCGAGAGCGCCGGACGCAGGCGCTCGAAATCGAGCTCGACCACGCCGACCGAAGGCTCTGCCGCCGCGCTCCTCTCGAACGGCAGCGTGGCGGCGAGCGCGTCGGCCCGCTGCCGGCTCGCCCAGAAGCTCTGCGCCTGGCGGCCCCAGTCGCTCTGCAAGAGCTCGTGTTGCCACTCGGAGTAATCGACGTACTGGAACGGATCGCCGTCCGTCTCCTGACCCTTCAAGGCGGCCTCGAGCTCCGCCAGCAGCGCCTCCATCGAGCTCTCGTCCAGGCGCGAGCTCGGCGCGAGCACGCACACGTCGCTCCCCCGCTCGGAGTGGCGCACCGAGACCGACAGCGTGGCGCCTGCGCCTGGATCGGACGGCGCGAGCGCCGGTGCGCTCTCGGAGTCCTCGTCGAGGGCAGCCTCGGTGAGCCGGTACGTCGGGACCGCGTCGATGACTTGCAGCGGATGCCCGAGCCCAGCGACGTCGCGGAAGACCGTGCGCAAGATCTCGTGCCGAGCGCACACGCGCTCCAGCGCGGCGGCGAGCCGTGGCAGCTCGACCCCGCCATCGACGCGGCGCGTGCCGCGCAACGTGAGCGGGCGGCCTAGCCGCCGCTCGGCGTCCACGGCGTCGGCCTGCTGGCGCGAGAGACGAAAACCCTCCGACTGCTGCTCTAGCTCGTTCATGACATTGTCCTGAAGAAAGTGACGAATGAAAGGTCCGCGCCTCAGCTGGCAGGGCGCTCCAGCTCAGCGCTCTTCTGCGGTCGCGCCATCGCCGTGAGCACACGGCGCGGGCCCGTGAAGGAGTTGCGCGCGTGCAACGTCAGCATGTTGTCGAGCAGCACCACGTCCCCGGTCTGCCAGGGGAACTCCGTCATCACGTCGCGGTAGATGTCCTGCAGATAGCGAATGACGTCCGGCTCGATCGGGCTGCCGTCACCGTAAAACGTGTTCTGCGGCAGGTCCTGCTCGGAGAACTCTGCGAGCAGCCGGTCGCGCGCGCTCTCGGGCAGCGTCAGCGCGTGAAAGAACGTCCCATGATTGAACCAGACGTCCTCTCGGGTCTGCGGGTGCTTGACGACGGCGGGCCCCACCACGCGCGTGCGCAGCCGATCGCCGGGCTTCCACTCCGGGGTGATGCCCACCTCGCGGCAGTAACGCTCCACCTCGGCCCGATCGTCCGTCTGAAACACCGTCTGCCAGGGCAAGCCCATGCCGTCGCCGTAGTTGCGGACATACATGATGCCGCGCGAAACGAAGCGCTCGCGGACGTCGGGGCGGATACGGCGCAGCAGGGCGCGCGTGTCCCCCAGCGGCGTCTCGCCGCCGGTCGCCGACGGCACCTCGCAGTAGAAGTACAGCTGCAGCGGGAACACCGGCGAATACGAGTGCTCGTTGTGCGGGAAGATGCGCTCGTTCGCTGGATAGTCTGTCGACGTGTAGACGTGGAAGCGGTCGTCCACCTGCGTGCGCGGCGACGCGCGGAAATTGTAGCGCACGGCGCCCCCCGACATGGCCTGCACGCACGCGTCGAAATCGGAGACCGCCTTGACATCGAAACCGCGAAACAGGATGGCGCCGTGCCGCAGCAACGTCGCCTCGATCTCCTCGCGGCGCGCCGCGCCCCAGCTGGCAAGGTTGACGCCCGGCAAGCGCGGCTCGCACAAGGCCGGCAGCTGCGCGGCGCCGTTCGTCCCCACGAACCCGGCCAGCGCCGCCAGATCGCCCGAGAAGCCGCGCCGCTGCTGGCGCTCGATCTTCGGCCTGTTGTTCACTGGCTCCGCCATCGATGACCCTTTCAGCTCGCCGCCCCGATCGCCGGGAGCGAGAGGAGATCCTTGCGCCACACTTTGTCCGTCATCACCGTCAGCACCTGGCGCGCGCCGCGAAACGGCGACCGCGCGTGCGAGCACAGCATGTTGTCGATCATCAGCATGTCGCCCGCTTGCCAGGGAAACAGCAGCGCCTCGGCCGCGTACGCTCGCCGCAGCTCTTCCATGACGTGGTCCTCGATGGGCGCGCCGTCTCCGTAGAACGTATTGGTGAGGAGCTTGTCCTCGGATTCGAGCAGCAACGCCTCGCGCAGCTCGATCGGCTCGAGCGATCGCACATTGAAGATGAAGGCGTGATTGAACCAGGTCGGCTCGCGGGTCTGCGGATGCCGCACCACGGCCTCGCCGCTCTGTCGGGTGCGCAGCTCGCCGCCCTCCCAGATCGCCTGAATGCCGAGGGCTTCGCACTTGGCCGAGACCTGGCCCGGGTCCTCCGTATGAAACGCATGGCGCCAGTCGACGCCCAGGTTGGACGAAAAGCGCCGCTGGTACAGCACGCCGCTCCGCTCGAAGCGCGCCCGCGTCGCGTCCGAGATGCGATCCAGCACGCGACGGCTGTCCGCGAGCGGCGTCTCACCGCCGCGCTCCGCCGGCCGCGTGCAAAAGAAGAAGAGCCGCAGCGGCCATGCCGCGCTGTAGGAATACTCGTTGTGAAACTGGATCGGGTACGCCGCCGGGTACTCGGTGGAGGTCCACACGGCCCCCGACACCGGTCGCCGCGGTGACGACTCCTCGTCGAACTGAGCGATGTTCGGCGACAGCGTCTCCGCCGCGCGCGAGAAGTCCGCGGCGTCCTTCCATCCGAAGCCGCGCAGCAGCACCGCGCCGCTCGCGCAGAGCTCGACGAGCAGCTCCGGCGCGGCGTCCCTCAGCCACGCAAAGCCCTGCTCTCTGCTGCCGCCCTTGAGGCTGATGACCGGCATCTTCCAGCGGCCTTTGCTCGCCACGTGGCTCACGCTGACTTGACCGCCCAACCGTTGTTCTCCTGACATGCTCGTCGCTCCCGGGTCCCTCGAGTCCGCGCTCAGCCCGTCGGCGCCAGGCTCGTCACGCCGAAGTGCTCGGCGAGCGCTTGCTTCTCGATTTCCGTGCCGTGTGTGAAAATGTCCTGGCATCGCCAGAGCCGCCAGATGCGGCGCCACTGCGCGTCGAGCTGGGAAGGCGCTGCCTCTTTCACTCGACGCATGAACGCCTGCACGGCTGCCAGCGACCATTTCGTGTGACCATCGGCATAATTGTCGATGCTGTTGTGGAGCCGCGCCGCGAGCGCCTTGTAGTGCGAGCCGGGGCCCTCGGCCCGGGCCACCTTCCAGCTGTCCAGGTACTCGCCGCCGACGCCGGTGGCCTCGATCCCGAGGTTCAGCCCCAGGATCTCCGGCAGGAAGCGCTGGGTGTTCAACGACACCGCGAGCGTCGCCACCGAGCCCACGCCGATCGCGAACAGCTCATAGAGCTGGCGATCCGTCTTCGGCAACATCACGTCGGGCCCGAGCTCGGTGAGCGCCCGGCGGAAGATCAGGTCGTGATTCCATTCGAGCTCTCCGTCCCCATGCTCGGAGGCATAGATGCGAAACAGCCAGCCGTACTCCTCGTTCCCCGAGCGCCTCACGTCCGCGAAGCCCTGTAGCCAGCAACCATCGAAGATGGCGGCGATGGGGTTCGTCGGGCCGCCGCCGCCCGGCCGCCCCTCGGCCTCGGGCTCGATCTTGTTGCGTGAGCGCGCGTTCTTCTCGTGCTGCTCGGCCACCATCTCGGCCGCGGCGCGCTCCGAGTACCGGGGCGGGTTCATCGAACCGAGCCGCGGGTCGTTGTCGAGCGCGTGACACAGGCGCTCCAGCGCTCCGGCGACGAAGACTCGGCCAAACACGATGATCGCGGGGTGGAGGTCGGCGTTGGCGAAGCAGTAGTAGAGGTCGTTGTTGGAGAGCTCACCGTAACGCTCGAGGGCGAAGCGCTCGAGGTCGTCGGGGCTCTGCGGCGGGGTATAACGCCCGGCGAGAGGGACTGGCTCGGGTCGGGGAGCGAGGGTCGGTTCACCGAGGCGCTCGATCCACTCGCGCAGGTCGACCTTCTCGGCGGGGGTGAACGCGTCGAACATCGGGCCATCGATGGTGATCGAGTGGCTGATGAAGCGGCTGTTGTCCGGGTCGCCGGGCTTGACGAGCTTGGAGGCGGCGATCTTGTCGAGCAACAGCTCGTGCGCGTCGCCCCCCTGGGCGAACAGCTCGGCGACGCTGCACCTGGCGAGTCGGATGTCGCGGTGGTGCTCGGTCGCGAAGCGCGCCTTGCGCCGGATGCCCTCGAGGACGAAGTCTCGAGGTGAGAAGGGGACGTTGCGGCCGAGCATCGCGTCCTGCCAGCGGAGGTAGGAGGCGCGAGCGGCGGCGAGGCCGCGGGCGATGCGGCGGCGGCGCAGCGGCGTGTCGGACTCGGCGAGCGCGTGCAAGATGGCCTGGCGCGCGAGGTCGGCGAGCGTGGAGCGCTCCTTTTGCTCGAGGTAGCGCAGGTTGGCTCCGCGCTGGCGCAGACTCGGGGCGAGGGCGTCGAGCAGAGGGCAAGGGCCGACGGCGGCCATCCAGAGATTGAAGCCGAGCGTCTCGAGCGAGAAAGACGAGGGGAAGAAGCCGAGGCAGAGCCCGAGCAGCGCGTGCTCGTAGGAAATGTCCGCGCAGGGGGCGGACTCGTCCCACTCCCAGCGCGTGACGCTCTCGGGGGGAATGCCGAGGCTCTTGAGCAAGGCGGCGAAGCGCGCCGCGTGGCTCTCGCTCGAGCCAGGGTCGCCCAGGCGCAGCATCAGCTGCCGCAGCATGCGCATCCCCACCTCGCTCTCGACCATGTTCACCTGCACCCAGCCGCGCAGCCAGGCGCCGTCCGACAACCCAAGGGGCCCGAGCTCGCGCACCACCCGCGCCGCCCAGCTACTCCCGGGGCGGCCGCGGCCATCGAGCGGCGCGGCCGGAACATGGCCCGAGCGCTCCAGCAGCTCGGTGAACGCGCTCGCCGATAAGGCATCGAGAGCAGACGTCGCCCGGTCCAGCTCGGCGTCGAGCGGCGCGCGCTCCGGTGAGAGCAGGGATCGCGCGAGCTCGAACGCCGGCTCCAGGAAATGCACGGAGCGCTCGAGATCGACGAACAGCGCGCAGAAGAGCTCGCGCGGCGTGCACGCAGCGCCGCGCCGAGCGACGCCTTCCCCGAAGTCCGGTGCCGGTGCGTCGCTCTCGCTCATCCGTTCCTCGCTTCGTTCAGGGTTGGGGTCGTGGCCGACGCCCACGCCGCAGCGAGCTTTCCGCGCAGGAAGCCGGGCGCCCAGCGCGCCGCTTGCCGCCACGTGAGCCACCACAGGTTGAGCCCGATGGAAAACTCGAGCGTCCTCACGTGGTGCACCCATCCGACAGGCAGGAACAGCGTCTCTCCGGGCCCGATCTCGAACTCGATCGGGGTTGCGTCGCGATAGCGCGGAAAGCGCTCGTGGTCGGGCCGCTCGAAATCGATCGGGCTGAAATGGCTCTTCTGTAGCGTGGACGGCACGTAGAGGAGCGGCTGTTGCTCGCGCGGGAAGATGACCCACCTCTTCCTGCCGTACAGCTGAATGTTGAAGTTGTGGGCCTTGTCGAAATGCAGACCGGAGGCGCAGCCGCGCGAGCCGATCCAGAGCAGCTCGGACGTGCCGGCGGCACGGCACAGCACGCGGGACAGGTACGGTATCGGACGGATGTCGCGCGCGGCGTCCGGCAGCAGCGTACGGAGCGGCTGCTGTGCGGCATAGATGCTGCCATCGTCCCGGCCGCCAGCCAGATCGATGTACTCGGCGATCGTCATCGACTGGGTGACCATCGACTCGAGATAGCTCGAGTTCTCACCGGGCCGGCCCTTCTGCAGGAGCTCCACGTCGAGCTTCACGTCGCCGAAGCGCTGCTGAAAGTAGGCCGGCGTCCAGCGCCGCGCCGCGGGCCAGTCGTCGATCATCCGGGTCAGGATCACCGGAGTTTCGGGCGTGACGAAGCGCGCGTGGAACTCGCGCACGCCGATGATGCCGACTCGCTCGATTTCGGTCATGACGAGGACCTACGGCGTGTGGGCCTCTCGGATGCCGCACGTTGGATGCGCTGGAGACGGTTCATGAGGCTCATTCTCAGGTAGCTCACGCCTTCAGGTGGGCGCCAGGCTGGTCACGTCGAGCAGCTCTGCGAGCGCAGCGCGCTCCGCCTCGCTGCCGTGCATGAGGATGTCCTGGCAACGCCAGGGCCTCCAGACGCGGCGCCACTGCCGCTCGACGTCCAGGGGGGCGACCTCCTGGACGCGGCGCATGTACGCTTGCACAGCGGCCAGCGACCACTTGGTGTGGCCGTCGGCGTGGTTGTCGATGCTGTTGTGCAGCCGATGCGCGAGGGCCTTCCAGTGCTCGCCGTTCTTCCTCGCGTTCTTCCACTGGTCGAGGTACATGCCGCCGACGCCGGTGGCCTCGACCGCCAGATTCAGGCCCAGAATCTCGGGCAGGAAGCGCTGGGTGTTCATCGAGGTGGCGAGCGTCGCCAGCGAGGCGTGGCCGATCTCGAACAGATCGTAGAAGCGGCGGTCCGTCTTCGGCAGCATCACATCCGGCCCCGCTTCGGAGAACGCGCGCCGGAAAATCTGGCAATGGTTCCAGGCCAGGTCGCCGTCCCCATGTTCGGAGGCATAGATGCGGAACAGCCAGCCGTACTCCTCGAGCTCCGAACGCCGCACGTCCGCGAAGCCCTGCAGCCAGGAGCCGTCGAACACCTGCGTGATGCGCGGTTGCTCGGGCTCGCCCGTGGGGTTCGGTTCGGGGGCGTCTTCGCGCGAGCGCACGTTCTTCTGGTACTGCTCGGCCACCATCTCCGCTGCGGCGCGCTCCGAATACGGAGGATTGGTCATGGAACCGAGGCGCGGGTCGCTGTCGAGCGCCTCGCTCAAGCGCTGGAATATCCCCGCGACATAGGCCTTTCCGAAGAGGATGATCGCGGGGTGGAGGTCGGCGTTGGCGAAGCAGTAGTAGAGATCGTTGTTGGAGAGCTCACCGTAACGCTCGAAGGCGAAGCGCTCGAGTTCGTCGGGGTCCTGCGGCGGGGTATAACGCCCGGCGAGAGGGACTGGCTCGGGTCGGGGAGCGAGGGTCGGTTCACCGAGGCGCTCGATCCACTCGCGCAGGTCGACCTTCTCGGCGGGGGTGAACGCGTCGAACATCGGGCCATCGATGGTGATCGAGTGGCTGATGAAGCGGCTGTTGTCGGGGTCGCCGGGCTTGACGAGCTTGGAGGCGGCGAGCTTGTCGAGCAACAGCTCGTGCGCGTCGCCCCCCTGGGCGAGCAGCTCGGCGACGCTGCACCTGGCGAGTCGGATGTCGCGGTGGTGCTCGACCGCGAAGCGCGCCTTGCGCCGGATGCCATCGAGGACGAAGTCTCGAGGGGAGAAGGGGACGTTGCGGCCGAGCATCGCGTCTTGCCAGCGGAGATAGGAGGCGCGAGCGGCGGCGAGGCCGCGGGCGATGCGGCGGCGGCGCAGCGGCGTGTCGGACTCGGCGAGCGCGTGCAAGATGGCCTGGCGCGCGAGGTCGGCGAGCGTGGAGCGCTCCTTTTGCTCGAGGTAGCGCAGGTCGGCTCCGCGCTGGCGCAGGCTGGGGGCGAGGGCGTCGAGCAGAGGGCAAGGGCCGACGGCGGCCATCCAGAGATTGAAGCCGAGCGTCTCGAGCGAGAAAGAGGTGGGGAAGAAGCCGAGGCAGAGCCCGAGCAGCGCGTGCTCGTAGGAAATGTCGGCGCAGGGGGCGGACTCGTCCCACTCCCAGCGCGTGATGCTCTCGGGGGGAATGCCGAGGCTCTTGAGCAAGGCGGCGAAGCGCGCCGCGTGGCTCTCGCTCGAGCCAGGGTCGCCCAGGCGCAGCATCAGCTGCCGCAGCATGCGCATGCCCACCTCGTTCTCGATCGCGTTCGCTTGTACGAAGCCGCGCAGCCACGCGCCGTCCGACAACCCAAGGGGCCCGAGCTCGCGCACCACGCGCGCCGCCCAGCTCGTCGCCGGGCGCGGCGCGTCGTGCGCGAGCTCGGGCAGCTCCACCGCGCCGATCGCCGTCAGCGCGTCCACGAGCTCGCTCGGGCCCGCGGCGTCCGGCACCGCCACGTCCAGCGCCAGCGCCGCCGTCGCAAGCTCGAACGCCGGCTTCAGGTAATGAACGTGCTCCTCCGGGTCCACGAACAGCGCCCGAAACAGCTCGGACGCCGAACAGGGTTCGGCGCGCAAAGCGACGTGCTCACCAAAGTCTGGCAGCGGAGTCGTGTCGGGCATCTGGCTCGCGGCGCTCACGACGAGGACCCTGGAAGGCAGCAGAGCGTCGCGCACCCCTTCGGTGCCCCCAGGCTCAAGACGAGTACTGTGTGCATTTTCCGGATCACCTGGGCTGCTGGGAGACGCTCGACTCGGTCTCGAGCTCACGGACTTTGGAGGCCTCCGGCGCGCGGGAAGACCGCTTCCCCGGCTCCGCGAATGTCCAGAACCTGTTCAACACGTAGCCCACGATGAGCACCACCGAGGTGCAGGCGATCTGTGCCAGGACGTAATGGACGCCGCGCTGTGACACCAGGTAGCTCATGCCGAACCCGCTCAACGCCGTCGTGAGGCAAGCCACCAGGAGGAAGGCTCGCAGCGTGGAGCGATGGGGCGCGACGCTCACGAAGGTCAAATGATAGTTCAACTGGTAGTTGACGAACGCACCGACGAGCGCGCCAAGGACGGTCCCGAGCGTCGGGCTCGCGCCGAAGAGCTCGACGCTGAGCATGAGCACGCCGTAGTGGCAGAGCGTTCCGACTCCGCCCGCGCCGACGTAACGTAAGAACGGGGCGCTCAGCAGCTGGAGGACGCCGCTCCCTCCGCGAGGAAGGCGGTATTCTTGCGCGATCATCGCCATCTCACCGATCGCGCGGACGAAGTCGGTGAGCTTGACGCGTGACTCACCGACGTCGGTCCAGCGCCGCAGGGGGAGCTCGTAAATGCCGTCCTTCCGTCGCGACGCGGCGAGGTGTCGAGCGAGGATCTCGACGTCGAAGATCCAGCGAGACCTGAACGGCCGTCTGAAGAGCTCGTTCGTCATCGCGTTGGCGCGAAACAGCTTTGCGCCGCACTGCGTGTCATAGACGGGCACCCCGAGCACGAGGCTCGCGGCCGTGGCAAACAGGCGCCCTGCGTAGTGACGCGTCGCTCGTCGGGTGATCTCGCGTCCCAGGAGCGCGACACGTGCCCCGATCGCGATGTCGATCTTCGGAGCTGTGTCGAGCACCTCCACGAGCTCCTGGATGGCGTCGAGCGGCGTCGCTAGGTCGGCGTCGAAGTAGCCGACATAGAGGGCTTCCCGGGACAGCGCGCGCTGCATTCCCGCGCGCACGGCGTGCGCCTTGCCCTGGTTCGGACTCAGGTCGATGACCTCGACCTGAGAGGGGTGCGCGCTCTCGATGGAAGCGAGCACGCCGAGCGTACCGTCGGTGCTGCCGTCGTTGACGAAGAGGAACGATACGCCTGGATGCTCGCGGAGGTGCGCCTCGAAGGCCGCCACGTCCAGCCGATGGGCTTCGTTGAAGCACGGCACGACGATCGAAACGTCGGAGAGGCAGTCGAGGGCGTGGTCCGGCACGACGGTCCGCACATGATAATGATAACCGTAATCGATTTCAACTGGCCGGACACATTTCCCTGGAAAGCCGCTGAAAAGCCGAGCGCTGCTCGACGACGGTCCTTCGCAGCCACGAATGTCCACACGTTTTCCACAGGACAGGCCTCAGCGTCCCGGGACCGACGTGATCAAATGTGTGCTGACCTCAGAGCTGCTGGCGGAGAGTGGTCAAATGTGTGCGTTCGGCCGACCGCTGTCGTACTGAAAATAACAATCATTTCCAACTAGCTGGACAGCTTTCCTGGAAACGAGGTAGAAGCTCCGCTCGACGCTGCCCGGCGAGGAGAACCCCGGGTGCGTAACGAGCGAAGATTCAAATGGTTTTCAGAGCCATGACCTCAGCGCCCGCTCTCGGTGGCGGCTGGAAGGGCGCCCTGGGTCGACCGCTGCCGTATGGGTTCTTGCTGGCGTTGCTGCTCGTGGCGGGGCTGGCTCGATCCTGGATCAGCACCTCGCGCGACAGCTTTCAGATCGACGAGGCGTGGCACGCGGCTGCAGGAGCTTCCTACGCGCGCACGGGGGATTTTCGCCTCAACCCGGAGCATCCACCGCTGGTCAAGCTCTGGGTCGGCATGGCGCTGCCCGAAGCGCGCTTTCCCATGCCCGCGTTTCGCCCCATGCAGGACAAGGAGGCGGAGCGCGCGTTCATCAACGAGGCGGTCTACCGGCTCAACGATCCCGACGTCGTCCAGCGACGCGTACGGATCGCCATGCTGGCGCTGAGCGCGCTCTTGCTGCTCGGAATGGCGCTCTCGGTGCGGCGCGTGTTCGGCGCGGCCGTGAGCCTGGTGGCGCTGGCGTTCCTGGTGCTCGACCCGAGCATCGTCGCCCATATGCCCGTCGTGCTCACGGACCTGCCGCTCGCGCTCCTGTCCAGCATCGTGTTCTTGCAAGCATCGGTGGCGCTCCGTACGTTCCGCGCCGGCGATCTCGCGCTCTTGTCGCTGTCTCTCGGGCTCACCCTGGCCAGCAAGCACTCGGGCATCGTGCCAGCGCTCGGGCTCGCGCTGCTGGCCGTGCCGTCCATCTGGCTCGCGGAGCCGCGCGGCGACCGGGCCTGGCTCCGCCGCGCGGGGCGCGTCGCGGCCGTATTCGCCGGCGCATACGTGATCCTGTGGGCCTTTTACGGCTTTCGCTTCCTCGAGTCGCCGGGCGTCGATCCCTCGGTCGTCACCTTCAACCGCCCGCTGGCGAGCAAGATCGCCGACCTCTCGTCGGCGACCCACCGAGCCCTGCTCGGGCTCGCCGCGGATGGGCACCTCTTGCCGCGCGCCTATATCTGGGGATTGGCGGACATCCTGCGGGCCGGCATCGACGGTCGGCATGACTCGCTGTTCGTGCTTGGCACGCTGTTTCAGGGCACCACGCCCTGGTACACGTTTCCCGCCGTCCTGCTGGTGAAGATCCCGCTCGGCGTGATCGCGCTCGCGATCGCGGGTGTCGTGCTCCTCGCGCGCCGCGACGGAGTCCCGTCGTGGCGCAGCGCGGGCCTCGCGTGGCTCGGCTGGGGCGTCTTCTACCTGTGCTTCTTGATGCGCGGCAACTCAGGGTACGCCGGCGTCCGCCACGCCCTGCCGGTCGTCATCGTGGCGACCGTGCTGGCGGCGCTCGCGGTGACCCACGCGGCGAGCCGCGGCCCGACGTGGTGGCGGGCGGGGGCCGCGCTCGCGTCGCTCGCGGCGCTCGTCTCGGCGTGGCCGCGCCTGCGCCCCTGGGAGTACTACAACGAGCTCGTCGGCGGCAGCGGAGGCGCCTGGCGCTATTTCGCGGATGACGGGCTCGACAACAGCCAGCGCGCGCGGGAGCTCGCTGCCTTCTACGACGAGCACGTCCGCGGGACGGGGCAGCGCGCGTACGACTACTACGGAGTCGCCGCGGAAGAGGCCGAGGCGCGCGGCCTGGTCTTCGACCCGCTGGACGATCCGAGCGACTCGGATCGCTTGACCGGAACGGTGTTCATGGTCACGCGCGAGATGTCGCCACGGCCCAGCTACGACAAGGCGGTGTTTCGCGAGCGAGAGCCCGTCGCGCGCTTCGGCAACCTGATGGTCTTCCAGGGCGAGTTTCAGATCCCGTGGCTGAGGGCCGAGCGCCGCTGGGTGCGTATCGCAGAGGCGCAGGCCGCGGACCCGCCGGATCTCGAGAGGGTGGTCGCGTTGCTGGAGCAGATCGTGGCCATCTATCCGCAGGACACCCGCGCCAATTTCGAGCTCGGCAACCTGCTGCTCGAGCGTGGCGCGCCGGAGCGAGCGAGAGCCGCCTACCAGCGCGCGCTCGACCACACCCCCGCTGGCGACGGCATCGTCGAGGTGCTGAAGCGGCAGATCCTGGAGCTGTCGCGCGGCGAGACCGCGAGCGTCCGCCCGCTCCGCAACCCGTGGCTGGAGTAAGACATGGCTGCTCTCGAACCATCCCCCCACGCCGACGTCGAGCCCTCCACGTCGAGCGCGGTGCCGACCCGGCTGCTGCTCGGCCTCTCGTTCCTGGGCGGCCTGCAGATCATGGCGCTCGAGATCTGCGGGCTGCGGATGCTCACGACGTACCTGGGATCGTCGGTGTTCATCACAGGCACCCTGCTCACCCTGTACATGGTGCTGCTCTCGGCCGGCTATTACCTGGGCGGTAGGCTCAGCGCGCGCTGGGGACAGGAGCCGCGCGGCCTGTTCGGGCTCTTGCTCGCCGCGGCGTTGTACGCCGGGGTCGGCCACGGCCCATGGCTCGATTCGCTGGGGAACCTGGGGCTCAAGCTGCGCGAAGCGCTGGAGGCCCAGCCGTTCTTGCAGCCCATCGTGCCGGCCGCCCTGCTCACCTTGGTGCTGTACGGCCCTCCCGTGCTCGTCACCAGCATGATCTCGCCGTTCTTGATCCGGCTCCGCGCGGCGCGCGCGCCCGGCGCTGCCTCGCGCGACGAGGGCTCCCGCGACGCCGGCGTCGAGGCGGGCTTCTTCATGTCGCTCTCCACCATCGGCAGCATCGCCGGCACCATGCTCAGCTCGTACGTGGCGGTGCCGCTGGTGGGGGTGCGCTGGACGGCCCTGGTGACGAGCGTCGTGTCGTTCGGGCTCGCCTCCGCCGCCTGGATCCACAGCGATACGCGCTCGTCCGGGGCACGCCGGTGGCGCGCCGCCGGGGTGCTCGGCACCCTCCTGGTGGCCATGTTCGTCTCCGGCTTCCGCTCGCCGCCGGCCGATCCGAACCTCGTGTACCGCGCCGAGTCGCACTACGGTGAGCTCGAGGTGTACCAGGCCGAGGACGCCTTGGGCCGCCGGATGCTCACGTACCATCCATCGCGGGTGTACATGCACTCGATGCTGTTCCCGGAGCAGCCGCTCTGGGATCTCGAGGGTGACATGTACTTCATCTCCGGGCTCTTGAAGCCCCCGAAGAAGGTCCTCGTGCTGGGCTCCGCCGCTGGCGGCGCGCTGCGCGGCCTCGAGCTCGCGTTCCCTGGGGCAGAGCTGACGGGCGTCGACCTCGATCCGAAAGTGCACGAGGTCGCCACGCAGGTGTTCGGTGTCAACCCGAGCGTGGCGCGGCTCGTGACGGCGGACGCGCGCGTCTTTCTCATGGAATCGGTCGAGAGCTTCGACCTGATCATCGTCGACCTGTTCGCCGGCGAGTTCATCCCGAGCCACTGCGTGACCCAGCAGTTCTTCGAGCTCGTCCGCCGCCGGCTCAGCCCGCGCGGCAGCGTGTTCATCAACACGAACATGAACGACGTCCCGTTCGAGACCGGCAGCGCCCGTGAGCCGTTTCGCGGGATCCGCCACCTGCAGGCCACCTTGCGCGCCGCCGGGTTCGAGCACCTGTTCGAGAATGCGTTCTTCAACTCCATCTACGCGTTCGCCGAGGACATGTCGATCGAACGGTTCAGGGCCGAGCTCGAGCGAGAATGGCGTCACGGCGGCAAGCCAGCGCCGCTCAAGGCGGCGGCCGGACTGGCGCTGTACAGCACCTTCGCCGTCGACCCCGGGAGCGGGCGGTATCGGCCGTTCACGGACGCCTGGACCCCGGACTTCCTGATCCAGCTCAAAAGCAATGAGCGCGCCATTTACTCCGCCGTCGAGGAGGGCGGCGCGGAGGCCGCGCTCTCGCCGTCGGCTCGGTCGCGCGCGCCGCGCCCCGTGATCGAGCGCCTGCTGGCGCGGCACCTCGCCGAGTGGCGGCAGACGGGCGACAAAGGCTTCGTGCACATCGGCCCGCTGGCTGCGCTGCTCAGCGAGGTGTCGGACCCGCTCGGACCCGGCACGCTGGAGACGGCCGCGCGCTATTTTCAGTTCACGTACGAGCCTGACCTCGCCGCTGTGGAGCCACGCTCGCCGTGGGCGGAGCTCGCCGCGCTCTATGCGCGCATGCACGCGCTCGGCCACGCCAATCAGTACGAGCCGCTGCTGGAGGTGCTGGAGACCGTCCACAAGCGTGTGCCGGCGCCGTGAAATGTCCGGCGCGGCTGAGCCAGCGCTCCATCACCACCGACGCATCGATGGTCAAGATGGCTGGCGAAGACCTTAGCACCTCGGGAGAGCTTGGAGCATGAACGTGGGAGAACGGCGGCTCAGCGGAGACCCAGCTAGCACGAGCAGCCATCGCAAGGGCCGATCGATTCTTTGGCTTGTCGCGCGTGTCGCGCGTGTCGCGCGTGTCGCGCGCGTCGCCTACGTCGCGTGTTTCTGGCTCGGGTGCTCGAGCGGCGTGCCGACCGCGGCGCCGCCGGCGCCCGACGCGCGGACGAGCGTCGCGCTGCCGCCCGAGCGCCCGGCGCAGGCGTTCGCCGCCGGCATGCACGGCGCCGTGAGCAGCGCCGAAGCCCGCGCGAGCGCCGTCGGCGAGGCGGTGCTCAAGCGCGGCGGCAACGCCGTGGACGCGGCCATCGCCGTCGCGTTCGCGCTCGGGGTGACGTACCCGTCGGCGGCCAACGTCGGTGGCGGGGGCTTCATGCTGGTGCGCTCGCCGGACGGACGCACGAGCGCCATTGACTACCGCGAGGTCGCGCCGACCGCGTCGCGTCGCGACATGTTCCTCGACGCGAAGGGCGAGGTCACCGAGGCGGGGCAGGTGGGACCGCTTTCGGCGGGCATTCCGGGCGTCGTGGCGGGCCTCGCGCTGGCGCATGAGCGCTGGGGATCGCTGCCGTGGTCGGAGCTCTTGGCGCCCGCGATCGCATTGGCGCGCCACGGTGTCCGGCTCGACGGGTTTCAGGTCCGCGACCTCGGGAACGGCGCCGGCTTGATGCACGAATATGCGAACAACCTGAGGGAGCTCCAGCGCGACGGCGACGAGGCGCGCGCCCTCCGCGCAGCGCTGACGTCGACCCTCGCCACGTTCGAGCGAGCGCCGGGGACGGGCTACGCCCTCGGGGACGTGTGGCGGCAGCCGGAGCTCGCCGACACGCTCGCCGCGATCGCCGCGGGCGGTCCTCGGGCGTTCTACACGGGCCCGCTCGCCCAGCGCATGGCCGAGGGGGTGCGGGCGATGGGCGGTATCTGGACGGCGAAGGATCTGGCGGACTACCGCGCCGTCGAGCGCGAGCCTGTGCGGTTTGCGTACCACGGGCACGAGATCATCAGCATGCCGCCGCCGTCGAGCGGGGGCATCGTGCTCGCGCAGATCTTGACGGCCGCCGATCGGCTGAACATGAGGCAGCTCGACTACGACTCCCCGCAGCGCATCCACCTGTACATCGAGGTGCTGCGGCGCACCTTCGCCGAGCGCAATCGTTGGGTCGGCGATCCCGATTTCGTCAGCATCCCGCGGGCGGAGCTGCTCGATCCGGAGCGCGCGGCCCGCCGCGTCGCCGACATCGATCCCGAGCGCGCGACGCCCTCGCTCGAGATCCGAGGCGGCGGGGCCGTCGCCGAGCCGCGGCACACCACGCATTTTTCGATCGTCGATGCCACGGGCATGGCCGTGGCCAACACGTTCACGCTCAACGGCGATTTCGGGGCGCTCGTGCAGATCCCTGGCACGGGGGTGACGCTGAACAACGAGATGGATGATTTCGCGGCCAAGCCCGGCGCGGCCAACATGGCGGGCCTGGTGCAGGGAACGCCGAACGCCATCGAGCCCAGGAAGCGCATGGCGAGCAGCATGTCGCCCACCATCGTCACGCGTGACGGGCAGCTGCGCGCTGTGCTCGGATCACCCGGTGGCCCCACCATCACGACCACCGTCGCGCAGCTCTTGATGCAGATCATCGATCACGGCAAGAGCTTGAATGACGCCGTGGCCGCGCCGCGCATCCACAACCAATGGCTCCCGGACGAGAGCTTCTACGAAGCGGGTGTGCCCGAGAGCACGCTCGCGGCGCTTCGAAGCAAGGGGCACCGCATGACGGCGGAGCCGAGCATCGGTCACGCGAATTGCATCGAGCGCGACCCCGCGAGCGGCGAGCTCCGAGCCGTGGCCGACGTCCGGCGCGGCGGCGGCGGCGCCGTGGCCTATTGACCAGCGGGAAATAATGAACAGGGAGGCGGAGACAGGGAGTATCTTGAAGATTTTCCTCCCCGTCTCCCCGCCTCCCTGTGAATTTTCCGAAGAATTTGAGGGGATGTCTCAGCTCAAAGCGAGCAGCTTGTCAGCCCATCGCTCCTCAATCATTGCTCTTGTCTCTAGGTTCGAACAGCCGCCAGCTGCTTGGAGGCGGGGGCGTACGAGAGGCGCCATCCGGCCAGCACGAGCAGCAGGAGTACCGCGTTGGTCGAGCTGGCCGCCGTGACGACGCCGAAGAACGGGATCAGGAGGTAGGAGCTCACCATCGTGCCGGCGATGCTGCCGACCGTCGAGAGCGCCATGAAGAAGCCCGACTCCTGGCCGGCGTCGGCCCCGTCCTGGCCGCTGGCGACCGTCTGCAGGCGGGTCCAGTACGGCGAGATCATGCACGTCAAGAACACAGGTGGTCCATACAGCAGCACCGAGAGCACGGCCGCGGGCACGCCGCCCTGCAGGAACGGGTGCGCCCCGAACCACGCGCGCAGCGCGAGCCCGAGCGAGGTGATCGGCTCGAGCAGCAGGGAGGTGACGATCGCTGTGTACAGCGCGCCGAACACCAGGACCCGGAACAAACCGCGGGCGGTGCCGAGCTTGCGGCTGAGCAAGCCACCCGCGTAGTAGCCGGCGGAGAGCACGATCATGAACACGGTCAGCAGGGTGCCCGTGACGATCACGGATGAGCCGAGATGGGTCTGCAGCACGCGAAAGCCGCACATCTCCAGCACCATGATCTGAAAGCCGCCCCAGAAGGATACGGCGTAGAGAAGCCAGCGGGGCACCGCGTCTGACGCCCGCAAGCGCGCCGCTCCGTTCTCGTTCTCGTCCTCGCTCATTCGTCCCTCACTTCACCCTCAGGGTAGCCGTGGCCGCGTCCAGCGCCGCCGGCGAGCATGATTGTTGAAGGGGCTCCCAGAGACACGAGAGATCGTCGCGCCGGCCCTCGCAGATGGAGTTTCAGACATCCTTTGGCTTGCCGGCTCCATCAGGCGACAAGCTCAACCAGATGAAGCACTTCGGCCAGTACGCGAGCGTCATGGCGACGATGACCGCAGACACGCTCAACATCATCACCCAGACGAGCGCAGCCATCGACGGATGATCAGCGCCGAGGCTGGCCGCGAGCGACAGCAGCAGAGCGACGGCGCCGGCGACCCGCAGCCGACGCGCGACCGTGGCGGTGTGCGGCCTTTCGCTCTGCACCTGCGCCCAGTGCGGCTTCATGGCGAGCGCGAGCCACGCCATACCGCACACGGCGCACACGAAAGCAGCCGTCAGGAGCGCGAGATCAGCCATGCGCCACCTCCACCGCTCGCGCATCGGGCACGGAGGGCTCGTCCTCGATCGCGCTGGCCGCCTCGACGCGCCGCAGCCGGCGCGCCGCGAGCAGGGCCACGGCCACGGCGCCGAGCAGCGCCAGATCGAGCCCTGCGACCGGCCAGTACCCTCGCGCGACGGTGCGTCCGAGGTGGTCGCCGGTCGTGATCCAGTTGAGCGCCACGGCCGCCGGCGCGAGACCGGCGATGGCGTAGCATTGTTCCCGCCAGGCAGGAGCGAGCCGCGCGCGCTGGACGGGCGCAGAGCGCAGCGCGGCGTGAACGAACGTGAAGAGCCACGTCAGCCAGAAGACGCGCTCCTCCCAGGCGCCACGCTGCTCGAGCTCGAGCGGCAAGACGCGGTTCGCGACCAGGATCGCGAGCGTGGCGACCACCATCCCGGTCGTCGACGTGACGGCGAGCGCGTCCACGACGCGCGCGCCGTGGGCCCCGTGAGCGGCGTGCTTGTGCTTGCGCTTGCCGACGAAGAACAAGAGGCCGGTCGCGATGCAGGCGCAGCCGGAGAGCCCGCCGAACACGTAGAGCCAGCGCAGCAGCCAGTGCTTGAAGTGCTGCAGGTGGATCCCCGTCAGGAACTCGGCGACGCCGGACACCGCGCTCGGCGGCGGCTCCTCCCGGATCACCCGGCCCGTCGCCGCCTCGAAATGCACGCCTTGCCCCACGAGCGCGACACGGTCGCTGCCGGCTCGATAGACGCTGACGTAGCCATGTCGATCACCGACATGGTTCACCATCAGGAGGCCGACCTCGCCGGGCATGTCGCGCGCAGCCCAGCGCCGCTTGGCCTCCGCGACCATCGCGTCCACCGACGCCAGCGGCGCCTTGACGCCCGCGGGGTCGTGATGAAGCCCGTCGGCGCGCGCCTTGATCTCTTCATGCTTCTCGGCGAGCGGCTTCAGCGTCGTCTCCGAGACCGGAAAGTAGATGCCAGCGAAGATGATGAGCCCGGTGAGCGGGAACATGAAGTGGAACGGCAACGCCACCACGCCCGTCAGGTTGTGCAGATCGAGCGTGCTCCGCTGCCTGTTCTTCGCGGGCCGGAAGGTGAAGAACTCCCGGAAGAATTTCCTGTGCATCACGACGCCGCTGACGAGCGCCGCCAGCATGATCAAGGCAGCGAGCCCGACGATCCAATACCCGATATTCAGCCAATGAAGGTGAAGGCTGATGTGCATGGGGTAGAAGAAGTCGCTCCCGATCTTCAGCCGGTCGTCGGAGAGGTGCTTGCCGCTGCGCGGGTCGATCGTCACGTGGCCGTGGACGTGATCGTCCGGGTCCTTCGGGTTGTTCTTGACGGCGAACTCGGCGTACATCGAGAGCACCGGGTCGCGGTGCGTCGTGTAAGCGCTCCAGTTCATGAGCGGCAGCTCGGGCTCGAGCGGACCGCCGACCCGGGCACGGGCCTCCTCGAGCTCGTGTTCCTCTGGCTGGATCTGCTCGAAGATGGGGAGCAGCACCCGGTCGAACGACGGCATCACCTGCGGCTCGAAGCGCGTCTCCGGGATCGCCCAGCGGTCGATCTCGCGGTCGAACACCGACAGCGAGCCGAAGAAGAACACGACCATGAGCACGAACCCGAGCACGAGCCCGAACCACGTGTGGACCCAGGTCATCGCATGTCGGAACGAGCTGAACATCAGGAGCACCTCGTCTAGATCATCGCGCGTGATGTGAGCCAGCCGAACACAGACATCGCGGCCGCGCCGGCCGCGAAGACGAGCCAAACGAGCAGTACGCTTCGAGCGGTGAACGCCCAGCAGAAGCAGGCCAGGAAAACCAGAAACGCTACGAGGAACGTGAGGGTCTGCGCCTCTCCGAAGGGCATCCCTGCCGCCACGCCCAGCGCCGTCCCGAGGGTGACGAACCCCCAGACGAAGCCGTAGCTCCCGAGCAGGCTGGCGCCGATTCGGGAGACGATCTGAAGCGTGGTCGGGGTGCGAGCCCACTCTCTCATCAGCGTATCTCTCCCGTCACTTTCATATAGAAGGCCCGCCCGGGCCGCTGCACTCCGAAATTGTCGAACACCTTGGCGTCGGCGATGTTGTCGACCTCGAAGGTCGAGGTCACGCGCGCGAAGTCGCGGCTCGCGATCCACGAGACGCCGGCGCTCTGCGTGACCTGGGCGGGCACCTCTTTTTTGTACTGCGGATCACCGTGACACTCCCAACCACGGAAGAACTCGTGCACGTAGCGGCCATCGTAGAAGGGCTCGATGGTGTCCCGTGAGCTCGGCACGCCCGCGAAGCGAAGCCGCGCGCCCCAGCTGCCGAACAAGTAGGGACGGTTCGGGAGGCGGTCGCCTTTGCAGATGCCGAAGGGGCCTTCGTCCGAGGTGTTGCGCACGTCTTGCCAGGTGAGCATGCCGTCGAGCCTCACGTAGCGCCCGGGCGAGACCCAGCTGCTCGCGCTCTCGAGACCCATGCCGCGGGCCGAGCCGATATTGTAGTATTTGAAGAAATTTTGATTGCCGAGCAGATAGATCAGGCGATCGCTGTCGCGCAAGAACGCGTTGATATCGAGCGTGACGTCGCCGAACCTGGTGCGCCGTAGCTCGACGCGGGGGCCGAGGTTCGCGTTGTGGCTGACCTCGGGGTCGAGCTCGAGGTTCTCGTAGATGAGCAAGCCGTTGCCGAACACCTCGTCAGGGCGCGGCAGGCGCGTCGCGTACTCGTAGGAGGCCTTGGCGTAGAGCCAGGGCGTGAAGCGAAAGCGCAGCGCGCCGCCGGCGCCCTGAGCGTGGCGCACGGTGTCGCGCCTGCGAAAGAGGGTGCTGCCTTGCGGCTGCTCTTCGCTCTCCGCGTTGTAATAGTAATCCTTGACGAAGAGGATGTTCGAGAGGCGCTCTCCAAGCAGGTTGAGCTCATATTCGAGGCCGCTCACGAGCGTGAAGAGGTCACGCTGGGCTGTGAGCGCGTCGCGCGCGCTGGGATCCGCCTGGATGCGCTCGTCGCCCGTCCGCGTCGCGAACGACGGCGCGAACGACGCGCGCAGGGTGTGCTCGGGTGCGATCGCCCACTTCACCAGGGCGCGACCGAACACGCTGTCTTTCCATACCGTCTGATCGTGCGGGTCGCCCGCCTTGATCTCGCCCCGCGTGGGTCGTTCGAAGGTGCGCCGGCCGTACCAGTCGTAGACCCACTTGCTCCGGTCGACGTAGTCGACGATGCGGTGCGCGTAGCTGCCGACCAGCTCGAGATCGATCGTGGGGTGCAGATCGACCTCGTAGCGAGCCGTCGCGCCGTGAACGGTCTCGCCGTACGTGACCTCGCCGTAGGGGGGCGGCGTCATCAGCCCGTTGTGCTGCAGCTCCTTGTCGTACGTGGAGGAGAAGCCGCTGAGCAGCAGGCGACGGGCCCACGGGCGGCCCACGACGCCGGCCTCGAGGGTGCCACCGTAGGCACGGTAGCCGTCGTGAAAGCGCGGGAGCGTCGCGGGACGGAGGAGCCCACGGTCGTCGTTCACCTCGACGTCGACCTCGTAGTTGTTCTCGGTGATGTCGAAGAAGCTCGCAGCGCCGAGGACGAGGCCCGTCGGCTCGTGGTGAACTCGGCCATCGGCGGTCACCCGGTACGTGCCGAAGGAGCCGGCCTGATAGCTCGCGCCCGCGCGCGTCTCGTAGCGCTGGTCGCTGACCAGGTTCACCGCGCCTCCGAGCGCATCGGCGCCCAGCCGGATCGGGACGACGCCGCGATACACCTCGACCTGGTCGACCAGGCTGACCGGCACGTTCTCGATGCCGAAGGGATAACCCGCGACGTCGAGCGGAACGCCGTCCAGAAGAAAGCGGATCTGGTCGTCGTAGAGACCGTTCAGCGAGAAGCGCGTGCTCGATCCGAGGCCGCCGTTGCGTCGCACCGCGACGCCCTGCGTGCGCGCGAGCACCTCGCCGAGGTCGGCGCTCTGCGCTTTCACCTTCCGCGTGTCGATGACGTTCACGGCCTCTGCAGATTGCTGGAGCCGCTCGGCTTCCGTGCGCCCGCCGGTGACGAGCACCTCGATCGCCTCAGGCGGGGCGACTCGCCCCTCGGGACCGGTGAGCGTGACCGCCGCCGCGCCGACCGCCGCGCCGCCGGTCGTGACCGTACCGCGGACCGCACCGGGCGCAGGTGGCGGCGGCTCCTCGGGCGGCGGCTGGAAGTCGAATCGAAACAGGATGCGGGCAGCGGTGGGCCGACCCTGGCGTTCGGCAGGCCGGAAGCGGAAACGAAGGGCGGCTTCGCGTGCCGCTTCATCGAAGCCGTGCCCAGCCGCCTGGGTCACCTCCGCCTCCGTCACGTTGCCTGCTGCGTCGACGAGGAGCCGCAGCACGACGGAGGCCTGGATTCGTGCGGCCTTGGCCTGCTCGGGGTACGTCGCCTCGGCCCGCTCCAGCAGCTCGGGCGGTCGCGCTTCGCCGGGGGATGGCGGAGCCTCTGGACCAGGCTGAGGAGGTGCGCCCGGCTCCGCCTGGCCCATCGCCTCACCCGGCACGAGCAGCACGAGCAGCACAGCGATGAACCTCTTGCCGCCCCGCTGCCATCCCGCTGAATCCACTGACTTCTCGTAGATGGAGCCGCTTGCGGCCTCGGTGTGGGTCGCCTGGCACCGACGAAGGCTCGACCGCTGCGCTTGGCAGGGAGAACCGGGTGCCATAAGTTGCGAATGATTCTCGCTTTCATCTCACGATCGCGCTGCAAAGTCAATGGCCGTGCAGACCTTTTCGCCCACTCAGCCGCCGTTTTGCGGCAACGGCCCGAACTTACTGGTCGCATGAACAGGATCACCCCGTTGTGCGCCGAGGTCGTCGTACTCCCTGACGACCCGCTCTCCCGCGTGGTGACCTGCCGTCTACTGATGAGAGCGCTCGACGCCGACGCCTTCCGCCAGGCCAGGGAAGCCGTGGTGCGCCAGAGCGTCCTGCGCACGACCTTTGTGTGGGAGGGCGCCGACGAGCCAATCCATATCGCGTGGCGCGCGGGAGCGACGACGGCGGTGGAGATCGAGGACTGGCTCGGCGCAGGCGCCGGGGAGCAACAGACGTCTTCCCGGTTCAGCCGCATTGATCATTCTTCCGTGAAAGCGGGCGCTGGGTCGCAGCGGGTCAACCAGCATTTGCCGCGTCGGCGACATTTATGCGAATGATTCGCGATTTCACTTTCCTGGGTCCGGCGGCGCTGCTATTACGCCATCTCAGCTAGAGCGGGGCGCATCTTCGTGCGCCATGGGCTCATCTGCGTCGTTCGGCTCGCTGCGGCGTAGTTGCGTACGCCTCACTCACTGCCTGGCGGCTGAACCCCCAGCGCACGAAGAAGGTGCGCTCCGCTCTCGAGGGCATCGCGATCATCCCGAGCCATCGCGCGTTGGGTCATCGCGGCACGAGGGCTGGGTTATCGCGATGGATAACAGAGCGTGGAGGGCTCGATGATGGCGAAGCGTGCGCAGATTTTATGGGGTGCTGCCGTGATCTCGGCCGGGTCCGTCCTGGGCTGCGCCCTGGACAGTGACGTCGAGGACGAGAGCGTCGGGACGGACGCGCAGGAGGTCTATTACGGATACGTGTTGACGGTGGGCGAAGAGGCTGATCACGGTCTTTTGTCCCTGCCCAACACGACTTGCAGCGCGGTCGCGCTCACCAGTCGCTGGGGCCTGGCGGCGGCGAGCTGCGGAGACCTCACCGGACAGACGGTTCGGTTTCAGCTCAGAAACTACACGATAACGGGGAGCTACAGTCATCCGCACTACTCCCATCGGCCCCCCCAGTACCCGCCTACCCTGTACCTGGGCTACAACTTGCAAGTCATCCGGTTGAACAGCGACCTGCTGGACTACGGCGGAGGCCTGTGGTCTCCCGACTTTCTGACGACGACGCAAGTGACCGCCTCGTCCCTGGTCGGAGACACGCTACGCTGCGTCGGCAAGTCCCCCATCGCCACGTACGGGACGTTCACCGGTGGGTCCGCCGCGAGTGGCCGCTTGAGCCTCGTCAGCTCGAGTGAGTATCTCCAGACCATGGACCGAGGCGGACCTTGCTTCACGAACCCGGACTCGTTCTTCCCGATCATGGTAGCCATCAATGTGTCCGGCTATTCGTCGCAACCCGCGCAGGGCAGCACCACCCATGGCGGGTACGTCCTGCCCATCACCTCGGGCCACTGGAGCTGGATCAACGACACGATCGCCCAGAATCCGCCCTGAATGGGGCTTTTCATCGCCCGGCGCGGGGCTCACGTCGCGTCCGCGCTCGCTCAGGGTAGCCCTCCTCGCGATGGCAATCGTCGCGAGCGTGGAGGTCTATGCGGCCGCCACCTTTCCTCTGGTGGACGTGGTCGACTTCGTATTCGAATTACTGGCCCTTCCCGGTACTCGTCGGGCGGAGGGACCCCGAGGCGCCGGGCCGGGTGCCTCAGCGCTGCGCGCGGCCGAGGACGAACCGGCTGCTCGCTGGCTCCGCGTACGTCGTCCACACGAGCGCGGCGCCCTCGTCCGCCGGCGCGGCCGCGAGCCAGGACAGCCCCGCCGGCTCCCTCGCGAACGCATACCGAGGGACGGCGAGCGAGCCATCGGCGTCCACGTGGAAGAGGCTGACCTGCGTCGCCTCCTCCTCGACGAGCGCCACGATGGCGCGGCCGTTCGATACGGTGATCGCGTGCTCCTGCGTGTCCTTCACGGGGTCGCGCGTCGCGATCGCCACGGGGTCGCTGGCGAGGGCCGCCTGTCCGTCGAGCCAGCCGACCTCGAAGCGCTCGCCATGGAGCCACACGCCGCCGACCCGGCCTGCTCCGGCGGGCGCGAGCGCCACGTCACGGATGCCGGCGAGCTCGCGCGCCAGGCCGACCTCCCCTGACGCGTCGATCGGCACGAGCACGGTCGCCCCCGCGTCCTCGCCGTCGTCGGTGATCGCCCCTGTCGACACGACGAACCCCGGATCCGCGAAGGCCGCCGCGGCCGTCTCGCCATGAGCCGTGTCGGCGACCGTCGCTTGCCATGTGGCCTCTCCGTCCTCGTCGAGCAGCTCGGCGACGATCTTCGCCGGCGCCCACGCGACGTCGGTGCTCGCATAAACGAGCAGCGGCGGTGCGCCGGGCCTCGCCGCGAGCACAGGATAGGCGGCGTTCTTGATCAGACGCACCGCGATCTCCTCTCCGTCGGGATCGAGGTGGCGGAGCCACAGCTCAGGGCTGTCGCCCCCGCCGCCGACCGCCATGATGAAGCCCCCGGGGCTGGGCGCGAGCGCCACCCGCAGCGGCGAGCGCGCCGCCCAGGGCGCGTCCAAGCAGTCCCAATGGCGCTCCAGCTCGAGGCTCGTCGAGAAGCGGGCGAAGCGGACTTTGTCGTCGAAGTTCAGCCATGCCGCGACGAGCCCCTGTTCGTCGCTCGCCATCGCGATGTCGCTGACGTTGTATCCATCGACGCGCGGGCGCGCGCACGCGAGCTGGTTCGGGGCCCCGAGGCACGAGTCGCAGTCACGGACGTCGATCGAGCAGGTATCGCTGCATGCGGTGCGGCCTCCCACGTATCCGAGGGAGCTGCACGTCTCGCTGACGGCGCCGTCGCACCCCTCCGTCGCCTCGACGCACTGGGCGGGGTTGCCGTCGACGCTCCAGCAGACCTCGCACGTATCCAGCACACCATTGCCGCAGAACTTCACGTCGGTGTCGCATACCGGGTAGATGTCGGGCGGGTCGCATGTCTCGGGGAACGGCTCGGTATCGCCCGTGCCGCCGGGAGCGCCCGTGCCACCTGGGCCTGTGTCGATCTCGACCGTGCCACAAGCGCCGAGCGCGCCTGCGACCAAAGATGCCATTGCGCACAGATAGGTTCCGGATCGCATGATGGTGTCCACAGCAACGACCAAGCCAACGAAGAGAGCAGCGGAGCGCACGAGCCCGGGCCGAGCGCGAGGCCCGCTTCATGGCCCACGATGGCCCACGATGACCCATCACGAGCCGATTCGCGGCGCATCTTGTGCCTTGTTTCAGGAGCTCGCCGAAATCGAACTCCTCGTGGATCGATTCGACGGACGTCCTTCACAACCGAGCGAGCCATCCCTCTTCGAGCGACGGCCAGGGGGCTGGAGCCGAGTACGCCTCGGTCGGCGCTAATCTCCGCTCCTGCGCAGGATCGCGCCGCGCACCGCCCTCAGCCCCTCGGACAAGCTCGCATAGCGCGGGATCGCGTACCGCTCGCACACGACATCCACGTTGCCCTTGCGCCAGAACCCCTCTGGACAGACGACATGCATCTTCCCGGAGCGCCCGAACAGGCCGAGCTCCAGCAAGCTGATCGGCGCCTTCGAGCCCGGCGCGAAGTACATCAAGATGACGTCCGCCTCCTCGAGCCCGCGGAGCTCCCATAACACCTGCTCCACGAAGCTCGGGTTCTCGAGGCTCTGCGCCCAGCCCGGCTCCCACCGCTCCCGCCTCGGGTTGAGGATCACCACCTCGAGATCCGCGAGCTCCTCCGCGACGCGCGCCTGCCACAGCTCGGCCTGGCCATTGTCGATGGATCCGGCGAGGAACAGCTTCGGGCCCGCCAATCCGTCGAACGGCCGCGGCGCCAGCACCTCGATCATGGGGAACACCTCGCGGAGGAGAACACGTGGACGACGATCGCCATGGGGCCGCTCCCCTCCCACGCCCCGTAACCCGTAACCGCTCAGCCCGCTCCGCCGTGCCCGTGCCCGCAGCCTCGCTTCAGCTCGGGCTCGCCCTTCGACGGCGGCGGGGGCACCGGGGCGCAGGTGCAGTCGAGGCACCCGTGCTCCGCGCAGCTCCCGCACATCGCTGTCACCTGCTTGCGGAGGGCCTCGCGGGCGCGGAAGAGGCGCACCGCCGCGTTGTTCGCGGTGATCGACGCCTCCTCGGCGAAGGCCTGCACCGAGAGGCCGTCGACCTCCACACGCTGGATCGCGGCGGCATACTCGGGCTTCAGCGTGCCGGCCAGCGCCCGGACGCACTGGCAGACCGCGCGGTGCTCCACCTCGGGCTGGACCGCCTCGTCGAGCTCGGCGGCCAGCGCGGCCATCGCCCGCTCCGACGCGCCCTTTCGCCGGAAATGGTCGACCACGGCGTTCCGGAGGGTTCGATAGAACCACGCCGTGGCCGACTCCTCGTCGCGCAAGCTGTCGATGCGCCCTATGCCCCGCACGAAGGCGTCCTGCAGGATGTCCTCGGCGATCGCGCGATTGCCCACCTTCCGTTCCAGGAAGCGCAGGAACTCCCGGTGGCTCTCGACGAGGGTGGCCACCGCCGAAGGCCGCGCGTCCTCGGCGCCTTCGCTCGGCGGCTCGGCGCCCTCCGGGCTTCGCCCTGGCTCGCTCTCGCTCATGACGCACCAGGCTATCCACGAGGGCCGCCCTGCGCCACCGCGCCACGGCACAAAGCGATGGCCGGCGTGACCGGTCGGGTCAGAATGTCCTCCTCTTCACCGTATTCACCGGGAGGCTTGAATGACGCTTCAGAGGGTGCTCGTCCTGGCCAGCGTGGGGCTCCTGCCGGCCTGCTCAGGGGCAGACGCCGATGCCCCGCTGTCGTCCACGCCGCGCTGCAGTGCGTCGCCGGAGTGCGCCGCCACGCCCGACACGCCGCTGTGCGACCAGGCGCTCGGCGCGTGCGTCGAGCTGCCGCCGGGATCTGCGATCGGCGTGAAGGATGGCAGTCCGTCCTCGGTCGCGCTCGTGTCCGTCTTCGAGCCGAACCGGCAGCGCGAGCCGACCGACCTCGCCTTCAACCCGGAGCGGCCCGAGGACCTCTGGGTCGTCAACCGCAAGGACGACAGCGTGATCATCATCACGAAGCCCGGCGCGCCGGACGGCTCGTGGGTCCGCCTCCGCGACCCCGCCGCGGCGCACTTCATGGACCAGCCGCCCGCGATCGCCTTCGGCCACCCGGGCACGTTCGGGGTCTGCGGCGACAACGACAACGGCGGCAACTACTTCATGGGCCCGTCGCTCTTCTCCTCGGATCTCTCGATCTTCGCCACGGAGACGCCCGACGGCCTCGGGTCGCACCTCGACATGCTCCACTCGAGCTCCTTCTGCAAGGGCATCGCGCACGAGCAGGCCAACGTCTACTGGGTCTTCAACGGCAACGACAAGGCGCTCGACCGGTACGACTTCGCCCACGATCACGGCCCCGGCCACGACGACCACTCCGACGGCGAGATCTACCGCTATGCCGCCGGCGAGGTGCTCGGGGTCGAGGCCATGTCGAGCCATATCTTCTACAGCGCCAAGGAAGAGCGCCTCTACGTCGCCGACACAGGCCACAAGCGGCTGCTCAAGCTGGATCCCACGAGCGGCGTGCCCGGCGCGAGCTTCGACGGGCAAGAGCCGGTCAAGGTGCGCAGGCACATGGACGGCGCCACCCTCATCGAGTTCGTCCCCCCGGGGACGCTCGAGGCCCCGAGCGGCCTCGAGGTCCACGAGGACCTCGTCTACGTCACGGATCACGCGACCAGCAGGATCTACGCCTTCGACACGGCAGGGCAGGTGGTCCGCACCCTGGACACGGGCCTGCCCGCGGGCTCGCTCGCGGGGATCACCTTCGGGCCGGACGGCAAGCTCTACCTCGTCGACATGCTGACGAGCCGGGTCTACCGCATCGATCCGATCCTCTGAGGCGGCCAGTCGCGCGCCGCGCGCCGGCCGTGAGGGCATCGGCCGCGCAGCGCCCCTGCCCCCCTACGCCCCTGCTCAATCACTCTCCCCCCGCCGGCGCGCTCGCTTCCTGCCCGCCGAGCAGCGCGTCCAGCTCGGCCTCGCCCTTGTCCTCCGCCGCCCTGCGCCGGCGGCGGCGGATCCACTCGGCCGCGTCGTCGAAGAGCGAGTAGGCCACCGGCACCGCGAGCAGCGTGAGGACGAGGGAGAGCGACTGGCCGCCGAGCACGATGGCCCCCGTCGTCCGGTTCTGGCCCGAGCCAACGCCGTGCGAGAGCACGAGCGGGATCATGCCGGCCACGAAGGCGATCGTCGTCATGAGGATCGGGCGGAGCCGGTCCTTGTTCGCCTGCAGGATCGCCTGGAGCCGCGGCATCCCCTCCGCGCGCAGGTGGTTCGTGTGATCGATCTGGAGGATCGCGTTCTTCTTCACCACGCCGAAGAGGACGAGCAGCCCGAGCCCCGAGAAGAGGTTCAGCGACTGGCCGAAGAGCTTGAGCGAGACCAGCGCGAACGGCACCGTGAGCGGCAGCGAGAGCAGGATCGTGATCGGGTGGAGCCACGACTCGAACTGCGCCGCGAGGATGAGGTACATGAACACGAACGCGAGCCCGATGACGACGACGAAGCTCGCCGCCGTGCTCGCCGTGTTCTTCGAGCTGCCCACCGGCTGCGCGGAGTAGCCCGCCGGCATCCGCTGCTCGGCGACGATCCTGTCGAGCGCCGCCTGCACCGCCGAGTCGCCGACGCCGGGAGCGGCGTTCGCGCTGATCGTGATCTGCCGGCGCCGGCCGAGGCGGCCGATCGACGAGGGGCCGCTGTCGGGCTCCATCGTGACCACGCTGTGGAGCGGGACGGCGCCGTGCTTGGACGAGGGCACCGTGAGGAACGCGAGGCTCTCGGCGTCGGCGCGGTGCTTCGCGTCCGCGCGCACGCGGACGTCGTACTGCTCGCCCGCCTCCGAGTACGTCGACACCTTGAGCCCGCCGACGAAGAGCTGGAGCGCGCCGGCCACGTCGGCCACCTGGACGCCGAGATCCGCGGCGCGATCGCGATCGATGACCGCGCGCAGCTCGGGCTTGCCCACGACGAGGCTGTTGTCGACGTCCACCGCGCCGGGGACCTTCCGAAGCTCCTCGGTGATGCGCGCCGCGTACTCGCCCAGCCGGTCGAGATCCGGCCCCTGGAGCGCCACCTGGATCCTCGCCGACGACTGGCCGCCGGACGAGACCGCCTGCACCTCGCCGGCCGTGACGCGCAGCTCGTTCGGCAGCTTCGCGAGGATCTCCTCGCGCACCCGCTGCATGATCGCGAGCTGCCCGAGCGCGCGCTGCTCCGGGTCGACGAGCATCACGTAGACCTTGGCGATGTTCGCGGCCTGCTGCTCGCCCTCCCCCACGGTCAGGAGCGTCCGGGTGACGCCCGGGAGCCGGCGCACGTCGCCGGCGATCCGCTCCGCGATGAGGCGGGTCGAGGTGAGGCTCGTCCCCTCGGGCGCGCGCATGTTGATCTCGAACTGCGCCTGGTCGTCCTCCGGGAGGAAGCCGGCGGGCAGCGTCTTCGCGATGGGCGCGCACGAGCCGAGCGCGACCGCCGAGGCGACGACGATCACCCAGCGGCGCTTCATCACCCACGAGAGCGCGGTCATGTAGGCGCGCTCGATCGGCCGGTAGAAGACGTCGACGGCGCGCTCGAGGACCGAGGGCTTCGCGGGCGCGCCGTGCCGCGCGTGCCCCGAGAGCCACCGCGCGGCGAGCGAGGGCGTGAGGGAGAAGCTGACGATCAGCGAGACCCCGATCGCGAACGCCATCGTGAGGCCGAAGCTCTTGAGGAAGCGCCCCACGATCCCGGGCATGAACGCTACCGGGATGAAGACCGCCATGAGCGACAGCGTGGTCGCGAGCACCGCGAGGCCGATCTCCTTCGTCGCGAGGACGGCGGCCGGGAACGGCTTCATGCCCTTCTCGTCGATGTAGCGGACGATGTTCTCGAGCACGACGATGGCGTCGTCGATGACGATGCCCACGGCGAGCGCGAGCGCGAGCAGCGTGAGGAAATTCAGCGTGAACCCGGCGATCCACATCACCGCGAACGTGCCGACGACCGAGATCGGGATCGCGAGCGCCGCGATGAGCGTGCTGCGGGCGTTGCCGAGGAAGAGGAGCACCACCGCCGCGGCGAGGAGGGCGCCGAGCACGAGGTGCTCCTTCACGGCGGCGATGCCCGTGCGGATCACGCGCGAGCCGTCGCGCACGACCTCGATCTTCGTCCCCTCGGGCAGCGAGCGCTGCACCTCGTCGAGGCGCGCCTTCACGGCGTCGACGACGGCGACGGTGTTCTGGCCCGACTGCTTGACCACCGACAGGAGGACGGTGCGCCGCTCGTCGAGCTGGGCCCAGGTCTTCTCCTCGGCGCGGCCGTCCTCGACGCGGGCGACGTCCGAGAGGCGCACGGCGTGGCCGTCCTGCTCCCGGAGGACGATGCGGCCGAGGGCCTCGGGCGACTCGACGCGCCCCATCACGCGGAGCGTGAGGTCCTCGGGGCCGGTCTCGACGCTGCCGCCCGGCGTCATCAGGTTCTGCGCCGCGATCGCCCGCTGCACCTCGGCCGCGGTGATCCCCTGCGCCCGCAGGGCGATCGGGTCGAGCCAGACGTTGATCTGCCGGCTCTGCGCGCCGATCAGGCTGACCTGGCCGACGCCGGAGATGCTCTCGATCTGCCGGCGCACCCGCTTGTCGACGATCTCGCTGAGCTCGCGGATCGGCTGATCCGACGCCACGGAGACGAGCAGCACCGGGGCCGCGCCAAGGTCGATCCTGCTCACGATCGGCGGGTCGATGCCCTTGGGCAGGCTGGGCAGGACGACGCTGATCTTGTCGCGCACCTCCTGGGCCGCGACGTCGGCGTCCTTCTCCAGCACGAAGCCGACCACGACCTGGCTCACGCCCTGGGTCGACGTCGAGCGCAGCTCCTCGATGCCGCTGATGGTGTTCACCGCGCCCTCGATCCGGTCGGAGATCTCGGCCTCGACCTCCTCGGGCGCGGCGCCGTCGAGGCGCGTCGTGACGACGACGTACGGGACGTCGATGTCGGGGAACTGGTCGAGGCCGAGCCGGGTGTAGCCGGCGACGCCGAGGACCACGATGACGAGCATGAGGACCGACGCGAAGACGGGCCTCTTGACGCAGACGCGAGCGAGCCACTGCATGACGACCTCACTCCACGGCTTGGCCGTTCTGGAGCGCCTCGGACGGGTTGATGACGATCGCTTCCCCTGCGCGGACGCCGCGGAGGACGGCCACGGCGTCGCCCTTCTCCACGCCGGTCTGCACGACGCGCTCTTCCAGCCGGTGGTCGACGACGGCGAACAGGTGCGCGCGCCCGTCCCGCGGGACGAGGGCGGATCTCGGCACCACCGGGCTCGGCACCTCGGCCGTGGCGAGCGCGACGGACGCGAACATGCCCGGCCGCAGCGCGCCGTCGGGGTCCTGCACCTCGGCCTCGGCGACGAGATCGCGCGTTGTCTCGCGGACCGCGGCGCCTACCCAGCGCACCGTGCCCGCGAACGACCGCCCCGGGTACGCCGGCACGGTGAACGTCAGCGCGCCGCCAGCCTTGACGGCCGCGAGGCTCGCCTCGGGCACGGTGAACCGGAGGCGCGGCGCGCCCTTCGAGACGAGCGCGACGACCCGGGAGTCCTGGCGGACGTACTCGCCGACGTCGACGAAGCGCTCGGCGACCACCCCGTCGAACGGCGCGCGGATCTGGCCGTCGCCGACGCCCTGCGCGGCGGCGCGGGCGCGGGCGGAGGCGGCCGCGACCGAGAGCGGGGCGCTCCGGCACTGGTCGGCGATCCGGTCGTGCTCGACCCGGGAGATCGCGCCGCTCTCGAGCAGCGCCCCGTAGCGCTCGCACTCGCGCTTCGCCGTCTCTTCCTGGGCGCGCGTCAGCGCGGCGTTCGCCTGCGCCTCCGCGGCGGAGAGCGCGGCGGCGCGGACGTCGAGGCGCGCGAGCAGGTCGCCCTTCTTCACCTCGGCGCCGCGCTCGACGAACGTCTCCACCACGCGGCCGGCCGCGTTGGCGGCGAGATCGGTCTCCCGATCCCCGCGCAGCGTGCCGGTGAGCGCGATGCTGCGCGGCATGGGCTGCTCGCGCACCTCCGCGGTCTCGACGCGGGCCCTGGGCCCGTTCGTCTCGGCGGCGGTGGAGGCGCTGGCCCTGGTCCCGCAGCCCGCCGCTGCGGCGGCGAGCGCGAGGAGCAGGAGGAGGCTTCGGGCGCGGCCTTTCGTCGTTGTGTGGCTCAAGGGTCCCTCGGGGCAGCGTCGGTCGCGGAGCGGCCTGATGCGAGCGGAGCACGGCCCTCGGCGGAGCACGGCGCAGCGCGGGCCGGCGCACGCGCCGGTGCGCTGCGCCGTCCGCTCGTTCCGCGTCGCCCAGCCTCCGGCCCCACCGCCCGGGCGCGCTGGCGCCCAGGCGACCGCAACCGACAGTTGCGATGGGTATAACACGGCCGGAGCCGACCGCAACCGCTGGTTGCGATGATCGCAACGAAAGGGTGCGATAGCCGGCCGCGCCGTGAAATTGGGCTGGCGTGTGCCGCGCGGCGGAACTTCAATGACGGTTGATGCAGGCGACGACGGCGAAGCGCACGGCGAAGCGAGGCTCCGCGAAGACGCGCGCGCTCGTGCGCGGCGAGCCTGTCGTGCGGGGCATCCTCGCCGCCACGCTGGAGGAGCTCGCCAGCGCGGGGTACCGCGCGCTCCGGATCGAGGACGTGGCCACGCGCGCGGGGGTCAACAAGACCACGGTCTACCGGCGCTGGCCGACGAAGGAGGATCTGGTGCGGGCCGCGCTCCTGTCGGTCACGGACGAGAAGATCATCCCGCCGAACACGGGCTCGCTGCGCGGGGACCTTGTCGCGCTCGGGCGCGCGATCATCGAGATCCAGACGTCGCCGGTGGGGCAGAGCCTCTTTCACGTGTGCCTGTCCGAGGGGCTCGACTCGGAGCTCATGACCATCGCCCGCTCCCTGCGCGCGGTCCAGGAGGCAGGGCTGCTGGCCATCATCGAGGCCGCGGTCGCGCGCGGCGAGGTCGCGCCGAGCGCGGATCCGCTGCTGCCGTGCGAGCTGCTCGCGGCCTATCTCCGGCACAAGATGCTCGCGGATCGCACGGTCGTGGACGAGGCCCAGCTCTCCCACGTCATCGACGTGATCCTCCAGGGCGTGCTGCGCCCCGACAGCCGGAAGCGGGCCTGAGCCGCGGGGGGCGGCGGGGACGGCGCGGCGCCCGGGCGCGGGTCAGACGGCGAGGGACTTCCAGCGGCCGCGCGCGAAGGCGACGGCGAGGAGCGCGCTGCGGCAGATCCAGTCGGCGGTGCTCCCCATCCAGACGCCGACGAGCCCGTGGCCGAGGGGCACCGCGAACAGCCACGTCCCGCCGAGCCGGACGAGCAGCGAGCAGACCAGCGTGACGGCGAGCACGGTCCGGGTGTCGCCGGCGCCGCGGAGCCCCATCCCCATGACCGTGGCGAACGCCATGAACGGCTGCGCCACGGCGGCCACGGGGAGCGCGCGCTCTCCGAGCGCGAGGAGCGCGGGGTCGCTGGAGAACGCGAGCAGGAGCGGGCGCGGAACGAGCGCGAACAGGACGCCGAACGCGGAGAGGGCGACGATGGCCATGAGGGCCGCGACGAGCCCCACGCGCGCCGCGTCGCGGGGGCTGCGCGCGCCGAGGCGCTGCGCCATGAGCGCCCCGGCGGCGATGCCGAACCCTTCGGCGGACAGGAAGCAGACCGACTCGACGGCGATGAGCGCCTGGTTCGCGGCCATCGCGGCGGCGCCGAGCAGCCCGATGATCGCGACGAACCCCATGTAGCCGGCGTGGTAGGCGGAGCGCTCGGCGAACGCCGGCAGCGCGACCCGGAGGACCCGCGCGAGCGCCGCGGCGCTCGCCTGCGGGGCGGCGCCCGGCGCTGGCCGGAGGGGCAGCGGGCTCGATCGCGACAGGAGCGCCGCGGTGAGCAGCAGCGCCTCGGTCGCCATGGTGCACGCGACGCCGACGGCCGCGCCGCGCACGCCGAGCGCGGGCAGTCCGAGGTGGCCGAAGATGAGGACGGCGCTGACCGCCACGTTGACGAGGTTGCCGAGGGTGGCCACGGCGAGCGGCGTCCTCGTGTCGCCGACGCCCTGCAGCGCCGCCGCGGCGGTGGCCTCGACGAACGCGAGCGGGAGCGCCGGAAGCACGATCCCGAGGTACGCGGCCGCCTGCTCGATGACCGCCCCGCCGGCGTGCGGGAAGAGCGCGCGGAGCAGCGGGCCGCAGGCGAGGAGCAGCGGCAGCGCGATCGCCGCCCCGAGGGCGAGCGCGAAGAGAAGCGAGGCGCGCGCCGCCGCGGCGGCCGCGTCGCGATCGCCGCCGCCCACGCTGCGCGCGACGACGGCGAGCGTGCCGGCGGACGTGGCGCTGAAGACGGAGACGATGGTCCACGTGAGCGTCCCGCAGATCTGCATCGAGGCGAGCGCGGTCGTGGAGTAGCGACCGACCATGCCGCGCCCGACGAGGAAGACCAGCGTCAGGAGCAGCATGTGCGTGATCGCGGGCCAGGCGAGCCGCCAGACCTGCCCCGCCAGCGCCGCCCATTCCCGCGCCGCGGGGGCGGCGCGCTGGGCCGTCGGGGAGCCTGTCGCGCCCACGCGGCTACCGTAGCGCCGAGCCGGCGCCCGTCGAGGCGAGCGAGCAGGCGGCAAGGCGGCCCGCGCTGGGCGCGGCGATCGGGTCGGTCTCGGCGCGTGGGGCCGCGGCGCGCCGGCCCGCGCGCGAGGTGTGCGGCGTACCTCTCGGCGACAGAGGATATTTTATTGCAAATGTTGCAAATGACATTTTGTTGCATTAACTCGAGCCCACGCCAGACCTGGGCCCGGCCGATCGCGCCGCGGCCGCGGATGCACCTCGTTCACCCCGCGCCGCGCGCGCGGCAGGCGCACCCGCCCGCGCTGGAGCGCGCAGGCGCTGGCGAGAGAGGACCTCGACGTGACGCAAAAGCTTCCTGTGACCGTGCTGTCCGGCTTCCTGGGCGCCGGCAAGACCACGCTGCTCAACCATGTCCTCGCGAACCGCGATTCGATGCGCGTCGCGGTGATCGTCAACGACATGAGCGAGGTCAACGTCGACGCCGCGCTCGTCCGGGGCGGGGGCGCTGCGCTGCGCCGCGTGGAGGAGCGGCTCGTCGAGATGTCGAACGGCTGCATCTGCTGCACGCTCCGGGAGGATCTCCTTGTCGAGGTGGCCCGCCTGGCGGCCGAGGGGCGCTTCGACTACCTGCTGATCGAGTCGACGGGCATCTCGGAGCCGCTCCCGGTCGCCGAGACGTTCACCTTCGACGACCCGGCGACGGGCAAGAGCCTCTCGGAGGTCGCCCGGCTCGACACGCTGGTCACCGTCGTCGACGCGCAGCGGTTCCTCGCCGACTGGACGAGCGCCGACGACCTGCGCGCGCGCGAGGCCGCGCTGGACGGCGACGATGAGCGCACGGTCGCGGATCTGCTCGTCGAGCAGATCGAGTTCGCGAACGTGCTCGTGCTCAACAAGACGGATCTCGTGAGCGATGACGAGGTGGAGCGGCTCACGGCGATGCTGCTGCACCTGAACCCCGGCGCCCGGATCGTCAGGGCCTGCCGCGGCCGGGTCGATCCTCGCGAGATCCTCGGCACCGGGCGCTTCGATTTCGAGGAGGCGGCGCGCTCGCCCGGCTGGATGCGGGAGCTGCGCGGGGAGCACGTCCCCGAGACCGAGGAGTACGGGATCGAGAGCTTCGTCTACTCCGCGGAGCGCCCGATGCACCCGGAGCGGCTCTGGGCCTTCCTCCACGGGGCGGCCGCCTGGGATGGAGTGCTCCGCTCCAAGGGGTTCTTCTGGCTGGCGACGCGCATGGACATCACAGGCGCCTGGTCGCAGGCGGGCGGCGCCGCCTCGTTCGAGGCGGCGGGGCTCTGGTACGCCGCCTTGCCGGAGGAGGAGCGGCCGGAGGACGACCGGCCGTGCGCCGCGTGGCACCCGGTCTGGGGGGACCGGCGGCAGGAGATCGTGTTCATCGGCGTCGACATGGTCCGAGAGGAGCTCACGCGCGGGCTCGACGCCTGCTTGCTCACGCCGGACGAGATGGCCGTGGGGCCTGCCGCCTGGAGCCGGTTCGAGGATCCCTTCCCGGCGTGGGAGGACGCGAGTGAGCCGAGTGATCAGGAGAGCGAGGCCGGGCTGGCGCAGCTGCGGGCCTAAGGCGCTCCCTGCAGGATGGCTGACGCGGCCTCGGCGGCGCGGTCATGCAGCGCAGCGCATCCACGCTGGCTGCACGACCGCGAGCGCTGGAGTCGCGATTACTTGCCTCCTCCCTTCGAGATCTTCCCTTCCGTGAAGATCACATGTTTGCGGGCGATCGGATCGTACTTCTTCATCTGCATCTTCTCCGTCATCGTCCGTTTGTTCTTCGTCGTGTAGTAGCAGTGACCCGTCCCTGCAGAGGAGACGAGCTTGATGACATCGCGCATGAGGTGCCCTCCTTGTCGCCGTTCGGCGTCAGGCCGCGCTCCGCGGCAGCGGCGGATCGCCTGACCTGCTGGATGCGACACCATTACTTCAGCCTCGCCTCTGATGCAAATAGATTGCATCAACGGCGAAGACTCATGGCTTCTCGTCTCATGAGTCTTCGTCGCGGCGGCGCTTCGCGTGCACCGGGCTCCCCCGGAGCGAGGCGACCCTGCGAACAGGGTCACCCACCCTCACGTCGAGTCAGCATTCCCTCAAGAGATCGCCGCTGCGCGGCGTTCAGCCGGATCCCCGGTCGCCGGAGCCGGAGCTGGCCCTCCGCCTCGCTCACGTTCGCCGCGAGCCCCCGATTCAACAGCAAGGCTGCCGCGATCGTCGCCGAGCGACCATGGCCGGACGCGCAATGCAGGTAGATCGCCGCCTTGCCGTGCAGTCGATGGATGAGCTCACGCAGCGCGTCCGCTTCGGGAGCTGTGCCGTCGAGCACCGGCACACACAGGTAACCTGGATGGCGGCGCATCGCGGCGGCGGCGGGAAACTCCGCCGTCAGGTCCACGATCACCCGCACGCCTTCCGGTAGCTCCTGCCCGCAGGGGCGCCGACCGACCCAGAGCCCCGGCACCACCTCGTTCGCGCAGTCCTCACGCCCGAGCAGGCGCTCGCCGTGCCATATCGACCACGTGAGCAAGAAGTACGGCGCGAACAGCAGGCAGGCCCACCACGCCAGCGTGCCGTCGACCCGCTTTCCTAGCAGGGCGGGCTGGCGCGCCAGGTAGGCAGCGCCGACGAGGGCGAAGCTCAGCGCCGGCCAGAGCAGGGCGAGCCCGGTGCCGCCGGCGACGACGGCGAGCCACAGGAGCGACGCGCTCAGCGCGATGAACAAGGAGCCGTAGCGCATCGAGCGGCCCGATCGTACGGCCCGGGCTCAGCCGGCGCGAGCCTGCCGCATCACCGTCGCCAGGACGCGCTGCGCCACGCATCATGGAGCGAATACAGGCTTTACAGAGCGCGCAAATGGTGGATCATGCGGTCGACGCTGCGCGAGCGCGTGATGGCCTTCAACACGGCACCCACGGTGCCCCGGGGCGTTCCCGCGGAGGCAGCGTGAGAGACGTGTTGAAGCGATTCCAGGATTGCATCGAGAGTGCGTGGGGGGACGCGCAAGGCCGCGCGGCCCTGGCATCGCGATCGACGGGACGACCCTGTAGGAAGGTGCGGACATGAAGCTGTTTCGGTTTGCGAGCGGTGGCGGTCCTCGGCTCGGGCTCGAGGACGAGCGGGGAGCGCGCCACGACCTCACGGCGGCGTCCCCGGAGGCGTTCGCGTCCGTCGCCTCGTGGCTCACCTTGCCGGATCCCCTCGGCGCGGTGCGCGACGCGCACGCGCGCGCGCGTGTCGAAGCCCACCCTCTCCCGCCCGACGTCCCGCTGCTCGCCCCGATCGACGGGCAGGAAGTCTGGGCGGCAGGCGTCACGTACGAGCGCTCGCGCGCCGCGCGCAAAGAGGAGAGCGCCGGCGGCGGCGACTTCTACGACCTCGTGTACGAGGCCGAGCGCCCCGAGCTGTTCTTCAAGGCGACGCCCCGCCTGGTCGTCGGCCCGGGCGCGCCGGTGCGCATCCGCCGCGACTCGAGCTGGAACGTGCCCGAGCCGGAGCTCTCGCTCGTCGTCTCCGCGGCGGGCCGAATCGTCGGCTACACGGCCGGCAACGACGTCTCGTCGCGCTCCATCGAGGGCGACAATCCCCTCTACCTGCCGCAGGCGAAGGTCTACGACGGCTGCTGCGCGCTCGGCCCCGCCATCGTGCTCGCGGACGAGCCCGGGCTGAACCTGCGCGCGCTCTCCATCGAGCTCGCGATCCGGCGCAGGGGCGAGGCGGTGTTCGCGGGGAAGACCTCGACCGCGAGCATGCGGCGCTCGCCCGAGGAGCTCGTCGCCTACCTCACGCGCGAGCTGAGCTTCCCCGCGGGCGTCATCCTCATGACCGGGACCGGCATCGTCCCGCCGGACTCGTTCACCCTGGAGCCTGACGACCTCGTGGAGATCACGATCCACGGCGTCGGCACGCTGGCAAACCCCGTATCTCGAGGTTGACGAGGCGCCCCATGGAATTTCTCGCCCACAACGCCGCCACTGGCGAAAAACTCGGCGCCTACCGTGACGCCACCGCCGCCGAGATCGACGCCGCCGCCCGCGCCGCCGTCGCTGCGGCGCCGGCCTTCGCCGGCCTCGCGCCGGAGATGCGCGCCCGGCTCCTGGAGACCGCCGCCGACGAGATCATGGCGCTCGGCGACCCTCTGATCCAGACCGCGCACCGGGAAACCGGGCTGCCCGTCGCCCGCCTCGAAGGCGAACGCGCACGCACCACCGGCCAGCTGCGCCTCTTCGCCGCCGTCGCGCGCGAGGGCTCCTGGGTCGATGCCCGGATCGATCCCGCGCTGCCGGACCGCAAGCCGCTCCCGCGCCCCGACGTGCGCCGCATGCTGCGGCCGCTCGGCCCGGTCGCCGTCTTCGGCGCGAGCAATTTCCCCCTCGCGTTCTCTGTCGCCGGCGGCGACACCGCCTCCGCCCTCGCCGCAGGCAACCCGGTCGTGGTCAAGGCCCACCCGGCGCACCCGGGTACCTCCGAGCTCGCGGCCTCGGCCCTGCGCTCCGCCGTTCAGAAGGCGGGCCTGCCCGCGGGCGTGTTCGGCATGGTGCACGGCGCCTCGCCCGAGGTCTCGCTCGCGCTGGTACGCCACGAGGCCATCCAGGCGGTGGGCTTCACCGGGTCCACCCGCGCGGGGCGCGCCCTCTGTGACGCCGCCGCGGCCCGCCCGCGGCCCATCCCCGTCTTCGCCGAGATGAGCAGCATCAACCCGTTTGTCGTGCTGCCCGGCGCGCTGCGCGAGCGCCGCGACGCGATCGCCGAGGGGCTCATCACCTCGTGCACGCTCGGCGTCGGCCAGTTCTGCACCAAGCCCGGCCTTGTCCTGGGGCTGGCCTCCCCCGAGTGGGATGCGTTCGCGCGGTCGGTCGCCGACCGGGCCCGCGCCATCACGCCCGGCGTGATGCTGCACGCCGGTATCCAGGCGTCGTTCGACCGCTCCGTGCGGGAGCTGAGAGGCGTGGAGTGGCTGACCGACGCCGGCGCCCGCGTCGCTCGCGTCTCCGCCGCCGACTTCGCGCGGGAGCCGCACCTCGCGCACGAGATCTTCGGGCCGTACACGCTGCTCGTCACCGCTTCGAGCCGGGGCGAGCTGCTCCAGCTCCTCGGCGCGCTCGACGGCCAGCTCACCGCCACGCTTCACGGGACCGCCGACGACCTCGCCGCCGCCCAGGACCTCGTCGATGTCCTCGGCCGGGTCGCGGGCCGCCTCGTCTTCGGCGGCTACCCGACCGGCGTGGAGGTGTCGCCCGCCATGCACCACGGCGGGCCGTATCCAGCGAGCAGCGACGTGCGCTTCACGTCGGTTGGCACCGCGGCCATCCTCCGCTTCGCGCGCCCCGTTTGCTACCAGTCGTGTCCACCCGCGCTGCTCCCGCCGGAGCTCCGCGACGAGAATCCGCTCGGAATATCGCGCCTCGTCGACGGCCGGGCCACCCGCGACGCCATCGCACCTGGCGCCCCCCGCGCATGAGCCACGACCCGGTATTCGAGTCGGGCAGCGAGGCGATCTACACCCTGCGCACGACCGCGCCCGGACCGTCGGGGCGCCTCCCGCTCGGGGCCGAGCAGCTGCGCGCCATGTCGAGCGGCGAGCTGTTCGGCTGGACCCAGAACGCCGGGATGGGGTGGAATCCCGCGCGCCTGAACGGGAAGCAGTTCCTCGTGCTCAGCACGCAGGGCGGGATCCGCGCGCCCGACGGCACACCGATCGCGCTCGGGTACCACACGGGGCACTGGGAGGTGGGGCTGCTCATGGAGGAGGCAGCCCGCACCTTCACGGCCGGCGGGGCCATCCCGTTCGCCGGCTATGTCAGCGATCCGTGCGACGGGCGGACCAATGGCACCGTCGGCATGCTCGACAGCCTCGCTTACCGCAACGACGCCGCCATCGTCTTTCGACGGCTGATACGCTCGCTGCCCACCCGCCGGGGCGTGCTCGGCGTCGCCACCTGCGACAAGGGCCTGCCGGCCATGTTGATGGCGCTCGCCGGCACCCCCGACCTCCCCACGGTGATCGTGCCGGGAGGCGTCACGCTCCTCGCGGAGGAGGCCGAGGACACCGCCAAGGTCCAGACGCTCGCGGCGCGTTATGCGCGCGGGGAGGTGAGCCTCGAGCACGCCGCCGAGATGGGCTGCCGCGCCTGCGGTTCCCCCGGCGGCGGCTGCCAGTTCATGGGCACGGCCGCGACGAGCCAGGTGGTGGCGGAGGCGCTCGGCCTCGCCCTCCCGCACGGCGCGCTCAGCCCGTCGGGCGCCGAGATCTGGCGCGACCTCGCCCGCCGCTCCGCGCACGCGCTCATGGCCCTCGAGCGACGCGGCGTGACCACGCGGGACATCGTCACCGACGACTCGGTCCACAACGCCATGGTGCTGCATGCCGCCGTCGGCGGGTCGACCAACCTGGTGCTCCATGTGCCGGCGATCGCCCACGCGGCCGGGCTCCGGCGCCCCACGGTGGACGACTGGGCGCGCGTCAACGCCCTCGTTCCGCGGCTCGTGGACGTGCTGCCCAACGGGCCGAAGCACTACGCCACGGTGCAGGTCTTCCTCGCAGGAGGCGTCCCGGAGGTCATGCTCCACCTGCGCGAGCTCGGCCTGCTGCGGCTCGGCGCGCGCACCGTCAGCGGCCTGACCCTGGGCGAGAACCTCGAGTGGTGGGAGCGCAGCGAGCGGCGCCGGCGCCTGCGCGACAAGCTGCGGCAGCTGGACGGCATCGACCCGGACGACGTGATCATGTCCGCCGGGAAGGCACGCGAGCGCGGCCTCACCAGCACGGTGACCTTCCTGCGCGGCAACCTCACGCCCGAGGGAGCGCTCGTGAAGAGCACCGCGATCGCTCCCCAGGTGATCGGACCGGACGGCGTTTATCTGCACGAAGGGCCCGCGCGCGTGTTCGGCAGCGAGGACGCGGCGATCGAGGCGATCAAGACGGGCGCCGTGCAACCGGGCGACGTGATGGTGCTGATCGGCATCGGCCCCGGTATCGGGATGCCGGAGACGTACCAGATCACCTCTGCCCTCAAGCACGTGAAGGACGGGCACCGTATCGCCCTGGTCACGGACGGTCGTTTCTCCGGCGTCTCCACCGGGGCGTGCATCGGCCACGTCAGCCCGGAGGCGTGGGCGGGTGGACCGATCGGCCGCGTGCGCGACGGCGACCGCATCCGGCTGCGCATCGACACGCGCAGGCTGGAGGGGACGGTGGACGTCGTGGGCGTGGACGCAGGCGGTCTCGCCGCCCGTTCGCCCAATCCAGCCCTTCAACCGGACGGCCGGGTCAACCCGGATACGCGGTTGTGGGCTGCGCTTCAGGATGCCAGCGGCGGCAGCTGGGGTGGCTGCGTCTATGATGCGGAGCGCATCATCGGGCTCCTCGGTCGCGCCATCGCCGCGGAGCGGGGCTCCTCTGGCACATGAGCTTTTGATGGTGCGTTATTTTTCCAGAAGAAAGGCGGATCACGTGAGGTTCCATCATTCAGCCATCGCGTGCAGCGTGGCTGTACGATGTGAACGATCACAACGAGAAGCTTGACTTCCGGATCGCGTTTGGATTTCCTAAGCGCCGAAACCAGAAGATCTGTCGTGGTAGGCCCCACGAGCGTCGACGATCACGTCATTGAATTGTGAGGGCGCCCGCGAAACCCGCGTGGTGTCCCGGGGATGACGCGCGACACCGTCGCTCGCCAGATACGAATCGTTGTACCCCAGTGTTTTTGCCGTGAGCGATACGGCGGCACGCAGACATTGCCCTCGTCTTTCGTGAGGGCGAGAACGTGACGACGTGGGATGGGCCGCAGAGGTCTCCATCCGACCACGTCTCTTTGCTCGAAAGGTAGCGGCACGATGTCGATTGGCCAGTTGAAGTCACGTGGATCGGCGCGGCGCGCAGCGGCGGTGTTGAGCTGTGCGCTCGGGCTCTGGGGTCTCGCTGGTCTGTCTGCTTGCAAAGACAAGCCCGACAGCGCTCCGGCCGCAGGGGGCTCCGCCAGCGCCGCGGCCGCGCAGGCGCCGAGCGTCGCGGCCGCGCAGGCGCCGAGCGGGCAAGGGCCCAAGGTCGTGCCGGGGCCCGGCTTCAACCCGGAGTGCTTCGCGCCGTGGAAGCAGGACACCAAGTATCTGCAGTGGACGGCGCGAAAGCCGCCGTTCCGCCTCGCGCTCGTCAACGGCTACGTCGGGAACGCCTGGCGCATCCAGATGGTCAAGACGGCCAAGGCCTTCGCCAAGGATCCGGCCATCGCGCCGCTGATCAAGGAGTTCAAGGTGGTGTCGACAGGCACCGACGTCGCGGCCCAGCTCGGCGCGATCGAGGACTTCATCAACCAGGGCTTCGACGGCATCGTCACGCTGGCCGTCAGCCCCGACGGCTTCGATCGCGTGATCCGGCTCGCTGACAAGAAGGACGTCATCCTGGTTCCGTTCGACAACGTGCTCGACACGGACAAGGTGATGCAGGTCAACGAGGACCAGCTGGCGATGGGGCGCCAGTGGGGCGAGTTCCTCGACAAGCAGCTCGGCGGGAAGGGCAAGGTGCTCGAGGTCCGCGGCCTGCAGGGCAACTCCGTCGATCGCGACCGCCACCTCGGCTTCCGCGAGGTCATGGAAGCGCCGGGGAAGAGCTACACCATCGTCGAGGTGGTGGGCAGCTGGGACGACGGCAAGGCGCAGAAGGCGGTGGCCGACGCGCTGGCCGTGCACCGTCAGTTCGACGCGCTCTTCGCGCAGGGCGGCTCGACGGGCGCCGTCCGCGCGCTGCTCGACGCCGGACATAAGCCGATCCCGGTCGCCACGGAGGCCGAGAACGGCGTGCGCAAGCTGATCGCGAAGCACCACGAAAAGGGCATGAAGGGCCTGTCGCTCGGCCAGTCGCCGGGGCTCGCGGCCATCGCGATGAAGGCGGCGCTCGAGGGCCTGCAAGGCAAGGTGATGCCGCAGATGATCTCCGTGCCGATCCCCGCCGCCGATCACACGACGCTGAAGGACGGCGAGAGCTTCTTCTCCCAGCTCTCCGACAACTTCTTCACGCCCAACGAGTTCCCGCCCTGCGGGGTCAACATCTCGGGCGTGAAGATCATGAACGAGTCGGAATCCGACGTGAAGTAGACGTCCAGTAAACGTCGAGCCAACGTCGAGTCAGCGTCAAGCAGACGTGAAGTAGCGCCCCAGCATCATGATCGAACCGGTGAGCCCTCCGCTTCTCGAGCTCCGGGCCGTCTCCAAGCACTATGGCGGCGTCACCGCCCTGAGCGGCGTCGACTTCGCCTGTGAGCCGGGGAAGGTGCACGCCATCCTCGGCGAGAACGGCGCGGGCAAGAGCACCCTCATCAAGATCATCGGCGGCGTGGTCAAGCCGAGCGCCGGGGAGCTCTTGCTCCAGGGCAAGCCGGTCCGGTTCGACCACCCGATCGAGGCGAACGCCGCCGGCATCGTCTGCGTCTTTCAGGAGCTGTCCCTGATGCCGACGCTGACCGTGGCCGAGAACATCGGCATCACCATGCCGACGAACCGCCTGGGGCTCTTCGATCGGAAGGCGCAGGTCCGCAGGGCCGAGGAGCTCCTGGCGCGCGTCGGCTGCGAGGGCGTGAACCCGAACGCCTGGGTGAGCGACCTGCCGCTCTCGCGCCGCCAGATGGTCGAGATCGCGAAGGCGCTCGGCAAGGACCCGCGGCTCTTGATCCTGGACGAGGCCACCTCCGCGCTGACCAACACCGACGTCAAGAAGGTCTACGAGCTCCTGGCCGAGCTCAAGGCTCAAGGCGTCGGCATGCTCTACATCTCGCACCGCATGCACGAGATCAAGGAGCTCGCGGATGTGATGTCGGTCTTCCGCAACGGTCGGCACATCGAGACCTTCGCGAAGGGCCAGCGCAGCGACGACCAGATCGTGGAGCTCATGATCGGCCGTGACATGGGCCACGTCTTCCCGCCGAAGCCGGCGGCCCGCAGCTTCCCGGCGACGCTGCTCGAGGTGAGCGGCCTGAGCTGGGAGCGGCAGCTCGAGGACGTGTCGTTCAAGCTCGGCAAGGGCGAGATCCTCGGCATCGGCGGGCTCGACGGCCAGGGCCAGCGCGAGCTGCTCCTCGGCTTGTTCGGCGTGCTCAGGGATGTGCGCGGCGAGATCAAGATCGACGGCAAGCCGGTCAAGCTGGCGAGCCCGCGCCAGGCCAAGGACCGCGCGCACGGCATCGCCCTCGTGCCCGAGGACAGGAAGACCGAAGGCCTGATGTTGCCGATGTCCATCGCCACGAACCTGTCGCTGGCGTCGCTCGACAGGTTCACGAGCGGCGTGGTGCTCGACCGCCGGCGCGAGGCCGCGCGCGTCGACGAGATGGTGCGCCGCATCCAGATCAAGATCGGCTCGCCCGACCACCCGGTGTCGTCGCTGTCCGGGGGCAACCAGCAGAAGGTCGTGCTGGCCAAGTGGCTCATGACGGAGCCGCGGCTGCTGATGCTCAACGATCCCACCCGCGGCATCGACGTCGGCACGAAGCAGGAGATCTACCAGCTGCTCCGCGAGCTGGCGGACGCCGGCACGTCCATCCTCTTCTACAGCACGGACTACGACGAGCTGATCGGCTGCTGTGATCGCGTGCTCATCCTTTACCGGAACCGCGTGCAGGGCGAGCTCGTGGGGCCCGACATCACCGAAAAGAACATCCTGGACCTGGCCCTCGGTCTGCGCGGCGGGCCTGAGCCCGCGAAGCGCGGAGACGAACGCGCGCCATCGGAGGCACGATGAAGGACTGGAAGCTCCGCCTGCGCCAGAACCAGGGCCTGCTCGTGGCCGTCGGTCTGTGCATCTTGTTCTACGGGCTCTACTCGCTGTCGCATCCCAAGGGCTTCAGCGCGCCGCTGATCGGGCAGAACGCCAACGAGTCGTTCGTGCTGGTGGCGGCGGCCATGGCCCAGACGATCCCCGTGCTGACCGGCGGCCTGGATCTGTCGGTGGGCGCGGTGATCACGCTCGTCAACTGCGTGGCCTCGCACGTCCTTGCCGGCAGCGCGCTCACGATGTTCCTCGGCATCCTGCTGTGCCTGGCTGTGGGCATGGCGGCGGGCCTGCTCAACGGCTGCCTCGTGGTCTATGGCCGCCTGCAACCGATCATCGCCACGCTGGCCTCGGGCACGATCTTCCTCGGCGTCGCGCTGTTCCTGAGACCGACGCCCGGCGGCCAGGTCGACGGCGATCTGGCGTTCGCGGCCACCTTCGATCTCAACGAGCTGCTGCAGGTCGCGGGCGCCGCCCCCCTCGACGGCGCGCTCGGCTTCGTCGGCCAGATCCCGTCGCCCGCGATCTGGATGGCGCTGCTCGCGCTGCTCTGGGCCTACTACCGCCGCACCCGCTACGGCCTCGGCGCTTATGCCGTCGGCGCGTCGCAGGAGGCGGCGTACATGTCGGGCGTCCGCATCAAGCGCGTCAAGCTGGCCGCGTACACGCTGTCGGGGTTCTTCGCCAGCGTCGGCGGCCTCTACCTCGCGCTGCAAACGACGTCGGGCAACGCCGACATCCCGCAAGCCGGCTCCTACACGCTGAACTCCATCGCCAGCGTCGTGATCGGGGGCACCTCGCTGTACGGGGGGATCGGCGGCGCCATCGGATCGCTCTTCGGCGCGCTGGTGCTCCGCTCCGTCGCCTTCAACTTCCGCGTCTTCGACGAGGGCTCGGCGCTGGGCCTCCTCGCCAACCCGCTCTACCAGCCGCTGTTCGAGGGCCTCATCCTGCTCGCGGCCGTCTGCCTCGGCGCGCTCTGGGTCATCCGCGTCAAGAACCGGCTGCACGTCTTCAGGTGAGCTCGATGCAACAGCCCCTCTCCCTCAAGAGCCGACTCGGCGAGATCGACAAGCCGACCTGGTACGCGCTGCTGTCGATCGGCGTCGTCCTCGTGTGCGGCTCGATCGGCACGCTGGTCACCCAGGGCACGCTGAGCTTCCTGAGCCCGTATTACATCCTGCAACAGCTGCAGATCGCGGCCTTCCTGGGCGTGGCCGCCACGGGCATGATGATCGTGATCCTGCTCGGTCACATCGATCTCTCGCTGCCGTGGGTGCTCACCTCGAGCGCCATGCTGGCCGCGGGGATGGGCGGCTGGGCCGCGTTGCCCTGCGGCCTGGCCGTCGGCGCCGCCGCGGGTCTCTTGAACGGGCTCGGCGTGGCCTACCTGCGCGTGCCCTCGATGATCTTCACGCTGGGCACGAACACCGTGCTTCAGGGGCTGATGGTGCTCTACACGGGCGGCTTCGCTCCGCGCAGCGAGGCGCCGGCGTGGATGGAGGTCCTGGCCGTGGGCAGGACGCTCTCCATCCCGAACTCGCTGTTCGTCTGGATCCTGGTCGGCGGCGTCGCCACCTTCGTGCTGAAGAGGACCGCGCTCGGCCGCTACATCTATGCCGTGGGCAACCAGGAGCAGGCCGTTTACCTATCGGGCGTCAGAACGCACCTGGTGCTGATCGGCGCGTTCGTGATGTGCGGCGTGTGCTCCGCCATGACCGGTATGCTGCTGGCCGGTTTCTCGCACAAGGCCTACCAGGCCATGGGCAACGATTACCTCATGCCGGCCATCGCCGCGGTGGTGATCGGCGGGACCAACATCATGGGCGGGCGCGGGACGTACCTCGGCACCGTCCTCGGCACCATCCTCATCGTGCTGCTCCAGAGCATGCTCAGCGTGCTGCAGATGCCCGAGGCCGGCCGCCAGATCATCTACGGCGCCGTGATCATCGCCATGCTGCTGGTCTACGGCCGACAGCATCAGGAGGGACGCTGACTAGCGTCCGGCGCCGCGGGTGTTCAGATAGACCGCGTACAGCGAGGTGGTGCCGCAGATGAAGAGGCGGTTGCGCTTGGCGCCGCCGAAGCAGACGTTGGACACCGTCTCGGGGATCAGCACCTTTCCGAGGAGCGCGCCGTCGCTCGCGTGGCAGTGCACGCCGTCGCCGGCCGACAGCCACAGGTTGCCGTGCACGTCGACGCGGAAGCCGTCGTATAAGCCGACGGGGCAGGTCGCGAACACCTCGCCGCCGGTCAGCGTGCCCTTCGCGTCGACGCGGAACTTGCGCACGTGGTGCGGGCCGTCCTTCACGTGCGTCGCGCCGGTGTCGGCGATGTACAGCAGCGACTCGTCCGGCGAGAAGGCGAGGCCGTTGGGCTGCACGAAGTCGTCCGCGGCGACCGTCAGCGCACCCGAGGCCGGGTCGAGGCGGTAGACGCGCTGCGCGCCCTGCTCGCTCGGCGACGCGTCGCCTTCGTAGTCGCTGTCGATGCCGTAGCTCGGGTCGCTGAACCAGACGCTGCCGTCGGACTTCACGATCACGTCGTTCGGCGAGTTCAGCCGCTTTCCCTCGAAGTGCGACGCGAGCACCGTGCGCGAGCCGTCGTGCTCGGTGCGCGAGATGCAGCGGCCGCGGTGCTCGCAGGACACGAGGCGGCCCTGCAGGTCGACCGCGTGGCCGTTGGAGTTCATCGCGGGCTGGCGGAACACCGAGACCGAGCCGTCGGTCTCGTCCCAGCGCATCATGCGGTCGTTCGGGATGTCCGACCAGACGAGGTAGCGCCCCGCCGGGAACCACGCCGGCCCCTCCGCCCAGCGGCAGCCCGTGTACAGCTTCTCGACGTGCACGTGCGGGAACGCGAGCTTGCGGAAGCGCGCGTCGATTACCTGGAAGCTCGGGGTCAGCTCGATGACCATCGGGTTCTCCTTCTAGCCGGTCCGGACCTGCCGCGTCACCGTCGCGAGGACGAGCTGCGTCACGCGGCGCATGAAGCCATAGTCGAGCGTCTCGGGGGTGTCCGTCGGGCGGTGGTAGTTCGGGTTGCGGAACTCCGCCGTGTCGGTCCACAGCATGGCGGGGATCTTCGCCTTCCAGAACGGCGAGTGATCGCTCCGGTGGAGCACGGGGAGCCACTCTTCGAGGCCGAGGTAGACCTTGAGGCCCACGACCGGCAGCTCGGGGACCAGCGCCTCTGCCTGCTTCGCGGCGAGCTCCACGAGGTGGTTCGACCGGTGGTTCGTGAGCAGCCCGATGAAGTCGCCGACGTCCGGCGCCCCGGCGACCGGGACCGGCATCCGCTGGGATCCCGGCTCGTGGCTCGCGTAGCCGACCATCTCCAGCACGTGCACGGCGGCGATCGGCGCCCCGCCCTGCGTTCGATGGCGCGCCACGAACTCGACGCTGCCGAGCAGCCCGTCCTCCTCGCCGTTCCAGGCCACGAAGCCCACCGGCGGGGCCGGCTCGAAGCGCGAGAGCGCCCTCGCGCAGGCGAGCATCGCGGCGATCCCGCTCGCGTTGTCGTCGGCGCCGGGCGTGTCGGGCACGCTGTCGTAGTGCGCCCCGACGAGGATCATCGGGCGGTCGACCGGGGCTCGGGGCATCGCGACCACGTTCCCGAGCTCGCCCTCGGTCTCGACGGCGTAGCCCCGCTCCTCCAGCGCGGCGGCGACGTACTGCGCCGCGCGGCGGTTCTCCGCGCGCTGGCGGAACATGTGCCGCGGCCTCGCGAGCGCGACGATCGCGTCGAGCAGCTCCGCCTCGCTGATCGACGCGAGCGCGTCGATCAGGCTGCCGTGATCGCCCATGGCCTTCGTGCGTCTCAGCTCCATCGCGGGGCTCCTCCTGCTACCGGCGGAGTGTAGCCGAGCCCTACCCCTCCCCTCACCCTTCCCCGCTGTTCGGCCGCGGCAAAACGACCGCAACGGTCACCCGAGCGGGTGCACTTCGTACCTCGGAACGCTGATGATCCCCTCGTCGCTCACGAGGCCGCACAGCGCCGGGTCGAGCAGGACGTCGGCCACGCAGCGCTGATCCGACCCGAGGGCCATCAGGCCGCCGATCAGCCGCACCCCGTGGCTGTAGTCGGCGTAGGTGTCCTCGTGCGGCAGCCGCCGCCGGAGCGACGTGTCCAGCGGCTGCCACGGCTTGCCGTCCGCCTTGTAGAAGCCGAAGATCGCCAGCCGGCGCGCGTGGTGGTGCAGCCGGTTGGTCACCACGACGTCCTTCTTGTGTCCGGCGAGCAGCTCGCCGAGCTCGCCGACCCGGTGCTGCTCGATGGCCAGGTGGTGGTCACGAAAGCGCTCCACCTTGGTGCCGTCCTCGGGATCGAACGGGATGGCCGTCTGCTTCCGCGAGGCGGCATAAATGTCCTTCACGAGCTTCTTCGTCGGCAGCACGCAGCCGCACGCATCCGCGACGCGCTGGGCGGTGACGCCGGTGAGCGGCATGCGCAGGAAATCGGTGTCCGGGCCGATCGCCAGGTAGTCGGCGCACACGTACGCGACGCCCCGCTTTCCGTCGGGCGCCTCGACCGTGACGCGATGGAAGCGGCGCAGGAAGCTGGGCACGTTCCCCCGCAGCACCTCCTGGAGGAAGAGCTCTTCCCGCGCCGCGAGCGACAGGCCCCGGACCTGCTCGTAGAACCTCGTGCCGGTGAGCGCGCCCGGATCGCGCGGCGGCAGCCAGTCGAGGCCCGTCCCGTCGAACATGGGCGCCAGACGCGCGGACCCGGGCTGCGCCTGGCTCGACGCGAAGAACGCCACGGCGCCCCCGGCGTCGTTCGCCCGAGCCGCCGCGACCGGCTCGGGGGTGGCGGTCACCGTGAACCGGAAGCCGCTCTGCGCGAACGTGTAGCTGCGAACGCCGGCCGCGTCGTGGCCCGGGGTCGCCATCGCCGTCGACCCGCTCGCCGCTCCCTGGAGCGCTGCCTGCGGCCCCGCCGCGCGCGCCGCGCCTCCCGCGGCCGCCCCCTGGCCGACGATGCCCAGCAGCGCGCGGCCCAGCGCGCGCGGCAGCTCGAGCGCGCAGGGCGGGCGCGGCAGCGCGCGCTGCATGGCGTCGCGCGTCTCGGGCCCGACCGCGCCGGTCACGGGCAACCCCATCTCCTGCTGGAAGATCCGCGTGGCCGCCTCGGTCTCCTCGCCGAAGTCGCCGTCCGCGCCGGACTGCGGCAGGAGCCCGGCACGCCACATCAACAGGTGCTGTTGCCAGGCCTTCACCTCGGGCCCCTTGGCGCCGCGCGCGAGCCCGCCGCCGGGCGGCGCGGCGCCGTAGTCGAGGCCCGGGATCCGGCCCGCGTGCGTCCAGCCGCGGTCCAGCGCCGGGAACACGCCGACGCCATGCGCGGTGTCGCGCGCCTCGATGGTGCGGCCGTCGCCCAGGCTCATGGCCACGTGGGCGTGCTCGGGGCGCCCGCCCGTGAACGGGTCTGTCGAGAAGCGGAACAGGAGGGCGCCGCGGGTCGCGATCGCCGTGTCCACCGGCATGAGCAGCCGCGCCGCCTTCACGTGGCGCGCCTGCATCCAGGAGCCGTCAGGCATCGCAGGCTCGACGGCGAGCTGGGCGCAGCCCCACTCGATGAGCTCGGAGCAATCGAACGCGGAGGGGTTGGGATCGGTCAGGCGCACCTCGTGCCCGAAGATGTATCTGTCATCCGCTTGCGAGAGCAGCTTCTGGCAGAGCGCGTCGGCCGTAGGCAGCGGCTCAGACGTCTCAGACGTCACGGACCCGGCCTCGAGCCGGGCGAGGCGCCGCAGATCGCTCACCGTTCCATTGAACAGGTTGGCGTCCACGGTGTTGGTCCGGACGCCCGGCATCACGGCCTTGGCGGTGATCTGCCAGAACGACCACGCAGACCAGGGGTCCCAGGCCCTGAGCGGCTTCCTGTGCGCCCAGTCCGCCCATTCCTTCGGGTTGGCCGGGGGCCTCGCCCGCACCGAGTCGAGGCCATAGGTATAGTTCGCGATCCAGAGCGGGCAGTCGACGAACTCGGAGCTGCCGCCGAGGTGATCGCGCCAGAAGTCATGACGGGTATAGAGGATGACCGAGCGGCCCGGGTAGCGCGACTTCACCTCCTGGACGAAGCGGCGGGTCCACACCTGAAGAGCCAGGGTGTCCTGCGACGTCCAGACATGGCCGCTGTTGCCCGCGTGCTGCGTCTCCTCGAGATCGAGCACGATGTCGAGCTCCCCGGGCTCGAGGTCGCCGACCGCGCTGCAGAGCTTCTGCGCCTGCTCGGCCGCGTCGAGGCGCGGCAACGCATAGTGATAGTACCCTCGGAGGAGCCCGCAGCGCGCGGCCTCGGCCCGGTTGGTCGCGAACTTCCTGTCGACCCCCTCCGTCCCGAACGTCGCCCGGATGAAGACGAAATCGAGCCGTGAGGCGAACGCGTCCCACTGGATACTTCCCTGGTGGACCGAAACATCAGCTCCGCTCAACATAGGCTTTCACCTCCCCCGCACGCGCGGAGCGCGGCCTCGTGCCCGAGAGCCGTGCCCTGCGTGCGCGCCCTCACGCTCATGTCGCGCCGCCCGGGCGACGTGATCCCCCGGGGTAACTCAATTGCTATCGCAGGGCGGGGTGTCCGTCGAGCAAGGTCGACGCCGCGGAGCATCCGTCCGTGCGGTCATCATGGCTGTGGCGACGACAGGGAGGCGGCGTTCAGCGCGGAGGCTTCCGCCGTTCTTCTTCTGGCCTCTATCACTCATCGGAGAGGTCCACTGTCGTCTCATCGCAGCACCTCTTGAGTTCACGATAAGGCGCAAGCCGAAACCCACCGATGACGTCACACCGGGACTGTTGGAGTCGAGACACAGAACAAATCTCTCGTAATGAGAACTTGTTTCATCCCTCACCTTCGCCGATGCGGTCTGCCGCTGGAGGCAGGCGCGTGAGAAAGATGCTGAGCGCCGGGAGAACGACTCTCGGTCGTGATATAGGGATCGCTCCATGTCGAACGGGGCGCCTCATCCATCCACCTTCGAGCTTCGCGCTGGCTCTCTCGCAGCCCGAGACCTCACAGTGCTCGCGTTTCGCGGTCGCGAGTCCATCTCGCGCGGCTACCGGGTCGACATCGACGTTGCCGTGTCGTTCGCCGATCCGGCAGCCTTCGAGCCGCAGATCCTCGAGCAGCCGATGCATCTCGCGCTGCAGGGCGAGGGCGCTCCGCTCCGCGTCTTTCATGGCGTCTGCACCCACGTGGCGTGGAGCGCCGCGCTCGACGACGGCCGGAGCGCGTACCGGCTCCGTCTCGCCTCGCGCCTGTCGCTGCTCGGCAGGCGCCGCGCGAGCCGCATCTTCCAGGACAGGACCGTCGACGAGATCGTCGACCTCGTCCTGGAGGAATGGCGCATCCCCCGCCGCTTCGCGCGGGTCCGCGCAGCTCCGAAGCGCGCCTATTGCGTGCAGTACCGCGAGACCGACCGCGACTTCGTGACGCGCCTCCTCGCGGAGGAAGGCCTCTTCTACTATTTCGAGCACGACCCCGGCGAAGGCGCCGAGCGGATGGTGATCGGCGACGACGCGAGCATCTATCCGCCGATCCCCGGCGCCCCGCGGCTCCTTCACAGGAGCGCGCCGGCAGGGACCGGCGCCCTCACGCCCGGCGAGGACCACGTCCAGCGGTTCGTCGCGGAGCGCTCCGTCCGGCCGACGTCAGCCGTCGTCCGCGACTACGACTTCCAACGTCCGCTGTTTCACCCCTCCTCGTCGGCGAGGACGGCACAGCTCGACGGCGGCGGCGGTGCGGACGACGGCCGGTACGAGCACTACGAGCACCATGGCGACTACGAGAAGGTGGAGGTCGCTCGCGAGGACGCCGCGATCCGGCTGGAACAGCTGCGCCGGAAGGCCGTTGTCGCCCGCGGGGAGACCGCGTGCCGGCGGCTCGTGCCCGGCCACCGCTTCTTCCTGGAAGAGCACGACGTGGCGGCGTACGACCGGGGCTGGGTCGTGACGCGCGTCGACCACGAGGGTGAGGCGCCGCAGGTCTCGGGCGCTTCGCCCACCTACCGCGCACGCTTCGCCTGCGCGCCGGACACGGTTTGCGTAAGGCCGCGCCCTGCGCCGCGGCGCATCCAGCAGGTCGTCGAGACCGCGACCGTCGTGGGCCCGCCGGGCGAGGAGGTGCATACCGACGCCTTCGGGCGCATCAAGGTCCAGTTTCACTGGGACCGCGAGGGCCAGGGGGACGACCGGAGCTCGTGCTGGATCCGCCACGCCGAGCTCTGGGCGGGGCGCGGCTTCGGCACCCAGTTCGTCCCGCGCGTCGGCATGGAGGTGGTCGTCTCGTTCCTCGGCGGCGACGTCGATCGCCCGATCGTGACCGGCTGTGTCGCCAACGCGGTGAACCGCGCGCCGTTCCAGCTCCCGGAGGCCAGGACCCGGAGCGGCGTGAAGACGCGGAGCAGCCCCACCGGCGGCGGCCACAACGAGCTCAGCTTCGAGGACCGGAAGGGCGGCGAGCTCGTCCACCTGCGCGCCGAGCGCGAGCTCGACGTCCGCGTCGGGACCGATCAGCGGGTCGGTGTCGGCGGCGACCGCTCTGTCATGGTGGCCAGCCGCGACGCGCTCGACACCGGCGATCGGCTCACGAAGGTTCGTCGCGACGACGACCTCGAGGTCGAGGGCCGGAGGAGTGTCCGCGTCTTCGGCGAGAGCGAGGAGCACGTGCTCGGGAGCCGCGCGCTGCGTGTCGAGGGGATCGACAAGACGAGCCTCCTCGGCGGCTCGGAGCTCACCGTCGAGGGTCCGTCCATCCTCCGCGTCACGGGCGAGTACAGCATCGATGTCGGCACGGGCGACGACGCGGGCGCGGCGCAGATCAACGTCTCGGGCTCGCTGGTGCTCGGCGGCTCGAAGTCGCTGCGCCTCATGACGCAGGGGAGCCTCACCCTCTCCGCGGGCGAGAGCTCCCTCGAGATCAGCCCGGAGGGGATCCGGATCATGGCCGGCCGGGTGGAGATCGCCGGCACACAGGCGCTTTCGCTGGCGGGCAAGGGACCGACCCTGTCGCTCGGGGAAGAGGCGGAGCTCGCCGCCAAGAAGATCCGCATGTTCTCCACCGACGCGGCCCTGGAGCTCGACGAGGACGCCGCGCTGTGGGGCAAGCTGGTGAAGCTGAACTGCTCGCGCGACGAACCGCCGCCCGGCGGCGACGAGGACGAGGCGAGGACGAAGCCGTTCAAGGTGCAGCTCACGGACGAGGAGCTCGAGCCGTACGCGGGCAAGCGCTACCAGCTCGTCGCCGAGGGCCGGCTGTTCGAGGGCGAGACGGACGTGGACGGGGCGATCGCGGTGGAGATCCCGGAGACGGCGCAGCTCGTCGAGATCACGATGTGGCCAGGGAAGTACCCGACGGGCCCAAGGAAGAAGTGGACCGTGCGCGTCGCCGCGCTGCCCGAGGCGACGACGGTGGAAGGGGCGCTGCGACGGCTGAAGAACCTCGGTTACTATGAGGGGGCGATCAAGGAGGACCCTCCGGCGGACAAGGGGTTCCGGGCGGCGCTCGCGTGGTTCCAGAAGGATCACGAGCTCGGAGAAACAGGGGAGCTCGACGCGCAGACGGCGAGCGAGCTCGCGCGTGTACACGGCAGCTGAGGAGATCGAGATGGCGGACGGGAACCAGGGCGGTGGTGGGCCGGCGCAGGCGCCGGCTGGGGATTTCCTGACGAAGCTCTCCGAGGCGTACCCCTACGGGGACGAGCCGCCGCGGCTGACGGTCGCGATCAACGACATGGCCGCGGGGGCGCCGGACGGCACCGTGTTCGGCGACGACGGGGTACGCCCGGTGAGCCACGAGGTGCCGGAGGGCGCGCTCTCCCGGCCGGAGACCATCGGCGATGTGCTCGCGTGGATCGACCAGCGGATCCGAGTTTTTCCCATGGATCAGGTGTGGCTCACGCAGGCCGGGCCGCTGATGAACTGGTGCGCCGACCCCAAGGAGGAGCAATGGGCCCAGGCGGTCACGGAGATCCTCTTCGGCGCCACGTATGGCAACCTCGGAGGCTCCTACGACATGGGGACGAGGAAGGGCGTGGCGGGGTTCCCCGTTTCGGAGAACTGGGAGACGTACATCTTCAGCCGGATCCAGCGGCGGTACCGGAGCACGCTCACGCGGGAGTCGAAGAGGTACAAGGTCACGTATGGGCATTACAACATCGAGTCCTGGCTGACACCAGAACCGATTCGCGACGACCTGGAGACCGCTCAGCCGCAGGGAGAAGCATCGAGCCCCCCCGACGGCTCAGGGCCCCCCGACGACTCGCTGCGGGTCAAAGACGAGGAGGCGCCGGTCGTGGGCCCGATGAAGGACGGCAGGCTGCTCGAGGACCCCATGGCGCCTCGTTGGAAAGAGCAGAAGAACGATGATCCGGCCGTGCCGATCGTCGTCGCCTGCCAGCACCTTGCGACCTACGGAGCGCTGACGCGTGGCTTTCGCATCGAGCACCTGGACAGCATCGGCTACGCAGCCCAGTTCGCGACTGGAAGCTTCGCCATCTTCTCAGGAAAGCCTGCGGCCCCCGCCGATGAGCCGCCCCCGCAGGGCGGGCGCTGGTACACCCTCCATTCCGCTGCTACGGACAAGGCGAGCGCGGGGCCGGATGCAGGAGCATCGTCTCCGCCCGTCGCGTACGAGGACCTGCTCACGGTCGAGCGCGCCAGGCAGCTCTCGCCGCCGCTCGCGCCAGGGACCATATTCGTGTTCGATCCTGACGCCGGAGCCCAGAAGGTCACGCTCTATCTGAGCAGGTACGAGGACGAATGCATTCCTGAAAAGGTCCTCCTGAAGCACTTCGCGGCGCGCAAGACGCCCGGAGCGCAGCAGGTCGAGAGCGCCTATTCGCAGAAAGACAGGGTGGCCCCCGACTACCAGCAAGAGCTGGATCTCGCCAGGCCGAAGGAAGATCCCGGGCTTCTCAGGGATATCCGGATCCTCGAGAAAGCTGGACAGATGGTGCTTGCGGAGCAAAAGCGCGCTCAGATGCAAGAGAAGCTGAACAAAGGCCTCGCCGAATGGGAGCGTCAGAAGGCGCTGGCGCTCGACACCAGAACGAAGGCCATCGTCATCGATCTCAAGAAGCAGCTCGACGGTTCGCATATCCACTACGTGCTCCGGGTGCACAAGGACAAGCCGCTCGTGCAGCTCATGGACACCGGCAACGGCTCCAATTTCTGGGCGAAGATCAAGGGGGAGAGCCGGGAGAGCCCGGGGCGGGGAGCGCTCGTCGAGTTCATGCAGGTCGGCATCGTCGACGGAGGCGCACAGAACAAGGTCGGCCCAGGGCAGATGCTCGGCTTCTGCGGCATGGGCGTCACGCCGCCTCCTCCCGAAGATCTCGGCGAGATGGCCGCCTTCATCAAGAAGGCGCGTCCGATCGGCCTGTTCCGCCTTGTCCTGACGCTGCGGCCCAGCAAGGCGGTGATGATACCGGACGACGTGCTCTACGTGAGCCGGCTCGCACGCATGTACGGCGGCTCCCTGGAGCAGAACTACACCATCGCGCAGATGCTCTGGGGGATCAGGAACACCCCCGGCTTCACGAACTTGCAGCCGTGGGTCATCTTCTTCATGCCGCGCGGGGTCCTCGCCCGGTCGATGTGGGCACACGGCGGGCGCGAGATGACGCTGAGCATGTTCATGTCTGAAGTCGCACCCAAGTACAAGAATCAGCTCGGCGATCCTGCAAACCTGATATTGTACAAGCACTACTTCCCCGCCGTGGTGATCACGAACAGCGGGCGGCAGCAAGCGGACTACGCGGGCAAGGCGCACTTCCAATGCCGATGGAAGTACATGTCAGGTAGCTCAGGCGGGCCAGAACAGAGCGCCGCCTGGCCCAAGGCGATCGAGAACAAGCTCAAGGAGACCGCCTGGAATGGCATCTATTGGCATCCAAGGTTCGGCACCGGGGCAGCGGCCAGGGAGCGAATCGACGCGCTCACGCCCTCGATGTTCCTGGACGGGGCGCCCTCGCTCACAGGAGACGGCGATGCTCAAGCGTCTGCCTGACGGCTCGGCCTTCGTCGCGGCGGCTCTCTCGGTGCTGCTGACCGGATGCGGTGGATCGAGCGTGCCGTCGAGGGACTCCGATGCGCGGCAGGTCGTCGCGCTACCGCCGCCGGCCCCGAGCGCTGCGCCGCTCGATCCGGCGAAGGCTCCGGACATCGTGCTCTTCTCCTTGCCGCCGGCGGAGGATCCCTCGGCGGACCTTCTGCGCTGCGAGCGGGGGGACATGGAGGGGTGCCGCGCTGCGGGCTGGCTATTCCTCCACGGCTTCGGCGTGGCGGAGGATGCGTCACGCGCGGATGATCTCTATACGAAAGCATGCAAAGGCAAGAACACCAAGGCGTGCATGCAGTTCGCCGCGGAGTACTACCATGTTCACGACTGGCCAATCAAAGCGACGGCAGAGCTGGTGGAGGCTGTTCACCACAAGATGGCCTGTGATCACGGCGAACAGCAGGGCTGTCTGGCCCTCGCCCTGGATGTGCTCCGGCATCCGGAGGAGCTGAGCATCTTTCGGGACACCGTGGGCAAGGCCGCACAGAAGACCGCGGAGGACGCCTGCGCGGCGTCCCACATCGCCGCGTGCTCCACGCTGATGGAAGCGGCCCAGCGGAGCGGAGACAAAGTTCGCGCGGAGACCTTGGCGATGACGCTCCGCACGATGTGCGGCGCGGGCGAGATGGGCGCGTGCTGGCCCGTGCTCCGCTACCCCTGGTCGGACAGGACGCCGGCCGAGCGGAAGAGCTACACGAAGGAGCTCGGCCACAAACTCTGCAGGTTCTCCCAGGCCGAGTGCCGCGCGGGCCGGGGAGCCTGCTCGCTCGCGATGGGCTGTGTCGATGAGGACGGCTTTGATCCGCAAGGACCGGAAGCCGTGGCGGAGTTTACCTACCGTGCGTGCGCCGTCAGCCGCGACTTCAAGCGGTGCGAGGAGCTCGCGGGGTTGTTCGAGCGCGGCAAGGGCGTGCCCAAGGACCCGGAGAAGGCGAGCTTCTTCGACATGGCCGCCTGCCAGCACGGCCGCGACCTGGCGTGCGATCGCATGGCGGGGCGTATCCGGAAGCAGGGGAGCGGACCCGAGGTCGACGAGAAGATCTTCGAGATCACGAAGCTGGGCTGCCGCATCGACAAGCGCGACGTCGGTTGGCTGATGAGCTGCGAGCGGCTCGCGGAGATGTACGAGACCGGCCGCGGGACGCAGAAGGACGTCGAGAAGGCGGTGGAGCTCTTCACGGCGGTATGCCCCTACCGAGAGGAGTCGTGCGACAACCTGCGCCGCATGAAGAGGCCCGTCCCGCCCGACGCGGACGCGCCGTGACGAGGGAGAGCCAACGTGAGCGGAAAGGACGGAAGCGTCATGCGGCTTGAGCGGTATGCCGAGGTCCTGGCCCATGTGGTCTATTTCCGCGGCGCGGATCTCTACGAGGTGCTCGCGCGCCTCGGCGTCGCGCCGGCGGACTGGGAGCGGGCCGACGCCGAACACACGGCGGAGCTCGCGCTCTCGGCGAAGCGCAACCAGGGGATCCAGGCGCTCCGCTTCAGCTCGGCCTTCGCGCGGACCCGGCGCAGCCTCGAGGCGAAGCGGCCGTCGCTCGCGTCGCTCGGGCCGTCGCAGCGCCCGGCGGCGGCGGACACCGCGCCGGCGCACGCCCCGCCGCCTCCAGCTCCAGCGCCGCCGGCGCTCGCGCCCCCTCAGGGGCCGGCGTTCGTCTCGCCGCGCTCGCCGACCGAACGCGACGAGGTCTCGCCCTGGGCCGCCAGCGCGCACGCCCGGCCCGCCAGCGACGGCAGCCGGCCCCCGGCGCCACCCCGCTCCGAGGGGGTCGCAACGCCGCCAGGTCCACCAGCGCCCCTCCGGCGCGGCGGCCCGCCGAGCCCACTGGAAGGGGCGGCCATCCCCCAGGGCACGGCCGATATCAAGGAGTTCGTTCCTCGACGCGACATGCCGTTCCAGCCCGGCCAGGCGCGGGCCGCCGGGCAGAGCGCACCGGAGGGAAAGCGGCTCCAGCGGTTCGACCCGCAGACGGGCAGGCCCCTCGATCCACCCCTCGAGGTTGACGCACCGAAGCCGGGTGACGAGGGGAGCGGCTGACGCCGATCGACGCCCGCGCGCGCGACAGGAGCAACATCGCCCGATGGCCCGAGAAGAACAACGACCCCCTGCGCCTTCACCTGTGCTGAAGGACGCAGACAGCTGCCGGAGTGCCGTCGGTCCGATCGAGTCCACTCGAGCAGGAGACACGCGCGGCACATCGCCCCGGTAACCAGCACAGGAGAGCACGGAGGAGCATGCGATCGCGATCCCCCAGGCCAGGAAAGCCAGCGGCGAAGCAAGGCGACAGGATCGTCGGCATCGACACGCATGTGCTGATGGTCCCGTCGCCGGGAGGGCCTGTGCCCACGCCGACGCCGATGCCGTTCAGCGGAAACCTGTCCGGCGATCTGAGCGCGGACGTTCTCGTCGAGGGCAAGCCAGCCGCGATCGAGGGCAGCACCGCGGCGAACACGCCCGCGCATGTGCCCGCGGGGGGCACCTTCCAGCGTCCTCCGTCAAACCAGGCCAGGGTGCATACGGGCAGCAAGACGGTGCTCATCAACAACAAGCCCGCCGCGCACCTCGGAGATCCGGCGCTGACCTGCAACGACCCGGCCGATGCCCCGAATGGGAGCGTGATCGCGGCCGGGACGGTGCTGGTCGGCGACTAGGGACCAAGAGGATGGCGGCATCCACGAAGCCCGCAGCGATGGCGCAGGAAGCGAGCGAAGGGATCTCGCTGGCGCAGTACGCGGCCGTCAGGGCGGCGGTGGCGGAGGGGTTCCCTCTCGCGGACGTGCTCACGGTCGAGGGGCTGAAGCCGCGTACGTTTGCGCGGGCCGATCTTGCCTGGAAGCAGCGGCTGGCCGCGGAGCTGGAGCTGCTCGCGGCGTACGAGCAGGAGCTGGCGCAGGCGGAGGACTGGCTGGATCGGCAGGTCCAGCCGCTCACGGAGGACGCGGCCGCCTGGGTGAGCTTTCTTGCGGCCTTCGGAGCGCACCCGGCTCCGTTCGATCTGCTGCAGGAGAACGACCTGGGCATGAACGACGTTGCGCGGCTCCGCCGCCGATGGGCGCGGCGCGCGGCAGAGAACGCGAAGGTCGGCGAGCTCCTCGAGGAGCTGCACGCGAAGCCCGGGAAGCTGGGGCCGCTCCGGATCGCCCCTCGGGTGCTGCGACCGTCGAGGGTAGCCGAGGCGCGGGGATCGGCGAAGGGGCCTGCCGACGAACGCTCTGCTGCGGTACCGCTCGGCGAGCCCGGGCTGGGCCTCGCCGAGTACGCTGCGCTCTGCGCGGAGCTCGATGCGCTGCCGGAGCAACGCGAACGGGTGCTGCGGCGTCACGGCCTGGCCGATGAGGAGCAGCGCGCCGGTCTGGATCGGCGGTGGCAGGCAGCGCTCCAGCGTGACGCGGCGCTGGCGAAGGACTTCGAGCGGCTCCAGGCGCATCACGCGCGTCGGCTGGAGATGCTCCTCGCCCGAGCGCGGGAGGCTGGCCATGTCGAGCGCTCGCCAGCATCTACCGCCGCCTCATTTGCGCCTGCCGCGCCGTCCTACGAGGCGATCGTCGGTCCTGCGGCGTCGGCCATGACCCCAGCGGCGCTCCAGGGCACGGGGCCCCTGCTGGATGTCCCCCGAGACACGGTGCTCCCCTTCGTGCCCGTGCAAGGCGAGCTCGCGACCGCGACGGCCGAGCCGAAGCCTCCTCGCGCTCCGGAGTCGCCCACCGGCACCGCCGCCGTGCCCGACATTCCGCGAGTGGCGGAGCTGCGGTTCCCTCAATCCGGTGAGGCGATGGCGGTGAAGCGCCCGCTTCCTGGGATCACGGAAACCGCACCGCTCTCGGACATTCCCCGCGGCCCCGCGCTCCCGTTCACGACCGGAGCATCCACGAGGCGTACAGGCGCTCTCGGGGCATCGAGGCCCGCTCCTCACGCGGCAGCAGACCTCCGGGAGACGTCGCTGCACGTCGCGATCCCCCGTGAGCTGCTGGCGCAAACCGCGTCCTCGCCGGCCCCTGTGACCGGAGCGGCCGCCCAGACCTCCAAGGCATCGCCGCCTTCCACGCCGTCGAGCACGGCCGGGGAGGGCGGTATGGCGCCCCTCCCAGGGTCGCTGGAGACAATCCTGCCGCTCGCGCAGTATGCCGCGCTCTGCGCGGAGCTGGCCCTGTCCCCCGCCATGGCCGAGTCGATCTTCCAGCGCTACGGCCTGGGTTCCGGCGAGGTCCGGTCCGTGGTCGATGCGGCCTGGAAAGAGCGGCTTCGCGTGTCCCCGGCGGAGTACGCGAGGTGGCAGGACATGGTCCAGCGTTGTTACGCGCACTTCGCCAGGCGAGGTGCGCCCGCGCGGTGAACCGTCTCGATCTCGAGGAACGCTCGTGCGATCGGTTCTTGGCAAGGCACAGGGACGCGCGCCCCATGCACTCACTGCTACGGCCGGCGCGCAAGCCACGGGCGGACCGCGAGAACCGCCTCACGCGGCGGATCCACGGGAGCGCGTCGAGAAGGGTCATCTTCCCGGCGCCGCCCTCCAGACCGTCACCCCTCGCCCGCCGTGTCAACCGCTGCCGCAAGCACGAGCGCCCATCCCGTGTCGATCCACCGCGTCGCCGCCCTCGGCGTCCCCTCGAGATAGCGCAGCCGGTTGACCCGCTGCTCGTCCAGCAGGCCGCCATTCTTCCTGACGTCGTCGCTCGCGACGAACACCCACGCGAGATCGGTCAGCGACACCGTTCGCTCTGCAAAGCCGTCCGGGCCACCGTCGATGCGCAGCCCGCCGCCGTCGGCCCGGCCGACGATCCTACACCGCCTGCCGTCCCGCTCCACGAAGGCGCCCGCGCCGGGCCGCCGGAGTAGCTCCTCCACGAGCCCCCGCGCACGCTCGCGGCTCCCCACCGGCAGCGATCGGGACACCCCACGGCCTGATCCCAGGGCGCGGTACGCGGCATGGTCGATCTCCGGACAGGCCCAGAGCCCCTCCTCATCGAGGTAACGGGCCACGCCGAGGTATCGCCAGCCGGGCTCGCCGGGCGACCGCGCGATCACGAAGGCCGTCTCCCCAGGGCGGCGGTCCGGGGCTGGCACCGGCGATCGAACGCGGTCGGGCGCGACCAGCGCTCCAGGCGCCTCCAGACAGAAGAAGAGGTGACCGCCAACACGGCCAGTCCGCGGCGGCTCCTCCAGCCCGAACGCGCGGGCTGCGGCGTCATCGTCCTCGAAGCGCTCGCCGGCGCTCGGGCCGATGTCCTCGGGGCGGACCACCTCGACCAGGAGCGCGACAGGCACTGTCTCGGCCGTGGCCTCGTAGGACGGCCCGTCCGGATTGTCCGAACGGAGCCACCATCGCGACTGAGCGCGCGCGATTCGCTTGATCTGGTAGGCAAACCCCAGACCGCGATCGGGAACCTGAAGCAGCGCCACCTTGCCGTCCAGCGCATCGTACGAGGCGCCGCGCGCGAACCTCATGATCAGCCAATCCCCGTCGCGGATCGGACGCTTCCCGCCATCCATCGAGTCGCCCGCAGCGCGCACCGCAAAGAGCCCATCCCCGCGCGCGGCCACGATCGGGAGCCGCACCGTCTCGGCCTCGCGAGAGAGCTCCGTCGGTACGCCGGCGGCGCCCGCCGCCGCGCGCAGATCGGGGAAAGCGACCAGCGCGCCGCGCGGCGCCGTGGAGACGCCTTCCGGGCTCTCCGGCTCCGCCCATAGCCCATCGGGCGAGCGGACGAAGCGGACGTGGAACGCCGTTCCAGGGCGGCCAGCGGCGAGGCCAAACCAGCGGCGCAACAGATCCGGGAGCTCGTTGCGCTGCGAGCCCACGCGGTGCGCAACGTTGCAGAACTCCTTCATGAAGCGGAAGCGCCACACCTCACCGTCCCGAAGGCGGACGTCGACGTCCCCTGAAGGGCGGTCAGGGCGGGCTGCCCGCGAGGGCAGCTTGAGGATGGGGTCGCGCTTGTTCCACAGCACCTTGGCCGAGAACGACGCGCCGGAGCCGTCCTCGCGGCGGCGCGCGCGGTACATGGCGAGCCGGTAGTCGACGAGCTCCCGCGTCATCGCGGCAAAGGCCTCCTCGTCGCCTGGAGGACTGGAGAGCTTCGAGACGAAGCGGTCCCCGTCGAGCCCGAACCAGCGGCGGCCTCGCGCGCCCGTCCACGCGGCGATGGGGTTCTCCTTCCAGTAGCTGACGAAGCGCGGCTCGTCGAACCTCCGGCTGCCGCCCAGCTCGGCCACGCCGTCGAGATCTCGCGAGAGCTCCGGAGAGCGAGCCAGAATGGATTGGCTCCTGCGCGCGAGCTCGACGATCGAGATCCCGTTGAAGAGCGCACCCGTCTCGAGCAGCGCTTCGAGCGTGACCATCTTGGTACACTTGCTCATCGCGGTGATCTCGAGCTCTCGGAGCCACGCGCCGGCGGCGCGAAGGACCCTGAGCTCCTGCGGGCTCAGATCGCCTTCGGAAGCGACGAAATCGAACCAGCCCTGGTGAGCCGGCCGCAGCGTGGCTGGCCGGTAGCCCATCCGAAACAGCTCGCCGGCCGTCGGGCGCTCGCCGCGCGCGTCGCGGAGATCCCGGTACGCGCGCTCCACCTCGCTCTTCCCGCGCGCAGGAAGCAGGCGGAGCAAGAGATCTTTGGCCTCGAGATCCAGGTCCACCGTGCAGCCCGGGGGCAGCCGCGCGGCGCGAATGCCGCCGAGGAAGTCGCGCAGATCGGACGGCTCGGAGCCGAGCGAGACCAGCGTCCGCACGCGGTCGAGGAACACGCGGTGATTGCCCACGAAGTCGAGCACGGTGAGGCGCGCCTTCCCGTCCGCGACGCGCAGGCCGCGGCCCAGCTGCTGCAAGAAGACGACAGGCGACTCCGTGGGACGGAGCATCACCACGCGATCGACGTTCGGAAGATCGATGCCCTCGTTGAAGAGATCGACAGCGCACAGCGCGTCGAGCCTGCCATCAACGAGGTCCGCCAGCGCCTCCTCGCGCGGCGCCGACTCCGGACCAGAGTGGACCGCGGTGATGCGAACACCTCGTGTGGCGAGGAAGTCGCATGCATGGTGCGCGTGCGGATCGAGCAGCAGAACACCAGCGTGCGCTCCCCCGGGTGCTCCTGCCACGCGCGCCACATCTGCTCGAGGCGCCGATCCGTGTCGATGGCCTTCTCCAGCTCTCCTGGATCGAACCTCCGGTTCTGGAAGGTGACAGCGCGGTAATCGGTGTCGTCCCTGAGGCCCAAATACGCAAATGGGACGAGCAGCTTCCGCTCGATGCCGGCGCCGATGTCCGCCCGGTAGGCGACGTGATCGTCGAAGAGCCCGACGACATCCGCGCCGTCGGCGCGCTCGGGCGTGGCGGTCAGGCCGAGCAAGAAGCCCGGATCGAGCCGGTCCAGGATGGCGCGGTAGCTCGGTGCGGTGCCGTGATGGACCTCGTCGACGATGGCGTAGTCGAAGCTCCCCGGGGCGAGGCGCGCGAGGTGCTCGGGACGGGACAGCTTCTGGACCGAGGCGAAGACCACATCGCCGACCAGTTCACCGGCGCTCCCGGCGCACCAGCCGAAGCGCGCGGTGTGGTCCCGCAGGAGGCGGCGGAAGGTCCGCGCGGCCTGGACCAGGAGCTCCTCGCGGTGGGCGAGCACGAGGACGCGCGGACGGCGGCCGTGGTGCTCGGCCCAGGCCTCGACGTCGAGCGCGGCGAGGTACGTCTTGCCGAGACCGGTGGCGAGCACCACGAGCGCGCGGCGGCGCCCCTCCTCCGCGCGGCTCCGCTGCAGCGCGGCGAGCGCCTCGCGCTGGATGGGGTGCGGTGGAGGCGGGGGATCGATGGGCGCGGCGTCCTCCTCACCCGGCGGCAGGCCCACCGCGGCCTGACGTGCGCGACGAGCGTAGCTCTCGACCCAGTCGGCCGTGAGCGGCCGGGCGCGGGACCACCAGCGCTCGAAGGCGTCGGCGGCGGCCCTGTAGGCGTCCGCATCGCGGTGGCGGTCGACGCGGAGGTTCCACTCGATGCCGGGGCCGAGCGCGGCGCGGGAGATGTTGCTCGATCCGACGAACGCGGCGCCGAAGCCCGGGCCCTCGAAGCGCCACGACTTGGGGTGGAACGAGCGGATCTTGCCGGGGAGCGCGTCGACCTCGACCACGCGCGCCTCGAAGCTGCCCCGAATGCCTTCAGCGCCCGCCAGCGCGGCATTGCCGCCGGCCCAGTCGAGCAGCTCGGTGAGCGCCGTGGCCTGGGTGATGTGGAGGTAATCGCCGGTGACGAGCCGGACGCGGGCGCCGCGCGCGAGGGCTGCGAACACATGGCTCTCCAGGACGTCGAGGCCGCTCTCCTGGACGAAGGCCGAGAGGATGGCCACGTCGGTCGCGCGCGCGAAGACCGGCGCGAGGTGGCGCAAGAAGGGGTCCTCGGCGCCGCCGGTCGCGAGCGGCGGGGCTCGCCCGGCGAGGTAGTTCCCCCGGCCCGGGATGACGTGGCGCACGCCGCCGCGCGGGTCGTCCACGTCGCCGCGGAAGCGCGGGATCACGTGGACGTGCAGGTGCATCACGGTCTGCCCTGCGGCCTCGCCGGCGTTGATCCCGACGTTGTAGCCGTCCGGATGGAGCTCGGCGTCGAGGTCCCGCTTGACCGTGTCGACCAGCTCGAAGATCGCGGCGCGCTCCTCGGCGGTGGCGTCGAACCAGGTCGAGACGAGCCGGCGCGGGACGACGAGCGTGTGGCCGGGGCTGACCGGGAAGCGGTCGCGCAGCGCGAACGCGAGCGCGTTGCTCGCCACCCAGGCGGACTCGGGGGCCTCGAGGAACGGGGAAGTCACCGGTGGGCCGATGGTACTTCGGGTTGGCTCATCACGGAGCAAGGTCGTGAACCTGTGCCTCATCGCATCCGACGGCACAGGAACCGTCACGGTAACGTTCGAGCGCGGTCAGGTTCGTGAGGCACCTGGGGACGCGCGATGGCCGGCGAACAACGCGGCAGGCTTCTTGGATCTCGCTCGCAACACCTGGCCCACCCAAGCGGCAGTGTTCCCGCCTGGCTGTGCGCACGCTCGAGCTTCAGATCTGTGGCAGGAAGAGAGAACGGGAGCTCGGGCACTTCGATAACTCAAGGCCCGTCCGACCATCGCCAGTATGCTCGGTCGCCTGCCACCTTCGGTGAATCAGCAAGCCCGGACGCTTCGCCTCCCCTGCGGGTCATGCAACTCCAAGCAAGCTCAACAGAGTACCTTCAGCAAGAGTGCCGGAGAGCCAACGTTACTGTCGCTTGATGCCTGCTAGAGGTAAGAAGACCTCGCACATGTCCGTCCGCACATGTACTGACTGGTCGCATCCCGCCTCATTGGACTGGCTGGATTTCTCCTTTTTGAACTGTAAGAAGTCTGATATGCGTCTCGATGCCCCATCGCCTCCTAGGCCACGAACGCCATCACTGGGCGGCCAACCTGGAGGCACCGAACTCAAGTTAGAGGTTACGCACGAGCGGGGCGATAGCTGGGCAGGGGGGAATGGGCGTCTTTCGACGGGTACTGCGGATGGAACCCATCCGCGCCAACGTGTCCTATCCCGGGGTTGTCCTCTCTGCGGGTGTGCGAGGCGCGCGTGTCGCGTTCGGACCGCGCGGCACCTACGTAACGCTGTCGCCAGGCGGCTTTCAATATCGGCAGAAAGCCAGCGATAGTTCGAGCGCGCCGGCACAACTATCCCCCCAGACTCCGATGCCGAGTGGCCACTCGCCGTCCGGGTTTATCGCGACAGCCTCCGTAGCCTCGCTCCAGCAGCTATCTCCGGACGAGGTAGCTCGTGAGATTGAAGCCCGGCCGACTGCCTTCGACTGGTTCAAGGCGTACTGGGTCAGCGGCCTCGTCGTCGTCCTCCTCGTGATCACCTCCGCAGGCGTCGGTGGAGCCTTCGCGATCGCGCTCGTCCTCGTCGTCGCCGGCTTCCCCGTGCGTAGGTGGAGCGAGGAGCAGCGGATTGCGCGACTGATCTACGACGTCGACGACCCTGCCGCGATGGAGCGCTTTGCTCTCGCTTCGACGGCGGGCGAGGCGCTCGCCCACAGCGCGGGAGTGTGGCACGTATACCACGCCGCACCGACCGGCGATGCGCGTCGGAACGCCGGTGCGACGACGCTGCTCCGCCGGACACCAACGAGCTGCGTGCGCGGGACCCACGCCGGGGTGGAGACGAACCTCGATTCTTGGACCATTCCGGCGGGCCCACAACAACTCCTCTTCCTTCCAGACCGATTGCTTCTCTGGGAGAACGGGCGGGTAGCAGCGTTGCCGTATGAGCAACTCACGGCGATGGCAGCAGAGACCCGATTCATCGAGGATGGACCTACGCCGCGCGATGGCGACGTCGTCGCGATGACGTGGCGCTTCGTCTGCAAGGACGGATCACCGGATCTCCGCTTCAAGGACAACTATCAGCTCCCCGTCCTGCGTTACGGCGAGCTGACGATCTCGTCGCCGACTGGGCTCCGTCTTGTCTTCCAGCTCAGCCGGCCGGAGTCGGCATTCCGCGCCGCGCAGGCGCTGAACGCGCTGTCCGGCACGGCGCGACGCTCGTTGAGCGTCGGAAGACCCGCACCTCAACCCGCGCCGGGCGACCTACCCGCTCCTCGGGTGAGCACCCCCCCGACATACTCGCCTTCCCCGTTCTCCTCACCGTCGCCGAGGCAACCCTGGCCAGGGCCCGTCGCTCCTCCGCCGTCGGCTCCGTTTGCACCATCGGCGCCGCCGGTACCACCAGCTCCGTTTGCACCATCGGCGCCGCCGGTACCACCAGCTCCGTTTGCACCATCGGCGCCGCCGGTACCGCCGGCTCCGCTTGCACCATCGGCGCCGCCGGTACCGCCGGCTCCGCTTGCACCACCCGCTCCATCAGTTCCGAAGGGCGGAACGGTGATGATGAGCGCCATCCCAGAGCCATCCCAGCGAGCGCCATGGTCGCGTCCTGCCGTAAGCTCGGTGGCGCCGGTCGCTCTGGTCCCGGCACCGGCGCAGCCACCGGAACGCCCCGCTCCAGTCGAGCCGCCACGGTCCGTAGCGATCGAGCGACCGCCCGTCGGCCGAGGTCCATGGATTGCTTCGGGAGCGTCAACCGTGGTTGCGGGCTACGAGCTCAACGGTGGAATGATCTATGTAGGTGAGAGCCTACCCCCGGTCGGTGCGCTGCTGAACGTCGAGCCGGCGTTGATCAACCCGCGCCTGCTGGTCGACCGTGCGAACGCGAACCGATCTGGTGCCGGCATGCAGTACTGGCCCTCGTACAGCAATATTGGGCCGGCGGAGCGGGCGGCTTACCTCGAGTGGCTGGCTGGCGGCAGGCGCGATCCCGACGCCTACATCGGGTACGTATTCCTGTTCTTTTATGGCCTGGAGCGCCGCGCTCTCGCGGACGCACAGCGCGGCGGTCTCGCCGACGGCGAGCGAGAAGCGATCTACGCCGAGGTCGAGCGACTCCTTGCCATCTACTCGCGAAGCAACTCCTTCCGAGGCTATGCGACCGAGTTCCTCGCGGCGATGTGGGTGGGCGCCAGAGCCCGCGTCTATGAATGCTGCGCTCCGCCGACCGCATCCGCAGGTGGAGACTTTCCGCTGCTCCTCAAGCTAGGGCTCGGACAGCTGGCTCATGACGGACGCCCGATTCCGGCGGACTGGGCTCTGGCATGGGTGTTCTGTGACCCGGAGGCACGCCTCACCACACCCGTTCGGCGTTGCCCAGAAGAGCTCCGGGAGCTCTTCCGAATCCGCTATCACCAAGCGTTCGGGGAGGGCATGACCCAGAAGCCCGGAAACAAGGACCTCGTCGTCCACTACAGGCCTGCAAGCGCCTCCTTTGGTGGAGCGCTCCGTCTCACGGCGCCGGGCGTGTCCGATGTGACGGGTCGCAGGAAGGCCGCCGAGAAGCTACGACAGGTCGTTGATCAGTGCGCGAGCGATCTCGACCCCTTCAGCCGCTGGATCGGGCGCAACCCTGACCAGCGGGGGAGCGTCACGGCTGCAGGGCTACTGCCCCCGGAGCTGCTCGCGACGCACCAAGGAAAAGAGGTCATCGCGCTGGTCGGGATGATCGAGGGCCACCTCGAGGGAAAGCAAACAGCGCTCGTGCCGGCGGCCGAGCTACTGCGTGCGCGGCGCGTTAAGGCGGAGATCGTGGCGCTACTGCAGCTACTGCAGAAGAAAGGGTATGGCGTCGAGCCGGACGTGCGCTTTGGCGGTGAGATCCCGAGCGCGGAGGGGAGGATCGTGGTGTTCCGAATCGGTGATGGCGCGCCGACCGCCGCATCCACGCACTACCGAGCGGTCACGCTGCTCATGCACCTGGCGGTGGCGCTGGCGGCGGCCGATGGGGAGATCAGCGAGGCCGAAGAGAAGCAGCTCGAGGCGCGGCTCGACGCCATGGCAGAGCTCTCGCCTCCGGAGCGCTTGCGCCTGTCGGCCCACGTGCGCTGGCTTGTGCACGAGCGGCCCGGCGTCGCCGGCGTGAAGAAGCGCGTCGCCGCGCTCAGCGCCGAGCAGCGAGGCGCCGTCGCCGACTTCCTGGTGGCCATGGCCGGCGCCGACGGGCGCATCGATCCAGGTGAGGTCAAACTGCTGACCAAGCTCTTCCCCACCCTCGGCCTCGAGGCATCCGAGGTGTATCGCCGTATCCATGTCCTGGCCGGCGCCAAGGCTTCCCCGGCGATGGACGCAGTGACCGTGCAGGCCGGGGAAACCTCGAAGGGCTACCCTGTTCCGCCGCCCCCCAGGTCGTCCGGCGGTAGCATCGCGCTCGACATGGCAAGCGTCCAGGCCAAGCTCGCGGAGACGTCGGCGGTCGCCGCGCTGCTCGGTTCGATCTTCGTTGAAGAAGAGCAGGCCCAGCCGAGCACAACCGTGAGCACGAACGGCGATCATGCCGCCGGTGATGCGCAGGCGAAGACCTCGGCGCCTCCTGTGCGCAACCTGAACGCGGCGCACTCGGCCTTCGTTCGCAAGCTCGCGGAGCGCGCCGAGTGGACGCGTGCCGAGGTCGAGGCGCTCGCGGCAGGCTTCGGGTTGCTCACGGACGGCGCGCTCGAGGTAGTGAACGACGCGGCCTTCGAGGTCTGCGGCGACGCGGTGTGGTCCGGAGACGATCTCATTGAAGTGGATGCCGACGTGATGAAGGAGCTCTGCGCATGAACAACTTGGTCCGGATCCGATCCAAGGAGCGCGATGCCATCCTCCAGTCGCTGCGCGCCGGTGTCGTGCCCCGCAGCGGCCAGCAGCACATCCAGGTGGGACGCGCCGCCGAGGTCAAAGCGCTCGTCTCCGACATCGAGCGCATCGGCGACAACGGCTCGTCGGTCCGATTCGTCATCGGCGAGTACGGCTCCGGAAAGACATTCTTCCTGCACCTGGTCCGATCCATCGCGCTGGAGAAGCGCCTCGTGACGATCCACGCGGACCTCGGTCCGGACCGGAGACTCCAGGGCACGGGGGGCCAGGCGCGCTCGCTCTATACGGAGCTGATGCGGAACGCGGCGACGCGTTCCAAGCCGGACGGAGGTGCGCTCGCCAGTGTCGTGGAACGCTTCATCACCTCGGCGCTGGAAAAGGCACGAGAGCGTGGAGTCAGCCCGGAGCTGGTCATCCGTGAGCGGCTCCAGACCCTATCAGAGCTCGTGGGAGGCTACGATTTCGCCGAGGTGATATCGGCCTACTGGCGCGGCCATGACACGGGCAACGAGACGCTCAAGTCCGACGCCGTGCGATGGCTCCGAGGAGAGTTCTCCACGAAGACCGACGCCAAGGCGGCGCTCGGCGTCCGCACCATCGTGGACGACGCCAACTGGTACGACATGCTGAAGCTCCTCGCCCGCTTCATACGCCAGGCGGGGTACGCGGGCCTGTTCGTGTGCCTGGACGAGCTCGTGAACCTCTACAAGCTCGCCAACACGAAGTCGCGCAGCGCCAACTACGAGCAGATACTCCGCCTCCTGAACGACTGCCTGCAGGGGACGGCCGAGGGCCTCGGCTTCGTGCTGGGCGGGACTCCGGAGTTCCTGCTCGACACGCGACGGGGTCTGTACAGCTATCAGGCGCTCCAGTCGCGGCTGGCCGAGAACATGTTCACGAAGAGCGGACTGGTCGACTTCACCGGCCCCGTCCTGCGCCTCGCGAACCTCACGCCCGAAGACCTCTACATCCTGCTCGGCAAGCTGCGCCTCGTCTATGCGTCGGGGGATCCCGCCCAGTATGTGCTGCCGGACGATGGTCTCGCGGCCTTCATGAACCACTGCTCCAAACGGATCGGAGACGCGTACTTCCGCACGCCTCGAAACACGATCACCGCCTTCGTGAATTTACTCGCGGTCCTCGATCAAAATCGCGGGGCGTCCTGGACCGAGCTCGTGGGTGCGGTGGACATCACGCCGGACTCAAACCCCGATCTGGCGCCTCTACCCGGCGAAGAACGCACGAGCTCAACCAATGAGCTGACGGGGCCGAGGAGCGAGGAGGATGACGATCTTGCCACCTTCAAGCTCTGAGCATGAGCCAGGCGCGCCCGTCCCGGCGTTTGGTCGATTGCACGAGAAGATCCAGCGCTGGATCTGGGATGAGCAGTGGAAGGAGCTCCGGGACCTCCAGGAGCTCGCGGTCGAGCCCATCCTTTCCGGCGAGCGCGACGTGATCCTCTCGGCGGCGACGGCAAGCGGCAAGACGGAAGCGGCGTTCTTTCCGATTTGCACCCGGATCCTCGAGCGGGAAGGCACGGGGGTGCGGGCGCTTTACGTGAGCCCGCTCAAAGCCCTCATCAATGATCAATTCCGGCGCCTCGAGCGGCTCTGCGAGCGCCTCGACATCCCGGTACATCGCTGGCATGGCGACGTCTCCTCGGAGCGGAAGAGGCGATTTCTCCAGCATCCGGGCGGGATCCTCCTCATCACGCCCGAGTCGTTGGAAGCGCTCTTCGTCGTCCACGGGTCGCAGATCGCACGCCTGTTCCAGCCGATCTCGTACGCGGTGATTGACGAGCTGCACTCCTTCATAGGGTCGGAGCGGGGCCGACAGCTTCAATCCCTGCTCCACCGGATGGAGGTCGCCGTGAAGCGCCGCATTCCTCGCGTGGCCCTCAGCGCTACCCTGGGAGATATGAAGATCGCCGCGGAGTTCCTCCGTCCATGGCATGCAGACGAGGTGCAGGTGATCACCTCCGCCGCGGGCGGCGGCGAGTTGCGGCTGATCGTGCGCGGCTTTCTCACGCGGCGCCCGGAGGACACGCCGGAGGACGAGGTGACGGAGGATGTCCACGCGATCGCTGACCAGCTCTTCCGGACGCTGCGCGGTTCGGACAATCTAATCTTCGCGAACCGGCGCGGAGAGGTCGAGCTGTATGCCGATTTGCTCGCCCGCAAGTCCGAGCGTGAGCGCGTGCCGAACGAATTCTTCGCACATCACGGCAGTCTGGCGAAGGAGCTGCGCGAGGACGTCGAGGCCCGCCTCAAGAAGGAGATCCCGGGGCCGGTCAACGTGGTCTGTACCAGCACGCTGGAGATGGGCATCGACATCGGCAGCGTGAGGAGCGTGGCACAGCTCGGCGCGCCGTTCTCGGTGGCCAGCCTGCGGCAGCGGCTGGGTCGATCGGGGAGGAGGGAAGGCGAGCCGGCCATCCTGCGAGCCTACGTACGGGAGGAAGAGGTCACGGACACGACGGCGCCACCCCAGCAGATCCGGGCGCAGCTGGTCCAGACGATCGCGATCGTCTCCCTGCTCCTCGAGAAGTGGTGCGAGCCCCCCGTTCGGGGGAAGCTGCACCTGTCGACGCTGGTCCAACAGCTTCTCTCCACAATCGCCCAGCACGGCGGCGTCAAGCCGCTGGATGCGTACCGGGTGCTCTGCGAGACCGGACCGTTCGCCGACATTTCTAGGGCGATGTTTGCGAGCCTCCTGCGGTGCCTAGGATATGCCGAGGTGGTCACCCAGAGCAGCGACGGGACGCTGCTGCTCGACCGCACAGGTGAGCGGGTGGTGAACCACTACTCCTTCTTCACCGCGTTCCAGACGCCGGAAGAGTTCCGGCTGGTGAACGAAGGGCGCACGCTCGGCACCTTGCCGGTCAAGAACCCGCTCGTCGAGGGTGCGTACCTGATCTTCGGCGGGCGTCGCTGGCGTATCCTCAGCGTCGACCTCGAGCACAAGGTAGCGGACCTGGCGGCCGCGGCGGGCGGTCGTGTCCCGAGCTTCGGTGACGGGGCCGGGTTCGTCCACGATCGGGTGCGAGAACGCATGCGGGAACTGTACGAGTCCTTCGAGATGCCAAGCTTCGTGGACCCGAGGGCGAGTGAACTACTCGTGGAGGGACGGACCAACTTCGACCGGCTCGGCCTGCGCGAACGGCGAGTGATCGCCTGGGGTCGTGACGCCGTGCTGTTTCCGTGGGCGGGAGACCGCGTCATGAACACTACGGCCGTCATGATGGCGAAGCGTGGATTCGAGGTGGCCGGGCTCGGCGTAGCGCTGCTCATCTCCCGGGCGACGCCCGAGCGCATCTTGGCGACGCTGAGCGATATTGTTGATGAAGGACCGGGCGACTCAGTTGCGCTGGCAAGAACGGTGAGGAATAAAGCTGTAGAGAAGTACGACGAGTACCTTTCGGAAGAGCTCCTGAGCGCTACGTACGCGAGCGGCATGCTCGACGTCCAGGGGATGCATCGCTGCCTTGAGGCAAGCCGTCGAAGCATGATCTGAGCGACTCGAACATATGGTCATTGAAGGGCGCGCGGTTTCAAATTCGGGGGCGTGGGGCAACGCGATCGCTGCGGAGTGGATCGGGCTGCGTCATGGCGCCGTGACGTTCACCGCCGCCTTCGCCACGAGATCATCGAGGTCGTGCCGGCAGAGCGTGCTCGCCGGCAACGTCGCCTCGGCCAGCTCGACGAGCCGCGCGTGATGGGTAAAGAAGAGGATCTGCGTCCGCTGCGACAGCTCCCCGAGGACCTCGAGCGCAGCGCGTGCGCGCGCGTCGTCGAAATGGATGAGCACATCGTCGAGCACCAGCGGCAATGGCTCGCTCTTCGTGAAGTACTGCTCCAGGCTCGCCACCCGGAGCGCCAGGAAAAGCTGATCGCGCGTCCCATCGGACAGCGCCCTCACCTCCACCGGATCCCCGGCCCTCGGCACGCAGCGGAGCATGGGCCGATCGTGATCGTCGCGATCCCCCCGCAGCCCCGAGAAGGTACCCAGCGATAGCCTCGCAAACAGCTCGCTCGCCCGCCGTACCAGCGGGCCCTGGTTCTTCTCGCGGTATTGCTCCATCGCTCGCCGTAGGAGATCCGCCGCGAGCTTCGCCCGCGCATAGTCGTCGACCAGCGCGCTGATCGACGCCAGGTGCTGCTCCGCCCGCATCAACTCCTCCGCCGCCAGGTCGCTCCCATCCATCGAGAGCAGCCGCTGCCGGAGCTGCCCCACCTCCTCGTTCACCCGCGTCCGCTCCCGATCCACGTCCGCGATCTGCCGCTCCACCTCCGCCAGACGCTGCGCAAGCGTATCCGCGTTCGTCCCGCAGCACTCCTCCAGGAGCGCCTCCACGCTGAGCCCCCCGCCGATCGTCGAGAGCCGCATCTCGACGATCTCCCGATCCTGCCGGAGCTTCCGCGCTACGGCCGATCGATCCTCAGCGGCCACGAGCTCGGACACATCCTGGGCCCGGGCTTCCTCCATGAGCTGTTTGAGCGCACGCTCCGCCCCTCGCCGTTTCTCCCGCGTGGCGAGCAGGTCCTGCTGCTTCTCCTTGAGGTCCTTCTCGAGCGCCTGCTTGAGCTGCCGGTTCGTCTCGCCATCCTTGGACCGCTCCAGCAGCGCCGCCGCCGCCTGCTCCAGCGGAATGCCCGCAAGATCCGGCGCCGTGAGCCGCGCCAGCCCCTCGACCTGCACCTTGAAATCGGCCGCATCGCGCTCGATCCCCGCGATGCGCCGCCGCAGCTCCCGGGCTCCCTTCCCTTGTTGGGCGAGATCCGCGCGCAACGTCAGCACCTCCTCGGCTTCCTCGATCCCGGTCGCCGCCGACCCCCCGAGCGCCAGCATCACCGCCGACCACTGCTCGGCCCACGCCATTTGCTCCCGCTGCCGCCCCGCGAGTGCGCCGGAGAGCCCCTCGACTTCGATCTCCCCCCGGCGCACCTCTTTCGCGACCGCTTCCCGCTCCCGCTGCGCTTTCCCCTCCCGCTCCGCCACCTCACGCGCATGCGCAACCAGCGCGAGCAACCCGTGCCGCGGCCCAGCTGCTATGCCGAGCGCCTCTAGCGCCGCAGCGAGTGCCTCCCGATGCCCCTCGATGCGCTCCCTCTGGGCCTGCTCCCGCCGCCGCACCTCCTCGAGCCTCGCCTTCTCCTCCACGAGCTTCTGGTAGCGCCCCAGGAAGGCCAGCATCTCGCCCGGCGAGCGCGGCGCGATCCCCGCCGCTGTCCAGGCGGCTTGCCACCGCCCCTGCTCTGCTTCCTCCGCCATCCGCGCCTGCTCCGCCGCGGTCACGGACTCCTCAATGCCACGCGCCGCCTGATCGCGATCGGCTGAGAGCGTCGCGAACTTCGCCACCCGATCTGCCTCTCTCCTGAGCCGGTCCGACAGCTCATCCGCCCGCCGCCCGCTCGTCTCATGATGATCCGCGATCTCGCGCGCTGAGAGCCCCGCCCCTGCCGCCCCCTCCTCCGCCGGCTCCCCGAGCCACGCCTGCCGCACCCGCTTCCAGTGCCCGTCGCGCTCGCGCCGCGCCGTCGCAAGGTCCCCCTCCGTGGGCACCTCCTCGCCGCGCCGCAACGCCTCGATCTCCCGCTCCAGTTCCCCGAAACGCTTCTTGCGCTCCGCCAGCGAGTTAGCGAGCGACTTCCGCTCGGTATCCCGAGCGGCGAAGTCGCGAGCAAACATCTCCACCGTCTCTGGCAGCGGCACCGGCAGCGCGCCCACCTTCTCGAGCGAGAGGTGCGTCACGCCGAGCGCCGAGAGCCCGGCCTCAAGCCGCGCCGCCATCGTCTTCGCCTCGCCGCGCAGCTCACCGAGGACCTTCTCCAGATCCCCGTCCCGCTGCACGATCTCGTGCGTGCGCACGAGCGCCGTCACATCCACCGGAGCGGGCTGGGCCGCGAGCTTGATTCGCTCGCCCCCGAGCTTGTTCTCAGCCTCGGTGAGCGCCTTCGTCGCCCCGGCGAGGTCGCGCTCGAGCCCGATGCGCTGCTTGAGCAGCGCCCGGACACGCGCCTCCACCCCCGGCGCGACGGCGAGGCTTCCCACCTCCTCCATGGGCACGCGCCGCCCGAGCCGCCCCAGAAGCGACTCGATCGTGTCTTCGATCTGGCGCAGCTCGCCGCGGAGCCGCGGCAGATCCACCCCCGCCGCCTTCTTGTGGTTGCCGAGCCCGTCCTGGATCGCCGTGATCGAGGCCCCCTGCGCGAGCAGCGCCTCCGGCACCGGCAGCCGCTCCATCTGCGCGGTCAGATCCGCGATCTCGCGGCCCAGCCGCTCCTCGCGCGGCTCCGTCTCCGCGAGTGTGCTCTCGGCCTTCCGCCGCGCCTCGGGCGCCGTCTCGGGCAAGAACACCGCGCCCTCATGCTCCTTCAGCATCCCGAGGATCCTGTCCCGTTCGGCGATAGGCACCAGCGCCTGCTCCATGCGTGACAGACGCCGTTGCTTCGCCTGGAGATCGGAGAGCTCCCTGGCCAGGGTCGCGGCGTGCGCCTGCCCACCAGCGAGATCCTTCTGGAGCTGCTCCCACTCCTTCGCCGGCTGAGATCGATCCGCGGCTCCCTTCTTCGCGCTCTTGTAGCTCTCGAGCGCGGCGTTGAGCTTCTTCTTGTGCTTCCCGAGGGGCGTGAAGATCTCCTCCGCCTGCGCGTCGAGCTTCTCCAGCACCGCATGCACACGCGTGCCCCCGAGCCCGGCCGCGAACAAGCTCTCTCCGAGATCGCCGCCTCCCTTGAGCAGCGCCTCGCCGCCGTCCACGAGCCCCTCGTGGGAGAGGCCGAACATCACCTTGTACTGCTCCTCCGTCACCCCGCCGAGCAATGCCTGCAGCTGCCCCTCGTCCACCGGCTGCTCGGCGGGATCCAGCAACGTCTGCTTGAGCTTCTTGCGTCGGACGAGCTGCAAGGTCCGCCCGTCCTCGGCCGCGAGGAGCGCGCCCACCCGGAGCTTCTTGTAGTCTCGATCGTGCGCGTCCTGGGTGTCCTTGGGCATTTCGAAGAGAAACCCCAGCACCGCCCGCAGCGTCGTGCTCTTGCCGACCGCGTTCGACCCGAAGATCACGTGCAACGCGCGCGGCTTCGCCGAGAAATCCAGCGACAGCCCGGTGAAAGGCCCGTACCTCAGGAGATCGAGCGAAAGGATCTTCACGACGCGTCCTCGCCTGCAAAGAGCAGAGGCAGCAGGGTATCGGGCAGTTCCCGGACGAGCTGCCGGAGCGCCGTCCGAGCAAGCTTCCCTCCGCCTTCGAGATGATCGAGCTCCGCCGGCAGCTTCTTGCGCAAGGGTTCGAGCCCGCTCAGCAGCCTGTCGATCTCGGCGTCGTCCTCGCAGATGGTGCGGAGCTGCCGGTAAAGCCCGCCTACCGCCTCGTCCCCGAGGCTCGCTTCCGCATCGACCGGGTTCCGGGTGCGAAAGCTGATCTTCTCGACCCAGATCTCGCCCGCATCGCTCGCCGCGCTACGCACCTCGCTCCGGTACTTCTCGGGCTCGCGCGAGAGCGCCCCGTGCGCCCGCGTCGCCCCCGTCACCTCGATCCGCGCGGCCACGATCCTCGCCTCCGCTGCGTCCGCCTCGCGCGCCAGGGCTTCGCGGCACAGCTCGATCACATCATCGACCGACGACGCCATGCGCGCATCCACCTCGCACCGCGCCCAGCGCAGCGCGTCCAGGGTCCTGGGCTCGACCCCCACGATCCGCCCCTCGTCCACGGTCACCAGCGTCGCCCCCTTCTTCCCCGTCTCGCGCGCATGCCTGCCCTGAAGATTTCCCGGGAATACAATCCACGGCGACTCGTGGAGCACCTCGCGCGCGTGCACATGCCCGAGGGCCCAGTAATCGTATCTCCTCGCCACGAGGTCACTCACCGAGCACGGGGCATACGATTGATGCCCTTCGCGACCGCTCGCGCACGTATGCAGCAAGCCCACATTGAAATACCCCTCCCGCGGCGCGGGATAGGTGACGGAGAGGTCTTCCGTGGTATCGGCTTTCTCGTAGCTCCGGCCGTGCACGGCCACGCCGAGGTCATCCAGCATGATCGTCTCCGGCTGCTTCGCCGACAGCTCGCGCACGCCCTCCGGCAATCGCAGGATCTTGCTCCGCGCATCGTGATTGCCACGCACGATGAACACTCGGATGCCCGCCTCGCGCAGGCGTGACATCTGCTTCGCGAAGAAAAGCCCCGTGTTGTAATCCGTCCAGTCGCCGTCGTAGAGATCGCCGGCGATGAGCAGGAACGCCACCTTTTCCTCGATGCACTGCGCCACCAGGTTCTCGAGTGCGCGCCGTGTCGCCCCGCGAAGTTTGTCCACCGGCGCCCCGTCGTACCGATCGAGGCCCCGCAGAGGGCTATCGAGGTGGATGTCCGCTGCGTGAAAGAACTTCATGCGGCCCCCGGTCCGCGCTGCTCGTTGCCGCGCGATGGTGCGACGGTAGCAGTCTTCCCTATGAACGAGAAGCCCCGTCGTGGCGCCTAACGCTGCCATCGTCTGCACGGGCTAGCGCTGGCGCTGCATGTGCCGCCATGAGGGGAGCCAGGACTTCGTCAGCATGTCGAGGCTCCGTGCTCAGTTCCGCTTCGGAGCGTTCGAACGCGATCGGCTCGGTGCGCATCAGCTTCTCGTCGATCTCGACCATCGCGGCCTGGAGGTCGGCGACATCGATGAGGCATGCAAGGATCTCCTCCCGACCGCGGGCACGAAACGCCTCGAGGCGGTGGAGACCGGAGATGAGCTCCATCGTATCGTGGCGCGCCGGACAATGCGGTGCCGAGGATGCCGACCTTCAGGGCGAATGCCGAGGTCAAATCGAGGGGCGTCGAGGCTTGCCGCGACCGCCGCGAGGTCACTCTCGCGCTGGGCTGCATCAGGCGGCGAGGCACCCGTGCTCGGGTCCATGGTGGAGAGAGATCTCGCGACGGGCGCTTGCGCACCCAGCTCCGTGTGTGTATCTCGAAGGCGATGGTTCACCAGAATGGCCCACGGTGACCAGGTGTGTAGCCAAGGTAGGTGCGCGCGGGCCGCAGCGGACAGGAGGAGACGGAAATGCTCCCTGACGAGGTTCTTCCAGCCGCGCCGCTTCGCATTCGCGTTAACGACGAGCTGACGCTCGATGCTGGCCTGGTTGGTCCGGATAGGATCATCCGGTCACCGACGCAACCCATGTTCCGGCAGGTGCTCGACTACCTCATGACCAAGCCGGATCCGATCAAGCTACCGTCCGGCACCGGGATAGGCAGGGAAGGCGTCGCGGCAGCGGCGGTCTGTGTTCGGTGGGGCTCGTACTTCTCCGTACTCGCTGACCGCAACAAGCCATTATGGAGCGAAGTCACTTCTCCTAAGATGAGCCGAATCTCGGATGACGAGATGGCTCGGATTAATATCGAGTCCTCCGCCGCTCTCGCTCATTGGGTGGATCTATTCAATGCCGATCGAGCGCTCTATGGTCAGCTTGTCAATCGCGCGGCCTGCTACCTGCCCATGCCGACGAAGACGTCCAAACCGGAGCGGAAACTGGCCTTCCGGCCGCTTGCACTGCCGGAGATCGCGAATCGACTTGTCGAGGTTACGGACGCCGAGCGTCTCGCCCTGGCTCGCGCGGTCGTAAGCGAGCACCCGAGTCGCGTGTTCGCGAACGCTCTCGTGAACGTAGCCTGGCGCAACGGCCCAATCGAGGACATCCATGCGGGGCATCTAGCCGCATGCCCAATCGACCGCTGCCGGGTGACAGTCGCCGAAGAGCGCGAGCTGATGAAGTTTACGGCCAATCGGATGGCCGTCGGCATGGATGTGTGTTTTTTGCTGCGCAATGAACGCGAACGCCACGAGCGCTCCTGGCCGGAGCAGGTGCTTCCTTATCAACTCGCCAGCTTTCTGCTCGTTACGCCAGCGGAGTGGACGCTCACCCAGACTTCGCGCGACGTTCGCCTGACGCGCTGAGGACCTGCTCGGTTCCGCGATGCGCCCACCCGAGCGTATCGCCTTCCAGCTCCCAAGCTCGAAGGAGATCTGCTTCGCCTTGGCCCCGTTCAAGTGGAGGCCAGCCCGCGCCCGCAGCAGTTCTCGAGCAGGCTGCCGCACCTCCGAATGCCCTCCAGCCCGCCGTGGCTCCACTCGCTCAGCTTCCACCGACGTGCCGGCCGCCTCGGCGACTGCTCCCATAAGCGCAGGGTCGAACCTTGGCCTGGGTGCGTTCCTCGCTGGAGTTGTGACGGTCGGGCTTTTCTGCGTTGCTCACCAAGTGGGCGTCAAACGACGCGAGCGGAAGGAGAGCCTTCGCTAGCACCAAGGCTCGGATGGCCGGTTCGAGCAAGGGGAAAAACGTCCTCGGCGAGAACGTCCACGCCACCTGATTTCCCGGTGTAGAACGCGGCCGAACATGGTGGGAAGCTGAGCGCCGATCTCATCCCAAGAACGCTCGGGCGCGGGTTGCCGGAGCGTGATGCGAGGGAACCGACAGGCAGGAGCAGCGCCTACGTTCCGCCGTCGAGCTCGCGGAGGTCCGGTAGGAGCACCTCCGGCACCGGTACCGTCCTTGAACCGGTGCGGGACACGAGCCGCCGCGCTTAAAGTTTGCCAAATCTCGGGGTCCCTCGTGTCCTCGGCTGTCCGCTCTCGACCTCGCGAAGACCTCGCCAAGTATCGATAAACCTTCAAGAATTCAGCGGAGGAGAAGGGATTCGAACCCCTGGTTGAGTTGCCCCAACGGCGGTTTTCAAAACCGCTGCCTTCGACCGCTCGGCCACTCCTCCAAACATCCAGAACGACTCGTTTTTTCTGCCTCTTCTACCGCCCCCTGTCAACGTCGCCCTGAGAACCCGCCCCCTACCCTGCTCCGGGCCGCCCCTGAGCTCTCCAGCCCCGGCCCCGGCGCTTCCGCCCCCACCGGCATCGCCCACCGCCCTTCGCCCCCTGCCCCTTACTTCCCCCTCCCCGCCGCTGCCGCCGTCCCGGCGGCCTGCGCCCCCGCTCCCGCGCCCTGCCCCCCCGCCCCGCCCTTCATCACCTCCGCCAGCCACTTCCCCGCCCCCGCGCACGTCCCCGCCGCGCTGACCTCCCCTCCCCCGCCTCCCCCGCGCCTCGCGTACGGCCCCGCGACGATCGCCACGTCGCTCCCTCGCGCCGTCCACGCGATCGGCCCGAGCGCCGCCCGCCGCCGGCACGCCTTCCCGAAGCGCCGCTCGATCAGCTTCCCCGCCTCTGCCGCGTCGCCCGCGCTGTCGAACCGCAGCCGCCACGCGAGCGCGAACTCTTTCCGCGACGGGTCCTCCGGGTCGTCCCGCCGCACCACCGCGAACCGATCCCCGCCCCACCCCGCCGCCGCGCCGATCGCCGCATCGCGGTGGGCATACGCCGCGAACGCGATGCGCAGCGCCTGCTCGCCCATCACGTCATCGAAGACCACACGAAACCCCGGGCCGAGCGCCGCGGCCGTTGGCACCGCCACCGCGACGGCGGGCTCCCGCGCGGCGAGCTTCTCCGGATGGAGCAGCTGCTCGGTCGTCTCCGGCAGCGCGCGCCAGACCGCATCCACCGAAGCCCACCCGCCGTCCCGGCGCAGCGCCTGCACGAACGCGAAGCCGTCGGTGTACGGGGCGCCCAGCGACTCCTGCAGCACGAGCGGCGTGTCGCCCACGGACGACAGCGCCGTCGACATCGCCACGAGCCTGCGGAGCATCGACTCGTCGACCTGGAACGCCGAGCCGACAAGCACATCGAACATCGCGCTCATCGCCTCGCCCTCGACGAGCGCGTGCGTGGCCGCCAGGCGATCGCTGTCGCCGAGCTTGAAGTCGAGCAGCCTCCCCAGCGAGAAGCTCTGGTCCTGGAGCGCGTGGACGAGCTCGTGCGCCAGCGTCTCCTCGGCCTCGGCCTCGCTGAGATCATCGACGAGGTACATCGTCGCGTCCTCCGGCTCGTAGAAGCCTGCGATGCGGCCCTCGAGCAGGCGGTACATCCCGGCGGTGAAGTCGTAGTCGGCCGGGATGAGCTCGAGCGCCGCGAGCACCTCGCGCTGGTGATCGAGCACGCCCTCGGGGATCTCTCGCTCCACGTGCGCGCGGACCCGCTCCAGGATCTGCCCGCGGGCGAGCACGCGGCTCCGCACCTCGCGGTGGACCGGCAGGCCCCGCGCCTTCGCCACGCGTGCGAGCACGCGCGCGATCTCGCCGTCGGTCAGGCGAGCCGCGTCCTCGTCGAGCTCGCCCGCATCCACCGGGCTTGCGCCCCCAGCCGGCCGAGGCGCAACCGACGCCGCAGGGAGCGCCGCAGCCGAGGCCTGCGCTCGCGGCGGCGCCGCAGGCGCGGCCGTCGGCGCGCACCCGGCGAGCACAACCGCCCCGACCAACCCGATCGCGCAGCACGCCCGACCCACCGCAGCAGCGTCCTCGACGCGCCGGGTCACGCCTGCTCCCCGCCGGGCGCGCGGAGCGCGCGGATCGCCTCGGCATACCGTGCGACGCGCGCATCGAACGGCACATCCTCGCCCCGCGCCACCGCGCCGAACACCGCCGAGCCCGCGACGAGCGCCCGCGCCCCGGCGGCGATGACCTTCCCGGCGGTCGACGGGGCGACGCCGCCGTCGACCTCGAGCGCGATGTCCATGCCTGCCTGGTCGATCGTCTGCCGCAGGCTCTGCAGCTTGGTGAGCGCCCCTGGGATGAACTGCTGGCCGCCGAACCCGGGGTTGACGCTCATCACAAGCACCAGATCGATGTCTGCCATCACGTGCCGGATCGACTCCTCCGGCGTGTGGGGGTTCAGCACGACGCCAGGGCTCGCGCCTGCGTCCCTGATCTGCTGGAGCGTCCGGTGCAGGTGAGGCGACGCCTCGACGTGGACCGAGATGCGATCGGCGCCGGCGGCCGCGAACTCCGCGACGTAGCGCTCCGGCTCGACGATCATCAAGTGGACATCGAGGGGAAGACGCGTCGCGGCGCGGACCGCGCGAACGACGAGCGGCCCGATCGTGATGTTTGGCACAAACCGGCCATCCATCACGTCGACGTGGATCCAGTCGGCGCCAGCGGCCTCAGCGGCCCGCACTTCCTCCGCGAGACGACCGAAGTCAGCCGACAGGATCGACGGAGCGACGATGATTTTCTCGTGACGCACAGGGTAGCGCTAGCAGGCGTGACGCGCGGCGGCTAGCCGAGCATCCACGAGCGCGCTTACGGGGAGGCCGGCGCGGCTGCTAGGCTGCGCAGGTCTTCGCAAAGCGTTCGTGTCGTGCGCGCGGACGCTGCAGATCGAAGGCTGGGGATCCGAACCGTTCGAGTGAGGTGATGCATGGAGACACGGCCGCTGACGAAGCCCGACTACGACCGGATCGTGGGCGAGATCGATCGGTGGTGGGCGGGCCCAACCAGCGCGCTCGCGCACCCGATCTTCTTCTACGAGCTCGGCAGGCTCGCGCGCGTCGTCGAGGATCGCGGGCTGCTCGTCGGCTTCCTGCTCGGGTTCAGGTGCCCGGACGCGGCGATCGGGTACGTGCACCTCGTCGGCATTCACCCGGACTATCGCCGCCGCGGCGTCGGCAGAATGCTCTATGCCGCGTTCGAGGAGGACTGCCGCCGCGAGGGCTGCCGGCAGCTCAAGGCGATCACGACGCTGGGCAACGAGGGCTCGGTGCGCTTCCACGCCGCGGTCGGCTGGTCGGCGGCCGAGGTCGAGGACTACGCCGGGCCTGGGCGTCCGCGGATCGTGTTCACCAAGGACCTCTAGGTGCGGCCTCTGGTGCAGATCGCGCGGAGCACGCGCGTGTTGCGGCGTACGCTCTCGACGGGGTACATCTGCTCGGGACCGCGAGGTGAAGCGATGCGAGAAGGCGGGCATGTTCGCGACGTGGTGGTAGGCGTTGTCGGGTCAGCCGGCAGGACGGTCGCCGCGGGCGCCCTCGGTGCATCCAGGTGAGCCGTAACCCTTCGCCGATCACGCAGCTGCGCGAGATCGGGCTGTTCGGAGGCCTGGGCGATCACGTCCTCCAGGGCCTCGCCGACAGCCTGGAGCTGCTCGATCTGGAGCCGGGCGCCGTCGCCTTTCGCGAGGGCGACAACGGCCGCGAGATGTTCGTGCTGCTCTCGGGGGAGATGGAAGTGCTCAAGCGGTCGAAGCGCGACGTCGAGGCGCGCGTCGCGGTCCTCGGGCCGAACGACTGGTTCGGCGAGATGTCGATCCTCGACGTGATGCCTCGCTCGGCGACCGTCCGGGCGATCGCCCCGTCGCGCTTGCTGCGCGTCACCGCGCACGATCTCGACGCCCTCTACCGGCGCGATCTCAAGTCGTACACGCTGCTGGTGCTGAACATCGCGCGCGAGATGTCGCGCCGCCTTCGCGTGGCGGACAGCCTGCTCGCCGAGCTGGTGGCGAACATGCTCGACGAGTACGCGCGGCCGCGGCGACCCGCGATCTGAGCCGGCGCCGCCGCGTCAGTCGACGCCGGGCGCTCTGCCCGAGGGCGCCGGGCCCAGCGGTCGCCTCATCCGCCGTCTGGGCCGATCGCTCCACCTGCGCCGGCTTCGCCGCCAGCGCCGCCACCTGCACCACCTGCACCACCGCTTCCGGCTTCGCCACCGGCGCCGGCTTCGCCACCCGCGCCGCCTGCGCCACCGCCGTCGGCTTTGCCACCCGCGCCGCCCGCACCACCGCCGCCGGCAGGGTTGGCCGGTTCGCCACCCGTGCTGGTTGAACCGGTGCTGCTAGCGGACCCAGTCGAACCCGCGCCGTTAGCGGCCGCGTCTGGCGGCAGGAGGCCACCGCCGCCCGCGCCGTCGTCCTCGCTGGGATCGCCGGCCGCGATGCCCCCTCCTGCGCCGGTCGCGCCGAGGTCGTCGCAATCACCGCACCCGATGCCCCCCTCGGCGGGAGGCTCCGGTTGTGGATTGAACACACAGCCCGCAAGGACGACCCCGAACACAAGGACGACAAGCTGGCGCATAAGCTCCCTCCTCATAGCACCCTGCGCATCTCCCTGCCCGCTTGTGCGGCGCCCTCGTCCGCGGGAATGCTGCGTCGAGCGCGCTCCGTCGGCTGCTTCTCGCTCGCTCTTACCGCCGGGTCGACATCGCCGTCAGACCCGGCCCGCGTGCTCCTTCAGCCGCACTCGACCGCTCCAGCGCCTCCAGCGCCTCCAGCGCCCCCCACACCGCAGGGCTCGCCGCCCGCGCCGCCCGCGCCGCCCTGACCGCCCGCGCCGCCCTGGCCGCCAGCGCCGCCCTGACCGCCCGCGCCGCCTTGACCACCCTCGCCCCCTCCAGCACCGCCCTGAGCGCCCATGCCGCCGTGGCCGCCCGCCGCGCCCCCATCGCCGCTGCCGCCCGCGCCCGTGGTCTCGCCGCTGCCAGTGCTGGCCCCTACCGCTGTGTTGCCGGCGCCGGTGCCACCCGAACCTGAGGTGGCGACCGCCCCACCGGTCGACGACGACGAGGGATAGGGATCCCTGTCATCGAACGGCGGTTCAGGCTGCGGGTTGAACGAGCATCCAACCGCGAGGAGCAGGGTGAGGAACAGCAGGCTTCGCATGGCGGGTACGCCGAGTATGGCAATCAACATGCCACATGAAAATAGCCGGAAAGTACCTCGATCGGTCCACTATTGACGCGGTGCTCAGGCACACTCTGGCACGCCGCTCGGGCGGTTGGATCCGGCACTTCCCTCCGCGCCGCGACCTGCGCGGACCGTCCGCTGCGGGTGTCCGCCTGGTGTCCACGGCGGCAGCTCGCGGTATCGTGCGGCGTGATGTCGGAAGACCTGGGGAACGTCGCATCGCGGCTCGACGAGGTGCGGCGCCGGATAACGAGCGCCGCCGCGCGGGCAGGGCGCGGGCCAGAGGAGGTCCGGCTCATCGCCGTGTCCAAGGGGAAGCCCGCGGAGGCCATCCGCGCCGCCTACGCCGCCGGGCAGCGCGATTTCGGCGAGAACTACGCGCAGGAGCTCGTCGAAAAGGCCGAGGCGCTCGCCGATCTCGACGGGCTCGTGTGGCACGCCATCGGCCAGCTCCAGAGGAACAAGGCGAAGCTCGTTGCGCGCGTCGCGCACGTCGTGCAGTCGGTCGACCGGGAGGAGCTCGCCGTGGAGCTCGATCGTCGCGCGGCCGCGCTCAACCGCACCCTCGACGTCCTGATCGAGGTGAACGTCGGCGGCGAAGCCTCGAAGGGCGGGTGCGCCCCCGGCGATTTCGCGCCGCTCCTCGGCGCGATCGCCCGGTGCGCGCACCTCCGGCCGATCGGCCTCATGACCATCGCGCCGTTCCTCGAGGACCCGAACGACGTCGCGCCGTTCTTCGCGCAGCTGCGCGCCCTGCGCGACGCGCACGGCGGCCCGGCCGTGCTGCCCGAGCTCTCGATGGGCATGTCGCACGATTTCGAGGCAGCCATCGCGGAAGGCGCGACGTGGGTCCGCGTCGGCACCGCGATCTTCGGAGCCCGCGGATGACGGCGACGTCCGCCGCGTCGCGCCTCGGCGCGGCCCTCCCTGGCGGTGGCGTCGCGCGCGCCGCGCGCGCCGTCACGTTGGCTGCGTGCGCGCTGCTCGCGCTCGGGTGCGGGCCGGGCGCGATGCCCGCGTCGGTGCGCCACCCGCTCGTCGGCAGCGCCGCGCCGGAGTTCCACGCAGAGTCCACGGCGGCGGTCACCGTCGGCGTGCCCGGCACGCGCAGGACGCGGGTCACCGTGATCGACTTCTGGGCGTCCTGGTGCGCGTCGTGCAGCCGGACCATGCCGGCGCTCGACCGGCTCTGGCGCGACCGCAAGGCGGACGGGGTGGCCGTGATCGGCGTGAACATCGACGACTCGGAGGCCGCCGCGGCGGCCGCCGCCTACGAGCTCGGCGCGACGTTCCCCATCGTCGCGGATCTCGATCAGCGGCTCTCCGGGACCTACGGCGTCGCGCAGGTCCCCCTCACGTTCGTGGTCGACGGCGCGGGCACCGTGCGCTGGGTCGGTCACGATCCGGCGAGCGCGCGCCGCGCCGTCGATGTCCTCCTCTCGGAGCGCCCCGCGGGCGCGCGGTCGGTCTTCGAATGAGCGCGTCCCGGGGCGGCGGCGGCGCGCGACGGCGGCCCGCGGGCGACGACCCGACGCTCTTCGACGCCGCCCGGCAACGGGAGCCGGAGCTCAAGGCCACGGTCCCCCTCGCCGAGCGCATGCGCCCGCGCTCGCTCGAGGACATGATCGGCCAGGGCCACCTCCTCGGCGAGGGCAAGCTGCTCGCGCGCGCGATCGCGGCCGACCGGATCCCCTCGATGATCCTGTGGGGCCCGCCGGGCGCCGGAAAGACCACGCTCGCGCGCGTCGTCGCGCACACGACGAACGCCCGCTTCGTCCCCTTCAACGCCGTGCTGGGCGGCGTGCCGGAGCTCCGCGAGATCCTCGCCCAGGCGCGCACCGCGCGCTCCTACGAGGGCAAGCGGACGATCCTGTTCGTCGACGAGATCCACCGCTTCAACAAGGCCCAGCAGGACGCCTTCCTCCCGCACGTCGAGGACGGGACGATCACGCTCATCGGGGCGACCACCGAGAACCCCTCGTTCGCGGTCAACGCGCCGCTGCTCTCCCGGTGCAAGGTCTTCCGGCTCCAGGGCCTCGGCGCCTCGGAGCTCGTCGAGCTCCTGCGCCGCGCCCTCGAGTCGCCCGCCGGGCTCGCCGGCGCGATCGGCGCCGACGACGACGCGCTCTCGGCGATCGCGGCGCTCGCGCAGGGCGACGCGCGCAGGGCGCTCACCACGCTGGAGATCGCCGCGGACGAGGCGGGGCGCGCGGGCGCCCCCACGATCACGCGCGAGCTCATCGCCGGCGCGAGCGAGCACAAGACGCTGCTCTACGACAAGGCCGGCGAGGAGCACTACAACGTCATCAGCGCCTTCATCAAGTCGATGCGCGGCTCCGATCCCGACGCCGCCATCTACTGGCTGATGCGCATGATCGAGTCCGGCGACGACCCGCTCTTCCTGCTGCGCCGGATGATGATCTTCGCCTCCGAGGACATCGGCAACGCCGACCCGCGCGCGCTGGAGATCGCCGTCGCCGCGGACGCCGCGTTCCGGCGCATGGGGATGCCGGAGGGGCTCTACCCGATCACGCAGGCGGCGCTCTACCTGGCCACGGCCCCGAAATCGAACGCCTGCAAGACCGCCTGGCACGCGGCGCAGGCCGCCGTGCGCGAGCACGGCGCGCTCCCGGTCCCGCTCACGCTGCGCAACGCGGTCACGCGGCTGATGCGCGACGAGGGCTACGGCGAGGGCTACCGCTACGCGCACGACGAGCCGGGCGGCGTCGCGCTGGGCGAGGCCTACCTGCCCGAGCCGCTCGCGGGCAGCCGGTTCTACGAGCCGACCGATCGCGGCTACGAGCGGACCATCGGCGAGCGCCTCCGCCGGATCCGCGGCGAGGGGGAGGGCGAGGGCGGCTGAGGCGCGGCGCCCGCCGGCCCATCCGTCACGGCGTCACGCGTCGTCGTCGTCGTCGCCGCCCGCGCCGGCGAGGGCCTGCTGGAGCTCGCTCAGCGCGTGCTGATCTCCCTTGCTGCGCGCGACCACGATGCCGTCGACGAGCCAGGCGCGCCCCTCGTCGAGGCGGCCCGCCTTCACCAGCGTCGTCCCGCACATGAGGTACATCGGCACGTACGCCGGATCCATCGCCCGGAGCGCGACGAACGTGGCGAGCGCGTCGTCGTGACGGCCCTGGCCCGCGTACTCCAGCGCGAGCGCGTACCAGTGAAACGGATCCTTCGACCCATCCCGGGTCATCTTCTCGAGCATCAGCAGCCGCTTGCTCACGTCGCCTCCACAACCCCGATGAACGGCAGGTTCCGATAGCGCTCGGCCCAGTCGAGCCCGTAGCCGACCACGAATTTGTCCTCGATCGTGAAGCCCAGGTAGTCGATGGGCACCTCGACCTTCGCGCGCGCCGGCTTGTGCAGGAGCGCGCAGACCTTCACGCTGTTCGGCATCCTCGTGCGGAAGAGCTGGAGCAGGTGCGAGATCGTGAGGCCCGTATCCACGATGTCCTCGATGAGGAGGATGTCCTCGCCCTCGATCGGGCGGGTGAGGTCCTGCGTGATCTGGACGACGCCGGTCGAGGCCGTGCCCTCGCCGTAGCTGCGCACGCCGAGGAACTCGATGCGCACCGGCAGGTCGATGTGGCGCGCGATGTCGGCGGTGAACACGAAGCTCCCCTTGAGCACGGAGACGAGCACGAGCCGGCGCTCCGCGTAGTCCCGGGTGATCTGCGCGCCGAGGTCGCGCACGCGAGCGCCGATCTGTTCGGCGGACAGGAGCGTCCGGACATTCGCCATGGTGCCCGCTAACATCGCGGCGCCCGCGCCACCAGCGCCCAGGCGGACTCTCTGTCGCCGCGCGCTCGCCGCGCGCCGCGATCCCATGTCATGCCGCTGATGTCGCGCGGTCGCTCTGCTGCTGCCCGGGTCGAAACTGGGTTAGTCTCTGCGCCTCCCGCGATGCCGCTCCCTTCTCCGCCCGACGCGCCCCCGCACCTCACCTCGCGCACGCCCCTGGCCGTCCGCTTCTGCGAGACGGATCTCATGGGCATCGTCCACCACGCGAACTACGTCATCTACCTGGAGGCTGGCCGCATCGACTGGCTGAAGCGCCGCGGCCTCTCCTACGAGGAGATGGTGCGGCGCGACCTTCACCTCGCCGTCGCGGAGCTGCGGATCAAGTACCGCCAGGCCGCGCGGTTCGGCGACGACCTCGTGGTCGAGACGACCTGCCGCGAGGTCCAGCGCGTCACCGCGCGCTTCAGCTACCGGATCCTCCGGGGCGAGGACGTGATCTGCGACGGCGACATCCTCCTCGCGTGCCTGGGATCGAACCTGACGCTGACGCGGATCCCGGACGACATCGTCCAGCTCCTGGCGAGCCCCGAGACGACGGCCGATCGCTAGGGCAGGGGACGCCGCCCTCGCTTCCGCCGCCGTCCGCCGCCCCGCTTCAGCCGCCGTCCGCCGCCCCGGCCTCGGCCCCGCTGTGCACGATGCGCGCCGGCATCTCGACCGTCTGCGGCGGCTCGATGCGCTCGCCGAGGAACGTGCGCCACTGGACGACGTAGCGCCCGCGCAGGGGCCCGATCACGTAGCGCTCGCTCGCCGGAGGCACGGCGACCGCCGGGATCCCGTCGACGAGCAGGTAGAGCAGCGCGTCGGTCTGGTTGACAGCGACGAACCCCTCGCCGGGCGCGCCCGGGTCGACGCTCGCGGGCAGCTGGAGCGGCTCTTCTCGGATGGCCGCGAGCTCGTCGCGCGTCAGGAAGACGCCGCCCTGCGCCGACGGGAGCCCGGCGGCGGCGTACGCGGCGCTCGGGGGCGGCATGAGCATGTCGGTCGAGATCAGGTCCGTTCGCCGGGCGATCGACGTGACCTCGAACGCGACGCCGCCGCCGCCTTGCCAGGCATAACTCGCGTAGAGCGGCACCTCGCCGGCCACGCACTCGGGCGACTTCGGATCCACGCCGACGATCTCCAGCAGCGCCCGGCAGAGCAGCGGCCCCCCGTCGCCTGCCTCGGGGACCCTGCCGAGCTCGACGTACAGCGCGCCGAGGCTCCCGTGCACCTCGACCTTGCGGACGTCGATCTCGAGCCGCTTGCCGTCGCCGACAGGGCGCGCCGAGCCCGTCGACAGCGGCGTCACGTCGACGCGCCGCTCGCCGAGGAGCGTGCGGAGCGCCCCCGGCGGCACGACCCGGTACTGGGTCAGGGACGGCCAGAGCAGCACCTCGCCGTACACGTCGTGGCGCGCGCGGAGCTCGGAGCCCGCGGGCAGCGGGAGCGCGCGCGACGTGAACTGGACCCGCATCCGGCCCGTCTCCGCGAGCTCGACCTTCCACGTCAACTCGGTGAGCTTCTGCGCCGCGTGGATCCCGGAGGCCGCCACCTCGGACGCCTTGGGGGGCTGCGGCACGTCACGGAAGCGGAACGCCGCCTCGAGCATCACGCCGGGGAGCTCGCGGGGCGAGAGCGCGTCGTCCGGCAGGGGGGTTGCGGGCGAGAGCGGCAGCGGCGACTGCGGGCTCGCCTCGGACATGATCAGCCGGCCGTAGTCGTCGGCGATGATCTTCGCTGTCGCCTCGGCGGCGGACGCGTCGAGCAGGTCCGGCGTCTCGTTCGCGAGCGGCGCGGGGAGGATTTTCGCGTTCGGGCTCGCGCCGGCGTCCAGCGGATCGACGGGCGCGTGGCGCGACGGCTCGCACCCGGCGGCGGCGAGCAGCAGGAAGGCCGCGGCGACGCGCGCGGCGATCACGGCTCCAGCTCGAACGTGTGGATGACGCGCACGCGCGCGTCGAGCGGCGGCGGGTCGGGCGCGCACTGCGTGTCCAGGAAGACCGCGGTGCAGCGGGGATGGCAGCCCAGGAGCAGGTTGCAGTTGGCCGCCTCGTTGTCGAACACCGCGATGACCCGCCCGAGCCGCGAGAGCTGCGGCGCGACGCTCCGCTTGAACTCGGTGTCGGGCATCTCGAACCTCGGCTTCACGACGAGCTCCGTGCCGATGACCCCGATGGGGAAGCCGAGGTCGCGCAGGCTCGCGAACGAGCCGAGCGCCATCTTCGGCAGGTCGCGGCCGGTGAGGTACACGAGGGTCGCCCCCGCCGCGTGGCAGTCGCGCGCGTACTGGCTCGCGCCCGGCACCTCGACGTCGTGCCGGATGTGCGGATCGTTGAAGAAGCGGGCCCTCCAGAAATCGAACGCGTGCAGGTGGAGCGCCTCGTCGTCGATGCCGAGCCGCCGCAGGTTGTCCTGGAACCCGTACACGATGCCGTCGGGCGTCGCGCGCTCGAGGAGGGCGGCGGCGTGCGGGTGCTTGCGGCGCCACTCCTCCGCCAGCTCATGGAGGATCGCGGCCACCCGCGGCCGGTTGTCCATGAGGGTGCCGTCCAGATCGAAGACGATCACGGGAGGCCCCTCCGACCGATCGGCCGCGCGCTCGACGATGGATCTCAGGAGCCGCGTCCGCTCGACAGGGACGAGGCGCTTCTCGTGAAACAGCGTGCTCAAGGTCGTCGCGCCGCGGAAACGCGCACCGTCCGCGCGGCTCCTCGGGCCGGAACCCTAGCGCGAACTCGCCCTCCCCAGAAGCGGCGGCGCCCCACCCCTTCGCCAGGCCCTGCGGGTCTGCGTAAGTGTGCAGAAATATCCTACATTGTTGGCCTATTCATTCCGCTCTTCGTAGGATTTTCCAAATCGGGGCCCTCGAGGTTCCGAAGGAAGGCCCATGCAGAACCGCATCAAGACCGCTCTGGCCCTGGCGATGGCGCTGACCGCCGTGGTGGGCTGCTCGAAGACCCCTCGCGATCGTCTGCAGGGGCGCTGGTATGGCGATGCCATCGAGAACGCCCCTGTGGAACAGCTCACCAAGGCGACCGGGTGGGTGAAGGGAACGGCGCTCGAGTTCAACGGCAGCAAGGTAACGGTGACCGTGCCCGCGGAGACGCCGCGCAGCGGCACCTTCAAGGTGACGAAGGCGGACGGCGATCAGGTGACCGTCGCCTTCCTCCGCCCCGAGGGAGGGCTCGATGAAGCGGCGTTCCGCTTCACCACGGATCAGACGCTGCGCTGGGAGATCGGCGACGGCCGCGCCATCGTGCTGACGAAGGCGAAGAACTGAGCTTCGCGGCTATCGCCGCACCCGCTCCCTCCGCACCCGCGTGAGCCACCGCGCCTCGCCGCGATCGCCGTCCCGCGCCAGCAGCACCACGACATCCTCCGAGAGCGGCCCGGTGAGGCGCCGCCGCGCTTCCTCGATGGAGCGCACCTCGACGCCGTTCACGGACAGGAGCCGATCGCCGGGCTCGATGCCGGCCTCCTCGGCCTCGCTCGCCGGGGGCACCGACACAACGGTCACGGTCTTTCGCTCCTCGCCGAGCGTCACCGCCAGGCTCCCTGCGCCCTTCGGGTCTTGCCGCGCGCCGTCTCCTGGCAGCGCGATCCTCACGCGCTCGGTCGTCCTGCCGGCCCGGACCTGCACCGGCTGCGACTCGGCGCGCCCGAGATCCGCGCTGTACGCCTCGAGGATCGCCGTGCCCTCGGGCAGCCCGCCGAGCTGGAACCGCCCGTCGCGGTCGGTGGTCACCACGCCCGGCGGCAGCGGGCCGAGCGGCAGGTACGTCGGCACGCGGTCGCGCGCGACGCGGGCCCCCGCCACCGCGTCCCCGCGCTGATCGACGACCTGGCCGGCGACCTCTCCCGCCTCGGACAGGTCGATGCGCCCGAGGTCCGTCGGGCGATCGGGATCGCCGGCGATCGTCACCCGCAGCGTCGCCGGCGCGTACCCGTCGCGGCTCACCGTCACGCGGAACTGGCCCTGCGCGAGGTCGGCGAGCGTGAAGGCCCCCTCCGCGTCGCTCGTCGCGCGGCGCGGCCCGGTCGTCGAGAACAGCGTGATCCGCGCGCCCTCGAGCCGCTCCCGCCCGCCGCGCCCGGTCACGGTGCCGGTCGCCTTGAGGGCGGCGCCCATCTCGAGCCGCAGCTCCTTCGGCGCGGCGTCGACCTGCTCGACGCGCGGGGACTTGCCGGAGCGCACGAGGCTTACCCGGAGCGGCAGGCCGGCGGCGTCGGGCAGCAGCGCGTCGCCGTCGTCGTCCGTGAACAGCGTCTTGCGGAGCGGGACGGCCACGTCGAGCGAGAGCACGCGCACCTCCACGCGATCGAGCGGGTAGCCGCGATCGTCGGCGACGTGGATGGCCACCGCCTCGCGCACCTTCGGGAGGACGACCTCGATCTCCTTGCGATCGCGCTCCGGCACCTCGACGACGAGCCGCGCCACGACGTCGCCTGGCGACTCGGCCCGGGAGACCGAGACGAGCACCTCGTCGGGGACCGCGGCGAAGGCGAACGTGCCGTCGTCCGCGGAGTACGTCACCCGCTCGAGCGAGCCGGCGGTCGCGGCCAGCTCCACGCGCGCGCCGGCGACCGGCTTGCGGTCCTCCTCGAGGACGCGTCCCTCGAGCAGGCCGCCCTGGCGCATCACCACGCGCACGTGGGCCTCGCCGCCCGGCTGCAGGGTCACGATCTCGCTGGGCGTCTCGACGTACTCCGGGTGCCGGACGATGGCGTGGACGCGCCCGGGGGTGACGGGCTCGGCCCGGAACGTGCCGTCGGCGCGCGTGACCCACGGCTCGCCCGAGCGCACCGAGGCGGCCGGCAGGACGGCGTCGCCGCGCGGCAGGTCCGGGATGGGGCCCGGCATCACCCCGAGCTCGCCCGCGGGGATCAGCGGCGCCGGGCCGGGCAGGGCGCGCTCGAAGTGCTCGTCCCTGAACTCGGACATCGCGGTGGTCTCGTCGATGGGCATCCCCTCGGCGTCGGCGCCCACGACCTCGATCGTCGCACCCGGGACCGGGTAGCCGCGGTCGTCGACGACCTCACCCACGAGCGCGCCGCCGCGGAGCAGGGGGATGCGCACCTCGGTGGCGCCCGCGTCGACCTGCACGGCGTTCCTCGGCACGAAGCCGGCCGCCAGGGCCGAGGCGCTCGCGTATCCCGGCGCGATGGGCCCGAGCGTCACGGACCCGTCGTCGCCCGTGCGGCCGTGCAGCGGGAACGCCGACAGCCCCTGCTCGACGAGCACGACGTTCGCGCCCTTCACGGCCGGCGCGTCCTCGCCGTCGCCGTCGGTCACGAGGAGCCGCACGTGGCGGCCGGGCCCGAGGACGAGCTTCACCTCCTTGCCCTCGCCGCGCCTCACGGCCACGGCCAGCGCGGTCGCGCTCACGGCGGCGCCGCGCCGGGCCTTGAGGTCGTACACCCCGTCGCGGAGCCCGGCGATCCTCGCGACGCCCGTCGCGTCGGCGGTCGTGCTGCGCGCTGGCCACAGCCCGGTGCCGGCGGCGAGCACGGTCGCGCCGCCGGCCGGCTGCCCCTCCGCGTCCACCACGCGGACCGTGAGGGCGCCGAGCCGATCCATCCGGAGCCTGAGCGGCGCCGGCCCGGGCACGATGCCTGTCCGCACGGTGTCCTCGAAGCCGAGCGCCGACGCGCGGACGACGTAGGGCGCCGCCCCGAGCCGATCGAACCGCGCGCGGCCGCCTTCGGCGGTGGTCGCCACGAAGGGGAGGGGATCGGCGGTCGCGACCGTCACCTCGGCGCCGTCGATCGGGCGCTCGGCCTCGTCGACGACCAGCACGTCCAGCACCTTCGCGGGCCGCAGCACGAGGTCGACGGCGCGGGGGCCTGGCTCGAGCGCGACGCGGGTCGAGGCGCGGGCCCGCTCCGCGCCGTACGCCATGATCCAGGCCTCCCCGGACGGCAGCCCGGTGAAGCGAGCCTCGCCCGAGGGATCGGTCTTCAGCTCGCCCGCGAAGTAGGCGCGGTCCTCGCGCAGGGCGAAGACGCGCACGGTGGCGTCCTTCAGCGGGCGCCCCTGCTCGTCGCGCACGGTGGCGGTGAGCTCTGCCGCGCGCCCTTCCACCCACGCGGGCACCGGCGGCGCCGGGATCGGCGCCCGCGGCAGGTACCGCGGCCCCAGATCGCGCAGCGTGGTCGCGGCGAAGAAGCAGACCAGCGCGGCGATCGCGGCCAGGACGGTATCGAGCCGCGACCGGCGATCGGCCCGGTCGGCTTCCGCTGCGGGTTGCTTGTCCTGTTCCGCTGCGGGTTGCTTGTCCTGCTCGGCCACGGCCTGGATTTCTACTCCGGATCCGCGAAAACGCCGAACGTCCCGCCGCCGTTCCCGGATCCCGCGGCGCCGCGCCGGCGTCCCGAGATCAGGCCTGGCGGCCGCGGTGCAGCTCGATCACGGCCTGGATCTCCCCCTCGGACAGGATGTGATCCGTCGCCTTGGCCTTCGCCAGGATGGCGTCGACGAGCTCCTTCGAGGGCTCGATCTTCCGCTGCCGGAGCCAGTAGTTCACGTTGGAGGCCCCGGACATGTAGCCCACGCAGATCTCCTGCTTTCGCCCGAACATGCCGGCGGGCACGCCGGAGTAGATCCGGTCGGCCATCCAGGAGTCGCCCTTCGACTCGGCCTTGATGATGGCCGCCGCGTGCACGCCGGTCGCCGTGCGGAAGGCGTCCCGTCCGACCAGGGGATAATTGATGGGCACCTCCCAGCCGACCGCCTGCGCGGCCGTCGTGCAGTACTCGAGGAGGTGGGTGAGGTCCTGGTGCTCGAGGAGGCCGAGGAGCTTCATGTTGAGCAGGATGAGCTCCATCGCGGCGTTGCCGACCCGCTCGCCGATCCCGAGGGCGGTGCCGTGCACCCGGTCCGCGCCGAACTGGAGCGCCCAGATCGCGTTCTCGAGCGCGAGGCCGCGATCGTTGTGGCCGTGCCAGTCGATGCCCACCGACGCCCCGGCCCCCGCGACGATGGCCCGCGTGAAGTTGATGAGGTTGCGAACCCCGTCCGGCGTCGCGTGCCCGACGGTATCGCACAGGCACAGCCGGGACGCGCCGTGATCGATGGCGACCTTGAAGAGCGTCGCCAGCACCTCGGGGCGCGAGCGCGTCGTGTCCTCCGTGACGTAGGCGACCGGGAGCCCGGCCTTCACGCCCGCGTCGATCGCCGCGGCGCTGCGCTGCGCGATGAGGTCGACGTCCCACGCCTCCGCGAGCTGGCGGATCGGGCTCGATCCGATGAAGGCGTAGATCTCCACAGGGATCCCTGCGCGCTGGGAGATCTCGATCATCGGCGTGATGTCCGAGACGACCGTGCGGCCTGCGCAGGCGATGCGGAGCGGCAGGTTGTTGTCGGCCACCTCCCTGCACATGCGGAGCACGTCCTCGAACGCCCGCTGCGAGCTGCCGGGCAGGCCGACGTCGGCGATCTGGATACCGATCCTGGCCATCAGGTGGAGCAGCTTGAGCTTGCTCTCGATGTTCGGATCGGCGACCGAGGGGTTCTGCAGGCCGTCGCGCAGGGTCTCGTCGAAGAAGCCGATGTTCTCCGGGATGACCCGCCCGACGCGCCCGACCTCGTTCCAGTCGTAGATCAGCTCGGTCGGGCGGTTACCGGAGGCAGCGATCGCCATGCACTATTATAGTGCGCCTCGCTCGACGCCGGGCCTGAAGCGAAGCTTTTGCGGGGCGCTCGACATGACGCACGGCGCAGGTGAAGACGGGCGATCGATCGCACGCTGCGGTGCGCTGGCCCTGCGCGCTCGGCAAGCCTAAGCTTGCGCCCACGACGATGTGGCAATCCCTACCTGAGTTCGGGACCGGCGTCCTTTACGCCATTCTGGTCACCGCGGCGTATACCTTCGCCGTCGGTCTCGCGTCGGCGCGCGGGCGGCCGCGGCTGCTCCAGGCCGCGCGGCTCGGCGCGTACGGCACGATCGCGCTGGTCGGCCTCGCGGTGCTCGTGCTGGCGTACGCCTTCGTCAGCCACGATTTCCGGATCGCCTACGTCGCGCAGTACAGCGATCGGTCCATGAGCACGCCGTACCTCATCGCCGCGCTCTGGGGCGGGCAGGACGGCTCGCTGCTCTGGTGGATGTTCCTGACCGCGCTCTTCTCGGGGACGTGCGTCGTCTGGCTGCAGCGCCGGTATCTGGAGCTCCAGCCCTACGTCATCGCGACGCTGATGAGCGTCCTGATCTTCTTCGCGGCGCTGATGATCTTCGCGGTGAACCCGTTCCGGACGAGCGTGGCGGGCGCCCCGCTCGACGGCAACGGGCTGAACTACCAGCTGCGCAACTTCTACATGATCATCCACCCGCCGAGCCTCTACATCGGCTTCACGAGCGCGGCGGTCCCGTTCGCGTTCGCGATCGCCGCGCTCGCCACGGGCCGGCTCGACAGCGAGTGGATCGTGGCGACGCGCAAGTGGATGCTCTTCTCCTGGCTGTTCCTCTCCATCGGCAACGTGCTCGGTATGCTGTGGGCTTACGAGGAGCTCGGCTGGGGCGGCCCGTGGGCCTGGGATCCGGTCGAGAACGCCGCGTTCCTCCCGTGGCTCACCGCGAGCGCCTACGTCCACTCGACGATGATCCAGGAGCGCCGCGGCATGCTGAAGGTGTGGAACATCTCGCTCATCTGCGGGACGTTCTTCCTCACCATCTTCGGCACCTGGCTCACGCGGTCCGGCCTCATCGCGAGCGTCCACTCGTTCGCCCAGTCCGGCATCGGCATTTGGTTCGTCGGCTTCATGGCCGTGATCCTGGCCACGTGCACCGCCCTGATCGTCTACCGCCTGCCGCGGCTGCGCAGCGACGGGCAGTTCGAGTCGATGCTGTCGCGCGAGGCCGCGTTCCTCTTCAACAACTGGGGCTTCTTCAGCATCATGATCTTCATCGCGGTCGCGACGGTGTGGCCGCGCATCAGCGAGTGGCTGCTCGACCAGAAGTCGACCCTCGGGCCGACGTTCTACAACATGTGGCTGCCCCCGATCGCGCTCGTGGTCTTCCTGCTCATGGGCGTCGCGCCGCTGCTCGGGTGGCGGAAGACGTCGCCGGAGCTCTTCCGGAAGAGCTTCCGCTGGCCGGTACTTGCCACGGTCGTCACGGTGGCGCTCCACCTGACGCTCGGGAAGAGGGTGGGCTTCGCCCCGTTCGTCGCCGTGGACCCGATCTACCCCGGCCAGTTCGGCGACGCGCTCGCGAAGCTCGCGTCGACCTACCCGTTCTTCACGGTGGCCATCGCCGCGTTCAACATCGCCGTGGTCGCGCAGGAGTTCGCCCGCGGCATCGCGGCGCGGCAGAAGCGCGGGAAAGAGCCGCTCTTCACCTCCTTCTACAACCTCGTCGCCAGGTCGCGGCGCCGCTACGGCGGCTACATCGTGCACGTCGGCATCGCGGTGATGTTCATCGGGTTCGCCGGCCGCGCGTGGGGCGTCGACAAGGAGATCAGCCTCCACCCGGGCGAGTCCGTGCAGATCGAGGAGTACCGCCTCACCTACGCCGGCCCGCGCATGGAGGTCGACAGCGAGAAGCGGATGGTCTTCGCCGACCTCGACGTCGAGCGCCACGGCGCGCCGATCGGCCGGATCAGCCCCGCGAAGTTCATCTACAAGGCGTCCCCGGAGGCGCCTTCGACCGAGGTCGCGCGGCACATCACCGTCAAGAACGACCTCTACGTGATCATCGGGATGGCGAACCCCCAGACGAAGGTCGCTTCGTTCCAGATCCACGTGAACAACCTGATCTCGTTCATGTGGTTCGGCGCGGGCATCCTCATCCTGGGGGCCCTCGTCGCGATGTGGCCTGACATCGCGCTCGAGGAGGCCGGCGCGTTCGGTTATGTGCGGGCGGCGGGGTCCGTCACCGCGTCGGTCGTGTTCGCCTTCCTGCTCGCCGGCGGCCCGTCGCAGGCCTACGGGCGCCCCGTCCAGGAGGGGCTCGGGCGACCTGTCTTGGTCGCGCCCGGCGCGGCGGACGGCGACGTCCGCGCCCCGGGCTCCGGCGCGTCGCTTGATCCCGGGCGGTCGCCCGCGAAAGGTGCCATCCTCCCGACCGCTGCCGAACCGAGGCAGCCGGCGTTCGAATGAGCCGCACACGAAGACTCATCCAAGGCATCACCCTCCTCGTCGCGGGCGCCCTCGCCCTCGTCGTCCTGCTGCGCTCGCCGGAGTTCGCCCACAGCCAGCAGCTCGGCGAGGGGATGCAGCGCTCGGGTGTCGTCGGCATCGCGAACGACATCGAGCGCAAGCTCTTCTGGAGCCTGATCTGCACGTGCGGCTGCCCGCGCGAGACCCTCGGGACGTGCACGTGCGGCACCGCGCACGAGCGCCGCGACCAGCTCCGCGCGGCGCTGGCGTCGGGGCTGTCGATCGAGGCCATCCAGGCCGCCTACGCCGAGCGCTACGGGGCGGAGGCGCTGGCCGTGCCGCCCAACAAGGGGAGCCAGCGGCTGCTCTACCTCCTCCCGCTCGGCGCCATCGTGGTCGGCGCGGGCATCGTCGTCGCGACGCTCCGCCGATGGAAGCGGCGCAGCGACGAGGCGGGCGCCGCCGGCCAGCAGCGATCCGCGAAGGGCGTTGTCCCCGGCGCCCGTGACGATTACGACGACAAGCTCGACGAGGAGCTCAAGAGCCTGGACCGCGAAGACCGCGAATGAGCGCCGAACAGCCCGCCAAAAGCGCCACCTCGGCCACGGCCGACGAGACCGTGACCCGGGGTACTGACTCGCCGCTGGAGCGGCAGATCGTGCACTACGCCCGCTTCGGGGCGCCGCTCGCGGCGCTCGTCGGCGCCGGCGTCGCGGGGCTCGTCGCCGGGCCGCCCGCGGCGATCCTCGTGCTCGCGGGCGGCGCGCTCGTCGCCGTCATCGCCATCTTCTGGGCGAGCCTCCGCGTGCTGATCGGGGAGACGCCGCTGAGCGGCGCCGACGCGTACGCGATCGGCGCGCCGCGCGCCGAAGAGGAGCAGAAGCAGGCCGTCCTGCGCGCGCTCAAGGACCTCGAGTTCGAGCGGAGCGTCGGGAAGATCAGCGATGAGGACTACGCCGAGCTCGTCGCGAAGTACCGCGCCGAGGCGAAGCGGCTCCTCCGCCTGCTGGACGCCGACGCGCAGCCGCGGCGCGAGCAGGTCGCGGCGCTCGTGGAGAGGCACCTCCGGCGCGCCGGGCTCCAGGACGACGGCGCGCCCAAGGAGCCGGACGAGGCCGCGGCGACGGCGGAGCCCGCGGCGACGCAGGGCGTGGCGTGCGGGGAGTGCGGCACGCTGAACGATGAAGACGCGGTGTTTTGCAAGAAGTGCGGGACGAAGCGCGCGCTCGGCGCGCCTCAGGACGACCCGGCTGCGACGGACGACGCCGCGGCCACCGTCGATGAGGATGAGAACGATCGCAGGAGGGCCTCGTGATGCGCTGGACCGGGTGTACCGCGCTCGCCGCGATCGCCTCGCTGAGCATCACCGCCGCGCAGGCGGTGCAGGCGCAGCCGGCGGCGTCGGCGCAGCCCACGGCGGACAAGGCCGCGCCGGCGCAGTCCGCAGCGGCGAAGCCGGGTGAGAAGCCGGCGGCGGCGCCGGGCGGCGCCGCGCCTGCCGGCGCCGGCGGTCCTGCTGCGACCTCGACGGCCGTAGCGGCGGACGCGGGCGCGCCCGACGCTGCGGGCGAGCTCCCGCCGGGGCATCCCGAGGTGGGGCAGGCGCTGCCTTCGGGCCATCCGCCGGTGGGGAAGCCTCCCGCGGCAAATGCGGCCTCCCGGCGCGCCTCGGAGCAGCTGACGGGCATGTTCGAGGCGCCCGATGACACCGTCCAGGAAGACACAGGGCTCCCGCCCGGCGTCCTCGTGCTCACCGTGCAGGACGCGGATGGGAACCCCGTCCCTCGCATCTCCGTCGACGTCGACATCTTGCAGAGCTCGGTGACGAAGGGCGACTCGCGCGAGCGCATCAGCCGAGAGACGGACGACGCGGGCACCGTCCGGCTCGAGAACCTCGCGATCGCCGGCGGCACGAGCTACGGCATCTCGGTCACGCGCGAGGGCGGAACGTTCTCGATCCCGCATTTCGGGCTCAGCGCCGAGGCCGGAAAGCGGGCCGTGCTCCACATCTACGACGCCACGCCGAACGTGAGCGGCCTGATGGTCGGGACGCAGGGCATCGTCTACCTCCAGCTCCGGCAAGACTCGATCTCGGTGGAGCAGCTGTTCCAGGTCTTCAACCTCGGCCGCGTCGCCTGGCTGCCGAACGAGACGTTCGCGCTCCCGCGCGACTACAAGGCCTTCAACAAGACCGAAGGCATGGGCGAGGAGATGCGCTTCGACGAGGTCAAGGGCACCGGCGTGGCGCTGCGCGGCACCGTGAGCCCCGGCCGGCACGAAGGGCAGTTCCGCTGGCAGGTCCCGCTCCATAACGAAGAGCGCCAGACGATCCGCATCGAGCTGCCGCCGCGCATCGCCCAGATGCGGGTGATGGCCGAGGCGTCGAAGTCGATGACGCTGAACGTCGCCGGCTTCCCCGCGGCCCAGCGCACCCAGAACCGGGACGGGAAGAAGATCCTGATCACCGAGATGCAGGGCACCCGCATGGAGGGCGGGATGAAGGTCATCGAGATCACGCTCGGCGGGCTGCCGACGCCGGGCGTGGGCCGGTGGATCGCGCTGGTGCTGGCCGGCGCGACCGTGATCGGCGGGGCCGCGCTGAACCTGGTCCGGCGGCGCGACCAGGACCGCGGGCCCGACGACGAGGAGCGGCGGGAGCTGATCGAGGCGCGGAACGCGCTCCTCGACGAGTTCGTCGAGCTCGAGCGCGCGCGGAAGCGGGGCGACGTCGGCCCGAAGACGTACGATCGCGTCCGTGCGGCGCTCCTCGACGCGCTCGCGCGCATCGTGGCCATGATCGAGGCCAGGCCGGCGCGCGGGAAGACCGCTGACGCGCGCGGGAAGGCCGCCGGCGCGCTCAAGGCCGACGCCGCCGGATCGCCGCGCTCCTGAGGGGTGGGGGCAGCGCCGGACGTCGGGCGGATGCCGGGGTGGAAGGCCGGCCTCGCCGCGGGCGCGGCCCTCCTGATCGGCGCCATCGTCGCGCTCGCGCTCCATCGCGCGGAGCCGCCGGCGCGCTGCGCGCCGGGGATGGTCGCGCTCGGCCCGCGGTGTTGCGGCGAAGGCCAGCGCCTCGATGACGCCGGCCGCTGCGCAGGCGCGCCGGGGCGATGCGGCGCCGGCCTCACGGTGACCGCCGCTGGCTGCGTCGCGCCGGGCGCGGCCGTCCGCATCGCCTCCGGGACGCTGCGCCTCGGGCCGAGCGACTGGGAGGCGCAGGGCATCGTCGAGCCGCGCGCGGTGTTCGTCCCGGCGTTCTCGCTCGACGCGTTCGAGATCACCGAGCAGCGCTACGCCGCTTGCGTCGACGCCGGCGCGTGTGCCCCGCTCCCGCTGCGCGGCGAGCCCGGGGTCCCCGTCACGGGCGTCACCCTGGCCGAGTCGGCTCGTTATTGCGCCTTCGCGGGTGGAGCGCTCCCTTCGCGGGATCAGCTCGCCTTTGCCGCGGCGGGCGACTCGGGCCGGCGGTACCCGTGGGGCGACACCGGCGCGGTCTGCCGGCGCGCCGCCTTTGGCCTGCGAGCGGGCCCGTGCGGCTGGGGCGCGACGGGCCCCGAGCTCGCCGGCTCGCGCCCCGACGGCGCCGCCGTGCACGCGGGCGGGCGGGTGTTCGATCTGGCCGGCAATGTTGCCGAGTGGGCGGCCCCTGATCCGCTCGAGGGCGAGTTCTCGGGAACTCACGGCGGATCATGGACGGATGGGGCCGCGGCGGCGCTCCGCACCTGGAATCGTCGCCTTGTCCCGGTATCCATCCGAGCGCCGGATCTCGGCTTCCGGTGTGTCTATCCACCGTAGCGCTCGCAGGCGCGCCCCGCTCGGCGGCGGGCGGGTGGGGGAGGGGACGGGGTGGGGGGACAAACGGGGTGGGGGGACAAACGGGGTGGGGGGACAAACGGGGTGGGGGGACAAACGGGGTGGGGGGACAAACGGGGTAGGGGGACAAATGGGGTGGGGGGACAAACGGGGTAGGGGGACAAATGGCGTAGGACGACAAAACCACCTCGTTTTCCGACCGCAAAACAATCCGGAAACGCGCTCCGTCGGCGCCGGATGGAGTTAGAGTCCCAAGTCCCAATGACTGTCGCGCTTCTCTCGATCGGGACCGAGCTCACCCGGGGCGAGATCATCAACACCAACGAGGCCTGGCTCGCTGCCGAGCTCACCGCAGCGGGCTTCACGGTCAGCGAATCCAGCACCGTCGACGATGACATCGATCGCATCGTCGCCGCGGTCCGCCAGCTCGCGAGCGCGCACCGGCTGGTGATCGCCACCGGCGGCCTCGGCCCCACGACCGACGACCTCACCGCGAAGGCCGCGGCCCGTGCGATGGGCACCGACCTCGTGCGTGACGAGAGCACGCTGCTCGCCATTCGCCGGCGCGTCGAGAGCCGGGGCAAGACGATGAACGCGGGCCACGAGAAGCAGGCCGAGGTCCCCGCCGGGTCGGAGATCCTCCCGAACTCCTCCGGCAGCGCGCCCGGCTTCGGCATCCACCTGGGCGAGTCCACCGTGTTCTTCCTCCCGGGTGTGCCGCGGGAGATGAAGAGCATGTTCGCCGAGCAGGTGCTGCCGCGCGTGCGGCCGGCCGCGCCGAACAATACCTTTCAGGTCCGCCTCCGCACCTACGGCCTTCCCGAGTCCACGCTGGGCGAGCTCCTGAAGGGCGTGGAGGAGGCCCACCCCGGCATCACGCTCGGCTACCGCGTGCACTACCCGGAGGTCGACGTGAAGGTCCACGCCCGCGCCGCCACGCAGTCGATGGCGCACGAGCTGGCCTTGAAGGCGACGGCCGATGTCCGTGAGCGGCTCGGCACCGCCGTGTACGGGGAGGGGGGCGACGCCTTCCCGGAGATGGTCGGGCGTTCGGTGCGCGCCCGTGGCTGGAGGCTCGCCGTGTCGGAGTCGTGCACCGGCGGCCTGATCTCTCACCTGCTCACCAGTTATCCGGCGAGCGACTACCTGGTTGGCGCCGCGGTCACCTACGCGAACAGCGCCAAGACGCGGCTGCTCGGCGTCGCGGAGGACACCCTGCGCGGCCACGGCGCGGTGTCGGCCGAGGTCGCCGCCGAGATGGCCCAGGGCGTCCGCCGCCTCTGCGAGGTCGACGTCGCCATCTCCGTGACGGGCATCGCCGGCCCGACGGGCGGCACGGCGACCAAGCCGGTGGGCCTCTGCTACTGGGCTGTGTCGCACCCCGGCGGCCTCGTCGTGCGCGACCGGGTGTTCTCGGGGGATCGCGAGGAGGTCCAGCTTGGCGCCGCCTACGCCGTCCTGGACCTCCTCCGCCGCATCGCTGGCAATCTTCCCGAGCGCTGACGCAGGCCGAGCGCTGACGCGGGCGCGGGCTGGCGAGCGTCAGTTCGGCGCTGCGCGCGTGAAGGTGAGCCCTCCGGCCCCGCGGTCGATCCGCACCGTGTCTCCCTGCTTGAACTCGCCGCCGAGGATCCGCTTCGCGAGCTCGTCCTCGATGCTCCGCTGGATGGCGCGCTTCAGCGGCCTCGCGCCGTACTGCGGATCCCACCCCTGCTCGATGAGGTAGCCCTTCGCCTCGGACGAGATGGTGAAGAGCAGCCCGCGTCGATCCAGGCGCTTTCGCAGCAGATCGAGCTGGATATCGACGATCTGCTCCATCTGCTCGCGCGCCAGCCGCCGGAACACGATGAGATCGTCGAGGCGATTCAAGAACTCCGGGCGGAAGTGCTTCCGCACCTCCTCGATGACGGCCCTCCTCACGAGCTCGGCCTTCTCGTCCGCCGGCAGGTTCGCTCGCTCCTCGATCGCCGCGGCCGCCGGCGTCCCGAGGTTCGATGTCAGGATGATGATCGTGTTCTTGAAATCGACCGTGTGCCCCTGGCCGTCCGTCAGGCGGCCGTCGTCCAGCACCTGGAGGAGCGTGTTCCAGATGTCCGGGTGGGCCTTCTCGATCTCGTCGAACAGCACCACGCTGTAGGGCCGCCGGCGCACCGGCTCCGTGAGCTGGCCTCCCTCCTCGTAGCCGACGTACCCGGGCGGCGCGCCGATCAGGCGGGCCACCGCGTGGCGCTCCCCGTACTCGCTCATATCGAGCCGCACCATGGCCCGCTCGTCGTCGAAGAGGATCTCGGCGAGCGCGCGCGCGAGCTCGGTCTTGCCGACGCCGGTCGGCCCGAGGAACAGGAACGATCCGATCGGCCGGCGCTCGTCGCCGAGCCCGGCCCTCGAGCGCCGGATGGCGTTCGACACCGCGCGGAGCGCGTCCTCCTGCCCGACGACGCGCCGGCGCAGCTCTTCCTCGAGGCGCAGCAGCTTCTGCATCTCGCTCTCGAGCATCTTGGAGACGGGGATCCCGGTCCATTTCGAGACGACCGCGGCGATGTCCTCGTCGGTGACCTCCTCCTTCAGGTAGCTCTGCTTCGACTGCACCTGGGAGAGGGTGGCGCGGATCGACTCGAGCTTCTTCTCGATCTCCGGGATCTTGCCGTAATGGATCTCCGCGGCGCGCCCGAGGTCTCCGGCGCGCTTCAGCCGCTCCTCCTCGAGCCGGAGCTCCTCGATCTGCGGCTTGAGCCGGCGCAGCTCGGAGATGAGCTCCTTCTCGCGCATCCACTGCGCCCGCATCGCGTCGCGCTGCCCCTGGAGGTCGGCGATCTCGCGCCGCACCTCGTCGAGGCGGACCTTGCTCGCCTTGTCGCTCTCGCGCTTGAGCGCCTGTTCTTCCATCTGCAGCTTGAGCAGATCGCGCTCGACCTGATCGATCGGCGTGGGCAGGCTGTCGATCTCCATACGGATCTTCGACGCCGCCTCGTCGACCAGATCGATCGCCTTGTCGGGCAAGAAGCGCTCGGTGATGTACCGGTTCGACAGGACGGCGGCCCCGACGAGCGCCGCGTCCTGGATGCGGATCCCGTGGTGGACCTCGTACTTCTCCTTGAGGCCTCGCAGGATGGCAATCGTGTCCTCGACGCTGGGCTGCGTGACGAGCACCTGCTGGAACCGCCGCTCCAGCGCCGCGTCCTTCTCGATCCGCTTGCGGTACTCGTCGAGGGTGGTCGCGCCGATGCACCGGAGCTCGCCGCGCGCGAGCGCCGGCTTCAGCATGTTGGCCGCGTCCATGGCGCCCTCGGCCGCGCCGGCGCCCACCAGCGTGTGGAGCTCGTCGATGAACAGGATGATGCGACCGTTCGAGCCCTCGATCTCCTTGAGCACGGCCTTCAGCCGGTCCTCGAACTCCCCTCGGAACTTCGAGCCTGCGACCATGGCCGCGAGATCGAGCGCCGCGATGGTCTTGTCCTTGAGCGACTCCGGCACGTCGCCCGCGACGATGCGCTGCGCGATGCCCTCGACGATCGCCGTCTTGCCGACGCCGGGCTCGCCGATGAGCACCGGATTGTTCTTGGTGCGCCGCGAGAGCACCTGGATGACGCGCCGGATCTCCTCGTCTCGGCCGATCACCGGATCGATCTTGCCCTGTCGAGCGAGCTTCGTGAGATCCCGTGTGTACTTCTCGAGCGCCTGGAACTTCCCCTCGGGGTCCCGGTCCGTCACGCGCTGATTGCCGCGCACGGCCGCGAGCGACGAGAGGAGCTTGTCGTACGAGAGCCCCGCTCGTTCGAAGATCGATTGGATCTCCTTGTCGGCCTTGATGCCGGCGAGCAGGACGTGCTCTGTCGAGATGTACTCGTCCTTGAGCGCCTTCGCCTCGTCTTCGGCCTTCTGCAGGACCGTGAGCGCGCGCCTCGACAGGTTCGGCTCGGCGCCGCCGCTGACGCGAGGGTAGGTGTCGATCTTCGCGTCGAGGAGGCGCAGCACGCCTGCCGGATCGGCGCCTGCCTTCTGCACCAGGGGCGCGCCGACGCCGCCGTCCTGGCTGACGATCGCCCGCACAAGGTGCTCGGGATAGAGCTCGGGGTTTCCCCGACGGCTGCCGAAATCGACAGCGTCTCGTATGGCCTCTTGGGCCTTCGTCGTCATTCGCTCGATTTTCATGGCCCCTCGAAGCTAAGGCGGGTGCCCCGCCTAGCAAGGGGACATCCAAGCAAGCGGCTTGCCAAAAATGCGGAAGGGCGCTGAAGCGCGCTGAAGGGCGTTTGAAGGGACGCCGAAGAGGCGCTGAAGGGATACCGAGCGAACAGGGCAGGTGAGCGATGCAGCGGCAGCGCCCTGTCAACCCCCGACCGTGCGCAACGAGCGGGGGGCTCGACGCACCGCACGCCCGGGCGCGGAGCCGGGGCGCCGCGCCCCCGGGCGCAGGAGCCGCGCCGGGCGCGCAGGAGCCGCGCCCCGGCGACGCAGGCTCAGATATCGAGGTTCTTCACGTTGAGCGCGTTCTGCTCGATGAAGTTGCGCCGCGGCTCGACCTGATCCCCCATCAGGATCGTGAAGAGCTCGTCCGTCTTCACCGCATCGTCGATGCGGACCTGGAGGAGAGTCCGAGCGTCCGGGTTCATCGTCGTCTCCCAGAGCTCGTCGGCGTTCATCTCGCCGAGGCCCTTGTAACGGCTGATCGCGATGCCCTTCTTGCCGCGCTCCTCGATGTACTCGACGAGCGACTCTCCGTTCTCGATGGTCTCCTCGCCGCTCGACGTGCGCGCCCGGTACGGGGGCGCGCCGATGGACCGGAGGTCCTGCTCGATCGACCACGCTTCCTGGTACTCCGGCGAGTTCACCAGATCCCAGTCGATGACGCTCTTTCGCGCGCTCGCGCCCGGGCGCGGCACGACCTCGATCCGGCTCGTCCCGTGCTCCGTGTCCCGGGGCGTCGACAGCGTGAGCGGGAACAGGTCCGGATAGCGCTGCTTCAGGTAGGCGCGGAGCTCGTCGGCGGCCGCGGCGACCTTCTTGGTCTCGCGCAGGTCGTCGCGCCCGAGCCCGCTGGACCGCAGCAGCGCCGCCACGATCCGCGCGTCACAGCGCTTGTCGATGTTGGAGAGCACGGCGCGGAACCGCTTCAGGCGCTGCGCCAGCCGGTAGAGCGGCTGGCCCGCGATGCCCGTCTGGGCGCCGCTGGCGACGATCTCGAGCCCGTCCACGGCGTTGCCCACGAGGAACTCGTCGAGGGCGCCCTGGTCCTTCAGGTACAGGTCCCGCTTGCCCTTGCGCACGCGGTAGAGCGGGGGCTGCGCGATGAACAGGTACCCCTTCTCCATGATCTCCGGCATCTGCCGGAAGAAGAAGGTCAGCAGCAGCGTGCGGATGTGGGAGCCGTCGACGTCGGCGTCCGTCATCAGGATGATCTTCTGGTAGCGGAGCTTGTCGATCTCGAAGCCGCCGGCGTCGTTGATCCCGCAGCCGAGGGCGGTGATCAGCGTGCCGACCTCGGCGGAGCTCAGCATGCGGTCGAGCCGCGCGCGCTCGACGTTCAGGATCTTCCCCTTCAGCGGGAGGATCGCCTGGAAGTGCCGGTCGCGCCCCATCTTGGCGCTGCCGCCGGCGCTCTCGCCCTCGACGATGTAGATCTCGCTCTTCTCCGGGTCCTTGGACTGGCAATCGGCGAGCTTGCCCGAGAGCGAGGTCACGTCGAGCGAGCCCTTGCGGATCACCTCGCGCGCCTTGCGGGCCGCCTCGCGCGCCTTCGCCGCGACGACCGCCTTCTCGATGATCTTCTTCGCGCTCTGGGGGTTTTCTTCGAAGTACTGCCCGAGCTTGTCGCTGACGGCGGCCTCGACGATGCCCTTCACCTCGCTCGACACGAGCTTGGATTTCGTCTGCGAGTCGAACGACGGGTCCGGGTGCTTGATGCTGAGCACGCACGTCAGGCCCTCGCGCGCGTCCTCGCCCTGCAGGCCCTGCTTCAGCTCCTTGAAGAGGTTGTGCGCGCTCCCGTAGTTGTTGATCGTCTTCGTGAGCGCGGCGCGGAGCCCGGTGAGGTGGGTGCCGCCATCCTTGTTGTGGACGTTGTTCGTGTAACAGAAGATGGCTTCCGTGTAGGAGCCATTCCACTGCAGCGCGACCTCCACGCCGACCGGCGGAGTCGCGGAGCTGCCGCGGCCGTTCGCGCCGTCGCCCGTGGCGCCGGCCTCGTGCTGCGACACGAAGCTGATCACGTCGTCGTGAATCGGCTCCTTGGTCTTGTTGAGCAGCGACACGAACTCGGAGATGCCCCCCTTGTACTCGTAGATCTCCGCTCTCCCGTCGGGGCGCTGGTCGTGGAGGTGGATGATGAGCCCGGCGTTCAGGAACGCGAGCTCGCGCAGGCGGCTCGCGAGGATGTCGAAGCTGAACTCGACCGTGCTGAAGACGAGCGGATCGGGCTTGAAGGTGAGCTTCGTCCCCGTCTTGTCCGTCACGCCGATCCCCTTGAGCGGCGCCTTCGGCACGCCCCGGGCGTACTCCTGAAACCAGAGCTTTCCTTCGCGCTTGATCTCGAGCTTCAGCCACTCGGAGACGGCGTTCACGGCGCTCACGCCGACGCCGTGCAAGCCCGCAGAGACCTTGTAGCTGGAGTTGTCGAACTTGCCGCCGGCGTGGAGGACGGTCATGACGACCTCTGCCGCGCTCACGCCCTTGGCGTGCATCCCGACCGGGATCCCGCGGCCGTTGTCCTCGATCGACACCGAGCCGTCGAAGTGGACGGTGACCCTGATCTCGGTGCAGGCGCCGGCGAGGTGCTCGTCGACCGCGTTGTCGATGGCCTCCCAGACCAGGTGGTGGAGCCCCGATCCGTCGTGCACATCGCCGATGTACATGCCGGGTCGCTTTCGCACCGCTTCAAGGCCTTCGAGCGCCGTGATGCTGTGGGCGTCATACGACGCCTTGGTGAGGTCGGTCGGCTGGCTCAGGGTGGGTTCCGTCATCTCGGTCCTGGTGGCGCGCCCGCCGCCTCTCACCGGGGGCGCAGAGCGGCGGAGACCGCTCGGATTGCCGGAGTTCTTGCAGTGGAGGGGCCGGCTCGATGGCAGCTCGTCTGGTGACGACCCGGGCGCCGCGGCAGCGGCGCCGGATCGATTCCGGGGCCACGAGCGTTCATGTGCGGACCGCCCGTCGATGCCCCGTAAAGACTGCGGAAATGTAGCCGAAATCAGGGGCTCGGGCAAGCGTTTCGCCGGGTCCGGAAGGCTCGTAACACCGTATTTTCGGTGCCCGTCGGGGGCGCGTCTGGAGCATCCCAACTCGCGCGCTCCGGGGCCGGGATCAACGCGTTTGACGGCGGTCGCGGCGCGGTCGGCGGACGTTCGTCCATCGCGCGGCGCGCGCCGCGCGCGTCCGGCGCCCCCGCGACGAGCGTCAGCCGACCGCGCCGCCTTCGACGTGGAAATCGCGCCGCTCCGAGGAAGGTACGCCCGGCGTGACGATGAGATCGCGCCGCGTGGTCGTCAGGAATACCTGTCCGCGCGCCATTCCGAGGAACATGAACAGCGCAGCCGTCCGGTCGGGATCGAGCTCGCTCGACACGTCGTCGAGCAGGAGGATCGGTTCTACGCCCCGGACGGAAGCAATGGCAGCGGTCTCTGCTGCTTTGAGCGCGAGCGTGAGGGCCCTGTGCTGGCCCTGGGAGGCGACAACGCGGGCGGGGTGGCCGTCGAGCTCGAGCAGCAGGTCGTCTCGGTGGGGGCCGTAGCCCGCGCTCGGCCGGTGCGCGTCGCGGCGGCGCTGCTCGCGCAGCGCCTCGCGCGCGTGCTCGGCGTCGCCGCTGCCGCCCGGCGCGTACCGCGCGGCCAGCGTCAGGTCGGGCGCGGCGATGCGGGCGAAGGCGTGCGTGAGCTCCGGCGCCAGCGCCTGGACGGCGGCCTCGCGGGCGCGGGTCAGCGCGGAGCCATGGAGGGCGCAGAGCGCCTCGAAGGCGTCGAGCTCGGCGCTCGCCTGGGCCTGCGCGCCCCCGCCCCGGTGGAGCAGCTCGTGGCGCGCGCGGAGCGCCTGCGCGTAGCGGGCGCGGTGGTCGGCGCTCTGCGGGTCCATGAAGAGCGCCAGGCGATCGAGCAACGTGCGCCGCGCGCTCGCGGGCCCGGTGGACAGCGCGAGCTCCTCCGCGTGGAAGGCGACGACCGGCGATCGCGTCGCGAAGCTCGCCAGGCTCGGGGGCCGGTTGCCGTCGATGCGCACGACGCACCGCTTGTGCTCCACGGCGGCCGTCTGCTCGCGCGCGAGCGGCTGCAGCGCGTCCCGGCGCTCCACGAAGCGCGCCCGCGCGCTCGCGATGGGGGCGCCGTGTCGGACCAGCTCGGCCAGCCGGTGGGTGCGGAAGCTCCTCGAGGTCGCGGCGAAGTAGATCGCCTCGAGCAGGCTCGTCTTGCCCTGCCCGTTGTTGCCGGCGATCACGTTGATGCGCGGCGCGGGCTCGACATCGACGCGGCCGAGGTTCCGGAACTCGCGGATGTGGAGCCGCTCGAGCAGGAGGCTCGGGGAGCGCCCCTCGGGCTCGTCGGAGGGCGCGCTCAAATCCGCATCGGCATGATGACGGCGACGTAGCTCTGCTGGTTCGACTCGCTGCCGGGCCGGATCACGGCGGGGTCGAGCTCGCCGGAGATGCCGAGGATGACCTCCTCGTCGTCGATCGAGGCGAGCACGTCGAGGAAGTACTTCGCGTTGAAGCCGATGGTGACCTCGGGTCCGCTGTAGTCGACGGCCACCTCGTCGAAGCCGGCGCCGGTGTCGGGGCTCTCGCTGGTGATCCGGAGCGTCCCCGGCGCGATCGACAGCTTGACGCCGCCGGTGCGGTCGTTGGCGGCGAGCGCGATGGCGCGGAGGGCCTCGGCGAACGCGACGCGGGGGGCGCGGACCGAGCGCTCGGTGACCGACGGGATGACCTGCTGGTAGGGCGGGAACTGCGCGTCGACGAGCTTCACCGAGAACTGCATCCCGGCGATGTTGAAGAAGGCGTTCGGCCCGCTCTGGGTGATGGCGACCATCGGGGTCTCCTTCTCGGCGCGCGCCTCCTCGGCGAGGCGGCGGAGCTCCGTGATCGCCTTGAGCGGGATGAGCATGGTGGCCGTCGCGGAGCTGCCCGACACGGTCGCCTCCATCTTGGAGAGGCGATGGCCGTCGGTGGTCACCATCCTGACGCGATCGCCGGCCCACTCGAACAGGGCGCTGTTCACGTGGGCGCGGGTCTCGTCGGTGGAGATCGAGAAGTGGGTCCGGGTGATCAGGAGCGCGAGCTGCTCGACGGGGAGCTCCAGCGAGGGCGCGTCCACCGCCGGAGCGGGCAGCTGCGGGAACTCCGAGCCGGGGAGCCCGGGGAGCGTGTAGCGCCGGGGCGATCCCACGGCCTTGAGCGACGTGTGGGCGCCCTCGGTGGTGGTGATCTGGATCGGGCCATCGGGCATGGCCTTCACGCGCTCCAGCAGGTCCCTGGCCGGCACGGCGACGGTGCCGCCGGTCTTGATGTCCGCGTGGGTCTGGCCGGTGACGCCGAGGTACAGGTCGGTCGCGGCGACGCGGACCGCGTTGCCCTCGGCGGCGAGCAGGACGTTGGCGAGCGCGGGCATCGCGCTCTTTTTGTCCGCCACGCCTTGGCAGCGCGCGACGAGGCGAAGCAGATCTTTCTTGGGGATCACAAGGTCCATAGCCGACTCCGGAGCCGCTCCCTTTAGCAGGGTTATCGCCCGGGGGTGCGCTGGAAATGAGCGCTCGCGTGACCTTGCGCAACGCCTCTTCTTTCCATGAAATAGATAGATAAAGACATCGTCTTCGTCGTAGGCGCTGTGGAGGGCGGGGATAACTCAGAATGCGCAACGAATCCAACGAGTTAGAAGCGAACGCCCTGGGGTAAATGGACCGTCCTCAGGGGTAGGTGGACAGGGGAGAGCTGGCGGATGGCCGATCTCCCCCGTTTTGCCCCCAGGGTTGCCGGCGGGGTTATCCCCAAGGATCCCCCAGGGGGCGTGCGGGGTGATGTGGAACCGAGCGTTGCTGCATGCTCTACCCCGATGCGCTGTGCAGTTTCGAGCAGCACCTGGATGGAGTATTTCAAATTGTACGGACTTGAGTTCGGTGCGGTGCATCCACTGCGGTAGCCACCACGATCTCGCGGTGGTCGTGTGTCCGGCGACCGGGCTGGTCGTCGCTCCGGCCGATCCGCCGCCCTCCCGCGCGGGCGCTCGCGCTGGCGTGGCTCCGTCGCAGCCGATCCACCGGCCATCGGCGAATCCTTCGTCGAGGGTGGCGCCGCCGTTGCTGAGGTGGCCGGCGGGCGTGACGCCGAGCTCATCGGTGCGCGGCGCGCTGGCGCCAGGTGCGGAGCAGCGCGCTTTCGCGTCACGCGCTCCGTCGTCTGCCATGGCGGGCTCGCGGACGCCGGCATGGCCCGGGGGCCGCGGCGTGGGCCCGACCTCTTCCGGGCGTTCGCTGCTCGGCCACGTGATAGGCGACAAGTACGCGGTCACCGCCATCATCGGGGAGGGTGGCATGGGCGCGGTGTACGAGGCGGAGCACCTCCAGATCGGGCGGCTGGTCGCTGTCAAGGTGATGCATCCGCGGGAGACCCAGAAGCGCGAGGCCATCTCGAGGCTGGAGCACGAGGCGCGGGTCGCCGGGCGGATCGGTCATCCCAACATCTGTGAAGTGTACGATATGGGGTGGCTCCCTGACGGCAGTCCCTACCTCGTGATGGAACGTCTCCACGGGGAGACGCTGGCGCAGCGGATCGAGCGCTGTGGTGTCGTTCCGCCGAACGAGCTCGTCGACATCATGCTCCAGGTGCTCTCGGCGCTGGTGACGGCACATGATCGCGGGATCGTCCACCGGGATCTGAAGCCGGAGAACATCTTCCTCTCGGAGCGCGCCGGCATGTTGCCGGTGGCCAAGCTGCTCGATTTCGGCATCTCCCAGGCCTCAGGCATGGCTGGGGTGATGACGGATCTGACCCGCACCGGCATGGTGATGGGCACGCCGTATTACATGGCGCCCGAGCAGGCACGGGGGGACGTGGAGCTTGACCGCCGGCTCGATCTGTGGGCTGCGGGCGTCATCCTGTACGAGGCGCTGACGGGCCAGCGCCCGTTCGTGGCCCGCAACTACAATGCGTTGCTCGTCCAGATCCTCACGCTGTGGCACCGGCCGGTGACTGAGCTCGATCCGACGATTCCGCCCGGTCTCTCGCGCCTCGTGGATCGCGCTCTGGCGAAGGCGCGGGATGAACGATTCCAGAGCGCGCGGGAGTTCCTGGAAGGGCTGCGGCGGTTCAAGAACCAGGTGCCGGTGTCACAGAAGCGCCGGCTGGAGCGCGTCGCCGTTCAGAAGGTCGTCGACGACCACTCCTGCGGCGGCGCTGTGCACAGACCGAGCGAGCCGGTCGCGGAGACGAATGACGGGCAGTCTCGAGACGATGAGTCGGAAGACCGACCGACGATTCCGTCGTTGAGCCCGCTCGAAGCGGAAGCGGAGCTCTCCGACGATTCCGAGGCGACCGTCGTTGATCCGCCAGCGTTCCCGGAGGACATCACCACCGTCGTTCAGGGCGAAGGTCGCGCTCGAGGCGGCGACAAGAGCTGACGGGAACGCGAGCGCAGGAGCGAGGTGAGCGCGGTGAGGACGATCGAGCGCGTGGTGGCCCGTGGCGTCGTGAAGACCTACGGAGCGACGGCGGCGTTGCGTGGGGTGAACGCGACGATCGAGGCAGCGCGATTGACGCTCATCGAGGGGGCGAACGGGTCGGGCAAGTCGACGCTGCTCGGGATCCTCGGGACCGTGATCCGTCCCACGTCGGGCGCGGTGGACTACGAGCCGCTCGGCGACGACGTCGGGACGGCGCGCGGGACCATCGGCTGGCTGTCCCACGAGTCGCTGGCGTACCCGGACCTCTCCGGTCGGCAGAACGTCGAGCTGGCGGCCGGCTTCCACGGGCTGGACGCGCACGAGGCGTGGCGTCATGCGGAGGAGCGCTTCGAGCTCGGGAGCTTTGCGCTAAGGCCGCTCCGCACGTGTTCGCGCGGCCAGCGACAACGAATCGCGCTCGCGAGAGCCCTGGTGCACCAGCCTTCGCTGGTGCTGCTGGATGAGCCGACCACGGGCCTCGACCGCGCAGGGGTGGCGCGGCTGCTCGCCGTCGTGGATGCGGAGGTGGCGCGGGGCGCCGCGGTGGTCGTGGTGTCCCACGAGCCGGAGGTCTTCCGGGAGCGGGCGGCCGCCCGTCTCGTGCTGGAGCGGGGTCGCGTCGTCACCGGCGCGTCCTGACGAGGCGGACCGGTCCTTCGGAAGTCCCGCGAACCCGCCGAGTGGGGCCTCGAACCGGAGCTCAGAACCGGGTACTCGGGTCCGGTAGCTCGGCTTGATTTCTCACGACCTCGGGGCTGCTCACCCCCTTGCACGTGACGATGTCTCGCTACGACAGCGCGAGACGCGCCAGGGCGACCTGCGCCGCGGCGAGCGATGCCGGCGCTGTTGGAGCGGCGCGTGGCATCACGACGGCGCCGGACGCAATGCCGAGCGCGGCGAGCTCCTCCGCGTTCGTGCCGGTGGATGCATCGGGCACTGTCGGCGGGTTCAGCACGATCACGGCTGGCGGAAGACCAGGGGCGAGCGCACGGAGGGCGAGCATGCAGCAAGCGACCTCGTGAAGGATGCCCAGCCGATCGAGGCCGACCAAGACGACGGCATCGGGCGAGAGTGCGCGCACGAGGTCTGCGTTCGTCAGTTCCGGTCCGAGCGGTGAGAGGAGCGCGCCGGCGCTCTCCACGATCGCGAGGGGAGCGGAGTGCCTGTCGACCCACGTGGTGGCGACGTCCAGCGAGATGGTGCGTCCGCAACGGCGCGCTGCCAGATGAGGGGAGATCGGTTCAGCGAAGCGGTAGGGTGCTGGCTCGGGCTGGACCGAGCTGACGAGCGCCAGCTGTTCAGCGTCGGTCGTCGAGGTGCCGTCGATGCCCGATTCGATGGGCTTCAATCCGCAGACCTTGTCGCCGCGCGCCGCCAGCGCTGCGACCAGCGCGACCGACACGTGCGTCTTGCCCACCCCGGTCCCGGTTCCGACCACGGCGACCCGGATCCGTCCTGTTTCACGTGAAACAGGATGTCCCCTCATCGCATCGCCTCCCGGAACCCTGCGAGCGCACGCTCCACGTCCAACTCGGAGAGCGACGCGTTCGCGACGATGCGGAGCCGCGACGTGCCCGCCGGCACCGTCGGCGGCCGGATCGCCTGGACAAGGACGCCCTCGCTCGCCAGGCGCCGAGACATCTCCACCGCGGCCCCCGGCGACTTCAGAAGCCAGGGGAGGATCGGCCCCGAGGAATCAGCAAGCAGCTCGGCTCCCAGCGCCAGCAGACCGGAGCGAAGCCGGCGGGTGATCATCGCCAGGCGCGCCCGAGCCGGGTCGTCCGCGGCGGCGCGGTGGACCCGCTCCACCGCAGCGAGCGCCACCACGGGACTGATGCCGGTCGAATAAACGAAGCTCCTGGCGCGGTTCCACAGGTAGGTTCGCAACGTCGAGGAGCCCGCGACGAAGGCGCCGTGGAGCCCGAGCGACTTGCCGAGCGTGCCGATGAGCACGTCGGGGCGCACCCCGGCCTCGGCGCAGAGGCCAGCTCCGCGCGGTCCGAAGACACCGAGGGCGTGCGCCTCGTCCACGATCAACGCGGCGTCGTGACGATCGCAGAGCTCACGGAGGCGGCGGAGGTCGGGGGTGTCGCCATCCATGCTGAAGAGCGATTCGGTCACCACCCACCGGCGGCGCGCGCCCCTGGCCCGCTCGAGGGCGCTCTCCACCGCGTCCAGGTCGACATGGCCCACCACCTCGACCGTCGCCCCCGAGAGACGACATCCGTCGATGAGCGACGCGTGGTTCAGCGCGTCCGACACGACGACATCCCCCGGCCTGGCCAGCGCAGCGACGGTGCCGACGTTCGCCGCATACCCCGAGGAGAACAGCAGCGTCGCTTCCACGCTCAGCCATGCGGCGATCTCCCTCTCAGCCAACAGGTGGGCCTCGTGGGTCCCGCTCACCAGCCGGGACGCCCCCGCACCGCTCGCGGTCCCGACCTCGGAAGGCAAGGCGAGCCCGGCGTAGCCGAGGTAGTCGTTGGAGCACAGGACCAGCAGCCGGTCGGAAGCCGGGGCAGCAGGGGGTGTGCGCAGCAAGCCGGCGCGCTCCATCTCGGAGAGCTCGTCCTGAAGATGGCGAAGGGCGTTCACGCCTCCAGGCGTGGGGTCGAGGGCCTGGAAAGCTTCATCCATGGGTGCAGGCATGCCATCTCCAGTCAGCGGCAGGGCCGCTCAGCGGGACCCCGCCAGGTACGGGCACTCCAGCTCAGCGCGTGCTGTCGTTCGCTCCGCTGGACGAGGGCGACTCGGGACCGGCGCCGAGGACCGCGTCGACCCGCTGCAGAATACGGCCAAATGCGTCCCGCGCGCGCCCCGCGATGACCGACGCCCGGGTCCGCTCCTGCTCGAGATCGTGCGCGAGCGCGATGGCGGCGAGCAACATGGCCTGGGGGGTCACGGCGCGGCCGGCGGGCACAACGGTAGCGAGCTTTTGATCGACGACCGCGGCGAGCCGCTGGAGCTCTTCGTCGCTCGCGGACGTCACCACGCGGTAGGTCTGACCTCCTACCCGTAGCTGCACTGTGCGTCGCGCCATTGCCCCCGGACGCTACCATGAACGCTAGCAGGCGCGCAGGGCGGGCTGCGCGGTGCGAACGGAGGGACTCACCGGCGACGGACGCGACGCACCGAAGACGAACTCCGGAGAGCCTCACGCAGGGCGGGGCTCCGTGCAGCAGAATTCAGGCGCGCTCCCCGCCAGCGCCCTGTAGCATCGCTCCATCATGGCCACCGCGGGCCGCCCAGCTGCCTTGGTTGCCACGCTCCTCGGAGTCGTTCTCCTCCACGGCGCAGCCCGTGCCGAGCCCCAGGCGAGCGCCGGCGTCACCGTTGGCCTTGCCGGCGTCGGCCTCGACCGGCAGCTGTGGGACTCCACGGTCTTCCACCTCGGGCTGCGCGGGGACGTCCTGTTCGGCCGCGCTGCCAACGACGACTTCGGCGTCGGTCCCTACGCCGAGGTGCTCACCCACGCGTTCGACGAAATCCAGACCGGCGCGGGCGTCTCCGTGCTCGCGCCCATCCACGACTCGTTCCCCCTGGTCCTCTCCACCGGCGCCTACGGCCGGTGGAGCGATGACGCTCGCAGCGTGAAGCCAGGGATCGCCGCCGCCATCTTCTGGGGCGGACGCAGCTACAACTTCCACTCGCGCTACGGGATGAGCACCGGGCTGCTCGCCCAGGGGCGGTTCGGGCTCGGCGGCTCGAAGGAGACCGCGGTCGTCCTCGCGGCGCAGCTCGATCTCGCGCTGCTCGCCCTTCCGTTCGTCTACCTCTTCGAGGCTGCGAAAGGGCCGTCGCCCGAAGCAGCCCCGGTGCCCCGCGCCGGACCGGCGCGGTGACAGGGGCTCGGGCCGGGGCCTGCGGGGAGCGCTCTACAGGCCGAAGCTTGCGATGTGATCGGCGCAGGGCTGACCGAGGTCACGACAGTCCTGAGGGCCCCGGGCGCCAGGGCAGGCGCCCTCGAGCTCCTTGGCGTCCTCGCACTCCTCGTTCGCGGAGCTGTAGCAGCAGTCCGGCGGAGACGTGTCGACGCACCGGCTGCAGGCGAAGCAGACCCTGATGGGGTAGGTCCACTCCGTTGTCTCGACCTCCTGGCCGCCCAGCGTCCTGCCGCGCAGCACCACCGTCGCCCACACCTGGATATCGAGCCGTTGCTGCGCGGCCTGCCTGCGCAAGGTTTCCATCGTGGCGCCGTCGAGCAGGAGGACCTCGGTGCAGTTGTAGCCGGGGTCGCCGGACGAGCCCGGGTCGACCGTGCCGGTGATCGGAACGACGTAGCCCGGCGTCACGTCATTGCCCTCGATGTCAGCGACACGGACCTCGGCCTCGTAGAGCTGGACGCGGGACGTCTCCGTCCGGAGGACGTCGGGGTCGCCGCGCTCCACGATCTGGTTGCCCACCAGGAGCATCGCGCTGTGGCTGCCCACATAGGCCGAGTCCACCGCGTCCTCGGTCCAGAACGGTTCACTGGGACCGCAGCTCACGGTGCAGTCCCCCGTCTCTGCCATCCGCATGCGGATGAACAGGCTGCTCTCGTTGTCGGCGCATGCAGACCCGAGCAGGCCACCCGACGTCGCGAGCAGCGCGAGCGCGCACAACCTCCTCGCGAGGCTGGGCGTTGCGTTCACGGACCCTTCTCCTTCATCAGTCATGTCCAACGCCTCCACCGCGGAAATGAACATCAGCAGCGAACAACGAGCGCCGCTGATGCAAGTCGACCTGCCGGATCGTACTGCGCGAGCCGACCCACGGCCGGGGCGAAAAGAGTAGCGGGTCAGGCCGCCGACCGGCAAATTCGCGATGGCCGTCGCCGTCCGAAGAGCGACATCACCGCGCCTCGCGGGAACCACGCGTGAGCTCCAGATACGCTACGATGCCGCCGGCCAGATGAGCAAACCCGAGGAGAGCGGCGCCGTCGGCGAGTGGAGTCGCCTCGCGATCACCGAGCGCGCCGAAGGCGTCCGCATCTCGGTCCAGGTGCGCCCGAAGTCGTCGCGCTCGGCCATCGTCGGGGTGCGCGAGGGCGCGCTCGACGTGTCGTTGACCGCGCCGCCCGTGGAGGGCGCCGCCAACGCGGAGCTCGTCAAGCTGCTCTCGCGCGCGCTCGACGTGCGCCAGAGCGATGTCCAGATCGCCCTCGGCGCGAGCGGCAGGAGCAAGGTCGTCGCCGTCCGCGGGCTCAAGGAAGCCGAGGCGCGAAAGCGGCTCGCCGGGGCGAAGCGATGAAGGAAAACGTCGTCCGGTTCGAGAAGTGGGAAGGTCTTGGCAACGACTTCATCCTGGTCGAGGCGGTCCCGATGACCGCCGAGGCGGCGCGGCGCCTCTGCGACAGGCGGTTCGGCATCGGCGCCGACGGCGTGCTCGTGATCGAGCGCGAGCAGCCGCGCATGCAGGTCTGGAACGCCGACGGGAGCCGCCCCGAGATGTGCGGCAACGGGATCCGCTGCGTCGCGGCCTACCTCGTCTCCCGCGGGACCCCCCAGAAGGCGCTCACCATCGCGACCGACGCCGGCGACAAGCGGTGCGAGGTCACACGGGCGGGCGATCGCTTCGACGTGCTCGTCGGCATGGGCCGGGCCCGCATGGGCGAGACGCTCGTCGTCACAGCGCTCGGCGCGGAGCACCGGTTCGCCTGCGTGGACGTCGGCAACCCGCACGCGGTGACGTTCGATCCCTACACGGAGGACGCGATCGATGAGCTCGGGCCGATCGTCGCGACAACGCCGGTCGAGGGCATCAACGTCGAGTTCTGCCGCGTTCGACCGGCCGACCACGGCGAGGCCGCGCGCATCGACGTGACCGTCTGGGAGCGCGGGGTAGGCCGCACGCTGGCGTGCGGCACGGGCGCCTGCGCCGTGGCGGCCGCGGCGTGCGCGCAGGGCCGCGCGCCGTACGGGGCGCCTCTCCGCGTGGCGCTGCCGGGCGGCTCGCTGCGCATCACCGTCGCCCCCGGATCCCTGGAGCTGCTCATGCAAGGCCCGGCGCGCCGGGCGTTCTCGGGCGAGGTGGTGATCGCGTGACCGCCTCACTCGAGGGGGTCTGGGGTCCTGGCCGGGCGCCGGCCCACGAGTTCTCGCTCAAGGTGCTCGCCGTCATCGCCGACGAGGCGACCCGCACGCTGTTCTCGCGGGTCATCACGTCCGATGAGCTGATGCTCGCCGGCGATCTCGCCGAGGGGATCGTCCTCGCCGAGACCGCCGCGCCCGACGTCGCCTTCATCGATGTCGGGCTCGGGGAGGGGGCCGGCCTCGCCATGGTCCACCACCTGAAGGCCCTCGCGTCCGAGGCCACCGTCTTCGCGCTGGCGACGAGGGCGGAGCTCGAGGCGGGCGCCCATGCGGTCGCGCTCGGCGGCGCCGGGCTCTTCCTGCTGCCGCTCGGCGGGGACGAGGTGCTGAACGCCGTCGGCTCGGTGCGCCTGCGCTTCGCCGAGCGGGCTCTCCGGATGCAGCTCGAGCAGGAAGCCGCGCGCAGCGCGCGCGCTGCCGGGTGGATCGCCCGCGTGGCCGAGCTCGCCGATGCGCGCGACCGCAACGCGGCGGCTCAGCAGCTCGCCGAGGTGTTCGTCGAGGCGACGGGCGCGGCGGCAGCCGCCGTCTACCTGGCCGCCGGAGAGCGCTCCAGCGAGCTGGTCCGCTCCGCGACGATGGGGCCGCTCGACCGGGCGCCCGCCTACGGGACCGAGACCGACATCCTCGATTTCGCCCGGCGCGAGCAGCTCATCGTCGTCCCGCTGGCGCTCCGCAAGCTCGCCGCGGGGCATCTCCTTCTTCAGAAGGAGCCCGGCCGCAGCTCCGCGTTCCCGTCGGTGAGGCGCCCGGACAGCGCGGCCTCGACCCCGCGGCGCGCCCCGCTCCTCGACGGCCTCGTCAAGCTGCTCGCCACGCAGGCGACGACGGCGCTGGCCCTCCTCGGCGAACGCGAACGCTCGGCGGGTGGCGCCGCGATGAAGGATCCGGCGTCGAGCGCCTACTCGTTCGCCTACTACGTCGACGTCGCCGGCCGGGAGATCGACAAGGCCAGGCGGTACGGCCGCCGGTTCACGATCGCGACCATCGTGATCGAGCCGGATGCAGCGGCCGCACCGGAGCGCCCAGGCGACCTCGCTTTCTGGAGGACCACGCCGGCGCCCCCTGCGAACACGCACAACCCGGGTCAGGTCGTCGAGCACCTGCTCCGCGCCGTGCGCGACACCGACATCCTGGCCCGCGTCGACGAGAACGAGTTCCACCTGCTCATGCCCGAGACGGCCGCGCTCGAGGCCCACGCCTGCCATCGACGGATGCTCTCCCACGTCGCCGAGAGCGAGAAGCGGGCCGGGTACCTGCCGAAGGGGCTTCTCGTCGGGGTCGCCACCTTCCCCCATGACGGCCAGAGCCTCGCTCAGCTGCTCCGCATCGCCCGGCGGCGCGCCGACGCCACCAAGTCCTCGATCGTCCACCGCGTCCCTCAGGACCGGCGGAGCATCGGCGAGATCGTCAGCCTCCTCGTCCGGGAGCCCCCCGCGCCCGGCGGAGCTTCCGCGATCTCGGCGCCCCGCGCGCTCGATCTGTCGGTGTCCGATACGATCCTGCTCGCGACGTCGGTCGTCAGGAACGCGCTCCGCGGAGGCGCCGTGTTCCTGCTGGTCGCTCACCACGACGGGCTGAGCCTGGGAGCGCAGGTCAAGGCGCAGCTGGCCTCGCCGCGCGACGACGTGGTGGTGCACACCGTCGACCTCCGCTCCTCGCCAGGGTGCGACGACATCGAGGCGCTCTGTGTCCTCGCGGAGCACGGCGCCTATGCCCTGGTAGGGCGCAATCAGGGGGGGTTCGTGAAGGGTATCCACGCCGCCGATCCGCTGCTCGCGGACTTCCTCGCCGAGCGGCTCGGCCGCGCGGCCGGGCTGCGGGTCTTCGGCTGACTCGGAGGGCGCCGATCCAGTGTCTCGCAGGGTGCTGTTGGTTGATTCGGACGTGGACGCGCTCGGCGCGCTCGCGTCGGCGCTCAGGGCGCGTGGTCTCACCGTGACCAACGCGAACGGCGCGTTCGAAGCCGTGGAGCAGGCGTTCAAGCGCCGGCCCGACGTCGTGCTCGCCGCCAGGGCGCTCGACGAGGACAACGCGCTCGCGGACGCGTTCGCCGCCGTCCCCGACCTCGCCGATACGCCGATCCTCTTCCTCGTCGACGGCGCCGAGGGCGATCCGGGCTTCGACGAGGTCCTGCGGGGCGACGTCGATCACATCGTCTCGCGGATCACCGAGGCGTCGCCGCGCGGCTCCAAGCCGACGGTGCCGCAGGAGATCCGCGGAGACCTCCAGCAGGTCCCGCTCGTCGACCTGCTCCAGCTGCTCGCGATGAACCGCCGGAGCGGCACCCTCGGCATCACGACGCCGACCGGGGCAGGGGAGCTGCGGCTCCTGGCAGGGGAGGTGATCGATGCCGTCTACCGCCGCCTCGAAGGGGAGAAGGCGCTTTACCGGCTGCTCGGCGAGCGGGACGGACACTTCGCGTTCTCACCCGGCGAACCGGCGAGCGTGCGCCGCATCATGGCGCCGACCTCGCGTCTCCTGATGGAAGCGCTCCGCCAGGTCGACGAGGTCCAGCGCCGGCGCTCCGAGCTGGCGCCGGCCGGTGAGGCCTTCCTGGTGACCGAGCCCGCCAGCGACGATCTCGACCTGTCCCCGCTCCCGGACCACGAGACGTTCAGCGTCGACGCGACCTTCGGCGACAGCGCCGCATCGGACCGAGCGAGCGCCGCGCCCCTGGCGAGCGCCATGGCCTCGCTGCCCGACTTCACCGCCTCGTCGACGCCGGCCAGCGACGTGAAGGGCAACCGCGGCGGGTCGATGCCGCCGCCGCCCACGCTCCGCGCCGCGGAGCCGGCCGCGTTCAGGCTCGAGGCGCTGCGCACCCCGACGACGTCACCGCCGGCGCCCCTCGGAGAGCCGGCGGAGCGCGCGGCCGTGGCCGAGAAGCTCGCGGCGCTGCTCCAGATGCCGCACAACCTCGACGAGCTGCTCGACGAGATCAGCGGGCCCGATCTCCTGATCCTCGAGGTCCTGATGGAGCTCACGGCCTCCGGGAAGATCCGCCGCATCTCGCTCGCCGATCTCACGACGCCGTTCGCGCCGTCGGAGCACCTGCCGGTCCTCCGGTCCCTGGTGACCCGGCTGGCCCGGCCCGGCTTCGCCCCGCCGCCCCACCTCGTCATCGCCGCGAGCACGCGCCGCATGGCGACGCTCTCTCATGCGGTGCGCCGCATCGGAGACGCCGTCGTCCCCGCCGAGCCTCCGCCGCAGGCGGCGATCCCGAGGCCGCTCGGCGTGATCCGGCTCGGCGACGGCGTCGAGCTCGCGCTGGTCGGTCTCCCCATCGAGGAGAGCTTCGCGCCAGCCTGGCCGCTCGCCCTGCACGGCGCGGCCGCGGTCGTCCGGCTCGGTGACGGCGGTGAGGACGCGCTGGCGGCGCACTGCGAGGCCCTGGAGCTCCTGCTGCTCGACGCAGAGGCCATGATGGGGCCGCTCGATCTCGCCTCGCCAGGACAGATCACACTGCTCGTCCGCGCCGCGCTCGAGGCCGCCGCGGGCGTGTGACCGGCCGACGAAAACGTAGCTTCAGAACGGATCTTCCGGGTTTCTCGCCTCGGAAACCGGCGTTTGACTCGGTGGCTCGCGGCGTTGCGAGGGCAGGTTTCTGCTATCGTCGCACACGCCTCGCTTCAGCAGTTCGGCGAGGAGAGGAGCGCGATCGTGCTTATCGGAGTCCCCAAGGAGATCAAGACACGTGAGTACCGCGTCGGCATGACGCCCGCGGGAGTCCGGGCCCTGGTCGGGCACGGGCACAAGGTCCTCGTGGAGTCCGGCGCCGGCGAAGGCAGCGGGATCTCCGACGAAGCCTACGGACGCGCGGGCGCCCTCATCGCGAGATCGGCAGCGGAAGCGTGGAGCGCCGACATGGTCGTGAAGGTGAAGGAGCCGCTCCCCGCCGAGTACGGCCACTTTCGCCAGGGTCTCGTCCTCTATACCTACCTGCACCTGGCCGCCGAGCCGGATCTCACCCGGGAGCTCGCCAGGCGAGGCGTGACCGGCGTCGCGTACGAGACCATCCAGCACGAGGACGGCTCGCTGCCGCTGCTGCGGCCCATGAGCGAGGTGGCCGGCAGGATGGCCGTTCAGGTCGGCGCCTCGTGCCTGGAGAAAGAGCGGGGCGGCAAGGGCGTGCTCCTCGGCGGCGTGCCGGGGACGCGGCGCGGCCGCGTGGCGATCCTCGGCGGCGGCGTGGTCGGCCGGAACGCTGCGACCATCGCGGTCGGGATGGGGGCGCAGGTCACCGTGCTCGACGTCCGCGCCGAGACGATGAGCTACCTCGAAGACGTGTTCGGGGGCGCGATCGAGACGCTCTACTCCAACGCGGAGAACATCGAGATGATGTGCGAGCGCGCCGATCTCGTGGTCGGCGCGGTGCTCGTGCCCGGCGCCAAAGCGCCCCAGCTCGTGACCGAGGAGCACATCCGCCGCATGGAGAGAGGGACGGTCGTCGTCGACGTCGCCGTGGATCAGGGCGGGTGCATCGCGACGTGCCGCCCGACGACCCACGACAACCCGACCTACGAGGTGCACGGGGTCGTCCACTACTGCGTCACCAACATGCCGGGCGCGGTCTCGCACACGAGCACCTGGGCGCTCACGAACACGACGATCGGCTACGCGGTGGCGATCGCCAACCAGGGCATCGTCGCCGCGGCCAAGGCCGACAGGTCCGTCGCCCTCGGCATCAATACCCACGGCGGCCACGTGACGTACGGCCCCGTCGCGGCGGCCCACCGGCTGGAGTACGTGCCGGTCGAACGCGCGCTCGGCTGACCGGGAGCGCGACCTCGTGGCAGCCAAAAAGAAGAAGAAAATCGCGATCATCGGCGGTGACGGCATCGGCCCGTCCGTCATCGCTGAGGCGAAGCTCCTGCTCGAGCTCTATCAGGAGCGAGCAGGGCTGCCGATCGACCTCTGGGAGCTCGATCTCGGCGCCGACCGGTACCTGCGCGACGGGACGACCTTCCCGAACCAGATCCAGATCGCCATCCAGCGCGAGTGCTCGGCGGTGCTGCTCGGCGCCCTGGGTGATCCCCGCGTACCCAACCTGGAGCACGCGCGCGACATCCTCTTCGGCATGCGCTTCGGCTACGACCTCTACGCCAATGTGAGGCCCGTCCGCGCGCTGTCGGACCGGCTGGTGCCGCTCAAAGGCCGCACGGCGAAGGACATCGACTTCGTGGTGTTCCGCGAGAACACCGAGGGGATCTACGTCGGGATGGGCGGGCAGTTCAAACGCGGCACCCCCGACGAGGTCGCGATCAATGAGGACGTAAATACGAGGAAGGGCGTCGAGCGGATCATCCGCGCGGCGTTCGACTACGCGCGCGTGAACGGTCGGACGCGGGTCACGATGGCGGACAAGTCGAACGCGATGCGGCACGCGCACGAGCTCTGGCTGCGCGTCTTCCACGAGGTGCGCGCCCAGTATCCGGAGATCCAGTCGAACCACGTCTACGTGGACGCCCTCTGCCTGTACGTCATCCAGGATCCCGCGCAATTCCAGGTGATCGTGACGAACAACCTGTTCGGCGACATCGTGACCGATCTCGGCGCGGCGCTGCAGGGGGGGCTCGGCATGGCGGCGAGCGCGAACGTGCACGCGTCCGATCCGGCGCGGGTCGCGCTGTTCGAGCCGGTGCACGGGTCGGCGCCGCCGCTCGCCGGCAAGGACATCGCGAACCCGTTCGCGGCGATGCTCACCGCGGGGCTGCTGCTCGCTCACCTCGGGTGGCCCGAGGAAGAGCGCCGCATCGAGCGCTGGGTCTCCCAGGCGCTCGACGAGGGGAGGTGCACGGTCGATGTGGGCGGCACGCTCGGCACGCGCGCCGCCGGCGCATGGGTCCGGGAGCAGATCGCCGCCGAGCTGGGGCCGCCGTGAGGTGACCCGGGGGCGCCGGCGCGCGGCCGGGGGCCACGGGCGCGGGGGCGCGATCGCCGAGAAGTTCGGGTGTCCGATCCTCCTGTGATACGGGACCGCCAATGGGCGTAGGATCGACGGCAGTGGAGCACGCGGGGCCGCGCAGCAATCCAGCGAGCGAGGCTCGGCAAGAGCGGCTGGGCGGAGCGCGCGCCGAGTTCGTGGCGAACCTGGGTCGCCGCGTGGCGGAGCTCCGCGAGATGGTCCGGCGGATCGAGGCAGAGGGCGATGCGCCGCGGCTCGTCGAGGAGCTGAAGCGGCGCCTGCACTCGCTCGGCGCGGGGGCGCGCCTCCTGCGCTTCGTGCGCGTCGCCGAGCGGCTCGCCGAAGGGGAGTCGCAGGTCGCCGCCGCGAACGGCGCGCGGCTCGGCGGCGAGGCCGCGGCGGCCCTGCGGAAGCTGCTCGAGGAGCTGCCCGCCCTGGCCTGGGGGCAGTCGGCCATGGGCGAGCAGGCGGCGCCCGCGCGCGCCGCCGCGCCGCTCGAGCAGGCGCCGGCGCCGCCCCGCGCGCGCGCCGCCGCGGAGCAGCCGAACGCGCGCAGCGCCAGCGCGCGGCCGGAAGGCGCGGTTGCGGCCAAGGGCCAGGCCACGACGTGGATCGCGGGCGTGAGCAACGGCCGCGCGCTCGCCGCCGAGCCGCTCTCGCTCGAGGATGAAGAGGAAGCGCGCGCGTCCTCGACGCGCGGCGCGGAGCAGGCGCCCCCCGCCGAGGCGCCCGAGGCCGCGCCGGCCGCGTCGATCGACGCGCCGATCACGGTCCTCGTCGTGGGCGCCGCGCCGCTCGCCGAGGCGCTCGACTCGGCCATCGCCGACGCCGGGCCGTCGTTCGAGGTCGAGCGGACCGACGACGTGGAGACGGCGATCGATCTCGCGCGGGCCTTCGCGCCGGATCTGGTCCTGCTCGACGCGGACATGCCGGGCGCGCGCGGGCTGGCGGAGGCGCTGGCCGCCGATCCGCTGACCGACCTCGTCCCCGTCGTCGCCGTCGGCCGCTTCACGCGGCCCGAGGACGCGGCCCCCTACGTGGCGCTCGGCGCCGCGCGCGCGCTGCCGAAGCCCGTTTCGCCGGACGCGCTCCGGCGCGCCGCCGCGGAGGCAGCGGTGGCCTGCGTGCGCGCTGAGACCGCGCGCGCCGCGCGCGGGCCGCTCGGGGCCGTCAACCTCGACGAGCTCGGGGCGCGCCTCGCCGAGGAGCTCCGCCGCGGCCTCTGCGACGCCGCCGAGCCGAGGAGCCGCGGGGAGCACGTGGATCTCGGCGACGGCGCCGAGGTCCTCGCGGCGCTCTGGGGCGCGGTGGCGCGCATCCGCGATCTCGTGACGATCCGCTCGCAGGGCGGCGTGCGGTTCTCGCCGAACGGGCCGGAGGGCGCGCTGCCGCTCGCCCCGTGGATGATCGCGCCGAGCGCGCCCGAGGGCGAGCGCTCGCGGCTGCACAGCGAGATCCGCGCGAAGTCGCCGGCGCGCACGATCAGCGCGTCGAGCGCGGCGCCGGGCGACGCGGCGCTCGACGCGATCGACATCGTGGTGGCGGACGACGATCCGGCGGTGACGTGGTTCCTCGCCGGCGTGCTCCGGGCCGCGGGCGCGAATGTGCACGAGGCGCACGACGGCGCGCGGGCGCTCGACCTCGCGTACCAGACGACGCCGGACCTGGTCGTGAGCGACGTGCTGATGCCGCGGCTCGACGGCTTCGCCCTCTGCCGCGCGCTCAAGCGCGACGTCGCGCTGCGCGACGTGCCGGTCATCCTGCTCTCCTGGAAGGAGGACCTGCTCCAGCGGCTCCGCGAGCTCGGCGCCCAGGCCGACGGCTACCTCCGCAAGGAGGAGAGCGCCGCGGCCTTCGTGCAGCGGGTGCACGAGGTCCTGCGGGGCAGGCGGCGCGTCGCGGAGCGCATCGCGACGGGCGGCGAGGTCCGCGGGCGGCTCGACGGCATGACGGCGCGGACGCTGCTGTCGCTCTCGTGCTCGCGCCGGCCCGACGCGCTCGTGTCGGTCCGGGACGCCGCGTTCCTGTACGAGGTGCTGCTCAAGGACGGCCGCCCCGCCGGCGCGACCCGGACGGCGCAGGACGGGACGTTCCACCGCGGCCCCTCCGTGCTCGCGGCGCTCCTCGGCGTCGGCTCCGGCCGCTTCGTGGTGGCGCCTCTGCCGGAGAGCGAGCTCGCGGCGCCGCCGCGCCCCGGGTTCGAGGGGACGCTCGCGGAGCAGCTCCTGCCCGCGATCGCGGCGGCCCGGGCCGCCCAGCGGCTGTTCCACGGGCCGCCGTTGATGCAGGTCGAGCGCGTCGTCCTCGACCTGGAAGGGATGGGCGCGACCGCCGACGCGACGCCCGAGCCGGCGCGCTCGCTCCTGAGAGCGCTCGCCCGGGGGACGTCGCCGCGATCGGTCATCACCTCGGGGGAGTTCGCCGCGGGCCTCGTCGAGGACGTGCTCAACGACGTCGCGGCCCGCGGCGGCGTGCGCCGGGTGATCAGCCGCGAGGGAGAGGACCTGCTCGCCCCCGCCGTGGCCTACGAGGAGGAGACGCTCCGCGGCGTGCGGCGCCTCCCGGAGCGGGCCGCCCCGGTCGCGGCGCTGCCACCCGAGCTCGCCGGCGACGCCGCCGCCGCGTCGTCGCGCGCCTCGGTCGAGCTCACCGACGATCAGCTCACGGTGGTGCCCGGCTCGGTGGCGCCGCGATCGGCCATGCCGGCGCGCGGCTCGGCGGCGCCGAGCTCGGCGGTGTCAGGGCCGGGCTCGGCCATGTCTATCCCCGTGCTGTCCGTGGACGGTGAGGACGAGGACACGGCGTTCGCGAGCGCGGACGAGGAGGCGACGGCGCTGTCCGGCGCGCTGGTCAACGCACGGGTTCCGAGCGATCTCGCCGAGCTTCAAGGTGATGTGGTCAGCGTGCGCGCGGCGCGTAGCCCCCAGGTGGACGCCGCTCTGCTGGCGGGCGTGACGCCGGCCGTTCCCGGCGTGGCGCCCGCGCCCCGCAGGCCGGAGGCCACCCTGCCCGCGCTGGAGTACCCGAAGCCCGAGCGGCTGATGACGCTGGGCTCGCTCCCGCCGCCGCCCGTCGTCGAGGCGCCGGCGCCCGCGGCGCTCAAGGTCCCCTCGGCGCCGCCCGTCGCGCGGCTCGCGGCCCCCGCCCCGGCGCCCGCCGTCGACGAGTCGCCCACGCCGCGCCGCGTGCGCCGTCCGTCGGCCTACGTGCCGACGCCGCAGCCGCCCGCCCGCGACAACCGCATGACGATGTGGGTCCTCTTCGCGGTGGCGGCGTTCGTCTTCGCGGTCGCCGCGCGGTTGTCGCGCGATCACGAGCTGCAGGGCGCCTCGCTGACCTCCGACCAGCCGAGCCCGCCAGCCGCGGAGCCCGCGACCGCTGCCCCGCCCGGCGCTGTGCCAGCCGCCGCCGGCTCGTCGAGCGTGGTCGCGGCGGCGGTCGCCGCCACGCCGGCCCCGGCTGCCGCCGGGCCGATCGGCGAGACGACGTCGAACCCCGTGCTCCCCGAGGATCTGCCGCTGGCCGCCGAGCACAAAGTGCCCGAGGGGCAGGGCATGCTGGAGGTGATCGCCGGCGCGGGCGACACGCTCTTCGTGGACGGGCGGAAGGTCGGCACCGGCAGCGTCAAGCTGCCGCTCGCGCCCAAGGACGGCGCCTACGAGATCCGGGCGAAGCTCCGGGACGAGGAGCGCGTGCGTTTCGCGGTCGTCAAGGCCGGCCGCCTCACCCGGCTCCGCGTCGCGCCGCCGTGGCGCCGCTGAGCGCGCCACGAGCGCTCCCCCAGGCAATCGAGAAGCCCGCGCTCGCCCCGGGGTGCCCAGCCGCAGGCAGGGTGCCCCGCTCGTGGTAGAGGACGCCCCGTGCGCGCCCGCGTGATCCGAACCCGCCGTCCCTCTTTCGCGCTCACGCTCGCCTCCGCCGCGGCCGCGCTCCTCTCCGGTTGCACCGGGTGCGAGAACTCGACCCGTGATCTGCCTTCCGGCGCCCCGGCCGCAGCGTCCGCGAGCCCGCGGGCGACGCCTCAGCCGCCGGCGCGCGACGTCGTGCACCTCATCGACGAGCTGCCGAGCTGCGATCTCGAGCACCGAGGGCTCCTGTTCGATACCGGTGCGGGCTCGCTCCTCGGCCGTTTTGCGTGGCAAGGGACCGTGCCCACCGGCATCCAGGCGGTCGAGCACGATGGATCCACCTGGGCGCGGATCTCGGAGCGGCAGATCAAGCTCACGTTCGTCCTGCCGTCCGCGAGCCCCATCTTCGTGTCCGCCCGGGCCGTCGGGCTCACCTCCAAGTACGCCACCGTCTCCCTGGACGACCAGCTGCTCGGAACGCTCCGCCTCCAGCGCGACCAGATCCGCATTGCCTCGACCCCGACCACCACGCTCCCCGCCGACCCCGGCCTTCACACCCTCACGCTCCAGTTCTCCGGCCGGCTCCGCGAGGGGGAGTCGTTCGCCGACGTCGACTGGGTGCGCGTGGGCATCCCGGACGAGGACCCGGCCACGTACGGCCCCCCGACCCTGCGCGACGTCGTCGCGCCCGCCGCCGCGCTGTCGGGCGTCCCCCACCGGTCCATCGCGCTGCGCGCGCCGGGCGCGGTCCGCTGCGCCTTTCGCCCCTCCAGGGTGACCCGCCTCCACACCTCCATCGGCGCGCTGGGCTCGGGAGACGGCGACGCCGAGATCCGCGTCCTCCGCGACGGCCAGGAGCCCCTCGTGATCCATCGCGTCCACGTCGAGGGCGGCGACAAGGCGACCTGGACCGACGTCGAGCTGCCGCTCGCGCCCTTCGCCGGGTCCCTCATCTCCCTCGAGCTCCGCGCCGCCGCCGCGGCCCGCGGAGGACGCATCCTCTTCGGCGACCCCGTCCTCGCCGGATCGCCGGAGCCGCCGCCGTCCGTGCCCGCAGCGCGCGCCGTCGTGATCGTCGCCCTGAACGGGGTCGAGCGGCCCGATCTGCCCCCCTGGAGCGGTCGTCCGGAGCCGCACCTCGCCACGCTCTCGGAGCTCGCGACGTCAGCGACGACGTTCGATCACCACCGCGGGCCGAGCACGGTCGTGTCCGCCGTGGCGGCGTCGCTGCTCACCGGTCTTCCGCCGCCGGCCCACACCGTCGCAGACACCGGGGCCCGCCTCCCCGCCCGCGTCACCACCATCGGCGCCATCGCGAGCGACAGCAGCATCCGCACCGGGTTCTTCACCGGGGTCCCCACCACGTTCCGGGCGTTCGGCTTCGGACCCGGCTGGTCCCGGGTCCTCGAGCACCCCCCGACGAGCGGCGAGCCGGCCACCACCCCGATCGACGCCGCCGCCACCTGGATCAGCGAGACCGTCCGCCAGGACGCGTCCAACCGTCTCCTCGCGTTCGTCCACGCGCGCGGCGGCCATCCGCCCTGGGAGGTCAGCCCGAAGGAGCTGAACGCCCTCAAGCCCGTCGAGTACGCCGGCCCCGTCGAGCCGCGCCGCGCCGCCCAGGTGCTGGCCAGGCTGAGGGGCCGGCGCCGCGATGTGCTCAGCCCCGAGGATCGCGACCGGATCCGCGACCTCTTCTCCATCGCCCTCGCCGGCCAGGACCGCGCCCTCGGCAACCTCATCGGGACCCTCAAGGCCGCCGGCCTGTGGGACGAGACCCTCTTCATCGTGACCGGCGATCTGGCCAGCGGGCGCTCCGACGCCGTGCTCTACGGCGAGGGCATGGACCTCCAGGAGCCCGTCCTGACGCTCCCGCTTTATGTCCACTTTCCCGGTGATCTGTACGCCGGCCAGCGCGTCGCTGCCCCGACCGAGATCATCGACGTCGCGCGCACGGCGATCGCCGCCCTCGGCCTCTCGTTCGCCCGCAAACCGCTCGGGAAGGATCTGGCGGCGGTCGCCTCCGGCCTCGAGGGCGTCGAGCGCGGCCCCCAGATCGCCGCCCTCGGCGATCGTTACTCCACCCGCTGGGGCAACCTCGTGCTTTCGGGTCGACTCGGCGTTCCCCCCTACCTCTGCGACCTCGACGTGGACCCGACCTGCGCCTTCAACCGTCGCGAGGTGATGCCCCTCGCCACCGTGTCGCTCTTCCGGCGCACCGTGACGTTCGACCTGTCCGTGCGCGCGCCCGCGGCGCAACGGGAGCCGGCCACGATCGACGCGGAAACGGCGGCCGTGCTCAACGTATGGGGCGCGAACTGAGGCCCGCGCGATCGACCTGCGCCCGCGCCTGCGAGCCGAGCAAAGCCCGCTGACGGCGCCCGGCGGCGCGCCGGCGCCCTGCGCGGGCGAAGGCGTCCGCGACATCGCGCAGGCCGCGCGCGATCACGCTCCAGCGGTGCCATGACGCCTCGCTGCGGGGCAGCACGCCCCGCGTCGCGCGCGCCGCGACGCCCCCGCGCGGGTTGGCCGAACGACGTACGCCCGCGCCCGCGCGTGCGCGTCGTGCGCTCGCTTCACGCGCCCATTTCGCCTGGCATGCTTCGCGCAAACCCGCAGACCGCACAGGCCAAGCGCCTCGACGGCGCTTCATCTTTCCGTGAGAGGAGTCCCCGCATGAAGGCGACCGACCTATTGAAGGAGCATCACCAGGAAGTCGAAGAGCTCTTCGAGCGCATGTCGCAGGCCGACAGCGACGAGATCGGCGCGCTCCGCGACGAGCTCGTGGCGACCCTCGTGAGCCACTCGGCCATCGAGGAGGAGCTCTTCTACCCCGAGAGCCGGGAGGCGCTCGGCGCCTCCCCCCTGATCCCGACCTCGTACGAGGAGCACGCGCTCGTCGACGTCATGTTGCAGAAATTGCTCAGCACCGAGCCGGGTGACGAAACCTTTCACGCCAGGCTCGGCGTGCTGAAGGAGCTCGTGCAGCACCACGTCGAGGAGGAGGAGAAGGAGCTCTTCCCCCAGGTCGAGAGCGCCATGGGCGCCGCGCGCCTCGAGGAGCTCGGCAGCCGCCTGGAGGCGCGCTTCGGCCAGGTGCGCGAGAGCGACGTGGAGGCGCTCCTCGCTCGGAACGTCGCGAAGAGCATGCCCGCCGCCACCGCCGGCCGCCGCGCGCGCACGGCGAAGCCGTCGGCGCGCAAGGCGGCGGCCAAGCGTCCACCCGCGAAGCGCGCGTCGAAGCGCGCGTCGACGCAGCGCGCCGAACCGGCGCGGGGCGCGCAGAAGGGGCGCAGCACCGCCGCGACCGGACGGAAGAAGACAGCGGCCACGGCGCCAGCGAAGACCGGGCGAGCCGCGCCCGCGCGCAAGGCGAGCCGACCGGCGAAGACCAGCCGCACAGGCCGCAAGGGCGGCCGCGCGAGCAGCGCCTCCGCGCGCTGAGCGTCGCAGGGCAGCCCGCGCACATCAACGTACGTTGCCGCAGATCAGCGGCGCGAGGTCCGGCCGGAGGGGACGGCGGGCCTCGCGCCGCCATCGAGATCGAACAGCGGAAGCGTGCCGCCGGCCTTCGAGGCAGCGGCCTTCGGAGCAGCGGCCTCCGCCGCGAGCTCCTGCAGCAGGGCGGGGTCGTCGTGGGCGACCGAGTTGACCCGCGGCGAGACGGCGCGCGCCGCGAGGGCGGCGCGAGGCGCCGGCCGGAGCAGCGCCTCGGCCCGATCCGCGTCCGCGCCGTCGCCGAGGCCGAGCCAGAGGTCCACGTCCCCGGGGTCTAGCAGGACCGGCATGCGGTCGTGGATCGGCGCGACGTCGGCGTTCGCGTCGGTGGTCAGGATCGTGAAGCGGACGTCGGGCTCCCCCGTTTCGGGGTCCTTCGCCGGCTGGTACAGCCCGGCCAGTCGGAGCAGCCCGCCCTCCGCGGGGTGGAACCAGGTGGGCCGCCGCGCGCCCTTGGGCCCGGTCCACTCGTAGAAGCCGTCCGCCGGCACCACACAGCGGCGCGCCGCGAACGCCTCGCGGAACGTCGGCTTCGCCCGCGCGCTCTCGGCGCGCGCGTTGGCCAGGAGCGAAGGGCCGGCGCCGCCCCTGGCGAAACGCCCCACGAAGCCCCAGGTCGCAGCCACCAGCGCGCGCCGGCCGTCCCGCGCGCGCAGCACCGGGTGGACGGTCGCAGGTGCGATGTTGAAACGAGGCCGAAACCTTGCCGCTATCTCCGGATCAGCGGCAATCGACCGAGCCCGGCCGCTACCTGCCCGGCCCGCGCCAGAGGAGGACTCGAGCAGCGCGATGAGGGTCGCAAAGTCCGGAACGGCGAGGGTGAAGCGCGCGCACATAACACTAGATTAGCGGCTTCGGGGCGCCTACAAGGGCGCTCCGGACGTTGGAGGAGGCCGCATGGTCGACAGCTTTGGCACCAAGAGCACGCTGACGGTTCAAGCCGAAACATACACCTATTACAAGCTCACCTCGCTGGCGCGAGGCGGCGCGTCGATCGACAAGCTCCCCTTCTCGCTGCGCATCCTCCTGGAGAACCTCCTCCGCCACGAGGACGGGCGCGTCGTGCGCAAGGACCACGTGGAGGCCGTCCTCAACTGGGACCCGAAGGCCCGCCCCTCGCAGGAGATCGCCTTCCACCCGGCGCGCGTGCTGCTCCAGGACTTCACCGGCGTGCCCGCCGTGGTCGATCTCGCCGCCATGCGCGAGGCGCTCGCGAAGCTCGGCGGCGACTCGCTCAAGATCAACCCGCTCCAGCCCGTCGACCTCGTGATCGACCACTCGGTCCAGGTCGACAAGTTTGCGTCCTCGACGGCCGTGAAGGTGAACGCGGCGCTCGAGTTCGAGCGCAACGAGGAGCGCTATGCGTTCCTCCGCTGGGGAGCGCAGGCGTTCACGAACTTCCGCGTGGTGCCGCCCGACCAGGGCATCTGCCACCAGATCAACCTGGAGTACCTCGCGGGCGCCGTCATGCGGCAGGGCACGCTGGTCTACCCGGATACGCTCGTCGGCACCGACTCGCACACCACGATGATCAACGGGCTCGGGGTCGTCGGCTGGGGCGTCGGCGGCATCGAGGCCGAGGCGGCGATGCTCGGCCAGCCGCTCTCGATGCTCATCCCCGAGGTCGTGGGCTTCAAGCTCCACGGCAGCCTGCCCGAGGGCGCGACCGCGACCGATCTCGTCCTCACGGTGACGCAGCTGCTGCGGCAGAAGAAGGTGGTCGGGAAATTCGTGGAGTTCTACGGCCCCGGCCTGAGCGCGCTCTCGCTCCCGGACCGCGCCACGATCGCCAACATGGCGCCCGAGTACGGCGCCACGATCGGCTTCTTCCCCGTCGACGACGAGACGATCGCCTACCTGCGCTTCACCGGCCGGCCCGCGCAGCTCGTCGCGCTCGTCGAGGCCTACTACAAGGAGCAGGGGCTGTTCCGCACGGACAGCACCCCGGACCCGGTCTTCAGCGACACCCTCTCGCTCGACCTCGGCGACGTGGTGCCGTCGATCGCCGGCCCGAAGCGGCCGCAGGACCGCGTCCCGCTGCGCGACGCGAAGCGCGCCTTCCGCGCCTCGCTCCAGGGCATGCTCGAGAAGGAGTTCGCCGCGGCCGACGCGCCCGCGGTCAAGGCGTTCCTCGAGGAGGGGGCCGGCAACGCCGCCGCGCGCGCGCCCGCGCTCGAGAAGGTCATGCGCCCGGCGGAGATCACCGAGGGCGACACGCGCTACACGCTGCGCCACGGCTCGGTCGTGATCGCCGCGATCACGTCCTGCACCAACACGTCGAACCCGGCGGTCATGCTCGGCGCGGGCCTGCTCGCCAAGAAGGCCGTCGAGCGCGGGCTCACGGTGAAGCCGTGGGTGAAGACGTCGCTCGCCCCCGGGTCGAAGGTCGTCACCGACTACCTGCGCCAGGCGGGGCTCCTGCCGTACCTCGAGGCGCTCGGCTTCCACATGGTCGGCTACGGTTGCACGACCTGCATCGGCAACTCCGGGCCGCTGCCGGACGTGATCGGCGACACGATCCGCAACAACGATCTCGTCGTGGCGAGCGTCCTCTCGGGCAACCGCAACTTCGAGGGCCGCATCAACCAGCACGTGCGGATGAACTTCCTCGCCTCTCCGCCGCTCGTCGTCGCGTACGCGCTGCGCGGCGACGTCGACGCCGACCTCTTCAAGGAGCCGGTCGGCACGGATCGCAACGGCGAGCCGGTGTACCTCAAGGACATCTGGCCGAGCTCGGCCGAGGTCAACGAGGCCATCCGGATGGCCGTGCGGCCCGAGCAGTTCCAGGTGCAGTACGAGAACGTCTTCGCCGGCGACGAGGAGTGGCAGAAGCTCGCGGTCCCGGGCGGCCAGACGTTCGTGTGGGACGAGGGCTCGACCTACGTGCGCAGGCCGCCGTTCTTCGAGGGGCTGTCGAAGGAGCCGGCGCCGCTCACCGACATCCGGGCCGCGCGCGTGCTCGCGCTGCTCGGCGACTCGGTGACGACCGACCACATCTCCCCGGCCGGCAACATCGCCAAGAACAGCCCCGCCGCGAAGTACCTGGTCGAGCACGGCGTCGCGCCCGCGGACTTCAACTCGTACGGCGCCCGCCGCGGCAACCACGAGGTGATGATGCGCGGCACGTTCGCGAACATCCGCCTCAAGAACGCCCTTCGCCCCGGCGAGGAAGGCGGGATCACGGTGCACCTGCCCGACGGCGAGAAGACCACGATCTACGACGCGGCCATGCAGTACAAGGCCGAGGGCGTGCCGCTGCTCGTGATCGCCGGCGCCGAGTACGGCACCGGGTCGTCGCGCGACTGGGCGGCCAAGGGGACCAAGCTGCTCGGCGTGCGCGCGGTCATCGCGAAGAGCTTCGAGCGCATCCACCGGTCGAACCTGGTCGGCATGGGCGTGCTCCCGCTCGAGTTCGCGCCGGGCGAGGACGCGTCCACCCTCGGCCTCACCGGCCGCGAGGTGTTCGAGATCGATGGCATCTCGGACAACCTCACGCCGGGCAAGAAGCTCAACGTCGTCGCGACCGGGGAAGGCGGGGCGAAGAAGACCTTCACCGTCACCGCGCGCATCGATACGCCGAACGAGGTCGACTACTACCAGCACGGCGGCATCCTCCAGTTCGTGCTGCGCAGCCTCGGCGCCAGCGCCTAGCGCCTCCCTGCGCGCCGCTCCCCGCCGGGCCTCTGGCGGGGAGCGCGGGGAGCGGGCCCATCCTCGGAGCGGAGCGGCGCGTCGCGGCTGCTGACGCGCGTGCGGGCTTCGGCTAAACCCTGGGGTATGCTCGATCCTCGCTACGTCGCGGAGCACCTCGATGAGGTGCGCGCGGCGCTCGCCCTTCGCTCGCCCGCCGCCGCCGCCAGCCTCGGAGGCGACTTCGCCTCCACGGTCAGCGCGAGGCGGTCCAACATCCAGGAGCTCGAGCGGTGGCAGGCGGAGCGCAACGCGGCGAACGACGCGATGGCGCGCCTCGACAAGAAATCGCCCGAGTTCGCGCAGAAGCGCGACGAGCTGAAGGCCCTGTCGATGCGGATCAAGGAGGCCGAGCAGGTCGTCTCCGAGCTCGAGAAGCGGATGACCGAGCTGCTCTCCGTCGTGCCCAACCTGCCGGACCCGTCGGTGCCCGTGGGCGCGGGGGAGGAGGGCAACGTGGTCGTCCGGGCGTGGGGCGAGAAGCCGAGCTTCTCGTTCGCGCCGAAGTCGCACTGGGACATCGGCACGGCCCTCGGCCTCCTCGACTTCGAGCGCGCGGCGAAGCTCTCGGGGGCGCGCTTCACCGTGCTGATGGGCGCGGCCGCCCGCCTCGAGCGGGCGCTCATCTCGTTCATGCTCGACCTGCACACGCGCGAGCAGGGCTACCTCGAGGTGCTGCCGCCCTTCCTCGTCAAGGACACGGCGCTGTTCGGCACGGGCAACCTGCCCAAGTTCGCCGAGGACCTGTTCAAGACGCAGAAGAGCGACCCGGAGAGGGCCTACGACCTGTACCTCATCCCGACGGCCGAGGTCCCGGTCACGAACCTCCACGCCGACGAGATCCTGGACGGCGCGTCGCTCCCGATCGCCTACGCGGCCTACACGCCGTGCTTCCGCAGCGAGGCGGGCAGCCACGGGCGCGACGTCCGCGGGCTCATCCGGCAGCACCAGTTCGACAAGGTCGAGCTCGTGCGGTTCTCGGCGCCGGAGGACTCCGCTCGCCAGCACGAGCTGCTCACCTCGCACGCGGAGGAGGTCCTGAAGCGGCTCGGCCTGCACTACCGGGTGTCGGCGCTCTGCACCGGCGATCTCGGCTTCGGCTCGCAGAAGACGTACGATCTCGAGGTGTGGCTGCCTGGCCAGGGGCTGTACCGCGAGATCTCGAGCTGCTCGAACTTCGGCGACTTCCAGGCGCGCCGCGCCCAGATCCGCTACCGGCCGGAGCCGAAGGCGAAGCCGCGGCTGGTCCACACGATGAACGGGTCGGCGCTCGCGGTGGGGCGGACGGTCATCGCGATCCTCGAGCAGTACCAGCAGGCGGACGGCACGGTGGTCGTGCCGGAGCCGCTCCGGGCGTTCATGGGCTGCGAGGTCCTCCGCGGCAGGTAACAGCGATGGCAGCGGACGAGGAAGCCAAGCGTGAGCTTCCGGAAGCGAAGAGCGCGCACAACGGGGGGGACGGCGAGCGGCGCTCGCAGGTCCCGGAGTCGCGGGGCGCGCGCGGCGGGGGGGACGGCGAGCGGCGCTCGCAGGTCCCGGAGTCGCGGGGCGCGCGCGGCGGGGGAGACGGCGAGCGGCGCTCGCAGGTCCACGGGCCGCCGACCAACGCGGAGACGTCGATGGCGCTCGCGCGCCGGCGGCTCCTCGACCTCTGCAAGCGGCACAAGGACGAGCTCATCGACGACTGGATCGAGAACGTGCTGGCGCTGCCGCCGGAGCGGGGCCGGTACACCGATCGGCCCGTGGGCGAGGTCACGGAGAACGTGCGCTCCTGGCTCGCCGCGTTCACCAGGATCCTCGAGGACGGCAGCGAGACGCTGCTCGACGAGTTCATCACGCACCTGGTCGAGCAGCGCTACGCGACCGGGTACTCCATCAGCGCTCCGCTGATCGCCGCGTCCGAGTTCCGCACCGCGGTCGCGGGCGTCCTCGACACGACGCACGACGACGCCGAGGCGGACGGCTCGTCCTCGATCGACGTGCTCCGCGCCGTCGACGCGCTGCTGCTCCAGTTCGAGCACCGCTTCGCCGAGGCGTACGCCCAGCGCTCGCTGTTCGCCTCCGAGGAGCGCTACCGAGAGATCGTCGAGCTCTCGTCCGACGTGCTCGCGACGATCGACCAGGAGGGCATGCTGACGCGGCTGAACGTGCGGTTCGAGGCGCTCTTCGGGCACTCGCGGCAGGCGTGGATCGGCCGGCCGATCACCGCGCTCGCGGTCGCGGCGGACGTGCCGGCCCTGCGCACGCTCGTGCTGTCGGCCTCGCGGGCCGAGGCGCCGCGGGAGGCCACCATCCGCTGCGGGACGCGCGCCGGCCTGACCAAGGTGATGACGGTCCGGATCACGCGGCTCTACGGCGAGGACGCCTCGCTCGCGCTCATGCGCGACGTCACCGAGGAGGTCGCGCGCCGCGCGCAGATCCTCCACAGCGAGAAGCTCTCCTCGATCGGCCAGGTCGCTGCGAGCGTCGCGCACGAGCTCAACAACCCCATGGCGTGGGTGATGGCGAACCTGGAGCAGATCCGGAGCGGGGCGCACAAGCTCGTCTCGGCGGCGCGCCCGGTCGCCTCGGGCTCGTACGAGGACCTGCTGCGCGCCATCGACCTCATCGATCGCTCGTGCCACGAGGCGCTCGCCGGCGTCGAGCGGATGCGGGACATCGTGACGGACCTCAACCTCTTCTCGAGCAGCAGCGAGCGCAAGCCCGAGCGGGTCGATCTCGTCGACGTGATCGAGCTCGCGCTGCGCATGACGGGCCCCCAGCTCAGCCAGCTCTGCCGCATCGAGCGCAGCTACGGCGAGATGCCGCCGTTCGTCGGCTATCCGGGCAAGCTCTCGCAGGTGTTCGTGAACCTGTTCATCAACGCGGCGCAGGCGATGCCGAACCGCCCTCGCGACGAGAACATGGTGCGCGTGACGACGCGCTTCGACGCCGGCGTCCACCACGTCGAGGTGGAGGACAACGCGCGCGGGATGACCCCGGAGGTCGTCGAGCGGATCTTCGACCCGTTCTTCACGACGAAGGAAGAGAGCGCGCGCCCGGGCATCGGGCTCTGGGTGTCGCGCAACATCGTCGAGGAGCAGCACGGCACGATGACGGTGTCGAGCACGCCCGGCGTCGGGACCGTCTTCACGATCCGCCTGACCGGCCTCAACCCCACGGATCTGCCCGCGCCGCGGCCGCCGCCGGAGCCGCCGCGCGCGTCGTCGCGCGGGACGATCCTGTTCGTCGACGACGAGCCGATGCTGCTCAACGCCTTCGCGCGGGCGTTCGAGGAGCGGCACGAGGTGCTCGTGGCGAAGAGCGGCCACGAGGCGCTCGACCTCCTGCGGGACCGCGGCGGCCGGATCGACGCGATCGTCTGCGATCTGCTGATGCCGCAGATGAGCGGGATGGCCCTGTACGACGAGATCGGCGAGCGGTTCCCGCAGCTCTTGCCGAAGATGGCCTTCATGTCGGGCGGCGCGTTCACGCCGAGCGCGCGGGAGTTCGTGGAGCGGGTGGACAACCCGAAGATCGCGAAGCCGATCTCGCTCGACGATCTGGAGCGGGTGATCGGCGATCTTCTCAGCGGCGGGTCGAAGCGGGGGCACTAGGCTGGAGGAGCGGGGGCTCGATGGTGGTCGCGAAGGTGATGACGATCCGGGACCGGGCGAACCACGCGCGTTACCGGCCGGGGCAGCGGGGCGGCTTCTACGAGAGCTTCTTCCAGCGCGCGAACCACCCGACGCGGCCGCTGGCCTTCTGGATCCGGTACACGCTGTTCAGCCCGGCCGGTCGGCCCGAGGCCGCGGAGGGTGAGCTCTGGGCGGTCTACTTCGACGGCGAGTCGGGGCGCCACGCGGTCGCCAAGCGCGAGGTCCCGTTCGCCGGGCGCTGCTCGTTCGCCCGCGACAGCCTGGCGGTCGCCATCGACGGCGCCCGGCTGAGCCTCGGCAGGCTCACCGGCGCGGCGGGCGAGGGGGAGGACGCCATCACCTGGGACCTCGCCTACGAGGGCGGTGGAGAGCCCCTTCTGCTGCTCCCGGCGGCCCTCTACGGCGCCCCGCTGCCGAAGGCGAAGGCGCTGGTCGGCGCGCCGATGGCCGTCTACAGCGGCCTCCTCCGCGTCGCTGGGCGCGAAGTGGACGTCTCGGGCTGGGTGGGCAGCCAGAACCACAACTGGGGGACGAAGCACACGGACCTGTACGCCTGGGGGCAGGTCGCCGGGTTCGACAGCCACCCGGACAGCTTCCTCGAGGTCGCCACGGCCCGACTGAAGGTCGGACCGTTCTGGACGCCGAACATGACGCCGCTGGTCCTCCGGCACCGCGGCGAGGAGATCGCGCTCAGCTCGCTCGTCCAGTCGGTCCGCGCCGATGCCTCGTTCGACTACTTCACCTGGCGCTTCCGGACGGAGACCGATCGGCTGAGCGTCGAGGGGGAGATCTCCGCGTCCGCCGGCGATTTCGTGGGCCTGGCCTACAGGAACCCTCCTGGCGGCGTGAAGCATTGTCTGAACACCAAGATCGGGGCTTGCACCGTCACGCTGCGGCGGAAGAGCCTGGGCCGCGAGGTCGGGATCGAGACCCTGACCACGGCGCGGCGCGCGGCGTTCGAGATCCTCACGGACGACCGAGGCCATGGCGTGATGATCCGCGCCTGATCCACGCTGGACGCACGGTCCGCGGTGCTCGGCGCGGACGGCCTGGCCGGCGCGAAGGAGCGGGGCGCCGCCGCCGAGAGATGCGCTGCGCGTCCGGCGCCAGGTCGGCTAAAGAAGGTGCGGTACGTCACCGCACGAAAGGCGGACGCCATGAGTCTCAAGCACCCCCGGACCATCCTCGTTGCACTGGACAGCTCCCCCAAGGCGTCGCTCGTCCTCGCGGAGGGCGTCGATCTCGCGCAGAAGCTCGGCGGCAAGCTCGTGCTCGTGCGCGGGATCGGGCTGCACCACAGCCTGCCCGCGGAAGCGTTGAACGAGTCGCCCACCCGGGTCCCCGAGATCCTGGAGCGGAGCGACCGCGAGGAGCTCTCGCAGCTCGCGCGCGACGTGCCGCCCGAGCTCCTCGCGAAGGTCGTGATCCACGTCGGCGTCGCCTGGGAGGTCATCTGCCGGACGGCCGACGAGGAGAACGCGGATCTCATCGTCATCGGGTCGCACGGCTACTCGGGCATCGACAAGGTGCTCGGCACGACGGCGGCGAAGGTCGTCAACCACACGAACCGGTCGGTGCTCGTGGTGCGCGACAAGCCGTCGGACTGACAGCGGCTCGCCTGCCTCAGCGGAGCCTGGCGATGAGCTCTTCGCTCAACGTGGGCTGATCGATCTTGCCCAGCCAGATCCGCCAGGTGGCCTTCATGAAATCGACGCCTGCCACGGTCGCCGTCCCGCCGCCGGCGACCGTGACGGTGGTCGCCTTCGCGCCCGGGTCGTACGCGATGGTGACCTCCGCTCCCGACTTGAGGTCTCCCTCGAACGCCGCCACGAACCTCTCGATCTTCGGCGTGTCCGTGTATCGGTTCAACGCATACGCCTCCCGCAGCGCCTTGACGATGCTCGCGCGGTCGACGTCGCGGAGCATCGTCCAGACGAACTTCTTCGCCGTGTCCATGTCGATGACGGCGTCCTTGGACCTCGTGGCAGGGAGCTGCTCCATGTAATGGCTGATCCGATAGACATCGATGTTGAGCACGCCGATGGTCCTGACGCGGACGCCCGTGCCGGTGAGCGTGTAGCCAGGCAAAGCAAGGAGGCTCCCGACAGCGAGGAAGACCGCCGCGAACGCGGCGAGGAGAGCTGGAGATTTGCTTCGCGCGAGTTGCATCGGATCGACCTCCTCCGGCATCGCCGCTCCGTGCGGCGCATCGTGTCCGGGCGCCGCGCTCCGGCGATCGCCCGTCGACGGTCGTGAATGAGCAAGACCTGAACCACCGACAGAGGGACGTCGGGAGTCGCAGATCTCGTGAGATCTCGAGGTGCGCCCTGGAGTCAGGCAGGGACGACCCATGGCTGTGTGCTCGGAGGGGGCTCCGGGCGCGGGCGCGGAGCGGCGGCCTTTCGCCGGTGCGAGGGCCGGCGGCGGTGATGCCGACGCCGGCTCTCCCGGAGATCTTTTTTCGGCCCGGTCCGTAGAAGCCGCGCGCTGCGGGGACCGGGAGATCGCGGCGGAGGGACGCGGGTCCCTCCCTGGGCCGCGCCATGGCTTGCGGCGGAAGGAGCTTCTCGATGCGGACGATGCTCGCTGGATTGCTGATGGGATGGGCGGCTCTGGGCTGCACGGCCAGCGCGACGGCGCCTCCGGGCACGAGCGCCGCGGCGGTGGCGGCCGCGCCGGGCGCGGCGGCGCGGGAGGAGGCGGCGAAGCCGGTCGCCGTGGCCGCCGCCCCGACAGAGCCGGCCGAGCCCTCTGCGGCGGCGGCCGACGTGCCGTCGTCCCGGCCGGAGCCGGCGTCCGCGGGGAACCAGGGCGTCTGGATCGGCGCCGCGGGCGCGAGCGCCTTCGCGCTGCCGGGGACGCGCGAGACGCAGCTCGGCGTGTGGATCGATGTCCCGGCGGCGCGCGCGGCCCGCGGACAGCCGCGGGCGCCGGCGGCGGTCGTGCTGCTCGTGGACGCCTCCGGCTCGATGCAAGGCCCCAAGATGGAGAACGCGCGCGCGGCGGCGCAGGCGTTCGTCGACAGGCTCCCCGACGGCGATCTCGTCTCGGTCGCGTCGTTCGCCGACACCGCGCAGGCGCGCGTCTCGCCGACGGTGCTCGGCCGGTCGACGCGCCCCGCGGTGGCGCGCGCCATCGCCGCGCTCGGCCCCGACGGCAGCACCAACCTCTTCGCTGGCCTCCAGCTCGCGGAGCAGCACGCGCTCGCGGCGCCGTCGACGCACGCCGTCCGGCGCGTGGTGCTCATCTCGGACGGCCAGGCGAACATCGGGCCTTCCTCTCCCGACATCCTCGGGGCGCTCGCCCAGCGCGGCGCCGCGCACGGGGTGCAGATCACGTCGATCGGGGTGGGGGCCGACTACGACGAGCGCACGCTCAACGCGCTCGCCATCGGTTCCAGCGGCCGGCTGTACCACCTCACCGAGGCGCGGGAGATGTCCTCCGTCCTCGAGCGCGAGCTCGCCCTGCTCCAGACGACGGCGGCGACGGGCGCGTTCGTCGAGATCGTCCCGGCGCCCGGCGTGGAGCTGCTCGACGTCCCCAACGAGCGCACCGAGCGCTCCGGGGACGCGCTCCGGGTGCTGCTCGGCACGATGTTCGGCGGGCAGCACCGCGAGATGCTCGTGCGGGCGCGGGTCACCGCGCCGGCGGCCGGCTCCCACCCGCTGGCGAGCGTGCGGCTCCACTTCCGCGACGCCGAGAGCGGCAATCTCCCGCGCGTGCAGGAGGTGGTCGCCCGCTACGATGTGACGAGCGATCCGGCCCTCGTCGCCGCGCACCAGAACGAGAAGACCCAGACGATCGCCGCGGTGATGGAGGCGGGCATGATGCAGCTCGACGCGGCCCAGGAGGTGAGCGCGGGCAACTTCGGCGCGGCCGAGGCGAAGCTCGCCGCGGCGGAGGACCGGCTCCGGCAGCAGGCGGCGCGCGCCCGGTCGGACAAGGAGAAGGAGCGCGCCGTCCAGGCGGCCTCGGCGGTGGCGAGCGCGCGGAAGACCGCGCGCGCGGCCGCAGCGGCTCCGCCCTCACCCGCGGCGCGGCGCATGGAGGCGCTCGAGATGAACAGCGCCTCCCCGGTCTGGTCGGGCCGCTGATCCAGCGCCGCCGCCGAGGCGCGCCGCTGGCACCTGCCCGTTCTGGCGCCTGCCCGTTCTGGCACCTGCCCGTTCTGGCGCCTGCCCGTTCTGGCGCCTGCCCGTTCTGGCGCCTGCCCGTTCTGGCGCCTGCCCGTTCTGGCGCCTGCCCGTGCTGGCGCCTACCCGTTGCCGATGCCTGCCTGTTGCCGCTGACGCCTGCCCGTTGCTGATGCCTGCTCGTCGCCGCTGACGCCTGCCCGTCGATGACGGGCCGTCATGGTGGGCGGGCGCGGCGTCCATCATGAGAGGGCAGGTGCGGTGTCCATCATGGGACCGAAGATGGGATGTCCATCGTGGGATGGCAGGTGCGGTGTCCGTCATGAGAGGGCAGATGCGATGTCCGTCATGGGACGACCGGACGCGATGTCCATCATGGACGGGTTGACCGGCTCTGCATGACCGGGGGAATCCGGTCATGGTTGATCCATGATTCAACATTGACGATACAATCCATCATGGACTGGCAGCCGCTCCTCGCGTGGCCCTCGACAGGGGTCGGGGCCCGCGCGACATTGTTCCGGGCCCTCCGGCACGTCGCCTCCTCGGGGCCCGCTCCTCGCCATGAACCCGAACGCCTTCCCGGAGTCGCGCGCCGCCGCCGTGCGCGAGCTCTGGTCGCTCGACCCGGCCGTCACCTTCCTGAACCACGGCTCGTACGGCGCCTGCCCGCGCGCGGTGCTCGAGGCGCAGCAGCGCTACCGCGAGCAGCTCGAGCGCGAGCCGGTCCGGTTCTTCCTTCGCGAGCTGGAGCCGCTGCTCGACGCGGCCCAAGGCGCGCTCGCCTCCTTCGTCGGCGCTGACGTCGACGACCTCGTGTTCGTCCCCAACGCGACCGTCGGGGTCAACACGGTGCTGCGGTCGCTCTCGCTGCGACCCGACGACGAGCTCTGCATCACGGATCACGGGTACAACGCCTGCAACAACGCGGCCGAGGCGGTCGCGGCCCGCGCCGGTGCGCGCGTCGTGGTCGCGCAGGTGCCGTTCCCCATCGAGGCGCCCGAGCAGGTGGTCGAGGCGGTGCTCGCGCGCGTGGGGCCGCGGACGCGCCTCGTCCTCGTCGACCACGTGACGAGCCCGACGGGGCTCGTGTTCCCGGTCGCCACGCTGATCGCCGCGCTCGCGGAGCGCGGCGTCGACGTGCTGGTCGACGGCGCGCACGCGCCCGGCATGGTGCCGCTCGATCTCCGCGCCCTCGGGGCGGCCTATTACACCGGCAACTGCCACAAGTGGCTCTGTTCGCCGAAGGGCGCGGCGTTCCTCCACGTGCGGCGGGACAAGCAGGGCGCGGTCCGCCCTCTCTCCATCAGCCACGGCGCCAACTCGCCGCGCACCGACAGGTCGCGCTTCCTGCTCGAGTTCGACTGGACCGGCACGGCCGACCCCAGCGCGGCGCTCTGCGTCGCCGACGCGCTCCGCGCCATGGCCGCGCTCGTGCCCGGCGGCTGGCCCGCGCTCCAGGCGCACAACCGGGCGACGGCGCTCGCCGCGCGCGACCTCCTGTGCGAGGCGCTCGGCTGCATGCCGCCGAGCCCCGACGCGATGATCGGCGCGCTCGCGACGGTGCCGCTCCCCGACGCGCCGTCGCCCCGGCTGCGCCTCGATCCGCTCCAGGACGCCCTGCTCGAGCGGTGGGGGATCGAGGTGCCGGTGTTCGCCTGGCCCGCGTCGCCCCGGCGGCACCTCCGGATCTCGGCCCAGATCTACAACGACAGGCCGCACTACGAGCGGCTCGCGGCCGCCCTCGGCGCGCTGCTGTAGCGGCGCGCGGGAGGGCCCGGCCCCGCGCCGCTGCTCCGCGGCGGGGCGCCGCGCCGCGGTCGCCTCTGCCTCCGGGCCGCCCCGCGCCCGTTTCGCCGCGGGTCGGCGCTCGCGCCGGCCGAGGCGCGTCCAGCGCTCGCCGGAGCAGACCGCGCGCGCCCGCCGAGACGATAGGATGCGCGCTCCAAGGAGACACGATGCCACGTCGAATCCTGGTCTTGTCCTCGCTTTCCTGGCTGGCGGCGACCCTCGCGGCCGCGCCCTCCGCTGCGCAGCCCGCGACGCCTCGCCCGACAGCTAGCCCTGCGCCCTCCGCGGCGGCGGGAACGCCTCCGGCACCGGGCGCACGGCAACCGCCAGCGACGCCGGCGCCGGGCACACCGCAGCCGCCGGCTTCAGGCACACCGCAGCCGCCCGCGACGCCGGCGCCGGGCACACCGCAGTCGCCCGCGACATCGGCACCAGGCACGCCGCAGCCGCCGGCTTCAGGCACACCGCAGTCGCCCGCGACGCCGTTGCCCGGCGGGCCGCCGCAGCCCCCGGCGGTCGGCGCGCCCGAAGCGGGCGCACCTGAGCCGGACGCCTCGCCGCTCGCGCCGGAAGAGGCGCACACCGCGCCGGGAGCCGCCGGGCCGCCCTCGGACCCGGCGCCGCCCGACCGGAAGCCGGGCGGGGCGGAGGCGGGCCGCAAGGGCAGCACGCCGGCGCCCTGGGTGCTGTCCCTCTCGGATACCGAGCTGGGGCCGCCGCCCGCGCGCGGGTCGGGCGGCAGAACCATCGACGAGGGGGTTGTCCCGCTGAGCCAGCGTGGCGCCATCGGCCTGGAGACCTCCTCGTTCACCGGCGGCGACGGCGAGGTCTCCGGGCTCGCGGTCGCGCTCTTCGCCCGCATGCCGTTCGCCCAGCACACGTTCCTCGATGTCCGACTCCCGTTCGGGCTCGCGATGGCCGAGCGCACCGACGCCGTGCTCGGCAACGTGACGCTCGGCGCCCATCACGTCGCCCGCGTCGGCCGGACGTTCTGGCTCACGGTGGGCGGCGACGTCGGGCTGGCGACGCTCTCGGGCAAGACCCACCACCACACCAGCTACGAGCCCGTCAGCGCCAGCCGGGCGTACTGGGATCTCCACGAGTACTTCCCGAGCATCCTCCCCATCCACGCGCGCCTCGGCGCCGAGGCCCACGTCGGCTCACTGCTCATCGGGCGCTTCCAGATCGAGCCGGTGCTCTACATCCCGCTCGCCCGCAACAAGGAGTACGAGGTCGCGATCCAGCACGCCGCCGAGCTCCAGATCGGCCACGGGATCGGCGGCGGCGTGCGCGTGCAAGGGATGGCGCTGCCCACGTTCGACAACGTGAGCATCCGGCACGCCGTCGCCCGCAATCTCTACGTCCTGGCCGTCGAGCCTTTCCTCGCGATCGAGCGCAACCTCGCGTTCCTCCGAACGGGCCTGCTGCTGCCCTTCGACGAGGAGCTCGGCCCGCCGCTCGACCACACGTGGGGCTTCCACTTCACCGCGGGCGTCCGCGCCGACTGAGGCCCGCGGCCGGGGCGCCCGGCGGCGGGCCGCCTGCCCGGCGGCCGAGCCCGCAGCGCACGAACCTGCACCCCCGCTCCAGCCTAGGCGCCGCGCGCGCGGCTTGCTTCGCCGATCGCGTAGGTGATGTGCCCCTCCAGCTCGCCCGCGGGCAGCTGCTCGGACTCCACGACGACGAGGCGTGCTCCCGCGTCCTCCGCGAGCAGCTCGAAGGTCTTCGGCGCACGATCGTGCAAGTGGCTCGGCAAGACGATGGCCAGCGGGCGGAGGCGGACGGCCACCCCCCACGCCGAGCCCGCATCGCAGGAGCGGACGAGGAAACGAGCCCGCGCTGCAACCCTCCGGCAACGAGCCAGAAAATGGGGGCTGCAGTCGAGCGCCAGCACCATGGGTATCCGGATCAACTGACTGCTACTAGGGGGCTCCGACATAGGAAGATGCTACTCCAGCGAAGCGCGATTGCGCGTCCTCTTATCCCGCATAACCGATACAGAGCCTTCCCGAAATAGAAAACAACAAGCTCGCCAGCTCATGTAAGCAGTCACGCGTGATTTTGGTGTATTGGGTAACGTTCTGTGAGCGCAGGATATTTGAAATGAACGCTGCGAGAGGGGGAGGCGCCAGCGCACGAGAGTCCCCGCGGGACCCCGCGCAAAATCGCCGAGAATTCGGCCCTCCTTGCGCTTCAACAGGAGCGCGTGATGCCCTGAGCGATCGCGCGTTGATGAAATGATGCGCCATGGACGGAGAAGGTCTCGGCGCATACCAGTGAATGCAACATGGCGATCCGGTGTCGGGAACGCCCGGACGGGTGAAGTCGGCGCACACGTGGTAGACGCCGCTCGGGACGTAGGTTGTGAAGGCAGCGTCCACGAGAGCGTCGCACAAGATGGCTCGTGTTCACCCCTGACGCTGCCCAGATCGCCGCAGCGGCTCCACGCCTCCTGCCTGTCGAGGTCGGCAGGCGGCAAAGGAGTTGGCGAGCACACGTCATGGAGATCGTGTGTCATCGCCACGCGGCAGGCGAGCCGCGCCAGCGCCGCCATCGGCCGGACCCGCTGCCCGGTCGCCGCGGCGCTCCCTCGCCGCGCGCCATGCATCGCGGCAGGCCGCGCCGCGCGCGCCCCGCGAGGGCTCGGTGAGCTCGACACGCCCTGTGTTGCCAACCACCCAGCGCCCGCCGATCGCCGCGACGGCCCTGAACCGGTTACGCTCCTCACAGAAGCTCGGGGGCGCCACCCACCCAGCCCCCTCCGAATTGTTTCCGCCAGGTTGCGGGGAGCGCCGACGCCGGAGGCGACCGCCGGCGGCGCGATGGCCCCGCCGGCAGAGAACCGGACCCTCTCCGAGGCCGGCGGCTGCAGGGGAGGAGCACCGGGGAGAGGTCGAGAGAGGTGGCGGTGTCGAGCTGGCACCTGCAATAAGGTTCCAACTATATCATCTCGTGGCCCGGATAGAAGAGAACAGCGTCGGGTTGTGATCGCAAAGGCGTCGGCCGTCGCGGTGGGGCGACGACCTCGCATCCAAGGTCGGAGTCGGCGCTGTGGCAGGGCTGTATTTTTACAGCAACGCCCTGCGAAGGGGGGTTATCCTTACTCGGCGGTCGGATAGCCGACCTGATCGGGCGATAGCGTGGATCACCCGTCAGGGAAGCGGCGCGCGCGCCAGCAAGCGGGTGGTGCTCTGATCCCGAGAGAGCTCAGACGAGGTCGGTAGGTTAGGAAGAACACTTGCCTACCACCCGGACAATGGGGGTTTCAGGCGGACACGACCCCCCAGCTCCGGTGATGTTTTGACGAGTGGATACCTCGACGCGGCGCCGCAGCGCGACGGTCATGCGGCCGTCGACGCGTGGCCCGGGGGCTCGTCCCCGGAGCGCCGGCCCGGGGCGCCGAGCGGCCCGGGCGGGCGACGTGGCCGGGGCGGCGCGCTCGCGCACGGGCGGCGGCGCGCACCGACCGCTCGCCGGCAGGACGCTGGGTCGCACATGGTATATGCCGGCCTCATGGCGCAGGTGCACGGCGGCAGGCTGGTCTCGAAGGCCCTCGCGAGACACGGGGTGACGCACCTCTTCACCCTGTGCGGCGGGCACATCCAGGCGATCTACGACGGGTGCCTGGATGACGGCATCCGGGTGGTCGACGTGCGACACGAGCAGACCGCCGGACACGCCGCCGACGGGTACGCGCGGGTGACCGGGAGGCCGGGGGTGTGCGCCGTCACCGCGGGGCCCGGCGTGACGGACGTGGTGACGGCCGTCGCCAACGCCCAGCGCGCGGGCGTCCCGATGGTCGTCCTCGGGGGCGCCGGCCCGCGCGCCCTCGCCGACATGGGCTCGCTGCAGGACATGAACCACGTCGAGCTGATGCGCCCCATCTCGAAGTGGAGCGTCTCCGTCCCCTCGACCGATCGCATCCAGGAGTACGTGGACTCGGCCTTCCGCATCGCCCAGGCGAACGTGCCAGGCCCGGTCTTCCTCGAGATGCCGCTCGACCTGCTGATGAACTACGCCGGCGACGAGGCGCCCGCGACCGCGCCCGCGGCCCCGCCTCGCCCTGGGGGCGACCCGGCCGCCGTCGCGCGGGCCGCGGCCCTGCTGAGGGACGCCGAGCGGCCCATGTTCATCGTCGGGAGCCAGCTCCGGTGGTCGCCGCGGCGCGACGCGCTGCGCCGCTTCGCCGACGCGGTGAAGGCGCCCTTCTACCTGAACGGCATGGCCCGCGGCGCCCTGCCTCACGCCCACCCGGGGCTCATGAGCCGCTCGCGCCGCTTCGCGCTCTCGCAGACCGACCTCTGCGTGGTGCTCGGGACCCCCTTCGACTTCCGCCTCGAGTACGGCCGCGCCATCAGCCCGGCGGCCAAGGTCGTCCAGATCGATCTCGACGGGAGCGAGCTCGGCAGGAACCGCCGCGTCGACGTCGGGATCGACGGGGACAGCGGCGTCGTCCTGGATCAGCTGCTCGCGGAGGTGCCCGACAAGACGGCCGCGGCGTGGCTCTCGGCCGTGCGCGAGGCGGAGGAGCGATCGCGCGCGAAGATGCTGGCGGAGATCGCGAGCGACGGCGACCCGCCGAACCCGCTGCGCGTCTGCGCGGAGATCGGCAAGCGCCTCGGCAAGGACGACATCGTCATCGGCGACGGAGGGGACTTCGTGGCCACGGCCGCGAACGTGCTGAAGCTCGAGTGGCCGCAGCTCTGGATGGACCCCGGTCCGCTCGGGACCCTCGGGGTCGGCCCCGGCTACGCGATGGCGGCCAAGCTGGCGCGGCCAGAGGCCAACGTGGTCCTCGTGTACGGCGACGGATCGTTCGGCTTCCATGCGCTCGAGTTCGAGGCGATGGTGCGCCAGGGCATCCCCGTCGTGAGCGTGATCGGGAACGACGCGGCCTGGACGCAGATCCGCCGGGGGCAGGTGGAGCTCTACGGCGAGGGCCGCGCGCCGGCGACGTCGCTCGACTTCACCCGGTACGACCGCGTGGTCGAGGCGCTCGGCGGCTTCGGGGCCTGCGTGGAGCGCGTCGAGGAGCTCGGGCCCGCGCTGGACGAGGCGTTCCGGTGCGGCAGGCCCGCTTGCGTCAACGTGAAGATCGCGAAGAGCGACTTCCGCAAGGGCGCCATCAGCGTCTGATCCACGTGGAATTACGGTTCATCTCCCCCGACCTGCAGAGCCTCGACGAGCTCGACTCGGAGGTGCTCGCGTGCGCCCCGTTCAGCGACGCGCGGCCAGCCCACGGCGTGGCCGGCCTCTGCGACTGGCGGCTCGGCGGCCGGATCTCCGAGCTGCGGCGGCAGGGCCTGATCACCGGCGAGCTCGGCGAGGTCGTCATGATCCCGTGCAAGCCGCGCATGGCGTTCGACAAGCTCGTCCTGTTCGGCGCCGGCGAGCGCGACGCGTTCGACGAGGCGATCTTCCGCGAGATCGTGCGCCGGATGCTGGCCACGATGGGCGGGCTCTGCACGCGCGCGGCCGTGGTGGAGCTCCCGGGGCGGCACGACGGGCTCATCCCCGCCGAGCAGGCGGCCGACGCGCTCCTCGACTGCGCGGGCAGGGAGCGCGGCGACAACGTGTGGACGCTGGTGGAGCGCGCCGAGGGCAGGCAGCAGATCACCCAGCACATGATCGAGCAGCGACGCCGGGTGCGGCGGGCGCTCTAGTCACGCGGCGCGCGGCGTGGAGGGCGTCAGGCAGGCTCCTTCGGCAGGTCGACGGTGAAGGTCGCCCCCTCGCCCGGCCGGCTGTCGACCTGGATCGTCGCCCCGAGCGCGTCGGCGATCTGCCGCACGATCCACAGCCCCATGCCGAAGCCGCTGTAGTTCTCGCTGGAGACGGCGCGCTCGAAGCGCTCGAAGATGCGGGCCTGCTGCTCCGGGGCGATGCCGATGCCGCGATCCCTCACCGTCAGGCGGGCGCGGTCCGCGAGGTCCTCCAGCGTGACGTCGATGGGCTTGCCGGCGCCGTATTTGACGGCGTTCGAGAGGAGGTTCGTGACGATCTGATCGAGCCGGAGGCGATCCCACCGGCCGACGATCGAGGCGGGGGCCGACAGGTTGACGGGGCAGCCGGCAGAGCAGAGCTCCTCGCGGAACCGCTCCAGCGCCTCGTTCACCGTGGCCGCGAGATCGACGTCCTCGAGCTCGATCTGCAGGCGGCCCGCGGAGATGCGCGAGATGTCGAGCAGGTTCGTGATGAGCCGGGCGAGCCGCTCGACCTGCCGCTTGATCATCTCGAGCCGCGGCGTGGCGCGCTCGGCGGTGAGGCCGCCGCGCTTGCCGGCGCGCAGGAGGCCGTCGACCTGCAGCTGCATGGGCGTGAGCGGCGTGCGGAGCTCGTGCGAGGCGATCGTGAGGAAATCGTCGCGCGCGCGCACCGCGAGCTGCGCCTCCCGGTAGAGCCGGGCGTTGTCGACGGCCAGCGCCGCGCGCCGCGCGAGATCCTGCGCGAGGTCGAGATCGACGGCGTCGTAGCGCCGGTGCGTCGAGGCGAACGAGAGCGTGCCCAGCGTGCGGCCGCGCGCCGTCAGCGGGACCGTGAGGTGCGAGGCGAGCGAGAGCGAGCGCAGCGCCTCGTAGTGCGCCTGATCGAACGAGATCGCGCGGACGAAGGAGTCGGTCACCTTGGGGATGAGCTCCGGCTGCGCCGTGCGCAGGACCCTGCCGATCCCTCGCCCGGCAGAGTCGGCCGTGATCCTGCCGAGCAGCTCGGTCGCCATCGCCATCGACGGATCCGCGTGGGCGGTCACCTGCCGATCGATCGCGCCGGACTCGTCCTGCAGCAGGAGCACGCAGATCGACGCGAAGTCGGGGAGCGCGACGCGGACCACGCGCCGCAGCGTCTCCTCGAAATCGAGCGACTCGCCGAGGATCTGCCCGGCGGAGACGAGGATGCGCTGCGCCTCGTGGACGCGGCGGCGCTCCGTGACGTCGCGCGTGACCTTCGCGAAGCCGCGCAGCTGCCCGGCCTCGTCGAAGAGCACGCTGATCACCTCGTTCGCCCAGTAGCGGGTGCCGTCCTTGCGGACGCGGTAGCCCTCCTGGATCGAGCGGCCGGTCTCCACGGTGGACTCGAGCTCCGCGACGGGCCTGCCGAGCTCGACGTCCTCCGGCGGGAAGAGGACCGAGCAGTGGCAGCCGATGATCTCGTCGGCGCGGTAGCCGTTGATGCGCTCGGCGCCCGGGTTCCAGCTGGCGATGCGGCCGGCGGGGTCGAGCATGAAGATGGCGTAGTCCTGGACGCCCTCCACGATGAGGCGGAACCGCTCCTCGCTCTGCTTGAGGCGCCGGTCGGCGCGCGCCTCCGCCGCCTCCATCTCCCGGCGCAGGAGGAGCTCGCGCATCCTGCGGTTCTCGTCCTCGTAATGCTTCCTGCGCAGCTGGGCGCGCAGGCGCGCCTTCAGGACCGTGAGCTCGCCCGTCTTCGTCACGAAATCGTCGGCGCCGGCCGAGAGGGCGTCGAGGATCGCCTTGTGGTCGTCGCGGCCGGTGAGCATCAGCAGCGGGATCGGGCGCCACGAGGCGTTCGCCTTGATGCGGAGGCACGTGGCCGGGCCCGACAGACCCGGCATCACCATGTCGAGAAGAATGCCGTCGACGCGCGCCACCGTGAGCCGCGCGAGCGCCTCCTCCCCCGAGTGGGCGAGCACCGGCAAGTAGCCTTCGTCGCGCATCGCCGCCGCGACCTGGTTCAGGTACGTGGGGCTGTCGTCCACGATGAGGATGCGATGGGACGGCGTATCCGCTGGGCGGTTCACGGGAGCCTCCGGGGCGGGCTCCTGTGAGCGAGGGGAGTCGCCAGGACGGGGCGCGTGGGGCTGGTTGAACCGGTGCAACACCCGCCGATCACCCCCCGTGGCGCCTCCACCCTCATTGGCCACCCATACAGGTTGGCATGCGTTCTCCCCCGGTCGACGCGAAAAGGCTACCTGGCCCGATGCACTTTGCGTACAGCATCCTTTTTCTACCAGCCGCCAGGCGCTCGCAACGTGGCTTCCCCCACCGCGAACCGGAATCCCCGGGGAAGCGCACACGATGCGCGCTGTGGGCTTCGAGCGCCCGGCGCCGGCAGACAGGGGCTTCCCGCGCGACAAACCAGGGAAATGACGCTTGACAAGCGGCGTGACGATCCGAGTTGCGCCCGACTCGAGCGACTCGAGATCCGCGCCTGGCGAGTCGCGGCCTCGCGGCGGCGCGGAAGATCGGAGACGCGCGGGTCCGTCAGCCCTCGTCGATGAGCTCGATCATCGTGGCCCGGGCGGGCCCGCCCGCGGGGATCCAGCGGCAGAGCTCGTCGACGCCGACGTCATCGACCACCCGGCGGAGCTCCGCGCGCGCCGCGGCGGGCTCGCCGAGCGCGGTGAGCGCGTGCGCGCGGGTGATGCGGTAGCGCTGGCGCACCTCGGTCGGCTCTTCCCGCTCGCCATCGCGGAGGCCGATCAGGGAGAGCGCGGCCTCGACGTCGCCCGTGCGCACGAGCACCGCGGCGCGCGCTCCCCGCACGAGCGGCCGCACGGACGCCGGCGCGCGCTCCTCGTCCAGGTCCGGGAGGAGCCGCCGGGCGGACTCGATGTCGCCGGCGCAGAGCTGCCATTGGGCGAGGTTGCTCATGACGAGCACCCGAACCTGCGGAGGTATCCAGTCGCTGGGCACGTCGCGCAGCGAGGCGGCCGCCGCCTTGTAGCTCCCCTCCCAGGCGAGCGACTGACCGACGGCCTGGGCTGCAAAGGCGTAGATGATCCGCGGATCGTCGAGCTCGGTCGGCGGCGTCAAGGCGCGCTCCGCCGGGCGCGCGGCCGGCCGCCCCGTCCGCGGGAGCCGAGGCGTCCCGGGCGCCTGGCGCAAGGAAACACCGGGCCTCGCGGCGAAGCGCCGCCGGACGACGCCGCCGAGGAGGACCAGCAGCGCGATCGCCGCGGCGGCCGCGCAGGCGGCGCCGAGCGAGAGCGACCCATCACGCCACCGCGCGAGCGCGCCCCACGCGAGCAGCGGCGCCGCGGCGCCGGCCGCCGCGAGCAGGACGAGCCGCCGCGTCATCGGCGGGCTCCGGCGTGGATCGGCGCGGGTTCGGCCGTGCGCTTCGCTGCCATCGGTCCTCTTCAGCGCTCCCTGAGCATTCTTCGAGGATCCGCGCTCGTCCCGCCCTTCTGCGTGTCGGCGATCGCCTGGTGGAACCGCTCGAGCCGCTGGTCCGCCGCGTGGAACACCGTCCCCTCCGGGTACCTTCCGTCCGCGTCGGCGACGCCCGCGGGGACGCCGGTGATGATCTCGATGCCCTCCTCGACGGAGCTCACCTCGAACACGTGGAAGCGGCCGGCCTCGATCGACGTCACGACGTCGCCCCGCAGCATGAGCGCGTCACGGTTCGCGCTCGGGATCAGCACGCCCTGCTCGCCCGTCAGGCCCTTGGCGGCGCACAGATCGAAGAAGGCCTCGATCTTCTCGTTGATGCCGCCCACGGGCTGGATGCTCCCCTGCTGATCGATGCTGCCCGTCACGGCGAGCTCCTGCCGGATCGGGATGCCGGAGAGCGCGGACAGGAGCGCGTACAGCTCGCTCGATGAGGCGCTGTCGCCCTCGATGGGCTCGTAGGTCTGCTCGAAGACGAGCGAGGCGCCGAACGAGAGCGGGCGGTGCTGGGCGAACCGGGCCGCGAGGAAGCCCGTGAGGACCAGCACGCCCTTGCTGTGGAGCGGGCCGGACATCTCGACCTCGCGCGCGATGTTCACCGGGCCCTCGCGGCCCGGGTAGACGACCGCCGTCACCCGGCAGGGGCGGCCGAACGTCTGCGGGCCGTCGGACAGGACCGAGATGGCGTTGACCTGCCCGACGCGCCGGCCGGTCACGTCGATGCGGATCGTCCCGTCCGAGAGCAGCTCGTGCACGTGGTCGCGGAAATGGCTCCCGCGGCGCCGCGCCGCCTCGAGCGCCTCGTTGACCTCGGGGCCGTCGACCACCTTGCGGCCGCGGCGCTGGGCCCGGTAGCCGGCCTCGGTCGCGACCTCGGCGATGAGCCCGACCTGGGCGCTCACCTTGGTCTGGCTCTCCGCGAGGCGGCCGCCGTGGAAGAGGAGCGCGGTCACGCCGTCGGCCGTGATCGGCGGGAGGCCGCGATCGTGCGCGAAGCCGGCGAGGAACGCGGGGTACGTGAGGAGCGCCTGATCGAGCGAGATCGTCGTCTCGAAGCGCGCCTGCACCTTGAAGAGCTGCGAGAACTCCGGATCGGCGTCGTGCAGATCCTGGTAGAGCTGCGGGTTCGTGACGAGGACGACCTTCACGTCGATGGGGATCGGCGGGAAGAGCAGCTCCTCCGCGGTGCCGCGGAAGTACGACGGGTTGTGCTCGGGCACGATGAACTTGCCCGCGAGGAGGCAGGCCTTGAGCTGCTCGTAGAGCGCCTCGTTCTTGAGGAGCGCGCCCGCGGGCAGGATGAGGAAGCCGCCGGCCGCCTCGTGGAGGGCGCCCGCGACGGCGAAGCCGGGCTCCGGCGGGAAGCCGGAGTCGGGCGGCGCGTGGGTGCGGCCGAACAGGGCGGTCAGCGTGGGGTAGGGGACATCGACGACCGGGGCGCCGGAGTCGGGCGTGTGCTCCGTGAGGAGCGTCGGGACGACCACGCCGCGCGGGAGGGTGGCGCCGCCCTCCTCGCCGCGCGCCTCGTCGACGAGCAGGCGGAACTCCTTCGACACGACCGTCTCGACGTCCGCGAGGAAGGCGCTGATGTCGTTGCGCCCCTCGAAGCGCGCGCGCACGGGCTGGAAGCAGGCCTTCACCCCGTCGCTGAGCAGCTGCTTCACGACGCCGCGCAGCTCGACGTCGGCCTCGTCCTGCACGGTGGCGAGCCGCATCTCGAACTCCTCGATGGAGCCGGCGATGGCGAGCAGGGCCTCGCCGTCCGGCGCGTTGGCGGCGTCCTCGATCGAGGTGATCTGCACCTCGTCCTCGCCGCGCACGAGGTCGAGGCCGAGCTCGCGCGCCGCGGACTTGAGCTGCTCCTCGAGCCGCCGCTCCTCCGCGTTCACCCGGCGCTGGATCTTGCCGCGCGCCTGCTTGAAGCGCTCGCCCTCGGTCGCGCCGCGCAGGGCGTCGACCAGCTTCTCGTGGAGCTCCTCCATCGCCTCGACGAAGGGGCGCCCCTCGCCCGGCGGCAGCGACAGGACCGTCGGCTCGCTCGGGCGGTGCGGGTTCGGCAGGAGGAGGATGTCGTCGGGCGTGGGGCGGCTCGCCGCGATCCGCTTCGCGACGGCGCGCGCGCAGAACGTGCGGCCCGTGCCGGGCGCGCCGACGACGACGACGTGGAAGCGGGGCTGGCGGATGTCGAGGCCGAAGGCGAGCGCGGCGAGGGCGCGCTCCTGCGAGCCGATGCCCGCCGACAGCGGCGCGACCTCCTCCGTCGTGGAGAAGCGGAAGCTCTGCGGCTCTACGATCTTGCGACACTCGCTGGGGGGCAGCTTCCGGGAGACCATGGCGGCGCACCATAGCGCCTTTCGCCGGTCGTTGGCGTGGAGCCCGCCCGGCGAGGCGCCCGCGCGCCGATCGAGGGCCGCGGGAGCGCCTGGCCGCCGGGGCGCGCCACGCGTCACGTGGGGCCGCGCTAGCGCCGCAGGACCAGCACGGGGCACGGCGCCCGAGCGAGCACGTCGCGGATGACGCCGCCATGGTGATCGGCGAGCTGCCCGTGCCAGACCAGCACTACGAGGTCGCTGGCCAGCTGCCAGGCGAGGCGCGCGATCTCCGCCGCCGGCTCGCCCTTGCCGAGGAAGAACCGCGTGGAGACGCCGTGGGGGCAGTGCCCGATCGCGCTCAGGAACCGGGCCAGGAACTCCTCGGTGAACGCCGGCCACTCGTGCTGGGGCTGGTCGACGTAGAGGGGCGCCACCATCGCGCCCGGCTCGAATGGCACAGGCGTCGAGACGGGCGGCCCCTCGTCCGCGGCCTCCCGCGGCGAGGCGCAGCCGACCAGCACGATGTCGAGCTCGGCACCGAGCTTGCGGGCGACCTCCCCGACGGGCCTGATCGCGCTGGCCGTGCTGGGGGTCCCGTCGAGCGGCAGCAGGATGCGCTGTAGCCGCGGCGGGGAGGGCTCCTCACGGATGACGAGGACGCCGAGCGCGGCGGACTCCAGCGCGCGCGCCGCGAGCTGGCCGACGCCGAAGCGCGGGTCCATGGGCTCGTCCGCGTGCGAGGCCACGATCACGAGCGCGGTCCCGCAGCTCGCCACGGCTGAAGCGAGCGCGCCGGCCGGATCGTCGCTCGCCTCGACGTCCAGCACCATGCCCTGCAGCGCCTCCGGGGCGATCCCGAAGTGGGCTGGCACCTCGCTCGCGTCGATCGGCTCCGTGGAGAGGCACAGCCCGCGCAGCGGGGCCTCGAGCCCGTGGGCGATGAGCCGCCCGAGCGCGACGGCGCCGAGGTGGGCGCGGCGGCCGTGGAGCGCGACGACCACGCTCCTGCGCTGCAAGCCGCTCTGCGGCGGGCGCTCGTCGGCCTCGTCGAACGCGTCAGGGGGCGGCTCGACCGCGGGCGCCGGCCCGGGCGGCGCCCCGAGCCCGACCGGGGATCCGTTGCGTACGGCGCTCAGCATGGCGTGACCTCCTCCCATGGCGTGACGCGGCCGCCCAGCCGCCGCGTCGCATAGCGGCGGCCCGGCTCCGCCAGCACGGCGCAGGCGGGCCCGCCCGCGTCGAGCAGGCAGATCGGCAGCGGCGCGCTCCCCTCCAGCGCGACCTCGACCGCGCCGTCCTCCACGTGGATCTCGAGGGCGCGGCCTCGCCAGGCGAGCGGGATCTTGACGTGCCGCCAGCCCGGCAGGAGGTGCGGCTCGATCCCGATCGCCTCGTCCTCGTCGGGGCACGGCGGCGCGTGGGGGAGCGCCTCCGAGAGCGCGCTCCGCGGCACGCGCGTGACGCCGGCCACGCCGAACGCGACGGCTTGCCAGAGGCCGCCCATGGCGGCGATGTGCACGCCCCCCGCGGAGTTGCCCATCGTGTTGCCGAGGTCGATGTCGGCGGTCTGCTCGAAGTAGCGCTCGGCGTGGGCGTGGAGATCGAGCCGGGCGGCGACGAGCGCGTGGGCGCTGGGGCTCAGCGAGCTGCCGTGGGCGGTGCGCGGCTCGTAGTAGAGGAAGTTGTCGCGCCGGGCGCTCGCGGGCACCGCGCTCCAGAGCAGCGCGATGAGCTGCACGACGTCCGCTTGCTTCACCACCTGGCACGCCTGCGTCCGCTCGCGCCCGAGCAGGACGTCGACCGGCGCGCTGCGCACGGCGTAGTCGGCGATGGAGAACGGCGCGAGGCCGAAGTAGCCCGCGAACTGCTCGATCAGGCCGGTCTGCGGGTCGATCCCGAGGAGCAGGCGGTCGGCGACGTCGCACCAGTGGTCGGGCTCGTCGGGCCGGAGGTCGAGCCGCGCGAGCACGTCCGCGCGCACGGCGTTGCGCCGGACGAGCGCGGCGGCGACGCGGAGGTTGTGCCGCGCCATCCAGTTCGTGAACGCGTTGTCGTCCACGGTCTCGTGGTACTCGTCCGGCCCGATCACCCGCCGGACGTGGGCGTGGCCATCCGGCCCGAGCTCGGCGCGGCTCGCCCAGAAGCGCGCCGTCTCGATCAGGATCTCGGCCCCCTCGCCGCGCTGGAAGTCGAGATCGCCGGTCGCGCGGACGTACGCGTGCACCGCGTACGCGATGTCGGCGCTGATGTGGTGCTCCTGCTCGCCGGAGAGCACCCGGACCACCTCGCCGAACGGCGTGACGACGAGCGCCGGCGTCGTCTCGTCGCCCGTGTCCGCCGACTCCCACGCGTAGAGCGCGCCCTCGTAGCCGAGCGCCTTCGCCTTGCGGCGCGCGCCGGCGAGGGTGCGGTGCCTGTAGAGGAGCAGCGCGCGGGCGGCCTCGGGGTAGCAGTGCGTGTAGAACGGGACGAGGAAGGTCTCCGTATCCCAGAAGACGTGGCCGCGGTACGCCTCCCCGCTGAGCCCGCGCGCGCCGATCGAGCAGCGCGGGTCGTCCGGGTTCGCGGCGCCGATGAGGTGGTACAGGGCGAACCGGAGCGCCCGCTCGATCCTGGGGGCGCCGTCGATCTCGACGTCGGCGCGGCGCCATCGCTCCGCCCACGCCCGCGTGTGCTCGCCGAGCACGTCGGCCATGACGCGGCTCGACAGCTCGTCCTGGAGCGCCTGGCCCGCCTCGCGCGGCGTGGGCGTGTCGCGCGACGTGTGCAGCGTCGTCGTCCGGAAGAGGCGGCGCTGCTGGGCGACGCGGACGCCGACGTCGCAGCGCTCGGCGACGGATCGCGCGCCGGTGGTGCGCTCGCAGCGCGCGCCCTCGAGGGCCTCGAGCGGGGGCGAGCTCTCCGCGGCCTGCTCCGGGAGCTCCCGCAGGTGCGAGGTCATCGCGGTCACGAGCCCGCCGTGCGTGTGCCCGACGAGCAGCAGGCTCTTCGCGCCCGCGTCCGCCGCGAAGCCGGCCCAGTGCGCCGCGCCGCTCGCGCTCTTCACGTCGCCGCTCAGGATCGCGTCGACGCGGATCGTCCCGGTGAAGTTGAGGGGGGCGACGCTGAGCGCTTCCATGAGGACGTGGCGGTTCGCGAGCGACGCCGCGTGGAGCGTGTGCAGGTGCGTGAGGTGGCCTCCCTCGCCGCGCCGCAGGACCTCGCGCAGCAGCACGCCCCGCCGCATGTCGAGGGCGCGGCGGTGGTGCAGCACGCCGCTCGTCTCCGCGGAGAACGACTCGCCCTCGATGGCGACGCTCAGCCGGCCCCAGTCGGGGGCGATGACGAGCTCCGGCACGCGGCTCACGTCGGCCGAGGGCTCGAAGGCGCCGGCGATGAACGTCGCCGGCCGCGACACGCTCGACCCCTCCGGCAGCGACGCGCGCGAGCCGAGGTAGCCGTTGGCGATCGCGAGCAGCGACTCGATCTCGTGCTCGCGCGCGACGTCGAACCCTGGCTCCTCGATGAGCCACGCGGCGTCTCGGGGGGCCGCGAGCGAGCCGAGCTCGCCCTCGAGATCCCGCTGGAGCGCGAGGATCTCGTGGAGCCGCTGCGCGCCGGCCGTCGCGTGGACGGCGCCCGCGAGCTCCGGCGCGCCGCGGAGGCCGCGCGCCGCGGAGGCCGCCGCGCCGTCGTGTGATTCGCGTGATTCGCGTGGTTCCGGCGAGATCGCGAGCCGATCGTGCGGCTCGATGCGGAGCGGCGCGATCACCTGAGCGAGCAGCGCGGCGACGGCGGAGCGCCCGTCCGGCTCCGCGCGGGCGGCGAGCGCGACCGCGGCGCCGCGGCGATCGAAGCCGTGGAGCTCCGCGCCCTCGAGCGCGCCGAGGAACAGCCGCCTGCGGTTCTCGGCGCGCACGCCGCGAGCGAGCCGCCGCGCGAGGTGGGGCATGGGCTCGTCGGTGAAGAGCGCCACGCGCACCCCCATCGCGAGCAGCGCGTCGAGCAGCGCCGCGGCGCCGTCGGCCGCCTCCCCGAGGAGGCCCGCGTCGATCGCGATGAAGCGGAAGCGGTGGTGCAGCTCGCCCGGCAGTTTGACCGCGGCTGCCGGCGCGTTCGCGATGCTGGGGCTGCCCGATCCGCCTCGCGCGAGGACGGTCGACCCGGTGGCGCTGTCTTCGAGCAGCGACGACATCCTCGGCTCCTCCTGGGGGTCAGGGGACGCGAGGAGCGTGCCGCCGCGCCTGTGCGAGCCAGGATCGGGGGGCCGCGGTGCCGGTGCGCTAGCGTTGCACGGCGCCGGTCAGGCGCTCGAGCACGACGAGGAGCCGGTCGACGTCGAAGGGCTTCGCCAGCACGCCGGCCACGGCGCCGCGGATGTTGGGCTCGTTCACGCCGGAGAGCAGGAGGACGGGCACCTCGACGCCCGCGGCGGCGAGCGCGGCGAGGAACTCCTCGCCGGTCATCTCGGGCATCACATAGTCGAGCAGGACCGCCCGCGGCCGCGCGCCGCGGGCGAGGCGATCGAGCGCTTCCAGCGGCCGCGTGAAGCCCTGAACGCGGTAGCCCTCGTCGGAGAGCAGGTCGAGCAGCGACTCGACGAGCGCGGGGTCGTCATCGACGACGAAGATCTCCGCGGCCGCGCGCGGCGAGGGCGAGGTGGCGGCCGGGCCGGGAGCGGGGACCGGCGAGCTCATCGTATTTCCCTGGATCGCTGGCCATTCCGGCGCATGAGGCGCGCGAAGGATACCAGACGGTTGCCGCGACCGCATGCGCAGGCCGCTCTGGGCGCATCGTTGCACCGTCCATCACGTCCTCCGTTGCGCATTCCGCGTCGCGCGGATCTCCGTCGAGCTCCGAAACTCGCTCAGGACGGAGTTTTCCTCACCAATTGGGCTTGCCGCCGCGCCGCTGCTTGCAGATCGTTGAGCACCTGATACCCCTGTAAGGTTCCTCCCAGGACGACCCGAGCAGCTTGACTTGAACTGCTCACGGGTATCGAATTGTGGTCTGAAGGACACTCCAATCCCCCTGTGGTCATCATGGCGGAAACCCCTGCTAGCAAGCTGCACATCTATCTGATCGACGATCACCCCGTCGTTCGCGAAGGCTTCGCTCGAGCGCTCTCGGACGAGCCCGACATGGTCGTCGTGGGCCAGGCCGGGACGGCGGCCGACGCCCTGCGCGAGACGGCGAGCTGCAAGCCGGACGTCGTGCTCGTCGATCTCAACATCCCCGACCGGGACGGCATCGAGCTCCTCGGGGCGCTGAGAGCGCAGCTGCCGCAGGCGAAGCTCCTCGTCCTGAGCGGCTATGACGACGAGTTCCGCGTCGCCGAGGCGCTCCGCGCGGGCGCGCAGGGGTATCTCGTGAAGACCTCGAAGCTCGAGGAGGTCATCGAGGGCATCCGCCGGATCGCGACCGGGGGAGCGCCGCTCTCCTCGAGCATCGCGGGGGCCGTGGTGCGCGCGATGCGCAAGCCGGCGAGCGAGGGCTCCGGTGGTCTCGACGCGCTGACGCCGCGCGAGCGCCAGGTCCTGCGGCTGCTCGCGGCCGGCGTGTCGACGCGCGAGACGGCCGCGCGGCTGACGATCAGCCCGAAGACGGTGGAGACCCACCGCGTGCGCATCTACGCGAAGCTCGGGTGCAAGAGCGCGGTCGAGCTGACCCGCATCGCGGTCCGCACCGGGCTCATCGAGGCATAACCGCCCGCGGTCGCGCGGGGCGCTGCCCGCTCGCTGCGCGGGTGGGGCGGGCGCTACGGTTTCCGCTTCTTTCTCGGCTTCTTCGGCGGCGCTTCCTTCTCGGTGGCCTTCGGGGCCTGGCTCGCGCGTGATCGATCCTTCGCCTCCTCGAGCAGGCGATCGATCCGCACGCCGTCGATGGTGAGCCCGTCGATGGCGCAGCCGACGATCTCGACCTCGCGGAGGTCCGACCCCTCGAAGCGAGCGCGGCGCAGGCTCGCGTCGGACCAGCGGGTCGTGGCGGCGTCGGCGTCGTTGAAGCGCGCGCCGGCGAGCGAGATGTCGTCGAGCTCGGCTTCCGCGAGCGAGACGTTGTGCAGGCGTGCGTCGCGAAGGTCGACGTCGTCGAGCTCGGCCCCCGCGAGCGAGACGTTGTGCAGGCGTGCGTCGCGAAGGTCGACGTCGTCGAGCTCGGCCTCCGCGAGCGAGGCGTTGTGCAGGCGCGCGCCGCGAAGGTCGACGTCGTCGAAGCTGGCCCCTGCGAGCGCCGCGCCGTGAAACCGCGCGGGCTTCGCCGGCTGGATGCCCTCGTGTTCCGTGGCGTCCGCGCTCGGGGGCGCGATGGGGGGCTTCTTGGCCATGGGTCCATGCTAGCGCTAGGCGCAGGCCGCGCGCTCGCGCGGTCCGGAGAGCCATGAACGCACACGACGGCTTCGTGCCCCACCACGCCCTCGTCTCCGCCCCCTCCGCGGCGCCCGCCCGCTGGATGCTCGTGCTGCACGGCATCTTCGGCTCGGGCGCCAACTGGCGCACCTTCATCCGACGCCTCGCTGAGGCGCAATCCGCCGAGGGCGCGCCAGGCGCGGCCGCCCGGCCGTGGGGCTTCATCCTTGTCGACCTGCGGGCCCACGGCATGTCGCAGAGCCCGCCTGCGCCCCACACGATCGCGGCGGCCGCGGACGATCTGCTCCGGCTGGGCGACCGCCTCGGCCTCGATATCCGCGGCGTGATGGGCCATTCGTTCGGCGGCAAGGTGGCGCTCGCCTACCTCGGGCGCCGGCCGACGGGGATCGAGCGCGGCTTCATCCTCGACGCCGATCCGAGCGCGAGGCCCGCCGGCGAGAGCGGATCGGAGAGCCCCGGCGTGCTCGAGATGCTCCGCGCGATCCCGCAGCCGATGCCGTCGCGCGAGGCGTTCCTCGAGGCGGTGCACGCCGCCGGGTTCAGCCGCGGCATCGCGGACTGGTTGGCGATGAACGTCCGCCGCGAGGGCGACGGCTTTCGCATCCGGCTCGACCTCGACATCCTGGACGCGCTGCTCACCGACTATTTCGCCCGCGATCTGTGGCACGTCCTGGAGGACCCGCCGGCGCCGGCCGGCCCGGGCGTGCCGGGCGTGGAGCAGCGGCGCATCCATGTCGTGCTCGGCGGCCGGTCCGCGTCGATCTCGCCGGCCTCGCGCGACCGCTTCGAGGCGCTCGCGGCGCGCGCGCCCTGGCTCTCGGTCCATGTCCTGCCGCGCGCCGGCCACTGGCTCCATGTGGACGATCCGGAGGGCCTCTTCGACGTGATCCGGGCGGCATTGTGATCGGGCGCCGTGGACCCCGCGCGCGCCCCGAACCCAGGCTTCCCGCCCGGCGCTTCATCCGCTATCGCCCGGAGGACCTATGCGCATCGCGTCCTGGAACGTGAACTCCATCCGCACGCGGCTCGAGCAGCTCACGAGCTGGCTGGTCCGCGCCGCGCCCGACGTCGTTTGCATGCAGGAGACGAAGGTCGAGGACGGCAGCTTCCCCGAGGCCGCGCTCTCCGAGGTGGGCTATCGCTCGGTCATCTTCGGCCAGAAGTCCTACAACGGGGTCGCGATCGCCACGCGCTTCGGCCTCTCGGTCGACGACGTGAAGAAGGGCCTCGACGGCGACGAGCAGGACGTCGCCCGGCGGATGCTGGCGGCGACGATCGAGGGGATCCGGGTCATCAACGTCTACGTGCCCAACGGCCAGGCGGTGGGCACGCCGGCCTTCGCCTACAAGCTCGCGTGGCTTGCGCGGCTGCGGAGCGAGCTCGAGGCCCGCTACCGCCCGGATCAGCCGATCGTGATCTGCGGCGATTTCAACGTCGCGCCCGAGGCGATCGACGTCGCCGAGCCGAAGAAGTGGGAGGGGCAGGTGCTCTGCCATCCGGACGAGCGGGCCGCGCTGGGTCGCCTGATGGAGTGGGGGCTCGTGGACGCGTTCCGCGCCTGCCACCCCGCCAAGGAGGCGTACAGCTGGTGGGATTACCGGATGGGCGCGTTTAGGCGCAACAAGGGCCTCCGCATCGATCTCGCGCTGGTGACGCGCCCGCTCGCCGCGCGGTGCACCGATGTGTCGATCGACACGCGCCCGCGCGAGCTCCAGCGCCCGTCGGATCACGCGCCGGTCGTGGTGGAGATCGCGGACGGCGAGGCGCCGGCCGGGGCCGTGCCATTGGCCTGAGCGCGGGAGGGCGTCAGCGGGAAGGCACGCCGTAGATGTCCGGTTCCGTCGCCGCGGGCGCCGCGGAGTCGAGGGCCTTCTTCGGTTCGTCGACGGCGCACGCGGGCCGGGCCAGCGACTCCTCGATGCAGGCGCCGCGCATCGACGGGGGGCACATCACGCGGATGTGGAAGTGGTCGTTGTGCAGGTCGGCGTCCCTCGGGCTCATCATCGCGGCCGCGGCCCGGGCCCGGAGGTCTGCCGGGACGCGCTTCTTCGCGGCGTGGGCGAGCAGCCGCGCCCGCAGCGCGTCGGTCACGAAGAGGTATTTGACGCCCGCCTGCCGATCCTCGAGCAGCGCCTGGACGAGCGCCCAGTTGCGCGCGTCGTCGAACCGCGCGCCGGGGAGGCCGATGGCGTTACCCTCATCGTCGAACGCCACGAACCGGTCCGTGCGGAGGTTCTTGCCCTTCGAGTTGACGACGTAGAAACCGACGTCCGCGTCGCGCCCCGTCTGGTGGGAGTTGTGCCCGTCGAGCGCGCCGCCCGTCCTGGCCGAGAGGTCGCCGACGAGCAGCGCGGAGTCGCCGTGCTTCTTGGCCACCTGGAAGGCGGCGCGCCGCAGGGTCTTCACGAGCACGGGCAGCCCCCATGTCCTGGCGCCCTCGCGCGTCTTGAGGTGCCTCGACGATCGGAGCCGCACCGCGCCGGTCAGCCGCCCGCGGTTGGGAGCGCCCTTCGACAGCGGCTTCCGCTCGTCGGCGTCTGCGGTGCCGCCGCGCTCCGCGCGGGAGGCGTCGTCGCGTTTCGCCGCGCGCTTCTTGCCGGCGCGCTCCTGGGCCTTCTCCTTGGATCGGGCGCTGCGCGCCGCGCGTGACTCGCCTTCGCCGCCGGTAGAGCTCCGCCGCGCGGCGAGGCGCTTGTTCTGCGGGCTCTTGCCCGGCTGCTGCTCGGCCGCGGCCGGCTGCGCGCTCGCGGCGGGAGCGCCCTGGGCCGGCGCGGCGAGCGAGAGGGCGAGCAGGAGCGCGGCGATGGGGCCTCGCGACGCGAGGCAGCGCCGAGAGAGCGGGCGGAGCAGCGGCATGGCGGAGCGGACCCTACCTTGCGGCGCCGCGGACAGAGAACTTCTTTCGCAGCCGGCCGGGGCAAGGCGCAGCCGCGGCGGGAGCAGGAGAGCAGGAGGCAGCCGCCCCGGGCCCGGCGCCGCCGCGTCGGCCCAGGCGCGCCCGGGGAGGGCGTGCCGCTGGCCGTGGCCGCGCGGCAGGTGCCGGTGGACGACGCTGCGCCTCACGGGGGAGGAGCCTGGATGCACCCAACGCGCACGTCCGTCCGGGCTCCGCGGAGTGGGGCGGCCTAAAAATTGCGCATCATGTTGCTACAACGCCTTGACATATCGCCGCCGGTGCGGTTAGAAGCGTTCCGCGAGCCCCGCCGAGGGGCGCGCAGGAGCGCCCGTAGCTCAGCTGGATAGAGCGTCGGACTTCGAATCCGAAAGTCGCCTGTTCGAATCAGGCCGGGCGTGCCGGGCTCAACGGGCGACCCAAGCGTTCCGGCGAGATCCCGGGAGCCCTCTCAGGTTCAGTCGGTTTGACAATTCACTCGGGCCATTAGCTCAATTGGTAGAGCAGTGGACTCTTAATCCATTGGCTGAAGGTTCAAGTCCTTCATGGCCCACCCGAGATGATTGAGGAAGCCAGCCCGAGGGGCTGGCAAGGACAGCCGGGACGACGGCTGGCACAGGTAGTTGAGAGCCCGGGACCCGTGGGTCGCCGGGCTTTCGGCGTTCTGGGTTGCCCCATCGGCCTGCCCGCGCGCTTCGCATACGAGCGGCGCAGCGGCAGGGGCGCTGCTCACCGAGCTGCGGAGGCAGCTCACGGCGAAGCCGCCGACGATCACAAGAGCGTGGTGGAGGGCTCGATCGCGGCGAGAGAGAGGTCGGCCGTGATGGGCATCGGCTGAACCTCCCACGCGGAAGCGGGATCCCTCCGGGGTTCGTAGCCCGAGCGCAGCCCGCCGTCGCTCGCTCCGCTGAGCCGTGCCCAAACCTCTTCGCGTTCGGACCGACGCCGATCGAGCGACCCGGCGGGTCCGCCGTCGCGGCTCGTCCGAGGCGAGACACCCGGTCTCCACCATCGGGGTAGAAAGACTACCCGATGCCCCTCCCCGCCGACTTCGAGAGGGTTCGACCTCCCGGAACGTGAGCGACGCTCCGGTAGCATTCCTGTTGTGTCGTCCTCTGGCATCACAGGTACCCACGACGCCGCAAAGATCGACGCCCCGGGGATCGTGACAGGGCGATACGGTACGCTAGGTGAGGTTTACCTCATTCGCGAGCCATTCTGGCCACTGAATACCACGTTGTTTGTGAAGGACTGCCAGTTCGCAGGCTCATGGGGCCACCTGACGGCGTTTTTCGCAGGGTCATGGGGCCACCCCAATCGCAGGAGGATGGGGCCACCCGCGCGGGGGCGTGACCCAGTTTTTCGCAGGGTCATGGGGCCAGCTTCCGAGGTTTTTCGCAGGGTCATGGGGCCAGCTCGGGACGCCGCGGTCGGGATCTGAGACGGGCTCCTTCCGACGACGGCGCGGGTCGCCGTCGGAAGGAGCCCGATGCCCTACCGAGAGCTGATCATGGTTGACATCAAGGAAATGCTCCGCCGTCGTGCGGCGGGGCAAAGCGCGCGTCAGGTGGCGCGCGAGACGGGGTTCGATCGCAAGACGGTCGGCAGGTACTTCGAGGCCGCAGCGACGCTGCCACTGCCGCGCGACCGCGAGCCGACGGACGAGGAGATTCACGCGATCGCCCAGCGCGTGCAGGCGCGCCCGGTGCCCGACGCGAGCGACGAGAGGAAGCAGGTCGACGCGCATCGCATGCGTATCGAGGCCTGGCTCGCCCAATCTCGCCCGCTGAAGCTGCGGAAAATCCACACGCTGCTTCAGCGCGACCACGGCGTCACCGCGAGCTACGACACCCTCTGGCGCTTCGCCAAGGAGGAGCTCGCGTGGCGCAAGAAGACGCCGACGGTTCGTGTCGCTGATACCGAGCCCGGGGAGGTCGCGCAGGTCGACTTCGGCCTCATGGGCAAGCTGTTCGATCCGGCGACGCAGCGAGCTCGCAACCTGTGGGTGCTCGTGGTGACGCTCGTGTACAGCCGCTACCAGTTCGTGTGGCCGTCGTTCGAGCAGACCACCGAGGCGGTGTGCGCGGGCCTGGATGCGGCGTGGCGGTTCTTCGACGCGATGGCGCGCGTGATCATCCCGGACAACATGAAGGCCATCGTGCTGCGCGCTGACGAGCTCGCCCCCGTGCTCGTGCCGGCCTTCCTCGACTACGCTCAGACGCGCGGGCTGTTCGTGGATGCCGCGCGTGTCAGGTCGCCGAGAGACAAGGCACGTGTCGAGAATCAGGTCGCCTACGTGCGGGAGAGCTGGTTCGACGGCGAGTCGTTCACGAGCCTCGACGACGCGCGCGTGTCGGCTGAGCGGTGGTGCCGCGACGTCGCCGGCGCGCGCGTCCACGGCACGACGCGCGAGGTGCCGCGTGAGGTGTTCGAGGCGCGCGAGAGGAGCGCCATGAAGCCGGCGCCGGCAGCACCGTTCGACGTGCCGTACTGGACCGACGCGAAGGTGCACCCCGATCATCACGTGCAGGTGCTCCGGTCGCTCTACAGCGTGCCCACCCGCTACGTCGGCAGCACGGTGCGCGTCCGCGCCGACCGCGCCTCGGTGAGGCTCTACGCCGGTACGGAGCTCGTGAAGGTGCACGCGCGCGTCGCGCCGGGGAAGCGCTCCACCGATCCGAGCGACTACCCCATGGGCAAGGACGTCGCGGCGGTGCGCGACGTCGCCTCCCTCATCGCGAGTGCGAAGACGTGCGGAGTGCATGTCGGGGTCTACGCCGAGCGGCTGCTCGCGGTGCCCTTGCCCTGGACGCGCATGCGGCTGGTCTATGCGCTGCTGCGTCTGTGCAAGAAGTTCGGTAACGGGCGCGTCGAGGCGATCTGCCAGAGCGCGCTCGCGTTTGATGTCGTCGACGTGCAGCGCGTGGCCCGCATGCTCGAGACGGCGAAGACGCCGGCGTCACCGTCCACGGGCCAGCGCACCGTCGTTGCGCTGCCCGCGCCGCGGTTCGCGCGTAGCACGGAGCACTTCGCGACGCGCACGCCGGCGGCTGCCGCGACCAAGGAGGACTCGTGATGAGCGCGAGCGAAGTCGACCCTGCGCTCATCACGGCGCTCAAGCGCCTTCGCCTCGGCCGCATCGCGGCGACGCTGCGCGAGCGTCTCCTGGTCGCCGAAAAGCAGTCGATGGGACACGAGGAGCTGTTGCTCATGCTGCTCACCGACGAGATCGCGCGTCGCGAGGCCAGCGCGACGGAGAGCCGCGTACGCGACGCCGGGCTCGATCCGGCCATGCGCCTGGAGCTCTGGGACAAGACGGCGAAGGTCAGCTTCGACAAGCGTCTGCTCGGCGGGTTCACGAGCCTACGCTTCCTCGAAGAGCACAAGCACATCGTCATCCTCGGCTCTGTCGGCGTGGGCAAGACCTACCTCGCGAACGCGCTCGGACACCTCGCGTGCCAGCACGGCTACAGCGTGCGCTTCTTGCGCGCGGACGCGATGCTGCGCAGGCTGCGCCAGAGCAGACTCGACAACTCACGCGACGCCGAGATGGTCGCGCTCACGACCGTCGACCTGCTCATCCTCGACGACTTCGCGCTCGAGGCGATGAACAAAGAAGAGAGCCGCGACGTGTACCAGCTCTTTCTCGAACGCACAGGCAACGCTTCGATGATCGTCACGAGCAATCGCGACACGGCCGAGTGGCTCGCGATGTTCGACGACGTGCTGCTCGCGCAGAGCGCCGTCGATCGGTTCAAGAACGCGGCGTTCGACTTCATCATCGACGGGGAGTCGTACAGACCGCGGCTCAAGCCGAAGCTCGACGAGAGCACCACGGCCGCGCCGGTGCCCGCGCGCAGCAAGCCGCCCACCCACCCACGCAGCAGGCGGCGATGACCGCTGCGGCCCCGGCGAGGACGTCGAGCCCGGGGCCGCGCCTCTGACCCCTCGCTCCGATCGGTGTGCCTCGCCCACCCTCGTCGATAGGACCGCTGGTGCTGCCGGGGGCGGGGTGAACCTGCCTGGTCCTGAGCGTCGCGGACCCTGCCGGGTTCTACACGGGGGCCTGGGTGGCCCCATGACCCTGCGAAAAGAGAGACGTCGCCGGTCGCTGCGCGCCCGGCTCCGGGGACCTCGACACGCTTCGCGGTCTCGGGCATGGTCGAGACCGATCACGGCGTCTCCCCCTGGCCCCATGACCCTGCGACGGGGTGGCCCCATGACCCTGCGACGTGGCAAAGGACTTCAAGGGGAGCAACCCCTATTGGTTACTCTATCTGCTGCGCTCGATGGATTTCTCTCGGCAGAATGCCGCTGGTCTGGCATCAATCGGAACGCCTTACACCTGCTCGACGTCCATATCTCATCGCGAGAGCTACAAGCGCGCTTTGGCTCGCTTGTTGACCCGTTGCTGCAGCAGGTTGAAGTGATGCAGCGACGGAACAAGGTGCTCGCCGGACAGCGCGACCTGCTTCTCTCTCTCCTCATCTCCGGCGAGATCGACGTTAGCGGACTGGAAACACCCTGCGCGTGATGGCTGGCACCAGGCCGCGCAGCGCTCGAGCCGCGCGCTCGCCGCAGCCGCGTGGTAGAATAACCCCATGGCGCCGAAGGCAGACATCTACGACAGCAGGGCCCCGGAGGAGCTTCCGGCGTATCCGGTCCCGCTTGCCGCGCGGATCGTCCGCCTGTCGCCGTCCACCCTGCGCCTCTGGGCCTCGGGCGACGGTCCGCGCAAGGCGCTCTTCAAGCCGGCCGAGCGCTCGCCCCCTCGCCCTCTCGTTCTCGAACCTTATCGAGGCCTTCGTGCTCGCTCGGCCGAGGGCTCGTCGTCGAAGCGCTGCGAGCGGCGAAGCTCGACGTCCACGCCCACGACGATCACTTCGCGCAGAACACGCCCGATGCCGAGTGGCTCGTCGAGGTCGGCCGCCGTGGCTGGGTCGTCCTGACCAAGGACAAGAACATCCGTGTGAACGCGCTCGAACGCCTCGCGTTGGTCCGCGCGAACGTCGCGTGCATCATGCTCGGCCGCGGCGACCTGACGGCGCCGGCGATGGCGCAGGTCTAGGCGCACCCCCCGAGGCGAACGAGGTTGAGACGTTCAAGAAGAAGGGCCTCGACATCGCGCCGCACCGCCAGCGGATGCTCAAGGAGGACCTCGATACCAGGTTCATCGTGAAGAGGCTCGCGCGCGAGCTCCCGAAGAACGTCGCGCCGAAGCATGTTGAAGAGGGCGTGAGCCGAGCAGCTGGCTAGCCAGGCGCGTGCGTGGATCGAGCCGGCGTGAGGCTATGCGCCGCGCGCCTCAGCTCCTCTTGACGGCGAAGCCGGCGAACGCCTGCATCACGGGCATCAGCTCCAGCCGGTTCACGTTGACGTGCTCGGGGAGCATCGCGCACCACACGACGGACTCGGCGATGTCCTCGGCCGAGAGCGGCTTCACACCGCGGTACACGGCGGCGGCCTTCTCCTGATCTCCCTTGAAGCGCACCACCGAGAACTCCGTCTCCGCCATGCCGGGCTCGATGTCCGTGACGCGCACCCGACTGCCGAGGATGTCGGAGCGCAGGTTCAGCGAGAACTGCGCGACGAACGCCTTGCACGCGCCGTAGACGTTGCTCCCGGGGTACGGCGTCTCCGCGGCGACCGAGCCGATGTTGATGATGTGCCCGCGGTCGCGCGCCACCATGCCGGGCAGCAGCGCCCGGGTGCAGTAAAGCAAGCCTTTGACGTTGGTGTCGATCATCTCCTCCCAGTCGTCCAGATTCGCCTGGTGCGCCGGCGACAGCCCGAGCGCGCCGCCCGCGTTGTTGACCAGCACGGTCACCTCGGAGAACTCGGGCGGGAGCTCGGCGATGGCCCTGTCGACCGCGCCGCGGTCGCGGACGTCCAGCCGGATCAGGTGGATCGCCGGCGCGCGCGCGCCAGCCGGGCCGGCGATGCGGCTGTCCGAGAGCTCCGCCGCGAGCGCCTCCAGGCGCTCGTAGCGGCGGGCGGCGAGGACGAGGCGCGCGCCCAGGCCGGCGAAGCGCCGGGCGATGGCGGCGCCGAAGCCGGAGGAGGCACCGGTGATGAAGACGATGGGAGGCTGAGCCGTCGTGGTGGCACTCATTGCGATGTCCTGGGCGGAGCTATATCAGCTGTTCAGGCGCCGAGCGACCTCCAGCGCCCTCGGGACGCGCGTCCGGGCCGCCGGACATCCTCCTGGAACAGCGCGGTGGCGCGGTCGTGGATGTGCTCGCCTCTCCGCCATCCGCCGATGCACATCCCACCTCGGCACGACGCTTGCTCAAATTGCCACGATGCGGCCGAGGGGCTGTGGCACTGGCCAGCCCGGACGCGACGCCCGACGGGGACAGCGGGTCCGCCGTGAAGCAGAGAGGCGATCGAGGTGGCGATATGAAGCACGTTGACATGGGACGACGGATCGGCGGCCGGCTAGGGCTCACGCTCGGTCTCCTCGCGAGCATGGCGCTCGCGGGCTGCGGCGGTCCGAGCGAGCAAACCATTCAGGGCACGCGGCTCGCGCCCGGCGCCGATGCGCACATCACCGCCGACATCGACTCTGACGCCGCGACCACACGGCTGCTGGTGAACGTCGTTCACCTCTCGCCGCCCGAGCGGATCGAGGCCGGCAGCACGCATTTCGTCGTCTGGCAGCGGCCGAGCTCCGAGTCCCCGTGGCGACGGGTCGGAGTGCTCGACTACAATGCTGGAAGCCGGAGAGGCAAGCTGGCCGGGATGACCGTGCCGCACGCCGAGTTCGAGCTGCTCATCACCGTCGAGAAGCAGAGCAGCCCTCGATCCCCATCGTCTGCCGCCGTCATCGGGCCGACATCGGTCGGGTAGCCAGCAGCCCCGAGCCCCCCAGCCTCGACAGCCTTCTACATCAAGCCTGCGCGCGCCTCCAGCGACAGCCAGCGACCCGATGTGAAGCACATCGATGTCGAGGCCAGGTCGAGCCAGAAGCGCGCGGGGTCATGACACGCGCGTGGAGAGGGAGAGGCCGCTCGCGGCCTCCTCTGCGAGGGCCGGGCTCAGCGCCGAAGCGCCGCCGCCGCGCGCCCCGAGACGGCCGAGCCGCTCGTGACGATCGCCGACCCCAGCGCGAGCAGGGAGACGAGCGTGAGCACCAGGGGATGGATGCCGACCAGCGCGAGGATGCCGAGCACGACCGCTCCGGCGCCGACGAGCGACTGCAAGCCGGCGGCGGCCATCGCCGCCTGACGAGCGACGTGGGCGAGGTGCTGGTGCGCGCCGCGCACGTCGAGCGCGCCGAGGTCCGCGGTCGTACCGCCGCTGAGCAGCAGCGCGCCGCCAAAGACGATCACCGCGACCGACGTCAGCGCCCCGGGGGCGAGCCCGAGGAGCGCGAGGATGCCGAGCACGATGCCCGCCGCGCCGCCGACGAGCTCCGCGCCCATGCCGCCGCCGAGCTCGGCGCGCGTGTCCCACTCGACGGGCGCCGTGGTGCGCGCCAGGGCGCCGAAGCGCGAGGCGATCGCGCCCCCGTGCGCGATCAGCCCGGCGCCGAAGACGATCGTGGCGATCGAGGTGAGCTCTCCCGGCATGAACCCCGTCAGCCCGAGGATGGCGAGGACGATCGTCCCCGCGCCGCACACCACCTCGGCGAGCGAGCCGCCGAGCACGATCCGCGGCGCCTCCCTCTCCTCCTCCAGCCTGCGCCGCGCGCCCGATATCGGCGCGATCGGGCTCTCCTGCTGTGTAAACCGTTCACGTTCCTCGGGTCCTGGCGTCTGCATGATTCCCCCGTCCTGAGGCGTGGCCTCGCCGCGGCTACGCGCCTCTGGCTTGCATGTTCTGCGCCCCGCCGGAGGTCGTCGAGGCGATCCAGGTCCACGGGCTCATCGGTCTCTCGCCGCGTGTCGAACGGGCCGGAGCGCTGCCCGATCGCCGCGGCCGATGACAGCGAGGCGCCGCGTCACCATGTTCTCTCGCGGCTTTCGGGCAGCGCAGACCTCATGCACTGTCGAAAGGAGCAGCGGCGAACGCCAGGCGAGCGAGCAGACGAGAGGCGCCGACCGGCGGCGCGAACAGCCGCGCGGGAGCGCCCGTGAACGAACGCTCGTCCGAGGTACATGCCCCGCGTCAGGAGGAGATATGAACATGCTGCATCTCGAGCTCAGCGAGCGCGAAGCGGATGACACAAGGACAGCCCTCTCGACCCGGCTCGTGGGGATGCGAGACGAGCTGGTTCACACCGACGATCGAGCGTACCGGGCGGACCTGAAAGCGATGATCGAGCGGCTCGAGGTGGTGCTCGGCCGCCTCGAAGCGATCGTGGCGGCGCCGACGGCGGCGCCGTAGCGATCATGCCCGTGCGTCGTCGACGACGCGCACGCGCCGGGGCGGCCGGCGGCACGGTTCGTGGTTCACCGGGGGCATGGCAGAGCCCGCGGCGCAGCAGGGGGATGAACGCGGCGGGGAGCCCCTCTCGACGGTACGGATCGCCCTGATCGCGTCCGTCGCCGCGCTGGGCGGCTTCCTGTTCGGGTTCGACACCGCCGTGATCAACGGCGCCGTCGGCGCGCTGGAGAGGGTATTCACAGCGCACCCGGGGACCGTGGGCCTGTCCGTGTCCTCGGCGCTGCTCGGCGCGGCTGCCGGCGCGATGCTCGCGGGCAGGCTGGCCGACCGTTACGGCCGGACGCGGACGATGATCGCGACCTCCCTGCTGTTCGTCGTCAGCGCGGCGGGCTCGGGGGCGGCGATCTCGCCCTGGGACTTCAGCGCGTGGAGGGTGCTCGGCGGCATGGCCATCGGCGCGGCCAGCGTCGTCGCTCCCGCCTACATCGCGGAGATCGCGCCGGCCCACCTGCGCGGCCGCCTCGGATCGCTCCAGCAGCTCGCGATCGTGCTCGGCATCTTCGTCGCCCTGCTCGGCGATTACGCCATCGCGACGTCCGCGGGCTCGGCGACGGGCCCGTTCTGGCTCGGGGCACAGGCCTGGCGATGGATGTTCTGGAGCGCCGTCCCACCGGCGCTCCTCTACGGGCTCGGCGCGCTGCTGATCCCCGAGTCCCCGCGCCACCTCGTGGCGAGGGGGCGTGTGGACGAGGCGCTCGCCGTGCTCCGTGGCCTCCTCGGCGCGTCCGCAAAGGCGAAGCTCGTCGAGATCCAGAGGACGCTCTCGTCCGAGCGCCGGCCCAGGCTCGCGGATCTGCGCGGGCGCGCCGGGCTGCTCCGCATCGTCTGGATCGGCATCGGCCTCTCGGCGTTCCAGCAGCTCGTGGGCATCAACGTCATCTTCTATTACTCGAGCGTCCTCTGGCAGGCGGTCGGGTTCTCCGAGCGAAGCTCGCTCGCCATCACGGTCATCACCGGCGTCACGAACATCGTGACCACCCTCGTCGCCATCGCGACAGTCGACCGCGTCGGGCGCAGGCCGCTGCTCATCGCGGGATCCATCGGCATGACGCTGACGCTCGGCGCCATGGCGGCCGTGTTCGGCGCCGCGGGCGAGGACGCCGCGGGCAACCCCGTCCTGACGGGCGCCGCCGGCCCCGCCGCGCTGCTCGCCGCCAACCTGTATGTCTTCTGCTTCGGGGCGTCCTGGGGCCCGGTGACCTGGGTCCTGCTCGGCGAGATGTTCGAGAACCGCATCCGCGCCCTCGCCCTCTCGATCGCGGCCGCCGCGCAATGGGTGGCGAACTTCCTCGTGAGCGCGACCTTCCCGGCGCTCAAGGCGGCCGGCCTGGGCATCGCCTACGGGCTCTACACCGCCGCCGCGGCGGCCTCGCTGGTGTTCGTCGTCGCCTTCATCCCCGAGACGAAGGGCAAGGAGCTCGAGGAGATGTGATGTGCGCCCGCCTGGCGAGAGGAGATGTGAGTCAGCGAGGCGCGGCTGTCTCGAGGACCTCAGGGGGCGGCGAACTCCCGCTCGTGGATGGATCGCACCTTCTCCAGCACCCTCGGGCCATGCTCCCGGAACGGGAGATCCCTCGCGCGGTCCTTCTTCAAATAGACGCCTGAGAGGTCCCGGCTCGCGCCGAACGCCGCCTCGTAGAGCCGCGAAGCCCCCTGGCTCGGGGGCGGGAACAGGAACCTCATCAGCGGCTCCACGTAGAACGGCAGCCCCGACCGCTTTCCCTTCCTCAGCGTGTTGTTGGGCCCAGGATCCACGCTCCGGATCTTGATCCCGTCCCCCGCGAGCAGCGGCGCCACCTCACGCGTCCAGAGGGAGAGCGCGAGCTTGGAGGTCGCGTAAGGGCCGAAGAGCTGCTTGAACGACGCCGGGCGCTCCAGGGCGTCCGGATCGAAGCGCCTCGTCATCTCGAACGCATTGGAGGACGTGTTCACGACCGTCTTCAAGTCCCCCTTCCGCAGCAGCCCTCTGAGCTCCATCGCGATGACGTACGGCACCACCGTCTGGAGCTCGAAGTGCAGCTCGCGGCCTTGCCTGGAGAAGGTCAGCTCCGGGGCGCTGCCGCCAGCGTTGTTGAACAGCACGTCGATCTTCTCTTCGCTCCCCTTGATCGCGTCGAGCACCCGCCTGAGGCCCTCGAAATCGGACAGATCCGCCTTGTGGACACGGAGCCTCCGGCGCTCGATGCCCTCCCGGATCAGCGCATCGTCCTCGGGGAACCCCGAGCGGTTCAGCGCGATGACCTGAAAGCCCTCCGACAGCAGACGACGCGTGAGCTCGAGCCCGATACCGTGGTTTGCGCCCGTGATGAGCGCGACCTTGTCGTGTTCCATGATCTGAATATGCTACTCGGTGGCATTTGTCAAGGAGGGGCACCAGGCCGTCGCGATCCCTCCTGACGGCTGCCTCGAGCGGCACGGCGGAGCGTCAGGTCCGCGCCTCGTCGCTACGGCAGCGGCAGCGTGAACTGGAAGGTCGTCTTCCCGGGCGCGCTCTCCGCCCAGATCCGCCCCCCGTGGGCCTCGACGATCCCCCGCACGATGTAGAGCCCGAGGCCCAGCCCGGCTGCGCCTCCTGCCTTCGCCTCGCGCGTCCGGTAATAGCGGGTGAAGAGCCTCGGCACCTCGTCCGGCGCGATGCCCTTCCCCTCGTTCTCGACCGCCACGGACACCTCGCCGCTCCGCCGTTTTACCGCGATCCTGATCGGCGTCTCGGGCGCGCCGTACTTGGCCGCGTTGGACAGCAGGTTGGTGAGCACCTGCTCCAGGCGCCCGGGATCGGCCAGGAGCGGCGGGAGCCCGTCCTGCACCTCGACGTCGACCCGATGTCCCCTCGTCGCGTCGGCCGTCCGCTCCACCGTCGCGCGGATGAGCGCTGGCAGATCCACCTCGACATGCCTGAGATCCAGCCGGTGCGACTCGAGGCGGGAGACGTCGAGCAGATCGTCGATCATCCGGTTGAGCTGCATCGCGCTGGCCCGGATGTGCTGCGCCCTGTCGCTCCACTGCGGCTCCGTCGCGAGCCGAGAGGCCTTGAGGAGGATCGTGGTGATCGGCTGACGCAGATCATGAGCGATGATGCTCGTCCACTCCTCGCGCATGCGCGCGAGCTCCTTCAACGCGCTGATGTCCTCGCCGGCGACGATGGCGCCCGTGATCTCCCCCGCGCTGTCGCGGAGCGGCGCGGCGGCGATAAGGAAGGTTCCGGACGAGCCATCCGCCTTGGAGACGAGGAGCTCTTCGCCGAGGATCGTCTCGCCGCGCATCGCCCGGCTCGACGGCAGCTCGTCCAGCAGGAGGGCGGTGCCGTCCGGGCGCCGCACGCGACCGACGCACTGCTCCCGCTCCTCCGCGCCCCCGGTGAGATCTCGCCCGTGCGGGTTGGCGATCAGGCGCTCTGCGCCGCTCCGATCGACGAGCAGGAGCGGGACGGGCGCGCTGTCGAAGACGGTTCGCAGCGTCCTCCGCTCGGCGTCCAGCTGCGCGAGCAGGCGCTCCCGCTCCTCCTCGGCCTGCTTGCGCGCCGTCACGTCCTCCACCTGGGCGATGTAGTGGATGGGCTCGCCGTTCTCGTCGCGCACCAAGGACGTATGGAGGACGACGTGGATGGTCGTGCCGTTCTTGTGGATGTATCGCTTGGCGAGCTGATAGCGCGGGATCTCACCGCGGCGCAGCCGTTCGACCAGGCCCACGTCGGTGTCCACGTCGTCCGGGTGGGTGATGTCCTGGAAGCGGAGCTGCGAGAGCTCGTCGGCCGTGTAGCCCACGATCTCGCAGTAGACGTGGTTGACGCGGATGAACCCCCCGCCGAGCCCGACGATGGCCATGCCGATGGGCGCGTTCTCGAAGGTGAGCCTGAAGTCCTCCTCGCTCTCGCGGAGCGACTGCTCCATCTGCCTGCGCTCGGTGATGTCGCGCCCCTCGGGGATGAGCATCACGACCCTGCCACGGTCGTCGGTGATGGGCTTGATGGAGAAATCGATGAAGCGCCGCCCGGTCGCTCCGTTCACGTAGATCTCGTCTCGCACGAGCCGGCCCGCCGCGGCCTCGGCGACGGCGGCGCGGACGTGCTCTCTGTGCTCGGGGCTCCACCCCGACAGCTCCCAGAACGGACGGCCGATCGTCTCTGCCTCCGTGGCCCTGCAGAACTCGAGGGCGGTGCGGTTGTTCTCCAGGACGATGCCCTCCGGCGAGAGCAGGCCGATGAACTGGAGGGCCCCGTCGAAGATCGCCCGAAAGCGCTCCTCTCTCTCCCGGAGCGCCCTCTCCAGGTGACTCGTGCGTCGGAGCTCCTGGGCCATGCGATCCGAGGTCCGTGCGCTCCCCCGGCGCGCGAGGGCGCTGTCCAGGCCGATCGCGAAGAGCGCGGCGAGCGCGCCGAGATCGACGTCGGCGCAAGGATAAGGGCGGGACAGGCAAAACGAGAGGACGCCAAGGCAGCGATCGCGGACGCAGAGGGGCATCGAGACCGCGCTCTGTGCGTCGGCCCGCGCGCAGAGCTCTCGCGTCACGGACGGACCCGGATCGAGCGAGCGCGCATCGCTCATCACCTGAACCCGACCCGAGCTCGCCGCCCATTCATCGAGCAGCGGCGCGCCTCGCGCGACCCGCGCGAGGCAGAGGCAGATGTCGGCGGGCACGTGGCGGTGGGAATGGAGCCCGAGCTCGCCGGTGTCCTCGGAGGTCAGGAGCAGGTAGGCAGCGCGAGCGCCGAGCTCCATCGCCTGGTCGAGCAGGAGCGCAGCGAGCTCGTCGAGATCGGCCACACGCGCGATGCGGGGCGCCGCGCGCGCCATGAGCTCGCCCGGCGCCAGGTAGTGCTCGCGGCGAGCGCATGGGCTGAGAGAGGCCGTGCAGGCGACCTCCTCGTCGCGGCCGATCGACGCCTCGATCTCTTCTGCCGATGACGTGGCCCCCACCGGAATTGACCGATTGTTGCACGGGAGCCGCGCCGCCTGAAGGGCCGACGCGATCAGGTCCCTCGGCATGACTTCCTCGGATGCCGATCTGTTCCTGCTCGCCAGGGCCAGGATCGCCGGCGCGCGCCGCTCCCTGCGCGGCGCCGCCTCACGGCATCCCGAGCAGCCCGCTCCCCTGGTAGACGACGAGCGCCGCGACGTACGCCGCCGCGTAGGTGTAGGCGAGGACGAACGCCGGCCAGCGCCACGACTTCGTCTCGCGCCGGATCGCCGCCACGGTGCTCATGCACTGGCAGGCCAGGACGAAGAACGCGAGCAGCGCGAGCCCGGTGCGCGACGAGTACGCGATCGACCCGTCCGGCCGCCTCGCCTCGCGGATCTGCTCGGCGAGCGGCGCGGGCTCGTCGTCGGCGTCCTCGACGCCGAAGATGACCCCCATCGTCCCGACCATGACCTCGCGCGCGCCGAACGAGCCGATGAGGCCGACGTTGATGCGCCAGTCGAACCCGAGCGGCGCGGTCACCGGCTCGAGCGCGCGCCCCACGCTGCCGGCGATGCTCGCCTCGAGCGACGTCGCCTCGAGCGATGTCGCCGCGCTCTCGGCCGCGGCGGCCGGCGGCGCCGCGGGCGCGGCGCCCGGCATGGGGACCTTCAAGAGCACCCACAGCACGGCCGAGACGGCCAGGATCACGGTCCCGACGTCGCGCGTGAACCGCCACGCCGCCTGGCCCGCCTTGCGGACCACGAGCCGCGGCTCGGGGCTGCGGTACGCCGGCATCTCGAGCACCATCGGGAGCGAGCGCCCGCGGGTCGCCGTGCGCCGCAGCACGAGCGAGGCGACGAGCCCGGAGAAGATGCCGGAGACGTAGAGCGCGACGAAGAGCAGCGCCTGCACCCAGGCGCCGTGGGCCGCGAAGAAGGTCGTCAGGAGGAGCGCGTAGGTCGGGATCCGCGCCGAGCAGGCCATGAGCGGCAGGACGAGGATCGCCGTGAGCCGCTCGCGCGGGTCGCGCAGGATGCGCGTGGCGTGCACGGCGGGCACCGCGCACGCGTGCCCCATCAGCAGCGGGAGGAACGCCCGGCCGCTGAGCCCCATCAGCTGGAGCAGGCGGTCGACGAGGAAGGCGCCGCGCGCGAGGTACCCGCTCGCCTCGAGCAGCTCCATGGCGATCGTGAGGATCACGATCTGCGGCATGAAGGCGAGCACCGTCCCCGCCCCGCCGAGCAAGCCGTCGACGACGAACGAGGCGGCGAGCCCCCCGCCGAGGGCGCGGGACACGAGGCTGCCGAGCTCGCCGATCGCCGCGTCGAGCACCTCGGTGACCGGGGTGGCCACGAGGAACACGGCGGCGAACAGCAGCGCCATGAGCCCGAGGAACAGCACCGGGCCGGCCGCCGGGTGGAGCAGCACGGCGTCGGCGCGCGCGGTGAACGTCCTCCGTCGCTCCGCGGCGGCGTCGCGGCGCGGCGGCTCGACGTACACGGCGCGCGCCACCTCATCCGGATCCCACGCCGCGGCGCCGGGGGGCTCCACGGCGCCCGACGCGATCGCGCCGAGCCGCGCGGCCGCCGCGTCGAGCACCACGCCCCGGGCGGCCGGGTCCCTCGCGCTCACGAGCAGCACGGGCAGGCCGATGGCGCGCTCGAGGGCGCCGACGTCGAGCCCGCGCCCCTCGCCCTCGAGCACGTCGCGCTGCGTGGCGACGACGAGCGGGGCGAGCCCGCGCCGCACGAGCTCACGCGTGAGCCGCAGGCCGAGCCCGAGCTGCGTGGCGTCCACCACCTGGACGACGAGGCGCGGCCGCTCGCCCTCGCCGGTGCGGTCGAGGAAGCGGCGCGCGACGCCCTCGTCCGTCGCCGGATCGACGACGGCCTCGATCGAGTAAAGCCCGGGGAGATCCGCGATCGTCGCGACGGCCCCGCCCGCGATGCGGACGTCGGCCGTGAGGATGTCGACGGTGATCCCTGGGAAGTTGCCGACGTGCGCGCTGCCGCCTGTCAGCCGGTTGAACAGCGACGATTTGCCGGAGTTCGGTCGCCCGAGCAGCGCGATGAGCGGCCGCTCTGTCGACGTCGGGAGGCGCTCCGTGCCCGCATGGCAGGCGGTCATCCGACCCGCCTCTGCGAGGGCAGGGGCGCCACCAGGATCGAGCGCGCGAGCGTCGCGTTGATCGCGAGCTCCCCGCCCGACCCGGTGCGCACGTGGAGCGGCCCGCCGAACGCCGCGCGCCGGATCGACGTGAGCGTCTGGCCGGGGCCGATCCCCATCGCACCGAGCCACCCGGCGAGCTCGGCGTCGAGGCCGACCTCGACCACGATCACGCGCTCACCGGCGCGCACCTCCGAGAGCGGACCCGCAGGAGCTGCGGCGCCGGCGTGCGCCGGGGCATCCGCGCCGGCCACGCTGCTGGTCGAGTCCACGTCGGGGAAGGTCACGTCAAGTTGGGGAGGAACGCTGGAAACCATGGGTCCTGCCAGATTTTGAAAATCAATTTCAAATCTGAACCCATTGTGAACGGGTTCGGCCGGGATGTCGAGCGTCTCTCGACCCGCTGCCGTGGCGGCTGGCCGCTCTGGCGTGGCGGGGACGCCTGTTCTCCTTCTCCTGTTCCTGCCCAGGTGGCCAACCCTTGCCGGTCCTGGAGATAACCGCGCTGTTCCTCGCTTCGGGGCCCGGCGCACCCTCGATCCGCTCTCGTGGGTGCGCGATGCGAGCGCCTCACGGCCCTCCATAGCAGACCCGCCGCTGCTCGGGTGTAATGAACCCCGATGGCTGCGTCTCCGAAGGGGAGCGGCCCGTGGGTCGCCGAAAGGAAGACGCCATGAAAGAGACCATGCTCCAGGTGGACGGGATGAGCTGCCCGTCCTGCGTCCGCCACATCGACAGCGCGCTCCGCGAGCTCGGCGGCGTGGCCAAGGTCGACGTGCGCCTGCGCGAGGGCACCGTCGTGGTGCAGCACGATCCGGCGAGCGCGCCCGTTACCGCCCTCGTCGAGGCCGTGCGCGGGGCCGGTTACGGCGTGCGCCCGCGCGCCGCCTGAACGCACGCAGCGCCCGCGGCGCGTGATCTCATGACCGCGCATCGCGCCATGAGATCTCCCGCGCCGCGCTCGACGATGCGGTGAAAACTTTACCGATTGATTCAAGCGGGGGCCGGCTCACACATGTGGCCGTCTCCGCGAGCTCCGAAGCGCGCTCGTCCCCTCGGACATCCCGGCCCCGCGGCGCCCATCGAGGCGCTGGACAATGAACCGATTAAGTGGTTTGCTGTCCGCGCTTCCCGCGGGCCTCGGGCCATGTCGCAGGCGTCGTTTGTGAGCCCCGGTCCGCGGTTTCTTGGTTTCTTCATTCTCGTGGGCCCGCGGACGGAATAGGTCCTCTCCTCGCCGTGGGTTCCTCCCAGGCCTGTCCATGCAGGGCGTCACTGGCGCGCTGCCCGCGCCGCTGCGCGGCGTGCAGGACCTGTTCGACCTGGAGAACGAGAAGGGTTCACCGTGCGGTCACGCAGGGTCGAAGCCGGACGTCGCCAGGTGCAATCGGGGGAGAGGCAGAAGGAGATCACGATGCGCGTTCTTCACGGGTCGGTGGCTGGTTGGACCGGAGCAGCCCTCATGGCGCTGGGCCTCTCCGCGGGATGCGGAGACGACTCGGACGACCCGCAGGGCTCGGGGCAGGAGACGACCGGAGCGGGCGGCGGCGCATCGGGCGCGGGCGGGGGGGCCACCGGAGCCACGTCCGGCGCCGATGGCGCCACGTCGAGCAGCGGCGCCACGTCGGGCGCCGGCGGCGCCACGTCGAGCAGCGGCGCCACGTCCGGCGGCGGCGCCGCCTCGAGCAGCGGCGCCACGTCCGGCGCTGGCGGCGCCACCTCGGGCGCGGGCGCCGGCGGGGGTGACCAGGAGTCGACGGGGTTCTCGGTGCGCGGCCGCTTTCTCTACGACCGCTGCGGAGAGAAGGTGCTGCTCCGGGGCATCAACGAGATGGTCGTGTGGCTGTCGTCGGGGCCCGACGGCCTGCCGGAGTTCGCGGAGATCGCGAAGACCGGCGCCAACGCGGTGCGGATCGTCTGGCTCGCCACGGAGTCCTCGGCGGGCCTCGATCAGGCCATCACGAACGCGCTCGCGCAGAAGCTCATTCCGATCGTCGAGCTCCACGACGCGACGGGGAAATGGGATCTCCTGCCGAGCCTCGTCGACTACTGGACGAGAGCGGATGTCGTCGCCGTGATCAAGAAGCACGAGCAGAGCTTGCTCGTCAACATCGGCAACGAGGTCGGTGACCAGGTGGACAACGCGGCGTGGGAGGCGGGCTACAAGCAGGCCATCACCCGGATGCGCGGCGCCGGCATCACGGTCCCGCTCGTGATCGACGCCTCCAAGTGGGGGCAGAACATCGACCAGCTCCAGGCCGTCGGCCCCGCGCTCGTCAAGCACGACCCGAACATCCTGCTCAGCGTCCACATGTGGTGGACGGACGGCAGCGGGGCCACGATCACGAAAGAGCTGCAGGAGTCCGTGGCGTTGAACCTGCCTTTGATGGTCGGCGAGTTCGCGCAGCACGCCGTGTACGAGTGCGGCAAGCACCCGTTCGATTACAAGACGCTCCTGGCCAGGAGCGTCGAGCTCGAGGTGGGGTGGCTCGCCTGGTCGTGGGGCGCCGTCAAGAACAGCGACTGTCAGAGCGACGGGCCGTTCGACATGACGACCGACGGGACCTTCGCGGGGCTCACCGGCTGGGGTCGCGAGGTCGCGGTGACCGACCCGAACAGCATCCAGAACACCTCGGTGCGCCCTCGCTCGATCGAGACCGGATCGTGCAGGTGATGGCGTGACGACGTCCCCTGACCCGGGCGCCCGTGTTCGGCGCGGCTTCGTCAGCTGGCGGGGTGCAGGAACGACCGCACCACCTCGCGCGCTTCGCGGATGGCGTCGGTGCGCGAGAAGGTGACCCACGGCGCCGTCGCCACGTACTTCTTCCACTTGTGACGGCTGCTGCGGCCGGACCCCCAATCCTCGGCCGTGAAGAAGGCGTCGAGCGCGCTGAGGCTCATTTCGCGGCTGGCGAAGGCGCTCTCGACGCAACGCTTGGTGGCCACGGGATCGAGCATGCAGTGCCGGGCCAGGAGCACCAGATCGATGAGCGTCTTCGGGTGCCAGCGACCACGCGGCCCGAGCTCCACCAGCGAGTGAACCTTCCAGGCGAACATCACCTCGGGCGCGACGGCCGGCAGCGTGAAACCTTCCAGCTTGAAGGGGCGCGGAGCGACGCCGAGCACCTCGCCCCAACCGAAGTCGACCTGTAGCTTCCGTTCGCCGCGTGAAAGCTCGAGCCGCAGGCCAGGCCAGGGCGTTTCGAGCCAGATGCCCCACGCTTTGACGCAGAGGTCAGCGACGACGCCTTCAGCCGGCAGCTCGCTCGAACCCAGGAGCTGATTCACGACGCGCGTGGCGCGATCGAGGCTCCAGTCCCCCATGAGGACGAAGTCGAGATCCGCCGCGACGCGCCCGGGGACCCAGCTCGCCGTGAGCTGGCTGCCTCGCAGCACGGCGTCGGCGCCGAGCTCGGTGCGCGGCATGAGCTCGAGCCACGAGCGGATCAGGCTCAAGCCATCCACCCCGTGTCCACATCGAGGGCCGAATCATAGACGGTGTACTCACGCGTACGGTTGCGCAGCGGCAGACCGAGCCGCGCCGCGAGCGCCAGCACCTGATCGAAGCGCGCGTCGGCCGAAGCCTGCCCCAGGCCCCACGAGCGCAGCGTGACGAAGCGGAGCTCGACGCCGTCCGCGCGCGGCGCGCCGCGCGACAGGTAGGCCCCCAGCTCGGCGAACGCGCGCGACACCTCGGCCTCGCTATCGGGCGAAGGCAGCACGACCTTGTCGCAGGCGGCGACGGTCACGTGAGACTCGAACACGCCTTCGAAGCCCGTGCCACGCAGCTCGGCGGCGAGCTCGAGGAAAGGCAAGAGTCGCATATTGACGACGTATTTCGAGCTCCGGAGCTCGGCCAACGTGCGCTCGAAGCCGTCCGGGATCCACACAGGGTCCCAGCCGTAGCCCTGCTCGCCGCGCGGTCCCTTCGCGACGCTCCCGGAGTTTTCACCTGCCGAGCATGGCCGAGATGCCGAGCGCGCCACCTCGATGCAGGAGCGCCGGACGAGGAAATGCGCCTTGCAACCGAGCGTCGAGCTCGTCGAACGTCCATTGTCGGCCCTCATGAAAGGCGTCGAAGACCACGAATGGCTCGTGGCGGAGCTCGTAACGGGTCGAATGCGCGAGCGCGAGCCATTCGCCGACGAGCCACCCGCCGGGGTGGAGCAGTTCGCGAAACGAGGCCGCGCGCTGCTCGACCCAGGCCGCGAACATCTGGCGCCCGGGGTTCTCGGAGCGCGCGGCGAGCGTGCCTTCACGGCCCAGCGCCAGCACGGCGTCGCCGAGGCGCGCGACCGCGACGCAGGAGCCGTCGAGCTTCTCTTGCACGAGCACCTCTTCTCCGGGGCGCGGCGCGACCAGGCAGCGCTCGGCAAGCTCGCGCGGAGCGGTGCGGTCGGACGAGCCAGTGCGAGAGCCGGGCAGGTGCGGAATCTTGAAGTAAGCCTTCCGACCGAGTGGGCGTTCAAGCTCGACCACGGCTCGGCTGCGCATGACTCGGCGTCGAAGCGCTTACTTTAACCAAATGGCGTCACGGTCGACAGCCTGCGAAGGATAGCCCGCTCAAGGCCGTTTCGGCATGGTAGTAATTTTCCTCCAGCGCGCTTCAGCGATCGGCGAGCGGCAAGGTAAACGAGAAGGTGCTCCCGTCGCCGACCCGGCTCTCCACCCAGATTCGCCCACCGTGCGCCTGGACGATCCCTCGCGCGATCGCCAGACCGAGGCCCGTGCCGCGCTGCCTGTTGTTCGGGCGCGTCCAGTACGGGTCGAAGATGCGTGGGAGGTGTTCGGCCGCGATCCCGACACCGGAATCCCGGACGTGGATCCCGACCTCGCCGTCGAGCGCCTCGGCACGCACGCCGATCGCCCCGCCGTCGGGCGTGAACTTGTGGGCATTCCCGAGCAGGTTGGAGAGGACCTGGACGACCCGGTCGCGATCGGCGAGCACCCGCGGCAGATCCGCCGGAACCTCCACGTGCACCGACAACGAGCGGCTGGTCGCGCCGAGGCGCACCGCTTCCGTCGCATCCGCCACGAGGTCGGAGACCTCGTGAGGGGCGGGCAGGAGCGACAATCGGCGAGCGTCGATGCTCGCCACGTCGAGCAGGTCGGCGATGAGGCGGTTGCTGTGGAGCGCTGCGCGCTCGATCGTCCGTACGCCGTCCCGCCACTTCTCCTCGTCGACGCGGGACCCGAGCTCCCGCTTCAGCAGGGCCGCCCGGAGCATGATCGTGCTGAGGGGGTTGCGGAGATCGTGGGCCACGATGCCGAGCATCTGCTCGCGCTGCCGGACCGCATCCTGTGCCTCGGCGCGGGCGCGCATCTCCGACTCGAAGAGGCAATTGCGCTCGACCGCCTGAGCGCACTGATCCGCCATCGTGGCGACCAGCTGGCGCATCGCCGGATCGAGGCGGCACGGCCCCTCGATGACGAATACCAGGCCGCCGAGATCCCGACCGTGGATCCGGAGCGGCAGCGCCACGAGGCGTGGCGAGGCCATCGCGGCCAGGGTGGGGCTCGGGGCGAAGCGCGTGGCGGCCCCCTCGGCCTCGTCGGGGTCCGGCAGGATGACCAGCTCGCCGCGGCACAGGGCCAGGACGATCGGCTGCTCGGGATCGGACGGGATCGCCGAAAAGGGCGACGTCCCGTCGTCGCCGGTCGAGGCCACGAGGCGCAGCCCTCGTGGGTCGTCCGTTCGCAGGTAGGCCCGCGCGCCCTGGGCCCGCAGGATCGCGCCGATCGCGTGGATCGCGACGCAGGCGGACTCTCCGGCGGTGCTCGTGCGGGCGAGCGCGGCCGTGACGGCCTGCAGGTGAGCGAGCTGCTCGCGCGCCTCCTCTGCCTGGATCCGGCCTGCCTCCTCGGCCTCGCGGCGGCGACTTTCCCATGCCGCCTGCAGCTCGCGCTCGATGGTGTAGGCGATGTGCGCCACCAGCGCGAGCCGCTCGGGGCTGCCGGTCGCGACGGACGTGCTGACGTCGATCGCGCCGATGATCGTACCGTCGGGCGCGTGGATCGGCGCGCCGGTGCACGTGCAGTCGTCGAATGCGCTCGCGAAGTGCTCCGGCCCGACGATCGCGACCGGGCGATTGGCGGCAATGGCGGTGCCGGCGCCGTTGGTCCCCATCGCCCGCTCCGACCAGTCGAATCCGGGCAGGAGGCCGAATGTCTGCATCATCGAAGGAGACGTGCCGACCGAGTAAAGGACGATGCCGTCCCCATCGACGACGTAGACGGCCGGCTCCGACGCCCGCAGGAGCGCGGCGGCCCAGTGCAGGTGAGGGATGGCGGCCCGGACCAGGTCGGCGCTCCGTTCCAGCCTCCTCGCGAGCTCCTCGTCGTTGATCCGCCGGAAGGGCGGACGAACGGGGTCGACCGCCGCCGCCCGGCTGCGCTCCCAGGAGTCGAGTACGAGACGGCGCAGCGGGTCGGTGAGATCCAGCTCACGGACGAAGTCGTTCCACGTGCGGAACCGTTCTTTCGCGACCGTGGCGCCCGGCGTTCCAGCATCCCCCACCATGGACACCAACCTCGTAACACGAGAGCTGCGCCAAGGCACGAGCCTGCTGACGTGGCGACTCGCCGTTCACGTCACCATGCTGCGGAGCGTGCTCGGCGTCGTGCGGCTGCTTGGCCGCATGGCTGCGTTCTCTCGCATGGCTACCGGGGCGCGGGCCCTCCACGTCAGTGAAGGTGTTCAGCCCGGCAGTCCGGCCTGTGGAGTTCAGGAAATCGCGACCAGGGCGAGGTCGGAGAATTCGCCTGAGACCGGCGTATTCGAAGCTTTTGGGGAGACTCAGCCGCCGCAGGCGAGGGGGATCGTCAATCTCCACATGTCGTTGAGCAGCACTGGCGCGAACTCCGCGGTCGCTCCCCCGAAGATGTAGAGCTCGTAGGCCGTGGCGGTCCTCCGAGTGAAGTAGAACTGGCCGAACCTCGGCGCCGGCGCGGGGCCCGTCATCGCGGTGTCCACGCGGGTCCAGGTCCCGGTGTGGAGATCGAAGTACCAGACATCGGACAGGGTGGTACCGTCGAACTGGCTGCCCCCGACCAGCCAGATGCGGTCGTTGTGCTCATCGGCGATCAGCTTCGCGTTGTCGCGGTGGCCCGGTCCGGCGGCCTCGTCGAAGACGAGCTGATCCCAGGTCTCCGTGTCGACGTCGAACCGCCAGAGGTCGCCGAGGTAGTTCTCCGGCGTGAACAGGCCGGTCCCGTTCACGGCGTCGTTCGTGTATCCCCCATAGACGAGCAGGGCGTTCCAGCCCTGGGAGTAGACGAGCGGATGGTGGGCTCGAGCGCGCGGGGCGGGTGAGCCGGTCGCGACCTGCTTCCAGCCGTTCTTGTAGCGGACCAGGTTGTGCTGGAGGCCGTCAGGGCGGTTGATGAAGGCTGGCAGCGTCGACGACGAGCCCGAGAAGGCGTACGCGACGGTCTTGTGTTTCCCCTTCTTTCGCACGGCGACCGCCTCCGTGGAGCGGTTGGCGCGCCCGATCTCGGCCGCGCTCTGCGCGATCTGCGTCCACCCGTGCACCGGATCGAACCGGAACGTGTCCTGGTGCGTGAGGTCGAGCCCGCGCCGGAAAGGACCTCTCCCGCCGGAGACGATCAGCGCGTCCTCCTCGGCGACGCACCACATCATCGACTCGGCCCTGGCGGACGGCCCGCCTGGGTACTGGCCGAGGTCGTACCAGGTCAGCGTGTCGACGTCGAAGGCGCTGAAATCGGCCACGGGCTCGTCATCCGGGTAGGTCCCGTTCAACCCACCGAAGATGTAGAACATGCCCTGGTGATAGGCGCTCGCGCCGTCCCAGATGGCGTCGGGGATGGCGCCGCCCTGCGGAATCTCGGTCCAGTAGGGCAAATTCGACTGAGCGGCGCTCGGGCGGATACCGGCGAGCAAGAGCACGAGTGAGAAAGAAGCGATGAGCACGATCCGAAGCAGAACCCTGCATCTCATCCGAGCGACCTCCTTGATCCAGGAAACGGCGGGCGCGCGCCCGGCGCATCGCGAGCGTACAGGAGAAGTATTTCGTCGATGCATGGATAAGTCGCTGATACGGAGGTAGGCGGATCGCGCAAGGTTCTCCATGTTCACCAGCGCGTGCAGCGTTGCTGTACGGTGGGACGGTGATGGCGCGACTCCCTTGGCCGCGCGCGATGCGGCGGCGCAGGGCGCCCCGTGGGGCCGCACCGGGACCGCCCTCGGCGGCGAAACAGGCGAAAGCTATGAAATGGCTACTGTTTCCGGCGGCCGCTCGCCATCGACCGGTTTCTCTGGTGGGACTTCTGACACGCGGAGCTATTCCTCCGGCGCCGGCGGGAAGTAGACCTGCTTGGGACCGATGGCGTGCCCGGCGGGGATGGGGGTGCCGAGCTCCTCGAGGCGGAAGACCTCCGGCGGGAGCCGGAGCGACTCCCGCAGCCGATCCATCGTGGTCGGGACGAACGGGTAGAGCATGATCATCAGGTTCTTGAGCACGTAGAACGAGGAGAAGAGGGCGTCGCGGCGGCGCTCCTCCGGGTGCCGATCGTCGTGCGGCTTGAACTGCGCGAAGAGGCTGTTGATGACGCGCGCGTAGTTCTCGATCTCGAAGAGCAGCGTCGGGTAGTCGGCGCGATCCATCGCGCGCACATACCGCTGGACGATGCGCAGGGTGTCCGAGGCGACCTTGTCGAGCAGCGCGCCGTGGGGCACGCGCCCGTCGAACTTCGAGTGCGCCGCCGAGATGGGCCGCTCGAACGCAGCGTTGAGCGGCCCGGCGAGGAACCGGTTGCGCTCGTCGAGCTTGGCGAAATCGAAGTTCGACGGCTTCTCCGCGAGGCCGAGCAGCGCCAGGTAATAACGGATCTGGTCCGCTGAATACCCCTTCTCGTCGAGGAGCTGATCGGCGGTGAAGAAGTTTCCGCGCGACTTGCTCATCTTGTCGCCCCCGACGAGCAGGTGGAAGCACCCGAGGACGTCGGTGAGCTGCAGCTCGCCGGGCGCCGGCAGCCGGCGCGGATCGGGCTGCGTACCGAGCCACATCGCGCCCTGCATGAGCACGTAGAAGAAGACGTTGTCCTGGCCGAGGAACTGGTAGATCCTGGCCTCCGGATCGCACCAGAAGTCCACGTACCGCGCCGGATCGACGCCCCTCCGGGCGAGCGCGACCTGCGAGAAGGCGATGGGCGCTATCAGCGAGTCGGGCCAGACATAGAGCGTCTTGCCGCAGAGCTCCGGATCGAGATCCACCGGCAAGGAGAGCCCCCAGGCGACGTCGCGGGTGATGGCGCGGTGAGCCCAGTCCTCGACGGGCTCGCTGGGGACGCCATGGCGCGCCAGGGCGGCGCGCGCCTCCTCCATCTCCGGCTTGCTGCCGAGCTGCAGCAGGACCTTGCGATCCTGCGTGAACTTCGCCTTGTGCTTCGGCAGCGACGCCTTGATCTCCTTGTACGTCGGGGCGAGCTCGGCCTCGAAGCGGAGCGAAGGCATCACGGTGTTCAGCACGTCCGCGAGCACCGCCGGGCGCCACGCGCCCTGCTTGCCCTGGATCCAGCCCCGGAGCGTCTCGGACACGGCCCACATGTCGAGCCACCAGTGCGCGGTGTCGCGCATCACCGGCGTGGCGTTGCTGAGCGCGCTGCGCGGGCTGCCGAGCTCCGAGGGCGAGTGCTGGTGACCGCAGCGATCGCACTCGTCGCTGTACGCGTCTCCGTTGTCGCACTTCGGGTTGGGGCAGCGCCCGCGCACGAAGCGGTCGGGGAGGAAGCACTGGAGCTCCGGATCGAACCACTGGCTGCTCGTGCGCTTCTCCAGCAGGCCGCTCTCGTGCAGGCGCCGGAGGAAGCGGTGCGCGAGCTCCTGCTGAATCGGGAAGCACTCCGGCCGCGAGGTCCCCGAGTAGACATCGAGATCGATGTCATACCGCCGGAGGCTCGCGCGCTGCTTCTCGTGGATGCCGTCGATGAACTCGCGTATCGGCACCCCGGCCTGGCGCGCCGCGATCTGGCTGGCGGAGCCGTGATCATCGGTGCCGCAGACGAAGAGGACGTTCTCGCGGCCGATGACGAGGCCCAGCCAACGCGCGTGGATGTCCGCAGGGACGTGCGCCCCCGCGAGGTGCCCAAGGTGCAACATCCCGTTGGCGTAGGGCATGCCTGCGGTGACGACCGCCCGCCTGGGCCTGCGAACCTGGCGAAGGACCGAGGCGACGTCGGTCGGGGCGCCGTGATAAGATGCCATCGAAGCTCGCTATACCCCAGCGGGCCCATCAGCACAACGCTCGCGCCTCAAGCTTCCTTCGTCGCATCATGAGCCGTGAAGCCGCGCCCGCAGCGGGCTCGGGCCCTGCCTGAGCGCCGAGGTGGCCTGCTCCTGAAGCATCCCCTCGAATAGTCCGGGAAAATTCACAGGGAGTCGGGGAGAAGAAGAAGTTAATCCCATCAATCTCCCCGTCTCCCCGCCTCCCTGTTCAATATTTCTCCAAGAATGCCGAATTGAAGACTTCCACCTTCACGGCGAACAGGCCCGCTCGGATCACGCGCAGATCGCGGCGCGTGTCGTGTGGGCACGGAGCTCCGCTGTCGCTCGCTGGTCCGGGACCACCCGCCCATCGGCGCAGCCAGCGAAAGCGACAGCTCCCCACGGGTGGGCATCGACGTGATGAGGCCCGGCCAGGTGGGCCTCCAGCCCATGCCCGCGTGACACAGGGACGCGCCGCGGACGCCGCCAGGCCGCCGCGCGGCAGCCGGCGGAGCTCTCCGGCGTCGCCCTGCGCCAGCCCCGGGGCCGATCCGTCGCGCCCGGAACCCGCTTCTCGATTAGACTCGCCGTCGATGGCCGACCTAGCCAGGCAAGCCGCCCCGGACCAGGCACGGCAACAGGTACCCCCGGAGAGGCCCACCCGACGCTGTCCCGTGTGCGGCGTCCGGTACCCGCTCGACTTCCTCGTCTGCCCCATCGACGCGACGGCCCTGGAGCTCCAGGGCGTGACCGCGACCGATCCGATGGTCGGCGAGCTGCTCGCGGGGAGCTTCTGCATCACCGGCGTGATCGGCGCGGGCGGCATGGGCCGCGTCTACGTCGCCGAGCACATCCGCCTGCCGAAGCGCTTCGCCGTCAAGGTGCCGCACGAGCACTTCGCCAGCCACCGGGAGGCGATGGCGCGCTTCGAGCGCGAGGCGCAGACGATCGCGCGCGTGGGCAACGAGCACGTGATCGACGTCGTCGACATCGTCCGCCTCAAGGACGGGCGCCCGTGCATGGTGACCGAGCTGCTCAAGGGCGAGGACCTCGGCGCCTTCCTCGACCAGGTCGGCAAGCTGCCGCTCCCCACCGCCATCACGATCTCGCGCCAGGTCTGCCGCGGCCTGGCCGCGGCCCACGCGACCGGCGTCGTCCACCGCGACCTCAAGCCGTCGAACCTGTTCCTCGTCCGGCGCGAAGGGGGCAGCGTCCACGTGAAGATCCTCGATTTCGGGGTCGCCAAGGTGCTCGACGGCGCCGACCTCACGCGCACCGGCTCGGTGGTCGGCACGCCCCAGTACATGGCGCCGGAGCAGGCGCGCGGCTCGGCCGACGTCGACTCGCGCGCGGACATCTACGCGGTCGGCGCCGTGCTGTACCGCATGCTGACCGGCGAGCGGCCCTTCCCCGAGGAGGAGCCGACGCGGACCATGCTCCGCCTGCTCACCGAGGATCCCCGGCGCCCGCGCGACATCGACAAGACCATCCCCGAGGGGCTCGAGGCGCTGATCCAGCGCGCCATGGCCCGGGCGCGCGAGGACCGGCCGCCGTCCGCCCAGGAGCTCGATCGCCTGCTCGCGGACTTCGATCTGCAGGATCCGCTCGCGCCTTCCCGCGCGCTCGGCGTGGGCGTCGCCGTGACCGAAGGCGCCCCGAACGACGAGCGGGCCACGGTCGTCATCCCGAACGCCCAGGGCCAGAGCGCGGACGACGTGACGCGCAAGGCGCGGCGCGCTCGCCCCGTCGCGTCGCTGCTGTCCATCGCCGTGAGCCTCGCCGCGGGCGCGGCCGTCTTCACCAGCACCGCGATGGTCCTCCGCAGGGTCTACGGCATCACCGAGCGGCGGGCGCTCAGCCAGAGCGAGGTCCTCCTCGCCGCGGGCGCCGCGGGCGCGCTCGCCTTCATCGCCTTCGTCGCCACCCTCCGGGTCCTCGTCGGCCGCTGGCGGAGCGCGCCGGCCATGGAGCGCCTCGGCCACGGCCTGCTCGGCGCGCTCGTGTGGCTGTTCGTCTCGTGCGGCGTCCTCGCGCTCAGCGCCGCCGCCTACAACGCGTTCGCGCTGCCGATCCCCGCCCTGGGCCTCGACCCGGCCGAGTGGCTCGGCTGGGTGGACGTCGGCGTGATCGCCGTGCCGACCCTGATCGCGCTCGTCACGCTCACCGTGGCGCTCCGGCGCGTGACCCGCGTGTCGTAGAGCGGCGGTCACCCGCTTCGGATACGGGCCCATCTCGTCGTTTTCGGTGCTCAGCGCACCGGAGTGCGCTTCCGCGCCGAAAACGCCGATCTGGGCCCGTCTCCTGTGCGGGTGACCGCCGCTCTGCGTCGCGTGTGTCAGAGCGGGCGGGGCGGCAACTTTTGCTCATCCCGCGAGCCAGCCGATATTTTCTCATGCATTCGGTAGCTTGTAAATAGGTGGCCGGATCGGCGAGATCCGCGTGCTCGCGAAGCAGCCCACGAGGAGGCGAGATCATGTCCGCACGATTCAGGCCCGAGGTGTATGCCGTCGATTTCGGTACCTCCAACTCGCTGCTCTCGGCGGCCAGCGCGGAGGCGACCTGCCCGCCCATCCCGCTCGACGCCGCGGCGGCCGATCCGACCGTCCTCCGGAGCCTCCTGTTCTTCGGGCAGGAGCGGTTCTCCTGCGGCGCGGCGGCGATCAGCGACTTCGTCGCGAACGGCATGCAGGGCCGCTTCATCCGCTCGATCAAGAAATACCTCCCCGATCGCAGCTTCTCCGGCACGCAGATCGGTCACCGGGTCGTGACCATCGAGGACCTGATCGGCCGCTTCCTCCGGGAGATGCGCGAGCAGGCGAACCGTCACTTCGACGCCGACGTCGCGCGCGTCGTGCTGGGCAGGCCGGCGAAGTTCTCGGCCGAACCGGCCGACGATCGGCTCGCCGAGGAGCGCCTCGAGCGGGCGGCGCGCATCGCGGGCTTCCGCGAGGTCTCGTTCTGCCCCGAGCCGGTCGCCGCCGCGCACGACTTCCACCTGGAGCTCGATCGCGGGGCCGTCGTCCTCGTCGCCGACTTCGGCGGCGGGACGTCCGATTACACGATCGTCCGGATGCGGCCGGAGGGGTTCTCGCCGTCCGACGTGCTGTCGCTCGGCGGCGTCTCGGTGGCGGGGGACGCGCTCGACGGCAGCCTCATGCGCCACAAGATCGCCCGCCACTTCGGCGCGGAGGTCACCTACCGCGTCCCGCTCGGCTCGAACCAGCTGACCATGCCGCGATCCATCGCCGAGAAGCTCTGCTCACCGGCCGACATGACGGTGCTCCAGCACCGCGACGTCCTCACCTTCCTCCGCGACGTGAAGGCGTGGTCGCTCGGGCCCGAGGATCGGCAGCGCATGGACAACCTGCTCTGCCTCGTGGAGGACTCGCTGGCCTTCCGGCTCTTCGAGGAGATCGAGCGCAGCAAGTGCGCGCTGTCCGGCGAGGCGGCCGCGGAGTTCCGCTTCGATTACCCGTCGATGCACATCCGCGAGCGCATCGCCCGGGAGGAGTTCGAGGCCGGGAGCGAGCGGCAGATCGACGCCATCCTCGGCGCGCTCGACCGGACGGTGGCGGACGCGGGCCTGTCGTTCGACGGCATCGACGTCGTGTGCTGCACGGGCGGGACCGCCAGGGTGCCGGCGCTCCGGCGCGGCATCGAGCGGCGCTTCGGCGAGGGCAAGGTGAGGCAGCTGCGGAGCTTCCACTCGGTCGTCCAGGGGCTGGCCGAGCGCGCGCGCAGCATCGCCGCCGCGTCCTGATGAGCGGGCGCCGGCCGTGCCGGTCGGCGCGGCAGCGTCCGCGGGCGGCGCGGCCTCGCCGGTCGGCGAGGCCTCGCCGTCGAGCCAGCGGGGATCGCCCTCGACGACCCACGGGTACGCCTCGTGGAGCGCGCGTTCCATCAGGCCGCCGTAGCTGTGGCCGGCGCCCACGGCGTGGACGACGCGCGCCATGACGCCGCCGCGCTCGAGCACCTCCCGCGTCTTGCGGGCCTGCGCCGCGCAGTCGGCCCGCCCGCACGCGAGCAGCACCCGCGCCCCGCCGCCGCCGCGAAAGCGCCGGGCGGCGCCGGGCGTCCACTCGTCGAAGCTGCCGTATCCACCCTCGATCAGCGCCGCCCGCGCGAAGCGGGCGGGATGCCCGGGCAGGAGCAGCGCGCCCATGATCGCCCCCTGCGAGTACCCCGCATAGATCGGGTCGCGGAGATCCACCCGATCGCCGAAGCGCGCCGACAGCGCCGAGACCGCCGCGGCGACCTCGCGGCTCAGCGCGTGATGGTCCGGGTAGTAGAAGATCTGCCCGGCGTCCGGCGTCCGGACGTCGATCGGCTTTCCGCGCGGGCAGAGCACGAAGCCGGCCCCTTTCACGATCCCGCGCCAGATGTCGCAGTGCCATTCGGGCCGATCGCCCGCGCCGTGCGCGACCACGAGCAGGGGCCGCGGCCCCTTGCCTCGCGGCGTCACGACCACCGCGGGGCCGAAGTCCGGGACCTCGAGCGCGATGAGCTCGGGCTCGTCCGCGGTCGGCGGAGGCTCCGGCGCAGGCTGGGGCGCGCTCTCCAACCCGCGCCCGTGCTCCTGCCGGGCGGCGGGCGGATCGCTGCGGCCGACACGGCCGAGAGGCGCGGCGAGCGGCGCTCGCGCGCACCCCTCGGCGCCGATCGCGAGCGCGATCCCGAGGAGGAGCGCCCGCCGGGGGCCCGGGGCGCTCAGCGCGTGTCGACGTTCCGCACGTGCCGCGCGCATCGCGCGAGGCGCGCGCGTCTCACGGTTCGCGCGTGTCGTACGGGCCGCACGTGATGCACTCATCGCGCATCGGAGGGTGAACACCCTCAGCACGGGAATCAAGAACCGGAGAACATGCCACTCCCGGAGACCCTCGAGCGCCCGGGAGATCGCGGCGGCTCTCCGCAGATCGATGCCGGGCTCGACCGTCCGCTCGCCAGCGCCATGCGAGCTCGACGGGGACGGCGTCGGGCGTGACGTCAGGCGGCGACGAGGACGATACGGCTCACCTCGGGCGGCGCGCCGACGCGGGCGGGCGGCCCGGCGGTGCCGAAGCCGCGGTTGATGTAGAGATGCGAACCGCCACGCTGGTAGAGCCCGGCGACGTAGCCGTGGGGGAGCACCAGATCGGCGGGCCGCACGAGGAGGTTGATCTGGCCTCCGTGGGTGTGGCCGCTGAGCTGCAGCGCCACCTCTCCGGCCGCGTCCGGGAAGAACACGGGGTTGTGGCAGAGCAGCACGCGCGGCAGATCGCGGGGCACGTCCGCGATCGCCCGGCCGAGGTCCGGACCGCCGCCGGGGACCCGCCCTCGCGCCCACACATCGTCGACGCCGAGCAGCGCGAAGGCGCCGCCGGGCCCGCCCACGACGCAACCGCGGTTGCTCAGCACCCGGGCGCCGCCGCGCTCCAGCGCGCCCAGCGCCGCGTCGATGCCGGCGAAGTGGTCGTGGTTGCCCGGGATCGCCGCGACGCCATGCCGGGCGAGCGGGCCGAGCCTCCGCGTGAGGCGCCCGAGGTGCTCGGCGTACCTCGGATCGAAATCCACGAGATCACCCGTCATCACGACGAGATCGCCGCGGGCCTCGCGCACGAGATCCTCGGCGGCGCGCATCTCCGGCTCGCCGACGAACAGCCCGAGGTGGATGTCGGACAGCTGCACGATGGTGAACCCGTCCAGGCTCCGCGGCAGGCCCGGTATCGGGATGGCGACCTCTTCGATTGTGTAGTCGTGTCGCCCGATCAGCGCGCCATACACAGCGCTTCCGCCGCCGATGAGGAAGGCGGAGCCAGCGGCCCCGGTCGCGAGGAAGTCGCGGCGGGCGAGCGTCGGCAGCTCGACCGGCGGCGGGAGCGGCAGGGCCGCGGGGCCGCCGTCCTCCTGCGCCCCTCGCTCCGCGGGGTGGGACGCCGTGTCGGCAGGGCGGGCGGTCCCGCCGTCCGCGAGGGCGGCCGCCGTCGCGCGCCCGAGCGCGGCGCGCCCGAGCCGCGCGATCAGCCGGCCGAGGTCCACGACGGCGAGCAGGACCGCGGAGATCAAGACGCCCAGCGAGAGCGTGCTTCCGCCGAGCCCCATGCCGCGGAGCACGCCGTCCGGCAGCGCGCCGCGCCCGAACCGCGCGGAGATCATGGCGATGATGCCGGCGGCCAACAGGCACGCCAGCGCGCGCCGGGCGCGCACACCCAGGCCGAGCAGCCTGGAGGCGCGCCGGTGCACGTACAGGCCCAGGACGCCGAGGACGAGGGCGAGGATCAGCGAGAAGACCGCGAAGCGCATGGGCAGCTCTGCACGAAGGGGGACGGAAGCCTAACCGATCGCCGGCGGTCGGCCAGAAAGCCCTCCGTGACGGCCCGATGACGGCAACGCGCCGCGACGGACGCCGCGACACGCGGATGTCGAGCGCGATCTAACGCGCTGTCACGTCATGAGCGTCCGGCTGGGAAGGCTGGGAAGAAGGCTCACTCGCACGCGCGGGCGAGCGGCGCACTTCGCCCCTCGACATCGGATGCTCCATGGCGCCCTGCGTCGCCTGCTCGCATGACGCCAGGCGCAGCGCTCCGAGCAGCCCTGGTGTGTGTCATCAGCGCGGAGGAGCGGAGTCTGTCGCCGCTGACAACCTTGGAAATAGAACTGAAACCCTTCTATCCGTCTGCCGTGTCACATCCGGACCCAGCCGCGCTCGCAACTGCGGAGTCGTGGTGGTTGCGCGTTGCGTTGAGCGGATCGCGCTCGCCCCCCGCCGGTGCGTTCTCCCCTTGCAGAACCGCTGCAGTTTCATCGCGGCCGCGCGCGGGTCGGGCAAGACGCACGCATGCGTGACGCGCGTCGAGAGGTGTCGATCGTTCTAGCGTCCATGGAAAAATACCTACATAGCGTACTACGACGCAGCCGCGTTGGCGTGGGATAGCCGTCGTTTGTCCTTGCCCGAGAGAGGCCATTGGTCTAAATTCGGCCCGCTATTTGACGCGTTGAATTGGCCTGGTTTCTTCATTGAAGTGATGAGAGGCTTAATATGCTGAGAAGGAAGACGCATCAGCTGGGGTTGGCAACGTCGGTTGCGGTCATCCTCGCGCTCACGGCGTGCGGGGACGGCGGGGGCGGTGACAACAGCGGGACGGGCGGGGGCAGCAGCGGCGCGGGCACCCCGACGGGCAGCGGCGTGGGCGCGGGCACCCCGACGAGCACCGGCAACGTCGACCCGACGACGACGAGCACCGGCAACGTCGACCCGACGACGACGAGCACCGGCAACGTCGACCCGACGACGACGAGCACCAGCACCGGCACCATCGATCCGACGACCAGCGCGGCTTCGGGCGGCGGCAACTGCACCACCCCGGTCGACATCGCGGCTCCGAACGGCAACCCCTTCGCGGGCGCGGAGCTGTTCGTGGACCCCGGTTACGTCAAGAAGGTCGACTCGTCGATCGCGATGGTCACGGATACGGCCCTGAAGGCGAAGATGGAGAAGGTCAAGCAGATCCAGACCGCGTTCTGGCTCGACCGGATCGAGGCGATCAAGGAGCTCCCGGCCTACCTCGACGCGGCGCTCAAGCGCCAGAACGAGACCTGTGAGCCGGTCACGGCGCTCATCGTCATCTACGACCTTCCGAACCGCGATTGCTTCGCCGAGGCGTCGAACGGCGAGCTCCAGCTCGCTCAGAACGGCACCCAGCGGTACAAAGAAGAGTACATCGCCCCGATCAAGCAGATCCTCGCCGCTCACTCGGGTCAGCGCATCGCCGCGGTCATCGAGCCCGACTCGCTCCCCAACATCGCGACGAACCTGGGCGGGAAGCGATGCGACGAGACGACGGCGCAGTCCTACCGTGACAACGTCGCGCACACGCTCAAGGAGCTCAACATGCCGCACGTGTACCAGTACATCGATGCGGCGCACTCGGGCTGGCTCGGCTGGCCTGACAACCAGAAGGCGGGCGCCAAGATCTTCGCCGAGGTCATCAAGGCCGCCGGCAGCCCGGCCAGCGTCCGCGGCTTCGCGACCAACGTCGCGAACTACACGCAGCTCAGCTACACTTCGGAGAGCTACGAACAGCAGAGCAATCCCTGCTTCGGCGAGTTCGACTACGTCGATGCCATGGCCTCGGCGCTCGCGGCCGAGGGCCTCGGCGACAAGCACTTCATCATCGATACGAGCCGCAACGGCGTCGGCAACATCCGGGCGGACTGGGGCTACTGGTGCAACAACAAGGGCGCGGGCATGGGCGAGCGGCCGAAGGCCAGCCCGGGCGGCGCGACGAACCTCGACGCCTTCGTGTGGGTCAAGCCGCCGGGTGACTCCGACGGCGTCGGCCAGGAGGGCCAGCCGCGCTACGACCTGTTCTGCGGCAAGGAGAACGCGGACACGCGCGCGCCGCAGGCGGGGCAGTGGTTCCACGACTACTTCGTGGAGTGCGTGAAGAACGCCAATCCGCCGCTCTGATCGGCGGGTCGGCCTGCTCCAGGCTGTGACGAGCGCGCTCGGCTGAGCGCGCGGCCGGCGGCCGGGGCAGGCGAGGAGCGTGAGAAAAAGGGGTCTACCTTCCCGCGGACGACGCGGCCCGCTGGAGGGTAGACCCCTTGGGAAAACGCTCCTCGCCTGTCCTGGCCGCCGCGCCGCTTTCAGGGACATCACCAGCGCAGAGGCCCGCGACCTCGGGCGTGCACGCACGCGCACGCACCCTGCGACCGAACCGCGCCGTGCCGAACCGCGCCGTGGCATGGTGAAGCGCGGTGCACGACTCCATCACGCTCGAACAGCTGCGCACGTTCATCGCGGTCGCCGACGAGGGCAGCTTCTCGGCCGCGGCCAGGAAGCTCCGGCGCGTCCAGTCGGCCGTGAGCCACGCGATGGCCAACCTGGAGAGCCAGCTCGGGATCGCCCTCTGGGACCGGTCGACGAGGATCCCGGCGCTCACGGAGCACGGCCGCGTCCTGCTCGGCGCCGCGCGGCGGGTGTGCGCCGACGCGGACGCGCTCAGCAGCGCGGCGCAGCGGCTCGCCGGCGGCCTCGACCCGCTCGTGTCGCTGTGCGTCGACGCGATCTTTCCGCTGTCCGCGCTCGTCGATCTCTGCGTCGAGTTCGCGCGCGTCTACCCCACCGTGGAGCTCGTCGTCCACACCGAGACCATGGGCGCCGTCGCCGATCGCGTCCTCGACGGGACATGCCAGCTCGGGGTCGTGGGGCCGGCGGCGACGGCCCAGGGGCTCGAGCGCCAGCACCTCACCTCGGTGCGCATGGTGCCTGTCGTCGGCAAGACACACCCGCTCGCCGCCGCAGATCCGCGCGGCGCGCGCGTCGCGATCGAGCAGCTGCGCGAGCACGTGCAGATCGTGCTGAGCGAGCGCGGCGGAGGGCGCTCGCCGGAGCAGGCCGTCCTGTCCCCCCGCACCTGGCGCGTCGTGGATCTGCAGACCAAGCGAGAGCTCCTGTGCGCGGGGCTCGGCTGGGGGAACCTGCCAGAGCACATGATCCGCGACGACCTCAACGCCGGGCGCCTGGTCCGGATCTGGCCGGCGGCGTGGGGGGACGACGAGCACGTCCTGCCGCTCGCCGTGGTCCACAGGCCGGGCCTCGTGCAGGGGCCCGCGGGGCAGTGGGTGCTGAAGCGCCTCGTCGATCTCTGCCGCCAGCACGTGGGGGGCCCGCAAGGTGGGGGCCCGGACGCGCCGCGGTGACCTGACGTCGGCGCGGGTGTCAGAGCGAGAGACGCGACAGCAGATCGTTCACGCGGAGGGCGGCCGCGACGCTCCCGGCGTCGTGCGCGAAGTCCATGGCCGCGAACAGGTGGGTCTGCTCGAGGTCGAGCCGCTCCGGAGAGCGCTCGAGGAGCGCCATGTAATGCTCGAAGAAGCGGCGCTGATCCATCTGCGTGCGCTTCAGCACGGCGTGGCGCACCGTCGCGTGCAGCGCGAAGCGGCCCGCGAACGGCTCCTGCACCAGCCGGAAGCGGCGCAGCGAGGCCAGCGCGTCGCCGGCGCGCCGCCCGGCCCGCGCGAGCTCGGCGAGGGAGCCCTCGTCGATGTGGTCGCCGTTGGAGTGCGCCAGCACCGCGAGCATCCGCCGCGCCGGCGGCGAGAGCCCGCGGAACGCCCACGCGACGAGCAGGCCGACCTCGGGGAGGTCGTCCTCGTGATCGATGACCCGCACGCGATCGACGCCGCCCGCCACGAGCCACCGGTGGAGCTCGGCGACGTCGGCCGCGCCGCTGCCGACGATCGCGTCGGCGAGCTCCAGGGAGACCGGGTTCCAGCGGAGCAGGCGGGTCAGCGAGGCGACCGCGGGGAAGGGGCTCCGCCCCGAGGTCACGAGCGGCGCGATGACCGGAAAGATGGAGACGCCGGCGACGAGGCAGCGCCGCGCCGTGATGACCCAGGTCACCGCCTCGTCGCGGAGGTCGTCGAGCAGCTCGGCGACGGCGCGGTCGTGCTCGTGGTTGTCGAGCACGATCAGCATCTCCCCGAGCGCCCGCAGGCGGCTCCGCAGCGCAGGCAGCGACGGCGACGGCCCTGCCCCGAAGCGGAGCGACAGCATGCCGCGCAGCGTGCGCGCGTCCCATGCGCCGACCCGGAACCAGTGGATCCCGCCGGGGAGCTCGCGCGCGAGCTTGTGCCCGAGCGCGCACGCGAGCGTCGACTTGCCGCTGCCGCCGGTGCCGACGAGCGCGACGCGGGTCGGGCGCGACGCGCGGACCGTCGCCAGGAGCGTCGCGAGCTCGCGGCGACGGCCGCGCAGCGAGGGGGGGCGGGGAGGGAACACGAGCGGCGATGCGGTCATCCCCGCGCGAGCGTACCAAAAAGCGCGCGAGGCGCCGGCGCCCGTCGCGGCGGTCGCGGCGGTTCACCCGGGCGGTCGCGGCGGCTCACCCCGGCGGTCGCGCATCGATCATGATCTGCTCTATCGCGCGGGAGATCGGCTCCGGCGACATCGAGGTGAGGCGGAGCCGAAGGGGCTCCTGCCCCTCCCGGATCAGGAACAGCGCCGGCACGCCCCGGACCTGGAGAGCCGCCGCCTCGGTCCGCGCGGCCTCGAGCTGCTGCAGGACCTCCGGGCTGTCGCGCTGCGCCATCGCCTGCTCTGCGTCCACGCCCGGCACCTCGGAGGCGACGCGCAACAGGAGCTCGTCCGTGATCACCGGGCGCTCGCGCGCCTGGAGCCGGAAGAAGCGGTCGACGAAATCAAAGAGCCGACCCTGCATCCCGACCGCGGCAGCCATGCGCGCGGCCTGCACGGAGCTCGGACCGAGGAACGCGAGATTCCGGAATACGAGCTTCACCTGCTTCGTCCTCACATGGCGTTCGAGGATCACGGGCAAGATCTCGAGCCCGTAATCGCGGCAATGCGAGCAACGCAGATCGGAGAACTCGACAAGCGTGATCGGCGCGCTCGGATCCCCGAGGACGATGCCGTCCTGGGGAATGCCGGAATAGAGGTCAATCCCGCCGGTGACCGCGCCGGTGGGCTCCTGCACCGGCGTCTCGCCGGCGTCGTGGCACGCCGAGATCCCGAGCAGGAGCGCGGCGAGCAGGGCGCCGCGCCGCGCCACGGAGCCAGAGCGCGAATTGCGTGAATGAGCGAGTGCGTATCGTTCGAACAGCTCAGGATTCATTCTTGAGCATGCGGCACGAACCGTACCTCGATGTGGTCGCGTGTGAGAGATGCTTTCACGAGGATCTCGGTAAACCGTGCTGGGTGAGGACCTCCAGGCGAGGAAGGACTCCTCTCCAGGGCGCCGCGCGGCGCGAGGAGCGACACCGGCAAGCGCCGAGATCGCCGCAAGGGGGCAGGACATGGAGGTCTTCTCTCGGCGTTCCTCCCGGCGCGGCGTTCGCGCGGCGGCGGCGCCCGGCCGCGGGCCGGCGCGGGCCGGCGCGGGCCGGCGCGGGCCGGCGCGGGCCGGCGCGGGCCGGCGCGACGCCGCGCCGGGGCGCTTGCCTGCACCCGGTCCCATCCGCAATGCTGTTGCGGAACCTGCGTGTCCTCGGAATGCCCTCAGCTCAGCGCCGCCCTCCTGGGCCGCGACCGTGAACGAGGCGGCGCCTTCGCCCAGCGCGGCGCCGCGAAGCGAACGGGCGCGTCTTTCGATGGATCCGCGCCGTCCGCCGACGGCGTGGCGCGGCAGCTCCGCGATCAGGCGCAGGGCGCGCTCGGCGAGGTCCTCCGCGGCCTTCAGGCGGCGGATCCGCAGGGCAGCGACGTCGCGTGCGCCGGCTCCGCCGAAGGGCGGCGGCGCCTCCGCGCCGGCCTCGTGTCCGCGTTGATGCGGCTCATCTTCCTCCTCTACGCCGAGGCGCGCGGCCTGCTCGCCGGCGTGGAAGGCGGCGGCGCGCCGCTCGCCCGGCTCTTCGAGGATCTCCAGGAAGAACGGCGACGGCAGGGAGACGACCTCGAGCGCCGCCACGGCGCGTGGGCGAGGATCGCGGCGCTCTTCTGCGCGCTCCGCGATCGCGGCCCCGGGGGCGCGCGCGGCGGCCTCTGCGATCCGGACGCCCACCCCTTCCTGGAGGGGAGACCGTGGCTCAGCGACGGCGCGCTCCACCGGGTGCTCTCGGCGCTCCTCGTGCACGACGGCGTGCCGTTGCGCTACGGCGAGCTCGAGGTCGAGCACCTCGGCACGCTTTACGAGGGCCTCCTGGCTTTTGACCTCGAGATCGCCGAGGGCGAGTCGATGGCGCTCCTGCCGTCGCACGTCGTCGTGGATCTGGAGGCGCTCCTCGCCCTCCCCGGCCGTGACCGGCTCGCGCGGCTCGAGGAGGTGGCGGACCTGAAGCTCGGCGCGCGGCCGGCAGCGCGCGTCGCTGCGGCCGGCAGCGTGGCCGAGCTGTCGCAGGCGCTCGCGCGCCGCGCGTCCCCGCGACAGCCGGACCGGATCGCGCGGGGCGCGCTCTACCTCCAGCCGGGGCAGCTCCGGCGGCGCGCGGGCTCGTACTACACGCCGCGGGAGATCACGTCGCATGTCGTCGAGCGCACGCTGTCGCCGCTGCTCGGCAGGGACGGCCGGCCGGCGGCGCCCGCGGATGTCCTCGCGCTCGCCGTGTGTGATCCCGCGATGGGATCCGGCGCGTTCCTGGTGGAGGCGTGCCGCCAGCTCGCCGCGCGCCTCGTCGAGGCATGGCAGAGCGCCGGTGCGGCGCCGCCCCTCGCCCCCGGCGAGCCGCTGCTCCCTCGCGCCATGGCGCTCGTGGCGGAGCGCTGTCTGCACGGCGTCGATCTCGACCCGCTCGCGGTCGACCTCGCCAGGCTATCGCTGTGGCTCGTCGTGCAGGACGCGCGCCTCCCGCTGAGCTTCCTCGACGGCAAGCTTCGCTGCGGCGATAGCCTCATCGGCGCCGAGCGCGCGGAGGTCGGCGGCTTCCCGTCCGCCGCGAGGCTGCCCCGCGGCCCCGGGGAGCGGCAAACGCGGCGGGCCCTGCTGCGGCAGGCTCCTGCGCCCCCGCGGCCCGAGGGCGCGCCGCCGGAGGGCGCGCCGCCGGAGGGCGCGCCGCCGGAGGGCGCGCCGCCGGAGGGCGCGCCGCAGGAGGGCGCGCCGCAGGAGGCCGCCGAAAGCGCGCCCCGCGACGGGCCCGGGGGCGCCGAGGGAGCGGATCAGGCGGCGCTCGACGCCTGGATGGCCCTGTGGTTCTGGCCGCCGGCGGGCGAGCTCGCGGCCCTGGCGCCGGCGCCGGCCACGTTCGCGCGCTACATGGCCGCCGCGCGCGAGCCGGCCGATCCGCGGGCGGCGCTGTCGCGGCGCATCGCCGAGGAGCGCCGGTTCCTGCACTGGGAGCTCGCGTTCCCCGGCGTCTTCGATCGCTCCGAGCCGGGCTTCGACGCCGTGATCGGCAATCCGCCCTGGGTCGCGTACGTCGGCCGCGCGGCGCAGCCGATCGCCCCCGAGGTCTTCCACCTCCACCTCCGGAGGAACCCGGCGTTCCACGGCTACCGCTCGCTGCACGGCCTGTTCGTGCACCGGGCCGCGTCGCTGCTGCGGCCGGGCGGGCGGCTCGGCCTCGTCATCCCGACGTCGGTGTCGGATCTCGATGGATACGGCCCGACGCGGCGCGCGCACGACGCGCTCTGCGCCGTGGACTCCGATCTTCCGAGCTTCGGCAGCGACGCCTTCGACGGCGTGTTCCAGCCGTGCATGGGCCTCCTCTCGACCCGCCTCGCCCCCGCCGCCCCGCGGACGGTGGCCGCCCCGTGGCCGCTCGCGCGTTCGGATCTCGACGTCGTGTCCCGCCGGCTCCTCGAGCGGCTCGGCGCGCTGCCCCCGCTGCCGGCGGCCCTGTTCGGCGAGCGCGGGTTTCAGACGACGGCCGAGGACGCCGAGCGCATCCGGCGCGCGGACGCCCCGGAGCCGCCGTACACCTGCCCCATCCGGGAAGGCACCGACGTCGGCGAGCTGATCGCGCGCGCGCCGCGCCACCATGTCGATCGCGCCGGCGTGAAGGGCCGCTTCCGGAAGGACGAGGACTGGAAGGCGGTGCGGCTGCTCATCCGCCAGACCGCCCGCTATCCGATCGCCGCGCTGAGCGACGGCCTCCCGTTCCGCAACTCGATCCTGGCCGGCTTCTCCGACGCCACCTGGAGCGAATTCGCGCTGCTCTGTTACCTCAACTCCTCTCCCGTCCGCTGGTGGCATTACACGCGTCACCGGGACGCGCGCGAGGGCATGCCGCAGGTGAAGATTGCGCACCTGCGTGCGATCCCTGCGCCCCCGCCGGCGGGAGCCGCCCTGATCGCGGCGCTCGACGCGCTCGGACGGGAGCTCGGCCCGGCGAACGCGGGCCTGCCGGCCGACGCCCGGCGCCACCTGGACGGGATGGTGGCGGACATGCTGGAGATGACCGAGGAGGAGCGGGGCTGTGTCGCGCGCTGGGCGGCTGCGACCCCCCTCCCGCGGCCGGACGGCTGAGCGGCGGCCGAGGAGCGCGGAGGAGCGCTCCCTCGTCAGTCTTTGTTGGTCCTCGTCGGTCGTCGTCAGTACCCGCCGTCGAAGCCGGGCGCGTCCTTCAGGTTGAACAGCACGCTGCGGAGATCGTCCAGATCGAACGGCTTCTCGAAGACGGCCGAGGCGCCCAGGCTGCGCGCGGTCGCGTGGAGGTGCGGGTGGCCGAACGCCGTGATCAGGATGACCGGCGGCCGCCGCCTCACCTCGGCGAGGCCCTCCAGGATCTCCATCCCCGAGAAGCAGGGCATCTGGATATCGCTGACGATCGCGTCGATCGGCTTCGGGGGCTCGTTCCCACCGAGGCAGGGCGCCACCTTGTCGAGCAGCTCGAGGCCGTTTCGCGCCTCGGACACCTCGAACCCGTCGCTGCGGAGCGCCATGGCGATCGTGGACCGGAAATCCTCGTCGTCTTCAGCCAGGACGATATGCTGACCTTTGCCGAACAAGCCGCAAGGCGGGACCAAGGGCTTATCGCCAATCCAGCTTTCCGTCAGGTTCATGGCAACTTCTCCTTCTTCTGGCCCGCCAACGCTGCGTCGTTGGACCGTCTACCGCGGTCCTCGGAGCTCAGCCCCGCAGGATTTGCAGCGCCCGTGCCATGCTGTCCTGTCTTGCGGTGGAGCGGTCTCGACGGGCTCGACCCCGCTCCTTGGCGGGGCGCTGTTCGAGGCGTAGGCGGCGCTGCAGGGGCCCCCCTCCGGGGCGGCAGGGGCAATTTGTCGCGCGAGGGGCAGAACACGCCCATGCGGGGGTGTAGGGGGTGTCCGCGGGCGTCGAGGGATGTTCCGTCCTGAGTACGAGGTGGCCCCCCTGCTAGGGGTGAGGAGGGCGACGGGGGAGGCGGGGAGGGGAGGGGGGAGGCGAGGAGGGGCTGCGCCAGCTACCGCGGCTCTCCAGGCTGGTCGCCTGGAGCGGGCGCTGGCCCGGGGGCGCTCGCGTCTACGTCTCAGCGGCCGCAGCCGCGGTGATGGTCGCGATCGTTGCGGTTGTCCTCGCAGTCAAGGTCGTCGCGGTGGGGGGCGCAGAGATAGCCGTTGTTGTACTTGTCGAGCATCTCGGACAGCGGCTTGCCGGTCACCCACGGCGCGTTCCTGCCGCAGTTGTCCTTCACGTTGCTGCCGAGCGGGTACTTCTTGAGCCAGGCGTCGGCCTTGGCGATGGTGTCCTCGATGCAGCTCGACCGGTTGCCGATACCGACGTTGAGCTTGGCGACGATGAGGTGCTTCGCGATGATGTACGTGACGTCGCCCCGCGTCGGACGGCTGATGATGTCGAGGAGCTGGGACTTCGTATAGGTCTTGCCGCCGATGGTCAGCTTCGTGATCTTCCAGGCGCTCGGGTGGTTCTTCCAGTAGCCGGGGGAGCCGGTGCCGGGGGAGGAGCACTTGCAGACGCCGCAGTCGGCCGCGCAGCTCGAGCAGTTCTCGACGCCCGCCTTGCAGACCCCGTCGCCGCAGACCGGCGGGCAGGCGCCGCAGTCGGCCGCGCAGCTCGAGCAGGTCTCACCGGCCTCGCAGACGCCGCTGCCGCAGACCGGCGGGCAGACGCCGACGTCGCTCGGGCACTCGAGGCAGTTCTCGCCGGCCTCGATGACGCCGTTGCCGCAGACCGCGGGGCAAGCGCCGCAGTCGCCGGTGCAGTTCGAGCAGTCCTCGCCGTTCTCGCAGACGTTGTTGCCGCAGACCGCGGGGCAGGCGCCGCAGTCGTCCGAGCAGGTGCCGCAGTCCTCGCCGGCCTCGCAGGTGCCGTTGCCGCAGACGGGCGGGCAGGCGCCGCAGTCGTCCGCGCAGGTGCTGCAGCTCTCGCTGGCGTCGCAGGTGCCGTCGCCGCAGACGGGCGGGCAGACGTCGCAGTCGGCGCTGCAGCTCCCGCAGTCCTCGCCGGCCTCGCAGGTGCCGTTGCCGCAGACCGGCGGGCAGGTGCCGCAGTCGACGGCGCAGCTGGAACAGCTCTCGTCACCGCCGCAGACGCCGTTGCCGCAGGAGAGCTGGTAACCGAAGTCCGCGTCGAGCAGGTCCTGTGCCCAGCCGAGCGAGACCACGCCCACGTTGTCGAGCCCGCCGTCGGGGTCGGCCGTCGGCTCCTGTCCGGCGAGCGGACCGCTCGCCATGAAGTTGTCGGGCGTGACGACCACCGAGTAGGTGCCCGCCGGGAGCGTGTCGAAGAGGTAGAAGCCGGGCTGGCCGGTGTAGGGGCTCGTGCCGGTGATCGTGAAGTCGACGAGCTGGGCCCCCTGGAACAGCTCGACACGGACGCCGTTGACGCCGAGCTCGCCGGTCTCCGGCTCGTAGAGCCCGTCGGCGTCGCTGTCGAGCCACACCGTGTCGCCGATCGACGAGTACGTCACGTAGCCGAAGTCGGCGTTGGCCACGTTCTCACCCGCGTCGAGGGACACGCCGAGCGGCTCGTCGTCGCTGGTCAGGATGTGGCCGAGCGGGAGCGTCGCGTCGTCGACGTCGACGACGTAACAGCCCGCCTCGAGCTCGGTGAAGCGGTAGACGCCGTTCGCGCCGGTCACGGTACTCTGGAGCGCGGCGCCGTCGGCGACACCGTCGCAGTTCGCGTCGCCGAAGAGGTCGACGACGACGTCAGAGATGCCGAGCTCGGAGGCGTCCTCGAGGCCGTCCGCGTTGGCGTCGAACCACACCTTGTCGCCGATCGAGCCCTTCGGCGCCGTGTAACAGACCTCGAGGAGAGGCCGGTAAGATACATCGGTGTGGGCGCTGCCCTTGTACGACGTCTTCCCGCTGGCGCCCTCCTCGAGGAGGATCCCGTGGCTCGGCGCCGTCCCGTCCACCCAGTCCTGGACGATCCCGGTGAGATCGACCGAGCTCCACCCGGTGACGTTGGGCACGAACGAGGTGAACGCGGCGGGGTCCATGCCGCCGAAGTTGTTCCACGTGACGAGCTCCTCGCTCCAGGGGGCGAGCACCTGGTGGACGTACACGGTCTGCGCGGTGCTCGTGTACGTCTGGGCGTAGAACGTGGCCGACGTGACGAGAGAGCCGGCGGGGATGGGGCTCAGATCGAAGCGGAACAGGGCGCGCTTCTCTCCGACCGAGCTGGAGTACCCGGTGTTGACCTCGAACGGGGTCGGGACGTGGTAGCTCGGGGCGAGGCTCCAGATCTCGGCGTTGTAGACATCCCCCAGGACACCCCGCTTGATCACGGTGCACGTGGGGGACGGAGCGGTCGTGTTGGCGAGGCTGGTGGCGGTGATGAACAGCGTGGCGAGCGCGACAGAAGATGCGATTGCAAACTGCTTCATTGGTAGCTCCTCGAGGTCCTCACGGGTGAACCATTGCTGGAGCGTCATCCGGAGTGCAGGCACCATGACTCACGGGTCAGGCGAGGTCGGTTTCGCGGGCTCCGGTCGGAATGAGCCCCCACGGGCTGATCAGGATCGGATCAAGTACGCGGGTGCTTGTGCTTCGATCGGAGAGCGGATGCGCAAGGTAACAGTGTGTAAGTTAGCAACTCAGGGATGGAGATGTCCAGATCTTTTTGGCGGCAGGCGCGAGAAAAGCATTGAGTTGCACGGTGACAATTTTGGGTCGTGCGGTGACGCTTTTGGGCTGCTCGCGTCGGCTTGCGTCGGCTTGCGTCGGCTTGCGTCGGCTTGCGTCGGCTTACGGTTCGCGGAGACGAGCGCAGTCTGGCGCATCGAGTTCGATGGCCAGATCACTCGCCAGCTCGACGGTCGGTGCGCGTGCGCAGCTCGCGGTCCGCTGAGGGCGCGCTGGGCGCTCGGCGGCGTGCGGCGACGCTCAGCAGCCCTCTCCGACCCTTCGCCGGGGTCGAGGGACGAGCAGGATCGGATCAGGTACGCGGGAGTGCCTGACGAGATTTGATGCAGAATGCGCACGGGACCATTTTTCAATGGAACGAACATTTACTTTGCCTGTCTAGATCCTTTTTCGCGGCGTGAGCATTTTGTACGGCTCTTGCTCTCGGGCGCTGGTGAGGGCGGGCCCGGGCGGTTGCGTGTCACGCGTTCACGCGTTGCTCGCCTGCTCGTCGCTCACGGCTCACGCCCGCCGGGGACCTGCGCCTCGGGCCCGCGGGGGCCCCGCCGCCCTGGACGCGGTGGTTGGTCAGTCGTGAGGCGCGTGAGGCGCGTGAGGCGCGTGAGGCGCGTGAGGCGCGTGAGGCGCGTGAGGCGCGTGAGGCGCGTGAGGCGCATGAGGCGCGCGACGCGGTGGCGGAACGAGCGGGCCGCGTCGCCGCTCGCTGCGGTCTGGCACCTCGCGCACCTCGCGCCGCACGGCACCGCGCGGGCGGCGCTCCGAGCCTGCCGGCTGCCGCCCGCGCGCGGGCGCTGCTACGGTTCGCCTGTGCGACGCCAGCTGCTCGCCTCGTCGGCCCCGCTCCACGCGCTTCGCCTTGCGCCGCTCGCGTCGCTCGCGTCCATTGCCCTCGCCGTCGCCATCCCCCGCGCGGGCGCCGCGCAGGACCCGCCGACGCTGAGCGGGTCCTGGACCGCGAGCGCCCTCACGGAACAGTGGTCGGTCTCCGCCTGGGGGCAGGCGTGCGGGCCCAGGCCTCGCCCGCAGGGCGCCCCGGGCGGCGCCGTGCAGATCCAGCAGCACGGCTCGGAGCTCTCGATCTCGGGCGCCGGACGGTCGTGGAGCACCGCCGAATGCTGGGAGCAGATGCCCGGGCTCGCGCGGAGCAAGCACTCGGCGTCTGGCAACGCGCGCTCCTGGCAGACCCGCTGCACGACGCCGGCCAGCGATCCCCGCCGCGCCGTGGTCACCACCACGACCCAGGCGACCGACGCCAGCATCAACATGGTGGAGACGGGGCAGTACCAGTTCATCATCCAGGACACGACCTGCAGCGCGTCCGTCACGAGGACGCGGTCCTACACGCTCGTCCGGCGCGAGGGCGAAGCGCCCCCCGCGGCGAGCGCCCCGCCGCCGGTGGCGAGCGCTCCGCCGCCGGTCGTGAGCGCTCCGTCCGCGGCGCCCGCCGCAGCCGAGAAGAAGCCCGCGGCCTCGCGCTCCTGCGACGCCCCCGGCGAGCCGGCGCGCCTCGAGGTCACGCCGTCGCGCAAGCTCATGCGGCCGGGCGAACGCTTTCAGTTCCGCGCGCTGGTCATGGATGCGGAGGGGTGCGCGCTCCCGACGAGGCCCACGTGGTCGATCGCGCCCGGGCCGCTCGCGTCCGCCGCGACGGTCGACGCGACAGGCGCCCTCTCGCTCGGCGCCGGGGCGGGCGAGGGGGCGCTCGGCCTCGTCGCGTCCGTCGCCGGCAAGGGGGTGACCGTCGCGATCGAGGTGACGAGCCCCGATCGTTACGACGCGCTCCTCGCGGCGAGCGGGCTCAACGAGGCCGGCGAGAGCGAGCAGGCGGCCGTCGTGGTGATCGCGGCCGGCACCATCGGCGGGCGCACGACCTCGGGCGAGGACCTGGGACGCCAGCGCAAGAACCTGTTCGTGGCCATCGTGGGCGGGGTCGCGGCCTGCCTCGGATTTGCAGGGTTGATCCTGCTCCGCCGAGGCCGCCGGCGGACAGGAGACGAAGTGGAAGGCCCGGCCTCCACGGCCGGCGCCGCTGGCGAGCGCGACAGCGCCGGCGCCGAGGGCGCGCCGGCGCCCTCGGAGGCCTCGCTCGCGGGCGCCGCAGGGTCAGCCGCGGCGCCGGTCCGGCCGACGCTGCGGGCTCGTGGAAAGATCTGCCCAACCTGCGGCGACCGCTATCCGAGCGAGGCGATGTTCTGCGGGAAGGACGGCACCCAGCTGCTGCTGCTCAATTGATCGCGCCACACTGCGCGCGCTGCGCGAGGACGTGGACGCGCGCTGCGTCATCACGCGGCGCTGCGCCGGCGGCGATCATAAAAGAAGTCGCCGCCTTGATCGGCCTCGCGCCGTCCCGCTATTCTGCGTCGACCGACCGGGCCGCGTGATCGTGCGCGTGTGTGGTCGTTGAACCCATGCCCGCATGCCGGAACGGGAAGGGCGCCAGTCGCATGAAGATTACGTGTGAGTCGTGCCAGGCCAAGTACACGATTGCCGACGAGAAAGTCGCCGGCAAGACGGTCAAGATCAAATGCAAGAAGTGCAACCACTCGATGGTGGTCCACGGCGCGAATGAGGCTGCCCCGGCCGCACCGCAGGACGCGACCGTGGACCAGCAGGGCGACCTGTCGGATGACGCCGAGGCGAAGCTCGACGTGGGCGGCGCGCCCGCGGCGGCGGCGCCCGACACGTGGACCGTCAACGTCGCCGAGGGCGACGAGCGGACCATGACGACCGCCGAGCTCGTGGCCGAGTACGCGCGCGGAGGCCTGAGCAACGACACGTACGTGTGGAAGGACGGGATGGGCGACTGGCTGCCGATCGCCAGCGTCCCGGAGCTCAAGGAGCGATTCTCCTCGCAGGAAGACGCGGCGCCCGCGCCTGCGGCAGCCGTCGCCGCGGCGGCGCCCGCTGCCGCGGCGCCCGCGATCGCGACGCCCATGCCCGCTGCTGCTGCGCCCGCTGCCGCGGCCGTCCCTGCTGCAGCTGCACCGGCGGCCGCGGCGGCGCCTCCGCCGGCCGCCGCTCCGGCGCCTGCGGCTGCAGCTGCGCCCGTCCCCACGGCTCCGGCGCCTGCTGGGCTCAGGTTCGGGCCCGAGGGGACCGTTGTCATGAAGGACTCGCGGCGCGCCCTGAACCAAGCGGGGGCCGCGACCCCGGCGCCCGCAGCCGTCGCATCGGCGAAGGCCCCGGAAGCCGCGGCGCCGGCGGCGAGTCCAGCGGCTGCGGCGCCGGCGAGTCCAGCGGCCGCGGCGCCGGCCCCAGGCGGCGCACCGGCGCCAGCGGCCGCGCGTCGCGCGGCCCGGGGGGCCGCGGTCGACGTCTTCAGCGCCGCGGAGCGCGCCGAGGACCCCGCGGCGTCCGCCCCGTCCGCCCCGCCGCCAGGCCTCGATCGCCAGGTGGGCGAGCGCAACGAGAACTCGGTCCTCTTCTCGCTCTCGGCGCTCACCGCGACCGAGAACGCGGCGGCGGCCAAGCAGAAGGAAGAAGACGAGCTCCCGTCGGGCCGGCGTCCCTCGAACCGCCCCTCGAAGAACAACGGTCGAGCCGGCTATGACGACCTGCTGAACCTCGGCGGCGGCCCCATCGCCTCCGCGCCGATGCTCGCGCCGCCGCCGTTGCTGGCGCCGGTGACGGACTCGCGGCCGCCTCCCTCGATGTCGCTTCCGTCCAAGGCGTCGGTGCCGCCCGCGTCGCTCTCGTCGCTCTCTCCGCTCACGGCGCCGGAGGCCTCGACCAAGAAGGGCCGCACCGGTCTGATCGCGGCCGCGATCGCCGCGGTCGTGCTGATTGGCGGCGTCGCCTTCTTCTTCATGCAGTCGCCGACGCCGGAGGCGTCGACGGCCACGCCGGAGCAGGCGAACACCGCCCCCGCCGAGGTGCCGAGCCCTGCGCAGACGGCGGCGCCGGCGCCGACGCCTGCCGAGACCGCTGCGGCCGAAACGCCGTCTACGGCGGAGACGGCGGCGCCGTCCGCGGAGCCCACCGCCAGCGCCGAGGCCCCGAGCGCCGCGACGCCTGCCGCGGCGACGCCCGCCGCGGCGACGCCCGCCGCGGCGGAGAAGCCGGCGTCCGCGCCCGCTGCCGCGGCGGAGAAGCCGGCGGCATCGAAGCCGGAGCCGGCGGCGTCCGGAGGCGCCGAGTTCAACCGTGGCGCCGCGAGCTCGGCGCTCGGCGCGGCCGCTGGTTCCGCCAAGAGCTGCAAGAAGGCCGGCGGACCGACCGGGACCGGCAGGGTCAAGGTCACCTTCGCGCCGAGCGGCAGCGTCACGTCGGCCGAAGTCCAGGGGGCGCCCTTCGCCGGGACCAGCGTCGGCGGCTGCGTCGCCAGGCTGTTCCGCAGCGCGCGGGTGCCTGCCTTCGGCGGGGGCTCGGTCACCGTCAGCAAGTCCTTCACCATCAACTGATCGCGGCACGGGCGCGGGCGCGCCCGTGAGAGGCCCTCGCGGGCCGCAGGGCCTCCTTCGGGCGCGGGCGGAGCTCCCGTTGCGCGCGCGAGGGTCCCTGTCGGCGGCGGGAAGGCTCCGTCCCGCGCCCGGAGCTCTCGCCGTGGAGCTGGCGCGAATTTCGCCGTGGAGCTCGCCCTCCTCAGCGGGCCAGCCCGCGACGAGCTTCTTCGTGGCGGGTGGCTACCGAGGCAAGCGCGGCCGGGCGATGTGGCTTGGCGTTGACGGCAAAGCGCGGGTGTTCGCGGCGGGCCTGACCGACGCGCCACCGCTCGAGATGACCGTTGCGGGCGCCGACGGCGCGGCGTGGGCCGCGGGCGCCGGTGCGGTGATGCGCTTCGATCGGAGCGGCGCCGCGATCGAGGCGTCGGAGGGCAGCAACCGCCCGATGGCGATAGGGCTCGACGAGGCCGGCGCCTTCCGGAAGGCGCCGGCCGAGCCTCGCTGGAAAGGGGTAGTCGCGCGCCGCCAGGCGAAAGCGGCGCGCGATGTCGCGCTCGCGCGGATCGAGCCGCTCGCCGTCTGAGGCGAACCGGTCCGAGGCGGCCAGTACCAGGCTGGGTCCGCAGCGTTCGCGCGTGCGAAAGACGATTGTGAGACGAGATGGCTTGTATTGTCGTAATTGGGCGACACCGCTCGATGTCATCTCATGAATCGTATCCAGAAATAGATTTCTTTTTCATGGCCAATCTGTCTGCGACTTGCTAGCGAATCGGCCTCGGAGACGGCGCGCCGCCGAGCCCGTGTCCGGCGCTGCCGGACCGACGTTTGTTCCTACGCGCCGCGGAGGCGCTCTCCCCATTACGACGGCCGGCTGCACACGCCGGTTAGGAGGATCGACCCATGGGCGTGCATGTGATTCTCGACATCGATCCGCGAGGCATCGACGAGGCCGATTGGGCGGCCACGTACGACGCGACGCTCGCGCTCCTGGAGGCGTGGCAGCCGCGCCTCCTGGGTTGGGGCTGGCGCTCGATCGAGGGGGCGCCCGTGCCGATGTACATGCGCTCGCTCCGTCGTGACGTCGATGACCCCAGGCGGGTATGCTGGTCCGTGGTCGGCGACCGCGACACCCTGCACGAGCGGGAGATGCGTGAGCTCGGCGAGCTCGCGGCCAAGGTGCGCGCCGAAGGGGGCGCCTGACGGAGGGGCTGCGCTCGTGCGCGTGTGGCGGTAGTTCTTGAGCATCGCCGACCCGCGCGAGCCCGACAAGCTGCTGCCGAGGCTGCTCGTGGCGGCGGGACCGGATGCCGAGGAGGAAATCGTGACCATCGCAGATTATCTTCGCGAGGAGGGGCGCCGGGAGGGCCGGCTGGCGGGCGAGCGAGAGGGCCGGCTCGAGGGGCAGCGGAGCACGTTGCTGAAGCAGCTCCGTCTGCGCTTCGGCGAGCTGCCGCAGCCGATCGAGGCGCGCATCCGCGCCGCCGACGCCGCGCAGATCGAAGGCTGGACCGAGCGTGTGCTCACCGCGCCCACGCTCGACGACGCGCTGACCGAGCGCTGACGCGGCGGTGATCGTCTACCCCCTGCGCCGCCGGCAGAGCAGACCGGCCAGCGCGAGCCCCGCGAGCCAGCCGGCGCTCCCATCCCGGCCTCGCGGGCTGGCCGCGCACGGGCCGAGCATGCCGCTGCCGGCCGCGTAGAACGACTCCGGCACCACGGCGACCTCGGTCGGCGGCGCGCCCGGGGCGTCGCCGTTGCCGTCCGTCGGATCGTCGCTGACCGGCGCGCCGAACGCGCCCGCCGCGGCGATCTTCGCCTGGTTCTTGATGAGGTCCGGCGCGTCCGCGTCGACCGTCACCTCGAAGCGCACGGTGACGCTGCCGTCGACAGGGATGCTCCCGCCCTTCGCGCCGTCCGCCCCATCCCCGAGCCAGAACTTGATGGTCCGCGTCGCGGGATCGTACTCCCCGAGGTCGTCGCCGGGCGCGTCCGTCTGGGGACCGGCGTTCGGCCCATCGACGATCGACAGCGAGCCAGGGACGAACGTCACCCCGGCAGGCAGCGCGTCCGTCAGCACCGCGCCCACGGCCTCGTCATTGCCCGTGTTCGTCGCCGTGATGCGGTATTCGACGGCGTCCCCGCGGTAGGTCGGCAGCCCGCCGAGATCCGTGGCCACCTTGCTCGATTTGCTGAAATCAGGGCCATAGTTGGAGATCGACGTCACCCACCCCGCGAGGAAATAGAGCTCGTCCCTGCTCGTGGCGACGAGCGTGGCCCGATCGTCCCCCGGCTTGAGCTTCGCGCTGACATCCACGATGTCGATGTCGACCCCCGACATGCTCTGAGGCGTGCCCGGGATCCTCGGGAGATCACCCTCCACCGACACCGGCTTTCCGAGCGCCGAACGGGTGCTGTTGAAGAAGTTGTCGGCCGGGTTCAGCTCGTCGCTCAGCGCCTCCGCCAGATCGGGCTTCCCCGGGTTCTTGGGGTTGAAGAACACGCTGTCCCCGGTGTTCGAGTTGTCGCCCTCGAACGCGACGATGCCCAGCTTCGCCACGAAGCCGGCGTCGGGCACCTTGAAGCCCGAGAGCTCGACCTGCTGCCATCCCACGTCGGAGACCCGGTCGAGCCCGTCGAACAGCGCGAGGTTGCGCATCGGCGATCTCGGCGCCTCGTAGAACACCACCATCCACCACGCCACGAAGACCACGTCGTCGTCGCTGTCCCTCACGTCGACGACGTCCACGCCGCCCACCCGGTAGGCCCCGGCGCCGCTCTCCTTCACGATCGAGGTGATGTCGGCGACGGACTGGTAGTTGTGCGACTCGTTGGGTTTCCCCTGGTTGATCACCGTCTCGACCGAGTCGATGGCGGTCACCGTCCCGTCGTAGCCGCCCGCGTGGTGGAGCTCCACCTCCGGATCGGCGCCGGCGGTGTTGCGCGCGGCCCAGTACAGGAACGCGTGGGTCACCGTCGCCCCCTCGGGCAGCGTCAGCACCGCGGTCGTGCGCGCCATCTCCGGGGTGATATCGAGGCTCGCCTCCGCTCTGCCGTCAGCTGGCGAGTCGGACCTCCAGAAGAGATCGGGCCCCGACTCGACGGTCGACTGGCCGCATGCGCCCATCGTGCCCTCCGTGGGCCTCGGCGTCGCGGAGCGGCACTCCTGCCCGATCGAGCTCCCGATGAGGGCGAAGTCGCCCTGCTGATCGACCTGTATACGCAGCTTGGGCTCGGCCGTCGCGCTGGCGGTCGTGAGCCCGATCAGCGTGAGGGACGCGAGCCCCGTGATGCTCAACTGCTTTCTCATCGATCCTCTCCGGTCTCATCAGCCTGCGGCTTGTACGCGGCCTTCTTGATGATGTTGAACTGGACGCGTCGGTTCCGCTGCCTCCCGGCCTCCGTCGCGTTGTCGTCGATGGGCTGCTCCCGGCCGTAGCCCTGGGCCGTCAGCCGCGTCGAGTCGATGCCGCGCCGGACCAGCGCCGCCATGACGGAGTTGGCGCGGTTCTGCGACAGGATCCTGTTGTGCTCCACCGTGCCCCGGTCGTCGGTGTGACCCTGGATCTCGATGAGCTCGATCTCCGGGTGCTCCTTCAGCACCTCGGCGACCTCGTCGAGCAGCGGATCGCTCACCGGCTTGATGGTGGCCTTGTTCGTGTCGAACTGCACCTGCTGGAGGATCACCACGTGCTTCTCGGTCACGCGCACCGCCTTCGGGCAGCCGTGCTTCTCCGGGTCCGGATCCGCGAAGCCCTTCTCCCTCGGGCAGGCGTCCGTGTCGTCGCGGAACGTGTCGCCGTCGGTGTCGCGCGGGCAGCCGTTCTTCGCCGGGTCCTTCGAGCGGAGCCCCTTGACGTCGGGGCACGCGTCCTCGGCGTCGGCCACGCCGTCGTCGTCCCGGTCCGGCGGGCAGCCGTTCTTCTTCGGGTCGTCGCTGCGCACGCCGGCGACGACGGGGCAGGCGTCCTCGGCGTCGACGATGCCGTCGGCGTCGCGGTCCGGCGGCGGCGGGCAGCCGTTCTTCTTCGGGTCGTCGCTGCGCACGCCGGCGACGACGGGGCAGGCGTCCTCGGCGTCGACGATGCCGTCGGCGTCGCGGTCCGGCGGCGGCGGGCAGCCGTTCTTCTTCGGATCGCCGCTGCGCACGCCCGGCACGCTCGGGCACGCGTCCTCGGGGTCGCCGATGCCGTCCCTGTCCAGGTCGGTCGGCTGCTCCGGCGTGAAGGCGGCCATCGCGACGGCGCGCACGTCCGGCGTCCCGATGCCCGAGGTGATCCCCGGCCCGACGCCGATGCCCGCCTCCATGAAGGGCAGGAATCGATACCTCGCGTCGAGGAGGAGCTCCGCGTTGGTCGAGCGACTGCTGATGTCCTCGAGCACCATCGCGGCGCTGAGCTCCGGCCCGACCTGGAGCCGGCCGTCCAGCGCGAGGAGCCCGACGCCGCCGCCCAGCGTGAGCATCGTCCCCTGCGCCACGCCGCCGAACGACTGGGAGCGCCGGACCTCGGTGCCCAGCGCGGTCGACCAGACGAGCCGATCCATGCGGCCGCCGGCCGCGACGTACGGCATCGCCCGGACGCTCCCGTCGCTCACGAACGAGTCGTCCGCGCCGGTCGGCAACCAGAGGTAGGCGCCGACGGCGAGCTGGAACGGGTCATGGTACGCGCCATGGATCTGAAAGCGCGCGCCGAGCCGCACGTCGCCGAGCGCCGCGCCGCTCGGCGACGGGAACTGCTGGCCGCCGCCGCTCGGGCTGTCCCCGGACTGCAGCGCGGTGAGCGGCGCATCGAGGTCGACGCTCAGCTTGTTCCAGAGCGGGAGCGACGCGCCCAGGTGGAACGTGAGCTGATCGCTGACGACCGCGCCGATCTCGGCGCCGTCGCGCTCGCGCCGCAGGACCAGCGGGTTGCTCGCGTAATCGGCGAGCAGCATCACATGCGGTGTGAGGTGCCCTGCCACGAACGGCGACGGCACGCTGAACATGCGGTCCCCGGCCGGCGCCGGCACGAAGCGGCTCAGGGCCATGCCCCCGGGGTTGACCGGCGCGTCCTGCCCGTGCGCAGGCGCGGGAAGGAGAGAGGCAACGACGAGGGCGGCCAGCGCGGCGGCAAGCGAACGGAGAGGCCAAAGTCTCATGAGGTGGCACCCTGCATCGGCGGGTTTCGCATGACGATATAAGACGCTGTCGCGGACGAGTATACAGGTCGGCAAGTGCGGAGTCTTGAGCAACGAGCGACGTCGTCCGCATGTTCGTAGGACTTGCGCGCACCTCCCCGGACCATTCCCCGGCCATTCCCCGGCCATTCCCCGACCATTCCGCGCCACCCCCAGCGCATTCCCCGATCCGCTGAACGAACGAGAGGCGATCGCGCGCAGGCGGCGCGCGCTTCATCGCAGCGACGCCGCCGCGAGCGGGCCGTGCCGCGCCGGCGAAGTCGACCTCGTCGAAGAGCGGATATCCCGCGCTGCCCGCCGGACGACTGAAAGAGAAGGACCGTCGAGCCGCAGAGAGGGCCGGGAGAGCCCCTGTCGCCGCGGCGGCGCGCCGCACACCTCGCCCGGCGCGCCCCTCGTGGCGCCTGCCCGCCGCGCAGCGAGCGCGCTCGGCGCACGCCGCTCACCGAGCTCGTGGCACGCCGGGCGCTCGAACCGGCGCGGCCTTCGAGGGCGCGCCTCGAACGGCGCGGGGTCCGATCCGGACGGAGGACCTGCTGGACGGCACCGGGGGCGCTCGGGCGCCTGCGCTCTGGACGCCGAGCGGCTATGGTGGCGGGACATCGCGATGGGCACCCTCCTCAAGCGCGCGCTCGACCAGGCGGCGGTCTGGCATCGAGCCCAGAAGCGCAAGTATCCGAACGCCGACGTCCCCTACATCAGCCACCTCGCCGGCGTGGCGGTCCTGCTCGCGCGCCACGGCTTCGACGACGAGGTCGTCGCGGCCGGCGCGCTGCACGACGCCATGGAGGACCAGGGCGTCACGTTCGACGAGCTGAGCCAGCGCTTCGGCGATCGCGTCGCCACGCTCGTCCGCCACGTGACCGAGCAGGACAGGGCGCTGCCCTGGGAAGACCGCAAGCGGCTCTATCTCGAGGCGTTCCCGAAGAAGCCCTGGGAAGCGCAGGCGATCACGCTGGCTGACAAGATAGACAACTTCCAGTCGATCATCGTCTGCGCGCGAGAGCACGGCGATCCGTGGTCGATGTTCAAGCGCGGCAGGGATATGCAGATCGCGAGGTTCGAAGAGCTGCGCGCGATGTGCCGCGGCCTGCCGCCGCACCCGCTGCTCGACGAGTACGGGGCCGTGCTCGACGAGCTCCTGTCGACGGGCTGAGCGCCGGATCCGCGGGGGGGCTCGGCGACGCGCTCCGGGGCCTCGGGCTCGGCGGCGAGCGGAGCTCCGCCCGCGGCCAGGAGATCCTGGAGACCGAGGCCCCGGAGACACGGTGTGTCTCGAACGTGCACGAGGTGACGGCGACGCGCGCCGGACTCCGGAGAGGCCCTCTCGGGGCTGCGCGCTCGGCGAGAGCAAGCGTGAAGGGCCCAGCGCTCCCGTGAGCCACCCTGCCCCGCTCCGTGCCGGATCGGGTTCACTCGCGCCCTCCGCTCCCTTCCTGTGAGCACGACGAGCACCCCTCCTGCCCGTCCCGGGCGAGCGACAACCACGCTGATCCTGGCCGGCGCTGCGTTCCGGAGCGGCCGGGGCGCGCGCGCCGACAGCCGCTCACCGGCACATGCGATGCACCGGCTGAGGGGAGCTCCTCCAAGGAGGCACCGATGAAGCTTCTATCTCCCCGCCACCATGGATACGTCGATTACGCGGTCGTCGTCCTGCTCGCGCTCGCGCCGCTCGCGCTCCGCCTCGATCCGGTGCCCACGGCGGTCTGCTACGTCGCCGCCGTGGCGCACCTCGTCGTGACGCTGCTGTCCGATCAGCCGCTCGGCGCGGCCAGGATGATCCCGTTTTCGGTGCACGGCGCGCTGGAGACCTCCCTCGCCGCCGCGCTCCTCGCGTCGCCCTGGCTGTTCGGGTTCTCCGCCGATCTCCCGGCCCGGACCTTCTTCGTGGTCACCGGGCTCGCGCTCGTGCTCGTCGCCCTCACCACGAGGTACTCGACCGGCGCCGCCTCCCGGCAGGAGCCGTACGACCGCTACGATCGCTGAGCCGCGCGGGCGGCGCTCAGCAGGCGGAGACGGCCGCCTGCGCCTCCCGCATCACCTCGGGCCAGGCCGGATCCGCGCGCGACACCTCCATGGCGATCGCCAGCGGATCCTCGCCGGCCTCGATGGCGAGGCGCGCGGCAGCGGAGCCGGTGAGCAGATCGAAGGCCGGGATCGTGTCGACGTACTCGTACCGCTCGGTGCGGAAGCGGAACTGCTCCGGCTGCTGCCTGCAGGCGAACGCGATGAGCGCGACGTACGTCGCGACCGGGAGGAAGGCGCGCGGATCGGTGACGTGGATCTGGACGCCGCCGCAGATCTTGCCCGCGTGCTTCTGGAAGGTGGGCCGGAAGGTGAGCGGCCGCGCGACGAAGCCCGGCAGCGCCGTGGACGCGAGGCGCGCGGCGAGATCGCGGCCGTCGAGCCAGGGGGCGCCCACGATCTCGAACGGGCGCGTCGTGCCGCGGCCCTCCGACAGGTTCGTCCCCTCCAGCAGGCAGCCGCCCGGGTAGACGAGCGCGGTGTCCGCCGTCGGCATGTTGGGCGACGGCAAGACGAACGGGCGATCCCACCCCGACGCGAGCGCCTCCCGGCGATGCCCCTCGACCGCCACGACCTGCAGCCCGCAGGCGACGTCGCCGAGCGGGATGCCCTCGCGCCGCGCGAAGAGCGCGACCAGCTCGCCCACCGTGAGCGAGTGGCGGATGGGCACCGGCTCCAGGCCCACGAACGACAGGAACCCCGGCGCCTGCGTCGCGCCCTCGACGCTCTCCGCCGCGCCCCCGAGGGGGTTCGGCCTGTCGAGCAGCACGACGTGCACGCCCGCCGCGTGCGCCGCCCGCAGCGCGAGGAGCGCCGTCCAGACGAACGTGTAGTACCGCGCGCCGACGTCGGCGAGATCGATGAGGAGCACGTCGATCTGCGCGAGATCCGCGGCGGAAGGCGAGAGATCCTCGAAGCTCTCGCCGTACAGGCTGACGATGCCCGCGCCGGAGCGCGCGTCGACGCTGCTCATCACCGTCGCCATGTCCTGCGCCTCGCCGCCATAGCCGTGCTCCGGGCCGAAGAAGAGGCGCGGGCGCAGGCGGAGGCGCTCGAGGACGAAGGCGATGTGGGTCAGCTCGCGATCGACGCTCGCCGGGTGCGCAAGCACCCCCAGGCGAGTCGAACGGAGGCGCTGGAGCTGCGGAAGATCCGGGAGGCGGTCCAGTCCGACGTGCACGTCGCTGTGCTACCAAGGCGAGCGCGGGCCGTCCATGCGTCCGCGGTGGATTCTGTGTGACGCGCGGCGACGGGCGGCGTCACTCCTCGGGGGCGCGCTCCGCCGGCGCGTCGAGGTCCGTCGGTTCGGCGTCGTCCCCGTCCCCCGAGCTTCCGTCGGAAGGTCCCGCCGGCCAGGCCTCCTGCCCGTCGTCGCGCAGGTGGATGCGCTCTAGGTAGAGCCCGTCCGGCGGCGCCGTGATCCCCGCGTCGCGCCGGTCCAGCGACGAGAGCGCGCGCGCGATCGCGCCGGGCGCGAGGTGGCCGCGCGCCACGTCCATCAAGGTGCCGACCAGGATGCGCACCATGTTGTGCAGGAACGCGTTCCCCTCGACGTCGATCCGCACGACGCGCGGGTCCGCGGGATCGAGCGACAGCTCGACGCCGTACAGCGTCCGCACCGTGGTCGTCCGCTCGTCCGCGCTCGTCCGGAACGCGGCGAAGTCGTGGGTGCCCTTCGCGGCGAGCGCCTCGGCGCGCGCCCGCTCGATCGCCTCGTCCGTGATGCCCTCGACCCGCCAGGCGCGACGGCTGAGGAAAGGGTCTCGGACCAGATCCCGGAGGACCAGGTAGCGGTAGCGCTTGCGGAGGCTCTCGAAGCGCGGCGAGAACCCGAGGCGCACCACGGCCGCGCGCCGGATCACGATCTCGTCCGGGAGGTGGCGCGCGGTCGCGAGGACCCAGCCGCGCGTCGGCAGCGGCGCCGTCGTGTCGAAGGCGACCCGCTGGTCGCGCGCGTGGACGCCCGCGTCGGTGCGGCTCGCGCCGCGGATCTCGCGGATGCCGGGGTCGATGACCCGCAGCGCGCCGAGCAGCTCTCCCGAGACCGTACGCTGGTCGCGCTGGCGAGCGAAGCCCGCGAACGGGCGCCCGTCGTAGGCGACCGAGAGCAGGATCCCCCGGCTCGAAGCGGCGCTCCTCGCCACGGCGCGATCGACGCGCGCGGCCTAGCCGCCGCTCCCCCCGGCGCCGCCCGCGCCACCCGCACCACCCGCGCCGCCCGAGCCGCCGGCACCACCCGCGCCGCCGCTTCCCCCGTCGCCGTCCGAGCCGCCGTCGCCGTCCGAGCCGCCGTCGCCGTCCGAGCCGCCGTCGCCGCCCGTGCTGGCCGAGGAGGTCCGCGACGCATACCCCTTGACGCACTCCAGGTTGACGAGGCCCTCCGCGTTCTTGCAGCACTCCTCAGGGGCCGCCAGCTGGCCGTTCACCACGCAGGACGGGAGCTGATAACAACCGGCCGGATCGTTCTCGATTCCCTGGTCGGCGTCGAGGTTGTTGTCGCAGAGCGCCGTGGTCCCTTCATCGACGTGGCACGCGGCGCTCTGCAGGACGAGCGGCGCGAGCGCGAGCGCGAGGAGGAGCAAGCTGGCCATCCGGGGGGGGAGCGTTCGCATCGGCTGCTTCCTATTGCTTGATGGTGAAGTTGATCGGAACGTTCACCACGACGCATCCGCTCTGCGGCGGAGGCAGTGATTTGCCGCGGAAACGTCCCAGGACGCAAGACGCAATCTCGCCCGAGCCCACCGTGTCGTTGAGGATCGAGGCGCTGCACACCGCGCCGGTGGAGGCCACCTGCACGCTCACCGTCAGCTTGCCGGAGACCTCCGAGGTGCGCAGCGCGCGGTTATAACAACCCTGCGCCGAGCGAGCGAGCCCCAGGACGGCGGAGTCGAGCGCGGGCGAGGTCGCGCCGTCGCCGCACTTGCCGGAGCAAGGCGACTTGCCGGTGGTGGCCGGGCCCTGCCCCGACGCGACCTTGCCGGCGTCCACGCCGGCGTCCTCGACCTCCTCGACGGGCGGCGGCGGCGGGGGCGCGAACAGCGGCGGAGGCTCCGCGGGCTTCGTCTCGGCGGGGACAGCGGCGGTCGGCGCGGCAGGCGGCGCGGCCGGCTCCGGGCGAAGCTTCCAGTAGAGCAGGCCCGCCATGAGCGCAGCAAGGACGACCATTCCTGCGATGTAAGGCCCAGGGCCGCCGGATTTTCCCGGGATCTGCTGGGACGACGGAGGCATCGATGCGGACACGTTGAGAAGTCCTCCCGGAGAGACGCGCGAGGTCCGGCCGCTTCGGCGGGACCGTCGTGCGCCGGAGCCGAGACGCGGGCGCGTCCGGCGGGGGCGAGTCTACAAGGGCGGGCAGGGAAGCGCGCCAGGAAACTGGATGCGCCCCGGATGAACGCGACAGCGCCGCGCGCAGGCGGCTTCAGCGCGTGTAGAACGACACCGCGGTGTCACCGTAGGCGCGGCTCGCGGCGCAGGTGAGCCCGGCGATCTCCGGGGAGGGATCGCGGCGCGCGTGCTCGAGGACGAGGCGCCCTTCCGGGGCGAGCAAGCCGAGCGGGCCGGCGAGGCGCGCGGCCGCGGCGGCGGCCTTGGCCAGGACGGCGTAGGGTGGATCGAGCAGGGCGAGGTCGAAGGGGCCCTCGTCGCGGAGCAGATCGAGCGCGCGCTCGACGGGGAGCGGGACGACCCGCGCCGCCTCGTCGAGGCCGAGCGCGGCGAGGTTCTCGCGGAGCACGGCGAGCGCGGGGCGGCCGCTCTCGACGAAGACCGCGCGCCGCGCGCCGCGCGAGAGCGCCTCGATGCCGAGCGCGCCGGTGCCGGCGTACAGGTCGCAGACGAGCGCGCCGGTGACGTCGCCGAGCGAGGAGAAGAGCGCCTCGCGCACGCGGTCCGCCGTCGGCCGCGTGCCCTCGCCGCGCGGCGCGGCGAGCCTTCGCCCGCCGAGCCGGCCGGCGATCACCCGCACGGTCGTCCCCCCGTCACCGCGGGCAGCGAGGCAGAGCTCACCAGCGGTACGTCACGTCGACGCCGCCGCCGCCGAGGCCGACGCTGGGCTGCACGCTCCAGCCGGCGCGCTCCGCGCGCTGGCCGTCGCTCGTCACGAGCAGGTACGCGCCGACGCCCGCGGACGCCACCGCCAGCGGGTAGAAGACGTACTGGAGCGCCATGAACGTGTCGGCTTTCTCGCAGAGCTCGATGCCCTTGCGGGCGGTCTTCGCGTCGGCGGTGAAGTCGTCTTGGATGGCCCTGCGGTTCTCGAGCGCGCAGACGTCCTCGACGTTCTCCGTGAACAGCCCTCGGTAGGCCACGTACCGCGCGTCGCTCTGGATGCTCGCGACCTGGACGGAGCTGATGACGGCGACGGAGCCGAACACCGCGCCCGCGCCGAGGCCGATGAACCCGCCCATGCGCTTCCAGTTGGTCTGCGTCGATTCGGCTGGCATCTGGCTGAGCGCGACGTCCGTCGTGGCGACAGGCAGGACCACGACCGACGCCTGGGAGTCGAGGAAGCCGGCCGACTTCACGCGCACGTCGTGCGGCCCGGCCGTGACCGTGAAGGTCGCCTCGCCGTTGTGCACGTTGCCGGCGGGCTTTCCGTCGATGAAGACGCTCGCCTGCGCGGCGCCCGTCCTCACGCGGAGAGCCCCGCTCGGCGGCCCGCCGGTCAGCTTCGCGATCGCCTCCGCGGCGATCTTGCGGAGCGGCTCGTCGTTGGCCTCGGTGAGGTTCGCGCTGTACTTCACCGGCACGCTCGATTCGGGCTTGCCGCGGGTCCAGAGGTGCAGCTCGCCCTCGACCTCGGTGTCGCTGCTCTTGCGGAGCATGCCCCAGATGTAGCGGTCGCTCTTGATCTGGTCGGCGATGCGGGCCTGGCAGCCCGCGTCGGGCCGATCGTCGCACTGGAGGGAGAGCGTCAGGACCTCGAGCGAGAAATCCTCCTCGCGGACCGACCACCCCGGGGCGTCCTTGATGGCCGAGCGGAGCGCCTGGGTCAGCGCGCCGGCCTGGTCGTAGGCGTCGTCTGTCCGGAGGACGACGACGGTGATCGGCAGGGCGGTGGGCGACGGCTCCGCCGCACGGGCGGCGTTGCTGCAGGCGAGGAGGGCCACCACGGCAGCGAGACCGGTCCTCTGTGCGCGCGTCATCATGTGGTCCTGGGCTCCACGCGCCCAAGTTACCCGCCCGGCGGCCAGGAACGCAATCCGTGAGCCAGCGAGGCGGCGCGGCGGCGCGATCGCGATGTCGGCGAGGCGAGGCGGCGCGATCGCGATGACGGCGCGGCGAGGCGGCGGCGAGCGCGACGACGAGCCGGCGAGCCCACGCTGCGCGGGCGGCGTTTTTCGTTTCGCCCACGATTGCGCCGTGTCAGAGCGTCCTGGGCGCCGGCCCGCCGTGCAGCGCGGGCGCCGCGCGCTCCTCTGCCTGGTCCATGAAGGTCCCCCGACACATCTTCCGCGAGTACGACATCCGCGGCGCCGCCGAGCGCGACCTCACGAGCGAGCTCGCGCGCGAGCTCGGCGCCGCGTTCGCCAGGCTCCTCGGCCGCGAGCTCGCCGCGGGGGCGCCTCCTCGCCGGGCGCGGCCGGAGGTGGCGGTCTGCCGGGACGGCCGCCTCTCGAGCGACCGGCTGTTCTCCGCCCTCACGGACGGCCTGCTCGCGGGCGGCGCCGACGTGATCTCGGCGGGGGTGGGGCCGACGCCGCTGCTCTACTTCGCGGCGCACCACCTCCACGCCGACGGCGCGATCATGATCACGGCGAGCCACAACCCGGCGCCGGACAACGGGTTCAAGCTCATGCGCGGCAAGGCCTCGTTCTTCGGCGGGGACATCCAGGCGCTCGCCGACCTCATCGAGCAGGGCGGCGCCGATGGCCGCGGCGGCGCGGCGGCGCGGGGCGCGCTCACCGAGGTCGATCTCGCGGAGGACTACATCGCGGCGGTGCGCGCCGCGGCCCGCCTGCCCGGCACCGACGTCCGCTTCGTGATCGACGCCGGCAACGGCGCGGCCGGCCCGCTCGGCGTCCGGACGCTCGAGGCGCTCGGCTTCGCGCCGGACGCGCTCTTCTGCGACATCGACGGCCTCTTCCCGAACCACCACCCGGACCCGACCGTGCCCGAGAACCTCGAGGCGCTCCGCGCCCGCGTGCTCGCGACCGGCGCCGCGCTCGGCGTCGCGTGGGACGGCGACGGCGATCGGATCGGCGTCGTCGACGAGCGCGGCGAGGTGCTCTGGGGGGACAAGCTGCTGCTCCTGTTCGCGCGCTCGCTCCTCGCGGAGCGCCCCGGCTCGGCCGTGCTCGGGGAGGTGAAGTGCTCCGAGACGCTGTACGCCGACATCGCCGCGCGCGGCGGGCGCCCCATCCTCTGGAAGACGGGCCACTCGCTCATCAAGACCAAGATGAAAGAGGAGGGCGCCCTGCTCGCCGGCGAGATGAGCGGGCACATGTTCTTCGCCGATCGGTGGTTCGGGTTCGACGACGCGATCTACGCGACGGTCCGCCTGCTCGAGATCGTCGCCCGGGCGCGGCGGTCCCTCGGCGAGCTGCTCGCCGACGTGCCGGAGACGTTCGCCACCCCCGAGATCCGCGTCGACTGCCCCGACGCGGTGAAGTTCGAGGTCGTCCGCCGCGTGACCGAGCACTTCCGCCGCGCCCGTCCGGTCGTGGACATCGACGGCGCGCGCATCGACTTCGGCGGCGGGGCCTGGGGCCTCTGCCGCGCCTCCAACACCGGCCCGATCCTGGTGCTGCGGTTCGAGGGGCGGTCCGTCGCGGACCGCGACGCGGCCCGCGCCGAGGTCGAGGCCGTCGTCACCGCCGCCGTCCGCGACGCCGTCGCCGCCGCCCCGCTCCCGTGACCATGTCCGAAGGCGAGCAGCAGAGCGAGGCCTGGACGATCCGGCGGGTGATCACCTGGGCCACGGGCGACCTGAAGAAGCGCGGCGCGTCCTCGGCGCGCCTCGACGCCGAGCTCCTGCTCGGCAAGGTGCTGGGCATCGATCGCGTCGGGCTGCTCATCGACGCCGAGCGGCCGCTCGACCGGGCCGAGCTCGCCGCCTACCGCGAGCTGCACCAGCGCCGCCGCGCCGGCGAGCCGGTCGCCTATCTCCTCGGTGTGCGGGAGTTCTACGGCCGCCCGTTCCGCGTCGATCCGCGCGTGCTCATCCCCCGCCCCGACACCGAGATCCTCGTCGAGGTCGGCCTCGCCCGGACGAGGCACCTCGCCCTCTCCGCGCGCGTGCTCGACCTGTGCACCGGGTCGGGCTGCGTCGCCATCAGCCTCGCGTGCGAGCGGCCGACCAGCCGCGTCCTCGGCGTCGACATCTCGGACGGCGCGCTCGCCGTCGCCCGCGAGAACGCGCTCCGCCTCGGCGCGGTCAACGCGGGGTTCCTGCGCTCGGATCTCTTCGCAGGCGTGCCGTCCGGCCTTCGCTTCGACCTGATCACCGCGAACCCACCGTACATTCCGGACGAGGACGTCGCCGCGCTGCAGATCGACATCCGCGGCTACGAGCCCCACCTCGCGCTCGCGGGGGGCCCGGACGGCCTCGTCTTCACGCGCCGGATCGTCGCGGGCGCGCCGGCCTTGCTCGCCGCCGGCGGGGTGCTGGCCATGGAGGTCGAGGCCGGCAAGGCGGGCGCGGTGGCAGAGCTCTTCGCCGCGGCGGGGTTCGGCGGCGTCTCGAGGCACCTCGACTACGGCGGGCACGAGCGCGTGGTCTCCGGCGTCCTGCCCTGAGCGCCCGCCGCGCGGAGAGTGGACAGAGGGCGAGAGCGGGCGCGGCGGCCGCATGGCGCGGCCTCCGCGAGGGCCGCGCAGCGCGCACGCCTCCGCGAGGATGGGGCTGGCGCGCTGTATGCACAGCGACGCACGGCGAGGGTGGCGTGGCGCAGTCGGTGGCGGGGGGCTCGGCGGTGGCCCGCGCGCCGCCGGCTGCCTGCGCCGCCCCCGAGCGCGTTCACGCCGCGAGGCGAAGAGGTGTCCCATGAGGCAGGTGGATCCCAGGCCGGAGAGCTCGACGGCAGATCTCGTGAAGGAGGCGATCGCCGAGGCCAGGGAGCTGATGCAGGTGGAGGTCGCGCTGGCGCGCGACGAGATGAACGAGGAGATCTCGCGGGCGAAGGCGTCGTGCGTCGCTCTCGGCGCCGCGGCGGCCGCGGCGCTCCTCGGGGTCGCGCTGGTGCTCGTCGCGATCGCGCTGGCGATCGCGCCGGCGCCGCTGCCGGCGCTGCTGATCGGGCTGGCGTTCATCGCGCTGGCGATCGTGGTGGGCGCGGTCGGCTACCAGCGCGCGCCGAGGAGGCCGCTCGAGAGGACCCGGGGCCGCCTCGGTGCGGACGTCCGGCTGGTCCGGGAGCTCGTATGAAGGGGCTGAACGGTCAACGCGCGGACTTCGAGCGCAGGGCGGACGAGCTGCGCGACCGGCTGATGCACACGATCGAGGCGCTCGATCGGCGGCGCCACGCGCTCGTCGACGTGCGGTCGCGGGTGCGCCGGCACGGCCCCGAGGTGCTGGCCGGCGGGCTCCTGCTCGCGATCGCGGGCGGCGCGGCGGCGATCGCGCTGATCAAGGGGGCGCGCGCGCGCAGCGAGCGGCTGGGCGGCGAGCGCCTCCGCGCGCTCGTGCGCTTCTGGCGGCACCCGGAGCGGGTGGCGCCGCGCGGCAAGCCGAGCGTGTCCCGCGAGATCGGCCGGAGGATCCTGGTGGGCATGGCGTCGTACGTGGCGATGCAGCTCATCCGGCGCGGCGTCCGGCTCACGCTGGCGCTCCCGGAGGGGGACGCGCAGGCGCGGCGGAGCCCGCTCGAGCTCAGCGCCGCGACGTCGAGGACCAGGCCGCCGTCCGGTCAGGGCCCGGTGTAGAGGGCGGTGCGCCACCCCAGGTAGAACCCTGGCTGGCGGACGGACGTGCTCCATGTGTAGTCGGCGTAGAGCCACGGGCCCATCGCCACCTTCCAGAGCCGGATCCCCTCGTAGAACACGCCGCCTCCGATGCGGGCCGGCAGGGCGCCGTCGATGACCTCGGCGCCATCGGCGTCGGCGGTCGTGTACGCGACGCCCGTGCCGGCGTCGAAGGTGACGCCGACGTCCCTCCACCGATCCGCGAGCGAGAAGAGCGGGAAGACCTCGGTGTGGAGCATGAACCCGCCTGTGAGGGAGGTGTGGTCCGCGGCGCTCAGGCCGTTTCCGCCGAAGGCCGCGCCGAACGTGAGCCAGTCCGCGAGCGCGCCGCCGATCCAGACGTAGCCTCCCCCGCCGATCCCGACGCCGGTCTCGGTGTAATGGCGCTGGAACCCGATCTTCTGGACGTCGTTCTGGAAGCCGGCGGCGCTCCCGAGCGCCAGGCCTCCGGCGATGCCCGCGGCGAGCCCGCCGCGCCGCTCGGCTGGTCTGGGCGCGAACAGCGGGTCGGCGGCGGGCGTCTCTCCGGACGCTGTCGGCTGCGCCGCGGCGGCCGCGGGAAGCAGGCTGAGGCCAAGGAGCGCCGGCAGCGCGGCCGCGCGCGCGCGTCGGAGGTGGCGGAGGTGGGGACACGTCGCCATGGGCTCCCTTTCCTATACGATGACGCGGGGCTCGGCATCGCAATCCGGCGGCGCGCTTCGCTGGTGTGCCCCGTTTCATCCAGGGGTCGCGAGCTCCCGTGAAGCCCGGCGGTCGCTCCTGGGGGTGCATCGCCGGCCCGCACCGCTCTCCGAGCGGCGCGGACCGCCGCGAGCCAGCGCGCCTGGTCTCGGTCGCCGTCCCACGGTGTCAAGTGACAGAAAAATCTACTGATGCTCTACAGACGTTCCGGCCGCGGAGCGGTTAGCCCCCCATCGCCCATGCCTGTGAGCGCGTCACTCCGATCACCCAGGGCGCGCTCGGCCAATCTCGCTCGCGCGTTCGGTGCAAAAGCGCGGAACGCTCTGGAAATCGCTCACCGCATCAGATCCTCGCAACGGGGCTGCTTTGTCTGCATGTCGAGCGCGTAGTACTCGGTTCTGCCAATCCTTCGAAAGCCCAGCTGTGTCCAGTACTTGCGCAGCTTCGCGAACGCAGCCTTCTCGTCCGCATCGAATGAGCTCATGGCCATCCGAGTCTCCCATTCCGGCCGATCAGGAGAGGAGTGATTCGGGCGAGCATTGAACTGAAGCGGGAACGGCTTGATGACAACGGCGGCGCAGCTGTCGCCAAAGGTGTCTATTGTCCGCCGCATGGCGAGCAGGCCGACACGCCTGCCGCGGTGAGCCTGGGTGATCTCGATACTTTCAACGATCAAGATGTCTGCGCCGGCGCAGCCATCCGATATCGATTCCTTGATGTCGCCGCTGTCGAAGTCGTACGCTGCTGACGCGTATTCGTGGAGGTTCTGGTCGATGGAGTCGCAGACATCGAAGAGAGATTCCCCATCGTTGCATGCGCGCGCGGCCTGCACGACACGCGCAGAGATCCAGCCAGCGACCTCTGGTGTGCTGGAGACGTTGTTGAAAAGAACGTCGCCGCGGATATCAATTATTTCCATCTCGCACTGCGTGCATCCTAGGCTCATCACCTCGTGTGCGATCAGCGTACAAGATAGCGCGTGAGAGGCTCCACGTCACGTGCGTCGCGCAGCTTCGGTGCCCTACTCGTTCTCGCACTCCTTGACATGAAACGATGCGGAGACGAGCAACGCCGGATGGCCGTCGAGGGCTCGATCCATCGCGCAATCGGTCGTCGAAAAATCCACCTCATGCGGGTCGTCGTCGCCGACCGTCGCGACGACGTGGCAGAGCCCATAATAGGCATCATGCCCTAGATACACGCCGACATTCCTGACAGGTATCCCGTTGATCAGCTTCGTTGGCGTGGCCTCTAAGCTGATGAAGCTGATCGGCAGGTCATCATCGTACGCGCGCTGCAGGAGCATCGAGAGGCGGCCACCTATCGCGTCGCACGACGTCGACCAGCTCTCCCCGGTCTTCACGAAATGCCGGCCATCGTCGCCCGTGTCGTAGACCACGGTCTCGCCGTCGAGCTCGACGATCGCCTTCCCCGCGATGTCCGGATTGTTCGAGCAGGCGATCGCGGGGAGCGACAGCATGACCAGGAGAGTGAGCCGCGTGCTCGAGATGTGCGTTCCCATGGGTCCCCTGAGCTTCTCTAGATGTCGGAAAAGGCGCACACGACGCGCGGCTCGCGCCGTTCGACGGCGCCGGTCACGACCGGAACGCTGGGGGAGCAAGCGCCCGGCTCCGCGTCCACGAGAACGGCGCTCATGGCGCCGAGCGCCAGGGGCGACCTGACATCCGCGCAGCGCACGTCCCCGAGGCCTAGGGACAGCGCCGCGTCCACGCGGTCGCTGCACGTGCTGTCCCCATGCAGGACGACGTCGGCGAGGCACGTCCCGCCCGCCGGGGGATCACACGCGCACGGCGGGCAGGCGCGGTGGTCGATCAGCTCCTCGAAGAACTCGAGGCGGGTCAATGCAAGGTCACACCTGCCCTCCCTCGTGGCCTGCATGCAGGCGATGAACCCCGGCGGCTCCTGGGCGGTGTTGCCGGCGCACACCCGCACGAACCTCGCCGGGAGGGGCGGCGGCTCGGGCGTCCCCGAGGGCGTGCACGGCGAGAGCGCCGGCGGCTCGTAGACGACCGACGCACGCTCGTCCGGCTCGACCGGCGACGGGAGCGCGGCGCACGTCCCGTCCCATGCCTCGCCGGCGTCGACGTGCACCGAGACGTCCACCGAGCTTCCGCCGCGCGGGCAGCTCGCCGCGCTCGTGGTCACCTTGGACGGCAGCACGCACGCCGCCTGACCACACGTGCACCCTTCGCACGTCTCCGGCTGTCGTTCAGGTGCTTCGAGCATCCAGCCTTCCCACTTCGGCGCCTGGCCGTCGATGCAAGAAGGCGCTTCGTCCCTCGGACCCACCCACATCCAAAGCACCGGCGCCGCGTCGACCTGCGGCGGAGCCAGAGGAACAAACGACTCGTCCTCGCACGCGAGCAGCGGCGTCGCGGCGAGGACCAGATACGTCAACCGTCGCATCAGGCCACCCTCCGTGCGAACGTCACGATGCGAGCCCGCCGAGGCCCGGGCGACATCGCGGGCGCTCACCATCGGACGCGAACCTCCGCTCCGTGCGCAGCCAGCCGGATCTCCGTGTCGTTCGGCCACCAGACGTAGACGAGGGTGGCGGCGCCAGCGGCGGCCCCGACGATTAGAGAGCCGGTACCCAGGAAGCTCATCAGCTTCCCGGTGGCGGCTGTATCGACCATCTCGTTGTAACCGAGAGGCGGCATCGAACGGACCGGCCCACCTTCACCGGCGCGAGCCCAGGCCGCCTTCGCCTCCAGCGCATACCCTTGCGCGCTCTGCAGGCACATCACGCCCGTGACCAGGAACCCGACGGAGCCCATCGCGCCCGTCGTAACGATCCGGAGATCCGGCCCCGGCCGGGCTGCCCCCTGCGGCGGTCCTTTCGGCGCGGCCGGCCCCGGAGCCCGAGGCCCCGGGGGCGCCTGCGCGCGATCCTCCGGGGCCAGCGTCGGCTTGTCGAGCGTGAGCGGCACCGGCTTCGACTCGCCCGCCTCCACCTTCACGCTCGTGCGCGCGACCTGACCATCCTCGCCGACGGCCGTCACCTCGTGCTGGCCGGGCGGTACGTAGACGCGGCTGCTGCCATGCTTCACCCCGCGGCCGTTCACGAGCATGCCCACGACGCCGGGCGCCGGAACGAGGACCATCTCGCCCACCCGCGTCCGGGCACGGGCGAGGTCGGCGTGACGGCGCTCGTACAGGCTCCGCTCCTGCTTCGTACGGGGGGCCGGCATCTGGTCGACGCACTGCGACAGCTCCACCATGGCCTCCGCCCAGCGGCCCATCCGCGCGTCGAGCTGGCCCATGGTGCACATCGCGACGTTCGACCGCTCGATCTCGTAGACCTCGACCCACAGCTCCCGGGCCCGCGCGATATCGAGGCGAGCCACCGCCGCCTCGGCCTCGCGGATGAGCTCCTTGACAGGCCGGGAGCGCTCGGGAGGCCCCGCCGCGTGCGCGGTGGCGGCCGCGAACAGCACAAGGAACAGCGCTGTTCCCGACGTAAAACCGGTTGCTGGTCGAGGACTGCGCATGCATCACCCTGGTCGGCGGAACGCGCCCGGCGTGCGCGGCAGCGTACGGTGGCGCGGCGTTCCTCTTAACATCGTCCGTGCGTGCGTGGCTAGACGTTTCCGGGTCGCCGGAGGCCCCGAGGGACACGGGTGTTGCATTGCGTCTTGGGGACGAACATTCTCATCGGACGCGCATCGATGGCGGTCCCATGGTGGCATCACCGCCAGCGCGGTGCCCTGTCATACCGGAGCCAGACTGCGACAGGAGGGATCCAAACCACCATTGCCGCGATGTCTTCGCGGACGAGGTGCAGAGGGTGGAAGGTGAGGAAGGCGAAGACGCGCGGGAGGCGGGAGACTGATGCTCCATCAGAGGACGATCACGCGGGAGGTCAACCGCCCGACGAGGCCGCAGACGCAAACAAGGAATGAACAGCAGACGAGCCCGGCTCAGCGGACTTCACCGGTCGACGTCTGGCCGAATTTCCGCGCTCGAGGATGAGCTTTGCCCTGAAATCGCTCTCCGAACCCATGCCAAGAGATCTGGGTACTTAGAGCACCTAACATTACCCCGCTGACGCCGCTCGCTTGAGCGATGCCGCATGACCTGCGACATAGCGTGAGGCGACATCCGATATCGCTGGCGGTCGGACCAGGCGGCGGAGGCCCGATGCACGCGCCCCGGAAGGCGAACGCGGTGAGCCACGGCTCCGGCACAATGCGGCACGGTCCGCCGCGCGGCGGCTCCCTGGACCGCCAGTGAATTCGCGTCAGTCAACCCTGGTGCGCTGCTTGCAATGGCACAGCTGCATGAACAACTCTGTCCGATACCTGTCCACCAGGTCCCTCTTCACGTTGCTCCTTGGCCTCGCGACCCTCCCAGCCTGCCAGGGCGGCGATGACAGCGGCGGAGGCGGCGCCGGAGGCGGAGGCGGCGCCGGAGGCGGAGGCGGCGATGACAGCGGCGGAGCCGCGTGCACACGGAGCGCGGACTGCGCCGCGGGCGAGTACTGTCACTTCGCCGACTACCAGTGTGGCCAGGGCCAGGCCGAGGGCGCATGCTCCCCGGTCCCGATCGAGTGCGGACACGTGATGGATCTGGTCTGCTCGTGCGACGGCACCGTCCAGCGCCAGGACTGCCCGGAGCTGGGGCGCATCGACATCGCAGCGAACGGCGCGTGCACACCGCCGGAGGGCACGTTCGCGTGCGGGTTCACGTTCTGCGAGACGGGCACCTCCTACTGCATGAAGATCGACTATGCGTCGACGCATCCGGGCGTGGTGACGTTCGTGTGCAAGCAGCTCCCCGTGTCCTGCGGCGGCACCGACGACTGCTCGTGCGTCGTGGATGATCCGGACGGGTGCGGGGGACCCGCCACCTGCGAACCGGATGCGGACGGCCACGCCGTCGTGCAGTGTACGGGCTGATAGGCATGCGGTCGCCGTCGGGCCTCCCGGGGGCGGCTTGGCAAGCTGTTGGTCCGAGATGGCTCAAGATGGGTGGCACCCATCTCCGCGCTGGAGATGCCTGCCTCCACCGAAGCGCAGGGAACGGCGCTCCGACGCGGCGTGGGCCGACGAAGGCCCTCCCGGGTTTCCGCGCTATGCTCCCGCCGTGACGCACGAAGCTTCCCTGGAGCGGGCGCCGGCGGGAGGGATCGTCCTCCGGTGGCTCGTCGGGCTGCGCTGGGCGGTGTTCGCGCTGCTCGCGGCGACCCTGGCCGTCGACGAGGCGCTGTTCGGCTATCACGTCCGGTACGCCATCGCCGTGCCCATCCTGGCGCTGGCCGCCGGGCTCAACCTCGCCCTCGACCGGCGGGTGCGCTCGGAGCGGGGCGCGCAGACGGCGCTCGTCGCCGGCGTCGTGGCGCTCGATCTCGTCGCGATCGCCGGGGTCCTCGCCGCGTCGGGCGGCGCGGGCAACCCGTTCAGCGCCCTCTTCTTCGTGCACGTCGCCCTCGCCGCGGCGCTCCTGCCGCCGCGGACGACCTTCGCGCTCGCGGCGCTCGCGGCCTGCCTCTTCGCCGCGCTCTTCGCGCTCCCCGCCGGCGCGTGTTGCCCGAGCCACCCGGAGCACGGCGCGTTCTCCACCCACCTCTACGGGATGCTCCTCGCCTTCGTGCTGAGCGCGGCGCTCGTCGCCCACGTCCTCCTGAAGGTCCGCCGCGCGCTCGACGAGAGCGCGGCTGAGAACGCGGCGCTGCGCCGGCGCGCGGAGGAGGCGTCCCGCTTCCAGGCGCTCGGCGCGCTCGCGGCCGGCACCGCCCACGAGCTCGGCACCCCGCTCGGCACGATCGCGGTGCTCGCCGGGGAGAGCCTCGGCGACCCAGGATCGAGCGACGCCGCGCGGCGCCGCGCCCGGACGATCGCGGAGCAGGTCGAGCGCTGCCGCGTGGTGATCGCGCGCATGCGGGCGGACGTCCGGGCGAACGACCTGCGCGCCGGGGTCGAGGTCGGCGAGGCGGCCCGGCGCGGCGTGCAGGCCTGGCAGGCGGCGCACCCCGGCGTCGCGGTCGAGGTGCGCGGCGATCTCGCGCCGCGCCGCACGGTGCCGCTCGACGCGGCCGACGTCGAGGCGGCCCTGTTCGCGCTGCTCGACAACGCGCTCGCGGCGCTCGGGCCGAGCCCCGCGGCCGCGGAGCCGATCGTGGTCACCGTCGGGGACGAGGGCGGCGCGCCGGTGATCAGCGTCGAGGACAGCGGCGCGGGCGTCGCGCCGGGCCTGGAAGGGCGGCTCGGCGAGCCGTTCGTGACCACCAAGGCGCCCGGCGAGGGCATGGGCCTCGGGCTCTACCTTGTGCGGACGCTCATCGAGCAGGTCGGCGGCTGCCTCACCGTGTCGCCGAGGCAGGGGCCTGACGAGCGCGGCGCGCGCGGCACGCGCGTCGCCCTGCGCCTCGCGCCGGTGGACTCATGAGCTCCGAGGCCGCCGGCGAGCCGACGCTGCTCATCGTCGACGACGACGCGACCTTCCGGACCGCGCTCGGGCAGGCGCTCGGCAAGAGCGGGTTCGCTGTGTCCCTCGCCGCCAGCGCCGAGGAGGCCGCGGCGATGGCGCGAGGGCAGGTGTTCGAGTACGCGCTCGTGGACGTCCGGATGCCAGGGCAGAGCGGGATCGACCTCGTGGGGACGCTGCGGAGCATGGATGACGGCATCCGTATCGTGGTGTTCACCGGATACGGCACCATCGCGAACGCGGTGGCGGCGATCCGGGCCGGGGCGGTCGATTACCTGACCAAGCCGGTGGACGCCGCCCAGTGCGCGCGGTCGCTGCTCGGCGTCGCCCCGGCCGCGCGCGGCGAGGACGACGAGGACCTCCCGTCGCTCGATCGGGTGGAGTGGGAGTACCTCCAGCGCGTGCTCGCGGACTGCGAGGGGAACATCTCGGAGGCGGCGCGCAAGCTGAGGATGCACCGCCGCTCGCTCCAGCGGAAGCTCTCGCGCCTGCCGCCGAGATCGTGAGGGGCGTGAGGGGGTAACGGGGAGGATCCACGAGAGGCGGTTCCGCTCGGTCGAGCGGGCCCTATGGAGAGGCCATGCCCTACAAACCGATCGAGTCCTACGGCGTCATCGGCGACATGCACTCCGTCGCGCTGGTGGGGATCGATGGATCCATCGACTGGTGCTGCCTCCCCCATTTCGACTCCCCGAGCGTGTTCGCGGCCATCCTGGACGACGAGCGCGGCGGCCGCTTCGCGCTCTCCGCGGCGAACGGCGCGTCGCGCAACAAGCAGATGTACATGCCCGACACCAACGTCCTGCTCACGCGCTTCCTCGACGTGGACGGCGTCGGCGAGGTCTGCGATTTCATGCCGATCCACCGGGACACGTACGGCGCCTACCGCCGCGGGATGCACCAGATCGTCCGCGTCGCGCGGGCCGTCCGCGGCGCGGTGCTCTTCCGGCTCGCCTGCCGCCCCGCGATCGACTTTGCCCGCCGCCCCCACCGCCTGATCCTCGACGACCCGCGCGGCGCCGTCTTCGACTCCGATGGAGTCGACCTGGCGCTCATCAGCCCGGTCCCCCTGTCGAGCGACGGCGCCGGCGGCGTCACCGCCGACTTCGTGCTCCGGCCCGGCGAGTCGGCCACGTTCTCGCTGCGCCAGGTCGAGGACTGGACGGAGAGCGCCGATCTGCTCGCCAGGCCGATCGACGGCGAGGACGCCCTCCGGCGCACGGTCGCCTTCTGGCGGTCGTGGCTCGCCCGCTCGCGCTACAAGGGGCGCTGGCGCGAGATGGTCGACCGCTCGGCGCTCGTCCTCAAGCTGCTCACGTTCGAGCCGACAGGCGCGATCGTCGCCGCGGCGACGACCAGCCTGCCCGAGGAGATCGGCGGGGTCCGCAACTGGGATTATCGCTACGTCTGGGTGCGCGACGCCGCGTTCACGCTCTACGGCTTCCTCCGGCTCGGTTACACCGAGGAGGCCGCGCGCTTCATGGAATGGCTGAGCGCCCGCGTCTCCGAGGAGGACGGCCCCACCGGGCCGCTGCAGCTCATGTACGGCATCGACGGACGCCACGAGCTGCCCGAGGTCGCGCTCACCCACCTCGACGGCTACCGCGGGTCGCGGCCGGTCCGCGTCGGCAACGGGGCGACGACGCAGCTCCAGCTCGACATCTACGGCGAGCTCATCGACTCGGTATATCTCTTCGACAAATACGGATCTCCCATCTCCTATGATTTCTGGCGCGAGCTCCGGCGCATGGCAACCTGGGTATGTCAGAGCTGGGAGCACGCGGACGAGAGCATCTGGGAGGTGCGCGGCGGCAAGCAGCAGTTCGTCTACTCGAAGCTCCAGTGCTGGGTCGCGCTCGACCGGACGCTGCGGCTCAGCGACAAGCGCTCTCTGCCGCTCGACCGGCATCGGGTCGCGCGCGCGCGCGACGACATCTACGAGGCGATCATGGCGCGCGGCTGGGACGCGCAGCGGAGGACGTTCGTGCAGGCCTTCGGCTCGAGCGCGCTCGACGCGAGCAACCTGCTCATGCCGCTCATGCGCTTCATCTCCCCGACCGATCCGCGGATCCTCGGCACGCTCGACCGCACGCTCGAGGAGCTCGCGAGCGACACGCTCGTCCACCGCTACGAGCTCGGCAAGGGCGCGGGCGACGGCCTGACCGGCAAGGAGGGCACGTTCAGCATCTGCACCTTCTGGCTCGTCGAGGCCCTCGCGCGCGCTGGCCGCCTCGACGACGCGCGCTTCATCTTCGAGAAGATGCTGACGTACGCCAACCACCTCGGGCTCTACTCCGAGCAGATCGGGCCGAGCGGAGAGCTGCTTGGCAACTTTCCCCAGGCGTTCACCCACCTCGGCCTGGTCAGCGCGGCGTTCTACCTGGATCGCGCGCTCGGTCAGGGCGGCTGAAGATCGGATCTGGGTCCTCGCGCGCTCCCCGCCGGCGCGCGGTGGGGCGTGGCTCGTGCGCGAGCGGTGGAGGGGAGAGAGCAGCTGCCGGCAGCCCGGGATATCCAACCCCGGGCGGCCGGCGCTCGCGAGCCTCGTCAGAGGAGGGGGCTGGCGCGGCGCCGAGGGATCCTGCGACGTGGAGCCCCTGGCGCCGGCCAGCAGGGTGAGGTCAGCTCACCAGCCGCAGCCGCCGAAGCCGCCGAAGCCGCCGAACGTCGGGATGATGGCCGTCGTGCAGCTCGTGAACGACGAGACGAGGGCGCCGCCGCCGAAGCCGCAGCCGAGGCCGCCGAAGCCGCCCCAGCCGAAGCCGCCCCAGCCGCCGAAGCCGCCGAGGCCGCAGCCGCCGAAGAAGCGCTCGCCCTCACGCTGCCCGGTCTCCTGCCCGACCAAGCCCGTCTGCCCCACGCCGGCCTGGCCGATCTGCGCCGGGCCCGCCTGGCCGATCTGCGCCGGTCCCGCCTGGCCGATCTGCGCCGGGCCCGCCTGGCCGATCTGAGCCTGCGAGAGGTCGGACGCCTGGCCGAGCTGCGCCGGGCCTTGCTGCGCGTATCCGCCCTTGGTCGGGTAGCCGCCCTTGGTCGGGAGGCCCTTGGTCGGAAACTCACCCTTGCTGGGAAGGAGCCCGCCCTTGCTGGGCAGCTCGCCCTTGCTGGGGAGCATCGGAACGCCCTTCGAGGGCAGACCCTTGCTGGGGGGCAGACCGAGCTTGCTGGGCCCCATCTGGCCGACCTGAGCCTGAGCCTGCGACTGGGACGCGTATCCGCCGCGCTCGTCCGCCTCGAGCGCGCTGTTCGCGGAGTCGACGCTCTCATCATCCATATCGAAGTCGTCGTCCGCGCCGACCGCGCACCCGGCACCGAGCGCCAGCATCATCGCGAAACCCATCGTCTTGTGCATCGAGATCATTGGTCCTCCCCGGTGTTCCTGATGAGCCTTGCGGCCCCCGAACACCTTGGTGCACCCAAGAGCAGGCTGTGTGCCTCGCTCTTCTGTGCAGAGGCTGCCGCTTCGCACAGCATGGATTCGCGGGATGGAGCCCGCGAATCAGGCGCTCCTCGCATCTGCGCTCCCCTGGGATTTCTCCGCGATTCAATCGCGGTGGATCCGGGCGAGCGCGGCGCTCGCTGGAGCGGCGTCGCGATGACGATGGATAGGATAGAAGGAGCCCCGCCGCGCGCCGCGGGGCCGCGCGGGAAGAAGGAAGACGCGAGCGCGGCGCCCCGCGGCGCGGATCGCGCGCTCTCGCGCGGCGGCCGCGGCGAGCGGAGGTGTCCTCAAAACAGGGTGAACCTCCCTCCGGATCCAGAAAAGAGCGGGCTCACGACGCGTCGACATCACGGGACGTGATCGGACGTGATCGAACCCAACCGGACGTGATCGGACGTGATCGGACACAGGCGGATGCGATCGGACACAAACGGACGTGAGCGGGCGAATTCGATGGCGCCGTCCGGGCGAGAGATGCGCCCTGCGCCCTGCCTGCTCAGCGCCTCGCGTTCCGACACGTTTGTGCATCCCTCTGCCCGTGAGAGCGGAATTGTCGCTTCCGGTCGGAATCGTCCGCTGGAGCGCGACGCGACGCGGCGAGCGGGCGACGGGACCGCCCGCGTCGCAATAGGGCCCTCCCGCTGCGGCGCTTTCCTGCTCCGGCGGCGGACGGAGTCGAATCGACTGTTATTCCCACTTGCGCAGGACGTTCTGTAAATGGTCCAGTGGAGGATGTCGGTGACGGGGAGGGAGCATCTGATTGTGTAGTTTGCCCCACGGCTCTCGACGACTCGGTGGTGGGTTGTCTCATGTCGTCCAGGACGCTGGCTCTCCAGCGTGCTCGGCGTTGGCCGAACGGCGGTGGTGGAGCGCCGGATCGAGCTGCCCTGGCCAAGGTTTGCAGGATCGGCGCGCGTCGGTCGCGGCGCCGTAACAGAGCAGAAACATGGTCCAGCGTCGCATCGCGGCCGTCGCCGCCTATCTGCCGGAGCGCGTCGTCACGAACCAGGAGCTCATCACCAGCTACGGTCTCCCTCACGCTGCGGACTGGCTGCACGAGGCGACGGGGGTCGTGGAGCGGCGCTTCGCCGGCGCGACGGAGACCACGCTTTCCATGGCCGCCTCGGTGCTGCGGGAGCTCATCGAGGTGGGGCGGCTCCGCGATCCCTTCGTCGATGTCCTCATCATGACGGGCGACGACGGCGGGGGAGGGGACGCCGGCGCGGCGGCCTTGGCCGCGTGCATGGCCGGCCTCGTGCCCGCGCTGACGATCGATCTCACGCCCGCTCAGGGCGGTTTTTCCGCGGCCGTCGAGCTGGCGAATCGGCACCTCGACAGGGGGTGTCGGCGCGTGCTCATCGTGGCGAGCGACGTGCGGTCGCGGCGCCTGCGCGAGGGGCAGCCGTGGGATAACCACCAGATCACGGAGATCCTGGGAGACGGCGCCACGGGCGTGTTGCTCGAGCGGGTCGACGGCCCCGGGGCCGAGGTCCCCCCGCGCTGCGCCGAGCCGCCCTCGTCTCGCGGCTCCCAGCCTTTCCTCTCCGCGGCTCACGCGAACCGCGGATAGACCTCCTCCTCGAAGAGCGCCTTCACCTGCTCTCCGGGGGCCTCTGCCACGAACTCCTCGTAATCCTCCCGCACCGGCACCCTGTATCCACCCCTCCACGGAGCGACCGAGTTGAGCCACGCCGTGTGGAGGGTCAGCCCCGGCCGGAACGACGGGTGTCCCAGCTTGCAGAGCGGCCCTCGCGCCAGGTTCGTCGCGTCGAAGATCCAGACCTCCGCGCGGCACGGCGTCGCGACGATCGCCACGACGTAGCCGTCCGTGTCGGCCCCGCTGCCGCCGCGCCGCGGGACGAACTGGAGCGAGCTGAGCCATGACCCCACGGCGCGCCGCGGGAACTCGTAGCGATCCTCGATCCGCATCGCGCGGTGGTTGAACCGGAACAGGCTGTCGGGGTGGCCGCCCTCCGCGCGCATCCGGCGGAGCGCCGGGAGGGGGAGCGACCTGTGCGGGTGCGCCGCATAGAGCCGGTCGATGAACTCGGTCGACAGCTCATCCCATATCCCGCCGCCGCGCCAGTAGACGTTCTCGAGGCGATCGGGCGGCATCCACGACGCGCCCGTCTCCCGGTACGCATAGAGGCCGACGCCGAGCGCCCGCGCGGGATCGGCGAACACCGCCTGGTCCACGACGCGCTCGGCCGCCGCGTCGAAGGTATACCGGCCGATCCGGTTCACGTCCGCCTGCCCGAGCGGGAACAGGCCGCGCAGGCGCGGCGGCGCCGGCGTCTTGTCCGCGGCGTGCCGATCGCAGGGCCGGAGCCACTCCCCATGATCCGTCGCGCAGTTGTGCGCCGCGTGCACGGTGATGCGGTCCCCCGCGTCCTCGTAGTCGACGAGGAAGTGGAGAGTCTCCAGCGGGACGACGACCCGCTTCACCACGACCGGCCCGCCGCCCGGCCGCAGCGCGTCCCGCCGGACCAGGTAGAACGTCGTGCTCGGCTCGTGGGGCATCGTGAGCAGCGACCGGACGAGGCGCTCGATCCCGGGGCTCTCCTTGGAGCCCCGGAACGCCACGCTCTCCAGGCCGATCCTGAACGCCGTGTCCGCGAGCACGACCCAGCGCCGCGTCAGGCCGATCTGGTGCACGCTCTGCTCGATGCGCACCGGCGCGCCGCTCGGCAGGACCAGCGGGTGCCGCTCGGGCTCGTTGTGGCCGTCCCATCGCAGGAGAAACGCGAAGTCGCCCGCCGGCTCGTCGAGCGCCACGCCGCCGAAGCGCGCCGCCTGCCGCGCGAGGAGGTCGCCCGGCCCGGGCGGCGCGCTCGGGCGGAGGCGCGCGGGCAGGAGCTCGAGCGCCCGCTTGGCGAACGCCTCGATCCGGTCCGCCCTCGGGCGGACGAGCTGCTGCTCGATCATCGACGCGGCCGCCGCGGCGAGCCGATCCCACGAGCGCGGGAGCGCGCCGAGCTCGTCGAGCCGCGGCAGCGACGCGACGAACAGGTGGAGGAGCGAGCGGCCGTAGTTGACGGTGAGGAGCTCGCCCCGCTCCGCGTCGAAGCAGGGGTGCGCGCTCGAGAGCGTCATCGGAAAGGGGTGATCGACGGGCGCGGCCGGGTACCACGTGCTGTTGCGCCCGACCGGCGTGACGAGCTCCAGCGTGGCCGGGTCGATCTCGTAGGGCCTGCCCGTGTCGCTCGTGACGAGCAGGCGCGCGGGCGCGCGCGGCGCGTGCATGGGCACGAACGCGGTGTTGAGGTGGTTCCGCAGGCCGAGGTGCGGCGAGAAGCGGAGCAGCCCTGCGTCACGGAAGCCCAGCGCCTCGAAGCGCGTGCCGGGGCGCGAGGCGGCGTCCGCGTGATAACAGGGCGTGCGCGCGATCTTCGAGGTCAGCCGGACCGCCGCGCCGCGGCCGAAGTCGAGCCGGTAGATCATCCCATTGCCATTGAGGATCGGCGCGCCGTCCGCTCTGGGTAGGTCGCCGTCTACCGAGCCGACGGGCCCGATCGCGAACACGTGGCCCGTGAGGTCCCTCGGCACGCCGCCCGAGTGGGATGACTCAAGGACCGCGAGCTCGACCTTCGTCAGCTCTTCCGTGCTCGCTGCCATCAATGCATCGGGGACGCGCTGGCGCATGACGACCTCGGTCACACCACGCTACGCCAATCCGCGCGTCGCGTGGGCGCCGCGCAGCGCCGAGCGCCTCCGAACACGCTCCCCTCCCCGTGATTCCCGCCTGGGACGGACGCGCGCTGGCGCCCTCGCAGCGCCGCGCGCCCCTCTGCATTGCGTGGCGGCGCCGCGCGGCTGCCCTGGTCTTCCGCGCGCTGGCGCTGTCTCGGCGGCTTGCGAAGGTGCTTGTCGGCCCCATCTGTACCTGTGGATCAGGAGGCACATGTTCGACCAGGGGCTGACAGTCCTGCGGATCCGTGGAATCCCGATACGGCTGCACATCACCTTGCTGATTTTCCTGCCGTACGTGGCCTACGTGGCGTCGTCGCAGTTCTCGGTGATCGCGTCGTGGCTCGGGATTCCGCGCGAGGAGATGCGCCTGCCGCCGCTCGCCTGGGGGGCGATCCTGGCTGTCGGGCTGTTCGTGGCGGTGCTCGTGCACGAGCTGGCCCACTCGTTCGTCGCGCTCAAGAACGGGATCCGGGTGCGCGCGATCACGCTGATGATGCTGGGCGGCGTCTCGCAGATGGAGCGCGACGATCCCGAGCACGAGGCGTGGATGGCGTTCGCCGGCCCGCTCATGAGCTTCGGTATCGCGCTCGGCAGCTACGTCGCGTATCGGCTGCTCCCGGCGCCGCCGGAGATCGGCGCCGCGCTCGTGGCCTTCGCGATCACGAACGCGCTCCTCGGCGCGTTCAACCTGCTGCCGGCCTTCCCGATGGACGGCGGCCGGGTGCTGCGCGGGCTGCTCCTGCGCCGCCTCGGGCGGACCCGCGCGACGCGCATCGCCACGGCGACAGGCAAGGTGATGGCGGTGGCCTTCGGGCTCTTCGGCTTGCTCTCGTGGAACCTCATCCTGGTGCTCATCGCGATGTTCGTCTACATGGGGGCGTCGGCCGAGCAGGCGCGCTCCAGCACGAACGAGCTGCTCCGCGGCATCCCGGTCGCGCGGTTCATGACCGATCGGCTCGGCGAGGCGTATGCGGACGAGAGCCCTCGGGCGGTGGCCGAGCGGCTCCTGCGCCACAACCTGGTCGGCGCGCGGGTCATCGACGATCCCCGGGACGGCGAGGGGCGCCGCGAGATCGGCGTCGTCACGGTCTGGGATCTCGCGCGCCAGCTGCAGGGCGGCGCCGCGCCGGCGACGGTCGGCGCGGTGATGCCCGTGGATGTGCCGAGAGCGCACGCGGACGACGACGCGTCCCGCTCGTTCGACGCGCTGGCGAGCGGCGAGGCGAGCGTGATCGCGGTGCTCGACGAGGGCGAGCGCGTGATCGGCCTGGTGACGTCGGCGGAGATCCAGCGCGCGCTCGCGCTCGCCGGGGCGCTCCGCGCTGAGCGCTGAGCGCTGAGCGCCGCGCCGGCGGAGATCCGGAGATCTCGAGTCGCGCCGCGCTGGCACTCGCGTTGCTGAGTTGCGCTCGGAGGAGCAATGACGTGAAGCAGAGCAACAACGTGACTCCGCCCGTGCGAGGGCGGTCCAGATCTCTCGGTGTGACGAGGGCCTCGCTCGCCGCGGCTGCGCTCGTGGTCGGCGCCTCGCTGCTCATGGGGTGTATGGGCACGGTCGGGACCGAGGGGGGGTTCGTCGTGTCCGGCGTTCCGGCGGTGCGCGCCGAGGTCGTCCCGGTGGAGATCGCCGCGTATCCGCGCGTCTATTTCCGCGGGACGTATGCGTACCTGGTCGACGGCCGCTGGTATTACCCGACGAACCGGGGCTGGGTCATCTTCGAGGAGGAGCCCATGGAGCTCGAGCGCTACAGGCAGACGTTCCGGACGTCGCCGAGGTACGTGCCGGAGCGCGAGCTGAGCTATCCGCGCGAGCGGGGGCGCCGTTACTACACACCTCGTTGACAGCGGGGCAGCAGCGAAAGGACGGGTACGAGGATGAATCAGGAGAAGAGCGTCTTTCCCCTCTGCGGCCTCGCGTTATCGAGCTTCCTGGCCCTGGGGTGCATCGTCGACGTGGAGCCCAGCCCCCAGCGCCGGCCGCGGCCCGTGCAGGCCGTCGGGAGCCTGACGCTGGAGTGGACCGTGGCGAGCCGGATCGATTCGCGGGCGTGCTCCCAGCACAGCCGCGGAGGAGCGGATTTCGAGCTGATCGTCTACCGGGGCAGCCGCGAGGTGGCGAGAGACTACGCGCGCTGCGACGACTTCAGCATCACCGTGGATCTCCCGCCCGATGAGTACACGGCCACGGCGACGCTCGTGGAGCGCGGCAACGACCGCCCCGTCACCACGACGCTGACGGTGGACGACATCAACATCGTGCGCGGCGCCACGCTCAACCTCGACGTCGATTTCCCGCCGAGCTCGTTCCTGCGGTAGCAGGTCGCGCGATCGGATGTGGACGGCGAGGCGCTATCCCGATCGCGGGATCGTGAGCCGCACCCGCGTCTCGCCGCGCGGCCCGTCCTCGATGGCAATACCGTAGTTCGTATGGGCGGCGATCGCGTGCGCCGCGATGAGCGGCAGCGCCGGCGGGCGGCCCTGCGCGACCGCCTCGAAGTCGCGGCTCAGCACGACGCTCCGCGCGGCGGCCGGGAGCGGCGGCCCGGCGTCGTCGAAGGTGATCTCGACCCCGCTCGGGCCCTCGGCGAGGGAGACGAGCACCTCGCTGCCCGGCGGCGACGCGCTGATGGCGTGATCGAGCAGCGCGTGCAGCAGCACCGTCAGCGCGCCCTGCGGCACCACCTCCTGCGCGGTCTCCGGCGCCTCGACCACCACGCGCACGTCGTGGCGGGCCGCGCGCGCGAGATCGTCCTTCACGACGTCGCGCAGCACGTCGGCGACGTCGCAGTGGCGCGGGAACTCGTGGAGTGGACACGCACCCAACCTGGCGAGATCACTGACAATTTCTGACGCCGCCGTCACGTGGCGCCCCACCGACGAGGCCGTCTCGCCCGCGTCGCCGCCGTGGGTCCGGAGCGGCGCGATGTCGCGGCCGATCGCCGACAGGATGCCGCGCAGCTGCGTGCCGAGCACGCGCACCGCGGCGACGAGCACCGCGAGGCTGTCGCCGCTCGGCGGGAGGTGCGACACCGGCTCGCTGCCGCCGAGCCGCGAGATGACGCCGGACAGCGACCCGCGCTCGCGCTCGCGCTCGCCCTCGACCCGCGAGAAGACCGCGGCGAGCTCGCGCGCGTACGCCTCGCCCTGGGCCTGCGCGGCGGCGAGCTCCTTCTTGAGGCTCTCGACCTCGAGGCGCTGGAGATCGACCTCGGCGGGCAGCGTCAGCGTCTGCATCAGGCCGTCGAGCTCGAGCCGGCCGCCGTAGCGCAGCGCCATGCGCGACAGCCACACCCGCTCGGTCTCGAAGTTCACGGGCGTCTCCGGGCCGAGGTTGACCCGGACGCTGACCTCGTCGCCGACGCGGTGGATGCTCACGTCGGGCGCCCCGGTCAGGCTCGAGGGGTCGCCGCCCTGCGCGATGAGCACCTGGAGCATCCGCCGGAGCTCGGTCTCGTCGCCGAACACGGTGGTCCCTTCGCCCATCTCGATCTGCACCCGCGCCTCGGGCGCGACCTCCCAGAGGAGCGCGGTCAGGTCGACGCGGCCGCGCCGCCCGCGCGGCAGGGGGCGGCCGTGGAGCGACGCGAGCATGCTCACCGCCTCGTCGAGCCGGTTGAGCGTGCTCTCGACGCCGCCCGAGCTGTCGTCGGGCGACGGCGTCGGCGGCGGCGCGCTCTCGGTCGCGATCATCCCCACGCCCTGGCGGAGCTTCTGGGCGGCGCTCCGCGCCTCCTGCGCCAGCAGCCACGTCAGCTCGGGTCGGGTCAATCTGTCGCTGGTCACCCTGTTTTTCCCTCTATCCGCGACGCTCGGCGGAATCGCGCGCCATGATGCCAGACGTGGCGGTGCCCTGCTACGCTCATTGCCGCTCACCTCGTTCGATGCGGACTCACACTTCCTCCTTCTTGACGCCTTCCTCCTTGACGCGTCTCGCTCTCCTCTGCGGAGCGGTCGCCGCGGCGGCGCTCTCCGGCGCCGCCTGCGCCTCGAGCGCCCCGAGCCCCTTCCCGTCGGCCGGCGGAGCGGGCGGCGAGGGCGGCGGCGAGGGCGGCGCCGGCGGCGAGCAGGCTCCAGCGGACCCGACGCTGGGCGGCCCGTGCGTCGACGACGATCAGTGCGAGGACGGATTTCCCTGCACCTTCGATGCGTGCGACACCGCCCTCGGGCGGTGCCGTTTCACGCCGGACGACAGCGCCTGCCAGAACGACGTCTACTGCGACGGCGTCGAGCGCTGCAACCCGCGGCTCGGCTGCGTGCCCGGCGCGCCGGTCGCGTGCGACGATCAGAGCACCTGCACGATCGACGCGTGCGACGAGGCGACCAAGACGTGCTCGAGCGCGCCGCGCGACGCCGATCTCGACGGCGATCCCGACGAGCACTGCGGCGGGGGCGACTGCGACGACGCCGATCCCACGGTGTCGTCGGCGCAGCCCGAGGTCTGCGGCAACGATCGGGACGACAACTGCGACGGGCGCGCCGACGAGGGCGGCTGTGTGTCTCCGGAGCACGACACGTGCCTGGATGCGCTGGAGATCTCCGCGCCGGGCTCGTATGCGATGACGACGGCGGGCGCGGGCTTCCACTACGCGAGCTCGTGCGGCCTGCCCCGCCCTGCGAGCACGCGTGACGTCGTGGCCGCGGTGATCTTGCCGCCGGGGCCGCCTGTCGACGTCGAGGTGACCGCGCGGACGGAGGCCCCCGATGCGGAGACGGAGGCCACCGACGTCGCCGTGACGCTCGCCGGCCAGTGCGGCGACGCCGCGACCGAGCTCGCGTGCGGGGGGCCCCACGAGACGGCGGACGGCGGCAAGCTCGCGAAGCTCCGGGCCCGCGGCCTCGGCGATCCGGAGCGGGCGACGGCGCTGCCGCTCTACGTGACGACGAAGGTGGGCGCGCCGGTCATCGTCGACGTGGCGTTCCTGCCGCCGGCGCCGGCGCCGGAGAACGAGACGTGCGGCACGGCGGTGCCCCTCGCGCCGGGCGCGCCGGCGCTGGCGACGATCCTCGACGCCGCCCTGGATCTCGGGACCGCGTGCGAGACCGGGCTCGGGGAGCTCGTCTACACGTTCGAGCTCGCCGAGCCCCAGGACGTCGACCTCTACGCGATCTCGACCGACGGCGACGGCGATCCCTCGCTCTCGCTGCGGAGCGCCGCGTGCGCGCTGCCGGAGGACGAGCTCGCGTGCCAGACGGCGGCGGCGCCGCACCTCTTCCGGCGCGCGCTGCCCGCGGGGGTGTACGCCGTGGCGGTCTCCGCGACGGCGCCGACCTCGGTGCTCGTGACGCTGGAGCTCTCGCCGCCGACCGAGCCGCCGCCGGACGAGGCGTGCGAAGGGGCGGCCGAGCTCGCGCCGAACCGGACGGTCTCCGTGTCGCTGCTCGGCCACCAGGACGACGTGGATCTCGGCTGCGGCCCGGCGGCCGTCGACGCCGTGTACGCGCTCGAGCTGCCGGTCGCGTCCGACGTGCTGCTCGTCGAGAAGCTGTCGGCCGGCGACACCGGCGCGATCGCCCTGTCCACGCCGGCGTGCGGCGGCGAGGGCGATCGGCTCGCGTGCAGCGAGGGGGAGGTCACGCCGCTCCGGAGCGCGCGGCGCAACGTCGCGCCGGGGTCGTACCGGGTCGTGGCCGAGGCGCAGCTCGGCCAGCCCGTGAGCGTGACGGCGTTCGTCCGGCCGGCGGTGCCGCCCACGCTGGTGCCCTTCTCCGACGCGTGCGAGGGGGCGCTGGCGATCCCGGAGAGCGGCGGCTTCTTCCAGGGCAACACGGCCAACGCCGCCGCGGACTTCGACGCCGGCTGCGACCGCGCCGGCACGGAGGAGGGCGGCGCCCGGGACCAGCTCCTCCGGCTCACGCTGACCGCGCGCAGGCGGGTCGTGCTCGACATGGCCGGCTCGAGCTACGACACGCTGCTCTCGGTCCGCCGCGGCCCGGGCTGTCCCGGCGTCGAAATGCCGCTTTCCTGCACGATCGGTACGGATCCCCAGCGGAGCTTCCTCGATCTCGTGCTCGATCCTGGCGTGTATTACCTCCAGATCGACGGCCACGCGCTCGCGCACGGCCTCTGGTTCCTGGACGTGCGGGTCGTCGACCCCGGGGACGGCGCCGGCCCCTGACCCGCGGCCCTTTCAAGCTCCCCCCGTCCCTTGCTAACGTCGCCCCGATGTTCGGCCGCATCTCTGCGATCGCCCTCAACACCTACCGGGAGTCGCTTCGGGCGCGCATCCTCATCGGCCTCGCCGGCGTCGCCTTCGCGGTCGCGTTCTACTCGATCATCGTCGGCGCCTACACGCTCCGCAACGGGGCGCGGGTCGTCAGCGACCTCGGCGTCGCGTCGATCTCGCTCTTCAGCATCGCGGTCGCGGTCATCATCGGCGCGACGTCGCTGTACCGCGAGCTCGAGCAGAAGACGATCTTCCCGATCCTGGCCCGCCCGGTGCGCCGCGGCGAGTACCTCGTCGGCAAGTACCTCGGCACGTTGCTCACGCTCGGGGTGTTCATCCTGGCCGACGCCGGGCTCGTGCTGCAGATCAGCGCGGTGCTGGCCGGCCGCTCGCTGGCCCTCGTGGCGGGCGCCGGGGCCGCCTCGCTCGCGGCGCTCGGGCTCGTGGCGTGGCGCTCGCCGATGGCGCGCACGTACGGGTTCGTCCCCTGGGCGGCGGTCTTCCTCCTGCTCGGCGTGCTCTTCGCGGACGGCGCGCCGACGGAGCGGCGCGTCGTGCTCGCGGGCAGCGCGCTCGCGTTCCTCGAGGTCGGCATCGTCGCCGCGGTGGCGACGCTGTTCTCGTCGTTCTCGACGCCGTTCCTGTCCTCGCTGCTCACGCTCGGCGTCTTCCTCATCGGGCGCAACGCCGACTCGCTCGCCCGGCTGCCGGTGAAGTACTTCGGCCCCCAGATCAGCGCAGCGGCGCGCGCCTTCTCCAAGGTGGTCCCGAACCTCCAGATCTACGTGCCGCCGCGCCCGTTGCTCGCGGGCGAGGTCGCTGACGCGAACCTGCTCGTGTACCTGGGCTGGGCGGCGATCACGTGCGCCGGGTGGGCGCTCGTTCTCCTGTCGGTGGCGGCGTTCGTCTTCAAGAGACGCGACTTTCTGTGAGGCTCTCGGTCGTGCTCGGCGTGCTGCGCGGCCTCGCGGTCGCCGGCTTCCTCGTCGGCGCGGCGTCGCTGCGGGTGGTGGCCGCGGGCGAGCGGGAGATCGCGGAGAGCACGGACGCCCTGCGCGCCGGCGACGCGCACGCGGCGGCGCTCCACGCGCGGCGGGCGGCGGGCTGGTACGCCCCCGGGGCGCCGCACGTCCGCGTGGCGTACGAGCGGCTGATCGCGCTCGCGACGGCCGCGGAGGGCCTCGGTCGGGCCGACACGGCGCTCTTCGCGTGGCGCGCGGTGCGCACGGCCGCCCTGGAGACGCGGTGGCTCACGACGCCGCACGCGGAGGACCTGGAGCTGGCCAACGCGGCCATCGCCCGCCTCTCGGCGGCCGCGCCGCGCCCGCCGGGCACGCGGACCGAGCCTGCCGCGATGGTCGAGCGGCAGCACCTCGCGGCGCTCGCGCGCGACGACGCGCCGCGGGTCGGCTGGGTGGTCGCCCTCGTCGGGGCGTTCGCGGCGTGGGTGGCGGGCGCCGTCTGGGTGGTGCGGCGCGGGGTCACGGTGACGGGGCAGTGGGTATGGCCGAAGGCGGCGCCGGGGCTCGCGGTGTGCGCGGCGGGCGTCGCGGTGTGGCTCCTGGCGATCTGGCAGGCGTGAGGCGCGCTGGCGGGCGCATTCCGCGCTGAGCTCGCGTATCGCGGTGCCAGAGGTGGAATGGACCGCGAGGCGAAATAGGGCAGCGGGGCGAAATGGGGCGGGCCAGCAGGGGAGGCGGTCGGGAGAGCCACAGGCGGGAATCCGCAGGACACGACGTCTGCTGATCGGGGGGCGCGCGGTATTGCAATGCGACGCGCGCGACACATCGATCTCGGGGGAGCGGCTCTTGCAGCGCTCCGTTCCGAGGAGGGAACGAAGTTCATGAAGAATCAGATCAAGACGATCCTGTTGCTCGGCGTCATGTCGGCAATCCTGGTGTCCATCGGCGGGGCGCTGGGGCCCGGGTACCTCGTCTTGTTCGGCGTGCTCGCGCTCGCGATGAACCTGGGTGCGTATTTCATGTCCGACCGCATCGTGCTCGCGGTGCACCGGGCCGCCGAGGTCTCGCCCTTCGAGGCCCCGGGGCTGCACCGGATGGTGGAGGAGCTCTCGAGTCGGGCGGGGATCCCGAAGCCCCGCGTCTATGTCATCCCGGACGCGCAGCCGAACGCCTTCGCCACGGGGCGCAACCCGGAGCACGGCGTCGTGGCGGTGACCGAGGGCATCATGCAGCTCCTGAGCGAGCGTGAGCTGCGCGGCGTGCTGGCGCACGAGATCGCGCACATCAAGAACCGCGATATCCTGGTATCGACGATCGCGGCGGCGTTCGCCTCGGGCATCACGTGGGTGGCCCATGCCGTGAGCTTCGCCGGGATATTCGGCGGATCGTCGGACGACGAGGACGGCGCGAGCCCGCTCGGCGGGCTGGCCCTCGCGATCGTGGCGCCGATCGCGGCGACCCTCGTGCAGCTCGGCATCTCGCGGTCGCGCGAGTACATGGCGGACGAGCTCGGCGCCAAGCTGTCCGGGGACCCGGAGGCGCTCGCCAGCGCCCTGTCCAAGCTGGAGCACGGCGTGGCGCTCGTGCCCCCCGAGGCGGCGCGCCCCGCGACGGCCAGCCTCTTCATCGTCAACCCGCTCGCCGGGGCTGGCTCGGTGCTGAAGTGGTTCTCGACGCACCCGACGACGGAGGAGCGCGTGAGCCGGCTGCTCTCGATGGCGTCGAGCGGCCGGACGGCGCGGGGCTGGACGAGCGTGATGGCCTGACGGCGGGTAGCGGCCGCCTTCACTCCACGGATTGCGGCTCCTCGTCGTCGTCGCTGTCCTCGCCGTCCTCGCCGTCGTCGCCGTCCTCGTCGTCCTCGTCCTGCTCGGGGGGCTTCGGCGCGAGCGCCACGCGCGGGTAGCGCTCGCCAGAGGTGTCACGGCGCCCGGCCTCCCAGGCGTCTTCGAGGTTGACGAGCTCATACCAGCCAAGGCGATTCACGGCCTCGAAGAAGAACTTGCCGTCAGCGCTCGGCTCGAAGCTGAGCGGCTCCGGCTCGAGCTCGGCGAGCGTGCGGACGCCATCATCGTAGACGCCCCAGACCCGGATAGGCTTGCCTTCGGAGACCTCCAGCACGGCCACGCGGCCCCCCGCGGCGCTCTCCACGACGCGCAGATCCAGGTCGCCGCGCGCCTCCAGCCTGGACGCGCCGCCGCTGACCGAGAAGATCCAGGTCTCCGACGAGGTGCCGACGATCACCCGCCCGGAGGCGAGCGCCTCGAGCGTGTAGATCTCGTCCTCGCTCTCCTCCTTGCTGAAGTCGTGCACGAGGATCGGCTTGCCGTGCGGGAGGTCCACCCACCAGAGCTTGGCGTCGCCGTCGGTCGCCACGAGCGCGGCGCTCCGATCCGCGTTCACGAGGCCCGTCGACGAGGGGGAGCTCGCCTTCACCGCGGTCTCGATGAGCTCCCCGTCCTTCAGCACGGCGAAGACGAAGGAGCGCCGGGCTTCCTTCTTCCACCCGATGTACACGTCGGCGGGGCGGTAGCGCTCGAGCTCCCGCGCGCCCGCTCCGAAACGCGCGCGCACGTCCCTCGGGACGTCCTCCTCGTCCTCTGGCAGCGGGCGCTGCTTGCCCAGGTAGCGCACGCCGACGCGGCCCGGGGCGGGCTCGATGGCGTACTCCTCGGGCGCCTTCCTCGGGCCTGACTCCGGCGCCTCGTCGTCGTCATCGTCCTCCTCGGACGGCGTGTACACGGCGACCTCGGGGAACGCGTCGGGGTCCGTGGCCAGCCGCTCGACCAGCGCGTCGAGGCCGAGCAGCTCGTAGGTGTCGCCGCTGTGATCCATGAAGGCCCGGCCCTCGGCGATCCGGACGTCGCCCACGGAGGCCTTCACGCGGCCCACGCGGCGCAGCTTGCTCCCGTCGAAGCCGACGAGGGTCAGCCCGTCCTCGGAGTCCTCGCCCTCGTAGCTCTTGACGAGGAGCAGCCGGCCGCCGAGGGCGGGGGTCAGGCCGTAACCGCTCACGCCCCAGCGCTGCTCGAGCACGGCGCCCTCTCCCTCGCGGCGGTAGACGTCGAGGGACTCGTCCGCGGCGAGGATGACGCGGCCCTCCGGGCCGTAGGCGATCTCGGAGATCGACGCCTCGTGCTCGAAGAGGCGACGCAGCTTGCCGTCCGCGAAGGAGAGCTCGGCGACGAGCTTGTAGTCGAAGCCGTACAGCACCGCGCCGCCGTCCTCCCGCGCCGCGATGTAGCCGTGGGGGCTGGGCAGCGCCTCGCCATCGGCGCGCTTGAGCTCTCCGCCCTCGATCCAGGCGGCCGCCGCCGGCTTGCGCCGGAGCTTCGCGATGCCGTAGACGCGTTCGCCGGGCGCGACCGAGACACAGGAGCTCGACCCGAACAGATCGCGCTCCGCGCGCTCGATCTCGGGCTCGGGCGGCACCTCGCGCGACCTCCGCCGCTCCAGGCGGAGCGCGCCCTCCAGGACCTCTGGCCGGGAGTCCTCGTCCTCGTCGCCCTCGCTGGACGCGCTCTCGTCCTCGTCGTCGCCCTCGCCGGACGCGCTCTCGTCCTCGTCTCCGGGCTCGCGCTTCTTCAGCTCGGGGAAGGCGTCCGGCTGCGCGGCGAAGCGCGCGGCGAGCTCCTCCAGGCCGAGCAGCGCGTAGTACTCGCTGCCGTCCTCCACGATGACGCGGGCGCCGTCGATCACGATGTCGCCGATCGAGATGCGCACGCGGGCCAGCCGGCGCATCGTGGAGCCGTCGTAGCCGAGGAGGGTGACGCCGTCCGCGCTCTCGTCCTCGTCGTCGAAGCACTTCACGAGGAGCAGGCGTCCGCCGAGCACCGACTGCATCCCGTAGCCGTCGAGGTCCCAGCGCCCCTCGAGCGCGACGTCCGAACCCTCCCGCCGGTAGGCGTCGATCGAGCCCGCGAGCACGAGCACCCGGCCCTCCGGGCCGTAGGCGACGTCGGAGAAGGGCTCGTCGTGCTTGAAGAGGCGCCGCACGGAGCCCTCCGCGAACACGACCTCCCATACGGCCTCCGAATCCTCCCCGATCAGCGCCGCGCCGCCGTCGTCGCGCGCGGCGACGTGAGCGCCGGTCGTGGTGGCGAGCGGATCGCCCTGAGCGGTGCGGAGCTCGCCGTGCTCGATCCACGCGGCGACAGGCGGCTTTCGCTTCGGCTTGGCGACGCCGAAGACGAGGCCGTTCGGCGCAATCTGCACCTCGCCGCTCCGCCCGAAGAGCTTCCGTTGCTCGTCGGGGGGCTCGGGCGCCTTGTACCCCGGCACGCGCTCCAGCCGGAGCCCGCCGGAGATGACCCTGGGTATGTCGTCGTCGTCGCTGGCCTCCGCCTCGTCCGTCTCGTCCGCGTCGTGGTCGTCGCCCGCCGTGCTCGCCGAGGAGCGCTTCTCCTCGAGGGGCGCGGCGCGCGCCGCCTCGCGCGCGGCTTCGACCGCCGGATCGACCGCGCACGCGGCGTCGAAGCGCTTGCCACCGCCGAAGCGGGGCAGCTCGACGGGCCACCTCGGGCCCGTCGGGGGCTCGGGTCGTTGCTCGGCGGACCAGGCGTCCCAGTCGCTGTCGCTCTCGATCGCCTCGGCTAGGGAGGCCACCTCGATCGGGTGCGCGCCGTGCGCCGCGGTGAGGGCCTGCTGGACCGCGCGCGCCATGTCGGCGACGCACGCCTTGCTCCACCCCGCCGGCCGCACCCGCACGAGCGCCCAGCGATCGGCCCACTGGAAGGGCTCGCCGTGCTCCACCGCGCGCGCGTCGAGCGCCCGCTCCCACGCCTCGCCGACGGCGCGCCGCGCGGCCGCGTCCGGGGGCGCCACGAAGCAGAGCTCATAGGAGAACAGGTCCCCTTCGAGGTCGAACCAGTCGCTCGGCGCTGCCCCGAAGAACGCAAACGGATAGGGCGGAGATCCCGGCATGGGGGCGAACGGTACCGCAGCTCCTGGCGAGCGTGCAGATCCAGACGCCCGACGGCCCAGCGAGGCCCGAGAGGCGCTGCTCATCGTTCACAGTGGTCTTACAGTGGGCTTATCGGTTCCGCGAAGCGAAGCGCATGGACGTGGCTTCATGGCGCTTTCGGAGTCGCCGTTTCGTGATCTATCGAGGTGGCCCGGCTGGAATCGCCATCGCGGTAGCGTCTACTGCCGTCCGTGGCTCGGGATGCCCAGGAAGCTCGGTTGTGCGCACGTGTTCTGCGCGCGCGACCACCTTGTCCCCTTCGGCGATCACGTCCTCGATCGACCATTGTTCGCTCACGAGATCGAGAATCCGTCGCGCGATCGATTTGTTATCTTCGATTGAAGACATCGCTACACCCCCTCCTCTTGTCATGCGGAGAGCGCATCGTCGCTCGGCTCGCCCGCAAAGCCAGCTCCAGGAGAGCCGCCGGCCGAGGCGCCCGCGGGAACGCCACTCTGAGCTGAAAAGGTGGCGCCTCGCGCGCCGCCGAGCCGCCGCGCCGGCCCGCTACGACGCCGCGCGCGGCGCCTCGCCGAGGAGCTCCAGCCTGGCCAGGCTCCCGCAGGTCTCCGCCAGGGCGCGCATCAGCCGCAGCCGGTTGTCCCGCACGGCCGCGTCGTCGGTCATCACGAACACGTCGATGAAGTACTGGTGCAAGAGCGGGGCGAAGTCCGCCACCGCCCTGAACGCGGTGTCGTACGAGCCGCTCCGGACGTCCGACGCGATCTGGTCGCGCAGCTTGAGGTACCCCGCGAAGAGCGCCGTCTCGCTCGGGTGCACGTCCTGCCCGAACGGCGCCACCGGCTCGCCGGCAGGCGCCTTGTCGGCGATGTTCGTGGCCCGCTTGAAGACCTCGCCCACCCGCGCGCGCACCTCCGGGCTCAGCGCGTCGATCGCGCGCACGCGGGCCCTGAGATCGAGCGGGCGATCCGCGGCGACGCGCAGGCACGCGAGGACCGCGTCCTGCGGGAGCCGGTCGGAGAGCAGGCCCCGCAGCCGCTCGGAGAAGAACTCGCCGAGGCGGGTCGCGAGCTCCTCGCGCGCGACGTTGAGCTCCACCCCGGCGTAGCCGTCGTAGGCGGCGCCGAACGCGGCGCCGAGGCGCAGATCGAGATCGCGATCCAGGAGCGTGCGCAGCACGCCGAGGCACGCGCGGCGCAGCCCGTACGGGTCGGCGGTGCTCGTGGGGACGAGCCCGATCGCGAAGCAGCCGACCAGCGTGTCGAGCCGATCGGCCATCGCGACCAGCGCGCCGGCGTTCGTCGGCGCCGTGGCGTCCGCGGCGCCCTTGGGCAGGTAGTGATCGCGGATGACGTCGGCCACCTCCGGGCTGACCCCCTGGGCGAGCGCGTACGCCCGCCCCATCTCCCCCTGGAGCTCGGGGAACTCGCCCACCATCAGCGCGACGAGATCGCACTTCGCGAGGTGCGCCCCCGAGGCCGCCGCCACCAGCGTCTGCTCGGGCAGCATCAGGAGCAGGCCGAGCTCGCGGGCGAGCCGCTCGACGCGCTCGGCCTTCGCCAGGACGCTGCCGAGCCGCTTCTGGAACACGATGCCGCCGAGCTTCTCGCGGCGGTTCGCGAGCGGGATCTTGACGTCCTCCCGGTAGAAGAACTGCGCGTCCGACAGGCGCGAGCGCATCGTGTTGTCGTTGCCGCGCTTGATCTTCTCGGGCGCCTCCGCGGTGTTCACGACCGCCAGGTACCTCGGGAGCAGCGCCCCCGTCCTCGCGTCGCGGACGCCGAAGTAGCGCTGGTGGCCGCGCGCGACCTCGAGGATCACCCGCTCCGGCAGCTCGAGGAACCGGTCCTCGAAGCTGCCGACGATGACGTGCGGCTCCTCCACGAGGGAGAGGTTCTCGCCGATCAGGAAGTCGTCCTCGATCAGCACGCCGCCCGCGTCCCGCGCCGCGGCGAGCAGGCGCTCGCGCATGAGCTGCGCGCGCGCCTCGGGGTCGACGAGCACGTGCGCCGCGCGCATCGCCTCGACGTAGTCCTTCGCGGCGCCGATCGCGATCTCGCCCGACCCGAGGAAGCGGTGGCCGCGGCTCGTGCGCCCGCTGCGGATGCCGGCGATCTCGACGGGGATGACCTCGCCGCCGGAGAGCGCGACCAGCCACTGGATGGGGCGGCCGAACGCGAAATCTCCCTGCCCCCAGCGCATCGACTTGCGGAAGGGGATGGCCGCGACGAGCGACGCCAGGACCTCCGGGAGGAGCTCGGCCGCGGGCTTGCCGGCCTCGCGGCGGGTGCCCGCGAGGTACTCGCCCTTCGGCCCCTCGACGCGGCGCAGGTCCGCGACGGTACAGCCGAGCTTCTGCGCGAACGCCTCGGCCGCCTTCGTGGGCGCGCCGTCCTTGAAGGCCGCCTTGACCGGCGGGCCGGTGACCTCCTCCTCGAGGTCCGGCTGGCGCGCCGCGACCCCGGAGACGAGCAGCGCGAGCCGACGCGGGGTGCCGAGCGCGCGCACCGCGCCGTGGCGGAGCCTGAGCTCCGCGAGGCGCTTCGTTGCGAGATCCGGGAGCGCGCGGAGCGCGGCCTCGACAAACGACGAGGGGAGCTCCTCGACGCCGATTTCGAGCAGGAGATCGCTCGCTTCGTTGGACATGGGACCGCGGACGCTACCCCAGAACCGCTCGTTCGGCGAGGTGGTCGAGCGATCGATCCGCGCTGTTCACGCCGGTTCACGCCGGTTCACCCCCGTTCACGCCGGCCGCGCCGTCCGCGTCGCTCGCCACGCCGTGGCACGGCGCGCACCACGGGCACGCGCCACGGGCGACGTGACGTTCGCGCGGCTCAGCGGGCCTGTGCCGTGTTTCGGAGCGCGCGCGAGAGCACCTTCTTGAAGGCGCTGGCCTCGCCTCCGTTCGGCTTGTTCTTGCGCCCGTAACGGGTCGCCGCGCCGACCCGGGCGACGCACTGGGCTGCGCGCATGTACCGCCGCGCCGCCTTCGCGACAGCCCGATCGCCCGGAGCAGACGCCGACGCGACGGCCGCGCCGAGCTCGTTCAGGGCCTCGTCGAGCGGCGTGCAGCCCTCGGGCGTGGGGGGCAGCTGGAGGGGGGGCGGGGCGTGGCAGCAGCGGGCGCGCAGGGTCGCGAGGGTCGCCATGTCGTGCCAGCCGAGCACAGCCCATTCCTTCGTGGCGTCCGAGACGCCCTTGGGCCCAGCTGCCTGCGCGAGCTGGCTCTTGAGCGCCGAGACGCCCTTCATCGGGTCGGTCTCGGCGCAGGCGAACGACAGCTGGCCCGCGATGGCGGCGTCGACGCTCTTGCCGGGAAAGAGAGGCATCGCGCATGCGGCGAAGTCCGCCGTGGCCGCAGGGTCCGGCGCTGCGCTTGCGGTGCCTGCGTCCGCCGGCGCCGCCGTGCCTGCCTGTTCCGCGCCGGCGTCACCGAGCGCCGGCGCGCTCGGCTCTACGGGCGCGGCGCATGCGGCGGGCGCAGCGTCCGCGGACGGCGGCGCCGGGAGGGACGGCGGCGCGGCGTCGCGGTGGCGAAGCCAGAACCAGGCTGCCCCCGCGGCGCCCGCGATGGCCACGACCCCCAGCGCCAGCGTGACCCACCGGCGCGCCGCGGACGGCGTCTCGCGGCTCGCTCCGGGCGCCGGCGCCGGCGCGCGAAGCGGCGTCGCCGTGCGCGGCGGCGTGCCGAGCCCGGACGCGCCGCCGCGCACGGCGACGCCGCCGGGCGCCATCGGGAAGGGGTGCGACGGCCGATGCGGGTCGTCTTCGCCCAGCCAGGGGAGATCGACGGCCGGGACGTGGGGAGTCGGCGCGCCGAGCCCGGGCGCGCCGAAGCGCGCGGCGACGCTGCCGGGCGCCATCGGGAAGGGGTGCGACGGCTCGTGTGTGTCGTCTTCGCCCAGCCAGGGGAGATCGACGGCCGGGACGTGGGGAGTCGGTGCGCCGAGCCCGGGCGCGCCGAGGCGCGCGGCGACGCTGCCGGGCGCCATCGGGAAGGGGTGCGACGGCTCGTGTGTGTCGTCTTCGCCCAGCCAGGGGAGATCGTCGATCGTTCGCGGGCTCGCTGGGGCATCCGCGTCGAAGAGGGGCACCGCGGTGGGCGAGAAGGGCGGCTGCGCCGTTGCTGCGGGCGCGACGGGCGGCTGCACTATCGCTTCGGGCGAGAAGGGCGGCTGCGCCGTTGCTGCGGGCGCGACGGGCGGCTGAGCTATCGCTGCGGGCACGACGGGCGGCTGCGCCGTCGCTGCGGGCACGACGGGCGGCAGCGCCGTCGCTGCGGGCACGACGGGCGGTCGCGGCGGTGGCTGCACGTGCGCGGTCGGGGCAGCCACTGCGCCCGCGCGCGAGCGCTCCTCCGTCGCTGCGCCGGCGAGCCGCGGCGATGCGGCAGGCAATGCGGTCTGCGCCTTCGAGGCACGGTCCGGCGCCTCCGGAGGCGGGGTGGTCGGCACGCCGATCGTCGACCGGAGCCCCAGGCTGGCGAGCCCGTGGAGGGGCAACGGCGTCCGGCGGGCCGAGGCGCCCGCGAGGGGCGGCGGCTGCGAGCTCGAGTGGCCATGCGGCGGCGCGCTCTTGCGGGGCGGCTGCGAGCCGGTGCCCTCGCGCGGCGGCGCGCTCTTGCGGGGCGGCTGCGAGCCGGTGCTCTCGCGCGGCGGCGCGCTCTTGCGGGGCGGCTGCGAGCTCGACGTCCCCCGCACCCCGCTGCTCGACGGGCGCGGCGCTGGAATCGTCCTCGCCGGCGCCGCGAGCGCGTGCTCATCGAGCGGCGGCAGCTCCTCCAGGCCTTCGCCCGGCCGCGCGGCCTCCAGCGCGCGACGGAGCGCCGCGACCTCGGTGATCCGCTGCTCGGCGCCGCGCGCGAGCGCCTGGTCCAGCACGCGCCACAGCGCGTCGCCCGCCGCGCCGGGCGGCGTTACCCGCGGCGCGGGGCCGGCGCCTTGCTTGCGGCGGAGCTCCTGGTCGCTCTCGGCAGGGAACGGGAGCGCTCCCGAGAGCGCCGTGTACAGGGTGACCGCGAGCGCCCACGTGTCGTCCCGGCGCGACGGCCCCTCGCCCGCGGCCCGCTCCGGCGAGCGGTAACCCACGAAGGCGGGCGTGGCGAGCGGGTCCGAGAGCCACCCCGTCGACGTGCACGGCTCGCCCTCCATGACCACGCACGCGGCCGACAGGCGGCCGTGCACCGTCCCGCGCGCGTGCAGGCTCTCGACGCGCTTCGCCAGGCGGACGACCCAGCCGACCGCGTCCCTGTCCGGCAACGGACCGGCGCGTGCGATCCTCGCAGCGAGCGTCTCCATACGAGCGCCGCAGCGTAGTGCGGCGAACCGCCGCTGACCACATTGTGGCTCCCTCGCGGAACGCCGGAGCGCGGATCGCCCGCGTCTGGCCCTGGAGCGCCGGGGTCAGCCGCCGATCACGTCGGCCATCGTGTATCGGCCGGGCGGCTTCCCGTGCAGGTGCCACGCCGCGCGCAGCGCCCCGCGCGCGAAGAGATCGCGGCTGGTCGCGCGGTGCGTGAGCTCGAGGCGCTCGCCGGGGCCGAGCAGGTGGACGGTGTGGTCGCCGATGACGTCGCCGCCGCGCACGGCGAAGATCCCGAGCTCGTTCGCCTTGCGCGGGCCGACGTTGCCTTCGCGGCCGTGCACGTCGTCGAGCGTCGCGGCCGGCTCGCGGGCCGCGCGCACGGCGTCGGCGAGCCGCACGGCCGTGCCGCTCGGCGCGTCCACCTTGGCGCGGTGGTGCACCTCCACGATCTCGACGTCGTAGCCGGGCCCGAGCCGCCGCGCCGCGCTCGCCGCGATCTCCGCGAGCACGTGGATGCCGATGCTCGTGTTCGGCGACCAGAGGACCGGGACGTGCTGCGCCGTCTCGTCGAGCAGCCGCTCGCACGTGCCGTCGAGGCGCGTCGTGCCGCTGACCACGGCGACCTTGGCGCGCATCGCGAGGTGCAGGAGGCGGGGGAGCGCCTCGGGCCGCGAGAAGTCGATGACCACGTCCGCGCCGAGCAGCCCGGCGCTGGTGTCGTCGCTCATCGCGACGCCGATGGTGCCTGTCCCCGCGAGCTCGCCGACGTCACGGCCGATGCGGGAGGAGCCGCGCGACACGATCGCGCCCACGATCTGGGCTCGCTCGTTCGCCGCGAGCCGGACGATGGCCTGCCCCATCTTGCCGCTCGCGCCGTGGATCGCGACCTTCAGCAGCCGGGCGTCGTCCCCCTGGGCGGCCCCCAGGAGCGCGCTCATCGGCACGCCTCGATGATCTCCGTTCGATTTCACGACGCCTCGCGCCTCGCCTCGAGCCGCCTCATCGCCTCGGCGATCTGCTGCCGGGTCGCCTCTCCGGCCGGCACGAGGGGCAGCCGGACGGCGGCGCTCATGCGGCCCAGGGCGGCGAGCGCGGCCTTCGCGGGGGCGGGGTTCGGCTCGACGAACAGGAGCCCGTGCAGCTCGAGGAGCGCGAGGTGGGCTGCGCGCGCGCCCGCGAGGTCGCCGGCCAGGAACCGCCGGGTCACCGCGCTGGTCTCGCGCGGCAGCACGTTCGACGTGACGCTGATGACGCCCTGCGCGCCGAGCGCCATCATCGCGAGCGTCAGCGCGTCGTCGCCGCTCAGGATCGTGAGCCGGTCGCCGAGGCGCCGCACGAGCTCCTGGCAGCGGAACACGTTGCCCGAGGCGTCCTTGATGGCGACGACGTTCGGCGCGGCGGCGCAGATGCGCTCGGTCGTCTCGGCGGAGAGGTCGACCACCGTCCGCCCCGGGATGTTGTAGAGCACGATCGGCGCCGGGACGGCCCTGGCCACGGCCAGCGTGTGCTCGCGGAGCCCGTCCTGCGAGGGCTTGCTGTAGTATGGCATCACGATCATCACGCCCGCCGCGCCGGCGGCGAGCGCGGCGCGCGAGGCCTCGATCGTCTTCTTCGTGGAGAACGAGCCCGTCCCCGCGATCACCGGCACGCGGCCGCGCGCCGCCTCGACGACGCGCCGGATGACCGCGGTCGTCTCGGCTTCGCTGAGGGTCGGCGACTCGCCCGTGGTCCCGCACGGCACGAGCCCGCTGACGCCGCCCGCGATCTGCGCCTCGACGAGCGCGTCGAGCGCGTCGAAGTCGACGGCTTCGCCATCGGGCGTGAATGGCGTGACGAGGGCGGTGAACGTTCCCGACAAGGGGAGCTGCGACATCAGACGACCATGATCGCCACCCCGGGTGCGCGTCAACAGGAGAGGACGGGTTCGCCGCGGACTCCCCGCTCTCCGCTGGTTCCCGCGCGGGGCGAAGCCGAACGGACGCGGCCTTCGGGCGGGCTGGCGGGAGCCCGCGGAGCTTGTACGGCGCGGGCTGGCGGGACCCGCGGGGCCTGCGGGGAGCGGGCCGGACGCTCCAGGGCAGGTCCGCGTCTGCTATCGTCCGCGGTGTAGCGCCTCGCTCCTTCGGGGGATTTGCCCGAGCGCGTCAGGTCCCTGAGAGGCACCGGCCATGGATCTCGCCCAGTACATCAAGAGCATCTCCAGCGCGGCCAATACCATCCTGGAGGGGATGGCGGTCACGTTCTCCCATCTGTTCCGGGAGCCCATCACCGTCCAGTACCCCGACAAGACGGACCGCCCCGTCAGCGAGATGCTCCCCCCGCGGTACCGAGGCTTCCTGGAGGTGCAGATGGACATCTGCACCGGCTGCAAGCGCTGCGAGCGCGCGTGCCCCATCGAGTGCATCGCCATCGATCTGGAGAAGGACCCGGCGACGAAGAAGCAGGCGATGAGCCGCTTCGACATCGACATGGGCAAGTGCATGTACTGCGGCCTGTGCGTCGAGGCGTGCAAGACGGAGTCGACAGGCGCGATCCGCCATACCCGCGAGTTCGAGGGGGCGGCGCCGACGCTCGACCACCTCACGTTCCGCTTCATCCCGGAGGGCCTCGTTCCGCTCTACAAGGCGCCGAAGGACCTCGGCGAGGTGCCCGTCGGCGAGTACGGGCCGCACGCCCGGGAGGCCCGCGAGCGCGCCATGCGCGACAACCCGGCCGCGCTGGAGGAGCTGCGCGCCATCTGGCGCAAGGAGCGCGAGAAGCAGCAAGGCGCCGAGGGCGCGGAGCCCGCGGGCGGGGGGGCCGGAGGGGGGGCTGGAGCGGGGGCTGGAGCGGGGGCTGGAGCGGGGGCTGGAGCGGGGGCTGGAGCGGGGGCTGGAGCGGGGTAGGAGCGGGGTAGGAGCGGGGGTCGCCCTTGATGGGCGGTGGGCAGCGGTCTAACGTCGCGGCCCTCACCCCATGCCCTCCCTGAGCGCACTCGTCTTCCTCGGGCTTGCCGCGCTGACGCTCGGCTCGGCCGGGCTCGTGGCGTTCTCCAGGAACATCATCCACTCCGCGCTGGCCTTGCTCGGCACGTTCCTCGGCATCGCCGGGCTGTACGTCTCGCTCTCGGCCGATTTCATCGCGGCGACGCAGGTGCTCGTCTATGTCGGCGGCACGCTCGTGCTCATCCTCTTCGCCGTGATGCTCACGAGCCGCATCGCGGAGATGAAGATCTCGAACCCGCGCGGCGGGCCGGCCGTGGCGTTCGGTCTGGTCACGGCGGTGCTGCTCCTGCTCGGCAGGGTGGCGACCCAGACCCCTTGGCCCGCCGAGGCCAGGCCGGCGATGCCGTCCACCGCCAAGCTCGGACACGCGTTCCTCGGAGAGTACCTGCTCCCGTTCGAGCTCGGCTCGGTCGTGCTGCTCGCCGCGATGATCGGCGCGGTCGTGCTCGCGCGTCGAGCCGTCAGGCGCGCCTGGGAGAGGGAGTAGGCGATGGAGGTCGGTCTCATCCATTACCTCACCGTCGCCGCGGTGCTCTTCGGGCTCGGGCTGTTCACCGTCATGACGCGGAAGAACGCGGTGGGCATCCTCCTCGGCGTCGAGCTCATCCTCAACGCCGCCGCGCTCAACTTCATCGCGTTCGACCACTTCGTCGCCGGCGGCGTGGCTGGCCAGGTGTTCACGGTCTTCATCATCGTCCTCGCGGCGAGCGAGGCGGCGATCGCGCTGGCCATCGTGCTTCAGGTCTACCGCAATCACCGGAGCATCATGGCCGACCAGCTGACCTCCCTGAAGAACTGACGCGAGAGCGGTCATCCGTGCGGAAGCGCGGGGTCGGCGTGACGCGTGTGACGCGCGGGATGGGCGCGACGTTCGGACCGGCGGCCGCCGCGTCGCGCGCCGGCGCTGCGCGCCGATGCCGATAGTCGACCGTCGACCAGGCGATGCGCTCGACGCTCCCGCGCTCTTCCTCTTCACGTGGAGCTCAATCCCAGCGACAAGCAGGAAAAACCTGACCTTGCTAAGGCCCAGCGGGCGACCCACGTTCGAAGGCATGCAGAACCTATCCAAGACGGAGCTGGTGGGGTTCGTGGAGCTCGAGGTCGGTTCGCTTGCTGTGCAGGTGCCGATCCGCGCCGCAGCGGCGGCGACAGAGCTGCCGCTCGCATCCTTCGAGGCTGAAGGGGACAATTGCGCCATCCTCGTGCGAGGCGACACGTCCTCGAAGGCGGTCGAGGTCGCGCTGCGAAACGCGGCGCAGGAGGCGGTCAAGCACCTCTCGAAGAAGTTGCTCAACTAAGCGGAGCGATGGTCCCGCTGGCCCGGCGCAGCGCTGCAGGCCAGCGTCTCCGCGATGTTCCGTGAAGTTCCGCGATGTCGGTGCCCCGGGGCACCGGCGGAGCGACGTGGACAGGTTTCTGCTGGCCGCCCGGCGCTCAGCGCGAGCGGGGCGGCCTTCCGGCCCGCGCTGGAGCCTCGCGTTGCGGGGAGCCCGCTGCGCGCCGAGGTGAATTTCTCGACGCACGTCGTGCTACGCTGCGCCGCGAAATCGCCCGTGAAGCTCATCATCCAAATCCCTTGCTTGAACGAGCGCGACACGCTCGCCCAGACATTCGCGGACCTGCCGCGGTCGATCGACGGTGTGGACGAGATCGAGGTCCTCATCATCGACGACGGCAGCACGGACGGGACGAGCTCGCTCGCCGAGCAGCTCGGGATCCACCACATCGTCCGCTTCGCCAAGAATCGAGGCCTCGCCGCCGGGTTCATGGCCGGCATCGACGCGTGCCTGCGGCTCGGCGCCGACATCATCGTGAACACCGACGCGGACAACCAGTATCGCGGCGCGGAGATCCCGCAGCTCGTCGCTCCCATCCTCGAAGGCCGGGCCGACCTGGTGATCGGCGATCGGCAGACCGATAGGATCGAGCACTTCTCGCCGCTCAAGAAGGTCTTGCAGCGGTGGGGCTCGCGGCTCATCCGGCGCCTGTCCGCCACGGAGGTGGCCGACTCACCGAGCGGCTTCCGCGCGGTGAGCCGGAAGGCGGCGCTGCAGCTCTTCGTGCACAACCGCTTTACCTACACGCTGGAGACGGTGATCCAGGCAGGCCGCCGCGGCCTCGCCGTCGCGAACGTGAAGATCACGACCAACCCGAAGACGCGCGAGTCGCGGCTCTTCCGTTCGATCCCCGACTACCTGCGCCGCGCCGGTCCCGTCATGTTCCGGGCTTATGCGATGTACCGCCCTGTGCAGCTCGTGGGCTGGGTCGCGACGGTCCTGCTCGTGTTCGGCGTCGCGATCGGCGTCCGGTTCCTTTACTTCTACCTGCGGAATCCGGACTACAGCGGTTATATCCAGTCGCTCATCGTCGGCACGGGCGCCGTCGTGATGGCGTGCATCCTGGTGGCCGTGGCGCTGCTCGCGGAGCTCATCGCGACGAACCGCCGCCTCGTCGAGGAGGTGCTGATGCGCGTGCGCCGGATCGAGACCGAGCTCGCGGAGCGGGAGCCGGCCCTCAGGCTGGAGGGGATCCAGTCCACCGGCGCGAAGCCGTGGCACAACCAGCAGGTGCAACCGGCGCGAGTGAGCGCGAGGTGAAGAAGAGCCCGGTCCCCTGGACCGGGCTGCTGGTCGAACAGCGCTCGTAGCCCCGGGCCGGGAGCTCAGCCGTCCGGGTCCTCCAGATCGTCGTCCTCCGGGGGAGCCACAGGGTCGCTGGGCTCCGACCCGGGCGGCGTGCCAGCGGCCGGGGGCTCGGGCGGCGTGCCCGCGGTCGGGGGCTCGGGCGGCGGCTCCGCCCGGGAGGTGTCGCGCTGCTGCCGCAGGTAGACCGTGTAGTTCTTGAAGCGCTCCGCCGCGAAGAACACGCCGTCCAGCTTCACGTTCCGGCCGTTCCGCGCGTTCTTGCCTAGCACCACCGCCTCCGCGGCGTCGAGGAGCGCGGCCTGCGCGTTCGTATCCTTGGGCCACGCCCGTGCGGGCTTGGGCTCCTGGCCCTTGGGCGGCTGGAGCTTGGGGAGGATGTGGAGCGCCTCGACCGGGTAGAGCCCGTCCGTGTAGTAGCCCGGCGCGCCGAGCGCGAGCACCTGATAGGGCAGCTCGTCGGCCGGCGGCGGCTCCTTCGGCATGGTCACGAGCTGAAGGCTGCCGAAGCGGCGCTTCTCGGTCGCGTAGCGGTGCACGAGCTCGTTGAACAGCACGGCGGCCTGGAGCGTGTCCGGCGGGCGCTGGTTCGGCGGATACAGGATGTGGGTGATGCCGACGCTCCGGTAATGCGCGTAGAGCTCGGCCGGTCCTCGCACGGGCTCGTAGAAAATGAGCGATTGCCAGGCCTGGATATCGAAGATGATCTCGCGCTCGATACCGAGCGTCGTGCGGTAGTTGCGGGCGAGGATGCGCGCGTCGGGCGGGGTAGCCCCGTTGATCGCTCGGTGATCCTGGCGGAACTTGAACCGCTGCGCGTCGGTCCATCGCTTCTCGTAGGTGGAGCGGATCAGCGAGAGCGCGCTCTCCAGCCGGCGGGGGCCGGAGTAGAAGGGCACATCGCCGCTCCACACGATCTGGAACACCACGAGCGGCACGAGGCCGAGCCGCGCGACGGTCCCGAGCTGCCATGTGCGGACGAGCAGCGCGGCGGCGGCGGCGATCGGCACCGCGAGCATGCCCTGCAGGTACCGGTCCGCGGTGTACGTGTTGCTCCACATCCAGATGCCGGCGAACGTCGCCCAGGCCGCGAGCGCCGGCCTGCGACGCCCGCGGATGACCAGCAGCATCGGCAGGAGCAGCGTGAAGAGCGAGCCCATCGAGGGGACGTAGCGAGTGAACGAGTAGTGCGGGGAGAACGAGAACGTGAAGAAGTTGCCGGCCGCGATGAGCTGCCGCTCGAGCCCCTTCCCCTTGGGCAGGTAAGGCGCGTTGGGATACGCCTTCTCCATGAACTCCGCGGAGCGCGCGTGCTGCGGGTACGACCGCGTGAACACGCGCTGGGCCAACGGATAAACCGGGTTGTTATGGTAAATGGTGTTCTTGATCAGGTGCGGCGCGGCCGTGCCGAGCGCCACGCCCGACGTGATGAGCCCGGCCACGAGGACGCGGCGCGCCGAGAGCAGCGGCCGCCTGCGCTTCTTCAGGGCGCGGGAGGCCGCGCGCGCGAGCAGGTACGCGGCGCGCGGAACGACGACCGCCGCCGCCATGCCCAGGTGATAGACCGCCTGGTACTTCACCAGCATCGCGCCCCCGAGCGACGCGCCGAGCAGGACGGCATACCGCCTGTCGAAGCGCTCCGCGAAGCGCATGGACGCGAGCAGGACCGGCGCCGCGAAGAAGCCCAGGAAATGGTCGGCCGAACCGCCGGGGTTCTGGTCCTGGACGAACAGCGACGGGAACAGGAAGAAAGCCGCCCAGAGGCCAGGGACGCGCTCGCCCTGGAGCAGGTACCGCGCCAGCGCCGCGACGCCGACCACCTTCCCGAGGACGAACACGAACTCCAGGTGGAGCGCCATCATCCACCGTTGCTCCACGAGCATCCCGGGGACGCTGAAACCCCACGCGTAGAGCATGCTCGCGAAGTGGGGGAACGAGCGGTTCACGTCGCCGTAGAACGGCACGATACGGCCGGCGCGCGCATAGTCCTGCCCGATCGGCAGGTGATACCAGGTCGCGTCGAAGCTGATGGAATCCGGGGTCAGCGACAGCAGGTAAAGGAGCACGATGCACATGGCGCCGACGCCCGTGGCCGTGAGCCACAGCCAGCGCATCGTCCCCTTCGGCGTCGTCGAGGCGTCGAGATCGTGCTTCAGCCGCGATAGCCAGCGTGGCAGCTCCAGGAGGCCGCCCGCGAAGAGGGCCGCCGGCATCACGAGCCCGTACCAGGGGCGGATCCAGCCGACCACGCCCGCGAGGTACATGCCAAACACGAAGGCGATGGAGCCGAGCGTCACGCCGAACAGGCCCTCTTCGACCGGCGGCAAGTGCGCGAGGCGGAGCACCCGGCGCAACAGCACGAGGCCGATGCCGAGGCTGGAGAGCAGGAACAGCAGCGAATAGCCCCAGAGCGGCGCGAGCCGCCACAGGAGCCAGTGCTGGACTGGAATGTGCGCGTGGACCACGAGCGCGTAGCCGACGAGGCCCATGAGGCACGCGACCGCCGCGAAGACGTTGCGCAGCAGCCTTTCCCGGGGCGAGCCGGAGGTCAGGGCGGCACAGAAGCGGGCCAGGGGGGAGTCGGGGTTCAGGGCAGCACGCAGGCGGGCCAGCATGAGAGGGGGCGCATCCTAGCGAGGCGCGGCGCGTCGGCAAAGCAGCCGCGCGATCTAGCGAGGCGCGGCGCGTCGGCAAAGCAGCCGCGCGATCTAGCGAGGCGCGGCGCGTCGGCAAAGCAGCCGCGCGATGAGCAAGCCGCCCACGTCCACGGCGAGCGAGGTGGCGCGCGAGATGAGCGCGGCGCCCAGCGCCGCGGCGGGTCCGACGACGGGGGCGAGGCCGACGGAGAGCAGCGCCTCACGCACGCCGATGCCGCCCGGCGTGGCCATCGCGAGGAAACCGGCGATGGGCGCCAGCACGAACAGGCCCGAGCCGCCGAGCGCCGCGCCCGGCGTCGCGCCGACGGCGAGCGCGGCGCACGCGCCGTGCGCGGCCCAGGTCAGCGAGTACACCGCGTGCACGAGCGGCAATCGCGCCGGCATGAGCGGCCCGCGCCCCTCGGGCGCGAGGAGCTTGCGCACGCGCTCGGGCGCGCGGGTACGATCCACGGTCATGAGCGCGACGAGGACCGCGCCCAGGGCGAGGAGCACGGGCAGCCTCCATGGACCGATGAGCGCGTTCGCGCCCGCGAACTGCTCGCCGCCCGCCGCGAGCAGGCCGAACCCCACCATGGCGCCGACCGCGATGAAGCTGGTGAACTCGATCGCGAAGGACGACCCCACCTCCGCGCTGGTCGTCCCGATGCGCGACGCGCCCAGCATGCGGAACAGCGGCACGCCGACCTTGCCGGGGATGTACCGCGCCGCCTGCGACTCGATGTGCAGCGCGATCGCCGGCCAGCGAGGGATGGGCCGGCCGGTCAGCTCTTCCAGGATGAAGGCCCAGGCGAGCCCCAGCACGACGAGGCCGAGCGCGAGGGGCAGCACCGAGAGCGCCACGAACGCGGGACGGATGTCGATCGGCGCGCCGCTCTCCCACCTGCGGGCGAGGTCCCGCGCGGCGAGCCCGATGAACAGGGCAGCGACGACGACCATGATCGGGCGCAGCGCCGTGCGCACCCTGGCGAGCGGGCCCCCGATCCGCTGCGGCGGGCCGGGCGCGGGCTCGGGCGGATCTGCCGAGATCCTCGGGGGGGCGGGCGGGGCGCCGGTGGGCGGGGTGCTGGGGAGATCGGCGAGCGACGCGGATCTGTCCTTCATGCGGCCCAGCGCTTCGCCACGCAGAAGACCGACAGGCCGAAGCTCGGCCGGTAGCCGCGCGCGATGAGGTCGACCTCGGCACCGAGGACGGCTTCGAGCGCGGAGGAAGCGAGGCCCGACTTCGGCGAGGGCTGCTTCATGCTGGTCTTGCGAGGGCGCAGCTTGCGCGCGGCGCTCCAGACGGCGCGCGAGCCGACCGCGGCAGGGAAGAGGAGCTGGTTGAAGTAGGCACAAGCTTCCACGTGGAGCTCGGCCGGCAGCGCGGCGCGGAAGCTGCCAGCCGTGTACCGGCGGAAATGCTGCAATGCGCGGTCGTGGTCGCTGAACAGCCACGGATACGCGGGCACCGTGGCGACGAAGATTCCGCCGGGGCTCAGGTGGTCATGGATCCACCGGAGAGCGGCGCGGTCGTCCTCGATGTGCTCGATGACATCGAGCGCGCAGATCACGTCATAGCGTCGGTCGAGCTGGAACGGGATGGATGTGCCGTAGAGCGTCCTCGCCGCGCCGACCTTCGCGATGGCCTCCTGTCCGAGAGGGCTCACCTCGTTGGCGTCGACGGCCCCGAACTCCGCGAGGACACTCAGGTTCTGGCCGACCCCGGCGCCGACCTCGAGCAGCTCGAGCGGCCGCCGTTCCGGGCCGAACTCGCGCACCAGATGGGCCAGCAGCCGGGCCCTCCCCTTCCTCAACCAGTCGCCGGATTCTTCGGAGTATTGCTGATAGGCAGTCGTTTCCACGCTTCACTCTGCATGCGGGGCCGGATCGCCCTGGGGCGATCCGGTCGGGGGCGGCGACTCTGCTGGTGAGGTCGGTTCCGCCTCGGCCGGCTCCGGGGGGATCGGGATCTCGATCGTCAGGTCGTCCACCTTGCCCGGCTCTTTCCGCGACTTCTTCGGCGGTGGCGGCGGCGGGCGCCGCTTCCGCGGCGGCGTCGTCGTGGCGGCCCTCGCCGACGGCTGCGCGGACGTGGCCGTGGCCGTTTCCACGGCCTTCGCCGTGACGGTCGGCTGGGGCGCGGGCTCTGGCGGCGGTGCGGGCTCTGCCGTGACGGCGGGCGGCGGCGGGGCCTTGCTCTCGGCCGCCGGCGTGCTCTGCGGCAGGCGCTGCGAGCGGACGACCATCTGCCACGCGGCGACGCCGGCCAGGGCCATCAGCGCGAGGGCTGCCAAGCCGGCGCGTCGGCGCCGACGTGAGCCGGGGTCGAACTCCGGAAGCACGCTCTCGCGCGCCTCGTGCGCCACCCCGCTCACGCTGGACCCCTTCATCCATTGGTCCGGCGACTGGCCGGAGGGCAACGCGCGAGCCCGAGGGGCGAGCGGCGGATCGAGCGGGGGCGGCTCGCGCAGCGAGGCGGGGGGCGCGGCAGCCGCGACCGCCCCGACGACCGCTCGCCTGACGTTGTCGCGGAGCCTCTCCGACGACGGGTCCTGGCTCGGCGGCGCCTCGCGCTCGGGGGCGATCGCGTGCGGATCGGCCTGTTGCGGCGAGAGCACGTGTGGCGTTTGCGAGGAGAGCGGCGGCTCGGCCGTGGCGTCTGGCGCGACGGGTACGCCGCTCTGGGGCGCAGCCATCGCGGGCTCGGCCGGCGCCTGGGCCGCGGGCTCGGCCGGCGCCTGGGCCGCGGGCTCGGCCGGCGCCTGGGCCGCGGGCTCGGCCGGCGCTTGGGTCGCGGGCTCGGCCGGCGCCTGGGCTGCGGGCTCGACCGGCGCCTGGGCTGCGCGCTCGGCCGGCGCCTGGGCTGCGGCCGCGGGCTCGGCCGGCGTTGCGTCTGCGCGTGGAGCGAGCGCCGCGGATGCGGCCGTCGCCGTCCAGGGCTCGTCCACGTCGGTGTCGATCACGTCCTCTTCGAACTCGTCGATGTCGACGTCGACGAGCGAGGACGCGCTGTCGGCGGCCTTCCGGAACGTGTCGCTGGGCGCCGGCGCCGGTGCAGGCGCGCCTGGTGGGGCGTCCACGCCGTCTGTCGTCGCGGACGATGCACCGCTCGGCTGCGCGGAGACCGGCGTCCCGGTGGCGACCGGTGTTCGGGCAGCGACCGGCGTCCCCGTGGCGACCGGCGTCCCGGCAGCGACCGGTGTCCCTGCAGCGACCAGCGTCTCGGCAGCGACCGGCGGCTTCTGCGATGCGCTGTCGCTGTGCTGCGGCGGCGCCGGAGGTCGATCGCCGGGCCGAGCCGAGAGCGGCGGCCGTTCGCCGAGCTCGGACGAGCCCGGTGATTGCTCGCTGATCTGCGCCAGCGACGGCGTCTGAGGCCGCGCCGTGGGCCGAGGCGGCGCCGGAGGTCGCTCGGTGGCCCGCGGCGGTGCGAGAGGCCGCTCGCCGATCCGAGAAGACAGCGGCGGGCGCTCGCTGAGCGGAGGCCGCTCGGTGAGCCGCGGCGGCGTCTGCGGCCGCTCGCTTGGCACCGCGGGGACCCTCGCGCTCGATCTGGCCGACGGCGGAGCGGCCGGCATGTCCGCCGGCGGCTCGCCCGATCCTCGCTCGGGCGATCGCGTCGAGCCGGCGCCCGTGGGGTCGGCCACCCGGGGGAGCGGCGGCGCCTTCGGGATCACCGAGCCTGTCGCCGGCCGCGGCGGGGCCGCCGGCGGGCGCGTGGGCGAGGCCCGGGGCGGCAGCGGCGGCGGCGACTGCGGCGATCTCATGCTGATCGGGGCCTCGGTCGACAGGTCGGCGACGCGGGCGAGCGACTCCGCGAGATCGCGCGCGCTGCTGAAGCGCCGCGACGGATCGCGGTCGCAGGCGCGCGCGAACCACCCGTCGAAGCTCGCCGGCAGCTCCGGGTTCACCCTCGACGGGACCGGGATCTCGCCGAGCGAGATCTTGATCAGCAGGTCGCCCACCCCCTCGCTGTCGAACGGGAGCTCGCCCGTCACGCACTGGTAAGCGATCACGCCGAGCGCCCAGAGATCCGCGCGGTAGTCGACCTCCCGGAGCCCCTTCACCTGCTCCGGGCTCATGTAGTGCGGCGTGCCCATGAGCGTGCCGACGCTGGTGCGCTGGGCGACCCGCTTCCCCTTCCCCTGCCCCTTCACCTTGGCGATGCCGAAGTCGAGGATCTTGACGATCTCGTCGTCCTCGTTCGCGCAGAGGAAAAAATTCTCCGGCTTGAGGTCGCGGTGCACGATGCCGGCCCCGTGCGCGCGGGTGAGCGCGCGCGCGACCTGCGTCACGATCTTCGACGTCTCCTGGAGCGAGAGGCGGCGCCGGCGCGCGAGCCGATCGAAGAGATCCTCGCCCTCGAGCAGCTCCATCACGATGAACGGCTGCTCCCCGTCGATGCCGTGATCGATGATCTGCACGACGTGCGCGCTGCGCAGCTGCGCTGCGGCCGTCGCCTCGCGGCGGAACCGCTCGCGCGCGTCCTCCTGCTTCGCGAGCTCCAAATCGATGAGCTTGACCGCGACATGGGTGCCGAGCGCCAGGTGCTCGGCGACCCACACCGCCGCTTGCGCGCCCTGCCCCACGGGTCGGATGAGGCGGTAGCGCTCGCTCAGCACCTGACCAGCTGCAATAGACACGGCGGCAAAAGCCTACGTCGAGGACAACATCCGTGTCGAGTTCATGCGTACCACCTCAGATGCCCTGCGGAACGGTTTCCTTCATCAGCTCGCGCCATTCGTCGTGGGTGAGCTCTGGATAAATGTAGTCGCCCTCGAAATTTGTATGGTGCAGGAGCAACCGGGCGACATCGACGATGGCCTCCGCGACGTCGCCGCCCTGCGCAACGGCCGCCAGGGCGTCGGTCGCTTCACGCACGGCGGCGTGCTGCTTCAGCGCCACCTGGACCTCCTCGGCGAGCCCGCGCGCCTGAAAATGCGGGAATATGGCGGTCTCTTCGTAGCGCATGTGCCGCTCCATCGGCCCACGCAGGAACGCGAGCAGGCTCGCGCGCTCGGCGCGCGCCTCGTCCGCGGAGCGCTGCGCCAGCTCGATCAGCTTCTTCGCCGTGTCGCGAGCGAGCTCTTCCTCCTGGAAGAGCTCGCTCACCATCCGGTCCAGTTCCATGAGGTGCGGGCCGTCGTAGTCCAGATCCCGTGGAGGGTCGAGCGGGGCGCGGCGCGATCCCGCGGCGGAGCAGGTCGACTGCGTCGTGCGCGTCAGTCGTGCGCGCGGGCGCGGACGATCGCGGCGAGCCGGCCGACGACGCCGCTCGCGACCATGGCGAGCACCTGCTTCTCCAGCGCCTGCCGCTCGCTCGGCCTGCCGCCGAACGAGATGCGCGAGCGGGCGGTGGGGCCGCCGACGACGCGGCCGACGACGGTGCAGCTCACGCGGTGGACGTCGCCCCGCGTGGACGAGGTGAACTCGACGACGCGCGCGCTCAGCACGACCGATTTCGCCTTGCCGAAGTCCGCTTTCTTCGCGGCGCTGGAGAGCATGCCGCGCAGCGCGCGGGCCCGCTGGGCCTGGCCCTCGCCCGCGGGGACGTCGACGCTCTTCCATTCGACCTTGGTGTCGCGGGCGAAGGTCGATGCTGGCGAGGCCGTGAGCGTGGTCAGGGCCATCACCGCCGAGAGCAGCCATCGTGACGCGCGGCGCATGCGAGCAGGGTAGGGGGCCGCGAGCTCGCCGGCCAAGTTCGCGCACGGCGCGCGGGTGCGGCGCGGCCGCACCTGCGCGTGATCCGCGGCCGCACCCGCGCGTGATCGCCGCGCTCGCGCCGCGATCGGGCCCGCGCTATGCCGTGGCCGGGAAGCGAGGTTCGATGGAGCGCAGCTCGCCGGGGGGAGATCGACGGGATCGACGAGGACGAGATCGACGCGCGCGCGCCCGCGCGCTCCGCGGGGGCGGGTGGCTCGTTGCGCTGCTCGCGATCGCCGCCGCGCCCGCGGCGGGCAACGCACAGTCGCCGCGTCCGGGAGGCGCGACGGCGGGCACGGGCGCACCCGCGGCGGGCAGCGCGCCGGCGCCGCGAGCCGGGGGCGCGCCGACGCTGCGTCCGGGAGGCGCGAAGGCGGGGGCGAGCGCTCCCGCGGCAGGCAGCGCGCCGGGGTCCGAGAAGCGGGCGCCCATCGCGCTGCCGCTGCGGTGGACCGCCGCGACGCCCGACGAGATGCTCGGCGCGGCGCTGGCCCGGGCACGGCGGGGCGGCGACGACGCGTTCGCCGGGCTCGTGATCGCGGCAGCGCTCGCCGACCGCGCCGCGCAGGGCCGCGCACGGGAGGGCCTCGCGCAGATCGGGGCGTCCTCCTCGCCGCTCGCCGATGAGGCGCGCTGGCTCGCCGCCTCGCTCGCCCCGGAGCCGCCGGCGGCGACGTGGCCGGGCGCGCGCGCCGTCTCGTACGACGCGCCCCCGGACCCGTCCGGGCTCGTCAAGGCGTTCGCCGTCCTCGGCCCGTTCCAGGACAACTCGGGCGGCGGGCTCGCGCTCCGCGAGGGGCCCGAGGCCGAAGGCCAGCGCTTCTCCGACATGAGCGCCCGCTACGCCTGGGGGGTGTACGACGTCGCGTGGCGCAGGGTGCTGCCCGCCGCGTCGACCGCGCGCGGCGTGCCGCTCGATCTTTACATCCATCCGCGTACGGAGACCTGCACGTACCTCGCCTCGCGCGTGACCGTCCCGGCCGCGCTCGATCGCAAGCCGATCCTCGCCCACGTCGCCGCGACCGGCGCCGTGCGGCTCCTGTGGGACGGCGCCGACGTCGCCGCGAGCGAGGCGGCGCACGAGCGCCTCGTGCTCGACCGCATCGCCTCGCGCATCGAGGCGCCCGCCGGCGATCACCTGCTCGCCCTCAAGGTGTGCACCGGGGCCATCGCCGACGCGGGGCGCGTCCGCGTGCGCTTCACCGACGAGGACCGCCGGCCCGTGGCGCTCGCGACGTCGTCGGACCTCACGCCGCTCAAGCCGCCGGCCCCGCCCCCGGGCGCGCGGGCCGCGACCGCCGTCGCGACGGCGCTCGACAGGGCGCTCGACGCGGGCGCGTCGCAGTCGCTCGATCAGACCCTCACGGCCGTCGTGGCGCGCACGCTCGGGGGCGCCGACGACCAGCGGTCGCCCCGCGCGCCCGGGCTGCTCGACCGCGTGACGCGGTCGCCCGGGATCTCCGCCGACGCGCTCGCGCTGGCGGGGTGGGTGTCGCCCTTCGGCGCGAACCGCAGCGGCTGGCTCGAGGCCGCGCGCGCCCGGGGCCTCGCCGAGAAGGACCGGGCCACCGCGGCGTTCGCGCAGCGCCGGCTGGTCGCCGCCCACCTCGCCTCGGAGCGGGTCGACTGGGCCGCGGCCGCGCTGCGCGAGGAGCCGCTGCGCTCGGCGCGCGATCCCGAGGCGCGCGTCCTCAGGGCGCTCGTCAAGAAGAAGCTCGCGACGGCGGGGCTCACGCGGGCCGGGCTCGAGGAGCTGCTCGCGGTCGAGCGCGAGCAGAAGGACAGGACGCCGGTCGTCGTCTGGCAGGAGATCGCGGCCGCGGCCCGGCTGGACCCGGCGCTCGAGCTGCGGGCCGCGCGCAGGCTCGCCGAGATCGCGCCCGAGTCGCGGGGCGCGCCCTACGTGCTCGCGTTCGAGCCCGACGGCGGCGCCGCGCTGGAGGTGGCGGCCGCCGGGGCGCTCGCGCAGCAGACGTCGGCCGAGGACGTCATCCGGATCGGCCGCGCGCTCCACGACGCGGGCCGCGTCGCGTGGGCGCGCGAGGTGCTGTCGTACGCGACGCAGGTCGCGCCGAACCAGCCCGCCGCGTTCCAGGCGCTCGCCGCGGTGCGAGAGGATGGCGCGGGCGCGCGGCCGACGGCCGCCGCGTCGCGCGTGGCCACGGCCGCGCTCGCGCGGGCGCGCGACCTCACGCCCGGCGATCCGTACCTCAAGGCCGAGCTCGCGCTCCGCCTCGGCGAGGGCTCGGCCGGCGCGCCGGGCCGGCAGCGCATGCGCGACGAGCAGCACCTCGTCGCGCCCGGCGTCTTCCTCGCGCGCGGGCGGCAGACCCCGGCGAAGAAGGGGGAGGTGGCCGACCGGCAGCTCCACTGGGTGCGCGTCGTGACGTACCACCCGGACAAACGCGTCTCGCAGCTCATGCACTACGCGCGCGAGATCGTCATCGAGCCACGCACCGATCAGGATCTCTACGAGCGCGACATCCCCGCCGAGGGGGAGGACACGGAGCTCCTGCTCGCGCGGGTCCACCGCAAGGACGGCACGGTGGCGCAGCCGGACGAGCAGGGCGCGGGCGGGCAGAAGCCGTTCGTGCGCTGGCCCGAGCTCAAGGCGGGGGACGTCGTGGAGGTCGCGGTGCGCTCGTGGACCCGGGGCCCCGTCGGCCGCCGGGGCGACGCGCCGTTCTACTTCATCGACTACGTCGGCTCGACCGACACGCGGCCGATCCTCTACAACGAGGTCGTCGTCGACTCGCCGGCGAGCGACCCGCTGGCGATCGACGTGCTGAACGGCAAGGCCGAGCGGGTGCTCAGGTCCGAGAAGGACGGCCGCCAGGTGACGCGGTACATCTGGGACGACCCGCCCGAGGTGCCCGAGGAGCCGCTCGCCCCGCACCTCGCGGAGGTGCTGCCGGTCGTCGTGGGCTCGACGTTCCACGGCTGGCACGACTTCCGGGAGTGGTACCGGGGTGCGGTCGCCGGCTTCATGGAGCCCGACGATCAGGTCCGCCGGCTCGCCGCGGAGCTCACCAAGGGCAAGGCCACGCGCGAGGCAAAGCTGCGGGCGCTCTTCGACTTCGTGGCGGACGACATCCGGTACGTGAACTTCGTGTCGGGCGAGTGGTGGCTGCCGAACCGCCCCCAGGAGCTCCTGGCGCGGCGCCAGGGCGACTGCGACGACAAGGCGATGCTGCTCATCACGCTGCTCAAGTCGATCGGCATCGAGGCGACGGAGGTGCTGGTGCAGACGCGCTACACGGGCCAGCCCTCGCTGCTCAGGAGCGAGGTGGCGGCGATCCCGGTGTTCGATCACGGCATCGCCTACCTCCCGGGCGCGGGCGGCGCGCCGGGCCTGTGGCTCGACGCGACGAGCCCGCAGAGCCGCCTGGGGCCGCTGCCGGCGATGGACGCGCGCACGCTGGCGCTGTTCGTTGACGAGGGGCCGCCGAAGATCGTGGAGACGCCGGCGAGCTCGCCCGCCGATCACGGCGTCGACGCCGAGTGGACGATCGCGCTGCTCCCCTCCGGCGCGGGCGAGCTCGCGGCGAAGGAGCGGCACATCGGCGACGCCGCGTTCGAGCTCCGGTCGAACCTGGCGGAGGCCGACGCGCGCGCGCAGTGGGTCGAGCAGTACCTCGCGTACGGCTGGTTCCCGACGGTCGACGTGAAGCCCAAGGTCGCGTTCCAGGCCGATCTCCCGCACGGGGCGGCGACGCTCGAGTACGAGGCGCGCTCCGAGGGGCTCGCCCGCCGCGAGGGCGCGGAGCTCTCCGTTCCGCTCTCGGGCGCGTCCACGATGACGTCGCAGCTCGCGCCGCTCGTGAAGCGCACGCTGCCGGTGGTCCTGCCGCCGAGCTTCGCGCCGCGGCACCACAGCCGGACGATCACGATCACCGCCCCGCCCGGGTACGCGTTCGCCGAGCTCCCGCCGGGCGGCGACGAGAACGGCGGCGCGTTCGGGCGGGCGACGATCTCCTTCGCGAAGGTGCCCGGCAAGAACGCCGTGGTGGTGAAGGAGCGCGTGATCCTCGATCAGTCGACCATCCCGGTGGCGCAGTACGCCGCCTGGCGCGGCTGGCTGCAGCGGGTCGACGGGCTCCTGCACCGGATGGTGCGGCTCGCGCCTGTCGCGCCCGCGACCAAGCAGGCGCGCAGCGCGCTGGGCACCGAGGCGGGCGGCGGCGCCAACGCGGCGCCGCAGGCGCGCGGCGCGATCCGCTGACGAGCGGCTTCGCCCCTCGCGCCGGCGGCGCGTAAGGCTCTTGCTCGTCCGCTCGCGGCGGCGATCGGCGATCCCGCGCGCCGCGTCCACCCGCCGGCCACGCGCGCCATCGCGGTTGGTACCGTTCTGGCTAGCCGCGCTCTGGCGTACGCACGCACAACCCCGAACGCGCTGCCCAGGGGAGGGACTCGCCATGTCGCTCGAAGAGTACCGACGCCCGAGAATGATCGTTCTTAGCCCGCGCTCGACCGCTTATGACGCCGTGAGGGCGATGATGGACAACCACGTCGGCGCGGTCCTGGTCCACGACGGCCAGCGCCTCGCCGGCATCGTGACCGACCGCGATATCGCGCTGGAGGTCGTGGCAGGCGACCTCGACGCGCGCAGCACGATGCTGCGCGACATCATGTCGGACGAGATCGCGACGCTCGAGCTCGACGCGTCGATCGACGACGCCGTGCGCACCATGCGCGATCATGCGTGTCGGCGCGTGCCGGTGACCGAGCAAGGGCGGCCCGTCGGCCTGGTGACCCTCGACGATCTCCTCGCCGATGGGGTCATCGACGCGGAGGCCGCCGGCTCCGTCGTGAAGGCGCAGCTCGAGGTGGCCGCCCGCTTCAAGCCGGAAGGCGCGCTGCACCCCGAGGGGACCGCGCGCCCGGAGCGCTCGCACGGCCGCGTGCGCGCCCTCACCCGGCGCAAGGCGCGCGCCGACAGCGCCTATGGCCGGCTGATCCACGCCGTCGAGCGCCACAGCGGCCTCCAGCAGCGCGACCGCGCCGAGCTCGCGCTCCAGATCGTCCTCGGCTGCCTCTGCCGCAGGGTGACGCCCCAGGAGGCGCGGCACCTCGTCGCGCAGCTGCCCTCGAAGCTCCACCCGTCGCTCGAGCCGTTCCTCGACGGGCCGGACAAGCGCATCACGACGGCGACCATCGAGGCCGACGTCGCGCGCGAGCTGCGCATGGACCGCGAGGCCGCCGGCTTCGTGCTGCAGGCGATCTGCGAGGCCGTCGCGGACAGCGTGTCCGCGGGGGAGATCGAGGGGTTCCGCGGTCAGCTCCCGCTCGACATGAAGGACCTGTTCCCGCCGACCCCGCTCCGCCGGGCCGTCTGAGCGGGGGTCGGCCCGGCGCGGCGAGGCCGCGCGCCGCGCTCCACCTACGCTTGCGGCCAGACCACGCCGCGGGCGCGCAGATCGGCGACCGTGTCCGCGAGGGTCTCGAGCGGGTCGCGCGGCGTCCAGCCGAGCTCGCGCCGGGCCTTCGTCGCGTCGAGGTACCAGAAGTGCTGGCCCATCTCGGCCGACACCGGATCGACCGGCAGATCGAACGGCAGCCGCTTCCGCGCCTGCTCGATGAGGTGCGCGCCCGCCTTCGCGAGCGCGATGCTCCGCGGCAGCCGCAGGGCGGGGGCCGCGACGCCCGAGATGCGCGCGAGGCGGCGGAAGAAGACCTCCAGGCTCATGTTGGCGGCGCCGAGCAGGTAGCGCTCGCCCGGGCGGCCCTTGTCCATCGCCAGCGCCATGCCCTGGGCCGCGTCGCGGGCGTCGACGAAGGAGAGGCCGCCCGCGGGGGTGAAGGGGAGCCGACGCTCGAGGAAGCTCACGATGTCCCCGGTCGAGGCGCCATGGACGTCGCCCGGGCCGAGCAGGATGCTCGGGTTGACGGCGAGGACCTCGAAGCCGGGCCCGCTGCGATCGAACGCCGCGCGCTCGGCGTACAGCTTCGAGCGGTAGTAGGGCCAGCCGGCGATGAGGTCGATCGGCGTCGCCGCCGTCTCGTCGCGGACGTCGTTCGGGTCCTTGCTGACCGCGACGACGCCGCTCGTGCTCGCGATCACCGCGCGCTTCACCCCCGCGTCGCGGCAGGCGTCGAGGGTGATCTTGGTCCCCTCGACGTGCGTCCGGTAGAGCGCCTCGGCGTCCTCGCGCCGCCGCGAGACGCGCCCGGCGCAGTGGAACACCCCGTCGCAGCCCTCGGCGGCGCCGCGCACCGACGCCGCGTCGAGGATGTCTCCGCGGCGGAGCTCCACGCCCTGCGCGGCGAGCGCGGGCGCCTCTGCCCGGCAGAGCGCCACCACGTCATGGCCACCCCCACGGAGCGCCGTGACGAGGTGCGATCCCAGGAAACCGGTCGCGCCGGTGACGAGATAGCGGCTCATGCGAGGTCGAACACCTTCTGGAAGGTCTGCAGGAGGGAGATGTCGTTCGATTTCACGAGGCCCGTCATGAACTCCATCGGGCTCGGTGTGTAGGCCTCGCGGACGATCTTGGTGAATATCTCGGGCGTGGTCTTGAGGACACAGTCCGCTTGCTGGCTTGGCTTACCGATCCGCGCCTCGCAGCTGGCCGCGTCGATCCGCAGCGTCCACTTCGCCTCGTCCTCCGTGCCGAGCGTCACGTAGTAGGTGATCGGCTGGCTGACCCGCCCCGCCACGTATTTCGACTCGAGCTCGCGGAACAGGAGCGTGAGCGGGTGCTCCTTGGTCGTGGTGGCGGCCTGATCGATGCTCTCGACCCGGCTCAGATCGAGGGCGCCGCCGTCCTTGAGCTTGATGACGGCGAGCTGCGTGAGCTCCGCGACCTTGCGGCAGGCCACCGCGTACTTCATCCCGGCGGTGAGCCGCCGGAGGTCGCCGATCGCGAGCGGCGGCCCGATGCGCGCGACGAGGTCGCGGCGGATCGGGACGGTGCGCCCCTTGGGGAGCGCCTCGAAGGTGCCGCCCAGGTAGAGGGGCAGGATGTCGACGTTGTGGGTGAGCGCGAGGTGCCCGATCGCCGGCTTGAACTCGAGGATGCCGCCGTCGGGGCTGCGCGTGCCCTCCGGGAAGAGGAGCACGGTCCGCCCGCGGTCCAGGATCTCGCCGGTCTGGCGCAGCGCCGTGCGGAGGCCGCCCTTGCGGTCGAAGGGCGCGAGGTTCGTGAGGTTCTCGAAGTAGGCGCGCCGCCAGCGGTTGCCCTCGAAGAAGTAGTCCTGCGCGGCCAGCGAGACGAGGCCGTCCCCGTAGCTGCCGAGCGCGAACTTCACGAGGCCCATGTCGAGGTGGCTCGCGTGGTTCGAGACGACGATCGTGTTGCGGTTGTGCGGGATGAACGCGCGCCCGTAGACCTTCGGGCGCATGACGTTCCCGTAGAAGCCGGACTGGACCTTGTTCATCCAGTGCTTGGCGAAGTCGGCCACCGGGCGGGGGATGTGGATCGGCTCGTCGCCCGCGCCGTGCGCGTTCGGCTCTGCGATCGCCGCGCCGGCGTCCTGCGCGACGGCGGCAGCGCCCGCGCCGGCCGCGGCGGCCTCGGCGGCGAGGCGCGTGACGATCGCCTTCACCTCGGAGCGCTTCACCTGACCGGACGCGGTGCGGGGCAGGTCGGCGTCGTCGAGGTGGACGGCCATGGGGTGGCACGGCTTGGGCAGCGCCTGGATCGCCGTCCGGAGCGCGTCGAGCGCGCGCTCGTGCTGCTTGGCCCGCGCGAGCGCCTCGTCGTCCTCGCCGTCCTTCGCGCCGGGCGCCGTGGGGACGGCGAGGCAGGCGACCTGCTCGCCGCCGCGGCCGTTGTCGATCCCGACGATGGCGAGCTCCTTGACGTGCTCGACCTTGCCGAGCATTCGCTCGATGTCGGCCGGGTACAGGTTCTCGCCCTTCGCCGCGCTGATGACCTCGCTCTGCCGGCCGACGAGGACGAGCCGCCCTTGCTTGTCGAGCTTGCCGAGATCGCCCGTCCGGAGCCACCCGTCCGCGTCGAGGGCCGCCTGGGTCGCGTCCGGGTCGTCGGCGTAGCCCTTCATCACGTTGGGGCCGCGCGCGAGCACCTCGCCGACGCCGTTCGCGTCCGGGTTCGCGATCTTGATCTTCACCCCGGGGATCGGCTTGCCGACGTTCCCCGGGCTCGCCGCCGGCGAGGGCTTGGTGACGGTCAGGAGCGGCGCCGCCTCGGTCAGGCCGTAGCCCTCGGCGAGCGGCAGGCCGAGCCCCTTGAACACGGCGGCCGTGTCCCTGGGGAGCGCCGCGCCGCCCGAGATGAGGAAGCGGACGTTGCCGCCGAGCGCGTCGTGGACGCTGCCGAAGAAGAGGCGCCCCGCGTTCAGGCCCAGGCTCTTGCCGAGCATGCGGTTCAGCTCCATGGCCCAGCTGAACGCGGTGGCCGCGGCGGGCCCCTGCTCCTTCACCCTGGCGACGATCTGGCGCTCCAGCATCTGCCAGAGCGCGGGCACGCCGACCATCGCCGTGACGCGCGCCTTCTTCAGCCCGTCGCTCACCCGATCGGCCGAGACGTCGTCGAGGTAGATGATCCGCGCGCCCTGCGACAGCGGCAGGAGCAGGCCGCAGGTGACCTCGAAGGTCTGGTGGAGCGGCAGCACGCTGAGCACGCGGTCGCTCGCCTTGAGCGGGAACAGCGGCGCCAGCGAGGCCAGCAGCGCCGTGAAGTTGCCGTGCGTGAGCAGCACGCCCTTCGGCTCCCCGGTCGTGCCGCTCGTGTAGACGACGCTCGCGACGTCCTGGCTGCCCACGCGCACGTCCGGGGGCGCGAGCCCGTCGCCGGAGGCCGGGCCCAGGTCGGGCACCTGGCCCTCGGCGAACCCGACCATGTCGAAGGCGACAAGGTTCGGCAGCGCCGCGCGCACGTCGGCGCCGAGCTTCTCCGCCACGCCGCCGTCCCAGAGGACGACCTTCGCCGTCGACGAGCGGAGGACGTCCGCGAACGCCTTCGCGTCGAGCCCGGGATCGATCGGGACGGCGACGGCGCCTGCGCGGAGGATGCCGAAGTAGGCGACGGGCCACGCCGGCTGGTTCGCGCCGGAGAGCGCCACGCGATCGCCGCGGCGGACGCCGAGCGCGGCGAGGCGCGCGGCGGTCATGCAGGCCGCGTCGCGGAGCTCGCGGTAGCTCGTGCGCGAGAGCCCGTCCTGCTCGAACCGCTGCACCGAGAGCGCGTGATCGAAGCGCTCGGCGACCTCGTCGAGCAGGTCGACCAGGCTGTCGTAGGGCCGGAGCGGCTTGATCTCCCGGCGGAGCATCTCCTCCATGAGCGGGAAGGCCCACTTCTCCAGGCCGGGGAGGTGGACGTTCCAGATGTAGTCGCGCCAGTCGATCTTCTCGGGCGCCCAGACGAAGCGCGCCCGCTCCTCGGGGGGCATGCGGGCCATCGCCGCGCGCGTGTTGGCGCAGGAGTAGACCCAGTCGCCCTCCGCGACGAACGGCATGAAGACCTCGAGGAGCGTGGCCGTCTTCTGCTCGGTCCTGGCGGCGTTCTCGAGCGCGGCCGCCGCCGGCTTGAGGAGGGCCGCGGCGGGGCCGACGCTCGCCGTCTTGAGCAGGCCGCCCAGGCCGCGGAGGGCGCCCTCGATGGCGCGCGCGCCGTGCGCGCCGTACTGCTGCCGGGTCAGCCCGCGCGGCTCGAAGCGGGACGACACGACGTCGAAGAGCGAGGTCTTCTTCCCCTCGAACACCTGCCGCCGCTTGTAGAGCCCGGCGAGCTCCAGGTAGCGCGTCACGCGGCAGCCGTTCGTGTCGGTCGATCCGTACTGGTACACCGCGGGCGCGCGGCCCTCGATGAGCTCGCAGAGCGAGGCGATCATGCCGCTCGCGGTCATGTCGACCGGGATGAGGTCGAGCCGCACGTCGTGGTCGCCCGGGAACTGCACCTGCCCCTTCGAGGCGAGGTAGAGGTACGGCGCCGAGGTGTTGATCCCCTCGTTCCAGCCGGTGAACGGGAACTCGACCGCGGTCTCCACGACGGCGGGGCGGACGATGGTGAAGGGCAGCCCGGAGCTCGCGAGGACCTGCTCGCCGATGCTCTTCGTGTAGGTGTAGATGTTGGTCCACCCCCAGAAGAGCGCGCGCTCCTTGCCGGCCTCGATGAGCCGGTCCTTGATGAACTTGCGCTTCACCCTGGCGAGCTCGTTCTCGAGCGCGCTGCCCCGGCACGGCTCGCTGCGCGAGGCCAGGTTGGCCTTGGCCTCGTCGAGGAAGGCGCTCTGCCGGAAGGCGTCCTCGCACCGCTGGCGCGCCTGCTGCACGAGGTCGAGGCACTCGCTGATCTCGCGCTGCGGATCCCAGTGCGATCGATCGAGGGTCCGCTTCGGGCAGGCGGCGCCGAACCACGTCTCGCCCGCGGCGCGGGGGAAGGGGATCTCGGCCGGGTGGTTCTCCTCGATGAGCCCGGAGCGGTAGCCCGCGACGAAGCAGGTGCTCGTGTGCATCACCTTGGCCCCGAGGGTCCGCGCGAGCTCGACGAGGTTGCTGATGCCGAACGCGTTGACCTCGAGCGCCTCGTCGAGCGGCGGGTTGAAGTCGACGACGCCGGCCACGTTCACGACCGCGGCGATGTTGCCCGTGAGCTCCCCGACGCGGTCACCCAGCCCGAGCAGCGGCAGGCCGACGTTGCCGTTCATGGGCGTGATCTTCTGCCGCAGGTACTCCTCGAAGGCGGGCCCGGGGTACTGCTCGCGGATCGGGTCGAAGACCGGCGAGGTCACGATCTGCGACCAGAAGCGCTCCTCCGGCGACTGGTTCTCCTTGGCCCGGACGAGCAGGTAGATGTGGGCGATCTCCGGGAACCTCGCGAGCAGCATGGCCAGCCAGACCTTGCCGAGGAAGCCGGTCCCTCCGACCACCACGAGCCGCTTGCCCGAGAGCACGTGCGACGGCACCAGCGGCGGGGCCGCCGCGGTTTCGTCGCCCTTGGCCCCACCCGGCGACCCCGGCACTGCCTCTCCGGCGCCGGCCCCGTTCGTAACACCCATATGGCTCATCGAGACTCCAGGAAGGCCGCTCAATTCGCGCCTGGGCAGGAACGCGTCAAGGGTGAGGTGCCGCGAACCGGGGTTCGCGCCCTCCCGGCATGCGGTTTGCTCGATTTGCTCGTGAAATCGGGGTCATCGCCAAGGACGGACGAGGCAGCCCGGGCGTTGCTCTCCTGCGTGAGAGCGCGTGGGGGCGCGCGGGTGCGCGCGGACGTGCGGGGGCCGTGGCAGATCCGGTGGGCTCGGAGCAATGCCTTGCCGGCGGCGGGGAAGCGCCCCAAGCAGTGCGGCCCATGATCTTCGGCGCGCACGAGTCCGTGGCTGGCGGCCTTCACCGCGCGATCGCGCTGGCGGGGGAGGACCGCTGCGAGGCGGTGCAGATCTTCACCAAGGTCTCGGGCCAGTGGCGGGAGCCGGCGCTGAGCGCGGAGCAGATCGCCGCGTTTCGCGCCGCGCGCGCGGCCTGGGCCGGCGCGGGGCGGACGCTCGCCCACGCGAGCTACCTCATCAACCTGTGCGCTGACGACGCCACGATCCTCGAGCGCTCGCGGGAAGCGCTGTTCCAGGAGCTCGCGCGGTGCGACGCGCTCGGAATCGACTTCGTGGTGTTCCATCCGGGCGCGCACCGCAGCCTCGGCGAGGAGGCCGGCCTCGACCGCATCGGCGAGAGCCTGTCGATCGTGCTCTCTCGCGGGAAGGGGCTCCGCGCGCAGCTGTGCATCGAGAACACGGCCGGGCAGGGGTCGACCCTCGGCGACCGCGTCGATCAGATCGCCGCGATGATCGAGCGCGCCGGGCCGGAGGGGTCGCGGCTCGGGGTCTGCATCGACACGCAGCACGCCTTCGCGGCGGGGCACGACCTCCGGAGCGAGGCCGGCTACGAGCGGTTCTGGAGCGACTTCGGCCGGCTGCTCGGGCTGGATCGGCTGCGGTGCATGCACGTGAACGACTCGAAGGCGGGGCTCGGCCAGCGGGTCGATCGGCACGAGCGCGTCGGCGACGGGGAGATGGGGCTCGCGCCGTTCTGGCGCCTCGCGAACGACGCGCGGCTCGCGCGCGTGCCGGCGGTGATCGAGCTGCCGCCGCTCGCGAAGGAGCGGCGCGGCTACCTGGAGGAGATCGCGCGGCTGCGCGCCCTCGAGGGCGCGGCGGAGCCGGTCACCCTGCCCGGTGCGGCACCCGGACGCCCTTCTCCTCCGCGACGTGGATCGCCGTCTCGTAGCCCGCGTCGGCGTGCCGGATGATCCCCATCCCCGGATCGATGGTGAGCACCCGCTCGAGCCTCTGCCGAGCGGCCTCGGTGCCGTCGGCGACGATCACCATCCCGGCGTGCAGCGAGTTGCCGATCCCGACACCGCCGCCGTGGTGGAAGCTCACCCACGACGCGCCGCCCGCGGTGTTCGCGAGCGCGTTGAGGATCGCCCAGTCGGCGATCGCGTCCGAGCCGTCCTTCATCGCCTCCGTCTCCCGGAACGGCGACGCGACCGACCCGCAGTCGAGGTGGTCGCGCCCGATCACGATCGGCGCCTTCACCCGGCCGACGCGGACGAGCTCGTTGAAGGCGAGCCCGACCTTCGCGCGATCGCCGTAGCCGAGCCAGCAGATCCGCGACGGGAGCCCCTGGAACGCGATCTTCTGCTCCGCGAGCTCGATCCAGCGGCGGAGATCGGCGTCGCCCGGGACCGCCTCGAGCACCGCGCGGTCGGTGGCGAGGATGTCCTCGGGATCGCCCGAGAGCGCGACCCACCGGAACGGGCCCTTGCCCTGGCAGAACAGCTCGCGCACGTACGCCGGCACGAAGCCGGGGATCGCGAACGCGTCCTCGGCGCCTGCCTCCATCGCGCAGGTGCGGATGTTGTTGCCGTAGTCGAAGACCTCGGCCCCGCGCCGCTGCATCGCGAGCATCGCCTCGACCTCCATGCGCATCCCCGCCTTCGCGCGCGCGACGTACTCCCCGGGATCGCGGGCGCGGAGCTCCGCCGCCTGCTCGAGCGTGAGCCCCGGCGGGACGTAGCCGACGAGCGGATCGTGCGCCGCGGTCTGCTCGGTGACGAGGTCGGGCGTGACGCCGCGGCGCACGAGCTCCGGGTAGACGTCGGCGGCGTTGCCGCAGAGGGCGATCGAGCGCGGCGCCCCGCGCTGGACGCTCTCGAGGACGGCGTCGAGGGCGCGGTCGAGATCGTCGATGCGCTCGTCGACGTAGCGGGTGCGGAGCCGCTTCTCGATGCGCGCCGGGTCGATCTCGACGCCGAGGCAGGCCATGCCCGCCATGGTCGCGGCGAGCGGCTGCGCGCCGCCCATGCCGCCGAGCCCCGCGGTGAGCACCCAGCGCCCGCCGCCCGGGGCGCGCGCCGCGTGCGCCTTCCGCGCGGCGACGAACGTCTCGTAGGTGCCCTGCACGATGCCCTGCGAGCCGATGTAGATCCAGGAGCCCGCGGTCATCTGCCCGTACATGGTCAGGCCGAGCGCCTCGAGCCGGCGGAACTCGTCCCACGTCGCCCACCGGCCCACGAGGTTCGAGTTCGCGAGGAGCACGCGGGGGGCGTCCGGGTGCGTGCGGAAGCGGCCCACCGCCTTGCCCGACTGCACGAGGAGCGTCTCGTCGTCCGCGAGCTCCCGGAGCTCGCGGACGATCACGTCGAACGCCTCCCACGATCGCGCCGCCTTCCCGGTGCCGCCGTAGACGACGAGATCGTCGGGGCGCTCCGCGACGTCCGGATCGAGGTTGTTGTGGAGCATCCGGAGCGCGGCCTCCTGGATCCACCCCTTGCAGCTCCGCTCGCTTCCCCGCGGCGCGCGCACCACCCGGGCCCCCTGCTCTCCGGTCGTCATGCTGTCGTGTACTCCACCCGGTCCGGATCGACCAGAAGGCGCGCCGTCCGCCGCGCCGCGCGGCCAGGCGAGGCGCACGCCGCCTCGCGACGCGAGCCTGCTCGATCCTCTCCGGGGCAGCCGGCTTCGTCCGAACCGGAGTATGCTTGCTCGGGGCGCGCGCAGCGCCCGTGTGTCCGGGAGAATCCATGATCTCGACGATCCGTTCGGCCCTCGCGCGTTGTCCGGTCCGGGCCCTCCAGCTCGCAGCCCTGGCGCTCACCCTCGCGACCACGGGGTGCGACAAGGTCGGGTGCTTCGAGTGGACCGAGATCGAAGGGGAATGCCCCTCCCAGGACGAGGCGCTCGCCTATTTCGGAAGCGATTTGTGCGGCGGCGAGGTCGAGTCGGTCGACAGCGAGGCCGAGTACGACGGCGATTACTGCTGCTACGACATCACGAAGCGCGACGAGTACGGGGGCACCTGCACCTCGCCGGGCGGGCGCATCTCGCCGCCGCAGCCGGCGCCGCCGCCCGCCCCGTCTCCGCCGAACTGAGCCGGCGCGCCGGACACCCCGCGCCTGCGCATCGCGGGCCTCGCGTAGGGCGCCGCCTCCGCCCTGGTTCATCGAGCCAGAGCTCGTCCAGCGCGTTCCTGTCGAGCTCCTCTAGAGCTCGTCCAGCGCGTTCCTGTCGAGCTCCTGGAGCGCCGCGAGATCCCGCGCTGCAAGCTCCTCCACATCGCCGGGAGCCTCGCGCGGGTAGGCCAGCGTGAGCTCGCCGTCGTGGACGTAAAGGTGCTGGCTGTCGATGCACCCGTGCGCGCCTCCGGCCGCGTGGAGCGCCGCGATGGCCTCGCCGAGGCGCGCACGCTGGGCCTTGGTCAGCGCGCGCGCCTCGTCGGCGAGCGCGCGGCCCTGGGGCAGCGCCACCCAGACCTCGCCGTTCGCGAGATCGACCCGGAGGACGGACGTCAAGGCCGCGTGGCCGGCGCGCGCGAAGGCTCGGGCCCGGGCGAAGGTCGCGTCGTCGAGCTGCAGCACGAGGACGTCGCGATCGAGCCAGGCGTCGTGCCAGCGCCCCTCCGTGTCCCGGCCGTCGCCGACCTCCAGGGTCGCCGCGAGCCGAGCCGCCGTGGCGGGCGGCGCGTCGCTCGATCGGGGCCGGCCGCTCCCGCGCGACCGCCGCGGCCGCGGGCGCTCTGGCCAGGCCATCGCGGTGATCGCGCGCCGCGCCTCGAACGCGTCGGCCGGCCGCGCGGCGGGGTCCTCCGCGAGCAGCGCCGCCACGGCCGCGTCGTGGGCCGCCGTGAGGTCCGGATGGACCTCGCTCGGCGCGGGATCGAGCTGCCCGCGCACGGCGGGGGCGGGCGGCTCTCCGGTGAGCAGCTCGGCGAGCACCGCGCCGACGCCGTACAGATCGCTCGCCAGCGTCGCCGGTCGGCCCATGCGCTGCTCCGGCGACATGTACGCGAACGTCCCGATCGCGCCCGCCGTGGCGGTGGACGAGAGATCCCCGAGGTGCGCCGCGCCGAAATCCGCGAGGTGAGCCGTCCCGATCTCGTCGAAGAGCACGTTGCTCGGCTTCACGTCGCGGTGGAGGATGCCGAGGCGGTGCGCCTCGCCGAGCGCGGACAGGAGCGCGCCCGCGATCTCGACGGCGCGCGCGGGCGTGACCGGATCCCCCCGCAGCCGCTCGATCAGGGACCCGCCCGTCATCCAGGCGAGCACCATCGCCGGCCCTTCGGGGTGGTACGCGCGGAGCGCGACGACGTTCGGGTGCCGGAGCTGGGCGAGGGCGCGCGCCTCGCGCTCGAACCGGAGGAGCGCGTCGCGGCCCGCTCCGAACGCCGCGCCCGCGAAGATCTTCACGGCGACGCGCTCCGCCGTGATCCGGTCGCGCGCCTCCACCACGCGCGCGTGGGGCGTGGCCGTGACCTCGCGCAGGGTCTCGTAGCGCCCGAAGAGGAGCGGCCCGACGGGCGCGGGGCCCGCGGGAGGAGGTCCCGCGGCGGCGCTGCCGGGAGCGGCGCCTCGCGACGAGAGCGCCTCCTGGCCTGGCGGATCGAGCCGGGCGAGCTCCTCGCGGACGGTCCGCGCGGCGTCCTCGAGCCCGAGCTCGCTCAGGCAGCGGCCGAGCAACGGCAGCGCCCGCGCCCGCTCGGCGGCGGCGGGCGGCAGCTGCTGGAGCGCCCGCACGGCGGCCTCGGTGCGGCCGTGGCGCGCGAGCAGCTCGCCCAGCGCGAGCCACGCCGCCGCGTCGCCCGGGCGGCGGCGGAGCGCGGCCTCGAGCACCCGCGCGCCGTCGGCGGGGCGGCCGGCGAGCTCGAAGCTCTCTGCGGCGCGGCACGCGTCGTGGGCCGCGGTGAACGCCTCCGCGGCCGCCGCGTGAGCGCCGAGCGCCGCGAACAGCGCGCCCGCGTGGCGCGAGAACCCGCGCGCCGCGAGGTCGGCGGCGGCGCGCAGCGCGGCGTCCCGGGGCGACGTGGCGGCGATCCGCTCGAGCGCCTCGCGCGCGAGCGCCTCGTCGCCGCCGAGCGCGGCCATCAGCGCCGCGCGGGCCGGGTCCCCGGCTGCCAGCGCCTCCCGGGCCGCGCCGGCGAAGTCGCAGACGCGCTCGAGCAGCTCGGAGGCCCCCGCGTGATCTCCGGCCGCCGCGAGGAGCGCGGCGCCGCGATCGCGCTGCCCGATCGCGGCGAGCTCGGCCGCGCGACGTCGCAGATCCTCGTACGCCACGCCGATGTCGGTCGGAGCGCCGTCAGCGCGCGGCGATGCGCGCTCGGCCGTTCACGGAGAGGTCGAAGCGCACCTCGCCGAGGTCGATCCCCGAGGTGTTGATCGGCACCTGCCGCGTCCGGTGCACGGCGAGGGTCGCGTTCGCCGGCAGAGGCCCGAGCGTCGAGGGATCCAGCAAGGAGCCCGGGATCACGCCCCGCCCGGTGTCCTTGAACGCGCACCGCACGGTCGCGCCGTGCGCCGAGGTCACGTCGACGTAGATGACGTCCCGCGCCCGGCCGGCCTCGCCGCTCTCGCCCGCGCGCCACTGCACGACCGCGCCGACCCCTGCGTCGAGATCGACGCCGTCGGCCAGCTCGGCGTCGCCGATGCGCACCTCCTCGGGACCCGCGGGGGCATCGGCCTCGAACGCGAACCGGTCGAGCTGCCCCGAGCCGGAGCTCTCGAACACGTACCGCGCCGGCGCAGGCAGATCGCTGGTGGCGTCGCGCGACGTGTAGAACACGCCGAAGACCAGGGCGCCCACGTCCGGGAACGCGCGGGCGGCGAGCGGCATCTCGGTGCTCTCGGTCTTCATCGTCACGTCGCCCGCGTCGAGGAGCTCGATGGGGCTGAGCGAGCTGAAGCTGCTCGCCTCGTCGTCGGCGGCGGGCGAGAGGACCATGCAGCTGCCGGCGGAGGGGAGGACGAACGGCTTCCCGACGGCCCCCTCGGCGAGCTCGGGATCCATCGCGGACGAGAGCCGCATGAACTTCGCCAGCACGTTCGTGACCGCCCCCGTACCCTCGGCGCCCGCGCTCGGAAGCGCGGCCTCGTCGAGCTCACCGGGGGCTGCGGTCGCGGCGGCGTCCCGGCTCAGGTTGATCGCGCGCTCGACGCGCACGACCCCCTGGGTGACCACGCCGTTGGCCTCCGTCGCGTCGCCCGCAACAGGCGCCGAACAGCCGACGAGAGCCGCACCTGCGAGCAGGCATGAGGTGGCGAGGGCGCCGTGGGGACGCATAGATCCGAGTCTAAGACGGGTCCTCCGGCCGGGCAAGCGCCTGTGCTTGCCACCGAAAATGGCAGGGAATCCGTCTGATTCCGTTTTGCTACGTTTTGTTACGCTTTGCCGCGGCTTGTCGCGACGTTTGGTTACGTCTGGGAACGCTCTGAACGCGGCGTGCGCCGACGTTGCAACGTCGTTGCGTTTGTTTCGATCGTGTCAGAAAGTGACCGTGAGGCCGCCGCCCGGGGCGATGGTGCCCTGATCGATCGCGACCGGATCGCCGGCGATCTCGCCCTCGGCGTGGTGGTAGGTCGCGGTGGCCTCGATCGCGACGTGCACATGGCGGAACCCCGCGCGGACGCCCAGCACGAACCCGAGCTGGAGATGCTGGCCCGACGCGTCGACGGGCGGTCCTCGGAGCGCCGCTCCGGCGGCGGGCAGCCGCACCTCGCCGCCGAGGAGCTCGAAGCCGAGCCGGGGACCGAACCAGAGCGCGTAGAGATCCGCGTCCGACCGGAAGCCGAGCAGGAGAGGGACGTCGAGCCCTGCGCCGTGGACGTCGATCCCTTCTGCGCTGGGACCCGGCCCGCCCGCGAGCAGCGCCGAGGCGCCGAGGCCGATCGACAGGGCCGCGTCGCCGAGCGGGAATGCGTGGCGCCCGTCGAGCCGGATGGCTCGCCCCGTGTACGTCAGCCCCGCCTCGTTCTCGCCCTCGATCCCGACGCGGGCGCTGGCCCAGGGCGCGACGCCCGGCGACACGGTGATCTCGGAGAGCTTTCGCCGCGCGGCGCCCTCCGCCGCCGCCGCCGGGCCTGTGGCGCTCGCCCCTTCGTCCGCCGCTCCGGCGACGACCATGTCACCCGACAGGCCGCCGCCGAGGCGCACGGCGCCGGGACGGAGGACGTGGGCCGGGTGGAGCAGCGGACCGCTGCCATGGCAGCCCGCGCAGGCACCCGCGAGGACCACTGCGGCCCAGCGCCGGATCACGGTGTGACCCGGGCGCCGCATTGAACCGACGATGCCGGCGGAGGCATGGGAAGCGCGGCCGGAGAGGCGACGCGATGGTGCGCGAAGAGGCGCGCTACTTGCGGAAGCGCGAGGGGTAATCGTTGGCAGCGGCCCGCTTCTTCAGCTCCCCGTCGTCGGGGTGCAGCCTGACGGCGCGCGCGATGAGGACTTCCTCGGTCTCCACGATCTGCGGGTTGGGCAGGCAGCACTCGACCGGGCACACGGCCTGGCACGCTTCGTGATCATAGAAGCCGACGCACTCGGTGCAGAGCTCCGGATCGATCACATAGATCTCGTCGCCCTCGCTGATGGCTTCGTTCGGGCATTCCGGCTCGCAGGCGCCGCAGTTGATGCAGTCTTCGGTGATGTAAGTCGCCATGGCCTTCGCTTCGTTCTCCGGGGTCACCCCGGTCCGCTCGTTTGTAGAGGCCTGACCGCAAGGTGTCAATTCGGGCGGAAGCCAGCGCCGGTTCCGGGACGGCGTCGTGGGCGTCGTGGGCCTGCGCTTGCGCGCGGGCGGCCCTGCCGGTACTAAGCGGCCTCCTCGATGCTCCGCCTCACCGAGCCCGCCCTCCTGCTCGCCTTCCTTGGCGCATCCTCGCTGCTCGCCGGATGTGGCCCCCAGATCGGCGATCCGTGCACCTCGTCGCTCGATTGCGTGCAGGCAGAGCAGCAGCTCCTCTGCGATGGGACGCAGCCTGGCGGCTACTGCACGGTCTTCAACTGCGAGCCGGACAGCTGCTCCGGGAGCAGCGTCTGTGTGGCGTTCAACCCGGTGATCGATCCGGCGTGCAGCGAGCTCGAGAACGTCCGCTGGCCGCGCTTCGAGCGCACGTTCTGCATGGCCACCTGCGATGAGGACGACGATTGCCGCAGCGGCTACTCGTGCGTCGCGCTGGGCAACATCCAGGGTGCTGCAGCGATAGCGCCGGGCGAGCGCAACGCCGCGATCGTCGACGCCAGGCCGGACGGCTCGAGGGCGTGCCTGCCGAACCCGCCGTCTGCGTCGAGCGTCGCCAGCGAGCCGCCGGGCGGCATCGAGAGCGAGCCCGGGGTGTGCAGGGCCGCTCCTGAACAGACGGAGGAATGGCCCCCCTACACTCCGGATGCCTCGGGCGCAGGAGGCGCTGGCGGCGCTGGAGGGTCGGGTGGTGCGGGAGGCGCCGGCGGCTCGGGTGGCGAAGGCGGCTCGGGTGGCGAAGGCGGCTCGGGCGGCGAAGGCGGCTCGGGCGGCGCTGGCGGCGAAGGTGGCGGTTCGGGTGGCGCTGGCGGCTCGGGCGGCGGCTGAGCGCCGCTCGGTGCGGCCCGGCTTTGCGCATCGACCGTGCTAGCGTTGGCCGCGTGTTCGGACCGGCCCCCGCGAAGAGAACGCTCGAGGCTGCGCTGCGCGACGTCGCTTCGCAGAAGCCCGCCGTGCGCGCGGAGGCCGTGAGCGACCTCGTCCCGTATGCCGCGACGGCACGGGAGCAGGTCGTGCGCGCCATCGAGGGCGCGCTCCGCGTCGATGAGCACGCGGCGGTCCGCGCGGCGGCGGCCATCGCCCTCGCCGACACGAAGGCCGTCGAGGCGCTCCCGGCCCTGCTCCTCGCCGTCGAGGACGTGGATCCCTACGTCCGGCAGATGGCGATCACGGCGCTCGGTGAAATCGGCGACATGCGGGCCACGGGCCGGCTCCGGCGCGCCCTCTCGGACGAGCGGCCCGAGGTGCGGTTCCAGGCGGTGATCGCGTTCCCGCGCGTCTGCGCCCAGCAGGCCGACGCGATCGAGGCCATCATGCAGGCCACCCACGACGACGATCCGCTCGTCTGCCACATCGCGCTGCGGATGTTCGAGGAGCTGGGGGAGTCCAGCGGCGAGCTGCCTCCGTTGGGCATGGAGCGGGCCCGCGCGCTGCTCGGCCACGCGTCCCCGCTCGTCCGGGCAGCGGCGGCCGTCGTCACCGCGCGCTTCGGCGATCCGGTGGGCCACCCCGTGCTCGCCGAGATCGTGGGAGGAAAGCTCCACGGCGTCGATCACGAGGACGAGGCCGCGGCCATCGAGCTCTGCGGCGAGCTCGGCCTCGCTGCTTCGCGGAGCGCCCTGGAGCGGCGCGCCTTCGGGCTCAGGCTCGGCTTCGGCCGCGATCCGCTGCGCTGGCACGCGCGCGTCGCGCTCGCGCGGATGGGCCACGAGCGGGCCATCCGCGACATCCTCAGCGAGCTCGGCGCGTGGGACCGCCACAAGCGCACGCTCGCCGTCGCGGCCGCCGGTCGCGCCCGCCTCTCGGCCGCCCGCCCCGCGATCGCGGCGATGCGGGGAGACGAGCGGAAGGCCGATCAGGGGGCCGTCGAGGAGGCGCTCGCCGTCCTCGCTGCCGAGGTGGATGCATGAACGATGAAGCCCAGTTCAGCGAGGCGGACCTCGCCCCGAGCCCCGAAGAGCGCGCCGCGTCGCGCCGCTCCCTCATCGATCGCGTGGCCGCGAGCGTGGCCGCGCTCGCGGCGGGGGCCTGGGTCGGCGGCATCGTGGCGCTGGGCGCCTGCGCTGCCCCGTTCGTCTTCCGGCTCGCCCCGGCCCCCTTCTCCGGTGACGCGATGAGCGCGGCGTTCGCGCGCTTCGATCAATTCGCGCTCGGCGCCGCGGTGATCCTCCTCGGCGCCGAGGTGGCGCGCACCTGGGCCGCGTACCGCCTGGGCGCCGGCCGCGCGGCGCGCGTGCGCCGGGTCGTCGCCATGGTGCTGGCCGGGTGCGCCGCGTACGTCGGTCTGGCGCTCACCCCCCGCATCGCGGCGCTCCACCGCGAGGGCGTCCGGCGCGGCGAGGGGGATCTCGGCATGGAGCTCGAGCGCATCCACCGCCGCGCCGAGCTCGTGAGCAAGTCGGAGGTGTTCCTCGGGGCGAGCCTGGTCCTCTTGCACGTCTTCACGCTCGGCGCGCGCCGCCCCGAGCAGGACGACGACGAGGAAGCGGCCGCCCCGCTGCCGCCCGGCCCGCGGTAAGGACGCCGCGCATCGCGCCCACGACACGGAGGGATCCGATGCCGCGTGACAACAAGCTCTATAGCGGCTTCGTCAACCACGATTACATCCTCACCTTCTCGATCGCCGACGAGGCGAACCGGTCGCGCCTCGTCGCGCTCTGCGCCGGACCGTGGCAGGGCGACGAGGTCACGCCCGACACGTGGGAAGTGTCCAACACGCTGAGCCCCGATCAGATGGAGCGCGCCATCCTCGATCTGATGGGCGACGCGGACCGCGCCGCTTACTACTACCTCTCGGACAGCAAGCGGATGTTCCGCGTCCTGCTCGGCTGAGCTCGTGCGCGAGCGACGTGAGCCGCTTCGCTCCGGCGCGCCGCGGAGGCGGGAGGGGCGTCCCCGCGGGCCGAAGGGGCCGCGAGCGCCGTCATTTCGCGGTATGGTCCGGTCATGAGCGAGCTGGAAGCCACGCCGCCCGGCGCCTCCGCGAGGTCCGCCGCCGACGCCCCTCCACCTCACGCGCCCACGTCCCGACCAGGGGAGGGGGCCGATGAGGGCTTGCTCAGCGTCCTCCGGGACGATGGATCCCTGGATCCCGCGACCGACCCCTGCCTGAGCGACGCGCTGCTGCTGCGCGCGTACCGCGAGATCAAGCGCCTCAGGCTGCTCGACGCGCGCATGCTCCTGCTCCAGCGGCAGGGGCGGGTCGGCTTCTACGGCGCGTGCACCGGCCAGGAGGCGACGCCGATCGCCACGGCGCTCGCGGTCGAGCCCACGGACTGGATCTTCCCCGCGCTGCGCGAGAGCGTGATGATGCTGGTGCGCGGCTTCCCGCTCCGCACCTATGTGGCCCAGGTGTTCGGCAACTCGGGCGACCTCCTCCAGGGGCGCCAGATGCCGTCGCACATGAGCGGGCGGCAGGTGAACCAGGTGTCCTGGTCGAGCTGCATCGGCCCGCAGCTCCCGCAGGCGGTCGGCGCCGCGTGGGCCGCGAAGCTGCGGCGCGACAGCACCGTGGTCGTGGGGTTCATGGGCGACGGCGCGACGAGCGAGCCCGATTTCCACAGCGCGATGAACTTCGCGGCCGTCTTCAAGGCGCCGTGCGTCATGATCTGCCAGAACAACCACTGGGCCATCAGCGTGCCCACGGACCGGCAGACGGCCTCGAGGACGATCGCCGTCAAGGGGCGCGCCTACGGCGTGCCGTCGGTGCGGGTCGACGGCAACGACGTCATCGCCGTCTACCGCGCCGTCTCCGAGGCGGTCGCGCGGGCTCGTGACGGCGGCGGCCCCAGCTTCATCGAGGCGCTCACCTACCGCGTCGGCGCGCACTCCTCGAGCGACGACCCGAGCCGCTACCGATCGCAGGAGGAGGTCGATCGCTGGACGCAGCGCGACCCGCTGCTGCGCCTCGGGCGCCACCTCGCCGGCCGCGGGCTCCTCGACGACGCGGCGGAGTCCTCCCTCGAGGCGGAGCTCAACGCCGAGATCGCCGCCGCCGTCGCCGAGGTCGAGGCGATGGGCCCGCCTGCCCGAGAGACGCTGTTCGACGACGTCTACGCGGAGCTGCCCTGGCACCTGCGCGACCAGCGCGCAGAGCTCCTGCGCTCCCCGAAAGCGCCGCCGCACGGCAGCGGGCGCTGACCTCGGGGAGGGATTTCCCCTCGCTGCGAGGTCGTGTAAGCCCCGGGCACCCAGGGACGGCTCGCGTTTGCGGGCGCGGCCTCAGGGCTGTCGGCGAGGGGCTTGCCTGACGAACCCCGGCGCCCCTAGTTCCAGTCTCCGAAGCGCACAAAAGGACAAGGATGAAGACCTACGACGCAATCGTGATCGGAGCCGGCCCCGGCGGTTACCCCTGCGCCATCCGGCTCGCTCAGCTCAAGCTGAAGGTGCTCTGCATCGAGAAGGAGAACGTCGGCGGCGTCTGCCTCAACTGGGGGTGTATCCCCTCCAAGGCGTTGATCTCCGCCGCCCACCTCTACGAGAAGTCGCAGGCCGGCGCCGCGATGGGCATCAAGGTCAGCGGCGTCGAGCTCGACGCCAACAAGATGCAGGACTGGAAGGAAGGCATCGTCAAGAAGCTCACCGGCGGCGTCGGTTCGCTGCTCAAGGGCAACGGCGCCGACGTCGTGAACGGCACCGCCACGGTCGTGGGGCCGAAGCGCGTGGACGTGACGCGGGCGGACGGCTCGGTGGAGCAGTTCGAGGCGACCAAGGCGATCGTGATCGCGACCGGCTCGACGACCATCGAGATCCCGACGTTCAAGTTCGACGGCGACACGATCATCGGCGCGAAGGAGGCGGTCAGCCTGCGCCGCGTCCCGAAGCGGCTGATGGTGATCGGCGGCGGCGTCATCGGCCTCGAGCTCGGCATGGTCTACCAGGCGTTCGGCGCCGAGCTCATCGTCGTCGAGGCGCTGCCGGAGCTGCTCACGGGCGTCGACCCCGACTGCACCAAGATCGTCGAGCGCAAGATCCTGAAGCGCGGCGGCACGATCCATAAGAACGCCAAGGCGCTCGGGTACGAGAAGCAGAAGGACGGCTCGGTCGGGGTGAAGATCCAGTCCGACGGCAAGGAGCAGACGATCGTCGTCGACACCGTGCTCGTCGCCGTCGGCATGCGGCCGAGCAGCAAGGGGCTCGGCCTCGAGAAGGTCGGCGTGACGGTCGATCAGCGCGGGTTCGTCCCCACGGACAAGTTCTGCCGCACCAACGTGCCGTCGATCTACGCGATCGGCGACGTCAGCGGGCCGCCCCTGCTCGCGCACAAGGCGACGAAGGAGGGCGAGATCGCCGCCGAGGTCATCGCGGGGCACAAGGCCGAGAAGGACTGGGTCGCGATCCCGGGCGCGATCTTCACCGATCCGGAGATCGCCACGGTGGGGCTCACCGAGGCGGAGGCGAAGGCGAAGGGCCTCGAGGTCAGCATCGGCAAGTTCCCGTTCTCGGTGCTCGGCAAGGCCATGGCCATGAACGAGACCGAGGGCTTCGTGAAGATCGTCGCCGACAAGAAGACGAAGCAGGTGCTCGGCGTCCACATCGTCGGGCCGGAGGCCAGCACCATGATCAGCGAGGCGTCCCTCTCGCTCGAGATGGCGGCCTTCCTCGAGGATCTCTCGCTCACGATCCACCCCCACCCGACCCTCGGCGAGTCGCTGATGGAAGCCGCCGCCCACGCCATGGGCGCGGCGATCCACATCGCCAATCGCTGACCCGCCCGCTCTCGATCATCACCAGCCTGCGCCGTCGACGAAACCATCGAGTCGACGGCGCGGGCCACCGCCCTCATCAATCGCGCATGAAATGGCACGTGTACCCGGCCGGGTATTTTTCCAGGTACTTCTGGTGGTACTCCTCGGCGCGCGTGAACGGCCCGGCCTCCACGATCTCGGTGACGAGCGGGGCGCGCCACTTGCCGCTCTTGTCGACGCGCGCCTTCACCTCCTCGGCGATGCGGCGCTGCTCGGGCGTCGTGACGAAGATCGCTGAGCGGTACTGCGTCCCGACGTCGTTGCCCTGGCGGTTCGGCGTCGTCGGATCGTGCATGCGGAAGAACCACCTCTCGAGCAGCTCGGCATAGGACAGCTTCGCGGGATCGAAGACGATGCGCACCGACTCGGCGTGGCCCGTCGATCCGGTCTTCACGTCCTGATAGGTCGGCGCCTTCGTCCGGCCGCCGGCATAACCGACCTCCGTCTCGAGGACACCGGGGATCTGCCGGAGGAGCTCTTCCATCCCCCAGAAGCAGCCGCCCGCCAGGACGGCCGTCTCCAGCGTCGTCTGGCACCCAGGCGCCTCTCCCGGCGCCGGCACGGCGCAGGCGTTCGCGCTCGCTTGCTGCCGAGGCGCGCCGCCGCGGCCCTCGAACAGCGCCCGATAGGCGCCGTAACCCTCCGCCTCGAGGCGAGCCAGCGGGATGAACCGGAGGGACGCCGAGTTGATGCAATAGCGCAGCCCGTCGGGCCCGGGCCCGTCCTCGAAGACGTGCCCGAGGTGCGAGTTGCCGGCCTTGGAGCGCACCTCCGTTCGGACCATCCCGTGGCCCCTGTCCGAGCGCTCCACGACCCGCTCCGGCTCGACGGGGCGCGTGAAGCTCGGCCAGCCGGTGCCCGAGTCGAACTTGTCGAGCGACGTGAAGAGCGGCTCGCCGCTCGCGACATCCACGTAGAGGCCCGCCTCGTGGTTGTCCCAGAAGGCGTTGCGGAACGGCGGCTCGGTCGCGTCGCGCTGGGTGACCTCGTATGCGAGCGGCGTGAGCTGCTTGCGCAGCTCCTCATCCGACGGTTTGCGATAGCTTCTGTCCGACATCGTCACAGCCTCCTTGGACCCCGGAATCACCTTGCTCGCCCTCCCTGCATCGCCGGCGCGAAAGCACGCGAACACGGCGGCGCACGCAATGAGGACGAGCGCGAAGAGAAGACCAGCAGCGCGGAGCCGTTTCATCATCCACCTGGCCTGTCGAGGGTAGCGCACCTAACCCTCCTACGCCCCGCGGCGCCGCTGGTTTCGCCCGGCGAGCGCGGCCCACGCAGCGCCGGCCTCGGCGCTACGGGCCGCCGCTCTCGAGCGAGGCGTCGCTCTCGCCGGCGCTCTCGCCGGCGCCCCGCTCGAAGCACTCGGCGGGGATCTCGCGCGCGCGGCGGACGAGGCGGGTCGCCCCGATGAACGCCGACGTGACCGGATCGTAGTAGCCGCTCGCCCCGTGCAGGCCCGGGACCGCGCGCTGGTAATGGCGCGCGACCCGCTCCATGAGCGCCTCGCGGACGTACTTGCCCACCATCGACGCCATCGCGACGCACAGATCCGAGGCGTCGCTATCGCGGACGAACGCGATCTCGCCGAGGCCGGGGAAGCGGTAGGCGCTGCGGGCGCGGCCCTCCTCGATCACGGCGTGCATCCTCCCCGCGAGCGGGCCGAACACGGAGCCATACTTGCCGAAGCCGCCGACCTTTCCGCACACCGCGAAGACCTCGGCGCCGGCGAGGCCGCGGAGCTCCAGGACGAGGCGCTCCATCGCGTGGAGATCGAGCACGAACCTGTTCTTCCCGGCGCGCGCCCCGTCGTTCATCCGCTTCGCGCAGAGCAGCACCGAGCGCACGGCGACGACCTCGACCCCCTTCTCCGAGAGCTTGTCGAGGTCCTTGCCGATCGCGCTGAGCAGCTCGTCGGGCGCGGTGAACGCCTCGCCCTCCGCCGACCAGCACTGCTCCTCGACGTGGCCCGGGCAGAGCGCCCGGAGCGCGGGGCGATCGTCGAGCGCGACGGCGTGGAGCAGCTCGTCCACCGACGACGCGACGCTGGCCGTCCCCGCGCGGCCGCAGCCGCGCGCGACCAGCGCGCGGGCCCAGGCCTCGCCGAGCGAGACATCCCCGTGCGCCACGAGCTGCTTCGAGTCGCCGAGCCGCTGGGCGAGGGCGCCGCGAGGGGCGCGGCCGGCGACCTGCCAGCCCGCCTCCGTGACGCGCGCGAGGACCGCCGTCACCACCATCGGACCGAGCCGCGGGCCCAGCCCGTTCTCATCGACGCCGATGCGGTAGCGGACGGAGGGCTCGGCGGACGTCATGCCGGCCCCTCTGCCACACCATGGCGCCCGCGTCACCGCGAGGATCTCCGCCAGGCCGCCCGCCGCCCCGCTCGGGATCACTTGCCGGTTCGGTCGCAAAATTCTCAAACTTTCGCGAGCTCATGCGCGATCCACGCGCGCCGCGCGCACCTTTTCCCCGGCTCTCACCGGGGGCGCCGCTATAGTCGACGCCTCATGCGCATCCTCCCCGTGCCCTGCCTCAGCGACAACTACGCGTACCTCGTGGCCGCGGACGGGCGGCGCGAGGCGATCGTCATCGATCCCTCGGAGGCCCAGCCGATCATCGCGGCGCTCGAGCGCGAGAAGCTCAGTCTGGTCGCCATCGTCAACACCCACCACCACCACGATCACGTCGGTGGCAACGAGGCGCTCCGCGAGCGTTACGGCGACCTCCCGGTCTATGCGCACTCGAGCGACGTCGGGCGCGTTCCGGCGCAGACGGAGCGGGTCGAGGAGGGCACGCCGGTCCAGGTCGCCGGCCTCACGCTCCAGCCGTTGCACGTCCCCGGCCACACGCTCGGCGCCGTCTCGTATTGCGTCGAGGACGTTGTGTTCACCGGAGACACGCTCTTCATCGCCGGATGTGGCCGCATGTTCGAGGGGACGCCGGAGGTGATGCACGCCTCGCTCTCCAAGCTCGCGGCGCTCCCGGCGCATACGCGCGTCTTCTGCGGTCACGAGTACACCGTGAACAACCTCCGTTTCGCCGAGGCGGTCGAGCCCGAGAACGAGGCTGTCCGCAAGAAGCTCGCGGCCGCCCGCGCGGCCCGGGAGCGCGGCGAGCCCACGGTCGGGAGCACGATGGCCGACGAGCTCGCGACGAACCCCTTCCTGCGCTGTGGCGAGCCGAGTTTGAGGGCGCGCTTCCCGGGGGCCGCGCCGTCCGACGTGTTCGCCGCCGTGCGTCGCGCGAAGGACGATTACCGCTGACTTTCGGCGTCGCGCGCGGCCGTATTCCGCTCGCGCCCGCCGTCCGATTTCTATACGACTAGGCCCATGGACTCCCGCGCTCCCATCTTCGGGTTCAACGACGCGCGCGACGAGATCGTGCGCACCGTGGTCGACCGGGTCGTCGGCTCCACGAGGGATCCGCTGCTCGCCATGAACGAGGCGGCGTATCAGGAGTCGAAGCGGCTCGAGGGGTCGCGGAAGCCGCAGGACATCCGCGAGCTCGCCGAGTGGCAGCGGCTCGCCCGCTCGCTCGGCCGCATGCACGACGCCGAGCGCCGCCGCCGCCTGCGGGAGCTGTCGGAGGAGTACGCGTGGGACATCGCGGGGAACTTCGACCGGCGCGTCTACCAGCTGTCGTCGCGGCTCCTGCCGCCGGTCGTGAGCGCGCTGCTCGCGCCGCGGAAGCTCATGACCGTGGTCCGCGACCCGCTCAAGCTCGTCAGCCTCGAGCTCCTGGCCGACCGGGTGCTCGTGGAGGGCCCGCTCGCGAAGCTCCGCTCGCTCGTGCAGCGCGGCACGGCCGTCTACGTCCCGACCCACATGTCGAACATGGACTCGATCGTGTTCGGCTATGCCCTCGAGCGCGCCGGCCTGCCGCCCGCCACGTACGGCGCCGGCAAGAACCTGTTCACGAACCCGGTCCTCTCGTTCTTCATGCACAACCTCGGCGCCTACCGCGTCGACCGGCGCATCCGGCACAACCTCTACAAGGACGTGCTGAAGACGTACTCGGGCGTGCTCCTGGAGCGCGGCTACCACTCGCTGTTCTTCCCGGGGGGCACGCGGTCCCGCTCGGGCGGCGTGGAGCGGAAGCTCAAGCTGGGCCTGGTCGGCAGCGCGTTCGAGGCCTACACGCGGACGCTGCAGAGCGGCCGCGAGCGCCGCGTCTTCTTCGTCCCGGCCACGATCAACTACCTCATCACGCTCGAGGCCGAGACGCTGATCGCCGATTTCCTCTCCGAGGCCGGCAAGGGTCGCTTCATCATCGAGGACGACGAGTCGAGCCGCATCGGCCGGATCGCCTCGTTCCTGCGCAAGCTCCTCGCGATGAACGCCGCGGTGGTCATCCGCTTCTCCGAGCCGCTCGACCCGTTCGGCAACCGGGTCGACGAGCTGGGCCGCTCGTTCGACGCCCGCGGTCGCGAGGTCGATCCGGCGAGCTACGTGAAGGATCAGGGCGGCAAGGCGGTCATCGACGCGGCGCGCGACGCCCAGTACGCGCGCGAGCTCGGCGAGGAGATCTGCCGGGCGTACGCGCGCGACACGGTCGTGATGGCGACCCACGTCGTCGCGGCGGCGAGCTTCGCCCGGCTCCGCAGCCAGGCGCCCGCCGCGGATCTCTTCACGGTGCTCCGGCAGCGCGACGTGCTCACGGTGCCGCGCGACGACCTCGCGGCCGACGTGGTGGCGCTCTGCGATCGGCTGCGCGCGCTCGAGCAGCGGGGGTGCATCGTGCTGGGGGAGGACGTCCGGCTCGGCTCGGGCGGGGACATCGTCGAGCGCGCGCTGCGCTCCTTCGCGGGCTACCACTCGTCGCCGGTGCTCGACTCGCGGCCCGACGGCATCGCGATCTGCGACACCAACCTGCTCTTCTACTACCAGAACCGCCTCGCCGCCCACGGGATGGCGTGGGACGTCATCGCCCCGCCCGGCGTCCCTTCCGGCCTGCAGGTCCAGCCGCCGCTCCCGCCGCTCGAGCCCGCCTCGTCGGCGCCGCCCTTGGAGGAGCCGCGGGGCGCGACCTCGTCCGCTTCGTCCGCTTCGTCGTCGTCGTCCCGCGCGGGCGAGGCGGACGCGCACGTGGGCTCGATGAACGGCGCCGGGGGTGGCCAGTGAGCGCCCCGGGGAGCGCGCGTCCGGCGCCTTCGGTGGGGGTCATCGGCGGCGGTTTCTGGGGCGTGGCGCTGGCGCTCGCGGCCAGCCGCACCGGCGCGGAGGTCCTCCTGTACTCTCGCCGCGAGCAGCCGCAGATCAAAGGCGGCCCGCGGATCGTGCGGGACCACGCGGAGGTCGCCCGGGCGCGGCTGCTCGTGATCGCTGTGCCGTCGAACGCGGCGCGGACGGCGCTGCGCGCGCTCGGCGATCACATGGACGGCTCGCACCTCGTGATCCACGGCGTGCGCGGCCTCGAGGGTGAGGCGCTGAAGACCGTCTCGGACCTGGTGCGCGAGGAGACCCCGGCGCGCCGGGTGGGCGCGCTGGGCGGCCCCGTGCAGGAGGACGAGCTCCGGGAGGGCCGCCCCTCGGCGATGGTGTGCGGCTCGCGCTTCCCGGAGGTCCACGCCGCGGTGACCGCGGCGTTCCAGTCCCAGGCGCTCCACGTCTACACGACGCCGGATCTCCAGGGCCTGGAGTGGGCGTCGGCGCTGGTCGGCTGCCTCGCCGTCGGCGTCGGCTTCGCCGAGCAGGCGGGCGCGGGGCCGGGGTTGCTCGCCGCGCTGATCTCGAGGGCGGTCGACAGCGCGGCTCGCGTCGCCGCCGCGGCGGGCGCGGAGGAGCGGACGATGCTGGGGCTCGGCGGCTACGGCGACCTGCTCGCCTCGATCCGGCTCGAGGGCCGCCCCGAGGTGGTGCTCGGCAAGGCGCTCGCGCGCGGGCGGACGCTCGACGAGGCGGTCGCGGAGGCCAGGCTGCGGGTGGAGGCGATCCCGCTGATCCCGCGCGTCGTGGCGTTCGCGAAGGCGCGGAAGGTGGATGCGGGGGTGTTCGAGGCGCTCGAGGCGACCCTGAAGGGCGGCGCGCCGAGGGCGGTGCTCGATCGGATGTTCGCGGCGTGAGGCATGGCGACGGCAGCGCGCTCACTCGTTCGCGAGCGCGAGGACGGCCTGGGCCACGCCGGTGACGACCTTTGCAGCGCGCGTGTAGTCGAGCGTATCCGGCGTGTCCTTGTCGGTGTGGTAACGCCGGTTGCGCAGAAACGCTGTGTCCGTGATCATGACCGCTGGATAACCCGCTTCCCAGTAGCTCCGGTGGTCGGACCAGTCCACGCCCTGAACGAGCGCCGGAGCGCTCAGGGAATAGGCGGGCAGATCGGTCGCGCCGCCCATCGCCCCCTTGACGGTGCGAACGAGCGAGAGCCCTTCCAGGTTGCCGATCACGGCCACGAAGTTCCCCTTCGTGGGATAGAGCATGGATAGCGGCGCCAGCGGGAACGCCTGGCTGTCCTCCTCGTCGGTGAAATACCCGATCATCTCCAGGCTGATCATCGCCCGGACCTTCACGCCTGCTGCTTGCATCGCATTCGCGTGATGCGCGCTGCCCATGTGCGCAGACCGGAAATAGGGCGGCTCCTCCAGCGTGAACGCCACGAGCTCGACGTCGCCACGGAGGGGTGCGCGGCCGAGCATCCGCCCCAGCTCGAGCAGCCCAGCCACGCCGCTCGCGTTGTCGTCGGCGCCGGGCAAGTCGTCCGCCGCGTCGTAGTGGGCGCCGACCACGACGCGCGTCGACGAGTCCGGGCCGAACCGGGCGAGCACGTTGCGGTACGTCCGCCCCTCGACATCGTAGAGCTGCTCGGTCACGCGTCCTCCAGCGGCCCTGAGCTCGTCGCGGAGGTACGCCGCCGCGCGGTCCAGCTGAGCGATCTGCCGGTAGCCCCGCGGGCGGAACTCCTCCACGAGCATCCGAACGTCGCGCTCCACGCGAGCGGGGTCCGCGAAGAGCGCCGGAGCTGGCGGCGGGAGCGCCGCCACGAGGGGCTGGCTGACGCAGGCTCCGATGGCCGCGAGGCCGGAGAGGAGCAGCGCCGCGGCGGCCGTGGCCCATCGGCCGTAGCGGGGGCGAAGCCTCGTGATCGCACGAGCGTCTTCCAGGGGCGTCGCTGCGCTCGTGGTCATCGAGAGGGCAGGACATCTGGCGGAGGTGCTCTGTTCCTGGCGCGGGCAGGAATCGACGGGTGATCCTCCGAGACGGCCGACCGCGATGAGCACGCCGCGGCCGTCCCTGGGCGCAGCGTCGCTGGGGGCGCCGCCGCGGGCGAGCTCGCTGGGGCCTGCGGGCGCCGGGGATCTCGGCGCCGAGCCGCGCGTCGCGGCCGGCCGCGCTGTCAGCCGCCGCCGTCTCGCCGGCTCGCGTCGGTCGTCCCCGGAGCGGCGGGCGGCTCGACGCTGTCGCAGCAGCGGAATCCCGTGGAGTAGTCGTGATAGGTCGGCTCGTGGGCGATGGTGGTGAAGTAGCAGCCGGGGCCGAGCTCGCTTGTCGTGCTGAAGAAGCCGCCCATGAACACGCCGTTTCCCTCGTGCCACGGCTGATCGCGGCGCTCGACGCCTTCGGTGCTCATCCGTATGACGAGCTCGCCATCGACCATGTCGCCGACCCACTCATGCAGGTTCCCGACCATGTCGTGGACGCCGAGCTCGCTGGCGCAGCCGGTGTGTTCGCCGCTCCTCGCCAGGAAGCCTGGTTTCTGGTCGAGGTCGGGGCTGTTGAAGTGTCGTTCGTAGCTCCACCCGCCCGGCGGGTGCTCACCGAAGACCTCCCGCAGGAGGTGGGGTTTGCCGGTATTGCACCGCCCGCGCTCGCCGCGCGGGCCGTAGGGGTAGCGGTGGGCGCCGTTGCCGCGGCAGGCGCGCTGCCATTCCCGCCGCGTGCAGAGGCGCTTGCCCGCGGCGACGCACGCGGCCTTGGCCTCGACGCGGCTGATGTACGCCTGCGGAAAGACGCCGGCCGCGCTGCGGGCGAGGTACCGGACGCCCGGCTCGGGGCGCTTGAAGTGCGGGTGGACGGCAAGGTCGCCGCCGGCGTCGATGACCAGGTGCGCCTCGTAGCGATCGATGCAGAATCCGCCGACGAGGGCCATGTCGGCTGGGCAGGGGCCGGGCGGCGGGGCGGGAGGGGCGAGCGGCGGGGCGCCGGTCGAGCCGAGCGGGGGCGCCTCTGTGGGGAGGGCGCTCGGGCTGACGGTGATCTGCGCGGGATCGGGGGCTGCGCTGCCCGGGATGGTTGCGCCGGCGTACGCGCTGCCTGCGGACGCTGGCGCCGTGAGCGCGGAAGCCGCGGCGGGAGCCGTCCCCTTAACGGCATCCGTCATGGCGGGGTCGCCGGCGGCGTCCGCTTTCTTCACGGGGCTGGCCCCGCCGTCGTTCGGAACGGAGCACGCGGTGAGCCCTACCAGTGCGGCGAGCAAGGCGGAGCCTGCGGGACGTGACGGGCGGTGTCGGGGCGACGCGGATCTCTTCGACAGGCGAGCCCGGAGGCGATCGCTGGGCGGCGCAGAAGGCACGAGGCGGAGTGTACACGCGTCCCGCGCGGCGGCGTGAGATCGCGGTGCGCCCTTCCCTCTTGCCCGCCAGCGCGGCCGCGTCGCTCCCGTGGGCTCGCGTCGTGGTAACTGAGGTCACGCGGAAGGCAGGAGCGAAGCGTCGAAGTCAAGGAGGCTGTCGCGCTCGATCGGCGGAGCGGTGGTCTCGTCTCGACGCAACGGTCCGCGAGGAGCATTGACGCTGACGTTCCGTGCTTCTCGCACTACGATGGCGCGCATGAGAATGCGCACATCGCTCCTGTGGCTCGCTGGTATCGGCATCATGGTCGTATCCGGCTGTGGGCTGGTGCTTGGCCTCGACGACTTCCAGGACGCCGCGCCTGCCGACGGCACGACGGCGACTGGGACAGGCGGAGGCTCCGCGTGCGAGCCCGCGCACGTGATCGAGTGCTACTCCGGGCCCCCCGGGACGAAGGGCGCCGGGATCTGCGAGGCCGGGACGCAGGCGTGCAAGCGGGACGGCTCCGGATATGAGGCGTGCGAGGGAGAGGTGACGCCGGCGGTGGAGACGTGCGTGAGCACGGACGACGAGGACTGCGACGGGAAGGATTGTGTCCGGTGGGCGAGGCTCATCGGGGGCACAGAGCAAGAGACGGTGAGCCAGGTCGCGGTGGACTCAGCGGGCAATGTTTATGTTGGTGGCAAGTTCACGGGAGCGATGTCGTTCGGAGAAGATGTGCTCATCGCTGCTGGAGGTAACGACGCGTTTCTAGCCAAGTTCTCTGCTTTGGGGGAGTACGTCTGGAGTCGACAAGTGGGCGACGTAAAAGGAGATAACGTGTACGCGCTCGCGGTCAATTCCCACGGCGAAGTCATGGTCGCGAGCTTGGAGCTCGAAAGTCAGCTGGGCTCGATGAACATAGTGCTGCACAAGTACGACCCGGATGGGCGGTTGCTGTGGCGGAAGCCGTTGGGCGGAAAGATCTGCGGGCTCGTGCCGAGCGTCGTGAGGGGGATGAAGTTCCTTCCAGATGGGGACGTTGTGCTTGTGGGGGACTTCTGCGGAACAATCCGATTCGACGACGGACACAGTATTTCTAATGAGACCGATTCGGAGGAAATATTCGTGGCCAAGTTGCGGTCTTCCGACGGTTCCGTCGACGATGAGAGCGGCTGGGTCCGGGTGTGGGGCGGTGAGGACGCGCAGGTTGCCCAAAGCGTGAACGTCGATGCAGCGGGCAATATCATCCTGGCGGGGATCTTTTATGGCGAGCTGGTTCTGGGTGACCTTTCATACGAGTCCGCTGGTGGCGCGGATGTGTTCCTGGTGAAGCTCACAAGCGGTGGCCTCGTGAGCTGGGCGAGGGTTGTGGGAGGCACTGAGAACGATGCGCTGTGGTCCATCGCTGTAGATAGACTGGGTGGTCCGGCGCTTGCGGTAGGGTTCCAAGGGACGGTTGATTTTGGCGGTGGTGAGGTCGTCGTGGATGACCGCGCCGGCGCCTTGCTGAAATATACGACCTCTAACGTTTATGAATGGGCTCGAGTCTTCGACCGCGCGTTGACTATCGGTGGGATCTTGGCCGAGTCTGAGAGTGATGTGATGATCGTTGGTGGTCTGGTCGGTACTGTGGAGTTGGGCGGCGATCTGCTTCGCGCGAAATCCGAGAGAGATTTGGTGCTCGCGAAGGTTGGGCCCGAAGGTGAGCCTCTCTGGGCCAGGACCTTCGGTCTGATGGGGGAGGACGGCACGAGCGTGATAGCGAGCGCGCTCAGCGATCGCGGTGAGCTGCTGATTGCCGGCGCTGCGAGGGGAAAGATCGATTTTGGTGCTGGAGCGATGACCCCACAGGGCGACGTGGATATCTTCGTCGCGAGCTTTCAGCCGTGAGGCGCCCGAGAGTGTTCGTGTGTGCCTCGCTGCCTCTGGTGGCGAGGGGCGATCGATCTGTGCTGCTCAATTCATGGGCTGCACGGGTCTGCGACAGCTTCGCACGTGTCCGCGCAGCTCGTGCAGGTGCACTCATAGGCAGCGCGGTAGAGCGCCACCACCTCCTCACCGTCGGCAGCGGCAGCCGTGTCGCAGCTCCTGAAGCACTCTGGCTGAGGGTCCCCCGTGAAGCAGATCTGTGTACATACAAGCCATTGTTGGCAGCCGGGATTACCTAAGCAGCTGGTCAAGCAGCCGCTTGTGAACGCACACGCGCGGCAGTCTGCACCGTTGTTGCCGCCACCAGCACCCTGTTCACCCGCGCATGTGCTGACGCACGCGACGAACGCCAGGTTGGTGGTGGCGAGATCGTCACATTGTTCCGCGTCGAGAACGCACTGCGCGATGCACTCATACTGTGGGTTAGAGCAGTCTATGGGGAATTGCTCGCAGATGGCTGAGCCGCATTCTGTCGCGCGCGAACAGGCTTGATCGCACACATCACCGCCCCCGCCGTCCCCGCCAGCTCCGCTCGACGTCGCGGCCGTCGTCGAGCTGGTGCTCGCCCCTGTCGTGCTGCTCGTCGTTCCCGCGCTGCCGCTCCCTCCGCTCCCCCCGCCGCCGCCAGGGTTCTCCGTCGTCTCGCCCGAGCACGCTGCGAACGCGGCGCCCGCCGCGAGACAGAATACGAACACCAAAGAAGAAGTCCTGCTGCGCATCGCCGTTCTCCTTGGGCACGCCGCGGGTGTTCCACGTGATTGCCCCAACGGCGCGGGATCGTTCGCCTGCTTCATTCCCCCGGCAAGGTTTTTCGCCGAGGAACCCATGCCCGGGCGCGCGCATCCCCACGACCAGCTTCCGGTGACGCCGTCGCCCACCCGAAGCCGGCCCCGACGTCGCCCTCCGCGCCCGGCGCGCCCCCGGCACACCACGCCGTGCTGGACGACCCCTCGCCGCCGCCTCCCGTCAGCCCGGCCCCGGCGACAGGGCCCCGAGCTCCGCGCCTTTTCGCTCCACGCCGAGCAGATCCCGCGCAGGCACCTCGCGCGCGTCGCCCTGCCCGATCAGCATCTTCGACGACCGCTTCGGCCTGAAATCCGGCCGGTTCGGGTTGAGCTTCCACCATCCCCCCTCGAGGATCACCCACGGCTCCTCGCTCGCGCGCACTACCTCCGTCGCGAACCGCGCGCGCGTGATGCCCGTGATCGCCCGCGTCTCCGGCAGCGCCGCCGCGAGCCGCTTCAGCCCCTCGGGCATGCCGCCGTAGCTCACCTGGGTCACCACGTTGTGGCCGGCGTCGAACCGGTAGATGCTCGTGCTCAGCACCTCGATCGACGGCGAGGCGTCGCTCACGAGGATGTTGTTCCGCAGGCGGCAACCCCAGCTCCCGTTGCCGCACTGGAGCGCGGGCCGGCCCCTCGCGCTCAGCACCACGGTGTTGTTGCGGATCAGGTTGTTGCGGCAGCCCCAGAGCGGCAGCGCGTCAGGCCCGGTCACCTGCTCCGGAGCGCGCGGGCCGGGCTCCACATAGGCCCGGTCGAACGGGTTCGCGTTGTCCCACTGCGCGATCCCGCTGGCGAGGTTGCCATAGATGAGGTTGTTCTGCACGACCGAGTCAGACACCCCGGCGAGGTTGATCGCCCCCCCGCCGCTGCGCCCGTTGCCGTTGATGACGTTCTGCTCGATGATGAAGTTCACGCCGCGGCCGTCCGGAAACCCGTGCTCGCCGAACCGCTCCGTCGCGCGCTTCATCAGCTCCGCGGCCCAGGCGCGGGTCGGCTCCCTCCGCGGATGATCCCGGAACGACGGGTGCTCCAGCACCGCGTCGAGCGAGGCCTCCGGATCGAGGTTCGCCTGGAACCCGCTCGCGTTGTTGCCGAAGAACACGTTGCGACGAACCACGTAGTTGTCCGATCCGTCGGATATGTAGGCGCCGTGCTCGCCCGCCGAGAAGGCGAACAGGTTGTCCTGCAGGAGGACCGTGTGGCTGTCGGTGGAGTGGACCCCCCACGTCCGATGGTGATGCGCGAAGTTGCCGACGATGGCGATGTGGTGCGCGAGCCTGCTGGTCTCGCCGAAGGCGCCGTCGATCATGATCCCCGCCTTCGGCTCGGCCGCGCTCTGCCTGCCAGGCGCGCTGCTGCCAGCGAGACGGAATCCCTCGATCACGACGTGGTGCGCTGCCTTCAGGTAAATCATCCAGTTCGGGTCGGCGGCGCACCCCCGGTTGATCACGACCTCGCCCGGGCTCCCCATCGCCTTGAAATGGATGTACCGCTCCTGACCGGCGCTCGGCTTGTCGCCAACCGAGAACCCCGCGTACGTCCCGGGCAACACGGCGATGAGGTCGCCGCCGCGCGCCGCGTCCGCCGCCTCCTGGAGCGTGGCGAACGCGCGCGTGACAGGGAGGTCCCGCGGCTCGGCCGCAGCGCCGCGCGCGTTCAGATCGAGCGCGGCCACGCGGATCGCGGCGGGGGCCGGCGCGCCGACGACGAGGACGCGCTCGTACCGCGCCTGCAGCTTCAGCGTCTGGCGCACCCACTCGTCGGAGTCCCGCGTGGTCACGAACGGTTCGGCGGCCGCGGGCGCTTGCGGCGCCGGCGACTCGGCGGCCTTCGTCGGCGGGGGCCGTTTCTGCGCCGGCGGGGGCGCCGCCTCCTCGGGCGGCGGCCCCGCGACCTGGATCGTGCCGCCGCACGCGAGCGCGGCGACCGCGATGAGCCCGCCGCCGATGCGCGCGCAGCCACGGGCCAGCTGGATGACGCTTGTCGATCCTCTCATCTCGACGCTCCGGGGAAGGCCACCCCTCCGAGGTGCGCCGCGCGTGCGGCGCTCGGCTCTGGCTACACCGGCTTACCCCAAAGCGCGCGCTTCAGCCAGACGAGCGCGCGCCTCGGCCAGGGCCCGCCACGGCCCGCGCGCGCCCGGCCCGCGCCGCGCGCAGCGCGCCGAGCGAGGTGCGACATCGCCTTCCTGCGGCGGCCGTCATGCAGCCGACACGTGCCCGTTTGCTTCCGTCGCTGCCCTTCCTTTGGTACGAAGAGCTCATGAAAGCGCTGCCCTCGCTCGTGAGCGTCGCTCTTGCCGGCGCCACCCTCCTCACGCTCGCGCCCGAAGCGCAGGCGAACATCAAGAATCCGAACGATCACCCCCGCTACTTTGCCGAGCTCGAGCCGCACGGGGACTTCGTCTTCATGCACCGCGACTACGGCCTGCGGCGGTACGGGCCCGGGCGCTACAACGACTTCGGCGACCCCGAGTTCGGCGTCGGCTTCAGGGCGAGCATCGAGCTCGCCGACCCGGCGTTCATCCCGAAGCTCAACAACACTGTCGCCATCTCGTTCGGGCTCGATCTCACCAACTGCAGGTACTGCCGCCGCGACTTCACCATCTGGAGTCCGGTCACCATGCAGTGGAACTTCTTCTTCACCGATCAGTGGAGCGCGTTCGCCGATCTCGGCGCTGTCGTCCGTACCGACGGGTTCTACAACGACGTGTGGCTCGACTTCGTCACCATGGTCGGCGGCCGCTACCACTTCAACGACAACATGTCGCTCACGATGCGGATCGGGTATCCCTTCTTCAGCGTCGGCGTCTCGTTCTTCGTCGGCTGAGCCGCTCCCCCGCCGGCTCTGGCCCTCTGGCGGGCTGAGCCGCCCCGGGCGCTGCCCTGCTGTCGCGCTCTCCTGGTGCATCCGGGGCCGGCGGGAGCGCACGGACTCCGCCGCGGGCGGCATCTCGCCGGCGCGAGCGTACGGCGCGGACATCGGGCGCGTGCGGACAGGGCCCGCCCTGGTTAGACTAGCCGGAGATGGTCGGCTGGTATTTCGTAGGCATCCTCGGTCTCGCCCTGCTGATGGTGGTCCACGAGGGAGGGCACTTCTTCGCCGCGCGCGCTTACGGCATGCGCGTCTTGAAGTTCTCGATCGGCTTCGGCCCCACCTTCTTCAAGATTGTCCCGAAGGACGGGTACTACTGGTTCACGACCGCCGCGGACAAGGTCCGCGTGCGGCTCTTTCGCCACGACCCGTTGAAGCACGGCCCCACCGTGTTCCAGGTCGCCATGATCCCCTTCCTGGCGTACGTCCAGATCGCGGGGATGAACCCCCTCGAGGAGGTCGATCCCGAGGACAAGGGCAGCTACGCGAACGCGAGCCTGATGGGCCGGATCGCCGCGATCTTCGCCGGTCCGCTCGCCAATTACCTGTTCGCGTCGGTCCTCTTCTTCGCGAGCCTGATGGTGGGCGGCAAGCCCCACCGCCTGACCGACATCGGCGTGGTCGCCGGGATGCCGGCGGCGGCCAGCCTGAAGGACGGCGATCGCATCGTCGAGATCGACGGGACCCCGGTCCACGACTGGGAGAAGATGGCGGAGATCATCTCCAAGAGCCCCGGCCGTCCGCTCGACCTCGTGGTGGAGCGCGCGGGCGAGCGCGTCTCGGCCAAGGTCACGCCTGCGAACGAGAGCGGCTCGGGCAAGATCGGCGTGATCCCCGTCGGGCCGGTCCAGCGGGTGCCGGTGACCGCGAGTGAGGCCGCGCTGCTCGCGCTGAAGATGCCGCCGAAGGTCGTGCAGGACCTGGTCGTCGGGCTCGGCCAGGTCCTCACGGGCAAGATCGAGGGCGAGCTCGGGGGCCCGGCGGCGATGATCGGGCAGACCGCGCAGGCGGCCAAGCGCGGCTTGCCGCACGGGCTCGAGTTCCTCGGGGTGCTCTCGGCCTACCTCGGCGCGTTCAACCTGATCCCGTTCCCCGCCCTGGACGGCGGCCGCCTGATGTTCCTGTTTTACGAGGCCGCCACGCGGCGCCGGCCGAACGCGCGCGTCGAGGCGCACATCCACCTGGTCGGCGTGTTCATGCTGCTCGGGCTGATGCTCTACGTCACCGCGAACGACTTCGGCCTCGGGTCGAAGTAGCCCTCCCTGCGTGGCGACGAGGCCGCCCGCGCGGGTTCCGGCGCCCGACGGGCGCCTCGCCCGCGCGGTGATGCGGCTCCTGCTGCGCTGCCTGCCGCTGCTCTTGCTCTGGCCGTGCGCGCGGCCGGCGTCCGCGCTGGCCGCGGCGCCGGGCGCGTGGTCCGACGAGGAAGAAGAGGCCGTCTTCGACGTCCCCGCGCCCCCGACGCTCCCCGGGCTCACGCTGCGCGACCCGACCTTCACCTTCGAGTACACGGCGGCCGTGATCGAGCCCGACGCGGCGAGCCGGGCGGGCGGCAGGCTCGCCTTCGCCTGGTACTCGCACGGCGAGATGGAGGTGCCGCTCGTCCCGCGCAAGTGGTTCGTCGGCGCGGTGCATGACAGCGCCGCGGCGAGCGTCCCGGGGGTCGAGCGGTCGATCCTGCTCGGGAGCCCCGAGCTGTACGGGCGCGGCGTCTGGTCGAGCGTGCGCGGGCTCGCCTCCGGCGGAGGCTTCGGCGTCGTGCTCCCGGTCCCGCGCGACGTCTCGCGCGACCAGGCCGAGGTGCTCCGGACGGCGCGCGTGGTGCGGCCGTGGGACGAGACGCGCTTCCGGGAGCTCACGCTCACGTTCCGCCCCTGGTTCGACATGCGGCACATCACCGGGCCGTTCATCTTCCAGCTCAGGCAGGGCCTCGACTGGTCGCTGGTCGTGCGCGGCCGGCGGTCCGGGGAGCGCCGCACCGACATCACGGCGCACACGGCGTTCTACTTCGGCTACCGGCTCGCGAGGCCGGTCGGGGTGGGTCTGGAGCTGTGGGAGGTCTACCAGCTGACCCAGGACCTGCCGGACGACCGGCGCGCGACGTTCGCGGTCTCGCCGAGCGTCCGCTTCATCCTGTCGAACGTGCAGCCGGCGCTGAGCGTGCTCTTGCCGGTCACGACCCCGCTGCGCGGCGACGTCGCCTCGTATTATGCCGCGCGGTTCAGCGTCGGCTTCACCTTCCCGACAGGCGCTCCACGGGCGCGCCGGTGAGCGCGGCGAGCGCGGCGGGCGCGCTCGCCGGGCGCGCTCCTGGCTGAAGGCGCGCCGAAGGCGCCGAAGGCGCGGGATCGGCTTCGAGTGTGCGTGCATCCAGCGCGGGCGCTCGGTACCCTGGCCGCGTGGTCAACGCAGGATGGCTCCGGCGCGGTCTGGTTCTCGCGGCGCTACTCGGCCCGGCCGGCTGCTCGACCCAGCTCGTGAGCCTGAACGAGGGGCCCCGCGAGTACGTCGCGACGGACTACGAGAACGTGCTGCGCAGCTGGACGCGCACGGAGCACCTGTTCGCGCTCTCCGAGCTCGACAACTTCCTCACCGCCACCGCGACCTTCGAGTCGTGGGACTTCCGCTGGGCCTACGTGGTCCGCTACGCGCAGGACTACCGGCTCACGATCGAGCAGCGGCAGAAGCTGCTCGAGAAGACGCTCGAGGAGACGCGCCAGCGCCATCAGTTCTTCGTCGCGATCTTCGGGGGCGAGCGCAAGTACAACGACCTCTCGACGCCGAACAGCGCGTGGATCGTGCGGCTGATCGACGACACAGGGAACGAGACGGCGCCCGAGGAGATCGTCGCGATCGCCAAGCCGAACGCGCTCGAGCGGACCTACTTCCCGTACAACACGGTGTGGCGCCAGGCGTTCCGCATCCGCTTCCCGCGCGCGACCGCGGACGGGAAGCCGACGATCTCGCCGAGCGCGAGGTGGTTCGGGCTCCGCTTCGCCGGGGCGCAGGGCAACAGCGAGCTCGTCTGGCAGGTCAACGAGGAAGCGGAGCCCGTCGATCCCGCCGAGCTGGAGCAGGGGGCCGCGCGGCCGCTGCGGCCGAAGAGCGGCCAGCTCTAGCTCTGCCCGCCGGGCATCCCGCCAGGGCTCGCTGACGCGCGGAGCCAGCCGAGCCCCGCGCGGCTCTGGCCCCGCGCGCCGCCTCAGCCGCGCTGAGCGTTCATCGAGACCGACTGCGCCAGGATGGAGAGCAGCTCGGGCGTGCTCTCGAACAGCTCGCGCAGCGTGGGGTGGTCGGCGAGGAGCACGAGCGCGCCACCCCCGGCGGCGCGAGCGAGCGACGGCGCCGGCTGGCCTCCGAGCAGCTCCGAGGCGAACAGGAGCTCGCCGGGCCTCGCGGTGCCTGCGATCGCCTGCGATCGCTCCTCGACCAGCTCCAGCGCGCCGGCGCCGATGATCACGAGCCCGGGGATGGGGTTGCCCGCGTGGATGAAGTGCTCGCCGGGCGCCAGGCCGCGCAGCCGGAGCCGGCCGAGGACGCGGCGCAGCAGCGCATCTTCGAGCTCGCCCAGCGGCCCCATCGTGGCGCCTGCGAGCGACTGGATCCGGTCTGCGACGGTGCGCAGCTCGTCGAGCACCCAGGGGCAGCTGCGGAGCGCGTGATCGATGGTCGCCTGCCCCCAGATCGCCACCCGCGCGCCGTCCGCGCCGGCGACGACGCGCAGGGGGATGCCTTCCTCGAGCGTCCCTCGGGACGGCACGAGCGTCCTCGTCGCGGCGCGCTCGGCGGGGATATCGACGATGTTCGCGCACACGGCGGCGTCCCCGCGCAGGACCAGCGCGGCCCCGTCGACGGCGAGCTCCTCGTCGCACGAGAGGTCTTCCACGCGCGCTGCGAGCGCGAGCTCGTCGTGCATCTCCTCGGGCAGGTCCGCGAACGCCTCGATCTGCTCCAGATCGCGGCCGGTGAGGGCCGCGGCGTCGGCGGCTGGCGCGGCGCTGGCCGCGCCGGGCCGCGGCAGATCCGGCGCGATCTCCGGTGCGAGGTCGAGGGCCGCGAGCGCCTCCGTCTCCGGTGGCGCGCTGGGCGGCGCGTCGAGCGCCATCGCGGCGAGGTCGGCGCTCTCGCCTGCGGCCGGCCGCCGCCCCTCGAGCGCGGGCACATCCACGCGCGGCGCCGCGGCGAGATCGGGGAGGGCCTCGACCGAGCCCGGCGCGCGGGCGTCGGCGGCGGCCGCCGGCCGCGGCGCGGCGCCGGCCGCCTGGGCCGGGGGCTCTTCGACGAGCGCGAGGTCCGCGTCGTCGAGCAGCTCTTCCACAGGCTCCGGCGCGGGCTCGCCCGAGGCTTCCTCGAGCGCGAGCGGGCGCGGCGCCTGGACCTCGGCGCCGAGGGGCGCGGGCTCGCCGCGGGATGGGGTGGCCTTCGTCTGCAGGTCGTCGTCCTGCTCCGCTGCCTGTGGCGAAGGCGGAGGGGTGGCGAGCCGGCTCGACATCGGCGCTTCGAGGTCGCTGTCGGAGAGCTCGATGACGACCGTCCCCTCGATCGTCGACTCCGCGGGCGACGCGTCTGCGCTCGCAGGGGGCTCGATCTTTGCGCTGTCGCCCGCGGAATTCGCGGTGCCCTTCGCGAGGATGCTGTCGGCCGAGGCCCCGAGGTGTCCTGGGGGTTCGTTTCCGGTGGGCGTCGCCGGGCGGGTGCGCGTCGCCGCAGGCGTCGGGGGCGCGGGAGGTCGCGCGGAGATCGGCTTCCGCTTGAGCGTCAGATCGAGCGGCGCGGCCGAGGTGATGACCTCGTCTTCTTCTTCGTCGCCCGGCTGTGGCGTCGAGGGATGCCTGCGGGCCACGAGGTATGTGTCGCCGTTCGACGTGATGATCTCCTGGGGAGGCCGCGGCGGCGCGGCTGGCTCCGCGTCCTCGGACCAGGGGTCGAGGATCGGCTCGCGCGGCCTTCGTTTGGAGCTGATCGCTCCCTGTGCGGGCGCGGCCGTGCCTGTGCGGGCCGGGGTGGGCGTCGGGGCCTCAGCCTCGACGACGATCTCGCCGATGTCGTCGCTCGGCGCGTGCTCTTCAGCGGGGGCTGGAGGGCTCGAGGCCTGGTGCGACGCCGATATCTGGAGCGAAGCCGCTGCGGCCAGCGGTGCGGCGGATACCGGCAACGATGGCGCGGCGGGCTGCGCGGGCGGCGGGACGGACGCCGGCGATGGCGCGGCGGGCGGCGGGCCGGTGGGTGATGGCGTGGCGGATGCCGAGACGGACAGCGGTGGCGCAGCAGGCGATGGCGGCGGCGCGGCGAGCGGCGGCACGGGGGGGGATTGCGGTGGCGCGGCGGCCCCCGGGGGCGCATTGGGAGGTGCGACCGGCATCGACGAGGCCAGCGGCGGCGCGAGGGGCGGCGGCGGCGTGGCGGTGGCCGAGAGTGCCGGTGGACGCGTGGCTGGTGCCGGAGGTGCGGCCGGCGGCGGAAGCGCGCCGGGCGGCGGAAGCGCGGAGGCCAGCGTGGGCGGCGGCGGCGTCGGGGGAGGCAGAGCCTGCGGGTGTGGCGGCGTGCTGATCGGCGGCTGCGGCGGCGCGAAAGATGGCGGCGACACCGGCGGGGGCAGCACCTGCGGGTATGCAAGCACGCCAGCTGACGGTGCAGCGGAGGGCGGCCCGGCGTGCGGAGGCGGAGGTTGCGGGCGCGGAGGTTGAAAAGACGGCGGATGCGGTGCTGGCGCCGGCTGCGGGCGTGGGGGCGCAAAAGGCGGCGGGTGCGACGCGGGTGGAGGCCCGAACGTGGGCGGAGGCGGCGCGGGTGGAGGCCCGAACGACGGTGGAGGCGGCGCTGGCGGAGGTCCGAACGACGGCGGGTGCGACGCGGGTGGAGGCCCGAACGACGGCGGGGGCGGCGCTGGCGGAAGTCCGAGGGACGCCGGATGCGGCGCTGGCGGAGGTCGGAACGACGGCGGGCGCGACGCGGGCGCGGCGCCTCTTGTCGCCGGCGGCTGCGGCTCCGCGATGGGGCTCCGCAGCGGTGGAGCAGGTAGAGGTACCGCCGGAAGCGCCGACGGAGGCCGCGGCGCCGCCGGCGGTGGCTCGCTCATGGAGCGTGTCCCGGCGGGGCGCGGGGGCTGCAGGGGGGTCATCGCGGGGTCGGACCGGCCGCGCTCCGGCGATGGAGGTAGGGCCGACTGCAGCTCATGCGGCGTGGGCACGGAGGCAGGGCGAGGGGGGATCGATGACGGCCGCCGCGATCCTCCCCGCGGCACGGCCGGCGGTGGTATCGGGGCGGGCGGTCGCGCGCTCGGTGTCTTCGCCTGCGCTGTCACCAGAAGCGGGTCCGTGGTGAGCTGCTGCCGGAACGACGGAACCCCCGGCGCGGGAGGCAGCGGCGGAATGGCGTTCGCCATGGGGGCAGGCAGCGGAGGCGCCGGCGGTGGCTGACTCCGGTACATCGCGCCGGCCTGGACGTTGGGCGCAGCCGTTGGCGGTGCGGAGGGCGCGGCCGACGGCGCCAGCGGTTGCGCGTGCGGTGGGTCGAGCCGCTGCGGGTACGCGGCGGGGGGCGGCTGCGAGCGCGACACGCCAGGCGGAGCCGCCGGCGCGAAGGGCGGCGGCTGCGAGCGCGACACGCCAGGCGGAGCCGCCGGCGCGAAGGGCGGCGGCTGCGAGCGCGACACGCCAGGCGGAGCCGCCGGCGCGAAGGGCGGCGGCTGCGAGCGCGACACGCCAGGCGGAGCCGCCGGCGCGAAGGGCAGCGGCTGCGGCTGAACGGGCGGCGCAGCCTGCGGGAAGGCACCGTCGGGAGGCTGCTGCGTCGGCGGCTGCGCCATCGGCGGCGTGGGGGGCGACGTGCTGCCTTGCGCATCGCCGGGCGGCGCGGGGGAGAACGGCGCGATCGGTCGTGCTCCGGCGCCCTGCCCGCCCTCTGCGCCCGGGCTGAGCGGCGGCGACAGCCGGGACGATCCCGTCAGTCGCTCTGATTCGGCCGCCAGCTCCGGCTGCGAGAGCGGTTCGAACATGTCGATCTCGATCGAGGGCATCGAGGCGCGCAGCTCCTGGGTGAGCGACATGCGGCGGCGCCAGGTCTGCTCGTCCGACGGCGGCGCCTCGTCAGAGGACGGGGGCGGCGCGTCGCCTTCGCTGTCGATGGTCTCCAGGAGATCGGGATCGCTCGGCTGCCCGACCTCCGAGGCCATGACCTCCTCGAGCGCCGTCACGCACAGCCCGAGCTCCGAGGCGCGGAACGGCTGCCCGGCCGCCCCGGCGGCGTCGGCCGCGCGTCGCAGCCACACGATAGCGTCGCGCCGCTCGCCGCGCGCCCACAGCGCGCTTGCCGTGGAGATCCCCCACACGACATCTTCATCGTCATTCGGGTGAGGTTCGGGGAGGGCGACCACGCGGTTCGCCATGAGCAACACCACCTATCACAGGCCCCACTGCGGCCGTTTACCCCATGGTACCGAGCGAGCCGACGTCCCGGATCGGGCGTCGCGCGAGCCCCGCGGCGCGGAAAGCCGCGCCACCCAGGAGCTTAGCCGCGCTCGCCACGGCACGTACAAATTACGGTACGGATGTCGCTTTTAGCGCTCGCCTCGCCATCGTCGCCCGCCAGCTGCCCGTTAGGACCCGGTGCTGGCACACATTCGCGACGCGAACGCGGATCCAGGCGACGCTCCGACGTGAATTCGACGTGGCCCGACGTATAAGGAGCGAACGCCGCGTGCGCCGCGTGTGTCCGCAAAGCGCCCGGCCAGGGGGCCCGGCGGATTCTGGTTGAGCACGGGGCACGCGCGGGTGCGTCCGCGGCCTGTGCAATGACGCCGGGTCAGGTGGAGCGCCGTCCACCGATGCGCCGCGGCCGGCAGCCCAGGACCGCCGCGCGGCGGCACATCTCCTCGACACCATCCCGCGATGCGGCCTCTCCGGGCATGCGTCTCGCGAGCCAGCCGATGAGCGTCAGCCCCGCTGCGCGGGCGTCTGCGGGCATCGTCCCGTCGTTCAGGAGGCTCGCGATCTGGGCGATCAGACGCGTGCGCGTTTCCTCGGGCGCCATCCTGGGTGCTCCATGAAGCATTCGAACGGGAAAGTCAAAAGAACCGCCATGCCGGCGCGCAGCCCCGTCGGCGGGCACCTCGACGCTGTGTGCTCCTCGACATCCCGTCTGTCCCGCTTGCCTGGGTCGGCGGCGTGCCAACACCCTCTGTGCAGTGGCGTCAAGATAAATCACACAGGGTCAAATCGGCGCGATCAGCACCTCGCGATCCTTGGCGCCGTTCGCGGGCCCGACGAGCCCGCGCTTCTCCATTGCCTCGACCAGCTTGGCCGCGCGGTTGTAGCCGACGCCGAGCTTGCGCTGCAGCCACGAGGTCGAGCAGCGCCGGGTGTCGGCCACGATGCGAACCGCGGCGTCGTACATCGGATCGGCCTCCGCGTCGGACGTGTCGGGCTCCTCGCCCTCCTCGTCTCGGGGCCGGAGGATCGCCTCGTCGTAGACGGGCTCGCCCTGGAGCCGGAGGAAGTCGGTGATCTTCTGGACCTCCTCCTCGGAGCAGAACGGGCACTGGACGCGGCGCGTATCGTTCGAGCCGTTCATCTTGATCAGCATGTCGCCGCGGCCGAGCAGGTGCTCCGCGCCCTGCTCGTCGAGGATCGTCCGGCTATCCACCTTCTGCGCGACACGGAAGGCGATGCGCGTCGGGAAGTTCGCCTTGATCATGCCGGTGATCACGTCGACGCTCGGCCGCTGCGTCGCGAGGATCACGTGCATGCCGGCGGCGCGCGCCTTCTGCGCGAGGCGGGCCACGCTCGCCTCCACGTCCTTGCCTTGCTGCATCATGAGGTCGGCGAACTCGTCGACCACGATCACGATGAACGGGATCTTCTCCGGCAGCGCCGCGTCCGATCCGTCCTTCGCCGCGTCGATCTCCACCTCGAGCCCGTCGGCGCCGATGGCGCTCACCTTGGCCGGGGGCTTCGGCGGGCGCGCCTCGCCGCGCTGCACGCGCTCGACCCAGGCGTTGTAGGTCGTGATGTTCTTCGTCCCCGCGTTCGCGAAGAGCTGGTACCGGCGCTCCATCTCGTCGACGGCCCACTTGAGCGCGTTCGCCGCCTGCTTCATGTCCGTCACGACCGGCAGGAGCAGGTGCGGGATGCGGTCGAAGGGCGCGAGCTCGACGACCTTGGGATCGATCATCAGCAGCCTGAGCTCCTCCGGCGTCTTTCGGAAGAGCAGGCTCACCAGCATCACGTTGAGGCCCACGCTCTTGCCCGCGCCGGTCGCGCCCGCGACGATGACGTGCGGCATCGACGCGAGGTCGGCGAAGTACGGCGTCCCGATGATGTCGCGGCCGAGCACGCACGGCAGCGGCGCCTTCATCTCGACGAAGCGGCGATCCTCGACGAGCTCGCGCAGGTTGACGGGCAGGCGGTGCTCGTTCGGGATCTCGAAGCCGATCCGGTTCTTGCCGGGGATGGGGGCGACGATGCGGACCTTGCGCGAGAGGCCGAGCGCGAGGTCGTCCGCGAGGCCTGCGACCTTCGACACCTTGGTGCCGGCGGCGGGAGAGACCTCGAACGTCGTGACGGTCGGCCCCGGGTGGATCTCCTCGACCTTCCCGCTGACGCCGTAGTCGGCGAGCGTCTTCTCGAGGAGCTGCGCGGTCGCCTTCAGCTGATCCGCGTCGAGCTGCAGGCGCCCGCCCGCGGCCGCCTCGAGCATGTCCGTCAGCGGCAGGCGGAAGCCCGCTCCGGCCGCCGGGACGACCTTCACCACGGCCGGCTTCTCGCTGACGAGCTCGCGGCTCGTATCGACGATCGTCGGGTCGCGCGGCGCGACCCCGCGAGCCCGCTCCGGGCCGATGGCGGGCGAGGGCTCGCGGTGAGCCGCCGCGGCGTCCGGCGCGCGCACCGGCAGCTCGCGATGAGCCGCCGCGGCGTCCGGCGTGCGCACCGGCAGCTCGCGATGAGCCGACGCGGCGTCCGGCGAGCGCACTGGCAGCTCGCGCACCGGCAGCTCGCGCCGCTGGCGCACGGGCAGGATGGGCGACGGTGTCGGCACGTCGACCTCGTCCGGTTCTCCGAGAGCGGTCACCATCTCGTCGTCGCTCGGGTCGAGCGCCGCGAGCGCCTCCGGCTCGTCCTCGTCGAGGTCGCCCTGCACCTCGTCGAAGTCGCCCTGCACCTCGTCGAGGTCGCCCTGCACCTCGTCGATGTGCGCCTCGCCTCCGAACGACGGCTCTTCGCTGTCCTCCTGGGCCGCGGCGCCGCGCGGCGCCGCGGGAGACGCGGCGCGACGCCGTGTTGCTCGGCGCTGCGTTCCCTCGCGCGGCTCGGCGGCGCGCTGCGCCCGGCCGCGCGGCTCGACGCCGTGCGACACGGCCCCGCGCGGCTCGGCGCCGTGCGACACCGCCTCGCGCGGCTCGTCGTCCCGCTGCGCTGCCTCGCTGGGCTCGGCGCCGCGGGTCACCACCTCGTGCGTCTCACCGCCGTGGATCACCAGCTCGTGCGGCTCGGCGCCGTGGGTCACCACCTCGTGCGCCTCCCCGCCGTGGATCTCCACCTCGCGCGGCTCGGCGTCGTGCGGCTCTGCCCCGCGCGGCTCCGCGCTCAGATGCGCCGCTTCGCGCGGCTCCTTCGCCTGCGCCTTCCGCCCGCGCCGCGGCTTCGCCGGGGCGGCCGGCTCCTCGGGGGACGCCTCGAACGGCGCGCTCTTCCAGAGATCGAGCGCCGGCGCCGCGACGGGCGCCGGCTCGACGGGCGTCGCCCTGGCGGCGGGATCGGAGGGCCGCTCGTCGGTGTCGTCGGCCAGCGCGGCGATGATCGCGTCCGGGCTCGAGTTGCGCGCGATGATCGGCGGCGCGCTCTGCGTCTTGGCCTCGGTCTGCCGCTCCAGGTCGCGCGCCGCGGCCCACGCCCCGAAGAGCGCGCGCGCCCAGCCGGCGACGCGCACGGCGATGGCGATCGCGAGCTGCTCGGCCCGGTGCGCGAGCTCGATGAACGAGAACGTCGCGCGGCCCATCAGGATGAGCGCGACGACGGTGAGCCCGATGATGTAGGACCCGATGTTCGAGAAGAGCGCGCGCAGCACCTCCCCGAACAGCTCGCCCACGGCCCCGCCGAGCGGCATCGCGCCGAACGCGACAGCGCGCGGGAACGCAACATGCGCGAGCGCCGCGAGCACGATGACCACCACGATGTCGCCGCTCAGCCGGAACAAGCTGGCGATCGAGCGCTTCGCCCCCAGGAGCGGCATCGCCAGCAGCGCGAGCTCGAGCGGGACGAACCACGCGATGACGCCGATCGCCTCGATCGACGTCCCCGCGAGCGCAGCGCCCACGGGCCCCACCCAGTCGTCGCCGGAGACCTCTGGCCGCATCGGATCCCCGCGAAAGGAGGCGAGCGCCAGCGCGCTGTACAGGGCGGAGACCAGCAGAACCAGCGCCGCCGCATCCCGGGTGTAGCCATGGCCCGGCGGCGCAGCAGGACCCGCGATCCCTGCTGGGCTGGTCCGCGCGGCGCCGCGCGCCCCGGACCGCAAGGGCTCGCCAAGGCCGGCGGCGGGCTGGGCGCGGCGAGGAGCGAACAAGGGGACGTGCATACCTACCTGTACCTACTTTGCTCACATATGCGCACTGCGCTCCGGGGGCAAGAAGTATGGGAGGGCTGCAAGAAGTGGAAGAGACCGGAATGAGGCGGGACGGACAAAGAAGGGGGCGAGGCGGCGTGAGCGCTGCCATGTGCGCGCGCCCGAGCTCGCCGGGCAGGGCGAAACGCAGCCGCTTCCGGGCAGCCTGGCGAGGGGAGGGAGCCGGGAGGGCGGGGGATCGCCGGCCGCCGGCGCGCTGGAGTTCTGGCCAGATTTCGCGCAGACTTTGAAAAGGCTCCTCTCTATTCCGGCCTTGAAATTCTTTCAAACAGAGCGCTGCGGGCGGTACCATCCCGACCCTCCTGGGACGTGCATGGAAACTGTCGAACGAGCAGGGCGGCGCGTCGGCGCTGCGGGCCTTCTTTTGCTGTGCCTCGCGACCGCGGGCGCAGGGCTCGCGACGAGCGGGTGCCGCGTCAACGAGAACGACATCCACCGGTGGGAGACCACGGCGCACGGCCCGGACAAGCTCAGGGCGGTGCTGTTTCACGATAAGTACGACAGCTCGCTCCGCGTCGAGGCGGCCACCTCGCTCATCCGCATGAAGCCGCGGCAGGGCCGGCGCGTGGGCATCGGCATCATGGTCGAGACCCTCGCGACCATGGCGCCGGAGGCCCGGCAATCCATCGTGGCGGCGCTCGTGCCGTCGATCATCGCCGAGCTGAGGAAGCCGCCGCCCGTCGCGCAGCCAGGGCAGCCGCTCCCGCAGGACACGTCGTTCCCTTACAAGGACGCGGCGTACGCGATGCTCACGTCGGATCGGACCGTGATCATCGCGGACGAGGGGCTGAAGGAGGGGCTCAAGGCCGCCCTCATCGACTGGGCGATGGCGGACTTCGAGCACCGGCTCGAGGACCGCTCGCAGGCCTACGGGATGGAGCAGCTCCTGCGCTTCATCGGCCCCGCCGCGGTGGCCGGCCTGCCGAAGCTGATGACCCGCGAGGCGAAGCGGCTCGACCAGCTGGCGTCGCTCGTGGCCGAGTACGGCGACCCGCCGACGAAGGAGGCCGCCTCGGCGAACCTGGTCGCCATCGCCAGGTTCGTCACCTCCGGCGAGTGGACCGCCGTCAAGAAGCCCGAGCTCCAGGCGGCGAACGCCGCGTCGAAGCTCGCGCCGACCGAGAAGCAGTTCGAGGCGCAGCTCGCGCAGTACCAGGAGGAGGAGCTGTTCCGGGTCTTCGGATCGATGAAGAAGCTCGGCGGCCGGCCGTCGGTGGACTTCCTCCTCGGGTTCGCGGCGAACAAGGAGCAGCCCGAGAAGCGACGCCAGGCCGCCCTCGCCGCGCTCGAAGGCCGGCTCGATCGCAACAACCCGAGCGACATCCAGCGCATCCTCGAGATCGCGACCGCGGACGCGCCCGACGCGGTGCTCGACCAGGCCTTCCGCCGCGTCGGCGAGATGCCGCGCGAGCTCGTCGTCGAGAAGCTCTACGGCCTCTTCAAGACCGACAAGTGGAAGATCCGCCGCGCCGCCGCCGCGACCATCCTGAAGATGTCGACGGTGAAGCACATCGACGAGTTCATGAGCAGGCTCCCCGACGGCAAGGACAGCAAGGGGTTCGCCATGCCGGAGGCGCTCACGTACGGCGCCGCGCTCGGCGACCTGAAGGAGGGCTCGCCCGTCGAGGCGCTGAAGAAGCACTTCACCGCGGGTCCGGCGGCGGTGCGGACGAGCGCGATCGCCTACTACTTCACGTTCGGCACGGCGGCCGATCTCCCGGCGGTCAAGCCGCTCGAGGGCGACACCACGCGCGTGCCGGTGTGCGAGGCCGACCCGGACTGCAAGTGGGCGTGCGAGGTGCAGAAAGAGGGATCGACCGAGCGCGAGCTCAGGGACGTGAAGACCGTCGGCGAGTTCGTTCAGTACTGCGTCGAGCCGGCCATGCAGGACAGGAAGCCGGAGCTCGAGAAGGGCGAGAAGAAGTGACGCGCTTCTTCGTCCGCCGCGCGCGTCACGCGCGGCCCAGAGCCGTCAGCTGCTTGCAGGGAAGAGGCCGGGAGGAGGCTTCCCAGCGCAATTCATCCTCCATTATCGTTGGGTAGAGATGAGCGCGGATCCGAACAAGAAAAGCGCACGGACGTTCCAGTGTCGCGATGTCCTTTGGGAGACGTTCGAGCAGATGGCGCGCGAGCTCGAGTGCTCCATCGACTACCTCATCAACGAGTCGATGAAGCAGTACGCTCGGCAGCGAAGCTACAGCCCGCGCACGCCGTTCCCGCCGCCCGCCAGGGGTGACGGGGTGCCCCCCTCCGGGCACATGGCGGTCCCGCACGCTCATCAGGCCAGCGCGCCACCTCCCCTCGCGACGCCCCAGCCGCCCGGGCTGGCGACGTCCGGCTCGGCGCCGCCCCTGGGAGGCTTGCAGCAGCAGCCGGCAGCCGGGATGCCCTACGGCGCCTCGGCGCCTGCGTACGGCGCGCCGTCGCCACAGTACGGCGTGGCGTCCGTCGGGCCAGGGCCGACGCCGATCCCGGCGATCACGCCGCCTCCTCCGCCTCCAGGGCAGGTGCGTCCGGGCGCGCCGCCGCCGCCCCCGCCACCCCCCGGCAGCAGCAACGCGGGCGGCAAGCGGCCCAGCCTGCCCGTGCCGCCGCCCGTTCCGGGTCGCGTCGTCGGCGGCCCGCCGCCTCCGCCGACCAGCGTGACGCGCCTCGGCGCGCCGCCGCCGCTCCCGTCGCAGGTCACGAACCCCGGCGGGCGCCAGAGCCTCCCGGGCGCCGCGGCGAGCCGCTCGGGTCCGCCGCCGCCGCCGCTGAGCAACGCCGCCGGTTACGCCTCGCCGATGGGGCCGCCGGTGGCGCCGCCCCTCGCGCCCCCGCTGTCGCCGCCGCCGTACGTCGCTGCGCCGCAGGCCTCCAGCAGCGTGCCGGGTCCGCCGCCGATGGCCATGGGGATGCCGAATCAGGTCCCCGTCGGCCCGACGCTCGCCGCGTTCTACGCGGGGCAGCGGTTCGTTGTGAACAAGGATCGGTTCATCATCGGGCGCGGCAAGCAGTCGAGCGACCTGACGATCAAGGACCCGAACGTGTCGCGCCAGCACGCCATGGTCGAGTTCCTGAACGGCCAGTACTACATGGTCGACATGGGTTCGACGAACGGCGTCGAGTACAACGGCCAGCGCATCGCCCGGAAGGCCATCGTCGAGGGCGATCTCTTCCGGATCTGCGATCACGAAGTGCGCTTCTCCTACCGCTGAACCCGCCGACCGCGGGCGCGCAGGCGGGAGTTTGGCTGGAGCGCAGGCGAACGCTTAGGATCCCGCCGCAGGATGACGAAGCGTGGAGGCGCCGAGGCCGGCTCGCAGGAACGGCGCCGCGGGGCGCTGCGACGAGCGCGTCGCGGCGGCGCCGCGGCGATAGCCCTCGGCGCGGCGATCTCAAGCGGAGCGGTCCTCGCTTCGCAGCTGCCGCCGTGGGTCCCCGCGGGCGACGCCCCGCTGCCGGCGTGGGTCAGGAGCGCACGCGTGCTCAAGCGCGACCAGCCGCTGTTCGACGCCCCCGGCGAGGGCGCGCGCCGGCGCGGCTCCGTCGATCGCAACGTGCAGCTGCCCCTCTTCGCGGCCAGGCGCGCCGGCGGATGCCTCGGGCGCTGGCTCGAGGTGGGCGCCGCGGCCTGGGTCTGCGACGACGCCGTCGAGCTGTCCGCCGCGGGTCCGATCAGCCCGCTGGTGCGGACGTGGCGCGAGATGCCCGATGGGCTCCCGTACCGCTACTACTTCGTCGGCCCCGACGGGACCTTCGGCTATCGGCGCGCCGAGGCGGCCGACATCGACGCGCCAGACGCGCAGCTCGAGCCCGGCTTCGCGGTGGCGATCGTCGAGGAGCGGATCGTGGGAGGCGCCCGGTACGGCCGCACGAACAGCGGCTTCTGGTTGCCGATGCGAGATCTCGGTCCAGTGCGCGCGTTCGCGTTCCACGGGGTGGACGTCGCGCCGGGCGCCGCGCAGATCGCGGCCGCGTGGGTCGTGTCGGAGCGGGCTCCGCTCTACACGCGGACGGGGGCGGGCTTCACGCGGACCGAGGAGAGCAAGGTGCGGTTCGAGGTGGTCCCTTACCTGGAGGAGGCGCAGGGCGCCTCGGGGAAGCTCGCGCGCATCGCGGAGGGCGACGTCGCGGCGTGGATCTCGACCCGCGATCTCCGGCGCCCGTCGGTGGCGCCGCCGCCCGAGGTCGACGTCGAGGCGGGTGAGCGCTGGATCGACGTCGATCGCTCGACGCAGACGCTGGTGGCCTACGAGGGGCCTCGCCCCGTGTTCGCGACGCTCGTCTCGACCGGCAAGGGCGCGCCCGGGTCGCAGCGCGCCACGCCCGCCGGCACCTTCCGGATCTGGGCCAAGCTGCTCACCTCGGACATGGACAACCTCGAGGACGAGGCCGCCGAGCGGTACTACCGGATGGAGGACGTCCCCTACGTCCAGTACTTCTCGAAGGGCATCGGGCTGCACGGCGCGTTCTGGCATCGCTCGTTCGGCCAAGTGCGGAGCCACGGCTGCGTGAACCTGGCTCCGCTCGATGCGCAGCGGCTGTTCTGGTGGACGTCGCCCCGGCTCCCCGCCGGCTGGACGGCCGTCCTCCCCACGGCGCACGAGCCGGGCACCGTCGTGCGCGTGAGGTAGCGGCAGGCGCGAGGCCCGTCGGGGTAGCCGTGAGGGGAGGGGGCGGGAAGGAGCAGCGGAGCCGGGCCCGGTAGGCGCGGCGAGCGCTGGCTCAGGGGGCGATCTTGCCCTGGAGGAAGAACGCGATGACCCAGGAGAGGAGCACGAGCGACTCGATGAGCGCCAGGCCGAGGATCATCGGGGTCTGGATCCGGGCAGCGGCGCCCGGGTTCCGGGAGATGCCCTCCAGGGCGGCGGCTGCCGCGCGCCCCTGGCCCATGGTGCCGCCGAGGGCAGCGATGCCGATCGCGAATCCGGCAGCGACGGCGAGCCACGAGTTCGCGTCGTACTTGTTCGACGCCGCGCCATCCTGCGCCAGCGCCATAGCGGGAACCAGTACCAGCGCAGTGCCGACAACGGCGGACAGCGACAGCTTGCTCTTCAGCGACATCCGAATCTGCTCCTTTCAAGCCACACAGCCCGCGGGGCTGCATGCGAAACATCTGCTTGGGTCGGGGGCCGCGGGGCGGTCCCCCATCGAGATCCGGGGATCGCTCCAGGGACCTCTGCTACTGCTCGGCAGGGGCCGCGCTTCCGCGATCCACCACCGTTGTGGGGCAACCCATCGACAGCGGGGCCCCTCTAATCCGATTTTCGAGGGCTGGCTAGCCTTCTCTTCACCTCCAGCGCCATTCTCCGCGGCGCCGGTGGGCGGCTGACCAGGCGGTCAGGCGAAGCGGTCAGTGGTGGTCTGCCTTCTCGGTCGCGAGCCCGATGTAGATGCAGCTCAGCAGGCAGAACACCAGCGTCTGCACGACGATGACGATGATCGCCAGGAACATCAGGGGCACCGGGACGAACAGCGCGACGAGCCCGAGGAAGATGCTCGCCACGAGGTGATCGACGCCGATGTTCAGCATGAGCCGGATCGAGAGCGTGACCGGGCGGACGCAGGTGGAGATGACCTCGATGGGGAAGATGAGCGGCGCCAGGTACCACTTCGGCCCGGCGAGGTGAGCGAGGTAGCTCCAGCCGTTCTCCTTCAGCCCGTAGTAATTGAACAGGACGAACACCACGACCGCGCACCCGATCGTGACGTTCAGGTTCGAGGTCGGCGGGTTCACTCCCGGGATGAGCGCCGACGCGTTCGAGAAGAAGATGAACGCGGCCGAGCCCCCGATGAGCGGGAAGTACCGCTTCGCGTTCGCGGGCCCCATCACGTCCCGGGCCATCCCGTAGAAGTAGCCGAAGAACGCCTCGAAGAACGTGCGCAGCGTGAGCTTGTCCTCCGGGATCACGGACTCGTTCAGGCGCCGGTACTGGCCGCGGACCTCGCTGGCGAGGAGCACGAACAGCACCATGATCAGAAGGCTCATGAAGATCGGCTCGGTCCCGCGGTAGTCCACGGTGTGGTGACCGATGAACGTCTTGCCGATGTTGCGAGCGTTCTCCCGGAGTCCGGGGAGCTGCGCCAGGAGGTACGTGAGGAACCCTGTGTGCTCAGGCATGGCTTTCGTCGTCGATGCGCCGCGCCGGCAGCCGCGCGGCTGTGCCGGCACGGCCGCGAGCGCTGGCGCGCCTTGTGGGAGTTCGCCCTCGATCGAGGGGCCTCGCCTCTACCACAACTCGTTTACGGTGGGCACCCTGGAGCGCTCCAAGTCTCCTCACGCCGCGCGGGTCGCTCCCGGAGGCCGGTTCCGGCAGGAGCTCAGCCGTGAGCGCCCGGCGGGCTTCCGTCCGCCGGGGGCTTCGGTCCGAACAGCGTCCCCAGGGTGATGCCGACGACGAGCGAGGCGTAACCGACCATCAAGGCGATGCCCGAGACCAGGTCGCTCTTCAGGAGGAGCCACACGCCGCCCATCAGGCCGAGCAGCTTGATCATCGCGATCAGCGTCCACGACACCGTGTGGCCCCGGCGCGAGAGGAACGCGTCGACGATGCGCGCGAAGACGTACAGGTTCACCGTCGCGATGGCGCCGCCGATGCACACGCCGAGCGCCGCGCGCGCGCCGTACGCGAGCAGCGCGGCCACGGACAGGACCGCGGCCGTGCCGGCGACCCAGCGGAGCACAGACCGCATGGTGGCGTCCCCGACGCCGGGCCGCTCCTCCGCGTCGGGCTCCTCGTTCGGCGGGTCGCTGCCGGGCGCCCCCGGCCTTCGCTCAGCGCTCATCGTTCCCCTTCGCGTCCTGCAGCCCGCCGGGATCGCGGACCTCGTCGCTCGAGCCTGTCCGGCGGTCGTCGTCCGGCGCGCGCTCGTCCTGCCGCGCCTTCCGGTCGTCGAACCTCGGCGCAGGGTTCCCCTGCTCGCGCTCCTCGCGCTCGGCCACGGCCTGCATGTCCTTCCACGCCCGGTAGACCGCCTTGCCGGCGGCGCCGAGCCCGAAGAAGAACCAGAGCACCGAGAGGTACGGATCGGTCCCGAGCTTCCCGTCGAGCCAGCGGCCGATGAACAGGCCGACCAGGATGCACAGCACCACCTCGAGACCGACGGTCCCGTAGCTTCCGACGGCCTTCCAGTCCTGCTTCATCAGGGGATCCGATCACCGGGCAGTACGTGGGTGCCTCCGGTCGCGATTACAAGCGGTCCCGGACGGGGTCAACCGCCGTCCGGCGTCGCCGCGCCTGTCGTCCTACCGTCGCTTACCGTCGCGCGACCAGCGCCTCGAGCGAGGAACGCATCTTCCGCGCGGCCTTGCCGCGGTGGCTCACGAGGTTCTTCTCGGCCTCGCCGAGCTCGGCCATCGTCCGTCCGTAGCCCTCCACGACGAACAGCGGATCATATCCGAAGCCGCCCGCGCCGCTGGGCTGCCTGCCGATCCACCCCTCGCAGCGCCCTTCGGTCACGATGGGCTGCGCCTCGGACCGCGAATCGAGCAGCACCATCACGCAGCGGAAGCGCGCTCGGCGCCGGTCGTCCGCGACGTCCGCGAGCGCCGCGAGCAGGGCCTCGTTGTTCTCCGCGTCGGTCGCGCCCTCCCTCGCGAAGCGGGCGGACCGGACGCCCGGTCGTCCGTCGAGCGCGTCCACCTCGAGCCCCGAGTCCTCGGCGAGCGTCACCATCGCCGATCGGAGCGCCCCGGCGCGCACCTTGAGGAGCGCGTTGTCCAGGAACGTCGCGCCGTCCTCGACCACCGGCGGCGCGCCCGGCAGCACATCCGCCAGCGAGAGCACCTCGATCGGGAGGTCGGAGAGCAACGAGCGCAGCTCCACCAGCTTTCCTCGGTTCGAGGTCGCGGCGAGCAGGCGCAGCGGCTCTCGGCTCACGCGACCCTCCAGCGATCCGTCTGGAAGAGCGCGGAGAGGTCGACGCCGGCGCTCGACAGCGCCCGGTGCTGCGCGCTCGCGAGCGACGCCACGCCCGCGAGCGCGAGGTCGGTCATGCGATCGAGCTCCGCCCGGGGGATGGCCTCGTCCTCGGCCGTCGCCTGGACCTCGACGATCGAGCCGACCGCCGTCGCCACGACGTTCATGTCGACGCGCGCCGAGCTGTCCTCGGTGTAGACGAGGTCGAGCGCGAGCCCGCCCGGGAGGTGGCCCACGCTGATCGCCGCCACCTGATCGCGGAGCACCGGCGCCTCGAGCGATCCGGCCGCGCGCATCCGGTCGAGCGCCAGCGCGAGCGCCACGAAGCCGGCGGTGATGGACGCGGTCCGCGTGCCCCCGTCCGCCTCGAGGACGTCGCAGTCGATCGCGATCGTCTGCTCGCCGAGCTGCTTGAGATCGATCGCCGCCCGGAGCGCGCGGCCGATGAGCCGCTGGATCTCCTGCGTGCGCCCGCTCGGGGCCTTGCCCCGCCCGTCGCGCGGCTCCCTGCGGGCCGGGCTCGATCGCGGGTGCATCTGGTACTCGGCCGTGAGCCAGCCCGCGCCCTTCCCCATCATCCAGGCGGGCACGGTGGGCTCGACCGAGGCCGTGCAGAGCACGACCGTCCTCCCGGCGCGGTAGAGGACGGAGCCCTCTGCGTTGCGGTGGAACCCGAGGATCATCTCCACGGGGCGGTGGACATCGAGGGCGCGGCCGTCAGGGCGATTCACGGGGCCGCCTTAGCACACTTCGCGCGTCGCGCGGGCGCGCCTCGCGGCGGGCTCGCGCCGCTACATCCCGAACCAGGGACCCGGGTCGATCACCTCGGCGCCGCGCCTCAGCTCGAAGTAGAGCTTCGCGCCGTTCGGTCCGCTCGCGACCGTGCCCACCCGCGCCCCGCCCGGGAGCTGATCGCCGGCGCGCACGTCCGCGGCGCCGAGGTTCGCGTACACCGAGTAGAGCCGCTCGCCGTGATCGACGATCACGGTGAGCCCGTAGTCCGCGTACGTGTCGGCGAAGGCCACCCGCCCCGCGGCCACGCTGCGGACCGGCGCGCCGTCCAGCGCGGTGAGCTCGACGCCGGGGCCGCCGGCGCCGCGGCGCGACACCTTGCGCACCTCCGCGCGGCCGGCGATCGGGAAGGGGAGCCGCCCCATGAGCGAGCGGAAGCCGGCGCGGCGATCGAGCTCGGCGGGCCCGGTGTCCGCGCCGTAGATCGCGAGGTAGTCGGGGCGCACGCTCGTCTCGAACGCGCGCGAGAACGCGGCGCGGCGCTCCTCCTCCTGGGCCAGCGCGACCCGGGCGCGGTTCATCGCCTCGCGGTGCACCTCGAGGGGCGCGCGCTCCGCGCCGAGGTGCGTGAGCCGGTCCGCGAGCTCGGCGCTGCGCCGGGTCAGCTCCGCCTCGTGGGCGAGGTCGCGCTCGAGGGCGAGCCGGGTGCGCTCCACGCGAGCGGCGTGGTCGACCAGCGCGTCGAACCCGCCGCCCACCGGGAGGAAGCCGGCGCGGACGTGGCGGTAGTACGCGCGCCCGCGCGCGATCATCCGGCGGCGGGTGAGCTCCAGCGCGGGGCCGATCGCGTCGAGCTCCGCGCGCAGCGCCTTCTCCTCGGCGTCGAGCTTCGCGAGCAGGCGATCGAGATCGTTCTCGGCCAGCGCGGAGCCCGGGCGCGCCGCCGGAGCCGGCGCCCTGGCGGACGTGGGCGCCGGGGCGCCCGGCGCCGGCACCTCGGCGCCGCTCGTCGCGGCGCCGGTGAGGAGCGCCAGCGCGAGCGGCGCGAGCCGGGCGCGGCGCCTCACACGGCCACCATCTTGCGCAGCGTGAGCAGCGCGGTCGTGGCGCCGAGCGCGGCCCCGAGGGTGACCATCCCGAACGCGACCTCCCACGGCAGGAACGACGGCGAGACGCCGAGCAGGTTGGCGAGCTCGTGATCGAAGCGGCCGCGCACCATCATGAACAGGGCGCCCAGCATGAGCAGCGCGCCGGCCGCGCCGGCGGCGCCCTGCGTGGCGCCCTCGACGATGAACGGCCGGCGCACGAAGCCGTCGGTCGCGCCGACCAGCTTCAGCACCTCGACCTCGATCTTCCGGCGATGCAAGAGCAGGCGCATCGTCGAGCCGATGACGCTCACGACGGCGCAGAGGACGATCGCGGCGAGGCACGCGCTCGCGGCGACGCCGCCGCTGAGGAGGGACGACAGCCGCTCCGTCCAGCGCTGGTACGTCTCCACCGTGTCCACGGCCGGCAGGGCGCGCAGCTTCACCGTCATCGAGGCGAGCGCCTCGTCGGAGACCTCCTCGGTGAAGCCAACCTCGAGCGACGCGGGGAACGCGCTCGGCGGGAGCGCGGCGAGCGCCTTGTCGCCGTCGTCGTGCACCACCTCGCGGCGCGCCTCGGCGCTCGTCACGAGCCGCACCTTCTTGACGCCCTCGGTGCCCTCGAGCGCGCGGGTGAGCTCCGCGGTCTGCGCATCGGTCGCGCTGTCGCGCAGGTAGACCGTGGCGCGGCCGGCGCGCGACCAGCGATCGCGCACCGCCACGAGGTTCGTGACCACGAGGAGGGCCGACGCGAGGCAGACGAACGCGACCGCGAGCGAGAAGATCGACAGCGCCTGCAGCCGCCAATCGCTCCTCCCTGCCCTCCAGGTGCGAAGCCATCTCCGCCGATCGTCACGCTCGCTGGTCTGCATCCGGTTCCCTCTATCCGTCTCGTGAGGCGGAGCCCTCGGCGCTACGCCGCGCCGCGCACGCCGCTATCCATCTCGTCCTCGTCGCCATCCGCGAGCTCGCCGCCGGATCCGAGGCCGTGCGGTACGTCGGTCGCCTTCCCGTCGTCGAGCACGACCACGCGCCGGGGGCGCACGTCGAGCAGCGTCCGATCGTGCGTGGCGAACAGGACGGTCGTGCCGGTCTCGTGGATGTCCTCGAAAAGCCCGAGCAGATCGATCGCGAGCTGCGGATCGAGGTTGCCCGTCGGCTCGTCCGCGAGGATCAGCGTCGGCTCCCCGACGATCGCCCGCGCGATCGAGACGCGCTGCTGCTCGCCGCCGCTCAGCACCTGCGCCCGATCGCCGCCGCGCCCCGCCAGGCCGACGCGCTCGAGCGCCTCGCCGACCCGGGTCCGGAGCAGGCGCGACGGGAGGCCGAGCACCTCCAGCGTGATGGCCACGTTGTCGAACACGGTCCAGCTCGGGACCAGCTTGAAATCCTGGAACACGAAGCCGATGTTGCGCCGGAGCGCGGGGATCGACGCGTCGGTCAGGCGCGCGATGTCCCGGCCGAGGAAGAGGATCCGGCCATCGTCGACGCGCTCGGTGCGGTGCACGAGGCGGAGGAGCGTGCTCTTGCCCGAGCCGCTCGGGCCCGTGATGAACACGAACTCGCCGCGCTCGATCGAGAGCGACATCCCGCGCAGCACCGGCTGATCGGCGCGGTACGACTTGTAGACGTCCTCGAAGACGAGGATCGGCCGGCGCGCGGCGGACGCGTCGTAGCGGTGGCCGGGCCGGAGCGCCGGACGAAATGAGCCTTGCAGAGGGGGCGCCGCCATCGGAGCCTTCACCTATCAGCCTGCTCGCACACGGAAAACTTTTCGGCCGACGCTCGGGCGAACGCCCCCTGCGGGTCGCCTTTTTCGGCCTCCCGCTGGCGGCGTTGCTGCTCCACGGCGACGGTCACGACATCGCCCTCGCCGCGATCAGCCGCGCCGACGCGGTGGGGCTCCGCCGGGCCCGCCGGCTCTTCGGCTCGCGCCTCCTGCTGCGTCCCGACGTCGAGCGCCCGGAGCTCGCGTCGCGCGTCGAGGCGCTCGCGCCCGATCTCCTGGTGAGCTGGTTCTGGACCACGCGCCTGCCGATGTCGCTCGTGAGGGCGGCGCGGCTCGGCGGGATCGGCGTGCACCCCTCGCTGCTCCCCCGTCATCGCGGGCCGGACCCCACGTACTGGGCGATCGCCTCGGGGGACGCCGAGAGCGGCGTCACGGCGCACCGGATCGAGGCCGAGTACGACACCGGCGAGATCCTGGAACAGGAGAGGCTCCCCATCGATCCGGGGTGGACCGCGTGGCAGCTAGCCCGGGCGCTCGACCGGCCGAGCCTCCGGGTCCTGCGGCGCACGGTCGACCGGTTCGCCCGCGGCGAGGAGGTGGCGGGCGTCGCTCAGGATCCTGCCCTCGCGACGGAGGCACCTGCGCCGGACGACGAGGCGTGCGCCATCTGCTGGTCCTGGCCGACGGAGCGCGTCCTCCGGCACGTCCGCGCCCTCGCGCCGGCTCCGGGAGCGTGGACCGAGATCGAGGGCGCCTGCGTCATCGTCCTCCGGGCCGCGCCGGCGGCGAGCTTCCCCGAAGCGCTTGCGCCCGGCGAGGCGTTGGTCGAGGGCGGGGTGGTCTTGGTGCGGACCGGCGACACGGCCGTCGCGCTGCTGGAGGGGGAGATCGACGGAGAGCCGGCGTCGGTGGATGAGCTCGCGGCCCTCGTGGCGTCGGGGGCGTCGCGCGGGTGACCGCTAGCAGGGGCGCCTGGCGGCCGGCCGCGTCGCCGGCGGGGCCGCCTGGCCGGCTCGCGGCCATCGAATCCTGAACCTATGCGCGCGCGACCGCGTAGGATGCGCCCTTCGGAGGATTCATGTCGGAACCCGCGCAGCTTGCGAAAAGCGCCCGCGAACTGCTCGCCGCGGCGCTCAATGCGCTCCAGTCGAACGGGGGGGTGTCGTCTGAGATCGAGGCGCTCGCCGAGCCGATAGCGCAGGCGATGGGCATCATGCACCGCATCGAGCGCTCCGGGGGTCAGGCCCTCGACGGCAGCGAGATTGCGCTCGGCCATGTGCGCGACGTCCTGAACCGTCTGCAGAGGATCACCGCGGCCGATCCGGTGGTGGACGTGCTGATGGAGCACGTCGCCTCCTCGCTGAGCAAGGTCAACGCGCTGAGCAGGGCGCAGGCCGCTGGCGCCTCCGCGCAGGTGCGTGCGCCCGTGGCGGCGGCCGTGCCAGCGCCGGTAGCGCCAGCGCCTGTAGCGGTGGCCGCGCCAGCGCCGGTTGCGCCTGTAGCGGTGGTCGCGCCAGCGCCGGTTGCGCCTGTAGCGGTGGTCGCGCCAGCGCCCGTTGTGGCGGTGGCCGCGCCGGCGCCGGTAGCGCCAGCGCCTGCAGCGGTGGCCGCGCCCGCGCCGTTCGCGCCAGCGGTGGCCGCGCCCGCGCCGTTCGCGCCAGCGCCTGCAGCGGTGGCCGCGCCAGCGCCGTTCGCACCTGTGCCCGCGGTGGCCGTGTCTGCGCCCCTCCAGCACACGCTACCCTCGTCGCAGCAGCCGCGGCGTGCGCCGGCGCCCGCAACGCCCGCTCACCCTGCCGCGTCGCACCCGGCCGCGGACCCACGCGGCGCTCCGCCGCCCCAGGCCACGCCGCAGCCCGTCGACCACCGCACTCACGCTGCGGTCGTCGATGTCGAGCTCGGCGCTCTGACACCGTCGAATTTTTACAAGGGGCTGGCTGGCAACGACGTCATCGAGCACGGGGGCATCTTCGTCGCGACCTACAAGATCCCGCCGACGGGCTCCGTCGTGACCCTGCGTGTCCGCCTGCCGGGCAACTACGAGTTCACCGCGCAGGCCGCGGTCCGGTGGACGCGCGAGGCAGGCGGCTCGAGGGACTCGGCCGAGCCAGGCTTCGGCGCCCGGATCACGCAGATCTCGGCGGAGGGCCGGCAGCTCGTGTCCCGGTTCACGCGCAACAGGGAGCCGCTCTTCTACGACGACCTCTGAGGTCGCAACGCCGCCTCGATCGTGGTGAACTCTTCTCCCGCGCGCGCCGGCTCGCGAGCGAGCCGGCCGCTCCACCGCGCAGCGTCCGTCCTCTCTGCCGTCGCCCTCGCGGCGCTGCTGCTCCTCGCCCCGCGGCCGGCCTGGGCGACGGGCGACCCCGATCTCGCCTTCTGGACGTTCGAGACCGCCCACTTCCGCGTGCACTATCCGCAGGGCCTCGAGCCCATCGCGGCGCGCATCGCCTCGCTCGCCGAGACGATCTACGGGCGCGTCGAGGATGCGCTCGGCTACGCCCCGAAGGGCCGCACGGAGATCGTGATCACCGACGACTCCGAGATAGCGAACGGGTCGGCCGGCACGCTTCCCTACAACTCGATCCACCTCCTCGCATCCGGTCCGGACGACCTGTCGACGCTCGGCGACTACGACGACTGGTACCTCGATCTCCTCACGCACGAGTTCACGCACATCGCGCACATCGATAACACCTCGGGGATCCCGGCGATCCTGAACGCGATCGTGGGCAAGACGTTCTCGCCGAACCAGGTGCAGCCGCGGTGGATCATCGAGGGGCTCGCCGTGGTGAGCGAGAGCCACCACTCGAGTGGCGGCCGGATGCGCTCGAGCATGTTCGACATGTACCTGCGCGCCGACGTGCTCGAGGACAACATCGCGGGGCTCGATCAGATCTCGAGCTCCGCGGTTCGCTGGCCGCAGGGCAACCTCTGGTATCTCTACGGATCGAGGTTCCTGGGCTGGATCATCGACGTCTACGGGCCCAACACGATGCGCGCCGTCTCCGCCGACTACGGGGCGTCGCTCCTCCCGTGGGGGATCAACCGCGCGATCCGCCGCGTGACCGGCAGGACCTACGTCGAGCTGTACGACGGCTGGAAGGATCACCTCCGCCGGCTCTACCGGGAGCAGATGGCGGCCGTCGAGGCGCGCGGGCTCCGCGAGGGCGCGCGGCTCACCTACCACGGGCGCAACGTGCTCTACCCGCGGTTCGTTCCGCCCGCCGCGCGCCGGACCGCTGCAGACGAGATCGTCTACTTCCGCGACGACGGCGGGGAGCGCCCCGGTATCTACCGCGTCTCCCTCGCCGCGCCCGCGCCCGGGAGCGAGCGCCACGAAGCGCTGGTCGCGCGCACCAACGCGCCCTCGCGACCGGCGTTCACGCCGGCAGGTGACCTGGTCTTCACGGCGCTCCTGCCGTGGCGCAACCACTACTACCGAAACGATCTGGTCTTGCTCCCGCGCGGCAAGGCGGCGCCCGACGGCGACGAGCCCTGGCGGCGCCGGTTGACGCACGGCCTCCGATCCGCGGCCCCGGACGTGAGCCCGACCGGAGATCTCGTCGCCTTCTCCCTCAACAGCAAGGGCACCCGCTACCTGGAGATCGCGCGGCTCTCCAGGGATGGCGCCCTGTCCGACCGGCGCGATCTCGTCCCGAGCGCCCGCTTCGAGCAGGCCTACTCCCCGTCGTTCTCGCCCGACGGCAAGCGCCTCGCGTACAGCGTATGGACCGCCGGCGGCTACCGCGACATCCGCGTGGTGGACGTCGCCACCGGCGGCTTCCGGCAGGTGACCCGCGATCGCGCGACCGACATGAACCCCGTCTGGTCGCCCGACGGCGAGACGCTCTATTTCACCTCCGATCGGACCGGCATCCACAACGTCTACGCCTACGGCGTCTCGTCCGGCGTCTTGCGCCAGGTCACGAACGTGAGACTCGGGGCCTTGCACCCGGCGATCAGCCCCGATGGCAAGACGCTTGTTTATGTCGGATATACCTCTCGGGGCCACGACCTCTTCGCCATGCCGCTCGATCCGGCGCGCTTCCTCCCGGCGCCGCCGCCCCCGGGCGATCGCCCCGATCCCGCCACCGAGCCTTCGGCGGCGCGGCTCGAGCGCGTCCCTTACAACCCGCTTCCCACGCTCGCGCCGCGCGCGATCACGCTCGACTACGCGCCCGGGAGCTATGGCTCGAACGCGCTCACCGTGACCGTGACCGGCACCGACATCGTCGGTCGCCACACGATCTTCGGCGAGCTCACCGTGCAGCCGGACGCGCCGGCCCCGAACGTCCTGCTCGGGTACAACTACGGCCGGCTGCCTGTCGACCTCGGCGTCCGCGCGTACCACAACATCTCGCCGCGCGGCGGCTACCGCCTCAACGGCCGCAACGTCGTCTACGACGAGCGAACGATCGGGGTCTCCTCGGGCATCAGCTATCCGATCCGCGGCGAGTTCTCGCGGCATACCCTGAGCGCGTCGTTCGGCAGCGCGGCGTTCAAGGGGCAGCTCCCCATCGGCGACAAGCTCGACCCGTACGCGCCCCGGACCATCCTCCCGCCGCGGGGCACGCTGAACCTCGCGCACCTCGGCTACGCATTCTCGAACGCCGAGGGCTCGCTCGACGCCGCCGGGGCGCCGCGCGGGGTGTCGCTGAGCGCTGGGCTCGATTACGCCGGCCCGGAGACGGGCAGCAGCTACACGACCTACGCGTTCTCGACGGGCCTCACCGCCTACGTCGCCATGCCCTGGTCAGGCGATCACACCCTCGCGTTTCGCGTCGCCGGTGCGGTGTCTGGCGGCAACTTCCCCCGGGGCGCCAGCTATGGCGTGGGCGGGTACGATCTCGAGAACCTCACCCTCGTCGACACATTGCTCACCGGGGTCACGAATAGCTCGTTCACGCTCCGTGGCTACGCGCCGGGCGCGATGTTCGGGCGCTCCTATTTCTCGCAGACGTTCGAGTACCGCGTGCCCGTCCTGCAACCCGACCGCGGCCTCGTGACGCTGCCGATCTACCTGCGCCGCATCGACGCGAGCCTCTTCCTCGACCACGGAGGCGCATTCAACCGCTTCGAGATGGACGACCTCGCCCTCTTCACGCGGAAGAGCCTGCTCTCGCCCCAGCTGCACGCCTCGGTCGGCGGCGAGCTGTGGCTGAGCTTGAGCCTCGGGTACGTCCTCTCCTCGCAGCTGCGCTTCGGGTACGCCTATGGCCTGAGCGATCTCGCGATCCCCGGCGGTCAGTTTTACTTCGTCGCGACGAACTCGTTCTGAGCGCCGCGCGCCTGCTGGAAATTTTGCCCGCGCCGACCCCTTCGCCCAGGGTGCTCGGCATGCGCCGCGTCCTCCTCGCCCTGAGCCTCTTGCACCTCGCCAGCTGCGGCATCGCCCCGAGCACGTCCCAGCGCCTCACCGAAGCGGCGCTCGAGATGAACACGGCTGCCCGGTTCGGCCGCATGGATGTCGCGCTCGAGCGCGTCGGCTCGAACGCGCGCCAGGATTTCATGAATCGTCACGCCGGGTGGGGCACCCGCCTCCGGGTCGTCGACGTGGAGTTCGGCGGCTTCGAGATGACCCAGCGCGAGGAAGCCGAGGTCTACCTCGACGTCCTCTGGCTGCGGAACGACGAGGCCACCGTTCGCAGCACCCGGGTGGCGCAGCGCTGGCGCGACGAACGGGGCCACTGGGAGCTTATCGGCGAGGAGCGAAGGGAGGGCGACACTGGGCTCCTCGGCGAGCCCCCGCCCAAGGAGCCCCAGCCCACGCAGAATGGGGCTGGCGATTCGGCGAGCGCGACCGACATGGGTCGGCAGCCCGGCCTGAGCCTCCACACGCGTGTGATTCGCGACGAGTGAGCGACGCCGCTGACGAGGTGCGCGGCCGCACGCCGCGGGGCGCGCCGGGCCGAGCACAACGCCGACGTTAGCGGCCTCGGTGAGCGACGGGATCGCAACAGCGCGGCGATGCGACGGGTGGCGCGTGGTGCGCGGTCGATCGACCACGCACGGCACCCGATCAAGAAGCCGGCGAAGGGCTCGCAGGAGCGGCGCTCTTGGGAGCGCGGGGCTTCTTGGCCTTGCCAGCGACCTCTGCCGGGGCCTTCGCCAGCTTGCTGCGCTTGGCGCGCTCCTTCTTGGCAGCCTGCGCCTTGCGGCGCCTCATCTTCATCGACTGGCGGCGATCGCGCTTGCCCATCTGCTTCAATCTCCTCACGGTCGGGGGCGCGGCATCATGACGACAGCTCGCCAGGCGAGCCCCATCCTGCACCGGTGGATGGCCTACCGCGGGGCCCCTCAAAGGGAGCGGGACTCTGCCCAAGAGCGAATGGAAGCGCAAGGGGCAATGCGCGCGGAGATGCAGTTCTCGTGCTAGACGAGTGTGCAGTGCATCGCGCCGCCATGAGGCGTTGACCTCCGCCTCCCCGCGCGGTCACGTCAGAGGCGCCCGGTCACATCAGAGGCGCGCGCTCGTTCTGAAGGATCCGAAGGATCTGAGCCGCCTGGGCCGCATCTGGCAGGGCTCAGCCGCCGACCGCGCCGTCCAGCGCGACCTCGCGGCCGCGCACCTCGAGGCGGTACCGGGAGTTCACGGTCTCTATGTAGAAGACCTCGCGCCCCGCGAGGCGCAACACGCGCTTGACCGGCGTCGTGACATATTCATGCATTCCGTCGGAGAACTCGATGACGATGACCGAGCCTTTCCGTGGTGCACGGACGAGCCGGCCAACGACTGCGCGTGATCCCCGGCCGAGCTTGCGGAGCACAACCTGCACAACAGAGATGCTAGCACGCGGATCTCGGCCGAGCACAAGCTGCACAAGCAGCGCCTCTCGCAACTAGGTCCCACCCTGGCCCAGGGTGTCCGGCTGCATCGGAGCGGTCCGGACCTTCGCGCCGCGGACGGCGAGCCGGCGGGAGGGGTCGCCCCCCCGGGCGGAAAGTTTCCATGAATCGATCGCCCGTCGCGGCGTGTACGTTGAGCCTGCACACCTGCCGGCCACCAGGCAGGCACACCGGTCCGTGACGCACCGTCATCGCCGGATCCTGGTGAGGGCGGAAATCACGACGAACGATTTCGGCTTTGCGGAGGCCTCGTGAAGGCTGCGCGGTGGTCTTCCTGACGGGCCGACAATGCGCTGGCGTCGTCGGCCGAGGGGACCTCGCCGGGGGCACGGCGCCGCGTTCAGGTGCATCTGCGCAGCGCGGCGCCGATCGGCCTGGCGCGCTGCGGCTCGGCGGCTCGTCGGCTCCGCGTCAGCGGCGGAGCGCTGTCGAGCCTGTCCGGTTGTTCGGATCGCTCACGCCGGGCGCGCCCTTGTCAGCGAAGTAGGTGCGGAGCATGTCGCATGCGACGTTCGTCGCCTTCACCCGCCATTTCGCGCCGTTGGCGACCATCACGGAGATGGCGACCTCGGGCTTGCGGCTCGGCGCGAACCCGACGAACCAGGTGTAGAAGGGCCCCTCGGGCGTCGGCTTCGTGAGCGTCCCCGTCTTGCCCGCGACGCGGATATCCGGGAGGTAGGGGCGGCCGTTGCGATCATGGAACGAACGGTAGCTCGTGCCGTTATCGACCGTCGCCTCCATCATCGCGGTCACCGCGTTGGCCGTGCTCTCGTCCATCACCCGCTTGAGCACCTGGCGCTCGCTCGGGCCCTGGTAGATGTCGCCGATCTCGTCCTTGACGCTCGACACGACGTGGAGCCGGATCATCTCGCCGCCATTGGCGAGCGTGGTCGCCAGGTTTGCTCCCTGGAACGGCGACAGCGTCGTGTTCCAGAAGCCCGCCGCGGTCCGCGCGAAGCCGAGATCGTCTTCCGGGAGCGCGATCGTGCTCGTCGCGACCTTCACGTCGAACGGCGTGTCCTGACCCCAGCCGAGCTTCTCGGCCACGGCGCCGAGCTTTTCGCGGTCGAGGTTCTTCGCGGCGAGCCGCGCGAACACCGTGTTGATGCTCCGGCCCATCGCCTGCGCGAGCGTCGCGCAGTACTTGTCGCGGCGCTTGTTGTCGACCATGTCCGCCGGCCGGATCGAGTGCTCGCCGCCCGAATAACACTGCTTGGTGTTCGGGCTCAGGCCCGCCTCGACGAGGGCGGTGCCGGTCACGACCTTGAAGACGCTCGCCGACGGCGCGGTGGCCTCTGCAGCGACGTCGTGCATCGCCCCCTCGTTCACGTAGCTCGCCCAGACCAGCACCTTCCCGGTGCGGATATCGGTCATGACGACCGCGCCCTCCGGGACCTGGCCTGCCCGCAGGAAGCCGAGCGCCGCCCGCTGGTACATCGGATCGATGGTCAGCTCCGCGACGCGGTCGGCGTGCGCCGGCGCCGTGGGAGGGGTCTTCCGGTCGTCGATGCGCGTCAGATCGAGATCCGTGAGCGGCGGCGGCGTCACGGTCCGCGTGATCGTCGGGCCCCCGGCGGTCGTCTTCTTGGCGAGCAGCCCCCCGAGCTGGACGTCGTGCTCGCGCAGCATGGGGAGGGTCACGGCCACGAGCCCTACGGCTGCACCGACGGCGATCCACTGACGCATGTCGCGCATGGCCCGACGGGTACCCCGCCGCGCTGTCCTGGGCCAAAATTGAGGCGCGCGATCGGGCCGTCGGGCACGCCGGGCCACGAGACGTGCGTGGCAGAGGATCCTGCGGCGCGCTTTGTTGGAGGGCAAATGAACGAGGGCGCGGCTGGGGCTCCGCGCCGCGCGGGGAGGGGGCGCGGGGGGCTAGAAGGACAGGCCGACCCGGGCGCCGAGCTCGTGCAGCGCGTGCGCGTCGGCCCGCTTCAAGGTGTTGCCCGGCACCCGGAAGAGGTTCTCTTCGGAGCCGCTGCCCGGTGTCAGGTACGCGTTGTAATTCACGCTGAGCCGCACGTTCCTCGTGTGCCAGTAGTTGGCGGCGAGTCCGACCTGCATGACGTTGAGGTCGGTGCCCGGACCGCCCTCGGCGCCCGGCGTATTCTCGTCGTACGCGCCGTCCCGGGACGCGCCGTCGTAGGTCGCGTTGATCCCCGCGAGCAGCGCTGCGACCTCGAGCCCCGACTTCGGCTTTTCGGGCTCCTTCGTCAGATCGACCTTCACGGGGCGCGGGCTGTACCCCGGATCCCCGGTGACGAAGGCGTCGCCCACGGGCCACGCAGAGAGCTGCACGTACCAGCCGAGGCCCTTCACCTGGCCGAGCCGCTCGGTGTTCGTGAGCTGATAGCCTTCCACGGCCTCGCGGGTGTTGTTCGCGAGGTAGTAGGCCTCGGCCCGGAGCTCGACCATCTTGATCGGCAGCCGGAGCTCGCCGCCGATCGCGTTCTGCGCGCTCGACGGGATGACGTGGATCCGCCGGTCGAGCGAGTCCTTGTAGCCGCCGCTCCAGAGCGAGTAGCCGTTCCCGGTCCGGATGGGCGCGTAGTCGTAGCCCACGTAGTCCTGGTCACGCCACCCGTGCTGCGCGCTGAGGCCGATCTGCGCCTTGGCGAGCAGCCCCTTCTTGTCGCCGGCGAACGGGCGGGCGAACACGCGGCCGATGAAATGGGGCGACGCGTCGATGCCAGGGCGGTTCTGGCCGTCGCCGGCGACCACGCCGATGCCGTAGAAGAACATCTTGTCGGCGACGTCGCCCCACGCCATCAGCCCGATGCTCTTGGCCTCGGGGTGGGCGAAGCTCCGCATCGCGATGTTGCGCTCCATGAACGTGGTGGCGTTGCTGCTCGTCTGGATCTCCATCCCGAACGGAGAGTTGAACTGGCCGAGCATGAAGTTCAGCGCCGGCATGACGGAGTAGTTGATCCAGAAGTCGGCGAGCGCGGCGTTCGCGCTCGTGCTCTGAACCGCGGCGAAGCGCGCGGTCTCGGCTGTCGGCGCGGCGCCTGCTGATGCGGCGGCTGTCTCGGTCTCGCCGTTGGCGTTCCCGAGCGCCTGGCCGCCGAAGTCGACGTCGAGCTTGAACGACCAGCGCTTCAGGAACTCGCCGTCGAACTCCAGCCGGGCGCGGCGGGCGAAGAAGCGCGGCTGCAACGCGTTCCCTCCGTTCGCCGCCTTCACGTCCGAGACCCCGCTGCCGAAGCTGCTGACGAAGTCGAGGTGCAGCCGCCCCTTCGGGTACAGCCGGAAGGTATCGTTGGCGTCCCGAAGGAAGAAGCCGCCGTGCCAGCCGGCGAGCGGTTGCTGCTCCTTCACGACCGCAGTTTCGGCGGTCGGCGCGAACACCTGCGCAGGCGGTGGCGGCGGCGGCGCGGCGGCCGGTGCCGCTCCAGGTACAGGAGGCGGCGGCAGCTGCTCTGTGGGCGGCGCCTGGTCGGGCGGCGGCGCGGGCGTCGGGGCGGCAGCGGGCGGAGGCGGAACCGCGCCGGCAGGAGCCGCCGGGGCAGCGGCCGGAGGCGGCGGCGGGGCAGGTTGCGCTGGGCCCTGGGGTCCAGGCTGTGCTAGCGCCGAAAGGCCCGACAGCGTAACAGTCATGCCCAGCAGCGCCGATGTAGCTAACCTCATGCAGTTCTCCCTGTGTGCGGCTCGCCCGCTCGCCGGATCTCGCATGCACTGCGACGCGAAATTATGACCAGGACGTTACGATTCTGTGTAGGCCATACGGCGAGCGAGCGCGACGTTCGAGCGAGAGGTGGGCCGCGTCAAGGTCCTGCTCATGGAGTGGCGGCACGTGCCGGCGACGGAGCGCCGGGGCAGAGGCGGGGAAGGATCACGGGATGACGACCAGCGTGCGGATCACGGCGGATGTCGAGGTGCTCGACAACAGCACCTTGGTGGCCCTCGCCGGGCCGGGGAACGAGCATCTCAAGCTCATCGCGCGCACTCTTGGCATCGAGTCGGGCGTTCGAGGCAACACGATCCGGCTCGCCGGGGACGCCGACAAGGTCGCGCTCGCCGAGCGGTGCCTGGCAGAGGCCGCGCAGATGTTGAGGAGCGGCGTGGTCCTCGATCCCCAGGACTACGTGCGCGGGGTGCAGGCGCTCCGGGACGACCCGGGGATGACCTTGCGGGATCTGTTCGAGGACGTCGTCCTCATCTCGGCGCGCCGCCGGCCTATCTCGGCGAAGGGGCTGGCGCAGAAGCGCTACATCCAGGCGATCCGATCGCACGACATGACGTTCGGCATCGGGCCGGCGGGGACGGGCAAGACCTACCTCGCGATGGCCATGGCGGTGCACGCGCTGCTCGAGCGCCGCGTGAAGCGGATCATCCTGACCCGTCCTGCCGTCGAGGCGGGAGAGCGGCTCGGCTTCCTCCCCGGCGATCTCGCCGAGAAGGTGAATCCTTACCTGCGCCCGCTCTACGACGCGCTCCATGACATGATGGATGCGGACAAGGCGCAAGGCCTCGTGACGCGCGGTCAGATCGAGGTCGCGCCGCTGGCCTTCATGCGTGGCCGCACGCTCAACGATTGCTTCGTCATCCTCGACGAGGCGCAGAACGCGACGAGCGACCAGATGCGCATGTTCCTCACCCGCCTCGGCTACGCCTCCCGCGCCGTGGTGACGGGCGACGTCACGCAGGTCGATCTCCCGCATGGCGCGCGCAGCGGCCTCGCGGAGGCGCGCGAGCTGCTCGCGGGGATCGAGGGGATTGCGATCTGCTCGTTCACCGAGGTCGACGTCGTGCGCCACCCGCTCGTGCAGCGGATCATCGTGGCGTACGAGCAACGGGACGCCGAGGTGGCGCGCCAGCGCGAGGAGCGGCGGGCGGAGGCGGGTCGCGGCGGCGCGCGCGGCGGCGCCGCGGGAGAGGCCGGGGCTGCACCGCAGGAGCCGCAGGGCCGCGCGCCAGCAGGCGAGCCGGGAGGAGCCGGCGCGGCGAGCTGACGCGCGACGCCGCCGGGCGAGGCGTCGGCGTCGACGTCTCGCCCGGCTGCGCTGATCATTTCTTCTTCAGCTCGATCGGGGACTCGCGCACCAGGAGGGCATCGGGCCCGGTCACCCGGATCCTGCCGTGGATGACGTTCTCCTTCAGCTCGCCGACCAGGACGCCGGTCATCGCGTTCGGCGCGCGCGGATCGTCGGGGAAGACCGATGCGCGGACCATGCCGTCCTCGACCTTTCCCACGAGCGTCGCGTCGCCGAGCGCTCCCTTCGCGGCGCCCTTCAGCTCACCGCTCGGCTCGATGGTCAGCGTCACCGTCCCAGGGCCGGTGACCTGCTTCCCGTCGTCCTTCTGGCGCGCGGCGTCCTTGACCTTCGGGGGCATCACGACGCTGCCTTTCTTGGCGTCGTAGCGCCCCTCCCATGTCCCTTGCCATGCGGGCGTGCCCTTCGGCTCGCCCGCGTCTCCCGGCGCGCCTGCGCTCGGGGGCTCTGCTGCGGCCGAGCCGGCCGCGGGCGGCGCGAGCTGCGCGCTCGGCTGAGGCGGCGGGGGCGCGGGCCGCTCCGGCTCGCTCGGGCGAGGCGGGCCCTCCTCGCATGCCGCGAGGACGACGGCGAAGGACAGGAAGAGCGCGGGGGCAACGCCGCGCGCCCGGCGAGCTCGTGTTCCGATGGCGTTCACGTGGACGCTTTTATTACGAGCCGGGCTGGCCGTCGCGTCGATTTGACGTGCCCGCGCCGAGCGCGCGGCGCCTTGGGCTCAGGAGGCCCTGCGGAACGCGAGGGTCCAGTGCCGGTCGCTCGTCATCTGCGCGCATTCGGGGGGAATCCGGAGCGAGCGCAGCACCTCACGCACCTCGTCGAGCGAGAGCGCCGCGCGCAGCGACGCGTCGAAGAGGGCTCGCTGGTACGCCGTGTCGTTCGCTGCGTACGTGTCGACGAGGGCGGCGATCGACGCCTCGTCTTCCGGACGGACCAGGTCCCGCACGAACAGGAGCCCCCCGGGCTGGAGGACGCGGAGCATCTCGCGCAGCACCTGCGCTGGCTCCGGGACGTGGTGGACGATGCTGTTCGAGAGCACGGCTGAAAACGTCTCATCCGGTTCAGGCAGCGCCTTGGCATCCACGAGCGCGAGCGCGATGGCCTCGGTGAGCCCGGCCTGCTCGACATGGCGGCGCCCGAGTTCGAGCATCGCCGCGGAGAGATCGATCGCCTTGATCCGCGCGGCGGGGGCGCGCCTGCAAAGCTCGATGGGCAACAGGCACGTCCCTGTGCCGACGTCGAGGGCGTATGCGAGACCGGGGTTGTGGGAGAGGAGCGCGTCGCAGAACGCCGTGTTCACGGCGGCGTGATCCATGCTGTCGTAGGCCAGCGCGTCCTCGTCGGTATCCATGACCTCTGGCTCGAGCACGCGCACCAGCGACATGCGCGCATCCTTCTCCGCGGCCGACGCGCGTGTCAACCGATTGTCGGCGGCTGGTCAATCTCGGCAGCCGGTCGGACGGAGGTCGGGCGGGGGCGGGGTGGGTCCTGGGCGTCGTAGATGTAGATATGGACAGGAAGGCGTTTGAAGAAGTCGAGGCGGAGCGGGCCGGCTCCAGCCGCGCGTGCACACCGGTCCGCCGGACACGACGGCCTTGAGGCGCCTACCCAGCTGGAGCCGCGGGCGGCGGCCGCGCGCGTGATGTTGAGAGCGGCGCTGCGCGGCCCGAGCGCGCCTCCGGCGACGGGACCGGCGCAGAGTCGTCATTTCGAAGAGCTCGGCGGGTTGGCGCGCGATCGGGCGGTCAGCGTGGGTCCGCGCAATCCCCGGCGTGATGAGCGGATGTCGGGCAGAGAGCTCGACCCGGAGTCCCGGCCCGCCGGCGCTCATAGCGAAGCGTCCGTGCTGCGCCCCACCTGTCGAGCGGGGCATCCTATCAGGCCTCCGCATAGGTCAGTCGTGCGCCCGGGGCGTGCAATGTAGCCACGCGCCGGCCGCATGTGTGTGGTCGCCAGGCGGTCGCACCCTGCGTGAGGCGCTTCAATGATTGGGGCTGGCGAGGCTCGCGTCGGGTCGCTGCACCTCGCGGATGTGCGCGTGCCCGCATTGCCGCCCGTGACGGGCGCGGCCCCGCGACGCGGGGTTGCTCGGTTCTCGGACGGTGCTTACCTGCCCAGACCTGAGCACCCGAGACACGCAATGCCGCGGTGCATCGTCAAGGGGGCCGAGTGAGGATTGGCGCGGCCAGGGGCCGTCCCGCGCGGGGGAGGGGTCTCGGCCATCAATCGACGCTGCGGGGGTTTCATCGCTCGGCGCCTGTCGAGCAAAGCAGCCCAGCCGTTCGGGGCCGTCCCGTCCAATGAGCTCTCCGATTGAGCCCGCCCGCAGCGCCTATTGAAAGAAAAGACGGTCCGCTATCCTCAATTCGCTTGACCAGGCAAGTGGCAACGGCATAGTCGTATCCAACCGCCGAGCTGGATTCGGCGACGAGGGAGAGCACATGGCAACGGACGCCTTTTCACAGCAGATTGTAAACCTCGTGCGGAAAATGCCGGACGAGGCGATCCTCGCGCTCGTCAAGAATCAGCTGGGCGCCGTGACAGGGGAAGCGCCGTTGGTTCCTCCTGCGGCGCCGCGCCGCGGCCGCGCGCGCGCCCGCGCTGCTGGAGCGGTCCAGTCCAAAACGTCTTCCGTCGCGGCCAAGCGCGGCGCCGCGCCGAAGCGTCGGCCTGGTCGCCCGCGCAAGTCGCCGGCCGCCTCGGCGGAGCGTCAGGAGACGTTGGATGCCGTCGAGCGCGTCGTCAAAGCGAGCTCTGGCGTCAGCGCGAGCGAGGTGGCGAAGCAGGCGGGTATCCCGCAGACCCGCGCCGCCGCCGCGCTGAAGGAGCTGAAGCTGGAGAAGCGGATTTTCCAAGGTGGCGACCGTCGCTTCGCCCGCTATGCAGGCGACGCGAAGACCGCCGAGCAGGCGAGCGCGAACGCGCGCAAGACCGCGGCTGGGCCTGCGCCTGTCGTGAAGAAGCCGAGCGTCAAGGGGCGCAAGCGCGTCGCTCCGGCTGCCGCTCCTCCGAAGTAGGTCTGGGGACCACCGCGCACGTCAGCATCAGATGGGATGCACGCTGTGCTGACGCGCTGCGTTTGGAATGACTATCCCGTTCGAGACGGAGCTCAGGGCGGGCTCCAGGTGAGCCCGCCATCATCGGAGGCCACGACGTACCAGCCGCGGCGCGATGTCCCGGTGACATCCGCTTGGAGGAGCATCAAGAGTCGATTTCCGAACGAGAGGAGGGCTCCTAGCTCGATACGGCCGCGCTCGCCCGTGGCTTCGCCGATTACCCTGGGGACGTCGTAGAGCTTGCCCACCTCCGGCGGTTGCGCGATCGCGATATGGAGCCCCCATCGCGCTGCCGCGCGGGAGGTCAGCACTGCGGTGACGCCTTCGCGTGTGGGCGCCAGGGCGATAGACCGTTCATGCGGCTCCAACCAGGGTCGAAAGGGCGGCTTCTCGGCGATGACGCAGGTGCCTTGGAGGGTGCACGTAGCGAGCGTGGGCTCTCCGGTTGTGGGCGTCATGACTTCGACCATGATCCGATCGGCCGCGCAGCCGACCGACGCTCCGGGCGGGGCTTTCGCCGGGAGCTTCAGCACGGCTGTCTGGGCAGCGGAGACGGCGACCACGGCGGTCTTGTCGGGCGGCTGAGGAACGAGCTGGATCGACCAGCCGGCGAAGTCGCATGCTGGTGTCGTGGAGAGCGCGGCGATGGCCGCTGGGCTCATCGCGAGTCCCTCGACGCTCTTCGGTGCGTCGAGCGGCTTCCCCGGCGCGGGGACGGGCCGCACGAGGAGGCTGCGCCCGCGCACCGACAGGAGCATCGGTGGGCGGCCATAAGGCACGGGCAGCGCTTGTTCCTGCGTGGGGAGCGGGACGGGAGGCACCGGCTCGGCGCCCGCCGGCCCCGCATAGACGAGGGTCGCGTGCCGAGGCTTGGGCTCCACGAGCAGCGCGGCGCTCTCGGCGGAGAGCACCGCGGGCACAGCGTTCACCAGCGGCCGCGCTCCGCGGCTCAGCGCTGGAAGCGTGACCGGTGAAGGCGCCGAGAGGTCGGTCGCCTCGAACGGAGCGAAGAAGAGACTCGGCGGGTCCAGCGCGGACGGCGTCCCTCGATTCCCTCGTGTCTCCGTCGGGAGAGCCGGGCCACGCGGACCGGTGGTGAGCACCGTGGCGCCGTCTCCGCCGACCGACCAGGTCGACCACCCCTCGCGGACGCGCCGCAGAGATCGCCAGGTCCGGCCGGCGTTCTCGGTCACGAGCGCGATCGCCTCGTTCTCGACCTCTCCTGTCACCACGGCTCGCCGCTCATCGAGCACGAACGCCCGTCGCCATCGCGTCGACGACGGCGCGAGCGCCGAATCGATGCCACGCGCCTGGCCAATGGCGGTGGTGAGCTCATCCGAGGACGCCGCGCCCGGGGGCGGCGGGACGGTGATGGGCGCTGCCTTTTCCTTCTTCCCGCAACCGAGCGCCAGGAGGGCCGTCAGGGCGGCAAGGGCGGTCGCGGCGGCGCGGCGCCGCGTGGGCGCGCTCACTATGGAGTCGGGCATCGGCAATCTCTTCGCTGGTGTCGCCCTGGCTTGCTGCGCGTCGGCCCTGGCTCCTCCACGACTCGCACGCTCGCTCGCGTCGCGCCCGAGCCGTCTTGTCGAAGCGCCCGTGGCGTCACGGCGAGATGCGCGCGCGGCGACCGCCCTGTCTCCCCGCTGCATCGCCCCGAGCTCCGCGTTCGATTCGCGTCTGCCCCATAGCGGGGTGCGGGTTCGCGCGCTCCAGGCTCATCTGCGTCGTTCGGCTCGTTGCGGCGTACCTTCGTACGCCTTACTCGTCTGCCTAGCGGCTGAGCCCGTATCACACCAACCTGCGCCCCCGCTATCCTGCCGGCCGCACGCCGCGCGGCCAGCACTAGTCGGCCTGCTCCGGATCCATGCAGCACCGGAAGCCCGTCGAGTAGTCGTGGTAGCCGAAGGAGTGGGCGGTCGTGGCATATTTGCAGCCCTCGCCGTTGCGCGTCGTGTCCATGAAATAGCCGCCACGGAAGGTGCCGCTCGGATCATCGACCCACTCGTGGAGGTTGCCTACCATGTCGAACACGCCGTAGGCGTTGGTGCATCCCGCGCGCTCGCCCGTCGGGAGCAGCGCCTGGGACAGCTGGTTGATGAGCGGGTTGTTCATCGCCGTCGTCCAGCGCTCCTCGGGCTTGATGTCGAGCAGCGCGGCGATCTCGGCGACGGGGTGAACCCGTCGCTCGTCATCGTTGCACACGGCCTGCTGGCGGAGCGCGCCGTAGGGAAACGTCGTGTCGTCCGGCCCTCGGCAGGCGGTCACCCACTCCTCCGAGGTGCACAGGCGCTTGCCCGAGGCCGCGCACGCCATCTTGGCCTGCCGCCCGCTGATGTAGCCCTGGGGGATGACCCCCTGCCAGGACACGGCGCGGACGCGGCGCTCGTTCCCGTCAATCGGATCGTAGGGCGACCAGGGGCGCTCACCGCTGGGCGTCACCTCGACCAGCGCGCCCTCCCAGCGGTCGACGCACACGCGATCGTCGACGAGGGACATCTCCGCGGGGCAGCGCGCGCTGGCCGTCGAGGAGGACATCGGGATGGCGCCGATCTCGGACTCCATCCCCGAGGCGAGCGTTGCGCTGTCCTTGACGGCAGCGAGCGCGCTCTCCTTGGCCTTGATGCGCCTTTCCGTCGGGACGGCGGCGGTGCCCTCGAGCGAGGCGCGCACCATCAGGCGCGGCGTGATCTGCTCCGCTGTCGTCGACCCCGGAGCACAGCCGGCCGACGCGACGAGCACGCCGAGCAGCGCTCCACCGCGGAATGGACGCGCCCCCGACGATCGCGGAACGGAGGCTGCCAGGCGCGGGCGGGAGGAGTCCTTGGCCACGGAGGAGCCGAGGATCCCTTCCCGCGATCTTTTTTGCAACCGAATACCGCGCTCGGGGGCTCCCCGAACGGGCCTACATGAGAGGGTGCGCGCGCCGGGGCGCTAAGGTGGGTGTGGGCTGGTGAGAGGCCCAGAGGTCATCTGGTGTGCGTCGAATGCCAGGGGAAAAGAACGGCGAGAGCAGAGCGCGCACGGTGGGCGCGCAGGCCGTGCACCCGTGGCGGCGGCCGGGTCAGTCGAAGGCCATGATCTCCTCGTAGCATGCGTCGTAAGCCTCCTGGCAGGAGACATTCGGGTTGTCGTTCATGCACGCGACGAGATCGTCCGCTGCATCTCGGTTGAGGGGGTTCATCTGAGCCGCGCACTTGGCGGTGTCGAACGTGCCGGCGTCGCAGAAGTCGGAGATGGTGTCGCAGATCTCGTCGGCCTGGTGCGGGCACGCGTTGGCGTACGTGCGGTTCATGCACGCTTGAACGGGATCCACATCGCACGCCCGCTCCACGCCGATGTCGCTCAGGCAGTCCACGAGGTCCGCAGCGTGACCCGGGGAGAAGACGGCGAAGCCGTGCTTGCAGAGCCCGTAGCCGATCGGGTCCTCGTCGCGGTTCGCGCCGCACTGGCTCGTCGCCCCCTGCGCAGGCGAGATGTTGAGCTCGTCGCAGGCCGCGACCGTGAGGTTGCCGTCCGACGCCTCGATGCAGGCGTCGCTGCCGCCGGTGCCGCCCTGGCCGCCGTCGCCGCCGGTGCCGCCCTGGCCGCCGTCGCCGCCGGTGCCGCCGTCGCCGCCCTGGCCGCCATCGCCGCCCTGGCCGCCGGTGCCGCCGTCGCCGCCGCTGCTCGTGGACCCGTGGGTGACGCCGGGGCCGACCGTCTGGTCCACCTCGTTGTCGGTGTCCTCCGTGGTCACGACGCAGCCGGTGTAGATGGCGGGCAAGATGAAGGTAAGCGCGAGGAAAGAATGGCGATGGCGAGCAAGCATGGTCACGTTGCCTCCTACAATGTCAGGGAAGAGTTCCACGGCCTGGTGCGTTCGACTGAACCTGGGGCTCCCCTATTCCCCTCGCAATCCTGCTCTTCGGCCTGGTCCAGCCGTCCGACGTCGACGCTCCGGGGGTGCACCTCCGCCGTCGACGGCTCAGGCCGCCGTCGACAGCTTGTTTCAGCTGCATTTCGTCAGTGTCAAGAACAGATTTCAGCCTCGTGTTCGTCCGTCCGTCTGCCCGGGCACCAGGCTCGGCATGCCCGGAGCCCCCCGACGTCCGTTCAGGAGGATCTGAAAAGCTGCTCAGCCCGCGGGGACGCGCGAAACAAACTGAAAGGGAGCGGAAGGATCGCGCTTGCGTACCGCCCCTCCCGCTGGTAATCACCGCGCTCCGTTTTCCCGGGCGATCGGGTGTCCTCCCGGTCTCCCAGTAGAAGAGCCGTAACGGCGCTTCGATCCCAGCTCCGCCCCTTCGGCCGCCGCGGGAACCCCCCCGGTGACGCGAAGGGGGCCCACGTCGATGGACGTCGGGCTGGGACCGGAAGCGTACGACGGTGCAACCGGTTCGCAGTGAACCGAAACCCGGTACGGAGTCACTCCGCCCGCCGGTGTCGCGAGGTGTCTCGAATGGTAAGCAAAGCCAGTGCGATGTTTTCGCGGATCGCCCCGCGCAAGGCTCGCATGATCGCCGATCTCGTTCGAGGTCGCGACGCGGACGAGGCGATCCAGCTGCTCTCGTTCACGCAGAAGAGCGGAGCCCCCGTCCTGCGGAAGATCATCGAGAGCGCGGTCGCGAACGCCCAGCAGGCGGGCGCGGACATCGACGCGCTCTTCATCAGCAAGGCCACCGTCGACAAGGGGCCGAACAAGTTCAACCGCCGCTGGCGGCCGCGCGCGATGGGCCGTGCGACCCGGATCACCAAGGGCGTGTCGCACATCGTCATCGAAGTCGACGAGAGAAAGTAAGTAGAGGACCTGCCGATATGGGACAAAAGACCCATCCGTATGGCTTCCGCGTCGGTGTCATCAAGACGTGGAGCAGCAAGTGGTACGAGGACGGCGCTGCGTATCAGAAGTGGCTCCACCAGGACATCCGCATCAAGCGCGCGATCAAGCAGTACCTCTACAACGCCAACATCGCCGGCGTGGAGATCGAGCGCGCCGCCAACCGCGCGAAGGTGATCGTCTTCACCGCCCGCCCCGGCATGGTGATCGGCAAGGGCGGCAAGGGCATCGAGACGCTGAAGAGCGGGAACGTCGGCACCGCGTCGAAGGGTGAGACGCTCTTCCCCGGCGTGTCGTCGTTCACCGACAACGAGGTGTTCATCGACGTGCAGGAGGTCCGGAAGGCCGAGACCAACGCGCAGCTCGTCGCCGAGAACATCGCGACGCAGCTCGAGCGCCGGATCGCGTTCCGCCGGGCGATGAAGAAGGCGGTGGCCACCGCGATGAAGTTCGGCGCGAAGGGCATCCGCGTGCGCTGCGCCGGCAGGCTCGGTGGCAGCGAGATGAGCCGCGTCGAGACCTACCGCGAGGGCCGGGTGCCGCTGCACACGCTCCGCGCCGACATCGAGTTCGGCCTGGCCGAGGCGAAGACGAAGGTCGGCATCATCGGCGTGAAGGTCTGGATGTTCAAGGGCGAGGTCCTGCAGCGTAAGGCGCGCCGGATCCAGTAGAGGGATTGCAGAATGCTGTCTCCGAAGCGAACCAAGTTCCGCAAGATGCAGAAGGGGAACAACCGCGGCCTCGCCATGACGGGCAGCGACGTCTCCTTCGGCGACTTTGCGCTCCAGTGCGTCGAGCCTGCCCGCGTCACCTCGCGGCAGATCGAGGCGGCTCGTATGGCGATCCAGCGGCACGTGAAGCGCGCGGGCAAGCTCTGGATCCGCATCTTCCCGGACCGCCCGGTGACGAAGAAGCCGCTCGAGGTCCGCATGGGTGGGGGCAAGGGCGCGCCCGAGGAGTGGTGCGCGCTCGTGCAGCCGGGCCGCGTGATGTACGAGATCAGCGGCGTGAGCGAGGAGACTGCGAAGGAGGCGTTCCGCCTCGCGTCGCACAAGCTCCCGATGCAGTGCAAGTTCCTCGCCCGCGGGCTGACGTGAGGTAGGCGATGAAGGCGAAGGATTTGCGTGAACGCACCACCGAGCACCTGCGCGAGCTCGAGAAGTCTCTGGCGGCGGGCCTGTTCGAGGCGCGGTTCAAGAATTTCACGAATCGGCTGAACGACACGGCGACGATCCGCAAGGCGAAGCGGGATCTCGCGCGGGTGAAGACGATCCTCACGCAGCGCACGCGTGCCGAGGAGAAGGCGTAGCCATGGCGAAGAAGAAGGCAGAGACCCAGCAGCCGGCCGCTGCGGCGCCCGAGCTGGCAGCCGCGGCGCCTGCGCAGGCCGAGACCGAGGCGAAGGCGCACGGCTTCCGGCGCAAGCTGGTCGGCAAGGTGACCAGCGACAAGATGAACAAGACGGTCACCGTCGAGGTCATCCGGAACGCGCTCGACCCTGTGTACAAGAAGTACGTCCGTCAGCGGGAGCGCTACAAGGCGCACGACGAGACGAACCAGTACAAGGTGGGCGATCGCGTCGAGATCACGGAGCACAGGCCGATCTCCCGCGACAAGCGGTGGCTCGTGACCAAGCTCGTTGCCCGCCCGGTGGAGGAGTAGCGCCATGATCCAGGTGTCGACGCATCTCGAGGTCGCGGACAACTCCGGCGCCCGAATCGTGAAGTGCATCAAGGTGCTCGGCGGCTCGCGCCGCAAGTACGCCGCCCTCGGCGACGTCATCGTCGTCTCGATCAAGGAGGCGTTGCCGGGCACCAAGGTGAAGAAGGGCGAGACGGCGCGCGCCGTCGTCGTCCGCACCGCCCGGGAGTACCAGCGCTCGGACGGCAGCTACATCAAGTTCGACGGGAACAGCGCGGTCCTCATCAACAAGGAGAAGGAGCCGATCGGTACCCGTATCTTCGGGCCGGTCGCTCGTGAGCTCCGCGCGAAGAAGTTCATGAAGATCATCTCTCTCGCTCCGGAGGTCCTCTGATGAAGCGCCTCAGGGTCGGTGACCTCGTGCAGGTCATCAGCGGCAAGGAGGAGGGGAAGCAGGGCCGGATCACCAAGATCCTCGCTGACGAGGATCGCGTGGTCGTGGAAGGCCTGAACACGGTGACCCGCCACCAGCGGCCCACGCCTCGCAACCAGGAGGGTGGGAAGATCACCAAGGAGGCGCCGATTCACGCCTCGAATGTCATGCCGGTCGATCCGGCGACGGGCAAGCCGACGCGCGTGAAGGTCCGCGTCGGTGAGGACGGCAAGAAGACGCGCGTCGGCAAGAGCGGCAGCGCGATCGGTGTGGGCTAGCCATGGCGGACAAGAAGGACAAGGACAAGGCGGCCAAGGACGCCGGCAAGGGCAAGGACAAGCCCAAGTCGCAGCAGGCCAAGCCGCAGGCGCCCGCCAAGAGCAAGGAAGCCAAGGGCGCGAAGGCCAAGGGCGCCGAGGCAGAGGCCTCCGGGCCGACCGAGGAGCGCCCGCGCGACCCGAACTACGCGCCGCGGCTCCGCACGCACTACAGGAAGAGCGTGACGGCCGCGCTTGCGAAGAAGTTCGGCTACAAGAACCCGATGATGGTGCCCCGCCTGCAGAAGGTGGTCATCAACATGGGGCTCGGCGCCGCGGTGCAGAACCCGAAGATCATCGACTCCGCCGTCGAGGATATGCGGGCGATCTCCGGCCAGAAGCCGGTGGTGACCCGGGCCCGGAAGTCGATCGCGACCTTCAAGCTGCGCGAGAACCTGCCCATCGGGGTGATGGTGACCCTGCGTGCCGAGCGGATGTGGGAGTTCGTGGATCGCCTGATCGCGTTCTCTCTCCCGCGTGTTCGCGACTTCAAGGGCGTGAGCCCGAAGGGGTTCGACGGCAAGGGTAACTTCACGATGGGCCTGCGCGAGCAGATCATCTTCCCCGAGATCGACTACGACAAGATCGATGTCGTGAAGGGGCTCAACATCTCGTTCGTGACCACGGCGAAGACGGACGAAGAAGGACGCGCGCTCCTGACCGAGCTTGGCATCCCGTTCCGGCATTGAGGGATTTTCGATGGCCCGTGCAAAAGAGTTTGCGAAGCTGAACCGTCCGCCGAAGTTTTCTACGCGGCACAAGAACCGTTGCAAGGTGTGCGGGCGCGCGCGCGCTTACTACCGCGACTTCGAGCTCTGCCGCGTCTGCCTTCGGTTGTTCGCGCTCCGTGGTGAGCTCCCTGGTGTGATCAAGGCCAGCTGGTGATTCTATGATGACCGATCCCATCGCCGACATGCTGACCCGCATTCGCAACGCGGCGCTCGCGCGGCACGACAGGACCGAGGTCCCCGCGAGCCGCATCAAGGCCGCGGTCGCGGAGATCCTCAAGTCCGAGGGCTTCATCGCCGACGTGCGCGAGACCGAGGGCGAGGGTCCCAAGAAGCTCACGATCGTGCTGAAGTACGGGCGCGATCGACAGAGCGCGATCGACGGCGTGCGCCGCGTCTCCCGCCCCGGGCGCCGCGTGTACGTGCGTCACGACAGGATCCCGCGCGTGTTCAGCGGGCTCGGGATCTCGATCCTGAGCACGTCCCGCGGGCTCATGAGCGACAGGGATGCGCGCCGCCTCAAGATGGGTGGCGAGCTGATCTGCGAGGTGTGGTGATGGAAGCTCAGGCGAACGCAGCCCAGCCCGCGAACGGTGACAGCCGGCTCGCTCCGAAGACGTCGCGCGTTGGCAAGCGCCCGATCGATCTGCCGAAGGGGGTCACCGCGACCGTCAACGGCCGGAAGATCGACGTCAAGGGCCCGAAGGGCCAGCTCTCCCGCGCGATCACCGACAAGGTGGACATCAAGCTCGAGGGCAGCAAGCTGCACGTGAGCTCGGTGGCGCCGGGGCGCGACGGGTCGCGCCTCCAGGGCCTCACGCGGGCGCTCGTGGCCGCGATGGTGAAGGGCGTCGCCGAGGGCTACGAGCGGACGCTCGAGCTCAAGGGGACCGGCTATCGCGTCGAGCTCAAGGGCACGACGCTGAACTTCGCCCTCGGCTTCTCCCACCCGGTGACGTTCCCGGTGCCCACGGGGCTCACGGCGACGATCCCGGCGGACTCGAAGGGCACCGTCCTGGTCCTGACGGGCGCGGACAAGGAGCTCATCGGGCAGACGGCCGCGACGATCCGTGGCTTCAGGCCGCCGGAGCCGTACGGCGGCAAGGGCGTCCGTTACCGCGGCGAGCGCGTGCGGGAGAAGGCTGGCAAGGCCGGCAAGGGCGGCAAGAAGTAAAGGCGAGCGGCGGCGTGTACGCCGCTGCACCGAGGGACGAGACGGTCATGGGCATGAAAATCGTCGGTCGGGAGCGCCGGAAGCTCCGTATCCGCAAGAAGGTCGAGGGGACGCCGGAGCGCCCGCGCCTCAGCGTCTTCCGCAGCTCGAAGCACATTTACGCGCAGGTCATCGACGACGTGAGCGGCAAGACCCTCGCCCACGCTTCGACGCTGTCGAAGGACCTCAAGGGCTCCCTCGACGAGGACAACAAGGTCGAGGCGGCGAAGAAGGTCGGGGCTCTGATCGCGAGGATCTGCAAGGAGAGGCAGATCGACAAGGTCGTCTTCGACCGCAACGGCTATCTGTATCATGGGCGCGTCAGCGCCCTCGCCCAGGCGGCGCGCGAGGCAGGTCTCGATTTCTGACTCCCACAGCCGCTGCCCTGATGGTGAGGGCGGCGGGCGCGGTCAACTGCCGCGGCGGAGAACGTGATAGAGGACGGTTATGGCGTTCGATCATGTCGACGAAGAGAAGCTGAAAGAGCGAGTCATCCACATCAACCGCGTCGCCAAGGTCGTCAAGGGCGGCCGGCGCTTCAGCTTCTCGGCGCTGGTCGTGGTGGGCGACGAAGCGGGGCACGTGGGCATCGGCCTGGGCAAGGCGAACGAGGTGCCGGAGGCCATCCGCAAGGGGAACGATCAGGCTCGCAAGAACCTGTTCCGCATTCCCCTGGACGGCGTGACCATCCCGCACGACTCGTTCGGCCACGTCGGGGCGGGCAAGGTCCTGCTGAAGCCGGCCAGCCCTGGGACGGGCGTCATCGCCGGCGGCGCGGTGCGCGCCGTCGTCGAGTCGGCGGGGATCCACGACGTGCTGTCGAAGTCGCTCGGCACGAGCAACCCGCACAACGTCGTGCACGCGACCGTCGCGGCGCTCCGTGGGCTGAAGAGCCCGGAGAGCGTCGCCGGGAAGCGGTCGATGCAGCTCGACTCGCTCGACTACCAGCGCCGCGGTAGCACGAACACCGCGGGTCGACGGCGCGCGAGCGTGGCGCCGCCCCCCGGGAAGCCGGGCGGCAGCGGTGGCGCACCGAGCGGCGGCGGTGAAGGAGGCTCGCAGTGAAGCTCCGGGTACGTCAGAAGGCCAGCAACATCGGCCAGGTCGAGCACACCCGCAAGATCATCAAGGGGCTCGGCCTGCGTGGGCCGGGGTCCGTGGTGGTCGTCGCGAACACGCCCTCGTTCCGTGGCATGGTGAAGAAGGTCCTCCACCTCGTCGAGGTCGAGGAGGTCGCCGACGGAGCGACCTCGTCGAAGGCCTGAGAAGCGAGATCGTCATTCCAGCGGAGTCGCCGCGTACGGAAGTGTGAAACATGGACATTCTTTCTAAGCTCCAAGCCCCTGAGGGCGCCGTAACCAAGAGGCTCCGCGTTGGCCGTGGCGTGGGGTCGGGCGTCGGCAAGACGTCTGGCCGCGGACAAAAAGGGCAGAAGGCGCGGGCCGGCGGCAACATCAACAAGAAGCACTTTCAGGGCGGGCAGACGCCGATCCAGCGTCGCCTCCCGAAGCGTGGCTTCCGCAACCCGCTCGCGGACATCGTCGTCAACGTCAACGTCGGCGACCTCGAGGCGTTCGACAATGGCGCCCAGGTCGATCTGATCGCGCTCCACGAGCGCCGCCTCGTGCAGGGGCGGTTCGACGTGCTGAAGATCCTCGGCGACGGTGAGCTCACGAAGAAGCTCACGGTGACGGCGCACCGCTTCTCCAAGGGAGCGGTCGAGAAGATCGAGAAGGCGGGGGGCAAGGCGGTCGTGCTCGCGGCGCCTGCACCCCAGGGCAGCTCGACGGACTCCTCGTCCTCGTAGTCAGCGCGCACGCGCACCCACCAAGCCGGAGTCCAGGATCGCCTATGGCCAGCCTCGCGGGAATCACCAACTTCCACAAGATCCCCGAGCTCCGGCGACGCGTGATCTTCACCCTGGTGATGCTCGCGGTCTACCGGGTCGGCGTCTTCGTGACGACGCCCGGCGTCGACCGGAACGCGATGCGGCAGTACGTCGCGAAGCAGTCCGGTGGGCTCCTGAGCTTCTTCAACATGTTCTCGGGCGGCGCGCTGGAGAACCTGTCGATCTTCGCGCTCGGGATCATGCCGTACATCTCGGCCTCGATCATCATGCAGCTCATGGGCATGGTCTACAAGCCCATCGACGAGCTGCGGAAAGAGGGCGAGCAGGGTCGCCGGCGGATCGATCAGTACACGCGGTACGGCACGGTCGCGCTCTCGCTGTTCCAGGCCTTCTCGATCGCGAAGATGCTCGAGGGCCTGTCGAGCAGCGAGACCGGGGCCGGGATCGTGAACCACCCCGGCATCGGCTTTCAGCTGATGACGGTCATCACGCTGACGACCGGGACCGCGTTCCTGATGTGGATCGGCGAGCAGATCACGGAGCGCGGCGTCTCGAACGGCGTCTCGCTCCTGATCTTCGCGAGCATCGTCACGCGCATCCCGGAGGAGGTCGGCAACTACTTCGCCCAGAACGCCGGCGATCTCCAGCCCCTGACGATGGCCGCGATCGTCGCGTTCATCGTGTTCGTCATCGCCGTCATCGCGTTCTTCGAGAACGGCAGGCGTCAGATCCCGATCGTGTACTCGCGGCGCCAGGTCGGTCGCCGCGTCTACGGCGGGCAGACGGCGCACCTGCCGCTGAAGGTGAACACGTCCGGGACCATCCCCCCCATCTTCGCGTCGTCGCTGCTGATGTTCCCGCAGACGCTCGCGAACATGAACGTCCCCGGGGCCGAGCAGATTCAGGCGATCATCAACCGGGGGGACTGGGTCTTCAACACCGGCTACGCGCTGCTCATCATCTTCTTCTGCTTCTTCTACACGAACGTCACGTTCCAGCCGGTGGACGTCGCGGAGAACCTGAAGAAGCAACAGGCAAATATCCCCGGGATCAGGCCAGGCAAGCAGACGGCGGACTACATTCACCGCGTGATCCAGCGGATCACCGTGGGCGGCGCGCTCTATGTCGCCGCGGTGTGCGTGGTGCCCTCGATCGTCGGCAACCTGCTGCGTGTCCCCTTCGGCTTCGGAGGCACGTCGCTCATGATCGTCGTCGGCGTCGCGCTCGACACCGTGAACCAGCTGGAGGCGCACCTGATCACGCGGAGCTACGAGGGGCTGACGGGCCCCGGTGCCACCCGCATCCGGGGCCGCAGGCTCCCGGAAGCGTGATGGAGGGCAAATGATCTTGGTTCTGGTGGGGCCTCCTGGAGCTGGGAAGGGTACGCAGGCGAAGCTGCTGTGCGCACGCTTCGGCATCCCGCAAATCTCGACCGGCGACATGCTGCGCGAGGCAAAGCGGTCGGGGACCTTGGAGAAGCGCTATCTGGACATCATGGACTCTGGCGGACTCCTTCCGGATGAGGCCGTTATCGGCCTCATCGCGCGCAGGACGGTCGAGCCCGACTGCGACGCCGGCTTCCTGCTGGACGGATTTCCCAGGACCGTGCCTCAGGCGGACGCGCTCGACGAGCTGCTCGCCAGCGCCAACCAGGGCGGCAAGCGGATTGATGCGGTGATCCAGCTGGACGTGGCGCGTCCCCTGCTCGAGGAACGGCTGATCCATCGCCGAACTGACAAACGCAGTGGACAGATATATCATCTCGTCTATAATCCGCCGCCCCCCGGTGCGGAGCTAGAGCATCGGGCCGATGATCGGCCCGAGGCTGTTGCAAAGCGTCTCGACGCCTACGAGGCGATGACGGCCGCGCTTCTTCCGTTCTACGAGCAGAAGAAGCTGCTGCATCGCGTCGATGGAGTCGGGAAGCCTGAAGAAGTTACGCACAGGGTGCTGTCGGCCATTGGCCGGCCGGGCTCGGGTGGAGAATGAGGCGTAAGAATCAGACCAGACCGCCGAAGGAACCGAAGGGCGACAAGCTCGAGTTCGACGGCGTGGTTCAAGAGGCCCTGCCGAACGCCATGTTTCGCGTGAAGGCGGACAACGGCCTCGGCGTCCTCGCGACCATCAGCGGCCGGATGCGGCAGTACTACATCAAGATCCTGCCGGGCGACCGCGTGACCGTCGAGGTCTCGCCGTATGACCCGAGCCGAGGCCGGATCACGTACCGGCATAAGTAACGTAGTTTTTTGAGGAATCTGGAGGCTCCCCGTGAAGGTGCGCCCGAGCGTCAAGAAGATCTGCGACAAGTGCAAGGTGGTCCGGCGGCGTGGTGTCGTTCGGATCATCTGCGAGAACCCCCGCCACAAGCAGCGCCAGGGGAACTAGCTCTTTCGGCGGAAGCCCGCCCTCGTTTCGGTTTGGAGTAACCATGGCTCGTATCGCTGGTGTCGATCTCCCGCGTCGGAAGCATGTCGCCTACGCCCTGCCGTACCTGTTCGGCATCGGGCGGACCCTCGCCTTGCAAATCTGCGAGAAGACCAACATTCCGCAGAACAAGCGGGTCGAGGAGCTCAGCGACGCTGAGGTGAAGGCGATCCGCGACCTCCTGGACGCCGAGTACAAGGTCGAGGGCGACCTGCGGCGCGAGGTGCAGCTCAACATCAAGCGGCTCATGGACCTCGGCTGCTACCGAGGGCTCCGCCACCGGCGCGGGCTCCCGGCGAACGGGCAGAGGACGCATACGAACGCGCGCACCCGGAAGGGACCGCGCAAGGGCATGTTGCAGCGGCGTCCTGCCGCGACCAAGTGACGAGCGGGGATTAGGACGCCATGGCGCAAGCGAAGACGGCTGCCACTACCACGAAGGCCAAGCAGAAGAAGAAGGTCAAGAAGAATGTCTCCGCGGGTATCGCGCACATTCAGTCGACCTTCAACAACACGGTCGTGACGATCACGGACATCAACGGCAACGCGATTGCGTGGTCGTCCGCTGGCGCTCGCGGCTTCAAGGGATCGCGCAAGTCGACGCCGTTCGCCGCGCAGCTCGCGGCGGAAGAGGCGGCGCGCCGGGCGCAGGAGCACGGGATGCGTTCGGTCGCCGTGTTCGTGAAGGGGCCGGGGGCCGGGCGCGAGAGCGCGCTCCGTGCGCTCCAGACCGCTGGCTTCAAGGTGACGCTGATCCGCGACGTCACGCCGATCCCCCACAACGGTTGCCGGCCGCCCAAGCGGCGCAGGGTTTGAGGTAATTCACGATGGCTCGCTACATTGGTCCGGTCTGCAAGCTCTGCCGCCGCGAGGGGATGAAGCTCTACCTCAAGGGCGAGCGGTGCTACTCCGAGAAGTGCGCGTACACGCGGCGCCCGTATCCCCCGGGCCAGCACGGCCAGGGGCGCATCAAGCTGAGCGAGTACGCGGTGCGCCTGCGCGAGAAGCAAAAGGTGCGTCGCATCTACGGCGTGCTCGAGCGGCAGTTCAGCGGGTATTTCCAGGAGGCCAACCGGCGCAAGGGCCGGACGGGCGAGGAGATGCTCGGGCTGCTGGAGCGGCGGCTCGACAACGTGGTGCACCGGATGGGCTTCGGCTCGTCCCGCGCCGAGGCGCGCCAGCTCGTCCGGCACGGGCACGTGAACGTGAACGGCAAGCGGCTCGACATCCCGAGCTACGTCGTGCGGGCGGGTGACCGGGTCGAGCTCACCGAGGGGGCGCGCAAGTTCAAGAGCGTCCTCGCTTCGATCGGCGGCGCGGACAAGCGGCCGGTCGCGAGCTGGATCGACGTGGATCGCGCGGCGTTCACCGGTGCGGTCAAGGGCGCGCCGATCCGCGAGGATCTCAACGAGCCGGAGATCCGCGAGCAGCTGGTCGTCGAGTACTACTCGCGCTGATCGCGCGAGGGCGGCGCGGAGGAGGGCGGCGTCGCGAGCGCACCTTGCAGGGTGCTCTCGCTCGCTGCGGGCTCCCCTCGGCGCCGCCGTCCCGCGCTCGCGCGCGGGGGCATGGAGCCTAGGATGCGGGCAGGAGGCGGCGCCGACCGGTCGAGTGCGGCCGCGGCGTGAGACCTCCGCGCAAACCTCATGAAGGAAGGAGATCGCCATGACGATGAACAACCCGAACCTCACGATGATCGCCCGTAACTGGCGCGATCTGATCCGGCCCAAGGGCATCTCGATCGACGCGGACAGCGGGACCCAGTTCTACGCCAAGTTCACGTGTGAGCCCCTGGAGCGCGGCTTCGGGATCACGATCGGGAACTCGCTGCGCCGCGTGCTGCTCTCCTCCCTCCAGGGGGCGGCCGCGACGGCCATCCGCATCGAGGGCGCGCTGCACGAGTTCACCACCGTGCCGGACGTGGTCGAGGACGTCAGCGACATCATCCTCAACGTGAAGGAGGTCGTCTTCAAGGCGGCCACCCCGAAGACCTACTCGGTGCGGATCGATCGCGAGGGGCCCGGGCCCGTGTACGCGCGCGACATCCAGCTGGTCGAGGGCCTGTCGGTGCTCAACCCCGACCACCTCATCGCCGTGCTCGACAAGAAGGGCCCGCTCTCGATGGAGCTCACGGTCAACGTGGGCCGCGGCTACGTGCCCGCCGAGCGCAACAAGACGCCGACCATGCCGATCGGGACGATCCCGATCGACGCGCTGTTCTCGCCGATCCGCAAGGTGAACTACACCGTGCAGAACGCCCGCGTCGGGCAGGTGACCGATTACGACAAGCTCACGCTCGAGGTCTGGACCAACGGGTCCGTCTCGCCGGCGGACGCGGTCGCCTTCGCCGCGAAGATCCTCAAGGAGCAGCTCTCCATCTGGGTCAACTTCGAGGAGAGCGAGGAGACGAGCTACCAGGCGGTGATGAGCGACGACGAGCCGCTCAACGAGAACCTGTTCCGCTCCGTCGAGGAGCTCGAGCTGAGCGTCCGCTCCGCGAACTGCTTGCAGAACGCGAACATCACGCTCATCGGCGAGCTCGTGCAGCGGACCGAGCAGGACATGCTCAAGACCAAGAACTTCGGTCGCAAGTCGCTGAAGGAAATCAAAGAGATCCTCGCGAACATGGGGCTCTCGCTCGGGATGAAGATCGACAACTGGCCGCAGCTCCTCGAGCGCTGGAAGGCGCAGCAGGCGCAGGCGTGAGTCGGTACTGAGGGAACGTCATGCGTCACAAGAAAGCGGGCAGGCAGTTTGGTCGGGATACCTCCAGCCGCAGGGCGATGCTTCGCAACCTGACGGCGAACCTGATCACCCACGAGCGGATCGAGACGACCGACGCCAAGGCGAAGGAGCTGCGGCGCGTGGCCGAGCGGCTCATCACCAAGGCGACGCGGCTCGGCAAGGTCGCGTACACCGCGCACGGGGAGCTCACCCCCGGCGACAGAGCGCGCCGGCTCCACGCCGAGCGGCTCGTTGGCAGCTACATCCCTCGCTGGGGGGTCGCGACCGACGGCAAGAAGGTCGACATCATCGCGAAGGTGATGATCGATCTCTCGAAGCGCTTCGAGGGGCGGCCGGGCGGCTACACGCGGATCATCAAGCTCGGTCCGCGCCGCGGTGACTGCGCGCAGATGAGCCTCATCGAGTTCATCGACGCGCCGCCGGTCGCGGACGCGCCTGCGCAGGCCGCCGAGCCGGTCGCCGCGGCGGAGCCGGCCACCCCGGCGACGACCGCCGGCTGAGCCGGAACCAGGCCGGCGCCGCGTGGCGCTGGCACAACAGCAGACAGAACGCCGGGAGAGCGCTCAGCTCGCCCGGCGTTTCTGCGTTGTGAGCCCGGCCGGCGCTCAGGGGCCGGCCGCTGCGTGGGCCTGGTGCGCGCGACGGCTCAGCGGTCGGGCGGGCCGGCTGCAGGGGCGTCATCGCTCCGCGGCTCCGCCTCCTCGACAGGCTGTGCTGGCAGGTCGGGGTCCGCCTTCGAGGCGGCAGCCGGGGCCGGCTCTGGAGACATCTGGGGCTGCGGAGGAACGGCGCTGTCCTGCCTTGGAGGCGCCGAGGCAGATGATGCGGTCGGCTGCGGAGGGGGCGGCGCCGAGGCAGGTGATGCGGTCGGCTGCGGAGGGGGCGGCGCCGAGGCAGGTGATGCGGTCGGCTGCGGACGGGGCGGCGCCGAGGCAGGAGACGCCGGCGGGGGCGGAGGAACGGTGCCGGCTTGCGCTCGAGCGGGCGACGGCGCGCTCCGTCGCCGGGCGATGAAGAACATCGAGAGCACCGCGGCGAGACCTACCGCTCCCGCGGCGATGTGACGGTTCGTCTGGCTCTTCCGCTCCGCGACCTTGTCCCCGAGGGAGGCGAGCGCCGCCCTCGCGCCGGCGTGGGATGGATCGAGCTCGATCGCACGCTCCAGCACGAACTTGTCCGGCGTGCCGCGCTCGATGAGGAGCGCGCCTTCGAGGTAGGCGATCTCCGCTTCGATCTTCTTCGCGCGCTCGCCTGGCGCGTCGAGGCGCAGCGCCTTGCGGAGCATGGCGAGCGCGTCGTCGCGCCGGTCGGCAGACAGCGATCGCGCCCGCTCCACGTAGGCGTCCACCATCTCCTTGCGGCGCTCGAAGAGCGGCGCGCGGGCGAGCACCTTGTCGAACGCGTCGGTCGCCTCGGCGGGCGTGCCCGCGCTCGCCGCGGCGACGCCCTCGTCCATCAGCTTGTACACCTCCGCGAGGCGCGCGCGATCGTACGTCCCGAAGAGCTCGCGCGCGACACGGTCCCACGACCACTCGCGCGGCGGCTTCGCGCCGGTGAGGTCCAGGTAGGCGTCGCGGAGCTGCCAGATGCCGGGCTCGCCGATCGCGGAGATCGCCTCCCGCGCGGCGTCGCGCAGCCGCGCGCGGTCGCTGTTGCAGAAGCTCAGGATCACGCGCACGGCGTCCACGTCCCGGACGCGGCCGTAGGCGCGGAGGACGTCGGCCAAGATCTGCGTGTCATTCGACGCGATCGCCTCGCCGGGGATCGCCCGGCCGAGCAGGTCGAGCTGCTTGTTGGCCCATCGCTGGACGATCTTTGCGTCGTGCTGGCGCGCCTCGATCAGCGCGGGGACCGCCTTGTCGCGCAGCTTGGCCACCTGCCGCTGGAGATCGATGCGGAGCAGCTCGCCGAAATAGGCGTGCAGCGCGATGAGCTCGCGGACCGCAGGCGTCGTGCCTGCAGCGGCGAGCATCCGCTCCATCGCGAGCAGCTTGACGACATCGCGCCACGCGCTGTCCCGCGGCCGCGCCGCGGCCAGCATGAAATCCAGCCAGTCCCCCTCGTCCTTCTCGTCGTCAGCGCCCTTCTTGGCGCTCTGGTCGGCCTTGGCGTCCTTCTTTGCGCCCTGCTCGGCCTTGGCGTCCTTCTTTGCGCCCTGCTCGGCCTTGGCGTCCTTCTTCGCGTCACCGGCGCTCTTCTTCGCGTCACCGGCGCTCTTCTTCGCGTCACCGGCGCTCTTCTTTGCGTCGCCAGCGCCCTTCTTCGCGCCCTTGTCGGCCTTCGCGTCTGCAGTTTTCTTCTTGTTGCCGTCGCGCTCGTCCTCCCCCTTCATCGCCTTGCGGCCTTCTCTGCGCGCGTCCGCGAGCACGCGAGGCGCCGCGTTCCGGTCGAGCGAGCCGCGGATGTCCTGAACGCGCAGCCGCACCGCATCGACGATGCCAGGGATCGGCTCATCGAGGGCCGCGCGGGCGTTCTCCCGCGAGCGCGCGTCCTCCGACGTGATCTGGTCGAGTATCCGGTCGAGCTCGCGGACCGCGGCGATATCAGGCTCCGGGCGGGCGATCGGGGCGAGGCGCGGGAGCTCAGGGAGCGCGGAGGAGGCCGGCGCGGAAGTGCCCGCGTCGCGCTCGCCGGCGGCGCGCGCCGGAGGCGTCGCGAGCGGCGCCGCTGCGAGCAGACCGATCAGGACGAGCCACGCGCACGCCGGCGTGCGTCGCCGCGCCGATCGCGCGCCTGCGTCTCTCGGATCCGACGTGTGGCGTGCCAAGCGCCTCAATCCGTGATGCGAAAGTCGAAGAAATCGCCGGAGAAGCCCCGCCACCGGACGTCGACGCGCTCGACCCGCGCGGCGCTCGGGCCGCGGTTCGCCCAGGCGATGAGCTCCTTCAGCTCGTCCTCCTCCCCCTCGGCGAGGACCTCGACGCTGCCGTCGGAGCGGTTTTTCACCCAGCCGGTGAGGCCGAGCCGCTTGGCCTCGCGCTGCGTGGAGGCACGAAAGAAGACGCCCTGGACGCGACCGCGGACGAACAGCTGAACCTGTTTGAGCCCCATGGAACCAGCTTGACTTAGCCGCGCGTTCCGGGGGAGGCAACTTCAGGCAGCACCTGGGAGCCACGGGCAGTTCGCCCGCGCCGTTCTTCGTACGGACGGCGCGGGCGACCTGTGTCCGTGCCGCGCCCCACGACGCGCGCGCGTCGTCCGTGCCCCCCGCCGCGCATTGACAGAGCAGACGCGCTTGATAGAGTCGCCGCCCGATCGGCAAGCACAGCCCGCCGATCGAGCGACATGAACGTGAGGGGCGCCGGTTGCGAGGCGAGCCCTCTTCCCTCTGGCGACCCGCCGACATCGACGACATGCTCGGCCCCGCCTCGGGTCCGACCCGCTAGACCCCCCCAAACAAAAACCAACGACCGGCGGCCTCCACGCCCTTGACAGGGCACGCGCCGTCGCATCCTGGAGCTTTCCGACTCATGCACCTCAGGGAACTGAAGCAGAAACCGATGGCCGAGCTCGTCCAGATGGCGAAGGGGCTCAACATCGAGGGCGCTGCCGGGCTGCGCAAGCAGGAGGTCATCTTCGCTCTCCTGCAGGCCCACGCGGCGCAGGACCAGCCGGTCTACGGCGAGGGCGTGCTCGAATGCCTGCCCGACGGCTTCGGCTTCCTCCGGGCGCCGGACTACAACTACCTGCCGGGTCCGGACGACATCTACGTCTCGCCGTCCCAGATCCGGCGCTTCAACCTCCGCACCGGCGACAGCGTGAGCGGCTCCATCCGGCCGCCGAAGGAGCGCGAGGCGTACTTCGCGCTGCTCAAGGTCGACAAGATCAACGGCGAGCCCCCCGAGGTCGCGCGCGACAAGATCCTGTTCGACAACCTCACGCCCCTCTACCCGCAGCAGAAGTTCAACATCGAGAACGGGACGAAGAGCTTCTCGACCCGCATCATCGACATGCTCTGCCCCATCGGGAAGGGGCAGCGCTGCCTCATCGTCTCGCCGCCCCGCGCGGGCAAGACGGTGCTGCTCCAGCAGATCGCCAACGCGATCTCCGCGAACCACCCGGACACGACGCTGATCGTGCTGCTCATCGACGAGCGCCCGGAGGAGGTGACCGACATGCAGCGCACCGTGAAGGGCGAGGTGATCAGCTCGACCTTCGACGAGCCCCCGACGCGCCACGTGCAGGTCGCCGAGATGGTGATCGAGAAGGCGAAGCGCCTCGTCGAGCACAAGCACGACGTCGTGATCTTGCTGGACTCGATCACCCGCCTGGCGCGCGCCTACAACACGGTCGTCCCGCCGAGCGGCAAGATCCTCTCCGGCGGCGTCGACTCGAACGCGCTGCACAAGCCGAAGCGGTTCTTCGGCGCCGCGCGCAACGTCGAGGAGGGCGGCTCGCTGACGATCGTCGCCACCGCGCTCGTCGACACGGGCTCGCGCATGGACGAGGTCATCTTCGAGGAGTTCAAGGGCACGGGTAACAGCGAGATCCATCTGGATCGCAAGCTGATGGAGAAGCGGATCTTCCCCTGCCTCGACATCAACAAGAGCGCGACCCGCAAGGAAGAGCTGCTGCTGCCGGAGTGGATCCTCCAGCGCGTGTGGCTGCTCCGCCAGCTGCTGCACCCCCTCAACGTCATCGACTCGATGGAATTCCTCCTGGACAAGGTGAGCCGCACCGAGACCAATCAGGAATTCCTCGAGAGCATGAACCAGTAACGGCGCGTCCTAGGGGCGCTCCCGGCGGTCGTCGGGAGCGCTCTCTGTCACGCGAACGGTCCGCGCAGGGGCCCGCGCGCGCGCTCCTCCGGGCGAAGTCGTGTTAGCGTCTCCTGGTGACCGCGAAGGCGGAACAACGCACGAAGGCGCTGCAGGCTCGCGTACAGGAGCTCGAGGCGCGCCTCGCCCACGCCGACAAGACGGTGCGGGCGCTCCGGGATGTCGGGCTGGCCCTTGGCAGCACCCTGGATCTCGACCAGCTCCTCGCGCTGATCCTGAACAAGATCACCGAGCTGCTCGACGCGGACCGCGCCACCCTCTACCTGCTCGACGAGCAGCGGCAGCGGCTCTTGTCGCGCATCATCATCGGCGAGGAGGCGCGCGCGATCGAGCTGCCCGTCGGCGCGGGGATCGCGGGCCACGTCGCCAAGATGGGGCGCACCGTCCGCGTGAAGGACGCCTACCGGGATCGCCGGTTCCAGCGCGACTGGGACGAGGTCACGGGGTACCGCACCCGCTCGATCCTCGCCGCGCCGATGAAGAACCACGTCGGCCGGACCATCGGGGTCATCCAGGTCCTGAACAAGCACGGGGAAGGGGAGTTCTCGGTCCACGACGAGGAGCTGCTGAGCGCGCTGGCGACGCAGGCGGCCGTCTCGATCGACAACTCGCGGCTGTTCCTCTCGGTGATCCAGAAGAACACGCAGCTCGTGGAGACGAAGGAGCAGCTCGAGCACCGCGTGAGCGACCTCAAGCTGCTCTTCGACCTCGAGAGCGCGATGGGCCGCGCGACCACGATGGAGGACCTCGCGCGCGCGGTCATCACGGAGGCCGGCAGGGCGTGCGAGGCGCGGGCGGGGGGGATGCTCGTCGACGAGATCGAGGGCGGGCTGTTCCTCTACTTCTTCGATCTCGCCGCGTTCGACGGGGGCAGCGCGCCGCCCCGCGCGCCCGCCCTCGGAGAGGAGCCGGAGGGCGTCGTGGGCGTGGCCCCCCCGGGGCCGGCGGTGAAGCGCATCGCGATGCGCCGCGGCGAAGGGGTGGTCGGGCGCGCCATGGTGAACAACGAGGCGGTGTTCTTCTCGCGCGAGGGCGGGGGCCGGGAGCCGGACGACACGCTCGTGTCGCCGCGGCTCGCCCAGCTCGTCGGCGCGGAGCTCAGGACGGCGATCGCCGTGCCGCTCGAGGGCGAGGACGCGGTGCCGATCGGCTCCATGGCCCTCTACAACTCCAGGAACCCCCACGGCTTCTCGAAGGACGATCGCGCGCTGCTGCGGCTCGTGTCGGCGAACGCGTCGACCGCGCTGCGCCTGTTCCGGTCGCGCCTCGAGCGGGAGCAGAGCGAGCGGCTCACCACGATCGGGCGCCTGCTCTCGGGCGTGATGCACGACATGCGCACGCCGCTCACGGTGATCAGCGGTTACGTCCAGCTCATGGCCGGCGCTCCCGACGCGGCGACGAGGGAGGACCACGCGCGGCTGATCCTCAAGCAGTTCGACGTGATCAGCGCGATGCAGCGCGAGGTGCTGGAGTTCGCGCGCGGCGAGCGGAGCATCCTCGTGCGCAAGGTGTACTTGACCAAGTTCTTCGGCGACATCGAGAAGCAGCTGGAGCACGAGCTCGCCGGGACCGGCATCTCGCTGTCCCTGGAGCTCGAGGACCGAGGGACCGCGCGGTTCGACGAGGCGAAGATGACGCGGCTCCTGCACAACCTGGTCCGCAACGCGGTCGAGGCGATGCGGCCAGGCGGGGGCACGGTGACGATCCGCGCCTACCGCGACGGGGGCGACCTCGCGATCTGCGTCGCGGACACCGGGAAGGGGATCCCCAAGGAGATCCAGGGCCGCCTCTTCCAGTCGTTCGTCACCTCCGGCAAGCGCGGCGGCACCGGCCTCGGGCTCGCGATCGTGAAGAAGATCGTCGACGAGCACGCCGGGACGATCACGGTCGCGTCGTCCGACAAGGGCGCGAAGTTCACCATCCGCCTGCCCCAGGAGAGCGCGCCGTCGCGGTCTCCCGGGACCGCAGGGGGGCAGCCCCAGCTGGTGTCGACGGACGGTGGCTCGGCGACCAAGGCGGGCGCGAGCGTCGCGCCGGTCGTCCACGAGGGCATCCCCCGCCGCAGGCCGGCGGGCTCAGCTCCCTCCGTCACCCCAGTGAACGAGCGGGGCCGACGCTCGTCCAGCAACGGCTCGGGCGCCTGACGCGCTCCCGCCGCTTGCGCGAGGCGCACCCGATGGAGAGACTCGAACGGTGTCCCAGCTCCGCCTGAAGCTCCTCGAGCCGCACCGGACGTCGCTCGAGAAGTGCGTCTACTGCCCCAAGCTCTCCCGCGCCGCTTGCCCCGTGTCGAACGTCGAGGCCAACGAGACGGTGACGCCGTGGGGGAAGATGTCGATGGCGTACTTCGCCGCGCGCGGCGACGTGCCGCTCGACGCAGGCCACGCCGAGCCGGCCTGGGCGTGCTCCGCGTGCTTCGGGTGCCGCGAGCGCTGCGATCACAAGAACGAGGTGGCCACCGTGCTGACGGACGCGCGCGCGGAGTTCTTCGCGCGCGATCTGGCGCCGGAGGGGGCCAGGCGTGTCGCGGAGCGCTTCTCGGCCCGCGAGGAGGGCCGCGCCGGTGAGCTCGACGCGCGCTCTCGATCGGCGGTGGCCGCGCCTGACGCGGTCCACGTGCTGCTCGGCTGCGGCTACGAGCGTCACGCGCCGGACGTCGCCCGCGACGCGCTCGACGCGACAGAAGCGCTGGCGGGCGCCCCGGCCCGCCCGGTGCGCGCCTGCTGCGGGTTGCCGCTCCTGTACGCCGGCGATCGCCCGGGCTTCGAGGCCGCCGCGCGGCGGCTCGCCGCGGAGGTCGCGCCCGGGGGGCGCTTCGTCGCCGTCGATCCCGGGTGCGCGCGCGCCGTGCGCGTCGAGTACCCGCGCGCGGGGGTGAGCGTGAAGGCCCCGGAGCTGTTCGTGGATCTCGCGCGCTCGTCGCTCGACAGGCTGCAGCGGTCGGCGTCGGAGCGACGGGTGCGCTACCACGATCCCTGCCAGCTCGGGCGCGGCCTCGATCGCTACGACGCGCCCCGGGAGATCCTCGCCCGCATCACGGGGCGCCCGCCGGAGGAGTTCATCCACCGCCGCGAGCACGCCGACTGCAGCGGCGGCGGCGGCCTCCTGCCCGCCACGCGTCCCGCGTCGTCCGCCGCCATCGCCGACGCCAGGATCGCGGAGCACCGCGCGCTCGGCGGCGGGCTGCTCGTGACGCACTGCGCGCAGAGCCTCCAGCGGTTCAGGACGCGGGGCGAGCCGGCGGAGGACCTCGCGAGCCTCGTCGCGCGGGCCGTCGCGCCGCGATGACCGCGCCGCCGCCAGCCGCGGACGAGGCGCGCGGCGGCGCCGCGGGGCCGGAGGAGCGCGCGCCCCAGAAGCGGCGCACGGTCGCGGGGAGGCTCCTCGCGAGCTACCTCGTGGTGCTCGCCGCCTTCGCGCTGACCGTCGGCTGGAGCGTCCAGGCGCTGCGGGCAGCCTCGCGCGACGCCCAGCTGCTGCGCGCCGGGTACGTCCCGCTGCTGCTCCGCATCGGCGAGGTCCTGGCCGAGCAGAACGTCTTCAACGCCCAGCTCAACCACATCACCGCCGCGAAGAACCCGGGGGACGTGCGCGAGTGGATCGAGACCGCGAGGCGGACCCGTCCGCTCGCGTTCTCGATCGTCAAGGACGCCGCCCGGGCGCTCGCCGGCGCCGATGAGAAGGCGACCGGCGAGGACGCGCGCGTCGGGCAGGCGGCCGCGTCGTCCGGCGTCCGCCGGTTCAGCGACGAGATCGCGGCCGAGGTGGCGGCGATCGAGCGGCTCGTCGGCGCCAGCCCGGAGCGGTTCGCCCAGCTCTTCCAGGCGCTCGCCGTCGGCGACCGCGACCTCGCCGAGCGCACGCGCGACGAGCTGGTCAAGCGAGAGGTCGAGGGCGCGCAGCGGCTGCGGGCGATCAGGATCCGCGTCGAGGGGCAAATGGCGAGCCTCACCGACGAGGCGGAGCTGCGCGAGGAGCGCTCGATGCACCTGCTCCTCGGGCTGGGCGTGCTGACGCTCCTCGTCGGCGTGATGATGTCGCTGTACGCGCGGCGCGTGCTCGCCCCGCTGACCGCGGTCACCGAGCGGGCCAACGCCGTCGCGCGCGGCGACCTCACCCCGAAGCAGGCGCTCGCGACGAACGACGAGATCGGCGAGCTCGCGACGACGTTCGAGGACATGGTCGCCGCGATCCGCCGCGCGCGCGCCGAGCTCGTGAACGCCGAGCGGCTGGCGGCGATCGGGAAGATGGCCGCGCACGTCACGCACGAGATCAGGAACCCGCTGTCGTCGATCGGGCTGAACCTGGAGCTGCTCGAGGAGGAGGTGGCGCGCGCCTCCGCCGCGGACACCCCTGACGCGGAGCTCAGGCCGGTGATGAAGGAGTCGGCGCAGCTCGTCACCGCCATCCGGGCCGAGGTGGATCGCCTGTCTCGCATCGCGGAGCAGTACCTCAGCGTCGCCCGCCGTCCCCGCCCGCGCGTGGAGCCAGAGCGGGTGGGCGACCTGGTGCAGGAGCTGGTGGCGTTCGTGAGGCCCGAGCTCGACCGCGCCGGCGTCGCGGTCCGCGTCGAGGTGGAGGAGGCGGGGCCCGAGATCCTCCTCGACGAGTCGCAGATCCGTCAGGCGCTCCTGAATTTGCTCCGCAACGCGCGCGAGGCGATGCCGAAGGGCGGCGAGATCGTCGTGAGCGTCAGCTTCTCGAGCGGCGCCGCGACCATCGCGGTCGACGACACGGGCCCCGGCGTGCCGGAGGAGCTGCGCACGTCGATCTTCGACCCCTTCTTCACGACGAAGCAGCGCGGCACGGGGCTCGGGCTTGCGGTCACGCGGGACATCATCGAGGCGCACGGCGGCACGATCTCGTGCGAGCCGCGCGAGGCGGGGGGAACGCGGTTCCGTATCGCGCTGCCCGCCGGGCGCTCACCGGCCCTGGGCCGCGCCGCGGACGCGGTGCCGTGAGCCGCGCCGGCCGCGGCGCGCTCGCGCGGCGGAGAGCGGCACGTCCGACGCCGAGCCGCTGCGCGCGGCCTATTTCGGCATGTCCAGGTACTCGAGGGCATACCCCATGAGGAGGAAGCCCACGACGGCGAACAGGATCGCCGCGAGCACATAGACGATGGTTCGAAGCGTCCGCGCTGGCGGCGGCGCCGGAGGCCGCTGCTCGATCGGCTCTGGCTCACCGGCGGTGGCAGGCCCCAGGCTCACCGAGCCCATGCTTGGCCGCACGGGTCTGTAGACGAGCGTCGGACCCTGGCCGGTCGTCGACCCGCCCGAGCTGTCCTCGGAGAAATCCGGGAGCGTCCGCGGCGTCACGGGGTGGGACACGAGCGGGGGCACGAGCTCTCGGGCCGCGTTGTTGAGCACCATGGTGCCGTTCGGGCCGGTCCACTGGACGGGCGCCACCGGCGCCTGTCCGCCCGGCGCGCGCCCGCCAGGCATGTACGGCGGGAGCTGGCCCTCGTTCTGCGTGAGCGGCGGCTCCCCGAGAGGGTGGGCCGGCCGCTCAGGCTCGCCGTGCGGGCGCACCCCGGTCTCGACGCGCGGTTGCGCCCCCGGGTCGGTCGCCGTGCGGATCAAGATGGGGTCGATCGGCGGCACCGGGAGCTTGACCGCGCCGGAGGACGGGGGCTTGTAGCTCGGGTGCGCTGGCGGGATGGGCGAGCTGAGCGCATGGCCGGAGGCGCTGCTTGCCGGCAGCGTGGAGATGGGTGAGCCGCTGATCGGGTGGCTGGAGCTCCTCGCCGGCCGCAGCTCCCGCCAGGCGGTGAGCCCCTCGAGCGCGCTCTGGAAGCGGTCCGCGGGCTCCCGCGCCAGCCCCTTCGCGAGGAACGCCTCGAGCCGCGGGTCGACGGGCCCGTCCATCGCCTCGGCCAGCCTCCGCGCGTCGGTCTTCTGCTTCATCTCGACCATGATGAGCAGGTTGCGCGCCTGGTAAGGCAGCTGGCCGCTCATCGACTGGTAGATCATCGTGGCGCAGGCGTAGATGTCCGCGCGGTGGTCGACCGTCTTCGCCTTGCCGATCTGCTCGGGCGGCATGAACGAGAACGTGCCCAGGCTCTGGCCCATCTCGGTCAGGGTCTCCGCTCCCATCTCCTTCGGCAGCTTGGAGATGCCGAAGTCGAGGATCTTGACCCGCTTCGACCCGTCGGGGCGCGCCTCGATGTACACGTTCGACGGCTTCAGATCGCGGTGGATGATCCCGGCGCGGTGCGCGTCGGCGAGCCCCATCCAGACCTGCTCGATGATCGGGTGAAGCTCCTCGAAATCGATCGGTCCCGTCCGCTTCAGCCGATCGATCAGCGACTCGCCCTCGAGCAGCTCGAACACGAGGACGATGCCGTGCTCGGGGTCCTCCTCGACGTCGAGGATCTCGGTGACGTGATCGCTGTTGATGGATCCCGCGGCGCGCGCCTCGCGCCGGAACCGCTCGGCCGCGGACGACTTGGTCTTCGACTCCGCGCGCAGGAGCTTGATCGCCACCTGGCGGCCGGTGCGGATGTTCTCCGCGGCGAACACCTCGCCCATGCCGCCGCGGCCGAGCTGGCGGATGATGCGATAGCGGTTCGCAACGACGGTTCCAGCTTCGAGCTCCAAGCGCGCCCTCGCCCCAGAGTATCCTCCGCGACGATGCAGAGGATCAAATTCTCCGGCGCGAACGAGGTGATCCGACCGTAAGCCGCGGGATGCCGGTCGTGGGCCGCCGTCGCTCTTCCCTGGGCCGAGCGCGGCGGAAGAGCCGCAGGATCGAGCTCTTCCGTGGGGTCTCCTCCCCTCCGCCGAGGAGCAGGCGCTTCGCCGTCGCGCGCGGCGCCTTCGCGTCGGTCGCAGGGGCACGGCCGCGCCCCTGCGCCGCCGCGGGGCTCACTCCTCTTCTTGCTGGCGGAGCTTCGCCATGACGCTCAGGTCCTCGAGCGTCGAGGTATCACCGGTCAGCTCTCGACCAGCGGCGACGTCCTTCAGGAGCCGGCGCATGATCTTGCCGCTGCGGGTCTTCGGCAGGGCGTCCGCGAAGCGGATGGCGTCGGGGCGCGCGAACTTGCCGATCTCCTTGGCGACGTGCTCGGCGAGCTTTGCCTGGAGCTCCGGCCCGGCCTTCACCCCCGGCCGGAGCGAGACGAACACCACGAGCGCCTGTCCCTTGAGGTCGTCCGGGCGACCGACCGCGGCCGCCTCTGCGACGGAGGGGTGCGACACGAGCGCGCTCTCGATCTCGGCCGTCCCGATGCGGTGGCCGGCCACGTTCAGCACGTCGTCGATGCGGCCGACGACCCAGAAGTAGCCGTCCTCGTCGCGGCGCGCGCCGTCGCCGGTGAAATAGCAGCCCTCGACGTCGCTGAAGTATTGCTTCCGGAAGCGATCGTCGTCGCCCCACACCGTGCGCAGCATCGACGGCCACGCCTGCTTCAGGACGAGCAGCCCGCCCTCGCCCGCCGCGACGGGCTTGCCGTCCTTCGTCACGACCTCGGGCACGACGCCGAACATCGGCAGCCCGGTCGACCCCGGCTTCGAGGACGACGCGCCGGGCAGCGTGGTCATCATGATCGAGCCCGTCTCCGTCTGCCACCAGGTGTCCACGATCGGGCAGCGGCCGCCGCCGATGGTCCGGTGGTACCAGACCCACGCCTCGGGGTTGATCGGCTCGCCGACCGAGCCGAGGAGCCTGAGGCTCGACAGATCGCTCTTCGCGGGCCACTCGTCGCCCTGCCGCATGAAGGCGCGGATGGCCGTGGGGGCGGTGTAGAGGATGGTGACCCCGTGCTTCTCGATCAGCCTCCAGAAGCGGCCCCAGTCGGGGAAGTTCGGGGCGCCCTCGTACATGAGGCACGTCGCGCCGTTCGAGAGCGGGCCGTACACGATGTAGCTGTGGCCCGTCACCCAGCCGACGTCGGCGGTGCACCAGTAGACGTCGTCGTCGCGCAGATCGAAGACGTACTTCGTCGTGACGTGCGCGCCGACCAGGTAGCCGGCGGTCGTGTGGAGCACCCCCTTGGGCTTGCCGGTCGAGCCGCTCGTGTAGAGGATGAAGAGCGGGTGCTCGGCGTCGACGACCGTCGGCTCGCAGGCCGGGGCGGCCCCGGCGAGGAGGTCGTGCCAGAAGACGTCGCGGCCCTCCGTCATCTCCACCTCGCAGCGCTCCTTGCCGAGGTGCTGGTACACGACGACGCGCGTCGCGCTCTTCGCCTCCGGCTGCGCGAGCGCCTTGTCGACGGTCGCCTTCAGCGGCACGACCTGCCCGCGCCGGTACGCGCCGTCCTGCGTGATGACGAGCTTGGCCTGGCTGTCGTGGATGCGGTCGCGGAGCGCGTCCGCGGCGAAGCCGCCGAACACGACGGTGTGCACCGCGCCGAGGCGCGCGCAGGCGAGCATCGCCACGGCGACCTCTGGGACCATGCCCATGTAGATCGCGACCCGGTCCCCCTTCTCGATGCCGAGCCGCTTGAGCGCGTTGGCGAGCAGCAGCGTCTCGCGGTGGAGCTGGGCATAGGTCAACGTGCGCGTGGCGCCGTGCTCACCTTCCCAGATGATGGCGGCCTTGTTCTTGGTGGCCGTCGTCAGGTGTCGATCGAGGCAGCTCTCCGTGACGTTGAGGGTCGCGCCGAGGAACCACTTGGCGTGCGGCAAGGACCAGTCGCTGGTCGTGGTCCACGGCGTGCGGAACACGAGGTCGCTCGTCTCCCGGCGCCAGAACGCGTCCGGCTGCTCGATGCTCTCGCGGTAGAGCGCCTCGTAGGTCGCCTGCGCGCCGACGCGCGCACGACGCGAGAACTCGGCCGGCGGCTCGAACCGGCGCGTCTCCTTGAGCAACGACGTGATGGCATCCTGCGACATGGTCACCCCTTGAGGGGACGGCGGCAGCCGATCCCCGACTGACGTTGAAGGGGACGGCGGCAGCCGATCCCCGACTGACGTTGAAGGGGACGGCGGCAGCCGATCCCCGGCTGACGTTGAAGGGGACAGCGCGAGCCGATCCCCGGCTGACATTGAAGGGGACGGCAGCAGCCGATCCCCGGCTGACACGATTGAAGAGGACGGCAGCAGCCGATCCCCAGCCCATGCTCCCCGCTGGAGAGCGCGGCGAACCCTCTACGGCTCACCGCGAGGGCGTGCGAGGATACATCCGTCAAGCGGCAGAACAAGGATGGAACGAGCGGCCGGGATCGGCAGAGGCCGATCACCAGAACGCATAGCCGGCGTGCAAGCTGCCTCCCAGCTGCAGCAGCACGGCCGAGTAGAGCGTGACGTCGTCCTGATCGCTGTTCTTGTAGCTGATGCCGCGCGACGACTGGAAATAGCTGTCGAGCGAGAACCCGAGGAGCACGCCCCCGAGGTCCAGCTCGACGCCCACCTCGGAGAACACGAACGCGTTCACCCCTGCGGCCTTCTGGCACAGGCCATTGCAGATGTCTCCGTCCTGCGTCTTGATGCTGTCGAACTTCACGGAATCGTAGGTGAGACCGCCCCCGATCGAGCCCACGAACCGCCAGGTCTGCCCAGGGGTCATCAGGCGGACGTTCAGCCCGAGGCGCGTCGAGCCGAGCGTGTAACTGGCGTTCGGGTAAGCGGGGTCGTCCGAGCCGGTCGCGATGTTCGCGTACTGGAGCATCACGTCGAACGCCGCGGGGGTGTTCACGCGGTATCCCACCCGGATCGAGCCAGCCCCGCCGCTGTTCGCCTCCGGCGCCGGGAAGGCTCGCGGGTGGCCGAGCGGCCAGAGCAACGACGCGGCGCCGATCACGTAGTAGCCCTGCGGCGGGAGCGAGAGGGGCACCGGCTTCGGCGGAGGGGGCAGGGGCGGCGTGAACGGCTGCGCCGCCGGGGTCGCGGGGGCTCTGTCCGGGACCAGCGCGAGCTTCACCTTCTTGTCGCGCTCGCCGCTCACGACGGTGACGCTCTCGTCGGCGCTCGCGTGCCCCTCGGCGCGCGCGCCGATGCGGTGCACCCCCGGCCCGAGCTCCACGACCCGCGTCCCCGAGGACGAGGGGGGCTGTTCCTCGCCGTCGATGATCAGCGTGGCGGTCTGTGGGCTGAGCTCGATCGTGAGATGGGCGAGGAGCGCGCGCATCTCCTCGATGGCGCCGCGCGCCGTCTTCTCGTCGCCCTCATCCATCGTGTCGCGGTGCTGCGCGAGCGCGCGCTCGAGCGCCGCGATGGCCCTCGGGTAGTTGAAGAGGGCCTTCTCGGCGAGCGCGATGTTGAACAGCGGGCTGGCCTTCGGCTTCTCCTTGTAGGCCGCCTCGAACTCGACGACCGCGGCCCGGTAGTTCCTGTCCTGGAACAGCTTGATGCCGTTCTCCATGTGCTGCCGGTACGGCTCGACCTGCGCGAGCGCCGGCGAGAGCTGCACGGTCAGGCCGAGCGTCGCCGCGCAGAGCGCCAGCGTGAGTCGTCCGAGTGATCTGCCCAATCCCGCCTCAGTCGACCTTGAGCTGCAAACCAGCCGCGACCCCCGCGGGCTTCTGCGTCGCGACCGCCGGGGCGGCCTGCGCCGGACCGGCGGCCTTCGCCCCGGCGCCAGCGCCCCTGGGGCGGGCCGCGAAGGGGAGCGCCGTCGCCTTCTTCGGGCTGGGCTCGGCCTTGGGCGCCGGAGCGAGCGCGACGGGCGCCGCGGTCGTGGCCTCGGCCGGAGGCGGCGCCGGTGTCACGGCCGCCGGCAGCGGGTGGAGCAGGACGTCGATCGGGGAGTTGCCGTCCTGGAGCGTCACCTCTTTGTCCACGGGCGTGTAGCCGGAGGCCTCGATCCGCACACGCTTCGTCTCGCCCGTGCGGCCGCGCAGCGTGCGGTCGGCCAGCGCCGCGCCGTCGACGGTGAAGAGGGCGCCTTCGGCGTTCGTCCGGAGTTCGACGGAGACCTGGGTGGGCAGCGCAGGCGCGGTGGCCACCGTGCCCGCCTCCGACGAGCGGCGCGCGTGAAGGACCGCGCCGGCGAGCCCGCCAACCAGCGCGACAAGCGCCACCGCGGCGAACGCGAGCCGCCGCGGGCCGCGCGCTCCCGTCTGCCCGCTGCTCGACCAGCCCACCTTCGAGCCGCTCCCGTGCACCTCGAGCGTCGGATCCAGCCCGATGCTCGGATCACCCGGTGTCTGCTTGGCCGGCGTCTGCCCGAGGGCGCCAGGAGCGCTCGTCGTGTGCGCTCCGAGCTCGTCGCTCGAGCTGCGCCGTGACGCGAGGAGCCCGCCGGCGCCGGCGACGAGGGCGTCCAGGAAATCTCGCGCGGAGGAGAACCTCGCGTCCCTGTCCCGCGTGAGCGCCTTCGCGATCACGCGCGCGATCGGCTCGGGGACGGCCGGGTTGCTCATCCGCACGTCGAGGGCGTCCTTCATGCAGATGTTGACGATCACCTGCTCGTACGAGCCGCCGCTGTGCGGCGGGTGTCCCGTGAGGCACTCGTAGAGGATCGCGCCGACGGCCCAGAGATCCGTCCTGCCGTCCACGTCGGGCATCGCCTGCGCCTGCTCCGGCGACATGTAGAACGGCGTTCCGAGCACCGTGCCCTGCCGGGTCAACGTGTGGGCCGGAGCGCCGTCGGCGCGGCGCACCTTCGAGATGCCGAAGTCCAGGATCTTGGCGAAGTTCGGGTCGTCGTCGCGGTCGACCAGGAAGACGTTGTCCGGCTTGAGGTCGCGGTGGACGATGCCCGCCTCGTGGGCGCGGTGGAGGCCGCGGAGCAGCTGCGCGGTCACGTGGAGCGCCTCGCCGAGATCGAGCCTGCCGCAGCGCCGGATGCGGTGGCCCAGATCCTCGCCCCGGAGCAGCTCCATGACGAGGAAGGGGATGTCGTCGGCGAAGCCGGCGTCGAAGATCTCGACGATGTGCGCGCTCTCGACGGCGCTCGCCGCCTGCGCCTCGCGGTGGAACCGCGCCACCGCGTCCTTGTTCTGCGCGAGATCGGCGTCGACGAACTTCATCGCGACGCGCTTGCCGATGGCGGTATTCACCGCCTCGTAGACCGTGCCCATCCCGCCACGCCCGATCGTCCGTACGATTTCGTACTTCTGAACCCGCTTTCCGACGTACGCCCCCTCGGCCAGCTGGGTCGCTGCGGCGGTGGTGTCGGTGCTGCTAGGCATGGCGGTTCGACGTGGGGGAAGCGGACGAAGCCCGTGAAGCCCTTTGGACGAACCGCATCAAAGAAAGCTGCGCCCCGTCCCCGCGCGGCAGCTTATCACCTCCCCACGCCGGGGTGCACCTTCGCCGGCGGGGCCCGAGGGGTGCGTCCGACGAGGATTCTCCGTCGTACCTTAGCCACCCTCATCCGCCTCAGCGCGGCATGGGGGGTGCGTCCGCGCTCGGCGCCTCGCCGAGGCGCGGATCGAGCCCCCCCTCCTTGTCCAGGGCCGACAGGTCGCTGAATCCGCCGATGCTGGCTCCATTGATGAAGATCTGAGGAACCGTCCGCTGCCCGGAGGCCTTGACCAGCCAGGCGCGGAGGTCATCGCGGTTCTCCACGTTGATCTCCGTGAAGCGCGCCTGCTTCTGGGTCAGCAGGCGCTTCGCCATGGCGCAGTATGGGCAGTAGTCGGTGACGTAGATGGTGACTTCGGCTGCTTGCATGGGCATCTCGTCCTCTTTCCTTTCCCGGGCAGGCCAAAGATGCAAGCGCACAGGGCTCCACCTTGCGGTAGGCTGCGCGCATGGCCGAGAAAGAGGGCACGATTCACCTCGATCGCTATACCGGCGACGCGAAGCAGGTCGTCGCCGGCGCACAGCAGATCGCGGACGAGCGCCAGCACGCGGAGGTCACGCCGCTGCACCTGCTCATGAGGTTGCTGGAGCGCGACCGGGGCGTGTCCGAGGTCTTTCGGCGGGCGGGCGCCGACCCGAACGAGGTGCTCCAGCTCGCCGAGAACGCCCTGAAGAAGCTGTCCAGGGCGGGCAGCAGCGGTGTTGCCTACGTGAGCCCTCGCCTGCTCGATCTGCTCGGGCGCGCCGAGCGGGAGGCGACCCGGGACAAGTCGCAGAACGTGGGCATCGAGCACCTGTTGCACGCGCTCGCCCAGGAAATCCGCGGGCCTGCCGGGGAGATCCTCTCTTCGTTCGGCATCGGTCCGGGCGCGTTCCGGCCGCACCTCGGGGCGCTGGAGGCGGCCTCGCGGGAGCCCTCGCCCGCGCCGGCCAACGCGGCCGAGCCGGGTCAACCCGCGCCCTACACGCGGGACCTCGTCGCTGACGCGCGCGAAGGGCGGTTCGACCCGGTCATCGGCCGTGACGTCGAGGCGCGCCGCTTGCTGCAGATCCTCGAGCGGCGGTTCAAGAACCACCCCCTCATCGTCGGTGAGCCCGGCGTGGGCAAGACCGCGCTCATCCGGGGCCTGGCCGACCGGATCGCGCACGGCGACGTGCCCACGAACCTCGCGGGCGCCCACCTCTACGAGCTCGACACCGGCGCGCTCGTCGCCGGCGCGAAGCTCCGCGGGGAGATCGAGCAGCGCCTCAAGGTCCTGGTCGATCGGCTGCGCGGCGAGCAGGACGCGGAGAGCATCCTCGTCGTCGAGGATCTCGACGCGCTCTTCGGCCAGGGGGTGCAGGGCGCCGGTGTGGGCGAGCTCCTGAAGCCGCTCCTGTCGCGCGGGGAGATCCGGATCATCGCCACGACGACGCCCGAGGGGGTGCGCAAGATCAACGAGCGCGATCCCGGGATCATCCGGCGCTTCTCGACGATCACGCTGGAGGCGCCGAGCATCGATCAGGCGACGGAGATCCTGCGCGGGATCGCCACGAAGTACGAGGCCCACCACCGCGTCCGGGTGGGGGAGAGCGCCATCACCTCGGCGGTCGCGCTGGCCAAGCGGTACATCTCGGATCGCGCGCTCCCCGACACGGCGGTGGACCTGCTCGACGAGACGTCCGCCCGCAAGCGGGTGGAGGTCGACGGCGTGCCGGCCGAGCTCGACACGCTGACCCGGCGTGTCGACGCGCTCCGCGCCCAGATCGCCGCGCTCGCGGACGACGAGGACAAGCTCAGCGTCCAGACCCGCACACGCCTGGAGGCGGAGCTCGCGGAGATCGAGCCGAAGGCGTCGTCGATGCGCAGCCGCAACGCGTCGCGCCGCGGCGTCATCGCGGCGTGCCAGGCCATCCGCCGGGAGCTCGTCGCCGCGACGGAGGCCTTGAAGGCTGCCCAGCGCGACAAGGCGTTCGCCAAGATCGGCGAGCTCGAGCACGTCACGCTCCCGGAGATCAGGCGGCGGCTCCAGGCCGCGGAGGAGGCCGCGCAGCGGGAGGGGGTCGCGCCGACCTCGAACGTCGTCGGCGAGTCGGACGTGGCGGCGACGCTCAACGACTGGACCGGGATCCCGGTGGCGAAGATGCTCGAGGGCGAGGCCGAGAAGCTCCTCAAGATGGAGGCGCGGCTCGCGCAGCGGGTGGTGGGTCAGGACGAGGCGGTGCGCGCGATCGCGAAGGCGGTGCGCCGCGGGCGCGTCGGCCTGCGCGATCCGGGCAAGCCGATCGGCTCGTTCCTGTTCCTCGGCCCGAGCGGCGTCGGCAAGACGGAGCTCGCGAAGGCGCTCGCCGAGTTCCTGTTCGACGACGAGCAGGCGCTGACGCGCATGGACATGAGCGAGTTCATGGAGCGCCACATGGCCCAGCGCCTGATCGGCGCGCCCCCGGGCTACGCGGACAGCGAGCAGGGCGGCTTTCTCACCGAGGCCGCCCGGCGCCGGCCGTACAGCGTGCTCCTGTTCGACGAGGTCGAGAAGGCCCACGCGGACGTGTTCAACCTGCTGCTCCAGATCCTCGACGACGGCCGGCTCACCGACGGCCGCGGGCGGCTCGCCGACTTCTCGAACACGGTCGTCATCATGACCTCGAACATCGGGTCGAAGCGCGTGCTCGAGACCGACGCCAAGCTCTGGACCACGGAGGACGGGCGCGAGGCGATCCGCGATGTCCTGCTCGAGGAGCTGCGCGGGTTCTTCCGCCCCGAGTTCCTGAACCGGGTCGACGACATCGTCGTCTTCAAGGCGCTCAGCAAGGAGGACCTCCGGGGCATCGTCGACATCCAGCTCCGTCGGCTGGAGCAGCTGCTCACGGACAAGGACATCCGCCTCGCCCTCACGGACGCCGCGAAGGCCCGGCTCGTCGAGCTCGGTTACGAGCCGAGCCTCGGCGCTCGCCCGCTGAAGCGGGCGATCCTGCGCGAGCTCCAGAACCCGCTCGCCGAGACCATCCTCGCCGGCGGGTACCAGCCCGGCCAGACGATGCAGGTCGACGTGGTCGACGAGAAGTTCGTCTTCACCAAGGCGTGAGGGCGAAACAGGCGCGCGGTACGCGGCGAGCGGCGAGCGCGACCCGCGCCGCGACCGGGCGCGCGGTCCGGGCTGCGCTTTGCAGGGGCTTTCCAGGGCCTTGCCCACGCGCGGAGGCCGCGGGCGTCGCTCCGGCGAAGAACCTGGGCGACGCCGCTGCGAACCACTTGCCAAGCCGGAGAAGGTCCGTATACTGCCGCTCCCGCGCTCACCGGGCCCTCCGATCGAGGGCCATTTGCGTGACGTATGGCGAGGGATCGCGGTCCCCAGGTTGAGGAAGACGCACCATGTACGCGGTCATCAAGACGGGCGGCAAGCAGTATCGGGTCGCCGAAGGTCAGAAGCTCCGGGTTGAGAAGCTTGTCGGCAATGCCGGTGACAAGGTCACCTTCAGCGAGGTGCTCCTCGTCGGCGGTGACTCTCCCAAGGTTGGCAAGCCCCTCGTGAGCGGCGCCTCCGTCGCCGCCGAGATCACCGGGCAGGACCGCGGCAAGAAGATCGTGGTCTTCAAGTTCAGGCGGCGGAAGAACTACCGTCGCAAGAACGGCCATCGCCAGCCGTACACCGAGCTCAAGATCACCGGCATCACCGCCTAGCAGGAGAAGTAGAGATGGCTCACAAAAAAGGCGGCGGCTCCTCCAGGAACGGCCGCGACTCAAGCGCACAGCGCCGTGGGGTCAAGGTGTACGCCGGGGCGCCCGTGCGCGCTGGCAACATCCTGGTCCGGCAGGTCGGCTCCTCGATCCACGCCGGCCACAACGTCGGCACCGGCCGCGACTTCACGCTCTTCGCCCTCGTCGACGGCGTCGTCACGTACGAGTGGAAGTCCAACACCAAGAAGCAGGTGTCGGTCTACCCGGCTTCCTGAGCCTCCCTCACCGGGAGGGCGTCCTGATCCGTTCCATCCCGTCCCGCCTGCTGCGCTCCACGCGCTTCCGAGCTACTCAAGCGCGGTGACGACCTACAAACTCCTCGCCCTCGACGTCGATGGGACCCTCGTCCGTCGTGATGGGTCCATCCACGACGAGGACCTCCGCGCCATCCAGCGGCTCCAGGATGCCGGTGTCCCGGTCTCGATCGCGACCGGGCGTCTGTACTCGGGGACGCGCGAGGTCGCGCGGCGGATCGGCGTGCTCGGCCCCATCGCGTGCGTCGACGGCAGCCACATCGTGCACACCGAGGGCGACGCGCACCTGTACTCGCGCACGATCTCCGGCGCCGAGGCGTCCCTGCTGCGCTCGATCACCGAGCGGCATGCGACGGCGTCGTTCCTGTTCGCGCAGGACAGCATCGTGCACGACGCGACCGGCGCGCCGCACGTCCACTATGTCCGGGGCTGGTCGCACGCCATCGCCGAGGTCGAGCGCGTCTCGTCGCACCCGTACTGGGAGCACGACCACGGCCTGCTCGCGCTGGTCGCGCTCGGGACCGAGCTCCAGGTCGCGGCGGCCGTCGAGGAGGTCCGAGCCGAGCTCGGTGAAGCGGCCTTCGTCGTCTCGTTCCCCCTCATGCGGGACGACCAGACGAGCCTCTTCGCGATGATGGTCCGGGCCGCTGGGCCGACGAAGGGCACGGCGATCGCGTGGCTCGCGGAGCACCACGGCTGCGAGCTGTCGGACGTGGTCGTCGTCGGCGACTGGCTCAACGACGTGCCGATGTTCGAGGTAGCGGGGCGCTCGTTCGCCATGGCGCAGGCGCCCGAGCAGGTGAAGCAGGCAGCGACGGACCGCCTGAAGGCCGACGGCCTGGTGGGCGGCGGCATCGCCGAAGCCATCCGCCGCGCCTTCGGTCACTGAGCGCCGGCAGACGGGGAGCGCCGAGGGCAGCGGAGGAGCGCCGCTCAGCGCTCCCCCACCGCCTTCGTGCCCGTCAGGCCTTGCGCTGCTGCGCCGGCTGGGCCGCCGCGGCGAGCTGCTGCTGCTGCTGCTGCAGGTACTGAGCGACGGCGCGCGACCGCTCGATGGCGAACTGCTTGACCTCCTTGTTCGGAGAGCCCGCGAGGGCGTTCAGCAGCTTGGTCACCTTCTCGAGCTGGCGCGACTGGAACAGCGCCTCGAAGTAGTTGTTCGCCAGGCGCACGTCGCGGCTCATCTTCGCCTCGTGCGGCTGGAGCAGGCGGACCACCGCCTCGAGGTCGTTCTTCTGCCCGTAGAGCGCCGACAGGCAGAGCAGCGCCAGCGGGTTGTCCGGGTTCTGCGCGACCGCCTTCTTGGCGTACTCGACCGCCTTGTCCCGCGTCTCCTCGTTGGCCGCGTAGAAGCCCTGGATCGCGATGTACGGCGCGGCCGTCTTCTTGTCGGCCGAGAACTTCTCGATCGCGGCGACCGCGCTCGCCTCGTCGCCGCGCTGCTTCTCGTACTGGAAGAGGTAGGCCCACGCGTCGATGCAGTCCACGTCGATCGAGAGCGCCTTCTCGATGAACTCGCGCTCCTTCGCGTCGTCCTTCTTCGCCTGGTAGAGCTTCGCGAGGTGCAGCGAGGGGTAGGGGTTGTCCTTGAGCAGGTTCTGCGCGCCCTTCAGCGTCCCCTCGGCCTTGTCGTGCTTGTCCTGCGAGAGCTGCGCGATGCCGAGCGCGAGCCAGTCGTCGCCCGTGCCGCCCTTCGCGACCACCTTCGAGAGCACCTGCTCGGCGCGCGCCAGCCGGTTGTGCTTGAGGAGCTCCTGCGCGTAGATGCGCCCGCGGTTCAGGTCGTCAGGCTGCTCAGTCCAGTGCTTCTCGAGCCCCGCGAGCAGGTCCTCCAGGCCGATCGCGATCGGGCGCCCCTGATCGTCCTGCACCTGCACCGCCGGCCCGTTGAAGCCGAGGAGCTGCCACATCTGCTCGAGGGTCACCGCCGCGGGACCCTGCTCCAGCAGGCCCTTCAGCTCGTCGGTCGGCTTGTTCATCGGGATGACGATGAGCGCGTTCCCCGGCACACCGTTCGGAAACGCGCTCACGGGCGCGACGATCGCCGCCCCTCCGGTGATGTTGAGCCCACCCGCCTGCTGCTGTCCGTTGGTCGTCATCGTCGATGCTCCGAGATCTCTCCCCCACGCGCGCCGAGGCGCAGGCATCGCCCAGCCTCGCCCCGGTACCCTGCGCGCCGTCATGATGGGGGCCGTAGTTCGTGTAGAAGGGGCGCGAACGCTAGCAGGGAGGGCCCAGCCGGGCAACGGGGGAGCTCGGAGCGCGCGCGGCCTCATCGCGGCCGTCGCGTTCGGGTCAGACGCGCTTCCGCCGCTTCCGCCGCCTCCACCGCTTCCACCCGTGAATCCGCGCGTCGCGACCGTGAACCTCGCCGCGGTCCCGGTGCTCGAAGCCGGCTGCGCCGCTGCGGTTCGCGTCGCCGTCGCCGCCTCGCGGTCGCTCGTGTGATCCCTGTCGTGCTCGCTGTCGCTATCGCCGTCTCGGACGCCCATCTCGCTCGCCCTCTCGGCCGCCGTCCTAGTCGAGTCGTGGGCCGGCGGCGAGGGGTGCCTCGAGCGTGCGCGCCGATCCGCGGCGCGCCGGCGCGCCGCCGCGCAGCCGCTCCGCGAGGTGCGTGCGGCGCTCCTCGCGGCGGGTCTCCGCCAGCGCCAGCGACACGGCCCGCGGATCCGCCACGAGCACCACGAGCCGCTTGCCGCGCGTCACCGCCGTGTAGATGAGGTTGCGCGACAGCATCACGAAATGCTGGGTGAGGATCGGCACGATCACCGCCGGATACTCGCTTCCCTGGCTCTTGTGGATGCTCGTCGCGTAAGCGAGCGTCAGCTCGTCGATCTCCGCTTCCTCGTAGCTGACCTCGCGATCGTCGAAGCGCACCTGGAGCTTCCGCTCCTCGGTGTTCACGTCGGTGATGAAGCCGACGTCGCCGTTGTACACCTCACGGTCGTAGTCGTTGCGGAGCTGCATCACCTTGTCGCCGAGCCGCAACGTCCTCGCGCCGCGCGTGACGCTCGGGCCCTCGGGGTTCAGCGCCGCCTGCAGCCGCGCGTTCAGCGTGATCGCCCCCGCCTCGCCCTTGTGCATCGGCGTCAGGACCTGGACGTCGCGCCGCGGATCCAGCCCGAACCCCTTGCCGATGCGCTCCGTCACGAGGTGGAGGATCAGATCCGCCGCCGCCTCGGCCTCGATCCGCTCGATCACGTAGAACTCGCCGCCGGGCCCGCGCGCGCCCTCCGGCGGCTCGCCGTCGTGGATCCGGTGCGCGTTCCGGACGATGAGGCTGCCCTCGGCCTGGCGGAAGATCTGCGTGAGCCGCACCGTGGGCACCTCGCCGGAGGCGATCACGTCCCGCAGCACCGCGCCCGGCCCCACCGACGGGAGCTGATCGACGTCGCCCACCAGCACGAGGCGCGCGCCGTCGGACGTCGCCTGCAGGAGCGCGTCGGCGAGCGCCAGGTCGAGCATCGACGCCTCGTCGACCACGATGGCCCCCGCCTCGATCGGCCGGCCCCGCTGGCGGCCGAACTTGCGCTGCTTGGGATCGAACTCCAGCAGGCGGTGGAGCGTGACGGCCTCGCGCCCGGTCGCCTCGCTCATCCGCTTCGCGGCGCGGCCCGTGGGCGCGGCGAGCCGCACCGGGAGCCGGGCGCGGTCGAAGAGCGCCAGGATGGCCCGGACGATGGTCGTCTTGCCCACGCCCGGGCCGCCCGTGATGACCAGCACCTTGTTCCGCGCCGCCTGCGCCACGGCGTCCCGCTGGGCAGGCGCCAGCGAGACCTGCGTCTTCGCCTCGAACGCGGCGACCGCCGCGTCGACGCCCTCCACGAGGCGCGCCTCGGGCGCCGCGCCGTCCTCGCCGTCGCCCAGCAAGGAGCGCATCCGGCGGGCGAGCCGCACCTCGGCCTCGTGGAGGTCCTTCGGGTAGACGGCGATCTCGCCGGTCTCGAGCGTCTCGACCCGCACATGGCCGCTCGCCACCAGCGCGTCGATCGCGTTGTCGACCTCGGCGGCGTCGCGCTCGAGCATCGCCGCGGCGAGCTCCGCGAGCTCCGGCCGCGCCGCCAGCGTGTGGCCGCGCGTCGACAGATCGACCAGCGTCTGCAGCACGCCCGCCTGCGCCCGCTCCGGCGAGTCGGCCCGGACGCCGATCGAGCGCGCGATCCGGTCGGCGGTCTTGAAGCCGATGCCCCACACGTCGAGCGCGAGCCGGTACGGGGAGCGGGAGACGATGTCGATCGCGTGGGGGCCGAACCGCTTGTAGATGCGGCTCGCCAGCGCCGGGGAGGCGCCGTGCGCCTGGAGGAAGATCATGATGGCCCCGATCGCCCGCTGCGCCGCCCACGCCTTCGCGACGGCCTGCGCCCGCCGCTGGCCGAGCCCGGGGACCTCGGCGAGCCGCTCCGGCGACCGGTCGAGGATCTCCAGCGTCTCGGTGCCGAACGCCTCCACGATCCGCTTCGCGTACGCCGGGCCGATGCCCTGCACCATGCCGGACCCGAGGTAGCGCTCGAGCCCATCGAGCGTGGCGGGGGCGATCGGCAGCAGGGTCTCGACCTTGAGCTGCTCGCCGTGCTTCGGATCGCGCTCGTAGCGCCCCGTCGCGCGCACGCGCGTGCCCGGCCCGACCGGCGGGAGCACGCCTACCCAGACCTCCGGCGGGGCGCCGGGGGTGACCTCCACCCGCAGCACCCGGAAGCCGCTCGACTCGCTCTCGTACGTGACGCGGACGACCTCGCCCTCGACCGTCGCCGGCCCGTTGCCCGCCGCCTCCCGGGCCGAGAAGAGCTTCTGCTGGCTCCCGCCGCCCGGCTGCCGCTCGCCGGTCCCGCCCGTGCGCTCGCCGCGATCGTCGTGGCGCGGCGCGTTGTCCGGCGCCGGCGCCGGCGCGGCTGCCCCCCGGGCCGCCCGATCGGGGCGGCCGCTCCGCTGGGACGGTTGCACGAGGGCAAGCATGTAGCCGCCGGCGCGGCGGCGGCAACGTCCTCGTGCGCGGACGCGAGCGCCGCTGCAGAACATCGCGCAACGCCGCATAGCGCCCCCGTAACCTGGGCTCACGCTGAACGCGCGTCGCGTGGAGCGCGCCGCACGCGAGCGCGGGGCCGCGGTTGGCGTCGCTCCCTCGTGTCAGTATAGTGGCCCGCGATGGGGCGCCGCAGCTTGGTTTCCGTCCTCTGCGCCCTCCTCCTCGCGGGCTGCGCCGGGAGGGCGCCGGAGGCGGCGCGGTCCAAGGATGGCCTGCTGCGCGCGGCCTCCGGGGTCTCCTCGGAGCAGCGCGGCGCCTCGCCTTCGCTCGCGCCCGGGACGGCGGCGGAGGAGGCCGCGCTCGCGGACGCCCACGATGGCGAGGTCGACGACGACGAGGGTGAGGTCGACGACGGCCTGGAGCTGCCGGCGGATCCGGGGACCGGGGCGCGGGCGCACTCGCCGCTCTCGGCGATGACCGAGGCCCAGATCGAGGAGCTTTTCTCGAAGGATCCCGCGGCGCTCGGGCCGATGTCGCTGGGCGCGACCAACGCGGGCGCGCTGTTCAACGGCGTCCGGATGCCCGAGGGCGATCGGTGGGAGCTCGTCGATCCGGCCCACGCCTGGGGGACGCGCGAGACGATCGACGCGCTCGACCGGGCGATCGCCGAGGTGCACCGGCAGTTCCCGGGGAGCCCGAAGCTCTACATCGGGCACATCAGCGCCCGGGAGGGCGGCCGCCTCTCGCCGCACAAGAGCCACCAGGCCGGGCGCGACGTCGACATCAGCTATTTCCTCGACGCCCGGCACCGCTGGTACCAGCGGGCCACGGCGGCGAACCTCGATCGGGAGCGCACCTGGGCCTTCGTCCGGGCGCTCGTCACCGAGACCGATGTGGAGCTCATCCTCATCGACAGCAGCGTGCAGCGGCTGCTCAAGGAGCACGCGTTGAAGATCGGGGAGGACAAGGACTGGCTCGACGAGGTCTTCCAGCTCGGTTCGAGGAAGCTGCGCCCGCTCGTCCGCCACGCCCGGGGGCACGCGAACCACATCCACGTCCGGTTCTACAGCCCGATCGCGCAGGAGTCGGCCGCGCGCGCGTATCCGCTGCTCGTGAAGCGCGGGGCGATCAAGCCCACGTCGCAGTACGTGCGCCACACCGCGAAGAAGGGGCAGACCCTGGGCTCGCTGGCCCGGCAGTACGGCACCACCGTGGAGGCGATCAAGCGGGCCAACGGCCTTCGATCCACGGCGATCCAGGCGAAGCGCGTCTACAACATCCCGCGGCCGTCCAGCGGCCCCGCCGCGCCGCCGAAGCAGGTCGTCGTGCCGCCGCGGCGGCTGCCCCCGCCGAAGGCGGCCGACGCGCCTCCACCGCCGGCGCGCCACGGCGAGCCCGGGCCCGCGCTGGACGGCTGAGCGGCGGGAGGCGCGCCGCGCCCTGCGGCCCGCCCGCGGCGCGGGGAGCCGCAGGGTGCCGTGGACGCGGCCTCAGTGCTTCACGTCGACGACGAGCCGCGCCGGCTTGGTCAGCTCGAGGACGCGGTACCGGTTCGGCGACGAGACCCCGAGCACCCAGGTCACCTCGGCCTCGAAGTCGCACGTCCGCTCGATCTCGCGCGCCACGCCGAGCGCGAGCTTCCGCTCGCGGAACGGGACCGTGGCGTTCCCCGCGTCGTTGTGCGCCGCCGCGGGGGTCATCCGCACCGCGAGCCATCCGTCGCCCGCGATCTCCGTCGCCTCGCCCGAGCCGCACTGGCGCACCGGCTTGTCGATGTAATCGATGTGGTAGCCCGGCACCGCGTCCCCCTCGAACTCGAACACGACGCGGTCGTAGTGCTCGTGCCGGGCCGTTCGCACGTCGCGCAGGACCGCGACCTTCGCGCCGGCGCGCGGCTTGTCGGTGGCGCCCGCGGTGCCCTCGAACGCGTCGGTGCTCGTGGGATCGGCCTCCTTCGGTGGCCGCGGGGTGGGCGGCACGTCGTCCACTGCTGGCTCGGCGGAGGCGCGCGTGTCGATCGGCGTGACGTTCGGCATGGGCTGGGCAGGCTCGCTGCCGGCGCCGTTGCGGCAGCCCGCGGCGAGCGACACGGCGGCTGCGAGCAGCAGGGAGGCGGTCCTCATGAGGTCCCTTCCATGGTGCCGCGGCCTCCGCGCGTCCACCGAGACGCCGGCGCGCCTCGAGGATCACCGCGCCGAGGCCCGCGCTCGGCTCAGGATGGCCGAGAGCCGGGGCACGATCTCGTCCACCGCGCGCTCGCCCTTCACCGAGCCCTCGACGCGGAGGGGCGTTCCCCGGCCGTCCTCGCCGGGCACGACGAAGAGCGGGATCATCTCCGACGCGTAGCCGGCCTCGGCGAGCCGCTCCCGATCGCGGTCGAGGTCGAACTCCAGCAGGCGCAGCGCAGGCAGGACCGCGTCGAGCTGGCCGGCCTTCACCGCGTCGTGAAACCTCGTGCACGGCTCGCACCAGGGCGCGCCCACGTAGACGACGAGCTCGCGGCCCTCCCGCCGCGCGCGCTCCCGCGCCTGCTGCACCAGCGCGGCGAGCTCGCCGCCCTCCGGCGCCGGCTCGAGCTCGGCCCGCTGCGCCGCCGGCCGCGTGGCCCCGCTCCCGGCGGCCGGCTGGGAGGTCTCTTCCCGCGAGCAGCCGAGCAGCGCCGCGAGACAGAGGACCAGCCCAGCGCAAACCGACCCCTTCCTGCCATGAGCGTTCACGTCGTCGTTTGCCTCTCGGCCAGGGTCTTTGCTCAGGGCCGGCCGCGCTGCCAGCGATCAGGGCAGCACCAGCTTGAGCGAGAACACGTAGTCGACGTTGACGCCTCGACGGGCATGGGGGCGGCCTGGACGGCGGCAGGGGTGTTCGTGGCGTCCGGCCCGCGCCGGCCGAGCGCCAGCACCAGGCCCCCGCCGACGAGCGCCGCCACGAGCGCGACCAGGTAGAGGGACACGGTCGCGTGACGGGGCGGGGCGACGGAGCCGCTGAAGGTCGCGGGGGCCTGCGGCGGAGAGAGCGAGTCGAGCTGCGTCGGGCGAAGCGACACGAGCTGCTCGCTGGGAGAGGGCGAGAAGGCCGAGATGCGGAGCTCCGAGATCGACGACGCGGAGGGCAGCGCGCCCCGGGGCTGCGCCAGGGACAGGCGGTCCGGGACCGAGGCCCGTGAGGCGTGCGAGACGTGCGAGACGTGCGAGACGTCGAACGGCTCGCCCGCCGCGCTCTTCAGCGCGGTGAGGCACTCCCTCATCGACTGGAAGCGCCTGTCAGGGCTCTTCTCGAGACACCGCATCACGATGGTCGTCATCGCCGGCGACACGAGCGCGCCCTGAGCGCCATCGGCGAGCGGCGGCGGCGGCTCGCTGACGTGCGCCATGAGCGTCGCCGAGGCCACCTTCCTGTCGAACGGCGCCCTGCCGCAGAGCATCTCGTAGAGCAGGACGCCGAGCGCATAGACGTCCGCGCGCGGCGAGAGCTCGTGGCCCATCGCCTGCTCCGGAGCGGTGTACTTGGGAGAGCCGATGAACACGCCCCTCTGCGTCAGCTCGTCCAGCTGCCGCCCCGAGACGTCCTTGACCAGGCCGAAGTCGAGCACCTTGACGAAGTCCTTCTCGTCCTCCTGGTCGACGAGGAGCACATTGCCCGGCTTGAGATCCCGGTGCACGAGGCCGAGGCCGTGCGCCTCGGCGAGCGCGCGGCAGATCTGCCGCGCGATCCGGCCCGCGCGCGCCTCCGGGAGCGCGCCCTCGTCGTGGAGCACGCGGTGGAGCGTGCGCCCGGCGATATACTCCATGGCCATAAAGTAGATCCCGCGCGGATCGTCCCGGCCGTAATCGAAGACCGTGACGGAGTTCGGGTGGGTGAGCCTCGCCGCGGTCGCGGCCTCGCGCGAAAAGCGTCGAAAGAACTCCGGATCTTGCTCGAGGCGCTCATCGGGGAGGAGCAGCTTGAGGGCGCAGATCCGGCCCAGCGCGAACTGCTCTGCCCTGTAGACCCTGCCCATCCCCCCGCGCGCGATGAGCGAGATGATCCGGTATCGATCGGCGATCGTCGCGCCGATGAGGGGGTCTTGACCGCTGCTCCTGGCCGCGCCCATGGTTTTTACTATATGCGCGATGACGGGCGCGCCGCCACCCCAACTCGTGTGTTCTGGCCGACTGCGCGGCTCTGGATCAACGATGCGGCTTGGATCGTACGGCGGTGGAGCGCGAGCGATGCGGCGAGTTGCCGACACGTTTTCCTGACGGCCTCGCCCCACGGATCCGCCGCGGTTAACCAGCGAGCGCCGAACCATTGCGATCCGGTTTCGCGCGGCCCGCGCCCGCGCGCTGTCCAGCGCCGGGCGCCTCTCCTCCCGCGCGCCCGTCACAGCGCGGCGACATCGATGTCGACCTCGCGCGGCTCCTCGGTGACGCCGCTCGGCGTGGCCCCGGCGCCCAGGATCGCGCCCACGGTCAGGGTCAGGGTCACCTCTCCGCTCGTGAGGGGCGTGGCGACGTACTTCCAGCGCAGCCGCACGCTGCCGCCTCTCTCCCCCTCTGCCGAGAGCGCCTCCACGGCGCGCCGCTCGATCTCCGGCGCCGTGAGCGCGGTGCGGAGCCGGTGGCCCGTCGAGGCGATGGCGGGCCAGCGGATGAGGGCGCGGTTGAAGGTCCCATCGAGCGTGTGGGTCACGACTGCGCGGTGCCCCTGGACCCGGACGCCGTTCACGGCCCGGAACACGAACGTCTTGTAACGATGGACCTCCGGGGCGGAAGCCGCCGTTCCGTCCTGATCCTCGCGCAGCGTCCTCCGCTGCACAACGGCCCCGATCTCGTCGTTCGGTATGCCCCAGCTGTTCAGGCGCGCCAGCGCGTTCCGCTGGAAGAGCGCCTCATCCGGCGAGATCCGCGGCCCGCTCGGCGTCTTTCGCAGGACGAGCACCTGGCCGTTCGACGGGTCCTTCTCGTAGGTCCAGTCCGCCGACTCGCGCTCCGTCCGGCGCCCCAGCTCGCTGAGCGGCGTGAACTGCTGATCGGCCCCGATGAGCGAGCGCTGGATGAGCGCGTCATCGAATGAACGCAGCGTCAGCCGGGCCGCCGGGAGCCTCGCGGCGGGCGCCGTGGCGAGCTCCCGCGCGTCGAACGTGAACCCCTCGAGCGCCTGCGCGGCCGCGGCGATCTCGCTGTCTTCGCCGCCCCCTTCGGTCGCTACCTCCGGCGCCCCGCAGGCGATGAGGGTCATCGAGAGCGCGGCCCAGAAACCAATCGTTCGCGTCGTCATCGTCATGTCTCCTGTCGTTCGAATCCTTCGGGCAACACGCAGCGTTCGTCGTTCATCCGCCGGGCAGCACGCGCCCGTTCGAGGGGTCGCAGCCGGCGATGTAGTAGATGGTCGAGCCGGTCTTCAGTCCGGTGTTCTTCCGGTCGCGCCACCCGCCGTACTCGTACATGAGCTCCCGCGACGCGAACGACGAGCCGAACACGATCGAGACGGGGCAGTCGTCGTCGTTGCTGAACTGGCTGTCGTCGTAGGCCTCGTCGATCCAGTTCTCTCCCACCCCGTTGGAGATGGAGCTGATCGAGTAGTCACCCACGTAGTCCTTCACGTGATTGCCGCACGACGAGTCGCCGTGGAACGCGTTCCACATCGTCATGGTGCTGTCCGAGGTCGTGATCTGCTGACGGTATCCGCCGTTCTTCCACACGTCGTAGTCGCCCGACTGGCACGCTTTGACGACCGCGATCTCCAGATCCCCGCCCGTGCCCGGGTTGCCGAAGAGCATGTTCTCGTTCGTCAGGACGCGGCAGTCGTAGCTGCCGTTGCCCATGACCAGGCCGCTGAAGGCCGGCGTCGACGAACTCCCGGCGTCGTGCCAGCCGTGCGTGTGGATGAAGACGACATCGGCCTCGTCCGCGCCCGAGCCGGACGCCATGTCGTTCGCCGAGCACGCACAGGACGCCGCCTGGCTCGAGTCGGTCCAGTAGCTCCCCCGGGCGCTCGTGTTGTTGCGCGTCGAGACCTCGTCCCAGAGGGAGACCATGCTGAGGAGGTTGAACGTGCTCGCGAAGGCGGCGGCGGTGCTCGTGTGCACCGAGTGCGACAGGCTGGTGTCGTCCTCGCACTCCCCCGTGTGTCCGAAGTTCGCGACCCCGTAGACGTGCGTCTCGTGCTGCGCGCGCGCCGACGACGGCATCGCAAGGAGGCACCCGAGCACCGGAACCCCTGCGAGGACATGGAACAATCGCCTGTTGCTCATACGCTCGACTCCTTCGTTGTCTCGAACGGTGGATGTTCGCCGCGACCCGCCGCCCGGCGCGCGCTCCATGGGCGCGCCGCCCGTGGACCTCGGGCGTGGACCTTCGCCGGGCAGCGTCGACGGGCGCGGGCGTCAGCGCGCCGCGCTCCGTTCAGCGCGGTCGCGCGTCGTTGACGTCGACAACGGCGTCGACCTCGACGACGTCGCCAACGCACCCACGTTGTTCGCAGCTTCCGTGCCATCGCCTGGCGTCCGTCAACCGGGGCGTCGCGTCACCCCAGGCTTCAGCGATCTCCCTGGGATATGCGGGGATCGCGCCCACCCGTGCGCCGTCGACCGCCGTCGGCTGCCGTCGGCCGTCCTACGGTTCCGCTCGAGGTGGCGGCGCGATCCCGCGGGGTGATGGCGCGGGCCACCACCACCTCGAGGCGCCGGGCGGCGGTCCAGAAACTGGAACCCCCCGACGCCCGGATGCGCCGCTGAAAATCGCGGCGCGGCTCCGGAACCTGGGGCGGGCGGCGCTGTCGATCCCTGGCGTGGACGCGGTGAGCCGCGGCGCACGCAGAGAGCGGTGAAGCTCGCCGCGCGTGCGCCGGGGCGCGCCGAGAGAGGCGGGCCCTCGAGGGCTCGCTCCATTCAGACCGCTCGCCGCGCGGACATGCGCGCGAGCGCGAGCAGGGAAAGGGCTGTTCTCCGATGGACACGTTCAAGATGGCTCCGGGCATCGCACCCTCGAATCCATTCCTCAGCAACCTGCCCTTCAGCCCGTACCCGGCCATCGAGGCCGACGTGCCCGCGGACGCGCCGGAGGGCTCCTATACGTACGCGCTCGTCAAAAGCGCGCCGGACGTCCCCGCCGACGAGTGCGAGACCGACGCGCTGTCGCTCGAGGTGATCATCCGGTGGGGGAACACCCCGCTTCACGTGGCGCACCTGACGCCGCCGCGCGCCTTTCATGTCGGCGAGGCGGAGGGGGCCGGGGGCGTGTGCGATTTCTTCCTACCTGCGGAGCGCCTCGGCGCGGCGCGGGCGCCGCTCGTGCTCGTGAGCGAGGGTGGTGAGGTGAGCGCCGTCATCCCGCCGGGCGCGTCGGGATCCATCGACTTCGGCAGCTGCAGGATGACGATCGCGCAGGCGATCGCCGCCGGCCGCGCGGCGCCGTGCGCGGAGCTCGACGGGGCGCGGCGGATCACGTTGCCGCCCGGCGCTCGCGCGAGGCTGGAGCTCGGCGATTTCGGGTTCGAGGTGGCGGTGGGCAGGGCGGGCCGCCGCGTCGCGGGCAAGGCCGGCATGGACCGCCGCAACCTGCCGTTCACCGCGCTCTCGACGCTGCTCCACGTCGGCATGCTCGGGGCCATGGCCGCGTTCATGCCCCCGCTCGCCATGGCCGACGACGGCGGCGTGAGCGCGGAGCAGGCCTACCTCATGGCGCAGGCGATCGGCGCGATCGCCGAGAAGGAGCTGCCCGAGCCGAAGGACGTCGCCGACGCGAGCGGTCAGACCGAGCGCGAGGGCGGCTCCGGCGCGGCCGCGATGGGCGAGTCGGGCAAGGCCGGGAGCGAGACGAGCCGGAAGACGGGCGGGCGCTTCGAGATCCAGGGGCCGAAGGACAACCGCGACGTGCGGATCTCGCGGTCCCAGGCGCTCGACGACGCGGCGCGCTTCGGCATGATCGGCGTGCTCAACGCGGGGTCCGGCGGCGATCCGAACGCGCTCTCGGCGCCCTGGGGCGGCCCCGACACGCTCGGCAACGGCGAAAGGAGCGTGATCGGCAACATGTGGCGCGAGACGATCGACGAGTCGGGCGGCGTGGGCGGGCTCGGGTTGACGGGCGTCGGCGAGGGCGGCGGCGGGCATCTCATGGGCATCGGGATCGGGTCCATCGGCACCATCAACCACGGGAGCGGCGTCGGCGATGGGCCGGGCTTCGGCCCTGGCGGCGGCGCGTCGCGCTTCGCCAACGGCCCTGGCCACAAGGTGAGCGCGCCGCGCATGCGGGTCGGCTCGCCCTCGGTGTCGGGCCGGATCCCGCCGGAGGTCATCCAGCGCATCGTGCGCCAGAACTTCGGCCGCTTCCGGCTCTGCTACGAGAACGGGCTGCGCAACAGCCCGAACCTCACCGGGCGCGTGTCGGTCGGCTTCGTGATCGGCCGCGACGGGGCGGTATCGAGCGTCCACAACGGCGGCTCCGATCTGCCGGACGCCGGCGTGGTCTCCTGCGTGGTGCGCTCGTTCTACGGCCTGTCGTTCCCGCCGCCGGACGCAGGCATCGTGACCGTGACCTATCCCCTCCTCTTCAGCCCCTCTGGCGGCTGATTCCTCGCCTCGACCCCCCGAGAGGCTGATTCGCCTTCTCAGCCTCTCTGCCGGCTGCTGCGTCCCTCTCTTCCGCCGGATCCCTACGGCCCGCCGCGCGCGGCGATCTGCCCGACGGCCCGCTCCGCCTCCGCGATCTCCCGCTCTCGCTGCTGGATCATCACCCCCTGGGGCGGGCCCTGGAAGCGGCGGCGCTCCAGCGCGAACCAGACGACGGCCGTCACGGCGAAGACGATGAGCATGATACCAAGGGCCTTGTCGTTCGGCGGCTGGACGCTCACCACGATCAGCATCAGGCACGCGAGGACGCTGATGATCGCGAGCGGCCGGTACAGCGGGCCGAGGTCCCACGGGCCCATCTTCACCCAGGTGCGGCCGTAGGCGCGCACGCCCATCATCGTGGGCATCACGTACGAGATGTAGAGGAAGATCACGCAGACGGCCGTGATCGTCGAGTAGACGGGCGTGTACACCGTGAAGCCTATCGTCAGCGCGCTGACGACCCAGATCGCCGTCGCCGGCGTCCTGAACTTCGGGCTCACCTTGCGCAGCTGCTCCGAGAGCGGCAGCCCCCCGTCGCGGGCGAACGCGAAGGTCATGCGGGAGGCCGACGTCACCGTCGCCAGCCCGCAGAGGTACTGGGCCACCGAGATGCCGGCGTAGAGCGCGATCCGGAGGTTCTCCGGGATGACGCGCTCCATGACCCAGAAGAAGACGCCGCCGCCCTTCGACGCCGCCTCGTCCATATCGGGAATCGCGAGCACGATCGCGCTCAGCATCAGCGCCCCGAAGACGCCGGAGACGAGCACCGCCCGGACGATGCCCCGCGGGACCGTCTGCGCCGCGCCGATCGTCTCCTCCGACGTGTGCGCCGACGCGTCGTACCCGGTGATCGTGTACGCGGGCAGGAGGAAGCTCAGGAGGAACAGCGTGGTCATGCTGCCCGTCTCCGGCCACACGTCGCCCCCCTTCGGGCCGCTGTAGTTCGTGAACGTGACGAGCCGGCCGGGGTCGATCGCGGGCGCGTAGAAGAGCATCGCGGCGGTGAGGATCACCGAGACGACGAGGATGAGGTACCCGCTGAAGTCGGTGAGCAGCGTGGTGACGCGGATGCCGAGGTGATTGAAGAGCGCCTGCGTCCCCGTGATGAGCGTGACCCCGACGGCCTGCGTCACCAGCGCGCGATCCGGGGGCATCGCGGCGAGATCCACGCCGAACAGCGGGCCGAGCGAGCTCATGATGAACAGGTAGGCGCCGACGTTGATGGCCGCGAGGACGGTGATCAGCCCGATCAGGTTGAACCACGCGGTGGCCCAGCCGAAGCCCCGGCCGCCGAGGATCGAGGCCCAGTGGTACAGGCCGCCCGCGGTCGGGAACGCCGACGCGACCTGGCCCATCGTGAGCGCGATACAGAGCGTGAGCGCGCTGCACACCGGCCACCCGATGCCGATGCCGGCGCCGCCGACGCTGCAAAAGCCCATCTGGAACGACGTGATGCCGCCCGCGATGATGCAGATGATCGAGAACGAGATCGCGAAGTTGGAGAAGCCCCCCATCCTGCGCAGCAGCTCCTGCGCATAGCCCATGCTGTGGAGCGTCTTCACGTCGTCCGCGATCACGCCCTCCACGCTGCCCGGCGCGCCGCCTGCGCGCGGCCCGACGTCCCCCTTCGTCTCACGGCTCATGAGCGGTCCCCTTTCGTCACGGGTCTCTCGCCCGGGGCCGACGGAGCCGTGCGGGCCTCGTCAGGATCGGCGCGTCTCGCCGATGAGCGCTCCCCCGTTCGAGGGCCCTCGCCCGGACCCATGCAGCCTACATGGGGGCACGTGGGCCTGCCCAGGGCTGCGCCCGCGCCCCGCTGCTACCCTCGCCGCCGATGGCCGCCACGACGATCCCCCCGCTCTCGCGCCGGCGCGCGCTGCTCGGCCTCGCCGCGCTCGCCGCGCCCTCGTGCCGGCGAGGCTCCTCACCGCCGGCGCCGGAGGAGGCGTCCCCCTCGGCCTGGAAGGATCTCCCGTTCGAGCCCGCCTCCGAGGGCGAAGGCCCGCAGCGCGCGCTGCTGCTCGCGCCCGAGGCCGCGCCGGCGCCGCCGCTCCTCGTCGCGCTGCACGGGCGCGGCGAGGCGGTGCGAGGCCTCGAGGTCGGCGCGCGCGGGTGGCGCGACGACTACGGCCTCGACGCGGCCCTCCGGCGGCTCCGCTCGCCGCCGCTCACGCCGGACGATCTCGGGCAGATGGTCACGCCCGAGCGGCTCGCGCAGCTCAACGCCTCGCTCAAGGAGCACCCTTACCGCGGGCTCTGCATCGCCACGCCGTTCACGCCCGACCTCCGCGACCGCTCCGTCGAGGGGGCCGCGGGCTTCGGCCGTTTCCTCGTCGAGCGGCTCCTGCCGCGCGCGCGCGCCGAGGGCGGCTGCCAGGCCACGCGCGAGGCCACCGGCATCGACGGCGTGAGCCTCGGCGGCCGCCTCGCGCTGCTCGTCGGCCTGTCGTTCCCCGACGTCTTCGGCGCGGTCGGCGCCCTGCAGCCCGCGGTGCGGGCGGGCGAGGCGGAGGTGTTCTCCGCGCTCGCGCGCCGGGCCATGGAGCGCCGCGCGGTCGCGCTCCGGCTCGTGTCGAGCGAGGCCGACCCCTTCTTGCCCGCCATCCAGGCGCTCAGCGATCGGCTGCGGCAGGACGGCGTGATCCACACCCTGCTCGTCGTTCCCGGCCCGCACGACTACGCCTGGAATCGGGGGCCGGGCGGCGTTGAAATGGTGCTCTGGCACGAGCGGATCCAGCGCGGTTTGCCGCCGCCGTGATCGCGGCGGCCCGGCCGTCACATGCCCCTGACCCAGGCCGCCGAACCGTGTTACTCCCTCGGCATCGACGTGGCCGACCCCACACGCACCGCCCGCGCCGACGGCGCGACCGACCCGCCCACCGTGCGCGAGTGGCTCAAGCCGCTCGAGAGCGCCGGCCTGCGCCGCCACACGAGCGCGAAGCGCGTCGGCGGCAAGGCGGCCTCGCTCGGCCGCCTGCTCCGCGACGGCTTCCCGGTGCCGCGCGGGTGGGTGCTCGACGCGCGGTGCTTCACGGAGCTCGTCGACCGGCAGCTGCCGCCGGGGCACGACCTCGCCACGCTGATCCGGCTCTCGGGCACGAGGGCGGGCGTCGACCGGGCGGCGCGCGCGCGCGACCGCATCCTGAGCGAGCCGCTGCCCGAGGCGCTCTCGACCGCGCTGCGGGCGCTCTGGCAGGCCGTCGAGCAGGAGGCGCCGTGGGGCCTCGCGGTGCGGTCCAGCGCCACGTGCGAGGACAGCGAGGAGACGTCGATGGCGGGGCTCGCGACGTCCGTGCTCGGCGTGCGCGGCGAGGCCGGGCTCGACGCCGCGATCCGGCAGGTCTGGGCGAGCGCCTTCCTGCCGCGCGCGCTCGCGTACCTCGCGCACGCCGGCATCCGCGACGTCGCGATGGGCGTCGTGCTGCAGGTCATGGTGCGCGCCGAGGCCGCGGGCGTGCTGTTCACCGCGCCCCCGCCTGGGCTCGAGGGCGAGCACTGGCACGCCGGCGAGCGGCTCGTGAACGCCACGCTCGGGCTCGGCGCGCCGGTCGTCGACGGCGCCGCGGCGGCCGACACGATCCGGCTCGCGCGCGACGGCGGCAGGGTCGTCGCGTCGGCGGTGGCGCAGAAGCGGCGCGCGCTCGTCGTGGGCGCGGCCGGGCTCGAGGAGGTCCCTGTGCCCGAGGCGAGCGCCGAGCAGCCGGCGCTCGGCGAGGCCGCGCTGCGGCAGCTCGCCGAGCTCGCCGAGCGGCTCGAGCAGGGCGGCAAGGGCCCGTTCGACGTGGAGTTCGCGGTCGAGGCGGTCGAGGAGCGCGGCGAGGACCCGCCCGGCGCGGCGCTCGTGGTCGACGGGGAAGGGCCGTCCGACCCGCCGGAGGCCGCCGCCGCGGCGGGCGCGTCCGCTCCGGTGGCGCGGGAAGCCGGGGAAGGCGCGCCCTCCCCGGCGGCGTCGGAGGCCGGCGAAGGCGCGCCCTCCTCGGCGGCGCGGCGCGTGTGGCTGCTCCAGGTGCGCCCGGTGAGCGGCGGCGGCTTCCCCGAGGGCGGCGACGCCGACACGATCTGGTCGCGCGCCAACGTGGGCGAGGCGCTCCCCGGCGCGGCGACGCCGCTCACCTGGTCGGTGGCGCGGGCGTTCTCCGACCGGGGCTTCCGCGAGGCGTTCGCCGCGCTCGGCTGCCGCGTGCCGCGGGGCGCGCGCCTCGTGGCCAACGTGCACGGGCGCTTCTACCTCAACCTCACCGCCTTCATGCGGATCGCGGCGCAGGTCCCGGGGCTCTCGCCGCGCGCGCTGCTCGGCATGAGCGGCGGGGCGAGCGAGGCGCTCATCGCGCGGCTCGCCGAGCAGAGCGAGGGCGTCTCGCGGCGCGGCTTCTATGCGCGGCTGCCGCTCACCGGGCCGCGGCTCCTCCTCCGGCAGGCGCGGCTCGAGCGCGAGGTGGCGGCCTACGAGGGCGAGGCGCTCTGGGCGCAGCGCGCCCTCTCCGAGCTCGACATGACGCTCCTGCCGGACGACGCCATCGGCACCACGCTCCGGAGCGTCTTCCTGCTGCTCGAGCGGACCGGCACGCGGATGCTGCACTGCGCGTCGGCGTCGCTCGCGAGCCACCTCGCGCTGTGCAAGGCGCTCGAGCGCATCGCGGGCCGACGCGCCTCCGCGCGCTCCGCCTCCGGGGAGGCGCACCTCGACGCGCCGGCCGGGCGCGCGGAGACGAACGTCGAGCACCTGGCGCAGGTGCTCGCGGGCGGCGTGCGCGAGCTCGACAGCGCGGGGCCGGGCATCGAGCTCGCGCGGGTCGCCGAGCTCGTCATGCAGGATCGGACGGCGCGCGAGCGGCTCCTCGCCGGCAACGTCCTGTGGCCGCGCGACCTGCCCGAGGGGCCGGCGCGCGACGCGTACGCGCGGTTCCTCGACGCCTACGGCGATCGCGCCGTGCGCGAGGCGGAGCTCGCGACGCCGCGCTGGCGGGAGGACCCGTCGCCGGTCGTCGCGATGCTCACGGCGTCGCTGCGCGGGGCGCCGGGTGATCCGGAGCGCGCGCTGGCGCGCGCCCGGGCGCTCGCCGATCGGGAGATGGCGATGCTCGAGACGCGCGTGCCGCGGCTGGAGCTCGCGCTCCTGCGCACGCTCGTCGGCCGCGCGCAGCGCTACGTGCGCCTGCGGGAGCGCATGCGCACGTGGGTGACGCGCGTCCTCGGCATGCTGCGCAGGGTCGCGCTCGACATCGACCGGCGCCTCCGGCGCATCGATCCCTCGCTGGAGCCCGGGAGCGTCTTCTTCTGCACTTACGAAGAGCTCGCGACGGCGCTCTCCAGCGGTCGCGCCGACGTGGGCCACCTCGTCCGGCTGCGGCGCGCCGAGCACCTCCGCGACGCCGCGCGCCCCGATCCGCCGGCCACCTTCATCGGCCGGCCGCCGCCGGTCGTGCTGCCGCCCGCGTCCGGGGAGCGCCTGCTCGGGCTGCCGGCGAGCCCTGGGGTCGTCGAGGGGCGGGCCCGCGTGCTCGATCCGGGCGCCTCGGCGCTCGACGCGGTGGCGCCGGGGGAGGTGCTGGTCGCGCGCACGACCGACGTCGGCCTCTCGCCCCTGTTCCTGGTCGCCGCCGCGGTCGTGACCGAGCTCGGCGGCCCCATGTCGCACGCCTCGATCGTCGCGCGGGAGTACGGCATCCCTGCGGTGGTGAACGTCCCCGGCGTGACGCTGGCGATCAAGACGGGCGATCGGCTTCGCATCGACGGCGATCGCGGCGTGGTCGAGCGCCTGGACGAGCGCGCCTCGCCGTCGTCGCCGGGCGTCGTCGCCGGGGGAGCTCCCGGGGGCGGCGTTGCCCCGCGCGCGGCGCTGCCCGGATGACGGCCGCGCGCTTCCGCGTCGGGCCCTCGGACGGCCCCACGGTGGCCGACGTCCTCGAGCGCGCGGGCGGCGCGTCACGGGGCCTCGCGGGCGCGGCGGCGGAGGGGCGCGCGTTCCTGAACGGCCGGCGCGCGCGGCCTGGCGACGCCGTGGCCCTCGGCGACGAGCTCGCGGTGTGGCCGGCGCGGCGCGACGCGCCGGGGGCGCCGCCGGTGGAGGTGCTGGCGCGCTGGGGGGAGCTCCTCGTCGCGTCGAAGCCTGCGGCGCTGCCGACGGAGCCGGAGCGCCGGGGCACGCGGTCGCTGGTCACGGAGATCGCAGAGCTGCTCGGGCTGCGCGACCCGCCGCACGCGGCCTCGCGGCTCGACGTCGGCGTGAGCGGCGCGGTGCTGTGCGCCACGGGCGCGCGGGGCCGGCGGCACCTCGCGGCGATGCGCGAGGCGGGGCGCATCGCTCGGGTCTACGTGGGCATCGCCGGGGGTCGCGTCGACGGGGCGGGCACGTGGGATGCGCCCATCGGCGCGGCGCGGGCGCGGGGCGGTCGCAGCCTGCCTGCGGTGGGCGGCGCGGACGCGAAAGACGCGGCGACGCGTTACCGCGCGGTCGCCTCGGCGGGCGGCGGCGCGGCGCCGGCCACGCTGCTGCGCCTGGATCCGGTGACGGGCCGCACGCACCAGCTCCGGGTGCACGCGGCGCACGCGGGGGCGCCGCTCCTCGGCGATCGCGACCATGGAGGGGCCAGGTCGGTGACCACGGCGAGGGGCCGGGTGATCCCCCTCTCGCGCGTCGCGCTGCACGCCTTGCGGGTCACGGTGCCGGACGAGCGCGGCGAGCTCTGCGCGGCGATCGCGCCGGTGCCGGACGAGCTCCGCGAGCTCTGGGGGGCGCTCGACGGCGACGGCTCGGCGTGGGAAGAGGTGCTCTCCGCGACGCTCGAGGCGGCCCTGCCGCTCGGGCCTCCTTCCGGTACCCGATGACCTCGCCTCGCCCTCTCACCCGCGCCGCCCTGGGGCTCCTCGCTGGCCTTGCTCTTGCTGCCGCCGGCGTGGTTGCCGTCGCCGAGCCCGAGGCTCCGCCGTCCCGCGCGGGGTATGCGCCGGACCCTGCCCCGCGGCCCAGCGCGAAGCAGTGGGTCTTCGACGTGCAGTACGCGAAGGGGAGGGGCTCGATCGTGCGCGTGCGGCCGGTGGCGCTCGACCGGCCCCTGGCGACGGCGCGGGTGATGGGCCGGTTCGCGATCGAGCTGTACGTGGGCCAGGAGCTGCTCGATCGGGTCCGCTTCGACGTGCCGCTGACGGGGGACGCGCCGGAGCGGCCGCCGGGCGCCCTGCTCCGCCGTCCGACGTTCGACAACGGCGTGACGACGCGGCTGCGCGTGCAGATGGCGGACAACCCGCGCGCGAGCTGGGCCAAGCTGGTGGACCGGAAGACGGGCGCGGAGGAGCGCTTCCTCTGGCCGCCGGAGCCGGACGGCCGCCTCGTGTCGCTGAGCGCGCAGGGCGGGGTGGCGCTCGACGGAGGCGCGCCGGGGGATGCGGGCAAGGTGCCTGCGGACGCCGGGGGACCGGCGGATGCGGGCTGGCTGGACGCGGGCCCCGATGGGGGCTCTCCGCCGGTGGACGCGGGGTGGCCGGACGCGGGGAGGCTGCCGGTGGACGCGGGGTGGCCGGACGCGGGGAGGCTGCCGGTGGACGCGGGGTGGCCGCCGGTGGACGCGGGGCAGCCGCCGGTGGACGCGGGGCAGCCGCCGGATCCGTTCAGGCCGCGGCGGAAGTAGCGCGGCCTGCCTGAGCTGCGGTACCTTGGCGGGCATGCAGGACCGCTCGCTCGCTGTCGTCGCATCGCTCGCCCTCGCCGTCGTCTTCTCCGCGGCGCCGGTCGCCGCCCAGCCGCCTGCGGGCAAGGAGAAGCCGCAGGCGGCTGCGCCTGAGCCGGCGGCAGCCGCGCCCGACGCTGCTCCGTCGCAGCGCAAAGATCCCAGCGGGCACACCGGCATCAGCCCCTACACGGAGCAGGTCCTGAAGGGCCAGGCGTCGTTCGTGGCGCGCGACATCCCCGGCGCGATCGCGGCCTTCCAGGAGGCGATCAAGCAGGATTCCTCGAAGATGCTCGGCTTCTATCTGCTCGGCGAGGCGATGCTGGAGTCCGGCAACATGGCGGAAGCCGAGACGGCCTGGACCACGGCGACCGGCAAGAAGGGCACGGAGGAGCTCCACGCCAAGGTGCTCTTCTGCCTCGCCGATCTGCGCGAGCGTCAGAAGAACTGGCAGGCGGTGAAGGAGGCGTGGGGGGCCTACAGCGCGTACCTGACGAGCAACCCCAAGGCGACCGGCTATCCGGCGACCGCGGCGGAGCGGCAGAAGCAGGTCGACCGACGGATGAAGGACGAGAAGGACTACGCCGTGGTCAAGGAGCGTATCGTCCAGCGCGAGGCCGAGCGCCTGAAGGAAGCCGAAGAGAACGCCAAGAAGGACAAGATGAACCGGTAGCGCGCCCCCGGCCGCGCGCGGCGCCCGCCGCGCTCGCTCCCTACCCGCGGCGCCAGCCGTCGCTGGGCTGGGCCCCCGCCTCCGTCCACCGGTAGAACCCTTCCCCCGTCTTCTTCCCGAGCTTCCCCGCCCGCACCATCTGCCGCAGGATCACCGGCGGCCGGAACTGCTCCCCCACCTCGCGGTGGAGGTGCTCCAGGATGGCGAGCCGCACGTCGAGCCCCACGAGATCCGTCAGCTTGAGCGGCCCCATCGGGTGCCGGTACCCGAGCTCCATCGCCCGATCGATGTCGACAGCCGACGCCACCCCGGCCTCCAGCATCCGCATCGCCTCTGCGCCGAGCGCCACGCCGAGCCGGCTCGTCGCGAAGCCGGGCGTGTCGTTCACCACGATCGGCGTCTTGCCCAGGCGCCTCGCCACCGAGAGCGCCGCCGTCACCGTCGCCTCGTCGGTCTCGAGCCCCCGCACCACCTCGAGCAGCTCCATCACCGGCGGCGGGTTGAAGAAGTGCAGGCCGATCGTGCGCCCGCCCGCGCCGAGCCGGCGCCCGAGCTCCGTGACGCTCAGGCTCGACGTGTTCGTGCCGAGCAGCGCCCGCTCCGGCGCCGCCGCCTTCACCCGGCCGAGCACCTCGACCTTGAGGTCCATCCGCTCGGGCACCGCCTCGATCACGAGATCGGCGTCCGCCGCCGCGCGCTCGAGATCCGGCGACGCCACCAGCATCCCGATCATCTCGCTGCGCGCCTCGTTGAGCATCTTGCCCTTCTGGACGAGGCGATCGGTCGCGCGCTTGAGGTCCTCGATCGCCGCGCCGATCCGCGCGGCGTCGACGTCGTACAGGCGCGTCACGTAGCCGGCGACCGCCGTGACCTGCGCGATCCCCTGGCCCATCGTGCCCGCGCCGAGCACAAGCACCGTGCGCATGCGCGCCGCGGCGGGGACCACCGCGATCTCGCTCACTTCGACGGCGCCGGGGCGCCGTCCTTCTGCCGCGCCTCCATGCGCTTGCGCACCTGATCCACCTCCTGCGGCGTCAGCTTGCGCAGGTTCGCCGGGCCCGGCGCGGCGGTGCCCGCCGCGCGCGCGGCTGCGGCGGCGCTCAGGGCCTCCGCGGCCGCCCCTGCCGCGGGCCCGGTCGGCGCCGCCGGGCGCGCGCCGGGCTGAGCCGCGGGGCGAGCCTCGGCGGTCGCCGGGCGCGCGCCAGCGGGGGCGGGGCGAGCGCCGGCCGCGGCCGGGCGAACCTCGGCGGTCGCCGGGCGCGCGCCCGCCGGCGCGGCCTGCCCTGCGGCGCCGTCGTCGTCGCTGCTCATCGCGAGAAACGTGACGCCAGCCACCACGAAGACCGCGAGCCCCAGCGCAGGGACCCAGTTCGGGGTGGGCGGCTCGTCCGCCGGCAGCGCGCGGGCGGGCTCCCCGTCGAAGCCATGGTGATCGCTCACGTCGTGCGCCGGGGCCGCGTGAGCCTCGTGATGGGCCGTGCTCATGCGCGGACAGTTGCCGCACTTCGAAAGCGGCGTCGAGGGGGTTCCACGCGCTTCCACGCGCTTCCACGTCCCGCCCACGTACCACCCGCGCCCCGCCGGCCAGAACGGCCGGGCGCGCTCAGCCCGCGAGCCGCCGGTGGCTGTCGAGCGCCGCGCGCTGATCCTCGAGATCGTCGCCGTAGACGGCCTCGATCGCCTCCGCCGCGAGGCGGTGCTGCCGCTCCGCCGTCTCCTTCGGCTGCATCCCGTACGCGGCGTCGCGGATCAGCACCGTGCAGAACTCGAAGCGGTGCTCCCCCATCCGCGACCAGATCCGCTGCGCCTCGCCGAAGCGCAGGTGATCCACGAGCGCCGAGGCGTCCGGGATCATCCGGGCGAGCACGCGCGTGTCGAACTCGCGCCCCAGCACCGCGGCGGAGATCACCGTCTGCCGCGTGCGCGGCTCGAGCCGCTCGAGCCGCGCGACGAGCAGGCTGTTCACGGTCCGCGGCGGCATGAACCGGCTCGATCGCGCGGCGTCGTGGGCCGACCCGTACCGCCCGTCCTCCAGCCAGTACGCGAGGATCTCCTGCGCGAAGAACGGATTCCCCCCCGCGGTCTGGCCGAGCAGCGACCCGAGCATCGTGGGGAGCGGGCCGCCGAAGAACGGCTCCGCGAGCGCGAGCAGCCGCTCCGCCGGGAGCGGCGCGAGCTCGATCGCCTGCGACGGGATGCCGGCGTCGAGCGGGATGCGGGCGTCCACGCCCTCCCCCGAGGACGCCGCCGGCCGCGCCGAGCAGATCACCGCCAGCGGCAGGTCCCTGCAGGCGGCCGTGATCGCGCGCACCGCGTCGAGCGAGGTCCGATCGGCCCACTGCGCGTCGTCGAGGTGCACCACCACCGGCTGCAGCGAGCTCTCCGCGACGAGCAGCGCGGCGAGCGCCTCGAGGACCTCGTCGCGCCCGCCGGCCTCGGCCCCCGCCTCCTGGCCGCGCAGCCTGAGCAGCCGCGCGAACGCCCCGCGCGACCTGTCGATCCCGGCCCGCACCTCGGTCCAGCTCTCGGGCAGCCGCTCCAGGAGCAGCTCCAGCGCGAGATCGAGCCCCGCCTCCTTGGCCCGCTGGCCGAGCTCCGACGAGATCCCGAGGTACTCCTTGAGCGCGAACTCGAACGCGTAGAGCGGGGTCCTCAGCGTCTGATCGCAGCGGGCCTCGATCCACAGGAGCGGGCGCATGTCCATGAGCTGCGCGCGCTGGTGGCGGTAGCTGTGCACGAGGTAGCTCTTGCCGATGCCCGCCTCGCCGAGGATGTACACGACGCCCGCGGAGCGCCCGGTGAACAGGGGCTCGAGCGCCTGCGTGAGCCGCCCGAGCTCGACCTCGCGGCCGATGGGGCCGAGGTCGTAGAACTCCTCCTGCACCGCGATGCGCCGCCGCTCGAGCGAGTAGACGAGGATCGGCAGATCGAACCCGTCGAACCGGAAGATGTTCTCCGTCGACCACTGGTGGCTCGCCTCGCCCGCGCGGAACGCCCGCTCGTCCGCCCAGATCGACGACGGCGCGGCCTTCCGCGCGATCTGCGCGGCGAGGTGGATGGCGCGGCCGACGCACGCGAACTCGCGGCGGCCCACGGCGCCGAAGAAGCCGACCAGGCAGCGCGCGCGGGTGACGCCCACCGCGAGCCGGGGCACGCCGAGGCCGTTGCTCTTCAGCTCGAGCGCGAAGTCGAGGGCGCGATCGTGGTCGCTCTCGTGCGCGACGGGCGCGCCGAAGTAGAACTGCGCGCCGAAGCCGCGCTCCGTCACGGTCATGCCGGCGAACGTCGCGCCGTACATCGCCGAGATCTCGTGCAGCTGCTGGAGGAGCTCCGTCGGGCTCGCCACCCGATCGAGCGAGACCGACACCGTCGTCACCTCGCGGATCTCGCCCTCCGGCGCGAGATCGCCCGCGCCCGGCGGCAGGAACGCCTCGACGTCCGCGTCCGTCGGGGCCGACGTGATCGTCAGCGAGGGGGGCCCGCTCAGGAGATCGGCCTCGTCGAGCTCCGCCACGCTCTCCCGCGCGCTCGCCGCGGGGAGCCGCTCGCGGAAGCTGCGATCGAGGTGGAGCTCGCTGTCGTCCACCCCGCGGTCGGTCGCCTGACAGGCCTCCATCGCGGGGCCGTAGATCAGGTAGTACGCGCGATCCGGGGCGATGCGCACGATCGTCCAGTGGACCGTGCCCCAGGCGAGCCCGATCCTGAACGGCGTCTGCGCGCCCCCGGCGCCCAGCGCGCGCCGCGCCGCGAGCTCCAGGAGGCTGCGCCGCATCGCGAGCGCCGCGCTGCGGGCGTGCCGGGTGACGTTGCGCCCTGGCCGATCGGGGAACAGCGCCGTGAACCCGCCGGCGGGCGACAGCGTCGCGACGAACCCGCCCGACTGGTGCACGGCCTCGAACAGCGGATCGAAGAACGATCGCAGCGCGTCCGGATCGAGCGCCTGGCGCACGATCATCTGCTCGGCGAGCTCCACGATCGCCGGCAGCGAGACGTGCAGGACAGCCGCGTCGACCGCTCCCGCGTATTGCCCTTCGGCGTCCTGTTCGAGGATGAAGTCCGGGACGAGCGGATTCATGTCGAAACTGTATCGGGTATCTCCGCCCGACACGAGCGCGGCGGGAGGGCCGCTCGATCCCCGGGCGAGCGCGCCCGGGGGGCGACGAATAGGTTGTTACGGAAGCGCGCTGCGGGGGTCGTTCAGGACATGTGAAGGGAGGGGTGCGCAAGAGAGAGCCTCCGCGCGTGGGCGGAGGTCGGTCCCGTCAGGTTCGTCTTCGTCGTCGTCTTCGTCGATTCCGTCAGTTTCGTCCGTTTCGTCAGAACGGCGAAGCCGCCAGGCCGTCGACCGGCACCAGGCGGGAGGTGAAGAAGACGCGCACCGTGCCGAGCTCGAGGCGCGCGCCGTCGAGCGTGAAGGGCACCTTGCGGGTCTCTCCCGCGAGGCGCAGGGTCAGCTCGCCGCGGACCGGGCCCGGCGCGCGGGCCCCCGGGCTCGCGGCGCCGGCGCCTTCCTCGGCCGACGCGCGCGCGATCTCGACGACGTAGCTCCCCTTGGGGAGGCTCCGCAGCGCGAGGGACTCCGAACGCGTGCTCGTCGCGTCGCGCGAGCGCACACCCACCGACGGGAGGGTCGCGCCCATCCACGAGACGCGCCGCCCCTGCGCGTCGATGAGGGAGAGGTCGAGGTCGGCGCCGCCGGTCCACTCGGCGCTGAGCCGCACGTCGCCGGGCAGGTCGGCGGCCGGCGCCGGGTCCGGCTGCGCGAGCCGCCTGTCGATCTCCGCGCGGACGGCGGAGGTCGCGTCGAGGCGGAGCTGGCTCGCGAGCTCGCTCATGCCGCCCTCGCCGGCGCACCGGATCGCGGCGGCGACGAGCTTCGCGTCGGCGGGCGCGAGGTCGGCGAGCGCCACCCGGTGCTGGCACGCGAACGCGGGCCGCCCCGCGGCGTCCCAGAGCTCGGCGAGCCGCGCCTGGGTGGCCCGGTCGCCGGGGCGCACGTCGGCGAGGCCGCCGAGGATGCGCGCGGCGCGGTCGCGCTGCCCCTGCCGCGCCGCGAGGTCGGCCCGGGCGATGAGCGCGTCGGGATCGAGCGCGTCGCGCCCGCTCCAGCGCGCGGTCAGCTCCTGGGCCTCGCCGAGGCGGCCGGTCGTGGCGTAGAGCGCGTAGAGCCCCGCCGTCCTGTCGCGGCTGTCCGGGGCCGCCGCGAGCGCCGCCTCGGCGGCCGCGGTCTTCGCGGCGCTCTCGGGCGCGAGCGTGTTCGTCGCGTCGAAGCTCACCTTGCGATCGAACACCCGGCGCATCGGGATCATCCGCCGCGGGCGCGGGCGCGACCACTCCTCGGCGGCGACGAGGTCATCGCGCGACCTCCGGGCGCGCTCGTCCTGCGGGAGCGCCGGCTTCGGCTCCGCGGGGGCGGCGGCCGTCGGCGCCGGCGCCGGCGCCGGCATGTCGTCGAGCGAGCCCGAGAGGGGATCGAGCTCCTGGGATCGTCGCTTGGCGGGCGACGCCGGGCGGGCGCCGGCCGACGTGCGAGACTCCGCCTTCGCGGCCGGCGCGGCGTCCGGCCAGCCGGAGCCGCCGCCGCCCCTGCCGCTGCCCGACAGGCCGAGGCCCGCTCCGAGCGCGTCGCCCTTCTCCTCGGCGCCCTCGTCCGCCGCGTTGCCGGGCTCCTCCCCCTCGGCGCTCGCGCTCACGCGCTCGGCCTGCTCCTCGCCCGTGAAGGCGGAGGTGAGGCCGTCTCGATCGAGGCCGAACGCCTTGAACATCGCCTCGCTCTCCAGGACGAGCAGCGAGGTGAACCGGCTCGCCACCGAGAAGCGCCGCGACAGCTCGATGACGGCGGGCTTCTGCGCGTCGCCGCCGGTCTCCTCGAGCTCCGCGATCTTCGCCGCGGCGTAGAGGCGCGGGACGAAGGCGTTGCCCGCGCCGCTCGTGGCGACGATGTTGACGGGGTAGGTCTGCTCGAAGCGCTCGCCCGAGACGCGGCCGCGGAGGCGGATCGCGCCGTTGACGTCGGCCCCGGAGCTCATCCGCGCCACGACGAGCGCCTCGCCGCCGGCGCGGATCGGGTCGAGCCGCGCCGGCGTGACCTGGGTCAGGCCGGGCGGGAGCTCGATCTCGGGATCGCGCAGCGCGAGGCCGTACGCCGCGCCGAGGACCGACTGCGCCGCGCTCGCGACCTTCTGGCCGGGCACGTAGGGGACCATCACCCCGCCGCCGCCCCGCGCGAGCGCCCTGAGCGACGTCGTGTCCGCGTCGCTCCCGAGCGCGACCGCGACCACCGCGGCGGCGCCGTCCGCGGGGACCGCGCCGCGCACCGCGGCCTCGATGTGGGCGGGGCGCGTCGGGCCGACCGAGGGCGTGCCGTCGCCGAGGTAGATGATCCGGAGCTCCTTGCCGTCGAGCGGGCCGGCGGCCGCGCGCGCCGCGATCATCGCCGCGGCGAGATCGCTGCCCCCGTCGGGCTCGATGCCGCCGAGGAAGCGCTCGACCTCGCCCGCCGAGGCGGCGCCGGGGGCCATGGGGCGCGCGGCGCCGCCCTGGCCCGCGTCGCCGAGCGAGCGGCAGAGGGTGTCGCACGCGAGCACGACGACCTCGTCGCGCCGGTCCATCTCGCGGACGAGCGACGAGGCGAGCCGCGTCGCGCGGGCGAACCGCTCGCCGACCATGGATCGGCTCGAGTCGACGACGATCGCGTGGCGCCGCGAGGTCGACTCCTGCCACCGCGGGAGCCGGGGCCGGATCGCGATCGCGACGTAGGGCGACGTGTCGCTCGCGATGGCCTGCGCCGCGGCGAGGGAGGCCTCGTGCTCCGCGCCGTCGCGCTTCGACGTCCCGGCCGCGCCGCGCCGCGCGCTGTCCACCCGCGGCGCCGCGGGCGGCGTGGCCGGGGCCGGGGCGGGGGGCATCCGGTAGGCCCAGGCGGTGACGGGCCGGTCGCGATCGGGGAGCGCGTACTCGACCGTGAGGTCGCCGGCCGGCGTGAACCCGCGGGCCTCCAGCGTGCGGCGGTCGGCCGCGCCGTCCGCGGGCGCGGCGGCGAGATCGTAGCCGCGCGTCGCGACGCCGAACTCCCGGTCGTGGCCGAGCACCTGCACGTCGAGCGAGAAGTCGCCGATGTTCGTCGTGCCGCTCTGGTCGTGCGCGAGCGGGTAGGTGAAGCGCCGGACGCCGCCGGCCTGCTCGACGAGCTGCGTGTAGGTGAGCACGACGCGCCGCGAGCCGCGCTTCGGGATGGGGAAGATGCGCAGCTCGAACCGGCCGCCCCGCTGCCACTCGAGCAGCGCGGGGTCGCGCCACGGGCCGGGGACCCAGATGATCTCCTCGCGCGGCTTGGGCGCCTTGGGGGCGGCGTTCTGGAGGACGCCGCGCCAGATCGCGGCCCCGCGATCGCGATCGACGAACGCGCCCTCGATGAGCTTGCCGTCCACCTCGAGCGCGAGCCGCTCGATCTGCGCGCCCGGCGGGAGCGGGAACCGGAAGATGCCCTCGAGCTCCTCGTCGGTGTCGTTGGCGAAGGTCTCGTCGATCTCGGTCCTGGCGACGACGTCGACGATCCGCACCTTGACGGCGTGCCTGGCGAGCCGGACGGCCCGCTCTTTCTCCTGCGTCGCGCCCGGCTTGCGCGCCCTGAGCTCGCCGAGGCCGCGGAGCGCCGGGGCGTCGGCCTCCTCGGCGGAGCGGTCGCTCCACTCGAGCGTGTCGGCGAGCGACGTCGCGCTCGCGACCTCGGGCGCGGCGCCCTTCGCGAGCGTCGCCTCCTCGCCGGCGCGCACCTCGACGGGCTCGCCGCGCTCGCCGGTGACGCGCACGGCGCCGCGGGCCACCTCGACCGAGGCGCGCGCGGCGCCCGCGGTGATCGCGAGCTTGGTCCCGAGCACCTCGATCTGGCCGTGCGGCACCTCGACGCGCGCGGGCGGCGCGCCGGGGCTCGGGGTGACGTCGAGGACGACGGCGCCCTCGTCGACGCGCGCGCGGCGGCCGTCGCCGGCGATCCACACGCGGGAGCCGCGGTCGATGGCGAGCGCGGAGCCGTCCGCGAGCGACAGGTGGGCGCGCGTCCGCGCGTCGGTGCGCAGGGTCGCGCCCTCCGGGAGCGTGGCGCCCGCGGCGAGCGGCGCGCAGGCGCCCGAGGCGTCGCACGCCTCGAGGCCGCCCGACTTGTCGGCCGACGCGCGCGACACCGAGGCGACCTTGCCGGACCACGGCGCCCCGGCCGCCGCGGCGACGGACGGCGCCGTCGTTTCGCCGCCGCGCCGCAGGGCGACCCCGGCCGCTACCGCCGCCGCCGCGGCCAGGGCGGCGGCGGCGAAGGCCGAGCGCCGCCCGAAGGCCATGGGGCGCGCTGCCGGCGCGGTTCGCTCCGGCATCGTGGAGCGCGGTCCGCCCGTGCGCGCCTCGGCCGCGCCGGATCGCGCTCCGGACGTGTCGGAACGCGGCCTGGGCGTAGCGGAACGCCCCTCGGGCGTGTCGGATCGGGCGTCGGCGGTGTCGGATCGCTGCCCGGCGATGTCCGATCGCCCTTCGGCGATGTCCGATCGAATGTCGGCGGTGTCCGATCGCCCTTCGGCGATGTCCGATCGCCCTTCGGCGATGTCCGATCGAACGTCGGCGATGTCCGATCGCCCTTCGGCAATGTCCGATCGAACGTCGGCGGTATCGGATCGCTCTTCGGCGATGTCCGATCGCCCTTCGGCGATGTCCGATCGCCCCTCCGTCACGCCGGATCGCGCGCCAGCGGCGCCGTGTTGCTCCTCGGCGGCCACCTTCAGCACCGCACCGCTCGTTGCGCCCTCCGAAGGGCGCGCCGCCTCGATCCGCCGGAGCAGCGCGTCCGCGAATCCGTCCGCCGGCCGGAAGTCCGCGCCCGCCGCCGCGACCACCTCCGCGGCGCGTGCTGCGTCGTGGCGGAGATCGCGGCACGCGTCGCAGCCAGCGATGTGCTCGTACAGCGCCGGTCGCGCCGTCCCGTCGAGCACCTCCGCGAGCTGCTCCTCGACCTCGCCGCAAAGCCCAACCGAACCCGTCTCTGTCGCGCCCATCGCCCTCACTCCTCGCCCAGCTCGGCCCTGAGCCGCGAAAGCGCGCGGCTCACCCGCTTCCGCGCCGCCGCCTCATCGATCCCGCACGCGATGGCCACCTCATTGAAGGAAAGGCCCGCTTCGAAGCGCAGCACCACCGCCTCGCGCTCGCTCGGCTTGAGCCGCGAGAGCGCGGCGCGGGCGCGCTCGGCCCGCTCGCGCTCCGCGGCGAGCTCGCTCGCGTCGGGCCGCGGCCGGGTGTCGTGGACGAGGCGCAGCCGCGCCTCGCGCCGCGCCCTGAGCTCGGTGTGCCGCCCGCAGAGGCGCCGCGCGATCCCGAAGAGCCAGGCCCGCACGCTCCCCTCGGCGCGGTACTGCGGGAACGCATCGAACGCCGCGAGCAGCGTCTCCTGCACCAGCTCCTCGCTCTCGGCCTGCGACCCCGTGAACGCCATGCACAGCCGGCCCAGCGGCATGGCGTAGGCCTTCGCACACCGCGACAGCGCTTCCCGGAAGTCGCCTGTCCCGATCAGCCCCTCGATCGCGCGCGCCTCGTCGGCCCGCGCGTCGCCCTCCGACCCAACGAGCGCTAACCCAGCTGCCATCGCTGCCTCATCGCCGGCCATGTGCCCCCGTCCCCCGAGTTCGTGACCGGATTTTTTTTCGCCCCCCGCCCCCGGCGGACTCCGGTGTCCGATCCCACGGTACAGCGCGGTCCGACCTTTGCCTTTTGCAATGCGATCCCCGCCGCAGCAGAATCTGCCGTCGCCTCAGGAGCCGCGCTTATGAACGAGACAAGCCCGCCTGGTGTCACCAAGGTCGCCGCGCCCCGAGGCGCGGCGCCGAGCGATCCCGTTGACAGGTCGCGTGTGAAGCGATGGAGACGGTCGCTGGCGCTCGCCGCTGCCGTGTCCGCCGCCGCAGCGCTCGCCGCCCCCGCGGCGCTCGCGCAGGGCGAGGCGCAGGCTCAGGGGGAGGGTGAAGCCCCGCCGGCCGGCAAGCGGGTGGTGCTCCCGACCCGGGCCAGCGCGGGCGGGAAGGAGAAGAAGGCGGCCGCCGCCGAGCCCAAGGGGGGCCCGGCCGAGAAGGACAAGGCGGAGCCGCCGGTGGAGGAGCGCGCCGCGCGCGGCGTGGTGGTCATCGAGCGCGGCGGGCAGGTCCTCGGCCTCGGCGCGGCGCTCGCGGGCGACGGGCGCATCCTGACGGCGCTCTCGCCGCTCGGCGCGGGCAACGACCTCACGGCGCGCCTCGCCGACGGGACCACCGTGCGGGTGAAGCTCGGCCACCACGACCGCGTGTGGGATCTCGCGCTGCTCGTGCCGCAGACCGGCAAGTGGGCCGAGGGGCTCACCGCCTCGTCGCGCGATCCGGTGCGGCCGGACGCGCAGATCCGCTCGTTCTCGGCGGCGCGCGGCAAGGTCGCGGCCACCGCGCTCGTGCTGCGATCGCACAAGACGCTGATCGGCGGCGACGACCGGCCGCTCGATCGCGCGATCGAGCTCGGGTCGCGCGTCTCGCCGCTCGATCTGGGCGCGCCCATCATCGACGAGGACGGCCGCGTGGTCGCGGTCCTGGGCCGCGGCTGCGCCCCGAACGAGGGCAAGCCCTGCACGCCCGTCGCGTTCGGCGTGCCGATCAGCGCGATCAGGGCGTTCCTTCGCGCGGTGCCGCCGACGGCCGTGCCGCCCGCGGCGTGGCTCGGGATCCAGGGCGTCAGCGAGGCGGCGCCGGTCGCGAAGGGGGTCCGGGTCACCGTGGTGCACCCCGAGAGCCCTGCGGACGAGGCCCGCTTGACGGGGGGCGATCGCGCGGAGAGCGACATGATCCTCGCCGTCGACGGCGTGCCCGTCACCAGCCCCGAGGCGCTCTCCGACGCGATCCGGACGCACGCGGTCGGGGAGAAGGTCCCGCTCACCTTGCTGAGCCGCGGGAAGTACCGGCAGGTCACGGTCGTGCTCCGCGCCGCGCCGGATCCGTCGGCCCCCGCGGCGAAGCGGCCGGAGGCCGAGCTCCCGCCGCCGAGCTCGAGCGGCAAGGCGACCGAGGAGTACCGCAAGTAAGCAAAAAATGATGCGGGGCCGCGCGCGGATTCTATAAGCTCGGCGCTCGGGCCCGACCCGGTTGACACCCCGTCAACCGAACCTCCAGGATCGGGCTCGAGCGGCTCGGACGGGCGCGCTCGCGGTTCTCATTCAACCTCGCGCCTCGCGCGGGGCCATCGATCGGGTGATCCGTGTCCCAAACGTTTCGAATCGAAGTGGCCGGCGAGACGAACGTCGGGCGCAAGCGCAACCACAACGAGGACAACTTCGGCATCATGGTGGAGTACGGCCTCTTCATGGTCGCCGATGGAATGGGGGGGCATGCGTCGGGCGAGGTCGCGTCGAAGATGGCGGTCGACGCGATGCAGGACTTCTTCGCCCAGACGCAGGACGACCCGGAGCGGACCTGGCCCTACAAGATGGACCGGTCCAAGGGCTACGAAGAGAACCGGCTGATCACGGGGATCAAGCTCGCCAACCTGCGGATCTACGAGACCGCGCAGCGCGAGGCGAAGAAGCGGGGCATGGGGACGACGTTCGTCGGCATCTTCACGGCGAACGACGGCGTCTACGTCGCCCACGTCGGCGACAGCCGGGTCTACCGCTTCCGCGAGGGCCGGCTCGAGATGCTCACCGAGGACCACTCGCTCCTCAACGACTACATCAAGATGAAGCGGCTCACGCCCGAGGAGATCGCGAACTTCCCGCACAAGAACGTGATCGTGCGCGCGCTCGGGATGAAGGACACGGTCAAGGTCGACACCCGCTTCGAGGTGCCGCAGCTGAACGACACGTACGTCCTCTGCTCGGACGGGCTCTCCGGGCCGGTGAGCGATCTGGAGATGACCCAGATCCTGACGGAGCATCAGGACATCCAGGTCGCGACCGCCAAGATGATCGAGCGCGCCAACGAGAACGGCGGGCCCGACAACGTGACCTGCGTCCTCGTCCGCTGGACGCAATAGTCCGCACGACGCTCGCCGATCCCGCCTGCGCGATGTGCGTCGCAGAGCGACGCTCCCCCGCACAGGAGACGGGTTCAGCTCGGCGTTTTCGGCGCGCAGGCGTGCTCCAGCACGCCGAGCACCGAAAACGTCGAGATGGGCCCGTATCCGCAGCGGGGGAGTGTCGCTCTAGGGCAGGGCGCCGCCGCTCCAGGGGATGAGCACCAGGAAGACGAAGGCGATGAGGGCGAGCATGAAGAGGCTCGTCATCAGGTAGGTCGAGCGCGGCGAACGCGCGGTGCTCCAGCCGTCGCCGTAGAACTTCCCCCTCGAGCGCACCCGGATCCGGCGCTGCACGCCGCGGAGCAGGCTCGGCGGCGCCGCGGGCGGCGGGCGCATCGCCCCGCGGACCAGCTCGCGCAGATCGAGCTCGTCGACGAGCGGCAAGTCGCCGTCCTCGGGGAGATCGCCGTCCTCGGAGAAGTCGTCTCGGGGCGTGGCGGCGGCGGGCGGGCGCTCCACGGGGGGCGCCGAGGGACGGCTGCCGCTCTCCGCGCCCGAAGCGGCCGGCTCATCGGCTCGCCCCGCGCGCTTCGGGTCGTCCGCTCCGCTCATTTCCCGCCTCTCACCTTCTCGCCCATCATCTTCTCGACCAGCGCGCGGAGCTGGCCGCGCGCGCGATGGATCCGGCTCTTCACCGTCCCGTCCGGCAAACCCGTGACCGAGGCGATCTCTTCGTACGACATGTCCTCGACGTCGCGAAGGATGAGCGCCTCCCGGAACTCGGGATCGAGCTGCCCGATGGCGCGCTTCACGACCGCCTCGAGCTGCATCCCCTCCACCAGCTCGTCAGGGCGGCTCACGTCGCCGACGCTCACGCCCTTGGCCGCGGACAGCGGCACCCGCTCGGCCATGGCGTCGACGTCGTCCTGGGCGCCGGCGTGCCGCCGCGAGAGGTACTTCGTCCGGTTTTTGCAGAGATTCACGGCGATCCGATAGATCCACGTCGAGAGCTTCGATTCGCCGCGGAACTGATCGATCGCCTTGAAGACCTGCACGAAGACTTCCTGGGACACGTCCTCGGCCTCGTCACGCCGGCCGAGCATGCGGTAGACGAGCGCGAACACGCGGCGCTCGTACATGATCACGAGCTCGTTGAACGCGCTCTCGTCACGGGCGACGAGCCGCGCGATGAACTGCGCCTCGCCCGCCTCGAGCGGCGCCGCCGACGCGCGCCCCTGCTCCGCGCCCGCAGCGGGCGGAGAGCCGCCTCCGCGGTCCGTATCTACATGGGTAGGGGCTCCGCGTCCGCGGGCCCCTTCATCGCTCGCCACGCCGTCCGGTCCTCCAGGAGCCAGGGGCTCGCGCACGCCGCGCGGCAGGCGCAGAGCCCTCGGTGAGACCACGGTAAACAACCCCGGCTCGACCGCGCCAGACAATAGCGAGCAAGTGACGGCGCAGGACGCGCCCGCGAGGCGGTGCGACCTCGCCCGAGGCGCTCCCGCCCACGCGATGGACATCGGCCGCCATGACCCCCCTCAGAGGGCGCGGGTGCTCGATGGTTCCGGCGCGTGGATTCGAACCACGATTAGGGGATTCAAAGTCCCCCGTCCTGCCCTTGAACGACGCCGGAGTGCTGCGGGACGGAGCCGACCGCCGCGCGGCGCGCACCTTAGCGCGAGTCGCGCAGGATGGCACCCGTCCCGATCCATGAGTCGGCTCTGCGGGCCGGATAGCTGATGCCGCGCGTGGCGTCCGCCTCGGATCGGCCTCGCCTCAGGCGGAACTGCCCGCGCTCGCGGCGACCCGCCGGCGCCGGCTTCGCGCCGGACGCCGAGGCCTTCTCCGCCCGGGGGAGCGGCAGCGCGGGCGCGCCTGTGTCCTCGCCCGGGGTCGCGGTCGCTTCCTCGCGCGCCGGGGCCGCTTCGGCCGCAGCGCCGTCGCGCGCCGGGGCCGCCGCGGGCGCCGCCGCGGCAAGCGCCGCAGCGCCGGCGCTCGCGGCGAGGTCCGGGGCAGGCACGGCGACCTGCGCGGCGGCGGCCGCAACGCCCTGGGCCACGCCGAGGTGCGCAGCCTGCGCGGCCGCAGGCCTCGCAGGCGAGGCCGCAGGGGCGACCACGCTCAGCACCGAGAGGCCCAGCACGAGCACGAGCGCCGCGCTGCCCGCCGCCGCTCCGGCGGCGCCGCGAGAGACGCGGGCGCGCCGCGCGAGCCGCGACCAGGCGCCCGACACCCGCCCGCGCGGCGTCTGATCCGCGTCGCGCGCGCCTCGCGCCGGCCCGGGCTTCGCGGCGCCGGGCTTCAGCGCCCCGGCGCTCGGGAGCGTGTCGGGCGGGGACGAGGGGGCTGCGGGGAAACAGGACGGAATATCAAGAGAAATCGGCTGCGAGGGGCTGTCCCGCCGCAGCACGGCCTCGGCCAGCGGGAACCGGCCGAGGGTGAAGGCCTCGGCGCGCTCGCCGCGCGCCTTCTCGGGGGCGCCCTGGTGGAAGCGGGGCGCCACGGAGCTGAGGTCGTCCGGCGTCAGCGCGAAGCTGAGCGGGCCGGTGGACTCGGGCGCCTCGCCCGCGGCGGAGAGGGCGGGCGCCTCGTCGCGCGGGGGCGGCTGGGAAATGGTCCAGCCGAGCGCCTTCACCTCGCCGGCAGGCGTCCAGCACTCGAGGCCTTCGCGCCAGACGCGCGTGCTGTGGGGGAGCTCCCCCAGCTCCAGCGCGCGCCAGAGCGTGACCGTGCTCATCGCCTCGAGAAAGTCGCCGCGGTCGATGCACCAGGGCTTCGACTCCGCCGGTGCCTCCTCCGCGCCGCCGGCGTGCGACGTGAACGGCATCGTGGGGGCGCTGCAGAGGCTGCTCAGCTGCCCCTGCCCGCACCCCTCCGCGCCGCCCGACGCCGGCACGCCGTCGCCAAGCCCCTCCACCTTGTACGCTGCGCTCGGGCCCATCGCTGTCTCCCTAGCGAGCCGCGGCGGCCCACCCGATGCTGCTTCCGGGTGCACCTCCGCTGCTCTCGTGCGTCGGTAGCGGATGCTGGCGCGGTGGGCCAAGAAAGGTGCCGGGTAGGGCAGGCGCCCAGGCCGGGGGCTGCGTCTGGCGGCAACGCTGCGCGGGCAGGGCGCGGCAACGCTGCGCGGGAGAGGGCGCGGCGGCCGCGGGGGCGTGCCGCGGCCCGGCGTCAGAGGTCGGTGTAGTTGTCGGCGAACATCGCGCGCTGGCCGAGGAAGGCGATCTCGAGCGTGCCGCTGACGTCCGTCCCTCCGGTCGAGCTACGGATCACGTTGAGCGCTGGCATCAGCCGGATGAGCCCGCGGTACTCCGTCCCTGCCGGCGCGCGCGCCAGCGTCACGTGGACCGGAGCGCGCAGGCTGAGGCGGACATCGGCGGGCGCCTCGTCGTTGAGCGCGACCGCCACCTTCGCGCCGAGCGCCGCGCGGAACGTGGCGTTCGCCGCCTTGTCGACGAGCCCGGCGTGCGCCGCGATCGTGAGCTCCTGGCTCTGCACCGGCGCGCCGAGCACCTCCTTCCTGCAGCGCGTGGCAGGGACGAAGGAGGTGGACTGGGTGACCGGATCCACGCCGTGGACGACGTCGCCCGCGGGCTCGCACCACTCGAGCGTGTCCGTCGACGCGGTCCAGCGCGAGTCGAACTTGATCTGCCCTTCGAGCGTGGGCGCGAGCTTCTTCCCGCCCTCGCCGACGTAGACAGCCGCCGCGCCGACGCTCCAGGGGACAGCGGTGAGCTCGCGCGGCGCGTAGGTCGGCGGCAGGCTCTGGTCGCGCCGCTCGGGGCCGGGACCCAGGTAGCTGAACCGGGTGCGGCCGACCGCGCCGCCGACGTAGAGGATCAGCGGGGGATAGGCCGAGCTGCCCTCCCCCTCGAAGTCGAGCCGCGCGAACGAGGCGGAGAGGCGCAGGGTGCCGGTGGGCGTCTGGGCCGCGTCGTCGGTGGCGGAGAACCCGATCAGCGTGGCCAGCCCGTCCTCGGCCGCCACCTCGGCCTCGATCACGGCGCTCACATCCCATGCCGTCGGATCCGTCACCTCGCCGAACCCGGCCAGCACGCCGAAGCCGACCCGCGCGAGCGCCGCGCCCCCGGAGCTACCCGTGATCCCGACCGGAACGATGTAGACGGGCTCGCGGCCCGTGGCGGCCGGCGCGATGGCCGCGCCCCCGGCAGGCGCGAGCGGCGCGATGGGAGCGCCCGACGCGGCCGGGGCGACCGGCGCAATCGCGCGGCCCGGCTGCGCGGGCGCCACGGCCACGCCAGCGCCCGGCGCCGGCGCGGCAGGCGCGGCGGGGGTGCTCGGCGCGGCAGACGGGACCGGCGCCGTGGGGGCGCTGGCCGCCGTGGGGGCGCCGGGCGCCGTGGCGGCCGGCCGGACGGGCGCCGGGGGCGCTGCGCCCGGCGGCACGGGAGCCGACGGCTGCCCCGCGCCCTGGGCGAGCGCGGGCGCGGCCAGCGTGAGCGAGAGCAGCGCTGCGGCGCGCTGGAGCAGCAGGGCGCCCCTCACGGCGCCACCGTGAAACGGAAGGTGAGGCAGTCGGCGCCGCTCGACGTGTCGTATTCGGCGCGGGTGCTCTGGTTCGTCTTGGGATCGAAGGCGAAGATCTGGAACTTGCCGCTTCCGTTCCGGACCCTGAAGCGGAACACGTAGTTGCCGGGATCCAGATCGAACTCGGGGAAGACCGTGTTGCGGATCGAGAACGGCCTCACCCCCGCCGGATCCGCGGTGGGCTCCGGGTCCTCGAACAGATAGCCGACGGCGCTGAGGTGGTACTCGTCGCTGTGGAGCTTGAGCTTGATCCTCTTCATGGTCGAGAGCGATCCTCTCACACGCGCGCGGCACGGTACAGCGGCTGGAGGGCGCGCGACATGGCAGCGATCGGGCTCGCCCGACCGTCCGGACCATTTCTGACGAGCGCAGGTGGGTCATTTCTCGTGAGCGCCGAAGGATGCCGGAGCGGTAATGTTTTTAACCGGGCAACTGCATGGTCGAGCGTCGGGGCGCTCGGGTATCCGTGATGGTTTTGACTTCATGGTGGTACCGGTCATCGGGCGGAGCGGTGGCGACGGGCGCGGGCTTCGGCGCCGACGGGGGCTGTCCGCGAGTTGATTCCTCGCGGCGGCGCTCGTGACGGTCGCGTGTGATGGGAGGGTCCTGGGGAGGATCGGCGAAGACGAGAACGGTTTGGCGTCGAGCGGCGGCGCGGGCGAGGGGAGCGCGAGCTCGTCGTGGTGCGGCTGGTCAGGTAGCCGCCGCCTGCGAAGTGGGGGAGGAGCGTGGCGCCTCGAGGCGCTCAGCCGCCGCTGGCGCGCCGCACGGCGACGCCGACGCCGGCGGTGCTGTAGCAGCCGCTCACTGTCCAGGAGATGGTGGTGTTGGAGCTGGCCACGAGATAGCCGGCCAGCGCGACCATGGTCGTCGGATCGGTCAGGCGCCGGTTCATGGTGGAGGTCGCCGCGGTGGGGCTGATGGTGGCGCCGGTGCTGGCGTTGCGCGCCGCCATCACCGTGTACACGAACGAGTTGGTCGCGCTGAAGTTGGTGCTGACCCCTCGGGACACCGTGCCGCTGCAGTCCGTCGTGTTGGTGTGGATGCCGGTCGTGGTGGCGCTCGCGAACGGGTTCGACTGGTGCACGGCCTTCAGCTCCACCACGTTGGCGAAGTACACGCCCCAGGTGTTCGCGTTCGCCATCTGCACCACCACGGGCTTGTTGCCGGTGGCGGCCGGAAGCTGGCTGTCCAGGAGGTAGTAGATGTGCGCGGCGGAGTTGTTGTCGGCCTGCCGCGTGTTGAAGAGCGTCATCGGCGTGCCGTCGTAGGTGACGCTCACCGGCACGAGCGAGTTCTCGGAGGCGACGATCCCGACAAGGACCATGCGATCGTTGTCCCGCGGTGTCTGCAGGGCGTGGCTCACGTTGATGGTGGGCGCCGAATTCCCGATGGTGCTCAAGGTGCCGGTCGTGCCGGAGTTGACGACGACGATGTCCGGCGAGACGACGCAGTTGCCGTTCGAGCAGATGGACCTCGTCCCCGAGCACACGTGGCCGCAGTCGCCGCAGTTGCTGGCGGTGCCGAGCTGGGTCGTGCAGCCGCCGCTGGGGTCGCCGCAAGCCTTCCAGCCCGGGTCGCAGGTGGGCACGCAGGTGCCGGCCGTGCAGGCGGTGGCGCTCGCGTGCGCCTGGAGGCACTGGGTGTTGCAGGCGCCGCAGGCGTTGACGTCGCCGGAGACGTCCTTCTCGCAGCCGTTCATGCCGTTGCCGTCGCAGCTGCGCCACAGGCCGCTGCACACCGGGTTGCAGCCCGACGAGCTGCATTGATTGCTGGAGACGTGGGCGCTGGCCCCGCTCTGGCACACGAGGTTGCAGCCGAGGCAGTTGTTCTCGTCGTCCCACAGGTCGATGTTGCAGCCGTTCCTCGGTACCCCGCAGTCGTCGTACTGCGCGCTCGTGCATACCGGGTTGCAGGTGCCGTCGAGGCACAGGTTGCTGGTGGTGTGGATTATGTTGCACTGGGTGCCGCAGGCGCCGCAGTTCCCCTCGTCGGTCCTGACGTTGGCCTCGCAGCCGTCGGTCAGCGAGCTGTTGCAGTTGCCGTAGTCCGCCTTGCAGCCGGCGAAGGAGCACGCGCCGCCCTGGCAGGTCGCGGTGGCGTTCGCGTAGATCGTGTTGCAGTTGACGCCGCCGGCGGCCGCGCAGGCGCCGCAGTGGGTCTGGTTCGAGTTGACGTTCGTCTCGCAGCCGTTGTCCGGATTGCCGTCGCAGTCGCCCATCCCGCTGTTGCACGTCCGCACCTTGCAGTCGCCGCCCTCGCACTTGGGGGTGCCGCCGGCGATGGTGCAGGTCTCGCCGCAGGCGCCGCAGTGGCTGAGGCTCGTGTCCGTGCTCGTCTCGCAGCCGTTGTCGTAGCGGCCGTCGCAGTCGGCGAAGCCCGGCTCGCAGCTGCCGATGGCGCAGCCGGTGGCCGTGCACTTGCCGGTGCCGTTGGCGACCGTGCACAGGCCGCCGCACGTGCCGCAGTTCTCCGGATCGGCGGCCAGATTCACCTCGCAGCTGTCCTCGGGGTCGCCGTTGCAGTCGCCCCTGCCGGCCGGGCAAGTCGTCTCGCCGCACACGCCGTCGCGGCACCAGGGCCTGCCGCCCGCCTCGGGCACGCACTCGATGCCGCACCCGCCGCAGTGCAACACGTCACGGGTAGTCGCCCTCTCACAACCGTCGACGACCTGGTCGTTGCAGTCGGTGAAGCCCGCGTCGCACGCGATCTTGCACTCCGACGCCTCGCAATACGCGTCGCCGTTCGCGGCCGGGCACAGCTCGTCGCACCCGCCACAGTGGCTCGAGTCCGTCGAGGTGTTCACCTCACAGCCGTTCTCGGCATTGCCGTCGCAGTCGGCGTAGGGCGCTTCGCACGCCTTGACCTTGCAGGCGCCGCCCTGGCACTCGGCCGTCGCGTGCGGCAGCGCGCACTTCTGGCCGCAGCTGCCGCAGTTGTCCGCGTCGGTGCGGATGTTGACCTCGCACTCCCCCTTGGCCAGGCGATCGCAGTTGGCGTAGCCATCCGGGCAGGTGGGGCCGCACACCCCGTCGATGCAATCGTCGCTAAGGCAGTCCCCGCTCGAGCGGCAGATCTTGCCGTCCTGGCAGCCCCCACAGTCGGCGCCGCAGTCCACGTCGCTCTCGGTGCCGTTGGGCACCCCGTCGGTGCAGGTTGGCGCGACGCATTGGCCGTCCTGGCACACGCCGCTCTCGCAGTCGCTGGCCCGGTTGCACTTCTTGTCGGTCGCGCACTTCTTGTCGCAGCTGCCGCCGCAATCGATGTCCGACTCCGAGCCGTCGCGGGCGCCGTTCATGCAACCCGCTTCCTGGCAGACGCCGTCGATGCACTCGCCCTCGGCGCAGTCGCGGCTCGCGGCGCAGCCGGAGTCGAGCGGGCATGGATCACACTCGCCGCCGCAGTTCAGGTCCGTCTCGCCGTCGGACTGCGTGTCGTCCGTGCAGTGCGCCGGCGGGCCGGATGCCGACGCGAACTCGAAGTCCGGCACGCTGCACGAAGCGGCGGCGGCGAAGATCCCCGCCGTCAGCGCGGCGGCCGAGAACGCGCGGAGCAGCGCGAAGCGACGCAGAAAGCCAAAGCTAGGGGTCGACATCCAGCGACAAAAGTACCATTCGCGGGCGGATTTCGCGGCCATAAAGTGAGAAGGCGGCGTCAGGATCCGCGCATGAAAGCTCCGCCGGCGCGCGCGCACCTCCGACCACGACGCGGTGCGGCGTCGGGCGCGGCGAAGGCCGCGCCCGCCATGTTGACGCGCTCGGCGGAGGCCGCGCCCGCCACGTTGACGCGCGCGGCGAAGGCCGCGCCGCCTCGTTGACAGGAGCGGAGGCCTCAAGTCACCATGGCAGGCGCCGCATGAGGAATTTCCCGCGAATTTTCCGCGTCGCAGCGGTGCTGCTGCTGCTCGAGGCGCCCGCGCTCGCCCAGGACTCCGACGAGCTCAAGCAAGCCCGCGCGCAGTTTCAGCAGGCGACAGAGCTCGAGCAAGCGGGCAACTGGGCCGCGGCCCTGCAGCGGTTCCGCGAGGTCGGCCAGGTGCGGATGACGCCTCAGGTGCGCTTCCACATCGCCGTGTGCGAGGAGAATCTGGGGCGGCTCGTGACCGCGCTCGGTGGCTACGAGCTGGCGCTCGCGGAGGCCGACACGGTGGGGCCCGATTTCCGGGCCGAGGTCGAGCAGTCGATCGGCCGGCTGCGCGCGCGGATCCCGAAGCTCGTCATCGTGCGCGGCAAAGGAGCGGCCTCCGCGGCCATTGCGCTCGACGGCGTCGCCCTCGGCGGGACGTCCATCGGCGTCGAGGTGCCGCTCGATCCGGGGCCTCACGCGCTCACCGCCAAGGCCCCCAATTACAGGCCGTTTCAACAGACGGTGGAGCTGAAGGAGGAGGGGGTGACGCGCGTCGAGGTGACGCTCGAAGCATTGCCGCAAGAGCTGCTGATCCAGGCGGGCGCCTTGCGGGAGAGGCCGCCGTCCAAGGTGGTGCCGTACGTGATCGGGGGCGTCGGCGCCGCGAGCATGATCGGCGCCGGGGTGTTGTTCGGGCTCCGCCAGGGAGCGCTCAAGGATCTGGAAGATGCCTGCGGCCCGGCAGGCAAGTCGTGCCCGGCGTCCATGCAGTCGCGCTACGACGACCTGAAATTCTATCACTATGGCGCGCAGGTGGCGCTCGGCGTCGGCGTCGCCGCGGTCGGCACGGCGACCGCGATCTTGCTTCTTCAGAACAGGAAGCCAAAGCAGCCCGAGAAGACCTCGCTCGAGCTCGTGCCCGTCGCGGGCGGATCCGAGATCGGCGCGAGTCTCTCAGGAACGTTCTGAGGGAGTCGAGCTGGTCCAGAGCGGGGGGCTAGAACCCCGGATCATGCTTCCACGACTTCGGCGGCGTGGGGGTTGGCGTCGGGCTCGGCGAGCTGCTCTGCTCGGCGGGCTTGGTCGGACGGCGGGGCGCCGCGCGCGCGGGTGACACCGGGAGCGGAGCCGGGGTCGGCGCTGCGCTGGCCGAGACGGAGGCAGAGGGCTGGCCCGGGGGCGCGTCGAGCTCGGTCGCAGGGGGCGCCTCCGCCTTGGAGGGCGCCGGCGCCGGGGCGGCGGACGCCGGGGCGGCGGGCGCGGCCCCGGAAGGAAGAGGGGCGGGCGCGTCGCCGCTCCGGAGCAGTACCGCGAGCACGCCGGCGGCGAGGAGGCCGAGGATCACGACGGCGGGCAGCGCGCGGCTCCTGGAGCGCGCGAACGGCGGGATCTCGTCGTCGAGCGCGCTGTTTCCGGCCGCGCTCCGGGCCGCGCCGCGGAGGTTGACGGTCCTGAAGGTGCTCACCGACGAGGGGCCGGCGCCGGTCACGTCGGAGCTGCCGAGGCTGTTGCGCAGCTGATTGCGGTCGGCGCGCTCCAGCGCCTCGGTGAGGGCCGCGCGCGTTTGCTCCTGCTGGTCCTCGAACAGCTCGCGGACGAAATTGGCGACGTCCTCGTCGGTGGCTCGCTGGTTCGGCGGAAGCGCCTTGTCGAGCGCGCGCATCAGCTCGTTGGCCGTGGCGTAGCGCTGGTCGCGCTCCTTTTCGAGCGCGCGCATCAGCACGGCCTCGAGCGACGCCGGGTAGTCGGCCTGGAACTCGTGCGGCGCTTCCACCGGGTCCGTGGACGAGATGGCGAACAGCGTCGCGCCCTCGGATTCCCTGCGGAACGGGTGTTTGCCGGTGGTGAGCGTATAGAGCACGATGCCCATCGCGAACACGTCGACGCGCCGGTCGATCGCGTCGCCGCGCACCTGCTCCGGCGCCATGTAGCTCACCTTGCCCTTGAGCTGCCCGGCCTGCGTCGTGCTGTCGTTGAGCGCTGTGGCCTTGGCCACGCCGAAGTCGACCACCTTGGCCAGGCCGTTGTACGTGACCAGGATGTTCTGAGGGGAGATGTCGCGGTGCACGAGGCCGACGAGCTTGCCGCTCTTGTCCTTGAGCTCGTGCGCGGCGTGCAGGCCGGCGCAGGCCTGCGCCACGATGCGCACCGCGATCGGGATCGGCATGCCGTTCTGCCGCTTCGCGACCTTCATCACCTGGTTGAGCGGAATGCCGTCGATCCACTCCATCGCCAGGAACAGCACGCCGTCCTGCTCGCCGAGGTCGAGGATCTCGACGGCGTTCGGGTGGCGGATCTGGGACGCGAGCGACGCCTCCGAGAGGAACATGCGCTCGAACTGGTCGTCCTCCGACAGCGTCGGCAGCATCGTCTTCACTGCGACGATCTTCTGGAAGCCGCGCGTCCCCTTCAGCCGCGCCGCCCACACCATGGCCATGCCGCCCGCTGCGATCGGCAGCAGCAGCTCGTAACGACCCAACACGGACCCGGGCCCGAGCTCGGCCGGGGTGTTCTGCAGGAGGTTCGGGGCAGGATTCACGCTACTCGGAAGGTTTGTTAAGTGCCCTGACCGTACGAGTGTGCGGCGTCACGAAGCGAGTGCCCAGCACGAAGAAACATCGCGGAGACAAATTGCGGCTATCGCACCAATAACCCCACCTCCCTACATTGGTCGACGGCTGGCGGCGGCGCTTCGTGGCTGGGCAGCTGCCGCGAAAACGTCGCTAGGAAGTCCAAGCGCCGTCCGGAAGTCAAGCTGCTCTTATGCGCCTACCATCGTACAAGGAAGGCGGAAGGGCGCGTTGCCACGCGTCTCCACGCGTCTCCACGCGCTGTCACCGCCGCACGACGAACATCGCGGCGAAATACCCATCCGTGCCGTGCACGTGCGGCAGCAGCCGGAACGCGTCGCCGCCGCCCGCGAGCTCGCGCGCGAGCTCCGCGTCGAACGGCGCCGGCTCCAGCCGGACGCCGAGGCCGTCGTCCGCCGGGGCCGCGAGCCGCGCCGCCACGGCCTCGCACTCCTCGCGCAGCACGCTGCACACCGCGAACACGAGCCGGCCGCCGTCCCGGGCGCGGGTCGCGGCGCGGCGCGCGATCGCGACCTGGAGGTCGGCCAGGCGCGGGAGATCGTCCGCTTCGCGCCGGAGCGCGATCTCCGGGCGCCGCCGCAGCGTGCCCACCCCGGAGCAAGGCGCGTCGACGAGCACCCGGTCGTAGCCCTCGGGGACGTCGCCCGCGCCCACCGTCCAGTCGACGGCGTAGGTCTCGCGCACGGAGGCCGCAGCCCGCCCGAGCCCGTCGCGCGCGCCGGCCTGCGCATCGCCGGCCTCCGCGCCTGCGCCCTCTGCGCTCACGGGAGGCGCGCCGAGCGCCGCGCGGAGCTGCGAGAGCTTCGCGGGGTACAGATCCGCCGCGTCCACCGCGCCGGAAGGCAGCACCGCGCGCGACAGGAGCCACGACTTGTTGCCGCGGCCGGAGCAGGCGTCGAGCACGGCCTCGCCGGGGCGCGCGCCGAGCGCGAAGGCGAGCGCCTGCGCCCCCTCTTCCTGGCCGATCCACGCGACGCCGAAGCCCGGGAGCCGCCGGAGATCGCCCGCCCCCCGCGCGACGATCGCGGCCGGTGAGACGTGCCCCGCCTCGAAGGACCCGGTGGGCGCGGCGGCCCGCAGCGCCTCGAGCCACGCGCCGCGGTCCTCGCCAGGGGCGAGGCAGAGGCCGGTCGGCGGCGGCACCGGGCCGGCCGACAGGAACGCCTCGGCCGCGGCCCGGCCGAGCGAGCGGCGCAGGGCGCCCCGCAGCCACCCCGGCGCGGAGGCGACCACCGCGCTCGCGAGCGTCGGGCGACCGCCGGACTCCACGGCCGCGGCGAGCCGGCGCAGCACGGCGTTCGCGAACGCGCCGACCCGCGGCCCGCCGGCCGCCTGGGCGCCGTCCACCGCCTCCGAGACCGCGGCGAACGAGGGGACGCGATCGAGGAAGCAGAGCGAGTACGCCCCCATCAGCACGTGGGCGCGCACCAGCGGGTCGGCCGTCCAGCGGCTCTTCGCGGCGAACTCGGCGATGCGCGCCTCGAGCGCCGCCTGCGCGCGCAGGACGCCGTAGACGAGCTCCGTCGCGAGGCCTATGTCCCGCGGGTCCAGCGCCGGCGCGCGGCGCAGCTCGGCGTCGAGGGCCGCCGAGGCGAAGGCGTCCGAGCCCCACACCCGCGCGAGCACGCGCGCCGCGACCGCGCGCGGCGCGCTCTCGGCCGGATGCGGCGGGCGCGCCGCGCCGCGGCCCCCTTCGCGCCCGTCGCGCCCGTCACCTTGGCCCCGGTCAGCCAACGAGCTCCTTGAATTGCCCCTGGATCACGTCCCAGCGGCGCTCGACGTCGTTCTTGAAGGCGATGCCCATCAGGCCGATGAGCACCATGAGCCCGACCAGGCTCGCGATCTCGCGGACGCGCAGCGGCAGCGGGCGCCGCAGCACGGCCTCGAACGTGAAGAACAGGAGGTGGCCGCCGTCGAGCACCGGGATGGGCAGCAGGTTGATGAGCCCGAGGTTGATCGAGATGACCGCCATCGCCCAGACGAAGTAGCTGACGCCCTTCGCGCCCTCCTCGCCGATCACGTCGTACACCGTGATGGGGCCGCCCAGCGTGGAGATGCTGACCTTGCCCTCCATGATGCGGACGATCCCGACCACGATGAACCGGATGACGTCGTACGTCTCGTCGACCGCGCTCTCCAGGGCGAACTGGAAGGCCGACGGGCTGTCGACGAACGGCTCGGCCACCATCGGCGACCAGTTCGACGCGCGCAGGTAGAAGCGCGGGCGGTGCTGGCCGTACTCGTCGATCCAGTCCTCGCGGCGGAGCTCGATGGTGCCGCTCTTGCGCTGGCCCGAGCGCTGCCACGTGATGACGTGCGGCCTGTCCGGAGCCGCGAAGAGCCGCTCGACGAAGGTCGACCAGGCGGTGACCTCGACGCCGTCGACCTCCGTGATGCGATCGCCCGGCCGGAGCTCGGCGTCCCACTCGGCCGAGCCCTCGGGGACCTCGGCGACGTAGAGGTCGGCCGGCTCGATGCCGGTGCGCGCGAGCAGGTCGCCGTGGCCGCTCTCCGGCGTCAGCGCGGCGACGCCCGACTCGTAGACGGCGAGCTCGGCCAGCCCGCCGAGCGCGCGCGGCACCGTGACCGGGCGCAGGTACGTGACCGGCACCGTGGCGCCGCGGCTCTCCTCGAGCGCGATCTCCAGGTCGGCGAACGTCTTCACGGGCGTGCCGCGCACCTCCGTCACGACGTCGAACGTGCGCAGCCCGGCCCGGAACGCGGGCGAGTCGGGCCGCGAGACGCCCACCACGGCGGCGGGGCGGCTCGGCCGGATGCCGATCTCGCCCACCCGGTCCACGATCTCGAGCGGCTTCTGGACGACCTTCTCCTCCGGGACGACCGTGACCTCGACGTGCGTCTTGTTGCGGAACACCTTGAGGCGGAGCTCCTGGTTGGGGCTCTTCGTCACGATCCGGTGCAGCTCGGCGAAGGTGCTGACGCGCTCGCCGTCCACCTCGAGGATGCGATCGCCCGGGACCAGCCGGCCCTCGGCCGGGTGCCCCGGCAGGACCACGCCGACCGTCGGCGGGACGAAGCGGGTCTCGCCGATGAAGACGGCGAAGTAGAGCAGCACCGGGAAGAGCACGTTCATCGCCGGGCCGGCCATGACGATGATCACGCGCTTCCAGAGCGCCTGGGACTCGAAGGTGCGCTTGCGATCCTCGGGGAGCACGGCCTCCTGCCGGTTCTCCTCGAGCATCTTCACGAAGCCGCCGAGGGGCAGGAGCGCGACGCAGTACTCCGTCTCCCGGCCCCGCAGGCGCAGCACCCGGGGGCCGAAGCCGATCGAGAAGGTGAGGACCTTCACGCCGAAGATCTTCGCGCACACGAAGTGGCCGAGCTCGTGCACGAAGATGAGCACGGAGCAGAGCAGCGCGAAATACAGGAGGTCCACGGCGGCGGCTCTCTTTACGCGAGGCCGGGCTCGGTGACCACTGGCCACTGAGGGGCGCAGGGCCAGGGCGCCCCCGCGCGAAGGGCGGCCTCCGGCGAAGGGACGGCGTCCGGTCCGTGGAAAGGCGCCCTCCGGCGTGACGATGCCTTCACGGCGCTGGCCCCGGTCGGCCGCCCACAGACACCCGCGGTTCCGCCGCGTGGCGAAATGTCACAGAGCGCGGGCGCGCCCTGCGCGATGCGCGATCGGAAGAGCGCCAGAGGGCCGCAGGCCCCGCGCATCCGTGATATCTCACCGATGGAACCCGGCCGGGCGACGCGCCCGCGAGCGACGCCTCACGGCGCACGGTACCCTGGCCGATTCTCGCGATGTGCCCTGATACGAACTGCGAGGTCCCATCATGAAGCACACGATTGAGCACGACCTGAGCGACACCGAGGCAAAGCTGGCGACCGAACGAGCGATCGCGCAGTACCGAGCGCGGTACGCCGAGTACGAGCCTTTCCTCGTGTGGCGCGACGCGACGCGCGCCGAGCTCGGCTTCTCGGTGAAGGGCGTCAAGCTGAAAGGCAGCATGGAGCTCCGCCCCGGCGCCGTGGACGTGGATCTCGACGTGCCTCTCCTGATGCGCCCCTTCAAGGGGGTAGCGATCGCCGCCATCGACAAGGAGGTTCGTCACTTCATCGCAGAGGCGCACCGCGAACGGGCCCAGGGAGGCGGCAAAGCCACCTGAGCGAGCGGGCTGTTCCACTATGGACATGAGCGCCAGCCGGCGCTATGTTGCTCCAACAGTATCTACTTCGCCGGCCGAAGTACGCCCCGCGACACGACTCACTCCAGTGCTCGGCCGGCAGGGGGCTGTCTCCTCGCTGCTCACCTGCCGGTCTCGCCGTCGCGCTCCCTCGTCGTCGTACTCACCGAGCGAGCGCCTTCACGGCCGTCAGCTTGTGCGAGGCCAGCACGGAGTGGATCGCGGTGATGAGGCCCCCCGCGTCGATCTCGCAGCGCATGACGAAGCGTGGCGCCAGCTTCTCCACGGTGGTCGTGCGCTCGATGACGACCGCCGGGAGGCCGTTGATGAGGCGCAGCTCGTGGCGGAGCGCTCCGGGGTCGTCGATCCTCAGCAGGCCGACGTAGAAGCGCGCGACCCGGTTCGGGCCGACGACGATCCGGCGCGCCGCCTTGAACTCGCCGTTCGCGTCGTTGATGACCCGGACGCCCTCGCTCAGGAGCGCCTCGATGGCGGCGACGTCCTGCGTCGCCAGGGTCTGCAGGAAGCGCACGAGCGCCGCGCCCGACCGCTCGACGAGCTCGGGTGAGGGGCGGCAGCGCTCGCGATCGTACGGCTCCAAGGCGCGGCGGGCGCGGTGGTGGGTCGTCTTCACGCTGGCCTCCGACAGGTCGAGCGCGGCGGCGGTCTCCTGCACCGAGTAGTCGAAGACGTCGCGGAGCAGGAGCACCGCGCGCTGCTGCGGGGTCAGCGCCTCGAGCGCGATGAGGAAGGCGAAGGACGCGCTCTCGAGGAGGTCGTAGCGGCCCTCGGTGCCCTCCTTGCCCGGGATCTCGAACGACGGGGGCTCGGGCTCCGCCTCGATCGGGGAGGGGAGCCACGGTCCGTCGTAGGTGAGGCGCTTGCGGCGCCGGAGGGCGTCGCGGCCGAGGTTCAGCGCGACGCGCGCGAGCCAGGGGCGGACGGGCTCTCCGGTGCGCGCGGGCGGGCGCTCCAGCGCGCGGACGAACGTCTCCTGCACGATGTCGTCCGCGTCCGCGGCGCTGCCGGTGAGCCGGTAGGAGAGGGCCCAGAGGAAGCGCTCGTGCTCGCGGTAGCTCGCGGCGACGAAGCCGGGGGCGACGAGCCCGGCGCTCGGGGCAGGAGAGGCCGTGGAGCTGCTCATGGAGCGTCGGGTAACCCCGTCACGCCGCGCGGTCGAGGGCGCGGCGCGAGAGGATGTCCCGCGCGGCGTCCCGCGCGCTGGCGAGGCTCGCGTCGGCGAGCATGCCCGTCGGCCCGACCCAGTCGCCCGCGAGGAAGAGCCCGTCGAGCTCCGGGACGCGGGCGCCGGGGCGCCCTGCGCGGCCGCCGCCCTCCGCCGTGACCACGGCGTTGGAGACGATGAGCGAGGGCAGGAAGCGGCGCTCGACGATCGCGCCGCGGTAGCCGGGCTGCGCGCGGTCGAGCAGATCCTCGAGCTCGCGCTCGGGGTCGCGGCCGGCGAGCTCGGGGCTGTACTGGGCGGTGTGGATCACGGCGCCGCCCGCGGGGGCGAGGCGCGCGGCGTCGGTGTGGACCGACAGGTAGAGCGGGCGGTCGATGCCGAGCACGAAGCCCGGGCGCTGGCGAGGGAGCCTCGACAGCGCGACGTCGAGGCACGCGGCGCGGACCGGGACGGCGCGCTCCGCGTGCGCGGCGAGCGCCGCGCTCGCGGGCACGAGCGCGGCCGCGGCGCGCGGGCTCGCGGCGACGAGCACGGCGCCGGCGCCGAGGCGGTCGCCGTTCGCGAGCTCCACGGCGGAGACGGCGCCGCCCTCGGCCGCGATCTGCGCCGCGCGCGCGCCGGTGAGGATCTCCACGCCGGCCGCCACGGCGGCGTCGCGCAGGCCGTCGACGAGGGTCCTCCAGCCGCCGTCGAGGTAGAGCACGCCGTGGCTCAGGGCGAGCTGCACCTGCGTCAGCGCCGCGCCGGCGCTCTGGCGATCGTCGTCGGCGCAGTAGGTCGACAGCCGGACGAGCGCGCCGACGAAGCGGCGCACCTCGGGCGTCCGGAAGGCGTCGCGCAGCCAGGCCGAGACCGGGACCGCCGCGAGCGGCGCGGGGTTGGCCGCGGCGAGGCTGCCAAGGACGCGCCCCATCTCGACCTTCGCGGCGAGGGGGAAGAGGCCCGTCGTGAGGAGCGACAGGGCGCCGGACGGCAAGGTGTGGAGGGCGCCGCGGTCGAGCGCGAGCGCGCCCGACGGGGACGGCGCCGCGCCGGTGAACCGGACGCCGAGCTCGCGGAGCACCTCGTGCGCCGCGCCCCCGCGGTAGAGCGCGTGAGCGCCGAGGTTCAGCGAGAAGCCGTGGCTCTCCTGCGTGGAGGCGCGGCCGCCCGGCGCGTGCGCCTTCTCGACGAGGGCGACCGACCGACCCGCCCTGCCCAGGTACGCCGCCGCGGCCAGGCCCGCGAGCCCGCCGCCGATCACCACCACGTCTTTTGTAGTACGCATCACATCGTCCCTTTCCTGGCGGTATCACGATCGGGGGCCCGGAAAGGTTACGCGCGCCCTGACGAATTTTCGGAGCGCGGCGGGACGGGGAGGGGGCTGGACGGCGGGCGAGAAGCGGCGTGCCGGCGCTCAGGTGGCGCGGACGAGCGGCGTGTCGACGAGGTGCTCGGACAGGAACCACACCTGCATCTCGTTCGTGCGGAGGACGTCGCCCATGAGCAGGTCGGCGGTGCCATCGTCGCGGTTCTCGGTGGTGAGCTTCACCGCCTCGCGCGTCTCCGCGAGGATGAGCTCGTGCGCGTCGAGCAGGCGCGAGAGCTGGGCGGGCACCTGCTCGCGGCCGCGGGGCGCCCGCTCGATCCTCGTCGTCTCCGCGACGTCGTGCGCCATGGCGATCGCGACGCCGCCCAGCATCTGGACGCGCTCGGCGAGCATGTCGATCAGCGCGGCTTGCTCCTTGAAGTGCTTGTCGAAGAGCAGGTGGAGCTGGAAGAAGGTCGCCCCGGACACCTGCCAGTGGTGCTTCTTGTACATGTCGCGCAGGACGAGCGTGTCCGACAGGATCTGATTCAGCGCCCGGATGCTCTCCGCGCGCGACTTCGCGGCGAGCGCCAGCGGATAGTCCACGACCGTCCCGAAAGGCTGGATCTCCTCGCTTCGCTGGCGGAGGAGGGGCTGGGCCTCGAGCGCCCGCGCGCCTCCTTCCTTGCCACCACGCCTCTGTTTCCTCTGTTGCTTCCTCTGTACTGCCATGGTCCCCTCCCCGTCGATCGGTTCACTACGTATCTAGAGCCCGAGCCCGCTCCGTCCATGGCTGCACGTCCGCTGTCGTGTCCACGCGGGCCGGCGCGGCGCTCCGCTGGAAGGCGCGCCCGCGCGGCATCGCGCCACCGCGCGGCTCGCATCCGGCTGGGATTTCGTGCAAAGTCCAGCGCAGCATGAAACGGCTCCTGCTCACCAGCGCGCTGCCCTACGCCAACGGGCACATCCACATCGGCCACCTCGTCGAGTACACCCAGACCGACATCTTTGCCCGTTATTGGCGGATGACCGGGCGGAGGTGCATTTACCTGTGCGCCGACGACACCCACGGCACGGCCATCATGATCCGCGCTCGGCAAGAGGGGCGGAGCGAGGCCGACGTCATCGCGGACATGAGCGCGGCGCACCAGCGCGATTTCGCGGCGTTCCAGATCCGGTTCGACCACTACGGCAGCACGAACTCCCCGGCGAACCGCGCGCTGTGCGAGGAGATCTGGGCGTCGCTGCGCGAGCGCGGCATGGTGACCACGAAGGAGGTCACGCAGCTCTTCGATCCGCAGGAGGGCATGTTCCTGGCGGATCGCTTCGTCAAGGGCACCTGCCCGAAGTGCGCGGCGCCGGACCAGTACGGCGATAGCTGCGATCGGTGCGGCTCGACCTACGCCGCGACCGATCTTGTCGAGCCGAGGAGCGCGCTCACGGGCGCGCGGCCCGAGGTGCGGAGCGCGCAGCACCTCATGGTGGCCATCGAGCCGGAGCGGCCGTTCCTGTCGACCTGGACGCAGGGCGAGGGGCGGATGCCAAAGGAGATCGCGAACTACCTCGCAGGGCATTTCCTGTCGGAGCCGCTCCGCGACTGGGACGTATCGCGCCCCGCGCCGTACTTCGGGTTCGAGATCCCCGACGCGCCAGGGAACTACTGGTATGTCTGGTTCGACGCGCCGATAGGGTACATGGCTGCGAGCAAGGAGTGGTGCGCCCGGGAAGGCGAGGCGTTCGACGACTGGTGGCGATCCGAGGAGACGGAGATCGTCCACGTCATCGGGAAGGACATCGTGTATTTCCACACGCTCTTCTGGCCGGCGATGCTGAAGAGCGCGCGCTTCTCGCTGCCGTCGCGCGTGCAGGTGCACGGGTTCCTCACCGTGAACGGAGAGAAGATGTCGAAGAGCAAGGGCACGTTCGTGCTGGCCTCGACGTACCTGAAGCACCTCGACCCGGCGTACCTCCGTTATTACTACGCGAGCAAGCTGAGCTCGAAGGTCGACGACATCGATCTGAACCTGGAAGAGCTCGTGAACAAGGTGAACGCCGAGCTCGTGAACAAGGTCGTGAACCTGGCGAGCCGGTCGTCGCGCTTCGTGGCGCAGACGGGGCTGTCGGCAATTTACCCCGAGGACGGGGGGCTGTTCGCGGCGGCGGCGGCGGAGGGCGACGCGATCGGGGCGGCGTACGCGGCGTTCGACTATGCGCGGGCGACGAGGAGCATCGTGGCGCTGGCGGACCGGGCGAACGAGTATGTCGACCGGATGCAGCCGTGGGCGCTGGCGAAGCAGCCGGAGAAGAAGGCGGAGCTGCAGGCCGTCTGCACCGTGGCGCTCAACCTGTTCCGGCAGATCGTGCTCTACCTGGCGCCGGTGCTCCCGAAGCTGGCCGACGACGTCGCGCGGCTGCTCGGGTGCCCCATGGACCGGTGGGAGCTCGCGAAGACGCCGCTTGTGGGCACGCCTGTGGCCGCGTATGAGCACCTCATGAAGCGGGTCGAGCCGGGCGCAGTGGAGAAGATGATCGCGGAGGGCCGCCCCGCCGAGGAGGCGGCGGCGCCGGGCGGCGCGGCGGGGGCGAACGCCGAGGCGGGCCAGGCGACGGGCGGGGGCGCGGCCGCGGAGGACGACGGCGCGGCGCTCGCCAAGGAGCCGCTCGCGCCGGAGTGCACGATCGACGATTTCACCAAGGTCGACCTGCGCGTCGCGCGCATCGTCGCGGCGGAGCACGTGCCCGAGGCGAAGAAGCTGCTCAAGCTGACCGTCTCGCTCGGAGGGGAGGCGCGGAGGACGGTGTTCGCCGGGATCAAGGCGTATTACAAGCCGGAAGACCTCGTCGGGCGGCTCGTCATCGTGTGCGCCAACCTGGCGCCGCGGAAGATGAAGTTCGGCCTCAGCGAGGGGATGGTGCTCGCGGCGGGGGACGAGACGGTGCATCTCCTGTCGCCGGACTCGGGGGCGAAGCCGGGGATGCGGGTGCACTGAGGCGGCTGCCGGCTGCGCGGGCTCGGTGGGCCCGCGCAGCCGCCGCGCCACGTCCCCTGCTGTCGACGTGGCGGACTACTTGGTGAGGATCGGGGGGACGGTTGACCGCGGGAACGGGCGGACGATCAGGCCCTGCTTCTTGATCTCCACGTTGGTGAGCTCGCCGAACGCGCCCCGCGCGGTGACCGTGATGTTGGTCCTCGTGCCGTCGGCCCAGAAGAGCTCGCGGGCCTCGCCATCGAAGGTCAGCTGGCCGAGCTTGCGCACCTGCTTGTGGACGATGCTGCAGCTCTCGGCGCCGGAGGGCGGGTGCTGGGCGGCCAGCGTCGGGTCCTCGACGATGTGCCAGACGACCACGCTCGAACCGAGCGGCGCGTCGTAGACGTCACCGGCGCCCCAGCGGTTCTCGAGCAGGAAGTACTCCTTGTCGCCGCGCGCGGCGTCCCAGAGCAGCGTGACCTCCTTGCGGGTCTCGATCGAGGCCAGCGGGACGGTCTGGGTGGTCCACGAGCCGATCTCGACGAGGTCCGGGGTCACGAGGGCGCTCTTCAGCTTCTCGAACGGGCCCATGTGGGTGGCCTGCCAGTGCCAGTACATGGCGTCGAAGTACTTTGACGCCGTGCTCGACGAGTCGCAGCCGTACATGTCCTGCGCGTCCAGGATGCGGTGGGTGAGCTCGTGGGCGAGCAGGCCCACGCCGTTGCGGCGATCCGAGTCGAACGGCGACAGGTAGACGTCGAGGAGATCGAAGTTCAGCGGCGTCGAGTTGCCGTCGACCGCCACGTCGACGCTGCGGTTGGTGCCGTAGGCCGAGTTCTGCGGGCGCACAACGACGAGGACGAGCTCGTCGCGGGTGATCTTGCCGTCGCCGTTGGTGTCGTAGTTGTGGAAGTTGATGCTCGGGTCGGCGGCGCGGATGGCGTCGCGCCAGGCCTCGGCGTGCCCGCCGGGCGTGTCCCAGTACCAGTTGCCCTGGTGCGCGGCCGGCGCCTGGGCGAACGGGCCGCAGTTCACGTACTGGAAGCTGTCGAAGGCGAGCTTGCCGTCGGTGTTGTCGGCCAGCCAGCCCTTCATGCTCATGCCGCCGTCGCCGCCCTCGTGGTAGTTGAGGATCTGGGAGAGCGAGGGCGCGGCGTGATCCGGGCGGACCGGGTCGATGCACAGCACCAGGGCCTTGTGGGTGCGCACGCGCGGCGAGTGGCCGTAGCCCTGGCCGATGCCCATGAACGCCTGGGCGAAATCGGAGCCCGAGCGCCGCTTGGCGGTCACGCGGAGGGAGCGATCACGGATGTTGGCGGTGGTGCCGGTGTCGCTGCGCGCCTGCAGGGTCACGGTGTGGTTGCCCGGGCGCAGGTTCTTGAGCACGAAGGTGTGCGAGTTGACGCGCATGAGCGGCTCGCCCTGGATGAGGGTGACGTCGCCGGGCTGCGCCGGCACGCCGTCGACCAGGGCGCGCAGGAACAGGCGGCCGCTCGAGGAGTAGACCTCGCCGGAGAAGGTGATCGCCGCGCTCTCGGCGGGAGCCTGGGTGTTGAGGTTGACCGAGAGGTCGGGGATGTTGGTCCAGTTCAGGCCGGAGAAGGGCACCGGCGCGCCCTGCATGGTGGCCGCAGCGGTCGAGCCGCCCGGGGCCGAGGCCGGCGCGGCGGAGACGGCCATGGTGCGGTCGCCCAGGCGGATGTCGCCGCCGGCGGTGTCGCCGGACCACTGGATCTGCACGGTGTGGTTGCCGGCGGGCACGCTGGGCGCGACGAAGGTCATGCTGCGCGTCCCGCCGCGGTTCGACATGTTGGCGTGGAGCAGGGTCACGTTGCCGACGTCCACGCCGTCGACGAGCGCGCGCACGAACATGCGGCCGCTGTTCGAGGAGGCCTCTGCCGAGAAGGTGACGATCAGGTCCTGCTGGGCGCTCGTGGTCAGCTGGGTCGTGAGGCCCGGGACGTTCTCCCAGGCGGTGGTGGTCTTGATGAGGTCCGGGCCGCTGGGCGCGGCGGCCACGGCGAGCCGGCCGTCGCCGCTGAAGGGCGCGGCCGAGTTGACCACCAGCGAGCGATCGCGCATCTGGGCGTCGCCGCCGTTCACCACGTACCACTGGATCTCGACGATGTGCTGACCGGCCGAGACGCCCGACTTCACGAAGGTGAAGGAGCGCGTGCCGTCGAAGTTCTCGCTGCCCATCTTGATCTTCACGTCGCTCGGCGAGACCGGCGCGCCGTCGACGAGCGCGCGCAGCCACACCGTGTTGGTGGCGTAGATCTCGGCGCTGAAGCTGATCTCCAGGTTGTCGCCCGCGTGCGAGTAGACCGCGCTGGACAGGCCGGGGGCCGAGGTCCATGCGCTCTTGGTCGCGATCGCGTACGGCGCGCCCTCGGCGGGCGAGAGCACGGACAGGTTGCCGACGGGGTTCTGCTGGTAGAGCGAGAGCGCGGCTGCCTCGCTCGCGATGTCCTCCTCGTCCGACACCGCCTGCGAGACGTCCTCGTCGCCCGCGCAGCCGAGCTGGACGGTGGAGGCCGTGAGCGCCATGAGCGCAACGTGCTTGAGACGCATCCGCGGGGCCAGGAAATCTGAGCCGGCGTCGCGCTTGTCCTGACGCTTGAGATGTTGAAAGAACGCCATGATGACACCTCCGAAAAAAGCCAACGCCCTTGTCCTCGAATCGGATCTGGCATGACAGCCCGTGTCCCCATCGCAGAACGCCTGTCGATCGAGCTGTCCGTCAGCGCGTGTCGTCATCGTTAGTGCACACGAGGTGCCAAGCAGGGGATTTGTGTCGTCTGGCTCACTGCCGGGCCGGCGTGCGTGCTACGCCGCCCGAGCCAGGCACGCTGGCCCTTGCCGAGCGCGTGCTTCGGAGCGGGATCCTCGTCGCCCCGCGGGCGTTCGCCACGGCCACGCCGGCGTTGGGCGACCGAGCCAAGGCCGGAGAAGCATGGGACGGCGCGCGGTGAGCATGGGACGGCGCGCGGGCGCGCACGTGGGCCGCCCGGAAGCGGCCGGCGATCGCGCGATGGCTCGCGAACGCGGTCGGATGACACGGGCACGCTGGTTGTAACGTGCGACGGCCCGCTCCACAGCGACCGGCGTGCTGGCGTTCAGGGCCGACTCAGGACCGCCCTGACGATGGGGTGTGAGAAGACAACGAACAGAGGCAATGTTCCGAAGACAGGTCGATACCAGGGCCTGCGAGCAGCCCCTTGACAGCCGCCCAGAACTCGAATCACGTAAGCAGCATGACCCCGCATCATGGCGATCGAGCATCTGGCGATCGGGTCAGTCTCGGCGGCGAGCGCCAGCATCATCCTCGGCTTTTCGCCCGCGACGAGGTGCTCCACGAGATCGACGCGCTCTTCCGGAGGGGCGCGACCACGGTCCTCGTCACGGGAACCCCCGGCGTCGGCAAGAGCGCGATCCTGGCCAGCTATCTTCAGCGGGTCACCGCGGCCTGTCAGGTCGAGCGCGTGCGCGGCAGGATCGCTGACGCGAGCCGGCACCTCGCGCGCTGGGCTGAGCAGGTTGAACGCAACGTACGAGCGGAGGCGCGCTGGGCGGTCGCCTCCCATTTCCTGAGGACCAGCGCGTTCGATCGGCCCGAGTTCGTCGCGAGCTCGCTCGCAACGCAGCTTGAGAACCGCTTCATCGACATGCGTGACGGGCATGCGCACCCCGAGCGCCGCCTCATCGACCTCATCGAGCGCATCTCGAGGCGTGTCCTGGAGCCGGATTCCATGAGCCTCCTCCTGGTCATTGATGATCTCGACGAGGCGGAAGACGAGATCGGTTACTCCGATCTCGCCCGCCTGCTCCCCGCCCCGCTCCCGCCGCGCGTCGTCCTGCTCGCTTCCTCGCGCCCCACCACGAATCTCGGCTGGTTCATGCGTTACGCCCCGGCACACGTCGACCTCGACGCCCCGCGATGGATCCCCTCGAATTACGCGGCGTGCAGGGCCTTCTGGGACGGCGTCGTCCGGGAGCTCGGCCTCCCGGCCTACGTCGCCGACGAGGCCGTGCAGCGCGCCCAGGGCAACATGCTCTATTCCGTCGAGCTCGCCGAGTGGCTGCGGCGGTTGCCCCCCGAGGGCCGCCTTGGCGCTCCGCTCCCCCGCACGCTGCGTGACGTCTTCATCAAGCTATGGGGCCGCGTCAACCACCTACCCGCCGAGTCGGAGGTGCTGGTCAAGCGTAGCCTGGCCCTCCTCTGCGCCGCTCCCTCACCGCTCCCCCTTTCGACCATCGCCGCGCATACCGGCTGGAGCAGCCGTCTCCACGCGACCACCTTTCTGCGCGTCACGCGCCCCTTTCTCCAGCGCTTCACGACCCCGGGCGCCGAAGACACGTTCCGCCCCTTCCATGATGAGCTCCGGACGCTGATCACGGAGCAGCTGACCGTCGAAGCTGCGGCAGCCAGGGCCGCTCCGTACTATGCCGGTGTGGCGCCGGCTGCATCATGGCCGCCGCCTGCGGCGTCGACCCCGCCGCCGCCGGCGCGGACCACGGGCAACCGAGGCACCCTGGTGATGCGCGAGGTAGCGCCGATCCAGCCGCCGGCGCTCGACCAGGGTTCGGCGGCGCGTGTGCAGCGGGCTCACGCCCGCGGCGATGAGGCAGCGCGCATCGCTGACGCCGAGGCGGAACGCGCGATGGCCGCTGCGGAGGAGCAGGTGCTCGGTCCAGTGGCCGCTCGCTACGCCTTCCTCGTCGGGGTACGCCGCTACGATGACCGCAGCATTGGCAATCTGCGTTTTTGTGTCAACGACGTCGTCGCGCTCGGGAACGCGCTCAAGAACGAGCTGGGCTACACCGTCGTGAAGTCGATGCACGACGACGTCGAGGAAGAGCGCATGTTGCCCCTGCGCAACCGCGTCTTGCAGGAGCTGAGCCTCTTCGCGAGTGGGCTGAGCCCCAATGACCTGCTCCTTGTGCATTTCTCCTGTCATGGAGCCCTGCACAACGGCAAACCGCATCTCCTCTTTCGCGACAGCGGCAGCCAGGTGCTCCCCGAGACGTCCCTCTCGGTCGACAGGATCAAGGAGATCCTCCTCGAGTCGCCCGCCCGCCGCAAGATCCTCGTCCTCGATGCTTGCCACGCCGGGGTCGATCTCGGCCGGGCGCCCGGCGCTCCCTCGCTCGACCCTGGGTTCGTCCACGAGGCCTTCGAGCTCGCCGAGGGCATCGCCGTCCTCTCGGGCAGCACTTCCCAGCAGATCGCGATGGAGCGTCCGGAAGCCAAGCTCGGTGTGTTCACGTCGTTCGTGCTCGAGGGGCTTCGTGGCGCCGCCGATAGCACGGGTCGCAAGCGGTTCGTCACCGTGGACGATCTGAATCACTACGTCACGTACAGCGTCCAGCAGTGGAGCCGCGAGCAGTCGCTCTCCCTGCAGACCCCCACGGCGAGGATCGAGGGGACCGGGAGCATGATCCTCGTCGACTTTCGCCATCGGAGCGCCTGAGGGCTCGACGCCCACGGCGCCTGGGCTCACCGTGAGCCGACCTGCGTGGTGACGGCTTTCGGCTTTGTGACGAGGGGATCTGCTGGACCCGTGGGGTTGATCTGGGAAGCTTTCATGCCACTGGCGTCAGTCAACGTGCCGAACTCGGCGGGCCTGGCGTCCTTGTGACCCGCCTGTCCAGGCGCCGGATCGCGACCGGCGAGCGCGGCGGCGATCTCTTTGCGGCGGAGGGTTGTCGGTGAGCTGAACGCAAGGATCTTCCCCTGGGTGGGGGTGACGAGCCACCCCGCTGCTGGAATGCGCGTGGCTTCGCCGGCCTTGGCGTGGATGGCCTCGCCGTCCAGCGGGTATGTCGTGATGGACCGAGTGCTCTCGGCGACCTGCACCAGGTACACGTAGGCGTCGTGCTCGACCGTTCCCTCGAAGGCGATCTTCGTGTTCGCGGGAGCCAGGAACTTCTCGGTCGCGGCGGCGGAGAGGTTCTTCGTCGTCTCGCCGACGAGCACCGAGAGCGCCCACCGCAGGCGGTGGAGCTCGTCGCTCGACGTGGAGGGGGCGCTCTTCCTGGCTTTTTTGCTGGCTGACTTCGCAGGAGCCGTCGTGGACTGTGTTGCCCGCTTGGGTCTCGCAGCGGTGTTCCGGATCGGCATGATCATGTTCTCCTGGAGGCGTGTTGTCTGGATGATTGAAGCGCACGAGGACCGATAAGCTGCGCGAGCGAGGGCGCCGGGCGGCGAAGCGCCCTCTCCGTCCGTTCCTGGTCATGCGGCCGCTGCCGCGCCCTGCTCGCCGCCCTCCGCCGGCGAGGTGGCTCACCGCGAGGCGCACCGGAACCCGAGCCCGGAGCGACCCTCGATGCGCTTCGAGCGGCCGCGCGTCACACCTCGAGACATCACATCCAGCGCCGGCCATGAACCGCCGCGGCGTATGCGCTGGTCCTCCTCGCGCGACACGCCAGGGCCCTCCGTCACGGGATCGATGCAATCGCCGCATGAGCCGTAGTGAGGAAGCAAGAATTGATCCTGCACCCATTCCGCTGCATTGCCGCCGAGGTCCCAGACCCCCTCCGGCGTCCTGTCCTGCAGGGAGGTGCCCACGTCGTGCTCGCCCTTCGGAGACCTCTCGCAGAGGCCCTTCTCGTACACGCCAAAGGCGACCCCGTCGCAGCGGGGTGGATCCGAGCCCCATGGAAACCGGCGCGCCGTCGCGCCACGCGCGGCGAACTCCCACTCGGCCTCGGTGGGGAGGCGTTTCCCGCGGGCTTTGCAGTAGAGCGAGGCGGCGTCCCAGGTGACCTGGATGACCGGCTTGTTCTCGTGGCCCGGCCGGGGCACGAAGCGCCTCTCCGGGCGCAGGAGGATCCCCGAATGCTCGGGGAAGAGATCGACCAGCAGATAGCCGCGCGCGCGCTCGACTACGTAGCGCTGGATGCGGTGCTCGGTATCCTCCTTGATGTCGAGCGCCGGCGAGGTGACATCGAGCCACGCGGCGAACTCGGCGTTCGTGGTCTCGTAAGCATCGATGTAGAAGGGGGAGACGGTCACCTCTCGCACGGGCTGCTCTCGCTCGAGCAGGTCCCGGCGGCACTCGGGCCCGAGGCGCTGGCACTCGGCGTCGATCTCGGCGAGCGTGCTCCCCATCCGGAACTGGCCTCCCTGGAGCCGCACCATGTTGGACAGCGTCACGGGCGCTCTCTCCGGGAACGCGGGCCTCGCTGGTGCGCTCGCCACGAGCGCAGCCTTCAGCGGGAGCCTTCTGGTCAGCGCAGCCTGCGCGGGTCCGCCGCCGACGCCGTTGCTGCACGCGCGAACGAGGCCATAGGACGCGGTCACGAGCAGCGCAGGGATCGCGAGCAGGCCGACCAGGCGCTGCCCCTGCGGCCGCGCGGACGGCGGGGTGACCTCCTGCGTCTCGGTGCGCTCGACGGGCACCTCCACCCGCTCCGGTGTGGTGTCGGCCCCGGGGCCGGGTGACGGCGCGGCCCCGGACGGAGCCACCTCCGCCGCCTCGGCGACCTTCGTTCCGCCTGGCCGTGATCCCCTCTCGTGCGGGATCGTCTCCCGGACGACTGGCTTCTTCACGGTCGTCCTGCCGGCGTACCCCGCCTCCGGTGTCGCTGCTGACGTCGACTCCGCTGCGGATCCCACGACCGCTGCCGGCGTGACCGCGGGCGTCGCCGCGATGTCGCGGCGCATGGCCTCGGCGATCTGGGCGATATCCGGGCGCCGCGACGGCTCCTTCGCCAGCATGCGCCGGATCAAGCTCGAGATCTCCTGGGGCACCTCCGGGGCGACCTCGCTCAGAGGACGCGGATCCTGGAAGAGGTGCATGCGCAGGACCTCGACGGGCTCACCCGTGAACGGCGGCTCCCCGGCGAGCAGCTCGTGGAGGACGACGCCCAGGGAGTAGACGTCGGATCGGCTGTCCACCGGCGATTGGCCGACACACTGCTCGGGCGACATGTACATCGCCGTTCCGAGCACCGAGCCCGGCGCGGTGAGATCGGCCTTGTCCTCGGTGAACCGGGCGATGCCGAAATCCAGCAGCTTCAGGCGCTCCCCGCCGGACGCCTCGTCGTCGGCGACGAGCATCATGTTCGAGGGCTTCAGGTCGCGGTGGACAATCCCGTTCTTGTGGACCGCCGAGAGCGCCGACGCCGCTTGACGGCCGATACGAAGGACCTCCGGGAGGGCGAGCCTCTTGCATCGCATCAGGCGACTCCGGAGCAGCTCACCTCGGAGATACTCCATGAGGATGTACGGCTCGCCCTGGGGCGTCTCACCGAAATCGAAGATCTTCACCAGCCCCGGATGGTCGACCAGGCTCAGCGCGCGCGCCTCATTGGTGAACCGACGAAGCTGGCTCGCGTCGCGGGCGAGCTGGCTGGAGAGCACCTTGACCGCCGCGAGCTGTCCAACGCTCCGATGGACCGCGCGGTAGACAACCCCCATCCCCCCACGGCCGATCTCCTCGGTGATGAGGTACTGGCCGATGCTCGATCTGAGGAGTGAATCCACGCTGCGCCTCGGTTCAGACTCGGCGGCCTCGAACGGCTCGGGTGAATCCTATAACGGTGAACGATGGGGGAAAACGACCTATCGATGCCCGGCCTGCGCGAAGCAGCGGGGGCCAATGCGATATGCCGCCCACGCTGTAATTTGCTTTGCGCGCGGTGAGCGCCACGTCAGCGGCGGAAGCGCTGCACATCGAGGTCGTGATGGGCAATCCATCGATAGATCTGCTTGCGCGACCGGCGCGTCGCCCGCGCGATGTCCGCCACCACGCCGCGGTGCGCGCGGAGCAGCTCCTCGAGCTGGGCTCGATCGGGCGGAGGCTCCCGCTCGTCGGCTGCGTTCGACGCGTCTTCCTCGCTGGAGGGCGCGGGGGCCGACGAAGGGTGTGCGTCGGAGCTGGTCGTCGGTGGAGCTGCGGGCGCTGCGCCGGACGGAGGCCCGAGCCGGTCGGCGACGAGCTCGAGATCCAGCACGCCGGCCTCGCCGCCGCGAATGCGGAGCTGTGCGGCGAGGGCGAACACCTCGCGAACATTGAAGGGCCACGGATGCAGGAGCAGCGCCTCCGCGAGCGCGGAGCTGATGCGCGGGCGGGGCCGGCCCAGCGCGTGATCGAGCAGGGGCAGCACGTCCTCGCGCCGCTCGCGGAGCGGCGCGATCCCGAGCGGGAACTCCGAGAGCCTCGCGAAGAGATCGCCGCGAAAGCGGTGCGCCGCGATATCCGCCGTGAGGTCGCGGTTCGTCGCGGCGACGATGCGGACGTCGCAGGCGACCGGGGCAGTCGCCCCGACGGGGAGCACCATGCGATCCTGCAGCACGCGAAGGAGCTTGGGCTGCACGCCCTGCGGGAGATCGCCGACCTCATCCAGGAAGAGGGTGCCCCCGTCGGCGGCGCGGAACAGCCCGGGGCGGGCCACAGCCCCGCTGAACGCGTTGGCCAGGTGACCGAACAGCTGGCTCTCGGCGAGGCTCTCGGGGATGGCGCTGCAGTTCACGGCCACGAACGGCCCTCGCCGCTTGCTGGCGTCGTGCACGGCGCGCGCCACCACCTCCTTGCCGCAGCCGCTCTCGGCGAGGAGCAGCACCGTGACCTCGGTGGGGCCGACGCGGTGAATAGCGGCGCGCAGCGCGCACATCGAGGGAGCGTCGCCGAGGAGCGATGGCACCGGCGCGTCGGCCTGGGGCTCGGGTTCGGCGCGGACCACCAGGTACGAGTCGCCAATCGAGAGCACGTCGCCGTCGTCCAGCAACGCTTCGTCGATGCGCCGTCCGTTCACGTGCGTGCCGTTGCGGCTCTTTTCATCGACGACCCGCAGCCGGCCGAGCGCGTCTGTATGGAGCGTCGCGTGGAGCCGCGATGCGCGAGCGTCGCGGGGCAGGGCGATGCCGCTCCGCACCTCCCGCCCCATGGGCGTCGCGCCTCGCGACGGCGTGAAAATGACCGGCGGGTTCAGGAGGTCGTCGCCGGAGTACACGAGGCGCAGACGGAACACCCGCAGCAGGCCGCGCAGGATCGCGGGCGCCTTCTCCTCGGTCGTCGCCGCGGGCGGGACGCCGCCTGGCCTGCTGGTGGGTACATCCTTGGGCATTCACTAGACAAATAGCGCATCGAGGCGCTCTCCTGGGGACCGCGAGCGGCTCTCCCGGAGGCCATCCGTCGCGTGGCGGCGCCTCCGGCGATTGCAGTGAGAGTGAACTGGCGCTGCGGCCATCGCGGCCATCGCTCCGCCGGGTGTGCACGGGTCGTGGGACCGCCCGCGGGCCGTCCGGGCGGGGGGCGGCAGGGCTCGATGGGCGTCGCCGGAGCGCAAGGACGGGCGCCGTGCTGCCGGAGGGCGGCCAGCGGGTGTCGATCGTCGCCCGGATATCGGCTCGCCAACGTATCCTCGGCGCATGGCTCGTACCGCCCCGGTCCCGAACATCCCTGCCATTCCAGGCATGAACCCCGGCGTCTTTGTGATGGGAGGCGGCGGCGGTGGTGGTGGCTCCGGCGGTCGTGGAGGCAATGGCGCGGGCGACGGCCAGGGCGGCAGCGGGAGCAACGGGGGCGACGGCGCGGGCGGCGGCGGCAAGGGCGCCGGCTCATGCGGCACCGGCTCGACGGACGGCGGCGGCTGCCCGAACCACCATGGCTCCGGCTCGAGCGGCAAGATGTCGCGCGGCGATCCTGTCGACGTGGTGACCGGACGCGTCTTCACGGTACCTGCCGTCGACGTCGCCTTTCCCGGCCCTCTGCCGCTCGTCATCGAGCGCACGTATTCGAGCAGCGCGCGCGACCGCGATGTCGGCCTCGGGTTCGGGTGGACCCACTCGCTCGCCTGGCAGCTCCTCCAGCGTCGCGGCTCGTTGCACATTCTCTCGTTCGACGGCGTCGAGCACGACCTCGGCAAGGTGCTGCCAGGGACGGGGGTCATCGGCCCTCACGGCTGGATCGTTCACCGCGAAGGCAACGGGTTCCGGCTCGATCTCGTGGATGGGCAGTACCTGTTCTTCGGCGAGCACGTTATCTCCGACGAGGGCGAGCGCTACCTGCCGACCGTCATCGGCGACCGAGCACAGAACCGGATCGTCCTTGCCTACGATCGTGGCCTCCTCGCCGAGGTGACGGACGCCTCCGGGCGTATCGTCCGCGTGCTGCGCGGGCGGGACCGCCGCATCGCCGCCTTCGAGGCGAAGAACACCGTCGCCCAGGGGAGGTGGGTCGCGTTTGCCCGCTACGCGTACGACGCAGGAGGCAGGCTCATCGAGGCAGAGGACGCAGACGGGTGCGTGACGCGGTACGAATACGACCCGAGCCATCGGTTGACATCCATCACGGGCCCGACGGGCCTCATGTTCTCCTTCCGATACGACGCCCAAGGCCGGTGCATCGAGACCTGGGGTGAATACCCCGGCAAGGCAGATCCGAGCCTGATGGACGATGTCCCCGAGATGCTCGCCGATCATGTCACGCGGGCCAAGGGGATCCTCCACACGAAGCTCGAGTACTCAGGAGACGGCTACTCCGAGGCCGTCGACTCGGTGGCGCTCCATCGGTACTTCGGCAACGCGCACGGGCTGGTCGAGAAGGCGGTGACGCCGCTCGGCGTCTTCGGCCGCACCTACGACCGGCGGGGCTTTCTTACCTCGTTCACCGATCCGCTCGGGGCGCGGACGACCTGGACTCGCGATGTCATGGGGCGTGAGATGGAGGTGGTGGACCCGCTCGGCCGGCGCACCGTGATCGAGCGCGACGCATCGGGAGAGATCACCGCTGTCATCGGGCCGGACGGCGACACGACCCGCGTCGATCGCGCGGGCGACAGCCTGTTCTGGACCGATCCGATCGGCGCCGTCTGCTCGGCGCGCTTCGATGCGCGAGGGCTGCCCATCGAGGTCCGCTGGCCCGACGGCAGGACGATCGTCTTCCGCCGCGACGTGCAGGGGAACGTCATCGAGCACATCGACCAGGCCGGAGCGCAAACACGAGCGCGCTACGACGCGTGGGGCCGGTGCGTCGAGCTCTGGGATGCGCGGGGCGGGCGGACGGCGTTCACGTACTCCACGGGGGGCCGCGTCCTGTCCGTGATCTCGCCGGACGGGTCGGTCGAGCGCTACGGGTACGACGGGGCGGGCAACCTCATCAGCATTACCGAACCCGATGGTCAGACGACGCGAATCACCTATGGAGGACTTCACAAACCCGTCCGTGTCGAGAGGCCAAACGGCGAAGTGACCGAGCTGAAGTACAACCGCGAAGGGTGGCTCATGCGCGTCATGAACGGCCGAGGTGAGGTGCACAGCTACGAGAGGAACCTCGCCGGGCTCGTCGTCGCCGAGCGCACGTTCGACGGCCGCGTCCTGCGGTATGGGCACGACGCGATGGGCAGGGTGGTGTGGTCCGAGAACGGGCTGGGACAGCGCACGGAGAACAAGCGCGATCTCGCGGGTCAGATCATCACGCGGATCTTCGACGATGGAACCCAGGAATCGTTCGAGTACAACGGGCGGGGCGAGATCGTCTTCGCCGAGAATGCCGCGGGTCGCTTCGCGTTCAACAGAAACGAGAAGGGATGGATCGTCGCCGAGACGCAGGACATCGCGGGAGCTCCTGTCACGGTGCACACCGATTATCGGAACACCGGGGAGGTCGCCGTCCGCCGCACCTCGCTCGGGCATACGGCGCAGTGGTCCTACGACTTCGCGCGGCATCAAGTCGCGCTGTTGCTCGACGGCCAGGCCGAGGCTGTGTCCACGCGCGACGCCTGGGGGCGTGAGCTGACGCGCTCGCTCAAGGGCGGAGCGCGGATTGACATGGCGTACGACGCGTTCGGGCGGCTCTCCGAGCGGCGGATCGCCTCGAGCACCTCCGGCGTGAGGGGAGGGGATCTCTCCACGCAGCCCGACTGGGTCGGGCGCCTGCCGCCAGGGACGGTGCACGCCGAGTGGCGTCGTTATACGCCGACGGGCCTTCTCCAGGAGCACTGGAGCGCTCGCGGTGGAGTGACGCAGTATGGCTACGATCCGGCCGGCCAGCTCGCGGGGGTGCTCCGCGACGGGCGTGAGGTGGCCTCGTTCCGGTACGATCTTGCGGGCAATCTGCACGACGCCACGCCTGGAGCTCCGCCGCGCTCGTACGCGGTCGGCGGTCGGATCCAGCGTGCTGGAAACACCGAATACACGTGGGACGACGACGGCCGCCTCATCACGAAGCGCACGCGCTCCACGGCAGGCGAGGAGGAGGTCACGCGTTACCTCTGGTCGGCGTCAGGAATGCTGGCGAGGGTCGAACGCCCTGACGGCGAGATCGTCGCGTTCGAGTACGATCCGTTCGGCAGGCGTGTCGCGAAGCGGCTCCTGGCTCGCGCGGCGGACGGCTCCGAGCGGCTGGTCGAGGCGACGCGCTTCGTCTGGGATGGTGGGGCGCTCGTCCACGAGATCCGCCGCAAGTCCGACGCCGGAGGCGACCCCATCGTGGACGAGCGAACGTACGTGTTCGAGCACGACAGGACCGTCCCCGTCGCGCACCGAGAAGTCCGCGCCGAGGGCGGGGCGCGCACCGTGTCGGCGTGGTGGCATTACCTGACCGACGACTCCGGTGCGCCCGAGATGCTCGTCGGACCTGACGGGCAGATCGGCTGCGAGCTCGCGCGCGACCCGTGGGGATCGGCGACGGCGGCGGAAGGCGCACAGACGAGCACGCCGCTGCGCTTCCGGGGGCAATACGCGGACGAGGAGACCGGGCTCTCGTACAACAGGTATCGCTACTACGATCCCGAGCTCGGCCGGTACATCAGCGCCGATCCCCTGGGGATCGAGGGCGGCCTCAACGTCTTCGCCTACGCGGCCAACTGCCCGACCTCGGCCGTCGACGTCGAGGGGCTGATGTACTCGATCATCAAGGACAGGGCGGGCAACATCGTCGCTGATGGTCATAGCCAGGACACAGGTCGGCCTCTCCCGGCGTCGCACAGCGCGGTGCCGAGTGGCAAGCCCTGCGCCGAGCGCTCGGCGCTCACGAACCTGGCGCACCGACTCGGTCCCGGCGCGACGAAGGCGGATGTCGCCAGGATGTTCCAGGAAGAGGGCTACACGCTGGAGACGTACGAAGGCAACGCCGACGACTACAAGAGAAACAGGCGAGTCGCGGCCAACCCCTGCCCTGTCTGCAAGGAGATGCTGAAAGACATGGGGATCCCTCATACCTCCGTCCAGGGACACTCGCCAAAGAACCTGACGAAGACCGGGCCCTGGAATGGGGAGTCGACCTACAACCCGGGTACACGGAAGATCTTCATGAACGCGGGAAGACGTTGATGAGCGGCCCCTCCGAGCAGCAGGCCGCGCTGTCATCGCTGCGCGGCCCGCCGGGAGGTCTCGCGCGGTCGCATGGAGGGCTCGCCGCCTTCTGGCGGTCGGTCGCCGAGGACGTCCTCCCAGACACGACTCCGCAGGAGACCCGTGCGCAGCTCGCGGCGCTCGACGCCTGGTTCACCGGGGGGCCCGCCTGCGCGCTCGTCGCGGGCTCGGATCCGAGCTTCCGCTCCGCCCTCCTGGCGCGCTGGGCCCTGTCGGTGGCCGAGCGCCGGGCCGCGGAGGTGATCTTCGTGCCTGTCAGCGCTGGCTTCGGGACCGCGGTCGAGCGCGACATGCTGAAGCTGTTCTTCGGCCTGTTCAAGGGATCGGCGACAGCCATGTTCAGCCGCCCGCGGAGCCCGGGGGAGCTGACGGCCGCCATCCGGCTGGCCCTCGGGGGCGTCGGATGGGTCTCTTCTGTGCCTGATGACGAGAACCCCCAGCTGCTCGTGGTCCTCGACGGCCTCGAGCGCGCCGCCGACGGGTGGCCGGATCCACGAATCCCTCTCCTGCGCGACCCCGGTGAGGGCGCGCATATCGTCGTGTCCGTCGACGCCGAGGAGCACGCGCCGAGCGGTGTGCCATGGCGCGACAGGCTCGCGTGGGTGGCGGAGGAGATGACGCTGATATCATGCTCAGCGGCTCGTCCATCGCCCGACGAGCGTGCCACGGCACGGAGCGCTCTGGAGTCCCTGGGCGAGGAGGGAGCGCTCGCCGCGCGTGCCTTCGACGCGCTCGCCGCGAGCCTTGCTCCCGTGTCGCGTGACGATCTCGTGCGGGCGGTGGGCGTCGACCCAGCCGAGCTCGAGGCGCTCGAGCGCGCCCCGGACCCGGCTCGCCGGCTCGTCGTCACGGACGACGGGGGAGCCTACCGGTTCCGAGACGACGCGGCGCGCGCCCGGTGGGCCGCGTCCGATCGCGTCGCGGCCATCGAGGACGCCATCGTCGAGCGCGGGTTATCGACGCTGCGTGCGTGCAAGGCGGCCTCCGAGCCTCACGTCGCGTGGCCCCCGTACCTCGTGGAGTACCTCGGCGCTCACATGACGCGGCGGGGCGCTGGAGTGACCGATTGCATGGCTCTTGTCTCGCCGGCGTGGCTCAGGGCCTGGATCGACAGGCCGGGAGGCCTCGTGGGATTCCTGGCGGACGTCCAGCGGGCTCGTCGCGCTGCGACGGATGCGCTCCTCCAGGCCTGTCGCTTCGGGACCGAGAGCGATCCAGGTGCCAGCGCGGAGAGGGCCGCTCGTGTGTGCGATGTCGTCTGGTGTGCGCTCGTGGATGGGGCGCTCTGCGCGAAGGAGGGCAGTCGCGATGAAGAGCGCGACCCTGCCGAGCCCTACACCGAACCCGCCGTGGACCTTACCCGACCGACGGGCGCCGCGCGCGAGCGCGCCGAGGCGCTGGTGACGCTTGCCTCCCTGGTGACAGGCTCGGAGCAGCAGCTGGTTCAGGGATGGGCAACGGCTGCGTGCGCAGGTCTCGATGAGATCCTTCCCCGACCCATCCCGCACGTGACGACGGACCGGAGCATGGCCGACCCCGAACGCACGCGCCGGATCCGCGCGGGCGCGACGTACGACGCGGTCGACGGGTATCTGTCGACGGACATGGTGATTCGATCCACGGACCTCTCGCCCGACGAAGCTTGGCGCCTCGCGGAGAGCCGAGGAGGGGAATCACGGATGGTCAGCTTCGCGGGCATCTTGCCCGATCTTCCCGAGGACATGCGCGAGAAGGCCGTACGAGAGGTCATGTCCGCGTACTGGGCCCACGGCGACCGGGTGGCGCTGCGGGTGCTTTCGGCGTGCGCGCCCTGGATGGCCCTTGCCGATGCCGCCAGGGTCGTGTGCAGCGAGCTCGGTGGCGACTGGACGAGCGACTTCCCCGGGATGCTGGTGGGCTTCGGCAGCCTCACCGAGCTCTCTCCGCTCTTGCTGCGGCTGGGCGGGACGGCGGCGGTCGTGGGGGTCGCCCGTGCCATCGCCGAGGTGGGCCAATGGCTCCCCTAGAGGACCGATCTCGCATGTTGCGCGCGGCGCTCGCTCAGCCGGGCTTGTCCTTGGCCATCGCGCGCGCGGCGGCGGGGCGCGCGGCGCACTTGGCGAGGTAGTCGTCGACGCGCTGGCCTGGCGGCAGCCCGGGGCGGAACCATTGCCCCAGGCTCGCGAAGAGGAGATCGGCCGCGGTGAACTCGTCTCCAAGGATGTATTCGCTCTTTGCGAGCGCGGAGGCGATGCGCTCGTGGACTTCGGCGCGGCCGCGGAATGTGTGTACGAGCGCGGGATTGTCAGCGACCTTCGCGAACTCGAACGTGATGACCGGCTCCACGACGCCGGTGTACCACGCGAGCCAGGTCAGGTACGCGCCGCGCAGCGGGTCGCCAACCCGCGGCGCGAGGCCGGCTTCAGGGTGAAGGTCGGTGAGGTACAGCAGGATCGCGATCGACTCGGTGACGAGCGCCCCGTCGTGCACCAACGCGGGGACCTTCTTGTCGGGGTGCGGGTTCGCGGCGTCGGCGGCGCCCGAGCCGTCCATCCGCGGGATGTTCGTGTAGACGAGCTCGTATTTGGCGCCGAGCTCCTCGAGGAGCCACACGATACGTGACGAACGCGACTGCGGAGCGTGGAAGAGCGTGATCATGGCGAGCTTCTAGCCCAGGACACGCGCGGGCGCCCGGCCTCGTGACCTCGAGGGCGGAGCTGAACCGGTAGGGCTTGCCGAGGGCGTAGGGCGGGGCAGATGGTGTTCTTGGGCTGCACTTTCGCGCGTTCCAAAGCTCTGTACGAGGGGCAGGAAGAGCTCGTCCACGATGGACTGGATGCGTGCGGGCTTCAGCGGCTTGAGATCCATGAGCAGGTCGTGCCGCACGAGGTCGTACGGCATGGCGAGCACGGCGGAAGGAATGCGCTCGAGGTCGATCTCACCGCGGTCGTGGGCGCGCTGGTAGGGGATGCGGACACGCGGCTTCCGGGTGCCCATGACCTTGTCGCGCACCTGCGAGGGGGTCAGGCCGGTGCCGGCCAGCAACCCCGAGAAGGCGGCGGCTGCGGCGATGGCGAAGAAGCCGGCAAGGGCGTCGCTCAAGGCCGTCAGGTGGGCGAGCAGGTCGCTGCGCAGGGCGCCGGTGTCGGGGACCGCGACCGGGTTCACGTCCCGGCGGTGCTGGAGGGCGGCGAGCACCAGCTCGTCCTTGTTCGCCCAGCGACGGTACAGGACCGCGATCCCCGTGCGAGCGCGCGCGGCCACCGAGTCCATGGTCAGGTTCGCGAAGCCGACCTCGACCAGCTCCTCCCAGGTCGCGTCGAACAGATCGGCCTCGAGCTCCGCGCCGCGTCGCCTCTGGCGCACCCGCGTTCCTGTTCCTGTCGTCATGCCCTCGATTGTTTAGAGAGATTTTCATTTCTTATCAACGCCGCGGATGATAAGAGATGGATCACTCTCTTCGGCCGGAGGCTGGCGATGGTGGATCCCGAGGCGTGCGCAGTGCTGATCGTCGGCGCCGGCCCGACCGGGCTGACGCTGGCCTGCGAGCTCGCCCGCAGCGGCGTGTCCTTCCGCCTGATCGAGGCCGCCCCAGGCCCGCGGCCTGGCTCGCGCGGCAAGGGCCTCCAGCCGCGCACGCTCGAGGTCTTCGACGATCTCGGCATCGTCGATCGCGTGATCGCCCACGGCCGGATGGCGATGCCGATCCTCTCCACGGCTCCCGACGGCCGGGAGACGCTGGGCGGCGCCGTCCCCGAGGCGTTGAAGGGTCGCTCCGACCTCCCCTATCCGGCGAGCCTGATCACGCCCCAGTGGCGCACCGAAGAAGCGCTGCGGCTGCGGCTCCTGGAGCTCGGCGGCGCGGTCGAGTTCGGTGCTGCGCTCGCGCGCTTCGAGCAGTCTGACGAAGGCGTGTCGGCGGTGGTCGTCAAGGGCGGTGAGGCGGAGACGGTCGCCGCGCGCTGGCTGGTCGGCTGCGACGGCGGCCACAGCATCGTCCGCAAGCAGGCCGGCATCGCGTTCGAGGGCGAGACCCGCGAGGAAGTGCGGATGATCGTGGCCGACGCCGGCGTCGACGGCCTCGACCGCGACGCCTGGCGCATCTGGTGGCATGAGGAGGGCGTCGTCGGCCTCTGCCCGCTGCCCTCGACCGACCTCTTCCAGGTTCACGCCGTCGTCGCGCCGGGACAGGACCCCGAGCTCAGCCTCGCGAACTTGCGGGCGATCCTCGAGCGGCGGAGCGGCCGCACCGACCTCCGGCTCCACGAGCCGACGTGGTCGTCGCTGTGGCGCGCAAACGTCCGCCTCGTCGACAGATACCGCGCGGGTCGCGTGTTCCTCGCCGGCGACGCGGCGCACATCCACTCGCCCGCCGGCGGCCAGGGGATGAACACGGGCATCCAGGATGCGCACAACCTCGGCTGGAAGCTGGCGGCGGTCGCGAAGGGCGCCTCGCCGGCATTGCTCGACAGCTACGAGGCCGAGCGGCGACCGATCGCGGCCGGCGTGCTCGCGCTCTCGAACACGCGCCTCCAGCAGGTGCTCGAGCGGAAGGAAGTCGCCCTCCGCCGCGATGCGAACATCACCCAGCTCGACATCCACTACCGCCGCTCTTCCCTGGCGCGCGACGACCGCGACGGGACTGCCCTGCTCCGCGCCGGCGACCGCGCCCCCGACGCGACGAAGCTGACCACGGTGGAAGGTGAACGCCGGCTGTTCGAGCTGACGCGCGGCGGGCGCTTCACGTTGCTGAGCTTCGGGCCCGCGCCTGCGATTGGCGCCTCAGCCTCCGACCTGAGGACGCTCCATGTCGTCCGACAGCCGGCGGGCCCCGACGACGTGGCCGACACCGCTGGCCATCTCGCCCGCGCCTACGGCGCGACGGAGCGCACCCTCGTGCTCATCCGCCCCGACGGCTACGTCGCGCTGATCTCCGACGCCGGCGACGCATCGGCCGTCTCGGGCCATCTCGCCGCGTTCAGCTGAGCGTTGCGACGGCGGGTCTGCGGCGGGCGCGACAGTGAAGCGCACGTCCGATGAGAGCGAGCGGGAAATCGCTTCCACCGGGCGAAACCAGCTCTCTTCACCGATAAGGCCCTGCCGCCGGCGCTCCCGGCAGGCGGCAGGAGCCGCTCGCGCAGGACGGGTGGCCGAACCAGCCTGCGAGCCACTTCCTGTTGCCCGACAGCGCGTGGAAGAAGCGCTCCGCCATCTTCGAGAGCGTGTCGCCGCTGAGCCGGTACGACCACTCGCGGTACCCCTCGAGCGCCCAGAGCGCCACGATGAAGGCCGCGGGGCCGGCCCAGACCTCGCCGCGATCGCTGATCACGACGAGCTCCTCGCCGAGCCAGGGCACGGCCCCGTACCGCTCCGCCGCCTCGGGCGAGCCGGCGGGCAGGAACTCCATCTCGACAAGCGCCGTCTGGTGCTCCATCCAGTGGCGGCACCGCGCGCACAGCGCGCACTCGGCGTCATAGAGCACGGTGATTCGCTCGATCATGGCCCGCTCTCCTCGCAGCGCGGAGGCCAGGGCGCCTGGCCGCGCCGCCAGCGCGAGGCGCCACGGCGCCTCACGCCCGCGCCCGCGCTCGTCACGCCGAGACCTCCGCGACGGCCCGCCGGCGCTGTCGCTGCGCGGCCATCTCCTCTTCCGCGCGCTCCGTGCGCGGATCGATGCGCATCTGCGGCGCGACCGGAGGCGGCAGGACCGCGAGCTTCGCGCGGCGGCGGATGCGGTGGAACACGAGGAGGTTCGTGAAGTGCATCAGCGCGAGCGAGAGCAAGAGCAGGCCCAGCTTCGACGACAGCACCTCGACCGCCTCCGTCATCGTCGCCGAGCCTTCCGCCTTCAGGATCAGCGACGCATACCCCAGGTTCACCAGGTAGAACCCCACCACGAGCAGGCGGTTCACCGCCTCGGCCATCCTCGGGTTGTCGGCGAACACCTCCTCCAGGAACACCGATCCATTCTTGAACAGCGTGCGGGCGATCCAGATCGTCAGTCCGACGCTGATGACCGCATAGGCCCCGTACACCGCGATGAGATAGCTTTCGACCGCTTCTGCCATGGTTCGTCTCCTCGACAGGCCTCTCAGCAGCGCCCGTGCCATCCGCGGGATCCGCGCTGATCGACCGGATCGAGGCGCGGCGGCGGGCCGCGGTGCCCAGGCCATGGGCAGGCCGCTGTCCACGCCGTGGACACCTCGCGCCCCCGGGGCCTCTGGCGCTATCGTCGGGGCTTCCTACCCCGCCGAGGCCGTGTGAGACCCCTGGTCGCTCTCGCGTACTACCCGCTCTGGGCCGCTGCCGTGACCGTCGCGGTCACCGCGCTGCGGCTCGGGCGCAACGTGGGCCGCGGCCTCGTCGCGCTCTGCTTCTTCCTCGCCTTCTGGGTGACAGGGCTCATCTTGCTCGAGACCGACGGCACGCTCGCCCTCGCCGAGCACGTCATTCCGAGCGGGATCATCGTCGCCGCGGGCCTCGCCCACGCCTACGCCGACGTCGCCGGCGCCTCGCGCCGCCCCGTCGTCCTGGCCTACGCCGTGAGCGCCGCGGTCGCGCTGCTCGGGGCCGTCGACCCGCGCCTCCTCTACGGCCCTGGCGCCCGCTCGCCGGGACCGCTGTTCTTCCCGCTCTCGGTCGTCATGGGCGTCGCCTGGGTCGTGGCCGGCGTTCACCTCGGGCGCGCGGCGCTGGCGGCCCGGGGGCTCCAGCGGCGGCGCATCGCCGCGCTCTTCTTCGGCAGCGTGCTCGCGACGCTCGGGGGCGGCTTCGTCGTGGCGCTGCGTGTGCTCCGGCTCGGCGACGTGCTCCTCGGCGCGCCGCTCCTGCTCCTCGCCATCCTGCTCGTCGCCTACGCCGTGCTCATCGGCGAGCTGGGCCGCTTCCGCCGCGTCTTCGCGCAGGGGCTCGCCTATGCCGGCCTGACAGCGCTCCTCTCGACGCTCGGTCTCGTTGTCTTCTTCAAGGTCCTGCCCGCGCTCGCGCCGGGCGGCGGCGCGTCGCTCGGCTGGCTCGCCTTCGTCGTCTTCCTCGCCGCGCTCCCGTCCGATCCGCTGCGCATGCTCGTCGTGGAGCACCTCGGGCGCCGGCTGTTCTCGAGGCCCATCGGCGTCCGCGATCTCGCCGACGAGATCGAGCGCGTCGAGGTGCGCGCCGACCAGGCCGAGCGGCTCGCGGAGCTCGGCCGCCTCGCGAGCGCGGTCGCGCACGAGATCCGCAATCCGCTCGGGGTCATCGCCGCGCAGGCGAAGCTGCTCGAGCGGCAGGGCGCCAGGCCCGAGACCGTGGCGTCGCTGCGCGGCCAGGTCGACCGGGCGAGGCGCTTCCTCGACGATCTGCTCCGCTACAGCCGCCCGAGGCCGCTCGAGGTGAGCGAGGTCGACGTGCTCTCCACGCTGCGGCTCGCGGCGAGCCAGGTCCGGCAGATCGTCGGTGAGGGCGCGCCGCCCGTCGAGGTGGCGTCCGAGGCAGGCGGGTCGATCTTCGTCGAGGCCGACCGCGGGGCGTTCCTCGACGTCGCCACGGCGCTCCTGCAGAACGCGGCCATCGCGCTCGGCGGGAGCCCCGAGGGGCGGATCCGGGCGGTGGTCGCGCGGGGTGACGGCGGCTTCGTTGTCGTGCGCGTGGAGGACAACGGCCCGGGGGTGCCGGCCGAGATCGAGGCGATGCTGTTCCAGCCGTTCGTGACGGGGCGGGGGCGGGACGCGAAGCACCCGGGCACGGGCCTCGGCCTGGCCGTCGCGGCGCGCTGGCTGGAGCGGCACGGGGGCGCGCTGCGCTACGAGCGCGCCCCGGGGGGCGGCGCGCGCTTCGAGGCGCGGTGGCCCGAGAGGGCGGCGGAGGCGGCGGGGTGAGGTGACGCGGATGACCGCGGCCGGGTGGGTCTGGGGATCGATACCGTGGAGGTTGCAGCTCGCCAGGAGCGAGAAGCGGTTGGCTGAGGGGGAGGCGTGGTCGAACACGCGCCTTGCGGCGATTCCGCTGGAAAGCCTGGATGTGCTCTCGAAGGAGGAGCAGCCGCACTTGTGGGCCGCGATGGCCGTGCGACGAGGCGCGGTGCTCGACGCCGATCCGCCCCGGGGGCGACCTGCCGAGACGTCTCTCGTGATGCGCGCGCACGGCTCGATGACGCCTGCTGCTCGCCCACATCCCACGTAAACCGAGTCTTGCCGTAGAGGCTTCCAGGCAACCGCTTCGAACCTTATGAATCTTGCGGACACAAGGAGGTCGCCATGAAGTGTTCCGTGTTTGTTGGGGGAGTGTTGATCCCCGCGGGGGCGACGCGGCGCCCGACCTCGGCCGCGGTCGCGAGTACAAGGCCCCAGAGCCCGAGGGCGAAGCCTATGGCGGAGGCGCTGTACAGGCGGCGGCCGAGCACGCCGCGAGGAACGACGAGGAGCACGGCGCCGCACGAGACGCAGCGATAGCGGCGGGCGGCCACCGTGAGCATCTCGGGCGGCTGGTCCGGCCCTGACGAGCCCCAGACCTGCCGCTCGCGCTTGCCGTGGCCCTGGAGCCGAATGGCGCCGCCGAGCGGGCAGCTCGCGACGCCGCAGGCTGGGCACCGAGCAGGTCGCGCTTCGACGACCGTAGGCGTTTGCTGCTGCCAGCGCTTGATGTCGATGGCGCTCTGGACGACACGGCGACCGCTTCGATTCCTGGGCACGGGAACCGGAGCACGACGAGGAGACTGTCGGCCAAGATCAGGTCTCCTCGTCGCCTATTTTGTGGCCGGCCCCGCGCCGCTGCTCCGCTCCTCGGGTGGACCTACCCCGTCGTGAGTCGGGCGTGCGAGGAACGATAGCTGGAAATCTTCGATGGCTGAACGAAATGGGCTGCGACCGGGCATCAGCGGCGTCTTCGGCCGACGGGAATGTGCTGGGAGGGGTCCGTGGTGAGAACTTCGAGCAGCTGACCGGAATGCACGGCGCCGCCACTCTCCGGACGCCATGGCCCTAGTTGCCCGTGCGGAGCGAGCACGCTCCATGATGGCCAGCTTCGCCGGGCAGGGCTCCTCGCCATCAAGAACCATGCTCGATAAGAGGAGCTTCGGCATCAACGAGAGTGCGCGGCAATAACAGGGTCCGCACCGGTCGAGGAGCCCACCCGGCAGGTCGACGCTGGATTCGAGCGCGACCGGAACCGCGCTACCAGCACGAACCGAGCGGCGGGGAGGAGCACGGGGCCCGTCGCCCGGGATGTCAGATGGAGGGCGAAGGCGGGGCCCTCTGTAGATCCTGCTGCTCGAGATCGAGGGCGCTGTGATCCGTTGCGGGGCGGAGCCCTGAGGTTCAGGGGCTCGGTCGAGGTGCTCACGCTCGGAGGCGGGCCTGCCGGTAGGTGCTGCGCCCCGTGAGATCGGGGGCGCGGCACGAGGGCGAGCCGAACGGCAGGACGGAGCGCAAGGGGCCCCCTCGCACATGGTCAGCGGATGAAGGAGGGTCCTTCTTAGATCGTGCTGCTCAAGATCGAAGGTGCTGTGACCCGTTGCGTTTCGGGGACCCGGGTCCAGCGACTCGGTCGATGAGCCTGCGGTCAGGCGCCCAGCCGATCGACCCTGCTCCCAGGCCCGCGCCCGGGCGGGCGCGACGAGGGCAACCCGAGCGTTGGGGTGGAGCGCAGAACTTCCCCTACACCGTGATGCTGGTCGCAAAGTGACGGCAGGTCCTTCGTTAGGAGCCTGGGGCTCGCGAAGGACGGGCTTCAATACGTCGTGGTACGGAGAGCTCTTGGTTACACCATGGACGGATCATGAGGCATCGGGGAGTCCTCCATGCCGCACCACACCTCGGCCTTGGTCAACTTGGCGAGCTGGTGAGCGGACACCGGCGGATCATTCACCGCGGTACCCAGGAAGCCGAGCGGGACCTTCGATCAGAAGAGCGCGGGATCAGCGGCGTTGCGATGACGCGGAGCGAACTTGCCGCTACCATCCTCTGGCTATGCCCGCACCAAAGGGCGAACTCGCCAGCCACACGTGGACCGTGCCCCCGAGGTCGAGTTCTGCACCGTCGCCAAGGGTGGGCATTCCTGCCACCATTCGGACGTGTTCATCGACGTCGATCCTGTTGATAGATACTCGGCGCCTTGGCCTCCTCCTGGCGAACGCGAGCGACGACGGGTCAAGATCGGATCGGCACTCCCCCTGACGGGATGTGTACACTCATGCACGAGAGAACCCAAAGGCAATATCAGACTCCAATTTCACATATTCGGCGCAAGTCAAGCTCATCACGGACACTGATGCATTATCTCTCCCGAAACCCTACCGTCATCCGACTACAATAACTCGCATTACAAGGAGATAATAAGATCATGCTTGCGGCAGAAGACGTCTTGCGCGAACTCATCGCAGAGCTCAAGTCAACCAACGTAACCCAAATCAACGAAGCCGCGACAAGACTAAGATTCATAGACAGAATATTAGCGGAAGTGCTCGGCTGGCCCCGTTCGCAGCTCAACCCGGAAACGTATGTGGGGCAAGTAAAAGAGAAGCAGTGGTTAGACTACCACCTTGTGGCAGGCGAAAGCTCTCGCCTCGTCGTAGAAGCAAAGCGACTTGGAAAGACGTTCAACTTCGAGCCCAAAAAGCGAACGCGCCGAGTGTCGCTACAAAGTCTACGCACGGCACATTCGCCTGCATTGGGCACAGTAATCAAGCAAGCAACGGGCTACTGCCAAAAAACCGGTACCATCAATTTCGTCGTAACCAATGGAACTCAGTGGATTGCATCCATAGCCTCTTGGCCAAATATCCCAGAAAGCAAGATCGACGCACTTGTATTTCACGACCTCGATGAAATTCTAGGCAATCTGCGGGAATTCGTGGAAGCACTAGGCCCAGACGCCATCATACGAGGAACGCTGATCGAGAAAGCCATCCAAGGACCAAGCCTTCTCCCGCCGTTCGCTCGAAGCGTCAATATGACATTTGCCAACAATCCGCCGCAGACCAAAAATTACCTAGCTCGACCATTAGAAACACTTATGCTGCTCTGTTTCGATGACCTGACAGGAACCGAGCGAGAACAGATGCTCGAATTCTGTTACGTGACCAACGATCTTACCGACTCTTACGTCGCGAGGCTTGAAAGTTTCGTCGGCCAGACGATGCCGCACAATCTCCGAGATGCCAATTACATAGATCGAACGAAGTCCGGGAAAGGCAAAAAACGACCACCTGAGGTATTTTCAAGTGGAGAATCCGTGCTGCTAATTGGAAAGGTTGGCAGTGGGAAGACGTCGTTTATCGAATATGCGATAAACAAACTTAGGAGCCAGTTCGACGGCGACGAATGGGTACTTCTTCATCTGAGCTTGATCTACAAGACGCAAGGTGCCGCCCGAGCGTTTGATCACGACAGTCTACGCAACGAGCTCTGCGATAGCCTGCTAAAACAGGCACATGAGATGTACCCGGACTTGAGCCCATACAAGTTCGAGAATCTAAAGGGCATATTCTCTCAAGAGATTCAGCGTGCACGAGCGGCAATGCCTCCATCGATGCGAGCAAAGGCGTCAAGCGAGGACCAGGAATATGCCATAACAGAGGCCCACAGATCCGATTCATACAAGCATCTAATGAGGTACGTCCAGTACCTGGTCAGCAATCGAAATATTCGTGTCACGATCGTCGTTGACAATATCGACCGCACCACGCCTGAGTTCGAGCAAATGGTCGTTCTGTTTGCCCGTGGAATCACCAATGAAACTGGCGCAACAACGATCACCGCAATGCGAGACACCACATACCACAACGCAATCCGCGGCGGCTTCTTGGACGTTGGACATAACACGCCATTCTTTATCAGCCCACCGCCATTCATATCTGTAGTCGCGCGTAGAATTGATTATTCTCGCAAATTGCTCGACGGAAGCGGCGTGGCAGTTGCAAAGATACGCCGCAACTTGGGCGGACACCCGTTTGAACGCGTACAAGATTTTTTAGAGGTGCTGGCTGAGATTACGCTAAACGACAATCGCGACATATCCGATGCGATACAGGCCCTTTCAGGTACGGACGTACGAACCGGGCTAGGTCTTCTTCGCTCATTTGTCATAAGCGGAAACACCGACGTTGAACAGTTTATGAAGGATTATAACCGCTCCTACTTTCAGCAGCCTCTGGAGGTGTTTATTCGCTCGGTGATGCGAGGGAACGTATCTCGATACGTAGAAAAAGACTCTCGAATTGCAAACATTTTTCAGGCGCACCCCAAGGTCCTTCGGAGTCACTTTGCGGCCGTCCGAGTACTACAATATCTTCGCTCTCGAGTAGATCAGATTCGCGTTGAAGTTGACGCGCCCGTAGAGACAGTGGTGGCTGCAGTTGCTATATTGGGCAACTCGCCTGCGACAGTGAAGGAGGTCCTAAACCACTTGGGTCGCTACCGACTCATTCTGTCGAGAACCAGACCTGAGCCGCCTTGGGATGACGGGGACGAAGTACGAATCGGATCAGCTGGGCAATACTACCTCAGTACACTCATTACAAGCCGAGAATATATCCGATGGATTACGGATGATACCGTCATCTACGATCCTGACACATTGGACAACATGGTTTGGCTGCACGACAACGGTAGCATCACATGGAAAGAAAGGTATGAACACAAAGTGAGGTCATTTTTGCTTTATTTACTAACTCGAGAGCGGGATGAGCTCATGCGAGCAGGGCCAGTGAACGCGCGCCCTGCATGGCTTGCCCCTGTTGTGGAAGACATCTGCGTCCGGTTCTGGGGGGTGAAATATGCGGCTGAACTTCGTGGTGCGCTCAAAAGAGCTAATAGATGATTGGGCAGTCGCATGATGGTCCCAGCTGCGCGCGCAGCGAGGTGGCATCAGTCCGTGGCTTGCTGTGGTTTCATGTACAGCACATATCGTCGCGTCACGGTAGGTGCCTCGTTGCTGCCGATGGTGCCTACTCGATCCTATGTTGTCGCTTGCAGGCGTGGATGACGTCGCAGAAACCACTATGAGCGCGCTCCAGGCACCAGCCAGCTTAACCACGGCGGGCACCTGCTGGGCTATGAGCTCCGAAAGGGTACGACCCAATTTGTGCTGTCGCGAGGTCGCCCGCTGAGCAGGAAGAGGTGTTACCGAACTGGCTAGACGATGGTCCTAGGCCCTTTTTTGCTCGCGCTGTTTGATGGCCATCCGGTGCCCGGAGCCCCCGCCGGAGGCTCCGTTCGCTCATCGCCCGCACTACGCTTGCCGGAGCGCGGAGGCCGGGTCAAGGGCGGCGTAGCCGCCGCGCCCCCGGCCCGGGCACACTTGACAGGCCTGAGCACTCCGGCAGCCTCGGCCGCGAGATGGCCGACCATCACGGCCGCGACCGGAAGCGCTCACGCTAGTGATGGCCGGGAATCAGCTTGCACAATCGAGCAGCAACCGTCGTGGGCGTCAACACACATCGGCAGCGGCGATTGTATGCGTGAGGGGCGCGACGAGCACGTGGCGCGGGCTGCTCCCCGGGCGCGTGGTCGCGGCTGCGTCGGCTCGGGGAGAGGTCGCCAGCACGGGCGCCGAGCGCCCCGCTGGAAGCGTCACGGAATTGTCCGGCCGACCAGAGATCGCGGGGTTAGCGCCCGCGATCGCTAAGTTGACGCCGACCTCGACCCGCTCGAAACCCGCCCGAACGTGCCATCCCGCTCCCCCTGGAAAAGCGATGCGATGTCAACAGCTTATCCATGTATCGAAAGAGCCTCCTTCACTCCACAGCCTGCGGGGCGCACAGCAACGTACCTCAGGCGTCCCGCTCCAGAGGTCGGCACCTACAGAGTCGAGATGCCAGCTATGATGCTGCCGCGCCACGGAGCCAGGGAGCTGTGGGGCAGCTGAACAGAAGGGAAACGGCGTGAGAAGCAGGGATTTCATCAGCTCGTCCGTCGCGCTGGGGGCGGCGGCGTTGATCCTCGCCGGCTGCGGCGCAAGCGAAGGCGACGACCTTGGCAGGGCACAACTGGCCGTCGGACAGGAGCTCGCTTCGGAGGTGGAGCCCAACGGGACGGCGTTGCAGGCGAACGCCATCTCCAGCGACACGGTCGTGCGCGCCAACCTCTTGCCAGACGGCGACACGGATCTCTTCTCGTTCCAGGCGCCCGCCGGGAGCCGTGTCTACGCCGCCGTGATAACAGCGTCCTCCACCGCATCGCAGGACGCAGACCTCGACATCCTCGATCAGGACGGCACGACAGTGCTGGAGACCGACGTCTTCAACGGGTCGTTCGGGGGCCTGTCGCCGAGCATCGCGGGCACGCCCCTCGTGGCGGCGGGAACCTACTACGCGCGCGTGCGCGTGCCCTCCGCGACCGTCCAGGTGCGCCCCTACGACCTCCACGTCAAGGTTCAGAGCGGCGAGCCCACGGCGGAGGTCGAGCCGAACGACACGACGCCGCAGGCGCTCCCCGCGTCCGGCTGGATCGCTGGCACGCACACCAACGCGAGCGATGTCGACAGCTACTCGCTCTCCCTCAACGCCGGCGACACCCTCTTCGCGAGCCTCGATCAGGACCCGACGCGCGACCTCACGCAGTTCGCCGCCGCGCTCGCGATCGGTCCCTTCGGGTCCGGGTTCGACATCCAGGTGGACAACCAGTCCGGGCCTGTCGAGACACCGTACTCGGACGCCATCTTCGCGACGGTGAAGGCCGCGGGCACCTACAGGGTGACCGTGACCGGCTCGGTGACGGCGGGTGATTACGGGCTCAGCGTCAGCGTGCATCCGGCGGCGCCGAGCGTGGGGTGCACCACGTACGACAGCGCGAACGTGCCCAGGGAGATCCTCTTCGGCGCGCCCACGACGTCGTTCATCGACGTCCCGGGCGCGCCCCGCATCGGTGACCTGAACGTGAGCGTCCGGCTCAGCCATCCCATGCCCCCCGACGTGGACGTGTACCTCGTCTCGCCGGCCGGCAACACCAACGGTCTCTTCACCGATATCGGCAACAGGACCTACCCGAACCTCGAACTCACGATCGACGACGAGGCCGCGTTCCCGGCCGGACACTTCACCCTGCTGAACGGCATGATGGTGCAGCCGGAGCGCGACTACCGCTTGCACTGGTTCGACGGGGAGAACGGCGGGGGCCGGTGGACGCTCACGCTCCGGGACGATACGGACAACTCGAACAACCTCGGCGTGTTGGCCGCGTGGAGCCTCACGATCTGCGACGCGCCGATCCCCGCGCTCTCGTGCTCGAGCGGCGACGCCCCGTCCACCCGGCTGTCGGCGGACTTCGAGGGCGGCGCGCAGGGCTTCACGCACGCAGGCACAGCCGACGCCTGGGCGCTCGGCATACCGAGCGCCGCGCCGATCGCGACGTGCAACGGCGGGACGCAATGCTGGAAGACGAACCTGTCGGGCGTGTACAACGCGAGCTCGAATCAGGACCTCGTTTCACCGCCGATCGACCTGTCCGGGGTGCAGGCGCCCATCCAGCTCCGCTGGGCGATGAAGTACCAGCTCGACAACGCGTCCTCGGATCACGGGTGGGTGGAGATCCGGGAGGTCGGGGGTGCGAACGCCAGGCGGCTCTGGGAGTTCCTCGACGCATCGATGACCACGACCGTCGGTAGCTCCAACCTGGTGCTCCAGGAGAGCGCGGGATGGGGTACGCACTACGCCGACATCAGCGGATACGCCGGAAAGCGAGTGGAGGTGGTGTTCCACCTCGACAGCGACGCGAGCGTCCAGCTCGCCGGTCTCGCGATCGACGACGTGTCGGTCCTGGGCTGCCCGCGCAGCAGCACGGGCGAAGGCGGCGGTACCGGCGGCGGAAGCACCACGGGTGAGGGCGGCGCGACGGGCAGCGGCGCCGGCGGCGCGGGGACCGGCGGCGCCACGGCGACCAGCGGCGCCGTCACGAGCGGCGGAAGCACCACGGGCGAAGGCGGCGCGACGGGCAGCGGCGCCGGCGGCGCGGGGACCGGCGGCGCCACGGCGGCCAGCGGCGCCGGCGCGAGCGGGGGCAGCACCACGGGCGAAGGCGGCGCGACGGGCAGCGGCGCCGGCGGCGCGGAGACCGGCGGCGCCACGGCGGTCACCGGCGCTGGCGCGAGCGGCGGCAGTACCACGGGCGAAGGCGGCGCGACCGGCAGCGGCGCTGGCGGCGCGGGGACCGGCACCCCCGCGTCGGGCAGCGGCGCGGGTGCCAGCCCGAACGACGACCCGCCCGCCAGCAGCGACACGACGGGCGGCTGCGGGTGTCGCTTCGTGGGTCGCGAAGAGCCCCCCTGGCCATGGCCCGCGGCGCTCGCGCTCATCGCGCTGCTCAGAATGCGTCGCAAGCGGTTGCGCTCGCGAACCTCTTGAGGAGATCCTGCCCAGATGACCCCTGAAACCGTCGATGTCCTCGATCCGGACCTCTACCTCGCGGGCGCGCCGCACGATCGCTTCGAGATCCTCCGCCGGGAGGCGCCCGTCCACTGGCACCCCGAGCCGGCGGGCAGGGGGTTCTGGGCGATCACGCGGCACGCCGACGTCGCCCGCATCTCGCGCGATCCGGCCGCGTTCTGCTCGGGGCGCGGCCTCTTCATCGAGGATCTCCCGCCGGGGGACATGCGCGACAACCCCGATGTCATGATCATGATGGATCCGCCCCGGCACGCCCGGTTCCGGGCGCTGGTCAGCAAGGGGTTCACGCCCCGTGTCATCCAGCGCCTCGAGAGCCACGTGCGGGAGCTCGTGACGAGGCTCATCGACGACGCCTGCGAGCGCGGCGGGTGCGACTTCGCCAGCGACATCGCGGGCAAGCTGCCTCTCTCCGTGATCCTCGAGGTGATCGGCGTCCCCCGCGAGGATCAGGAGCAGATGCTCGACTGGACGACGCGGTTCTTCGGGGCCAGCGATCCCGCCTATGGCGTCACGCCCGAGCAGCTGAACGCCGTGCTCCACAACATGAACGCCTATGCGAACCAGCTCGCCGAGCAGCGGCGGAAGGAGCCCAAGGACGACATGCTGAGCTTGCTCATGGCCGCCGAGGTGGACGGCGAGAAGCTCTCCTATACGGAGTTCGGCGGCTTCTTCAACCTGCTGCTCACGGCCGGCCACGACACGACGAAGAACCTCATTACCAACGGGATGCTCGCGCTCCTCGAGCACCCCGACCAGCGCCGGCGCTTGCTCGACGATCCCTCGCTCCTCCCGACCGCCATCGAGGAGATGCTGCGCTTCACGCCGCCGGTCTATTACTTCCGGCGCTCCGCGGTGCGGGACATCGAGCTCCACGGGCAGCGGATCGCCGCCGGCGACAAGGTGGTGCTGTGGTACGTCTCGGCCAACCGCGATGAGGCGGTCTTCAGCGATCCACACAGATTCGATGTCGGCCGGACGCCCAACGAGCACCTCTCCTTCGGCATCGGCCCCCACGTGTGCCTGGGCCTCGTGCTCGCGCGCCTGGAAGCGCGGGTCGCCTTCGAGGAGCTCCTGCGCAGGCTGCCCGATCTCAAGCTCGCCGGGCCGGCCGTGCGGCTCCGCTCGAACTGGGTGAGCGGCGTGAAATCGATGCCGGTCCGGTGCGCGCGCCCTGCCTCGTAGCGCGCCCCTAGACGATGAAGTGCCGTGCCGGGGGAAGCACGGAGAGCGCCGCGCCCCCGCCCCGCGCAACCCTGGATCCGCGCCCTGACAACGCGGTACGGTCACCCGTGACCGAGACCGTCCTGCTCATCGACGACGATCCGGGGTTCCGCGACGCCTACCGCGAGCTGCTCGCGCTGGAGGGGTACGCCGTCGCCGAGGCCGGGGCCGCCCCGAAGGCGCTCTCGGAGCTCCGCCGCACCAGCGCGCGCCTCGTCGTGCTCGACCTGATGCTCCCGCCGACCGGCCGTGCCGAGGAGGGCGCGGCGCTCGCGGACAAGCTCCTCGCCGAGCGGCCCGCGGCCAAGGTGATCGTCGTCTCGGGCGCGGGTGAGACCCCGCTCGCCCTGCGCCTCGTCGAGCGCGGCGCGTACGACTTCCTGGCCAAGCCCGTCGACCCCGACGTGCTGCTCTCCGTGGTCGCCCGCGCGGCCGCGCGCCTCGCGCTGGAAGATCGCGTCGCGGAGCTCGAGCGCTCGCTCGCCGCCCGCGAGGGCGACGCCTCGGCGATGCTCGGTCAGTCGCCGGCCTTCCTCGAGGCGAGGACGCTGTGCGAGCGCGCGGCGCCGACCGACGTCCCGGTGCTCATCACCGGCGACTCGGGCACGGGCAAGGAGGTGTTCGCCCGCTACCTGCACGCAAGGAGCCGCCGGAAGGACAACGCCTTCATCGCGGTCAACTGCGGCGCGCTCGCGCCGACTCTCCTCGAATCGACGCTGTTCGGCCACCGGAAAGGCGCCTTCACCAGCGCGATCAAGGACGCTCCCGGCCTGTTCGTCGAGGCGGACGGAGGGACCCTGTTCCTCGACGAGATCGGCGACATGGAGCCGGCGCTGCAAGTGAAGCTCTTGCGCGTGCTCGAGACGGGCGAGATCCTGCCGGTGGGCGCGGCGCGCCCGCTGACCGTGGACGTCCGTGTCGTGTCGGCCACCCACAGAGCGCTCGAGTCGATGGTGGCGGACAGGACCTTTCGCGACGACCTCTACTGGCGCGTGCGCGGGATCGAGATCGCCTTGCCGCGCCTCGCGGATCGCGTGGGCGATCTGCCGCTCCTCGCGCAGCACTTCCTGAACCTGTCGCGGGCCCTCGTGCCGCGCTCGCCGGTGACCGCGATCTCGCCCGGCGCGATGCGCCGGCTCGAGGCCTGCGACTGGCCCGGCAACCTGCGAGAGCTCCGGCACGAGATGCAGCGCGCGCTCGTGATGGCCGGGGGCAGGGGAGAGATCCTAGAGGAGGACCTCTCGCCGGCGCGGCGAGGCAGCGCGCCCGCAGCGCCGGCTGGCGACGAGCCGGCCGAGGGGGCGACGCTGGAAGAGAAGATCGCGGCGCTGGAGCGGCGCGAGATCGCCGCCGCGCTCCGGGCGACCCAGGGCAACAGGAGCCAGGCAGCAGCGCGGCTCGGGCTCTCGCGGCAAGGGCTGCTCAACAAGATGGATCGTCACGGGCTGAAGTGATCTCGGTCGCTCGTGTGCTCATGAAGGAAGATTTTGGTCGAGCGAGAATGATACGGGATCTCACGGCCTGACGTGATCTCGGTCACTCATGTGTTGATGAAGGAAAAATTCAATCGTTCGAGAACGACACGGAATCGGAGAGCACCCACAAAAACATGAGCCGCGCCGAGCGCAGGCCGGCACTGAAGGAACCGAGAGCGCGGCTCCTCATGGGCTGCAGCTGGGGCGGGTGGATCGAGAACATGGTCCCGCCGGAACGGGGTCGCCTGTGCGCCCCGATCCGGCGCGATGCCCGCCGCCTGACACGCGCGATGTCGCTCGCTCCTCGCGAGGAGCGCCCATCGCGCGATGCGCAACTTCAGGAGGAATCATGACGCTTGGCAGGTTGGTGCTCGTGGGGTGTCTGTCGCTGGTTGGCTCCGCTCTCGTCGCCTGTGGGAACAGCGACCCGGATCGCCTGGGCGAGGGGAGGGGCAACGTGGTCGGGACTCCGTCCGGGTCCGAGGGGGACGGCTGTACGCTCACCCAGGGCTACTGGAAGAACCACGAGGAGAGCTGGCCGACATCGAAGCTCACCATCGGAGGAGTCGAGTACTCCCAGGCGGAGCTGCTGGATCTCTTCGAGACGCCGCCGCGGGGCGACACCAGCCTGATCCTGTGCCACCAGCTGATCGCCGCGCTGCTGAACGTGGGTAGCGGCGCGAGCGACGCCGCCCTGGGCGGGGCGCTGGCGGACGCCGAGGCGTGGATGAAGGACAACAAGGACGCCGATGGCCGGCTCCCGTACGGCGTCAAGCAAGGCGGCGCGGCCGAGGATGCCGTCGCGCTGTCCGGTGCGCTCGCGGACTTCAACGAGGGCGGCATCGGCCCTGGCCATTGCGACGGCGGCCCCGGCAGCGGCTCCGACGACCCCGGGGGCAGCAGCTCCGGCGATCCGGGCGGCGACGACGGCGGGCACGATTGCCCCGATGACGGAAGCACGGGCGAGACCGATGGCGGCGGCGGCTCCGACCCCGGCGGCAGCTCCGACCCCGGCGGCGGCTCCGACCCCGGCGGTGGCGAAGGCGGGTCGGCTTCGACGTGCGCGGATCCTTGCAGCGACGGCTGCACCGATGGCTACATCTGTGTCGCCGGGTGCTGCGCGTTCATCGCCAACTGACCCAACCGCGAGCCAAGCTCCGATGACAGCTCACGCGGGTGCCGCGGCTGCCGCCGCCGCGCACCCGCCGGGATCAAGGTGCGCGTCGCGCCGGTCCAATTTGATTGACGCCGTTCATGTGAACGCTCACAGTCGACTCGTCGATCCTTCTTCCGCTTTGCCACGGACAGGCGTGCCATGCGCACCGGGCCCTTCGTCACTTCTGCGCGTCCGCCGTGACGGTCGGGCTGGTGCCTCCACGTGAGGCGCATTTTCGCCCGAGATCATCGCGGGATCGGCACGCGGCGAGCGCGGAGAGACGAATCGGGCGATCACGAGAGGGTCTAGACGATGCCGAGATTAGCTGCTTACTCCTCCTTTCCTGTCGTCGCCTTGATGGTCCTCGCTTGCTCGTCAGAGACAGGCTCGCCCGGCACGGGAGGCGGCGGAGCCGATCAAGCCACGGGCGGCGCAGGCGGGGCCCACACGTCTGCGAGCAGCGGGGAGACCACCTCCACAGGGGGAACGAGCAATGACGCCAGCTCCTCCAGCAGCAGCACGACAGGTGGCTCGACCGGGGGCGGACCGCAGGCCGGGGCCGGCGGCATGGGGACCGGCGGCACGGAATCACCGGCGGGCAACCCGAGCCCAGGCTGCGGCAAGTCGGGGCGGCCCGAGGGCGGGAAGGTGACGGTCGATGGCGATCACATCTACACGTTCCCGGACAGCTACGATGGCAAGACCCCTCTCCCCCTCTTGATGGGCTTCCACGCCTGCGGCAACCCGATCGACCAGTTCATCAACCTCACGCGAGGGTCGGCCTTCGAGACGGAGTACGTGCGCGCCGTGGGGAGGTCGTCGGACGGGGGCGGATGCTGGAACTACAACAGCGACATCGCCAAGGTCCTGCGGATCTACGACGACCTCATGGACAGCTACTGCATCGACATGGACCGCGTGTTCGCCACCGGCCACAGCTCCGGCGCGCAGATGATCGTGCAGATCTTGGCGCACAAGTCCGACGCCGAGCACTTGAACTTCAAGGCGGTCGCGCCCGTCGCGGCCTCCGACTACGGCGCGCTGCAGGTGCCCACGCCCGTGATGTACATCCAGGGCCAGAACGACACGGTCCGCGGGGGAGACGGGGCGAGCACGGTCGCGAGGTTCCGCACCGCCAACGGATGCGAGATGAGCTCGACGCCGTATTCCCAGGTGATGGGCTGCCAGAGCAGCGGCAAGACCGTGAACCCCGGCTGTATCTCCTACAGCGGCTGTTCGGAGCCCACGATCTGGTGCTCCCACGACGATCCCTCGTACAGCAACACGAGCCACGGCGTGCCGTGTTTTGCCATCAAGGCGATGTACGACTTCTTCACGGGCATGCCGTGAAGACGCCCCGAGCTACGTTTGCGAGCGCCGCCTGCGGGCCGCCGCCCTGAGCTCACGGGCTCGGTGCAAACGTCACGCGGACCGTCACCGCGGAGGTGACACGGATACTGCCGGGCTCGACGGAAAAGCCGTCCGCGCCGCCGAGCCCCTTCATCTGCTGCGCAAATGCAGAGCGCTCCTGCTGAACGACCGAGATCGACCGCAGGTCGACGATCCTGACGTTCGCCGCCTTGGCCACCGCCTTGGCGTTCGCCTGCGCGTCCTGCACGGCGGCCGCGAGGGCGCCGCGGCGCGCGTCGGTGCGGTCGCTCAAGAAGAACTCGAGCCCGCCGACGTCGTTGGCGCCCGAGGCGAGCGCGGCCTGGAGGATCCTCGAGCCCGCGGCCTGGAGCTCGGCCGGCGACGCGCCCCGCAGCGCGACGGAGAGCTGGCTGGAAGCCGAATAGCCGATGATCCGGGGCTCGGTGATCTCCTCGTGCGGCACGTGCGACTCCCGGATCGGCGAGAGCGAGATGTCGACAGTGCGGATCTCCAGCCCCGGGATGGCGAGGCCACGCAGGGCGGCGAGCACCGCCTGCGACCTGCCAGCGGCCTTGTCGCGCGCGGCCCCGAGCGTCTTTTCGCGCACCTCCACGCCGATGCTCGTGCGCATCGAGTCGGCAGGCCTCACGACCTCGCCGATGCCGCCGATCGTGATGGTCCGGCTCTCGTCATTCTCCGCCGTGGCGCCGGGTTCCTTGGCTGCGAGGCGATCCGCCGCGAGGGCCTGGGCGACGGGGCGCCCGGCCAGCGCGGTCGACGAAATGCAGGTCATGACGCCGAGCGCGAGCCCTGCGATCAGGCTTCCCGTGAGGGTCGGCATAGTACGACGCATCGCGATTCTCCTCCTTCGAGCGGATCGGCTGCCCTGGCAGTCGAATTGGCCGTCAGCGCACCGAATCTAGGGCGGAGGCGGCTCGACCGCGAGGGGCGGGCGCAAGGGGCCTTCGCGTCGGTGAAGTACGGCCTCTGCCCGCGAGGCGCCCGCATGCCCAGCTGCGGGCCTGCCCCGGGTTGACGGGACCTCCTTCTCTGCCCGGCTCGCGCCTCACGCGCCCAGCTCGAAGAGCTGCATCGCGACCAGCGCGACGCAATCGGGCTCGCGCGAATCCGACACGATCTGCCGGAGCTCGTGGAAATACCGCACGTGCAAGGCCCGCAGCCGCGCGAGGTCGCCGCGCGCGACGCTGACGAGGTTGTAGGAGTACAGCCCCGGATCGCCGCGGCGCTGCCGGTCCGCGGCGACGTCGAGCCAGTGCGCTTTCAATCGCTGTCGCGGCTCGGCCGCGCCGCGGGTCATGTCGACCGTCTCGGCCGTGGCCGCGTACCGCCCTCCGCGCCATCGGATCAGGCCTGCCCGCGACAGGGCCTCGAGGCACGCACGCACCTCGTCGCGCGGGAGCGCGAGGCGAGCGGCGACCCACGCGTCGTCATGGCAGGGGAGGGCCGCGTAGCCCGCGAGCTCGAGGACGCGCAGGACCGCGTGAGACCAGGGGAGCTCCGTCGCTATCCGCCGGCGCTCCTCGAGCACACCGAAGTCGCGCGCCACCGAGGGCAGCTGTCCCGGAGGGACGAAGAGCGCGAGGAAGTCGAGGAGCCGGTCGGTCGTCGCGTCGACGAGGGCCAGCACGTCGGGCAGCCGCGGCTGGGAGGTCCCCGCGATGAAGCGCGACACCTGGGACGCGCTGCGCCGGATGCGAGCGCCGATCTCGGCGTTGCTCAGCCCGCCCTTGACGACCTGAAGGAGGGTGGCCGTGAGGGCCGGGTCGGAGACGGCGACGCCCGCGCCGAAGGCCGACTCCTGGCGCACGAAGTCCGAGAGCACACGGTGGACGTCAACGCCGTTGTACGACGCGACGCGCAGCACCGTGGGGAACGTGGGAAAGCGCCGCCCGGACTCCCAGCCGAAGGCGACGTTCGTTCCGTAGCCGAGCCGGACGCTCAGCTGCCGCTGCGAGCGCCTGCCGCGGAGCGCCCGGCAGAAATCCCTCGCTATTTCAGCGTATTGCGATGGTTTGTATCGCATATATGCATCGAACATAGCACATCGGAGCGATAGATAATGCGTAACTGCGCTACGCGGCGCTTGCGGGGGCTCCTGCGCTGCGGCAAGTGGATGTCGATGGAGGCTGCGATGAACGTACGGCTTGCTTGCTGGCTCGTGGCGGGGCTGCTCATGGGGTGCACGCGCGGGGGACAGACGGGGGAGGTCGCCGCCGATCCCTGCGACTTCCTCCCGCAGTCGACGGGTCAGGCCGTGGAGCATGCCCTCTCGGACCCGACGCCCCTCGGTGTGAGCGGCCAGGAGGCCATCGACGCGACCGGGGGGGCCGGAAGCTTCGACGTGACATGGGCCAACGGGACGACGAGCGCCGTGAGCTGGTCCCTCGCCGCCGACACCGAGAGCTCACCGGTCGTGGCGTACATCGACCGCAGCAGGGAGTGCTCCGACGCGTATCTGCAGATCCTCGTGCTCGGGAATCTATCGAGCAGCGACGGCATCCTCCACCACGAGCAGCGCGGGGCGCTCTACCGGGGCGACGACGGGGCCGCGCACCTTCGCCTGTCCTTCCTCTTCGACGAGAACCCGTTCCCGGACGTGTACGCCGGCCGCGGTTCGGGGGACAGCTGCGCCGGGTGCGGCGGCGCATTCGAGCTCTCCGTCGAATCGCGCTGGGCGGCGGGCGAGTCGACCCCTCGGGGTCATGTGGACCTGATCGAGAACGGGACGCTGCTCGGCGAGGTCGGCGCCTTCTGAGGGCGCGCCGGTCAGGGCAAGGCGGTGGTGATCACCTCCTTGATGGTCGCGGTGCTCTGTTCTTCTGCAGAACGCCGTCCGTGGACGCTGACAAAAACGAAGGCACGGAGGTCGCCCGCGCGGCTACTTGAAGCGGCAGGTCCTGTGTCCGCTCTTCTCCTCGCAGATGAAGTCCGTCGGGCAGTCGCGATCGTCCTCGCACGCGGAGAAGCAGCGGGTTCCGCTGTGATCAATGCAATAGAAGCCCTCGGGGCAGTCTTGATCACTCTCGCATTTGGGGCTGCACCAGCCTTCGGCCGAGCACTTGCCACCCAGGCAGCAGGAGTCCTGCTGGCCCCCGCAGCTCGCGTCCCCGTCACATGTCGCGCCGTAGGGAACACCGTTGAACGTCGTGACGGGCCGCGCGATACCGCCGCTGCCGTCACTGCTCTCGCCGCATCCGATCAGGATCGTCGCCGCGAACACCACCACCCATCCCCTTGCCGTCATGCGTATGCACTTTACACCACGAGTGACGGCCTCGTCATCAGCTCGCGCGCCGCGGAGCCGCGTCGAGCGGATGTGTCGTGCGACATGTCATGACATGAACCAGCATGTCACAGCGACTTGCTCCTCGAAGAATCGCTGTTTACAGTGCGCGCCGTGAAGCGCCTTACGATGCGCCTGTCGCCTCGGGGGTTGGGGCGAAGGGCGCCGAAGGTGACCCAGAACCCATCTTCGCCAATCTCGGCGCCGTCCGCCCTTGCCATCACCACCATTCGCGGTGACTGGCTCGGTGCTGAAGTGGTCCTCGACGCACCCGACGATCGAGGAGCGCGTGAGCCGGCTGCTCTCGGTGGCGTCGAGCGGCCGGACGGCGAGGGCTTTCGAACGTGATGGCCTGACGGCGAGCGTTGGCCCATCGATCCCTTCACAGAGAAAGAGCAAAACAATTCGAGGATATCGAGGGCGAGTCGCCACGTTCGCTGCCGGTGACGGAAGATGGTTGATGCGCTCGCCTTCCTGGAAGCGCGACGACAGCTCGACGACATGCCGGTCAGGGCAAGGCGGTGGTGATCACGTCCTTCGTGGTCGCGGTGCTCTGGCCGGGGCGGTCGACACAGGATGGGTAGTACTGGCCGGCCCCGTTGACGGTCTGGCAGACCTGGCTGCAGGGTCCGACCATGCGGATCACCCCGCACCCCACGAGCTGGCCGTCGGACGTCAGGTGGCCCGCGGCGCAGTCGCGCTGGTAGGCGCGCGAGTTGTCGACCGTCGCGCTGTTGTAGCAAGCGTTGACGTAGGGCTGCGCCGCGAACAGGTTGCCCCAGAAGGCCCCCTCGATGTCTGGATAATCGATGAGCTCCTGGCTGGAGGAGAGCGTCTTCAACGGATCCCGCAGCGAGCGCGCGGAGAGGAGGACCGGTACTTGATAGTAGTTCACGCGCGCCGCCACGCAGCTGGAGACCATGCGCTGCCCGAGCTCGTCGAGCGGCCCGCTCGCCCAGGTCGGCGCGGCGCCGAGCAGCCCGGGGTAGCGCTCGTTGTAGATTTTGCCCTTGGAGTCCTTCCACGAGAAGGCGAAGTACTCCGTGCTCCTCAGGGCGCAGCTCGTCGCATAACGCACGAACTCGCGCGCCAGCGCGCCGGCCGGGCCGGGATCCTGGAGCGCGGCGAGGTTTTGCGCGCTGAGACCGTTGAGGTTCAGGGCGTTGAGGTTCAAGGCGTTGAGGTTCAGGGCGTTGAGGTTCAGGGCGTTCGCGCTGAGCGCGTTGCCGCCCAGGAGGGCTCCCTGGGATTCCCCCACGAGCTCCTCCGGCGCCTCGGTGTCCCCCACCTCCGCGACGCAGCCCGGCAGCACCCCGGCCCCGACAAGCACGATGAATGTCTCCTTGAGCGACATGGGTTCCCCCCCCATTTCTGGCGCATTCCCGGCGGCTCCCTGCGCGCGGCGCGGGCTCACCAACATCGCCCATAGGTCAACTATGGGTTCAATATTCTATCTTTTCGCATTATCACGCTCGTGCAAGGTGATTCAGCGGCGACGAGGGTGGGTGTCCGGGGCGTCCGATGCTGACAGCGCCGTCAGCTCCGTGTGCCAGCGACGGAGGCGACTGCCCATGACGGTCGGCGTGGTGGAGGCGGCCGCGAGGGCGCGCTCGATCTGCAGCCGGGCATCGACGTACCGGCCGCGACGGAAGGCGGCGAGGGCCCGCGCCTCGAGCACCTCGATCCGCTCCTGGCCCACCGAGCAGCGCGCGGAGCGCTCCTCGAGCGCGGCCCACGCGGCGCCGTCGTCGTCGCACGTCGCGAGCTCGATCATCGAGCAGAGCACGTCCTCCGAGGGCTTCAGCGCGTCGCCGCCGGCTTGCTCTTGCGCCGCGCGAAGCCGCAGGGCGATCCCGCGAGCGCCCGCCTCGTCGCCCTGGTAGAGGCGCAGGCGCGCGGTCAGGAGCGCCACGGCCATCGGCGCGTGGTGCTCGTCGCAGCGCGGCCCCATCGCCTGGACGGCGCGCGCGTGGGGCGCCGCCGCCTCGAGATCGTCCATCAGATACAGGTACTCGGCGAGGTTGTAGCGGCCGACGAGCTCGAACGCGGGCTGGCCGAGGTCGCGCCCGAGCGCGAGGGTGCGCTCGAGGTCGGCGATCATCCCGGCGCGGTCGCCCTGGAGGGCCCGCGCGAGCGCGCGGTTGTTCAGCGCTGCGCCGAGGTGCATGAGATCGCTGCGCTCCTCGCAGCTCCGGATCACCGCGTCGAGGTCCCGCGCCGCCTCGTCGACACGGCCGAGGCTGGCCAGGACGAAGCCGAGCATCAGCCGGGCGATGATGTGTGTCTCATAGCCCTCGTCCCCGAGCCGCGCGGCTTGCTCCGCGGCGCGCGACAGCACCATGGCGGCCTCGTCCTCGCGGTCGTCCCGGTGGAGCGAGCGGCCCATGCCGAGGAGCAGGCGGGCGCCGAGCAGGGGGGAGTCCACCCAGTCGGCGAGGCGCTCGGCGGCCTCGACCCGCTCGCTCGCGGCGCGGTACTCGCCTGTCCAGTCGAGGATCATGGCCTCATCGAGGAGGAGCTCGATCTCCGCCCCTGGCTCCGACGCCTCGGCCGCCTCCTCGCGCGCCGCGGCGAGGTCGGCGAGGGCCTCGGTGTGGCGCCCGAGCCGGAAGCGAGCGAGGCCCCGCGCGTGGCGCGCCGCAGGGAGCAGCGCGCCGACCAGCGCCTCGGCGCGCCCGTAGCAGCCCTCGGCGTCGAGGTAGGCCCGGCGCGCGGCCGCGAGCTCGGCGCCTCGGACGAGCAGCGACGCCGCCCGGGCGGTCAGGCCGCCGCGCTCGCAGTGCGCCGCGAGCACCAGCAGATCGGCCTCGCCCGCGGCCTCGAGCCACTCGGCGGCGAGGCGGTGGCCGAGCGCTCGATCGTCCTCGGTGAGCTGCGCGTACGCGCCCTCGCGCAGGAGCGCCTGGCGGAAGCAGTACTCCTCCTCGCCGGGGAAGCGGCTCTCGCGGCGGCGGACGCAGAGCTCCCCGGTGACGAGCGCGGCGAGGTGATCCGCGAGCAGCGCGGCGTCGCCGCCGAGCAGGTGGGCGACGGCGCCTCGCCAGAACACCTCGCCGAGCACGCTGGCGGCGCGCAGGATCCGGCGCGCAGGGGGCGGGAGCGCCTCCAGCCGGACCTGCACCATCGCCACCACGGTGTCGGGCAGCGCTTCGCCCCGGCCCTCCGCCGTCGCGCGGATCAGCTCCTCGAGGAAGAAGGGCTGGCCCTCGGACTGGGTGACCAGACGATCGACGAGCGCCCCGTCGGCCGCGCCGCCCAGCGCCTCCCGCGTGAGCTGCGCGCACGCCCTCGGCGAGAGCTGCCTGAGCCAGAGCTCCTGCCGCCCGCGCTCGCCCCAGAGATCGGGGTAGGCTTGCTTGATCTCGGGGCGCGCCGTGGCGAGCACGACGAGCGGCTGGTCAGCGAGCTCGCGCAGCGCCGCGTCGATGGCCGCGACCGAGGCGCGATCGGCCCAGTGCACGTCCTCCAGCGCGAGCACCACCGGCTGGGCCGCGCACTCGACGCGCAGAAAATCGCGCAGCGCGCGCTGCATCTGCTCGCCGAGCAGCTCGGGATCCTGCCGGGCGGCGCGGAGCGGGAGGCTGTCCTCGTCGGGGAAGGGGACGCCGGCGAGCTCTCCGAGGAACTCCTCGATCCGGCGCCGCTCCGCCTCGGGCGCGCGGCGGGCGACGCGGGCCCGGAGGAGCGCGCGCCGCTCCTCGATCGGCTCGCCGCCCTGGATCCCCGCCGCGCCCCGGATCACCTCCGCGAGCAGGCCGCCGATGGAGCCCGCGCGCAGCGGATCCCCGAGCCCCGCCCAGATCTCCGCGGGCGCGCCGGCGCGCCGGAGGGCCGCGAGGTGCTCCTGGAGCAGGCGGGACTTGCCCATGCCCGCGGCGCCGATGACGAGCACCGCCCGGGCGGCGGGCTCGCCGGCGCAGGCGGCGAAGGTCTGCTCCAGCAGGCGGAGCTCGTGATCGCGGCCGACGCAGGGCGTGGGCCTGCCGAGGAGCGGGCGCCACGGCTCGGCGGCGCTGCGCTCGCCGCGCAGCTCGACGGCGCCGGACGCGGTGATCGCGGCCTCGAAGCGGGCCTCGAGCAGCCCGGCGGTGGTCCTGTCGAGGAGGATCTGCGGCGCGCCCGCGCGGCCCGCGCTCCGGAGCAGCCCCGCCGCGCGCTGGATCGCATCGCCGACCGGCAGGCCGCGCCCGAGCTCACCCCAGCCGACCGTGATCGCGATCGGGCGATCGGGGACGCGCTCCCGCAGCGCCAGCGCGCAGCGCGCGAGCTGCGCGGCGACGTCGGTGGGCACGTGCGGGCGGCCGACGATGAGCACCGCCGTACCGTCGGCGAGCAGCTCCAGGCGCCCCTCGAAGCGGGCGGCGACCTCCCGGAGCGCGCCGGCGTCCGCGTTCGCCTCGCAGAGCGAGAGGGTGGCGTCCAGCGCGGACGCTGACGCGCGGCCGATCACCGCGACGCCGTGGAAGCGGCGCTCGCTGCTGGTGAGGGCGGAGCTCGTCGGTCCCGCGATCGACCCGCCGTGGACCTCCTGCGCCGCGAGCGCGGCGTGGGCCGCGGCCCCGTCACGCGGGCGCCGCGCCGGATCCTTCTCGAGCATCTGCGAGACGAGCGCGTCGAGCCACGGGGGCGCGCCGAGGCAGCGCTCGGACAGGCGCGGCGGATCATCGAAGATGATCCTGGCGAGCAGGGCGACCAGGTGATCGGCCTGAAACGGCGGCGCGCCGGTGACGCACTGGAAGAGCACGCAGCCGAGCGAGAAGATGTCGGCGGGCGCGCCGACCTCATCGCCGCTGCGCGCCTGCTCCGGGGCCATGTAGTCGGGCGTGCCGACCAGCATCCCGGCGCCGGTGATCGGCGCCATGTCCGGGAGGCGGGCGACCCCGAAATCGAGGAGCCTGGGCTTTTCGATCCGCCCGTCGACGAGGAAGATGTTGGCCGGCTTGAGATCGCGGTGGACGATCCCCAGCGCGTGGGCGGCGCCCAGGGCCGCGGCGACGCGCGCCCCGAGCTCCACCGTCTCGGCGACCGAGAGCCGTCGGCGCGAGAGGAGCCGGGAGAGGTCCTCTCCCTCCAGCCATTCCATGACCAGGAAGGGCGTGCTCTCGCGCGCGGCGCTGTAGGCGACGTACCGGACGATCCCGGGGTGTGCGAGGCGGGCGAGGAGCTCGGCCTCCCGCGCGAAGCGCGCGAGGTGGTGCGGCGACGGATCGTGCAGCACCTTGGCGGCGACCCGCCTTCCGGTGGTGACGTCCCAGGCGCGGTAGACCGCGCCCATGCCTCCGCTCTCCGCGAGCGCTTCGACGCGGAAGCGCCCCCCCAAGAGCTCCCCCGAGCGCACCGCTCAAGGATAGACGGAGAATGCCGTTCGTCCAGCGATCCCCTGGATTCAGGCCGCGGATCCTGCGCGCGCGGCGCCCCGGACGCATCGATGGTTTGCCCCGATTCCGACCCGGGCCGATGCCGGCCCGGGCTCGCCGGGGAGGCGCCGATCGGGAGATCGGCGCTTCTGCCTGGACGTCCCTTACCGAGAGCTCGAGGAGGGGCGCGGCGTCACTTCTCGAGCGTGATCAGACCCAGCTTGTACGGCAATCTTTCGTAAGCCCCTCCGGCGTTCGGATCCCTGCCCTGGTAGAGGAACTGCATGTTGCACGCGTTGATGGTCATTCGCTCGTCGCTCCCGGAGCGGATCATCTCACCGTGGCTGATGTCGTCGCTCCACTTTCCGCCTTCGAACGTCACGTTGGCAGGGCCGGCGAAGGGCTTCTGCTTGGTGTCCGCCAGGGGAGCCCAGGGGCCGTCGAGGCTCTCGGAGGTCCACGACCTGAAGAAGCGAGGGCTGTTGTCGAACGCCTCGACCATGAGCAGGTACTTGTTCGTGCCATCCACCTTGTAGACGTTGCTGGCCTCGAACAGGAGCCCGTTGGTGGGGGCCGTCATGACGGTTTCGTACCCATCGAAAGCCGGGAATTTATCGATGCTGACCTTGGAGCGGTAGAGCTTCCCGTCGTCCCGCGAGAAGAACAGATGGCAGTTCTTGTCGTCGCAGATGTTCCAGAAGTCCAGCGCGCCAAGGGTGTTCCCCATCTGGCCTGGCTCGCCCTTGAGCAGCGGCTGGGGCCGGCTCCAGCCGTTGACGTTGTTGATGTCGTCGTTGGTCGAGTACCGGCCGTTCCACTGGAAGATGAGGTACCACTTGTTGTGCGGCCGGAAAAAGAAGACCTGGGGCGCGACCGTGCCGCCGGTGGGCCAGCCCGCCATGTGCTGCTGCTGCGCGGAGTTCGCCTGAGCGAAGTCGGTGAAGTTCAAATACACGGAGCTCCACCCCCCGTTGCCCGCCGTGTCGTACACGGTGGCAAATACGTGGTACTTGCCGTCGTGGAACACGATCGTCGGGTCCTTGATGGAGACGAAGTTGCGACCGGCAGCCGACTTGGGGTTGATCACCGGAGGCCCCGACTTCCACTTGAGCGTGGTGGGCAGGTCGCAGGTCACAGGCGGCGAACCGCCCGCGCCTGCGCCGCCGCCGCCGTCCCCCGGAGCGCCGCCGCTCCCCCCGGTCCCACCCGTCGGGTCGCCGCCCGTGCCCGGGTCGCTTCCGCTGCTCGTGCTCGTGCTCGCGCCCGTGCCGGAGCTCGATCCGCTCGTGACCCCTGCGCTCGTGCTCCCGCCTGTCGTGCTGCCGGCGCTCGTCGTGGGGTTCTCAGAGCCACCCGTACCACCACTGGACGGCTGCTCGTCCCCCGTGTCGCTGGCGCAAGCGGCGAGCGCCGCGAGCACACAACCGAGGGCAGACAAACGAAGGAGGGAACGGGACGGAGTCAAAGATTGGCGAGGCAAATCGAAGGGAGTGATCATGCTGGTCTCCAGAGGGATGCCCGATCGGGCAGCGAGCTCCTCAGAGCCCGACTGTCAAGGTTGACGCGCACGAGGACGAGGACGAAGGGCCCGGTGCCGCATGGCGGCCTACCCAGGGCAAAGCGGAGGAATCTCCGAGCCAAATTGTGAGCGCTCACATCTACGGCGTCAATTGAAAACCGGCGCGCGGGACTCGCCGGCCACGATGCCGATCGCCGGGAACTCCTCAGAACGCGCTCCCGGCGTCGCTCTACCAGGCATCGACGATCTGGGCGATTGGCTCGCCCGGTCCGTGCACGCCCTGAATCAGGATGCCCTCCACGTCGGCCGTCTTGGATGGCCCCGTACATCTGACCACGTAGGGGTCGCCGCCGAGCGCGGAGATTTCGGCGCAGAGCGAACGGTGGATGTCGGCGCGGCGAACGATCGCCACGTGGATCCAGGGGGCGAGCGCGCTGCGGCGCGTCGAGGTGGTCGCGTCGTCGAGGATGACGGTGCCCGTCTCGGCGATCGCGCCGGCGGCGCGCGTGATGCCGAGGTCATCGGCGTCGATTCGAGCGCGCGCGAGCGTGGAATCCAGCTCGAACGCGCCGAGCGATCGGGGCGACGTCGCCGGGGGGCGAGCCATTCCGGCAGGATCTGGACCCGACCTCCGGGCGCGGGCGCCGCGCGCCAGACGGTCGGCTGGCTGACGAAATCGAGGAGCTCCCAGGAGCGGGCCGCGAGCTGCCCGGCGCCCCGCGCGGCGGGGCCGCCGTCATTCATGCTTCCCCTTCGGAGACGACGTGGTTTTCGAGCACGCCGATCTTCTCGATCTCGATCTCGACCCGATCTCCCGGGCGCAGCCAGCGCGGCGGGGTTCGGGCCATGCCGACGCCATGCGGCGTCCCCGTGAGGATCACGGTGCCCGGCAGCAGCGTCGTGCTGCCGCTCAAGAACTCGATGAGCTCGGGCACGCCGAAGATCATGTCGCCGGTCGTCCAGTCTTGCACGCGCTCGCCGTTCAGGAGGGTGGCGATGCGTAGCGCTCCTGGATCTCCGACCTCGTCCGCGGTGACGAGGCGGGGGCCGAGCGGGGCGAACGTGTCGAACGTCTTGCCGCGACACCACTGCCCGCCGCCGCGCCGGAGCTGCCAGTCGCGAGCCGACACGTCGTTCGCGCACGTGTAACCGAGCACGTGCTCGAGCGCGCGCGCGCGGCTCACGTTCTTGCACGCTTTGCCGATGACCACGGCGAGCTCGCACTCGTAATCGACCTCCTCGCTCGCCAGCTGACGCGGAATCACGATCGGCGCGCCAGGATCCTGGACGGCGTTCAGTCCCTTCATGAAGACGATCGGGTGCTCGGGGAGCTTGGCCTTGATCTCTTCGGCGTGCCGGCGGTAGTTCAGGCCGATGCCGAGGATCTGCGTGGGAGCGATCGGGGCGAGCCTGCGCGCGACCTCCGCACGTTCTTGTGTGACCGTGTAGTGAGCGAAGGGGTCGCCTTCGATGCGCAGGGCCGTGCCATCGCCCTGCTCGCTCGCGTAGCGGGCGCGTCCGTTCGTGTCCAGGTAGCGGATGATTTTCATGAGCGCTCCGAGCGGTCCTGCCAGACCTGCCCGCCGGGGAACGTGTGCGCCGCGAGCGAGTCGGCCTTCATGGTGATCGATGTGCCTGGCGCCGTGGGGGCGAGGTAGCGCCCGCCGCGCCGTCGATCCTCAGCGTGTGCTCCGGCCCGATCATGTCGCGCACGAGCGCCGTCTTTGCGTCGCGACGAAAGGGGGTCATGGGAGGGTGGAATCCAGGTGGCGTCCGCCTGGCGGCCCGAGCGGCCGCCAGGTTTACCGGGGTGGTAAAACCACAACTGGAGGGGAGCGGAGCTACTTCTGGAGCGTCAACATCCCGAGCCTGTAGGGCAACTTGCCGTAATCACCCCCGACTTTCGGATCTCTGCCCTGGTAGAGGAACCGCAGGTCGCACGGGTCGATGGTCATCTTCTCGTCGTGCCCGGAGCGGATCAGCTCGCCGTGGCTGATGTCGTCGCTCCAGTCCTGGCCTTCGTAGGTCACGTTGGCAGGGCCGGCGAAAGGGTTCTGCTTGGTGTCCGCCAGGGGAGCCCAGGGGCCGTCGAGGCTCTCGGACGTCCACGACCTGAAGAAGCGAGGGCTGTTGTCGTACGCCTCCACCATGAGCAGGTACTTGTTCGACCCATCCACCTTGTAGACGTTGCTGGCTTCGAACAGGAGACTCGCGCTGGGGGCCGACATGACGGTTTCGTAACCGTCGAAATTCGGGAACTTGTCGATGCTGACCTTGGAGCGGTAGAGCTTTCCGTCGTCCCGCGAGAAGAACAGATGGCAGTCCTTGTCGTCGCAGATGTTCCAGAAGTCCAGCGCGCCGTTCGGCTCGCCTCGGAGCAGCCCTTGGGGCCGACTCCAGCCGTTCATGTTGTTGATGTCATCGTTGGTCGAGTACCGGCCGTTCCACTGGTAGATGAGGTACCACTTGTTGTGCGGCTGGAAAAAGAAGACCTGGGGCGCGACCGTGCTGCCGGTGGGCCAGCTCGCCATGTAGTGCTGATCAGCGGCGTTCGCCTGAGGGATGTCCGTGAAGTTCGAGTACATGGACTGCCATCCGCCGTTGCCCGACGTGGTGTCGAACACGGTGGCAAACACGTGGTACTTGTTGTCGAAGAACACGATCGTCGGGTCCTTGACGGATGCCCAGCTGCGGCCGGCAGGCGGCTTGGGGCTGATCACCGGAGGCCCCGCCTTCCACTTGAACGTGGTGGGCAACTCGCAGGTCGGCGGGGAGCCGCCTGCGCCTCCACCACCGTCCCCTGGATCGCCGCCGCTCCCCGAGGCCGACGTGCTCCCGCCGGTACCCGTCGTACCGCTTCCCCCGCTCCCGACGGAGCTCGACGTACCAGTGCTCCCGCTGGCGCCCGTCGTACTGCTGGCGCTGCTGGCGCCCGTCACCGGATTCTCCGAGCCACCCGTCCCATCAGGGGAGGGCTGGTCGTCGGTCGTGCCGCTGCTGCAGCCGGCGAGCGCCGCGAGCACACAGCCGAGAGCAGAGAGACGAAGGAGGGAACGGCACGGAGCCAGAGCGTGGGAGGGCAAATCGAGGTGAGTGATCATGCTAGTCTCCAGAGGGATGCCCAATCGGGCCAGCGAGCTCCTCAGAGCCCGACCGCCAGGGTGAACGCGCATGAGGACGAGAAGCCGGGGCGCATGACGGCCCACCCAGGGCAAAGCAGAAGGATACCCGGAGACCAAATTGTGAACGTTCACATTGCCGGCGTCAATCAAAAACCGGCGCGCGAATCTCCCCCTGGCGGCTCGCGCACACCGGCGCGGAGCACGGTGTGCGCGGCGCATTTTGGCACAAATTCGAGACGAATTGTGCCGCTGTGCCTGTGCGCCAGGCGCGAGGTCCAGAGATCTCGTGCATCTCCGCACTGGCGCACGCGTTGCTTGAACGTGACGGCATGAAGCGCACATCCTCCGTGGTTGCTCTTTCGGTGATGTCTCTCGTCCCCCTCTGCATGACGCCCGCGTGTGGTCCCACAGAGACCTCGTCACCTGGCACCACGAGCAGCGGCGAGTCGACGGGACCAGAGCAGACGTCCGCCTGCGAGCCCCGGCAGGCCGGGATATCGGCTGAATTCGAGGTCACCGTCGAGGCTTGGCCGGACGAGGGGTTCGATTCCTACGAAGTGAACATGGCCGCGCCATGCCAGGTGGAGGCGGCCAGCTCGACATCACGCTCCCTTGCCTGCACGGACAAGGACGGCGTCGCGCATGGCGTGACGATCGCTGTCCAGGATTCCGACATCCTGGGCGCCGTTCCCGAGAGCGGTCCCGTGTTCCTGCGGGTTGTGCACTTCACGGATATCGTTCCTGTCATCGACCATCAATGGTTCGAGGTGCGCGCCGGCTCCGACATCACCGGCGCGCTGCTCGCGGGAGGCGTCCGAGGTTCCAACCCGTGGCCCGACACGGACGTTGAACCTTATTTCGCGCCGATCAGGATGGCGATGAGCCCCGAGGAAGGGTGTCCCGAAGAGCTTCGAAAGATGTGCGTGGCCCACCGCAGAGGTCGGATCGATTTCTGGATCGACGAGCTGCCAGCCGGCTCGATCCTCGACGGGCACGAAGGTGAGGTGGGCGCGAGCGGGGCCTATCGTGTGATCGTGGGCGCGAGCGTGGATCGCTCCATGGGAGGGGACCCGGACCTCTGCGGCGGTGACGACGCGGAGTACCTCGACGACTTGCGCATCCTGATCGGAGCGAGAGCGCCGGAGCCCTCCGTCGGCGCCCCGTAGGCCGTGGACTGACTACCGTGATCCCGCGGCTGCCACCGGCGCGGCGGCGCGGCCGGGAAGGAGGAAGGCGCAGCCGATCGTCAGGAGCAGCGCCGCGCCGAAGATGGACGTGGCCATCGTGTGCTCGCGGTTCACCACATCGGCCGCCGGGTGGTCGGTGAGGACGAGGCCGAGCACGGTGAGGCCGACGATGCCCCCCATGTAGCGCATCGTCGACGTGAGGCCTGCGGCCATTCCGCTCTTCTCGCGCGGGACGTCGCTCATCGCCGCGGACTGCGACGGCGGGGACGTCAGGCCGAGGCCGGCGCCGAGCATCACGAGCGCGGGGATCGCGTCCGTGAGCGCGCCCAGAGGCCGCATCGCCAGCAGGAGCATGCCGGCCAGGGCGAGCGAGCAGCCGGCGAGCGCCAGCGCGCGCGGCCCGAAGCGATCGGCGCCGCGCCCCGCGAGCGGCGAGACGACGACCATCGTCCCCATCATGGCCAGCAGCGTCGTGCCGACGTCGCGCGGCCCGACGTGGAACAGCCGCCCCGCCACCTGCGGCAGCTCGAAGATCGTCGCGTACATGGCGAAGTTCTGGAGCGCGATGAGCAGGCTGCCGCCGAGGAACGCGCGCCGCCGGAACAGGGAGAAGTCGATGACGGGGTCCGCGGCACGCCGCTCCCAGAGCACGAAGGGCACGAGGCCCAGCGCGCCGAGCACCGCGGCCCAGCGGAGGTGCGCGGCCTCGAGGCCAAGGACGAGCCCGATGAGCGACCCCCCCAGCAGCACCGAGCCCACGACGTCGAACCGCGGTCGCGGCGCGGCTGGCGTCACGGCCGCGGGGCGCGGCGGCGCGCCGAGGTGCGCGAGCCCGGCGGAGAGGAGCAGCACCGGGACGTTCGCGAGGAAGATCGAGGTCCACCCGAAGGTCCCCACGAGCAGCGCCCCGATCGTCGGTCCGGTGCCCGCCGACAGCCCCATCACCGCCCCGAAGGCGCCGAAGGCGCGCCCGCGCACCTCGGGCGGCAGCTCCGTGCGGAGCATGGCCGTCGCGCTCGGGACCACGATCGCGCCGCCCGCGGCCATCACGACGCGCGACGCCGCGAGCACCGGGAGCACCGGCCAGAGGTAGGCGAGCGCGGCCCCGACCGCCAAGAGGAGCTGGCCCAGCCCGAGCGCGCGCCGGTGGCCGAGGCGATCTCCGAGCTTCCCACCGGGGCTCTGCAGGACGATGTTCGTGAGCAGGTAGCTCGTCACGAGCGCCTGCCGGAGCGCGCCGGAGTCGACGCGAAGCGTGCGCGCCATCTCCGGCAGCGCCACGGCGACCATCGTGGAGTTGAGCGGCGCGAGCGCCGTCGACAGGGCGATGGCGGCGAGCAGCCGCACCGGCAGGCGCGACGAGGGCTCAGGCACGGGCGAGCTCGCCCGCGCCGTCCTGACGGTCGCCCCGGCGCAGGAGCACCACCCGGCCCTCCGTCCCGTCCACGAGGATCTCCTGGCCATCCGTGATGCGCTCGGTCGCCCCGGCAGCCCCCAGGACCGCCGGGATCCCGTACTCGCGCGCGACGATGGCCGCGTGGGAGACCGCGCCTCCGACGTTCGTCACGACGCCCGCGGCCAGCGTGAAGAGCGGCGTCCACGCGGGGTTCGTGTAGCGGCAGACCAGGATCTCCCCCGCCTTCAGCCGCTCGAACTCCCGCTCGTCCCGCACGATGCGCGCCTTGCCGCGGACCACCCCGGACGACGCCCCGATGCCGCGGAGCTCGTCGCCCGAGGCGCCTCCCGCGCCCGCCCCGAACGACCTCTTCTGCCACTCCGCGTTGACCACCCCGTACGTCGCGCGCCGCCGTCGAACGAGCCGCTCCACCTCGTCGAGCGGCGGCGCCGCCCCATCCAGCCACCCCCGGAGCTCGGCTTCCGTCAGGTAGAAGACGTCGTCGGGGCGCGGCAGGCGCCCGCGCTCGCAGAGGCGACGCGCGATCTCGGCCACGATCGCCTGCAGCGCGGAGAACGGGCGCACCAGATCGAAGTGCGTGCGCTCCCGGAACACGATCGCGCTCCGCAGCCGCTCGAGGTTGCGGCGGAACGCGTCGGGCAGACCGGGCACGAGGCGAAGCGCGCGGGTGACCTCCTCGAGCGCCGCCCGGTAACGCGCGAGCCCGGCCTCCTCGGACGGCGGCTCGGCGACGTCGAGCAGGCCGCGAAGGAGCCCCCACAGCGGCGCGGGATCCTGCCGCCACGTCGGCGCCGAGAGGTACAGACCGGTGCTCTCCCGGTGCCCGTGCTCGTCCAGGAACGCGTCGACCTCGGCCAGGTAGGCCCGGCCGGCCTCCGATTCGCGGAGGGCCTCCGGGCGCCCCTCCCGGATCGCCCCGGCGACCTCCGGCCCGGCGCTCACCGCCCTGCGCGCGAGGTGGAAGATCGCGAGGTTCACGTCGGACGTCCGGGTGCGCAGGCCCGAGACGAGGTCGCGCATGACGGTCGCCGCCCGCTTCGGTCCCACGGCGAGGGCGACCGGGACGCGGAGGGCGATGGCGGCCAGCTGGCTGGCGCTCCTCTCGAACCGCTCGCCCAGGACCGCGGTCGTGGTCTCCGTGATCCGGTCGGCGCGGCGGAGGAGCGCGGCGTCGTCCAGCGCGCGGAGATCGACCGGCGCGCAGGCCTCCTGGATCCGCTTGAACCCGTCGCCCTCCCACCACGCCATCGCGTCGTCGCGCAGGCTGGCCGCGACCTTCTGCGGCAGCCGGAGCAACCGGAGGGTGGGTCGCGCCTGCGGTGGGACGAAGATCGGGCGCCACACCTGGTCGACCCACGCGCGCTCGTCGGCCTCGTCCACGTCGAGCCCCAGGAAGCGCACCATGCGCACGAGCGCGGGGAGCGTCGCCCGGAAGCCCCATTGATCGAGCGGCCTGGGGGCGACGGGGAACCTGTCGTTGTCGTTGGCCTCGAGCAACCTCCGCTGCATGCGGTTGAGCTGCGGGGGCGGAGGGAGGGGCTCGATCTCGGCCGCGCCGAGCGTGGTGATCGGGCGCGACTGGAGGAGGTGAATGGAGCCCCCGGCGAGGGCGAACTCCACGTCCTGCGGGCAGCCGAAGTGGGCCTCGAGGCGGAGCCCGATGCGGCCCAGATCGAGCACCAGCGCGTCGCTCGGCGCCGGACGGCCGGCCTCCCGGCGGTCGCGGTCGTCGATCGCGAGGTCGTTCGTCCCGGGGCCCGCGGCCCCGTTCGGTCGGTCCGGGCCGGGCGCCGCGGCCCCGGCGAACGGCGCGCGTCGCAGGCGGTACACGTCGCCGGTCGTGTGTCCTGACACCACGGCCTCGCCGAGGCCCGGGGCGACCTCCAGGAGCATGCGGTCGGCGCGCTGGGCCACCGGGTCGACGGTGAACAGGACGCCGGCGAACTCGGCCGGGACCATGCGCTGCACCACCACGGCGATGTTGACCCCCAGGTGATCGATGCCCCGCGCCGCCCGGTAGCCGAGGGCCCTCGGGCTCCAGAGGGACGCCCAGCACCGCCGCAGCGCGAGGAGCAGCCCGTCCTCTCCCGCCACGTCGAGGTACGTCTCGTGCTGGCCCGCGAACGAGGCGTCGGCGAGGTCCTCCGCCGTCGCCGAGGAGCGAACCGCGACCGGCGGCGCGCCGAGCTCGCGGTACGCGTCCCGGACCGCGCTCTCCATCCCGGGCAGCATCGCGCCCCGCTCGAAGAGCTCCGCCGCCTCCGAGGCCGCGGCCTCCCAGCGGCTCGCGGCGAGGTGCGCCGAGAGGCGCTCGGCGAGCCCCCATGCGCGCGCCTGCTCCGCGTACGCGTCAGCGCTCACAACGAACCCGGGCGGCACGACCAGCCCGAGCTGGATCAGCTCACCGAGGTTGGCGCCCTTGCCGCCCGCCCTGGCGAGGTCGGCTCGGGACAGCTGGCTCAAGCGATGAACAAGCATCAGGCATCTCCTTCGGCCAAGAAAGGCTGCTTTCGCCGCGCCGCGCGCTCCCCGGCGCCCGCCCGCGCTCCGGGGAGCGCGCAGCGCCTCGCTCGCGCCGACAGCGTCCGCTCGACCGTCACCTGAAAGTCATTGTGACGTCACGAAGTAAGTATCATGATACTTATAAATGGCAAGGCCGCGTAACATCACCGACGCGCAGATCCTCGACGAGGCACGCGCGTGTTTTCTGGAGCACGGCGCGGGCGTCTCGACGACGCTCATCGCCGAGCGGCTCGGCGTCTCGCACGGGGTGCTGTTCCAGCGCTTCGGCACCAAGGAGCAGCTCCTGCGCGCCGCGCTGCTGCCGCCGTTCGAGCCGCCGTGGATGGCGCGCGCGCGGGCGGGCCCGGACGACCGCGACGCGCGGATCCAGCTCCTCGAGCTCGCCGAGGAGCTCTCCGCCTACCTCGAGCGCATCGTGCCGTGCCTCGCGGTGCTCCGCTCGGCCGGCATGCACGTCGAGTCCATGGCTGACCGGCGCGAGGACCTGCCGCCGGTCCGCGCGCGGCGCGAGGTGGTCGCGTGGTTCTCGCGAGCGATCGACCGCGGCCTCCTGCGCCCGGTCCGCCCGGAGCACGCGGCCGACCTCTTCCTCGGCGCGCTGCACTTCCGGCCGTTCCACCAGCACCTCTCGAACCAGGGGTTCGATCGGTCCGAGGGCCAGGCCTACGTCACGTTCGCGATCGACGCGATTCACCGGACGCTCGCGCCCGCGGCGGAGCGACCGTGACGCGCGGCCCCGTCACGCCGCCGCGCCGGCCACGCCCGGCAGCAGCGACGGCCAGCTCCGCGGCGGCTTGAACCGGTGGGTCGGCGCGGGCCCGTCGACGATGTGCTCTACCTCGTCGAGGTGACTGCCAGGGAGCAACACCCCGCCCAGCGACTCCCGCACGAGCGGTATCCGCGCCGGATCGAAGCCCATCACCTGCGAGGCGATCGCGTCGACGAGGCCCGGATCGAACCCGCCGAGCAGGAGCCCCGCGTGCACGGGCGTCGCCCCGAGCGGCCCTTCGCCCTCCCCCGCGACGATGCCGTCCACGATCGTCAGGTACCGCCGCTGCGGCTCCCCGCGCAGCGCGCCGCCGCGGTCCGCGAAGAACAGGATGCGGTTGAGATCCAGGATCGTCCGCCAGAGCGTGTTGTTCCCCTCCCAGCTGCCATCGATGACCTTCGGCGGCGCCCCGAGCCGCGGCGCGCGCGCGACGAGCGAGTGATCGCCGGGGAGCGGGAACCGGCTGAGCTTGTTCTCCACCGCGTCTCCGAGACCCTGAGGCCGATCGAACTCGTCGCCGCCGACCGATGGATCACCCTCGGTGAAGTGCGGGAGCCAGTACTTCTCGTTCGTCAGGCCGATCACGCTCTTCAGCGAGAGCGTGATACCCGTCTTCTTGTGCGTCTTCAGCTTGGGGAGGTTGATGACGACATCCGCGTCGAGGAGCGTCTGGGGAATGCTGTACTCGTGCCGTTGTCCTGCGTGGTGCGGCACCGGCGTCGCGTAATGGCTGCGGTGGAAGCGGAGCGCGGCGCCGCGCGGGGCGCCCGCGGCGGCGAAGAAGCTGCTCGAGCCCAGATCGACGACCCGGTAGCCCCGCGGATCGCCGGGCAGGCGGCGGCGGAGGAGCAGGCCGAGGTTCCAGGAGCGGCCGAAGCGGCGCACGTCGTCGAGCGCGAACACCGGCGCGACCCGGAAATACCGCAGGTCGATGAAATCGACGTCATGCCCCTGGGCCCTCAGGTGATCGATGACGTCGAAGATGCCGAGCGGGCCGGCGACCTTCTCGATCTCGCAGCCCTCGACCGGGGAGTCGACGACGCGCACGCTCCCGCGCGGGCCGGCGGCGCGGAGCGCGTAGTCGAGCACGGGCCGGAGCAGCGAGCCGTGCGTGCTGGAGGCGGCGAGCCGCTCGCCCGTGATCTTCTGGTGGAGGTTCTTCGAGGAGACGAGGTTCGGCTTGACGACGACGCGGTCCCCCGGCGCGATCAGGTCGCCGAGCGGGTTCCACGCGGGCGTGCCGGCGCGGGCCGCGTCGAGGCCGAGCCGGCGGAAGAGCGCCTCGACGGCCTCGTAGACCGGGCTCGGCGGGCCGTAGGGCGCGCTGCCCCCGTAGCCCACGCCCGGCCGAGAGACCGTCACCACGCGGCGGCTCGTCGCTGTCATCGGGAGCCCCCGGTCAAGCGTCCGGGCCGCTCAGGCCGGACGAGAGGATCTCCGCCGGCGCGGCGCGCTGGAAATCGACGTTGAGGCGCGAGACGCTCGCGAGGTGCTTGCCCGTGCGGACGAGCGCGATGTCGTCGGCGAACTCGACGTCGATGCGCATCCGCTCGCCGAGGTGATGGCGGAACGTCGCGAGCACCTCGTCCAGGACCTGCTGCGAGAACCGCCCGCCCTTGACCACGCGGAACGTGATGGCGTCGCGCTCCTCCTGCACCACCTGGAAGCGCTTGATCGCGTAATCGAACTCCTTGAGGTAGTGCGCGAAGAACGTGCCGGGCAGATAGCGCCCGTCCGTCCCGCGGATGATGGACTGGACGCGCCCCTCGATGCGGCCGACGCGCGGCGCCCCGCGGCCGCAGGGGCACGGCGCGGACGGGGACATCGCCTCGGCGAGATCGCCGATGCGGTAGCGGACGAACGGCATGCAGAAGTTGTTGAGATCGGTGATCACGACCTCTCCGATCTCCCCCGGCTCGGCGGGGCGCCCGTCGCGCAGGACCTCGACGATGTACCCCTCGGCCACCACGTGGTGGCCCTCGTGCGCGTCGCACTCGTACGCGATGCCCGAGAACTCGCGGCTGCCGTACTTGTCGAAGACCTTGCAGCCGAACGCCTCCTCGATGAGCCGGCGGCTCGGCAGCGGCAGCGTCTGGGCGCTCGACATGATCGCGCGCGGCCGGGCCGCGACCTTTCCGGTGCTCTTGACGTAATGGGCCAGGAAATCGAGCGCCTCGGCGTAGCCATCCATGAGCACCGGCCGCGCGCCCGCGATCCTCGCGATCATCTCGCCCAGGTTGTCGTCGGAGAGCTCGAAGATCGGGATGAACGTCCGGTTCGACAGGACGGCGTCCGCGCGCTCGCGCGCAGCTTGCCACTTCGTCATGCCGATCGTCTGGTGCCAGAGCCGCACCGTGGGGTCGCCGAAGCGGTAGCCCGTCCACTCCTGCGCCCGGAGCGTCGCCGCCCAGCGGAACTCGAGCTGAGCCCGGTCCGCGTAGCAGACGAAGGGCTCGCCGGTGGAGCCGCTCGTCGTGATCTTGAGGACCTGCGACTTGTCGTGGTTCTCCGACATGATGTCGAAGTAGAGGTGGCGCCGGATATCCGCCTTGGTGAGGAACGGCAGCTTGTGGAGGTCTTCCTGGCCGCGGATGTCCTCGGGCCGGAGCTTGAGCTCCTGCATGCGAGCGCGGTAGTAGGGCACGTTGCGGTAGCAGTGGCGGAGCAGCCGCCTGAGCTTCTCGTCCTGGAGCTCGCGGGTCTGCGACGGCGTGAGCCACTGCGTCCTGCGCAGCGTCTCGTAGTAGTGCTCGACGTCGCGCGTGATCATCCAGTGGGTGTGGTTGAACGCGGCCAGGTACGCGCGCCACCTCGCCGTGGAGAGCGGGTCGCGCTCCGGCGAGCGGTCGACAACCGGGTTGCGGCGGAGGTACTGAGTCGCCACGTCCGGCGGGATCCGGTCCACGCGGTACTCCCACGCGGCCTTGCCGAGATCGTAGAACGATTTGACCACGGCGCGCGCCGCGGCCTGGTCGAGGAAGGAGACGCCCTGACGCCGCTGCTCGAAGAGCGTCTCGACCTCTTTGTACGAGTAACCCTTGGCGTGGGCGGCGACCAGGATGAAGGACTGCCAGTAAAAATAGCTGCCCTTGTACGTCAAGAGATCCTGGAACACCTCCCGTGCGCACATCACGAAGCCGCTCTTGTTGTCGTGGAGCGACATGCCGAAGGTGGTGTTCAAGAGGTGGTTCAGCCCGCGGCTCAGGTGGTACCGGCGGTCCCTGCGGCGCCCGACGGCGCTCCGCCAGCCCTGGACGACATCGACGCTGTGCTCGTAGAGCTCGCGCCGGAGGCGCAGGAGGTCCTCGGGCTGGTACTGGAGATCGGCGTCGATGGTGGCGACGAGCTTGCCGCGCGCGGCGGCGGCGCCGGTGCGCCACGCCGCCGTGATGCCGCGGTTCTGCGGGTGGAAGCACCCAACGACGAGCCCCGGGTGCGCGGCCATGAGCGCGCGGATCGTCGTGGCGGTGCCGTCGGTCGAGCCGTCGTCGACGAGGATGAGCTCGCCCGTGAGCGCCCCTGCGCTGAAGACGCCGAGGATGCGGTCGGTGAGCTCGGGGATGTTCAGCTCCTCGTTGAGACAGGGCACGAGGACGGAGAGCTCGATCGGCGCCGCCGGAGCGAGCTCGGTTCGGGGTTCGGACATGGTGTGTTCGCCTATCTTGCCTTGAAGGAGACACCGCAGCAGGGCGAGGGGCGCGCTGGGCGCTTCGGGCGCTCCGCGCGCGCGGGAGCGATCACCGGGGGACGCAGCGGAAGCACGCGCGGATCGGCAGCGCGCCGTGCGGCGCCGCGCGGCGCTCGGTCACGCGGAAATGGCGGTCGAGGAGGCGGCCGAACTCGTCGGGGGTCCACTGGTGCAGGTGGTAGGCGTCGCCGCCCCACTGGATGCGATCCCGCAGGAGGTAGCCGACGGGCGTGCGGCGGACGATGCCCTTCAGCCGCCCGATGAGCGGGTCGTTCGGCACCGTGATCGCGGCCACGCCGCCGGGGCGCAAGAGGCGCGCGATGGCCGCGAGGACGGCGGCGGGCTCGACGGTGTGCTCCAGGACCTCGGTGCAGACGACGCGATCGAAGCTCGCGGCGGGGAGGTCGAGCTTGTCGACCTCGCCCTTGAGGAAGCGGGCGTCGTAGCCCGCGAGGTTCTTGCGGGCGGTGTCGAGGAAGACGTCGGAGACGTCGATCGCCGTGATGCGGGCCCGCGGGAACATCCGGAGCACGTGCCCGCCGCCCGAGCCGACCTCCGCGAGGTCGAGGCCGGCGCAGTCGCCCAGCATGCGGCGGATGATGGCGAGCCGCTCGCGCTCGATGAGCCGGATCGGCAGCGGGGCGCGGTCGTAGTAGTCGTCGATCGGGTGCTCCCGCGCGAGGCGGTCGTTCAGCGCCTCCACGTCGATGTCGCCGGCTGTGTTCGGCATGGCGGCCCCATAGCACGGGGGCGCCGGAGCCTCACCCCGGCGGCGGCCCCGCGCCCGGCGATGGGACCGCGCGGTCATCCGCCGACGTGAGCGTCCGGTCGACAGCGGCTCCCTGGTCGCGTGAGAGGCCGCTGACGGTGCAGTGGGGCGCGCATCCAGCTCGTCCGCCGGCAGACGCTGTTGAGCGCCCCCGGACGCATCACGCGCGCATCACGCGCGCATCACAGGAACGCGCGCTGGTTGCCGCTGCGGGCGGAAAGAAAGAGGAAAGATCGCTGAGACACTCCTTGCCGTTGGTGCCCCAAAGGAGTAGCTTGGGCCCCTCACGACGTCACTGGCTCTCGACACGATGCGTTCTCTCTCCCTCCACGCGAGGGAGATCGTTGCTCGCGCGGATGACTGGACGACGCACCGTGTGCCTGCGCGGGTTCGCTGCGCGGCACGCTTCCGTTCGATCCGCGACGGCTTCATCGAACGGCAGGCGAAGAGCGCTCACGAGCGCAGCTGCAAGCCGTGAAAGTAACGTGTCATGGGTAATCGTCTCTACGTCGGCAATCTCTCCTACAGCACCACCCGCGAGTCCCTCGAGGCCGCGTTCGCTGGCAGCGGCGAGGTCCGCGAGGTCTCGATGCCGACCGATCGCGAGACCGGCCAGCCGCGCGGGTTTGCGTTCGTCACGATGGGCTCGGCCCAGGCGGCGAACAGCGCCATCTCGCAGCTGAACGGCATGATGCTCGATGGGCGCTCGCTCAAGGTGAACGAGGCGCAGGAGCGTCCGGCTGGCGGCGGCGGCGGCGGCGGCGGTCGCGGTCGTTACTGATCGCTCCTTCGTCGAGTCGTAACAACGCGGCGGGCCATGAAGGCCCGCCGCGTTTATTTTGTCTTCGAGACGCCCGAGCCGCACGCCGGTGCGCGCGAGCGCCGCGCCAGGCGAGAGGGCCACTGGACCCTGGGGCCGCTGCACGGCGCCGTCGTGAGCTCGTGCGGCCACCGCCACGGCGACTGCAGCTTCAACGACGACAACGACGACGACCGCTCGCGCGACACGCTGGCCCTCGATAGCGTGACGCTCGGCGAGCTCTCCCAGAACAACCGTCACAAGTCCTCAATGCGCCCGAGCTTCGCGGTGCGCTGGTTCCAGGTCGACCCGAGCTATCAGGTCGCTCGCCTGGAGCCCGCGGCCGCGCGCGCCGAGGGGTCACGGTCGTCTCTGGCCGCTGAACCCTGAAGCGCAGGATCGTGAAAAAGCCCTGCATCGACGAGATCGACCCCTGGCTTATCAACTTTCGTGGTGCCGCGGCTCGTTCTCTGGTACATGATGACGCTCGCGCAGCGAAAGCTGATTGCGAAGTTGATAGCGATGCCGCCTGGACCCGTTGGGCTCGAGCGACAGGCAAGGCCATAAAGAGCCGCTCGAGGCAGCTCCTGCATGCACATGCGGAAGCGCGCGCCCGGCGTGCCTTCCGCGTCCATGCGGCTGAGCGCAAGGAAAGTGGTCGCCATGAAAGCGTGTTTATCGCGGGTCGTGGATGGCGTGGAACAGAGGCTCTGCTGGCGCTTCCAGGTGCACGGGAGGAGCGAGGCCATGTACGAGCCGGCGGACGGCCAGCATGGTCCGTTCGATCGCGACCGCCAGCGGAACCTCAAGTTCGGCGAGACGTTCCAGCGGCTGGACCGCTCGGGATCTCCCCGGAAGTACGATGGGCTCTTCTGGCAGCCAAAGAGCTCGATCGCGTGAGAGCTTGGACCGTGACGGCCGGGAGCGAGGACAGCAGCCAGCTCCGGCAGGACACGGGACCGTGAACTTGTCGCCGAGCCAGCAACCGAGTCGTGCAAACACAGCCATGTCTATCTCCCAGAAGCCCGTCACCTCCGCCACCTTGCTCGCCACCGCTGCCCACCTCAACTTCCGCGCGACGTCCCGCGACCGGAGCGGCTCGACGCTCGGCGTGCTCGTCAACGCGTCCGGCGCTCAGCAGTACCTCGTGATCGCCTCTGGCGGCGCGGAGGGCACCTGGACGCTCGCGAGCGAGCTGCCCGTCGGCCTCGCTCCCTTTCTTCTCTACGAGAGCGCCGCCAACGTGCTGCGCGGCGGAAGCTTGAGCGAGGACGGGAGCATCTCCTTCCATGGAGCGCTGTATACGATCGAGTCATCGGTCGACGGCAGCACCCGCGCAGCGAAGGTGAGCGGCAGTGTTTGAGCGCTGTCGCGCTTGGATGCCAATCCGAGGATCTGGTCCAGCGCGGTTGCAGCGCTGAGGGCCGAGCCCGGCTCCCATCAAGGCTCGACGCGGCACCTCGCGCTGCACCCGTCGCCAGCCGCCGTGTTGCCGTCATCGCACGTCTCGAGCCCCGCGACATCGCCGTCGCCGCAGACGATCGCGGGATCGACGAGCGCGCGGCGCAGCTTCAGATCGCTGCGCAGGGCGCCCACGTGCGCCTTGAACTCGCTCAGGTCGCCTCGAGTCGCGGCGCCGGCGCCGGCCTCGCCGAGCACCTGCTCCGCCCGATCGATGGCCGCGAGCACGGCGCCCTCGTCCCACGCCGCGTTCACGATGCGGGCGAGCTCGGCGCGATACCGCTCGTCGAGCGCCGGGATCTCCCGGATCCGGCGCGGGAGCACGGCGACCGGCTCCGTCTCGGTGTCGAAATGCGGGTCGTCCAGGATGCGGTCCATCCCGTGGGCGATGAACACGAAGCGCCCGTCGACCGGGTTCTCGTAGAGGTAATAGTTGTTCGCCCGGTAGGCGTAGCCGTCCCAGTGGCCGAGCAGCGCCTCGAGGGCGTAGCTCGTGAGGAACCGATCCAGGTCGAGGCGCTTGCTCACCTCCGCCGCGAGCTGCTCGTCCGGCGCCTCCTGGATGGCGGCGGCGAGAGACCGGAGCTCTGCCCCGCCGCCGTCATCGCCGCCGTCGAGCTCCACGGCGTCGATGTCCTCGGCGAAGTCGCCGCAGCACGGGCCCTCGTAGAGCGCGCCCTCGTCGTTCACCTCGCCGAAGTGCAGCCGCAGGAACCGCTTGTCGATGGCCTCGGTGACGACGTAGATCCCCCTGTCCACGCCGTTGACGCTCACCACCGCGTGCGCGGTGCGCGCCGCGGGCACGCCGGCGCGGTCGTGCAGGTCCTCGCCGATCTGCTGGCGAAGGAACGTCGGGTCCTGCTTGGAGTTGTTCAGCAGGAGCTTCTTGAGCCCGTGCAGGTTCGCCTCTTCATCGAACTCGTCGAGCTTGACGCTGAAGCTCGGCTTCTCGGACAGATCCACGGCCGAGTTGCCCTTCTGCCGGATGCCAGCGCCGCTGACGACGTCGCCGTCGTAGACGATGGTGCACGGGACGCGGTTGTCGAGGTCCGTGCGGAGCTGCCCCAGGTGGGCCTCGTCGATGGTGATCGCGATCTCGTGCAGCGCCGTCCGATCGAAGACCACGCCGCTGCCCGGGTCGAGGGGCACACAGCCACCCTGGCTCGCCGCGACGAGCGCGAGGACCGCGGATGCATGAAGGGATCTCATCGTTCCCGCTCTTCCCGCTCTACCGCTCCGCATCGCTCCCGGGCTCCGTGTTCCGGCCATGGTGGCCCGCCTCGGCGGGGAGCCGGCCGCCGACGGCGTGGCGGAGCTCGCCGACCGCGGTCCAGTAGCGGCGCACGAAGCGCAGCAGCCGGAGCTCCAGGCGCACGCGGCGCTCGTCGACCTCGAGCGCCCGCCCGACGTCGACGTTGCGGCCCTCGATCGCCCGCTGCGCCTCGGCGCCCGCGCGCTCGGCGGCGGGGTTCATCCGGCGCCGGAGCTCGGTCACGAGGGCGCGGGTGGCCTGCGCCTCGCTCAGGCTCGTCCGCACCTCGCGCGTCACGAGCTCGACCGCGGCGCCGAGCGCGCGCTGCTCCGCCTTGCGCGCCGTGTCCGCCGCGACGGTGGCCGCGCGGTGCGTGTCGAACACCGGCAGCTCGATCGCGAGCCCGAACGTCCACCCGAGGCCGAGATCGTTCTCTCGCCGGAAGTCGTAGCCGACCTCGACGAAGGAGAGCCAGGGCCACCGCGCGGCGCGCTCGGCCTGGAGCGTCGCGTCCGCCGCGTCGCCCTGCGCGGCCGCGAGCTCGATCTCGGGGCGGCGCTTGAGCGCGAGCTCGACGGCCTGCGCCTCCGTGGGGAGCTCCGGGGGAGGCCACGCGCTCTTCGGCGCGCCGAGGAGGCGCACGGGCACCGCGGGATCGAGCCCCATGCGCGACAGGAGCGCGGCGAGCGCCGCGCTCCGCTGCGCGCGCAGATCCACGCCGTCCTGCTCCGCGTCGACGGCGGTGAGCTCCGTCATCGCCTCGTCGACCGCCGTCGTCCGCGCGGCCGCGAGCTGCCCCTTCATCCAGGTGGCGAGCGACCGGCGCGCCTCGGCCACCGCGTCGGCGGCCGCGATCTCGGCGTCGAAGAGGAGCACCTCGTCGAACAGCGACCGGATGTCGGCCTCGAGGGCGATCTCGATCTCGCGCGCCTCGGCGAGCGCCTTGGCCTCGTCCACGCGCGCCTCCGCGACGTTCGCGTCGACCTCGCCAGGGCGGGTCACCGGGAAGCGGAGCGCGGTGCTCACGCGCGGATCGCGCTCGCGGATGCGCTGGAGCTCGATGTTCGTGATGCGGAGCTCCGGGTTCTCGAGGTGGTCCTCCGCGTCGACCTGCGCCGCGGCCGCCTCGGCGCGGGCGCTCTGCGCGGCGAGCTCGGCGCTGTGGTCCCTCGCCCAGGCGACGGCGTCCTCCACGGTCATCGCGATCGGCCCCGCGCTGGACGCGCCCGGACGCGCGCCCGGGCCCGCGCGGCGGAGCGCCGGCGCGCCGGCGGACGCGCGGCCCTCGCGGTAGAGGGCGATCGCGCGGTCGGACGCCGCCGGCCTCGGCGGGGAAGAGCAGCCCGAGAGGGCCGCGCAGAGCACCATGACGGGGATCGCCGCGCGGCGGCGGCGCTGGCTCACTGGCCCCACGAGATCTCCTGGAACGAGGGCGCGGCGGCGTCGAACACGATCGTCAGCGCGCCCGGCGTGAGCGACGGTGAGATCCCCTCGGGCTTGAGCCCCGGGAACCGCTGGACGAGGCGCGGCGAGAGGACGCCGCCCTCGGGGCGATCCACCCGCCACAGCGCGCCGGCGTCGCCGTCCGCCGTCGAGGGCGTGGACGTCATGGCGAGCGCGCCGTCCGGCATGAACACGAGCTCCGAGATGCCGCCCGGCGTGGGCTTCCCGGCGACCTCCACGTCGACGCGCGCGCGCGCCCACAGCGAGACGCGGGCCGCGTCGAAGCGGATCGCCTCGGCCGCGGTCCGATGCTTCTTCTTCGCGCTCGCGGCCTCGACCGCCGCGGCTCCCTCGCCGCCGAACAGCGCGCTCGGGGAGCCGACCCGCCAGATCATCGCGTTGCCCTGCGCGTCGAGCGGCGCCTTCAGCCCGAGGTACAGGGCGCCCTGCCGGAAGGCGAGGCCCTCGATGTCGAGCGCCCGCGTCCCCTCGGGGAGGCCGAGCGCCGCGGCCCGCGAGGGGTCCGCGTCGAGGACCTCGGCCAGGTGGATCTCGCCGTCGACGCGGAAGCCCTGGCCGTCCTGGCGGAGGCGGAGGAGCGCGGTCCGCTCCGACTTGCGCTTCCCCTTCTTGCTGTAGCTCTGCGACGACAGGAGGTAGATCTCGCCCGCGTCCCCGGCCGCGATCCCCTCGACGTCGTTCAGCGCGTCGACGCCGCTCACTGGCACCGGATCCGCGGCGACGGCGCCGCCCGCGGACATCGCGAAGAGCCACGGCGCGCCCTCGTTGTTCTGCTCGTGGCCCGTGTCGTCGCTGACGAGGAGGTACCGGGACTCGCCGGGGCGCGCGAGCACGCCCGACGGCTCGAAGCGCGTCCGGCTCGCCAGGGTCGGGGGCAGCTTCATGGGGGACTGGGACGCGACCGCGCCGGCCTTCGGGGCGGCGCCGGCCTTCGGCGCGGTGGTGGTGGGCTTCGGCGGCGGCTGGGCGGGGGCCGCGCCGCGGCGCGCGTCGAACGTGATGTCGAAGGCCTGGCCGGGGACGAGCGCCATCGGCGCGTCCAGCGAGATGGTGACGACGCGGCCCCACGCCGGCATCTCCGGCGTCGGCCAGCAGCGCGGGGGGAGCTGGGAGACGAGCGGCCCCACGGCGACGACCGTGCCCGGGATCGCGTCGCCGAGCTGGCCCCGGATGTAGAGCTCGGCGGCGTCCCCGTCGTTGACGCCGAGGGCGAAGCGCTCGGGGACGCAGGCGACCGCGCGCGCGCCCGTGCGCGCGCTCAGGAGCTGCACCAGGGGCATCCCGGCCGGGACCACGTCGCCGGGCTGCCTGTCGATGGAGATGACGCGCCCCGCGTTCGCGGCGCGCAGCACGTAGCTCGCGCGCCGCTGCTCGAGCATCGCGATGTTCTCGGTCGCGACGCGCACGTCGGCGTCGAGCTTCGCGGCCAGCCCCGACGTCCGGTCCCGGAGGCCGTTCCGCCGCCGCTCCGTCGCCTTGAGCTGCTCCGTGAGGACGCTCAGCGTCCGCGGCTTCTCGCTGGCGATCGCCGTGACCGTCGCGTGCTGCAGATCGAGCTTCGTCAGGTCGTCGAGCACCGCCTGCCGGTTCTCGATGAGCTGCTTCATCCGCGAGATCTCGCTGTCCAGCACCTTGGCCTCGGCGACCGCCCGGCGCTGCTCCTCGCGGTGGACGGCGAGGTGGCGCTCGACCGTCTCGCGGTTCGTGTCGAGCTCCTGCTCGAGGACGGCGAGCTCCACGTTCAGATCGGCCTCGACCTGGGTCTTCTCCGCCTTGGCGACGGCGATCTCGGCGTCGATCACCGAGCTGTCCAGCGTCGCGATGATCTGCCCGGCCTCGACCTCCTCGCCGACGGCCACCTCGATGGAGGCCACCCGGGCGGTCTCGACCGGCGAGAGCACCTCGGGCAGCGCCTCCGCGTAGCCGAAGACCCGCCCGCCCGGGCCGCTGCCCACGTGGAGCCACAGGGCGGCGCCGAGCGTGAGCACGAAGGTGATCGCGGGGGCGGCGTCCTGGAGCGCCGAGCGGAGTCGCTGGTAGCTGTACATCGATGATCCTTGCGCGGTGATGACGACGGCGGCTGTGTCAACGAAGCGAGAGGGCCCACGAGGGCGTGACCGACAGGCGTCCTCCGCGATGGACCTCGGCCGCTAGAGATCCAGCGTCGGCTCCTGAAGCATGAGAGAGACGTCCTGCACGCCCGGGATGGCCTGGAGCTTCGCGACGAGCGCCGAGCGCAGCTCGGGCGCGAGGACGGTGATCTGGTAAGCATGCTCCATCACGGTCCCCTGCGCAGCCTCCCGGAGGGTCACCAGCGAGAAGGTCCGGCAGTGAGCGCGGAGCACCCTCGCGAGCGCGTCCTCCACCTCGGGCACGGCGGGCGCGGTGAAGCGGAGCAGGCCATCCGGCTGTCGTCGCGAGCCCCAGCCGGTGAAATGGAGGAGCAAGGTTCCGGCGGCGAAGATCGCGGTCCCGCCGAGGGCCGCGCCGACCGCCTGGAGCCCGCAGGCGATGCCGACGCCGAGCGCCGCGAAGACGAACATGACGTCGCGCGGATCGCGCATGGTCGTGCGGAACCGGACCGCGCTCAGGCCCACGGCGACGCCGATGCCGGCGGCGATGCTGCTGCCCACGGAGAGCATCAGCATGCAGGTGATGACGCTGCCCATCGCCATGCTGTGCACGGATGAGCGGGAGTAGGAGAGCCCGCGAAATGTGGCCATGTAGACGAGCGCGACCGCCTGGCCGAGCCCGAACGCCAGCAGGAGCGCCACGACCGCCTTGCGGAAGTCCATGGCGCTCCCCTGGGTGACCCATCCGAGCCAGTCTATCACGGCGAGCCGCTCTTTCCGGGGGCGATCGCCGGGCGCGGCGCGCGCTCATCTCCGTCCACGTGATCCACGTGATCCACGTGATCCACGTGATCCACGTGATCCGCGCGCGTCTGCGTCACGGCGCCTCGGCGGCGGCGCCGCGGCCAGGGTAGGGGCGCGCTTGCTTGATGTAGAGCGTCGGCGGCTCGTCGGGGTTCGCGTCGTCGTCGTACTTGAACTCCACGTCCATCGCATACCACCCGTCGTTGCCGCTCGCCGGCCCGTACGCGGGGGAGAACCGCTCGTGGATGGCGTCGAGCGCCACGCCGAGCTGATGGACCTGCGCCGTCGAGAGGACCGTCTGGCCCTCCGGCATGAGGCTCGAGTGCGTCAGGTAGGTGACCGGCTGGTTCGGCTGGTTGAAGAAGTAGAGGAACGCGTCGTTCGTCACGCCCGCGGGCGGGGCGACCACCTCCACGTCACCGCCGCTCTGCACGTTGACGTAGAAGGCGGGCTGGACCCCTGCCGTGTCGAACGGGTTGTTGGTGATGGCCACGCCGTTCGCCTCCTCGTCCGGGAAGTTGTGGTGCACGAGCAAGGCCATCCCGATGGTCCGGTGGTCGATGCCGTAATAGGTGCGCTCGTCGAAGGTGCGGAGCTTCCAGGCGCTCGCGTAGGTCTTGCGGACGGCGTCGAGGACGTCCTCCCAGTCCGTCGGATCGCCGGTGTTCGAGTCGTAGCAGCCGGCGCACGGGAACCCGTCGAGATCCTCGCTGTTCGTGCTGGTGCGGAAGCGGATCGGGTGCCCGGCGTACTCCGCCTCGATCTTCGCCCTGAGGAGCTCCTGGAGCTCGGCGTCGACGGGCGCGGTCTTCATGGCGTCGCGGAGCGCCTTCAGCTGCTCGTCGCGGGCCGCGGCGTCGGTGGCGAACTTCGGGTCGGCGAGCATCGCGTCGATCTGCTCGTAGAACCCGTTATCTTTCATGAACTGGTCATAGTAGTACATCGGGATCGAGAAGGCCTTCTGGATGGGGACCTCGGGGATCCTGGCCAGGATGGAGTAGTGGGCCGACTTGCCGCCGAAGGCGAGCACGGCCTTCTTGATCGCGTCCCGGAGCGGCTCGCCCTCCGGCGGATCGGGGGTCACCTCCTCGATGTCGCGCAGATCGGTGACCGTCAGATCCATCTCGGGGAGCGTGACGGGCGTGGGTTTGTGCGCCTCCCAGAACGCCTCGGCCTCCGCCTCGGTGACCTCGCGGACGCTCCAGGACGACGGCCCCGCGGTGAGCTCGACGAGCTTGTCCTTCAGCGCGAGCAGGTCGGGGTGGTTCATGGCGTTGCGCAGCCCCATGTTGGGGGTGCGCCGGTTCTGGGACAGCACGTTGACGTGCGAGAGCGGCGTCTGGAACTGCTCGGTGATGATCCCCTGGACGACCGAGATGTCGTTGGGCGCCTCGTCGAGGACGACGATGTCCTGGTGGGACAGGTACTCCGTGGCGAGATCCGCCGCCTTCGCGAAGTGGAGCCGGCCCACCGCCGTGCCCAGCGAGAGCGGCTGGTAGTCGATCCCGGCGTAGAGCTCGCCGGTGCTGACCACGGGGATGTCGGAGGGGAGCTTCTTCGCCTCGGCCGCGACGGCCTCCGACGTCGGGTGGAAGGCGAGCTTCGCCCCGAAGAAGGAGGCCGCCTTGACGGCCCTGAACAGGGTGGCGATCATGTCCGCGGACGCGGTGTCGTAGGGGGAGAGCTCGACGGCCCACACGTCGGGGCCCTCGTAGTGCGTCACCGCGCCGAGGACGAAGCGGCGATCCGGCGTGAAGTACTCGGTCGCGTTGAACTCGCCGAGGGGCGGGACGAGGGGCAGCGGGTCGCCGGAGAGGTGCGATGACACGAAGTCGTAGTGGATCAGGTAGAGAACGCTGTTCTGGAAATACAGCGCGTTCTGATCGGCCTGATCCAGCACGACCTTGACCGACCGCGCGCCGGGCAGGCTGGCGTCGATGGGCACCGAGGCGAGCGCCTCGAAGTCCGCGGCGCACCCGACGCGCTTCAGGAACTCCGTCGATTCATCGGCGTTCTTGCGTTCGCAGACCTCTCCGGTCACGCCGGGGTCGTCCGTGCCGCCGCCGCCGCACGCGCCCGGGAGCGCCGCGGCGAGCAAGGCGAGCGTGACGATCGACGTGATGCGAGTGCCTTTGTACATGATTCCTCCTGAGACAAGTAAGCTGACCGCGCAGCGGCGCGCGCCGGTCATCCCGCGTCAATCCCGCGTCAAGGTGTCAAGGTGTCAGGGCGTCAGCGCGAAGCAGTAGAACCCGCCGTATCCGCCGCCGGACCCGACGGTGACCGTGCCGGGCAGCGGCCCCCCCTGCTCCAGGAGGTTGATGCCCGGCGCGCACCCGGCCTCGTCGAGCGACGACATCCAGTTGGCCATGTTGATGTTGCCGCCGGGGCCGGCGCCGGTGCTGCCGCCGCCGGTCGGGAAGCCGGCGCCGGTGCTGCCGCCGCCGGTCGGGAAGCCGCCTCCTCCGAAGTTCCTGGGCCACGAGTGACCGACGCGCGGCCTCCCCTCGCTCGTGTCGCCCGACTTGGCCGTCCAGTCCTTGCAGGTCGCTGTCGCGCTGTAGAGCTGTCCCTTGTCGTTCGTCCCCGTCAGCATGTCGTGGTTGTCCACCTCGGGCTGGCTCGGATCGGGCTGGTGGTTGGGGACGCCGTCCTCGTTCGGAAAATCGTCGATGATCGCAGGGTCGGCCGCGGAGGGGCGGTCGTTGAGCAGCTCCTCCTTGTTGTTGGCGAGCAACCGGCCGAGCCGGTCGTACCAGGGACCCTCGCCGATCCGATCGATCGCGTTGACCTGCTTGCCGTCCTCCCCTGCGACGGCGCTGAGGAAGGCGCGCCACTGCTTGCCCCCGGCGCCGGGCATGCTCTTCTCGGCGATGGTCGCGCAGATCTTGTCCGCGCCGCGGAGCCCGGCGCCGGCGCCCGTCTCTCCGAAGCGGAGATCGCCGCCGAAGCCGTCCTGGGAGCCCGACAGCTCCTGCAGGGCGACGAGGCTGGTCACGAAGAAGCTGAATTTCTCGGTCGTCCCGCCGGAGCCGGACGAGGTGGTGGGGTCGCCGGAGCTGGACGAGGTGGTGTTGCCGCCGGAGCTGGACGAGGAGGAGTTGCCACCGGAGCTGGACGAGGTGGTGTTGCCGCCGGAGCTGGACGAGGAGGAGTTGCCACCGGAGCTGGACGAGGTGGTGTTGCCGCCGGAGCTGGACGAGGTGCTTGTCGAGTTGTCGCCCGAGCCGCTCACATCCGAGTCCGAACCGGAGCAGCCGACGCCGACCACAGGGGAGAGCAGCGCGAGGGTGAGGGGCAGCAGCAAGGGGCGATAAGTGCGTGTCATGGTCTCTGTGTCCTTTTCCTTGTTAAGCTAGACGGTCGGCCGCGCCGCGGATCGGCGAGGCTCACTTGCAGGTGAGATCGCTCTGGCAGGTCTGGCCCTCGGGGCACTGCGAGTCGTCGTTGCACGACGTGAGCCCGGCGATCATCACCGCCTGCTCGATCTGGGACGAGACGACCAGATCGACCCGGCCGGGCGGGATCGTCGTGGAGCCAACGGACTTGCGCGTGACGATGATCGTCGGGAAGCCCGCGACGCCGAGGTCGAGGAGCTGCTTGACGAGGGATGCCGGGACATCGAGCGAGCCGGTGTCCTCGACGTTGCACTCGATCATCCCCTTCGTGCCCCCGTGATGGCTGATGTCGAGCTTCACGTGGACCCTGGCGATGTCGGCCTGCCCCGGCGGGGTCCACTCGAGCTGCAGGGGCTGATCGGGCTCGAGCGCTATCGTCTCGTTCAGCAGATCGAGGGGGCTCACGCCCTTGGCCTCCACCGTGAAGGCGCTGAAGAAATCGCCGCTCGCCTCGAAGCGGAGCACATCGCCCTCGTCGACGGGCGGGTAGAGGAGCTTCACGCCGGCGGGAGGCTGGTAGTTGTTCGCCGTGGGGCTCATGACGAGGGACGCCTCGCCCGACTCGAGGTTCAAGCCGGTCACCGTCACGTTGCCGGCGCTGTGCGCGGCGGGGTAGGGTTGGCACGTGTCGTCCTCCACGCAGACGGCGCTGCCCCCGCAGGGCTCGTTGCAGAACGGGACGCGCGGCGTGAGGAGCTGACAGCCGCCCTCCTCGGTCTTCACCTCCCAGACGAGCTGCGCGGGCGTGGGGCCGTCGTAGATCTTCCCGATCACCGCCGTGCTGCCCGCCGCGCCCGGCTCGGCAGAAGGCAGCGAGCGCACCTGGAAGGCGCCGACGAGCTTCGTGGGGTCGCCGGTCGGTTCACCCGACCCTGTGGAGCCGCCGGAGCCGCCGGAGCCGCCGGGGCCGCCGGCTGAGCCCCCCGAGCCCGACGTGTCGTTGGGACCACCCCCGGAGCTCGAGCAGGCGAGCGACACGAGGGCCACGACCCCGCCAAGGACACCGGCGCGCCATCCGCCGCGTGAGGAGAATTTTTCAATTCGGCAAAGGTTTTGCGACATCTCGATGGCCAGGTGGCGACGCGGTGGGATCAGGGGTCAATCTTTTTTGAAGAAGCCCCGCCGCGCGGACGCCGGCGATCCGGCGTCCGGCCCCTGCGCTCAGCCGCCGCCGAGCTCGGACAGGCGCGCGCGCAGCCGCGGCGCGTGGACGCTCTCGCCGTGACGCGCGAGGAAATCGGCGATGGCCGCGCGCTCGTCGGCCGCCCGCCCGAGCCGGCGCAGGCTCTGCACCCTGCCGACCCGGGCCTCCGCGGCGAGGGGGCCGCCGCCGGCGAGGTAGCGATCGAAATAGCCGAGCGCCTCCGCCGCCTTGCCCTGGTGGAGCGCGATCTGCCCGAGCGACACCAGGGCCGCCCGCGCCTCGGGGCTCGCCGGGTACTGCGCGAGCAGGGCGCGGTAGGAGGCGTTCGCCTCGGCGCTCTTCCCCTGCCCGAGCTGGGTCTGCGCGCGCAGGAGCAGCGCTTGCGGGCCCGCCGCGGGCTCCTCCGCGCGCGGCCTGGGCGGCTGCTGCGCGCGATCCCGGGCCCCGACGGCGCTGGAGGTGCTGGCGGTCGCGGGCTCGCCGGTGGGCGCGCCGGTACCGGGCGGCGGCTCGGCGGAGGGCGCGCCGGCGCCCGGTGCGAGTGCGCCGGCGCCTGGCGAGGGCTCACCGGCGCCTGGTGAGGGCGCGCCGGCGCCTGGCGGAGGCGCTTCCGGCACCGAAAGCGTGGGGAGGCTCAGGACCGTGCGCCGTGCGCCGCTCGGATCGAGCGTCTCGCTCCCGCTCGGCGCCGGCGGCTGCGCAGGCCCGTCGAACAGCTCCGCCGCGAGCGCGGCCAGGAGCGTCGCCGCGACGGCGACGCCCGCGAGCGACCCGGCGATCCCGCGCCGCAGCATCGGCCGAGGCGCCGCGCGCAGCCGCGCCGTGCTCTCGGGCGCGGCCTCGAAGCGGGCGCCCCTCGGGTCGAGGCGAGCGGCTCGGGGCTCGAAGCGGGCGCCCCCGGAGTCGAGGCGGGCGCCCCCGGGCCCGAGGCGGGCGCGCGCGAGCACCTGCTGCAGCATGGCGGCGTCGCTGAGCTCGCGGCCGTCGCCGTGCGCGTCGCCGAGCCTGCCGATGGCGGCCCAGAGCGGCGCCTCGCCGCGGAGCTCGGGGTCGTCCTGCTCGGCGCGGCGGAGGAGCTCCGCGTCCTCGGGGCGGATCGGCGCGCCGCGCGCCTCCGCGGCGAGGATCGCGGGCAGGAGGTCCAGATCGATCTCGGACTTCTGCGTCCCTGTCATGATGCTCTCTTCCGGCCGACGGCGAGGTCCTGTCGCACCTGCTTGCGGAGCGCGCCGATCCCGAGGCGCAGCCGGCTCTTCACCGTATCGGCGCTGACCTCGGTCATTCCGGCGATCTCCTCGATGGAGTAATCGAGCGCGTGGTGCAGGAGGATCACATGGCGCTGCGCCTCCGGCAGCTCGTCGAGGTACGCGCGCGCCTCGCGCGGGAGGGCCTCGAACGGGGGTTGGTGCGGCGCCTGGGCGATCTCCTCGTCGATCGCGCTCTCCGGGGCCACGGGCGCGCCTTCCCTGCGCTGCTGCCTGGCGTACCGGAGGATCGTCCGGACGGCGACGCGCCTGGCCCAGGCCTCGACGGCGGCGTCGCCCCGGTAGCTCGACGCGCTCTCGAGGATCGCGAGCAGGGCGAGCTGCGCGGCGTCGTCGGCGTCGGCCGCGCTGCGGAGGAACGTCCGCGCGATCCGGCGGACCCGCGAGATCACGTGGGTCATGAGCCAGGCCTGGGCCTCCGGGTCACCCGCGCCGGCGTGGCGCATCCGTTCGAGGTCAGACGGCGAGGACACGGCGGGTGACGGGGCAGGCGGCGGGGCGGGGACGGGGCGCGTCATGGCGCTGGCCAGGAGCGGCTCGGGCAGGGGGCCGAGGCTCCTGGAGAGAGCTCGAGCGTGCTCAGCGTCCATCGCTTCGACCTGGTGCGTCGCACGGCCCGAAGCGGGTCAATTTTCCTTTCGTGACGGGTCATGCGGCGCGGGTGGTCATTTCCTGACCATGCCCGCGGGGGCTGGCGAGGCCGGCAGGGCGAGGCCGAGCTCCAGCCCGACGCCGGCGAAGATCCGCACCGGATTGGCCGAAAGCGCGAGGCCCGGGTGTACGGTGGCGTCAGGCTCCGTCAGGAGCATGTCCACACCCAGCGTCGTCTTGAGGCGGAGCCACCCGGTGAGCGGGACCCCGAGCTCCGCGACCGGCGCGACGCTCACGAGCACGTCGGTGCGGGCCTCCGGCGGCGGCAGCTGCTGCGGAAACATCCGCGGCCACCGCCACGGGGGCGGCGGTGGCGGGCCATGACCGGGAGGTGGCGGGAACGGTGGCGGCTCCGTGAGCGCCTGCTGGGCCGTGCCTTCCTCGGGGACGCGCTCGACGATATCGACGGTGGCGCGCGCGCCGAGCTGCAGGTCGAGGCCAAGGGGGAGCCTGAGGCGGACCTGGCCGGTCGTGATCACCGGGTGGCGCGAGAGCTCGAACGTGGACTGCTCGTCGCCGAGCGAGGTCGAGGGGATCAGCTCGTACCCCAGGCCGAGGACGGCGTAGTCCACGGGCGCCCAGGAGGCGCGGAGCGCGGCGGCGCTCTGCCAGGGCGCGGCGCTGCTGAAGTTCGCGCCGGTGTAGCCGGCGAGGACGGCGAACGTCGGCAGCGGGCTCGCTTCGCGGCGGGCGCCCGTGGATGGCGACGGCGGGCCCGCGGGCGGCTGCAGGTCCGGCGCGGCGTCCGGGGGCGCGGCGTCCGCGAGCGCCGCGGGGGACGTGGCGGGCTCGGGGGCACCGTCGGGCTCGGGCGGAGCCGCTGGAGCCGGCCCGACCGGGGCGACCTTCACCTCGGCCAGGCCGGCGACGTGGCCCTCGCGGAGCTCCTCGGCGACCGCGCCGGCGATGTTGGCGAGCGACTCGAGGGCGGTGGCGGTCTGGCCGGGCAAGACCGGGATGCGGCGGCCGTAGATCTGCTCGCCGTCGCGCTCGACCACGTACAAGGCGAGCTCGTCGCTCGCCCCGGCGTCGATCCAGAGCACTCCCCGCGCGTCCCACGCGTCGGCGAGCGCGTTGGCTTCGGGGAGGAGCGTCTGCAGCACGGGCCTCGGCGTGCCGGGTCGGACGATCTGAAGGCGGATGCCGACGGGGCGGATATGGGCGACGACGAGGTCGATGGCGCGTTTGTCGATGCCGCCGGCGCCCGGGAAGGCGGCGAGGACGAGCACCGGTTCGCCTGCGGCGCGAGGCTCGCCCGCTGCGGCGGGCAGGGCGACGGCGGCCAGCAGGGTGCCGGCGACCGCGCTCGCGGCCGTTCGGGCAGCGCGGAGGGCGAGCGCGAGCGACGCAGCCGGCACGGGCGCGGAAATTTATCACCGTTCCCCGCGGGGCACCATCCCCCGTCGCGGCTCGGCGGGATGCCCGCCTCCGCGCCTCAGCGCGCGCCGGTCGACCGCGGGTAGCTCCCGAGCACCTTCACCATCTCGCAGCGCGCGCGGAGCCGCTCGATCGCGTCGGCGACGCGCGGCTCGCTCCGGTGGCCCTCCAGATCGACAAGAAAGACGTAGTCCCAGTGCTTCTGCCGGCTCGGCCTCGACTCGATCCGGGTCAGGTTGATGCCCGCGTCGTCGAAGATGGCGAGGACCCGGCGGAGCGCGCCGGGCTCCTCCTGCACGGAGAAGACGATCGAGGTCTTGTCCGCGCCCGTGGCGGGCGCGTCGGCCGGGGCGATGACGATGAAGCGGGTCGCGTTCTCGGCGCGGTCGTGGATGCGCTCCCGCAGGAGCGGAAGCCCGTAGAGCTCGCCCGCCCCGCGGCTGCCGATCGCCGCCGCGGCGGGGTCGCCGAGGGCCTCGTGCGCCGCCGCGGCCGCGGAGACGGTCTGGACGATCTGCGCGCCGGGGAGGTGCTTCGCGAGCCAGAGGCGGCACTGCGAGAGCGCGTGCGGGTGGCCGTGGACCCGCGCGACGCCGCTCAGCCCCTCCGCCTTGCTGAACAGGCAATAGGCGACGTCGAGCACGAGCTCCTGCCGGATCTGGAGGTCGCTCTCGATCAGGGCGTCCGCCGTCAGGGTCACCGAGCCGTCGGTCGAGCTCTCGACGGGGACGACGCCGCAGGCCGCCTCGCCCGCGCGCACGGCGTCGAAGACGCCCTCGATGGTGCCCGTCTCCCGGTAGCGCGCGGCCAGCCCGAACAGGTGCCGCGCCGCGACCTCCGCGAAGGCGCCCTCCGTCCCCGGAAAGGCCACCTTCATGGGCTCCTCCAGCGACAGGCAGGCGCTCATCACCTCCCGGAAGACGACCCGGATGGCGTCGCCCGGGAAGCGCCCCGCGCCCTTCGCCTGCAGGCGGGTGAGCACGCGCCGCTCCCGCTCCGGGTCGTGAAACTGCGTGGCGTTCGCGGCGCGCTTCGCGTGCGCGACCTCGACGGCCACCTCGGCCCGCTCGGCGAGGAGCTCGAGGATCCGGTCGTCGATGCTGTCGATGCGCTCGCGAAGGTCGCCCAGGGTCGCCATGGTTCGTTCCACCTCGGATGGGGAAGGGCGGGCATCAAAGCGCAGGGGGCGCCGCAGCGCAAGGCTCGCCTGGGCGCAGGGAATGCGGCGCGGAACGCGCGCGAGGGGGCCGAACGTCAGGGGCGAAGCGGCACCCGTGCGGGCTCGACGCGTGGAGCGGATGGGCGAGAGAGAGCCGGTGAGGAGGCAGAGGAGAGGAAGAGAGAGCTCTTGGCGCGGGAGCGGGAGGATCGGCCGCCGGAGCCAGAGGCTCGGCTACCGGAGCGAGAGGATCGAGCGCGGGAGTGAGAGGCTCGGCTTGGTACCGGAGGATGGTCGCGTATCGAGAGTGGCTGTCAGCAGGTGCCCTGTGCGCGCGGCTTCCCGCGGGAACTCGGGGCTACGCGGCCTCGTCGATGGGGAGGAGACGCGGAGTGAACATCCGGTCGTCGAACCACCATCCACTCCATCGATCGAGCCGGGCGCCGAGCCCTCCGAGAGAGCGCGCACCGCAGAAGGTGAGGCGCAGGTCAGAACCGCTCCCATTCATAGGTGTACGTGTCAGCGCAAGTTTCCGTAGTTCCATCGAACAAAACGGACTCGAAGACAGCCTCCCCCTCCTCACGCATCCGGCCATCGACAAGGGTGAGGCTGCTTCTCGCAAATGTCCAGCCCACCTTGATGTACGCCCCGACATCGGTGCGGACGCATGATTGCCGGCCGTCCATCGTCGCGACCTCACCCTCCACGGAGTAACGATAGATGCAGTCCCCAATGCGTTGGCCCTTCTCGTCGATGTCGATCCACTCGAGGTCGCTGTCTTCTCCTTCGCGTAGCCGCATGGCGATGTTGAACGTGGATAGAGTCCAATCGCCGTGACACGAGTTGGTGCCCCGGCCGTCGATTGCCCTCCATGTTCCTTCGAATTTCGAGATGTCAGGTCCTGAACAGCCCAGGCCGAGCAGGGCCAGGGCTCCCAACAACGACTTCCGCATCTAGTCTCTCCTCAGAGCGAAAGCCCATGGCTTTCAGCCACTGGCGCTGTTCTGGTGCTGCCTCGTACGAGGCAGGGGAGAAGGAAATCCGAACGTGTCGGAGACGTCAAGCCACAACCACAGGACCTGCCCGGCTCGCCAGAACATTCTGTAAGCGAACCGACGCCCTCTCGGAAATCGACGCGGGTTTAACACCTATCCATACATCGACCACAACCCAGATAAGGACATGGGCGGCGTGGCGTGTGCTTGCGCAGCCCCTCAGGCATCAGGGGGAGGACGTGACCCCCGTTCTGCTCGAAGTTACCGTACCTGAACGGAGCAGGGGAGGGGCGCGGAGCGTCCCGGGGCAACACCGGGACGACGCGAAAGCCGCCGCGACCCGCGAAGCCATCTCCCTGCACGCCCCGCCGCCGGCGTCGAGCGTGCCGGCGCGGAGCGCCGCCCAGACCTCGCGCGAAAACATCACCGGCCCGAGGCCAGGGGGGCCCGATGTGCTCTGGTCCGAGGCGATTGATGCCGGTCCCCCTCAGGATCCCATGATGACGTCGCCTGGGAGGCGGTATACTGTGCGGAGATAGCGCAGCACTATCGAGAGGATCAGGCGGGAAAAGACGACCTCGTCAGCTTTGCCGGCTTCACGCCCCCGAGAGGATGACCCACCATGGAAACATCGTTTGCTCCCTCCAAGATCCAAACGAAGCAAGTCAAACACCCCCGGGCCTGGGATGGAAAGAACCTGACCAAGGACGACGTTGCCTTCGATCTCGGGCCCAGACACCTGGAGGCCTTCGACCGCCTGATCCAGGAAGCCCGGAGACGCAGCGTCACGCTCGAGAACGCTTCCAACGAGGATTTTCAGCTCGAGGACATCCAGGACGATGTGCAGCTCATCGCCGACAGGATCCTGAATGGCCGCGGCGTGGTCATCGTTCGCGGATGGCCGATGGACCGCTGTACGGAAGCGGAGATAGCTCTCCTTTACTGGGCATTGGGCAAGCAATGGGGAGAGCCCATCGTTCAAAGCTGGAAAGGGGATCGTCTCGGCTATGTGACCGATGTTCCCCACCTGGTACCGGGGACGCGGGGCAAAGGTTACACCTCCGAGAACGCGATGACGCTCCATACCGATTACGGTGGCATCATGGGGCTCATGGCAATCCGGCGGGCCAAATCGGGGGGACTGAGCGGCCTGGTGAGCGGAACAGCGATTCATAACCGCATTGCCGCCACGCATCCGGAATATCTGGCGCCTCTGTACGAGGGCTATTATATTCACTGGACGGGCAACGAGAAGAAGGGTGAGCGTCCAATCAACCCCGACTACCGCGTGCCCCTCTTCAGCGAGCTCGACGGGCAGGTCAGCGTTTCTTTCATGAACAGAAAGGTCGTCGAGCAGGCGGTCGCGGAGCGGAAAGAACCGCTCACGGAGCTGCAGCGCGAGGCGCTCGAATACTTTCATGCCGTCGGGGATGACCTGAAATTCACCTTCATGCTGGAAGCGGGCGAGGCGTTGTTCGTCAACAACTACGCCATTCTGCACGACCGCGCTCCCTTTGAGGACTGGCCGGAACAGGAACGCCGCCGCTTTCTCCTGCGGCTGTGGCTGAGGACTTCCCAGGAAAAGCAGCCGGTCCCTTCGAGCATCCGTCGTTTCTACGACACAATGGCTGGAACCTTCTCCCCGCTGCCGGCGAAGTGATCTGGTGGTGATTGGCCCCCTTGCCCTGCAACCCTTCACGCGGGAGATCGACATGTCCAACAGCCTTGCAAGGTACACTGGGCATCCCGGGGCCTGGAGAGCCTCGGACCTGACGAAAGAAAAAATCTCCTTCGATCTCGGGCCCCGGCACCTGAGAGCGTTCGAAAAGGTCATGGATGAGGCGCGGAAACGCGACCTCACGCTCCGGACCGCTTCCGAGAGCGATTTCCCCCTCGTCGAGATTCACGACGATATCCGCCGGATCGCCGACGAAGTTCTCCACAGGCGCGGCGTCATCATCATCCGCGGCTGGCCGGTCGAGGCCTATACGCCGGAGGAGATGGGATTGTTGTTCTGGGCCGTGGGCAAGCAGCTCGGAGTGCCGGTTGAGCAGAGCCATCATGGCGACCGGCTGAACCAGGTCATCGATCGCGGGGGCGGGCGGGCCTACAACTCCAATATTCCCCTGGACATGCACAGCGACTTCGCCGCGCTGGTCGGTCTCCTGGCGATCCGCAAGGCCAAGCTGGGCGGCCACAGCGGAATAGCGAGCGCCCTCGCCATTCATGACAAGATCGTCGAGACCCATCCCGAATATCTCGCCCCGCTCCATGCCGGCTACTACGTCCATTGGCAGGGAGAGGAGGCGCAGGGCGAGCGGTCGCTGATAACCGATTACCGCGTTCCGGTCTTCAGCGAAGTCGAGGGCCAGCTCAGCGTCTTCATGGTCAAGCCGTTCGTCGAGCAGGCCGCGAGGAACAAGGAAATGACCCAGCTTCAGCGGGACGCGCTCGACTATTTTCAGCAGATCGCCGACAGCGACGAGTTCGCCTACAAGTTCATGCTGGAACCGGGAGAAGCCTCGCTGATGAGCAACTACACGGTCCTTCATTCGCGCTCCACCTTCGAGGATTGGCCCGAGGTCGGGCGGCGCCGGCTCCTCCTGCGGCTCTGGCTCAAGTTGCATCCCGGGGACCGCCGTCCCCTCCATCCCAATTTGCAACGCTTGCACACCCATGACGGGTTCTACGTGTCGGCCAAGAGCGGCGAAGCGCCGCAGGTATCGGCCGCGTGACGGAGCCTCTACCTGAAAGACGTCGATGATCGACCTGGCAATCGTCGGACTCGGGCGGTGGGGCACCTTCCTCGTGGATGCCGTGCAGGGCGTCAGCCCCAAAGTCCGTTTCGTCGCCGCGGTCAGCCGTGCTCCCGGGCGCATCGAACAGGCGGCCGCCTCGCGGGGGATCAAGGTCCTCGCCTCGCTGGAAGAAGCGCTGGCCCAACCGACGATCGCGGGCATCGTGCTCGCCACACCCCATTCCCTCCATGCCGCGCAGATCGAGGCCTGCGTCCGCGCGGGGCGCCCCGTCTTCGTCGAAAAGCCGTTCACGCTCACCTCCTCCAGCGCGGTGCAGGCTTCCGCTGCCGCCTCGGCGGCGGGCGTCGTGGTGGCCACGGGGTTCAACCGTCGGTTTCTTCCCGCGATGCGCAAACTGAAGAGCGTCGTCGAGGAGGGCGGCCTGGGCACCCTTCGTTACATCGAAAGCAACTTCACCGCGAATCTCATCGGGCGATTTTCTCCCGGGCAATGGCGTTTGGCAGCCGAGGAGAATCCGGCGGGCGGCTTCGCCGGGGGTGGCATTCATCTGATCGACGCGATCATCCATCTCGGCGGTCCCGTCACCGGCGTGTTCGCGGTGGGCTCCTCGCGCATCCCGGCCCTCAGGCCTCTTGAGGACACCGTCTCCGCCCTTCTCACCCTGGCCTCCGGAGCCACGGCCTCGGTGACGACGATGATGGCCACGGCGCCGACATTTCGCCTTCAGGTGTTCGGGACCCAGGGTTCCGCGGAGATTCGTGGCCCGGACACGCTCGAAATTGTCGACCTCGCAGGCAAAGGCGGTCTCATCTCCTTTGAGGCTGTCTCCACGGAGCGCGCTGAGCTCGAGGCTTTTGCGGATGCCATCTCCGGAGAGGCCCCGTATCCCATTCCCATGGACGAGGTGCTCAATGGCGTGGCGGCTCTCGAAGCCGTTGGCCGATCCCTCTCCACGGGCGGCCCTGTTTCCATTGCTGAGGGTGGGCGCCTTGAAATTACAATGAATCGCCGACACGACCACTACCTGCTCACGCCGGGGCCCCTCACGGTCCCGACGGAGATCCGCGAGACGATGCTGCTCGACCGGAACCCCTACGCGGGCGACTTCGTCAGCATAACCGCCGCGATCCGTCGCTATCTGCTCGAGATCGCCAACGGCACGGAGACGCATGCCTGCGTTCCCCTGCAAGGCAGCGCCAGCTACGCAATCGAAGCGGCCATGCAGACCCTGGTGCCGCGTGCCGGCACGATCCTGATCGTGCAGAATGGCTTCTACGGAAGCCGGCTCAGGGAGATCGCCGAGGGCATTCGCCTCAAGGTCACGACCCTCGACCTTCCGATGCTGCCGCTGCCAACGCGCGACGATCTCGAAAGAGCCCTCGACGCCGACCCCTCCATCACGCACATCGCCATGTGCCACGCGGAGACCGGCACCGGCGTGCTCAATCCGATCGAGATGGTAACGGGAGTGGCCCGGTGCAGGGGCAAGCGCCTCATCATCGATGCCGTCGCTTCCTTCGGCGGATTTCCCATCGACGTGGCCACGCTCGATCTCGAGGCGCTCATCATCTCTCCCAACAAATGCCTTGAAAGCGTCCCGGGCATCGGCCTCGTCCTCGTCAACAAGGACGCCCTGGCCGCCTCGGCGGGCAGGTCGATGTCGCTCTCGCTCGATCTCCATGCCCAATGGAGCACGATGGAGAAGAGCGGCACCTGGCGCTGGACGCCGCCAACCCACGTTGTCGCGGCCCTGGCCAGCGCCTGCGAACGGCACCGGAGGGAAGGCGGCGTGGCCGCCCGCGGGGCACGTTACCGGCGCAACTGGCGCATCCTGATCGACGGCTTTCGCCAATGGGGATTCCGGAGCTTGATCCCCGACGAGGTGGCCATCCCCATCATCGCGACCTTCCATGTTCCCGAGCCGTTCGCGCATGACTTCCGGCCTTTTTATGAAGCGCTGGAGCGGCGCGGGATCACCATCTTCCCGGGACGACTGACCGCCGCTGGAACGTTCCGCATCGGTGTCATGGGCGATCTGGTCGAATCGGACATCCGCATGATCATGAACGTCATCCGCGAAGTCCTCGGCGAAATCGATTCTCGCTACAAGGACCTCCCGCGGATCAGCTAGAGCGACAAACGGGTTGAAACCACGAGAGAAAGCAGGAATTTCACAGGGAGGCGGGGAGGCGGGGAGCGAGAGACGGCAAGAGCGAGAGATTCATTTTTTTCTTCCTCCCCGCCTCCCCGCCTCCCTGTGAAAATTCTCCGGGTTTCAACGTGATCGGTATTCTAGAGCACCGACCATGTTGAAAATCGTCTAATTTCGATATGTTATGCAGCCGCCTGGATCAGCCGCTGGGCCGCCTCAAGATTCTGAATGGCTGCGCTGCGTCGGAGGTCGAACAGATTTCTCCTGGCGCCGATGTAGCGCGCGCTGTGTCCTTTCCGCGCCGCGATATGGGCGAGCGCATGCTCCACAGCTGTCCGCTGCCGGAGCACGGCGCGTCCTGGCCCGGTCTGCTGCAACTTCCGGAACTTGCCCTGCAGAGCTTCATCCTCGGCGATGGACACGGTCCGCCCTCGCCCCGAGGCAGCTTGCGTGCACTTGGCTCGGAGGGGGCACGCGCCACACTCCTCAGGGTCAAACTCGACCGTATCGCCCGGTTCGAACACCTCGATCTGTCCCGCTGGACACGTGATTGTCTTGGCGCGCAGGTTGATCTTGAAGTCGCGCTTGCTGAATAGATCGGGGCTGCGAGCCCGCTGCCCCCAAGGCTTCGAGAACACCTGGCCGCCCGCTCGGATCACGTCATCGACGACGGGACTGTTCACGTAGGCGCGATCGATGTGCAGTTCATCGAGGCGCAGCCCCTGATGCTGGACGTCCTTGGCGATCGGCGCGGCCCCCTCCTCTTCGGGCCGATTCGCCGGCGTGACCGCGCAGGCGACGATGACCGGAAGGTCAAGGTCGCGCGCGATATGTTCCTTATAGCCGTCGAAGCGCTTCGAGCGGCTCTTGCGACCGTGGCGCATCTCGGCGTCTTCAATGGAGACGCGGCGGTCAGGGGCAACGCCTTGCCGGATGCGAACGGTCCCATCCTCGGCTGTTTCCAGGTCCTGGTCTCGAACCTGTGTGACCGCCTCCAGATAGGTGCGAAGCGGCTGCTCGACGACGTCGTCCAGGTGGCGGTCGACCCACTGCTGCAGCGACGACACCTGCCGCTCCAAGATCTGAATCGCTGCCGCCTTCTGTTTCGGGTCGCTCCAGTCCAGGTCGAGCCCGGCCTTGATGCTGGGAGCCAGAAGCAGCGGGATGCCCGCCTTGCGGCAGATCTCCTCGGGCGGACGCTCCGTGATCTTCGACACGACGCGGACGATGCTGCGTGCAGCGTGGCCGAGCAGGTTGATCGTGTCCTCAACCCGCCCGGCTCCCGCTAAAGGGCGGCTATCGATGGCCACGCGCAGCGCCTTCGACACCGCACGCCTCTCGCCCTCGGTCATCGCGCCGGACCGAACAAGGGCCACGGTCCGCTCCAGCAGCATCCGGTCCATCTCGTGCGCGACCATCCGCTCTCGGAACGCCTGCAGCGCGCCCTGCGAGAACGGCGGCGTCGCCGCACCCAGGCAGCCGAGCACCATCTGCCAGCGCAGGTCGACGACGGACAACTCCACCGCTTCGGCATCCGATGCGCCGACGTAGCCTTGCAGCAGCGTGACCATGCACATCAGCGCCGGTGGATGCGGCGGCTCGCCTGCTCCCGTCGTCCGGTACATGCCCTCCAGCTGCTCCTGGAACGTCTCATCGAACAGCTCGTGCCGGTGCTGCCTGAGAAAGCCGAACAGTGCTCTCACGCGCGTCAGCCGCTTCATCAGCGCCTGTTCTTGCCGCGACAGCTCCACCGGCGGCGACCATCGTTCCATCCGTGCACCTCCGGACGCGGACGAGATCATGGCGCGACGAGACCGTCGAGCCTTGCATCGAAGCGACCAGAATTATCGCAAAATCAACCTGATCGGTCCTCTAGGATGTATTGCCGCCACGATGGCGTCCGCCAGCGCATTTGCCGACGCGGGGACCATGTCGAGATAGAGCGCGGGATCGAGGACCTCAACCTCCATCAAAACAAAGTGACCACCGCGCAGGATGCCGTCGATTCGCGCGTAAACGGGACGACCAGGGACATGCCGCAAGACCTCTTTCGCGGCCGCCACATGCTCCTTCTCGGGAACAACGGGCACCGGAGCAAGCGGGCGGTAGCGCCCGTTCACCCGAAAATCGTCGGGATTGGGACGCTTCCTCACGCCATGGGCGAAACGTCCGTCGATAAACACGAGCGACAGCTCGCCTTCGCGGATTTCCGGCATGAATTCCTGGAGCAAGAGATCGTTCCGGCCCGTTTCGGCGCGCAGGGCCTCCGCCTGCGCGGCCACCTGGTGGCGCTCAACGAGGGTCACGCCCACGCCGCTCTCCCCGATGCAGGGCTTCAAGACGAGCCGGTCTCCAGGAATTTCGGACGCCGTGGTTTCTATATCCGAATTTTGAACGACGATGCGCGTGACGGGGCAGGGTACTCCGTGGGCGATGAGATCCAGCAAATACCGCTTGTGCGAGTTCCATAATAACAGGCCGACTTCATTGATCACGGGAATCGCCTCGTCCCGCAATCCATGAATCCATCGGAAAAATTTCTCGCTCTGTTCCGTGTAGTCCCATACGGAACGGACCACCACGCCCGCCGCGTGGCCCTTGGCCTCCTCCTGCGGTTTGATCTGGTCCCAGGGACGCAAGACGGTCTCCACGCCCCGATGTTCGAGGGCCTTCTTGAGCGCCAGATCGCAGCCGATTGCCTCGGGAGGGATCTTCGCGCAGGTCGCCAGTAGCAGCTTCACGACACACCCTGCTTCTGGTCGACGGCGGCCACCATGCCCGCCTCGCTTCGATTGTGTCGCTCAAGAAGCACGGCGTCATAGACCGCCCCGGTATGGAGAAGGGGGGTGACGTGCCAGGACCCGGAAAGCTCCTTTTCGAATGGATAATTGCAGAGCGATTTGATGCCGTTGCCGTAGCGAAGGATGATCTTCGCCTGCCCTTGCATCTGGCCGCCTAGTTGCCGAAGAATGGCGGCCTTCTCCTTGACCAATCCGGCGATGATGAAATGGCTCGCCTGTCTGACACAAGGGATCGTTTCGAGCGGACGGCAGCTACACCGGATCCGCTCCGCCAGACCCTGATGCATGACAAGCTTTTTCGCGAGACGGGTCGCTTCAGGATCGATATCGTGACACAGCAACTCCGCCTCACTTTCTCGGGCGAAGAGCAGCGCCGTGACGGGCAGCGCCCCAGCCCCTATGAAAACAATCCTCGATTTGGGGCCTATCCCAGAAGCCGCCAGTTCTGCCCGGAACGACTTCCGAAACTCCGTGTAAGTCGCATCCAGATAGACTTCCAAAGGCAAGGTTCCCTCTGCCAGTCGCTGGCAAAGGTGGCGGGAATGGTCTTTTTCGAGGTCGCAGAGAGCGCGATCCAGGACATGGCGAAGCGTCGTGGCGTCGTGAAGAAGCTCGAGATCGCCTTCCCAGCGCCGCCAGCGCGAGGCGTTCTCCGCGTCCATGACGAACTGGCGCACGGAGCCCAGCTTCTTTTCCAAGGGGTCGAAATCGCCGCAACGGCCGGCTTCCTGGCGAAGCTCTTCAAGCTGGGAGCTCAGGGCGCGTAATTCAGCCAAGAAAGAATGTTTGTTTGATTGCATGAACCTTTGCGCCTGGAACCGTGTTGGGGAGATGTGTCGGAAGTTAAGCATCAACGAGGTGCTCTACAAGTGGGGCCGCCTCGGCGCCCATCGGTGTTAACCATGGGTGTCCGGATAAGCTTTGGGCGCGGATCTTCTGGAACGAGGGCGTTTTGCCCATTTCACCCGGCGCAGCTTGGGTCGAGGCGGCGGTGACGGGACATCGCCCGCTGCATAACGTGCACGGTGCGTTCGGTCATGCTCCTGCTGCAGGTGCAACGCCCAGCAGGCTTCGAAGTCGCCGCTCGAGCGCAGCGAGCGGAGGCGCAGCGCCGGCGCGGCGAGCGCCCTCCGGTCCGCGGAGGTGATCGCGCTCGCAGATGGCTCGGCCGGGGAGCCCGGGGTCGCGCCCCCGCCGCTGGACCAGAGATCCAGGGTGCTTGCGGCTGGCTCCTCCGAGAGCGTCGCCCCGCGGCGGGCGCAGCGCGGGTTGAACGGTGAGCTGTCCGCTCTGCAGCGCCGGCAGGCAAACGACCGCGCTCTCCCCCGCGATCACGGGGCGCTCGTACCACGCCCTGACGTCCGCCACCCTCGGCGTGGCGGCCTGAGGTCCCGATCCGAACCTCACCTCCGCGGGGGCGCGTTCGCGCTGGAAGAGCAGGGATCCGTCGCGCTGGAGCTCCGGACCCTGGCGTGATGCCTCACTCGCCCTGTCTCTGTGAAGGAGACACCTGGTCCTCCCGGGCGACAGTTCACCCGAGGCGACGGGCTCGCGAAGGGGCCGGAAGAAGCGCGCTTCCCGCTCCTGCGCGTCGACGATCCGCGGGAGCAAGCGCCGCCCCGACCCGGCACGTGCGTTGCTGATGGCTGAAGAGCAGAAGAGCGACGCGTTGCTGAAGAGGCCCGCTGAACGCCCTCCAACGACGGAGGGCGCGAGCGCGCGCCAGAGCAACCGATGCGTGTCCCCTTCGCGCGTCACCACGGCGGGCGAAGCGAAAAGGAGGGTAGCAATATGACGATTGAACCGATGACTCAAATGCATGTTCGTCGACGGCGCTGGCTGTGTCCCTTGCTGGCGATGCCGCTCGTCGCCTGCGCGGCCGACCCCGGTGGGGCGGGCGACCTCGAGGAGACGGCCCAGGTGGCATCGCCGATCGTCGACCCGACGCCGGCCGGGCCCGGCGATCTGCTCGCGATGGTGAAGGTGTCGAGCTCGCAGGGGAGCTGCTCGGGCATGGTCATCGCCGCGGACACGGTCCTCACCGCCGCGCATTGCTTCTGCGAGGACGGCTACGTCGGCGGCAACGGCTGCTCCACGGACGCGACGGTGACCTTTCGCCCCGACCCGGCGACGCCTGGCGCGCGCCCGCGCGTGCTGAGCGGCGTGGCCGAGATCCAGCCGGACTACAACCCATCGTGGACCGAGCGGCAGATCGAGCATGACGTCGCGGTCATCAAGCTGAATGGCGTCGCGCCGGCGCACGTGAAGCCCTTCGTCGTGGCCAGCGATTACCCCGCCGAGGGCTCGAGGGTCACGATCGCCGGCTTCGGGCGCACGGGCGCCGATTGCAGCACCCCCTTCGGCACCCTGAACTTCGACGCCGCCAAGGTCGGCGGGTACGAGGACGGCCACGACATCCTGCGCTTCAACGACCAGGTCTTCTGCGGCGGCGACTCGGGCGGGGCCGTCTTGAACGTCGAGGCGAGCCGGCTCTACGCCGTCCACTCGATGCACACGTGGACGGCGACCCACGGCTGGGTCAGCAAGGGAGTCACGACGGGCTCCGAGTTCGACTGGATCAAGTCGCACATGTGCCCGTCGTCACCCTCGAACGAGTGCAGCGGCGACGGCGACACGTGCTCCTGCTCGGCCAGCACCAACTTGCTGTGGCGGCACACCAATGGCCAGGTCGCCATCTGGTTCATGGACGGCGGCGACATCGTCGGCGAGGCCTACCCCGGCGGCCAGGACCCGAGCCTCTCCTGGAAGATCCAGGGCTCCGGAGACTTCGACGGCGACGGCCAGAGCGACCTGCTCTGGCGACACACCCATGGTCAGGTCGCCATCTGGTTCATGAATGACGGAGCCGTCGTCGGTCAGGCCTACCCCGGCGGCCAGGACCCGGGCCTGTTCTGGAAGGTGGCTGGCGTCGGCGATTTCGACGGCGACGGGCGCTCGGACGTCCTGTGGCGCGACGCCAACGGCCAGCTCGCCATCTGGTTCAAGGGCGACGCCGCTCAGGCCGCGTATCCCGGCTACAACAACCAGCCGGCGCCGGTCGACAACGCGTGGAAGGTGCAGGGCGTCGGCGACTTCGACGGTGATGCGCGCTCGGACATCCTGTGGCGAAACACGAACGGCCAGGTCGCCATCTGGTTCATGTCGGGCGGGACGCGGGTGGGCGAGGCCAACCCCGGCGGCCAGGACCCGAGCCTCTTCTGGAAGGTGCAGGCCATCGGCGACTTCGACGGCAACCTGCGCTCGGACATCCTGTGGCGGGACGAAAGTGGCCAGCTCGCCATCTGGTTCGGTGGCGAGCAGGGCTTCGACGCGCCCTCGTACAACAACGCGCACGGGCCCGGCGACCTCGCATGGCAGGTGCAGGGCGTCGGCGACTTCGATCACGATCGCCGCGACGACATCGTCTGGCGGCACACGAACGGCCAGGTCGGCATCTGGCTGATGCACGGCGCGCACTTCGTCGGCGACCTGTACCCGCGCCAGGTCGACAGCGGCTGGGCGATCAAGGGCATGCTCCACGACGCCGGGCGGTGAGCTGTCGAGGAGGGGTCCTCGGTCGCCCGGGGCCCCTCTTACAGGTGGGCGCCGCTGACGAGATCGTCGATCTCGCCGGGCGCAAACCCCACCAGATCCGGCTCGGCCGAGAGCGCCACGCCGAACCGATCGAGCACGCCGCGCCGCACGCGCCGCGCGAGGCCGAGCAGCTCCTCCGCCGTGGCGCCGCCGCGGTTCACCAGCGCGAGCGTGTGGCGCGTCGAGATGCCCGCGGCGCCGTGGCGCGTCCCCTTCGCGAAGCCGGCGCGCTCGATCAGCCAGGCCGCGGACAGCTTCACCCGGCCGCCGTCCGCCGGATACCGCGGGATCGCCTCGCCGGGCGCGAGCACGCCCGCCGCCTCGATGCGCGCGATGACGGCCGCGGCGGCGCCGGGGGCGAGCGTCGGGTTCATGAAGAACGACCCCGCGCTCCGGCCGTTCTCGTCCGCCGGATCGAGCACCATCGACTTGGCGCGGCGGAGCGCGATCACCGCGCTGCGCACCTCGCCGAGCGGCGGCGCGGCGCCACCCGCCGGCGCGGCGAGCGCCCGCTGGAGCTCGGGGTAGCGCACCGTCGCGGCGCCCCCCGGGCGCAGCGCGAACGTGACGGCCGTGATGACGTACCGCCCGCGCCACGCGCGCTTGAACCGGCTGTCGCGGTAGCCGAAGCCGCAGTCCGCACCGGAGAGGACCACGGCCGCCCCCGTCGCGCGATCGATCGCCCGGACCTCGACGATCGTCTCCGCGACCTCCTGGCCGTACGCGCCCACGTTCTGGATCGGCGTCGCGCCGACGTCGCCCGGGATGCCCGACAGGCACTCGACGCCCGCCCAGCCCTCGGCCACCGAGCGCGCCACGAGGTCGTCCCACGCCTCGCCCGCCCCCGCGCGCACGAGGGCGCGCCCGGCTTCTCCGCCGCCACCGTCCACCCCGCCGCCGCGAGTCTCTCCGCCGCCGTCCTCGCCGCGCCCGCGCAGCAGCTCGATCCCGCGGAGGCGCACGCGCAGCACCAGCGCGTCGACGCCCCGGTCCGCGACCAGCAGGTTCGAGCCGCCGCCCATCACGAAGAGCGGCACGCCGCGCGCCTCGGCGAAGCGGAACGCCTCGACCACCGCGGCCTCATCGGCGGCCTCGGCGAAGTAGCGCGCCGGCCCGCCCACGCCGAGCGTCGTGAGCGGGGCCAGCGGGACCGACTCGCGGACGTCGAGGCTCACGGCTTCTTCTCCGGCGCCTGCGGCCGCTTCTCCGGCGCCTGCGGCCGCGTGCCGCGGACAGCGCCCGGCCCCTGCGCGCCGCCAGAGGGCCGCGCCGGCGCCGCCGGCCGCGCCACCCGGATGCCCGCCATGAAGCCGCTGTCGACCGCCTGCACCCGCTCGACGAACGCCTTGTACTCGTCGATCGACACCGTCCCCGTCGGCAAGCTCAGCGCGAAGTCCTCCTCGATCGCCGCGCCGTAGCTGCCCTTGCGCGACGCCGCGAGGCCCGCGTGCTCGACGCGCACGCCCTCGGGCGCGCGCGCGACCGCGTAGCCCTCGGGCAGCTCGATCCTCCGGCGCACGTGGTACTGGAGCGCGGTCTCGATCGCGAGCGCGCTCTTGCGCGCCCCCCGCGAGGCGTACGAGGCGCCGAGCGTGCTCGTGTACGCGCGCGGGAACACGAGGTGCACCGGCTCCAGCCCCGGCAGCGTCCACGCCGCGGCGTCCTTGCCCGCCGGCTGCGCGAAGCCGTGGATCGTCACGGTGGCGCGGAGCGCGACCTCCCACGAGCCCTCCGTCGACGAGACGACAACGTCCTCGACGTCGGCCCACGGGAGCCAGCCGAGCACGACGCCCCGGAGCATCTCGCGCCGCGCCGTGCCCACCACGGTCTCGAACGCCTCCGAGAGCGCCTGCGCCGCCCGCCCGTGCAGCAGAATCGTGAACGTTCCCGAGGCGTTACCTTGCGTGTCGACCGTCAGGCGGAGGTCGACCTCGTCGCCGGTCTCGCCGCTCGTCCCGGCCACGGTGACGAGCTCGCCGCTCGGCAGCATGGCGGCGCGGCCGCGCAGCTCGGGGCTGATGCGGCCGGGGGGCAGCGGCGGGCCCTCGACGTCGGCGTCGATCCACACGTCGCCGCCCGGAAGGCGGGCGATCACGAGCGGGTGGCGGAAGCGCCCCGCGTGCGGCGGGAAGTCCGCCGACGAGCTGAACGGCTCGGTCTCGGCGATCGCGAGATCGGCGCGCACGCCGAGCTCGCGCAGCGCGCGGTAGACGACCCACGACCGGCTGCCCTGGCCGAGCTCGATCATCGCGCGCGCCGTCGTGCGCTGCGGGCCGCCGCCGAGGAGCGCCGCCATGTCCGAGAGCTCGACGCCGCCGGCGACCTTCACCGCCTTGCCCGCGGCCGCGACGACGCGCTCGAGCAGCGCGGGCGACGGCGTCCGGTCGGCGCCCGCGGCCTCCCGCGCCCAGCGGGTCATGGTGGGGTCGCGGTCCTCGAGCGCGCGGATGTTCTCGTCGAGCGCCGCGGCCACGTGGCCCCAGGTCTGCGTCCCGAGGCTGACGCCGACGCCCATCTCCACGCGAGGCACGCCGTCCTCCATGCGCCGCGGCGGCTGGTCCTTGATGCGCCAGACGCTGATCGTGGAGGCGCCCTCGGCGCGCTGCTCCGCGGCGCCGAGCAGCGGGTGCGACCAGAGCGCGAGCCGGAGCGACGTCGGGCGGCTGACCTCGATCGTCGCCTCGCGGACGCTCGTGCGCTCGGGGAGCAGGTCCCACGTGTCGATGACGAGCTGGCCGCCGTCGCCCGGCAGCGCGTGGCCCTCGGTGACCTGCTCGACGTAGTCGCCCTGCTCGAGCTGGGAGAGGTCGCTCTGGTCCTGCGCGGCGTTCGACGCCGCGTCGGGCGCGAGGATGCGGCCGTCGCGCTTGTGGATGCGTCGGCGCAGGAGGCGCGGCATGGCGCGGCCCTCGATGAGCGGGCCGTAGGTGGCCGCGCCCTGGGCCACGTCCGTGGTGCCGGAGACGCGGCGGAGGTCGTACGTGACGTAGTGGACGAGCCCGTCGGGCGAGATCGTGAACCGCTCGACGTGGCGGAGCACCGCGGTCGCGGCGCCGGGGAGGAACGCCTTCTGCTGGTCCTCCAGCACGAGCTTGCGGCCCTCGGCCTCGAGCGCCGGCGCCGGGTCCGGCGCGAGGCCGAGGGCGCGGGTGATGGGGCCGATCCCGGCGGGGGTGTCGCGCGCCGTCGTGCGGTCGCGGGCGAGGCGGCCCCGCACGGCGCGGGCGTCGCCGCGGCCGGCGGCGAGGCCGAGCGCCTCGAGCATCACCCGCTGCCCCGGCGGCATGGCGTCGTACACGGCGAGCGCGCCGCGCAGGTCGCCGCGGGCGACGCGCTCGCGGAGCTCGACCTCGCGCAGGGCGTCCGGCGCGCGGCGGAGCCGGCGCAGCCGCTTGATCTCGGCGAGGACCGCGTCGCGGTCGCTCGCGTCGAGGAGCGCGCCGAGGCACGCGGCGCTCGAGCGATCGAGCCCGCCCTCGCAGGCGGCCTTCACCGCGTCGACGCCGGCGCGGCCGTGGATGCGGTCGTCGACGACGGCGAGCAGCGTCGAGCCGGGCGCCGCCGCGGCGAGCTTCGCGTAGGCGGCCTCGGCGACGTCGGTGACGTTCGCGCGGCGGGCGACCACCGCGAGCTCCGCGAGGACCATGCGATCGGCGTCGGCGACGGCGGGCGCGCCCAAGCCGGCCGGCCCGGGGGGCGCGACCCGGACGCCGAGCTCGCGGAGGGCGTCCATGGTGCCCTCGCCGCGGCCGCCGCGGCGCTCGGCGAGCTCCGCCTTGTAGAGGCGCGCCTCCCAGGACGCGGGCCACGCGGCGAGCACGCGATCGACGGCGGCGCGGATGCGCTCGACGACCTCGGCCTCGGGAAGGTCGCCCACGCGGCGGATGGCCCTCGCGTAGAGCAGGTCGAGGCGCGGCGAGCGCGGCGCGGTGGTGGCCGGGGGCGGCGCGGCGGTGGCCGGGGGCGGCGCGGCGGCCGGCGAGCGCGCGTCGCTCTGGTGGAGGCGGCCGTCGCCGTCGGGGTCGAGGAGGTGCTCGGCCGCGCGCGCGTCGCCGAGGGCGAGCAGGGCCGCGGCAGCGACCTCGACGTTCGCCGCGCCGGGGCGCTGGCCGGCGGCGCCGCGCGACGCCGGGGCCGGCGCCAGGCTGACCGCGGCGGGCCGGGACGCGGACGCGGTCGCGGCGGCGCCGGGGCGCGGCGCGCGGGCGCGGAGCGGGAGGCCGTTCTCGCCCCACGCGGTGAGCTCGATGGCGTCGCCGTCGCCCTTCTGCGCCACGCGCACGACGACGCGCAGCGTCCCCGGCTGGGCCTCGACCGTCGCGAAGCGGGTGACCTGCGCGCCGCCGGCCGCGTAGTCGCGGTGGAGGGCGGGCACGCCGCCCACCTCGAGCACGGCGGCGGACGACGAGGCGAGCGCGAGGCTCACCCGCTGGGCGATCGGGTTGTGGAGGTCGACGACCACGGCGCGCGTCCCCTGGAGGGCGCTCACCGCGTCGATGTCGATGGCGCACGCGTCGGCGCGGACGACGATGGGCGAGGCGCTCTGCGCGAACGGCGCGAGCCCGGGGTAGGCCCTGGCGAGCGGCGCGCCCGGCGCGGAGCTCACGGGAGACGGCCGGGCGAGGCCGTGGAGGGGCGCCGCGTCGAGCGGGCCGACGAGGGCGGCCTCACCCGCGCAGCCGCGGCGCGCGCTCCAGGTCGCCGCCGCGGCCTCGTCGCCGACGAACAGGGCGATGCGGTGGAGGGCGCTCGCGAGCGCGCCGCGCACGAACGGCATCTCCGGCGCGCCGCGGCCGTCGACGTCCGCGAACGCCCAGGCGCGCTGGAGCCGGCGGGCGACCTCGGGGAGCGCCTCGCGCGAGCGGAAGGCGATGGCCGCGGCGTCGGGATCGGGGCCGCCCGCGGTGCCGGCGCCGAAGACGAGCGCGTCGAGCGACGCGATCACGGTGGCGAGGGCGCCGTCGTCGCTCGGCGCCTCGACGGCGCGGTCGAGGGCGTCGAGGTACGTCGCGGCCGCGGCGGAGCTCGTGATCTCGGCCTCCAGCGCGGCCGAGAACGCGGCGGGGAGCGGCGCGTCGGCGGGGAGCGGCGATGCTGCGCCCCGAGGGGCGCACGCGGCGGGCGCGGCGGCGGCGAGCGCGAGGGAGAGCGCCAGGGCGGCGCGGCGAGCGACGAGGAGGGGGCGGCGAGCGACGAGGGGGCGCTCGGCGAGGCGAGGGCTCCCGGGGCGCTGGCCGCCGCTCCTGGGGCTGCGGGGGTGGGTGGTCACGATCGGCGTCTCCACGGCGCCGCGCGCGCGGTGCCTGTCCGCCGTTCCTTACGGGCCTGGGATTGCCGACGCAAAGGTGAACTTCCGCAGGCCGCCGCGATCTGCCCGACCTCCGAGGCCCGCCTCGTGTCCTGGACCTCAGCGCCCGCCGCTCCCCGGGAGCCTCGGCGCTGCGCCCCCGGGGGCGCGCGGCGGCGCGCCGTTCGACGCCGCGCCGCCCGCGGCCACGCGCTGCATGCAGAGCTTCAGGCCCGCGCGGAGGTTTCCGACGGTCGCGATGCCCGACAGATCGAGCCCGAGAGACACCATCGTCTGCGCCACGTTGGGCCGGATGCCCGTGATGACCCCCTCGGCGCCCAGGAGCCGGATGGCTCGGATGAGCTCGATGAGATAACTCGCTGTCTTCGTGTCGACGACCTCGACGCCGGTGAGGTCCAGGATCGCGAAGCGGGCCCGCTTGTCCACGATGGCGGCCAGGAGGTCGTCCATCACGTCGGCGGCCCTCCTGCTGTCGACGACGCCCACCATGGGGAGGGTCAGCACGCTGTCCCAGACCTCGATGATGGGCGTCGACAGATCGCGGATCACCTGTTGCTGGCGCTCGATGAGGTCGAGCCGCGCCTTCAGCTCGTCTTCCCTGAGCTTCGCCTCCGTGGCGTCTTGCGTGAAGCTGACCGCGCCGTTGCGCTCCCCGCGCTCGTCGGTCAGCGGGATGATCCACGTCTCCCAGGCCATCCCGTACGCCTCGACGCGGGTGCGGACGAACTCGCCCCGGACCGCCCTTCGCATCGGCTCCATGTCCATCGGCGCGGGAGGCTCGTCGAACACGTTCATTCCGACGAACTGGCCCGGCCTGAGGCCGAGAGACGGGAGCGTCTTGCCCTCGTGGAAGGTGCAGACTCCCTCCCGATCCATCCGGGTCACGGCCGTGTCCACGGTGCCGAGGATGGCCCGGAGGATCACGTCGCTCTCCTTGAGCTTCTCGACGGCCTCGACCTGCTCCGTGACATCCTGCCCGAAGCAGAGCAGCCGAATCGGCTCGCCGCCGTCGTCGAGCACGGGCGCAACCCGCCACTCGCACACGACGGCGCGCCCGTCCTTGCGGGTATGGGTGCAGCGGTGCGGGGCGCTCTCCTGCCCGAGCGAACGCCCGAAGGTCCTGGCGTCCGGCTCGCTCACGATCGTGTCCGCGAGGCGGCGGCCCACCGCTTCGTCAGCGGTATATCCAAAGATGCGTTCTGCCCCGGCGTTCCACTCGGCGACCACGAGATCGTCGAGCTCCCCGGCGCACTCGATCACCGCGAAAGGCGCGCTGCGGACAGCCCTCATGTAGCTCGCGGCGAGGCCCGGGGAACCGGGAGCGGTCACGGTGCTCATCATCTTTCGTCCAAGGTAAACGGGGCCGGCTGCCGGTGTCGAGGACGACCGACGGGAGGCCGGCAGGGAGGACGAAGGGTGAGCTGAGCTTGTGAGATGAACTTCGTTGGGCCGCCCTGGGGGGTCGAGCCCTTCGAGGCAAGGCGCTCGAAGCGGGTGCACGGCCACGACCTCCGGCGTGGGTTCGCCACGCACCTCCACGAGGCTGATCAGGAGTTGCGGACGATCGAGGCGGCTGCTCGGGCACCGGCACATCGCTACGCCGATCATCTGCACGCACGTCCTGAATCACGACGGCTGGGTGTGAAGAGCCCTTTCCATCGGATGAGAGCGGGGACGAGGAGCCGCTCCACGTCCATCCCATCCGTCCTCCTCGCGAACCCAGCCTGGCGTGCTCATCCGTGAACGGTTACATTCAACAGATCGAGGTCGTCGACCTGTGACGAAGCAAGAGATCCAAGCCTTGTGCGCTGTCGCGCTTGAGTCCTTCAAGGACGTTCTCCCCCCAGAGCGCTTCCGCGATGCGCACGACTGGGTTCACCGGTACGGGGAGTGGGGGCTCGCCATGGAGCATGTCATCGACTGGGTCGGCGACCTCGATCTCCCGGTCGACCAAGCGCAGTTTGACGCCATCGAGCGCGCCATGGCCGCGATGGGATGGGCCGAGAGCTCGAGGATGAAGTGGCTCCGTGGATATTTCCCGTCGCTCGGAGCGCAGAATTCCCATGAGGGTTAGTCCGCATGAAGCTTCACGAGCGCCGCGCTCGTGCATGGCGCCGTACAGGAGGAAAGCCAATTGACTGAGCTCCATTTTCGCCGTGCCCATCCGGAGGACGCGGCCCGCCTTCAGGACATCCGGCGCGCGGCCTTCGCGCCCGTGTTCGCGTCGTTCCGCTCGATCCTCGGCGACGAGCTCTACGAGCTGGCGCAGCGGCGAGACGACGAAGCGCAGGAAGGGCTGCTGACGTCGCTGATGGCGGCCGACTCGGGCTGGGAGCTGTACGTGGCGCAATCCGGCGACGCGGTCGTCGGCTTCGTGGCCCTTCGGCTCGCTCCGGAGACGCTCGTCGGCGAGATCGGCCTCAATGCCGTCGACCCCGCGCAGGCAGGCAAGGGGATCGGCACGGCGATGTATGACTTCGCGGCCGCGCGCCTGAAGCAGGCCGGGATGAAGGTCGCCACCGTCGGCACCGGCGGCGATCCGAGCCACGCTCCGGCGCGACGCGCGTACCGGAAGGCGGGGTTCGACATCGAGATCCCCAGCGTGTGGATGTACCGCAAGCTCTGATCTCGCCAGCCGACGTTGCCGCCCGCGATGTGCATGGCACAATGCGCTTTGGCGCCGAGCAGGCCGCTGCCGACCCGCCATGCAGGCAACGATCCAGCCTGCTCGTAGTGCGTCCGTGCGTCGGGTGATCGCATGAACACCTACAAGAAGGCAGATTTGCCGGTGGCCAAGGTCCGGCGCTTCCTGGAGCCGGGCCCTGTGGTGCTTGTGAGCTCTGCGCACAAGGGCCGGCGGAACATCATGACGATGGGCTGGCACATGGTGATGATGCAGGAGCCGTCCCTCGTGGGGTGCTTCCTCTGGGACCAGAACGATAGCCATGAGATGGTGCGGCGCAGCAAGGAGTGCGTGATCAACGTACCCACGGCCGATCTCGTGCGCGTCGTCATCGGGATAGGGCACAGCCACGGGTCCGAGGTCGACAAGTTCGAGCAGTTCGGGCTCACCGCCGTTGAGGCGACGAAGGTCGGCGCGCCCCTCATCGCCGAGTGTTATGCGAGCTTCGAGTGCAAGCTCGTCGACACGAGCGCCGTCAAGCGCTTCAGCCTGTTCGTCTTCGAGGTGGTGAAGGCGCACGTCGCGACGTCGCCACGCTATCCGACGACCGTCCACTACCGCGGCGACGGGGTGTTCATGGTGTCCGGTCGCAACGTCAGCTACCGGAGACTCTTCAAACCGGAGAACCTGTAGCTCGCCAGGCGCTATAGACGAAGACGGCAGGCCGGAGCGCGTCCGTGTCGACCGGGGCCGACTCTCGGCCGGGCGCGTGCGGTGCTGGTTGCGGCGCTGGGACGGTGCCAGGAAGAAGGCACAAGGAGGACGCTCGGTGCGGGGCGCTGGCCTGCTCGCTCCGGTCGGGATCCGCCGAACACGTGCGCAAGTAGATGTAAATGTATATACTGTTCACGCCATGGGCACGAGCAGGGCGAAAGTATTTCAAATCGGTGGAAGCCAAGTTGTCAGGCTTCCGAAAGATTGCCGGTTCCCCGATGGCGAGGTGCTCGTACGTCGCGAGGGACGCCGCTTGATCCTGGAGCCAATCGACGAGTGGCCTTCGAGCTTTCGTGCCTGCCTTGGGGCCTGGCCGGATGAGATCGAGCGGCCGCCACAGGAGCCAGTCACGGGCATAGGGGATCCGTTCAGATGACGCTCCGCTACACGCTTGACACGGATACCGTGAGCTTCGCTCTCCGCGGATTCGGTAGCGTTCCACGCGGTTGCTCGAGCATAAACGGTCTCAGCCGTCGTCGTGGACGATCGCCCAGCCGAACTCGGGTGCGAGCGCGCCGGTCGCGGCTTCCTGCGTGACGCCGAAGAGCCCTGCGACGAAGCGCAACGGGTGCTCCGTGCCGTCGCGCACATCGACGAACCTGACGGGGGCGCTGGAGATCGAGCTCGGGATCTGCAGGAGGCTCGGTCCCTCGGGCTTGAAACTCCAGTCCGTGCGCTTCTCCGCGGCGCGCAGCGCCTGCTCCCACCGGCCGAAGTACGGGTTCGGCTCGATGCGCTCGCCGTTCCGATCGAACGTCTTGAGGTAGGGAAAGAGGACGAGGATCCAGCCGGTCAGCTCGCTCGGCCCGGAGCCGCTCTGGTAGCGGAAGAACGAGCGCCAGAAGCCTGGGTCGACGTGCCCCTCGGCGGCGCGGACGACCTCGTCGAGCACCGGGAGGAGCGCGTCGGTCCAGGCCTCCAGGCCGAATTCGGACAGCATCGCGGCGCGCCGGCGAACGCTCTTCCAGTCGTCGACGCTGCCCAGCAGCGTGATCGCAGGGATGCCGCAACCCGCCATCATCTCGTACTCGAAGTAGGGCTGGAACGCGTCCATGAGGACGACCTCCGAGGCGGCGCGCTCCACGGCGCCGGTCGTCGAGAAGTCGGCCACGATCAGGTCGCGCAGGCGGCCGACGTGCGCGGCGATCTGCTCCGAGAACGCGGTGAACGCCTCGGGCCATGGATTGGGCTGGCCCAGGAAGAAGTCGGGCCGAACGACGACGAGCTTCTCTTTCCCCTGATGACGGACGAACCGCCCGCGCAGCGCTTCGGCGTTCAGCGCGACATGGTGGGCGAACCCCTGCGCGAGGCAGAGCCACACGGCATCCGGCGACAGAACCAGCGGGTAGTGAAGGTAGAATGCATCGTGCGCCGCGTGCGCGAGCGCGTTGGCATCGGTCGCGGAGACCAGCGGCGCGTCGCTCGGCGAGAACGCCTCGATGCGCGCCACGGGAGGTCGCGGCCTGCCCCAGGGCATTCGCCGCTGCCCCGGCGCGGCTCGCTCACCCCCGCCGAGCAAGCTCGGGATCGCCTTGGCGCGATCGAGCACCTGCATGAGCTGATGCGGCCGCTCGACCTCGGACACGGCGAAGGTGATTGACATCGATGCATCCTACCTGCGCATCGACGACACCTCCACGTCGAGGCGCTCCCGCCGGATAGAGAGCTGAACAACCTCCTGCGATGTGCCGGCCAACCCGCCGACAGCACCGAGAAATCAACGTCCTCGTCGGGAATTCCCCTCAGGACGGCTCGGTAGAAGCCCTGTCCGCGCTTGCAAGAAAGTGGACCGCCCGGCGAAGGTTCTGCTAGGGGGGTCTATCATGATCATCGCGCTCACCGGACAGAAAGGTGGGATCGGCAAGAGCACCACGGCCGTGAGCCTCGCCGTGGCCGCGCTGGCGAGCGGCCGGCGTGTGCTGCTCGTCGACGCCGATCCCCAGGGGACCGTCCGCACGTGGGGCGACGTGGCCGCCGAGGCGGGGCACGATACGCCGACCGTCATGGCCATGGGCGCCTCGATGCACAAGCCGGGACAGCTGCCGGAAGTCGCCGCCGCGTACGATCTCACCGTCATCGATTGCCCGCCGCGCCACGGCGAGATCGCGCGATCGGCGCTGATGGTCGCCGACATCGCCGTCTACCCCTGCGGCCCCACGGCCGCGGACGCCTGGGCCCTCACCGCCGCGCTCGAGGTGTTCCGCGAGGCCGCCGCGCTGCGGAGCGCGCTCAAGGGCTGCATCCTCATCACGCGCAAGCAAGGCCGCACGGCGCTCGGCAAATCGGCGCGCGCGGTGCTCGAGACGTCGGGCTTGCCGGTGCTCTCCACGGAGCTCGGCTATCGCATCGCCTACCAGGAGTCCCTCGCCTGCGGGCAAGGGGTGACGGGCTACGCACCGCGGGACGCCGCGGCTAAAGAGATCACCCACCTTCTCGAAGAACTGGAGAAGCTTCACCATGGCCAAAAAGCAAGTCGCGGTCTCGCTACGAAAGCCGCCGTCGCCTGAAAAGGCCGACGCCTTCGTCGCGGGAGGCGAAGGCGGCAAAGCGGCAGACGACGTCGTGAGGTCGAAGCCCGCCGCCCATCAGCGCGCGCACGACGGCGAGGAGCCCGTCGAGGCGCGGCAGGAGCGAGCGCAGGAGGCGCCGCAGGAGCGAGCACCGGAGGCGCGGCCAGGCGCAGAGCCGCTCGCGGCGACGGCGCCGCAGGCAGCCAGCGCCGCCGCCGGGCCCCAGGCCGCCGCCGGGCCCCATGCGCTCGCCACCACCTCGGAGCCGCACGCCGGCCCGCCGGTGCTCCTCGGGAACGACGGCCGCTCCCGGCGCGCGGTCACCGTCTACCTGCCCGATCCGCTCGCGGATCGGCTGCTGCTCCATTGCATCGAAAACGACCGCGACATGAGCAACCTGGTCGGCGAGGCGGTCGAGGTCCACCTCGACAAGCGCCTCGGGCCGGCGTCCGTCTCCGCGGCCCCGGCTGAGGCCGCCGCTCCCCGCGAGGCGCCGCCTCCGAGCGCGAGCTACCGCACCGAACCGTTCCGTCCTGCGGACACCGGGCCGAAAGGGCGGGTCGGTCGCGTGGTCCAGGTCGGGCGGGTGCTGATGACGCTCTGGCGTCAGCGGCCGCGGGCGAGCTGACCGACCAGCGCGCATCGACGCCGCCCCTATCGCACCTGACTGGCGCGGCCGCCTCGCAGGGAGTTGACGTTCACGTCCATCTCGCCAATGAGAACCTAGGAGACAATGGACGTCGAAGAAAAACTCTTGAACATCCTCCTCGTCGAAGACGACGACGTCGACGTGATGAATGTCCGCCGGGCGTTCAAGCGGAACAACATCTCGAATCCCCTCTGGGTCGCCGGGAACGGCGTCGAGGCCCTCGAGATGCTGCGCAGCGGTGTCGTCCCGGTCGAACGACGGCTCATCCTGCTCGACCTGAACATGCCCAAGATGAACGGGATCGAGTTCCTGCGCGAGCTGCGGGCCGATCCAGAGCTCGGGGCCACGTCGGTCGTCGTGTTGACCACATCGAACGACGACCGCGACAAGGTGGGAGCCTACAACCTCAACGTGGCTGGCTATCTCCTCAAGCCGGTCACGTTCCTCAGCTTCGTCGAGCTCATGGCGGCGCTCAACAAGTACTGGAGACTTGTGGAGCTACCGTAGCGAAACACATCGGCTTTCCGATCCTCGTCGTGGCGAGGGGCGCCCCGCGCGGCGCGCGCGCTCACGCTCTCCGGGAGACACCGCGCTACTTGCTGCGCTTGACGACGCCGAGCGCCTTCTGCGCCGCCTTGACGGCCGCCTGCGCCTCCTTGCCGGGGGCGCTCGAGAGCGCCGAGATGAGCGCCGTCGCGACCTCGCGCCGGCTGTGCGCGTGCACGTCCGCGAGCTTGAGGTAGAGCGGCGCCTTGTCGGCGAGATCGGCGTCGCCGCGCCGCGCCTCGATCCGCTCGACGAGGCAGGCCGCCACCGCGGTGTCGTCCATCTTCTTCAGCGCGTCGAGCGCCGCCGCGCGCTTCGCGAGCTCCGGCCGCGCCTCGATGAGGTCCACGAGCGGCGTGAGCGCCACGGGGCCGAACGCGCGGATCGCGTCCGCCACGATGCCGGGCTTGTAGCCGTCGGCGTAGGCCGAGAGCAGCTCGCTCAGCCCGCGGACGTCGCCGAGGAAGCCGAGCGCGTACGCGGCGATCTTCGCCTCCCGCTCGTCCACGCCGCGGCTCGCCAGCATCCGCACGAAGGTCTCGACCATCTCGACGTCGCCGAGCTGCGCGAGCGCGTAGGCGGCCTCCTCGCGCACCTCGCGGGAGGCGTCGGCGTAGAACGCGCGGCGGAACGCCGGCAGCGCGGCGAGATCGCCGAGCTCGGAGAGCGCCTTCAGCGCCTCGAGCCGCTCCTCCTTGGTCGGCGCGGCGCCCAGCGTCTTCGCGAGCTCGTGCACGCGCCCGAGCCGCGCGGCGCGCCGGGCGCGCACGGCGTCGTTCCCCGGCCCGCCCGACGGCGCCGCGTGCGTGACGTCGATCACGTCGAGCGCGTCGCGGGCGAGCGCCCGCAGGCCCGCGTCCTTCGCGTGCTCCGCGACCTTGCCGAGCATCGCCGTGGCCTCGGCGCGGGCCGGGCCGCCGTGCAGCACGACCGCCTGCAGCACCCGCACCGCCGTCAGCTTCGCCACGCGGCCCGCCTTCACCGTGAGCGCCTTCTCCGCGGCGGCGATCGCCTCGGCCCCGAGCGGCGCGAACGTCCTCGCGATGGTCGGCGTCGCGGTGCCGTCCGCCCAGATCGGGAAGATGCTCGCCACGAGCTCGCTCGCCGGCAGCGACGCGTAGTAGCGCGCGTGGTGGACCGCGGCGACGTAGCGGTTCATCGCGCCCGCCGCGCGCCGCCGCGCCACCTCGTCCGGGGAGAGCGTCTCGTCGGGCCGCGCCACGGCGACGCTCTCGTAGGTCGGCACGCGCTCGGTCGAGGCGCGGTCGATCTGCGTCGCGCCGGCCAGGCGGACGAGCGCCATCTCGAGCACCTGGTAGAGCTTGATGAAGTCGTCGAGCCGATCGGCCGGCTCGGGCCGCTGCGGCAGCGCCTGGAGCAGCGCGGCCTGCTTCTCGAGGCGGAGGTCGCGCAGCCGCGCGGCCAGCGGGTCCGTCGCGCGCGCGCTGAGCCCTGTCAGGCCCGTGACGAGCGCCTCGGCGAGCTCCTCGCGGACCTCGCCGAGCGCGATGGCCGCGGGCGACGCGCCCGCCTCGCGGGCGGCGGCGTTCCACGCGGAGCCCTCGAGCGGCCCGCCCCGCGCGGCGAGCCCCTGATCCAGGACAGGGCGCAGCTCCAGGCCGAGCGGCCCCTCGACGACGGCGGCGAGCGGCCACAGCGTGGGCAGCGCGGCGTCGATGCCGACGTCCCCGAGCAGCGCGCGGAGCCGCGCGTCGCGGAGCGAGCCGGCGAGCCGCTCCTCGAGCGCCGGGTCGTCGGGCAGGTGGAGCGCCTCCCCCTTGTCGTCGACCGCCGCGAGCCGCGCGCCGCGCGCGAAGAGCGTGTCGGTGAGCACCGCCACGGGCACGAGGTCGGGCGCGAAGACGTCCTTGCGGTGCTCCTGGAGCGCCGCGAGCGCCGCGCCGACGTCGGGCAGCGCCCGCGCGAGCACGGCCTCGAGGGCGCCGGCGTCGAGCGGGCGCTTGTCGCCGAGATCGCTGAAGTCGACGCGGAGCGGCGGGTAGCCCGGGTAGGTCGTCGCCCGCGCCCCGGCGAGCACCTCGCCGGCGAAGCTCCGCTTCGGCTCGGTCCGCTTCGCCAGGAACACGGGGAGGATCTGCTTCTCGCTGACGTGGCGGCCCGACTCGAGGTCGATGAAGCGGCTCTCCCGGATGACGAAATCGTCGCTCGTCGTCCGCGTCGAGAAGGCGTACTCGACGAGCGTGAGGTCCCCGGCGGGCTTCCTGTCGGACGCCTTCCACGTCTTGCCGACGAGCTCCTCGACGTGGCGGTCGTCGAGCGGCTCGCCCGCGAGGTGCTTCTCGAGCTTGCGGGCGGTGAGCAGGAGATCGGCCATCACGTTCGCGTAGGCGACCGCCGGCAGCGCGCCGCGGGGGGCGCCCCGGGCCTGCCGGCCCCCCGCGGCCTGCCCGCGGAGCAGCGCGGCGAGGTCGAGCGTCCGCGCCGAGAGGCGCCGGAGGCGGTTCTCCCGGAGCGCCTCGGCGAGCTTCTCCATCTGCTCGATGCGGTCGCCCCCGATCGTCGCGACGCCGGACACGCCGAGCTCGCGCACGAGCGTGCCGACCTGCTCGACGCCGGACTTCATCATGGCCTGCGCGTCCGCGCTGCCCTTCTTCACGCTCTTGCGCGCGGTGTCGCCGCCCGGCGCGCCGGGCGGCGGCGCCTCGCTCACGGCGAACGACTCGGGCGCGCGCGCCCACGCGACGAGCAGCGCCGCCGCGTGCTTGCAGAACGCGGTGTTGAAGGTCCGCGCCGGGCAGGAGCAGCGCCCCTTGAACGCGGGCGCCGGCGCGTCGCTGTAGACGAGCGACACCTTGTAAGGCGAGGCCCCCGAGCCCTTGGCGTCGCAGAACAGCTTGTTCTCGTAGCGCGCGAGGTTCAGGAGCTGCCCGCCGTCGTAGAGCAGCGTGCCCTTCTTGAGCTCTCCCGCGTCCTGGATGAACGCCCGGAGCTCGCCGGCCCCGATGCGCTTCACGTCGCCCGGGGCCGCGCTCACGGCGCCTCCGCGGGCGAGCGCGCCGGGCGCGGCGCCGTGGGGATCTCGTCGTTCGGGAGCAGCGGATGGGCGGCCGGCATCGGCCTGGAAGGCTATCACGGGCGGCGGCGCGGGAGCTCTTTGCTGCCTCCGCCCGCCTCCGCCGGATCAGGCCATCGGATCGTGGGATCGGGCCCTCAGCCGTCAGGCCAGCTGTGCGCCGGCGCCGGCGCGCCCCACCGCGGCCTCGCCGAGGCGCGGGTAGTCGATGTAGCCGCGCGGGCCCTCGGAGTAGAAGGTCGCGACGTCGGGCGCGTTGAGCGGCGCGCGGCGCGACAGGCGCTCCGGAAGATCGGGGTTGGCCAGGAAGGGCGCGCCGAAGGAGACGAGATCCGCCGCGCCGGTCCGCAGCGCTTCCTCCGCGGTCTCCAGCGTGTAGCCGCCGTTCACGACGAGGGCGCCGCGGAACCGATCGCGGAGGAGGGGCGTCACCCGCGCCGCGGCGTCGAGCGCCTGCCCCGAGAGCGGCTCCACGACGTGCAGGTAGACGACCTTGCGCGCCGAGAGCTCGGCGGCGACGTGGCCGAAGATCGCCCTCGGATCGGAGTCGCTCATGTCGTTGAACTCGCCCAGCGGCGAGATCCGCACGCCGACCCGGTCGGCGCCGAACACCCCCGTCACGGCCTCGGTGATCTCGAGCAGGAACCGCGCCCGGTTCTCGACCGAGCCGCCGTACCGATCCGTCCTCTGGTTCACGCCGTTCCGGAGGAACTGGTCGATGAGGTAGCCGTTCGCCGCGTGGATCTCGACTCCATCGAAGCCGGCGGCCTTGGCCCGGCGCGCCCCGTCCTCGAACTGCGCGACCACGCCGGCGATCTCGCCCGTCTCCAGGGCGCGCGGGGCGGCGTACGGCTGCGGGCCCTCGGGCGTGTACGCGTGGCCGTTGCGGATGGCGACGGCCGAGGATGAGACGGGCGCCTGCCGGTTCGGCTGGAACGAGGGGTGCGACGCCCGCCCGACGTGCCAGAGCTGAAGGAAGCCGCGCCCCCCTGCCCGGTGGATCGCGTCCGTCACGAGCCGCCACCCGGCGACCTGCGCGTCCGTGTGGATGCCGGGTGTGCGGAGATATCCCACGCCCTCCGGGGTGACCTGCGTCCCCTCGGTGATGATGATGCCCGCAGAGGAGCGCTGCTCGTAGTACCGCGCGTTGAGCTCGGTCGGCACGTTGCCCTCTCCCGCGCGGCAGCGCGTCAGCGGCGCCATCACGACGCGGTTCGGCAGCGAGAGGGGGCCGAGCGCGAAGGGGCTGAAGAGCAGGTCTTTGGCGGTGGTCACGATCGATGCTCCTTGCAAAGAAGATGTAGCTTCCGAAAGGGAAGTGGCATCCGTTCGGCGGGCATCATGAATCTGCACTGCGCGATGTCAAGTCACTTCCCTTTTGGAAGTGGATAGGTCATTCTGGTGTCTGGGACGACACATGAAGCACGCGTGCCAGCACCTCTGCGAGAAGTTTCAGGTCGCGATGGACGTGCTCGCGAAGCCCTGGAACGGGCTCATCATTGCGACGCTCGAGGAGGGGGCGCTGCGCTTCGGCGAGATCGGCGAGCGGATCGACGCGATCAGCGATCGGATGCTCTCCAGCCGGCTGAAGGAGCTCGAGGCGCTGGGCCTCGTGGTGCGGCGCGTCCTGCCGGGGCCCCCCGTGCGCGTGGAGTACGAGCTGACCGACGCCGGCCGGGGATTCGGCGAGGTGGCGCAGGCCATCTCGCGGTGGGGAGAGCGGCTCGCGGTGAGCGCGGCGCGCGGCGGGGGGGCGAAGCGCGCCGCACGGGCGGCACGGGCCGCACCGGCGGCGAAGCGCGCGCGGGCGTCATCCACGTAGCGTCCACGTAGCGTCCACGCAGGTGGCGTGACGGATGTCACGAAGGAGTCCGCCCGGTCCTGAGCAGCGCTCAGGCAATACCTGACGCCGAGCGCTCGTGTGGCGAGGTAGCGAGAGCAGCGCTCGTGTCGATCGCGAGGTTGCGCTTGCCGCTCAGGTGGAATGGTGATGTAATTCGAGGGCTTCGCATCTCCGTGGCTGACAAACGGGGTGCAGATCCGTGGGATACGAGCTCAGCCGTTAGGCCGGCGAGTGAGGCGTACGAAAGTACGCGGCGCGAGCCGAACGACGCGGATGAGCTCGCCAAATACACGAAGACGCGCCTCGCTATAACGCGAAGCGTTGGCACGAAGGCGTCCCCTGGGGGTCGCGGTGGATCGCCGTATGAACCTGCAGCACCAGCGCCGACCGGGGGGGATGAGGCTCGCGCACCAGTTCTGGTTGTCTCTCGTCCTCCCCATCGCGATGGCCATCCTGCTGTATGGCATCTTCGCGTCGGCGCACCGCAAGCAGGTCCTGCGGGAGGAGGCCACGGCGGAGCTCCGCAACTACGCCACCCTGCTTCAGGCGTTCGTCGAGAGCGCGCTGCAGCGCAGGGACCTCGCGCTTGTCCGGCGGCGGGCGGAGCACTTCGCGAGCGCCGAGCGCATCCTTGGCATCGCCGCGTTCACCAGGGAAGGTGAGGCGATCTTCATCACGAAGGGAGTCGAGCGCGAAGCGGAGCGCCTCGGGCAGCTCGCGCGCCGGGCGTTCCGTGAAGGAGGCGACATCGAGGAGGTCGCCAGCCTGGTAGGGCAGCCCGTGCTGCTCCGCACGGTCTCCATCCAGCCGAGCAGCGCCAATCAGCCCCTGGTCGCCGTCCTGGTGCGCGATCATCACTACGCCGAGGTGCTGGAGAATGCGTTGAATCACGGGCTCGCGGTGACCGGCGTCGTGCTGCTGCTGGTCAGCGCGGTCGTCGCCGGGCTCGTCGGGCGCTTCACGGTCGCGCTCCCGGCGCGGGCCATCCTCGCCGGGGCCGAGCGCGTCGCGAGCGGCGATCTGGACGCGGCCGTGCCCGAGCGCGGCGCGGAGGAGCTCTCTCGTCTGGCGAGCGCCTTCAACACGATGACCTGCTCTCTCCGCGAGGCGCGGGAGCGCGCCGTGCGGGAGGAGGCGGCGCGGGTGAACGGGGAGCGCAAGCTGCAGCAGGCGCAGGCGCTCGCCGCCGCCGGGCAGGTGGCGACCTCGCTCGGCCACGAGATCGGATCGCCGCTGAACGTGATCCATGGCCGCGCGCGCCGCGCGGCCGACCTGCCCGGCTGCCCGGAGCACCTGCGCGCCGAGCTGGAGACCATCGCGCGGCAATCCGAGCGGATCACGCGCGTCGTCTCTCGCCTCGTCTCCCTCGCTCGGCCGCCGAGACCGCAGCGGGCGGACAGCGATCTCCGGCGCGTCATCGACGATGTGGTCGCTTTCCTCGGCCCGGAGTGCAGGAGGCGCGGCATCGAGCCGAGCGTCGTGTGCGAGGGCGCCGCGAGGGCGCGCGTCGCCCTCGACTCCGATCGTCTGTTTCAGGTCGTGTTCAATCTGTGCTTGAACGCCGTCGAGGCCCAGGGCCGCGGCGGCGAGCTCGCGGTGCGCATCCTGCCCGAGTGTGATGGCCCAGCGGGCTCTGCCGTCGTGTGCTTCGAGGTCGCCGACGCGGGGCCGGGGATCCCCGCCGAGGATCTGCAGCAGATCTTCGACCCGTTCTTCACGACGAAGGCGGCCGGCGGCGGGAGCGGGCTCGGGCTCGCGATCGTCCGTGGCATCGTCGAGGAAGCCGGCGGCTCGGTGGAGGCCGCCGCTTCGTCGACAGGCGGGGCGCGCTTCCGTGTCATCTTGCCCGCGATCGTGTCCGATTCACCGGCGAGCGTGTCCAGTTCACCGGCGAGCGTGGAAGCGAGCTCAGAGGCGAGCTCGGAGTCGAGTAGAGGGGGTAGAGAGGAAGGGCAGAAAGCATGAGTCTGAGCTCACCGAGCGTGTTGGTTGTCGAAGACGACGATGATCTCGGCCGGTTCGTCGTTGACATCGCCAAGGACCACGGCTACCAAGCAACGCACGTGGCCGATGCGATGTCGGGCCTCGGTCTGCTGCCGTCGGGGGATTTCGACCTGCTGATCACCGACATCCGCATGCCGGGGATGGACGGCATCGAGCTGATCGCGCGGGCCAAGGAGCACGACCCGTCGCTGGCGATCATCGCGATCACGGCGTTCGGCTCCGTCGAGACCGGGATGCGCGCCCTCCGCGTCGGCGCCTCCGACTACCTCTCCAAACCTTTCCGCTCCGATGAGCTAAGCTCTCGCATGCGACGCGCGCTCGAGCGCCGTGCTCGCGATATCGAGCATGCTCGTCTCCAGCGGCAGGTCGCAGAAGTGTTGCGCCGCGGCAAGCCGTGACGGCCGTCCTCCAGGGTCTCATGACGCCGAGCTCCCCGGCGTCGATGAGGCCTGAACACCTGAAACGGGAACTAGCACTCCAGGCGCGCTATCGTCGGCAGGAAGGTGGTCATGCAATCGAACAACATCGCGGCGACCTCGAAGGACAAGCACGGGAGCGGAGCGAGCAAGAAGAAGCCGCCGCCCCGCAAGCGCGGCGCCAACGGGAGCCACCTGGATGTGCGGGAGATGCAGCTCCAGGCCGTGCTGGAGGTGCTCAAGGCGGTGAAGGCCGGCAACTTCTCCGCGCGCGTCGGCATCGGCGAGGTGCCCGGGACGATCGGTCAGATCGCCGATGAGGTGAACGACGTCGTCCAGCAGCTGCAGACCGTCGGCTCGGAGATCACGCGCGTTGCGCGCGAGGTAGGCACCGAGGGCAAGCTGGGCGCGCAGGCGGAGGTGCAGGGCGTCAGCGGGACGTGGAAGGACCTCACGGACAACGTGAATGTCCTCGCGGGCAACCTGACGAACCAGGTGCGCAACATCGCGGTCGTGACGACGGCGGTGGCGAACGGCGACCTGTCGAAGCAGATCACGGTCGAGGCGAAGGGGGAGATCCTCGAGCTGAAGAACACCATCAACAAGATGGTGGAGCAGCTGCGCGCGTTCGCGTCGGAGGTGACGCGCGTGGCGCGCGAGGTAGGCACGGAGGGCAAGCTGGGCGCGCAGGCGGAGGTGCGCGGCGTCAGCGGGACGTGGAAGGACCTCACGGACAACGTGAATGTCCTCGCGGGCAACCTGACGAACCAGGTGCGCAACATCGCGGTCGTGACGACGGCGGTGGCGAACGGCGACCTGTCGAAGCAGATCACGGTCGAGGCGAAGGGGGAGATCCTCGAGCTGAAGAACACCATCAACAAGATGGTGGAGCAGCTGCGCGCGTTCGCGTCGGAGGTGACGCGCGTGGCGCGCGAGGTAGGCACGGAGGGCAAGCTGGGCGCGCAGGCGGAGGTGCGCGGCGTCAGCGGGACGTGGAAGGACCTCACGGACAACGTGAATGTCCTCGCGGGCAACCTGACGAACCAGGTGCGCAACATCGCGGTCGTGACGACGGCGGTGGCGAACGGCGACCTGTCGAAGCAGATCACGGTCGAGGCGAAGGGGGAGATCCTCGAGCTGAAGAACACCATCAACAAGATGGTGGAGCAGCTCCGGACGTTCGCCGCGGAGGTGACGCGCGTCGCGCGCGAGGTAGGCACGGACGGCAAGCTCGGCGGTCAGGCGCAGGTGCCGGGCGTCGCCGGCACGTGGAAGGACCTCACCGACAACGTGAACCAGCTCGCCGGCAACCTGACGAACCAGGTGCGCAACATCGCCCTCGTCACGACGGCCGTCGCCAAGGGCGATCTCTCTCAGAAGATCACCGCCGAGGCGAAGGGGGAGATCCTCGAGCTGAAGGACACCATCAACAAGATGGTGGAGCAGCTGCGCGCGTTCGCGTCGGAGGTGACGCGCGTGGCGCGCGAGGTAGGCACGGAGGGCAAGCTGGGCGCGCAGGCGGAGGTGCGCGGCGTCAGCGGGACGTGGAAGGACCTCACGGACAACGTGAATGTCCTCGCGGGCAACCTGACGAACCAGGTGCGCAACATCGCCCTCGTCACGAAGGCGGTCGCGAGCGGCGACCTGTCCCAGAAGATCGCGGTCGAGGCGAAGGGGGAGATCCTCGAGCTGAAGGACACCATCAACAAGATGGTCGATCAGCTGCGCGCGTTCGCCGCGGAGGTGACGCGCGTCGCGCGCGAGGTAGGCACGGACGGCAAGCTCGGCGGCCAGGCGCAGGTGCCGGGCGTCGCCGGCACGTGGAAGGACCTCACCGACAACGTGAACCAGCTCGCGGGCAACCTGACGAACCAGGTGCGCAACATCGCCCTCGTCACGAAGGCGGTCGCGAGCGGCGACCTGTCCCAGAAGATCACGGTCGAGGCGAAGGGGGAGATCCTCGAGCTGAAGGACACCATCAACAAGATGGTCGATCAGCTGCGCGCGTTCGCCGCGGAGGTGACGCGCGTCGCGCGCGAGGTCGGCACGGAGGGCAAGCTCGGCGGCCAGGCGCAGGTGCCCGGGGTCTCCGGCACATGGAAGGACCTGACGGAGAACGTCAACGTCATGGCCTCGAACCTCACCTCGCAGGTGCGCGGCATCGCCAAGGTCGTGACCGCGGTCGCGAACGGCGATCTCCGCCAGAAGCTCGCCCTGGAGGCCAAGGGCGAGATCGCGTCGCTGGCGGACACCATCAACGACATGACCTACACGCTCCGCGTGTTCGCCGAGCAGGTGACCACGGTCGCGCGCGAGGTCGGCATCGAGGGCAAGCTCGGCGGCCAGGCCAAGGTGCCCGGCGCGGCCGGCACGTGGAGGGACCTCACCGACAACGTGAACCAGCTCGCGGGCAACCTCACCACGCAGGTGCGCGCCATCGCCGAGGTCGCCACCGCCGTGACGAAGGGCGACCTCACGCGGGCCATCTCGGTCGAGGCGCAGGGCGAGGTCCTCCAGCTGAAGGACAACATCAACCAGATGATCTCGAACCTGCGGGACACGACGCGCGCCAACCAGGAGCAGGACTGGCTGAAGACGAACCTGGCGCGCTTCTCCGGGATGATGGCCGGGCAGCGGACGATCGAGGCGCTCTCTCGCCTCATCATGTCCGAGGTGACGCCGCTCGTGTCGGCGCAGCACGGGGCCTTCTATGTGCTCGAGTCCGAGGAGAAGTACCCGGCGCTCAAGCTCACGTCGAGCTACGCGTTCCAGAAGCGCAAGGGCATCTCCAACCGGTTCGCGCTGGGCGAGGGGCTCGTCGGGCAGTGCGGCCTGGAGAAGAAGAGCATCGTCGTCACGGATCTCCCGGACGACTACATCCGGGTGAGCTCGGGCCTCGGCGACGCGCCGCCGCGCAACATCTGCGTCCTGCCGGTGCTCTTCGAGGGCGGCCTCAAGGCGGTCATCGAGCTGGCGAGCTTCCAGAACTTCACGCCCATCCACCTCACGTTCCTCGAGCAGCTCACGCAGTCGATCGGCGTCGTGTTCAACATGATCGGCGCCAGCATGAGGACGGAGGAGCTGCTCCAGGAGCTCCAGAGGTCCAACACCGAGCTCGGCTCGCGGTCGCAGGAGCTGGAGGAGAAGGCGTCGGAGCTCGAGATCAAGAACCGCGAGATCGCGCGCGCCAGCGCCTCCCTGGAGGAGAAGGCGAGGGAGCTGTCGCGCACCTCGAAGTACAAGTCCGAGTTCCTCGCGAACATGTCGCACGAGCTGCGCACGCCGCTGAACAGCCTGCTCATCCTCGCCAGGATCCTCGCGGACAACGAGGAGCACACGCTCACGCCGAAGCAGGTCGAGTACGCGAAGACGATCGCCGCGGCGGGGCAGGACCTCCTGCAGCTCATCAACGAGATCCTCGACCTGTCGAAGATCGAGGCCGGCAAGATCGACGTGAAGACCCAGCGGGTGCTGCTCTCCGAGCTGGCCGAGTACGTCGAGCGGAGCTTCCGGCAGATCGCCGAGCAGAAGGAGCTCGAGTTCTGGGTGCGGGTCGCGACCGGCGTGCCCGCGGGGATCATGACGGATCTGCAGCGGCTCCAGCAGATCCTGAAGAACCTGCTGTCCAACGCGTTCAAGTTCACGTCGTCCGGGCGGATCTCGCTCGAGATCGAGGTGGCCGGCAAGGGGCTCACGTTCAAGCGGGAGACGCTCGTCAAGGCGAAGACCGTCCTGGCGTTCGCCGTCACCGACACGGGTATCGGCATCCCGGCAGAGAAGCAGACGCTCATCTTCGACGCGTTCCAGCAGGCGGACGCGTCGACCAGCCGCACCTACGGCGGCACAGGGCTCGGCCTGACGATCAGCCGGGAGCTGGCCAGCCTGCTCGGCGGGGAGATCTCGCTGAACAGCACGCCCGGGCTCGGCAGCAAGTTCACCCTGTACCTGCCGGCGGAGCGGACGGAGTCGAAGGCGACGAGGCCGGCGCGCGCCGAGCTGCCCGAGCCGGTCGCGCCGCTCCTCACGAACGGCTCCTCCTCGGTCGCGCTCGCCGGGCGCAGCGTGCTTGTCATCGACGATGACGCGCGCAACGTCTTCGCCATCACGAGCCTGCTCGAGCGGCGCGGGGCGCACGTGGTCCTGGCCGAGAACGCGAGGCACGGTATCGAGATCTTGCGCGAGGCCGATTCGTCGATCGATGTTGTCCTCATGGACATCATGATGCCCGAGCTCGACGGCTACGAGGCGACGCGGGAGATCCGGAGCGATCCTCGCTTCAACGAGCTGCCGATCATCGCGGTGACGGCCAAGGCGATGCCGGAAGATCGACAGAAGTGCCTGGACGCCGGGCTGAACGATTTCGTGGCCAAGCCGGTGGACGAGGGGCGGCTGATGTCGGCCATCCTGCACTGGGTGCGGCCGGATTGAGCCACGGAGCCGTACCGTGTCCACCCCGCCCGAGACGACCAGCATTCTCCTTGTCGACGATCAGCCGGAGAACCTGACGGCGCTCAGGGCGATCCTTGTCGACGAGAGCTACCGCCTCGTGACCGCGGCGAGCGGGAAGGACGCGCTCCTCAGGATCCTGTCCGAGGATTTCGCGGTCATCCTGCTCGACGTGCGGCTGCCGGACATCGACGGCTTCGAGGTCGCCTCGCTCGTGAAGCAGCGGGAGCGGTCGCGCCACACGCCGATCATCTTCCTGACGGCGGCGACGGACGATCTCGCGGCCATTTACAGGGCGTACGCCGTGGGCGGCGTCGACTACCTCCTGAAGCCGCTCGAGCCGGAGGTCGTCCAGGCGAAGGTCGCCGTGTTCGTCGAGCTCCACCGGCGCGGCGAGCAGATCAAGGAGCAGGCGGAGCTCCTGCGCCAGGCCGAGCAGCGGCGGCGCGACGCCGAGGTCGAGGACCTCCGGCGCGCCGCGCAGGCGAGGTACCAGAACCTGGCCGACGCCATCCCGCAGTGCGTCTTCACGGCGAAGCTCGACGGCGGCATCGATTACGTGAGCTCGCGCTGGCTGGAGTACACGGGGCTCGCGTTCGAGGCGCTCCGCGGCTGGGGCTGGCAGGCCGCCGTGCACCCGAACGATCTGAACCAGTTCGTCAGCAAGTGGCGGCGCTGCCTGGAGTCGGGCGAGCCTTTTCAGGGCGAGTGTCGCCTCAGGTCGATTCACGGCGCCTACCGCTGGCACCTGTGCCGGGCGGTCCCGGAGCGGGACGTCTGGAAGCGGGTGGTCGCCTGGCTCGGCAGCTTCACGGACATCGACGACGGCAAGCGCCACGAGCAGGAGCGCCTGCACCTCCTGACGCGCGAGCGGGCGGCCCGCGCCGAGGCCGAGGCCGCGGTGCGCCGCTCGGAGATCCTCGCGGAGGCGTCGAGCTCGTTCTCGGCGTCGCTCGACGAGGACAGCGTCGCGGCGGCCCTCGTGCGCATCTCCGCGGAGCGCGTCTGCACCTGGTGTGTGCTCGACATGCGGGAGGAGGGCGGCGCGCGCCGGCTCGCGGCCGCGCACAGGGCCCGCGACGGGGCGCGGTTCATGGCGCGGTTCGGCCCGCGGGAGCTCGCCTTGACCGCGGACGGCGTCGGCGCGGTGCTCACGACAGGCCGCCCCGACCTGCGCGTCGAGTGCGCTCCGCGCGACGTCGCCGTGGCGCTCGACATCGACGATCCCGCCGTGATCCAGGAGATCGGCGCCAGCAGCTACCTGTGCGTGCCGCTCGTCACGCGCGGCGAGGTGCTCGGCGCGCTCAGCATGGTGTGGGTCGAGCCGGGCGAGCGCTTCGAGCCGCCCGATTTCGCGGTCGCCCTCGACGTCGCGCAGCGCGCGGCGCTCTGCCTCGAGAACGCCCGGCTGCTGCGGATGACGCGCGAAGCCGTGCAGATCCGCGAGGATTTCGTGGCGGTCGCCTCGCACGAGCTGAGGACGCCGCTCAGCGCGCTGGTGCTCCAGGTCCAGGGCCTCACCCGCGCCCTCCACCGCGCGGACGGCGGGCTGCCGGCGGAGCAGGTGCTGGCGAAGCTCTCCCAGGCCGGCGGGCAGATCGACCGGCTCACGCGGCTCATCGACACGCTGCTCGACGTGGCGCGCATCAACAGCGGCCACCTCGAGCTCAGCCTCGATGACGTGGATCTGTGCGACGTGGCGCGCGACGTGGCGGGCCGCCTCGAGGCCGAGCTGGAGCGGGCCGGCTGTACGCTCGACCTGGACATGCCGGTGACCGCGGTCGGCCGGTGGGACCGCCTGCGCATCGATCAGGTGATCACCAACCTGCTCATGAACGCCATCAAATACGGGCGGGGCAAGCCGATCCAGGTGCGCGTCTCGGTGGATGGGCGGTCCGCGGTGCTCCAGGTGGCAGATCAGGGCATCGGGATCGCTCAGGAGTACATCGCGCGCATCTTCGGGCGCTTCGAGCGGGCGGCGCCCACCAGCTCGTATGGCGGGCTGGGCGTCGGCCTGTACATCGTGGACCAGATCCTGAGGGCCCACGGCGGCACCATCCAGGTGGAGAGCGCCCCGGGCATGGGGGCGAGGTTTCAGGTGGCGTTGCCGCTCCCGCCCCGAGCGGCTGGTCCGTCCGGGCCCCTGGGCGAGCGCCCTGGATCGTCGTTGACCGGTCCCGCCGGCTGAGAGGCGCTCTCCTGAGCTCACCAGGCGTCTCACCTGGCGCCCGCCGGGGCAGGGATGCGGTCGCGCTGCGCCACCGTTGCAACCGGTGGTTTCAACCGTGAAAGGCGTCTCACGGTCCCCCTGGGAAAAGCGGCGATGCCGGCATCCGGCCATCGTTGGCCTGCATCGTGCAACAAGCTCGTGACAGAGCGCCCGGTGCGACGCCCGGGGGCAGTCCCTCGCCGATCACCACGGAGACACGGAGGCACGGAGCAAACCCAGACCCGTGCCTTCGTGCCTCCGTGGTGCCTGCGTGCATCCGCCGTGAGAGGCGGAAGGCGAGCGGATCTCCCGGGTGGACAAGTTCACGTCCGGACGGGCGCTCAGGGCTCGTGATCTCCGCACTGCGACGCTGCGTAAAAGATCAAAACGGTTTATAGGTGATGAGCCCTCGCTGCGAGACGTGATCAGTCCGCCACACATATCGGTAGTTCAAGTGAAACTTTCTATCAGCCTAGTTGGCCCCTCGATCAGCGCCATGGACAGCGCGGGTCCCCTCCTGGTCAAGACACCCTCTCTCGAAGAGGTGGTTCGGGCGGCCGGGGCCCGTCGGCGGGTCTCTGCGACCGCTGCCCGGGGCGCCACGTCCCGGAAGCGCGCCGCCGCCCGTCGGACGGACGAGCGCTCGGCGAAGGCGACCCGCCGCGCGCGGTGACAGGGCCGGCGCGGGGCGTCGAGGACGCCCTCGCTGGCGCCGGGCGTGTCGAGAGAGCGCGCCGCCCCCGCGTTGCGGTGCGAGGGCCACGGAGGCACAGACGACGCAGAGGAAGGAAAAGAACCTCTGTGTCCTCTGTGCCTTCGTGGTCTTTGTGCCCCCGCCGGGCGCTCAGCGCGCCTCGGCGTCGAGCAGCGGGCCGAGGTCCTGACCTCGCATGAGCCGCTCTACCACCTTGACGAGGAGCTTCGGGGTGCAGCCGAAGCACGGGGTCCCGAGGGCGGCGAGCTTCTGCGCCATGTCGTGGTCGTACGACGGTTTGCCGCTGTCGGACAGCGCGAGCAGGCAGATCGACTTCACCTTGCTGTCGGCGAGCTGGCGCATGCGGGCGAGGAGCTCCTCGGCGTTGCCGCCTTCGAACAGGTCGGTGATCAGGATGAACAGCGTCTTCTCGGGGCGCTCGATGAAGTTCGCCTGGGCGTAGGCCACGGCGCGGTTGATGTCGGTGCCGCCGCCGAGCTGCGCCGTGAACAGCACGTCGACCGGATCGACGAGCATCGGAGTCACGTCGACGACCTCGGTGTCGAAGAAGAGGAGCCGAGTGCGGAGGACGTCGAGGGAAGCGAAGATCGCGGCCATGATGGAGCTGTAGACGACGCTCTCGCCCATGGAGCCCGACTGGTCGACGAGGATCGCGACGTCCCACTCGTGTCTCCGCGTCTGGTTCGCCCAGAAATAGAGCTTGTCCGGGACGAGGCGGCGCCGCTCGGCGTCCCATCCTCGGAGGTTCTTGCGGATGGTGCGCTTCCAGTCGAGGTTCCTGAGGACGCGGAGCGGGCTCGTCGTGTTCCGCCGCAGGGCGCCGAGGACGGCGGTGCGGATCTCGGACTCCAGCGCGCGCCGCACCTCCTCGACGACCTCGCGCACGATCTGCCGGGCGGCCTCCCGGGCGGCGTCGGGGATGAGGCCCTTCGCGCTCATGAGGGTGGCGACGAGCTCGACGTTCTTCTCGAGGAAGGGCAGCGTCTCGGGCTCGAAGAGGAGCTGCGTCAGCCCTCGCTTCTCGATGGCGTCCTTCTGGACGAGCGCGACGATGTCGTGGCTGAAGAACTCGCGCACCGCGGAGAGCCACTCGGGGACGTACGGCCGCGAGCCGCCGAGGTTGCCGGCGCGCTCGTCGTAGATGAACGAGAGGGCCTTGTCGAGGTCACCGAGCCGCCGCGGGTCGACGTGAAGAGCGGACGCCCCGCCGCCGAGCCCCCCGAGGGAGAGCCGAGGATCGACGCGCTCGGCCTCGGGCCCGAGCGCGAGCCGCCAGCGCAGGAGGGCGTCGCGGTCGCCGTCGGTGAGGTCGTCCGTCGCGCCGGCGGGGGAGGGGGGCGGAGGGGCTTTCTTGGGGGTGCGGGCGCTCATCGCTGTGGGGTGTCGGAGGGATCGCGAGCTCTCGAGAGAGCCTGTCTGGCGGGAGCCCGATGAGCCGCCCCGCGGCGCGCGCAGCGAGCGGCCGCAAGCGCCGTGCGCGCTTGCCGCACAGCGGCAGGATAGGGGGCGTGGCCGCCTGGCACAAGGAGGACGGCGCGGCGGAGCTGCCGGGCTCCGCCGGCGCGGCGGAGCTACGCCTTCGGAGCCCCGACGGTGAACTCCCAGACGAACTTCCCCTTGCCTTGCTTCTCATCGGGCGGGGTGAGGACGAGCCCGTCGATCGACTTCACGACGCAGCTCGCCACGTCGTCCGACGCGGTGGTGCCGGCGGGGTCGACGGCGACGTTCGTGATGCGGCCGCTGTCCTCGAGCACGGTGAAACCGACGGTGACCTTGCCCTTCGCGCCGGGGTTCCGCGCGAGCTCGGCGTCATAACAAGCGCTGATCTCGTCGCGCTTCGTCTCGAACAGCGCCGCCGTATCGTCGCGGTACATCTCGGCGTTCCGCACGGCGAAGGAGCAGCCCGCGGACGCGCTCGCCAGAACCATCATGGTGAGACCCGAAAACAAGTGCTTCATGCTCGCCTCCTTGCGGGGAGCGCCGCTCACGGGCGGCTTCGGACCAGCGTTCATTTCGCGGCGTCCGCGGTCTTCTGCGCGGTGTCCTGCTCGACGATGTTGAACTCGACGCGACGGTTCTTCTCGCGCCCCTCGGGCGTGTCGTTGTCCGCGATGGGCTTCGATTTGCCGAAGCCCTTGGCGGTGAGCATACCGGCGGCGATCCCGTGGTCGACGAGGTACTTCATCACGGCCTTGGCGCGGCGGTCCGAGAGCTTCAGGTTGTGGTCCTCCGACCCCTCGGCGCTCGCGTGACCCTCGATCGCGATCTTCTTGATGTGCGTGTGCTTCTTGATCGTGCTGACGACCTCGTCCAGCAAGCTGTGGGACTCCGTCCGGATCGTCGCCTGGTCGTATTCGAACTGGATCTTCTCGTTGATGATGATCTTGTCGTCCGTCACGACCACGCGCTCCGGCGGGGGCGGCGGAGGCGGCGGGGGCGGCGCGGGCGGCCGGCCCACGACGGCGAGCGCCTTCCCTCCTTCGAACGTGGTGACGCCGCCGCAGGCGATCGAGCCCAGGGCCATCGCCGTGAGCACGGCGCCGGCGACCCAGGGCCCGAGGCCCGTGGCTCGCCGCGCGACGAGCCAGCGGCGGGGGCTCGGGCGGCTCGTCACATCTCGTTTATCGTCGAACTCGTTCATGATCGCGTCTCCATGGCCCGCTGTCACGGGCCCAGGCCACCGGGGCGCTCTGCGTCGCCCCTCGATGAAACCGCGGGAATCGGCAGGCTGGAGCGCGTCGCGCGCAGGAACTCTGCGAGCGACGTGAGCGCGTGGAGATCGCCGGGCGCGAGGGCGCTCGCCGCCGCGTGGAGCCGCTGGCGAGCCGAGTCGGCGGCGTGAGATCTCCTCGGCTCAGCGCTTTCGCTGGGCCACGCATGCTCGAACGAAGCCGGTATCAGACCGCGGGTGTGAAACCACGCGAGGATGGTGGCACGGATCTGCGCGAGCCGGAAGACGCGCCAGCGTCGGAGCTGCTCCGGCCTGCCAGAGAGCACGGCCTTGAACCGCCGAAACGACCCCCGCCCCTGGAGGCACTGCAGGAGCAGCAGCTGGAGCTCGAGGTCGTCGACCGTCGGGATGAACGCCTGCAGCCATCGGTACTGCTCCGGCGCGCCGATGGCCTCGACGCGCACGCAGCCCGGATCCTCCTCGACGCGCGCGCGCGTGTCCGGGTCGGCGAGCCCATCGACGAGCCGGATCACCGCGCCTGTCTCGAGGTGAAGGAAATAGCGGATGTGTTGAGCGCTGTTGTCGAAGGCGTTCGCGAGAGCGTTCCAGTCGACAGCGACGCTCCGGTTCGCAGCGGCGGACTCCGGCGTGGTGGTGCTCATCTGCGCGACCGGCCCGCAGGCAGCTCGCATGCCAGTCACGCAGGAGGCGCGCGGCCGCGCGGCGCGCCTGGGAGCGTGTTTTCCGCCAGCAGCTGCGGGTGTCGCGTTGTGCAACAGGCCGACGAGGAGCGGAGTCGCGCGCCCTGGGAGGCCGCGGCGCGCGCTGCTGCGAGGCCGCCGGGCAATCACGGCTTCGGGTCGCTCGAGCGTCCTCCGCGCATGCCGTACCGCTCGAGCTTCCGGTAGAGGGTCGCCCTGTCGAAGCCCAGGATCTGCGCCGCCTGGCTCTTGTTCCCGCCGACCACCTCGAGGACGCGCAGGATGTAGCGCCGCTCGACCTCCTCCATGGGGACGAGCTCGGTCGGGTCGTCGCTCGAGACAAGGACGTGGGAGCGCCGGTACGTGCGGATCTTCTCGGGCAGGTCGTCGACCGTGATCTGATCGTACCGCGCGAGCGCGACCGCCCGCTCGATGCAGTTCTGGAGCTCGCGCACGTTGCCGGGCCACGCATAGGCCATGAGCTTCTCGGCCGCGGGCGCCGAGAGGCCCTGGATGGGCCTCGCCTTGACGGTCGCGAAGTGCTCGAGGAAATGCTGCGCGAGCAGCAGCACGTCGGCGCCGCGGGAGCGGAGCGGCGGCATGTCGACGTGGACCACGTTGATCCGGTAGTAGAGATCCTCGCGGAAGCGGCGCTCTTCGATCGCTGTCTCGAGGTCGCGGTTCGTCGCGGCGATGAGCCGGACGTCCACCGGGAGCTCCTCGTCGGCGCCGACGGGCCGGACGACGCGCTCCTGGAGGGCGCGCAGGAGCTTGGGCTGGAGCCCGATCGGCAGCTCGCCGATCTCGTCGAGGAACAGGGTTCCGCCGTGGGCCCGCGCGAACAGGCCGCTCCTGGCCCCTTTGGCGTCGGTGAACGCGCCCCGCGCGTGGCCGAAGAGCTCGCTCTCGAGGAGGGCGTCCGGGACCGCGGCGCAATTGACCGCCACGAACGCGCCCTCGCTCCGCCGGCTGCGCTGGTGCACGGCGCGGGCGACGAGCTCCTTGCCGGTCCCGCTCTCTCCCGTGATGAGGATCGAGGTGTCCGAGTCGGCGACGCGATCGAGCAGGTCGAACACGCTCCTCATCACCGGGCTGCCGCTGAGGATCTGCTCGTAGCCGTGGGCGTCGGCCACGGCGCGCCGCAGGCGGCGCACCTCCTCGCGGAGGGCGCGGTGGCGCAGGGCGCGCTCCACGGTGAGCCGGAGCGCGTCGAGCTCGAACGGCTTGGTCACGAAGTCGTACGCGCCGGCGCGGATGGCGGACGTGGCGGTGTCGAGGCTCCCGAACGCGGTGATGACGATGACCGGGAGATCGGGCCTGTTCTGGACGATCCGCTCGCAGAGATCGAGGCCGCTCATGCCGCGCATGGTCATGTCGGTGACCACGACGTCGAAATCCTCCATGCCGAGGAGCTCGAACGCCTCGGCGGCCGACGTCCGCCACGCCGTCCGGAACCCGCGCTTCCTGAGCCCGGCGTCGAGGAGCTCGCAGACGCCGCGCTCGTCATCGACGATCAGGACGCGCCCTGTCATGAGTTCCCCCGCGGCAGCATCATCGTGAAGCGACTCCCGGAGCCCTCCCGGCTGTCGACGTGGATCCAGCCGCCGTGCTCCTTGATGATGCCGTAGGCGACCGACAGGCCGAGCCCGGTCCCTTCGCCCACGGGCTTGGTCGTGAAGAACGGCTCGAAGATGTGCTCCAGGACGTCGGCCGGCATGCCCTGCCCCTCGTCACGAACGGACAGCGCGACATACTCCCCCTCGGCCCCTCCCTGGTCGGCCGGGGGACTGGCGCGCTCTGCCCGGAGGCCGACGGTCAGCGTGCCGCCGGACGGCATGGCCTGGATCGCGTTGACCACCACGTTGGTGAGCGCCTGCTGGAGCTGGTCGGCGTCGGCGTGGACGACAAGCTCCGGCGTGTCTCCTTCTTCCTGGACCATCGTGACGCCCTGCTTCTCGGCCAGCGGCCTCAGCATGACGAACGTGCTGTGAATGACGCTCCTCAGCGGTGTCTCCTGCTTCTCTGCGCTACGGCGCCGGGCGAAATCGAGCAGCTGGCGGATGATCTGCGTCATCCGCTGCGACTGCTCGAGGATGATCTGCCCGTTGGCCGGCACCTCATCTCCCGTGACGTCTCCGTCGACGAGCATGCGCGCGCGCCCCGCGATGACCTGGAGGGGCGCTCCCAGCTCGTGTGCGATCCCGGACGCGAGCTTGCCGACCGTGGCGAGCCGCTCGGCGTGGCGGAGCTGCTGGAGCGCGGCGAGCCGCGCGGTCGCCTCGGACTCGAGCTTCCGGTTCGCCGCGGCGAGGCGATCACACATCGCGTCCATCTCCCGTCCGAGCTCTCCGATCTCGTCCTCCTGGCGCAGCGACAGGCGCCGGGAGAGATCGCCCGCGCCGATCCGCCGCGCCTGATCGATCAGCGTGCGCATGGGACGTCCCACCAGCCCGACTCCGAGGGACGTCGCGAGCAACCCGCATACCAGCGTCAGAGCGGCCGTCGTGACCGCCGTGTTCAGGATCATGCCGTGGATGGTGCGGCGGGCTCCCGCCAGCGACTCGGAGAGCTCCAGCGCGCCGACGCGATCGCCGGTCACCGGCACTGGCACGCACGTGACGAGCACGTCCGCGTCTTCGCGAGGGAGCCTGTGCACGACCGCCTGCCCTCGCGAGACGGGGACGAGCAGCTCCGGCGCGAGGCGGGGCCGATGGGCGTCATCCGCCTGCTCGTCGAGCCAGACCCACCGGAGGTCCACCTGTCTCTCGCGCTCGTTGGCGTCCTCGACGAGGCGCAGCGCCCGCGCGGGCCCTTCCGTGCGCCACACCCCCGTGATGGCGGCGGCCAGCGCGCGGCCCATCGCGTGATGGTCCCGCTGGACGTCGTTCTCGAAGGTCTTGGACTCTCTGCGGATCTGCACGTAGGCGCTCAGCGCGAGCACAAGGAAGACCCCGAACACCAGGGCGAGCGTGAGCTTGCGCGCCAGCTTCATGCCCGACGTCGTAGCGCAGGTGGCGCGCGGCGAGCCAACGCCGCTCGACGCCGCCGCAAACTACGACATGCCGCATTTTGCGGCACCGGCGATGGCCCGCGCGCGGGCCGCGCGGGCCGCCAGAGCGCGCTTCCCTGCGGAGCCTGGTGGTCCGCTTTGGTAGGACCTGTTACCGCGGCGCGGCGGGCGCCTTCTCCGGGCAGCAGAACAGGTGATCTGGCACCAGCATGGCGCAGCCGTCTTTCCAGGGGTCGTCAGGCGCGTAGTCCGTCCGGTTCTCCGCTGGATAGAAGTACGCTTTGGGCTTCGCGGGATCCGCGCAGGCGCTGTCGCGCTCCGGCGCTGCCTCGCGGCCCTTCGGCGCGCCGGTGACCCTGGAGCAGGCCGCGAGCGCGGCGCCCGCCACGAGGAGCATGAGGAGCGCCGAGACGGGCCTATGCACCCACGGCGACGAGCGACCGGTCCGTCGCCGCGGACATGGCTGTTGTCGAGAGCTGCCCATCGCCGCGCCCTCCGGGGGCATGGACATCAGCGGGTGCATCCGGCCTGCGGGGGGCTCGATTTCAAGAGCTCGCAGGCCGTCAGAGCGCAGCCGATGCCCGCACAGGCCGCTTCGAAGCTGGGGTAGCAGCAGCCGGCGGCGAAGACCTCGCGGCCGACGCAGTCGACGAAGTCCGGAGCAGGTCGGGCCGGAGCAGCGCATCGCGCTGGTCTGGTGGGCGGCGGGAGATCCGCTCTGGGCGCGTGACCGGAAGCAGGGCTCTGGTCGGGATCGGACGTCGGCGCGCTGCCGGGCGCTGGCTCGGGCTCTCGGGCCGGCCCCTGCTCGGGGGCCGGCTCGGGGCCGGGCCCCCGCTCCGCCATCGAGCCAGGCCCTCGGCCAGGCGGAGCGTCCGGGGCCGCGGTCGAGGTCGTCGGGCTCGGCGTGCTCGTGCAGTGAACGAAGAGCAGAAGCAGCGAGAGCGACCGTCCGAGAGCGAGCGCCTGGGCCGATGCGATCTTCCGCGTCATCAACGGATCATCGCACGATGGCCTGCGCGAAACCAGGGGAGCCCGCGTCGTACGCGCGCTCGTTCAGCCGCCAGGGTGGCTCCCCGCGCCGGCGACGTCGGTCAAGGCATAGTGCCTCATCTCCTGGATGCACCCGTAGAAGGGCTTCACCTTGGCGAAGAATGACGGGAACGACGCCTCCTTGCGAAACCCCTGGAGGTGGCCTTCCAGCGAGTCCCAGCGGATGCGGACGACGAAGCTCGCCGGCTCCTCGGTGCATCGGGAGATCTCGTAGTCGAGGCAATGCACGGAGCCGCACAGCTCCGTGGCCGCAGCGCGATAAGCGGACAGGAACGCCTGCTCTTGCTCTGCGGGGATCGTGTAGCGAATGTATTCGATGATCATGGCAGCTTCCTGGGTTGGGGGCGTCCTGGGGGCTCCGGCTCCGTGCGGCGGCACGAGCCCGCCGGAGACCAGAGATACGCGCCGGCGGATCGAACGTCGAATCGATAGCAGGCGCGCCAACACATAGGTGATGTCTATAGGTCGGCGTGGTATCCATCGACCATGCGCCTGCAGTCGGTGGACACCCACCTTGTCGTGGCCTTGCACGCTCTGCTTCAGGAGAGGAGCGTCACGCGCGCCGCGCGCCGGGTGGGCGTGACGCAGCCCTCGATGAGCCACGCGCTTTCACGGCTGCGCGCCCATTTCGGGGATCCGTTGCTCGTCCAGGTGGGCAGGCAGATGACCTTGAGCGAACGAGCGCGGGACCTTTTGCCGAGAGCAGCCGAGGCCGTCGAGCGGCTGGAGCAGGTCTTCGGCCAGGCCGAGCGGTTCGACCCGGGGCGCTCGACCCGCACGTTCCGGCTCGTCGCGACCGACAACCTCGAGTTGCTCGTGCTCCCGCCGTTGACCAGGATCCTCGCCGCCGAGGCGCCGCACGTCAACCTGCGTTGCCGCAACATCCCGCCGGATTTCGCCGAGCTCCTGCGCCGCGGTGAGCTCGACGCCAAGCTGGGGCGCGGCGGGCCGGTGCCCGACGGATGCCGGTCCACGCAGCTCGCGGCCGAGCAGCTCGTCTGCCTGATGCGCCGGGGCCACCCGGCCTCCCGGAAGGCGCTCACGGCGGCGCGTTACGCTGCCTGCGAGCACCTGATGATCTCGCCGCACGGAGAGGACCACAACGTCATCGATCAGGAGCTGGCAGCGCGGGGGCTGCGCCGTCGGGTGACCCTGACCGTGTCGCATTTCCTCGTCGCTCCGTTCATCCTCTCCGGCTCTGACCTGCTGCTCACCGTGTCCGCGCGGGTCGCCGCGGCGCTGGCCCGGAAGCTCGATCTCGTGGTGCGTCCGTGTCCGCTCGAGGCGAGGGGCTACACGTTGACGCTCGTCTGGCCGGAACGCTCCGAGGGCGACGAGGGCCACAGCTGGCTTCGCGCCGCCATCGAGCGCGCCGTCGCGTGTGAGCCGCTCGCATCGCGCATGCGAGCTGCACGGCGGTAGGATAGGGAGCTCGAGTGCGGGGTACGAGGAGAGCGGCGCGACGGGGCGTGAAGCCGATGGCTCCGCGATCACGCGTCGAGAGGAGGGAAGGGCCATGGCCAGCGTCGCGGTGAAGGTGGAGACGAAGTGCGGCGCCTGCGGCGCTCGGGTGCCGGTCAACAGGCTTGCCAGCGAGGTGGGCTGCCCGCGCTGCGGCAGGTCGACGGCGATCGACGGCGGCCTTTGGTCGGGGCTCCTCCGCGACGCGATCCACGATGGCCCGAAGCTTTCGCTGAACGAGGAGCGCCGCGGCTCGGCGGGCGATCTGTCGGTCGTCTACGCGCGGGCCGAACCCGCGTGCCATGGCTGCGAGACGGCGATCCCCGTGGCGAGCGTCCAGGAGGTGCGAGCGCAGGCGCTGATCCGCTGCGCCCGCTGCGCCAGGCGGATCTGGGTGAGGGCGGCGCCCGTGGAGGTCGCGGGCGCGCTCCCGAGCGTCACGCACCTCGTGGGCGAGGAGCCGGATTGGCGCGCGCTGCCGCCCGAGCTCCAGACCGACGCGGCGACGTTCCCGTGTCCGCGCTGCGGTACGACGGTCGAGCTCGACGGGGTGAACCGAACGTGCGCCTGCAAGCTCTGCGGCGTGAGCGTGAGCGTTCCTGGCGAGCGCGTGGGCTCAGGGGCAAGCCAGGCGGTCGCGCCCTGGGTCCTCTGCTTCGATCCTTCGGTCGCCGAGCGTGCCCCTGCCGTCGCCGCGGGGCTGTTCGACTGGAAAGACCTTCCGGAGGTGGCGGTCGACACAGAGGGGAACCTGTACTGCGCGGCCACGCAGTCGCGCTGGCACCGCGACGCGAGCGGATGTGTGAACGAGGAGGTCGAGCATGTCCTGTGGTCGATCGATCCGTCGCTGAACGTACGCTGGGTGCGACGCGATCTTCCGGGAGCCGCGCGCTCCCTGCACTGCTCGAAGGACAGGCTCCTCGTGATCGGCGCACGACGCTCGCCGCCGCTCTGGCTCTCTCTTACGACCGGCGCGCCCGTCGAGGATCCAGCCGCCGCGGCGCTCGTGCCCTACGCCGATCGGCGTGCGCGCGGTCTGTTGACCTGCGATCGCGACGGCTCGCTGCTGATCTGCGCGGATGGCAAGCTCCGGCGGATCGCGGCGAACGGCGTGGAGGTCCCCGTGTGGGCGAGCAGCGCTCTGCAGAGCGACGCCTCGATCTACGATTTGAAGGATCTGCGCGATCGTCCGGTGCACGTTGGGGGCACGGCCCATACCTTGCATTGCGGGCCGGACGGCTCGCTCTACATGGTGGATGAGTCACCCGGCGGCGCGCTCGCCCGCTTCGACGCTGACGGACGGAAGGTCTACTGCGTCGAGCTCCCCATGCCGGAGACGGATCACGAGGAGCTCGCGCTCGGCGCCGACCTCCGGGGCAACGTCTACGTGCTCGGGTGCAGCCGCGTCGTGCGGGTCAGCGCGACAGGCGAGCCGAGCGTCGTCGTGAAGGCCGAGCTCGACTTCGAGGCGGAAGACGGCCCTTCTTTCTGGTCGGAGAGGAGGCTCGCCGTGTGCCCTGACGGGGCCTTCTGGCTCTTCAGTGAGGAGGGCATCGCCTGGAAGTTCGATCCGGCGGGCAGGCTGCTATTCGACGGCGAGAAGGAGCCCGGGCCGAGGAAGATGACTCGGGACCAGGCCGTGCAGCGGGCAGCGGATATGGCCGAGGAAAGGATGAACCTGGCGATCAAGCTGGAGATGGAGCAGGCGCTCGCTCGCGCCGAGGAGGAGCAAGCCCGTGTGGCCTATGAATCCGTGATTCAAGAGAAAGTGGCTCTGGAGAAGGTCAAGCGAGAGCGAAATCGCATCCTCCTGAGGCACGGTTGCATACACTTCGGCCTCGTCGTGATCTTGGGATCGGCAATTTTTCTGTGGGCCATGTGGAAAGCCTCCCAACCCTAGAGCCCGTGAGCTCCGGCCACGGCTCGACGCTAGCGCCGCTGAGCGTCGGCGGACCCGAGCCCCCCTCCAGACAGCTCAGCCGAGGTCGATCCGCGCGCCGTTCAGTCGAATGCTCCCGCTCCCCTTGAGCTCCACGGAGGGCGCCTTGACCGTCACGCTGTCCTTCGTGCAGGTCACCATCGAGCCACACTTGAGGACAGCCGAGCCGTTCGTCAGCGTGCACCCGGAGGCCGGACCGCCGATTCTCGCTTGCCCCGATTTCAGCGTGGCGGACCAACCGCCCGACTTGAGCTCAGCTTCCTTCGTGCCATGAAAGGAGACGTTCGCCGCGTCCCCTGCGAGCGCGGAGCCGCCCTTGATGCTCACGGCGCCGCCCGATTTGATGTTGGTGTTGCCGGCGACGCGCGCGTCCAAGTTGCTCTCGACATGGATGTCGAGAGCCTTCGCCTGGATAAGGGCCCTGGCGTCGGCTTCGATGCGTAGGATGGCCGCTTGCATGGCGATGACGGCGGTTGCCCGGATGTCGACCAGCCTCGATGTGATGAACGCCTTGACGCCGCTCGCCATTTCGACGGCACCCGGAGATTTGAGCACCGCGGTCGCGGCCCCCGTGACGACGGTGCCGCCGCCCGACGCGAGCACGGCGTTCGACGCGCCGCACACGAACGCGTTCGCGTGCCCGATGACCGCCGACGTCCCGAGGGCGGCGTTGGTACAGCTCGGCGAGGTGACGGGCGCTACCGGGCTCGGTACACGCCCCGGGCTCGCCGCCATGGTCGCGCCGACGGACATCCCGTTCGCCACGGCCGCGGCCGACTTGTCCCCGGCGGATTTCATCAGCTTGGACGCGCTGCTGATGAGGGCGCGCCCACCCTTTAGGGCAGCGTGCCCGGCTGTGGCGGCGTCGACCGCGCTCCCGACCCCTTTCAGCGCGACGTTGGTCTCATCGGCCTCGAACGCCTTCTTCCTCGCCTCGGCGGCCTTCTTCGCGCTCTGCGCCGCCGCGCGCGCCACAGGGACGCGCTGATCGGACACCGCCAGCTGTTCATTCCACTCTTCTTGCGTCATCGGGCGCTCGATCCCGTCCGGGCCCTGGACCCTCGGAGGGGGCGAGGGGAGCGCCGCGCCGGACAGGACCGCTTCCTCCTCCAGCCGCTTCGCCGCCTCTTCGGTCCGCACGACCTCCTCGTCCAGCTTCGCCTGCTCGAAGGCTTCGTACTTCTTGGGAAAGTCGAGCACCGATTTGGCCGTCGCCAGGAGGTTCCCTGCGACGCTCTCGATCTTGTCCGTGAGCTCGAGGACATTCGACACACCCGCATAATTCGTGATGTTGGCCGCGGCGAAGAACGACATCGTGCTGGCCACCGAGTTCATGACGGTGGTGATCGTGTTGATGCCCGCGCTGGCCACCTGGCTGAAGGCGTCCGTGGTCGTCATCGCGGCGCCGGACTCCGGCGTGTTCGGCGCTCCCAGCTGGAGGCAGGCGCCCCCGTACGGCGTCGAGATCTTGATGCGCTCTTCGCCCTCGGTGTCGTCGATGTTGATCTCGTTCCCCCCGCCCGTCCTGATCACGTTCCGCTTGGCGTTCTTCGCCTCCACCGTGCTCGGCGTCTGCGGGTTTGGCACCGCGCCGGCGATGATCGGGCGGTCCGGATCGCCGTCGATGCACGTCAGGATCACCTCCACCCCGCTCCGCAGCGGGAAGTGGAACCCGTAGCCCGGCCCCGCGTGGGGCTGGGCCATGCGCACCGGCCTCGACGCTCGCCCCTCCTTCGCGTCGCTCGTGTCGAACAGGAACCGCACATGGTAGCGGCCCGTCTCGTCGACCTCGGCGTACTTGCTCTTCGCGGCCGCCTCGACGACGCCCGTGATCACCCCGTGCACCCGCGGCTTGGGCGTCACCCGAGGCGGCCTGTACGCCGTCTTGAAAGGGATCGCCCGGAACTCGTTGGCATACGCGTCTTCGTGCCCCGTGCCCGTGCCGAGCGCCCCCTGTTGCAGGCGATGGCGCACCTCGACGAGCAAGAGCTCCATGTCCCCTCGCGGGTGCCCCTCCAGCGTGAAGCGCGCGCCGGCGCCGAGGACCTGCACGTCGCTCGCCCCCGCGAAGACGCGCCGCGTCGCCCGGAGCTCCTCGGCGCGGATCCGGGCGAGCTGCTGCGCCTCGTCCGGCGTCTTGAAGTGCGCCCCGTACTCGACGATGTCGCCGCCCGCCGCGCCGGAGACGGTGGCGGTCGCCATGAGCGGCAGGTGCGGCGTCCTGTAGTTGTAGTCCTTGACCACGTACCGGTTCGGGATCGTGCGCGTCGTCCCCTCGAACCGGTGCACGCCTCTCCGATCGCCGCGAGCGTAGAACGGGACGTGCTCGTCCCCCGCGATCGGGTGAAAACCGCTGTTGTCGTCGGTGAAGACGATCACGTCGCGACCGCTCTGGTGCTCGAAGAAGAAGGAGATCCCGAGGTGCTCCGCCAGGCGCGACACGAACTGGAGGTCGGTCTCCTGGTACTGTACGACGTATTCGCGCGGTTCGTAGGAGCCGTTGAGCCGGAGCTCGAAGTCGTCCGCCTCCGACAGGCCCGCCCGCTCGAGCTTTCTCTTGATGATCTCCGGCACCGTGAGATCCATGAAGATCTCCGACGTCTCGGTGAGGCTCAGCCTCCAGGCGCGCGGCACGAACGTGAGCGAGTAGCCGAGGTGCATCGTCTCGGTATGCAGCGCGTCGTTGACCACGGAGACCATCCCGAAGAGCTTTCGCTCCTCGTGTCCGCCCCGGGAAAAGACGAGCGCCGCGGGCTCCGTGAGGAGCGCCTCCTCGTCGATCCCGCCCGGATCCTTGCACACGACCCGGATCTCGAACGCGAAGAGCTGCGCCAGCGTCTCGTGCCCCGAGAGCTCCACGAGCTCGACGCTGCCGGCGGGGAATGCGCCGGAGTCCAGGCGCGCGGAGAGGATGTCTTTCACGAAGGCCTCTAGATGTCAGAGTGGAAGGATGCCCGTTCTTCGTCCTTGCCCGGCGCGCCGGGGTGCGCACGGCGTCCGTCGGGGAGGATACTGCTGTCGGACGTCATGGTGCCGGTCTTTCCGAGGACATCGAGCCAGGCGTGGTTCAGGACGAGCATGGTTCCCGGCTGCCACGCGGTGTGGGCCTGCGGAGACACCCGCCCCCTGCGCGGCGCGGCCTTTCCTGACGGCGCCCTGCGGCACGCGCCGTGCTGTTTCGGGCCGGCATGCCGCGCCCCCGACTCGCCACGTCGATCGCTTTGCTTGCGCTGATCTCCGGCTGCGCCGCCCGCCCGCAGTCGGCTCTTCCCGTTGCCCTCGAGGTCCCGCCTTCGCCTGCCCCGCGTTCGTCCGAGTCCAAGGGCGCTGAGGGCGCCGCGCTCGGCGGGGAGATCCTCGTCTGGGGCCGCACGGGCGATGGGCCGCCGAGGACATGGCACCTCACCGAGGAAGGCGCGGTGATCCGCGAGGAACCGGGGATCGTCGTGGCGACCGGTCGAGGGGAGTGGCGCTGGGAGGTGCGCGAGGTGAAGGTGGAGACCTCGGCCTGCGACTTCGGGCCCGACGAGACGCGCGAGCCGGGCGAGGGCACCGCGAGCCGCGCGGAGCTCGTGCTGCGCGGGACGGGCGCGCGCCAGCAGGTGATCGCGCCGTCGGACGCGGACGGGAGCAACGTGATCCAGCACGAGGCGGAGGCGATCGGGAGCGTCGGGCCGTACCTGTTCATCGAGGAACGGACGTACACCTACGCGTGCGGCGCACACGGCTTCGTGGGCGTGGGGTTCACGGTGTGGGACGCCGACAAGGGGGCGATCGTCAACCTGCTCGCCGAGGTGTCCGGCGTGCCGGCGCTGCAGGGCGAGGCCGAGGCGCTCCTCGACGAAGACGAGGACGACCCGGAGGCCGCCCGGCAAGAGCGGGATGCGCCGGAGCTCGTGCAGATCGCGCCGGCCTACGACGCGCGGGGGGCGCTCCGGGTGACCGCGAAGCTCGCGCGCGCTGCGTGTTATGCCTGCGGCGACGGCGCGTGGAGCTCTTACTCGCGCTCGGCGGTGGTGCCCGCCAAGAAGGCGCCGGAGCGCCTCGCGGCGTGGGCGTCCCCGCCGCCCGGCCTGCAGAGCTTCCTGGCGGAGCACCCGGACCTCAACGTCGGCGGCTGGTCGCGGGCCGGCCGGGAGGAGTGAGGCGAGCGAGCCCCGCTGGCCGGCCGGCCGCGTGAGGGCGGCGGGCGGCGCGGCGCCGTCACGGCCCGGCGTCAGAGCAGGTCGTCGAGGTCGTCCATCGCCTGCGACAGGTCCTCGCTCATCTCCTTCAGCTTCTCGCGGTCCTTCTCCAGGAGCACGGCCTGCGCCGCGCGGGCCTTGTCCCCGAGCTTCCGCGAGGCGAGCACGTTCTCGAGCAGGTACCGCCGCTCGGTCGCGCCGAGCGCCCCGAACGCGCGCCGCAGGACCGGGAGCGTGTCCTTGAAGCGCTCGGGAAGGATGCCCCCGAGGAACGCGTCGAGCGCCTCGACCACGGGGCGGCTCTTCACGAGCACCAGCGCGTTCACCTCGAGGAAGCCGGCCAGGAACGACGCCGCCGCCTCGGGCGGGGCCGCGCTCCCGAGCCGCAGGCCGACGATCCGCGCCACCTCCGCGTCATCGATCACCTGCGCCAGGTAGAGCAGCCCGCACGCGAGGCCCGACGCCGTGGGGTTCACCGCGTCGCTGTCCACGAGCGCCCGCGCCGCCTCGAACCACGCGGCGCGGTCGACGATCGGCTGCGACAGGGCCACGTCGTGCAGCGTGCGCAGCGCCTCCTTGGCCGGGGCGACGGCCTCGTCGCTGCCCGTGCAGCCGCCGTGGACGCGCAGGACCGCGCGCGCGTACGTCTTCTCCAGCATCGTGGCGATCACCCCGTCGCCGAGCGACGACAGCGAGCGCGACGATCCGAACGACGCGAGCCCCGCGAAGGCGCGGCACGCCCGGGCGAGCGACGGCAGATCGCTGTCGCCCGCGGCGAACCGGTCGCACGCGTCGAGCGCCGAGGCCGCCGCGCGGGCGCTCGACGCGAGCACGGCGTTCAGCAGCACGTCGGCGGCCTCGCCGGTCGTGTGGCACGCCGCGAGATCCTCCTCGAGCAGCCGCGTCGCCACCTGCTCCAGCGTGTCGCCGAGGACGATCTTCTCGACGAGCGCCACGTCGGTCGCCGGCGTCCACTGCGCCTCCCACGTCTCGCTCAGCTGCCGGAGCAGCTCGTCCGGCGGCACCTCGTTCGCCGCCTGCCCGCGCCGCTGCCCGCGAGCGCCCGCGCCGCCCCGCCCGGCCGCCCGGGTGCCGGCGTACGCCGCGTAAGGGATCTTCGCGATGCGGAGCCGGTGCAGGAGCACGCTCGTCCCGACCTCGACCTCGTTCGTGAGCGACAGCCGGAACGACTCGGGCGCGTCGGTGGCGGGGAGCCTGCGCTCGCGCACCTCGCGCCAGAACTCCTCCTGGAGCGAGTTCTTCCCGATGCCGCCCCCGACGCGGCCCACGTTGCGCCCGATGACGGCCGGCCAGAGGAAGCCGTCGACGTGCGTGGCGTCGCCGCGGCACATCGTGGCGATCGTCGCCTCGCGCACCTCGTCGAGGCCGGGCTCGGCCTTGCCGCGGAGCTCGGCGAGCGAGACCGCGAGGCGGAAGGCCTCGATGGTGTCGGCGAGCGAGGCCATGAAGCCGCGGAGGCGGAGGTGCTCGGTGAAGTCGATCAGCACCTCGAGGGTGGCGCGCCGGAAGTCGCCGCCCGCGTCGTGCGCGCGCTGGTAATACTGCGGCGCCCGGTTGCCCGCGCCGTAGCCGAGCTGCTCGGAGAGCCGCGGAAAGCTGAACGGGATGAGCGTCACGGCGCACGGGATCGGCGCCGGCAGCCGCGCCTCCAGCGCCGGATCGACGTCGCGCGCCGCGAACGCCGCCGCGTGCGCCGCGCCGAGCACGGCCGCGACCTCGTTCGGGGCGAGGTCCGGCCCCATGCGCTCGAGGATGCTCCGCGCCATGTACGCGTCGCGCGCCCGGTGGATCAGCCGGTCCCCGTCGCTGCGCACGAGGTCCGCGTACGCGAGCAGGGCCTCGCGGAACGGCTCGGGATCGTAGCGGGGCGCCTCGAACGACGCCTCCCAGAACTCCTCGAACGAGCGGAAGCCCCGGGCGCGCGCGCACGCCGCATAGATGCTCTCCTGCTCCCCCTCCGCGCTGGCCGGCCCGCCGTCGCCGCCGTCCCCTGCGCCGCCATCCCCTTCGCCGCCGTCGCCCGCGGGCTCGCCGGGTTCCCCTTGCTCGCCGCGGTCCTCGTCGATCTCGCGCTCGTGGCCGCCCGGATCGTCGGCGTCGTCGTGGCCGACCAGGGCGCCGTCGAACGGCGCGAGCGTCGTGCCGACGGGGATGTCGATGAGCTCGACGCGCACGCCGTGCTCGAAGGCCCATTTCACCGCGACGTACTCGGGCGAGTAGGCGGCGAACGGCCACAGGGACGACGCGGGCTCCCCGTCGGTGCGGTAGCCGAGGATCGCCACGGGCGGGACGGTCTTCGGGTCGACGAGCGCCTCGAGGAGCGAGGTGGCGTCGCTCGGGCCCTCGACGAAGATCGCCTTCGGGCGCACCTCGTCGAGGTAGGCGCGCAGCGTCGCGCTGGAGCGCGGCGAGTGGTGGCGCACCGGGAAGAGGTGCACGGCGGCGAGCCGGTCGAGGTCCATCGGGTCCCTTCCGTCAGATCGCGAGGCGCTTCTTGGCGGAGGCGTAGAACTCCTTCCAGAGCCCTGCGCGGCCCTTGGCCACGGTCTCGCAGTACTCGCGGACGGCCTTGAGGTCGTCGCCGCCCTCCTTGCTCACGGCGCCGAGCAGCGAGCGGGAGAGGTCGTCGGCGGTCACCTTCCCGGTGCCGAAGTGCTGCGCGAGGATGCCGCTGTTGAAGAGCACGCTGATGGCCTCCGCGGTCGACAGGACGGAGCCCGGGGTCTTCACCTTGGTCTTGCCGTCCTTGGTGACGCCGGCGCGGAGCTCCTGGAAGAGCGTGACGAGCAGCTTGGCGAGCTCGGCGGGCGGCTCGACGCCGACCTGGTAGTCGCCGCGGAGCTCGGCCTCGCGCTTCTGCACGATGCTGATCTCCTGCTCGAGGTCGTCGACGACGGGGACGGTGATGAAGTTGAAGCGGCGCTTGAGCGCGGCGCTCATCTCGTTGACGCCGCGGTCGCGGGTGTTGGCGGTGGCGATGAGGTTGAAGCCGCGCTGCGCGGGGACGACCTGGTCGAGCTCGGGGACGGCGATCTGCTTCTCGGACAGGATGGAGATGAGCGCGTCCTGGATCTCCGACGAGGTGCGGGTGATCTCCTCGAAGCGCGCGAAGCGCCCGTCGCGCATGGCGCGGAGGATGGGCGAGGGCACGAGCGCCTTCTGCGAGGGCCCTTCGGCGAGGAGCAGGGCGTAGTTCCAGCCGTATTTGACGTGCTCCTCGCTGGTGCCCGCGGTGCCCTGGACGACGAGGGCGCTCGTGCCGCTGATGGCGGCGGAGAGGTGCTCGGAGAGCCAGCTCTTGGCGGTGCCCGGCTCGCCGACGAGCATGAGGGCGCGGTCGGAGGCGAGCGTCGCGAGCGCGACCTGCACGAGGGCGCGATCGCCGATGTACTTGGGGGTGATCGCGACGCCGCCGACGGGTTTGTCGCTGCCGAGGATGTAGGTCTCGACGGCCCTCGGCGACAGGCGCCACCCGGGCGGCCTCGGCGCCGTGTCGTTGGCGGCGAGGGCCGCGAGCTCGTGTTCGTACTTGGTCTCGGCGGGCTGGCGGAGGTCGCTCATGGGTGGCGCAGGAGGTTACCGCAGAACGGGGCGGAGAGAGGGGGGGAGAACGGCGCGAGCGCTTTCGATCTCCTCGCCATCACAGCACCTGCTCGACGATGGGGTCGAGCTCCTCCTGTGGAAGCCCAGGATCGGGCACGCGCCGCCCGAGCCGCTCGATCTGCTCGACGGTCGGGTACCTGAGGTTCCTCAGGTCGGTCGCGTTCACCTGGGTGTGCCCGTTGAACTGCCGAACGTGCGTATCGACGAGCGTCGAGTTCAAGAAGGCCACGAGGCCGCGCGCCATCACCGCCGGCAGCCCCTTGCCGCTTCGGTGAAGCACGTTGAGGTGGTTCTCGAACCCGATCCTGTCTCCCGGCGCGCTCTCGGGCGTGAAGAGAGCGGCGACGACCCGCCGCCGCTCTTCCTTCGACGAGAAGCGCTTGACGAGCACGTAGTTCCCGCTGGGCATCCAGAGATCGGCCGTCTCAGGCGCCTCTACGAGGGCGTTCGGCTTCTTGCCGCGTTTGGGCCAGCGAACGATGCCCGACGCGAAGTGCGTCGGGTAGATCAGCGGGCCGGTGCTCCTGTCGGGCTCCTGCCGCAAGAACTCGCGCGCTCGGAAGTCGACGACCTTGCCCGTCGAAACGCTGATGTTCAAGTCCTTCAAGCGGGACGGCATGCGGGCGAACGTGGCCGCGACCCTCTCCCCGGCGTCGTCCGGCACCACATGGACAAACAGCTCGGGATCTCCAGGCCGGACGACGTCTTCAAACGGCACGGAACGGACTGACAGCAGCCCGTCTGCGGGCCCACGCGACGACGAGATGGTGACGGACGTGCACCGGCCGCCCTTGACGGCGTGAATGATGACGTTCTCTTGAAGGACCTCGTCCTCCGCGAACGCCGCTTTGCGCGACTCGAAGACGTGCACGCGTTTCAGCGCCATCTCTCGGAAGAACAGCCCCCGGAACGCTCGAAAGTAAGGACCGTTGCAGAAGCTCCGAGGGGTGAGCGCCACGAGCTCCCCGCCCGGCTCCAGGAGGAGGATCGCGAGCCCAAGAAAGGCCGTGTACAGGTTGCTGGTCTCGATGCCCACGCGCCGCAGCGCCGCCCTGGCCTCGGTGCCCGAATTGAGCTTCTTGTACGGCGGATTCAGTATCGCGTGCGTGAACGAGCGCGGCAGGCTCGGGCGAAGCCGTCCGCCATCGAGCTGCTCGACGGCCGACCGGATGAAGTCGGCCTCGATGATGTGGGCAGTGAACTTGATCCTGGCGCCGGTGCACTCGTCGCGACACGCGCGCGCAGTCCGACGCAGGCGCGCTGCAAGTCGCGGGTCGATCTCGAAGCCCGTCGCGCGGATCGCGCTCGGGCGTACCTCGCGGGCACATGCCTTGGCCGTGAACGCTGCAAGGAGGCTGCCTACGCCTGCGCCGGCGTCCAGAACGCGGACTTCCTCGCAAGACCGCTCGAACAGCGACGCCATGAACGACGCCACCGGCGGTGGCGTGAGGAACTGGCCCAGCTCGGACCGCGTGCGGGGATCCAGCGCCCGCGCGGCTTCGATGCGGTGGAGGTCAACGCGGTCGAGGAGCGGCGGCGGGGGGACTGCTTCGGATCTCGCGGCCCGGCTCATCGGCGACGTGGCTACCCCAGGTGGGGCGTTGAGCCAACCGTGCCCGGACGGCAAGTGTCCCTGGTCGCCTCGCCAAGAAGGCGATGTTCGCGGCGGTCGAGCTCGACGCGCACCGGGAGGCCCCCTTCTGTCGCCCGGAGGCCTCATGGACGCCGCGCAGGCGCGCCCTTCAGGCTGCCTGTTGTCGCGGCTCCCTCGCGGCGAGCGGCGGGATCCCGAACCGCTCGCGCACCTCGCCGAGCGGCAGGTGAACGACGCCCCAGAAGTCCCAGCGATCGCTCAGATCGACCTTGCAGGCCGCGCCGCGCGCCACCGCGCGCAGCACCTTGCGCGCCTCGAAGAGCCCGACCTGCGGCGCGGCGACGGGCGTGATCTGGATCCCGAGGTGGAACTGCAGCATCACGAAGAGCAGGAAGGCGAACCCGTCGCGCCGGACGAACCCCGCCTGGAACGAGCCGGCCTGGATCTCGCCCGCAGGATCGGTGTCGTACTCCGCGAGCACGTGGCCGAGATCGTGGAACACCATGCGCTCCGGGATCGCGTCCCGGCTCTCGCCGGGAAACAGGAAGCCGCGCGCTGTGCAGTGCTCCCAGAACACCCGGCCGAACGTGCCCTCGGGCAGGAGCCCGAGCTGCTTGTAGCGGAGAGCCCGCGAGCGATCCTCGACGCCCGCGCGGAAGAAGGGCCCGAGGAGCCTGCGCACGCCGGCCAGGCCCTCTTTCCTCAGGACCTCGCCGGCGAACGCGCCGACGAGCCGGCGCCTCACGGCGGCCTTGGCGAGCCCCCTGTGGCCGCGCGCCACGAGGCGGAGCACGCCCACGCCCTGCTCGCGCACGCCGAGCGCCCGGGCGAGCGCCTCGATCGCGTCCACCTCGGCCGCCGTCACCTCGCCGTCCGCCATCGCGGTCAGGAGCGCGAGCTGCACCAGCCGCTTGCGGCGGTGCGGATCCGGGATCGCGCTGGCCACCGCCCCGGGCGCGACGCGCGGCAGCCCGTCGACGTCGGCGCGGGCGCCGTGCAGGGCCGCGAGCTCCTCCAGGACGGCGCGCTGCTCCGGGTCGAAGCGCGCGAGCGGGCCGTCGGCCAGGGCCACCTCCCGGAGCGCGCCGAGCGCCGCCGGGAGCTCATGAGACAGAAACACGACGATATCCATGCTGACCTCCTCTTCGGACAAGGGGTTTCACGCACCACGTTCCGTGAACGTGGCTCACTCTCGCTGGAACGCGCTGATCGCTGACAGGATCGCCGCCGAGATCTCCGGCGGCAGCGACCTGGCCGTCTCCATGATCACCCGGACCCGCTCCGCGCTCGCCTGGTCGACGAAGCGGCGGCCGAGCGGCGTGAGCGCGAGCGTCTTCGCGCGGCGATCCTCGGGATCCTCCTGCCGCGCCAGGAGCCCCCGCTGCACCAGGCCATCGACGAGCCGGCTCCCGGCCGAGGCCGAGAGCCCGAGCGACGTGGCGAGCGCGGTGACGCGCACCGGGCCGTCCTGATCGACGAGGTGCAGCGCGGCCACCTGCGCCACGCTGAAGTCCTCCTCGTGCAGCGCGCGCGCGAGCCCCGCGATGATGCGCGAGAACATCATCCGCGTGAACCGCTCGAGCGGCGAGCCCAGGACCTTTTGCTTACTCACAATATTGTCTATTACGCATTAGTTGCTAATGAGCAAGTAATTTCCGGCGCGTTTGCGCGAGCCCAGCGCGGGTCCGTCCGCCGCCGAGGGCGGACCCGCGCGCCGCGCGGCCGGCCACACCGACCGGCGCTGGCGGTCAGCCGCACGGGCCGGCCGCGTCACGGGGCGGTCGCGTCGGGTGGCGGTTACCTGCGGGCGCCGGTCACTTGCGGGGGCCGGTCACGTGGACCTCGCGGAGGCGCGCCCGCGCCGCCGCGTAGTACGGCTCGATCTCCTTCGCCGCCGTCGTGCCCCAGAGGTTCTTCCGCTCCTCCGGGTCGCTCGCCAGGTCGTAGAGCTCGAACCGGGCGCCGCCCGAGATCGTCAGCTTCATGTCGCCCCGGAGGAACGACCGCCGCGCGTCGTTGTACGGCCCCGCCGGCATGTCGATCAGCACGTCGCGCGCCTGGGCCTGCTCGCCCGGGGCGAGGAACACGTCGGGCAAGAGCGACGCGCCCGACAGGAAGTCGTTCGCGGCCGCGCCCTCGGCAGGCCCGGGCACCCGCATCAGATCGAGCAGCGTCGGCGCGATATCGATCAGGCTGCGCCGCGCCGAGACCCGGGACGGCGCCGCGCCCGGCACGTGGACGACCAGCGGCACCCGCACGAGCTCCTCCCAGAGCTCGAAGCCGTGGCGGAACATCTTGTGCTCGCCGAACGCCTCGCCGTGATCGCTCGTCACGACGATCGCCGTGCGCCCGCCGTAGGGCGCCGCCGCGATCGCGTCGAGCAGCCGGCCGATGTGCCGGTCCGTGAAGGCCACCTCGCCGTCGTAGAGATCCCGCTGCGAGGCGGCGCCGAAGCCCGCAACGTCGTCGTGCCGGAGGTAGTCGGCGTGCGGGTCGAGGTAGTGGACCCACAGGAAGAAGCGCCCGCCCGTGTTGTCGGCCGACCCGATCAGCCGCAGCGCGGCGTCGGTCAGCGCGGCGCTCGTCGCCTTGTTGTCGACGTCCCAGGGCGCGCCCTCCGGCGGCGCCGCGGACATGTCCACCACGTCGAAGCCGCGATCGAGCCCGCCGAAGCTGCCGAAGTAGCGGTGCCCGTGCACGCTCATCGTGCGCACCCCGGCGCGCTTCAGGCGCTCGGCGACGAACGTGTCCTCCTCGCTGAACTTGTTGAAATGCCCCCAGTTCCTGTGGGTCTCGCTCCCGTACTTGCCGATGAGCATCGGGCCGACGCTCTTGCCCGTGTAGGACGCGAGCGAGTACGCGCGCTCGAACACGGTGGAGCGGGCCGCGAGGCCGTCGAGGTTCGGCGACACGGGCCGCGGGTTGCCCGCGTAGCCGAGGTCCCAGCGGAGCGTGTCGACGGTGACCAGGACGACGTTCAGGTCCGCCGGCAGGCGCGCGGTGGACGACCCGCGCGAGTCGGCGCCCGGGGCCGCCTTGGGGGCGGGGGCGAGCGCGGCGAGCGCGGCGGCCGTCAGATCGCCGCCGGAGCAGTCGTCGTCGACGCCGTTGTCGAGGATCTCCTCGGCCAGCGGGTGGACGCGCGCGTCGCGGTCGTCGCAGTCCCCGCCGCCGAACAGGGCGGCCGCGCGGTCGCCGTCGCGATCGGCGAGGCGGCGCAGGACCGCGAGGCTCTTGCCTCCGACGGGCGCGCCGCGCTCGATCGCCTGCGCCACCGCGGGCTCCGCGTTGAGCGCCGAGGCGGCGCGCGCGGTGAGCGCGAGCGGCAGGAGCGCGGCCAGGAGCGCGACCGGCGCGCGCGCCGTCCGGACGGCGACCGGCGCGAGGAAGGCGGCGAGCGCGACGACCAGGAGGAGCGCCGGGGCGCGCAGGTCGAGCTCGGGGCGCTTGAAGATGCCGTAGACGCCGAGGACGCCGCCCTCGCCCGAGACGCCGCCCGTGGCGACCCCGAACGCGAACAGGGCCGCGGCGATCGCGAGCGCGACGCCGCCCGTGACCGCCGGATCGACCCAGGCGGGGCGGCCGTCGCTGGCCTTGGCGAGCGCGCGCCGGAGCGGCGGCGTGAGGGCGAGCACGGCGAGGCCCGCGATGAGGCCGAGGCCGAGCGCGCCCGCGGCGACGGCGGTGCCGACCAGGAGGGGCGCGGCCTCGAGGCCGAGCAGGGCGCGGGCGAGGTGGGCGGACAGGGTCATCCAGAGGAAGGCCGCGAGCACCGCGAGCGGCACGAACGCCGCGATGTCGGCGGGCCGGCCGATCGCCCGCACCCGCAGCGCGCCCACGAGCGTGGCCGGCGACGGCGGGCTCGACGGGTCGACAACGATCGCGGAGGCGCCCGCGAGCACGCCGACGACGAGCGCGACGGGCGCGAACACCCCGGTGTCCGCGAGGTAGGTGGCGAGCTGGAAGGCGGCGTCGTCGCCGGCGCCCGCCGTGGCCCACCCGGCGTCGAGCGACGCGGCCACGACGCCGAAGACGCTGGCGCCGAGCGCGCTCCTGGCGAGCCGCCCCGCCCACGCGCGGGCCAGCGTCGGGACCGCGGGGCCCGGCGAGCTCGAGGCGCGCTTCACGCCGGGCCCCGCTTCCGCGCCATGGGGTGAGCGGCGTCGTAGACCTTCAGCAGGTGGTCGATCGAGACGTGCGTGTACCGCTGCGTTGTGGCGAGCGAGGCGTGCCCGAGCAGCTTCTGGATGGCCCGGAGGTCGGCGCCGCCGTCGAGCAGGTGGGTCGCGCAGGTGTGCCGGAGCGCGTGGGGGTGCAGGTCGGCCCGGCCGGCGCCGAGCGCGCCGTAGCGCTGGACGAGCGCCTGGACGCGGCGCACCCCGATGCGCGCGCCGCGGCGGGACAGGAAGAGGGCGCGGGGATCGCGGGCGCCGGTCGTCGGATCGGCGAGCTCGTCGCGCCGCTCGAGGTAGCGCTCGATGGCGGCGAGGGCGTGGGAGCCGAGCGGGACGATCCGCTCCTTGTCGCCCTTGCCGACGACGCGCACCGCGGCCCTGTCGGCCGGGCGCCGGTCGACGTGGGTGAGGTCGAGCCCGCAGAGCTCGGAGACGCGCAGGCCCGCGCCGTAGAGGGTCTCCAGCATGGCGCGGTCGCGGAGCCCCTCGGCCGTCTCGGCGCCGGGGATCTCCATGACCTCGGCGGCGGCGTCGACGTCCAGGAAGGTGGGCAGCGGGCGCCGGACCTTGGGCAGGGCGAGCTGGGCCGCCGCGTTCTTGTCGACCTCGCCGCGCCGCTCCAGGTAGCGGAGCAGGGCGCGGGCGGCGCCCACCTTGCGCGCGATCGAGGCGGGCGCGTGGGTGCGCGCGAGCGAGCCCAGCCAGCTGCGCAGCAGGAGCACGTCGAGGCCATCCACGGCCGTGGCCTCGTCCGGAGAGGGGGCCTCGCCGGTGGCCGGGGCCTTGCCGGTGGCCGGGGCCTTGCCGCGCGCTCGCGCAGGGCGGTGATCGGCGTTCGCGGCCGCCTTCTCGCGGGCGAAGCGCGCGAGCTGCTCGAGGTCGCGCCGGTACGCCGCCACGGTGTGGCGCGAGGCCCGCCGCTCGGCCGTAAGGTAGGTCAGGAAACGCGCGATCGCCTGCTCCAGCGTGGTCCCGCCGGATCGATCGCCGCTCCGCCGCGCGTGCATCACGGGGTTTGCCCTACCATCAGGACGGCGCCGCAGGCAAAGACTCGCCGGCGGCCGAGGTGGAGCGCCGCTCGGCCGGCGCCGCTGCGCGGCACGGCAGGGGAGGCGGGCGCTGGTCGGACGGGACCGCGGTCGCCACGTCCCGCGGCAGGCAGGTGGAGGTCGCGGGGCGTGTCTCGCCATGCCCTGACAAGAAACGCCCCTCACGGATCACGAGCGAACCACCCACCCGGTGGGCGACATGGCGCGAGCGCCGCTCGCTCCCGGCTCCGCTGTCCAGGATGATCCATGATCTGCGCTGTCGAGGCGTGAATCGGACTGCAGAGCGCGGCGGTGAATACCGGCTGTTTCGACGCGCGTGAGACCGGCGCCCGCTCGCTCGCCGCGAAGGAGCTGCTCAATCGTAGTTGCCCCTGACGGACCGCGGCGGGACGCGCCTGTGATCCAGGTGTGGACGCTGCTCTCGGTGTGGTACGAGGGCTTGCCCGGGGCCCGGGCGCACGAGGAGCATGAAATGACCAACGCCGCCGTGAGCGAGCCGGCCGTCGAGGCGCCGCCGAAGCTTTCCTTTGCTCAGACCCTGAAAAGCCTGCCGCGCTCCTTCTGGATGGGCTGCACCATGGAAATGTGGGAACGGCTGGCTTACTACGGCGTGCGTGTCGTCATGCCCATCTATATCGCGCAGGCCGACGAACCTGGAGGGCTCCACTTCAGCCAGCAGGACAAGGGCACCATTTACATGGTCTGGGCCCTCATCCAGTCGCTGCTCCCGATGATCAGCGGCGGTTACGCCGACCGGTACGGCTACAAGCGCACGATCTTCATCACGGTGTGGCTGAAGATCATCGGTTATCTGCTGATGGCGACGCAGCGGAGCTTCACCGGCTTTCTGCTCGGCGTGGTCATCCTCGCGACGGGCACGGCCCTCTTCAAGCCCGGTATCCAGGGCACCCTGGCCCAGTCGATGGACAAGTCGAACTCATCGGTCGGCTGGGGCCTCTTCTACTGGCTCGTGAACGTGGGCGCGGCGATCGGCCCGCCGCTCGCCGGCTACCTCCACGGCAAGAGCTGGCCGTGGGTCTTCTATGGCTGCGCCGCCATCATCTCCCTGAACTTCCTGATGCTGTTCACGTACAAGGAGGTCGACTCCGGCGCTGACAAGACCTCCGGGGCGTGGAAGGTCTTCAAGGACACGATCAAGAACATCTGGGACGCGCGGCTCATCACCGTGATCCTGCTGCTCTCGGGGTTCTGGCTGATGATGTACCAGCTCTGGGACCTGATGCCGAACTTCTACACGGACTGGATCAGCAGCACCTCCTTCGTGCAGAACAACCCCTGGCTCCCGGCGTCATGGCTCGAACTCAAGGATCCGCGCGGGGTCCAGCTCAAGCAGGAGAACGTGATCAACCTGAACTCGGTGAGCATCGTCCTGCTCCTCGTGCCCTTCTCGTACCTGGTGGCGAGGATGAAGGTGCTCTCGGCGATGACGCTGGGCATCCTCGTCGCCATCTTCGGCATCCTCGTCGCAGGGACCACGACGTCGCTCTACGTCCTCTTCGTGGGCATCCTGCTCTTCTCTATCGGCGAGATGCTGACCGGCCCGAAGAAGAGCGAGTATTTCGCGCTCATCGCGCCGAAGGGAAAGAAGGCGCTCTATCTCGGTTACGTCAACATCCCGGCGGCGATCGGCCCCGCGATCGGCGCGCAGATGGCGGGGATCCTCTATGGGACCCGGGGCGAGAAGGCCACGCTGGCCCTGCGCTACCTCGCCGAGAAGACCGATGTCGCCAAGGGGAAGGCCTGGGACGGCGATGTGGCGTCGCTCTCGGAGCTCCTCGGGGTGTCGCGCCAGCAGGCCTTCAGGACGCTGCAGGAGACGCTGCACATCGACGCCGCCGAGGCCACGCGCCTGCTCTGGGACACCTACCGGCCTTACGAGATCTGGTATTCGTTCGCGGCGATCGGGGTCGCTTCGCTCGTGGGGATGCTGATCTTCTCCCGGCGCTCGAGGCGGTGGAAGGACCTCGACGTGTAGGGCGCGTGGCCGCGCCGGTGCGGGCGAGGCGGGGGGGTGTAGGGCGCGTGGCCGCGCCGTCGCGGGCCTGGCGCCGGCTGGCGCGGCCAGTCGCCGCACGAGTGGCGCCTCCAGGCAGGGCAGCTCGCGGTTACGTCAACGCTTCGGCCGCCATCGTGGCGGTGACGGCGCGCTCGAGCCACCGTTCCAGGACCTCAAGCTCGGCGCAGCCCTCGATGCGTGCGTCCTCCTCAGGACGCAGCGCGAGCTGCCGCTGCGCGAGCACTCTGCGCAGCGCGGTTCGGGCCTCGGAGAGGCGACCCCGCTCGATGCCCTTCTCGACCAGTTTCTGCTGTACGTCCGGGTTTGCCCCGAGCAGAGCCTGAAGGATCTCTCGCTCCCGCGCCTTGACCTCGGGGTCCTCACCCTTGCCAACCCACCACAACAGCTCTTCGCGCACGGTCGCCGACATCGCGGTGAATCTTACCATGCCGAGCACCCACGCGAGCGGCATTCGCGAGGCGACCCACCGGGCAAACTCGTCGAGCGCCCGTCCGGAGCGGGCAACCAGGGAGGGCACGAGCTCGTCGCGCAGCGGAAGGTCGTTGGCTGCGATCCACAGGAAGGGGAAGCTCGACGGCTCCACACGGTAGCAAGCCGGCCCGATCGCGACGAGCGCGCGTTGCGCCCGCAGCCAGTCGGGCACGTGCGGCGCGACGAGCCAGAGCGGCTCCTGGCCCGACCACGCATGCGTGCTCTCTTCCGCCCGTTGCACCTGCCTTGCCTGCCGCCGGAGCAGCGCGCGCTCCACGGCCGGGAAATCGAGATGATCTCCTGGCATTTTCAGCTCGACCAGGACTTCCTCGTGGCTCCCGGCCTCTGGCCACGGGGCGGGCAGCGCTGCAATACGGTCGGGGTGGCGTACGAGCAGGAGCCCATCGCTCTGCACCTTCACCAGGCCGATCTCGGGCGGATCCTGCCATGTGACAGCGCCGCCAGTGATCCGCTCCGTCTCCGCGGCAAAGGTGCGTTTGGCGAACTGGTCCGGCTGCCCCACGCGCGGCTCAGTAACAGAGCGTGTCCACGGGAACCAGCGCGTTTTGCCGTGTTCTTCGCCGCTTCGTCTCTTACGCGCGGTGGTGCATGCGCATCACGAGATCGCATTGCGAACGATTTTTTATTTTTCGGATCATCCGCTCCGCTGCTGGACTCGCAGCGCTCCGGCCTACTCGCACGCCTCGCCGAGGACGTACCCGTGCTTGCAGATGCAGCGGCATTCGACCTCGAACTCGGGCTCGTTGCACGCCGGCCGGACCTGCCGCACCTGCTTCGCCGTCCGGCCCTCCCTGTCCTTCACCTGCACCTCGATCTCGTAGTCGTGATCGAAGATGTCGCTGCCCGACCAGTTGTTCGGGCAGACTCCCACGTTCGCGAAGGTCGAGATGTCGGCGTCGACGCTCGCTCCCCAGCCGTCGCCGGTCGGCCTGAGGTTGACCGTCCTCGACTCGGACATCACACGCCCGGACACGGGATCGCGGAGCGAGCCGGACAGCTGGACGCCGCAGGCGCTCAGGTTCGTCGCCCGGACGCCCAGGAAGAGCACCCGCCCGCCCTGCGGCGGCATGATGATGTCGATCCCGTCGCCGTCGCTCACCGGGTGCGCCGCGTCGCTCGAGTCGAGCGCGATGACCTCCATGCGGATGTCGGCGCCCTCCTCGCCCAGGTACCCGAGCTTGCAGGGGTGCTCGACCGGCGGGGGATCCCCGCCGTCGTCGGCGCACGCCGGCGCGGCGAGCAGCAGCGCAGCGAGCCCGCGGCTCGCCGCAGCGGGCCAGGCCATCAGCGGTCCCGCCCCTCCGGCGCCGGAGGATCACCCCCGTCGTCCTCGGGCTCCTCCCGCGGGATCGGCGCGCGCGGGCGCCTCGTGGCGCCCAAGGAGCTGGAGCTGATCGGCGCCATGGTGATCGGCGCCATGGTGATCGGCGCCACCGCCCGCGAGTCGGGCGCCGGGCGCTGAGACAGCGCGTCGCCGCGCCACCTGCCGTCGACGTCCGCCTCGGCGCGCCCCGGCGCCTCGCTGGGCGCCGAGCTCCATTCATGAAGACCAGCCTGCGGGAAGGGCGTGCGCTCGGCCAGGTACGCCGCGAGCAGCCGATCGCGCTCGAGCTCTTCCGTGCTCGGCGGCGGGGGAGGATCGAGCGTCGGCAGCTCGTCGGTCCACGTCAGGTCCGCGTCGTCCAGGCTCGATCCGGACCCGGCGCTGGAGAACGCGCGCGGCGCGTTCCGCTCCGTCGGGACAGGCTCCGGCGCGTAGCTCAGGGCACCGCCCGGCGCATGGCTGGAGGCACGGGCCGGCGGCGGGCTGGGGGTACGGGGCGCCGCGTGACCAGGGGCGCGGTCCGACGCGTGGCTGAAGGCACGGGCCGGCGTGGGGCTAGGGGTGCGGGGCGGCGCGTAGCCAGGGGCACGGTCCGACGCGTGGCTGGAAGGACGGGCCGGCGGATAGCCAGGGGCACGGTCCGACGCGTGGCTGGAAGGATGGGGCGATGGATAGCGAGGGGCAGGGGCGCGGTCCGACGTGTGGCTGGAAGGATGGGGCGATGGATAGCGAGGGGCAGGGGCGCGGTCCGACGCGTGGCTGGAAGGATGGGGCGATGGATAGCGAGGGGCAGGGGCGCGGTCCGACGCGTGGCTGGAAGGATGGGGCGATGGATAGCGAGGGGCAGGGGCGCGGTCCGACGCGTGGCTGGAAGGATGCGGCGGCGGATAGCCCGGGGCGCGGTCCGACGCGTGGCTGGGAGGACGGGGCGGGGTGTACGTGGGCGCGTGATCGAGCGCGCTGGCGGGCGGAGGCTCGGACGCGAAGGAAGGGCTCCGCGAGGTCGGCGGCGGCCCCGGCGGCGGCGGATCGATGGTCGGGAGCTCGTCGTCCCAGTCCCAATCCTCCGGATCAACTCGGGAATCCGACCGGCGCGACGACGCGCCGAGCCGGAGATCCCCCGACCTCCGCGACGCCGGGAACGCCGCCGGAGGGCCGATCGTCGGCAGCTGGCCCACGCCCGGGTCCCGCGCCGGCGCGTCGTCCCGGCGCTCGATCTGCCGCGACGGGCGCGTCGGCTCGGGCGCCGGCACGGAGTACCTCGTCGACGCGACCTGCCCGAAGGGCCGCGAATCCCGCGGCAACCGCGGCGGAGGAGGGACGGCCATCGCCGCGCGCGCCGCCGCCGTCGAGGGGGGCGGCTGCGTCGAGATGAGGTTCTCGTCGCGACCCCGCTCGGCCGGCGCCGGGCGCTCGGCCGGCGCGGGCTGCCGGGGTTGCATGCTGGTCGGCGACGACCCGGCCTGCGCGGAGCCCGCGAGCGGCCTGCCGAGCCACGCGGCCTCCTTGCGCGCCTGCGCGGAGCGCGCGCCTTCCTCCGAGCGGACCGCGCGCGGCGCGAGCGTGTCGCCCGGCTCCGTCGGCGGGACCTCGTCGCCGAAGAGCACCGGCGCGGCGGCCGTCACGCGCGACTCCACCCCCGCGGCGCCCCTCCCGGAACGGAAGCCGAACGCGGCGCGGATCGCCCGCTCGTGGTGAGGCTCGACCTCGACGGGCCGGACGATGAAGCACGGCTCCGCGCCCGGCGCCCGCTGCGAGAGGTCGACGTCGAACGGCGCGCCGAGGAGGTGGCCCTGCTCGTCGAACAGGACGCGCACCGGCGGCTGCGCGAAGTGCGCGGGCGACAGCGGCGTCGAGAGCACGACCCCGAGCTCGCCGGTGCTCAGCTGCACGAACGTCCCGGTCGGGATGATGCCGAGCGCGCCGACGAGCAGCTTGCCGATCGCCCGGTCGGTCGCGCTCTCGGCGCCCGTGATCATGCGCTGGAGCACGGCGTCGAGCGACGAGGCGCCGCCCGATGCCGTCTCGATCGTCGGGAACGGCGCCGTCCGGAGCTCCGTGAACTGGCGGGCCGCCGCCAGGATGCGCGCGAGCACCGTGGGGCTGCGCCGGCCGCCGTAGAGCGGGCCCTGCCGGCCGCCTTGCCGGAGCGCGAGCGCCTCGTAGGCGATGACCGTGCGCGTGATCGAGGGCGCGTGCAGCTTGCCGAGCGCCGTCAACATGACGGCCGCGCTCGCGGGCAGCCGCTCCTTCTCGTCGTCGCTCAGGCCGCGCTCGAGGAGAGAGCGCGCGACAGGCTCCTCGCCGTCGGCCGAGCCGGCGAGCACCCCCGTGAGCCGCAGCCGGCTCACGTCGTAGAGCAGCGCCGCGGTGACGAGGCCCCCGAGCATCCTCCTGTCGGTCGTGAGCTGCCGGGCGATGCCCAGCGCGACGATCGCCGTGGACACGCTGAGGCCCCCCTCGTCCGGGTCGGCGATCTTGCCCGCGGCGACCGAGAGCAGCAGGCGCGCGTCCTCCTCGGCCGCGGCGACGAGCTTCTGCGCGACGCGCTTCACCCGCTGCGGCAGGATCACCGGGGACGAGCGCAGGGCCGCGTAGAACGACCGCATCACGAGGATCGCCGCGGCGTAGGTGCGGCTGATCCGGCCGATGCGGGTGCCGTCGCCGTCGATGGCCCCGCCGGGGAACGGGTTCGTGAGCTTGCGGACGCGGACGCCCCGCAGGCTCGACTGGAGGAGCCGCGCGGCGATGCTGCGGTCGCGCTGGGCGTCGGCGAGGAGGCGGGCGAAGGCGGCGAGCTCGGCCCGACGGACCGCCTTGTCGAGCACGAGCTCGGAGACGTCGCAGGCCTCGAAGAAGCTGCCGAGCTCCAGGGCGACCTCGTACGTCTCGCGCGAGGCGCGGAGCATCTGGCCGTTGATGAAGAGGGTGTTGCCCGCGAACACGATCGTCGCGGCCTCGCTCCCCGACAGCTCGCAGAACTGGACGATGCTGTCGATCGCGGACGGGACGAGCGACAGCACCGCCTGGTTCGAGTCGCTGTGCAGGAGGCACGCCTTCGCGAGCCGGTAGATCATCTGCACCAGGCCGAGCGCCGCGCGGCGCCGCCCGTCGGCCTTCACGCCCGAGATCGCCGTGTCGCCGGTGCTCTCGTGGAGGTTGGCTTTCTCCTCGCTCACGGCTTCCTCCCGCCGCGGGGCGACGGAGACGGCCCCGGCTTCGTCGAGGGCACCGCGCTGCCGGGCGTAGGCTCGATGGCCGTGCGGGACGGCGCGCCGAACGGCAACGAGGCGGGGCCCTGCCGCGCGCTGTACGGCGCGACGCTGGCGCTCGAGGGCGGGGCGGGGGACCTCGGCGGCATGGCCGGGCGCGGCATCGACGGCGGCATCGGCGGCGGCGCGGCCGTCGGGGTGGACGACGACGTGGAGGAAGGCGGCGGCCCACGCCGGCTGAACGGCACGGAGGTGGGAGGCGCCGAGGCGGCGCTCGTCGAGGCGGGCACCGGCGAGACGAGCGGCGGCCTGTAGGCGGATCGGCCGGCGTCGCCGTTCGGGGCCATGGATCCGGGGCGCGGGGTGCTCCACGGCTCGAGCTGATCCGGCAGGCTGAGCGGCCCGCCCGGGCTCACGCGCCGGACCGAGACGGGCGAGTACGAGCGCTTCGCGCGGGAGGGCGGCGCGCTCGCGTCCGGGTGCGCCTGCGCCAGGGGACGATCGCTCGGGCGGGTCGGCGCGACGAGGCGCGCGGCGATCGCGACCGCGGCGCGCGCTGCGGCGTCGCGCACCGGCGGGGTGTTCCACCAGCGCGGCTTGGTCGCCTCCTTGACCGCGCGGAGCGCCTCGTAGCTCCGCGCCTGGCAGAGGAAGTGCGCGGCCAGCTCGCGGGTCTGCTCGATCGCCTCGGACGGGATGAGCTGGCGCTTCTCGAGCAGCTCGATCGCGAGCTTCTCGGCCCGCGCGGGGTTCAGCTGCGCGACGGTCTCGATCCACTGCCGCCGCTCTGCCCCCGAGAGGTCGTGGAACGACGGCGCGACGATCCGCCGCACGAGCGTCGGGCCCGCTGCGAGGACGCCGAGCTTGCCGATGAGGCGCAGGGCCTCACAGCGCACCAGCGGCGCGGGGTCGTCGAGGAGCTTCTGGAGCTCCTCCCGGACGCGGTCGGCGGCGGAGCCCGCGGAGCCGCCCTCGCCCGCGGCGGCGTCGGGGAGCTCGGCGAGCGCGTTGATGCGCACCTCGACGTGCGGGCTCGCGAAGCCGGCCTCCAGCGCGGCGAGGGCGCCGGGGGTCTTGAGCTGCGCGAGCAGCTGGAGGAGCGTCAGGGCGAGGGGGGCCGGGGCGCGAGAGAGCAGGTCCCCGAGCTCGGCCTCCCGGCCCGGCGCCCACCGCCGCATGTAGACGAACAGGACCTCGCGCAGGCGCTCGGACTGCACGGCGCCGTGGCACTGGCATGCGGCGCTGAAGAGCGAGCCGTCCTCGAGCGCGTCGAGCGCGTGGGCCAGCCCCTCGACGATCGCCGGGTCGAGCGGCGCCACGCTCCGGCTCGCGCCGGCCTGGGCCGCGCTCCGGCTCGCGCCGGCCTGCAACGTGTTCCGGCTTGCGCCGGCCTGCGCCGCGCTGCGCCCTGGGTCGGCCTGCGCCGTGCTCCGGCCCGCGTCGACCTGTGTCGCGCTCCGGCTTGCGCTGGCCTGCGCCGCGCTCCGGCCCACGCCGGCCTGCGCCGCCACACCTGCGGCCGCCCCGCCGTGGCCCGCCGCGCCGGTGGCCGACGCTCCCGTGGCCGCCGCGCCGGTGGCCGCCGGCTCCTCCGGGTGCGCCGTCGCGAGATCGTTGAGGATCGCCCGGAGCGCCTCGACCGGGAACATCGCCTGCGCGAGCGTCCGGTCGACGGCGCGCGCCGAGAGCTGCGGCAGCGCGGCGCTGGATCGACCTGCCGCGCCCGCCGCGCCGCGCTGCATGCCGTCGAGCCGCGCGAAGAACGCGCGCCGGAGCATCGTCTGCACCTCGAACGCGAGCTCGTAGCTGTGCAGGACGATCTGGTCGGCGGTCCACGCGGTGAGCGCCCCCGTCATGCGGTCCTCGTCGCCGTGCCGGACGGCGTCCACGTAGCCGTCGACGAACGCGTCCATGTAGCGCTCGTTCCACTGCTCCGACGGCAGCGCGATCTGGGCGCCGAGGGTGCTCCGGGTCAGCGGGTCGATGGCGAGCGCCGAGGCGGCCGCGCCCGTCTCCGCGAGCGCGGCCTCGACGTTCCGCTGGAGCGCCCTGCCCGCGAGCGAGCTCTCGTCCCACAGGCTCTCGATCTGCGCGAGGGCGCGCGCCCCCACCGCGACCTCCCGGCACTGCTCCTCGAAATCCTCCAGGTCCGCGTCGCCCTCGGCGAACTGGTCGATCGCCATGTACGCGATGTGCTCGAAGCGCCGGTCCCAGAGCGCGGTCACGGCGTCGTCGTCCTCGCCCATGCCGAAGCTCTGGTCGCGGAGCAGGATGGCCGCGAAATCGCGGAGCTCGGCCTCGGTGATGCCGGCCTTGATCTGGATCTTCCGGACGCCGTCGGCGAAGAGCTGGTAGGGGATGCGATCGAACGGGGGCCTGTCGGGCTGCCAGATCGGCTGGCCGCCCGAGGTGAACGCGCTCGGGGTGACCTCCCAGCGGACGCCGAGGGGGTTCTGCGAGAGCGTCCGCGTGATCTCGTCGAACGCGAAGTGGATGCCCTTGTTCACGTGGGGGTGGTTCCACCCGTACTGGCGGATGTTGCTGAGCACGAGCGCGAGCTGCCTCCAGACGCCGACGAGCCGCTGGCAGGTCTGCTCGACGATCGACGGCGGATCCTGGTCCTCGTCGATGGTGTCGTTGCCGCGGACGAGCACGCGCGGCGCCTTCTTCTCGCGCGAGGGCGTCAGCTGGCCGGCGGCGTGCGCGGCCGTCAGCCGGCGGAGCTCGCCGCGCATCGCGGCGGCGCTCTGGAAGCGGCCCCCGCGCTCGAAGGCGAGCGCCTTGTCGACGAACGCCACGATCTCGACCGGCAGGTCGGGGACCTCGGTCGCGATCGACGGCGCGGTCTGCGTCGCGGCGAGGAAATACGACTCGGACTCGCTCCGGCCGCGGTTGAGCCGCTTGCCCGACAGCAGGGTGAACAGGCTCGCGCCGACCGACCAGAGGTCGGACCGTCCGTCGATGCCGGACACGCCCATCGCCTGCTCGGGCGACATGAAGGCCGGCGTGCCGAACGTGAGCCCCGCGCGCGTGGCCTGCCGCTCGGGGTCGCGCATCCGGGCGATGCCGAAGTCGAGGACCTTCACGTGGCCGGCGCTCGTGACGAAGATGTTCGCCGGCTTGATGTCGCGGTGGACGATGCCGATCGAGTGGCACTTCTCGAGCAGATCGAGCACCACGTCGAAGACGGGCAGCACCTGGGCGAGGGGGAGGGTGCCGCCGGCGCTGCTCGCGAGCCGCTGGAGCGTGGTGCCGGAGAGCAGCTCCATGACGAGGAACGGCTCGCCGCGGTCGCTGAGGTCGTCCTCGACCACGGCGACGCGCGCCGGGTGATCGACCCGGTTCGCGATCTTGCCCTCGCGCAGGAAGCGGTCCCGCAGCTCGGCGTTGCGCGCGAACTCGATGTGGAGGACCTTGACCGCCGCGCGCGTCCCCCTGCGGTGGGTCGCCGCGAACACCGCGCCCATGCCGCCGACGCCGAGCAGATCGTCGAGCCGCCACTTGGCGTTCAGGGCTGTCCCGATCCGCGAAGCGGCGGTGTCCACGAGGTTCGGCTCCTCGGCGTGCGGGTCGAGCGGGGCCATAGACCGGGCAGCGATCAGGGGCCGCGCAGTGCGCGGCAGAGGGCGAGCAAGCCTGGCCGAGCATACATGGTTCCCGCTGAAGCGCGAACCATGACAAGAACGTCCGCCCCCACGGAACAAAGGTGGGAGAGGCATCCTGTGGGGCTGCTGCCAGGCGCTTCGCAGCGCGCAGCGCGCGGGTCACACGGGGTCACGCGGGGTCACGTGGGTTCATGTTGGTTCACGTTTCCGCGTGCAGCCGATAGAGACGATCACGGCCCGCCGCGGAGCGCGCCGACACGCTCGGACACTCACCGACGATTCCCTGCTTCAGCGCACGTCCAGCCGCGGCGCTGCGCCGGCGTCCTGCTCGGGGGCGCCTGGCCACTCGGGGCACGTGGCGCGGTAGTCGATGCCGGGCATGAGCTGCGCCCATTCCTCGCGCGTGAAGTTGCGCCCGGCGTAGGCGCACGCGCGCGCCATCAGCGACTCGGCCGCGATCGAGAAGACGCGCGCCGCGCCGTCGTTCGCGGCGGTCACGACGCGGGTGGCGTCGGGGCTGAACACGGCGTCCGTCAGCGTGACGCCCTCGGCGCGGAGGGTGATCGCCTCGCCCTGCCCGTCCACGGGGAGCACCCGCGCGATGCCGTCGCTCGACACCGCGACGAGGCGCGCGCTGTCGCTGCTGAACGCGACGGTCCGGACCGCCGCGCCGAGGCCGCTCAGGAGGACGGGCTGGCCCTGGCCGTCGACGCGGAGCAGCCGCACGCCGCCGTCGAGCGCGGCGATCGCGACATGGCTCCCGTCCGGGCTCACCGCGATGGCGGCGATCGCCCGGTCCTCGTACCCCGACGGGAGGACGCGCGGGACGCCGCGGCCGTCCGCGGGCCAGACCTTCACGTTGGGCCCCGACGTCGCCACGATGTGCTGGCCATCCGGGCTGAACGCCGCCCGGAGCAGCCCCGCGCGCTCGTCGCGCAGCACGACGGGCTCTCCCGGGACGCCGTCCTCGAACACGCGCAGGATGCCGTTCCACGAGGTCGTGACGATCCGGGTGCCCTCCGGGCTGAAGGCGACGCCCACCACCCGGTCGTCGTGGACCCCGAGCACGATCGGCTCGCCCCGCCCATCGGCGCGCCAGATCCGCGCCGTCTTGTCGGCCGAGCCGGTGACGAGGCGGCTCCCATCGGGGCTGAAGTCGACGCTGAGCAGGTGCTCCGCGTGCCCGCGGAGGACGACGGGCTCGCCCGAGCCGTCGGTCCGGAAGACGCGCGCGGTCTTGTCGGTCCCGGCGGTGGCGATCCTGCTGCCGTCGTGGCTGACGGCGATGCCGGTCAGCGGCCCCTCATGGCCGCGCAGGAGCAGCGGCTCGCCCGGCCCGCCGAGCCGCCACACCCGCGCGGTCCCGTCCTCCGACGCGGTGACGACGCTCGCGCCGTCGCGGCTGAAGGCGGCGCTGTTCACGACCCCCTCGTGGCCCTCGAGGACCATCGGCGCGCCCTTGCCGTCCGCGCGGAAGACGCGCGCGGTCCCATCCGCGGAGGCCGTGACGACCGCGCCGCCGTCGGCGCTGAACGCGGCGCTGCGCACCGCGCCCTCGTGCCCGCGGAGGACGACGGGCTCGCGCCGGTCCGCGCCGGGGATGCGCGCCGTTCCGTCGCCCGTCGCGAGGACGATGCGGTCGTCCACCGGGCTCGTGTCCGCGCTCTCGACGCCCGGCCCGTGCCCCTTCAGCGCCGCGGGGGCGCCGTGCCCGTCGGCGCGGACGACGTGGACCGTCCCGCTGATGGCCGTGGCGAGGATCCGGGCCCCGTCGTGGCTGAACACCGCGCGCCGGATGAGCCGCTCGCCCAGGGGCACGACGAGCGGCGGCTCGCCCTCCATGCCGAGGCGCCACACGTAGATCGCGCCGCCCGTCGTCCCCGCGACGACGCGGCTGCCATCCGGGCTGAACGCCACGCTGGTCGGCGCGGCGTCCCTCGTGCCGAGCGCGCGAACCTCGTGGCCGTCGGGGCGCCACAGGCGCACCGCGCCGTCGGTCGACGCGGTCGCCAGGAGGCTCCCGTCGTGGTTGAAGGCGACGGCGACGACGCCGCCGGGGGTGGCGGCGCGCAGCACGAGCGGCTCGTCGCGCCCGCCGAGGCGGAAGATCCTCGCGGCCCCGTCGGCCGAGGCGGTGGCGACGAGGCGGCCGTCGGGGCTGAAGGCCGCGTGGTGGACCGCGCCGCCGTGCCCGACGAGCACCTCCTGGTCGACGGCGGGGCCCCAGACCGCGTCGCCGAGCGCCTGCACCACGGCGGGGCCCGCGGGGCGGCCGCTCGCCCTGGTGGCGAGGGCCGCCTCCACGGCGAGCAGGCGCGCGCGGGGCAAGAGGCCCTCGGCGCGCTCCTTCGCCGACTGGGCCGCGAGCCGCCGGGCGTCGTTCTCGCGCGACTCCTGCCGCGCGCGGACCAGCGCCCGCTCCTCCTTCCCCATCTGCCAGAGCAGCACGAGGGTCAGGCCGCCGAGCAGCGTGACGGCGACGGCGAGCACGCTGATGAGCCGCCGCGTCGACCGCTTCTGGCCCTCCGCCCGCGCGCAGGCGGAGAGGAACGCCCTCTCCTCCGCCGAGAGGTCCGCTCGCCCATCGCACCACGACGTGAGCTCCGCGAGCGCCGCGCCGCCCACGAGGTAGTCGTCTCTCCGGCCGTGCGACAGCCAGCGCGCGAGCGGCTCCCTTGTGGCTCGGTCCGCCTCCCGTGACAGGACCCACGCCCGGTCGAAGACCCTGCGGACGACGCGATTGCGCACGTCGAGGTACGGCGCGCCCGAGGCCGCCGTCCGCTCCACGGAGAGCCCCGAGAGCAGCAGCGTCCGCTGGACCGGGTCGCCGGCGTCGACGCCCACCCGGTGGCCGTCGAGCAGCTGCTTGTAGAGCTGGAGGAGCGCCGGCGCCCGCCCGCAGCGGGGCCACTGCGCCTCCAGGCACCGCTCCGCGTGGCGCAGGTTCGGGTCCTCGGTCCGGCCCTGGTCAAGGAACCGCCGCGCCACGGCCTCGTCGACGTCGAGATCGCGCCGCTCTCCGGCGAGATCGGCGCAGAGCCGCTGCGTCATGTAGGGGTGGCCCGAGGTCCACGCGAAGACCGCGTCGAGCAGCGCGTCGGGGTCGGCCACGAGCCCCTCCAGGCCCGCGCGGAAGCCGCGCGCCTCGGCGCGGGTGAAGTCGTCGAGCCGGATCGGGCGGCCGATGTTGAACGGCGCGCGCGCCGGATCCGCGACGAGCTCCGAGGGCGCCGCCGCCCCGAGCAGGCAGAACGTCAGCCGGCTGTTGGCGGGGCGCTCCGCGCGCCGGTTCACGAAGGCCCGGAGGATGGCGAAGAAATCGTCCCGCGAGAACGGGAGGGCCAGCGTGGCGTCGACCTCGTCGATGAACAGGACGATCGCGGAGGAGATCTCCACGAGCACGACGTCCTCGAGCCAGCGCAACCAGCAGTGCACCGGCCCGAGGTGCCAGTGGGCGTCCCAGAACTCGTCCGGCGGCTCCAGCCCGAGCTGCTCGGCGATCTCCGACGCGATCCCGAGGTACCAGCTCACCGGCGAGGTGGTGTCGGTGCCGAGCGCCCCGAGATCGACGCTCGCGCACTCCACCTGCTCGGCGCGGAGCCGCGTCGAGACCTGGAGTCGCAGGCTGGACTTCCCGGTGTGCCGGGTCGAGAGCACATAGCAGAGCTCTCCGCGCAGGAGCGCCTCGAAGAGCTCCCTGTCGGCGGGGCGCTCGATATAGATCACGCCCTCGCCCACGGTCCCGCCCGCCTGGAACCGGCGCCTGTGATCTCCGGCACTGGCCTTCGCCTGAACGAGGTCGGGAGGCGCCGAGAAGGTCACGAATCTGACGGTGCCATGCGACGCCAGGACCGTCAACGGAACGACAGCCCGTGTCGCTGGCGTCCGCGGCGAAACAACAGGGCTCGCGACGGCGCGGTGAATGTCACGCGAATGTCGCGTCGACCGGATGGGCTGGCGCTCACACGATCGGGATTCGCCGGCGAAGGCGCAGGCGACGCGCGCCCCGCCTGCGCGCCTGCGCGTCTGCGTTGCGCGCGGCGCGATTGCGTGTGCGTCCATCGTGTCGCGCCGAGAAAACCCGCTTTTTACGTCCAGAAATTGTGGACCGGGCCACCGCTGCTGGTGTAGCGTTCGCGCCGTGCGAGGCGTGTTGAGGGCGGGGCAGAATCGCGTCGTGGTCGCGCCGGCCGCCGTGCCGCTGCTCGTCTGGGCATTGCGCTCCGCGGCTCGGAAGGCTCCTGCAGACACTACGGCTTTGCCTGACACTCCAGAAGCTCCTGCCGGAGCGCGCGGGGGGCCTGACCCGCACGCGCTCGCGCCGGCCGCGCCGCTGCCCATCGGGCTCATCCGTCGAGATGGGCTCTCGTCCGGCGCGTGTGTCGGCTCGCGTGGATGCGTGATGGCTCGACGCGCCGAGCTATGGTGATCACGATGGACCGGCGGCGATCGAGACTCTCCCTCTGGCGGACGGCGCGCGCGGCCGCGCTCGCGCGGACGGCCGGGGTCGCCTCACTGGCGCTCCTCGCGGCGGCGTGCGCCGAGCTCGACGAGGAGCCCGTGCGGTCGGCCTCGCTCGCGGCGCACGCGAGCGACTGGCGGGAGGAGATCATCTATCAGGTGCTGATAGACCGCTTCGCCGACGGCGACGCGGGGAACAACCACCGGGTGTCCTCGGCGCCGGGCAGGTGGCACGGCGGCGACTGGAAGGGGCTCGAGGAGGGTCTGCCCTACCTCGAGGCGCTCGGCGTCACCGCGCTCTGGATCTCGCCGATCGTCAAGAACGTCGACACCGACGCCGGCGTCGACGGATACCACGGTTACTGGACGCAGGATTTCACCGAGCTGAACCCCCATTTCGGCGACCTCGCGTCGCTGCGCCGCCTCGTCGCGTCGGCCCACGATCGCGGCATGAGGGTCATCCTCGATATCGTGACGAACCACGTCGGCCAGCTGTTCTATTATGATATCAACGAGAATGGGCAGCCCGACGCGGACGTCCACGGCGGCGGCGAGGACGGGCGCCTCCAGCTCGAGGCCGTGAACGAGTACGATCCGGAGTTCGACCCCCGCGGCGTCCAGGCGCGGACGTCGCCCGGCAAGTCGGGCCCGGCGCCGATCGTCTTCCGCCACGAGCCCGCGACCAACCACCTCCCGCCGCAGCCCGAGCTCTTCCAGGACCCCGAGGTCTACAACCGCAAGGGGCGCATCCTCGATTTCGAGGATGTCGACCAGCTCGTGCACGGCGATCTCCCGGGCGGCCTCAAGGACATCGACACCTCCCGCTGCGACGTGAAGCGGGAGATGGTCGACGTGTTCGTGCGCTGGGTCGAGCTCACCGACGTCGACGGGTTCCGCATCGACACGCTGAAGCATGTCGAGCACGAGTTCTGGCGCTATTTCACGCAGAACGTCCGGCTGCAGCTGGCGGCGATGGGCAAGACCGATTTCTTCATGTTCGGAGAGGCCTTCGACGGCAAGGACGACCTCGTCGGCAGCTTCACGAAGCACGAGGTCCCGGCCCACCCGCACGACGAGGCGCTCGGCGGCAACCTCGAGCGCGAGAACGCCGACGAGGCGGAGGGGGGCTGTCCGGGCGCCGCGCCGATCACGGGGGACTCTGTCGACTCCGTGCTGTATTTCCCCCAAGCTTATCGGGTCTTCCGCGACGTCTTCCGCGACGCCCGGTCCACGCGGCGGATCGAGGAGCTCTGGGACGCGCGGGCGCTCAACTACGGCGCTGAGCCGAACGCGAACGGCATCGGCGTCCCGCCGCTGAAGGCGCTCGTCAACTTCATCGACAACCACGACGTCCCGCGCTTCCTCCATGTCGGCCCGGGCGCCTCGCCCTTCAAGGCCGATCCCGAGGCGGCGCTCAAGAATGCGCTCCTGTTCCTCTTCACGGAGGAAGGCATCCCTTGCCTGTACTACGGCACGGAGCAGGGCTTCAGCGGCGGCGACGATCCGGCGAACCGCGAAGATCTCTGGGAGAGCGGCTATGACACGGAGCGCCCGCTCTTCCGGTGGATCCAGCGGCTCACGGCGCTGCGCAGGGGCTACCCGGCGCTCACCGCCGGCGAGCAGCGGGTGCGCTGGTCGACGGAGCGGACGGGCGAAGGGGACGAGGACGCGGGGATCTTCGCGTTCGAGCGGGGGGAGCCGGACGGCGACTATGCGCTCGTGGTGCTCAACACGCACCCCCGGAAGCAGAGCGCCACGAGCTTCAACGGGGCGGCGATGACGACGGGGCTGACGCGGGGGACCGTGCTCGTCGACGTGCTCTCGCCCGAAAAAAAGACATATAGGGCGGGCGCGAACGGCGCTGTCACCGTCAAGCTGCCCCCGGTGAGCGGGGCGCTGCTCATCCCGGAAGACCAGATCATCCATGGTCTCTGATCCTGCCTGGCACTCCTCCCTTCCAAGAGAGTCTCCAACATGGCGTCTGTCAAAGTGCGCGGACTCAACAAGCGATTCGGCCAGACCCACGTGCTGCGCGGCGTCTCTGTCGACGTGCCCGACGGCTCGTTCGCCGTCCTCGTGGGACCGAGCGGCTGCGGCAAGTCGACGCTGCTGAGGCTGCTCGCCGGGCTCGAGGAGGCAGACGACGGCACGATCGCGCTCGGTGACCGCGACGTCACGCGGCTGGAGCCGCGCGATCGCGACATCGCGATGGTGTTCCAGTCGTACGCCCTCTACCCGCACCTCACGGTGCGCGAGAACCTCGCCTTCGGCCTCAAGCTCCGGAAGACACCGCCGGCCGAGATCGAGGCGCGCGTGAAGGAGGCGTCGGAGATGCTCGGGCTCGGCCCGCTCCTCGACCGGCACCCCCGGGCGCTCTCCGGCGGCCAGCGGCAGCGCGTGGCCATGGGCAGGGCCATCGTGCGGCGGGCGCAGCTCTTCCTGTTCGACGAGCCGCTCTCGAACCTCGACGCCGCCCTCCGCGCGCAGGTGCGGGTCGACATCCGCAAGCTGCACGACCGGCTCGGCGCGACCAGCGTCTACGTCACCCACGATCAGGTCGAGGCCATGACGCTCGCGGACGAGATCTTCGTGCTCAACAAGGGCGTCGTCGAGCAGTCGGGGCCGCCCCTCGAGGTCTTCGCCCGGCCTCGCACCCGGTTCGTGGCGAGCTTCCTCGGCAGCCCGGCCATGAACTTCGTCGAGGCGCGCCTGGAGAGCCGGGGCGGCCGGTGGGTCGCGGCCCAGGGCGACCTCGCCATCGACGTCGACGCGGCCGACTTCCCGGGCGCGCTCTCGTCCGGGCGGCAGGTGACGGTCGGCGTGCGCCCGCACGAGGTGGACCTCGCCCCGGGCGACGGCGGCGCCCCGTTCGAGGTGGCGATCGTCGAGGCCCTCGGGGCCGAGTCGTACGCGCACGGCACCGTCGCGGGGGCGCCGTTCGTGGCGCGCCTCGACCCGGCCGCGCGCGTCGCGAAGGGCGACACCGTGCGGGTCGCGCTCCGCCAGGTGCACCTCTTCGACGCGGACTCCGGGCTGAGCCTGCGAGAAGCGTGAGGCGACCGTGCCGAGCCGTCGCTGTCGTCTCGCGCTCGCGCTCGCGCTCGCTGCGCCCGCGCTGATCCTCCTCTTGCCCGCGCTCGCGGCCGCCGCGCCGATCCGGCTGTGGCACGCCTACCGCGACGACGAGGCCAGGGCGCTCGACGCCATCGTCGCCGCCTTCGAGGGCGAGGAGGTCGAGGTCCTCGCCGTCCCGTTCGACGCCTACGCCTCGAAGCTCCAGGCCGCGATCCCGATGGGGGAGGGGCCCGACCTGTTCATCGACGCCCACGAGCGGCTCGGCGACTTCCGCGCGCGCGACCTCGTCACGCCCGTGGGCGACGCGCTCGAGCCGGGCGGCGAGGCCGTGTTCCTGGGGCCGGCGCTCGCCGCGGTCCGGCAGGGGGGCGAGATCCTCGGCCTGCCGATCAGCCAGAAGTGCGTGGCGCTCTACATGAACACCGCGCTCGTGAAGGAGGCCCCGGCGACCCTCGAGGACATCGCGGCGCTGGCCGGCTCGCTCCCCGAGGGCGTGTACCCGCTCGCGTACGAGGCGTCGAACGCCTACGCGCACATGCCGATCCTCGCGGCGTTCGGCGGCGCGATGCTGGGCGAGGACGACCAGTTCGGCTTCGTCGGCCCGGGGCCCGAGCGCTCGCTCGAGCTCGTCCGCGCGTTGATCCAGCGCCGGGTCGTCCCGGAGGACGCGAACGGCGCGCTGGTGACCGACCTGTTCAACGCGGGCCGCGCCGCGTTCGTGATCAGCGGGCCGTGGTTCGCGGGCGGCCTCGGGGAGGAGGCGCGGCGGCGCGCCCGCGTCGTCCCGCTCCCCAAGGTGCGCGAGACCGGCCTCCCGATGCGGCCGTTCCTGACCGTCGAGGCGGTGATGCTCTCGCCCCAGGGCGCGCGGCGCGCCGGGGCGCGGGCGCTCGCGCGCCACCTCGCGGGCGCCGCGGCCGCGGCCACGCGGCTCGAGGTCGCGCGCACGCCGCCGGTGCGGAGCGACGTGGCCGTCCCGGCCGGCGACGCCTTCATCGCGGCGTTCACCGAGCAGGCCAAGGCGGCCATCCCGATGCCGACCTCGCCGGCGATGCGCTCGACCTGGGAGCCGGCCACGCGCGCGATCCGCAAGGTGCTCCGGGGCGACGCGCCCCCCGACGTCGCGCTCTCCGAGGCCAAGCGCCGCTTCGACGACGTCCGCCGGCCGCTCCCTCCCCCCGCCTCGCCGGCGCCGCTCCTCGTCGCGCTCGGCGCGCTCGCGCTGCTGCTCGCTCTCCGGTGGGTCCGCGCCGCGAGGGGCGCGGCGCCCGGCACCGGGCGCTGGCGCTCGTTCCGGCGCGCGCTCGGGCGCTCGATCGGGCGCTCGATTCCTGCCTACAAGTACGTCGCGCACGCGGTCGTCGCGATCGGCGTGCTCGTGGTGATCCCGCTCGTCATCGGCGCGGCGACGTCGCTCTTCGCCGGCAGGGGCGAGGGCCTCCGGTACGTCGGCCTCGCCAACTTCATCAGCATCCTCACGGCCCGCGGCGGGCCGCTCTTCGCGAGCGGCTCGTTCTACCTCGTGCTCGCGGTGACCGTGCTCTGGACCGCGGTGAACCTCTGCCTCCACGTCCTCCTCGGCGTCTCGCTCGCGCTGCTCCTGCACCGCCCGACCCTGCGCCTCCGGGCGCTCTACCGGGTGCTCCTCATCGTGCCCTGGGCCGTGCCGAGCTACGTGACCGCGCTGTCCTGGAAGGGCATGTTCCACCGGCAGTTCGGGGCCGTCACCGGCCTCATCGAGGCGGTGAACTCCGCGCTCGGGACGAGCATCGAGCCCATCTCCTGGTTCTCGAGCTTCACGACGGCGTTCACGGCCAACGTGACGACCAACGTCTGGCTCGGGTTCCCGTTCATGATGGTTGTCACGCTGGGCGCGCTCACCGCCGTGCCGGAGGACGTGCTCGAGGCCGCCGAGGTCGACGGCGCCACGCGGTGGCAGCGTCTGCGGATGATCACGTTGCCCCTGATCAGGCCGGTGCTCGCGCCCGCGGTGACGCTGGGCGCGATCTGGACGTTCAACATGTTCAACGTCGTGTTCCTCGTGTCCGGCGGCGACCCGGACGGCACAACGGACATCCTCGTCTCCGAGGCGTACCGGTGGGCGTTCACCCGCGAGGCCCAGTACGGCTACGCGGCGGCGTACTCGGTGCTCATCTTCCTGCTCTTGACGCTCGCGACGCGCGACTGGCATTTCCGGCGGCGGCGGACGCCCGTCTCCGCCATCCCGCAGGGCGGGGCCGAGGCTGGATCGGCGCCCCTTCCGGCGGCGGCGACGGAGGTCGCGTGACGCGGAGGCCCTCTCCTGTCGAGTCGATCGCGGTGCACGCCGCGCTGGTCGCGGCGGTCGCGTTCGCGCTGTACCCGGTGCTCTGGGTCGCCTCGATCGCCTTCTCCGGGGCGCGCCCGCCGGTGCCGGAGGTGCTGCCCATCCCGAACCAGCCGACGCTCGAGCACATCGTCGCGGTGGTCACGACGTCGAAGAAGGTCGGCGGCGAGCCGATCTGGCTCTTCCCCCGCCAGCTCGCCAACTCGATCGTCGTCGCGCTCGCGACGGCGGCCGCCGGCGTCTCCGTCGCGGTCCCGGCGGCGTACGCGCTCGCGCGCTTCCAGTTCCTCGGCAAGGACCGCGGCCTGCGCGCGCTGCTCGCGACGCAGATGTTCCCCACGGTGGCGAGCGCGATCCCGCTGTACCTCCTGCTCGACGCGCTCGGCCTGCTCAACTCGCGGACCGGGCTCGTGCTCTGCTACGCGTCGACGGCGGTGCCGTTCTCGATCTTCCAGCTCCGGGCGGCGTTCGAGGCGATCCCGGTCGACCTGGAGGAGGCGGCGATGGTCGACGGGGCGACGCGCTTCCAGGCGTTCCTCCGGGTCGTGCTCCCGGCGGCGCGGCCGGCGATCGCCGTGACGGCGCTGTTCGCGATCATGACGGCGTACAACGAGTTCATCCTCGCGGCGACGCTGCTCGGCAAGGAGGAGATGTTCACGCTGCCGGTGGTGCTGCAGCGGTACATCGGCGAGTACGACGCGCAGTGGGAGCGGTTCGCGGCGGGGGCGCTCCTCGTGTCGCTGCCGGTCATGGCGGCGTTCTATGTGGTGCAGCGCCACCTGATCGCGGGGCTGACGACCGGCGGCGTGAAGGGGTGAGCGCGCCGCGGTGAGCGTGGCTGCGGGCGCCCCGGACGCGGCCCCGGCGGCGCGGGCCGCCAGCGCCGCGTCCGCCGGCGACGCGACCCGCGCTGCCCGGCCTTGTGCTGCCCGGGGCCGAGGGGCGTCCCTCCTACTTGCCCGCCGTGCCCGGGCGCCGCCCGTTCATGGGACCCGGCCCTCGCGGCCGTGGACGCCCGATCGCGACCCCGCTATCTCCATGAAGCCATGCCGAAGGCCGAGGATCCCCCGCCCGCCGCCGCGCCGGGGACCGCTCACGCGGACCCCCGCGCATCGGTGGGCGTGGGCGGCGAGCCCCGCCCGTCGCTGGGCGGCGAGCCGCGCCCGTCGCTGGGCGGCGAGCCCCGCCCATCGCTGGGCGGCGAGCCCCGCCCGTCGCTGGGCGGCGACGCCGAGGGCCGCGGCACGTTCCTGCCGCTCCCCACCGCGCTGCAGCGGCGCCTCAGCCGGCCCTCGTGGGAGAAGTTCGTGCTCCCGCTGCTCGGCCCCCTGCTCGCGCTGCTCGTCATCGGCGCCGTCGCCACGCTCGAGGCCGCGCTCGACTGGACCGTCCCGAACCCGCCCGCGATCCTCTCGATGATCATCGTCTTCGCGGCGTTCAGCGGCGGCCTCTGGAGCGGCATCGTCACGGCGCTCATCTCGTGCGTCTTCTTCGCGCTCTACTTCTCCAAGGAGGGCGTCCTTTTATCGTACGACGAAGACAACCTCCTCCGGGTCATCGTCTACGCCGTCACCACCCCCGCCATGGCGGTGATGGCGAGCATCGCCAAGCGCCGCGCGGACGCCATGGGCGAGGCCTCGCTCGAGAACGAGCGCGAGCACTCCGCGAGCCTGCGCGCCCTGCTCATGCAGCGCCAGGCGGTCGAGGACGAGCTCCAGCAGGCCAAGGAGGCCGCCGAGGCGGCGAGCCGCGCGAAGAGCGAGTTCCTCGCCAGCGTGAGCCACGAGATCCGCACCCCGATGAACGGCATCATCGGCATGACGTCGCTCGCGCTCCAGACCGAGCTCACCCCGGAGCAGCGCGAGTACCTCGAGATGGTCAAGATCTCGGCCGACGCGCTGCTCTCCATCATCAACGACGTCCTCGACTTCTCGAAGATCGAGGCCGGCAAGCTCGAGATCGAGCCCGTCGTCTTCGACCCGAGCGAGATCATCGGCGACGCCGTGAAGACGCTCGCGCTCCGCGCCCACGAGAAGCGGCTCGAGCTCGCCTACGACGTCGGCCCCGACGTGCCCGAGGCGCTGGTCGGCGATCCGCTGCGCCTGCGCCAGGTCCTCGTCAACCTCGTGAGCAACGCGGTGAAGTTCACCGACGCCGGCGAGGTCGTCGTCCGCGCCGAGGTCGTCTCGCGCGCGCCCCTCACCGCCGAGGAGGATGCCAGCGCGGACAGCCAGGGCACGCCGAGCCTCTACGCGGGCGAGGCGCTCGGCGACGCCGTGGTGCTGCGCGTGAGCGTGATCGACACGGGCATCGGGATCGCCCCGGACAAGCAGCGGCTCGTCTTCGACGCGTTCGCCCAGGCGGACGGCTCGACCACCCGCAAGTACGGCGGCACGGGGCTCGGCCTCACGATCTGCGCCCGCCTCGTCGAGATGATGGGCGGCAAGATCTGGATCGAGAGCGAGGTCGGCAAGGGAAGCACGTTCCACTTCACCCTCCAGCTCCGCGCGCTCGATGGCGCCGCCCGGTCGCGCCGCCTGGAGATCCCGAAGGACCTCCTCGGCACGAAGGTCCTCATCGCCGACGACAACGCGACCGCGCGGCGCATCCTCGCCGAGACCATCGAGGGCTGGGGGATGAAGGCGGTCCCCGTCGACTCGGGGGCGGCGGCGATCGCGGCGCTCTCGGAGGACTCGGGCGTGTGGGCGCTGCCCTGGGGCAAGCCGGGGGGCAACGCGGTCGGGCCGAGCAGCTCGTTTGGCCTCGCCATCGTCGACGCCCGCATGCCGAAGGTCGACGGCTTCGCCGTGGTCGAGCACTGCCGGAAGCGCGAGATCTTGAAGGGGCGCGTCCTCATGCTGCTCAGCTCGACGTCCGCGCAGGCGGACGTCGCGCGCTGCCGCGATCTCGGCGTCTTCGCCATGGTCACGAAGCCCGTGAAGACGTCCCACCTCCAGGAGGCCGTGTTCCACGCCTTCGGCGTCCCGACGCGGACCTCGCTCCGGTCGGCCGACCCGCGCCGCGCCGCGCCCGGGACGCGCGCGCGCGGCCTGCGCGTGCTCGTCGCCGAGGACAACGCGATCAACCAGAAGCTGATGCGCCGCTGGCTGGAGCGGCAGGGCCACCACGTGCACATCGTCGAGAACGGCCGCCTCGCCGTCGAGAAGATCGCGGGCGGGCAGTACGACGTGGCCCTGCTCGACGTGGAGATGCCCGAGATGGACGGCCTCCAGGTCGCGCGGGTCGTCCGGGCCCGCGAGCGGCGCGAGGGCGGGCACATGCCGCTCATCGTCGTGACCGCGTACGCGATGAAGGGCGACCGCGAGCGCTGCCTCCGGGCCGGCTTCGACGGCTACCTGTCGAAGCCGGTGCAGGTCGACGAGCTCTACGACATGATCGACCGGCTGGCCGCCGGGCCCTCCGCCCTGGAGATCGAGGACCCGGCGCGCATGTCGCTCGGCGCGCCGAGCTCGTATACGTCGGCGCCCTCGCCGGCGTCCGACAGCGGGCCGCCGAGCACCCGATCGGAGGAGCGGCTCCTGCCTTCGCCCTCCTCGATCGCGGCCCGGCCGATGTTCGATCGCACGAAGGCGCTGGAGCGGACGGGCGGCGACGCCGACCTCCTGCGCGAGCTCGCCGAGGTCTTCCTGGAGGAGTGCCCGCGCTGGATGGGCGACATCGACGACGCGGTGGCCGCCGGCGACGCCCGCAAGCTCCAGCGGGCCGCGCACAGCCTGAAGGGCGGGGTCGACAGCTTCGGCGCGCGGGGCGCGTTCGAGGCCTCCTTCGCGCTGGAGAAGATGGCGCGCGCGAACGAGCTCGGCAGCCTGGCCGAGGCGCAGTTCGCGCTGCGGGCGCAGATCGAGCGCCTGCTCCCCGAGCTCGCCGCGTTCGTGCGCGAGGGCGCGCCGGCGGACCCGGCGCCGCCGGTGCAGGGCGAGCGGCGCTCTGATAGCGAGGTGACGCGATGGTGAGGGTGCTCGTGGTGGACGACTCCCCGATGGATCGGCGCCTCTCCGGGAGCTTGCTCAAGAAGCGCGCCGGGATGGAGCCCGTGTACGCCGAGAACGGCGTCGAGGCGCTCGAGACGATCGCCAGGTCGATGCCCGAGATCGTGCTGACCGATCTCCAGATGCCGGAGATGGACGGCCTGGAGCTGGTCGAGGCGATCCGCCGCGAGCACCCGTACCTCCCGGTGATCCTGATGACGGCGCACGGCAGCGAGGAGATCGCGGTGCAGGCGCTGCGGCGCGGCGCCGCGAGCTACGTCGCGAAGCGGAACCTCGCGGCGGAGCTCGTGAACACGGTCGAGAACGTCCTCGCGGTGGCGCGGCTCGATCGGCGGGAGCAGCAGCTCCTCTCGTGCCTGACGGCGACCGAGTCCCATTTCGAGCTCGACAACGACGTGGCGAAGGTCCCCGCGCTGGTCGGCCACGTCGAGCAGAGCCTGGGGCGGATGCGGCTGTGCGACGAGACGGGCCGGATCCAGGTCGCGGTGGCGCTGCGCGAGGCGCTCGTGAACGCCATCGTGCACGGCAACCTCGAGGTCAGCTCGACGCTGCTCGACGAGCAGCCGAGCGCCTTCTCCGCGCTCGTCGAGCGCCGCCGGGCGGAGAGCCCGTACCGGGATCGGCGCGTTGTCGTCGTGGCGCGCGAGACGCGCACCGAGGCGACGTACGTGGTGCGCGACGAGGGGCCCGGCTTCGACCCGCGCAACCTGCCGGATCCGACCGATCTCGCCAACCTGGACAAGCCGAGCGGCCGCGGCCTGATGCTGATCCGCACGTTCATGGACGAGGTGCGGCACAACGAGAAGGGCAACGAGATCCGCATGGTGATGAAGTGCCGCTCGCCGGGGGCCGGCGGCGAGCCGGGCGACGACGGCGGCTGACGCGGTCCGTCGGATCGCCCGGGGGAAGGCTCGTGGTGATCTTCAGGACGAGCGCTAGCGTTCCGTGTAGCAGACCGTGAGCCACGGACGTCGGCCCGCGTTGGTCTGCTCGCTCGCTCCGAATGCGGTCCGCGCCCCTGGATCCTCCTCGAGGAGGAACCCGAAGTTGGGAGCCGCGCCGTCGAGCCACGCCTGCACCAGATCGGTCAGATCCAGGGTCACATCCCCGTACGGGACCCCTGTCACGGTCGCTTCGACGGCCGTGTCGTAGCTCGCGCCGAAGCTGCTCCAGGTCACCGTCGCTTCTTCCCATGGCGCAGTGATCCGGTGCGCCCGGATCGCCTGTGCGCCCGAGCTCACCGCGAAGGCCCCGAACGTGCTCGATGCGACCGCCGCGCCGGCGGGGAAGCCGCCGAGATCGAAGCGGAACAGCGCCCGCTTGGGGAAGCCGCCGCTGTGACCCGAGTGGGCGTAGGGCATATTCCCTTCGTTGTAACGGGGGTATGCCTCCCAGACCGTCGTGTCGGAGACCTCGCCGAAGAGCCCGCGCTGGATCGTGACGCACACCGGATCGCAGGCGTCGCCGACGCCGTCGTGGTCCCGGTCCTCCTGCGACGGGTTGGCGGCCTCGAGGCAGTTGTCCTCGGGATCACACACCCCGTCGGCGTCGCCGTCCGCGCAGGCGACGCAGCTCGCGCTGCACCCGTCGCCGTCGATGAGATTCCCGTCGTCGCATGACTCCCCGGGATCGACCTCGCCGTCGCCGCACGCGGGCGCGCGCTCCGCCGCGGCGTAAGCAAACACGTAGTCGAGCTCATCCCATGTCATCCGGCTGAGGGCGTAGGCCTCGGCGCCCACCGCCCCGAGCGCGGCGAGCGTCTCCTCCCGCGTGTCCGCCGAGCCGTAGAACAGCCGGAAGACGTGGGACTCGCCCGGACCGAGCGCGCCGAAGTCGAAGTCGAAGAGCGACCCGAAGTCCCCGGGTCCCACGTCGCTCACCGGCTCGGGCGGCCCTCCCGCGGCGACGAGCGGGTCGGCCGGGTTCCAGGGGCTCGTGCCCGTACCGAGGAGCGCAGGCGTCGTGCCCGGCTGCATCGTGACGTGCTCGCCCCCGCGGTACTCGATGATGTTCCAGTTCATCACCCGGCGGTAACGCAGGTCGACCGGGCTCGCGCTGATGTTCTCGATCGTCACCTCGACCTCGTACAGCGAAGGGGTCGCGGGCGACGGCCGATAGGCGTGCGTGACGAGGAACGTCGAGCCCACCTGGACCGTGGAGACCGCCGTGCTCTCCGTGGCCGAGAAGCTGACGAGCGTCATGTTCGCGGGGGCGCTGTCCAGGCCATCCGTCACGAAGCCGGAGACCTGCGCGATGGCGTCGCCGACGCCCCACCCCTCGGAGCCGGGGGTGCCCTCCAGGCCATCGATGGGAGAGTCACGACCCAGAGGCTCGCGGGAGATCCCGATCCACTCGTCCCGCATGTACGGGTCGAGCACCAGGTTCAGGTGGCCTTCGCAGTTGATGCCGAGCTGAACCCGACCGTTCCAGATCGCCGCGCCGCAGCGATCGCAAGGGTCGCCGATGCCGTCGCCGTCGCGGTCGCGCTGATCCGGGTTGAAGTGCCACCCGCAGTTGTCCAGGGTCTCGCATATCCCATCGAGGTCGTAGTCGTAGGCTGCGGTGCCTACGCAGTCGTTGCAGGCGTCGCCGAGCCCGTCGCCGTCCGCGTCCTCCTGTCCTGGGTTGTAGGTGGCGTAGCAGTTGTCGGTCCGGTTGCAGAGGCCGTCGCCGTCGTGGTCCCGGTCCCCCACGGCGAAGCAGGCATCACACGCGTCGCCGACGCCGTTGTAGTCGTTGTCGGACTGTCCCGGGTTGGGCGCGAGCGGGCAGTTGTCCTCGAGGTCGATCACCCCGTCGGCGTCGGCGTCGGGCTCCGCGAGGCACCCCGCGCTGCAGCCATCGCCGCTGCTGCGATTGCCGTCGTCGCATTCCTCGTCGGGCGCGAGCTCCCCATCGCCGCACATCGGCGCGTGATCCGAGCCGTTGTACGCCAGGATGAAGGTCGGCGGCGCTGGCCACTCCTCCAGTCGATCCAGGGAGTACGCCTGGGCGTCCACCGCCTCGAGCGCGGCGAGCGCATCCGCCTGCGTGCCCGCCGCGCCGTAGAACAGCCGGAATGCATGCGCGTCCCCCGGATCGAGCGTGCCGAAGTCGAAGTCGAAGAGCGCACCGTAGTTCCCGGGGCCCAGGTCGCTCACCGGTCCGGGCTGTTCCCCCACGAAGCCGAAGGGATCGTGCGAGCCCCAGGGCGCCGTGTCCGTACCGACGAGCTCGGGCACCGAGCCCGGCTGGAGGGTGACGAACTCCGAGTGGTAGACATACCCGAACCAGTCGATGCTCCGGCGGTAGCGCAGATCGACCGGGCTCGCCCCGATGTTTTCGATCGTCACCGCGACCTCGTACAGCGACGGCGTCGCTGGCGACGGGTGGAAGTCGTGCGTGACGCGGAAGGTCGAGCCCACCCGGACCGTGGAGACCGCCGTGCTCTCCGTGGCCGAGAAGCTGACGAGCTCCATGTGCCCAGGATGGCTGGAGATCAAGGTGCGCGCGTCGCCGACGCCCCACCCCTCGGCGCCGGGTATCCATTCGATGCCCTCGGCGACAGAGCGTCCCTCGCGCAGATAAACGATGCCCGTATAGGTGGGCACCGTCCACCACCCGTCGGACAGGTTCAGCTGACCGTTGCAGTTGACGCCCAGCCGGACCGTGCCGCTCGAGATCACCGCGCCACAGGGGTCGCAGGCGTCGCCGCGCCCATCGCCGTCGCGGTCCCTCTGGTCTGGATTGAATCCATCGAAGCAGTTGTCCTCGTTATCGCAGACGCCGTCCGTGTCGTTGTCCCAGACGCCGAGCCCTGCACAGTGGTCGCAGGCATCCCCGTCCCCGTCGCCGTCCGCGTCCTCTTGCCCGGGGTTGATCTCCCCGTCGCAGTTGTCGATGCGGTCGCAGACGCCGTCGCGATCGGGGTCCTGATCCCCCGCCGCGAAGCAGGGGTCGCAGGCGTCGCCGACGCCGTTGGCATCGCTGTCGCGCTGCTCGGGGTTGGGCGCGCTCGGGCAGTTGTCACACGCGTCGCCCCGCCCGTCGGCGTCGCTGTCCTCTTGCCCCGGGTTGTGGCGGTACCTGCAGTTGTCCGCGTTGCCGCAGATCCTGTCGCCGTCGTCGTCCCAGCCGTCCGCCTGCCCGCACGAGTCGCAGGCGTCGCCGAGCCCGTCGCCGTCGCGGTCCTGCTGCCCAGGGTTGCTGGCATGGACACAGTTGTCGGTCTCGTCGCAGACGCCGTCGCGATCGTCGTCCCGGGCTCCAGGGCCTGCACAGGCGTCGCAGGCGTCGCCGCGGCCATCGCCGTCGGCGTCTTCCTGGCCGGGGTTGAACCGGCCGTCGCAGTTGTCGATGTCGCTGCAGACCGTGTCGTGATCCGAGTCGGACTGGCTCGCTCCCCGGCAGGCGTCGCAGGCGTCGCCCACTCCGTCGCCGTCGCCGTCCTCTTGCGAGGGATCGAAGTTGTACAAGCAGACGTCGGCCAGGTCGCAGACGCCGTCGCGGTCTGCATCCCAGTCTCCCGCGGCCCCGCAGGTGTCGCACGCGTCACCGACCCCGTTGAGGTCGACGTCGAGCTGCTCCGGATCGGGCACGAGCGGGCAGAGGTCGCAGGCGTCGCCCACCCCGTCGCCGTCGCTGTCCTCCTGCTCCGGGTTGAAGACGTCAGGACAGTTCTCCACCCCGTCGCACAGCCAGTCCCAGTCCCGGTCCGAGGCCCCGGCTCCGTCGCAAGAGTCGCAGGCATCGCCGAAGCCGTCGCCGTCCCAGTCCTCTTGCCACGGATTCATGGCGTTGGGGCAGTTGTCCATGTCATCGCAGAGCGCATCGTAATCCCCGTCGTACTCGCTGAGTCCGGTGCAGGAATCGCAGACGTCGCCGCGGCTGTCGCCGTCGCTGTCCTGTTGCCAGGGATTGAAGTCGTACGGGCAGTTGTCGGCTTGATTGCACACGCCGTCGCGGTCGACGTCCCCGTCTCCCGCGGCAGGGCAGAGGTCGCACGTGTCGCCAATGCCGTTGTGGTCCCAGTCGACCTGATCCGGGTTGGGCACCGTCGGGCAGTTGTCGCACACATCGCCCACCCCGTCCGCGTCGCCGTCCTCCTGCGCCCAGTTGAAGGCGTAACGGCAGACGTCCGCCTCGTCGCAGAGCCCGTCCCAGTCCGAGTCCCGGTCCCCCGCCCCATCGCAGGAATCGCAGGGATCACCGTAGCCGTCGCCGTCGCTGTCGCCGTCGTCCTGCGCCGGGTTGTAGAGGTAGACGCAGGTGTCCGCGTCGTCGCATGCGCCGTCGCGGTCATAATCACCGATCCCGGCTCCGTCGCAATAGTCGCAGGGGTCACCGTAGCCGTCTCCGTCGGCGTCCTCCTGCTGTGCGTTCCACGATCCGTTACAGTTGTCGATATCGTCGCAGATCCCATCGTAATCATAGTCGTTCTGGCTCCATCCACGGCAGCGGTCGCAGGCGTCGGCATGGCCGTCGCCGTCGGTGTCCTCTTGCCACGGATTGAAGTCGTAGACGCAGCTGTCGTCCCGATCGCAGACGCCATCTCTGTCGGAGTCCTGGTCTCCCGCGGCTCGACAGACATCACACGCGTCGCCGATGCCATTGTTGTCTGTGTCGAGCTGCTCCGGGTTGGGCACGCGTGGGCAGTTGTCGCACGCATCGCCTACCCCATCGCCGTCGCGCTCCTCCTGCTCCGGGTTGAAGACGTAAGGGCAGTTGTCCTCCTCGTCGCACAGCCGGTCCCCGTCCGAGTCCCAAGCCCCGGCCCCGTCGCAATAGTCACAGGCGTCGCCGGATCCGTCGCCTTCGCTGTCCTGTTGCCAGGGATTGAAGTCGTACAGGCAGTTGTCGGCTTGATTGCACACGCCGTCGCGGTCGAGGTCCCAGTCTCCCGCCGCAGGGCAGAGGTCGCACGTGTCGCCAATGCCGTTGAAGTCCCAGTCTTGCTGATCCGGGTTGGGCACCGTCGGGCAGTTGTCGCACACATCGCCCACCCCGTCGGCGTCGCCGTCCTCCTGCTCCGGGTTGAAGACGTAACGGCAGACGTCCGCCTCGTCGCAGAGCCCGTCCCAGTCCCAGTCCCGGTCCCCCGCCCCATCGCAGGAATCGCAGGGATCACCGTAGCCGTCGCCGTCGCTGTCGCCGTCGTCCTGCGCCGGGTTGTGGATATAGGCGCAGGTGTCCGCGTCGTCGCAGGCGCCGTCGCGGTCATAATCCCCCATCCCGGCACCATCGCAATAGTCGCAGGGGTCACCGTAGCCGTCGCCGTCGGCGTCCTCCTGCCGTGGGTTCCGCGGTCCGTTACAGTTGTCTATCTCGTCGCAGATCCCATCGTCATCATAGTCCTGCTGGCTCCATCCACGGCAGCGGTCGCAAGCGTCGGCAAGACCGTCGCCGTCGGTGTCCTCTTGCCACGGATTGAAGTCGAAGACGCAGTTGTCGTCCCGATCGCAGACGCCATCCAGGTCTCTGTCCTCGTCTCCCGCGGCCCGACAGACATCACACGCGTCGCCGATGCCGTTGCTGTCTGTGTCCAGCTGCTCGGGGTTGGGCACGCGTGGGCAGTTGTCGCACCTGTCGGCGACGCCGTCGCCGTCGCCCTCCTCTTGCCCGGGGTTGAAGCGGTAGACGCAGTTGTCTGTCTCGTCGCAGACGCCGTCCCAGTCGCTGTCCCAGATCCCGAAGCCTGCACAGGAGTCGCAGGCGTCCCCGTGGCCGTCCCCGTCGGCGTCCTCTTGCCCAGGGTTGTACCAGCCAAGACAGTTGTCCACTCCACCGCAGACGCCGTCGCCATCGTGGTCCCACCTCCCGGGACCCACGCAGCGGTCGCACGCGTCCCCGAAGCCGTCGCCGTCGACGTCCGCCTGATCGGGGTTCGCCGCGTCGCCGCAGTTGTCGCAGCCGGCGCCGAGCCCGACCCTCACCCCATCACCGTCGATGTCCGCCTCGACGGCCCAGCCGAAGACGCTGTTTCCTTGGCACAGGTCGCGATCCGAGCAGCGCCCATACGGGTTGTCGTCCCATGCGTCGAAGATGCACGCGCTCTCGGAGCCGGCGGTCGACTCGACGGTCACGCGGACGAACCCCCAGCCGACGCCGTCGAATCCGCCGATCGCCTCCACGCCGAAATCGTTGCACTGCGCGGGGTCGTACAGCGCCAGCGCCGCTGGATCGGTGATCGTCCGCACGAGCGGCGTCGCGTTGCAGTAGCACCCATTGGAGCTCGGCACCGTCTCTAGGAGCATGCCGTTCATGAACAGCTCGAAGCTGTTCTGTCCGCAGTCTGCATGGTTTATCGTGAACGTGATGGAGCTCGGCGCCCCGTATGCCGGTCTCAAGCACACGAAGGACGCGAGCAGCGCAATGACGCTGATGAATCCCGCCCTGCCGTTTCGGCCCATAGGCCCTCCGCCTCTCCCCGCCCTGGGTGGACGGGTCAGCGTTGACGCGTTGTATACGGCTCAAGTTCGAAATGTCCCTGAGCGTAATCCATGATCTTCGCGCCTTGGCGGTGTTCTCGTCAACAGAAAAACCGGCGCGGGTGTGTTCGTCTCGTGTCCTCACGTGGCCGCGGGGCAGGCGCCGCCGCTGTCGAGCCTCTTCGACTTTCTTCGACATCGCCCCGTCGCAGAGAGATACGTCCGGACCGTGGTATATAGGTGGGTACGCGAGCGCAGCCGTGGGACGGGGGAGCAGGGAGACCGGGGCGATGGTTCAGGGTAGCCGGGGCAGTGAAGTCGAGTTGCCGGGGCAGCGGGGCGGCAGAGCTGACGGCTCGGCCCAGGAAGATGGAGCGGGCGGGCAGCCGGCCGCGGGAGGAGATGCCGGCCGCTCGACGCGTGATGTGAATCGCCTTGCAGAGCCGCCCCCCGGCGGTACAGGCGTTCATGGGATGCGACGTGGGATGACCGTGGGCGTCATCACCCCCTACCTGGACGGCTCGTTCTGGAACCCGGTCCTGACGGGTATCCACGAGGCGGCGCGAAAGCACGGCTGTCGCATGCTGGTGATGCGCGGCACGGCCGCCTCGCTCCAGGCCCCTTCGCTCGCCAGAGAACAGGTGGATGGATGGATCGTCGTGATCGGGGTGGACGGCATCGAGCAGCTCGCTGCCGCGCGGGTCCCGCTCGTCGTCGTCGGCACCCATGTCCACAAGGGCGACTGCCCGTCGGTGATCCCGGACAACCACAGCGGGATCCGGGGCGCGGTGCGCCATCTGATCGGACACGGTCACCGGCGCATCGCGTTCGTCGGCTGCTTCCACGAGTCCGATGTGCGCGAGCGCTTCGACGCCTACCGAGAGACGCTCGCCGAGGCGGGGATACCGCTCGACCCGGAGCTGGTCATCCGGACCGACGACAACTGGTATACCGGCGGCGAGAACGCTGCCCCGCAGCTCATCGCGCTGCGGAACGCGTGTACAGCTGCGGTCTTCGGGACGGACAAGAACGCGATCGGGATGATGCCGTCGCTGAAGGCGGCGGGCGTCCGCATCCCCGAGGAGCTGGCGATCGTCGGCTTCGACGATGTGCCGGAGGCGCAGACCTCCGACCCACCGCTGACCACGGTGCGCCAGCAGTTCGAGATGCTGGGGAGCGCCGCGTGTGAGCTCGTCGTCTCGATGCTCTCCGGCGAGACGGCTGTGCCAGAGCTCGTGCTCACGCCGAACACGCTGATCCAGCGGATCTCGTGCGGATGCGACGTGGTCCAGAGCTTCCTCGACGAGGACGCGGCGCCCGGGGAGCACGGCGGCGGCGACCTGGATCGACGGATGGTCGAGCTGCTCCTCGCGCCCCGGCCCCTGGCGCCCGATACACCGCCTGCCGCGGTATGGCCGGGGGTCGCCCTGGTGCTCGAGGCGTATGAGGCGGCGATCGAGGGCGCCGCGCCCCCTCCGGCGAAGGCGCTGGAGCGCGCCTACAAACAGGCCGTCGACATCTCCTCCGATATGGGCACCTTGATGGCGATCGTGCGCCTGCTCCGCCGGTCCCACGAGCGGCGCCGCGAGCGGCTGGGCGGGGATGCGGCGTCGGCGCAGCGGGTCGAGTCGTTCCTGGACGGCGCGCACCTCTCGATCGCGCGGGCTCGGCTCAGCGTCGAGGCCGAGTTCGTGGCGCAGCTCGGGATGCTCGTGCGGTCCAATCACGACGTGGGCCTCGCGCTGGTCAGCGCCTCGCAGGAGGAGTCCATGTCGCTCTCATGGCTCGCGAAGACCAGCGCGACCTGGGCCTGCCTTGCGCTCCGGGAGGACGCGAAGACGCTCGTCGTCGCCGGCGCCTTCAGCCGTGACGGCAGCGCGACGCCCCCGATCGGCGGCCGCCATCGGCTGGAGGCGTTTCCGCCGGAGCACCTGCTGCCGCCCGCGGCCGCGAGCGGCGCGCTCATGATGATGCTGCTGCCGATCCGCACCGAGCGGCGCGACTGGGGGGTCGTTGCGCTCATGGGGCCGACCCTCCGCGAGCTGGCCGGCGACGAGGGCACCGTCGGGGTCTGGGCGTCGCTGCTCGCCGCGGCCCTCGAGCGCGGCGAGCTCGTCCAGTCGCTCTCGACGAAGAACGCGGAGCTGCAGATGGCCTATGCGAGCGAGCGGACGCTCTCGGAGACGGTGCGCGAGCTCGGCTGCCCGCTCATCCCGCTCCTGCCCGGCGTGCTGCTCGTGCCGCTGATCGGCGCGATCGACCGGGACCGCGCCCTCCAGGTGCTCACGGCCGTGGTCGAGGGGGTGGGCCGGCACGAGGCGCGCTTCGTGCTGCTCGATATCACCGGCGTGCCGGCGGTGGACGCCCAGGTCGCCCACGCGCTGGGCCAGACGAGCCGCGCGGTCGCCCTGCTCGGCGCGCGCCTCTTCCTGGTCGGCGTGCGCCCCGAGCTTGCCAGGAGCCTCGTGGACGTGGAGCTAGGCAGTCTGGCCACGTACTCGTCGCTGGCGGGAGCCCTTCACGAGCTGACGACACGAGGCCTCCGCCCTGGCGGCGCGAGGCGCGGCGCAGCGCGCATCGCCTGATCGCCGGTATGCTTGAACTCCGGTGCAGGTCAGCGTTGACAATGGAAACCCGTGAACGACGATGCGCGCCTCGGAACAGTCCTTGATGAGATCGGTGCAGGCGCTCGTCCAGCCGGCGGACGTGCAGCGCGCTCTGTTCCCCGATTTCGTATGTGTGGGTGACGAGCTCGCGAATGGCTTCGACGTCAAAGCCGCAAATCAGAACGATTCGTGCATTTTTGCGCCTTTGCGCTCTTGGCGTCTTTGCGTTGAGCTCTCTCTTCGCTCGCGAGACCACGCACGCGCCCAGGCCGCGCAGGACCAGCGCTCATAGACACGAGTACACCGCCTCGATCAGCGCCGGCCACCGCGGATCGCCGCCCTGGCCGCTCGCGATCGTCTGGTTCGGCGTGTAGCCGAACCCGAGCCCCGCGTCGGGGTCGGCGAAGCCGAGCGCGCCGCCCGCGCCGGGGTGGCCGAAGGTCCGTGGGCCGCGCCCGAAGGGGCGCAGGGCGCTCGGCAGCATGAACCCGAGCGAGAACCGGCTCTCCGCGAGGAGGACGGCGTCGAGCCCGGCCGAGCGCTCCGCCAGCGCGGCCTCGACCGCCTCCGGCGACAGCACGCGCGCGGTGCCGGCGAGGGCCCCGCCGTTCGCGAGCGCGCCGTACATCCGCGCGAGCGCGCGCGCGTTCGCGTGGCCGTTCAGCGCGGGGATCTCCGCGCGCCGGGCGCGGGCGGTGTTGACGAGGCCCGGCGTCACGAGGTCGCGCGGCCTGGTGAAGGCCATCGAGGTGAGCGACGCCGGGTCGCGGAAGCTCGCGCCGAACGCGCCGCCCAGGCCGTTCGGGCTCGCGACGGTCGGGGGCACCTCGGCGATCCGCCCGTCGTGCTCGGCGCCGGTGCCGATGTGGAAGTCCAGCCCGAGCGGGCCCGCGACGGCCTCCCGGAGGAACGCGCCGACCCGCTGGCCGCTCGCGCGCCGGATCACCTCGCCCACGAGGAAGCCGAACGTCACGGCGTGGTAGCCGTGGCGGGCGCCCGGCTCCCAGAACGGCTCCTCCGCGGCGAGGGCGGCGGTCATGGCCTGCCAGTCGTAGAGCGCGCCCTCCTCCGGCTCGGCGCGGAGCGCCGGCAGGCCGGCGCTGTGGTCGAGCAGCTGGGCCACGAGGACGCGCCCCTTGCCGGCCGCGCCGAACTCCGGCCAGGCGGCGGCGACCGGCGCGTCCACGTCGAGCGCGCGCCGCTCCGCGAGCGCGTGGGCGCAGAGCGCCACGGCGCCCTTCGTCGCCGAGAAGACGTTCACGATCGTCTCAAAGCGCCACGGCACGGTCTTCGCCGCGTCCCGGAAGCCGGCCCAGAGGTCGACGACCACGCGGCCGCGCACGGCGGCGCACACGGCGGCCCCGAGCTCGGGAAACCGCTCGAAATTCGAGGCGAACGCCGCGCGCACGGGCGCGAACGCCGGGTCGCAGGAGCCATGGATCGCGAGGTGCATCGCTCGTCCCTTCGTCCCTTCCTCGGGGCAGCACGGGCCCGGGCGCGCGCGGGCGAGCCGCCCGGCCCTTTCGCGCCCGACCCCGATGATGCGCACCCTATATTGCGCAACCTTGGTTGATGAATAGGGCCGCCGCCCGCGGCCGTCAACGTCATTTGCGCAACCTCGGTTGCGGGTTACACGCTCCGGCCGTGAAGCCTGCGCGCCCGGACGAGGATCTCGTGCTGCTCTTCGCCGCCATCGCGGCCGCGAACAGCGACGAGGTGATGCGCCGCGTGGAGCGGGCCGGCCACGGGGATCTCCGGCCGAGCCATGGATACGTGTTCCAGCACCTCGTCCCGGGGCCGGTGAAGGTGAGGGAGCTCGCGGAGCGGCTCGGCATCACGGCGCAGGGCGCCTCGAAGGCGGTGGCGGAGCTGGAGGAGCTCGGCTACGTGCGCCGGCGCGTCGCCGAGGACGACCAGCGCAACCGGCTCGTGGAGCTCACCGACCGCGGGTGGGCGGCGGTCGAGGCGGGGCGCGCCGCGCGCGCCGCGGTGAACAGGCGGCTCCGCGCGCTGCTCGGCGAGGAGCAGGCCGGCGCGCTGCTCGCGTCGCTCCAGCGCATCGCGGAGCGCACGGGAGGGCTCGAGCTCCTGTCCTCGCGCCGGCTCCGCCAGCCGTAGCGCGCCCGGATCCGACCCGGCGGCTGCGCGGCCGGGTCGAGGACCGAGGCGTCGACGTGCAGCGCGCGTCTCAGTCGCCTGGCGCGGCGGGCGCGAGGAGCGATGTGTCGATGCGCAGCACGCGGGCCGTGAAGGGCCCCTCGCGTGACGCCTGCGTGCGCATGGCCACGGTGAGCTCCGTGCCGAACGCGGAGACATCGACGAGCGGGTGCTGCTCGTGCAGATCGTTGAAGTAGCTCCGTCCTGCGATCGCGGGGAGCGGCAGCGTCACAGCGACCTCGGGCGCGCCTCCGGCGGCAGGCACGCGCACGAGGCGCAGCTCGCCGCGGCTCTCGTCCGCCACGGTGTGGCCGACGCACACCCGGTCCAGACCGGTGTCCTGCAACTCGTACGTGAGCGTCTCGTCGATGTGGCTGATCAGGAGCGCGACCCACGCGTCGCCATCGCTCGTGCGCGCGGCCGCGAAGGCCGACCATTCGAGCCCGGAGGCCACCATGTGGCATTCGGCAGGGCAGCTCGTAGCGCCCGGGAGCGGGCCGTCGACGCCGTCCTGGCAGCGGTACGTGGGCGTCTCGGTGCCGGGGATCGCGACCTCGTCGAAGCCGCCGTCCTCGCTGGCGCTCGCCAGCCGCAGCCCGTCGGTGTGCTGCACGACCGCCGCGAAGCGCGGAAACGTCGCCTGTCCGGCGGGCTGCGGCGGCGGGACCGGCTCGTAGTCGAGCAGGAAGCTCGCCGATTCCGGGGCGCCAAGGCTCCGCTCCGTGGTGCCGTCGAGCACCGTGAGCTGCCGTTCCCCTGGGAGCGGTTCGACGAGCCCGAACGCCAGCGGCGCGTCGTCGGGCGCGAGGGCGAAGCGGGTGTAATCGCTGCCGCTCGGCCGGCTCGCCGGCGCGACGTCCCAGGCGCCGCCGGACGTGCGCGTCGCGTGCGCGACGCCGTCGTCCGCGCCCGTGTCGATCCAGATGTGGGGCTCGCCCCGGGAGTCCACCGCGACATCGAGGACCGGCACGTGGCCGTCGTCGCGATCGAACACCGCCTGCTTCTCCGCCGCGCTGCCGGCCAGCGGCAGGAACACGACACCGCCAGGATAGCCGTCACCGCTGCCGTTCGTCTCATCCACCGCGGCATACGCCCTTCCGTCCGGCGAGAGCGCCACGCTCACGGTGTTGGACTGCACGTCGAAGTCTCGTTGCGTCGCCCCATCGTCGTCGAGCTCGAACAGCCGCGTCGGGTCGTTGCTGCTCGTCACGAGGTATGTCGCGCCCGCCGCCGGCACAGCCCGCACCCCGCCCGCTGCAAACGTGGCATCGGTGCATGTCACCTCCACGTCGAGCGTGATCGCGCAAGGCGCGTCCGCGGGACAGGCATCGTCGTGATCGCCTCGCCGCGATTCACACGTCGCCGGGGCGTCGCCCGCGCCGCCTTGACCGCCGGCGCCGCCTTGACCGCCGGCGCCGCCTTGATCCTCGGCGCCACCGGCCCCTCCCGTGTCAGCTGGCGCGGTGGTATCGCCCTGGCACCCGAGCGTCACCGACAGGCCGGCGAGCATGCCGGTCCCGAGCATTCGAAGGATGTGGTTTTGCAATTTCTGACGCATGAGTGATCGCCTCCCTGTGATGCGCGTCTCAGTCGCCTGGCGCGGCGGGCGCGAGGAGCGATGTGTCGACGCGCAGCACGCGGGCCGTGAAGGGCCCCACGCGTGACGCCTGCGTGCGCATGGCCACGGTGAGCTCCGTGCCGAACGCGGAGACCTCGACGAGCGGGTGGCGCTGGTACACATCGCTGAAATGGCTCTCGCCTGCGATCGCGGGGAGCGGCAGCGTCACAGCGACCTCGGGCGCGCCTCCGGCGGCAGGCACGCGCACGAGGCGCAGCTCGCCGCGGCTCGCGTCCGCCGCGATGTTGCCGACGCACGTCGGCAGATCGGCGTTCTGCACCTCGTAGGCGATCGTCCAGTCGAGGTGGCTGATCAGGAATGCTATCCACACGTCGCCGTCGCTCGTGCGCGCGGCCGAGAAGGCCGACCATTCGAGCCCGGAGGTCACCTCGTGGCAGTCGGCCGGGCAGCCCGGCGACGGGGAGTCGCCGAAGCCGCGCTGGCAGCTGTACGCCGGCGTCGCTGTGCCGGGGATCGCGACCTCGCCGTCGCCCTCGCCGGCGCTCGCCAGCCGCAGCCCGTCGGGGTGCTGCACGACCGCCGCGAAGCGTGGGATCGTCGCTTGAGCGGCGGGCTTCGGCGGCAGGACGGGCTCGTAACGGATCGGCGAGCTCTCGGGGACCGGAGCGCCAAGGCTCTGCTCCGTGGCGCCGTCGAGCACCTGGAGCTGCCAGCTGCCGGAGCCCGCTTGGACCATGCCGAACGCCAGCGGCGCGTCGTCGGGCGCGAGGACGAAGCGGGGCCAACCGCTGTCGGCCAGCTGGCTCGCCGGCGCGACGTCCCAGGCGCCGCCGGACGTGCGCGTCGCGTGCTCGACGAGCTCCGGCGCGTCCGTGAGGATCCAGATGTGCGGCTCGCCCTGGGAGTCCACCGCGACATCGATGACCGGCACGTATTTGTCGTCGCGATCGAACACCATCTGCTTGTCGGCCGCGCTTCCGGCGAGCGGCAGGAACACCACACCGCCGGGGTAGCCGTCCCCGGTGCCTTGCGTCTCATCCACCGCGGCGTACGCCCTTCCGTCCGGCGAGAGCGCCACGCTCACGGTATTGGACTGCACGTCGAAGTCGCGTTGGGTCGCCCCGCCGCCGTCGAGCTCGAACAGCCGCGTCGGGGCGTTGCTGCTCGTCACGAGGTACGTCGCGCCCGCCGCCGGAACGGCCCGCACCCCGCCCGCTGCGAAGTCGTGCCCGGCGCACGTCACCTCCACGTCGAGCGTGATCGCGCACGGCGCGTCCGCGGGACAGGCGTCGCCGTGGTCACCCCGCTGCGACTCGCACGTCTCCGGGCTGCCGCCTTGACCGCCCGCGCCGCCCTGACCGCCGGCGCCGCCCTGACCGCCCGCGCCGCCTTCACCCCCGGCGCCGCCGGCCCCTCCTGTGCCAGCTGGCACGCTGGTCTCTCCCTGGCACCCGAGCGTCACCGACAGGCCGGCGAGCATGCCGATCCCGAGGATTCGAAGGATATGGTTAGGCAATTCCCTGCTCATGAGCGCTCGCCTCCTTGCGATGCGCTGCCACTCAGCACCAAATGTGCCAGTCGCGCTCCTTCGCAAAAGCCCCGGTTACGCTCGATGGCCTGTGCCGTTCTGTGTCGGAACGCTCGTGGTGTTCGCTGCCCGTTGCAGGCGCGGGCCCGACGATCACGCGCCTGCCGCGAGCTCGGAGCGCCTCAGAGGTTCATGCCGCCTGACGCCTCGATGCGCTGGCCGGTGATCCACTGGCCCTCGGGCGCGAGCAGCACGGCGACCGCGCCGCCGATGTCATCGGGGAGGCCGACCCGGCCGAGGGCGGTCTGGGCGGCGATCATCCTGTTCAGCTCGGCGTTGTCGCGCACGACGCCTCCCCCGAAGTCGGTCTCGATCGCGCCGGGCGCCAGCGTGTTCACCGCGATCTTCCGCGGCCCGAGCTCCTTCGCCAGGTAGCGGGTGAGCACCTCCACGCCGCCCTTCATCGCGGCGTAGGCGGCGTAGCCCGGGAAGCTGAACCGCGTGAGCCCCGACGAGACGTTGAGGATCCGCCCGCCGTCCGCGATGAGCGGAAGGAGCTTCTGCGTGAGGAAGAACGTCCCCTTGAAGTGGACGTTCATGAGCGCGTCGAACTGCTCTTCGGTCGTCTCGGCGAAGCTCGCGTTGCCGCCCATGCCGGCGTTGTTCACAAGGTAATCGAAGCGATCGCGCTTGAAGCGACCGGCGAGCTCCGCCTTGACCGCGGCGGCGAACGCGTCGAATCCGCGGGTGCTCCCCAGATCGAGCGCGATGGCCGCCGCCGTCCTCCCCTTGGCCTCGATCTGCTTCACCACATCCGCCGCCTCGGCCGCGGCGCCGCGGTAGGTGATGATGACGTCCACGCCGCGATCCGCGAGGTGGAGCGCCATGCTCTTTCCGAGCCCGCGGCTTCCGCCGGTGACGAGGGCGACGGGGCTACGCTTGGATGTGCTCATGGTCGGGTCCTTTCGATGGCGACGCGGCGGCTCGCCGCTGTCCGCGGCGGCTGCGCGCCGTTGTCTGCGACAGTGAATAGCGATCCGATCCCGGTTGCGGAAGGCGCGAGGCTCCGACACACTGTTTCGCCAATCGAAACAATGACCATCGACGTCGGATCGCTGAAGATCTTCGTGAAGGTGGCGGAGCTCGGCAGCTTCACGCGCGCCGGCGAGCACCTCGGCATGCCCAAGGCGCGCGTGTCGCTGCGGCTGAAGGCCCTGGAGGCCGAGCTCGGCACCCGGCTCCTCCAGCGGTCGACGCGCGTCGTGCGCCTCACGCCGGACGGGGAGGAGCTCCTCCCGCGGGCGCGGCGCCTCGCGCTCGAGGCCGACGAGCTCGGCGCGATGTTCCAGGCCGCGCGGGGCCTGCGCGGGCGGGTGCGGATCGATCTGCCGGTGAACTTCGCGCGCGACGTCATCATCCCGCGCCTGCCCGAGCTGCTCGCGCGCCACCCCGAGCTCGAGGTGCTCCTCAGCACGACCGATCGGCGCGTCGAGCCGCTCCGCGAGGGCTTCGACTGCGTCCTGCGCGTCGGCGCCCCGGGGGGCGACGGGCTCGTCGGCCGCAGGCTCGGCCTCCTGCGGATGGTGAACCTCGCGAGCCCGTCCTATCTGCGGCAGTACGGTACGCCTCGCCGGATCGAGGATCTCGATCGGCACCTCCTCGTGCATTACTCGTCGACGCTCGGCGCCGAAGCGCCGTCGTTCGAGTACCCCCACGACGGCGGCTACCGCGAGTGGCCGATGCGCAGCGTGGTGACGGTCAACAGCGCGGACGCTTATCTCGCGGCGTGTGTGGCGGGCCTGGGCATCATCCAGGCGCCGCGGGTAGGCAAGTTCGCCAGCATCACCGCGGGTGAGCTCGTCGAGGTCTTGCCCTCCCTCACCTGCGCGCCGATGCCCGTCTCGCTCCTCCACACGCACGGCAGGAGCGTGCCGCGCCGCGTGCGCGCGGTGATGAGCTGGATCACCGAGGTGCTCTCTCCGCACCTCGCGTCGCTCGCCTAGAGCGGCGGTCACCCGCTTCGGAGACGGGCCCATCTCGACGTTTTCGGTGCTCAGCGCACAGGAGTGCGCTTCCGCGCCGAAAACGCCGATCTGGACCCGTCTCCTGTGCGGGTGACCGCCGCTCTGCGACGCTCGTGTCGGGGGCGGGTGGGGACCGCTCTAACCTGCGCGCCCCGGGGCGATCCGGAGCAGATCGAACTCGGCCACGAAGCCTTCGCCGAGCGGGCTGCAAGCGTAGAGGCCGCACTCCACCTGGCGCGCGCCGTCGTCCTCGTGCAGGTGGGCCATGCGGATCTGCGTCCACGCCGCGCCGTCGTTCGAGCTGTCGACGAGGTAATCCGGCCCCTCCCGCCGGACGCGCAGCCAGATCTCGCGGCGATCCGAGGGAAATGGCTGGGTCGACCAGTCGCTGTAGCCCGCGTTCGTCACCACCGCGCCGAGCCGGCTCGGGCCGTCCGGCTCGAACTCGACCGACGTCTTCAGCCAGCACGACGCCGCGATCCGCACCATGAGCCCTGCCTGATCGTACTGGTGCGCCGGCCGGAACCGCACATGGCAGGTCATCACGAAGTCGCCGCCGGCGCGGGTGAAGAGGAAAGGCCCGTTGTCGTTGCGAAAGCCGTAGTGCGTCCGCTGCCAGTAGTCCGTCTTCGCGGCGGGCTCGACGACGAGCACGCCCCGCTCCGGCGCCACCGCCCAGCGCGCCGGCGGGTTGCGCCACGTGAGCCGCGGATCGATTCCAGGGTTGGTAAAGCCCTCTTCCAGAAGCTGTCCTGTCATGACGCAGACCTCCGAGCGCCGCACGGCGCGCGGTCCGCCCGCGCGCGGCGAGGGCCGGGAGGCTACCACGGAGCGCGCCGCGTCCAGGTGCGCCCCGCTGCGACCGGCCGCGCCGCTCACGCCGAGGGCTCGCGCGGGCCGAGCACCACGTCGTGGAGCTGGTCGAGATCGAAGGGTTTGGGGAGGAACCGCGCGAGCCCGAGCTCCGCGGCCAGCGCCGAGACGTCCACCGCCGCGCTCACGAGCACCACGCGCACCGCCGGATCGACCCGCGCGAGGATCGCCTTCGCGCAGACGCTGGGAGGGAGCCCTGGCATGAAGTAGTCGCACAGCACCGCCCGCAGCCCGTCGCGCTCGCGCTCGAGGAGCGGGAGCGCCTCGGCGCAGTCGGCGACCTGGAGGCAATGGAGCCCCCACCCGGTCAGGCTGAGGGCGACGAGCTCCCGGAAATCGGGGTCATCGTCGATGACCAGCACGCGGTTTCGCAGCATGTTCTCTCTGCCGGCTAGCGCCTCAGTTCCAGCGAAAAGACCACGAGGTCATCGGGCCTCCGCTCGATCCAGAACCTCGCGCCGTGGAGCCGGGCGATCCCCTGGGCGAGGTGGAGGTCGATGCCCGTGCTGCGCGGCCCGTCGCGCCGCCCCTCGAACGCGACGACGCCGAAGGGCTCCAGCAGCTTCTCGAGGTCCTCCGGGAGATCCTTCCCGCCCCGGACCTCGATCGTGATGAGCACGCGCGCGGCGGAGTCGGCATCGATCGTGACTAGCACTGGATCGTGCTCCAGCGCGACCGATATGGCCTGGACGAGCAGGCTCCAGAGCGCCTGCTCGAGCAGCTCAGGATCGCCCAGGATGTGCGCGTCTCCCCGAGGCACCAGGCGAATGCTGTGATCGCTGGCCACGAGCTCGAACTCTCCGATCACGCGGCGGGCGAGCTCCTCGACGTCGATCGCCTCGGGCTTGAAGGGGAGCTCGCCTCCGGAGATGCGCGCCGACCACAGGAGATCCTGGACCAGGCGGCCGAGGCGCGTCGCCTGGCGATCGATGATCGTGAGGGCGCGCTCGCGGATGGCCGTGTCGTCCCGGTGGGTGAGCGCGACCTGCGAGAACCCCTTCATGGTGGTGAGCGGCGTCTTCAGCTCGTGCGCGGCGACGGCGAGGAACCGGTCGCGATCCTTGTCGCGCTCGGCGATGGCCTTGAAGCTCGTGTTCAGCGTGCTGGCGAGCACGGCGAGCTCGTCGTCCCCCCGGTCCCCGAGCGGCTCGTAGACGCCGCGCTCGCGGAAGCGCTGGACGGCGGTCACCATCCGGTGGATGCGCGGCGCGATCGCGCGGCGCACCGCGAGACCGAAGAGCGACGCCGCCGTGACGCCCCCGAGGCCGACGGCCATGAAGACGAGGAGGATGCGCCGCCGGATGCGGTCGAACGCGTCGAAAGCGATCTCCATGTAGCGCAGGTTGATCCTGTGCAGCCTGACGAGGGCGTCGCTGAGGTGGTCCACGTCGGCGCGCCGCACGTGCGGCGCGGCGGGCGTCGGGCCCGTGAGCCCGGTCGTGCGCTCGAGGTGCATCACGACAGCGGAGATGGTGTCCGCCGCCTCGCGCTCTTCCTCCAGGAGCACGAGCTCACCGGCCCGAGCGAGCGCAGCGCGGAGGTGAATGGCCTCCGGTAGGGTCGAGGTCGCTGTCAACCAATCGCGCTGGTACCGATCGATGAAGGAGCGGAGCCGCATCATGGGCTCCCGGACCTCCACCGAGACGTCCGACGGCGGGCGAGCGAGCAGGGCATAGAGAGCGTTCGATGACTCGATGCCGCTGCTGATGACGATGAGCGGTTGGAAGACGTAGTGGCGCAGGTAGGTTGTCTCGGTAGCCAGCCGCTTGAGCGCGACGATGGACATCGTGATGCCCAGGGCGGCCAGGATCAGCTGGCTCAACACGAGCAAGGAAAGACGCCTTCCAATGGACATCCTCCCCGGAGCCCCGTTGCCTCCGCCGCTCGGAGGCGAGCCCGCGTGCTGAGCGCGTTGAGACCACCGAGGCATTGGCCACCTCCTCGGTGTCACCGTGGAAGCAAGGGGGGCACCACGACAAGGCCGGAGCGACCCTGGCGATCGCCCCCTCCCGCTCGTTCGCTATTGCGGCCGCCCCTGCGCGATCCAGCTCTCGACGAGCTGGATCTCCTCCGGCCCGACCGCGGGCAGCCCGAGCGGCATCCCGCGCACCGCCGGAGCCGCGTGGCCCGCCTCCTCCGCCTGCCGCGCCAGCAGCGCGGCGACGAGGCGAGGGGCGCCGTCCGGCCCGCGCGAGAACACGCTCCGCCGCTCGCCCTGATCGTCGATGTAGCCCGCGGCGATCCCCTCGTACGTGGCGAGGTTCAGCCCGCGCGGCTTGAACCCGAAGCCACCCGTGTTCCCGGGCCCGCCGTCGCCGAGCGCGTAATCCGGCTCGGAGTGGCAGTGCCTGCACGTGACGCGGAACACCCGGCGATCTACCTCGGCGTACGTCACCCGCCGCGACAGCAGCGGCAGCCGCTCGGGCGCGCTCGCCGGCGCCCGCGGCGAGAGCTCCGCGGTCGTGACGAAGGCCGCGATGTCCCGCGCCTCGGCGGGTGACATCGGCACCTGGGGCATCGGCGTGCCCGGCTTGATCGCCGCGGGGTCGAGCACCCACGCGGCGAGATCGGCGGGCTCCATCCGGTCGCGCGCGTGCCTCAGATCGGGCGCCAGGGCGATCGCGGCGCGCGTCTCCTTCTCCATCCCCTTCACGGGCGCGACCGCCGTCACCCCGGCCGCGCCGGAGAAGGCGTGGCACGTCCCGCACCCCTTGGCCTCGTAGAGCTCGCGCCCCCGGGCGGCGCTCGCGCCCTCCAGCGGCGCACTCGGACGTTCGCGCCGTTCGCGCGCCTCGCGGCGATCGCGGCGATCGCGCGTGAGGTAGGCCGCGATATCGCTCGCCTGCTCGGGCCCGATCGGGAGCCGCGGCATCGTCGCGTGCAGGCGCGGGCGCACGTCGTGCGGTGACAGCAAGAAGGCGCGGATCCAGTCGCGGCGCAGCCTGTCGCCGGCGGCGGCGAGCGACGGCACGTCGCGCAGCTGCACGAGGTTCTCGTTCCACCGCTTCATGGCCGCGGCCGGCGCCTGGAACCGGCCCGCCGCGATGTCCTGGTGGCACTGGACGCAGTGGGCGTCGCGCGCCGCGGGCGCCTGCCCGGTCCCGTCGTGGCAGCGGTTGCACTGGAGCTCCGCGACGAGCCGCTCCCCGCGCGCCGGATCGCCGGCCGGCGCCGCGGCCACGGCGGCCGGAGCGGCCGCCCCGGCGCCCTGGTCGCTCGCACGCGGCGCCGCGGCCAGCGCGGGGCCCCGCGCGTCCTCGGAGGTACACCCCGCGGCGCCCGAGGCGAGCGTTGCGAGCAGGGCGAGCAGCGGACGGGCGCGCATCGGCGTCAGCTCTGCGGTCCGACAGCGCCGCTCGTCCGGCAGAGCGCCTTGTTCTGCGCCATCGTCTCGCACCGGGTGGCCGCGGCGTCGTGCCCCGCGTTGTCCCCCGAGAGCGCGCGCAGCCGCGCCAGCGTCGCGTACGCCTCGGGGCTCGTCAGGAGGTCCTTCTCCGCCAGATCGCCGAGCAGCTTGAGCGCCTCGCCGCGGTGCTCGGGCGCCCTGGCGAGCGCCTCGCCCAGGTCGGTCTGGAGCGCCGGATCGTTCTTCCGCTGCTCGTTCAGCCGGCGCAGCGCGCGGATCGACCAGTCGATGTTCCCCTTGCGCTCCTCGGCCGACGCCCCGCCCCACGTCTCGAGCAGCTCGCGCGGCAGCTGCGGTCCGACCTGGAGCGCCCCGTCTGCGCGCGCGGTGGCCACCGCGAGGACGCGGAAGGCCCGGTTGATCAGCGGGTCCTTGTCATAGGAGATCCGCCGGATCTCGGGGAACATCCGGATCACGCTCCCCGCCGCCGCGGTGAACCGGCCGTCGTGAAGCGTTTGCTCGGCCTGGGCGATCCCCATCACGCGGTGGTCGATCGCGGGCATGATCTCGACTCCACCGCAGGCCGACGCGTCCGCCGAAGGGATGACGGCAGACGCGATGAGTGCACAAAAAAGCGTGAATCGAACGGCGGGACCATTCATGGAAGGACCTCCTCGGGAAGGCTGCGCCGGCGCGCCCCGTCGCTCATCGGGCGCTGCCGATCGACTGTGACAACGCTCGAGGAAAAAATGTTGCTCCCCCGATCGCGATCTCGAGGCGCGCCGTGCTCCCGCGCAGCTCGCCGTGCTCCCGCGCAGCTCGCCGTGCTCCCGCGCAGCAGATGAGAGCGCCCGTGTGAGCAAAGGTGCGCCAGTGCGATACGGTGGTTGCCTTGGTGCGCGGCCCGGTGTCCAATGCGGGCCTTCCAAGGAGATCCGGCATGTTGAAGAAGCGGCGCGTCGCGATCGCGGTCCTGCTGGTCCTCGCCAGCGCGCTCGCGGGGTGTAACAGCAGCAGCAAGAAGGCCGACTGCGCGAGCCCCGAGGTGTTCTGCGTGGGCCTCGTCACCGACATGGGCAAGATCGACGACAAGTCGTTCAACCAGTCGGCCTGGGAGGCGCTCCAGCGGGCGCAGAAGGAGCTCGGCGCCACGACGCAGTACATCGAGACGACGGATCCGAAGGACTACCCAAAGAACATCGCGACGTTCGCCGAGGAGAAGTACGACGTGGTCGTCACGTCGGGCTTCGGGCTCACGGAGGCGACGCGCGCCGCGGCGGATCAGTTCAGCGGCGTCAAGTTCATCGGCATCGACCAGTTCCAGAGCGCGACCAAGCCGAACGTCGTGGGCCTGGTCTTCCCCGAGGACCACGGCGGCTTCCTCGTCGGCGCGCTGGCCGCGATGATGACCAAGACGGGGAAGATCGGCGCCGTGCTCGCCACCGACGCCGTCCCGCCCGTGTGGCGCTTCGGGGAGGGTTTCCGCGCCGGCGCGCGCCACGTCAAGCCCGACATCGAGCTCAGCGTCGTCTATCACAACGACGTCGGCTTCGATAAGACGTTTACCGATCCCGAGTGGGGGAAGACGACCGCCGTCTCGATGATCGACAAGGGGGTCGATATCGTCTTCGGCGGCGGCGGCAAGACGGGCAACGGCGCGCTGCTCGGCGCGGCCACGAAGGGCGTTTACGCCATCGGCGTCGACACCGACCAGTACTTCACGGTGCCCGAGGCCCAGAAGGTCCTCCTCTCCAGCGCCGTCAAGCTCATCTCCGACGGCACCTTCGACCTCATCAAGTCGGCCAAGGAGGGGAAGCTGCCGTCGGGGAACTTCCAGGGCAAGTCCGGGTATGCGCCGTATCACGATCTCGACGCCAAGGTCCCCGCCGAGGTGAAGGCGAAGATGGAGGAGCTCCGGAAAGGGCTGCTCGACGGGACGCTCAAGACGGCGGTGCCGCCGGCCAAGGGGCCGTGATCGCCCTGGGCTCTTGAGGATGCGAGAGAAGCTGATCCGGCCCCTCCGGCCGCTGCTCCTGCCGGCCCTCTCGGTGTTCACCGCGATGGTCCTGGGCGGCGTCCTCATCGCCTTGGCCGGGGGCAACCCGATCGAGGCCTACGCCGGCATGCTCGAGGGCGCGCTCGGGTCGCCGCGGGCGGTGAGCGAGACGCTGGTCTGGGCGACGCCGTACATCCTGGCCGGCCTGTCGGTCTCGCTGGCGCTCAAGGGCGGCCTCTTCAACATCGGCGCGGAGGGGCAGCTCGCGCTCGGGGCGCTCTCCGCGGCCTGGGCGGGCCACTGGCTGCCGCAGCTCGTGGGCGGCGGCCTGCCCGCGGCGCTGCACGTCCCTTTGACGCTGCTCCTCGGCGCGCTCGCGGGCGGGCTGTGGGCCGCGGTGCCGGGCTGGATCAAGGCGCGCGCCGGGGGACACGAGGTGATCAGCACGATCATGCTCAACTACGTCGCCCTCAACGCGGTCAGCTTCCTCCTGAACGGTCCGATGAAGGACCCCGAAGCGTCCAACGTGCTCTCCCGCACGCCGCTCATCGACGAGAGCGCGCGCATCCCGGCGCTCGTGGACGGCTTCCGGCTGCACTGGGGCTTCCCGCTCGCCCTGCTCGCGGCGGCGCTCGTCGGGTGGGCGCTCCGGCGGACGACGTTCGGCTTCGAGATCCGCACGGCCGGGCAGAGCCCGGACGCCGCGCGCTACGCCGGCGTGCGGGTGAGCCGCACCGTGATCGCGACCATGGCGCTCTCGGGCGCCTTCGCCGGGCTGGCAGGCTCCATCGAGGTGAGCGCGCTGCACCACCGGCACGAGCTCGGGTTCTCGCAGGGATACGGCTTCGACGCGATCGCCATCGCCCTGCTCGGCAAGGCGCACCCCGGCGGGACGGTGCTGGCGGCTTTGCTGTTCAGCGTGATGCGCAGCGGCGCGACCCGGATGCAGTACCTGACGCAGGTGCCGATCGACGTGATCTCCATCATCCAGGCGCTGATCCTGCTCTTCGTCGCGGCGGACGCCCTGGTCAGGCGCATCTACCGCGTCCGGGGCGACCACGAGCGGCTCGTGCTCACGCGCGGGTGGGGCGGCTAGCGCGCCGGATCGAGCGAGGGGACCGGAGCGGGGAACGGGAGCAGGGAAGGACGAAGATGGGCTATCGACGCTACGCATTCATCGCGGTGGTCGTGGGCGTGCTGGTCCTCGTCGTGACGCTGGTCGGCGCGTCGCAGGTGCCGCCGCTGACGATCGTGGCCAGCATGGCGGCCACGACGCTCGCCGTCGCCACCCCGCTCACCCTGGGCGCCCTCTCGGGCGTCTTCTGCGAGCGCTCCGGGGTCGTCAACCTCGGCATCGAGGGCATGATGCTCGCGGCGGCGTTCTCGGGCTGGTTCGGGTCGATCTACGCGAGCTCGATCCTGGGCTTCCCGCCGCTGCCGAGCCTGCTGCTCGGCGTCGTGATCGCGGTCGCCACCGGCGCCGCGCTGGGGCTCCTGCTGGCCGCGCTCGCGGTGACCTTCTCGGTGGACCAGATCCTCGCGGGGACGGTGATCAACCTGCTCGCCGTGGGGCTCACCGGCTTCTTCAACCGCCAGCTCTTCTTCGGGTCGGGCAGCGTGTTCGGCGGGCAGGTGCCTCACGCGCCGGGCGTCCTTCCGCGCATCGGCGTCCCGCTGCTCGCGGACATCCCGGTCGTGGGCCCCGTGTTCGAGCAGCAGCCGATCGCCGTCGCCGCCATCGCGCTGGTCGCGCTGACGCACCTCGTGCTCTTCCGCACGCGGTGGGGCCTGCGCGCGCGGGCCGTGGGCGAGCACCCCCGCGCGGCCGCGACGGTCGGGATCGACGTTGCCCGCGTGCGCTACGTGAACGTCGTGATCGGCGGCGCGATCGCCGGGCTCGGCGGGGCGTATTTCACGCTGGAGTCGGTGCCGTCCTTCGAGCCGCTGATGACGAACGGGCGCGGCTTCATCTCGCTCGCGGCGATGATCTTCGGCGACTGGACGCCGTTCGGCTCGTGGGCCGCGGCGCTCGTCTTCGGCGCGGCGCAGGCGTTCCAGATCAACCTGCAGCTCTTCCGCGACCAGATCCCGCCGTCGTGGTCGTTCCTGCAGCAATCGTCGGTCGTCGGGCTGGTGCCCTATCTCCTGACGCTGCTGCTTTTGACCGGCGTCATCGGCAAGACCACGCCGCCGGCCGCCGACGGCCTGCCGTACGAGCGGGAGGGGCGGCGGTGACGGCCGTCCTCGAGGCCCGGGGGATCACCCGGCGGTTCTCCGGCGTCCTGGCGAACGACAAGGTCGATCTCGACCTCCGGAAGGGCGAGATCCACGCCCTGCTCGGGGAGAACGGCGCCGGCAAGTCGACCCTGATGAACATCCTCTACGGGCTCTTGCGCCCGGACGAGGGGTCGCTCCTCCGGAGCGGGCGCCCGGTCGCGCTGCGCTCGCCGATCGACGCGATCGCGCTCGGGATCGGCATGGTGCACCAGCACTTCATGCTGATCCCGGTGTTCACGGTCGCCGAGAACGTCGTGCTCGGCGCGGAGCCCGTGCGCGGCGCCCTGCTCGACCGCCGGCGCGCGAGCGCCGAGGTCCGCGAGCTCTCGGCGCGCCACGGGCTGGACGTCGATCCCGACGCCCGGGTGGAGGACCTCCCGGTCGGCGTGCAGCAGCGGGTGGAGATCCTCAAGGCTCTTTACCGGAAGGCGGAGATCCTGATCCTCGACGAGCCGACGGCCGTGCTCACGCCCCAGGAGGCGGACGAGCTGTTCCGCGTGCTGCGGGGGCTGACGGCGCGGGGGGTCTCGGTCCTGTTCATCACGCACAAGCTCAGGGAGGTGCTCGCTGTCGCGGACCGGGTGACGGTCATGCGCGCCGGGCGCGTGGTGGGCGCCGCGATCCCGGCGGAGACGGACGAGCGCGGCCTCGCGGCGATGATGGTGGGCCGCGAGGTGGCGCTCCAGGTGAGCAAGGCCCCGGCGAGCCCCAAGGACGTCGTGCTCGAGGTGCAGCGCCTCGGCGTCGCGGGTCGCCGCGGATCGGGCGCCGACGTGGTGCGCGAGGTGAGCTTCTCGGTGCGCGCCGGCGAGATCCTGGGGATCGCCGGCGTGCAGGGCAACGGCCAGACCGAGCTCTGCGAGGCCATCACCGGCCTCTCGCCGCCGCGCGCCGGGCGCGTGCTCCTCCGGGGCCGCGACGTCACCGGCGCGCTGCCCCGCGCCCTGATCGAGCGCGGCGTCTCGCACGTGCCCGAGGACCGCCAGCGCCACGGGCTCGTGCTCTCGTACGCGATCGCGGACAACCTCGTGCTGTGCACCTACTACAAGGCTCCCTTCGCCGTGCGCGGCGTGCTCCGCGACGACGCCCGCGAGGAGAACGCGAGTCGGTTGATAAAGACCTTTGACATCCGCGCGCCCGGCCCGGGGACGCCCGTCTCCGCGCTGTCGGGCGGCAACCAGCAGAAGGTGATCCTCGCCCGGGAGATGAGCCGCCCCGTCGAGCTGCTCGTGGCCAGCCAGCCGACCCGGGGCGTGGACGTCGGGTCGATCGAGCACATCCACCGCGAGATCGTGGCGGCGCGCGACGCGGGGGCCGCGGTGCTGCTCGTGTCGGCGGAGCTCGACGAGATCCTGGCGCTGTCGGACAGGATCGCGGTCATGTACCGGGGCGAGATCGTGGCGACGCGGGACGCGGGCGCGGTATCGCGGACGGAGCTCGGGATGCTGATGGCCGGGGTGCTCCCCGGCGAGGAGGCCCCGCCGCCCGCCGCGGAGGAGGTCGACGCATGAAGGGGAGGGCGCTGCGCGCGCTGGCCGTGGCGGCGCCGCTCGCGGCGGCGGCCGCGGCCTCGTTCGCGCCGCCGTCCGCCGCCGCACCGACGCTGGAGCAGTACCGGTATTTCCGGGCGCTCTCCCTCGACCTGAAGGGGCGGCTCCCGACGCGCGAGGAGCTCGCCGAGCTCGAGTCGCCGGGCTTCGATCTGGACGCCTGGATAGAGCGCCACCTCGACGGTCCGGGGTATGCCGAGCGGCTCACGCGCATCTACATGGATGTCCTGCGGCTCGAGCTCGGCCCGGCGGGGCTGTTCACGCCGTCTGCGACGACGCTCCGCCGGGTGCAGGTGCTCGGCCCGGAGGGCAAGCCGCTCTATGTCTATTACCGCGTCAACCAGCGCCGCCTGAACCCGGTGATCGACGGCGAGTTCTGCTTCTCCGACGCCGAGAGCGGGCTCGGGGTGGCGGCCTACGCGCCCATCAAGGGGACGCCCGCCCGCATCTCCCAGCGGCTGCTCGACGAGCGGACGACGCTCGTGCGCCCCTACTGGCTCTATCGCGATTACCTCTCCGTCGTCCCGACGCAGCGGTATGGCGACGGGTGGAAGGACCCGGACAGCGCCTATGTCCCGCTGCCGCAGCTCCTTGTCGAGCCGGACGGCAAGACGCCGACCGTCGAGGTCCGGGTCTGCAAGGAAGAGGCGCAGACCGCCGAGGTCGGCCACATCTACGCGAGCGACATCCCCCCGCCGCCGAAGGGGGCTCCGCTGCCGCCGGGCCGCGCGCGCCCGCCGGTGCGCGAGGATCGTTATGCGAAGGCGCACCGGGGCGAGCCGATCTCGTGCCGGAGCGCGCTCGCGCCCGTGATGAGCGTCGATTGCGGCTGCGGCATCGGCCTCGAGCATTGCTTGCCCGCCGACAGCGCGGGCAGGGATCCGCGGAGCTTCGTGCTGCCGGCGAATACCCCGCTCGGCATCGAGGACCCCATCGGCTCCGCGCCGCACACGATCAGCGGCTGGAACAAGTTCTGGTGGTCGCAGGAGGCGATTCATACGATGAATCACGTCTTCGCGGCGGATCGCGATTTCCGGGAGATCCTCACCGGTCGTTCTACGTTCATCAACGGGCCGCTCGCGCAGTTTTACCGGTCGAGCGCGCCCGCGGCGTGCTGCTCGCTGCACCCGTCGTACGGGATGCGCGAGGACGAAGCGCCCCTGTTCTTGCCGGGCGCGGTGCCGCCGGTCGTCGCGCCGCACGACGTCTCGACCTGGACGTTCATCCCCGATCGCGGGCCGCGCGCGGCGGGGATCCTCACGACGCCGGTGTTCCTCACGAAGTATTCCTCGCGCCGCGCGCGGGCGGCGGCGCTCTACAGCGCGTTCCTGTGCAAGAGCTTCACGGCCGAGCACGCGGAGCTCCCGCCGTCGGAGGAGCCCGACCTCATGGTCCGGCCGGGCTGCGCGAGCTGTCACGCGACGCTGGAGCCGCTCGCGGCGTATTTCACGCGGGTCGAGGAGACGACGTGGACCTATCTGCCGGCTGAGCGGTTCCCGATCGAGAACCCGGTGTGCAAGCTGAACGCGGAGGGGAAGACGGGGCAATCGTGCCAGCGCTTCTACGACCCCGTGTTCTCGAGCCGGGAGCGCGGCGTGCTGCGGGGCGCCTATGCCTCGGCGGATCACGCCGAGCGAGGCCCGGCCGGCGCCGCGGCCGATCTCACGCGTATGCCGGAGTTCGCGTCGTGCGCGGTCGAGCGCGTCACCGAGTCGTTCCTTGGGCGGCCGCTGCGCGAGGAGGACGAGGCGCTGCTCGGCGCGCTACGCGAGCGGTTCGTGTCGCGCGGCTACCGGATGCGGCCGCTGGTCGAGGCGATCGTCCGCTCGCCGGCGTATGCGCGCGCGAGCAACGTGCGGCCTGCGCTGGAGCGGGGCGGGGCGGCGAAGGGCGGGGCGGTGAGGGGCGAGGCGGAACGGGGCAGGGCGGCGAAGGGCGGGGCGGGGAAGCTGGGTGGCGCGACGCGCGGCGAGGGAGCGCGGTGATGCAGGGCCGGGGGAGGGCGCCCGGGCGGACGGGGGCCTTCGCCCTCGTCGGCGTCGCCGCGGTGGCCGCGGTGGCCGGCGCGTGCGGCCCGCCGGAGGCGATCGCGCCGCGACCTGCCGCGCCGCTCCGGGAGACGGGGCGCGTCGCGCAGAGCCGGGCTCCGAGGGAGGATCTGCGGCTCATCCCGGCGGAGGCGTACCTGAGGACCTATCTCCGGCTGTTCGGCGGCCTCGCGCCCGCCGAGGTCGAGCGCCGCGCGCGGGGGGACGACAAGGCGGCGCTTTTCGACACCTGGGGAGACTACCTCGCGGCGCTCGGGCTCCCCGATCACGGCCTGGATCTCCCGCGCGCCACGCAGACCAACGCGCTCATGCTGGCGGCGTTCGAGCGGCTCGGGATCGCGCTCTGCGACCGCGCCCTGGAGCACGATCTCAAGGCGAAGGAGCGCGTCCCGATCGAGCGGCGGCTGATCTTCGCCTTCGATCTGCCCGCGCAGGACCCGGACGAGGCGGCGTTCGCCCTGCGCTTCGACGTGCTGCACCGGACGTTCCTGAGCTACCCGGCACGCCTCGCGCCGCCGGATCGGGAGGCGAAGTTCTTCGCGCTGTACGAGGGGACGGTCGCGCGGCACCGCGCGAAGGGCGCGGCGAAGTCGCGCTTCTCGCCGGAGGAGGCGGGGTGGGCGGCCGTCTGTTACGGGCTCGTGCGGCACCCGGAGTTCCATTTGTATTAGCATCACCGCGGGAAGTCGCCCTGGAACAGGGGAAAAATCGCCAAGATGCCAAGGCCGCCAAGAGGAGAGGTAGAGAGGGCGCCGTCGTGACGATGCCGCCCGGTGAGCCCTAGATCGCCAATGACGTGGCTCGATACGGTGGGCGCGCTTTACGCTGCAGAGCTGGGCGCCGCGCCGGCTCGATGCGAGCCGGCGACGCGCGAGGAGCGGAGCGCGGGCCCGGTCAGCGCCGTGTTACGGCTTGACTCTCCGAGCCAGTTGGCGCGAGATGTTCTGCGATGGATCTCGCGGATCTGGCGGGCCACATCGACTTCGGCATTCTCACGATCCGCGAGGATGAGTTTCGCGCCGTCCTGGCCCGCTTTCCCGAGCGGTATGGCGATGGCCGCGCGCGCGGTCTCCGCGTCTACAACCTACGCCGGCTCGGCCTCGGCGCCGCCGGCACGTACACGATCGCGATCCTCCGCTGCATCGAGCAGGGCAACGGCGAGGCGCTCGCCGCCGCCCGCGACCTGCTCGAAGACCTCGCCCCGCGCTGGCTCCTCGTGATCGGCATCGCGGGTGCGACGCCCGCTCCCGAGTTCACCCTTGGAGACGTCGTTGTCTCCACGCGGATCGTCGATTTCAGCGTGGAGGCGCTGCTCCATGACGGCTCCTTCGAGCATGCCGTGACGGGAGGGGCTGTCCACCGCGAGGCCGCGATCCTCGCGGCCAATCTGCCTGCAGTTGAAGCTGAGCTCGGGCCTTGGAACACGTCAGCATCGATCCAGGTGCAGCGGCCGACCGTGGATCTCGCGCCCGAGAATTTCTATGGCGACGAGGCGTGGCAGGAGAAGGTGCGCAAGACGCTTCAGCACCACTTCGGTGGCACCCCGCGGCCGCCGTGCTTTACCGCCGGCGCGCTCGCGGTGAGCGATCGGCTGGTGAGGGACGCGGAGCGTGCAAAAGCGTGGCTGAGAGCGGCGCGGCAATTCCTGGCGATCGAGATGGAATCCGGCGGCGTCCACCGCGCCACGTACGGACGCGACGTGCCCTTCCTTGCGATCCGGGGGATCAGCGACGTGATCGGCTTCAATCGGGATCCTGCGTGGACCGAGTACGCGTGCCACAGCGCGGCAGCGTTCGCGCGCGCGTTTTTGCTGACGATGCCGATCGAGCCGCACGCGTCCGGACGCGCAGGCGCGTTGAGGGGGGGAGCCCCGACGAGCCCCGGCGAGCGCGACGACCCGCGACCGGGCCTCGGCGGATCGCCTCCGCCCGGCCCGGCGGCGGCTGCGTCGGTCGGCGGCAACCGTGAGTGCTTAAGCCCTCTCTCCGTGGTCCGGGATGCACCTCCGGCGGCGACGGCCCTTCCGGACCCGCTCTCCCATCGCGCCATCCACGCGTTGCCGCCGGCACCGCTGTTCGTGGGGCGTGAACGCGAGCTAGCAGAACTCCACCGCGTCTGGGATTCCCAGGACGTCGGTGTCGCCTCGCTCGTCGGCCTTGGCGGCGCAGGAAAGACTGCCATCGTTGCGGAGTTTCTTTCGAGGCTCGCGAGCGGCAGGCGGCATCGCCCCGATCGGCTCTTCGTGTGGAGCTTCTACATCGATCAAGACGTCGGCACGTTCCTCCGCGAAGCGTACGCGTACTTCGCAGCAGGCGAGCAGCCAGATGAGCGCGGGATCGGGCTCGCGTACCGCTTGGTCGAGCGACTCACGCAGGCTCCCGGCCGCAGCTTGATCGTCATGGACGGCCTCGAGCGGGTGCAGCGTGGCCTGAGCGACCGTCACGTCGGCTTCGGCGAGCTGGAGGATCCCTTGCTGCGGCACGTCATGTCGCGGCTCGCGCTGGGCGTTGGAAGCTCCAAATGCCTCATTACGAGCCGCTTCCCGCTCGCGGACCTGCGCCGCTGGAAGGGCAGAGGTTACCGGTGTGTCGACGTCGATCAGCTCGATCGCGGCGATGCAAGGCGGCTGCTCTCTCATCACAGGATTCGAGGCGAACAGGCGGCTTTCGACCGCATCATCGACGAGTATGGCGCCCACGCGCTCACCCTCGATCACCTTGGCATCTACCTCGCAGAGTTCTGTGGCGGCGATGCGCTGGCCGCTCACGATCTACAGGAGCCTCGAATCGACTCGGACCTCCCGGAGGAACGCAAGCTCGCACGCGTGCTACACGCTTACGAGCGTTCGCTCACTCCCGTCGAGCTCGCGTTGCTCTCCCGCTTCTGCATCTTCCGATTCGGGGCGACGCCCGAGACGCTGCACACGACCTTCGCAAAATCAGGCGATTCGAGGGTCGCCGGTCCGCTCATTGGGATGACCGAGATCGAGCTCCGTAGGATCGTCAAGCGGCTCGTGGATCTCCACCTCGTCCTGGTCGAGCCGGGGGAGCACTACACCGCACACCCAGCGATTCGCGATCATTTCTACCAGCTCTTCACCGAGTGTGCCGCGGCGCACGACGCCGCCCGGGCTTCGTACAGGAGCCTCTCGGCGGTCGCCACGCTGGAAGCGTTCGAGCAGTTCAAGGACCGACTCGAGGCACTTCAGACGGAGCTTGAGGCTCTGCGTCGGTCAGAACGCAGGAAGGCTGCTAATGAGATGAAGAGCGCGGAGGCTGCCATCCTCTCGTTGATCCGCGCTTGGCCAAGGCATTCGCGGCGCGCCTTCGGAGAATCCATATATTTGTTGACTCTGGCCGCAGTGCCTGAGCGTAGGTGGTTGGCTGGGTCTGTAAAGGTTCTGGTTCGTTCGTTGGTCTATCGTTGGGTTTTGTCGGGGCTTGATTATGATGACATTTTCGAAGGCGCGTTAGCGGATGAATTGTCGCTTTTTTCACGGGCTGACCACCGGGGCCATTTATCCGGGCTATCATCGCTGCAGCGACTGGCCTCGATGCCAGGGTGGCGTCCACTCGAAGAGATACTGAACAATCTCTGGTTCGCGTTGAGCGCAATCCGCGATCGATGGCAAGCTCATGAGCTGCGTCGCGCTGGCACCCTGGAGTTGGCGACCGATCTCGAGTCATTTCTATCCCGCTACCAAGGGCAGCTCGATCTGAAGGCTATCAACAAACTGAGGGGCGCGATCGTCGCGCTCCGAGCAGGCGATTTTCCGGAACTCCCCACATTGGCCTTGTCGCATGCACGGCTGAGCGCCGCTCCAGGCGTCGAGCACCCCTCGGACGGTCCCACGCTGGATCTGCTGGAGGAGCTCATCCATCACACCGTCCGCGCAGGTGATGTGCGCGGCGCGCTTGACATCTACCGCCAGAGGCTAGGGGGACGCGAGCACCTAGGAAAGCGCATCGGGGAGTACGCGCGAGGTCTGCGGATCCTACGCTCCCTTCCTGGCGAACCGCTCGATCTGGCATGGTACCTCCGTGCCTGCGGGGAGCTAAGCCGAGCACTCGATATCATTGATCAAGTGCATCCGCTCTGGGCCGGCACCATCCTGTGTCTCCGTGGATTCCTGCCCCGCGCGGCGACCGGCCGCTACTGGAGAATGACACGGGAAGTCGCGCGCTTCCTCATGGGTAAAGGCATACCGACGACCAGCGTCGGCTGGGGCGAAGCAATGGTTGACGCTGAGATCGCTGTGCTCGCGGGGCGTCTCGAGCTTGCCGAGGACGTGAATGAAAGCCACGCTCCCGAAATGGCGCGGACCCGGCTAGCCTTGGCCGACGCCGCGCGGCGCAGGGGCGGCATCGAGGAGGCTCGGCGGATACTTGACTCCGCCAGACCCTGGATCCTGCACTCTTGCTCGGTCGAGCATCTATGCCTGCTCCATCTGATCTCCGGCCGAATCAGCACCGATCGCGCCGACCATGCATGCGCTGCCGCGGAGCTGGCGGAGGGCCTCCATCTCGCAGATACGTGGGGCTTTGGTATCTACTTCATTGATCTGATGAACGAGCAGGCGCGGTCGTTCCTTGCACAGGCCTCTCTAGCGCGTGCGCAAGGGCTGAGTGAGGAGGCCTCGGCGGCGTTCGCCCGTGCTGCAGAGGCAGCCTTGAAGGCGCTGAACGGCGTTCTGCTCGATACGGATCAACCCGCGGCGACGCCGGATGCGCCCCTGAGCAACCTACGCCGGATAGGAGCGCGTCATCCGGAGTGTCAGTACGCCTGGGGGGCGGCGGAAGGAATGACGCTGCTGGGTAAGGCATCCTGCGGATTGGGACGACTCGACGAGGGCGCACGATGGAAAGACGAGGCAGCGAAGCTCCGTGCCTCCCTGCCGCGCGTTTCGGCATAGGTCGGAGTCGAGGTCGAACCGGCCGGCAGGTCACATCGGCGGCTCTCACTGCGGCAACTCGACGCGCGCGCCGTCGGTCTGTACCGAGCGCGTCCAGCAGCTCCGGGAAGCGCGCTGAGCTACCGCTGGCACGCGCGCCCGATCCGCTGGAGGGTGTCGGGGATGAGCTGGCATGCTCCTGAACGTTGCTGTCCTGGTGTTTACACCGCGGCGGACCTCTCCTGCTGTACCGAATCTCTGATCTTCCTCGACGAGGTCGACGCGCTCACCGGGCCCACGCTGCTCTCGGCGCTGCGCCAGCGCTGCGGAGGCCACCGGCGCAGGCCGCGGGGATTGCCCTTCGCCTATTGCCTCCATCGGGATGCACTGCGTCCCTAAAGGGCTAGATCGACGCCGCGCTCGGCACGCCGCTAGGTGGGCAGGGAAATCCGACGATCACCGGCCAACCCCCTCGGCGGCGCGCACCGCGACCTGCTTGCCGCTGAACGCCACCGCGAGCGCGTGCACCGGAGACGCGCCAGCGGCGCGGAGCTCGGCCGTGTAGTCCCTGCGGTCGATCTGCGACAGCCCCTCTTCCAGCGCTTGCTCCAGCGTCTGGCCGCCTCGCGCCACCTTCATCTCCAGCACGACGCCGGGTTTGCCCGGCTGCCGGGGCCGCACCAGCACGTCGGGCCTCCCTTCGCCGGACTCGCGGTTGGACCGCACCTCGTAGTCGGGCTCCAGCGTGGCGAGCAAGCCTGCGACGAACCCGTGATAGACCTCCTCCGGGCCGAGGCGGCGCGCCTCATGGTACGAGAGGACGTTCACGACGAACGCCCGGAGCTGCTCTTCGAAGGTGGCCACATCGCCGCTCAGCAGCGCCCGCACCAGCCGCCGCGAGCTCGCGCCCTGCCCGGACAGCCGCCCCTCCATCCAGTCGCGGAAGGTGCTGATATAGACCTCGCGCACCTCGTCGTTCGGGATCGACAATCGATACGCCGGCACGTGGGTCGTCCCCGCCTCGACCGCCTCGGCGCGCAGGTACCCCGAGAACACGAGCAGGGCAAAGAGCGCTCGCGGGCTGCCCGGCAGCTGGTCGAAGGCCACGTTCTCGTCGAGCCGCTGCTCGATCGCGCCCCCCTCGAGCAAGATGGCGATGTCGTCCTCGACGTCGAGCGCGTGGTGCACCAGCAAATCTCTGATGAGCTCGTTCGCGCTGGTCGACACCCAGTAGCTGCGGGTGCGCCTGTCGTCGCTGGCCAGGAAGCTCAGCACGGACCAGGGATTGTAGACCACGGTCTCGCCGAAGATGTAGCCGTTGTAGGCCTTGCGGACGCTCTCGAGCCTGTCGAGCGCGCTCCCGTCTTTGAGGAGCGCGATCACCTCGGGCTCGGTGAAGCCGAAGCAGGTGGAGAACTCGGTGCGGAGGAGCGAATAGACACCGATGTTGTTGAGGCAAGAGAAGATGCTCTCCCTCGCGATCCGCAGGACGCCCGTGAGAACGGCCCTGGACAGGTGAGGGTTGTCCTTGATCCCGCCGGTCAGGAAGGCGCGGAAGAAGTCGAGGACCTCGCGGGCGTAGCCCCCGACGAAGCCGGCGTGGATCGGCTCGTCGTACTCGTCGATCAGGATGACGACCTTCTCGCCGGAGGCGCGGTGCAGGTAGGCGCAGAGATCGAAGCGCGCGCGCTGATAGAGCACTTCGTCCGCGGTGCCGTCGAGGATGGCGCGGTAATCGCGCGCCTCGCGCTCGCTCAGGGCGCCCCCATCGACGAGCGCCCGGTGCTCGTCGAACAGCGCCTCGATCTTCCTCTGGATGGCCTTCCAGCACGCCTCGAAGGCGGGCGCCTTGACGTCCCGGAAGGTCATGAACACGACCGGATAGCGCCGGAAGTGCGCCCGGTACGCTTCGCCCGCGCGCCAGATGGAGAGATCCTCGAACAGGTGCGAGAGGTCCTCGTCGCGCCTCTCGAAGAAGTACCGGAGCATCGACAGGTTCAGCGTCTTGCCGAAGCGCCGCGGCCGCGGGAGCAGGAGCCCCACGAGCCCTGGGCGGTCGACGAGCTCCTGGATGAGGTGCGATTTGTCGACGTAGACGAGCCCGCGCTCGCGGAGATCGCGGAAGTCGGAGATGCCGAGAGCGACGTGCTGAATCATGGGGGCGCTCGACGGGCGGAGCATCACGAGCATGGAGGAAGGGCGAGCTCAGTAGCAAGCGGGCAGCGCCGGCCTTCAGCGTGCGCCGCTCTGGCCGCCAGCGCGCGCCGCCAACCGAGAGGCCGTCACGAAGGCGGCACGCACGAGCTCGTTGGACGGCAATGTCGTGCGGGCGCGCGCGGCCGCGGAGGGTATCCTGAGCCGCGCGCCCGATGCCTCGCCACGACCCCTGCCCCCGCCGCCTCGCCGTCCCGCGCCGCGCGCTGCTCGAGGCCGCCGCGGGCGCGGCGCTCGCCGGCGTCCTCGGCCTGCCGGCGCGCGCGCTCGCCGCGCAGGGCAAGGCCGCGGAGGACGAGTTCTTCCTCTTCATCCACGCGTCCGGCGGCTGGGACGTGACGCTGTGGGCCGATCCTCGGAACGAGGCCAGGGGCCTCGTGAGCCCCGCGACGACCGACAACACGGACACCGCGGGGCTCCGCCTCTGGGTCGACGCGCCCGCGGCCGGCGGCGCGAAGAGCTTCGCGCCGGTCACGCCCAGGGGCTCGAGCCTGGTGCTCGGCCCGGGCATCGGCGCCCTCGCGGACATGCATGACCGGCTGTGCATCCTCAACGGCCTGGCGATGAACACCGTGAGCCACCCCGACGGCACGGCGTTCTCGACCACGGGAAGGCACCTCAGCGGCGGCCGCACCCTGGCCTCCAGCGTCGACGCGATCTGCGGGAGCGAGCTCGGCGCGAGCCAGACCTTCCCCGTCGTCTCGGTCCAGTTCCCCTCGGCGTTCGTCGGCGACCGCCTCGATCGGCGCGCCGTCCCGCTCATGGTCGGGGAGATCGGCACCCTCAGCCGCTCGCTCTCCCGCGCGCGCCACTACGACACCGACGAGGACCGCGCCGCGGTGACCGCGCTCCTCTCCGAGGAGGCCAGGTCCCTCGCCGCGCGATCCAGCCACACAGACGCCCTGCGCGGCTTCGCCATCCAGGCGGAAGGGCTGGGCAAGATGCTGAGCTCAGGCCTCCAGGAGGTGTTCTCCAGGGGCAAGCTCATCCAGACGCACCCGGAGTTCAACCACGCGGCCCGCTACGCCAGGCAAGCGGCCGTCAACGCCGCGTTCGCGATCGAGGCCATGCGGCGGAACGTTGTCCGCTGCGTGAGCTTCTCGAGCAGCGGGTTCGACACGCACACGAGCACCTACCGCCAGCACGCGGCCACCCAGCAGGAGCTCTTCGACCTGATCGCCGCCCTGCTCGGCTCGCTCGACACGACCCCGCACCCGACCCGGGCCGGCAAGAAGCTCTCGGATCACACCCACATCCTCGTGACGAGCGACTTCTGCCGCACGCCCCAGCTCAACACGGCGATGGGCCGCGACCACTACCCCAACAACTCCGCCATGGTGATCTCCCCGCGCTTCCGCGGGAGCTTCGCGTTCGGCAAGACCGATCCCGAGCAGCTCCTGCCGGCCCCGGCGAAGACGTTCCAGGGCGGGCCGCGGCCGATCGCCCCGCCCGATCTGCTCGCCACCTTCCTGTTCGCCTTCGGCATCTCCCCGCGCGCGCACCTGCGCGACGGCGAGGTGGTGCCGGAGCTGCTCCGGTCGCCGTGACGCTCCTCCGCCGAGCGGCGTCCGCCGCCGCGCTGGCGCTCTCGTCCTCCGCGTTAGCGCTCTCGTCCTCAGCGCTGGCGCTCTCGCTCGCCGGATGCGCGGCGCAGGCCGCGGCGCCCCTCCCGCCGCTCGTCGTGCGCGAGGTCGCGTGGCCGTCCCCGGGGGAGCTCGGCGCGGTGCGCGCGGTCGCCGACGACGGGCGCCGCGTCGTGGTGTTCCACGACGGCGCCGCGGCCGTCTTCGTGAACGGCGCGCTCGCCAGGGTGGAGCGCGCGCCCCACCGCTGGGTGAGCGCCGCGGCCCTGCCCGCGCCCGACGGCTACGGCACGTGGATCGTCGGCGTCGACGCCGAGGGCCGGCTGCTCCGGCTCCCGGGCCAGGGGGCCTTCGAGGTCGTCTCCGACCGCTACGGCCTCGAGCGCGCCGCGGTGCGGTCCGCGATCGGCCTCGGCGAGGGCGGCGCCACCTTCGCGCTGGACCGCGAGATTGCGGTGGCGGACGGCGAGACCGTCACGCGCTACGCGACGGGCCCGCTCGCGACGCTCGCGGCGGGGGCCGGGCGCGTGGCCTTCGCGGCCGGGGGCGATGGGCTCGGCGCCCTCGACGTCGCCACGAGGGCGCTGCGATCGTACCCGCTCCCGGCGGACGGCGCCGCGCCGCTGCTCGCCCTGACGGGCGCGGGCGCGCTGCTCGCGGCGACGCCCGATGCGCTCTACGCGGAGGACGGCGCCGGCGTCCTGCGCCTCCGGTTCCGGGCGCGCGCCGCGCTCCACGGGCTCGCCGTCTCCGGCGACCGCGCGTGGTTCGCCGACGGCGACGAGCTCGGCGTGCTCGAGCAGGCCGGCGCGCGCGAGACCCGCGGCGCGCGCCTCCCGCAGGGCGGCAGGCTCGTCGGCTCGCCGAGCGGCGACGTGTGGCTGCTCGCGTCGGGCGCCCTCCGGCGCTTCGCCGCAGAGGACGGCGACGGGACCGCCTGGGGCGAGATCGCGCCCGTGTTCGCCCGCGCGTGCGCGCGCTGCCACCGCCCGCGCGGCGAGGGCGGCGTCGATCTCTCCACGCCCGCGGCGTGGGCCTCGCTCCGCGAGGCCATCGCGCGCCGGGTCGTGGACGAGCGGAATATGCCGCCCCCGGGATACGCGCTGTCGGAGGCCGACCGCGCGCGCATCCGCGCCTTCGTCGGGCGCGCGGGGCCGCCCGCGCGGCCGTGATGTGGGCTCGCCGCCGTGGCCGCGATGCGCGCTCGCCCGCGCGGCCGTGAGGCGCGCTCGCCGCCGCCGCGCGCCCGTCTTGCGCTACCCTGGGGCACCATCGCGAAGAGGAGAGCTGCCTGATGATGTCGTTCAGCCCGGATCCGCGCGTCGCAGAGCAGCAGATGCACGCCATCATCTACTACCTCACGGGGTTCGGGTACATCGACGGCGAGCTCGATCCGACCGAGAAGTCCTTCATCCGCGGCTACATCCACGACCTCGTCCGGCAGCGCGCGCGCGACGCCCTCGCCGGCGAGGCCCAGGAGAACCAGGACGTCGTCGGCCGGTGGACCAGCCACTTCCACGAGGTCTTCTCCGAGATCGACCACCAGATCCAGAGCCATTTCACCGAGAGCGTCGCCGAGGGAGAGGACCCGAAGGACTTCGTCCTCTCCAAGATCAAGCTCCGCTGCTTCGAGCTCCTCGACGGCTTCGACGACGACAACCGGAAGGCGCTGCTCGCGACCGTCGACGAGCTCATGCTCGCCGACGGCGTCGTCCACCCGAACGAGCAGCGGTTCCGCGACGAGCTCTCGTCGCTCCTGTCGGCGTCCCCGATCGAGATCGACGACGTCGACATCGAGACGATCGAGCAGGGCGCGGTGGTGATCGATCCGGCCACGCGCAAGCAGGCGCGCGAGGTCGATCACCCGTTCTTCAAGGCGTTCGAGTGGGACTACGCCAGCGACGCAGCCACGTTCGCGGAGCAGGCCAAGGTCGACATGGACCTGATGCGCAGGTTCGAGGCGAAGCTCGAGGAGCAGCGCGCGCGCGGCGCGGGCCGGCTCGACGGCGCGGCGGATTTCGCGGGCTTCGCCGGGCAGGCGCCCTTCCTCGACGGCCACGTCTACGTCGCCTCGCCCGACCCCGCCGAGGACGTCGAGCTCCTGGTCATCGGCGATCTGCACGGCTGCTACTCGTGCCTCAAGGGGGCGCTGATGCAGGCCGACTTCTTCGCCAAGGTGCAGGCCCACCGCGACGACCCCGCGAACCACCCGCGGATGATGCTGGTGTTCCTCGGCGACTACATCGATCGCGGCAGGTTCAGCTACAACGGCATCCTGCGCACGGTGATGCAGCTCTTCCTCGCCGCGCCCGACAGCGTCTTCGTGCTGCGCGGCAACCACGAGTACTACGTCGAGCTGAACGGGCGCGTCCTCGCGCCGGTGCGGCCCTCCGAGGCGATGAGCTCGCTCGCGGCCATCGCGCCGAACGAGGTGTTCGCGGCCTACATGCGCCTCTTCGAGGCGCTCCCCAACATGCTGGTCTTCGACAGGATCCTCTTCGTCCACGCGGGGATCCCGCGCGACGAGACCATCGCCGCCCGGTGGACGTCGGTGTCCTCGCTCAATGACCCGGAGATCCGGTTCCAGATGCTCTGGAGCGACCCGAGCGAGGTCGACGCGATCCCCGCGGAGCTCCAGAAGTCCACGGCGCGCTTCCCCTTCGGCAAGCGGCAGTTCAAGAGCTTCATGCAGAAGCTCGGCTGTACCACGCTGATCCGCGGCCACGAGCGCGTCCCGGAGGGCTTCCGCGTCGTGCACGACGACCCCGACGGGGTGCTGCTCACCCTGTTCTCCGCGGGCGGGAAGACCAACGACGACCTGCCGCTGACCAGCAACTACCGCGAGGTCACGCCGATGGCCCTCACCATCCGGTACAAGGGCGGCGTCAGCCAGCTGACCCCGTTCGCGATCGAGTACGAGCGGTACAACGATCCCAAGTACAACGCGTTTTTCCGCGAGCAGCTGCCGCCGCTCCATCCGTAGGACGTGATGCGCCTGCTCGATCCCTGTCGGCGGGATCTCCTCGCTGCTGCGGATTCCCTCGTCATCTCCGCGCTCGCGCTCGCCGCGCTCGCCGCGGTGGCGGGGGATGCCCGCGCCGACGCCGCGGCGAGCGCGGGCGGCGTCGAGCTCGACTGGATCGCGCCCGGGGAATGCGCGGATCGATCGCGCGTGCTGGCCGAGATCGAGCAGCGCCTCGGGCGGTCATCCGAGGCGAACGGCGAGCCGCCGCTGAAGGCGCGCGCGGTGGTGTCCCGGAACGAGCGCGGGTCGTGGGACCTCCGCCTCACGACGACGCTCGGCGAGACGACACGGTCGCGCGAGCTCCACGGCGAGACCTGCGCGGAGCTCGCGGACGCGGCGGCGCTGATCATCGCGCTCGCCATCGATCCCGACGCAGCGAGCCGCGGCACCCCGACGGTGGATCAGGGCGCCGGCGCGGCGCCAGGCGACATCTCCGGCGCGGATCCAGGCGCCGGCGGGGATCCGGGCGCCGGCACCGAGCCGGAGATGGACGCATCTCCGGACGCGCCCACCGCCGTCGAGGCGCCGACCGCGGCCTCGCCCCCGCCAGGGGCCAGCGCGGCCCCGGCGCAGGGCCCGTCGCGCCCCCTCGAGCTGCGCGGCACGCTCAGGGCCTCCGGCGTCCTCGACACCGCCTCGCTCCCGGCGGTCGCCCCGGGGGCCGGCATCGCCGCGGGCATGCTGATCGGAGCCGTCCGCGTCGAGCTGTCCGGCACCTACTTCGGCGCGCAGCAAGCGTTCGTCGAGCGGACGACGATGGGCGGCGACGTCCAGCTGACCACCGGCGGATTGCGCGTGTGTTACGCGATGCGTTATCGCTCGGTCGAGCTCGGACCCTGCGCCGGCGTCGAGGTCGGCGTCATGAGCGCGGACAGCTTCGGCGCGGCGTCGCCCGGCTCGAACCGGGCGCTCTGGGTCGCGCCGCACCCCGGAGCGCTCGCGACCTTCACCCTCTCGGACCGGCTCCGCGTCCCGCTCACGCTCGACGTTCCGTTCCCGGTGACGCGCGATCGGTTCGTGCTCGTCGGCATCGGCGCGGTCCACCGGAGCGCCGCCGCCACGCTCCGCGCCTCGCTGGGGGTCGAGGTGCGATTTCCGTGACGGATCCAGAGGGCGCCGGCCATGTACTTCGCGTGACGAGGACGTCCCCCGCGTCGGCGCTTCCCTTCGCGGGGTCCGTGTTCGATCCGCACTTCGGCGCCCACGACGCGCCCGTCGCCCTCGATTTCGACGCGGTCTACGACGAGCACGCCGACTTCGTCTGGCGAAACCTGCGCCGGCTCGGCGTCAGCGAGGCGAGCCTGGACGACGCCTTCCAGGACGTCTTCGTCGTGGTCCACCGGCGGCTCGGCGAGCTCGAGCCGCGGTCGAGCGTGAAGGCGTGGCTGTTCGCGATCCTCTGCCGGGTGGCGCGCGATCACCGGCGCCTCGTCCGGCGCAAGGGCGGGCTCGAGGAGCTGCCGGGTGGCGTGGCGGACCGCGGGCCGGGGCCGGCGGAGCGGCTCGAGCAGGTCGAGGCGCTGAAGCTCGTCGACGCGCTCCTCGCGGAGCTCGACGACGACAAGCGCGCGGTGCTCGTGATGGCGGAGATCGAGGAGCTGAGCGCGCCGGAGATCGCCGCGGCGCTCGACCTGAAGGTGAACACCGTCTACTCGCGGCTGCGCGCCGCGCGCCGCGAGTTCGAGCTGGCGCTGGCGAGGCGCGGGGGCGGGTGGCCATGAGCGAGCCGAGCGACAAGGCGCGCGCGCTCCTGAGGGCGGCCCGAGCGGACGGGCTCGCGCCGTCCGACAAGGCGCGGCTCCGCGCGGCGCTCGCGGGCAAGCTGGCGGTCGGCGCGCCGCAGGAGCCGTCCGGGGAGGCGCCCACCTCGCCCCCGGCGCCGCTCGCGGGCAGCGGGGCAGGCGGCGGCGTGCTCGCGGGCAACGCGGCCGGCGGCGTGCTCTCGGGCAAGATGCTCGCGGCGGGCGCGCTGATCGGCGCCGTCGCCTTCGCCGGCGGGTTCTTCACCGGCAGGGCGACCCTCGACGTCCCTCCGCCGGCCAGCGCAGCGCCGCCGGCGAGCGCGCCCGCGGCGCCTCCGCCGGCGATGACACCGCCCGCGATGACACCGCCCGCGATGACACCGCCCGAGGTGGCTCCGCCCGCAGCAGCTCCGGTCGACGCGCCGGCGCCGACGGCGGCGCCCCCGCCCCCGCGCGAGGCCCGCGCGGTCGCGCCGGCACCGCCGCGGCCGCTGGACCCCAGCGCGGAGGACGCCGCGCGGGCGTCCTCGACAGGGGACGGCGAACGCGAGTCGGCGCGCCCGCGCGGCGGACAGCCGGCCAGGCCGAGCACGCTCGCCGCGGAGATGGCCCTGCTGCGCGAGGCGCAGGACGCCGTGCGGGACGGCGATCCGTCGGCCGCGCTCGATCGCCTCGACGACCTCGGCGCCCGGTTTCCAGAGGGCCAGCTCCGCGAGGAGCGCATGGCCGCGCGCGTGCTCGCCCTCTGCGCCGCAGGGCGGGCGCCGGAGGCGCGCGCGGAAGCCGAGCGGCTCCTCGGCGAAGCGCCGAGCTCGGTGCACGCGGGCCGAGTCCGCGCTTCGTGCGCGTTCCGAGAAAATATCGACTGACAGAGACGAATGTTCCTCGCGCCGGCCATGTACCGATGGACCGCAAGAGACAGGAGGAACCATGAATCATTCGACTCGCGTCGCGCTCGCGTTGCTCTTCGCTGCTGCCTCGCTCGGGAACATCGGCTGTCAGTCGCAAGACCTGCCCATCGGCGGCGATGAGGCCAGCTCCGGCGGCGGGGAATCCGGCGGCGGAACCGGCGCGGCCGCGCTGCTCGTCGCGCACTGGGAGGGATACGTCGAGAACTTCAAGTTCCGTTCGGGATCGGACGCGGTGCAGCTCGACATCGATACGGTGGAGCGTTCGGCGATCCAGGGGACGGTGCGCTTCGGGGCGGGGCCATCGATGCCCCCGCCCACGGATCCGGACGTGGGTTATCCCCCGAACCCCGGGATAGAGGTTAGTTACGCGCTCGGCCTGCCCTACGAGGGCTTCGATTTCACGCTACTGGGCGCGCAGCTCAGCGAGAGCCGGTTGCGCTTCTCGATCGCCCCCACAGAGCTCTGGAAGGGCTGGTGCGAGCTCCAGACGCCGCGCCTTGTGGTCACCCCGGGCGGCGGCGAGCGCACCTACTTCTGCGAGTCCGACCAGGGCTACCTGCAAGGCAGCGACGGCTGCTTCCTGGCCGATCAGCCCGTCGACTGTGCCTATATCGATCTGTGCATCAAGGAGGTTTGCCATTGTCGCGAGTCCGGGTGCACAGTGGACGCGGAGCTCGCGGAGGAGCGGGTCGACTTCGATCTTGAATTCGGTCAACAGGAGGCGAACGGCAGCATCGCGATCGAGAGCGCCATTTTTTACAACGTCCGGCTGACGCGCGACCCCTGACGGCGAGCAGCTCAGGACCGGTCCCCTCGACGACGCTGTCATGGTGTGCCGCGCCGTCTGGCACACCGAGGCCCAGCGCCCGCGCGATCCGGGCCGAGATCGGCGGGCGCATCGACCGGACGCCCAGGGCATGCCCGTTGCAACTCGCCCGGCATGCCTCGGCGCTTATCCCTGGGTCTTGGCTTGCTTAGCTCCCTTCTGCTCGCCGCAGGCTGCTCCGGAAAGGTGGATCCCGCAGGCTCGGGCGGCGGGGACCCGGGCGGAGGCGGTTCGTCTGCGGAGACCGGCGGCGGTGGCGGTGGCGGGCAATTGCCCGTCCGGTGCCTGCTCCCGGCGGATCCTGGTCCGTGTGAGGCGGCGTTCCCGAAATACTGGTACGACCCGGCCGCCGGCGCGTGCAGGGAGTTCACCTACGGCGGCTGCGAGGGCAACGAGAACCGCTTCGATTCCCTCGCCGCGTGCGAGGAGGCCTGTCGGGGCGAGCTGCCCGACATAGGCGTCTGCAACGCGCCGAGCGATTGCATCCTCGTGTCGCGGGGCTGCTGCGGCGCCTGTGACACGGCCAATGCCGAGAACTTCAGGGCCATCAACCGCGCCGGGACGAAGCTCAACGAGATCATCCAGGGGTGCGGGGGCGTCGCGTGCGGCGCGTGCCCGGAGGTCACCGAGGCGGAGCGCACGACCCAGTACTTCACCGCCACGTGCGAGGCGGGGCGCTGCGTCGTCCTCGACGTGCGCGAGTCGCCGCTGACGGAGTGCACTGTCGACTCGGACTGCGCCCTGCGCGACGGCCTCGGCTGCTGCGAGGGGTGCGACGGGACAGGCATCGTCGCCCTCAACCAGAGCGCGGAGCTCGATGCCCTGGTCTGTCCCGCCGGCATGGGCGCGTGCCCTCCGTGCGCGCCCGTGTTCCCGGGCGGGATGACGGCGGTCTGCTCGTCGGGCAGGTGTCAGCCGCAGATGCCCCCGGCACCTTGAACGACCAGGAACGACCAGCGCTCCTGGCGTGCGTGATCAGGCGCTGTCTCCTGAATCGTGGATAAGGCACTTTCCTGCGCCCACCTGGGCGCCTTCCCGTCTCGGCGCGTCAGCGCCGCGCTGCGCCGATTCCGGTGAACAGCTCCGGCGCATTCGGCGGAACGGGCGGAATTGACGGAGACCGACGGGACCGACGGAACCGAAGGAACCGACGGGACCGACGGGACCGAAGGAACCGCCCGCTCCACCATCGCCTCGCATTGACGCTGAGCTCCTGGCCCCGATAGCCTGTTCCATGGAGCGCTCGTAGATTCTTCTTTCTTCGAGCTCATTCACGAAGGAGCTGCCCGTGAATCGAAGCACCCCGAGGATGCTGCTCGCGGCCATCGCGCTCTCCAGCGCGGCCGCGTGCTCGGGCTCGTCTGGAGACGGCGGATCGAATCCGGGCGACGGTCCCGGCACCAGCACCAGCACCGGCACCGGCTCAGGTCCCGACCCCGGCGCCCAGTGCGAGCCCGGCGTCACCGCGCCAGGCCCGACCCCGCGCCTGACGCGGCTGACGCACGCGCAGTACGACAACACCATCCGGGACCTCTTCGGCAAGGACATGAAGGCCTCGGCGGCGTTCCTCGCGGACCCGGCGTTCGAGGGGTTCAACAACAACGCCAAGGGGCTCCTCGTGTCCGACCGCCTCGCCCGCGATTACCGCCGCGCCGCGGAGACCATCGCGGCCGACGCCGTCGTCGACCAGGCCGTGCTCGGCAAGATCGTGCCGTGCGCGCCGGAGGGCGACGGCGCGGCCTGCGCCCGGCAGCTCATCCGCGAGCTCGGCAAGCGCGTCTACAGGAGGCCGCTCTCGGCGGAGCAGGAGGAGGCGTACGCCGCCGCCTACGCCCGCGGCAACGGCCTCTTCGACGCGGGCACGCCGTTCGAGCAGGGCGTGCGCCACGTCATCGAGGCGATGCTCCAGTCGCCGCACTTCCTCTACCGCATCGAGCTCAGCGAGGAGCTCGACGGCGGGGGGATCATCCCGCTCGACGCCTACGAGGTCGCGACGCGGCTCTCCTACCTGCTCTGGAACAGCCTGCCCGACGACGCGCTCCTCGAAGCGGCGGAGGGCGGCGCGCTGGGCACGCCCGAGGGCATCGAGGCCGAGGCGCGGCGCATGCTCGCCGACCCCAGGGCCACGAGCGCCCTGGACGACTTCCACGCCCAGTGGCTCCACATGAGCCGTTACGCGGATCTCTCGAAGGATCCGGCGCTCTACGAGGACTTCGACGCCAGCGTGTCCTCGGCCATGGCGGCCGAGACGAGGCAGTTCATCCGGCACGTCGTCCTCGAGATGGAGGGCGACTTCAGGACGCTGATGACGGCGCCCGTCGGCTTCGTGAACGACAGGCTCGCCCCGATCTACGGCGTGGAGGGGTCGTTCACGAGCGAGCTCGTGGAGACGCCGCTCGACCCGGCGGAGCGGGCAGGGCTCCTCACGCAGGCCGGCTTCCTGAGCTCGCACGCGTTCTTCAACAAGAGCTCGCCGATCCACCGCGGCGTGTTCATCCAGCGCCAGATCCTGTGCACCGACCTCCCGGACCCGCCGGCGGACATCAACACGACGCTGCCGCCCATTCAGGGCGAGATCAGGACGACGCGCGACCAGGTGGAGGTGCACACGTCGCCGAAGGCGTGCAACGACTGCCATGCCGTGATCAACCCGCCGGGCTTCGCGCTGGAGCACTTCGACGCGGTCGGGCGCTACCGCGCCGACGAGGACGGCGAGACGATCGACGCGACAGGCACGATCGCCGTCGGGGACGGTGAGATCAGCTTCGACGGCGCCGTGGATTTCGCGACGCAGCTCGCGGAGAGCCCCGTCGCACAGCGGTGTTATCTGACGAACTGGTACCGTTACGGCAATGCGCGCCAGCTCTCGCGGGAGGACGCGTGCACGATCGCCGAGCTCGACGAGAAGCTCGGCGCGTCCGGGTACAACATCAAGGAGCTGCTGGTCGCGCTCACGCAGACGAAGACGTTCAGGTACCGGGCCGTGGAAGAGGTGGACCAATGAATCGCAGAACGTTCTTGCGGGGCGCGTGCGGGGTGATGCTCGGCCTCCCGCTCCTCGAGTCGCTGCGCCCGCGCGACGCCAAGGCCGACGCGAGCGCGCCGCGCCGGTTCATCGCCTTCTTCATGTGCAACGGCGTGAACATGGCCAAGTTCTTCCCGAGCACGCAGTACGGCGCGCTGACGGCCGCGTCCTTCGGGGCGACGCGGGCGATAGCGCCCCTCGCCGCGTACCGGGACAGGCTCTTGATCCCGCGGGGCATCCACATGGTGCCGCGCGGCTACGGGTTCGACCCGAGCGCGGGCGACGATCACGCGAAGGGGATGGGCTGCAAGCTCACGGCGCAGCCGCTCGTCCAGGGCACCCAGTACGCGGCGGGGATCTCGCTCGACCAGTTCATCGCGAACAAGATTAACCCGCCGGGCACGCCCGCGCTGACGCTGATGGTCGGGGCGAAGACGCCGAACGTGCGCGGGCACATCTCGTACACCGGAAGCGAGCAGCCCGTCAGCGGCGAGAACAACCCGTGGCTCGCGTACCGGGACCTGGTCGGCGGGACGGACCTCGAAGAGGAGGCGCTCGTGCGGCTCACGAAGCGCCGCGAGAGCGTGCTCGACCTGGTCTCGGTCGAGTACGAGGCCCTGCTCAAGAAGAAGCTCAGCAAGGCCGATCGCGACAAGCTCGACATGCACTTCCAGACGGTGCGCGACCTCGAGGTGGGCATGGGCGGCTCGGGGATCATCCCGCGCGAGCTCTCGCCGGAGCGAGCGGCGGAGATCGAGGGGATCGACCCGGACACGGTGGGGTTCGACGCGGAGTTCAAGAAGGTCGGGCGGATGCAGATGGACATCCTCGCGCTGGCGATCGCGACCGGCGCGACGCGGTCGGCGACGCTGCAATGGGGCTCGGGCGCGGCAGGGCCCATCTTCAAGTGGGATGGGATGGCCCACGAGTACAACCACCACAAGCTCTCGCACGGGAACACGAGGGACGACGACACCGGGAGCGCCGTCGACGGTTACGAGGAGATGCTCTTCAACATCGATCGCTGGTTCATGGGCGAGTATGTCTATCTGCTCGACCGGCTCGCCGGCTACGAGGAGGGCGGGGCGACGGTGCTCGACAACAGCGCCGTCGTGTTCATGAACGAGCTCTCCGACGGCCTGCGCCACGATTTCCGCGACCTGCCGTACATCATCGCAGGGAGCTGCGGCGGCTACTTCAAGACGGGGCAGTACATCAAGGTGACGCGGCAGTCGAGCACGGTGCAGGACAAGGACGCGCCCCACAACAAGCTGCTCACCACGCTCGCGAACGCGGTCGGCTGCACCGAGGAGGGCGGGGGGCCGATCACGAACTTCGGCTCCTTCGGCCAGCCCGGCGAGCTCGACGAGCTCAAGGCCTGATCCGGCGCGCCGCCGGTACGGCGGCGCTGCCGTGAGCGCCGAACGAGGGAAGAACTCGGGCGCTAGTTGGAAGCGTCGTAGTTGAGGTTCGGGCCGAGCCAGCGCTCGACCTCCGCGACGGTCATGCCCTTGCGCGCGTGGTAGTCGACGACTTGGTCGCGATCGATCTTTCCCAGGCTGAAGTACCGGGCCTCCGGGTGCGCGAAATACAGGCCGCTCACGCTCGATCCGGGCCACATCGCGAACGACTCGGTGATCTGGATGCCGGTGCTCTTCTCGACGTCGAGCAGCCGCCAGAGCGTGCCTTTCTCCGTGTGATCCGGGCACGCGGGGTACCCCGCCGCGGGACGGATGCCGCGGTACTTCTCCTCGATGAGCTCGGCCTTGGTCAGGTCCTCCTGCCGGCCATAGCCCCACTCGTCGCGCACCCGCTTGTGCAGGCACTCGGCGAACGCCTCGGCCAGGCGATCGGCGATCGCCTCGGCCATGATGGCGTTGTAGTCGTCGTGCACCGCCCTGAACCGCTCGCACAGCTCCTTCAGGCCGATCCCGGCGGTCACCGCGAAGCCGGCGATGTGGTCCCGGAGGCCGGTCTCCCTGGGCGCGATGAAATCCGCGAGCGATCGGTTCGGCTCGCCGCTCTCCTTCGCCGTCTGCTGGCGCAGGAAGTGAAACCGATCGAGCACCTTCGCGCGCGTCCCGTCCGTGTACACCTCCACGTCGTCGCCCACCGCGCTCGCGGGGAAGAAGCCATAGACGCCGCGCGCCGTGAGCAGCTTCTTCTCGATGATCGTGTCGAGCAGCGCGTTCGCCTCGGAGAAGAGCTGGCGCGCTTGCTCGCCGTACTTCTCGTGCTCCAGGATCCGCGGATAGACGCCCTTCAGCTCCCACGTGTGGAAGAACGGCGTCCAGTCGATGTACTCGCGCAACGTGGCGAGCGGGAAGTCCTCGAGCACGCGCGCGCCGGTGAACTCGGGCACCGGCACGTCCTCGGCGCGCCATTCGATCCGCGTCCGGTTCGCGCGCGCGGCCTCGAGGGAGACGAGCTTGTGCTTCGGCGCCGCGTGGAGCCGCCGGAGCTTCTCGTACTCGGCGCGGTGCTGCGCGACGAACGCCGCCTTGCCCTCCTCGCTCAGGAGGCTCGTCGTGACGGGCACGGCGCGGCTCGCGTCGACCACATGCACGACCGGCTCGCTGTAATGCGGGGCCACCTTGACGGCGGTGTGCGCCTTGCTGGTCGTCGCCCCGCCGATCAGGAGCGGCAGCTTGAAGTTCTGCCGCTCCATCTCGCGGGCGACGTGGATCATCTCGTCGAGCGACGGCGTGATCAGCCCGCTCAGGCCGATCAGATCCGCCTTCTCCTGCCTGGCGCGCTCGAGGATCTTCTCGCACGGGACCATGACGCCCATGTCGATCACCTCGTAATTGTTGCAGGCGAGCACGACGCCCACGATGTTCTTGCCGATGTCGTGGACATCGCCCTTCACCGTGGCGAGGACGATCTTCCCCTGCGTCTTCACCTCCTGCCCGGCGGCGGCCATCGCCGCCTTCTCCTCCTCCATGAACGGCGTGAGGTACGCGACGGCCTTCTTCATCACGCGCGCCGATTTCACCACCTGCGGCAGGAACATCTTGCCGGCGCCGAAGAGATCTCCGACGACGCTCATTCCATCCATCAGCGGGCCCTCGATCACGGAGAGCGGGCGGCCGAGCTTGGCGCGCGCCTCCTCGGTGTCGATATCGATGTACGTGTCGATGCCCTTGACCAGCGCGTGCGACAGCCGCTCCTCGACGGTGCCTTTGCGCCACTCCTCTTCTTTCTTCTCGGTCGCGGCGGCGCCGGCGCTCCTGGCCTTCAGCGCTTCGCCGAAGTCGACGAGCCGCTCCGTGGCGTCCGGACGCCGGTTGAGCAGGACGTCCTCGACGAGCTCGCGGAGCTCCGGCTCGATCTCCTCGTACACCTCGAGCATGCCCGCGTTGACGATGCCCATGTCCATGCCGGCGCGAATGGCATGGTAGAGGAACGCCGAGTGCATGGCCTCGCGCACCCGGTTGTTGCCGCGAAAGCTGAACGAGATGTTCGACACGCCGCCGCTGACCTTGGCGTGCGGCAGGTTGGCCTTGATCCAGCGCGTGGCCTCGATGAAGTCGACGGCGTAATTGTTGTGCTCCTCCATCCCGGTGGCGACCGTGAGGATGTTCGGATCGAAGATGATGTCCTCGGGAGGAAACCCCACCTCGTCGACGAGGATGCCGTACGCGCGCTTGCAGATCCGGATCTTGTCCTCGTAGGTGGCGGCCTGCCCCTGCTCGTCGAAGGCCATGACCACGACGGCGGCGCCGTACTTGAGGACGGTCTTCGCGTGCTCGCGGAACTTCGCCTCACCCTCCTTGAGCGAGATGGAGTTCACGATGCCCTTGCCCTGCATGCACCTGAGGCCGGCCTCGATGACCTCCCATTTCGACGAGTCCACCATGAACGGGACCTTCGCCACCTCGGGCTCGCTGGCCAGGAGCAGCAGGAAGCGCGTCATCGCGGCGACGCCGTCGATCATGCCCTCGTCCATGCAGATATCGATGACGTTGGCGCCGTTCTCGACCTGCTGGCGCGCGACGCTCACCGCTTCTTCGAACTTCCCTTCCTTGATGAGCTTCGCGAACTTCGGCGATCCGGCGACGTTGGTGCGCTCGCCCAGGATCATGTAGACGCCGGGCTGCTGCGTGAACGGCTGCGAGCCGGAAAGGCGCAGGGGGATCGGCGGGCCGGAACCGGAAGATGTCGCGTCGCCGGGCGGGGCCTCGGCGGGAGGCCTCGAGTCGAGGGCGCGCGGGGGCTTGCCGGCGAGCGCCTTGGCGATGGCCGCGATGTGCTCGGGCGTGTTGCCGCAGCAGCCGCCGGCGATGTTGAGGAGGCCTGCGTCCGCGAAGCCGCCGATGTGGCGCGCCATGTCCGGCGGCTCCAGATCGAAGCCCGTGGGGGAGAGCGGGTTGGGCAGGCCGGCGTTCGGGTAGCAGGAGATCGCGGCGCTGGACTTCTCCGAGAGGTCGGACAGGAACGGATACATCAGGTCCGGGCCGAGCGAGCAGTTCAGCCCGATGGCGAGCGGGTTGACGTGCTTCACCGCGTTCCAGAACGCCTCGACCGTCTGCGCGGAGATCATCGTCTCTCCGCCGCGCCCGACCGCCGCCGAGATCATCACCGGCAGGGTCCTGCCGTCCTTGTCGAACACCTCTCGAATGGCGACGAGCGCGGCCTTCGCGTTGAGCGAGTCGAAGATGGTCTCGACCAGCAGCACGTCGGAGCCGCCGGCGATCAAGGCGCGGATCTGGTGGACGTACGCTTGCTTCACCTGATCGAACGTCACGACGCGGAAGCCGGGGTCGTCGGCGTCCGGGGAGTTGGACAGGGAGACGGTGAGCGGGCCGATGGCGCCCGCGACGAACCGCTGCCGCCCGTCGGCGTTCGCCACGCGATCGGCCCATTCGCGGCACTGCCGCGCGGACTGCTCGTTGATCTCCCAGGCGAGGTCGTTGAGGAACGGGTCGTCGATGATCCCTTGATAGAAGGCCGGGTCCTTCCGCCCGCCGTGCTCGCGCGGGTCGTCCACGAAGAACTCGCTCTGGGTGATGCTTGTCGCGCCGAAGGTGTTCGTCTCGATGATGTCCGCGCCGGCCTCGAGGAACCGCCGGTGGATATCGCAGATCATCTCCGGCTGCGTGAGCGAGAACAGATCGCCGTTGTTCAGCAGGTCTTTCTTCGAATCCGCGAACCGCTGGCCCCGGATGTCCGCTTCCTTCATCCCGTAGGTGCGGATGGTCGTCCCCATCGCCCCGTCGATGATGACGATGCGGCTCTGGAGGAGCTTCTGGAGTGGATGAAGGGGAGGCGTTGTGTTGTTGGACGGCATGATCAGCCTCGCTTGGCGCTCTTGGAGGGACCGGGGGTCGGCTTGTCGGCGATGGCGAGCACGACCTGGAAATGGGGTTTCTTTGTCTCGCGGCAGGCGACTTCGGACGCGGCGACATCGAGCTTCACGCGGGTGAGCATGGCGCGGATGTCGGAGGGCGAGAAGCCGGGGTGGCGCTCGCCGTAGGGCACGGTGATCTCCCGCTGCTGGTGCGCGTCGAGCGACAGGATGACCACGCGACCGCCCGGGCGGAGCACGCGGGCGCACTCTTCCAGCGCCCGCGGCGGGTCCTCGGCGTAGGTCAGCGTGTGAAACACGAGGACCGAGTCGAAGGAGGCGTCTCCGAACGGCAGCGCGTGGACATCGGCGACCTGGACGCGGACGTGGGGCTGGGTCGAAAACCGCTCTCTCGCGGCCTCGATCATCCGGCTGCTCGAGTCGATGCACGTGAGCGAGCGGCAGTAAGGCGCGAGCGCGCTGGCCGCGGCGCCGTCGCCCGATCCGACGTCGAGGACGTCGCCGAGGCGGAGCAACGCGGCGATGCCGACAGCGAGCGACTGCCACGTGCGGCCCGGGGAGTAGTGCCGCTCCATCTCGCCGGCGAAGGACTCGGGGAGGCCGCCGCGCCGCTCGGCGTCGAGCTCAAGGAGGCGCCGCTGGTCGCCCTCCAGGGTCGGGTCGGGCGATTTCGTGGCCTCATCGAGGAGGGCCTTCGCGGTCCCGGGCAGGGTATCGACCGCGAGCGCATAGAACGACTGCGGCCCCTGGCGCCGATCCCGCACGAACCCCGCCTCGCGGAGCCGCCCGAGGTGCGTCGAGACGCGCGACTGCGCGATGCCCGTCACGCGAACCAGATCCGTCACCCGCAGCTCGCGCTCGCGGAGGAGCACGCAGAGCCGTATCCGGCTCTCGTCCCCGAGGAGGTTCAGCGTCTCGATGTATTCGGAAAGACTCATGTATTCATGTATCTAGATGCGCGAATGTCATAGAGGCGCCGGCTGCAGGAGTCAAGCACCCCTCGAGAGCGACAGGTGCGTCAGAGCTCGAGCGTGCCGCCGAGCTCGAGGAAGCGCGTCGTCGAGGCGGGGCGAGCGAGTCGCCGCGCGCTCGGCACCGTCGTCACCACTCGGCCGACGCGCGCCTCGTCGGCGACGAGCGCACGCCCGGCCAGGTCGAGGTTGTCGGCGTGATGATCGTGGCTCAGCAGCACGGCGTCGAAGGTGCCGAGCGACGCCGGGCTCTCCGGCGTCACATAGCGCTTCTCCGTCGTCGCGGCCGAGGAATATCACGCCGATGAGGCCGGGCGGCTGCAGAAGCTGATGGTCACGCGGACGCCGCTGCTCATCATCAGCGGCGACAACGACATCAGCACCGCCGTGGACAACCGGTTCGCGCTGAACCGCAAGATCCCCAACGCTCATCTGGCCGTGTATCCTGAGTCGGAGCACGCCCCGCAGCATCAGTACCCGCAGCTCGCCGCCGAACAGGTGGCCTCGTTTCTGCGTCACGCCATTCGATAGATAGAAGGAGCGCCACATGCCGATTTTCAAGACCAAAGAAGGCGTCGAGCTTTTCTACAAGGACTGGGGCAGCGGCCGGCCTCTGGTGTTCCATCACGGCTGGCCGCTGTCGGCAGACGACTGGGATGCGCAGCTCATGTTCTTCCTTGCGAAGGGCTTCCGCGTCATCGCGCACGATCGTCGCGGTCACGGGCGCTCGTCGCAGACCTTCGACGGCAACGAGATGGACACGTACGCCAGCGACGTGTCGCAGCTCACCGCTCACCTTGGTCTCAAGGGCGCGGTGCACATCGGCCACTCCACGGGCGGCGGTGAGGTGGCGCGTTATGTCGCGAAGCACGGGCAGGACGGCCGCGTGGCCAAGGCCGTGCTCATCGGCGCCGTGCCGCCGATCATGGTCAAGAGCGACAAGAATCCCGGTGGCCTTCCCATCGAGGTGTTCGATGGGTTCCGCGCCGCGCTCGTCGCGAACCGCGCGGAGTTCTACCGCGCCGTGCCCGAAGGGCCGTTCTATGGATTCAATCGTCCAGGGGCCAAGACGCTGCCGGGGGTCGTCGACAACTGGTGGCGGCAGGGCATGATGGGCGGCATCAAGCCGCACTACGACTGCATCAAGGCGTTCTCGGAGACCGATTTCACCGACGACCTCGCGAAGATTGATGTGCCCACGCTCGTGATGCACGGCGACGACGACCAGATCGTGCCGATCGCGGACTCCGCGCTGCTGTCGATCAAGCTGCTCAAGAAGGGCACGCTCAAGGTCTACGAGGGCCTGGGGCATGGCCTGTGCACCATCAACCCGGACGTCGTCAATCCGGATCTGCTGGAGTTCATCCAGTCGTGAGAGCGAGGGCCGCGGACACGAGGGGCCGCGGCCTCTCATCGCCGTCCGCGTCGCTCAGGCTCCTTCGACGGCCGGCAGCTCGAAGCGAAGCGTCGCGCCGAAACCAGGGTTGGGCTCGGCCCAGAGTCGGCCGCCGTGGCGCTCGAGGATCGAGCGGCTGATCTTCTTCCGCGACCCGCTGCGCTTCCCCGACCTCAACCACGCCGTCAAGCGCGACCCCCGGACCGGGATGCGCAGCGCGGACAACAACTGGGACTTCTGGACGTCGCTGCCCGAGGCGCTCCACCAGGTGACGATCGTGATGAGCGACCGCGGGATTCCGCGCAGCTATCGCGCGATGCACGGCTTCGGCAGCCACACCTTCAGCATGATCAACGCCGCGAACGAGCGCGTGTGGGTCAAGTTCCACTTCATCAGCCAGCAGGGGATCGACAACCTCACCGACGCCGAGGCCGAGGCGGTGGTGGGGCGAGACCGCGAGAGCCACCAGCGCGACCTGTTCGAGAGCCTGGAGGCGGGGCGGTTTCCGCGCTGGAAGCTCTGCATTCAGGTCATGTCCGAGGCGCAGGCGCGGACGCACCGGCATAACCCGTTCGACCTCACCAAGGTCTGGCCGAAGGCCGACTATACGCTCATTTTCGAACCGACACGGCGAATGGGACGACAGCGCCGGCGCCGGTGAGCCGCCGCTGCCCGGACGCGTCGTCGTCGACGATATCGTGGCGGCCGAGCTCGCCGCCGCGTGGGCGCAGTACGCCACCGCCCGCGGCGTCATCCTCACCGAGTAAACGCGCACCCTGCCGCACGCGAGACCCGGGCGTCTCTGCACGACCCGCGTCTCGCGGCGGCGCTCGCGTCCGCTCCGCACATGGCCGATTCCCGACTCGCTCGCTCGTGGCCCATCGCTGTCCTGATTCTGGCGCTCATCGGGCTCGTGGTCTGGCGCGCGCCCACGAGCGCGTCCTCGCGCACGCCGGCCGACGCCTCCACGGCGAGCGCTTCGGGGGTGAAACCCGGGGCGGCGCGAGGCGGAGCCGCGGAGGCCTCGCTGGCTGCCGCGACGCGGGTCAGCCCGGCGGAGCGCTCGCCGGAGCGCGCGGCGGCCGGCTTCGTCGGCAGCGACCGCTGCGCGCCGTGCCACGCCGAGGAGCACGCCGCGTGGCAGGGCTCGCAGCACGCGCGGGCCATGCAGCACGCGACCGCCGCCACCGTGCTCGGGAACTTCGACGGGGCGCGCCTGCGTTACGCCGGGCAGGTCCACCGCTTCGATCGCCAGGGCGGGAAATACTGGGTCACCACGGACGGCCCCGATGGCCAGCCGCACCGCTACGAGGTGCTGTACACCTTCGGCGTCGAGCCGCTCCAGCAGTACCTCGTCGCCGGCCCGGGCGGGCGCTTGCAGGCGCTGCCGTTTGCGTGGGACGCGCGCCCCCAGGCACGCGGTGGGCAGCGCTGGTACCACCTGCACGAGCGCGACGACGTGCGCGCCGGCGACGTGCTGCACTGGACCGCCGCCAGCCAGAACTGGAATCTCATGTGCGCCGAGTGCCACTCGACGCACGTCACGAAAGGGTATGACGCGGCCGCGGATCACTTCACCACCACCTGGTCGGAGATCAGCGTCGGTTGCGAAGGCTGCCACGGCGGCGGCGCGCGCCACCTCGACTGGACCAAGGCGAGAACACCGGACCCCTCGAAGGGCCTCGACGTGCGCTTCGACGAGCGAAAGGACGCCACGTGGACGCGGCTTCCCAGCGGCACCGCGCAGCGTGGCAAGAGCGCCTCGAGCGGCACCGAGAGCGCCACGTGCGCGTTCTGCCACAGCCGCCGCGAGACCCTCTCGCAGCCGTTCCGGCACGGCGCCCCGCTGCTCGACAGCGTGGCGCTCGAGCTGCTGACCGCGCCCTTCTACACGCCCGACGGCGTGATGAGCGACGAGGTCTTCACCTATGGCTCGTTCCAGCAAAGCAAGATGGCGAATGCCGGCGTGACGTGCAGCGACTGCCACGAGCCGCACTCCGGCCGTCTGCGCGCCGAGGGCAGCGGCGTGTGCGCGTCCTGCCACGAACCGGCGCGCTTCGATGTCCCCGCGCATCACCGCCACGCCGCGAACGCTGCCGCCGCGAACGCCAGCGCTACGTCCGGCGCGCCCGCCGCTCCGCGCTGCGTCGATTGCCACATGCCGGCGCGCACGTACATGGGTGTCGACATCCGTCACGATCACGGCTTCCGGGTGCCTCGGCCGGATCTCTCGGTCCGCCTCGGGATCCCGAACCCATGCACCGACTGCCACGCTCAGAAGCCGGCGAGCTGGGCCGCTGACGCCGTGCGAGCCTGGCTCGGCCGCCCCGCGCAGGGCTACCAGACCTATGCCGAGGTGTTCGCTCTCGCGCGCACCGCGCCGGGCGACCCGGCCGTCGCCGCTGAGCTCCAGCGGCTCGCGACCGACGCCGCCATCCCCGCCATCGCGCGCGGCACGGCGGTCGCCTCGCTGCGCGCGGCGCCGACGGCCGCGTCGCTCGCCGTTCTCGGCGCGGCGCTCGCCGATCCCGACCCGTTGCTCCGGCGCGCTGGAGGGCTACGACCCTCGCCACGCCGCGGCCGTCGCCGCGCCGCTCCTCGCCGATCCCGTGCGCGGTGTGCGCGTCGAAGCCGCGCGCGTGCTTGCGGGCGTCGACCTCGGCGCCTTGCCCGAGCGCGCCGCGCGGGCGCGGGCGCGGGCGCTGGACGGGGCGTTGAGCGAGTACATCGCCACGCAAACCCTCCACGCCGATCGCGCCGAGGCCCAGAACAACCTGGGCCTGATCTTCACCCGCACGGGCAAGCCGCGCGACGCCGAGCACGCCTACCTCGCCGCGCTTCGCATCGAGCCCGGCTACGTCCCCACCTACGTGAACCTCGCAGACCTTTATCGCGAGCTCGGTCGCGACCCGGACGGCGTCGCGCTGCTCCGGCGCGGAATCACCCGCCTTCCCGAGCAGGCCGACCTGCTCCACTCGCTGGGCCTCGCCCTGGTCCGGCAAGGCCACCAGGATCAAGCGATCGAGCCGCTGAAACGCGCCGCCGCGCTCGCGCCAGAGCAGGCCCGCTTCCAGACCGTCTACCAGGCCGCGCTGACCGCCCTGCGGTCCTCCCCCCAGGCTGCTCACGCCCAGTCGCGTCTCGGACGGCCATGAGCTCCTCCATCCGCCAGCGGTCACGACCTGGGTCGTGAACGTGGGCTCGTGCCTGCGTTCGCATGGCATGTCCCCTGCAATCGGGCTTCGCCCTGAAAAGGAGCGTTGCCCTGTCATGACGAAGCGACCTTCTCGGCGGACCTTCCTCCACGCCGCGGGCGCAAGCCTCGCGCTCGGCGCGTGTGCGGGGAGCGCGCAGCTGCGGCAAAACGCTACATCCCCGGGCGCGGGCGCTCCGGAGCCTCCCGAGGGGCCTTCCTTCGGGGCGCCAGAGGAAGAGGACGTCACGCTACCGGCGGGCGGCGTGATGCCGACGAGGGCTCTCGGGCGGACCGGCGTGAAGGTCAGCCTCCTCGGCCTCGGCGGCTTCCACATGGCGGTCCCCAAGGACGAGCAGGAGAGCATTCGTCTCGTTCGCTTCGCGATCGATCACGGGGTCACCTTCCTCGACAACTGCTGGGACTACCACGACGGCAAGAGCGAGGAGCGCATGGGCAAGGCGCTCCAGGACGGATACCGCAGCAAGGTCTTCCTGATGACCAAGCTCGACGGCCGCACCCGGGCGACCGCCGAGGCGCAGCTCGAGCAGTCGCTCCGGCGGCTGCGCACCGACGTCATCGATCTCGTGCAGATGCACGAGATCATCCGGATGAGCGATCCCGAGCAGATCTACGGGCCCGGCGGCGCGATGGAGGCGCTGGTGGCCGCGAAGAAGGCCGGCAAGATCCGGTTCATCGGCTTCACGGGGCACAAGGACCCGGACATCCACCTCGCCATGCTGAAGATGGCCGAGCGGCAGGGCGTCCCGCTCGACACCGTGCAGATGCCTCTCAACGTCCTGGATCCCCATTACCGGAGCTTCGAGAAGGCGGTGCTCCCGGTGCTGACGCAGCAGGGCATCGGGGTGCTGGGGATGAAGCCGTTCGCCGGCGGGGAGATCGCGAAGGCGGGCGTGGTGTCACCGATAACCTGCCTGCACTATCCCATGAGCTTGCCGACGTCGGTGGTCATCACCGGCTGCGACAGCCTGGGTGTCCTCAAGCAGGCGCTCAAGGCGGCTTACACGTTCCAGCCGCTCGGCAGCGAGCGCGTCTCGGCGATCCTCGCGCGCACCGCCGAGCTCGGGGCCAGAGGGGAACACGAGCATTTCAAGACCACGGAGCGCTTCGACGGTACGACGAAGAACCCCCACTGGCTGACGACAGCGAACCTCTGAGCGCAGCCTGGGGCTCGTTCAGAAGCCGAAGGTCGGATCCTTCTCGGAAGCGCCCTTGCTGGAGGGCGCCCCCTGGGAGGGCCGCCTCGCTGGCGGAGGCGCCTGCGGGCGCGTAGGCCTTGGCGTGGCCTTCGCGGCGCCAGGTGGGGGGGCGGCCGATGGGGCGGCCGCCGAGGCGGAGGCCGCGCTGGTCGGGGCCGACGAAGCCGGCGTAGCGGGGACGGCGCTCGTGTCCGGGGGAGGCGCGGCAGGCACCTCCTCCACCCGTGTCGGCGGTGCAGCGGACGCCGGAGCGTCCGGCGGAGACGTCGTCGCGGGAGAAGCGGTGACCTCGGGAGCAGGCGAGCGTAGCAGGACGACCGCGGCGATCCCCAGGCCGACCACGAGCACGCTGGCAGCCACGGCGAGCACCGCCCGCGACGGGGCGCGACGATCCACGGGCGGGGACAACGCGCCTCCCACGGCCTCGAGCGTGCCGCTGGCGGTCAGCGTGCCGCCCGCGGCCAGCGTGTCGCCCGCGCCTACGACGCCACCCGGGACCCGCGTGCGGTCCTCGACGACCGTCCCGCCCGCGGCCAGCGTGCCGCCGGCGGTCACCGCGTCGTCCAGGGCCACGGTGCCACCCCCGGCCGGCGCGACGCCGTGAGCGTGCGCGACGCCGTGAGCCGGCGGGATGCCGAGCGCCTGCGCGATGCCGTGCGCCTGCGCGACGCCATGCGCCGGCGCGCTGCCGAGAGCCTGCGCGCCGCCATGCGCCGGCGCGACGCCGTGAGCCAGCGCCTCGGTCGAGTCCAGCGAGTCGCGCGAGTCCGGCACCGCCGTGCGCTGCACCGCCGCGGCGAACGCGCGGGCGAGCTCGCTCGCGCTCTGGAAGCGCTCCGCGGGCTCGCGCTTGAGCGCGCGTTCCAGGAAACGATCCAGCTCGGGCCAGAGGTTCGGCGCGAGCTGCGAGGCGACCGGGATGTCGCCCGTGCAGATCTCCACGAGCACGTCGCCGAGCTCTTCGCCGGGGAAGGGCAGCTGGCCGGTGAGGCACTGGAAGATGATCACGCCGAGCGACCAGAGATCGCTGCGGAAGTCGATCGTCTTGCTCCGGCGCACCTGCTCCGGGCTCATGTAGTGCGGCGAGCCGATGAGCGTACCGGTCTTCGTCGCGTCGGCGGCCAGCCCGGTGCCGATCGCCTTGGCGACCCCGAAGTCGAGGATCTTGACGACCTCCTCGCCCTGCCGCGCGAGGAAGATGTTCGCCGGCTTGAGGTCGCGGTGGATGAGCCCCACCTCGTGCGCGCGGCGGAGCGCCTTGGACACCTGGCTCACGATGCCGAGCAGCTCCTCCGGCTCGAGGCGCCCGTGGCGCGCGAGGTACGCCGCGAGGTCCTCTCCCTCGAGCAGCTCCATCGCGAGGTAGGGCGTGTCGCCCTCGAGGCCGTAGTCGTAGACGTGGACCACGTTGGGGGTCCGGAGCTGGGCCGAGGCCTTCGCCTCCCGCTCGAACCGCGCGCGCGCGACGGGGGAGTCGGCGTGCTGCGGCATCATGAACTTGAGCGCGACCTCGACGTCCAGCTGGAGGTGCCGGGCGACCCAGAGGAAGCCCATGGCGCCGCCCGCCAGCGGCCGCTCCAGGCGATACTTCCCACCGACGACGCTCCCCGCTTCAAGCGACAGCATGCGATCGAGCCTTCCGCGTCCCAGCGTCCTTCCGTTCGGGCCTCCGCGGTCTAGCAGAGGGCGGGCCCCATGTCGTGCTTCTTACAGCGGCCGGCATCTCGCCCCATCATGCCATGGGCGCGGCGACGCGACGAAGGCCGAGCGCGAGCGCGCTGCTGTCGCATCTTCTCCTTCCCCGCATCGGCAGGCTGCTCCCAGGCCCTCTGGGCGCCCCGCGGCATCGAGGCCAGGGGCGATGTCGCTGACGAGGGAGAAGCTGCCCCCGCCCAGGTGGCCCCGGGCTCTGCTCTCGCGCATGCAATACTGGTGAAATTTTCCGGCTGTTCGGGCGTTCGGGATCCGCCGAACGCCGACGTCGATGCGGCCCAGAGGTAGGGGCGAGCTGCCGTGCTCGTCCGTGACACGGGCCAGTGCGCTGCGTGCGCGAGCGTGATCCTCCGCATCAAGGCCCGCGCCTTCGACCGCCGCGTCCTTCGCGCTCTCCCGCGGTACGCGCACGCACACCCCGAACATCCGCCCGACGAACTGCCACTCTCCTGTTCATCGATTCGCGCCCCCCACGCTGTGGCGGTGCAGCGCTGAAGATACGAATTCTAGATGACATCGATGCGGCGCATGTAATAGCCAGATTCTTCTCCTCCCCATACGCGACGCCGCTCTCCCTCGTTTCGCAAAAACAGCATGCCTCGCGCGAAAATTGGCTTGCTGGCGCGTCCGATGAATCCCATTCTCGTCATCGCACCGATGCGCAGCAGATTCGACGCCTTCGGCAAAAGCGTCCTGCGCGAGACGCTCGATCTCGTCGGCGGCGCCGACACTCAGGTCGAGGTCATCGCAACTTCCCAGACCATGGACATCTGGTACACGCCCGATCCCGCCCGCGCCGCGTTGCGCGCAGAGCTCGGCCTGCTCGGCGAGCTCGCGGCAGAGCCTTGCCAGTTCGAGCCCTTCCACGACACCCCCGGTCCGGCCGAGCTGCGCGGCTGCGTCCGCAAGCAGCTCCACTGGCACCACGAACTCGAGCGCCGCAACGGCGGCCCCGTGCCCTTCCCGCGGCTGTGCGTCCTCAGCAGCGGCCGGCCCGCCACCGTGCTCGACGCGTTCGGCTTCGACCCGGTGCCCGGGCGCCCCGGCCTCTACCGGGCCGCGCCGGGATGGCGGATCGACCTCGTTGTCATCGCCGAGCTGCCGCGCACCCGAGACACCCTGCTCCTGCGCCTGCTCGGCGCGCGCGCCGTGCTGCGCGATGCCATCCGTGAGCTCATCGACCTGCCCGACGACGCCTGGGAGAGGGGCATCGCCCTGCCCTGGCTGTTAAGATTGCGTTTCGAGGTCCCGGCCGAGCCCTCGGCGCGAACGACGGAAGACGCGGAAGAGGAGGAGATCGTGACGGAAGTTCAGCAGTGGTTCGAGCAGCTCAAGCAGTCGCTACGCGACGAGGCGCGGAGGGAGGGCCTCCAGGAGGGGCGCAAGGAGGGCCTCCAGGAGGGGCGCAAGGAGGGCCTCCAGGAGGGGCAGCTCCGGGTGCTGGCGAGGCAGTTCGAGAAGAAGCTGGGCCGACCCCTGACCGAGATGGAGCACTCCGTTTTGGCTGAACGGTTCGAGCGCCTCGGCGCCGATCGCCTCGACGATGCCAAGCTGGCACTCCCGCCCGAGGCGCTCGCTGCCTGGCTCGCGGACCCGACGGCGCGCTAAGACAGATCCGTCGTTCGTCGAAGCGATCCGCGCCTTCGCCTGCCCACGCCGAGGAGCAGCAGCGCCGCGGCGGCGAGGAGGATGCGAGCGCCGGTCGGGGGAGGCGCGAGGCGGCAGCCGCACCCGCCGAAGGCGATGGGCTCGTCCGCAGGGCAGGCGCCCGGGGCCGCGCAGGGATCGACCGGCCCAGGATCGACCGGCCCAGGGCTGCACTCGGGCGCGACGGTGGAGGGGCTGCACACGCCGGCGCGGCAGATCTCGTCGAGGGTGCAGCCATCGCCGTCGTCGCACGCGAGGCCGTCGACGGCGGCGCAGGTGCCGTCCGCGGGGGCGCCGGCCGCGACGCTGCACGCCAAGCAGTCGGAGGGATCGCCGCCGCCACACGCGGTGTCGCAGCAGACGCCGTCGACGCAGTGGCCGCTCGGGCACGTGAGCGGGCCGCAGGGGCCGACCAGGCGCGCGCGGACGCGCGGGGCGTCGTAGGCGGGCTCCTCCATGAAGCGTGCGTAGGCCAGCAGCGCGGTGCCCTTGGCGTCGGCGGCGAGCGCGAGCGAGCCGAGGATACCCGGGTCACCCGCGAGGGAACGCACCGGGCTGACCGCGCCCGCGGGGTCGAGCACGGCGCCCTGGATCGCCGGCGTGGCCGGGTGAGACGACGGCAGGCTCCAGGCGAGCAGCGCGCCTTCCGGGGTGGACGCGATGCCGAGAGAACGGGCGCCGTGAGGCAGGGTCGAGCACCACGGGCAGGGGCTGAGCGACGCGACCCGGAGGCCTCCCGGATCGAGCACCTCGCCGGCAGGGGTGATCCGGGTTGCGTGGATCTCGGGCTCCCCTGTCTGGGTCACCGCCAGGCCGAGCACCACATAGTTCGGGTCCACGTAGCGCGCGACCAGCGGCCCACTGCCTCGGGGGAGCACGGGGAATGCGCCGGGGGCCAGGACCTCGCCCCCAGGGCTGACCTGAACGCCGAAGATCCCGTCGGCGTCTTGCCGCTGGAAGAACAGCAGGTAGCCAGATCCATCGGAGGCGATGGCCAGAGGGTGGCTGTCCGGAGGGAGGCCGAGGACGGGCGTAGGGCCGCTGAAGGTGCCGCTCGGATCGAGGTGGAACAGCTGTGGATTGGACCAGCCATCCTCGTCGACGAACACCGTCCCGCCGCCGATCCCGCGCGTGACGATGGCAGGGATGACCCTCAGCGGAGTCACGCGCGGGACTTCGTCCAGGACCACGCCGTCAGGGCTGATCCGCGCGGCCTGGACAGGCCCGCAGGGCGACCAGTCGCTGCAGCGGCAGGCGCGGGCCCAGAAGACGACCGTGTTCTCGCCGTCGAAGATCGCGCTGGAGTGAACGAGATCGCCGGTGGCGACGGGGATGGCGCTGGGATCGAGCACCGCGCCTTCGGGGCTGACGCGCGCGCCGTAGATGCCGCCGCGCACGCCCGAGGCGCTCGTCCGGGTGTCCCGCCAGAGGACAAGGTAGTTCCTGCCGTCGAAGGTGACCGAGGGCTCGTCCTCGGCGTTGGCGCCGAGGGCGATCGGGAAGAGCGGCCCCTCGATCGGCGCGGGCGCCTCGCCGAGCCGCGCGCCGGCGAGCACGTACGCGTCGTCGCAGGAGGTCAACCCGCGAAAGGAGGCGAGCACGGCGGCGCCGGTGGAGGCGATCGCGCCATCCCTGACGAACTCGCCGACCACCGGGGCATCGGCGTCGAGCGGGGCGCCGTCGGCGCTCAGCCGGGCCAGGTGCAGGACGGTGTACCAGCAGCAGTCGTCGCCGGTGAGGTCCTGGATGCCGAGCACGAACGTGGTCGTTCCCTCGACGGCGGCGCCCTGGATGGTGTCCAAGGGCGTGTCGGTGACGAGGAAGGGGGAGGCGTCGACGAGCGCCCCGCCGGGCGTCACCCGGGAAGCGAGAGCTCGCTGGTCGTGCCTCGTTGTCCAGACGACGACGTAGTGCGTGCCGTTGAAGGCCACCGCAGCGGTGACGGAGGAAGAGTCGACGCCGGACGCGAAGACGAGGTGCGAATCGAGGAGGACGCCGTCGGCGCTGACGCGAGAGCCGCGCAGGGTGCCCCTATCTCTCTCGTACTCGTACCAGAGCAGGAATGCGTCGGTGCCTGCGGAGGTGGCGGCCATGGGCGTGGCGCCGGGAAGGAGGGGTGCGCCGTCGGGATCGCGCGGCGGGCCCTCGAGCGGGATGTGCGCGCGGTGGAGGCTGAGCTTGCCCCCCTCGTTGCGGCCCCAGAACGCGAGGAACCCACCGGGTGCCGCGGTGAGCGCGAGCTCGCCGTCCCGGCGGTCGAGCGCCGGCGCGGTGAGGTCGAAGCCACCCGGATCGACGACGGTACCGTCGAGGTCCACGCGCGCGGCGCGCAGGTGGGTGGGTGGCCCGTAGCCGTCCTTGCCCGGGCCCGCCTCGATGCCGAAGGCGACCAGGAAGCGGCCGCCGCCCGCGGCGACCTTCAGCGCGTGGCTGCCGCCGGAATCGCTCCAGGAAACCTCGCCGAGGTCCATCGCGGGCACGTCGAGGACTCCGCCGTCAGGGGTGACGCGTGCCGCGCGAACGCGCACCGAACCGGACCGGGAATCCTTCCAGGCCACGAGGCAGACCCCGCTGTCGCAAGCGAGGGCGGGGTCGTGTTGATCGTTGACGGCGGCGGTGGTGACGGGGGCATCGATCTCGAGCTCGGGGGAGAGGAGGGGGTCGAGCACGGCCGGGTACGCAGCGCGCTCGAGGACGCCCTCCGGAACGCGCAGATCGAGGCCGCCGGGCACGGCCTGCACCGGGATCTCCACGGCCGCACCGCGGGCGTCAATCCAGGTGGCGCGGCCGACGCGGATCCCGACACCGCTGGAGGCGTCGGCGAAGTGGTGGCCGCCGGCGGTCTCGCCCGCGTAGCCCTGGCCGGCGGTGGAGAGGTGGACGGTGAGATCGCCGGCGCCCTCGGGGCGCGCGGGGAACGAGAAGCTCAGCTCGATGCCATCGTCACGATTGCGCAGGTGCTGAGCGAGCTCGCCGCGGTCGAGGACCAGGTGGCCGTCGCGCTCGACGCGGCCGCGCGCCGAAGCGGGCGGGTCCCCGAGGGCGCGATCGCCGCGGGCCACGCGCGCGGCAGCGACGCGCAGGGGCGCGACCGCGCGCGCGGCGGTCGGGGCGATGGGGACGACCTCGAAGGCCTCGGTGGCGGCGCGGACGCGGTAGGTCTCTCCGCCGCCGGTCCAGGCGCCGCCGTCGGGGCGAAAGGCGAGGTGCGCTGCGCGCGCGACAGCGCGGGCATCGAGGGGGACTGCGGCGGCCGCGGCGGCGGCCGCGGCGGCTGGAGTGGCAGGCGCCGCGGCTGGAGTGGCAGGCGCGGCGGGCGCGGCGGCTGGGCCGGCGACGTGCGGCGGGGCGGCCGCGGCCCATGCGAGGGTCGCCACGACGAGCAGCAAGCAGATGCAGCGGAGCAGGGGTGCGCCGCGGAGGCGCCGCTGCGCGCGAGCCGGATCGTTCAAGGGCATGTGCTCGCTCCTCCTCTGCGGAAATGGCCGAGCCTGAGCCGTCTGCCTGCGAGGCTATGGGCTTCGAGCGTGCCCGGCTACTGACCACGCTGTCGTTCCCAGCGACCACACCGGGCAGGTGTGCTGTCTCAGGAGCAGGTGTGCTGTCTCCGCTGGCGCAAGCGCAGGCTCACTCGGTCGCGGAAGCTGGAAACATGGGGTCCGGGCAGCTCTGGGCAACAGAGCGAGCCGCTCGCGCAGCTGCCGCCATGCGCGCCATGAGGTGGAGCATGTCGCCAGAGGTGCCAGAGGTGATCGACACCACCGGTGCCTCCGGCGCGGGTCGGGCTCCGCCGCTCTGGCTTCGCAGGGCCATCGGCGCCCGAGGACGAGCCCGCCCAGCGGCAAGGACCGGAGGCACACGCCCTCGGGTGTCGCGCGGGGGCGTAACCGCGGCGTCCGGTACTAAGCTGCGTGCGCCATGGTCGACGCTTCCCCCATCACCGCCGTCCTGGGCCCGACCAACACCGGCAAGACCCACCGCGCCATCGAGCGCATGCTCTCGCACGACTCGGGCATGATCGGCCTGCCGCTGCGCCTGCTCGCGCGCGAGGTCTACGACCGGGTGAGCACCCGGGTCGGCGAGGCCCGCGTCGCGCTCGTGACCGGCGAGGAGAAGCGCGTCCCGAGGCGGCCGGACTACTGGGTGTGCACCGTCGAGGCGATGCCGGTCGATCTGGAGGTCGACTTCCTGGCCATCGACGAGATCCAGCTCGCCGCGCACGACCAGCGCGGCCACGTGTTCACCGAGCGCCTGCTCCTCTCGCGCGGCCGGCGCGAGACCTGGTTCCTCGGCGCCGACACGATGCGGCCGCTCGTGGCCGAGCTCGTGCCGACCGCGAGCATCGTCCAGCACCCGCGCCTCTCGCGGCTCGCGAGCGCCGGGGCCGGCAAGCTCTCGCGCCTGCCGCCGCGCAGCGCCGTCGTCGCGTTCTCGACCCCGCAGGTCTACGAGATCGCCGAGCGGCTGCGCGCGCAGCGGGGCGGCGCGGCCGTGGTGCTCGGCGCGCTCTCGCCGCGCACCCGCAACGCGCAGGTCGCCCTCTTCCAGTCGGGCGAGGTCGACTACCTCGTTGCCACCGACGCGATCGGCATGGGGCTCAACCTCGACGTGCGCCACGTCGCGTTCGCGGCGCTCCGCAAGTTCGACGGGCGCGCCGTGCGCGACCTCGACCCCGCCGAGCTCGCGCAGATCGCCGGCCGCGCGGGCAGGCACCTCGCGGACGGGACCTTCGGCACCGTCGCGCCGCTCTCGCTCCCCGACGGCGTGGCCTTCGCGATCGAGGCGCACCGGTTCCCCCCGGTGCGGCGGCTGCTCTGGCGGAGCAGCGAGCTCGACATGAGCTCGATCGACGCGCTCCTCGCGTCGCTCCGGGCGCGCCCGCGCGCCCGCTCGCTGAGGCTCGTCGACGACGCGGAGGACACGGCCGCGCTCGCGAGGCTCGCCGAGGACCCGGAGGTGCGAGCGCGCGCGCGGGGTGAAGAGGCGGTGGGGCTCCTCTGGGAGGTCTGCCGCATCCCCGACTTCCGCAAGCTCCTGTTCGAGTCGCACGTCGCGCTCCTCGCCGAGATCTACGGGCAGCTCTCGGGCCCGAGCGCGGCGCTCGACGCCGGCTGGATGGCCGCCCGGGTGGCCGAGATCGACGAGGTGGGCGGCGACATCGACACGCTGATCACGCGGATCGCGTCGATCAGGACGTGGACGTACATCTCGAACCACGCGCGCTGGGTCCGCGACGCGGCCGCGTGGCAGGAGCGCACGCGGGCGATCGAGGATCGCCTGAGCGACGCGCTCCACGAGCGGCTCGTGCAGCGCTTCGTCGAGCGGGGCGGCGGGGCGGCGCGCCGCTTGCGGGCGGCGTCGAGCGCGCGGGCGGCGTCGGGCGCGCGCTCGTCGCCGGGCGCGCCCTCGACGCAGCGGCGCGCGGAGGCCGAGCCGCCGGCGTTGCCGGAGGGGCACCCGTTCGCGCGGATCGCGGCGCTCCGGGCCCGGCTCGCGCCGGGGCCCGCGGCGCCCGCGCCCGAGGACGACCGGGCGCGCTGGGTCGAGGAGCTCGTGGGGGCGCCGCACGAGCGGTTCTCGGTCGACGTGGGCGGGCGGATCTTCGACGGCGAGCGGGTGCTCGGCCAGCTCGCGCGCGGCCCGACGCTGCTCCTGCCCGACGTGCGGCTCGCCGCGCTCGAGGACCTCGGCGCGGGGGCGCGGTCGCGCGTGCTCCGGCGGCTCGTGGCGTTCGCGCGCGATCTCGTCGAGGCGCTGCTCGCGCCGCTGCGCTCGCCCGAGGTGCGCGCGCTCCCGGGCGCGGCGCGGGGGATCGTCTACCAGCTGGAGCAGGGGCTCGGGACGGCGGCGGCGCGCGACGCGGAGGAGCAGGTCGCCGAGCTCGCGCCGGAGGGCCGGGCGCTGCTCGCGGCGCGCGGCATCGAGGTGGGCGAGCGCGTGCTCTACGTGCAGCCGCTGCTCCGGCGCGGTGCGCTCGAGCGCCGCCTCGCGCTGTGCGCCGCCTGGTTCGACCGCGGCCGCGTGCCGGCGTGCCCGGCGCCCGGCGCGGTGTCGATGGCGGTCGCGCCGGGCGTGGATCCGAAGGCGTACGCGGCGATCGGCTACCCGGTGTTCGGGACGCGGGCGCTCCGCGCGGACGTGGCGGAGCGGGTGCTCCGGGCGCTCGCGAGCGGCGAGCCGGCGGAGCGGCTCTCGGGCTGGATGGGGTGCTCCGCGCGGGAGGCGCCGAGGGTGGCGGCGTCGCTGCTGGGGTAGGGGAGGGGGCCGGCGACCGTCCGACGTCGAGGTCGAGCGCAGAGGACAGCGGATTCTCGGCGACGTGCCGCCCAGCGCGCCGAGGACGCCCTCATCCCCTCACAAGCTGATTTCACAGGTAAGCTCGGGGGTACCTCTCGACTCGCCGTGCGTAATAGACCATTTGACGTCGCTCGACATGGCGCGTCGCACGATCTCCTCCATGACCCCTGCAATCCACAAGCGAAGCAGCACCGAAGGGGGCCCGAGATCGCCGATGGTCAGCACCACCTTGCAGGCAAATCCGGTGTCGACACGCCAAGATCCGGACGTGAAGAGGCACGACAAGATGCTGGTCGTACGGTGCAAGACGGGCACGACGTTCACCGTCGGCACCGCGTAAACCGAGCGCACGAACTGGTGCAGGTCGCCGCTGACCGCCAGTCGACCGAAGTCACGCCAGCGCTCGGGATCCCGCAGGACCAGCGACGTGGCGAGATCCATGTAGGTCGTGAGCGTCTCGAGCTCGTATCTCGCGAGCAAATCGATCGACTCATGGCGGAGGTCGTCGCGGCAGTGTTCGGGCATTTGCGCCACGACCTGGTCGCGTGCGCTCCTGCCGCACTCATCGATGAGCGTCCGATCCATGCTGCGCAGGACAACACCGCTTACTCGAACTTGTCCTGCGGCGCTCGCCCGGCGCGGCTGTCCCGGGGTGACGCTCGGCCGCGTGAGGCGCGTCACGGCGACGGCTTGCTCGATGCGCGCCGCGACGTCGGCCCAGGCGATCTCGGGGTCAGGGGAGCTTGCCAGCGGCTCGCCTCCCGCGGGGAGGGGCGTCAGGAACGCGAACGCCGCAGCGCTCCAGTCGCACGGGCGCAAGATGATCGGAATCACCCGCGCGCCGCCGCTGGTCAGCAGCCGCCGACGCGCCTGCTCGACGTCGGCGCCGCATTCGTCGTCCGCCAGGAAATCGGCGCTTACCAGCAGCAAGATGATACGGGCCTGCGCGAGCCGGGTGGCGGCCGTAGCGCTCCGTTCCTCGTCGGCCCCGAGCAGCCCTCTGTGCCAGGGCCGGATGAGCCCCTGCCGGACGAGCGGGCCTAGATGGCTATCGAGGCGACACCTCAGCGCCTCGTCCGCATGCGCATAGGAGATGAAGATGTCGATCGCCAGATCGGCCACGCTCGCGAGCATACCAGGATCGGCGGCGAACGCGCAGGAATTCGTGGCGTCCGCAAGGTCGATCCTGCTGGCCCCCGCGCCTTCCGACCGTGGCCGCGCGAGCACGGAAACGAGCGCGCCACGCAGCGCGCCTCGCCGGGGTCGTCGTTGATTCTTTGTCCTCGCCGCCGGCGGCCATCTAAACTCCCGGGGCCGTGCGATCGATCCACCCGGGCTCAAAACTGCGGCGGCCCCCGAACCTGCCTTGAAATGAGGCGATTCTCATGTCCGAATTGTCGTCCAGGAGCGCGAGCCAAGATCTGACGAGCGCCATCAGGCCGGCGGCCATCGTCGTCATCTCGTTCTATATCGCGGCGCAGCTCATCAGTCAGATCGCAAGTCTCAAGATCGGCGTCGTCTTCTCGCTGGCCGTGGATATGGGGACCTTCATCTATCCCCTCACCTTCACCTTGCGGGACATGGTCCACAAGACCATCGGCAAGCGCGGCGCCCAGACGCTGATCTTTTGCGCCGGCGGGGCCAATCTCCTGATGGCCCTCTATCTCCTCTGGGCCGCGCAGGTGCCGTCTGACCCGTCCTGGGGGCTCGGCGAGCAGTTCTCGGCGATCCTGAGCCCGGTGTGGCGAATCGTGTTCGCGAGCATCGTCGCGGAGGTCGTGAGCGAGCTGCTGGATACCGAAATTTTCCACCGGGTTCGCGAGGCCTATCTGAGAAAAGCGGGGCCCAGGCGCCAGTGGCTCGCGGTCCTCGCGAGCAACGCGGTCAGCGTCCCGGTCGACAACCTGCTGTTTTGCTTCGGCGCCTTCGCCTTCGTGCTGCCGTTCGAGGTGATCCGGCAGATCTTCGCCATCAACCTGGCGACCAAATTCGCCATGACCCTGATAAGCCTGCCGGGCATCTATCTCGTGCCCGACAAGAAGAGCGAGGGCGCCCCCGGGCTTCAGGCATAGCCCGCTGCTCAGGGCTTGCAGTAATCTTTGGCCGTCTGGACGGCGGCGACGGTGACCTTCACCGCCCTCGCGCCGCCGGAGATGACGTACTCGGACGCCCCGTAGATGTCCGCGCCCGGCGCCCAGTTGTACGAGTAGCCCAGCCTGGTCCAGGGGAAGCCCGTGGGCGTCTGACCCTTCTCCGGCACTTGCCACGACGACATCGCATGGTTCGTGAACCACCTGTAATAATCGGCCGGCGCCAGCTTGGGCTGCTTTTCAGGCAGCGTCGTCCCGTTGCAGGAGTCGGTGTCGACGCGGGCGTCCGTGCACGGGCGGAAGATGCTCGCGGCCGGCACCCCCGAGAACGTGACGAACTGCCGCTCCGTCGTGTCCGCGGGGAGCGGCGGCTGCGGGGCTGACAGGCCGAGGAGCTGGTGGATCTGGAGCACCACATCGCCTGTCCACGTCTTGCACTTGTTCTGGAGCTCGCCGTTGCTCGTGACCCACACGTCCCACTTCACGTTCACGGGCTGCTGCGCCACGTAGGCGCCGCACTTGTTCGGTCCGCCGTCGCCCCGGCAGCCGGCCCAGGTGGTCACGGTGTAGGTGCCGTTCGCGTCGGGCTTGAGCGGCACGAGCTTGCGCGCGGCAGAGGGCGTGACGACGGCGGACTTGAAGATCGCCTCGCTGTAGAGCGCATCGAGATCCACCAGCGCGGGGGCCGCCGGGCCGGGCGCGGCTGTCGCCGGCGCGGTGGCGGCTGTCGCCGATGCGGTCGCGGGTGGAGCGGGGCTCGCCGCAGGGGCCGCGGGCTCCGGGCTGGGTGATGGGGCGGCGGCCGCTGCGGGAGGCCGAGCCCCCGACTCCGCGACGCACGCTCCGAGCGGGAGCAGGAACAGGCTTGTCATGGCCGCCGTCGCGGCGCGTGAGGATCGGATCATCTTCGCGGCTTCTCCTTGGTTGCCGGACAACACTATCCGACCTGCGGCGCCGGCTACAGCCCCACGCTCTTCAGGACCGATGATCGAGGGCGGCGCGGTCGGATGCTCTCGACGCGTGCAAAGCCGGCACGGCCGTGCCACGTTAGGCGCCAGCCACGCAGAGCTCGATGCTGAGGCCCCCGCGCACAACAGGCCACGTCCTCACCCTGATGCTCCTCCTCGTGGTCGCGCCGGCCCAGGTCGAGGCGGGTGATGGCGCGCCAATCCCCCCGGCCACGGTCGCGCCAGGCGAGGCGCCAGCGACCGCGGCACCACCCACCAAGGATGTCTCCACCGGGCGCCGCGCCGTCGCCGCGGCCGGCGCGGTGTTCCCCGGGGTCATCGCCCACGGCACCGGCACCTGATCCTGGGTGAGCCGGGCACGGGCTGGACCCTCCTGGCGCTCGAGGGCGCGGGCGCCGGCCTCGCCGTGGGCGGGCTCGTGGGCGCGGCGGCCTCGGGGGCCTCGCGGCGCGTCATCGCGCCGATCGTGCTCACCACCGTGACGGGTGTGGGCCTGTTCGGGATCTCCCTTCTTGCGGACCTCTATGGCGTGCTCGCCCCGGAGGGCGGCACCGGCAGCCCTCCTTCGTCGCTGCCCTGGGTCGAGACGCAGATCGGATTCGCCTACGTCCACGACCCCACGTTCGCGTACCGCACGTTCCTCGTGCCGGGCATGGATCTGCGCCTGAGCTCCCTCCGCCTCTCGGGCTCCGGGTGGTTTGCCTTGAACGACGACAATGCGCGCCTCCGCGTCGAGGCCGCGCATCGCTTCATCGGCCCCGGCACGCCGGACGGCCCGCGCGCGGCGGACGGCTCGTTCCTCGAGATCGAGGGCGCGCTCACCCATCAGCGCTACACCTCCGACGACTTCTCGATCACCACCGGCGAGGTCAGCCTCGAGGGCCGGCTCGATCTCGCCCACCTCGGGCGCACGCTGCGGGGCTCGTTCGCGGAGATGGGCTGGGGGATCGCGGTCGAGGGCTACCGCCACGGCCGCCGCCCGCTCGAGGGGAACGAGCTCTTGATTCCCCGCTTCGCCTTCGGCGCGTACGTCGGGCACGCGGGGTATCCGCGCGGCGAGGCCAAGGTGGTTTACGATCACCGGCACGACGGGTATGTCGGCGGCGCGAAGCTCCCGGGCCTCGGCAGCGGCGTCCCGGGCCATTTCGGCCTGGAGGGCCGGCTCCATGCCTCGCCCCGCTGGGGCCTGCTCGCCGAGGTGAAGGCGGGCTCCGCGTACGTCGGGCGCCTCGCGCTGCTCTTCCGCCCTGGAGACTCGCCATGATCCTGAGAGACGCTCTCCTCGCGCTCGTCGCCCTCACCGCGCCGCTCTCCCTCTCCTGTCTGGACGTGGCCGAGGGCCGCGCGCGCCGCGACCTGGAGGTGGGAAAGGCCTCACGGGGAAAGGCGCGCGTCGCCGTGGACGAGGGGCTCGCGGCGATCCGCCGCCTCGACGCGGGCGAGCTCGTGCTCTGGGCGAGCGCGCCCGCGCTCTCGATCCGCCTCACCGACGAGGCGGGCGGGCCGTGGAAGATCACGATCGAGAACATGCTCGCCGACGCCGAGCTCTCGGCGCGCGTCGAGGACAAGAGCGTGCCCGTGGAGCTCGTCGAGGCGCCATTTCCGACCCAGCGCACCTTCCGCCTCTCCCTGCCGCCCGGCGCCGAGGCGACCCTCTCGCTGCGCCCGCCGGACGAGGCGCGGCGCGAGCCGTGGCGGTTCGCGGTCTTCGCCGACGTCCAGGAGGACATCGACCGCGTTCAGGACATCTACGCGAAGATGAACGAGGCGGAGGGCGTCCGCTTCGCGCTCATCAGCGGCGATCTCACGTCGCGGGGCTCGCCCGAGCAACTCGAGCGATTCCAGCGCGAGATGAAGACGCTCCGTATTCCCTGCTATGCGACGCTCGGCAACCACGAGCTCGGCACGCGGGACGACCTCTACCACGAGTGGTTTGGCCGCGGGAATTACCGCTTCGCGTTCCGAAGCGTGCAGTTCACGATGCTCGACTCGGCGAGCGCGACGATCGATCCGCTCGCCTACGGGTGGCTCGACGGCTGGCTCACCGAGGGGCAGGATCTCCTGCACGTGGTCACGATGCACCTCGCGCCCCTCGACCCGGTGGGCTCCCGCAACGGCGCATTCGCGAGCCGCGCCGAGGCGAACAAGCTCCTCACGATGCTCGCGGGCGGGCGCGTGGATCTCACGTTCTACGGCCACATCCACTCGTTCTATGCGTTCGAGAACGCGGGGATCCCCGCGTACATCTCGGGCGGCGGCGGCGCGATCCCCGAGCGGCTCGACGGCATCGGGCGCCATTTCGTGACGGTCGACGTCGAGCCCCCCGGCAAGATTGCGCAGGTCGCCGTGGTTCGCGTGGATTGAACCGAATCTGAACCGGATCGCTTCGCTGTCCGAGCCGATCGTCATCACACGCGACCTTCGCGCTGGCCCTCCGGGTCGTCCGCCCTCGTCGCGCCGCGGTCGTAGCCCTCGTCCGTCAGCCCCTTGCGGTAGCCGAGATCGATGAGCCAGCGCAGGAGCCTCGGGAAAGCGCCGGCGCCGCTGCCGAGGAGGCGAATCATCGCCGCCTTCGCGCCGCCCCCCTTGTTGAGCGCAAGATGCTGAGTCGCCAGCGCCATCAGATCGGGGACGGCGCCCGCGTCGACGTCGACGTCGGCGGAGCGTTGCCAGATCTTCGACCGCTGAAGGGCCTCGTTCGCCAGGAGCTCCGCGCGCTCCACGCGGATGACGAGCGCGGCCTGCGGTGGCTTTCCCGCGAGCGCCATGGTCGACAGGAGCGCCGGCTCGTCGGTGACGTGCGCCGTGCCGCTCACGTGGAGAACGTCGTCGCGCCCTGGAACCACGGCAGCGAGGGAGACCTTGTCGCACGTCACCACGTTGTGGAACGTATCGGTCCGCCGGTTTCCCCGGCGATCGGGGATCACGAGCGTCTCGTGGTCGAGGATCCGCAAGAAGCCCGGGAAATCTCCTCGCGGGCTCGTATCGCCCGAGCCCGCGGCGTCCCACGACGAGAGGACGGCAAAGGGGCTCGATGCGAGGAATCGAGCGACGCTCGGATCGCCGAGGGGTCCGCCTTCGCTTTCGTGGCGCGCGCCATCACGCGGCAATGGCGGCTCGACGGCGGCGGCGGCGCGAGCGCGCGGCCCCTCCCAGAGGCGGGATCGGAGGATGCTCCTCGCGCAGTGCACGAAGGCCTCTTCGACGGTGACGACGATCCGGCCGCCGCGTCGCTCGGCCACGGAGCCGTTGAGCCGAAGGGCCTCGCCGATCCCCGGCACGAGGAAGACGAAGGAGGCGCCGCTGCCGGACGCCGGCGTCGGGTGTCTCGCCGGCAGCTCGAACCGAACGCGCTTCGGCGATTCCACGTGCGCAAAGCCGCGGGCGCCTCCGACGAAGGTGCTGCGCCAGCCTCCCTGTTCGTCACGAAAACCGAAGCCGGCGATCGGAGCACTGGCGAGGACGCGCCGACATCCATCGTCCAGGGCGCCGATCTGCTTCATGCGCACGGCCGGGATCGGGGCGCCGACGATCGCCTCGATCTGCTGCGCGGTCATCACCTTCCGCATCGAAGAGCCTCCGCTTTCCTGCCCGCCGAAGAGCGGTTTCCCGGGCTCCGGCACGGCCGCCGGAGCGCGCAGAGGAACCATCGCAGCCGGCGACCTTGACCGCATTCCGAGATGAGGACATTTTGTTTCGCAATCCGGCCATGGGTTCGAAGCGAAGGAAGCGTCCCGCGTCGCCCGTGTCATCGACGGCATCGCCGGCGTCGGCCTCGCCCTCCGCCGGCTCCACCTCGAAAGGCTCGTCGGCCCCGCCCGCGTCGTCGATCGGCTCCCCCGGGTGGACCTTTCATGGCGACGTCCAGGTCGCGAACGAGCCACGCGCATCGGCGGCCGAGGCGATGGAGTCGCTCTCGCGTCGCTTCGCGCGCGAGGATCGTGGCGAGTGGCGAAGCACGCTCGCGCGGCCCGCCAACACCGTCGGCCTGAGCATGGTCACCGGCGGGCTGGAGAGCGAGTTCCACAGCCATCGCGAGTCACAGCTGTTCTTCCTCGAGCGCGGCGAGGTCACGTGCGAGGCGTCGAACGCGCTGTGGATCGTCCCGCCGCGTTCGGCGCTGTGGATCCCCGCCGGCGTGCTCCACAAGATACGAGGGCGCGCGCCGCTCGAGGGCTACGGCGTCTTCATGGAGCCAGACGTGGCTCCGAGCCTGCCGGCCGAGTGCTGCGCCGTCTCGGTCACGCCGCTCTTTCGCGAGCTGCTCGTCCGTCTCGCGGCGCGCCCCGCGCTGTACGACCTCGACGGGCCGGATGCGCGGCTCGTGGCCGTCCTGTTCGACGAGCTGGCGGCGGCGACGATCGAGAAACATCGCCTGCCGATGCCGGCCGACCAGCGCCTCCGAAAGCTGGTCGACGCGATGGCGGAGAACCCCGCCGACGGCGCGACGATGGGCACGTGGGCCCGCCGGATCGGCGTCGGCGAACGGACCCTCAACCGGCTGCTCGTCCGGGAGACCGGCCTCAGCTTCGGTCGCTGGCGCCAGCAGCTCCACATCGTCCTGGCCCTCCAGCGGCTCTCGCGCGGAGCGAGCGTGCAGAGCGTCGCCAGCGACCTCGGCTACGAGAGCGCGAGCAGCTTCGTCACCATGTTCCGCAAGGCGCTCGGCGCGTCGCCGGCGCGGTACATGGCCCGTCGTCTCGGTCGGCTAACGCTGGACCAGAGAGGTCAGCCATGACTCGATGTCCCGCGTCGGCGGGTAGCTGTCTTGCTCTCGCTCGCGATCGCCGTCGATCGACAACCTGAACATCGGGCACTCTTCCTCCGGCGGAAAGACCTTCTTCTGCACGACGAGCCCGGTCCGCCTATCGAACACGGTGGCCTCGGTCTCCTTGAACCGGATCGTCAGGTCGGAGAGCGGCTCGCCCGCGCGGTCCTTGTACCCGGTGCACGTCTTTCGGCCCTTGATCTCCGGGAGCCGGCGCGTGACGGCCACCAGATCGACGTCTTGCAGCAGGACCGCCTGGCCGAAGAGCTTCATGGAAGCCGTCTCGAGGAGGAGCACGCTGCTCAGATCGCCCTCCTGCTTCGGCTCGCCTTCGAAGACGACCGGACCATTCTTGACCCGATCGAGCACCGACAGGACGGACATGGCGGCGTCGGCCTGGCGCAGCTCGATGGAAGCTGCCTGTCCGGAGGGGAGCTCGATCTCGAGCTTCCCTTTGGGCCCTAGCAGGGGATCGCGGTACCTGGCGACAGGAACCTTTCCGAGCTGGCCCTCGACATTATCGAGCTTGATGATGTCATAGATATTGCTCTCGATGCGCCCGCTCTTCTCCCCGACCTTCCACCGGGTGCCTTCGGGGAAGCCGTGGAAGGTGATCTGGTAAGTGCCCTCGAAGATGGCGACGTCGCCGTGGAGCGTTTCGTCGGATTTGACGACGAATTTGCGCTCGTTCGACCACTCCAGCTCGAGCGGGCCGCGGAACGTCTTGGCGACCCGCGCGCCCCGCGGGGCGAGCACGGCGATGCTCACGAGCACGGCGATCGCGATGGCGACCCCGAGGAGGATCGCCGCGGACGTGCGTCTCGGCACCACAGCGGGGCGAGGCGCGGCGACGGGCGGGCCGGGCGGGACTGCGCGCTGCAGCGCTGGGCGCTGCAGCTCGTTGTGTGTTCCGCAGTAGCGGCACACGATCGTGCGGCTGCCCGGCGGGGCCTCCAGCGGCGCGATGCATCGCTGGCAGTGGTAAACGTTGACGGGGCTCATCGGCTGCAAGCTCCCCCAGGAACGCGAGGGCACGTGGACACTCCACGCGCGGGTCCCACGCTGGAGCTGAAAAGTGAACGAGTGAAGCTGAAGCTGAGGCTGAAGCTGAAGCTGAAGCTGAAGCTGAAGCTGAAGCTGAAGCTGAAACTGAAACTGAAGCTGAAACTGAAACCGACGGGAACGAGCCCGTCGACGATCCCTACATCATCGCCTCTTCCTCGCCCAGGCTTCCCGCTGTTCTGCCTTGACAAATGAACAGTATCGCGCAAAAGTTCGACCTGGCGTGTGTCCACCTTGACAGGTGAGCAGTACTGCGCAAAAGTTCGACCGGGTACGCCTGCGCCCGCACGGAAAAGAGGAGATGACGATGCCCATGATCGGACGACAGTGCACGCGCGACGGCAGGACGGTCTGCCTTCGGATGAGTCAGACCGGGCTACCGGTGAATCAAGAGGAGCGCGGGCTCACGCTCGTGTACGGGTGGGGGAGCGAAGAGCGCCGCGCGCAGGGGATTCCCGCGTCGATCCAGGGAATCGAGCTCCGCACCGACGCGGGCAAGGTCCTCGCGTTCGACTTCTGCCCGTTCTGCGGCGAGAAGCTCGCGGGGAGCACGAACAGCGTCCGAGCGCCCGTCGCGCGGCGCGCCGCTCCGGAAGGCGCCCGCGCCGAGCAGCCGGCGGCGGTCGAGCGCGCACAGCGGCCCGGGCGCGCGGTCGAGGCCGTGCCTCCCACCCCTCCGAGCGCACCAGCGCGCGCGCAAGGGGCGGCGGACTCGACGACGCTCAAGGTGCTTCGCGAGAAGCTCGGGCTCTCGCAGGCCGAGCTCGGCGAGAAGCTCGGCCTCGCGCGCAGCTCGGTCGCCAACTACGAAAACGGGCGGTCACCGCTGTCGCAGCGGCTCCGCAAGTGGGTCGCAAAGCACGAAGCGAAGCTCAACGACGGCGGAAACGGTGCCTCTGGCCGCCGGAGCGCGGCCGCCTAGAGCGACGGTCACCCGCTTCGGATACGGGCCCACCTCGACGTTTTCGGTGCTCAGCGCACGGGAGTGCGCTTGCGCGCCGAAAACGCCGATCTGGGCCCGTCTCCTGTGCGGGTGACCGTCGCTCTGCTCTGCTCTGCTCTGCACGTCGCAGAGGTGGGCGGGAACCGCTGTGGATTGACGAGGGGGAGCGGCCGGAGGCCGTCGCCCGCGCCGCCGGGACGCGCGGGCGCACTCGTCGCGACAAGCGCCTTGTTCGGGGGTAGAGTGGCCGCTTCGAGGTCGTCGTCCCCTCGGACTCGATCACGATCGAGGTCCCCCTCGCGGTGCCGTGCGGTTCACGCTGGGCGCCTCGCTCGTCGCCGCGCTCCTCAACGTCATCGTCGGCCTGCTCATCGCGTGGGTGCTCGGTCGGTATACGTTCCCGTTCGCGCGCGTGATCGACCTGCCCTTCGCGCTGCCCACGGCCGTGGCTGGCATCGCGCTTTCCCGTTCGTCGCGCGAGAGCTCATCCCGCTGATGCAGGCCCAGCGGACCGAGGACGAGCAGGTCACCCGCGTCCTCGGCGCGAACGGATGGCAGATCTTCTGGCGCGTCACGCTGCCCAACATCCGCTGGGGCCTCCTGTATGGCGTCATCCTGTGCACCGCCAGGGCGATGGGCGAGTTCGGCGCCGTGTACGTGGTCTCGTCGGGCTCGTCCGATCAGGTGACGCCGCCGCTCCACGTGGAGCGCGTCTACTACGCCAACATGGTCCGCGTGGTGCCCGCGTTCGCCGTCGCCAGCCTCCTCGCCGGCGTGTCGGTGATCACGCTGGGCGTGAAGGCGGCTGTGGAGTGGCGGTTCAAGGGCGAGCTGAAGAAGACGGACCGCGGCTAGCGGTCCCGGCGCCGGCGAGGCCCGTCCACCAGCCGTTCGAGAGGGCGAGCGCGATCCAGCCCTGCAGATTGGCCCGCAGCTGCGCTGCTTCCGCCGTCGTGCAGCCCTGCTCGACGGCGGCAAGGGCCTGCCCGAACGAGAGCTCCCGGCTGCGCTCGAGCAGGCGGGCGAACAGCGGATCCACCGAGGTCGTGGTCGTGCCGGCGGCGCTCCGGGCGAAGACCCACGCGCGGGTGGACGCGTGGCGATGCCTCGCGTCCAGGGGGCGCTCTTCCAGATCGCCCAGATCGCCCCCCGCGAGCCGCGAGAAGCGCGCGAGATCCCAGTCCTCGTGGGTGAGCGTGAAGGACACCGCGAAGCGCAGCCGCGTCTCGGCGAGCCCGGCGAGCTCCTCGGGCGTCGGCCGCCAGAGGCCCTCGAACGGCGACTCGAAGGCGCGCCGCTCCGCCTCGTCCATGCTTAGAGCCTGGCGGACCATCGCGATCGGCGCCCTGGAGAGCTCGATCCGCCGGCGCCACGCGTCCTCGTGCCCGCGCGCCGGGCGCCCTGGCTGGTGGCCGCTGCGCGCGCCGTCAGGGCCGCGCAGCGCGCCGCGGAGCCGCTCGGCGAACCCGCTGGACGCCGAGTCGAGGTCCGCGTGCCGGGGCGGGCACGCGGCGAGGTGCAGCGCGGCCAGGTGGTTGAAGTGCCAATAGCTCATCGCCCGCGACACGCGGGGAAAGCTCGTTTGCAGCGCGGTGAACAGCCGCATCCAGTACTGACGGTGATAGACCGCGAGCCGCTCCGCCGGCGCGAGGCTCCCCGGCCCGACCTTCACCTGCGCCACGAGCCCCGCGGGATACCGCTCCTGCCGCTCCCGGAACCTGCCTGCGCTCGCGTCGAGCGGCGCGCGGAGGACGGCGGTGAAGTCGCGCTGGAGCTCCCGCAGCCAGCCCGGAGGATCTCCACCTCTCGGGCTCATGACGATCGCACCTGCCGCGCCTTGTCGAGCTCCGCGAGCGCCACGTGCAAGGGCGGGATCTCCGCGTCCCACTCGAGGAGCGTCGGGAAAGGGCCGCCCCGGCGCCACGCCTCCTCGTAGAGCGACCATACCTCGTCGCACACCGGGCGATCGTGGGTGTCGTGCCGCAGGCCCGAGGGCAAGATCTGGTGGCCGGCCACGTGGACCTGCAAGACCCGATGCCAGGGCACGCCGTCCAGGTACTCGCGCGGATTGAACCCGTGGTTCTCGCTGGAGACGAAGACGTTGTTGATGTCCAGCATGCACCAGCAGCCGGACTCCTCCACCACGCGGCGATAGAACTCCCACTCAGGCATCGTGTCGCGCTCCCACGCGACGTAGGAAGACAGGTTCTCGATCCCGAAGGGCACACCGAGGGCCTCCTGGACCTCGAACGCCCGGCCGGCGGCGTACGGGATCAGCTCCGGATCGTACGGCGCCGGCAGGAGGTCGTGGTGCGTCACGCCCTCGAACGCCGTCCAGCAGAGGTGATCCGTGAAATAGGGGATCCGGAGCTCCTGGATCAGATCCTTGAGCCGCGACAGGTGATCCCGGTCGAGGGGGGCCTCGCCGAGCAGGTTCAGCGAGACGCCGTGGGCGACGATCGGGTAGCGCTCGGCGATGCGCCGGAGCCGCTCCCGGGGCAGCGGCGACGCGCCAAGGTAGTTCTCCGCGATGATCTCGAAGAACCCCAGCGGGGGCCGGAGCTGCTCGATCGCGTCGTAGTGCGGCGGGCGCAGCCCGAGGCCGAGCGCGCCTCGCGGGAGCGCCCGCGCCACGGGCGCCTGGCTGCCGGCCGGGCCTCGCGGCGCGCTCATCGGTCGCTCAGGGGCTCGGCTCGATAGGGTCGGCCGGCGCCAGCGGGTCGAAGCTCTTGCCCTCGGGCGTCAGGGTGCGCAGGTAGGCGATCAGCCGATCGATCTCGGCGAGCGAGAGCAGGTGGTAGGCGCCGGGCATGTTCGAGTAGGCGTAGCCTTCGGGGTGGACGCCGTCGATCCCGAACGCGATGATGGACTGCAGGTAGAGATCCGAGCGGCGCTCCCAGAACTCGGCGACGTAAGTGGCCATGTCCTCGGTGGGCCGCACCTTCACGCCGAACGAGCCCGCGGAGCCGGAGTGGCAGTGGTCGCACGTCGCCGCCTTGAACGCCGCGGGGCCGTCTCGATCCTGATCCTCGGCGGTCTCCACGCAGCTCCAGCCCGAGCATCCGTTCATGGCGCGGCAAGTATGCTCGTAAAGCTCGTTCCAGGACTGGTAGACCATGCCGCGGCAGCTGTTCGAGTGGCTGCAGGACGAGTTGATCTGGACCACGCCGGGGCGCGCGGGACCCGTCAGCGACGCGGACCTGGCGCACGCCGCGGCGAACTCGGCGAGCGAGATCTGGCCGTCGCCGTCCTCGTCCATGAGGTCGATCGCGTCCACCAGGTCGGGCTCCGGGCCGCCGTTCCACACGAGCGTCTTGACCGGCGCGTCGGCCTCGTCGCAGTTGGAGTCGACGCCATCGAGATTCCGCTCCTCGGCGTCGGGGTGGACTGTGTTGTTGAAGTCGTCGCAGTCGCCTTCGCGCGGGGTGAAGCCGTCCCTGTCGTGGTCACTGTCCTCGTCATCCACGGGCTCGCCGCCGCCCGCGCCAGAGCCGGTCACGGCGGGCTCCTCGCCGCCGGAGCCGCCGGCCCCGGCGGGAGACTCGCCGCCGCCGCCGCCGGTCCCAGCCGGCGTCACCGCTTCGTCGTCGCCGCAGCCTGGAGCAAAGGCGGCGAAGCTGGCGAGCGCCAGCGCAAGCAACGTGGATCTCGGCGATTGGGTCATGGTGGTCGTCCTGCCTCCGAAGGAACGCGCAGGGCCCTCTTGCTGGCTGCCCGGCGCACGACCTGTGGCACGGCCGCTGTGCGCGGAATATGCGGCAAGTTGTCGCGGGCCCGTCGTCGACCGGACGGATCGTCGCTGCACAGGCTCGCGTCCCTCGTGGCTCCCGCGTCCGCGCCGCGGGGAAGGGGCATCGCGCCTACGGCCGGTCCGCGGGGCTCGCCGCCCGCGCCGGTGTCGCGCCGACGGTGAGATAACCCATCAGCGCGTCGGTGATCGCCCGCCGGAGCGCGCCGTCCTCGACGCCCGCGGGCGGATCGAGGGCCGCTGCGTGGACGAGCTCCTCGAACATGCGCAGGACAACGTAGGTGGCGAGATCGAGATCCGGCTGGACGATCTCCGCGCCGTGGCGCGACAGCAGCCGCCGGGTGCAATCGAAGACAGCCCGGCTGGCCGCGCTCAGCGTGCGCTGTTGCTCCAGCGTCGGGAGATCGGCGTGAAGGAGCCGTTGCAACCGCGGCTCCGACCGGTGAAGCTCGAGGCTCCTCTCGACGAGCGCCTCCGTCGCTCCGCGCAGCGAGACGCCGTCGGCCGCCGCGTCCACCTGCTCGACGAGCCGCAGCATGTGGCGCACGTGGCGCTCGTGCAGCGCGGTGACGAGGGCGTCCTTGTTCGGGAAGTACTGGTACACCGACCCGACGCTCACCCCTGCGACCTTGGCGACCTGGTTCGTGTTCGCCCCGTCGTAGCCGTGCGCGTCGAAAACGCGAGCCGCGGCCTCGACGATGGTCTCCACGAGGAAGCGCGAGCGCGCCTGGCGAGGCTCTTTGCGCGGCTTTTCTGGGCGCTTCATCGTCTCTCCCGAACGCGAGTCTCCGCGTTTTGCCCTGTCGCTAGACTGGTGGGGCATGATCACCTCGAACGCACCCTCGCGCAATCTGCTCCCGCCGGTCCTGCTCCTCCTCGTGGTGGCGGTCATGTGGCTGACTCACGCCGTCCTGCCGTTCCCGCCGGTGCTCCCGGCGTCGACTCGCTGGCTCGGCGCCTTGTCGCTGGCGATCGGCGTCGTCATGGCGGTCGCGGCTCGGGCGCAGTTCGCGCGGGCCGCGACGGAGATCAACACCTTTGCCGAGCCCACGCGGCTCGTGACCGGCGGGCTGTTCCGGTGGTCCAGGAATCCGATGTACCTCGGGATGGGCCTTGCGGCCGCGGGCATGGCGGCGCTGAGCGGCGCGGCGACGTCGCTCCTGCTCGCGGCGGTCTTCGTCGCGATCGTCGACCGCTGGTACATCGCGTTCGAGGAGCGGCGGCTGCGCGCCCGGTTCGGCGCTGCCTACGAGACCTACGCCCGGTCGACGCGGCGCTGGGTCTGACGGCGCGCGCCGGCGGAGCCGCCGTCCATCGCCGCTCGCAGGAACGCGGCGCCGGATTTGTACGCAGTGGCCGAATAGAAGGAAGCAGAAGAGGTTGCGAGCGCAGAAAGAACGAGGCGAGTATCGCCGGATGACAGGCATGCTTCGCGATGGGCTGTGGATCGGTTGTGCAGCAGCCGCGGTGCTCACGGTGGCACCGGCGAGCGCCATGCAGCCCGCGTCCGGGGCCTCGCCTGCGCCCGCTGCGCCGCCGAGCGGTCCGGCCGCCGCGCCGCCTGCGCCGGCTCCGGGCGGCGCCGCGGCAGCGCCCCTTCAGCCGCCGACGGCGCCAGGCGACGAAGGCGCGCCACCAGCCGGGGTTGCGCCGACCGGAGCTCCTCAGGCGCCCGCGCGGTGGACGACGAGCCCGGGTCCCTGGCAGCCCGGGAGCGCTCCTGGTCGTGAGCGATCCGAGCCGAAGCGCAGCTGGTACGGCTGGCAGCACCTCCTCGTGCTCAGCGGGACCGTTGTGCTCTGGCCCCTCGCTGCCACCACGGAGAACGAGGTGTTCGGCTTGATGGCCGCCGGCTCCGTCGCGCTCGGCGGCCCGGTCACCCACTGGGCCAACGGCCACCTCGGCATGGGCTTCGTCAGCCTCGGCCTCAACGCCGGCTGCACGCTCGGCGGCGGCCTGATCGGCGCGGCCATCGGCAGCGCCTCGGACGCCAGCGACTGGGGCGGGCTCGCGGGCCTGTTTATCGGCGGCGGCCTCGGGCTGATCACGGCCAACATCATCGACGTCGCGCTCCTCGAGTACGAGGAGCAGCCCACGGCGGCCGAGACCTACGAGTACATCCGCCTCCGCCCGCCGCGGCTCCGGCTGGCGCCGCACGTCGCCCTCGCGCAGGGCGGCACCACCTTCGGCCTCCGCGGCGCCTTCTGAGGAGGCGCCGCCGGCCGCGCGCCTCGGGCGGCGCTTCGGCCTGGCCCGGCCGCGGCGGGGGTGTAGCATCCGCGCGTGTTCATTCCGAGATCAGGTGCACGACGGCTCGCGCTCGCCGCGCTCCTCGCGCTCGCCGCGCTCCCGGGTTGCGGCGGCGCGGAGCGGCAGGAACCCCAGTTCGCCGATTCCCCCGAGGTCCCGCTCCCCGGGCCCCCGGGCAGCTCCTCCGGCGCGCCGCTGCTCGACGCGCCCGGCGGCGCGCCGGAAGAGCTGCCCGGCGTGGACACGGCCGAGCTCGTGCGCCGCGAGCGCGATACCTGGTGGCAGCTCGTCTCGCAGCTCTACGCGCCGTGCACCGATCAGGCGGTGTCGCTCGCGCAGTGCGTCCGCGAGTCGCGCGCCTGCGCGGCCTGCGCGCCCGCCGCGCAGCTCCTCGCCGACAAGATCCGCGGCGGCGCGAGCGGCGCGGAGGCCCAGGCCGCGTACGGCGTGAGGTTCGGTCCGAACGTGAAGCAGATCGACCTCGCCGACTCGCCCTCTCGCGGGCCGGAGCGCGCGTCGATCCAGATCGTCGTGTGGTCGGACTTCGAGTGTCCTTCCTGCGGGCGCGCCGTCCCGCACCTCGACGAGGTCGTCGAGCGCCACGCCCCGCACGTCCGGCTGATCCACAAGGTGTATCCGCTGCGATCGCACCCGCACGCCGACGCCGCGGCGCGCGCGGCCATCGCGGCGCACCGCCAGGGCCGCTACTGGCCGATGGAGCGCCTCCTGTTCGAGAACCAGCAGCGGCTCGAGGAGAAGGACCTGCTCGGCTACGCGCAGAAGGTCGGCCTCGACATGGCCCGGTTCCGCGCCGACATGGCGGGCGAGCCCGCCGCCCGGGTGGTCGCGCGCGACAAGGCCGAGGCCGACCGCGCCGGGCTCTCGGGGACGCCGTTCATCGTCATCAACGGGCGGGAGTTCGATCTGGCGCTGTTCAGCCTGCAGGGCGAGCTCGACCGGTGGATCGAGACCGAGCTCGCGATCCTCGGAGGGCGCGAGGCGGCGCCCGGAGGCGGCGCGCCGCGCGACGCGAAGTAGGCAGGTGATCGCGGCGAGAGGGGTGGCATGGTTCCGTCACCCGTGATGAACGAGGCGTCTCCCTGTAATCGCGCGGGCGCGGCAAGGGAGGCCATCACCATCACGGCGCCGTCCACGACAGGGGCGGTTCGGATGCTGCCCATCGACTCCCGATCGGCGGGGCGTTGCAATCCTGCCCAGCCGTTCCGCGGAAAGCCTGTCCGCTCGTAGGCCCCCTCGATCGTGGCCGCCAACAAGAGAACCTCACGCCGGCAAGACCTGGCGTCCGTCTTCGTCCCTGGCGCCGACCCGCTGGCGATCGCGCCGCCCGCGGTCACCTCTCTCTCCGCGTAGCTTGCGGAATTCACGGCCGAGCCCCAGGGGACTTTGGCGGCAACGGCGCTGACGGCGGGGAACCCCAGGACGGCGGCCGAAGCGCACCGCGCGGAACGCTGGGGGATGAACTCGGCGCCTGTATCGGCGGCCGGGGCGGCCAAGGAGGGCCCGGCGGCCACGGCGGCCCGGGACGCGGCGGCGACTCGATCGGCATCGCCTACCTCGACGAGGACCAGCTCACGCTCGAGGGCGTCACCATCGAGACCGGGCAGCCGGGGAAGGGCGGGACCAGCTGGAACCACGATGGCAGCACGACGGTGAGAGAGAGCGGCGAGGCCCACAAAACGCTACGGTTTTCGGAATGGTCGCACCCGCGTCACGGGAGGACGGCGCGGATCTCCACGACGGCTACGCGGAAGCCTCGGGGGCCGAGGCCGACGGCCAATTCGCCAGGAAGCTGGAGGCCCCAGCGACCATGGCGGTGGGACCGCAGCGTCGCCACGCCTCGGCCTCGACACCACCGCCGCGCTGTGTGCTCCGATGCCGTGGGCGGATTTGAGCTTCACTTCGCTTCCTTGTCCGGTCGTTCCTCGATCAAAATTCGAGGGAACCAGTGTCCTATCGCGCCTTCCCGCGTGCGAAATTCCCCTTCTTCCGCCACGCTGTCCAGAAGGATCGGAACGAGATACAGCAGGTGCGTCAGCGCCTGGATCGAGTCCTCTCCTGTGCCGAAGCGACGCTGCACGGCGCCCTTCGGTCCGACGATCTCGCACGGAGCACGCCAATGTCCTCTGGACAGGTACGGGTGTCCGAGGCGCACGACGACCTTTTCCTCGCTGCCATCCTTCCGCTTCAGCGTCAGCTCTCGCTCACCAAGAACGTCCACTTTCGCAAGCATCAGCTCGTTGCTGAACTTGGAACCATCCTCTGATGCGATCCTCGGCGCGATGCGCCAAGCTTCCGCCTCTTCCGCGGACGCTCGCTCGACAGGTCCGCCGCCGTCGGACAGCTCAATGGATCCACGGTCCGTCATGGCCTCGATCTGAGCATCGAGAATCAGGAACGCGTGCGAGAGCGCCTGAGCCTGGTCCAGGCCGTGCGCTCTGTCTACCGTACCGGCTTCCCCTCCTTTTTCCACTTGGACGTCTACACACCATGTGCCGTCGCTTCCGGGTACCGGATGGCCAAATCGAGCGACCACCGGCTGGGCCGGTGAGCCGTCGGAAGGCTTGAAAACCAGCTTTCGCTCTCCGAGGATCTTGTCCATGCGTCGTCCGGTACACGTTTCCGACGCCTAGTCAAGTGAGAGAAGCGTCCGAGCAAGCTCAGGCAAGATTCTCCAACTCTTCGAGTGAGCCACCCCACGCGCCGCGCTCAGCCGCATTCGCGATTGAATACCATGCGCCCTAGCCTGTTGCGCAGGTTGCACTCGCCTTTGTAGTACCACGGGCAACGCTCGTCGCAGTACAGCTCCCATCTGTCGTACATGGCCGAACCGGCGGCTTCGCACCCGTCGCGACAATTTTTCTGACAGAGACCGTATCCTTCCATGGATTCAGAGTGGCACTGTCGCGCGCCGCCTCCTGGAAGACGAGCGCAGAGCTGGCTCCAATGCCGATGATACAGCTCGCACGCATCCTCGCAGGTGCCTCGTGACAATGGCTCGTCGAGCGCTTCAATGGCTAGATCCAGCGGCGCGGACGGAGCGCAAAGCGGATCGATGTCGTTCGTCTCCTGAACGTCCCGTTCTGACGATTCATGAACGGTCGGTTCGAACGGACTCGCCACGCAACCAACGCACGACATGATAAACGTGGCCGCGATGGATTTAAGAGTGATCATGTGCCCTCCCGCGAGGATCGGCCGATCCTCAGCGGCCTCCATAGGGCGTCGTTGGGATTTCATAAGTGGCTTCGTGTCGCGCTCAAGGTCGCTCCGCGATTCGTCCATGGGGAACACATGAGGTCTCGACGCTCAGGCGCCGGCGTCGCGTCCGTTGGCGGAGGAATGCACGTAAGCCCTTCGAACCGATGAACAGATCGGGGAAGCCGCGCGGCAGCGCCGGGCCTGGCGCTGGTCGGGTTCCGCCCGCACGGGTTGCCGTTCCGGCTCGGATCGTGGGCGCGCGGCGAACGGGGAGGAAGACTTGGGCGCGGAGCGTCACGGGCGAGGGAAAGGCGCCGCGCCACCTCGCGAGGCGCCGCGCCGCCTCGGACGCCGCGTGCGACGCACAGTGCTGAGTCGCTAATCTGGTCGCAATTCAGAGCGGCGGAGTACTGGGAACGTCATGGCTTGAGCCGTCGCGTGCCCGCGACGATGACAAGTCGATTCGAAAGTCGATCGTCCGCGGTGCGACAGTTGGCGCTGTTGCCCAATGATCGATTGCCGTGGTTGACGGTCCGCGACGCGCTCCTGGGCTTGCCCGCCATCGCCGAGGGGGATGTCGACAAGGATGACCCAAACCATTTCTTGAATCCCGGGGCGCGAACGTATGCGCGCCATACGGGCAGCCCGCTTGATGAGCCGGCGAAGACAGTGAAAGCTGGTAGTCATGGGGTTCCGGGCGGTGAGAGCACTGTGGCGCTCGACGATGAAAGGACCCGGCATTTCTCGGTCAGGGAATGCGCGCGTCTCCAAACATTTCCGGATGACTGGGTTTTCGAGGGTACGTGGTCGCGTGCGATGAGGCAGGTCGGCAACGCGGTGCCCGTCGAATGTGCTTGCGAATCCGGATGGCCGGACCGGTGCCCGAGCGCGCTCGTCACGATGGCCCCAGCGCGGATGCGGGTGCGACCGCTCAGCGGCATGGGCATGAGGCGTACAGGTAGGGGGACGTTTTAAACCATGCAGCCGGTCCTCATGGCAGTCTCCGCGAACCCCGCGCCGGGGGCGACGGCACGTCGCCACCCCCGGAGAAAAGGGGGACGGCCTACCGGCGCCCCGACGGTCACAGGCCGGCTTAGCTCGGCCGGTTCTTCTCGGACGTCTGGCCGCCGCCAGCGCTCGTCCCCTGCGAGGGCCCGCCGCTCTTGATCTCGACCGAGCGGCCGCGCTGCTGCTGCTGCGGCAGCTTCAGACAGACCTCGAGGACGCCGTTCTCGAACCTCGCGTCCACGTCGTCGACCTGCACGCCCTCGGGCAGCGGGATGGCGCGCGTGAACGACCCGTAGCTGCGCTCGGTGTAGCTCATCCCCTCGCGCTGCTCCTGCTGCTCCTGCCGGCGCTCGCCCTCGATGATCAGGGTGTCGTCGCGGAGCTCGACCCGGATGTCGTCCTTGGTGACGCCGGGGAGATCGGCCTTGACCACGAGCTGACCGTTGCGCTCGCCCAGCTCGATGCGCGGCGACCAGAGGCCGCCCCCGAGGGACGAGAGACCCCGGCCGCCGCCAGGCTCACCCATCGTGCGGCCCTGCCTGAACGGCGAGAGCAACCCTCCGAAGCCGAAGTCGTCGAACATGCGATCCATGTCCTCCATCATCCGGCTCATCATCGCGAACGGGTTGAAGACGCCGCCCGCCGCGCCGTACCGCCCCATCTGGCCGCCGCCCTGCTGACGCTGCAGCCCGGTGGACTGACCGCCGGCCCCCTGGGAAGGGGTCTGACCTGTCGCCTGGCTGCCGGGCTTGCCTTGCTGCGACTTGCTCACGGACACGTCCTGGCCTGTCGGCTGACGCTGCTGTTCCGCCATAAGAACCTCCTTTCTTGCGAACGTAGGACTTGCAAGTGTGGTGCCGTGTCGCGAGCGTGAACCAGCGTAGATGACGTGGCCTGTCGACGCGCGCCGCTGGCCGTGTCCGCCATGGCGCGCCGCGCAGCCCGTCGCGGAGCGCCACACGGGCGCGCCGTCCTCAGCAGAGCGCGCCGGGGCCGAGCTCGCGCAGGCGCCGCCGCGCCCGGGAGCCCGGTGGAATCGCTCACCGCCACCCCGCCAGGATCTCCTCGAAGCGCTCCAGACTGCACGGCTTCTGCAGCACCGGACGGCTGAGATCGGACTCGCGCAACCCGGCTTTGCCATATCCGGTCAGGAAGACGAACGGGATGCCTCGCTCGCTCAGGATGTCGGCCACCGCATAGACCTTCTCGCCGGCGATGTTGACGTCCAGGCTCGCCCCGTCGATCTCGGCCTCGAGGGCCAGGCGCGTCGCGTCCTTCATGTTCAGCGCCGGGCCGATCACCACACAGCCGAGGTCGGTCAGGGCGTCCTCGAGGGACGAGGCGATCATGGGCTCGTCCTCGACGATGAGGACACGCAGCCCCTCCAGCCCACGTTCGCCTCCTGGGACCGGCTTCATCCTGCGCCCACGCGCTCGAGGGGCAGGTCCATCACGCAACGTACGCCCCCAGGCAGGTAGTCGAGGCGCACCTCCGTGGCGAGCTGGCGCCCGAGGTCGCGCTCGATCAGGCGTGAGCCGAAGCCCTTGCGGCGCGGCGGCCGGACAGGCGGCCCGCCCGTCTCCTGCCATTCCAGGTGGAGCAGGCGCTCGTGCGCCTGGGTGATCACGTCCCATGTGACCGCGACGTGGCCGGACGGCTGCGATAACGCTCCGTACTTGGCCGCGTTGCTCGCCAGCTCGTGAAAGACCATGCCGAGCGTCACCGCCGCCTCGGGGCGGAGGCGGACGTCCTGGCCGGCCAGGCGGACGCGATCGGCGTCGCCATGGGCGTGCGGCGCCAGCTCGGCGCGGACGACGTCGTGGAGGTCGGCGCCCTGCCACGCGGTCTGGTTCAGGAGGTTGTGGGTCTGGGACAGGGCGAGCAACCGGGCGAGGAAGGCGCTCGTGAAGGCCTTGGGCGAGTCCGCCATGCGGAGCGTCTGCACGGCGATCGCCTGGACGATCGCCAGCGTGTTCTTCACCCGGTGGTTCAGCTCGTTCATCAGGAGCTTCTGGCGTTCCTCCGCCTGCTTGCGCTCGGTCACGTCGAGGAAGAACGCCACCCCCTGGCTCTCCGATCCCTCGAACCGCGCGCCGCCGATCACCACCGGGACGCGGCTGCCGTCCTTTCGGAAATACTCCTTCTCCAGCGGCCCGAACTCACCTGTTATGCGGACCTGATCGAGCGTCCGCTGGGTCGGCTCCTTGAACTCCGGCGGCGTGAGATCTGCCCAGCGGAGGGTCCCCGAGGTCAGATCTTCACGGCTGTAGCCGAGCATGCCCAGGAGCGCGTCGTTCGCGTCGATGACCCTGCCGTCGAGGTCCCAGACGGCGATCCCGATGATGTTGGAGTCCACGAGGCGCCGGATGCGCGCCTCTCTCTCCCGCAGCGCCAGCTCCGCCCGCCTGCGCTCGCCGTTCTCTTGCTGGAGCTGGGTGTAGAGGCGCGCGTTCTCCAGCGAGATGGCGGACTGGGAGGCCAGGAGCTCCAGCACCTCGATCCGATCCGCGGTGAAGGCGCGCGGGGTCAGGTTGTTCTCCAGATAGAGCACGCTGACGAGCGTGCCCTGCTTCACCAGGGGGAGGCAGAGCACGGAGCGGGGGCGCCGCGCGCGCACGTAGGCGTCTTCCGAGTACAGGTTGGGTACGGCGGCGTCGTCCAGGATCACGCTCTCTCGCGTGCGGATCACGTACTGGAGGACGGCTGTCGGGAGATCGCTCGAGGTGACGGGCGTCTGGCGAAGGGTGACCTCGACCCGGCCGCGCCGGGTGACGACCTCGGCCTCGACGTCGTGCGCGGCGTGCGAGGCGCTCGACGCGCGGATCAGCAGCCCCCGCTCGGCGCCCGCGTGCTCGACCGCGATCGTCAGCAGGGCCTCGATCACCCGGCCGAGGTTCAGCTCGCCGGAGACCGCCTGCGAGGCCCTGAGCATGGCCATGAAGTCGAGCCCAGGGCGCGCGCCGTGACCCACGGCGGCGCCGCGGACGTCGGCGCCCCCGTCCCGCGCCAGGTCGGTCCGCCTGCGCAGCGCCTCCGGCGCGAGCGCGTGCGGAAAGTCCCTCTCGAGGCGCAGCATCGGCCGCACGGCGCCCCAGCGCCCATAAAGCCTGTGCGCCTCGGTCATGTAGGCGCGCGCGACGAACGCCCTGCCCAGGTCGAGGTAGTGTCGAGCGCAGAGCTCGTTGGCCAGCGCCTCGTCGTGCAGGAAGCGGCCCTCCCGCGCGGCCGCGATCCCCTGATCGTACAGGGCGCCCGCGCCCTCTCGCCGCTCGCTCCGGGCGACCTCGGCCTCCAGGATCAAGCTGCGGTGGCGGTGGCTCTCCGGGCCGAGCGCCGCCCACGACGCCACCTTGCGCGCGCACTCCCCGAGCCTCGCGAGGTACGCCGCCCTGAGCGCGGGGGCGGCGGCGCACGCGGCCCGTGAGAAGGCCAGCCCCCCGTAGAAGTGATAACAAGGGCTCGCGTGCCACGCGGCGAGCATGCCGAGGCTGGCCGGATCGGTCGAGCCCCAGATCTCGGCCACCTCCTCGTACGCGCCCTGGAACACGCCGGCGAGGACCTTGAAGACGTTCACGAAGTAGAGCGACGCCCGGTTGTCGATGCTGCGGGCGGCCTCGGTGACCGCGTCGATGTCGACCCAGGCCCCGCGCTTCCAGTCGCCCTCGTCCTGCGTGCTCAGGGTTTCGCAGAGCTGCCCGGCGGCCCCGACGATCCACGTGATCGCGTTGAACTTGTCGAGCTTGCAGAGCGGCAGATACAGCCTCGCCTCCTCGATGACGTCGTGGAGGTGCTCCCCCCGGAGGAGGCCGTTCATGCTCGCGTTGCACGCATTGTAGAAGGCCCAGATGTACTGCCCCGTCTCCATGCCGGCGTGGACGCCCTTGCGCAGGGACGCCTTCGAGCGCTCGTAGGGATCCATCCAGTGCTGGACCCACGCTCCCCACATGTTGCACAGCATGGACTCGGACTTCGCGTCCGGGTGGCGCTCGTTCAGGCGGACCGCCGCCCGCCCGAACTCGTACCCCTTCTCGATGTCGAGCCTGGCGCACAGGAGCGTCCCGAAGTTCACGTAGGCGTAGATCGAGTTCCTCGAGATGCCATAGGTCAGCGAGTTCTGGAGCGCCTTCATCACCGTGATGCCGAAGTTGTTCGTGCCGAGCTGGTAGGTCGGCGAGAACATCTCCTGGAGCACGTCCTGCAGGGCGGCGATCTCGGGATCGTCGAGCGCGGGCAGATCGACGAGCGACGCGATCGGGCGATCGCCGATCATCGCGATCGTCCGCTCCATCTCGGCCATGAGCGCGTCGTCGTCCGGATAAGGCGGCAGGTCGATGTCGTACGCCCGGAGCGCGGCGAGCCCCTCTTCCATGGCGGCGGGAAGGTCGTTCTTGAGGATCTCCACGTTCATCTTCAGGCGGCGCACCTCCGTCTTGTGGAGTCGCCCCACCGCTCGTTCGAAGCTCCCCGCGAGGGTGGAGAGCGCGTCGTCGTGGCGTCCGCAGAGCGACTCCAGGAGCCCCTTCTTCGTGTGGTAGGTGAAGGTCAGCGCGTAGCTGGAGGTCCACGCGTCTCCGGGCAGCATGGATATGCCATGTTCCAGGTACCTGAGGGCCGCGGTGAAGGCCGACGACTCCTGGGCGCGCCCGGCCGCCTGGAGGTTGAGCCTGGCCGATTCCATGCGCTCTTCCGGCGCGCGGATCAGATCGCCGGCGCTGTTCAGGTGATTGACGACGTCGAACAGAGCGCGCCCGTCGCCGGAGCGCGGCTTGCCGAGCAGGAGCTTCCCGATCCGGTAGTGAAACGCCGGCCTGTCTCGCTCCGGGATCAGCGAGTACGCGGCCTCCTGGATCTTGTCGTGCGCGAACCGAAACTGCTCGTCCGCGCTCACGATCAGGCCCTCGGCGAGGGCGTGCTCGAGGCTCGCGTACGTCTCGTCGGGGGGCCGCTCGCTGACGGTGTTCAGGACGTCCATCTCGAACGTGTTGCCGATCGCCGAGGCCAGCCGGAGCACCCGCTGCGTCGCCTGCGGCAGGCGCCGGATGGTCTCCGTCATGAGGCTCAGGACGTTATCGGTGCACTCCAGCCGCTCGATGTGGCGCAGGTCCCAGCGCCAGCCCGCCCGTGGATCGAAGACCAGCGCCTTCGTGTCGTAGAGGTGCCGCATGAACTGCTTCACGAAGAACGGGTTGCCCCCGGTCTTCTTCAGGATCGCGGCCGCGAGCGCCTCTCCGCCGCCGATCTGCAGGCTGTCGTTGATGAGCTCGGTCAGGTGCGCGAGGCCGAGGGGCGCGAGGACGATGTCGCGCGCCTCGAGGCCGCCCTTCGTGAGCTGCTCCAGGGCGACGAGGAAGGGGTGGGTCGGGCTCACCTCGTTGTCGCGGTAAGCGCCGCAGAAGAAGAGCGACTCCACGTCCTCTCTCGCGAGGACTCTCGTGAGCAGGCTCAGGCTGGCCGAGTCCACCCACTGGAGATCGTCGAGGAAGAGGGCCAGCGGGTGGGCGTGCCGGGCGAAGACGGACACGAAGTTGTGGAAGTAGAGGATGAAGCGGTTCTGGGCCTCGACCGGGCCGAGCGCGGGGACGGGCGGCTGCTCGCCGATGATGTGCTTGAGCGACGGGAGGACGTCGCAGATCACCTGTCCGTTGGTCCCGAGGGCGCCCAGGATGGCGTCGCGCCACCGCGTGATCCGCTCCTCGCTCTCGGAGAGGAGCTGCCTGACGAGCGTGTCGAACGCGTGGACGATGGCGCTGTAGGGCGTGTCGCGGTTGACCTGATCGTACTTCCCGCTGATGTAGTAGCCCTTCTCGCGCACAAGCGGCTTCAAGATCTCCTGGACCAGCGACGACTTGCCGATGCCCGAATAGCCCGAGACGAGGACGATCGTCCGCTTGCCCCGCAGCACGTCGTCGAACGCGCCGACGAGCTTCCGGATGTCTCCTTCGCGGCCGTAGAGCTTCTGGGGGAGCCGGAAGAGGTCTCTCCTGTCGTGGCGGCCAGGGCTGAACGCTCCCATCTGGCCGCCGCGCTGCCATCGCGCTCGGATCTCCTCCAGATCGGCCCTCAGCCCCTCGGCGCACTGGTAGCGGTCCTCGGCGTTCTTGCTGAGGAGCTTCATCGTGACGGCGGAGAGCGCGTCGGGCACCTCCGGGTCGAGCTCCGAGGGGGCGACGGGCGTCACGGCGATGTGGGCGTGCATCAGCTCGAGGGGGTCGAGCGCCTCGAACGGCCTCCGCCCCGTGAGCATCTCGTAGAGGACGACGCCGAACGAGTACATGTCGGTGCGGTAATCCACGCTCCGGTTCATGCGGCCGGTCTGCTCCGGCGATGCATAGGGGAGCACCTTCGAGAGGACGCGACGTGAATAGATCTCCTCCTTCTCGCGCGTCACGATGGAATCCACGCCGAAGCCCGTGAGCTTCACCTGACCGTCCTCTCCGAGCAGAATGTTCGTAGGCCTCACGTCGCCATGGATGAGGCCATGGCGATGGATGTCGGCCAGGGCCTCGGCCACGGGGATCAAGACGTCCAGCGACGCGCCGACACCCAGCTTGCAGGCCGTCTTCGCGGACAGCGGGTCGCCCGGGAAAACCTCGGTGACGAGCGCCAGGCCGTCCTCGTGCTCCTCGACGGCGTACACCTTGACGACCCTCTCCGAGTCGAGCTGCCGTATCGCGCGGTAGGCGTGCCTGAAGCGCATGAACTCGCCGGCTCGGGCGTCATCGGTGTGCAGCATCCTGATCGCCACGTCGATGCCGTCGGCGTCTCGACAGGCTCGATACGTGGCGGAGCCCGGGCCCTCGCCGGTCTTCGCGGTGACGTGATACCCCCTGAGCTGGGCTGTGCCTGGTCGCACCGGGAGCGCGCGCCCAGGCTCGACGGAGCGAGCCTCCTGGACAGCAGGTCGATTCCATGCCTCCGACGTATCCGGCATATCGCGGGCGTTTGAGCCCACGAGTTGCCATGTCAACTGGACGGCCGGGGCCGGCGGGGCCGCCCTCGGCGCCCGCTCACACCGTCACATCGCGTACCGCAGGATGATCTCGGTGATCCCCGCCGCGAGCAGCAGCAAGAGCCCGCCCACGAAGCAGAAGAGCGTGAACCGGTCGTCCCGCCACCGCTGCCGGAGCGGCACGATGTCCCGCTCCGGCAGCACGACGGCCCTCAGGGTCGCGTGGATCGGCAGCCCCCCAGGCCGCATCGCGACCGCCACGTTGGGCGGCTGCGCCAGCCCCATGTTGATGAACCGCGTCACCCCCGCGCGGAGCCGGTCCCCCATGCCGGGCATCGCGCTGCCGATCGCCACCGCGCGGAGCCACGGCGCCCGCTCGAACGCGTTCGCCATCGCGATCACCCCGAACAGCTGCCGCAGCCGCGGCATCAGCGCCCGCACCTCGGCCAGGTGCTGGAACGCCCGCGTCCGCGCCTCGGGCGCGTCCTCCGAGCTCACCCGCGCGAGGCAATACGACTCCAGCCGCGCGTTCAGCCCCTCGAGCTCCTGGAGGATCCGCGGCCCGGCGTTGTCCGGGCTCGTCTCGAGCGGGAGCGTGAAGCCCCAGGGCTCCTCGCGCCCGCGCTCGGCGGTCCACTGGAACACCTCGGCGAAGCCCCAGAGCGTGTCGTAGCGCGACAGCACCACGTACGTCGGCACGTCGGCGTGCAGCGCCCGGCCGACCTCGACGAGGTACGCGCGGATGCGGTTCGCGTACGCGTCGAGCCCCTGCTCGTCGAGCTCGACGAACTCCGCGATGCTCAGGACGAGCAGGATGCCGTCGATCGGCTCGCGCTCCCGTGAGCGGCGCAGCTCGTCGCAGAGCCGCGAGAGCTCGGCCGGCTCCCGCCGCGGGCCGAGCACCGACGCCTCCGGCTCGATGAAGAGCGCCTCCTTCGCCAGCCAGTAGGAGCACCGCGCCGCGGGCACGCCGATCGGGAGCTGCCCGCCGCTCACGGGCCACGTCAGGTTCATCGAGCGGATCACCGTGGAGCGGCCCGACCCGGGCTCGCCGAGCACCAGGTAGCAGGGGACCGCGTAGATCCCCTGGTCGTTGCCCAGGTTCGCCTGCTCGACCAGCGTGTGAACGCTCGCCAGCTCGTAAACGAAGGAGCCGCTCATCGGACCCTTTGCGCGATCGTCCACGCGAGCGCGAGCGCGCCGGCGATCGCGACGAGCGACGCCAGCGCCCGCCCGACGAGGACGGACCGCCAGAACGACTGGGTGGGGAGGTGCTGCACCGCGACGCCTTCGACCTGCACCGGCTTGAGCACCCCGCCCTTCCAGTCCCGATCCGGATCCACGCCGAGCGTGAGCGACAGCTCGCGGCGGATCCGCAGCAGATCGTCGGGGTTCTGCCCCGGCAGCCCGTAGCGCCCGCGGAAGCCGAGCCCGAGCACGCACGCGTACGTCGCCATCACCGGGAGCGGGCCCTTCCGGACGCGCTCGAGCCGCTCGAAGAACTCGACGCCCGCGTTGTTGGTCGTCCACCGCGACGCCTGGAGCGGGCGCTGCGCCCAGACCGGCCGCAGGTCCGGCAGCGACATCGCGAACTCGTCCGCGCACGCGGCGATCGCGAACATCCCGTCGTCGACCGACGCGACCGGCATCCCCTGCGCGAGCCTGGACCCCTTCAGCTCCTCGAGCAGCAGGTTCGCCTGCCGCAGCACGTGATCGGCCGGAGGCCGCCGCGGGGACTGGCGGAGCATGCAGAGCCAGAGGAGCATCTCCTCACCGAAGACGCCGATGGACGTTTCCACGCGGGCGCGAGCTTACGCCAGGCGCGCACCGACCGTCGACCCGGGCGCGCGTCCACCTCGCGCCGCGCGTAGGTCGACGGGCCGACCGTCGGTCCTCGCCGGATCCCGCGCCGCGCGCCGCGGGTGCACCGGAGCGTCGACATCCGGGGGGGGCCGTGCCTATGCTCCGGCCGCTTCTCGAGCCCCCTTCGAGAGCAGCCGGGGTCGCGCGAAGGCGATCCCCTTGAGGAGAGGTCATGTCGGAGATCCAGAGCGTCATCGCGCGCGAAGTCATCGATTCGCGCGGCAACCCCACCGTCGAGGCCGAGGTCACCACGCTGAGCGGCACGGGCCGCGCGGCCGTGCCGAGCGGCGCGTCGACCGGCGAGCACGAGGCCGTCGAACTCAGGGACGGCGACAAGAAGCGCTTCCTCGGCAAGGGCGTGCTCACCGCGGTGAAGAACATCGAGACCGTCCTCGGTCCGGCCGTCCTCGGGATGGATGCGCTCGACCAGGCCGAGCTCGACAAGGTGCTCATCCAGGCCGACGGCTCCCCCAACAAGTCGAAGCTCGGCGCCAACGCCATCCTCGCCGTCTCGATGGCCGCCGCCCGCGCCGCCGCGGACACGGTCGACCTGCCGCTCTGGCGCTACCTCGGCGGCGCCGCGGCGCGCGTCCTCCCGACGCCGCTCATGAACATCCTGAACGGCGGCGTGCACGCCGACAACGGCCTCGAGATCCAGGAGTTCATGATCGTCCCCTACGGCGCCGAGTCGTTCGCCGAGGCGCTGCGCACGGGCACCGAGATCTTCCACACCCTGAGGGGTCTGCTCAAGAAGGACGGCATGGTCACGGCCGTCGGCGACGAGGGCGGCTTCGCCCCGCGCCTCCCGTCGAACCGGGCGGCGCTCGAGTACGTCGTGCGCGCCATCGAGGCCGCCGGCCACCGCCCGGGCGAGGACGTCGGCGTCGCGCTCGACTCGGCGCTCAGCGAGTTCTACGACGCGAAGACCGAGCGGTACACCTTCGACAAGCAGCAGAAGACCCGCGAGGAGATCGTCGCGATCTACGACGAGCTCTCCAAGGCGTTCCCGATCGTGTCCATCGAGGATGGCGTCGCCGAGAACGACGAGAAGGGCTGGCGCCTGCTCACGGAGCGGCTCGGCAAGAAGGTCCAGCTCGTCGGCGACGACCTCTTCGTGACGAACCCCGCGCGCCTCGCGAAGGGCATCGAGGACGGCCTCGCCAACGCCATCCTCATCAAGCTGAACCAGATCGGCACCGTCACCGAGACGCTCGAGTGCATCCGCCAGGCGGCCGAGGGCGGCTACCGGTCGATCATCTCGCACCGCTCGGGCGAGACCGAGGACACGTTCATCGCCGACCTCGCGGTCGCGACGAACGCGGGCCAGATCAAGACCGGCTCCGCGTCCCGCTCGGATCGCGTCGCGAAGTACAACCAGCTGCTCCGGATCTCCTACGCGCTCGGCGACGGCCAGGTCTTCGCCGGCCGCGCGCCATTCCGCCGCCCCGGCGCGAAGCGCTCCAGCTAGCTCTGCTCTACCCGGCCAGGAGTCCGGCCATCGCTGGCCGGGCTCCTGCGCGGGTCGCCGCGCCTTCGCGCTGGCGTTTCTTGCTTTATTTCCTGGGGGATCCCCCGGCGCTCCGCGCCCCGGGGTCCGTTGTCGAGAGGGCGAGGGGCCCCGCGCGGCGCTGAGCGCGCCGTCGGGGTCGACCTCTCAGCGCTACCAGCGGTCGCGCCCGCCGCCGCCGCGGCCACCGCCGCGCCCGCCGCCGCCACCTCCACGGCCGCCGCCGCCGCCACCCCCGCGGAAGCCGCCACCGCCGCCGCCGCCGCCGCCGGGGCCGCCGGTGCGCTCGCGCGCCTCGTTGACCGTCAGGGTACGGCCGTCGAGGTCCTTGCCGTGCAGCGCATTGATGGCCGCCTGCGCCTGGGCATCGCTCACCTCGACGAACCCGAACCCGCGCGACTGCCCGGTCATCCTGTCCGTCATCAACTGAATCGAGAGCACCTCGACGCCGGCGCCTTCGAACGCGGTGCGCAGGCTGTCTTCCGTCGAATGGAACGCCAGGTTCCCCACATAAAGCCGCTTGCTCATGTCTGCCGCCAATCCCGTTGCACGATCCCCGCTTCCCTCGCGGACGGCCCGGATCGTGCCGCGGGCCGCACACGAAAACGCTCCCCGACGACCGGCCGTCTCCCACGTTCGGACGAGGCAACCACGTTGCAGCAGGCGGCCGGATCAGAGGTCGAGGACGAACGAGCCTTGAGGCGCTCCGGAAGCTACCGGCCGGCGGCGGGGTACGCAAGGTATTCCCCCAGGCTGGCCGCGTCTGCCTGTTCATGACCGCCGATCGCGTCGGCCGGCAGGCGACGGCGCGCACCCACGTTGGATGGGGCGCGCGCCTCGCGCCGCCATGCTCGGTGCGATGTGGACGAACGGGATCCGGGTCCTCTTCGCGCCGTTCGTGCTCGAAATCCCGGGGCGCTGGCCGCCGGATCGGCTCGCCCGCGTGGATGCCGGCGAGCTCACGACCGCGTCGCCGGGCCGCGTCAAGGTGATCGCCGCCGGCGGGCCGCTCACGGCGAGCGCCGACGTCACCGTGAAGCTCGCCGGCACCGCTGCCCGGCGCTCCCCCCGGCGCGAGCGCCGCGCTCGCCGGGCCTCCCGCTCAGGCGGCGCGCGCGGCGGCCACCGCGGCGCGGGGCTGCACGACGCCGAAGCCTTGCCGCTCCGGCGCGATGCCGGGCAGCCCGCGCGCGGTCTTCATCAGGAGGCGCCGGCATTGCTGCGGGGAGAGGCGCGGGTTCGCCTCGAGCATCTGCGCCACGACGCTGCTCACGATCGGCGCGGCGAAGCTCGTCCCGTCCACGTGTTTGTAATGGCCGGAGATCACCTTCTGGTCGCGCAGCTTGGCCGCCGCGAGCTGGCGCACGAGGTACGGCTCGCGGCCGGCGATGGCGTCGAGGTCCGGATCGACGCACGCGTGCTCGACGAGCAGCCCGGGCAGCTCCTCGTCCCGGGCGCGGTCGAGCAGCGACAGGAGCTGCGCCTGCGCCGCCGTCGGCGTCCCGGGCAGGATGGGCGCCGCCAGCCAGATCGCCGGCGCGATGAGCTCCGGCTTCTGCAGCCCGTCGAGGGTGAGGCCGTACGAAGAGTGGTAGTTCCACGTCTGCTCTCCTGCGCCGCCGTCGTCGAGCCCCCCGACGGCGATGACGCTGGGCGCGCTGGCCGGCGGCAGGACGCGGTGCCCCGGGTCGTGCCCTGCGTTGCCCGCGGCGGCCACGACCACGATGCCGTTCCGGGTCGCGTCGTCGGCGGCGCGCGACAGGCTCCCGGTCAGGTACGACTCCTCGTAATCGCCTCCGCAGGAGATGTTGAGCACACGGATTCCGTACTGCTCGCGGTGCGCGATCACCCACTCGATGCCCCGCCGGATGTCGTCGTGGACGATGCGGTGGGCGAAGCCGACCTTGACCAGCACGAGGTTCGCCTCCGAGGCGAGCCCGCGGAAGCGCCCGTCGGAGAGCGCGCCGTTCCCGGCGGCGACGACCGAGGTCATCATGCCGTGCCACGACGAGGCGTCCCCGTGCTCGAGCGCCGAGGGGCCCGCCTCGGGCGCGAAGAGGTCGTGGTAGGCGAGGACGCGGTTCTGGGGCGTTGTGAGGTCCGGGTGGGCGTAAAAGCCGGAGTCGAGGAAGGCGATGGTGACGCCGCGGCCGGCGTAGCCGGGGTCGGCGTGCAGCCGGTCCGCGATGGGCAGGATACGCCTGGGGTCGAGGTCGCTCGGAGGCATGGGCAGGGCACTATTCCACCGTTTCGCCGCCTGGGCGTGCGGGAACTCCGCGCGAGCCCGCTCGCTCGTCCGAATGGCACGCTGAGGGCTGGCCAGTCCAGCGTGTCAGCAACCCCGCCAGAGAAACCGGCCGATAGCGAGTGGTCGCTCGACGTGGTGTGCGACACCCCCTACCCGAGCGAGCTCAGAGCCCTTTTTTCCTGAGGATGAACTGGCCACCGTCGCCCGGGGGATCGTAGGTCTCTCCGGCGAAGTCGAAACCCGTGTCAAAGGCCCCGCTGACCCATACGCCGCCCTTCGCGTCGACCGCGATGTGCGTCAGCCCGTTCGGAATGCCGCTCGCGAACTCGACGCTCTCACCCCTGTCGCCGTTCGCTTCGAAGCGTGTGAGGCACCCCCCTTGGGCGCTCTGATCGTTGGCGAGATCACCATAACGACAGGCCACATAGCTCTGGCCTCCGCTGCCCAGCGCCAGGGCCTTCCCGAAATGATCCGGCGCCCCGAGCGCGCTCGCCCAGCGCACCGCTCCAGCGTCCAGAAAATCATAGAGGACCGAACCTGTGACCTCCTCCTCGAAGCTCACCGCATGATCGAGGAACGTCGACGGAGAGGTCTGTGTGGCCAGGAGCATCAGCCGTCCGGAGCTCGTGGACTTCAGGTCATGCACATAGTCGAAGGACGCGCCCCCGAAGCGCTGCGCGCGCAGGGGAGCACCGCGCTCCGGATCGAGCCAGGCGAGCCAGCCATTGTAAACCACGGGGTCATCCCGTCCCCCAGCCTTCGTGAGCACGGCCTCGCCTACCGTGAGGACTCCAGTGAAGACGCCGCCGACGAGGACCTCACCGCTTCCAGTGAAGGCCAGCGCGGTCGCGTAGCCTTGACTCCTGTCGTGCTCGAACGTCTCGCTCCAGATCTGCTCGAGCGTCGAGCCGGAGAATTTCTGGATCAGGGGCTTTTGAACGGTGGCGTCGTCGTTATACACCCCGAGCCCGACGACAATATCACCCGCCGCGTCGACGGCCATCGCGCTCAGGGGCGTGCCTCCTTCGAGGGGTACCCCGACCGCGTTCGAGATCGAAAAATCGGGGGCCACTTTGACCAGGTAGTACCCGTACTCGACCGCCTTCAGCGTGAACTCACCGAAGGTCATCTCCGCATAGAGCTGACCGATGAGGAGGATCGACCCTCCGGGATCGACGGCCAATAGCTCGGGCTCGGCCGCGCCGGTGAGCGAAAGCACGTTCAGGACCTCTCCCTTCGTCGAATATTCAGCCAAGAAGGGCTCATCCACCGCGTCCGGGAGGAGCTCCGCCGGGGCCCGCGCTCCCACGGTCACGACGGAGCCATTCGGCATAGCTGCGAGCGGTTGACCAAACCCGAAGGCAGGACGCCGTGGAAAGCTCAGCAGGAACTCTTCGCCGCTATCACCGGGTTCACCCGCCGCGCCGCCGGTACCGCCGCCGCTGCTGCTCCCTCCGCCTGATGAACTACCGCCGCTCGATGCACCACCGGACGCCGCGCCACCGCCCGCGCCTGCTCCCGACGAGCGCTCCTCGTTCATCGCGGGGCCGCCCACGGTCGTTCCGCAGGCGAGGAGCGCGAGGGAGAGTGAGCCTGCCAGGAATGGGGCCGCGAGGCGCGTCGTCAGGCTCGGCCTCTGTCCTGCTTTGACACACCCTGGCACATGGAGAAGGTCGCTACTTCCTCTGCTCGGGCCAGGGAATGGCGCGATCGCTGGGTGTTTTCCAGGACTTCGAAGGATTGAGTTGGAAAGCATGTCTCGGTGCGGAGCAGAATTCGTGCCGCTATTGCGCGCCGCGGTCCGTCACCTCGCCCGCCTCCCGTGTGATCCCGTCGAGGATCCGCGTGAGCTCGGCCAGCTGAAAGAGCTTCAATTATAACATCCATTTAACCCACCCGCGCACTTCAAATTACATCCCATTTTCTGCTGCCATTCGATAAACGCCGCTTCATCAGGCTCGTGCTTCAAACCTTCATAAAAATGAACTCTATCAGCCATTCCTCTCGATTCTATGTGGCCAAAAAAATCCATCGTTTGAGCCATGATATCGTATTTGTCGCAATAATTTTGATCTGTAAATTTTTCGTAGTACCCGCTCACCAAACGCTCTGCATCTTCGAGTGAATATCCATAGGACGATTGTAAATGTTTCACGACTCGCTCAAACAAGAAAATTTCGTCTTCATCAGTTGAAATTTTCAGCCCCATAAAACTTATCCTTTTCTCAGCTAAATATCGATTAAATATATCAACTGCTTTTCACTATGAACACTGGACGACGATCGGGGGAAAATCTCCTTCCTCATCGATACGCTGGGGCGCGCTTGCCCTGAAACAGCTCCCGCTTTGAGCGCGACCTGTTACGATGCGCTGCTCGGCTGCGTGCGCTACGAGTGCGCCGACGACTGCGAATTTCACCCCTGATCGACGGGGCGCGGGGCGCTGCCGGTCGGGCACACGATCTCCACGATCGAGCCGTCGGCGCGTGCCTCGAACACGCCGAGCGCGTCCTTGCCGGTGTCGATGTGGCCCATCGCGGCGAAGGCGCTCGGGCCGATCCGCGAGCGGTGCCGCCAGTGCATGTGGCCCGCGACCACGAGCTTCGGCCGCAGCGAATCGACGACCAGCCGCGCGAGCTCACTGCCGACCTGCTCGGGACGGTGGGCGCGGCGCATGCCCGCGAGCTCCGCTTCCTGCTCGGGCTCGATCGCTCCGCGCGGCCACTCGTGCAACACGAGGATGTCGCAGCTGCCGTAGCTCGCGGCCTTCATCACCTCGTCTTCGGTGTAGTAAGCGAAGAGCTTCTTCTTCTGACTTTTGATCTCGCGCAGCGGCGGCCGCCAGGCGAGCGCGTCTTCCGAGTAGATGCCGCTCAGGCCCACCACCCTGAGGCCCGCGACCTCGACGCGACCGACGCGGCCGAGGTAGTAGCAGTTCGGCGCGAGCTCGCCGCCTCTGGGGAACTGATCGAGGAACCCGTAGGGCTCGTGGTTGCCGCCGATGAAGTAGATCGGCCACTCGAAGCTCGCCAAACCCTGGTCGAAGGCCCAGAAATCACCGAGATCCCGGTACTTCTGCGGGAGCGAGGCCGTGGCCAGATCGTCCTCGTGGCGGTGTGGCTCGAAGTCCCCGACCTGCAGTACGAAATCGATGTGACGGCGATGGCGGTGCTCCCAGGCGTCGAGCAGCTCGACCATGGAGTGCATGGCGCCATGCACGTCGCCGACGACGGCAACGATGGTGGAAGATGTCATGCCCGTTCGCGCATCGTACAGGAACGCGGGTTCGACGGCTGTGTCCTCGCTGGGGGACCCAGGCGGATCCGAGACCGCGCCCGCCGGCTGGGGACGCCCGCGCGAAGCCGCCCCGAGGCGGCGCAGGAGCCTGGCATCCATGGCCGGACCTCCGGCGCGCGGCGCTGGACGGGCCCGCGTTGCTCCGGCAGGCTCGGGCGCATGAGGTCGTTCATCGCGACGATGGTCTACGAGCTCCACCCGGACACGCCCCCGGAAGCGAGGAAGCTGCTCCGGGCGCACCTCGTCGGCAGGCGCTGGCAGGACAGGCACGAGGGCGCGGCGATGCCGTCGACCGCGGTCTGGATCCGCCGCTCCGCGGAGGACCACGAGACGACGGACGACCTGCACGCCGCGTGCGCGCGCGACCTCGGCGACGCGGTGGCCGCCGTGGCGCGGGCGGGTCGGCCGATCCAGGTGCTGCGCGCGTGGATCCAGGTGAGCGGCGCGGGGACGTACGGGCTCGTCACGGTGCCGAGGCCGGCGGACGGCTGAAGGCGCGCGGCGGAAAGCCGCGCCCCGCCGCGGCGCTTCGGATAGGCTTGGATGGCTCGAAGGGAGGCTTGGATGGCTCGAAGGCTGGGGATTGGCGCGGCGCTGCTCTCGCTGGTCGCGCTCGCGGTCGGCTGCGGGGGGCTCTCGACGGAGGAGGCGCAGCAGCGCTGTGCTCAGCTGCGCGACGCGGTGCCGTCCTGCTCCACCGACGAGAGCCACGATGCGTGCGTGCGCTGCTACGAGGAGTGCGGCGACGCCTGCGAGCCGTCGGGGGCATGCCCGCAGACGTTCACCTGCGCAGAATGAGAGGGAGCTGCATGAGCAAGAACAGGAAGAGTCCGCTGCTCGTCGCCGTCCTGGCCGCGGTCGCGGGCGCCGTGTCCGGCTGCGGCTACGACACGGAGAAAGCGAGGAAGGCGTGCGCCGAGCACGTCGGCGAGGTCACCTCGCCCGCGCTGGCCGCCTCGTACGCCGACTGCATGGACTGTTTCGAGGAGTGCGGCTCGCGCTGCGCCGTCATGGAGAGCGCTCCGCCGCAGTTCGCCTGCTCTTACTGATCGCCGCGCGCGCGAGCGTCGCAGGGAGGGGGCACCCCGACGAGGCGCCACGGGAGGGCCAGGCGCGCGGCCTCCCCCGTCGCCGGCGTCAGTTGACCTGGATGCCGCAGTTGAGGAACTCGATCGAGGTGTCGATCCGGAAGTGAGAGTCGGTCACGTGGCGCTCGGCGAAGAAGAAGTCGAGCTGGTACGTCTTCCCGATCTCGAGCCCGAGCTCGTCGAGGTCGACGACCTCGAGCTGCTCGGCGTGGATGCCCCCGAGGTCGACCACCTTCTGCCCGTTGATGTACGTGAAGACGTCGTCGTCGCCGGCGAACGTGAACTGCTCGCCGCCCTTGTACTGGAAGCCGATGTGCATCTCGAAGGTGAAATGGTAGTTGTGCGTCCGCCCCTCGTTGCCGAACAGCGCCTCGTCGATCGGGAAGAACTCCCGGTTGTTGTACGTCCACACGCCGTCGCCTTCGGGGTCCTCGAACTGCAGCGTGATGTTCATCGGCATGTTCACGCCCTCGGTGTCGCGGAACCACACGTCGAAGTTCTCCTTGCCGGTCGTGGTCGTGGTGCCCTCGGCCCCGCCGGCATAGACGGGTTTCAGGTCCTCTCCGAGGGTGTCCGTGACGATCATGTGATCGTTGCAGTTGATGCACTTGCCCTCGTCCTGCGGCTCCATGTCGGGGTGCGCCTCCTGGAAGTCGCGCACCCGGCCGGTGAACTTGCCGTCGCACGACTTGCCGGTCTCCTGGTCCTCCCCGGGGTTCCCGCCGACACCGCTGCTGCCGACGGTGGGATTGACCGAGCCGAAGCTGTCATCGTAGCCACCCGTCCCGCTGGGCCCGCCGGTGGTCCCGCCGGGCCCGCCTGCGCCCTGCCCCTGCGATGACGCGTCGCCTCCGCTGCTGCTATTGCCCTGATCGTCCACTGCGCTGCACGCACCCAGGACGCCCATAAGCGCAAGCGCCGCCACGCACCCAGCCGTCTTTTTCATCGCCAACCTCGTGTTAAGATGCCGTCCCAAGACCCCGCGGGTAAATTAGCATGATGGTGTCCCCCCGGCGTGCTGACGTGGCGCGTTATCTGGTGGAATTGCACCCGGCAAATGTGCCTATTATTTGATGGTGCTGGGATTTTCTTTTGGTGGTGTTCGCCGGGCGAATCATGGCGCGCGAGCGCGCCGGGAGCAGGGAGCACGTGAATCCGGTGATATCGACGCTTCGGCCACCCGGCGGCCGCCGGCCGACTGCCGAGCTGACGCTCAACCACCGACTGCCGAGCTGACGGCCACAACCATGTTCCCCTCTGCCGCGCCGGCGGCCCTCGCCCCGGCGCGCGAGGCGTCTTTCGTGGCGGTGCGATCTCCTGCCACGTCGTTTCGTCCACGGCGCCGGCCGCTCGTGGCTTGGGCCACGTCGCCGGGGCCGCCGCGCCGGCACGAAAGGCTCGACTTCCGGGCACGCTCGGGTTACGCGAGGTCCGCTCGTCACGGACACGGAAGAGACGCAGGTGCGCGGTGGACCACGAGACGCGGAGCGATACCGAGCCCGGCTCCAGCGCCGCTGAGGCGCGGGAGGCTCGCCACGCCGCCGAGGCGAGCCCGGTGCCCGTCCCGTGGGCGGAGCCGCCGCCCCGGCGCTCGACCGGCGCCGGCGAGGCGACCTGTCCTGTCTGCCTCGAGCGCATCGCCGCCGGGGTCGCCCTCTGCCCCGAGTGCGGGGAGCCGGCCGACGCGCCCAGGCGGACGGCGACGGCGCCTTCGATCCCCGATGCCCCCAAGGATGCGAGCTGGCTCTCCCTCCACTGGCGCCCGCTCGTCACGATCGGCGCGATCCTGGGGCTCATCAGCACCGGCGGCGCGCTCCGTTACCTGGCGCCCCATAGGTTCGCGCCGTCCCGGGCCGCGTCGCCGGTCGCTCCCCCGGCCCCGGTGTGCGGGGCGCCGTGCTGGAGCGGCGAGTCGTGCCAGCTCGGCCGCTGCGTCTGGCAGCGCCCGAACGACGTCGGCCACGTCGCCGAGGCGCCCTCGATCGCCGGGCCCTTCTCGCTCCCCAAGGACGCGCTCGACGCGCTCCCGCTCGACCGCGACCGCTTCGTTGTCGCGCTGTCCGCCGGCCTGGAGGTGCGCAGCTCCCGGACCGGCCAGGCGCTGAGCCTCGTCTCCGAGGCGCCCCACGTCCGGCGCCTGCACCGCGTGGGTGACGTGGTCTACGCGACCGCGCCCTCGCGCATCTACGTGATCGACGCCGCCACGACGCGGCTGCTCAAGACGATCGAGCTCGGCGAGGCCGTGGGTGACATCCAGGTCGGCGCCTCGGGCCGGCGCGCGCTCGCCTCGCTGCCGGCGGCGCACGCGGTGGCGATCCTGGCGACCGAGTACCACGCCGAGATCGAGCGCATCCAGTTCGGCGACGACGCCGTGGGCCCCGTGGCCGTGGACGACAGCGGCAGCCGGGCGATCACGACGACGGGCCAGCTCCCGCTGTCCGGCCAGCGCGAGCCCTCGGGCGGCGTCGCCTATCCGTTCGACCCGAGCCGGCTCGGCTCGGAGCAGGATCGCGTGCGCACCTCGATGGTGGGCAACCCGGCCAGCGCGCTCATGATCCCCGACGGCTCGGCGGGCTTCGTGGCCCTCCGGGCCGAGAACACCCTGGTGCCGCTCACCTGGCTCCCGTCGGGCGCGGTCCGGCAGGAGGCGCGCATCACGACGTGCCGGGAGCCGGAGCAGATCGCGCTCGTCCGGAGCGACCGGCGCGCGATCGTGCGGTGCAACGAGGGGCGGGCCATCCAGGTCTTCGATCTGTCGAAGCGCGAGCTGCTCCGCGCCGTCACGTTCCCCGGCCGCGCGCTCGACATGGCCGTCGCTCCCGACGGGGCGCAGGCGGTCGTCGCGCTGAGCGGCGACGGGGCGGGCTCGGTGGCCCTGGTCGATCTGAAGAGCTACGCGGCGAAGGTCCACCCGCTCGGCGGCGAGCCGACGCGGGTGCGGCTCGCCCCGGACGGCGGCTCGGCGCTCGCGCTCGGCGATCGCGCCAAGGTCGCATGGGTGCTGCAATGAGCGAGCGTCGCGTCCCGTGCCCGAGCTGCGGCGCGCGGATCGTCGAGGGGGCGCGCAAGTGCCGCGCCTGCAAGGGGTGGCTCGGCGAGCGCCACCGCGGCTCCGTGGGGTCGCTCTCCGGCCGCGAGCCGCGCCTGGCGCGGGCCGCGGTGACCGTGGCGAGCGGCGTCGCGGCCGTGATCATCGCCACCCTGACCAGCCTGAAGTCGCCCGTCGGCGAGGCGCCCCCGCTGACCGCGCTCGCGCCGGAGGGCGCCGCCTCGCGCGCCGCGCGCGACACGGCTGACGACGCGCCGGACCCCGCGGCGTTCGGCCCCGACGCCGCCGAGCCCGCGCCGCCCCCGGCGGAGCCGAAGGGCCGCTGGCGCGCCCGCGAGTTCCGGATCGGGGACGTGCACCCGCTCGACGTGGTCTTCAACCCGAGCGGCGCGTCGATCTACGTCAGCGGCGACGACGCCTCGCTGCGCGAGTACAAGCTCCAGAGCGGCGAGCTCCTCCACAAGGCGTCGATGCCGGCGCAGGGCGACCACATCCGGCTCCTGTTCGACCGCTACGTCGCGGTGCTGCGGCACCAGGACGCCGCGCGGATCCCGGTGATGGACACGACCGCGTGGGATCGCGATCCGGTCCTGCTCGACGTCGGCCGGACGCCCGGCGACATCGTGGCGCTGCCGGACGGCAGGACGGTGGTCGCGGCGACGACGGACACGAAGCGCGTGACGAAGTTCGAGCTGCCGACGGGGGTGCGGCTCGCGAACATCACGCTCCCGCACGCCACGGGGCAGCTGTTCCTCGTGCAGGCCGAGGGGCGCCCCTACATCGCGGCGCTCGGCGCGCTGACGCACGCGGGCCGGCCGGCCGGCGCGTGGATCGACCTGTTCGACCCGAGCGAGTCGCCGTTCGGCGCGACCCGGCGGAGCATCGCGGTCGGGCGCGAGCCGCGCGAGGGCGACATCACGCGGGACGGCGGCGCCGTGTTCTTCCCGGATCGGCTGTCCAACACGGCGATCCTGCTGAGCGTGGCCGGGGTGACCGAGACGAGGAAGACGCCCGTCGGCGTCGGGCCGACCGCGGGCTTCTTGCTCGACGAGGACCGGTACGGCATCACGCTCAACGCCGAGGCGCGGACCGCGAGCGTCATCGACCTGTCGACGATGCAGGTGAAGAGCACGCTCCCGCTCCGCGGGGTGCCGCTGACGGGCGTCACGTCGCCCGACCGGAAGACGCTCTTCGTGGCGCTCGGCGGGACCCAGTGGCCGCCGGTCGGCAGCGGCGTCGCGGTCATCGCGGGCGACCCGCCGAGGGTCGTCGCGTCGCTGCCCACGGGCAAGGGCGCGTGCGCCGTGGCGGTCTCGAAGGACGGCGCGCGGGCGGTTGTCGCGTCGTACTGGGACCGCTCGATCACGGTGCTCGAGCAGTAGTCGCCCGGCCGGGGCGGCGGGGCGGCGCTCCGCGCCGAGCGCCCCCGCGGCTCCTCTGGATGGCCGGCGTGTTTCTCCGAGGTTCCGCGGCGCGCAGGTGACGACACCTCCCGCGAACAGAGGTGTCGAACACGCAACATAATTTCGTCCCTGTCATCTTTGCGAAACCTCTCTGCGCAGAGAGTGGGAGCAGGCTCAGCGGAGCCGACGGCAGTTCCGAAGGTCGTCTCGTTGCGCCGGCGACGAGGCCACAGCGGTTGTCCTCCAGCCCAACCCCCTGCTCTGCCCATGACCAACAATCATCCATGTCGTCCGTTGTTCCGTGTGTTCCTCGGCGCGAGCCTCCTTTGCCTGCCTGCATTTCAGGCGTCGGCTCAGCCCGCGACGGAGCCCGCCGCCGCGGATCCGGCGGCGCCTCCGCCGGCGGACAAGCCGAAGCCCCCTCCGTATTCGTTGCCGTTTCAGCTCCGTCCGGTGGTCGCCGTGTCCGTCGTGCGCTCCGACACCGCGATCGCCTTCTACAGCCCTCCTTCCGCGAGCTCCTCCGGCTCGGCCGTCGCGTCCACGCTGCTCTTCAGCTACAAGGTGACCGACGATGTGGCCCCGCTCGTGCGGCTCGGCGTCGTCTCGAACTCCCCGCCTGCTGGCGACTCGGGCTTCGGGTTCCTGAACCCTGTCGTCGGCGCCACCTACGCGCTGAAGCTCACGCCGGAGCTGCGACTCGCCCTGTTCCTTGGCCTCACGGTGCCGGTGGGCTCCGGCGGCGGCAACACGCCGAGCCCGGAGATGGGCCCCGCGAGGACGGCCGGTATCTACGCCCGCTCGGCGATGGATAACGCGATGTTCGCCGTCAACGACTTCACGGTCTTCCCGGGCGTCGGGTTCGCCTATGTCGCGCACGGCTTCACCGCGCAGGCCGAGGCCACGGTGCTCCAGCTCCTGCGGGTCCGCGGGGAGGACGTGCAGCCGGACTCGTCGAAGACGAACTTCACCGCCGGCGTGCACCTCGGCTACTTCGTCGTCCCGATGCTGTCGATCGGCGCCGAGCTCCGGCACCAGCGCTGGCTCTCGACGCCGGTCTCCGTGCAGAAGGACGCCTCCCGCGCGACGCGCGAGACGACCACGGTGGCCGTGGGGCCGCGCGGCCACTTCAAGCTGGGAGAGAAGATGTGGTTGCGCCCCGGCGTCGCGTTCGCGATGGGGCTCGATGATCCGATGAAGGCGTCAGAGCACAAGATCCTGCAGATCGACGTGCCGTTCGCCTTCTAGATTCCCGATCCTGATCCGACCCTCGGTCCAGGCTGGCTCGCCCGTCCGGTGCGACCGGCGGCCCGAGCAGCCGGGCGATCGCCTCGTGAATCCCCTCCCGGGGTCGCCGTCCGTCCAGGGGCGGGCGCATCGGGGTCCCCGTGGTATCGATAGTGTATCGATACAGGAGGGGTCTGACGATGTCACGATCGCGGGAGCATGGGTCCCCTTACACGATCACCGGGACCCTCCACGAGGGCGGAAGAACCCGCCTGCTTCGCGCGGTCCGGAGCGTCGATGGCCGCCCGGTGATCGTGAAGGTCATCGACCCGAGGAGCGGCTGCTCGCAGGACATCGAGCGTCTCCGGCGCGAGTACACGATGGGCAAGGCTCTCCGCCACGAGGCCTTCGTCGAACCGCTCGCCCTCGAGACGTTCGAGGGGCTGCCAGCGCTCGTCATGGAGGATTTCGGCGGCGAGTCGCTCGATCACCTCATCGACGCGCCCATGAGCGCCGGGCGGTTCCTCGAGCTCGCGGTCCGCCTCGTCACCTGCGTGGCGGAGCTCCACCATCGGGACATCCTCCACAAGGATCTCAAGCCCCAGAACATCCTCGTCAACGCGACCACGGGCGAGGTGAAGCTCGCCGACTTCGGCCTTGCCTCCCGCCTCCCGCGCGAGCAGCCCCCGGCGGGGACTCCCCGGCTCATCGAAGGCTCCTTGCCGTACCTGTCTCCGGAGCAGACGGGGCGAATGAATCGAGCGATCGACAGCCGCGCAGACCTCTATGCGGTCGGCGTCATCTTCTACCAGATGCTCACGGGGCGCCTGCCCTTCGTGGCGCGGGATCCGCTCGAGTGGGTGCACTGCCACGTCGCCCTCGCCCCGCCGCCGCCCTCCGCGATCGTCCCCGGGGTGCCCGAGGTCCTCTCGGCGATCGTCCTGAAGCTCCTCGCCAAGATGGCGGAGGATCGCTACCAGACCGCCCGCGGCCTCGGGCACGACCTCGAGCGGTGCCTCTCGCAGCACCGGGCGTGTGGCAGGATCGAGCCGTTCTCCCTGGGCGAGCGCGACATCTCCGGCCGCGTCCAGCTCCCGCAGAAGCTCTATGGCCGCGAGCGCGAGGTGAGCGCCTTGCGGCGCACGTTCGAGCGCGTCCTGGACACGGGAGTCCCCGAGCTCGTCCTGGTCTCTGGCTATTCCGGCAGCGGAAAGTCGGCCCTCGTTCACGAGCTCTACAAACCGATCGTCCGGGAGCGAGCCCTGTTTCTCTCGGGGAAGTTCGAGCGATCCAGACGCGGCATCCCTCACTTCACGCTCGTCCAGGCCTTCCGGGATGTCGTGAGCGAGATCCTCGCCGAGCCCGAGGACAGGATCGCGGCCTTTCGGCAGCGGCTGCTCGACGCGCTCGGGCCCAACGGACAGCTCATCGTGGACGTCATCCCGCAGGTCGAGCTCGTCATCGGCCGGCAACCGCAGGTCCCCGAGCTCCCGCTGGCCGAGGCGCAGCACCGGTTCCGCGTCGTGTTCCGGAGGTTCATCGGGGCGTTCGCCCGGAAGGAGCACCCGCTCGTGCTCTTCCTCGACGATCTCCAGTGGACCAACCCCGCGAGCCTCGGGCTCCTTCATGATCTGATGACCCACCCCGAGGCGCGCCACCTCCTCGTCGTCGGCGCGTACCGCGACAACGAGGTGACGCCCTCGCACCCGCTCATGGCGGCGCTCGACAAGGTGCGGAAGGACGGCGCGCGCGTCTCGGACATCGTGCTCGGCCCGCTCTCCCGGGAGCACCTGGGCGCGCTCGTCGGCGACGCGCTCCGCTGCCGAAGCGAGGACGCCGCGCAGCTCTCGGCCCTCGTCCACGAGAAGACGGCCGGCAACCCCTTCTTCGCGATCCAGTTCCTCACCGCGCTGCACGAGGAGCGGCTCATCGAGCTCGACGAGCGCGCCGAGATCTTTCGATGGGACGTCGCGAAGATCCGCGACAAGGGCTTCACGGACAACGTGATCGACCTGATGGTCGGCAAGCTCGTGCGGCTCCCTCCGGGCGCCCAGGAGGCGCTGAAGCACCTCGCCTGTCTCGGGAGCGCCGCCGGCGTCGACCTCCTCGCGATGGTCCGCGGCGGCTCGGTGGAGGAGACGCACGCGGACCTCTGGGATGCCGTCCGCGTGGGGCTGGTCCTGCGCAGGGACGCCTCGTACAGGTTCGTCCATGACCGGGTCCAGGAGGCCGCCTATTCGCTGATCCCCGAAGGCGAGCGGCCGGCGATGCACCTCGGGATCGGCCGGCTGCTCGCGTCGCGCGCGGCGCGCGCGGCGTCGGAAGAGCTCGAGGAGAAGATCTTCGAGATCGTCAATCAGCTCGACCGAGGCGCTCCGCTGATCACATCACCGGCGGAGCGCGAGCGGGTGGCTGAGCTCAACCTCATCGCGGGCAAGCGCGCCAGAGCGTCGAACGCCTGCGTCCTGGCGCTCAGGTACCTGGCCGCCGGCAGGGCGCTGCTCCCGGAGGATTGCTGGGAGCGACGGTATGAGCTCACCTTCGAGCTCGAGCTCCATCGGGCCGAGTGCGAGTACCTCACCGGCGATCTCTCGGCGGCCGAAGAGCGGCTCTCGGCGCTCTCGCGCCGCGCCGCGGGCCTCGTCGATCTGGCCGCCGTCACGTGCGTGCGCCTCGGCCTCTACACGACCATGGACCGCAGCGATCGCGGCGTCGACGTGGGCCTCGACTACCTCCGCCGCGTCGGCGTCACGTGGTCTCCGCACCCCACGGACGAGGAGGTGCGGAAGGAATACGAGCGCGTCTGGGAGCTGCTCGGGAGCCGTTCGGTCGAGGACCTCATCGACTCACCCCAGATGACGGACCCGGAGTGCTGCGCGACCCTCGAGGTCCTGACCCACGCGCAGTCGCCGGCGCTGTTCACCGACGCGAACCTGAATTGCCTCGTCGTGATGCGAATGACGACCCTCAGCCTCGAGCGCGGCAACAGCGATGCATCGTGCATCGCCTACACCTGGTTCGGCATGCTCCTCGGGCCGCGCTTCGGCGATTACCGCATGGCTTACCGGTTCGCCAGGCTCGGCCTCGACCTCCTGGAGCGCCGCGGGGCCCTGCGCTTCAAATCCCGCGTCTATCTGGGCTTCGGGCACCGGGTCAACCCGTGGGTGAGGCACATGCGCGCCGGCGTGGAGCTCCTGCGACGGGGCTTCGAGGCGGGGCAGGAGACCGGGGACATCACGTATGCGTCGTACAACAAGAACTGCCTGATCACGATCCTCCTCGCCTCGGGAGAGCCCCTCGGCGAGGTGCAGCGCGAGGCCGAGCGCGCGCTCGACTTCGTGCGGCGGGCGCGGTTCGGCCTCGAGGTCGACATCGTCACCGCGCAGCTCAGGCTCATCCGGGCCCTCCGGGGCCTCTTGCCCGATCTCTCCTCGTTCGGCGACGCCGACTTCGACGAGCGCCGGTTCGAGCAGCGCCTGGAGGGCGATCCGCGCCTCGCGATCGCGACCTGCTGGTACTGGATACGCAAGCTGCAAGCGCGCTTCCTCGCGGGCGATATCGACGGCTCGCTCGAGGCCGCGGAGAAGGCGCGGCCGCTCCTCTGGACGTCGGGCTCGTTCTTCGAGGTGGCCGAGTACCATTTCTATGGAGCGCTCGCGCGGGCGGCGCGCTGCCGCGCGGCGGACGCCGCCGAGCGGCGCCGGCACCTCGAGGCGCTCGCCGCCCACCAGCGGCAGATCGACACCTGGGCGGAGAGCTGCCCCGAGAACTTCGGCCACAGGGCGGCGCTGATCGGCGCCGAGATCGCGCGTCTCCGCGGCGCACTGGACGACGCTGCCCAGCTCTACGAGCAGGCGATCCGCGCCGGGCGCGCGAGCGGCTTCGTCCACGACGAGGCGCTGGCCTACGAGATCGCGTCGGGGTTCTACCGGGAGCGAGGGTTCGAGCTGATCGCCGACACCTACCTCCGCGAGGCCCGCGCCTGCTATGTCCGCTGGGGGGCGGACGGCAAGGTCCGGCACATCGATCAGCGGAATCCGCGGCTCTGGGACGCGAGGCCGCTCGCCCCGACCGCCTCCTTCGCGGCGCGGTTCGAGCAGCTCGACCAGCTCTCGGTGATCAAGGCGTCGCAGACCCTCTCGAGCGAGATCGTCCTCGACAAGCTCCTGCGGACGCTGCTCACGGTTGTCCTCGAGCAGGGCGGCGCGCAGCGCGCTTGTCTCGTCCTGCACCAGGACGAGCGCCTCTCCCTCGGAGCCGAGGCCATCCTGGAGGAGAGCGGGGAGGTGAAGATCCTCCTCCCGCGCTCCGGGGAGGGCGCTTCACAGCGTGCCCCCCTGTCGCTCGTCCGCTACGTGCAACGGACGAAGGAGTGCGTCATCCTGAGCCCTACCGAGGCTCTCGACGGCAAGTTCTCCGGCGATGCGTACTTCGCGCGGCGCAAGCCCAGGTCGGTCCTCTGCATGCCCATCCTGAGGCAGGCGGAGGTGGCGGCCCTGCTCTATCTCGAGAACGACCTCCTCGCCGGCGCGTTCCCGCCGGAGCGGCTCACCGCCCTGTCGCTGCTCGCCGCGCAGGCCGCGATTTCGCTGGAGAACGCGCGGCTCCTCTCCAGGGAGCAGGCCGCGAGGACGGGGGCCGAGGCGGCGGAGCGGCGCGCGGCCTTCCTGGCCGAGGCCGGGGAGATCCTCGCCGGGTCGCTCGATTACGAGGAGACGCTGGCGCGCGTCGCGCGGCTCGCGGCGCAATCGCTCTGCGACTGGTGCATCACCGATGTCGTCGAAGGCGAGCAGATCCGGCGAAGCATCTGGGCGCACAGGGATTCCGCCAAGGAGTCGCTGCTCGAGCAGCTGCGGCGCCGGTATTCTCCTGCGATGGATTCGCCCCATCCGGCGGCCAGGGCGCTGCGGTGTGGTGAGCCGTTGCTGGTCTCCGGGTGCTCCGAGGAACAGCTCCGGCACTACTGCGAGGACGACGAGCATGCGAGGCTCATCCGCGAGCTCGGGGTGCAGAGCGTCATCGTGGTGCCGCTCATGGCGCGGGGGCGGCCGATCGGGGCGCTGAGCGTCGTCTCGTCCGCGCCGGGGCGCTGCTACGGGGAGGCCGACCTGGAGATCGTCCAGCACGTGGCGCACAGGGCCGCGCTCGCGATCGACAATGCGCGGCTGTACCGCGCTGCCCAGGAGGCCATCCGCATGCGCGACGAGTTCCTCACGGTGGCGACGCACGAGCTCAACACGCCGATGACGTCGCTCACGCTCTCGCTCGAGGCCATGGATCGGAGCCTTCGCTCGGGTCGGCTCTGCGATCCGCCGGCGATGGGCAGGCAGGTCGAGCGCGCGCTGCGGCAGGCGACGCGCCTGGCCCGGCTGAACCGCGAGCTCCTCGAGGTCTCGAGGATCGACACGGATCGGGCCTCGCTCGACCTCGCGGAGGTCGACCTCGGCGTGGTCGTGCGCGACGTGATCGCGCGGTTCGAGCTGGATCTGGCGCGCGCCGGCTGCTCGGTCTCGCTGAGGATCAGCGGCCGGAACGTGGGCTCCTGGGATCGCTCCCGCGTCGATCAGATCGTCACGAACCTCGTCGCCAACGCGATCAAGTTCGGCCCGGGCAAGCCCATCGAGATCGTCGTCGGCGAGGAGGCCGGGACGACGCGGCTCTCGGTGAAGGATCACGGGATCGGCGTCGACCCGGCGCGCCAGGAGCGGATCTTCGATCGCTTCGAGCGCGCCGTGTCCGACCGGCACTACGGCGGGCTGGGGCTCGGCCTGTACATCAGCCGCCAGATCGCGCGGGCGCACGGCGGCTCGATCCGTGTCGAGAGCGCGCCCGGCGCCGGCGCCACGTTCACCGTCGAGCTCCCCGGCGCCGGACCGCCGGTGTCGCCGCGGGCGCCGGCCTTCTCGAACGACTCGATATGATCGCGCACCTCCCCTGGAGGCAGCTCACGCAGTGATTATTGGGAATCGTTCGATTCGTCATGGCGTTCCCCTTCTTCGCGCGACCGACTCGCCAGAGGTGGTGAGAGCACCAGCCTTGGCTCTTCGCATGGACTCCCCCTTCGTTCCACGGGCCGTCACGGCATCCGGCGATGCCTCCCGGGTTGACGCTACACGCCGTTCGCCCGATAGCTTCCGCATGTGTTCGGGGAACATCCAGGCCCTGCTCGGAGTCGGGCTGCGGTGGTGAGCTATCCCCCCCTGCGCGCGCGCGTGCTCGTGTTGGCGGCGCTCGCCGCCTGCCGTGACGGCTCGGGTGCACCTGGCGCCGGGCCGGCGCCCGACGCGGGTGTTGTGGCGCAGGGGCCCTCCGTTGCGCCCACCGCGAGCGCGGCCAGCGCCCCGAGCGCGCCGTCGCTGGACGCGGAGGTGGCGGACGCGGCGGCACCGGACGCAGCAGCGGCAGACGCTGCAGCTTCGGACGCCGCCGCGCCAGACGCGGCAGCTCCAGACGCCGCCGCGCTGGGCGCCGGCTGCAAGCTGCGCCGAGGGCCGCTCTCGCTCTCGCTCCGTGGGCCGGCGCTGCTCTGGTCTCCCGACGAGGCGGAGCGCGCCGACTTCCGGGTGATCTTCAACCGCGACGGCGTGGCGCAGCACGTCGCGCCGTCGTTCGGCGGGCTCACCGCGCCAGGCTCTCCGCCCGCGGAGGCCGCGACCGACGCCGGGGATGGCAGCGGCGATCCAGCGCGCGCCTCGTGGCCGGCGTGCGTGGTGGCCTCCCGGTTCGTGTACTGCATGGATCACGGCGGCACGATCCGGAGGACCCCGCTCGGCGGCGGCGAGGGGCCGCCCATCGGCGCCGGGCGCCGCGGCACGGGGATCTCCGCCGTCGCGCTGCCCGGAGGGCACACGCTGCTCGCCTTTCTCTCGGATCGGAAGACGACCGAGGGCGCCGTGACGCAGGCCTTCGCCGTGCTCGACGACGGGGCCGCCGTGCCGCTCTCCGAGGAGGGCAGCGGCGCCACCTTCGTCGCGCTGTCGCCCTGGAAGGGAGGCGCGCTGGCGATGTACATCGACGCGCGCTCGGCGCTGACGCCGGTGCACGCCCGCACGCTGGGGCTCACGGCGGAAGGCAAGCTCGAGCTCGGCCCTGACGCTGTCGTCTTCGTCGGCGACGCCGGGGAATCGCGGATGGGCGGCGCGCTCGCCATCGGCGCCTCGGGGCCTGCGTACGTGCTCCTGCCGGCGGCGAAGGACATCTCGGCGTTCGGCATGGCGGCGATCCGCGTCGACGAGGCGCCGCGCGACGACATGCCCGCGGTCTGGTCGCTCTACCCGAACGGGCTCAGCCCCGCGCCGATCGCGGCCACGCAGGGCGTCTCGCCGATCCACGTGGCCCGGGTCCGGCCGGTCTCGCGCGAGCCCGGGGCGCGCCACGCGCTCGAGCTCGGGCAGCTCGACGGCGAAGGGCGGTTTCACGCGCGCTGCGTCGCGGTGGAGGGCAAGTCGTTCAAGCACGTGGCGATCGAGGCGGATCGCGGCGGCTCGCTGTGGATCGCGTACACGAACGCGGCCGGCACCTTCATCGAGCAGCGCGCCGCGGGGCCGTGATAAGCCAACCGCGTGGATTCGCGAATCCATCCCTATCGTAAATCTTAAGGAGTCGAGATGAAGCTAGGTTATATGCCCAGGGGCATTTCATTGCCGCTCGTGTCGCTGATCGCGCTCGGCGTCGCTGGCTGCGGCGACGGCGGCGGCGGTGACGCTGGCAGCGCGGAGAGCGCCTCGTCCGCCGCCGGCGGGCCGGGCGGCGCGGGCGCGGTCGGCGCCAGCGCCAGCGCCGGTACCGGCGCAGGGGGCGGGGACGGCGTCACGACGGGCGCAGGTGCTGGTCCGGGCAGCTCGACGACGACCGGCTCCACCTCCTCGACGAGCGGCGGCGGCGAGCCCAGCGCCGCGAGCACCGGCGCGACCACCTCGACGGGAACGGGCGGCGAGCCGGTGAGCTGCGACTATCCCGCGGAGTACGCGAACGGTTCCATCACCTTCTACACGCTCGACATGGGCTCGACCGAGGTGAACTGCAGCTACCCGATCGTCGGGCGCAACCCGGACGTCGTCGGGCACGTCCCGTTCGGCGGAGGCCAGTACTTCGCCGCCATGAACACCGCCGACTACAACGCCGCGGCGATGTGCGGCGCGTGCGTCGAGGTCTCCCGGGACGACGGGCGCAAGGTGCAGGCCATGGTCGTGGACCAGTGCCCGATCGCCACGAACCCGAAGTGCACGGCGGGCCACATCGATCTCAGCAAGAACGCCTTTCTCAAGATCGGCGAAGAGCGCGAGGGGTATCTGGGGACCACCCACGGCGGCGCTGCGGGGAAGATCTCCTGGCGGTACATCCCCTGTCCGACGACGAGCGCCGTCTCCTTCCGCCTCAAGGACGCGAGCAACAAGTACTGGAACGAGATCCTCGTCGAGGGGCACGCGCACCCGATCGAGAAGCTGGAGGTGGAGATCAACGGCACGTGGCAGACGGCCACGCGGCAGTCGTACAACTACTTCGTCGTCGGCGACGGGAACATGGGGAATGCGCCCTATCACGTCCGCGCGACCGACATCAACGGCTCCACCGTGGAAGCGATGCTGGAGCTCAAGGCCGGAAACCAGCCCGCGAGCGCGCAGTTCGCCGCCTGCAACTGAGACCGAGGCCCGCGCGCCCCGTGCTCGAGGGCGGCCGCCCGGAGGCCCGGTGGTGGACGCGCCCCTCGCCCGGCGCGGCCTAGCTCCCACGGGCGCCGCGGCCGCGCCGGGCTGCGGGGAAGCGCGCTCGCCAGCCGGCTGGTCGCGGGGCCAGCTGGTAGGATGGCCGCCCCCTGCGGTCGGGACGCGCCGCCGGGATCTCCAGGAGAACACCGTGCAAGACCCTCGCCCTGCCCCGTCGCTGCTCACCGTCGACGACTTCGAGCGCGCAGCGCGCGCCCGGCTGTCGAAGATGGCTTATGACTACTACCGATCAGGCGCCGACGAGGGCCGCACGCTCCGCGAGAACCGGCGCGCCTTCCGCCGCCTCGAGATCCATTACCGCGTCCTCGTCGACGTGGCCGAGCGGGACATGAGCACGACGGTGCTCGGCACGAGGGTGCCGTTCCCCATCCTCGTGGCGCCGACGGCCTATCAGCGCCTCGCGCACCCCGACGGCGAGATCGCCTCCTCGCGGGCGGCCTCCGAGCTCGGCACCATCTTCACGCTCTCCACCCTCTCGACGACGAGCCTCGAGGCGGTCGCGGGCGCGTCTCCAGGGCCGAAGTGGTTCCAGCTCTACGTCCACAAGGATCGCGGCCTCACGCGCGCCCTCGTCGAGCGGGCCGAGTCCTCCGGCTACCGGGCGCTGATGCTGACCGTCGACACACCGGTCCTCGGCCGCCGGATAGCGGACGTGCGCAACGGCTTCGCGCTGCCCGAGGGGCTCGTGATGGCGAACCTCATCGACGCCGCGGCGGCCGCCCCGGCCGAGGAGCGGGGCTCTCTCCTCGCGTCCTACGTCGCCTCCCGACATGACGCCTCGCTGACGTGGCGCGACGTCGGGTGGCTCGCCTCGCTCACGAAGCTCCCACTTCTGCTCAAGGGCATCGTCAGGCCGGACGACGCGGTCCGCGCGCTCGAGGCGGGCGCGGCCGGCGTCGTCGTCTCCAACCACGGCGCGCGGCAGCTCGACGGCGCCCCCGCGACGATCGAGGCCCTCCCGGCGATCGCCGACGCGGTCGCCGGGAGGTGCCCGGTGCTGATGGACGGCGGTATCCGGTGGGGTACCGACGTGCTGAAGGCGATCGCGCTCGGCGCCCGCGCGGTGCTGGTCGGACGCCCAGTCCTGTGGGGGCTCGCCGCGCTCGGCGGCGACGGCGTCGCGCGCGTGCTCGCGGGGTTGCGCGATGAGCTCTCGATCGCCATGGCGCTCGCCGGCTGTCCTACCCTGGCATCCATCGATCGCGACCTGGTCCGACGAGCTCAGGCGCGATGATGGATGCCTGAGTCGCACGAGCGCGGAGTTTTCCAAGATCGGCGCTGTCCCGCGTGCGGCCAGGCGGCGGACGGCGGCGATCGCGACGCGCATGTCGGTCACGTCGATGCATTGCCGCGGTCCGCTGAATCGAGGTGTCAAGGCGTCTTCGACGAAAGAAAAGGTGGCGGCCATTCAGCCTCACCCGTACACTCGGCCATCGTGAGCAGCGCAGTACTTGCGAGGGAGCGGTGGCGGAGGCTCTTCACGCGAGGCGCTGGCGCCTCCGGGGGGGAGCCCGCGCCCGAGGGAGCGGACCCGGCCATGGGGATTCGGCTCCGGCGTTTTGCGGGGCCGGCGGCCTACCTGGATCAGATGTCGTCGCTCCGGATTGCCCACCTGACCGATCAGCATGTCGGTCGCGTGACGTCGGTGCGGGTGCAGCGCGCGGCCGTCGCGCTGACGAACCTGCAGCGGCCCGACCTCGTCGTGCTCACGGGCGATTTCGTGTGTCACAGCCAGCTCTACCTCGATCAGCTGGAAGAGGTGGTGCGCGGCTTCGAGGCGCCGGTGATCGCCGTGCTGGGGAATCACGATCACTGGTCGGGCGCCGACGCGGTGAAGCGCGCGCTCGAGCGGGGCGGCGCCGCGGTGCTCTGCAACGCGAGCACGGTGATCACGCTGGGCCATGAGCGGCTCCAGGTGGTGGGGCTCGACGACGCGTATACGGGCCACGCGTCGCTCGAGAAGGCGGTGAAGGGGATGCGGCGCGACCTGCCGACGCTGGGCCTCTCGCACATCGCCGAGGAGGCGGACGGGCTCTGGCGCCATGGCATCCCGCTGGTGCTGTCGGGCCACACGCACGCGGGCCAGGTGACGGTCGCGCGCCTGAACGAGCTCTCGATCGGCAAGATCGCGGGGCACCGGTACATTCACGGGCTCTACGGCACGCGCAAGCGGGGGGAGCCTGGCCAGGGGGCGGTCTACGTCGGGGCGGGGATCGGCGCGGCGGTGATGCCGTTGCGCCTCGGCGAGCGGGGCCAGCGGGAGGTCGCGGTCTTCGAGCTCGGCAGCGAGCCGGGGTCGTTCGACGAGCACCACACGGAGCAGGTGCCGCACCTCGGGCGCAAGCCGACACCGGAGCTCATGGCGAGCCGCGCGGCGAAGGTGGCGAGGAACCGGGAGCGGCGGGCGCGGGTGCACCGGCACGGCGAGGGGAGCGTCGGCGGCGGAGAGCCGTAGCGCCGCAGCGCCAAAGGCCGTCCCTGGTTGCGCAGGTCAGAGATCCTGCCAGCGATCGGTTGGCCGGACTCCTGGTGGGTAGAATCAGTAGCGGAAGCCCAGGGCTCCCGAGGGCCCCCAGAGGATCGCCGAGGCGAGATCGACGTTCATCCGAGCCTCGAGGTAGATCGCGTGCTGATCGAGGGTGACGAGGTCGTAGCTCAGGTGCCCGCTGAACCCGAACGCCGTCGAGGTCATGGACGACGTTGACGTCGCGCGGGTCACCGCGAGCAGGAGCAGGCCAGCGCCTCCGCCGAGCCGGAAATCGCCGAGGTGGGTCTCCACCGCGAAGCTCGGGCGGAACATGCGCGCGGGGAGGCCGAACTCGGTAACGCCGACGAAGCCCTCGAACCCTCCCCAGAGCGCGACGTGCTCGAGCGTGCCCCCGGCGGCGGCGCCGAAGCTCGCTCCATAGATGGCGAGGGAATAGAAGCTTTGCCACGAGCCCCCGGCGTGCAGCTTGACGCCGAAGCCGCGCTTCCACCCCGCCGGGCCCTCGGGTGCGGGCGCCCCAGGCGGCGCGGCCGGCGGCGCCTCCTGCGCGCTGGCGAGGGCCGGGGCGAGGAGCCCGCAGAGCGCGGCCGCGCCGCCCCATCGCCGGCTCGACGAGCGGATACGCCGCCTCATCGACACACCACCGGGCGCGCGACGCCTGCGCTCCCCCCCTCGGCGAGCTTCATGCGCGCGGCCGCCTGCTCGCAGACGTTGCTCGCGACGAGATCGCCGCACTCCCTCTCCTGGATGCACCGGCTCTCGTCGGCGGTGAGCCACAGCTCCTCGTTCCCGTTACAGCCGACGTTCTGCTGGCAGAGCGCGGGAGTCGCGGCGAACGACGGACAGCACTCTTCGAGATGCGCAGCCGCGTTTTCGCACAGGAACTCCTGCTCGCTGACGCCCATCCCGAGGGCGAGCGGCGCGACCAGGATGACGCACAGGATTCGACGGGCAGAGATCCACGATCTCACGTTCAACCTCGCTGCAAAGCGTGAAGGCGGCGCGACGGAGCGCGGCGCCCCCGGACGCCATGGCATCCTACCGCGAGCGCAGGCCCATGTCCTCGGTCTCGCCCCCCGCGCGCTCGAGGAACCCCGCGGGTCGGTCGATTCGCATTGACGCCCGACATGTGAACGTTCACATTTGGGGTCGCGCCCATCCTCCTTTGGCTTCGTCCGGTAGGGTACCGGGCCGCTCACGAACCTGAACTGGCCACGCGAACGAGGCGCGAACCCTGAGCAACCACGTTTCGCGTCCCCAGCCTTAACTGCCGGCGCCCTCGCCGGACTGGTGTAAAATGAGAGTCTCTCTGATCGTAGCTCCTGCGATGTTGTTCCTTCTTGCCTGCGGCTCCGACGCCGACCCCCCTGCCGACGACCAGTCCAGCTCCAGCACGACGAGCGTTGCGGGTTCGGGCGGGGGAGCCTCGACGGCCGCCAGCACGAGCGCCTCCAGCAGCGTGAGCTCCAGCAGCAGCAGCGGCGGGACCGGCGGCAGCGGCGGCGCCGGCGGCAGCGGCGGCGCCGGTGGCAGCGGCGGCGAAGAAGAGAACCTGCTCGCCGCGGCCGACAGCATCGACGGCTTCCGCTGGGAGATGCCGTGCGACCGGGACCCGGGCAACAGCGACGAGTGTCCGTGTTCGGCGCTGGTCGACGAGACCAAGACGTTCGGCGGCTCGCCCGACACGGTCTATCTGGTGACCGTCCGGCTCCGCGGCGTCGTCGAGCCGGAGACCTACAAGGGCGGCACGTCCGACGGCAATCACTTCCGCGTGGGCGGTACACCCGACAACGCGACGTACAACCGCTACAGCATCTCTGTCTCCGACCCGGCCGAGGTCTACTGGCTCAACGATAACCCCACCGTGGGGCACGACACGTTCAAGATCGACCACACGAAGACCATTCCGATCCGGGGCGGATCCAAGGTGTCCTTCAAGGGCGAGGATCCGAATCACACCAGCATCGCCAACTTCAAGCATCTGGTCGTGGACGGCATCCCCCCGGCGCCCGAGCCGTACGTCGGTCAATTCATCCAGCTCGACGTGCAGTCCGTCGAGAAGAAGCCGTGAACGCGCGCCGCGCCGCCCGCGCTCCTCGCGCTCGATCCACCGCGGAGCGGGCCGCCGCGGAGCGGGGCGGCGATCTCGCTCACTCGATCGGCCCGTCCGCGCACGCGCCCCGCGCGTCGACGGAGGTGCCGCTCGCGGCCGCCGTGCAAGCGTTGGCGTACGTCTGGCCGTCACAGCCGCACACGGGCGCGAGCTCCTTCGTGCACACCTCGGGCTTCTCCGCGCAGGTGCCGGACGCGTCCGCGCGCCCGCAGATCGCGGAGGGCGCGTACTTGCAGTAGAGCCCCTCGCCGCACACGCGCGGCCCGCCGAGGGTGAAGCCGCCACAGCTCTCGCCGATCCCCACGATCGTGGGGCCGCACTCGCCCGCGCTCCTCACCGAGACGCCGGCCGTGGCCGCGACGCAGCCGTTGCTGTACGTGCGGCCATCGCAGCCGCACACCGGATCGTACTGCTGCGGGCACGCGTCGGGCATGAGCTTGCACGCGCCGCTCCGGTCGTACGCGCCGCAGTTCGCCTCGGGGGCGAAGTCGCAATATAGGCCCGCTGCGCACCGTATGCCGGCGATGCCCCCGCACATGCCGCCGGGCCGCGCGCGGGTGAAGCCGCTCTCGCGCTCGAAATACGCCGGTACTTCCGCCACGTCGCTCACCGCGAGCGCGCCCTCCGCGGCCCAGGTCTCCTCCGCATCCGCGAGATCCGCGACCTCGGCATCGTCGGATGTCGCCGTGCAGGCGGCGAGCGTCACAGCGAACACTGTACCCAGGACATGTGTCATCTTCATGATCGTGAAAACTCCTCGTGAGGAAGCGGCCCGGCGCTCCGGGCGTCTCCTCGGCCATGCGCATCGCGCGCGAGCAGGGCAACGCGTCGCTGCGCGATGTCGCCGTGTCCTCCAACGCGTCGAGCCCTGGCTCGACCTGGGGTGACAGTGCGTCGGCATGTCCGGACTCCAGCGCCTTGACGAGCGCTCTCCTTCACGCCCCACGGCGTCTTCGCTCATCGACTCGGTGTTTGCTCGCTTTCCGCGTTTGCCGTTTGTCGTTCATTGAGCGTCGATTGCCGGTGAGCGCCTGCCGTCTGTCATCCCCGCTTGTCGTTCGTTGCCCGCTGTCGTTGGCACGTTTGCAATCGGTGTTCCCTCGGAGAAGAGATGAGCCCGCCCGCCGCGGATCTTCGCGGCCTCGTCGGAGCGGGGAGCGGGGCGATCGCCAGGTCCGGGCGGGTCGGACGCCGAGAGGAGCGCGCGCGCTCCCTGTTTCCATCTCACCTGCGGCGATGCGGCGTTCCGCCACACGGGGGTGCGGGCTGTAGGAGCCCATCCCCTGAAGCGGGGCAGTTTGCTACGTGGAAGGCGGGAGGGGCGCTGCGCCGGTGGCCGTCCGGGCAGCGACGATTGTGGTGCTGACATAAGCAGCTCTGACGCGCCGCGAGGTGGCGGGGCCTCGAGGCAGCGATGCGTGCGGTGCGCGAGAGGAAGCGGGAAGACGTGCGGAAGACGTGCGAGGAGAGGGCGGAAGACGTGCGAGGAGAGGGCGGAAGCGCGGGGAACTACGGGTGAGGCGGGGAACCACGGGTGAAGCGCTCGCCGCGCGCGCTTTCGTGACAGCTCGGCTGCGACCCCCCTTGCTTTTGCTGCGCGAGGACGGCTAAGTCTGGTTTTGCTCGAATGGTCCGTGCCAACGACAAGACGGCGAACAACCGCACCCCTCGGGAGCTCAACCGCTCCCTCGTCCTCGACCTCGTGCAAGAGCACGGCCCGATCTCCCGCACGAACCTCGCGCGGTTGAGCGGGCTGACCAAGCCGACGGTCTCGGCCATCATCGAGGAGCTGCTCGACAGCGGCAGCGTCCGCGATGTCGGGACCGAATCGCGCGGCGGGCGCCCGGCGCGGCTCCTCGAGTTCAACGACGACAGCGCGGCCTTCCTCGGCATCGAGATCGGTGTCGAGCAGACGGCCGTGGCCGTGGCCGACGCCCGCGGGCGGCTGCGGGCGCGGCTGGAGCAGCCCACCGTCCTGCGCGATCCGCACCGGACGGTCCGCGATATCGTCGAGCTCTTGCCGAAGGTGCTGCAGCTGAGTGGGGTGCCGCGGAAGCGGCTGCGCGGCGCCTGCGCGGTCTTGCCTGGGCTCATCGAGCGGCCGAGCGGCGTCTGCGTGCTTGCGCCCAACCTGGGCTGGGAGCGGTTCCCTGTGCGCGCGGAGCTCAGCCGCGCGCTTCGCATGCAGGTGCCTGTGTACAACCTGCCTCAGGCAGCGGCGGTGGCGGAAGGGGAGCTCGGCGCGGCGCGGGGGCACGCGTCGTATGTGTGGATCTATGTCGGGCTCGGCGTCGGCGCGGGCCTCGTCGCCGATGGACGTCTGTTCTTCGGGATGCAGGGATACAGCGGGGAGATCGGCCACTGCCGCATTGCGGACGACGGCCCGCCTTGCGGCTGCGGGCGCCGCGGATGTCTGGAGACGTTCGCCTCGGTCATGGCGCTCCGGCGCGCCGCGGAGGCGGCGTCGGCGCGCTCACCCCAGCTCGCCGCGCTCGCCCGCCCGCACGCCGTCAGCGCCATCGCGAGCGCGGCGCTCGCCGGCGACGAGAGCGCCCGCGCGATCTTCCACGAGGCGGGCACGCAGCTCGCGCGCGGCATCGCGGTCCTGCTGAACCTGCTCAACCCCCAGCTCATCGTGCTGGGCGGCGAGCTGCTGGCCGCGCCCGATATCCTGCTTGCCGGCGTGCGCGAGGAGCTGCCGCGCCACGCCGTCCGCGGCGGGGACGTGCCGGTCGTCGCCTCTCCGCTGGGCGGCGAGGCGGGCGTGCTCGGCGCCCTCCTGCTCGCGCGTGAGGGCGCGGTTCGCTCGCTCCGCCTCGTGCCCGACGGCGTGCTCCAGGACAGCGCGCCGTAGCTACCGGCGCCGCCGCGCGGGTCCGCCGGCGGTCTTCTTCTCTTCTGTTGGTTTCCCGAACCTCTACTTGGCTCGGGTTCTAGGCGAGCGAGGCGCGCTCTCCGCGCGCCGGGTCGCCCTTCGGGATGGTCGACCCGGACCGCCCCTCGGCGAGGAGCGGCGCGAACGCGTGGCGATCATGCCAGGTGAGGGCGCCGAGCAGGCCGAGGAGGACGACGGCGTTGATGCCGGCGCGGGGGTCGAGCAGCAGGTGGAACAGGGCGATGTTCACCACGACCGGCCATAACAGCGCGAGCGCGAGGGGACGGCGGCGGCCCTGGAGGAGCAGGACCGCGGCGGCGATCTCGACGACCTTGACGGCGTAGATGTAGCCGCTGTCGACAAGCAGCTGGACGAACGGGTGGAGCGGCTCGGGGACCGGCACGATGCGCACGAATCCGTTGATGCCGCCGAGCAGGACGATGAGGCCGAGGGCGACGCGGGCTGCGCCGACAGCGCGGGGGGGCATGGATCCTCCTTGGGTTCAGGGGATCACCATGGGCCCGGCCGTGTGGCCTCGGCTTGTACGAAGCGGCTGCGAGCGATCGAGCCCGGTGTGCGGCCCAGCGTGGCGACGATCGCGCGGGTCAGGTGGGCCTGGTCGTGGAAGCCACCGGCGAGCGCCGCCTGCGCCAGCGGGGTGCCGTCCGTGAGCGCCCGGATGGCCGTCAGCACGCGAAGGAAGGTCACGTAATCGCGCAGCGGGTGGCCGAAGGCGCCGTGAAACAGGTGGGAGAGCCGCGAGCGGGAGAGGCCGTCCGCGGCGGCGAGCGGGCCCAGCGCGGGGCGGCCCGGCGCCTGCTCCGCCAGGCGGCGCATGGCGCGGAGCACGCGGCGATCGACCTGCGGGCCGCCCGGCGCGAATGCACCGGCGCACGCCCTCATGAGCTCATGCGTCGCCGCGTGATCGAGCCGGCCGCGGAGCACGTCGCGCGCCGCCGCGCGCGCCCGCTCGGCCTGCGCGCCTTCGAGGACGAGCACCCGCCCGCGGGCGGCCGCCTGCGCGCCGGCGCCGAGCCCCTCGGGCGCAAGGAAGGTCGTCACCGTCGCGCCGGGAGAGCCGATGGAATGGGCGACCCCGGCGCCGGTGAGCACGGGCGCGCGCACCTCGAACGGCCGCCCGACCTCGGCCTCGATCTCGAGAGGCCCCTCGACCGGCACCACCAGCTTGACCAGGTGGAGCGCATGGCGGCGCGTCCCCCCGGCGCCCTCGACGATGTGCACGCCGCCGTGGCCGACAAGCGCCGTGTGCTCGAGGGCAGTCACGCTCGAGAGCACATCACGCGGGCGTGGACGCCGCAACCGGCGCAACCCGCGTGCCCTCGTTGACGCTGCTGCCTCGAGCGGGCATAGGGAGGAGATGCGCAGAATCGTTATCGAAGGGATGACCTGCGGCCACTGCGTCCAGGCGGTCTCGAAGGCGCTCGCGAAGGTCCCTGGCGTGACGCGGGTGAGCGAGGTGAGCCTCGAGCGCGGAGAGGCGGTCGTCGAGGGGAGCGCGGCGGCGGATGCCCTCCTCGCGGCCGTGCGCGAGGCCGGCTACGAGGCGCGCGACGCTGGCTGACGCCGCGGTGCGCCGCGGCGCCGAAACGCGGCCGCCTTTGGTATGGTGGCGGCCACCATGACGCGACAGCAGAGCGAAGAGGGTTTTCCGGAAGGGTTCCTGTGGGGCGCCGCCGCGGCGTCGTACCAGATCGAGGGCGCGGCGCACGAGGACGGCAAGGGGCCGTCCGTGTGGGACATGTTCTGCAGGAAGCCGGACGCCGTGTGGAACGGCCAGACGGGCGACGTCGCGTGCGACCACTACCACCGGTACCCGGAGGACGTCGCCCTCATGCGCGACATCGGCCTCCGCGCCTATCGACTCAGCACCTCGTGGCCGCGCGTCCTCCCGGAGGGCACGGGCGCCGTCAACGAGCGCGGGCTCGCGTTCTACGATCGCCTCGTGGACGCGCTGCTCGAGGCGGGCGTCGAGCCCCACATCACGCTGTTCCACTGGGACTTTCCTCTCGCGCTCTACCACAAGGGCGGGTGGCTGAACCGCGACAGCGCGGACTGGTTCGCCGAGTACACGAGCGTCGTGGTCAGGAAGCTCGGCGATCGGGTGAAGGACTGGATGACGCTCAACGAGCCTCAGGTGTTCGCCGGCGCCGGCCACTACGAGGGGCGCCACGCGCCCGGCGACCGGCTGCGCTTCGCCGAGGTGCTCCGGATCTGCCACCACGTCTTGCTCGCGCACGGCAAGTCGGTGCAGGCCATCCGCGCGGCGAGCCCCGGGAGGTGCAACGTCTATTATGCGCCCGTCGCGCAGGTGAAATACCCCGCGACCTCGTCGCCGGAGGATCTGGAGGCGGCGCGCGCGGCCACCTGGTCGGTGAACGCGCGGACCACGTGGACCAACACGTGGTGGATGGATCCCGTGTTCCTCGGCAGGTACCCCGAGGACGGGCTCCGCCTGTTCGCGAACGAGCTGCCCGAGGTCCGGAGCGGCGACATGGAGATCATCGCGCAGCCGGTCGATTTCTGCGGCGTGAACGTCTACTGGGGAGTCCCGGTGCGCGCCGGGGCGAACGGCGCAGCCGAGGTGGTGCCCCACCCGGTGGGACACCCGATCACCGCGTTCGAGTGGTCGGTCACCCCCGAGTGCCTCTACTGGGGGCCCAAATTCTTCCACGAGCGGTACAAGCGGCCCATCGTGATCACCGAGAACGGCCTGTCGACCCGGGACTGGATCTCGCTCGACGGGAAGGTGCACGACCCCCAGCGCATCGATTTCATGGCGCGTCATTTGATCGAGCTCCGCCGGGCGATCGCCGAGGGCGCGGTCGTGAACGGCTACTTCCACTGGTCGATCCTCGACAACTTCGAGTGGGCTCACGGCTACAAACATCGCTTCGGCCTCGTCTTCGTCGACTACCCGACGGGCCGGCGCGTCCTCAAGGATTCGGCGCACTGGTATCGCGAGCTCATCGCCTCGAACGGCGCGACCCTCGGGGGGTGAGCGGGGCAGCGTCGCGCGCCGCGCCTCGAACTCTGCGGCACACGAGCCGGCTGAACGGCGGGTGGTGGGGTACTCACCCTACCCTGCTCGAATGACGGAACAGCAGGACGCCAGAAGACGCCAGAGAACGCCAGAAGACGCCAAAATTTCTGTGTTTTTTTTCTTGGCGTCTTTTGGCGTTCTCTGGCGTCTTCTGGCGTTCAAAAGACACCATCTTCGGCCATAGCACCCCACCACCGAACGTCGCGACCCAGACGCGGGATGGGATGGTCGTGAGCTCCGCCGACCCGAGTGCGAAGGTGGCGTGAGGAAAGGCCATCCGCCCGTGATCGCCGGGCGAATGGCCGTGTCGCCGGCGCGCGCTGCGCGGCCGCTCCTCGATAAAGCGCCTCGGTCGGCTCAGGAGGCGATCGGCTCGTCGCCGTCTTCGTCCTCGTCGTCTTCGTCCTCGTCTTCGAGCGACTCGTCGCCTCCGCCCGCCAGGTCGTACCCGTGCGGATCGAACCCATCGAACATGGCCTGCAGGCGCTCGCTCAGGGAATCCCACGTGTCCGGCGGCTCGCTCGCCTGGCGGTCCCGCTCGGCCAGGGCGAGCGCGGCGGCGACCACCGCCGTCAGCGGGCGCGCGTCCTGGAGCACCGCGACCTTCGAGGCGTCGCCGCTGCACGCGTAAGCCAGCAGATACGCCCTGTAGATCTCCTCATTCGTCTTGTCGCTCATTCCTGATCCTTCGTCCTTGTCGTCCGCGCGCCGCCTGTCGCCCCGTCGCCGTGCTCTGGCCTCCTGGGCGCCGTGGAACGCGGGGGCGCGAGCCTAGCCCATCTCGGCGGCCCTCGGGACCGCGTCGCGCCGGGAGCCCGCGCCACGCGGGCGCGGTCGGCTCAGTAGCGCAGCCGGTCCCGCAGGGCGCGCACCGCGCGCTCGAGCCCCTCGTGGTGGTGGAAGCAGCACTGCCCGATGCGCGGCTGGCACTGCGACGAGCGGAGCATCTCCAGGAACACGAGCGCGCGCGCGTCCCCCTCGAGCGCCGCGCGCTCGAAGAGCGCCTCCTTGCGCCGGCAGGGGGCCTCGCGCAGCGCCACGGCGATGCGCAGCGGGACGCTCGCGCGCTTCAGCACCTCGGGGCGGCGGAGCAGCGCCGCCGCGCGCTTTCCGCCCTGCGTGCCCCCGTAGCCGCTCCAGATCTCGTAGGCGATGTCGAGGCCCTCCGGGCCCAGGCGGCTCTCCAGCGCGTCGAAGATCGCGTCCGCGCGGCCGTCGGTCCGGTACGAGCTCTTCACGGCGACGGCGGCCGCGGCCGTCATCACGTCGCGTTGCTCGAAGGCGGCGCGATCCTTCTCGAGCAGCGTGAGCAGCGCGCTCTCCGCGTCGCCCCACCGCTTCGCCCGGACCGTCGCCACGAGGCGCTCGCGCTCGGCCGGGAGGCCCGCGCCCTCGAGCGGCTCCGGGCCGGCGAGCGCCGCGCCCGACGCGCCCGCGTCCGGCGCCGCCGTGCCCGCGTCCAGCGCCGCCGCGCCCGCGTCCAGCGCCGCCGCGACGTCGGCCGACCCGGGGGCCGAGGCGCTCGCGACGGGCGCCTCGGAGGGGGCTTGCAGAGGGGTGCCGAGGGCATCCTGCGCCTGGACGGCCGGCGCCCCGGCGGGGGCCGTCTGCGCCGCCGCGGGCGCCGCCTGGAGCTCCGGGCCGGCGGCCGCCGGGGCGCCCGCGCGCAGCCAGCCTGCGCCCGCGGGCAGCCGGCCGAGGAGCAGCGCGCCCGCCGCGCCCATCGCGGCCACGGCGGCCACCCCGAGCATCCAGCCCCACGCGCGCCCTCTCGCTCGTGGCCGGCCTCCTGCCGCCCCGCGCGCTGCCTTCCCGGGCGCCCCGCCGCCCGCGCCGGAGGCCCCGAGCTGCAGGTCGAACCCATCGGCCTCGGCGCCGCCGGTCGCCGCGCCGCCAGCGGTGGATCCCCTGGCCGCCGCGCCCCCGGCCGCGCCCGGGCGGTCTTGCCCTGCCGGCAGCTCGGGCGGCATGGCGTGCGGGATCGCGCGCAGCGGGTCGCTGAGCCGCCACGACCCGCTCGAGAGCGGCTCCTTCCAGGGGAGGAGGCCGAGCGCCTCGGACCTCGGCACGGCCGCGTCGAGCGCCGCGAGCAGCGCGCGGGCGTTCGCGGGGCGCTCCGCCGGGTCCTTGCGCAGGATGCGCATCACGAGCGCCTCGAGCTCGCGCGGCGCCGCCGTGCCCGGGGCGCGCAGCCGGAGCGGCGGCGGCGCCGTGTGGAGCTGCTCGCGGAAGATCTCGACGGGCAGGATCGCGTCGAACGGGTGCTTCCCGGCGAGCATCTCGTAGAGGATGAGCCCGAGCGCGTAGAGATCGGAGCGCTCGTCGACGTGATCCATGCCCTGCGCCGCCTCGGGCGCCATGTACGCGAGCGTGCCGAAGACCATGCCGCTCAGCGTGATCCGGCCGGCGTCGGGCCGCGCCTCGCTGCTGTGCGCGTCCGTCGTGGAGAGGCGCTCGATCGGCACCTTCGCCAGGCCGAAATCGATGAGCTTCACGGCGTCGGTGCCGTCCTCGACCATGACGTTGCGCGGCTTCAGATCGCGGTGGATGACGCCGCGCTCGTGCGCCGCGGCGAGCGCCGCCGCGATCTGCCGCGCGATCTCCGCGGCGCGCGGGGCAGGCAAGGGGCCCTTCTTGATGATGCGATCGAGCGTCGTGCCGCGGACGTGCTCCAGCACGAGGAACCGGGAGCCGTCGGGGAGGGTGCCGAAGTCGGTCGCCGAGGCGATGTTCGGGTGCTGGATGTGCGCGCCCGCGATCGCCTCGCGCTCGAAGCGCGCCGTGAGCTCCGGGGAGCCCTTCGCCGCGGGCAGGAGGAGCTTCACGGCCAGCCACTTGCGCAGGAGCAGGTGCTCGGCCTTGTAGACCGCGCCCATCCCGCCCGTCGCCACGAGCTCCACGATCCGGTACCGGTCCGAGAGGACCGTCCCGACCAGCTGGGCCGCCGCGCTCTCCGCGAGCGCGTTGCTCGCGGCGGGCGGCGGATCGCCGGGGGCAGGGGGCGGGGGAGCGCTCACGTGGGGCGTGAACTGTCCGGCCTACCCCGATTTTTGTCAAAGGTGGGCTGATGTGGCGTGGCCGCGCCGGCTTGCCTATTGAATTGGCCGGGCGCCCGGGCCAAAGGATGCGCCATGGCCGATCCCGTCCACGCCCTCGCCCGCGCACTCCAGGCGGCGATCACCGCCGCGTTCGGCGCCGAGCACGCCGCGGTTGATCCTTCCCTGCGCCGCTCCACCCACGCCGACTACCAGGCGAACGCCGCCATGGCGCTCGGCAAGCGCCTCGGCAGGCCGCCGCGCGAGGTCGCCGCGGCGATCGTGGCGGCGCTGCAGCTCGACGGGATCTGCCGGAAGGTCGAGATCGCGGGCCCCGGGTTCGTGAACCTGACGCTCGAGGACGCCTACCTCACGCGCGAGCTCGCCGAGACGGCGGGCGGCGGGCGGCTCGGGATCGCGCCCGCGGCCGAGCCCGAGACGGTGATCGTCGACTACTCGGGCCCGAACGCCGCGAAGGAGATGCACGTCGGCCACCTCCGCAGCACGATCATCGGCGACGCCCTCGCGCGCGTGCTCGAGGCGCTCGGCCACCGCGTGATCCGCCAGAACCACCTCGGCGACTGGGGCACGCCGTTCGGCATGCTGATCGAGCACATGCTCGATCTCGGCGAGGCCGCGGCCTCGCAGGAGCTCTCGGTGGGCGATCTCGACGCGTTCTACCGGCAGGCGCGCGCCAAGTTCGACGGCGACGCGGTGTTCGCCGAGCGCTCGCGCCGCCGGGTCGTGCGGCTGCAGGGCGGCGACGAGCAGACCCTCGCGCTCTGGCGGCAGCTCGTGCGCGAGTCGACGCGCTACTTCGAGTCGGTCTACCGCCGCCTCGGCGTGACCTTGACCGACGCGGATTTCGCCGGCGAGAGCTTCTACAACCCGATGCTGCCCGACGTCATCGAGGAGCTCGGTCGCAAGGGGCTGGCGCGCGAGAGCGAGGGCGCCCTCTGCGTCTTCCCGGCCGGCTTCACCGGCAAGGGCGGCGAGCCGCTGCCGCTCATCGTGCGCAAGCAGGACGGCGGCTACGGCTACGCCACGACCGATCTCGCGGCGATCCGCCACCGCCTCACCACGGTCGGCGCGCGCCGGATCGTCTACGTCGTCGGCGCGCCGCAGAGCCAGCACTTCGCGATGGTCTTCGCGACCGCGCGCGAGGCGGGCTGGCTCGCGCCGCCGGCCCGGGCCGAGCACGTGGCGTTCGGCTCGGTGCTCGGGGCCGACAAGAAGATGTTCAAGACGAGGAGCGGCGACACCGTGAAGCTCTCGGACCTGCTCGACGAGGCCACGGAGCGCGCGTCGAAGGTGGTGCGGGAGAAGAACCCCGAGCTCGACGCCGAGGCCGCCGATGCCGTGGCGCGGGCGGTCGGCGTGGGCGCGGTGAAGTACGCCGATCTCTCGAGCGACCGGATCAAGGACTACGTATTCGACTGGGATCGCATGCTGGCGTTCGAGGGGAACACGGCGCCCTACCTGATGTACGCGCACGCCCGCATCCGGTCGATCTTCCGGAAGGCCGGCGTGGAGTCGCCGCGCGAGGCCGAGATCGTGCTGAGCGAGCCGGCGGAGCGGGCGCTCGCGCTGGAGCTGCTCCGGTTCGGCGCCGTGCTGGAGGACGTGGCGGCCACGCTCGAGCCGCACCGCCTGTGCGGTTACCTGTTCGAGCTCGCCGGTTCGTTCACGAGCTTCTACGAGCGCTGCCCGGTGCTCCGGGCCGAGAGCGACGACGTGCGCCGCTCGCGCCTCGCGCTCTGCGATCTGACGGCGGAGGTGCTGGCGAAGGGCCTCGGCCTGCTCGGGATCGAGGCGCCGGAGCGGATGTAGCGCGTCAGGCAGCGGCGCCCGACCCTGCCTGCGTCCGGCGATCGCGCGTCCGCCTGAGGATGCGCACCTGCCTGAGTTGCGCGTGCCTGTCCGCGCATTCGAACCGAGGTTGCGCTCGCCCGCTCGAGGTTGCGCGCGACGTCGGTCCGTTCTCTCTGGCAAAGTGCAGCATGATCGAACAACGATTGGCTCTCCCCTGCGCCGGCATGGCCGTGATGGCGGTGCTCGCCGTCGCATTCGGGTGCTCCGCGGTGGGCGGCGCGTCCGTGCAGGGGGGTGGGGGAGACGGGCGCGAGGAGCCCTCGGGGACCCTCGGCGAGGACGGCCCCGGCGGGCTCGATGAGCCGGGCGAGCCAGGGCTGGGACCCGGTGACGCAATCCCCATCACCGATCCCAACGTGGATGGCGACGGGGACGGGTTCACGCCCGCGGAGGGCGACTGCAACGATGTTGATGGAAATGTGAATCCAGGCGCGATCGAAGTCGAGGTCACCGAGCCTGACGCGAGCGGCCAGATCCCCGCGCCGGCGGACGAGGATTGCAACGGGGTGATCGACGACGTGCCGCCGCCGTGCGACGAGGGCCTCTCGCTGGAGGACTTCGATCCGGCGAACGGGGCCAAGGCGATCGACCTTTGCGCCGTGGCGTCCCGTGAGGACAGGCGGTGGGGTGTGCTCTCCGCGAGGTATGTCCGCGGGGACGGCTCGCCTGCAGAGCGGTCGCCCGCGGTTGGCCTCTTCGATGGGTTCGGCCCCAACGTGCACGTGCAGGGCGGCGCGCGCCTGCTCGCGCTATCGACGGGGAGCGCACGCCTGCCTGGCCACCCCGACGCCTGCTGGTCCGGGAGCTGCGCGAGCTATGGTCCCGGCTCCGCGCCGCCCGGGTTCCCTCAGGACAACCCTTCCTGTCCTCCGTCCAGCTTCATCAACGACGACGTCGGCCTCGAGGTCGTCCTCCGCGCGCCGACGAACGCGACCGGCTACGAGTTCCTCTTCAAGTTCTATACGTTCGAATACCCGGAGTGGGTCTGCGAGGACTTCAACGATCAGTTCGTCGCGCTGGCGACGCCCGCGCCTCCCGGGTCGTACAACGGCAATCTCTCGTTCGACGGGGAGGGAAGGCCGGTCAGCGTCAATATCGCGTTCTTCGATGTCTGCGACGGATGTCCGCTCGGCTCGAGTGAGCTCGTCGGGACGGGGTTCAGCCCGCGCCGCGACGGCGGCACCCGGTGGCTCAAGACCCGCGCGCCGGTGCATGGCGGCGAGGAGATCTCGCTCCGGTTCATCCTGTTCGACACCGGCGACGATCGCTTCGACTCGACCGCGCTCATCGATGGCTTCCGCTGGATCGCGACCGGCGGCACGGTCAGCCTGGAGACGGTGCCCGTGGTCCAGTTCCTCTGAGGCGAGGGCGCTCTTCCCACGGCGGGCGCTCCGGGCTACCGGCACGTCCGGCAGTCCCCGCCGCAATCCACGGCGAGCTCGCTTCCATTCAGGACCCCGTCGTCGCACGAGGGCGGCTGGCAGACACGCTCCCTGCACACGCCGGACCCGCAGTTCTCGCCGGTGAGGCACGCCTCGCCCGCGGGGCAGAGCGGGCACGAGCGCGTGCCGCAGTCGACGCCGGTCTCGAAGCCGTTCGCCACGCCGTCGACGCAGGTCGGAGCCTGGCAAACCCCCAGGCGACACACGCCCTCCTTGCAGTCGATGCCCGTCTCGCACGAGGCGCCGAAGCCGCAAGGCTTGCACGAGCCGCCGCAGTCGCGGTCGGTCTCTCCTTCGTCCTCATCCGTGACGTCATTGCTGCAGTGCGGGGGGATGCAGGCGTCCGCCGTGCAGGTCCAGCCCTTGAGGCACTCCTCGCAATTCCAGATCTGGATGACACCACCACTCCCCTCGCAGGAAAGGAAAAAAGGCGCCGTCAGCCCCAATGCAATGACGCGTCGAAGCATGGTGCTCGCTCTTCTCGTAGTTGATGGTCTGGTGACGATGACAGTACATCATGCACGGGCATCGAGGGCACCGATCTGGCTTTTTGCGCGCGGATTTATAGCATTCCGGACTGGTGGTCCGGATTGTCAAATAATCGACATGAAGTGGTCCTCGGCGTGCGAGCGCCCTGATCCGACGCGCGGAGATCGGACACGCAGAGATGGGACGTGCAGAGTAAGGCGGGTGAGGAGAGGGGAGGGGGCTCATCCACCACGCGCCACGCGAGAGGGGCCGCAGCGGCCGTTCTCTACGGATCGGCAGGAGCGCGCCGCTCGATGGCTCTCGCGCCCGACAGGACCGCACCGAGCGCGCCGGCTGGACGGCGATGGGAAGAGGGGACTGAGAAGGCGCGCCTGGGCTCCTTCACGGGCGGCGCGCTCCTCACGCGAGGCGGCGCGCGCCGCGTGGCCGGGCGGCGCGCTCCTCACGCGAGGCGGCGCGCGTCGCGCTCAGGTGCGGGCGGCGGCGCGGCGCGCTGTGATGAAGGATCGCACGCAGAGGGCGACGTAGCCCGCCGAGAGGACGGCCATCACGGACTGGGCGATGACGGCCGGGGGGCGCGCCACGTCGCCGCCGGAGAGCAGCGTCGGCAGCTGGGTCAGGCCCCGGGCGGAGCCGAGGAAGCCGAGGACGCCGACCATGGCCGACGCGTGCATGGCGTGCATGCGGTACTTCTCCTGTCGCGCGAGCAGGCCGAGCCCGATCGCGACGACCCCGAAGCCGGCCGGGATGAGCGCCGTCGGCGCGCTCGTCGCCGCGAATCCGCCGACGCCGAGCGCTGTGAGCAGCGCGCCGTAGCCCATGGTCAACGTGGACATGCTCGACATGAAGAGCCTCCTTTTCTTTCGGAGGCCCGGGATACCGCGCCGGGCGCGCGTCCGCCACCGCATCCGCTCGCCCGCCGCGCGCCCGCGACCGCGGCCGCCCGTGATCGTCGCGCTCGCGTCCCTCAGCCCTCGCGCCCTCGCCGGTCTTTGCGGGCGGAGCGCTGCGGCGTGGTTAGAATTCGCCGTCCATGCTCGGCCTCTCCCGCCTGCGGGACAGCTTTGCCTACACACCACGGACGCTCCAGCTCGTCTGGCGCTCGTCGAAGGCGGCGAGCGTCGCCCTCGGCGCGCTCACGCTCGCCGCGGCGGCGCTGCCGCTCGGGGTGGCCTACGTGGGAAAGGCGATCACGGACGCGGTGGTCGCCCGCGACGAGCGCGCGGCGCTCGTGTGGGTCTCGGTCGAGCTCGGCCTCGTGGCCGCGCTCGCGCTCGCGCAGCGCGGGCTCTCGCTGACGCGGCAGCTGCTCGGCGCGCGGCTCTCGATCGACATCCACGGGATGATCCTCGAGAAGGCGCTCTCGCTCTCGCTGGTCCATTTCGAAGACCCCGAGTTCTACGACCAGCTCACCCGCGCGCGCCGCGAGGCGTCGTCCCGCCCCGCCGCCGTCGTGACCGAGAGCTTCTCCCTCGTGCAGAACCTGATCACGCTCGCGGGGTACGCCGCGCTGCTCGTCGGGTTCAGCGCCCTCGCGGTGCTCGCGCTCGTGCTCGCGGCCGTCCCCGCCACGGTCGCCGAGGCGCGCTTCTCCGGCGCGGCGTTCCGCCTCCGGAACTGGCGCTCTCCCGAGGCCCGCCGGCTCAACTACCTGGAGTACGTGCTCGCCAACGACGGCCACGCCAAGGAGGTGAAGCTCTTCGGGCTCGGGCCGACGTTCCTCGAGCGGTACAAGGCGCTCGCGGCGTCGTTCTACCGGGAGGACAGCGCCCTCGCGGTCCGCCGCGCCGGGTGGGCCTATGGCCTGTCGCTCCTCGGTACCGCCGCGTTCTACGGCTGCTATGGCGCCATGGCGGCCGGCGCCGCGGCGGGGCGCCTCTCGCTCGGCGAGATGGTCCTTTACGTCGCCGCCTTCCGGCAAGGCCAGCAGGCGTTCCAGGCCGTGCTCGCCGGCGTCGGCGGCATGTACGAGCACAACCTCTACATGTCGAACCTCTTTCAGTATTTGTCCATCCCGACCGGCGAGCCGCCCGCGCCGCAGGCCGGCCGCGGAGACGCGCCTGCGCCCCTGCCGGCCGACCGCGGAGACGCGCCTGCGCCGCTGGCGGAAGGCGGCGCGCGCGACCGGGGCGTGCGGTTCGAGGGGGTCGGCTACCGGTATCCTGGCCAGTCGCGCTGGGCGCTCCGGGGGATCGATCTCCACATCCCGAGCGGTCAGAGCCTGGCGCTCGTCGGGCACAACGGCGCCGGAAAGACCACGTTCATCAAGCTGCTCGCGCGGCTGTACGAGCCCACCGAGGGGCGAATCCTGCTCGACGGCAAGGATCTCCGCGCCTGGGAGCCCGACGCGCTCCGCCGGAGGATCGGTGTCGTCTTTCAGGACTTCAACCAATACCAGCTCACGCTGCGCGAGAACGTCGGGCTGGGCAGCGTCGAGCACCTCGCGGACGAGCCGCGCGTGGCGCGCGCGGTCGCCGAGGGCGGCGCCGACGAGGTCGTGACGGTCGTGCCCGGGGGCCTCGACGCGCAGCTCGGGCGCTGGTTCAAGGGCGGGGTCGAGCTGAGCGGCGGGCAGTGGCAGAAGGTGGCGCTCGCGCGCGCCTTCATGCGCGAGCAGGCGGACATCCTCGTGCTCGACGAGCCGACCGCCGCGCTCGACGCCGAGGCGGAGCACGCGGTCTTCCAGCGGTTCCGGTCCCTGTCCAAGGGGCGGACGACCATCGTCATCTCTCACCGCTTCCCGACCGTGCGCATGGCCGACCGCATCGTCGTGCTCGACGGCGGGCGCATCGTCGAGGAGGGCACCCACGACGAGCTCGTCGCCCGTGGCCAGCGCTATGCCCGCATGTTCGCGCTGCAGGCCGAAGGGTACCTGTAGCGCCGCCGGCGCGGCGCGTTCGGCGCGCCGGCGAGCGGGCGCGCTCCTCACGCGGGGCGGCCTGCCTTCTCGGGGGCTCAGGCGAGCTCTGCCTGCTAGGCTCGCGCTCATGCGCGACACGCTCCCCAAGGAGGTCGGCCAGGCGGTCCACATCCTCCGGTTGCTCCGTGGGCTCAGCATGCAGGAGTTCGCGGAGCGGGCGCAGCTCTCGGCCACGTACCTGCGGCAGGTCGAGCGCGGCGAGCGGGATCTCGGGCTCGGCGCCCTAGGCCTGATCGCCCAGGGGCTCCAGTGCGAGCCGCGCCTCCTGCTCCCCGGCGACGGGCGCAGCCCTGTCGGCTCCATCGTGGCAGAGCGCTTTGACCAGGCCGAGGAGACGCTCCAGAGCGCGATCCTCTTTCTGCTCATGGAGCCTGACGATTCACCGAGAAAGCAAGCAATGCTCGCCCTCGCCAGCGAAGATCCGGAGCGCGCACGCCCGGCGGCTCCGCCCAAGTCGCCCCGCCCGGAGCGCGCTTTTTCAGGGCGTATTACTCCGCCGTCGAGCCGTCGTTCCGGAAAGTGATAGACCCGCCTCGCGCGCTCCGCGGCGCCGGTCCGCGCTGGCGACGGCTTCCGCGCGCCTGAGACCTCTGTTACTGTCCCCGCCAACCGATGTTCCCCGCGCCGTGTCCGGGGGTGTCATGGACTCGAACCTCGTGCCGGAGGTCCGACGCAGTGAGCAGAATCTTTTGGGCTGATCCAACACCGCAGCCAGCATTGAAGAACGCGCGCCGCGCTGTCCTCTCCTTCCAGGGCGCGAGGCCTGAATCCTCCGTGCCCGTCGCGCGGATCGAGGCGGAGGGGCCATGGTGATCCTCGGGCAGGAGTTCGCGGGGTACACCATCGTCGCGAGCCTCGACTCTCCCGCTCCGGCGGAGGCGTATCGCGCGCTCGACGCGGATGGCCGCGAGGTGACGCTCTATGTCCAGGAGGGCATGGGCATCGACGCCGATGCGTTCCGCGGCGCGCTGGAGAGGCTCCTCTCGCTGTCTGCGCGGGTGCACGGCATCGTGCCTGTGATCGCGGGCGGGATGGAGGGAGACGCGGGGTGGATCGCTGCCCGGCAGAGCGACGATCCCTCGGTGGAAGATCTGCTGCCCCGGCTTCGCTCGGTCGCGTACGAGCTCGTCGTCGACGTCGCGCGGACGCTGGGCGCCGCGCACGCGCTGGGGCTCTCGCACGGGGATCTCGGCCCGCACACGGTGGTGATCACCGGTCAGGGCGCCGCTGTCCTGAGGGCGTTCGGGCTGCACACGCTGTTCGGGGCGCCCGAGGACGCCATGGCGGATGCGGCGCGGTACCGGGCGCCGGAGCTCTTCGATTCTCGCGCGATCGATGAACGAACCGACGTCTACGGGCTCGGGATGCTGCTGTATTGCCTCCTCGGGGGCCAGCGCCCGTTCGACGGCCGCGACGATCTGGATGTGTGCGCGCTCGACGAGGTGCCGCCGCCGCTCGAGGGCGTGTCGGCCCAGGTGAACGAGGCGCTGGCCCGGGCGCTCGCGAAGGACCCTGACGCGCGATTCCAGACGGTCCACGAGCTCATGGCCGCCGTGCGGCCGCTGCTCGTGGGCGCGGCGCCGCTCGCGGGGGGCGCTCCGCCGCCGGGGGGGCCGCGCCCTCGAGCAGCGGCCGCCTCGTCGCTGCAGGAGCCGGCGCCGGATACGGAGCGGAGCGTGCCCGCTCCGGCGTCCCGCAACACGCTGCCCACCGGGACCCTCCCTCCGGAGGCCATGCGGCACCCCGTCGTCGAGATCGCCGCGCCGCGCTCGCGCAGCAACGTCCTGCTGGCCGGCGGAGCGCTGCTGCTCGTCGCGCTGACGAGCGCCGCCGTCGCGGTGCCGTTGAGCTCGTACATCGCCCGACGTGGGATACCGCCCTCACCCGCCGGGCCGCCGGTTCACGTGAGTGATCCACATCACAATGAGCCGACAGCCTCCCCGGTACAGTGCGACCCCGGCGTCTCCGAGGCGGCGGGTTCTGCCGTGGAGGCGCCGGCGACGAAATCCGGGGTGACGCGCCGTGTTGAGCCCGCCCCGCTGGTCGCGACTCCCGCCGTGGAAGCCAAGGGTAGCCCCGGGCAACGGTGGTACGGCGACCAGCTGTTCTGAGGCAATCGCGCAGGCCGGGTAGCAAACGACACCCCGGCGGATTGGGGCCGCCGGGGTGTCTACGCCGCAGACCTCGTGCCGGAGGCCTGGACGCATGGCTACCCTACTCAATGCATTGCCTCGATCGATCGAATTTTCTCGCTTCGAGGACAATTTTTCTTCGATTGCCAGCAGAACCGCCTTTTCGGCGGGATTTTGGAGGGCGGGCGGCGGGTGAACCGACCGAGGTTGAGGGCGGGGTGCCGACCGAGGTTGAGGGCGGGACGCCGACCGAGGTTGAGGGCCGGGTGAACCGACCGAGGTTGAGGGCGGGGCGCCGACCGAGGTTGGGGATGCCGGCGCAAGCCCTAGGGCCCGGTCGGCCCTCGGGCGCCCCTCGGCTCGCCGCGATCGCTCAGCGGAGCTCGTTCCCCGGGAGCGGCTGGAACACGTTGGCCCGGTACCACCTGAGCTCCTCGATCGACTCGCGGATGTCGTCGAGCGCGCGGTGGATCTCGCGCTTCTTGGGCGCGGCGCGCAGCGGATACCAGCGGCGCACGAGTTCCTTGAGCGTCGAGACATCCACGATGCGGTAGTGCAGGAAGGAGAGGAGCTCCGGCATGTAGCGCTGCAGGAAGGCGCGGTCCTTCCACACGGAGTTGCCGCACAGCACGGCCGTCCCCTTGTGGCAGTGCGCCTCGAGGAACGCGCGCGTCTCGGACTCCGCGTCGCCGACCGAGAGCGTGGACGCGCGGATGCGCTCGAGGAGCCCCGAGCGCTCGTGGAGATCGCGGACGAAGTCGCTCATTCCCGCGAGGACGCTCTCCGGCTGGTGGATGACCAGGCACGGCCCCTCGGCGACCACGGTCAGGTCGGGCTCCGTGACGATGGTCGCGATTTCCACGATCGCACACGAGCTCTCGTCGAGCCCCGTCATCTCGAGATCGACCCACACCATGCGCTGCGACCGGTCCGTCATCGGCGGCGAGCATAGCCGATCCGCGCCGGCTCAGGTCCACCGAGAGCCGGCGCGACCAGGCTGCCCCGGGAACGGGCGGTGTGCTAAGCACGGGCCGGACACCGGGCTCGGAGGCCTGTCATGCGAGACGTCTTCATCGTGGATGCCGTTCGCACGCCGCGCGGGCGCGGCAAGGCGGGCAAGGGAGCGCTCTCGGGCGTGCACCCTCAAGAGCTCCTCGCGCAAACGCTCAATCGCCTGGCCGAGAAGACCGGGATCCGCAAGCAGGACGTCGAGGATGTGGTCGTCGGGTGCGTGACCCAGGCGGGCGAGCAGGGCGCGTGCATCGCGCGCACCGCCATCCTCGCGGCCGGCTGGCCGGACATCGTGACCGGCGTGACCGTCAACCGCTTCTGCGGCTCGGGCGCGCAGGCGGTGAACTTCGCGGCGATGGGGGTCATGTCCGGCCAGCAGGAGGTCGCCGTCGGCGGCGGCGTCGAGAGCATGTCGCGCGTGCCGATGGGCTCGGACGGCGCGCCCCTCGACGGGAACAACCTCGCCCTCCGCAAGAAGCTCGCGATGGTCCCGCAGGGCATCTCGGCGGACCTCATCGCCACGATCGAGGGCTTCTCGCGCGAGGACGTCGACCGCTTCGCGCTGGAGAGCCAGCGCAAGGCCGAGCGGGCCGCGGGCGAGGGGCGCTTCGCGAAGAGCCTCTTCACGGTCGTCGATCTCGACGGCAAGCCGCTGCTCGACAGGGACGAGCACCCGCGGGCCGGGGCGACGATGGAGGCCCTCGCGAAGCTCGAGCCGGCGTTCGCCAGCCTCGGCTCGACGCCGATGGGCCCCGCCGGCGAGACCGTGGATGCGCTGGCGCTGGCGCGCTATCCGCAGGTGGCGTCGATCCGGCACGTCCACACGGCGGGCAACTCGAGCGGCATCGTGGACGGGGCGGCGGTCGTGCTGCTCGCGTCCGGCGACTACGTGAAGGCGCACGGGCTCGCCCCCCGGGCGAGGATCCGCGCCACGGCGACGGCCGGCGCCGAGCCGGTGATCATGCTGACGGCCCCCGCGCCCGCGTCGGAGCGCGCCCTCAAGAAGGCAGGCATGCAGGCGCGCGACGTCGATCTCTGGGAGATCAACGAGGCGTTCGCGGCGGTGCCGCTGCAGACGGCGCGCAAGCTCGACATCGACCTCGACCGCGTCAACGTGAACGGCGGCGCGATCGCGCTCGGGCACCCGCTGGGCGCGACCGGGGCCTGCCTCATCGGGACGGCGCTCGACGAGCTCGAGCGCACCGGAAAGGCGACCGCGCTGATCACGCTGTGCATCGGCGGAGGGATGGGCGTGGCGACCATCCTCGAGCGGGTGTGAGCCGCTCCGGCGCGGCGATGGGGGTGCGCGACGATCACGGGAGCGCCTCGGACGAGCACCGGCACGGGCGCGGCGCTCGACGCGGCGAGGGGCACGATCACGGGCATCACCATGCCCCGGGGCACGACCACGATCACGGCCATGACCACGACCACGGCGACCCGCAGCACCACGACCACAGCCACGATCTCCGGCGCGCGCCGCTCCGCCGGCTGATCGCGGCGTTCGCGCTCACGACGTCGTTCCTGGTCGTCGAGGCGGCGGTCGGGTGGTGGTCGAAGAGCCTCGCCCTGCTGGCCGACGCGGGCCACATGCTCGCGGACGCCGCGGCGCTCGGCCTGGCCATCATCGCCCAGCGCATCGCGGCGCAGGCGCGGACGCGCGAGCGGACGTACGGCTTCCGGCGCGCCGAGGTGCTCGCGGCCTTCGCCAACGGCATCGCGCTGGCGCTGACGGCGATCTGGATCTTCATCGAGGCGGCCCACCGCTGGCGCGCGCCCCAGGCGGTGCACGCCGAGGCGCTGGCGATCACCGCGGCGCTGGGGCTGCTCGTGAACGTGGTCGCGGCGCTGCTGCTCTCGACCGGCGAGCACGGGCACAACATCAACACGCGGGCCGCGCTGGCGCACGTGCTGTCGGACGCGCTCGGCTCGGTCGGCGCCATCACGGCGGGCGTGCTCATCCTCGCCTTCGGCTGGACGCGGGCCGATCCGGTGATCAGCGCGGCCATCGGCGCCCTCGTGCTCTGGGGCGGCTGGCGGCTCGTGCGCGACACGTCCCGCGTGCTCATGGAGGGCAGCCCGATCGAGATCGATCTCGCCCACGTCGAGGACACCATCCGGAGCGTGCCCGGGGTCGTCGACTTCCACGATCTGCACGTCTGGTCGATCTCCGACGGCTTCAACGTGCTCACCGTGCACGTCGTCCTCGCCAAGGGGCACCATGGCACGAACGTGGCCGCCGCGGTGGCCCGGCGGCTGCGCGAGAAGCACGCGCTCACCCACTGCACGATCCAGCCGGAGCCGCTCCAGGAAGAGCTCCTGGTGACGCTCAGGCGGCCGGGCGCCGGGGCGCCGGGCGCGGACGGGCCCGCGGGCGACCGAAGCGGGTGACCGCCGCTCGGCGACGCGTGTATCCGGGGGCGACTGAGCGCCGCTCTAGATCCGGCTCTCCGCCCGCGTCAGACGCCGCACTCGACGTTGCCGCGCTGGAGCGCCGTGAGGCGCGAGTCGCCGAGCGCCTCGGCCTCGGCGAGGAGCCACCGGAACATCGCGTTCGCGATCACCCGCTCCTTGCGCGTGTTGAACAGCCAGACGGCCGCGTGGCACACGTCGGCGTGCAGCTTGGGGAACGCGAGGCGGCGGAACTCCACGCCGACGAGCACCGCCGCGGCCTCGTACTGCGCGCGCAGCGACGTCCACTCGCGCCACTCCGAGAGCGGCGGCAGCTCGCGCCGCTCGTCGACGCGGCGGCGCAGGGCGTCGCACGCGATCTCGACCTCGGACAGGAGCTCGTCGCGGAGGCGCCGGCGCGTGCGGCCGATGGTCGCGCCGAGGTCGTCCCACGCCGCGCGCGGCACGCGCGCCGCGCGCAGCGTCGCCGCGAGGTCCTCCTCGACCGCGCGCGCCAGCGGACCGAGCGCCGCCTGCGCCCCCGAGGCGCCGAGCGATGCCGCCCGCTCGCGGAGCTCGGCCTGCGCGCGCTCGTCGTCGAGCGCCGCGTCCCACGCGCCGCCGAGCCGCCTGAGGTCGTCGCCCGAGACCTGGTCCCGGGGCCGGAGCAGCAGCGCGGCGTGGAGCAGCACCGCCCGGCTCCACAGATCGCCCTCGGCGACCTTCGCGGCGCAGGGCTCGGGCGCCTCCGGCTCCGGGCGCGGCGCGCCCGCGCCCGCGGCCAGGGCCCGGCGCACGAGCGGGAGCGTGGCGCGGCGGTGGGGCGCGATGAGCCATCGCAGCCAGAGCCCGAGCGCCCCCCGCGCGGGCGCCTCCCCGACCAGCCGCGCGGCGACGGCGCCGAGCAACCACATCGTCCGGCCGCCCCCCACGCACGCGTATCCGGTCACGGCCGTCCAGTCGCCGCGGGAGGCCGCCTCGGCTGCGAGCCAGCCCGCGGCGATGCGGCGGGCCTCGCGGGGGCAGGCGCGCTCGTCCAGGCCGGCGACGCTGTCGAAGAGCGCCCGCGCGCCCTCCACATCGCCGCGGTGCGCCGCGAGCATCGCGCCGGCGGCGATCCCCGCGCCGCGCAGCGGATCGGCGCTCGCCGAGGGGGGCGCGGGCTCCGCGCCGATGCGCTCGATCCGCTCGCTGACCCAGGCCTCCACCGCGGCGTCCGGCTTCCGCGCGCGGCAGAGCGCCCACGCGGCCGCGAGCGCCGCGCCGCCGCGCCGGTCGGCGCGAAAGGCCCCGTCCGACAGCAACGCGACGAAGTACGCGGCGCGCGGCAGCCCGAGCGGGATGAGCACGTGGCGAGCGAAGGGCCAGGGCGCCATGAGCAGCGCGAGCGGCGCGAGCGGCACCGCGCACCAGAGCTGACCCCCGGCGAGCGCGAGCGCGAGGAGGATCGCGATCGGCACGAAGACGAACAGCACGACGACGTTCCAGAGGCCCACGCCGAGCATCTGGGGGCGCGGCGCCGCCCCGGGCGAGGCCCTCCGCGCGGCCGCCTCGCTGATCACCCGCACCAGGATGGCGAGCGCCAGGAGGACGCCCCAGGTCATCGCGCCCTCCAGCCGAGGGCGGACAGCGCCTCGGGCCACGGCGCCCGCGGATCCTCCCCGGGCGGCTCCGGCGGCGGCAGCTCGCCAAGGTCGTCGTCGAGATCGTCCTTCGGCGGCGGCCTCGGGTCGAGCCGCGCCCAGACCTCGTGCGCCAGGCGGCGCTCCGGGTCCCGCAGCGCCGCCATCGCCTGCCGCACCTTGTCGGCCGTCCGCGCGCCGGGGCCGACCGGCGTCGGGTACGCCGCGGCGCTCGCCAGCTTGAGCTCGAGCATCCCGAGCAGCTTCTGCCCCTCGCGCTCGATCTCCGCGCGGCTCGCGCTCGGGCGCAGGCCGAGCACGTAGAACGGGTTGTCGCGGATGCGGCCGAGCGCGTCGTCCATCACCGCACCCCCGACTCGTGGCCGAGCCTGCGCTTCTGCGCGTCGACCGGCAACAGGCGCCAGAGCTCCTCGGTGATCGTCCTGAGCGCCGCCGTGTCGCCGCGCTCCGCCGCGCCGCGCCCGTCGCGCACGAGCCGCTGCGCGCGGACCAGATCCGAGGCCTGGTGCGCCTCGGAGGCGGCGTCCTCGAACATCCACACCCACGCCTTCGGGTGGCGCTGGAACGCCGCGCTGCTCAGGTTGCGGACCAGGCGCAGCTGCCGCTGCAGCTCGACCTGGTTCTTCTCGGCGCGCGCCCGCGCGACGCCCTGCGCGGCCTCCTCGAGGAGCGCCTTCTCCGTGCTCGATCCGAGCTGCGAGATCCACGTCGACGCGCTCGCGACGGCGGCCTGCGCCTCGGCGTCGAGCTCCGGCCAGCGCTTGTCGGCCTCGGCCTGCTCGAGCAGGACGTCGAGATCGAGCAGCGCGCGCCGCGCCTTCTGCCCCGCGTCGGCGTCGCCGCCGCGCGCCGCGGCGGCGTCGCGCTCCACCTCGGCGAGCGCGCACTCCACGTAGGTCACCTTGCCGAGCGCGTGCGGCGCGTCCCTGCGCAGGGCGGCCTCGCGCACCGCGGCGAGCCGCTCGCGCATGGCGGCGATGGAGGCGTCGAGCACCTCCGGCGCCGCCTCGGGGACGAGCAGGTGCGCGACGCGCTCGAACACGAGCCCCTGCGACGGGATCAGCGCGCGCGCCGAGAGGTGCCCGCCCCGATCGAGCTCGAGCGTCAGCTCGATCGCCGAGCCCGCGGGCAGGGTCGCGGTGAGCCCGCTCCCGTCGATCTCGAGCGTCCCGACCACGCGGCAGAGGTGGGCGACGTCGAGCTCGCCCTGCACGACGGGGATCTTCAGCACGCACGCGCTGGAGCCCTTCGGGACGCTCTCCACGCTGTGGTGCACGAACGTCCGCCGGGCCGGCAGCGGCGCGCCCCGCTCGAAGTAGACGCGCACCGAGTTGTCCGCGAGCGCGACCCCGATCGTGCGCGACAGCGGCGGATCGCCGATCGTGAGCCCCTGGACGATCGTGATCGCCTGCGGGTGCACCGGCACCCGCGCGCCGCCGGCCGCGCTCGCCTCGATGTTGAACACGTTCGGCCGGCGCGGCAGCAGGTCGACGGTCACCACGAACGCCCCCTCGGCGTCGAGCGGCGCCTCGGCGCTCGTCCACCCGTCACCCTCGCGCGCGAGCCGGATCCGCTCGGGCGCGGCCCCCGGCCCCTCCATGACGCGGCCGACCACGTGGGGCGTGAGGTCGCTCGACATGGCCGGGTACTGCAGCCACAGCCGGCGCCCCTCCTCCTTGGGCCGCGCGCCCGAGGAGGAAGCCCGCGCGTCGAGCCCCGCCGTCGCCGCGTAGATCGCGGCCCCCTGCGCGACGAGCGTCATCGGATCGAGCCCCTCGCCGAAGGGAGCGCCGAGCGCGCCCCGGACGCGCTCGCGCAGCGCCGGCATCACCGTCGGCCCGCCCACGAGCACGACGCGCGCGAGCTGCGACGCGTCGAGCCCGTGCGCCGCGAGCAGCCGGCGGCAGACCTCGACCGAGCGGTCGATGATCGGCGCGCAGAGCGCGTCGAGCGTGGACCTCTGCAGGACCAGGTCGACGTCGACGGGCGCGCCGTCCACCTCGAACGCCGCGGGCACCGCGAGCGCCGCCTCGTCGGCGCGGGTGAGCTCGATCTTGATCTCCTCGACCGCGAGCTTGAGCTTGCGGAGCGCGGCGGCGTGCCGCGGGTCGGCGCGGCTCACGGTGACGCCCTGGGTGCGCGCGATCTCGGCGAGCGCCCAGTCGACGATCGCCCAGTCGAAATCGCGTCCGCCGAGGAAGTTGTCGCCGTCGTGCCCGACGACGCGCAGCAGCCCGTCGCGCGTCTCGAGCAGCGAGACGTCGAACGTCCCGCCGCCGAGGTCGTAGACGAGCCAGCTGCCCGTCGACTCCTCGACCGTCCAGCCGGCGGCCAGCGCCGAGGCCACCGGCTCCTGGATCAGCTCGACGCGCTCGAACCCCGCGCGCCGCGCGGCCTCCGACGTCGCCGCGCTCTGGGGCAGCTCGAAGAGCGCGGGCACGGAGATCACCGCCGAGGCCGGCAGGACCCCGAGGTGCTCCGCGACGTCGGCGCGCAGGGAGCGCAGCACCTCGGCGGCGAGCTCCTCGGGCTTCTTCGCGACCTTCGCCGCCGCGAACTCGATCGGCTGGGCCGTCCCCATCAGCCGCTTGAACTCCGCGCGGGTGTTCTGCGGATCGCTCTCGAGGAACCGGCGCGCGCGCGCGCCGACCGTGATCGTCCCGCGCGCGTCGATCCGCACCACGCTCGGGGTGAGCGTCGCGCCCTGGGAGTTCCTGACGAGGGTGACCTTCTCGCCGTCGAAGGCGGCCGCGGTCGAGTTCGTGGTGCCGAGGTCGATACCGACGTAAAGCGGGCGTGCAGCCATCGCTCGCAAGGATACACGCGCGGAACGGCCGCCGCCCGGCGAGGCATGGAACACGCCCGGCGAAGCCGCTGGCGCGCGGCTGGCGCGCGGCTGGCGCGCGGCTGGCGCGCCGCGGGCGCCCGCCCGCCCGCCGCGAGGCGCGTCCGCCCGCGGGGTACGGGAACAGCGTACGTCAGCGCAGCGCCGCGACGCCCGCGGTCAGCCTGCGAGCAGCTGCGTCACCCAGACCCGGCCGGTCGGGTCGCGCACGACCGCCACGCCGGTCCTCCGGTAGCGCCGGTCGAGCAGGTTGCCCCGGTGCGACGGGCTCGCCCAGATCGCGCGGTGCGCTCCCTCGGTCGTGCCCGAGCTGGCCACGTTCTCCCCCGCGATCGTCGCCTCGTACCCGGCCGCCCTGAGGCGCGCCGCCGGATCGCCCGAGCCCACGTCGTGGCCCACCATCTTCGCCTTGATCATCTCCTCGGAGTGCGCCCGCGCCAGCGCGGCGAGCGCCGCGTCGCGCGCGAGCGCGGGCAGGCGCTCCGACGCCCGCGCGGCGTTCATCATCCGCAGCATCGCGTCCTCGTCGCCCTGCGCCCCCTTCGCGGCCTCCTCGCCCGGCGCTGCAGCGCGGACGAACCGGCCCGGCGGAGCGCTCCCCGCGAAGATCATCGCCTCCAGCACGGGCCTCGGCCCGGTCGACACCGTGGCCAGCACCTGCACGAGCCAGCTCCCCGGCTGGTCGACCGCGAAGCTCGAGCGGAGCCGCGCGCCCGACAGGGAGCTCAGCACCGTCTTGGGCGCGCCTCGCGGCCCCAGCAGCACCACCTTCGCCGCGGTCGCCGGGACCCGCATCGTCCCTTCGAGGGTCACCCATTGCCCTACCCGCGCGGTCGTCGGCAGCGGCGACAGATCCGCGAGCGCGTCCACCCCGATCGCGGACACGATCACCGTCCCGTCCGGCTTCTTCGCCTGGGCCACCCCACATCGCCGCACCCCGAGGGAGGTCCACCCGGAGAGCCACCCGTCGATCCGCGCCCCGATCTCCGCCGGCCCGAGCCCTCGGCCGGAGATAGACCATCCCCTCGGCCAGGCGTGCGGCGCGCCGGCGGCGCGCAGCGTGAACGAAAGCTCGTCGGGCGGCATGATCTCCCCGCCCTGGAGCTGCCGCTCGACGTTCCGCTGGGCGACGGCGGCGAGCGCCGTGTCCGCGCTGCCGCAGCGCGCCGCGAGCGCGGCGATCTCCGGCGAGACCGCCTTGGGGGGCTGGGGCGAGCGCGTCGTCGCCTCCCACGTGAGCGCCGGCGGCTCCGCTGCCGCCACGCCCGCGGAGGCGAGCGCCGCGCCGAGCACCCCGCTGGCCCACCATGACCGCATTCGACTCGGCTAGCAGGTTTCCCGCCCCGGCGCTCGTTCACCTGAGTCGCCGCGAAAGCCGCGCGGTCCCGCGGGCGGCTCGTGCTACCGTGGCCGTCGCGCAGCATGGCTGAGGTCTCCAAGGCCGCGAAGGTCGGCGTGATGACGATCGTGCTCGCGGGCGCGGCCTACGGCGGGTACCGCTTCGTCTCGCGCGACGTCGGCGGCGGGAACGGCTACCGCGTCTGGGCCACGCTGCCCGACGCGATCGGCGTGTCGCCGCAGTCGCGGGTGATGATCTCGGGCATCCAGGTCGGCGTCGTCGACAAGATCTCGCTCTACAACGGCCAGGCGCGCATCGACATCAAGATGAGCCCCGACGTCCCGCTCTACGAGGACGCGGCCATCGGCAAGCGCGCGACGAGCCTCATCGGCGAGTCGTTCGTCGTGCTCTCGCCCGGCACCGAGGGCAAGCCGCGCATCCCCGACGAGGGGAGGGTCCTCTATTACATCGACGAGCCCACGATCCAGTCGATGCAGGGGCAGGTCTCCGAGATCCTGAAGGACGTCAAGACCGTCACCGAGACGCTGAGGAACACCGTCGGCTCCGAGGGCGGGCAGGAGCGGCTCGCGCAGATCCTCGACAACCTCGCCGAGGTCACCGAGCAGATGAACGCGACCGTGCGCGAGAACCGCGCGGGCGTCACGGAGACCATCAACAACATCAACCAGATCACGGGCGACTCGGGCCCGCGCCTGCGGGAGATCCTGCGCAACGTCGAGCAGGTGAGCCGCGACATCCGCACGATGACGGCCGCGGCCGAGGTGCCCGGCCGGAACGGGCAGCCCGGGGAGCTCCGGAGCGCCGCAGAGCGCGTGGGCCGCGCGACCGAGAGCCTCGAGTCGGCGCTGAAGCACGTCGACAGCGTCGCCGCGCGCGTCGACCGCGGGGAGGGGACGCTCGGCCGCATCACCCGGGACGAGACGCTGATCAACGAGGTCGAGACGGTCGTCGAGAACGTCGGCGAGCTCGTCGGCGGGCTCAGCCGGTTCCAGACCGTGGTCGGGCTGCGCACCGACTACAACTTCCTGGCGAACACCATCAAGAGCTACGTCGAGCTCAGGCTCCAGCCGACGGAGGACAAGTACTACGTCGTCGAGCTGGTGAACGACCCGCGCGGCAAGACGGACTTCCAGCAGATCGACGTCGACACGACCAACCCGAACGAGCCCGCGCACTACCGCGAGGTCCGCACGATCACGACGAACGCCTTCCGGTTCTCGTTCCAGTTCGCGAAGCGGCTCGGCCCCTTCACGGGCCGGTTCGGCATCAAGGAGTCGACGGGCGGCCTCGGCCTCGATCTCCACCTGCTCGACGATCGGTTCGAGCTCCGCCAGGACCTCTTCGGCTTCGGCGAGGAGCTGTCGCCGCGCTGGCGCGTCGCGCTCGCGTACGAGTTCATCCGGAAGCTGTGGCTGCTCGGCGGGATGGACGACATCCTGAACGGCGATCGCCGGGATTACTTCATCGGCCTGCAGCTCCGGTTCAACGACTCGGACCTGAAGACGGTCCTGCCCTTCGCGCCGTCGAGCTTCTGATCGCGCCCCCGCCCTCCCGGCGCGGCCCCGGCGGTGCGCCCGGGCCCCTGTGCTATAGCGCGAGCATGAAGCGCTCGCTTCTTCACGGAGTGCGTCGCGGATACGCGCTCTTGATCCCCTTCGTCGCGATCTCCGCGGCGGCCTTCGCTTCGGCCTGTCAGGGGTGCAAGCTCCCCGCGACGGCCGCCGTGAGCGCGGACGCGGACGTGGACGCGAACGCGAACGCGAACAAGCCGACGGTGCGGCTCTACGTGCTCAGCACCGTCGCCGGCGCGCTGGAGCCGTGCGGCTGCACGAAGGATCAGCTGGGAGGCATCGACCACCTCGCCGCCTTGATCGAGGCCCAGCGCGGCGAGGCCCCGGATCGGCTCGTGGTCGGCGCGGGGCCGATGCTCTTCACGGACCCCGAGGTGAAGCCGGAGCGCTCCTCGCAGGACGCGTGGAAGGCCGAGGCGATGGCGCTCGCGGCGAAGGAGATCGGGCTGACGGCGTGGGCGCCTGGCGAGAACGACTGGGCGCTCGGCCCGGAGGCGCTCGGCAAGTACCAGGAGCAGTCCGGGGCGGCGCTGCTCGGCAAGAACCTCGAGGGCGCGAAGGGCGTCCAGGGCGTCGTCGTGCGCGACGTCTCCGGCGTGAAGGTGGGCCTCATCGGCGTGAGCGACCCGAAGGGCCGCGCCGGCGCCTACCCCGAGGGCGTCAAGGCCGGCCCGGCGATCGACGCGATGAAGGCGGGCGTCGAGGAGGCGAAGAAGCAGGGCGCGAGCGTCTTCGTGGGGCTCGCGGCGCTGCCCAGGGGCGAGGCGCTGCGGCTCGCGGACAACGTGCCGGAGCTGCACGTGCTGGTGCTCGGCAAGCCGAGCGAGCGCGGCGACGGCAACGACGGCCCGAAGCCGCCGGAGATCATCGGCTCGACGCTTGTCGTGGAGACGCCGAACCACCTCCAGTCGGTGGCGGTCGTGGATCTCTTCGTTCGAGGCGGCGGCAGCGGCCCGCTCGTGTTCGCCGACGCGGGAGGCGTGGCAAAGGCCGGGGAGCTCATCAGCCTGTCGGAGCGCATCCGGGAGCTCGAGATCCGCCTCAACGGCTGGGAGGGCGACAAGCGGGTGGCGGCGAAGGACGTCGAGGCGCGGAAGGCGGATCTCGAGAAGCTCCGGGCCGAGAAGGCGCAGCTCGAGGCGGCGGAGACGAAGGTGACCGGCAGCTTCTTCCGCTACAGCTCGGTCGAGGTGCGCGAGAAGCTCGGGGCCGACAAGGACGTCGCCGGGCAGCTCCTCGCCTATTACAAGCGGGTCAACGACCACAACAAGCAGGCCTTCGCGGATCGCGTCCCCGAGAAGCCGGCGAAGGGCGAGGCCAGCTACATCGGCATCGACGCTTGCACGAACTGCCACGACGAGGAGCGCAAGGTCTTCGACGGCACCGCGCACGCGCGGGCCTACGCCACGCTGCAGCAGGATTTCAAGGAGTTCAACCTGGACTGCGTGAGCTGTCACGTGACCGGGTACGGCAAGCCGGGCGGCTCCACGGTGACGCACAACGCGTCGCTGCAGAACGTGCAGTGCGAGGAGTGCCACGGCCCCGGCTCGCTCCACGCGAAGGATCCCGAGAAGAAGGGGCTCATCGTGCTCTCGCCCCCGCCCCAGAGCTGCGTCACGCAGTGCCACCACCCGCCGCACGTGGAAGGCTTCGACCCCGTGGCCAAGATGCAGCTCATCCTCGGCCCCGGGCACGGCAGGGACTGAAGGAGGGGGCGCGGCGGCGGCCCTCTCCCGCTGGTTCTTCTGGTTCTGGGCTGCTCCTGGGCTGCGGCATTCCCGCGCCGTTTCGATCGCGCTACGGAATGCGCCTGTGACGAACGTCCACGCCGTCGTCTCCCGCCTTGGCCCGGTCGAGAGCGCGATCCTTGCGGAGCTCGCCGCGGGCGCGCCGCCGTTCGCCGTGCACCGCCGCGCCGCGCTGAGCTCGACGCTCCGCTACCTGGAGGGCGGCGGCGGCTCGCCGGTGGTCCTCCTGCACGGCCGCGGGAACGCCGCGACGACGTGGTTCCCGCTGCTCCCCGAGCTCGCGCGGCGCCACCGTGTCGTCGCGGTGGATCTTCCCGGCTTCGGCCACGCGTCGTCCCCGCCCTTCGAGGGAGGGGGCTTCGAGGAAGGTCTCCGCTTCTTCGCCGATCCCGTGGAGGAGCTCCTCCTCGAGCTGGATCTCGGCGACGCCGCCCTCGTCGGCCACTCCCTCGGCGCGCTGGTCGCGGCGGAGATCGCGCTCCGCAAGCGCGCGCGCCCGCGGAAGCTCGTGCTCATCGGCGCGATGGGGGTCGGTCCCGTCATGACGGCGTGGAGCCGCGCCTATTTCCGCGCCCCGCCGGAGCGCCTGGCGCGGGTGCTCGGCCCCGCGCTCTTCCGCCGCATCCGTCCGCCGCGGCCCACCCCGCTCGGCGAGCGCCTGGCCGCCTTGCACGGCGAGTTTTACGCCGTGCCCGACGGCCGGGTCGCGCCCGTCGCCGCGTTCAACGCGCTGTTCCCCGCCCTCGGCGCCGTTCCCCATCGCCTCCCGCGGCTCGGCGAGATCGACGCGGAGACGCTGGTGCTCTGGGGCGAGCGCGACGACATGTTCCCGGTGCCGATCGGCATCGCCGCGGCCGCGGCGATCCCCCGCGCCACGCTGCACATGGTGCCGCTCGGGCACGCTCCTCACCTGGAGGATCCGGCGCTCGTCCTCCCGGCGCTCACCGCGTTTCTCTCGGCCGGCGCAGATCCCTCCCTGTAGCCCTCCTGGGCGTCATGACACGGCCGTGCCCTCCAGGAAGGGGGCCGGTGGGCGTCCAGGAACTGGGGAGCGCCGTCCAGGGACGCCAGCGCGCCCCTGTCGAGTCCAGGGCCGCTCAGTGCACGCCGCCGACGAGCCACGCCTGCGCCGGGACGAGCACCTCTTCGGGCGAGCCTCCGCCCTGCGACGCCGGGCCGGTCGCGCTGCCGTCTCCCATCGGTGCCATGCGGAACCCGTGGTCGCCGAACACGAGCAGCAGCGTCCGCGGCGGCAGGCTGGCCATGAACCGCGCGATCACGTCGGCGACCTCCTCCGCGATGGCCTCGATCCGCTCGGCGAACGGCGGCCCAGCGGCGCGCAGGCGCGCCTCCACGAGGTCGAGCTTCATCAGCTCGCGCGACCCGACCCGCTCGCGCCGCAGCGTCGCCACCGCGCGCCCGCGGGCGATGGCGGGCTCCGCCTCGCTCGGGGGCATCGTCTCGCGGAGCCCGTCCGGACCTCGGGCGAGCAGCGAGATCTGCGCCGTCGTCGTCGGCGGCAGCGCCGCCCAGAGGAGCGATCGCTCCACCAGGATGGCCCGATCCACCAGGATCTCCTTCAGGTGCGCGGCGACCCGCTCGCCGAGGTCGAAGCGCATCGCGTCCACGAGCAGGAGCTTCACCCCGCGCGCCCCGTTGAGCCGGGCGATGCGGGAGGCGATGTCCGGGGCGTCGAACACCATGGGCGGCCGCTTGCCGGTCACGCGCAGCGCCGAGAACGCCTCCCGGTAGCTGTGCTCGAAGCTGGTCCTCCAGCTGTCGACCACGCCGCGCACGGCAGCGTCCGTCTCGCCCGCGAGCGTCGCGCCGAGCAGCGGCGTGTAGTGGGTCGCGAACAGCTGCTCGATGACCCGGACCGGCTTCGGGCCGCGGGCGTTGTCGAGCTCGACGGCGAGCGCGCGCCACTCCGCCGCGCTGAGGATCCGGTCGCGCGGCGCCTTCCGCTCCCGCCGCGCCTGCGGGGGCGCGTCGGCGTCCGCCTGGGCTCCGTCGGCGTTTGGCGCGCTCGACGCGCTCGGCACGCTCGGCGCGTTTGGCGCGGCCTCGTACGCCCCTCGCGGCGGCCTGAGCGTCATCGCTGCGCCGCGCTCCTCGTGCGGCGCGGCCGGCTCGGCGGCCGGCGCGGCCGGCTCGGCGCTGGCGGGCGTCATCCCGGCCGTCTCGTCCGTGGCCGGCGGCGTGCTCGCGCCCGGCGCCCGCGCCGCGACGGCGCTTCTCCCGGCGACGGCCGCCGGCGCGTCCGCGCGGCGGATCCTCGAGGAGCGGGGGGGCAGCACGCCGCGCAGCCGCCCGTCCGTCCGCCCTTCGGCGGAGGCGGGCGACGCCGGCGCACCGTGCGCTTCGGGGGCCGTCGGCCTGGCCTTGAGCGCCTCATCCGGGGCTGTCGGTCCGGCCTGGGGCGCCTCGTCCACGGCTGTCGGCCCCGCCGGGAGCGCCTCGTCCACGACTGTCGGCCCCGCCGGGAGCGCCTCGTCCACGGCTGTCGGCCCCGCCGGGAGCGCCTCGATCGGGGCTCTCGCTCCGGCGCTCGGCTGCGCCGGCCCGACGGGGCGGTCCTCCCCGCGCGCCGCGAGGCTCCGCGCCTGCCCGCGCGGGGACATGGAGGAGACGGCGCCGTACCCGCCGCGCGTGCTCCTCTCGACGAGGTCCGCGAGGGGCACCGGCGCGAGCACCTGCGCGGACCTGTCGTCCGCGTCGAAGACGAGGGCGACGGGCGCCTCGCGCGCCGCGCCGAGCCAGGCGAGGAGCGTCGCGCTGTCGTCCGGGTGGAGCGCGCGCGGCGAGGCTGAGCGCCCGCCCGCGAGGCGCGGAAGGGCGACGGCGAGGCCCGCGGCGCCGAGCGCCCTGGCCCGGAAGATCTGGTCGGCGATCACCACCTCGACCGGCGCGCCTTCCTGGACCCGCGGCGGCAGCGCGCCGCGCAGGGCCAGCGCGAGCTCGACGGCCTCCTCGATCGTCGCGCGGAGCTGCCCGTCGGGCGCCGCCGGCGCGCTCGCCCAGAGGAAGCGCTGCGACCTGAGCTCGCGCTCGGAGTCGGCGCCCTGCCCGCTCGGGGCGAAGCGGGCCGTGCCGCACGGGGGCGCAGGGGGGGACGTCGGTCGGCCCTCCTCGGAGGCGGAGTCGAGGCGGGAGACAGGATCGAGGCGCATCGCGCCGGACCCTCGCAGAGCTCGCGGAAATGGGCCAAGTTTCGGCGAGCGAGCGAATGCGCGTGCGTCCGAAGGCCGCGCCGGCCGCGGCGTCCGCGGGCCGTTCGCGAGGCCGCGGCGGGTCTCGGGTGGGGGCCTAGCGGGACTCGCGCGCGGTCTCGGCCATGAGGGCGAGCAGGGAGCAGGCGATGGCGAACCGGGCGTCGATTCGCCCCTGGTTCATCGACAGGTCGAGCGTGAACTCCTTCACGAACCACCGGAACACCTGCTTCACCTTCGCGACCTCCTGCTGATGGAGCTCGATGTGCCACTTCCCGATGAGGAGCGGGAACATGCGGCGGAGCAGCGCGGCGCCGTCCTCCTGCATCAGCCCGACCGGCTGATCCGCGGGGTCGAGGATGTCCCAGGTGTCGCGGACGATCGATTTGAGCCCGCGCGAGCGGATGGTGCCGACGCGCTCGCCGGTGCGCGCGTCGAGGACGTCGAGGCACCGGTTGAGGGCGATGACCTGCCGCGAGCGGATCGTGAGCAGCGGCTGCGACTCCGACTCGTCCGCGAAGAGGGTGAACTCCTCACGCAGCTTGAGCAGCGGGTGCTTGACGAAGCAGACGAGGGAGCCGTCGGGCGCATAGACGTGGAACTTGCGGCCGAGCAGCGACCAGAAAGGCCGCTTGATCGTGTACGTCGGGTGCGAGAACGGTTGAACCGCGAGGCCGCCGTACGCGGCTTGGGCTTGGACCATGGGGCTGGCAGGCTGCATTGGCGTCGAGTAGGCCGGAGCCGAGCGCGTCGGTCAAGCCGCGACGACCGCGCGTCTCGCGCGTCTACCGCGCGAGAGGGCCGCGCTCCTCCACGGCAATGCCCGCTGCGATGGTCTTCACGAGCTCTGGTTTGACGACCTTGCCCATCGCGTTGCGCGGCAGGGCCCGCACGACGATCGACTCGCGTGGGACCTTGTAGGGCGCGAGGCGCTCCTTCGCCCAGGCGCGGAGCGATCCGGTGGCGCACTCCGCCTCTCGCCCGGGCGCGGCGACGACGACCGCGACGACGCGCTCTCCCCACGCCTCGTCAGGGACGCCGATCACCGCGACCTCGGCGATCGCGCCGTGCTCCCGCAAGGCCTCTTCGATCTCGAGGGCGGACAGCTTGTATCCGCCGCTCTTGAGGATATCGACCGAGGTCCGCCCGAGGAGCCGGAAGCGCCCGTCGCTGGAGCGCTCGGCGACGTCGCCGGTGCGGAACCAGCCGTCCTGGAAGGCCGCGGCGGTGGCGTCATCGCGCCCGAGGTATCCCTTGAAGACGCTGGGCCCGCGGATCCAGAGCTCGCCTCGCGCGACCGCGGCGTCGCGCGGCGCCGAGGGATCGCCCGGCGGCCGTTCCCCCGGCGGTTGTTCACCCGGCGGTTGTTCACCCGGCGCCCACGCGTTGCCCGCGTCGTCCGTGATGCGGGCCTCGACGGTCGGCAGCGGGAAGCCGACCCAGCCTGCCCGCCGCGCGCCTGGATCGAGCGGGTTGCTCATGCCGACGCCGATCTCGGTCATCCCGAAGCGCTCGAGCGGGATCGTGCCGGTGAGGTCGCGCCAGCGCTCGGCGAGCGTCACCGGCAGCGCCGCGGAGCCGCTCGTCGCGAGCCGCAGGGCCTGCGCCCCCGCGGCGAAGCCGGGCGCGCCGCCCCGGTCGACGTGCTCGAACAGCCGCTGGTACATGGTCGGCACCGCCATGAACGACGTCACCGAGCGGCCCGCGATCTCGGCGGCGATGCGCTGGGCGTCGAAGCGCGGCAGCATCCTGGTCGCGCTGCCCGCGAGCAGCGACGTCATGAGCGCGATGACGACGCCGTGGAGGTGGTGCAGCGGCAGCGCGTGCAGCAAGAGGTCGTGATCCGAGAAGCCCCAGGCCGCGCGCAGGAGCTCCGCCTGCACGGCCAGGTTGCGGTGCGTGAGAAGCGCCCCCTTCGGCTTGCCGGTCGTGCCGCTCGTGTAGAGCAGCAGCGCCGGATCGTCCGCGGCGATGTCGGAGATCGCCGCGTCTCGCCCGGGTGCGGCGCGCTCGAGATCCTCCACGCGGAGCACGGCGCGGCCCTGCGCGATCGGGGCGGCCACGGCGGCGAGGTCGCCGTCGGCGATGATCCGCCGCACGCCGGCGTCGCTCGCGAGCCACTCGAGCTCTGCCGGCGGATAGAGCGCCGACAGCGGCAGCGCGATCCCCCCGGCGAGGAGGGTGCCGAGGAAGGCCGAGACCCACGCCGCGCCGGGCGACACGAGGAGCAGGATGCGCTCCCCCTCGAGGGAGCTCGGGCTCTCGGCCTCACCCGCGCCGCGCCGCGAGCCGCCGGCGAGCAGCGCGCCGCGGACGCGGAGGGCTCGCTCCAGGAGCGCCGCGAAGCTGGTCTGCCCCCGCTCGTCCTCGACGGCGGTTCGGGCGGACGAGCCGAACTGCGCGAGCCGTTCGACGAGCGGAGAAGCCATCGCGCGAACTCTCGCACAGCGGAGGTGCGCGGAGCCAGGCCGGTTGGTTACACTGCCGCGCCATGAGAGCTTCCTGCCTCCTTGTCAGCGCCTCGCCGCGCATCGCGCTCGCCGCCGGCCTGCTCCTGGCCGCGGCGGCGTGCGAGAGCGCGCCGAAGCCCTCCGAGCCTGGCGCCGCCGCCACGGTAGCCCCGAGCGTCGAGGCGCCCGTCGCGCCGCCGAAGCCGAAGGGCATGCCGGAGCTGCTCGTCGACTCCATGGGCCCCTACATCGGCGGCCAGCGCGTGGATCTGGCGCAGAAGGAGGGGCCCGAGAAGCTGACCAAGGTGATCCGCGAGCTGCCGATCGAGGGCAAGCCCGTGACGCTGCTGGCCGACAAGAGGGCGAAGCCGAGCGCCGTCGCCGCGGTCGTGACCGAGCTCGGCGCGGCCGGCGCGCCGAAGGTCGTCATCAAGACCGACGGTCGAGACGACCTCCCGAAGGAGATCACGGTGGTCCCCGAGGGGCGCGCGTCGAAGCCGCCCTCCTGCGCCGTCAGCACGATGGTGCTGAAGGACCTCGCGACGGCGATCTGGCCGTTCGGCGGCGGCATGGGCAAGAAGCAGCGCAAGGGGCTCGCCGGCCCGGATCTGTCGAACACCGGCGAGCAGCTCACGAAGGACATCGCCGCGTGCAGCGCGACGGTGGCCTTCTTCTCGGCGGACGACGAGGTGCCCTGGGAGATGGCGCACAACCTGGCGGGCACGGTCATGGCTTCCGACGCGAAGAAGAAGCTCGACACGCTCGTCCTGCTCCGCGCTGCCCCGGTCGCGGGGCGGCCGGTGCAGCTCGGTGGAGGCTGACGTGCGCGGCGCCGGGGGGCTCCATCGCCTGGATCGCCGTGCCTTCGGGGCGCACCGGCTGGAGGGGGCAGCGGGTGCGCTCGGTGCGCATTTTTGCGGAGGGGCTGTCGAACGCGGTGGCGCGAGATCGCGTGTGTGCTCGTTCGAGCGCGGGTAGGGTTGGCTGGGGTGACCGCGGCACGATCCGGCACAGGCGATGGTGCTGCGAAGGCACGGAAATGCGCGGGCGAGCGCTCGCCGTTGGGGTCGGCCTGGATCATGAATAGGGCGAGTCGCCGGTCCCCTGCGCCATCGGGGGCGTGACAATCACGGGAGGATGGTTCGGACATGTCGAAGCGACTTCTTGGATCGGCCCGCGCGAACAGGGGCCGAAGTCTCCGTCCCCGGGCTTCCCAGCCGCGGGTGTCGGCGGCGCCTGAGGGGCCGGCCGTCGCGACAAGGGACTCCGCGAGGCCGGTCGCGAGCGGCTCGGACGTCGTCGCCGAGGTAGCTGAGTGTTCCGCCGCTCCTGCGCTGGCAGCCAGCGCCGCGGACGATGCTCCCGCTGTGTCGCCGGCTCTCGAGGCGCCCGCCGCACCGATCGTCGCGGAGGTGGCCGCGGCTGCGCCGGCGGTTGCGGCTGCGCCGGTGGCCGCGGCTGCGCCGGTGGCCGCGGCTGCGCCGGTCGTTGCGGCTGCACCGGTGGCTGCGGCTGCACCGGTCGCCGCGGCTGCACCGGTCGCCGCGCTCGCGCCGGCGTCCGAGGCGCTCGCCGCGCAGCGCGCCGTTCCAGGCGACACGGACGACGCGGACCCTCACAAAGCGCTCGAGCACGACCCGTTGATCATGGCTCCACAAGCCGGCGCCCTGACCCAGCCGGGTGCCCTTGCGTCCCCGCCCGATGAGCTGGCGTCCGACGAGGATGCGCTCGATCTGATCGACCCTTCCTCGCCCACGGCGGCGTTCTTTCGGCGCGAGGAGGAAGAGTCGTTCCCGCCGCTCGCCGAGGTGGCCAGCGGCCCCGACGATCACGCTGACGAGCGGCTCGTCGTGGTTCATCAGCTGTCGCCCGAGACCCTCGCCCGGCGGGCGCGCCTTCGTCGGATCGTCGCGGGGGTCGCGGGGCTCGCCGGGGTGATCTCCGTTGCGGTCGTCGCCAAGGCGGTGTTCTCGAGCAAGCCGTCCTCACCTGCGCCGGTCGCGATGGCCGCGCCGGCTCCGAAGCCAGCGCCCGTCGAGACGAAGCTCCTGGCTGCGGCGGGTGCTCCCTCTCCGGCACGGGCGAAGACGCCTGCGCAAACCGAGTCGGCGCTGACGGAGTCCTCTGCAAAAGGGGCCGGCGCCGTTCCCGATCCGGTGAAGGCGGAGGCCGACGCGGAGAAGGCCGCGGCAGAGAGGGCCGCAGCGGAGAAGGCCGAGGCAGAGAAGGCTGCGGCGGAGAAGGCCGCGGCGGAGAAGGCCGAGGCAGAGAAGGCTGCGGCGGAGAAGGCCGAGGCAGAGATGGCCGCGGAGCCGGCGGCCAGCGCTGAGGACGCGGGCAAGCTGAAGAAGGAGGCGCTGAGCTTCCTCAACCGCGGCAGGTACAAGGACGCGATCGAGGCATCCCGCGCGGCCATCGCGGCCGATCCGAGCGACGCGCTGCCCTATCTCTACCTGGGCTCGGCGCTCCAGGACACGGGCAAGTGGAAGGACGGCCTCGCCGCGTACAGCGATTGCGTTCGCAACGCCACGAAGGGCCCCGTCCACGAGTGCAGGGCCATGGGCGGCCGCAAGTAGCGCTCAGAGCGGGCGGCGAGCGATCTGCGTGAGGAACGCCGCGGCCGCGGCATAACCGAAGGCCACGCCCGTGGCGAGGCGGCTCGCATGCCAGACGGGGCGCAGCCCGAGGTCCTGGGTCGCCACGTCGACCGCCATCAGCGCGGCGAGGGTGATGAGGATCGGACGCCACGCCGTCATCGCCAGGCGAGGGCGCGCGATCGCGGCGCCCGCCGCGATCCCGGCGAAGATGCCAGCGCAGCGACTGCAGAGCGGCATGACGACGCCGTCGAGCGCGAGGGATCGCTCGGGCATCCGGTGGCACATCGGCGCGAAGACACGATCGAGCGCCGCGCCGAGCTCTCCGAGCGGCGCGCGGCTTCGCGCGAGGGGGAGGCACCAGGGCAGGGCGCCGAGGAGGACCAGCGCGCAGCGCACGATCGACAGCAGCGAAAGCCGCTCGGCCGGGCTCGATTCGCCGGGCGCGTGCGGCTCGGCGCCTGCGCCGACAGCGGCGAGCGCGTGCGGCTCGGCGCCCGCGCGGACGGCGGCGGGCACCTGCGCCGCTGGCTGCCCGCGCCCGGAAGCGCACGGGGCCACCTCAGCCTCTGTCGGGCGCGCTCTTGCCGAGGTGGCGCATCACCTCTTTCAGGTCGCTCCAGACCTCTCGCTTCGCGCTCGGCTGGCGCAGCAGGTAGGCCGGGTGGAACGTGGGCATGATCGGGATCGAGCCCTTGTAGAGCTTCCACGTGCCGCGGAGCTTCGTGATCCCCTCGCTCGTGCCGATCAGCCCCTGCACCGCGGTGGCGCCGAGCGCCACGATCACCTTCGGCTTGATCAGCGCGAGCTGAGCCGTGAGGTACGGGCTGCAGGCCGCCATCTCGGCCGGCTCTGGCTTCCGGTTCTTCGGCGGCCGGCACTTCACGATGTTGCAGATGTAGACCTCGTCGCGGTGGTACCCCATCGCCGCGATCATCTTGTCGAGCAGCTGCCCCGCCGCGCCGACGAACGGCTGCCCCTGCTGGTCCTCTTCGGCCCCTGGCCCCTCGCCGACGAACACGACCGCGGAGCTCGGGTCGCCGCGCGAGAACACCGTGTGGGTGCGGCCCTCGTGGAGCGGACACTTCTGGCAGGTGCGGACCTCCTCCGCGATGAGCGAGAGCCGCGCCGCGCGCTCCTCCTTCGTGTCCGGCAGCGTTGCGCTCGCGCGCGCAGCCGTATCCGCGCGTTGTGCCGGTGCGGCGCCCACGGCAGGCCGGGGCGACGGCTCGGGACCTCGCTGCGCCTGCGTCTGCGTCGGCGACCACGTCCCCTGCGACTCGAAGCCGCCGCGCTGCTCCGGCTGCGGAGCGCCACCGCGCTGCTCCGGCTGCGGAGCGCCACCGCGCTGCTCCGGATGCGGCAGGGAGGGGCCCGCGGCGGCTCCGCGCTGCTCCGGATGCGGCAGCGGGGCGCCCGCGGCGCCACCGCGCGGCGGCGGCGGCGAGAACGCCGCGTTGCTGCCCCCTCGCGCCACCGGCGGCGAGGGCGCATCCTGCCCGGAGAAGCCGCGCTCCGGCCGCCGAGGCGCCGGCGTAGCGCCGTCCGAAGAAGTCGCGCCCAGCGCCTCGTGGAGCGCTGCGGGGTGGCCCGGCATTCCGTCCGCGCCGGTCGTTGCGTGCCATTCCAGGAACGCCCGGACCGAGGCGGTCAGATCGGCGAGCTCTTCGCGCAGCGCTTCGACCATGGTCGTCCTCTCAGTGGCCGCCCTGCTGCGCGAGCCAGCGCTCCGCGTCGAGGGCCGCCATGCAGCCCGTGCCAGCGGCCGTGACGGCCTGGCGGTAGTTCCAGTCCTGCACGTCGCCCGCGGCGAAGACGCCCGGGATGTTGGTGCGCGTCGAGCCCGGCACCGTCTTCAGGTAGCCGTTCGGGTGCGTGTCGAGCTGCCCGACGAAGAGATCGGTCATCGGCGTGTGGCCGATCGCGACGAACATCGCCGCCGCCGGCACGAGGTGGCTGTCGCCCGTCTTCGTGCTCTTCACGCGGACGCCCGTCACCATATCGGCCTTCACGTCGAGCACCTCCTCCACCACGTGGCTGTAGAGGATCTTGATCTTCGGGTTCTCGACCACGCGCTGGATCATCGCCTTCGACGCCCGGAACTCGTCGCGGCGGTGCACCAGCGTGACGCTGCTGCAGAGGCCGGACAGGTAGGTGGCCTCCTCCATCGCCGTGTCGCCGCCGCCGACGACCACGACGTCCTGGCCGCGGAAGAGGGCGCCGTCGCAGACCGCGCAGGCGCTGACGCCCTTGTTCTTGAGCTTGTCCTCGCTCTCGAGGCCGAGGTAGTTGGCGCGCGCGCCCGTCGCGATCACCACCGCCTTCGCCAGGTAGAGCGTGTCCTCCACCCACACCTTGAAGGGGTGGCCCGTCAGCTCGACCTTGGTCACGTCCGCCGTCACGATCTCCGTGCCCTGATGGGCGGCCTGATCGCGAAAGCGCTGCATCAGCTCCTGGCCGGTGATCTTCTCGGGGAAGCCCGGGTAGTTCTCGACGTCGGTCGTGAACATGAGCTGGCCCCCCGGGATCAGGCCGCCGGCGCTGAAGCCCTCGATGAGGAGCGGCTTCAGGTTGGCGCGCGCCGCGTAGATGGCGGCGGTGAGCCCGGCGGGGCCGGAGCCGATGATGACCAGGTTGCGGACGTTCGATTCACTCATGGTGGAGGCATCTTATAGGCGCGACCGCCTTCCGCGTCGACCGCCCCGGCGGTCCGGCGCGCCTCCGCTGCGCCGCGCGTCCTGCGCTCCGCTCCACCACGCCAGAGGCACGTCCGAGGCACGCCAGAGGCACGCCCGAGCAGCCGCCCGCTCAGAAGCGCATGGTTCCGCTCAGACCGAACTCGTCCAGGCCGCTCTCGAAGCGGCCGCCGTTGACGCTCTGGACGCTGCGGTAGCCGCTGAGCGCAGCGCCGGATACGGCCTTGAGGCGCCCGTTCCCGCCGTTGTCCAGCGCACCGAAGGACGTGTGCTGAAACGCGGCTGAAATGTCGACAGGGCCGACGCGCGCGGTCACGCCGGCCCCGACGCCGATCCGGTAGCCGAGGTGGAAGTCGAGGTTCAGATCGGCGTCGTCCTGCCCCTTGTTCTCGAAGAAGCCGCCGGCGCGCAGCGCGAGGAGGCTCGGGAGCACGACGAAATCGCCGCCGAGCCGGACTCCCAGGACGTCTCGCCAGCGGTGCGGGACGTCGGCGTTGGGCGGCACCGTGCCCACGCTCGTGCCGCGCACGGGGATGCCCTCGCGGAACCGGACCTCGATCGCGTCGACCGCGCTGTTGTTGGCCCAGGTGAAGTCGAGCTCCACGTCGAAGAGGTCATCCGCCAGCGAGTCGCGGACGCGGGGCTCGGCGGCGGAAGCGCGGCGTGAGTCCGCCGCGCGCCGCGCGCCGGCGCGGGGCATGTGGTACCGGAGCCCGAGCTTCGCCTCCATGGGGATCCGCATCGTGAGATCGCCGGCGCCCTGCTCCTCGGTGACGTTGCACTTCGGCGCCTCGCCCTTGCAGGGGTCCTCGTCCTTCGCCCCTGCCGGCGTCCAGTAGCGAGACTCGATGGTGAGATCGGTCTTCGCGCGCACGGCGTCCTGCCACTTGAACCATGCGCCCAGGTCGAGGTGAGCCGCCGCCGCCCAGCGCGCGCCGAGGACGAAGCCAGGGATGAAGAGGTCGGTCGCCTCCGCGCGCGTGCGCAGATCGCCGTGCGCCTTGAAGTCGTCGCCCCCTTCGCCCGAGAGCGCCTCGCTGAAGTTGACGAAATCGATCGCCGCCGTGCCCCAGATGAAGCCGGCGCCGAGCGAGATCCCCTCCGCGGGGGTGAAGCCGACCGAGAGCGTCGGCATCAACATCAGGGCGTCGAGCGACGTGAGCAGGTACCGCTGCGGCGACGGCTGCGTCATGTCGCCGAAGCTCGGGTGCGTGTACCGGAGCGACTCGGGCCATGCCCGCTCGCCGACGCCGTGCGGGCCGAGCACCGCGACGCCGAGGGCGAGCGCGTCGCTCACGCGCAGGGTCGCCGCGAGCTGCGGGTTCGGGAACAGGCCGCCCTCGGCGCACACCTCGGGGTCGGGGCCCCCGTCGCTGCCGGGCGCCGGGATCGCCGTCGTGGCGCTCGGCGGGACGGGGCGGCCGCCGGGGCCGAGCCTCGTGAAGCACTGGGCCAGCTGGATGAAGTGGACGCCGCCGTGCGCCCCGCTCCGCTGCGCGGCGAGCCCCGCCGGGTTGAAGTAGGCGGCGAGCGGATCGTCCGCCCGCGCGACCCACGCCCCGCCGCGGCCGAGCTGGAGCACCCCGATGTCGGGCGAGTCGAGCCCCGACGACGCGCGCGCGGCGCCGCCGGCCACCATCGCAGCGAACGCGGCGCCCGCGGCGCCGGCAGATCCTCGTTTCATGACCCCCCCGTCCCCACCGCGCGGCGATCCCCGCCGCTCGGCCTCACTTCACCGGAGACGCCTTGAGCGCCGCCTTGCCGTCCTTCACGTAGACCGTGAAGCGAACACGCGAGCAGTTGTGGCGAGCCACGAGCGCGTCCTTGTTGCGCTGCAGGGTCCCCTTGAACTTCTCGAAGGTGAGCGCGTTCGTGGGCTCCCCGCACTGCTGCTTGACCGACAGGAACTCCTCGTAGACGGCGTTCCATTCGGTGAGCTCGTCCGGATCTCCCGCGCCGTCCTGCTGCGGCGCTGGCGCGGCCGGCGCGCTCATCGGCTCGGGGAGCGGGTTCGGCAGGGCGGGCGCAGCACCCGGCGCCCTGGGCGGCGGCGGCGGCGGCGGGCGCCGCGGCGGCGGGCGCCCGGGAGCGCCCGCGGGCTCGGGGGCGGAGATCGCCATCCCCGCGTCCGAGACCTCCTCGATCGCCTCGACCGGCTCCACGGAGTCGCGGGCCGGCGGCGGGCCGCTGAGCGGGTGCGAGCCGGGCCGCCGCGTGGGGCCGCGCGGGCTCACCATGGGCTTCGGGTACGAGGGGCGCGAGTCAGGGCGCGGCTCGCCGGGGCCGAGCGGCACCGAGAACGCGCTCATCGCCGGCTGCGTCGGGATCGGGCCGAGCACCTGCTCGAGGTCGGCGGCCTTCCGGGGCGCGCCGCCCTTCGCGGCCACCTTCTCGACGCCGTCGTTGATGTCGGCCGCGATCTTCCGGAAGGCGCCGCGGAAGCGGCTCGGCGCCAGCACGTCGACCTCGCCCTTGGAGAAGCGCGCCGCCTCGCCGCGGAAGACATGGAGGGGCCGCGTGTGCTCCAGGAACGAGAGCACCAGCCCGATCGCGGCCATGGCGAGGACGCCGGCCAGGATCAGCGCCGTGGGCACCTCGCTCTTGTCGTCGTTGTTCGCCTTGTCGAGGAAGTTGAGCGGCGACTCGACCGACGCCGCAAGGCGGCCGACCGCGTAGCCGGCGCCGAGCTCCCACGCCTCGCCGGGCAGCCGCGCGTAGACCACGCCGAGGTGCTGGCCGATGACGCGGACCTCCGAGCGCCCCTTCTCGATGTAGTCCTTGTTGTCGTCGAGCAGCTTCAGATCCTGCGTGATCTGGTCGAGGTTCGCCTTGTCGAACCCCTCGGGCGCGCCGGAGGCGACGCGCGCCCCCTCGGCGTAGAAGCCGACGGCGGCGCCGGTGCGCTTCGTGACGGCGCGGGCGAAGGTGTCGTCGATGATCTTGGCGCCGATCACGGCGCCGACCGGCTCACCGTTGACGTCCTGCTCGACGGGGCGCGCCACGACGCGGAGGATGCGGCCCTTCCAGACCCACGCGTCATCGCGGATCCAGCCGTGGAGGGCGTCGGCGACCAGCGGGTAGCCGCCGAGCTCCCAGTCCTCGCGGTGCTCGAAGTCCACCGACGCCATCACCCGCCCCGCCGCGTCGACGGCCCACACGTGATCGAACTTGAGCTCCGGCGGCACCTCAGCGGTTGCGGTGCGCAGCGCGGTGCGGGCCTTCTCGCGCAGATCGGCGCCGGGCTTGGCCTCGGCCGACGACTTGGCGAGCGCGGTCCGCAGGGCCGGGTTCAGCGCGACCCGGATGAGCGCGCTCGAGCGCTTCCGGGCGTCGTCGTTGAGGAACCACTCGACCGCGCTGGAGTCGGCGCTGAGCGCCTCGCTCATCGCGCGGTGGCTCGAGCGGTTGTAGAGCTGCGCGGCGACGAAGAGGACGAAGACCGCGGCGCCGAGCGCGAGCGCGAGCACCCCGTACCAGAAACGCGACAGCAGCATGGCCTACTTTCCAGCCTCCGCGCTCGGTCCGCCGGCCTCACCCACGACGACCGGCTCCTTGATGAACTGCTCGTCCGGCCCGGGCTTCACGATCGCCTCGATGGCCTTCCCGACCGGCTCGCCGTTGAAGTAGCCCTGCAGCGTGTACGTGCCGGCCTCGATCTCCATGGCGAAGTTGCCCTGACGATCCGGGTAGGCGACGGCCACCGCCCTCGGCTCGACGACGATCCACGACCGGACGCTCGGGGCGAGCTGGTCGCGGAGCTCGTACTTGCCGGGGCCTGGCGGTGTCCAGGCGCGGGTCTTGGCCGCGGCGATCTCGACCGCCTGGAGCCCTTTGTTGCCGACGTCGTAGATCTTGTGCGGGAACGGGTCCTGGTTCTCGAACTGGATCTGCTGGCCCTCGGCGACGACGACCGTCACCGGGGAGGTGCGGCCGCCCGCGATGACGATCGAGCGCGGCGTCTTGAGCGGCGCGCCCTTCTCGCCGAGCGCGGCGATGCACAGCTCCTTCGGCGCGTAGCCGAAGAGCGCGCGGACATCGGCGCGGACGGTCGGGGACGGCTCGCGGAACGTGTACCGGTTCGCCTTCGGGTCCTTGGCCTCGTTCCAGACCGGGTTCAGGAGCTTGGGCATGCCCGTGGCCCGGCCCTTGATCGTCACCGCCGCCAGGGCAGCCCCGGGCACGGTGAGGATCGCGAGCGTCAAGGCCAGGCGCCGGACGAAGCGCGAGCTGCCGGGGAGGCAGCGCGCGAGGTGGCTTGACGACCCAAACCGCGCTGCGCCGACGAGCGGGCGCTGCTCGTCGTGCTGCGCACCTGCAGATCGAGGGGATCTCGTATCCATCGCAGGCCCGAAGCTACCGGAAGGGGGATGAGAACGGAAACAAAAGCCGGGCCGTGCGCCGCGTGCCCCGCCCGCGCCGCCCTGCGGGCTCCCCGTTCCTTGTGCGGTGTGCTTGGCCTTGTCCGGTGCCGCGAGCGCCGCAGCGCCGCGCCCAGGCGGGGGTACCCCCGCCGTCAGGTGATGCCGCGGTGCGCCGGTCGCCGTGCGCATGTCGAGGGCATCAAAAAACTGCGGGCCGCTTGGACGGCCCGCAGGGGAGAGATGTTCCGTACCGCCGAGGACGTGGGCCGAAGGACTTGAACCCCTAGCATAGCTGCTAGGTGGGAGCCTAAGTACCGCTTCAGGCTTCCCGGTGAATGGTTCCGGGCCTAGCTCACCACGGTATCGTTGCTGGCTCCCTGGTTCTTGCTTACTCGGGATTCAATCGTCCAGCGCCTCACGAAGTCGGCAGAGGGAACAACCATAGGATAGTTCACTGGGCGGCTCCGTCAACAGCTCTTCCGCACGTTCTCATGTTTTGATGGTCGCGGTCGCTGGTCGCCGGTCGCCGGTCGCCGGTCGCCGGTCGCCGTTGGCGGTTCACATCGCTCGCACGGGTCATGCATGAATCGCGCAGGGATCTCGCCCGATTCACCCGTGAGTCCTGCACGCGTCATGCATGAGCGCCTGATGGCGTACGGGTGGCCCCGAGCTGGCCGGCGCCTAGCAGGTCGGCGAGCCCGGGGGAGAGAACAGCGCGACGATGGGGGCATGGACGAGGCCGTTCGACGCCACGATGTTGCCTGTGTGGTAGTTCGGCGGACCGCCGTCGAGCGCGGTGATGACGCCGCCCGCGCCGCGGACGATCGCGCTTCCGGCGGCGACGTCCCATGCGTGCAGCCGGCGCTCCCAGTACGCATCGTAGGTTCCGTCCGCGACCATGCAGAGATCGATGGCCGCGCTGCCGCAACGACGCACGGCCTGCGCGTTGCGCTTGACGGTCATGAAGGCGTCGAAATTGTTGTCCGGCGCCCGGTCGCGGATCGGCGGGAAGCCGGTCGCCACCATCGCGCGCTCCAGCGACGCCGTGGCGCTGACCGCGCATCGCTCGCCGTTGCGGCGCGCCTCTCCGTCGATCGCCGCCGTGCCCACCGGCCCGCGAGCGGCGCCCCGCGGCTGGAAGCCCGTCCAGCGGAGCCCGAGCGCGGGCGCGACGACGGCGCCGGCGACGGGCACGTCGTCGTCCATCAGGCCGACGGACACGCACCAGAACGGATGGCCGTGGACGAAGTTCGTCGTGCCGTCGAGCGGATCGACGTACCAGACGAGCCCGCCGCGCGGCTCCGCGCGGCGCGCGGCGCTCTGCTCCTCGCCGACGACGGCGACGCCGGGCGAGAGCGCGTCGAGCCGCGCGACGAGCAGGTCCTCGCTCGCCCGGTCGAACTCGGTCACGAGATCGTGCGGCCCCTTCTCCTCCACGCGCAGGCCGCGCGGCCCTGCCCGGAACCCGGCCTGGACGAGCGCCGCCGCCTCCTCGGCGACGCGCAGGGCGATCTCGGAGAGCTCGAGCAGCTCGGCTGATCCGCGCCCGCTCATCGCGCCTCCGCCGACAGCGCGCCGCGGAGCTTCTCGTAGATGCCGCCGAACGCCCCGTTGGACAGGAGCGCGATCGTGTCGCCCTTCCGCGCGTCGCGCGCGATCGCGGCGACGATCGCGTCCACCGAGGCCGCCGCCTCCGCGCGCTTGCCCCCGCGCTCGATGTCGCGCACCAGCCTGTCGAGATCGAGCCGTTCGCCGGCGGCGATGTCCGGGCGCCCGAGCGGCGCCAGCACGACGCGGTCGGCCGCGTCGAACGCGCGCGCGTAAGGCTCCTGGTGCAGGGCGCGGCACGCGGTCGCGCTGCGCGGCTCGAACACCGCCCACAGCGCGCCTCCCGGGTGCCTGGACCGGAGCGCGCGCAGCGTCTCGTCCACCGCGGTCGGGTGGTGCGCGAAATCGTCGTAGACGCGGACCCCGCGCGCCTCGAACAGGAGGTCCTGCCGGCGCCGGACGCCCGCGAAGCCGGCGAGCGCCGTGGTCGCGGTCGAGAGCGGCACGCCGAAGCCCTGCGCCGCGGCCGCGATCGCGGCGATGGCGTTGCGCACGTTGTGGTGCCCAGGCATCTGCAGGGCAAAGCGCCCGGCCAGGACGCCGCCGGCGTACAGATCGAACGACTGGCCGCTCTCGCCGGCCTCCGCGGGCGCGGCGAGCCAGTGCGGCGGCCGCCCGTGCGTGTCGTCGCCCTCGAGCGCGAACCACGCGACCTCTGCGCGCGCCGATCGCGACACCAGCTCGACGACCCGCGGATCGTGCGCGGCCGCCACGAGGAGCCCGGTCTCCGGGATCCGCTCGACGAACCCGCGGAACGCCGCCTCGTAGGACGCGGCGTCGGGGTAGATGTCGATGTGATCGTGCTCCATCGACGTGACGACGCCCACCTCGGGCTGGTAGTGCCAGAACTTCGGCGTCTTCTCGAAGAAGGCGGTGTCGTACTCGTCGCCTTCGACGACGAACGGCGTCCTGCGGCGCCCGGCGCCCGCCTCGCCGAGGAGCGGCAGGCCGCGGCGGTCGCTCGCCGAGGAGGCGCTCCGGGGCAGGCGGAAGCTCGCCTCGAAGTTCTTCGGCAGGCCGCCGATGAGGAAGCCAGGGTCTCTGCCTGCCTCGTGAAGGATCCACGCGCACATCGAGCTCGTCGTCGTCTTGCCGTGCGTGCCGGCCACGACGAGCGGGGAGCGGCCGGCGAGCATGTGATCCGCGAGCGCGTGCGCCATCGTGGTCACCCGCATGCCTCCGTCGATCGCGGCGCGGGCCTCGGGGTTCGTCGGGCGGCAGACGTTGCCGATCACGACGAGATCGGGCCGGGGGTCGAGGTGCGCGGGATCGAAGCCGGTCAGGAGGCGGATGCCCCACCGCTCGAGGGCCGGCCCCATGGGCGGGTAGAACGAGACGTCGGAGCCCGAGACGTCGTGCCCTGCGGCCTTGAAGAGCCCCGCCAGCGCACCCATGCCGGTGCCCGCGACGGCGACGAAGTGGACGTGCATCGCGGCGCAGTGTGCCCGAGCGCCCCGGGGGGGCAAGGGGGCATCCGCGCGAGAGCTCGCCAGACCGCGCCGGTCCCCGGGAGTCGGCGCGCGCCGCGTCAGCGATGTCTGGAGTCGCGCGCGCGATCTCGTTGCGGGGATACCGAAGAGAACGAGCGCGCCTTGACTCGATATCTCACGCTCCGCGCGTCTACCGGTCCTGGCAGACTCCCTGTCTGGACGGCTCGACCGAGGAGGCGAGCTGGCGCTGCGGCTCGCGTCCAGCGTCAGGGCGGATCGACGAGCACGAGCGGCCTCAGCCGCTTCAGCGACCGCCGGCCCAGCCCCTTGACCCGGAGCAGGTCATCGATCTTCCGGAAGCGCTTGAGCTTGGCTCGCAGCGCCAGGATCGCGGCTGCCTTCGCCGGGCCGACGCCGGGGAGGCGCCGGAGGTCTGCCTCGGTCGCGAGGTTCAGCACGACCTTTCCGTCTGCAGTCACGCCGCCGCCCGCGGGAGCGCCCGTCCCGCCATCGCCGGGCGGCGGCGGCTCTACCGCTGCAGCCCCCGCGTCGGCGCCGGGCTCGGAGGTGGCCTGGGGCGGCGGGCTTCCGGCGGAGCCGAGCGGCGCTGGATCGCCGGCGACCATCGCCAGCTCCGCGGTCGGATCTGTCGGGCGGGCCGGGTTTGCCGGGCGGGTCGGGAGCAGGCTCAGCGCGTGCCCGGAGCCCACGAGCGCCAGCGCGAAGAACCCCGCAATGTAGGCCGCGACCTTGCCGCCCAGCGCGGTCCAGGCCGAGTCCCTCAGCGCTGCCAGCGCCCGCTCTCGCCACGGGCGAATCACCTCGTTGTCCTGCGCTGCATCGGCCGGCCCGGCGGGCGAGCCTGTCCCCTTCGATGTCGCTTGCATCGTGCCGCGTCTCCTTCCGGTCATCCCGTCTCGTGCCAGGGACGTCGCCCTCCGCGCACCCGCGATCGGCGTTCGTCTCCTCGGCGTCGCCACCACCGCCAAGCGAGCGGCGTGCCGGCGCGCGTTTGCTTGGAAACCCGAGCAAATCCCGGGTGGGAGGCGCTCCGGGGCCTGGCGCCGCCATGGCGGAGGCGCGCGGCGCGGCCGGCGCGGCGCTGTCGACCTCGCCGCCGGGCGGCCGAGCGCCGTGTCTCGAGCGAGAAGCTCGGCTACCATCAGCGCCCCGGGCGCCCCGCGACCGGCGGCATCCACCACCGCCGCGAGGCGCTCACCACGAGGTCTTATGCCCCACGATCCCCGTCGCTTCGTTGATCCCGGCCCCGCGGGGCGCTCGCGCCGAGGCTTCCTCGGCGGGCTCGTCGCCGGCGCCGCGGGCGCCGCGCTCCTCGGCCCGCGCGCGGCGTTCGCGGAGGCGCCGCTGAGCCTCGCGGCCTCGCCGCCCCCCGGCTTCACGCCGCTCTCCATTCCGGGGAAGATCGTGAAGGTCACGAAGTCGAACTCGATGCAGCCGAACGGCCTCTGGCCCGACGCGTCCGCGGCGAAGGTGATGCTCGAGCGGGCGATGGCCGAGCTCACCGGGAAGGCCGACCTCGGGGCCGCCTTCGCGCGGTTCGTCCACAAGGACGACCGCGTGGCGATCAAGACCAACGGGATCGCCGGCCAGAAGGGGGCGACCATGGCCACCAACAAGGAGCTCGTGCTCGAGATCGTGCGCGGGGTGATCGCGGCCGGCGTCCCCGCGGAGAACGTGGAGATCTTCGAGCAGTACCCGTCCTTCCTCGCCGGCACCCGCTGCGCCGACCGCAGCGCCAAGCCGGCGGCCGAGTTCCCGGCCGGGATCCGCGCCGCGGTTCACGAGAACAAGGACGCGGTGATGTCGAGCATCTCGGTCTGCGGCATCCCCACCAAGTTCGTGCGCCCGTTCACCCAGGCGACGGCGGTGATCAACGTCTCGCTGATCAAGGACCACTCGATCTGCGGCTATACCGGCTGCCTCAAGAACATCACCCACGGCGCGACCATCAACCCGCACTCCTTCCACGAGCACACCGCGAGCCCGCAGATCGCGGAGCTCTACGGGCAGGACATCGTGAAGAGCCGTGTCCGCCTGCACATCACGGATGGCTTCAAGCTCATCTACGACCAGGGCCCGCTCGACAAGAACCCGAAGCGGCGCGTCCTCCACGAGTCGGTCTATGCCACGACCGATCCGGTCGCGATGGACGTGATTGGCTGGGGCGTGGTCGAGACGTGGCGCAAGGAGAACGGGCTGCCCACGCTGAAAGAGGCGAGCCGTGAACCTTCGTACATTCGCATCGCGGGCGAGCTCGGTCTGGGCGTCTTCGACAAGAATAAAATCGCGATGCGCGAGGTCGGATTGTAGCGGCGCCGCGGGATCCGCCCGCGTGACCGCCGTCGATGAGGCCGCTCGCCGAGGCTCGTGTTGCTCATGTCCTGCTCCAGGTCGACTGCGCGCTCGTCCACACGCCGGAGGGCCGCGCAGGTGGTCCCGGTCCTCGCGTCCCTCGCGGTCGTCGCCTGCAGCAGCACTCCCCCGACGAGGCCTCCGGGGTTGCCTCCGACGCCGACGTCGGTCACCCGCGAGAACCCGGGGGGCGACGCGGCAGACCCCGAGCGGGCCGCGCTGGAGCGGCTGCTGGCCGAGCCGTGGGGGAGGCGGCAGGACCGGTTCAACACGCTCGACGTGCCCCTGGTCGACTGGAAGAGCTGGCGCAGGGTGCGCATCTTGACCTACCCGACGCGCGCGACCTTCCGGTACGGCGACGAGCACTACGCCGCCCTGTCGGTCGTCTACACGACCACCACGGGGCCGAGCGACCCCGACAGCTGCCTCGACGAGTTCTGGGCGAAGAACGCGCCGCTCGCCGACGGTTATGGCGTGCGGCTCGGGGAGGCGCAGATCATCCGCACGACGCAGGAGATCGACGGTGAGGTGCGGCCGCTCGTGTTCAAGGTCCTCCAGGGCAGCGTCGACTCGGTGCTCGCGAGCGACGAGTACGTCGGCGCGATCGCCGTCTACGAGTCGTGGCCGGGGACATGCCTCGTGGCCGCGATGGCCGTGAAGTCGACCCAGCACCCCGAGCTCGCGCGCCGCGTGCGCGACCGCTGGATCGACGAGGGCGCCCCGAGGCTCACGTGGACGTCCGGCATCACCGAGGCGCCCACGACCAGCGCGCGGTAAAGGCGCCGCCGCGCCCTGGCGATGGCCGGCGATGGGAGCGCCAGGGCGGCGTCGCGACGCCCCGCGAGATCACGGTCCTCCGGGCGCCGGGCTCTCCGCGGCCTCGAGCGACCACGGCGCGCCCTGAGCCACGCTGTGGCAAACGACGAAAGCGGCCGCGATGAGCAGGCCGACGGCGACCATCCAGGGGACCCGGAGCGGCGGCAGGACGCGGCTGTCCAGCACGACCTCGCTGTGCCGGTCGCACGAGGCGGAGGCGGGCTCGACGGCCGCGTCGGTCGCCGTGGGGCTGCCGAGGTCGTTCGCCGGCGCCGCCAGCATGGCGGCCATGGTCGTCTGATCATCCATCGCGCAGCGAAGCGGGGCCGCGACCGCGCCTACCGCGCTCCGCTTCACGATGGCGCTCCGCTCGGACGGCGGCGGGACGGGGATCGCGCGCAGCGACTCCGACGACGGCAGGGAGGCCGGCACCTGCACGATCGCGGAGAACGCTTCCATCATCTCCTTGCCCGACTGGAACCGCGCCTCCGGATCGAACTCGAACGTCCGGGCGAAGAACGCGTCGATCCCGGGCGGGAGCTCCGGCGCGAGCTTGGACGCCTTCGGGAACGACGTCTGGCAGATGTGCCTGACCAGCTCATTGATGTTGGCGCCCGCGAAGGGGCACTGGCCGGTGATCGCGCGGTAAAGGATCACCGCCATCGACCAGAGATCGCTCCTGTAATCGACCTGCCTGGGCGCCATGGTCTGCTCGGGGCTCATGTACCTGGGCGTCCCGAGGACCATGCCCGTCTTCGTGATCCGATCGCGCGAGCAGGACGACTTCGCGACGCCGAAATCGACCACCTTGACCAGATCGTCGCCCGCCGAAGAGGTGATGAAGATGTTCCCCGGCTTCAGATCCCGGTGGATCACCCCCGCGGCGTGGATCGCGTCGAGGGCCTTGCCGAGCTGCGTGAACAAGGCCGTCGCCTGCGCGAGCGGGATCCGCTCCTCGCGCTCGAGGCGGCGATTCAGGTCCTCTCCCTCGAGGTACTCCATGACGATGAACGCGCAGCCGCGATCGACGCCGTAATCATAGGTCTCGATGACATAGGGGCTCCGGACGCGCGCGGACGCGCGGGCCTCGCGCTCGAAGCGGGCGATGAGCTCCGGCTCCGTCGCCGCGAAGCTCCGGATGAACTTGATAACGACCCGCCGCCTGAGCTTGTTATCGAAGCCCAGCCACAGATCACCCATCCCACCGCCCCCGAGCCTGCGCTCGAGACGGTACTTGTCCATGACGGCACGACCTTCAGCAGTCTCCTTCATGGCTCCGCACCTGCCACCCAATGCTCTAGCCTGGGACAAGTGATCACCCGATTCCTGTCGAAGGGCCCACCCCCGATACTACGCCTGATCAAACTATAGAGCAATCCGTCCGGACGGTGAGCTGAAAACGTCCCGAAACAGAGCGCAGCTCACAATGAATGAGCGTATTGCGCCGAAGCGCGCGTGGCGCGTGTGTGACGCTATGTCACTCGATGTGACTCGAGGTGAATCGATGTCCGTCGAGGTGCGGCAGCCTGCGATTACAGGATATCGAAGGGGTAGGCGCGATCCGCATAAGCTCGCACCGCGATGGCCTTGCGCAGCTCGTCGTCGTTCTTCTGGAAATCGGCGACGTGCTGCCTCAGCCGCTTCTGCGCGATGCCGGTGAACACGGTCGTGAGATCGATCTCCCGCCGCGCCCCGTCCTCCCCGCGCCGCTCGATGGCCCGGGTCGTGCGCGAGATGCACGCGGCCATGCCGTAGAGGTCGATGGCCATCTCCGCGATGCGGCGCTGCGCGTACTGCATCTCCGCGATCTCCCGCCCGTGCTTCCGGAGCATGTCCTCGCTGTGGGTGGCGAGCTCGGCGGTGCAGTCCTCGAAGATCACCGCCTCCCGGCTGAGCAGCGGGTGCGCCTTCGACATCCGCTCGCGCCCGAGCACCGACCGCGCCTTGCGGAGCGCGAAATCGCTGAGCAGCCCGAAGCCCTTGATGGGCTCTCGCATCGCCTTCGCGACGTCCGAGAGCGCCTTGCCCGGGCCGCTCATCCCGGAGAGCGCCATGAAACAGCGCAGGATCTCGTTCGTCCCCTCGAAGATCATGTTGATCCGCGCGTCGCGCAGGTGCCGCTCGTAGGGGTAGTCCTCCATGTAGCCGATGCCGGCCGCGATCTGGAGCGTCTCGTTGACCACGAACCACAGGGTCTCGCTCCCCATGACCTTGCAGATCGCGCTCTCGATCGAGAAGTCGGGGACCTTGGCGTCGGCGAGGCTCGCCGTCAGGTACGTGATGGACTCGAGCGCGTACGTGTGCGCCAGCATCGTCGCGATCTTGTCCTTGATGAGCCCGAAGTCGCCGATGCTCCGGCCGAACGCGCGCCGCTCCTGGACCCGATCGAGCGCCATCCGGATCAGCGTGTTGCAGGAGCCCACGCACCCCGCCGACAGCCCGAGGCGCCCGTTGTTGAGCACCTCGACGGCGACCTTGAAGCCCTTGCCGACCTCGCCCAGCACGTTCTCGCGCGGGACCTTCACGTCGTCGAAGAAGAGCTCCGTCGTCGACGAGCCTCGGATCCCGAGCTTCTGCTCGTTCGGCCCGCTCTTCACGCCCATGCTCCGCTCCACGATGAAGGCGGTGAGCTTCGGCTTCTTGCCCTCCTCGAGCGCCGAGGTCCGGGCGAACACCGTAAAGACGTCGGCGAAGCCGCCGTTCGTGATCCAGATCTTCGACCCGTTCAGGGTGTAGTGCGAGCCGTCGGACGACAGCTCGGCGCGCGTCCTGATCGCCGCGGCGTCGGAGCCGGCGCCCGGCTCCGTCAGGGCGAAGGCCGCCATCCACTCGCCGGTCGCGAGCTTCGGGAGATAGCGCTGCTTCTGCTCCTCCGTCCCGAAGAGCTGGATCGCCTTGAAGCCGATCGACTGGTGCGCGCCGAGCGTGACGGCGATCGACGCGTCGAGCCCGCCGATCTCCTGCATCACGCGCGCATACGCCATGTTGCTGAGGTTGACGCCGCCGTGCTCGGAAGGGATCTGCAGGCCCATCAGGCCGAGCCGCTTCATCTCGGCCAGGACGCCCGGATCGATGGCGTGCTCCCGGTCGATCCGGCTGCTGTCGACGCTCGACGCGAAGAACCTCCGCACGCTGTCGAGCATCATCGACGTCGTCTCCCGGTCCTCGGCGGGCATCTCGGGATACGGGAAGATGATGTCCTCGGCGATGATGCCGTGGAAGAGGGCCTTCATGAAGCTCTGCTCGATCGTGGGAGGCATCGGACCTTCCTTTCCTGGAGCAGGCCGCTCGGCCTCCGCGGGAGCGCGCGGCGCGCTCGGCCTGCTCAGTGCGTCTTCCTCGGCGTCCGCACGGACTCCGCCGGGCTCTCGTCCTTCACGGGCCCTCCGGCTTCGTCCACGACGACGGGCGCGACCGCGCCCCGCGCGCTCGAGGAGGGCGGCGGGGCAGCGCCTCGCACGCTCGCGGGGGGCGGCGGGGCAGCGCCTCGCACGCTCGCGGGGGGCGGCGGGGCAGCGCCTCGCACGCTCGCGGGGGGCGGCGGGGCGGCGCTCCCGTCTCGACCCGGCGCGCTGGACGCGGGGACGGGCGTGGGCGTGCCGGGGCGCGTGGGGTGCGGCGTGACCGTCGGCGGCGCAGGCGTGTGCCCGGCGCGATCGCTCTCGCGCTGCCACGGGTACTTGATGCGCCCGTGGTACATGTTGACCAGCGTCGACGCCATCCGGCTCGTCATGATGCGCAGGTCCTCGATCGTCAGCCCGGATTGATCGAGCTGGCCAGACGCGAGCTTCGAGAACATCACCCGCTGGATCATCTCCTCGAACTTCTTGTGCTCGGGCGGCCAGATGGTCCGCGACGCCGCCTCGATGGAGTCGACGAGCATCAGGATGGCCGTCTCCTTCGTCTGCGGCTTCATGCCGGGATAGCGGAAGTGCTCCTGCGTCAGGTCCTTCGGGTTCCCGTGCTCGACGCACTTGTGCCAGAAATACTCGACGACCTGCGTGCCGTGGTGGGTGTACGCGAACTCGACCACCGGCTCGGGGATGTTGCCCTCACGCAGGATCTTCGTGCCCATCACGACGTGCGCCATGATCGCGTCGGCGCTCACCTCCGGATCGAGCTCCTCGTGCGGCGATCGCTCGCCGGGCGGGAGGTTCTCGATGAAGTACTTGGGCTGCACCGTCTTGCCGAGGTCGTGGTAGTAGGCGCCCACGCGCGTCAGCAGCGCGTCGGCGCCGATCGCCGCGGCCGAGGCCTCGGCGAGGTTCGCCATCGCGCGCGCGTGCTCCCAGCTGCCCGGCGCCTCCGCCGCCATCTTCTTGAGGAGCGGCTGCTCCAGGTCGGTGAGGTCGAGCAGCTTGTCGCGGGGCACGTGCCCCATCGCCCGCTCGGCCGGCTCCCTCAGGCTCCGACCGAGCACGCCGACGAGCAGCCCCCCGCCGACGCAGGCGAGCACGTTGGAGCCGAGCCAGCGCTTCAGATCGGCGCCGAGATCGAAGCTCCCCTCGAACAGCACGGTCAGCGCGATGAACCCGATCGCGCCGGCGATGCCCGCCAGGCTGCCCGCGACGAACAGCTGCCGCGAGCCCTTGCGCTTGAAGAAGAACATCGTCGCGGCGATGCCGCGCACGAGCAGCACCGACAGGAGCACGACGTCGAACCGGAGCAGCGACGACGCGATGAACGCGACCCCGACCTCGACGAGGAACGCGGTCCGCCGATCGAACGCGATCGCCACCCAGAGCGGGAGCGCCGCGACCGGCATCCAGAACTCGGGCAGCGCGGTGAAGAGCAGGAGGAGCTTCGCGACGATGAGCGAGCTCGTCATCAGGACGAACATGCCCACCTGCGTGCGGAGCAGCCGCACCCGGTTCTGCCCGAAGCGACGCAGGTAGACCGTCAGCATCAGGCAGACGATGAGGTAGATGGCGTACAGGCTCGCGAGGCGCGCGCCGAGCCCGGGCCGCCGCATCCGCCGCACCGTCTCGTACGCCATCGCGGCGTTGTGATCCTCGTTGTGCTCCGAGAGGACCGTGCCGCGCGGCACGATCACGCGCCTGTGCTCGTACGAGAGCGTGAAGCTCCCGTCGTGCGTGTCGCGCACGATCCGCGGACCGTACGGGACGCGCAGCGTCACGGGCGCAGGCATGCCCATCTCGGGGCTGAGCGCAGGGATGAAGAGCTCGCCCACGCCGAGCACGGCGAAGCACGCCGCGAAGAGGGCGCTCAAGACGAAGCCGGCGAGGGGACCTGCCCGGATACGCGTGCGCAGCATGGAACCGCTCGGTCTCGTCCGCTGGTGCAGCCTGAGAAACGGTTGACAGGGCACGCTCGCGCGTGGCCCCGCCTCCTCCACCGGACGACCGCGAGGGGCCGCCGATGTCGATGTGTAGGCGGGACCCTAGCAAAGAAGCAAGGCCGAGTCAGCGGCACGCGGAGCGTGGGGGGCGCCCCGGCGCCGCGCGCCCCTGCTTCCCCCTTCTTCCCCTTGCTTCCCCTTGCTTCCCCTTGCCTGATTGCCTCCGTTCTCTGCGCGCCCTCCGTTCCCTCCGTCCCGTGTCTTCCCCATGGTTCGCGCTGAATCCCCGCCCGAGCGTGGGGGCGGCCGCCGGGAAGCCGGCGCCCGAAGCGAATGTGGACGCCGGTGCGCCGTCCAACGCCGGCGCGCGCCCGTCGGCCCAGGCGGCGTTGGCGGAGCGCGACGCGCCGGACCCCCCTCGCGATGTTCCAATTGCTCCTGGAAAACATCGATTCGAGCAGACAATTGCCGTTCGGCGCAAAAGTTGCTACCCACAGGAAATGTCCCCGCTGCGCATGCTGCTCGAACGCCGCAGGAGCGTGGTGATCATGGGGGTCCTGAACCGCACGCCGGACTCGTTCTCCGATGGCGGTCGCTTTGCGGATGAAGATACGGCTCTCGCGCAGATCGATGCGATGCTCTCCGAGGGGGCAGACATGATCGACATCGGCGCGGAGTCGACGCGGCCGGGCGCGCGGCCCGTGCCGGATGACGAGCAGATCGCGCGCATCGGCGGGAGCGTGCGCGACGCGGTGAAGAGGGGAGCGGTGGTCTCCATCGACACGACCTCTCCCGCCGTCGCGGCGCGCGCGCTCGACGATGGCGCGGCCGTGGTCAACTCGATCTCGCTCGACAGCGCGGCGGAGCTCGGCGCGCTCTGCGCTCGGCGCGGGGCGTCGCTCGTGCTCATGCACAGCCGCGGCCCGATGTCGGCGATGGCCGGCTTCTCCGCGTACCCCGACGACGCCTACGGCGACGTCGTGGCCGACGTGGCCCGCGAGTGGTCGAGCGCCGCCGCGCGGGCGCTCGAGGCAGGCTTGCCGGAGGGCGAGCTCGTCCTCGATCCGGGCCTCGGCTTCGCGAAGAACGCGCGGCAGTCGCTCGAGCTCTGCGCCAGGCTGCACGAGCTCTGCGCCCTCGGCTTCCCCGTGCTCGTCGGGCCGAGCCGCAAGTCGTTCCTGGCGCGCGCCGCGGCCTCGGAGGCCGCGGCGCGAGGCGACGGCGGGGAAGCGCCGCTCGCGCCGCCCCCGGACCGCCTCGGCGGCTCCGTCGCCGCCGCGATCGCGTGCGCCGCGCGCGGCGCCGCGGCCGTCCGTGTCCACGACGTCCGCCCCGTGCGCCAGGCCCTCGACGTGATGCGCGCGATCGAGCGCGCGGGCGCCGGCGACCGTCGGCGCCCGGACGGCCCCGTCGCCCAGGGGGCGCGCGGCGATGGTTGAAGGGTTCCTCCGCCTCTTCTCGGTGAGGCCGGCGACGCAGGTCATCCGGGACTTCTTCGACATCTTCATCGTCGCCTACGTCGTCTATCGCGCGCTCCTCGTGCTGCGCGGCACCCGCGCGATGCAGATGGGCCTCGGGCTCGGCATCGTCTTCCTCATCTATCTCGGGGCGAAGATCTTCGGCCTGACCACGCTCCTCAACCTCCTCTCCTGGCTCCTCTCCTCGATCATCCTCATCGTGGTCGTCGTCTTCCAGAACGACATCCGACGCGCCCTCATCCGCGTGGGCGGCAGCAACTGGTTCACGAGCGGACGCGAGCAGCAGTCGCGCGTCATCGACGAGGTCGTGGCCGCCGCGACCGAGCTCGCCCGCCACCGCATGGGCGCGATCATCGCCTTCGAGCAGGACGCCAACGTGCTGGAGTTCGTCAAGAGCGAGGGGATCCACATCGACTCGGTCGTCACCCGGGAGCTGCTCGTCTCGCTGTTCGTCCCCGAGTCGGTGAACAAGCTGCACGACGGCGCGGTGCTGATCCGAGACCTCAAGATCGCGCGCGCCGGCGTCTTCTTCCCGATGCCGGAGACCAAGATCCTCGACGCCAGCCTCGGCTCCCGCCACCGCGCCGCGCTCGGGATCACCGAGGAGACCGACGCGGTCGTCGTCGTCGTCAGCGAGGAGCGCGGCACGATCAGCTTCTGCTTCAGCGGCAACATCGTCTCGAACCTCGACGGCCAGTCGCTGCGGCACGCGCTGCTCGGGCTCTTCGGCCGCTCGTCGCGCAGGCGGCGCTTCGCCAAGAAGGTCGCCCAGGTCGGCCGCGCGAGCCTCCCCACGCCGGCGGCGCGCGGCCCCGCCGTGGGCGCGACGCAAGGCGCCGGGCAGGCCCACGAGCCCGGCAAGCCCGCCGCCGCGAAGCCCGCGCCGATCGAGGCCAAGCCTGCAGCGCCGGTCTCGAAGACGTCCTCGATGATCAAGGCGGCCGTGGACCCGGACGCGCGGCCGATGGCGAGGATGTCGACGTCCACGCCGATGCGCTCGGGCGCCGAGGCGCGCGCCGCGACGGGATCCAGCGCCGACCTGCGCGCCGCGGCCGGGGCCGGCGCCGGGGGGCCGGCCGCGCCGCAGGACGCGGATCGCCCGTCCGAGCGCGGCCGACCGGCCATGGTCGACGTCCCCGCGGCGGGCGCGACCGACTCCCCCGTCCCGTCGCAGCGCACCTTCGTCCCGACCGGGCAGGTCGCGGCGACCGCCGCATCCAAGGGGAGCGCGGAGGGGATGCCCCCGCGAGATGAGCCATGACGCTTGCCGGCATCCGCGAGGCGCTCCGCTCGGCGCTGCTCGACAACCTCGGCCTCAAGCTGCTCTCGATCACCTTCGCGCTGTGCCTCTACGCCTTCATCCACGGCGCGGAGAACGCGCAGCGCACGCTGATGCTCAGCGTCGTCTCGATCCTCCCGCCCGAGTCGAGCAACCGGCAGCTCATGACCCAGATCCCGGACGAGGTGGCGGTCACGGTGCGCGGCTCCCGGACGCAGCTCGACGACCTGCGCGCCGAGAGCCTCGGGACGCTGCGGCTCGATCTCCGCAACGGCACGGTGACGCACATCGATCTCGACGCCTCGATGTTCCACGTGCCGGCCGGGCTGATGGTCGAGCAGCTGTACCCGTCGACGATCGAGCTCGGCTGGGACGACGTCGTCACCCGGGCCGTCCCGGTGCACGTCCCCCGCACCGGGGACGCCGCGCAGGGGTTCCTCGTGAAGGGGATGGTCTCGGTCGAGCCGCCGATGGTCAGCGCCCGCGGCCCGCGCTCGGTCGTCGACGTGATGCAGCTCGCGCGCACCGCGCCGTTCGACATCAGCGGGCTCACGGAGGGCGCCTACCAGCGGCAGCTGGCGCTCGATCGGCCGCCCAAGCTCGTGACGTACAGCTTCGAGAGCGTGATGGCGACGCTCGAGATCGGGCGCGAGCTCGCCACGCGGACGTTCGAGCGCAAGGTCGAGGTGATCGGCATCCCGCGCGCGACGGTCGCGCCGGCCGTGGTGCAGGTGAGGATCACGGGGACGCCGGAGGACGTGGGCGCCGTCAACGCCGACGCGATCGTGGCGCGCGTGGAGCCCAAGGCGGCGAACCTCGATCTGAGCCAGCCGGGCAGCGACTTCCTCGACGTGCTCGTCGACGTTCCGCGCGTCACCGCGGAGGTCAACCCGTCGAAGGTCATGGTGAAGTGGTGAGCGCGGCGCGCTGACGCTCCGCCGCCGCGGACGTCAGCGCGAGGGGACCACGAGCTCGCCCCGCGCGAGCCGCGCCTTCGTCGCGCCCGGGATCCCCGCCGCGGCCTGGCTCACGGCGAGCGCGTCGCGCCTGCGTCCCGGGACAGCCCGAGCTCGCCGAGCAGCGCGCGCAGCTTCTCGGGCCCGCGCTTCGGATCGGCGAGCTTGACGATGGCGTAGCGCTCCTCCTCGGTCAGCTCCGCCAGGCGGCCGAGCGCGCCCTCGTCGAGCGCGCCGTCCGGGCCGAGCCGCTCGCGCAGCCGCGCGCTGACGCTGTCCCGATCCCAGGCGGCGCGGCGCACCGGCGCGCCCGCGAGGGGGGCGAGGGCGACCCCGGCGCGCTCCGCGAAGCCGCGGAGCACCTCGGCGTAGACGGCGACGTCCTCGTCCGTGTCGGCCGGCAGGTGACACAGGGCGAGCCGCTCCGCGCGCGACAGCGCCTGCCACCCCGCGAGCGAGATCTTGATCTCGGCGAGGTCCAGCTTCCGCCGCACCGAGAGCGGCACACAGTCGAGCAAGGCGTGGACCTCGCCCTCGAGCGCGAATTGCCTGTACATGGTGGCGCCATTCTATACCCGCTGCCCGCGCCCCGGACGCTCCGCGAGCGCGGCGCTGCCAGGAATGGGATGCGCGGCGCGGTTGCGCTAGCCTGCCGATGTGCGCCGCTCCGGGCTCCTCACGATGCTGCTCGCGTCGCTCGCGCTCGCGTCGCTGACCCCGAGCGCCCACGGCCAGGTCGCGCCGTCGGCGGCGGCGCCGGTGCCGCTCGACCGCGTCGTCGTGCGCTGGCACGCGCCCGAAACGGGCGGCGTGCGCCGGCCTCAGTTCATCTTCGAGCGGGAGCTCGCCTTCGAGGCCCGCCTCGAGGCGCTCGCCGATCCCGACGCGGAGCCCGGGTTGTACCGGGACAGGCATGTCCGCGCCGCGCTCGACAGGCACATCGCGGAGACGCTGCTCGCCAGCCTGCCCATCTCGCCGGCGCCGACCTCGGCCGAGGTGGCGCAGCGGGCCGAGGCCGCCCGGATCGCGCTGGAGCAGCGCGCTCGCGGCCGCGCGCGCCTCCTCGCCGCGGCGGCCGCCGAGGGGATGAGCTCCGACGAGCTCGACGCGCTGCTGCGCCGCCAGGCGCGCGCGAGCTTGTACCTGGATCGCATGGTCGCGCCGATGCTCGAGCCCACCGACTTCGAGCTCAAGATCGTCCTGCGCTCCGGCGCCACGCCGTTCAAGGATCAACGCTACGAGGAGGTCGCCCCGGCGCTGAAGCGCTGGGTTGTCGGGCAGCGGCTCGCCCAGGCGCTCGACGCGTACTACCAGAACGCGCGGGCCCGGGTCTCCTTGAGCATCATGCCCGCTCGCTGAGCCGCGCCGAGCGACCGGCTGCGCGCCACGTCGAGCCGCACGACCGGGCGGCAGGAGAGCAGAAGTCCATCCCGCGGGTCGATTCCACCTCTCGATACGAAGGACAGCACCAGACATCGTGAAGAGGGCTCACGAGCCGTCGTTCATGCGGAGGATGGAGGCCTCTCTTTCAACGACTCGGGCGCTCGGCGCGGCGAGCCGGTGGCCTGACGGCGCTCGCCGCAACTGCGCCCGGAGGCCTGCCAGGCACCACCCGGCCTCGCCGAAGCAGATGGGATGTCTCGGGGCGACAGCGCAACGCCCTTCCTGGACAAGAACATGTCCACCCGCGCTGCACTGCAATCGAGACTGACCCGCTCTGGATCAGCGGCGGTCGTTGCGCCGTTGCAACGCGATGCGTTATCGTGTCGACCATGAGCGATCTGCCTGCGCTCTGCGGCACGGTCCTGCGCGCGCGCGCAGGATCCGCTCGCTGGCGCGGCGCATTCGTTGCGCCGGCGAGCGTCAATGACGCTCAGCGGGGCCGGCGGCTCGCCCTGGGTTCAACCCAGGAGAGAGACGAGCACCTCGGCGACGCCCCGGCCGGGTGTCGACATGAAATGCCAGGTTCGAGGTCCCGAAACACGCGCCACACCGTCGCGCGCGGCGGCGCCATCGCCCTGCGAAAGCGCAGCTGGTCGGGGCTCGCCAATGCAGCCTTCCTGTCCGTGTCACGCGCGTGGCGCGCACCGAGTAACGCACCAGGAGGCACCCGTGAATTCTTCTGGCAACACTTCAGCCAGCGCGAGCCTGTTTTGGTGCGATGCGTCATTTTGGGCCCCCCTTCCGGACCGCGGAAGAGAGCCGGTCCTGCTTAACCAAGTGATTTCGATTACTTAATAATAACGCGCCGCAGAAGATGACAAACTGCCGAAGGGTGTTCGGAGACCTTTGACATGAACAGAACGTTCCTGTTAACTGTGCCCCCCGCGGGCCCCGCATGTGTGGCAGCGGGTGGCTCTTTCCTACAGAGTCAACTTGGATTCTCTTGACAGGCCACTACCTCTGCCGCGCTTGGCCATCTGGCCGAATCACCTCCCATCACCCCAAAGCACACTCCCAGAGAATGGATAGGAGCGTCGTTCGATGACATCACTTATGAGAGACAGGTCGTCGGTCCCCAGCAAGCGAATCGCGGGTCGGCGCGCCGCTGTCCGAGCCCTCGGGCTGCTTTCCGTCTCCGCCCTTTGCCTCACGGCGGCGCCGCGGTCGGCTCACGCGGTGGGGAGCGAGAATTTTGAGTGGCACTGGTACTCACGCCTCGGCATGGCGTGGTCCCCGGTCTACGGGCAGAACGTCCAGGGCGCGTCCCTGAACCTGCTCGGGTTCGGCATCGGCGGCCGCTACGAAGAGGGCGATTACTCCGAGCCGTCGTTCGTCGCGCACGTGGTGAAGGGCGCGACGCCGGATGACTTCTACGTCAAGTCCGAGATGACGTTCGCCATCTGGAACCAGTACGGCGGGCCGTTCATGCAGCCGTCCTCGAACGGTGGCCAGTCGATCACGGTGCAGTTCAACCAGGCGTACATCGAGGCCGGCAACTTCCTCGTCCCGGGCCTCAGCGTCTGGGGCGGCGCGAAGTTCTTCCGCGAGCAGTACGCGCCCATCGGCGACTACTTCTACCTCGACGACCTCAGCGGCCAGGGCGGCGGTATCAAGTACGGCGGCCTGCAGCTCGCGATCCTCGGGTATCGCGGCTTTGGAAACACCACCCCCCCCTACAACGTCGACGTGAACGGCGACGGCGGCGTGGACGTCGAGCGCTTCCGCACCATCTTCGCCGGTAACTACAAGGCGGAGTTCGGCGGCGAGGCCAAGCACCACGTCAAGGTCCACGGCGAGTTCCACGTCCTGCCGGCCGCGAAGCGGGGTGAGGGGTGGGCGGTGCCCGACAACGCGCCGGCGGACTTCGGCGGCGTCATCGGCGCGAAGCTGCACCTCGGCCTCGGCCAGGGCAACTTCAGCGACACGGCGGTGCGCTTCGGCACCGGCATCGCCAACGGCGCCGCCGGCGGCGCGAAGACGTACCAGACCTGGGGCGCCGCGAACGACGAGGGCACCTTCGCGGGCTCCTTCGCCATCGAGGCGGTCGAGCACCTCGGCTTCCGGCTCGGCGACGCCGCCGCCCTGGAAGGCCTCGCCACCTTCCACTACACGAAGGCGGCGTACGAGGCCGAGGGCGCCGCGCCCCCCACGGCCCTCGAGAAGCAGATGGACTTCTCGGTCCAGGCGAACGCCACGATCTTCGCGCACAAGAACTTCCACCCCGTCGTCGAGGCCTCGTTCCAGGGCCGCAAGGACGGCGACGGCGACCTGGGCACCGCGGTCAAGGTCTCGGTCGTCCCGACCCTCGTGCCGACCGGCGAGCTCAGCGCCGGCGCGCGGCCGCACTTCAAGCTCATCTACTCGCTCGCCATCTACAACGATGCGGCGAGGGACGCGGCGATGTCCGGCTACCTGCAGCGCGTTGGCGCCGGTCCGGGCGTCGGGTCGAAGGTCGGCCAGTACATCGGTGCCCGCACCGACTGGTACTTCTAGACCGCTCGGCGATCGAAGCCGCCGCTCCCCTCCGTTCCCCCACCCACCCTCAGGCCAGCGCCCCGGCGCCGCGATCGCGGCGCCGGCGGCGCGCCCTCACGCCGTGTCGCTGCGCGACTCGCTCGCGATCTCCTGCGAAGCAGGCCCGGCGTCGTCGTCTACCGGCCCCTGGGCCTCGTGGTAGTGGTGCGCGAACGAGCGCGCCGCGCGGCGCGCCTTCAGGAACTCCGCGAACGCCGTCAGCGTATCGAGATCCCGCGGACCGAGCGCCTCGGCGATGTCGCGGAGGTTCTTGCGCAGGCTCTCCACGCTCTTGCCGCGGCGGGGCTCTCGCGTCTCCTCGCGCTCGCGCGCCGGCGGCTCCACCGCAGGGACCGCCGGGACGATCGGCTCCGGACGAGACGGCACCTCCGGCACCCAGAGCGGGCGAGGGACCGGGTTCAGCGCATGGGCGCTGAGCCACGCCTCCATGAAGATCCGCAGCCGCTCGCTGCGGAACGCGAACCAGCGCTCCCGCTCCGGACCGTAGGACATCAACACATCCTTGAAGCGACGGAACGCGCCCTTGCCATCGATCGCCTGGCTGAGCTTCGCCTGGAGATCCATGTCTTCCACCATCGGGATGTAGCGCTCCATCCACCGGTACTGCTCGCGCGAGCTCACGGGATCGATCCGGAGGTAGTTCGCGTCTGCCGCGATGCGCGCGTGCATCTGCGGATCCGCCACGCCGTCGACCACCCGCAGCACGTCGCCCGTGCCGAGGTGCAGGTACGAGTGCACCTCTGGGGCGTTGTTCTCGAAGGCGTCCTCCAGCGCCTCCCAGTCGATCGGGATGTCGCGAACGGCCGTCCCGCCGGCTGAAGCATTCTCGGTAGTCGGCATGTCCTCCTCGTCTCCATCGAAAGCAGCGAGGCGGCGGTGGGCTGGCCGCGCGCCTCGGTTCAAGTGCACCAAGTTTGAACGGAAATGCGCCGTCGTCATAGCACTCTACGCTGGTTGGGGGCTTCTGGGCCTAACTCTCGCAACCTAGGGTTGATTCCTTGATCCGGAAGCCCGTTCGGCCGCCGAGCCGCGGCGCGATGACGGCTCGGGAGAGAGCTTCGGAAGACCTGGTTCAAGCGGAAAACAGCGTGGAAATTCAGGGGAATCGGCGAGTGCTCAGCTGCGCTTCGAGCGCGTGCGGGCGACGGCGTCGGCCCAGCGGTGGAGGTGGGCGGATCGAGCCGCTTCGCTCATCTCGACCTGGAAGCTCTGCCCCACACGGGACATGCGGGCCGCGTCCTCCTTCGTGAGGAAGAGGCCGGCGCCGACCCCGGCGAGCATTGCCGCGCCTCGCGCCGTCGTCTCCAGGTCGGTGGGGCGCTCGATAGCGACGTTCGCCACGTCCGCCTGGAACTGCATGAGCAGGTCGTTCGCGGCGGCGCCGCCGTCCACGCGCATCCGGCGCAGCGGGTGGCCCAGGTCGTCGGCCATGGCCCGCACGAGATCCGTCACGGAGAGCGCGATTCCCTCGAGCGTCGCGCGGGCGAGGTGCGCCGCGGTCGTGCCGCGCGTCACCCCGGAGATGATCCCGCGAGCGTCCGGATCCCAGTAGGGCGCGCCGAGGCCCGAGAGCGCCGGGACGAACGTGACGCCCTCGCTCGATGGCACGCTGCGGGCGAGCGCCTCGATCTCCGCCGCGCTCTTGATGAGGCCCAGGCCGTCGCGGAGCCACTGCACCGCCGCGCCGGCGATAAAGGCGCTTCCCTCGAGCGCAAAGACCACCTCGGAGCCGATCTTCCACCCGACGGAGGTGAGCAGGCCGAAGCGGCTCCTGAGCGGGCGATCGCCGATGTTGGTCAGCACGAACGCGCCGGTGCCATAGGTGCACTTCGCGTCGCCCGTCGCGAAGCAGGCCTGGCCGAAGAGGGCCGCCTGCTGGTCGCCCGCGACGCCGGCGATCGGGATGCCGTCGGGCAGGTGCGGGAAGCCGCGAGTCGCCGCGATGCGGCCCGCCGAGCCGACGATCTGCGGCAAGAGCGAGCGCGGGATCTGGAGCATCGCGAGCATCGCGTCGTCCCAGCTCAGCGACGCGAGGCTCATGAGCAGGGTGCGCGACGCGTTGGTGACGTCGGTCGCGTGCACCGGCGAGCCGCCGGCCGCGTCGCCCGAGAGCCGCCAGACGAGGAAGCTGTCGATGGTGCCGAAGCAGAGCTCGCCGCGCTCGGCGCGCGCGCGCGCGCCGGGCACGTTGTCCAGGAGCCACGCGAGCTTCGTGCCGCTGAAGTACGGATCGAGCACGAGGCCGGTGGTCTCCTCGACCGCCTGCTCGTGGCCCGCGGCGCGGAGCTCGGCGCAGCGCGCCGCCGTGCGGCGGTCCTGCCACACGATCGCGCGGTGGATCGGGCGCCCGGTCGCGCGCTCCCAGACGAGCGTCGTCTCGCGCTGGTTCGTGATGCCGATGGCCTTGATCGCGCTGCCGGCCACGCCCGCGACCCTGAGCGTCTCGCCCACGGCATCCTGAACGCTCTGCCAGATCTCCTCCGGGTCGTGCTCGACGAGGCCCGGCTCCGGGAAGTGCTGGCGAAATTCGCGCGTCGCGCGGCCCAGCGTCGCGCCCGACGTATCCATGAGGAGAGACGTCGTTCCGGTGGTGCCCTGATCGATCGCGAGGAGGTACGCGGAATCCATGCGGCCGACTAACGCGGCGGCATGTGGGCGCATAGCCGTTCCAGGCGGCGCCTCCATGAGATGCAGGGCCCGGTCAGCTAATCATCCGGTCAGGTATCCATGCGACAGCCGGCGACAGCCGCCCCGGGCGGTCGAGCTCGGCGCAGGGGTTTCCTGCGGGGCGAAGGCCCATTTTGCGCGGCCCGGCACGGTCGCTCCCCGCGGCCGGCGCTGGACTTCGGCCGGAAAGATTGTCGGTCCGTGCCCGGCTGGGTAATCTGCCAGAACCGATGGCCCGCCTCATCCTGCAGACCGCCGAGGGCCAGCAGGCGATCGATCTGCGACCCGTGAACTCGCTGGGGCGCCACCCGAACAACTCCATCCAGTTGCTCGACAAGATCGTCTCCAAGGAGCACTGCATCATCGAGCAGCGGGGCGATCACTTCGTCCTGCGCGATCTGGGGAGCCTGAACGGCACGTTCATCAACAGCGAGCGTGTCCGGGGCGAAGCGCCGCTGAAGCACGGGGACGAGATCGCCCTGGGGTCGACGCGTGGGCGCTTCGACGATCCGGCCGCCCCGGTCGCGCCGCCCCTCGTCCCGGGCTGGCCGCCCGTGGTCAACCACCAGGGCGCGGCGCCGGCGCAGCCGCAGGGCCACGGGTATCCGCCGCAGCAGCCGCAGTACCAGCGCCAGCCGCCGCAGCCGCCGCTCCCGGGCACGCCGGTGGCGCCGCCGGTGACGCGGCAGCCGTACGTGCCGCCGCCGCCGCTGGGCGCCGGGCCGGGCGGGACCGCGCCGCTGCCGGGGCGCTCGGGGGCGCACGGAGGCTCGTTCGTCGCGCAGGGCACCCGCATCGACGTGAACGATCAGGCCCGGCAGATCGGGACGCAGATCGCCGCGGTCGACAAGGGGTTTTTGGCGTTCGATCGGATCGCCAACGACATGAACCAGCTGCGCGCCGACTACGAGCGGCTGCGCCTGTCGCACGAGCTGTCCCGCGAGATCGCCGCCGAGCGCGACACGACGAAGCTGCTCGAGAAGATCCTCACGAGCGTGTTCAAGTTCATCCGCGCCGACCGCGGGGTGATCTTCCTGCGCAACGAGAACGGCGAGCTCACCCCGCAGGCCATGCAGCGGCGCGACGGGACGACGGCCCCGATCAGCGTTTCGTCGACGATCCTGAACCACGTCGTCCACGAGCGGGCCGCGGTGCTGACCCACGACGCGGCGATGGACTTCGCGGCGTCGAAGGGCAAGAGCATGATCTTGAACCGGATCAGCTCGGCGATCGTCGCCCCGCTGCAGCACAACAGCGAGGTGCTCGGCGTGCTCTGGCTCGACTCGGAGACGCTCGCGCAGTTCCAGCCCAAGGACCTCGAGCTGGTGACGGCCATCGCCTACCAGGCGGCGATGTTCATCGAGATCAACATCCTCGGGAAGAAGATCGAGAACGAGATCGTCACGCGCGAGCAGCTGCGCCGGCTGCTCTCGCCGAACATCGCCGAGCGCGTGCTGAGCGGCCAGCTCGCCGTGAAGCAGGGCGGCCAGCACGTCGAGGAGTGCACCGTCTTCAACAGCGACATCCGCGGCTTCACGCGCATGGCCGAGAGCAAGCGGCCCGAGGAGCTCGTCGAGATGCTGAACCTCTACTTCGAGCGGATGGTCGACACGATCTTCCAGTTCGAAGGCACGCTCGACAAGTTCATGGGCGACGGGATCATGGCGCTCTGGGGCGCGCCGGTCGCCCACCGGGACGATGCGGTCCGCAGCGTGGAGTGCGCGCTGAAGATGGGCGAGGTGCTCGGCGAGTTCAACCGCGAGCGGCTCGAGAAGGGCGAGCTGCCGCTCGCGGTCGGCATCGGGATCCACACCGGCCCGCTCGTCGCCGGGTACATCGGGAGCTCGAAGGCGCTCAGCTACACGGTGATCGGCGACGTGGCGAACACGTCGGCGCGGCTCTGCTCCATCGCGCTGGCCGGACAGATCGTCATCAGCGAGAGCACGTACGCGCAGCTCGGGGGAAGGTTCGAGACCGAGGAGCTCCAGCCCGCCAAGGTGAAGGGCAAGGACAAGCCGGTCACGATCTACAACGTCATCCGGAGCCGGCCGATGTCGCAGGTCCCGGCGAACGCCTTCATCCACGCCGAGCCGACCAACGCCCTGCCCGAATGACCGAGGTGACGCGGCGCCTCGGCCGATCGGCCGGGGCGTGCGCGCGCGTCATCCCGTGGACGATGCAGCGCGGCAGCACAGCGCCGTAGCCGTCCGCCTGCTGCAGCGTTAGGGTCCGGGCCGTGGCTGCTTCGATCCTACCCTTTGAGAAACCTGTCGCAGAGCTCATCGAGAAGGTGCGGGAGCTGCGCGCGCTCGCCGCGGCGGACCCGCGGTTCGAGCCGGAGCTCGCCCAGCTCGAGGACAACACGGGCCGGCTGGCGCGCGAGATCTTCGCGGGCCTCACGCCGATGCAGAAGGTGCTGCTCTCGCGCCACGCGAACCGGCCGTACACGCTCGATTACATCAAGCGGCTCTTCACCGACTGGGTCGAGCTGAAGGGCGATCGGCGCTTCGCCGACGACTGCTCCATCGTGGGCGGGCTCGCGACGTACCACGGGCGGAGCGTGGTGGTGGTGGGCCACCAGAAGGGGCGCGGCGCGAAGGAGAACGTGAAGCGCAACTTCGGGATGCCGCACCCGGAGGGCTACCGGAAGGCCATCCGGCTCTACGAGATGGCCGACAGGTTCGGGCTGCCGATCCTGACGTTCATCGACACGATGGGCGCGTACCCGGGCATCGGCGCCGAGGAGCGCGGCCAGAGCGAGGCGATCGGCGCCGCGCTCGCCGCGATGGCGCGGGTCGGGGTGCCGATCGTGGCGACCGTCATCGGCGAGGGGGGCTCGGGCGGCGCGCTGGCGCTCGGCGTCGCCAACCGGGTGCTTGTGCTCGAGTTCAGCTGCTACTCGGTCATCTCGCCGGAAGGCTGCGCGGCCATCCTCTGGAAGGACGGCTCCCGCGCCGACGAGGCCGCGGCCCGGCTCAAGATCACCGCGCCGGATCTGCTGCAGCTCGGCGTCGTGGACACGATCGTCGAGGAGCCGACCGGCGGCGCGCACCAGGATCACGACGACGCCGCGGTGCGGCTCGACAAGGCGCTCTGGGCGACGCTCTCGTCGATGGACGGGCTCGGGCCGGAGGAGCTCGTCGACGATCGGTACCGCAGGTTCCGCGGGCTCGGGTCGTTCGTGGGTTAGGCGGCGCGCCGCCCCGGCTGGCTCTCCCTGAGCGCCGGGGCTATACGGCTCGCGGATGGACTACGGCAAGGCGGTGCGGATGCTGCTGCTCGTGGGCACCAGCGCCGCCGCCGGCGGCGCGGTCCTCTGGACGCAATCGAGGTTCAACGCCTCGGACCGCAGGGCGGCGCTCGGCGTCGTGCAGCAGTACCGCCCCGAGGGCGGCCGGAGCGTGCCGGAGGCGATCGGCGCGCGGCACCCGGGAAAGGCGCCCGCCTGGAGCGCCACCACCGAGTCGGCCTGCTTCCAGCACGTCCGCGTTCGCGCGACGATCGAGGGCGAGGCGCGCGCGCGGTACGACTTCCTCGTCGACATCAACGGGCCCTCGATCCACCCGGGCAACGCCGAGGGCGAGGCGATCCTCGGCGAGCTCACGCTCCGGCCGGCCGAGTCCGCCGCGGCGCCGGGGGCGCCGTGAGCGCCGCGAGCGTCCGGGTCGCGCTGGTGGGCTGCGGGCGGTGGGGGGAGAAGCTCCTCCGCGCGCTGTCGGAGAGCGCGCGGGCGCGCGTTGTCGCGGTGGCGGACGTCGACCGCGGCCGCCTCTCGCGGGCGCGCGCGATTGCCCCGCGGGCGCGGCTCGTGCGCACGATCGACGAGGCGCTGGCCGCGCGCGTGGACGCGGTGATCATCGCGACCCCCGCGGCGAGCCACGCCGAGCTCGCGCTGCGGGCCCTCGAGGCCGGCGCAGACGTCTTCGTGGAGAAGCCGCTGGCCCTCTCCGCCGCGCAGGCCGATCGCTGCGCTTCCCGCGCCGCGGCGCTCGGCCGGATCGGCATGGTCGGCCACCTGCTCCGCTACCACCCCTCGGTGGTGCGCCTCGTCGCGCTCGCGCGCGAGCGGCGCCTCGGCGATCTCGTCAGCTTCAGCGCGGCGCGCCTGTCGATGAGCGCCGGCGCAGCCGGCGCGGGCGGCGGGGCCCGGTCGGCGCTCTGGACGCTCGGGCCGCACGATCTCTCGTTGCTCTCGGCGCTCGACTCGAGCCCGCTCGCCGAGGCGCGGGCCCACCTCTCGCCGTGCGGCGAGCTCGTCACGCTGGAGGCGCGCCTCGAGAGCGGCCTCGCGGCGCGGATCGAGCTCTGCTCGTCGAGCCCGGCGAAGGAGCGACGGCTGCGGCTCGTCGGCAGCGCGGGCGTCGCGGTCTTCGACGACGTGCGCGCGCCCGACCGCATCGTGTTCCTGGACGTGCGCGGCGCCGCGGCGGGCGCGCCGGCCGGCGAGCGCGCCGCGCACCTCGAGCTCGCGCCGGCCGGGCGCGAGCTCGAGGTGCCGTGGCGCGAGCCGCTCTCCGTGGAGATCGATCACTTCCTCCGCTGCGTCGAGGACCGCGCGCCGCCGCTGACGCCGCTCGACGAGGGCGCCGAGGTCGTGCGGATCCTCGAGCGCGTCGAGGCGACGCTCGCCCCCGTCGATGCGCGGGTGGTCGCCGCAGGGTGACATGCGTGACGTGCGTGACCGCGGTCCGTTCCGGCCAGCCCGAGGCGCCCGGCAGGGCGCGGAGGGCGCCGGCGCGGCCGAGCCCGCGGGAGCCCTGGAAACCTCGGAGACACCGCTGAATCCGAGAAAAGCGGAGCGGCGCGCGGCCGACGCGTCGCGGCGCTTTGCAGCGCCGGATCGGCGTGGTACTGCCGTCGCCTGGAAGGGCACGATGCCGCAGGATCCGAAGCTGACTCCCACTCAGGTCAAGGCGCCGCACGGCGCGACGGTGATGGAGATCCACTGGGCCGACGGCCACCGCAGCGTCCTTCCGCACGAGCTCCTGCGCGGGTACTGCCCGTGCGCGAACTGCCAGGGGCACGGCGGCACGATCAACTTCGTGCCCGGCGGCGACCTGAACGTCCGCGAGATCGAGCAGGTCGGCAACTACGCGCTCCAGTTCACGTGGGGCGATCGGCACGACTCGGGCATCTACACCTTCCGGTACCTGCGCTCGCTCTGCCAGTGCGACGAGTGCAAGCCGCAGTTCCAGCCGCCCCGCTCTAAGTGACCACCTCCCGCCGCGCCCCCAAGCCTCAAGCTGCTCCGACGACGCGCGCCGAGCGGCAGCTCGATCCGTTCCAGATCGTCGACTCGTCCTTCGTCGCCGGCGCGGGATCGCTCGCGTCGCTCCCTCCGCCCGTCAGCGCGGAGGTGGCGTTCGCCGGGCGCTCGAACGTCGGCAAGTCGAGCCTCATCAACACGCTCGTCGAGCGCAAAGGGCTCGTCCGGACGAGCTCGAACCCAGGCTCGACGCGGCAGATCAACCTCTACGAGGCGCGGGCCCGCGACGGCGCGGTGTTCCAGCTCGTGGATCTGCCGGGGTACGGCTTCACCCGGCGCTCGAAGTCCGAGCAAGCGGCGTGGGCGTCGCTGATCGAGGGGTACCTGCGCGGGCGCGTCACGCTCGCCGCGGTGTTGCTCCTGGTCGATGGGCGGCGGGGCCTCGAGGAGGACGATCTCGAGCTCATCCGCTTCATCGAGGCGTCCCGCGACGTCGCGCGACGGCCGGTGGAGCTGCTGCTCGTCGCGACGAAGGTCGACAAGGTGCAGCGCTCGTCGGTCCGTCGCGCGCTGGACCAGCTGTCCGCGGCGGCCCCGCGCATGGCGGGCGGCGCTCTCCGCCGCGCGATCGGCTTCTCGTCGATCACCGGCGAGGGCAGGCGGGATCTGTGGCTCGCGATCCGGCGCGTGACGCAGCTCGGCGGCGCGGCGCCGTCATCGAGCGGCGGCGCCGCGCGCGAGGACGATGACCAGCGGACGACCGACGGCTGACCTCGCCGAGGTGCGAGATCCGCGCAGAAACAGCGCGTCTCGCGGCGGAACAGGGCCGATGGAAGTATTGACCCGCCCTGTGGCCCTCCATTAACGTGCGGCTCCTCCGGTTCCGCGGGGGAAGTCACCAGAGCCGACGGACACGTCGCGGGGTGGTTGCAGAGCAAGACGCGCGTGCCGGCCCATGTTCTCACCGGCTGCCCCAACGATGCCCGACTACTCCGGCCAGGTCACGCACGTCCACACGGCGCTGGCGCCACTCTGGTGGATTCCGCTCCTGCCGATGCTCGGCGCGGTGATCAACGCGCTGTTTGGCCGTGCGTTGCAGCGGAGCGCGTTCGGCCGCGACGTGTCGAGGCGGCTCCACATCGGGAGCTTCGGCGTCACGCTCGTCGCCGTGGGCGCGATGCTGGGCGCCTTCGCTCTCGGGCTCGCTAGCTTCGTCCAGCTCATCGGGCTCGCTCCGGGGGAACGCGCGCTCTACAGCTTCGCCTGGCAGATGGTCCGCATCGGATCGCTCGACGCGAACTTCGCGTTCGTGATGGATCCGCTGAGCTGCCTCATGACGCTGATCATCACCGGCGTCGGCACGCTCATCCATGTTTACGCCGCCTCGTACATGGAGGCCGAGCCGGCGTACTGGCGATTCTTTACCTACCTGAACCTCTTCGTCTTCTCGATGTTGCTCCTCGTCCTCGGGGACAACTTCATCGTGATGTTCTTCGGCTGGGAGGGCGTCGGCCTCTGCAGCTATCTGCTCATCGGGTTCTGGTACAGCGACTACAAGAAGGCCTCTGCCGGCATGAAGGCCTTCGTCGTGAACCGGATCGGCGACTGGGGCTTCGTGTGCGGCCTCGCGCTCCTCTTCTGGGGTCTCGGCGCCAGGTGGCTCGACGACGGCCGGTTCCTCTCCGATTACCGCGCGCGCTTCATCGCGGTGGCCGCGGAGGCGCGCGGCGATCACGGCGCCTCCGCCGGGGTGCAGGACGGCGCGGGCGGCAAGGCGGGCGAGCGCAGGGCGCAGCCGCTCGCCGGGGCGAAGGGATACCTCACCTTCACCGGTCATCCCGGCGCGCGCGTGTACCTCGGTATCGCCGACGCCGCTCAGCTCGCCTCGAGCCCGCGGCCGTTCGGCGTGTCCCCCTTCATCCGCAAGGAGATCGACGCCGGGGCGCACTCCGTGGTGATCGTGCCGGGCGACGGCGCCGTGATCGGGGGCGATGGCCTCGAGATCGCCGCGATCGAGCGGATGCGCGTCGAGCCGGGCAAGGAGATCGTGGTGGCGACCGTGGGCTCGACGGTCACGTTCCGCGAGATCCACGATCAGCTCGTCATCAAGGACGCGAGCGGCAAGGCGTTCCTCAAGGATGCCCTCGAGTCGAAGACGGTGTGGGGCGGCGTCGCGCTGATCACGCTGGCTTGCCTCTTCCTCTTCGTCGGCGCCGCCGGCAAGAGCGCCCAGATCCCCCTCTACGTCTGGCTGCCGGACGCGATGGCCGGCCCGACCCCCGTCTCCGCGCTGATCCACGCCGCCACCATGGTCACGGCCGGCGTTTACATGGTCGCGCGCCTCAGCTTCCTGTTCTCGCTGAGCCCGGTCGCGGGCGGCGTCATCGCGCTCATCGGGGCCTCGACGGCGCTCCTCGCAGCGACGATCGGCTTCTTTCAGTACGACATCAAGAAGGTGCTCGCCTACAGCACGGTGAGCCAGCTCGGCTTCATGTTCATCGGGGTCGGCGTCGGGGCGTACTGGGCCGCCGTGTTCCACCTGATGACACACGCCTTCTTCAAGGCGTGCCTGTTCCTCGGCTCGGGCTCGGTGATCCACGGGATGCACGCGGTGGAGCACGACGAGGCCGCGGCCCAGGACATGCGCAACATGGGCGGCCTCCGCCGCGTCATGCCGCTCACGGCGCGGACGTACCAGGCGGCGTGCCTCGCCATCACCGCCGCGCCCATCCCGTTCTTCGCAGGCTTCTGGTCCAAGGACGAGATCCTCTGGAAGGCGTTCGGCACCGAGAACACCGGCCCGATCCCGGGGCTGCTCCTCTATGCGATGGGCCTCGCGGCGGCGCTCGGCACCTCGTTCTACATGTGGCGGAGCTACTTCCTGACGTTCGAGGGACCCCACGCCCGCAAGGAGATCGAGACCAAAGTCCATGAGTCGCCGCCGGCGATCACCTGGGTGCTCGCGGTGCTGGCCGTCCTGTCGGCGTTCGCGGGCGTCGTGTTCGGCTTCTCCAGCCACTTCGTCGGCGGCCACGGCGAGCCCCTGCTGGAGGCGTGGCTCCATCCGGTGTTCGCCCACGCCGACGTCTCGTTCCGGCGCCACGGGCTGGGGCTCGAGCTCGCGCTCATGGCGCTCTCCGTCGGCGGCGCGGTCGTCGCCTTCTCGCGCGCGCGCGCCCGCTACGGCGCGCGTCGCTCCGCGCGCTGGGCCGAGGAAGAGCGGCGGCTCCCGGGCTTCCAGCTCCTCTCGAACAAGTACTACGTCGACGAGATCTACGACGCGACTGTGGTGCGCGCCGCCCTCTCGCTGCGCCTCTTCTTCGCCGAGATGGACCGCTGGATCGTCGACGGCATCGTCAACGGGGTCGCGGTCCTGGCCCGGGCCGCCGCCTGGGTCACGGGCGCCATCGATCGGTACCTCGTCGACGGCGTCGTGAACCTCGTCGCCGAGGGCACGCTGAGCGCCGGGGCGAAGCTCCGCTCTCTGCAGACCGGGCGCATCCAGAGCTACGTCTATTTCCTCCTGGGCGGCGTCGCCTTGTTCAGCATCGTTCATTACTTCCTGCGGTGAACGGCCGATGTCGAACCTCTCCCTCGTCAGCATGCGCCGTGGATTCGCCCTCGCGAGATCGGCCAGGTCCACCTCGATGAAGCTCCTGATCCCCCTCCTTGTCGCGCTCTCCGTCGTGCTCGGGGCGGCGCCGCCGGCGCTGGCGCAGGCGCTCGAAGCGCCGAGGGCGCCCGGGCCGCGCGGCCAGATCGCGCTGCGCGCGGAGCCGCCCGGCGCGCCTGTCGAGCTCGCCGCGAACGGGCCGGATCACGTCGGCTCGTTCACGGTCGAGAACCAGGGCGACGGCCCCTTGAAGGTGACGCGGGTGATCGTGCGGACGTCCCCCGAGGACCCGCGCGTCCCGCCGGGCGTCAGCGTGGAGCTCGAGGGCGGCGGCGCCGCGGCGACCCTCCCGCCGGGCGCGAGCCGGAAGGTCGTGGTCCGGTGGAAGACCGCGGGCGTGCGCGCGCGGGAGCTCTACGGGCACGTCGTCGTCGAGTCCGACGCTGTGGCGGCCGGCGCGGCTGCGCCGGGGCGGACCGTCGCGATGGGCATCCACGCGGAGCGCGGGAGCAGCCTTGGCTTCGTCGGCGACCACATCCTCTCCATCCTGACGTTCCTGCCGCTGCTCGGCGTGGTCGCGGTCTTCCTCGCGCACCTCCTGCGTTACCGGGACGACAGGAAGCTCCGGCTGATGACCGTCGTGCTGATGGGCGTGAACCTCGTGCTCGCGGCGTGGCTCTACGCGCAGTTCGACCGGGGCTTCACCAGGGCCGACGGGAACGACGGCTACCAGTTCATCGAGCACGGCGTGTGGATCCGCTCGCTGAACGTCGAGTACTTCGTCGGCGTCGACGGCGTGTCGATCTCGATGGTCCTGCTCACGGCGCTGATCTCGTTCGTGGGCGCCCTCGCGAGCTACAGCGTCCACGACCAGCTCAAGGGCTACTTCGCGATGTACAACCTCCTCGTCACGGGGATGTTCGGCGTCTTCATCGCGCTCGACCTGTTCCTCTTCTTCGTCTTCTGGGAGGTGATGCTCCTGCCGATGTACTTCCTCATCGGCATCTGGGGCGGACCGCGGCGCGAGTACGCGGCGATCAAGTTCTTCCTCTACACGCTGGCCGGCAGCGTCTTCATGCTGCTCGCGTTCATCTGGTTCTACCTGAACGCCGGCCACACCTACCTGGTCGACGGCCAGGCCACCGAGCGCATCTTCTCGATCCCGGAGCTCTCGCGGGTCGCCTGGGCGGCGCAGGGGCTCACGATCCTCGGCGTCGCCGCGGTGAAGGTGGTCTGGATCTGGCTCTTCGTCGGGTTCGCCATCAAGATCCCGATGTTCCCGTTCCACACCTGGCTGCCGGACGCCCATGTGGAGGCGCCGACCGCGATCAGCGTGATCCTCGCGGGGGTGCTCCTCAAGATGGGCACCTACGGCATCCTCCGCATCAACTTCACCCTGCTGCCCGAGGCGACGCAGTGGGCCGCGCCGGCCATGGCGGTGTTCGGGGTGGTGAACATCCTCTACGGCGCCTTCTGCGCCATGGCGCAGTGCGACCTGAAGAAGCTCGTGGCCTACTCCTCCGTCAGCCACATGGGCTTCACGCTGCTGGCGCTCGGCGCGATGACGCCGCAGGGCATCCAGGCCTGCCTCGTCCAGATGTTCAACCACGGCCTGATCACCGGGATGCTCTTCACCCTGGTCGGCGTGGTCTACGACCGCGTGCATACGCGCGACATCGACAGGTTCGGCGGCCTCGCCTCGGAGATGCCGCTCTACACCGCCCTCGTCGGCTTCGCGTTCATGGCGTCGCTCGGCCTGCCCGGCCTGTCCGGCTTCTGGGGGGAGGCGATGACGTTCATCGGCGCCTTCCCGCGCTACCGCGCCCTCACGATCCTCGCCGCCGTCGGCGTGATCCTCACCGCGGCCTACCACCTCTGGGCGCTCCAGCGGATGTTCCTCGGCACGTTCCGCGCGTCGTGGCGGCAGAGCAAGTACCTCGAGCCGTTCGGCGGGAAGTTCCCGGAGATCAGCGGGCGAGAGCTCGCGTCGATCGCGCCGCTCGCGGCGCTGGTCCTCGTCCTCGGCTTCTGGCCGCGCCCGCTGCTCAGCCTCATCGATCGCGGGGCCCTCGACGTGCACCGCCTCGTCGACAGGCCGGGGCAGTCCCAGATCGCCGGCGCGCCGAGCGCAGACAGCGCGGGCGGCGCCGCGTACGCCCGCGCGGGCGCCCCGGAGGAGGGCGCCTCGCCGGGCCAGGGCGCCCTCGCCAGCGCCAGGTAAGCCGTGGAACCCCGCACCCTCGACAACGTGGCGAGCCTCGCCTACTTCGCGCCGGAGCTCGTCCTCATCGCGGCGGCCCTGCTGCTCGTCGTGTGGGATCTCGCGTCCCCGGCGCGCCTCAAGCTCGCCGGCCTCGTGAGCCTCAGCCTCGCGGCGCTCGCCTGCTCGGGCGGGCTGGGCGCGTACTTCCTGGCGACGGACGCCGCCCCTCGCGCGCTCTTCCACGGCCTGCTCGCGTTCGATCGCTTCTCGAACCTCTTCCGCGTGATCTTCGCGCTCGTCACCGGGGCGATCGTCCTCTTCGTGGTGCCCCCGCGGGCCCCCGGGATCGAGCCCGAGCTCCGCCGCGACTCGGGTGAGCTCTTCACGCTGATCCTCGTGCTCTCGCTGGGCATGAACCTGATGGCGGCGAGCCGCCACCTGCTGCTCATCTACCTGTCGCTCGAGCTCGTCAGCGTCATCAGCTTCGTTCTGGCGGGCTTCAAGATCGACGACGCGAAATCGAGCGAGGCGGCGCTGAAGTACGTCATCTTCGGCGGCGTCGCGTCGGGGATCATGCTCTACGGGATGAGCTGGATCTTCGGCATCACCGCGTCGATGCGGCTCGACGAGTGCGCGGCGCGGATCGCCGTTCTCACGGCGCAGCAGGGCAAGGTGCCGGAGGTCGTGTTCGTCGGCACGGCCTTCATGCTCGCGGGCTTCGGCTACAAGATCAGCGCCGCCCCGTTCCACATGTGGACGCCCGACGTGTACGAGGGCGCGCCGACCCCGGTGACCGCGTTCCTCTCGGTGGGGCCGAAGGCGGCCGGCTTCGCGGTGCTGATCCGCTTCTTCTCGGACGCGCTCGGCGCCGGGAGCGCGCCGCCCGGCGTCGCGACGCCGTGGCCCGTGCTCTTCGGCTGCCTCGCGATGGCGACCATGACCGTCGGCAACCTGTCGGCGCTCGAGCAAGAGAACGTGAAGCGCATGCTCGCCTACTCGAGCATCGCGCACGCGGGGTACATGCTGCTCGGCTTCTCGGTGTTCAGCGGCGCCGGCGTCGCCGCGATCGCCTTCTACATCGTCACCTACTGCTTCATGAACCTCGGCGCGTTCATGGTGGTGATGGCCGTGGCCGAGGAGAGCGGCGGAGACGAGACGTTCGCCGCCTTCCGGGGGCTCGGGCGCCGCGCCCCGCTCGTCGCCGCAGCGATGGCCGTGTTCCTCGTCTCGCTCACCGGCCTGCCTCCGACGGCGGGCTTCATCGGCAAATTCTACCTCTTCTCGGCGCTGCTCGCCGCCGGGGGCGCGTGGAGCTGGGGTATCGCGGTCGTCGGCGTGCTGAACAGCGTGATCTCGCTCTTCTATTACGCGCGCCTCCTCCGCACGATGTATCTCGACAGGAGCGATCGCACCGAGCCCACACCGGTGCGGCCGCTGCTCGGCGCGACGACGTGCGCGCTCGCGGTTCCGACCGTGCTGCTCGGGGTCTACTGGGGGCCAGTTTACGACTTCGTGGCGCGCTCGGTGACGATCCTGCGCTGAGCGCTGAGCGCTGTGCCACGGCGCCGACGCCGTCCCATCCAGCGCGCACCGGGCCGAACGCGGCGGTATCGATCTCCCCGCGATCCTTGCTAGTGTGCGCGCGCGTGGCCACGACCCAGGACGCGATCTCTCCAGAGGAACGTTTCGCGCGGGGGGTACGCCTTGTCCCGGGCGGCCTGGACATCGGCGGCAAGCTGGTCCCGCTGTACGCCGGCAGCGTGCACTACTGGCGGCTCGACCCGCAGCACTGGCGCGCTTGTCTAGAGGCCACGCGGTCGCTCGGCGTTCACCTGATCGACATCTATGTGCCGTGGGCCGTTCACGAGACCGGGCCGGGGCAGTTCGATTTCGGCCGGCTCGATCCGCGCCGCGACGTCGGCGCCTTTCTCCGCCTCGCGCACGAGCTCGGCTTTTACGTCATCGCCCGCCCGGGCCCGCACATCAACGCGGAGCTCACCTGCTTCGGCATCCCCGAGCGCGTCATCTGGGACCCGAGCTGCCAGGCCCGCTCGGCGCGGAACAACCCGGTCGTGCTCCCGATGTTGCCGTACGGGTTCCCGGTCCCGAGCTACGCGAGCAACGCATTCCACGACGAGGTCGCCCGCTATTTCAACGCGCTCGCCCCGGTCCTGAAGCCGCACCTCTACCCGGACGGGCCCATCGTGCTCTTGCAGATCGACAACGAGGGCGCGCTCTACTTCCGCGACGGGGCGTACGACCAGGATTACCACCCGGACGCGATCTCCCTCTACCGCGACTTCTTGCGCGAGAAGTACCGGACGATCGAGGCGCTCCAGCGCGCTTACGCGACGAAGAGGGTGGAGCCCGCGCCGGAGGGCGACGCGACCGAGGACGCCGGCGCGGCGCTCGTGCGCGCGATCGTCCGCGAGCGCGCGCAGGCCGAGGAGGGCGATCTGCGGTTCGCCACGATCACGCCGCCTGTCGCGTTCGACGCCGAGACGCCGGCCGATCTCGCGCGCCACCTGGACTGGAGCGAGTTCCACGAGCACCTCCTCGAGACCGCCATGGGGCGCTTCGCGAGGGCGCTCTCCGCGGCGGGCGTCGACGGCCTGCCCACGATGCACAATTTCCCGATGGGACAGGACGCGACGCCGCTCAACCCGGCGCGCATCTCGCGCGTCGTGGACCTCGTCGGCCTCGACTACTACAGCGTCGCGAGCCCGAGCAGCCGGCAGATCCTCGCCCGCCGGACGAGCGAGCTCGCCGTGCGCTGCGAGGCGCTCTCGCTGCCGCCCTTCGCGTGCGAGATGGGCGCCGGCTTCCCGCCGTTCTTCCCGCCGCTCGAGGAGCGCGACAGCGTGTTCGTGATGATGGCCGCGCTCGCGTACGGGCTGCGCGGGTACAACATCTACATGGCGGTCGAGCGCGACCGCTGGATCGGCGCGCCGATCGATCCGCGCGGCCGCCCTCGCCCCTTCGCCGCCTTCTGGCGGAAGCTCTCCGCGGCCCTCGAGGCCACGAGGTTCCACGAGCTCCGCCGCCCGGCGCCGGTGCGCATCGTCACGCCGCGCACGGAGCGCCGGCTCTCCCGCGTGATGCACGCCTTCGGCCCGCTCACCGGGGCGTTCTTCTCGATCATGAACTTCGGCGCCCGCGATCGCTGCCTCGAGGACGACCTCGGGCTCGGTTACCCGCTCGCGGTGGAGTCCGACACGTTCGTGCGTGCGTTCGAGGAGGCGCTCGACGCGCGCGGCGTCCCCTACGCCCACGTCGGCGGCGAGGATCGCGACATCTCGCTCGTCGGGGCGCGCTGGGTCATCTGCGCCACCTCGGGCGGCCTGAGCCCGGAGCTGTTCGCGTGGCTCGAGGCGACGTCCCGGCAGGGGACGCTGATCACGCTCGGCCCCCGCGAGCCCACCTTCGACGGCGCCTTCCGCCAGCTGCCGCGGCCCTACGATCTGAAGCGGCTCCTCGCCCCCGGACAGAACCTGCCGGCGCTCCTCCAGGACGACCCCGCCGCGGCCGACGCCGCGGTGTCTCGCGCCATCGACGCGCTCGGCCTGCCGGCCTTCGCGTGTGATCCCGACAGTGTCTTCGCGACGCTGCACGAGGATGCGTCGGGCACGCCGCGGGTGCTCTTCTTGCTGAACCCCGGAGACGCGGACGTGGTGGCGCGCGTCACCGTGAGCGCCCAGCGCGCGCGCGATGTGCTGGACGACGCGCACTTCGAGGCGCGGCGCGGGGCGCTCGAGGTGCGGCTCGTGCCTCGCTCCGTGCGGATGCTCGCGCTGGAATAGCCCCGTCGCCGGGCGCTACGCCGTGACGGCCAGCGAGGCCAGGCAGCGCTGGCCCGCCCGCTCGCCTCCTGACCTGGCGTGCCCCTCGATCAGCGCTCGAACCGCAGCGAGTTGCCCTCTGCGTCGCGGAAGCGCCCCATGCCGATCATGAGGATGTCGATCAGCGACCAGATGCCGAGCCCGCCGCACGTCAAGAGCTTCGCTATGCCGAGCCCGGTCTGTCCCAGATAAAAGCGATCTACGCCAAAGTAGCCGAGGAAATAGGAGAGCAAGAACAGCGTGGACTGGCTCTTGGTCGGGTGACCGACGGGCGCGTCGCGCCTGAGCACGAGCCCCTGGGCGTCTCGCATCGATCCGGTGCCGATCAGGATCGTGTCGATGAGGCTCCAGAAGCCGAGTCCACCACACGTGAACAGCTTGAGGAGCCCGAGCCCCGTCTGGCCCAGGTAGAAGCGATCGACGCCGAAGGTCCCGAGAAACACGGCGAGCATGAAGGCTGTCGCCTGGTCCTTGTCGGAATAGGCCTGCGCCGGGGCGCCGTGCGGCGGTCCACCGCCGTGAGCCGGCGGCGGGCCCCAGCCGCCTCCGGGAGGCGCGCCATATCCGCCGGGGGGCGCGCCCCATCCTGCGCCAGGCGGCGGGTATCCTCCGCCCGGCGGTGGGTATCCGCCCGGCGGCGGATATCCGCCCGCCGAGGACGCGCCGCCACCGCCGCCCGGCGCCACGCCCTGGCCGCCGGGCGGGCTCGACCCCCAGCCGCCATTTCCCCAGCCTCCGCCTGCGTTGCCCCAGCCTCCGCCGCCGGGCGGAACTCCGCCTCCGCTGTTGCTCATCCTCGTTCCCTCCAGCTGATGCGGCTGTGGAGGCGGCCGTGCGCCCCGCGGTCGTCAGCCGAGCCTGACTGTATCCTGGAACCGAGGCGCCGCGCTTGCGCAACGCGGAAATCGCTGGTGGTTGCCGGAGGCCCACCCTACCTTGGCCCACGATGGGCCGCTGAGCGCGGCGCAGGAGCGAGCGCACCCGGCGATGCAGCAAGATTTTCAGTCCGATCGGTGGCTGTCGTTCGCCCTCCGGGCGGGGCTCATCGCTCTGTTCTTCTGGATGGTGAAGGGGCTGCTCGTCCCCGTCCTGCTCGGCGGTCTGGTCGCGCTCCTCGTCTCCCCGCTCCAGCGCCGCCTCGCGCCTCGACTCGGCCGCTTCCGCCCCTTCGCGCCCGCGATCTCGACGGCGGGCGTGATCATCCTCGTGTGCATCCCGCTCGCGGTGATCATCATCGAGGCCTCCGCCTCGATAAGCCGCTTCTTCGCGCGGGATTGGTCGAACACGATCGAGCGGGTCGAAGGCCTCCTGAACGACGGGAGGATAACGGGGCTCCTCAACAGGGCTGGCCTGTCCGGGGACGATGTCCGCACGTACGTGAGCAACCTGTTCGAGCGGGTGGGCAGCTCGATCGCCGGCTTCGCGGGGGGCATGGTCGCCGCGGTGCCGCAGACGATCGTCGACGCCTTCCTGTTCGTCGTCGCGCTCTACTACCTGCTCCGCGACGGAGGCCTGCTGCTGCGCTGGCTGCTCACGCAGTCGCCGTTCAGGAACGAGGAGACGGACGTCCTCTTCGCGTCAATCCAGGACACGGTGCACGGCGCCGTCCTCGGCCTGCTCGCGACGGCGGCCGTCCAGGGGACGCTGACGACGATCGCGCTGTTCGCCTGCAAGGTGCCGGGCGCGTTCCTGTTCGGCCTCCTGGCCACGCTGCTCTCGCTCGTCCCCATGATCGGCACCACGCCGGTCACGCTGGGGGCGGCCATCTACCTGTTCGTCGTCGGGCGCATCGGGGCGGGCATCGGCATGTGCGCCGCGGCGGTCCTCATCGGGCTCTCGGACAACGTGATCCGGCCGTGGGTCCAGAGCTCGCACGGCGGGATGCACCCGCTCATCGCGCTCCTCGCCATCTTCGGCGGGCTCGAGCTGTTCGGCGCGGCGGGGATCTTCATCGGCCCGGTCGTCGCCGCGATCGTCCTCTGGGCGGTCGACACGCGCGCGGGCATCTCCAGCTCGGGCCTCCCGCTGGGCCCGCACACGTCGCAGCCGCCACCCTCGCTGACGTCGCGACCGCCGCCGGCCTCGCGACCGCCTCCGACGTCGCGACCGCCGGCGTGACGCGTCGGCGCGCCGGAGCGCCGCGAGAGGCGCGGCCCGCGCCCTAGAGGGAGGCGCTCACGGCGACAGGCCGTAGCCGCGGGCGAGGGTGAGGGAGAGGAGGTTGCACGCCGCGTGGAACACGAGCGGCGCCCCGATGCCGCCTGTGCGCGCCCGCAGCCATCCGAAGAGGAGCGCGGGGAAGAAGACGGCGAGCCGGGCCGGGTGCTGGATCGTGAGCACGTGGCCGATCGCGAAGATCGCCGACGAGAGGAGCCACGCCGGGCCGAGCGTCGCGCCGGCGACGCGGAATCGCGGCGGGAAGACGCGGTCGAGGGCGCTCTGGAGGTAGCCCCGGAAGAACGCCTCCTCGGGCAGCGCGACCACGAGCAGCTGCGCGGCGATCTCGTCGGCGAGCGAGGGCGGCGGGCGCAGCACGAACGGCGAGGTCGCGCCCCAGTAGAGCCGGTAGCCCAGCCAGAAGAGCGGGAAGACGATCGCGGCGACCAGCGTCGCCCAGGCGACGGCGTGGAGCGCGGCGCGGGCGAGGCGCCTCGCCGACAGCGGCACGGGCTCCAGGAGCCCTCCGAGGGACAGGCCGTGGGCGCGGATCGTCGACTCGTCGTACCTCAGCACGAGCCAGGACGTCGCCGCGAAGAACGTGAGGCCGACGAGCGTGCCGGCGTAGCTCTTCGGCGCGGCGTAGGACACCGCCGTCACGGCGGCGGTCGTGATGCCAGCGGCGAGGAGCGCGCGCGCCGCGGTCGGCTCGGGCGGCCGCGGGCGCTCGCGCTCGCGCTCACCGGCGCTCGCATGCGCGGCGTTCGCGTCTGCCGGCGCGCCAGGTGTCTCGTCGCCGGCAGGTGCGCGGGCGTCTCGGCTCGGTTCGATGGGTGTGGGCGGCTGCAAGGCGTGTTCGTCGCGGAGGGGAGCGCGCGGTGCGGGGGCTTACGCGGGGATCGCGGCGACCCGGGGTCGCGGCCGCGCGCGCTCAGCCTAGCCGCCACGATGTCCCTCCGCGATGGTCAGCGCTCGGGGCGGCGCGATTCAGGTGCTGCACACGGGTCCAGCCACCGCCCATTTTCTAGCCTTCCAGCCCGGCCACGTTAGAGTGCGGCCGCTGTGGCGTTTTCCCGACTTCGCTGTCTGATGAAGCCGTTGGCCTGCGCGCTGCTTGCGTCCGTCGCGACGCTCGGTCCGGCGCCCGCGTCGGCCGCGTCGCCGTTCCTCATGACGCCGGCGGCGAGCGTCGCCGAGGCGTCTCCGGCGTACCGCTACGCCAACATGACGAACGAAGAGGCGCTGGCGGAGCTGGATCGCCGGAAGATCCTGTACCTCAAGGTCGACCACGCGCCCGGGGTGCGCGCTCCGATCCGGCTCACGGGTCGTCTGAACGGCGTGAACTTTCATTCGGTGCTCCCGCCCGAGCAGCGCGTGACGAGCATGTTCGAGATCCTGGACGCGCGCCTCGCGCTCGCCCTCGACGATTTCGCGGCCGTGCTCTCGAGGCACGATATCGACGAGGTCGTCCATTACACGATGTATCGACCCAACGTGCCGATGCGCGGCCGCGAGGGCGTGGACGGCGACGGAGAGCACGGGCACCCGATCGCTCATGCCAAGGCCGCTGACCGCGCGGTGCAACAGGCAGAGGCCGCGGACGGCGCTGCCCGCGAGGAATCGACGAGGCAGGCCTCGCCGGTCGAGCCTGCGCCGCCGGTGGAGCTCGGCAAGAAGGGCGCGCTCGATGCGACGTCCAAGGCACCTGAGGAGCGGCCGCGACGCCTGAAGGAGAAGGGGTCGGCGGAGGCGGCGCCGAAGGAGAAGGGGGCCGCGGAGGCCGCGCCGAAGGCGAGGGCCGCAGCGGAGGCCGGGCCGAAGCAGAAGGGTGTGGCAGAGGCCGCGCCGAAGGCGAGGGCCGCAGCGGGGGCCGCGCCGAAGGAGAAGGCCGCAGCGGGGGCCGCGCCGCAGGAGAAGGGCGCTTTGGAAGCCGATCCAGGCGCCGCTTCCAAGGCTCCTGGCCAGCGGACGCGGACGGTCGCTGCGCGCAGCGGGCCGGCCAAGAAGGACGCCGGCAAGGTCGGAGCGCGCCGCGCTGCTCGGCGCAAAGCCGCGGGGCCGACCCGGGCGACGACGTCTCCGGTCAAGCACCGTGGCGACGTCGCGCTGCGCAGCGATGCAGCGCAGAAGCCCCGCGGCACGTGGGCTCCGCCGGGCACGCGGCACCCCGCCGGCCTGGCCATCGACGTCGGCGCCCTCAAGAAGCGCGACGGCACGTGGATCAGCGTCGCGCGCCACTTCCACGGCCGCATCGGGGACAAGACCTGCGGTGAGGGGGCGCCCCAGCCCGAGCTCCCCGAGGCGCGCGAGCTCCGGTCCATCGTGTGCGAAGCGGCGGACCTCGGGATTTTTACATACGTGCTGACGCCCAATTTCAATGCGGCGCACGTCGACCATTACCATATGGAGATCAAGCCGGGCGTCCGGTGGTTCCTCTATCACTGAGCGAAGGCCTCGCGCCCCCTGTGCAGCCCTGAACGGCTCGCAGCGCCCCCCACTGCACATCCGTTGATTGCGCGTTTTTTGATGATCTGAGCGGTTTGTTCGCGCAACTTCTGCCACGAGAGCGACGATTCCCTTCCCGAACGAAGGCGCCGGCGCTCCGCCGCGCGCCCCCGCGAGGGAGGTCGACGGACATGGTGCAAAAGAAAGACGGACAGCCGCTGCCGGGGACTTCGTACCGTGTGCTCCGTCGGATCGGGGCAGGCTCGTGCTCGGAGGTCTTCGAGGTGACCGGGCGCCGCGGCCAGCTGCGCGCGCTCAAGCTGCTCCGTGCCATGCACGAGGGGTCGAGCGAGATCGGAGCGCGCCTTGTCCAGGAGGGGCGCGCTCTCTCGACGCTGAGCCATCCCCACATCGTGAAGGTCGAGGAGGTCGGCGTGACGAGCGACGGCCGGCCCTTCCTCGTCATGCCGCGCCTCTTCGGCGAGACGATGCGCGAGCGGCTCGACGCGCGCGGACCGCTCGCGACACCGACCGCCGTGCACATCGCCATCCAGGTGCTCGGCGGGCTCGCGGCGACGCACCGCGCTGGCATCGTCCACCGCGACATCAAGCCGGCGAACGTCTTCCTCGCGCAAGCGAGCTGCGCCGAGCAGGGCGTCGCCGATCTGGAGAGCGCGCCCGGTGTACCCGAGGCCGAGCACGCCGTGCTCATCGACTTCGGCATCGCGAAGGTGAGCCGCGAGGGGCTGGAGCCGTCGACGGGCTCGAACGTCCTCGGCACGCCGCGCTACCTGTCGCCCGAGCAGATCCGCGGCGAGGAGGTCGACGCTCGCACCGACGTGTACGCGGTGGGCCTCCTGCTCTTCGAGGCAATCACCGGGCGCGGTCCGTTTCCGGTTGTCGACTCGATGGCGGTGATGCGGGCGCACCTCAACACACCGGCGCCGCGGCTTCGCTCGCTCCTCTGGGTGCCTCCGGCGCTCGATCACGCCGTCGCGCGCGCGCTCGAGAAGGATCCGGGGCTCCGCTGGCAGACGGCGGACGCGATGGCCGCGGCGCTCGCGGAGGCGCTGGGCGAAGGCGGGGGCAAGGAGACGCCGGCTCACGGCGGACCGGGGCGCGCCGCGCCGCCGGACGGCGAGCGCAGCGCGCGGGCGCACCTCGCGGTCGGAGAGGCGCGATGAGCGGCGCGTCCGCCGAGTGCTCCGGGGCGCGCACGCTGCTCTACGCGCGCGGGGTGTCGCTCGCGCCGAGGGCGCCTCTCGCGCGGTCGCTCCGCGCGAAAGGCGAGGGCGAGCCGTCCGAAGGCGCGTGGCCGCTCCGCGCGCCGGGTGAGGGGGAGCCGCTCCCCGGCACACCCTATGTCGTGCTGCGCCTGCTCGGTCAGGGAGGCATGGGCGAGGTGTACGAGGTCGAGCACCGGGCGCTCGGTCGCCGGTTCGCGGTGAAGGTGCTGCACCGCAGCCACGCCGGCCGCAGCGATCTCTCGGCGCGCCTGCGCGCCGAGGCGCGCTCGATCGCTCGCCTGCGCCACCCGGGTCTCCCCGACGTGTTCGATCTCGGCGTGACCGACGGTGGCCGCCCCTACTTCGCCATGGAGCTCCTCGAGGGGCGCGATCTCCGGACCGAGCTCGCGCGCCTCGGCGTGGTCGCGGTCCCGACCGCGCTCGACCTGGTCCTGCAGGCCCTGTCGGCGCTGTCGCTCGCGCACGCGGCGGGCATCGTCCACCGTGATCTCAAGCTCGAGAACCTGTTCCTCTGCGACGACGGCACGCTCAAGGTCCTCGACTTCGGCGTCGCGAAGCTCCTCCACGCCAGCGCCTCGCTGACCGCCCCGGACGCCGTCATCGGCACACCCAGGACGATGGCACCCGAGCAGTGCGCCGCCCAGCCGATCGATCCGCGCGCGGATATCTATGCGATGGGCCTCGTCCTCTACGAGCTCGTCGCCGGGCGAGGCCCCTTCGACGAGCTGCGCGGCCGGGGCGACGCGCTCCGCTTCGCTCACTGCGAGCAGGAGCCTCCTCCTCCCTCGCGCTTCGCGCCGCAGCCGATCCCGGCGGCGCTCGAGCAGCTGATCCTGCGCGCGATCGCGAAGGCGCCCGAGCATCGCTTCCAGACGGCCGCCGACATGGAAGCCGCTGTGCGCCGAGTGCACGTCCGGTTGCACGAGGGATCGCCATCGAGCGCCGGGCCGGTGGTCAGCGCGACCGCGCTCACCCCGACCGCGGCCGACGCCGTCGCGGCCTGCACGCCTGTGCGCGGCGAGGTGCCCGCCGAGCTGCTTCGCCGACCGCTGCTCGCCGCGCCGGCCGGCGCCGCGCGCCTCTCGCGCCGCCCGAGGGCGCGCTCGACGCGGCGCGCACCCCCGGCGCGGCCCGTCGCCTGTGCGGCGTCGCGCGCCTCGGCGCTCGCCGTCTGCGCGCTCGCCGTCGCGTCGGCCGCGCTCGGGCTCGCGCTCGCGCAGCGCTGGATCGCGGCGAGTGAACCCTCCGCGCCCGCGCCGCCGTCCGCGCACGCCGGGGCGCAGGCGCGCTCGGCTGTAAGGTAGCCTCGTCGCGCCCGTTCTCTGGTCGACACCGCAAATGCGGAGTGGAGGGACCATGAACCGGATGCGACGAATCGGGCTGGCTTGTTTGGCGATATCGCTCCTCGCGGGCACCGCCGGCTGCGGCGGCAGCACAGCGGCCCGGCCGGCGGATTCCACGGCAAAGGGGGGACGCGCGATCACGGGCGCTCCCGAGCCCTCCGGCGCACAGGGGTTCCAGGACGGCGCCGCGTTCGACGAGCCGGGCGCGCCCGCCGCGCCGCCGTCGCCCGACGCCTCGCCCGCGGCGCCTTCGGCCGAGATCGAGCGGCCCTCTGCGACGGGCGGCGCCTCGCGCGCCGAGGGGGCCGCGCGCAAGGCGCCGAGCAGCCAGGTCGCGCCGGAGCCCATCGATCGCCCGGGCCTCGGCACCGAGTGGGGTGAGACGCGCGTGTCGCGCATCTCGACCGCGCCGTTCGTCCGGGCCGACGTCAACCGCCCCTTCGTCGTCGCGAGCCTGTTCTACAACGACGCCGAGGGTGCCCGCGCCATGGCGAGCGCGTCCGGCTTCCGCCGCACGTCGCCGCAGGCGTTCACGCTGGCCGGCGGCGCCGTCGCGGTCGGGCTCCGCGGCGAGGGCGGCGGCTTCCTGAGCGGCTTCGTCGCCGGCGAGAAGAGCCACGTCCTCGGCGAGGCCGGCCAGCGCTACAGCATCGTGCTGCGCAACCTCACGCCGACCCGGATCGAGTGCGTCGTCTCCGTCGACGGCCTCGACGTCATGGACGGCCAGGCCGCGACGTTCAGCAAGCGCGGTTACCTCATCGATCCCCACGGCGAGCTCGAGATCGACGGCTTTCGCCAGTCTGTCGACACGGTCGCCGCGTTCCGCTTCGGCTCGGTCCGCGGCTCCTACGCGAACCAGAAGCACGGCGACACGAGGAACGTCGGCGTGATCGGCGTGGCCCTCTTCAACGAGCGCGGGACGACGCCCTGGACGTTCGACGAGGTCCAGCGCCGCCGGGAGGCGAACCCGTTCCCTGGGCAGTTCGCCACGCCGCCCGGCATCTGAGCCTTTCCAGCGGGATCTCGCGCCTCCTCCGCGCTCCGACAAAATCAAGCTCCCGCTCCGCCGCGCGCCGGGCTAGGCCACGGCACGGTGTCGGACTTATTGAACCCGTCTCAACGTGCGGCCGTCGAGCACGAGCTCGGGCCAATGCTGGTGCTCGCCGGCGCAGGTTCCGGCAAGACGCGTGTGGTGACCACGCGGATTGCCCGCCTCCTCGATCGCGGCATCCCGGCGCGCTCCATGCTGGCGATGACCTTCACCAACAAGGCCGCCGCCGAGATGCACGAGCGCGTCGGCAAGCTCGTCGGCTCCAAGGTCGCGCGCGAGCTCAAGGTGTGCACCTTCCACCGCTTCGGGCTCGACGTCCTCGGCGCGGAGACCCGCGCCCTCGGCCTGCGCGGCGGCTCCTTCGCCATCTTCGACCAGTCCGACGCCCTGGGGGTCATCCGCGAGATCCTCCGCGAGCTCCGCGCCGGCAAGAGCTACGACGTCAGCGCGATCCTCTCGCGCATCTCGAACGCCAAGAACGCGTTCCTCGACGCCGAGACCTGGGCCGAGGCGCAGCGGCAGGGCAAGGGCATCGACGAGTACGACGAGATCTCGATGCTCGTGTACCCGCGCTACATGGCGGCGCTGCGCTCGTTCCAGGCGTTCGACTTCGACGATCTCATCTGCGAGGTCGTCCGCCTCTGGCAGACGCGCGCCGACGTCCTCGAGCGCTGGCGGATGCGCTACCGCTTCGTGATCGTCGACGAGTACCAGGACACGAACCGCGCCCAGCTGGAGCTCCTGCGCCTGCTCTGCGGCGAGCACCGCAACGTGGTGGTCGTCGGCGACGACGACCAGTCGATCTACGCCTGGCGCGGCGCCGACGTGCGCAACATCCTCGATTTCGAGGAGCACTTCTCCGGCGCGAAGGTCGTCAAGCTCGAGCACAACTACCGCTCCCGCAAGCCGATCCTCGACGTCGCGAACGCGGTGCTCGCCAAGTCCGGCGCCCGGCGGCACAAGAAGTCGCTCATCGCCACCCGGCTGGAGGGCGACAAGGTGCGGTCCATCATCTGCGTGGACCCTGACGTCGAGGCGAGCTTCGTGGCCACGGAGGCGCAGCGCCTCCTGGAGCGGGAGGCCGCGCGGCCGAAGGACATCGCCGTGCTGTACCGCTCGAACCTCCAGGCGGCCGCGATCGAGTCGGCCCTCAAGGAGCGGCAGATCCCGATCCGGATGATCGGCGGCCAGCAGTTCTTCGAGCGCAAGGAGGTCAAGGATCTCATCGCCTACCTCCGCGTCGCGCTCAACCCGGGCGACGAGATGTGCCTGCGGCGCATCCTGAACTACCCGGCGCGGGGCATCGGCGACGTCGCGGTGGCCAAGCTCGGCGCCTACGCGACGGCGCACGACGCGTCGCTCTGGACGGCGGTGTCGCGGCCGCACGCCGTCCACGAGCTGACCGCCGCCGCCATCGAGGGCTGCCGCCAGCTGCTCCGGATCATCGAGGCCACGCGCGCGCGGTTCGAGCGCGGCGAGCCCTCCGCGGAGGTCGCCCGCGCGCTCCTGGCCGACGCCGGCTTCAAGGAAGACATCATGGCCGGCTCGTCCACGGCCAACGCCGCGGCGCGCCGCTGGGGCAACATCGAGGGCCTGCTCAACGTCTTCGCGCGCCGCGACGAGAAGGGGAAGGGGGACCGCGCGAGCTTCGCCGAGTTCCTGCGGCTGCTCGCCCTGCGGCAGGACTCGGAGGAAGAGGAGGCCACCGATCGGGTGACGCTCACCACGATGCACGGCGCCAAGGGCCTCGAGTTCCCGTACGTGTTCGTGATCGGCCTGGAGGAGGGGCTGATGCCTCACCAGCGCAGCCTCGACGAGCGCGCCACGGACGCCGCGCCGAGCGGCGCGGAGGGCGGCGACACGGGCGGCCACAGCATCGAGGAGGAGCGGCGGCTCTTCTACGTCGCGGTCACGCGGGCCCGCGATCGGCTCTACCTCACGCGGGCGAAGCACCGCGGCTCGCGCGGCAAGATGGTGCCGAGGACGCCGAGCCGGTTCATGCTCGAGATCCCCCCCGAGCTCATCGAGGAGCGCGAGGAGCTCGCGCCGGTCGCTCCGGGGATGGAGAAGGTGAAGGCGGGGGCGGCCGGCGTGCTGGCCGCGCTGTCGATGAACCCGTTCGCCGGGGATCCCCCCCTCATCCCGCGCCGCCGCAGCTGAGCGGGGCGCGGGACGGCGGGGGCTCGGTCAGACGGCGCCCTCGGCGGCGGCGAAGCCGGCGCGGGTGATCTCCTGCACGCCCTTGCGCGTGACGAAGTCGCGGAAGCTCTCGCCCTCGGCGCGGCCGGCCATGTAGAAGCGCGCGATCGCGGCGATGACCTTGGGCGTCTCCTCCTCGGGGATGCGGCCGTCGAGGCGCTCGCCGATGCGCGCGCTCGGGCCGCAGCAGCCGCCCACGCGGAGCGAGTAGTGCGGGCGCTCGACGCCGTCCTTGCCCTTCACCATCAGGCCCGTCATCCCGATGTCCGCGACGTGGTGCTGACCGCACGAGTTCGGGCACCCCGAGATCTTGATGTCGAACTCGCCGAGCGCGCTGACGAAGTCCTCGGTCTCCTGCCGGCTGCCGTTCGGCACCAGGTGATCCCGGATGCGCGTGCCGACCTCCATGCTCTTCGTGATCGCGAGCGTGCAGTAGTCGCCGCCGGGGCAGGTCACCACGTCGGTGATGTGCCCCGCGTCCGCCTCGGCGAGGCCGATCTGCGAGAGCTCGCGGTGTAGGCCGAGGATCTTCGCCTCCGGCACCCAGCGCAGCACGAAGTTCTGCGTGTTCGTCGCCCGCACCTCGCCGTTGCCGAAGCGACGGGAGATGTCGGCCAGGCGCTTCAGCTGCTCGCCCGTGATGTCGCCGAGCGGCAGCTTGACGGTGGCCACCCGGTAGCCGGGCTGCTTCTGCGGGATCGTGTTGGTCCGCTTCCAGCGCGCGAAGGCGCCGTCGCCGAGCGTCTCCCGCGACGGCTCGAGCGGGGGCGGGTCGCTCTCCCGGTACTCGGACACGTACCGCGCCACGTCGGCCGCGAGCGCGTCGCCCCGCGCCGCCTTGATGCGATCGAACTCCTCGTCCAGCCTGCGCAGGAACTCGGCCTCGCCGACCTTGCGGATCAGGAACTTGAGCCGCGCCTTCTTCCGGTTCTTTCGCTCGCCGTCCCGGAAGAACACGCTGACCACCGCTTCGCACGCCGGCAGCAGATCGGCGATCGGGATGAAATCCCGCCAGAGGTGGGCGATTTCGGGCGTCGAGCCGAGCCCGCCCGCCACATAGACGGCGAAGCCCTGGCCGAGATCGCCGACCTTGGCCAGGAGGCCGACGTCGTTGATCATGATCTGCGCGTGATCGCGCGCGCTGCCCGACAGGCCCACCTTGAACTTCCGCGGCAGCCGCCGGTTGTGCTCGTGGAAGAGGAAATGCTCGGTGACCGCGTGCGCGTAGGGCGTCACGTCGAACACCTCGTCCTCGACCACGCCCGCGAGGTGCGACGCGGTCACGTTGCGGAGCGTATCGGCGCACGCGCCGACCGTCGTCACGCCAGCTTGCGCCAGCGCGCGCTGCAGGTCGATCGTCTCCTCGATCTCCAGGTAGTGCAGCTGGATGTCCTGGCGTGTTGTGACGTGCGCTAGCCCGCGACCCCACCGCTCGGTCACTTCCGCGAGCGCTTCCAGCTGCGCTGCGGTCAGCTGTCCGCCCGGGATCTTGATCCGCTGCATGTGCTTCACGTGCGCGAGCTGCGCGTAGACACCCATGGCCAGCCGTAGAGGACGGAACTGGTCGGGGGTCAGCTCACCACGTTTGAATTTGGCGACGTTCTCGGCGTGTACGTCGATGGCCGCCGCAAGGCGCTCGACTCGTTGCGACATATCCGATGGTATTCCCTATATTTCCGACGCGTCAAGTGCGACAATTATCACCGCCGGTTCTACGAGGTATCCAGCCCCCAGCACCATGAAGACCGCTCTGCCGAACTCGACCGAAGCCGTGCATGCGGGTGTACTCCGCCAGCGCCCCTCCCACACCCTCGCGCCTGCGATCGCGCAGACGGCGACCTACACCTTTGCGAACACGGCGGACCTCGAGCGCTATTTCGCCGGAGGGGACGCGGATCCCGAGCGGCAGGAGTACGGCCGTTACGGCAATCCCACCGTGCGCGAGGTCGAGCAGCGCATCGCGGCGCTCGACCGCGCCGAGGACGCCCTGCTCTTCGCGAGCGGGATGGCGGCGGTGACGACCACGGCGTTCGCGCTCCTCAAGGCGGGCGACCACGTCATCCTGTTCCGCGACGTGTACCGCCGCACGCGGCAGTTCGTGATCAACGTGCTCTCTCGGCTCGGCGTCGAGCACACGCTGATCGACCCGGGCGCGTTCGATCAGCTCGAGGCGGCGATCCGGCCGCGGACCCGCTTCGCGCTCAGCGAGTCGCCCACGAACCCCTACCTCCACTGTATCGACCTGTCCCGCTTCGCCGAGATCTGCAAGAAGGCGCGGGTGAAGACGGTCGTCGACGCGACGTTCGCGACCCCCTGCAACTCCGACCCGATCGGCCGCGGCATCGACCTCGTGGTCCACAGCGCCAGCAAGTACCTGTCCGGCCACAACGACGTCCTGGGCGGCGCGGTCTCCGGATCGAGCGCGCTGATCTCGCTGATCCGCGACATGCGGAGCGTCCTTGGGGGCATCATGGATCCCCACGCCGCGGCGCTGATCGGGCGCGGGATGAAGACGCTCGCGCTCCGCATCGAGCGGCAGAACGCGACCGGGCTCGCCGTGGCGCGCGCGCTCGAGGCGCACCCCGCGGTGGAGCGCGTGTTCTACCCGGGGCTCCCGTCGCACCCGGATCACAAGGTCGCGGCCGAGCAGATGCGCGGCTTCGGCGGCGTGGTGAGCTTCACCGTGCGCGGCGGGCGAGAGGCGGCCTCGCGCGTGGTGGACGGGACGCGCATCGCCGCGATCGCCCCGAGCTTCGGCGGCGTGGAGACGCTCATCGAGCAGCCCTGCATCATGAGCTTCCACGAGCTCAGCGACGAGCAGCTCGCGGCGATCGGCATCTCCCCCGCGCTGATCCGCCTGTCGGTCGGCATCGAGGAGACCGAGGACGTCGTGAGGGACGTGATCGGCGCGCTCGACGCGCTCGGCAACGCCTAGCCCCGGCCCGCCCGGGAGCGCCGGCGCGCGGCTAGCCGAGCTTCTTCAGCTTCCGCTGCAGCGTCCGCCGGTCGATCCCGAGCAGCTTCGCCGCGGTGGCCACCACGCCGCCCGACTCCCGCAGCGCGGCGCGGATCGCCTCGCGCTCGAGATCGTCGAGCTTCAGGCTCCCCGGCGGCGGCGTCGGCGCCGCCGAGGCCGAGGGCGGGGGCCGCTGGCGCTCCCGGAGGCTCGCGGCCTCGCGCAGCAGCTTGTCCGCGTCGATGGGCTTGCTGAGCAGCGTGTCGGCGCCCTCGCGCATCGCCGCCACCGCCAGCGGGATGTCCCCGAACCCGGTCAGCATCACGATCGCCGCGTCCGGCTGCAGCTTGCGGTACTGGGCGAGCGCGCTGAGCCCGTCGCCGCGCGGCATGCGGTAGTCGATGACCACGAGGTCCACCGGCTCGTACTCGAGCGCCACGAGCCCCTCGTCGATCGTCGCCGCGGTCCTCGCCACGACCCCGCGGCGGCGCAGCGCGCCCTGCAGGGTGGTGCGGAACGCGTCGTCGTCGTCCACGAGGAGCGCCGTCTCGATCCGTCGCGTCATCTTCACCTCAGGCGGCCCCGGAGCGCTTCAGCGCGCCGGGCAGATCCGCGTCCATGGGGCCCGTGCTCCCGTCGAGGCGGAGGCGCAAGGTCGCCTTCGCGCCGCCGGTCTCGACGCTCTCCATGCGCAGCACCGCGTTCATGCGGGAGGCCATCATCGAGCTGATGTAGAGCCCGAGCCCCATGCCTCCCTGCTCCATCTTCGTCGTCTGGAACGGCTCCCCGAGCCGCCCGGCGATGTCGGGGTTGAGCCCCGGCCCGTTGTCGGAGACCGCGATCTCGCAGACGTCGCCGCGCTCGACGACGCTCAGCTCGATCCGCTGCTCGGCCGAGTCGGCCGTCGCCTCGGCGGCGTTGGCGAGCAGGTTGACGAGCACCTGGCAGAGCGCCGGCCGCAGCACGTCCGCCTGCACCGGCCGCGGCGTGTCGAACGCGAGCTCGCCGCGGTAGCCGAGCCGCGCGAGCTCGACCTTCGCCAGGTCGCGCACGAAGCGGGTGAGCTCGAGCGGCTCCAGCCGCTGATCGAGCCGGATCTGGCCGCGCATCAGCCCGATGATGTCGCTCGCGCGCCGCGCCTCGCCGGCCACGGTCTCGGCCATGCGCGCGGCGTCCTCGGAGCCCGTCTCGCGCGCCACGTCGACGAGGTCCTTGCTCGCGAGGAGGATCGTCGCGAGCGGCGTGCTGAGCTCGTGCGACATCCCGCCGACCATGCGCCCGAGCATCGCCAGCCGCTCGTTCCGCTGGCTCTGCTGCCGGAGCTCCTCGAGCCTGTGGGCGTAGACGACGACGAAGAAGCCGAGGAACAGCGTCAGCGACGTGAGCGACACGAGGTCGCCCAGCCGCCGGATGCGCTCGCCGCCGAGCGGCGCCGCGTCGAGCGGCAGCGGCGTCGCGTACGTGAGCACGGCGATCGCGGCCAGCGTCAACAGGCCGACGAGCACGGTCGTGCGCCGCGGGCAGAGGAGGCCGGAGAGGGCGATGTGGAAGGCGAGGAAGACGGCGAAGGGGTTCGCCAGCCCGCCCGAGAACCAGAGCATCCAGGCGTTCGCGATCACGTCGCCCACGAGCTGGGCGCGCGCGTGATCCTGCGCGGGCTCGCGCGCCGCCGGCTCGCCCCCGTCCGGCCGGCGCGCGCGCCCGACCCGGATGGTCCAGGCGACGTTGGCCGCCGCGATCGCGGCGATGCCGACGATCAGCGGAGCGAGCCCGAGGTCGGGGACGAGCTTCCTGCCCGCGACCGTGGTCGCGATCATCCCCGCGATCGCCCCCCACCGCAGCTGGATCAGCCACCTGTCGGCGGTGTCCCAGGAGGGGGGCTTCGGCCCGGAGAGCAGGACCGCGAGCCGCCGGCGCGCCGCAGGGGGCGCGCTGCTCTTGGCGGGGTCGTGCCCTGCGTCAAGCGACCATGGCTGAAAGGAGGATTGCATCCGCGCGCGGACAGGGGGGCTTTCCAGGGCGCGGTCGAGGCGTCCGGCGTCCATCCCGGAGCAACCTTCCGACGTTGCCTTGCATCCGGTCCCTTGTACCGCGCACGAAAGCCGCGAGCACGCGCGAGGTGCGCCCCGGCCCACATCCGGGGGGTGTCAGGAAAAACCCCAGCGAATACCGTGACTTGAAATTGTTGGCTGGGTTACGTTCGGCCTCGCGCCGGCGGGGCGCTCGGCTCCGGGCCGGTCACTTGGCCTCTGCGGCTCCGTTGCCGTGCTGCGCGGGCGGCGGCGGCGCCTTGTGCGCCCGCTTCATCCTCCAGTCGTCGGCGGCGCGCTTGCCGTCGAACGGCGCCTTGATGTCCGCCGGCCGCTCGGCCTCGATCCCCTCGGCCCGGCCGCGGTTGGCCGTGTCGAACATGGTGAAGCCGATGAAGATCGCCAGGAAGATGAGCGACGACGCGAAGATCAGGGTGTGGAACTTATGGTCCCACTTGAGGTGCATGAAGATGAGCGCCACGACGCCCGCCTTCGTCGTCGCGATGAGGACCGCGATCGCCAGGTTGGCCGCGCCGAGGTCGACGTAGCTCGCGCCCACGGTGACGACCGTGAGCACGAGCAGCGCGAGCCACGTGGCGATGTAGACCTTGAGCGGCAGGACGTGAGGCACGTGGTCTGCGCCGTGGCCATGGCCGTGCCCGTGCCCGTGCGCGCCAGCTGCTTCTGCGTGTGTCGACATGCTGTCCTCTAGGCCTCAGCCCACCAAGTAGAGCAGGGGGAAGAGATAGATCCAGATGAGGTCGACGAGGTGCCAGTACAGCCCCACCCCTTCGACCGGCGAATAGTAACGGCTCGAGAACTCACCGCGCAGGTTGCGGATGAGGATCCACGTGATGAGCCCCATCCCGATGACGACGTGCAGCCCGTGGATGCCCGTCATCATGAAGTAGATGGCGAAGAACGTCCCCGCGTGGGCCGTCGTGAAGCCCTGGGCGGTGAAGTACTTCCCGGGCAGGAGGCCGTCGTGGAACTTGTGCTGGTACTCGAAGTACTTGATCACAAGGAACACGGCCGCGCAGAGCAGGGTCACCACGAGCAGCCGGGTGGTGGTCTTCTGGTCGCTCCTCTGCGCAGACCGGACGGCGAGCGCCATCGTCAGGCTGGAACAGATGAGCACGATCGTGTTGACGCCGCCCATCACCTTGTCGAGGTGATGGTGGGCTTCCACGAACGAGTCGAAGAACCAGCCCCGGAAGATGGCGAACGCGCAGAACAGCCCGCCGAAGAGCAGGATCTCCGTGACCAGGAAGAGCCAGATGCCCATCCTGCCGGCGTCGAACTGCGTGTCGGCGGAATCGAAATGATGGGCGACGTGGAAGTCGGGGGACAGGGCCGTGCCTGCCTTGTTCGGCCGGTCGGCGGCCTCGGCGTGCGCGCTCATGCGTTCTCCGTGTTGAAGTCGTAGGCGCCCTTGGTCACGACCGGGGTGCGGACGAAGTTCTCGGTGATGGGCGGGGAGGCGGTGGTCCACTCGAGGCTGAGCCCACCCCAGGGGTTCGCCGGCGCCGGAGCGCCGGAGCGCAGCGACTTGATGAAGCAGATGAACATCACGAGGAAGCCGGTGCCCAGGATCCACGAGCCCACGGTCGAGAAGGCGTGCAGCGGCTGGAACTGGTCCAGGTAGTTGTAGTAGCGGCGCGGCATCCCGCGGCTGCCCAGGACGAACTGCGAGAAGAACGTGACGTTGAAGCCGATGAAGATGAGCACACAGGCGATGGCGGCGAGCTTCTCGGAGTACATCTTCCCCGTCATCTTGGGCCACCAGTGGTGGAGCCCGCCCATGAAGGCGATGACGGTGCCGCCCACCATCACGTAGTGGAAGTGCGCGACCACGAAGTACGTGTCGTGCAGGTGCAGGTCGACGCTGAGCATCCCGAGGAAGACGCCGGTGAGCCCGCCGATCGAGAAGAGGATGAGGAACGACAGCGCGTAGAGCATCGGCGCGTTAAAGCTGATCGAGCCGCGCCACAGCGTCGCGATCCAGTTGAAGACCTTCACGCCGCTGGGGATGGCGACGAGGAAGGTCAGGAACGAGAACATGATCGCCGCGAACTCGCTCTGGCCGGAGGTGAACATGTGGTGGCCCCACACGAGGAAGCCGACCAGGGCGATGGCGATGCTGGAGAACGCGATCGCCTTGTAGCCGAAGATCCTGCGCCGCGCGTGGACGGCGATGAGCTCGCTGATGATGCCCATGCCCGGCAGGATCATGATGTAGACGGCCGGGTGGCTGTAGAACCAGAAGAAGTGCTGGTAGAGCACCGGGTCGCCGCCGAGCGCCGGGTCGAAGATGCCGATGTGGAACGCGCGCTCCGCGATGAGCAGGAGGAGCGTGATGCCGAGGACCGGCGTGGCGAGGATCTGGACGATGCTGGTCGCGTAGATCGCCCAGAGCATGAGCGGCATCTTGTACCAGCCCATCCCGGGCGCCCGGAGCTTGTGCATCGTGACGATGAAGTTCAGCCCCGTGAGCACGCTGGAGAAGCCGAGGATGAACACGCCGAGGGTGACGCTCAGGACCGACGTCGTGGTCACCGTGCTCGAGTACGGCACGTAGAACGTCCACCCGGTGTCGATGCCGCCCGTGACGAGCGACGACAGCGTGAAGAGGGCGCCGATCCAGTAGAGGTACAGGCTGAGGAGGTTCAGCTTGGGGAAGGCCACGTCCTTCGCGCCGATCATGATCGGCAGCAGAAAGTTGCCGAGCGCGCCGGGGATGCTCGGGATGATGAACAGGAAGGTCATCACCGCGCCGTGGAGCGTGAACATCTGGTTGTAGGTGTTCGCGCTCATCAGCGTCTCCTTCGGCGTCAGCAGCTCGAGCCGGAGGACGAGCGCGAACACCCCGCCCATCGCGAACGCGATGAACGTGCTGATGAGGTACATCAGGCCGATCCGCTTGTGATCGACCGTGGTGAGCCACGACATGATCCCGCTCTGGGCCCGGATGTAGTCCGTTCCGTGGCCGCCGGCGGGTGCCGTATTGACGTCGAGGGTTGTTACGGTCTGCGACATGACTGCTTCTCCCCGGCGCTCACTTCACCGACTTCAGATAAGCGATGAGCGCGTCCACTTCTTTGTCCTTGAGGAGCCCCTTGAACGACGGCATCACCGGCGGGTAGCCGCGAACGACCTGGCCGCCGGGGTTGAACACGCTCTCGCGGAAGTAGTTCTCGTCCGCGATGAGCTTGGATCCGTCCGCGAGCTCCTCCTCGCGGCCGAAGAGCCCCTTGAGCGACGGGCCCTGGATGCGCGTCCCGTCGAGCGAGTGGCAGGTCGCGCAGCTCCGCTTGGCGAAGAGCAGCTTGCCGAGCTCCTCGGGCGGCAGGTCGCTGTTGTTGTTGCCCTCGAGCCACTTCTCGAAGTCCGACGGCTCCAGCACCTTGACCGTGGCGAGCATGTCCGAGTGACCGGAGCCGCAGTACTCGGTGCACAGGAGCACGGTCTCCCGCGCCTCCGTCGCCTCGAACCACAGCGACGTGTACGACCCCGGGACCACGTCCTGCTTCACGCGGAACTCCGGGATGTAGAAGCTGTGGAGGATGTCCTTCGAGCTCATGATGAGCCGCACCGGGCGGCCCCGCGGTACGCCGAGCTCGTTCACGGTCGTCGTCCCGTCGGGGTAGGTGAACGTCCACAGGTACATCTCGCCGGTGACGTTGATCTCGTAGGACTCGGCCGGCGCGACGGAGGCGTGCACGTAGCCGCGCATGCCCACGAAGAAGAGCGCGATCACGATGGCGAGCGGGATCAGCGTCCACACGACCTCGACCGTCGTGCTGTGGTCGATGGGGCTCGTCTTGTCGCGCTCGCTCCGCCGCTTGTACTTGATGGCGAAGAGCACCGTCGCCCCCGCCACCAGGATGAAGAAGAGGACGGAGACCCAGTAGGCCGCGTCCCAGCCGGCGTCGATGTGCTCAGCGAGCGTCGAGCCCTGGCGGGGCAGCCAGAAGGAGCCGAGTTCGATCGGGTTTTTCATCACCATAGTTGTGGCTCCGCCACCTTGTATCTAGGAAGCCTCGTTTACACGCGCCCTCGTGCGGGCGCGTTCAGTCCGCCAGAAGCGAATGAGCCAGAGCCCGATGAGCACGACGGTGACGACGCCTGACGCCATCATCAGCCGCCTCGTCGCCAGGACGTACCCTCGGGCGTTGGGATCGTAATGGAAACAGAACAAGAGCACCCGATCCCAGGCGCTCCCGACCTGCCCGCTGCCCGCTTCGCGCAGCGCGAGGCCGAAGTTCTTCTGTGGGAAGGAGATGCCGTACAGCGTGCGCGACAGGCGCCCGTCGGGCGTGAAGACGAACGCGCCCGCCGCGTGTGCGTACTGCTTGGTCGTGTCGTCCCACCGGTAGTGGAAGCCCACCGCGTCGGCGAGCGCGCGCACCGACGCCTCGTCTCCGACGAGGAAGTCGAAGCCGTCGCCGGTGACCGGCTTGCCGTACGCCTCGATGTAGTTCGCCCGCTTCTTGCGCGCGGCTTCGGGCGTGTCGCGGGGGTCGAAGCTGACGACGAGCGCGCGGTACTCCTCGCCCGCGGTCCAGGCGCTCTCCTTCATGGCCTGGAGCACGCCGTTCAGGACCAGCGAGCACAGCATCGGGCACTCGAAATAACCGAGCACCAGGACGAGGGGCTTGTCGCCCGCCGCATATTTGGCGAGCTCGACCTCTTGCCCCGACTGGTCGCGGAGCCGGAGCTTCTGCGGGAGCAGGGCTCCCGGCCGCTCCTCGATGTCGATGCCGGCGAGCTCCGTCGGGATGGTCGTGTCCGCAGCTCGCGCGCTCCGCGCCGGGGTGACCGTGGCCACCACGAGCGCGAGAACGGCGAGCAGGGCAGACAGCGGGCGGGACATCACTGCTCCGGAGCGGGGGTCGCCGGGGCTGCGGGCTTGGGCGCCGCGCCTGCAGGCGCGGCGGGCTTGGCGTCCGCAGGCTTGGCGGGCTTCACGGCGTCGGCGGGCTTGGCCGTCTCGGCGGGCTTCACGGCGTCGGCGGGCTTGGCCGTCTCGGCAGGCTTGGCGGCGTCCGAGGGCTTCGCCGCGTCCTTGTTGCCCGCCGTCGCTGCGTCTTCACCCTTCGACGGCTCGCCGGCGGCGCCCTCGGCGGGCTTCGCCGCGCCGTCCGCGGGCTGCGTCGTGCCCTCGGTCGTCGCGGCGGGAGCGGCCGCGGTCCTCACGCGCTTCTCCTGGTAGTCCTTCAGGGTGAGCGCGACGGCCTGATCGACCGGGATGCGGACGACGCCCTTCTTCTCGTCGGCCCACTGGTAGCGGCTGAGCCGCTCCTTCTCCCAGGCCCGCAGGCTGCGGACCCCGCTGCTCGGCGGCTCCAGCACCTTGGTCGAGATCTCGCGCTCCATCGTCGACTTGAAGATCTCGTTGACGAAGAGCACGACCACCACGATCGAGAGCAGCGTGGCGATCACGATCACGAAGATGAGCGAGTTGTTCGGTCGATCCACCTCGGCCTGGGCCTCGGCGTGATCGGTCGCTGTGTTGTCGGTCGCTTCGCTCATGGCCGGCTCCTTACGGGTTGTCGATCCGAGCCGCTTCGGCAAGGTGAGGGTCGTTCAGGGGATACAGCGGGCTCTTGGACGCCTGGAGCGCGAGCATCCAGGCTCCGACGCCCAGCGGGCCGAGCAAGCCGGCGAGGTCGATCCAGCTCAGGTGCGCGCCGTGGTGATCCACGTTCGGCATGACGAGCCAGTAGAGGTCGACGTAGTGCATCACGAGGAGGAGCACCGACGCCGCGCCGAGCACGAGCGGGCTCCGCTTCGCGTGCCGCGACAGGAGGACGAGGAACGGAACGACGAAGTGCCCGAACAGCAAGGCCAGGCTCACGACCTTCCACGAGCCCTCCCAGCGGTGCTGGTAGAAGATCGTCTCCTCCGGGATGTTCGCGTACCAGATCAGGATGAACTGCGAGAACGCGATGTAGGCCCAGAAGATCGTGAATCCGAAGAGCAGCTTGCCGATGTCGTGCTGGCGCTCGACGTTGCTCACCTTGCGCAGGAGCCCCGCCTTGTGCAGCGCGATCGTGATCAGCGCGAGCGCCGAGAGGGAGCTCGTGGCCGAGCCGGCGAACACGTAGACGCCGAAGATCGTCGAGTACCAGTGCGGGTCGATGCTCATCAGCCAGTCGAACGCCGCGAACGAGATGGTCAGGGCGAAGACAATGACGGCCGGGGCGGCCCCGGCGCGCATCCTCGCGGTGGGCCGGAAATCGGCGCTCTTGTCCTGCGCGCGGGAGGTCTTGATGAACCAGAGCGCGAGGCCCGCCCACGCCGCGAGGAACACCACGGCGCGGATGTAGAAGAACGTCGGGTTCAGGTAGGGCGCCTTCTGGTGCAGCACATGATCGTTCGCCGCGTCGGGCCCCATCCAGTGATGGTAGATGTCATGGGCGAGCACCGCGACCGGGAGGAAGAGCACGATGCAGGCGGGCAGGATGCCGCTCATCCACTCCATGTGGCGGCGCGCGGCCGCCGACCAGCGCGCGCGGGTCAGGTGCTGGATGATCACGAAGAACAGCGCGCCGAGCCCGATCGTCACGAGCCACGTGAAGCCGGTGAGGTACGAGAACGCAAAGCGCTTCGCGTCGGAGACCGCCGCCGCCGCCGAGAGCACCACGCCGACGATCGCCAGCACCATGCTCCCCGAGACGAGCCGCTTCGCGACCGCCGGATCGAGGACCTTCGCGTCCTCGGCCAGAGCACTTCCGTGGGACTTCATGGAGTTCCGCTCTCCTTCGCGATGTTGCCCCGCTGGGCCTCGGGCACGTCGTCGACGCGCGCGTGCTGGCTGTGCTGCAGCACGCGCACCCACGTGACGATCGCCCACCGGTCCTTGACCGGGATCTGCTTCCGATAGGACGGCATGTTGCGCACGCCGTTCGTGATGACGTTAAAGATCTCGCCGTCGGGCAGGCCGATGGCCCGCTCGGACGCGAGGTCGATGGGGGGCGGGTATCCGCGCTTCACCACCATGCCCTGGCCGCTCCCGCTCTGGTCGTGGCACGGCGCACAGTAGATGTTGAAGCGATCCTGGCCGCGCCGGATCACCGTCTCATCGACGGTGATGGGCGCGAACGCCAGGAACGTCTCGCCTTCCTTGCCGGTGCGGTAGGCCTCGCTCTCGTCGAGCGATCCCTGGGCCACCGTGCCTTCGACGATCGGCCGCATCGCCCGCCCGTCGGGGAACAGGCTGGTGCCCTCCTCGGGCTGGAACTTGGGCTGCCAGTCCATGTCTCCGAAGAGGTGGATCGGCGGATCGCTGCTCGCCTGTCCGCGGCAGCCTGCCAGGACGACGAGGAGGGGAATGCACCAGCGCTTCACGAGGAGACCTCCCGGATGCCCTGGGCGCCGAGGCGCTGGAGGAGGTTGCGCGTCTCCGTGGAGTCGAACTTCGGGTCGCTCGCCTCGACGCTGATGAAGAAGGCGTCGTCGGTCGCCCGCGGGAACGAGGGGTGCGTCATGGTGGGGTGGAACAAGGTGGGCAGGCGCCCGAGCGCGAAGAGCCCGAAGAAGCACGTGAGCGCCGCGAAGAGGACCGTGAGCTCGAAGAAGATGGGGATGAAGGCCTGGTACGAGAACGACGGCTTGCCGCTGATGATGAGCGGATAGTCGTAGTACTGCGTGTACCAGGCGAGCGCGATGGCGCTGGCGAGCCCCGCCGCCCCGCCGCCGAGCACGAGCCACGGCAGCGGAGACGGCTTGAGCCCCATCGCCTTCTCCAGCCCGTGCACGGGGAACGGCGTGTGCGCGTCGAAGCGGCTGTACCCGGCGTCCCGGAGCGCCTCGCACGCGTGGAAGATGTCCTTCGGGGTCGTGAAGTAGCCCATCACCCCGAACAGGGTCGACTCGCCGTCCGCCTCGTGCTCGGCCTTGCGCTCCAGCTTGCGCTCGATCGCGAGCGCGGCCTGACCGTGCGGCCCGCTCTCGCGGGGCTCGTCGTACTCCGCGTCGTCCTCGGGCACGTGGCCCTGCGGCTTGATGTCGGGCTGGCTGTCGCGCGCGGAGTCCTTGTGCGCTCGTGCCTCCTCGGCCGAGGCGGGCTTCCCGGAGCGCTTCTGGCGTCGGGCGTCGCTGTTACGCTGCATGATGAGCCTCGTCGTTGCTGTGCGAGCCGTGAGGATCGGCCGCCGCCGTGACCCCCTTCACCTCGCTGATCGCGACCATCGGCAGGTAGCGGACGAACAGCAGGAAGAGCGTGAAGAAGAGGCCGAACGAACCGAAGAACGTCGAGATGTCCCAGATGGTCGGGCGGAAGTAGGTCCAGCTCGAGGGGAGGAAGTCGCGGTGGAGGCTCGTCACGATGATGACGAAGCGCTCGAACCACATCCCGATGTTGACCAGGATCGAGATGATGAACATCGCGGGGATGCTGGTGCGCACCTTCTTGAACCAGAAGAGCTGCGGGAAGATCACGTTGCAGCTCACCATGGTCCAGTAGGCCCAGGCGTACGGGCCGAGGATGCGGTTCCGGAAGGCGAACTGCTCGTAGCCGTTGCCGCTGTACCAGGCGATGAAGAGCTCCATCCCGTACGCGTAACCGACCATGGTGCCGGTCGCGACGATGACCTTGTTCATGTTCTCGAGGTGCCGCATCGTGATGAGCCCCTCGAGACCGAACGCCTTGCGCGCGAACACCATCAGCGTGACGACCATCGCGAACCCGCTGAAGATGGCGCCGGCGACGAAGTACGGCGGGAAGATCGTCGTGTGCCAGCCGGGGACGATCGAGACGGCGAAGTCGAACGACACGATCGTGTGCACGCTGAGCACGAGCGGCGTCGAGAGCCCGGCGAAGATCAGGTAGGCCTTCTCGTAGTGGAGCCAGTGGCGGTGCGAGCCGCGCCAGCCGAGGCTGAGGATCCCGAAGACGATCTGCTTCGTCCGGGTCGTGGCCCGGTCGCGGATCGTGGCGAGATCAGGGATGAGCCCGACGAACCAGAAGAGGGTCGAGACCGTCGCGTACGTCGAGACGGCGAACACGTCCCAGAGCAGCGGGCTCTTGAAGTTCGGCCAGAGGCTCATCTGGTTCGGGATCGGGAACAGCCAGTGGGCGAACCAGATCCGGCCCAGGTGGGCCACCGGGTAGATGGCGGCGCACGCGACCGCGAAGATCGTCATCGCCTCCGCGGCGCGGTTGATGCTCGTCCTCCACTTCTGGCGGAAGAGGAAGAGGATGGCGCTGATCAGCGTGCCGGCGTGGCCGATACCGACCCAGAACACGAAGCCGGTGATGTCCCACGCCCAGTTGACCGTGGTGTTCAGCCCCCAGATACCGATACCGGTCCCGACGAGGTGAACGAGCGAGCCGGCGAGGATGAAGAGGATGCTGATGGCAAGGCACAGCAGGACGAGCCACCCGGGGGGGCGCTTGCTGAGGACGATGCCCGAGATCTTGTCGGTGAGAGAGCGGAAGTCGTCCTTCCCCTGCACGAGCGGCGCCTCGTCCAAGAGGGCGGCGCGGTCCGAGAGCCGGGGGTGATCGACCTGGAGGGGTGCTGTGGCGCTCATGCGTCGGCGAGCTCCGGGTTCTTGTTGCGGATCTTGGCGAGGTACGTGACCCGCGGCTTGGTGTTGATCTCGTCCAGCAATCTGTAACCGCGCGGGCTAGCGGCCGCCGCGGCCACCTGGCTCTTGGGGTCGTCGAGGTCGCCGAAGACGATGGCCTGCGTCGGGCAAGCGCCCTGGCACGCGGTCACGACCTCGCCGTCCTTGATGTGCTCCCGCCCCTCTCGCTTGGCGTCGATCTTGGCGTGGTTGATCCGCTGCACGCAGAAGGTGCACTTCTCCATGACGCCCCGCGATCGGACGGTGACGTTGGGGTTGAACTGCATCTTCCGCTCCTCCGAGTCCACCTGGTTGTACTCGAGGAAGTTGAAGCGACGGACCTTGTAAGGGCAGTTGTTGGCGCAGTACTTCGTGCCGACGCACCGGTTGTACGCCATGTCGTTCAGCCCCTCGGGGCTGTGCGTCGTGGCGGCGACCGGGCAGACCTGCTCGCACGGCGCGTTCTCGCAGTGCTGGCAGGGGAGCGGCTGCGAGATGCTCTCCGGCTCGTTCGGGTCCGTGCCCTGGAAGTAGCGGTCGATCCGGAGCCAGTGCATCTCGCGGGTCTGCCGCACGCCGTCGGCGCCGACGACCGGGATGTTGTTCTCGGCCTGGCAGGCGACGACGCACGCGTTGCAGCCGAGGCAGGCGTTGAGGTCGATGGTCATGCCCCAGGCGTGCCCCTGCCGCCGGTTCGGCTCCTTGAACAGGCTGAGGAGCGGCGGCACGTGGACCTGCTTCTGGGCGAACTCCGGGTCCTTCTGGAACTCGGCGAGCGTGCCCTCCCGCGCGAGCGGGCGGCCCTCCATCACGAAGTGCTCCTGGGTGCGCGCGAGCTCGACGACCTCGCCGGTCTTCTCCAGCGAGAAGCCGCCGGCGAGCTCGAAGGCGTCGCTCTTGCGCAGCGGGGTCGTGTCGACGCCGACGCCATGGCCGACCCGGAGCTTCGCGCGCCGCCCCTGGCCGACGGTGATGCCCACCGAGTCGTCCGCCTGCCCCGGCGCGACGAGGACGGGGATCCGCACCGACGCGCCGCTGCCCGTCAGCGTCACGACGTCGCCGTCCTTCAGGCCGAGCCGCGCCGCCGTCGAGGGCGAGAGGTTCGCGGCGCTGCCCCAGGTGAGCTTCGTCATCGGGTGGGGCAGCTCCTGGAGCCACCCGTTGTTCGCGAACCGGCCGTCCCACGTGTGCACGTCGGGCCGGAAGGTCACCTCCAGGCCCTCGCCCAGGGCGGGCGCGAACGCGCGGAGCGCCTCGATCGCGCCCTGCGCCGCGGCGGCCACCTGCTCGTCCGCGAGCTGGGTCCCCGCGACGAGGCCGTCGTGCAGCGCGCGGCGGAAGTCGTCCTCGGTGCGCTTCGCGCCCTCGGCGGTCAGCCAGGTCGCCCGCACCAGATCGTAGGCCGTCCGCGAGCCGCCGAGCAGGAGCTCGATGACCTCGGCGTCGGTCCTGCCGCCGAAGAGCGGGGCGATGAGCGGCTGCGCGACGCTGGCCGTCCCGTCCTCCGCCCGCACGTCGCTCCACGACTCCAGCGGGTGGGCGCGGTTCAGGTGCCAGCGGGTGCGCTCGCTCGTCTCGTCGACGTGCGTCGAGACGTGCACGCTCACGGGCACCTTGGCGAGCGCGTCGGCGAAGCGCGCGTCCGCGGGCGCGTCGAAGGCCGGGTTGCCGCCCAGGATGATCAGCGTCTCGACGTCGCCCTTCTCGATGGAGCGCGCGAGCTCGACGAGCGCCTCGGGGCCCTCGCGCGAGTCGTCGAAGGGCGCGACGTGCCGGACCGCCTTGCCCGTGTTGTCGAGCGCGAGGTTGATGAGGTGCACGAGCCCGTGGACCTCCTTCGGCAGCGAGCGCCCGGCCACGACAGCGCCCTCGCCCCGGTTGGCGACGAGGTCGGCGGCGATGGCGGCGACGTGCCGGGTCGCCTTGGCGTCGAGCCCCTCCGATTTGCCCGCGAGCGCGCTGAGCAGCTGTGGGTCGAGCGCGACCCCGCGCTTGCCGAGCTCGGTCGCGAGGGCGAAGGCGAAGGCGGGGATCTTGCGGCTCTGGATGCGGAGCCGGTGATCCGCGGCCGCGCCGGTGATCGTGAAGGTGCTCTCGACGGAGTAGAGGCGGTTCATCGCCTTCGGGTCCTTGTCGACAGCGCGGCCCGCCGTGAACGCGCGCCCCTGCTTGAGCGGGCTGCCGTCGGAGGCGAACAGGTCGGCGTCGAGCGCGACGATCACGCGCGCCTTCGTCAGGTCGAGCGTGGTCTCGAGCGGCTTGCCGAACGCGAGCCGCGCGCCCTCACGCGCGGCGTCGCGCGAGAAGGGCTCGTACCGGACGACGCGCGCCTCGGGCAGCGTCTTGCGGAGATCGGCGAGGCGCGCGGCCAGCGTCGGCGACCGGTGCGCCTCGGTCAGGATCGTGAGCCCCTTGCCGCCGCGGCCGCGGAGCTTGTCGCCCTCGGTGCGGAGGAACGCCGCCGCGTCGTCCCAGGACTTTTCGGTCGCGCCCTCGCGCGGCGACTTGCTGCGATCGGGATCGTAAAGGTCGAGGATCGAGGCCTGGATGTGGAGGGTGGTCCCGCCGAGGCTCTCGGGGTGCTTCGGGTTGCCCTCGATCTTGGTGGGCCGCCCCTCGTGGCTCTCGACGATGACGCCGAAGGCCGTGCCCATCATCGGCAGCGCCGTCGCGAAGAACAGCGGCTTGCCCGGGATGACCTCCTCCGGGGTCCGCGAGTACGGCAGGATCTGCTCGACAGGCCGGCGGCAGCCCACGAGGCCGCCGAGCGCGAGCGACGCGCCCATGAGGCTCAGGAACGTGCGCCGCCCGACGCCCTCCGGCGGCTCGAACGCGGCCGGCGGGAACTCGCGCCCGAGCGCGTCGACGAAGTCGGGCGAGCCGGAGAGCTCGTCCAAGCTGCGCCAGTAGGTCTTTCCAGAGAGATCCTGGGCGAGGGGGAGAGGAGTTCGTTTACTCATCGGTGGCACCCCGAGCAGTGAAGCGGCGCTTGCACCTGCCGCCCGGAGGAAGTGACCGCTGGCACGCGATCGTTGTAAGGCTCGTGGCTCGCGGGGATGCCGGCGCCCGCCATGGCGGCCGTCGCGGGTGCCATATCCATCTTGGTGACGTCGGCGGGATTGCGGAGGTTGGGACCCGGATCGCGGTGGCAGTCCAGACACCATCCCATGGTGAGCGGCTGGACCTGCCGGACCTTGTGCATCTGGTCCACGCGTCCGTGACAGCTCACGCAGCCGACCCCTGCGGCCAGGTGGGCCGAGTGGTCGAAATAGGCGTAGTCCGGAAGGTTGTGGACGCGCACCCAGGGGATGGGTTGATCCGTCGCCCAGCTCTCCTGCACGAGGAGGAGCTTTTCGCTGTCCCGCCGCACCTTGGCATGACAGTTCATGCACGTCTCGGTGGGGGGAACCGCGGCGAAGCTGGATACCTCTACTGTGCTGTGACAGTAGCGGCAGTCGATGCCGAGGTCGCCGGCGTGCAGCTTGTGGGAATAGTCAACCGGTTGATCCGGCTGATACCCGACCTCGAGATGTTTGTTGGTACCGTAGTACCAGAATCCGCCGATCACAGCGGCGCCGAGGGGCAGAACTCCGAAGAGCAGCCCCAGCGGAACCACTTTGTTGGCCCATCGTGGGAACAGGAACCGAGCCATAGGGTTGTGGTGGGCGTCGGAGGGACGCGCGGGCGCAGTTATGGCTTGCTGGCGGGGTGCGACAAGACGGCAAAGTGCCGCGTGACTGCGGCAGATTGCCGCTGTGGGTAATTGAGGCTCCACGCCGCGGCAGGTCGCCGCGGGGGCGCGGCACTTTGCCGCGGGTGCAGGCGTCCGTCCTTACGACACGGGGGCGAACTGGATGTGACACCGGCTCGAAAAATTGTCGAAACGTCACGCCGGCCGGGGAACGTTCCGGGGAAGCCAGGGGAACAGGGGAAGGAGAGGGCTGGCGAGCGAGGGGGCCGCCGCGCCGAGGCCGCCTGCCCGGGGGAGCTCAGAACACCGGCGTGAACGTGCGTGGGGCCTTCTTCTTCCGGAGGCAGCGGGTCGCCCTGCTCATGTAGCAGACGGTGAACGCTCGCCTCGGCTGGCCGCTCCGGTTCATGGCGGAGCAGTGCCAGAGGTAGTTGTGGATCAGCAGCGCCTCGCCCGCGCGCGCCGGCAGCGCGATCTTGCGGGCGTCCGCGTCGGCCGCGCGCACGCGGTCGATCGGAATGACGCCGCCGAGCGGCGTCGCGAGCCCGTCGATGTGGCTGCCTTCCAGCACCTCCACGCAGCCGCCGCCGGCGGGCGCGTCGTCGAGCGCAGTCCAGATCTGCAGCTCGGGGTCGCGATCCAGCCCCCAGTAGCTGCCGCCGTCCTGGTGCCACGGCAGCGGCGTCCCTCCGGACGCGGCCTTGTTGAAGAGCACGGCCCGGTAGATGGAGACCTCGCCGTCGATGAGCGCGCGCGCGATCCTCTCGAAGAGCGGGTTCTCGATCCAGGCGAGGAACAGCGGGTCCTTCTCGAGCTTCTCGAGCTTCCGGTACGACGTGCTCGGCCCCTGGTAGCCCTTGCCGTACGGCAGATCCTCGTAGCGGCCCGACGCGGCGTCGTGCTGGAAGAAGAGCCCGGGGTACGTGACGCGCCCGAGCATCAGGTCATCCGAGCGCGCGCGCAGCGCCGCGAGCCCCGCGTCGGTCATCACGCGCCCGAGGCGGGCGTGGCCGCGGGCGGCGTAGTCGGCCAGGGGGCCCGCGAGATCGAGGTCCCTGGCCTCGGGCAGGAGGAGATCGATCATCGCGCGTAGCTCGCGTCGGTGCCGAGGTGATCGCGGTAGAGCGCGTCCATGCGCCGCGCCGCCTCCTCCGAGAGCGGGCGCCCGACGGCGTCGGCCGCCGCGTCGAGGTGCTCTGCCCGGACCGGGCCGACCAGGATGGAGTCGACGACGTCCCGCCCCGCGAGCCAGGCGTACGACAGCGAGAGCAGGCTCATCTCTTCGTCCGCCGCCACCGATGCGTAGCTGGCCGCGAGCTCGAACATGCGCCTGCTCCAGTACCGGCGCTGGTAGAGGCGGTTGCCCTCGAAGCGCGAGCCCGCCTGCGTCGCCTCCGGCCCCGCGTGCCGCCCCGTCAAGAGCCCGCCGGCGAGCGGGTTGTACACAGCGGTGGCCAGCGCGTACCGCCGCGCGAAGGCGGCGTACTCGACGTCGAGCTGGCGGATCAGCGCGTTGTAGAGCACCTGAGAGACGGCGGGGCGCGGCTTCCCGACGGCGTCGCGGCGCGCAATGATCTCGAGGATCTGCCACGACGCGAAGTTGCTGACCCCGTACTGCAGGATCTTCCCGTGCTCGAGCAGGGCGTCGATCGCCGACAGCGTCTCCTCGATGGGCGTCTCCGGGTCCGGCGCGTGGAGATAGCAGACGTCGACGTGGTCGGTGCCGAGGCGCGCGAGGCTCTCTTCGACGGCGCGGATCACGCGTTCGCGCCCGAGGCCCTCGGGCCTGCCCCGGACGCGGCGCAGGCCGACCTTGGTGGCGATCTGCGCCTCGGCCCGGCGGCCCCGGAGCGCCCGGCCGAGGATCCGCTCGGACGCGCCGTCCTGGTAGAGGTTCGCCGTGTCGAACGCGGTGATCCCTCGCTCGAGCGCGCGCAGGGTGATGCGCTCGGCCTCCTCGGGCGGCGTGCGGCCGCCGAAGTTCATCGTGCCGACGAGGATCGCGGGCGGCGCGCCCGGGCGCCGCTTCGCCGTCATTCCCGCCCTCACGTCGTCAGCCTTCACGTCAGGCGCCACGCCCTGCTCCTCACGCCCGCGCGACGAGGAGCGCGAGCACGTACACGATCAGCCATACGAGCCACAGGGTGCTCGTCCGCCGCCACCCCAGCCGGAAGCCGTACATCGGCGCGAGCGGCGGCACCACCAGCGCGACGAGCCCGCGCCAGCGCGGCTGGCTCCGGAGCGCGAGCCGCGCGGCCAGCGCGACGTGGGTGGTCACCCAGGCGGCGAACGAAAGGACGAGCGTCGCGGTCGCCGCGATATCCTTCACGGGGCGAAGCCTAGCGTCGCCGGCGCGCCCCGCCTCTGGAAAACGGCGATCCCGGGCAGCGCGGTGACCTCCCGGCGCGCCCGGAGCCCCCGCTCTGTCGCGCTACCAAATCCGGGCTAAGCTTGGCCCGTGCCTCTGCGCAACATGCCGTGTTTTCGTCCGGATTCCTTCCTCATCGCGCGCGCCGCCCCGCTCGCGACCCGCAGCGCGAGGGCGATCGCGGGCGCCATCCGCGCCCTCGTCGACCGCGACGGCCGCCTCATCCCCCTGAGCCTGCTCGCCGGCGCGGCGTGCAGCGTCGCCGTCGGCGTCGGCGCGGCCCAGGCGATCTCCGCTCCGCCCGATACGTTGCCGCTCTCCGAGGTGAAGCCGGGCATGAAGGGGTACGGCCTCACCGTCTTCTCCGGCACCACGCCCGAGAAGTTCGACGTCGAGGTCATCTCGACGCTCCGCAATTTCCGGCCGAACCAGGACCTCGTCCTCGTCAAGACGCAGCACCCGCGCCTCGAGGTCGCGCGCACCGTGGCGGGGATGAGCGGCAGCCCGATCTACCTGAACGGCAAGATGATCGGCGCCTACGCGTACGGCTGGCTCTTCGGCGCGGAGGCGATCGCCGGCGTCACCCCGATCAAGTCGATGCTCGACGAGCTCGCGCGTCCGCTCCCGCGCGGGATCGCCCCGAAGGTCGGCGGCCCGCTGCCGGCCCCGGTGAGCCGCGCCGGCGGTGCGACGCCGCCGCCGCCGCCGCGCGCCGCCGCGCCCGCTCGCCTGCACGGGAGCCGCGGCTTCCTGGGGGCCGTCGACGCCTACGACCTCGCCGGCCACGCCAGCCAGATCGCCGCGCGCGTCGCGCCGTCGCTCGCCCCGCCCGAATCGACGAGCCTCGCGCGCGCCTCGACGCCGGTGATGCTCGGCGGGCTCGGCGGGACGTCGCTGCGCATCGCGAGCGATCTGCTCGGCCCCATGGGGCTCGATCCGATGCAGGCCGGCGGCGGCTCGTCCGCGAGCCCGGAGCCGGGCGCGCCGACCAAGTACGTCGACGGGGGGGCGATCGGCGTCGAGCTCGTGCGCGGCGACATCTCCGCGATGGGCATCGGCACGGTCACGCGCGTGTCGGGCGACAAGCTTGTCGCGTTCGGCCACCCCATGATGAACGGCGGCGTCACGAACCTCCCCGCCGCGATCGCGCGGGTCCACTGGATCCTCGCGAGCCAGAACCGGAGCTTCAAGATCGGCGAGGCGGTGCGGCCTCTGGGCACGCTGGTGAACGATCGCCAGGCCGCGATCGTCGTCGACAGCTCGGCGAAGGCGCCGGTCTTCCCGATGCGCGTCCAGATCGACGGCGTGGCGGGCGCGCCGCACCCGACGTGGAACGTCGAGGTCGCGCACGATCAGTTCCTCGCGCCCGCCTTCGTCTCGATGGCCGTCGGCAACGCCGTCGAGGCGACGACGGCCGAGCGGCGGGACATGACCTGGCGGGCGGTGAGCCAGGTGAAGATCGGGCGCTACGGCACCATCTCGCTCGTCGACTTCGGCGCTGGCAACGGCACCCCGCTCAGCAGCGACGATTTCGTCCGCAGCCGGCTCGTCCGGGCGATGGGAGCCCTGCTCAACAACCCCTGGGAGGACGTCTCGATCGAGCGCGTCGACACCCGCGTGAAGGTCACGTTCGACCGCGAGGTCGTGCTGCTGCGCGGCGCGAAGGTGCTCGAGCCGGAGATCGAGGCGGGCGCGCCCGCGCGGATCCGCCTGGATCTCCAGCCCCATCAAGGCCCCATCGAGTCGCGCGTCATCGAGGTGCCGGTGCCGCGCGAGCTCGCCGGCGGCCAGGTGGACATCGATCTCGCGCCCGGCTACGAGGTGGAGCGCCCGATGGCGACCCCGAACAACGTCGCCGAGCTCGTTGCGATGCTGCCGAGCCAGACCCACGACGCGGAGAGCGTCGTCGCGACGTTCCGGCTCCGGGAGAACGGCGCGGCGTACCGCGGCAAGGTCGCCTCGCGGCTCCCCCCGGGCGCGATGGACACGCTGCGCCCGAGCTCCGCGTCCGACGCGCCCGAGACCTTCGGCGCGCAGGTGCAGGTGCCGGTGTCCCTCAAGCGCTTCCTGGTCGGGAAAGACTCCGTGAGCGTCACGGTCCGGCCTATCCTCCGCTGAGCCCGCCGGTCTCCCGCCTCCCTCTCTTCCCTGACCCCCCCCTCTCCCTGACCCCCCCTCTCCCTGACCCCCCTCCATCTTGCGACCCATGAGCACAGAGCGCTCTTCTGCCCATTCCCGAACGCCTCACCTTCGCGCCGTCCCCTCTCCGCGCAGGCTCCTCGCCGCCGCCGTCGCCGCCGTGGGGCTCGTCGCGCTGCCGGCCCACGCGGTGGGCACGCGCAGCTTCGAGCTCCGATCGCTCGAGGACCTGAAGGGCGGGGATCTCACCGGCGTCAGCGTGGACTCGAACGGCGCCGTGCGCGCCGGGCTGACGCTCGGCGCGACGCCGCTGCCGGACGCGACGTCCATCTGGAGCTCCGTGGTGCTGCCGGACGGGACGGTGCTGCTCGGCACGGGCAACGAGGGGAAGATCTACAGCGTCTCGGGCGGCCGGGTCGCGCTCGTGGCCACGACCGGGCAGATGGCGGTCAGCGCGCTCGCGCTCGCGGAAGGTGGCGACGTCATCGCGGGGACCTTCCCCGAGGGCAAGCTCTTCCGCCTGCCGCGCGGCGCGGGCAACGGCGGTCCGGCGAAGGTCTTCGCCGAGCTCCCCGACACCGAGGACGTGTGGGGCCTCGCGTACGATCCCAGGGCGAAGGCGCTCTACGCGGCGACCGGCTCGGGGGGGAAGCTGTTCCGCGTCGACGCCGCGGGCAAGGCTCAGGTGTACTTCGACAGCGACGAGCCGCACCTCATGTGCGTCGCCGTCGGGGACGACGGCGCCGTCTACGCCGGCTCGAACGGCAAGGCGCTCCTCTACAAGCTCACGGCGCCCGGGCGCGCGACCGTGCTCTACGACTTCGACGCCGACGACGTGAAGGCCATCGCGATCGCGCCGGGCGCGAAGGGCGGCGCGATCTACGCGATCGCCAACAAGTACGCCGAGGCGTTCGCCCCCCCGAAGCGCAACCGGAGCGGGCCGCCGTCGCCGCAGCCGGCGCGCGCGCCGAAGCCCGGCAAGGGCGTGCTCATGCGCTTCGATCGGAGCGGCGTCGCCGAGAAGATGATGAGCGACGACGACACCCACTACGTCTCGCTCGGCCTCGGCGACGACCTGACGCCGTACGTCGGGACCGGCGCGGAAGGCCAGCTCTACGCCGTGAGCGACAACCACGTCGCGCGGCTCGTCGCCGACACCGACGAGCGCCAGGTCGGCGCCTTCCTGATGGCCGGGCGGCGCAGGTTCGTCGCGACCACCGACCCGGCGGTCTTCCACGAGGTGAAGGGCGTCGGCGGCGCCGACGCGGTGTGGACGAGCAAGGTGCTCGACGCCGGGCTGCGGGCCACGTTCGGGCGCCTTTCGTGGCGCTCCGACGGCGCGCTGGAGCTCGAGACCCGGAGCGGAAACACCGACGCGCCGGACGGCACCTGGAGCCCGTGGTCCACAGCGCTCGCCGCGCCGGGCGACGTGAAGAGCCCTCCGGCGCGCTTCGCGCAGATCCGCGCGCGCTGGCGCCGCGATCCGGGCGCGGTGCTCCGCGAGGTGAAGCTCTCGTTCGTCACCGACAACGCGCGCGCCGTGGTCACGTCGATCGAGGCCGCGCCGAAGGGGCAGACGAAGCCCTCTCGCTCGAGCCTCCCGCCGTCGGGCGGGGAGGCGCCGAAGCCCGTGAGCGCGCTCCAGCTGACATGGAAGGTCGACAATCCAGATCAGGACGACCTCCGCTACCGCCTCTCCTACCGGATGGAGGGGCAGTCGACCTGGCGCAGCCTGCTGAAGCCGGGCGAGAAGGTGACGCGCGCCGAGCACGTATGGGACACGACCGCGCTTCCCGAAGGCGAGTACCGCATCCTCGTCGAGGCGAGCGACGAGCTGGCGAACCCGCCCGAGCGCACGCTGCGCCACAGCCTCGAGTCGGGCACCGTCCTTGTCGACAGCACGCCGCCGGTGTTCCGGGCGCTCGCGCTGCAGGGGCGCCGGCTCACGGGCGAGGTCGGGGACGGCCTTGGTCCGGTCGCGCGCGTCGAGGTCTCGATCGCGGGCCTGGAGGAGTGGCGGCCCATCTTCCCGAGCGACGGCGTCTTCGACGAGGCTGTCGAGCCGTTTGAGGCGGATCTCGGCGCGATCGTGCCGCCGGGCGCGCACCTGCTCGCGGTGCGCGCCTATGACAGCGCGGGCAACGTGGTCACCCGCGACATCGAGGCGCGGTAGGCGCCATCACACACCATCGCGCGAGGCCCGGCGCTCGGTGCGACACGGGCGTCATGCTTGCGCCAGGGATGCCCGCAGGCGAGGTGCCCCCATGTTCGCGGCGCACAGGACGGCGTCCTCACCCAGGTTGCGCTCGGCGCCCTGGCGACGACACACAGAATCGGCACATTCTGTGAATGCAGGAGGCGACATGATACGCTCATTCCGCTTGTGTTTTTCTGGTAGTCCTGGAATGAGCTCACACCACGCCGGTCTGCTTTCCAGTCTCGTGGCGGCCTGGGTTTTCGCGCTCTCGGCGTGCTCGATGGACGACGCCTCGGCGGGTGGGTACGACGACGACGGCGGCGGCGGGATGTTCGGGAGTGGGGGGAGCGAGAGCGAGTCGGCCCAATCGGGTGGCAGCCCTCCGCCCGCGAGCGCCGGCGGCGGCGGCGTGAGCGAGGATGTCAACATCCCGGCCGCTCCGGAGGCGCAGGATCCCTACACCCGCTTCGCTTACCTGTGCGGCGATGGCTGCACCCCAGGCGGCGAGCCGACCGAGTGCTCTTCGGACGGCGGCGCGGGCACAGGGACGGGGCTCCCTGCCGCGCAGACGCTGCACTGCCAGCTCGTGCTCGACGACGGCGACGCGATCCCGAGCTGCCAGCCGGCGGGCCGCTTCGAGGCAGGCGGCCCTTGTCACAGCGCCGCCGATTGCGCGGCTGGCCTGGGGTGCGTGGCAGCCGACGGGGAGGGCGGCGTGTGCCGGCAGTACTGCTGTGGTCACGTCGAGAGCTGCGCGGCGGGGACGTACTGCGACGAGCGACCGATGGCCGAGTCGGTCGCCGGGGCGAGCTCGAGGGCTCCGGTCCCGATACCCGTCTGTGTTCCCGCGATGAACTGCGAGCTCTTGAACGACAGCGTGTGCCCGACGGGCCTCACCTGCACGATCGTCCGCGAGGATGGGACGACGAGCTGCGTCGTGCCCGGCGAGGGGCGGGCCGACGAGCATTGCCCGTGCGCGCCCGGCTTCGTGTGCTCGATGCTGACGAACCAGTGCAAGCAGCTCTGCCGGATCGACAGCAGGGCGCCGGAATGCGGCGCAGGCGCCAAGTGCCAGGGCGGCAGCGCGATCTACCCCGCCGGGTTCGGCGTGTGCGTGAGCACGTCGTAGCCGCCGTCCGCCGCGTCGCTCCGTTAAGAAATGTTGTCGAGCCTGGCTCCGGCGCGGATGGGAGCGGCAGGCGCGCGCCGCCGTGGTCATGCTGGACGCGTGCAGCGGCCTCTCCTCTCCTTCGTCGTCTTCATCGCTGTCTTCAGCGCCATCGTGGCAGGCGTCCACTACTACCTCTGGCAGCGCCTGATCCGCGCGCCCGAGCTCGGCCCGCTCTGGCACCGCGTCGGCAGCGTGGCCCTGGTGGTGCTCGCGTCGCTGGTGCCCCTCGGCCTCTTGCTCACCCGCGCGCTGCCCCGGCACATCGCCGGCGTCGTCGCCGGCGTCGTCTACACGTGGGTCGGGCTCGCCGTCCTGCTCTTCTTCCTCCTGCTCACCTCCGAGTTCGTCCGCCTCGGCGCCCACGGCGTCACCGCGCTGCTGAACCAGCCGCTCGACGGCGAGCGCCGCACCTTCCTCTCGCGCGCCCTCGCGGGCGCGGCCGGAGCGCTCGCCATGGGCTTCGGCGTCGCCGGCGCCGCGAGCGCCCTCGGCGAGGTCGCCGTCCGCCCGGTGCGCGTCCGCCTCCGCCGCCTCCCCGCGGCCATGTCGGGCTTTCGCGTGGTTCAGCTGACCGACCTCCACATCGGTCCGACGATCGGCCGGGCCTGGCTCGAGCGCGTCGTCGCGAGCGTGAACGCGCTCGAGCCGGATCTCATCGCGATCACGGGCGATCTCGTCGACGGCTCCGTGGAAGAGCTCCGCGAGCACACCGCGCCGCTCGCCGATCTGCGCGCCAAGCACGGGGTCTTCTTCGTGACGGGCAACCATGAGTACTACTCCGGCGCCGAGGCGTGGATCGCGGAGCTCCGCCGGCTCGGCGTGACGGTGCTGCGCAACGAGCGTGTCGCGATCGGCGACGGTGAGCACGGCTTCGACCTCGCCGGCGTGGACGACTGGAGCTCCCGCGGCATGGGCCGCGGCCATGGCCCCGACCTCGCGCGCGCGCTCGCGGGGCGGGACCCTTCTCGGGAGCTCGTGCTGCTCGCGCACCAGCCCAAGCAGATCCTGGAGGCCGCGGAGCGGGGCGTGGGCCTGCAGCTCAGCGGCCACACCCACGGTGGTCAGATCTTCCCGTGGAACTTCTTCGTGCGGCTCGACCAGCCCTACGTGGCCGGGCTGTCCTCGCACGGCGACAGCCAGATCTACGTGAGCCGCGGCACGGGATACTGGGGGCCGCCGATGCGCGTCGGCGCGCCGTCCGAGATCTCGCTGATCGAGCTCGAAGGCGCCGCCGCGGCGGAGGCCGTGGCGTGACCCGACCTGGCGCTCACGGGAGCGGGTTCGCCGGGTCCCTCTTGCAGTTGATGACCGGCGCCGGGTAGCTGCTCGGATCGGCGATTCGCTCCATGGCGAAGTTGGAGCCCTTGAGGTTCAGGGGTATCGGCCTCGCCGCGCTGCCGGTGACGACGCCACAGATGAAGTCGGCGGGCGCGCAGAGGGAGCCGGTGAGCGTGATGGTGGCCTCGAGCTCGTTGCCGGAGATGGGGTTGGCGTCACCCGGCACGATGAGCGTGGGCAGCTGCGCGGTGAACTTCCCATCGGCGGACAGATCGAAGGGACCCACATCGAACGGCTCGCCCGTGGGCGTCCTGCGATCGGCGGCCACGAGCGGCTGGAAGGTCAGCGAGAAGCTCAGGCCGCCTTCGCTGGCCTCGGTGGTCAGGCTGGCCACGAAGAGGAAAGGGGCCCGCGGGTTGAGATAAGCCGAGAGGCTGAAGAGGAAATCGCCGTCGATGGCGCCCGCTTCCGGCAGGCAGTTGTCCCCGCCGCCTCCAGCGCCGCCATTTCCGTCGCTGCCACCACCACCGCCGCTGCTCTGGTCTTCGCGGATCGTGGTATCGCGAGCTTCGAAGTCATCGTATCTGCCTTCCGGGTCGGCGCAGCCGATGAGGAGCGCGGCGATGGTGAGGGCAGCTGAGGCGAGCGTTGTCCGGATGGTGCGGGAGAAAAGCATTTGACACCGTGCGAAAGGTGACATTTGACTTGAGCGGGTAGAACCTTCCCCGACGTGGCAGGTGTTGCAACCCTACCATGCAGGGTCCGCCGCAGGCGCCGCATTCCTCCGCCCTCAGAATCGAGAACACCGGATATGTCCATCAACCGCCCCTGTTTCGCGATCTCCGTCGGCCTCCTCGGCGGTCTCGCCTGGACCGGATCCGCGCTCGCCGGTGGGTTCGCGACCGCGCGGTTTGGCGGCGAGCACGGCAACCCGATCACGAGCAATCCGACCGCGGTCTACTACAACCCCGCAGGCCTCGCCGAGAGCGAGGGGATTCATCTTTTTTTGGACGGAAATATCGCGTTGCGCGCTGCCTCCTACACGCACTCGGCGGCGGCGACCGATGACGTGACGGTGCCGCAGGCGAACACGGGGGAGGCGAGCCTGTTCAACGTGGCTGCCGCGCCGATGCTCGGCGCGTCGGCCAGGCTCGGCGATCTGGCGCTGGGCGCCGGCGTCTATGTGCCCTTCGGCGGCGCCGCGTCCTGGGACACGAACGCGGCGTTCGAGGGCAATCGCGAGCTCGCCGGGCCGGTGGACGGCGTGCAGCGCTGGCACTCCATCGAGTCTTCGCTCCAGGCGATGTTCTTCACCCTCGCCGCCGCCTACAAGATCCCGGCGCTCCGCCTCAGCCTCGGCCTCTCCGGCAACCTGATGCGGACCCAGGTCAACACCGTGCGCGCCCGCAACGCCTCGGGCGACAACCTCCTTGCGACCGAGGGGCGCTCGCTGCTCGAGGTGAGCGGCTTCCACGCGAGCTTCGGCGTCGGCGCGCTGGTCGAGGCGGTGCCGGAGCAGCTCTGGATCGGCGCGTCGTACCAGTCGCGGCCGAACGTCACGGGGGGAGAGTCGCTCGAGGGCACGCTCACCAACCGCTTCAGCGGCGTGTCGAACGCCCCGAGCGACGTGGAGCTGCACCAGGGCCTCCCGGATATCGTGCGGCTCGGCGCCCGCTTCGTCCCGGCGGAGCGCTTCGAGGTCCGGCTCTTCGGCGACTGGACGCGGTGGAGCTCGATGGAAAACCAGTGCCTCACCCAGATCGGCGCGGCGTGCGAGATCGACAGCGACGGCTTCGCCGGAGAGGGCGCCCGCGTAGTGCAGAACATCCCCCGCCGCTGGAACGACACGTTCGGCGTTCGCGTGGGCTGGAGCCACTGGCCGCGGCCTGCGATCGAGGTCTTCGGCGGCGTCGGGTACGACTCCAACGCAGTTCCGGACGAGACCCTGGATCCATCGGGCGTCGATTTCCACGATGTCTCGTTCGCCCTCGGCGGGCGCTTCCATGTCGCGAAGCAGCTGCACCTCGCCGCGTCGTATACCCACCTGTTCTACGTCAGCCGCGACACCACGGGGGACAGCATCACCGCGGGCCTGCACCCCAACTCGAGGGCTCCCGACTCCGGCGGGCACTACGCGCAGAGCATCGGCGTGATCAACCTCAACGTCGATGTCGCCTTCTGAGCGCGGAATCTGCGTGCGGTGACCGAGCGCGAACTCACGTCGCGGCGGAGCCGCTGCGCCGCGGCGAGGCGCCTCAGGAGGTGCCTCGCCGGGTCCGGCGGAGCAGGCTGAAGATGCGAGCCCCCAGCTCGGGGGCGCGGAAGGGCTTCACCATGTAGTCGTCGGCGCCGCTGGCGAAGGCCTCGACCATGTCCTGCGAGGAGGCGTGCGCCGTCAGGAAGAGGACCGGGAGATCGCGGAGCCCGGGCTCCTGCCGCAGCGTCCGGCACAGGTCGATGCCGGTCATCTTCGGGAGGTTCCAGTCGAGGACCACGAGGTGAAACGGTGAGCCGCGGACCCGCGCCAGCGCCTCTTCCGCGCTGGCGACGGCGACGACGGCGAGCTCGACCGCCTCGAGCATCGCCGACAGGAGCTCGCGGATGTGGGGGTCGTCGTCGACAACGAGGACCCGTGAGCCTTTGCCCTTCAGCCGAGGCGGCGCAGGGGGCGGCGGCGCCCGGCCCGCCGGGCCGGCGCCCTGGACGCCGGATGACGCGGCGGGCCCGGCCCCGTCCGCGGCGCGGAGGAGCGCCGCGGCGTCGGTGTCGGGCACGGATCCGGGGCGGGGCGCCTCCGTCCGCGCGAAGTGGGCGAGGCGATGCCAGTCGCGCGGCTCGAACGTGAGCCGCGCCCCCTCTGGTGAGACCGACGCGCAGGCCGCGGCCGACGTCGCGCGGCGGTTTTCGCCCAGCTCGAAGATGGCGAGCACCCACTCGCCATCGGCCACGACCTCCCCCGCGGGCAGCCCGAGCTCGAGGTCACGCTCCTCCGGATCGCACACGATTTGCTCGAACTGCTGCAGATCCGGGAAGCGGTAGAGGACGCTCCGCACCTCTTGACGCTACACCCGCGCTAGCATCTCGCAAGGGGTCCGACTAAGCTCGCGCCGCGATGTCATTCCTGCGCTGGATGCCGCCGCTCCTCGCGTTGCCGTTGCTCGCGATCGGCGCCACGGGCTGTCCTGGGAACCCGAGCTCGAACGAGCCCAAACCGGCCGCGAGCCCGGAGGTGTCGGTCTCGCTGCCGGGCGTGGACACCTCCTCGCTGACTCCCCGCGAGCGCCGGGAGTGGGGGGCACAGGTCTCCGAGCTCCTCTCCCCTTGCCCGGACACGCCCGTGAGCATCGCGCAGTGCGTGAAGGAGCAGCGCCCGTGCAAGGCGTGCCTCCCCGCCGCGCAGCTCCTGCTCGATCTGGTCAAGGACGGCCGGTCGAAGAAGGAGCGCGACGAAGCGTTCCACATGCGCTTCGACGCGAACAAGGTGAAGACGCTCGCCACCGACGGCTCGCCGGAGATGGGGCCGCCCGACGCGCCGATCACGATCGTCGAGTGGGCCGACTTCGAGTGCCCGTTCTGCAGGCTGATGTCGCCGCTGCTCGAGGGGCTCGTGAAGCGCTTCGACGGGCAGGTGCGCCTCGTCTTCAAGTTCTACCCGCTCTCGGCGCACGTCCACGGCGAGCCCGCCGCGCGCGCGGCGACCGCCGCGCTCAACCAGGGCAAGTTCTGGGAGATGCACCACCTCCTCTTCGAGAACCAGGACAAGCTGGAGCAGGCCGACCTCGAGCGCTACGCGCAGCGGCTCAAGCTCGATATGGTGAAGTTCCGCGCCGACCTCGTCTCGACCGACACCAAGGCGCGCATCGACAAGGACAAGCTGCAGGCCGACGGGGTCGGGCTCGAGGGGACGCCCCTCGTCTTCATCAACGGCCGCGAGGTCAACCTCCAGCTCCTCTCGAACCCCGGCGAGGATCTCGAGGCGTGGGTCAAGCTCGAGCTGGAGCTCCTCGGCAAGACGCCGCGGCCTGCGCCCCCGAAGCCAGGCGACGCGTCGCCCTCCGGCAGCGCGATCCCCGCGGCCAGCGCGATCCCCGCGGCCAGCGCGACCCCCGCCGCCGGGACCAGCGCGCCGGCGGGCGGCGCGGCGCGCCCCGCGACCTCGGCTGCACCCGCCCAGCCCGCCAAGCCGAGGACGCCGTGAAGGTCGCCGACCCGTGCGGCTGCTTCCCGACGGGCCGGCACTACCCTGGGATCGCGCACCTCCTCAAGGTGCGCGCCGTCGGCGTCGCGTCGGAGATCGACGCGGGCAGCGCCTGGATCGATCAGCCCATCGCCTTCGTCGACGTCGAGACCACGGGGCGCGATCCGGCGGGCGATCGGATCATCGAGCTCGGCATCGTCATCGGCCGCTCCGGGGAGATCCTGACGCGCTACAACTGGCTCATCCACCCCGGGCGGCCCATCCCCGCGGAGAGCACCGCCATCCACGGGATCAAGGACGCGGACGTCGAAGGCAAGCCGTCGTTCGCCGAGGTCGCGGAGGAGATCCTCGGCTGCTTCAAGGGGGCGATCCCCGCGGCGTACAACGCCACCTTCGACCGCTCGTTCCTGCTCGCCGAGCTCGAGCGCGTGGGCATGCGCCCGCACGAGCCGCCGCCCGCCATGCGGCGCGAGGTCGACTGGGTCGATCCGCTCACGTTCGCCCGCGAGCTCTACAAGAACGAGGAGAGCCGCGCCCTCGGCGACATGGCCGCTCGGCTCGGGATCTCGCTCGAGAAGGCGCACCGCGCGACGGACGACGCCGAGGCGGCGCTCCAGGTCCTGTACGCGCTCGCGAAGGATCCGCGGGTGCCTCGCGCCTACGGCGGCCTGATCCAGGAGCAGCGGCGGCTGGTCCGCCAGCAGGACGAAGCGCGGAAGTTCTGGCGGAAGGCTCCTGCCGCGGCGCCGCCCCCGACCTCGAAGCCCAGCTGACGCCATGGGGGACGCGCCGAAGCGACGCCTCCCGGTCATCGGCAGCGGCGCGGCAGGCGCGGCGCCTCCTCAGGGCGGCGCGGCAGCGCCGGAGAAGCGTAAGCTCCCCGTGCTGCAGAGCAGCGGCGACGACGACGGCGAGGACCGGCCGCCGTGGCACTGGATCGCGCTCGGGACGGTGGCGATCTTCATCGCGTGGCTGCCGCTCGCGGGCCTCGTCAACACGCTGCTGCGCCGGATGATCGAGCGGGCGGGGGACGCCGGGGCACAGGGCTCGGTGCGGCTCGCGATGGTGGGGCTCAACGTGATCGCGTTCGCGCTCGCCGGGGTCGCCGGCGGCTACCTCGTGGGGCGGTTCGGCGGGCGCGCCGGGCGGCGCGAGGCCGCCGCGAGCGGCGCCGTCGTCGCGGCGCTCGCGTGGGCGCTCGCCTTCGCCGAGGGCGCGCCGGCGGGCGCGCTGGGGTGGGCGCTGCTGCTGGTCGTGGTGGTCACGATCGGCAGCGCGGCGTCGTACGCCGGCGGCCGCGCCGGCCTCCGAGCCCGCGCCGCATCCGGCCCGCCGCGCTCGCGCTGAGCGCCGCGCCCGCGCGCCGCTGCCGCGCCGATCAGATGGGATCGAGCTTGCGAATGGGCGCGCTCGCCTCGGGGAGCGCGGCGTACGCGACGGCCGTGCGAGGGTCGCGCGCGTCGGGGGCGACGTCGAGCAGCGGCCTGAGCGCGAACACACGGTCGCAGAGCCGCGGGTGAGGCACCTCGAGATCCGGCTCCGCGACGACCTCGCCCTCGATCCAGAGCAGGTCCAGATCGATCGTGCGCGGCCCCCATCGCACCGGATCGGGGCGCGTCCGCCCGAGCGAGCGCTCCACGGCGAGGGTGCGCTCGAGGATCTGGCGCGCGGGCAGCGACGTGGCGACGAGCACCGCGGCGTTCACGTAGTCGCCCTGCGGAGGGCCGCCTGCGGGCGGGGACTCGTAGCGCGACGACTCGAGGAGGACGTCGAGATCGGGATCAGCGCCGAGCGACGCGATGGCGGCGCGGAGGGTCGCCAGGCGATCGCCCAGGCTCGACCCGAGCCCGATGACGACATGCCGGCGGGATCTCATGGCGAGAACCTACCACGCGCCGCGCGCAGGCGGCGGCCCGCGGCGCTCCGCGCGGAGAGCGGGCGCCGCTCCGGAGATCGGCGCGAGGAGGGCGCCGGCGCGCGCGGCGCGCGCGAGGAGCGCGCCGGCGTGACGGTCGCGATCACTCCCCCGGATCGCTGGCGCGGCGTCCTGCACCGATCCGCCGGCCTTCCGGCCGCGGGGGGAAGACGCGCCGATCCTCGGGGTTGCGGCGCGCGATGGGGGAGCGGCGCTCGACGGACGGATCGCGCTGCGCCGGCTGCGCGCTGCGCTGGAGCCCCACGAACAGCGCGCGCATCTCCTCGAACGTCTCCGGCATGGCGGCGGCCACGGTCGCCGCGTGCGTGCGGCACAGGCTCAGCGAGCGCCCCTGGATGACCACGCGCGCCATCCGCGTCCTCGCGCGAGGATCCCCGGGCGCACCGCCGTCCCGATCACCCTGCTCGCCGTCGCTGCACACGGCACACCGCTCGAATGACTCGCCCATGGGGGAGCCTTCGCAGAGGTGGGCGCTCCGGGCCAACTTTCCGGAGCGAAGTGGGTCACGCGCGCGCGGCCTGACCGCGCGCCCGCTCCTCGGCCCAGGCGATCACCCTCGCCGCCGGATCCGCGCCGGTGAAGCGCCCGAGCTCCTGGATGCCCGTCGGGCTCGTGACGTTCACCTCGGTCAGGCGCTCGCCGATGACGTCGAGGCCCACGAAGAAGAGGCCGTCGGCGCGGAGGCGAGGCGCGACCGCGCGGACGAGATCGAGCTCGCGCGGCGAGAGCTCCGTCGAGACCACGCGCCCGCCGACGTGGATGTTCGAGCGGTGATCGTCGTCGCGGGGCACCCGGAGGATGGCGCCGAGCAGCTCGCCGTCGAGCAAGAGGACGCGCTTGTCGCCGTGGACGACGGCGGGCAGGTACTCCTGGACCATCGCGAGGCGGTGCCCCTCGTTCGTCATCATGTCCGCGATGGCGCGCGCGTTCTTGTCGCGCTCGTTGATCTGCAGCACGCCGAGGCCGCCCGCGCCGTCGAGCGGCTTGATCACCGCCGTGCCGCCGAGGGCGCGCACGAACGCGTGGATCTGCTCGCGGTCCGCGGTGACCAGCGTCCTCGGCGTCCACTCGGGGAAGTTCAGCGCGTAGAGCTTCTCGTTGGCGTCGCGCAGCCCGCGGGGGTCGTTCACGATGAGCGGGCAGCGCCGCGCGCGCTCCAGGATCAGCGTCGCGTACAGGTAGCTGCGATCGAACGGCGGGTCCTTGCGGATGAAGATGGCGTCCACGTCCGCGAGCCGGAGCCGCTGCGCGCCCCCCGCGAGCGAGATGAACGGGGGCGCGTCGCCGATGAGCACCGGCGAGGCCGAGGCGTGCGCCTCGCCGCCCTCGATCGAGAGGTCGCGCGGCAAGCAGTGGTAGCTCTCGTGGCCGCGCGCCTGCGCCGCTCGGATGAAGGCGAACGACGTGTCCTTGTCGTGCGTCACGCGGCTCAGCGGATCCATGACGAAGACGAAGCGCATGCGGTCTCTCGCGGTAAGGGTTGGTCGGGGTGGGATGATCGAGGGAGGGGAGAGAACGGCGCCCGCTGGAGAGCGGGCGCCGGCGCGCTCACTGCATCGCAGCGAGGACGAGCTGCGTGCTGACGTCGTCGCCGAGATCCGAGGCGAGCGCGTAGCCGACGCCGCTGCGCTCGGCGGCGGCGACCGAGTAGCCGTTGATGTTGCCCACGTAGACGGGGCGCTCGCGCACGACGCGCGGCTGCAGGATCGGCTGCGCCTTCTGCACCGGGACCGCGCGCGAGTTGAACATGTAGACCGTCACGCGGTGGTTGCCCCGCACCACGAACTGGAGCAGCGCGGCGCGCCGATCGCGCATCGTGTGCACGCGGGCGCCCATGAAGTTCGCCGGTATCGACTGGAACTGCGGCCTGCGGACCGGGACGCCGACGAACGGATCGAAGCGCGGGAGGTCCTCCGGGTTGGTCGTCTCCGGCGGCAGCGGCTGCGCGTGCTGGGTGACGAGATCGTCGAGCAGGACCTCGACGCTCTCGGTGGACGCCGCGCGATCGACCGCCGCCCTCGCGGCGTCCGCCTTCGCGGCCTCCGCCGGCGCGTCCGGCCGCCGCGCCACGCCCACGACGAAGACGACGCCCGCCGCCGCGGCGAGCGCGATCGCGTACCCCCTGTGCACGAGGCGCGGCCTCGCCTCGGCCGACTGCGCCGCGTCGCGCGCCTGCTCGTGCGCCACCGCCGCGGCGACGCGCGCCCGCAGCGCGTCCGGGCACCCCGACGGCCGCGCCCGCTTCAGGCTCGTCCGCAGCGAGCGCAAGAGCCTCACCTGCTCGAAGCACGGAGGGCACTGGACGAGGTGGGACTCGAGATCGACGGCGTGGTCCGGATCCAGCTCGCAGTCGACGTAGGCGGACAGCGCGTGGTCGAACCGCGAACAGCTCTCGATCGATTTCGCAGCGCTCATGCGGCACCCCGCTTCCGCTTGCGGTACGCGTCCAGGTCGGCGGGCGCGTCCTTCGCCGCGTCTTCGCTGACGATGCCCATCAGGACCGCGTGCTCGCGCAGCGTCTTCTGGAGGAGCTTGCGGCCCCTGTGCAGGCGCGACATCACCGTGCCGATGGGGCAGCCCATCGCCTCGGCGATCTCCTTGTAGGAGAGCTCCTCGATGTCCGACAGCACCACGGCCAGCCGGAACTCCTCGGGCAGGGCGTCGAGGGCGCGCTGCACCTCCGCCTCCACGAGCGGCGTGAGCGCCTGGGTCTCCGGATCGCGCATCGCGCGCATCGTCGTCGCGCCGACCCACGCATCGGTGAGCGGCTCGGCGTCGGGGCCGTCGAAGATGCCTCGCTCGAGGCCCCCGCGACGGTACCGGTTGATGAACGTGTTCGTCAGGATCCGAAGCAGCCAGGCCTTGAGGTTGGTGCCCGGCTCGAACTGATCCCGGGCTCGCATCGCCTTGACGATGGTGTCCTGGACCAGATCCTCCGCCTCCGTCGAGCTCTTCGTCATCCGGCAGCTCACGCCGTAAAGCGTGTCCAGATGACCCAGCAGCTCGATCTCGAAGGCGTCGGCTCGGCCACCATCGGTGCTGGCCAACGACAGGTCCTGCGCTACGGACGCAGGTTTCTTGCTGAAGAAGAACGGCATGGGCTCGCCCGGGGGAACAGAGGAGCGCCCAGGGCTATTCCAGCCTGCTCTCGCTCCCTTGCCCCTCGCCCGCGGGTTCGTCCGCGCCGGAGCCCGCCTGGTGCGGAGCCGCGCCCTCGATGGGTTCACCCGCGCGTCCCTGGAGCTTCGCCTCCAGCTCGTCAATGCGCTGCGACAGGCGCTTGACATCGGACTGGAGATCGCGAACGAGCCCGAGGCCCGGGAGGATGGCGCGGATGCGCTCGTCGACGGCCTGCTGCCACTGATCGAGCGTCTGCTTCGAGCTCTCGACGATCCCGCTCAGGCGCCCCTTCGCGTGGCTCGACCTGTCTGCGTCGAACGGCGGGGGCGGATGGGACGAGGGCGACGCGGGCGTCGCTTGCTCCGTCCCAGGGGCGGGCGCCGTTCCTGGCGCCGCCACGCCGCCCTCGCCAGGGACCGCCCCGGGGATGAGCCGGCCGATCGGGCCCTCGCGCAGCTGCGAGAGCAGCCGCTCGCCGCGCTCCTGGATCAGATCTCTCAGCGTGCCGAGCGGGACCGAGCGCGGCTGCGATTTGAGATCTTCCGAGATGATCAGCGCCAGCGTGACCTCGGTCTTGTCCTCCTTGGTCGCGTTGTCGATGATCTGGACCTCTTCGCCAGCCCGGACCATCTCCCCTATCTGCTGCAGGGTGACGTAACGACTGTCCTTCGTGTCGTAGAGCTTCCGATTGGAGTAGCGCTTAATAACGCGACGCGGTACCTCGCCGCCTCCCAGAGTCTCCTTCGCCGTTTCCATCTCCTCTACGCCTCGAGTCGATTGGACCACCGCAAGAAACCTCGCGCAAGGGAAGATCACTCGATATCACTCAAATCATTCGACAAAAGAGACCGCGTGCAGGGGCCGGCGATCGATCTGCGTGACGTGGCCGCGAGCTATCCCACCGGGAGGCTGGCGCTGGAGGGGATCAGCCTGGATGTGCGCGCGGGCGAGCTCTGCGCCGTCCTGGGGCCGAACGGCGCGGGGAAATCGACGCTGGTCCGGGTCCTCTCGGGGGCCCTGCGGCCGACGCGGGGCGAGGCGACCCTGCTGGGGAGGCCGCTCGCCGGCATGGACCGGCGGGCGATCGCGCGGTGCGTGGCGGTCGTGCCGCAGGGGATCGCCTCGGCGCCCGGCTTCACGGTGCGCGAGGTCGTCATGATGGGCCGCGCGCCCCACCAGGGCGCGTGGATGCTCGCCGCCGGCCGGGACGAGGAGGCGGTCGCCCGCGCCCTCGACGCCTGCGATCTCGTGGGGCTCGCGGGGAGGCCGGTGGCCGAGCTCTCCGGCGGCGAGCAGAAGCGGGTGGCCATCGCCCGCGCGCTCGCGCAGGAGGCGCAGGTGCTGATCCTCGACGAGCCCGGGGCGCACCTCGACATCCGCCACTCGATCGAGGTCCACGAGGTCGTGCGCAGGGAGGTGGCCGAGCGGCGCCTCGCGTGCGTCGCGGTGCTGCACGACCTCAACGCGGCCGCCCAGTACGCCGACCGCGTGGCGCTCCTCAACGCCGGGCGGCTGGTCGCCCACGGCACCGTCGAGGAGGTGATGACCTACCGCCGGCTCAAGGACGTGTTCGAGGCAGAGCTCTACGTGGGCGTGAACGAGCTCGACGGCAGCCGGTACTTCCTCCCCGTCCGAGGCCGGTAGGCAAGTCGGTAGGTGAGCCGGTCGGTAGACAGCGCCGAGCGCTTTTCTCCGCATTCTCGACCGCGCGAGCGGCGCGGTTTATAAGCGGCACCATGCGCGGATCTCCTCCCTGGAGAGCTCTCTCTCGAGGCTTCTTGCCGTGCCTCCTGGCCCTCCTCGCGCTGCTCGGCGCGGCCGGCTGCGCCGAGAGCAGGACGGCGCCCGAGCTCCTGAGCGTCGTCGACGTCGTGCCGCGCGAGGTCGACCTCGGCGACCGCATCGAGATCCTCGGGACCAACCTGCCGACCGCCGAGGCGAAGGAGGCGGTCGTCACGTTCCGCGGCACCCTCCGCCGCCCCGGCCAGGCGCCGCTCACCGGCCAGAGCATCGAGATCGAGGGCGCGCAGGTCAGCAGCACGAAGATCTCGCTCGTCTTCTCGGAGGGCCTGCAATCCCGCTTCGCCGGCCGCGGCGACGACGCGGTGCACACGACCTTCCACGGCGACGTTGTCGTCGAGATCCCCGCGACCGCGCAGGGGGCGCTCCCCGTGAACGGCACGGTGAGGGGCGTCACGATGGACTTCCTCCCGCCGACCCCGCGCCGCGCCGTCATCGAGGCGCGCGTGAAGGAGGGGGCGCGCGCGCTCGCGTTCTTCGGCGTCGAGGTCGCGGCCGAGTCGCCGCCCGCCGGCGGGCTCGTCGTGACGGGCGTGCGCGACGGGAGCCCGGCGAGCCAGGCAGGGCTCCAGCCCGGCGACGTCATCACGCGCTTCGAGGGCGTGAAGGTCCTCTCGAAGGCCGACGTGATCCCGAGCGGCCACGATCGGCGGTCCGCGGTCGGGATCCGGCGGGGCGGCGCGACCCCGTCCGAGATGGAGCTCTCGACCGAGGGGTTCCACGCGAGCGCCCCGACCGATCTGCTCGGCGCCGGGATCCTCCTTGGCGTGGCCGCCGCGATCATCCTGCTCTTCATGGCGCCGACCGCGGGGATCATCACCTGGGTCGAGCGCCGCGTCTCGGCGCGCATGCAGTCCCGCATCGGGCCGAACCGCGCCGGACCGCAGGGCCTCCTCGTCTGGGTCGCCGACGGGATCAAGTCGATCATGAAGGAGGACGTCATCCCGGCCGAGAGCGACAAGGCGCTCTTCCGGCTCGCGCCCTACCTCGTGTTCGTCGGCGTGTCGGCCACGTTCGTCGTCATGCCGTTCGGCCAGTACCTCATCGCGGCCGACCTCGACATCGGGATCCTCTTCGTCATCGCCGTGACGTCGCTGGTCACCATCGGCCTCATGACCGGCGGCTGGGCGTCGAACAACAAGTGGTCGCTCCTCGGCGGGATCCGCTCGGCGGCGCAGATCATCAGCTACGAGATCCCCGGCGCGGTCGCGATCGTGTGCATCGTCATGATGACGGGCTCGCTGCGGCTCCAGGACATCATCGGCGCCCAGGGCGGCGCCGGGCCATCGCTCCTCGACGTGGGCGGCTGGCCCTGGCACTGGTTCGTCTTCCGCAACCCGATCACGTTCGCGCTGTTCTTCCTGTATTTCACGACGGCGCTCGCGGAGGGCAACCGCGCGCCGTTCGACCTGCCCGAGGCGGAGAGCGAGCTCGTGGCCGGCTACTCGACCGAGTACTCCGGCATGCGGTACCTCTTCTTCTTCTTCGCCGAGTGGGCGAACGTCTTCGTGATGTGCGGCATCGCGAGCGCGCTCTTCCTCGGGGGCTGGCAGATCCCCGGCGTCTCGCCGGCCCAGCAGGAGGCGAGCTTCGGGCTCCAGCTCGTCGGCGTCTTCCTCTTCCTGCTGAAGAGCTGGGCTCTCGTCTTCGTGGTCATCTGGATCCGCTGGACGCTGCCGCGCGTCCGCATCGACCAGATGATGAACCTGTGCTGGAAGTGGTTCGTCCCGCTGTCGTTCGCGGCCTTCCTCCTGACGGCGCTCTGGATGGTGATCGGCGTCAGCAAGACGGTCCAGCTCGTCATCAGCGTCGTCACCTTCGCCGCCTGGGCGTACCTGTTCATCCACTTCATCCGCAGGGTCCAGCACAACCTGCGGGAGGCCAAGGTTGCGCTCCACCTGAATCCGTTCCTCTGAGCGCAAACCGCGGTGCCACCTCGGCCTTGCGCTGAGGTATGCTGTCGGCGTGGCGGTCCCCTCGAGCCCGGCCTCCGACTTCTGCTCCGCGTGCGGGTTCCCGCTGCGTGGGCCGCGGTGCGAGGCGTGCGGGGTGGACCGGTCGCCTGTGCTCTCCGCCTCGCGCAAGCCGCCCGCGGATGCGGACTGGGACGGGAGCTCGATCGACGCCTTTCGCACGCGCGACCCGGTGCGCTTCGTCGCGCAATGCGCCTCCGCGGAGGCCGGGGCGAGCCTCCAGGCGACGACGCTGCCGGAGGGCGTGGGGTGGATCGTTCCGCTCGGGGCGATGACGCTCTTCGTCTCGCTCGACGCGGCGAACGAGCGGGTCTCGATCGACGTCCCCGTCGTGCGCGTCGCGGAGCGGCACCGGGTGCCGCTGCTCAGGACGGCGCTGGAGCTGTCGAGCGGCCCCGAGCCGTTCCGGCTGTGCATGCGGGAGGATCTGCTGCTGCTCCGCCGCGTCGGCCGCGTCGCCGCCTTCACGCCGGAGGCGCTGCGCCAGGCGCTGCGCGAGAGCGGCGAGGCGGCGCAGCGGCTCGGGGAGACGATGGGCGCGTGGTTCGACGCGCGGCCGCCGTTCTCCGAGGAGCAGCGGGCGAGCCTCACGTGGGCCTCCGCCGGCCGCGCCCGGCCGCTCAAGAACCTCACCGTCCCGCCCGCGCCTGCGCGCGCGCAGAGCGCTCCGTCGGTGCGGGCCGGCGCGCCGGCGACGCCGGTCTCGGGGGCGCGGACGCCGCTCGAGGAGCTGGCGGCGTGGGCGGCGCCCCCCCTGCCGCGCCTGCCCGAGTCGGTCGCGCGCCCCATCCGCGACGCGGACGCGATCCCCGACATCCTGTCCCCGTCGCTGGCGTCGGCGCCGATGCCGGCGGCGGGCGTCGCGTCGTCGAAGAACGGCGGCGCGCCCGCGCCCAAGGCCGGCATCCTCCCGCCGGCGCACGACGCCGGCGCGGCGTCGGCGGCGTCGAAGTCGATCGGCGGCGTCGCGAGCCCGGGGTCCGAGGGCGGCGCAGCGAAGCCGGCTCCGGGGAGCGTGGCGGCCGCGGCGCCGCTGTCGGGTGAGCAGGCGGCGGCCGCGGAGACGCCGGCGCAGGTCAGCGATCGCCGTAGCGCGCGCACCGTGCCCTTTCGTCGCTCGTCCTCCATCATGGCGGCGACGCCGCTGTCGGTGCGCCCGCCCGCGCTGCCGGAGGTGGAGATCGAGCCTCCGTCGCGCCGGAGCATCCCGTCCCGCCCGGAGTCGGCGAACGCGGCGGCCGATCGGTTCTGCCAGCTGCTCCGGGACGCGCAGGTGCTCGGCGCGGCGCTCAGCTTCCAGGAGCGGCCGGGCGTCATGGTGCTCCTGATCCGGTGCACGGTCTTCCGCGCGATCTACGAGCACGGCGAGGCGATGCCCGACGCGGTGGCGCACCTCTACCGCTGCACGGCGGCCGCGACCCGCGAGCTCATCCAGGCCGAGGGCGGCGCGCGCCGCGGGAACACCGCGGGCGTCGCGGAGCCCGCGCTCCTCGCGATGGAGCGGCTCGTGGCGGTGCGCGGCCAGGTGCCCGAGGAGAAGCCGCTCCACATCGATCCGCTCACCACGGCGGCGCTCGCGCGCGAGCACCTCGGCCGCTACCTGCGCGAGATCGAGCGCGCGCCGGCCGACCCGATGCTCCGCCACTTCCTCGCGATCGGGGCCCTGTCCGAGCTCCTTGTGCGCACGAAGCTGCCCGCCAAGACCGAGCAGCGGCTGCGCGACATCGTCGCCTACGCGCAGCGGGACGGCGCCAAACCCGGCACGATCGAGCTCCTGATGACGGCGCTCTCGAGGATCGTCGCGCAATGACGTCGCAGCTGGCGGCGCACGGCGACGGCGATCTCGCGCTGCTCCACGAGCGCGTCGCCCGCGCCCGCCGCTCGGTGGTGGCGATCCGCGCCGGCGCGCTCGTGACGACCGGCTGGGTGGCGCTCGGCAACGGCGTCGTTGTGGCGAGCCGGCGCGGGCTCGGCTACCCGACGGAGGTCGCGCTGACGTTCGAGGACGGGCGGGGCGTGGCGGGGCGGGTGATCGCCGCGGACGTGGGCCGCGACGTGGCGCTCGTCGCGCCGGCCGATCCGCCCGGCGTCGCGGCGCTCGCCGTCCGCGCGGCGGCCGAGCCGCGGCTCGGCGAGCGCGCCGCGGTGCTGAGCTGCCTCCCGGGGCAGAACCTGCGCCTCGCGGTCGCGCGGGTCTGCCACGTGGCGCGCAAGGTCGACGGGCAGCTCCCGGCGTTCGAGCTCGACGTGGCGGCGCCCCTCGGCGCGCCGGTGCTCGATCCCGAGGGGCGGGTGATCGGCGTTGTGGCGGCGCTGTCCGGCGCGGCCGGGGAGCTCGCGGGTCACTGCGTGGTGGTCCCGGCGGGCGCGTTCCAGCCGCTGCTCGCCCTGGGGGATCGGCCGCTCGCGGAGCTCAGGGACCGGGCGCCGGTGTACCGCTGCCCGGCGTGCGAGGAGCCGTTCGACGTCGAGTGCGACCGGTGCCTGGGCTGCGGCCGCCTGCTGCCGCACGCGTACCCGCCGTGCCCGGCGCGCGCGGGCGTCGAGCGGGTGATCCGGCAGGGCCTGTCGGCGCTCGGGCTCATCGCCAACCGCGTGCGTGTCGGTCCGAGGGCGTGGCGCATCGCGCAGCGGCCGTACCCCACGGCGGAGACGGCGACGCAGGTGGACATCGAGATCGACGAAACGGGGCGCCTGCTGACGCTGCGCGCGCCGGTCGTGGGGCTGCCTGCGGCGAACCACGAGCCGTTCTACCGGTTCCTGCTCACGATGAACGACCAGACGACGGGGGAGTTCCGCGTGTCGCTCACGGGCGACGAGGTGTCGGCGTCGTGCGTGGCGTCGCTGGAGGGCTGCGCGGACCACGACGTGGCGCTGCTCATCGATGGGCTCGTGCAGATGGCCGACGAGTACCGGAGGACGCTGGCGGAGACGTTCGAGGCGGCGCCCAGGTTCGAGTCGGCGGCGGGGCGCTGAGGGGGAGGCCCGTCGGCGTCGACCAAGCGCGTTCAGCGCCCCACGCCCACCCCCAGCCGTCGTGGTCGTGGTCGTGAACGAGGTCGTGGTCGTCAACGGCTCGGTCGTGAACGTGAACGTCCCGCTCCGGCGTTCCGCTGCCCTCCGCGATGGGCCGAAACAAAAGCTTCCGGCGCGGAGGCGCGACGCGGAATTGGCCGGAAAACTCGTCCCCAGCGCGCGTCGGACGGCGCCGGCTCGGAGGCGCTGCGCTCGCTCAATGCGACGCTGGGGTACGCGCAGCAGCGGGTTGCCCGGAGCGACAGGACTGCGACCGCGCTGCTCGGCGGCGTCGCCCTGAGGCGGCAGGCGCTCCTCGGCTGGCCCTGACGATGTGAAGGATATTGACAGTGCCACCGGGAAGGTCGACATCGACCACGCGCTCACGCAGCTGGAGAATGCGATGAAGAAGCTGAGCGAAAACGGACTCGCCAGCGACGTCGAGCGGATCGAGTTCATCATCCCCAAGGGTGCGCCGCTCAAGAATGAGAACGAGATCGTCGAGGAGGGCTATCTAGTCGACGCGCTCACGGGTAAGCGCATCAAGCTTGAAGGCTTTAGGAACCTGGTCATGGTGATCCAGTGATGAGCGTATCAGGTCCCTGGCTCCATGCATGGTGTGACGAGAAGGGCCGGGGCGACGCGCTCGCGGCGGCTCTGTCTGCTCTTGTCATCCCGGGGGGAACGTGCGGCTTCCACATCGAGTCCATCGACCATCCAGACGGCACATGGCGATGGCGCGATACCTTCACCCTCAGCGAGACGGTCGCGGCGGTGCGCGCAGGATCACTGCAGGGACGCACGTCTTCGCATCCTTCGGCGCGACGCTGAGCTCCGGAAGCGCAATCGAGATCGCTGTCGAATGCAGCGGCGAAGAGTGGGAGCGCAGGTATCCCACCGGTCCTCTATGCGCACGTCCGGGCGATCGCAGCGATCTACTTCCCCGGAGTCTCCGCCTCGCCCTCGGCCATCTTCAGCGATGCAGGCTCCCCTGCGTGCTGCCGCGTAAATACGCCGGCCCAAACTTCGACGAAGAGCTGAAAAATCAAGATAGAGTGAGAGCAAGATGGCCAAGGTCAAATTCGTGGAGATCCACCTCGTCAGGGCGCACCAGGAGGTCGTCCCGCTGGCTCGCTTTGTCCTCAGGTCGGAGGGCCCCCCCGTGCAGATCGTGAAGCTCCACCCGAATTGCATGAACGCGGTGGGCGACATCCTCGAGCAAGGGCTGCCTAGCTACGAGCGCGTCTACAACGTCGAGGATGGGCTCGATTTCCTGAAGGCCTTGCGGCGAACCTATCACTCCCTTCGGTACTACGCGACCGAGGTCGCCGAGATGGACGAAGAGGAGGCGCTCCGTGGCTGCGAGGACGGCGAGGGGTAATGCGCGCGGGCCCACCGCGTCCGCCTCAACGCATGATCGACGCCTGAGCCCGGCGGATGCACGTAGAACGGCCCCTCTGTCGCGCTGGCGAACCTCATCGGAGCTCACTCGCCGCCCGCTACGCACACCATCTGAACGAAGTCAACCCACACGCCCCCACGTCGCCGCTGTCCGCGGGCGGCGTCGCGCAGGTCCGTCCCGCACCGCCGCGCCGCCGCCCTCCGCGCTGCCGTCCGGAACCCTCGCCGAGCGGCGCGTGGTAGCTTCACCCGCGCCCGCACGAGGCCGTGCGGCCACCCGTCATCGAGGAGACCATGAAGCGAGAGAAGCGACTGACCAAGCGCGAGCGGAAGGCGCTCGCGCCCGCGCGCCCGGCGCAGCCCCACGAGCACAAGCACATCCACTGCGTCGCCTGCGGCAAGCACCTCGATCCGGAGGAGTTCCTGGCGCAAGGGTCGGCGACCTGGATCCAGTGCCTGCACAAGTCGCGCTTCGCCACCTGCACCGAGTGCGTCGAGATCTCGAAGCGCCTCCTCGCCGAGCACGACCGGACCGGACAGCCAGTTCAGTCCGCTCAGGCATGGCACTGAGCGACCGACACCAGCCGACGCGCCTGCGCGGCCTCACCTGATCACGCCCGCGCGGCCCCAAGCTGATCACGTCCGCGCGGCTTCACCTGAGCACGCCCGCACCGCAGGCGGGCGGCTTGGACAGGCCGTCCCCCAAAACTTACTCCCCGTCTCCTTCGCTCTCCCGGAAACGGAAGCGCACCGAGGACGGCCAATCGCTGGAACGCACGGGTCGTCGGTAGTCCAGAGGACGCTGCCGCATCCGCTCTGGATGCACCACCCCTCATTCCGGTGCGCCGCCCCTCATCACAGCTGCCGCTCGCCCTCCACTCCCGCGCTGGCCCGTGCGGTATCCCACGTGCGCCGCCTCTCATTGCAGCTGTCGCTCGGTGTCGCACACCCGCGCTTGTCCGCCCGGCGTCCCGCGGCGCCCCGCCGCGCCTCGCCGATCAGCGCGCGCCCTCGACGGCGACGCGTAACCTTGCTCGCTCTCCCGCGCGGCCGTCCACCCCGGATACGCTTGCGCTCGGGGCCCTTTCCGTCAATGGTTTGCGCCCCATTCATCTCTCGGAGGATCTGCATGACGAAACCAATCCGCCGCGCGGGCGTCATCGGCGCGGGCGTCATGGGCAGCGGCATCGCCGCCCACTTCGCGAACGCCGGCATCGAGGTCCTGCTCCTCGATATCGTGCCCCCGAACCTCACCGACGCCGAAAAGAAGGACCCGGCCGCCCGCAGCAGGTTCGCCGCAGGCGGGCTCGAGAAGGCCCTCAAGGCCAGGCCCGCCGCGTTCTTCCACCCGTCGAACGCCCGCCTCGTGCGCACCGGCAACACCGAAGACCACTTCGCCGAGCTCGCCCAATGCGACCTCGTTATCGAGGCGATCATCGAGAAGATGGAGCCGAAGCGCGCCCTCTTCGCGCGGCTCGAAGAGGTCTTGCGGCCTGACGCGGTCGTGGCGTCGAATACGTCCGGGCTGCGCATCGAGGAGATGATGCAAGGGCGCTCCGCGGACTTCCGCAAGCGATTCCTCGTCATGCACTTCTTCAACCCGGTCCGGTACATGAAGCTCCTCGAGCTCGTCGTCGGGCCCGACACCGATCCCGCCGTCGTCGCGCGCGTGCGGAAGCTCGGCGAGGACGTGCTCGGAAAGGGCCTCGTCTTCGGCAAGGACACCCCGAACTTCGTCGGCAATCGCATCGGCACCCACGCGATGCTGACCGCCATCCACCTCATGATCGAGGACGGCCTCGCGCCGGAAGACGTCGACGCCATCACCGGCGTCGCCATGGCCCACCCGAAGAGCGCGAGCTTCAGGACAGGCGATATCGTCGGGCTCGACACCTTCGCCCACGTCGCGGACAACTGTTACTCGGCGCTCGAGCGCGACGAGGACCGCGACGTCTTCAAGGTGCCCGCCTACATCCGGAAGATGATCGAGGCGAAGCTCCTCGGCGACAAGACCAAGGGCGGCTTCTACCGCAAGGCCAAGGAAGGCCTGGAGACGCTCGACCCGGCCAAGCTCGAGTACCGCCCCCACGGCGGCGACGAGGCCATCAAGAAGGCCACGAGGTCGTGCGAGAAGATCGAGGACCCCGCCGCGCGCGTGAAGAAGCTCGCCAGCGACCCCGGCAAGGCCGGGCAGTTCGCCTGGAAGGTGCTCTCCCGCTCGCTGGCGTACACGGCGCGGCGCGTCGGCGAGATCGCCGACAGCATCGTGGCGATCGATGACGCCATGCGCTGGGGGTACAACTGGGAGCTCGGGCCGTTCCAGACCTGGGACGCGCTCGGGTTCGCCGAGACCGTCGAGCGCATGCAGAAGGACGGCATCAAGCTGCCCGAGTCGATCCTCCGCATGAAGCAGAGCGGCGCGACGTCGTTCTACCGCGCCGATGGGGCGGTGTTCGACCTGCTCAAGGGAGAGTACGTCGTCCAGAAGGTCGATCCGCGCAACGTGACGCTGGCCGGCGCGCGCGCGGCCGCGCGGGGCGCGAAGGCCGTGCTCGCCAACGACGGCGCAGAGGCCTGGGATCTCGGCGACGGCGTGCTCGGCGTCACCTTCAAGACCAAGGCGAACAGCCTCGATCCGGACTCGATCGGGATGCTCTCGCTCGCCGCCGAGAAGGCCGAGCAGGACTTCCGCGCGCTCGTGGTCTTCAACCAGGGCGAGCACTTCTGCGTCGGCGCCAACCTGTTCCTCGTGGCCATGGCCGCGGGCAACAAGGACTGGGACGCGATCCGCAAGATGGTGAAGGCGTACCAGGACGCGACCCAGCGGCTGAAGTACGCGAGCGTGCCGGTCGTGGCCGCGCCCTACGGGATGACCCTCGGCGGCGGCCTCGAGCTCTGCTTCGCCTGCGACGCGGTGCAGGCCGCGGCCGAGACGTACGCGGGGCTCGTCGAGGTCGGCGTCGGCCTGATCCCGGGCGGCGCGGGGACGCTCAACATGCTCTGGCGCGCGCTCGAGGGGATCCCCGAGGGCGTGACGGTGCCGACGTACGACGTCGTGACGCAGGTCTTCAAGAACATCGCCCTCGCCAAGGTCGCGACCAGCGCGGACGAGGCGAAGGCGCTCGGCTTCTTCCGCAAGACGGACGGCGTCTCGTTCGACCGGGCCCGCCAGCTGTACGAGGTGAAGGCGCGCGCGATCGGGCTGGCCGAGGCCGGGTACCACGCGCCCGTGCCGCGCGCCTACAAGCTGCCGGGCGAGAGCGGGATCGCGACGCTGCAGATGATGATCGACACGCTCGTCGCCGGCGGCCACGCCAGCGAGCACGACGCGAAGATCGCGCGCAAGCTCGCCGAGGTGCTCTGCGGCGGCGCTGGCGGCGGGGCGCGCGAGGTGACCGAGGACGAGATCCTCGAGCTCGAGCGCGAGGCGTTCGTCAGCCTGTGCGGCGAGCCCAAGAGCGCCGAGCGAATGCAGTACATGCTGATGAACAACAAGCCCCTCCGGAACTAGGTGAACGCCATGGTCGACGTCGTAATTGCAGAGGCCGTCCGCTCGGCCGTTGGCCGGGCCCACAAAGGGTCGCTCGCGCTGAAGCGCCCCGATGAGCTCGCCGGCGAGGTCGTCGCCGCGCTGCTCCAGCGCGTCCCCCAGGTGAAGCCGGAGGACGTCGAGGACCTCGTCCTCGGCTGCGCCATGCCGGAAGGCGAGCAGGGGCTCAACATCGCGCGCGTCGTCTCGCTCCTCGGCGGGATGGCGCAGGAAGGGTCCGCGATCACCATCAACCGCTTCTGCTCGAGCGGGCTCCAGGCGATCGCGAGCGCGGCGGGCAGCATCGCGATGGGATCGCTCGACATCGCCGTCGCCGGCGGCGTCGAGTCGATGACGATGGTGCCGATGACCGGCAACAAGCTGAGCGCGTCGCCGGAGGCGATGGAGCGGTGTCCGACGGTGTACACGCCGATGGGCATCACCGCGGAGAACGTGGCGAACCGCTTCCAGGTGAGCCGCGCCGACCAGGACGCGTTCGCGCTGAAGAGCCACCAGAAGGCGGCGGCGGCGCGCGCGGCCGGGCGCTTCGAGGACGAGATCGTCACCGTGAAGGGGGTGCGCTTCGAGAACGGCAAGCGCGCGACCTTCGACTTCCGCGCCGATGAGCTGATCCGCAAGGAGACGACGGCGGAGGCGCTCGCGGGGCTGAAGCCGGCGTTCTCGGCGAAGGGGAGCGTCACGCCGGGCAACAGCTCGCCGCTGTCGGACGGCGCCGCCGCGGCGCTCGTGATGAGCAAGGCGAAGGCGGACGCGCTCGGGGTGAAGCCGCTCGGGTACTTCCGGGCGTTCGTGACCGTCGGCGTCGACCCCGCCATCATGGGCATCGGCCCGGTGCCCGCGGTGCGCAAGCTGCTCGCGAGGACGGGGCTGAAGATGGCCGACATCGACCTCTTCGAGGTCAACGAGGCGTTCGCCTCGCAGGCCGTCTACGTGCAGCGGACGCTCGAGATCCCCGAGGAGAAGCTCAACGTGAACGGCGGCGCGATCGCGCTCGGCCACCCGCTCGGGTGCACCGGCGCGAAGCTCACCGCGACCGCCCTCTACGAGCTGCGCCGGCGCGGCGGCCGGTACGCCGTCGTGACGATGTGCATCGGCGGCGGCATGGGCGCGGCCGGCCTCATCGAGCTGGCCGGCGCGACCGCGCGCGCCTGATCCCACCGCGCCGATCCCGCCCGTCCCGTCCCATCGCGTCGATCCCGCCCGTCCCGTCCCATCGCGTCGATCCCGTCGACCGCGCCCCGCCGCGGCCCGAGCCCCGCGCTCCGGCTTTCCCGCGGCGGGGCGATGGCCTATAGAACGCCCATGCCGAGCCACCTGACGACCTTTCAGGGGTCGATCCCCGAGGCCCTGAAGCAGGCCATCGAAGCGAAAATCGAGGGCTCCACCGCCGAGGTGACCGGCGGCGGAGGCCACTTCAACCTGGTCGTGACCTCGCCGGTGTTCGCCGGCAAGAGCATGCTGGAGAGCCAGCGGCTGGTCTACGGGGCGATCGCCCACCTCATGGCCGGCGACCAGGCGCCCGTCCACGCGATCGACAGCCTGAAAACCCGCACACCCTGAGCGGGGGCGCCCCCGCTCAGGGCGTGGATCAGCGGTGGGGGGCGTGACGTCGGTCGCCCTCGGCGTGGCAGGTGCTGCTGCAGCCGTCGCCGTCGGTGGTGTTGCCGTCGTCGCACTCCTCGGGGCCCACCTCGATGCTGTCGCCGCAGACGGGGGCGCAGACGCTGGGCTCGCCGGTGCACTTGTAGCCGTGATCGACGTCGCAATCGGGGCTGCAGCCGTCGCCATCGACGGTGTTGCCGTCGTCGCAGCCCTCGTTGCCGATGAGCAGGGCGTCGCCGCAGAGCGGGCCGCAGGCGCTGGGCTCGCCGTTGCACTCGTAGCCCGCCTCGATCACGCAGACGGCGTTGCAGCCGTCCTCGTTCCCGACGTTGCCGTCGTCGCAGGCCTCGGCGCCCCGCACCAGGCGGTCGCCGCACATCGTCGAGCAGATGCTCGGCGCGCCGGCGCAGGTGTAGCCGGGCTCGACGGCGCAGCCCGCGTCGCAGCCGTCTCCTGCCGCGGTGCCGCCGTCGTCGCAGGCCTCGGCGCCGCCCACCGCGCCGTCGCCGCACACGCCGCCCCCGGCGCCGCCGTCGCCGGCGCCGCCCTGGCCGCCCTGGCCGCCGTCGCCGGCGCCGCCCTCGCCCGTGGCCCCGCCGGAGCCCGCCGTCGTCGTGCTCGACACGGCGCTCGACCCGCTCGTGCTCGATCCGGAACCGCCGCCCCCGCCGTCGCCGTCGCTCGCGCCTTCCCGTTCGCACGCGAGCAGCGCCGTGGCCGCGATCACCGCGGCCGCCCCAGTCCATCTCGTTAACAGCATCTGTATCCTCCAGGAGCGAGGTCCGCGAGCGACGGGGGCCTCCCCTCGACCCTCGAGCGCGCGCCGAGCACCTGTTGCCCCAACCTTCCACGGAATACTCCGCTCCGATCGTCCGGACAACTTCGCCCTACCCGGACGTCCCGGCGTTCGGCCGCGCGGCCCGCCGGCGCGCATCCGCGCGCATCAACTCATGATTTCCGGCAGAACGCGGGCCCTCGCGAGGGAGCGGCGGGCGCGCGCCGCTCCCAGGCGGAGCGCCCGGCGCCGGGCGCGTGGCAGGTCGCGTGACAGGTCCAACCAGGCGCCGCGATCGCTCGCGCCGCGAGCTCGCCGCGTCGTCTGTTTGACACCGGAATTCGCGCGGTGGTACGTGGCGCCGGGCGCCCCACGCGCTCGCCCGATAGCGACCTCACACGACCCCGAGGACCCTCCCATGACGCCTCGTTCCCCGTTGCTCCCCGCCGAACCGCTCCCAGGCGCTCCTGGGGCGAACGACGCCCGGCTCCCGGCCCAGGCGCGCCCCGGCCGAGCCTCCCGCCTGGGCGCCGGGCTGCTCTCCTTCGTCCTCGGCGCCGCGATGACCGCCGCCAGCGCGGGCGACGCCGCGGCCCAGACGCGCACGGGAGACGGCGCCAACGGCGACGGCATGGACCTGCACCTGTTCCGGCCGGCGGTCGACTCCAAGGGGCTCTTCTCCGTCAACGGGGCGGACATCCTCGGCGCGAACGACATCAGCCTGGGGCTCGTGCTCGATTACGGGCACAACATCCTGCCGCTCACCGAGAACGACCGGGGAACGGAGATGATGCTCAATCACGCGTTCCAGGGGACGTTCCAGTTCGATTACGGCATCGCCAACTTCCTGGTCGTCGGGCTCTCGGTCCCGGTGGTGCTCAACGGGGGCAAGCCGGTCGACGACATCGGCCCGGGCGGCAGCGCCAACTACGACGACGACTCGCTCGACGCGCAGGCGCTCGGCAACCTGGCGATCCACGCGAAGGCGCGCATCCTCCGCCCCGATCAGGACGTGATCGGGCTCGCGGTGATCGCCCAGGCCGGGATCGGCGTCGGCGGGAGCCAGGACTTCGGGTCGGACCCGGGGTTCTTCTTCTGGCCGCAGCTCGTGCTGGAGAAGCGGCTCGGCACGACCAACCCGTTCCGGATCGCGGCGAACGTCGGCTACCGCGGCCACGCCGGGAAGAACCCCGTGTTCGGCCTGCGCCAGGACGGCACGACGTTCCAGCTCAAGCACGGGGACCTCGAGTACTCCGACCTGATCACCGCCGGGGCCGGGATGAGCTACCGCGTCCTCACGCCGCTCGATCTCGTGGCCGAGACCTACCTGACCCAGCAGGTCGGCGGCGGCGACAGCGCCAAGCAGAAGCTGTCGGCCGAGGCGATCGGGGGCATCAAGCTCTTCATCGAGCGGAACAGCTTCCTCATGCTCGGCTTCGGGGTCGGGTACACGCCCGGGTTCCAGGCCGCGGCGCAGCGCGGGACCATCGGGTTCGTCTTCGAGCCGTCGATCGGCGATCGGGACGGCGACGGCATCAAGGACGACCAGGACGACTGCCCCGACGAGCCCGAGGACTACGACGGCTTCCAGGACACGAAGGCGGACTCGCCCCCCGGGAAGTACGGCTGCCCGGATCCGGACAACGACGAGGACGGCATCCTCGACGTCGACGACCGCTGCCCGAACAACCCGGAGGACCGCGACGGCGACGAGGACGACGACGGCTGCCCGGAGGGGAGCGACGGCGATCGCGACGGCGACGGCATCCTCGACTCGCGCGACAAGTGCCCGGACGACCCGGAGGACCGCGACGGCTTCCAGGACAAGGACGGCTGCCCGGATCCGGACAACGACAAGGACGGCATCCCCGACAAGTCGGACCAGTGCCCGAACGACCCGGAGGACAGGGACGACTTCGAGGACGAGGACGGGTGCCCGGAGCCCGACAACGACAGGGACGGCATCCCGGACGTTGTCGACAAGTGCCCGAACGATCCGGAGACGTTCAACGGCCTCGAGGACGAGGACGGGTGCCCGGACAAGGGCAGCGTCGTGATCGAGGAGAACAACATCGTCATCCTCGAGAAGATCCAGTTCGCGACCGGCAGCGCCGAGATCCTCCCGGAGTCGTTCGGCATCGTGCAGGCGGTGGCCGAGACGCTCAAGCACCACCCGGAGTTCACGATGATCGAGGTGCAGGGGCACGCCGACGAGCGCTCGGCCGACGCGTACAACCTCAAGCTGACCCAGGCCCGCGCGGACGCGGTCGCCGCGGCGCTGGCGCAGCGCGGCGTCAACAAGAACAGCGTTCGCTCGATGGGCTACGGCGAGTACTGCCCGATCGATCCGGCCCACAACGCGGCCGCCTGGGAGAAGAACCGGCGCGTCGAGTTCAAGGTCGTGCGGACCGACAAGGGGCCGACCAACGTGGAGCTCGGCTGCGCCCTGGCCCGATCCAAGGGCGTCAACCCGCCGCCTCCCTGAGCGAAAGCGCGGCGCCGCCCGGAGCAGAACCGCGGCGCCGCCGATCTGGACAGGACCGGTCGGGCCGGGAGAGAGTGAGCCCATGAAGGCCCGCGCCAGGCGCTCCGCCGCCACCACGCTCGCCGCCGCTGCGCTCGCCATCATGGCGAGCGGCTGCATCAACACCGACGCGGCCGTGTTCGTCGAGCCGTCCATCGCGGCGCCCGAGGCGACCGTCTCCTCGAACGCGCTCGGGACCGGCCTTACCGCGAGCTTCGCGCTGGAGCTGCACCTGAGCGCGCGGGCAAGCGGACCCAGCCGCGTCGCGGTGCGCACCTTCGCGATCACGAGCGCCGATCAGAAGACCTCGATCGTCGAGCCGCTCCCCGTCGAGACCACGGCGGCGCTGCCGGTCGAGGTCGCTCCGGACAGCGACGTCACCGTGGCGTTCACCGTCGATACCGGCGCTCAGGGCGGGACGCTCAAGGCTGACGCCGCGGCGGCGCTCTGCGCCGCGGAGGGGATCCGCATCACGGGCGCGATCGAGGACTCGCTGGAGGACGGGGCGACGCCGGTCGCCTCCGCGGTGTTCCACGCGGACTGCCCGTGATGCGGCGCGCGCCCGCCGCCCCGGCGCGTTCGCCGGCATTGCCCGGCGTCATCGCGCGCGCGCCGCGCTAAAATGCCCGCCATGGCGCCTCGAGAGATCACCCCCCCTCCGGAGACCGCGGCGGACCGAGCGGTCGGGTCCCCGGGAAACGCCGACGCGCTCCGTTCCACGAACGGCGGGGGCGGAGAGGGGCTCGCGCTCGACGAGGCAGGGCTCGCGGCGCTCCGGCGCGCGGTGGCCGCGTGGCGCGCGGGCCCGGTCGCCGAGGCGTCGGCGCGCTTCCCGCCGCGGAGCGAGCGCTTCACCACGTGGAGCGGCATCGACGTCCCCGACCTCGCGACCCCGGCCGACGCGCCGGTCGACCACGCGGCGGATCTCGGGCTGCCCGGGGAGTACCCGTTCACGCGGGGCGTCCAGCCGACGATGTACCGCGGCAGGCTCTGGACCATGCGGATGTTCGCGGGCTTCGGCACGCCCGAGCAGACGAACGCGCGGTTCAAATACCTGCTCGCAGAGGGCCAGACGGGCCTGTCGACCGCCTTCGATTTCCCGACCCTCATGGGCTACGACTCCGACTCTCCGCGGTCGCTCGGCGAGGTGGGGATGTGCGGTGTCGCGGTCGACACGCTCCGCGACATGGAGGCGCTCTTCGACGGCATCCCGCTCGACCAGGTGACGACGTCGATGACCATCAACGGCCCCGCGGCCGTGCTGCTCGCGTTCTATATCGCGCTCGCCGACAAGCGCGGGATCCCGCGGAGCCGCGTCGGCGGCACCGTGCAGAACGACTGCCTCAAGGAGTTCATCGCCCAGCACGCCTGGCTCGTCCCGCCGCGCCCGGCGATGCGCATCGTGACCGACATGATCGAGTTCTGCGCGCGCGAGGTGCCGCGGTGGAACTCGGTGTCGATCAGCGGCTACCACATCCGGGAGGCGGGCTCGACCGCCGCGCAGGAGCTCGCGTTCACGCTCGCGGACGGGCTCGCCTACGTCGAGAGCTGCGTCGCGCGCGGCCTCGACGTCGACTCCTTCGCGCCGCGCCTGTCGTTCTTCTTCGACGTCCACAGCGACTTCTTCGAGGAGATCGCGAAATTCCGCGCCGCGCGCCGCATGTGGGCGCGGTTCCTCAAGGTGCGGTACGGGGCGAAGAAGGCCGAGAGCATGAAGCTCCGGACGCACGCGCAGACGGCCGGCGTGTCGCTGACGGCGCAGCAGCCGTACAACAACGTGGTCCGCGTCTCGCTCCAGGCGCTCGCCGCCGTGCTCGGCGGCACCCAGTCGCTCCACACGAACTCGCTCGACGAGACGTACGCGCTCCCGACCGAGGAGAGCGTGACCATCGCCCTCCGGACCCAGCAGATCATCGCCCACGAGAGCGGGGTCGCGAACACCATCGATCCGCTCGGCGGGAGCTACTATGTGGAGTGGCTCACGGACCGCCTGGAGAAGGAGGCCCTCGAGTACATCCAGCGGATCGACGAGATGGGCGGGATGGTGGCCGCCATCGAGAAGGGGTATCCGCAGCGCGAGATCGCCGCCTCGGCCTACAGGTTTCAACGAGAGCTGGAATCGAACGAGCGGATCATGGTGGGCGTCAACCGCTACGCCGCGGTGGGCGAGAAGACGATCCCCCTCCTCCGGATCGACGAGGAGGTGCAGCGCGTTCAGTGCGAGAACCTGGCCCGGGTCAAGGCCCAGCGCGACCAGGATCGGGTGCGGCGCGCCCTGGCCGACGTGCGGAGCGCCGCGCGCGGCCGTGACAACCTGATGCCGCCCCTCATCGCGGCGGCCAGCGCGTACGCGACCGAGCAGGAGATCTGCGACGTGCTGCGCGACGTCCTGGGGACTTACAGCGATCCGGCCGAGTTCTGAGCACGCGGGAACGCGCGCGATCGCGGGGGTAGTCGCGCGGGTAATCGCTCGGGTAGGAGCGCGCGCGCGGCTTGCTGCGGTGCGCCGCGGCCCCGGCGTGCGCATCCGCTCAGGTCGCGGGCGGCGCGGTGGCCGGGGAACCCCTCGATTCGTCAGGTTGACACTTCTCTACCTCGGCCGGTAGAGTGCGCCGGCGTCAGGTTGCCGCAGTCGCGGCTCATCCGTGGCGCCGCCGTACGGTCTGCTGTTGTCGCTGCGCTGCGGCGCTGCGAGCTGTCGGTCGAGTGAGAGGATCGTCGTGGGCGACCGAGGTCGCCGCGTAGGGAGCAAGCTTATGAAGAGTCGATCCATGTCGCGCCGCATTTTTGCCCTTTCGGCGCTCGTCCTATCCGTCGGCGCCACGGCGGCCTGCGACAACAAGCCCGAGTCCGGTGGCACGGGGCCCGCGGGCTCGGCCGGGCCCGCGGCCACGGGCGCGGCGAAGGGCGATGCGAAGGGCGGCGCGAAGTTCGTCACCATCTCCAGGGAGCAGCAGGCGTCCTGGGTTCGTAACTTCAACCCCCTTCTCGGCGAGGGGGCCACGCGCTTCCCCACCGTCGCGGGCATCTACGAGCCCATGATCGTGTACAACACGATGAAGGGCGAGTACGTCCCGTGGCTCGCCACGAAGTACGAGTGGAGCGACGCGAACAAGAAGCTCACCTTCACGACGCGCCCCGAGGTCAAGTGGTCTGACGGACAACCCTTCTCGGCGAAGGACGTCGCGTTCACGTTCGGGCTCCTCAAGAAGTTCCCGGCGCTCGATCTCACGGGCGTTTGGAAGCTCGTCGAGTCGGTCGAGGCCAAGAACGACACCACGGTCGAGTTCGTCTTCAAGGAGGCGTTCGTCCCCGGCCTCACCTACATCGGCCATCAGCCGATCGTGCCGGAGCACAAGTGGAAGGACGTCGCCGACCCGGTCACGTTCACGAACGAGAACCCGGTCGCGACGGGGCCCTTCACCGAGGTGAAGACCTTCCAGAACCAGATCTACGAGCTCGGCAAGAACCCGAACTACTGGCAGAAGGGCAAGCCGGCGGTCGAGGGGCTCCGCTTCCCGGCGTACCCGGGCAACGACCAGGCGAACCTGGCGCTCATCAACGGCGAGGTCGACTGGGCCGGCAACTTCGTGCCCGACATCGACAAGACCTACGTCGCCAAGGACCCGGAGAACAACCACTACTGGTTCCCGCTCGTCGGCGGCACCGTGACGCTCTACCCGAACGCCACGAAGAAGCCGTTCAACGACATCAAGCTGCGCAAGGCCATCAGCATGGCCATCGACCGCGCCCAGATCGCGAAGGTCGCGGTCAACGGCTACACGGTCGGCGCGGACGGGACCGGGCTCGACGACGCCTACGGTCGCTGGCGCAGCGACAAGGCCGCCGCGGCCGGCGACTGGACGACCTTCGACGTGGCCAAGGCGAACGCCCTCCTCGACGAGGCCGGCTACGCCAAGGGCGCCGACGGGATCCGCGCGAAGGACGGCAAGCCGCTGAAGTTCGACATCAACGTCGTGACCGGCTGGTCCGACTGGGTGCGCGCGGTCCAGATCACCGCGCAGAGCCTGAAGGCCGTCGGCATCGAGGCCACGCTGAAGACGTACGACTTCAGCGCGTTCTTCGAGGCGCTCCAGAAGGGCACGTTCGACATGTCGATGGGCTGGACCAACACCGAGCCCACGCCGTTCAACTACTACCGCGATCTCATGGCCCCCGAGTTCGTGAAGGCCGTCGGCGAGGTCTCGAACCGCAACTGGCACCGCTTCGCCGCCAAGGAGGCCGAGCCGCTGTTCAAGAAGTTCGCGGCCGCGACGGATCCGGCGGAGCAGAAGAGCATCGTCGAGGACCTGCAGATGATCTACGCCACGCAGGTGCCGGTCATCCCGCTGTTCAAGAACCCGTCCTGGGGCGAGTACAGCACGAAGCGCTTCGTCGGGTGGCCCAGCAAGGAGAACCCGTACGCGAAGCTGTCGCCGAACAACTCGCCGGACTACCTGCTCGTCCTGACCGAGATCAAGCCGAAGTGACGGCTCCTGCGCTGCGCGCCGGGCGTCCGGCGCGCAGCGTGTGTGTCCCCGCCTAGCGGCGTTTCTCTCTCTCTTCTCTCTTTCACCCCCGACTCAGCACAAACCTTGGCCGCCGGCGGCGCCGGTGCGAAGATCGCACTGCATGCTTCCCTCGGGCGTCCAGATTGCGCGCTTCGCTGCGCTCCTCTCCGGAGTCTTCCTCGCCGCCTGCGGCGGCAACCAGCACGCGGGCGCCGCGGCGTTCTGGGAGGGCGACACCGTCGATCCCGCCGCGCCGGCGGATCAGGCGGGCGCGAAGAAGAAGGCGCCGCGCAGGGCTTTCGGCGCGTCCGACGATTTCGGCGGCGCCCCGCAGACGCCCGAGGAGCGGGCGCCCTCGTCGTGGGTGGGGGTGCGGCACGATCTCTCGCTCGCGCGCGCCGACTCGCGCAAGGAGCGCTGCAGCTGCCTGGCCGTCGAGGTGGGGGAAGCGCGCGATCCCAGGTTCCAGTGGGCGGCCGGCGCGCCGGAGACCTCGGCCAATACGCTGGCCATCGCGCTGAGCGCGCGCGGGGTGCCCTGCCCGGGCGGCGCGCCCGACGAGGAGAGCCGGCGACCCTCGATCTCGGCGGTCGATCAGGAGGGGAACGATATCGTCATCGAGGTCGAGGAGCTGCCCGCAGGACGGCCGCTCGCGACGGGCGCCGTGATCCCGAGGCCCGCTCCGGGCGGGGCGATCTACGTGAAGGGGCGCAGCGCGAAGATCCCGTATGCGCGCGCCGCGGGCGGCGCGCGCTGCAAGGTCTACTGAGCGCCTGCGCTGCAGGGACAGGCGCTGAGCCGGGCAGACGGGCTCACTGGGCGGGAGCGCCGGCGCAGATCCAGTCGTTGATCTTCTTGATGCTGGCCTCGGGCAGGGCAGCGCCCTTGTCCGGGGGGGGCATGCGCGTGTCGTCGCCGCAGAGGCCGGTGCCGCGCACCTTGTTGATGATGTAGCTCTCGCTCGGCTTGCCCGGCACGACGAGCATCCGGCCGGTGCACTTCGAGCTCGCGCCGTTGACGAGCTCGCCATGGGCCGCGTTCGCGCGGAGATCGAGGCCGGCGGCCGCGGGGCCGGCGTTGCCGTGGCACCCCGCGCAGGTCGTGTTCAGGATCATCCGCACATCAGCGAAGGTCGCGGTGCCCGCGCCGCAGAGGGGGTCGCCGGGAGCGGAGCCGCCTTCGCCGGCGCCGCCCTGGCCGCCCTGGCCGCCGGAGCCGCCTTCGCCGCCGCCGGTGGCGCCGCCCTGGCCGCCGGAGCCGCCTTCGCCGCCGCCGGTGGCGCCGCCCTGGCCGTCGGTCCCACCGGTGCCGCCGCCCTGGCCCGCGCTGCTGCTGCTGGCGCTGCTGCTGGACGAGCTGCTGGAGCTGGAGCTGGTGCTGGTGTCGGTCTCGCCACCATCGTCAGAGCAGGCAGCCGCCGAGAACCCGATGGTCAGACAGAGGACCAGTTGAAGTGCAGTTTTCTGGGAAAGCATGTGAGGACCTCTTTGACGCTGTGTTCGCGCGGCGAGCGCCGCGCTGTCGATTCGCGGAGGACCCTAGATGGCCTCGTGAGCATCTACAACGCATTTCACGAAGTGAAAATGGTTATCGTTATCGCGAGCTCGCGACACTGCAATGAAATGATGGTGCTGTACCGGGGTCGGTTCGCTCGCGTCTACGCGGAGAGCGCCTTCGAGGAGAGCAGCTCTCCGGGATCGCGCTCGGCCAGGTCCTCGAAGCGCGGGAGGTCGGCGAGGCGGCGCGTCGTCGTGGCGCAGGTCTCGGGGTCGCGCTGGAACGCGATCGCGCGGCTGAGGCCCTGCTTCGACACCCCCCTGAGCAGCGCGGGCGAGTGCGTCGTCGCCACGATCTGGCAGACGGAGGGCCGCGCCGCCCCCTCGAGGAGCTGCGCGAGCACGGCGGCGCGCTCGGGGTGCAAGCCGGCGTCCGGGTCCTCCACGAGGAGGAGCGAGCCCTCCGGCGCGGTGAGCACGCCGGCGATCTTGCCGAGCGCGCGCAGCGCGCCGTCCGGGAGGCTCGGCGCCGGGACGCGGGCGCCGCCCTTCTCGACGAGCACCATCATGACGTCGCCGAGGCCCGTCTCCGCGAACTCGATATCTTCGATCTCGGGCGCGAAGATCGAGCGCACCCAGCCGAGCACATCGGCCTTGTGCTCGGCCTCCTGGCAGAGCCAGCGGAGCACGGCGGAGAGGTTCTGCCCGCCGGCGCCGAGGTTCTCTATCTCGTGCGGCACATAACCCCTCATCCGCGAAGGATCGATGTCGAGCGACAGCGTGCTCCGCATCGCGACCTGGAGCGCGTTGCAGAGCGCGATGACGTCCGCGAGGCTCACGTCCTCGCCGCGGCCGCGGTGGTGCTCTATCTGGCCGAGCAGGCTGCGCCGCGCGGGGTTGCGATCCATGGATGCGATCCGCATCGAGCGGCCCTTCTTCGACGCCGCCTTCATCGCTCCGCCCGAGGCGAACCCCTCCAGCCCCTTCAGCGCCGACGCCGGCGTGTCGAAGAGCGGGCCCCCGGCCGACCTCGCCTCGAGCGACTCGTGCTCCACGATCACGTCAGGCTCGACCTGACACGTGATCTTGTGTGTGAGCTCCTCCTTCCCGATCGCCCATCGGCTCTCGATGGTGAACGATTTGGCGCCCCTGTGCGTGGCCCCTTGCGTGCCGCCGCGCAGGCCCGGCCACACCTCGCGCCTGCCGTCGACGCGGCCGCGGAAGATGTCGCACAGGGGTAGATCCAGCCCGACGCCCTGCAGGAAGCGCAGGGCGTCGAGGAAGTTGCTCTTCCCGGCGCCGTTGGCCCCGAGCAGCAGCGTGAAGGGGGACAGCTCCACCGTTTGATCGGCGAAGCTCTTGAAGTTCCTGAGTCGGATGAATGTCAGCATGCCTGGCCGCCCGCAGCCATCATGTGACCAGGCAGCCGGCCGGATGTAAAGCGCCGGCCGACGGCTCAGCGAAAGTCGATGAGCTCGACGTCGAACACCAGCATGCCGGCGGGCGCGCCGGGCCGTGTGGGCTTGTCGCCGTAAGCGAGGTCGGCCGGTATCCAGAATCGCGCCTTCTCGCCTTTCACCATCAGCTGTAAGCCCTCCGTCCACCCCTTGATCACGCCGCCCACCGGGAAGGTGGCCGGCTCGTCGCGGACGATGGAGCTGTCGAACATCTTCCCGTCCGTGGTCCACCCCGTGTAGTGGACGACGACGCGGCTCGTCGGCTTCGGGTGCTCGGTGCCGGTGCCCTTCTGCAGGACCTGGTAGGCGAGCCCGGAGGCGGTCTTCTTCGCGGTCTTCGGCGCCGCCTTCACGTCCTTCGGCGCGGGCGGAGGCTTCGGCGCGGGGGCGAAGTCGAGCAGCTCGACGTCGAACACAAGCATTCCGGCCGGGGCGCCCGGCTGGGCCGGCGTGTCGCCATAGGCGAGGGCCCCGGGGATCCAGAGGCGGCGCTTCTCGCCCTTGCTCATGAGCTGGAGCGCCTCCGTCCACCCCTTGATCACGCCGCCCACCGGGAAGGTGGCCGGCTCGTTGCGGACGATGGAGCTGTCGAACATCTTCCCGTCCGTGGTCCACCCCGTGTAGTGGACCGTCACCTTGTCGTCCGGGCCGGGATGCGCCGTGTCCTTGCCCGGCGCCAGCACCTTGGACGCGAGGCCCGATGCCGTCTTCTGCGCGTCGGCGGGCGGCGCCGCGACGTCCGGCGGCGCGGGCAGGCCGGCGGGCTCGGGCGGCGGCTGCGGCGAGGCGGCGGGCTCGGGCGCCGGCGGCGGGGCCGGCTTGACCGAGGCGCTCACCGGCGCGTCGGCGATCGCCTGTGAGGCGGGCTTCTGGTCGCACGCGGTGAGGGGGACGGCGAACATCGCAACGAGGACGAGAGAGAAGCGCTTCATGCGCGGCTTCATAGCTCGTCCGCCGTCGAGAGCCGGTATTTTTGTGAGGTGCACGCGTGAGGTGCACGCCGCGGTTCCGACGGCTCTGGATCCGATAGGGGCCGTCGGCGGTCGGCCGTCCGTCGTACCTCCATTCCGCCGTTCGAGGGATCTCGACCTGACTGCGAGGACGGTCTAGCGTGCACCCGCCATGGGGAGATCGATATATTTCTTCGGCGCAGGGCAGGCGGACGGGGACGCACAGCAGAAGGATCTGCTCGGCGGAAAGGGCGCGGGGCTCGCCGAGATGACCCGCCTCGGCATCCCGGTGCCGCCGGGCTTCACGGTCACCACCGAGGTCTGCAACGCCTATTACGCCTCGGGCAAGGCGCTCCCCGCCGGCGTCGAGGACGAGATCAAGGCGGCGATCGGCCGGCTGGAGGCGCTGCGCGGCGCCGGGTTCGGCAGCCCCGAGGCGCCGCTGCTCGTGTCGGTCCGCTCGGGCGCCCGCGCGTCCATGCCGGGAATGATGGATACCATCCTGAACCTCGGCCTGAACGACGAGATCGCGCGGGGGCTCGCGCGGCGCACGGGCAGCGAGCGATTCGCGCTCGACGCCTATCGGCGGTTCATCCTGGCGTATGCCGATATCGTGCTCGGCGTGCCCCGCGACCGCTTCGAGGAGGCGCTCGGCCGCGCGCGCAGGCAGGCCGCCGCGAAGCTCGGCGTCGACGCGACGCGCCTGAACTCCGCCGAGCTCGAGCGCAAGGTGCCCGACGCCCAGCTCGATCCGGAGTCGCTCGCGGCCTTGATCCAGCGCCAGAAGGATATCGTCCTCGGGGCGACGGGCCGCCCGTTCCCCGACGAGCCGTACGCGCAGCTCTGGGGGGCGATCGGCGCCGTATTCGATAGCTGGAAGAACCACCGGGCGCAGGTGTACCGGAAGATGCACGACATCCCGGAGGCCTGGGGGACAGCTTGCACCGTCCAGGTGATGGTGTTCGGCAACCTGGGCGACGACTCCGGCACGGGGGTCGCGTTCACGCGCGATCCGTCGACCGGAGAGCGGCGCTTCTACGGCGAGTGGCTCCCCAACGCGCAGGGCGAGGACGTCGTCGCGGGGGTGCGCACGCCGCACCCGCTGTCGATCACCGGAACTGGCACCGGAACCGGCGTGGACGACGAGAGCTCGCTCGAGGCGCGGATGCCCGCGGCGTACGCGGCGCTCGTCGAGGTGCAGGGCAAGCTCGAGCAGCACTTCCGCGACGTGCAGGATCTGGAGTTCACGATCCAGCAGAAGGAGCTCTTCCTGCTCCAGTGCCGCACCGCCAAGCGCACGGGCCGCGCGGCCGTGCGCATCGCGGTCGAGATGGCCAAGGAGGGCCTGATCAGCCAGCGGGAGGCCATCCTGCGGGTGGATCCGGGCTCGATCGATCAGCTGCTGCACCCGAGCATCGACCCGAGCGCGCCGAAGTCGCTGCTCGCGCGCGGCCTGCCGGCGAGCCCGGGGGCGGCGACGGGGCAGGTCGTGTTCAGCGCGGACGAGGCGGAGCGGCGCGCGGGCCAGGGCAGGGCGGTGATCCTCGTGCGCTCCGAGACGTCGCCGGAGGACATCCACGGCATGAAGGCGGCGCGCGGCATCCTGACGGCCCGCGGCGGCATGACGAGCCACGCGGCCGTCGTGGCGCGGGGGATGGGCAAGAGCTGCGTCGCCGGCTGCTCGGCCATCAGCGTGAGCCAGGGCCGGATGGCGGTGACGATCTACGACGATCACGGGCGCTCGACCGGCACGATCACGGTGAAGGACGGCGATCTCATCACGCTCGACGGCGGCACCGGCACGGTCTACCTCGGGGCGGTGCCGACCATCCCGGCGGCGCTGAGCGGCGAGTTCGAGGAGCTCATGGCCTGGGCCGACGCGGTCCGGCGCCTCCGGGTGCGGTCGAACGCCGACACGCCGCACGACGCGAGGACGGCGCGCAACTTCGGCGCCGAGGGCATCGGGCTCTGCCGCACCGAGCACATGTTCTTCGACGAGGAGCGCATCCAGGCGGTGCGCGAGATGATCCTCGCGGACGGCGAGCTCGGGCGGCGGCGCGCGCTCGAGAAGCTGCTCCCGTTCCAGCGCAGCGACTTCGTGGGCGTCTTCCGGGAGATGGCCGGCCTGCCGGTGACGATCCGGCTGCTCGATCCGCCGCTGCACGAGTTCTTGCCGCAGGACGAGGCGCAGCTCCAGCAGCTCTCGAGGGCGACGGGCGTCTCCGCAAAGGATCTCCAGCGCAAGAGCGAGGAGCTCGCCGAGTACAACCCCATGCTCGGCCACCGCGGCTGCCGGCTGGCGATCACGTCGCCGGAGATCTACGAGATGCAGGCGCGCGCCATCCTCGAGGCGGCGTGCGAGGTCGCGGCGGCGGGCATCGAGGTGGAGCCGGAGATCATGATCCCGCTCAGCATGACCCGGCGCGAGCTCGCGCTCACGCGCGCGCTCGTCGAGGGGGTCGCGGAGAAGGTCTTCGCCGAGAAGGGGCGGCGGGTCGACGTCCGCTTCGGGACGATGATCGAGCTCCCGCGCGCCGCGCTCAGGGCCGGCGAGCTGGCCGAGGAGGCCGAGTTCTTCAGCTTCGGCACGAACGATCTCACGCAGACGAGTCTGGGCATCTCGCGCGACGACGCGGGCCGGTTCCTCGGCGCGTACGTCGAGGCCGGCATCTTCGCGAAGGATCCGTTCCAGTCGCTGGACGTGCCCGGCGTCGGAGAGCTCGTGGAGATCGGGCGGGATCGAGGGCGCGCGGCGCGGCCCGGGCTGAAGCTCGGTGTCTGCGGCGAGCACGGCGGCGATCCGAGCTCGATCGCGTTCTTCGAGCGGGCGGGGCTCGATTACGTGTCGTGCTCCCCGTTCCGCGTCCCCATCGCCCGCCTCGCCGCGGCGCAGGCGGCGCTCGCGGCCGAGGCCGCGAGGGGTCCGCGCGCGACGGACTGACACCCACCCTCCGGCGACATATGCCCGGACAGGGCGCCGGGACATCCGTTCTCACGAGCGTGCTTTGATTACGCTCGTGCGAGCTTTGGTATCGCGCCAAGTCTGCTAAACCAGGAACCTCGCTGTTCATCGCCGGTGTCTCGCCGGGCGCGCCTGCCTGCCCGAGCTGCTGCACCGCGCGCTGGCGAGACATGGAGGTTTCATGCGTCATCTCGGCGTCTCCTCTGCGCTCCTCGCATTTCTCGGGGCCGCGACATCGGGTGTGTTCGTCGCGGTCGGCTGCCACGCCTCGGGCCCGCACGTCGATGTCGGCGCGAGCGGCGGTGCGCCCGGCGACGGCGGAGGCGGCGCGGGCGGCGGCGGCGCGCCCGAGGGCAGCAGCGGCAGCGGTGATTTCGTTCCGGATAACGGCCTTGGCGGGGCTGCCCCCGGCGACGACGCCGGCGGCGGCGGCGACGCCGCCGTGAACCCGTGCGGGACCCAGTGCGGCCGCGAGGAGCTCTGCGATCTCAACCACCTCGGCCTCGACGACGACTGCGACGGTCAGGTCGACGAGACGTGCTCCTGCGTCGCGGGGCAGGCGCACGCGTGCTTCATGGGTGATCCGTCGTACCGCGGGGCGGAGGGGTGTTTTCCGGGCACCGAGCTTTGCAACGAGGTGGGCGTCTGGGGGCCCTGCGTCGGCGGCAGCCACGCGACCGAGGCGTGCTTCCGCGAGAACCCCGCGGGGTGCCACGCGCTGAGGGTGCCTCCGTTCGCGAACGTGGATCTGAAGGAGGGGACAGGCACGTTCAGCGTGGACGCCGAGCCTGGCTCGGAGACCTGGAGCGTCGTTTGCCCCGCGGGCATCGACCCGTGTCCGGCGGTCTCCGGGGCGAGCCCGGCGGATGATTACAAGCCGCTCCAGTCGGGGGAGTACAAGGTCATCTACACGAAGCGCCTCGCCGACGGCGCGACCGACTCGTGCGAGTATGCCCTTTACGTCGGCGCGCCGGGCCTCCGGGTCGAGCTCGAGTGGGAGCACGACCTCGGCGGCGAGGGGGTGGATCTCGATCTGCACCTGCACAAGCCGGGCGACACGCGGCCGTGGGCGGTCGCCGGCTCGCCGGACGACTGCGGTTACAACAACTGCACCGTGGACACGCTGGGGTCGGATCCGGAGCTGCGGTGGTTCAGCGACGGCGCGTCTCCGCCGGAGCCGGTGAGCTGGTACGCGGACCCGGATGAGGCCAAGAACACGTGTTATTACGCCCCTCGCGGCGCCGGGCGGGCGTGGCGCGATCTCGGCAAGGGTTGCTACAACCCGCGGCTCGATATCGACAACATCACGTGCGACCCCGACGTCACGGACCCGGACAGCGATGATTTTTGCGCGCCCGAGAACATCAACGTGGATTTTCCGCCGTTCGGGCAGTGGACGCGGATCGGCGTCCATTACTACTCGGCGCATGGCCGGAACTACGCGGTGCACCCGCGGATCAAGATCTTCTGCAATGGCTCCCTCGGGGCGGATCTCGGCCCGACCGGGTTCTACGACCCGGAGGCGCCCGTCACGTTCGCGCCGGCCGACGGGAACACCCGGTACTGGCTGGTCGCCGACGTCGCGTTCGTCGAGGGGGGGGAGTGCGGGGAGGACACCTGCGTGGTGAGGCCGCTGTACGAGGACGAGACGCTGAAGACGCCGCTGCTGACGACGCGGTCGGCGGTGGAGTCGAGCTTCGGTCCGGCGTACCCGCCGGCGCCCTGATCGCCGGTCTCCCCTGGGCCGCGGGGGGCGCCCGCGGCCCCGCGCGCGGGCGCTTTACAGGGGCGGCGGGGCGGTGCACGCTAGCGGCATGGGCATCTTCGACCGGATGGGAAAGGTCATCTCGAGCAACGTCAACGCGCTCCTCGACAAGGCGGAAGATCCGAAAAAGTCGCTGGATCTCATCGTCGAGGAGATGAAGGACCAGGTCCGCGCGGCGCGGAAGGAGCTGGTCGACGCGGTGGCGGCCGAGAAGGTGCTGCGCAAGAAGGTCGACGAGCTCGACGCCGAGGCGGAGAAGTGGGAGAAGCGCGCCGAGCTCGCGCTGAAGGCGAACGACGAGAAGCTCGCGCGCGAGGCGCTCGTGCAGAAGAAGCGGGTGGTGGGCGAGCGCGACCGCGCCGAGGCGATGCGCGCGGAGCAGCGCTCGGCGGTGCTCTCGATGAAGACCGAGCTCGAGCGCATGGAGGCCAAGCAGGAGGAGTTCCAGGCGCGGAAGGGCACGCTCGCGGCGCAGATCCAGCAGCAGCGCGCCGGCGGCGGCGCCGAGGGGCTCGGGGCGAGGGGCGGCCAGAGCGCCTTCTCCGAGTTCCGGCGCATGGAGGAGCAGGTCGAGGGGCAGGTGGCGCAGGTCGCGGCGTCGCGCGAGATCGAGGAGGCGATCTCCGGCGGCGGGCTGTCGGCGGCCGAGCTGGAGGCGAAGTTCGCCCAGCTCGAGCACGGCCGCGGCAGCGCCGGCGCCGGCAGCGCGGACAAGCCGGGCGGGGCGGCGGTCGACGACGAGCTCGCCGCGCTGAAGAAGCGGATCCGGATCGGGTCCTGAGGGGCTGAAAGAAGAGCGGCAGGAAGGCGGGGAGCGGCGGCCGTCCTCGCCGGACGCGCTGTGGCGGCGCCGGCGCCGGCGCCGCATCGAGTGACATTCCGCCTCGGCGAGCCTCCTTCCTTCGACAGGTGACGAAGGCTCCACATCACGGAGCGGTGGAGGCGACCTCCCGCACCTCGGAGCGACCGCCGGGGGCGCGTCGCGAGATTGCGGGTTCAGCCGTATGGACCGAACTTTGGGGCGTACCTGTAGCTCATGTTACGCTTTCGCGCGTCACAGAAAGCCGAGGTGCGCATGAAGTGGAGTTCGATCGTCTTTCTTGGGTGCTTGCTGGTGGCCTGCGGGGATGATGAGATCAGCTTTGGCAGCGGCGGCGCGGGCGGTCGTGCCGAAGGTGGGGGCGGCGCGGGCACCGGCGGCAAGGCGGAAGGCGGAGGCGGCGCGGGCACGGGCGGCAGCGCCGAAGGCGGAGGCGGCGCGGGCACGGGCGGCAGCGCCGAAGGCGGGGGCGGCGCGGGCACGGGCGGCAGCGCCGAAGGCGGGGGCGGCGCGGGCACGGGCGGCAGCGCCGAAGGCGGGGGCGGCGCGGGCACGGGCGGCGATGCGGAAGGGGGCGGCGGCGCGGGCGGCAGCAGCCTCGATACGACGGAGCTCGCGATCGCTTCCGATGAAGCCGCCACGGCGGGTTGCGCGACGTTCGTGGACGGGGCCTGGGGTGTCGGGGAGACCGACTTCATCGACGGTGAGCCCACGAACGACGATTGCGCCCTGGTGCCCGTGCTGGTCGAGGGGAGTCCCTACTGGATCACGTCGGGTGAGTTCGAAGGGGACATCGATCTCGACAGCCTGGAGCACTCGTTCTCGACCGCGGCGGCGGCGATCGACGAGGGGAGTTATTCGATCGTCCTCCGCAACTTCACGTTCGAGGAGATCTTCACCGGAAGTATCGAGGTGGCGGACGTGACGGACGAGGCCGTGACTCTCTCCATCGAGTAGAGCACGTCGCAGATCTCAAGCGGCACGCCGCCCCCCGACGGAGGCCGCACCTGACGGAGAGGAAGAACGTAAAGGGCGCGACCAGGTAAGGCTGCTCGCGCGCGGTGCGGTTGCGCTGGTCGGCTTCGCTCGTCTCGACTCCTCATAAGCCGCTCGCGGCCGCGTGAGGAGCTCCGGGCGCGGGCCGCCGTGGGCGAGGTCGCACGGCGCGGCGGCCGCGCGACCTCGCCGGACGCCGTGAGCTCGGGCGAGCCTGCGATGAAGCTGCGCCTCGAAGGCGCGCCGAGCTGGGCGACCGGGCGCATCGGGGCGCCGCTCGAGCGCCGGTGGACGGCGATACGACCCTCTGCCCGGCGGCGCGCCTGGGGAGGCGCTCCCCGGAGGGGCGGCATACCGTCCTGCACAGCCGTGCCACGACGACCCCTGTGAGCTCGAAAAGCCATGCGGAGAATACAGATTGGCGTGACCTGCGCTATTGCTCGGGAAGCCTCGGGGGACGCCTGGGAAGGGTCGGCCCGAACAGGGCTGTGCGCGTCCGCTTGCCGACTGACACGCGAGACGGAGCGGAGTATACTCGGTGCGGCATGGCCACGCCCCGCTTCGCCGAGTCACCGCCGCAGCTCGATCGTCGTCCCGAGGCGAAAGCTTTTCAGATCGACGAGCTTCTCGCGAGGGTACAGGAGGGGAAGGTTCGTGTCCCCCCTTTCCAGCGTGCGCTCAGGTGGGAAGACTCCGATCGGCTAGATTTTTTCGACAGTATTTACCGTGGCTATCCGATCGGAACGCTGCTCTTCTGGCAGCGCCAAGCGCCCGCGGTGCGGCTCTCGCTGGGCAAACTGAACATCGACGCGCCCGCGCGCTCCGATGCTCTGTGGGTCGTCGATGGGCAGCAGCGTATCACCACGCTCGCCGAGACCTTGCTCGGGCGCCTGGTACCCGACGAGCGCGCCATGCATTTCGATCTGAAAGAGACGAAGTTTGTTTATTCGAAGGTGCGTAAAGAAACCATTGAAGTCGAGCTCCCCAGACTGCCGATGGCCGTTGTGTTGGACTCGAACCAGCTTCTCGAGTGGCTGTTCGCTCATCCCAAGCTCGGCCCGGCGCAGCGTGCCCTCGCGCTCGATGTTGGCAAGCGTATTCGAGAATACCAGATGCCGTGTTACATCGTCGAGACGAGCGACGAGCAAGTGCTCAGGACCATCTTTCACCGCACCAACCGCTCAGGTCGCCCACTCGAAGAGCATGAGGTGTTCAATGCGCTCTTTGGCTCATTAAATCAGAGTCAGCCTTCGGATCTGCGCCATGTTGCACAGAGAGCCTCTGAAATGGGGTTCGGCCCCCTGGCAGAGGGCGATGTGCTCAACGCGCTACTGGCGGTGAAAGGGCTCCCGCTCGATCGTGACTTCACCGACGCGCTGCATCGCGATGAGGTGCCTGCCGCGCTCAGCGCTACCGAGGCCGCCCTGCGGGAGACGATCGTCTTTCTCCGGCGGGATGCCGGTTTCGCGCACGTCGAGTTGCTGCCATACACTTTGCCCATTGTGGTCCTGTCGAAGTTTTTTTACGAGTTTCCAACGCCTCGAGATCGGAGTCGCTTGCTGTTGCGTCGTTGGTTGTGGCGCGGAGCGCTCGGCGCTCGCCTGACCGGAGCGACCGTGGGGATGAGGCAGCACCTTGCCTGTATCCGGAACGACGACGAAGAGGGATCGGTCCAGCGGCTGCTGGCGCTGGCAGGTACCGCGCCGGCAGAGGACGTCCAGCACCTTCACGGCTTTCACTTCGCCTGGGCGCGTAGCAAGCTGCAGTGCTGCGCGCTCGCGTCGTTGGGGCCGCGGGACCTGATGAGCGGGGAGTTGCTCGACGTGACGACGCTCTTCTCCGCTCCAGGGGAAGAGAAGGTGCCTACCGTGCTGCGAGGCAAGCTCGCCGAGGACGAACGCGCTTCCGGTCTGGCGAACCGCATCCTGCATCCACGGCTACCGACGCGAGAATTCATCAAGGCCATCACCGCGACGAGCGATGAACAGACGCTCGCGTCGCATGCGATCTCGAGCGAGGCGCGTGCGGCTTTGGGCGCCGGCGACGCGGCACGGTTCCTCAAGCTCCGCGAGACGACTCTGTGGCAGACGGTCAAGCGCTACTTCGAGCGCCAAGGCGAGTGGAACGCTGACGACAGTCCATCCCTATCCTCAATGATCGTGAGCGAGGACTGAGCCATGAGGTTGCGCGTTCTGCTCCGCGACGCCTCGGTCGGCATGATCGAACGGCACCAGGATGGGCGGGTCGTCTTCCGCTTCGATGAGGCTTACCTGGCGCTCTCGGAACGCCCCGTGCTCGGCCGCTGGTTCGAGGATCATCTCGCCCCACCTCTGGAGTACGCCGGACAGAGCGGACGGCTGCCACCGTTCTTCCAGAACTACCTGCCGGAAGAGGAGAGCGCGCTTCGCACGCTGCTGGCGCGCAAGGCGGGCGTGCGGGAAAATCAGGAGCTATCCCTCCTGGCGGTGCTCGGCGGTGACCTCCCCGGAGCCGTCGTCGTTCGCGCCGAAGATCCGGCGGCGGGTGGTGCCCAGCTTGACGAACCGGCGCCCTCATCCCCGGCCGAAGACGACACGCTGCGGTTTTCTCTGGCCGGTATGCAACTCAAGTTTTCGGTGCTTCAACAGGAAACGCGCTTCACGCTCCCCGTTGCCGGCCAGGGCGGGCGCTGGATCGTCAAGCTGCCGGACAGGCGTTATCCCAGGGTGCCAGAGAACGAGTACTCGATGCTGGCATGGGCACGGGAAACCGGTATTTCCGTGCCGGATTTCAATCTCGTGCAGGTCTCGGATATTCAAGGGTTGCCCGAAGAATTGCGCTTCGACGAGACCCTGGCGCTCGCAATCCGGCGCTTCGACCGGAACGAACAAGGAGCCCGCATCCATCAGGAAGACTTCGCTCAGGTTCTCAACGTGCGGCCTCGGGACAAGTACAAGGGTCACAACTACGCGACGATCGCGAACATCGTGCGCAACGTATCGGGCGAGGCCGATTACGAAGAGTTGGTGCGCCGCCTTGTCTTCGTCGTGCTGAGCGGAAACGCCGACGCACACCTGAAGAACTGGTCGCTCGTGTACCCCGACGGTCGCCGGGCGCGGCTCTCGCCGGCCTACGATCTCGTCTCCACGATCGCCTATGGCCCGGGCCTGGACCAGCGCCTCGCCTTACGGCTCTCCGGCGAGAAGGAGTTCTCCCGTGTTACCCGAGCTCACTTCGAACGGCTGGCCGAGAGGATCAAGGCGTCGCCGGCACTCACGAGCGACATCGTGTCCGAGACTGCATTGCGCGCGCGCGACGCGTGGTCCACGCTGCGCGGATCGTTGCCTATCGCTCCCGGCGCGCGAGAGGAGCTGGAGCGGCACCTGAACACGATCCCGCTCTGACCATGCGCGAAGTCAGCCGCCCTGAATGGGCGCGGCAGGACGCCCCTTGCGCCTTGCCCGCGGCGGCGCGCAGCGACGGTGCGGGGACGTTCCCCGGACAGGCAGCGAGATCCTGGGAAGGGGGGCCGCGCACGAGGCCGCCGCTTGCCAGGCTCGCTCGCCGGTGCTCGAGCGGGATCGAGCGACCCGGTAGCTTCGTGCACGCTCGAGATCGCACGTCCTCCGCGCTGCGCGAGGGGGCTGCGCCGCGGGGCGGTCGATTTGATGATAAATGGATGACTCCAAATGCAATGCTCGGCTCGCTCCTCTGGGCTGTTGCGAAGATCCGGCGGCTGCGGCAAAGCTGCGCCGTGCGCCCTGCCTCGATCGAGCCGACCCGCTGGGATTCCCCGCGATGCGATGACTACGAGGATATCGAGGCGGTCCGCCGGTACGAGCGCGAGGTGCGCGTCTATCGAGCGCACAGCGAGCCCTTCTCCGTCACGCCGCTCAGCGATCGAGTCGACGGCGACTACGCCGTGGCGAGCGGGAGCGGGGGGCGGTACGTCGTCGATCTCGTGGACGCCAGCGCGCGCCACGACACGTGCTCTTGCCCTGATTTCCTGGGCAATCAGCTCGGCACGTGCAAGCACCTCGAGGCCGTGCGCCGCGCGGTCGCGGAGCGCCCGGCGTGGCGCCGCGCGCTCGCCCGGATCGACGCGCCGGCGCGGCCCACGCTCACGGTCGACGCGCAGGACGGCCTGCGCCTGCTCGCGGTCGGCGCGTGGCCCGCGTCGCTCCGCGAGGAGCGCGCGCGCCTCGTCCAGGCGGGCGGCCTGCTGAGGATGGCTGCTGAGGGAGCTCTCGGGAATCACGCGTCCCCGTCCCGGATCGTCCATGCGGCGTTGCCGGCGGCGGAGCGGCTCGCGGGGGCGATCTGGCACAAGCGCCGCCGGCGCTCGCTCGAGGCGCAGGCGGGCCGAGAGCAGGGCGCGCTGGAGGCTCTCGGGCTGCCGCTCTTCCCGTACCAGCGCGAGGGCGTGCTCCACCTCTTCCGCAACGGGCGGGCGCTGCTCGCCGACGACATGGGCCTCGGCAAGACCCTCCAGGCGATCGCGGCATGCGAGCTCTTGCGGCGACGCGGGGAGGCGCGGCGGGTCCTCATCGTCACGGCGGCGTCGCTCAAGCACCAGTGGGCGCAGGAGATCGCGCGGTGGACGGGCGAGCGCGCCGCGGTCCTCGGCGGCTCTCCCGCGCAGCGCACGGGGGCGCTCGCGCTGGAGGCGGCGTACACGGTGCTGAGCTACGAGCTCACCTGGCGCGAGCTCTCGCGGCTCCAGGCGCTCGCGGCGGACGTGCTGGTGCTCGACGAGGCGCAGCGCGCGAAGAACTTCCGCACCAAGACGGCCGCGACGCTGCGCGCGATCCCGTCGCGCTTCCTGTTCGTCCTCACGGGGACGCCGGTCGAGAACCGCCTCGACGACCTGTATGCGCTGCTGCAGCTCGTCGACCCCGCGCTGCTCGGGCCGCTCTGGCGGTTCAACGCCGACTTCCACCGCCAGGACGAGCGGGGCAGGATCGTCGGCTACCGCAACCTCGGCGAGCTGCGCCGCCGCGTCGCGCCGGTCGCGCTCCGGCGCGAGCGGGCCGAGGTGCTGCTGGATCTGCCGCCGCTTCTCGAGCAGACGCGGTACACGCCGCTCACGCGGGAGCAGCGCGAGCTCGAGGCGGACTACCGCGCTCAGGCGGCCCGGCTGATCGCGATCGCGGAGCGCCGTGCGCTGCGCAAGGAGGAGCTGGACCGGCTCATGATGATGCTCTTGAAGGCGCGGCAGGCGTGCAACGCGCTCGAGCTGTGCGATCCTAGCCGCCGCAAGAAGGCGTCGCCGAAGCTCGACGAGCTGGAGGCGCTGATCGCCGAGGTGACGGCGCAGCCCAGGAACAAGGTCATCGTGTTCTCCGAGTGGGTGGGGATGCTGGAGCTGGCCCGCGAGCGCCTCGACCGGCTGCGCGTCGGCCACGCCATGCTCCACGGCGACGTGCCGACGGAGCGCCGCCCGGCGCTGCTCGACCGGTTCCGGGACGACACGGCGGTGCGGGTGCTCCTGAGCACGGACGCCGGCGGGGTGGGGCTCAACCTGCAGGCTGCGAGCTACGTCGTGCACCTGGATCTGCCGTGGAACCCGGCGCGCCTCGACCAGCGCACGGCGCGCGCGCACCGCCTGGGCCAGGCGCACCGCGTGAGCGTGACCTACCTCTGCGCCGAAGAGGGCATCGAGCGAGGCATCGAGGGCATCCTGAGCGAGAAGCGCAAGGTGCTTGTGGCGTCTCTCCGGGCCGACTCCGCGGTGGAGGAGCTCTCGGCGCCGAGCTTCTCGGTGGTGCTGCGCGAGATGAGGCAGGTGCTGGCGGTGGCGGAGGGAGTCGAGGCGGCGGAGGGAGCCGAAGCGACGGATGCGGGCGCGACCGAGGAGGGGGGCGGCGACGTCCTGCCTGCGGCGAGCGGCGAGGGAGGCCAGGGCGCGCCGGCGTCGCTGGTAGAATGGTGGGGGCGAGAGGCCGTGACGGCGATCGATCCCGCGGTGGGCGGGGCTGCGGCGGAGGGGGCCGCTGCGGGCGCCGGCGCCGTGAAGCCTGCCGTCGTGGAGACCGCCACGGCGGCGCTGCGCGCCCGTGTGGCCGAGGTCGAGGCCACCGGGGCGAAGGAAGAGGGCGCGGGAGCGATCGGGGCGGGCGTGGGAGCGACAGGGGAGGCCGCTGGGACGATGGGAGAGGCGACGCATGAGAACGGCGACGGACAGGCGCGCTGGCCGTCGGCGGGCCCTCGCCCTCCGGCGGCGACCGCCCGGAAGGCGGCAGCGGATAGGCTTCGGCTCGCGCGGGTGGTGTTGGACGCCGGCTTCGCCGCGGACGCCGCTCGCGCAGCCTACGAGGCGCTCGCCGGGACCATTGCGGGCATGCTGGAGGGGCCAGCGCCCGAGTCGCACGCGGCCCTCATCGCGGGCGTGTACCGCGACCTCGTGCCGGCCGGCGGGCTGCCCATCGAGGCCCACGCCGTGCTCGCGCGGCTCCACGACCTCGGCGCCCTCGCGCGCGCGGGCGTGCCGCTCGACGCGGCGCTCGCTAGGTCGGCCGTCGACGAGGCGACGAGCTGGGTCGAGCGGCTGGGGGGTGCGTCGCTCGCGCGCGCGGCCGAGCGGTAGCTTGATCCGGACATCGCGTCTCGCCGGGATTTCGGCGCGCGAGCCGGGCGCCGTACCGCCTCCAGCACGACCATGGGATGCGAGTCGGTCCGGTGATTCCGGCAGTCGTGGCTTGTGAAGCGGGCCTGAAGAACACGGCTCTCGAGACTCGGCAGCGGCGGCGAAGAAGGAGCCGCGACGAGACGGCGCCGGCCCTGGAAGAGGGCGGCGAAGACGAGTTTGGAAAACATGGCGTCGTGTGAACGCCTGAGCGTTGCAGCGCGCCCCCGCCTTGACTCGGAATTGCGATGCCGCGTGAAACAGGGTGAAGTGGCGCCATGAGCGAGGGGAACGGGAGCGCCTTCACGGATCTGCTCGAGCGCCTGCCGACGGCGGTTCATGTCTATCGCTGCGACGGGGCCGAGGCCACCGCGGAGCCGCGCTTCGTCGCGGCGAACCCGGCGGCCGTGCGCGCCCTGGGCCGCGGCGCGGCGGGCGCGCGCGTCGAGGAGGTGTTCCCGGCCCTGCGAGGCGCGGGCATCCCCGAGCTCTGCGCCCGCGTGGCACGATCGGGCTCGCCCGCCTCCCTGGGAGAGGTCCGCCTGGGCGCGGGCGACGGCGGCGCGCCCGTCCTGCTGGTCAAGGCATTCCCGCTCGGAGAAGGGTGTGTGGGCGTCGTGTTCGAGGACGTGAGCGGGCTCAAACAGGCGCACGCGGAGGAGCTGCGCCTCCTCCGGATCGCTTGCCAGGCCGCCATCGACGCGGTGCCCGATATCCTGTTCGTCAAGAGCGTCGACGGGCAACGCTATGTCTTCAGCAACAAGGCCGGCGCGGAGGGCGTCGGTCTGACGACCGAGACCATCGTCGGGAAACGCAACGACGATCTCTTCCCGCCGGAGGTCGCCAGGCACCTCACCGAGATGGACGAGCGCATCGCCGCCGGGCACGAGCGAGCCTTGTTCGAGGAGGAGCTGCCGCTCGACGACAAGCGGACACGAAGCTTTCAGACGACGAAGGTGCCTGTCCGCGACAGGGACGACAAGCCCCTTTACATCGTGGGCCTCGTGCGGGACGTGACCCGTCAAAAAGAGGTCGAGCTGGACCTGGCGAGGGCGCGGGAGAGCCTCCTCGACACGATCCGGCAGCTGTCCACGCCCGTGCTGCCGATCCACGAGGGCGTGCTCGTCGTGCCCTTGATAGGGCAGATGGACAGCGAGCGGGGGGAGCGGCTCACGGAGACCTTGCTCGACGGCATCCAGCGACACCAGGCGGAGATCGTCATCATCGACATCACGGGCGTGATGACGGTCGACACGTCCGTGGCGAGCCGCTTGATCCAGGCGACGCGGGCCGCGGCGCTGCTCGGCGCCGAGTGTGTGCTGGTCGGGATCGCGCCGTCGATCGCCCAGACGCTGGTGCAGCTAGGGGTCGATTTCGGAGCGCTGACCACGCGCGGCGATCTCCGGGCCGGCGTGGGCTATGCGCTCGATCGAAAGGGCTCGCGGGCGCAGAGGACAGGACCGCATCGGCGTTGACCAAGAACCTGGCTCACCGTGCTCCCATGAGCGATCGCGCCCGCCCGGCGTTCAGCGGCGAGCCCACCGGGTGACCGGCTCCGGCTAGGTGGAGTGGCTCGCTGCGCTCTCGGTCGAGAGCGGCAGCTCGACGCAGAAGGTCGAGCCCTGGCCGACCTCGCTCGACAGGCGAATTCGTCCGCCGTGCGCCTCGACGATGGTGCGCGTGATGTAGAGGCCGAGCCCGAGCCCCCCATAATTCCGCGACGAGACGCCGCGGCGAAATCGCTCGAAGAGCTGCGTCCGCACCTCGGCCGGGATCCCGAGCCCGTGGTCCGCCACCGAGAGCCGCGCGACCCCGCCTTCCGCGGTGATGGTGATCTCGATCGGCGCGCGTTCCCCGAACTTGATGGCGTTGGTCAGGAGGTTGGTCACGACCTGTTCGAGGCGGTACCGGTCCCACCAGCCGGTGATCGGCTGCTCCGCGCGCACGGCGAGCGTGCTGCCCGACTGCGCGAGCTGGTCGCCGAGCTGGGCGACGATCTCGGCGACCAGCTCGCGCAGATCGACGGGCGCCCGGTCCAGCTCGAGCCTCCCCGCCTGGATGCGGGAGACATCGAGGAGCATGTCGACGAGGTTGGAGAGGCGCTTGATCTGGCGGCCGGAGAGGGCGACCGCCGAACGCACGCGCTCGGCGTCCATGCCCCGCGAGAGCCTTTGCCCGAGCGATTGAATGGAGAGCTGCAGGGAGGTGACCGGGGTGCGGAGCTCGTGCGAGGCGATGAGGAGGAACTCGTCCCGCAGACGGGTGGCCTCCTCCGCCGCCGCGCGCGCGCGGCGCTCGTCCAGGAGGAGCCGATCGCGCTGCTGCTCGGCGTGCACGCGCGCGGTGATGTCGCGGAAGCTCCAGACCCGCCCGGCCACGCGCGCTCCGAGGCGCTGGGGCTGCGTATAACACTCGAAGACCCGCTCGTTCCGAAGCGGGAACGTGTCGAAGGCGCTCGCCTCGGGATCGGCATAGAGGTCACGGACGCTTCGCAGGAACAGCTCGGGCTCGCGGAGCTGGCCGCCGACGAATGCGAGGAGCACATCGGCCGATCCGCCGTCGAGGACATCGGTGGGGATGCTCCACATCTGCGCGAGCCTGTGGTTATGGCGCACGACGCGCCTCGCGTCGTCGACGACCAGGATGCCGTCCGCCGTGGATTCGAGCGTGGCCTCGAGGAGCGAGTAGGAATGGCGCAGCACGTCCTCGGCGTGCTTGCGGCCCGTGATCTCGGTGGCGATACCGCAGACGCCATCAGGTTCGCCGGCGGGGCCGCAGAGCGGGAACTTGAGAGAGATGTACGTGCGTGCGCCGTCGCGCTGGGGGGCCACCTCATCGAGCTCCATGGCCCGATTCTGCTGCAGGACGAGCAAGTCGTTGGCGCGATACGCGTCGGCCTGCTCGGGTGGGAAGATGTCGTGGTCGGTCTTGCCGATGATCTGCTCGCGGCGCATCTGGAAGAGCTCTTCCCACCCGCGGTTGACGAGCATGTAGCGGCCCTCGATGTCCTTGACGAAGACGACGGCGGCGGTGTTGTCGACGATGGCCTGGAGCAGATGCTGGCTCTCGCGGAGAGCGGCGTTCGAGCTGGCCAGCTCGGCCGTGCGCTCTCGCACCCGCTGCTCCAGCGCTTGATGGACACGCTGCAGCTCCGCGTTCTTCTCTTCGAGCTGCCTCTGCGCCTCGCGCAGGCTCAGGTGCGTCGTGATCCGTGCCATCACCTCTCCAATCTCGAATGGTCTGGTGATGTAATCGACGCCCCCCGCCCTGAACCCCACGAGCTTGTCGGCCGCGTCGGTCAGGCAGGTCATGAAGAGCACCGGGATGTCTCGAGTACTTTCAGCCGCTTTCAGGCGGCGGCACGTCTCGAAGCCGTCGATGCCAGGCATCAACACGTCCAGCAGGATCAGGTCGGGCCTCGTGAGGCTGGCCCGCTTCAAGGCCTCTTCACCGCCCTGAGCGACGAGCACGCGATGACCTATGCATTCCAGACTATCCACCAGCACGCCGAGATTGGCGGGCACGTCATCCACGATCAGGATAACGCGGGTGCGCGGACCGGGGGCCGTGGCGCTGCTCATGGTCGCTGACCGCCCCCCATGCACCGCGGCAGCTCCGGCCCCACCATCGCCATCGGCTCGACCCCCTGCAGGCGTTCCTCGACCAGGGTGAGGAGCGCGTGGGACTGGTAGTCCTGCGCGAGGCGATCGAGGCGGTCGGCGAAGGGGCGGTAGCGGTCGCCCAGGGTGAGCAGGTAGGCGGCCCGCTTTCGGATGTCGCGCATGTTGCCCTCCAGGGCCAGGGCATGGAGGACTTCCATCTCCTCCCGGGGAGGCGCCACGAGCTCCGCGGCGCCCCTGTCCCCGGCTTGCTCCTCGGCCGGTCTGGCATAGACCCAGGTGAGCCCGAGCTGGGCGCCGATGATCCGCAGCAGGCTTTCCTGGTCGATCGGCTTGCTGAGGAAGGCGTCGGCGCCGGCGGCGACGCACTCCGCCTGGTCCTCCTCGTTGGCGCTCGCGGAGACGACGATGAGCGGCAGCCGCGCGAGCCCCCGAGCCTCGCGATCGCGGCGAATGTTATGGATGGTCTCCAGGCCGCCCATCACCGGCATGACCAGATCCATCACCACCAGATCCGGCGACGCCGTTCTTGCCTGCTCGATGGCCTCCTGGCCATTCGCCGCCTCGCAGACCTCGAAGCCCCGGTTGCTCAGCAGGTCCAGAAGCACCGCCCGATTGCTCACCACGTCGTCGGCGACCAGCACCTTCCGGCGCGGCCCCTCGTAGCCGATGGCGACCCGCTCGGAAGGCCGGAGGGGCGTTGCGATCTCGGTCACCGGCAAGGTCGCGTCGAACCAGAAGCGGCTGCCTTCGTCGGGCCGGCTCTCCACGTGGATCTCGCTGCCCATGAGGTGCACCAGCTGGCGGCTGATCATGAGCCCGAGGCCGGTACCCGGGCGGCGCCGCACATCCCCCACCCGCCCGAAAGGCTGGAAGAGCTTGGCCAGCTGCTCCGGCGTCATTCCGACGCCGGTATCCTCCACCTCGAAGCGCAGGCGCGCCCCGGTCTCGTCCTGGGCGAGCAGCTGCACCCCGAAGCGCACCCGCCCCCGATCGGTGAATTTCACCGCGTTGCCGAGGAGGTTGAGCAGCACCTGGCGCAAGCGCTTCTCGTCGGCCAGCGCCGCCCGGGGCAGGTGCGGCGTGACGTCGTAGACGAAGTGAAGGCTCTTCTGCTCCGCCCTGACGCGGATGATGTCGGCGACGACCGTCAGGAAGGCCGAGAGATGGATCGGTTCGGGGTAGAGCTCCAGCTTGCTCGCCTCGATCTTGGCCAGGTCCAGAAGGTCGTTGATGAGGGTCAAGAGGTGCTGACCGCTCTGTTGAATGGTATTCAGTCCCACTGCCCGGCGGTCTTCGAGATCCGGGGGGTGCTTGAGGATCTGGGCGTAGCCGAGGATGGCGTTGAGCGGCGTGCGCAGCTCGTGGCTCATGTTCCTCAGGAACTCGGTCTTCGCACGGCTCGCGGCTTCGGCCGTCTTGCGGGCCTGGCGCTCGGCCTCGGCCTGCTTGCGCTCCGTGATGTCGGTGGAGATGCCGCAGACGGCATAAGGCTGCCCCGCCGCGTTGCACAGGGGATACTTGAGCGAGATGTAGGTGTGCAGCCCATCGTCCTGGAGGGCCTCTTCCTCGGCTTGAAGCGCGGTTCCGGTGGCCAGCACCTCCTGGTCGACGGCGCGGTAGGCATCGGCCCTCTCCCTGGGAAATAAATCGTAGTCGGTCCGGCCGACGATCGCTTGCTGACTGACGTGGAACAGCTCAGCGTAGCGCCGGTTGATCATCAGGTAACGACCCTCGATATTCTTGAGGGAGATGACCGCTGTCGAGTTGTCGACGATCGACTGGAGGAGCTCTTTGCTGTCCCGCACGGCCTGCTCGGCGCGCCGGCGTTCGCTGTTCTCCTGGAGCAGGTCGGCGTAGAGCGTGGCATTGGCGATCGAGATGGCGGCCTGGGCGGAGAGCAGCTCCAGCACCGAAAGCCGGTCCGGGGTGAACGCGCCGGCGATGAGGTCGTTTTCCAGGTAGAGCAACCCCACGAGCTCCGCCTGCCGCAGGATGGGCAGGCAGAGGGCGGATCTGGCGTACCGATAGAGGTCGTCGCCGGCGATGATGGGGTTCCGTGCCGTCCCGTCGTCCAGGATCACCTTCTCCCGGCTGCGCCGGACGTAGTTGAGCAGGGACGCCGGCAGATCCGGAGGGAGGGCTTCGGGCTCGCGAGGAATACGCACCTCGATCTCGGGCCCCTCCGCCCTCGCCTCGGCCGTCAAGAACAGGGTCTCGCCGCGGGCGAGGAGCAGGCAGCCCCGCCTCGCGCCGGCGTTCTCGACCAGGATGCGCATGAGCGCGTCGAGCAGGCGGTCGAGGACGATCTCGCCCGAGATGGCCTGGGAGGCCTTGAGCACCGAGCTGATGTCGAGCGCGGCGCCGGTGGGCGCGGTGGCCTCCGGGCCTGTCGCGACGCGGAGGAGCTCGCTCGGGACGAGGTCGGGGTACGCGCGTTCGAGGCGCCGCATCGCCTCCGTCGCGCCCCAGCGGCCGTAGGCCCTTTGCGCCTCGGTCATGTAAGCGCGGGCAATGGTGGTCTTGCCGAGGACGAGCCAGTGGCGCGCGCAGAGCTCGTTGCCGAGGGCCTCATCCTGGAGGAAGCGGTTCTGTTTCGCGAGGGCGATCCCCTCGTCGTAGTGATCGCTCGCAGCGTGCGCATCGCCGCGGACGCGCTCGAGCTCGGCAAGGAGCAGGGCGCGGCGGTGGGCGAAGTTCTCCGGGCCGAGGTCGGCCCAGCGGGAGACCTCGGCGGCGAACTGCTCGGCGCGGGTGATGAAGAGCGCACGCTCGTCCGGCGAAACGACGTCCGAGGCCCGCGCGAGCGCGATACCGCTGTAGAAGTGGAAAGACGGGGTTCCGAGCCAGGCCCGATTGGGCTCGAACCCGAAGTTAACCTGGAGGGTCGCGCGCGCCCCCTCCTCGAACTCACCCTGGAAGACGAGCAGGAACACGACATAGAAGCTCGCGAAGTAATGCCAAGCTTGGTAGTTGTGCCGGCGCGCCTCGTCGAAGATGTTCTCGATGTCGACCCACTCCCCCACGAGCACGGCGGGGCGCTCGGTCGCGATCGAGAGGTTGTGCGCGATCTGCCCGACCGAGCTGGATATCCAGGTGATGGCGTTGAACCGGTCGAGCTTGAACATCGGCACGAGGCTCCTCGCCTCGGCGAGGAGGTCAGGGATCGGCAGACCGCGGATGAGGCTATTCGTGCTGAGGTTGGCCGTGTTGTAGAAAGCCCAGATGTACTGGCCGGTCTCGACCCCGGCGTGAATGCCGGTGAGCAGCGGCTCCCTGCAGGCGTCGAAGCTATCTTTGCAGTGCTGGATGTGGGCGGCCCACATGTTGCACAACATCGCTTCGGATTTCTTGTCCGGGTATCGCTCGGCGAGCGCGAGGGCGGCGCGGCCGAACTGGTAGCCGAGCTCGACGTCGCCCCGGGCACAGAGGAAAGACCCGAAGTTCACGCAGCCGTAGATCGAGTTTGGTGACAGGCCGTGGAGGTAGGAGATCTCCAAGATCTTCGCGAACATGATGCCGTAGTTGTTCGGGCTGATGTGGTAGGTGGGGGAGAAGAGCTCCTGGAGCACGTTCTGCAGGGCCGCGATCTCCCGGTCCACGAGCGGGGGCAGGTCCAGGAGCGCCTCGAGCGAGCGCTCGCGGACGATAGCCATCGTCGTGCGAATGTGGGCGTCGAGCGTCTCGTCGTCGGGCATGAGAGGCAGGTCGATCCCGAACCCCCTGAGGGCCTCGAGCCCCTCGGCGAGGGCGGCCGAAAGGTCGTTTCTCAGCACCTGCACGTTCATCTTGAGCCGCAGCACCTCGGTGCGATCGAGCCGGCTCGCGGTCCGCTCCAGGCAATCGGAGAGGAGCGCCAGGGCGTCGTCGTGCTGGCCCGAGAGCGAGAGCATGAGGCCGGTCTTCATCGCGTATGCGAGGCGGAGCGGGTACTGCGACGTCCAGGCGTCCTCCGGGAGGCGCAGCAGGCCGAGCTCAAGGTAGCGCAGGGCGGCGCCGAAGGCGGCCGAGTCCTCGGCGCGGCAGGCGGCATCGAGGCTCATGCGGGCGAGGGAAAGGCGCTCCGCGGGGTCCGACACGAGGTCGCCAGCGCTGCTCAGGTGGCCGACGACGTCGAAGAGGCTCTGGCTCTCGGAGAGGTCCAGCTTGCCCGCGAGCAGCCGGCCGATCCGGAGGTGGAAGGCGGGCCGGTCCGCCTCCGGGATCATCGCGTAGGCGCCCTCCTGGACCTTGTCATGGGCGAAGCGGTAGCCCTGGCGCCCGGCCAGCACGAGCCCCTCGTCGACGGCGGGATCGAGGCGGCCGTACACCTCTTCCGGCGAGCACTCGCTCACCGTGGCGAGCATGTCGAGCTCGAACCGGTTGCCGATCGCCGCGGCGAGCTTGAGCGCCTCCACCGCCTCCGGCGGCAGGCGCGCGATGGTGCGCACCATGAGGTCGACGACATTGTCCGTGTACGCGAGCGCCTCGATCCGGGCGAGGTCCCAGCGCCAGCCTGACCCGGCCGCGAACGTGAGCACGCCGTGGTCGTGCAGCGACCGGACGAACTCCTTGACGAAGAACGGGTTGCCGCCGGTCTTCTTCTGCACCGCATCGACGAGCGGCCCGCAGTCGTCGCGCTCCAGGCTGTCCGAGAGCATCTCGAGGAGGTGCGAGCGCGCGAGCGGGGCGAGGACGATGTCGCGCACGACGAGCCCGGCATTCTTTAGCTCCTCGACGGCCCGGACGAACGGGTGCGCGGGCGACACCTCGTTGTCGCGGTAGGCGCCGCAGAAGAAGAGCGCCGCGAGCGAGTCGTCGGCGAGGAGCGTACGGAGCAGCCCGAGGCTCGCGGCGTCGATCCACTGGAGATCGTCGAGGAACAGGACGAGCGGGTGCGCGTGCCGTGCGAACACCGAGACGAACAGCAAGAAGCAGCGGTTCAGGCGGTTCTGCGCCTCGAGCGGGGCGAGCGCCGGCACGGGCGGCTGCGCGCCGACCACATGGCCGAGCGAGGGGATGACGTCGCAGACGACCTGCGCGTTCGGCCCGAGCGCCTCGAGGATCGCGCTGCGCCAGCGCTCGATGCGCGCCTCGCTCTCGGTGAGGATCTGCCGCACCAGGCCGTCGAACGCCTGGATCACCGCGCTGTAGGGCGCGTCGCGGTTGTACTGGTCGTACTTGCCGCTCGTGAAATAGCCTTTCTGCCGCGCGAGCGGCCGCAGGATCTCCTGCACGAGCGAGGACTTGCCGATGCCCGAGTAGCCGGAGACGAGGACGCTCTCGCGGCTGCCCTCGAGCGCGCGCTCGAACGCGGCGGTCAGCGCCTCGATGTCCTGCTCGCGGCCGTAGAGCTTCTGGTGGATCCGGAACAGGTCCTGGCGATCGTGCTGGCCGGCGACGAAGGGCTCGATCGTCCCCGTGCCGCGCAGGGCCTCGCGACAGCGATCGAGGTCGGCGAGCACGCCCTCGGCGCTCTGGTAGCGGTCCTCGGCGTTCTTCGCGAGCAGCTTGAGCACGACGCCGGAGATGGCCTCGGGGATCGTCGGGTCGACGCGGGACGGCGGCGCGGGCGCGAGGGCGAGGTGCGCGTGGATGAGCTCCATCGGGTCCAGGGCCTCGAAGGGGCGCTGACCCGTGAGCACCTGGTGAAGGAGGACGCCGAGCGCGTAGAGGTCCGTCCGGTAGTCGACGCCGCGGTTCATGCGGCCTGTCTGCTCGGGGGAGACATAGGGCAGCACGTCGGCGAGCACCGCGGGCGCGTAGAGCCGCTCGTGGGCGCGGGTGATCTCGGCGTCGACGCCGAAGCTCGTGATCTTGACCGCGCCGCATGCGCCGACGAGCACGTTGTGAGGGCGCAGATCGCGGTGGATGAGCCCCGCCGCGTGCACGGCGGCGAGGCCTTCGGCGAGGGCGGCCGCGAGATCGAGCGCCTCGCAGAGCGGCATTCTGCGCGCCGGGCGCGCGGCGAGGATCCGCGCGAGATCGCGGCCCGGGAAGTCCTCGAGAACGACCGTCAGGGCGCCGGCGAGCTCCTCGACGCCGTGCAAAGCGACGAGGCGGGGTGAGGCGAGCTGGGCGATGCGCTCGCACTGGTGCTTGAAGCGCGCGACCTCGGCGCGAGTCGCTCTCTCGGCGCGCAGGACTTTCAGCAAGACCGGGACACCGTCGTCCTCGCGGCACGCGCGGAACAAGCTGAAATCAGCGTGTTCCTCGATCTTCCCGAGGCGCGCATACCCTCTTTCGACGATCATCAATTAGCCTTGCTCGCCTGCCCGTGAAAGGCGGCGCATTCAACCAGTTATATCTCCGGAGGCGGAGATCTGGCACCGAGCTGTGCCGCCAGGGGGGTTGGCGCTGCCCACGCCCCCCAGCCCGCCAGCATCATAGCGAACGTTCGATGACGGGTACGAGCGGCGGAACGAGCTCCCCAGAGCCAGGTGCGGATCGGCGGACGACACCAACAACAACCGCCTGCGCGCCGCCCTGCGGGAGATCGAAGTCCGTCGAATCGACCCAGGACGGACGAAGGAGGGGAGCGCGATGTATGTCTGAACTGCGGTGTACTGATGCGCAATCAGCAGAACCGGGCCAAGCAGGCGCGTCCCGCGGCGAGCCGCCGGTCGACCTCGGGAATCGGGTCGTCCCCCGCTCCTCGGCGCTACTTCGGCCCCGCCCTGCCGATCGCGATGACGTTCTGCTGCGCCGCCGGCTTGCCGCCCTCGTTCGCCGACACGAACGCGCGCGGGTGCGCCCTGAGGAGCGTCACCGTGAGCGTGATGCCCCAGCCGTCGTTCGTCTTGAGCTCGGCGTGACCATGGCTGTCCTCGACCGCCAGGATCAGCCGGCCGAGCGGCTCTAGACCGGCCGGCGCGGAGCCGGGGGCGGTGAGCACGCGCTGGAGCGCCGACTCCGGCAGCCCCAGGCCGAAGCCGACGTCCAGGATCGACAGCTGCACGCCCTGGGGCGCCTCGCGCACCGACACCACGGGGCCGTGGCCGGGGAGCCCGCGGCCCGCGACGTCGGTGAGGAACGCCTCGAGCACCTGCTCGAGCTCGCCGCGGTGCCCGAGGGCGTGCGTGGCGCCGCGGATGGGCTCGAGCCGCACGGCCCGGCCCGTCGCGCGGGAGGCGCTGGCGACGGCATCGGCCACGACGTCGCCGAGCTGGAAGGCGCAGAGCGGATCGGCGGCGTCGCGCACCGCGAGCGGCCGCACGTTGTCGGACACGGGGGCCGCCTGCTGGACGGGGATGAGCGCGGCGACGTAGCCCGCGATCCACGAGGAGCCGTCGGACTCGCGCCGCAGGGGGCGCACCGAGAGCACGGCCGGCTCGGGCGCGCTGACGCTCAGCTCGATGCCGTCGTCGCTCGCCATCACGCTGGAGAGCGACACGGCGGCGTCGCTCGCGGACGTGGCGCCGAGGACGTCGCCCAGCGTGAGCGAGCCGGGCGGGAGCGCCGCGCTCGCGCTCTCCGCGGGCACCGTGACGTCTCGCGCCCGCAGCCACTTCGCGAACTCGGGCGCGACGAAGCGGACGTCGCCGAAGGCGTCCGCGTACAGCAGCCCGACCGGCGCGCTGCGCAGCATCGAGCCGAAGAGCTGGAGGTCGTCGAGCGCGACGCGCGCGCCCTCGACCAGATCGTCCTCCGGCGAGCCGCCGCCGCGCGCCTCGCCCGCGCCGGCCTGCGCCGTGCGCGCGAGGCGCTTCCTGCGCAGGAGCAGCGCGAGCTCGCGGCCGACGTGCTCGGCGCGCTCCGGCTCGCGCGAGAACGTCTGCTCGGCGACAGGGCCGCAGAAGAACACGTACCCCTCGATCTCGCCGAACGCGATGAGCGGGACCACGACCGCCGGCATGTCCTGCTTCGCCAGGAACCGGCGCGAGAGGCGGATCGCCGGCACGCCCTGCTCGCTGCTGTACGGGGGGCGGCGGACGTCGCGGCGGAGCTCGGCGACGAAGCTCTCGCCGCCGCCCTGCCTGTCGTTCCAGAACCGGAGGTGCCAGCTCCCCGCGGGCAGCTCCGCGACGAGCACGAGATCGGCCGGGTGCGCCTGCTCCGCGAGGCGCGCCACGCGCGGCCAGAACTCCTCGTCCGGCAGCGTGTGGACGCCCTGCATGCGGAACAGCGCGGCGCGCTGGATGAGCTCCGCGGCGCGATCGACGGAGCGCTGGACGACGAGCCCGCGCACGATCATGACCCCCGCGAACGCGACCGCGAGGCCGAACAGCGCGCTCGGCAGCGCGATGAGGCTCGCCTCGGCCCGCGCGGCGAGCACGCCCTGCCCCGCCGCGAGCGCGAACACGCCGAGGAACAGCGCGGCCGTGGCGACCAGGCTCCCGTAGCGGCGGCGCGCGGTCCTCACGAGCCCGCCCGCGAGCAGCACGAACAGCGCCGGCACCCACGCCGGCGCCGAGGCGCGCCGGCCGCCGTCGAGCAGCCCGCCGAGCACCGCGGCGACGCCCCTCGCCGGGGGCAGCGCCGACGTCGCGACCGCCTGGGGAGCAACGCCGCCGGCGCCCACCGCGACCACGGCGACGCGGCCCTCGAGCGCGCTCGCGGGGACCTGGCCGTCCGCGAGATCGCGCAGGCTGACCGCCGGGACGCTCTGCGGCGCCTTCTTGAGCACCCAGGGCGCCGCCGAGACGCCGAGCGCGCCGAGCTCCGGCGCGCGCTCCCCCGCCGGGAGCGGGAAGAAGCCGACGACATCGCCGGCGCTCAGGCGGAGCAGCTCGGGCGGCATCCGGACGACCGGCGCGGCGCTCGCGGCGCTCGTGGCGTTCGTGGCGCCCGCGCGGCTCGCGGCGCCGCCGCCGCAGAACGCGTCGGCCGGGGGGATCAGCAGCGCGCCGCGCGCGCGCCCGCGCTCGAGAAGCCCGGGGAGCGAGCGCTCGCAGAGCCCCTCGCGCAGCGCCTCGGGCGAGGCCGTGACGAGCAGCACCTGCGCGGACGGCGCGGCGTCGGCGAGCGCGGACGCGGTGAGGCCGCGCGCCACGTAGTCGAGCCGATCGAGCGGCGCCACGGCGGCGATCAGCGCCCCCGCGACGATCGAGAGCACGTCAGGCGTGAGCCACCCGAAGCGCATCGCCTCCGCCTGCGCGGCCATCGGGCGCGGGATGCGAAAGGGCTTGGGGATCCGCGGACGGTAAGTCTTCGCCATAATCGCTGAAGGCCGCGGCCCTCGAGGGGGGGCGCGGGACGCCCCGGGCAGCCTGAGCGTCGCATCGTGGTCGAATCAATACAATTGTCCACCCGGGTCCGCCGCGCCAAAAACATCGGCTGTGCGACGAGACCGTCGCTCCCCAGGGCAGCAGGCGCAGCCGTCGCGCCCGCCTCTAACGTCCTCCGGTGCGCCGCGATCTCCGACCTGGCCGCGGCGCCACGGTGTGTTCTGGGCCGCGGCGCCGCGGTGTGTCCCGGGCCGGGGCGGAGCGGTGTGTCCCGGGCCGGGGCGGAGCGGTTCGCGACAGGGTGCGACGTGGTGCTCCCAACGCTCCGCCGACGCGCGTTGTGTTGCGGGCGGCGCACGTGTGATGCGACGTCAGCGCGCTGTGACGATTCGGCTGGATCGGCCTGTCGGAAGCGGTTTGAATCCTTGGTGCCTATGCGCCGTGCTTCACCTGTGCTTCGTGCCGCGCCCGTCCTTGGTCTGCTCAGCTTGGTCAGCAGCGTGGCCTTCTCGGCCTCTGGCTGTGGCTGCGAGTCGGATGTGAAGATCGCAGATTCTTCGGGCAGCGGGGGCGCTGGCGGCGGCGCTGGCGGCGGGGGCGGCGGCGGCGCGGCCGGGAGCGGCGGCGGCGCGGCCGGGGGCGGCGGTGGCGGCGGCGGCGGCGCGGCCCAGGCCGGCGGCGGTGGGGCCGGCGGCGCCGGTGGGGAGGAGCTGCCGGACGAGCTGCCCGACTTCACCGAGGAGGAGCGTGAGCCCACCGAGGCCACCGACGGCATCCCGAGCCCGCTGCCGGGCGTGTACACCGACAAGGGCGTGGCCGGGGGCGACGAGGTGGTCCGCGCGCTGATGGGCTTCCCCATCCGCAACTCGGGGCTGCTCGAGCAGCGGATCGCCGAGATCTACGACCCGACGGGCCCGCGGTTCCGCCAGTACCTCACCCGCGACGAGTGGATCGCGGCGTACGCGCCGCGGGAGCGCGACGTGCACCTCGTGAAGCTCTGGCTCGAGGAGCAGGGGATGCAGGTGAACTTCACGGCCACGAACCGGCTGCTGATCCAGTTCACCGGCACGGTGAGCCAGTTCAACGAGACCTTCGACACGGAGCTCCGGGTCTTCGAGCGGGAGAACCCTCAGGCGGGGAATCCGCCCTTCGACGTCTTCGGCTCCCTCGGCCAGCTCACCGTGCCGACGTGGGTGTCCGCTCGCACGACCGGCATCATCACCGCGGATCTCGCGGCGAGCACCCGGGCGCTCCCGGGCGAGGCCGGGGAGATCGAGCCGGATCCGCCGCCCGGCGTCGAGCGGGGGCTGACCCCGGCGCAGATCGCGGGCGCGTACGACGTCGATGATCTCTACGAGCTCGGGTTCACCGGCGAGGGCGTGAAGCTCGGGGTCACGATCGGCGCGACCTTCAAGTACAAGGACCTGCAGTCGTTCTGGCGGGCGCTCGGCGTGGAGCGGGCGAACCCCGAGGTCGTCCAGACGATGGAGCCGGTCGCGACGCGCTACGTGGAGTCGACGCTCGACGTGGCGTGGTCGGGCGGCCTCGCCCCGGGCGCGGACCTCGTGGTGTACCAGGGCCCCGACGCGCGCAACACGTCGATGGTCTACACGTTCAACGAGGCCATCGGCCGCGGCGAGGTGTCGGTCATCACGGACTCGTTCGCCCACCGCGAGGACTCCGAGCCGCCGGCCGTGCGGCTCCAGTACCACCGCTCGGCGCAGATGGCCGCGGCGCTCGGGATCACCGTGGTCGCGGCGACCGGCGACTCGGCGCAGACCGACACGCCCTCGGCGAGCCCGTACGTGACCGGGGTCGGCGGGACGTCGCTCTCGCTCGACGAGGACGGCGAGGTCGAGGACGAGATCGCCTGGCCCGGCTCCGGCTCCGGCCCGACGCTCTCGTTCCCGATCCCCTCCTGGCAGGTCGGGATCGTCGAGGGATCCGGCGGCAAGCGGGCGGTCGCGGACGTCGCCATGCACGCCGCGACCTCGCCGAGGCCGTACTGGGTCTACTACCTCGGCGAGTGGCGGACGTACGGCGGGACGTCGTTCTCGGCGCCCGCGTTCGCGGGGCTCATGGCCGTGGTGAACAGCTACCGCGCCGCGCAGGGCCTGCCGCGCGCCGGGTTCCTCAACGCGATCCTCTACACGACCCCCGCGGTGCAGGCGACGTTCCGCGACGTCGTGCGCGGCGAGACGGAGTTCTTTGCCGCGGGGCCCGGCTGGGACTACCCGACGGGCTGGGGCGCGCCGAGCGCGATCGGCCTGGCCACCACGCTGCCGTAGCGCGCCCGCGCCGGCAACCGCGCCGGGCGCCGGCGCGCGCCGACCCGCCCCGCCGCCGCCGTCCCGCCGCATGCTCGAGAACCTGCCGCTCTTTCCCCCGAACGGGCTCGATCGGAGCCTCCACACCGCGGTCCTGATCGGCCTCGTCTTCGGGACGTTCTTCACCGAGACGCTCGGCTGGACGTACGCGGGGCTCGTCGTGCCCGGCTACCTCGCGACGGTGTTCTTCGCGGCCCCGGTCACCGCGGTGTTCATCGTCGCGGAGTCGATCGTGACGTACCTGTTCGTCGCGCTGATCGGCCGCTGGATCACCCGGACGGGCGCGTGGTCCACGGCGTTCGGGCGCGAGCGCTTCTACCTGTTCATCGTCGGCGCGGTGATCGTGCGGCTCTTCGTCGAGGGCTTCGTCGTGCCCGAGGTCTCGGCGCGCTACGACTTCGTGCACTCGCGGGAGCTCTACAGCATCGGGCTCGTGCTGGTGCCGCTCATCGCGAACGCCTTCTGGAACAGCGGCCTCCTGCGCGCGGCGCCGCGGCTCGCGCTCGTCACGGCGCTGACGGCGCTCGTGCTCGGCGTGCTGCTCCGGACGACGAACCTCTCGGTCTCGCGCTTCCAGGTGCTCAACGAGAGCCTGTCGCTCGAGTTCCTCGAGCTGCCGAAGGCCCACATCATCCTGGTCATCGGCGCGCTGCTCGGCGCGCGCAACAACGTCCGCTACGGGTGGGACTACAACGGCATCCTCGTGCCCGGCCTGCTCGCCGTGGCGTGGTACGAGCCGACGAAGCTGCTCACGACGACGATCGAGGCGCTCGTCGTCTTCTACCTCTCGCGCTGGATCACCTCGGTCCGCCCGTTCTCGCGGATGCTCCTCGTGGGGCCGCGGCGGATGATCTTCGTGTACGTGCTCGGCTTCGTCCTGAAGATGGCGATCGGCTTCGCCATGGTGCGGTACGCGCCGGGGCTGCAGATGGTCGACTACTTCGGCTTCGGTTACCTGCTCCCGAGCCTGCTCGCCGTGAAGATGTGGAACAAGGAGCACGTCGGCATCGTGATCATGCCGACGATCCAGGTGTCGCTCACCGCGTTCCTCGTCGGCAACGGCGTCGGCTACGCGCTCGTGGCGCTCGGCTGGGGCGGCGCGCCGCCGCCGCCCGCGGCCGCGGCGAGGCCGCTGCCGCGCATCGAGAGCGCCGCGCTGTCGCTCGTGCTGGCGGACACGGCGCCCCGGCCCGGCCCGCGCCCGAGGGCGGCCGCGATCGCCGCCGACATCGAGTCGCGGCGGATCGCCCACCGGCTCGCGCGCGGCGTGCTGCGCGACGGGCGGCCGGCGGACGAGCTGCTCGGCGCGGCGGAGCGCGCGCGGGTGTCGGTGGCGCGGGAGGGCGACGGCGAGCGGCCGTGGTTCGTGCTGAGCCCGCGGTTCGACGATCCGGACGACACGCCGAGCGCGCCGCGGGCGGCGATCCGCAAGCGCGTCGGCCGGAGCGCGATGTCCGCGCCCGCGCCCGAGTGGCTGGTGCTGGCCGCGCCCACCGAGCTCGGCTCGGCGCTGCCGGCGGTGGCGCTCCGGGTCGCGGAGCTGCTCGACGCGGCGGGGGTCGTGCTGCTGTCGCGCCACGGGGCGATCCGGCGCCACGACGAGGCGTTCGTGGCCGCGATGATCGACGCGATGGAGAACCCCCAGGTGCTCCTCGTCGAGCCGGGCGGCGGCGACGGGCCGGAGCTCAGCGTGGTCGGCTCGCCGGCGGGGCTGCCCGTCGTGTCGATCGGCCTGGGGCTCGGCGCCGAGACGGCGATGACGTTCCGCCCGGCGGCGGAGCCGGCCACGCCCCTCGGCGACGCGCCGCGCTTGCACGTGCCACGCGAGGTCGCCGAGGCGGTCGGCGCGCGCTCGCTCGGCGCGCCGGAGGCCGTGCGCTGGACCGGGACGCTGGAGGAGGAGCTCGCGAAGCGGATGGTGTCCTTGACGGAGGTCCAGCCGGGCCGCTTCCGCCCGCCGTCGCTCGAGGAGCTCAGGCTGTTCGACGCCGTGGTGGCGCCGCGGCTGATCGCGGCGGCGACGCGCCCCGACGGCGCGTCCGGCGCGGCGCCGCCGACCGCGTGGGAGCGGGCGATCCTCGGGCGCCTCGGCTTCCGCGAGGTGCGCATCGGCGGCACCGACGCGGCGCCGGCGGCGTGGGGCATCGCGGAGCCCGGGCCGGCCGAGGGCGGCCCGGAGCGGCGCGGGAACCCGGCGTGGCTCGTGCTGGCGCATGCGTCGGCGTCGCCGCCGGCGGCGTCGACGAGCGCCATCTTGCCCGCGGCGCCCTCGACGGAGGCGGTGAGGTCGCCGCTGACGGGCGCGATGCTCGTCGAGGTGCCCGCGCCGCGGTGGCAGATCGGGGCGTTCGGCGCGGGGCTCGCGCTCGCCGACGCGCTCTCGGCGCAGTCGCTGCTGCTTGCCGGGGCGGTGCCCACGGCGGAGCCGGGCGGGGCCGCCGACGTGCGGCGCGCCGAGGGGCTGCGCAGCTACTTCCAGCGGGCGCACGAGGTCTGGGTCGGGGACGGCGGCAACGCGCTGTCGGTGCAGGCGATCGAGGCGGATCGGACCTACGAGCGGGACGCGGTGATCTCGTTCGGGTACGAGGTCGTGCGGCCGGGGCACGTGCCGACGTTCGCGGGGCCGCTGCTGGAGACGCTGCGCGATCTCGAGCTGCGCGTCGGGATCTTCGACGGCTCGCGCGAGCAGGTGCCGTTCAGCGGCGCGACGGACATGGCGATGGCCTACGCGAAGCGGTTCGCCGAGGGGCGGTTCGCGATCGTGTACCTGGGCAGCGTGATCCGGCGCTTCTTCGAGCTCCGGCGCTTCGTGGAGCCGGGGCAGGGGGAGACGCGCCTCGAGGCGCGGCTCGCGCGGCTCGGCGTGACGCCCGAGCCGATCGACGTGGCCGCGCGGGCTCAGGCGCTCGCGTCGTGCGCGGGGAGCGCCGGCGCAGGCGCGAGCGGGGACGAGCTCTGCCCGACCCGGGCGGTGACCGCAGCGTGCGATCTCTCCGCTGCGATAGAGCCCTTCCGGCGCTACACGACCGAGCGGAACCCGTATTACCTGAGGGCGCACTTCGCGACGCAGGCGGCGCCGACGGCCGGGCCGGCGAAGGCGGACGCGACGCGGGCAGCGGTGGCGGACGCGACGCGGGCCGGGTCGGACGCGTCGCGGGCAGCGGTGGCGGTGGCGCCTCGGGCAGGGCTGGCGGCCGCGGCGCGCGCCGCGGCGGCGGCCGCGCTGCGCGGGAGCGCGCCGGTCGCGCCGCGGCGCGAGGCGCAATGCCATGTGGAGATCGGGCGCGACGTGATCACGGGGCGACCGTGGGTCATCGCGGCGCGGCCGGGGGAGGCGCAGCTGCTGCCGATCGACGGCGCGCTCGTCGCGGTGCCGGGCGCGGCCGTGCCCGGCGGTTCGCGGCTGCGGCGCGCGGTCACCGTCGGCACGAGCGCGCTCCGGGTCGATGCGGCCGGGCCCGGGGCGGCGCCTCAGCGGGCGGCCCCGTGACCGCCCCGGCGAAGCGCCGCGCGCCGGCGGGCCACGAGGCGCCCGCGCCGCCGCGCTCCCACGCGGCGCGGCCGCCGTCGCGGGCGCGCCTGGCGACGGCGGGGTTCCGCGCCCGCGACGGCGCGCCGCGCAGGGCGCTGAACCCGCGGTGGCTGATCGCGATGGCGCTGCTCGGGGTGACGGCGTTCGCGCTCTCGCAGCTGTCGAGCGCGCCGCCGCTGGGCAGCGCGCTGCCGGCCGAGGACGAGATCCTCGCCTACCACATCGAGCCGGAGCGGGACCTGGTGATCAAGGTCCCGGCCGAGATCGACGCGGTGGAGGTGACGACCTGGGGGAGCGTGAGGGCCGACGCCTGCGACTCGGCGCGGCGCTACCCGTACGGGTTCGTCGCGGCGTTCGTGAACGAGCGCGGGGAGGAGGTCGCGCGGCACGCGATCGATCTGGAGAGCCGGGTCAGCTGCGATCCGGATCGTCCGCTCGGCGAGGGCGAGTACGCGGCGCGGCTCGCGAGCGGCGGGGGCGCGGTGACGGATCCGCGCTCGACGCTGCTCATCACGCACGACGTGCTCCCGCAGGGCGGGCAGGTGCGGCTCCGGGCGAAGCCCGCGGTGGGGAGCGACGGCGGCGACGGCGCGCGTGTGCCGAGCGAGCTGACGATCCTGTCCCGGCTGGAGGGGCGCTACCAGCGCAGCGAGGCGTCGCGCGCGGTCTACGAGCAGAGCCTCGACGCGGAGGAGCGGCGGCAGCTCGGGCTCCGGGCGTCGGCGCTCGGCTTCGCCGACCTGCCGGAGCCGGCGCGGAAGGAGCTGCTCCGGGGCTGGGCGCGGCGGCTCGAGGCGGGGGGCCGCGAGGGGATCGACTACGAGATGTCGCGCCTGCTCTTGCGGCGGTTCCGGATGCCGTACCCGCGCGCCGAGGGGCGCGGCGCGTCCGAGTTCGTGATCGGCGAGCGCCGCGCGGCCGCGCTGAACTTCCGCGGCCCGCTGTCGCTCGACATCGAGGGCCCGCCGGGCCGCACGGTGCGGGTCGCCGACGGCGCGAGCGGGTCCGCGAGCGTCGAGCTCGGCCCGCTCGGGAGGGCCACGGTGCGGCTCCTGCGGGAGGACATCCGGACGGTGGTGATCGACGGCGTCGGCCCGGATTTCGGCGTGCGGTTCGGCGCGCCGGAGGCGCAGGCGATGCAGCAGATCGGCGAGATCGTCCACCCGGCGATGCCCTCGCCTGCGGGCGAGGGGGGCCCCGGCGCCGCGCCGGGGGCACTTCCGTCGGCGGCCGCCGCGGAGCCGCCCGCGCCGTTCGCGCCCGCCGCCGCGGCGGCGGAGGCGGCTCCGGCGCGGCTGCAGACGCCGCCGGACGTGCGGATCGTGCGCTACCTGGCGCTGGATCCGAGCGACCCGGTGATCGCGCGGATGGCGCCCGGGCAAGAGCTCCTCGGGCTGCTGATCCGGACCGAGATCGACGCGAGCGGGGGCGCGAACCAGGGCGACGCGACGGTGGTGGCGCGGTGGGGTCCTGGGCCGTCGGAGCGGGCCGAGCTCAAGGTGACGCTCCCGCGATCGCGGTTCGAGTGGTGGAACGAGGGGTTCGACGCGTCCGAGCCGCGGCTCGCGATCCTCCGACCGCCGGCGGGGGTGGAGCGGATCGAGATCACGGGCGACGTGAGGACGCGCCTGCGGCTGCGCGCGATCGAGCCGGGCGTGAACGAGACGCTGTACCGGCTGCCGTACCGGGTCACGCTGGCCGAGGACGAGACGTGGCGCTACGCGCCGTTCGACGTGAGCACGTGGACGGACGTGCGGGCGTTCAACCTCGACGATCTGGAGCGGAAGGAGCGCTTCTCGGATCTGCGCGAGCAGGTGCGGATTGAGCGGGCGGGGGAGGGCGGGAGGTCGAACGCGGATCGGCCGGAGCGGGTGCTCGTCCCGGAGCACGCGCCGGTGCGCCGGCGGCTGCTGATGCCGGCGTGGCAGTCGGCGGGGGAGCCGTCGCCGGGCGACGCGTGGACGCCGCTGCTCGTGGCGAAGGACGTGCGGGTGGACGGGGCGGGGGCGCGGGCCGGGCGGCTGTCGGTGATCTACCGGGCCGCGCGCGCGTCGCTCGGCAAGGAGGTGGCGGTGCGCGTCGACGGCGAGGTGGCGCTGAAGGAGCCGATCGTCGCGCTGTCGGGATCGCTGCGGGTGGCGGCGCCGGCCGGCGCGCGGCGGGTCGAGGTCGAGGGGCTGGGCGAGACGGGGGTGGCGTACACGGACGCGCCGCCGGCGAACGGCGGGGCGATCGTGCGCCGGCGCGACGTGTTCGAGCTGACGCGCGGCCGGCCGATGACGTACGAGTTCGAGCAGGAGGCGGGCGAGACGCTGCACCTGGTGCTGTTCGTGGTGACGCCCGGGGAGAACGCGGACTACCGGATCCGGTACCGGCTCGAGGGGGCGAAGCCGGCGTCGCGGGAGGCGGCGTTCTTCCGGCGGGTGACGATCCCGGACGGCGTGCTGGCGGGCCGCGGCGGCGACCTGACGCGCGCGACGCTGTGGGAGGCGGCGACGGAGAAGCGCGGCACGGACGGGGTGGGGCGCGCGGTGATCCGGCTGGGCGACGATCTGGAGCCCGGGGAGCGGGCGGTGCGGCTGTCGCTGCTGGGGGCGCAGCCGGGCGACACGGGGGAGCCGGCGAAGGCGGTCTGGGTCGGGGCGGTGCTGGTCGGGCAGAAGGCGCCGGGGCGGGACGACGGGCCGAGGCTGTGGGTGGAGGACGATCCGTGAGGAGAAGCGGGGGGCGCCGCAGCGCTCGGCTGCCGCACCCGTGAGGCGCCGCGCATGGGGCGTTGCGTTCAAGGCGATCTGGAGAGTGAGTTTTCCAGGGACCTCGGCAGTGGCGCGGTCGTATCGCTCGCGGCTCGATCAGGCGTGCGCGGCTCGAGGCCGCGCAGCCGCGAGAATCGCCTCGGCGAGCTGCTCCTCGAACCGGCGGAACGCAGGCAGTCGGCGTAGCGTCCGAGGGTCGATGTTGGCGCCGAAGAAATCGTAGAGATCGGCACCGCAGAGGCGACCGCCGCCGCTCGCCGTGAGGACCTCTTCCAGCGCACGCTTTGGATCGAGCACGCTCTCTGGATCCGCCGGTAACAGAAGCGGCGACATCGGCGGCAGCAGCTTCTGGAACGGCAGCGCGTCGACGAGGAGCCATGCCTCGATCTCGCGCACAGGAACGCACGCTGCGGCCGCCAGATCAGCAAACTCTGCTCGGGCCAGCTCCAGCCCCGGCTCGATCTGCTCGCGCTGTGTCCGCTCGGAATCGCCCGATCCATCCGAGTGGATGACGAAGAGCGTACATTGATCCCAATACGCGCGAATGGAAGCCGCAATCCGGACGTCGCGCCGCCGTGACGTGCGGGCCGGGGCGTCGATGCCCACGCTCGGGCCGATCATGGGAACCTCGGGAAGCACCTTGGCGGCGAGCGCGGGGATCAGCTGATCGAGGAGCGGGAGTAGCAACGCATAGTCGGTTTTTCCCTCGGCGAAGAGCCCTGCGCACAGATACGTCATGCCTCCGCGAGCTCCGCGGGGCTGGCTGTCTCCAGGATGCGCCGGAGCTCTGCTGTGGAGATGTACCGTTCGCGATCGATGACACCCACAGGCGCAACCCTGCGTACCCGTGTATGCCGGAGCCCGCTGCCCAGCCGCACCAGGTCGAGCGCCATGATGCACTCCGGGTGATCCATCAGGGCCGCGAGGACGACTGGAGAGTGGCTGGTGATCAGCACCTGCGCAGTGCCAGCGGCAGCCGATTCGGTGTCGCTGGCGACGGGGCGCTGCGTCGCCTCCAGGATCCGCTCGATGAGCGTCCTTACGCGCGCAGGGTGGAGCCCGTTCTCCGGCTCTTCGATCGCGATCAACGCGTTCGAGGCGTCTGCACGGAGCGCTGTCGAGAGCGCCAGGATGCGCAGCGTCCCGTCGGAGAGGACACGCGAGGGGAGGCGCTGGCCATCGGACGTTTCCATCTGCACGACGAGCGTGTCGCCCTCGACGACGACCTCGAAGGTGCGGACTCCAGGTACGAGGCTCGCGACGTCCGCCCGGATCTCGGCGATCGCGCCGGGGCTCTGCGCCGCCAGCGTAGCCGCCAGGTTGGCGCCGTCCGTCGAGAGCCTCGCTGGTGCGCCAGGCTCGCTCGGCTCGCGGATCCGTTGGGCTTCCAGGTGCAGGACGCGCAGGCCACTGAGCTCCTCGGCGACGGCGCGCAGGTGCGGCGAGCGAGCCTGCATCTCCGGCTCCGAGAGAAAGGTTGCCTCGGGAACGTACTGCACGGTCGCTGTCATCGAGAACTGGGACGCGCTCGGATCCGCGACGGTCAGAGCCCGCTCGTACTCCACCAGCGCGCCGCCATCTCCGTGGCGTAGGCGTGACGCAAAGGCGGGATGGCGCCTCAGCCATGTATCCTCATCCGACGTCATCGACCGCAGCACCTCGCGAACGACCGTCAGACGCTCTCTCATGGAGCTGAGCTGCTGAAGCTCGATGTTCACCTCATAACGGAGCCGCGTCGCCTGGAGCGGTACGTCGCGCAGGCCGACCCTCACCGCGGAACGCGGCAGGATCACCTCGATCGCGAGCGCCATGCTGGCGAGGGCGCCGAATCCGCGTGCGACCGTCGTGGTCGGCTCTTCGTCCCGGCGACGGAACTGCTCGCGGATGCGCCCTCTCCCCTCTCCGACGGCTGCGGCGAGCGGGCTGCCCGCGAGCCGCGCAAGCAGCGAGAGCGCGTCGAGCAGGTTCGATTTTCCGGCTCCGTTCGGGCCGATCAGAACGGAGAACGGCTCGAGATCGAGGGCGAAGCCCTGAAAAGACTTGAACCCGTCTATCTCGATGCGGGTGATCATCTCCGGCGCCCTTGTGGCAGAGCCTACAGCACATGAGTCCCGCGGGCCAGCGGTTCTCGGGGCTGAGCCTGCCACGCGAAGCGGGCGGCGCCAGCGGCTCGTGCCGGTGCGGCGTCGACGAAGGCAAACTGAGCCGGCACCCGGATCGAGGGCATGCGACCGGCCCGCCGAGAGCAGCCGCGTCGGCTGACCAATCCGTGCCGGTATGCAGCCAAATGGGTCACCTGAAAGCGTGTATGGCCGACGGGAACGAACTGGCACAGTGCCGCCTCGCACACGCCTGCGTTGTCACCATGGCCGCAGCTGCCGCGGTCCGTCGCGTCTCGGTGTACACGCTCCGCGCGCTGCACAGCTACGTGGGAGCTACGTCGAGCGGTGCGGATGGCATCGGAAGGCTCTCTTCTTAGTCAAGCCGAACCATGCGCTTGCTCACTGACGGGTTGGTCGTGCGGCCCTTTTTGTTGTAGGGTCTCCCCGCGCGCCCCTGCGGCTCGCTGCAGCGGAACGAGCACACATGGCGGAAACGACGACGAGCCCGCTCGGGAAATGCCTTGTTGCGGTGCCCATCCTTCGCCTCGCGGACACCCGTCGTGGCGCCAGCCGCGCGCGAGGCGCGCGCGCCTTCGCCGGCCTCGCGTCTGCCGTCGCGGTCGCGCTCGGCGGCGCGGCGGCGCACGCGCAGGGGTCGGCGCGCGACCCGGTGGCCGCGGAGGCGCTCTTCAAGGCCGCGCGCGCGCTCGTCGACAAGGGGGACGACGCGGCGGGGTGCCCGAAGTTCGAGGCGAGCCTCGCGCTCAACCCCTCGGCGAGCACCCAGATCAACATCGCGCGTTGCCGCGAGCGCGAGGGCAAGCTCGCGACGGCCTGGCACGATTACCACCGGGCCCTCGTCCTGAACCGCGAGACGGCCGGGGAGCAGCGGCGGCGAAGCCTGGAGGAGGTCGCGAACAAGGGGATCGCGGCCCTCGAGCCGCGCGTGCCGAAGCTCGTGATCGTGGTCAAGGGCGCGCCCGCCGGCATGGAGGTGCTGCGCGACGGCACGGCGCTCCCGGCGGCCGCGCTCGGAGAGCCCCTGCCGGTCGATCCTGGCCCGCACGAGATCCGCGCGAGCGCCCCCGGGCACCAGGCAGAGACCCGCTCGATCACGCTCGCGGAGGGCGAGACGACGACGGTCGAGCTCACGCTGCGACGCGCGGCCGCGGCCGCGGCCGCGGCCAGCGCTGCGACGCCGCCCGCCAAGGCGAACGAAGCGCGAGGCGGGGGCACCCCGACCTGGGCCTGGATCTCCGGAGCCGCCGGGATCGCCCTTGCCGGCGCGTCGGTCGGGTTCCTGATCGACGACCTCTCCGCGATCAGCGCATTGCGCGAGAACTGCCGCGATGTCGCCGGCGGGACGTACTGCGACCCCGGCTATGACTTCGCGGCCGACAATGCGCGCAAGAACCGCGATTTCGGCCTCTTCGTCGGCCTGGGCGCCGCGGGGCTCGTCGCGGTGGGGGTGGCGGCCTATGGGATCGTCCGGTCGGGCGGCGAAGAGGCGCCGGCGGCCGTCGCGCTCCCGTGGATCGCGCCGTCCGGCGCCGGCGCCAGCATCTCCGGGAGCTTCTGATGCGAACGGGCGAGACAAGACGCGTGGTGTTCTTCAGGGCTCTCTCCGCGATGGTGATCCCGCTGTTTGCAGCGGGCGCGTGTGTCCCTGACGTGGAGCCCACGGAGGGCGTGGTGGTGGGCGGCCAGTTCAACCGCCTGAACGACGCGCGTTATCCGGCCACGGTCGCCGATTTCCAGCTCGATCGCTTCGAGGCGACGGTGGGCCGGTTCCGGCAGTTCGTCGCGGGGTACCCGGCGACAAAGCCGAAGGCGGGGGCGGGCGCTCATCCGCTCATCGAGGGCAGCGGCTGGGACCCGGCGTGGGATGCGAGCTTGCCCGCGGGGCAGGACGAATTGCGGGCCTCGCTGCAATGCGACCCGAACTTCCGGACGTGGACCGATGAGCCCGCCGGTAACGAGGCGGCGCCCATCAACTGCGCGAGCTGGTATCTCGCGTTCGCGTTCTGCGCATGGGACGAGGGCCGGCTGCCCACGGAGGCGGAGTGGAACTACGCCGCGGTCGGGGGGAACGAGCAGCGCGCCTATCCGTGGGGAGACGAGGCCCCGAGCCAGGATCTGGCGGTGTTCGGCTGCGACTCCACGATGACGGTGTGCCCGATCCCGTCGGTCGGGTCGAAATCCCCTGCGGGCGACGGGAAATGGGGACACGCCGACCTGGCGGGCAGCCTGTTCGAGTGGGTCCTCGATTATCACGCCGATCTGACGGCGACGTGCATCAACTGCGCGACACTGACCGACGGAGGCTTCGGCAGGGGCTCCCGCGGAGGGGCGTTCTCGCACACGGAGGAGACGCTCAGTCCGACGTACCGTATCGGCGAGCTGCCGGAGAGGACGCTGTCTTTTTACGGGTTCCGCTGCGCGCGGGGCGAGTAGGGGGCAGACGACGTCCCGGCGCAGCCGTGCTCCTCGACATGTCAGCCCGTCGCGCCGCCTCGCGCGGTGCGGTGCGCACGAGCGGCGGCGAGCCGTAGTGGAGGACACCTCGACGGAGGTGTCATAGGCGGTGCCGCTCGAGGTGCACCTTGAACATGAGCGAGAATGGGAAATCGGGCTGGCAGAAGCTCCGCAGCACTTCCTTCTCGTTTTCGTTCATGTCCTTCCGGCCGTCAGCGATCTGGGCATCCTTGATGCGGACGAGCGCTTCGTTGAAGAGTTGAAGCTGCTTCAGCCGTTTGTGGTCCAGATCCTTCCGGTCGAGCTTGTACTTCTTGATGGTCGCGAGTCCTTGTGCGGAGCCTTCTCGAGCTCGAATGAGCTCCTTCTCGAACATCAGGTGAGCGGAAGGCTGAGCATCCGGGGCGCAAGGGTCCACGCAGCAGGTCGCCGGGATGGCCCTGTGAGGCTGCTTTCGATGATTGCACTCCCAGCAGGATAGGTAAAGGTTCTCCCATGTGAACGCGCGCGTCGGATCCTCAGCTACATCGATGTAGTGGTCGACTTCGCGTTGCGTCTGTTTCGTGCTCTGTTCGCAGTAGAAGCATTTGTGATGGCTCATTGCCTCCAACGTGGAGACGATGTCCGGATGTGCATACTGCTTGGAGCTGGGTCGCTTCTGTGGGGCCTTTGCGCGTTGCTCCAGGAATGCGGTCCGCCAGCGCTCTTCATTCCGCGCGAGTACATCAGGTGCTGGCAGTCGCTTGATCGGGATCATTTTCCCTCTCCGTGCAGCGTCTGCAGCCGCTCTTCGATATCGATGTACGAGAAGTACTCGGGGTTCTTGTCCTTGAGCTGCTTCTCGATTTCCTTTTGCCGGACGGAGTCCCCCGCCTCGAAGGCGGCCTTCCTTTCCTCCATCAGGCGCGATATTTCCTCGCCAAACGGGTGCGTGCCATCGAATGCGGGGGAGAGCAGGATTTCCTCCACCGGCTTGTTCGCGTAGACGTCTGTGGCGTCATCGACCACGCAGGTCTTCCGCTCCCGGTCATAGCGACAGACGAACACCCGGGCGCCTGGAACCGAGCCGACAATGAAGGGAGAGTGCGTTGTGGCGATGATCTGAAGATTCGGGAAAATGCTGAGCACGTCGCCCAGGAAGCGCTTCTGCCAGCGAGGATGCAGGTGGTTCTCGGCCTCGTCGATGAGCAGCAGCCCAGGCGTTTTGCAGAGCTCGGAGGCTTCCTTCTCGCGCAGGACGTGCACGGCGTACATCTTGCCGAGCAATCCGATCATGTGCTGAATGAGGTACGCGTTGCCGCTGCTCAGATTGGAGAGCGGGACGAGCTGGCCGCTCTGCCGCACCATGGGCATGAAGGCGCGACGGTCCACGTGGCTCAGCTCTCCGTCAAGCACGCTGAGCTCGACGATACGGCGTATGGTGTCGTATAGAACCTCGCCATCCCGGCGGTCGCGGGGATCGTCACTGCCCCGCAGGTAATCGAAGGCGCAGATGAGTTCGGTCACCGCGGCGTTGCGCTGAACGCCCTTCAGAGCATCCCTCAAGAAGCTCTTTGGCGCAGGCCGTGCGAGCTGGCTGATCGTGTAAGCATCGGCAGGAAGTGAAGAGCGCCAGAAATCCACCACCCAATCGGGGGATGGCGTTCCTCCCTCGACGTCGATGGGAAGGCGCAAAATTTTCGGGTTGTGCGGGAGAAAGTCGAATGCTCCTTGTGAATATTGTTTTCGGTTCGAGAGTAATTTTTCTGGGTGTCCGTCGATGAACAGGGCTGCTTCTATCTGGAATGGTGTCCCGTTTCGCCAGAGTGCGCGCTCGAGCCGTCCGTAGTATTCGCCGAACAATCCCCGGATTGCGTCGAGCAAAATCGTCTTCCCGGTCCCGTTTTCGCCGGTGATGATCGCCACTGGTACCGGGTCGTCGTGCGCCGACAGGAACTCTAGACGTGCCTCATCGAACGGACCGATATTCTGGATGGACAGATCGAGCAGTCGCATGGGAGATCCATGTGCACCCTAGCACTCCTCCCGGCGCGTCGGACAGCTCTAGAGCACCGATCACGTTGAAACCCGGAGAATTTTCACAGGGAGGCGGGGAGGCGGGGAGGAAGAAGAAATGAATTTCTCCCTCCTCGCCGTCTCTCGCTCCCCGCCTCCCCGTCTCCCTGTGAAAAATTCCTGCTTTTTCTTGTGGTTTCAACCCGTTTGTCGCTCTAGCGGTCCGCCTCGCCGAGTACGACGCCGAAGAGCTCAGTGCACCGAGGCTGCTCGACGGCCTGGCAGGCAGGTGTGCCGAGCGGTACAGGAGCGGGCGGCGAGCAGGTAGGCGTACGCAAGCCGTACGCAGCATCCGGCGAGGCCTCGGACCGGTTCCGCAAGACGGTCTCCGGTGTTCAGGGGTGGTCGAACCGGTTCCGTGGGATCGTTTCCGGTGGCGATGGGGCGGTCCAACCGCCCCCATCTCCCAGTGGACCGGCGAGGAGGCGTCACTCGTCGAACTCGATGGGGCAGGGCTCGCCGCCCTGCGGGAGGGCTGAAGCGCGAGCGGCGCTGGTCCCATGCCGTAGGCTTCGGAGCGCCGCCCGCCAGCGGCAATCACGGCGCACACCGCCTCTGCGAGGGCTGCGGCGCTTCATCGCCGATCGCGCGCTTGCGCTCGAACCCGGAAATCGGGTAGCCCGGTAGGTCACGGCGCGGGGCGTAAGTGGGCATGGTGCAAGGGTAATCGCCGTGGATCTCGACGCCTTCCCCGGGGCCGCCGCCCGCCGCGCGCTGCTCGCCGCGGCGCTCGTGCTCGCGTTCGGCGTCGCCCACGGCGTCCCGGGGGCACGCGAAGCCGCCGCCGCAGAGCCGCTCGTCTGGGTGGCGCCCGGCAGCGCCGGCGTCGTGCCGTGGAGCAACGGCCCGCAGCAGGGGGCCCCCGCTCCGGACGAGGCGCGCGCCGCGCCCGCCGCGGTCGACCCCACCGCGCCCGTCGCGCTCGCCGCGGGGCAGCTGCTCCTCGTGCCCGTGGAGCCAGGCGACCGGCTGGAGGTGCGCGGCGACGTCGCGGGGATCGGCCTCGGCTCCGGCGTCGGGAGCGCGCCCGATGTGATCACCTGGATGCCGCTGCCTCCCACCAGGGCCGGCGCGCGCGACGTCGCGGTGCCGACGTGGTCGAGCGCGCGCTTCGTCGTCGTGCGTGCGGCCGCCACGCGCGGCGCCGGGGGCACGCCGGTCGCCGTGCGGGTCGCCGCACGGGAGCGCGCGCCGCTGGCCTGGTACCGCCTCGACGAGGACGTCGCCGCCTGGCTCGGCGGCCGCGCGCCCGCGCCGGCCGCCGCGCCGGGCGAGGCGGGCGCGCTGCTCCGCTGGGTCGACGCCGCGCGCGCGGCGCTCACCGCCCCGGCCGCGGCGGGCGCGCCCTCCGCGCGCCTCGACCCGGCCGCCGCGCGACTCGCCCCGGCCGCGGCCGCATGGCTCACCGCGCGCTATCTCGAGGAGTCGCTGCTCCTCCGGCCGCTCGTCGAGCCGTACTTCGGGGCGCGCGGCGTCGAGCTGCGCGGAGGCCGCGAAGGCCCCGACCTCCCGGCCGTCGAGCGCGCCACGCCATGGCGCTCGCTCGGCGCCGGGGCGCGGCTCGAGCTCCGCGCGCCCGGCGCGGACGTGCTGCGCATCGCCCTCCGGGCGCGCACCTACGGGACCACGCGCGTCGTGGTGCGCGCCGGCGGCGCCGTCGTCCGGGAGCTCGTCGTGCGCACCGGGTCGCGCCTCGCGGACGCCGCGCGCTGGAGCGAGCCGCGGTGGATCCGGGTGCCGCTGCCGGTCGATGCGCGCGCGGCGACCGTCGACGTCGTCGAGGGGGAGCTCGCCGTCGCCGCCAGCGGCTACCAGCAACGCACCAGCGTCGCCGAGCTCCTCGCGCCGCAGCGCGACCGCGCCGGCCTGCTCGAGCGCGCGGCGCGACGCGATCAGGCCGGCGACGGCGATCGCGCGCCGGTCCACGCCGAGGCGCCGCGGCTCCTCGCCGCCGCAGACCGGGCCGCCGCGCCGGACGCCGCGAAGGCCGCGCTCGACCTCGCCGCGCGGCCGGCCGTGCCGCCGCCGCTCCGGGCGCTGCTCCTCGCCGAGTCGGTGCGGTGGGCGCCCTCCTCCGGCGCGGCGTTCGCGCGCGCGGCGCAAGCCTACACGGCGGCGCAGGCGTCGGTCGCGGCGAAAGGTGATGCGGCGGCGCAGGGCCGCGCGGCGGCGGGCGCCACGTCGCTCCAGCGCGCCATCCTCGTGCGGCTCGCCGCGGCGCACGCGGAGCCCGGCGCCGCGGACGCGCCCTGGTCCTGGCCTGCTGGACCCGTGCCCGCTCAGCCCGGGGCCGCGGCGCCGCGCGAGCCCGCCGGAGCCCGCGCGCACCCGGACGACGTCGCGGCCGTGTCCGCGCTTGGCGCGGCGATGTCGCCGCCGCGCGACGGCCGCCGGCCAGCGGGGGCGCCGCTCGCGGAGCGTTACGCGCTCGGCCATGGCGATGTCGAGAGCGCGGCGCCGCTCGCGCGCACCGCCTGGGCGCGCGAGGCCCCGTGGGACGCGCTCGACATCCCCGACGGCGTGGCCGCGTGGAGCGCGATCGCGCAGCCTCGCGACGCGCTGCCGCCGGCGGGAGGCGGCACACCGGGGCGCGCCGCCGCGGACGGCCTCTGCGAGGTGGACGCGGAGTCCGGGCTCCGCTGGACGCTCCTCGACGCCGCGCGCGCGCAGATCGACGTCGAAGCGCCGCCGGGGGCCCACGCGCGGGTGCTCCTGCGGAGCGCCTCGAACCAGGTGGTCCCCGAGTCGCCGGTGCTCATCGACGGCGCGCCGGCCGCGGTGCACGGCGGCGCCGGGCTCACGTCGGTCGTCGCCGTGGCGCCCGGGGCGCGCACGTTCCAGCGGCCGGCGGGCGCTCCGCCGGTGCTCGCGCGCATCCCGCGCAGCGGGCGCGCGCCGTGCGCCTCCCTGCGCGAGATCGTGCAGTGGGCCTGGGTCGATGGCTCCGCGACCTTCGCGCTCCCCGACCCGGAGCGCGCCACGCTGGCCCGCGTCGTCCTCGCGCCGCCCGCCGTGGCGGGCGAGGCGGCGCTGGCGTCCGGAGCGCAAGGCGCCGCTGCGCCGGCGCCTGGAGCGCAAGGCGCCGCTGCGCCGGCGCCCGGAGCAGCGGCGCCGGCGCCCGGAGCGCGAGGCGCGCCGCCCCCGGCGGACGGCCCCGCACGTGTGCTCCGCGTGCGCGCAGGCGCCGCCGTCCACGAGGCCTGGGTGCGCGCCGGCGCCACGGGCTCGATCGAGGTCCCGGTCCCCGCCGGCGCGCATGAGCTGCGCGTCGAGACCGATGCGCCGACGCTGCTCCGCGCCTCGGTGCGCCTGCACCCCGCCGCGCCCGGCGCCCCGCGCGCCGTCACGCCGGTGCGCCCGCCGGACGGCGCGCCCGTCGACGGCACGCTCGAGCAGATCCGCGGCGCCACACGCGCCCTCCGCGCCGCGCCCTCGCCTGCCCGCGCCGCGCTCCACACGCAGCGCGCCGCGGCGCTCGACGCCCTCGGCTTCCCGGCGCTCGCCGCGCTCGACCGCCCCGCCGAGGAGGATCCCTGGGACGCGGCGCACCTGCCCGGCGCGTCGACCGCGGGCGCGCCGCCGAGCACCGTCTTCACCCTGCCGCCGGGCAGCCCGGTGGCGGTCCCGCTCGGCCTGCCCGCGCGCGTGCCGCCGCTCCCGCTGCCCGACGACCGCGCGCCCCTCGCTGCCGCGCGCGCCGCGCGCCTCAGCGTCGACCCGCGGCGCGGCGTCGCGCTGCTCGCGGGCCCTGCGGGCGACAGCGCGGGCGCGGACGCGCTGCTGCTCGGCCTCCTCGCCGAGCGCTCCGGCGAGGTGCAGCTCGCCGCCGACGCCTTCACCCGGATCGGGCTCGCCCACCGGTCCGCCGCGGCGCTCGCCCGTGCTTCGAACCTGGCCACCGACGTGGCTTCCGCCGCCCCGGCGCCCGATCGACGGCTCACGCTGCGCGCCCTCGTGCTCGCCGAGCTCGCCGTGCAGGAGGCCGCCCGCGAGGCCTCCGCCGGTCAGCAGGGCGCCGCGCCCGCAGCCTCGGGGAGCGCCCCGCAGCGCCCGGCCGTCGCTCCTCCCGCCGGCGCCGCACCGCCGCCTGTCCAGCTCCCGCCGGCCGCCCTCGCGCGGCTGGCGCCGGTGACCGGCTGGACCGTGCCGCCGCGCGCCGATGCCACGGCCGGCACGGCCACGCTCGAGATCCGGGCCAGGGCCGATCGCGATCTGCCGCTCCGCGTGCGGGTGCGGCGCGCGCTCGTTGATGCGCCGGAGGCGTCGCTCCTCATCACCGACGGCGCGCGCGCCGAGTTCCGGCTCGACCGCGCCGCGCCGGGCGCGATCGCGCTCGACGGCGTCTGCCGGGCGCTCGACCGCGAGGAGACCCCCTGCGCGTTCTCGATCGCGCTCGACGGCGAGCCGGTCGCGTGCTCGCCGGCTTCCGCGCCGATGGCCGACCGCTGCGTCGTGCAGGTGCCGCGGGGCAGCCACCGCATCGAGGCGCGGCCTCCGGCGGACCGGAGCGTCCTCGGCTGGATCCGCGCGACCGCGGCCGGCGCGGCGCAGCCCTTCTCGGGCCGCGTCCTGTCGACATGGAACGACATCGACCCCGCGCGCCCCCTGGAGCTCGCGTTCGTCGGCCCGACCGTCGTGCGCATCCGCGCCCGCGCCGCCTACGAGTGCGCGTCGCCCCGCGCGCGCGCCGCGCCCGCGGACGGCGGGGATCCGGCTTGCCGTCCCGAGGTCGCCGCGGCCGCGCCCTCCGGCCAGCTGCGCTTCTCGGTGGCGCCGCTCGACGGCGTCGGCGGCGAGTCCGGCGGCGGCGGCGCGGTGGAGGAGGGGACCCTCGCGCTCGACGCCTCGGAGGACCGCGCCGCGCGTCGCCTGGGCGTCACGCGCGAGCCGTTCTTCTGGCTCGGCGGCGAGGTCGAGTCCCGCGTCGCCGTCCTCCCCGAGGGCCCGCATGTGCTGCGCGTCGCCTCGCCCGGCGGCCGGGCGCTGCTCCGCGTCGAGCTCGCCGTCGCGAACGGCGCGCCCCGCCCGCGCGTGCCGCCGCCCGCGCCGCCGCCGCTGCCCGCGCCGATCGCGCCCGCGGACGAGCCGCTTCGTCCGGCGCCCCCGGTGGGAGAGGACCCGGACCCGGGGCCGCTCTCCGTCGGCGGCTACGCGCGCCTCGTCGACAGCGAGCTCGCCGAGGAGGACGCCCGTCTTCCGGTCCGCTTCCTCGAGCTCGGCCTCGACGTGCACCGCGAGCTGATCGAGCGGCGCGCCTGGATCGCGGCCGCGGGGTTCGGGCGCCTGCGCGACGGGCCGGAGAGCTTCGGCGCGGAGGCGCGCTTCGACCTGAGCTCGAGCGGCTGGGTCCCCGGCGGTTCGCTGAGCGGCCGCGTTGTGTTCCAGCCGGACGCCAGCGACGCCATGGGCGCCAGGGCGAGCGCGAGCGCGTTCTGGTCCATTCCGCTCGGCGAGCTCACGCTCTCGCCGTGGGCGGGCTTCACGTGGCTCATGGTGGACGAGTCGCTGAGGGGCTTCGTCGGCGCCGACAAGGACGTCTACACGCCCTACGGCGCCACGCACGACACGCAGGCCTCGCTCGGGGCGCGCCTCCGGTACCGGCCGTTCGTCGACGCGCTCGTCACGGCGGGCACGTCGCTGCGCCTGAGCCCGGTGCCATCGGCGCTCGACCGCATCGACGCGACGCTCGACCTCGACGTGCTCCCCGGCCGTGGGCTGTGGCCGTGGATCCAGCTCGGCTGGCTCGCGAGCTACCGTCCGGTGAACGAGACGCGCGACGAGGCCTTCCTGCGCGACGCGTTCACTGCGGGGCTCACGTTCTGGAGCTGGCTCGCCCGCGGGCACCGGGTCTCGCTCGGCGCGGAGGGGACGTTCCTGTTCGACCTCCCGAGCCCGGCCGAGACCTCGCCGCGCGCCTCGCCGCGCGTCTCGGGGCTGGTCTTCCTCCGCTACGACTACACCGCCCGCCGCGGCCTCCGCGACTTCCCGCCGGCGTCGACGCCGTTCCGCGACCGGCAGGAGGAGGGGAGTGGGCGCATCATCGAGCGCGAGCGACCCGCCGTCGAGCCCTCGTGGGAAGAGCCGTGAAGCAGGTTGCCCTGCCGGCCCGGGCGCGCGCCCTCTCGCCGCAGCACGCGTGCGCCGCGTCCCCCGCGGATTGACCGGCTCGTAGCGCAGGCCGCCACAGGCGGCTGCAGTGATACCCAACGAGCCGCAGATCTGTGCGATCGTGCGACATCGACCAAACCGCAAGAACCATTGAAAGTGAACAAGTCGAGCGGGAACGCACGAGCATGACACTCAGCAAGCTCTCGATTCCACTCTTCTGGATATCTTCGAGATCATCGATCGTCTCATGTGCGCCGATTGAGCTCGCGTCTATTTCTTCACCGTTGAATGCACGAAGTGCAGCTTCCATTCACTCCCAACCTTCTTGAAGATCGCGCTCTCCAGAAAGTCGCGTGTCATGGTGCTCGCGTCGCTCTGCGTGAACTTGCCATGGTTGATGTAGATCATGCTCCCTGAGTTGTTGTCGACGTCGATCTTGACATCGTCCAATGAAAAAGTGGCTTTGGCTATCGGGGATCCATTGATGATCGCGATCAGTCCGTCGTTGTCGATGATCTTTCCGTTTTCGTAGATGACGAAGTCGGGCGTCGTCAAGGTCTTCATTCGTGCGAAGTCCCTCCGGGTGACGCAGTCGAAATACGACACGACGACTGCCTTCAGCTTTTCGGGACCATCGGGTCGATTCGGCTGACAAGCGGACAACGCGCCGGCGAGCGCCAGGGGAATGAACGCTGCTTTCATGAATGCCGTCGACATTGCCATCGTCGAGAGCTGGTATCAATAGATATTCCCGGCGGCCGTTCACGGGGGGGAGGCGGTGCGGGCGCGGGCCGCGGCGCCGCTCGCTTGCGCCCCGTGACTTCCAGGCAACCTATCACGCCATGCGTACTGAATAGATCGGCGGCAGGTTATTGGCGACGGTCGTCCAGCCTTCTCCGCCGTCATCGCTCACGTAGAGCTGAGCCCGGTGCCGTCGGCGCTCGACCGCATCGACGCGACGCTCGACCTCGACCTGCTCCCCGGCCGGGGCCTGTGGCCGTGGATCCAGCTCGGCTGGCTCGCGAGCTACCGGCCGGTGAACGAGATGCGCGACGAGGCCTTGCTGCGCGACGCGTTCACCGCGGGGCTCACGTTCTGGAGCTGGCTCGCCCGCGGGCACCGCGCCTCGCTCGGCGTGGAAGGGACGTTCCTGTTCGACGTCCCGAGCCCAGCCGACACCTCGCCGCGCGCCTCGGGGTTGGTCTTCCTCCGCTACGACTACACCGCCCGCCGCGGCCTCCGCGACTTCCCGCCGGCGTCGCCCTCTCGCCGGACGGCGCGTGGGCCGCGCCGGCGCGCGATCAGCGCGAGGACGCCGCCCTCGATCTCGGGCGCGGGGCCCACCCGCGCTCTCAGCGCGTGAAGTTTTGGACGGCCCAGACTTTGCCGCTGCTCGTCGTGTAGAAGCCGCAGGCGACTTGGGTGACGGAGTCGTCGGTCATGTTGATGAAGTGGCCGTGCGTTTCGTAGCAGTCGCCGGTGCAGTTTGCGGTGGGTGGCGGGCCTTCGTCCCACATCTGTTGCATGCACAGGCCGATGACTTGCTTGTTGGAGGAGTAGCCAGGGCAGGAGTTTTGCGCGCCGCCGGGCTGACAGATTTTTGCTTGGATGCCGGCGTGAGCCATGTTGTGATCGGCGTCGTATTTCGCCATCTCGTTGGCGCAGGCTTCGCCGTCTTCGCGGCGCTTGAGCGCCGGCAGGCAAGCGCACTGCGTGAGGAACTGGTTGATGCGATTGACGCAGTCTTGCGCGAGGTCGCCGGTGCTCGGCGGTGGGTCCAGCTTGCAGGCGAGGTTCTTGACGCAGGCCCCGCCGCCGCCGGTTCCGCCGCTCGCTCCGCCGGCTCCGCCGCTCGCCCCGCCGGCTCCGCCATCCGCTCCGCCAGCTCCTGCCGACGCTCCGCCGCTCGCTGTGCCCGCGCTTTCCGAGGAGCCGCCGGCTGGCTCGCCGCCCGTCGACGCTCCGCCCATCGCGTCTCCTCCTGTCGTTGCGCCGCCATTCGTCGCATCGCCGCCGGGGCCCGTCGCGCCTCCGTTTGGTTGGGTGACGCCGCCAGTGCCGCTCGTGCTCGGGGCGCCCGCGGCGGCGCCCCCTGCGCCTCCTGAGCCGCCGGGCTCGTCTGGTGAGCTGGAGCAGGCGAATGCGAACGCGAGCACGCTGAAGGAAACGATACGCATACCTGCAACTGTGCAGCTGCTGCGACTAAACGATCAAGTAAAAGCGGGATGACGCGAGACGTTCGAAAATTCTGCTGCGTTTGGACGAGGTTCGCTTCCAACCGCTCGCTTCGTTACGGACAGCTCTTGATGTCGACAGGCGCCGCGTGGATTTCTTTAGCAGCTCCCGCCCCCCGCCAGCAGCGCGCGGGAGTTCGTGAGCGGAGGGTCGGTCCTCTATCTCGGGCGGCAGTTCCGGCTCCGCTTGCTCCCCGAGCAGGACCCGCGCCCGCTGGCCCTCCGCGGCGGATGGCTAGAGCTGCCGCTCCCTCGGGGGCTCGCCTGAAAGTCAGACCGCTATGGAAGACAGCGACATCATCACGCTTGATGGCTTGGACCAGGTGCGAAGCATTACGGCCCGCACCGCTCGGCGCGTTCTTGTAACAGGCGCCTTGTCCTGCCTTGCTGTCGCTGCCTTGATGGCGGGGTTTGCTTATGCCCTGTTTGGGCCCGTGCGCGTCTTCATTGCATGCATTTCCGGCGGCCTATTTGTTGTTATTGGCCTATCTCATGTCGTTCATTGGGCGCGACACTACAGGGCCCTCATGCGCCAGCTTGACGAGCTGGAGCATCGAATCAACAAAGGCGAGATCATCCACGGGTCGCAGGTGCAATTCACTCATACCGCTAGGGGCCTGACGATTCATTCAAGCCGACGCCGCTTCGCGGCGCGGCTTGATTCAGGCGTTGGGCCGGAAGAGCGCGGGGACGCCGGCACGATCCCGAAACAGGCGGCAGCGCATCGAAGGGCCCGGCAACAGGGCGGCGAGACGCTCGACCGCCACCGCCTCCCCATCGTCGTTGCGCCCGACGCAGTCCTCGACTCGAGATCAGAATTGCGTGATGAATTTCCACGCCTCGGGGGCGTTCCAGCTCGTCGATTGCCCGGGGTCCTTCGGCTCCCAGCCGTGCGGGCCGTCGAACACGCAGTACTTGGTGGGGTGACCTGCGGAGCAGCCCTTGTACTCGGTACACGTGTGGGGCTGGCCAGCTGCCGGGAAGGTGGTCGCCGACGGCTCCTCCATGCAGCCGTTGACCTTCGCGAATTCGGCTTGTTTGACGCGACCGCTGGTCGGCATGGGGGGGCCGCTGCTGTCACCGCTGGCTTGCGACGCGTAGTAGGCGATCGGCTTGGTCAACGTCGCCGTGCAGGAGCCCGTGAGATCTGCCCCCGAAAAGAAGGCGACGCCTCGGAACACGTCCGCGCGGGTGCAGGCGAGAGCCAGCGACATCGCTCCCCCGAAGCTGAAGCCGGTGGCGAAGATCCGCGTTTTGTCGATGCAGAGATCTCCCTCGAGCTCCTCCAGGATCGCGTCCGTCAGCTCCACGTCCGACTTGCTCCAGGAACCGGCGCCGTTCGCGGCGTCCGGCGCGACGAAGATGGTGGTAGCTCCAGCGTCGAGCGTCGCCATCGTGAAGTAGTTCCGGTTCGCCACCGACATGGCGGAGGAGCCGGACTCCGCGAAGGCGAACACGAGCCGATACGGATTGTCCTTGTCGTAATCGCTCGGCACGCGAAGGATGTACTTGCGAGAGGCGCCGCCGAACGAGATGTCGATCGTGCCGTTTTGCAGCGTCTTCGCTTTGCCGCAGCCGGCGCTCTTGGCCGCGTCCGTGCCGGTCGCGCCGCCTGCGCTGCCGCCGGCTTGACCGCCACCACCGCTCGCCCCCCCCATGCCCGCGCCACTCGCGCTGCCGCCCTCGCCGCCGCTGGCACCGCCGGAATCGGAGCCACCCGACGCGGCGCCCGCTCCGCCCGCGCCCGCGGAGCCGGGCTGGCCATCGCCCGGGGTGCTGCCCGCGCTCTCGGCGTTACCACCGGCGCCCGCCTGCGCTTGGCCGCCCGCGCCTGCGACCCCCGGTTCTTCCGACGGAGGGGTGCTGCTCGACGAACAAGCAACACCCGAGAGTGAGAGCAGGGCGAGGACCAGGGAGGAGCAACGGGCGCTTGTCATCGGTGACTCCGCGCGCGCGAAGGGCGCGACTGGGACTCGACCCTAGCTCATGGCCTCCCGACCAGCAATGGATTGAGGCGCGCCGGTTCAGTTGTGAAGCAACAGCTCAAAATAGGCGCGTCACCATACCGGCCGCGACCGTATCGCTCGGCGCGCAGGTAAAAGAAGCCGGGCGCGTAGGTAGAAGGCGGGCCCACGCTCTTCATCGCGGGCGCTCACTCGCCTGGGAAGAGCTCCTCGGCCGTCATGTACTTCGCCCCGAGCGCTTGCGCGAACTCCCGGTCGCTTTCCATATCGCCGACCATGACCAGGTGCTCGCGCGCGAGCTTGTGGCGCTGGATCAGCGATATCCCGAGCCCCGGCAGGGGCTTGCGGCAGAAGCAGCCGACCGGAAACGCCGGGTGCGGGCAGTACACGACCTCGGCCACGGGCAGGCCGAGGAGCTCGATCGTCCGCGAGAACGCGGCCAGGACAGCCTCTTCGGTCACCGATCCTTTCGAGATGCCGCTCTGGTTCGACACGAAGAAGAGCGTGTATCCGTCGTTGATCCAGCGCTCCAGGGCCGCGCGCCGACCGGGCAGGAGCGCGACGTCGTCGGGGTCGCGCGGGTAGATTTCGCCGCTCTTTGTCGTTCGCAGCGTGCCGTCCACGTCGAGGAGCAGGCCCTTGCCCGTGAAGAGCGGATCGACGCGCCGGGCAAACGGGATCTCCTCGACCACCGAGAAGCCCTCATCCACGTGCGGCGCCTCGAAATTCGCAGCCCACCGCGAGAGCGCCTGCGGCGGCGGCAGGTTGGGATCCTCCTTGCCGAGCGCCTTCATGTCCTCCGGCCCGAGCAGCTTGCCGTAGCGCTCGAGGACGCGGAGGACGACGTTCGCGTAGGCCTCGTTGATGGGCGTGGCCAGGTACCGGCACCGGACCGGCACGCCGTGCGCGTGCGCCATCCGGAGCACCGCATAACGCGACGCGCGCGTGCCGTACGTATTGTCGAGGACCACCCGCGTCTGCCCCGAGGAGAGCAGCTCTCCGAGCTTCTTGACCACGCCGTCGAGCGTGCCGCCGAGCTCATCGCGGTTCAGGCGCGCGTACCCTTTGGCCGTGTAGCGGGCGACCTCCGACGATTTGCCTGCCCCTTGAATTCCCATGATCACGACCACCTCGGGCGCATCGCCGGGGCCCTCTCCGGGCTCGAGCTTGCGCAGACCGGCGGGGATCACGGGCGGCGCGATCGACGCCAGCACATCGGCCGTGGGCGCAAAGCTGGTCTTCGAGAGGTCGGCTCGATCGCGCGCGCCAAAGGGGACCCGGAGCGCGCGCAAGCAGGACTCGACGCTCTCCCGCCTGGTCGCCCCGAACAGGGGAAGGACCGGGGGGCCGAGATCGAGCAGGGCCGCGAGGGCCGCCTCCTGGGACGTGACGCTGTGCCGCGCGGCGATGGGCTTGATCGCGCGGTTCTTGAGGAGGCTATCGACCTTGGCGTGACCGCCGAGCGGCCGGTGGGCGAGGAACGGGATGCCCATTTGCTTGGCGAGCTCGAAGAGGCCTCGGGCTGCGCTGCCGCGATCGAGGACGCTCAGCTCCTCCTGGAGGGCCCGCACCGGAAAGTGCCGCTGGGCCTGGCGGACCTCTGCGATGGAGGTGTTGCTGAGGCCGAGGTGCTCGATGAGGCCCTCTTTCTGGAGCTCGGCGAGCGCGGCGAGGCTCTCTTCGAGGGGGGTCCTGGGGTCGGTCACGTGGAGGAGGAGCATGAATATCCGCGAGACGCCGAGCGCCTTCAGGCTGCCCTCGACCGTGCGGCGCAGGTGGTCGCGGCCGCCGTTCGGGGCCCATCGCCCTTTGGGTCGGGTGAGGCCCGCCTTGGTGATGACGCGCACGTCGTCGCGCGGGCCGGACCACGCGTCGAGCGCCTTGCGGACGAGGCGCTCTCCATAGTGGGCCTCGCGGTCGGTGAGGCAGTAAGAATCGGCGGTGTCGAGGAGGCGTATGCCTCGATCGAGGGCAACGTGGATGACGGCGGTCGCGTCCTCTTCGGAGGGGCGCCCCTCCGTGGCCAGCCGGAGCAGGCCGAGGCCGAGGGGGAGGTCGAGGTGGCCTAGGACACCGTAGGGCGAGGGGGCGGGAGTCACGGAGACGATGACGTAGCCAGGTCCGCGGATCGATGCAAGCGCCAGCGCTGATGTCGTGATGTCGCGAGGGCTCGGCGGCGCGCGAAGCGAGCGGCCCTCGACGGGCCCGCGCTGCGCGCCGCGATGGCCGAGTTCGTGGCGCTCGTGCTCGCCGGTACGCGCGCGGCGCCTGGTAGCAGCATGGGCTCGCTCACGAGGTGGGCAGCTCCGACGGCACGCCGAACAGCGGGTACACCTCGGGCAGCATGAAATGGTCGACGGTCGCGATCGCGCCGTCGCGCGTGGTGACGAGCTGAATCGCCGACAGGGTGTGTGGCGCGCCGGCGGCTCGGGGACGATAGAAGGCCAACGCCGGTTGTCCGTTCGCGGCGATGCGCAAGTGCAGGAATTGCCGAGGGACGATGCTGCCGAACATCATCCGGTAGAAGCGCTCGTTGGCGGCGCGCCCGGAGACCCAGGTCGGCGCCGGCGGCATGGTGGTGCGCATCTCTTCGTGGAACAACGCGACCAGGGCGTCCAGGTTCGCCTCCTCGAAGGCGCGCACGTACTGCTCGAGCAAGCGCGGATCCACCTGCGTGGTCGTCGCGATGTCGACCGGCTCCGCCCCGCCGAGCTTGCTGCCGATCGCGCTGCGGGCGCGGAACAACGCGCTGTTCGCGGCCTCCACGCTCGTGGCGAGCGCCTGCGCCGTCTCCGCGGCCGACAGCCCGACAACGTCGCGGAGCAGCAGCGTCGCGCGCTGCAGCGGGGACAGGCATTGCAGGGCCGCCACGAAGGCCAAGGCCACGCTCTCCTTGAGCGCGTAGCGCGCCTGGGGATCGCGCTCCTCGACGCCTTCCAGCCAGGCGCTGGGCATCGGCTCCAGCCAGACGGGCTCTTCGACGCGGGGCAGCGGGGGCCTGGCGTCCTCCGTCGCGGGGAACGCGTCCGTCGGAAACAGGCGCCGTGGCCGGCGCTTCAGCTCGTCCAGGCAGACGTTGGTCGCGATGCGGTAGAGCCACGGCTTGACCAGCGCCTCGTCCTCCAGCGAGTCCTTGGCGCGCCAGGCGCGCAGCCAGGTCTCCTGCAGCACGTCGTCGCCGTCGTGCGCGGAGCCGAGCATGCGGTAGCAATGCAGGCGGATCGCGCCGCGCAGGGGCTCGACCGAACGCAAGAACGTGGCGTCGTCTTTAGGCGGCATGGGGCCTCATGGCGGCCTGGGCGTCGGCGAGGGCGCGGCGCATGCTATCGCGGCCGAGCACGCGCGTGAGCCACGACTCGAGGTGCGGAAACCCGGCCAGCGAGAGCCCGCACAGGGGCGCCAGGCTGTAGTGCGACGCGAGCGCGAAATCGGCGAGCGAGAGCGATCCGGCCAGGTAATCGCGCCCGGACAGCGCCCCATCGAGCACCTTGCTGAGGTGCGCGAAGTCGGCGCTGCTGGCGGCGATGACCGCCTCGTTGGGCGCCCCCTGGCCGGTCAGGCGCTTCACGACGCGCTCGAACGCGACCGCGGTCATGGCCGGTCCGAGGTGGGCGAGCTGCCAGGCCAGCCAGCGATCCAGCTCGGCCTGGGCGCGCGCCGTGGCCGGCACCAGGCCGCCGCCGCATTTGGTGGCCAGGTAACGCATGATGGCGGTCGACTCCCAGAGCACCAGGTCGTCGTCCACCAGCACCGGGACGCGCCCGTTCGGGTTCAGCTCGAGAAATTGGGGCGCGCGCGAAGCTCGTTGAAACAGGTCGACGTGGACCGGCTCGAACGAGACGCCGAGCTCGTAGGCGACGGCACGGACCTTGCGGCAGTTGGGAGAAAACGCGAAATCGTAAAGTTTCATGGCAGTCTTGTCCTCTCCCCTCCAAGACTGCCGCCGGGGCCGAAACTGTTCGGGGGCCGCGAAGTTTTTTCAACCGCGGCCGGCCGGCCGGCGCGCCCGCGCCCGGTCGGGCCAGGTCGGACGCCCCGGTCAGCTCCAGCAGTGCGGACAGCTCCGCCTTTTGCGTGGAGCTATCTGTATACCGCTTTCCCTGGCCAACCAACCCATCACGCCATGCGTACCGAATAGATCGGCGGCAGGTTATTGGAGACGGTCGTCCAGCCCTCTCCGCCGTCATCGCTCACGTAGAGATTGCCCGTGGTGGTGCCGAACGCGACAGTGCCGTCTTTGTTGGCGAGCGCGTGGCGGTAGATGACGTCGTAGGCTTGCTCCTGGGGCAAACCCCTGCGGAGCTGCTCCCAGGTCTCACCGCCGTCCTTCGTGCGAGCCACGAAGAGCGCGCCGTCGACGGTGATTCGCTGCATGTCCGATTTCCCGGGGACGACCCACGCCGAGCGTCCGTCCTTCGCGTCCGCCGTGATGGGGAAGCCGAAATGAACGCCTTGCTCCGGGCGGCTCACCTTGCGCCAGCTCTTTGCGCCGTCGCTGCTGTAGTAGATCCCGACGTGATTCTGCTGCCAGATATGGTCGGGATCGCCCTCGCATTGCTCGATGTAATGCGTATCGTGGCCCCACTCGGCGTCCGGTTCGGGCGTGTGATCGAGCCGCATGCCGCTGTTGCGCGGTCGCCAGGTCTCTCCACCGTCCGCTGTTTCGATGACGCCCGCCGTGGACACGGCGATGAGCATCCGCTTCGGGTCACGCGGGTCCACCACGATGGAGTGAATGCCGGGGGCGAACTCGCCACCCTCGGAGGCCGGCGTGCCAAACCATTTCGTCTCGCCTTTGCCCTCGCCTGTGAACAGGTCGCCGCCGCGTGACTCGTGGTTCCAGAGCGGCCGGTTGAGCTCGAAGGAGCCGCCGCCGTCGCGGCTGACGAACAGGCCACCCGGAATGGTGCCCACGTAAACCGCGCCGCCCGGGCCGAAGCCGATGATCCAGAGCTTCTGTACCGTGGCCGGGCGCGTGACGATCTTGATGCCGACGCCGAAGTCGCTGCCGGCGTCTTCGTACATGTCCTGGCCGATGTAGCGAGCGCCCTCGGGATACTTGATCTGGGCGGGGTTGTCGTTCCAGGTCTCGCCTTCATCCGTCGACACGGACAGCTTGGCCCCCCAGTGGCCGAAGCCGAGCAGCGCCCAGAGCTTGCCCGTGTAGGGGTCGCGCGCGACATAGTTGACGCCGCCGCCGGCGTGGCCCGCGAGGCGCGGCTTCCACGAGCCGTTCTTTTTCTCGACGATGAATGTGCCTTTTCGCGTGCCTACCAGGATACGGCTTGCCATTTCACCCTCCGCTCAACGCTTGCAGAATGTGGACCTCGTCGTCGGCAGCGACCGCGTCTGTGAGTCCCTTGCGGTCGCGGATCATCTGCTTGCCGACGAAGATGTTGACGTGCGTCCGCAAGCGGCCGCGCTCGTCGCAGATGTAGAAGCCGATGCCGGGCGCGAGCCTCTCCAGGGCCGCCACGACCTCGCCTGCCGTCGACGCCTCGACGAGGAGGTGTTGACCTTCGAGGTGCGGGAAGAAGGTGAAGAGATGGCGCGTCAGGTGGACAGACGGCATGGTGGGCTCATCCTACTCCCGAGCTTGCCGCGGGTCAATTGGTTCTGCCAGGCCGGCAGGCGAGACGCAGCCTCACGCAGCCACACGCAGCCACACGCAGAGCCCCGATGTTCTCAGGGCCCAGACATTCACCTTCCGAGGCTTCTGTCGAGCGAAGACGGAAGCTCAGGGCGACAGCATCCTCGGTCGATACCCTCCTTCATCACGTCGTCATGGATGTGGCTCGCGAGGTGCTCGATCAGCGCCCGGACCGCGGGCGGTAAGCCGCGGCGCGAGGTGAACACGATGTGGACGATGCCCTCGGTCACGTACCACTCGGGGAAGACGCGGACGAGCTTGCCAGCCCTCAAGTCCGCCGCAGCGATGTGATCGGGCAACAACGCCACGCCCAGCCCTGCGATCGCCGCCTCTCGCAGGGCGGCGCTTGCCGGAAGAGGTGGCCAAGGCCGCCGTCTTCCTCGCCTCCGAGGACAGCAGCTTCATCAACGGAACCGAGCTCTTCGTCGACGGCGGCATGGCGCAGGTCTGAGCGCTCGGCGCCTGGTTCACGCCGGCGCGAGGGGCTCCGAGGCGCGCTTCAGGCCGGTCAGCACCCTGTAGCGGGCGGCGATGGCCTCCAGCTCGCCGGGGGCGAAGACGTCCTCGATGCGGTCGAAGCCGTCGGGCGCGCGCTCATAGGCGATCTGCAAGCACTGCTCCGGACCGCTGCGGCGATTGGCCGCGACGATGGCGGCGGTGGCGGGCAGGCGCTCGGCCTCGTAGGCGGCCAGCGCTTCCACCGGATCGGCGTGGGCGGCGAGCGCGCGGACCAGGGCGCGGGCGTCCAGGATGGCCTGGCTCGCCCCGTTGGAGCCGTTCGGATACATGGGATGGGCGGCGTCGCCGAGCAGCGTCATGCGCCCATGGCTCCAGCGCGGCAGCGGATCGCGGTCGACCAGCGGGAACTCGTAGATCGCCTCGGCGCTGCGGATCAGGTCGGGCACATCCAGCCAGCCGAAGCGCCAGTCCTCGAACCTGGGCAGGAAGTCGGCGGGGTCGCCCCGCCGGTTCCAGTCCTCGCGTCGCAGGCTCCTGGCGAACGCGAGATCGGCGGCCCAGTTGATCCTCTGGCGGCCGTCCGGCCCCGGTGGGGAAATCGGATAGACGACGAACTTCTGGTCCTGATGCCCGGCAATGATCATGCTGGCGCCGGTGAGGAAGGGCGCCGCCAGGCTGGTCCCCCGCCAGAGGATGTGACCGCCGTAGATCGGCGGCCCCTCGTCCGGATAGAGGCCGGCGCGCGCCGCCGAGTGGATGCCGTCGGCGCAGATCAGGAGATCGGCAGAGACCTTCCACGCCGCGCCCTCGCGGTTGAGGAAGCGCGCCACGATGCGGCCGTTGCCCTCTTCGTGGCCCGCGAGGCGCCGATCGCAGAGCACCCGGTCGGGGCCCAGCCGCTCGACGGCGGCGTCGAACAGCACGCCTTGGAGGGCGCCGCGGTGGAGGGAGAGCTGCGGCGTGGCATGACCCGCGAAGCGGCCGCGGGGCTCGTCCCAGATGCGCTGGCCGAAGCGGTTGAAATAGATGAGCTCGCGGGTCGCCACACTCTGGGCCAGCAGGGCCTCGAGAAGACCCAGCTCGCCCAGCACCTCGGCGGCGTGGGGCAGGAGGTTGATGCCGACCCCGAGCGGCAGGATGGTGGGCGCCGCCTCGAACACCGTCACCTCATGACCCGCGGCGTGCAGCGCCAGCGCCGCGGCCAGGCCGCCGATCCCACCGCCCGCGACGATCACTTGCATAAGTCCTCCCGTTGACATGCGGCTCGACGCCGCCCCGTGTTGAAGCCGCCGCTCTCGATAGCCGGCACGGCGGCCGCCGTGCATTAAAACGGGCGCGCCGAGCGGTCCACAGCTCCTTACCACGATGGCCTCGCCGCCGCGCGATCACAGCACGTACCTGGCGTCCAGCGCCGTGCCCGATCCGAGCCGCTGGGAGTCTCCTCCCCATCAGGTCCTGAACGTCGTCGAGCAGGAGGCTTTCGGGATCACCCGCAGGCTACATGTCCGAGAACTCGATCCTCTCGGCTTCGAGGAGCAGCGCGAGGTTCGCGGGATCGGTGCGTGACGGCGCGAAGCCGATCCACCGGAGGCCGCTGGCCCTCGCCCTTTCCCATGTCGCGCGGCATGCCGCGAACCATTCACGAATGAACTCGTCCTGGCTATCTCGGAACATTTCCGGCCGGTACATCATGGATCGATAGGCCATGAGCATCATGATCTTCGTGAACGTGGACATCTCGACGTCGCGCGGTTCCTCATCCGACCACATCAGGATCCCCTTGCTCAGCTCGTAGCCGACCGTCGCGTTGGGATCCTCCGTGAGCGCCTCGATCTTCGCCCGATCGGCAGGCGGGAACAGATCGTTCGAGTCGCTGTCGAACACGTCGTTCATTCGATGAGCGTATCCAGGTGTCCATCCCGCGTCCAGGGACCGCGCGCCTCCGCTTGGCGGCCGCGCGCGTGACGCAGCGTGCGGCCAAGGACGCCGGCGAGAGCCTGCGGTGGAGCTCTCGCTCGTCGAACGGCTCTCCTCGTATGTCGTGGGGATCGACGTGGTAGCCGGTGTAGGACGTCCCGAAATGGGACCCTTGATGTGAGCTCTCTCCGGGCGAACGCGACCGCTACCGCATTCGGCCCGCGCGAGCAGGCGAGTCACCTTGCGGAGCACCCGGTGCGGCGCCGGGCGCCCCGCGCCCCGAGCAATGCGGCCAGCAGGAGCCAGGGGGCCGCCGAGCCCACCGGGCGCGGTGAGGCGCTGCACCCGCCGCTGCCGCCGCCCGCCGGCCCGCTGGATCCCGGGCTGCCGCCGGCCCCAGCGGCGCTGGTGGAGGCGCCGCCCGTGCCGCTGGCGACCGCGGCGTCTCCACTGCCGCCGGTGCCGCCGCCGCCCGCTCCGCCCTGGCCCCCGGCTCCGGGCGCCGCGCCGCCGCTGCCTCCAGCGCCACCCGCGCCACCTGCCCCGGTGGCCGCTCCCGTGCTCGCCGTGACGCCGGCGCCGCCGGTGCTCGCGCTGCCGCCCGCGTTCACCCCGCCGTCGCCACCGGCGCCACCGGAGCCCGCTTCGCCACCGGCGCTACCGGAGCCCGCTTCGCCACCGGCGCCACCGGAGCCCGCTTCGCCACCGGCGCCACCCGAGCCGCCCGCGTCGACCGTCACGCAAGCACCGCTCTGGCACACGCCATCTCCAGGGGAGATGACACCGGGCGCATACAGCAGCACGTCGGCAAAGCCACACCAGTAAGCGTCGTTCTCGCAACCACCCAGGACGAGCACACGGCCATCCGCGAGCTGCGTCACCGTCTCCAGCCTCCTCGGAGAAACAGGCATCGGCACGTCCCACGTCCAGCCGACGCCGCTGGTGAGGTCATCGCGCCCGTCCGGCGGCCCCGCAGGGGCCCAGGTGTTCGTCGCCGGATCGAACAACCGGCCACCATCACGCGTGCCGACGACGAGCACCCTGCCGTCCTGGAGCAGCGTGGCCGTGAAGAAGCCGAGTCGCAAATCGAGCATTGGCGCGGTGGGCGCCCAGGTGTTCGTCGCTGGATCGTAGATCTCGGAGCTGGCCCAATCCGGAATACCGCCGAGGACGAGCACCTTGCCGTCCTGGAGCAGCGTGGCCGTGTGCCTGTCGCGGCGCTCGGGCGCCACCGTCGCTCCGGTCACCGTCCAGACGTCGGCCCTCGGATCGTACCGCTCGGCCGAAGGCCCCTGGGCAGCGTCGCCGGTGCCGCCGACCACGAGGACCGTGCCGTCCTGGAGCAGCGTGGCCGTGTGATATGCGCGCGGCTGCAGCATCGGGCGGACCGCCGTCCACGTATCGTTCGCTGGATCGTACCGCATCGCGCTGTCGAAGCGGGGATCGCTCGCTCCATACCACCTTTGCACGTGGCCCGCGAGCCCTCCGGTGACCAGCACGGTGCCGTCCTGGAGCAGCGTGGCCGCGTGCCCGCCTCGGCCGGTTTCCATGGGGGAACCGGCGGTCCACGCGCTCGTGGTGGGGTTCGAGCACGGCGCGCCGTCGGGCAGCCGCGGCCCCGCCTGACACGCGCCTCCAGAGCCAGCATACCGGTCGCAGAAACCTGGCTGATGACAGCCATTGACAGCCGGACAGACCGTCGGAGCACCGGTCGTGCACACGCCTGCCTGACACGCGCTGTCCGTACAGCGCTCGCCGCACGGGGTACCGTCAGGCAGCGGAGCGTCGGCGCAGAGCCCCGTGGCCTCGTCGCACGCGGCGGCGTGACAGGCGTCCGTGGCCGTGCACGAGACCGGCGTTCCGACGCAGGCGCCCGTCTGACATGCGTCGTCCTGGGTGCAGAGGTCGCCGTCGTCGCACGCGGTGCCGCCGGGGGCAAGCGCGGGGATGCACTGGCCGGACGCCGGATCGCAGAGGCTCAGCTGACACGTGTCCGCTGCGGCGCAGGCCACCGGATCGGCGCCGGCGCAGGCGCCCGCCTGGCAGGTGTCGATCCGGGTGCAGGCGTCGCCGTCGTCGCACGGCGCGCCGTCGCTCGCCGGCGCGCCCGCGCCGGTGCAGGCGCCCGCCTGGCAGGCGTCGCCCTGCGTGCAGGCGTCGCCGTCGTCGCACGGCGCGCCGTCGCTCGCCGGCGCGCCGTCGCAGGCGCCCGCCTGGCAGGCGTCGCCCTGCGTGCAGGCGTCGCCGTCGTCGCAGGCCGGGCCGGTGACCGGGGCGCAGACGCCGTCCTGGGCCGCGCCGGCCGCGACCGCGCAGGCCTCGCACGCCCCGTCGCAGGCCGAGCTGCAGCAGACGCCGTCCACGCAGCGCTCGCTGCCGCCCCCGCACTCCGCCGCGGAGCTGCAGGGCTCGCCGGGGCGGCGGCGCTCCAGGGTGAACAGCTCGGCGCTCGCGATCGCGACGACGTTGTCGCCCGTCGCGCCGTCGTGGTCGCCGATGAGGCCGCCCGCGAGGAGGACCCTGCCGTCCAGGAGCAGCGTCGCCGTGTGATGGCCGCGCGGGGAGAGCATCGACGGGCCGGCCGTGAAGCGGCCCGCCGTGGGCTCGTAGATCTCGGTGCTGTCGCGAAGACGAACGCTCGGGCAGGGCCACGCTCCATCGTCGCAAGGGAGCATGTAATCGATGCCCCCCGTGAGCAGGACCTGCCCGTCCGGGAGCGACACGGCGCGCTGCCCTGAGAAATTCCAGACGCCAAATGAGGGGGTCGCTCTGGGGACCGGGGTCCAGGAGCCCGTCGCAGGATCGTAGATGTCGGCGCTGAGCAAGGTCTCGGGGCCTAGGTCGCCGGCGCCGGCCACGAGGATCCGGCCGCCCGGCAGCAGGGTGACGGTGGCCCCTGGCATGCGCATATCGCCTCGAGCCCCCGTGGTCGACCAGGCGTCGCTCGCAGGGTCATAGATCTGGCCGCGGTGCTCGCCATAGGGACCCTCGTTGCCATCGAGGAAGACCCTGCCGTCGGCGAGCAGCGCGGCGCCGTCGCTGTTGCCGTACCCGCCGCGCGGCAGCCTGGCGCCGAGGTGCCATTCGCCGGTCACGGGATCGTAGATCTCGCAGGTGAACGTCGCCTCTTCGCCCCCTCCTGCGACGAGGACCCTGCCGTCGAGGAGCCGCGTCGTCGCGTGCCGCCAGGGGCGGGGCAGCGCCATCGGCGGGGTGGCGGTCCAGGCATCCAGCGCAGGGTCGTAGAGCTCGGCCCTGAGCTCCGGGCTCCCGCCGACGACGAGCACCCGTCCGTCGGCGAGCAGGGTCGCCGTGTGAAGCTGGCGGATCGTGCCCATCGAGGCCGCCGGCGCCCACGTGTCCGTCGCGGGATCGTAGAGCTCCGCGCTCGCCTCGCCGGTGCCCCCCGCGACGAGGACCCTGCCGTCGAGGAGCCGCGTCGCTGTGTGGTACGCGCGCGCGACGCTCATCGAGGCGGCGGCCCGCAGCGGGAGCCGCGCCTGCTGCGCGACGCCGGGAGCGCCGCGCTCGGGCTCTCCCCCGGCGCAGCCCGCGACGAGGGCGAGGCTCAGCAACAGAGGCACGAGGAGCGCGGCGCGCCCCCCGCACCGGGCGGCGAGATCGCGCGCGCTCCGCCGACGTGGAGCCCAGGACGGTGATCGAGGACGGCCCATGGTTTCGCCTTTTTTTGGCGGAGAGCTCACGACATACCGGACGGACAGACCTTCGCGGCCGACGCCGCGCTTCGCGTCTGGTGCGCGCGCCCGCCCCTGAGTTCACGGCGCGCGCGTTGCGATCGCGGCTCTCGCCACGCGGTGGCCCGGTCAGGAGCGTCGACGGCGGGACCGTCGAAGTCGCGCACGGCGTCATCACCCAGAGGTCGCTGCAGTGGGCGTCGCGGGGGCCCTCCCGCGTCCGGCTGAACGCGATGAGGCGCCCGTCGGGCGACCACGCCGGGTCGCTCTCGTTCGCGTCACCGCGCGTGATCTGCCGCGCCTCACCCCCGCCGGCAGGGACGAGGAAGAGGTGCGTCCGGCGGTCCAGCACGAACCCCACCCCATCGCTCTTGTACAGGGCCCTCGTCACCACCCGCGGAGCCCCCGGCGGCGCATCGGAGGCGACCTTCGCCGAGAGGACCAGGGCAGCGCCGTCAGGCGACCAGGCGGGGATACCTGCGCCCGACTTGAGGTCGGTCAGCCGCTTTGCCTCGCCGCCGTCGATCCGGACGGAATGGCACTCAGGGAACTGCGCATCTTCCCGACATGAGCGCCGACAGGCTCATGCGCTCGTCGCGGTCCACGGCGAGGGTGACGGGCTCGCCTTCAGGCGCTCGGCCTCGTCCAGGGGCGCCGCCGCAGCTGGGGGAGCGCCGCGCTGCAACGGAGAGTCTTCGCCTGCGCCACCGATCTGTCACGAGCGCGGAGCATGCTGTGGAACATGCGGAGCGACCCACCTGCCACGCTGGGACGACACACCGTGACCCTGTACGTCGGGCCGGCGGAGGACGAAGGCCCGGAGGCCAGCGAGTCGTCTGGCGAAGCCATCTGGTTCGACCGCCGAGATCCACGATCCATTCGCCGCGCCCAGGAGATCCTCAAGGACCGGCTGGGACTCTCGGTCGCACCGACGCTGTGCGACGAGCCTTCGCCTGGCCTCGGGGCAGCGCTGGGCCGGATCCTCGCGGCTCTCGTCGACTGGTGGGCGCCGGGCTCGTGGTCGCCTGAGCGGTATTGACGGCGCTCATCCCTCTGCGAGCGCGAGAGGCCGCTGGGCGATGACGTCCACGAGGTGGTCGCGCAGGGCTGTCACCTTGCGCGGCACGTGCTGAGCCGGCGGGTAGACGAAGAAGAGCGTTCCGACGGTTTGCTTCCAGCTCGGAACCACCCGTACCAGCCGCCCCGCGAGCACGTCCTCGTGTGCCAGGTAGCCGGGCAGCACGGCGAGCCCCGCCGCCATCCGCACCATGCCGTGGGCAAGCAGCAGATCATCGGTGGACACGCGAGGCGACGGCGGGCCTTGCAGCTCCTTCGGCAGGCGGCGCATGTCGGAGAAGGACACCCAGCGGTGCCTGGCGCAGTCGGCCAGCGAGCGCGGCGCACCGAATTGCGCGACGTAGCTGGGCGCAGCGAAGATCCCCAGACCCACGGCGCCGAGTCGGCGCGCCACCAGGCTCGAGTCCTTGAGCCTGGGAAGTAGCGTCGCGCCCAGCGGATCCGCGGTTCACCTGCGCATTGTGCCGCCGTCGCTGGACGCGACGGCCAGCTCGAACGTCGACTCACACACGCTTCATCATGGCTCGCTCGCCCGATTCGCGAGACGGACCGACGTCGATGAAACCGTGGCGGACGTACAGCGAGATGGCGCTGAGATTGTCCTGCTTCACGTCGAGGCGGAGCTCACTTCCGCCCTGCTCGCGTGCCCACCGCAGGATCTCCTCGACCAGTGCATCTCCGACGCCGCGGCCGCGCACCTCCGGCGCTACCCACATGCTGATCAGCTCGTAGGTGCCTTCGAAGGGCGCGCCTGTAGCCATGCCGACCGGCTCGCCGTCGACGTAGGCCACGAGGTTGCGGGAACCAGGCAGCTCCAGGCGCGCGCGCCAGCGCGCCTCGGATGCATTTTCCCATTCCTCGAGCGTCGAGCCGAAAGCATGGGGAGCGTCCGCGAGCGCGCGCAGCCTGACGTCGCGCCATGCGGCCCAATCTTCAGACGTCAAGGCCCGCAAGTCGATCACGTGAATCCCTCATGTGCTTGTGGCGAACTGCCCGAGCCGAACGTTCGAGGCCATCACTCCATGGGTTGGCGGATGATGGTCTTCCACTTGGCCGGATCGGCGCGGCGGATGTCGCTCAGATACACCTCGTGGTGCTTTCCTGCAAGCGCCGAGCGCGCGCCGATAAAATCGTGGACTCGCTGAATGGTCGGCCCTTCTTCCGTAAAGGGGCCAATGTGAAGTATCTGGGCGCACGACCCTTCGGTGAAGCTCTCCAGTCTGAGCGCGTCCAGCGCGAGGAGCGCCTTCTTTCGCCTCACCTCCGCCATGGCCGCCTGAATCACCGCCTCCCCAACGAAATGAGGCTGCATGATCATCATCGTCCATTTCCATCGTGACCTGTCGTTGGAGGTGAAGACGGACATGTCGTCCGACCACCAGAGGCCTTCGAGGGGCATGACCGCGTAGTCGATTCCTCGCGCCCCCTTCTTCACCATGAACTTCGTCGTGTAGGAGACGGAGAACAGCGCTTCCACGGCCTCGGCATACTCCCGTGATGTGTTGGGATCGCCCTTGCCGTCGATCATGAGGAACTGAAACGTCGGCACGTCAACCTGAACCACCTCCTTCGCGGATGCCTGGTAGAGATGTTTGAGTTCCCGCTTGAGATCGACTTTCGACATAAATGCACCTGATGATAGCCAACGTGTTGCGCTTCAGCTAGAGCGACAAACGGGTTGAAGCTACGAGAAAAAGCAGGAATTCCACAGGGAGGCGGGGAGCGAGAGACGGCAAGAGGGAGAACTTCATTTTCTTCTCTTCCTCCCCGCCTCCCCGCCTCCCTGTGAAAATTCTCCGGGTTTCAACGTGATCGGTGTTCTAGGGAGCGTCAGCGCCGTGGGCTGCAAGCGGCGGTCAGGCGCCTCTTGCTGACCGGCAAGGCTTCTTCAGAGCGGGGTACGTCGACGCAGGATGCGCCCGGCTCGTCCACCGGTCGGCATCCGCGTCACGCGCCCGGAACCCAGCTGCCGAGCGTCGGGCTCACGGTGCGCACGTCCTAACGCGGTCCCTCCACGCGCCTGACGAAGGCGCTCATCAACGCGGCGCATTCGGCCGGATGGGTCTCCAGCAAAAAATGCGGGCCGTCGAGGATGTGCGCCTCCATGCGCGGGAGCGCCTTCATCCAGGAGAGGGTCTCCTCGAGATCGAAGAAGATATCGTGCCGCCCCCACAGCATCAGCGCCGGGGGTTGCCAGCGACCGAGATAATCGGCTATGTCCCCGAACCGCGCGACATGGCTGCGATAGTCGAGCACCAGCGCGCGCTGCGTCTCGAGCCGGCCGGGGAGCGACATGATCCGCCAGTCCTCCTCCCACAGTCGGGGATCGATGCGCTCGGCGATGTCCCGGGGCACGCCGCCCAGATATTGGTCGCGCGTGCCCTCGAAGGTCAGGTGCGCGGTCGCCTCGGCTTCCCGCTCCGGCGTGGGATCGTCCCAGTAGGCCCTGGTCGCCGACCATTGCGGCCCCATCCCGCTCTCATGGGCATTGGCATTCTGGACGATGAGGCTGCGTATCCTGCGCGGCGCGCGCGTGGCAAGATGAAGTCCTACCGCGGTTCCAAAATCGTGGAGGTAAAGGTGGAAGGACCCGGCCCCGAGCCGCGCGAGCAATCCGTCGATCATGTCCGCGAAACGCGAGAATGAGGGGCGCTCGACCGGCTCGGAGCCGCCGAACCCCGGAAGGTCCGGGGTGATCACGAAGCAGTCCCGCGCGAGACAGTCGATTACGTTCCGGAACGATTCCGAGGAGCTTGGAAAGCCGTGGATCAGGAGAAGCGCCGGCTTCTCCCGATCGCCCGCCAGGCGGACCGCGATTTCGGCACCTTCAATCTCGAACCTCACCAGCTCCGGTTTACTCGCCATTGAACGCTCGCTGTAGGTTCTCCGGCAGCGGCGCGTCGAAGTCATCGGCGATCTGGACCGTACCCCGATCCATGCCAAGTGCTGCCCGCTTGTCGCGTGTCGCAGCCTTCTGCGGGGCGGTGATGAGGACGATCACCTCCGCTGGACCTTCTGGAAGGTCTGCGGGCACCTGCAGCTCTACCCGACGGTCTGCGGGGATGACGATGGGGAGCCTGGCGGCTTGCACGCTGCTTCCTACTGCTCCGTTACCAGCGATTTCAGTCTAGCGTCAGAGCTCCGCGGCGTCACGCGCGATGTCCGAGGTAGGCCGGCCGGTGCGCGCGGCCCGGACGAACACGTCCGGCAGGTCATGCATTCATCTCCGCCCGCCGTCCTCAGGCCCGGCCGAGGATGCGGCGGAAGAAACCGGTCTTCGGGGGCGGCGCCTCGACGGGTCGCCCGACCAGCCAGCAGTCGGCGACCACGAGCGTCGCGCGCTCCGGGACCTCCACGGCGTCCGCCGGCGCGACGATGTCGATGGGACCGCCGAGGGTACGGACGCGCGTGTGTACGAACCTGCTCCCGGTGATCTCGTTGCGTGCAAGGGTGACCGACTCGACGTTCCCTGTGAGCAGGGCGCGGGCGCGCGCGCCGAGCTCGCCCGCGGCGCCGAACATGCCGTGCGGCAGGAATGCCTGGTCCGCGAGGCGCATGGGCTTGCCGGGCTCGCGCGGGACGCCGGGCTCTGCCTCGCCGAAGAGCGCCGCCTGCGCGCGCTCGAGGTCGTCGGGCGTGGTGCAGAGTGAAAGGGACGAGGCGAAGCCGACGATCACGACCTCGAACGTCCGCTCGTCCGCGAGCCAGGCCTGATAGGGCTCGAAGAACAGGAATTGCAGCGCGGTCCGCGTGCACGTCACGCCGGACGAAGGGTCGAGCACGTCGCAGTCCGCGCCGCTACAATGCAGGCATTCGCGATCGAGGTGCGGCGCGCTCGTGTGCACTCGCCAGCGCGTGCCGCCGTCGGGCGCGGCGAAGAAGGGGGTGATGCAATCGATCGCCTTTTGGTCGTCAAGCCGGGCAGCGAGCGCGGCGCCGCTCGCGTCGCGGAACCAGAGGTAGTGCGCCGCGGACGCGCCGAGGTCCGGCGGCGGAGCGGCGCGCTCGAGCGCGGCGCCGACCGTACGCCGCAAGTCGTCCTCGGAGAAAGCAGCGAAGCCGATCGCGGACAGGTTGCTCATGGGGGAGGTATACCCGAGATCTGCACGCGTGCGTTCATGCGCGCGATTTAACTACGGGATCTACGGCGCGCGAGGCACCGCCGCACGCCTTCGCGCCGGAGCTCCCTCCCGCTCCGCGTTGCCCCCGTGTGGCTGTCCGTAACACTGATGCCAGAACACTGATGCCAGGCGACCACACCCACCTTGCCGCCGCCCATCGCTCCCCGCACCTCTGAACACCGCGCCTCCCGGGCCCGCCGCGCGCGCCCGCGCCTCCGCGCCTCCGCGTCCGCGCACGCGCCTTGCTCCTGCTCGGCCGCGCGCCGTCGACTCCCCGACGGCGTTCTGGGTTTGCTGTTGCTCGCGCTCGCCGAGCAGCCCGCCACCTCCGGAGGCCTCATGCATCGGAACCTCTCCTGCACGACAACCCACCTGGCCCTCGCGGCCTTGAGCGCGATCGCCGCTGGCGTCGCGGCCTGCTCCTCTCACCCCGACGACTCCGGGAATCGGTTGCCGTCGGGCCCCGCGCTCGACGGGCCCCCGCCGCCCATCAGCGGCGGCACGCTGCTGATCGCCCGCGACGGACACACCGCCGTGGCGGCCGACCCCGATCGCGACGGCGTCTGGGTGGTCGACACCGACGGCGGCGAGCCCCGAGCGATCCCCCTCGCGCGCGGCGACGAGCCCGGGCGCGTCGTCGAAGACGGGGCCGGCCGCGTTCACGTCGCCCTGCGCCGCGCAGGCGAGCTCGCGACGATCGATGTCGGGACGGCGAAGGTGCTCGACCGGCGCGCCGTCTGCCCCGCGCCGCGCGGCCTCGCCTACGATGCGTCGCTCGACGCGATCCATGTGGCCTGCGCCGGCGGCGAGCTCGTGACGCTCCCGGCCCAGGGCGGCGCCGCGCTCCGGAAGCTACGGCTCGACGCCGACCTGCGCGACGTGATCGTCGAGGGCGATCGCCTGCTCGTCAGCCGGTTCAGATCCGCGGAGACCCTCGTCATCGGCCCGGACGGAGAGCTGCTCTCGCGGCGGTCGCTCCCGTCGTTCACCGCGAAGGCCGGCGTCGCCCCCGACTACCGCCCCTCGGTCGCCTGGCGCATGGTCGCCCTCCCCGGCGGCGGCGCGGCGATGGTCCACCAGCGCGCGTTGACCTCGCCCCTCGTGCTCGCCCCCACGGGCTACTACGGGGGTGACTACTGCGATAGCGACATCCTGCACGGCGCCGTCAGCGTCCTGCCCCCGGCCTCGGCCGCTCCAGGGGACGGAGCCGAGCTCCCGACGCCGGCCCTCTGGAAGATGCCGCTCCCGGTCGACATCGCGGTCGCGCCGGACGGAAAGCGCGCCGCGGTCGTGAGCGCCGGCAACTACATCATCGAGTTCATCGACCTCGACACCATCACGAGCGAGGAGGCCTCGGGCACGTGCCGTATCAACAAGCAGGTGCAGCGCTCGAGCCAGCCGATCGCAGTCGCCTTCACGGCGCGGGGCGCTGCGGTCGTCCAGTTCCGCGAGCCGGCGAGGATCGAGGTGGTCCATATCGACGCGCTCGATCGCATCGACTCGTTTCATGGCGTGAGCATGGACCTCCCCGGCGACAGCGTGGCGGACCCGGGACACGCGCTGTTCCACGAGCCGCCGAGCGGCTCCCGCGGCGTCGCGTGCGCCTCCTGCCATCCGGAAGCGCACGAGGACGGTCACACGTGGCGCTTCGACGAGCTCGGCCTCCGGCGCACCCAGACGGTCGCGGGCGGCGTGCTCAAGACAGCTCCCTTCCACTGGAGCGGCGACCAGATCGACCTCACCCACCTCATGCAGGAGGTCTTCGTCTCGCGCATGCGCGGCTTAGTACTGCCCGGAGCTCGGGATATCGAGCTCCTCGGGCGCTTCCTCGACAGCGTGCCGGCGTTCCCTGCCTCGCCCCCCGACGATCTGGCCGCCGTCCGGCGAGGAGAGGCCCTGTTCCATGACCCGCAGGTAGGCTGCGCGAAATGCCACGCTGGGCCGATGCTCACGAACAACCTCAACGAGGATGTCGGGTTCGGCGAGGCATTCCAGGTGCCCTCGCTGATCGGCCTCTCCGCGCGAGCGCCGTTCATGCACGACGGCTGCGCGAAGACGCTCCGCGACCGGTTCGACCCGGCCTGCGGCGGCGACCGCCACGGCGACGTCTCCGCGCTCGCCCCCGCGCAGCTCGACGATCTCGTGGCGTACCTCGAGTCGCTCTGACGCCACGGAAGACGCTCAGCCGCAGCTGAGCCGGTACTCCTCGTCGTCGCAGTCGCCGTCCTCCTCGACGACCCACAACCCGGTCGCTCCGTCGCAGTCGGCGCTCGCTGTGCCGCATGCGGCGCGGTAGCTGCACCGCGTCGCACCGTAATGGCCCTCGCAGCTCGTCCCGTTCTCGGGCAGCGCATCGGGGCACGGATTGCACTGCTCGACCCACACGCCATCGATGCATCTGCTCCAGCACCCCGAGCAGGGGTTGTCGCAGATCTCGCCCTCGTTCGTGCAGGCCGTTCCGGGCGGAGCGCCGATTCCCTCGACGTCGCACTCCACGGGGCCGCCGCCGGTATCGCCCGACGCGCTCGACGACGTCTCGGGGCCGCCGCCGGTGCCGTTCGACGCGCTCGACGACGCCTCGGGGGTGCCGCCGGTGCCGTTCGACGCGCTCGACGACGTGGTTTCTCCGGACGAGTTGCCCCCCGAGCCGGTTTCAGCGGGCTGCTCGACGGAATCGGAGCAGGCGAGCACCTGGAGCAGCGCAACGGGGATGAGCCATCGAATCGAGGTCTTCATGCCGCGCCCCTGAAGCACGCGGCGGGCCAGCGTCAATCGCGAGGATTTCTGCGGGATGCGGATGTGCCTGTGCCAGAGTGAGTCTTCTTGTGCGCCGTCCCAAGCCCGCCAGGGCTGCGGGCTGACGCCGCAAGTTCGGGCGGGTCGCCTGGCTCGAGCGTCGGGCGCGTCTCGAATTGCACAATAGAAGTTCCGCGAGCTCCACGGAGCCATGGTCGATCTGATCGCGCTCATGAATCAGCCGCAGCGCGATCAGGAGCTGCTCGGTCGAGTCGACATCGTGGTGACCGAACGCTGCAACGACGACGCGACAGGCACGACGCGCTGGCTGCTCGACGCCTCCACCTGCAAGTCGTCAGCGAGCCATGGGGCGCTTTACGCGCGAGGTTCACGGTGTCACCCTCCGTTGGATGACGGACGCCAAGGCCGCCTATCACCACGGAGATCTGCGCAATGCGCTGGTGGAGACCGCGACCGAGCTCGTGCGCACCTCCGGCGCGGAGGGCTTCAGCCTCCGCGACGCCGCCCGGACGCTCGGGGTCTCGGCGAACGCGACCTACCGGCACTTCGACAGCAAGTCCGCGCTGCTCACGGCGGTCGCGAGCGCGGAAGCAGACAAGCTCGCGCGGAGGATGCGACGCAAGATGGCCGACGCCGAGCGAGCCCTCGAGGGACGAGACGACGCGGAGGTCGCGATCGAGTGTTTCAAGGCGATCGGTCGCGCGTACGTCGCCTTCGCGACGGAGGAACCGGAGCTCTTTCGTCTCATGCACGGGCCGAGCGGCCTGTGTCAGATGAGGCGCGAGCCACGTGCGGACGCCGCGGACCATCCCACGGCAGATCGGATCCTCGGTGAGGCGCTCGACCGTCTGGTGAGCGGCGGGGTGATCCCGCCCGAGAGCCGCATCGACGGCGAGATCCGCGCCTGGACCGTGGTCCACGGCTTCGCTTCGCTGGTGCTCGACGGCGCCTTCGCCACGGTCGCTTCGCGCGCGGAGGTGCTCGAGGGCCTCCTGGACTTCGCGCTTCGAGGGCTCGGCGCGAGCCAGGCCGGCGCGAAGGGGCCTCGGCGACCGCGGCGGCGCCCGTGACCCTTGCGTCCTGACGACCGGCCCGAACCGCGCCGTTCGCGCGCTCGTGCGACGCGATGTTGACACTGTGAACTCTGGCGCCTATGTTCACAGTGTGAATATCGGGGGTGCGCATCCACAAGGAGCGAGCGTCCAATGGCGAAGTTGAACGGGAAGGTCGCGGTGGTGACGGGTGGGAGCGACGGCATCGGGCTCGCGACGGCGAAGCTCTTCGTCGCGGAGGGAGCCACCGTCTACGTGACGGGTCGGAGGCAAGAGAGGCTCGATGAAGCGGTCGAGGAGATCGGCGGCGGCGCCGTCGGCGTCCAGGGCGACGTCGCCAACCTGGCCGACCTCGACCGGCTCTTCGCGCGGATCCGGCGAGAGCAGGGCAAACTCGATATCGTGTTCGCCAACGCCGGCATCTCCGGGGTCGCGACGATGGGCGCGATCGACGAACACCACTTCGACCGCATTCTCGGCACGAACGTCAAAGGGCTGCTCTTCACGGTGCAGAAGGCCCTGCCTCTCATGAAGAGCGGAGGCGTCGTCGTCCTCAACGGCTCGATGAGCGGGAGCAAAGGCTTCCCGAATCAGTCGGTCTACAACGCCACCAAGGCCGCCGTGCGCTCGTTCGCGCGGACCTGGACGACCGACCTGAGAGGCAGCGGCATCCGCGTGAACGTGGTCTCGGCGGGGGCCATCGACACGCCGGGCATGCGCCGCTTCGTCGGCGGCCACACAGAGGCTGCAGAGGCGCAGATCTCGGGCCTCAGTCAGTCCGTGCCGCTCGGGCGGTTCGGGGGCGCGGAGGAGGTCGCCAAGGCCGTGCTCTACCTGGCGTCGGACGACAGCAGCTACGTCGCGGGCGCCGAGCTGTTCGTGGACGGCGGGGTCGTCGCGGTTTGAACGTCGTGACGTCAACTCCGCTGCGTGAGCCCCGCCTTCCGGGATAGCCCGCCCGCGCCCAGGATGGCGGCGTGAACACCTCGCCCCAGGGCGTGGGCGCAGGCGGCCACGCGACCAGCGGGCGCGCTCGTCGAAGGTGGCGCGACGCTCCACCTCGGGACGGTGGCCGACGCGCTGGAGCGGCTGGTCACCGCCGCCCCCTGGGGACGAAAGAGCGCTTCGCGCCCACGCGGCCGAGGTGCGTGTCGCCGAACGCCGTCCCGTACTTGAGCCCATAGCCCAGCATCCGATCGAAGCCGATGTGCCCGACCCAGATCGCCGCGCCGAGCAGCAGCGCCGGCGAGCCAAGCGCGACCGACGCGGCCGCGAGCAGCCCCGGAGCCAGATGGCTGTGCCCCGCGTTGTAGGCCGCCGCGCCCACCCGCGGGCCCGCAAGGTAGCCGAGCATCGACAGGTCGGGCACGAGGAACAGCGCCGCGAACCAGCCCCAGCTCCCGCCCAGGTGGCCGTAGGCGAGCAGCGCTGCTCCGAGCACGAGCGCGCCCTCGAGGCGCAGGAGCGCGCGCGGCATGCCCGTGGCCCCGCCCGCCGAGACCTCGCAGGTGGGCTGCGGCGCGGGGCGGCGGGGAGGGGGAGCAAGGTCGAGCGCAGGGAGCATCGCGGCGGTGGTCATGGTCGTTGTCCTCGTCGTGCGTACCGGCGCGGGTGCCGGCGACGTGGAGAGCATGGTCGCTGCGGGTGCTCATGAACATTGTACAAATGCCTCCATCTGCTCATCATCTTTTGATGAGCCCTGCCGAGCCCTCGTGGGACCTCTACGGTGCCTTCCTTGCCGTCATGCGCACCGGCAGCCTCTCCGCCGCCGCGCGTGCCCTCGACGTCGCGCAGCCCACCGTGCGCCGCCAGATCGAGCAGCTCGAGTCGCAGCTCGGCGTCGTGCTGTTCACCCGCGCGCCGAACGGCCTGGTGCCGACCGAGCTCGCGCTTGCCACGCTGCCCTACGCCGAGTCCATCGCCGCGAGCGCGCGTGCCCTCGTGCGCGCCGTGTCGAGCCCCACCGAGGCCGACCGAGGCACCGTGCGCGTCACGTGCAGCGAGGTCGTCGGCGTCGAGGTGCTTCCCCGGATGCTCGCCCCGCTCCTCGTTGCTCATCCGCGCCTTCAGATCGAGCTCGTCGCCACCAATCGCACCGAGGATCTCCTGCGCCGCGACGCCGATGTCGCCGTGCGCATGACGGAGCCGACGCAGGCCGGCCTGGTGAGGCGCTGCGCCGGGCGCATCGAGCTCGGCCTCTTCGCCACCAAGGCGTACCTCGCCGCGCACGCTGCCCCGACGTCGCTCGCGGGGCTCGTGCCGGGCCACGCCCTCATCGGCGCCGACGGCTCCCGCGCCATCATCGACGCGCTCGCCGCCGCCGGGCTCGTCACCACGCCGCGCGATTATGCGTTCCGCAGCGACAGCGACATCGTGAAGCTCGCCGCGGTGCGCGCCGGCCTCGGCATCGGGGTGTGCCAGCTCCCGCTCAGCCGGCGGCCGGTGCCGCTCGTGCGCGTGCTGCCCGCGCTCGCCTTCCACCTGGATGCCTGGGTCGTCATGCACGAGGATCTGCGCGCCGTGCGCCGCGTCCGCCTCGTCTTCGAGCACCTCGTCGCGCAGCTCGGTGCCTACGCGACCCAGGCACGCGAAACACGGCCGGTGGCGGCGAAGGCCCGGCCGCCGGGCACGCGCGGAAGGCGCAGCTCGGGCTGAGCGGCGAGGAACCCTTCCTGACGACCGAGGTGGGGTCTCCCACCTGGCCCACGTTGACACTGCGCCCGCCCGCCGAACGTCGCGATCCGTCGCGTCGCAGGGCTGGCGGCGGGTTATCGCATGCAGGCGGCGAGGCACCGCGGCCAATCTCCTTGGCACCGCGGTGCTCGGAGCGAGCCAGTCAGGCCGCCTCTGGGCCTCTTTCTGCACGGAGGCGTCACGAGCGACGTCGCGCGGTCGGCGACCATTCGAGCCGGAGCTCCGGATACTCACGCCCAAAGGGGTCGCGCTCCAGCTGCGCGGCTTTGCTGAACTCGACATCTCGTGCGCCATCGACGTAGAGCAGCCGAAACGGGCAGCAGCTGCCGTCCACGAAGGCGACGCAGAAGGTCGTGAACGGATTCGTCAGCCCCGCGGGGCCCAGGATGAACGCTTCAAGCTCTGTACGATCGGCGAAGCCCCAGACAGAGGACGCTGGCACATGGGCCTCGTGATCGACGACGATGAAGCGATCGTTCAGCTCGAGCTCCGTGGAGAACGGCGGCTGAAGAATACCGGCCGTCATTTCGATCCTGGAGAGCGTCTCCAGGAGGTCGCCGCCGTCGAACGCCCAGGGATCCGCGACAGCGCATGTGGTCAGGGCGTCGGCCAGCTGAATCAGGTTCATAGAAGCTCGCAGGAAGCGGTCACGTAGGTCGGCCTGACGGCTGCGCATGACCCGCGGCTCAGAAAATAGCACCTCGTGCCGCTCCCATACATCGTGGAAAGATAGCGTATCCGACGGCTGTCCCACCTTGTCAAGGAGACCGGCGCAGGACCGTGCGGGCCCTGCACCGGACGAAGGCGCCTGCGGGCCCTCAAGGCCCTACCCCTCCGAAGCGAAGCATGGCTCGGCTCCGCCACGACCGATCCACGGCGCGCGAGGCACCGATCTACGGCGCATGAGGCACCGCCGGCGCCCCCGGCCAGGGCATCGGGCGCATCAGCGAGGCCGGCTGGGAAGCGGACTGGGCCGGCGACGGCGGCTGGGGCACGCCGGGCCAGGGCGGCGGCGGAGGCGGCGTGCTGGGCGCGCGGCGCGCGCGGCAGCGAGATGGTGTCAGGCAAGGAGAAGACCTCTTGGCCGGCCGCTGCGAGCTGCGCTCTCAGTGACGGGCTGCGCCCGGCGGCGGAATGAGTGCTCGCCGGCTGCAAGCCATGGTTCGGCGGCTCAGGGGGCGGAACGCCGGCCGATGCCTATGCGGCGTTCTCCTCCGGAGTATTCGTGAAGATGAACTCGATGTTCTGCAGGGCACCGGACCCAAGTTGCTGGCGCAGGTAGCTCCAGACCGTTTCCTGTCGCTGCGCCTCGTTCTGGTCGCGGAACGACCCGGACACCACGGTCGCGATGAGGCTCTGCTCTCCGACGACGTTCGCTTCGTCGACGTTGGGCATCGTGGTGAGGGCTTGCTCCAGTTCTGCTCGCGTCGCCATGTTCGTCCTCCTGACGTCCTACAGTTGAGCCAGCACACCCGCGCCGAATTGCTTCAACGCTTCGCTCCACACCTCGACGGTTTCCTGCTGCAGAGCGCGCGCGGCGTGATGGCCGCGCCCCGTCGCGGTGTTGCGGTCGGCGCGGTGAACGATCCAGTGCCGGCGCTTCATCATGGGACCCAGCTTATCTCGGTAGGGAACCAACAGAACCTTCGGCAGTCCGATCCGCTCCAGGACACCTTCCACCTCGCCCGGATCGTTAAAGTTCGATCGTTCGAGATTCTCCAGGACGGAGCGAGCAATGAGGTCGTCCACGCTCGTGCCACGAAAGGGCGCGAGATCGTCCAGGGTGAAGGTCGATCGTGGCTTCTTCCCCGCCAGCGGTACGTCTTTGAGGTGTGCCGCGGCGGCCAGCGGGAGCTTCCACTCCAGCAGGCTGCGGAGGAGGTCTTCGAGCGTGGCGTGCAGAAAGACGACCGCCGCGCGCAGGACGTCGGTTGTCTCCACCGGGCGGCGTCCCGGCCCTGCCGCGGCGCCTTGGTACACGTCCACGAGGTGTCGGACGCGCTCCAGGTTCTCGGCGAAGCGGGTCTCGATCTCTGCCTTCACGCCATCCATCCTAGAACCAGCCTGCCGCACTGTCCAGCGAGCGAGCCGCGGCGTCGAGCCCGCCGCCGAGGCCGCCGAGGGAGGGGGAGGGCGGGACCTTCGGGGCGCAATGGTTCCCTCCCGCCGCCAACGGTGACACCTGTAGCCGATCATGGAGGTGCGTCGGCGCTGCGATGGGCTTGCAGTGCCCGGGGACATAGCCGCTCTCCGAGACCGAGTGGTGTTCGATGTCCATGGCGCGGGAGTTGAAGCTGACCGACGACCCGCTGCTCCCCAGCGCGATAGCTGCCGCCAACCTGAATCCAGAGCGACATGCGTACGCTGCCCGGCAGGGAGGAGCCCGGCGCCGACGTCGGCGGTGGATCGAGACGTTCCACGACCGCGTTCTGAAGCCAACCGTTGTCAGCGAGCCAGCTCTGAAGATCTGCGGCGGGGCGGAGGAACATGTTGGCCGTTTACCGATTGTGAGTAGCCGTGCACAGGTGCTGTTTCAGGTGGGCGCGTGGGCGTGGGTCGTCACCGGGCTCGGGCACCTCGCGATCACCACGCTGCTGCTCGGTCGCCCCGCGCCGCCCGCCGCGGAGACCGCGGTCCTTGGCGCGATGCGGGCGCACCGGATGACCATGATGGGGCTGTCGCGCGACCTGCTCGGCCTCTTCAGGGGGTTCAGCGTGGCCATGGGCCTGGTGCTCGCGCTGCACGGCGCCGTCTGCGTGCTCGCCGCGCCCGCCCTCGCGGCGCTCCCTGCTGTCGTGGCGCTGAACGCGGCGGTGTCGCTGGCGCTGCTGGCCATCGCCGTCCGCGCGTTTCCGCCGCCGCCGATCGTGACCATGCTGGTCGCGACGGCGTGCTTCGGCGCGGCGCTCGTGGTGGGCTGAGATAGCTTCCACGAGGGCATGATTGCTCAGATGGGCCTCGCCCGGCCAGGGCGACGCCCGTTCGCGCGAGGCGGCCGACGGGAGCCGCGCCCGGGTATAGTCGTCGCCTATGCTCGATCGCCAACAGGTGTTGCACCAGACGCGGACCCGGCTGCACCCGGAGCGCATCGCCCGGCGGGAGGGCGCGCTCGCGCGAGCGCGCATGCTGATCGATGGCTCCCTCGGGCAGCTCGACGAGACCGGCCTCCGGCGGCTGCTCCAGCTCTTCAACGCCGACCACGTCGACGGCCGCGACGTGAACAATCGCTTCGCCACCGGCCTGGTCGGCAACAACGCGAACCTGCTGGTCGCCGCGCTTGACGGCGTGAACGCGGCGGTGCCTTCTTTATGGCAAGCCGACGATGCCTGGCTCGCCGAGCACCTGGCCGCGCTCCGCCGCGGGGGCAGCCTGCCGGGCGGCGGCTGGCTGTTCCCGTCGATGATCCTGCACACCCGGGATCCCATGCGCTTCTCGCCGGCGACCACGACGATGGCGCGGGGGCTCGCCGCGATCGACGGCGGCCCGCCCATCGCGCTCGGCAAGCCGACCGGGTACCTCGACTACAGCGCACGCGTCCGCAAGCTCCTCGAGGAACACACGATCTCGCCACACGGCGCCGACGTGCTGCTCTGGCAGGGGGCCCAGCTCGCCGGAGAGGCGGCGGACTCGGACGCGGGCGAGCTCGAAGAATCCCCGGCCGCGACCCCCGCGCCGGAGCCCGCGCGGCCGACCGCCGGACGCGACGCCACGACCGTCGACCTGGCCGCTCGAGGTCTCGACTCCTCGGCCAAGCTGTCGCGCTCGACCCGCCCTCCCGAGAAAGACCCGAGCGCCCCGCGGCCAGCGCCGTCCACGCCCGCGAGGCCCGCGTCGGTCGGCTGGCTGCACCTCACCGACCTCCACCAGGGCATGGGCGGCACGAGCTGGCTGTGGCCGAACGTCATGGCCACGCTGTTCGACGACCTCGCGCGCCTGCACGACCTGTGCGGCCCGTGGGACCTCGTGCTGTTCACCGGGGACCTGACCCAGCGCGGCAGCGCCGACGAGTTCCAGAAGCTCGACGCTACCCTCGACAGGCTGTGGCGGCGCTTCGACCAGCTCGGCTCGCAACCGCGGCTGATCACCGTGCCCGGCAACCACGACCTGAGGCGCCCCAGCGATCTCGATCCGTACGTGCTGGCCCTCTCGCAGTGGCACGCCAACGCGCGCCTGCGCGACCAGGTGTTCGACGTGAATGACAGCCTCGGCTACCGCGAGCGTCTCGCGCAGATCTTCAGGCCCTACACCGCGTGGGTCGATTCCTGCCGGTGGCACGTCCGTGACCGCCGGACGCTCGGCATCCTGCCGGGCGACAGCTCGTACTCGCTGTCGCTCCACGGCCTCGAGCTCGGCGTCATCGGTCTCAACTCGGCCTTCCTGCAGCTCACCGGCGGCGACTACCAGGAGCGCCTCGCCGTGGACCCGCGCCAGCTCCACGTCGTCTGCGACGATGACGCCCCCGAGTGGTTGCAGCGCCATCACATCAACCTGCTGCTCACCCACCACCCGCCCGAGTGGCTCCACCCGCAGGCACGCCAGGACTTCCGCCAGGAGGTCGACCCGGCCGGTCGCTTCGCCGCCCACTTCTTCGGCCACATGCACGAGGGCACCGCCACCTCGACCGCCCACGGCGGCGGCCACGCACGTCACGCCCTGCAGGGCGCCTCCCTCTTCGGTCTCGAGGAGCACGACGGCCCCGGCGGCCGCGGCGTCACCCGCCTCCATGGCTTCAGCGCCGGCCGCTTCGAGCTCCTCCCCGGCGCCGCGCAGGCCCGCGTGCGCGTCTTTCCCCGGCGCATGTTCACGAGCGCCGGCGGGCGGAAGATCGACCGTGACGTCTCCGCCTACCACCTCGATGAGCGCGGCTCGTTCGCCTACGAGGTCCCGACCGCCCGCCGCACATGACGCCTCGCCCGCGTCACGCTCACCCTCCGGCAACGGGTCGTGGAAGGTGGCAGTACTCACATGCCCCCTGGGCGCGCCGCTGGACCAGCTCTCGCGTGTCGCTCGGCAGCTTCACGACGCCGCGCGCATGCTCCAACCCTCCTCTGCCTGAAGCTTGAGGAGGCTGAGCATGTCGTTCAAGCGGACGACCTCGGTATATTCTCTGTGCTCTTCAGGCGTGAGGACGCCGCTTGTGCTCTTCTGAGCGAGCTCCTCGACGCGGGGCGCCAGGTCCTTGCTGACGGCGTCGAGCGCCGCCTCGAGCTGCTCGATGGTTCGCTTCTCCATGAGTGTCTCCGTCTTCAGCGCCTCGCGGCAGGCTGTCATCGGTCTGCCGTCGGTTCAAGGTCCGCCACGGATCGGCGGCCGTGCAGCCCACCCGAGCATCGAACGCATCAGCGAGGCCGGCTGGGAGGCGGACTGGGCCAGCGACGGCGGCTGGGGCACGCCGGGGCGGGGCGGCGGTGGAGGCGGCGGCCGCTGGGGCGGGCTCGGCGTGTGCGGCGCGGCGTCCAGGGGCCTGGTGGGACCGCATGCGGCGCTCCCATCACCTCTTTCTCCAGTAGCCCGGCCTCTGCTTTGCGTGTGCGATGGCCACGACAAGAATGCGCGTCGACTCGTCTCGGTACACGACGACATAGGGAAACCGTGTCAAGCGCACCCGACGCGTCCCATAACGGGCGGTGGGCCAGCGGTCCGGCGCCTCCGCAATTCGGTTCAATGCCGCCTCGATCTCTTCGGCGAACCGTGCCGCTATGCGTGGATCCCGTTCCGCGTACCACGCCGCAGCCTCCTCGGCTTCCGCGAGTGCGGCTGGCAGGACCTCAAGGAGCTACACGACGGCCGTTTGCAGCCGCCAGGATGCGGCGCCTGGCTTCCGGCCAAGGGACCGGCGTGACGACCCCGGCGTCGACGTCGGCGAGACGTTGCTGGATCTCCTCGGCCCACGCAGCCTCGACGTCCTCGGTCGTCTGCTCGGTCTCGTCGAGGCTCTGGATCAGCGCGGCCGCCACGGCCGCTCGTTCCTCCGCCGACAGACGCAGCGCTGCGACGAGGACATTCTCGACGTCGCTCATGATGCAGGGAGCTTACCGCAAGTTCGGCAGGGTCACGAGCCGCGCCCGCCTCAGCGCGGGTCCTGGGCCGCGGGTCCTGGGCGCATCGGCGAGGCTGGCTGGGAAGCGGACTCGGCCGTCGACGGCGTCTGGGGCACGCCGGGCCGCGGCGGCGGCGGAGGCGGCTCCTGGGCAGCCCCGGGGAGTCTCCTGGGCAGCCCCGGCGTCGTCTCTTCATGCAGATTCGTAATTCTTGAGCTTCACGCCCGTTCTCAGGCTTCTCCGGCGGCCGCGAGGACGTGCTGCTTCAGCGCGGCGCCGATGTGAAAACCTTGACGACCGAGCGCGTCGATCCACGCTCGGACCTCGCCAAGGTGCCCCTGACGTTTCCCCTCGAGCAAGACGCCGAGGGTCCCCGTCATCCGTAGCCCGTGTCGCCGGCCCACCTTTCTGCCGTCAACCTCGTCGATGAGCAACAGCGACGCGCTCCTCTCGACCGCCAGCGCGATGGCCGCAGCCTCTCCGGGGTCGAGCTGCACGAGGAGCTGCCGCAGAAAAGGCCCATCAAGCGGCGCGGCCACGACCAACGCATTGGCACCTGGCGCCTCACGCCAAGCGCCGAGGGCGTGCTGGCCTCAATCGAGCTCGTCGACCACCTGGGCGGGAACGAGCACGCGCCCGAACAGAAGCCCGAGCAACGGAACCTGTCCCATCCGGAGGAGGTGCGACACGGGCGTGTTGTTCGTCACCACCAGCGGCGTCGTCATGGGAGCCCGCCACTGCCCGCGGCTCGCCGGAACGCAGCGAGGTCGGCGAGATCCTCATCGAAGTCCTCGACCGTGAGCCGTGACGGGATCCCGCGTTGCCCGAGGAGGTCGTCGAAGGCAACCCGATCCATCCCCGACAGCCGGCGAGCGGCGGCCTTGGGCAAGAGCTCGCGAGCGTACAGCTGCACGGCCAGCTCCCGCTTGAGCACGGCCTCCCGCTCGACTGGCGGAATGCGTGCCTCGTCGAGGATGTCGTCCGAGATTTCGAGGTTGAACGACCCCATGCTGCCTCACGTCCTGCCGGTGCACCCCGAGGATCCCACCCGACGTCGCGGCCTGCAAGGCCGAGATGCTCCCCGCCCTACACTGCCCGCGGTCGACGGCCGGGCGAACGTTCACGTGACCTCGGGGTCTACTCCACGCGAATCTCGCGTCGACGCAGCTCACAGGACCAGGGCAAGATGATCTCGGGCTGAGGACGGTGTCGCGGTGGAGACGCTCCGGATTCCTGAATAGCTGGATGGGAGCTCGCCCGCGCCCGCACAGCGCTTTGACAATCACCCGCAGCGCAAAGCGGCGTCGGGTGCATTGTCGTATTGGGCGGGCCATTCACAAGGCACGAGTGAGCCAGTACAGCGGACGTCGCTTTGCATGCGCGATGGCGAGCACGAGCGTGTGCTCGGGGCGCATCTCAAACGCAATGACGTACGGAAAACGGTCGACGATCGCTCTGCGGATGCTCCGTGGTGCAGGAGAAGTCCCTGGCCAGATCTGAAAAGATGTCGGGGCCTCTCCAATCTTATCGAGCATCGACGAGACCTCGGCGATGAACTCGTCGCCCAGCCCGGGGCGCCTCTCGTCGTACCAGATGGCCGCCGCACGAAGCTCAGCGCGCGCTTCAGGATGAAGCTCGACCCGCACGCCGGTCCTCGAGCTCCTTCAGGATCTCCGCCCGCGCCGTGCCCCAGTCGACCGTCTGGACCTTACCCTCCGCGACCTCGCGCGCCCGGCGCGTCAGCTCACCCGCCCACGCTGCTGCGACCTCCTCGACGTCGGGCTCCTCAAGGCTGGAGAGCACTTCTTCTGCCAGCCGGGCCCGCTCGTGGCGGGGCAACAGCAGCACCTGCGCGAGAAGTTCCTCGGTGGACATAGGGAAATTGTAGCACGGCTCGGGTCCGCGACGCAGGGCGATGCCGCCTTCAGCTCGATGGCCCGCCGCGCCCGCGCCAGGCTGGTCTGCTCGCGGGCCAGAACAGGCATCAGGGAGGCTGGCTGGGAAGCGGACTGGGCCGGCGGCGGCGGCTGGGGCACGCTGGGCCAGGGCGGCGGCGGAGGCGGCCGCAGGCGCGGGCTCGGCGTGTGCGGCGCGGCGTCCAAGGCGGGCGCCGGGGGGGGCTCGGGCGGGCCGGCGACTGCGGTGACCGAGGCGGCAAGGGGGGCGAGAACGGCTACCCGAGCATCGGCATCGTCGCGCTGCACGCCAGAGTGACCGTGCGGGACAGCGAGATCGAGACGCTCGACGCCGGCCAGGGCGGCGACGGCGGCGAGCCCCAGCGAGGCGGACGGGGCGCCGGCGTGGAGACGGCGTGGGGGCGCGGCGTCAGCCGAGCACGCCGAACAGCTCGCCTTCGAGCGGACGCGAGCGGAACCCGTCGGGCCCCTGGGGCAGCTCGCCTGCGACGGTGATGCGGCGAACGACGCGCGGCAGGTCGAAGTGGGCGTAGTCGATGGGGCCGGCGTGGGCGGTGGCCTGGTTGTCCCATACGGCGATCGCGTTGGGCGTCCAGCGGAAGCGCACCGCGTACTCGGGCCGCGTCACCTCGTCGGCGAGCAGTTCGAGCAGCGCCTGGCTCTCACGCTCTCGCAGGCCCACGATGTGGCTCGTCGTCCCCGGGTTGACGAACAGCGATTTGCGGCCGGTCCGCGGGTGCACGCGCACGAGCGGGTGAAGCGCGGCGAACGGGCCTGCCGCCCTGCGGCCCGGCCTGGGCTCTTCGCTATCGTAGCTGCTCGTGCGGTGGACGGCCTGGAGCCCGTCGACGAGCGCCTTGATCGTGGGCGACAGGCCGTCGTAGGCGCACTCGAGGTTGCTCTAGAGCGTGTCGCCGCCGTACGGCGGGATCTCCACGCCGCGCAGGATGGAGTACCTGTTCGGGTTGGCGACGAAGGTGATGTCGATGTGCCAGCCCTTGTAGTCGCGCGGCGGCTTGGCGGTGGGGATGGAGAGGTCCGACCGGTGGTTCTCCTTGTACTCGGCGGCCTTTCGTTCCCAGATCTCCGGGTGCTCAGGGAGCCCCAGCGCGATCGGGTGGGCCGGCGTCAGCGGGCCGAAGGTGAGCAGCTGTTCGTTGGAGATGTCCTGCTCGCGGAAGAAGATCACCTTCCACTGGAGCAGGGTTTGCTCGATTGCCTGCACGGTGGCAGGGGCCAGCGGCTTGCGCAGGTCGACGCCGTGGATCTCCGCCCCGATCACGGGCGTCAACGGTCGTACATCGAGCCGCAGTGGGTGGGTCTGTTGTTCGGCAATGAGGGCGGACATGGCACTCTTCTCGCAGTCTTGAACGAGCCTGGACGCCAGCTCGCGGCTCGCCCTGAGCATGCGCCGTTCCAGTCGGGTGACTCGAGAAATTCTTGAAGGGCCGCACAGCTCGGAGCATGGCCCCACCACGCCGTGGCGCCGCGGTCGCGCGGTCTGTCGCGGCGAGTGCGCGTGGAGCAAGGGGTTGCTCGCGGCGATGCATGGCGAGGTGGCGGACGTGTCATGTGCGGCCGCGCCTGTTTCGCAGGCAGCAGGATTGCGGGTGCAGTGTTGCGCACGAAGCAGTCCCCGGAGGGAGCGACCCGGGGGGAGCGGCCCAGGTTGGGGACCCAGGGTGATCACCCTGCGGGAAGGGGCCGCAAGGTGCGTCCTATGCAGGACGACACCCCGCTCGAACCCATTGCAGAACGCCGCCTCTCGGTCGTAGGCGAGCCCGGCCGGATGGTGACCGTGACCATCGGCAAGCCGGTGCAGAAGGCGTCCGGTGACTGGGCCTGTCCGGTAGAGATTCAGGGAATTCCAGATCCCGTCCGAGACTCGGCCTACGGCTCTCGAGCGTCGGCGGCAAGGGCGGTGACCGATTGCCCGGCGGCGCGGAGGACGGGTGCGACGGCGAGCCGACGCCTTTCGCCGATAGCCTCGCCGATGCTCCGGCCCCTCATTCCGAGGGGCGCTGGCCCCGACAAGGAGGCGTATTTTTACCGTGACAAAGGCGTCCCCGCGCTGACACGCGAGGAGATCCACGCGCTCCGCGGCAAGATCGAGCTCCTGCGCGCCACGCAATCGCGCTGGCAAGCCCTCCGAATCCAAGGACAGACAAACGCCTTGCGGCGTCGGACTGTTTTTTCTCATCTGAAGCGACGATTTGTGGCGATTTCTACCCCGTTGACCCTGTGCGGCTCGCGGACGTACGGTCCGTGCATGCGTGTCGTTGAGCCATCGCTGCACGGCTGCCTGACGCTCGGCGGGACCACACCGGCCGCCGAGGGCCTCCGCGCCGTTCCGGCGGCGGTTCGCGAGCAAGCAGCGCTGCTCCGTCAGGACGCGCGGTGAGGCGGAGGGGAGCTCATGCGTCGTCCGGTCGATGATCGATGCCGCGGGGTTGCTCGTGCCATCTCGCTCCTCGCGATGGCCTCGACGGGCGCTGCCGGTATCTCCGGGTGCTCCTACGACCACGACTGCGCGAGGACGTTCACGTGCGAGCCGCTCCCCGGCGAGTTGCCGCCGCAGCTCCCGGCGTCGCCGTGCGACGGCGATCCTGCGAAGAGCCTGGCGAAGGACGGGTGCGGGGTGTTCGTCAGCGCGTCGTCAGGCGACGACGGGAACCCTGGCACGAAGGGCGCGCCGGTGAAGACCTTGCAACACGCCGTCGGGCTCGCCGCGCACGGACGAGGCGACGGCAAGCCGCCGACCCGGCGCGTGTACGCGTGCGGCGGGTCGTTCGAGGAGGAAATCACGCTGCCTTCGGGGATCGACCTCTGGGGCGGCCGCCGCTGTGAGGGCGGCGACTGGTCGTACGCGTGGTCGTTCGGCGGGCCGGACGAGCCCACCGTCATCGCGCCGCCCGAGGGGATCCCGCTGCGGATCCTCGAGGGGCAGGACCTGCGGGCCATCCCCGGGGACGACGCGACCTCCATGATCATCGGCGTGCGCGCCGTGGCGGCGGACGCCTCGGCGCCGGATGGCAAGTCGTCGATCGCGATGATCCTGAGCCCGGGGGCCCGGGCGATCGTGCGGGACGGCAAGATCGTCGCGGGCAACGGCAAGGACGGGGAGCCGGGCGAGGACGCGTCCAGCGAGCGGGCGTGGGACGGGGAGCCGGGGAACCACGGCGCGCACGCCTGCACGGCGGACGTCGCGACGGGCGCCCTTCCGGTTGTGACCGTGTGCGACGATGGAACCGAGTCCATCGGAGGCTACGGGGGCGACGGCGGGCTCGACGCGGGGGGCGACGGGGAGCCGGGACAGCCGGAGCCGGCGGTGAATCCGGGGGGCAAGGGCCTCGCGGGGACCGGCGCGCGCAGCAGCGTGTGCACACCGGGGAACGACGGCGCCGAAGGCGCCGATGGCGGGCGCGCTGCCGGCGCTGTGGGCGCGGGCTACCTCTCGGAATCGTATGGCTGGGTCGGCATCCGGGGCGAGGACGGCAAGAGGGGCGGCGTCGGCCAAGGAGGGGGAGGCGGCGGCGGCGGCAAAGGGCGAGACGGCACGATCGCGTGTCGCGCGGGCGGACCGCAGGGCGGCGCTGCCGGCGGCTCGGGCGGGAGCGGCGGTTGCGGTGGCCGGGGCGGCATGGGGGGCGGCTACGGCGGCTCGAGCATCGGTATCGTCGCGTTGCAGGGGAGCGCGATCACGCTCAAGGCGACCGAGATCATCACGGGCAACGGGGGGCAAGGCGGCGCCGGCGGAAGGGGTCAACCGGGCGGCGGCGGTTGGGGTGGCGGCTCAGGCGGGACTCACACGGAAACGGAAATGTTGCCCGCGTGCCGCGGCGGGCGGGGAGGCAATGGCGGCCGCGGAGGGGACGCCGGCGGCGGAATCGGGGGCTCTTCCTATGGTGTCGCGTTCGTTGGTGCCTTCTTGAGCATCGATCCGGGCGTGAGCGTCCGCGCCGGACAGCGGGCCCAGGGCGGGCCAGCAGGCAATGCGGCGCCTGACGACGACCGGGGCCGTGGCCAGAGCGGCGACATCATGGCCTACCGGCCGTTCGATGCGCCCGATCCAGGGCCTCCCCAGTGACCGTGGTGGCGCGCGACGTGCGGCGCCGAGAGCCGAGAGAGGACCATGAAGACCACCCGAGCGACCTGTCCGCTTCTCGCACTGCTGTTCGTCGTGGCCGGTTGCGGCACCGCATCGACCGCGAGCGACGCTGGCGGAGCACCGTGCGACGGCTCCGCGGCGTGTCACGACGAGGCGCCGCCGGAGTCCGTCTGTCTCGAGCGCCTCGCCGCCGATGAGCTGGTGGACGGTTGCGGCGTGTTCGTGACCAACGAATTCGGAGGCGGTGACGACGCGAACCCCGGCACGACGAAAGACAAGCCGGTGCGCACGCTCCAGCGCGCTGTCGAGCTCGCGCGCACCGGGCGCGGGCGCGTGTTCGTCTGTGCCGACGGGTTTCATGGTCCGCTGGTGCTGCCTTCCGGGGTCGATCTCCTCGGAGGGTTTCATTGCTTCCAGTGGCACCGTCAGACAGGGAGCAGGTCCCAGCTTTATGTCACCGACAAGCCGGTCTTTCCGCTGACCGTCGTGCCGGCGACCGCCGAGGACACGGGCGCCGCGGACGGGGTATCGAGAATCGTCGACATGATCATGAGTTCATTTGGCCCGATCACGATGCTCGTCCAGTCGAACACCGAGGTCGAGATCCTCCGAGGCGGGTTTTACCCCGCGTATGGGTGGGGGGGCCATGATGGCGAGGACTTGCCCGAGCCGAGCCGTGCACCCGACGGCGCCCATGGGATGTACGGTGGCGACGCGTGCTCGGCGGAGACCGTGGCCGGCGGGGCTGCCGTGGTGAACCCGTGCGAGGGCGGGCTCCCGAGCGTCGGCGGCAAGGGCGGTGACGGATTGCCCGGCGGGGCGGAGGACGGGCGCGACGGCGAGCCGACCCCGACGCCGAACCCCAACAACTACGGACGGCGAGGGCTCGGGGACGTGGCCGACGTGAACTGCACGGACGGCGACTACGGGATCCACGGCGCGCGCGGCACGGTCGGCGCGCCCGGCCAGGGCATCGGGCGCATCAGCGAGGCCGGCTGGGAAGCGGACTGGGCCGGCGACGGCGGCTGGGGCACGCCGGGCCAGGGCGGCGGCGGCGGAGGCGGCCGCAGGGGCGGGCTCGGCGTGTGCGGCGCGGCGTCCAAGGGGGGCGCCGGAGGAGGCTCGGGCGGGGCCGGCGGCTGCGGCGGACGAGGCGGCAAGGGGGGCGAGAACGGCGACCCGAGCATCGGCATCGTCGCGCTGCACGCCAAGGTGACCGTGCGCGACAGCGAGATCGAGACGTCCGACGGCGGCCAGGGCGGCGACGGCGGCGAGCCCCAGCAAAGCGGCCGAGGCGGCCGGGGCGCACCGGGCGGCGTGCTGGAGGACCGCTCGGCCTATTCCTGCAACGGGGGTCCCGGGGGCGACGGCGGCGAGGGCGGCTACGGCGGCCCGGGGCGCGGCGGCGACGCGATCGGCATCGCGTACCTCGACGAGGACCGGGTCACGGTGGAAGGCGTCACCTTCACGCTGGGGCTGCCGGGCAAGGGCGGCATCAGCTGGGACGACCAGGGCGAGATGATCTCGGGCGAGGACGGCGTCGCTGTGGAGATGCTCCGGTTTCCTGAATAGCTGGATTGGAGCTCGGCAAGCGAACCGCGTCCGTGGAAGCCGGCGCGTCCACAGGCCCGGGTGCAGTGGCGGCCATGGGGGTGATCGGTCGAGCACCCCAGGCTCCTCCCACCACGCGGGGCCGCCCCGTCAGCGGGGCGCGCCGGCGGGAGGCGCCGGCACCTCCTCGAACACCACGGCGTCAGGCAAGGAGAGGACCTCTTGGCCGGCGGCCGCGAACTGCGCTCTCGGCACGTCGCGGAAGCGCGCGCGGAAGGCGGCCGATGGGCGGAGGATCATGGCCTGTCCGGTCGACCTGCGCCGGTAGGTTGTCTCGACGCCGGCCTCGCTCGCCTCGACGAGGTTAAGGTTGAGCTTCCCGAGGCTCGCGCCCGTGGGAGCGGCGGTGCCGTCCGCGATGCAGGAGAACTGCACGCTACGCGGGCGGTGGTGGACGACGACCGACCGTGCCCCCGCAATGGACCGAAGAAACGGCGACGGGGAGCAACAACGCAGCGCAGAACACCGTCTTCCGCATGCTCGATCCCTGTGCGGCAGGCGAAGTGTCTCCAATCCTTGGCGGCATCAAGGGAGTCGCCTCCCAGCGTCCCGCGCCGCTCCGCGCGCAACGGCTCGGGCCTCAGTGTTACCGAGCCAGCTCATTGATGGCCATGAAGTCCGTCTGGATGGTGGCCATCATCGCGCAGCAGCACGCCCACCACGGACGCGATGGTGCGGGCGTAATCGGGCGCGTCAAGGGTGCGCTCCCTGCCGGTCGCCGCTGCGCGCCCTTGACCCGCCCTGCGTGCGCCCGCTGGCTGGCGCCCGGGTGATGGGCATACGGATGCCGCCGGCGGGGGTTCCAGGCTCCGGATGGCCATCAAGGAGTCGGCTCATAAAGTGCCCCAAAAGGCGCATCTACCGGGCGCGATAACACCTCAGCCGCGGCGCGAAGCGCCGTCGGCTGCAGACCCTTGTTCGTCCGTCCAACAACGAATGCAAGCTTGCACGTGGGATGCTCCCCATACCTAGACTGTGCCGTACTGACGCGATTAGCGCCTCGACGCGATTGACAGGCGATCTTCGGAAGGTGGTCGATCAGGCGCCCTCTGACTCGAATTTGCGAGACAGAGCCAGCGCGACGCGCACGGCGCTGTGTGCCGCTGTGTCGCGCAATTGAGCAGCTTCGGCGGCATCGTGTTTGCGGCCGTCCATAAGATCGGAGATGCCGCGCACAATGACGAGTGGCGGGTCGGGTCTCGACATTGATACCGCGGTTGCCACGCCAGCGCCCTCCATTTCCACGGCGAGCACCCGTCCCCAGCTACCAAGCAGGCTGTCGAGCTGGCGCTCGCTCTGCAGCACCTTCTCCCCCGAGGCGACCGCGCCGACGTGGACGTTTGGCGCCCCGGCCAGAGCGTTTGAATCAGAGCCGGGCGGATGCTCCATCAGATCACGGCCAACGTCGCGCGCCATCTGGCGGAGCCAGGCCGGTGTCAGTCCCACAACTCGAAAGCGAGGATCGACGCCAGCCTCAGTCAGTTTCGCGGGTTCGTAGTGAATGATCTCGGACGAGACGACGACATCGCCAAGATCGACCCCGGACGACGAAACGCCGCCCGCTAAGCCGACGAGGATCAAGCCGTGCACGCGATGTTCCCGAAGCAGATTCGTCGTCGCAACCGCCGCCGAGAGGTTGCCCATCGACTCCAAGCCGTGGACGACAACGATGGGCCCTTCCTGCCCAAGCCGTCCTGTGAAATAGACAGTACCGCCCCGCTGCTCGCGGGTCACACCTTCCAAAGACCGCAGGACGATTTCCAACGTCCGCTTATTGTCGGCAAGGATGCCCACATTAGGCTTCGCGTTGACCGACGCCGTGGGAACTACGCCGGCCTCCGACATCTGTCCCTTCAGAGGTTCACGAGTTAACTCGAGAGCGACCGGTCGCACCCCCATCATTTCGAATGCTGGAACAATTGATTTCGCAAAGACAATTCGAATCGTCGCTGCGGAGAATGCCAACGGGTTTGAGACAGTCCGGACGAGAATCCTATGAGGGGATCGCGCTGAGGGGCGCGTTCCGGCTCTGGGCCCCAACCGGTCGAGATCGGGGCGGCCGCGGCACGGCGGTGGGTGCAGCGACGGGCTCGGACGCCGCGCTGGTCGTGCCCGTGTGCGGCGGCGCCGCGTCCTCGCATGCGGCGGCGTCGACGGACAGCGGATTGATGGCTACCGAAGCGGGCGGCCTGCGTACGACGGGCGGACCGTTCGGGAAGCGTTCGGGATGCGCGGCGTAGGCCGTGTCGAGGGCGACCTGGCGCCGAGCCGCGATATCTTCGACGCGGCCATAGAATACATCAGCAGGTGTGAAGAGCGCAAGGCCAGAATGCTGATGAATGTCGTTATACCAGCTGAAGAACTCCTGGCACCACGCTCGTGCATGAGCCAACGAGGCAAAGCGTTCCGGATAGTCGGGCTGGTATTTGAGCGTCTTGAACTGCGACTCGGAGAAGGCGTTGTCATCGCTGACGTGAGGCCGGCTGAAGCTACGAACAACGCCGAGCGAGCCGAGGAGCTGAGCAAGCCCCTCCGACCTCATCGCGGAGCCGCGGTCGGCGTGCACCGTGAGCGAGCCGGGCTCGACGCCGTGGCGGGTGACGGTCTCTGCGAACAGGTGCTCGGCGAGCTCTGCGCTCTCCCGCTCGGCGAGCAGCCAGCCGACGGTCATGCGACTGAACAGGTCGAGGACGACGTACAGGCAGTAGAAGACCCCGGGCAGCGGCCCGCGCAGCTTCGTTATATCCCACGTCCAGATCTGGTTGGGGGCCGTGGCGGTGAGCGTCGGCTTGGCATGCTTCATCGGCCCACGCTGCGCGCGGCGCTCGCCGCTCTCGCCGGACGCCGCGAGCAGGCGGTACATCGTGCGGATGGAGGCGAGGTAGACGCCGCGCGACAGCAGCGTCGCGTAGACCTCCGGTGGTGGCTGGTCGACGAACTCGTCGCTGTGCAGCACGTCGAGCACGGCTTGCCGCTCGGTGTCGCTGAGCCCGCGTGGGCTCGGAGCGGGCCTGGTCAGCGCGGGCGGCTTCGCGGGCAGGGTCTGCCGGTAGAGCGTGGCGCGGCTGACGCCGAGTGCCGCACACGCCTGGGCGATGGGGACGTGCGGGTCATCGAGCTCCTCGATGACGTCCATCAGCGCTCTTCGTCGTTCGTGAGGTTGATGCCCAGAATGGCAGAAACTTTTTTTTGGAGATCAATGAGCTTCTCAGCGAGTGCGAGCTTCTCCTCGAGGCGCGCTGAGCGCTTCTCGAGCTCGGCGATGCGCCGATCCTTCGCGTCCTGCTTCGGCTTGCGGCCGGGCTTTCGCCCCGCGAGAGCCTCGCTGCCATGGAGTGCGAGCTGCTTGCGCCACGCCGTCAGGAGGGAGCTGTAGATGCCCTCGCGACGCAACAGTGCCTCGATGTCCCCGCGCTGGGTGCACGCGGCTGCCTCGCGAACGATGCGCAGCTTCTCCGCCGCCGAGAACTTCCGCCTCTTGCCCGGCTTCGGCATGGCCTCGACGGCGACGCCACTCGGGCGGGGAGCAGCGCCCTGCGCCGCTGGGGCGGGGGTAGGATCGACGGATCGGAGATGGGAAGGCTTCGGCACGGGTCAGGTCCATTCTCCGCCCTCTCACCACAGATTTCCAGGGGCAGCCTGTCTCACCCGACGTTGGCACAGAGGGCTGCTTCGAACTCGTGCGCCATTGCGACGAGGAATCCAACCGGCCGCCCGTCGCTGTCGACAATGATGCATCCGGAGTCCCCCGTCTCCAATGCACCCTCGACGACCCGCACTTCGAACAAGTCGGTCATCGACTGTACGCCATCCACTCCCGAAAAGTGGAGCGTGGCGGCGACGCCGGAAATGACTCCAGCGACAGTACGCCCTGGCAGCACGAAGCGCACCTGGAGTTCGAGCGTGGGTTCGGCCAGCGCAATCGCTGACCGGGTGACACTTGCCGACGGCACCGCCAAGAGGGCGACGTCCGCTGCGCGGTCCCAGCGCGCCACCGATGCCGGAAGGAGTTCTCCCGTTGCTTCAGAGCGAACCTCGACACGGGCGTCGGCTGGTGAGGAGTCTACCGCGTGTGCGACGGTCGTGAGCAGGAGGTTGTCCTGCTCATCAGTGACCCACATCCCAACACGGGCTAACCCCTGCCCTCCGCGATAAATCACTAGATCTCCGCTACGTGGGATCCGAAGGGAAGAAAACCTTAGCTTATCGATCTTGCGAACGACGACGTCAATGTCGTCAAGCTTGTCGGGAATGGTCACCGGTGTGCCGTCCTCCACGAAAACGACGAGGGCATGACGAACGACAAATGTTACGATGCCAGGCGACCTGAGTAGCGCATCGTGGCGCTTGAGGGTTTCCGTGACGTCATAGGCACGGCTGCCCGCTGCGGCCCCACTCGGCGCAGGGGCGGCCGCCGCTGCGGGTATCGGTGCGACGGCGTCACCGGCATTGCTGCCGGCGAGCGGCAACGCCGATGAAGGCACGGATACGAAGGCTGAACTTGCTGCGGGGGCGCGGACTACAAGCGAATCCCGCAGCGTCTTGGCCGCCTCCTCCCACGAATTGGTCGTCAGCAAGTGTTCGAACATCTGATGCGCACGCTGCCCGGCAGTCCGTTCATCGACGAGAGTCTTGAGTAATTCTTGGGCATACGCCTTGGCAACCATCTCGTCGCCGCTCGCATGGTGCACAATAGTTCCCGATACATCCTGACCGGTACGCTCGGACATCTCACGAATGGTCTCCGCCAACCCGCTCTCGGACGTGATGACGACTGGTACGCGCCGCGACAGGGCCTCGCATGCCACGAGTCCGAAACCTTCCTCGCGCGACGGCATGACGAAAACGCTTGCCGCGCGCAGGTCCTGGTTGAGTTCCTCGGCGCGGGTAGTGTACGGCCGCACGTGAATCTTGGCAGCGATATCACCCACGCGTGCCGATAATTCCACGAGTCGCGACTGAAGATGTTCGGGCTCCTCTTTCGCGCCACGTACGATAAACTCGGGAGTCGGCCGCTTATTAGTAGCGGGGTGTTCCAGCCACTTCTTGGTCAGTTCGCCAGCGGCGATCGCAAAGATATCAAGCCCTTTTACGATCATGCTGTCGGCGCGTCCCATGCATAAGACCGTGGGCTGTTCAGGAACAGAGCGCTCGGTCTCCACGCGCTCGAACCCGCAGTTTACGCGCACGACGCGAGGCTTCGCCTTGGCCGCAACGAGTTGCTGGTTCATGTAGCGGTAAAGGCGTGGTCCGACGCAGGCCACGATGTCGGCGCGCCCGGCGAGCGAAAGCTCCAATGCGAGTCGCCGTTCTCGCTCGACGACGTACCGGTCTCGACGGTACTCTTTGAGGGCCTCCGTGTGCATGGGGCTCATGTGAACAAATTGGACAGCCGTGGCGTTCGGGAACAGGTTGTCCCTGAGGTGTAATGCCTGCGGTCCAGAAAAATGGCTATGCCCAACTACGGCCGTCACCGTTGATGGGTCCAGTCCCCTGACCTCCTTCAGCAGCAGTACAGATGTCCAGTCCTCACCGGACTTTCCCCTGATGAGCGTTACGCCGTTTCGCGCGGCCTCCTCGACCTCATCGTCCGATGCGGACATGATGACCGCGACGCATTCAATCGCACCGTCCAGCGCAGCCAGCGCGCAGGCCAATTTCCTGTTGACGGTCTGAATTCCACCGGCGGAACTTAGCCATCGATCCATGAGAAAGAGGACCCGCCGTCTGTCTGTGGATGCCATTGTGTTCTCAGCTTACTATAAAATGGGTGTACGAGGCAAGACCGCCAGATCTGCGGGCAGCGCCCGCCAGCAAACTTGCCGCAGGGAGTAACCCGGCTGAGCCGGCTGCGGGCCTGCCGCTACCGGGACGTGGTTTCGGTCGGCCGTAACCACCCGGCGATCGCCATGGGCACGGCCCCTTTGCGGCTCTCGCCGGGGTCGACGATGCTGGGCGCGGGGCGGCGTCAGCCCACGACTCGGCGCAGGCGCGGGTGGTCTGCAAGGGGGCCCGGCGAGGCGGCCTCCGCCTGCGTCGCCGACCGACGCTCGCGTTGTTCAGCTCGCGTCGGTGTCGCCGCTGCTCGGAGCGGCGCGCGACGAGTGCGCGCAGACGTCGGGCAACAGCTCGTCAAGCAGTCCGCGCGGCCAGTCCGCCTGCAGCTTGCCGACGACGTCTGTCGCCCAGGTAAGCGGATTGACTCCGTGCATCCGACACGAGCCGAAGATCGTGTAGCCGATGGCCAGACGCTGAGCACCCTTATCGGAGCCCGCGAATAGGTAGTTTTTGTTTGTGCGCCAGGAAAACCCTGGTTGAGCAGGAAATCATGTGGTAATCGTTCACCGCTCGGATCTGCGATGGATGCCGTCCTACAGGCCCGCACGTTGGCCTGTTTGCATCGAGGTGCGGCGCGGGTAGCGTTCGCTGATCGTGGCGCGTGACTGGCGGGACGATCGCATTGAGGAGTGGGAGGCGATCGTGCGCGCCCAGCAGGCTACGATCGCCGCCCTCGAGCGAAGGATTCAAGAGCTCGAAGCTCAGCTTGCCCGATACTCGGGCAACTCGTCGCGCCCACCGTCGTCCGATCCGCCGGGCGCGCCGCCCCCGGCTCCGCTGAAGCGGAGGGGGCGCAAGCGTGGTGGCCAGCCTGGTCACGCGAAGTTCAGGCGCGCGCTGGTTCCGGCCGAGCGTGTGACACGGACGGCGGCCCGAGTCCGCCAGCACGGCGACGAAGGGCCGTCCTTACCGCGACCGCCGGAATAGCGGCTCGGTAATCCGCGGGGCGAAGCGCCACCGGGTTCAGCGCTGAGTTGAGCGGCGTGAGATATGGGGGCGAGGATCTGAGCATATTCACGCGAGCATTGTTGCATACTATGACAAGATTCACTGGAGCAGGTCTACGAGCGAGTCGTGCTCATTCAATAGTTTCTGCTCGAACTCTGACTCGAGCAAAACGGTAAGGTCGATCGTGACTCCGATTTTATCGCCAAGTGTCCTGAAGATCACGGCGAGACTCGCATAGCGTGCCCCTGGGTCAGCGACCTGGTTATCGAGCACCAGCAACAGATCGACATCCTCGCTACGGTCAGCTCGAAAGAACGAGCCAAAACCGAAAACATTTACCACGTCAATGTTTTTCAGTTCCGATCTGATAGATTGGATTTCCTTTTTGATCGAGTTGGTGGTAATTCCAGTAATCATCCTTCCACAGCGCCCCATTGATCTCTGTCGAATTGTAGAGCCCAATCTGGGCTTGGAGACAGTACCGTTTGGCCTCAGTTGTGTACTTGTTCCACGTGCCTCCCACAGATATGATGTTTACGCCTGGAAACTCTCGGAGTGCTCGCTGAGCAGCGGCGAGACCAAGAACATATTCATCTAGGCACAGAACGGACACGGCTCGTCCGGCGCGTCTCAGAAGATCGAATACGATGTCGTCGTGTCGGTGAAAACTCGCAGTGTTCTTATGAGAGGCAAGAACTCCTTCGAGCCAGCTGATGCGACTGTACTTCACGTTCCACGAGTTTGATCCATTAGTCACGACACTTAAGCTCCTCCGCAAACTCCGTCGGGAAGCGCGGGTACTGATCGAGCGGACTATTGACGTGGCGTTCGTATGCCTCTGCGTGCAGCTTAAACTTGTGGAATGCGGATAGCGCCCGTTGCGGTACAAGGCTGATGTTTTTCGCTACCATGTCGACAATTTTTCGGTTATTTGGCACGATTCTGTCCAATCGACGAAGCTCCCAGAGTTGGTGGAGATTGGACGATGGGTCGGCCGTGGCCGCATCGCTGTTGGGACCCAGCGCATCGAACAGCAACCGATTCTCCATGAGAAGCGTACAAACCGCGCCGGAAAGATCGTCGAAGGTCTCGAACACGGCGGATGAGCCGGTCCCGCGCACTCGTGTCTTGTGCGAGGCCCAGTCTACCTTCACGAACTGAAGGACGTGGAGCACAAATTCGGCTGCATTTTTCGCCGCAAGAGCTTGGCGCGTTGCCTTGTCCTTGGCCTTCTGGCCATCAGCAAAGTCGCAGATCGCCTTGACCAGAATCCAGTCAACCTTTTCGGCATGGCACGCCACGTAAAGTCCAGCCCCCTCCATCTCGCCACCAATGGCCTCCAGTTCGAAGCCCCGGAGTTGCTCTCGGAAATCCAAGCTGTCTACAAGTTTGCTGCCAGTCAGGACTGTGCCAAATCGCAGTGCCGCGCCGTCCCAGGTAACCTCCGAACTCTTGAGGAGATTGAGCAGCCATGGAGACGCGTGCGGCTTGTCATCGCGCAGGATGAACTTTACGCTCCCGTCAGCTTCGGTGCCGACTCGCTGAAGCTCGTACGGGCGCAACTGTTCCGTTACCAAGATGTCGCCGATGCTCTGCTTCTCTTCATTCACGCCGAACGCGATGCCCACCATAATGACGGCTGCAGGCGAGAGCGCTGCGATCCCTTTAGCAACCGCTTGCTGTGAGGCTCCAAGACCACCGGCACCCATCTCGCACCGCGTCAGTTTTAAGCGTGCACCATTGATTGGGCCGAGGTCGAAGTACACGCGGCCGTCAATGCTCAAGGGATTGGCCGGCACTGCATCGCCGAACGCCTCCAAGATAGCCTTCGTCTCGACCGATGTAACTGCCACGAGGAGAACGTCGGTGCTCACGTCGCTAACCATCTTCCATTCCTATCACAGATGGATTGTTCATGTTCTCGTCCGACGCACGCTCGAAATCGGCCGAACAGGCGGTCGGGCACCCACATCATCGACCGCGGCCCTCTCGGCATCACCAGCCCCATCGACCTCTGAACGCCGCCTCCGCGTGGCGCGCCTTGAACTCCGGCCCCACCCCCACCTGTCGTCCCCACCCATCGTGGAAAGGTAGCGTACCCCACCGCTACCCCGCCTTGTCAAGGCGACCAAGGCAGGAGCGTGCGGGCTCACACCGGACAACGGCGCGAACGTGCTTTCGAAGCCTACCCCTCCCAGCCGATGAAATCACCCTTCAACGGCCCGGCGGAGCATCGGCCGGGCCGTTCAATCTGCCGCGGCCTGTCGAGTCCGCGATTGCGCGGTGCAGCGTCTACCGCAAAGCACGCGCCAGCTCTGCGTCACATCAAGGAGCGTTGGAGGGCCGCGGGCAGTCGAGCTGCGGGGAGCGAGGGATCGCCGTCAAGCACCGGCGGGACGCTTGCGGGGCCTCCCCCGTGTCGTCTCGGGCATTTCGGCCGGCCGAAATAATGCTGCTGGTGTCACACCGAGGGCGTTGGCGATCGCTACAAGAGCCGCGACGCTGACGTTGGTCTTGGCGCGTTCGAGGCGATGGAGCAGGCCAGGGCTCACGTCCGCCGCTGCCGCCAGCTCGTCTTGGGTGAGCCCTTGCCTGACCCGAAGCCGCTGCACGTTCGCCGCGATGTACCGAAAAATCGTGTCAGTCTCGATGGGTTCCATCGCCACGGGCTGAACCTGGGCAGACCAAAAGTAGTCGTAGATGGCGACTTTCCTTGACCCGGAACGCGCCTCGCACGTACCCTGAACAAAACACAAAGTGCCCCCGCGACGGCTGGCACCGTCCGGAGGCGTGGCCGAACCCCGCGTTCACGAGGTCCGACATGGAAACAGTACGTCTACGCCCTGACCAGGGCCAAGAGATCGATCCGCCCTCCCGTCGCCGTCCCCGTCCCGCTGCTCTCAACCGGCTCGCCCGCCCGTCCAAACCCCTCCGTCAGCAGCCACCGCACCCCGCCGTCCACCTCGACCCCACCGCGCTCCTCGAACAGCGCCCGCTCATCCGCCGCACCCTCCGCGCCCGCGGCGTTCTCTCCGCCGATCTCGACGATCTCACCCAGGACACCCTCCTCGGCGCGTGGCGCAGCATGCGCGCCGGCCGCTTCCGCCCGTCCCCCGCTCTCCCTCCCGCCGACGCCCTCCGCCCCTGGCTCGCCGGCATTGCCTCGCGACATGCCTCGCACTACCGCGAGAAGGCCCACCGCCGCCACGAACTCCCCGCGGTCGACCCTGGCCGCCTCTCCGCCTTCGCCGCCCCCTCTCCCGAGGCCCGCCTCGTCGCCCGCGGCCTCTTCCGCGCCTTCAACCGTCTCCGCCCCGAGCTGCGCGAGATCCTCTCGCTCGCCGCCACCGGCCTTTCCTCGCTCGAGATCGCCGCCTCCCTCTCGCTCCCGCGCCCCACGGTCGCCACCCGCCTCCGCCTCGCGCGCCGCCTCTTCGCCCGCGCCCTCACCCGCTCTCGGAGGTGGCCCCGATGAGCCCGATGAGCCGCGCCCCCGTCGACGCCCCCGCCGAGACGGCGGCCGAGCTGCAGACCGCGACCGAGGCCGCCCTCCTCGAGATGGTGCTCGGCCTTCCCGGCGTCGGGCCGCGCATCCTCGGCACCGCCGCTCTCCCCTCGCTCGGTCGCCTCTCGCCCGCGGCGCTGGCCGAGCGCACCCAGATCGCCCTCTTCGACGCGACCCGGCTCGCCGCCGCCTTCGAGCTCGGCCGCCGCTACCACGCCGCCCGCGCGCGCCGGGGCGCGCTCCTCACCGACGCCGCCCGCGTGGCGCGGTACTTCGGCCCCCGCCTCGCTCCCCTCGTCCACGAGGAGCTCTGGATCGCAGCGCTCGACACCCACGGCCGCGTCCGCGAGACGCGCCTGCTCGCCCGCGGTTCCGACGACGCACTCCACGTCGGCCGCTCCACCGTCCTGCGCACGGCGCTGGACATGGCCGCTCACAGCTTCGTCCTGGCCCATAACCACCCCAGCGGCGACCCGACGCCGACCCGCGAGGACGAAGCGATGACCCTGGAGCTGCGCCACCTCTCCGCGGAGCTGCTCGTCCCGCTCACGGCCCACGTCGTCGTCACCCCCAGCGGCCGCTACGCCGCGGTTCACGAGTAGCCCTCGCGGCGCGCAACGTCCCTGCGCCCCTGCGGCTGCGCGCTGCGCCCCTGCGCATCCAGCCGCCGGCGCACCGCCCCGGCCGGCAGCTCCGCAGGCCTCCGGCAGCCGCACAACGAGCTGGAGCACGCAGAGTCAAAGGCGGTGGCTTGGTTCCCTCAACCTCGGTCGGGTCACTCGCCTCGTTCCCGGGGACCCGTCGCCTCTCACCACGAGCGGCGCGTCCACGGGCGGGTCGAGCGCATTGTCCGGCAAGAAAGGCGTGGTCGCGCGGACAGAGCTCACGCCGGACGAAGCGCTGTCAGGGGTCAAAGAGTGACCTCGGGTGGATCTGGAGGGATCACGATGCGCGGCGAGCTCGGAGCGGTAAGCCGGAGGAAGTCCGAGCCGTTGAACGTCACGAGCGCATCCGCGCCGGCATGCTCGGCAGCCACGAGGTGCAGGGCATCGAAGAGGACGCCGGAAGAGAGCAGGCGATCGGTGCACCGCTGCATCGCCTCGTCGTACACGGCCGGATCCACAGGGCGGACGTCGTACACACTCCGGACCCGACGGACGACTTGCAACGCCTGCTCCGGGCTCGCTCGCGCCGGCTTCGGCAGGCGGGTGAGCACGGACCAGAGCTCCCCGAGGGCGTGTCAGGTGGCCAGGCCGCTCACCCGTCCCTCGGCCACCGCGTCGATCCAGACGACGGCGCGATCGTGGTGCGGATGCGTTCGGTGCAGTCCGGCGACGAGCACGCTCGTATCGAAGGCGAGCTTCACGAGTCTCCCTGGATCCGGTTCGCTCGTGCATCGCGATCGGGGCGATGGTCGAACACTTCCGCCGGCATGGTGGCGTGAGCGTCGACGAGCAGCAGGCCGTGCCGCTCGGTCAAGGTGACGCCCTCACGTCGAGCTGGATGGTCTGCAGCAGGGACGTCGCCGGCGGCCTCGTGCGCGACCAGCTCGATCACGCGAAGCCGATCGGTGACAGGGAGGGCGCGGATGGCGGCGACGATCTGCTCGACGGTCATGCCCAGCAGGATGCCATCCCCGCAGCTAGGAAAAAAGTCGAGGATCGGTTGCAGATGCATTGAACAGGCGGAACGAGCGCGGCCGCGTCCTCGGCGAGCAACGCCGCCACGTCGTCCAGGAGTTCCGCAACCACGGGCTACGTCCGCCGCGAGGCGCATGTGAAACGCTCCGGCATCCAGCCGCCGATGGGGAAGCGCGCCTGCGCAGCCGCCGAGCCGCGCGGTACAATCCCCCCGTGAACCTGCCCGAGCTCGAAGCCGAAGCCCTGAAGCTGCCCGTCGCGGAGCGCGCACGTCTCGCAGAGACGCTTCTGGAAAGCCTGGATGAGCTCTCCGAGGAGGAGCACAGGCGCCTCTGGACCGAGGAAGCGACGCGCCGGGACGCAGAGCTCGACGCGGATCCGTCTCGGGGGCGACCGGCCGAGGACGTCTTTCGTGACGCCCGCGCGCGGCTCCGGTGACGCTCCCGGTCATCGTTCACGCCCGGGCGGAGGTCGAGCTGAACGAGGCCAACATCCGGCAGCGGCGGCTCAGGCTGGCGGATGGCGCCCCCGCCCCATCTGGTCCGTCCTGGTGGATGGCCATCACGGAAGTCTCTGGCCACGACACCGGGCAGGATCCGCGCAATGACGGCCGGCGAGACGCCTGGCGCCGTATGCCTGGATGGCGTGGAGTGCGGCACAGCCCGCCGCGATGCGAAGGCTCGTCCGTCGCATCCGTGCGTGATACGCTCCGCCCAAGATGGTCGATCCTGAAGCGGCACCTCCGGTCTACAATGAGGACGGCGTCGACCTCACGCTCATCCGCTGGATGCTGAGCCTCACGCCAGCAGATCGGGTCGCCACCCTCCAGGCCCACATCGACTTCGTCACGCTCGCCCGCGAGAGCAGGCGCGCGCGAGAGCCGCATGCCCGCTCCGACGAAGATCGCTGAACTCCTCGGGGTGCTCGCCCGGCATCGAGTCGACTTCATCGTCGTCGGTGGCGTCGCCGCCGTGATCCAGGGAGCCCCCGTCAACACGTTCGATCTGGACGTCGTACACGCTCGCACGCCGGACAATATCGAACGGCTGCTCGGCGCGCTGCGTGAGCTCGATGCCGTCTACCGGATAGATCTCCAGAGGAGGCTTTCACCAACCGCCTCTCATCTGGCCTCCACTGGGCACCAGCTGCTGGCGACCAACATGGGAACGCTGGACCTGCTGGGCACAATGGCATCTGCCGCCCTGCCGGCGCCGCGTGACGTCATGAGCAGCTCGACGGATGTCGTCTCCGCGTTGCGCGTGGCCGCCGCGCTCGAGAGCCTCGGCTGCGAGTAGCTCATCGGTGGCAGCCTCGGCTCGGGAAGCTTCGCTGCATCAGCGACGCTTGGATCAATCTGAGGAACCTGTGTCCTTGAGGCAGCCGCTGCGACCGACGATTCCGCTTGCGCTCGGATCAGCTCGGGCTCTGTGACGCGATGAGCGATCGCAGCCAGTCGTCCGAGGCCTTGCGGTACTCGGGGATGCGGCTTCGCTCGGCCGCGGCGAGCGCCTCCTTCAGCCGAGGCGCGTCGAGGTCGTGGATGTAGCCGGGGGTACCCGGCTGCTGGCGCCACGAGTCCTCGAGGCCGCCTGCGTCGACCGCATCGAAGCCGAGCTCGTCGACGAGGCGCATGACCTTCGCCCGCGCTTCCGGTGGATCCCCCGCGATCGGGAGCGCGACGCGCCCCGGCGTACCCTTCGGCTTGCCCTTCGCGAGCAGGCTCTCGAAGTAGATGTTGTTGAACGCCTTGACCACCGGCCGCCCGATCTGCTCGGCGACCCACGCGCTCTCGACCTGCCCCGCCTCGATGGCCGGGATGCTGCCGTCGCGGACCGGGTAGTAGTTGTTGGTGTCGATCACGACCACGTCGGCGGGCACGCCGGCGAAGAGATCCTTCGGCAGGTCCACGACCGCGCGCTGGGGGATCGTGACGACCACGATCTCGCCGCCGCGAGCGGCCTCCGCGGCCGTGACGGGGGTGGCCCCGCTCTCGGCGGCAAGCTCGCGCAGCGTGTCCGGCCCGCGCGAGTTCGCGATCACGACCTGGTGACCGAGCTTCCCCAACAGCTTCGCCAGCGACCCACCGATCGAGCCGGCGCCGATGATTCCGATCTGCATTCGTCACTCCTTCGAGCCGAGCCGCCCGCGATCGAGCGCGGACGCCGGCGGTCCAGGTGCATCGTCTGACGCAGACGGGCGATCGCTCGCGCCGTTCACGTCGGGGATGGGCTCTACCACGACCAGCCACCCTCGGCCCGCGCACGAGAAGCACACTGCGCCCCGCCGGCGCTGCGCCCCTGCGCATCCAGCCGCCAGCCCCAGCGCATCGCGCCGGCCGGCTGCTCCGCAAGCCTCCGGCAGCGGCGGCTCAGGCTGGCGGATGGCGCCCCCGCCTCATCTCGGTTGTGCCGAGTGGGTCCGGTGTTTGCCGTCAAACGGTGGGCACAGTGCCCCCGTCGATCAGGTACTCGCTCCCGTGGATGGACGCAGCCCTGTCGGAGGCAAGGAATGCGACGAGCTCGGCGACCTCTTCGGGCCATGCGGGACGCCCGATGGGGATACCACCGAGCGCGTTCATGATGCCCTGCCGGGCCGTGTCCTCATCCGTACCGGCGTCGTCGGCAAGGCGCTTCACCAGGGCCTCGGCTGCCGTCGTGCGGATCCATCCCGGGGCGATTGTGTTCACGCGGACGCCCTTCGGTCCCAGCTCCTTGGAGAGCGCCTTGCTGTACGTGGACAGCGCGGCTTTCGCCGACGCGTACGCGATCGTCGCGTCGTGGAGAGGGAGCCGGCGCTGGATGGACGAAACGTGGAGGACGACCCCCGCGCCTCGCGCGATCATGTGCGGGAGGAGCGCGCGATCGAGACGCACGGCGGCCATGAGGTTGAGCGACAGCTCGTCGTGCCAGATGTCCTCGGTGAGCGACGCGAAGCCGCCGCCCGGCGCAGAGGAGCCGCCGACGGTGTGGACCAGGATGTCGATCCCGCCAAGCTCGCCCAGCACCGCGCGGACGACGGCGTCCACCCCTGCTGCCGTGGCGAGGTCGGCCTGTACGAAGACGTTCGGCGACTGGCCTTCTGGGAGCGCAGAGCGCGCCGTGGTCGCCGTCACGGCGCCCGCCGCGCCGAGGCGGCGGACGATGGCCTCGCCCGCCCCCTTGGTGCCGCCTGTGACGAGCACGCGCTTGCCGGCGAACTCCGCGGGATCGATCGAGAATCTTCGGGAGTAGGCGTGCATGGCATCGACGCTCCGCGCGTTCTGCGCGGCGACGTCCCCTGCGAGCGGTTCAGGTACTTGCATGGGCGGTGATTCCTCCTGAGGGACGATGACGCGCGGCCCGGCGCGTGGGCCCCCTCGCGCGCAAAGTTGGGCTAGGCTCATCGGGTGGCAAGAACGCACGAAAAGGTGGGGTACGCACCTGGAGGTGAGTACGACGAGCCGGCGACTCCCGAGATCGCCGCCGAGCGTGTCGAGCAGGCCCTCGAGCTCCTCAAGGGGCGCTGGAAGCTGGTGATCCTCTTCCGCCTCTTCGGAGGGAAGGTGCAGCGCTTCTCGGAGCTCGAGCGCGCCATCCCTGGCATCTCGCAGAAGATGCTGATCCAGCAGCTCCGGCAGATGGAGCGCGACGGGATGATCTGGCGCGTCACGCACCCCGAGGTGCCGCCCCGGGTCGAGTACGGGCTCACCGACTGGGGACAAGCGCTCTGCCCGGCGCTGGACACGCTGCTGCGATGGGCAGCCAAGCGCAACTCGTCCTCTCCCGTCGATTCGCGTTCGTGATGGCTGCCCCAGCGGCCGCTCTTCAACCCGCGCCACCATCGCTGGACCGATCACTTCACGTGGAGCGTCGACGTAACCAGGGTAGAGGGCGCGACTCCATCGGGTAGAGCAACGGTCATCGCGCTCCGGATGAACCGCGCGACGATCGTCGCCGCACGCCGGCGCTGGGCCGAGGTGGGCTGGCACCCGCCCGCGTAGCGACCGGCCGAGGACGTCTTTCGTGACGCCCGCGCGCGGCTCCGGTGACGCTCCCGGTCATCGTTCACGACCGGGCTGAGGTCGAGCTGAACGATCGTGCCCGGGCAGGCGGACGAGAACGCGCGCCCGGGCTCCGGGTCGTCACCGCCGCGGCCTGGGCGCGGTAACAGCCTCACCTCGGGTCGTCAGTCCGAGAAGTTGATCGCCAGGTGGTACGAGGCGGTCTCGGCCTGGTCCACGATCACGCGCATCACCCGGTTGATGCCCGGGGTCGACTCGGAGAAGCGGAGCAGGACGCCTTCGCCGCCGCTGTAGTTACCCAGCGTCTCATCGCGGCCGACGATCCTCTTCCGGAGAACGCGGAGCCGGAGCGAGCCACTCAGGACGTCCGCGTGCCCCTCTGTCGTCTTGGCGCGTCCACCGCTGCTGATGCTCCGGTTACCAGAGCCACCCAGGATACAGTGGTCGGTCCCGGATGTGCAGAAGCGCGCGGAGAAGTCCGCCGCCGAGAACGCCGACGCCGCCGTACCGAGCTCTTCGGCGCGCCCCGGTCCGCGGTCACCTGCGCCGTTCGGCTGCCCTTGCGTCGCCAGGGCCTCCGGGTTCGACAGAAGGTCGCCTCCGCGTTCCGAGGCGATGAGGTCCGGCGGCGCCGGGCGATTCGTCAGGTGCGTGAACAGCTCGCTCGGCAGAAAGCGGCTGATCTGGATCCCGCGCAGCGGATCGAACCCTGTCTTCTCGAAGACGGATCCGATGAAGACGCCCCCCTCTTCATTTCGCAGAAACTCCACGTACCCACCCCCGTCGTAGTCGACTCGCGCGAGCAGGCCCGCCTGGGGGTCGGAGTTCACCTCGAAGTCGTCCTCCATCGTCCCGGCGCCGGCGCTGCAGCCGACAACGGACGCCCCGGCAAGACAGGAGATCATGAAGGCGAATGCGAACGTGAAACGTCGATCGATTTTCATGGCGATTCTCCGCGCTCATTCGACCTTGACCGGCGGTGAGATCGAGACGCGCTCCATCTCGTCCCCCGGCCCGATGCACCTCGGGCGAGCGGCGATGCCCGGCGCAATGAGCTCGATTCCGCAAGAGACGTTCCATGTGCAGGCGACGCACGGCGACGAGCTCGCCGCGGCACCGTGATACGGTCACCGCATACGAGCGCTTCGACGTCGCCCACGAGCCCTCTCCATCGTCCTGCGCCTTTGCGCCTTTGCGTTGAACTCTGGCTGCTCCACAGGATATGCGCCGTGCGTACGGATGGCGTCGCGGTCAGCTGGCGACGAATCCGGATTTCAGGGCAGCGTGGCCAACCTCGGTCAGGTCACGGCGCCTCGGGCGTGACGTCCACCAGGTGGAGCGCCGTCCACCGAGATCGAGCTCATGCGCGACGAACGAAGCCCCCTTGCGCCTCGCGCGGGGCGGAGTTCTGCTCGCCGCATGTCCGACCTCACATTCTATTACGCCCCCATGACGAGCGCAGACCGGGTGCACTGGGCGCTCGAGGAGCTCGGCGTCCCCTACGAGAAGGTCAAGCTCGACCTTGCGGCGGGAGATCAGCGCAAGCCCGAGTACCTCGCGCTCAACCCGAACGGCAAGGTTCCGCTGCTGGTCGTGGATGGGAAGCCCATCTTCGAGGGGCTCGCGATCCTGCTCTACCTCGGCGAGCGCTTCGGCGTGGACAAGGGCCTCTTCCCGCCGCTCAACGCCGATCGCGCCGAGGCGTTCAAGTGGATGGCCTGGGGCAACGTCACGCTGTTCGAGGCGACGACGCGGCTCCTGCGCAACACCCTGGAGCGCTTCCCCGCCGACGAGCGCAACCCCAAGGTAGCCGAGGGCGCGAAGCAGGACCTCGCGAACGGGATCGAGATCCTCGACCGCGCGCTCGAGGGCAAGGAGTACCTCGTGGGCAACCAGTTCTCGCTCGCCGACGTGTCGCTCGTGACGGCGCTGCCGTTCCTGGCCCGCTTCGGCGTGGACCTCTCGCCTTTCGCGAACGTGAACGCGTGGATCGCCCGCTGCACGAGCCGGCCTGCGGCCAAGCGCGTCAGGCCGGGCTGACGTCTCCGCCCTCGCCCTGACTCCTGCGGAGATCACCAGGAAAGCCGGGCCGCCGATCGGCGCCCGGTCGGCGATGGGCACGGCGGGAGCGTCGTGGCGCAGTCGGCGGCGAGGTCGAGCGCATTCCCGCTCTGCTGCGCTCCCGTCTGGCCCGTCTTGATCTATCTCCCTGTCCCCTCATGCCAGCGAGCTTCACCCAGCCCCGCCTCGTCGTCCTGCTCGCCTTCGAGGGCGTCGCGCTGCTCGATCTCGCGGGGCCTCTCGAGGCCTTCACCGTGGCGACCACCTTGCGCGCGCCGGGCGCGCCTCCGCCTTATCGCGCGATCGTCGCCTCGACGGCCGGCGGGCCGGCGCGCACCACGACCGGGCTCGCGGTCTGTGCCGAGCCGCTCGCGGCGCTCGACGGCGAGGCCATCGACACCCTGATCGTGCCGGGCAGCGGGCCGCCGGAGGCCCCGGCCGTGCCGCCTGATCTCGTCGCCTGGCTCGCCCGCCGCGCGCCGCGCGTGCGCCGCACCTGCGCCGTGTGCACGGGCGCCTTCCTGCTCGCCGCCGCGGGCCTGCTCGACGGTCGCCGCGCGGCGACCCACTGGCGCTCCGCGCCGCTCCTCGCGGAGCGCCACCCGCGCGTCCGCGTCGACGCGGACTCCGTCTACCTGCGCGACGGCTCGATCTGGACCTCGGCCGGCATCACCGCCGGCATCGACCTCGCCCTCGCGCTCGTCGAGGAGGACCTCGGGCACCGCGCGGCGATGGCGGTCGCCCGGCAGCTCGTCGTGTTCCTCAAGCGGCCTGGCGGGCAGTCGCAGTTCAGCGCGCCGCTCGCGGCGCAGGCCGCCGAGGGCGGCACCTTCGCCGACCTGCATGCCTGGATGGCGGACCGCCTCGCCGGCGATCTGCGCGTCGAGCGCCTGGCCGCGCAGGCGGGGATGAGCCCGCGCACCTTCGCGCGCGCGTACACGGCCGCGCTCGGGCAGACGCCGGCGAAGGTGGTCGCGGCCATGCGCCTCGAGGCCGCCTGCCAGGCCGTCGCCGGCACGGACCTCCCGCTCAAGCGGATCGCCCACCAGTGCGGCTTCGGCGACGAGCAGAACCTGCGCCGCGCCTTCCTGCGCCGGCTCGGCGTGGGACCGCTCGAGTACCGGGAGCGCTTCTCCGGGAACGCCCGCGCGCGTGGCAGGAAATGACGGCAGTTCGGCGGGGCGCCCCGCCGGCGAGCGCGCACCCTCCTGGAGCTTGGCCTTCGCCGGCAGACAGGAGCCCCCGACATGACCACAGAGATCGCCGGAATCCACGCCCCCGACACGCGCCTTGCCCATGACGCGACCGTGCTCGCGCGCGAGGTCTCGGCCCCTTACCTCTTCCACCACGTGATGCGCTCGTACTACTTCGGCGAGCTCGCGGCCCGGCAGCGCGGCATCGCCCTCGACCGCGAGCTGCTCTACCTCTCCGTGGTGCTTCACGACCTCGGCCTGACCGAGCGCTTCGCCGGCCCCGAGCGCTTCGAGGTCGACGGCGCCAACGCCGCCCGCGCCTTTCTCGTCGACCGCGGCCTGCCCCGGGAGAAGGCGTCCCTCGTGTGGGACGCCATCGCGCTGCACACCAGCCTGGGCATCGCCCCGCACAAGGAGCCGGAGGTCGCCGTCGCCCATCTCGGGATCGCGATCGATTACGGCGGCCTCGGGCTAGAGGCGCTGCCGCGCGGAGCGGTCGAGCAGATCCTGAGGGCCTATCCGCGGCTCGAGATGAAGCAGGAGCTGCGGCGCGCCCTCTGCGGCGTCGTGGAGCGGAAGCCCCACACAACGGCCGGCAATTTCCTCGCGGACTACGGCCGCCGCTACGTGCCGGGTTTTCAGCCCTTCGACGCCAGCGCCCTGCTGGAGGGCGCCCCGTTCGACAGCTGAGCTGGGCGGAGCGCTCATGAAGATCGATGCGTCCTTGCTGCGCCAGCAGCGGGCGCGTGCTGCGCGTGTGCTGCTGGAGCAGCAGAGCCGGCGGGCCGCGCGCTGGCGCCGGCCTCCTGCCGTGGCGCCAGGGGCGGCGAGGCGGTCGCCATGGGCCTGCTCCGGCTCGGGAGCGTGGTTTGCAAGGCGCCCGCGCGGCAGCACCACCCGATTCGGCGCGGCGGACGAACGCGCCGATCGACCGGCCGCTCGCCTCGGTTCGCCTGATGACACCTTCGCCGCCTCTTCCCCAGCGTTATCTCCTCGGCTTCATGGTGCTCGGCCTGCTCGCGGGCTCGAGCAACGGCGTGGCCAAGGTGGTCCTGCCGCTGTATGCCGCCTCGCTCCACGCTTCCCCCTGGCAGATCGGCCTGGTCGGCGGCCTGCAGTTCACGGGCATGCTGCTGCTCTCGATGCCGGTCGGGGGCTTGATCGACCGCCACGGCAGCCGGCCGCTGTTCCGCTTCGGCGGCCTCGCGGGCGCGGCGCTGTACCTGCTCGGCTTCACCCACATGGATCGGCCCTGGCAGCTCATCGCGGGCGTGGTCCTCTTCGGGCTGCTCAACCCGTTTCGCATGGTCGCGACCCAGACCGAGTTTCTTCACCTGCTTCCTCGCCTCGGCCCGCGCAAGGCAGGGTGGCAGCGCGCGTCCCACGCGCTCGGCATGTTCTTCGTGGGCCCGATGCTCGGCGCGCAGCTCCTCGGCCTGCTCGGCTACACCGGCGTGTTCGTCGTGACCGGGCTCGGGCTGCTGGCGACGGTCTTCGTCGGCGATCGCGTGCTCTCCGGGGCTCCACCTGGCCGCGGGCGCTCGGCCACGCCGCTCCTCGAGCGCCTGCGCGGACAGGTCGGGATCATCCTGTCTCGCCGCGAGCTGCGCCAGAGCATGCTCATTGAGCTGTGTGGTCAGATGGCGATGTCCTACTTCGCCGTGTTCGTTGTGTTGATCGGGATCCGCGAGTTTCACCTCTCGGTGCCCCAGGCCGCGACCCTCGTGACCCTCCAGGGCGCCGTGTTCGTGCTGACCCTGCTCCTCGCCGGGGGTGCCCTGTCGCCGCTGCGCGACGCTGCGCGCTACGCGATCGCCTTCTCGCTGCTGCTCGCGACCGAGCTCCTGCTCGCTTTCCCCCTCGGCGTCGCGTCGCTGTGGATCGGGGCGGTCCTGCTCGGGCTCGGGCTGGGCGTGCAGCACCTCACGAGCGTCAATCGCTTCGCGGCGCTCACCGCCGAGCTCGGCCGCGGCCGGGTGGGCGGCCTGTTCTCGCTCTCGGGACCGGCCGGGGGCCTGATCGGCGCGGTGGCGGGCGGCTCGCTCGGCCAGCGCTTCGGCCTGTTCAGCGGCTTTCGCGTGCTCGCGGCGCTCTATGCGGTGCTGATGCTGTGGCACGGGCGCGGCGTCCTGACCGAGAACGCCCAGCGCGTCGTGCTCGCCGAGGGCGAGCCGGAGTGACCGCAGCAGCTACGCCAGCTCGCGCAAGAACGACAGGACCACCTCTCCCAGGCGCTCGGGTTGTTCGAAGGGAAGGCCGTGGCCGGCCTCCTGCACCTGTTCGATTCGCACGCGTGGGTTGAGGCTCCGCAGCTCCGTTGCCATCTCGAGCGTGACGACGGGGCTGTCGTCACCGATGACGAGCAGGCTCGGGACGTCAATCGCGCTCACCACGTCGCGGTACGCGGGGTTGGGCGGCGTGAGGACGTCGAACGCGTCCATGCGGGTCTTCAGCCTCGCCTCGGCCTGGAGCTCGATGATCTCGGGCGAGCGGTGCGGCTGTCGGGCTCGAGCCCGCGCAACGAGGTCAGACTTCTGCAAGCCGAGGACCTGGCGGTGTTGATCGGCGACGTCGCTGTCGTGCACCTCGCGCTGGCGCTCGGGGCTCAAGAACGTCGGGTCGACAAGGACGAGGCCGCGGAGGACCGCCGCCCCTCGACTCGCCACCACCGCGGCGGTCATGCCGCCCATCGAGTGGCCAAGCAGGACCGGACGAGAGAGCGAAAGGCCTCGGATGAGGCCCACGACGTCGCTCGCGTGATCGTCGTACCGGTATCCGTGGGGCGGTGCGCCCGAGCCGCCGTGCCCTCGGGCGTCGGGCATGACGACGTCGAATTCACCTTCGAGCGCCCGCGCCAGGGGAGTCCAGCAGGCGCCGCTCCCCATCAATCCATGGAGCAGGACGACGGGAACCTTGGCGCCTCCGGTCCGGAGGTAGTGGATGTTGATGCCGTTCGTTTCGCAGACTCCGCTGAACCAGGTCGTCATGAGGCTGTTCCTGCCTGCCGCAGCTTCGCACGTGTGATGTCTCCCGTCGCTCATTCGACGGCCCTCGCCAGCAGGACTACGCCTTGCGCACCGGGTAGCGCAGGTGTGTGACGCCGACGCCCGCGATCACCGTCGGGTTGCCGAGGATGGCTGGCGTGCGGGCGAGGTGGTCAAAGAGTCGAACTCCGGACCCAAGAAGAACTGCCGCGATGTCGACGTGGATTTCGTCGAGGAGCCCAGCATTCAGGCACTGCTGGATGGTGTCGGCGCCATGGACCCCGACGGACTTCCCGGCGGCGGCGGCTCTGGCCTGGTTCACGGCGCTCTCGATGCCGTCGGTCACGAAGTGGACAGTCGAGTTGGGTCGCGGCCATCCGGCGGGGATGTCGTGGGTGAGCACGAACGCTGGTCCCCAAGCGTGATTTCCACCCCAGCCCTGGGCGAAGTCGAACGTGCGTCGACCGGTGAGCATGGCACCGAGTTCGGACGTGAGTCCGCGAAGGTGCTCGGCGCTCGGCCCGGACACCTTGAATGTCATGGGATCCGACCCTCCGGTGTGGATCTCGACGTCCCCCGAATTGGCGTACCAGTCGAACACCTCGGCCACGCCATCGTTGAGGTCGGCGACGTAACCGTCGAGCGACATGGACATGATTGCGACGACCTTCGACATTGCGATGCTCCTCTGGAGGGTGAAGGCTGCTTTCAGGGGATAGGAAAGAGTACCATGAAAATCGACGCTGGGACGCATTGGAGGGCGGACGCGGCTTCTGCCGCGTGGGGGTGCGCAGCGCATCCCATCGCATCCACGCGTCGGTCAGCAAGCCCTCGCTGGGCGGCGCTCCGTGTCAGTCGTCAGGCACGGGGACCCTTTCGGAATCCCACTCGAAGAAGCCGCGTGCACGGATGGTGCGGTCCGCCAGGGCTCGCGCTGCGAGCTGGCGCTCCTCGATTGTGGAGACCCCGAAGAAGCGACGCGCCGCCTCGGCGACTTCACGGTCGCTCCGTTCGACCTCAAGCAGCAGGTTCTTGTTCCCTGGCACCGTCCCGCGCTCGGCGCGCAGGTGGTACCGGAGCATCTCCATGACCGCCTCACCGAGCAACGCGCTGGCCGTGGTGGGATCGCGCTCCGCGATGTCCTCGCCGTCTTCCAGGAGTGTCGCCGCTGAATAACGAGCGAACGCGTCCTCATCCGGAGTGAGCTCGGCGCGCTTCTTCAGCCACTCGGCGGCCTCCTCCCGCAGGCCGTCGATCGCTTGGCCGCCGAACACAGGGAAGCCGGTGGCAATCATGTGCGCCGCGGAGGGGCGACCGTGCTCATGCTCGCTTGCGAAGTACGCTCGAATTGCGCGTGCCGGGTTGACGAAGATCTCGACCGGAACGTCGCCGAACCACCGCTGTAGACGCTGCTTGTACGGACGCTCCTGCACAACGAAGACGTCGAGATCGCTGCTTCGATCGCCTGCGCCGCGGACGACCGACCCCGCGGCGACGATCGCCCGCGGCTCGAACGTCTCGAATACAAACGCGACGACCGCGCGGAGCGCTGTTGCATACCTCGACGGGAGGTCGGGCCAGCTGCACATGGCGAGCACGTCGGGGCTCATGTTGTTCTCCGAGATCGTCTCATCTGCCGGCCCAACGCGGCGACAAGCTGCGGGTGCGAAACGCCCGTCAGCTTCATCGGCTTGTCAGGCGAAGTCAAGGGAAGATGCCCAGGGTCAAGGCTCCTGAGGTGCGGAAGCCACCGAGGGCTCACTCCCTGTCCGTCGCAGCGCTTGATCCAGGTCGGCCCAGAGGTCCTCGACGTCCTCGATGCCAACGCTGAGCCGGAGCAAAGAAGGCGGGAGATGCTCCTGCCCAGGGATCGCTGCCCGCCGCTCGATCGTAGACTCCACCGCGCCGAGGCTCGTGGCATGCTGAATGAGTCCGAGGTAGGCGCAGACCGCGTTGGCCGCGTCGGCGCCACCTCGGACATCGAAGGAGATGATCGTTCCGAACCCTCGGAGCTGACGCCGCGCGACCTCGTGGGTCGGATGGGACGCCAGTTACATTACATGCCCAACGTCTTGCCGGTGTGCCGCGGCGCGGAGTGCCGCCGGCACCAGGGGCGTGTTCGGCACGTGCCGCTGCGCCGGCTCACGGGTACCGGTTTCGGCGCAATAGCAATGCACGCAGGCGAACTCGGTCCTCGCCATTCATGTCCAGAAGCTGGACTGTGGCGCGCCCCTCGGCCGTCAGCCCTTGAAGCGTACCCTCAATCGCGACCGTGAAGTGCTCGCGCCAAGAGTGACACCTGGGATGATACAACGCCACGAGGATCCCAGTCGTTGGATCGATGGAGGCGATGTTAGGACCCTTCTTCAGATTGCAATGGATGCAGCAGAGGCACAGATTGGAAATATCGTCGGAGCCACGATGCTGCCTCCCGATGATGTGATCGACTTGATGGGGGAGGATTGAAGCTTCTTGAGGAAGCCGGCAGTACTCACACACACCCTGGGCGCGCCGCTGTACGGTCTCCCGCACATCGTTCGAGAGCGTCACGAAGCCGCGCGCATCGTCCAGAACTCCTCGGCCTCGAGCTTGAGGAGGCTGAGCCTGTCGTTCAAGCGGACGATCTCTGCATACTCCCTTTGCTCCTCCGGGGTGAGCGCGCCTTCGGTGCTCTTCTGCGCGAGCTCCTCGACGCGTGGGGAGAGATCTCTGCTGACAGCATCGAGCGCCGCCTCAAGCTGTTCGAGGGTTCGCCTTTCCATGAGGTTCTCCGTTCGACGTCGGCACGGAGAGCATGCCATCCCTCCGCCGTCCCTTCAAGCTCCGCCCGCCTCGGCCGGGCGAAGCAACTCCACGGCCCGGGGGCCGCACGGCCCGTAGCAGGATCCACCCCGTGCGCCGGCGGTGAGGAGCCTGGCTTCGCGGGGCCGTTGCTTACGCCCGTCAGCGTCTTCGGGCAGAGCTCGCTGAGCACCGAGCCCGTCTGCCGAACGACCTGCGGCTCAGCCGCGTAGCGGCGTCGGCTGCTGCCGCTGGCTGGGCAGCTGCGGAGCCGGATCGCTGGACACGGGGAGGCACGTCAGCAAAAATGGCACGTCTGGCGAAGAGCGCAGCCGAGGCATCGCTCGGCGAGCGCCGTGAAGTCGGGCACAGCAAAGGGAAGACCTCCCTCGCGCGAGAACAGGTCTTCGAAGAGCCGGGCAGGCGGAAAAACGTAGTTGCCAAAGGTGATGCTCACCCATGAACGAGCGGCAGCGATTCCGGCGATCTCCATGTACCCGGCCTTGTAGGGGTAATTGGCGATAGCAACCGGCGGAACGTCCCCGAGATCCACGCGCGCTCCGAAATCGAGCGCCGCGTCCTCGGCGTCGCGGCCTTCGGACATCGACACGGGCACCTGGGTACGATGGCATGTGATCGCGACGTAGTAGACGTCGTCGAACTGCGCCTGCGTCATGTCGATCCGCGCCCCGCCTTGGAGCGCTTCGAGCGCAAGCAGAGGCGGCCGCTTTGGTCGGAGCTCGCTCCAGATCGTGGCTTGAACGTTGTCATCATTCTCCAGAGAATGGCAGAGCTCCTCCGCGGAGTCGGGACGCCGCCACGAGCCCGGATTGCGCCCGCGGTACTTGCCGGCCTTGGGCATCCCGCGCGACATCGTGAACACGAAGGACCCAACGGGCTCGGGGTCCGTCCGCACAAACCGCTCGGGGTCCTTCCCGACGAACCCAGCGCTCATCGCGGCTTCGAGAAACGCCGTCATCGCCTCCGCCTTGAAGACCAAGCTCGGATCGAGCGGGACGAGCAGATGAGAATAAACCATGCTCATGGATTGCCTCGCGGTGCTGGGAGCCCTCCGTGGACGAGTCGCCACGTATCGATGGAGGGCGACCGGTACGACGAAGCTGAGGCTCGAACTATCTCTTCCTCGTACATGTCACCTCCGCTGCCCCGCATCAGGTAGCGCCGATCTACGGCATGTTGTCCGGCGGCTCGTTCCCGGCGCTCACAATGCCGAAGCGCGCGAGCGCGTTGGCGACAAGCGCTGCGAACGCGGGGTCGCTCCAGAGCGCCGAGCCGGCGTTGACGGATCCGGCGTTGAACACGCGCCCCCCGCGCGGACGCTCCCAGTAGATCAGCTCGCCGCCCTGGCTCGTCGCGCCTCTCTCCTGGCCATCCGTCGTGTGAAGGATCTGCCCGAAATAGTCGAACGCGCGCGAGCACGGCAACGTCGAGGTCGCGAGCACCTCGATGCCCGGCTCCGGTGTGGGCTCGGCGGCACCGTAGGGCACCGGAGCCTGCCGCAGTGGCAGTAACGTGGCGATCGTGACGTCGTATTCGTGCCCGACGGCGGCCAGCGTCCCGGTGCCGAGTTTGTCGCCCGCGCGTAGGCCGGTCTCGAGCGGCTGATGAAACAACGGGTGCGCGCCGTCGACGACCGTGTAGGGCGCGAAATCCGCGGAGCTCGCCGCCTCGGTGTACGCGAGGAACATGAGCCCCGAGAGGCTCGACCACGACCGACCGCGATCGCGCAGCAGCCCTCCGCGTTGCCCGTCGGCGGCGTGCCAGCTCTCGCCCCATCGGTCCGTGGTTGTCCCGAGGCCGGGACCCACCTTGCGGCACTCCAGGATCGACCGATCGCGATCGTACGCGACGGTCCACCAGACCGCATTCCCCGTGAGCGACACGAGGCAGCCGCCGCTGGTCAGCCACGCGTCGACGGTGTCGAACATTCGCGTGGTCCAGTACTCGGCATGACCTGCGAGGACGAGGAGCGAGGCGCCTGCGAGCGCCCGCAGCCCCTCGCGATCCAGATCCGAGTCCGCTATCACGTCGTAATCATAGCGCTGTGCCTCGAGCCATGCGTGCGTGAAGTGCTCTGCGCGCACCAGATGGTGGTACCCGGCACCGTACGCGATCGTGTCCGGCGCCGCCGCTGGCACAGGGATGCGCAGGCCGAGCTGGAAGCCGGGTTGACCACCCCGATGGGGCGCGTAGCAGCTGTGCTGCGGAACGTCACCGCCTTCGCCGCCGAACGGATTCGTATTGTACGCACGCCAGGTGTGCGTGTTCGCGAGGACAACGACGCGTGGCCGCGGTCGCGTGCGGGGCGCGCGCACCACGAATGACACCCATGTCTCGCCGCTCGCGCCCCGAAATCGCGCGCCGTAAAGGCCAGGGCGTGCGTTCGCGGGGATAACGACGGTGTCCGTCGCGGTCCACCCGCAATCGTGGAGATCATCGCGCGCGAAGCGCACCGAGCTTCCCCGATCGGGATCGGCGTAAGGATCGTACGCGCTGAACTGCGTGACTTTCGCCTCGGCGAACGAAGGACCGCCGATGTTCCACGTCCCGTTGTTGATCATCGTCCCGTGGCGAGCATCGTCGGAGATGTCCGGCGCGAGAACGCCTTCACGATGGTCGAGCGGCCAGCAGCCGAACGCGGGACGCGCCGGAGGGGTCCGACCCCGATCGTTGAACCTGCCGAGGACCTCGGAGGCGGTGAGCGCCTCGGTGTAGATGACGGGCATCGCGAGATCGCCGTCGAGGAACTGATCCGCAACGCCGTTGTTCCCGTACGCGCCCAGCCGGATCGGACTCACACCACCGGCGACGTATCCAGTGAAACCGTTGGCTGCGCTGCGCTGCCCGTCGACGTAGAGGCAGCGCGTGCGGCCATCCCAGGTACCTACGACGTGGTGCCACGTGCCCGGCGTGAGACACAGGAGCGCCGCGCAGTCGCCGGCCTGCCGCCACGCGGCTCCGTCACCGAGGTAGAAGTACGGTGTGAGCGTCGGGTCGAGGAAGAGCCCGAAGCTGCACGCCGACGGGTAATCGTGCTGCGTGACGAGCCCGGTCCAAGCGCCCGCCACCGTGGGCCGGACCCAACATTCGATGGTGATCTGGTTCACCACGAAGCCCGGCTGGAGGCCGATCGCGTGGATGTACGACCCCGGATAAACCGGTTGTTGCATGGGCCTGGGCTGCGCCTGTGTCGCGACGATCGTGTCGCTGCCGCGATCGCCGACCACCGTACCGAGCCTCCGGATCTCGATGTCGTACGGCGTATGGCTGCTCACGTAGAACTTGATACGCTCGCCCGGGTAGACACTCTCACGGTCGGCGTACGCGTGCAGCCCGGCGAGATCGATGCGGCGGTGCGGCGGCAAGGAGCTCATTGATGGATCTTTCCTTCTTCACGGAGTTTGGTGCCGAAGGTGCGATTCGTGTGAACCCTCAAGTGGGAGTGCCTCGATGTATCGCCTCCCAGCGTCGCAATCAGCTGTGCTGCGCGACATCTGTTCGCGTTTTGCATGTAGGCTGCGAACTGTGGTGCCCGATCACCGTATTCTCGCGGATGAGTCGCGGCATCTTGTAGCATATCTTCGTATTCCCGTGGATAGGTCGCGATGTGCCGCAGGCGATCCGCGCATCTCCGGAGATAGGCCACCGCTGCATGACTACGTACCCCCGTTGATGGGCTTCGGACGGCGACGGTGCACTGCGAGGCAAGATGCGTGCCTGTGGTGGGTTGCCTCGGGCGACTGAAGTGCGGCCGAATGATCCGCGGTTCGGCCTGCCGCTCGATCTTCCTGCATGGCCGCGGCGCTCTCCCGGCGTCACCGCAGGCGCCCTTCCGGCAGGGCCGCGGCTGCCCTTCCGGCGCGTCCGCCGGGCCGGGCGCCCGGTCAGGGGCGGCGCGGCGGTTTTTTTCCGGCGACCGATGATTCCTGGTGGGGCCGGGGGTCTACGGGGTGAATCCCAGCACGGAGGCACCCATGACCGCGATCTCCACCAGCATCCATCATCGTGACCAGGATCTCACCACCGGGCCCCGGGCCGAGGCGCCGGCCAGCGTCGCAGCGCCTGGCGCGGCGCCGTCCCGGCGAGCGCTGTGGGCGGGGCGCGTCCTGAGCGGGCTGGGCGTGCTGTTCCTGACGTTCGATGCCGCGGTGAAGGTGCTGCAGCTCTTCCCCGCGGATGCGGCCACGGCCCAGCTCGGATTCCCGGTCAGCCTCGTCCCCACCCTCGGCTACCTTCAGATCGCCTGTCTGGTGACGTACCTGATCCCGCGCACCGCGGTGCTCGGCGCGATCCTGTGGACCGGTTACCTGGGCGGCGCGATCGCGATCCACGTGCGGGTCGGGAGCCCGCTCTTCAGCCACACGCTCTTTCCGATCTACATCGCCGCGCTCCTCTGGGCGGGGCTCTGGCTGCGCGACCGCCGCGCGCGCGCGCTGCTCGCGAGCCCGGCGTCGCTCGACCGATGAGCTTCACATGGGCTTCCCGCCTCCCCGCCTTCATGGTCAGATGGGGCCGCGGCCTGCCCGCCTCTCGAACCATGGATCGCGAGCAAGGAGACCACCGATGATCAAGGTCTACAACTTCGCGCGCGGGGCCCGCGGCCTGCGCGTGATGTGGCAGTGCGAGGAGATGGGTTTGCCCTACCAGGTCGAGATGGTCTCGTTTCCGCCGAGCGAAGCCTACCTCGCGCTGCATCCGCTCGGCACCGTGCCGTTCCTCGAGGATGAGGGCGGCGTGGCGATCCACGAGTCCGTCGCGATGATGCTCTACGTGGCGCAGCACTACGGGCCCACGCCCCTCCTGCCCGGCAAGGGCGATCCGGCGCTCGCGCGCGTGCTGCAAATGACCGTGTTCGGCGAAGCGACGATCGGGGCAGCCGTCAATGCCCTGCTGACAGCACATTTCGGCGCGCCGGAGGCGGACAAGCGCAACTGGTCGGTCCGCGCGCACGAGGCAAGCATCGAGAAGGCCTTGCGCTTCACGACCGGCATGCTCGGCAACATGCCTTTTCTCGCCGGCGAGCGCCTCACGCTCGCCGACATCTCCGTGAGCACCGCGATCGGAATCTATCGCGGCGCGCTCGGCAAGACGCTGCCCGACGAGCTCGTCGCCTACCAGGAGCGGATCGCCGCGCGGCCGGAGTACCAGCGCGCGCGCTCGAGGTGCCGTGGCGAGGACGGGGGGCTGAAATGAATCGATCGTGGCCCGCGGTGGTCAAGTCGTTGATCTTCGTCCTCGCGGCGGTGCCCGCCGCGTGCAGCGACGCTGGCGTGGATCCGGGCGGGGCAGGGGGCTCGCCCCAGAGCTCGGGCACGCCGGCGTCGACGTCCACCTCATCGGCGTCCGCCTCATCGACAACCGCCGGCGGGGGCCCCGGCGTCTGGATCCCGGCGCTCGAGACGTCGTGGCACTGGATGATCGACCACCCCCTGGACCTGGACGACCCCAGGGACATGGGCCTGGTCGATCCCACGGGAGCGCCCATCGATTCACCGCCTCCCACGGTCTACGACCTCGACTGGGAGTTCACGCCGGCCGAGACGGTGGCCGCGCTGCACGCGAAGGGCGCCAAGGTCATCTGCTACGTCGACGTCGGCGCGTTCGAGGACTATCGGCCAGACGCCGGCGACTTCCCGGAGTCGGTCAAAGGCAACCCGGACTACCACTGGGAGGGCTCGTTCTGGCTCGATATCCGGCAGATCGATGTCCTCAGGCCGATCATGCTGGCCCGGTTCCAGGTCTGCAGGGACAAGGGCTTCGACGCCATCGAGCCCGACGAGGTCGACGGTTACGCCAACGACTCCGGGTTCCCCCTCAGCTATGGAGACCAGCTCGCCTACAACGTGGTCATCGCAGATCTCGCCCACTCGGTGGGCCTGTCCGTGGGGCTCAAGGGCGACATCGAGCAGGCGGCGGACCTGTGGCCGTACTTCGACTGGACGCTGAACGAGCAGTGCTTCGAGTATGAAGAGTGCGAGCTCCTCGTCGATTCCTTCCTGGCGAACGGCAAGGCAGTGTTCGAGGTGGAGTACGACGATCCGTTCTCCGGTCACATGACCGACAGGTCGCTCTTCTGCGAACAGGCGAACGCCTGGGGCTTCAACAGCATGGAGATGCCGCTCGACCTCGACGGCGGCCGGTGGCCCTGCCGGTGACCCGCAGCCTTCCGCTGCCGCAGCCGGAGCCTTTTCAGGCTTCTCCGTAGAATCTGTGGGTGCATGGTCGCCATGGCGGCGCCAGATGGCCGCTGCTTGGCCAGGGTACCGACGACGCGTGATCGCCGCGGCTGGCCACCCCGTCACCAGGCGCCGGTGGCCTCGTCGCGCTCGCGTCGCACCGGCGGATACCGGCGGATACCCGTCAGCCCGAGCCCGCCCGCGAAGTGCTTGGCGACTGGCGAGCCCGGGACTACGGATTTTCCGGGACGGCGAGACGCCGTTCAGCGGTGACAAGCAGCTGAGGAGCGACGACGAAGCTTGTTCTTCCCTCGGTCGACTCGATCCCCCATGGTTGACTCGTGTCAACCTCGACGACCGCGTGCCCGGATGACGTTCGTTGGCCCCGAATCTGGCAGGCGAGCGTTACCGGACGCGGGTACGTGCTCGACGCATCAAGGTTCTCCGAGGTCACCACGGGCACCTTCTCGCGAAAGAGGTGGACTTTCCCCTCAGCGTCCGTGAGCTCGCACTCGACCCACCCGGGCTGCGCGTCATCAACGAAGCGCTTGGCCCACGCGAGCAGCGAGGTCAGCTCGGATGGCTCGGATTCTGTTTCCAGAAATGCTCGGACGTCGGCTTCGACGGCATCGACGGTTCCATACACGCCCTCGTCCGCGAGGCTGCGCTCGTCGTCGAAACCGAAGCAACGCCCTGCGAGAGGTGCAGGAACCTGCCCCTGGATCGCGAGCTCTTCAAGCACGTGCGTGACCACGCGCCAGATGTCGGCGCGCGCGCGGACCGCGTCACGTACCCGGGCGAGGAACTTTCGAAACACAAGGTCCGGATCGGGTCGAGCGGCGATCGCGCGGAGCATCCGCGCCACGTCGGGAGGATTCGGGCGGACAGCGCCCGCAAGCTCGAGGAGCTCTGGCGATGGGCTTGCTTCGCGCGCGACCAGCTCGCACGCCCAATCAATCGCTTCGCGCTTCTCCGTCAGTCCGTGCTCGACGGCCAACGCGAGCGCTCCCGCTTGCTCACGAAGCTCAGGCGTCATGAGGTGACCGCTGCTCCCGCGTGGAGCGCCTTGATCCCCGACCCCACCTCCTCGCGCCGCCCCCACGCATCGTGGGAAGTTAGCGTATCCGACGGCTGCCCCACCTTGTCAAGGAGACCAGCGCAGGGCCGTGCGGGCTCTACAATCTTCTCCGGTCACATGACCGACAGGTCGCTCTTCTGCGAACAGGCGAACGCCTGGGGCTTCAACAGCATGGAGATGCCGCTCGATCTCGACGGCGGCCGGTGGCCCTGCCGGTGACCCGCGGCCTTCCGAGCGCCCGCATCATCGCCTTGTCGGTGAGCGGGACGTAGGCCTCGAACCCCGAGGTCCACTCGGCTTCTTCCTCGTGCCCTCCGCCGCGCGGCCTCGCGCGCGCGGGCCGTCGCGGAGCGCGGCGATGACGAGCTCCCGGAAGCAGCGGGCGCCCTCATCCTCGTGGGTCCGCTCGTGCCAGACGAGCTGCATGCGGAAGACGAGCGCGGCCACCGGCGGCTCGAGGAGGGTGAGCGGCGCGAGGCGCGCGAGCGCCTCGGCGATGCGGCGCGGCATGGCGGCGACGAGGTCGGTGTTCGCGGCGATGACCGCGGCGGCGGAGAAGGTCGGGACGGCGGCGGCGATCTCGCGGCACAGCCCCTGGGCCGCGAGCGCCTCCACGGCGGCGCGGTTGCCGATGCCGCCGCGCCCGAGCGCGATGTGGATGTCGATGTGGCGCAGCGAGTTGAACGCCTCGCGCGTGAGCCGGCGGCGGGCGCACGGGTGACCGCGGCGGACCACGAACACGCTGTCCTGCTCGAAGAGGTCCGCGGCGTGGTGGCCCGGCGGGAGCGGGTGCGCGGGCGCGATCGTCGCGTCGACGTCGCCGCCGCCGAGCCCCCCGGTCGCCTCGAGGTGGTCGACGCTCACCACGCGGAGGGTCGCGCGCGGCATCTCGGCCGCGGCCGCGCGCGCGATCGCCGGCAGGCTGCAGATCTGGTCGAGGTCCGAGAGCGCGAGCGTGAACGCGCGCGTGGTCGCCCGCGGGTCGAACGCGCGATCCCCCTCGATCGCGCCCGTGATCTCGCCGAACGCGGCCCGGAGCCGCGGCGCGATCTGCTGCGCGCGGGGCGTGGGGACGAGGCCGCGCCCGCTGCGCACGACCAGCGGGTCGCCGAGCTGCGCGCGCAGCCGCGCGAGCGAGTTGCTCACCGCCGACGGCGTGACGCGGAGCCGCCGCGCGGCCCGCGCCGCGCTCCGCTCCTCGAGCACCGCGTGCAGGACGAGCAGCAGGTTGAGATCGAGCGTCGACAAGTTCACGGTTGGTGACGATTACCATCACGAATCATCACTGGAAATGAGCGTCAGTCCCACCCATGCTGGCCAGGAATCGAGGTCGGAGGTGGCGAGATGACACAGCGAGGTGTGCGGCGGGTGGTGGTCGTCGGCGGGGGCATCGCGGGCCCGGTGCTCGGGATGTTCCTTCAGCGCATCGGCGTGGAGGCGACGATCTTCGAGGCGCGCGCGGCCCCCCTGGAGCAGGAGGGCGCGTTCCTGGGCGTCGCGCCGAACGGGATGAACGTGCTCGCGGATCTGGGCGTCGCGCGCGCGGTGCAGGCGCGGGGCGCGGTGTGTGACGGCATCCGGTTCGAGAACGCCCGCGGGCGGCGCATCGGCGTGATCGATCAGCGCGACGCGGCGCGCCGGTTCGGCGCGGGGCTCGTGATGATCCGGCGCGGCGCGCTGCACGCGGCGCTCGCGGAGGAGGCGGCCCGGCGGGGCGTCACGATCCGGTACGGCATGCGGCTCGAGGGGGTGGACTGCTCGGAGCCGCGCGAGGTCGTGGCGCGCTTCGAGGGCGGCGGCGAGGCGCGCGGCGACGTGCTCATCGGGTGCGACGGCGTCCGATCGCGCACGCGGGCGGCGGCGCTGCCCGGCGCGCCGGCCCCGGGATACACAGGCCTCATCGATTTCGGCGGCTTCGCGCGCTGCCCTGGCGCGCCGCTTCAACCTGGCTGGAGCGTGATGGTCTTTGGCCGCCGCGCGTTCTTCGGCGCGTTCGCGGCGCCGGAAGGCGAGGTCTGGTGGTTCCACAACAGCGGGGAGCCCGCGCCGGAGGGCGCCGCCGCGCCGGGGCCGCTCCGCGAGCGCATCCTCGCGCTCCACGAGGGCGATCCAGGCTGGATCGCGGACGTGGTGCGCGCGACGCCCGAGGTGCTCGGTCCGTGGCTGCTGCACGACATCCTGACGATGCCGCGCTGGCACGCCGGCCGGGTCTGCCTGATCGGGGACGCGGCGCACGCCGCGACGCCGCACGCCGGCCAGGGCGCCTCGCTGGCCATGGAGGACGGGATGCTCCTCGCGAGGTGCCTGCGGGACGAGCCCGAGCCGGAGCGAGCGTTCGCGGCGTTCGAGCGGCTGCGGCGGCCGCGGGTCGAGGCGATCGTCCGCCAGGCGCGCCGCAACGGCAGCCGCAAGGCGGTCTCGGGGCCCGTCGCGGGGTGGCTCCGCGACAGGGCGCTGCCGCTGTTCTTGCGGATCGGCGCTGCCGCGCAGGAGCGCGTGCACGCGTACCGGATCGACTGGGAGGAGCGGATCGCGTAGCCGGGGAGAGGGCGGGGCTGTGTACCCCTCGACGTGGGCGCCCTCGACGCGCTTGGATCAGCGCCCGAGCGCCCGCGCGGTGATGCGCGCGAACACCGGCCCCGCCACCTTGCCACCCGTCGCGTCCTCCGCGGCGACCACCGCGCCGACGAGGATGACGAAGCGCGGCTGCTCGGCCGGCGCGACCCCGATGAAGCTCGCGTAATTGCGCGGCTCGCCCGCCGCCGATTGCTCGTCCGTGGTGCCGGTCTTGCCGGCGATCCGCACCCCTTGCACACGCGCCGCTTTGCCCGTCGCCTGCTCGTCGCTCACGGCGCGCTCCAGCATGCCCATCACCGCCCGCGCCGTCTCCGGGCGGAGCACGCGCTCGTTCTCCACGTGGTGCTCGAAGCGGACACCGCCGTCCGCGCCCCGGGCGCGCCGGGCGAGCGTCGGCGCATTGAACACGCCGTCATTGGCGATCGCGGCGTAAGCGGCGGCCATCTGCAGCGGGCTGGCCATCGCGCCGCCATGGCCCGATGCCAGGGCCACGCCGCGGAGCGAGCCGTCCGCGATGACCGGAGGCACCTCGCCGACCGGCGCGCCGCGGAGCTGGATGCGCATCGCCTCGCCGAAATGAAAGCGCCGGAGCCAGCGCCCGAGCGCCTCGCCGCCGAGCTTGTCGAAGATCCGCGAGGCCCCGATGTTCGATGAGAGCGTGAGGATCTGCGGGACGTCGAGCCACTCGTTCGGGCTCGCGTCGCGGAGGATCTCGTTGCCATAGCTCCGCGCTCCCTTGTCGCAGAAGAACCGGTCGGTCACCGCAATGGCCCTCTCATCGAGAGCGGCCGCGACGGTGAGCGACTTGATGGTCGAGCCGCTGATGCGCGGCGCCGCGGCGGTGCTCGGATCATGGATGGCCAGCACCTCGCCGGTCTTCGGATCGAGCACGATCGCCGTGGCGGTGACAGGGTGCCATTCGTCCGCCATCCGCTTCATCTCTTCATCGACGATCGCCTGGATGTCGCGATCGATCGTGAGCTCCAGGCGATCGGCTGGGGCGCCCAGCACGGAGGCGACCTCCGCGGTCAGATGGGCCAGAGAGGCCGGCGTGGAGCCAGCAACGGCGGAGGTAGCGGTCGGAACGGACGCGCCCGCCGGTGCAGGAGCGACCGGCTCCGACTTCCCGGACGGATTGGCCGGATGGGCCGCCACGGCCGCGGCAGGTCCTTCCTTGCCGGCGGTGACGCACGCCACCACCCCGAGCAGCGCCGCAGCCGACGCGGTGATTGCAACGCCCCGCGCCGCCGACGTGCGCAACGACCCCGCCCGCGGTCGCACGATGGCCTCGACCCGCGCCAAGAGCTGCGAGGGCTCCGCCATCCCGAGCGCTCCGCCCGGCACCTCACGGAGCCGCGCCACGCTCGTCGCAATGGCCAGCAGGTGCTCGGCATATTCGGTCGGCCGCGCCCCGCTCGCCAGGACCCGCTCGTCCGCCGAGAGCTCGCGCTCCATGCGAAGCCTGCGCGCCGCGAGCCACACAAGCGGGTTGAACCAGTGCATTGCACAGGCGAGCTGCCCCACGATCTGGGCAAGACAATCGCGCTGCCGCACGTGCGCCAGCTCGTGCAACAGCACGGCTCGCCAGCGCGCCTGGCTCCACTCGAGCGCCTCCCGCGGCACCAGCACCACCGCCGAAAAGACCCCGGTCACCGCCGGCACATCGATCTCGGAGCTGACGCACACGCGGGCGTTCATGCGCGCTTCGCCGAGCGTTGCCGTGATCCCGGGAAACGAGAGCGGGGTCGCGCGCCGGGCGATCCCACGCGCCTTGGCGAGGCCATGGGCGAGGCGAGCGAGCACCGCAAATGCCCCGAGCGCCCACACGGCAAGGAGCACCGGGCCCCACGGAAAGGACTGAGTTGCCGGGGCGACCGGCGTGAACGGAGCCTGCACCACGGCGTGGGAGACAGGCTCGACGGAGGGTGGGGCAATGGCATCCCCGATGGGCTCGGCGAAGGGTCTACTCGCGTCTGCGACGCCAAGCTCGACCACCGGCAGCACGCGCCACGCCGGAACGAGCCGCGAGGCGACCGGCACCAGCGCCGCGGCCGCGAGCCCGAGCACCAGCACGAGCCGGCGTGTGGAGGCCGGCGCGCGGCGGAGCAGCGGCATCACCGCGAGGGCGAGCCCGAGGAGCACGGCGCCTCGCGCGGCATCGACGAGGAACGGCAGCGGGCTCATCTCGATCGGGCTCATTTCAACCCCCTTCTTTCTTGGCGCGCTCGATCACCTGGGCGATGCGATCCAGCTCTTCGCGCGATAGCTTGGACTTCGACGTGTCGACAAGCGCGGTGACCGCTTGCTCGACCGAGCCTCCAAAGAACGTCCGCACGACCTGCGCCAGCGCGCTCCTGCGAGCCTCGCTCGGGGCCGTGACCGGCGTGTAGACGTAGCGTTGCCCTTCCTCCACGTGCTTGACGTGCCCGCGCTCCTCCAGCAGGCGCAGCAGCGCGCGGACCGCGGAGTAGCTCGGCGGATCCTCGAGGTTGTCCTTCACCTCGTGCGCGGTCGCGCGCCGCAGGCGGTACAAAATGTCCATGATCTCGCGCTCTCGGCGCGTGAGCGGCGGCTTCGGCATGACGTCCATCCGTAGCCTGATGCTAAGAAATTAGCAAGCAATGCGTGCTAATTTCTTAGCACGTGCGATCGCGAGCTATCCTCGGGCCTGCACGCCATAGAGGGGGAGGGTGAGCGCCGTCGAGGCCTTCCGGCCCTTGCGACCGGGGAGCCCCGTGCGCGTCAGCCATGGTGCCACCCGGAGCGCTTGATTCCGGATCCACAGCGCTCGCGATGTGGCGGGGATCAGACTGGCCGCGCCTCCGCCGGCGAGCGCCTGGTTCACCTCGACGAACGGCCTCATGACGCGCTCGTACGAGGCGAAGGCGGCGCCAGGGGCGGAATGGGTCGCCAGCTCCCCCGCCAGGACGTAGGCGCCGACCATGGCGGTGCTCGTACCTTGGCCCGACAGGAACGACGGCGCGTGGGCCGCGTCTCCCACGAGGGCGACCCTTCCCTTCGACCATCGAGGCATGCGGATCTGGCTGACGACGTCGAAGAAGACATCGGTGGCCTCCTGCAGAGCGGCGAGCATCCGCGGTACTTCCCAGCGGGCGCCGGCGAAGACACTGGCGGTCAACCTTCGCTGGGCCTCGATGTCGGCGAACTCCGAGAAGGGAGGCTGGGGACGGGCGAAGGTCAGGAACGCGTGCAGGCGATCGCTGTCGCCGGCCGCGAACAGCACGGCCGCCTTCCCGGGCGTGTTGCTGATGAACGCCTCGTGAGAGAGCCCGAGGGTGTTGGGGATGGTGAACCCCGCAAAGCAGTAGCCGAGATAACGGTGGTACTGCGCCTCGGGCCCGAAGGCGAGCCGCCGTGTGTTCGAATGCAATCCGTCAGCGCCGATGACCAGGTCGAAGGGGCGTCGCAGGCCGCTCTGGAAGTGCACATCGACGCCGCCGCCGTGCTCGTTCAAGGCGGTGATGGAGTCGCCGAAGCGGAACTCGACGTCATCACGGACGGCGTCGTAGAGCACCGTCGTGAGCTCTCCGCGAGGCAGCTCCAGATCCCGGCCTTCCTTGCCGCCGGTGAGCGCCTCGGGCCGGATCGACCCGATGAGCGCGCCGTCGCCGTCGACGAACGTGATTTTGCGTGAGTCGATGTGCGCGGCCGCGATGCGCGATAACACGCCCATGCGCTTCACGACGTCGATCGCGGTGCCCCGGATGTCGATCGCGTAGCCGCCGCCTCGCACAGCGCCGGCCTTCTCCACCACCGTGACTTCAAAGCCGTACCTGTGAAGCCAGTACGCGAGCACGGGGCCGGCGATGCTCGCGCCGGAGATCAGGATCTTCTTGTTCCGCGAAGTCGCCATGTGTCCGCCTTCCTTCGGTGTGAGCTCGCAGCGGCGGAGGGCGCATCCGCGAGAGATCGGCGCGACCCGCCCGCTGCCACGAGGCAGGGCAAGCAGCTGCCGACCGCGGTCCACTCGGCCCAGGGAGCTCTGACGTCGACTACACTACACGGTGTAGTTTACAAAGGCCAGGGCAAAATGAGGCCGAAATGGGCTATACCTGGAGGTGCATGTCCTCCACCGGCGCACAAAAGGCTCTTCGTGAAGGGTCCGCGCAGAAGCGATCCGCCATCCTCGTGGCGGCCCGGGAGTTGTTCCTGGCCGACGGGTTCGACCGCTCGAGCGTCGATGCCGTCGCCGCTCGCGCCGGCGTCTCCAAGAGGACGGTGTATGACTATTTCGGCGACAAACAGGCTCTCTTGCTGGCCGTCGTCGAGTCCACAGGTGACCTGCTCATCGCGGCGATCCGACGGGCCATCGAGGACACCTTGACGCACGTCACGGACCTGGAGGACGCCTTGATCACCTTCTCGGCGCGGATCGTGACCGAGATGCTCGGCTCGGTGGACTACCTTGCCCTCATGCGGCTGGTAACGGTGGAGTCCGTTCAGCTGTCCCAGCTGCGCGGTCGCGACCACTGGATGATGAACGCTCCGGAAGAGGCGATCGCGGAGCGGTTCGCGGAATTTGCGCGTGCAGGGCTGCTCGACGCGCCGAACCCCCGGCAGGCGGCCGATCATTTCATCGCGCTGACCGTCTTGCTCGCCGCCAACGGGTTCGGGCCGGTGATCGCCCCGAATGACGCCCGCATGCGAGACCTCCTCGTCGAGGGGGTGCGCGCATTCCTTCGAGCCTACGCGCCCAGCCGCCCGGCCCAGCCTCGATCCCTCGCGTAGCGCAGGCGGCCGCGGCGGCGCGCGGCGTCACGGCCAGAGCGCGATGGCGACCGTGACACTGCATGCCGGTGACCGACAGGCTCAAGGGTTTCTGGCGCAACGCGACCCGATGTTGCCTCGGAGCTCGGGGTAGTAGACGTGGCGGGTGGCTGACCGAAGGGTCGGGGCGAGGTCGTCGTTGCTGCCGCTCCGGAAGGCCCGGTAGGAGCCTGCTGTCACGGCGGCGCAGTCATGACATGGCACTGGGTACTGGACCGGATCCCAGTCCAGCGTCCATTCCCACGCGTTCCCGCCGAGGTCGGACTGCCCCCACCTCGCGTCGCCTTTGGGCGACTTCGATCCGACGTTCCGTAGGCCGCAGGTGCCGCCGCAGTAGACCGCGTAGCTGTCATCGATCGCCGTAGAGGTCGCTGGCTTCGACCACGGATAGTACCTGTGCTCGTTGCCCCCGGAGGCCGCGTAGTTCCACTCCGCCTCTGTCGGCAGCCGTCCCTCGTCCCACGCACAGAACGCGAACGCCGCGTACCAGTCCAGGCAGTTGATCGGTTTATTTTCGTCGCTCCACGCTGTGTCCGTCCAGCTCTGATGGACAAAGCAATTCAGGGTGTCTCTTAGAGCAGCCGTGTTCGGCGGCAGCTTGGTGTTCCACGCCGAGCTCCAGCCAGAGCCTGGGATCTTTGGATGTGCGCCCGCACCATCCCCAGGCGGGCTGGCCTGCGTGCCCATGCCTGCGTTCACGAACGCCCGGAACCGGCCCACGGTGACCTCGTACCTGTCGAGGTAGAAGTCGCTCACCGTCGCCGGGTAGCTCCGGTCCAGATAGTCCACGCCGTCGTAGCTTCGAGCGAAGGTTCCGCCGGGGACGAGCAAGCTCTCGCAGCAGTCCCCGCTCCCCGAGGGCCCGCAGGTCGCCGGCAGCCCGGTGCAACTTGGCGCCGTTCCAGCCCAGGCGCCCGCGCGGCCGCTGCTTCGATCCACCGCGATCGCCTCGTCCGCCGCGGTCCTGTCATCGTTTCCGCAGGTGCAACCTGCCGAGAGCAGCAGCCCGAAAACCGCGATGCCGACGGTGTGGTAAGGAGGGGCAAGCGAAATCATAGGTCACCCACGAGGGGCAGATCCTGTTCCCCTCCCACGAGCAGGGCTCACCGCTACGTTGCACACACACATCTGTGCGGACATGCGCGCGCCCGTCGACATCGCAGCTCGTCTCGCTGGGCCTGCGCTCCGATCAGCCCCCGAAGAACGCCTTCGCCTGCTCTCCCAGCACATTCTCGCCCTTCGGGCTGCTGGCGTGGCAGCCGTCGCTAACCTCGCCCGCGTCGTTGTTGAGGATGAACTTCCCGAGGTAGCTCATGTTCTCGTTGCTGGTCGGGTCCTTGGCCAGCTCCTGTGCCTTCATGTCCGTCCAGTCGGCGCCGCCCGCTCCCGCGATGAAGCAATCGTGCCCTGCATTGTAGACCGGCTGGCCCACGATGTAGATATGGGTGCCCGGGTTGACGTGCTGGCGCGCCGCGTTGACCATGTCACGGAGCTCCTTGTCGGTCGCCCGCTGCGACAGGATGCAGATCTGGACCATGATGGCTTTGACGACGTCTTTCCCGCCGATCGACTCCATCTTCCGGTCGAAGAGCTGCCAGGAAGAGCTGCTCGGGTTGGTCCAGTTCTGGACCACCATGGCGCCCGTTTGATAGTTGTCCGCGTTCCACATGATCTTGCCGCCGACGCGCTTGTAGCCGGTGCCGATGTTGTTGGCCATCGAGCAGCCGGTGTATGCAACCGAGTTCTCGCCTGTTGGAGGCAGGCCGTCATCCCCGCCGCCCGTTCCGGGATCGCCGCCCGTGCTCGTGCTGCCCACCGACGCTGGCCCGCTCGGGTCTGCGCCGCCGGTGCCACCTCCGCCGGTGCCGGATGCACCGCTGGTACTGCCGCTCGGGGCTCCTCCTGCTCCGGTCGTCCCCGTGGTTACTCCGGCGGAGCTGGAGGCTCCAACACCTGTCCCACCGCTCGTCGAACTTCCGGTCGTGGAGCCGCCGGTGCCCGCCGTCCCTCCGGTTGCGGCGCTCTCCGACTCCGAACCGTCGTTCAGGTCACTCTCCGAGCTGCAAGCTCCGAGGCAGAACACGGTTATCCCAAGAGCGCAGCGGATCACCAATCGGGAGGAAAGAGCAGGATAGTTCATCGTCGTCACCTTCGGTTAGGGGGCGCTGGTCAGGACCTGCGGAGACTCTCGGCTCGCGTCCGACCGTCCTTGTTCTATTGCCGCTGCGACCCGCTCGAATAGACGGCGAGATCGTCGTCGCCCCCCTTGGACAGATCTGTCATCCCCCGCTCGTCGACCTGGAGCGTCATCGCGATGCCCACCTCTCCGAGGGGAGCGTCACCGCGGGGCGCGCCGGGCGCGCGGGCTCCGACGCGCCGCCCATGCTTCTGCTCGCGACCCTTGCCGCCGCCCCCTTCGGTGCGCTACGTGCGCCGCCATGCGCACGTTGTTTCTGGATCTCGACGGCACCTTGACGGACCCGGCCCCTGGCATCGCCGCCTGCTTCGTGCACGCGGCCGATGTGCTCGGGCACGGCTCGGTAAGCCTCGCCGAGGTGCGCCGCTTCATCGGTCCGCCGCTGCGCGAGGCGTTCGCCGAGATCCTGGCGACGCGCGACAGCGCCCGCATCGAGGAGGCCGTGCGCGTCTATCGCGAGCGCTTCGGCACGCTCGGCCTGTTCGAGAACAGCGTGTATCCCGGTGTGCCAGAGGCGCTCGCGCAGCTCTGCCAGGCGGGCCACGGCCTCTGCCTCGTCACCAGCAAGGCGGCCGTCTATGCCGAGCGCATCGTCGACCACTTCGGCCTTCGCTCGCACGTGCCCCGCGTCTACGGCGCCGAGCTGTCCGGCGAGCGCTCGACCAAGGCCGAGCTCATCGCGCACGCCCTGGAGCGCGAGTCGCTCACCCCCGCCGACGCCTGCATGATCGGCGACCGCAAACACGATGTCCTCGGCGCCAAGGCGCACGGCCTCGTGGCGATCGGGGTGACCTGGGGATACGGGTCGCGCGCGGAGCTGGAGGCCGCGGGCGCCGACCGCATCGTCGACACGCTGGAGGAGCTGGTGCTGGCGGTGCGTGCGTTGAGGGAGACGCGAGGCCGAGCCGCTCGATGAGCCCGCGGCTCCGCAGCGCCGGCCGTCGCCGACGGCGAGCGGCGGCAGCGACATCGCGGCAACCCGCGTGGACGCGCTGTTCGTCAGGTCCATCGTCCACGTAGGGAAGCGGCTTCCCTCACACCACAGCCCCCCTGCAGGCCCCCGCATGGCCCGCCGCTCGTCGCCCCTCTCCACCCCCGGGGGGCGTCGGGTTTGTCACTCCCCCGCTGGCCTGTGCGACGGTACTCTGTGGCGCGCAACGAGGCTTCTCGTCGATATTTATCAATCTATGACGGTAGAGCTGATTCATGCCATCGTTCGTCAGACCACCGTCCTCATCGCCCAGCTGGCGACCTCGGGCGGCTGGCGTGCCCCTCTGGCCCAGCTCGCAGACCAGGTGTTCCAGGACCTGGTCACCGAGCTCGAGCGGCAAGGCGTCAGCCGCAAGGTGGGCGCGGACATGTTCGGCATGGGGCTCCGGACCTACCAGCGCCGCGTCCGGCGGATCACGGAGAGCTCGGTCGAGCGTGGCCGTTCGCTCTGGGAGGCCGTGCTGGACCACATCCGCCGCCGGGGCATCACGCCGCGGGCCGAGATCTTGAGGGCGTTCGCCGGCGAGGATGACGTCCTGCTCCGCGGGGTGCTCTTCGACCTCTGCGAGAGCCGCCTGATCTTCCAGGCGGGGCAGGGGGCTCAGGTTGTGTATCGCGCGGTGTCCGACGACGAGCTGGGCGCGCTGCGCGCGCTCCGCTCCGGCGAAGGCGTAGACGAGCTCGTGTGGGCGATCATCTATCGGGAAGGCCCGCTCGCGCGCGACGAGCTGCTGCAGCGGACGCACATCGAACGCGCGGAGCTCGACGCCGCCCTGGGGCGCCTCGTGGAATCGGCGCGCGTCGAGCGGACCGGGGAGGGCGCCGGGGCGACCTACAGCGCCGGGAGCCTCTATGTGCTGCTGGGCTCCCCCGTGGGGTGGGAGGCGGCGATCTTCGATCACTTCCAGGCGATGGTGAAGACCATCCTGTGCCGGCTGCGCGAGGATCGCTCCGCGCCCGGCCTCGCCGACCGCGTCGGAGGGAGCACCTATACCCTCGACGTGTGGCCCGGCCATCCGCACGAACAGCGGGCGTACGAGACGCTGGGGCGCCTGCGTGCCCAGCTGGTCGAGCTGCGCGAGCAGGTCGAGGCCTTCAACGCTTCGCACGAGAGGCCGGACAGGTACACGCAGGTCGTTCTGTACATCGGACAGTGCTTGATCCAGCAGGACAGCGGGGGCGGCGATGAGATCTAGGGTGGTCGTGACGGCGTGCCTCCTCGCGAGCGTGACGGGCGGGGCGCTCCTCGGCTCGGCCTGCAGGGACATCGGCCCTCAGACCGGGAGCGAGACCAACTTTCTCAGGAGCTGTGATGCCAGCTGCGCGGACGGTCTCTCCTGCATCTGCGGCGTCTGCACGCGCGCCTGCTCGGTTGCCCGCGAGTGTACGGCGCTCGCCTCCGGCGCCGAGTGCGTGGCCGTGGCGGAGCGGCCTGCCGAGGCCGTCTGCGACGCGGCCGAGAGCGCTGCGTTCTGCGATATCTCCTGCAGCGGCGACGCCGACTGCGAGCCGCTCGGCGCGCCGTTCCGCTGTCAGGGCGGCTTCTGCCGGACGCCCGGCGAGGACGAGACGGCGACCGCCTGCCCGGTGACCACGCTTTCGCCCGGCGACAACGAGCGCGCGGTGACGGTCGGGGACACCACCCGAAGCTACGTCGTTCGCCTCCCCGCGAGCTACACGGGCGCGAGCCCCATGCCGCTGGTGCTCGATTACCATACGCTGGGCGGGACCCCGGCGGAGGAGGCCGAGGCCTCGGGGTACCGCGAGCTCGCCGAGACCGAGGGGTTCATCGTCGCGTGGCCGCAGGGCATCGACGGCGCGTGGAACATCGGTCCGTGTTGCACGACGTCACGCGACGTCGACGACGTGGGGTTCGCGCGCGCCCTGGTCCAGGAGGTCCAGAAGGAGGCGTGTGTCGACCTCAAGCGGGTCTATGCCGTCGGCGTCGCGAACGGCGGCGGGATGGCCTACCACCTGGCCTGCAACGCCGCCGACGTCGTTGCCGCGGTCGCTCCCAGCGCGTTCGACCTTCTGGCGGAGTCGGAGCAGCCCTGCCAGCCATCGCGGCCGGTGACCGAGATCTCGTTCCGGGGTACCGCGGACTTGCTGGTGCCTTACGAGGGCGGGCCTCAGCAGGCGCCCAACGGCGCGAACATCACCTTCCTCGGAGCCGCCGGCACCTTCGAGAGGTGGGCCGAGCTGAACCGGTGCACGGGATCACCGAGCCCGGCGGACAGCGACGGTTGCTCGACGTACTCGAGCTGCGCAAGCGGCGCGGAGGTGACGCTGTGCACCGCGGAGGGCGGCGGCATGACCTGGGGGAGCCCCGAGATCGGGTGGGCCACGCTGAAGCGGCATTCGCTTCCTTGACACGGAGGCGGCCACCGATTCCGGCGCCGGCCGGCCACCCCCCGCCGGCGCTCACCACCAGCCGATGTCCTGGATGACGGTGCCGGCGTCGCCGTACCGCACGATCGCGCGGTTCTGGCGGATTTCATAGGACTTCGGCGAGCTGTCGACGATGTCCTGATCGAAGGTGTGGCACTCGAGCTTGTAGGTGCCCTCGCCCTGCATCAGCGCGCCCTTCAGCTTGATGTACGTCTCGTTGTAGCGGCTCCTGAGCCGCAGGATCGCCTCCTCGGTGGCGTCGATGAGCAGCTCGAGGTGGACCGTCTTCTCCCGCTTCGGGTGCGACGCGTCGAAGGCGAGATTGACGACGACGCCGGCGTCGAGCAGCGCCTCGATATCCGACTTGGAGAACGTCTCGAAGACCATGAGCTTTGCCATCGCGCGCTCCTTCCAGGGATGTGCTCGTGGCTATGTACTACGGCGCGCAGCCCGGGGCCGAGGATCCTCGCGCGGCGCGACGCCGGGGCCCCGCGATCGCCCTCGGGCAACGGGGCGGACCGCCGCGCGCGCTGCGGCCGAGCGTCAGAAAATCCCTTCAGATCGCGGTCGAAATGCTGCTTCCGCCGGTCGCCCCATGCGGTGAAAATAAAAATCAATTGCATCTGCGCCAGCTCGTATGCTAGGAGACAGCAAGCACGCTGGAGAGGGAGAAGCAGGGGTGCCGTGTGCCCCGGGGCTGCCTTTCGGATCGCGTTCGTCCGAGGAGGTGGCGTCGTGGGCACCATGGCGCCTGCGGACGCTCACGTCTGCGCTCTCGATGTGGGGACGTCATGAGAACAGATCTCTTCCAGCTGCGTTGCTGTCGCGCGCGTGGAGGGCGGCGCGGCTTCGGCCGTGTGGAGTCGATGACACCGAATCGACGGAGATCTGTGCCATGAACGATAGAGACACGCAGAAGCAGTTCATCCTCGAGGGGAAGCTGACGAGAGTGATGTGGGAGCTCTCGTGGCCGGCGGTGCTGGCCATGGTGCTCTACGGGCTCAACGCCTTCCTGGACGCCGTGTTCGTGGGCCAGCTGATGAACAAGAGCGCCCTGGCCGGCGTCGGCATCGCCTACCCCTTGTCCCAGATCACGCTCGGCCTCGGCAGCCTGGTCGGGACGGGCGCGGGCACGGCGCTCAGCATCTACCTGGGCGCCGGCGACAGGAGCAAGCTCCACAGCCTGCTGGGCAGCGTGAACGGGCTGTCGCTGCTCCTCAGCTTGCCTTACACCGTGCTCGCCTACGTGTTCGCCGAGCCGCTGGTGCGCATGATGGGCGGCACCGGGGAGATCCTCGCGTACGGCACCGAGTACTTCAAGGTGACGGCGCTCGGCTCGGTGTTCTGGGTGCACGGCCTGGCCGTGAACATGACGGTGCGCGGCGAAGGCAAGATGAAGACCGCGGCGTGGATGATCTCCCTCGGCCTGCTGGTGGACGTCGCCCTGAAGCCCCTGTTCATCCACACGTTCGGCTGGGGGGTGCAAGGCGCGGCGTGGGCCACCAACGCGGCCATGCTCGTGTACTCGGTCGTGGGGCTCCTGTATTTCGCGAGGGGGCGCGCCTCGTTCGACACGGCCTGGCGCACGATCCGCGTCGATCCGGCGATCCGGAAGCAGATCGTCTCCCTGGGCATGCCGGGCATGATCTTGACGATCATGGGCATCGCCCAGAACGTCGTTGTCTACAACGCGGTCTCGGGCCAGGGCACGGAGAACGACGTCGCCTTCTACGCCGCCTGCAACCGCCTCTTCCTGTTCATGCTGACCCCGATGCTCGGGCTGATGCGCGCCTTGCAGCCGGTGGAAGGGATCAACTACGGGGCACAGCGCCACGTCAGGGTGAAGCGGGCCTTCAGCCTCTTCGGGCTCGCCGGGGTCGCGTTCGTCCTGCCGTTCTGGCTCGCGATGATGCTCGCCCCGAACGCGGTCCTCGGCTTCCTGCTGCCGGGGTCCGAGTTCACCGCGCAGCAGCTGCTCGACTTCCGGATCTACATCGTCGTGCTGCCCCTGCTGCCGTATGTCTTCAACGCGCTGGTGCTGTTCCCCTGCCTGGAGCGGGCGAAGCTCGCGAGCGTGGTCGCCCTCCTGAGGCAGGTGGTGCTCTTCATCCCCTTGATGTGGCTCCTGCCGAGGCTCGTCGGGGTGAGCGGGGTCTACTGGGGGACCACGGCCATCGACGTCGCGATGTTCCTCCTCGTGCTCGTCATGGTGAACCGAGAGTTCCGCAGGCTCGACGGGCGCGACGTGGAGACGAGCGCCGCGCTCAGGGAAGCGCCCGCCGGCTGAGCCCGGCCCGGCCTCCGAGATCTCCCGCCGGCCCGCGGCGATCACCCGGTGGGCCGCAGCACGCACCGGCCGACCCACGCGCGCGGCGCCCTCCCCGCGCGCGATGTCCCCCCCTCCCTTACCCGCCCAGAGAGCCCGCGCGGCCATGAACGGCATCCTGAGTGCACATGCAAAACTATTGCAACATGTATCGCGTTGCTATAGATGGAGCCGCATGAACACCGAGGCTCCCGCGCGTCGAGGCCCAGCGCGCCCGTCCCGGGCGCGAAGGAGCGCCGGCGCCGCCGCTTTTGTCGCGGCCGGAGCTCTGCTCGCGGGCGGGGCCGCGCACGCGCAGGACGCCGGCGCGGTCTCGCCGGCGGAGCCGGCCCGGGACGCCGCGCCGGACGGCGAAGCGCCTCCGGGCGCCGCCGATGAACCCCGACAGGCGCCGGAGAATCACCCGCCGGTCCTCACCTCGTTCGTCGAGGCCGACTACCCGGCGGCCGCCCTCGCGCAGAGCCTGGAGGGGACCGTCGTGCTGAGGCTCAGCATCGAGGCGGACGGGCGGGTGTCGGCGGCGGACGTGGCGCAGGCCGCCGGGTACGGCTTCGACGAGGCGGCGCAGGCCGCGGCGCAGCGCTTCCTGTTCTCGCCTGCGCGACGGGGGGACACCCCGGTCGCCTCCCGGATCCTCTACGCGTACGAGTTTCACCTCCCGAAGGCGCCTGCGAGCGGCGCGCTCCGCGGGCGCGTGCTCTTGCCCGGCGCGAGCTCGCACGGCGTCGCCGGCGCCGAGGTGCTCGTGCGGCACCAGGATGGCTCCACCGAGCGAACGCGCACCGACGGCGAGGGCCGGTTCCAGATCGAGGGCCTCGCGCCCGGGCCCTGCGTCGTGATCGCCGAGGCGAGCGGCGTCGGCCGGGCCGAGGTCGAGACCGAGATCGCCGGAGCGCACGTCGCCGAGATCGCCTTGCGGCTCGTGCCATCCGGCGTAGAAGCCCCGATCGAGGTGACCGTGCGCGGGCCGTCGGAAGCCGAGCGGCGCCGGCAGTCGGCCGAGGCCGTGACGGTCGTCGAGACGGACCGCGTCAAGCGGGAGTCCTCGGACATGGGCGAGGTGCTCGCGCGCACGCAGGGGGTCGGCGTGCGCCGCGAGGGAGGCCTCGGCTCGGCCACGCGCTTCTCGCTGAACGGGCTGACGGACGATCAGGTGCGGTTCTTCCTCGACGGCGTGCCGCTCGATCTGGCCGGTTATCCCTTCGGCGTCTCGAACGTGCCGGTAGGCCTCGTCGAGCGCGTCGAGATCTACAGCGGCGTGGTCCCGGTGCGCCTCGGCGCCGACGCCCTCGGCGGGGCGGTCGACCTGGTCACCGATCAGGACCTCTGCGAATCACGCGCCGGCGCGTCCTACGAGGTGGGCTCGTTCGACACCCACCGAACGGCGCTCGCCGGCAGCCACCTGCACAGGCCGAGCGGCTTGTTCGCCCGCGCGAGCGGCTTCTTCGATTACGCGAAGAACGACTACCCCGTCGAGCTCGAGGTCGAGGACGAGCGCGGGCGCCTCTCGTCGGCGCGCGTCTACCGCTTTCACGACGCGTACCGCAGCGCGGGAGGCCACGTGGAGCTCGGGGTCGTCGATCGGCCGTGGGCGCGGCGGTTGCGCCTGCGCGCCTTCGTGACCGACTACGAGAAGGAGTACCAGCACAGGCTCGTCATGAGGGTCCCGTACGGCGGCGTGACGTACGGGGAGACCTCGGCAGGCGTGAACCTCCGTTACGAACAGCCGCTCGGGCGCGGCGTGTCGCTCGACGCGGTGGGCGGCTATGCGTACGTCCGAGGGCGCTTCCTCGACGTCGCGACCTGCGACTACGACTGGCTGGGACGCTGCGACCCCGAGGACAGCAAGCCTGGCGAGACGGACGCTGTCCCCCACGACCAGGTCTTCTGGGACCATTCCGCCTTCGCGCGCCTCAACGTGGAATGGCGCATCCAGCGGTCGCACGCCGTCCGCCTGGCCGTCGCGCCGACCTACGTGACACGGACGGGGGAGGAGCGCCGGCAAAGCGATCCAGATAGCCCCGATCCGCTCGCCGACCGCCGCAGCGTGCTCGCGCTGGTGAACGGCCTGGAGTACGACCTCGACCTGCTCGAGGACCGGCTCGATAACGTCCTGTTCGTCAAGCAGTACGTGCAGCGCATCGCGAGCGAGAGCCCGGTCGCCGGTGATCTTGCGCGCGACCGCGACGGGAGCACCCACCGCTTCGGTATCGGCGACGCGCTCCGGTACAGGTTCACGCCGTGGCTCTACGGGAAGGCGTCCTACGAGTGGGCGACGCGGCTGCCCAGCCCTGACGAGGTCTTCGGCGACAACACGTTCATCGCGGCCAACCTCGGGCTCGATCCCGAGGTCAGCCACAACGTCAACCTCGGGCTCACCCTCGACGCCCGCGAGACGCCGGCGGGCGCCTTTCGCGCGACGGGCAATGGCTTCCTGCGCGCAGCGGACCGGCTGATCGTGCTGCTCGGCAACGATCGGGACCAGAAGCACGAGAACGTCCACGGCGCGCGGTCGCTCGGCGTCGAAGGCTCCGCCGGATGGACCTCGCCCGGGGAGCACCTCGCGCTCGACGGCAACGTCACCTACCTCGATTTCCGCAACACCTCGAGCGAGGGGGCGTACGGCGCCTTCGAGGGAGATCGCATCCCGAACCGCCCGTACCTCTTCGCCAACGGCACCGCGCGCCTCCTGTTTCGCCGCGTCTTCGCCGCGGAGGACGAGGTCGCGCTCACGTGGAACAGCCGCTACGTACACGAGTACTTCCGCACCTGGGAGAGCCTCGGGCGGCCTGACTCCAAGCAGGTGATCCCCTCGCAGCTCGTGCACTCGGCCGGGCTCGGATACGTCGTCCGGCGCGGCAGCGCGAGCCTGAGCACGACGCTCGAGATGCAGAACATCACGGATGAGCGTGTGTTCGACTTCTTCCGCACGCCGCGCCCGGGCAGGAGCTTCTACGTCAAGACCACGGCGGAGCTCTGAGCGCGAGGGGCAGGTGATGGGATGAACGGCCGCGCGACGAATCAACAGACCCTGCGGCTCGCCGAGCACACGAACTCGAGGAGATGAGATGCACACCGTTGTAGCCGTCAAGAACCTGCTCGTTCAGTCCGGCGCGTCCTGGGTCCTGTGGCTCCTGTTCGCGCTCTCGGCGGGCAGCATCGCCATCGCGATCGAGCGCTGGCTCTACTTCCGATCGAAGGACGACGACGTGCGAGCGCTCGCCGCCGAGCTCGACGCCCACCTGTCGAACGGCTCGGTCGCCGCCGCGCTCGACGCGCTCCGGCCGATGCGGTCGGTCGGGGCGATCGTCGCCCGCGCGGGCCTGAGGCTCGCGCAGCGCGGGTCGGCCGCGGCGGACAAGGGGATGCAGAGCGCGATGGCCGCCGAGCGGAAGGCGCTCGAGGCGCGGCTCGCGTACCTCGGGACCCTCGGCAACAACGCGCCTTTCGTCGGCCTCTTTGGCACCGTCATCGGCGTGATCCTGGCGTTCGAGCAGCTCGGTCAGGCCACGGGGGCGGCGGGCGGCGGGGCCGCGAGCCAGGTCGCCTCCGCCGCGGTCATGGCGGCGATCGCGGAGGCGCTCGTGGCGACGGCCGTGGGCATCGGCGTCGCGCTGCCGGCGGTGGCCGCTTACAACTACCTGCAGCGCCGGATCGCCGCGATGCTCGACGACGCCGAGACGCTCTCGAACCTGGTGCTCGCCTATCTGGCGACCGGAGAGGCTGCCCCGCAGTCCTCTCGTGTCGAGCCCGCGCGCGCGGCCCATGGCAGCGCGGCGATCGACAAGCCGATGAACGGTGAGGCGTCCCGCCCGGAGGCGGCCTAGTCATGGCGAGCGCCGGGCAGAGCGCGAGATCCCGCCGCGGCGGGATCATCGAAGGGATCAACGTGACGCCGCTCGTCGACATCACGCTGGTCCTCCTGATCATCTTCATCGTCACCGCGAAGATCGTCGTCGCGCCCGCCGTCCCGCTGGATCTGCCGCACGCGTCGCAGAGCGAAGAGGTCCAGGCGGTGCTGAGCGTGGTGCTGCCCGCGGAGGGGCCCGCGCAGGTCGACGGGGCCGCGATCGACGATGCGGCGCTGCGCGAGCGCGCGCGGGCGGCCCTGTCGCGCGATCCGCAGCTCCGGGCCGTGATCCAGGCCGACCGCGCCGCCTCGCACGGCCGCGTGATGACGGTGCTCGACACGCTGAAAGCCGCGGGGATCGCGCGTGTCGCCTTCGGCGCCGTCCGCCCGGAGGCCGAGGCCCATGCGGCGGAGAGGACGGGCCACCCATGATTCAATCGGAATTCCACCCCGAGAGCGTCGCCGGCATCGTCCTCGACGCGGCGCGCTCCCACGTCCAGCCCCGGCGCGCGAGGGGAGGAGCCCGCGCATTCGCGGCCGACAGCACGGCCGGGATCGTCCTGGGAGCCGTCAAGGAACATTCGGCCCGAGCGCTCGTGCTCGCGCTCATGCCGGCGGCCGTCATGCAGGGCACGGTCGGGATCATCGCGTTCCGCCTGGGCCCGGACGACACGACGGCGAGCCAGCGCGACGCGCGCCCGCCGCTGCAGGTGGAGCACGTGGTCGATCTGGCCCCACCGCCGTCGCCACCGAGCCCCTCGCCGCAGGCGGAAGCTCCGGCGCCCAGGGCCGCCGAGCGCTCCCCCGCGCGCGCGGCCGCTCCTGCCGCTGCTCGGGCGCCTGACGCGCCCGCCGCGCCTCCTCCGCCCGCGCAGGCAGGGCAGGTCGCCCTGGCGGAGAACGCGGCTGCGCCGCTCGATTTCACCGGGTTCGACATCGCCGTTGGCCTCGGAGAGCGGTATGCCGGGGGCGTCACCTCCTCTGCGGGGACGAGCGCGCAGGCGGTGAACGCCGCGCGTGTGGACCCGAGCGCTCCTCCGGAGCGCCGGCAGGGAGGCCCCTCGCGCGCGAGGCCCGTCGGGCAGCCCGCGCGGGAATGGAATTGCCCCTGGCCGCGAGAAGCGGACGCGCTCTCGGTGGACGAGCAAACGGTGGTCATTCGCACGGTCGTTCGTTCGGACGGCACCGTCGCCTCGGCGGAGCTCCTCTCGGACCCGGGCTACGGCTTCGGCCAGATGTCGCTCGCGTGCGCTCGCAAGCAGCGATTCCTGCCTGCCGCCGACGAGGGAGGCCAGCTCATCACGGCGACGTCGCCGCCCATCCGCGTGAGGTTCACGCGACATCCGCGATCCACGGGCGCGCTCTAGCGAAGCCCGACGCGAGAAAGGAAGCAGGACATGAGCTCTTCACGTACTACCAGGCTCCTCGAGGTCGAGGCCGCCGCACGCCCGAGCGCCCGGCACCGCGAGGAAGGGCCGCGGCTCATGGAACGATGCCGGAAGGGGGGCGCTCGCTGGGCTCTCGCGACGTCGTGCCTCATCGGCCTGCCGCTCATGGCTGGTTGCGGCAGCGACCCCGGGGAGAGCGGCGCCCGGGAGCCGGACGACGGCGGTCCCCGCTATGCCGTCGCCAGCCGTGTCGAGGACAGCGACTTCACGAACAGCACCATGTTCGTCTGGGTGGTGGGCGACCTGAGCGGAGGAACCGTCAGCCTGGACGAGGCCACCGAGCTCCCCGGGAGAGGCTCTATCTGGGGACTCCCACGAACCGAGGTCTTCTATGTCGTGAGCTCGGAAGAGCTCACCGTCTCGAAATACAGCGTGGCCGGCGGCAATCCGGAGCTCCTCGCTCGGCTCGGACTGGGCGCAGCCGGGATCTCCTTCCTCCTCGGGGAGAGGATGGTGTTCGACGGCCCGGATCGAGCGTTCCTCTTCGACCTCGTCTCGGGGCAGGCGCTCGAGCTCGATCTCGCTGCCATGGAGATCACCCGGAGCATCGACGTGTCGGACGCGCGGATCGACTCCGCGGACACCACGTTCCTCGGGGAGCCCGGCTTTCGTGAGCACGGCGGGCGGCTCGTCGCTCCACTCTACGGCACGAGCGCGGCGTACGATCGCGTGGCCAGCGAATCGAAGGTCCTCTTCTTCGATCCGACCGACGGCTCGATCGAGGTGAAGGGCGCCCCTTGCGGAGGCCTCTACTACACGGTGAAGGCGCCGAGCGGAGACCTCCATTTTGCGTCCGATCCCTATGTCGCCTCGATCTTCATGATCGACCCGGAGAGAGCTCCAGCGCCGTGCATGGCGCGCATGGCTGCAGGCCAGGACGAACTCGACACCGACGTCGTGGCGCTCAACGACGTGACCGGCGGCCCGACCGGCGGCCTGATCCCCGGCTCCGACGGCGTGGCGTACCTGCGCGTGCTGGACACCGGCATCTACTCGCCCAGCGCCGACGCCACCCACCTGGAGGCTTACTCGGCGCCGGGCTGGCAGACGTGGCGCATCGCGCTCGACGATCCAGGAGCGGCCGAGCGCCTCGATCGCCAGCCGCTCGCCGGCGGCATCAAGGTGTTCGAGGTGGACGAGCAGGCCTACGAGAACGAGTCAACGGCAGGCTTCGGCTCGACCACCCTGGTGCGGACGACCGGGGACGGCGCGCCCGCGCGCGCCCTGACGATGCCTGGCGCCACGTGGGGTGTCCTGCGCGTGCGCTGAACCGGAAGCGGAGAGATCCAATGTCCAACTCGAACGGGCTGATCGTGAAGGGGTTGATGAAGACGTACGCCAACGGCGTTCGAGCGCTGAACGGCGTCGACCTGAGCGTCGGACCGGGGCTCTACGGGCTCCTGGGCCCAAACGGCGCGGGCAAGAGCACGTTGATGCGCACCCTCGCCACGCTCCAGACGCCGGACGCGGGGACGATCACGTTCAACGGGATCGACGTCATTGCGTCTCCTGACCGCCTCCGCCGCCGCCTCGGGTACCTCCCGCAGCAGATCGGCGCGTACCCGGGGGTGACGGGGCGGTCGCTGCTCGAGCGATTCGCATGGCTGAAGGGGCGCACGGACCGCCGCGAGCGCGACGCGGAGATCTCGACGCTGCTCGCGCGCGTCAACCTGAGCGACGTCGGCCACCGCGAGGTCGCGACCTACTCCGGGGGCATGCTGCGGCGGTTCGGCATCGCGCTCGCGCTCGTGGGATCTCCGCAGCTCCTCATCGTGGACGAGCCGACCGCCGGCCTCGATCCGGCCGAGCGCAACCACTTTCATCGCGTGCTCGCGGAGGTCGCCGCGGAGGCCGTCGTGCTGCTCTCGACGCACATCGTGGACGACGTGGAGAACCTCTGCGGGCGGCTGTCGATCGTCAACCGGGGGCGCGTGGTCGCCGAGGGCGCGCCGGCCGAGCTCACCGCGCCGCTCGCGGGCCGCCTGTGGACGCGGACGTACGCGCGGGGCGAGCCGATCCCCGACGACGCGCTGAACGTCTCGCCCACGCCGAGCGGCACCCGCGCCGTCGTGGTGCGCGATGTGTCGCCCGGCGACGGCTTCGTCGCTCACGCGCCCAAGCTCGACGATGCCTATCATTACCTGCTGGCCGAGTCGCGACAGGCGGAGGCCGCGTGAGCTCCGCGCGCACCTATGTCGTCGAGGCGTGGCACGAGCTGCGGGCGGGGCTGCGTACCTCGCTCGTCCCGCTCATGTTCGTCGGCCTCGTCGGCTATCTGTTCATCATGCTCTCCAGCGCGGAGTACCTGCGCGACATGGGCGGGGCAGACGTCGCGCGCAACAGCCCGCATGTGGTCTTCCTGATGACCTCCGGGCAATCGTTCTGGCTCATCTTCGCGTGGGCGTGGATCTTCGCGCAGGTCGTCACGCGGGATCGCGCGGCGGGGCTCCACGAGCTGGTGCTCTCCGCGCCCGTGTCGCTCCGCGGGCTGCTGATCTCGCGCTACATCGGCGCGGTCGGGCTCGCTTGCCTCCTGGGCTCGGCGAGCTCGCTCGGGTTTCTGCTCGTCCCCGGGCTCGCCGCGCTCGGGGTGTTCCCCAGAGAGGCGGTCGGGCCCACGCCGATCCTGGCGATCGCTTCGTCGTGGGCGCTCTTCGTGGTGCCGTCGGCCATCGGCCTCGGGGCGCTCTACCTGACCGCGGCGCTCCGGACCCGGAGCACGGCCGGGCCGTTCGCCGTGGCGGCGGTGGTCATCTTGATCTGGATGGTGGCCATGATCGTCCTGCGGGGCGGTGACCTGCACACGGACATCGCGACCGTGGTCGACGTGAGCGGCTTCGGGGAGGCGGAGGCGCAGACCAAGCGCTGGACGCCGCACGAAAAGGCGACGGCGCAGCTGGCCATGACCGCGCCGCTCCTCGTCAATCGGCTCCTCTGGAGCCTCGTCCCCCTCGCCATCCTGGCGTTCGCGCTCGCGCGGCACGGGCGCGAGGCGCTCGTGCTCGGGCGGCCCGGCAAGCCGTCGCCGAGCGGCGAGGCGACCTTTCGTGGCGCCGCGCCCGCCGCGCCGGCCGTCGCGGCGCTGCCGCCGATCACGGCGCCATCCTGGCTTCGCGCGACGCTGTCCGAGGCGCGCTGGCACCTCTCGCTGACGACCCGAGGGTGGGCCTTCCGTAGCGCGGTCGCGCTCTGGACCCTCATGAACGTGGCAGGCGCCTTCTACCATGTGATCGGGCACGCCGAGGGGCCGCTGGTCCCACGGCCTGCGCTGCTCGCGCCGTTCCTTATCCGCCTTTGTTACGTGTTCTCCGTGTTTGCCGTGGCGGGGTTCGTGGGGGCGCTCGCCCGTCGAGATCAGCAATCCGGGTTCGACGAGATGATCGACGCGACGCTGGCGCCGCTCGGCACACGCGTGGTTGGCCGTGCCGTCGCCGCCCTCCTGCTGACGGCGGTCATGGCCCTCGCGCCGACGCTCTCGGCGTGGATCGTGACAGGTCTCACCCTACCTTCGAGCTTCGAGCCGTGGAATGCGCTGCTCGTGAACGCCCTCGTCGCCGCGCCCGCCCTGCTGGAGCTCGGCGCGATCACGTTCCTCGTCCACGCGCTCGTGCGTTCGCCCGGTACGGGGTACGCCGCGTCGATGCTGGCTGCGTTCATCGCGCTCGTGAATCACGAGATCGACATCGTCTCGTATCCACCCGCGCAGCTGGGGATCCCGGTGCATGTCGCCCTCTCCGAGCTCTCGGGGTGGTCGCCGTGGCTCCTGCCGGTGCTCGAGATGGGCGTCCTGAAGCTGAGCTGCGTCGGCCTCGCCGTGGCCCTGGCGTGGCTCGCTTACCCCCGCGGCACGGACCTGAGGAGGATCGATCGATGGCGCGGGGCAGCGCGGCAGCTCGCCCAGGGCGCGGGAGCCCTGGCGGCCCTCAGCCTCTTTGTGATCGCTTGCTCATCGACGATCTTGCACGAGCAGATCGTGGTGCAGAGCGGCTTCGCGTCGAAGAGCGAGGAGAACGCCGCCGACGCGGCCTGGGAGGCCCGTTTCTGGCCGGAGGCGTCGGCGTTCTCCGTGGAGGGCGGAGAGGTCGAGGCGAAGATCGCGCCGTCCGCGCGCACCGCCCACGTCCGCTGGACGCTGCGGGGAGTGCGGGCCAGCGCGGCGAAGCTGCACGGGAGCCTGCGCACCGGGATGGATATCGACAGCGCCCAGGTCGACGGCTCCCCTCGTGAGGTCGTCACGGCGAACGAGCACTTCATGGTCGATCTGGGCAGCTGCGCGCAGAGCGGGTGCGACGTCGAGCTCGAGATCAGGATCGCGTCGCCCCGCTGGTTCGCCGAGGGGGAGGCGCCGTGGCTGGACGGCTCCGGCGTGTGGGCGCGCGCGGCCGATCTCGTGCCGCGGCTCGGGCACGACGGAGAGCGAGCGCTGCGATCTCCGTCCACACGTCGCGCGCTGGGGCTCGCGGAGCGCCCCGGCGCGCTCGACAGGAATGCGCTGGTACCCGCCCTCGCCGTGGCGCCGGCGGGCCTTTGGCGCTGGTCGGTGTCGTTCTCCGAGCAAGGCGTGAGCACGCCTGTCGAGGGGAGCACGACACAAGGCCTCGACTTCGCCGTGGCGTGGCTGCCCAGGGGTGCGGAGCCGAGACAGCTGCGGCAGGAGGGCCTCACGGCGTGGCATGGCCCGTCGCGCTCCGGTACGGCGCGCGAGGTCCTGGAGGACGTCCAGACGATGGGCGCGTGTGTTCAGGCGCGGCTCGGGGCCATCCCGGAGGTGACGACGGTCGTGCAGGCGCCTCGCGACCTCGGCGAGATCCGGGCCCATGGCGCGGTCCTGTGGCTGCCGGAAGGGGACGGCTGGGACGTGGCCGCGTCCGGCGCCGGACGCCTGAAGCGGCGGGCCGCGGTGGCGGAGGCGCTCGCCGCGCGCTCGCTCGCGGACCGCGCCGATCTGCGCGCGGAGCCGGGGGCGCGGTGGCTCATCAACGGCGTCGCGGGGTGGATCGGGCTCGAATGCGTGCGGCGGTCCGATGGCGGTGACGCGTGGCTCGCGCTCCTGGATCGCCGCAGCGACGACGTCGCGGATGCGCTCGGCGCCCTCGACGCGCCCGTGTCGGGTCTGGCCGACGACGGCGCGGCCAGCTGGGTCATGGCGTACGCTCCGCTGGAGACCCTCGCATGGGCGCAGGCCGTCGGAGACGCCGAGGCGTTGCGCGCAGCGACGCGGGTCGCCGACATGGTGCGCTCCGGAGAGCCGGTCCGAGGCGCGCTCGCGCGCGCAGCGGGCCCGATCATGGCCGACCGCCTCCTGGGTCCCCCTTCGGCCTCGGATGTGACCGTCGCGATCGCCGACGGCGGCGCGCTGGAGGTTCGCGGCGAGCGCTCGCAGTGGGAGGGGGGCGGCTGGCGGCCCGTCTCCAGCTCGTTCGAGATAGTCCAACGCTTCCACGACGAGGAGACGCCGGCGCGCGTGACGCGCGTGCCGGCAAGATTGGAGAGCGATGCCCAGTTCGTCGTCTTCGACGCGTGGCCCTCATTCGAACGCTCGCCGCGGGACAACGCGTGGAAGGCAGGCCCGCATTGACGGCGCGAGCCCGCGCCGCGCCTGCACATCCCCGCGCGTCAGGAGGATGAGGGCCGTGCAACGAACATGTTTCGCTGCGCCATGGAGGACTCGTTGGCTGCGCTGGTGAACGCTGAGTAGGGAGGCGCCTGACGAGCGCATCATCGACTCATTTCGTTAGACTTTCGATTGTGATCCGAGAGGTCGATTTCCTCCGGATTCACTTAAATTCAGCGCGGGGGCGCCTCCGGGGAGCGATCGTGTCCGCCGCACGAAAATCGCCGTTCGCCCGGCTTGACGCTGATGCAATTGGTATGTATATGCATTTAGTCATCATCTTCAAGATGTAGGCGACTCGGCGTCGTGCCTATCGGCGCTCGCGAGGCCACGCTCCACGGGCGTGGTGTCGCGAGCCGGGAGGGGTACATTTGCGATAGCTGTCCATGACAGGTCGGCGTGAGCTCCGACCCGCAGATCGCGGGGGCGGGCGCTGTCGTATTGTCATGTCGTGACGAGAATCTCGTCTGGATGGGTGCGACCGCACAGGCCTGCGAACCCTCGCAGGGCCCGCGGGGCGATGCTGGAAGGCGCGCGAAGAGGAACGCTTCGACCCTCTGCCGCTGGGTCGACGTGTTTACCGTGACGCCTGTTCCCGATTCGAAGGCTCGCCACCCGAGCACGAAGCGGGGGCGCGACCGTGGCTCGCGCCTGGAACACTGCCCGTAGCGAGCGGGGCGTGGGCTGAAGAGCTCACGTGCTCCTCCTGCTCCTCACGTCTCGGTTGCGGCCTCTCGTACCAGAGGTGACCTATGTTGCAAAAGCAACTTTTATGTAAAAACAACAGAAGCGATGCGGGGCGACAGGGTGGATGTGCCATCTTTCGCTCCCCTCGAAGAGATCGAGACGTAGGCAGCCCGGGACGGCATCACTCACGTGCGGGGCGAGCATGAACATCTCTCATCAACGGCACTACTTCGAGCGCCGCGTCTCGATCGGCGCAGACCCCATCGACCTCGCGGCGGCGCTCGCCAGGTCGGGCTCGCACGCGACGTACTTCGTGTACGAGCGCGACGGCGAGTGGAGCGTCGCCCTCGGCGCGGCCTTCGAGCTCACTGCAGACGTACACGGCGTGCACCGCGTCGACGCGACAGGAAAGCACAGCTGTCCCGGGGACTGCCTCGCCGCGGTCGAGGCGGCGCTCGCGTCGATCCCGCTCCGTGGCTGGCGCGCGTACGGCACGGCTTCGTTCGAGTTCGCGTACCTGCTGCACGGCATCGAGGCGAACCTCGGCACGGAGCCCCTGCTTCACCTGACCATCCCGGAGGTCGAGATCCGCCTCCAGCGCGGCACGGCGCTGGTTCGAGCGCTGACCTCGGACGAGCTCGAGCGGATGGTGGACGTCCTCGCGTCCTCGAGCCGGCGCCATGCGCGCGGGATGAGCGACGTCGCCGGCCTCCCCCCCGTCCCGTTGCCGGAGGTGCTCCCCGCGAGGCTGCTCGAGACGACCGGCGCGGCGAAGTACAAGGAGCTGGTGGCCGCGGCGACGAACGAGATCGCGGCGCGCAAGCTCCACAAGGTCATCGCGTCGCGCGTCGTCCCGGTCGCCGCGCCGGTCGATCTCATCGCGACGTACGTCGCCGGGCGGCGACAGAACACCCCGGCCCGATCGTTCGTCGTCAACTGCCGCGACCTGAAGTTCGCCGGATTCAGCCCGGAGACCGTGCTCGAGGTGACCGCCGAAGGGCAGGTGATGACGCAGCCGCTCGCCGGGACCCGGGCGCTCGTCTCGGACGACGATGAAAACGCGCGCTTGCGGGCCGAGTTGCTCAGCAATTCGAAGGAGCTGGCGGAGCACGCGATGTCCGTGAAGCTGGCGTTCGAGGAGCTCAGCCGCGTCTGCAAGCACGGGAGCGTGACCGTGAACGAGTTCATGGCGATATCCCGCCGCGGGACCGTTCAGCACCTCGCCTCGCGGCTCTCGGGCATGCTCGAGACGGGCAACACGGCCTGGACGGCGTTCCAGGTGCTGTTCCCCGCCATCACCGCGTCCGGGATCCCGAAGAGGGAGGCTGTCGACTGGATCCGGAGGCACGAAGCGGAGAGCCGGGGCCTCTACTCGGGCGCGGTCCTGACGCTGGATCACGACGGCGCGATGGATGCGGCGCTGGTGCTGCGGACGATCTTCCAGCGGGGGAGCAGCGTCTGGCTGCGCGCGGGCGCCGGGATCGTCGCGGAGTCGACGCCCGAGCGAGAGCTGGAGGAGACCTGCGAGAAGCTCCAGAGCGTGGCGCGCCACCTGGTGCCGTCGGAGTTCGCCAGCTAGCCGGTGTGACGCAGCGGACAGGGTGCTCCGGACCTGAGCTTGCCTTTTCACGAGTCAGCCAATGCACGAACAGACACAGCGAATGCACGACGAAGTCGCCTCTTCGGATCTGAGGGAGACGGTCGCGAGCGTGCTCGGCGTGGTGGCCGAGACCGTCCGTGAAGACAGCAACCTGATCGAGCTCGGGATGGACTCGATCACGATGATGCGCCTCGCCGGCAGGTGGCGGCGGCAAGGCATCGAGGTCGACTTCGCCGAGCTCGCGGCGAACCCGCGGGTGTCCGCCTGGAAGGCGCTGATAGGGGAGCGAAGCTGTAGCAAGGGCGAACGCGACGAGCGTTCGCCCGCCGCGGCCACCATCGACGAGGCGGCGCCCTTCGAGCTCGCGCTGATGCAGCACGCGTACTGGGTCGGCCGCGAGCAAGGCCAGCAGCTGGGCGGCGTCGCCGCGCATTTCTACAACGAGTTCGATGGCGAGCGGGTCGACCCCGCGCGGCTGGAATCTGCCGTGCGGGAGCTGCTCGCGCGGCACGGCATGTTGCGCGTGCAGATCCTGAGCGATGGCCGCCAGCAGATCCTGCCCGACAGCCGCGGACGTGGGCTGAAAGTCCACGATCTGCGCGCCCTGTCGGCCGAGGCGGCGCAAGAGGCGCTCGCCGAGCTGCGCCGGACGCTGTCGCATCGGACGCTGGATCTGGCTGCCGGCGAGGTGTTCGATGTCCAGATCTCGCTCCTGCCGGACGCGATCCGCGCGGGCGGCACGCGCCTGCATGTGAACCTGGACATGGTGGCCGCCGACGCGCTCAGCCTGCGGGTGCTGCTGGCCGACCTGGCGCACCTCTACGCCGGCTCGCAGCCGCTGCCTCCGATCAACACGAGCTATCCGCGCTACCTGGCGGAGCGCGAGGCCAGGCGCGCGAGCGTCAAGGGCCAGCGGTCGCGGAACGCCGACCGAGCGTACTGGCAAGCTCGCTTGAGCGATCTTCCCGCTGCACCGGAGCTGCCCGCCGCTCCCTACCACGTGAACGTGGGCGCCACGACGGTGGTGCGGCGCCATCGCTGGCTCGCTCCGGAGCAGGTGCGCGCCTTCGCGTCTCTGGCGGCGCGCCACGGCCTCACGCCGGCCATGGCGATGGCGGCGGTCTTCGCCGAGACGCTGACCGCCTGGAGCGCGGAGCCGCGGTTCTTGATGAACCTGCCGATGTTCGACCGAGAGCCCTTGCACCCGGACGTCGGGATGCTGGTGGGCGACTTCACCTCCTCGGTGCTCCTGGCCTGGGATGGCGCGGCGCCCGGCACCTTCGCTGAACGCGCGCAGCGCCTGCAGGCCCAGTTCCACGCGGACGCGGAGCACGTGGGTTATTCGGGCGTCGAGGTGCTGCGCGACCTTTCCCGGCAGCGAGGCGAGCAGGTGCTGGCGCCTGTCGTGTACACGAGCGCGCTCGGCCTGGGCGAGCTGTTCCCGGAGGTGGTGAAGCAGCGCTTCGGGACGGCGTCCTGGATCATCTCCCAGGGGCCGCAGGTGTGGCTGGACGCGCAGGTCACGGAGCTCGACGGCGGCCTGCTGGTCAACCTGGACGCGCGGGAAGACGCGTTTGCGCCGGGCGTGCTGGACGCGATGTTCGACGCGCACGGCCGCCTGCTGGAGCGCCTGCTGGCGTATGAGGAAGCCTGGCGGCAGCCTGTGCCCGCGCTGCTCCCGGGAGAGCAGCTGAAGGTGCGCGTCGCCGCGAACGCGACAAGGACGGCCGTCTCGGGCAAGCGCCTTCACGACGGCTTCTTCGAGCTCGCGAAGCGACAGCCGGAGGCGCCTGCTCTCCTGTGGGGCGAAGGCGGCAGGGTCTCGTACGGGGAGCTCCGGCAGCGCGCGCTGCGCGTGGCGGGCTACCTGCGGGAGCACGGCGTGAGCGCAGGTGACGTGGTGGCGATCCAGCTGCCCAAGGGGCCGAGCCAGATCGTCGCCGTGCTTGGCGTGCTGGCCGCCGGCGCCACGTACCTTCCGATCAGCGTGGATCAACCCGCGCTGCGCCGTCAGCGCATCCTCGACGCTGCCGGCGCCGCCCTCGTGCTCGATGACGTCCCGGAGGGGCAGGCCTCGCTGGCGGAGCCGCTGGCCGGCGAGGACTCGGATCTCGCCTACATCCTGTTCACCTCGGGTTCGACGGGCGAGCCGAAAGGCGTGGAGATCACGCACGCCGCGGCGATGAACACCCTCGATGATCTGAACCAGCGCCTTTCGCTGGGCGCGGCCGACCGGACGCTCGCGCTGTCCGCGCTCGAGTTCGATCTGTCGGTGTACGACATCTTCGCGCCGCTGTCGGCCGGCGGCGCCGTGGTCTGCGTCGAGGAGTCGGCGCGTCGCGACGCAGCGGTCTGGGTCGAGCTGCTGCGCCGCCATCGCGTGACCGTCCTCAACTGCGTGCCGGCCCTGCTCGATATCACGCTCGCTGCGGCCGGCGACGGTCCCGGTCCGCTGCCGCTCCGCGCGGTGCTCCTGGGCGGCGACTGGGTGACCCTCGATCTGCCGGGCCGCCTCGCTCAGCGCGCTCCGCGCTGCCGCTTCATCGCGCTGGGCGGCACCACCGAGACAGCCATCCACTCCACGATCTGCGAGGTCACCGAGGTGCCTCCGCACTGGAAGTCGGTGCCGTACGGCAAGCCCCTCGGCAACGTGCAGCTGCGCGTCGTCGATCCTCTGGGGCGCGACTGTCCGGACTTCGTCCCGGGCGAGCTGTGGATCGGCGGCGCCGGCGTGGCGCGCGGCTATCGTGGCGACCGAGAGAAAACGGCGAACAAGTTTCTCCAGGCGGACGGGACGCGCTGGTACCGCACCGGGGACCGCGCGCGTTACTGGGCCGACGGCAGCGTGGAGTTCCTCGGGCGCGCGGACTTCCAGGTGAAGCTGCGCGGGCACCGCATCGAGCTCGGCGAGATCGAGGCCGCGGTCGGAGGTTATCCCGGCGTCAGCCAGGCCGTCGCGGTGCTGGGTGAACGCGGGCTCTATGCGGCCATCACCTCGGATGATCCGAGGATCGATGTGCCCGAGGCAGGCGAGATCATCGATCTGCGGCAACCGCCGCCGGAGCTCGCGGATCTGCGCGAGTTCCTGGTGAACCGCCTCCCCGCCGTGATGGTGCCGGATCACCTGTGGCGCTGCAGGAGCTTGCCGCTCACGCCCAACGGCAAGATCGATCGCAAAGCCTTGCAGCGAGCGGTGAACACCATGGCCCTTCAGGCCAAGGCGACCGTGACCGCGCCGGTCGGCGAGGTGGAACGCCGGGTCGCCGGGGTGTGGGCCGAGCTGCTCAAGGTGCCGGAGGTGGGCCGCGAGGACAACTTCTTCTCCGCGGGCGGCGACTCCCTCCTGGCGACACGCCTCGTGCGCCGGTTGCGCGAGGTCGGCCTCGACGGCGTCAAGCTGGCCGATCTGTTCGCCCGTCCGACGCTGGCCGAGTTCGCTGCCACGCTGTCGCTCGGCGCGGGCGCTCCGGCGCTGCCGACCCTGGTCGCCGATCCGGAGAACCGCCACCAGCCCTTCCCGCCGACCGAGGTGCAGCGGGCCTACTGGCTGGGTCGTGACGAGAGCTTCACGCTCGGGGGCGTCGCCTGCCAGTTCTACCGCGAGTACGACGTCGTCGATCTCGACGTGTCGCGGCTGGAGGCGGCCGTCAACGTCCTGGTGCGGCGGCACGAGATGTTGCGCGCCGTCTTCGATGAGCAGGGCCAGCAGCGCATCCTCGCGGACGTGCCGCGGTTCGCGATAGAGGTCGTCGACGGCGGCGAAGACCCGGCTCAGGCGTACGAGGCGCTGCGGTGCGACTGCTCACACAGCGTCTTCGATCCGACCCGCTGGCCGCTGTTCGGCATGCGGGCGGTGCGGTCGGGCAACCGGACGCGCCTCGGTATCAGCCTCGACAACCTCATCCTCGACGCGCTCAGCATCCTCACTTTCTACTCGGAGCTCACCGCGCTCTACGAGGCTCCCGACGCTGCTTTGCCGCCGATCGGGCTGTCCTTCCGCGACTACGTGCTGACGTGCACGCCGGGATCGGAGGCGCTCGCCGCCGCGCGGGCGTACTGGGCGAAGAAGCTGCCAGAGCTGCCGCCGGCGCCGCAGCTGCCGCTCGCCAGAGATCCGGCCGAGGTGGGGCGCCCGCGCTTCACGCGCCACGAGGGCAGCGTCGACGCGAGCCGATGGCGCCGCATCGTCGAGCGCGCAGGCGAGCACGGCGTCACGCCGTCCACGGTCCTGCTCACGGCGTTCGCCGAGGTGCTCAGCCGCTGGTGCAGCCGCCCCGACCTCACGCTCAACCTGACGCTCTTCGATCGCCGCGAGGTGCATCCCGACATCCACACGGTCATGGGCGATTTCACGTCGCTCACGTTGATCGGATACCGGCCCGCCGCCGGCGAGAGCTGGGTGACGCGCGCCCGGCGCGTCCAGCAGGAGCTGGGCGACGCGCTCGACCATCGCGACGTCTCGAGCATCTCGCTGGTTCGCGAGCTGGGAAGGCTGAGCGGCGCGCCCAGCCTGACCATGCCGGTGGTGTTCACGAGCGCCCTCGGCGTCCCCGGCGGCACCGCTGCGCCGGCGAGCGGCCCTTTCAGGAAGCAGGTGTGGGGCCTGACGCAGACCCCGCAGGTGTGGCTCGACCATCAGGTGATCGAGGCCGATGGCGGCATCGCCCTGAACTGGGACGTGGTCGAGGACCTGTTCCCGGCGGGCCTTATCGCCACGATGTTCGACGCGTACCTGCGCGAGCTGAGCTGGCTGAGCAGCTCCGAGTGGCACCTGCCCGTGCCCGATCTCCTGCCCGAGCCGCAGCGGCGCGTGCGCGCGCTCGTCAACGCGACCGCCGGAGAGAGCCCACGGCAAAGCCTGCACCGCGCGTTCTTCGACCTGGCGCGCGAGCAGCCGCAGCGGATCGCATTGCGCTGGGGCGAGGCCGACGTGATGCGCTATGGCGAGCTCGCGTCGCGCGCGCTGCGCCTCTCGGCGGCGCTGGCCGAGCAAGGCGTGGCGACAGGCGATGTCGTCGCCGTGAACCTGCCCAAGGGGCCCGATCAGATCGCCGCGGTGCTGGGCGTGCTGGCGGCCGGAGCCGCCTACCTGCCGGTCGGGGTGGATCAGCCCGACGCGCGCCGCGACAGGATGCTGGGCCAGGCAGGGGTCCGGGTCGTCGTCACCGGCCCGGAGCCGAGGTGCTGGCCCGAGGGCGTTCGTCCGTGTGTGTTCGGACAGGCGATGGCGTCCGCGCCCGCGCCGAGCCCGGCGGCGATCGACGCAGAGCAGCTGGCGTACATCATCTTCACCTCCGGATCGACCGGCGAGCCGAAGGGCGTTGAAATCACCCATCGCGCCGCGCTGAACACGGTGCTGGACATCAATCAACGCTTCGGCGTCGGCCCGGAAGACCGCGTCCTGGCCGTGTCTGCGCTGGATTTCGATCTGTCCGTCTACGATATCTTCGGTCTGCTGTCCGCCGGCGGCTCGCTGGTCTTGGTCGAGGAGGAATCGCGGCGCGATGCGAGGCGCTGGCACGAGCTGGTGTGTCGGCACGAGGTGACGATCTGGAACAGCGTTCCGACCTTGCTCGACATGCTGCTCATCGTCAGCAGCGCGGCGGAGCCCCCGGGCGCCCTCCGCCTGGCGCTCGTCTCGGGCGACTGGATCAGGACGGATCTGCCCGCGCGGCTCGCCGCGCAGCGGCCGGGATGTCGGTTCATTGCGCTCGGCGGCGCCACCGAGGCCTCGATCTGGTCCAACTTCTTCGAGGTGGATGGGGTCCAGCCGTCGTGGCGTTCGATCCCCTACGGCTATCCCTTGCGCAACCAGCTCTTCCGCGTGGTGGACGCGCATGGCCGCGACTGTCCGGACTGGGTGCCGGGCGAGCTGTGGATCGGCGGTCTCGGGGTGGCGCGCGGTTACTGCGCCGCGCCGGATCTGACGGCTCGCAAGTTCGTAGGAGACGGCGCGCGGTGGTATCGCACGGGCGACGTCGGGCGTTACTGGCCTGACGGCGCGCTGGAGTTCCTCGGCCGCACCGACACGCAGGTCAAGATCCGCGGGCATCGCATCGAGCTCGGCGAGGTGGAAGCCGCTCTGAGGTCGCACCCCGGCGTGCGGAACGCGGTGGCCGTGGCGGCCTCCGGGCGCCTCGCCGCCGCCGTGGTCCCTGCTGCCGCGGAGCTCGGCGCGGAGCAGCTGCGCGACCACGTCACCATGAGCCTGCCGATTCACATGGTGCCAGAGAGGATCGTGGTGCTGGCCCAGCTGCCGCTCAGCACGAACGGCAAGGTCAACCATGCCGAGATCGTCAGGCTGATCTCGGCGGAGGCCGAGCCCGACGCCCGCGAGGTCGAGCCCCCGCAGGGTGAATGGGAGCATGCTGTCGCGGCGCTCTGGAGCGAGCTCCTGGCCGTCGCCAGCGTCGGCCGCCATCAGAGCTTCTTCCAGCTGGGCGGCGACAGCCTCCTCGCGACGCGCTTCATCGAGGCCGTGAATCAGCGCCACGCCATCATGTTGCCGCTGAGGCGCCTGTTCAACGGACCGACGCTGCGCGAGGTCGCAGCGGCGCTCGCCGCCGAGCAGGAGGCCGGCCAGGAGATCGAGGAGGGCGTGCTCTAGCGGCGTCCGCCGCGGTGGCGCGCCGGAGCCGGCGCGCGGGAGAGCGCTTCGCCGGAGAGTTCATCGTCTGATGTGACGCTTGTCGTCCACAAGCTACAGGAGCTTACGTCCATGCCCGTTGCCGGGATCATCGAAGAGCTGAAGACGCTGGGTGTCGATCTGTGGACGGAATCGGGGCAGCTCCGGTTCCGTGCGCCCAAGGGTTTGCTCACGGAAGACAAGATGACGGTGCTGCGCACGCACAAGGCGCAGATCATCGATTTTCTGGCAGCGAACCAGGGGGTGGTCGTCGCCGCGGACGAGCAGGCGCGTCATGAGCCGTTCCCGCTCACCGACGTGCAGACGGCCTACCTGCTGGGGCGCCAGAGCTCCTTCGGTTACGGCGGCGTCGCCTGCCACGGGTACCTGGAGGTGACGTATCCAGAGCTAGATCCCGCGCGCCTCGCCGACGCCTGGAACCTGCTGATCGAGCGGCATGAGATGCTGCGCGCCGTCATCGAGCAGGACGGCTACCAGCGCGTCCTGCCCACGGTGCCTCGGTACCGCATCCAGTCGACGGACCTCCGCGGCGCGTCCGCCGCCGAGGTGGAGCGCGCGCTATGCGGCATCCGCGCCGAGATGGACCACCGGATGTACGAGACCACCGCGTGGCCGCTGTTCGAGCTGCGGCATACCCGCACCAGCGGCGGCGACGTCGTGCACTTCTCGCTCGACTCGCTGATCGCCGACTGGGCGAGCGCCGGGATCTTCTTCGAGGAGCTCGACCTCATCCTCGCCGGACGCAGCGACGAGCTGCGACCGCTGGACCTCCGCTTTCGCGATTACATCTTCGCGGAGCGGCGGCTGCGCGAGACCGGGCGTTACCAGCGTGACCGCCAGTACTGGCTCTCGCGCGTCAACGATCTGCCCCCCGCGCCCGAGCTCCCGACGCTTCCGCCGGCCGCGGAAGCCGGGCCCGTGCGCTTCCGCCGCCACCACGGCCGCCTGTCCGCCGAGCGCTGGGAGCGCCTCCGGCAGCGCGCCGGCGAGCGAGGTCTCACGGCCTCGATCGCCGTGCTGGGCGCCTATGCGGCGGTGCTGCAGCGCTGGAGCCGCCGTCAACGGTTCAGCCTCAACCTCACGCTGCTCAACCGCCTGCCGCTGCACCCGCACGTCGACCGGATCGTCGGAGACTTCACGTCGGTCAGCCTCATGGACGTGCAGGCGGCGTCCGGGCGCAGCTTCAAGGAATGGGCTGCGCGGCTCGGCGATCAGATGTTCGCCGATCTCGACCACCGGCTGTTCACGGGGGTCGAGGTGCTGCGCGAGATGACCCGCCGGCGCGGGCGGGAGGCCGCGCTGATGCCGGTCGTCTTCACCAGCGCCATCGGCCTCGGTTCGCGGCGACGACCCACGAGCGGCCGGCGCTTCGGTCATGGCATCACGCAGACCCCGCAGGTCTACCTCGATTGTCAGGTCATGGATGACGCCGACGGGCTCGAGGTCAACTGGGACGTGCGTCAGGGCATCTTCCCGGACGGCCTCATCGACGACATGTTCGGCGCGCTGCAGCGGCTGCTGGAGGATCTCGCGGAGCGCCCCGAGGCGTGGGAAGCCGTCGAGCCGGTCGCGTTGCCCGGATGGCAGGCGCAGGAGCGAGAGCGGGTCAATCAGACAGGCTGTCCGCTGCCGGATTCCCTCTTGCACCGAGGGTTCCTGGAGCAGGCCGCCCGCGACCCCGGCGCGGTGGCGGTGATCGGCCACGCGGGCAGCTTGACGTACCGCGACCTCGCGATGAGGGCGGCGTCCGTCGCGCAGGCGCTGCGGGACGGCGGCTGTACCGCGGGCGATCGCGTCGCCGTCGTCATGAACAAGGGGATCGAGCAGGTCATCGCGGTGCTGGGCGTGCTGCTCGCCGGCGGGGCCTACCTGCCGCTGGACGCCACGCAGCCACGGCTGCGCATCGAGAAGGTGCTGTCGAACGCGGCGGTGCGACAGGTCCTGACCCAGTCGTGGATCTCCGCGGCGGCCAAGCTGCCGGACGGCCTGCGCGTGATCGACGTGGACACGCTGGCGCCTGCGCAGACCTTCCCCGAAGCGCCGGTGGGCGACCCCGACGCGCTGGCGTACGTGATCTACACCTCCGGCTCCACGGGTGACCCGAAGGGGGTCATGATCACCCACCGAGCGGCGCTGAACACGATCGACGACATCAACCGTCGCTTCGGGGTGACCGGATCGGACCGGGTGCTGGGCCTCGCCCAGCTCGGCTTCGACCTGTCCGTGTACGACATCTTCGGAACCCTCGCCCTCGGCGGGACGCTCGTCCTCCCGGATCCCGACCGCGGCGCCGATCCCTCCCACTGGGCGGATCTCCTCGTGAAGCATGAGGTGACCCTGTGGAACTCCGTGCCTGCGCAGCTTCAGATGCTGGCGAGCTACCTGCAGACCGAGCCGGTCGCGATTCGCTCGTTGCGCATGGCGCTGCTGTCCGGCGACTGGATTCCGGTCACGCTGCCCGACCAGATCCGCCGGTTCATTCCTGACCTGACGCTCATCGGGCTCGGGGGCGCGACCGAGGCGGCCATCTGGTCGAATTACCATCGCATCGACCGCGTCGACCCGGCCTGGACGAGCATCCCCTACGGGGTGCCGCTCGCCAACCAGGGCTTCCGCGTCCTCGACGAGTCGCTCCGCGACGCGCCGGTGTGGGTCCCTGGAGAGCTGTACATCACCGGGCACGGCCTTGCGGCGGGGTACCTGGGCGATCCGGAGCTCACGGCAGCGCGCTTCTTCAACCATCCCGTCGATGGACAGCGCCTCTACAGGACCGGAGATCTCGGGCGCTATCTCCCCGGCGGATCCATCGAGTTCCTCGGACGCGAGGACAGCCAGGTCAAGATTCGCGGGCACCGGATCGAGCTCGGCGAGATCGAGGCCGCGCTGCTCGCGCATCCGGCGGTCGGCGCCGCCGCGGCCGTGGTGGCCGGCAAGGACTCCACGGATCGCGCGCTGCTCGGCTTTGTCGAGCTCGCGCGGCGCAGCGCGCCTGCGGACGAGGATCTGGCCACGTCGCAGGCCCGTGTCGTGTCTGCGGCGCGGCAGTTCGCCGACAAGGAGGTCCGCGGCGTGACCGCGGCCCAGGTGGCCGAGGCGACCCGAGCGCTGCGCGACGCCTCGTTCGCGTCCATGATGAACGCGTTCTCCGAGCGCGGGCTCTTCGCCGGTCCGCGCGACACGCACTCGGCCGAGGAGATCCTGCGCGAGGCGCGCGTCCACGACCGCCATCACTGGCTCGTTCGCCGCTGGCTGGGGCTCCTTTCGGAGGCGGGATGGCTCACGTACCACGAGGAGAGCCGCCGTTACGCGCAGCGCAGGGGCGCCGACGCGACGGCGGTCCACGACGCCTGGCGGCGGTTCGAGGAGCTTTCGTCGTCGTCCGGGCTGTGTACGCCCGAGTTCGTTCAGTACCACAGAGCGCACGTGGAGCGGTTGCACGCCCTGCTCGAGAACCAGCAGAACCCGTTCGAGCTGCTGTTCCCGCAAGGGAAGCACGACGTGGCGCTCTCGGTGTACCGCGACGACGCGATCGCGCGTTACAACAACCATGCGATCGCGGCGCTCCTGTACCGGATCGCCGCCGCGCATACGGACGGCGCCCCCCTGCGGGTGATCGAGATCGGCGCCGGCACGGGGGCCACCACCGGCGTGGTCCTCCCGATGCTCGACGGCCATGACGTCGACTACCTGTTCACGGACCTGACAGCCTTCTTCCTGGCCGACGCGCGCGAGCGGTTCCGGGAGCGCCCGTGGGTCCGATTCGGGCAGCTCGATCTGAACGAGGATTACCGCGCCCAGGGCCTGCTGCCGAACTCCGCGGACGTCGTGCTGTGCGCCGGAATGCTGAACAGCACCCGCAACGTCGAGGCCGCGGTGGCGGCCGCGGTGGAGCTGCTCGGGCCGTCGGGGTGGCTCGTGTTCACCGAGCCCACCGCCGATCACCCGCACGTCCTGCTCACCCAGGGCTTCATGATGGACCCCTCGGGCGCAGACCGGGAACGCGGCACCACCAAGTTCCTGTCCACCGAGCAGTGGCAAGGCCTGATCGCGAAGAGCGGCGGTGAGCTGGTGCTCCGCCTGCCGGACGACGACCATCCGATGGCGGCCTATGGCATGCACATGTTCGCTGCGCGCTTCAAGACCGACCGGGCCCGGGTCGGGACCGACGAGCTCACGAGCTTCCTCGGGCAGCGGCTGCCAGCGCACATGGTGCCTGCTCATCTGCAGGTCGTCGACCGGCTGCCGCTCACGGCGAACGGCAAGGTCAACCGCAAGGCGCTCGCCGCCCTGCGGCCCGCGGCGTTCATCGACGGCGCCGGGAAGGAGGCCGATGCGACGCTGGACGAGCTGGAGAGCCGGCTGTGTGCGCTCTGGGCGAGCGCGCTCGGCATCGCGCGGATCGGCAAGGGAGAGAACTTCTACGACCGCGGCGCCGACTCGCTGATCCTCGCCAGGGTGGCAGGTCGACTGCGCGAGGAGGTGCCGGAAGCGGCGCCGTTCGCCTACGACACGCTCCTGCGGCAGATGCTCAATGAGCCGACGGTCGACGCGCTCGCGCGCGCGCTGCGCAGGCAAGACGGCGCCGCGCACGCGCCGGGCGGCGCTGGGCCGGGCGCGGAGGCGTCCTCCAGCGGCGGCAAGACCGCGCAGGTCGCGCAGCGCCGCGAGGGCAGCAATTCGTTGATCCTCTCGTTCGGCGGCGGGGACGGGCCTGCGCGCGTGATGTTCCACGCGGCGCTGGGCACCATGGATTACTTCCAGCACCTGGGGCGGGCGCTCGCCGCCCAGAACCTGGGGCCCGTCCTCGGCTTCGCCGTCGCCGACCCCGAGCTGTACCTCGCGATCCCCCCGAAGGAGCTCGTCGCGCGCGTGTCCGACGATTACGCGCAGCGGCTGATCGATGAAGGCTTCACGCGGTTTCAGCTCATCGGCTACTGCCTCGGCGGGCTGCTCGCCACCGAGGTGGCCCGCCGGCTGCTCGAGCGCGGCATGTCGGTGGACCTGGCGCTGGTCGACAGCATTCCGATGTTCATCGAGACCGACGAGGAGCTCGCGTTCGAGGCGATCTTCGCGCCGAATTTGAACCTGGATCCGGTGAAGGCCGTCTTCGGCGACGACGTCGACAGCGCCGACGTGTATCGCGCCATCGAGAAGCTGATGGTCGAGTACAATCGCAAGATTCCGGCCGGCGCAATGGCCCGGCTCGGCGGGGACCCCGGGCTGGAATCGGTCGCCGCCGCGGTGCGCAGGCAGTCCGCGCGCAGCCAGGACGAGCGCCTGTCCAGCTACGCGAAGGCGGCGGCCGCTCAGGCCGGGGTGCCCGTCGGACCCGAGCTCATCCCGGCGCTGTTCCGGACCTGCAGGCATAGCATGCGCGCCGCGCGGTTCGATCCCGAGCCGTACGTCGGCGATATGACGTTCTTGCGGTGCGACGAGGAGCAATCCTTCGGCATCACCGCGGGCGTCGGGCACCTGACTGCGCCGTTCTGGGAAGGCGTCTGCCTCGGCGAGTTCAAGCTGATCGACGTGCCCGGCAACCATTTCAGCGTCATAGAGCCACCGCATGTGAATGTCGTGGCCGAGCACCTCGCTGTATCGTTGCGTCCCACATGAGAGAGAATCAGCAGAAGGCCGGGGCGCTCCGCGAGCTGCGCCGCCCGATAGCAGGGCTGTCGCGGTTCGGGATCTTCCTGGGCGGCGTCGGGGCGCTGACGACGCTCGTCCCGTTCATCGGTATCGCCGAGCTCGCGCGGATCCTCGTCGCGTCAGGCCCGATCGACAGCGCGAAGGTGGCCTGGGTCGCGCTGACCATCGTGGTCGGCCTCGGCGTCGGATGGACATGCACCGGAATCGCGCTGTGGGTGACTCACCTGGCGGACCACCGGCTTCAGGCCATCCTGCGGCGCGCGCTGGTGCGCAAGCTGGGTGAGGTGCCGCTGGGGTGGTATTCCGACAAGACGTCAGGGGTGGTCCGCAAAGCGGTCCAGGACGACCTGGAGGACCTGCACCACCTCGTCGCGCACCACGATGTCGAGCTCGTCTCGGCGATCGTCCTTCCGCTCGGCGGCCTCCTGTACCTGTTCTGGCTGGACGTTCGGCTGGCGCTGCTCGCGATCGCCACCCTGCCCATCTACATCGTCGCTTACGCATGGATGATGCGGGGATTCGCCGAGAAGATGATGCAGCTCGACGCGAGCTTCGCCAGGGTGAGCGCCGCGATCGTCGAGTTCGTGCACGGCATCGCGGTCGTGAAGGCGTTCGGCCAGACGGGCCGCGCTCACCAGAGCTACCAGCGCGCCGTCAGCGATTTCAGCGACCGGTATGCCGGCTGGGTGCGGCCGCTGCTCCGGCTCGAGGCGCTGACCTCGATGGCCCTCTCGGTGCCCGTGATCATGCTGGTGAGCCTGACGGTCGGCGCCTGGTTCATCCGAGAGGGCTGGGTGAGCCCCATCGACCTGCTCGCCGAGACCCTTGTCGCCGTGGTCATCCCGCAGACGGTGCTCACCCTCAACCAGGGGCTCACGGCCCAGCGCAAGGCCGCGGCGGCGGCGGAGCGCGTCGCCTCGCTGCTCGACGAGCCGTCATTGCCCATCACGACGACGCCGCAGGCGCCGCGCGGGGCGGGGGTGCAGTTCGATCACGTGTCGTTCAGCTACGACGGCTCGAGGAGCGTGCTCTCCGACGTGAGCTTTGCTTGCAAGCCTGGCACGGTGACAGCTCTCGTCGGGACCTCCGGCGCGGGGAAGTCCACGCTGGCAAAGCTGGTGCCCCGGTTTTATGACGTGACCGGCGGCGCTGTCCTGCTCGGCGGCGTCGATATCCGGAACATCGCGCCGGACGTGCTCTACCGGAACGTCGGCTTCGTTCTGCAGGACGTCCAGCTGGTTCATGGAACGGTCGCCGACAACCTGCGCCTCGGCCGGCCCGAGGCCAGCGACGCAGAGGTCGTTGAAGCCGCGCGCGCCGCGCAGATCCACGACCGGCTCGTCGCGCTCCCCAGGGGATATCGGTCCGTGATCGGAGAGGACGCCATCCTGTCCGGCGGCGAGGCGCAGCGGCTGTCCATCGCGCGCACGCTGCTCGCGGACACGGCGGTGCTGATCCTGGACGAGGCGACGGCGCACGCGGATCCGGAGTCAGAAGCGCAGATCCAGGACGCGCTGTCCGCGGTCGCGCGCGGGCGCACCGTGATCGTCATCGCCCACCGGCTGGCGACGATCACCGGCGTCGACCAGATCGTCGTGCTCGACGAGGGCCGCGTGCGCGAGCGCGGCACGCATTCCGCGCTGCTCGCCGCGGACGGGCTCTACGCCAGGATGTGGCGTGCCTACGCCGAGAACGACATGGCGGTTGCCGGCGCAGCGGTGGAGGTGGCCTCATGATCCGGCAACTGACCAAGATCCTGGGACCGCAGCACGCGAGGGCGCTGCACGTCTATTTCGGCTGGCTCATCGTCTACTCCGTCGTTCAGGGGGTGGCGATGGCGTTCCTCGTCCCGGTCCTCAAGGCGCTGCTCGGCGGGGACCTGGGCGAGGCGCTGCGCTGGCTGCTCCTCCTGGCCGCGGTCGTCGCGGTGACGTGCGTCGCCCGTTACCAGCAGACGATGAAGGGCTTCGCGCTCGCGCTGGTCGTCCTGACCACGCTGCACGACCGGCTCGGCAACCACGTCGCCCGCCTGCCGATCGGCTGGTTCTCCTCGGAGAAGGTCGGCCGTCTCTCACGGAGCGCGACGGGCGGCACCATGATGGTCACCAACGTGTTTGCCCACCTCCTGACCCCGGTGGTGAGCGGCATCCTGACGCCCGCGACGATCGCCGTCGCCATGCTGTTCTTCGACTGGCAGCTCGGGTTGACGGCCATCGCCTGCACGCCGCTGATCTACCTGACGCACCGCTGGTCGTCGGCGTGGATCGGCCGCACCGAGGAGCAGGTCGACGCCGCGGGGGCGCTCGCCAGCAACCGGGTCGTCGAGTTCGCGCGCAACCAGCAGGTGCTGCGCGCCTTCGGTCGGGCCACGGGGGGTTATGCGCCGCTGGAGGAGGCGATCGATGGGCAGCGCGCCGCGGGCGGGTCGATGCTGCGTCAGACCTTCCCCAGGTTGCTCGCGGGCGGGCTGTCGGTGCAGCTCGCGTTCGCCGCGCTGATCGCGGTCGGCGTGGTGCGCGCCCTCGATCGGTCGATCGATCCGATCGAGCTCGTCGCGCTGCTGGCGCTGGCCGCCAGGTTCGTGGGGCCGCTGGCCGAGGCCGCGGGGCGGAGCGGGCTCTTGCGGATGGCAGGCAACGATCTGGAGCGGCTGTCCGCCATCTTCGATGAGGCGCCGCTGCCCGAGCCGGAGCGCTCCAGGCCCGTCGCGGCGCCGGGGGAGATCGAGTTCTCCGATGCCCTGTTCGGCTATCAGCCGGGCGCTCCCGTGCTTCGTGATGTGTCTTTCCGGATAGCGCCGAGGACGATGACGGCGATCATCGGGGCATCCGGCTCCGGGAAGACCACGATAACACGGCTGATCGCGCGCTTCTTCGATGTCGACGCGGGCTCGGTGCGCGTGGGAGGCGTGGATGTCCGCGAGCTCTCCACGGAAGACCTGATGACGCAGCTGTCGCTGGTCATGCAGGACGTCTATCTGTTCGATGACACGCTCGAGGCGAACATCCGGGTGGGCCGGCTGGACGCCACGGACGCGGAGGTGCGCGAGGCCGCCCGCCTGGCGGGCGTGGAGGAGATCATCGAGCGCCTCCCACAGGGCCTGAAGACCCGGGTCGGCGAGGGCGGAGCGTCGCTGTCCGGCGGGGAGCGCCAGCGGGTGTCGGTCGCCCGAGCCGTGCTCAAGAACGCTCCCATCGTGCTGCTGGACGAGGCGACGGCGGCGCTCGACCCAGAGAATGAACGTTACATCCAGAGCGCGATGCGCACATTGATGAACCGGTCGACCCTGCTGGTCATCGCGCACCGGCTGCCGACCATCGTGTCCGCGGATCAGATCCTCGTGCTCGACGGCGGCCGCATCGTCGAGGCGGGGACGCATCAGGAGCTGTTGGCGCGCAACGGGCGGTACACGGCGTTCTGGAACGAGCGCCGCCGCGCCCACGGATGGCGGCTTGTGGAGGCTGCGGGATGACGATCGGCATCTTGGGAGGTTATGGCGACGTCGGCGCGCAGGCGGCCCGGCGGCTCCTGTCGCTCGGCCTCGGGCCGCTGCGGATCGGCGGGCGAAACCTCGAAGCGGCCCGCCGCTTCGCGACCGAGCTGTCCGTGGGAGCGGTCGAGCACCAGGCGGTCGATGTTCGGGACGACGCGTCGTTGCGTCGCTTCGTCGGTGGGTGTCGGATCGTGCTCAACTGCGCCGGTCCATCTCACGCCATCGCGGACCGCGCGGCGAGGGCAGCCGTGGAAGCCGGCGCCGACTACGTGGACGCCGCCGGCGACGATGCGCTGTTCGCGCTCCTGGACGACGAGGCGTACCGCACCCGCGGGCGCGTGGCCGTGCTCTCGGCGGGGCTGCAGCCTGGCCTCACCGCGCTCTTGCCGCGATGGGCGGCGCAGCGGGCTTTCAGCCAGGTTCACGGCCTGCGCAGCTATTTCGGCGTGCTGGACCGCTTCACCCAGGTCGCCGCGGACGACTACCTCCAGGCCGCCACGGACGGGGTGAGCGAGCCGCTCGCGGCATGGCGAGAGGGGCGTCGCTCCGGGGTGCTGACCCGGACGCGCAACGTGGAAGTCCCGTTCTTCCCCGGTCCGGCGACCTTGCTGCCTTACCTCAACACCGAAGGGGAGCGGCTCGCGGCGTCGCTCCGGCTCGCTCGCGGAGACTGGTATACTGTCATTACCGGCCAGCACATCCTCACGGCCTTCGACCGCGCGCGCAGCCTCGAACGCCGCGAGGCGGTCGCGGCGTTGTGCCGGGCCAGCTTGCTCGACCTCGCTGGACGCGAGCCTCACGTCCTCCTCGTCGCGCAGCTCGACGGCCTGCGAGACGGCGCCCCGGTCACGCGCACGCTGGTGATGCGCGGACGGCGCAACGCCGAGCTCACAGGGACCCTGGCCGCGCTCACCACGCTGGCGGTGGACCAGGGCCAGGTGCCCGCCGGGCGCCACTTCGCCGCGGCGGCGCTCGAGCCCCTGTCGACGGTCGGCCGCCTTCGCGAGAGCGGCGCGGTGACCGCGCTCGATCTGCTGGAGACGTCGATCGACGCGCTCGGCGCTACCGAGGAGGGCTCCCTGTGACCGACGGGATGCCTCTCGTGCTGTGCGGCGTCGGGTTCGGTCCTCTGCACCTGACCGCGCTCCAGCGTTTGAACGGGCGCTTTCGCCTCATCGGCCAGCTCGCCGACGACAGCGAGGGCGCCCGGAGGTTCGCCGATCAGGCCAGGATAGCGCTCTGGACCCGGCCGGATCAGGCGCCCCTCGGCGCCGGCGTGAGCTGCTGGGTATCGGCGGCCGGGCACGGCGTGCCGGTGACCGAGCGCGCCGTCGACCTCCTGGGGCGGGGCAGCGCCGTGCTGGCGGAGGCGCCGCTCGAGCACGATGAGCTCGCCGCGTGCCTGCGGCAAGCGCGCCTTTCACGAGCCGCATTCCGGGTGGCAGCGGTCGCCTCTGCCACGCCGGCATCCCGGCGGTTCCTCGGCGCAGCGCAGGTGTTGCGCGCGCGCACGCCGATCAGGTACGTCGCGGCGACGTGCACGAGGGCGTCGATCCAGGCGCTGCTCCGCCTCCTGGGAGACGCGCTCGGCGCCCTGCGCCCCTGGCAGATCCGTGAGCCGATGCCGCTCGGGAGCGGGCTTGTCGTGCTCGGAGGCAGCCTCGCGGGGGTTCCCATCGTCCTGCGCGTGCGCAACGAGGTGTCGACAGAGGCGCAGAGGGTCGTCGAGCTCGCCCTGGGAAGCGACGCCGGCGAGCTGAGGTTGACCGGGGTTCACGGCGACGTCCTCTGGACCGCCCACGCCACGGGATCTGGCGTGCTGCTCGGCGGGACGGACGCGCCGGCCGAGCGCGAGACCGTGAGCTGGCTGCGCGCGACCCGCGGCGAGCTGACGGCGTTCGCCAACGCCGTTGAGAGCCCAGGCGCAGCCGTCAGCGAGGCTCAGGTTCAGCTCACGCTGTGCCGGCTCCGGCACGACGTCCTCGCCGCGCTCGGCTCGGCGATGGCGCGCGCGGACGCGGAGGTCGTCCCGGCCGCGGATCTGGCCGCAGCGGCCGTGGAGGCCGCCGCCGACGACGCCGGCGGTGAGGCGCCCGGCGTGCCGACGGCCGGCGAGACACACGAGGCGGGGCTGAGGCTCACTCGGCTGCTGGAGCCCGCGCCGGGGCGGGATGCCCTGGCACACCTGCCGGGGGCGATGCAGCGACTCGAGGCGATCAGCCTGCGGGCCCTGGGGGAGCTGCTCGTCGCGAGCGGCGGCGTGCATCCGGGCGGTGAAGCGCGCACCGCGGAGGAGATCGTCTCTGCGCTGGGCGCGGCGCCGCGGCACGCATGGCTCGTCCGGCGGTGGCTCGCCGCGCTGTGCGACCACGGTGTGCTCAGCAACGTGGCGGATAAGTACGTGTGGCGACGGGCCCTGCGGGACGCCGGCGCGGCCGCCGACCTGCCCGACGCGTATGCCGCGCTCGGCTTCCCGCCCGCGATGGCGGAAGTCCACCAGGCCGCGCTGCTCCGCCTGCACGCGCTCGTGCGCGACGAGCTCTCGATTCAGCAGCTCTTGTTTCGCGAGCGGCAGGACCTCTCCACCCTCGCCGCCTACCAGGACAACGTCTTCACCGCTTACCTGAGCGCCGCCGGCGCTCACCTCGTGCGCCGCTGCGCGGAGCTGCGGCACCGGCCGCTGCGCGTGCTCGAGCTCGGCGGAGGCGCCGGGCTCACCACGACAGCCGCGCTGCGGGCCCTCGACGGAGCGCCGGTCGACTACCTGTTCACCGACATCGCGCGCGCGTTCACGGCCGCGGCGCAGGAGCGGTTCGGCCGCCATCGCGGGATGCGCACTGCCGTGCTCGACATCAACATCGATTTCACGGCGCAGGGGGTGGAGCCGCACGCGGCGGATGTCGTGCTCGCGGGCAATGTCCTCCACAACGCCGCGCATACGGGTCGGACGCTGCGCCGCATCCGCCGCGCGCTCGCTCCCGGCGGGTGGCTCATCTTCACGGACTCCACACGAGAGAACTGCGCGATCCTCACGGCGATGCAGTTCCTGCTGTCTCCTGCGGCCGGCTCGCCGCCGCTCGGCAGCGAGGACCGGCGCGCCGGGACCGATCAGGTGTTCGTCGACGCGCCCGGCTGGAATGAGGAGCTCCTGGCCGCTGCCTTCGTGCCGCGGTTCGTCCTTCCTTCGCTCGAATCACCCCTGGCCGTGGCAGGCCAGCACCTGTTCTTCGCCACCGCCTGCTGACGACCACCCGAGGAGGTGCCATGACCGTGAGACAGATCATCGATGGGCTGGAGCGCCTCGGGAGCCGAGCGGCGCTGGTGTCGAGCGGGCGCGAGTGGGCCGGAGCAGAGGTGCTCGACGCGACGTACCGCGCTGTCACGGCGCTGCGCCAGCGCGGCGCCGTCGCGGGCCGCACGCTGAGCTGGAGCGCCGGAGACAGGCCTCAGGCCTTGCCGGTCCGGCTGGCCGCGATGCTGCTCGGCGCGCGGTTCTCCGCCGAGCAACCAGCGATCGACGGCGGCGATGTCCTGAGGATCACCGACGCTGACCTGTCCGCGCTCGACGGGGCGAGCGCCTGTGAGCCGCGCCTGGTGGACGACGCGCCCTTCTCCGTGGTTCGCGGATCGTTCGTGTGGTCGAGAGCGGTGTTCTGCGACTCGGTGGCTGCCCTGCGCGACGCGCTGGGCCCTTCGCCTGCGCGCACGGCGGTGCTCTCGCCGCTGGCCGGGTTCGGCGGGGATGCGGTGTTCGCGAGCTGGAGCGCCGGCGCCGCCGTCCACCATCACGTGGTGGACGCGAGCGCCGCGAGCCCGGCCAAGGCCCTTTCGTTCCTCGAGCGAGCGGCCCCGGACTGCGCGATCGTCTCAGCGACGCTGCTGCGCAGCCTCCTGGCCCACCCGGCGGTCGCGCTCGCCGACCTCGGGAGCCTGCGGCGCATCGTGGTCGACGCCGGCGCAGGCGCCGGTGGAGTGCTGTCCGCCGAGTCCTCCGCGGCCGTGCGGCGCGTCTTCGGCGCAGAGCTCGTGGACAGGATCGCCGGTGAAGCCGGGCTCGTACCGGTGGAGCGCGAGCTGCGCAGAGCCGAGCAAGAAGCGGCGCGCATCGCGGAGCTCGTGATGAGCCATCCGGGCGTGGCGGCGGCGGCGGTGATCCCCTCCGACGGCGACGGCTGGGCCGTCTTTGCCGTCCCCGCGAAGCGTGCCAGCGACGATGCCGACGGGGACGCGAGCGGACAGCGCCTGATCGCCACGGCGACCGCCGCGCTGGACGCCGAGTTTGCCGGGACCGACCTGAACCGGGCGATCGCGGCCGTGGAGCGGCTGGGACAGACAGCGCTGCTGTCGATGCTCAACGCGCTGGGCCGCAGCGGCCTGTTTACCGACACGGCCGCCCACACCGTGGACGAGGTGCTCGCGCGGGCGCGGGTCGCCGCCGCGCATCGGCCCCTCATCCGTCGCTGGCTCAGGGTGCTCACGGAGCAGAAGCTGCTGCGCCGGGACGGAGATCGGCTGAGCGCCGTGGGCCCGGCCTGCGACTTCTCGGACGCCGCGCTGGCGCGCGCATGGGACGAGCTGAAGGGCGAGTGGCTGGCCACGGTCGGCGCGGCCGGCACGATCGACTACGCGGTCCGCAACGCCGACCGATTGCCCGACCTGATCTCCGGCGCGGTGCGGGCCGTCCACCTGTTGTTCCCGGAAGGGCGCACCGACCTCGCCAGGGCCTTGTATCGCGAGAGCATCGCCGCCCGGTACCAGCACCGCGCCGTCAGCCTCCTCGTGAGCAGGATTGCCAGGGAATGGCCCGGGCAGCGGCCGATCCGGCTGCTCGAGGTCGGCGCCGGCACGGGGGCGACCTCCGAGTCGCTCCTGCCGGAGCTCTCGGGCGCCGAGGTCGACTACCTCTACACCGACGTCTCCAGGTACTTCCTTGATCAGGCCGCCCCGCGGCTCGCCGGGCACCGGTGCGTGCGCTTCGGCCTCTACGACATCAACGTCGCGCCGAGAGACCAGGGCTTCGTCCCGAGCTCGTTCGACGTGATCGTCGGCGGGGGCGTGCTCAACGCCGCGCGGAACACGGATGTCTCCCTCCGCTGGCTCAACGAGCTGCTCGGCCCCGGCGGCTGGCTCGTCCTGACCGAGCCCACGGTCGAAGAGTTCTGGGTCATGGCCTCCCAGGCCTTCATGCTGGACGACGCCAGCGACGGCAGGGCCGAGACGGAGTCGACGTTCCTCACGCTGCCTCAGTGGAACGCGGCGCTGGACGGCGCCGGCCTCCAGCGCGTCCTCGGGCTGCCCCGGGACGGCCACCCGCTGGAGCGGCTCGGCCATCGTGTGTTCGCGGCCCGGACCAAGATGGATCGGGCGCTGCTGACCTCGGAGCGCCTCTCCGAGCATCTCGGCGAGCGCATGGGCGCCTTCGCCAGCATCGAGATCGTGGATGAGCTGCCGCTCGCCGCAGGCGGCGCCCTCGACCGCGAGCGGCTGCGCGGCTGGGCGGCGCGCCGCCGGCGCTTCGATTCCCGCCCGCTTTCCACGGCGGCATCACAAGGATGAACGCAATGACCACCGCGACGAATCCCCCCATCCAGTATCCGTTCAATCTCTTCGACGGCATCGCGCTCGCCTCTGCGTACTCCCGCGCTCAGCAGACGCCGGGGCTGCTCAAGGTCAAGCTGCCTTACGGCGAGCCGGCGTGGCTCGCGACCCGCTACGAGGACGTCCGCTTCGTGCTGTCCGACCGCCGGTTCAGCCGCGAGGAGGCCACGAAGCGCGCGGACGCCCCGAGGGCGCTCCCGCGCATCGCCGGCGGGATCGTCATGATGGACCCGCCCGAGCTGACCCGCATCCGCAACCTGGTCACCCAGGCGTTCACCAACCGGCGCGTGGAGCAGCTGCGCCCGCACGTCCGCGACCTCGCCAACGAGCTGATCGACAGGATGGTGGCCAAAGGCCCCCCTGCGGATCTCGTGCGGGACTACGCGCTGCCGATCCCGATGTCCGTGATCTGCGAGCTCCTGGGCGTTCCGGTGGCGGATCAGTCCAGGTTCAAGGCGTGGAACGACTCTCTGCTCTCGACCAACACGCAGACCGCGGAGCAGACGCAGCGGAACCTCGGCGAACTATCCCAGTACATCATGGGGCTGATCCGCCTGCGCCGGGCCGAGCCGGGCGACGACCTGATGAGCGCGCTCATCGAGGCGCACGACGTGAATGACCGCCTGAACGAGCGCGAGCTGGTCCAGCTCTGCATCGCCATCCTGATCGCGGGCTACGAGGCCACGTCCTCGCAGATCCCGAACTTCATCTACACGCTCCTGACCCATCAGGAGCAGCTGGCGCGCCTCAGGTCGGATCCTGGCCTCGTGGCGCAGGCGGTCGAGGAGCTGCTCCGTTTCGTGCCGCTCGCGTCCGCCGCGATGTTTCCGCACTACGCCGCCGAGGACGTCCAGGTGGGCGACACGCTGGTGCGCGCGGGTGAGCCCGTGTTTGCGTCGGTCGGCGCGGCCAACCACGACCCGCGCAAGTTCTCCGATCCACACCGGCTCGACCTCGATCGAGACGCGCGGGCGCACTTCGCGTTTGGCTGTGGGATGCATTATTGCATCGGCGCGTCGCTGGCCCGGGTCGAGCTCCAGGAAGCGTTGAGAGCGCTCGTGACCCGCTTGCCGGATCTGCGCCTCGACGCCGACGTCCAGTGGAAGACCGCGACGTTCTTCCGCGGGCCGCTCACGATGCAGGTGACCTGGTGAGCGCCGGCGGCGGCAAGAAGAAGCGCGTCGTCGTCGCCGGCACCGCCTTCGGGCGCATCTACCTCGATGCGGTCGCGTCGGCGCAGGAGTCATTCACGCTCGCCGGCGTGCTCGGGCGTGGCAGCGAGTTCTCCAGGAAGTGCGCCGAGCGCTACGGAGCGCCGCTTTACACCAGGGTGGAGGACATCCCCGGCGACATCGACATCGTCTGCGTGGTGGTGCGCTCGGGGGCGACCGGCGGCCCAGGCTCCGATCTGGCCAGGACGCTGCTCGAGCGCGGGATCCACGTCCTGCAGGAGCACCCCGTGCACGCCGCGGAGATCACCGCGTGCCTGAAGGCCGCGAAGCGGGGGGGCGCTGCGTACGCGGTCAACACGCTGTACCCGAACGTGCGCCCGATCCGGCAGTTCCTTGCGGCGGCCGAGTACATCAGGAAGCGCCAGCGCATCCAGTTCATCGACGCCGCTTGCAACAGCCAGGTCGCCTATCCGTTGCTCGACGTGATCGGCCGTGCTGCAGGCGACTTGCGCCCATGGTCGTTCTCCGAATGCGCGCCGCGAGGCGGCCGGCCGTCGCCGGTTGCGGACCAGCCGTTCCAGAGCCTGAGCGCGACCCTCGGCGGCGTGCCCGTGACGCTCCGCGTGCAGAACCAGGTCCACCCCGAGGATCCCGACAATCACTCCCTGCTCATGCACCGGATCTCGCTTGGATGTGACGCCGGCGTGCTGACCCTGGCCGACACCCACGGACCCGTCCTCTGGAATCCGCGCATGCACTCGCCGCGCGACCCGACCGGGCGCCTGATCATGAGCGGCCCCGGCACCGACCGCCTCGCCGTGGAGAGCACGTTGATCCTCGGCGACCAGCACACGCGCAGCTATCACGACGTGTTCGCGCGGACGTGGCCCGATGCGGTCGTCGTCGCCTTGCACGACCTGTGCGGCGACATCGCCGACCCGCCCCGCCGTATTCGCAGCGGCCAGTGGGCCCTCGGCGTGTCGCTCGCGTGGCGTGATCTGACGGAGCGGATCGGGATGCCCGAGCTCATCCGTCCTGAGACCCCGGAGCCGCTCCCTGTCGACGAGCTGCGTGCGGCGGCGCGCGTTGATCGAGCGCCTGGCGCTCGGGAGAACTGAACATGGCGACTTCTTGCAGCCACGTCTTGGTATGGGTGCGCGACATTCATCAAGCCGTGCGTGATTACAGAGAGCTCGGGTTCAAGGTGGACTACGCGACACCCGAGAGAAAGGCCCAGCACGCGCACATCTGGTTCACGGAAGGCCCCATCGTCGAGCTGCTCACGACGCCGCGCAGCGCGCGGTGGTTCAAGTGGCCGATCGAGCTGATGGCCGGGCGCGGCTCGGGCCGGCGGATGATCCGCTGGTCCGAGCACGGTGAGGGCTTCTGCGACGTGGCGGTCGTGGTGGACACGCACGCTCTCGACCGTGAGCTCGCCGCGCTTCGGGAGGCAGGGATCCCCGTCGGCAGGGCCATCGGGTGGCGGCGGACGAAGCCCGATGGCCAGGAGATCCGCTTCAAGTTTGCCTATCCGGCGAACGATCGTCTCCCGTTCATCGTGACCCCCTACGATCCGCCTCAACATCCGAGAGAGAACCGCCATCCGAACGGGGCCAGGAGGCTCAGCCGGGTGCGCATGGGTGTCCGCGCCGAGCATCGAGAGGCGGTGCGCCGGATCATCGGCGACGACCCCACCTTCGCGCTCGATCCCGCCGAGGTGACGGGGGTCCGCGCCATCGAGATCGCCGGCCTGACCGCCGATCTCGACCCGACCCTCCTGCACGGCGCGGCCGTGCTGCCCGCCCGCCCGAACGCTGACCCGGGCCGCGCGCATCGAAGCGCAGGACAGTGAGCGCCGACGAACGTCGGTGAAAGCGAGGGAGCTCCCATGTTGAGTGGATGTGTCGATTGGCCCGCTGAATTCGTGGATCGTTATCGGGAAGCGGGGTACTGGCGAGGCGAGCGCCTGGGCGAGATGCTGCGCACGCGGGCCCGAGCGACGCCGGCGCGCGTGGCCGTGGTCGACGGAGCGCGTCGCTGGACGTACCAGGAGCTCGACGAGCGCGCCGATCGCATGGCCGCGGGGCTGCGCCGGCTCGGCATCGCGGAGGAGCAGCGCGTCCTGGTTCAGCTGCCCAACATCGCCGAGTTTCTGCCCCTGTGCTTCGCGCTGTTCCGGATCGGGGCCATCCCGGTGCTGGCGCTGCCGGCGCATCGAGAGACCGAGATCGTGCATCTGGCAGAGCTCTCCCAGTCGGTCGCCTACGTGATCGCCGACCTGCATGTCGGCTTCGATTACCGGGCCCTCGCCCGTTCGGTAGGCAAGCGGGTGGCGAGCCTCCGGCATGTCCTCGTGGTGGGCGACGCAGAGGAGTTCGTGCCGCTCTCCGAGGTGGACGCGCCGCCGGAGATCCTGGCCGGGCCGGACGCGCGCGATGTCGCCCTGCTCTTGCTGTCGGGCGGCACGACCGGCGCTCCCAAGCTGATCCCACGTACCCACGACGACTATGTTTGCAACGTCCGCCTCAGCGCCGATGTGACAGGCCTGGACACGAGCACCCGGTACCTGGTGAGCCTCCCCATCGCGCACAACTTCGCCCTGGGGTGCCCGGGCGCCCTCGGCACCCTCTACGCCGGCGGCACCGTGGTGTTCTGCAAGGACCCGAGCCCCGAGGCGGCGTTTCGGCTGATCGAGCAGGAGAAGATCACCGTGACCGCCCTCATCCCGCCGCTCGTCCTGCTGTGGCTCGAGGCGGCGGAGTGGGTGCAGGCCGATCTGAGCAGCTTGAAGTGGATCCAGGCGGGAGGCGCTCGCCTCAAGGCCGAGACGGCGGCGCGCGTACGGCCCGTCCTTGGCTGCGGGCTGCAGCAGGTCTACGGCATGGCGGAAGGGCTGCTCAACTTCACGCGGCTCGACGACCCCGAGTCCGCCGTGATCGACACGCAAGGCCGCCCGATGGCCGAGGACGACGAGGTGAGGATCGTCGACGCCTCGGATGTCGAGGTGGCGGACGGCGAGGTCGGTGAGCTTCAGGTCCGAGGCCCCTACACAATCCGCGGATATTATCGCGCGGAGGAGTACAATCGCCGGGCGTTCACCGCCGACGGCTTCTACCGGAGCGGGGATCTGGTGCGTCGGCTCCCCGGCGGGCATCTGGTGGTGGAAGGCCGGAGCAAGGACGTGATCAACCGGGGAGGGGAGAAGGTCCCGGTCGAGGAGCTCGAGAACTACCTCATGGCTCACCCGGCGATCCGTGACGTCGCCATCGTCGGCGTCCCGGACGCCACGATGGGAGAGCGCACCTGTGCCTGCATCATCGCGCGCGGCGAAGCGCCCACGCTCGCCGAGGTGAACGCCTATCTCAGCCGCCTGGGGGTGGCTGCGTTCAAGCTGCCCGATCGTTTGAAGGTCCTGGAGAGCTTTCCGCAGACGAGCGTGGGCAAGGTCAACAAGCGGGCCCTGGTGAAGCAGGTCTGTGGCGCCTCGCCGGCGATGCCCATGTAGTGGACCGCTTAGCCTCGGTTCAGATGCCGATCGTTCCTCGATACATCAACACCGACCCGAGTAGCCATGAGCAGTTCTACACGAAGTCTGCGCCGCCTCTTGAGCGCGCCTGCCCCGTCCAGCCCGCACCTGATCGTGTGCCCCTTCGGTGGTGGGAGCCATAGCGCCTTCCGCAGCTGGAAGGCGCTGTCGCAGGTGGACGTCTCGGCGTCCCTCGTGACCTACCCGGGGCGCGACCATCGTCTGCACGAGCCCGGCATGCGGAGCGTTCAGCACAGCGCGTCCGAGCTGGCGCACGAGCTGTGCGCGGAGCCACCCAGCGGCCAGTGGCTTCTGATAGGCCACAGCGTGGGGGCGCAGATCGCGTTCGAAGCCTGCCGATTGCTCGAGCAGTGGGGCCGGGCGCCAGCCGGCCTCGTCCTGTCCGCTTGCCACGCTCCCCATCTGATCCCACGCCGCATGCTCAGCCCGCTCGATGACGACGGGTTCGTCGAGGAGCTGATCCGCCTGGGAGGGTGTCCCGCGGAATTCCGCACCGACGTGCAGCTCAGAGAGGTGTTCCTGCCGATGCTGCGCGGCGATTTCCTCGCCTCGGAGAGCTACCGTCTTTCGCTGGACCGCTGTACCAAGCGTCTCCGGACGCCGACCCTCTTGCTCCACGGATCGGCCGACGACGAGGCCCGTCTGGACGAAGTGGAGGCGTGGAAGCACTGGTTGGAAGGGAGGGTCGAGCTGCGCGTGATGGCTGGCGATCACTTCTACATCACGCAGGATCCACGGGCGTTCGTCTCGGAGGTGCTACGCGTGTTCCGGCTCCCTTCCAGGTCGACGGCTCCCCTCGGACAGGCGCAGATGCCCTGGAGCTATTTCCCCTGAGATCCCACTGTCCGGTGCGGGGCCGTTTGACCGGAACGGCCGGCGCGTGGGAGAACGCCCGGCCCGGACGCGATGACGTTCCTCCCGCTGCAGCCGCCCGATCTGCCCCCCATCCGCGCGCGCGGGACGCCGCGCTGCCGCGGCTGCGGCTTGCCGCAGGCGATGTGCCTCTGCGGCGCGCTGCCCCGGCTCTCCGTGCGCACGCGCGTCGTGCTGCTCACCCACCGGATCGAGCGCACGAGGAGCACCAACACGGGCCGGCTCGTCGCGCGCCTGCTCGAGGGCGCGGAGGTGCGCGTGCGCGGCGAGATCGCGCCGCAGCCGCGCCCGCCGCTGCCGGAGGGGCGCCGGCTCGTGCTCTTCCCGTCGCCCGAGGCGCGCGCCCTCACGCCCGACGACGCGCGCGGCGAGCCGGTGGTGCTGCTCGTTCCTGACGGCAACTGGAACCAGGCGCGCCGTGCGGTCCACCGGGACGCCGACGCGCGCGGCGCCGAGCCGGTCACGCTGCCCGAGGGCGCGCCGAGCCGCTACGGCTTGCGCCGCGCGCCGCACGAGGGCGCCCTGTCGACGCTGGAGGCCGTCGCGCGCGCGCTCGGCCTGATCGAGGGCGCGGCCATCGAGCGGCGCATGATGGAGGCGTTCGACGTGTGGGTGCACCGCGCGACGCGCGTGCGGCTCACCGGCAAGCTCGAGGAGGGCGCGGCGGTCCTGGGAGAAGATGAATCCGCCGGTGCCCGCGGGGGCACGGCGCCCTACGGATGAGGTCCGTGAGCGCTCGCCGCGCCCGTCACCGGAAGTTCTGCACCGCCCAGACGCTGCCGTCCGGGAAGGTGTGGAACCCGCAAGCCACCTTCGTGAAGCGGGTGCTGCTCATGTTGATGTAGTGGCCGTGCTTCTCGAAATCCTCGCCCGGCCCCTCGTCCCACATGACCTGCAAACAGTCGGTGATCATCGATTCTGGTGGGCCTCCCCACCCGGGGCACTCGTTCTGGGCGCTCTCCTTGCAAAGGCCGAACGCGCCGTGAAACTCGCCGGTGTTCCCGTCGGACTCGGCCTCTTCATCGGAGCACGCCTCCGCCTCGACCCAGCGCGCGAGGGGCGGCAAGCCGAGCGTGGCGCGGTGCTGGTTGATCGTATCGACGCACAGCTGCGCCGCGCCGGTGGCGCCGCCCGAGCCGCCTGCGCCGCTCCCGGAACCCTCGCCGCTCGAGCCTCCGGTGCCGGCCGTGGTCGAGGCCGTGGCCGAGCCCCCAGTGCCTTGCGCGGAGGAGCCGCCGGCGCCCTCGGCCGACGAGCCGCCGGCGCCCGCCGTGGCCGAGCCCCCGGCGCCGCCGGTGCCCTGCGCAGCCGAGCCGCCGGCGCCCTCGGCCGACGAGCCGCCTGCGCCTGCCGTGGCCGAGCCACCGGTGCCCTGGGCAGACGAGCCGCCGGCGCCCCCGGTCGTCGCGGTGGACGAGCCGCCGGTGCCCGCCGTGGTCGAGCCGCCGCTGCTGGTGCTCGGCCCGCTGCCAGAGTCTCCCGGCTGGATCACGGCGCCGGCGCCGCTCGACGGCCCGCCGCCTTCGCCATCGAGCGACCCGTCGCCCACCTCACCGACGCAGCCCGACAGCACAGCACCGATGAACGTCGCGGCGAGCGCGACGGCGCATGAAGGAGTCCGAGTGTTAAGCATCCGTCGAGTCTAGGGGGCATTCGACGCATCCTCAACATCGACCGATCCTGCTTCACTTTTGCATGCTTGATCGGTTCAGGCTCGATTGGCGGGCTTCCCGCGTGTCTGTGCGGAGAGAAGCGCGCGTGTCGCATGAATGTGTGTTCGTTTGCTTCGAATTCCACTCGTGCGAGACAGGACAGCCAGCGCACCGCGACCGGCTCTCAGATGTCGCCCCCGCGGGCCGGCGGCCCGTGGAAACTTGAACGCTCGCCGGGCCCTGGCCTCGTCTTCCGAAGGCGGAGGCGCGCGGCGCCTCCGCTGGAGATAGACGATCGTCGCGCCGGCGAGCGCGTTCGCGACCATGAGCGAGTTCGTCGCCACGAAGACCCAGCTCTCGAGCATCCAGCTGTAGAGGACGAACCCGATCGACGCGGCCAGCTGGCCGACGAAGAGCCACCTGGAGATGCCCTGGCTCGTCTTGCTCCTCCACTGCTTGTAGACCTGATTGCCGATCGTCAGCACGAGGATGCCAGAGCTGATCCAGCCGATCGCGTCTTTCATGTCTCACCGCCGGACGGCCGCTCGACCTCTCTCCTCGATCAAGCCTCGTCAGGCCCGGGCCATGCCGTTCGCGTGGCTCTCGTGGATCACGTGGCTCGCCTGGTCCGCGGACGTCTTCTTGTAGCCCGCCGGCAAGAGCGTCTCGTAGCCCTCGGCCAGCCGCTGCTCGAACTCCGCCTTCATCGACCTGCCGAGCTCGCTGAGGCGCTTCTCGTCCACGGCCTTCTCGACCGCCGGAAAGAGCTCCTTCTCCTCCTCCTCGACGTGGTGCTGGATGAGCTCCTTCAGCGTCGTCACGCGCGCCTTGAACGAGAGATCCTCCGGAGAGGTCGAGAGCAGCCGCTTCAGCGCGAGCTCGGCGATGGCGTGCTCCTCGAAGCTCTCGAGGATCACGTCCTCCTTGATCTGCTGCACCGCGGGATAGAACGTCTCCTGCTCGATCGCCATGTGCGCGGCGAGCTCGTTGGCGAGCTCGGCGAGCACGAGCGCCGGATCCGACCTGCCGCTCTCGAGCTGCTTGAAGAGGGACTCCACCTTGCGATGCTGCTTCTCGAGCAATGACGTCGCTTTCATCTTCCTTCCTCCATGGTGCGCCGCGCCTCGGCGCGGCCGGGGTTGTTCGGGTTTCATCGCCGGCTGGGGTGATCTCGCGCGCGAGGCGCTCCGGCCAGCCTTGCTCACGGTTCGAGGCGCAGCGAGGGGCGAGCGCACGGGCTCGCCCCTCGCCACGCGAACGGCCCGAGATCGCTCGGGGCCGCTAGTCGGTCTTGTCCTCGATCTTGTCCCCCGCCTTCTCGGCGGCGTCGCCCGTGGACTCCGCTGCGTCCTTCGCCTCGTCCTTGACGTCGCGCGCGGCGTCGTCCACGGCCTCGCCCGCCTTCTCGGCCGGTCCCTCCGGCTGAGGCTTGCTGCCTCCGCAACCGATCACACCGACGCAACCGATGACCACGCTGCCCAGGAGCAGCGATCGAATCCCTGTTTTCACGGTATCTTGTCCTCCGCGCTCGACCATGTCAGCAATGCCCGGGCCAAACCGCGCCGAGCGCCCGCGCGTGCTCCTCGCCACCACACCCTCGGTTCCGGGGATCGCGCCCCTGAGACACATCGCCTCGACCGTGGCGTCCTGCGACGCGCAACGGCCGCCCCGCCCAGGATCCGGGAGGAGGGCGCTCGTGGCGCAGGGGCAGGGGAGGCCCCGCGCCGCGACGCGGGCGCCTCCGCTTGGCCTCCGCGGCGATCGGAGCAAGACTCCGCCCGGAACCGCGACATGACCCACGACTTCGTCAGCGCGCTCAGCGCCATCTTCACGGGCGAGCGAGCCCGCCTGCTGCACGTGATCGTGCCGGCACACGTCCACGGCCACACGCTGGCGCTGCTGCGGGCGCTCGGTGAAGCAGGCCCGGCGCCCCGTCCCGTCTGGGTCCTGGCCGATCCGGTCTACGGGCCCAGCCGCGGCTGGGCGGCCCGAGAGCGCTCGCTGTCGCGCGAGCTCGGCGCCCCGGCGGCGCTCGCGACGCCCGAGGACGGCCCGCTGCGCGAGCCGCTCGACACCTTCGCCAGCGCCCTCGCGGCGCACGTCGCTGCCGGCGCCCCGGACGGGACCGCGGTCGTCGTGCTGGCGCCGCAGCACATCGACGACCCGCGCGCCTATGCCCGCGACCTCTTCTGGCTAGCGCATTGCCCCGACCTCGCGCTCGTGCGCTGGGTCCTCGTCGACCCTGTCCACTCGAGCGTCGGCGATCTGCTCGCGCGCCTCGGCGAGGGCGCGTCCCGCGTCGTGTGGCCGGAGGCCGACGGCGCGGCCATCGCCGAGCTCGAGCGCGTGATCACCGATCTCTCGGCGCGCGGGCGGCGCCTCCCCGCCGATCTGGAGGTGCGCATCGCCGCCGAGTCGCCCCTCCGCGCGCCGGAGCTGCTCCCCGCGCGGCGCCTCCTGCACGAGGCGGACACGTGTTTTCACGCGGGGCGGCACGCCGAGGCCGCGCAGCTCCAGCAGCAAGCCGAGGAGATGCTGGCGAGCCGGGGGCTGGGCGAGGAGGCCGTCCACATCGCCATGCAGCGCGCGCGCTCGCTGATCGCGGCGGGCGTTGTCGAGGAGGGGCATCGGGTGTTCGTCGCCGCGCTGAAGGAGGCGGAGCGGCGCGGCCTGCTCGCGATCGTGCCCGAGGCCTACGCCTCGCTCGGCAGCCTGCACAGCAAGCAGCGCCGCTTCCTGGACGCGTCGGAGGCGTACGCGCGCGCGGGGGAGCTCGCGAACCGCCGCGGGAGCCACGAGTTCGCGGCGGACATGCACCGCTGCTCCGGCCACGCGGCGCTCAACGCCGACATGCCGGACGCCGCGGCGATGGCGTGGCGGCGGGCGTTCGAGCTGCTCGGCTCCGTGGCCCCGACGGTCGGCGCGCTGGAGAAGCCCCAGCAGATCGTCGTGCTCGGGCTCTCCCTTGCCGACGTCTTCGAGGAGCACGGCAACCTCCCGGCCGCGCGCGGGCTGCGGGGGCACGCCGAGGCCATCGAGACCCGCCACCCGCGGCGCGCCGCGACGTGGAGCTGAGGCGCGGCGCCGGCCGGGTCAGGCCGGCGGGCGAGCGGGCGGCGGGGCAGCGCCCGGGCCGGGCCGCTCGGCGACGAGGAGCCGCGTGTTCCTGGCCGGGTTGGACGGCGCGAACGGGGCGCCGAGCTGCCGTGCCCAGTCCGCTGTGCCCGTGTCGCGCAGCGCTCGGAACCCGGCCCGCTCGACCTCCGCGAGCATCACCTCGCGCCGGCGCAGGCCGATGAGCGGCTCGCTCCAGAGCCACGTGAGCAGGCGCAAGATGCGCTGCGCCCGGCGCGGTTCGGGGGGTTCCATGTAGTACACGAGGAGGAAGCTGCCCGGCGCCGAGGCGTCGGCGAGCGCCCGCAGCGTCGACCGCAGCGCCTCGTCCGACAGGTACATCACCACCCCCTCCCAGACCCACGCGGTCGGCTCGTCGGATCGATGGCCGGCCGCCGAGAGGCACGGGGCGAGCGCGTCGCGCTCGAAGTTGACGGGCACGTAGGTCAGCTGCTCCACGAGCGGCGGCAGCCCCGCCGCCTTGCGCCGCTTGAAGGCCTGCGTCGCCGGGTGATCGATCTCGAAGAACCGGGTCGCCGAGAGCGCCTTCATCCGGAAAGCGCGCGTGTCGAGCCCCGCCCCCAGGCTCGCGACCTGGCGGCACCCGAGCGCCACCGCGCGCTCGAGCTCGAGGTCGATGGCCATCACGCGCAGCGGGACCGCGGAGAGCCGGCCGAGGGCGCGCGCGCGCTTCGCGGGGTCCAGGCCCCGGAGCCGGCGCGCGAACAGCGCCAGCGCGGCGCTCCACCCGCGCGACAGGAGCCGGTGGACGACCGGATCCTCGAAGCCCGGGACATCGGTCAGGCCCTGGTCCGCGAGCGCCCGGATGAGGGCGACGATGGATGCCGTCTGGCTGGGGCGACGCTCACGCATGCCTCGTGCATAGCCTCCGGCGGCGGGCTTTCAACGCGCGAGGCCCTGGGCAGCCCGACCCGGCAGCTCCGAGCGGCGCCGTCGCCGTCCCGGCCGGACACGGGGTGGAGCGGCTGGGCGGTCATCACGCCGGCGCGGCCTCAACACCCCACGAGGCGGACCGTCTTTCCCCCGTGCGCCACCTCGCGCACGAACAGCTTCTCTGCCCACGATCGCTCCTTGCGCAGGTCGAACATCACGAGCCACCCCTCGGCGAGCCCTGCGTGCTCCAGGTACCGCGCCACCTGATCGAGCGCCTCGGCCTCGGCCTCGGCCTCGGCCTCGGTGTCGCGGCGGACCTTCACCTCGATGGCGTGGCGCTCCTCGCGCCAGCAGATCATCAGGTCGAGCGCCCCGCGCCCGAGCCCGTACTCGCGCTCCACCCGTCCACCGCCGGTCACGACCCGCTGCAAGAAGGCCATCAGCATCAGGTGCGGCCCGGCCTCGCGGTAGCCGAACCCCTCGGCGGCGAGGTGGCCGTCCTTGCGCCAGAACGCTTGCCAGTCGATGAAGAGCTTGCCCATGTCGAGCGAGCCGTCCGGGTGCACGTAAGCGGCGGGCTCGGCCGGGATCTGCGCCTGGCGAATGAAGGTGAGCGCGCGAGGGACGACCTCGCGGTAAATGGGGTTTGCGATCTCGAAGCGCCCGCCGTGGAGCCGGATCAGGCCCAGGCCGAGGACGTAGAAGAAATCGTCGTCGAGCACGTCGCTGTCCGTCAGCGTGCCGGCCAGCATGGGATCGAGCACGCGCCGCACCCGGGGCTCGCGCAGCCGGGCGATGAGCGAGTCGATGTGCGAGCGGCGCTCCAGGATGAGCGTCTCCTTGGCCGTCTCGACGTGGGTTGTCGTGATCGGGACGGCGCGGTCCTCCACGTCGCGGCGGACGATCTGGTCGGCCATCGCGTTGGTCAGCCACGGGTGGCCCTGTCCCAGCTCCCAGATCCGCCGCACCGCCTCGGGCTCGAAGCGCTGTCCGGTCGCGGCGGTGTGCTGCGCGAGCAGCTCGGCGACCTCGGCCTCGGTGAAGGGGCCGAGCGTCGTCGCCTCGGCGGTGATGTTGAACGGCGACGTCGTGCCCAGCCACGCGACCGTGCGCCGCTCTTCCAGGGCGAGCGCGTAGTCGCGCACCTGGCGCTGGCCGATGAGGGCCACGCTGGAGGGGAACGGGATCCGGCTCCGGTCGAGGTAGCCCTGCCGGAGCTGGGTCAGGAACGAGACCATCGCCGCCCCCACGAGCCCGTCCGCCTCGTCGAAGAGCACGACCAGCGGTCTGTCGCTGCGCGCCGCGAGATCGCGCAGGTAGCGCAGGACGAAGGTGCTCGCGGGATCGACGCGGCGGACGTCGTCCGCGGGGCGGCCGAGGTCGGGCAGATCGCGGTCGATCGCGGTGTCGAGCGCGTAGAGGACGGCCTCGAAGGCCTTCGCCGGATCGGGCTCTTCGCGGGCGATCTGGACGTCGACCCAGACGGCGCCGAGGTCACCTTTGCGGTTCAGGTGCTCGACGAGCCAGCGGGCGCTGGTGGTCTTGCCCGTCTGGCGGCCGGCGTGGAGCGTGAAGTACCTGCGTTCCTCGATCGCATCGAGCACCGGTCCGAGCCGGCGCTCGGGCGGCAGCATGTAGTGCTCGCCGGGGATGCAGGGGCCAGCGATGTTGAACGAGAGCTTCACGGGCGAAAGCTACCACGCGAGGGGCGGCCCCGCGGTCAGGCCGCGAGGCTGGCTCGCCTCCGGTCGAGCCGCCGCCCTCGCTCGCGCCGTCCGTGGCGGCCGGGACTCCCGTGCTCGGATCAGCCGTCCGTGGTGTCGATGAACCGCATGTCGCGCCCGCTGCGCTCGGGCTCCTCGGGCGGCTCCCACATGTCGCTCGCCAGCTCGAACATGTCCGGTGGAACCACCATGGAGAACGTCTCGCCCTTCTCGCGGTTGCGCTGCTCGACCCGCTCGCGACGCAGTTCGCGGGGCGCGTCGAGCACGTAGACGGTGAGCTCGTACCCCGCGGTGTCCACCCGCTTGTACAGCCGCTCGCGGTCGCGCCGGCGGATCAGGCCGATCTCCAGCACGACGTTCGTACCCACGTCGATCGAGCTCCTCGTCAGGCTCCAGATCTGCTCGATGCAGCGCGCGGTGCGCTCGTGATACCATTCCATGATCCCCGTCTCGGGCCGATCGGGGCGGAACAGCCGCGCCATCCATTCATCCAGGTTCAGCCGGAGGGCGGCGTGGTCGCGGTAGAGCCGCTGTGCGAACGTCGATTTCCCTGCGCCCACGGGGCCGATGATCAGGTGGATTCGCGCCATCCCCCGACGCTATCCCGCGGTGCTGCCGGCGAGCAAGCGGCGCGCGCGTTCCGCGCATCGCAGGCGCCAGCATCTTCATGACATGAGGGGACGCTGAAACATCCCGTCGAACTTTTCGGGAAGATTCACAGGGAGGCGAGGAGACGGGGAGTAAAAATCCCATGAATCTCCCCGTCTCCCCGCCTCCCTGTTCAATTTCTCTCTCTCTCTCTCTCTCTCTCTCAAATGACGATAAAGGAGAGATTCGTTAGGAAGGGACGACGTCGCGCCTGGAGCAGCGCCTGGCGAGCCACAGGAGGACCATGACGGCCGCCGCGGCGGCCCCCATTCCGGCCCACGCCGACGGGGGCGCGTCGCGCAGGGCGTCGAAGACCCGTTGGCCGAAATAGGCAGTCGCCAGGAGCGGCAGGGCGTACCCGGCCAGCGAGCCCCAGAAATGCGTCCAGAAGCGCACCCCGGAGACGCCGAAGAAGACGTGGAGCATGGGCGGCATCCAGAGGACGAGGCGCAGCAAGAACACCGTCACGAACGCCCGCCGCTTCAGGGCCTCGTCGTAGGCGCGGAAGCGCGCCGGCACTCGCGCGGCGACCCAGTCGCGGGCGACGAAGCGCGCGAACGAGAAGCCCACGACGCTCGCCGCCATGGTGCCCGCCATCGAGAGCGCGAACGCCACCGGCCACGGCCAGATGAGCGGCGCCGCCAGGATGAACACCGTGCCCGGCACGCCGAACGGCTGGAGCGCGGCGTAGGCCAGGACGAACGCGACATACCCCCACGGCCCGAGCGAGAGGAGCGCCTGCTTGATGCGCGCGGGCTCGCCGAAGATCTCGAACAGCCCCATGCGCTGCGCGACGACGAGGAGCGCGGCGGCCGCGGCGACCACGCCGATCTTCACCCCCCGGCGGGCGCGGAAGGGAGAGAGCGCGGGATCGGCCGGGGAGGCGGGCTGGCGCACCCGACGTACCTGACAGCCCACCTGCGCACCGTCAAGGTTCCTGTTGACAATTTGGTCTATTATTGTCAATGCTGACCATCGTGAACGAGGGCGGCCCGAGCTCCACCGACAGACCCGCCGAGGATCTGCGCCGCCGCAAGCTGATGGACGCGGCGTTCACGGTGTTCCTGCGCTTCGGCTTCCGGAAGACGTCGATGGACGAGGTCGCGCGCGCGGCGGGCGTCTCGCGGCAGGGCCTCTACCTCCACTTCGCCACGAAGGAGGAGCTCTTTCGCGCGTCCGTGGGGTACTTCCTCGACACCGCGCTCGCCGCGGCCGCGACCGCGCTCGCCGACGCGGAGCGCCCCCTGGAGGAGCGGCTCGTGGCCGCGTTCGACGCGTGGATCGGCCGGTTCGTCGGCGCGCTCGGGGCCGACGCGGCCGATCTCTCGACCGCCGCGAACGAGCTCGTCGGCCCCCTCGTCGCCGAGCACGAGGGGCGGTTCGTCGAGGCCGTGGCCGAGGCCCTGCGCGCCTCCGGGCTCGCGGCCGCCTACGAGCCCGCGGGGGTCACCGGGCGCCAGCTGGCGGACACCCTGGTCTCCTCGGCGCGCGGCCTGAAGCACGGCGCCGCGACGCGTGAGGCCTTCCTCGAGGGCATGGCCATCGCCGCGCGCGTCGTGTGCTTGCCGGAGCGGCGCGCCCGGGAGGCGAGGGCGGGGCAATCGCTGCAGGCGGCGCCACCACGGCAAGGAGAGCCGCCCGCGCCGGGCCCTCGCCGCGAGGGCAAGGGGCGCGGCACGGCGCGCAAGGCGCGCGGCACGGCGCGATAGCCGGAGGGCCACCCGCGCTCGGCGCGGCGGCCCCGCGCCTCAGCCCCGGCTGAAGCGTAGCCGCGAGCGCTCGCGCGCCTTGGTCGCCTCGACCTCGCGGTCCCGCGGCGCGGCGGTCGTGGACAGCGACGCCATCAGCACGCGCGCCGCGGCCGCGACGTCCTCCACGGCCTGCGCGAACGCCGCTTCGTTGGCCTGCGACGGCCGGTTGAAGCCGCTCAGCTTCCGCACGAACTGCAGCGACGCCGCCCGGATCTCCTCCTCCGTCGCCGGCGGCTCGAAGTTGAACAGCGTCCTGATGTTCCGGCACATGGCGATCTCCCGAGGTTCGATGTGTACGGGGAACGATCCTAGTCTCGATCCACGCCGGCGCACACCACAGTCGTTGACGCGGCCACCGTGTAGGCAATTCGCGCATATGCGCGGCGAGACACACGACGTGACACACGACGAGATACGCGGCGAGATACGTGGCGAGATACGTGGCGAGATACGTGGCGAGATACGTGACAGACGCGACACGGCCGCATCACGACATCACCCATGTTGGCTGCCCAACAGGGAGCACACCAACGACATAAGGAAATTCTTGATTCCTCAAGGATAACCGTGCACTTCTACACTGAGGAGTCCTTTTGCCAAAGCCCCCTGGCAAGGAGGTCGGTATGCGCCCACATCGTGCACTGCGCTCCCAGAATCGCCTGCTCTTCACCGCCGCCACGCTCGTTTGCCTCGCTGTCGGAGCAAGCGCGGAGGCGGCTCCGTCGTACACCCTCTTCGAGAGCGGTCAGGTCCGACCGCTCGCGCTCTCACCAAGCCGAAACCTGCTCTTCGCGGCCAATACACCCGACAACCGTCTGGAGATCTTCTACGTCTCGTCGGGTGGTCTGACACACATTTCGTCCGTGACCGTCGGCCTGGAGCCCGTCGCCGTCGCCGCGCGCAACGACGGCGAGGTATGGGTCGTCAATCACCTCTCCGATAGCGTCAGCGTCGTCGACGTCTCGTTCCCCTTGCGGCCGCGGGTCGTGCGCACGCTGCTCGTCGGGGACGAGCCGCGGGACATCGTCTTCGGCGGTCCCGGGCGGTCGCGCGCGTTCATCACCGCCGCCCACCGCGGCCAGAACGCGCCGTTCGACCCGCAGCTGACGACGCCCGGGGTCGGCCGCGCCGACGTGTGGGTGTTCAACGCGAACGCCGTCGCGACCCAACCATCGCTCGGGGGCACCCCCCTCACGATCCTCTCCTTCTTCACCGACACGCCGAGGGCGCTCGCGGTCAGCCCGGATGGGAGCTCGGTGTACGCCGCCGGCTTCCACACCGGCAACCGCACGACCGCCGTGCACCGCGCGATCGTGGAGGACGAAGGCGGGATGCTGCCGCCGTTCACGAATTACCTCGGGGAGCCGCAGCTGACGACGTCGCTCATCGTCCAGCACGACGGGACCCACTGGGTCGACGCCGGGGGCAACCCCTGGGACGACTCGGTCATGTTCTCGCTGCCCGACAAGGACGTCTTCGTCATCGACGCCACGGCCAATCCCCCTGTCCAGCGGCCCGGCAGCGCGGGCTTCTTCACCGGCGTCGGGACCGTCCTCTACAACATGGTCGTCAACCCGGCGAACGGGAAGGTCTATGTCTCCAACACCGAGGCGTTCAACCTCGATCGCTTCGAGGGCCCGGGCACCTTCGCCGGCACGAGCGTCCGGGGGCACCTGCACGAGAGCCGGATCTCCGTGCTCGGCAGCGGCGGCTCGGTCCTGCCGCGGCACCTGAACAAACACATCGATTACTCGACGTGCTGCGCGCCGGTGCCCAACGCCGAGAACGCGAAGAGCCTGGCCACGCCGGTCGACATGGCGGTGACGAGCGACGGATCGAAGCTCTACGTCGCCGCGTTCGGGTCGAGCAAGGTCGGGGTCTTCCAGACGGCCCAGATCGAGAATGACACCTTCACGCCGAGCCTCGCGAGCCAGATCCAGGTCACCGGCGGCGGGCCGAGCGGGCTAGCGCTCGACCAGCCGCGCGGCCGCCTGTACGTGCTCACGCGCTTCGACAACTCCATCTCGATCGTCAACACGACCACGAACGCCGAGACGGCGCACATCGCCCTCCACAACCCCGAGCCGGAGAGCGTGGTCCGCGGGCGGAGGTTCCTCCATGACGCGAGCTTCTCGTCGGCCCACGGCGACTCGTCGTGCGCGAGCTGCCACGTCTTCGGCGACGTCGATAGCCTGGCATGGGACCTCGGCAACCCCGACGGGGACACCGTGACGAACCCCGGGCCGTTCACGAACATCAACCCGCCGTTCCCCGCCGATACCTCGCTGAAGCCCATGAAAGGGCCGATGACGACCCAGAGCCTGCGCGGCATGGCCAACCATGGCCCGATGCACTGGCGCGGCGACCGCACGGGCGGCAACGACGCGTCCACCGCGCAGCCGGACAGCGGGGCCTTTGACGAGCGCGCGGCGTTCGAGAAATTCCAGGGCGGCTTCACCAACCTGCTCGGCCGGCACGCGCCCATCCCCACTGAGGACATGGAGGCGTTCACGGACTTCATCCTCCAGCTCTCGTATCCGCCGAACCCGATCCGGAACCTGGACAACTCGCTGAACACCGATCAACAGGCCGGGCGCGATCACTTCTTCCGCGAAGGCGGCGCCGGGACCTTCTCGTGCAATTCCTGCCATACCCTGGACCCGGACGGGAACGCCGGTTCCAGCGATTTCCCCGGCTTCTTCGGGACGGACGGCGCGAGCATCGGCCAGGAGAACGGCCAGAGCTTCAAGATCCCCCACCTGCGCAACATGTACCAGAAGATCGGCATGTTCGGCATGGCCCCCGTCCCGAGCCTCTTCCACCTGGGAGACAACGACTTCAAGGGCGAGCAGATCCGCGGCTTCGGGTTCATGCACGATGGCGTGATGGACACGCTCTTCCGCTTCCACCAGGCGATCGGGTTCGAGCAGAGCGTCTTCTCGCCGAACGGCTTCCCGCCCGGCGCGCCCGGCGAGCTCCTCCGCGAGCAGGCCGTGGAGTACATGCTCGCGTTCGACACGAACCTCGCCCCCATCGTCGGGCAGCAGGTCACGCTCGGCTCGCACAACGCCACGGCGGCCTGGCCGCGCATCGACCTGCTCCGCCAGCGCGCCGAGGTCGGGGAGTGCGACCTCGTGGCGAAGCTCCCGTTCCTCCTCGAGGAGACCGGCCTCCTCTATGTCGGAGGTGGCCAGTTCACCGCGGCGCGGGCCGCTGCCCCGCCCTTGAGCGATCTCGTCCTGCGCTCGCTCGCCGCGCTCACCGGGCACCCGGTGACGTACACCTGCGTGCCGCCGGGCTCGGGCACGCGCATCGCCATCGACCGCGACGGCGACGGGTTCCTCGACGGTGATGAGTGCGACGCGGGCACGGATCCCGCGGATCCGACGAGCCACTGAGTCGAGCCAGCGCCGCGCCGCGCCGCCCTCCGTGCGGCGCGGCCGGCGCGGCGCCTCAGCCGCGCTCCACCCGGTACGGCGCGGCGCCTCAGCGGCGGCGCGCGCCCATGCACCAGCGCAGCGCTTCCTTCAGGCTGCGCAGCGTCTTGACCTGCGAGAGATCGAAGCCGAGGCCGACCATCGTCTGCGCGACCGGCGGGCGGATGCCGGTGACCACGCCCTTGCAGCCGAGCAGCGTCAATCCATTGATGATCTTGATGAGGTGCTGCGCCGTCGTCGTGTCGACCGAATCGAGCCCGGTGAGGTCGAGGATGGCGAAGGCGGATTGCTTCTCCACCACGCTCGCGAGCAGCGACTCCATCACCATCGCCGCGCGATCCGCGTCGACCGAGCCGATCAAGGGGACGATGAGCACGTCCTGCCAGACCTCGATGATGGGGCTCGACAGCCGCGCGATCGACTCCTGCTGATCCTGCGTCAACCGCAGCTGCTCCCGCAGCTGCTTCTCGACCCGGAGCTGCTGCGTGATGTCCTCGCAGATGGCGCCGACGCCGGTCGTCTCCCCGAGGACGTCCTTCTGGGGAACGAACCTCGTCCGCCAGATCCTGTCTCGCCGGACCTGCTCGACCTGCGCGATCTCCCCGGAGAGGGCGTGCTCGAAGGCCGCGCGCACGTCCTCGGTGTCGCCGCACAGCTCGCGCATGTGCTTGCCCAGCTCGCCTCGCTCCGTACAACCGATCTGCGCGAGCGCCCCGCCCTGCGCGATCACGCAGAGGCCGGCCCTGTCGAACGCCAGGATGGCGATGGGCATGCTGTCGATGCACGCGCGGAGCATCTCCCCCTGCACGGCGAGCCGGACGTCGTCGGCCAGGTTGATGCCGAACGTCTGGACGCCCACGATCTCGCCGTCATCGTCCCGGCGGGGCGCGTAGTGCACGATCCAGTGCACGCCCCCGGCCACGGTGTCCGTGCGGACCGGCTCCCCCTCGAGGACGCGCTTGGTCAGGCCCATGATCTCCGCGTCCGCTCCGTAGAGATCGAACATGTTCATTCCGACGAGCTGATGTCGTTTGAGCCCCATGCTCTCGAGCCCTTTGCCGTCGGAGACATGGAGCGTGCCCGCCCGATCGCACCACCAGACGATCGCATCCATCGTCTGGAACACGTCGACGAGGATGCGCGCCTGGTCCTCCCACACCTTGCGATCGGGCTTCACGGCAGCCCAGAGCGCCGTGTCGTCGGCCCGCCACAGCGTCCAGTGGAGCGGGACGCTCTCCCCGCGGGCGCCCACGACGCGCGCCGCGGCGGAGACGCTGCCCGCGGCGGCGCGCGCGCCGGTGATCCGGGCCGACAGCTCGCCCCGATCGTCCTCGTGAACGCGCTCCAGGAGCCGACCGGACGGGCCGACGCAGCGCTCCCAGGCCGCGTTGCAGGCCACCACCTCCCCGGCGCTGGAGAGCAACGCCAGCGGTGTGGGTGTGCCGTCAAGCAGTGTCTTACACGAGAGCGAAGCGAGCCTGTCGTCCATTGAATCCTTGCAACGGGCCAGAAGCGACGACCCTCGGCGCGCCAGCCCCAGGCCTCTCACGGTGGGTGAACAAACGCGCTGTGGGCGCCGTCACGACACCTGGTGCGAAGAGGTGGGATGCTGCTCGGATTCTCGGCGCTGGGGTCATCGAGCCTGGCACCATGGCGAACCGTAACGTGGTGATATCATTTGAGGGCGCCGAGGCGCCAGCCTCATCGCTAGACGCGCCGCGGCGCATCGACGCCCGCGCGACCTCGCGCCGGATGGCGAGCGCCCGCTGCCCCACCACATCGCCCCTCGGCGCTCGGCATGAAGCGATGGCCGACAGCGGTTCTGGCGGAGGGAGGGTTCTGCTGCTTGTGCGAGGACGCGAGCGGGCGCGGCGCTCGGGGTGGCGCGCGTGCATCCGCCGAGAGGTCGGCCTCGGGCTCGCCGCGTGGAACGGAGAACGGCCGCCGCTGCACGGCCGCCGAGCGCGAGGCGGGCGCGCGGGCACTGGCGGTGACGTGCGCTGGGGGACGTCGTTTAACGCGTCGCGCTCGCCTTGTCGTGCGCGCAAGCGCGCGTTAGAGACCCCTCCACATGGAACCCGAGGGCCACGAGAGATGCGCTGACTCGGACCCGAGTTTCCGACATCTCCATCCTTGCGAGCGCCTCATCAGCGTCGTGCAGGACCTCTCGCTGGCCCGCGACCTCCAGGCGATCATGCAGATTGTCGATCGGGCCGCCCGCGACCTCACGGGCGCCGACGGCGCTTCCTTCGTGCTCCGCGACGGCGACCTCTGTTACTACGCGCAGGAAGACTCGATCGCCCCGCTCTGGCAGGGGAAGCGGTTTCCGATGTCGGCGTGCGTCAGCGGTTGGGTGATGCTGAATCGGAGGCCGGCGGTCATCGGCGACATCACGCGCGATCCCCGCGTCCCGATCGACGCCTATCGGCCGACCTACGTGCGGAGCATGGCCATGGTGCCGATCCGCGCGCGCGCCCCGCTCGGGGCGATCGGGACCTACTGGAGCTCCCCACGAGAGATCCCGCAGCGCGAGGTGTCGCTGCTCCAGGCGCTCGCCGGCAGCGCCGCCGTGGCCCTGGAGAACGTCGCGCTCCACGACGGCCTGGAGAAGGGCAAGGCGAGGGCGCGCGAGGTCGAGGCGGCGAACCGCGATCTCGAGGAGCGGCAAAAGGCCCTGGAGGAGCTCCACCGGCAGAACGAGGCGCTGAGCGAGTTCCTCGCGCACGATCTCAGGAGCCCCGCCGCCGGCATCATCCTCGCCGCGCAGGCGCGCCTGAAAAAGCAGGATCTCCCGGATCCGGAGCGGCGCCGATGGAATGCCGTCCTCACCTCGGCCGAGGTAATTCAGCGCACCGCGCTGAACCTGCTCGACGTCGCGAGCCGCCAGCACGGGATGTTCGTGCTGCGGCCCGCCGAGCTCGACCCGGCGTCGCTGTTCGAAGGTGTCGCCGAGATCCTGGAGCCGCTCGCCGCGTCGCGCGGGCAGCGAATCGAGCTCTGCCCCGCCATGCCGAGCTGTCTTCTCCGCGCCGATGAGGAGCTCGTGCGGCGCGTGCTGCTGAACCTCGTCGACAATGCGCTCCGTCATAGCCCGCCCCGGGCCGCGGTGCGCCTCGAGGCGCGGTGGCTCGACCCGGGCTGGGTCGAGCTCAACGTGTGTGATGAGGGCCTGGGGATCCCGGCCCACCTGCGCGACCGCATCTTCGACAAGTACGCGCGGCTCGCCGACGGGGGCGCGATCTCTGCGACCGGCCGCGGCCTCGGGCTGACGTTCTGCCGGCTGGTCGTCGAGGCGCACGGCGGCAGGATCGACGTGAGGGACAACGAGGGGCGCGGGAGCCGATTCTGCGTTCAGCTGCCGGCAGGCTGACAGAAGCGCATCGAGCGCGCTGAGAGCCGGTGTCGGGGGCCGCTCCTGAAGCATTCCTCGAGTTCATCGGGAGAATTCACAGGGAGACGGGGAGGCGGGGAGTAAAATCGCACCCGTCTCCCCGTCTCCCCGTCTCCCTGTTCAAATTCCCCTTCTCTGTTCGAGTTCCCGCCAAAGATGCCAGCAAGATGAGGGCATTGCTCCACGACGACGAAGCGATGATGTCGTCTCATGTGATCTATCAATACCCCACCTCTTCCCGGGCGGCCGAGCGAGAGGCGCGCGGGCGCGCGTGCCTCTCGCTCGAGCGCCCGGCGACGCCGCTCGCGTCTTGCGATTCCTGAGGCGATCAGGTAGCGCAAGATCCACGGTGAGCTCTCCTGCGGACCCCGTGCACATCGCGACGCGCCCGCCGCGGGCGCCCTCCCTCGTGCTCGCGCCGCGGCCGCGAGGTGCCTCATGAGGGAGCGGCTCGAGAGCCTGCTCCTCGTCCTGGCCGTCGGCTCGGCGGTCGCGATCGGGGCGAAGCGCGTCTCGATTCCCTACAACGTCGCGCTCGTGCTCGTGGGGCTGCTGCTCGTCGTCGTCGACGTGCTCCCGAAGGCGCCGATGGACCCGGAGGTCATCCTCATCGCGTTCCTCCCGGTGCTCGTGTTCGAGGGCGCCCTGTTCGCGGACGCGGACAGCCTGAGGGGCGCGAGCCGGCCGATCCTCGCGCTCGCCGTGCCGGGCGTGCTCATCTCGCTGCTCGGCACCGCCGCGGTGGCGACGCAGCTGCTCGCGCTCCCGTTCGCCGCGGCGCTCCTCCTCGGCGCGCTGCTCTCGATCACCGACACCGTGAGCGTGCTGCTCGCCTTCCGCAGCGTCCGCGTGCCGCACCGGCTCGCGGCCATCATGGAAGGCGAGAGCCTCTTCAACGACGGCACGGCGCTCGTGCTCGTGGTGCTCGCGTCGCAGGTCCTCGCGAGCGGCACCTTCGACGGCGCCGAGAGCTTCCGCGCGCTCACCCTGGCCATGGTCGGTGGCGCGGCCGTCGGGGGCGCGTTCGGCGCCGTCGGCGCGTCCCTCCTCCGCCGCACGCCGGATCACCTGACCGCGATCCTCGCCTCCATCGTGCTCGTGTTCGCCACGGCCCTGCTCGCCGAGCGGCTCCACGCCTCGCCGGTCATCGCCGTCGTGGTCCTCGGGGTGATCGTCGGCAGGGCCGCGCGCCGCATCCTCGAGCCCTCGCGCGTGCTCGCGCTCCAGGGCTTCTGGGAGACGAGCGGCTTCTGCCTCAACGTGGTGCTCTTCGAGCTCGTCGGCATGCAGATCCAGGCGGACATGCTCGTGCGCGAGGCGGCGTCCATCGGCCTCGCGCTGATCGCCCTGCACGGGGGCAGGGCGGTGGCCGTCTACGGCTGCTTCGGCGTGCTCCGGGCGCTCACGGGCGAGGTCGTGCCCTTCCGCTGGCAGCACGTGATGCTGGTCGGCAACATCAAGGGCGCGCTGTCGATGGCGGCGGTCCTCAGCCTCCCGAGCGGCCTGCCGTACCGCGACCGCCTGATCACGATCGTCTTCGGCGTCACCTTCGTCACGCTGGTCGCGCAGGCGCTGCCGTTCGCTCGGCTGCTCAGGTTCCTGCGGGTCGCGATCCCGACCGCGGACGCCGCGCTCGACGCCGCGAAGGCCACGCTCATCGCGGCGCGGCGCGGCCAGTCCGAGCTCGACGATCTGCTCGCGGCGGGCCTCGTGTCCCGCAAGGAGCACGCCGAGCGCCGCGCCGCGTTCCAGCGGCAGGTCATCCACGCGGAGGTGGCGCTCCAGACGCCGCAGGGCGAGGTGGTCCGCGACCACCTCACCGATCTCGCCCTCCTCTCGGCGCAGAAGGCGGCGGTGCTCGACGCGGCGAGGCGGGGCCTCATCGCCGCCGACACCGCGCACGCCCACGTGAACCGGATCGACAGGGCCATGGTGGAGCTCCCCGGCGGACACGCGGCGCCCGGCGCGCACCCTCACGAGCACGAAGGAGAGAGCTGACATGCGCGTTCTCATCGCGGGCGCCGGGCGCGCAGGGCTGAGCGTCGCGGTCCACCTCGCGAAGATGGGCCACGACGTGACGACCGTCGATCGCGACGAGGCGATCGCCAACAGCGCCTTCGAGCGGCACGGCCTCGTCTCGCTCGTGGGCGACGCGACCGACGCCGGGCTCCTCCAGGAGGCCGAGGTGGCGCGCGCCGACGTGGTGGTGGCGATGCTCCGCCGCGACGCCGACAACCTCGCCGTGGCGCTCCTCGCGCAGGCCGGGGGGGCCAAGCGCGTCATGGTGCGCATGCGGGACCCCGCCTACCGGGGCGTGTACATCCGCGCGGGCGTGGACCAGGTCCTCTCCGAGATCGACGTCTTCATCGGCGCGATGGCCACCGCCATCGAGCACCCGGGCGTCCGCCACGCGATGGTGCTCGGCGCCGGCGAGTCGGTCGCGTTCGAGCTCGACGTCCCGGTCGACTCGGTGATCGCGGGCCGCACGGTGAGCACCATCGCGGGCAGCGCCAGCTTCCCTTCGTCGTGCGTCTTCGCCGGCGTCTACCGCCCGGATGGCCGCGTCGAGGCGCCGCGCGGCTCCTCCGTCGTCGCGGGGGGCGCCACGGTGCTCCTCGTGGCCGCGCGCGACGAGCTCGCCGAGGTCATCGCGTTCTTCCTCCGGCGCGAGCCCGCGAGCGGCGGGGTCCACGAGCGCCGCTGATACGAGGCAGGTGTTCTATGACGATGTGCACGAGGTGCGCGGGGACCGAGGGCTCATGGGCATGGCTCGCGGCGGCGCTGGCCGTCCTCTCTGCCTGCGGCGGAGATGACGCCGGGGCCGCGGCGGGCGGCGGCGTCCAGGCCGCCGTCACGTACTACCGGGACGTCAAACCCATCCTCGACGCGCGGTGCGCGGGGTGCCACAGCGACGGCGGCGTCGCGCCGTTCTCGCTCGAGGGCCACGAGGCCGCCGCGTCCTGGGCCGCGCCCATCAAGCGGGCCGTCGTCGAGCGCACGATGCCCCCCTGGCCGGCCGACAACAGCTGCGCCGAGTACGTGGGCGACCGCTCCCTGTCCGAGCAGCAGATCCAGACCATCGCCGCGTGGGTCGACGGCGGCGCGGCCCTGGGTGATCCGGCGGACGAGGGCCCGCCGATCGATCCGCCGGTGAGCGCCGCGCTCGCGCGTGTGGACCGGACGCTCGAGATGCCTGTCGAGTACACCCCGCAGACGGGGCCCGACGAGTACCGCTGCTTCGTGATCGACTGGCCGGAGGAGGCCGTGCGGTACGTCACGGGCTTTGGGATCAGGCCCGGCGAGCAGCGCGTCGTCCACCACGTGATCGCCTTCATCGCGGCGCCGGACCAGCTCGCCGAGCTCGACGTCCTCGACGCGGCCGACCCGGGCCCGGGTTATCCCTGCTACGGCGGCCCTGGGCTCAAGCCGCGCTGGCTTGGCGGCTGGGTGCCCGGCGGCGGGAGCATGATCTTCCCGCCGGGCGCGGGCACCCGGATCGAGCCTGGCTCCAGGCTGATCATGCAGGTCCACTACAACACGCTGACGGCGGGCAAGCTGCCCGATCGCACGGCGATCGACGTGACGCTGGAGAGCTCGGTCGAGCGGGAGGGCACGATGCAGCCGTGGGCGAACCCGGCCTGGCTCAGCGGCGACTCCATGCTGATCCCTGCCCTGGAGAGCGACGTCGTCCACCGCTGGGGGGCCGACCCCTCCCGTGCGCTCGCGGGCAGCGCGCCGATCGAGATCCACTGGGTGGGCCTCCACATGCACACGCTCGGCACGCGCGCGCGCCTCGAGATCGAGCGCGCCGGCGGCGGCTCGGAGTGTGTGCTCGACATCCCGCGCTGGGACTTCCACTGGCAGGGAAACTACAAGCTCGCCGAGCCCAAGGTGCTCGAGCCGGGCGACAAGCTGTCGATCGAGTGCCACTGGGACAACACGCCCGAGAAGCAGCCGATCATCGACGGACAGCCGCGGGTCCCCGGGGATGTCGTCTGGGGAGAGGGCACGACCGACGAGATGTGCCTCGGCACGTTCTACATGACCGGGCGCTGAGCGCAGGTTTGCCTGAAGTGATCTTCGGGGATCGCGGCGTGCCTGCGTATAGGATGCAAGACCAACCGTCGGATCTTCGTCCGTGAGCATCGCGAACCAGACCCCCTTCGCCGTCCAGCCCGTGCCGCTCCTCGATCGCGAGGGCAACGATGTCCTGGTTGCCATCGTCAAGGGCACGTTCGTCCTCGATCGGAGCGGGGGCTCGAGGCTCGCCGACGACCCCGCGCCGGTCCGTGTCGCCGACGAGCCCTGGGAGCCCGAGAGTCCGCGGAGCAGCCTCCGTTTCCCGTCGGATCTCGGCGTCGCCAAGCTGGGCACGGACGTGGTGGTGACCGGCGACGCGATCGCCCCCGAGAAGGTGAGGGTGCTCGACGTCGCGGTGCGGGTCAGGCAGCGGCTCACGCCCCTGCGCGTCCACGGGCAGCGCTTCTTCTTCAAGGGCGTCCTCGGCGTCGGGATCGGGCCTGCTGCGCCGTTCGAGCGGGTGCCGATCGTCTACGAGCGGGCGTATGGCGGCATGTCGGAGGACCTCTCGGTGGTCGATCTCCGGAACCCGGCCGGCGTCGGCGCGGCGAGGAGCGCGGCGGACCTCGTGGACACGAGAGCTCCGCAGATCGAGCACCCGGAGCGGCCCCACGTGTCCGCCTCGGATCGCCATGTGCCGGTGGGCTTCGGCGCGATCATGATGCACTGGTCGCCGCGCCTCGAGCACGCTGGCACGTTCGACGAGCGGTGGAAGGCGGCGCGGATGCCGCTCCCGCCGGAGGATCAGGACATCCGCTTTGGCAACGTCGCCCACCCTTCGCTCCAGTTCGAGGAGCACCTCGCGCCCGGGGATCCGGTGGGCATCGTCGGCATGTCGCTCGAGCCGGTCGTCTTCGCGCTACCGGCGTTTCCGGTGGTGGCGAGCGCGCGTTACGACACGGGGGAGCGCGTGGTCGTGCGGCCGCCGATCGACACGGTGCTGATCCAGCCCGAGGCGCGGCGGGTGGAGCTCGTGGCGCGCGCCGTGTTCCCGATCGGCAGGGGCCGGCGGGTCCTGCGCGAGGTCGTGGTGCGCGGCGATGGGTGACGCGGCGGGCGGCGCTGGGGAGCCTGTGGATCCCGAGATCGCGGGCGTGCCGCTCTCGGCCTATGCGGCGGTGCTGGCGTACACGGCCGAGGGCGTCTCGCTCGAGGCGAGCCTGGAGCACGCCGCGATCGCCGCCGGAGCCTGGCCGCCTGCGGAGGAGGCCTGGTCGGAGCGCCTCGCCGGGAGCGCGATGGGGGACGGGGCGCTGCTCGCGGCGTGCGACGAGCATCGCCTCGCGGCGCAGGCGCATGTGGAGCGCAAGGTGCCTCCGCTCGACACGGACCTGCGCGCCTGGCTCGATTTCTTCCGTGCGTTCACGGCGTCGGAGGATCCGCTCGGGTTCCTCGAGGCGCGCGGGCTCGGCGAGGGCGACGTGTTCCGGCTGTTGGGCGCCTGGCAGGAGCGGATCGTGGCCGAGGGGGGCGTGCGCGCCGAGGCGACGGCGATCCTCGCCGCCGCGCCCGGGCCGGTGCCGGAGGTGCGGCCTGAGGCGCCGGTGCTGAGGGCGTCGACGCGGAGGCCACGTGGCGGCGGAGCGGCGGCCGTGAAGAAGGCGCGGGCGGTGGTGGGGATGCCGCTCGAGACGGCGGATCTGCCGCGGGATCTATCGAAGCTGATCTTGCCGTTCGTGAAGCAGCCGGGGGGCGCGCAGAGGGCGGAGCCGCCTGCGCCGGCGGCGAGGTCGGGGCCCGGGCTTTTGCCGGCACTGGCTGTTCCGGAGCTGCCGAAGCCGGTGCTCGCGCAGAAGGAGATCGCCGAGACGGCGCCGGCGTTCCCGGCGCCGAGCCGGCCGGCGCTGCCGTTTGGCGCGCGCGCGGGGGAGGGCGTCGAGGTGAGCTCCGGGTTGCCGGCTGCGGGGCTGCCGCCGTTGCGTGAAGGGGCGTTGGAGGAGTCGATTGCCGGGACGCCAGGCGTCGGGACGGCGCCTGTGATGTTCGAGGCCGTGAAGCCGGCGCTTCCGTTCGCCCCGTCGCCCGGGGGGCCGTCGTCGGCCGCCCCGCCGTCGTCGGGCGGCAGCGCGCGCTCGCCGGCGGCCGATGGTCCCCGGCTCTCGCTGGAGGACTACGCTGCGATGCTCGCGGAGATCGCGGCGAGCCCTGCGACTGCGACGGCGGCGATCGCGCGTTACGGGCTCACCCGCGAGGCGAAGAGCGCCGAGGACGCGGCGTGGCAGGCCAGGTTCGCGGCGGAGCCCGGGCTGCGGATGAAGTGGATGCGGGCGCTGGTCGAGGCGGGCGAGCGGGTTCGCGGGAAGCGGTGAGGGAGCGAGGGAGGAGGAGTCGAGCACGGTATGTTCAGGGCCATCGCATCATCGCCGCAGCCCATCCGGTTGCACAGGCTGCGTGGGGCGATCCTCGCCTCTACCGGGTTTCACGTCGCGCGGGCTCAGGGGGGCCAGCTCCACGAGATGCGGAAGCTGGAGTTGCCGGGGGCTCCGGACGCTCAGCCGCAGTTCGCGCGGTCTGTCCCGCCGCAGATCACCAGCATGGTGGGCCGGTGGCCTGACCAGGTCTGGGCTCTTGTCTATGCAGGGCAGGGGATGCGCGCCATCGAGGGGCCGATGCCTGGTGCCACGCTCTGGATCCAAGTCAGCAGGAATGTGGTGGTTCGTTGGGACGACGCCTCTGGTTGCTGGGTGGAACACCCCGAGAACGAGTGGGTTGGTGAGTGGGCTGATCGGGTGATCGTCACGGGATCCGACGGCAGGTTCAGATGGGCGGACGGCGCAGACACACCGATCGATCCCGTGCTCACTCAGGGTATTTTTGCATACAGTCCTTATGTGACCAGGGCCGGCGAGGTCATCCTTCGCGTCATACAATCCCCGCAGTACGAGCCTGGCTGGTGGATCTATCGGCGAGGAGAGCGCGAGCCAAAGCGGTTCGAGTGGCCACCCGGAGTGGATGAGCAGAGCGCGGCGATCTTCATCGACTATCGGTCGAATGGGCTCTTCGCCTCAGGTATGCTGACGTCGGCGGAGAAATTTGTCGCACACCGTGTCCAGGGGGAATGGAAGTTGCTGCCGCCCTTCCGCGAGAGCCACGAAGTGCAGGGCATCTTGACCACATCCTCGGGGCAAGTCTTTCTGTGTGCACATGCGTACTCCATGCCAGTGCGCATTTACCGTCTGACGGCCGGAGGGGACTGGGAGAGTGTTTCGGTGCCGTTTCATACGAAGTGCAGCGGCGCTTCTTTGTTTGAGCTTGATGCTGCGAGAGTCGGTGGCTGTCCTCCGTATCAGCTCGTGGCCGGCGAGAACGATGAGCTGTGGCTCGCCGCCGACTTCGGCGAATCAGACATGCATCGCGCCGTCCTCTACCATGCGCGCGGCTAAAGCGCGCGTGCAGCTGAGCGGATGTCGCCCGCGAGGCCGGTGTGTGTCTCGGACGCCGCGCATGAAGGGGACGCGGGGGCTATTCGAGACAGGCGAGCGGCGTCGCGGGAAGCGATAAGACGGAAGGTGGATCGCGGCATGTTTACGGCCATCGCATCGTCACAGCAGCCCATTCGGTTGCACCGGCTCCAGGGAGCAATCATCGCGTCTACTGGTTCCTACATCGCGCGGGCCCAGGGGGGGCAGCTCCATGACCAGCGGAAGACGGAGGTAGTGAGGGCACCGAACGCCCAGGGGGTGGTTCCGGAGGCGATCGTCCCGGACGAGATTGTTGGCATGGTCGGTCGATGGCCTGACTGCGCCTGGGCTTCTGCCATCGGTGTTGGGTGGACGATCCGCATGGGCTCCCGGCGGCTGCGTCCGGCAGAGGCGATTGTGCTGGCGGAGGAGCTGAAGAAGCCGAGGGGCGCCGTGGTCCGCTGGGATGAGCGGCACGCGCGATGGGTGGAGCATCCCGATGTCCTATGGGTGCTCCAGTGGGCGGGCGGGGTGCTCGGCTTGGAAGCCGATGGCACCCTGAGATGGCTGGACAGCTCTGATAAGCCGATCCCTCCCGTGCTCGCCAAGAAGATCGTCTGGGATGGTTGGTACCCACCTGCGCATTTTCATAGGACGACCGCAGGCGATGTCGCTGTTCACATCGTGCGAGCGCGCCATCACCAGCCTGAATGGTGGATGTTTCCGCGAGGAGAGGAGAACGGTGAAAGGCTCGAATGGCCGCCCGGGGTGGATGAGAGGGGCATCGAAATGTATGCCGGGTATCCGCCCTATGAGTCCATGGCCATCGGAAAACTGGAGTCCGGGGAGCCCTTCCTGGCGTACCGCGCCCAGGGGAGGTGGCTCCCGTTGCCACCCGTTTCACGGGAGTTTCGGGTGATAAGCCTGGCGGCTACGCCCAGAGGCGAGCTTTTCCTCTTTTCAGAGAATGCCTCGTCAGCGCTCTACATTCACAGGCTGGCGCGAGGCGGAGACTGGGAGCGCATTCCCATCCCCTTTCACACGACCCTGCATGTCGGGCACGAACGCAGCTTCGTGGCCAGTGAGGACGATGAGCTGTGGCTTGCCATCGACTTCGGCAATTCGACGCAGCATGAAGCCGTTCTTTATCATGCGTGCAGCTGACAGGATGCCCCCCGCGTGGTCGGCGTGCGAGCCTCCGTGGAACGCTGTTTCAACTCGAAGGGGTCATCGGAAGGGCAGCGGACCTTTCTGTGGTGGTACATTGATAGGTTGCGTCTTGGTCAGCGGCGCGTCCTTGTATATGTTCTGGCTACGCTCGTGCGGGTTACCATCTCTGAAGTAATTCCACTGCCCGGGGCGCGTCAAATCCGGCATGGATTTGCCAAGCTCGTCCGGCGTAGGCGTCCACGTCACGCTGTTGGCTACCCCGACGGGAGGTGCAATGTACTGGCCGACGCCCCAAACGAGGTCGTTCGGACCGCGGACGTCGCGGTTGGGGAAGGCGGCGGAGACCTTCGAGGCTACGCCGTCCACCGTCCGACCCGTGTTGCATGAGTTTAGGGTGATGATCTGTGCGCCGTTGTAGTTCCCGGCGGCGTGGATCATTTGCAAGAGCTGGTCAGGTGTATGCGTGGTGCTCATTCCGGTCACGTCCGTCGACATGACGTGGCCGGGTTCCCCGTGGATCATGATGCGGTAATTATCCGGGTTCGGTGATATGTGTCGTATGCAATAGCGGACGAGACTGTCGTGCAGCGGATTGCCGATGATGAGGCAGGAAAGGCCCAGCGGGTCCGCATGGGTAGTAGGGCTGCCATCGAACGCGAATAGGTTGCGGCTGCCGAAAAGCTCGAGCGGATCCGGGCTCAAAAAGCGTGCCGTCTTCGGATCGAAGTAGCGGTAGCGAACGTAGCAGAGCTCCGTCTCCTCGTCGTGGTACTGCCCGAGCAGCCGGAACGGCGATGCCACGAGTGGCGCACCCTTCGGCCGTGCGGCCTCGGTAATGATGCCGAAAGCCGAGTGGCGCGCTGACCACGCGACCTCGCCCTCGGGGCCGATGAGCTCGGTCGTGGTGCCGACGTGATCGGTGACCACTGCATAGATTGCGGTGCTGTCCTGCTGGAGGAGCGGGCTCATCGTACCCGGCTCGTGCACGAACACGCGTGTGCCGCGCTCCGAGTCGATCTCGGCGGCGAGGCAGAGGCCGTCCCACACGTACTCGACGACCCGGGGCTTCCGCGCGTCTGCAGACTCGAACGCGCTCGGGACGGCGGGCGGGACGATCTCCTTCCTGACCCGACGGCTGAAGGCATCGTAAGCGAAGAGCACGCGTGTGCCGTCGGGGCGCCGGACCTCGCGGAGCTGCCCGCGGCAGTCCCAGAGGTACTCCGTCGCTCCGTCCGACCGCGTCTCGCGCGTGCGCCGGTTCGCAGCGTCGTAGGCATACGCGGCCTCCTCGGTGCGGAGCAAGAGCCCGCCCGGCCCCGTTTCCCAGGCCGACCCCGCGGGCTTCAGCGAGCCTCCCACGTCGTACACGAAGCTCTCGCGCCCCTTCGGAGAGCTGGTGGCGAGCAGCATGCCAAGCCGATCGTAGCTGTAGCGCGAGATGCCCCAGCGCAGGTCGTTGCGCTCGACGAGTGCGCCGGCGGCATCGTAGGCGTAGAGGCGATCCACGAGCGTGCGCCCGGCGGCACCGACCCAGTCGCGGGTGGGGCGCGCGATCGGGTCGACCTCGCGCCGCGCCTCCACGCCGGCGCTCGCGAAGACCTTGCGGACTACCGAGCCGGCCAGATCGCGCTGGATCTCCACGAGGTAGCCGTCGTGATCGAGCGACGAGACGTTCCCCTCCTCATCGTACGTATAACGTGTTATGTGCCCCGTCGGGAGGTGGCGAGCGGTGCAGCGGTTCTGCGCGTCGTACTCATAGCGGATCATCCTGCCGTTCTGCGTCTCGGCAACCACGCGCCCGAGCAGATCGCGCTCGACGCGCAGGCGGATCTCCCCGGCCGGATCCTCGAAGATGTACTCGACAACGAGGTCCTCGGGCGTCTCGATCTTTACGACTCCATGTGGTGTCTCCTCGGCGAGGATTCTCCCCGCGCCGTCGTGCCGGAGTGCGCGGAAGGTGCCGTCGGCATTATCCACGCGCGCCAGGCGACCATTCTTGCCGTGCTGCGCGCGGGAGATGCGGCCGTCATATGAGCGGTACTCGCGGAGGTTGCCGGCGCGGTCATACCGGAGATCGAAGGTCTCGCCCTTCGGATTCTTCACCTGCTGGAGGCGCTCATTGAGATCGAACGACAAGGACCAGATCGCACCGTCGGGCTGGATCACTTCGACCGGTGATTTCAGGCCCGTGTAGCGGAATGTTTCGACCCGCCCGAGCGTGTCGGTGCGGCGGGTGAGGCGTCCGAGCGCGTCGTGCTCGAAGCGCAGCGAGGTCCCGTCGGGCAAGTGGAGTGCGGTCGGCCGGCCGAGAGCGTCGAGCTCGCGGCGCGTCACCCGTCCGAGCGGATCGACGTACACTATGGGCCGGCCGAGCGCGTCGTGGCGCCAGCGACGCAATCCGCCGCGGGGAGTGCGCTCCTCGGCGGCGTTGTGCTGCTCGTCGTAGGTGAAGCCGCCGCGGAGCCCGTCCGGCCCGTGCACCGCGGCGATGCGTCCCTGCTCGTCGTACGTCAGCGTCAGGAATGCGCCGGACGTGTATCTCACCCAGGTGAGCCGGTTTCGGTGGTCGTAGCCGTACTCGGTGGTCAGGCCTCCAGCGTGGCGCCGCACCAGGAGATCGTCCGAGTACTCGAGCTCGACCACTCGGCCGGTGGAATCGGTGATGCGCGTGAGGTTGCCCCGCCCGTCGCGGGTGAACGTCAGGGTATCTCCCGCCGCGTTCTTCGTTTTGAGGAGCAGGCCATCGGCATCGAACTCGAGATCGCGCACGGAGAGGCCGTCGGGCGAGGCCTCGCGCACCACCGATCCGTCCTCGGGCCGCCACGTGAAGACGCGGGGTTCCGGGTTGCCGGTCAGGTGAGTGATGCCTTGCTGAAGATCGTAGGTGAGATCGCCGGCGTGGAGATCGCCGTCTCCCCAGGAGCGGACGCACCGACCTGACTCGGGATCATAGAGGTAGTGGAACGAGAGGCCAGTCGGCAGCGTCCTGTGATTCATGCGGCGCTGTTCGTCGTAGCCGTACGTTTCCGCGTGGCCGAGCGCATCGGTGACCTTCACAAGCTCGCCGCCGTCGCTGTACGCGAACGAGACGGCGTGGACCGGAGTGCGGCCCTCGCCGCCGGGAGGGAAAACCTGGAGGCGCACGATGTGGCCGTCGCTGTCGTGGGTGAGGACGAGCGTGCGGCGCGCGGTATCGACGATTCGCACGAGCCGTTCCGCATCGTACTCCAGGACGACCTTGTGCCCGGACTCGTTGGAGATCTCGCGGAGGAACGTGCGTCCGCCGCCGGCGGGACGAAAGGTGCGGGTGAGGCGCGTGTCGAGTGAAAACGCGGTGGCGCCGCCGTGGGGGTCACGGATGATCACGAGGCGCTTGCCGCGATGGAACGCTGGCTCGCGCGGCTTCGTGTCGCGCACGGTGATGGTCGCGCCGTCCGCGTCGTGGAGGCGCAGCACGTCGCCGTCGATCTCGATCCACTGGTGGTATGCGTGCGTCCAACCGCCGCGCCCGAGCGGGGTGTGCTCGCGGGTTCGCATAGAGCTATAGAGGCGCTTCCACTCGATGGGGATGAGGCCCGGCATCGAGAGATCCGTGGTCTCGTCGACCATGGCGCCAGACGCGACGGAGATTGGATCGAGCACGACCGTCATATTCACGATCGTGTTGTCGACCGTGGCGGTTTGGACGATGCCCGCCGCCAGGAGCACCCCGCTGATCTGGGCCACCTGTGCCTTACTTCCGGCTACGTTAAGAATTACGTAGTCGCCGGTACAGACGAGTCCGCGGTCGCCGGACATGATCTTGGCCGATGCACTCTTGACGAAGCACGCCTTGTTCACAACGTGCGTCACAACGTCGCCCCCGGTCCCTTGGCAAGGGATGTTGCCTGGCAACTCGATGTCCATCGAGCTGCCCTCCAGGAGCACCGGCGCGCCGCCGATCTCGATCCGCTCGCCTGTATCCGTCGCACTTGACGAGAGCGCGACGTACGCAAACGGGCTTGGCACTGGCCCGGTCGGAGCCGGCGGTGGCGCCGTGCTGATGGCCGGAAGGGGGCCGGGACAGAAGTGATTGCTCCGTGTCGTCGCGATGTGTTTGTAATTGATCGTCGCCACAGTGATCTCTCGTCCCCGAGTTGCCCCCAGCCCTCAGCCCTGGCTCCGCGCCACCTTCAGGAACGCCGCCAGGTTCGCCTCCGCCCTCGCCCAGAAACCGCTCACGTCGACCGCGTCCGGCAGCCTCAGCCGTGCGCGCAGCTCGTTGACCCGCGCCTCCACCTCGAGGCGCGACAGCCTGCCCGACGCGCACTCCTCCACCGCCACCACGGTCGAGAACGCTCGCCCCCCGCGGTAACGCCCCCTCGGATCGAGCCGCAGCGCCGCGATCGCCTCCCGCCACGCCCCGGCCTCCAGCTCCCGCGCCTCCTCGACGACCGGCCCGAACAGCGTGCGCAGCGCCTCCGCCGCATCGTCCGCGAGCGCCTCGTCGTCGAGCTGCTGGATCATCCACCCGGCGCTCGCCGGGCAGCCGAAGCGCGCCACGGCGGAGAGCGCCGCGCGCGTCGGCCGGTGACGGCCGAGCAGGGCCTCTAGCCGAGGCCAGTCGCCCGGCTCCCCGGCCAGCGCGAACAGCTCCGCTGCGCGCAGGCCCACCCGCGCGCTCAGCGCCTCGTCGCGCACCAGCTCCACCTCGCCGCCGATCACGAGCACCCGCGCCGCCGACCAGGCCACGGCGGGGGATGCCTCTCCACACAGCTCCCGCAAGCGCTCGACGAAGCGCGCACGCTGCGCCGGCGGCAGCCGCTCGCAGCCCCAGATCCCGGCGCACACCACCGCGTCGTGCTCGTCGGCGAGCGCGGCGCCGATCCCTTCGATCGGCAGCTCGCCGCGCATCGAGCGCAGGTTCACGCCGGCAGCCCGCGCGATCGGGTGCGCCGACGCCGACAGCGCCCGCGCCAGCCCCGCGAGCCCAGGCCGCTCGACCAGCGCGAGCGCCTCGGCCACGGCGATCGCATGGTCCTCGGCGTCCTGCGGGAGCAGGTGCGCCGCCCGGTGGATCGCGGCGAGCGCATCGTCCCCCGCGAAGGCGGCGAGCGAGATCGCGCCCGCGAACGACTTCCACGGGTCGTCCATCCAGCGCTCCCAGAAGGCGGCGACCTCGATCAGCGCCCGAGGCCCCGCGGCCACGATCGCGTCGATCTGCCGGAGCATCCGCGCCTCCGTCTCCGGCAGCCACGAGCGCCGCCCCTCGACGCGATCCCGAGCGAGCGCGGCCACGAGCTCCGCGCAATGATCCACGACCGACGCGTAGAACCCCGCCAGCGTGACCTCGGTCACGCGCCCCGCGTCGAGCCGCACCAGCGGCGCGGGGGCGCTCTCGCGCGGCAGCTCCGGGAGCGCCGGCGCCACGTCGTTCGCCGCCGCGATGCTCGCCGCCGCCGCGCCCGCCTCCCTGGCGCCCTCCTCGAGCCACGCCTCGTCTTCCGGCTCCTCCGCTTCGATCGGCGACGGGACGAACGCCTCCCGCTCCACCCCCCGCGCGATCACCGCCCCCGAGAGCGGCATCATCACCGGAAGCGCCCCCTCCGCTCCCGCCGCGACCTTGCCCGCTCCCGTGCGGTGCGCGGCGCCGAGCGCGATCCCGCGGGTGCCATCGCGGGAGATCGCCCAGGCCACGAACGACCTCCCGGCCTCGGCCGGCGCCGCGCCGTGCCGGAGCGTCGCGAAGGCGCAGGCGAGGCCCATCACGCCCGCCGCGGCGCCGAGCTCGCCGATCTCCGCCTCGAGGCAGCGATCGAAATAAGTCGGCGAGAGCCGCTCCGCGCACCGCGCCGTCGTGAACTGCCACTCTCGGCACCGGAGCGCGCCAGCACGCCCCTGCCCGAAGACGGCCTGGATCGGCCCGGCAGCGGCAGGCAGGCTGCGGAGGAGCCCGGTCATCGCCGCCGCGTCGACGGGCTCGTCGTCCTCGTCGGTCGCGCGCCCCGGCGCGTGCCGGCTCGCGACGATCTCTCCCACGGCCGCCGCCCCCCACCGCGACGCCTGCTCCGCGGAGGCCACGAGCAGCGCCCCCGCGCCCTCGGACGGCGGCGGCGGCGCGAGCAGCCACGGGCTCTCCGGCCTCCGCCGCCGCTCGGCGAGCGCGTCCACCCCGGCGTACGAGTCGACGCCGACGAGGAGCGCGGCGCCGCCCGCGCCGCCCGCGAGCAGCTCCGCGATCCGCGCCAGCGCCGCGAACGCGCCCGCCGCCCCGGTGAAGCGCTGCGCCGCGGGGCCGAGCGCGCGGGCCAGCTCCGAGAGCGCTCCCTCGGGCAACCCCGGCCGTGGCGCCGGCGTCATGACGAACCGCGGGATCCCCGCCGCCTCGTTCCCGGGCACCACAGCGAGGGCCTCGGCGACGGCGCCTCGGGCGAGCGCGAGGAGGCGGCCCGCGTCGGCCTGCGAGGGCCTGATCCACGGGCAGTAGCGCGCGTCGATCCGGCGCCCGTCGGGCCCGACGAACGGCGACGGCGGGGGCGGCGGCGCCCCGGCGCGCGGGAAGAAGACGTGATCGCGCGCCGAGGCGCCGGCGGGCGAGACGAGGCCGAGGCCGAGCACGGTGAGCCTCATCGGTGCGTGAGCGAGCCCGACTGCTTCGAGCTCCCGGTGATGGTGATCGAGGGGGACTTGATCGTGACGCCCGCCGGCGTCGCCGAGATCTCGGACGCGCCGCACCGGAAGGTGATCGGGCTGCCGCCGAGCTTCAGGTTCCCGCTCACCTCGAGCGTCAGCGCGCTCTTCGCGGTGAGCGTGTACGAGCCGCCCGCGCTGATCTTCAGCGCGCCCTTCACGTCCGAGGTCATGGCCCCCGCGACGCTCCGGGTGATCGCCCCCCGGCTGCCGATGTTCAGCGAGCCGAGCCACTCGCCGAGGCCGCCGCCCACCTGGAGGCCGGCGCTCGCAGCGCTGCTCGTGTGGCTCCCGTTGATCACGGTCGTCGCGGGGCCAGCGGTCACCCACGAGACGGGGCCCGGCGTGGTCAGCGCGTAGAGGGCGCCCACCGCCTCGGTGTACGAGCCGCTCGCGACGACGCTGCGGTGGCCCGGGCCGGGGCCCGCCGGCCCGCCGCCTGCGCCGCTCGCCCCCGCGGCCCCGCCGCCCGGCGCCGCCTCGCCCTGCGCGGGCCGTCCGTGATCCCACGGCATCGGGCTCGACGACCCCTTCACCGCCGCCAGGATCGCCTCGCCCCCCGGCAGCAGCGACATCGCGCTGCCCGCCGCGCTGTCCTTGATCGCGGCGAGCGCGCCCTCCGCGCCCTTCGCCTGGTAGCCCTCGTAGGCCGCGCGCGACGCGCCCATCGCCGACGCCGCGATCTGCCCGGCGGCGCCCCGCGCGCTCACCTTCGACAGCAGCGCGGACGCGGCGAGGTTGGCCGCGCCCTTCACGGGGTTGCCGGCCTGCTCCACGAGCATCCCCCCCACCACGGCCGTCTCGGCGCCGACCTCGCTCACGAAGTTGCCCCCCGCGCTCTGGCGCTGCGCGCCGCCCACCGTCACGCTGCGGGAGCCGTAGCCGCCGATGTACCCGAGGTGCACCGAGGTCGACTCGTCGCCCCCGATCTCGGCCTGCAGGGCAGCGCCGACCTGGAGATCTTCGTTCTTCAGCGTCTGCGCCTCGTGATCGCCCCCGACCGTCGTCTCCTTGGCGAAGGGCGCGTGCACGAGGACGTGCTCGCGGCCGGCCGCGTCGTCCATCTGGAACACCGTCCGCGCCCCCCCGCCGGGCGAGCTGTCGGTCGCGATCGAGGTCACCGTCTTGTTCGCCGGCAGCGCGAGGGGCGGCCGCTGCTTCTCGTTGTACGAGCGCCCGAGCACCACGGGGCGATCCGGATCGCCGTCCTCGAACATCACGAAGACCTCCCAGCCCACGCGCGGCAGGAGCATCGGATCCGGCAGCTGCGGCTGCGCCACCCGCACGGGCAGGCTGCTCCGCTGGTCGCCCTCGCCGTGCAGATCCCAGTGGAAGCGGAGGTGGACGCGGCCGAGCGGGTCGGGGTGGATCTCCTGCCCGCGCTCCCCCGTGACCCATGCCGACTGCACCCCGGCGATGCGCGGCCTCGGCGTGACCTTCGGCAGGCGGAACGGCACGCTGGCCGGGATCGCCCCGACGCTGGCGCGGAGGACCCCGTCGCCCGCGTCCCAGCGCAGCGCGACGTCGGTCACCACGCAGTCGCCCGCCGCCTGGACGACGCCGTGGTGGTCCGGCGCCTCCACGAGGCGGCAGCGCGCGCCGGGCGAGAGCGCCAGCGCGTTGCTGTCGAACGACAGGCGCGCGGCCTCGGCGCGCAGCGACTCGAGCCGGATCCGCGCGCGCGCCGCGCCCTCCGCCGGCGAGGCGAAGCCGCCGGGCGCCTCGTAGACCTCCACCTCCCGCTCCGCCTCGACGCCGCCCGAGGCTTCGGCCTCGAGCGAGAGCCGGGGCTGATCGGGGCTGTGGTCGCGGAGGACGACCTTGCCGGCCGCGCGCCGGAGCCGCCGCGCCGCGTCCACCGCGACGGGCCCCGGCTCGTCCAGCGTGCTGCGCGTGACCAGCGCGACGCCGCCCGGGTAGGCGTCCTCGGCGGAGGCGGAGTCGTCCTCGAGGACGAACACCTCGCCCTCGCCGTCGTCCTCGAACCGGAAATACAGCCCGTGCTCCTCGCAGATCCGCCGGACGAACGCCGCGTCGCTCTCCTGGTACTGCACGACGTAGCGGCGCTTCGGGTAGGACGCCGCGAGCCGCTTGCGCACGGTCCTGTAGCCGCCCCCTCGCACCACCTGCTCGACGATCTCCGGCGCCGTCATCTCCTGGAACGTGCGCGCCCTCCGCGTGAGCGCGAGCAACGCGAAGCGCGACGCGAGCGTGAGCCGGTAAGCCCGCAGGTGCTCGTGATCGCTCGCGATCACGGCGAACCGGGTGACGACGCCGAGGAACGTCCGGCTCCCCGTGGGCGCGTCGATGGCGAGCCGCCCCGCCTTGCGGAGCGCGCTCCCGGGCGCGACGAGCGCGTCCCTCGGTCCATGGAGATCGATCTCGAACGCCGAGGCCTCCCCGAGCCGCTCCACGCCGCGGACGCGCGACGGCGAGAGATCCGGATCGCCCTCGATCGTCAGCGCGACGCCGCTCATGGCAGCTCCACCCGCGCCGAGAAGATCCGCACGAGCGCCGCCATGTCGATCACCAGCCGGTCGCCCTCGATCCGCACAGCGCCGCCGGGCTCGATCCGGAGGCTCGATCCCGGCACCTCGAGCTCCAGCGTCTCCCTGGCGCGGAGCCGGAGGTGGCGGGCGTCGAGCGCCAGCGTGCCGTGCGCGTCCGGCGCCGGCGCCGAGGCCGTCTGGAGCGCGCCCAGGATGGCGACGCCCCCGGGCGCGTCCGCGAGCACGACGGTGCGGCCCTCGCGCATGCACTCCTCGATGAACGCGGGCGAGACGCCGGCGGCGAGCGTCGCGAGGAGCCGGCGCCCGTCGCTCGAGCGCACCTGGAACGCGGGGCGCGCGTCGCTCTCCTGGCCGCGCGCGGCGATCATCTCCACGACCCCCGGGTGGAGCCCGGGGCCGAGGGGCTTCGCCTCGCCCCGCGCGGGGCGGGCGGCCGATTGCTGGACCGTGCGTGACCTAGCCATAGCGATGAACCCCTTCCTCCACGCTCGAGGTCGGGCCCTCGAGCTTGCCCGAGATGGTGATGGATCCGGGGGTCATGGTGATCGTCACCCCCTGCGCCTTGATCGTCAGCTTCGCGGCCGCCTCGACGGCGATCTCGGCGCCGGCGATGTCGGCGGCGCCCCGCGAGGTGGTCGTGACCTTGCCGAAGCTCTCCGCGACGTCGCCTCCCGCGGTGACGCTGCGCGAGCCGAAGCTCTCCGCGTAGAGCCCCCGCACGGTGAGGCCGTAGGAGCCGGCGTCGATGGTCTGCGCGCCCGAGACCTTCACGATCGCCGCGCCGGCCACGCCCACCGACTCCGACGGGCCGGCGGTGGTGCTCACCGAGCCGCCGACGAGCAGCGTCGAGGCGCCCTTGACGAACACGCTCTGGTGCTCGACGCCGACCTCCTGCTTCGCGCCGCCCACCATCCGGACGAAGCTCGGCGTCACGGTGAGGTAGTCGCCGCCGGCGCGGATCACGCGGGCGCCCCCCACGGTGATCGCCTCGGAGGCCGCCTTCAGCCCGTAGTTCGAGTCGACCGCCACCTTGCGCTCGCCGCCTACCTCGAGCGACAGCGCGCCCGCCACCTTCTCGACCCGCCGCTCCTTGACCTCGACCGTCCGGGCGCCGCCGACCACGCGCTCGGATCGCCCGGCGATCTCGGTCCGCTTGTCGTTCTCGGTCCGCTCCCGGTAGTCGCCCGACGTGTCGAGCCCGAGGCGCTCGTTCCCGGCCTCGTCGCTGATCCCGACGCCGCTGCCGCCCGAGCCGCCGGGGGTCGCCCGCGTGCCGAGGCGGGTCTCGACCTTCTTCGCGGGCAGCGCGGCGGGCGGCGCCTGGACGGCGTTGTACAACCGGCCGAGGATCACGGGGATCTCCCCGCCCCGGTCGCTGAAGCCGACGAGCTCCTCCCAGCCGACCCGCGGGTTCAGCATCGCGCCCGAGAGCTGCGGCTGGGTCACCCGGGCGAAGCCGGAGCTCCGGTCGTCTGAGGTCTCGCACGTGCCCCGGCGATCCCAGCGGAGCCGGAGGCGGCTGCGGCCGTGCTCGTCGAGGGCGATCTCCTTGCCCGGCGGCCCGGTGACCACCGCGGTCCCGGCGCCGCCGCGAGGCTCGGGGGCCCGGCGCGCCGGGCGGAAGCCGTCGCGCGCCGGGACCGCCTCGAAGCGAGCGCGGTAAGCGAGCTCCTCCGGACCCGGCTCGGCCCTCGCCTCGTGCGCGACGGCGAGCACGAGCCAGCGCGCGTCGCCGAGCTCCTCGGGCGGGTCGGTCACCTCGACGATCTCGCCGGCGCGGAGCTCCGGCGCCGTGGCCTCGCCCTCGAGCGATGTCGCCCCGGCCCGGCGCTCGGCGAGGCGGATCGCCGCGAGCTCGCGGCCCGCGTCCGGATCGTCGAGGCCGCCCGGGACCTCGTACCACTCGAGCGCGCCCTCGCCCGAGGCGCCGCTCAGATCGAGCATCGGCCGCGTGAAATCGTACGCCTTGAGCGCGACCTTCTCGACCGCCACCCGCCTGCGGATCCGCGCCGCGGTGAGGGCTCGCCCGGGGACGAGCCCCGCCTCGTCGCGCCACGGGATCGCCGCGCCCGTGTCGAGGAACGTCTCGGGCGCGTCGGCGACGTGGAGGAGCGCGGGATCGCCGTCGTCCGGGAACCAGCTCATGCCCTCCTCGGCGAGGAGGCGAGCGCAGAAGCCGAGGTCGCTCTCGAAGACCTGCGCGCAGTGGGGCCGCTTCGCCGCCGCGCGGCGGGCGCGGAGGTCGAGGCGGACGCCGTGATCGCCGAGGACGCGCGCCGCGATCTCGGTTGCGCTCTCGTCGACGAAGACCCGGTAGTCGCGCGTCTCGTCGAGCCGGGCGACCGGCGAGGCGAGGGTCACGCGCGCGTGGGCGTCGCGCTCCTCGACGGCCTCCACCGCGAGCGCGAAGCGCCGCTCGACGCCGTGGAAGCGCAGCGTGAGCGTCGCGGCGCGCCCGATCAGATCGAGCGCCGCGAGCTCGGCGGGCTCGCCGCCCACGAAGGCGGCGCAGCGCGCGTGGGCCACCGTCGGGGCGCAGGCGCGCTCCTCGACCTGGCACGCGTGGACGCGGAGCTCGGCGTCCACGCCGGGGATCTCGAGCAGGATCGGTCGCTCGCTCACTTGCCCGCCTTTCCGCTGGCGCGCCGGGTCGTGCCGCCGTCCACGTGGGTGACGCCGCCGGTCGTCTTCAGCTTGCCGCCGCCCAGGCTCATCGTGCCCGCCGCGATGCTGCCGCTGGCCTGGATCGTCACCACCGGCGCGCTGATCGACACCTTCCCGCCCGCGCCGATCGACACCTTCCCGGCCGTGATCGTCCCGATCGACGCCTTGACGCCGACGTTCCCCGCGGCCCGCTCGTGCACCGCGCCCGCCTGGCTCCGCTTGCCGCCGTTGATCGACTCGGCGTAGCTGCTGCAGCGGATCGTCCGGGAGCCGCGGCAGGCGTAGGTGCGCGCCCCCGCGACCGACTCCGTGACGCCGAGGCCGCTCGCGATCGACGTCGTCCCGAGCACCACCCGGGCGCAGCCGCCGCTCACGTTGACGTTCGACTGGTTGCAGAGCAGCGCGTAGCCGGCGCCCACGACCTCGACGCACGACCCGCTCGCCAGCACGGCGCGGTTGCCGGTGACGTCGACGAGCTCCGCCCCGCCGACGAGCTCGGAGCTCGCCCCCTCGACCGAGAGGAGCATCTCCTGCCCCACGTCGACGCGCTGGGTCGCCCCGACGCGCGCGGCGTGGCTCCCGAGCACGTTGCTGGTGAGCGACAGGCCGACGACCTGCGCGTCGTCGCCGTCGATCCGCGTCGTCTCCGGGCCGCCGACCTTGACCGAGAGATCCCGCGAGGCGTGGATCGAGAGCGCCTCCGCGCCCGCGTCGTCGACCATCGTGATCCCCTGGGTCTCGCCGCTCCTCGGGGTGGTCCACGACTGGAGCGCGGTCGTCGCCGACGCCGCCGGGAGCGGGAACGGCGCGACGGCAATCGCGTTGTAGGCGCGCCCGAGGACGAAGGGGCGATCCGGCGAGCCGTCGAGGTAGCCGACGTGGACCTCCCAGCCCACGCGGGGCAGGAACATCGAGGCGCCGAGCGGGTGCTGGAGGCAGCGGATCCAGTGCGAGGCGCGGTCGTCCGCGATCCCGGAGCGATCCCAGAGGAAGCGCAGCTTGATCCGGCCGAGATCGTCGACGTGGATCTCCTCGCCGGGCGGCCCCGTGATCACCGCGCCGTCGATGTGCTCCACCGCGGGCGCCGGGCGGATCGCGGGCCGGAAGGGCGGGTGATCTCCGCCGTCCGCGGCCTTCGTGGGCCTGAGCGCGATCCGGTTTCCGTAGGGCGTGGCCGCGCCGCCGTCGCGGCTCGGCCTCGCGTAGCGGTGGGAGAGCTCGGCGACGAGCATCCTCTGCTCGAAGAGGTCCGCCCCCGCGCCCGTGATCTCCACGAGGCGCCCTGGCCCGAGGCGGATGCAGTCGCTCTCCCCCGTGACGGTGACCTTGTCGCGCTGCAGCTGCTCCAGCCGCCGCCTGGCCCGCGCCTTCGCGGCCTCGGCCGTGGGGACGCCGGCCGGCACCTCGAGCCACGCGAGCTCACCCTCGCCGGCGTGGCCGTCGACGTAAACGTCCGGGTGCCGCACGTCGAAGTCACGCACGGTGACCCGATCGACCACGGCCTGCTCCTCCCACTCGAGCGACGAGAGGGCGCGCGCGCCGAGCTTCGCCCCCCGGGCCCCGGCGTAGGGGAGCGCCGCGCCGCCCTCGATCCCGTCGTGGGAGCCGTTGCCGTCGCCGAGGACGATGCGGTGCTCGCCCTCGGCCGTCGTGTCGAACCAGTACGAGATCCCCTCGTCGGCCAGCAGGCGCTCGATGAACGCCCACTCCGCCTCGGCGTACTGGACGCACTGGGTCCGCACCGGGTACGCGCCCGCGAGCCGCGGCTCGATCGCCGCCGCCGGGATGCCCGCGCCCGCCATCACCTCGGTCACGACCTGCTCGGTGGTCTTCTCCACGAAGACCCGGTAGCCGCCGCGCAGCGTGAGGAGCCATGGAGGATCCGAGAGGCGGAGCGCGTAGATCCGCTCCCGGCCGCGGCGGAGATCGCAGCTCGCCTCGACGACGAGGAGGCGGACGAGCCGCTCGGAGCCCTCGGCGGGATCGACGAGCGCGAGCGTCGCCGGGGCGCGGAGGAGCGCCGCGAGATCCACCTCGCCGGGGACGGCGACGCGCACCTCCCAGGACGAGAGGGCATCCATGGCCTCGCGCCCCGCGACCTCCAGCACGACGCACTCACCGAGCGGCTCGCAGGCGAGCCGGACGTCGACGTCGCTCATGGCTCCCAGGTCCGTGAGCCACGGGGGAGGCCGGCGTCGTTCCGCGGGGATCTGCGCATGTTCGCTGCCACCTCGAGATCGCTCCTGGCCACGCGAGGTCGCCGTGGCCGGTGTAGACAAGAGCCGCAACACCGTAACAGAGCAGATCTGCGCGCCCCTTGGCCAGCCCGTCGCGCGGCGTCGGGCGGCGGACCGCCCGGGGAACGCTCGGATCGGCTCGAGGATGCACGCGGGGCTCGTCCTCGGAGGGCGGCACGACCATGCCCGCCGGCCGTCCTGAGTCTCCGGGTCCCCGGCGCACCCAGGCTCACGCAATTACGCGAGTTCTGCCGGAATGATCTCTCTATTTCTGCCGAACAGAGTGGTTAATTCAAGTGCGCTTGTGCCCGAGCTGGTGCCGTTCCTGGTGGCGCGCTCGGGACGGGCCCTGGACGATTTCGCCCGGTGGGTCGCACCGCGGCGGGAAGTGGAATGGGTGCTCTCCATGCTACAGTACATGCCGATGTCACCGTGGACCCAGGAGGAATTGAAGCGGCGGTTCGCTCGCTCGGATGATCCGGAGATCGAGGCGCGCCGGCAGGGGATCCTGCGCACCTTGCTCGCGGATAGCCCGGAGGTGAAGGAGGAGCTCATCGAGGAGGCCCAGCAGGAAGGCCGGCTGACCGAGGCGCGCGCCGCGCTGCGCACGGTGCTGGCGCGGCGTGGGCTCGCGCTCCGTCCCGCGCTGGAGGCGCAGATCGACGGCTGCGTCGACATGCCCACGTTGCACCGATGGCTTGAGCAGGCCGTGACCGCGGACGGCGCCGAGGAAGCGCTGACGTAGATCGCGACACCTCGCGGCAGCCGCCTCCTCCAGCTTGACGAGGGAAACACCGACTGCCTATGGCACGGGACAGCAATTGGGCCGCTGCGGCCACACCCTCTATGGGATCAACCGCCACCACCTCGCGCTCCTGGAGATCTACATCGCCTGTCCCCTGCGCGAGCGCCTGCGGATGCATTGGGCCGACCGCGACTACCTGGCCACGCTGCCCCGGTGGATGTGCCTTGCCAGGAACCGCAACAGGGTTCTCCGCGGTATACGGGCCTTACGGAACAAAATCGTTGATTCATGATCGGGTCGATGGCCACGCGGTCGACGCGGCCTCATGGACCGAATTGAACGATGCGCCTGTTCGCGCGCTCCGCGATTCGCCCCAAGGCCTTCGGATCCCCCCAGGCCGCCGCCGTCCGATGCCCGCGATCCTGCCGGCGCAGTCCGCCACGCCGCGCCTCGTCGCGTCCTGACTTCACCGTCGACGGCGTCGGGGCGCACGGGTAACACTGCGTGGAGCCGCGGACCTCCATGACCGACGAACACCCCGCCTTCGAGCAAGCCATCCGTGACGTCATGGAACGCCGCGCCCGCGCCCTGGTGACGCGCGACCTCGCCGAGCTCGCGCTTCTCCTCGCAGACGACTTCTCTTACGTCAATTCCCAGGGGGCCCTCTGGGGGAAGGCCGAGTACCTGGCGGCGGTCGAGGGGGGCGCGCTGCGCTGGAGCGCGCAGGCCGCGGAGGAGGTCAGCGCGCGCAGCTACGGCGAGCTCGCCGTTGTGACCTGCGTGGTGCGCGACGAAGGGACCTGGCGTGGCGAGCCGTTCAGCGCGCGGTTCCGCTCCACGCAGATCTATGCGCGCCGCGAGGGCGTGTGGCGCTACATAGCGGGCCAGTCGACGGGTCTGGGCCAGGGTTGAGCGCGGGTGGACTGCGCGGCGTCGGGCGGTGGACCCCACGGGGAACGCTCGGCTCGAGTATAGTCCCCGGGCGCTTGGCGCGAGGCGGGCCCTCGTGAAAGAGAAGATTGCTCCAACCCTCTCGCAGGCCATCCTGCGCCCCGGCGGCGCGGAGACGCGGCCGCAGGCGGGCGACCCCCTGCCGCCGTCGAGCGTAGGCCCGGAGAGCCTCGCCCCGTCGAGCTTCGGCCCGGACAGCCCCGGCCCGTCGAGCTTCCACCCGCCGAGACGGTTCGAGGAGTACCGGCTCCTCCAGAAGCTCGGCAGCGGCGGCATGGGCGACGTCTACCTCGCGCACGACACGCTGCTCGACCGCATGGTCGCGATGAAGTTCATCCGCGCGGCGACCGCGGACGCCGAGGTGCGCGCGCGGCTGCTCGCCGAGGCGCGCGCGGCCGCCCGCATCCAGCACCCGAACGTCGTCGCCATCTTCCGCGTGGGCGAGCTCCGGGGGCGGCTGTTCGTCGTCTCGGAGTTCGTCCGCGGCCAGAGCCTCGACCGCGTCGACATCCCGATGCCCTCGCGCCGCGTGCTCGAGCTCGGGGCGGGCCTTGCGCGGGGCCTCGCGGCCGCCCACCGCCGGGGGGTGCTGCACCTCGACATCAAGCCGGCCAACGCGGTGCTCACCGCGGAGGGCGAGGCGAAGCTCCTCGACTTCGGCCTCGCAAAGCTCCTCGAGCCGGCCGCGCGGCCCGACGCGCGCGGGGCGCGATCCGACATCCACGGAGGGCGATCCGACGTCCCTGGAGGGCGATCGGACATGCCCGGAGGGCGATCCGACGCGCTCGGCGCGGACGCGCTCTCCGGCGGCGAGGCGCTGCGAGGAGCGCAGGGCGACGCCGACGCGGCGATCGCGCCCGGCGATGAGCCGCTCGAGGGCGAGTTCCGCGAGGCGGCCGAGATGGCGGCGCGCCTCCTCGACGTGACGACGAGCGTCGGCGGCGGCACGCCCCACTACCTGCCGCCCGAGCTGTGGCGCGACGAGCTCGCGACGCGCCGCTCCGACGTGTACTCGCTCGGCGCGCTGCTCTTCGAGCTCTGCGCCGGCGTCCCGCCGCACGACGACGTGCCGATGACCGAGCTGCCGCTCGTCGTCCAGACCGAGGCGCCCCGGCCCCTCGCCGCCCTCGCGCCGGGCGTCGATCCGCGGCTCGCGGCCGTCATCGAGCGCTGCCTCGAGATCGACCCGGCCGACCGCTTCGCCTCGGGCGACGAGCTGCGCGACGCGCTCGAACAGCTGCTCGCCAGGAACCGCCACGCCTCCGTCGCCCCGGAGGGCAACCCCTACCGCGGGCTCCTCGTCTTCGATCTCGAGCACCGCGCGGTGTTCTACGGGCGCAGCTCCGAGACGGGGACGATCCTCGACCGGCTCCGCTCCGAGCCCATGATCGTCGTGGCCGGCGACTCGGGCTCGGGCAAGTCCTCGCTCTGCCGCGCCGGCGTGCTCTCGCTCGTGCTCGAGGGCGCCCTCGGCGGCGGGCGCGCCTTCCAGGCGGCCATGATGGTGCCCGGCAGGCACCCGCTCGCCGCGCTGGCCGCCGCGCTCGAGCCGGTCCTCGGCGCGCCCGCCGAGCGCATCGCCGAGGCCGTGCGCGCCGCGCCGGGCTCGCTCGCCCGCGACCTCCGCGCGCGGCTCGGCGAGCGCGGCGGGCTCGTGCTGTTCATCGACCAGATGGAGGAGCTCGCGACGCTGAGCAGCCCGGGCGAGGCGGCGCTCGTCGGCGAGGTGCTCAGCGCCTTCGCGGCGCGCTCGCCCTCCCTGCGCCTGCTCGCCACGGTGCGCGGCGACTTCCTCGCGCGCGTCGCCGGCATCTCCGGCCTGGGCGACGACATCGAGCGCGCGCTCTACCTGCTCCGCCCGATGTCGGCGGACAAGCTCCGCGAGGCCATCACCGGGCCGGCGCTGGCCAAGGGCGTCGCGTTCGAGTCCGACGCGGTCGTCGACGCGCTCGTCGAGTCCACCGCGCGCGCCGAGGGCGGGCTGCCGCTCCTCCAGTTCGCGCTCGCCGAGCTCTGGGACGCCCGCGCCGCGCCCGACGCGCCGCTCAGCAGCGCCGATCTCGCGCAGATCGGCGGGGTCGAGGGCGCGCTCGCCCGCCACGCCGATCGCGTGCTCGGCCGCATGCCGCCCGACGTCCACGCGGCCGCGCGGCGGCTGCTCGGCGCGCTCATCACCCCGCAGGGCACGCGGGCGCGGCGCGCCGAGGGCGAGCTCGCGGAGAAGGGCGGCGACGGGGCGGCGCGCGCGGCGCTCGACGCGCTCGTGCAGGGCCGCCTCCTGTTCGCCCGCGAAGGCGAGCAGGGGACGGTCTACGAGATCGCCCACGAGGCCCTGATCCACGGCTGGGGGACGCTGCGCCACTGGCTCGAGGAGCAGCGCGAGCAGCGCGCGACGCGCCAGCGCCTCGACGCCTCGGCTGCCGAGTGGGAGCGGCTCGGCCGGCGCCGCGACGCGCTCTTCAGCGCGCGTCAGCTCAAGGAGGCGAAGGGCCTCGACCCGGCCGACCTGCCGCCGCGCGAGGCGGCGTTCCTGAGGGCGTCGCGGCGCGCCGTCCTGACGCAGCGCGCGGTCCGGTGGGCCCTCGTCGTGGGCGTCCCGCTCGTCGCCGCGCTGCTCTACGGCACGCTGGAGCTCAGGGCGGCGCGCCAGCTCGCCGCCCGGGCGGACAGGAAGATCCACGAGGCCGCGCTCACCTCGGCCGCCGCGGCGCTCGAGAGCGCCCAGGCCGACGTGCTCCGCGTGGAGGCGCTCTCGGCCTTCGATCGCCGGCGCCGCGACGAGGGGGAGGCGCTCTGGGAGCTCACGCGCAGGCGCGCCGCCGAGGCCGAGCGGCTGCAGCTGCAGGTGAGCCAGAAGCTGGAGGCGGCGCTCACGCTCGACGGCGCCCGCAACGACGCGCGCGAGCGGCTCGGCGACGTGCTCTACGAGCGCGCGCTCGCCGCGGACGCGCGCGGCCACGCCTCGCTGCGCGACGAGCTGCTCCAGCGCATGACGACGTACGATCCCGACGGCGCGCGCCGGCAGCGATGGAATGCGCCCGCGGAGGTCGCCATCGAGACCGATCCCCCCGGCGCGGACATCACGCTGGAGCGGTACGAGAGCGACGCGGAGGGGCGCCGGCAGCTGACCGGCCAGCGCCTCCTCGGGACGACGCCCTTCGCGAGCATCGCGCTCGCGCAGGGCTCCTACCTGCTCACCTGCGAGGCGCGGAATCGCACCATCGTGCGTTATCCGTTCCTGGTCCAACGCGGAGAGTCATTGAAGCTCTCCATCCCGCTGCCGCACGCCGGGGACGTTCCTCCCGGGTACATCTACATCCCGCCGGGCCGGTTCCTCTTCGGCGCCGCCCTCGACGACATGTACCGGTGGGCGTTCCTCTCCACCGTTCCTCTCCACGAGATCCGCACAGGCGCGTACCTGATTGCGCGGCACGAGACGACGTTCCAGGAGTGGCTCGACTACATCCAGGAGCTCCCCAAGGAGTCCCGCGGCAGCTCGTCCATCCAGGCGGGCAACGGCGCCATGACAGGCGCCCTGGGGCTGCGCCGCCTGCCAAACGGTGTGTGGCAGCTCACGATCCAGCCCACGATCCAGGCGTATACCGCGCGGGCGGGAGAGCCGCTCGTGTACCCATCGCGGGCGGTCCGCGCGCAGCAGGACTGGCTTCGTTTCCCTGTCACGGGCATCTCCTTCGCTCAGGCCACCGAGTATGCCGCGTGGCTCCACAGGACAGGCCGCGTGCGCGGAGCCCGCCTCTGCACCGACTACGAGTGGGAGCGCGCGGCGCGGGGCGCCGACAGCCGCATCTTCCCGCACGGGGACAGGCTGTCTCCCGGCGACGCCAACTTCGATGAGACCTACGGCAAGGAGAGCTCCACGATGGGGCCGGATGAGGTGGGCTCGCACCCCGCCTCACGTAGTCCGTTCGGGGTCGATGACATGGCGGGGAACGTGCTGGAGTGGGCCATTTCTTCGATCGAGACCGACAAAGTGCTGTTGCGAGGTGGTGCTTATATCTATGATCAAACCTCGGTCCGAAGTGACAACCGGACCGTCGTTGATGGCACCTTCCTCGACCCGGTGATCGGGCTCCGCATCTGCGCCTCGTTCCCTCCACCACCGTGAAGGCGACGAGGCCTGCGGCGCTCGCGCCGACGCGGGCTTCCTCGCTCGCGTGATCGGGGCCCGACCGCCCGAGGGAAGACCGTCGATGCGCAAGGCGTCACGGCTTTAGCGGCAGCGTTCGGAGGAGATCATGTTGAAGCGAGGGTTCCTGGTAGGGGCGATGGTCGGGCTCAACTCCCTCGGCGCCGGTTGCGCCGCGGAGATCGACGGCGGCGAGGACGAGGAAGCGGTGGCGGAGAGCTCGTTCGCGATGAGCAGGCTCAACGGCATGAACCTCAACGGGGTCCGCTTCAACGGGGTTCGCTTCAACGGGGTCCGCTTCAACGGGGTGCGCTTCAACGGGGTCTCGCTGGACGCGACGACGCTGGTCGGCACGCGCGAGGGCGACGGCGCGCCGGTCGCCGGGGCCGACTTCATCGGCGCGGACGTCGAGGCGGTCCTGGACGATGGGTCGTCGGTGTCCGTCCGCGTCACGAACGTCGTCGAGCGCGACGGGATCCAGTACTACACGGTGAAGTACAACGCCGGCCCCGGGGTCTGGGTGAACATCTGCGGCGAGGGCCTCGACGCGATCCCGGTGAAGGGGACGTGGAACGCGGTGACGGGGGCCCACTCGGACGACGGGGGCATGTTCACGTTCGCCTGTCAGGGCGCGGCGATCGGGAAGTGCGCCGAGTGGGGCTACAGGGAATGGGTGGCCGAGGCGGAGTGCAATGCGAGCGGCTGCGAGGACAGGGATCTCTCGTACTTCCATCAAGCGTGCATCCGCATGGTGCGCGCGGACTACTGCGGCGACGGCGTGCCGCACACCCAGAACGGGACGGCGATCGACGTCTGGGATGCGCTCGGCATCCAGACCGAAACGGTGGGCTCTGGCATGAGCCTCGAGGCCGAGTGGACGGTGGACGGCGCCGCCTGCATCAAGCACACCCGGTGGAACGGCCTCGGCGGCAGCAACTCGGATCGCGACTACATCCTGGCGCATTGCCCGGAGCGGTGGGCCGGGGATGATCCGAGCTGCGGCGGGAGCACCTCGACCTTCCACAAGGAGAACGGCTTCACGACGCCGCTCGGCCAGCGGCGCATCCTGCGGAACGCGTCGTTCACGACCAACGTGAGCCCCCTGTAGGCGGCGCCGTCGCGCAGGTCCGGGCGCGGTCACGCCCGCGCCGGGGAGTGCCGGAGTGTGTCAGCGCTGCGGCGCGACGATCGAGGGGGGGGACCGCGCTCTCGGCAAGAACCGCGGGTCTCGACGCGATCGAGCCCTGGCCGGCGGTGGACCATGTCTTGCGACAGAGCAGGTCACAAGCCGCCCTGTTTCGAGCTCCTCGCCGCGCGCACGAGGCAGCAGGCATGGGCTGGAGGTGCACGTCATGCTGCTCGACCGATCCTTTCGACGAACGCTCATCGCCCGTCTCCTGCAGAGCGCTGGCCCCTCGGCGGCCGCGGCGCTCCTCGTCGCAGCGCAGGGCTGCGGGGAGGCCGCGGCCGAGGCCGAGGCTGGAAGCGCCCAGGAGCTCCGTTGCTTCGATTGGTTCGACGAGCTCGGGGCTTGCCTGGACCGCGACGCCGCGCTGGATGAGTTCAGGACCATCCACCAGCCCTGCGACGGCAAGGACGTGGAGCTGGAGAAAGTCACGATCGTGTCGGTGGAGAGCGACGCGACCCGCCGTGACGGCGCGTGCTGTTACGAGGTGATCGTCGAGGAGAACACCCTCGACTGCGCCGCGGTGGGACGGCCCTTTTCCCTGGAGGGGCACCACGTCACGGCCGCTCCGCGGCCGGCCGAGGCGGGGTGGCTCGCGCGTGCGACGGCGAGCGGCGCCGGTGGGCAGCAGCCTTCGCTGGCGGATCTGACGGACGAGGAGCGGGAGACGCTCGCCGGCGGCTGGCTGCGGAGCGCGCTGGAGGAGCACGCGTCGGTGGCGTCGTTCGCGCGCTTCGCGCTGGATCTCATGGCGCACGGCGCGCCTTCGTCGCTCGTCGAGGCGGCGCACATCGCCGCGCTCGACGAGGTCGGTCATGCCCGACTCGGGTTCTCGCTCGCGGCCGCCTACCGGGGCGGCCCTGTCGGCCCGGCCGCCTTCCCCATGCCGCCGGCGGTGCCGATCGCCGCGGATCTCGCGGCGCTGGCGCGCGCCGCCGCGGAGGAGGGCTGCGTCGGCGAGACGGTGGCCGCGGTGATCGCGGCGGAGCAGCGCGCCCGAGCCGACGATCCCGCGGTGCGGGCGGCGCTCGGGGTGATCGCGGAGGACGAGGCGCGGCACGCCGAGCTCGCCTGGCTGACGGTGGCGTGGGCGATTGGGGCCGGCGGCGAGCCGGTGCGCCGCGCCGTGGCCGAGGTGTTCGAGGCCGCCGCGGCGTCGCTCGGGCGCCCACCCCCGCCGGGGGCCGAGCCGGGCGGCGGCCGCGCCGCGGCGCTCGCGGCGCACGGCCACCTCACCGTGGCCGAGGCGCGGGCGCTGCAGGGCGCGGCGCTCGCCCAGGTGGTGCTGCCGTGCGCGCGCGCGCTGGGGCTCTGGAGACCCGCGGCCGCCGCGGGGGCGGCTCGGCCTGCGGCGAGCGCGTAGCGATCTCCGGGGGCGCTCAGCTCTTCGCGGCGGCGAGGATGGCCGAGGCGAGCTCCTTTGGCTCCACCTCGAGCCAGACCTGCTCGATCTTGCCGTCCTGGAGTGCTGGCCAGAGCACGGGGCGAGTCGAGGAGAGGCACCGCCAGGACGCCTGAAGGCGCAGAGAGGTGTCTTCTCGGGAGACGCCGAGAGAGACCTCGTGTTCTTCGCGGCAAGGCCCAGGCGGCGATTCGCTCGCTCGCGCGCCGTGCGAGAAGGCCGGCGCCATCACCAGGCGGGCAATACCCGCACGTCCCGACCGAAAGCTAAGGTACCACCCGATGCGCGGTCCACGCTATACATGCGCTGGCCATGCGCTGGACACCTGGGAAACGCAGTGAAAACCTCCGAGACCTCCGCGGCGCATCCGGCGGAGCGAAGCTCGGTGTGGGCGGGACGGTGATCCTGCTCGTGCTCTCGCTGGTCTTCGGGAAGGATCTCCTGTCGGGGCTCGGTCAGGGCTCTGCGGTCCCCGGCGCGCAGAGCGGGCGCGCGAGCTCGCCCGAGGAGGAGCGGCTCGTCGATTTCGTCTCCTTCGTCCTCGATGACACCGAGGCCGTGTGGACGCAGGTGTTCAGCCGGACGGGGCAGCGCTATCCGGCCCCCACGCTGACGGTGTTCACCGACTCCGTGAGGTCGGGCTGTGGCATCGGCGAGTCGGCGATGGGCCCGTTCTACTGCCCGGCGGACCGGACGGCGTACATCGATCTCGGCTTCTACCGCGAGCTCAAAGCGCGGTTCGGCGCGCCGGGCGACTTCGCCCAGGCGTACGTGCTCGCCCACGAGATCGGCCACCACGTGCAGAACGTGCTCGGGACCGAGCGCCGCCTGCGCCAGCTGCAGGCCGCGCGCCCGGGCGAGAAGAACGCGCTCTCCGTGAAGATGGAGCTCCAGGCGGACTGCTTCGCCGGCGTGTGGGCCCACTCCACGCAGAAGCGCGACCTGCTCGAGGCGGGCGATGTCGAGGAGGCCCTCCGGGCCGCGTCCGCGATCGGCGACGACCGGCTGCAGAAAGCCGCGACCGGCAGGGTCAACCCGGAGACGTGGACGCACGGCTCGTCGGCGCAGCGGGTCGCCTGGTTCAAGCGCGGCATGCAGGGCGGCCGCGTCGAGGACTGCGACACGTTCGCCGAAGGCTCACCCTAACAGGCCAGGGCGAAGGGTCGCGCAGATCGCACGAGCGGCGGCTCGCGACAGCTCCGCGCGACGGTGTACGCTGCTCGCCCGCCGATGGTCTCGCCGCACGGTGCTCCTCGCTCCCCGACGCAAGGCCGCCTCCACCCTCGTGCGCGTCCCCTTCGCACGCTCGCGGAGGCGCCGTGAGCTCGCGCGAGTCGCCTGACTCCTGGACCGCCGCGCCGCGACCGATCGCGGAGGTCATCGAGGACAGCCTCCCCCAGATCGAGGTGCGCCTGCGCCCGCGCGCCATCGCCGCCGTCGTCGCGCGCGTCACGGCCGACCTGGGCGACGAGGAGCACCCGAGGCCCGCGCTGCTCGCCGCGCTCGCCCGGTGCGCCGACGGCGCGGCCGCCGAGGTCGACCGGCTGCGCAGCGCCGAGTCCGCGCTCGTGCTCGCCTACCAGTCGGCCGCCACCCCCGCCGAGCGGCGCGAGCTCCTCGCCCGGCAGCTCCGCGTCTGGGCGCGAGAGCGCGAGCAGCGCGAGAGGAGCGGCGCCGCCTCCCTGCTCGGCTGGGTCGCCGCGCGCTTCGAGCGGGCCGGCGACCTCTCGGCGCTCGGCCGCAACCTCGACCTCGAGGCGGCCCAGGAGCGCTTCGCCACCGCCATCGCCGACCGCCTCGACGAGATCGAGGTCGCCTACCACGCCCTCACCCACCTCGCGCAGCACCTCGACGACCCGTCCGACGCGGTGCACGTCGCCCGCGACGGCGGCGTCCTCCGGCTCGCCATGGCGCACGCCGAGCCGAGCCGCCCCGCGCCCGTCCGCCGGGCCGCGCTGCTCGCCGCCGTCGCCCTCCTGCACCGCCTCCCGGCGCGCGAGCGGCTCGGCCACCTCGGGCTCGACGCGGCCCGCTCCGTGCTGGCGTGGTCGCGCGGGGTCAACGCGTCCCGCTGGGTGCAGATCGCCGCCCTCGAGATCGGCGTCCTCCTGTTCCCCGACGAGGCGTTCTCCCTGCTGGCCGAGCGCCTCCGCGCGCGCGACGCCGCCGACAAGGACGGCCCCATCCTCCGCCGCAACGCCCTGCGCCTCCTCGGCGCGGCGGCGCGCCCGTCCGCCCCGGTGATCCCGCTCGACCGCGCGGCGCGCCTCGCCGGCGCCCCGCGGGACCCGCGCCGCTGGAACGCCGCGCAGGCCAGCCGCGCCAGCCGGTCGAGCATCGCGCCGGAGGCCGCCGCCTCAGCAGGCGCTTGCGAGGGCGAAGGGCCGCCCGACACGCCCGCGCCCGACTCGGCGCCCCGGCTCAGCGCCGATCCCGCCGCCGGCGCGCCGCCTGCCCGCGTGGCGCCCGCGAGCGCGGACCCGCTCGCCATCGCGCTGCTCGCCCGCGACGATCCGAGCGAGCACGTCCGCCAGGAGCTCGTGCGCCAGCTCGTCGAGCTCGGCGGCGCGGAGGCCCTCACGGCCCTCGTCGAGCTCGCCGAGGGCGACGGGTCGCCTCGCGTCCGCGGGTACGCGCTGCGGGAGCTCTCGCGGCACGCGGCCGACCACGCGGACGCCGCCCCGTTCGCCGAGCGCGCTGTCCGGTTCGCCCTGGCGAAGCCAGGCCCGCCGCTCGCGTCCCGCGCGGCCCTCGAGGCGGTGCGCACGCTCTGCGCCGGGCCCTACGCCCCGCTGCCTCCGGGGACCTTCGTCGAGCTGCTCGCCGAGTTCGCGAGCCGCCCGGCGATCTCGCCGGACCTGTCGGACGAGGCCGCCGCCGCCCTGCGGCTGCTCGAGGTCGAGAGCCGCCCGGTCGCCGAGCACATCCGCCAGGCGCTCCTCGCCGCGGCGTCGGAGCTCCTGGAGGGCGAGAGCGCGCCGGTCGAGCTCCCGGCCGACGCCGAGCCCAGGGACGTCGAGCGCGCGCTCGTCGTCGCGTCGCGCGGCGACATGACGTACTCGCTGCGGCGCCGCGGCCGGGGACGGTACCTGCTCACGCGCGGCGAGCCGCGCGGCTTCCGCCTCTGGCGGCTCATCCACGAGATGCGCACGCCGATGCCGGACAAGCGCAAGGGGTGGATCCACACGAGCGGCCGCCTGTTCGCGGGCGAGCTCGTCGCGCCGCCGGTCGGCATGGCGGAGGTCACGCCGACGCGCGTGCCGGGAGAGCGCCACGTCTACCCGCCCGTCGGCGGCTGGGGGCAGTTCGTCCCGCGCATCGACGACCTGCTCGCCGCCGCCAGCCTGAGCCAGCGTGAGATCCGCCTCATCACGGCGCGCGGCACGGTCACGGTGCGCGGCCCGGCCAAGCTCGCGCACCGACTGCGCGCCCGCGCCCTGCTCACGCTGCGCTACGACCGCTACGCCCAGGCCCGCATGCGCGCGCTCGTGGCGCAGGAGCCGGCCGAGCAGAAGAAGTTCACGCTGATGACGGGCGAGCTCGGCTTCACGGTCGCGCTCGGCGACACCGGCGGCGAGGTCGAGGGCCGCCCGTACGCGATCGAGCCGCACCTGCCGGGCAAGTACCTCGCGGTCGCGCTGCCGCCTCTGCTCCAGAGCGGCCGCGACTGGCTCGCCGGCCCGTCGGTGCCTGTCTGGATCGACGGATTCTTCTCGTACCTCGTCTCGCCGGCGGGCAACGTCCCGACGCAGCTCGCGTGGATCGTGTTCCTCGTCCTCGCGTACATGGTGCTGCGGGCCGCGTGGATCGCGGCGCAGATCGAGCGCGCGCGCCGGGGCATCCCGCTCACGATCGGCGGCTGGGGCACGCGCGGCAAGAGCGGCTCGGAGCGGCTCAAGGCCGCGCTGTTCCACGCGCTCCGCTACGACGTCGTCGTGAAGACGACCGGCTGCGAGGCGATGTTCATCCACGCCATGCGCGACCTGCCGGCGCAGGAGATCTTCATCTACCGCCCGTACGACAAGGCCACGATCTGGGAGCAGCGGAACATCCTCACGGCCGGGCGGAACCTCCGCGCCCAGGTGTTCCTGTGGGAGTGCATGGCGCTCCAGCCGCTCTTCGTGGACACGCTCTGCTCCGAGTGGATGCGCGACGAGATCACGACCCTGACGAACGCCTACCCGGATCACGAGGACATCCAGGGCCCGGGGGGCGAGGACGTCGCCCGGGTGATCGCGCGCTTCATGCCCACGGACGGGCTGTCGTTCACGACGGAGGAGCAGATGCTCCCGCTGCTCAAGGACCAGGCGCAGCGGAAGGGGACGAACCTCGTCGCGATCCCGCCGATCGACGCGGACCTCCTGCCGGTCGATCTCCTCGATCGGCTCCCGTACCAGGAGCACCCGCGCAACGTGGCGCTGGTGCTGGCGCTCGCGGACCATTTCGGCGTCGATCGCGAGTTCGCGCTGGTCGAGATCGCGGATCACGTGATCCTCGATCTCGGCGTCCTGAAGACGTACCCGACGGTGCAGTACCGGGGGCGGAAGCTCACGTTCTCGAACGGGATGAGCGCGAACGAGCGCGCCGGGTTCATGTCGAACTGGACGCGGCTCGCGTTCGACAAGCACGACATGGACGCGACGCCCGGCAAGGCGACGGTGATGGTGGTGAACAACCGCGCGGACCGGGTCGCGCGGTCGCGCGTGTTCGCGCAGATCATCGTGGAGGACATCGGGGTCGATCACGTGGTGCTGATCAACTCGAACCTCGGCGGGATGATGCAGTTCATCACCGAGGGGCTCGACGCCCGGCTCCGGGACATGGTGATCACGGGCGACGGGGGCAAGGAGCGCGCGCTCGAGCGCTTCGACGAGCAGATGAAGAAGCTGGGCGTCCCGGCGCGGGCGGGCGCCTTCGAGGAGGATCTCACCCGGATGCTGCGCGCGCTGCCCGCGATCGACGAGGCCGCGGCGGCGGCGATCGTGGGCGGCCCCGGGGTCGCGGGGAAGAAGGGGGAGCCCGAGGCGATCGAGGCGGCGGTGAAGCAGGCCCTGGAGGCGCACGCGCCGCCGGCGGGCGAGGACGACATCCGCCCGGACATCGTCCACCACGCGGCGCGGCTGTCGCGGCGGCTCGCCCGCCGCGACAAGGCGCGCGCGGAGGTGGAGGCGGCGCTGTCGCGGGGCGCGGACGCCGAGGCCAACCAGGCGTTCCGCGCGGCGTTCCGCGAGCTGTGCCTCGATCGCATCGCGGTGCTGTGGAACGCCGACGCGAAGGGCGACAAGGTGATCGACTTCATCACGCGCGAGATCCCGCCGGGGTTCGACGCGCGGCTGATGGGGTCGCAGAACATCAAGGGGACCGGGCTCGATTTCGTCTACCGGTGGCTCTCGATGGATCGCGTCAGGACCGCGATCGAGCGGATGCAGAGCAACGCGTCGGCGCGGCGCGAGGTGCTGACGTTCTTCCTCTCGTACTCGGATTTCGGCCTGATCGATCTGCGCGAGGCGCTCGCCGCGACGCGCGCGGCGAAGGAGCAGGGCGGCGCCGGGTGGGCGGAGCACGCGAACCTGATCGACGGGGCGATCCGCAGGCTCGAGGCGCTCGACAAGGAGAAGACGGCGGCGCTCGTGGTGACGGGCAAGACGGGGGTCGGGACGAAGGTGCTGCTCCGGGTAGAGCAGTTCGTCGATCACATGGACTCGGTGCGCCGGACGCGGTGGGCGAAGATCGTGATGGACGATCTGTTCGCGATGCGGATCGGCCACGGCCAGGCCGCGCTGCTGCTGCGGGAGATCGTGGGGCGGCAGAAGGGCGGCTGGCTGGCGAAGGATCTCGCCAAGTGGGTGGAGAAGCGAAGGGCGTGGCTGGAGAGCCGCCGGAAGAAGCAGCCGAAGAAGGCCGAGCCGGCCGCGCCGGCGGGGGCGGCGGCGGAATCAGGATAGGGGCGTAGGGGCGTAGGGGGAGCCGGGAGTAGGGGAGGGCGCGCCGGGGGCGCGTGGCGGGCCGCAGGCGGGGCGCCTCGCCCCCCGGGGGCGGATGCCCTAAGCTGTCCGTCAGATCAGATGGGACATCCTGCCAGGCGCACCGGCCTCTCGCCCGCGGAGTACCTCGCGTTCGAGCGGGCTTCCGAGCAGAAGCACGAGTACGCGAACGGCGAGATCTTCGCGATGTCGGGCTGCACCCGGGCGCACAGCCTGCTGGCCGGGAACATCCAGCGCGAGCTCGGCAATGCGCTGCTAGAGCGCGCCTGCGAAGTCCACACCTCCGACATGCGCGTCAAGATCACGCCCACGGGGCGCTATGTGTACCCTGACGCGTCCGTCGTCTGTGGCGATCCCGTGTTCGAGGACGCGGAGATCGACACGCTCATCAACCCGAACGTCATCGTCGAGGTGCTCTCCGATTCGTCGGAGGCCTACGATCGCGGCGACAAGTTCGCGCAGTACCGGAGCGTCCCCTCGATCGCGGAGTATGTGCTCGTCTCCCAGAAGGAGGTGCGCATCGAGCACTTCCAGCGGCAGCCGGACGGCCGGTGGCTGCTGTCCATCCTGGGTCCCGGCACGCAGCTCGAGCTCGAGTCGGTCGGCGTCGTCATCGACGTCGATCGCGTCTACCTCAAGGTGCCGCTCGCGCCCTCCGCGAGCGATTGAGCTGTGCGCCTCGAGAGGCGCCGGGCGCATTCTCGATCTCCGCGAGGCGCTCGCCGCTGTGCGGGCGGCCAGGGAGCAGGGCGGCGCCGTGGGGTGGAAGCGTGCTATCCTCACAAGCCGTGATGGCTGGCGCCGCCGTTGCTCGGGACAGCTCGGACCGCCTCAGCGATGAGGCGTGGCTGGAGCTCGCCGAGGACGAGCCGGGCGAGCTCGTCGGCGGCGTGCTCGTGGAGGAAGAGGCGCCGGACTGGATCCACGAGACCGCCGTCATGTGGCTCATCCGGGTGCTCGGCGCGTGGGCGGCGGCCCGCGGCGGCTTCGTGGCCGGCTCGGAGCTCAAGTACCTCCTCCGCAAGGGCAGCGGGCGCAAGCCGGACGTCTCCATGGTGCTGCCCGGGCAGAGGCCCCCGCCGCGGCGCGGGCCCATGCGGCGCCCGCCGGACGTGATGATCGAGGTGGTCTCGCCTCGGCCGCGCGATGTCCACCGCGACCGCATCGAGAAGCTGCGCGAGTATGCGGCGTTCGGCGTGCGCTGGTACTGGCTGCTCGATCCGGCGACGAGGATGCTGGAGATCTACGAGCTCGGCCCGGACGGGCGCTACGTGTGGGCGCAGGGGGCCGCGAGCGGGCGCGTCGAGGCGGTGCCAGGGTGCGACGGGCTGGTGGTCGACCTGGATGAGCTCTGGGGCGAGCTCGACCGGCTGGGGGACGAGGAGCCGGCCGAGTGACCTCAGCCACCGGCCGGGTCGTTCCACGAACCAGGGACGAGTTCGGGCGAAACATCGACTCGACGGGCAATCCCAGCTGAACAATGCGGCCCTTGCCGTCGCCTGGTGGCAGGCCGAGCAGCTGCCATGCAGCGCGCGGAAAAGGTCAGCTGGCGGGCTCGATGCGGGACAGAATCCCCTCCAGCGCCTCGACAGCGAGCATCGGGAGCCGCACCGAAACGGCGGTGGAGATCGCGGTGAGCGCCGGGTTGATCTCGATGGTCGGAACCCCGGAGTGCGCGGCCTCCAGGACCGGCCTCGTGATGTAGGGGAACAGGCTCGATGTCCCGATCGAGACGACCACGTCGAAGCCCCGCGCGAGCTCCCGCCGGAGGATCTCGACCTTCTCCAGGGGGAGCATCTCCCCGAAGAGGACGACATCGGGCCTGAGCACCGCGGCGCATGCCGGGCAGCGCGCGAGCTCCGCGTAATCGTCGACGTGCGCCTCGTAGGGGCAGCGCGTGCAGAGGATGCGGTGGAGATCTCCGTGGATGTCGATGACGTTCGTGGAGCCTGCGCCGCGGTGAAACCCGTCGACGTTCTGGGTGAGCACCCAGCAGCGCGCGAGGCGGCGCTCGATCCGGGCGATCGCCGCGTGCGCTGCGTTGAGCCGCGCGCCGCGGCACGCGCGCTCGATCTGGTGGACGTACTTCCACGTGACCTCGGGGCGCCGCTGGAACATCTCGCCCGAGAGCGCCTCCTCGATGGCGATCCCCTCGTCGGTGGCCTTCTCGCTGTAGAGCCCTCCGATCCCGCGGTAGGTGGGGATGCCAGAGGCCGCGGAGACCCCCGCGCCGGTGATGAAGAGGGCTGAGCGGGCCGAGGCCAGGAGCGCGCTTGCTCGTTCGATCGACATCGGGCGCCCAGTCTACCCGTGTCGCCCGGGCTCGCGCCTGCGGATTGGCCAGGGGCGCGAGCGGGGGGTGCGCGAGCGCGGGCGCGGGGCCGGCGGTGGTCGGCCGCGGCACCGCCCTCCGGGCCCGTGGCCCGGTGCGCTGGCCGCGGCCGCGGTCGCCGCGGACCCGGCCAGCCGGGGCGCGACTACAGGCTCTTCCCGTCGACTTTCATGGTCTTGAGCGCGTCGATATCGACGTCGTCCAGACAGCGGACGTTGATGGCGCACATCTCCTGTCCGTTGGGAGCGACTCCCCGCGCGAACGACTCGACGCCGCAGACCGAGCAGAACACATGGTGAATGACCTTCTTGTTGAACTGATAGTCGGTGAGAACGTCGCCGCCCTGCTTGAGCGTGAGCTGGTCCACCGGCGCGAAGGCCAGCATCGCGCCCAGCTTCGAACAGCGCGAGCAGTTGCACATGACCACGGGACTGCTCAGGTCCACCTTGACCTCGTAGCGAACCTTCCCGCAGTGACAGCCACCTGTATAGGTCTTGAGCTCCGTCATGCGCGCATGGTGCCACAAGGAGCTGGCCGCGTGACGCAAAAATGCGATGTGTCGTGGCGGGCCACGCGGGCCACGCGGGTTACGCGGGTCACGCGGGCTACGTATGCGCAAAAGATGTTCCGCGCCGAGGCATCGCAGCGGCAGGTCGCCGGCGCCGGTCTCGGCCGCGCTGCATTGCATTCTGTCGGAAACTTTTCTCGGCTCAGGCTGTCCAACGACGCCGCTTCTCGGCGAAAGGCCGTGCCCCGCCTACTGCTCCTCGTAGTTCCACGTCAGCCCGCCATCGACGAAGTACGTCGAGCCGGTCACGTAATCGGCGTCTGCCGAGGCGAGGAACACGGCGAGCCCGGCCACGTCCTCCGGCTTTCCCAGGCGGCCCAGCGGGATCTGCTCGAGCAGCGCGCTCAGCTTGTCGCGATCCTTGAGCAGAGCGGCGTTGATCTCCGTCTCGATCGCGCCCGGCGCGATGGCATTCACGGTGATCCCGGTGCTGCGCAGCTCCACGGCGAGCGTGCGCGTGAGCATGCGGACACCGCCCTTGCTGGCGCAGTACGACGCGAAGTGGGGAAACGGGAGATCCTCGTGGACCGAGCTGATGTTGATGATCTTGCCGGGCCGCCCCGCCTCGCGCAGGTGACGGACCATCGCCTGGCTCCCGAAGAACACCGCTTTGAGGTTGGTGTTCATGACCGCATCGTAGTCCTCCTCGGTCACCTCCCAGAACGGTGCTCGCTTCTCCAGCCCGGCATTGTTGACCAGCACGTCCAGCCGGCCGAAGCGCTCGATGGCCTCCTGGATGAGCCCCTGCACGCTCTGGACGGAGGCGACGTCGACGGCGAACAGATGACCTCGCCTTCCTGCGGCCTCGACCTCTGCGAGGGCTTCCTCGGCGCCCTCTTTGCTTTTGTGGTACGTGAGCGCCACGTCGGCGCCTTCCCGGGCGAACCGGACAGCGATGCTGCGGCCGATGCCCCGGCTGCTCCCTGTGACCAGCGCGATCTTGCCTTGCAGTCTCATGGGGACCTCCTGTCTTCACGAGCATTGTGTCCACCACGAGCCGTGTGCGCATCGCGCCCCACGTGGATCGCAAGGAGATAGAATACCGCGTATGCGCATCGCCTCCCTGCTGCCGTCCGCGACCGAGATCGTCTGCGCGCTGGGCGCGCAGAGCGAGCTCGTCGGTGTCTCTCACGAGTGCGACTTCCCCGAGGGCCTGACCGGCCTCCCGGTGCTCACGCGCCCCCGGCTCAGGCCGGCGCGCTCCAGCCGGGAGATCGACGCCGCGGTCCGCGACGTCCTCCGGGACGCGCTCGCGGTCTACGACATCGACATGGACGCCCTCCGGGAGGCGCGGCCGGACGTGATCGTGACGCAGGACCTCTGCGACGTCTGCGCGGTCTCGTTCGATGACGTCCGCGCGGCCGTCGCCCGCCTTGCGCGGCAGGACGTGCGCATCATCAACCTGCACCCGACGCGGCTCGACGACATCTGGGCCGACATTCGCCGCGTCGCGGAGGGGATCGGCCGCGCGGCGGGCGGCGAGGCGCTCGTCGAGCGGCTGCGCGCGCGCGTCGCCGCCGTCGCCGCGCGCGCGGCCGTGGCGCCGGGCAGGCCGCGCGTGCTCGCGGTCGAGTGGATCGAGCCTGTCATGATCGGCGGCACGTGGATGCCGGAGCTCATCACCCTCGCGGGCGGGGAACCCCTCGTGACGCGACCCGGCGAGCACGCGCCCACGCTCTCGCCGGCTGCGCTCGCCGCGCTCGATCCCGACGTGGTGATGATCAAGCCGTGCGGCTTCACCCTCGAGCGCACGCTCGATGAGCTCGAGCTCCTCCCCCGTGTGCTGCCCTGGGGGACGTACCGGGCCGTGGCGCAGGGCCGCGTGTACCTTGCTGACGGCAACGCGTTCTTCAATCGCCCTGGTCCCCGCATCGTGGAGTCGCTCGAGATCCTCGCGGCCTGCGCTCATCCGGCCCTGTTCGCCGACGCGCGCCGCGCGCATGCCCGGTCGGTGGTGCGGATCGACGCGGAGCTCCGGCGGCACGCCTTCGAAGACGAGTGACCCCGGAGCTCGACGCCTGCGGCTGCTCTACCGTGTTTCTATCGTGTGGCTCGACCGGCCGCCCTGGACGCCGGCGGGCGCGCCGCTTGCCGCGCCGAGTCGAGCTCCTTGCGGAGCGCCGCGAGCTCACGCTCGAGGGCGGCGATCTGCTTCTGCTGCATCTGGATCGCTGCCACGGCCATGCTCGTGTACCCGTACAGGTCGACGTGGTCGCCGTCGCTCGCGACCGCCGGGCTCGCCGGATTGTCGTCGATGATGAACCCGAGACGCTCGCGGCCGTGCTCGCCCTCGTGGTTGTAACGCCAGGTCGCGAGCGGCGTGGCGACGAGCTCATCGCGCACGCGCGCGAGCTCGGTCTCCTGCAGGTACTGGATATCGTGCTTGTACCGGGCGCGGGATCTCGGGCAACCCTCCGGCCGCTGCCTCGGATCGTCGCTCGTGCAGAGCAGCTGGGCGTTGCAGTCGTTCGCGGGATCGCACGTCGCGTCCGGCGCGGCGCACGGCTCCCCCTCCTTCTCGTCGGTGCATGGCTTCACCCCGTCGCGGGGCCGGTGCCCGCTGCATACCGGATCGCCGCACGTGAGATACCACCTCAGCTCCTCCGCCCCGCCGCCGGTGCCAGCGCCTGCGCCGCCGCTGCCATCCCCCGTACCGCCGGTGCCGGCGCCCGCTCCGCCGCTGCCATCCCCCGCGCCGCCGGTGCCGGCGCCCGCTCCGCCGGTGCCAGCGCCCGAGCCGCCGGTGCCAGCGCCCGCGCCGCCGCTGCCCGCGTTCGCACCGCCGCTTCCGCTGTCCCCTCCGCCCGAATTGCAGCCCGCCGCTGCGGCGAACGCGAGCGCGCAGAGGAGCGCCATCGTCCCTGTACCGTGAATGCGCATGAGAGACCTCCTTGGAACGACTGTCCCTGACCCACCAGGGAGGATGTCGAACAAGGGCAGGAGGCGGCAAGAACCGTGCGCTGTCCGCCGTCTCCGCTTTGGCAGCGCGGGGGCTCGCTCCTCGGGTACCCTGGGCGGCATGTCTCCACGTCCCGCGCTGGCGTCTTTCGCGCTCGTGACGGGCATCGTGCTGCTCCTGGGCGGCACCGCGCACGCGGCCTGCGTCCTTGCCGGCGTCGCGAAGAAGGGCGATATTCCGCACGCGGATCGGGCTGCTCATCTCGCCTTCATCAGCCTCGCCCAGTGGACCGCAGGCGCGCTCGATGTGCTCGCCGCCCGCGGGCTGCGGCGAGGCGAGCCGTGGACGCGCGGGCCGCTGACGATCTCGGGGCTCCTCGTGATCGGCTGGGCAGGCGTAGCGCTTCCGCTGCTCCTCGATGCCTCGCTGACATTGCGGGCGATGCTCGCCCTCTACGCGGCCGCGCACCTCGGCATGCTGGTGGCCCTGTGGGGCTGGCGAGGAGCTCGCCTGGACGTCAGCGCGCGTCCCTGACCGACAGCGGCGCGCGCCCGGCTCACCCGCCGAGGCGCCGCTCGCCGGGCCGGCGCGAGGCCCAGACTCAGTGTTTGCCGAGGCGCCTCACCTCTTGCCCTCCGAGCAGCGCGTGCGCCTCCGCCAGCACCTCGGGGATGCGGTGCCGCTGCGGCGCGCCCGCGAGGGCCTGCGCGAGGTCGAGCTCCCGCACGCGATCGGCGCGGTTCCCAGGGAACCAGTGGTCGCCGCTGCCGAGGAGGTTGTACCGCATCTTGCCGTAAGCCGTCATGTCGAGCGCGCGGGCGAGGTTGTACAGCCGCAAGATCTCGCGGATATTGACGTGCCCGGGGACGGCTTCCCAGTCGGGGAGGCCGACGTGCCATGTGTCGCGCCACGCGCGGCCGAGCACCCGCTCGAGCTCTTCGTCGATCCTGCGCAGGATCGGCGCCAGCGCGGCCTGCGCGGCGCCCTCGCGGTCGAGCAGCGGCAAGACCTTCATGTGCTCGTCGAAGTCGGACGGGCGCGCCGCCCCGACGCTGATCGTGTGGACCTCGGGGCGAGCGAGGCAGAAGAGGTCGTTGAACACGATGGGCGAGAGCGGGTCGCAGAGCCGCACGAGCCTGTCGCTCGGCTCGTACAGCTTGCCCCCCTTGTCGGTGGGGCTGATGATGAAGACCCCCATGTCCTGCTCTGCCGCAGCCTGGATGGCAGGCCAGGCGAGCTGATTCACGTAGTACCAGTGCAGGTTGACGTAATCGCAGCGGCCGTCCTGCACCATGGCGGTGATCACGCGCGGCGCCGCGTGCGTCGAGAACCCCACCGCGCGCACGCGGCCTTGCCGCTTCAGCTCGAGCGCGGCGTCCAGGCAGCCACCTTTGCGCAGCGACCACGAGAGGCGCGTCTCGTCGTTGACGCCGTGGAGGGCGAACAGGTCGACGTGATCGAGGCGGAGGAGCTTCATCGACCGCTCGAACGTCGCAAGGAACTTCGCTGGATCCGCCTCGGGGCTGACCTTCGTCTGGACGATGAGCCGCTCGCGCGGCAGCGTCGGCAGGATCTTCCCGAGCTGCTCCTCGCTCGTGCCGTACCCTCGCGCGGTCTCGATATGATAGATGCCGAGCTCGAGCGCCCGCTCGACGCACGCCTCGAGGTTGCGCTGGCTCGCGGGCGAGACGGGGTCCTTGTCGTTCCAGGATTGCTGGTACCGCATCCCTCCGCACGAAAGGACAGGCATCTTGATCTCGGTGCGACCGAAGCGGCGGTAGAGCACGCGTGTTGACCTCAGGCTTGGAAGGATGGCTTACCGCAGGGTGCCACTCTTCCGCAGGCGCCGCAACGCGAGGAGGGCGAACGGCGAGGCGAGCGTCAGCAGCCGCCACGGAGACCCGCCGCGGTGGTCGCCGGCGTCGACGGCGCAACCGCCGCTGTCCGCTCCTCCCTCGTCCGGCGCGCCGCCGCCCGCGGAGCCCGCGGAGGCAACGGCGCCGCCGGCGCTTCCCGCGCTTGCCGCGCTGCCAGCGCTCACGGCCGTGCCGGCGCCCGTCCCGCTGCTGCACGTGCCGCTCGGGCAGCCCTCGCCGGGCGCGCAGAGGCCTGGGTCCTCGTCGACCTCGCCGTCGCAGTCGTCGTCGAGCGCGTTGCACACCTCGGCGCTCGGCTCACCGGGCGTGCACGACCCGGGGGCGCACGCGGTCGCTTCGCGCGCGCACATCCCGACGCCGCACACCTCCCGCACGCCCTCGTCGATGCGGCCATCGCAGTCGTCGTCGGCGAGATTGCATGTCTCGGTCGCGTCCGGGTGGACGTCAGGGGACCTGTCGTTGCAGTCGTTGGAGCTCGGCGCGTACCCCTCGGGGGGGCACTTCGCCGTGACCGTCGCGCCGAAGAACGAGCCATAGCCGTCGCCGTCGGCGTCTTCATACTGCGTGGTGATCTCGAGCTCCTCGTCGATCTCTCCATCGCAGTCGTCGTCGGTCTCGTTGCAGGCTTCATCCTGATCGGGATGGATGTTGACGCTGTAGTCGTCGCAATCGCCGCCTCGCTCGGCGTGATCGGCCGGCCGGGTGCAATCGACCCTGGGCACGCTGGAGTCGCCGTATCCGTCGGCGTCGCGATCGAGGTAATACGTCGTCCCGGCGCATCCGTAGGCAAACGCCGTGTCGGCGGACGAAGCGCCGTCTCCGCGCGGGCCGTTGTCGCCGTTGGCCGCGAGGGCCCACACCCGGACGACGACCCCGCCCGGCGCGCCCGGCGCGATCCACTGCGCGTCGAAGCGGACGGCCCCGCCGCTCGCCCGCTTCGGCGCGTCGTGGACGAGCTGGTGCTCGTCGATGAGCTTGGTGCCTTGACCGTTGATGGGCGAGAGCCGACCTGTCTCGGTGAGGAGATAGATGCCCCCGGCGTTGATGTTGGCAGACCGGATCTGCACCTGCAGAGTCACCGTCTCGCCGGCCGCCGGGTTCTTGGGGCTATAGTCGATGGTGATATCTGGCTCCGCGCCGCCGGTGTGGCAGCCGTTGCACCCCTCCACCGCGAGCCCGGCGCGGCGGGCGTGGGCCTGCGGCGCAGCCAGGGTGGTCAAGAGGGCCAAGCTCACCGGGAGGACCGGTGAAATAAGCGATGTACTTCGCATGCGCCTCGCCGCGCAGCCCAGGCTCGCGAGCTCCGCGCGCTCCGCTGCGACGCTCAGGGATAGCTGCCCTCGCCGGGTGCGACAAGTGCATTTGCACGGAGTGTAAACTTGCGCCGTGACCATCCAGAGATGCTGTTTTTCGACGTTTCTCGGACGGCGGTTGTCGCAAAGCGCGTCGCGAAGTGCATTCGCCGCTCGCTGCGGCGCGTTATCCGGATTCAAGCCGAACGTGCTGCGGCCTTGTCACATCGCAGACGACACCGTGGTACTTGAGGAGCCCTTCGTCGAGCGTCACCACGGTCGCATCCGCGCGGCGGGCGGCCCACAGATACACGAGGTCGGTCGCGTTGGCGAAGGGCCGGCGGCCGCGCATGCGCCTCGTCAGCTGGTCGAGGAACTCCGTGATGGCGCCCGCGTCCTCGGGCGCGACCAGCTCGATCTCGAGGCCTCCCAGCGGGCTCGCGGCCGCGGGCGCGGCCCGCCGCGACATCGCGAGCCGTTGCTCGGCGACGTACACCTCCAGCCATAGCTCGGGCGGCGCGAGCACGCGCGCCGCGCCCGCGGCCACGGCGGCGCGGGCGCGCTCGAGAAAGGCGAGCGCGTCCGCGTGCCCGGGCTCCGCGGGCTTCATCGAGGCGATGGCGACGGAGCTATCGAGAACGATCCGCATGAGGCCTCCTCGGGAGGGACGCACCATCGCACCGCTCCAGATCTGCCCGGCGGTCCGGGTGCTTTGGTGACATCGAGACCCGGTATCCAGGGCCGCGGCCGGAGGGAAGGTCCACCGGCAGCATCGGCCGAGGCCGCGTGGAGGACGACAGGGCGATGGCACATGCTGGCACGGCGCTGCTCTCCCGGCGGCCGGAAACACGTGTGTTTGCCCGGTACATGCCTTGCTTGTCGCCGTCCATGCGAAACTTCCTGCTTCGAATCCTGGTCGCATCCCAGTGGGGCGCGAGCCTTGCGCTGGTGTCGGGCTGCGGCACGCACGTCGAGTCCGGCTCCAGCTCGAGCTCGCCTGAAGGCGCGACGTCGGGGCCGAGCTCCGGCTCGAGCTCGACGGCAGGCGCGACATCGGGGCCGAGCTCGAGCTCGACGGCAGGCGCGACATCGGGGCCGAGCTCGAGCTCGACGGCAGGCGCGACATCGGGGGCCGGCGGAGGCGGCGAGGTCGATCCTCCCGACGCCTCTGCGCCGCTCGATCCCTATCCGGATCCGACCTGCGTCGGGCCGTTTCATGACGGCGGGTATTACGGCCAGTGTTGCTACGAGGTGCACTGCACGGCGCCGGTCGGCGGCGCTTGCCCTGCGGCCTCCGAGGCCGCGCCGCACCTCGATGACCTGCCGCCCGGCTCGGGGACGTGTACATGCAGCGCCGAGGGCGAGGGCGCGGCCGGGTGGATCCAGGGCCCCTACGCGAACCGGACGGCGTCGGATCCGGCGAGCTGCTGCTACCTCGTCGGTTCCATCTCCTGTGAAGGGCGCCCCCTCCTGGTCCGGGGCGAGCCCCGCGTCGCGCCGCTCGCGCGCGCCCCGAGCGCGTGGTCGCAGACCGACGTGCGGCGCTTCGAGCGCGCGCTCGCCGACACCGATCTGAGCGCGCTCGCGCCCGCGGAGCGCCGCGAGCTCGCCCGGCGCTGGGCCGAGCGTGGCCAGAACGAGCACGCCTCGGTCGCCTCCTTCGGCCGCTTCGCGCTCGCGCTGATGGCGCAGGGCGCGCCTCCCCAGCTGCTCGAAGCGGCGCACCGCGCGGCGCTCGACGAGGTGCGGCACGCGCGCCTCGCGCTCGCGATCGCCTCGGCGTACGCGGGGGAGCCGGTGGGCGTCGGCCCGCTGCCGCTGCACGGCGCGCTCGACGACCTCGGCTCGCTCGAGGCCCTCACCCTGGCGACCGTCGTCGAGGGCTGTGTCGGAGAGACCCTCTCAGCCATCGAAGCGGAGGTCGCCGCGCAGGCGGCGGAGCCGCCGGCGGTGCGCATGGCGCTCCAGGCGATCGCGCGCGACGAGGCCCGCCACGCGGAGCTCGCCTGGGCGTTCGTCCGCTGGGCCGTCACGACGGGCGGCGCGCGCCTTCGAGAGCGCGTCGCCGCGGCCTTCGCGCGCGCGCTCGACCAGGTGGGGACCCGAGCGCCGGGCATGGCGGACCGCGATCTCCCGACCTCCCACGGGTTCCTCGCCGAAGGCGAGCTCCACCGGCTGCGGCAGCAGGCCGTGGCCGACGTGCTCCGCCCCGCCGCCGCCGCGCTCGTCGACGAGCGTGGTTCGTCCGCAGGACGAGAGTTCAGCGGCGCTCGCGGGAATGCCGTGCTGCGCGGCGGCCCGGCGTACCTCTCGACGTGACCTGGCGCCTGGCAAACGCCGTTCTCGTCGGGGCCGCGCCGGGCCCGACCTCGCGGACGCCGGCGCGCTGCCGAGGCGGCGCGCCTGCGACGGCCTGGTTCCTGGCGCGCAGTCAAGCCCTGGGCACGATCTTGCTTGTGCGTCGCGGCGAGGTGGAACGACATGGCTACACTCTCGACGTCTGCATGGGTGCTGCATGAGCTCGGTCTGGCCGCGGGGTTCGGTGGCCCCCTCTTTGGCCGGCTGGCGTTGCGCCAGGCGGTCAAGGACATCCATTCCGAGGCCGAGCGGGGCAAGGTGCTCTCTGACGCGTGGCAGCGGTACAACCTCGTCAGCGCGATCTCGCTCGGCACCGCCGCGGCCACCTGGTTCATCGGGCGGACGGTGATCTCGGGGCGATCAATCGACCGTGAGACCCGCGATCTGGTGCGCTTGAAGGACATCCTCCTGGGCGCGACGCTCGCCACGAGCGTCGCCAGCATGCTGGGCGGACAGCAGATGCGCGAAGAGGCGCCCGACGGCGGGGTGCCCCTCCTCAAGGAGGGTGAAGCGCCGGCGCCGCGCCCGCCCGCGAAGGCCGCGGCGCTGCACCGGCTCCTCGGCGTCATGGGGCCGCTCAACATCGCCCTCACGGCGGGGGTGATCGGCGTGACCACGGTCCTCGCCATGAAGTCCGGTCGTTCGGCGAAGTGGAGCCTCCTCTCCCGGCTGCTGCCTTGAGCTGCGCCCTCCCGGGAGCGGTCGCCGCAGAGAGCCGGCGCGCCGCCCTCGGTGCTGCCCACTGGCGCCGACCTGGGCCGCGCCGGCGCGCGGCGTCGCGCTCGTGATACGGTGGGCCGATGAAGGTGATGACAATCCTGGTGATCGCCCTCGTCGCCCTGGGCTGCGGCGACGAGCACGGCGAGGAGGGGTGCCCCGAGCTCTGCGAGCGAGCCGTGGAGTGCCCGGGGGACGCCGCGACGGAGCAGAGCTGCCTCGCGATGTGCAGCGCCGATACGGAGGCCGCCGAGGAGGCCGGTTGTCACGACGCGTGGGAGTCGTACCTGGAGTGTCGCAACCACGCCGAGGACAACTGCGATCCCGCGAAGTACGACGAGGAGTGCAGCATCCAGAAGGAATCGCTCAGCAGCTGCCTGGACCGCAGCTGAGCCGGGGTGCCGGCGGGCGCTCGACCGCGTGAGCGCCGCCCGCCCGGCCCGGGGCTACTCGAAGCGGTGGACCTCGCGCCCGCTCGGGAGCTCCTCCGGGATGAGCGCCTCGAGCCGCTCCGGCGTCGCGCGCGGGTCGAGCAGCGCCTCTCCCACGAAGGCGCAGAGCCAGCTGATCTCCTCCTCCGTGAGGTCGATCGGCTCCTGCAGCAGCGGGTCGACGGCGGCGAGGACCGGCGCGAGCGGGCCCATCTCACCCCGCAGATCGCGATCGAGGTGCTTGTTCGTGTACTCCGTGGCCGACGTGGTGACGTCGAGGTGGTGGCGGATGGCGCCTTCCAGCGACGTGAACGAGCCGTTGTGGAAGAACGTGGGCTGGAGGGCGACGTTGCGCAGCGGCGAGGTCCTGAACTTGTACCGATCGGCCGGATCGCCCGTGACCTGCTCCAGGCCGAAGTCCTCATCGGCGTTCGGGCCGTCGAAGACCACGTTCGAGTATGCCGGATCGTCGGTCGGCGCGATCTGCGGCACGCCGATCGCGTGCTGCTGGAAGTCGCTGAACATCTCGTTCGACTCCCCCGACACCGCGTGGCACCTGACGCACCCCGCCTCGCCGAAGAAGAGCAGCGCGCCGCGCTTCTGCTCCAGCGTCATCGCGTGCCGGCGGCCGCGGGCGAACCTGTCGATGGGCGCGTCGGCGAACGTGAGCGACATCTCGAACTCGGCGATGGCGGCCGCGATCATCTCGTAGGTGACGTCGTCCCCTCGCTTCACCGCCCGGAAGCTCTTGGCGAACCGCTTCCGGTACGCCTTCACGTCGTTCACGCGCTCCGTGACCTCCTCCCGCACGACATCGTGCGATGACGGCGCCTCGTACCCGGTCATCTCCGTGATCTCGGTCGGCGGGATGAAGGCCTGGGCGTTGAGCAGGTGCGGCAGGGAAGAGAGCGACATCCCCTCCGGCGCGGTGAACGAGAACCCCTGGCTGTTGTCGAAGGGGTCGCCGGACACGGCGAAGAACCGAGAGTTCCACATCAGCGTGGGATAGAAGGCCGTGTTGATGATGGTGGGCGTGCGGCGCTGGTTGCGCGGCCCGGTGCGGCGCGGCCCGACGACGCCGTTGTTGTCGATGCCGATGGCGATCGACTGCGTGTCGGCGAAGCCCGCGGTCGGCGCGTGGCAGCCCGAGCACGAGTTGTCGTCGTTCAGGCCGAGGAGGCTGTCGAAGAAGAGGTCACGCCCGAGCTTCGCGAGCTTCTTGTCGAGCTTCCGCCCGAGCCGCGACTCCAGCGTCGACTCGATCTCTCCGGTGAACCCGTGTCGTGCGAGCACCTTGGCGAGCCGCTCATCGACGGAAGAGCCCTTGGCGCGCGCCGGCCGCGCCAGGACGAGCGTGAGGACGAGAAAGGCCGTCAGGGCGGCGAGCGCGCGCCCGAGGGATCGCAGGGTCATGGTGCCTCCAGGTCCCCCGGCGGGGGAGGCGCACATCGGGGTGCGCGCTTGAGATCAACCAGTCCTGCCCAGATCCTGACCGAGCGGCGGTGAATGGGATGATGGGAATCTAATGCCGTGAGCTTTCGGTCGGCAAGACAAATGAGACAAATATTCCATGATTCAAAGGGCTTACTGCGTGTCCTCGCGTATCACCGCGTATTCATGCGTATCCCCTCGTATCCTGCCGTGCTATTCCGTGTCCCCGCGTATCCGCTCGTATCCCGCCGTGCTCTTGCGTATACGGCGGTCCGTTCACCGCGTTATCTGCGGTTGTCGCGCCTACATTCGGCGGGCGCGCCGCGCCGCGGTGCGGCGGGCTTGGCGTCGTTGTAGGTGCGTGGCCGGCGCTCCGCGACGGTGCGGCGCCCGCGCGCAGCGCGCCTCCGAGGTCGCGTGACACTCATGCTTTGTGGGGCGCGAGGGGCCGTCGTATGCTTGAGGACATGGGCCGGACAGCACCTCTGGCGGATCCGACGGCGCTCGTGGGGGGCGCGCTCACCGGCGGATATCGGATCGTCCGCGTCCTCTCCGCGCAGGGCTTCGGTGTCGTGTTCGAGGCCCGGGGCCCCTCGGGTCGCCGCGTCGCGCTCAAGGTCTTGCGGCCCGAGGTCGTCACCGAGGACACGCTGTCACGGCTCACCCGCGAGGCGAGCGTCACCGCGAAGCTCGACAACGCGCATGTCGTCCCGATCGTCGATGCCGGCCACGACCTCGAGCGCGATCTCGCCTACCTCGTGATGCCGCTGCTCGACGGGACCGACGTCGCCGCCCTGCTCGCCGAGACGGGGCCGCTCGCGCCCGAGGTCGCCGTGCGGATCGCGCTCCAGGTCGCCGCGGGGCTCTCGGCGGTGCACGCCGCGGGCCTCGTCTACCGCGACGTGCGGCCGCCGCGCATCTTCCTGGAGCACCTCGCGGGCGGAGAGATCCTCGTCCGCGTCTTTGGCTTCGGGCTCTCGAAGGGCTGTGACACGGCCACCTCCGCCCCTGGCAAGGCGGCGAGGAGCACCGATCCTCTGCGCGACGAGTCGGGGCCGCGGGACCGCACGGCGGACGTGCGGGGTGACGTGTTCGGCCTGGCGGCGACGCTCTACGAGATGCTCTGCGGCGTCTCGCCGTGGGCCGAGCTCGACGTCACGGCGGACACGGCCGAGCTCGGCCCCGCGGACACGGCGGCGGACGCGCCGGCGTCGTCCCTTGCGCCTCTTGCGCAGCTCCCGTCGATCCAGGATCGCGCCCCGTGGATCGAGGCGCGCCTCGCGGCCGCGCTCTCGCTCGCGCTGCACAGCGACGTGGACCGGCGCTATCCGTCGATCGAGGCGTTCGCCGAGGCGCTGCGCGCCGCGTCGGGCAGCGAGGAGCGCATCACCATCGACATGCTGAGGCCGCTCGATCCCGAGCTGCGCGAGGCCATCGCCGAGCGCGCCGGCGCCGAGACCGATCCGCTGGTCGGCCGCGAGCTCGGCGGCCGGTACGCGGTGCGCCGGCTGATCGGGCGCGGCGGGATGGGCGCCGTCTACGAGGCGGAGTCGCCCGAAGGGCGGCGGGTGGCGGCCAAGGTCATCTTCAAGAGCGCCGTCGGGCAGGACGACCACGCCGTGCGCCGCTTCATCCGCGAGGCGCGCGCGGTGACCGCGATCCAGAGCCCGCACGTCGTCAAGACGTTCGAGCTGGGCATGGATCTCACGCTCGCGACGCCGTTCATCATCATGGAGCTCCTGCACGGCGTCGACCTCGCCAAGCTCCTCAGGATGCGCGGGCCGCTGGAGCCGGAGCCCGTCGTGCGCGTGTTCATCCAGGCGGCGCGCGGGCTCGCGGCGGCGCACGCCGAGGGGATCGTGCACCGCGACATCAAGCCGGCGAACCTCTTCCTGCACGCGCCGTTCGAGGGCGCGGCCCAGAGGCCGTCGACCTCGATCGCGCCGCCGTCGACCCGGCGCGGCCCGCTCGCTTCGGGGCCGCCGTCCACCCGGCGCGGCTCGCTCGCTTCGGCGCCGCCGTCCACCCAGCGCGGCTCGCTCGCGGCGGGGCCGCCGTCGGTGCGGCGCCCGTCCGGCTCGGTCCGCCCGCCGCCCTCGGGGCGTCGCCCGTCCGGATCCATCCGCCCGCCGTCGTCGAGCGATCGCAGGATCGTGGTCAAGGTGTGCGATTTCGGCATCGCGAAGCGCACGGGGGATGGCGCCTCGCACGAGCTCACGCGCGCCGGCGGCGTGCTCGGGTCGCCCATCTACATGTCTCCCGAGCAGGCGAAGATGGCGAAGGACGTCGATCACCGCTCCGACATCTGGAGCCTCTCGGTCTCGCTCTACCAGGCGCTCTGCGGGAGCTGCCCCTGGGATCCCAACGCCTCGCTCGCCGAGCTCCTGCTCGCGATCTGCACCGAGCGCGTGCCGCCGCTCTCCGGGGCCGCGCCGTGGGTCTCCCCGGCGCTCGCGGCCGTCGTGCACCGCGGCCTCCTGCGGGATCCCGCGGAGCGCTGGCAGAGCATGGAGGAGCTCATCGCCGCGCTCGAGCCGCACGCGGAGGGCACCGGCGTCGTCACGCTGGATCAGCTGCGGGGCATCGACCCCGAGCGGCGCGCCGGCGCCACCCCCATCTCCGCGCTGCGCGAGTCCGGGCTCTCGCGATCGGCCGAGGGGGAGGAGCGATCCATCGGCGGCAGCTCCTTCACCGCGGTGAAGGAGCCTTCCGGCGCGGCACGGCGGCGCTTCGTCGGGGCGGCGGTCACCGTGGTCGCCCTGGCCGCGATCGGCGGCGGTCTCGCGCTGCGCGCCTCGACGGGCAACGAGCCGCCCGCGTCGCCCGCCGCGCCGAGCGAGCCCGCGCTGCCCGTCGCGCTCGCGCCTGCGCCTGCGCCTGCGTCCTTCACCGCCGTCGTAACGCTCCCGAAGGAGGCGACGGCGCGGGTCAACGGCGCGGCGCGTCCGGTGAGCGACGGCCGGCTCGACCTGACGGGCAAGGCCGGCGACACGTTCGAGATCGAGGTGACCCGCGGCGGCGCGACCACGAAGGAGACGGTGTTCCTGCTGAGCGACGGCACGATCCGCCCCGATCGCATCGATCTCCAGCCGCCCGCGCCGGCCTCTGCGTCGGTCGCGGCCTCCGAGCCTGCCCCGCGCCGTGACAGGAAGAGCCGCGCCCCGCGCGGCGCTCTTCCCGTGGCCGAGCCTGCCACGCCCTCCGCCACGGGGGCGCCTGCGGCTCCGCCGGCTCCGACCGCGGTGGTTCCGGTCGACCGGTGGTGAGACCGACGCCGCGCGCCCGTCGCGCCCTGCGGCGCTGCTTTGCGGCGTGCGCGCTCGCCGTGGCGAGCGCGGCGCCTGCGCCTCCGGCCCGCGCGCAGCCCCCGCCGGCGGCGGCTGTCCCGGGCGTGCCACCCGAGCCGCCTGCCTCGGCGCCCGCGGCGCCCGCGTCGACGGACGAGGCGCTCGCCCGGGCCAAGGCGCTCTTTCAGGAAGGGAACGAGCTGCGCAAGATCGGCGACTTCCAGCGCGCGCTCGAGCTCTACCTGAGGTCGCGTCAGATCGTCGCGTCGGTGCCCAACACGCTCAACGCCGCGTTCTGCCTCGATCAGCTCGGGCGTTACGACGAGGCGCTCGAGCTCTACGAGGCGCTGCTCACCGAGCTCCGCGCGGAGCTCGGCGAGCCGGAGCGCCGGAGCGTCGCGTCCGCGATCGCCACGCTGCGAGCGCGGATCGGCAGCGTCGTCGTCTCGTCGAACGTCGATGGCCTGGTGCTCATCGACGGGAGGCAGCGCGGCCGGCTCCCCCTCGCCGGCCCGATCCGGCTGCTCCCCGGGGATCACACGCTCCGCGTGGTCAAGGACGGCTGGCACACGTTCGAGCGGATCGTGACCGTCGGGGTCGCCGAGACCAGGTCGGTGGACGCGAAGCTCGATCCGCTCGCCAGCACGGGCCGGCTGAAGGTCGAGGACGAGCGGCTCGTCGGCGCCGATCTCACCATCGACGGCGCGCTGATCGGCCAGCTGCCGTGGGAGGGCGCGCTCGCGCCCGGCCCGCATTTCTACTCGGTGCGCAAGGGCAATTTCGGCTCTGCGCCCCGCGAGGCGAACGTCATCGCGGGGCAGCTCGCCGTCGCCACGGTCGAGGCGGGGCCGCTCGGCGAGGAGGTCCGCGTCGTCGCCCAGCCGCTGAGCGCGGATCTGACCATCAACAGCGTCCCGGTCGGCAAGGGGCAGTGGCGCGGCGCGCTGCCGCTCGGGCGCCACACCTTCGAGGCGCACGAGCCGGGCTATTTCTCGCGCACGCTCCGCGCGACCGTCGACAGGACGACGAGGGGCGACATCATCCTGCCGCTCGCCATCGACGACGCGCACCCGCGCTGGGGTCGGAGGGTCGGCGTCTTCCGGCTGGAGGCGACCGGCGGCTATGCCTTCGCCTCGTCGCTCGAGAGCGACGCCGAGCGGAGCTGCGGCAGCTACAGCTGCTCGGGCATCTCGCGCCCGTCCGGCGTCCTGGCCGGCGTGCGCGGCAGCTACGAGTTCCCGATCGGCGCCGCCATCGAGCTCACGGCCGGGTACCTGAGCCTCCACACGACGCTCGATCGCTCGCTCGACGCGACGTATGCCGATCCGCGCGGGGGCAACGAGAGGCTCCCCATCCGCTACAGCTTCCACGACGACATCGGCATGGCCGGCGTGACGGTGATCGTCGGCGGCAGCTATCATTACGGGCTGTCGTCATGGCTCGACGTCGGCGGCGCGCTCGGGCTCGGCGTGGTGCTGGCCGAGATGAGCGACGAGGTGACCGGCACGGCGTCCGACGCGGAGAGGACCGTCAGCGTGGCCGTGCAGAACGCGGGCAGGGCCGTCCGCGCCGCCGCCCCGTTCGCGATGCCCGAGCTGAGGCTCCGGCTGAAGCTCGGGCGCCTCAGCGCCAGCGCGGGCCTCGGCGTCGGCTTCTTCCTCGTCGACGGCCCGCCGCTCGAGACGGGCAACACCTACGTGGTCGGGGCCGAGTGCGACGAGGCGCGCCCCACGGTCGACTGCGCGCCGGGAAAGAAGGTCGTGTTCGAGGAGCTCGCCCACGGCACGTTCACGATGTTCTTTCCGAACGTCTCCGCGGGGTACCGGTTCTGAGCGCCGCCGCGCGGGGCGCTCACCGGTTCGCCTGGTCCCTCGCGAGGCGCGCTTGCTCGCGCACGAGGTCGAAGAGGGCCGCTGCATCGAGCAGCGACGTCGTGAGCCGGCCGAACTGGATCACGTCGCCCACCGAGACCTCCTGCGGCTCGCTCTCGGAGAGCACCTTGCCGTTCACGCGGGTCCCGTTCTGCGAGCCGTTGTCGACGAGCACGAGCTGCCCCTGCTCATTCCGCCGGAAGTGCGCGTGCAGCTTGGACACCGAGGGGTGGCGCAGCACCACGTCGCAATTGCGCGTGCGGCCCACCGAGATCTGGTCGAGATAGGGATTGCCCTTCGCCTTGACGAGCTGGAACACCTCGCTCGCTGGGCCGGGCGGAGGCGGCGGTTTCCGGTGCGCCGCCGGCGATGCGGCGACCGTCCGGAACGCGATCTGCTGGTTGTCCGGACCCGCCTCGGACACCACGAGGAGCAGGTTCGTCACCTGGCGGACGAAGCGGTCCCGAGGCATCACACGCGCTAGCTCGATGATGTCCCCTGAGTCTTCCACGATGTGTCGAGTATAAGCCGATCCGGCGCCGCGAACCGTCGAGGGAGGCACTTTTGCCCTGGCGTCCCGCCCACGCACGGGGTCCCCGGCGCACGTGGAACCGCGATGCCGCCCGCACGTCATCGCAGCGCAGCGCGAGGCACCCCGGGCCCCCCGAGCGCATCTCGGCATGCAGCGCGCGATGCCGCGACCTCACGCGCTGCTTTGTTACCGTGTTGCAGTAATTCTCTGGCGTTGGTGCGAGCTCAACGGGCAGCTTGTGCTCGAACGCGCCGGGATCTGGCGTACCTTCCGCGCCTATGCACGCACCCGTTCGTGGACGCATCTCGGTCAACCCCCGTGGCTTCGGGTTCCTGAACATCGAGGCCTCTCCGGAGAAGGCGGGGGGGCCGGGCAGGCCGGGCTTGGCTGCCCTCGGGCCGGCGACCGCCTTCATCGCGCCGCCCGATCTGAACCCGTTCCTCGACGGCGACGTCGTCGACGCGGTGGTCGTCGAGGCGGAGCCGGGCCGCTTCAGCGCGTCGCAGCTCGCCCTCGTCCAGCGCGATCGCTCCGAGCTCTTCGGGACGGTCGTATCGCACGCGAAGCGGCCGCACCTCCGGGTCGATCGCCTCGTCTCCAACACGGACTGGCCGTTCAAGCCGGGCAGCGCCGACGACCTCCCCGAGGGCGCCGCGGTGGTCGCCACCATCGAGGGCGCGGCGGTCGTCCCTGCGCGCGTCGTCGCGTCGGAGGCCGACCTCGGCATCGAGCGTTGCCTCGCCCGCAACGGCGTGCGCGCCGTGTTCTCGGGCGAGGTCCTCGAGGCGTCGCGCGCGGCGGTCGCCGCGGTGTCGGTCGAGCGCGAGCTCGCGCGCGGCCGCCGCGACCTGCGCGACGTCATCACCGTCACGATCGACGCGCCCGTCACCACGGACATCGACGACGCCGTCTCCGTGCTGCCGGCCGGGCCCGACGGGGCGCTCCGCGTCCTCGTCTCGATCGCCGACGTGGACGCGTTCGTCCCCGAGGGCTCGCCGCTCGATCTCGAGGCCCGCGCCCGGGGCACGAGCGTCTACCTGGCTGGCCGCGTCATCCCGATGCTCCCCGACACGATCTCCAGCGAGGCGGCGAGCCTGCTCCCGGGGGTCGATCGGCTCGCGGTCACGGTCGAGCTGCGCATCGACCCCGAGGGGGGCATCACGTCGATCGACCTGCACGAGAGCGTGATCCGCTCGCACGCCCGCCTCTCCTACGACGCCGTCGAGGAGTTCCTGACGACGGGCCGCTCCGCCGGCATCCCCGAGGCCGCCCGGCCGGTCGTGCGCTGGCTCCGCACCGCGGCCGCGCGGCTGTCGACGGTCCGCGCGGCGCGCGGCGGCGTCGAGCTCGATCGCGAGGAGGCGTACGTGACGCTGGACGCCGAGACGCGCGAGCCGACCGCCGTCTCGCCGCGCTCCGACACGGGCGCGCACCGCCTCATCGAGCGGCTGATGGTGGCGGCGAACGAGGCGGTGGCCAGCTGGCTCGTGGCGCGCGGGCTCCCCTGCGTCTTTCGTGTCCATGACGAGCCGACCGAGGAGCGCGTCCGCGCGCTCGAGCAGTTCGCGCACAACTTCGGCGTCGAGGCCGGCTTCGGCGCGCGCCTGAGCCCCCTCGGCCTCGCCGCGTTCGAGGCGCAGTACAGGGGCTCCGAGCTCGCGCCGGCCATCCGCACCGTGCTCGGCAAGGCGCTCGGCCCTGCCCGGTACACGGGCGCCGGAGGCCTGCATTTCGGCCTGGGGGCGCCGCTGTACCTGCACTTCACGTCCCCGATCCGCCGCTACGCCGACCTCGCGGTGCACCGCGTGGTCAAGCGGTACCTCCAGGGCCGCCGCGACCAGCGCGTCGACTCCGAGGCGCTCACGTCGCTCGCCCACCACCTGAACGCGCGCGCGCGCAACGCCGCCAAGGCCGAGACGGAGCGGCACCGCATGCTCGTGGCGCGCCTCTTCGCCTCGCGCGTCGGCGAGGAGATCGATGGCTATATCGTATCCATCAAGCCGTTCGGCCTCGTCGTCCAGATGGTCGAGTCCGGCGCGACGGGCACGATCGCGCTGGAGGCGCTGCCGGGCGGCCCGTATCGGATCGACGTCGCCGCGCAGGCGCTGGTCGGCGCGAGCCGTCGCTACGGCGTCGGCGAGCCGATCCGCGCCGCCATCGCGGCGACCAACGAGGAGCTCGGCCGCGTCGACCTCGTCCCTGCGGGCGCTCGCGGCGCCGCGTGACCGGGGCCGCGGCTCCGGTCTACGGCGACAGGAGCACGACGAACGCGTCGGTGCCGTTCGCCTCGCGCTCGCCGAGGCCGAAGTCGATCTTCCCCTCGGCGGTGCCAGAGAGCGCGATGACCCCCGTGCTCGGCGCGGTGGCCGCCGCGTTCGACTTCTGGTTGCCGGCGGCGCCGAGCACCTTCCCCCAGAGGTGGTTGCCGTCGGCGTCGAGCTTCGCCACGAAGGCGTCGAAGCCGCCGCCGCTGGGCAGCGGCCCGCCGCCGAGGTCGACGACGCCCTGGACCGAGCCGGTCACCACCACGCCGTTCTCCGCGTCCGCGACGATCGACGTGCTCTCCTGCATGCCGTCTCCGGCGAACCACCGCGCCCACACGGGCGCGCCGTCGGGGGCGAGCGACGCCACGAACGCCGTCTGCACATCGTTGGCGGGGAGCGTGCCGGCCGCTCCGAAGTTGAGCGCGCCCATGTACGTCCCGGTCACGAGCACCGCGCCCGAGGGAGCGACGGCGATCCCGGTGCCTGCCTGCGACGCCGTGTCTCCATAGTCCGAGAGCCAGACGCCGTTCCCGCTGCTGTCGAGCTTCAGGACGAACAGGTTCGGCCCGAGCCCGGTGTTCCTCACCTGCCGGGGGCCGACGGTCAGGGTGCCGTTGTACCGGCCGGTGACGAGCACGCTGCCGTCGTTGCCGACGGCGGCGCCCATGGCGAACTGATTCTTGTCGTCTCCGTAGATCCTCGTCCACTGGGGGGCGCCGAGCGGATCGTACTTCCGCACGAAGATGTCGGTGCCGCCTGCGCTGGTGGCGCAGATCGGGTTGCCGCCGGGGACGGGCGACGCCGCGCAGAGCAACGATCCGCTGAAGTAGCCGGCGATCACGATGTTTCCGGTCGGGTCGACCGCGATCGAGCGCAGCGTTTGATCGGCCGCGTCGCCGAGCTGGCGTGCCCAGCCTTGCTCGCCCTTCTCTCCGGTCATCGTGACCACGAAGGTGTCGAGCGCGTTGACGCTGCTCAGCGTCGTGCCGCCGAACGTGAACGAGCCGTAGAACGTCCCGCCGAGCACGAGGTTGCCTTCGGGCGTCACCGCGAGCCCGTTGAGCGTCTCGGCGCCGCTGCCGCCGAACCTCACGCTCCAGCGGTGCTGTCCGGAGGGGTCGAAGCTCGCGACGTACACGTCGGAGGTGCCGATGCTGACGAGGGCGCCCGTCTCCTTGCCGGTCAGGTTGATGGTCCCCGAGAAGGTGCCGCCGATGTAGACGTTTCCCTGCGCGTCGACGCCGACGCTGGTCGCGCTCTGGGTGTTCTGATCACCGTAGAGGGCGGCCCAGAGCGGCGCGCTGCAGGCGAAGCCGTCGCAGTCCTCGTCGGTGTCGTCCGTGCACGTCTCTCGTTGCGGGGTGACCTGGCCGGCGCACGGCCGCCACGACGTGCCCGAGAGATCGCACATCTGCAGCCCCACCGCGCAGAGCCCCACGCCGCTCGTCCCCTCGGGGCCGCTGTAGCAAGTCTTGATCTGGCCCGGGGTACACACGCACTCCGCGTCGGGCTCGTTCGTCGCGCCGTCGCAGTCGTCGTCCACGGTGCTGCTGCAGTCCTCGGGCCTCGGGACCACGGCGCCTTCGCACTCGCCGAAGCTCTGGCCGTCTGGCTGGCACCTCCGCACGCCCGCCGTGCACACGCCGACACCCTCGGTGTCTGCCGGGCCGGGATAGCAGGGTTGCACGTCGCCGACGCTGCAGAGCGGCGGCGCGCCTCCGCTGCCGCCGCCACCGTCGCCGCCGGCGTCGGGACGTGGGCCGATCGGCACCGGGTCCGAGCACGCTCCCGAGAGCGTGAGCGCCAGCGCAGACCCGACGAGCATCGATCGCGCGCGCGGGGTTGTCCTCGTCACCATGAGGGGGCGGAGCTCCATGTTCGGCGATCTGGCTTCAGTCCTGGCGTGATTTTCTCGTCCGCTGCTTCTTCTTGGTCAAGTCGATGATGAACGTGCTCGCGGGCGGCGCGCTCGCCGGAGCGTTCGGCGCGTCCGGGCGCATCGTCTCTGGCTCCTTCACGTTGCTCCGCGATCCTGGCTCGTCCACGTTGCTCCGCGATTCGTCGGTGCTCTCCGAGGACGGGGAGAGCTGGGTCGGCCCGGCGCTCGCGCTCTGGGCCGGCAGCAGATCGTGCTGGACCGCATCGCTCTGGGGTTCGTCGCGGAGCGCCATCCAGACCGCGAGCACGCTCACGATCATGAGCGCCACGCCGCCGAGCGCGAGCGGGACCACGAGCTTCGGCGGCAGCCTCGGCTGAGCGTGGCGCGGCGCCCACGCGGCGGCCGGCTGCTCGCCGTAGGGCGCGCTGGCGCTGTGCGGCGGCGCGGGCGCGCCGTAGGTCGAGCCGGTGTTGTGGAGCGACGAGCCGGTGTTGTGGAGCGACGCGGGCGCGCCGTGCGGTACGCCGGCGCTGTGCCGCGGGGCGGGCGCGCCGTAGGCCGGGCCGGCGTTGTGCAGGCCGGAGCCTGTGTTGTGGAGCGAGACGGGCGGGCCGTGGGGCGCGCTCGCGCCGTGCGCCGAGGCGAGCGCGCCGTAAGCCGGGCCGGCGTTGTGCAGGCCGGAGCCTGTGTTGTGGAGCGAGACGGGTGCGCTGTGGGGCGCGCTTGCGCCGTGCGCCGGGGCAGGCGCGCCGTAGGCCGGACCGGTGCTGTGCAAGCCCGAGCCTGTGTTGTGGAGCGAGGCCGGCGCGCTGTGGGGCGCGCCGCCGCCCTGCCACGATGGCGGCGCGCCGTGCGCTCCGGCGTGGCCGGCGCCGGTGTTGTGCAGGGCCGACGGCGGTCCATTCGGAGCGCCGGGGGCGGCCTGCGCCATGCCGGGGTGGCCTCCGTGCGCCTGGGCCGCATCCATGGCGCTCCCGCGCGGAGCTCCGGGCGCCGCCATCGTGGCGGCTTCCCACGAGGACGCCCCGCTGTTGCCTGGGCCGAGCTCCGACCCGATCGCGGGCGCCGAGCCCATCTCGTTCCACCTCGCGCCCGACGGGGCCGCGGGCCGCGGCGGAGGCTCGGCCTGCGCGTCCGCCGAGGCGGCCGCCGACAGGAGCATCGGGGAGAGCGGCGGCGCGCCCGCCGACGGCACGTCGCCCGCCGCGAGGCGCGCCGACGCGTGCGGCGGCGCCGCTCCATGCAGGAGCGCGCGCACGTCGGCCTGCATCGTGCGGGCGTCCGGGTAGCGCCGGTCGCGATCGAACGCGAGCGCCCTGTCCACGACGAGGCACAGCCCGTGCGGCGTCTCCGGCGCGACGCTCGCGAGCGGCGGCGCCGCCATGGTCGCCATCTTCACGAGCAGCTCGGACTCCGTGCGCGCCTCGTGGATGCGCCGCTTCGCGATCACCCGGAACATGGTCGCGCCGACGGCGAACAGGTCCGCCCTGTGATCGACCGAGATGCCGCGCACCTGCTCCGGGGCCATGTACGACACCGTCCCGAGCGTCGCGCCCGTGCGGGTCCGCATCGCCGTCTTCACGCCGTCGCGCATGCGCGCGATGCCGAAGTCGAGCACCTTGAGGCGCCCGGTCTTCTCGACGAAGAGGTTGTCGAGCTTGATGTCGCGGTGGATGATCCCCTGCCCGTGCGCGGCGCCGAGCACGTCGAGCAGCTCATCCATGAGCCGCAGCATCTCGCCCGGTTCGATGCTGCCGAGCCGCTGGAGCCGGTCGGCGAGCGACTCGCCGTCGAGGAGCTCCATCACGAGGAACGGCGCGCCGTCCTCGGTCACGTCGATGTCGCGGATCTCGACCACGCCGGGGTGCTGGAAGCGATTGACGGCCTGCGCCTCGCGCTCGAACCGGGCGCGCAGGTCCTTCGAGCGCGCCACCTCGGGGTGGAGGATCTTGATCGCCTCGCGCCGCCCGATCTTGTGGGTCGCGGCATAGACGGCGGCCATCCCGCCGATCCCGACGAGGCGATCGATCGTCCATTTGCCCCGCAGGGTCGTTCCTACGCGCCTTTCGCAGGCCGCCCTCTCGTCGTCCATGCCCCGATCGAATGTCACAGCGTGCGGGATCGAGGTCAAGGTGAGAGCCGCGGCGGAAGCGACCTCGGCGCGCCTCTCCGCGCCGACGAGCCTACCAGCGATCCTCGCTCAATCGGGGACGGGGTGCACCCCGTCGCGCACCCAGGGATCGATGGTCCGCCGGAACGCCGCCTCGGTCCGGAGCCCCGCCAGCACGGACGCGAGCCCCCACTGCAGGCGATTCACGAACGTGAAGTCCTGCGGCATCTTCGGCACGTGGGGGATGGTGGGCATCTTCTCTCCCTCCTTGAGGGCGAGCCCCCGGATACCCCGGGTCAGGTACGCCACCGTCTCGCGCGCCTTCTCCGGGGAGCACTTCCAGGTGCCGTGCGTGCACAGCGGGACCATGAGCTCCATCGTGTAGCTCCGGTAGAGATCCCAGCTCTCGTCGGCCGGGTCGTAGCCGAGCACCTCCACGCACGCCCGGTCGAACTCCTTCCAGTCCGCGTCCATGGCGGCGCGCATGTAGCGCTTCATGCCCGCCACGAGGTCGGGCGGGAGCTGCTTCACGCAGCCGAAATCGAGGATCGTGACGCGGCCATCCTCGTGGAAGCGGTAGTTGCCCGGGTGCGGGTCGGCGTAGAGCCAGCCGTACCGGAGCATCGAGCGGAAGGTGAAGCGCCAGATGGAGAGGCCCGCGCGGTTCTTCGCCTCCTGGCTGCCGCGCTCGCAGAACTCGGCGTAGCTCATGCCGTCGACGAGCTCGAGCGTGAGGACGCGCCTCGTGGTGAGGCTGTGGTGGATGCGCGGGATAGAGACGTCCTCGTCCCCGGCGTTCATGCGGCGGAACAGGTCCGCCATCTCGGCCTCGCGCGCATAGTCGAGCTCGGACAGGAAGACCTTGCGGAGCTCGTCGACGGTCTGCCGGGCGTTCAGCTTCTTGGCGAGGGGCGCCATCATCGCCTCGAGCATCGAGACGCTCTTCAGGTCGTTCTCGATGGCCCTGTCCATGCCGGGGTACTGCACCTTCACCGCGACCCGCTCCCCCGACCTCGTCGTGGCCCGGTGCACCTGTCCGATGCTCGCCGCCGCGAACGGCTCGCGCTCCCAGGCCGCGAACACGTGCTCGGGCGGGGCGCCGAGCTCCTCGCGGATCATCTGCTCCGCGGCCTCCGGCGACAGGGGCGGCGCCTTGTCGAGCAGCTTCTTCAGCGTGGCCTGGAACTTCTCCTCGTATCCCGGCGGCGCGAGCCCGTCGATGTAGCTCGCCATCTGGCCGAACTTGAGCGGCAGGCCCTTCATCTCGCCGAGCGTCTTCAGCATCGCCTCGGCGGTCTTCTTGACCTCCTGGGCCATCCTCCGCCGCGCCTCGGCCTCCTCCTCCTCGGTCCGGGTCGCGCCGAGGACGCGCTTCGCGCCCTCGATGGCGAACGGGATCGTGCGGGGCGCGAGGCCGGCGAGGCGCGCGAGGCGCCCCAGCTTGGAGGTCGGCGGATTGTCTCGGGGTTTGTCGTCGGCCATGCGGGACTGACTCGCTAGGGTGGAAATGTCGGCGGCGGGGTCATGCGCCCGCGCGGCGCTTCGGGGCTGCGCGGATCTTCGGAACCGGCCACATGGAGACGGTGTTCCTCAGCTGCTGAGCCTGCTCGGGAGAGATATCCCCTTCCACGTGGACCCGGGCGCGCCGGTCCTCGACAACGACCCGCACCGCGCCCCGCCCGACCGGCGCTGCGCGGAGGACGTCCGTGATGTCGTCGAGCAGCCGCTGCGGCATCCGGCCCCGCAGCAGCCGGACGTTGCGCCCCTCGACGCGCACGCAAAATAGCTCATTTGCGCGCAGGAGCGCCACGACGAGCGGCACGACGAGGGCGAGCAGGGCGACGGGGATCAGGAGGGACATGGGTGGCCGCCCACGACGAGAGCTCCTCCCCAGGCCCACCGCGGGCCCCGATCGTGAACCGGTGCCGGCCGTTGTCAACGAGGGAGACGCGGCGGGCTGCGCGGCTGGAGCGCCGGCGAACGCCGCACCGGCTGCGTGGCCGTGGCGGGAGCGCGCCCGAGTTCGCCGCGCGGCTCGGGGGCCCTGGCCAGCGCGCCGCGCGGTGCCTACCTTAGCTAGCCATGACGAGCGCCGCGCCCCAGCCTGCCGCCATCGATCCGCGCCTGGATCTGCACGACGAGATCAGCCGCCTGAAGCGGGAGAGGAACGCCGTCCTCCTGGCCCACTACTACCAGGACGGCGACATCCAGGATCTCGCAGACTTCCTCGGCGACTCGCTGCAGCTCGCCCAGCAGGCGAAGAAGACGACCGCGGACGTCATCCTGTTCGCCGGCGTGCATTTCATGGCCGAGACGGCGAAGATCCTGAACCCCGAGCGCATCGTCGTGGTCCCCGACCTCGCTGCGGGCTGCTCGCTCGCCGACGGCTGCCCCGTCGACCGCTTCCGCGCCTGGCGCGCCCGGTACCCCGGCGCGGCCGCGATCTCGTACATCAACTGCTCCGCCGAGGTGAAGGCCGAGAGCGACTACATCTGCACGTCGTCGAACGCGGAGAAGATCGTCCGCGCGATCCCCGAGGGGCAGGAGATCCTCTTCGCGCCCGACAAGAACCTCGGGCGCTGGCTCGTCGAGCGGACGGGCCGCCCGATGCGCCTGTGGCAGGGCAGCTGCGTCGTTCACGAGACCTTCAGCCTGCGCAAGATCGTCGCGCTGCGCGAGCGCCACCCGGACGCGAAGCTCATCGCGCACCCGGAGTGCGAGGAGCCGATCCTGCGGATGTCCGACTACATCGGCTCGACGACCGCGCTGCTCAAGTACACGACCGCGGACGACGCGCTGAAGTACATCGTCGCGACGGAGAGCGGCATCATGCACCAGATGCGCAAGGCCTCGCCGCACAAGGAGTTCATCGAGGGGCCGCCGGAGGGCAACTGCGCTTGCAACGAGTGCCCCTTCATGCGGCTCAACACGCTCGAGAAGGTCTATCTCGCGCTGCGCGATCTCGCTCCGCGCCTCGAGATGGCGCCCGAGCTGCGCGAGCGCGCGCGCGTCCCGATCGATCGCATGCTGGCCCTCAGCTGAGCTCGCCGCGCGACGCGGCGATCACAGCACGAGCGAGAGGCCGAGCGTCTGGACGAACGATCCTCGGGCCTGCGGCAGCGCGCCGACGTTGCGCCGCCGCCCCTGGGCGTCGATGGCCTGGCCTTCCCGGGTGGCGTCGCCGCCCCGGCCGAGCAGGAAGGCGCCCGAGGTCTCCAGCTCGATCGTGAGCCAGCGGCGGATGACGTCGAACGAGACCCCGAGCCCCAGCGGGATCTCGACGTACGACGCGCCGCGTTCACGGACGGTGAACTCCCCCCCGGGGTCAAAGACCCGCATGCGATCGAAGTCGAACCGGTCGTAGCCGACGCCGACCGACAGCCACGACCGGGCGCGCTCGCCGAGCGGAAGCGTGGGCGCGAGGCGCGCGCCGAGCGCGAGGGTGCGGACCGCGGGCGCGCCGTCCTCGCGTGGCTCGGCCGTGATCGGGCC
>NZ_CP150324.1:3772500-5832500 GCF_051527405.1 Sorangium sp. So ce295 | reverse complement strand
CCGCCTTCCTTGCGGCCATCGACCGGCTCATGGCGTCGCCCGAGCCCGAGGCCGCCGAGCGCTGCCGCGTCGTCTACGTATCGCCCCTCAAGGCGCTCGCGATCGACGTCGAGCGCAACCTGCGCGCGCCGCTCGCCGGCATCGCCGCCGCCGCCGAGCGCCTCGGCCTGCCCTACCGCGTCCCCCAGGTCGGCGTGCGCTCCGGCGATACCGCGCCCGAGGACCGCGTCCGGCTCGCCAAGAGGCCGCCGGACATCCTCATCACCACCCCGGAGTCGCTCTACCTCCTGCTCACCGCGGCCGCGCGCGATCGGCTGCGCGCCGTCGAGACCGTCATCATCGACGAGATCCACGCGCTCGTCGCGACGAAGCGCGGGGCGCACCTGGCCCTGTCCCTCGAGCGGCTCGAGGCGCTCCGATCCGCGCCGCGGCCGATGCAGCGCATCGGCCTTTCCGCCACGCAGCGGCCGCTCGACGAGGTCGCGCGGCTGCTCGGCGGCGGCGAGACCGACGGCGCCGGCGGGCGCTTCGCGCCGCGGCCGGTGACCCTCGTCGACGCGAGCGCCCCGAAGGCCCTGGAGCTCCGCATCGAGGTGCCCGTCGAGGACATGACCAAGCTCGGCGAGGCCGCCCGCGCTGGCGAGGGCCCGAGAGGGGCGCCCGCCGAGCCGGCGCAGCGCTCGATCTGGCCGAGCATCCACCCGCGCCTCGTCGAGCTCGTCCGCGCCCACCGCACCACGATGATCTTCGTGAACAGCCGGCGCCTCGCCGAGCGCCTCGCCGCGGCGCTCAACGACACCGCCGGCGCCGAGATCGCGCTCGCGCACCACGGATCGATCGCCCGCGAGCAGCGGCAGCAGATCGAGGAGCGGCTCAAGGCGGGCCTCCTGCCGTGCATCGTCGCGACCTCGTCGCTCGAGCTCGGCCTCGACCTCGGCTCCGTCGACCTCGTGATCCAGCTCGAAGCGCCGCCCTCGGTCGCCGCCGGGCTCCAGCGCGTAGGGCGCGCGGGGCACGAGGTCTCCGGCACGTCGCGCGGCGTCGTCTTCCCGAAGCACCGCGGCGATCTGCTCGCGTGCGCCGCCGCCGCGTCCCGCATGCGCGAAGGCAAGGTCGAGGCGACCCTGTACCCGAGGAACCCGCTCGACGTCCTCGCCCAGCAGATCGTCGCCATCGCCTCGATGGACACCCTCCACGTGGACGCGCTCTTCTCGCTCGTTCGCCGGGCGGCGCCCTTCGCCGAGCTGCCCCGCGCGAGCTTCGAGGGCGTGCTCGACATGCTCTCCGGCCGCTACCCCTCCGACGAGTTCGCCGAGCTCCGGCCCCGCATCGTCTGGGACCGGGTGGGCGGCGCCGTGCGCGCCAGGAAGGGCGCGAAGCGCCTCGCCGTCGTCAACGCCGGCACCATCCCCGACCGCGGCCTCTACGGCGTCTTCCTGGACACCGGCGGCGACGCCGCGCGCCCCGGCCGGCGCGTCGGGGAGCTCGACGAGGAGATGGTCTTCGAGGCCCGCGAGGGCGAGGTCTTCCTCCTCGGCGCCTCCTCGTGGCGCATCACCGACATCACCCATGACCGCGTCCTCGTCGTCCCCGCCCCGGGCGAGCCGGGCAAGATGCCGTTCTGGCGCGGCGACCAGGCCGGGCGCAACGCCGAGCTGGGCGCCTCCATCGGCGCCCTCGCGCGGCGCCTCGCCGCGCTGCCCGACGGCGAGGCCGAGCGCACGCTCGCGGACGAGCATGGCCTCGACGAGCGCGCGGCCTCGAACCTCGTCCGGTACGTGCGCGACCAGGCCGCGGCCACGGGCGACGTCCCGAGCGACCGCACCCTCGTGATCGAGCGGTTCATCGACGAGGTCGGCGACCACCGCATCTGCCTCCTCTCGCCGTTCGGCGGCCGCGTCCACGCGCCGCTCGCGACCTGCATCTCCGAGCGGTGCCGCCTCGAGCTCGGCCTCGCTGTCGACACCGTGTGGACCGACGACGGCATCGTCCTGCGGCTGCCCGAGTCGGAGTCGCCCCCCGACGCGAAGCAGCTCCTGCCGCAGGCCGACCAGGTGGAGGAGCTGCTCGTCCGCGGCCTCGGCGACACCGCCCTCTTCGCCTCGCGCTTCCGCGAGTGCGCGGGCCGGGCGCTGCTCCTGCCGCGCAAGTTCCCCGGCAAGCGCTCGCCGCTCTGGGCCCAGCGCAAGCGCGCCGCCGACCTGCTCGCCGTCGCGTCGCGATACGGCTCGTTCCCCATCCTGCTCGAGACCTACCGCGAGTGCCTGCGCGACGTCTTCGACCTCACGGCGCTCGAGGATCTCCTCAGGCAGATCGCCGCCCGAAAGGTCCGCGTGGTCACGGTCGACGTCCGCGCGCCGTCTCCGTTCGCGGCCACGCTGCTCTTCACCTACGCCGGCAATTTCATCTACGAGGGCGATCTGCCGCTCGCCGAGCGAAGGGCGCAGGTGCTCACCATCGATCACAGCCGCCTGCGCGAGCTGCTCGGCGAGGCCGAGCTGCGCGAGCTGTTCGACGCGGACGCCGTGCTGGCCCTCGAGGCGTCGCTCCAGCGCCTCGACGGCCGAGCGCCGCTCAAGCACGAGGACCAGGCGCACGATCTCCTGCTCTCGCTCGGCGATCTCACGCGCGACGAGATCGCCCGGCGCGCGGTCGGTCATGACGCCCCGCCCGAAGCGGCCCGCGAGCGCGCCGCCGCCTGGATCGACGAGCTCGTCCGGGATCGGCGCGCCATCGAGGTCCAGATCGGCGGCGAGCGCCGCGTCGCCGCAGCCGAGGACGCGGGCCGGCTGCGCGACGCCCTCGGCGTTGTGCCGCCGCTCGGCCTCCCGATCGCGTTCCTCGAGCCCGTCGCGGACCCGCTCGGCGAGCTGGTTGCCCGCTACGCGCGCACGCACGGGCCCTTCCGCGCCGACGACGTGGCCCGGCGCTTCGGCCTCGGCCCTGCGCCGGTGCTGGCCGCGCTCGCGCGCCTCGCCGAGCGAGGCCGCGTGGTCGAGGGCGAGTTCCTCCCCGGCGGCCGTGGCCAGGAGTTCTGCGACGCCGAGGTGCTGCGCTCGCTGAAGCGCCGCTCGCTGGCCCGGCTGCGCGCCGAGGTCGAGCCGGTCCCGCCGGAGGCCTACGCCCGCTTCCTCGCCGACTGGCACGGCCTGCACCGTCGCCGGCGCGGCCTCGACGGCTTGCTCGCGGCGCTCGAGCAGCTCCAGGGCGCGCCCCTCTCGGCCTCCGCCCTGGAGGCCGAGATCCTGCCCGCCCGCGTCGAGGGCTACCGGCCCGGTGATCTCGACGCGCTCTGCGCGGCCGGCGAGGTCCTCTGGCGCGGCGTCGAGCCGGTCGGCGACGGCGATGGCCGCGTCGCGCTCTACCTGGCCGAGGCCTTTCCGTACCTCGCCCCGCCGCCTGGCCGCGCCGAGGGGGCGCTCGCCGAGGGCATCCGCGCCGCGCTCGCGCGCCGCGGCGCGCTCTTCTTCTCCGACCTGTCGCGCGAGACGGGCGCCTTCGGCGCCGACCTGCTCGCCGCGCTCTGGGATCTCGTGTGGGCCGGCGAGGTCACGAACGATACGCTCGCCCCGCTGCGCGCCCTCGGCCGCGCGTCCGGATCGAGCGGCCGGCGGCGCGACCGCGATCGCGCTGCGTCCAGCCGCGGCCTCGCGGCGCTGCGGGCGCGCCGGATCGGCCCGCCGGGGAGCGAAGGGCGCTGGTCGCTGCTGTCGTCTCCCGGCGCGTCCGGCGCTGCCGGCGGCGCGCCCTCCGGCGCGCCTGGCGAGACCGAGCGACGCGCGGCGCTCGCCCGCGCGCTGCTCGAGCGCCACGGGGTGCTCACGCGCGAGGCGGCGGCGGTCGAGGGGCTCGCCGGCGGCTTCTCCGCCGTGTACGACGTGCTCCGCGCCATGGAGGAGGCCGGTCAGGCGCGGCGCGGCTATTTCGTCGCCGGGCTGGGCGCTGCGCAGTTCGCGTTGCCCGGCGCCGACGATCGCCTCCGGGCCTGCCGCGAGCCGTCCGACGATCCCCGGACGCTCGTCCTCGCTGCCACGGATCCGGCGAGCCCCTGGGGCGCCGCCGTCCGCTGGCCCGAGCTCCCCGCGCCTGTCGACGGCGGCACCGAAGGCGCCGTCCGCGGCCCGGTCCGGCCGCAACGGGCCGCGGGCGCCCTGGTGATCCTGCACGACGGCCGGCTGCTCGCCTGGATGGGCCGCACCGAGCGGAGCCTCACCACGTTCCTGCCGGAGGCCGAGCCGGAGCGCGGCGACGCGATCCGGGCCATCGCCTCGGCGCTCGGGGCGCTCGTCGACGAGGGGCGGCGGCGCGCCGTGCTCGTGGCCACGATCGACGGCGAGCCTGCGCACAGCTCCCCCCTCGCGCGCGCGCTTTCGGACGTGGGCTTCACCTCCGGAGCGCACGGCTACCTCAAGCGGGCCATCACGCCCGAGGGGGGCGGGTGGCGGCCGCGGCACGCGCCGCCCGCGAACGCGCCCGACTGGGCTCGCCGCGCGGCGGCGGCGGGCCTCGATGCGCCGGAGGACGAGGTCGACGGCTTCAGGCCGCCGCCCGGGCTCCGCTCGTGGCCATCCGGCCCTCCGACCGGTGGATGGAGGATGTCGCCCGCCAGCGCGACCGAGGGCGGCGCGCAGGCGGCGGACGGCGGCGCGCCGGACGAGAGCGACCTCGACGACGACCCGGCGATGTTCGAGGACGGTGCGGGGATCGACGACGGCTCGGAGTAGCCGAGGGGCTGGAGTGGCCCTCTCCGAACCAGTGATTCCGGGTACTGGCGTCTGGGTTAAAGCCATCACCCACCGTCGACCGGGGGGCGGGCGCGGCGGAGGGAGCGCTGCGGCGTCGCGCGTCTCGACAGCGCCAAGAAGGACCGCCGAGCAACCGTGAAAGGGGGAATACCTTTCGTGGTTCCTCGGCGGCTCTTCGTGGTCCTCGCGCCCTCGGGCGATCCCGAGCGGCGCGCCGGGACGGTCTAGTTCTGTTGGGGTTGTTCGTCCGCCTTCACCTGTTGCTCATGGCTTCCGCCGCGGCCCTTCCGGCTCCGGCCCTCGCCGTTCGTCGCCAGACTCCGCGCCTCGGCGCCCTTGCGCCCGATCTCGGCCATGTGTTCGCGGTTCTGACTGACAGCCTCGCCCCCCTTGCGGCCCGCTGCGCGCGCCTCCTCGGACGTGAACTCGTGCGCCGTGCCCTTCTCATGAGCTGCCTTGCCGCCCTGACTCGCGATCTGGCGCTGCTGATCCGCGTTCATCGCTGCGAAGCCTCGCTTGCTCTCGCTGGTCTGTCCCATGAATCACTCCTCGGATGGATTGCCTCGTGAACGCCACTCGACGACCGTGGCTACCTGCTGCTGCTTGGCCACATCAGGCCGGCGGTGCCGGCGACGCCGGGGCCATGCTGCAACGCGGGTGCCAGGCCGGGGAGCTCGGACGAATCTGCCGATGCGTCGAGGCCGGACAATTGATGACCATCGGGTCGCCAGGGTGTCGTCTCGAGGGCTCGCTGTGGCAAATTGCCTCACTGTGCGCTCCGCCGTGTCTGGTCGCCCCAGTCTGCGGGCTCCGTCGTGACAGGCTCACTGGAAGCGGCCGGTCGTCCGGATCGTCTTCTGTGGCTATCCTCTGATCGAACGAACCAGCGAGACCACTGCTACCATCGCGCAACACAAGAGCTCACGGTGGCCCTTTCAGGGTTCACCTGCGCGGCCGCCGCTGCTCACGATCGAGCGCCCGGCACCTCCGATGGCTCCCTTGCGCTCTGTCGACTCAGGCGAACCCGCTGGATTCTCGTGTGGTTGTTATTCTGCTGTGACATGGCTGAATCTGGATGGCCGAGGGGCCACCTTGACGGTCTTGTGACGGGCAGCCTTCAGGCGGGGCGTCGAAGGGCCGCGGCGCTGGCGCGTCGCGTCTTGACAACACGATGCCGCTGCCGCTCTCGTTGCACTGCATCATCACCTTCAGCGCCCGGCCCGACGACGAGGCTTCCGGGCGGCCGGGGTGACGACATTGCAGGAGATTCACATGGCGCTTGCGATCCAGGGGGCTCGTCTCGATGGGGGCCAGCTCTGCTCACCGAACATGACATCATGGCCGCGCCGCGCGCGCGGCCGCGCTCCGGGCTACGCGCGTGGCGCGGGCCTGGTCGCGCTCTCGCTGGCGCTCCTCGCGGGCTGCGGCGGCACCAGCGGCGCGGCGCCCGCGGAGAGCCCTGAGCCGGGCCCCGCGCCCGCGGCGAAGGAGCCTTTCGACATCGAGGAGGCGCTCGCCCGCGAGACAGGCGAGCTGCCCGCCCGGGAGCTCCGCGCCGCGGACTGGTCGGCGCGCGCGTTCGGGGCAGGGGAGGCGAAGATCGAGCCGAAGGAGAAGCTCGTCGCGATCTCCATCCCCCTCGGCACGGACACCCATGTCGAGTGCTTCGTTTACAACACGATGCTCGACTCGGGCGAGGTGATAAGGAACTTCATCGAGCTGCTCGACCCTGCGAAGGTGGAGGTCGCTCGCGTCGTTCCCTGGGAGGTGAGCGTGCACCGGGAGAGCCCCGCGGTGTTCGTGCAGGCCCTCTACCTCGTCCCGACCGCCGGCGGGAAGGCGGCCGGCCTGCTCAAGATCGCGCTGCACGCGGACAGGGCGCGCCCCATCGCCTGCCTGCATGACGAGGTCGGGTATGTCCGCACGTTCGAGCGGCTCGCCAAGGGGCTCTTCGACTCGTTCGAGTCGAAGAGCGCCGCGCCGAAGCCCGAGTACACGGACACCGTCATCCTGCGCCTCGACAAGGTCCCTGTCGGCTTCGAGACGAGCGATCTGCTCAAGGACGAGGGCGGCCAGCGGCGATGGTTCTCCCGCTCGGCCACCTTCCTGCCGCGTGACCCCAAATCTCTGCACATCGAGGATGAGGCGTCGAACGTGCTCATCGATCCTCAGGGGCAGATCAAGGAAGGCGTCTGGATCGAGACGTCGGGAGGCAAGGCGAACCACCGTATCGAGCTGTCCCAGAAGAAGAACTTCGAATACGAGTACTCGGGAGAGGTCGAGGGCAAGAAGGTCCAAGGGACGTTCACGCCGGCGGCCAAGGCGTGGCTCGCCTCGCCCGTCGCCACCGCCTCGGCGCTCGCCCGGCTCCTCAAGAAGAAAGGCTCCTTCGACCTGAAGCAGCAGGAGTACATGCCCAGCGTCGATCCGACGAAGCCCGTCGACGTCCAGTACCTCCGCGACGCCTCGGGCGCCGTCACCGTCTCTCTGAAGACGATGCGCCTCGTGGGCAGCCTCGCTCCGGACGGCCGTCCGGAAGCGTTCGAGATCTCCGCCGGTCCTCCCAAGCTGACGATCCAGCGAGCCTACGTCAGGGGCAAGCTGTAAGATCGCCCGCGGATGCGCTCCCGGGCCTGTCCGGGAGCGCCAAGGCGCTCGCCGACGGCCATGCGCGGCGGGCCTTGCCGGTCGGACACCATCGAGCGCAATCGCCAGCCGGCGCCGTCGGGGGGATTTTTGTGGAATTGGAAAATTTCCGTACCAACAAAACGCTGTCGGTTGCGCTGGATGGCTGCAGCGCTTGAGTATCGTCGTCATTTTTATTGATTCATGACGATTTGGTGATCCTGCCTCGCTCGGATCAGGTTATATAACCTCCCGGTCGGCCGAACGACTCTTCGCTGGAACAAAGAATCATTTTTTCGAGCGGAAGGAGCTCTCAATGCGCTCTGTGAGATCGCGTAGATCGCGTGTCTGCGGCTCGGCCAGCTTCAAGCTTGGCGTAATGACCGCGGGTGTATTCGCGCTTACGGCCTGCGTGTCGGATCTCGAGGATGAGCCGGTCGAGGACGTCGGCAGTAGCCAGGAAAGCTTCGAGGCGTTCGAGAGGGCCGCGTTCCGCGAGCCTGGCTCTGGTGTTTACATTGTCGATGGGGACACGCCCGTCGCCGACATCAAGCATCTCCAGGAGTTCTGGGAGACGTACGTACGAGATGGCGCTCTCAGCGTGCAACGCAGCGGCGGCAGCGATGTCGTCTGGTCGGCGGTCCAGAAGAAGAGCATCACCTACTGCGTGAGCACGACCTTCGGCGCGCGCCATGCCGCCGTCGTGGCGGCCATGGCTGCCGCCACGGCATCCTGGGAGAGCGCCGCGGATGTCGATTACATCTACCAGAGCGCTCAGGACGCGACCTGCACTGCGGGCAACAGCAACGTCGTCTTCGACGTGAGGCCGACGAACTCCGGCGGCCAGTACATCGCGCGGGCGTTCTTCCCCAACGATACGCGATCGGTGCGGAACGTGCTGATCGACTTCAACGAGCTCCAGGTCTCTGGCGTCGCGCTCGAGGCAGCCCTGCGGCACGAGCTTGGCCACACGCTCGGCTTTCGGCACGAGCACACGCGCCCCGAGGCGGGGGTCTGCTTCGAGGACAACGCGTGGCGCGCGCTGACCACCTATGACTCGGATTCCGTCATGCACTATCCCCAGTGCAACGGCACCGGCGACTGGAACTTTGTGCTGACCGCAAGAGACATCCAGGGCGCCCAGGCGCTCTACGGCCCGCCTGGCGGCGCCGGTGGCGCCGGCGGCAGCGGCGGAAGCGGCGGCGCTGGTGGCGGCAGCGGCGGTAGCGGCGGCGCTGGTGGCGGCAGCGGCGGCAGCGGCGGCAGCACGACGGTGACCGAGAACTTCACCAGCAGCGTCAACGCAGGTGCATTCGTGGACATCGGATCGAGCGCCGGTTTCGCTGTCACGCCGGGGACGGGCCTCAAGGTGGTGATGACCGGCACCGGCGATCCCGACCTCTACGTGAAGTTCGGATCGGCGCCGACGACGGCCTCGCACAACTGCCGCCCGTACCTCTCCGGGGCATCCGAGACGTGCACGTTGACCGTGCCGACAGGGCAAACCAAGGCGTACGTCAAGGTCAGAGGGTACACCGCGGCCACCTGCAACGTGGCGGTGACCTATACCCGACCGAGCGGCACCAGCAGCGGCGGCGGTGCGGCCACGTCGGCCACCTTCAACGGCAGCGTCGCGGCGGGCGCATCGGCGGCGCACGGGCCCCTCTCGGTGGTTCCTGGCACGAGCCTCCGGCTTGTGATGACCGGCACCGGCGACCCTGATCTCTATGTGAGGTTCGGCGCGGCGCCGACCCTGACCTCGTACGACTGCCGTCCGTATCTGGACGGCGCCGCTGAGACCTGCAATCTGACGGTCCCGGCGGGGCAGACGCAGGCCTTCCTCTCGGTGAACGGCTTCGCGGCCAGCACATATCAGCTGAGCGCGACCTACACGGCTCCTTAGAGCGGAGCCCCGCTGGCGCGCCGAGCCATCCGAGGGCATGGATTGGCCGAAGGGTCGCCCAACCGGGTGTGCCCGCACCCATCGAGGGCGTCATTTCGGCGTGACGCGACGCGCCTCTGCTGGCGGCGACCTGGACACCACCGCTGACGAGCCCTCGATACGGGGAGGTGGGTATCAGGCGCAGGATGAGCAGAGTACGGAGAGCCCATCGTCCAATCTGCGAGCGACATCTCGCACAAAAATCGTCGCCGAAAACTGGGCACCTCAAGGGAACCCTTCCTAGGGTGCTCTCATGGACAAGAAAATTTTAGCCGCAACTCTCCTGCAGGCTCTGGCCATGGCGCAACGCGAAGGACGCTCCGAGACACTCGACTCGCTGGTCGAGAAGCTGCGCGTTCGCCGCCGGGATATCCGCGGCACGCTGACCCTGCTCCACCGCCAGGGCATGCTGGACGTGCTCCACATGCGACTCACGCTCTCCGGGTTCGCCATCGGCTCGGCGCTCATCGGAAAGACGCTGCCGGCGCTCCGGGCAGCTCCGCGGGCTTCCACCGCGGCGGCGTGAGCCAGCGCCGCGCTGCACGCCGCGCGCGGTGACGGCGGCGCGCGAGCTCCCGGCGCTCGCCGGGCGCTCCCGCGCGACGGCGCCGCCTAGGCCTCGACGAGGCCGGCTCGCACGGCGAGGCGGGTCAGGTCGGCCACGCTGTGCGTCGCCACCTTCGCGCAGAGGCGCGCCCGGTGCGTCTCGACCGTCTTCACGCTGATCGAGAGCTGGGCGGCGACCTCCTTGGCCGAGAGGCCCATCGCGAGCAGCCGCAGCACCTGCCGCTCCCGGTCGCTCAGCGCGGCCACCATGTCGCCCCTGGCGGCGGCGTCGCGCCGCTGGAGCGCGCGCACCATCGCGGCGCTCACGTCCGGCGATACCGCCGTGCGCCCCCGGACGACGGTGCGCAGCGCCTCCACGAGATCGGCGAGCCGGCTCTGCTTCGAGAGATATCCATCGGCGCCGGCCCGCATCGCCTCGGCTACCCGGAACTCGTCGCGGTGCATCGAGAGCACGATGACGCGGAGCTCCGCGACGCCCTTGAGCTCCCGGATGAGGTCGACGCCGCTGCGGTCAGCGAGGCCGAGCTCGATCACCGCCACCTGACAGCGGTGGATCTCCTGCGCTCGGAGCGCCTCCTGCCCGCTTCCAGCCTGAACGACCTCGCTCACCCCCGGCTGCGACGTCAGCGCGTACGCCAGCGCTTCCCGGACGACGTTCTGGTCATCGACGAGCAGGATATTCATGTCGAAGGCCCCCCTTATCAAAGGGCCTTGTAACAGACTACTTTGAGCTCCATGAACCTGTTTTATCGGTAAGGATTCGCCTGGCGACGGCGATTCGGTTCCTGTGATGCTGGACTGGGCTCCTCGCAGAGCGCCTTGGACGAGCGCAGGAGAGAAATCGGCGTCGGGCCGATGGCCCTGGAACGTCGTTTCATCCGAGCGGGGCGTTGTGCCTCGGTGGGGGCGCATGCGCTCCAGCAGCTCGCAGCCCGCAGCCCGCGCGTCTCGTGACGAGCCCTCGGCAGGCTCGCGAAGGCGGCGCGGGGCCCGCGCCCGATGCCTCTCCCTCGGCCGTTATGTTTGCGGTAGATAGGCTGCCGCATGCCTCGCCCGCGCGGAGCGCTCTTCTCCGGTCTACGCCATGACTCGGCCTTCTGGCGCCGCGCCCTCGCCGCGGGCGTCAGGCGCGGGCCGGAGCCCTTGGTGCGCCATAGCCCGCCGGTCTTCGGCGTGCTCTTCGCGGCCGCGCTCCCCGAGCTGCGCCGGCGCGTCGAGCAGAACCTCCGCCGCGTCCGCGGGCCGCGGTCGCGCCTCGTCGACCTGCTCGACAGCAGCGCGGTGTTCGCCGCCTACGGATGCTGCATCGCCGAGGCGCTGCTGCTCGCGAGCGATCGCGGGTACACGGTGGCGCGGCGCTCCCGGGGCGTCGAGCACTACCACGCGTGCGCTGCAGCGGGCCGGGGGGTCATCATCGTCACCGCGCACACCGGGGGCTGGGACATCGCCGGCCAGATCCTCGGCGCGGTGCATCCGGCGGGCGTCATGCTGGCGATGCAGCGGGAACGGGACGCCGAGGCGCGCGCGATCCAGGATGCGGCCCGGCAGCGCGCTGGTGTCCAGGTGGTGCACATCGGCGATGGACCGCTGGACGCCCTGCCGCTCCTCAAGCACCTGCAGCGAGGCGGCGTGGTCGCGATGCAGATCGATCGCGCGCCGCCCGGGATGCGCAGCCGGGAGGTCACCTTCCTCGGCGGCCGCTGGCGGGCGCCCGAGGGGCCGATCGCGCTCGCCGCGATGAGCGGCGCGCCGATCTTGCCCGTGTTCACGCACCGCCTGGGCTTCCTGGACTACGAGGCGGTCGTGGCGCCGCCGATCCGGCTCGCCCGCCGGGCTACCGAGGAGGAGCGGGACGCGGCCGCGGCCGAGATGATGGGCGCCCTGGAGCGCTTCGTCCGGGCTCACCCGACACAGTGGTTCCACTTCACCGGCGGCGGCCCGGTCGCGCCGGCGGAGGACGGGACGGGTTGAGCTGAACAGCGGAGAAGACCGCAAGTGGGCCGATCAGCGCAAAGGCGGAGAGGCGGAGGCGAGCCGAAAGAACGCCAGAGACATCGAGAGAAGAGATTTCTCTCCGTGTCCTCTTGGCGTCTTTGTTTCTTGTCCCAGCGCGCCTTGCGCGGCGCGGCGCCGCTCTACAGCGGCCCTTCGGTCAGCCCGTGGACGAATTGCTTCACGCGCGGGTCGTCGCTCGCCTTCGCTTCTGCGGTGGTGCCGTCGAAGATGAGCCGCCCGCGGTAGAGCATCCCCACCCGGTCGGTGACCGTGAGCAGCCGGTCGAGATCGCTCGAGACCATCACCACGGTCGCGTTCATCGCCCTCTGCTCGGCGCGGAGCAGGTCGAAGATGCGCTGCGACGTGACCGGGTCGAGGCCGGCCGCGGGCTCGTCGTAGAGGACGATCTCGCCGCGCGCGATCGTGGCGCGGGCGACGCCGACGCGCTTCTTCTGGCCGCCGGACAGCCCCGCCGGCGTCCGTCCCTCGAAGCCCGCGAGAGACACCGCGCGGAGCCGCTCCGCGACCCGCTCCTCGATCTCGTCCTCGCTGAGATCGTAGAGCCGGCGCAGAGGGAACGCGATGTTCTCCCCGACGGTCATGTAGTCGAACAGCGCGTTGTTCTGGAACAGCATCCCGAACTTGAGACGGAACGTCTGGAGCTCGAGGTCGCTGAGCGCGTGGACGTCCTTCCCGTCGACGAGCACGCGCCCGCGATCCGGCCGCAGGAGCCCGGTGATCATCTTGAGCAGCACGCTCTTGCCCGAGGCGCCCGGCCCGATGAGCCCGTAGAGGCAGCCGGCAGGCACGTCGAGGTCGACGCCCCGGAGTACCGGCATGCCCCCGAAGCTCTTCGTCAGCTGCTCGATCTGGATCATCGGTCGCGTGGACACGGTCGCCGGGGAGGGGCGCGCCGGCCTCGTTGCTCGGCGGGGAGGGGCGCGCGGGCCTCCTTTACTTGAACGTCGTCCGGGCGACGTCGAGCCGCGGGTGGGACGGGAACGACATCCCGCGGATTTGCCCCGAGATGCACGAGGCGACGCTCGGGTTCGACGGGCTCGTCGTGACGGTGACCCCCACGGCGCGGCCGTTCTGCACCGCGGCGCAGACGTTCACCTCCATGCTCGAGGGCACGTTGCACGCATTCAGGTACGTGCCGCGGTTCAGCACGTTGCCGTAGGCGCCCGCCGTGAGGTCGGCCGGGCCGTTGTTGCCCATCTTGTACTCCTCGACATAGCGCGCCTGCGCCGCCTCACAGCTCAGGCCAGTGCCGAGCGTCGGGTAGCTGCCGCCGCCGCTCGGCCGCGCCCCGCCCCCGGCGCGCCCGGTCTTGCCGCTGCCGAGGCCGGCGTCGACCTCGATCGCGACGCGGTCGGTGGCGCCCTGCACCGCGAGCTCCTGCTCCTTGTGGCTGCGTTCGCGGTACCACCAGCCCGCGCCCGCGGCGAGGATGACGCCCATCAGGGCGAGACCGAGCAGCGCCTTGTACTGCGTGCCCTGCTTCTCGGCCGACACGACGGCGTCGAGCGCGCGCTTCTCCTGCACGATGTCCCGGTTCAGCTTCGCCTGCTCGGCGAACGGGGCGAACTCCTCCCAGTCCTGGATCGCGCGCTCCTCCGCGGAGAACGTGTCGCGCAGCACCTGATCGCCTGTGAAGGAGCCGGACGCGATCTGCTGGAGCAGCTCCACGGACGAGAACGGCCCATGGTCCATGCCGTCCTTGATGACGACGTACCGCGGCCGAGGATCGGACTCGAGCGCGGCCTTGAGATCCGCGAGCTTGCGGGTCGGATCGTTGCCGTGCAGGCGCTGCGGCTGGTTGATCGGGATGGCGACCGCGAACGGTCCGTCCCCGGAGACCGCCTGGATCCTCGGCACGGACGGCGCCGACGGGACGCGCGCTTCCTCCTGGTGCCCGGTCGGCGGCATCATCGAGAGGTTGACGTCGACCTCGAACTCGCCGTCGGCATCGAGGTGCGACGTGTCGGCGCTCGGGGGCATCGACGAGGCGCTCGGGACGATCTGGTAGAGCGCCTGCGCGAGGGCGGCGAGATCCGCCGGGCGGTGCTTCGGATCGGCCACGAGCGACTTGCCGAGCACCGTTTCCAGCGCGGGCGGCAGGTCCGGGATCACGTCCGCCGGACGCCGCATCCCGGGACCGACGCTGCTGTTCGTGAGCATCTCGTAGAGGATGGCCCCCACCGCGAAGACGCTCGCGCGCGCGTCGCCTTCGTTGCCCTTGCGCTCCTCGGGCGCCAGGCAGGCGCGGTCGCGCGGTAGCAGAGGAGGGGTGTGGGCGAGCTCCTCGATCAGCTGGATGGTGCCGTTCGCGCCGTGACCGAGGCACGAGGGGTGCACGAACATGGTCCGCCCCTGCGCGTGCAGCTCGTGCAGCTGGGTGCAGAGCGGCACGGCGAGGCCGATGGCCTCACGGATGTCGAAGCGGCGACCGGTCGCGCGGCGCGACTCCATCTCGGCGCGGAGCGTGCCGGCGGGGATGGACATGCCGGCCGGCAAGGGGGTGAGCAGGGGCTGGACCTGAGCGGACATCGGGGACGAACACTACGACAACACGCCGGGTCCGCTCAACGCCGCACCGCAACGTTGCAGTGTCGACGTGCGGCGAAGCCAGGTGCATACGTGGGACGAGCAGTGCGGGCGTGCGCTTGCGGCGTCAGCGTTCGTCAGCGCTCGTCAGCGCGTGTTTGCGTTGGCTTGCGTCCGCTGGTGTCGATCAGCGTCCGCGCGCGTCGGTCAGCGCGCGTTTGTGTTGGTCTACGTCCGGGTGCGTCGGTCAGCGCGTGCTGGTGCCGGTCTGCGTCCGGGGGCGCTGAGCGGCCTCGGCCGCGGCGGCGTCCGCGCCGAGCGCAAGGACGTGCCCTGCGAAGAAGCGGAGCAGGTCGGTCTCGCGCGACTTCGGCCAGCGGGCGTGGTTGATGGCGCCCTTCTTGGCGGAGCAGCGGTTCCGGAGCGCGCAGTGGGGCTCGTCCCTGCCGGCCTCGTCGAGGCGCAGGAACGAGGTGTGCGCGGAGAGCGCGTCGCGCGCGCGCAGCCATCGCTCGACCGACTCACACGGGAACGTGTCGTCGCACGCGCGGTAGACCGCCATCGCGGGCGGGGGAGGGCCGGGGCACGCCCACTCGGCGGGCGGCGCGTCGCTGCCGAAGGTGGCGAACGCCGCGACGCGGTCCGCGCGCATCATGGCGTACGTCGCCGCCATGTGGCCGCCGTAGGAGCCTCCGAGCGCGTAGACGCGCCGCCGGTCGACGAGCTTCTTCTCGAGCAGCTGGTCGACGAAGGCGTCGACGGTCGCGACGTCGACGTTGCCCTCGCCGGTGAACTCGACGTCGAACGGCGCGGTCGGCGTGTACATCTTCGTGCCGCGCTCGCGCTCGGCCTGGCTCGGCGTCTTGAAGGCGCGGCCCTGGGGCGCGAGGACGATGAAGCCCGCGTGGGCCGGGTCGCCGGTCAGGTTCCACGTGGCGCCGAGCTTGCGCAGGCCCGTCTCCTTGTCGACGCTCGTCGGGTTGTCGCCGTCGGCGTGGAAGAAGACGATGAGCGGCAGCGGCGCGCGCGTCTCCACGCCGCTCGGCGCGATCACGCAGGCGTAGCGGGGCGACCCCTCGGCGTCGCGCGTCTCCAGCACCTGGGCGCCGCGGCACGGCGGCCTGCCGAGCGTCTTGCGGAGCTCTCGCCCGGGGCGCCCCTGCTCGGCGACGCAGCTCCCTTCGCTGGGAAGCCTGGCCTCGGGCGGCTTCGTCGGCGGCGCCGCCGCGCTGGCCGGACCGGCCGCGCGGGCGCCTGCGTCCTGCCGGGCCGCCGAGGGCCGCGGCTGCCCGCCGTCGGCCACGGCTGCGCCGGCGTCCTGCTCGAAGACGCCGAGCAGGTCGCCGCCGTCGACCCCCGACGACGGCGTGGAGCACGCCGCCGCGATCCACGCCGCGGCGCCGGCGAGCGCGGCGGCGAGAAGGGCGCGGCCGCGCCGGAGGCCGGGAAGGTCCAGCGTCGAGGTTCGGTGCGGGCGGCGCCGGGGCTGGGGTTGAGGCACGCGCGCACTGTAGTACGTGCAGCTGTCGCGCTGAACCAGCCCGGCATGGCTCGACGGGTCGAACCGGGGCGCGAGCCGAGGTACACCGGACACCTCACGGCGCATCCCGCGGCTCAGCTGGGTTCGGCAGAGCCGCTTCCATCCCGAAGACCGGTGTCGCGGGCATCGAGCGCCTCATCGAGCTGGCCTCGCCACATCACCCGTGAAGCAGACGAGATCGATCGGTATCCCATCCTTCGCAAGATCATCGAGGTTCCTGGTTGTCTGGATACGGTCAGAAGGAGCAGGCCGCGGGCCGCAGCGGAGGCAGGAAGTGCCACTGAAGGCGATCGGAGCGAGTTGGAATACGGCGCGGTGACCCCGGGCGGCCATCGAAGTAAGATGTCTTACCTATCGAGCGCTGCCGGGAGGTGATCGGAGCGAGCTGGAGCGGCGAGTCGCCCCAGCCCTCCGGTGCGTCGGCTCCGTGCCCGCCGGGGACGAAAACGCGACGGCAGACGCCGCTGCCTTGCGGGGAGGCCCTTCATGGCTAGGCTGTCCGCGGCCCACCCATGACGCTCTTCGATATCCTCGTCGGCGCCGCGCTCGCGGCGGTCCTTGCTTTCCAGGTCTACGTCACCGTGCGCGTCTTCCGGAGCCGCGTCTACGAGCCCAAGCAGAAGGTCTGGCAGGCGCAGCTCGTCTGGCTCCTGCCGATCATCGGCGCCGGGCTCGTGTTCACGATCCTCCAAGAGGAGGACCGGGCCCACCGCGACGCCTCCTCGCACCTCCGGAGCTGAGCCGGCGCCTCCCGGCCGCGCGGCCGCCTTGCGGCCACGTGCGGTCACGCTGAACCGTCGACCTCGCTCCCTTCTCCGTCCTCTACGCCCATCTGGTCACCCCGGCCCCTCCCCAACGCGGGGGGACCGGCAGACCTGGGACGATCGAACAGGAAAATTAGGTTTCACCCTTCGGTCCAGCGGCCCCGTGCGCTATGGCTCAGGGAGCATGGCGGACGACGTCTTCGGCATCGTCGGGACCACGCAGGCGGGTAATTTCCACGTCGAGCAGGTGGTCGCGGAGGGAGGATTCGGCGTGGTGTACCGCGCGCTCCACGCCGGCTTTCGTGCGCCTGTCGCCTTGAAATGCCTGAAGGTGTCCGAGGCGAAGACGCCGCGCGAGCGGCAGCTCTTCCTCGAGAAGTTCCGCGAGGAGGCCCAGCTGCTCTTCCGGCTCTCGGCCTCGATCCCGGAGGTCGTCCGCCCGCTCCACGTCGACGTGCTGCACCTGAAGCGAGGGGAGTTCGTCCCCTTCCTGGCCCTCGAGTGGCTGGAGGGCGAGTCGCTCGACAAGGTCATCGATCGACGGAGGCTCAAGGGAGAGCCGCCCATCCCGCTCCACAGGCTGATGAAGATGATGCGCCCCATCGCGCAGGCGATCGCGCGCGCGCACCGCTTCCCGAGCCCGAACGGCACGGTGTCGATCATCCACCGCGACCTCAAGCCCGAGAACATCTTCATCACGACGCAGGAGGGGACGGAGCGGCTGAAGATCCTCGACTACGGCATCGCGCAGGCGAAGACGCTGGCCGAGCAGGCGGTCGGACGGGTGACGAACGGCGACCCGCTGAACGCGTTCTCCCCGGCGTACGGCGCCCCGGAGCAGTGGGCGCCGAAGCGGTTCGGGCAGGCGGGAACTTGGACCGACGTCTGGGGTCTGGCGCTCACCATGGTCGAGGCGCTCGTAGGGCGGCAGGTGATCGACGGCGAGGCGCAGGCGATGATGGGGACGGCGCTCGACGTGAAGCGCCGGCCCACGCCCCGGGCCGAGGGCGCCAACATCCCGCCCGAGGTCGACGCGGTGTTCGAGCGCGCGCTCGCGGTGAGCCCGCGCGACCGCACGCGCGACATCGAGGCCTTCTGGACGGAGCTGGAGGCGGCGATGGGGCTCCCGGCCACCTTCGGGCGGACCTCCGCGCAGGACGACGCGTACTCCGTTCCGCCGCCTCCGTCGTCGTCGATGCGCGCGGCCCCGCAGGTCAAGCGCGCCGCGCACGTGTGGCTCGACACGCCCAGCGACGCCGGGTCGCTCGAGCTCGACCTCGACGTGGCCCCGGCCTCGATGCGCTCGCCGAGGGGAGGGCGCCGCGAAGGTCCCGCGAGCAGCGTGCGCCCGCCGCCGCCCTCGGATTCGGCCGGGCTCGAGATGGACCTCCCCGAGGCGCCGCAGAGCGCGCGGGGCAGAGGCATGGGCGTGATCGTCCCGGAGAGCATGCCGACGAGCGCGCGAGGCCGCGCCGGCTTCGCGGAGTCGACGCCCGTGGGCGCGCTCCCGCGCGGCGGCGGCATGGAGAGCGCCCCGCCGAGCATGCTCGCGCGCGGGGGCGGGATGATCGAGAGCACGCCGCCGCTCGAGATGGCGCTCAGCGTCGCGCCGCGCACGACGTCGGTCGCGCCGGCCGCGGTGCGCGCGCTGTCGGACATGCCGTCGAGCAGGTACCGGCCGACGGCGCGTCCGCCGGCGGACGTGCGGCCGCGCCCGCCGGACCCGAAGCCGCTCGGCGGGCCGACGCTCCTCCAGCAGCTCGGGCTGCCCGTGGCCTGCATCGTGTTCGCGTGCGTGGTCACGGTGGCCGACCTCATCATGAAGCAATCGGGCGAGGCGCTGAGCTTCGGCCCGGTGCGCTCGTTCTGGGTCGCCGGCGTGCTGCTCCTGTTCGGCGTCGGGCTGTTCTTCTGGCGCATGCTCGGAGATGCTGGAGATGCCTGATCTGACGCACGGGAGCGCCGCCGCGGGCGAGCGCGCCGATCAGAGCGTGTCGGCCCGCTTCACGCGGCTGATGAACGCGTCGACCTCGCGGTGGGGCGTGCTCACCGATCCCCCGCTCGTGGCGCTCGCCTCCGGCGTGTTCCTGCTCGTCTTCCTCGGGGCGCTCGGCCGCGACGCGGGCCCCGAGGTCGCGCGCGCGCTCGGGGTCCTCGTGTTCGCGCCGATCTCGGTCGCGCTCGCCGTCAGCGTGGCGCTGCGCGGCGCGCGTCGCGCCGTCGTCGCGTGGCTCGCGCGCCAGCCGTTCCCGGTGGAGAACCTGAACGCCGTGCTGAACGGCCTGGGCGAGGCGCTGGAGGTCACCTTCGTCGGCGCGGCGCCGGAGGCGGCGGAGCTCAACGTCGAGCTCGACAAGGTGCACCCGGACGCGTTCGTGACGGGGGGCGTCGAGGACGCGCGCACGCTGGACATCCGCATCGGCGTCGTCGACTCGAAGCGCAATCCGGCCGCGACGAACCACCAGCGCTACGCGCGCGTCCGCGAGCTCGTCGAGCGCGTGCTCGTGCCGCTCGCGGAGCGCTATCCGATCCAGGTCGTCCGGGTGAAGTGAGCGCGCGCCGGACGCGCGCATCCAGACGGCGGGGCGCCCTGCGGTCGTCGCGCGCCTCGCGCGGGCGCTTGCCATGTCGCCCCGTTCCCCTGCTATCGTCGCGGCCCATGACCGCCTCGACCTCCGAGAAGCTCCTCTCCGATCTGGAAGCGCGGGGCATCACCCGCGCCAAGATCGGCGGCTTTGACATCGACGGCATCCTGCGCGGGAAGTACGTCTCCATCGAGAAGCTGAAGAGCGCGCTCAAGAGCGGCTTCGGCTTCTGCGACGTCATCTTCGGCTGGGACATCGCCGACGTCCTCTACGACAACGCCAAGGTGACCGGCTGGCACACCGGCTACCCGGACGCGCACGCCGTCCTGGATCCGAGCACGCTGCGCGACATCCCGTGGGAGCCGGGGACCGTCGCGATGCTCGCCGACTTCCGCGACGAGCGCGGCGGCCCGCACCCCGCGTGCCCGCGCTCGCTCCTCCGGAGCGTCATCGCGAAGGGCGAGCGGATGGGGTTCTCGGCGAAGTTCTCGTGCGAGTTCGAGTTCTTCCTCTTCGAGGAGACGCCGCGCTCGCTGCACGAGAAGCGGTTCGCCGGCCTGACGCCGCTCAGCCCCGGCATGTTCGGCTACTCGTGGGTCCGCGAGGGGCAGAACAAGAAGCTCATGGCCGCCATCCTCGATCAGATGCAGGCCTTCGACGTCGAGATCGAGGGCCTGCACACCGAGACCGGCCCGGGCGTGTACGAGGCGGCGATCCGCTACGACGACGTGCTCCGCGCCGCGGACAAGGCCGCGCTCTTCAAGGTCGCCATGAAGCAGATCGCCCACGAGCACGGCCTGTCGGTCACGTTCATGGCGAAGTGGAACGCCGATCTCCCCGGATCGAGCGGCCACCTGCACCAGAGCCTCTGGAAGGATGGCCGCAACGTCTTCGAGGACGCGTCGTCGCCCGATCGGATCCCGGCGGCGCTGCGCCACTACGTCGGCGGCCAGATCGCCCTGATGCCGGAGCTCACGGCGATCTACTCGCCGACGATCAACGCCTACAAGCGGTACGTGCCCGGCGTCTGGGCCCCGCTCACCGCCAGCTGGGGCGTCGAGAACCGCACGGCCGCGATCCGCCTCATCGGCCTCGGCACGCCCGGCGCGCGCGTCGAGTACCGGCAGACGGCGGCGGACATCAACCCGTACACCGCCATGGCCGCGTGCCTCGGCGCGGGGCTCCACGGCATCGAGAACGGCGTCGAGCCGCCGGCGCAGGCCGCCGGGGACGCGTCGTCCGCCGAGTCCTCGCGCCTGTCGCTGCCCCGTACGCTCGCCGACGCGACCCGGATGCTCGCGGGCAGCAAGATGGCCCGCGAGATCCTCGGGGAGAGGTTCGTCGAACACTATGTCCTGACGCGCGACTGGGAGGTGCGGCAGTACGAGCGCGCGGTCACGGATTGGGAGCTGAAGCGTTACTTCGAGGCGGTGTGATCATGAGCCAGTTCACGGTTTGGAGCTTTCCCACACGCATCCTCTTCGGCGCCGGCGTCGTCGAGCAGACAGGCGCCGAGGCGCGCCGGCTCGGCGCGGCGAGGGCGCTCGTCGTCACGGACAAGGGCGTCGTCCGCTCGGGGCTGCTCGAGCCCGTCGCCGCGTCGCTGCGGAAGGAGGGCCTCGAGGTGGCCGTCTTCGACGACGTGCTCGGCAACCCCATCGAGAAGAACGTGCACGACGGCGTCGCCGCGTTCCGCGCGGCCCGCGCCGATCTCGTCGTCGCCCTCGGGGGCGGCTCGCCGCTCGACGTCGGCAAGCTCGTGCGGCTCGGCGTGAACCATGATCGGCCGCTCGTCGACTACGACGACGCCACGGGCGGCGACCGCTTCATCACGCCCAACGTCCCGCCGATGCTCGCGATCCCCACGACGGCCGGGACCGGCAGCGAGGTCGGCCGCTCGGGCGTCGTGACGCTCGACGTGAACCACCGGAAGACGGTGATCTTCTCGCCGCACCTGCTCGCGAACGCCGCGCTGCTCGATCCGGTGATGACGCGGTCGATGCCGGCCTTCCTCACGGCGGCGACGGGCTTCGACGCGCTCACCCACTGCATCGAGGCGTACGTCGCGAAGGGCGATCACCCGATGGCCGACGGCATCGCGCTCGAGGGGATCCGCCTCGCCGCCGCGCACCTCTCGCGGGCGGTCACGAACGGCGACGATCTCGAGGCGCGGGGCGGCATGATGAAGGCGGCGATGATGGGCGCGGTCGCGTTCCAGAAGGGGCTCGGCGCGTGCCACTCGCTCGCGCACCCGCTCTCGAGCGAGTGCGGCCTGCACCACGGCCTCGCGAACGCCCTCTGCCTCCCGCCGGTCGTCGAGTTCAACGTCGCCGCGGCCGCGCCGCGCCTCGCGCGCGTCGCGGCCCTGCTCGGCGCGCCCGAGGACGCCGCCGCGTGCGCCGACGCGATCCGCGCCTTGCGCGCCCGGATCGGGCTCGCGGCCGGCCTCGAGAAGGCAGGCGTTCCGCGCGACAAGCTCGACGCGCTGGCCGACCTCGCCGCCCAAGACGCGTGCCACACGAGCAACCCGCGCCCCTGCTCGCGCGACGATCTCCGCCATCTCTACGAGGCGTCCTTCGCGAGCTGATCGCGCGCCTGCCCCGGGCCGGGCGCGGCTCGCGGCGGACGCCGGGTTGACGCGCACGCGTCGCCGCCGCGGAAAGATCGCGCCGGCGAGCGCCTGCCGTGACGGGATCATGGTCATTTCCCGGTGTCCAGCGGGCCGTTGGGCGCCGGCCTACCGCTGGCCGACAATGGATAAATGCGGTACCAGGGGTGCACGATGACCGTCACCTCCACCGAGCGCACCGCGCGTCCAGCGACATGCCAAATGTTCGAGACGCCGCTCATCGAGCGGTTTTCGCGGATCCATCCGATCACACCGTTCGTCTTCTGGCTGCCGGTCTACGGCTATCTGGGCCTGCGCGCCGCCCGGCATGGTGTCGGCCTCCTGACCGGGCTCGGGCTCGTGCTGGTCGGCCTGTTTCTATGGACGTTCGCCGAGTATGTCCTGCACCGATACGTGTTTCACTACGTCGGGCCGCGCCTATGGCAGCGCCGGATGCATTTCGTTCTCCACGGGGTGCACCATGATTTCCCGCAAGATGCGGACCGGCTGGTGATGCCGCTCGGCGCGAGCATCCCCCTCGGCATCGTGTTCTACACGCTGTTTCGCGTCGTCTGTGGCCCTGTTCCGGCGGATCCGCTGTTCATCGGCTTCGGCCTCGGATACCTGGCATACGACGGTACGCACTATGCCATTCATCACTTCCGGATGAGCTCGCGCTGGGGGAAGTGGATCAAGCGTCATCACATGGTCCATCACCACACGGGAGAAAATGCCCGGTGGGGCGTGTCGTCGCCGCTCTGGGACTGGGTCTTCGGCACAATGGGCACGTCGCAGGCGGGAAAAGGCAGCTGAGCGGGACAGCGGCGCGCTCCGGAGCGCGCCGGCGCTGATCGTCGACAGGGTGGGAATGGGCCCGGAGCGCGGCGGGTTGAGGGGCCATGAAGCGGTCGCGCCCGGACGCTGGTGCTTGCGCGGGAGATGCTGCGCAGCAGCGCCGCGCGGGGCCGCGCGGCCGCGATCGCACGGCGCCTGCCCAGGCTCAGGCGCGCGGCGGATGGATCTGCTCGACGCGCGGACCGAGGAGGTCGCGGCGCGTCGCGGGCCTCACGGCGAGGAGGCGGTGCCGGGAGGAACGAGCCCTGCCGCAGGCGAGGCGCTCGCCGCAGGCAGCCGCCTCATGGCGCCCGCATCGAAGGTGCGGAGCGTGTTGCGCCCGCAGTAGGGGCACAACCACGCCACGTCGAACCGGTCGAGGTGAGCGTTGATGCTGTGCGCCGGCGCGAGCTCCTTGTCGGCTTCACCGGCGGCCGACCGGCCGCGGGGACTCCGGGTGGCCCACCCGGCGGTGACGTGCCGGTGCTCGTCCAGGGTGGCTGACAGGCTTGCCTGGCACTCGCAAGGAGTGGAGATGAGAAACCGACTCATGCGTGACCGTCCTTCGTAGATGTTTCCGTAGACCTTGCTGGCATGCCGCATCGCGGCGTGCTTGCGGGCGCCGCGGCTGCGAACCGCGAACGAGACGCGGCGAACGAGAACCGAGACGAACGAGAACCGAGACGAACGAGAACCGAGACGAACGAGAACCGAGACGAACGAGAACCGAGAACCGGCGACGAGGAAAGAAGCGCGCCCTCATATAAAGGTTGATCAGTTTGAGCTCAAGGGGTGTTAGTCTGGGGCACGGTTGCCCTGATGTAGCTGAGGAAGGGGAGTCCATGACCGTTCGACGTGCACCTCGTGAGCGCGAGACGCCGCCCTCGGGCAGGTTGCAGGTCGTCGAGGCCCGCCGGCCTGGGCCGCGCTCGGTGCGCGGCTTCAGGATCCTGCTTGCGCACGACGCCCGCGCCGCGACCTGCGACGCGCTCGCCCGCGCGATCGAGGGTGCGCTGACGAACGTCGAGATCGTGGACGCTTCGTCGATCGACGACGCCCTGCTCGCGTCGGCGACCGAACGGTTCGACGCATGCCTCGTCTGCCTGGATCTTCCGCCGGCCCCGCTCGGCGGCGCGCGCCTCGCGAGCGAGCTCGTGGACAGCAACCACCCGGTCGTGCTCGTCACGCGGAGCCTGCGCTGGCTGCCGCCGGACAGGCCCGTCCTGCACCAGCTGCCCTGGATCCCGCCGGACGCGGGCACGATCGAGATCTCCAGCGCGATCGCGGCGGCGACCAGCGACTGCGACAGCGCCATCCGCGTGCGCTCGCCGCTGCCGGGCGAGACGCGCGGCGCGCCGGCGCTCCGCGCGCGCGCGCGCCGGTAGCTGCGCGGCTGGGCCGGGCGCGGCGTGGAGAGGGCGCCGAGCCCCGCCTCCGGTCGAACCGGGCGAAGACGTTGAAAACGCGAAGACGTGAAGACGTCGGGATCGAAAACGAAATGAAGGGGTTGCGAAGCGGCCCCGGATTCGGTAGAAGCTTCCTCCACCTCGCGCGGGACTAGCTCAGTTGGTAGAGCATCAGCTTCCCAAGCTGAGGGTCGCGGGTTCGAATCCCGTGTCCCGCTCCGAGGATCGCCGACCCCCTTTTGCGCTGGCGATCCTCCTGCACCTCGGGTGCTTCGAGGTTGAAGGACGTCTCGCGTTGGAGCGCCGTTTCAAACGGCACTTCGTGAGCGAACGGCCTATCGGACGGCGCTTCGTGCCGAGCTCGGGCGACGGCGCTCGCTGAGCGAGCGCCTACGCTCGCGCCGCCGGGCAGCGCTCGCTGCGCGAGACGGACGCGCTCTGGGGGCGCACGACGCTCCAATCGAGGCCGGTCCCGCTGCGCGGACAGCGGCGCCCGACAGCATGGGGACACCGGGAGGTGTTCATGAAGGATGGCCGGCGCATCGCGCTGAACGCGGCGCTGATGCTCCTGAAGCAGGCGATCATGGCCGTCCTTGGCGTCGTGTTCGTCGGCTATCTCGCGCGGAAGGTGGGGGTCGCCGCCTGGGGGGAGTTCCAGGCGTCGCTCGCGATCGCGGGGATCGTGACGATCGCCGCCGGCGTCGGGGTGAGGGGATACCTGGCCCGGGAGGTCGCCGTGAAGCCCGAGCTCGGGCCGCGTCACCTCGGCGCAGCGCTCGCCATCCGGGGCGTGACCGGGACGGTGGTGCTCGGCGCGACCGTGGCCGTCGTGCTGGCGACGCGCTCGGGGCTCGGCGCGCAGCTCATCGTGCTCGCCGCGGCTTCCCAGCTGGCGACGCTGCTCTACTCGACCATGTGGCTCTCGTTCGAGGCCCACGAGCGGTTCCAGTACATCCTGTACGCGGAGCTCGGCGCGCGGCTGTTCGTCATCGCGCTCTCGGCGGCCTTGCTCGCGCTCGGCTTCGGCGTCGTCGCAGCGGCCGTGGCGTTCCTGCTCGGCAACGTGCTGGAGCTCGCCATCACCTCGCATTATCTCCGCGCCCGCCTCTACCGGCCCGAGCTCACGACGCCGCCCGCCGAGCTCTGGCAGATCGCGAAGCGCAGCCTGCCGATCGGCGCGCTCGGGGCGCTCTCGAGCGCGCTGCTCCAGATCGACCGCGTCATGCTCCGCGCCCTCTGCGACGAGCAAGCCGTCGGGGTCTACAGCGCCGCCTTGGTGCTGAGCGAGAACTTCAGGATGCTCCCCGACGTCCTGCTCGGCGCCGCCTTCGCGGCGGGCATGCGCCTCTACGCCCAGGATCGCGACGCGTTCGGGCGCCTCTACGGCGGTTGCATGCTCGTCGCCGCGCTCTTCGGGCTGCCCGTCGCCGCCGGCATCTTCCTGCTCGCGCCAGACGTCATCCAGCTCGTCTACGGAGGGGCGGGCGACTACGCCCCGGCGGCCGACGTCCTCCGGATCCTCGCGTGCGGCGTCCCCGTGACGTTCGCGTTCCAGGTCGTGACGCTGCCGCTGCTCGCGGCGAAGCGCGAGGTCGCGATGGTGAAGCTGCTCGCGCTGGCGCTCGTCGCCGACGTCGCGCTGAACCTGCTCCTCCTGCCGCGCTACCGCGCCATGGGCGCCGCGTGCGCGACGCTGGCCGTGAGCGCCGGCGCGCTGATCGCGTCGTGGGGGATCTCCGCGCGCTGGGCCCACGTCGTGGAGCTCGGCCGCATCCTCGCGGTCCTCGCCGCGACGGCGGTCATGGTCACCGCGGCCTACGTCGCGCGCGTCCTCGCCGGCATGTGGGCGTCGATCGCGGTGGGCGTCGCTGTCTACGCCGTCCTCCTCCTCGCGTTGCGCGTCGTCTCCTTCCGCGAGCTGCGCGCGCTGCTCGCGCGCCGCGTCCGCGCCTCACCCGCCACCGCGGCTTGACCTGCGTTCCATCGCGGGCGGGCCCGACGCTGCGCGCTCTTCTGCGCCGCTGTGTGGAACGCGGGGCCATCGAGTTTTCCGCATTTTCCGCCGGGAGCAGCGCTCGCCGTGGCTCTCCAAGGCTGCCGACATGCGCTCTCATCCGGCGGGATCGACGCAGAACCGCGCGATGCCCATGGCTCGGAGGTGACGCTGCCGCGGCACTTTCCGTGGCATGCAGCGTGAATAGCGAAGGCGCGATGTGGCGGCGCGGGCAAGTCCGGGGGCTGGCCGGGGTGGGGCGACTCCGGCAGTGGATGGCGCGGCGGCCGTCCTCGCTTCGTGCGTTCGGGATGCCGGCGCGAAGCGAGGGGGGCGCGGCAGGGCTGCCGTGGAGATATCGAGAGATGGACCTGCCCATGGGCGACGGCGGCTATGCGTTGCTCGCGCGCCTGTCGGCAGGCGGCATGGCGGAGCTGTTCCTCGCGTGCCGGCGCGGGTCGGCAGGTATCGCCCACCCCGTCGTCGTGAAGCGTCTTCGCCCCGAGGCGAGGCGAGATCCGTCGATCGTGCGGATGTTCCTCTGGGAGGCCTGGATCAGCGCCCGGCTCCAGCACCCCAACGTGATCCGGTTCCACGACTTCGTCGTTCACGAAGGACGCCATCACCTCGTGATCGAGTACGTCCCGGGCTGCGATCTGGCCGCCGCCGCGCGCTCTCTCTTCGCGGAGGGGCGGCCGTTCCCGCTCGAGGCGGCCATCGAGATCGGCCTGGGCGTGCTGCGGGCGCTCGGGCACGCGCACGGGCTCCGCGACGACGGCGGGAAGCTCGTCGGCCTCGTGCACCGCGACGTGAGCCCGCAGAACGTGCTCCTCTCGCTCGAGGGTGAGATCAAGCTCATCGACTTCGGCGTCGCGCAGATGACGGCGATGAGCGGCATGGAGGAGGCCGGCCCATTCGGCTCCCCGTGCTCGTCCGACGACGCGGCCCCGTCGAGCGGCGGCGGCACGGTGAAGGGAAAGCTCGGCTATGTGGCGCCCGAGCAGCTGCGCGGGCAGAGGGTCGACGCGCGGGCCGATCTCTTCGCGGTCGGCGTGATCCTCTTCGAGCTGCTGACGGCGCGTCGCCTCTTCCACCGCAAGGACGACGGCGCGACGATGGGCGCGGTGCTCTCCGGCGAGGTGCCGGCGATCGCGCCGCTGCGCCCCGCGTGCCCGGCGCTGCTCGAGGAGGCGATCCGGCGCGCGCTCGCGCGCGATCCCGAGGGCCGCTTCGAGACCGCGGCGCAGATGGAAGAGGCGCTCGCCGAGGTGCTCGCCTCGCTGCGCCGAGCGCCGAGCGGCGGCGACGAGCCGAGCTCGAGCGAGCGCGGGCTGCTCGCGGGTCAGGAGATCGCCGCGCTCGTGCGCGAGGTCGCGAGCGGGCGCGATCGGCACCGGTCGCTGCTCGTGCGGGGCTGCCGGAGGTCCGTCGGGGCTCGCGGGCGCACGGGCGCGCGGCGGATCGCCGCGGGCCGCTCAGGGGACGATCGCGGCGAGGTGACGCCAACGCTGCGCGGGACAGACGCACGCCCCTCTGCGCCGGAAGGAGGGAGCGAGCGCAGCGAGGCCAGGAGCGCCGTCACGCCCCACTGGAGGGACGCGCGCCCGCTGCGGCGCGTTCGGCTCCTGCCCTGGCTCGTGATCGCGGCGGTGACCTTCGCCGCAGGGGCGCTCGCGGGCAGGGCGATCGGCGCCTTCGACGGCGGCGTTGCGCCGGCGAGCCGCGGCGCGCCCCGCGACTGACGAGCGATCCGACGCCGGCGCCGCGGCGCGGAGAGCCGCGAGACCTGGGAGATCTCCATTCGGCGCCCCGGTCGTGAGGCGTCGAACGCGAACGGCCGTTGGTGTTGGCGCGGATAGCGACGGGCTCGCTAGCCTTGTCCGGCCTGATGCCCGTCCGGAATCTCCTGAGTCGTTCCCTCCCGATCGCTGCGCTGGCTGTCCCGCTCCTCGCGAGCTTCACGAGCAGAAGCGCGGTGCCGTGCCCGGTCGCCGGTGCGCCGGCGGAGCCGACGGAGCTCGGCGCGGCCATCGAGCGGCAGCCGATCTGTGTCGGATCGACGGTCGCGAGCGCGGGCGAGCTCGGCGACGTCCTGTACTACCGCAGCTCGGTCGGAGAGCACGGCGAGGTCTCCGTCGGGTATTACGCGTTCTTCTCGGAGGAACGGCCGTGGGGCAACAACTGGCTGACCTGGACCGTGCTGCCCGCGCTCGCGGTGGACCTCGTCTACACGCACGCGCTGCTCTTCGCTCCGGGAGTCCAGCGCGCCGTCTACGGCAAGGGCGATGTCGAGGGGTTCAGGATCGTCTACAGCGTCGGCGAGGGGGGGCAGCTCACCGCCAAGCACGGCGCAGCGGACCGCGGTGATCACGGCGAGGTGCAGCTCGAGCGCTCGGATCTGCTCTCGATCGATCCCGAACGCCCTACCGTCTACTCGCGGTGGTGGAGCCACCAGCTCGGCGGGCGGGGCGCGGGGCCGGGCGATCTCGTCTATCACCGCTGCTTTGGCGCGGGCGCCATCCGGCCGCTGCCGCCGGAGGTCGCGCTCGATTTCCGTCTGGATCGCCGCGCCGCGCCGGCCCGCGTGGTGCCTGCCGCCGCGCTGCTCGGGCGGCGCTCTGCCTCGCGGCGGGGCGAGCCCGTCGAGGGCGGGAGCGATCAGGGCCTCGTCGCTCGCCGGCCGATCGTCGCGTTGTAGATGGCGAGGATGACGATGGCGCCCAGGATCGACGTGAAGAAGCCGCCGCTCGACTGATACGACGGATAGAGCCCCAGCGCCCTGCCGACGAAGCCGCCGAGTAAGGAGCCGGCCACGCCCAGCAGCGCTGTGACCACGAAGCCACCCGGGTCGCGGCCAGGGGTCAGCAGCTTGGCGATGACGCCGACGATGAGGCCAAACAGGATCCACAACAGCACGGACATGGTTCGCTCCTCTCGACACCGCGTGACGCCGAGGCCCGTCCTCCCGCGTCGACGTGGAGGCCAGCGTCCAGCGTTTCGTCCGGCTCAGCGTCTGCAGACGACGTGCCGCGCGCGGTGAGCTCCGTTCGCACCGCCATGAAGCGGAGACCCGGTGGCCAGCGTGAACTGCGTCGCCATCGGGCGCGCTGCGCTGGGCATCGGCTGTACATCGGCGCGCAGCGGCGCGCGCGAGATCGAGGTTCGCGGCGCGCTCGGCGCGCTCGGGGCGCGGGGTGAGCGCTTCGTTCGCACCGCGCGCGCCTCAGCCCTCGCCGTCGGTCTGCTTGTTGTCGTTCCTCGATCGCTCCGAGCTCGATCCGGGCGTCGCGTCGGCAGGCGCTGGCGCGTCGCCCGGGCCCGTTGGCCCGCCGTGTCCCGGTGCGCACCCGCGCCCGCAACGCGCGCACACGAGCAGCGCCGCGGACCCGGCGTGCGGCCCGGCTGGGGCGTTCACCGTGGCGGTCCCGCAGGGCAGGTGGGGTCCGGCTCCGGGGCGCGCACCGGCGATGCGCGCCCCTCGGCGGTCGGGGGCGCCTCGCCGCCGCGCTCTGGCGATGGCGAGGTGAGCGTGGCGAGCGCGGCGCTTGCAGCGTTGAAGAGCAGGCACAGCGATCCGCCGAGCACCGTGGCAGCGACGGTGCCGATCACGACCGGAGCGAGACGCCCGCGCCGACGTCGGCGCAGCGCGACCAGGCTCCGCGATCCGCTGGATCGGTGCGCTCGAAGCAAGAAGAGCGGCTCGAGCGTCGGAGTGCGCTGGGCGCTGGCCGGAGCGTGCGCGGGAGGCGACGCCTCGGCGGGCGGGGGTGCCGCGTGCACCGGCGGCGCGCCGTCCGGCGCCGGGGGCGAGGCCGCCTCGACGAGCGCGGCCGGGGGGCAAGGCGTGGAGCGATGGCCGACCCACGTTGGAGCGGGCGAGTCGTCTCGCCGCGTCGTCGGCGGAGAGCAGGGCCGATCGAGGTGCGCGCTCTCTGGCAGAGACGGCGAGCGATGGCCCACCCATGTCGAGGCTCCCGCGGAGCGCGCCGTGGCGGCGTCCTCCGCGGAGGACCTCCAGGGCGACGAGGACGCCGTCGCTTGGCGCGCGCCCTCCGACGGGCGCGGAGAGCGGCTGAGCGCGGCGTGCTCGTCGGCGGCGGAGCGCGCCCGGCGAAGCGCGATGTACCCGAGCGCCTCGCGCAGAGCGCGCGCGCTCTGCGGGCGATCGTCTGGATTTTTGCGCAGGCACTGGAGGATCAGCGCCTCGAGATCCGGATCGAACGCCGGACGGAGCGCGCTCGGTCGGGGCGGCGGGGACTCGACGTGCGCGGCGGCGAGCGCGACGGGCGTCGGGCGCTCGAAGGGGAGCCGCCCTGTCGCCATCTCGAAGAGCAGCACGCCGCACGCGTAGACGTCGCTCCGCGCATCGACACGCTGCCCTGCGGCTTGCTCCGGGCTCATGTAGGCGGGGGTTCCGATGACGAGCCTGCCGCCGTCCTCGTCGGGTACGGGGAGCAAGGGCGAGCCGCCGAACGCGCCGGACCGGTCGTCGTGGATCAGCTTTGCCGTCCCGAAGTCGAGGAGCTTCACCTGCTCGAACGGCGCCCCGTCGTCGTCGATGCGGGGCACAAGGCGGATGTTCTCGGGCTTGACGTCGCGGTGGATGACGCCCGCGTCGTGCGCGTGCTGCAGCGCGGAGCACAGCTGGCGCATGATCGAGACGATGCGCTCCGGGGGCAGGATCGGCGTGGCGTTCAGGAGGTCGATGAGGTCCTCGCCGTCGAGGTGCTCGGTGACCAGGTACCAGAGGCTGGGCGGGGCCGCCTCGTGGCCGCCGGAGGTCGCGCCGGGCGCGCCGTGTAGAGTCACCGGCTCGCAGCCGAAATCGAGGACGCGCACGATGTTCGGGTGATCGAGCCGGCTCGCCGCCAGCGCTTCGACGTGGAACCTCAGCACCGCGTCTCCGGCGCGGACGCCGCCGGAGCGCGACCTCTCGTCGGAGCGCGACCTCTCGCTCACGCCGCTCGATCCTCGGTGGCTGGCGCCCTCTCCGCGCGGCGACGCCGCGACGCGCGTCGTGCAGACGCGGTGGCTCGCTCTGCCGCCGGCGCGCGGCGCGGCGACGCGCTCGTGGATGACCTTCACCGCGCACGCGCGCCCGAGCCCGAGGTGCCGCGCGCGGTAGACGCGCCCCATCGCGCCGGCGCCGATCATCTGCTCGACGAGGTACCGCCCCCCGAGAAGGCGTCCCCTGAGGAATCGCTCCGAGGACGGGAGTCCCGCGTCGAGGGGCGCGGAGGCGCGGAGGCAATCCATGGCGCGTTCCACGCAGCAGAATGGGTGCCATCGCGCTGTGCGGACGGTTCACAGCGGCCGCGACACGGAGCGTCGGGCGCGGCCGCGCCGCGGGCGCCCTGCGCCGGCGCTCGCGGCGCGGCTCCGAGCGGACCGCGCGCCGCGCGCATTTCGCCCGGGAAAACCCCGCCTCCGCCCGGGCAGCGGCGCCGCGAGGGCTGATTTGTTCCGTTGTCGACGGCGTGTGATAGCGTGGCGCGCGAGGAGGCCTGAGTGCTCTTGAGACGATGCGTTCCGTTCGCTGCGGCGCTGTTCCTGCTGCTCCCGACAGGCGAGGCACTTGCGCAGTCGGACCAGGACAGAGCAGCGGCCCGGTCGCTGGCCACGCAGGGCGCCGAAGCGTTCACGTCCGGCCGCTTCGAGGAGGCGATCGATCTGTTGGGTCGCGCCGAGGCGCTCGTGCACGCTCCGACGCACCTCCTGCTGACGGCGCGCGCACAGGTGCGCCTCGGTCGGCTCGTCGCTGCGAAGGAGACCTACCTGAGGATCGTCCGCGAGGAGCTCCCGCCCACCGCGCCGTCTCCCTTCAAGAGGGCGCAGCAGGACGCGCGGGAGGAGCTCGCCGCGATCGATCCCAGGATCGCGTCGCTGCGCATCGCGCTGGAGGGCGCCGCCGGCCGGAAGATCGGCGTGAAGCTGGACGGCCAGCCGGTCGCGGACGCGCTGCTCGGCGTGCATCGCCCGATCGATCCGGGGAATCACGTGGTCACCGTGGTTCCGCCGGGCCTCGCGCCGATCGAGCAGGGGGTCACCATCGGCGACGGGGAGCGGAAGGAGCTGAAGATCCCGGTCCCGGAAGGCCCGGCCGTGGTCCCCCCGCCGGGAGGCTCGGTCGAAGGGCAGGGCACCTGGGGCGGTGGGCAGACCGAGGTCCCCCCTGTCGCCCCGCCTGGCACTTCGGAGCGAAAGACGAACGCGGCGATGCTGGGCGGAGGCATCGCGGCCACGGCGCTCGGGCTCGGCGGTGTCGTGGTGGGCTCGGTGTTCCTGGCCAAGAGCAGCGGGACGCAGAAAGAAGCGAACGACCTCAGCGCCGAGCATGGGTGCGAATCGCAGAGCATTGCCGGCGGGGAGTGCAGCCCGGCGATCCAGGCCCAGATCAAGTCGCTCGACGCCAATGCTGCGTCACAGCAGACGATCGGTGCGGTCGGCCTCATCGGGGGCGGCGTGCTGCTCGCCGGCGGCGTGACGCTGCTCGTACTGGAGCTGACGTCCAAGCCGGAGCCCTCGAGCTCGGCCTGGATCGCCCCCTACGTAACGCCGACCGGGCTCGGGGTGCGCGGCGCGTTCTGATCCGATCGCTCTGCGTGGCGCCGGCGTCAGTAGCCGAAGTCGCCCGGTACCCCCGGCTTTTGCGGCTTCGAGGTGCTCGGCTTCGTCGACGGCGTCGTCTGCGGCGGCTTCGTGACGGGCAACGGCTTCGTCTGAGGAGGCTGTGGGCGCGGCGGGAGCGGCTTCACCTGGGCCGAGGAGGACGTCGGCGCCGCGACGGGCTCGGCGGTGACGGGCGGAGCGGGCCCTGTGGCCGTGGCGCTCGCGGTGACGATCGGCTCGGTCGGCGGGGCGGTCGGCGGCGTGGGCGGCGGGGGCGTGGGCGCCGGGATGGCCGTCGCGCCGACCGCGCTCGGATCCGCGGTCGCCGCGCCCGTCGTCCCGCTGTGTCCGAAGGCGAGCCAGACGGCGACGCCCGCGCCCAGCAAGCTGACCGCCCCGGCGAGCGCGGCGAGGAGCGGCATCCTGGACGGCGGGCGCGTCGAGCGGCCCGTGACCCCTGACGAGGCGCCCCACGAATTCGCGGTCAGCTGCGGCGTCTGGCCCATGCCGGGCATGGCCGGCGCATTCTGGCCACCCCACGGCGTCTCGGTGCGGGTGGGCGGAGGGGTGGCCGTCTCGGGCTGGGACGGGAGCGACAGCCGGGGGAAGGACGTCCGCCCCGTGGTCAGCAAGGCCAGGCTGGGCCGCGCTGCGGCCCAGGCGAGGAGCGCGTTCTTGAACTCCGCGCAGCTCTGGAAGCGGCTCCCCGGCTCGCGCGCCATCGCCTTCTGGATGATCCCGGAGAACTCGGCGTCGAGGTCGGGCACGAGCTGCTGGGGCAGGGGGGCCGGCTCGAGCACGATCTTGAAGAGCAGCTCGTTGAAGGTCGCCGCATCGAACGGCACCTGCCCGGTCGTCGCCTGAAAGAGCAGAACGCCCATGGCGTAGATGTCGGTCCGCTGATCCACGGGGCTGGAGCCGCGCGCCTGCTCCGGCGACATGTAGTACGGCGTCCCGACCACCGCGCCCGTGCGCGTCATGCTCATCTCCGAGCCGGCGAGCTGCGAGAACTTCGAGACGCCGAAATCGAGCACCTTCACGAAGTTGCTGAGGCCGGCCTTCGACGGTATGACGAAGATGTTGTCGGGCTTGAGATCGCGGTGGATGATCCCCGCGGCGTGCGCGGCGCCGAGCGCCTCGAGCACCTGCACCATGAGCGGCACGGTGAGCTCCGGCCCGAGCCGTCCCATCCGCTCGATCTTGGCCCCGAGGGTCTCTCCCTCAAGGTACTCCATGACCATGTACCGCGTGCCGTCCGGCAGCACGCCGAGGTCGAGCACCTCGCAGATGTGATCGGAGCCGATGCGCGCCGCGGCCTGGGCCTCGCGCTCGAAGCGCGCGACGGACTCGGCCTGGCTCGAGATGTTCGCGTGCAGCAGCTTGATGGCGACGCGGCGCCGGATGCGCAGGTTCTCGCCTTCGAAGACCGCGCCCATGCCCCCCTGGCCGAGCAGCCGGACGATCCGGTACTTGCCGTCGATGATCTCGCCGACCAACGGATTCATGACAGCGTTCCCGGTCCGGAGAAGCAAATCACGCCGCCAGGCTAGCACGGTCGCCCGAGGCCGGCCTACGCCCTCGCAGGGCGACGACGGGCGTCGCCTTCACCCGCCGCCGTGCGGCGTGGACGCCCCCACACGAGGAACGAGGATCGATGGCGTCGGCGCGCGGCCGCCTGAGCGCCTGAGCGCCTGAGCGCCTGAGCGCCTGACAACGAACGCCCCGCTGCCGCGATCCCCGGGCCGGCGCAGGGGATCTTCGTGATAACGTCGCCCACGTATGCCGGTTTACGAGCTGTCCGTCGATGGTGCGCTGGTCCGCGAGGCAGAGAAGATCGTCTCCCTCGAGGGCCGCGCGTTCCCGACGCTCGTCATGCGCTGGGAATCGCGCCTCTTCGACCAACCTTGGCTCACGACGCTGGTGCTCGATTACGTGATCGCGTTACCGCCGCTCATCGTCGGGCAGGCGACGTTCAACGAGGTCAGGATTGCCGCCTTCACCGGGGGCGCCGGCACGAAGTTCATGTACTTCGGCACCGAGATGAGCGCGAGCGTGCCTCGCATCGCGCCCGAGATGGAGAACACGATCGCCCCGACCGCGCTCTACCAGGAGTTCCGCCTGGACGAGCAGACTTGCCCGATCCCCTATCTGAAGCTGATCCAGGTCAGTCCGCGCATCTACGGTGAAGGGCTCCAGAACTACTACTCGCCGCCGATCAAGGTCGAGCGCTACGACGGCGTGGCCTCGCCGGAGCAGATCGCGGACTTCTTCCCGAAGGTCGTCGCGAACCTCGATCCGGTGAAGGGGACGACGCTGGTCGATCCCGCGCAGGGCTTCTGGACCGGCGCGCGCTTCCTCGGCGCGACGTCCATCGCCATCCTCCGACAGGGCCGCGTGGTCGGGCTGCACCGCCGCACCGGAAAGACCGACAAGGATCCGATCCCGCCCGAGGTGAAGCGGCGCGATCCGCGGCTCGACGTGCGCGCCGACTGGGTCGCCGTGGACGTCGGCGCGGCGTCGACGGTCGTCGCCGTCCGGGGCGAGCGCGGGGGCGCCGAGTTCGTCCGGATCGGCGCCGACGCGCCGATCCGGGTGTCTGCCGACAACGAGAACCCGAGCGAGGTGGCGTTCGAGGCGCTGGCCCGGACGACGAAGGCCTGGCGCGATCGGGTGATCCTGCCCATGACGCGCTGGGGCGACGTGCTCGTGGGGCACGCAGCGCGCGACATGCGCGTCCGGCCGGGCGCCGACGTCCACGAGCGCGCCGCGGCCTCCCTGCCGGCCCTCCCGCTCCTGCGCGAGCGGACGGAGCGCGGCGAGCCGTTCCGCCTCCGGGGCAGGAGCGACCCCGACACGACCGAGGCGCTGAAGAAGCCGGCGCCGCCCATCATCGACGAGGAAGGGATCGGCGCGCACGACCCGTTCGATCCGCTGGAGCTCTACGCGTACTACGTCGGCCTGCACCTGAACCAGCGCTCGCGGGGGCTCTCCACGCGCTACGCGATCACGATGCCGACGGGCTGGTCGCCCGAGCGCCGCGAGAGCGTTCTCGTCGCCTTCCGCCGCGGCATGTTCCGGAGCCTGCCCGCGGGCCTCTGCGAGTACCACGACCTCGACGGCCTGCAGGTCGTCGACGGGGGGCCGTCCGCGATCGCCTATGCGGTGCAGGCGTTCCGGATGTTCGGGATCCAGCCGCGGGACGGCGGCGTCCCGTTCTGCGTCATCGACGCCGGAGCCAGCGAGGCGGGGCTCGCCTTCGGCATCCTGCGGAGCGCGAAGGCGCACGAGGCCGCCCAGGGGCTTGAGCGGATGGTCGAGTACCTCGAGCCCACGGCGATCCCCTGGCTCGGGGGCGAGCGGCTCCTCCACCGGATCGCCTACAGGGTGTACTCGTCCAGCCAGGCCGCGATGCGCGATCGCCGGATCCCCTTCGAGCGCCCGCCCGAGGAGGAGCCGATCGACGGCGCGGAATGCCTGCTCGCTCCGTCCCCCGATGGGCGCGCCAATGCGTGGGCGCTCAAGGAGCTGCTGCGGCCTCTCCTCGAGGGGGGGCCGAGCGCGACGGTCGCGGAGCGGCTCTCGCTGGTCGGGCTCGACGGGGAGCCGGTCGTCGTGCCGCTCTCGATCGACCGCGGCGCGCTGAGCGGCGCGCTCGACGCGTGGTTCCGGGACGGGGTCGAGGTGGTCCGCCGGCACCTCGAGGGCGCGGTGGCGAAGATCGGGCGGGAGCCGGATCCTTACCAGGGGCTCAGGATCCTGCTCGGCGGGCGCCTCGGGATGAGCCAGCGCTTCGCGGAGCTGCTCGCAGGCGTGCTGCCGGCGGGGGTGCAGGTGCACCGCTTCAAGGAGCCGGACAAGGCCAACCTGGGCGCCCCCACAGTGAAGATGGCGGCCGCGCTCGGCGCGCTGTCGCTCCGGTTCGATCGGATCGGGGCCACGCTCCGCGCGGAGAAGCGCGACGCGTTCCGCTACCGCGTCGGGCGCGCCCGCCACGGGCAGCTCGCGGACGTCCTGGATCCGTCCGTCGACTACGACGTCTGGCGGGAGGTCGGCGCTTGCTTGAAGCCCGAGGTCGAGCTCCTGTTCATGGCCGCCGACGACGAGGGGGAGGTCGCGGCGGACGATCCACGCGTGCGCCGCGCGGTCTGCGCGCTCGGGCGCGGCGCCGTCGGACAGCGGCTCTATGTCCGGGCCGTCGGGCCGGCCCGCGCGGAGATCAGCGTGGGGCCGCCCGGCGGTGAGCCGGCCTCCGGCGCCGTCTGCTGGACGGTCCACCTCGATAGCGGCGCCGCAGAGAAGACCGGCGGCTGAGCGCATGGGGGCTCCGCGGCTTCACGTGCCACACGACGATCTCGATCCCGAGGGACAGGTCCACGCCGGTGCAGCGCCAGGCGGCCTGGCCGAGGTCCATCAGGCCGAGGCCCGGCTGGCCGCGCACCTCGCGACGACGAGCGCGCTGTGCGAGGCGGCCTCGCTGGCGGAGGCTGCTCCGCGTGTGCTCGCCGCGCTGCTCGACCACCTCGGCTGGGACGTCGCCGCGCTCTGGCTCGCGGAGCCGGAGCCGAGCGCCGCGGGCGACGCGCCGCGGTCCGCGGCGAGAGCGAGCGCGCTCCGCTGCGTCGCGGCCCGGTCGGCGGCGCACGGCGATCGCGAGGCGCTCGCGGAGGTGCTCCGCGATGGGTCGAGCCTCGCCGCCGAGTCCGATCTCGTCGGCGACGCCTTCCGGCGCGGCGCGCCGGTGTTCCGCGCCAGCGTGGGCGACGTCGTCGAGCATGCCGCGCGCGCGCCGGGCTGGGAGCGCGCGGCGTGCGCCGTCCCGATCCCGTGCGGCCCCCGCGTCGCCGGGGTGATCGAGCTGAGGAGCCGCGCCCCGCACCGCGGCGACGAGCAGCTGCTCCGCGTCCTTGCGTCCGTGGGCAGCCAGATCGGGCAGAGCATCGAGCGGTGGCGCGCCGAGCGGGAGGGCGCGCGCGCCGCGGGCGAGCTCCGCGCGCTATTTCAGGCCATCCCCGATCTCTGCTTCCGCCTCGACGCCGAGCTGCAGATCGTCGACTACAACCAGCCGCGGCTCTCCGAGCTCCACGTCGCGGCGGAGGCGCTGTCGGGCAAGCGCATGACCGAGGTGCTCCCCCTGGAGCTCGGGGAGCGGCTCGAGCGCGCGAGCCAGGAGGCTCACGAGGCGGGCGCCGTGGTCGCGCTCGAGCACGCCGTCGCGAGCGCCGGCGGAGAGCGGCACGTCGAGGCGCGGGTGATGCCGTTCCTCGAGGGGCACGTCCTCGTCCTCGTCCGCGACATCACCGAGCGGCGGCGCACCGAGGAGGCGCTCCGGCAGCGCGAGGAGCGCTCGCGCGAGTCGCAGAAGATGGAGGCGCTCGGCCGGCTGGCCGGCGGCATCGCCCACGACTTCAACAACATGCTCATGGTGATGCTCGGCTACGGCGAGCTCCTCATTCGCCGCCTCGGGCCCGACAGCGCGCTGCGGCGCGACGCCCTCCAGGTCACGAAGGCCGGGGAGCGCGCCGCGGCGCTCACGCGGCAGCTCCTCGCGATGAGCCGCCGCAAGGCGCTGCAGCGCGAGGTGCTCGACGTCAACGCGGTCGTGCTCGACATGCAGACGATGCTGCAGCGCCTCATCGGCGAGGACATCGATCTGCAGACGAACGTCGGCCGGGATCTCGGCTCGATCAAGGTCGACAAGAGCCAGCTGGAGCAGGTCGTCCTGAACCTCGTCGTGAACGCGCGCGACGCGATGCCGAGGGGCGGCAAGCTCGTCGTCGAGACCTCCCTGGGCGAGCCTGGCGAGAGCCCAGCGGCGAGGTCCTTCGCGCCAGCGGAGCGCGACGACGACGACGCGCCCGCCGCTGGAGGCCCCCCCTACGTCGTGCTCTCGGTGACCGACAGCGGCAACGGGATGGATCACGACACGCTCTCGCACCTGTTTGAGCCGTTCTTCACGACGAAGGCGCGAGGCAAGGGCACGGGGCTGGGCCTCGCCACGGTGTACGGGATCGTGAGCCAGAGCGGCGGGCTCATCGAGGTCGAGAGCGAGCTCGGGCGCGGCACGACGTTCCGCGTCTACCTCCCGCGCGTCGAGGAGCGCGCCGAGGTGGCGCCCGCTCGGGCGCGGCCGTCGCCCGCGGGCGGCGACGAGACGGTGCTCGTCGTCGAGGACGACGACGCCGTCCGCAAGCTCATCGTCGATGTGCTCGAGCGGCGTGGCTACGGCGTGCTCTCGGCCGCGAGCGGCGAGGAAGCGCTGGCGATGCTCGCGCGGGAGGGGGAAGACGCGGTGGACCTCCTGCTCACCGATCTCGTGATGCCGGGCATGAACGGCCGCGAGCTCGCCGAGCGCGCCGTCGCGATCCACCCGCGCGCGCGTGTGCTGTACATCTCCGGCTACGCCGAGGACGTCCTCGCGGGCGCCGAGCCCGATCGCGAGCTCGCGCTGCTGCAGAAGCCGTTCACCCCCGAGACCCTCGCGCACCGCCTGCGCGAGGTGCTCGATCGCCGTTAGCGACGCGCGCTCTCCCGGGCGCGGCGAGGGCCGGTGGTCACCGCCCGCCGCGCTCGAGGGCGTCGCTTTCGGGCGCCGGATCGGCGATCCCGAGCGGCGCCGAAGGCCGACGGCGTCGCAGGTAGAAGAAGTCGCGCTGCGCCGGCTCCGCGACGTACTCCTCGGGCTTGAACTGCACGTCCGGGATCAGCGCCGAGCTGGCGCGTGGACCCGCTCCGTCCGCGCCGCGACCGTACAGGAGGAAGCGCGGGTAGGCGTGGTTGACGTCGAGCTCCGCCACGTCGTGCGCGCCCGCGGCCTTCATCCCGCGGGCGAGGCTGCGGGCCGTGACGGCCTCGCCGAGCCCGTAGAAGAGCAGCTTGCCCGTCGCGTCGACGCCGAGCGCCGAGCGCCGGATCACCGTCTCGCCGCTCACCGTCGCGCCCCAGTCCCGGTTCGAGTCGTACAGCGCGTGGTGGAGCTCGCCCTGCTCGACCAGGCAAGGCGGCGTCTGCCGGTACGCGGCCATGCGGGCCTCGCCGTCGCGCAGCTCGGGCCAGGTTCGGATCCGCACCGCGCCGCTGCGGTAGAGCGCGATCGTGCACGCCCTGTCGCGCGGCGGCAGGAACGTGTCGCCGTCGAGCATCATCCCGTAGTGGCCGTGCATCGCCTTGAAGCCCCCGTTGAAGGCGGCGACGAGCTCCGCGGCGTGGCCTCCTGGCACGAGGCCAGGGCGTCGCTCTGCCGGGATGTCCGGCGAGAACGGCTCCTTCGTGCCCGCGACCAGCCGGAGGTCGACGCGCCCGAGATCGATCGCCACGACCGCGATGGCCGCGAACACGCGCTTCGGGTCGGGGTGCACGACGCTCTTCCAGAGCACCTGCGCCTCGCCAGGCCGGGCGGCGCTGTCGGCGATCGGCGTCCAGACGCCGTCACCGGTGGCCGCGACCTCGGGGAAGGGCGGCTGGAACGAGGCGGGCGACGTGACCGTCTCGGCCTCCGGGCCCTCGGCGCCCTGCACGGCCTCCGCGGCGGCGGGCGGGGGCTCCCAGAAGGTCTTCGGGGCCGCGTCGCGGTAGACGGCCCGGTTCAGCCGATCGGCGACGCCGTAGGCCACGTCCTCGGCCCACGCGACAGGCGCAGGGCCGACCACGGCGCGCACGCCATCGGCGAGGGCCGGGCCGAAGCCGCGGACCTCGTGGATACCGTACCAGAGCGCCTCGACGGCGATCGCGCAGATCGCCACGCAACGCAGCGCGCGCTCGGGCCAGCGAGCGCGGGATCGCCGCCTGCGGAGGGACCCGCTCGCAGAAGGGGGCGAAGGGTTGTCCAAGGCGATACCGAGGTTACCCGATCGCGCGGGCAGCCCCAAGTTTCGGGCTTCGAGCGAGCGCCGCGGCGCTCGTTACGGCTGCCCGTGCGCCATCGTCCGAGGGCCATCCTTGAACAGGATCTCGATCTTGCCCCGATCGATGACCTTCGCGACCACGCCGTCGCCGAACTTGCTGTGGTGGATCAGCTCGCCCTCGCCGAAGGTCAGCGTGATGCGGTACGGCTTGAACGCCCCGGACGGCTGTCCCGCGATGGCGCGCTCCCACGCGAGCGTCTGATCGCGCTCGGCGCGCTGTGCGGCCGTGAGGCGCTCCGCGCCGCCGCCGCGCGGCGAGCTCGACGCCGCCCGCGGCTCGTTGCTGCTCCGAGCGGCGGCGCGCGCCGCCGCGCGGTTCTCCCGCTCGCTCTTCGGCTGGCGGTAGAGGTGGTGCGACATGCACGTCTTGCACTCGACCTTCTTCACCACGTCGCCGACCATCGCGATGATGCGATGGGTGAGATCGAGGCGGCACTTGGTGCACCAGGCGTCGACTTCGCCGCCCGTCCTAAGCTTTTTCGTCGTCACTTCTCCTCACGGCGCCGGTCTCGCCCGGTCTCTTTGCTTCGGTCTTTGACGTTCACCTGAGCGGTGACCTCCGGCTTCGGCAACCCGGTCCTCGGCTCGTCCTGGCTGTCGTCTCTCTTGGCCGCTTCGTTGGGAATGAAGCGGATCTCGGTCTTGATCTCGAAGGAGAGCTTCGTCAGCACCTTCGTGATCTCGTCCGCAAACTGGGTGTGCTCGAGCACGTCCCGGATCTCCTTCGCGACGACCCGGTAGAGACCGTTCTTGGTCTCATCGATCTGGGTGTAGAGGTAGTGGAGGACCTCTTTGGGCAGCTTGAGGTCGCCCACGAAGTGTCGGAGGTTCTCGGGCCCCTCGCTGAGCTTGTCGATGCCGCTCTCGACGGCGCGCTCGACCACGCGCTTGAAGAGCTCCGGGATAGCGCGCTCGAAGAGGCGTTTCTTCTCGCCTTCGCCTTCCACCTTGTCCCCTTCGTCCTCGCGGAGCGGCTCGGTGTCGTCGGCCATGGCTCGGGCTCCCCTAGCGGGACGGGGCGGCCACGTCAATGCAGGGGTGCGTGCAGGGGGCCGGCGTCGCGCCATGGTCCATGGATCTGCCGGATTTTGATGACGATGGGGAGCCTTTCGCGCGCGTCCGGCAGACGAGAAAGCTCTGCCTTTGATCGCTCGGCAGCGGACACTGCAGTGACCCGGACGGAAACCGTGCGTCCGCGATGTGCGTGGATCGGGCGATGGTCGAAGCGGCGCCAGCTCAGAGCTCCTCGTAGGCGTCCGTCTCGCTGTTCATTTCGTACGTCTCGTCCTCTCCCGCTTCCGTGCCGGCATCGCCTTGGCGCGCTCGTTTGTAGGATTTCAGCATCCAGACCTCCGCTGCGAACCGGCCGCTGCCGCGGCGGGCGCTGATCTCCACGGTGGCGTTGTCGTCCTCGAGCGGGCAGAAGGGCCGATCCGGCTGGACGATCGGCCATGCGTCCTCGGTGCCGTCGCTCGCGATCATCGCCCCGCGGCTGCTCCGCACGGCGACGTCCAGGTTGAGGACCCCCGGTCCGCCGACGGCGAACACCCGGTAACACGCGCCCCGGACCGCCTGCAGCTTCTCCGTGACGATCGCGCCGCCTTCGGCCACCTGCCCTTCGATCGGCTTCGGCGAGATCCGGCGCATGCCGTTCTCCGGGCCGCAGAGCAGCGACAGGCGCGTCACGTCCTTCAGCGGATCGCCGCTGATCCTGAAGTTCCCATAGCAGCGTACCCAGGGACCTCCGACGCGCACCGGGAGGACCGGCAGATCGAGATCCGTGCGCGCGCCGGCGTCGCCCTCGCCCTGTCCCGCGTCGGCGTCCGCGAGCCCGCCGGTCCCGATCGTCGCGGCTGGGTGCGGCGGCGCTGCCGAGAGCACGACCGCGGGGCCTGGCTTGCCCTCCCAGGGGCGCGGCTCGTCGCGGCACCCAGGCGCGACGAGCCCGAGGAACAGCGCGGCGCAGAGGCGCGCTGCCCGAGGGAGCAGCTGGGGTGGGCAGGGGCGCCGGGACGACACCGCGGTCGGCTCTTGCGCTAGAGTCCCGCGCGATGGAAGCGTTTTCTGAGCACCGCGAGCGGCAGCCGCGCAACCTCAGCGATCCGTGCGACCTCGGCGATCCGCGTCGACAGCGCAGAGGCAGGGCCTTTCGCGCGTGAGCACGACGTCCCGGCCGCCCGCGCGCAAGCGCGCGGGCGCAGACCAGCAACAACCCGCGCGCAAGCGCGCGGGCGCAGACCAGCAACAACCCGCGCGCAGCCGTGCGAGCGGGGGCGAGGATGATCAGGCGCGGCAGCGCTCCCCGCGCCGCCGCGCCTCGTCCGGTGAGCAGGGCGCGGCCGCCCCGCCGCCCGCCGCGCCGGACCCGGGCGAGCGCGACCGGGAGATCGCGGCCGCCCTCGGGGCCTGGTTCAGCCGCGTCGCGCGCGACCTGCCGTGGCGGAGGACGCGCGACCCCTACGCGATCTGGCTGAGCGAGGTGATGCTCCAGCAGACCCGCGTCGAGACGGTGATCCCGTACTACGAGCGCTTCCTCGCCCGCTACCCCACGGTCTTCGCCCTGGCCTCCGCCGAGATCGACGACGTGCTCTCGCTCTGGAGCGGCCTCGGTTACTACCGCCGCGCCCGCGTGCTCCACCTCGCCGCGCGCGAGGTCACCGCGCGCCACGACGGCGCGCTTCCTCGCGACGTCTCCGCGCTGCTCGCCCTGCCCGGCGTCGGCGCATACACCGCGGGCGCGATCGCGAGCATCGCGTACGATCAGCCGGTGCCGCTCGTCGACGGCAACGTCGCCCGGGTGCTCTCCCGCATCGAGGGCATCGACGACGACATCCGCAGCGCCTCGGGCACGCGCAAGCTCTGGTCCACGGCCGAACGCCTCGTGCGGGGCTCGGCGGACCACGTCCATCCCGGACGCTTCAACCAGGCCTTGATGGAGCTCGGCGCCACCGTGTGCACGCCCCGGAATCCCCGCTGCGATGCCTGCCCCGTCGACGGCGCGTGCGTCGCGCGCGCCACGGGGCGGCAGGCGGAGTTGCCGGTGATTGCCCCGAAACGCGACGTCCCGGCGGTCGCGATGGTCGCCGCGGTGGTGCGGTCAGGCGATCGCGTGCTCTTCGTCCGGCGCGCCGAGGGAGGTCTCTTCGGCGGGCTCTGGGAGCCGCCCATGGTCGAGGCGCGCTCGCTCGCGGACGCCCGCGCGCTCCTGGAGCTGGTGGGCGTCACACGTGACGCGGCGCTCCGCGAGGTCGGCCGCGTGCGCCACATCCTCACGCACCGGCGCCTCGACGTGACGGTGGCGCGCGCCGAGGTGGCGGCCCCCTGGCGCTTCCGGGCAAAGCTTGCCTCCCCCTACGAGAAGTCGGCGTGGCTCGATCCGGGCGCGCTGGATATCGGCGTTTCCAAGCTCGCGCGAAAGGTCCTGTCCGTGGCATCGGCGCCGGACGCCGGAACGGCGCGAAGACCGCGATGACCGCGCGCGGGCGGGCTGAACGCCTGCGCGCCTCGCCCGTCGGCGAGGCCGGAGACGGCTCGAAATCGCGGTGTTGCGGCGCTCCCGGCGCGCCGCGCTCCGCTGCGGGCGTGGAGCGGCGCCGCTTGCGGCCGAGCCGCAGCGACGCAGCGGCGCGGGCCAGGGCGAAAGCCATATGTCGCCGTGGAACGCCGCGGACCCGGGCGCTGCTGCGCCAACGTTGTGGCATGGAAGGCGCTTGGTGAGATGACGGGCAGGCCCTCTAGCCTCGCGGCGCCGGCGGTGGCCGGAGCTCGATTCAAGCCTGGGAGCTCAAGCGACATGGATGCGCGACGACGGACCACAGAGACGCTGCCCACGGCGAGCGCACCTGTGCGATCCATGACGGTGATGGCGGACGACGGCGCGCTGTACGTGCTGCCGCTGTGCGAGCGGATCGTGCTCGATGTGCTGGCCTACGAGGACGAAGGCCTGCTGGCCTTCATCCGCATCGACGGAGAGGTGGTGGCGGAGCTGCCCGTGCTCGGTCAGGCGTGACCGGGTCGGACCTCGTCGCGCGCCGCGCGTGACGGCGCGCCGCGACCTCGCGCGGTCACGCGCGGCGCGCGCTGCCTGTCAGCCCGCGTGCCGCCGCATCCGCTGGGTCACCGGTTGCTCGTCCTCTGCTTCGGCGTCCGGTTCCACGGACTCGACGTCCTCGTCTTCCAGGAGATAGGGCAGATCGCCGTCGTCGTCGTCGTGCGACATCACGACGTCGCTGATGTCCTGGCCCCTCGTCGCGCCTTCCAGGAACTCAGCCCCGAGGTCGCTCGCCAGATCCGCGGCGGCGTCGGCGGCGTCGGGGTTCACCTCGAACTCGGTGCTGCCGGCGTCGTTGGGGTGGTGGTGGTAGCCGCGGACCTCGTCGTCGAGCGTCGGGATCACGTCGCTGATCTCGCTGCGCGGGTTCACCTTGCCCCGCAGCGGCGGCGCCGCCGCCGCGTCGAGCATGTCGACGAACGGATCGTCCAGCTCGCTCGCGCCGGCCCACGTCGCGGCCTCATGGGCCGGCTTGCGCGGCCTTCCCGGTTCGCTTCGATCTTCTCGTTCTCGACGCCGCGTCGTGCTGGCGCGCGGCGCGCGCAACGCCGACGGCTGTGCGGCGGTGCCTTGCCTGCCTCGGGTGCTTGAATTGCTCACGGTGGTCTCACCATGCAGGGTCCGGTCCGCAGGTGAAGCGGGCGGATACGCAGCGGTGGCGAGCGCCGTGCCGGGGGCGCGCGGCGCCGTCGCCGGGCGGCGATGCCGTGGAGAGGCTCGCGCGGCGCGCGGCCGGGACGCAATTGAGCGTGCCAGCGGGCGCTGCCTCGGGGTAGAAGGCTCGTGGCCATGCTGGAACTCCGGACCGGGCTCGCGCTGGTGGCGGTTCTGCTCGGGGCATCCTCGGGGCGCGCCGCCGCGGCCCAGCCAGCCGCAGACCGCGGCGCCGAGGGGGCTGCGGCGCCGCTGCCCGGCGAGGATCGCGGCGGCGCCGAGCTCGACGCGTACCGCGCGCTCGCGCGGCCACCGGGGACGGCGGGCCGGGTCGTGTCGACCGTCGCGATGGGGAAGGGGATCCGGTTCAACAACCCCTACCGCCTGCAGACGCAGCTCGGCGAGACGGCGGAGTCGCTCTCGCTCACCGCGGGGTACCTCGATCTGGGGGTCGCGCTCGCGCTGGGGCCGGCCGACGGCGTTCAGCACGGCGGGGCGCTGCGCTTCTCGGTCGCCGTCGGCGGCGTCCCGCAGGAGTCGCTCACGCCGAGCTACTTCGTCGCTTACCGCGGCCTCTCGCGCGTGCTCGGGTACGGGCGGCTCGGCCCGGCGATCCTGATCGAGCCCGACGTGAACGTCGGCGGCGAGCTCGCCCTGGGGCTCGGGTATTCCCTGCTCGCGGGCGTCGCGCTTTCGGGCGAGATCGTCGGGGATCTCTTCTATGGCGCCGCGACGTACGACGCGGCGTACACCGTCTATCCCGTCGTCTCGGCGCAGCTCGGGCTCATGATCGATCACGAGCTCTTGCCATGAGCTTGCCGGAGCGCGAGCGTCGAGGCGGGCGCCCCCGGGCGAAGGAGATCGCCGGCGTGGCGGCGCTGCTGCTCTTCGTGGGCATCGCGCCGGTGGTCGGCGACATCGGCAGCTGCGGGCAGGCGCCGGAGGAGCTCGACCCGTACAAGTTCTTCGCCCTGAAGGCGCAGATCGACTGCGCCCGGTGTGACGAGTGCGGCCTGCTCACGCGCGCCTGCGACGCCGCCTGCGCCTTCGAGGCTGCGCCGGAGCTCCCGGCCGGCTGCTATCCGCTGGTCCACGACGGCGAGGTGTGCCTGCACAAGCTCAAGTTCGCGAGCTGCGACGAGTACCGCGGCCACATGGCCGACGAAGGCGCGTCGACCCCGACCGAGTGCAATTTTTGCCCACTGGAAGAGGCGCCATGAGCGGGCGTGGCGCAGTCGCTTCCCGCCGGCGCCTTGCGATTTCCGCTCGGAGCTTCTCGTTCGCGGCGCTCGTCGCGGTCCTGTCCGGGTGCGCCTCGAAGCCGGCGCTCCTGGCGAGCTACGACGACTACGCGGCGTACCGGGCGACGCGCGTCTCGAGGACGCTCGAGGGGCGGCTCTCGGCGGCGTCGGCCTACCTGGAGCGCCATCCGCGCGGGGCCTTCGCCGGCGAGGTACGCGCGTACCTCACGCGGGCCGAGCCGATCTACTACGCAGCGAAGCGCAGGACGGCCGCGGGCCTCACCGCGTACCTCGCGACGCTGCCCAGGGGCGCGTTCCGCGATGAGGCGACCCACCGGCTGCGCGAGCTCGTCCGCGAGCGCAGCGCCGGCGACGTCCTCTCGCGCGCCGCTCAGGAGACGGAGGCGCAGCTCGCGACGCAGCGCGCGGATCGCGCGCGGGTCGGCGAGGAGGTCACCGCGTGGCTGCGCCGGTTCCTGGACAGGGGGGCCTGGGGGCGGCCCCTCGCAGAGGCGCCGGCGGAGGTGATCGTCCCGTTCAGCCTGGCGCTTCCGCCTCCCCGCTGCGCGCCCGCCGACGAGCGCGCAGGCCCGGGCGCAGCGGTCTGCGCGAAGCGGATCCCGCTCTGGTTCGTCGTGACGGCCGAGGGCGAGAGCGCGCCGCGGCAGGCGGAGATCGAGGTCGCCGTCCTCGAGGACGCGGCGGGCCGCCCGATCGAGGTCGCGATCCGCGGGCCTGCGCTCTTCACGCGTCTCGAGGAGGCGCGCTCGGCGCGCGAGGTCGCCCCGGACGACGCGATGGGCCGCATCGGAGGCATCGCCCTTGCGGTCGAGCTCGCGCGCAGCGCCTTCGCGGCGCGCGTCTCGAGCGATCCGTCGTGCGGCCGCCAGGCGGTGGCGCCCGTCGTGCTCCACCTCGAGTGCGAAGGCGCCCGCCTCGTGGCGCGCGCCGGGATCGAGGAGGGGGAGGACGACGTCGTGACGCTCACCGTCGCCCCGCCGGCGCGCTAGCGCTGCTCCTCAGCGGTGGCAGCGCGCGGCGCGGCGCTCCGCGCTAGCACCGCTTGTTGCTCTTCTTCCCCTTGAGCTTCGCCGTGTTCTTCGGGCACACGTCCTTGATGGCCGCGGAGCGCTCCTTGTAGAGCGCCTTCATCTCCTCGAAGACCGGCGCCTGCGTTCGCTTGAGATCCTTCGTCTCCCCCGGATCCGCGACGACGTCGAAGAGGTCGAACGCGTCGTCGTCGCCGTACGCGATGAGCTTGTACTGCCCGTGGATGAGCGCCCTGCGCCGGTCGTTGTCGCTCGTCCGCGGAAGGTCGACGATGACGTCGCGCGGCTCCGGCGTCGCGCCGTGGAGCTCGGGCACCAGGCTCTTGCCGGGGAAGGACGGCTCTGCCGGCGCGCCGGTCAGCTCCAGGATCGTCGGCGCCAGGTCGATCGAGCTGCGAGGCACGTCGATCCGGCGCGGGGTGATCCCGGGCGCCTGGATCATCAGCGGCACGTGGGTGAGCACGTCCCACACCTCGAAGCCGTGGCGGAACATCTTGTGCTCGCCGAACGCCTCGCCGTGGTCCGCGGTCACGATGATCGCCGTGTCCTTGCCCCACGGCTGCTGCGCGACGAAGTCGAGCAGCTTGCCGACGTGCATGTCGGTGAACCTGACCTCCCCGTCGTACTTGTCGCGGGCGCGCTTGCCGAACGTCGGGATCCCCTCGTGCGTCATGTACACGTCGTGCGGATCGAGGAAATGGAAGTACGCGAAGAAGGTGCCCGAGGTGTTCGCCTTGTCGGAGAGCATCTTCATCGCGAGCTCGAGGTGCCCCGGGCTCGTGACGTTCCGGTCGGTCGTGTTGTCGGCCGAGAGCCCCGGCACGATCTCGTACACGTCGAAGCCCTGACGGAAGCCCGCCTTCTGGTCGAAATAGAAGTGCGCGTGCGCGCTCATCGTCCGCACCCCGGCCTTCTGCAGGAGCTCCGGGAACATGAGGACGCTGTCGGGGTAGTTGCCGAAGAAGTAGCCGCTGCGATCGACCTCGCTCGGGTACCGCCCGGCGAGGAAGCCGCCGACGCTCATCGAGGTGTACGACGAGATCGCGTAGTGGCGGGTGTAGCTGACCGACTTCTTCTCGAACGCGGTGAGCACGGGCGCGATGTCGCGCTCGTAACCGTTCCACGGCATGTCCGCGCGCAGGCTGTCGATCGAGACCACGAGGACGTTCAACCTCTCGCGCTGCCCTGCCGGCGCCCCCGCGGCGCCGTCCTTCCTGTCCGTCGCGGCGGTCGTCCCGGCGGTCTCTGCGGTGGCGGCCGGCGCCGCCGCCGCGGGCTCCTGCCGTGCCGCGGGCTCCGGCGTGCGCGCGGGCGGCGGCTGTCCGTCGCCGTCGCGAGAGCAGCCCGCTCCGGCGCTGGCGAGCGCGAGCGCGAGCGCCGCCGCGAGGCGCGCCGCCGCGAGGCGCCGGTGATCCAGGCGCGGGGGCGCCATGGACGAGAGGGCCGGCGAGGAGGGCGCCCGAGGGCCTTCCGGTCCCGAGGCGCACATGGGTGAAGCGAGCGTGTGCATGGCCGCGTGCATGGCCGCCGTCTTACTCCGACTCGCGCCGCTCCGCCAAAAGCGCACACCACGGGCGAGTTCCGCTATGCTGTCGGGTCATGGCCCCGGTCCCTCGGAACCCTCCGCCGCTGCCGCCCTCGGGCCGATCGCAACCGGGGGGGAGGCCGGCGTACGAGCCGCCGAGGCCGCTCCCGCCCGACGCGCCGCGGCGCGTCGGCGAGCACGTCAGCCAGGCGCTGAAGGACCACATCACCGAGATGGCGCTCGGCCTGCTCGAGGAGCAGATGCAGGCGCGCATCGTCCACTACCGCGCCGATCTCGAGACCAACCCCGAGCTCGACGCGGTCACCGCGCAGGTCGTCGCCCAGCTGAAGGTGATCCAGGCGTCGGCGGGCGCCGCGGATCGCGGGGCGAAGAACCGCGATGCGATCCGCGACGCGCACGAGAAGACCCTCTGCGCCCTGCTCGAGCGGGTCATCCGCGAGGACGGCATCTCGCTGCTCGTCGAGCGGCGGCTCAAGAAGATCCACAGGAACCTCGCCCGCCTGTTCTTCCAGTCCGAGCTCCACGAGAAGACGCGCGGCCGCGACGGCGCGCCGAAGGTGATCCACCACGGCGAGCAGGCGCTCTTCTACGTGCTGACCCGCTACAAGAACCGGATCGAGGTCGAGCTCGACGGCTTCGAGTTCGCGTCCGAGGACGCGCGGGAGCAGTCGTTCGAGCTGCTCGCGAAGCTGACGAAGGACATGCAGGACGCCTTCCTCGCGCGCCGATCCAGCGAGCTCAGGCGCATCGTCTCGGTGGTCCACGCCGTGCTCGTCGACTTCTTCAGCGTGCAGCTCGCCCAGAGCCTCGGCGAGATCTCCGCGCGGGTCGTGCAGGACGCGCGGACGTTCGAGGGCAGGGCGTACTCGTACAAGCTGACGAGCGAGGCGTTCCCCCGCTTCCGCGCCGCGTTCGAGCGCCACCTCATGGTGATGCTCGTCGGCTTCGCCGAGGACGAGCTGGTCGCCCAGCTCGCCGACACCGCGGGCGCCGAGCGCGACGAGACGATCCTCTTCATCACCGATCCCCACCTCTTCAGCATGATCTGCGGCGAGGTCTGCGAGGGGCTCTACGAGTTCCTCTGCAACGAGGGCTTTCTCGACCTGCCGCCCGACTGGCGCCGCGCCTCGGCGGCGCCCTCCGACAGCTGACGCAAGCAAAACCCAGGGACATTCATGAGACGGTACGACGTCGCGCGGGCGGGCTCCGGCCTGCTCCTCGCTCTCACGCTGCTCGCCGGCTGCGCGCGCGGCCCCGATGTGGACGCCTCGGGGCTCGCGCTGCGGCGCGTGGTCATCTACAGGAACGGCGTCGCGTATTTCGAGCGGCGAGGGCTCATCGACGCCGATCAGGTGACCTTCCGGGTCCGCAAGGAGAAGGTCGGCGACTTCCTCGCGACGCTCGCGGTCATCGAGGCCGGCGGCAGCAGCGTCCGGAGCGCGTCGTTCCCTGTCGAGGTCGACGACGGATCCGGCGAGGACGAGGCGCCGGAGGAGCTCGAGCCCGAGGTGACGCCGACGCCGGCGCCGAAGGACAAGGGCGCGGCGGCGGCGAAGAAGCGCGACGACGAGCACGAGAAGGTGAAGCTCACCCTCGACGGACGAGAGCACGATCTCGTGGTCGGCTACGTGGCGGAGACGCCGGTGTGGAGGCCGTCGTACCGGCTCGTGATGGGGGCCGGTGGGGCGCAGGGCGCAGCGCCCCGCGCGGACTCGAAGCAGGCGCACCTCCAGGCGTGGGGCATCGTGCAGAACCTCTCGGGCGAGGACTGGAAGGGGGTGAAGCTGTCGCTCGTGGCGGGCGCGCCGCTCGCGTTCCAGGCGACGCTCGACCAGGCGGCGATCCCGCCGCGCCCTGTCGTCAGCGACCAGGGCGAGGTGATCGCGTCCGTGCCGACGAGCGAGACGACGCTGGCCACCGAGGCCGCGCCGCCGCCACCGCCGCCCGTCGCGCCTGCGCCCGCGGCGCCGGGCGACGACGGCGAGGGGTACGCGTTCGCCGACGAGGTCCAGGCCGAAATGGAGAAGGGCGGCGGCAGGCTGCGGTCCACGAGGCCGAGCGCGGCTGCCACGGCGCCCGCCGCGAAGCCGATGCCGAAGCTGAGCGACCGCGACGAGGCGCGCGCCGCCGGGCAGCACGCGGGGCCGCAGTTGAAGCGGTCAGCGGCGGCGCAGGCGCCGCCGCCCATGGTGATGAACCCCTCTCCGCCGCGCAACATGAGCGCGCTCGCCGCGGTCGCGATGGAGGCGGGCACGACCCGTTACGACATCCCGTTCCCTGTCGACATCCCCGACAAGAGCGCGACGATGGTCCTGCTCCTGGCCCGGCAGGTCCCCGGCGAGTCGATCTTCCTGTTCGCGCCCGACGGCGGCGTGCCCGCGTCGAGCTCTCACCCGTTCCGGGTGGCGCGCTTCACGAACGACACGAAGGGGCTGCTGGAGCGCGGCCCCATCGCCGTCTTCGAGAACGGCGCGTTCCTGGGGCAGGGCATGGTCGAGCCGCTGCCGCCGGGGGCCACGACGACGGTGCCGTTCGCGCTGGAGCGGGGCCTCGCCGTCGACACGACGCGCGACGAGAGCGCGGAGGGGGCGCGCCTCGCGAAGATCGAGGGCGGCGCGCTCGAGATCGAGCGCGACTGGGTCACGCACACGAAGTACGCCGTCCGCAACGGCGGCGACCTCGCGGCGAGGACGCTCGTGAAGCACCCCCGCTTGCACGGGACGCGGCTGCACGCGCCCCCGAAGGGCACGGAGGACAACGTCGGCACGGGCAGCGCGCTCGTTCCGATCGACGTGCCGCGGCGGGGGACGGCCGTGCTCGACGTGGACGAGCGACGGCTCTTCCGGCAGCAGATCGACTGGCTCGACCAGCTCGCCGACGACGCGGTGCAAGGCTACCTGAAGGACCCGCGCGCCGACGCGGCCGTGGCCAAGCAGCTCGGTCAGGCCTGGGACATCCGGGGCAAGCTCCGCCCCGCGATCGACGAGCGCGACAGGATCCTCGCCGAGCAGCAGCGCCTCGAGCAGCAGAGCCACGAGCTCCGCCAGAACCTCAGGGCCATCGAGAAGAACAAGACCGCCGACGAGCTCCGCCGCGACCTCACCGATCGGCTCGCGAAGGCGTCGGCGCGCCTCGACGAGATCACGAAGCGCGTCATCGTCCTCGAGATGCAGATCAACGAGCAGCAGATCCGCTTCCGCGATCTCACGAACGAGATCAAGCTCCTCGCCCCGCTGGCCCCGGTGCGCGCGGCTCCCTGAGCGCTGCTGTCCGGCTCCCCGGTTCCCGGTGGAAGGCGGCTCCTCGCTCCTGCGGGGGGCTGCCTCGCCACCGGGATCCCGGCCCGGCTACCTCGCTGGTTTGCCCGCGCTGGGCGGCTGCCGCACGGTGCCTGCGTGGGTCCAGCTCCGCTCCATACCGGTCGCGAGCCAGGCGATCTCGACGCGCTCGCTCCCGAAGATCGCCGCGACGCGATCGCCCCACTGCGCGGGGGCGGGGAGCTCCACGCTCTTCTGGTCCTTGATGCTGCCGAGGGCCTCCGTGCCGACGAGGAACGTGGCGATCCCCTCGCTCGCGAACGCCGACACCGCGGTGCTCGGGACGAAGGGCGCGACCACCGCGCGCACCGTCGAGAGATCGGTCGCGCGCTCCGCGACCGCCCGCACCTCGTCGAGCGTCGACAGGACGAGCGCCACGCCGCCGGCCGCCTTGCCCTCGGCCGGCGCTGCCTGCCCCTGCGGGTCCGCGGCGGCCGCCGCGGGCGCCTCGGCCGGCGCAGGGGCGGCGCGCCCGCGCGCCCCGACCGCGGCGTGCCCGTTCACCTTCGGCACGCCGGCGAGCACGTCGAGCGTCAGCGGCCCCTTCCACGGCACCGCCGCGGGCGCCGGCGGCGGCTTCTTCGTGCTCACCTGCTCCCCCTTCTTGTCGCGGAGGATCAGCACGTCGTCGGTCGGCAGCGCCCGCGGCACGGTCACCCGCACCGGCCGCTTGAACGACCGCGGATCGCCGACCGCGCCCGTCGCCACCGCGTAGGCCAGGGTCTCCGCCGAGGCCACGACGAACGACGGCGCCCCGGCGATGCGGGGCTCCGGATCCGCGGTGCGCAGCGACAGGCTGCCGGGCGGCGGCGGGTAGATCTCCGACGTGACGACGCGCCTGTCCGGCTCGACGATGCGCGCGCCCGTAGCGACGAGATCGACGAGCGCGCCCGACTGCGCGAGCACCTCGAGCACCTGCCGCGACGGCGGCGCGACGAGCAGGTCGAGCCGCGACGGGACGCGCTTCGACTTGAGCAGCAGCGCCGCCGCGAGCATGTCGCGCAACGTCACGCCGGAGTCGCCCCCGAGGACGACCTGCGCCACGGGCTTGCCGGCGAGATCGCGGACGGGCCGGACCACGCCCTCCTCGTCCATGAGGAGCGGATCGACCGTGCCGAGATCGATCGAGACGACCTCCTCGCACGGCGCGCCCGGGTCCGGCACGAGCGCGCGGTGGGCCTTCGATCTGCGCTGATCGCGGAGGAAGACCTCCGTCTTCTCGTCGCTCACGAACAGCGCCGCCGCCGCGCCGACCTGGGGCGCGATGCCGCAGAGCACCGCGCGGTCGCCCACGGAGAGCAGCCGCGCGCTCGGCCCGGCGAACTCGAGGATCACCGGCGCGTGGTGCTCGCCTTCGATGCGGCGCACCACCTCGTCGAGGTTCCTGCGGAGCAGCTCGAGGGCGACGTCCCGCGCGCAGACGAAGGGCCGCACCCTGCCCGAGAGGTGGATCTGCACGCTGCGGGGCGGCCGGAGCCAGACCGAGCCCGTGGCGAGCGCCTGCCCGAGCTGGCTCGGCGAGACGACGAGCGACAGCATGCCGATGCCGCCGACGGTCGTGAGGCGCGGGTCGTCCGTGAGGGCGAGCCGCGCCGGCGCCGCGAAGCGCTCCAGGTGAACGGGCGCAGGGAACCCGATGCCGGGCCGCGCGATCGGGATGTTGTAGGTCGGGAACTCGGGCGACACCGAGTGCGGGCTGCCCTCGTCGATATCCGCGAGCGAGCTCGCGTCGGCCACGCAGGTGCCGTCGTAGGCGACGGCGACTTCGACCGGCGTCTTCTTCATGCCCGTGGCGATGGCCTCGGCCAGCGCGCGCGACGGCGCCCTGGAGAGGATCACCTGGTCGACCTTGACCTGGACGAGATCACCGCGCAGCTGAGGATCCGTCGCCCGCCCGGCAAGGATCTTCTGGGGCATCGTGCGGGGGGGATCCCCGGCTCGAGCACGCATAGATGTTGGGCCGTCCTTGTTTTTCTTGATGAGATGGCGGGTACGGCGCACGCCGCTCCCGACCACGTTTGACGTCGGCCCCCCGGCGAGACGCGCCGGTGGGATCCGCCTCCGGACCTTGCCGCGAGGCGAAAGAACGGCCGCACGTTAGCCGCTCGCCTGGACGAGGGTCAAGGCGTGCTTTGGAGCGGGCCCCCAGGGGCGGGAATCGCCCGGCTGGGACCAGGATGCAAGAGGCAAAGCGCCCGCCCGGTCCAACGTTTCGCCGCGCTTCGCCTGTCGCGTCGTGTCGCGTCGTGTCGCGTCGTGTCGCGTCTGTTGCGCTGGTCCACGATGGCAGGCGGCCGGTACGAGCCTTCGCGGCGCTGCCGCGCAGTGCCATCTGTCGTCGACGCCGTGCGCGCCCGTCTGCCATGGGCCTGGCCGCGTGCGTCCGGCTGCCATCGGCTCGGGCGCGCGCGGCCGAGCGGGTCGGGCGACGATGAGGAGCGCCGGCTCTCCCGCGCCGCGGCGCGAGATGCCGGGCCAGGTTCGTTTGTTTTCCCGATCGTGCCGCGCTTGGGTAATCTCGGCGCATGTTCCAGGCCGTGCTGAAGGAAGTCGTAGAGAACACCGAGGGCGGCATCGCGACCCTTCTCATGGATTTCGAGGGGATCCCGGTCGACAGCTACTCCAAGCCGGGGGCCGCGTTCGACATCACCACCATCGGCGCGGAGTTCAGCGTCGTGTTGAAGTCGATCCAGCGCGCCGCCGAGATGCTCGACGCGGGCAACGCCGCCGAGATCGCGATCCAGGCCGAGAAGGTCACGACCCTGATCCGCGTCGTGAACAACTCGTACTTCGTGGCCTTCTCGATGACGCCCGACGCGAACATCGGCAAGGCCCGGTACCTCCTGCGCACCAAGGTGCCCGTGCTGCTGAAGGAGCTCGCCTGAGCGGCTTCAGCATCTCGGTCATCTCCGGGCCGAACCTCGATCGACTGGGCAAGCGCGAGCCAGCGATCTACGGCACGGCCACGCTGGATGACGTTCACCGCGCCGTCGAGGAGGCCGCGAAGGCCCGCGGCGCCTCGGTGTCGTGCATGCAATCGAACTGCGAGGGAGAGCTCGTGACCGCGATCAGCCACGCTGGCGATCGCGGCTTCCACGGCATCCTCCTCAACGCCGGTGCCTACACGCACACCTCCATCGCGCTCTATGACGCGATCCGCGCGAGCGCGCTTCCTACCGTCGAGGTGCACATCTCCAACCCGGACGGCCGTGAGCCGTTCCGCCGTCGCTCCCGCATCGCGCCTGCGTGCATGGCGCGCGTCGCGGGTTTCGGTCCGAGCTCGTATGTCCTTGGGCTGATCGGGCTGCTCGGGCATCTGGAGAAGCTGCGATCCGACGAAAGAGGTTGAACATGCGCCGTCACTCTGGTTGAAAGGCGGCAAACATCGATGGCCGAACGTCCTTCCATGAACATCAACCTCAAGCAGTTGCGGGCGCTGGTACGCATCTTAGAGAAGCGCAACGTGAACGACTTCGAGTTCGAGGACGAACACGTTCGCATTCGCCTCACGCGCGGAGGCGTCATCCCGCAGGGCGCGGCGCCGCATCTCGCGCCCGCCGCCTTCCAGCTCCACAGCGCGCCGGTCGCGCCGCCGCCGGCGCCGCCCGCGGCGGCACCTGCGCCGGCCGCCGCGCCCGCGCCGGCGGCCCCTGCGGCGGCGAGCGACGAGGGGATCTCCTATGTGACGTCGCCGTTCGTCGGCACGTTCTACCGATCGCCGTCGCCCGATGCGCCCCCGTTCGTCGATGTGGGCAGCGCGATCCGCGTGGGTCAGGCGCTCTGCATCATCGAGGCGATGAAGCTGATGAACGAGATCGAGGCGGACTCTCCGGGCACGATCGTCGAGATCCTCGTCGACAACGGCAAGCCGGTCGAGTTCGGGCAGCGTCTCTTCAAGGTGCGGGGCAGCTAGCGCTGCCCTGGCGAGGGTGCCGTGTTCCAGAAGATCCTGATCGCCAATCGCGGCGAGATCGCGATGCGTGTCATCCGCGCCTGCCGCCTGCTCGGCATCCGCACGGTAGCCATCCACTCCGAGGCGGACGCAGCGGCGCTGCACGTCCGGTTCGCGGACGAGGCCGTGTGCGTCGGTCCGGCCGAGGCGTCGAAGAGCTACCTCAACATCCCGCAGATCATCGCGGCGGCGGAGGTCACGGGCGCCGACGCCATCCACCCAGGCTACGGGTTCCTCTCGGAGAACGCGAAGTTCGCCGAGCTTTGCAAGAAGTGCCGCCTCACCTTCATCGGGCCGACCGCGGAGGCGATGCGGACCTGGGGCGACAAGGTGTCCGCGCGCGAGGTCGCCAAGCGCTTCGGCATCCCCATGCTCAGCGGCACGGGCGTGCTCAAGAGCGCGGCGGACGCGGCCGAGCAGGCCGAGCGCGTCGGCTATCCGGTGATCCTGAAGGCCTCCGGCGGCGGCGGCGGCAGGGGCATGCGCATCGTCCGCGAGGCCGGCGAGGTGCAGCGCTCGTTCGAGATCGCGACGCAGGAGGCCCTGAGCGGCTTCAAGAACCCGGACGTCTACCTCGAGCGCTACGTCGAGGCGCCGCGCCACATCGAGTTCCAGGTGCTCGCGGATCAGCACGGGGGCGTGTGGACGCTCGGCGAGCGCGAGTGCTCGCTCCAGCGCCGGCACCAGAAGGTGATGGAGGAGTCGCCCAGCCCGGCGATGGACAACGAGAAGCGCTCCCGGATGGGCGACATCCTCCGGGGTGCGATCCTCGAGACCGGCTACACCGGCCTGGGCACGCTCGAGTTCCTGATGGATGAGCGAGGCGAGCTCTTCTTCATGGAGATGAACACCCGCGTCCAGGTCGAGCACCCGGTCACCGAGATGGTGACCGGCGTCGATCTCGTCGCGCAGCAGATCCTCGCCGCTGCAGGCGAGCGCCTCTCGCTCCCCGACACGCGGCCCTGGAGCTTCCGGGGCCACGCCATCGAGTGCCGGATCAACGCCGAGGATGCGCGCTCGTTCGTGCCGTGGCCGGGCCTCATCACGGAGTACCACTCGCCCGGCGGCGTCGGGATCCGCGTCGATTCCGGCGTGTACGGCGGTTTCCGCGTTCCCAGCTCCTACGATTCGCTGGTGGCGAAGGTGATCGCGCACGGCGCGAACCGGGCCGAGGCGATCGCCAGGCTCCGGTGCGCGCTCGACGAGTTCATCATCGGCGGCATCCGCACGAACATCCCGCTGCACCAGGCGTTGCTGCGAGATCCAGAGGTCGTCGCCGGCAACATCTCCACGCATACGATCGAGCGCGTCGTCTCGCAGGGATTCTGACGCGACGCACCGGCGCGGTTGACGTGTCGATGCGCGCAGCGGTTGCGTGATCGAGTGCTCGACGCGCTGACCAGCGCAGCGCGAGCTCGATTGAATGTTGCTCGAGCACCAGGTCGAAAGTGCGACCTGGTGCTACTTTACGTCGCTCTCGAGGCTGCGCGGGCAAGCCCTCGTCGGGTGAGCGAACCCCTTGAACTAGAAAGCATTTGCCGCGGGTATGGAAGCGAACGCTGGAGTGCAGGCTGACTTCTCTTCGTGGGTGCAGGCGACCTCCGATGCCTCCGAGCTCGAGCTCGGGCTCCCTGGCTTCGGCTACGCCGATCTCTTCGACCCTGCGAAGCTCGCCGAGCTGACGGAGCGGTTCGAGGAGTATTTCCACGCAGCAGACGAAGGCGCCTACGCGCGCTTCGACGCTTACCGGGCCTCGCTGCGCGCGGCGCAGGCGGACGCCTCCGGCGCCGGCGCGGGCCGGCCTGCGCTCACGCCGGAGCAGGTCTCCGAGGCGCTCCTCGCGGCGGCGCCCCACGTCGGCCGCTTCGTGGCGACGCTCTTCCGGGTCGAGCGGGAGACGCAGGCGCAGATCGACGCGACCCTCGAGCGGAGCGCGCTCTGGGACTTCAAGCGCGAGTTCTCGAAGAAGCGCCTGTTCAAGCCGAACCCGGGGAAGTCGTGGCGGGGCACGCACGTCGAGGCGGCGCACGCGGCGCGGCGGTCGCTCGCGGCCATGGGCGCGCCTGCGAGCGCGCTCGACGGCGGCTCCGCCGCGGAGGAGCTCGCGATCGCCCGCGCGACGCTCGCCCTGATCGAGGTCGACGAGATCGCCCGCAAGGCCGCGAAGGCCGGCGGCGCGAAGTGGACGGACGAGCTCCGCGAGCGGGCGGCGAAGGTGCGCGCGGCGCTGCGGGAGGACCCGGCGCTCGCCGAGGGTGTGGCGCCGGCGGCGGCCGTCGCTGGCGCGGAGCCGACCGAGGCCGAGGACGGGGCGGTCGTGGCGCTCGCGCTCGACGCCGTCGAGGCGTGGCTCGCGGCGCGCCGCGCGGACGAGCACGATCCGGCGCGTCGGTGGCCGACGCTGAAGGCGCCGCGCACGCTCGACTACCAGGAGCTCGTGCAGCTGCAGAGGAAGGGCGCGAACGGCAGCCCGGGCGCCGCCGAGCTCCTCGTCGGCCCCGAGCACGAGCGGAGGGACCGCGACGGCTTCACGCTGACGGACCGTCGCGCGCCGCCCCGCGAGGTCGAGAGCCAGGTCGACTACTGCCTCTTCTGCCACGATCGCGACAAGGACTCGTGCTCGAAGGGCCTGCGCGACAACAAGACCGGGGCGATCAAGGCGAACCCGCTCGGCGTCGAGCTGAACGGCTGCCCGCTCGACGAGAAGATCAGCGAGATGCACACCATGCGGGGGCGGGGCGAGTCGATCGCCGCGCTCGCGCTCGTCTGCCTCGACAACCCGATGTGCCCCGGCACCGGCCACCGCATCTGCAACGACTGCATGAAGGCGTGCGTCTTCCAGAAGCAGGAGCCGGTGGACATCCCGCAGATCGAGACCGCGGCGCTCACGGACGTGCTGTCGCTCCCGTGGGGCCTCGAGATCTACGGGTTCCTCACGCGCTGGAACCCGCTCGACGCGCTGCGGCCGCACGCGCTCCCGTACAACGGCAAGAACGTGCTCGTCGTCGGCCTCGGCCCGGCCGGCTACACGCTCTCGCACCACCTCACGCGGCAGGGCTTCGCGTGCGTGGCGATCGACGGGCTGAAGATCGAGCCGCTGCCGGTCGAGCTCACGGGCGACGAATCGCGCCCGCCGCGCCCGGTCAAGGATTTCAAGCGGCTCTACACAGAGCTCGACGAGCGCGTCCTCCTCGGCTTCGGCGGGGTGAGCGAGTACGGGATCACGGTGCGATGGGACAAGAACTTCCTCACCGTCCTGTACGTCACGCTGGCCCGGCAGCGGCTGCTCCGGATCTACGGCGGCGTGCGGTTCGGCGGGACGATCGATCTCGACGACGCCTTCCGGCTCGGGTTCCACCACGTCGCGATCGCGGCGGGCGCGGGGCGCCCGACGATCATCCCGCTCAAGAACAACCTCGCGCGCGGCATCCGCAAGGCGTCGGACTTCCTGATGGCGCTCCAGCTGGCCGGAGCCTACAAGCGCTCGGCGCTCGCGAACCTCCAGGTGCGCCTGCCGGCGGTGGTGATCGGCGGCGGCCTCACGGCGATCGACACCGCGACGGAGCTCGCCGCGTACTACGTCGTGCAGGCCGAGAAGACGGCCGACCGGCTCGACGCGCTGATCGCGGAGCGCGGAGAGGCCGCCGTCCTCGCGATGTTCGACGAGGAGGAGCGGGAGTTTTTGGCCGAGCAGCGGCGCCACGCGGAGGAGATCCGCGACGAGCGCGCGCGCGCCGCGCGCGAGGGGCGCCCGCCGCGCTTCCAGGACCTGATCGACGCGTGGGGAGGCGTCTCGCTGGTCTACCGGAAGCGGCTCATCGACTCGCCGGCGTACCGGCTGAACCACGAAGAGGTCGCCAAGTCGCTCGAGGAAGGGATCCGCTACGTCGAGAACCTCGCCCCGGTCGAGGCGGTGCTCGACGAGCGCGGGTGCGTCTCCTCGCTCGTCTTCGATCGGCAGGAGATCGTCGACGGCAAGTGGCGGAGCGCGGGGCAGGCGGTCTCGATCCCTGCCCGCACCGTGTGCGTCGCGGCCGGGACGAGCCCCAACGTCACGTACGAGAAGGAGCGCCCGGGCTCGTTCGTGTTCGACAAGTGGCGGCAGTTCTTCCAGCCGCACCGCGCCTACGTCGATGAGGGCGGCGCGCTCAAGGTGGAGCCGGCCAAGCCGCGGGAGGGCTTCTTCACGAGCTACAACGACGGCGAGCACGCGGTGAGCTTCTACGGCGACAACCACCCCCACTACGCGGGGAGCGTCGTGAAGGCGATGGCGAGCGCCAAGGACGCGTACCCGTCCGTCGTCGCGCTGTTCCGCCACGACATCGCCCGGCTCGGCGAGGAGCCGCAGGCCGCGCGCGACGCGCGGCGGCGCGACCTCTTCGCCCGCCTCGATCACGACCTCGGCGCGGTGGTCGAGCGGGTCGAGCGGCTCACGCCGACGATCGTCGAGGTGGTCGTGCGCGCGCCCGCGGCGGCGCGGAAGTTCGAGCCCGGGCAGTTCTACCGGCTGCAGAACTACGAGGTGCGCTCGCCCGTGATCCGCGGCACGCGGCTCGCGATGGAGGGCCTCGCGCTCACGGGCGCGTGGGTCGACAAGGAGAAGGGGCTGCTGTCGCTCATCGCGCTCGAGATGGGCGCGTCCTCCCGCCTGCTCGCCGCGCTGCGCCCGGGCGAGGAGGTCGTCGTGATGGGGCCGACCGGGACGCCCACGGACATCCCCGAGGGGGAGACCGTGCTGCTCGCCGGCGGCGGGCTCGGCAACGCCGTCCTGTTCTCGATCGCGAAGGCGCTGAAGGCGCGCGGCGACCGCGTGATCTACTTCGCCGGCTACCGGCGCGGCGAGGATCTCTTCAAGCAGGACGAGATCGAGGTGGCGACCGACCAGGTCGTCTGGTGCACGGACGGCGGCGCCGAGATCCCGCCGCGGCGCGCGACCGACCACCACTTCCGCGGCAACATCGTCCAGGCGATGAGGGCCTACGCAGAGCGCCAGCTCGGCGGCGAGCTGGCGGCCCTCTCGGAGGTCCGTCGCATCATCGCGATCGGCTCGGACAAGATGATGAACGCCGTGCGCGAGGCGCGGCACGGCGTGCTGGCGCCGCACCTGGATCCGAAGCACGTGGGCATCGCGAGCATCAACTCGCCGATGCAGTGCATGATGAAGGAGGTCTGCGCGCAGTGCCTCCAGCGGCACGTGGACCCGGAGACGGGCAAGGAGACGCTGGTCTTCTCGTGCTTCAACCAGGACCAGCTCATCGACCACGTCGACTTCAAGAACCTCGCCGCGAGGCTCCGGGCCAACACGGTGCAGGAGAAGCTGTCGAACGCCTGGCTCGATCACCTGCTGGCCGAGCGCCCCACGCTCCGGCACGTGTGACGCAGGCTCGGGCCTCGGCGACCCGAGGCCTCGCCCCCGCGGAACGCGGGAAGGCGGCCTCGGCAGCGCCTCGTCGACTCGAGGCGCCCGAGGCCGCGCAGGGTGGGGGTGCGCGGCCGCGCGCGGCCGTTCGCGGTCAGCTGCCCGCGGGCAGCTTGATCTTCGGCTCCTTGGGGTGGCGCCGGTACAGCAGGATCGTCCGCCCCAGCGTCTGCGCCACGGCGGCGCGAAGCCGCCCGGAGAGGGTGTCGGCGACGTCGTCCAGCTCGTCCGGGCACTCGGTGCCCAGGCGTACCTTCACGAGCTCGTGCCGCTCCAGGGCGGCGTCGACGGCCGCGACGACGCCGTCGGTCAGGCCGGCCTTGCCGAGCTGCACGACCGGTTCGAGGTGATGCCCCAGCGCGCGGAGGTGGCGGCGCTGCTTTCCTGTCAGATCCAAAGCGTTCGGCCTTTCTTGAGGCGGTCGCGCGATTCGGGCGCTCGATGGTCGAGGGACGTCCCTGTCGCGGTCGCGCGCGCGGTCATACTGGCCTCCGGGCCAAGCGAAAAGGGCGCGCCGCGCGGGCTCTTCGCACAACGCGTGATCGCTCAGGCGCCAGCGCCGGTAAACCGGAGCATGCAGCATGTGTGGGGTGCACGTGGGTTTTCATGGGTAGATGTGCGATAAGGCCCAGCGCGGCGCAAGCGGTCGGAGCTCCCAGGGGGACCCGGGCGCTCTGGGTTTTGCTTGACGTGGCCATGCAACAGGCATCCCCTTGATCTAGTGGCCGGCAGCTCGAGGGGGGCTCGAGCGCTCGGATCGACACCGACATGGGCTCATCGAGCGAGCGAGATGCGGTAGCGGGGCAGGACGCCGAGCTCCCTCGGCTGGATGAGGGAGCGGACCCGATCGAGCTCACGGTCCATGACGAGGTGAGCCCCTGTCCGTACCTGCCTGAAGCCGAGGCGCGGATGCCGCTGCGCGTGCCCATCCGTCCGCTCACGCGCGCGGAGTTCGACCAGCGGCTCGTCGCGGGCAACCGCCGCCATGGCAAGCTGCTCTACCGCACCCAGTGCCCCTCCTGCCGGGCGTGCGAGCCGATCCGGATCGTCGTTCGTGACTTCGTCCCCGGCCGCACGCAGCGCCGGGTGCTCCGCCGTGGAGAGCGGGTGGTGGACGTCGAGATCGGCCCGCCCGTGACCACGCGGGAGAAGATCATCCTGTACAACCGGCACAAGCACGGCCGGGGGTTGATGCGCGATGACGGTCCGCTCGGCGCCGAGGGGTACGAGGCGTTCCTCGTGGACAGCTGCTGCGAGACGTTCGAGATGCGCTATCGCGTCGGCGGCCGTCTCGTCGGGGTTGCCGTCGTGGATCGGGGGCAGGATTCGCTGTCCGCGGTCTACTCGTTCTACGAGCCCGAGCTTGAGCCGCTGAGCCCCGGTGTCTTCTCGATCCTGAAGCAGCTCGAGCTGTGCCGTTCCTGGGGCCTCCGGTACCTGTACCTCGGCCTGTACGTCGAGCGCTGCTCGCGCCTGGTCTACAAGGCCCAGTACCTGCCGCACGAGCGGCTCATCGATGGCCGCTGGCGGCGCTTCGAGCGGCAGCCGCCTGCGGCGCCATGACAGGAGCACGCCGCTGGATTTCGCGAGCGCGCCGCTCGGCGTCTCGTGGCAAGGACGTACCCATGTGGAATCGCGCTCTCGCTTTCACCTCGTGCGCTGCGCTCTGGGCTCTCTTCGTCGTCGCGTGCGGCGACACGAGGCCGATCTTCGACACCGCCGCCGGGGGCGCCGGGGGCGCCGGCTCGTCGGCAGGCGGGGAGGGCGGAGCAGGCGGCGGTGAGGCCGGCGGCGGCGGTGAGGCCGGTGGCGGCACGGCCGGCGGCGACGGTACGGCCGGCGGTGGCGGTACCGGCGGCGGTGGCGGTACGGCCGGTGGCGACGGTACGGCCGGCGGTGGTGGCAGCGGCGGTGGCGGGGCAGGGTAGGTAGGCCGGCGCCGCGTTGCCCGCGGGCCGGTTGTGTTCCGGCATCGCCGGGCCTAAGCCGCTCGCGTGCATCCGCTTGCAGACAAGGTCCTCGCCCGCGACATGCGCGCGACGGCGCGGGCCTGCCGGCTCGTCGACGACCGCGTCGGCGACCATGCCGCGATCCTGAAGGATCTCTTCCCCCATACCGGCCGCGCCTGGGTCCTCGGCGTGACGGGGAACCCGGGGGCAGGCAAGAGCACGCTCACCGATCGGCTGATCAGCGTATTCCGGGGGCAAGGTCGCCGGGTCGCCGTGGTGGCGGTCGATCCCACGAGCCCGTTCACCGGCGGCGCGATCCTCGGCGACCGCATCCGCATGCAGGCCCATTTCGACGATCCCGACGTGTTCATCCGGTCGCTGGCGACCCGGGGCGCGCTCGGCGGGCTGTCGCGCTCGGTGGTGGACGTCGTGCGGGTGCTCGACGCCTGGGGCGCGGACGTCGTGGTGGTCGAGACCGTCGGCGTCGGGCAGGACGAGCTCGAGATCACCCGGATGGCGCACACCACCCTGGTCGTCGCCGCGCCGGGGATGGGCGACGAGGTGCAGGCGATCAAGGCGGGCATCCTGGAGTGCGCCGACGTCTTCGCCGTGAACAAGGCCGACCGGGACGGGGCCGACGCGGCGGTGCGCGATCTGGAGCTCATGATCGCGCTCGGCGGCGAGGTGGCTGCGGCCTCCGGACGGGCGCGCGGGCACAGCGCCGCGGCGCTCCACGCCCGCGCGCAGAGGGCGCCCTCTCCAGGTGGCGAGCCCGTCGAAGGTCCCTGGGAGCCCGTGATCGCGCGGACCGTGGCCACACGTAACGAGGGCGTGGCGGCGCTCGTGGACAAGCTGGAGGGGCACCGGGCGTGGCTGTTCGGGACCGAGGCCGGCGCTGCGCGCCGAGAGGAGCGCCTGCGCGAGGCGATGCACGTGCAGCTCCGCGACGCGCTCACCGACGCCGCGGTCGCCGCGCTCGGTCCCGCGCTCGAGGCCGCGGTGCATGCCGTCGCGCGGCGCGAGGTCGACCCCTACACCGCGTCGGAGCGGCTCGTCGCGGCCTTCCGCAGCGCAGGCGCCGTCACGGCTGGCGCCGCCGTCGCGCCCGGCGGCGAGACCTGAGCGGCGGCCAGGAGGCCGGGGCGGCCAGCTCAGATCGGCCGCGCGGCAGCGCTAGTCGATGCAGCGATCCAGCGCGTCTTTCTCGGGTTTACAGGACGTACTCCACTTGTCGTCGCGGTTACACATCCCGGTGTCGTCCTCGCACTCCAGGAGAGCGTCGTACTGGTCGACGCAGCCGCGGCGGTCGGCGTCCACGTACCTGTCATCGTAGCGATCGAGGCAGTCGCCGTACTCGCGGTCGCTGCACCCCTCGCAGTCGCATTTGTAGTCGCAGAGATCGTCCTCCAGAGGGCTGCACGCCGCGGTGAAGAGGCAGGCAAGGCTGAGGATCATGTGCGAGGCCTTCATCGGCCCAAGGTTATCCCGCGTCCTCGGCTCCAGCGCGATAAACAGCTCGCTGGGCGCCGAGCGACGATGAGCCGCGCTCGCCTGCTTCCCACCTTCCGCCGGTGCGCTCGACACCCACTTTGCGCGCAGCGCGGCTGGCGCTCACGGCGCGGCGCCGCGGCGGCGTGGCGGCTTGCGCCCCACGTTCTCTGCGCGGAACGCGCTCGGGCACGCGTCGCTGATCCCGCAGCCTCCGCACGCTGGCTTCCTCGCGAAGCAGATCCGGCGGCCGTGGAAGATCAGCGTGTGGGACAGCATATCCCAGTCGCGCCGCGGGAAGAGCGCCACGAGGTCGCGCTCGATCTGCTCTGGCTTGTCGCTGGTCGTCCACCCGAGCCGCTGCGACAGGCGCTGCACGTGGGTATCGACCACGACGCCCTCCGGCGCTTCGAAGGCGACGCCGAGCACCACATTCGCCGTCTTGCGCCCAACGCCAGGCAGCTTCACGAGCTCGGCGAGCGTCCTCGGCACCTCGCCGCCGTGCCGCTCGATGAGGCCTCGCGCGAGACCCACGATGTTCTTCCCTTTCTGGTTGAACATGCCCATCCCGAGCCGCTTGAGGAGCGCGCCCACCTCGGCGGCATCGGCGCTGGCGAGGGCGCGGGCATCGGGATACGCGCCGAACAGGTGGGGGGTCACCTTGTTGACCAGCACGTCCGTCGTCTGGGCGCTGAGCACCGTCGCGACGAGAAGCTCGAACGAGGATCGATGAGCCAGCTCGCAGTGGGCGTCCGGGTGCAGCGCCCGCAGCCGCGCGAAGGTGGCCGGAGGCGTGCTCGGCGCTGCGCGCGCCGGCCTCGGCCGAGCCGCGTCGGCGAGCGCTGTCGCCTTCTTGGACCTCGACGCGCGCGTCGTCGCCGCCATCGGAGCACCCCCGCGAGCCGCCTTGTCCGGCCGCTTCACCGGGGGTGCGACGCCCTCGTCTCGATGTTTGTCTGCGGGATCGACAGCGACGGACGCGGGCGGTCGGCGCGCGCCTCGCCCCGTCAGGACGAGGTCTCGCGCGCGACCGCCCTCTGCCGTTTCAGCTGACGAAGGCGCGCTTCCGCGTCTCATGCTCATCGAGGAGCTTCTCGACGCTCGCGAGCGCGTTTTCCACCGACTCTTGCACCATCTGCAGCACCGTCGTCGCCGAGCCCTTCAGCGCCTCGTAGTAGCGCTGCCGCTCGGTCGAGTGGATGATCGACGGAGGCAGGCCCGTGCGGAGCAGCAGCATGTTCATGAACAGCCTCGCGACCTTGCCGCTGTCGTTCGGGAACGGGTAGACCCGCAGCAGATCGTAGTGCGCGCGCGCAGCGATCCGGATGCCGTTCCGCGTCTTCCGCGTCTCGGGGTCGTTCAGCCAGTCGATGATCTGACGCACCTTGTAGGCGATCTTGTCCGGCGGAGCGTACTCGTGGAAGTAGAGCCGGTGCTGGGGGATATCCTTGCGGTATTTCACCGTCTTGAGGTCCCCCTCCTCCGGATGGAGGATCAGGTACAGCTTCTTCATGCAGTCGAGCGTGAGCGGGGCCCGCTTGTTCTCGCCCTGCTCGCGCACGTACGCGATGGCCTCCTTGTGCCGCCGGATGTCATCGTACGTCGGCTGAAGGCTCGAGTCCGTCACGAGCGGCGCCGGGCCGGCGAGGGCCGCGCGCAGCTCGTCGAACGTGTAGACCACCCCTTCGAGCGCGCTGTCGTGGTAAATCCACGACATATCGAGGCTGTCGATGTAGCGCCGCCGGAAGTCCTCCGACTGCGCGCTCAACCGCTGCTCGATGATCGCGCTGCGCTCCTCGATGGTGGCGCGCCGAGGCGGCGGCAGCATCGGCAGCGGCAGGGTGACCACCCGCGGCGCCTCCCGGAGCGGGGCGCGACCCGGACGGCGCTCGATCGACGCCCCGGCGCTCTTCCCCTTCGCCACGCCCGGCCGCGCGCTCTTCTTGTCGACGACCGGCTTGTCGCTCGTGCGTGACGGCCTGTCGCTCGTGCGCGACGGCCTGTCGCTCGCCCGGCGCGGTCGCTCGGCCTCACCCGGCTCGGCCTGCTCCCTGACGTCCTTGAGCTTCAGCTTCTCCTTGAGCTTCAGCTTCTCCTTGGGCTTCGGCTGGTCGTCGAGCCTCAGCTTCAGCTTCTTGCGGAGCTTCGTCGGCTCCGCCGCCGGCGCCGCGAGCGCCCGCTCGGAGCGCGCCGCGATCTTTCTCCGGACGAGCCTCGGCTTGGCGGCCTTGACCCGCACGAGCCTCGGCTTGGTGGCCTTGGCCCGCGCGACCTTCGTCTTCGCGGCCTTCGCCTTCCGCGCGCGCCCGGCGACCGCCCTGGTCTTCGCGGCCCTGGCCTTCGCGGCCCTCGGCTTTGCGACCCTGGCGCGGGTCACCCTGGCCTTCGTGGCCTTGGCCCTCGCCGTCTTCGCCCGCGTCGCCTTGGCCTTCGCCGCCCTCGCCTTGACCTTCGTGGCCCTGGCCTTCGCCCTGGCCTTGGTGGTCCTGAGCTTGGCGGCGGCGCGCGTCGACCTGGCCTTCGTCCTGGCCGCGGCCTTCTTCGCCTTGGAAGCGCTTGTTCGCTTCGCGGCCGCGCGGGTGGCCTTCTTCGCCCTCCCGACCGCCGTTTTCTTCCTCGCGCCCGCACGGGTTGCCCGCGCCGGTGCGCGCGCCGCCTTGCGCCGCGCCGGGGCCGCCGACTTGCGGGCGGTCGCCCGTTTTGTCGTGGTTTTCCGGCGCTTTGCCGCCTTCACGGCAGCGGTGCGTCGCGCAGCAGGACGAGAGGACGCGGCCTTCCGCTTCGGCTTGCGCGCGGCTGAGCGGGCGGCAGGCTTTGCCTTCCGCGTCCGCGCTGTCGAGGCTGCTCGCCTCGAGCTTGCCGCGCTGGCCTTGGTCGCTCTCTTCCGGTCTTTTTTCGAAGTTTTTCGGGTCTTCTTTGCCGCCATGGGCGTGCTTTCACACAATCGCTCAGGCTGCCCGCTGCCACGCTGCGGCGAGCTAACATACGATCGAAAAGGCCTAATGCCGGCCAGCAGCCTAGCAATTTGGGGATTTATCCGTCAACCAGTCCGGTGCGGAAGTGGGCAGGAAGCGACATCCCGCAGCTGGATCGTCAATGATCCAGTTGACCGGCTCTGCCAGATCGCGCGCGCGGTCCTGCCTGGCGTAGCTCGAGGCCGGGCGCGAGCGCTCCGCGACCGAGGGGCCGGCCCTCAGCTGTCGATGTTGATGCCGAGCCGCTGCCGGACGGCGAAGTATTCCTCGCTGGCCGCGTAGAGCGTGAGCTCCTTGAGCCTCTCCTTGTGGGGGAGGGCGGCGCTCGCCTCGTCGGTCGCCTTGATCATCTCCTGCGCCAGCTCGAGGTCGTTGGCGAGGAGGAAGCCCGCGCGGTCGGCCGTCAGATCGACGCCGGACACCCAGCGCTTCAGGTCGATGGCGCCGGCCTGGAGCAGCTTCGTCACGGCGCTCGCGAGCTGATCGCGCGCAGGCCCGACGAGGATGGGCTCCAGGACCGCCAGGTCCTCCATCACCGGCCCCTCCAGCTCCTTCGCGATCGGGAACGTGGGCGAGATGAGCTTGATCGCCGCGAACAGCCAGGCGCGCAGGCCGGTGCCCGTCGGCACCAGGTGCCGGAGGTACATGCCCGGGCGGTAGTAGGTGAGGTGGCGGGCCGCGATGAACGCGGCGGCCTGCGTGGGCAGGTCCATCTGGAGCGCCGCGGCGCCGAGCACGATCGCCGGGACGTGCGCGTGGAGGAACGAGACGCCGCCGCCGTCGTTCGGATCCTGGAACGTGAGCGGCGGCGCGAGGCCCAGCACACCCGCCGCGTAGTAGAGCGTCTGCGACATCGGGTAGGGGTGGCGCGAGAGATCGAGCTGGTAGGCGAGCTGGTAACCGAGCTCCTCCAGCGGCTGCCCGTTCTTCCTGAGCACGGCCGGCTCGATGACGCCGAAGACCGCGGTCAGGAGCGGATCCGCGTCGGGGTGGACGAGCGTGGTCGCCCACGCGTGGTCGTCGAGCGGCTGCTGCGCCGCCGCGGCCGTGTCGGGGCGCAGGCGCCGGAAGAAGCGCTCCTCGTCCGGCTCGGCGGCGCTGAGGCAGCAGAGCACCTGGCACAGACAGAAGGCCGCGTCGGCGCGCTTCGCCTCGGTGTACATCTTCCGGAGCAGCCGGTACGCGTCCGGCTTGTACGGGTTGCGCCGCAGGATCGGGGCCTGCGCGGCCACCGCCTTGTCCAGGTACTCCGCCGGGTTGCTCGCGTAGAGGTTCGCCAGGAGCTCGTTCCGCGCCTCGCTGTCCGGATCGAGCGTCTGCGCCGCCTCGTAGGCGTCGATCGCCTCGCTGATCCAGCCGAGCTTGTCCTTGTAGACGGCGCCCAGCCGGTCGAACGTCTCGAGCATCTTCGCCGTGTCGTTCTCCTCGGTCGCCCTGTCGAGCTCGACCTTGAGCAGGCGCTCCACCTCCTCGTGGTCACCCTTCTCGCCGCGGAGGTCGATCGCCTCCGCGAGCGCCCGGGTGAGGGACGGGTCGAGCGCCAGCACCTCGTCGTAGAACGTGGCGGCCCGGTCGAGATCGCCGAGCTGCCGCGCGCTCACGATCGCCGCCGTGTGCAGGTACTTCGCCTTCTGCCGGCTGTCGTCGATCTTGGCGGCGAGCTTGAGGACGATGTCGACGAGCTTCGACCAGTCCTTCTCCTCGCTGTAGAGCTGCATCAGCTTGGTGAGGATCTTCCGGTCGTCCGGGCGCTCGTCCAGCGCTGCCACGTAGCTCTTCGCGGCGCGCGCCCGGTCGTGGAGGTGCGCCGCCAGCAGGTCGCCGATCTCGAGCAGGAGCGCGCTCCGCTCCTCGCCGGTCACCACGTCGAGCCGCCGGTGCTTGACGCGCACGACCTCCTCCCAGTCCCCCTTGGCCTCGAAGACCCTGGAGAGCAGGGCGAGCGGGGCAGGGGACTCCGGGAGGAGATCGGCGGCGCCGTTCAGCGCGGCCACCGCGCCGTCCGGGTCGCCGGCCGCGAGCCTCGCCTCGCCGAGCCCGAGGAGCGCCTCGGCCCGATCGCGCTCCGGCAGGCCGGCGCCGAAGCGGTCCACGAGGCGGCCGTAGAGCTCCGCGGCCTCCTTCTCCCTGCCCGCGTCGAGGTTGACCCTTGCGGCCCGCGAGAGCGCCGCCGGATCGTCCGGCGCGAGCGCGAGCAGCGCCTTCACGGTGCCGATCGCCTTGCCGCTCGAGCCGCTCTTGCCGAGCGCATCGACATAGCGGAGCAGCAGCTTGAGCCCCTGCTCCTTCGGCAGGACGTCGACCCGGCTCGCCAGGAGCTCGTAGTGCCGCGCCGCCTCGAGGAAGCGGCCCGCCTCGAACGCGAGATCGCCCGAGATCATGAGCCCGAGCACGCCCGTCGGATCGAGATCGACCGCCCTCGTCGCCGCCTCCGCGGCGCGCCCGTCGTCCTTGAGGCGCTCGCGGAGGAGCAGCGCCATCTCGCCGTACAGGCGGCCCTTGGCGAGGTTGCCCTCCGCGACCTCGGCCTCGCGCGCGATGAGCTCGACGGCGCTCGTCGCGTCGCCCCGGGCGAGGTAGGCCGCGCGCAGCGCCGAGGACGCGCCCGCGTTCTGCGGCTGCGCTTCGAGGGCCATCTTGTAGCGCTCGATCGCCCCGTCCCGATCGCCCTTCTCCTCGAGCAGCTTCGCCGCGCGGATCCAGAGATCGGCCCTGCTCTCCGCGGTCTTCGCCGTCGCCGCGAGCGACTCGATCGCGCTCAGCGCCGCCGCGGCGTCGCCCGTCGCGGCCCGCACGTGCGCGAGCGACTCCAGGGCCCCGGCGTGGTGGGGATCGATCGCGAGCACCCGCTCATAGGCCTTGCGCGCGCGCTCGGGCGAGCCGACCTGATCGAGGAGCACGCGCCCCATCGCGAGCAGCAGCTCCTCCCGGCGCTTGTCGTCGGGCACGATGCCGAGCTGCCGCTCGTAGAGCGACACCACGTCCTCCCAGCGCTCGAGGGCGCGGTAGTGCCGCCCGAGCGCGGCGAGCGAGCCCTCGTGCGCGCCGTCGATCCTGAGGATCGCCTCGAGGGCCTCGGCCGCCTTCGCGTGATCGAGGAACTCCTCGTCGTGGATGCCGGCGATCCGCTCGTAGAGGTTGATCTTCTGGCGCGGCGTCGCGCTGACGTCGATCTGTCGCGCCAGGTTCTGGAGGAGCGCCGCGTAGCTGCCGGCGCGGCTGTGGATGCGATCGAGCCCGCGCAGGGCGGTCAGGCTGGCCGGATCGAGCTCGAGCGCCGCCTCGTAGCGGCGCGTCGCCTCGCCCAGGTCGCCGAGCCGGTCCTCGTAGAGCTCGGCGAGCTTGCACATCGTGTCGACGCGCTCCTCGCCCCGCAGCGCCTCCGCGCGCCGCTCGAGGATCCTGGCGTAGCCCGCGTGATCCTCGGCGCGCCGGTAGATCCTGAGCAGCGCCTCGCACGTCCTCGTGTGCCCGGGGTCCTCGGTGAAGATCTGCTCGTAGAGGTCACGCGCGCGGCCCGCGTCGCTCAGCTTCGTCTCGAGGAGCTCGGCCGCCGCGGCGCGGAGGTCGCGCGCCTCCCCCGGGGTCGCGGCGCGATCGGCCCGCGAGAGCAGCACCTGGACGAGCTCCTGCCACTGCTGGGCGCGGCGGTAGACCTGCGAGAGCCCCTCCAGCGCCTCCTCGTTCGCGGGGTCGAGCCCGAGCACGAACTGGAAGCACGGGATCCCGAGGTCCGCCCGCGCGATCTTCTCCGCATACCAGGGCCCGAGCCGGTTGAAGAGCGCGAGCTTCGCCTCGGCCGGCATCGCCTCGTCGGTGCTCGCCTGGCTCAGGATCTGCAGCGCCTCGGACCAGACCTTCATGTCGTTGCCCGCCGCGCGCTCCAGGTCGACGGCGTACGCGTCCTGCTCCGGATCCTGGGCGAGCGCCTGGGCGAAGGCGAACACCCCCTGGTCCTTGTCGTCGAGCTCCCGCACGTACAGGTGCCCGATCTCGTTGAGCGCCCGGGCGCGCTCGCCGGCGGTCTCGGCGCGCTCGCTCCGCTGGAGGAGCATCTCCACGAGCTCCTCGTGCTTGCCCAGCGCCTTGCGGAGCTCCTCGAGCGCGCTGAAGGCGATGTCGTCGCCCGGGGCGAGCTCGAGGAGGCGCAGGTAGACCGCCTCCGCCTTGTCGTGCAGCCGCCCCTTCTCGTAGATCCTGGCCGCCCGGAAGTGCAGGAGCTTCTTCGCCGCGACGGCCTGGTCGTCGCTCTGGCCTGGCGCCGAGCCCGCGTCGATCTGCTCCGAGGCCATCACGAGCGCCTCGGCCACGCGCCCCGGGTCCGCTCCCCGATCGACGGCCGCCTCGACGGCGAGCGCGAGCTCGGTGTCCGTGGGGCTCGCGACGAGCCGATCGATGAGGTCGTTCAGCTGCGCGCCCTCGATCGCCGACTCCTGCTGCTGCGGCTTGCCCAGCGGCTCGATCGCGTCGAGCACCGCGCGCGTCCCCCTCGGCCGGGCGTCCTGCGCTTTCGCGAGCAGGCGCCCCGAGAGCTCGTCGATGTCCTTGCCCACCCAGCCGCGCGGCGCGACCGCGCTCGGCGGCGGCGGCGGCTCGATGAGGTGGGCGACGGCGATGTCGACCGCGGCGGCGCCCGAGAACACGGGCTTGCCCGTGAGGAGCTCGAAGAGCAGCGCGCCGAAGGCGTAGAGATCGCTCGCGGGGCCGACGCTCTCGCCGCGCAGCTGCTCGGGGCTGGCCGCCTCGACGAGCTCCGGGCTGGACCACCCGGCGCCGAGCCGATCGCCGCCGACGTCGACGAGGATCGGGAGCGGCTCCCCGTCCTCGCCGCGGGCCACGACGACGTTCTCGAGCTTGAGCGCGCCGTGGACGAGGCGCTGCTCGTGGAGCGCGGCGAGCCCGCCGAGGATCCCGCGGAGCAGCGGCTTCGCCTCGTTGATGTGGAGCGGCCCCGAGCGCGCGAGGCGCGCCGAGAGCGGCAACCCGTCGACGTGCGCGTACGCCACGAACGCCCGGCCGCCCACGATCCCCGCGTCGATGCCGCTCGCCAGGTTCTCGTGGTGCACCTGCGCGGCCAGGCGGACGTGGGTGAGGTACCTGCGCACCGCCCGGCTGTCCCGGGTCGCCTCGCGCCGGAGCACCTTGAGCGTCCGCGGCTCGGTCCCCCGGGTCGCCGCGTAGACGAGGCCCCGGGGGCCCTCGCCGATTTTTCTCGTGACGATGTAGTCGCCGAACGCCTCGCCGGGCCCGATCTCCTCGGGCAGGCCGAGCCCATGGACGCCGAGGGCGCGGACGCGCGCGTCGACCTCTGCGCGTGAGGCGATGACGGCATCGATCAACGCATCGATGGCGTCGCGCTCGACGCAATGATCCGTGAGGGCGCGCGCGAAGGAGGCCTTGGAGGCGCTGCCCCCGATCTCGGCCGGGCTGAAGCCGAGGAGGTCGGACGACAGGGCCATCAGTTCATCGAGCGAAAAGAGGCGCTCGAGCTCGCCTCGGACGATATCAATCGACATGGGACTCCTCGGGCCGAGCCCTCGTGCCGGCGTTGCGCGCGCAGCGGACCTGCCGGACGGCGGGGGACGTGGGTCATGCTAGCGAAGCTTGGGGCTCCATGCGACATCCGACGAGCGCCTGTTTTGCAGGGGGATCCGGCCGCGCGCGGCGCGACGGCGGCGCTCGACGTGGGCGCAATCGACGTCGATCGACGTGGCGTGCGGGGCCCTGCTCACCGCGCCTGCCCCGCCGGGAGGCCGGGTAACCGGGTAAAAGATAACGCGGAGTTGCAGGAACCCTGGAGGAAAGTTGACAGGAGCGCGGAGGACGTGCGAGCGGATGTCTGTGCGTCGAATAGCCCAGTTCCTGGAGCGGACCCTCCCCATCGCGGTGCTCATCGTCGCCGTCGTGGGCGCACCGATCATGATCTTCTCGCCGCAGGGGCTGCCCCGCCTGCGGGAGCTCGAGAGAGAGCTCGCCGACGTCGAGGAGGAGAATGCCGAGCTCGGGCGGCAAATCGAGGCGCTCCGCGGCAAGGTGGCGCGCCTGCGCGACGATCCGACCGCCGTGGAGAGGATCGCGCGCGACAACCTGGGTCTCGTGCGGCAGAGCGAGGTGGTCTTTCAGTTCTCCCGCTGAGGACTCCGGGTCTCTCGGTCCTCCCCTGGCCTGCTGTCCTATCGGCCACACGGCTCCGCCGCGGAGGCGCTCGGCGCCAGGACGTGAGCCAGCGCTCGGCGCGAGCCCATGAGCTCGCCTGGCTCTCTCCCTCGCCCAGCGCGCGCCACCCGGCCGCCTGGGGTGGTGAGGGAGCGGGCCCGCTGGCCGCTCGCCGCCCGTCCAGAAGGAGCAGCGTCCGTCGTGATCGGATGCGGGGCGCTGCACGCTGGCAGCGTCCTTTCTGGTATTGTGCAGCGAGTGTCGCTAGACCTGGGCCGCCTCCTCATCGCCGCCGGCGCCGTCTCCAAGGCTGAGGTCGAAGCCGCCCTCTTCGTGGCGGTCCTGCGGGGCATCCCGTTCCCTCGCGCCCTGATCGACCGCGCCGCCCTCAGCGAGCGCGCCCTGGAGGAGGAGCTCGATCGCAACGGCGGCCTCGCGCTCCGGCAGGTCGTCGGCGCCCGCGATCTCGTCGCGCGCTTGCCGCGCGCCATGTGCCGCCGCCTCGGCGCCGTCCCGATCCGCATCGATCCCGGCGTCGGCACCATCGACGTCGCGGCGGCCGATCCGCTCGATCGCCACATCGCCGACGAGTTCAGCTTCCACCTCGGCGCGCCGGTGCGCATCTTTCGCGCGCCGATCACGGCGATCGAGGAGGCCATCCGCGCCCTCGATCTCGACGAGCGGGAGCAGGTCCCCGCCCGCGCGCGGCGCGCGACCCCGGCGTTTCCGCACGGCGCGCCCCAGTCGACCATCCCGCCGCCGCCGTCGTCCGAGGTGCCCATCCCGCTGATCCGTCGCTCCTCGGTCCCGTCGTTCGACGAGGCGAGCCTGGTCGATGCGCCGAGCGGCAAGCATGGCCACCGCGGAGCGGCGCAGAACGGTCACGCTCAGCGCGCGGACACGCCGGCGGCGCACGAGGACGCGATCCTGCCGCTCCGCCAAGCCAAGGCGGCCCCCGGCGCGCGCGGCTCTCCCTCGAGCGCACGCCGCTCAGCGGACGCCGAACGCGGCGCCGGCGGGAGGGCGACCGGGCGTCAGGCGGCCCTGCGCGCGCCGGCGGTCGAGCCGCCGGCCGTCTCCTTTCCGCCGCCGCCCGTGGAGATCTCGCCGCCCTTCAAGCTGCTCGCCTCGATCCTGCCCCAGGCCTCGCCCGGCCCCGACCGCGCGCCGGACAGCGCCGGGCGGGAGCCGGCCCCCTCGACGCGGCGCCTCGGCCGGCTGCCGCTCGACGCGCCCTCCGGCCTCGCGCCGCGCTCGCGCCGCCGCTCCGTCGATGCGGAGGCCCCGTCGCCTGGAAGCGGCAGGGCTCGCCCGGAGAGCGCCGCGCCGCCGTCGAGCAGGCGCTCCGGGCGGCTCCCGGCGCTGCCCCCCGCGCCCGAGCCGGAGCTCGGCGATCCTCTCGACGACGATCCGCCGCCGCAGCCCTTCGTCGATCTGAGCGACGTCATCGACGCGCTGTACCTCGCGCGCACGCGCGACGACGTCATCCGGCTCGCGCTCCGGGGGCTGCGGCTGTTCGCCGGGCGTGTCGCCATCTTCGCCGCGCACCGCGGGGTCTTTCGTGGGTTCGCGTGCAACGCGGAGTTCGGCGACCAGGAGGCGCTGCGCAAGCTCTCCCTCCCGATGGATCAGCCGAGCGTGCTCGCCACGGCCGTGGCGACCCACCTCTACGTCGGCCCGATCCCCGGCACCCCCACCCACGCGCCGCTGCTCGACGTCATGGTCAACCCGAGCCTCGACGTCGCCGCCGTCGCCGTGCAGGTCGTCGGCCGGCCCGCGATGATCCTGGTCGCCGATCGGATCCTCGACACCTCGAGCGGCTCGCGCCGGATGGTCGAGCTCGCGCGCGCCGTCGGCGAGGCCTTCAGCCGGATCCTGTCGGCGCGCGGGTGAGCGCCCGCCGTCCTCCCGCGCGACGAGCGCTGCGCGCCGTCCCGACGCTGCCCTGAAGGATCGCGCCGCGCTCGGCGCCCGCGGAGGTGCCCGCGCGCCGTCGGCTGCCGCGGCGCTCGCAGCTGCGCCCGCGCTCGCCGCGTTGCAGCCGTCGCGTTGCATGCGTGCGTTCCGCGCCTTTCATCGGCGCAACGGAGGCAGGAGGATCCTGATGCCGCCCTGGTGCAAGTACGCGTCGCCCGATCTCAAGATGTGTTGTTTTCCAGTGTGTCTGTCCGACGTGATCTGTTCGCTTCGCGTGTTACGGGAATTTTCTCGTACCAAGGGAACCGTGTCCGCTCTCTTCGAAATTTTTTACAACCCTGAACCCTTTTTATGAACGGCGGTCAGATTTGGCTATCCGACTGAGGGTCAAATCGGGTTAAGGCATTTGGGTCTCATCGAGTTCGCGTGGACAGCGTGATTCGCCTCCCCCGAAAGGAGCTCCAAATGCATCCTGCAAAGACGCACGAGAGCAATGTGATCGCCCGTAAGCTCGTTCTGGTGATCGCTGGTTTGACCGCTGCCGCGGCCGGTTGCTCGGCAGACGTCGGCGGCGCCGACACCGAGGAAATTGGCACGAATCAGCTGGGATTTGAGCGATTCGAGCGGACGGTGTTCCGGGAGCCGGACACCGGCATCTACATTGTTAACGGGGACACGCCGGTCGTAGATATCAAGCATCTGCGCGAGTTCTGGGAGGCGCATGTGCGCGGTGGTGCGCTGATCGTCAACCAGGAAGGCGGGGAAGACGTCATCTGGACGGCGGAGCAGCGGCACAACCTCTCGTACTGCGTGAGCACGAGATTCGGGGACAAGTACGAGGAGGTCGTGACGGCGATGGCGGATGCCGTCAAGGCATGGGAGGACGTCGCGGACGTCGACTTCATCCATGTCGAATCTGCCGACTCGCGCTGCACCTCGAGCACCAGCGAGGTCCTGTTCGACGTGAACCCCGTCAGCGCCGGCGGCCAGTACCTGGCGCGCGCCTTCTTCCCCGGCCAGTCGAGGTACTCGCGGAACGTGCTGATCGACAGGACCGCTTTCGACAGCACGCGGCCCACGATCACCGGCATTCTCCGCCACGAGCTCGGCCACACCCTTGGCTTCCGTCACGAGCACACCCGTCCTGAGTCGGGCACCTGCTTCGAGGACGACAACTGGCGTTCCCTCACCGAGTACGACGGCGCGTCCGTCATGCACTATCCCCAGTGCAACGGCACAGGCGACAGCACGCTCGTCCTCACGGAGAAGGACGTCGCGGGCGTCCGGTCGCTCTATGGCACGTCGAGCGGAGACGGCGGAGACGGCGGAGACGGCGGAGGCGGCGGGGAGCCGCCGACCGGGGAGCCGCCGGCCGGGGAGCCGACCACCGAGAACTTCAGCGGCCGCGTCGCCCGGGGAGCCTTCGATGCGGTCGGGCCCGCCGAGGGGTTCGAGGTCGTGGCCGGGACGACCCTCACCGTCGTCATGACCGGGACCGGAGACCCCGATCTCTTCGTGAAGTTCGGTGATGCGCCGACGGCGAGAGCGTTCGATTGCCGGCCCTACCTCAGCGACGCCAACGAGACCTGCACGCTCGATGTGCCCCAGGGCCAGACGAGGGCCTTCGTCAAGGTGCACGGCTTCACGGCCTCGACCTACGACATCGAGGTGCGCTACTCCGCGCCGAAGGCGCCCGGAGGCGAGCCCGGAGGTGAGCCCGGAGGCGGCGGCACCGAGACGTCGACGAGCTTCGACGGCAGCGTCTCGCGGCGCGAGACGGCGTCCCACGGGCCAATCTCGGTGGTCCCGGGCACGACCTTCCGGGCCGTGATGAGCGGCAGCGGGGATCCCGATCTCTACGTGCGGTTCGGCGAGCAGCCCACCCTGAGCGCCTTCGACTGCCGGCCTTACCTCGACGGCGCGGATGAGACGTGCGAGCTGACGGTCCCGGAAGGGCAGTCGGAGGCCTTCCTCCTCGTGCAGGGGTACGCGGAGAGCACGTACGCGGTGAAGGTCGACTACACGACGCCGTGACGCGGCGGACCCTCGGCCCGCAAAGGCGGAGAGGGCGCCAGACGCAACCTGCGTAGAAGAGGTCGACGCGGCGGAGAGGCACCGAGGTGCACGGGATCAACCCCACTCTCCGCCGCGCGTCGTTCTTCCATCATGCTCGCTTCGCCTCTCATGGACTGACCGGCCCGCGCGGGCGGCGCGAACGCCGCCGACGCGGGCGCGGGCGCAGGCAACCGCGCGCGGGGGGGAACGAAGCGGCGGGCGGGCGGCGGGCGGCGGTGATGCGAGCCTGCAGCGCGAGGCGCCTGCGAGGAAGTCGACCCCCGCGCCCCGGTGAATGATAGGCTGCTGGCCCGGATCCTCTCCTGGCGCCGCCGCTTGCCCATGCCGAACGAGACCCCTCACGCCCTTCGCTTCACCTGGCTGTTGGCCGCGCTGCTCGTGGAGTCCGTCACGCTCGCCGGATGCATCGGAGAGCCCTTTCAGTTCGGCAGCAGCGGCGGCGGCGAACCGATCGGCGGTGGCGGCAGCGAACCGATCGGCGGCGGCGGCGGCGAGCCGATCGGCGGCGGGGGCGCCGGGGGAGGGACCGGCGGCGGAGGGCCGCCGCCCGTGCCGGTGACATGGCCGGACTCGCCGACCACGCGCTGCTCGAACGGGACCACCGTGCTCGAGGCGTGCCCAGGGCCCTCGGCGCCCTTCTTCGGACAGGACGGGAACTACGAGATCGCCGTCCCCTCCTACACAGAAGCCGACGGCGCGGTGGAAGACTCGGTGACCGGGCTCACCTGGGAAAAGGTGGTGGAGAACGGGATGTTCACGCTGGTCGGCGCGCAGGAGCACTGCGCGGCGCTCAGCGCTCAGGGCATCGGCGGCCTCTCGGACTGGCGCCTGCCGACGCGGCTCGAGCTCGTCTCCATCCTGGATTTCGGCCATGCCACGGCGTTTCCCGATATCTTCTTCACGTCCACCCAGGACAGCTTCTACTGGTCCGCGACCGACGTCGCCGCGGACAGCTCGTTCGCCTGGGGGGTGCTGGCCAGCGATGCGTCCCTCGGCTTCTTCCCGAAGGACGACACGGCCGCCGCGCGGGCGCTGTGCGTCGGAGGTGTGAAGGGGATCGCGCCGGCCGATCTCTCGCCCGGCGAGGACTGGGTGCTCGATCGCTCGACGGGGCTCGTCTGGCAGCGCCACGCCTCCCAGACCCGGTTCATCTGGAGCGACGCGCTCGCGCACTGCCAAGACCTCGGCCTCGCCGCGAAGAGCGACTGGCGGCTGCCGAGCGCGAAGGAGCTGCTCTCGATCGTCGATGATCGGCGGTCCGGGCCGGCGATCGACCTGGCGGCCTTCCCGGGGACGCCGTCCGACGTCTTCTGGTCGTCGACGCCCGCCATCGGCAGCGCGGAGAAGGCCGTCCTCGTCAACTTCACGAACGGCGCATCGCAGGACCACACGGTCCGCGATCGGCGGCTCGTGCGCTGCGTTCGCTCCGACGACGGGTGAGCGCCGCTCAGGCGCCGAGGGGCGGGGCCGATGGCGGATGGCATGCGCCGCCGCCGCCCCCCCGCTGCCCGCGATGAGCCCAGGCCGCGGCGGCGGCTCAGCCCCCGGGCTTGACGAACTTCAGGACGAAGCGGTCGCTCGTGCCCCGCTTGTCGCCAGCCACCATCGGCGAGGCGTTCCAGTCGCGCGTGTCCGCGGGGCTCCGGAGGAAGGTCGCCTCGGCCGCGAGCCGGAAGCCCGCCCGCTCGATCTCCTCGCGCACGATCTTCTCCTCGATGCGGTGGAGCGTCTTCACCTCGGTGACGCCCGTCCCGGCGCGCCCGGCATGATCGACGATCGCGAACACGCCGCCGGGCTTGAGCGCGCGGAAGACCGCGCGGTTCATCGCGGCCCGGCCCGCCTCCATCCACACCGTGTCGTGGTAGAAGAGCACGAGGAAGACGGCGTCGAGATCCCGCGCCTCGGGCGGCAACGGGTCGTCGAGCTCGCGATCGACCCGGACCACCGACTTCATCACGGGCTTCCTGAGCCGCTCGCTCCACGGCTTCTCGGCGAAGCGCTCGAGGACGAAGCGGTTGTTCTGCGCATAGACGACCCCTCCCGGCCCGACCGCCCGCGCCAGGAGCTCGGCCGAGTAGCCGCCCCCCGCCGCGAGCTCCGCGACCTTCATCCCCGGCTGAATGCCGAAGAATGCGAGCGTCTCCGCAGGCTTACGGCCGGCGTCGAGCGCCCGGTCGGCGTCCGCGCGATCGGCGGCATCGACGACGGCGCGCAGGGCAGCAGGCACCTCGACCGAGGCGACCGATAGCGGCGCCGGGGCGACCGCGTCGCCCGGGGCGGGGGCCGCGGCAGCGGGCGGCGCGTCGGGCTGAGCCGGCGGCGCGGCCGTCGGAGGCGGCGGAGCTGCGGGCGGCGAGGCGCTACACCCGGCGAGCGCGGTCAGGGCGAGGACGAGGAGAACGTGAGGGCGTCGCATGCCGCGCTGCTAACCGAGCGGACCGAGCGCCGCAAGCGATGCGGCTCACGGGGGGGCCGCGGCCGGCGCGGTGGCGGGGGCGGTGCCCGCGGCCGGCGCGGCACCTGCGGTAGAGCCCGCGGCCGGCGCAGCGCCCTCGGCGGGGCTCGCGGGAGAAGGAGCTCTTCGCAGGGGCAACAGCGCGGCGTGCACGGCGGCGGTGATCTGCGGCTGCACTGCCCGAACGGCGCGCTGCACGGCCGCGGGGGAGGCTGCGCTCGGTCCGCCGCGGCCGACGCGCACGCTGGCGACCGCGATCCCCGCCAGCGCTGCGCAGGCGATCGCCGCCGCGAGCAGGCGCTGCCGCGTCGCCCCGGCCGGCGGCAGGACCGCGCCCGGCGCCGAGGAAGGCGGCCGCGCCTCGTCGCGCGGCCTCGGCGTCAAGGAGACCGCCCCCCTCAGGCTCGACGCCTGGAGCGGCTCGAGCGAGCTCTCCTCGACGGACGCCGGCGCCACGGCGTGGAACCCGCCGCTCACCGGGGCGCTCGACGGCGCCGGGAGCGCCGCGTCGATGCCATCGAGCGCATCGAGCGCCTCGGCCTCACCACCGAGCACCTGCGACGCTGGGCCGGGGCGTCGCGTCGCGCGCAGGGTGAAGGGGCTGTCCGCGTCGGCGCGCGTCAGCTCGCCCCCCTCCAGGTCGTCTTCGTCCTCGGGGAGCTCGGGCGTGTGGGGGCCCGGCGGACGCGACTCCGGCGACTCCTTCAGCGCGGCGCTCACGAGCGCCCCGAGGTCCTCCGGCGTGCCGATCTCGTGGCCTGCCTCGCGCAGCGCCTCGATCGCCTCCAGCATCGCGCGCGCGTCGGGGAAGCGGTCGTCCCGGCGCGGCGCGAGCGCGCGCGCGAGGATCGCCTCCAGCGCGGGGCTCACCTCGGGGCGCAGCTCGCTCGCCCGCAACATCTGCCCCTCGCGCGCCGCCGCCATCCGCGAGGCGGCGCTGCTCCCGGGGAAGGGCCGCGTCCCGGTGAGCATCTGGAACAGGACCACCCCGAGGGCGAACACGTCGGCGCGCGCGTCGACGCGCTCGCCGTCGAACTGCTCGGGCGGCATGTAGCTCGGCTTCCCGACCAGGTCGCGCCTGGCGGTGTCCCCCACGTCGCCCCGCGTGGCGATCGCCACGCCGAAGTCCGCGATCTTCACGACGCCGCTCAGCGAGATGAGCACGTTTCCAGGGCTCACGTCGCGGTGCACCATCAGCCGCCCCTCGGCGGCCGAGCGCTCGTGCGCGTAGCCCAGCCCCTCGAGCACCTGGGCGGCGACGAAGAGCGCGATCGGCACCGGGACGGACTCCCCGCGCGCCCAGAGCCCCTTGCAGAGCCGCCCGAGATCCGTCCCGGACACGAGCTCGAGCACGAGGTAGAAGTCGCCCGCGTCGTCGACGCCGAAGTCGAGCACCTCATCGATGTTGGGGTGCTTGAGGCGGGTCATCATGCTCGCCTCAGCGATGAAGAGCTGCCTGAGATCGTCGCTGCCGGCGTGCATCGGGACGATTCGCTTGATGGCGACCGGGACCTCCTCGCCGTCCGGCCCGAGCGCGACCGCGCGAAACACCTCGCCCATCCCGCCGCGCGCCATCCGCGGTCCAATGGCGTAACGCCCCAGAACAACCCCCCTCGATGGCGCGCTCTCCACGGTGCCCCGACTCTAGATTGCACCGAGGGGCGGGGTAAAGGGGCGACAGCGCTCAATCTCCAGAGACGCTGCGGTCGATTGCAGAAATCGACTCGTGGTGTTCCCCTCTGCGCCGAAACATGGCTGTCACATCGCCAGCGCGGGCGGCGGCGACACGTCCACGACGAGCGCCCATCGCGAGCGTGGCAGGGCTCAGGGGCGCAGAGCGAGGTGGATGTCGCTGGATCTGCGTGGGCCGGGTACCCGTCCGCTCAGGACATGACGCGTGGCGCGCCGCTGCGAGCGCCCGGAGACGCTCGGCGCCGGGCTCACGCCTGGTGGAGCAAGATCGCGAGGAGCCCGAGCGACGCGCGCTTGCGCTTCGCGTCGATGCTCTCCGTGGCGCCGACGCAGAGCGGACAGCCGGCCTCGTCGCAGCGGCAGCCGGCGATGAGCTGCCGCGTGCGCGCGAGGAGCTCGTCGCGCTGCTCGTAGATGCGCTCGGAGAGCCCGACGCCGCCTGGCACGTTGTCGAACAGGAACAGCGTCGGATCGAAGACCCCGGCCGCCTCTCCGCCGGCCGGGACCTCCCGCGCCTCGCTCCCGTCCTCGAGCGTCTGGCCGATATCGCGCGGATCGCACATGAGCGAGAGCGTCGCGACCGTCTCCAGCGCCCGCGCGATCCCGCGCAGGCCGTCGATGGCGGTCGCGCGGCCGAGGCCGAGCTCCTCGCAGAGCGGCTCGGGCACGGTGAGCCAGAACGAGGTCGTGTGCATCTGGATGTCGGGCAACCGCACGTCGCCGTATCCCGTGTTCTCGTGCGTGTAGAACTTGATCTTCTTGTACCCGACCACCTTCTCCACGATGCTCACCTCGCCGAAGGCGGCGGTCGCCCGGCCGAGCGGGGCGGCCGCGCTCTCGTCGAGGATGCTCACCTTCCGGTGGGTGAGCGCGGTCGTGAAATAGTCGGGGACGACCTTCGTCACGAAGGCCTTGTGGTTCTCGTAATCGAGCCGCTCGACCTGGTACTGCTCTCCGTCGTGCTGGTAGATGGCCTGTTCGTGGAGCATCGTCGGCGCCGCGCGCCAGTCGAGCTCCGCGAGCGTCTTGCCAAGGGCCTTGTCGATGATGACGAAGTTGTCCCAGCCCACCGAGCGCAGGCTCACGTGGTTCGCCGGATACGCGTCGGTCGCCCAGTGGAAGCGATCGTTCGACTCGTGCACGACCCCGTTGTCCTGCAGGAAGCGGAGCGCCGCCACGGTGTCGTCCGGCGGCATCGCCGCGTAGGGCTCCCCCTTGAGGAACGGCAGCTCGAACGCCGCGCACTTGAGGTGCTGCACGAGGATCTCGGTGTTCTGCGGATCGATCCGGGCCGACTCGGCCCCGCGCTCCAGCAGGTAACCCGGGTTCCTCGCGAGGTACTGGTCGAGCGCCGCGCTGGTGGCGCACAGGACCGCGATGCTCGTCTTGCCGCGCCGGCCCGCGCGGCCGAAGCGCTGCCACGTCTCGGCGACCGACCCGGGGTAGCCGGCGCAGATCACCGCGTCGAGCTCGCCGATGTCGATGCCGAGCTCGAGGGCGTTCGTGGCCACGACGCACAGGATCTCGCCCTCGCGCAGCCCCCGCTCGACCCGCCGGCGCGTCTCCGGGAGGTAGCCGCCGCGGTACGCCATGATCGCGTCCTCCGCCCCGATCTCCTTGCCGACGCCCTCGCGCAGGTACTTCAGCATGATCTCGACCGAGTTGCGCGACTGGCCGAACACCAGCGTCGGCACGCGGGCGCGGGCGAGATCCCCGGCGAGGCGCACCGCGCTCTTCAGGGTGCTGGCGCGCACCCCGAGCTCCGCGTTCACCACCGGCGGGTTGTACAGGAAGAAGCGCCGCGGCCCCCGCGGGGCGCCTGACTCGTCGATGAGCTCGAGCTCGTCCTCGGCGATGCCCAGCAGGCGCGCGGCGTGCGCCCGCGGGTTGCCGATCGTCGCCGTCGCGCATAGGAAGGTCGGGCTCGATCCGTGGAACGCGGCGACCCGGCGCAGCCGGGCGAGGACGTGGGCGACGTGCGACCCGAACACGCCGCGGTAGGTGTGGAGCTCGTCCAGCACGACGTAGCGCAGGCGCTGGAATGTCCGCGCCCAGTGCGCGTGGTGCGGCAGGATCCCCGCGTGGAGCATGTCGGGGTTGGTCATCACGATGGGGCTGCGCTCGCGCGCCGCCCGCCGGGCGTCGCCCGGCGTGTCCCCGTCGTACACGATCGCCGGGATCGTGAGCCCCGCCTCGCGGATGAGGGCGTGCAGGCCGGCCTCCTGATCCCGGGCGAGCGCCTTGGTGGGGTACAGGTAGATCGCGCTGCCGCCCTGGCCCGACGCGGCGCCCTCGGCGAGCGCGTCGAGCACCGGGAGATGGAAGCAGAGGCTCTTGCCGCTGGCGGTGGGCGTCGCGACGACCACGTGCCGCCCCGCCCGCGCCGGCTCCGCCGCGGCGCTCGGGCCTGCCGGCGTCGCGCGGGCCGCCGCGAAGGCCCGCGCCTGGTGGTCGTAGAGCCGATCGATGCCGCGCCGCTCCAGGGCGCCACGGAGCGCCGGCGAGAGCGCGTCGGGCATCGGCGCGGTGCGCGCGTCGGCCGGCGGAAGCTCGCGATCCGCGGTGAAACAAGGGCGGACATAGCCGGAGGCAAGCCACGACGAGATGACGGTCTCGACGCCGGTCTCGATCTTCCAGGGGGGCGACGGCATGACGCAGGTATACTAAACAGATGCGCCGTGTCACTCAACCGGATCGGGCGCGACGCACACGTCGGCCGCCGTGGCGCGGCGCTGGCCTGCGCGGCCGGGATCTCGGAGGCGGCGCGCGGGTGAGGGGAGGGCGGCGCGCCGCGGGTGAGGGGAGGACGGCGCGCGGGTGAAGGGCCGGCGCGGCAGGCGCGGCGGATCGGCGCGGCAGGCGGGCGTGGCGGGCCGGCGCGGAACGCGGTCGCGGCGGGCTGCCGCGGCAGGCGGGCGTACAGCGGAGAGGGGGCATCTCCCGTCCTCGAACGAGATCCGGTGTCTTGGGCTCTCCTGTGGTCCAGTTGCCGCACGCGACGCACACGGGGGCTCCGGCGAATGGCTCGTTTGCGCGCAACGGATGGGAAGCGCGGATACGGCGCGTGAGGCGATGTCTCAGTGTCGTCGTGATTCCTTCTGCACCGACGGACGCAGGGCGGCGCCTCTCGCGTGCGCGCTCAGGCGCCGCCCCGAGGCCGTCGGCCCTGGTGTGCTGGTTGCCTGAGGACGAGCCGATCGACGACGGAGATCCGGAGTCGATGATCCCATCCGCTCTCTCACCCGCCTTCTCCGGGCGACCTCTCGTCCGGGGCTGGCAACGAGGTGTCGCACATGAAAAACGCAGTGTTCTTGACGCTCTTCGGCGCGTCGCTGGCGGGGTGCGCCGCGTACGCTCCAAGCTTCGGCGAGCGGCTCGGCGCGTCGGAGGCGATGATTCGAGCCGCCGAGGAGGTCGGAGCCGACGAGGAGCCGCGGGCGGAAGCCCACCTCCGCCTCGCCCGGGAGCAGGTGCAGCGGGCGACGCGGCTGTCGGAAGGCGGCGTGCCCGACCGGGCGCAGCGCATGCTCCTGCGCGCGCAGGCGGACGCGGAGCTCGCGCTCGCCCTCACGCGCGAGGCGCAGGCTCAGGCCCGCACGCACGAGGCGCTCGAGGAGGTCGGATCCATCCAGCGGCAGCTCCGCTAGGGCTCGCCGAGAGGAGGCGCGGAATCATGCGAACCAATCACGGGACAGTGGCCATTCTGCTCGTCGGCGGTCTCCTGGGGTGCGCGAGCGCCCCGCTCCCGCCGAAGGAGCTCATCGAGGCGAGGAAGAGCTACGAGCGCGCCCGGGCGAGCGCGGCGGCAGAGCTCGCGCCCGCGGACCTGCGCGGCGCCACCGAGGCGATGGAGCGCGCGGAGCGGGCGTTCGCCGGGGGGAGCGAGCTCGCCGAGGCGAGGGATCTCGCGTACCTCGCGGGGCGCCGGGCGCAGCTGGCCGAGTCGCTGGGGCGCGCGGCGGCCACGGAGCGGCAGCGCGGCGCGGCCCTCCAGGCGTACGGTGAGGTGCACCTCGCGCTGCGAAGGAGGGGGGCACCGGCGGTCGACCCGGCCGGTCCGACCGATCCTCCCGGACGGGAAAAGGCGCCGGTGCGACCGCGCGCCCCGGAGCGTCCGGTGGTGATCCTGAACCAGCGGTGAACCGGCGCGGCGATCGGCGGAGGAGGCGCGGGCGAGCGCGGAAGACGGAACCGGAAGGCGCGAGGGGGAAAGCGGACGAACAGACGAACGGACGAACGGACGAACGGAAGAGCAGAAGACGACCGCCGCCGGGCATCGCTCTGCTCGCGGCTGTTTGCTCCGTGCCACGCCATCGCGTAGAAGCGAAGACGATGTCCTCGGACGCACCGCAAGCGTCGCCCGTCGCGCACCTTCCCGACGACCTCCCCAGCGAGGAGCGCGCCTCGCTCCGCTTCTTGGCCGTCGTGGCGCTCGTCTCGTGCGCCGCCGACCTGGTGACGAAGGGGTGGGCGCACGCGCGCCTCGCCGGGTTCGACCCGAAGCGGTCGGGCGCGAAGGTCCTCACGATCATCCCGGACCACCTCGATTTCATCTTCGCGCAGAACCCCGGCGGCGCCTGGAGCTTCCTGCGCGGCCTCCCGGACGGCCTGCGGCGGCCGTTCTTCCTGTTCGTCTCCGCCGCGGCGATGGTCTTCATCTTCTCGATCTACCGGCGCGTCCACAGGGACCAGACGGGGATGAAGTGGGGGCTCGCGCTGGCGCTCGGCGGCGCGATGGGCAACCTGGTCGACCGGATCCGCTACGGCTGGGTCATCGACTTCATCGACGTGTACGTGATCCGCGGAGGCCGGGAGTTTCACTGGCCGACGTTCAACGTGGCCGACATCGCGATCGTCGCGGGGGTCATCCTGATGTCCAAGGACATGATCGTCGCGACCCGCAGCGCGAGCGCGCCGTCTCCAGACACTCGCGGCGCCTCGGAGGGCCCGGCGGGCGGCGACCCCACACCTCCGCTATCGACGGAAGCGCCTCCGCCTGTGCCGCCGGCCAGCTGAAGGACGCGAGCGGGCGGCTCGGCCGGAGCAGACGGCGCGCGGCGCGGTGCCCGGGGGTGGCGCGGCGCGGCGCGCCCAAGTCACGCACGTCACGTGACACGCGCAAGGCGTGAAAGACGCGCGCGGCGGCGCCTGCGGAGGGAAGCCTTTGCCGGAGCGCTCGGTTTGTCGTAGAGGAACGCGCTCCGCATGACTGAAGACGCGACGCCGCGAGACGCTCCCGTTGAGACCGAAGGTGCCCACGCGGAGTCGCATCGCTCCGCGCCCGTGAATGCGCCGGCCGGCGAGCCGCCGGCCTCCGCCGGGGAACGCGACAACGAGGGGCGCGGCTCCTCGCAGGAGGGGGACGCCGACGACGTGGTCGCGCCGACGAAGCCCGCCTACCGGCCGTCGTACGTGTTCCTGATCGTCGTCGCGGCCATCACCCTGGCCGCCGATCTCGGCACGAAGTGGTGGGCCAAGGACCGGCTGGAGCCGCAGGCGCTCACGGACCTCACCGCCGCGCGGCCGCTCTCGTTCCGGAAGATCGAGGTGATCAAGGATCACCTGAACATGATCTTCGCGAAGAACCACGGCGGGGCGTGGGGCATCCTGGGCGACGAGAGCGAGGCGATCCGCCGCCCGTTCTTCCTGGTGGTCTCGCTCGCGGCGATCGTCTTCATCGTCTCGCTGTACCGCAAGCTCCACCCCTCCCAGATCGCGCTCAGGTGGGGGCTGCCGCTCGTGCTCGGCGGTGCGCTCGGGAACCTGGTCGACCGCATCCGTTACGGGTACGTCATCGACTTCATCCAGGTCCGGCTCACCTCGACGTTCGTGTGGCCGACGTTCAACGTGGCCGACATCGCGATCGTCGTCGGCGTCGGGCTGATGGCGATCGACATGTTCTCCCCCCACCGCCCCGAGCTCAAGGCGTCCGGCGCGAAGGCGTCCGCGGGCTGATCATGCGGCCCGAGCTGTTCCGCCTGCTCGACGTCGCGTTCCCTGCCTACTTCCTTCTGCTGCTGACCGGCTTCCTCTTCGCGACGGCCATCGGCGCGCTGTGGGCGCGGCGGATCGGCGAGAACCCGGATGTGATCGTCGACCTGGGGCTCGCCTGCCTGCTCGCGGGCGTCGTCGGCGGCAGGCTCCTCCACGTCGTCGCCGACGGATACTTCTGGGATTACGTGCACCTCTGCACCGACCCGTCGCTTGTCGACTGGAAGGTCGAGCAGGCGCTCTGCGCGTCGCGGTACCACGGCGTGTGGGACGCGGCGAAGGGGGTATGCCACCCGATCGAGCGCGATTGCCTGGCGTGGGCGAAGTTCTGGGCCGGCGGCCTGACGTACTACGGCGGCTTCGTGGGCGCGTCGGCGATGGCGTACTGGCTGCTCAAGCGCGATCGGTTCCCGTTCTGGAAGGCAGCGGACATGGCGGGCTTCGCCGTCCCGCTCGGCCTCGGGTTCGGCCGGATGGGCTGCCTGCTCGCCGGCTGCTGCTTCGGCCTGCGCACCGACGGGGCGTTCGGGCTCTCGTTCCCGCCGAACAGCCCCGCGAGCGAGGCGCAGTTCAAGCTTCTCGAGCTCACGAGCCCGCGCCTGCCGTCACACCCGGTGCACCCGACGCAGATCTACGAGTCGGCGATGTCGTTCGCCATCGCGGCGATCTGCCTGCTCTACGTGCACGGGCGCAAGCGGTACGACGGGCAGGTCTTCGCGACGTTCCTCGGCCTCTACGCGCTCGGGCGCTTCGTGCTCGAGTTCGCGCGCGCCGACGACCGCGGGGGCTTCGTCGGCCTGTCCACGTCGCAGCTCATCGGGCTCGCGATGGCCGGCGCCGCGGTCGCGATCCACGTGGCGCGGAGCCGGAAGGCAGCGCCCGCGGCGGCCGCGCCCGCCGCCTGACCTGCGCCGCGGCGGAGGACGGCGCGCGGAAGGAGCAGCGCAGCGGTCTGCTGTGCGCCACGCCGCGGCGGAGGATGGCGCGTGAAGGAGCCTGCGCCGCGGCGGAGGACGGCGCGCGGAAGGAGCAGCGCAGCGGTCTGCTGTGCGCCACGCCGCGGCGGAGGACGGCGCGCGAAGGAGCAGCGCAGCGCTCTGCCGTGCGGCGCGCCGCGGCGGAGGACGGCGCGCAGCCGACGCCGCGCAGGAGGCCCGGCCGGCGCCGCGCCGCCCGTCAGCCCTTGGTGACTTCCTTCTCCTTGCGCGCCTTGTACGCCGCGCGCTGGGCGTCGGTCGGCGGCTTGCCGAAGAGGTACGCGAGGCCGATCGAGAGCACGTAGAGCAGGCACATCGGCACGGCCATGACGAGCTGGCTCGTGATGTCCGGCGGCGTCAGGACGGCGGCGAGAATGAAGGCGCCGAACACGAACCAGCGGCCGAACAGGATGAGCTGGAGGTAGTTGACGATGCCGGCGATGGAGAGAAAGAGCACGATGAGCGGGATCTCGAAGATGATCCCGAAGCCGAGCAGGAGCTGGGCGACGAAGTCGAGGTAGTCGCCCATCATCACGGTCGGCGTGATCGTCACCCCGTCGCCGCCGACCGTGCCGGCCAGGCTGAGGAAGTAACCGAACGAGATCGGGAAGGCCGCTCGCCAGCCGAACCAGCCGCCGCCGACGAACAGGATCGTCGAGAACAGGACGAACGGGATGACGTACCGCTTCTCTTTGGCGTAGAGGCCGGGCGCGACGAACGACCACAGCTGGTAGAAGATGAACGGCGAGGCCATCGCCGCGCCGCCGATCATCGACAGCTTGAAGTAAGCGACGAACGCGGCCGCGGGCGCGCCGAAGTGGAGCGAGGGGTTGCCCGACAGGTTCTGCTCGCGCCACGCCTGCACGAACGGGACGGTCAGGAAGTGCAAGAGCTCCTCGCGCACCTCCCACCCCACGACGCAGGCCGCGAAGAAGACAAGGATGCTCCGGACGAGCCGCTTTCTCAGCTCGTCGAGGTGCTCCCAGAACGACATCGGCTTGTCTTCGCCCGGATCCTCCGCGGCGTCGCTCGGCGCGCCCTCCGCGCCCGGGGAGCCGCTCTTCACCGCCGCCGCCTGCTCCTGGCTCATGACGTCGCTCCGTTTCCGGTCGCCACGCCCTGCGTCGCCGCGGCGGTCTGTGCGGTCGCGGTCGCTGTCGCCGCGGTGGTCTGTGCGGTCGCGGTCGCTGTCGCCGCGGTGGTCTCTGCGGCCACGGGCGTTGTCGCCGCGACGATCTCTGCTGTCGCGGGCGCTGTCGCCGCGGCGGTCTCTGCGGCCACGGGCGCAGTCGACGCGGCGGACTCGACGCCGACCGTGGCGTCCGCCTCGTTCGCGGTCTCCGTGGGGGTCGCGCTCTCTGGTGTGGCCGGCAGGCCGGCGGCGCCGTCCAGGGCCGCGTCCAGCGTCACTCCGTAGGCGTCACAGCCGAGGACGGGGTACTCGCGCTCGCGGGGCGGGTTCACGACGGGCGGCGGCGGCTCGGGATCCGGCGGCCTCACGCGCGGCGTGGACGAGGCGATCGCACCGGCGGTCACGGCGCCGACGACGGGGTTCACCAGCGTCTCGATCACATTGACCCGCGACAGGGCGCGGAGCTCGCGGAGCTCACGCTCGAGCCCCTCCTGGCGGATCAGATCGTCGATGCCGCTCTGCGTCCGGAGATCCGTGCTCAAGCGGCGGAGCTTGGCGATCCAGCTCCCCGCCGACCGCATCATGGCAGGCAACCGCCGGGGACCGACCACGATGATGCCCACGATGGCGAGCACCATGATTTCGCCGAAGCTGAAGCCGAACACGCGCGCAAGCTAGCGCGCGTGGGAGCAGGGATCCATAGCGACGCTCACGCTGGCCTGGGCGGCGCGCTCGGCCCGACGTCGGCTGCGCCCGCGGTCGCCCCGGCGCGGGGCGGCGCCCGGCGGCCGCCCGGTCGCCGCGCCTCCGCCGAAGGCCGCGCGAGCTGCCCGCACGCCGCGCCGACGTCGCCCCCGCCCGAGTAGCGCACGATCGAGCCGACGCCGGCGGCGGAGAGGACCGCGCGGAAGGCGTCGAGCCGCGCCGAGCGCACGAACGGATCGGCCGACGCGCCGCGTTCATCGCCGCCGTCCGGCGAGGGCAGGGGATCGTCGGGCGCGCCGATCGCGTTGTAGGGGATGAGGCTGAGCCGGGGAGAGATGCCGTGCTGCGCCGCGAAGCCGCGGGCGAGCGCGGCCAGGCACGCGGCGTCCTCGTCCGTGTCGTTCTGGTCCGCGAGGAGCGTGTACGCCCACATCGGCGCGTGCCCACTCGCGCGCGCGTGCTCGCCCACGGCCGCGAGGACCTCCTCGAGCGGGTGCGCGCCGTCGATCGGCATGAGAAGGCGCCGTTTGCCGGGGCGCACCGAGCCGAGCGACAGGCCGAGCCGGACCGCGGGGACCTCGGCCGCGAGCCGCCGGATGCCGGACGGGAGCCCCGCCGTGCAGACGGTGATGTTGCGCATGTCGATGGCCTGCGCGCTCGGCTCGGAGAGCACCCGGATCGCCTGGATGACCCGGTCGGCGTTGGCGAGCGGCTCGCCCATGCCCTGGAACAGCACGCCGTGGACGCGCGCGCCGCCGCCCACGGTGGCGTCGAGATCGCGACGGATGAGCCGCACCTGCTCGACGATCTCCCAGGCCTCCAGGTTGCGCGTGAGGCCCATGCGCCCGGTGGCGCAGAAGGCGCACGCGAGCGCGCAGCCGACCTGCGAGCTCACGCACGCCGAGTACCGGCCCGGCCGCTCGAGCGGGATGCGCACCGACTCGACCGTCGCGCCGTCCTCGAGGCGGAAGGCGTACTTCACGAACGGATCCTCGGCGCTCGCGCGCCGCTCGACGAGCGCGAGCGTCCTGATCTCGCCCGCCGAGCGCGCCGCGTCGAGCGCGGCGCGCCGGACGGTCGCGGGCGCGCGGGCGGGCAGCTCGCCGAGGCGGTGCGCCAGGGAGACGATGCGGCGCGCGTCGGTGAGGTCGATGCCGCACGCGCCGGCGAGCTCCTCCGGCAGCACGGCCTGGAGCGCGAGGCGGGGGCGGCGTTCGTCCGGGCTGCTTCGAGGGCTGGGATCCACGGCGGATACCGACTAGCGCGCCAGGGCGGCCCAGTCTACGGCCGCGCGCGCATGTTTCGGCGGATCCACCGGAGGGGGCGCGGGGTCGCGCCGTTCCTTACGTCGGGGCTCGCCCTCGCGCGGCGCGGCGCGAGCTACGACGTCGGCGCCTTGTCGCTGGGGGTGGGCGTCGTCCTGAACCGGCCGCTGGAGGAGCTGCCTGGGTCGCTGGGGATCGACCTGCACGGGCAGCTGTCGGTGCTGCCAGAGGTGGCGGTCGAGAACGACAACCCGGCGGATTTCGTGGGGGATTACCGGGCCGACGGGACGATGCTGAATCTGGGGGGCGACGGTGACGGCGGCGTTCTGAGGTGATGTTGTGCGAGGAGCGAGCCTCTGCGGCATGCCCGTCGGCGTGCCAAGACGATTGAGCGCAGGCCCGTACTACCTCAATTATCCCAAAAGGTCGTCGCCTTCCATCCCCCTGTCTCGCCGTCCAGAACCTGGATGTGCTCGTGGCGGGCCGTGTCGCTCAGCTCAGTCAAGGCCTCGTCGCTGCCAGAAATCGCGACCTTTGTGGTTGTCCAATGTCGCTTTGCCCATTGGACAACAGGGATCAGCTCGCGAGAGCTGCGCGCCCGTAGCTCGACTACGGGCGTACTGTGTGGTGGGGCGGACTCCCAGACAGTGTATGTTGAGGAGACATACAGTCTTGCTCTCGGATCGCTGCACTCTGGCACGAGCGGGACGTTGAAGTGCCCAGGGAGATCGTGCCATGCTCTGAGCGGAATCGTCAGGAGCGGGCTCTCGTGTGACATCGCGTCGAGATGAGAGTTGAACGCGATGCGCTCTAGCCATGAGATCGTACTTCCGCAAACAAAGCCGAAGTGGCCGTAGGCTACGTCGCAGAGCCAGATCGCCCCGGTGGCGTCGCGCAGGTAGGATTCAAACTCCGGGCCACCTCCGAGACAGATCATGTCGATATTCTCCCACGTGTAGAAGGGCCATTCGACCCGAACGATCCGAGATGATCCAGGCGCGACGACGACGTTCTGGGGAGCCGCTTGCCGCGCGGCGCGCGGAAGATCCTCGAGGCACCAGAGCCCAAGCCACATGTCCCCCTCGCCAGGTCGAAGGAGCAGGGTTCGCCCGAGCTGCCGCACATCTTCGGGCACGCTTGATGTTCCCCCACCCACGCAGGCTCGCCCGGCCGCACCACCGGCCCTGCCTGCGGGCTCATCACCCTCACCCCCGCGACGAGCCCATCCGGTGTCACGTCCTCGGCGATGCGTCCGCCTGCCGGCAGCGCCCGCTCCACCAGGTTGCCCGCCGGATCGTAGGCCAGGCGCAGGGCCCCCGCCGCGCCCAGCACGACCTCGACCACCCGCCCCGCCGCGTCGCGCGCGATGTCCATGGTCCCGAACGGACCCGCCGTTCGCATCGCGTTACCGAGGGCGTCGTACGCCGTCTCCGTCATCGTCCGCTGGTTGCCGCGCGGGACGGTCTCGCGCACCACGCGCCCGCGCGCGTCACGCGTGTACTCGCAGCTGACCTCTCCGCTCGTCACGTACTCCATCCGGCCGAGCGGGTCATAAGCGATCTCGTCCCTTCGCCCGTCCGAGAAGCTGCGCTCGATGAGCCGCCCGCACGGGTCGTAAACGAGCTCCACGTGACCCGCGCCGTCCCGGATCTCGGTGATCCGACCCATCGCATCGTGGCGGTAGGTGATCCGTCGTCCATCGAACGTCTGCTCCTCGACGATGCGCCCCTCGCCCCGGCGCACGTACCGGTGCTCGTCGCCTGCCTCGTTCACCACGCGCACGAGATCCTGCTCGCGATCGTGGAAGTACCGCACCGAGCTGCCATCGGGCCGGACCACCTCGGTCACCACCCCGATCCCTCCCCAGCGCAGCGTGGTCACGCGCCCGTCGGCGTCGACGATGCGCGAGAGGCGGCCGTCGGCGTCGTGATCATAGCGCTCCGTCGCGCCGCTCGGCCGCCGCGCGGACACGAGCCGCCCGCACGCGTCGTAGGCGTAGGCCGTCTCGAGCCCCCGCTCGTCCACGAAGCCCGTCACCCGTCCCAGGAAATCGTACCGAATCCGCCGCGTCGACCCGTCGGGTTCGATCACGGTCACGCGGTTGCCGAGCGCGTCGTACTCCATCCGGGTCACGCCGCCGTTCGGGAGGGTCGCCTCGACCAGCAATCCCCGCGCGTCGTAGCGGAACGCCGCCACCAGCCCGAGCTCGTCGGACACCTCAGCGACATCCCCTTGCGCGTTCCGCTCGTAGCGGGCGATCCCTCCGAGCGCGTCCCGCACCTCGGCGATGCCGCCCAGCTCGTCGTAGGCGTAGTCCGTCTTCGCGCCCATCGGATCCACCTCTGCGCGCAGCCGCCCGATCGCGTCGCGCTCGCAGCGCCACGCGTGCCCGAGGGCGTCGCGGTACTCGAGCACGTTGTCCGCGGCGTCGAACCGGTACGAGTGCAGGCCCCCCTGCCACACGACCTTGTCCGCCTTGTCCAGGGGATTGCCCTCGATGCGCCGCTTCGACCGCGAGGTGATCACCTCGGTGAAGACGCCGTGATCCTCGATCTTGACATGGCAGAACCCCCTCGCCCTGGTCTCGCCGTCATCCAGGGTGTCAGGCAGCTCGCGGTCGAGCGCGTCGTTGCCGGGTCGCTCGCACCACGTCTCGACGCAGCGGCCCCGGTCGTCGTAACGAAATTGCGCGACGAGCCCCCCGGGCTCCCGGCGCCGGATCAGCCGGTGCTCCTCGTCGTGCTCGTTCCGACGAGTAGCTCCGCTCGATGAACAGCGGGATGGGCCCCGGCAGCGCGAGATCGACGACCTTGGCCGTGTAGACGCGCCCGGTCACGGGATCGACCGGATCCCCCGCCGACGTGCCTCCGCCGCGCCTCGCGAGCGCCTCGGGCGAGCCGAAAAACTTGCGTCCGGCCGCCCGCGACGAAACATAGGGGAGAGTGCCCGCCAGGACCACGACGCCTCTTCCCTCAGCCTGACGAGCTCTCGCCAGAGAGGCGGACCATGGCGTTCAAAAGCGCAGTCATCGGACACACGACGCAGACAACCAGCAGGATCTTGGCCGTCTTCGAGAGGCCCAAGGGGAGGGCGAGGCTGGCGTTCGCGGACGACAACGGCGTTCGCACGCTCGACGTGCCGATCAACAGCGCGCCGCCCTTCGGGCTCGCCACGTTCGAGCTGAGCGGGCTGAGCGGCGAGAGGGTTCGTTATGGCATCGTGGAGCACGACGCAGGAGATCCGCTCCCCACACCCGCCGACAACCTGAGCATCAACGGCTCCGCCTTCCGGACCGTCACGAACGGGCCGATTCGAATCGGCCTCGTGAGCTGCAACGACATCGACAACCACGAGTTTCCCAAGGAGCGGCGCGGGGCGATGTGGCGGGCGCTCAAGGCCCTCGTGGACGAAGGGAAGGTGAACCTCCTGGTTCACGCCGGTGACCAGATCTACGGCGACGGTGATCCCACGGGCTGGTCGGCCTCGGAGGGGCGCACCGCCGCGTACCGCAGGCACTACGTGCAGACGTGGTCGCACCCTGACGTGGCGGCGGTGCTCGGGAGCTGCCCGAACGTCATGATGTGGGACGACCACGAGATCTACGATGGCTGGGGGTCGAACAACAACGACGGCACCCCGCAGGCCGTGGAGCGCTACAGGGCCGCGGAGCAGGCGTTCAAGGAGTTTCAGGTGGCGCTGAGCCCGAGGGACCGCTTGAGCAGCTCGGGGTTCGGCTGGATCGCGAAGCACGGCGACATCGCCATCCTCGCGGTCGATGGGCGGTCGCAGCGCTCGTGGAAGAACGGGGCGATCCTCGGCAAGCAACAGCTCGACGACCTCGAGCTCAGGCTCAACGAGCTCGCTGCGCTCGATCTCAGGCACCTCTTCGTCGTGGTCGGCACGCCCGTCGTCTATCTGCCGCTCGCGGCCGCCGAGGCCCTCACGAACACGTTCAACATGGCCTCCATCGACGACATCCGGGACGGCTGGGCTGCCTCCAACAACCAGAACGAATGCAGGCGTTTCCTTATGTCTCTCATGAATTTCGCCGGCTTCAGCCCTCGCACCCAGGTGACGCTCATGGGCGGCGACATCCACGTCGGCACGATGGCGCACATCGACACGGTCCTCGGATTCGGGAAGCCGCGCTCGCGACCGCGCCTCTATCAGGTGACCGCATCCGGCATCGCGCGCCCTGCCCCCAAGGGGATGTCCCGCATCATCCTCTCGCTGCTGACGAACGGCGGCAGTCAGAACCTGTTCAACGGCGACATCAAGGGATTCCTCCGGGAGATCTCGGGGGCCGATCACAGGTACTGCGTCACCCATCGCAACTTTGCGATCCTCGATCCGAGCGACGGCGCAGACGACTGGGACAAGAACAACAACCTGGTGGTCCGCTTCCACGTGGAGAAGGACAACGGCGGCGTCGGCGTCCTCGAGCAAGTCCTCCCGAGAGTGCACACGTAGGCGCCGGCCGGGCATGCGCCGGCCTTCTGACGGCGCCGGTACCCTGCTTCCGCAGGCCGGCGCCGGTACCTTGCTCCTTCCGTGGAGGGGGTGAGTCGCCGCTTCAGAGGCTCAGGACCATGACGTCGATCCGGCGGTTCTGCGCGCGTCCGCCGGCGGTGTCGTTCGACGCCACCGGTTGCTCGGCGCCCATCCCGGCCACCTCGATGCGATGGGGAGCGATCTGTCGCGCGGTGAGCTCGTTGCGCACCGCCTGGGCTCGCGCCAGCGACAGCGATCTGTTCCCCTCGGCGCCGCCCACGGCGTCGGTGTGCCCTTCGATGCGCACCCGCGCGGAGGGATAGGCGTCGAGGATGACGGCCAGCGCTTCGAGCTTCGGCCGCGAAGCTTCGGTCAACTCCGTGGTCCCGAAGCGGAAGCTCACGCCTTCCATCGAGAAGCGCTTGGGGCCATCCGTGGCTCCGGCGTCGAGGTACCGCGCGATCTCCGCCTCGGAGCCGTGCTCGTCGACGGAGAGGACCTTGCCGCCCGGGAGCGTCATCTCTCCGGCCGTGATCCTGAGCTGCTCGACGATCTCCGGCGCGTTGGACGGCGCCTCGCCGGGCGCCTCGGCGCGCGGCGCCTCGACCTGTGGCGGCGGTTCGGCCTGCGGCGGCGCGGCAGGCTGAGCGAGGTCCTCCCTCGGAGCCGCCGCGATCGGGGCTTCGTGCGTGGGCTCGGCGGCGGCGCGCTCCGCCCTGCGTTCGCGGGCGAACGCCCAGAGGCCTCCGAGCACCGCCGCTGCCAGCAAGGTCGGGAGCAGCCATTCTCGCGTCTGACGCTGACGGGCAGGCCCTTCGCGCGAGGGGAGCGGCGTTGACGACTCCGTCGTTCGGGACGGGACGGGCGATACCGCATCGTGCGGCCGTTCGCGCGCCGCCGCCGCGACGAAAGGAGCGCTCGCCGCCATCGAGGGAGCGAGGAACCCGGCGAGGCCCGCGGGGGCGCGCGGATCGTCCTTGAAGGATTGCTTGTGGTGAGAGAGCAGATCGGCGAGCCCTCGCGCGGTCAGCCCTCTCGACCTCACCTCGCGGCCGAGGACGCACGCGACGATCGGAGCGACCAGGCCGAGCATCGCGGTCGAGCACCGCTGCTCTGCGCCGGAGGAGCGGGAGATGAGATCGATCATCCCGCTCGCGCGGTCGCCGAACAGGCGGGCGATCATCGACTGCCCATGGTGCGAGAGCTCCTCGGCCTGCTCGGCGCGGAGGGGACCTGCTCTCCCGAGCAGACCTTCGTAGTCCCGCTCGGTGATCATCCTGAACAGCTGCGCTGCGCCGCTCTCCGAGGAGGCGACCTGAGCCATTCCGGCGAGCAGCGTCGGCACCGAGCTCTCCGCGGCGCCGCGCACGTTCGTCGGCGATTCATCGCTCAGGCCCAGCCCCTTCGTTGCGGCCGAGATGAGCTCGGGCGTCAAGAAGCCCCTGGTGGTGTCCAGCAACGACATGGTTCCGATCCCTCCGGGAAGTGGTCATCGGCGCGGGCGAGGCAGCGTCATCGCGCACGCGACCCTGCCCGCATGAGCGTCGATGCCGTGCCTGTCTTCCGCTGACTCCGCGCGATGCGAGCGACGTGCCGGCACGCCCGCGCATCGCGCGCTGTGCCGCGGGTGCACACGGCCTGCACCTGCCGCGTCCTGCCCCTCGCGCTCGGCGAGGCGAGCCGGCGGCGATGGCGCGCGGCGCTCAGCGTCGTGCGAGCGCGGCCGTGCGGGCCTCGGCCGTCAGCGCGGCGAAGGCGTCCGTGCGCGTATACACGTGGTTGCCAGCCGCGGTGCACCCCGCGCCTCGCGACGTGACGCCCACCACGTCGCCGCGGTCGGCGTCGATCACCGGACCTCCCGAGTCGCCGGCGCAGGTCGCCCCCTCGATCTCGAACTCGCGCGGACCGAGGACCTTGCCCGTCGCCGGATCGGCGCGGGGCCCGACGGCGGCGACGAGGCGCGGACCGCGCGCGGCGCGGACGCCGAGCCGATTGGACGCTCCGCCGCCGTACCCGACGGCGACCACGCTGTCGCCTGGATCGAGCGCCCCGACCTCGCGCATCCGCAGGGGCGCCACGTCGGTGAGGGGCCGATCGAGCACCAGATAGGCGATGTCCGCGTCGCAGAGGACGCGCTCTTTCCCGTGCAGCGTGGCCACCGCGCGCGCCCGCGCGGCGTCGCGGGAGACGTCGATATGGTCCCCGGTGTAAATGGCGATCTCGGAAGGATCGATGTCTCCGCCGACGTGATCGCCGTTGTGCGACTTGCCCGAGCGATCGCAGCGAGGGGCCGCCGTCAGGTTGCGCGAGATGCAGTGACGCGCCGTCAAGACGAGGTTGGGCTCGACGAGCGCGCCGCTGCACAGGCTCACGCGTCGCTCGCCGCCCCGGGGATCGCGGTGCGATACGGCCACGGCGACGACGGAGCGCGCGGCGCCGTCGATGAGGGGCTCAGGCGCGCCCTTCGCGCGGGGCGAAACCTCGGTGATCGGCGCGACCGCCGCCGCCGGAGGAGGCGAGGCTTCGGCCGGGATGACGGCGACGACGATGCGTGGGACGAGGGCCGCGACGAGGCAGCCAAGGCATCCCGCGAGGCGCGGGACGACAGACGGAAACACCATGGATGAGGTCACCGACAAAGAGCATGCGAGGAGCGGCCGTGCAAGCCGACCCTGGAGCTTTTCTCCAGCATCAGAAGGGGAGGTGCCCCCGATGGGGTGTTGTTCCCACAGGGGAGAATCAGAGATGGAAACCAGGTCAGTCAGGTGAGCGGCGCCCGGCTGGAGGCGCGCTCTCTGGACTCTCGCGCTCGTCGACTAGCCCCGGCCCTCCAGCGCGGGCGCGGCGCCGGCGCCGCTCGACGCGCCGAGGGCGACGTGTCGCTCGATCACGAAGATCAAGCACGACGACGCGAAGGCGGCCGTGACGCCCGAGCAACGCTCCATGGACGTCGTGAACGCTCTCCGGCGGCTTTTGCTTGACAACGTTGTTGGTACCATGGCAGGTTCCGGATTGAAAGTGAAAGTGACTTTCATTATTGAAAGTGGGGTTCCACGATGGACAACGTGATGTCGAAGGCGACGGCTCCGCTCGACCGCCGGTGTGATCACTGCGGCGTTGCTGGACGTGCCGAGCCCAATTCCGTGCGCTGCGGCTGCGGCAGCCTGCTCGCCCGGTATGTGCCCGGCGGCGTCGAGCTGAAGTGCCGGCGGTGCAAGCGCGTCGTCGTCGTCCCGGTCCCGGCGGCGACGGAGGACGTGAGCGGCTGAATCCCCCAGAGCGCTGACATGGCAGGTCGCGGCGGCGAACTCTGGCCAGCGCGGTTCGCGCCATCACCGCATCAGGCCCACCGCCGTCTCGACGCCGCGCACGTAGTCGCGGGGCTCGGGGACCTGGCGCAGCTCCTGGATGGTGATCGGCAGGTGCGATCTCGGGGATCCCGACGTGCGGTTGACAGGTCTCGGGTCGCTCATTATTGATAAAGAAAATCAATTTTAAATTGTGCGTGATACGCGCGTGCAAGACTGTCAAGGGACTCCCGATTCTGTCTCGGGTGTGCGTCGCCGGTGGGCTCGCGGACGGGGCGCTCCGGGCCTTCGCTTCAGCATTGACATCCTGCGTGACGGGTGCGACGAGTCGCCCCGCCATCGGTGCTCGTCCGGCCATCCCCTGGCGAGCTGAAAAGGGAACCCGGTGAGAATCCGGGACTGCCCCCGCAGCGGTGAACGGGAACGACCATCACCAAGAAGCACTGGGCATGCACCAGAGCAGCCTGGGAAGCGGTGATGTGTAGGAGAGCGACCGGCGACGGCCGCAGCGCCCGTGAGTTCGAAGACCTGCCGAAGGTGCGCGCGCCGGTGCTCTGGCGCGCGCTGACCTGAGCCTTCGAGGGGAAGGCGTCCAGGCTCTCGACCACCTCGCTCGCGCGCGGTGCCGTGGCCCGTCACGCAGCCCCCTCGCTTCGGCTCTCAGCTCACCCGGAGCAGCGCTGGGTCGACGCGGGCAGGCGGCGCGTGAATGGTTGATTCCTCTGATCGTCGGTCGCGTCGGCGCCGGAGCGCCGGCGTGGCGTGCTGGCTCGCGCTCGCCGCCTGCAGCGCAGTGGCAGCCTCGCCTGCCGCCCGCGCCGAGGATCCGCGCCGGCCTGCGGGCGCGCCGGGGGATGATCCCGCTGCTGCTCGACCGGGGACAGACCCGCTGGAGGTGCACGTCGAGGGGGATCGCCTGCGCGCGCCCGCGCCGCCCAAGGACAGGTCCGTCGCGGGGTCGGTGCTGGGCCGCGAGCGCCTCACCGGCGCGGGGCTCGGGGCGGCGGACGTGCTCCGCACGCAGCCGGGCGTCCTCATCATCGAGTCGGGCGGCTTCGGCGGGCCGGCGACAGCGGCCCTCCGGGGAGCGACCGCCACGCAGACGCCGGTGTACCTCGCCGGCGTCCGCCTGAACGACGACGTCGTGGGGACGGCGGATCTCTCCCTCGTGCCCCTCTGGCTCATCGAGCGCATCGAGATCTACCGCGGCCACGCCCCCATCGAGGCCGACCGCCTCGGCCCCGGCGGCGCGATCTTCTTCGAGCCGCGGCGGCCTTCCCGGACGACGGGCGGCGCAGGCGTCATGGCGGGCTCGCTCGGCGCGCGGCGCGGGTGGGCGTTCGCCGGCGCCAGCGCGGGCCCGGTGAGCGCGATCGTCGGGGTGAGCGCCGAGGCCGCGGAGAACCGCTACACGTTCGTCAACGATGGCGGGACGCTCTTCGACGAGAGCGACGACACCGTGGAGCGCCGGCAGAACGCCGACGTGCGCACGATCGACGCGTGGGCGCTCGCGCGCGTCGAGCTCGGCGGCGGCGCGATCGTCGACGTGATCGCGAACGGCACAGGCCGCGAGCAGGGCGTGCCGAGGCTCGCGCTCCTGCCGTCCCGCGAGGCGCGGGGGGAGTCGCGGCGCGTGCTGGCGTCCGTCGCGGCGCGCGTGCCTTTCGGCGGAGAGGCGCAGCACACGCTCGAGGCGCGCACCTCGTTCATCGAGGCGCGGTCGGAGGTCCACGACCCGCTCTTCGAGCTCGCGCTGCAGACGCCTGAGCTCCGCCTCGCCGGCCGCCGCCTGGAGCAGACGCTCGGGGCGACGCTCTCCTTCGCCGACCGGCTCCGGGTGCGGCCCGTGCTCTCGGTCGCGCGCGAGGGCATCTCACGCGCGCCGGACGACGTCCCGCTCGCCCGGGCGCGGCGCTCGCTCGCGCGCGGCGCCGTCAGCGCGGAGGCGCGCCTCGGCGAGGGGCTCGCGCTGCACGCCCTCGCGAGCGGGGAGTGCCACGCCACAGGGGCCGACCGCGAGCGCCCGTGCGACGTGCTCGTCCCGACCGGGCGGGTCGGCGTCGAGGCGGGGAGCGACAGGCTCCGGCTCCTCGCGACCGTGGGCCGCTACGTCCGCGTCCCGACGCTCGGCGAGGTGTACGGCGTCTCCGGCGTCGTCCACGGCAACGCGGAGCTCGAGCCGGAGTCGGGCGCCACGATCGAGGCCGGGATCCGGGCGCAGACGGGGCGCGGCGCCGTGCTGCGCGGCGCCTTCCTCGACGTGTTCGCGTTCGGGAGCGCGGTCTCCGGGCTCGTCGCGTACGAGAAGTCCGGTCAGGGCTACGTGAGCCCGTACAACGTCGGCCGCGCCCGCGTCGTGGGCGCGGAGCTGCTGGCCGGGGTCGAGGTGACCCCGTTCCTCCGCGCCGAGATCGCGGCGACGCTGCTCGATCCGCGGGACACGACGCCGGGGCGGACGACCAGGAACGACCTCCTCCCGTTCCGCTCGCGCCTCGTCGTCGCGCCGCGCCTGCACGCCGAGTGGAAGCGCCCGGGCGGCGCCGTGTTCTCGGGCGCGTCGGGCGAGATCCGGGCCGTGTACCAGTCGAGCCGGTACGCCGATCCCGCCGGGCTCGGCGTGATCGCGGAGCAAGCGACCCTCGACCTCGACGCGGAGGCGAGGTGGCTCGGCGGGCACCTCGCGGTGAGAGGTCGCGTCGCGGACCTCCTGGACGCGCGGCGCACGGATGTCGTCGGGTTTCCGCTCCCGGGGCGGAGCGTGTTTTTCACACTGGAGTCAACATGGTGAAGATCAGTCTGTTTGCGTTCGCGATCTCGATCCCGATCCTCGGGTGCAACGTGGATTCGCCGCCGCCGTCGACGGGCGGCGTCCACGGCGGCGGCGACGGCGACGCGTGTGAGAGCGGCGTGGTCATCGTGACGAGCGACTACCAGTCGACGAACATCGCTGTGTCGGAGCTCGACGGGACCACCCTGTCGCCCTCCTTCGTGTCGAGCGGCGCGGCGAAGCCGGGGCTCAGCCTCGCGCTGTCCGGCGACGTCGACGTCCCGAGGGCGGCGCCGCCGTCCGGCCGCGTGGTCCTGCTCGATCGGTTCGGCACGAACGTGATCACCTGGATGGATCTCGAGACCGCCGGGGTCCTCGCGCAGCTCCCGGTCGGGCAGGGGTTCGAGTCGAACCCTCAGGACTACATCGAGGTGGGGGCGGACCGCGCGCTCGTGTCGCGCTACGGGAGCAACCCGAGCCCGGGCGTGGAGCCGTTCGACGAGGGCGGCGATCTCCTGATCGTCGACACGAAGGAGTACTCCATCGTCGGGCGCATCGCCCTGCCGGAGGAGGAAGAGGGGCTCCTGCCGCGCCCGTCGGGGATGGCGCGCGTCGGTGACGACGTTGTCGTGGCCCTCGGCCGGCTCGCCGCGGACCTCTCGACCGTGGGCGAAGGGCGCTTCGTGGGCGTCTCGCCGGAGCAGGGCGCTGTCACATGGACGGTCGACGTGCAGGGGCTCTACGGCTGCGGGCGTCTCGCCGTGTCGCCCTCGGGAGAGCGGCTGGCGGTCGCCTGCTCGAGCCGCTTCGACGCCGAGGCGATGGAGTACGATCCGGCGACGAGCGACGTCGTGATCTACGACGCTCGCACCTCGCCCCCGGAGGAGATCAAGCGGCTCGGCGTGGCCAGGGCGCTCGGCGCAGCGGTCCAGCCCACGCTCGCGTTCGCCTCCGAGGACGTGCTCCTCGGGGCGGCCTACGCGGGCAGCGCGTCCGCCGGGGACCGCGCCTTCTCCGTGAGCATCACCACGGGCGAGGTCACGACGCTCGCCCAGGCGACCCAGCCCTACGCCTTCGGCGGCGTCCACTGCTCGCCCGGCTGCGGCGATGTCTGCCTGCTGAGCGACGCGGAGAGGAGCAAGCTCCGCCGCTGGAAGGTGGCGGCGAACGGCGCGCTCGAGCCGCTGGAGGACGCGACCGTCGACACCGAGATCGGGCTCCCGCCGCGAGGGATCGGCGGGCTCTGATCGGCCCCGCGGGCGGTGCGTCGGTTGATCGGCGTCAGAACGCGGCGTCGAGGACGACCTCCCCGGAGACGCCGACCTGGTACGCGGAGACGCGGCGCTCGAAGAAGTTCGTGACCTCCTGGACGTCTTGCAGGTCCATGAACGAGAACGGGTTCTTCGCCCCGTAGCGCTTCGGCATGCCGAGCGTGGCGAGCCGCTGGTCGGCGCAGAACTCCAGGTAGCTGCGCACGTCGCGCGCCGACATGCCCGCCACGCCGGCGCCGAGGAGATCCTCTGCGAACCGGGCCTCGCAGGCGATCGCCTCATCCATCATGTCGAGGATCGACCGCGAGAGGCCGGCGTCGAAGAGCTCGGGCTCCTCGCGCCGCGCCGTGCTCACGACCTCGAAGGCGAAGCGCATGTGCGCGCTCTCGTCGCGGAAGACCCAGCTCGTCCCCGCGGCGAGCCCGTGGAGCAGGCCGCGCGAGCGCAGGAAGTACACGTACGCGAACGCGCCGAAGAAGAAGAGCCCCTCGACGCACGCGGCGAAGCAGATGAGGTTCAGGAGGAACCGCCGCCGCTCGGCGCGCGACTCCAGCCGCCCGAGCGACTCGACGGAATCGAGCCACCGCATGCAGAAATCGGCCTTCTGGCGGATCGAGGGGATGTTCTCGACGGCCGCGAAGGCGCGGTGACGGTCCTCGGGATCGGGGATGTACGTGTCGAGGAGCGTCAGATAGAACTGGACGTGGAGCGCCTCTTCGTAGAGCTGCCGTGACAGGTACATCCGCGCCTCCGGGGCGTTGATGTGCCTGTACAGGTTGAGCACGAGGTTGTTCGCCACGATGGAGTCCCCCGTGGCGAAGAACGCGACGAGGCGCTGCACGAGGTGCCGCTCCGCGTCGGTCATCTTCCGCAGGTCGCCCACGTCCGTGGAGAAGTCGACCTCCTCCACGGTCCACGTGTTCTTGATGGCGGAGCGGTACATCTCGAAGAAGGCCGGATAGGCCATCGGGCGCAGGGTGAGGCACTGGCCCGGATCGAGGAGGCGCGCGGGGCGGCTGACGCGGCTCACTGGCAGGCCTCGCACGCCTCGGGGTTCTCGAGCGCGCACGCCACGTCCGCGGCCGCCTTCGCCGGCGCCGCCTCCACGGTCGCCTTGGTGATGCGCGTCGCGGGGCGCGATCGCAGGTAGTACGTCGTCTTGAGCCCCTTCTTCCATGCGTGGAAGTACATGCTCGAGAGCTGACCGATGGTGGGGTTCTCGATGAAGAGGTTCAGCGACTGGCTCTGATCGATGAAGGCCCCGCGATCCGCGGCCATGTCGATGAGCGAGCGCATCGGGATCTCCCACGCCGTCCGGTACACGGCGCGGAGCTGCTCGGGCAGCTCGTCCATGCCCTGGACCGAGCCCTCCGCGAGCTTGAGCCGGGCGCGCACCGCGTCGTTCCAGGCGCCGAGCCGCTTGAGCTCCGCGACGAGGTAGCGGTTCATCTGCAGGAAGTCCCCCGAGAGCGTCTCGCGCTTGAAGAGGTTGGACACCTGCGGCTCGATGCACTCGTAGCAGCCCGCGATCGACGCGATGGTGGCCGTCGGCGCGATGGCGACGAGCAGCGAGTTCCTGAGCCCCTCGGCCTGGACGCGCGCGCGGAGCCCCTCCCAGCGCGCCGCGTCCTCCGGGACGGCGCCCCACGCGTCGAACTGGAGCTCTCCGCGCGCGGCGCGCGTCTCGTCGAACGCCGGATGCGGCCCCTTCTCCGCCGCGAGGTCCGCGGACGTCGAGAGCGCGTGGTAATACACCTCCTCCGAGATCCGCCTGGAGAGCTCCCGCGCCGCCGGGGCGTCGAAGGGCAGGCGCATCTGGAAGAACACGTCCTGCAGGCCCATGAGCCCGAGCCCGACGGGCCGCCAGCGGAGGTTCGATCGCCTCGTCGAGGGGATGGGGTAGTAGTTGAGGTCGATGACGCGGTCGAGCTGGCGGACCGCGGTCCGCACCGTGCGCGCGAGCTTCTCGAAGTCGAACGCGATCGCGCCGTCCGCCAGCGTGACCGTGTGGCGAGCGAGGTTGATCGAGCCCAGGTTGCAGACGGCCGACTCCTCGTTCGAGGTCACCTCCAGGATCTCGGTGCAGAGGTTCGAGAGGTGGACTACCCGGCCCGGCAGCGCCGTCTGGTTGCAGGCGCGGTTCGACTTGTCCTTGAACGTCATCCAGCCGTTGCCTGTCTGCGCGAGCGTGCGCATCATCCGCGCGTAGAGCTCGCGGGCCTTCATCGTCTTCTTGGCGAGGCCTGCCCGCTCGGCCTCGACGTACCGACGATCGAACTCCTCACCGTAGAGATCGGGGAGATCGCGCACGTCCTTCGGGTCGAACAGGCTCCATTCGCCGTCGGCCTCGACCCGCTTCATGAAGAGGTCCGGGACCCAGCTCGCGAGGTTCAGGTTGTGCGTGCGCGCGGCCTCGTCGCCCGTGTTGTCGCGCAGCGAGAGGAACTCCTCGACGTCGGCGTGCCACGGCTCGAGGTAGACGCAGCAGGCGCCCTTGCGCTTGCCGCCCTGGTTCACGGCCGCGACGGACGCGTCGAGCGTCTTGAGCCACGGCACGATCCCGCTGGAGTGCCCGTTGGTGCTCTCGATGAGCGAGCCGCGCGAGCGCACCCGGTGGTAGGCGAGCCCGATGCCGCCCGAGAACTTCGAGAGCATCGCGACGTCGGTGTAGCGCTGGTAGATGGTCTCGAGGTGATCGTCCGGCGAGTCGAGCAGAAAGCAGCTCGAGAGCTGCTCGTGGCTCGTCCCGGAGTTGAACATCGTCGGTGAGCTCGGCAGGTAATCGAGCGACGAGAAGAGCCGGTAGAGCTCGATCGCCTGCGCCGCCGTCTCGGAGAGCGCGCACGCGATGCGCAGGAAGAACTGCTGCGGCGTCTCGATGACGAGGCGCGTCTCGGGGTGCTTCAGCAGGTAGCGGTCGTAGAGGGTCCGCAGGCCGAAGTACTCGAGCTCGTGATCGCGCCTCGGCTCGATGGCGTCGTTCAGCTTGCGGGCGTTCTGCGCCACGAAGCCGTGGAGCCGATCGTTGATGAGGCCCAGCCGCCGCCCCACGGCGATGGACTGCGAGAAGGCGTGGATCTCCTGATTGCGGACTTCCTTGTCGATGTACGTGGCGAGCAGGCGCGCCGCGAGCTTCGCGTACTGGGGTTCATCCGCGATGAGCGACGCCGCCGTCTGGATGGAGAGCTGATCGAGCTCGCGCGTCGTCGCGCCGTCGTAGAGGCCGCTGATGGTCTTCGTCGCGACGCGGAGCGCGTCCACGTCGGACAGGGCCGCGCAAGAGCGGCTCACCGCCCGGACGATCTTGTTGACGTCCACGGGCTCGCTCGACCCGTTCCTCTTCTTCACCCGCATCGTCGTGTGCGGGGGCGCCTCCTCCGCGCCGGCGCTCGTCATGGCGGGCGCATCAGGTGCGTGGGGTGCGTGGCGTGCGTGGAGCGCGCGCAACGGCGCCGCGCCGTTGCTCTTCATCAACGGTTCGTTCAGCATGGCATCCTCCTCGTGCTCGTTCCGAGCGGTCCCGGACCGCTCGCGTCGATGCCGCGAGAGCGAAGAGGCCAGCCGATGCGCACGGGTGCGCCAGGCTCTTTGGAGGAGCCCTCGGACCGACCGCTCGCCCCCGCGGGCGAAAGGAAGACAGCGCGGGAGGGGGTCGGAACCGGGACAAGCGCGAGAGTCTGCGCCAGCTCGGACCTACCCGCCTCCCTCGAGGCTTCCAGGTCAAACCGGCGCCGGATGTCTCCCCAGCGCAGGATGTTGGCAGGTCTTCGGGCTCACGAGCGCTCCGGCTCTCGCCGGATTCCTACGGTCCACCGCTTCCCAGCCCGGGGGCCAGTGCTCGTCGTGGAGATCGTTCTCGCTTACCGCTGCGGGGCAGCCCCGGATTCACACCGGGTTCCCTTTTGAGCCCCGGGCCGAAGCCCGAGGCACCAACACGGGCACTACATATGGTGGTGCAGTGAGCCGGTCAAGCGAGATGTTGTGGGGGAGCTCCGTTGCTCGGTTGCTTGCGTGGTTACGCGGTCGACACACGCTGGCCTGGCGGTGCCCGCCGTGGCGGGCCACAACCCGGGCCTATGCCGCTCAGCGAAGCGCGTCCGGCCGATCCGCTCGACGACCTCATCGCGCTCCTGCGCGGCAAGCGGATCGTGGCGCTGACGGGCGCGGGGTGCAGCACCGAGTCCGGCATCCCCGATTATCGAGGGCCCGAGACGCGGCGCCGCGCGCGGAACCCGATCCAGGGGCGGGAATTTTGCCGCTCGGCCGAGATCCGGCAGCGCTACTGGGCGCGCGCCGTGATCGGCTGGGAGCGGTTCTCCAGGGCCGAGCCGAACCCCGCTCACCGCGCCCTCGCGCGGCTGGAGCAGGCGGGGCAGCTCGATGGCCTCATCACGCAGAACGTCGACGGGCTCCACCAGGCCGCGGGCAGCCGCCGCGTCATCGAGCTGCACGGGACGCTCTCCGAGGTCGCCTGCCTCGCGTGCGGCGCGATGGAGCGGCGCGCCGCCCTCCAGGAGCGGCTCCTCGCCCAGAACCCCGGCTGGCTGCGCCTCGCGGCCGACGTCGCCCCCGACGGCGACGCCGACCTGCCCGCCGAGCACGTGGCGGGCTTCCGTGCGCCGCCGTGCCTCCGCTGCGAGGGGCCGCTCAAGCCGCGCGTCGTCTTCTTCGGCGAGAACGTGGCCCGGCCGATCGTCGACGCGGCGTTCGCGCTCGTGGACGCGGCGGACGCGCTCCTCGTCATCGGCTCGTCGCTGGCGGTCTTCTCGGGCTACCGCTTCGTGCTGCGCGCCGCGCAGCGAGGCATCCCGATCGCCATGATCAACCTCGGCTCCGCGCGCGGCGAGGAGCTCGGCGCGCTGAAGATCGAGGCCCGCGCCGGCGAGGTGCTGCCGCGCCTCGCCGAGGCGCTCGGCGCCGGCGCGACCGCGGCGCCGCGCTGAGGCGTCGAGGCGCTCGGCGCCGGCGCACGCGCGGCGCTGGCATCACCCGCGCCGGTACATCACGTCGCTGCGGAGGACGTACTTGCTCCCCCGTGTCACGGCGGCGCCGCGGTGGAGCCGGCGGTGCTCGAACAGGAGCGCCATCCCGCGCCGCGGGGCGATGCTGCGGCCGCCCCAGAAATCGGTCGTGCCGCCCTCGAAGTCGTCGTTCAGGTAGACCATCGCGGTGAACAGGCTCCGCTCGCCGTCGGATCGCACGAACGACCCGTCGCCGTGCCAGTTGAAATATTCGCCCTCGGTGTAGCGATAGTAGCGGAAGCGCTCGTTCAGCCCGACGGCGCGGTGGAGGCCGAAGCTCGGCGGCATCCAGGGCGCGAGCCGCTCCCAGAGGTTCGCGGCGAGGCCCGGATCGTCGATCATGACGCGGCCGTTCCTGCGCACCTCGAGGTTGATCACCTCGCCGCCCCCGATCGGCGCCTGCTCGAAGCCTCGCGCCTCGGCGAGCGCGATGAAGCCCTCGCACTCCTCGGGCGACAGGACGTTCGTCACCGTGAAGATGCGGAGATCGTCGGTGTAGTCGGTGCACTGGGCGGTCCGTTCGGCGTGCAGGGTGCTCATGCGTGAAGCGTGGGTCCGGGCGGCCCGGATCCGGAAGGGCGGGACCCGGGCAGGACCGGGCAGGACCGGGCAGCGCGGTGGACAGGAGAGCGCCGCATCGCCGATGATCGAGCGCTCGCACCGATGGCACGGGTCTCCAGGGCGGGCCGCAGCGCGGAGCCCGCGGTCCGCTTCAACCACACGCTCCTCCAGCGGGCGCGGCTCGATCTCGACCTGACGCAGGAGCAGGTCGCCGCGTCGATCGGCGTCGACGTGCGGACCTACCGCCGCTACGAGTCGGGCGCCGTCAACGATCCGCGGCTCGGCTTCTCGGTCCGGAGCCCGTCCCGGCGGCGCATCATCGAGCGGCTCGGCGCCGAGCTCGGCCTCGCCGAGGCGGAGCTGCTCGTCGTCGAGGCCGAGGCCGATGCCGCGCCGGCGGATCGCGCCGCAGAGGGAGCGGGTGCGGCGAGCCAGGCCGTGGAGGCGCCCGACGAGGCGGGGGAGGCGCTCGCGGGGGAGGAGAGGGCGCTCGCGGGGGCGGGGAGGGCGCCCGACGAGGAGGCAGGCGAGAAGGCGCCCGCCGGCGCGCCCGCGCCGCCGCAGGGAGCCGCCCCGGCGTGGCGCCCGCTGCACGCGCACACGCTCCAGCGAGCGCGGCACTTCGTCGGGCGCGCCGACATCGTCGATCGGCTCGCCGCGTGGGCCGACGGCTCGCCGCCGTCCCCCCGGGTGATCGCGCTCCTCGGCGTCGGCGGGGCGGGCAAGACCGCGATCGCCGAGCGCTTCCTCCAGGGGCTCGGCGACGCCCCGCGGCCCGGTGGGGTGCTCGTCTGGAGCTTTTACGACGACCCCAGGACCGAGGCGTTCCTCGACCAGGCGGCGGCCTACTTCGCGCCGGGCGCGGGCGCCTCGGGCCCGGCGGCGCCGCGGCCTCAGGCGGCGCCCGGAGAGCAGCTCGCGCGGCTGAAGGAGGCGCTGGGGCAGGGGCCGCCGCACCTGCTCGTGCTCGACGGGCTCGAGACCGTGCAGGCCGAGGGGGGCGCAGGGCGCGCGCACGGCGAGCTCCACGACGCGCTCCTCCGGCGGCTGCTCTGCGCGATCGCGTCCGGGCTCGGCGGCGCGCGGGCGCTCGTCACGTCGCGCTTCGCGCTCGCGGATCTGTCCGCCTGGGCCGAGGGCGGGCTCGCGACGATCCGGCCCGAGCCGCTCTGCGAGGGCGACGCCGCGTCGCTCCTGCGCCGCTGGGGCATCCGCGGCGACGACGGCGCCCTCGAGGCGCTGTTCGAGACGACGGGAGGGCACGCGCTCTCGGTCGCCGTCGTCGGCTCCTACGTGGGCGCGTTCCTCGGCGGCGACGCGGGGCGGCTCTCCGCGGCGCAGGCGGCGCACCTCGCCGAGGCCGAGCAGGACGACGTCCTCGCCCGCCGCCTGAGCTCGGTGCTGTCGGCCTACGCGCGCGCGCTGCCGCCGGGCGAGCGGGACCTGCTCGCGCGCCTCTCGGTGTTCCCCGGCGGCGCGGGCGAGGAGGCGCTGCTCCAGCTGATCCGGGCCGGCGGCGAGATCGCGGGCGCCATGGCGGGGTGGGGCGCCGCGGAGCTCGCGCGCGGGCTCGCCCGGCTCGAGCGGCTGGGGCTCGTGTTCGCGGCGCGCCCGGGCGAGCGCTGCTACTCGACGCACCCCTTCGTGCGGCAGCACTTCAAGTCGCTGCTCGGCGTGCCACCGGAGCGCGTCCACGCCGCGGGGAGCGCCGCGCCGCCGCGCCTCGACGAGGCGCCGCGCCGGGCGCCGCGGGAACGCGAGGCCGTCGACGCGTACGAGGCCATCCTCACCGAGCTGCTCGGCGCCGGGCGCGCGGGCGAGGCGTACGACATCTACGCGCTCGCCCTCGGCGGCTTCGCGCACCTCGGGCTCAAGCTCGGCGACATGGCCCGCGGCGCCCGCATCCTGCGCGCGTTCGCCGGCGGCGACGACCCCCGCGGCATGCCGGCCTCGCTGCCCGCGCGGGTGCGCGCGTCGCTCGCGTACGACGCGGGGCTCTACGCGGGCGCGCTCGGGGATCTCGCGTTCGCCTGCGCCTGCTACGAGGCGCACAACGAGATCGCCGGGGCGCTCGCCGACCCGGCCCCGATCGCGACCGGCCTGCGCACGCTCGCGTACACGGAGCGGCTGCGGGGCGACCTGACCGGCGCGCGCCGCCTGCTCGAGCGGTCGGCCGAGATCGCCGGCGGCGCCGCGGGGAGCGCCCGTCGCGCCGCGGCCCACGTGGACCAGGTCCACGCCGTGCGCGCGCTGGCGCTGCTCGCCGCGGTGCTGCACGACCTCGGCGAGGTCGACGCGGCGGGCGAGCGCTTCGCGCGCCTGCGGGCGCTGGGCGACGCGCCGGTGGCGCGCCGCGCGCTCTGGGAGGCGGAGCACGCGCTCGCGCTCGGGCGCCGCGGCGAGGCGCGCGAGGCCACGGAGCGGAACATCGCCGAGTGCAGGCGGCGGGGATGGGAGGGGCACGTCGCGCACGGCCACACGCTGCTCGGCCTCGCGCTGCTGGACGGCGGCGAGGGCGGCGACGGCGACGTCACGACGGCCGAGGCGCACCTCGTCGAGGCGCGCCGCTGGGCTGCCGCGACGGGCGAGGTGGAGGTCGCGCTGCGGTGCCACGAGCTCGCGGCGCGCATCGCGCTCGCCGCTGGCCGGCTCGACGACGGCGCGCGGCAGGCGCTGGAGGGGCTGCATGTCGCGGAGGCGTGCGGGTTCGGCCCGTTCCGCGCCCGGCTCGCGGTCGTGGCCGCGCGGTGCGCGCTGGCGCGCGGCGCGGGCGCGGCGGCGTCCGCGACGGCGCTCGCCGACTCGTCGGTGGCGTGGGCGGGTGAGGACGCGTGGGCGAGGGCGGACGCGCTGCACTGGGCGGGCGTGGCGCGCGCGGCGGCGGCGCGCGGCGAGGAGCGCGCGCGAGGGCGGGAGCTGCTCGCCGAGGCGGCGGCGCTGCGGGCGCGCCTGCGCCACCCCGGCGCCGGAGCGTCGCGGGAGGCGCTCGCGCGGCTGGGCGGATGAGGGCCGGGCGTGCGGCGCGCGCCGGCGAGTGGAACGGCGAGGGCGGACACTCCGCTGCTCGCCGTCGGGATCGTGCCGTGAGGGGGATTTCCGGGCTCCGCGTTACGAGCGCGGGATAACGTGACGTGACGTCCGCCGCGGGTCGCATGCGAGCGGCCGCGTAGTTGCGCGGTTTTCCTTGCCAGGAGCAACCATGTTCCACCGACGTCCCAAGCTGACGATCTCTTTCGTGCTCGCCCTCTCCACGGCGCTGGGAGCACCGGTGTCCGCGAACGCCGAGCCAGTGATCATCGAAGGCGGTCCTGTGGCTCCGCTCCCCGCCGAGGGAGGAACGGGCCTGTGCGGCGCGCAAAGGTTATCGTCCGAGCCAGATGTCGACTTCTGGGTTTCAACGGGCGACAGCGCGGACTTCATCGAGAAGATGAGCACGTTCTTCGACGCGGGGCAGGAAGAACTCGTGAGCTCCGTGGTGCGCACACCGCTCGATCTCTCGAACAAGTACGACGCCGGGAGCGGGGCGAGCTTCGGCGATTTTCTGGACGCTGTCTCCGACTGCCCGGCAGGAGGGTGCGACTTCGACGCGAACGAGCCCGACGTGGCGTTCGGCATGCGCCTGCGCGGGTACCTGGCCGTGCCGTCCGACTACGTCGAGCAGCCTGTCCACTTTGGCATTTACGCCGACGACGCCGTGGCCCTCGTGATCTACGACTCGGCGCAGGCCGCCTATCCGGTGCTGGTGCAGCCACCCGCGCTCGGCGCACCCAGCTGGCGAATGACGAATACCGTCACGTTCGCCGAGGAGGGCCTGTACCCCGTCGAGATCCTCTATGCCGCGATCGTCGAGCATTCAGAGCTCGAGGTGTCGGTTCTGGTAGGCGAGTTCCAGGATTTTCAGCTCAATGCCGGCCAGGTCGGCAGCCCGAACCTCGCCGGGTCCGGCTTCACGCTCCTCGAGCCGGCGGCGTTCCATCGGAGCGTGGCGGGCGACGCCTCCGCGCCGGACGAGGACGCCTGTGCGCAGTGCGGCCGCGAGCTCGTCGGCCAGAGCGAAAACACCGGCTGCGAGGCGGGCTCCTACTGCAACGACGCCGCGCTGTGTGCGCCGTGCGTCGTCGACGCTTTCTGCGGGCCTTCGTGCAACCCGTGCAGCGCGCAGGCGCCGCGCTGCGCCCTCGTGGAGGGGACGCCGGCGTGCGTCGCGTGCGTGAGCGATGCGGACTGCGATGACGGCGAGGCCTGCGACCTCGAGGCGCACGCCTGCGCGGTGCCGCCCGGCCCCGACGCGGGCGCCAGCGGAACCGGCGCGGGTGAGGGCGGCGCGGGTGGGGGCGGCGCGGACGCGGGCGGCGGTGGCGCGGCGTCCGGGCCAGACGCGGAGGGCGACGACGGTGGCTGCGGGTGCCGGGTCGGCGGTGAGGGGCGGCAGGGCGGCGGGCTCGCCTTCGCGCTCGCGGGGCTCGGGCTCGCGCTCGCGGGCGCTCGTCGCCGGACGCGCGCGGCCTCACGGTGAGCGGGTCCACCACGGAGCGCGGCTCGCGCTGAGCTTCCTGCGGCGCGGCCTCGCCGCGCGTCAGACGGCTGCCGGGCCGCGCCTCGGCAGCCGCAGCAGGATGTCCGTCGTCTCGGCGCTCTGCTTGAGCCCGGCGAGGCGCTGCTCGATGTCGCGCCTCAGCACGGCCGCCATCATCGGCTCCAGCACCGGGGCGAGGGCCTGCGGGCGCGCGGTGAAGTTGTAGCGGAACGTGACGCGGGTCCGCTGCGGCGACAGCGCCTTGAAGAGCCATGCGCCCGAGAACTGGCGGAAGATCCGTGGCCCCTCGACCATGATGATGGCCACCTGCTCCGGCGGGTTCAGGGTGATGTAACGGGCCTCCATGGACAGCCCGTTCTTCGCCCGCACCCACACCCGCACGCCGACGGCGGGCTCGGTCGCGCCGTCGCGGTAGCGCATCTCGCGGAGGAACGGATCCCACTCGAGCCGGAGAGCGTAGTCCTGGGACAGCGCGAAGAGCTCGTCGGAGGCGGCGTCGATCTCGGCGGTGCTCTGGATCGTGGGCATGGCGCTGAGGATAGGGGCGCGACGCGCTGGCGTGGCATACTGCGGGACCATGAACGAGGCGGCGCGCAGGATCGTCTGGACATGCGCCGAGTATCTCGAGCAGGAGCGGGCGAGCCCGACGAGGCACGAGTTCCTGAACGGCGAGATCTTCGCGATGACCGGCGGGACGCCGGAGCACGCGCGCCTGTGCCTGAGCGTCGGTGCCGAGCTCCGGGCGCAGCTCCGCGGGCGGCCCTGCGCGGTCTACTCCGCCGATCTGCGCGTCCGCGTGCAGGCGACCGGGCTCGCCACGTACCCTGACGTCAGCGTCGTCTGCGGGAGGCTCGAGCGCGATCTCGCAGACAACGACGCGGCGCTCAACCCGATCGTCCTGGTCGAGGTCCTCTCCGAGAGCTCGGAGGCCTACGACCGTGGGCAGAAGTTCGCGCACTACCGGCGGATCCCCTCGCTCCGGGAGTACGTGCTCGTCTCGCAGCACGAGCAGCGCATCGAGGTGTTTCACCGCAACGAGGACGACTCGTGGACCCTCCGGGAGGCCCGCGCTGGAGAGGGCGTGCACCTCGAGGCGATCGGGTGCGCTCTGTCGGTCGATGAGGTTTACCGAGACCCGTTCGCCGAGGTCGCGACGAAGGCAGAGGGGTGACTCCAGTATTCGTGATGAGCCTCGCTGCATCGGCTGGATGATCGGCTTGAGCGAGTGGTTGCTCGACACCCTCAACCCCGAGGGGGCTCGCGCGTCGTCGCCGTAAGCGGCGCGCGGCCTGCCGCGCCGCGCGGCCGAAGTCCTTGCGCTGCGGCGAGGTCGATGGGGAACCTGCCGCGGTGATGCGCCATGGCGCGGAGGGCGTTCCAACGTCCATCACCCGCCATCGACGGCATCCTGAAGAGAAATTTCGTCTCCGGACGTGAACGAACCTCACGAGGCCGGGAACAGAGCTCCGAAATCGAGCGGCGCTCTTCGATCAACGTGGCGATGCCCGGGGGCGTGAGCCGCCGGTCCGCGACGGTGATTCGAGGGAGCCGGCACACGACCAGGAGCCCATCGTGAACTTTCCACACCATCGCTTCGCTTCCCCGACAACGTCGATCGCCCGCGCAGCATCCATGCGCCTGCGAAGCGCGCTCTCGACGGTCCTTGTCTCGGCGCTGCTCGGGTCTTCAGCCCTGCTCGCGGGCTGCTCCGACGGCAGCGGGGCGCCGGCGACGCCGGACGCCGCGAGCGGCGCGGGCGGCGGTGGCGCCGGCGGTGCGGGTGGAGACGAGAGCGGCGGTGGCGGCGAAGACGCCGGCAGCGGTGGAGACGGAGGCGGAGGAAACCCGTCAGGTGAGTGCGCCGGCGATCCCACGCTCCACGCCAACACCGATCCCGACGACGTCGTGCAGCAGGGCGCCGACCGTCTGGTGCGCGACGACGAGTTCCCCGCCGTCCTGGTCGCGGTCCTTGATCGCGACGGGCAGACCCGCCACTACACCGCCGGCGTCGGCGACCTGGAGACCGGCGCGAGCGTGCCTGTCGACGGGCAGGTGCGCATCGGCAGCAACAGCAAGCCCTTCACCGCGGTGGTCGTCCTGCAGCTCGTCGGCGAGGGCAAGGTCGACCTCGACGCGCCGATCGAGACGTACCTGCCGGATCTCGTCCGTGGCGATGGCATCGACGGCCGCGAGATCACGGTGCGTCAGCTGCTGCAGCACACGAGCGGCCTGCCCGATTACGTCGGGCTGGCCCTGGGCGACGACGTCTTCGAGGTCCTGCACACCTACTTCCAGCCCCGCGCCCTGCTCGACCTGGCGCTGACGCAGCCGGGGAAGGCCGCTGGCGCCGAATGGGCGTACAGCAACACCAACTACATCGTCGCCGGCTTGATCGTCGAGAAGGTCACCGGCCGCCCTCTGGCCGAGGAGATCACCCGGCGGGTCATCGATCGCATCGGGCTGCGCAGCACCTATATCCCCGACGTCGGCGAGCAGGGCATCCGGGGGTGCCACCCGAAGGGCTATCACGCGGCGCTCGGTGAGCCGCTGCGCGACGTCACGGAGCTCGACCCGTCCCAGGCGGGGGCCGCCGGAAACATCGTCTCCACGCCGAGCGACGTGAACCGCTTCTTCTCGGCCCTGCTCGGCGGCGAGCTCCTCGACGCGGCGCAGCTCGAGGAGATGCGCGCGACCGTCGACGCTTCCAGCATGTGGCCCGGCTACCGGTACGGGCTCGGCCTGAGCAGCAGCCCGCTGCGCTGCGGCGGCGTCCTCTGGGGTCACGGCGGCGACATCTTCGGCTACGAGACCAGCGGCGGCGTCACCGAGGACGGCCGCGCCGTCACCGTCGCCGTCACGGCGCTGCCCTCGGCCGTGCCGAGCGTCCACACCCGCGAGGAGGCCTACGCCGCGTACGCCAACGTCCTCGCGCTCGCCGACGCTGCGCTGTGCGAGTGAGCCCCGGGCGCGCCCCCGCGCCGGTGGTCACGACCGCCGCGTCGGCACGATCCGGAGGATGAGTTCTTGCGACAGACTCGCAGGAGGCATGAACGAACCTCACGAGTCCGGGAACAGCGTTACGAAAAAGAGCGGCGCTCTCCGATGAACGCGGCGATGCCCGGCGGCGCAAGCCGCCGGCTCGCGGCGGTGAACCGAGCGCGCCCGCACGCGACCAGGAGCCGATCATGAGATCTCTGCACCGTCATTTCACTTCTCCGAGAACCCGGGCTGCCAGCGCAGCAGCGATGAGCTTGCGAAACGTCTTCTCGATGGTCCTCGTCTCGGCGCTGCTCGGGTCCTCAGCCCTGCTCGCGGGCTGCTCCGACGCCGGTGGGATGCCGGAGAACACGGGCGGCGGTGCCGGCGTGGGCGGAGACGCCGGCAGCGGCGGTCAGGACACCGGCAGCGGGGGTCAGGACACCGGCAGCGGGGGTCAGGACGCCGGCAGCGGCGGCCAGGACGCCGGCAGCGGGGGCCAGCACGCCGGCAGCGGCGGCGAGGATTCGGGCAGCGGCGGCGGAGGCGATCCGTCGGGCGAGTGCACCGATGGTTCCACGAGCGGCGCCAACACCGATCCCGACGATCCGGTGCAGCAAGGCGCCGATCATCTGGTGGGCGACCTCAAGTTCCCCGCCGTCCTGGTCGCCGTCGGAGATCGCGACGGGCAGACCCGTCACTACACCTCAGGTGTCGGCGATCTGGAGACCGAGGCGAAGGTGCCTGTCGACGGGCAACTGCGCATCGGCAGCAGCAGCAAGACCTTCACCGCCGTGGTCGTCCTGCAGCTCGTCGGCGAGGGCGATGTCGACCTCGACGCGCCGATCGAGACCTACCTGCCGGACCTCGTGCGCGGCGACGGCATCGACGGCCGCGAGATCACCGTGCGTCAGCTGCTGCAGCACACGAGCGGGCTGCCCGACTACGATGATGTGCTCCTGGCCGAGGGCGTCTTCAAGCTCCAGCACACCTACCTCGATCCCCACGCGCTGCTCGACATGGCGCTGGCGCAGCCGGGGAAGGCCCCCGGCAGCGAATGGGCATACAGCAACACCAACTACGTCCTCGCCGGCATGATCATCGAGAAGGTCACCGGCCGCCCTCTGAACGAGGAGATCACGCGCCGGATCATCGAGCGCATCGGGCTGCGCCACACCTACCTCCCCGGCGTCGGCGAGCAGGGCATCCGCGGGTGCCATCCAAAGGGCTATCACACGGACGTGCCCGGCGAGCCGCTGCAAGACATCACCGAGCTCGACCCGGGATGGGGATGGGCCGCCGGCCAGGTGATCGCGACCCCGAGCGACCTCAACCGCTTCTACACCGCCCTCTTCGGCGGCGAGCTCGTCGAGCCCGCGCAGCTAGAGGCGCTCCGCACCACGGTCGACGCCCCCGCCATGTGGCCCGGCGCCCGGTACGGGCTCGGCGTGATCAGCACCCCGCTGAGCTGCGGCGGCCTCGTCTGGGGCCACGGCGGCGACATCCCGGGCTACCACACCCGCGGCGGCGTCACCGAGGACGGCCGCGTCGTCACCGTGGCGATCACCGTTCTCCCGTACTTCGTGTTCTGCGAAGAGGGCGCCGAGCAGGCGTACATGGACGTCCTCGACCTCGTCGATACCGCCCTCTGCGAGTGACCGCCCGGGGGCGCTCGCGCACGCCGAGCGGCGGCGAGCCGGCGGGCGAGTCGCTGCCGGCTGAGCCGTCCGCTCGACCGGCGCTCGCCCGCCTGCGAACCGTCGCGGCACGCGGCTTGCGACGCACGCGGGGTGGGGGACGCGGCCGCCTCTCATGGCGGGATCGCTCGACCCTGGAGCAGGGCAATGCTGGATGTCGCAGCCAGGGATATCTTCGTCATCAGCGATCTGCACATCGGTGACGGCGGCGCGCGCGACAACTTCGAGGCAGGCAAGAAGACGTCGCAGCTGCGTGCATTCCTCGACCACGTGGGCAGCGAAGGAGGCGAGCTCTTCATCCTCGGCGACCTCTTCGAGCTCTGGCAGATGAACCTCAGCCTCCTGTTCGTGAAGCGGCGGGCGCTCCTCGACCAGCTCGCCGCGCTGAGGCTCGTCTACGTGCCCGGCAACCATGACGTCGATCTCGTGCACTTCATCGACACCGACCTCCTCAAGCACCCCTTCTTCGCGTGCATGCGCGTGCCGTTCACCCGAGCGCTCGGCGGCAAGCGGTTCCGCTTCTGCCATGGGCACGAGACCGATCCATTCAACGCCGGGGACGAGCCTGGCTTCGGCCGCATGTTCTCCATCCTGGCCGGCGTCGCCGAGGACGAGAACGGCTCTCCTCTCCTCAAGGGCGGCGAGAGCGTGGAGGACGTCCTCGAGCAGTTCGGCGACTCGATACTGACGATCTGGAAACGCACCCTGGCGACGATGAGCCAGCGCGCGACCGAGGGGGACCCGTCCCCCCCCGGGGCATTGACGCCGGCGCAGAACCCGGACCGGCTCGGCGAGCACGTGGTCGGGGTCCGCGCGGAGCTCGACACGGGCGCCTACGACGTGGCTGTCCTCGGGCACACCCACAAGGCAGGCTCCATCGGTGACTGGTATTTCAACAGCGGTTCATGGGCTGGGCCTCTCAACTCGTTCCTTCGCATCTCTCCGGACGGACATGTCCGCTATCTGGAGTGGAAAGACGGTCGCGCCGTCGAGCGCGGGATGCCCCTCGTGCTCCCGGACGCGAAGCCCGATCGCGCACGTCCGGCGACGAAGAGCCCGGTCGCCGCGGCCCTCTCCGCCGCGAGGACGATCTTCCCGAAGCCGACGCGCCCGGAGCGCTCCCGGTGGATCCTCATCGCGCAAGGCGCCCTCGCGCTCTCGGTGGGCGCCGGCGCGCTGACGATCTCCGTCGGTCAGGGTTCCTCCGCGGGGTGGCGCCTGCTCGTCCTGGCCTTCGCTGCCTACGCGCTCGTCGATGGCGCCCTGTCGCTCGTCGGCGCGTTGCGGGAGCCGCCCATCCGACGCCTCCTCTCCCGCGTGCGCGGCGTGGCGAGCCTCCTTCTGGGCCTCGTCGTGCTTCGTCGCGGTTACGTGGTCGAGATGTTCGTGGTCCTCGTGGGGTTCTTTGCGTTCATCTCCGGCGCGCTGCGCGTCGCGGCGTCGATCGTGCTCAAGGGAATGGTGGAGTCGAAGTGGCTCTTCGTCGTGGGCGCTGGCTCGACGCTCGCCGGCCTCGTCCTGCTGCTCTTGCCCGCGTCGGCGGTGCCTCTCAAGTTCGTGCTGGCCGGCTATCTCTGTTACTACGGGGCAGGGGAGCTCCTGGCAGGCGTCTTCGGGCAGCGGCTGCCCAGGGCGGCGGGCGTCCGTCCCTCCTCATGAGGCCGCTCCCGCGCCGCCGGACAACGCTCCTTCCTGCCCGCGCGTAGAAACACCCCCTCTCCGGGCGTCCTTGATCTACGCTCCTGCGCGTCTGGCAGTCCGGCGGCCGATCGCGCGGGGAGGCGTTCTCGCGGCGCGACCAGGGTGCCGGGCGCTCTCGCGGCGCGCCTCCTCGCTCTCGCTGGCCTCCCGGCCGCCCCGCGCGCATCGCAGGTCAAGGGCCCCTCGGAGCTCCAGCCATGAAGATCTCCCTTCCGATCCCGCCGTCCCGCCGCGCCCCGCTCGCCGCCCTCGCCGCGGGCGCCGCCCTCGCCGCGGGCGCCGCCTGCTCGGCTCCGCACCCGCCTCTGCCGCCCGAGCCGCCGCCGGTCGCTCCCCCTGCGCCCACGCCCACCCAGGCCGCGCCCCAGGCCCCGCGCTTCGATCAGATCCCCCGGATCGAGCTCAACCGCATCGCCGTGGAGCTCGATCTCCCGCTGTTCTGGATCGCCGATCGCAACGGCTCGGGCGCCGTCGACCCCGACGAGGTCTCCGCCCTCTGGCGCCACACCCCGGCGCCGGCCTGGGTCGCCTCCGGGGCCTTCACCCCGGCGTTCACGTCGGCGTATGCCGCGATGACCAAGGTCAAGGCCGAGGGCCACCTGCGCGCTGGCCTCGACGAGGCCGAGGTGCGCCGCCGCGATGCCGTCCTCGCGGAGCTCGCGGCCGGCCGCCCCTCGCTCCTCCGGTCCGACTTCCGCGGCGCGCCGGCCGAGGATCGCGCCATCGTCGGCCACCTGCTCAAGGTGGCCGAGCTCATCGAGCAGATCCACGCGAAGCAGCTCGGCTCCGCCGGCATGGCCGACAAGATCCCGGCCGACGACCCCGCCAGCCGGGCGTTGTTCTGGCGCAACCAGGGGCCCTGGTGCCAGCAACCCAGGACGCGCGACGATCCGAGCTGCAGCGCGCTGCCGAGCAGGCCGCCCCGCGTCACGGGCGTCTATCCGGCGCGCCTCCAGCAGGACAAGAAGTTCTGCGCCGCGCTCGAGGCGCGCCCGGATCAGAAGGCGCTCCTCTCTCCCTTCACCGTGGTGGTCGAGGAGCGCGGCGCCCTCAAGGCCGTGCCTTACAGCGAGGCCTACAAGCCCGAGATGGAGGCGGTGAGCCGGGAGCTCAAGGCGGCGGCCGAGGCGATCCAGAGCCCGAGCGAGGCCGCCTTCAAGGCCTACCTGCTCGCGGCGTCGCAGGCGTTCCTCGACAACCGCTGGGAGGCCGCGGACGAGCCCTGGGCGAAGATGAACGCCGAGAACTCGGCGTGGTACCTGCGCGTGGGGCCGGACGAGACCTACTGGGAGCCGTGCAGCCGCAAGGCGGGCTTCCACGTGAGCTTCGCGCGGATCAACCAGGAGTCGCTGACCTGGCAGAAGAAGCTCGATCCGGTGAAGTCCGACATGGAGACGGCCTTCGCGGGCCTCGCGGGCGCGCCGTACAGGGCGCGCAAGGTCGCTTTCCACCTGCCCGATTTCATCGACGTCCTCCTGAACGCCGGCGAGTCGCGCGCCGCGACCGGCGGGACGTCGGGGCAGAGCCTGCCGAACTGGGGACCTGTCGCGACCGAAGGCCGCGGCCGCACCGTGGTCATGGTGAACCTCCTCCAGGACGACGACAGCCGCGCCGCGCTCCGGGAGGCCGCCGCGTCGCTCCTCTGCAAGACCACGATGGAGAGCGTCTCCCTCGAGCGCCCCGTGGCCGCGCTCGGGACGGTGCTGCACGAGGCGGCCCACAACCTGGGCCCGGCGCAGGGCTACAAGGTGCAGGGCAAGACCGACGACGAGCTCTTCGGCGGGCCGCTCGCCGTGATGCTCGAGGAGCTCAAGGCCCAGACCGGCGCGCTCTTCTTCACCGGCTGGCTCGCGCAGAAGGGCGTCCTCGACCCGGCGCTCGCCCGCATGTCCGAGGTGAGGGACGTGATCTGGGCGCTGGGGCAGGCGGGGCAGGGCATGTACACAGCGGGCGGCGAGGCGCGTCCTTACGGCCAGCTCGCCGCGATCCAGCTCGGCAGCCTGCTCGACGCAGGAGCGATCGGCTTCTACCGCGGCGAGACCGCGGCGAACGGCGCGGACAAGGGGTGCTTCTCGATCCAGTCGGACAAGATGCCCGCCGCGGCGGAGGCGCTCGCGAGGACGGTGCTCGGGATCAAGGCGCGCGGCGACAAGGCCGGCGCGCTGCGCCTCCGCGAGACGTACGTCGAGAAGGCCGGCGCCTGGAAGGCGCTCCGCGGCGTGATCGAGGAGCGCATGCAGCGCATGCCGCTCGGCAGCGTCGTCTACGCGATCGAGCTGTAGCGGGTCGTCCCCCTGGGCTGCGCGCTGGCATCCATGCCGAGCCGCGCGCTGCCTGCCGCGCGCTCAGCGGACCGCAGCCCTGACCAGCCGCAGCAGATCGTCGAGATCGACGGGCTTGCGGACGATCCAGAGCGCTCCCTCCTTCATGCAGCGCGCGGCGGCCGTGTCGGAAGCGTGCGCCGTCACCACGATGACCGGCAGGTTCGGGTGGAGCCGCTTCAGGGCGGCCAGGGTCTCATCGCCGCCCATGCCTGGCATCCGCAGGTCGGTGATCACCAGATCGAACGGCTCGCCCTGGACCTGCTCGACCGCCGCTTCGCCGGTCGCTGCGGTGGCGACCTCGTACCCTTCGAAGGACAGGAACGTATCCAGCGTCTCTCGGATGTCTGGCTCATCGTCGATCACCAGGACCCGCGGCCTGTTGCCCTGGGGCTCGCTCAGCTGGTTGTTCACGGCGTGTCCCCGTCGCGGCCTTGCACGTGAGATGCGGGCAGCCACATGCGGATCGTCGTCCCCGCGCCGAGCTCGCTCTCGACGCGGATGTCGCCGCCGTTTTCCTGGATGAACCGATGCGTCAGCGAGAGCCCGAGGCCGGTCCCCTTTCCCGGCGGCTTGGTGGTGAAGAAGGGCTCGAAGAGGCGGTCCAGGTGTTCGGGGCGGATACCAGAGCCGGTGTCGTGCACCTCGATCTGCACGCCCTCGATGTCCCTGTGGCGGAGGGGGTGAGCCTCGACCTCGACGGTGCCGCCGCGCGGGGTCGCGTCGATCGCATTGCCGATCACGTTGAGCAAGGCGGAGTCCAGCTGCGCCGGATTCACGAGCACGGTGGGCAGCGGCGCCGCGGTGGAGCTGTTCACCTTGAGGTGGACGGCGCGCCCGCGCGCCCGCGGCGTGGAGAGCTCGTACGCGCGGCGGAGCGCGGTGGACATGTCGCACGTCTCCCGGCCGATCGTCTTGCCGCGCGAGTAATCGAGCAGCGCTCGCGTGAGGTCGGAGCAGCGGTGGGCCTGCTGCTCGATGGTGCGCAGGACCTTGAGCAGCAGGCGCTCATCGGGCATCCCATGGCCGTCGCGCTGCCGCTTGAGGACGAGCTGGGCGTTCATCAGGATGATGGCGACCGGGTTGTTCAGCTCGTGCGACAGCCCCGCGACCAGGGTCCCGATCGCCGCCATCTTGCCGGCCTGGACGAGCTCTTCCTGCGTCTCCGAGAGCCTCTTCAGGGCCGTCGCGAGCTCGATGTTCTTCGCCTCGAGCTCCTGGTAGGCGCGGTGCAGGCGCTCGGCCGCGCGGACCCGCGCCTTGAGCTCCAGCGGATCGAACGGCTTGACCAGGTAGTCATCGGCGCCGACCTCCAGCCCCCCCACCGTTTCGGCGCGGCTCGCCTTGGCCGTCAGGAGGATGATCGGGATAGAGCGGAGGCCGGGCTCCCGCTTGAGCCGCCGGACCAGCTCGAAGCCGTCCATTTCCGGCATCATCACGTCCGATACGATGACGTCGGGCCGGCTCGCCTTGACCGCTTCGAGCGCCTCGCGGCCGTTGGTCGCCAGCGCGATCTCGTACTCGGCCAGCAAGATGTCCTCGATGTAGGACCGCATGTCCGGGTTGTCTTCCACCACGAGCAGGCGCGGCGCGGGCTCGGTCCGCCGCACCCCGGCGCCGCTCGCGCCCATGGCGCGCAGCTCGGGCTGTTCGAAATCGCCCGCGCTGGCAGGCGCTCCATTCGCGCTCGTCCGCGCCGGCGAGCCGGGGGGCGGCGGCGCGATCCGAGGGCCCGCAGCGCGCGGCAGGCGCACGAAGAAGCGAGAGCCAACTCCGGGCTCGCTCTCCACGCCGAGGGTGCCGCCCATCAGCTCCGTGAGCTCTTTGACCAGCGACAGCCCGATCCCGGTCCCCTCGTGCTTGCGCGTCATCGACGCGTCGATCTGCTGAAACCTCTGGAACAAGAGGTGCATCTTGTCCGACGGGATGCCCGGACCGGTGTCCTCGACGCAGAGCTCGACTACGCCGTCGCGCGGCCGCAACCCGACCGTGACCCGACCGCCCGGCGGGGTGAACTTGAGCGCGTTGCCCAGCAGGTTGAGCGCGATCTTCTCGAATTTACGCCGATCGAGGGGGACCGTGCCCAGCGCGGGGTCGACCTCTAGCGCGAGCTGCAGGAGGCCCCGCTCCGCCGCTGGCCGCGCTTCTTCCACCAGGTCGGCGACGAGCGTCGTCACGTCGACCGCCTCCCAGTCGAGCAGCATCTTGCCGGCCTCGATCTTCTGGTAGTCGAGCACGTCGTCGACAAGCCGGTGCAGCCGCCGCCCGCTGCGCTGAATGCGCTCCAGGTGCGTCCGCACCTTCGGCGACAGCGGCTCGTCCGGGCTCGACAGCAGCGACTCGAGCGGCCCGAGGATCAGCGACAGCGGCGTCCGCAGCTCGTGGCTCATCATCGTGAGGAACTCTCCCTTGGCGCGGGCAGCGGCGTCCGCGGCCTCCTTGGCCTTGTGCAGGTCGAGCTCCATCTGCTTGCGCTCGGTGATGTCGGCGTAGATCCCGAGCAGCCCCGTCACCTCGCCGCTCTCGTCGCGGATGGGCACCTTGCTGGTGAGCAGGACCCGCCGCTGGCCGTCCGGGCGGAGCAGGGGCTCCTCGATGTCGAGCATCGGGACGCCCCGCTCCATGACCTCGCGGTCGATCTTCACGAAAGCGGCCGCGTCCTCCCCCGTGCCCCAGACGTCGAAATCGGTCTTGCCCAGCAGGTTCTCCAGGACCCTTGTGTGGGTGTCGTTGAGGAAGTTCTGGTTTCCTCCGAGAAACCGGCCCTGGCGATCTTTCCAGAAGATCGCGTGCGGGACATTGGCGATGACGTATTTCAGCACCGCTTGTTGCTGGTCGAGCGCGTCCAGCGCCCGCTGTCGTGCGGTGATATCGATGCACGTGGCGAGGGCGCCAGTGACCTTGCCGGCCGGGTCCCGCAGCGGGATGTAGCGAGCCTCCAGCCAGCCTTCCGGCATCTGCCCGACGGTCGTCACCGCTCGTCCCTCGAGGGCATGGCGCGCGTTCTCGGTGACGCACGGGTAGGCGGCGAACACGTGGAACACCGAGCGGCCCACGCGCTCGCCAGGCTTCAGCCCCAGGGCCTCGAGCCCGCGCCCCTCGAAGAGGGTGATGATCCCGCGCTCGTCGAAGGAGAAGAGCGCGAGCGGCGCATGGGTGAGCACCGTGCGCAGCCGCGCCTGGGCATCCACCGGCGTCGGGGCCCGGGAGCTCGGTCCACGGGCGGCGCGCGTTCGGGGGGGGTCGAGATGGCCGACCTCGGCGGGTTGGCGGCAACGGTACGACATGGTTTGTGGGGCAACCAACATAAGGCCGGCGCCAGGGACGTTGAAGCTCCACACCGCCAGAAAACCGGCCGCGGGGCCGGCGCCATCCGTCGCGTTTCCTCCATGATTTCCATCGTGTAGGGCTACCGACGGGATGGATCTCATCCGCCGCGCCGCGCTCGCACCGTCGTGCTACAGGCCCGAGCCGGTGATCGCCGTCTCCGCGCTGCTCTTGCCGGCGGCACGCGCCGATCGGCTCGCCCGGAGGACGGCGTGACCTCGGCGCAGCTCCATGAGACGGCCTCGCCCGCGGGCGAGGCGGCGAGCGCGCGCGGCCGGCGCCGCGCCCTCGGCCTGCTCGCCCTCCTCGGCCTGCCGGCGCTCGGCCTCGGGGAGCTCGTGGCGCACGTGTACTTCAGCGAGAGCGCTCCGGATTTCGACGCCTGGCGCGAGGTGGGGGCGCCCCTCGCGGCGATGAAGCAGCCGGGGGACCTCGTGGTCGTCGCGCCCGGATGGGCCGATCCGGCCGCGCGCCGCGCGCTCGGGGACGAGCTGATGCCTTTGCGCGACGCCGCCCGGCCCGACGAGAGCCGCTACGCGGCCGCGGTCGAGATCAGCGTCCTCGGCCAGCGCGCCGAGGAGCTCGCGGGCTTCCGCGAGGAGGCGCGGCAGGAGCGCGGCCCCTTCGTGCTCCGGCGCCTCGTGAACCCGTCGCCCGCGCGCGTCGTCTACGACTTCGTCGACAACGTCGCGCCGGCGTCGGCCGACGTGCGCGTCACGGATCCTCCGGCCGCGTGCCGCTGGAACCCGCGCGCGCGGATCGCCGCCGGCGGGCTCGGCGGGAACCCGACGTTCCCCGCCGAGCGCTTCGAGTGCCCCGGCGGCCCGTTCTTCAACGTGGGCGTCACGGTGATCGCGGACGAGGAGTTCCGCCCTCGCCGGTGCATCTGGTCCCACCCGCCGAGGGACGGCGAGATCGTCACGCGCTTCCGCGGCGTCCCGCTCGGCTCGGTGATCCGAGGGCACGCCGGCATGTACTGGATCATCGAGCGGGAGCGGCGGGGCGCGCCGGTCACGCTGTCCGTGCGCGTGAACGGCGAGACCGTGGGCGAGGCGACGCACGCCGACGGCGACGGGTGGGCGGCGTTCGAGTTCCCGCTCGCTGCCCACGCGGGCGCGGCCGGGGCCGAGGTGGAGTTCGCCGTGAGATCCGCCGACTTCACGCACCGCCACTACTGCTTCGAGGCGGACACCCGATGAAGCGCTCGGCGCCCCTCGCGCCCGCCGACGGCCTGATCGCGCTCGCGTTCGCGGCGGCGTACGTCGCCCTGCTGCTCGCGACCGCGGGTGATCTCGGCTACGCGCGCGACGAGGGCTTCTACTTCTTCGCCGCGGACCGCTACGGCGCGTGGTTCCAGGCGCTCCTCGAGGCGCCGCGCGCGGCGCTCGATCCGCACCGCGTCGACGCCGCCTGGTCGGTGAACCACGAGCACCCCGGCCTCATCAAGTCGCTCTTCGCGCTCTCCAACCTCGTCCTGCACAAGCGGCTCGGGCTCTTCGCCATGGAGGGCACGAGCTACAGGTTCCCCGCGATGGTCCTGTCGGGCGTGGGGGTGGCGCTCGTGTACCTCTGGGGCACACAGGCGCGCGATCGGCTCGCCGGCGCGTCCGCGGCCGTGCTCTTCGCGATGCTGCCGCGGTACTTCTACCAGGCGCACCTCGCGTGCTTCGACGCGCCGATCGTGACCGTCTGGGCGCTGTGCGCCTACGCCTACTGGCGCTCGCTGCGGGACGGCGGGGCGCTGTGGCCCGTGCTCACCGGGGTCGCCTTCGGCCTGGCGCTCGACACGAAGCACAACTCCTGGTTCTTGCCGATCGTCTGCGTCTCGCACGCCGTCGGCATGGAGCTCAGGGACCGGATCGTCGCGCGCGCGATCGCGGCGAGGGCGGCGCCCGCCGCCGCCGCCGCGGCGTCGCCTGCGCGGCCCGGAGGCGCCCGGCGACCTCTGGCCGCGCTCGCCGCGATGGCGACGATCGGCCCTCTCGTCTTCTACGCGCTCTGGCCGTGGATCTGGCGCGACACGCTCCCGCGCCTCCGCGAGTACGCGTCGTTTCACCTGAACCACGAGTACTACAACATGGAGTTCCTCGGCCGGAACTACTGGACGCCTCCGATGCCGAGGGCCTACGCGCCCGTGATGACGGCGGCGACGGTCCCCGTCGTGACGCTGGTCCTCTTCGTCGCCGGGCTCTGCGCGGCAGCGCGTGAGCGCCTCCTCTATCCGCTCGCGTGCGCGGCGGCGCGGCTCGCCCCGGGAGGCGGGCGGCTCGCGCTCGCCGCGGAGCGGGCGCTCGCCGCGCGGCTGCGTCCGCCCGCGGACGACCCTGGCGGCACGGCGCTCCTCTGGTTCCTCGCCATCGCCGCGGTGTACGGCGCCTGGCTCTCCCCGAGCACGCCGATCTTCGGCGGCACGAAGCACTGGATGACGGCCTACCCGTTCATCGCCCTGTTCGCCGGCGCCGCGTTCTCCGGCGCCGTGCGGCGCGCGCGCGTCGGTCTACGCGCGCTGCTGCTTTCCCGGCGCGCGCGCGGACCCCGCGCGCGGGCCGGCGCGAACACCGCGCGCGCGGCCGCGCTCCCACGCGGCCCGCTGGTCCCGGCGCTGCTCGGGGCGGCGGTGGTCGCGGCGCCCATCGCCGAGACGCTGCACGCGCACCCGTGGGCGCTCTCGAGCTACACGCCGCTGGTCGGCGGCGCGCCGGGCGCGGCGAACCTCGGGCTGAACCGCACCTTCTGGGGGTACACCACGGGCGCGGTCGTCGCGTACCTCAACGAGCACGTCCCGCCTCGAGGGACTGTGTACATCCACGACACCGCTGGCCCGGCGTGGGAGATGTTGCTGCGCGACGGGCGCCTGCGAGAGGACATCCGCGGCGTGGGGGCGGTCGCGGGCGCGGACTTCGCCCTCTACCACCACGAGAAGCACATGCTGGGGCAGGCGTACCAGGCGTGGGTCGCGTTCGGGACCACGAGCCCGGACCACATCGCCGGACCCGATGGCGTCCCGGTGATCCTGGTCTACCGCAACTGCGCCCGCTGAGCGCGATCAGCGCTTCTTCGCCGCCGCCTTCTTGGCGGGCGCCTTCGCCGCCTTCTTGGCGGGCGCCTTCGCCGCCTTTTTGGCGGGCGCCTTCGCCGCCTTCTTCACGGAGGCCGGCGCCGCGGCCTTCCCGGTCGCCGCCTTCTCTGCCGGCGCGCTCGCCTTCTTGGTCGCGGCCGCCGGCTTCTTCGCCGGCTCCTTCTTCGCGCCTCGGACCGCCACGGCCCTGGGCTTGCTCGCCGCGGGTTGCTCCGTCGCCGGCTCGGCCGGCTTGCGGGGCTTCTCACGCGGAGCGGCCTTCTTGGAGGGCGCCTCCTCGAGGTCCTCGTCCTCCTCTTCGTCGAGGTCCTCGTCCTCCTCCTCGTCGAGGTCCTCGTCCTCGTCGTCGAGGTCCTCGCCCTCGTCCTCCTCGTCGAGGTCCTCGTCCTCCCCTTCGTCGAGGTCTTCGTCCTCCTCGTCGAGGTCTTCGTCCTCCTCGTCGAGGTCTTCGTCCGCCACCGCCACCGGAGCAGGCTCGCGGCGTCGTGACGGCGGGGCGTCGTTGCGCAGGGGAGCGGCGGCCGGCTTCCGGGCAACGTCGAGCTCGTCGAGCGGGTCGCCGAGCACCACCGCGATCTCACGCTTGAAGTCGGTCATGTGGCTGTCGACCTCGAGCGCATCCTGCTCGGACAGCGGCGTGAGCTTGAGCTTGAGGACCCGATCGCCCGCGAGCTCCCACGACGCGGCGCAGCCGCCCTCGCGCAGCATCCTCGAAGCGATGGAGTCGATCCGCTGGCGCAGACCGCCGCGCGCCCCGGCCTCGATCTTGCGCTGCAGCTCGAAGCGGCGCTCCATCATCGGGAGCGTCACCACCTTCGCCTCGACGAGATCGGAGAGCTCGTCGGCCACCGCCTCCTCGATCTCGAGCCGCGCGTCGGGGTCGCTGCTCTCGAGCGAGAATATCGCCTCGCGGAGCTCGGGATCGTAGCCCGTCAGCTTGCCGCCGGCGCTCTGGGCCGCGCGCGTCAGCGACTCGTGCAGCACCTGCGCCGGCGCGCGCTTGCCGACCGTCGAGGCGACGTACCCGAGCGTGTCCAGGCGCACGTGCACAGGGCCGTCGTCCTCGAGGGCGAGCTCGGGCCGCGGCCCGAGCAGCGCGTCGCGCATCACGCGGAACACGTCCCGCTTGATCACGTTGTCCTCGGTGAAGATGTCCTCGACGTGCTCGGACTCCATCAACGTGCTCGTGAGGCTCGCCACGAGCTCCTCGACCTGGTCGTCGATCTCGTCGGTGCCGAACGTGGTCGTGGGCTCTCCGTCGACGAGGGCCCACGGCTCGAGCCGAGGCGTGATGGCCGCGATGTCCGCAGCCATCTTGTCCTCCAGCTCGCGCGCGAGCGCCGTCGCGCCGCCCCTGGCCACGAGGATGTGCCCGTGCGCCTTCAACGCGTCAACGATGCTCGTGGAAAGTCGGCGGGAGAGATTGCGCTCGTTCACGAGGCGCGCAGCTTACACGGTTTGCGCGGCCTGGCGATATTTGAAGACCGCGGATCGGCCGTACTCAGGGGTCGTTCTCGATCACCTTGATCAGCACGCCGCCGATGCGCTCCGGGATGACCGCGCGCGCCGCGTCGGCTCCTCCGGACCGGATGCTGACGCGGACGATGAAGCCGACCCCGTCCTCCCGCTCGACCCCGATGCCGACACACCACGGCTCGCCGCTGATCTTGGCCTTGAGCTCGTCCTTGGCCCGCCGGGCCGATCCCACGTCGCTCATCTCGTTCACCTCTCCTGAATGGGAGCGCGGTCTGGCAACCTCTCGCGCTCACTCGCTGGTTCCGACCGCCAAGACCTGCCACGTCGCGGGCGCGTCGGCGACGCCCGCGGCGCCCGCCTCAGAGGTGCCTGCGCGCGATCTCGGCCCACGTGCCGGTCGGCTCGATCTCGAGGTACCTGCGCCAGCACGGGCGCGCCTTCGTCGGATCGCCGATCTGCTCGTAGGCCATCGCGAGGTTGTAATAGGCGTCCGCGAAGCGCGGATCGCTCGCGATCGCGCCCTGAAAGTAGCGGATGGCGTCGGCCGCCTGGCCGCGCTCGAGCATCACGTAGCCGAGGTTGTACTGCGCCTCCGGCTGGGCCGCGTCGAGATCGAGCGCCTTCATGTAGAGCGCCTCCGCCTGCTCCTCGGCGTTGCGCCGGAAGCAGATGTTGCCGAGGTTCGTGTAGGCGATGGCCAGCCACGGGTCGATCTCGAGCGCGCGGCGGTAGAGCGCCTCGGCCTCGTCCATCGTCGCCGGATCCTCATCGAGCTGGCTGGCCTGCATGTAGAGCTCGTAGGCCGTGCGCGCGCGCTCCCGACCCACCTTCGGGCGGAGCACCCGCACGACGTCGTCGCGCAGCTCCTTCACCTCGAAGTCGAGCACCATCTGCCCCGTGAGCGGCTCGAACGCGCCCGACGCGCCCCGGACCACGACCGCCTTGCCGTCGAAGGCGACGCGGAGCTCGGCGAGGGGGCGCGTCACCTTGGGGAGCGCGGTCCGGATGTTGTCGATCGCCCGCGCGACGTCGCGCAGGCGCACCTTGCGGGCGATCAGGTCGCGCGCGGCGCGCAGCGCGATCAGGTCCGAGAAGGTGTACGCGCGCCGCCCCCGCCGCCGGCCGCTCGGCGCCGCGATGCCGGCGCGATCGAGCGAGCGCAGTCGCCCGGGCGAGATGCCGAGCAGCCGCGCGACCTCGGTGCCGGTGAACATGTCGGTGACCGGCTCGCGGGCGCCCGGCGCAGGGAGCGGCGCCTCCGTCGCGCCCGCCTGCGGCGCGGGCGGGGGCTGCGACACCCGCCCCCCACCAGGGCCGAACACGACGTGGATCACCTTGTCGGAATTTCCGGAGGCGGAACGGTCCTTGTTGCTCATCGCAGCGTCACCGGCTCCGCGCCGACGATCGGCGGAGGCAGAGCGCGTCGTGGGGAGCGTACCCCGCCTCGCGCCGGAGTGCTCCCGTTCTCCACGTGGACACGCGCGTCAAGGGGGCGCGGCCCGCGGTCGCGGTCTCGTCGGGAAGGTCCTTGCATCGCCATCACGCGCGCGCCGTCCTGTCCGTCGTTATCAGCACGCGCGCCGTGACGTCCACGGTCAGCGCGAACGAGACCGCCGCGGCGCGCGGCGCGAAGCCGCAGCGGATCTCGGCCTGCATCGGCCCGAGCGGGCCCCCCGCGCGCGCGGCGGCCTCTCGGTGCGCCACGCGGAGCGCCCGCAGCCTCAGGTGAGGGTCGAGCGCGAGCGCCCGATCGAGCAGCGCCGCCAGCGGCGCGTCCGGCGGCAGCGCGACGTGCACGCTGGTCGACCCGTAGTAGACGAGCGCGCCCCCCTCGTCGCGGGTGCTGCCCTCGCTCAGCACGTCGGCGCTGTCGAACAGCGCGTGGAGGGGCCCCGTCGAGCAGGTCACGAGCTCGATGTGCCTCCGCTGGAGGAGCGGTGGACGCTGGACCTTCGCCAGACCGGGACCGGGTAGACGCTCGCTGCGCGACATGGCGATCGCGATCGTGGCACCGCTGCGCGCTGCGTCCCAAAAGCGCGCGGAGATTCGCACAAAGTTGCTGCGGCACCTGATTTCGTGCGGGACGCCGGGGGCCGCGCGGCCGCGACGAATTTGGCCACGCGAGGCGCGCCTTGCCACGATGCGTGCCGCGCCGAAGGGCGCGAAGGAGCGAGCATGGACTACACCGGCACGGAGCGCCGCAAGCACCGGGTCTTCATCACCCGCAACACGGAGTATCACGTCCGCGACGACATCTGCGTCGCGGTCCGCGATCGGGCCGCGCGCAAGTTCAGGCCGGCCCACCTCGCGCTGCACCTGAAGCTCCAGGGCGCGGTTCGGATCAACCCGAACGGCGTCGTGATCCCGGAGCCGCAGAACGCGCGCGTCGGCAGCCCCATCTATTTCACCCAGATGGATCACGACGGGATGGAGCGGCAGATCGTGACGAGCCGCGTGGAGGCGATCGAGCGGCCCGAGAAGGCCACGGTGCTCCAGTACCCCTCGTGACACAGCGGAGCGCCCGGCCGCGCGGCGCGGGCGCTCGTCGTGGACGTGGTCTTGGTGGTCGTCGTGCGCGCCCCGCCGCGCGGGCGCTCGTCGTCGAGCGCGCAGGGCGTGGCGTGTCCGCTCAGCCGAGCGTGCAGAAGCCTTCGTAGTCGATGTAGCTCGTGATGGTCGGCGACTCGCCGCAGACGGGGCAGTTCTTGTCGCGGCGCAGCTTGAGCTCGCCGAACTTCATCCGCAGCGAGTCGTACGTGAGGAGCCGGCCGATGAGGGGCGCCCCCTTGCCGAGGATCAGCTTCACCGCCTCGGTCGCCTGGATCATGCCGATCGTCCCCGGCAGGATCCCGAGCACGCCCGCCTCCTGGCAGCTCGGCGCGAGGTGGGCGGGCGGCGGCTCGGGGTAGAGGCACCGGTAGCAGGGGCCGACGCCCGGCATGAACGTCGTCACCTGGCCCTCGAAGCGGAAGATCGAGCCGTGCACGACCGGCTTCTTCTTGAAGACCGAGGCGTCGTTCACGAGGTAGCGCGTCGGGAAATTGTCGCACCCGTCGACGATGATGTCGAACTGGTCGAAGATGCGGTCGACGTTGCCGCTGTCGACGCGCTCCTGGAACTTCACGACCTTCACGTCGGGGTTCAGGTCGCGGATCGCGATCTCGGCGCTGTCGACCTTGGGCTTGCCCACGCGCGAGGTCGCGTGGAGGATCTGCCGCTGGAGGTTCGAGTTGTCGACGACGTCGGCGTCGACGAGGCCGAGCGTCCCCACGCCGGCGGCGGCCAGGTAGAGGGCCGCCGGGCTGCCGAGGCCGCCGGCGCCCAGCAGGAGCACCTTGGAGGCGAGCAGCTTGGCCTGCCCCGCCTCGCCGACCTCGGGCAGGAGCAGGTGCCGGGAGTACCGATCCCGCTGCGCGTCCGTGAGGTTGGGCGGCATCTCGACCGGGTAGGCCATGTCCTTCCAGCGGGAGAAGCCCGGGTTGGCGCTCTCCACGTTGGTGTAGCCGAGCTCCTGGAGCGTCTTCGCGGCGAGCGCCGAGCGCGTGCCGCCGGCGCAATAGGCCACGATGTGGGCCGACTTGTCCGGCAGCTTCTGCTCGACTTGGATCTCCAGAAAGCCTCGCGGGATCGAGATCGCGCCCGGGATGAAGCCGGCGCGGTACTCCTCCTTCTCACGCACATCCAGGAGCACCATCGGGACCTTGTCGTCGAGGCGGCGCTTGAGCTCAGTCAGCGAGAGCTCGCGGATGGACTTGCGGACGTCGGAGATGAGGTCGCTATAGGTCGTAGGCATCGTGGCTCCTCAGGGATGGAGAGACTTAGGTGCCCGGCGCTACGAGTCAACGACGGACGGCCGGCGGTCGAGAATTGTGGCCACGCGGGCAGAGCGAGCGCCGCGCCGGCAGACGCGAGGCGCGTCGGATCGGTCTGCCGGCGCGGCGCAGCCGGCCGCTCGGCTGCGGCGGGAGGGCTGGGCTCCGCCAGGGCGGCGCTAGCGGCTGCGGGGCAAGAGATCGGGCCGCGAACGGAGCGAGGCGAGGGGCTCCTCCTTCTGCATGCCCCCCTCGCACTGGATGCGCGCGACGCGACCTGCGGGCGGCACGTCGATGATCGTCGCCGGCTCGTTCTCCGACTTGCAGAGCGCGAGCACCTTGGTGCCCGGGGCGAGGCGCCCGCTGCGGAGCTGCTTGCGCGACAGCTTGATCTCGGCGTCGTCGGCGAGCCGCCGGACGGTGATGTCGGCTCCCTGGACGTCGCTCACCACGCCGAGCTCGAGCGTCGGCTGCTTCTCCCGGAGCGGGCCCCACACGCGCTCGCCCTTCAGCTGGTCGTTCGGCGGCAGCCAGTCGACGGTCGGCTCCTGGGCGAGGCGCGCCAGCGGCACCCACCCGATCGCGACGTCGAACGCCGCGGTGACCACGGTCGTGCCGGGGTCGACCTCGGTCACAAGCGCGCGATCCTTGGTCTGGCCGATGACCCACACGGGCGTCGAGGGCAGGAGGCTGCGCGTCGGCTCGCCGTCGCTGTCCGACGCCGGCGAGACAGCGACGGTGCCGTGAGACCAGCGCTTTTCCGGCTTCTTCATGGGCTTCATCCGGACCGTCCGCGCCTCGACCCACGCCGCGAGGGCGGCGCGCTTCCGCGCGAGCAGCTCGGGCAGCGCGCCGCTCCCTGGCAGCTCGGCCCCGTCGGGCGCGAGCGCCTCCCAGCGCAGGAGCGCGATGGTGGCGTCGAGCTGTTCGAGCGTGGCTGCCGCGTCCTGGGTGCCGAGCGCCCTGCCGGCGAGCTCGGCCAGCCGTGGCGCCGCGGCCGCGCGGACCCGCCCGAGGATCGCGCGCCCTTGCTCCTCGGAGGTGTCTCCCCGCTTCACGGCGGCGTCGAGCTTCTCGACCACGCTCGCCCAGCGTCCGGCCGAGACGTCCGCCTCGACCTGACCATACAGGACCTCGGCGATGGTGGCGTCGAGCTCCGCCGTGAGCCGGTCCGTGGCGGCGTCGCCGACGACCGCCCTCGTCGGCGGGGCCGCGAGGAACGCGCGCGCCTCCGCGAGCTTGCCGGCGATGGTCGCGTCGTCGACCTTGCTGCTCGCGCACGCCGCGGCCTGCGACGCCACGAGCCGCCGGACCTCGTGGGTGAACGCCTCGCTCTTCAGCTCGTCGATCCGCGCCGACAGCTTGTGGAACGCGGCCTCGCACTCCTTCTTGTCGAGCAGATCGGCGGCGTCGTCGGCCCAGACCTTCGCCTCGCGCCTGTCGACCTTCTCGCGCAGCTCGCCGATCTGGTACCGGTGCGAGTCGACGCCGAGCCCGCTCGCCTTGTCGAGCAGCCCGCGGGCGTCTGCGTACCGCTTGTCGGACAGCGCGCGGCTCGCCTCGTCGACGCGGCGCTGGCTCTCCGCGATGCGCGCCATCTCCGCCGTGACGGCGGGCTTCGGCGCCGGTCGCGCGGCCGGCTCGGCGGCGCAGCCCGCGGCGACGGGGATCGCGGCGAGGACGAGGGCGATGGAGACGGGATGACGGAGCAGCGGCCCTGCTGAGCGCATAGGGACAGGACTCTTCCACTTCCCCCGGAGGATCGTCAACACCGCCTCCGGCGGCGTTTCTTGACCCTCGTACGCCGAGGCCTTACGTGAGCTCCCCGTGAGCGACGACGATACGCGCGGGACGGGCGACCACGAGCCGGACGGCGGGGAGAGCGGCGGCGCGCGCGTCTTCAAGGCGCCGAAGATCACGATCAACCGCGTCTACACGCGGCAGGGGGACGGCGGGCTGACCCGGCTCGTCGGCGGGCAGCTCGTCCCGAAGGACGACGCGCGGATCGAGACCTACGGCACCGTCGACGAGCTCAACGCGCTCGTCGGCGCCGCGCGGCAGACGTTGATCGAGCTGCTCCCGGGGGCGCCGCGCGAGGGCGCCCAGCGCCTCGCGGAGCTCGGGCGCACGCTGCTCCGCGTCCAGCACGAGCTCTTCAACCTCGGGTCGATCCTCGCGACGCTCCCGGAGGACGTCCACCCGAAGCAGCCGCGCGTGACGCAGGCCGAGATCGATCTCCTCGAGGCCGAGATGGACCGCTGCCAGGCCGATCTGCCGCCGCTGCGCTCGTTCGTCCTCCCCGGCGGCTCGCGGCTCAACACGGACCTCCACGTGGCGCGGACGGTGTGCCGCCGGGCGGAGCGCTGCTGCGTGCGCCTCGCCCAGGCCGGCCACGCCGATCCGCACGCGGTCCGCTACCTGAACCGCCTGAGCGACGCGCTCTTCGTCTGGAGCCGCTGGGCGGCCGCGCTCCTCGGCACGCCGGAGCTCCTCTGGGAGCCCGACGCCTCGGCGAGCGGCGGCAAGGCGCCGCCCGCCTGAGCCGCGCCGCCCTGGCCGGCGTCACAGGGGCGCGCTCGTGGCCTTCCCGCCGCGGAGCAGGCGCGGGTGCTCTCCACCGGAGCGCGCCGTCGTCCTCGGCTCGCACGGCGCCGCCGCGTCGGCCGCCGTGAGGGCGGCGCGCGTGCGCTGCACCAGCCGCAGGCCCGCGGCGAGGCCGACGCCTGCCACGAGGGCGAGGCAGGCGATCGTGATCGGGAAGGGGAGGGCGCCGGTCAGCCGCGTGGTCGGCACGGCCGGACCGAAGACGAGCGCCGCGACGAGGTAGGCGAGCCGCTCGTGCCGGCGCATCAGCCCGTCGGGCAGCGAGATCCGGTAGGCGTCGGCCTTGGCGCGCGCGTAGCTCACGAGCGACGAGGCGACCATCGCGACGAGCGGGATCGAGAGCGCCGCGGGGTGCTCTCGGTAGAAGACGGCGAGGCCGATGAGCGGCGCGGCGTCGGACAGGCGGTCGAGGCACGAGTCGAGCACCGCGCCGGCGCGCGACGCCTTGCCGCCTTCGCGCGCCACCATGCCGTCGAGCGCGTCGAGGACGGCGCCGGCGATGAGCAGCGCGGCGCCGGACCGGAAGCGGCCGGCCGCGAGCAGCGGCGCGCAGGCGAGCGACAGGCCGAGCGAGAGGTAGGTGAGCGCGTCCGGCGAGACGCCGAGGCGCGCGAGCGCGCGCGCGGGGGCGTGGAACGACCAGTAGAAGGCCTCGACCACCGGCCCGGGGAGCAGCGCGCTCCCAGGAGAGGCGCCGAGCCGCGGCATCGCGGGTCGGCCGCGGCGCGCGACGCGCACGGCGTAGGCGCCGAGCACGGCTGTGCAGATTAGGATCGCAAAGGCGCAGGGGAGGACGGCCACGCCGAGGGCGGTTGCAGGGTTCGATCCGGGGCCGCGGCGGCGACGCGGGCGCATCGCCGCGGGCGATCGGGCTGCGCCGCTGCGCGCGATGATCTCGCGCCGTCGGGGGCGGCCAGGCCGCGTCCCCGCGCGCCGCCCGTGCGGGCGGGATGCGGTGAACGGTCGCGGAGGATCGCGCCGCGTGGGCGGGCGGAGCTAAGGGCAACTGGCGCGCGAGAGCCGGATGCCCTGGTCTTGCTCCGTGTAGGCGATACCGAGCTCCTGGCCTGTCCAGGCCAGCGCCGGGTACCGCGCGGTCGCGGCGCCGCTCGCCTCGATCTCGTCGCCCATGGGCTCGAGGTCCCGGCTCAGCAGCGTGACGAAGACCCCCGGGGGACCGTCGCGGAACTGGTAGTACGCGACGGCAAGGCCGCGCCCTGTCCACGCGAGCGCCGGCCAGTTGGCGCTGCCTTCGCCGCGCGAGGCGATGGCCTCGGGCGACAGCTCGTCCTGCGCGGAGATCCGGAGCGCGCGGATCTGCTCCGCGCCGCTGCGGGTGTCCTCCCAGACGAGGAAGGCGTCGTCTCCGCCGAGCACGACGCGCGGCAGCTTCGCCGTGACGCCCTGGTGCGCGATCGGATCGAGCGGAGCGCTCTCCTGACCTGGCCTGGCGAAGTCGAGCGCGTCGCCCTGGGTCCAGACCACCGCGGTCTTCTCCCCGTCCGAGGCGACGGCCGGAAATTGCGCCTGATCCAGCGGCATCGAGCTGCTCAGCGCGCCGCCGTCGAGGTGGCCGAGCTGCGACCCGCCCGCGTCCATCCACGCGATGAGCGTCCCGTCCTGGCTCGCCGCCGCGGTGGGCCAGGACTCGGCCGCTCCGCTCCTGGCCAGATCGAAGGCCGCGCCGTCGGCGACGCCTTCCAGCGTCGCGCGGCGGCCGCGCACGACGCTGCCCGCGCCGTCCTGATCCTGCCAGAGGACGAGCAGGCCCTGCCCGTCGCGGTGAACGCTCGGGTGGCTGGAGACGCCCGGCCCGTCATCGATCACCTCCTCCCGCAGCTTGTTGCCCTCCGCGTCGACCGTGGCGAGGAGGATGTCGCCCTCGTCGGCTGCGCGCTCGTGCCACGCGATGGCGAAGCCCGATCCGGTCCACGCGATCGACGGCGTGATCCCGCGGCCGCTGCTCACCTTCAGGCCCTCGGCCGCGATCGTGCAGGCCGCGGCATGGCTCCCGGTCCCTCCGCCTCCCGCCGCTTGCCCTCCGCCTCCCGTGTCTGCTTGCCCGCCTCGCTCTCCGGAGCCGCAGCCCCATGACGCTGCGATGATCGCCGCGCTGATCGAGCCAAGAACCCAGTGCCTCATGGTTCCCCCGTCGTGCTGATGGGAGGCGCTCGGCGCGGCGCGCGCCGCGCGGAGATCGCGCCGAGTGCCTCGATTCACGGGTCCGGCGCGGCGACGTCCTCCGTCTCGGAGACGGCGAGGCGCGGATCGCCGTGCGGGACGACCGCTGTTTCTCTGTTCGATGTCCGGAGGGGCCGCGGGTCGCGGCCCAGCCCTGCGCTTCACGCAGATCACGCAGCGCGCGCCGCGCTTCGGGCCGCGAAGCGCCGTTCGCTCAGCGCGCCGCGGCTCCAGCGCCGTGCGCGCCTGCAGGCATTCTCCGATCGGCGCTGCCCTGACTGGATCGCGCGCCGCCCGCGCGGATCCGACCGGCGGCGCTACTCGTCGCCCTGCTGCGGCTGCAGCGCCTCGGCGACGGCCGCGAGCACGTCCTGCGCGGCGTCGAGCTTGCGTCGCGGCACCGACTTTAGCGCCTGCCGCACGGCCGCCTCCACCGTGCCGGTGCGGAGGCTGTCGAGCTCGCGTCCGCGCGCGGTGAGGCCCAGGAGCGCGCGGCGCCCGTCCTTCGGGTCGACCCGGCGCTCGATGATCCCGCGCTCTTGCAGCCGCTTCAGCACCCCCGTGAGGGTGCTCGGGTGCAGCTGCATGATCTCGGCGAGCTGCCCGGCGGAGATCCCCGGGTAGCGCCCGACGATGCGGATGACGAGCCGCTGCGGGCCCGTCACGCCCATCTTCGCCTCCATGCGCTTCGACGTCGACTGCAGGCCGTGATCGACGGCCCACAGGAGCTTCATGAAGTCGAGCACCTCGCCCAGCCGAGAGCTCTTCTCTGAAGGGGGTCCGGCTGGAGACGAGCGCATCGCCGATGCTTGCTAGCTCGCCCGGACGCGGGCGGCTAGTGCTGGTCGCGGCGAGGGCCGTCGGCCCCGGGCAGGCGCGGGGCGCGGCGCCGGGGCAGATCGCCGAGGAATTCGGGCGGGAACATCGCGGGGCGCCGCGGGCGCGCCGGGGCGCGCCGGGAAGCGTGGCGATGTCGAGCAACCCACGGCGCCGCCGTTGTCTCCGCGCTTTGCCGTAGCGCTCGCGGGCGGTTTCGGAGCAAGATCCACGTCGATGAGCTGGGCACGGCGAGCCGCTCTGTGGACCGGGCTCGGCGCGCTGCTCTGCATCTCGGGCGCGGCCGTCGGCCAGGCGCCGTCGGTGCGCGCGTCCTTCTCGGCGGCGTACCGCGCCTTCCGTGATCCCGGCCTGCTCGATCGCGCGCCCGCCCTCGCGCCGACGGCCGACGCCTGTCCTCCGCCCGCTGGCGATGCGCCGCCCGCCCTCACGGCGCTCCTCGTGCACGAGTTCCAGCCCGCGGCGGACGAGGATCTCGAGGACCCCGACGGGGCGGTGCTGGCCACGCTGGCGATGCCGGACCTCGACGTGCCTCTCACGCGCCGCACGATGCGGTTCGTCCGCTTCTTCGCCCAGTCCGACGAGGGGCGCGCCCTCTTCCAGCGGCGCTTCCGGCGCGCCGGCGCGTACCGCGAGATCATCGAGCGCTCGCTCCGCGAGGCGGGCCTCCCGGAGGATCTGCTCTGGGTCGCGGCGATCGAGAGCGGCTTCGACCCGCGGGCGGTCTCGCCGGCCGGCGCGGCGGGGCTCTGGCAGTTCATGCCGAGGACGGGCGAGGCCTACGGCCTGGAGCAGTCCGAGTGGATCGACGCCCGCATGGGCATCACGCGGGCCACGGACGCCGCGACCGCGCACCTGCGCGACCTGTACGAGCGCTTCGGCCGGTGGGACCTCGCGCTGGCGGCGTACAACCTCGGCCACGACGGCGTCCTCCGCGCGCTGTCGAAGGTCGCTGCGGCGCGCGATCCCGAGGCCCGCGGGCCCGTCGGGCTCGCGGAGCTCTCGCAGGCCGGCGCCATCCCCAAGGAGACCGCGGACTACGTGCCGCAGATCGTCGCCTTCGCGATCGTCGCGGCGAACCGCGGGCGCTTCGGGCTGGACTTGCCCGACGTCGCGCCGCTCCCGCCGCTCGACCTCGGCGAGGTCGCGGTGCCGCCGGGGACGCGGCTCCGCACGATCGCGCGCGCCGCCGGCATCTCGACGGCCGTGCTGCGCGAGCACAACCCCGAGCTCCTGCGCGACCGTGTCCCGCCCGGCCGTGTCGACCACCTGATCTCGCTGCCCGCCGATCGCGTCGCGCGCGCCATGGCCCTGTTCCCCGCCTACCTCGACCACGAGGAGCTCGACGAGGACGAGGGCGACGGCGCGAGCGCTGGGCTGCCGCAGCGCGCCGCGATCGGCGAGCTCGCGCTGGACGGCGCGTCGCTGCCGCCCCGCCCCGTGTCGCTCGGTCGGAACCGGCTCCCCCTCTTCACCCCGCCCGGCCAGGCGCCGGCGCCCATGCCGCTCCTCGGCAACCCGGAGGCGCTCGATGCGAGGCTCCCGATCGTGATGATCGGCGGCGGCGTCGGCTTTCGCCCTGCCTTCGAGGACGACCCGCTCGGCATCCGGAGCGGGCGCCTCGTCCCGGCGTCGCCTTTCGACGACGTCGGAGGCCCGAGCGCGCGCCGCGCCCTCAAGGGGCGCGAGGCGGCGATCGAGAAGCAGATCGGGCTCCTCGCGGGCGTCGGCCAGGAGCAGGTGCAGCGCTTCCGCCTCCCGAACGGCATCGCGGTCGACTTCCGGGAAGATCCCGCGGCGCCGCTCGTCTCGATCAGCGCGGCCGTCGCCGTCCCGGCGCGGTCCGCGAGCGACGCCGGCGCGGCGGGGCCCGCGCTCGCCAGCGAGGCGCGCGTCGCGATCACCGTGCCTCCGCGCGATCTCGACGTCGGCATCGACCTCGTCGCCGCGCGGCTCAGGATGCTGCTCGGCGAGGCGAGCGACGCGCGCGTGGCCGAGCTCAGGCGGCAGGCCAGCGCGGCCTCGCGGGGCGCGCTCGAGCGGGCGCCGTACGGCCCCTCGTGGCTGGCGCTCGGGGACGCGCTGTTCCCCGCCGGCCACCCGCTGGAGGGCACCTTGATAGGGGCGCGCGGCGACGCAGGCGCGGCGAGCGAGCTCCTGCTCACCGAGTCGCTCCGGCGCGAGCGCGCCGCGGCGCAGGCGACGATCGCGCTCTCTGGCGACGTCTCCCGCGCGGCGGTCGAGCAGGCGCTCGCGCGCTCGCTCCAGCGCGCCGTCGAGGGGCCGGAGCGGCCCATCGGGCCGCACCCGCGCGAGGAGCGGATCGTCATCGAGGACGCGGTGCCGGCGCCGCGGCTGCTCTATGGCTGGATCGCGCCGCCGGAGGGAGGCGCGGACGAGGCGCCGCTCCGGGTGGCGATGGAGATCCTCGTCAGCCCGCGCGTCGCGCGGCTCGCGAAGGCCCTCGTGGCCGAGGGGCAGCTCGCGTCGGAGGTGACGGGGCGCCTGTCGCTCGGCGCGCAGGCGAGCGTCGCGGCGGTGGAGCTCACGCCCGCGCCGTCGCGCAGCGCCGCCGAGCTGGAGCAGCGCCTCGACGCCGAGCTCGCGTCGCTCGCGACGTCCGGGCCCACCTGGAAGGAGCTGGCCCTCGCGAAGGCCTTGCTCAAGCTGGATCTCGAGAGGGAGCTCACCCGGCGCGCGACGGTCGCGCCGCCGCCCGCGTCTCCTCGGCCGATCACCGATCTGCGGCTGCGCGCTGCGCTCGACCCGGGCAGCTTGCCGAGGCTGCTCCGCGCGCTCGAGGAGGTCGAGCCGGCCGACGTGCGCGCCGTGGTCGCGCGGACCTTCGGCCGAGAGCGTCGGGTGAGCGTCACGACCTGGCCGCGCGGCGGGAGCGGCGGAAGCGCCGTGGCGACCGCGGCCCCCCCGACGCTCCCGCCGCTCGCTCCGCCGCAGCAGCCGTGAGGCCGCTGGTGCTCGTTCAATCGGCCGAACGCGGCCGAACGCGGCCGAGCGTGCCCGAGCGTGCCCGAACGTGGCCAGACGCCGCTGAACATGCCGGTGTGTAACCGGCGTCACATGTTCAGCACCCCGCGTGCCAGCCGGCCTTTTTCAACATGAACTTATGGACAGGTATGGACAGCTGGTAGCGATCGGAGATAGCACGGGAGAATGACGACCCCTGTGAAGCCGCTGATGGCTGCGGTACCGGCGAGCGAGCACTCCGGCCATTTCCAGGATGGTGTCTATCGGCCCTCCCTCTCGTCGCCCGCGGAGGCGCAGGCGCTCCGGACGCGGAGCGGCGTCGTGGAGCGCGCGACGCGGACCACCGCGAGGACGCACTCCGGCGTGCGGTTCTCGGAGGCGTCCGAGCTGCCTTCGCTGCTCGACCACGTTCCCGCGGTCATCGCGCTGGAGCGGCAGCCGGTGCTGCGCAACCTGCTCATCACCCAGTGCTACTACGAGATCTCCGCGGAGCTCGTGAAGCTGCTCGGCGGACGCAACGCCCACTGGTGCACCTTCGCCACGTGGGCCTCGAAGACCGCGGGGCGGTTCATCCGCAACGAGGAGGTGCCGGCGGTGCTCCGGCAGCTGATCCTCTCGGACGAGGACGAGCGGGAGGTGATCTCGCAGCGCGCCGGCATCGCGACGGGGCGCGGCAAGGGCGAGCCCGAGCGCTTGCCGCTCGTCAGCGGCGTCAACCTGCTCACGCCCTGGTGGGGTCATGGACTCGACCTGATGGAGATCCCAGAGCGGATCTTGCGCGAGCTGAGCTCGGACATCGCCCTCGGCAATCTCAAGGTCTTCGAGGAGCTCGGACCCCTGTTCGTCCGCATGATCCACCTCTATCGAGAGTGCCCGCGGCCCGGCGACGCGCAGCTCGCCGCGCTGCTCGACGGGCTGCAGACAGGGCAGTCTCGGGAGGGGGGACAGGGGCTGCTCCGCAGCGCCGTGGCGCGCTACCACGAGGCGATGCTCACGGAGGAGAAGGACAGGAAAGCGGAGCTGGTCCTCCTCGCCAACGCGCTCGTCGGGCTGCACGAGCAGGTGCGGCTCCAGCCGTACATCGCGAGGGCGCTCAACGCGCCCGTCCGCTGCCTGCGCGACTCGATCGGCGTTTCCGGACGGCACCTGCCCGAGGCGCTCAGGTCCGTGGTCCGCGAGCAGGCCGAGAAGGTGCAGGCGATCTGGCGCCTGATGGCCACGAAGGAAATGATGACCATGCGCCTGCCGGACGAGCTCCTCGATCTCGGCTACGACCTGCCCGCGCCGCCCGGCTTGCCGCTCCACTGCGCGGAGCTCGCGACCATCGAGGATCGCGAGCTCTTCGACCTCCTGAGCGAGTACAACGCGCACGATCAGACGACGCACGGCTGCGGCGCAGAGGACTGGGCGTCGCTGCCCGAGCGCATGGGCTACATCCTCGAGCTGTTCCGCTCACGGCAGTCCTGCACGCGGCTCCTCGAGCGGCCCTTCAGCCGCGAGCAGCACGCCGAGATCGTCGCCTGGCGGGTGCCGATGCGCACCCACGGCGAGCTCTAGCGCCGCGCTCCGGAGCTCCTGCGGCGTCTCCCGCGGTCACCTCGCGGCGGGACGCGCCTCGCGCGCCGCCGAGGCGCGCTGCTTCTTCTCTTCCAGCGCGCCGCCCTCCGCTCAGGGGCGGGCCGCGCGGCGCTCGGAGAGCTGCGCCAGGAGGCCGAGCGCGCCCTGACCCTCCGCGATCTCGCGCCCGCGCCGGAAGGCCGCCTCGGCCCGATCCCGCGCCTCCGCGGCCGTCGGCGCGCCGCGCACGAGGGCGATCTCGCCCTCGAGGCGGTAGAGCTCTGGCTCGAAGTAGCGTTCGTCGCTCTTCTCGACGAAGGCCAGCGTGTCGGCGAGCAGCGCGCTCGCCTCGTCGACGTTGCCCGCGCCGAGCTCCGCCTCGATGAGCGCTGACCGCCAGTAGGTGAGCGACACGCGGCTGCCGATGCCCGTCAGCATCGCCAGGCCTCCGCGGATGCGCGCGGCGCCCTCGGCATACCGCGCGCGCGCCGCCTCGCCGGCCGGCCCCTCGGCCGCGCGCGCAGCCGTCGCCCAGCCGAGGTCGATCTGGCTGAGCGCCGCCCAGTGGGGCATGCCCACCTCCCCGGAGAGCTTGCTGAGCGCGTGCGCGTGCGCCTCCGCGCCCGCGAGATCGCCGAGCAGGCAGCACAGCACGGCCGCGAAGTGCTCGACGAAGCCGCGGCTCACGGGCTGGTTGAGCTCCTCGCACAGCGCGATCGCCTCGTCGACCGAGGCCCGGGCGCGCTCCGGCTCGCCGAGGTGGAACGCGATCCAGGCGAGGTGAGACAGGGAGAACGCCGCGGCGTCCTGGCCGAAGAGGAAGGCGAGCGGGAGGTGACGCGCGGGATCGTAGAGCGCGAGCACCTTGTTGAAGTGCTCGCGGGCCTCGCGGAGGTGCCCTCGGAGGAAGCGCGTCGCGCCGAGCGCCTGGTGGGCGCCCAGCGTGATGCCGGCGTCGCCCGTGCTCTCGGCGAGCGCGAGCAGCTGCTCGCCGTGCTGCTCCGCCAGCGCGTAGTCGCCGCGGACGTGGAAGAAGATCCAGAGCCCCCACAGCGCGGGGAAGAGCTGCGGCGAGGAGCCCACCTCGCGGCAGAGCGCGTGCGCGCGCGCATACGTCGCCTCGACCTCCGGGGCGGCGTAGCCGCGCGTGATCATCAGCGGGACGCCGAGCGTGGTCTGCAGCGTGATCTCGTCGCGCGCCCGCTCTTTGGTCTCCGGGAGCTGCTTGAGGAGCTCTAGCCCGCGGCTGAGCTGGCTGATCGCCTCGGCGTGCGCGGACGAGAACAGCGAGGCCTCGCCCGCGCGCTGCCACGCGGCGACGGCGGGGCCGAGCAGCGCGGCCTCGGTGTAGTGCCGCGCGAGCAGCTCGGGCGGCGTATTCGTGGTGCGCTCGGCGAGGACGGCGGCGATGCGCGCGTGGTACACCTGCCGGGTGCCGCGGAGCAGCGACTGGTAGGCGGCGTCCTGCACCAGCGCGTGCTTGAACGTGTACGTCGAGCGCGGGGGGCGCCCCCGCTGGAAGAGCAGCTCGGCGTCGACGAGCTGCGCGAGCGCCTCGCGCAGCGCCTCGGGGCTCGACGCCATGAGCAGCGGCTCCGCGCCCGCGCTGCCCGCCGCGCACAGCTCGAGCGCCTCGTAGCCGAACGTTCGGCCGAACACCGCGGCGAGCTGCGCGACCTCCTTGGCAGGGCCCAGGCGATCGAGGCGCGACGTCAGCGAGTGCTGGAGGGTGGTCGGGATCTCGAGCGCGCCCACCCCCTGGCGCGCGGCGCTCGGCGCGCCGGTCGACTCCCCTGCGGCGGCTTGCGCGGCGGCCGACTCGACCACCATGCGCGTGAGCTCCTCGGCGAACAGCGGGACGCCATCGCTGCGCTCCGCGAGCGTCCGGATCACCTCGTCTGGCAGCGACGCCTTCATGCCCGGCGCGCCGCTCGTCGTCGCGTACGCGCCGGCCAGCTGCTGGACGAGCGCCCGCATTCGCTCAGCGCTGAGCGGGGCGAGGTAGAGCTGGGTGAAGTGCGAACGCACGGGCCACGGCGGCGCGAACGTCGGGCGCGCGGTCAGGAGAAGCAGCAGCGGAGACGGCCGCCCCTCGTCGATGAGCCGGCCGAGCAGCTCCAGGGTCGACGGGTCGGCCCAGTGCAGGTCCTCGGTCGTGAGCACGAGCGGCTGCCGATCGGCGAGCCCGAGGAAGAGCTGCAGGAGCGAGGAGATGGTCTCCTGCCGCTGGCGCTGCGGGCTGAGCGCCGGCGCGGGGTGGCGTCCCTCGGTCGGGATCGACAGCAGCGCGGCGAGCAGCGGCACGGCGAGCGGCCCCGCCTCCGCCTCGGCGAGCAGCTCCTCCAGCCGCGCGAGCCGGTCTTCGCGCGGCTCGATCCCTGCGCCGCGCTCCGTCGACGGCGCTGCGCCGCTCAGCGTGCTCGCGCGCTCGCGGTCGCCCGCGAGCAGCGCGTTGAGCAGCTCGATCACCGGATAGAAGGCGCTGTTCTGGAGCTGCGGCGAGCAGCGCGCCTCGAGCCACAGGTGGGGCGTCCCCGCCAGCCGATCGCGGAAGGCGCGCACGCTCCGCGACTTGCCGATCCCCGCCTCGCCCGTCATCAGCACGACCTGCCCCGCGCCGCTCGCGGCCCGCGTCCACCGGGCCGCGATCTCGTCGAGCTCGCTGTCTCTCCCGACGAGCGGCGTGAGCCCGTGTTGCATCCTCGCGTCCAGCCGGTCCCGCGCGGTCGTGCGCCCGTGCACCGCGAAGACCTCGATCGGCTGGCGCCCCTCCTTCGGGCTGATCTCGCCGAGCGCGTCCACGTGGTAATAGCCCTCGACGAGCTTCAGCGTCGCGCGGCTCACGAGCACCGTGCCGGGCTCCGCGTGGGCCTTCAGCTGCGTCGCGGCGTTCAAGGTCGGGCCTGCGAGCGAGGGCGCGGCGTCGCTGTCCGCCACGACGACGATCCCGGTGTGCACGCCGACCTGCACGGACAGCGGCACGGACACGAGCTCGCGCGTGTTCAGGCTGGACATGTGCTCGACCAGATCGAGCGCCGCCTGCACGGCGCGGAGGGCGTCGTCCTCCCTCGCGACGGGGTGGCCGAAATACGCGATCGTCTCCTCGCCCGGGGAGCGGAGGAACACCCCCTCCTGCGCCCCGATCACCTGGGCGCACACCGCCTGGTACATCTGGACGAGCTCGTGGAACGCCTCGCTGTCGATCGTATCCGCGATGCGCTCGGCGCCGGCGAGCCCGCAGACCAGCAAGGTGAGCTGGCGGCGCTCGCCGCGGCCGGTGGTCGACATCGGCCGCGTCCCGGGCGCGACGCTGGGGCGGGACGTGAAGTTCGTCGCCGGCGCCGTCGGCGGGCTCCCCGAGGCGCCGAGGTGGATCGACGCGTTGCGGATCGGCCTCGCCGGCGCCGCGGCGGGCGCGACATTGCGGCCTGGGATCGCGAGCGTCGGCGCGGCGCCGAGCCGGTCGTCCTGCCGCTGCTGCTCGGGGGATTTGCGCACCGTGCCCGGCGGCGGCTCGGGTTGCTCGGAGGGCACGAGCTGGGTCTCCTGCTCGGCCTCGACCTGCCGCGCCGGTCGCGTCGCGATCGCCCGCTGCTCCAGCGCGCCGCCGCGCCCTTTCACCGATGCGGCGGGGCCAGGATCGGGCGGCAGCGGCCACGGGATCCCCGACACGTCGCACTCCTCCAGCAGCTCGTAGGCGTCGCGGGCGGACCGGAAGCGGTGCACCGGCGACTTGGCGGTCGCTTGCTCGAGCAGCGCGCCGAGGGGGTGGCCGCGGAGGGCGCGCGGGATCGGCACCGGCTCGGGGCTCAGCTGGCGGAAGATGACCTCGGCGACCGTCGCCTCGTGCATCACGGGCGCGCCGAGCAGGCACTCGAGAAAGGTGAGCCCCCATGCATAGATGTCCGCCGCTGTGGTCGGGGTGGACTGCACGAGCTGTTCCGGGGCCATGTAGGCCGGGGTCCCGTTGAACTCCCCGGTGGGGGTGAGCGCGCGGTAGTCGGCGGAGCGGGCCTCGCCGATGAGCGCGGCGATGCCGAAATCAAGCACCTTGGCGTGCGTCCGCTTGCCCGACCCGGCGACCATGATGTTGTGCGGCTTGAGGTCGCGGTGAACGACGCCGCGCTCGTGGGCGAAGCCGATGGCGTCGAGCACCTGCAGCATCAGCCGCTTCGCCTCGTTCGGCTCGACCCCCCTCGTGCGCTGGCAGCGCGCGGTCAGCGTCTCGCCGTCGACGTACTCGAGCGCCAGGTAGAGCTCGCCCTCGGGCAGGCGCCCGGCGTCGAGCAGGCGAACGATGTTCGGGTGGCTCAGCTGGGCGATGACCTGCATCTCCCGCTCGAAGCGCGCTTCCTGGGAGCTCGACTCGCGCGAGCGCCGCAGCACCTCGGGTCGAAGCAGCTTGAGCGCCACGCGCTGGGTGGTCACGATCTGGCGCGCATCGTAGACGACGCTATGGCCGCCGCTCCCGAGGTGGCCGAGCACCTGATACCGGCCGTCCACGAGCGCGCCGACCTCGAGCAATCCATCGCGAGCGGGCATCTCCTGATCTCTTACCGCCGAACGCCGCCGGAGTGGATCGTGAACGCCGCTGCCGGTCCAGGTTGATCGCTCGCGGCGCCTCGAGGCCCGCTGAAGCGACGCGAGACAGGGCGCCGGGGCGAAGCGGCGCTCACATCTGGCGGCCTTTCCGCTGTGTCGCACGCCTGGCTGCCCTTCGCTGGGCGTGATGCAGGCAACCAGATCACCTCGGCTTGAGCGCGTGGTGCAGGAGAACGAGGTCTGATACCCTCGCGCTTGATGGGCAATGCCCCGCACTCCGGCAGCATGCCGCCACCTTCGAGTGGTCGGGGCCAAGGAGCCCTCCTCTACGCCGTCGACGATGAGGAGCTCAACCTGGACCTCATGGATCGGGCGCTCCGCTCGGGCTACCAGGTCCGCACCTTCGGGGACCCTCGCCGCGCGCTGGCGGCCGCGGTGAAAGAGCCGCCCGCCGTGGTCGTCGCCGACTACCGGATGCCTCATTTCAGCGGGCTCGCGCTGCTGCGCGAGCTGCGCCGGCAGGGGCTGAGCTACGTCCCGGTGCTGGTCTGCGCCCCGACCGACGTCGAGCAGATCCAGAAGATCTCCCGGGAGAGCGCGGCGTTCCGGATCATCACGAAGCCCTGGATCGCCTCGGATCTTCGCCGCCAGGTCGACCTGGCGGTGAGCCTCCACCAGCTCCAGGTCGCGCGGAACCACCGCTGAGCCGAGGGCGCGCCGTGGCTTTGCCGTGCGCTGTCCGGGGCGATGCGACCGGATCGCCCGCGGGCGGCGCGCGAGCGTGCCCGCGCCGCGGGGGCGTCCGGTGGTGCCCTTGAGCGATCGCTCCCTCGACGTGGTCGCGCTCGAGCTGCCGCAGCGCTTCGGCGACCGAGGGGGAGCGCTTGCCGAGATCGACCGTCTCCTCGGATCGCCAGCGCTTGCGGGGGCAGACCTGGTGCTGCTGTCCGAGCTCATCCTCACGGGCTATGTCTCGCCGCGGGGGGACAGCGATCTGCGCCGCTTCGCGGAGCCGATCGACGGGGAGTCGGCGGAGCGGCTCGCCGAGCTCGCGCGAAGGCACGGGATCGCGCTGGCCGGCCCCCTCGTCGAGGCGAGCGGGGGCCGCTTTTACAACAGCTTGCTCGTCTTCGACGGCGAGGGACGGCGCGTGGGCCATTACCGCAAGCGTCATCCGTGGTTCCCGGAGCGCTGGGCGGCGCCGGGGGATCTCGGGACGCCGGTCCTCGAGCTGCGCGGGGTCAAGCTCACCGTCGCCATCTGCTTCGATGTTCACTTCGTCTCCGACGACGCGGGCGACGCGCTCGATGAGGCCGATCTGCTGCTCTTCCCTACGGCGTGGGTCGACTCGCCCGGGGAAGGGGACATGCGCGCCGATCTCCTGCCCGTGCTCGCCCGGCGCCATCACATCTCGATCGTGAACGCCAACTGGGGGCCCTCCCGCCCTGCGCTCGACGGCCAGGGCGGCTCGCGCATCCTCGACGCGCAAGGGCGGTCGATCGCAGCGGCGCCGCCCGGCCCAGGGCCGAGCGCTGTACGCGCCACGTTGCGCTTCGCGCGAGAGCGGCGCGCCACGTGAGCCTGGGCGCGCGGAGCGCCAGCGCGCCCTCGCGGGTTAGGCTCGAACGCCCGAGCGCGCTCAGGCGAACGGGAGCCGGGTCAAATCGACGTTGCCTCCGCTCACGATGACGCCGATCCGCGCCCCTTGGATCAAGCGCCGCAGGACCGCCGCCACCGGGACGGCCGCGCTCGGCTCGATGACGAGCTTCATCCGCTCCCAGACCACGCGCATCGCCTTGACGATGTCGTCTTCGCTCACGGTGACGATCTCGACCCCGCGCTCGCGCAGGACCGCGAAGGTGAGCTCGCCGAGCGAGGTGCGGAGGCCGTCGGCGATCGTGACCGGGTCGTTCGAGGGGACGATCCTCCCTTCGCGCATCGATCGCGCCGCGTCGTCCGCGGCCTCGGGCTCGGCGCCGATCGTGCGCGCGCGCGACAGCGAGCCGGTGGCGATGGCGGTCCCGGAGAGCAGCCCGCCGCCGCCCACGGGCGCGACCACGGCGTCGAGATCGTCCACCTGGGCCGCGAGCTCCAGCGCGGCCGTGCCCTGGCCGGCGATGATGCGCGGGTCGTTGTAAGGAGGGACGAAGATCGCGCCCGTCTCGGCGATCACGCGGGCGACCGTCTCCTCGCGCGAGCGGAGCGTGGAGGCGCAGCTCACGACCCGGGCGCCGTAGCCCTCCACGGCGGCGCGCTTCACGGCGGGCGCGTTCTCGGGCATGACGATGTACGCGGCGACGCCGCGGATTCGGGCCGCGAGCGCGAGCGCGGCGGCGTGGTTGCCCGAGGAGTGGGTCGCGACGCCGCGCCGCGCCTCCTCGTCTGAGAGGGACAGGACCGCGTTGCACGCGCCGCGGAATTTGAACGCCCCGACCCGCTGCAGGTTCTCGCACTTGAAGAAGACGCGCGCCCCTGCGATGCCGTCGATCGTCCGGCTGGTCATGACGGGCGTCACGTGGGCGTGGGGCGCGATGCGCACGGCGGCGCCGCGGATGTCCTCGACAGTAGGCAAACGGCTCATGGGACGCTCATCGGAGCGCGCTCCCGGCCCGGCGTCCACCGCGAGCGCCGCGCGCCCACGTGACGCCCTCGCGGCGCTGCTTCAGAACAGGTCGGCCGCGATGCCGTCGGCGAAGACCCAGGCGGCTCGCGGGACGCGGATCCGCCCGCCCGCCACCTCCAGGCGGCCGGCGCGCTCGAGCCGCTCCGCGGCCCTCCGCCGCGAGGGCGGCCACGCCGGCACCCCGAGCGCCGCCGCGGCGGCCTCGAGATCGAGCCCCTCGCGCAGCCGCAGCCCGAGCATGATCCGCTCGGACAGCCTTGTCTCCGGCTCGAGCCGCTCCTCGCTCTCCACGGCGATCGCGTCGCCGCCTTCGGCCGTCGCAGCCATGTACCGTTCTGGACTCACGATGTTCCGGTACCGGACCGCGAACGCTTCTCCGTCATGGCCCTCCGCGCCGGCCGAGCGCAGGCCCCAGCGCGGATCGGGGCGCGACACCGTCCCGTAGGCGGCGCACCCGAGACCGACGTAGTCGACGCCTTGCCAGTAACCCAGGTTGTGGCGCGCCTCGTGACCCGGCCTCGCGTAGTTCGAGACCTCGTAATGGGCGAGCCCCTCGGCCTCGAGGGCCTCGTCGATGGCGAAGAACGTGTCCGCAACGCCATCGTCTCCGGCGAGCGGCAGGCGACCGCGCCGCGCGAGCTCTCCGAACGAGGTGCCGGGCTCGACCGTCAGGCTGTACGCCGAGATATGGGTCACCCCCGTCGAGGCCACGGCGCGCGCCTCGGCGGCGGCGTGCTCGGGGCGTTGCTCCCGCGCCGCCTCGACCGTTCCGACCGCGACACCGTAGATGAGATCGCCGCTCACGCGCGGCATCCCTGACCGGATCGCCGCCGAGAGCGCGCCGAGCCCGCCGTCGGGGTCGTGCAGGCGCCCGAGGAACCGGAGGCGCTCGACGTCGAGGCCCTGAACTCCGACGCTCAGCCGGTTCACTCCGATCGCTCGGAACGCTCGGGCCCGCTGCTCATCGAGCGAGGTCGGGTTGCACTCGACGGTCACCTCGAGGTCGGGCGACAGCCGGCCGGCAGCCGCGGTGATGGCCGAGAGCACCCTGCCCATCTCGTCCGGCTCCCACAAGGACGGCGTCCCGCCGCCGAAGAAGATGCTCCGGAGCTCGCGCTCGCCCAGCAGATCCTCCCGCTTCCGGAGCTCGGCCAGCACGGCGTCGGCATAGCCGCGGTGGTCGATCGCCTCCCGCGCCTTCGCGAAAGACACGAAGTCGCAGTAGGGACACTTCTTGAGGCACCAGGGGAAGTGGACGTAGACGGTGATCGGCTCCATGGTTTTCATGAATCCGCAGCAACATTCGACCCGACGCAAGCGGGCGAAGCGGAAACTCCGAGATGAACCGAGATGAGGACGAGGACGACGTGGATGGCGTGGATGACGACGAGGACGCGCGACGGAGCGCGCGTGCCCTGCGCCGGGCAACGCGCCTGGGCACCTTGCTCTGCGCGCGCGCGCCGCGCATGGTGACACAATTGCGGGGTCTAGATCGCGGTGTTAGCGTGCGAAAGGGAGGGGGCGCATTGCGCCCACCGAACTCTTCATGCTGACGTTGACGGAGCTTGTCGATCGCGTCCGGACCTATCAGCCGGCGGCAGACGTCGATCTCATCGCCCGGGCCTACGCCTACAGCTCTGACGCTCACAAGGGGCAGACCCGCAAGAGCGGTGACCCTTACTTTTCCCACCCGGCCAGCGTCGCCGCGATCATCACCGAGCTCAAGCTGGACACGGCGAGCGTCTGCGCCGGGCTCTTGCACGATGTCGTCGAGGACACGCTCGCGACGACCACCGACATCGAGAACAGCTTCGGCCAGGAGGTGGCGTTCCTCGTCGACGGCGTGACGAAGCTCTCGAAGATCAACTTCGCTTCCAAGGAAGATCGGCAAGCCGAGAACTTCCGCAAGATGCTGGTGGCGATGGCGCGGGACATCCGCGTGCTCCTCGTGAAGCTGTGCGACCGCCTCGACAACATGCGGACGCTCGAGTTCATGAAGCCCGAGGCGCAGGACCGGATCGCCCGGGAGACGATGGATATCTACGCGCCGCTCGCGAACCGCCTCGGCATCGCGCGCTTCAAGAGCGAGCTCGAGGACCTTTCGTTCAGGTACATCGAGCCGGAAGCCTGGTCGGACCTCTCGCAGAAGGTCAAGACGACAGCGAAGGAGCGGGACAAGTACATCCACGAGGTCTCGAAGGTGCTCGCGGGCAAGCTCGCGGAGCAGGGGTTCGCGGTCGACGTCACCGGCCGCGCGAAGCACCTCTACTCGATCTGGCGCAAGATGCAGGCGCAGCAGTGCGATTTCGATCAAGTCTACGACGTCATCGCGTTTCGCGTGCTCGTCGAGTCGGTGGCGGACTGCTACGCGACGCTCGGCGTGATCCACTCGCAGTGGACCCCGGTACCCGGCCGCTTCAAGGATTACGTCGCGCTGCCCAAGCCGAACATGTACCAGTCGCTGCACACGACGGTCATCGGGCCCGGGCGCGAGCGGATCGAGATCCAGATCCGCACCCACGAGATGCATCGCGTCGCGGAGCAGGGCATCGCGGCGCACTGGAAGTACAAGGAGAACAACTCCGGCGGCATCGACCCGAAGGACGCCGCACGGTTCGGTTGGCTCCGCCAGCTGATGGAGTTCCAGAAGGAGCTCAAGGATCCGGCCGAGTTCCTGGAGAGCGTCAAGGTCGACCTGTTCCAGGACGAGGTGTACGTCTTCACGCCGAAGGGGGACGTGCGCGTCTTCCCCCGCGGCTCGACGCCCATCGACTTCGCGTACGCGATCCACACGCAGGTCGGCGAGCACTGCTCGGGGGCGCGGGTCAACGGCGCCATCGTCCCGCTCCGCTCGAAGCTCCGGAACGGCGACGTGGTCGAGGTGATGACCAACCCGAGCCAGCACCCTTCGAAGGACTGGCTCGATTACGTCACGTCCAGCCGCGCGCGCTCGAAGATCCGCAACTACCTGCGCACGGAGCAGCGGGAGAAGTCGCTCAAGCTCGGCCGTGAGCTCCTCGAGAAGGAGATGCACCAGCGGAGCATGAGCCTGAGTCGCCTCACGAAGCACGAGGGCGAGCTGCGCAAGGTCATGGAGCGCTTCGGGGTCACCTCGGCCGACGAGCTCTTCATCTCGGTCGGCTATGGCAAGGTGAGCGTCCGCGCGGTGTGCGAGTTCCTCGCGCCCACGCCCAAGGAGAACGAGAAGGGCACGCCGACCCCGCCGCCCGAGTCGATCAAGGAGGGGCGCATCGAGTCGCTCGTCCGCAAGGTCACCGGGCGCGACAGCCACGGCATCCGGCTGAACGGCATCGACGACGTCCTCGTCCGCTACACGAAGTGCTGTAACCCGCTCCCAGGCGACGAGATCGTCGGCTTCATCACGCGCGGCCGCGGCATCACCGTCCACCGCCGCAACTGCGCCAAGGCGTTCGACACGGACCCGGAGCGCCGCGTGGAGATCTCCTGGGACGCGCGCGCGAAGATCAACCGCCCCGTGCAGATCAAGGTGATGACGGCGAACCGGCCGGGCATCCTCGCGACGGTCGGCCACACGTTCCACGAGCAGGGCATCAACATCAGCGAGGCGACCTGTCGCGCGGGCGACGACGGTCGGGCGATGAACACGTTCACGTTCCTGTGCTCCGACCTCGCGCAGCTGAAGAGCGTGATCCGGCGGCTGCAGCGGATCCCCGGCGTGATGGCCGTCGAGCGGACCTGAGCGGCGGGCCTCAGCGGCCGCGGCGAGCGCGCGCCGCGCTGCTCGTCCTGGGCGGCGCGCCCGCGGCGCTCGGTCCAGCCTCCGCCAGGGCGCGGGTGAGCGGACGGCCGAGGTCGCCCCCCGGCTCGTGTCGCGCGGCGATCTCCTGCACCTTGCGGACGAGCCGGGTCACGTCGTGGTGGCGGACCGGGGATCCAGCGGAGGCGCGATCACAAAAGAACGTGCGACACCCGAGGGGCCTCGCGGCGTAGATCGCGCAGCGGCCGGCGTCGGTGAGCATCGGGCACCGCCGCTCCGACGCCTGCGGCAGCGCGCGTCGCCGGCTCGGACCGCTGGCGGGCGCCCCCGACTCAAGCGCTCCCGCCCCGTCCGCTCGCACGATCCCCTCGAGCGCTCGGCGGCCCCCGCGAGCCGCGATCGCGCGCCGGACGGCAGCGAGCTCGACGGACGTCACGTACGGTTCGCGGCCCGTGATGCCGAACCGACAGCACTCGGTCGAGGCCTCGCACGTCCAGCCACTGAAGACCTCTTCCGCCTCGCGGTACACGGCCGAGAGCTCGATGAGCAGATCGGCTTCACGGACGGGTGGATCGAGGGGCGTGGTTCGACGCATTCGTTCGGAGGCGCTCTCGTGGTGATCGGACGTACTGCCAGCCCGAAGCGGCCGCGATGCCAGGGGAGGGGTGCGGAGCAGGGCGGAGCTTCAAGCAGCGACCCTAGTGCCACGCGGCGCCGCTGCGAAGCAGCAATCCGCCATCCTGACGGGCGCTCTGACGCAGGGCACCAGCGCCGTCCGTTCTGGAGCGAGCTGCCGCTGCGACCGCGGGGGGCGTCGGCGCTGTTCTCGGATGCGCGAGGCCGCGCGCTGGGCGGCGAGCGCGCACGCGCTATTCTCGCGCTGGATGCCGGTGCTGCGCCCGAAGCTTCGAGCCCTTGAGATCGTCGTCATCCAGGATGAGCGCCATGGCCGCGCGTTGACGTTGCGCGACACCGAGGGCATCGCGCCGTCTCCGGTCGTCGTTCCCGCCGCGAGCGCTGCCGTGCTCGCGCGCTTCGACGGGAGGCGATCGATCGACGAGATCGCGCGTGACGTCGCCCGGTCGACGGGCCAGCACGTGGACGCCGCCCACGTGTCGCAGCTGGCCGACGAGCTGGAACGCGCGTGGATGCTCGACAGCCCGCGATTCCACGCGCGCCGGCGGAGCGTCGTGCAATCGTTCGACGCGGCGCCGATCCGGGTGGCCGCGCACGCGGGCGGCGCGTACCACGGCGATCGACGGAAGCTCGCCGACTTCATCGAGCGAAAGTGCCTCCAGGTCGCGCGGCCGCAGGGCGGAGCGACGCGCGCTGCAGCGTCGCAAAGCGCGCCAACACGCATGGTCGGGCTCTGCGCGCCGCACATGGATCTCTGGCGCGCCGCGGCGGGCTACGGGCATGCCTATGCTGCGCTGGAGCAGGCGCTGGCGGGTCCAGGGCTCGAGCAGGTCGACACGTTCGTTCTGCTCGGGACGTCGCACGCCGCGATGCGCCGTCCGTACGCCGTCTGCGAGAAGACGTTCGCGACGCCGCTCGGTCCTCTCGATCCGGATCGAGAGATGATCGCGGAGCTCGCGGCGGCGAGCCGCTTCGACGTGCGCGAGGACCAGTACCTGCACAAGAACGAGCACTCGATCGAATTTCAGGCCGTGTTCGTGCGGCACCTCCTTGGCGGCCGCGCGGCGTCGATCGTACCCATCCTCTGCGGCCTCTCGGAGTGTCAGGCGCGGCGTCGCGACCCCGCGCAAGACGATGGTGCCGAGTCGTTCCTGAGGGCGCTCCGCGACGCCCTGGCGAAGCGCCCCGGTCGCGTCCTCGTCATCGCAGGAGCGGACCTCGCCCACGTCGGCCCGCGCTTCGGTGATCCCGCGCCCCTGGACGAGCGGCAGCGGACGGCGCTGCGCGACCGCGATCTCGCCTCGATCGAGCGCGCGACGTCGATCGACGCGCCGGGCTTCTTCGTCGACGTTGCTCGGGACCTCGCCAGCCGTCGCGTCTGCGGCCTCGGCCCCATCTACACGTTGCTGCGCGCGCTCCCGCCGTCGTCGCGCGGCGAGATGCTGCACTACGAGCAGTGCGTCGACCCCGAGGAGGGATCGATCGTCAGCCATACGTCTCTCGGATTTTACGGTTGAAGAGCCGCGCCTGGATGTCCGCCTGGCGCGCGCTGGCGCTTCGTCATCGAGCGCGCCGAGAGCCCCCCGCGCTGGCGCGACGCAGGGCTCCCGGTCGTGAAAGGGGCGTCACTCAGCCGCGCGGGACCCTGCGGCGCGCGATGTCGAGGCCGAGCCGGTCGGCCTCGCGGTAGATCGCCTGCCGCGACATGCCCAGGGCACGCGCAGCCGACGCGACGGAGCCGTTGGCCCGGGCGAGGGCGTCCTCGAGGCGGGCGCGCGCGAGCGAAGGATCCGTCGCGGGCGGGAGGTTCGGCTTCACCCGCGGGCCGCGCGCGAGCGATCCCGCGATCGGCGTGACGGAGAGCGGGCCGTCCGGCGCAGCCTGGGCTGCGGTCACGATGGCGGACTCGAGCTGCGGCACGCCGCCCGGCCAGCCGGCGCGGACGAGCGCCTCCAGGAGCTGCGGGGTGAAGCGGTCGAGGCCGATCGCGTTGCGCTCCGCGATGTCGCGCACGATGAGCGGCACGTCCTCGCGCCGCATCTCGAGCGTCGGGATCGTGATCCGCTTGCCAGAGAAGAGCGAAGCGAACCACGGCGCGACGCGCCCGTCGCCGGCGGCACGGTCGAGCGGCTGTCCGGTCGTCGCGATGATGCTGACGCCGTTCGAGCGACCGACCGAGTGCGCGATCTCCAGCTGCTGCGGGCGCGGCAGGCGATCGGCGTCGAGGACGAGCCATGTCATCGGTCGCGCGCCCGGCGGAATGGCCGGCTTCGTCTCGGCGCTGCCGTCGATGACCAGCGTCTCACCCAGGCCCTCGCGCACCGCTGCGGCGAGGCGAGCCAGCGTCCGCTTCCCGACCCCGGGCGCGCCCTCGATGCAGACGCTGGAGCCCGACTGCACGAGCTTCATCACCGGGTCGATCCAGTCCTTGCGCTGCTTCGAGCCGAACACCAGCGGGCCGAGCCGAGACGGCGCGCCGTCGTACAGCGCGAGGTGCCGCTCGACGAAGACCCCGAGCTGATGCCCGAGGCGCACCACGTCGCCGTGCATCACGCCGATGCGCCGGGCGCGGACGCCGTTCACCCACGTGCCGTCGTGGGTGTCCATGTCCTCGATGTAGCAACCGTCCGAACGGACGCTGATCTTCGCGTGCTCCGGCGCGATCCCTTCGCCCTCGATGCGCCCGTCGCGCGCGGCGCTGCCGATCACGGCGCCGTCCATGAGGCTCACGATCCGCGGCGGAGCGTCGAGCCCGATCAGGACGAGCCCCCACCCGCCGTCGTCATCCTGTCGCTTGGCGTGGACTCCGGACCGGTACTCTTTCTGAAGGACCGGCGCCGTTGTCTCCGCAACGTCCACTCGCAAAGCAGTCTGTTCGTTCATGCTCCCCCCAAGTCCAAAGGACCTGCCTGGTCGACCCAGGCCAACCAAGAGCGCGCCGAGTGGCGGGCACCCTTATGATGTAAGAGCCCCCCACACGGTGCCGCTGTCGCGAACGCGAAGGCTTTTGTGAGCGGCACCGTGCGCGGTGCTGCTTGGCGAGCCCCCTCGCTCGCAATGGCCACACAATACTCGACCAGAGCGGCCGTGCAACCTGCCGGCGACGGAAGTTTTGAGGTTTTGTTGTTGAGAGCTTGACTCCCACCACGCCGATTGGTACTCATCCGCCACGCATCGACGGAGCGAACCTCCGGTGATGACCCGGCGCGAATCAGGATTTTTCTGACAAACGCCGTCAGATGTGGTTTCTGAATTAAGTGATTGACATCTGCGGGAGTAACTCAGTGGTAGAGTGCAACCTTGCCAAGGTTGACGTCGCGGGTTCAAATCCCGTCTCCCGCTCCACGACATAGGCTCTGCGACAGCGAGCAGACCCTGCGAGGCCGGTGTGACCCACCGGCCTCTGTGTTTTGTTCAACGTTTCGCTCAACGTTTTGCTCAACCGCTCGGCGCGGTGGCGTCGTGGGAACGCACGGGGCGATGCGCCAGGCGGCGGGCCTGTGATACGAGGATTCGCCTCATGTCCGCTCCGCTCCACGAGCGCCTGCGCCTGCTTGCCCATAGCCTCGAGCGGCAGTTCCTGGGCAAGGACGAGATCATCCGCCTGCTCATGATCGCGGTCGTCGCGGGCGAGCACTGCGTGCTCCTCGGCCCGCCGGGGACCGCGAAGAGCGCGCTCATCCGCACGCTCGCAGAGCTGATGCAGGCGCGGTACTTCGAGTACCTGCTCACGCGCTTCACCGAGCCGAACGAGATCTTCGGTCCGGTCGACATCGGTGCTTTTCGCGAGGGGGTCTACCGCCGGAACACCTCGGGGATGCTCCCCGAGGCGGAGATCGTCTTCCTCGACGAGGTCTTCAAGTCGAACAGCGCCATCCTGAACGCGCTGCTCACGCTGCTGAACGAGCGCAAGTTCGCGAGCGGCGGCCAGGTGCTCCGCTGCCCGCTCATCAGCGTCTTCGCTGCCTCGAACGAGGTGCCCGGCGACGAGACGCTGACCGCGATCTTCGACCGCTTCCTCCTGCGGGTGCAGTCCGACAACCTCGACGCCTACCACTTCAGCGAGCTGCTCCAGCGCGGCATCCAGCAGGAGATCCGGCACATGGCCGGCGAGCCGCTTCGCCCGCTCGTCGCGGCGCGCGAGCTCGCCGAGCTCGGCCGAGGGTTCGGCGCGCGGATGAACTTCGGCGATGCGTTCCTATCGGCCTACAAGGGGCTGGTGTTCCAGATCCGCGCCGAAGGGATATCGCTCTCGGATCGTCGTGTCGTGAAGATGCTCAAGCTCTTCGCGGCGAGCGCTTACCTCGATGGCCGCCAGACGACCGACGCGAGCGACTTCTTCGTGCTCAAGCACATCTGGAACAACCAGGATCAGGCGGCGATCCTCGAGGGCATCGTGCAGCCGGTGCTCGAGGCCTTCTTTCGCGAGCACCCGGATCGCCGCCGCGTCGGCGCGCTCGGCGTCGGGGTGGAGGCGCTCGCCGCGGAGATCGATCGGATCCGGCAGATCCTCACGGGCGGCGCCTCGCTCGGCGACGTCCAGCTGTTCAGTCAGCTGAAGGCGCTCGGCGAGATCAAACAGGCGCTCGCCGGCATCAACGACGCTCGCGCCCGCGAGCTCGAGGCGCGCGTGTCTCAGCTGCTCGAGGCTTCGTTTCGGAGCGGACGCTTCGCGCAGATCTAGCGGCGCCCGGTCCGGGCGCGGCCGGCGCGGCGACGTCCGTCCTGGAGCGAGCCGTCCTCCCGGCCGGGCTCCGGGCAGGCGTGCTCGGAGCGGCGTCGGTCCTGGAGCGAGCCATCCGCCCGGCCGGGCCCTGACCAGGTGCGCTCGGGGCGTCGGCGTTGGCTCTGGAGCGAACCCTCGGCTGTGCCGGTCCCCGGCCGCGCGCGGCCGCACCACCGGCTTCCTGTGTAGGCCGAGGTGACGCCTTCGCGCCTGACCGGGCCGAGCTGGCCGTGCGGCGGTGGTCGACCGGACCCGACGACGCGCCCATCATCGCGCCGCGGATCCGCTTGGGCACGCCGAACGCCTCGCGGATGTGGAGGAGCTCATCCACCGTCAAGGCGCGCCACTCTCCCGGCCGGAGTCCTTCCGAGCTCACGCCGGCGAACGTCGTCCGGGCCAGGCGCATCACGGGCCAGCCGGTCGCCTCGCCCATGCGCCGGATCTGCTGGTTGCGGCCCTCGCGGAGGGTCACCTCGATCCACGTCTTGTCGCCCTCGTGGCGGAGCAGCCGCGCCTCGGCCGGCAGCGTGACGCCATCTTCGAGTCGGATCCCCTCGCGCCACGGCGTGAGATCGTCGTCGCTCATGACGCCCTGGACCTTCAGGACGTAGGTCTTCGGCACGCCGCCGCGCGGATGGAGCAGCGCGTTGGCGAAGTCGCCGTCGTTCGTCATGAGGAGGATGCCGCTCGTCGCGAAGTCGAGCCGACCCACGGGGTAGAGCCGCGCGCCCGTGCCGCGCACGTGGTCGGCGACCGTCGGGCGCCCCTCGGGATCGCGCAGCGTCGAGACGACGTTCCGCGGCTTGTGCAGCGCGACATAGACCGGCGCCTCGGAGACGAGGCGCTTGCCGTCGACCTCGATGCGGTCCTTTTGCCGGTCGGCCTTCAAGCCGAGCTCGGTCACGACGCGCCCGTTCACGCGCACCCGCCCGGCGAGGATGAGCTCCTCCGATGCGCGGCGCGAGGCGACGCCGGCGCGCGAGATGATCTTCTGCAGACGTTCTTCCATGGTGTGCTCGGGGACCTACGCCGACGCGATGGTGTCGGCCGACGGCACTGATAAGCACGCCCCTCGCGCCGCGTCGACCGACCTGGGCGGTACGCACCTGGGATCCGAGGCCTACGCCGGCGCGCCTGCCCTGGCGAACGCCTGCGGCGGCAGGAGCACCTGTGCGCGCTTGCGCCGTCAGGGCAGGGGGCGAGGTTGACCCCACCTCGGCTCGAAGGAGGCGCGCTCTATTTCTTCTTGTCGCTGGGGGGCGCCGCGCTCCCGCTCTCGCCCGCGGCCTCGTTCGCCTTGTCCGCGGCCGCCTGATCTTCCGCAGCCTTCTTCGCGGCTGCAGCGGTGGCCTCCTCTTCTTTCTTGCGCTCGTCGTCCTCGAAGCGGCGCTTCAGCTCGTTGTCGTGATCCCACCGATCGACCCGCTCGTCGGCGTCGATGTCCACGCCCATCCGCTCGAGCCGCCCCATGCGGTAGATCTCCCAGACGTCCGGCTTGCCGTCGCGGTTCGTGTCGCGCTTGATGCGCGCGAGCTTGCCGCCGCTGTAGTACTTCCACTCGTCGGGGTTGCCGTCGCGATCGGAGTCGACCTTCACCTCGGCCAGCCTTCCACCGGCGAACGTGAGCCATGTGTCGATCCGGCCGTCGTAGTTCGAGTCGGACTCCTCGTGAAGGCTCTCGCCCTTGTCGTTGTACTTGCGGACGACGTCCTTCACCCCGTCGAAGTTGGTGTCGATCTCGCGGCAGACGAGCGCCCTCTGGCGGTCTTCGCCGGTGCCCACGATCTGCCAGACGCGCCTCACGTTGGGCTGGATCGCGCCTGGCCCGGCGGTCTCGCTCGTCTCGCGATCTTCTTTGCCCTTCCAGTCGCACATCGAGCGATCGTCGATGCTGCCGTCGGCGTTGCGAGCCGCCTCGACCCTCGGCGCCTTCGCGCCTTCGAACCCTGGATCCGAGCCGCACGCCACGCCGAGCAGGCTGAGCGTGGCCAGCGCGATGTGCGCTTGTCTCCTCATGTCACGGTCCCTTCTTGGCGGCCGGCTGGCCAGGCACGGAGCCCGCGGGCGCTGTGGTCGCCGATGCAGCCGCGCCGGCGGGGGCAGCGGTGGGCGCGGCGGTCGTCGATGCAGCCGCGCCCGCGGCGGGGGCAGCTGCGGCGTTCGGCGCCCCGGCGGCCGCAGGCTGCCCTGCGCCCGCCCCACCCTCCGGGGGCGTGGCGCCGCCCGGCGGGGGCACGGGCGCTCTCGGCGCGCCGTACGATTCGGCGCAGAGATCCACCACGCTTCCGGGATCGGCCTTGCCGTCGGCGTTCTGATCGCTCGCCACGACCGCGCACTTCGCGTCGTTCGGGTTGTTGAACTGCCACCACTGGTCGACGATCCCATCGCCGTCGGAGTCGCGCTCGCGGCGCGCGAGGCGCGGACCCTCGTAGTAGTCCCAGGTGTCGAGCTTGTCGTCGAAGTTGGTCTCGCGCTCCTTCAACACGACGGCGCCGCGCTCGTAGTGAGCGATCTCGTCGGCCCGCCCGTCGCGGTCGAAGTCCGATTCGCGCCGCCGCTCCACCCCCTTGCCGTCGTAGTAGATGAAGGCGTCGATCGCGCCGTCCAGGTTCAGATCGACGACCCGACAGACCTCCCGGCCGTCTTGCTTCACGTGGATGATGTCGGGTATCCGGTCGCCGTTCACATCGACCTTCTCCGCAGAGGCGGAGTCCTTGTCGCAGGGCTCGTGGACGACCGCCGTGTCCCGTTCGCTGGCGGAGCCCTTCGCGCTCGAGGGTTCCGGCGTCGAGGACGCGCAGGAGGCGACCGAAATGGTGATCAGGGCCACAAGCGAGCACCTGGACGACCGCCAGGTGAGCGGGAATCGCGTCATCAAGAGATTCCTCCGGCCAGCCCGGAACCCTCGGGACAGAAGCTCGACGCGCCGGGCGAGCCGTCCCGACGCGGACCAGCTTCAAGCCGCAGTCTAGACCGCGGCCCGCGCGCACATCAAGAAGCCCACTAAACGCGACGGACGCGACGGACGCGACGGACGACGGACGCGACCCGCGGCCCAGCCCGGCCGATCCCCGAACCCCGGCGAGCGCGGTGGAGCCATTCCGATTGACATCATACGTACCGGCATCTAGGGTAACGTCTTGTCAGTCGTACCCTTCGAGACTGGCGGGTTACCCCCCCGGGCGTGACATGTCGCGGAAGAAAGTCTCGACGACCATCTACATCACGCCCGAGCAGGCCGAGCGGCTGAAGATCCTGCACGAACGCACCAAGGTCCCGATCGCCGTCTACATCCGCGAAGGGATAGATATGGTCCTCAAGCACTACGAGCACGTGCTGCCAGGGCAGATGTCCCTGGAGAGCCCGCCGGTCGCCGCGCCGCCGATCCCGAAGAAATGACCGGCGCCGGGGGCCGCAAGGCTCTGGGCCTGGGATGCTGGGCGCCGGTCGCTCGTGGATAGCTTCGCGGCGCGGGTCGCGCTAGGAGCAGCCACGCCGCGGTCCACCATTTCCCGCGGCGCTCGTAGAGCCGCGCGCCGCGGCTCGCTCCCCCCGGAGGGGCCCGGACGTTCCCGTCCGCTCCCTCGCATTTCGATCGAGGCCGCGTGCTGCGGCCGCTAACGCTGGTCAGGTCGCCGCGCCCTGAAGCTCGCTATGCCTGTTGATTCCAAGCTCATCCGCAACTTCTCGATCATCGCCCACATCGACCACGGCAAGTCCACGCTCGCCGACCGCATCCTCGACGCGACCGGGGCGCTCACCGCCCGCGAGCAGAAGGAGCAGTTCCTCGACAAGATGGACATCGAGCGCGAGCGGGGGATCACGATCAAGGCCCAGACCGTTCGCCTGGATTACACCGCGAAGGACGGCCAGACGTACCGGCTACACCTCATCGATACGCCCGGGCACGTCGACTTCAACTACGAGGTCTCGCGCAGCCTCCAGGCGTGCGAGGGCGCGCTGCTCGTCGTCGATGCCACCCAGGGCGTCGAGGCGCAGACCCTCGCGAACGTCTTCCTCGCCCTGGACAACAACCTCGCGATCCTCCCGGTCCTCAACAAGATCGACCTCCCCTCGGCCGACGTCGAGCGGACGACCCGCGAGATCGAGGACGTCATCGGCCTCGACTGCTCCGGCGCCATCCCCGCCAGCGCCAAGACGGGGATCGGCATCGCGGAGATCCTCGAGGCGGTGGTCGCGCGCATCCCGGCGCCGAAGGGCGACCTGAACGCGGCGCCCCGCGCCCTCATCTTCGACAGCTGGTACGACAGCTACCGCGGCGCGGTCGTCATGGTGCGCGTCGTCGACGGCATCATCCGGAAGGGCCAGAAGGTCCGCTTCATGGCGACCGGCCGCGACTACGAGGTCACGGAGATGGGCGTGTTCACGCCCCACGCGACCGCCATCACCGAGCTCGGGCCAGGGGAGGTCGGCTTCCTCGTCGGCAACATCAAGAGCGTCGTCGACACGAAGATCGGCGACACGGTGACCGACGCCGTCCACCCGGCGACGACGCCGCTTCCCGGCTTCAAGGAGGTCAAGCCGATGGTCTTCGCCGGGATCTTCCCGACGGACTCGGCCCAGTACGAGGACCTCCGCGACGCCCTGTCGAAGCTCCACATGAACGACGCCGCGTTCGTCTTCGAGCCCGACACCTCCGAGGCGCTCGGGTTCGGCTTCCGGTGCGGCTTCCTCGGCCTGCTCCACATGGAGATCATCCAGGAGCGGCTGGAGCGCGAGTACAACCTCGACCTCATCACGACCGCGCCGAGCGTCGTCTACCACTGCTACCTGAACGACGGCTCGATGAAGTCGATCGAGAACCCCGCGAAGCTCCCGCCGCCGAACCTCACCGATCGCATCGAGGAGCCGATCTTCCGGATGACCGTCCACGTTCCGTCGACGTACGTCGGCGCGGTCCTCGCCCTGTGCCAGGAGCGGCGCGGGGAGCAGAAGTCGATCCAGTACGCCTCGTCCGACCGCGTGATCATCACCTACGACATGCCCCTCAGCGAGGTGCTCTTCGACTTCCACGACAAGCTGAAGAGCGTGTCGCGCGGCTACGCGTCGATGGACTACGAGCTCGTCGGGTACCGCGCCGACGATCTCATCAAGCTGGACATGCTGGTGAACGGCGACCCGCTCGACGCCCTCAGCGTCATCGTGCACCGCGACAAGGCGTACGCCCGGGGCCGGGATCTCGCGGTGAAGCTCAAGGACATCGTGCCGCGCCAGCAGTACGAGGTCGCGATCCAGGCGGCGATCGGGTCGAAGGTCATCGCGCGGACGACCGTGAAGGCGATGCGCAAGGACGTGACCGCCAAGTGCTATGGCGGCGACATCAGCCGCAAGCGCAAGCTCCTCGAGAAGCAGAAGGAGGGCAAGAAGCGGATGAAGATGGTCGGGAGCGTCGAGATCCCGCAGGAGGCGTTCCTCGCCATCCTGAAGATCGACTGACGCGCGGGGGCGCCGGTCACCGCGCGCCGCGCGGCCACGCGAGCGTGGCGGCGCGCGGCGCGCGCTCGTATAAGCCGCCCATGCAGCCCGCCCCCGTCCGGCCGCGCGAGCTCCGCGCGGCGTCCCCTGCCTTCGCCCTCGCCCTCGGCCTCGCCGTCCTCGCGTGCGACGATCAGCGCGCCACGGCGCCTCAAGCGTCCGCCTCAGCCTCCGCGCCGTCGGGCGCGGACAGCGCGGCGCCGGCCCCGAGCGCCGCGGCGGCCCCCGCGGCCACGGAGGCCGCGAAGCGGGATTTGCCGCCGCGGCCGATCCCGATCGGGTCGAGCGGGCCGATCCAGCCGAGCGCGCCGGCGGAGCAGCAGATGATGGCGATCCAGTACACGCTCGCCATGGTGTCGCCGCGGTCGACCGACCCGCTCGTCGACAAGGCCTACCTCGAGGGCATCCTGCCGAAGCTCGCCGCGGCGGTGCGCACCGCCGACAAGGGCAAGACCCCGCCGAACCCCGCCAAGGCGACCAAGGGGAACAGGAAGATCGAGGTCGACATGGGCAAGGGGTGCACCGAGCGCACCCCGTCCAACCTGCTCGCGCAGCGGGCAGGCTCCTCTCTGAAGGAGGCGTACGACGCGGGGATCCTCGTCGTCTCCTGCCACGACGACCGATGGGAGTGCCACCAGTCGACGCGGGATCCGAGCGACGTCCTGTGCCACGCAGCGCCGCGGCGCTGAGCGTGGTATGGGCTGCGCCTGCCATGCAGGAGACGCTTGCCTACTCGGTCCCCGACGCCAACACCCTCCCTCGAATGGGTCCGCTCGCCGAGATGCTCGTCGAGCTGAACCGCGAACGCCCGCCGCTCGCCCGGCTCCACCACGACGCCACCGTCGCGTTCGGTCCGACGATGCGCGTCGAGCGCTTCGCCCTCGGGAACGGGCTCAAGGTGCTCGTGCTCGTCGACCCCTCGGCGCCCGTGGTCTGCCTGCAGACCTGGTTCGGCGTCGGCTCGCGCCATGAGCGCGTGGGCAAGACCGGCATCGCCCACCTCTTCGAGCACCTCATGTTCGGCGAGACGGAGAGCGTCGCCCACGGCGCGTTCGACCGGATGCTCGAGGAGGCCGGCGCCGAGACGAACGCGGCGACGTTCCTCGACTGGACCTACTACCACACGAACCTGCCGAAGGACGCGCTCGCGCTCACCCTCCGCCTCGAGGCGGAGCGCATGGCGCGGCTCGTCCTCCGCGATCCGCAGGTGTCGAGCGAGAAGGAGGTCGTCGCCAACGAGCGGAGGCAGCGGGTCGACGACGACGTCGACGGGGCGGTGAGCGAGCTGCTCTACAAGGAGGCGTTCACCAAGCACGCCTACGGGTGGCCGACCATCGGCTGGATGGAGGACATCAAGGGCTTCACGACCGAGGACTGCGTCGAGTTCTACCGGACGTACTACGCCCCCAACAACGCGGCGCTGGTCATCGTCGGCGACGTCGCGCTCGACGAGGCGCTGCGCGGGGTGCAGGACCACTACGGCGCGCAGGAGCCCTCGAAGATCCCGGTCGAAGAGGTGTGCCCCGAGCCGCCGCAGATCGCGGAGCGCCGCGCCGAGGTGGTGAAGCCGACCGCCACGCACAAGGTCGCGATCGGCTATCACTCGCCGGCGCTCGGCGATTTCGACCACGCGCCCCTCGCCCTGCTGAACGAGATCCTCTTCTCCGGTCGGTCGTCGCGCGTGCACCGGGCGCTCGTTCAGGAGCAGGAGATCGCGAGCGAGGTCCGGGGCTGGGTCGGCTCGTTCCGCGATCCTGCGCTCTACGACATCTATCTCTCGGCCCGCGGCGAGCACACCGGCGAGGCGCTGCTCGCGGCCCTCGAGCCGCTCCTGGAGGCGGTGCGCCGCGCCCCCGTTACCGAGGCGGAGCTCGATCGCGCGAAGGCGCGCATCGAGCTCTCGGTCCTGCAAGGGCTCGAGACCGTCGCCGGCAAGGCAGAGCAGATCGGCTTCTACGAGACGGTGCTCGGCGATCCCGCCGCCCTGTTCGAGCGGCTCGCCGCCTACCGGCGGGCGACCGTGGGGGATCTGCTGCGTGTGGCGCGGCGCTACCTGGTGAGCTCGGCGCGGACGGTGATCCACGTGATCCCGGACGGGACAAGCGACGAGGACGACGAGGACGGGACGGACGCGGAGAGCGAGGAGGCATCGTGAGCCAGAGCGTGAAGAGCGGCCTCGCCTGGGGCGCCGAGGGGCAGGGCAGGGGAGCGACGGGCGGTCGCGTGGCGCCCCGCGACGGCGCGGTGCTCGTGGAGACGAGCCACGCGCTCCCCATCGTCAGCATCGTGGTCGCGTTCTCCTCCGGCTCGGCGCACGATCCGGCCGGGCGCGAGGGGCTCGCGCGCATCACGGCGCGCATGCTCCGCCGCGGCGCGGAGGGCTACAGCGCGAACGAGATCGAGGAGACGATCGACGCGCTCGGCGGGGAGTTCGGCACCGACGTGGCGACGAGCGCGACGACAGTGCATTTCGAGGTGATCAAGCGCTCGCTCGATCGGTTCGTCGAGCTCGGGGCCACGCTCCTCGCGCGCCCCACGTTCTCGCCGCCCGAGCTCGCGCGGCTCCTGCGGGAGGCCGAGGCTGAGCTCATCGAGGCGCGCGACAGCGATCGCTCGCTCTGCAGCCGCGCCTTCCGGCGGACCCTGTTCGCCGGGCACCCCTACGGCCGCCGCATCGCGGGGACCATCCCGACGCTGCGGGAGATCACGCGCGACGACGTCGCCGCGTTCTATGCGCGGCACTACACCCGGCGCAACGCCATCGTCGCCATCTCGGGCGACATCGAGCCCGGCGAGGCGCATGGGGTCGCCGAGCGCCTCCTGTCCGGCCTGCCCGAGGGCGAGGCGATCCCGGATCCGGTGACGGATCCCGGAGCGAGGCCCGGGCGTTGCCTCGTGTTCGTCGACAAACCCGAGCGGACGCAGACGCAGATGGTCATCGGCGGGCTCGGCACCGACGCCCACGACCCCGATCACATGGCGCTCCTGGTCGCGAACACCGCCTTCGGAGGCACCTTCTCGTCGCGGCTGATGCAGGAGGTACGCGCGAAGCGTGGCTGGTCCTACGGCGCCTCGTCGCGCGCGGGCTTCGATCGGCACCGCGACGCGTTCACCATGTGGACCGCGCCCGCGGCGCAGGACGCCGCCGCCTGCCTCTCCCTGCAGCTCGGGCTGCTCGAGGCGCTGCGGCGCGATGGGATCACCGAGGACGAGCTCACGTTCGTGAAGCGCTACCTCGTCCGCTCGCACGCGTTCGAGATCGACACCGCGAGGAAGCGCGTGCACCAGAAGCTCGACGAGCTCCTGTACGATCTGCCGGAGGGGTACCACGAGACCTACCTGAAGCGGATCGAGGACGTCACGCTAGCGGAGGCGAACGCCGCGGTGCGGCGCCGGATCTCGGAGGACGATCTGGTGATTGGCGTCGTCGGCACGCATGAAGAGATCGGCGAGGCGATCGCCGCGGCCGTCCCGAAGCTGGCCGAGGTGAAGGTCGAGCCGTACGATCTCGAGTAGCCGGCGCCGCGCCGAGGGCGATCACGTCGCGGCGCGCAGGCCGCGAGACCCGGGCGCGCGCCGTCTCGGGCGGTCTCACCCCGCGGCGGCGAGGCCTCGGCGCTGGCGACGCCGGCGGCCTGTCCGAGCGGCGTCGGACGACCGGGAGCGCGATCGGAACCGCCCATCGGCCGCTGGCATCCAAGGCGCTGCTCCTTCGCGAGATCGCGGCAGGGATCGCGGCCCGCTCCAGGATCACCGGCGCCTCCGGCCGCGATCGCTCAGCGCGCGCCGCGCGATGCCTGCCACGGCGCACCTTGCGCCGGCTCGCGAGGGCGAACGAGGGGAGCTCGCGATGAAGGCACGAACCATCCACGCGCCGGTCCTTGCGGCGGTGACCGCGCTGTCCGGGCCCGCTGCCGCGGCGGTCCCCGTCACGATCACCCACCAGGGTCGCCTCTTCGATTCGGTGGGCCAGCCCATCGACGACACGCTCGACGTGGTGTTCGCGTTCTACGACGCGCCCGACGCGCCCGTGCCCGTCTGGAGCGAGCTCCACACCATCACGTTCGACCAAGGCTATTTCTCGGTCGACCTCGGCGAGCTCGCGCCCGTCGACAAGCCGGTCTTCGACGGCGCGGCGCGCTACCTGGGGATCACCGTGGGGGACGACCCCGAGATGGTGCCCCGCGCCAAGATCGCGAGCGTTCCGTATGCGCTCCAGGCCAGCAACGTCGCGGGGGACATCACGCCGAACTCGATCTCCATCGGCGGTCGCCTCGTCATCGACAGCAGCGGCGTGTGGGTCGGCGATCCGATCGGCCTGCAGGGCGCGCCGGGGCCGGCGGGCCCGCCCGGCGCGGCCGGCCCGCTCGGTCCGAGCGGTCCGGCTGGGCCGCCTGGGCCGCCTGGGCCGCCTGGCGCCGCCGGGCCCCCGGGGGCGGAGGGGCCGCAGGGACCTCCTGGTGTCATCTCGAGCACCTACGTTTCCGCCGCGGGTGCCGCCCCTCAGAAATCGCTGCAGTTCCTGGCTGCGCCCGCGACCGTGAGCGTGACCGCCTCGGGGCAGCGCGTCGTCGTCGTCTCCAACAAGGCGCTCGGCGCCGCGTCGACCCCGGCGGACCAGCTCCACCTCTGGATCTGCTCTCAGCAGCTCTCGCCTCTCGGGGAGCTCAGCCCAGAGGGGACGGGCGTCTATGCGGTCCAGGTCCCGGCGCACACCCGCATCACCATGGGGCTGAGCGCAGTGCTGTCGCCGCCCCCAGGCCAGTACAACGTCGGCCTATGCGGGAAGTCCGATAGCCCCTTCTGGACCAACAACGACTATTCGTACACCTCCGCTGTCGTCTCGATGCAGTAAGGTCGGGCCGGGCGGCCAACCTCGCGCGCCGCGAGGCGGGCGGCGCCTGCCCTCCGATCGCCACCATGCAGAAGGAGCTGATGATCCCGGCGGCGATCCTGCTAGGCAGCCTCTTCATCGCAGCAGGGCTCTACCTCGGGCTGCAGCGTCCGCCGCCGCCACCTGCGCTTCCGTCGGCCAGCGTGGAGCCCTCGACAGCGCGCGCGGGCGCGCTGCCTGCGACCGCGGGCGCGCCCGCTCCTTCGCTGCCTGTGCCTCACCCCGCGTCGGTAGGGGCCTCGCCTGTGACGAGCGAGCTCTACAAGCGTGTCGAGGGGGATGCCGCCAAGGGGCTCGAAGGGCGCCGATCGCTCTTCGTGAAGCAGTGCTGGGAGCCTTCGCTCAGGAAGAACCCGGCTCCGGCGCGCGCCAGGTACATCTTCAACATGACCTTCGATGCGTCCGGGAACGAGATCGCCCGCGGCATCAGCGAAGTACGAGGGATGGATCGTCCCGACGCGGCGCAATGCCTCCGGATGATGCCGCTCGAGCTCGTCGTGCCGCCGCCCGGAACGCGCGTCTCCGTCGAGATCGAGATGACCCTGCCGTGAGCGCGCCGTGGCTGTGAGCGCGCCCTCGCCACGGAGGCCGTGATGCAACGATGCCTCTCCGCCGTTTGGTCCGCGATGGGCGGTGGGCTAAGGTCACGCCGTGCCTTGGCTTGCCGAGCTCGCCCTGCACCTCTCCCGCGCGCTGCACCTCGTGGTCCTGGCGATCGCGCCCACGTGGCTCTCGCCTGAGCCGCTCCCGGCCGGCGCGCTCGCCCTCTCGGGATCGCTCTCGGCGGCCGCGCTCGCCGCGGCGCTCGGTCTGTCGGCGTGGTTCGCCGTGCGGCTCGATACCCGGCTCGCCAGGAACGGCGCGGCGCTGCTGTGGATCGCGCTCGCCGCAGCGCTCGCGGCCACGCTCTACTACCGCGGGCCTCGCGCGCCGCTCGCGCAGGGGGTCGTGTTCGTCGCCGTTCCCCTGTGGGCGGCGCTCGCGACCCTCGCCGCCGCCGCCGCGGAGCGCTGGCTCGGATCGAGCTTCAAGCACCGGCGCATGGGGGCCGCGATCGCCGTGATCGGCCTCGGCGTCGTCCAGCTGAACGGCGCAGCGCCCCTGCTCGGGTCGCGCGAGCGGATGTGGTGGGCGGCGCTGCGCCGCGACGGCGCACACCTGCGCGCGATCGACGAGCTCACGAGGCCGCTCCGCGAGCGGCGCAAGCTCGACGAGCTCGACGGCGTCGCGGCGCGCTGCCTGAGGATGCACCCCGCCGCCGCCGCGCCCGCCGCGCCGGCCACGTGCGCCTGCCTCGCGCTGCGCGCCGAGGCGAGGCTGCACGCCCGCAACGCTGGCGCCGCCCTCCGCGACGCGGAGTCCGCGCGCGAGCGGTGCCCGGAGCAGAGCGGCACGCGCGCGGTCCTGGCCGAGGCGCTCGCCGTCGCCGGCCGCCCCGAGCGTGCCGAGGCCGAGGCGCGGGCCGCGCTGGAGGAGGGCGGCGACCCGTCGCGGCTCCGCTATGCGCTCGCGCTTGCGCTCGAGCGCGCGGGTCGCCAGGCCGAGGCCAGGGCCGAGGCGGATCGCGCGATCGAGGCCGGCGCCGGCCGGAAGGCGCAGCTCCTCGCGGGGGCGCTCGCGATCCTGGCCGGAGATCTCGACGGGGCGAAGGCGCGCCTCACGCCGCTCGCCGAGCAGGATCCCTCGGACGCCGAGGTGCTCTACAACCTCGCGCTCATCGCCGACAAGCGCGGCGACTACAACAGCGCACGTCAAGGCTACCTCGCCGCCCTGAAGGCCGAGCCCAGGAGCGCCGATGCGCGCTACAACCTCGCGCTCCTGACGTTCCGTGCGGGCATCGCCGAGGAGTCGCGCCACCACGTCCGCAAGTTCCTCGACGCGTTCCCGGACGATCCGCGGGGCAGCCAGCTCGCGCAGGCGACGGGCACGCCGCTCGGCAAGACGTACACGACCGACAAGACGGACAAGGCCGACGGCGGCGCGCTTCCAGGCCGGCCGGCCGAGCGGCGGTCTCTGCAGGAGCCCGCCGCCGCGAGCTCGGGTCCTCGCTAGCTTTCGCCGCGAAGCGTCGCAAACGTCGCAAACGTCGCAAATGCAGGGCGCGGGGGATGGCGGGGCTTCTACGCCATTTCATGCCGTCGGTCCCCGTTCACTTTTGCATGGCGCGAACGTGACCCTGGACGACGACCTGTGTTATTCCAGAAGGTCTGGGAGGCTGCGTGACACCCGCCGCGGGGAACACCGTTGCCGATCGCTTCCGCCTGGTGCGTCCGCTCAGGCAAGGCGGGATGGGTTCGGTGTGGCTCGCTCAGCACCTCGGCCTCGACATCCCGTGCGCGATCAAGTTCATGAACGCGCAGGGCGTCTCCAAGGAGGTGCGGCACCGGTTCGAGCGTGAGGCGAAGGTCGCCGCGCAGATCCGCAGCCCGCACGTCGTGCAGATCCTCGACCACGGCGTATGGCAGGGGACGCCGTACATCGCGATGGAGTACCTCGAGGGGGAGGACCTCGACACCCGCATCCAGCGCGTGGGGCGGCTCGACCCGCACGACACCATGGCGATCACGGCGCAGGTGGCGCGCGCCCTCACCAAGGCTCACGCGAGCGGCCTGGTCCATCGCGATCTCAAGCCGGCCAACATCTTCCTCGTCCGGGACGACGACAGGGAGATCGCCAAGGTGCTCGATTTCGGCATCGCGAAGGACAGCACGCCGCAGGTCACCTCCACCACGAAGACCGGCTCGCTGCTCGGGACGCCCGCGTACATGAGCCCGGAGCAGGCGCAGGGCACCAAGCGCATCGATCACCGCTCGGATCTCTGGTCGCTGGCCGTCGTCGTGTTCGAGTGCCTCACCGGCAAGCTCCCGTTCAACAGCGAGGCATTCGGCGATCTGCTCCTCAAGATCATGGTCAAGCCGCTGCCCGTGCCGTCGCAATTCGCGCCCGTGCCGCCTGGCTTCGACGCCTGGTGGGCCCGCGCGGCGTCGCGCGAGCCCGACGCGCGGTTCCAGAGCGCGAAGGAGTTCTGCGACGCGCTCGCGCTCGCGCTCGACATCGCGAGCGAGAGCTTCGAGTCCAGGACGAGCATCGTCGGCCCGTTCCGCGTGTCCGGCGAGCGCATCTCGGTGGAGCTCGGGTTCGCGCCACGATCGAGGGAGAGCGCGGCGCTCCCCGACGCGGGGCCCGACAGCGCGGCGCCTTCGTTCGGGGACGCGGTCACGCTGATCGCCTCGGCGGACGGCGAGGCTGCGCGGACCTCGGCTGGGCCCGGCGCGACGGTGGCCTCGCCGGGAGCCGCGGAGGCCGCGTCCGCGATGGCCGGCCGCCAGATGCGGCCGCAGACCACCAGCGCGCTGGTCTCGGTGGTGTCTCCCCCGGCGCGACGGCCGGTCGTCGGACGCGCGCTCGCCGCCGTGGCGGCGGGCGCGGTCGCTCTCATGGCCGTCGCGTTCTTCGCCCTGCGCGGCGGGAGCCCTGACGCGACGGGGCAACCGCTCGCGCAGCCGGCTCCCACGGCTTCGGTGGCCGATGCGCCGCGGGGGCCCGACGTCGTGGCGCCGGCCACCGCCTCCGCGCAGGCGCCGGAGCCGCCCCCCTCTGTGGCCTCGACGGCTGCGGCCTCGGCGACGGCGTCTGCGACGCCGGCGAGCGGCCCGCGTGCGCCATCGGCTCAGCCCGCTCAGGCGAAGCCGCGCTCCCCCGCGCCGCCGGGGAGCGTCCGCCGCAAGCCGAAGCCGACGGACTTCGGCATCTGACGTTCACCTGCAGCACTTCGCCCGGACCTCCTTACGTATGGCTCGTCGACTCGGGATCGCTTCCTTGCTGCTCGCCCTGACCTTCACGCCCGCCGCGCTGGCGCAGGTCTCGGACGCTGATCGCGCGACCGCGCGCTCGCTCGCCGTGGAGGGGCAGGAGGCCCTCGAACGAAGGGACTTCGCGGCCGCGCTCGATCGGTTCAGCCGCGCCGACGCCATCATCCACGCGCCGACGCTGTTGCTCGGCGTAGCCCGCGCCCAGGTGGGCGTGGGCCAGTGGATCGCGGCCCAGGAGTCGTACAGCCGCATCCTCCGCGAGGGGGTGCCGGAGAAATCGCCCGAGCAGTTCTTCGAGGCGATCGCGGCCGCTCAACGCGAGCTCGACGCGCTCACGCCCCGGATCCCGCAGGTGCTCATCTCGGTGATCGGGCCGGACACCACCGCCGTCACGATCGACGATGCGCCGGTGCCGCGCGCCGCGCTCGGGGTCCGGCGGCCGGTCGATCCAGGCGACCACGTCGTCCGGGCGGCGGCCGCGGGGTTCGCTCCGCTCGAGGTGAAGGTGACGCTCGCCGAGGGCGCCAGCGAGACCGTCGCGCTCGAGCTCAAGCCGGTCGCGCCGCCTCCGGTCAAGCCGAGTCCGCCGGTGGCGCCGCGGCCAGACCAGGGCGCTCCTGCTTCCGGTTCCGGCGGCAGCAGCCGCACGGTGCTGGCGATCGCCGCGTTCGGGCTCGGCGGCGCAGGGCTCGCGGCCGGCGCCGTCGGCGGCGTGCTCGCGCTCGGCAAGCACGGCGATCTCTCGGGGCGCTGCCCTGCCAGCCGGTGCGACCCGTCGCTCAAGGGCGATATCGACAGCTACCACGCGATGGGTACCCTCTCGACGATCGGGTTCGCGATCGGCGCGGTGGGCGTCGGCGCGGGGGCGTTCCTGCTGCTCACAGCGCCGAGATCGCCGCAGCGCGCCGGGATATCGATCACGCCCGTGATCGGGCTCGGCTCCGCGGGAGCGAAGGGGAGTTTCTGATGCGCCAGGCGTTCGGAATCGGCTCGATGGTCTGCGTTGCCATCATGACCGCCGCGGCATGCACCAGCGTGCTCGGGGACTTCACGGTGAGCGAAGCCGGCGCGAGCTCGGCCGGTGGATCCGATGCGTGCGCGACCGGCACGGCGGACTGCGACGGCAACCCCGACGACTGCGAGGTGAACCTGCTCGACGACCCCCAGAACTGCGGCGCTTGCGGCGCGGTGTGCCTGGACGGCGGGACGTGCAGCGCGACCGGCTGCAGCGGGGCCACGGAGATCGCGCGCGGGTTTCCCACCATCGAGGCTCCGAACGCGAACCTCCTCACCGTCTACCAGGGCGAGGTCTACTGGACCGCCGGCGAAGGCACGGACGGCAGCGTGCAAAAGGTGTCGGTCTTCGGCGGAGCCGTCACGACGCTCGCCGTCGGCCAGAACGCTCCGTACGGGATCGCCGTCAACCAGCACGGCGTCTTCTGGTCCAACCTCAACGACAAGGACGTCTTGATGGTGGACCGCAACGGAGCACGCGCGCCAGAGGTCCTCTTCGACTCGGACTTCGCGACCCTCGGCGTGGCTGCGGACGACAACGCGGTGTTCTGGGCGCAGCGCGCGGCTGGCATCGGCACGCCGGGCGACGGGAGCCTCATCGGCCAGATCCTGATGCCCGGCGAATGGGCGGACGACGAGTTCCTCGAGGTCAGCGATGCTTCGCCGCACCTCATCGCGCTCGATCAAGAGCACGTGTACTGGGTCGACAGGAGCCTGCGCGGCACGGTGAACCAGACGCATCGGCAGACCGGCGACACGAAGCGGCTGGCCGACGAGCAGCTGTTTCCGTACGCCATCGCCGTGGACGACGACCACGTCTACTGGACCAACAGCCCGCGCGGGGATCACGCGAGCGAGCTGTCTGCCGTCATGAGGGCGCCAAAGGACGGCTCGGAGGACGCGGTGGCCGTCTGGACGGCCGTCGAGGATGATGACGTGGCGCATGCGTCCCCCGACTGCATCGCCGTGGATGGGCTCGATGAGTTCGTCTACTGGACCGATCAGGGGTCCCCCCGCGTGATGCGGAAGCGCAAGGACGGCATGGCAAGGGCGCGGCCGCTGTACGAGGGCGGCACCCCGCGCGGGATCGCGGTCGCTGGCGGGTTCGTGTACTGGGCAGACGAGAGCAGCGGCACGATACGCAAGCTCCCCCGCTGAGGGGCGGCCCGCATGCGCCCCGCGCTTGCTCAGCGCGGGGCCGAGCGCGCCCGCTCAGCCTGCGGCGTCGCGCACCCGATCGACGTCGACGCCCAGCCGACCTGACGTGTCGTCGGCGGCCGAGACGACGCGCGCGCCCTGGAGGATGTCGCGCGCCATGAGCTGCGTGGAGAGGATCGCGCAGAACGCCATGTCGTCGGTGTTGCTCATCGATTTGCCGCCGGTCTTGCGGCACTTCGCGACGAGCGCCGCGACGGGCTGCGCCTGCCAGATGCCGGCGTCCTTGATGGCATCCGGCGACAGGCACGCCTCGACATAGTCCGGCGTCCCGCTCCCGAAGAAAGGCTGCACCACGGGCGCGCGGTACGGCTGCTTCTTCCGCGCGAGGACGCCGGGCGGCAGGAGATCGCCCATCGCGCGCTTCAGCACGTGCTTCTCGTCGAGGGTGCGGAGCTTGAGCGCGTCCGGCAGCGCGTCCGCCACGTCCATCACGTTGGGATCGAGGAACGGGAAGCGCCCCTCGACCGAGTTCGCCATCATCATGCGCTCGCCCTGCGAGGAGAGCAGGTAGCCGGAGAGCAGCGTCGTGATCTCCAGGTACTGCGCGCGCGCGAGCGGCGTCCAGCGCATGAAGTCGCGCGGCAGCTGCTCCCTCAGGCGATCGGCCGCGGCGGTGTCGCCGATGCCCTCGCGCATCGCGGGATCGAGCATCAGCTTGATGCGGCTCGTGGCGTCCCAGCGCGGGCGGTGGGAGTAGAACGGGTCGTCCGTCTGCGCGAGGTTCCTCCCGAAGAAGGCCTTGGCCATCTCGACCTGCGCGACAGGCGACCGCTGCAGGTAGGGGTAGAGCCGGAGGAGGAGCTGCGGCCTGAGCTTGCTGTCCGGGTGGCGCGCCCAGAAGCGGCGTACCCGGTCCTCGCGGAAGATGTCGTACCCGGCGAAGAACTCGTCGGCGCCCTCGCCCGTCAGCACCACGCGGTAGCCGCTCTGCCGGACGAGGCGCGCCAGGATGAACAGCGGCGCCGGGGCGGTGCGCAGGAGCGGGGCCTCGGCGTGGTAGACGACCTCCGGGAAGACGCCGGCGATGTCGGCGTCACCGCACTGGATCGACGCGTGCGACGTGCCGAGGTGCGCCACGGCGGCGCGCTGGTACTCGGCCTCGTCGAACTCGCGCTCGGCGAACTCGACCGAGAACGTGCGCAGCGGCACCTCGCGGTTCGAGGCGATGAGCGCCGCGACGATCGTGGAGTCGAGCCCGCCGCTCAGGTAGCTGCCGACGGGGACGTCGGCGCGCAGGCGGATCGTCGAGCCGCCGCGGACCGCCTCGCGCACGCTGGACACGAGCCCCGCCTCGTCGCCGCCGGGCGCGCGCCCGACGGGGAACTCGGGGCGGAAGCGGACCGAGACGCGCGGCGCCACGTCGCGATCGAGATCGAGCGTCGCCACCGCGCCCGGCGGGATCTGCTGGATGCCCTCGTACGGCGTGAGCGGGGCGATCGGCGCCCAGAACGTCAGCGCCTCGTCGAGGCCCTCGCGGGAGATCGCGCGGGGGATGGTGGGGTCCTGGAAGAGCGACTTCACCTCGCTGGCGAACCGGAGGACGCCGCGGTGGACCGTCCAGAAGAGCGGGTTGATGCCGACGCGGTCGCGCGAGAAGAACGCGCGCCTCCGCTGGACGTCCCAGATGACGAACGCCCACTGGCCGTTCAGCCGATCGACCATGGCCTCGCCGTACTCGGCGTAGGCGTGGATCAGCGCCTCGGTGTCGCTCTTGGTCCGGAAGTGATGGCCCTTCGCCGTGAGCTCCTCGCGGAGCTCGATGTAGTTGAAGATCTCGCCGTTGAAGCAGACCCAGAGCGTCTCCTCGGCGTTGGCCATCGGCTGCCAGCCGCCGTCGAGGTCGATGATCGACAGGCGCGAGTGGGCGAGCGCGACGTGGCGATCGCGGTAGATGCCGAAGCCGTCAGGGCCGCGGTGGCGGAGCGCCCGCGCCATCTTGAGGGCGAGCTCGCGGTCGGGGTTCGGCGCGTCGGTGCGTAGGTTGATGAGGCCGGCGATACCGCACATATCAGATGAGCTCGCTCTTCTTGACTTTGCCGCTCGCCGTCTTGGGGAGCGAATCCATGAACTCGACGAACTTGGGCACGGCGACCTCGTCGAGCTCGGACCGCACCTTCTTGCGGACGTCGTCGGCGGTCACCGCGGCGTCAGGGGCCTTCACCACGGCGGCCTTCACCGCGACCCCGAGCACCTGATCCGGCACGCCGACGACCGCCGCCTCGACGACGCCCGGGACCTTGCAGATCACCGACTCGACCTCGAGGGGGCTCACCTTCTCGCCGCGGGTCTTGATGATGTCGTCCTTGCGCGCGACGAAATAGAGGTACCGGTCCTCGTCCATCTTGAAGAGGTCGCCGGTGTGGAGCACGACCTCGCCCGGGAGGGGCCCCGGCCGGAGCGCGCGCGCGGTCGCGTCGGGGTTCCTCCAGTAGCCGCGCATCACGTTCGGCCCGCGCACGACGAGCTCGCCCACCTCGCCCGGCTCCGCGTGCGTGCCGTCCTCTCGCTCGATCCAGAGCTCCTCGTTCGGCATCGCGATGCCCACGGAGGATGGCCGCTCGAGCGCCAGGGAGGGCGGCAGGTAGCAGACGCGCGTGCACTCGGTCTGGCCGTACATCGCGAAGAAGGAGACGTTGGGCAGGAGCTCGCGGAGGCGCAGGAGCTGCGGCGCCGGGAGCCCGTACGCGGCGTTCGTCATGTACCGGAGCGCCGAGAGATCGGCCTTCGCGAAGTTCTTGAGCGAGAGCATCGACGCGAAGATCGTCGGCACGCCCGCGAAGCCGGTCGCCCGCTCCTCGGCCATCCGCTGGACGATGGGCCACGGCATGGAGAAGCCCTTCTCGAGCACGACGGTCCCGCCGAACGCGTGGGTCACGAGCAGCTGGAAGAGCCCGTAGGTGTGCGACAGCGGCAGCACGCAGAGGATCACGTCGTCCGCCGTGTGCTCGAGGTACGCGCCGATGGCCGCGGTGCTGTTGCGGAGGTTCTGGTGCGTCAGCATGACCCCCTTCGACTCGCCCGTGCTGCCGCTCGTCCAGCAGAGCGTCGCCAGGTCGAGCTCGATCGCGCGGCGCGCAGGGGGCTCGCCAGGCGCGCCGGCCAGGGCCTCCTGGAAGTCGCGCCCGTCGGGCGGGGGCCCTGCAGCGGCCGGGGGAGCCGCGCCGCTCAGGAACGTCGCCGCCGGCCTCGCGCCGGGCGGGAGCTCGGCCACGGCGGCGAGGCTCTCGCGCATGCCGCGCGCCGCCACGAGCACGCGGGGGCCCGCGAGCTCCATCACCTGGCCGAGGCGCCGCGGTCGCATCGCGGTGCCGAGCAGCGACGGCACGCCGTCGGCCCGGAGCGCTCCGTAGTACGCGACGACCGCGTCCACGCCGTTGTCGAGCGCGACCATGACGCGATCGCCGCGCTGCACGCCCGCCTCGCGGAACAGGGCGGCGCAGCGATCGGCCAGCGCGTCCAGCTCCCGGTACGTGATCCGCCGTCCCTCGCAGACCAGCGCGACGTGGTCGGGGCGAGAGGCGGCGAACGATCGCAGCGCGGAGTCGATGAGGAAGCGATCCGAGCGCGGATCGCGACGAGCGGTGTGCTGCGTGCTCATGCGCCCCCCGGGGTTCGGGCTAGTTGCTGCTCTTCTTCCCGCTCACGTAGGTGACGAGCCTGGCGATCGAGCCGAAATTCTCCGGCACCATCTCCTCGTCGGCGACCTGGATGCCGAGATCCTGCTCGAGGAACTGAACGATCTCGAGGACGGCCGTCGAGTCCAGGATCCCTTGATCGAGCAAAGCGACCTCGGACCCGAGATCGGCGGTAGCGCCCCGGTATCCGAACGAGGTGACCAGGAAGTTGCGAATCGTCGATTCGATGCTGGAAGTGCTCATGGAGGTAGTCTCCACGTCTATCACCCCCCCGGCTTTCCTGTCGAGAACACTCCGCGGAGCGACGGCCAGCGCGCGGATCGCGGCAGGACGCGGTTGCGGCTCATCGTTCACGCACGCACGTCACGCACGCGCGCACGCGTCCGTGCTCGTTCGCGTTCGGTGTTCCCCGTGCCGTCCGCGTTCGAAAGCCGCCGCCAGGGCGCGCCGCGGAGGTGAGATTGGCGACTGACGATCTCGCTGCGAGCCCGTCCGTCGCCGTCGTTAACGTGAGTGGATGTCATCGAGGCTCCGCGCTGTTTCCGGCGGGTTTCACGACCGGGGCACGGCGTACCAGGCTGAGAATGCCGTTGACAGCGGCGCGCGTCGTCCGACGGCGCGGCTCGTCAGGCGTGGCCCTGATCGCGGACGAGCTGCGGCTGCGCGTGGAGGTACTGCGCCACCCGGCGCTTGGCTTCGATGTCCTTGAACACGCGCTCGACCTGCTGCGGCGTGATGCCGACGGCAGACGCCGCGTCCGCGGCCGGGACGTTGTTGTTGTAGGCGTACAGGCAGAGGTCCATCTTGTCGTAGGGGAGCGCGAAGTAGAACTCGTCCTGCCCCTGCGGCATCGAGAACGTGTCCGTCGTCGGCGCGCGCCTGCGGATGTCGGCAGGGACGCCGATGTACTCGGCGAGCGCGTAGACCTGGCTCTTGTACAGGTGCGCGATCGGCTTGAAGTCCGCGGCGCCGTCGCCCTGCTTGACGAAGAAGCCCTGATCGTACTCGAGCAGGTTCGGCGTGCCGGCGACGGCGTAATTGAGCCTGTCCGCGTGGTAGTACTCCATCATCTTGCGGATGCGCTGCTTGAAGTTCGTCGCGGCGACGAGCTGCAGGTACGCGTTCAGGGGCATCCGCTTCACGCGCGGCTCCTCGCCGGGCGGCTGCGCCGTCAGCTGCGAGACGTTCAGCCTGTCGCTCTCGAGGATCGAGGGAAGCGTGATCTTGAACTTCCAGCTCTCGTTGTAGTCCGGGTAGACCATCCGGATCGCCTCGTCCTGCCGCTCGTAGCAGCGGAGGCCGGTCAACGCGGGCTTGATGTTCTCGATGACCGCCTCGATGCCGAGCCCCTCGGCGAGCAACTTGCCGAGGCGGAGCGCGTCATCGGAGGTGTCGCGCTCGGGCATGAAGATGCCCAGCACCTTGTCCTTGCCGAGCGCGCGGACGCACAGCGTCGAGACGACGGAGCTGTCGATCCCGCCCGAGATCCCGACCACGGCCCCGCGCCGCCGCAGCGTACCGAACACCTGATCCCGGATGGCCTGCTCGATCTCTTGCGCTACCGCCGGGGCATCGATCCTGAGGACGTCTCGCGAAAACATGGTTGGCTCCACCCTTTCAAAAAGATGGACCAGCCTATTAAAACGAGACGCAACAGGGAACCCTGTTCGCTGCGAGCAGGCGTATGCCGGGGAGGAGCCGCGCGCGGGGCCGCGTCTTTCATGGTTCGGTGGGCCAGGGCGTCCGCCTGCCCCGGCTGCGCCGCCGCGCCCGGACGGCTGGGGCGGTTGTCAGGGCGCGGGCCGTGGCTCGCCGGTCGCGGAGAACTCGTTGGCCTCCGCGGCCAGGATCCAGAGCACGGCCATCCTGACCGCGACGCCGGCCTCGACCTGGTCGAGGATCACGCTCTGTGCGCCGTCCGCGACGCGCGGATCGATCTCCACGCCGCGGTTCATCGGCCCCGGGTGCATCACGATCGCGTCTGGCTTGGCGAGCGCGAGCCGGGCCGGGTTCAGCCCGAACGTGCGGCTGTACTCGCGCGTGCTGGGCAGGAAGCTGCCGCTCAGCCGCTCGCGCTGCACGCGCAGCATCATGACCACGTCGGCCCCTTCGAGGGCGGGCTCGATCCGATCGTAGACCGTCGCGCCGAGCGACTCGCCCGCGATCGGCAGGAGCGTGCGCGGGCCGGCGAAGCGGACCCGCGCGCCCATCGTCGTGAGCAGGTGCGCGTTCGACCGGGCCACGCGGCTGTGGACGATGTCGCCGCAGATGGCGACCTCCAGCCCTTCGAGTCGGCCTTTGGCGCGCCGGATCGTGAACGCGTCGAGCAGCGCCTGCGTCGGGTGCTCGTGCGTGCCGTCCCCCGCGTTGACGACCGCGGCGCGCGTGTGCGCGGCGACGTGGTGCGGCGCCCCCGACGCGGCGTGCCGGATGACCAGCACGTCCGGCTGCATCGCCTGGAGGTTCTGCACCGTGTCGAGCAGCGACTCCCCCTTGACCGCGCTCGAGGTGGAGACGCTGATGTTGATGACGTCGGCGCTGAGCCGCTTGCCCGCGAGCTCGAACGACGTCCGCGTGCGCGTCGACGGCTCGTAGAAGAGGTTCACGACCGTCTTGCCGCGGAGCGTGGGCACCTTGCGCACGCTCCGCCGGGAGACGTCGAAGAGCGACTCGGCGGCGTCCAGGAGGGCCACGATCTCGGTACGCGAGAGACCCTCGATGCCGAGCAGGTGTCGGTGCGGGTAGATCCTCCTCATGCGCTGGCTTACGTTCCTTCCGGTGGCGGGGGGGGCTCCGAGAGCTTTGTGCCGGCGGCGGTGACGAGAGCCCAGAGCTCGCCCGCGCGCTCCACGACGTCGATGCGCTGCCCGGGGGCGAGCTCGACCGCGCGGACGATGTAGTCGGGGTGAATCGGCAACTCCCTGCCGCCGCGATCGACGAGCGCGACGAGCTCGATCCGCTGCGGTCGCCCGTAGTCGAGCACCGCGTCGAGCGCCGCGCGGATGGTGCGACCGGTGTAGACCACGTCGTCGATCAGCACGATGCGCCGGCCGTCGACGGGGAAGGAGATGTGACTGGGCCCGATGCGCGGGTTCGGCAGGGCGGTCGCGGCGTCGTCGCGGTAGAGCGTGATGTCGACGGCGCCGACCGGCGGCGCGTGCCCCTCGATCTCGAGGAGCAGCGCGGCCAGCCGCTTGGCCAGCGGCTCACCGCCCCGTCGGATCCCGATGAGCGCCAGATCTTCCACGCCGCGGCCGCGCTCGGCGATCTGGAGCGCGATACGCCGCAGGCCGCGCCCGATGGCGGCCGGGTCGAGCAGAGCTTCCATGGCGCGGCGAGGGCTAGCACGGCGAGCGCCCTGCACCCAAGGCCCGCGTGCGCCGCCCGCCGGAACGCCCGCGCGCCCGAGGGAGCGCGGGCGTTCCGGCCGTGCTGAGGGGGAGGAGCGCGCTCGGCGCGGCGTCGCGGCAGCGTCGCGGAGGCGCGGGCGGCCTCAGTCGGGCTGGTGCAGGACCCGCTGGGTGCGCTCGACGAAGTAGAACCGCTCGAAGCCCGCGCGCTGGAACGTGAGCGCGCCGAACCCGTTGACGGCGATCGCGGCCGCGCCGAGCGCGTAGAACGGCGCGCTGAAGCGGCGTCCGGAGACGGCGATCATCGCGAAGAGAAACGGGGCGAAATCGTTGGAGAAGCGGTAGCCGAACTGGAGCCAGCCGGTGTTCTGGTAGAGGAGGCTCGGCAGCGCGACCGCGGACACCGTGGCGGCGAGCGCCCAGAACGGGGGCGGCGTCCGTCGGGGCCAGAGGGCCCACGCGTAGATCGGCGTGGTCACCCAGAGCGCGAGCCCGTGCGCGTTGATCTGGAAGGGGGCGCCCTGCACGTGGGTGTACGGCAGGCCGGTGAGCACCACCGCGAGGTTGCGCGGCAGGTAGTGGTACGAGAAGAGCCCCCACTTCTCGATCCGCGCGCGCCACGCGATGTGGAGGTACCGGTGGCCGAACTCGGCCGCGTCGCCGAAGCGCGCGTGGTTGTGCCAGAGCAGCGCCGAGAGCACGAGCGCCGCCGGCGCGGCGAACAGGGCGAGCCGGCGCACGAGGGCGCGCGGGTCCGAGCGGTCCACGCGGAGCGCCTCGAACAAGAACAGCGGCAGGGCGAAGCCGAGCGGCGTGCGGGTCGCGAAGCCGAGGCCCAGGGCGAGGCCCGCGGCGAGCGGATGGGCGGCCTCGAGCGCGCAGTAGAGATAGACGCACGCCAGCGCGACGCCGACGACGTGCGCCGCGAACCACACCGTCCCTTGCACCGCGCTGAACCAGTAGACGCTCCCGAGCGCGAAGAGCAGCGAGAGCGCGACGTTCTCGGCCTGCGTGCGGTGGCTGCGGCGCGAGGCCGAGAGCTTCTCCAGCGCGAGGAAGAGGACAGCGGGCCCGACGCCGGCGAAGGCCAGGAAGAATTGCCCGTCGCGCACGCGCTCCGCGCTGCCGGCGAGCTTGACGAGCGGCGCGATGAGGACCGCGGGGAAGGGGGGGAAGCTGACGTAGTAGCGGTCGTCGAATACGGCGAAGTCGTTGCCGCCCGCGTGCGCCGGCGGCGGTCCGCCGAGATCGAGGCGGCCGTGGAGCCACGCCTCCGCGAGCAACGCGTAGTGGTTATAGGGCGTGTGGGCCGCGAAGATCTCGCGGGAGGAGCTCACGGCGTACGCGAGCGTCACGAGCGCGTAGAGGGCGATCGCGACCGCTGCGCGGCGGCCTGCGCGCCGTGCTTCCCCTGAAGGTTCCGGCCGCCGATCGGCGGAGCCCGGCGGCGGCGGCGGCGGCTGGCGCCGGGCCTCGGGCGTGGCGCTACGGTCCATGCGCGGGCGACGCTACCATGCAGCCTGATGTGACGGCGGCCGCCGGTCGTTCTTGCGAGCCAACGCACCCCGCGCTAAACGCTCCGCTTTCACTGGCCCGGAACCCCATGTCCCAGTTTGCCGTCTCTGCCAATGACATCGACATCTCCGGTATTTCGCTGGACATGCCGCTGCCACTCGACTGGATGAACGCGGCGCTCGCTGACGCCGACGTCACCGGGCGCGCGCCAGGTCACCTCTCGGCCCGCCTCTCGCGGACGGGGAACGAGATCGTCGTGCGCGGCCGCGTCAAGGCGCCCGTCGCCACGCCCTGCGCGCGGTGCCTTGCCCCTGCCGCGCTGGACGTCGACGCCGAGCTCTCGCTCCTCTTGCGTCCTGCCCCGAAGGCGGACGGCCACGGTCACGGCCACCGGCGGGACGACGCTGCCCGCAACGGCGCGGCGAAGCCTGGGGCCAGCAAGGTCAAGGAGCCGGAGTACGAGTTCACGGCGGACGAGGCCGACGTCGACACGTACGACGGCGAGACGGTCGCGCTCGATCCGTTCATCCGCGAGGCCATTCTCCTCGAGATGCCGAACTTCCCCTTGTGCTCGGAGGCTTGCCCGGGTATCGGTCCTGCCGCGTCCCGAGAGGACCGCGAAGGCGGCTCCTCGTCCCTCGTCCGCGGGGCGGCGGAGGAGGATGAGGCCGCTCCAGGCCTCGACCCGCGGCTCGCGCCGCTCAGCGCGCTCCGAGAGAAGCTTGGACAGAAGCCCAGCGGCTCTGACAGGCGCGCGCAACCTGCATCGTCCCCCCCGGCCAAGGCCGGGACACCGAAGAAGAAGACCAAGAAGGAGTAGTTCCGTGGCCGTCCCCAAGAGGAAAACCACCCCCAGCAAGCGCGACATGCGGCGCGCCAACCACGACAAGGTGACCCCCGTCCAGCTCGTCTCTTGCGAGAACTGCGGGGAAGCCCGGCTCCCGCACCGCGCCTGTGGCGCATGCGGGCACTACAACGGGCGCAAGGCGAAGGCGACCAAGGCGACCGCGGCCTCATGACGGGCGCGGGTGCGCCGGCGCGCGCGAACGCTGCGCCCGCGCACCTGGGCGCGGCGCCGGCTCGCGCGGACGCGCGAGGGGCCGTCGCATGAGCTCCCCGCAGCCGAGGAGCCGCATCCTCGGGACGGGCAGCTACGCGCCCGCCCGAGTCGTGCACAACACCGATCTCGAGAAGATCGTCGACACCTCCGACAGCTGGATCAGCGAGCGAACGGGGATTCGTCGACGTCATATCGCTGCCGAGGGAGAGCTCACGAGCGACATGGCCGCCGCGGCCGGCCGCTCTGCGCTGGAGGCCGCCGGGCTCTCGGCGGCTGACCTCGACATGATCATCGTCGGGACGATCAGCGGCGACACCCCGATGCCCTCCTGCGCCGTGTACGTGCAGCAGAAGCTCGGCGCTCAGGAGATCCCCGCGTTCGACATCTCGGCGGCCTGCGCGGGCTTCGTCTACGGCCTCACGATCGCCGATCAGTTCATCGCGAACGGAGTGGCCCGGCACGTCCTCGTGATCGGCGTCGAGCTGCTCTCGCGCATCCTGAACTGGAAGGATCGCACGACGTGCGTCCTGTTCGGCGACGGCGCGGGCGCGGTCGTGCTCGGGCCTGCGTCGGGCGACGGCAGGGGCATCATCTCGACGCGGATCTTCAGCGACGGCACGCTCGCGAACTCGCTGGTCATCCCGGGCGGCGGCACGGCCGAGCCGCTGACGCCCGAGGGCATCGAGCAGAGCCGCAACAAGGTCCACATGGTGGGGCAGGACATCTTCAAGGTCGCCGTGAAGAACCTCTCCAGCGCCTCGCTGATCGCGCTCGACACGGCGGGCATGGCGGCCGGCGACCTGGACTGGGTCGTCGCCCATCAGGCGAACCTGCGGATCATCAGCCAGGTCGCCGCGCGGCTCAGCCTCCCTCTGGAGAGGTTCGTGCTCAACATCGAGGAGTACGGCAACACCTCGAGCGCATCGATCCCCATCGCCCTCGACGAGGCGGTGCGCGACGGGCGCATCAAGCCGGGGCAAAACGTCCTGTTCTGCGCGCTCGGCGCCGGCATCTCCTGGGGCGCGTCCGTCATCCGGATGTGAGCGGGCCATGCGCGTGTGCCCGCGTTGCGGTCGAGGTCTGCGCGTTAGCTTGAGCTCGCCGGGCGATCCGGCCTGAGGTAGTCTCGCGCGCGCCGGCCGCATGACGTGGTTCGGGGGACGGACGACGTCCGCCTCCCTGGCTTGGAATTGAGGGCAAACGTGAAAATCGCTTGGCTGTTTCCAGGGCAAGGGGCGCAAGAGGTGGGGATGGGCAAGGCCCTCGCGGAGGTCTCGGCGGCCGCGCGCGGCGCGTTCGCGCGGGCGGACGCGGCGCTCGGCGAGCCGATCTCGCGGCTTTGCTTCGAGGGGCCGATGGAGGCGCTGACGCAGACGAGCAACACCCAGCCCGCCATCGTCGCGACGAGCTGCGCCGTGGCCGCGGCCCTCATCGAGCACCTGCCCAACCTCGATCCGCCGCTGTACGCGGCTGGCCACTCGCTCGGCGAGTACAGCGCGCTGGTCGCCGCCGGCGCGCTAGAGATCGAGGACGCGGTAAGGCTCTGCCGGATCCGGGGCAGCGCCATGCAGGAGGCCGTACCGGCGGGCGAGGGGGCCATGGCGGCGCTCATCGCGCTCGACCAGGAGGTGGTGCTCGCGATCTGCGCCGAGGCGGCGCAGGGCGAGGTGGTCGCTCCGGCGAACTACAACGGGCCGGGGCAGATCGTGATCGCCGGGCACGCCGGCGCGGTCGCGCGCGCGGGCGAGCTCGCCGTCGCCCGCGGCGGCAAGGCCATCCCGCTCAAGGTGAGCGCTCCGTTCCACTGCGCGCTGATGCGGCCTGCGGCCGAACGCTTGCGCCCCGAGCTGGAGCGCACGCAGCTGATGCCGCTCGCCTTCCCCGTGATCGCGAACGTCGACGCCGCGCCGAACGCCGATCCGGAGCGGGTGCGGTCGCTCCTCCTGCGCCAGATCGATGGCACCGTGCAGTGGATGCGCACGATCGAGCGCATGGCAGAGGATGGCGTGACGCACGCCCTCGAGATCGGCCCTGGCAAGGTGCTGGCCGGGCTGGTGAAGCGGATCACGAAGCAGATCAAGGTGCTCAGCGTGAGCGACATGGCGGGGATTGAGCGCGTTAGCGCGTTCCTTTCGGAGGCATAGGCATCGATGTTCGACCTTACGGGCAAAGTTGCGATCGTCACGGGTGGATCGCGGGGAATCGGGCGTGCCGCGTCGGAGGCGCTCGCGGCGCAGGGCGCGCACGTGATCGTCAACTACGTGCGCGGAGAGGCCGAAGCGCGCGCGGTCGTCGATGCGATCACCGCGCGCGGCGGGAAGGCCGAGGCGCTCGGGTTCGACGTCGCGGACCTGCCGGCGACGGAGGCGGCCATCGCCGAGGCGGCGAAGCGCCTTGGCCGGCTGGACATCCTCGTCGCGAACGCGGGGATTGCGATCGACGGCCTGCTCCTGCGGATCAAGGAGGAAGACCTCGATCGCCTCTTCGCCGTGAACGTGAAGGGCTCGATCGCGTCCGCGCGCGCGGCGACCAAGGTCATGATGCGCGCGCGCACGGGCCGCATCGTCTTCCTCTCCAGCGTTGTGGCGGAGATGGGCAACGTCGGCCAGGCGGCCTATGCCGCGACGAAGGCGGCCCTGCTCGGCGTGACGAAGTCGCTCGCCCGCGAGTACGCGGGGCGCGGCATCACGGTCAACGCCGTGGCGCCCGGGTTCATCGACACCGACATGACGACGACGATCAGCGCGGAGATGAAAGAGGGGCTGACGAAGATGGTCCCGCTCGGGCGCACGGGCCGAGCCGAGGAGGTCGCCGCGGCGATCGCATTCCTATGCTCCGACGAGGCAAGCTACGTGACGGGCGAGACGCTGCGCGTCAACGGCGGGATGTACGTGTGAGAGCGCTGGCTTGAGGACCCCGGCTGCCAGGCGTCACGCACAGCGGCAAACCAGGCGCACACGAAAAAAGCGGTCGCAGGTAATTCGATGGTGCAACGCTGATGGCGATGGGCTACTAGGGGTTCCGTTTTCCCGGGAGGAATACCATGGCTGAAGGTCGCGACATCACGGCCGAAGTAAAGCGGATCATCAAGGAACAGCTCGACGTCGACGAGAAGGACATCAAGCCTGAGGCGAGTTTCATCGACGATCTGGGCGCCGATTCGCTGGGCCTGGTGGAGCTTGTCCTCGCGTTTGAGGAGGCGTTCGAGATCGACATTCCGGACGAGGACACGGAGAAGATCCGGACTGTCCAGGACGCGATTGACTACATCGAAAGGAATGCCAAGGACAAGAAGTAGCGTCCCCACCGCCCTACCGGACGCGGCGTCACCATGGAGGTGGGTTGGCGCGTGAGCCAGCGAAGGCTCTGCTCTTCGCCGATGCACGTGCTCTCACCTCTGTGGTGGCGCTAGGGCAAGAAGAGCCATGGAACGCGTTGTCATCACCGGTATCGGGCTCGTCACGCCCAATGGCCTCGGCACCCAGGCCACCTGGCAATCTTTGCTAGCTGGTCAGTCTGGTATCGCACCCATCACCCTCTTCGACGCGAGCACGTTTCCCACGCGCTTCGCCGGCGAGGTGAAGGGCTTCGTGCCGGAAGAGTACATCCCCAAGAAGAAGGTGAAGGAGATGGGCCGCTTCGCCCAGCTCTCCGTCGCCGCATCGCAGATGTGCATGCAGGACGCGGGGATCGAGCTCACCGACGAGGACCGCGATCAGTGCGGCACGTTCATCGGTGTCGGCCTCGGGGGCCTCGAGTACCTGTTCCAGCACTCGATCACGCTGCACGAGAAGGGCCCCCAAAAGGTCAGCCCCTACTTCATCCCGACGGTCATCGCCAACCTCGCCGCAGGGCAGGTGGCGATGGCGCTCGACCTGCGGGGCGCGAGCTACTGCAACACGAGCGCGTGCTCGTCGAGCGCGCACTCGCTCGGTGAGGCGTTCGAGTGGATCCGCCGAGGTCGCTCGCACATCATGCTCACGGGCGGCGCGGAGGCGACGATCACCGGCCTCGGCATCGGCGGCTTCTGCGCGATGTTCGCCCTCTCGAGGCGCAACGAGGAGCCGCAGCGGGCGAGCCGCCCCTGGGACAAGGGACGCGACGGCTTCGTCTGCGCCGAGGGCGCCGGGTCGCTCCTGCTCGAGTCGCTCTCCCACGCGAAGAAGCGCGGCGCGAAGATCTACGCAGAGGTCGTCGGGTACGGCGCCTCGTGCGACGCGTACCACATCACGAAGCCGGCGCCCGACGGCGCTGGGGCGCAGCGAGCGATGAAGATGGCGCTCGACGACGCCAAGCTCGCGCCCGACGCGATCGACTACATTAACGCTCACGGCACCTCGACCCCGCAGGGGGACATCGAGGAGACCCGGGCGATCCTCAAGACCTTCGGCGATCACGCGGCGTCGAAGCGCCTCTGGGTGAGCTCGACGAAGTCCGCGATGGGCCACCTGCTCGGGGGCGCAGGTGGGGTCGAGGCGGCGGTCTGCGCCCTCGCGCTGCGCCACGGCGCGGTGCCGCCGACGCTCAACCTGGACGATCCCGACCCCGAGTGCACCCTCGACTACGTCCCGTTCACCTCTCGCGAGCGCCGCATGAAGCACGTGATGTCGAACTCCTTCGGCTTCGGCGGCACCAACGTGTCGCTCGTGTTCTCCCAGTTCGACGGCTGATCGCGCGCCGCGCCGGATGGCTCGATGAAGTGCCCATTTTGCGGCCATCTCGAGGACCGGGTCATCGACTCCCGCGCTGGCGGCGCGGGTGAGGTGATCCGGCGCCGGCGCGAGTGCGCCTCGTGCGAGCGCCGCTTCACGACGTACGAGCGCGTCGAGGACATCCTGCCGACGGTCGTCAAGAAGGACGGTCGGCGCGAGTCGTTCGACCGGCAGAAGCTCGTGCGAGGGCTCCGGATCGCATGCAACAAGCGGCCCGTGTCCACCGACCAGATCGAGGCCATCGCCGACGCGATCGAGCGCGAGGCGCAGGAGTCCGAGCGGCGGGAGATCTTGTCGACCGAGCTGGGCGAGCGGGTGATGAACCACCTGCGTACCCTCGATGAGGTCGCCTATGTCCGGTTCGCAAGCGTTTATCGTTCCTTTCGGGACATTGACCAGTTCATGGTCGAGCTTGGCAAGCTTGTGAAGGCCAAGGCGCCCTAGTAGATCCGGCACTTCGATGTCTGCGAAGCCCCCCAGCCCCGATCCCGAGCTCGACGTCGCGATGATGCGCCTCGCCATCGAGGAGGCGCACAAGGCGATGCCGTCGCCGAACCCCCCGGTCGGCGCGGTGGTGCTGAACGCTGCGGGGGAGGTCGTCGCCGTCGCGCACCACGCGCGCGCGGGTGAGGACCACGCCGAGGGGCTGGCGCTCGCGGCCGCCGGCGACGCGGCGCGTGGGGGGACGCTCTACGTCACGCTGGAGCCCTGCAACCACGAGGGGCGTACGCCGCCCTGCGTGGACGCGATTCTGAGCGCCGGCATCAAGCGCGTCGTCGTCGGCGCGCCCGATCCGAACCCCGCGGTGGTCGGCGGCGGGGCGCAGCGGCTCAGCGACGCCGGGCTCGCCGTGGAGCTCGGCGTCACCGGCGCCGAGGCTCGCGCGCTGATCGCGCCCTGGACCAAGTTCATCACGACAGGCATCCCCCACATCGCGCTCAAGCTCGCCCTGTCGCTGGACGGCCGCATCGCGACCCGCACGGGGGCCTCGAAGTGGGTCACCGGCCCCGAGGCGCGCGCCAAGGTCCAGGAGCTCCGCTCGCGGCACGACGCGGTGGCGATCGGGATCGGCACGGCGCTCGCCGACGACCCTCGGCTCACCCTGCGCGAGCCTGCGCTCGCGCCCGGTGGGCGGAGCCCCATCCGGCTCGTCTTCGACACGCGGCTCAGGCTGCCGCTCCACACGCGCCTCGCCCAGACGGCGCGGGAGGTGCCGACCTGGGTGCTCACGGGCGCCGACGCGCCCGAGGAGGCGGAGCAGGTGCTCGTCGACGCTGGCTGCATCGTCCTGCGCGCCCCGACCTCAGCCGAGGGCCGGGTCGACGTGACCGCCGCGATGCGCCTCTGCGCCTCACAGGGGATCGTCTCCATCCTGGTCGAAGGAGGCGCCGAGCTCGCCGGCAGCCTGCTCGCGTCGCGCCTGCCCGACGAGCTGCACGCCTTCGTCGCCCCGATCCTGCTCGGCCCCCGCGGCCGGCCGGGCGCGGTCGACTGGGCGGGCCCGGACACGCCAGGCGACGCGCCCCGGATCGTCGATCCACGCTGGGAGCTCTGCGGCCGCGACGCGTACGTCAGCGGCCCTCTCGCCTTCCCGGCGCGCAGCTGATCGGCGCGCCCGGGCAGGTCAGCTCGCGGCTTCTGCTCCGCGCTTCTGCATCTTCCGCTGGACGATGCGCTTCTTGAGCGTGCCCATCCGGTCGATCATCAGCACGCCGTCGAGGTGATCGAGCTCATGCTGGATGGCCACGGCGAGCAGGCCGTCGGCCGCGATCTCGAACGTCTCGCCGTCGCGCCCGCGGGCGCGGACGGTGACGCGCTCGGCCCGCTTGATGTCCTCGCTGATGCCAGGGAACGAGAGGCACCCTTCGGGGCCGGTCAGCTGCCCCTCTTGCCGCACGATCTCCGGGTTGATGAACACGAGGAGGTTGCTCGGCTCGTTGTCCGCGGCGATGTCAACGAGGAAGACGCGGTGTGGCTCCCCGATCTGCGTGGCCGCAAGGCCGACGCCGGGCGCCGCGTACATGGTCTCAGCCATGTCGTCGATAAGCTTCGTGATTTCGGGCGTGATGTCCCCGACCGGCTGTGCCTTCTGACGCAGGCGCGGGTCGGGATAGTGGAGGATGGTGCGGATGGCCATGGCTACTGAGCATCATAACCTCCGTTCCTAGCTGGCGCCCGTCAAGACGCTCTCCTCTCGCGTGTTGCGTGGGTTGCGCGTCGGTTGCGCGTACTTCGCGCTGGCCACGCTGGCCAGCCTTCGCGCGGCCAGCCGCTAGCGATTTCGCCGGAACGAGGTCGACGTATCGACGCTGACCCCGCGGGACTGAAGATCTTCCACGATGTCCGGCACCAGCCCGGAGGGGTGAAATGTCCCCTCGAGCGCGCCGCCGGCGGCCGTCCGCTCGACCACGAAGGTGAAGACGTCGCGAATGGCGATCTGCCCGCCCTCCACCGCGAGCTCCGCGATGCGGAGCACCCGGTGGCGACCGTCGCGGAGCAGCGCGATCTCGATCGCGAGGTCGAAGGACGAGACCAGCCACTCGCGCGCCGTCTCTGGCGTGATCCCGGGGCGGGTCGCGGCGATGTCGGCGGGGAGCCTCGTCACTGCCTGCCGCAGCGTCGGCGCCCGGGAGGCCGCGAGCACGCCGTCCATGCCGCCGCCGATGGCGTCCACGATTTCGGCCGCGACGTGGCCAGAGAACGAGCTCACCACGACCCGCTCCGGCCGGATGCGTACGGCCGCCCGCACGGCCCGGGTGCGTTCGTCCGTCGTGGCCCCGAGCGCGATGGACAGCGTGTTCGGCTGATCGAGGGCGAGCTCGTCCTCCTCCTGGAGCACCACGAACCGGTCGTCGGGCTGCGCCGCGGTAGCGAGCGCGCCGAGCAGCCAGCCCGTCCCGGCGTCCCGCGTCCCGGTGACGAGGAGGTTGCCGCGACCGAGCACGCACTGGGCGAGCAGCCCGGCCATCGCGCGCGAGATCGTCCCGTTGCGCACCAGGTCGTCCAGCGTGACGTCGGGGCGCTGCGGCTTCCGGATCACCAGGGTGGAGGTCGCGGCCGGCGGCAGCACCGCGAACAGGCGGCGCCCTTTCGGCAGGGTCCGCTCGACGAAGCTCGCGCCCGCCTCGATCGGCTGGCCGGCCGCCATGCAGAGCCGGCGGATGGCCCGGCCGACCGCGCGCTCGCTGCTGAACCCGACCTCCGCGATGACGCGCCTGCGCCCGTGCATCGCGATCACGTGGTCGTACCGGAACACCTGGATCTCGCTCACCTCGGCGTCTTCGAGCAAGCGGTCGAGCGGGCCGAGCGAGAGGAGCTCCCGCTGCGCGTCGGCTACGAGCGCCTCGACGTCGATCTCGGGGGGGAGCTCGCCTGCCGCGCGGAGCGCCTCCGCGCCCGCGGAGGTCGCCTGCGCGATGCGCTGGGCGAGCGCGCTGTCCGGCGGCGCGCCGCTGTCGAGCGGCGTCAGATCGACCACGTCGGCGAGCCGGTCCATCAGGCGCCCGAGCGCCCGGCGGTGCGCCACGGCTTGCGTCGAGTCGCCCTGTCCCCGGTCGACCCGATCCGAGACGGGTGGGATGGCGCGCCGGCTCGGGATGGGGACCACGCTCGGATGGACGGCGACGTTCGAGGCGCCCTGCGGCGACACCGCGGCGGTGCTCGTTGTGCTCTGTGCAGGCAGCGGGGTCGCGGTCGCGTACGGGCGCGGCGCCTGGGGGGGCGGGGTGGCGGCGTTGACGGCGCGGCCGTCGCGCGCCGGCGGTGCGGTGGTCATCGCCGGGTGCGCAGGCAGCGGCGGGACGGACGCACCGCCCTGCGGGCCCGGCGTGAGCGGCGGACGAGGCGAAGGGATGCGCGGCGGACCGGGGACAGGGATGGCCGCGGCCGCGTCGACCGACTCGTCCGGATCGTTCTCGAGGGGAAAGTGGCTGATCACGCCCTGGCTGGTGCGCGACGGCTCGCCCCTCTCGTTGATCAGCGGCAACGGCGCCGACCGGTGCAGCCCTTTGTCGGCGGACGGCGGCGGCCCGCGATCGGGCAGAGGTCCCGGCTCGCCGGACATCTCTTCCGGCGCGCGCGGAGGCGCCGTGCTGTCCGGAGGGGCCGTTCCGGCCGTCGCCGTCTCGATCCGCAGCACGAAGTCGCCGATGTAGATCTTGTCGCCTTCGCGAACGATCGTCGCCTGAGCGATCTTCCGGCCGTTGACGTACGTGCCGTTCGTGCTCTTGAGATCGGTGACGATGAAGCGCCCGTCGCGGAAGAGCAGCCGAGCGTGTCGCTTCGACACGTTGCCCTTCGGCAGCATCAGGTCGTTGCCCTGCACGCGGCCGACGTTGATCTCTGTCCGGTCGAAGGTTTCGCGGCGCTCCGCGCCCCCTTTCTCGCTGATGATCACCGAGAACATCTCGTCGCCTCGCGGGGCCAGGGCGGAGGTGAGACCCGATGCCCTCGCCACGCCATACGAGCAAGCTCGAACAGACATGTCAACGAGATGCCTTCGATTCCTGCTCCCGGGCGGCGAGCGGCCTCGAGCCCGGGACTGCGCCGCCTGCGCCCCCTGAGCGCACGGGGCGCGGTGCAGGTCGAGCGCGCGATGCCGGTCCCGGGATCGAGCCGCCGCGCTGTCGCGCCAGCGCGCGCAGGAGAACGTCGGCGAACAGGCTGAGCCGGTGCCGCCGGGTGCGTGATGTCCTTCGAGCAGGTCGCCTGCTCCGCTGCGACGCTCGATCGATGTTCTCGGCAAAAGCTCGGCGAGCGCCTGGCCTGCGCTCGGAAAGCGCCCGGAGCGCGCTGCGTCGCTCGCTCCCACGGCGCGCGCAGCACGAGGAGCGCGCCCGAGTCGCCGCGCCATTGCGGCGGAGGCCAGGAGCACGGCTGCCCGACGTGCGAGGCTCGTTGCGTGACATGCCGAAGCCCTCACGGACCACGACACGCCCTGCGCGGGCCGAAGGACAAGGTTCTTCGATAAGAGCGCAAATCTTGACGGCTGCGCGAATTCTGCTTCGCACCCCACGGCGCGCCGACACCGCGCGTGATCGTGTACTCGCCGTCAGGATCCGCTGTACGGCGCGAAATTCTCATCGGCGGCTGCTGCAACCGGAGACTGCCGGTGAAGCGGTACTGCCTCGCGCAAGCGCTCGCCGAACCATCATCGCTGCTTGACCTTGGCGCATCGAGCCGTTTACGTTGGCGCCCGCTCGGACCGGGGAGAATCGTCGAAGTCGCCGCGCATGCACATCAACCAGCGGCTGGGCAGCCGCCCTGCGCAAGCTGGATCTGTCTACGAGGGGGGTTTGCTGCATGCAGCCAAGCCCGCATCGGAATCAGGGACCGCAGCCGTGGTCACCTCCCGACTGCCAGCTTGCGCGCCTCGGGTATCGACGAGCTCTGAAGTGGAGGAAATATGGCAGTTGGCAAGGTTAAGTGGTTCAACGACGAGAAGGGTTGGGGCTTCATCAAGCAAGAGACTGGCCCCGACGTCTTCGTTCACTATTCGCAGATCAACGGGGAGGGGCGCCGCCGTCTGTTCGAGGACGAGACCGTTGAATTTGAGATCAAAGAAGGTCCCAAAGGTCTGCAGGCGGTCAACGTGATCCGCGCCACCGCCTGACTTTCCTCCTGACCAGAGCCCCACCGGACTGCCCGCGCTGCGCCCCCGCTGCGCTCGAGTCACGGCATTGCCGAGCCCCGAACATCGCGCGCCCGCCTGGACGGTCCTGCGTGCGGCGGATGGATTGCGCGCGGCTCCGGTGGGGCGCTCGGCCGAGCGCCGAGCTCATCGCTCGGGGACCGGGACCTCGCGGAACGCGTCTTGACCCGGGACGAAGCGGTGCGACGTGATGCCCCCGATCGTCCCCGCGTCGTCGATCTCGTAGACATTGAACCCGGCCATCCGTTCGTCGCTGTCGTGAAGGAGCGAAGCGCTGGTGGCGCCCACGGCGTCGATGTGACCCCGCTCGGTGTGCAGCTTGCGGTGAATGCGCCGGTGCAGGTGCCCGTGCAGCAGCAAGCCGCGGCGCACCTGCCGCAGCAGCCGCCCCTCTGCCGCGGCATCACCCAGGCCTTCCAGCAACGTCTTCGCCCGGCTCGCCGGGTTATGGAAGGGGTGGTGCTGAAGCACGACCGGCGTTCGCCGCCGCACCTCCGGGTGCGCTAGCGCTCGCTCGAGCGCGCGCAGCTGGACCGGGCCGAGCCGCCCCGATGCCACCAGCGGGGGACGCGGCCAGGCGGTCGAGAGGCCGATGATCGCGACGGGCCCGCGCAGGTGCACGAAGGGGAACGCCGAGCCTCCGCCATCGCGGGTGGCCTCACCGTCGTCGCTCTTCCCAGGCGCGTCGAGGACGAGGTCGGAGCGCAGGTACGGCGCGAAGTACTGAGAGAAGCGCTGCGAGCGGTGCGCGCCCTTCGTGTACGCGTCGTGGTTCCCCGGGACGATGCTCACCCGCTCGGGCGGAAGGCCGAGACCGCTCTGCAAGAAGTCGCGGACCAGGACGAACTCTCGTTCGAGCGCGAGGTTCGAGACATCGCCGGTGATGACGACGTGGTCCACGCCGAGCCGCCGTATCTCCCGCGCCGCTGCGTGCACCGCGTGCGGCTTGTGGATGGCGTGGCGCCGGAAGCGGAGGTTGAGGTAGCCCGTGAGACGCTTGTTCAGGAGCCGGAACGGGATGGCCCCCTCGAGGGAGAGGAGGTGCAGGTCAGAGAGGTGCGCGATCCTCACGGGCGCAGTATGGGCTCTTCCGGCGCGGCGGCCAACCGCCGCGCGCCTCGGCCAGCGCAGCGGCCAACCGCCGCGCTCCTCGGAGCGCTCGTCGCGCGCCCGCGCCTCGGCTCGAGCGTCGCCCGCCGCGGCTCAGGCGTCGCGCGCGCAGCGGAAGCCGCGCCACGCGCGGCGGCTTGTCGGCGAGTCGTGCCCCCGCGCGGCGCCACGCAGCCAGGGCCGACCCAGGATGTAGCTTCCGCCGCGCAGCACGCGCTCCTCCCCCATGTCGGGCCCCCGCGGGTTCTTCGCGCTGCCGCTTGGATACTCGGGATGGTAGTAGTCAGCGACCCACTCCTCGACGTTGCCGGCGAGGTCGTCGATGCCGTCGGGCGTGCGGCCGGCCACGAGCGATCCGACGGGCGCGAGCTCGAGGAAGCCGTCGCCGTCGTCGAGCTCGTCGAACGACAGCCTTCCGTGGTTCGCGTGGAATGGGTTGTAGACATGGCCCCAGGGGTAGCGGCGCCCGGCCACGCCCCGCGCGGCCCGCTCCCATTCGGCCTCGGTCGGCAGGCGACCGCCGGCCCAGACGCAGTAGCGCTGCGCGTCGCTCCACGAGACGAGCACCACCGGAACCTCGGGCCGATCGAACCGCTGCCCGCCGGAGGCATACGGAGGTTCGGCGCAGACGCCGGCCGAGACGCACCGGCGGTAGCTCGCGACGGTCACCTCGGTTCGGTCGATCCAGAAATCCGACAGGTACACCTCGTGGGGCACGAGCTCGTTCGCGAAGCTCGCCTCGGTCTCGTCGACGCACAGCTCACCGGCCGGCTCGAGCTTGCAGAGCGTCACCGCGTGCGCGATCTCGACCTCGCTCGATCCCATCATGAAGCTCCCCGCGCGCACGAGAACGGCAGGCGGACCGGGCGCGCGCAGCGCGACGACGCTCGCGGGCGAGCGCGCGGGCTGGCCCGCGGCGGCCGCCGAGAGCGCGGCCTCCGCCCGCGCCGGGAGGCGCGGGGCGCGCCGCGCGCGGGGGGGTGGAGCGGCCACGCCGGCCAGGGAGAACGCGACGAGCGAGGCCACCGTGGCCAGCGTGAAGAGGGCCGCCGGACGCATGTCGGAGACGTAGCATGCTCCAGCCTCGCGGACTGTTTTCGCCTCTTCCGACTTCGCTCGATGCGGCGGTCAGTCGTCTCGGACGTGATGACCGCAGCGGGCCGCCTGGTCGAGCATTCGACCCTGCGCCGCGCGGCGCACTTTTGCGGCGCGCCGCGCGACGCGCCGCAAAAGTGCGCTGCGCGCCGAGGAGCGATAGACTCGAGGGGCTCGATGTCAACCCTTATGGACAACGCGAACACGGTGAGCGCGGAGGTCGACGCCGCGGTGATCGAAGCGCTGCATGAGGCGCTCGAGAGCGGAGAGCTCGTGCTCTTCGTGGGGGGAGGCATCTCGGCCGCGGCCGGGCTGCCGACGTGGCGTCAGCTCGTCGACCTGCTCGTCGAGAGGGTGCGCGAGCAGACCAGCGACGAGGTCGCGATCGCCGAGGTCGCGTCCCTCGCGCGATCGCAGCGCTACAGCGAGGCGCTGGGCGCGGCGGAGCAGGCGCTCGGCCCAGCGGAGTTCAACGCGTTCGTCGAGGATGCGCTCGACGACGAGGGGCTCGAGCCGCCGCGGATCGCGATCGCGATCGCCGCGCTGCGAGACAAGCTGCGCGCCGTGCTCACCACGAACCTGAACCACCTGCTCGAGCGCGCCTTCGGCTTCGAGTGGGACACCATGTGGCGCGTCACCGACGAGGTCGCGTGGCGGCGGCGGTTCATCCTCAAGCTCCACGGCACGCTGAAGGAGCCGCACAGCTGGGTGTTCGCGCGCGAGCGCTTCCTCGCGTCGATCGCGCCGCCCGACGTGCGCAAGTCGCTCACGACCGTGCTCTCGCGGTGCCCCGTGCTCTTCATCGGCTTCGGGCGCGCCGACGGGAACTTCGACGAGATGCTGGCGGACATCCACGCGCTCTCGGGCGCCTCGCCGCCGCCCCGCTTCGTCATCGCCCCGGGCTCGAGCCTGACGCCGCTCCGCCGCAAGACGCTCGCGGACATGGGGTTCCTGCTCCTGCCTTACGACACCCCCGACGGCAGCCACGACCGGGTGCTCGCGATCCTGGAGCGCACGTGCGCGCCCCGGCCGCGCGCGATCACGTCGCGCGGCCGCTCGATCCTTCCGCCCCCGATCCCCGATCTCGAGCTCCCGCCCTCGTCGTCGCCGCTCGGCGCGCCGTACGATCTCCCGCCGGACTCGGCCGCGTACGACGACACGGTCACGATGACGGGGGCGCTCGGAGCGTCGCGGCGCGAGCGGGTCTCCGAGCCTCCCGCGAGCCCGATCGAGGTCTTCTTCTCGTACTCGGAGAGCAACCGCGAGCTGCGCGACAAGCTCGAGACGCACCTCGCCATCCTCAAGCGGAAGGGCGTCATCCGCGGCTGGCACGACGGCGAGATCGGCGCTGGCGAGGAGCGCGACACGGCGCTGGCCGAGCACCTCGAGACCGCGAAGGTCATCCTCCTGCTCATCAGCGCGGACTTCCTCGCGTCGGACTTCTGCTACGACGTCGAGATGCAGAAGGCGATCGAGCGCCACGAACGGGGTGAGGCGCGCGTCATCCCCGTCATCCTCGACGCCTGCGACTGGGAGGGCGCGCCCTTCGGCAGGCTGGGCAGCTTGCCGCGGGGCGGGCGCCCGGTGACGAGCTGGGTCAACCAGAGCGAGGCGTTCACGGACATCGCAAAGGGCATCCGAAAGCAGGTCGAGCAGCTCACCCAAAACCCCTCCTGAGCTCACCGAGCGCCGGCGCCCAGCCGGTGAGCCATTCAGAGGTGCCACCGCCGCCCGGGATCTGGAGCGTCCCCGCGTCGACCAGCCGGAACCTGGCCGCGCGCGACGATCTGCTCGCCGAGATCGGCGCCGCGCTCGCCAGGCGCGGCGTGGCGCCGCTCTGCGGGCTCGGCGGCACCGGCAAGACGAAGCTCGCGATCGAGTACGCGTACCGCAACGCCGGCGCCTACGACACCGTCTTCCTGATCGACGGTCAGAGCCAGGCGACGATGGACGCCTCCTTCGTCACGCTCGCCGCGGAGATGAGGCTGCCCGAGCACGAGCAGCTGGATCCCGCGCGCGCGGTCGGCGTGGTGCGCAGCAAGCTCGGGCGCCGCGGTCGCTGGCTCCTCCTCTTCGATGGCGTGCGCGACCCGAGCGAGGTCGAGCCCTACATCCCGAGCGTCTCCCACGGCGGCCACATCCTCACGACGTCGCAGAACCCTATCTGGCGCGGTCTCGCGACGGTGAACGTCCGCGGCATCGAGCGCGCCGAGTCGGTGCGCTTCCTGCTCCAGCGCACGGGCGAGACCGACGCGGAGTCGGCCGACGCGCTCGCAGAGGAGCTCGGCGATCTGCCGCTCGCCCTGGCGCAGGCCGGCGCTTACATCGAGGAGACCGGACGCCCGCTCGCGGAGTACCTCGCCCTGTTCCGGCAGCGGCCGGCCGCGCTCCTGGAGCGCCCCGTCAGCTTCCCGGTGACGGTCGCGACCGCCTGGGAGAGCTCGCTCGCGGCCGTGTTCAGCCACCAGGCAGCGGCGGAGCTCCTCAGCTTGTGCTCGTTCCTGCCGATGGACGCGATCCCTCGGCGGTCGCTCGGCGAATACGATCCGCTCGCGCTCGACGACGCCATCGCGATGCTGCGCCTGCACTCGCTGATCGAGGTGCGGCCGCACGCGCTCAGCGTCCACCGCCTCGTGAAGATCGTCGTCCGCAACCAGCTGCGGCGGGACGATCGGCGGCGATGGATGGAAGCGGCGCGCCGCATCGTTCAGGCTTCCGGCCGGATCTCCCCGAGCACGGAAGAGGAGCGCGAAGGTAGGACGGAGCCGGAGTCGGGGTAAGGCAAGCCCCCCACGAGACGATGGAGGTTCGACCCGCATGTACCCGCCGAGTGCGACAACTACCGTCTCTTCCTGGGTCTTTTCCGACCGCGTATTCTCGTTGCGCGTCAGGTCCGTCGTGAGACTTTAAGGCCCGCGAGAGGAACTATGGTTGCCTTGGCGACGAGCCCCGCCGATGTGTTCTTCTCCTACTCACCGAGGGACGAGGACCTGCGGCCCAAGATCGAGACCCACCTCGACGCGCTGAAGCGGCAGGGGGTCATCCGGAATTACCAGGGCTTCGCGCTCGGCGGAGGGAGGGAGCGGCGAGAGGCGACCGCGGCGAGGCTGCGCGAGGCGCGGGTCGTGCTGCTGCTCGTGAGCGCGGATTTCCTCTCCACCGACGCGTGGCTCTCTCCGGAGATGCGAGACGCGATCGCTCGCCACGAGTCCGGCGAGTGCCGGGTCATCCCCGTGATCCTGCGGCCCTGCGCCTGGGAGAAGACGCTGCTCGGCGAGCTGCAGCCGCTGCCGAGCCGCGCGCGGCCCGTGACGAGCTACCCCAACCAGAGCGAGGCGTTCACGGAGATCGCGAAGGGGATCCGGAGCGCCGTCCGCGAGACGGAGCCGCCGACGCAGCGGCCGACCGCTCGAAGGCCGTCGAGCTCGCCCGACGCGGAGCCTCACATCAAGAAGCTGCCGCCGCGGAACCCGGGCTTCACCGGTCGCGACCAGCTCCTGAGCGAGCTGCGGAGCACGCTCACCACGGGGGGGCCCGCTGCGCTCACGCAGTCCATCAGCGGCCTCGGCGGCGTCGGCAAGACGCAGCTCGTCGCCGAGTACGCGCACCGGTACGCGAGCCAGTACAGCGTCGTCTGGTGGATCCGCGCCGAGGAGCCGGCCACGGCGGCCGAGGACTTCGCGCGCCTCGCCGCGGCCCTCGACCTGCCAGAGCAGAACGAGGCCGACCAGCGGATCGCGATCGAGGCGGCCCGGTCGTGGCTGTCGCGCAACGACAGGTGGCTCCTCATCTTCGACAACGTGAACGACCCGCAGGACGTCGCCCCGTACCTCCCGCACCCGCGCACCGGGCACATCCTCATCACCTCGCGCAACCCGAGCTTCCGCGGCATCGCCACCCCGCTCACCGTGCCGGCGCTCGATCGCGCCGACTCGGTGAAGTTCCTGCTCGATCGGGCCGGGCAGAGCGACGCGCGCGCCGCGGAGAAGCTCGCCGAGACGCTCGGGGATCTCCCCCTCGCGCTGGTGCAGGCGGCGGCGACCATCAAGGAGACGGGCTCGTCCATCGCGACCTACCACGCCGCCTTCGGTGATCACCAGCGCGGGCTCCTGCTCCGCGGCATGCCGATGGACTACCCGACGCCGATCGCCACGACCTGGGGCCTCGCGTTCCAGGAGGCGCAGCGCTTCTCGCCCGTCGCGGTCGACCTCTTGAGCCTGTGCGCGTACCTGGCGCCCGATGACATCCCGCGCGAGGGCCTCGCCGACGCCGCGCCGCACCTGCCGGCGGCGCTCGCGGAGGCGCTGAGCGATCCGCTGATGCTCGACGAGGCGGTCGCCGCGCTCCGCCGCTACTCGCTCATCGACGTGCACGAAGGCGCGCTCTCCGTGCACCGGCTCGTCCAGGCGGTGGTCCGCGATCGCCTCTCGCCCGAGGATCGGAAGGTGTGGGCCGAGGCGGCGGTCCGGCTCGTCGACCACGCGTTCCCGGAGAGCAGCGACGAGGTGGAGACGTGGCCCTTCTGCGCCCGATGGCTGCCGCACGCGCTCGCCGCGGCGAGCCAGGCCGAAGCGCACGACGTCGCGCGGGAGGTGCGCGGGCGGCTCCTCGCCCGGTTCGCCGTCTACCTGCAGGGGCGCGCCGCGTTCGCGGAGGCGAAGGGGTACCTGGAGCGGGCGCTCGCGCTCCACGAGGCGGTGTTCGGCCACGACGATCCGAAGGTCGCGGCCGTGCTGCGCAGCCTCGGCAGCGTCCTCCACGACCTCGGCGATCTCGGCGGCGCGCGGGCGCACCTGGAGCGCGCGCTGGCCATCGACATCGCGAGCTTCGGCCCCGATCACCCGGACGTCGCGCGCGACGTGAACGACCTCGGCAGCGTGCTCATGGATCAGGGCGATTTGCCGGGCGCCCGCAAGCACCTGGAGCGCGCCCTCGCCATCGACGAGGCGACGTACGGCCCCGACGATCCGAGCGTCGCGATACGGCTCAACAACCTGGGCGCCCTCTTCCGCGACCTCGGCGACTTCGCGGGCGCGCGCGTGCACCTCGAGCGGGCGCTCGCGATCGACATCCGCGCCTACGGCCCGGACCACCCGACGGTCGCGATCGGGCGCACGAACCTCGGTCGGCTGCTCCACGATCTCGGCGACCTCAAGGGAGCGCGCGAGCAGTTCGAGGAGGCGCTCAAGATCGATGAGCACAGCTACGGCCTCTACCACCCGCGCTTCGCGCTCGCTCTGAACAACCGCGGGCGCGTGCTGCGCGATCTCGGAGACCTGGCCGGGGCGCGCGCCGACTTCGAGCGGGCGCTCGCGATCGTCGAGGACACCTACGGGCCGGATCACCCGGACGTGGCGCGCGACATCAACAACCTCGGCAGCGTGCTGCGCGACCTCGGCGATCTCGAGGGCGCGCGCGCGAACTTCGCGCGCGTGCTGAAGATCGCCGAGGCGACGTACGGCCCGGACCACCCGGCGGTGGCGATCGGCTGCAACAACCTCGGCAGCGTGCTGCAAGCGCTCGGCGAGCTGCCCGGGGCGCGCGAGCAGCTGGAGCGCGCGCTCGGCATCGCGCAAGCCACGTACGGTCCGGATCACCCGGTCGTGGCGAGCATCGTGAACAACCTCGGGCGCGTCTTGCAGGCGCTCGGCGATCTGTCGGGCGCGTGGCAGCAGATCGAGCGCGCCGTGGCGATCGCCACGAAGGCGCTCGGGCCGTCGCACCCGTCCGTGCAGATCTTCTCGCGGAACCTGGCGCGCCTCGGCGACGCCCTGGGGAGCAGCGCCGAGGCGACCTGAGCTAGCCGATCAGGATCTGCGTCGGGTGCTCCAGGAGCTGGCGCAGGACCTTGAGGAAGGTCGCGCCGACCGCGCCGTCGACGACGCGATGATCGCAGGAGAGCGTCATGCTCAGGCGGCGGCCCGGCACGATCTGCTCGCCGCGCACGACGGGCTCCCGACGGACCTGGCCCACGGCGAGGATCGCTCCCTCGGGCGGGTTGATGACGGCGCCGAAGTTGTCGATCCCGTACATGCCGAGGTTCGAGATCGAGAACGTGCCGTTCGCCATCTCCTCGGGCCGCAGCTTCTTCGCCTTGGCGCGCCCGGCGAGCTCGCGCACCTCGGCCGCGATGTCGAGCACCTGCTTGCGATCGACGTCGCGCACCACCGGCGTGACGAGGCCCTCGGGGACGGCGACCGCGACCGAGATGTCGACGCGCTGGTGAACGAGGATCGCGTCCGGCGTGAACTGCGCGTTGCACTCCGGGACGCGCACGAGCGCGATGGCGCACGCCTTGACGAGGAGATCGTTGAAGCTGACCTTGGCCGGCTTCTCCCCCTCGGCGGCGGTCGCCGCGAGATCCGCGTTGATCTGCTCGCGAAGCGCGTTCAGCGGATCGGCGTCGACGTCGATCGACAGATAGAAGTGCGGGACCGTCTGCTTGGACTCGGTGAGGCGCCGGGCGATCGCCTTGCGCATCATGCTGAGCGGCCTCACCTCCGGCGCGGCGAGCTCGCCGGGGGCGGTCGCCTTGGCCGCCCCGGCGGCCGGCGCCGGCTTCAGCCCATCGAGGTCGCGCGCGACGATGCGCCCGCGCGGACCGCTGCCGGCGACGCTGCTGAGGTCGAGCCCGCGCTCTCGGCCGAGCTTCCGCACGTAGGGCGACGCCTTCACGCGTCCGTTCGACGACGGCTGCGGCGCGGCCGGCTGCGTGGGCGGCGAGACCGCCTCGCCGCGCGCCGCGGGCGGCGGGCTCGTCACGGGCGCGTCGCCGCCGGCCGGCGGCGCGGGGCGCTCTCCCTTGGGCTGAGCCTCCGCCGCGCTCGGCTTCGCCGCGGCAGCGCCGCCGCTCCCGCCGGCGAGGGCGCTTACGTCCTCGCCCGGGGTGCCGATGATCGCGACAGGCTGGCCGAGCTGAACCACGCTGCCCGCAGGCACGAGGATCTTGAGCAACGTCCCTCGATCGAAGGACTTGTACTCCATGGTCGCCTTGTCGGTCTCGACCTCTGCGAGCAGATCGTCGATGTCGATCGCGTCGCCTTCCTTCTTGTGCCAGGCACTGATCTGCCCCTCCTCCATGGTCGGGGACAGCTTCGGAAGTTCCAGAACCTTCGCCATGGGTCTATCAACCTTGATCGGGGATGTGGGTCCGCTCAGTCAGCTTTTGTAAAGAACGCGGTGAACATTTTCGATGATCCGCGACGCCTGCGGGATCACGTACTGCTCCAGCCGCGCGTTGTAGGGCATCGGGACGTCGAGCGTCGTCGCGCGCAGCACGGGCGCGTCCAGGTCGTCGAACGCGAGCCGCTGGATGCGATCGGCGATCTCCGCGCCGACGCCGCCGTACGGCCAGCCTTCGTGCGCCACGACCGCGCGGTGCGTCTTCGTGACGCTCTTCACGATCGTCTCCTCGTCGAGCGGGCGCAGCGAACGCAGGTCCACGATCTCCGCGCTGATGCCCTCTTTCTCCAGCTCCGCGGCCGCCTCGAGCGCGACGTGCACCATCCGGCTCCACGCGATGATCGAGACGTCGGTCCCCTCGCGCACGATCGAGGCGACCCCGATCGGCACGATGAAATCAGGGTCGTCGGGCACCTCGCCCTTCACGCCGTAGAGCGTCTCGCTCTCCATGAAGAGCACCGGGTTGTCGTCCCGGATCGCCGACTTCAGGAGACCCTTGGCGTCCGCCGGCATCGCGGGCGCGAGGACCTTGAGGCCGGGGACGTGCGCGTAGAAGTGCTCCATGGAGTGCGAGTGCTGCGAGCCGACCTGCTTCGCCGAGCCGTTCGGCGCCCGCAGCACGAGCGGGATGCTGAGCTGCCCGCCGGACATCTGCCGGAGCTTCGCCGCGTTGTTGAGGATCTGGTCGAACGCCACGGCGGAGAAGTTCCACGTCATGTACTCGACGATCGGCCGGAGCCCGACCATCGCCGCGCCGATCGAGATGCCGGTGAACCCGCTCTCGGTGATGGGCGCGTCGATCACGCGCTTGCTCCCGAACTTGTCGAGCATCCCCTCGGTCACCTTGTAGGCGCCCTGGTAGTGCCCGACCTCCTCGCCGACGAGGTACACCCGCTCGTCGCGCTCCATTTCTTCGACCATGGCGGCGCGAACCGCCTCACGGAATCTTAGGACGGTCATCGCGCAAAAGGTCCTGCATAGGTTGTGGGCTCGAGCACCTCGGGCCCGGGTTCGGGGCTCTCCTCGGCGAAGCGGATCGCGTCGGTGATCTCGTCTTCCACCTCTTTCTCGATCGCCTCGAGGGCGGCCTTGTGGCCCTTCTCCTCGAGCTCGATGCGCGAGCGAAGGAGCACGTCCTTCTTCTTGCGCTCGTCGAGCTCCTCCTTCGTCCGGTACTTGCCGGGATCGCTCATCGAGTGGCCCCGGAAGCGGTACGTCCTGATCTCGACAAGCGTCGGCTCCGAGTTCGTGCGCGCCCGCGCGACGGCCTCGGCGAGGCGATCGCGCACCTGGAGGACGTGCTCGGAGTTGAAGCGATCGCGCTCCATCCCGTAGGCGAGCGCCTTCAGCGAGACGTCCTCGACCGAGAGCGTCCGGGAGAGCGGCGTCCCCATCGCGTACTCGTTGTTCTCGCAGACGAACACGATCGGCAGCTTCCACAGCGCCGCGAGCGACATCCCTTCGTGGAAGTCGCCGATGCTCACCGCGCCCTCGCCGAAGAACACCATCGAGACCCGGTCCTCGCCGCGGTACTTCGACGCGAACGCGGTCCCGACGGCGATGGGGATGTGCCCGCCGACGATGCCGTAGCCGCCGAGCATGTTGTGCTCCTTGTCGAAGAAGTGCATCGAGCCGCCGAGCCCCTTCGAGCACCCGGTGACCTTGCCGTAGAGCTCGGCCATCGCGGCGCGCGAGCTCATCCCGCGGGCGAGCGCGAGGCCGTGATCGCGGTAGGTGGTCATCACGTAGTCGTCGGGGCGGAGCGCCGCGGAAGCACCGACGGCGATGGGCTCCTGACCGATGTACAGGTGAAGGAACCCGCCGATCTTGCTCTGCGCGTACGCGCGGGCCGCTTCTTCCTCGAAGCGGCGTATCTGGAACATCTTTCGGTAGAGCGACAGATGGAGATCGTCGCCGTTTGTCAGGGTAGTCATCGCGGGGATCTCAAGGGGCAGAACAGCAATTCAGACAGTCGCTAGGGCAGCGATCGGCGTGATTCCAGGGCCTCTCCGGAGCTTGCGACGGACCCAGCGAGGCGCTTGACGTCGGCCGTGCAGGACAGCGACGGTGCTTACTCGGGCTCCTTTACGGGAGTTTTTTCCGCGTGACAACGCATCCGCGATGTCACCCGTTCAACGCGCAGCAGCATCGGCACCACCGGCGTCCTGCGTGCCGGGCTCTGTGGTCTCTGGCACGTCGAGATCGTCGGTCTCCGGTGTTCCGGCGTCCGCGCCTTGCTCGTCCTCGGGGAGCGCGGTCGGCGCGGGCGAGGTCGTGGCGCTGCCCGGCGCGCTTGCGCTGGGCTCCGCGCTGACCGTCGCGCGCGCCGTGGTGTCGGCGGGGTCGTGCTTCGGGCGCGCAGGCCGCGTCGACGGCACAGGGCGCGGTCGGGGCGCGGTGGCGGCCGACGAGGCGATCGGCGCTGCTCCGACGGCGGGTTCCTCGGCGGGCGCGTCTGCAGATCGCAGCGCGGTGTGGAGGAGCAGCGCGGCCGTGGCCACGACCACGGCCGCGCCCACGGCGATCTGCCCCGCCTTCCGCTCGCGGGGAGGGAAGTCGGCGTCGAGCGGATCTGCGCGCACCGCCGCTGGCTCGGCGGGCGGCGCCGGCGTCGCCGTGACGGCGCTGTCCAGCATCCGCCTCGGCATCTGGCTGGAGGCGGCCCACTCGAGGCTGTTCGCGAACGCGGCGCCGAACTCGTCGCAGCTCGGGTACCTGTCCTCGGGTCGCTTCGACAGCCCGCGCGCGAGCACCTGATCGAGCGACGGCGGGAGGCCGAGCTCCTTCGCGATCGGCGGCGGCTCGTCGCTCGCGATCTTCGAGGCGACCGAGACCGCGTCGTCGCCCGGGAACGCGCGGCTCCCGGAGATCGCCTCGTACATGACGGCGGCGAGCGAGAACTGATCGCTCTCGGGCGAGAACTTCCCGACGCGGAACGTCTCCGGCGCGCTGTACGCGGGCGTCCCCATGAGCCCTCCCTGGTGCGTCAGCGTCGAGTCCGGGATCCGCGCGATGCCGAAGTCGGCGATCTTGCCGCCGTTCGCGGAGAGGATGATGTTCTCCGGCTTGATGTCGCGGTGGACGATGCCTGCCCGGTGCGCGATCGTGAGCGCCTCGCCGAGCTCGCACGCGAGGCGCGCCGCCTGGGACGCCGAGAGCGGCCGCTCGAGGAGGTGCTGCTTGAGCGTCGGCCCCTCGACGTACTCGAAGACGAGGTAGAGCCCGAAGTCCGGGTCCTCGCCGACGTCGTGGAGCGTGACGAGGTTCGGGTGGGTCACCCGGGCGGCGGCGCGCGCTTCGTGGCGCATCCTCACGATGAGCTGCTCGCGGACGTCGCGCGGGATGCGCAGGTCGTCGCGCAGGTGCTTCAGCGCGACGTCGCGATCGAGCAGCGGATCGTGCGCGAGCAGCACGCGCCCCATCGCGCCCTCGCCGAGGAGGCGCTGCACGTGGTAGCGGCCGAGGGCGGCGGGCAGCACGGAGCTATCGCTCGGCTGTGCGAGCGCGCCGCCGCCATCGGAGGACGAGGATCGAGGCACGTCGCGTCGGTTCTATCCGGCCGGCGGCCCCGGCGGAAGGCCTGGCCGGCGTCTCGCTTCCGGTTATGCTCTGCCGCAGCGCGCCCCGGGTCCACGAGCGGCGCTTGTGGTTCTGCGGAGGCGGTTCCCGCAGGGGCCTGGCGGCGCGCGGCATCCCAGAGAGGGCGCAGCGAGCACAGATGAGCACCGAGAGCGCGTCGAAGCCGGTCCAGGTCGCCGGAGCTACGAAGAAGCGAGGCAAGGCCAAGTACATCGTGCTCGTCGGCCTCGTTCTCATCATCGTCCTCGCCCAGCAGACCGGGCTCCTCGGCTTCGGCGTGGCGCACCTCCGCGCCGCGACCTTCCCGAGAGACGAGTCGCTGCTCGAATATGTCCAAGGCAACGTCCCCGGCGTGGTGATCGTCGACCCTCACCAGATCGACCTGCAGGCGCTCGGCGCGGAGGGGGGCGCGGTGCGCCTGCACATCGAGCGCACCCGTGACGACATCAAGAAGGCGACGGGCATCGATCTCGGGTTCGACGTCGACAAGCTGGTCGTCGCCCCGTCGCTCGTGGTCGCGCGCGGGCGTTTCAACGAGCAGAAGCTCGCGGAGCGACTGGCGACGCACAGCTACGTCCAGGCAGAGTACAAAGGCGTGAAGTACCTGCTCCGCGCCGGCGAGGACGCGATCGCCGTGCGCGACGGGTCGATCCTGCTGTATGGCGCCGAGCCGGACATCCGCGCGAGCATCGACGCCGAGGAGGCGGGGACGTCGCTGGCGAGCCGGGACGAGGCGACGTCGCGCCTCGCGCACATCGGGTGGGATCGTCCCCTCCTGGGCGTCGCCCTCCTTTCCGAGAGCAAGCCGAGCCTCCGCGCGATCCTGACCGGCTCCACGGGCCCGCGCGCCGTCACCGTCGGCGTCGCGACGAAGGGCGGGCTCTCGGCGACCGTCGCGATCGACGCCGCGTCAGCCGAGGCGGCCGAAGAGCTCCGGAAGCTCCTCGAGGAGAAGCGCGCGAACGTCGATGCGCTGAAGGCGCTCGTTGGCCCGGAGTCCGGGGCGGCACTCGTCGAGATCGCGAAGCGCGCCACCCTCGCGGTGGAGCCGGGCGCCGGCCGGCTGACGGTGCAGGTGGAGGTGCGCCCCGAGGAGCTCGAGCTGCTCGCGAAGGCCGGCCATGCGGCGGCAGGCTCGCTCGGGGATATGTACAAAAATGTGCGGCTGCTTCAGCTCCTCGCGCCGGGCCCGTGAGGCCGTCGTCTGAGCGGAAGGCGCGCTCGGCCCGTATCGAGGTGGGCACAGCTGTGCGCGACGGCAGCGCCGCTCATGTCGAACTGGAGCGGAGGGCGGTGCGTCCCTGGTCGAGGCTCAGGGCTCGGCGCAGCGCGGGCACCGCGCCTCGACCCGGTCTGTCGCGCTCTTGACCCGGGCGCGTGCGGAATCGCACCGCTGGTCCGCATCGCCGGCGAGCCCGCAGAGGTGCTGCGCCGCGCGGCTCATGGACGCGAGCGCGCGGCACGCGGTTTCGCACGGCGGCGCGGACGTCGGCTCGGCCCCGATCTTCTTGGCCGGGGGCTCGCCGCCGGCGGCCGTCGCCCGCGGTGACGGCGCGGCGCGGCTGTCGGGTACGCTCGGACTCGGCGGTGAAGCCGCCGGCGGCGGCGCTCCCGGCTGCGCCGCTTCCGCCACGGCCCGACCCTCGTCGCGCTGCGCGGGCGCGCCGATCGCCTGATCGAGCTCGTCCTCCGCGCGCTCGAGCTCCGCGAGCGCATCATCGGCGGTCTCGACGGCGCTTCCCTTGTGCGGCGACATCGAGGTCGCACTGGCGGGCTCCGGCGCCACCGGGGCTTGCGCGACGGAGGCCCCGCCGCAGCCAGAGAGCGCGGCGGCGCTGATCCACAGGGTGGCGGCGGCGGCAGACCAGGCACTGTGTCTGTTCATCGGTCCTCCTGCGCCTGACGCCCGGCGCCCGGCTTTCGGCTCATCGCGGCGCCGCGGCGTGCGCCACGGACCGCGACCGCGCGACGAGATCTTGCGCGCGGTGCGACGAGGTTGACCCCCTCGCCGTGCGCTATGCTCGCGGCGATGAATCTGCTTCGACCGATCGGCGCCCTCGTTCTGGCTCTCGGACTGGTCGCAGGCTGTCAGCGAGGCAGCTCGCGCCGGCCTGCGTCTCAGCCGTCGTACGGCCAGGCCTATCCTCCGTACGGCGCGCCCCAGCAGGGTGCTCCTCCACAGCAGCCCGGGTACCCGCAGCAACCCGGGTACCCGCAGCAACCCGGGTACCCGCCGGCGCAGACCGGGCCTGTGCCGGCGCCTACCTTCAACGTGCCCACGATGCCGGGGCTGCCGGTGCTCGGCGATCCCATCAACGACATCAACGTCAGCTGGCTCCAGTCCGAGGCCGGCGTCGTCATGGGCGCGTTGATCGGCGCGCTGCCGGCGGCCTCGCAGCAGAAGGTGAGGGGCATCCCGTTCATCGCCGATCCGACGGTGGGCGAGGTGAACGCGTTCGCCGGCTGTGACGACCAGCGGATGCCGTTCATGGCGATCACCGACGGGCTGCTCGAGGTCGAGGCGCAGATCGCGCAGTTCAAGGCGACCGACGAGGTCTTCGGGACGAGGAAGCTCGACGAGTTCCTGCGGATGCTCGCGCAGCGGCAGCGGCCTGGGCAGCCGATCGTCCGGCCGCCGGTGGGCTTCGTCGATCCGGTGCAGCACACGGACGCGCGCAAGGTCGAGCGGCAGCGCCAGCTCTACCACGAGCAGCTCGCGTTCGTTCTCGGCCACGAGCTCGGCCACCATCACCTCGGGCACACGGGCTGCGCGAACGGGCAGGGGGGGAGCCGGGGCGTCACGCCCGCGGATCTCGGGCGGATGCTGTCCCGCACGCTCCCCATCTTCAACCAGCCGAACGAGATCGCCGCGGACGTGGCGGGGGTGAACAACCTGCTCGCCGCTGGCGCGCGGCAGCAGGGGTACCGCTGGACCGAGGGCGGCGCGATGCTCACGCTCGGCTTCTTCGCGTCGCTCGATCAGCTCACGCCCGCCACGATCCTGTTTGCCTTCGAGCAGACGCACCCGCACCCGCTGCTGCGGCAGCCCGTCGTCCAGCAGACCGCCAACACCTGGCGGATGACCGGAGGCGCGCCCGTGTTCACGTTCCCTGGTTTCGGCGGCTGAGCCACGATTCCCCGGGCGTCTTAGCGCTCGCGGGCGCTCGTCCGGAGGGCTCATCTGCTGCTTCGGCTTGACGCGACCGTGCAGCGCTCCTCCCATCGCGCCGAAAGGAGTCGACCATGCAAGCAGAGCTCGGGATCGAGGACCTCAAGGAAGGCACAGGCGCGGAGGCGAAGCACGGCCAGCTCGTGACGGTGCACTACGTCGGCACGCTGACCAACGGCGACAAGTTCGACAGCTCGCGCGATCGCGGCCAGGGATTCTCGTTCAAGTTGGGGGCCGGGCAGGTGATCAAGGGATGGGATCAGGGGGTCGCCGGCATGAAGATCGGCGGCGTCCGCAAGCTGACGATCCCGCCGGAGCTCGGCTACGGCGCTCGCGGCTTCCCGCCCGTGATCCCGCCGAACTCGACCCTCGTCTTCGAGGTCGAGCTGCTCGCGGTCAAGTGACGTGCGGCGTCGGCCCCGCTGCGTCGGCCGCTGCTAGCGACCGGCGCTCGGGGCGGCGCAGGTCGACGCCGACGCGGCCGTCCCGATGACGCCCGCGGCGCGGCTCACGGCTTGATGGGGGCGCCACACTCGACGCAGAACCGGTTGCCGATGAAGAGCTCGTGCTTGCAGTGCGCGCACCGCGCGACCCGCACCTCGGTCGCGCGCTTTGCGGGCTTCGATGGCGGGGCTTCCTTCGCGGGAGGCCTCGCCGCCGTCGTCACCGCGGTGTAGCGACCGGAGCCAGCGGCGGCCCGCGAGCGCCGATCCGTGAGCGGCGCGGCGGCCATGCGCGCCACCGTGCCTGGCGCGCTGTGGGCCTGGCTCCGCAGGCTGCTGTCCGCGATGGAGTGGACCTGCTGCGCCGCGACGTCGCGATCGACCTCGTCGACCTGGAGCTGTCCCTCGTGGACCGCCGCGGGCGGAACCGTCTCGCCGAGCTCATCGACGTGGAGGGGCCGGGTGTCGTCGAGCTCGGCGCTGTTCGGTTGCCGCTCGTCCTGCGCGTCGAGCTGGATGCGGACGATCAGCGCCGAGATGTTGTCGGTCCCGCCCGCCTCGTTGGCCATCTCGATGAGGAGCTCGCAGGCCTCGTGTGGATCCTGGGTGACGTCGAACACATCGAGCATCTGCTGCTCCGAGATCATCCCGCTCAACCCGTCCGAGCAGAGCAGGAAGACGTCGCCGGGCTGGGTGTGCTCCGAGCGGATGTCGACCTTCACGGCGTCCTTCATGCCGAGCGCGCGCGTGATGATGTTCTTCGGGAGCCTCGCCAGCTCGTCCTGGCTCAGGTCGGGCTTGAGCGCGAGGGCGTCGTTGATGAGCGAGTGGTCCTTCGTGAGCTGCTCGATCTCGCCGTGTCGGATCCGGTAGCAGCGGCTGTCGCCGACGTGCCCGACGTGGATCTGCTCCGTTTCGCACGACACGTAGGCGGCGACCACCGTCGAGCCCATGCCCTGGTGCTGGGTGTACGTGTTCGAGATGACGAACACATCGTGGTTCGCCTTGCGGATCGCCGCGACGACGCGCCGTGCTTCCGGATCGAGCTCCTGTTCGTCGGCCGGGACGGGGCCTGGCAAGCTGCCGGCGCGGGTCGCCTCGAAGAAGTTGTCGAGCGACTTGGTCGCGAGCGCGCTGGCGACGTTGCCCGCGTTGTGCCCGCCCATGCCGTCCGCCACGACGAAGAGGCCGAGCTCGGACTTCACGAGGACGTTGTCCTCGTTGTGCTTTCGCTGGCGACCTACGTCGGTCACGGCAGCCGCGACGGGTCGGGTGCGGCTGCTCGTCCTGAACTCGCCCATTCGCGGCAGATTATACCTGCCCCTCGCTCTGGACCGCCCACATTCCGGCTGCTTTAGCGGCGGGCTGCTCCCTGGGAGCCGGTCGCTTGAGCGGCAATCCTCGGTGACGTACCGGCCGAGGCTGCCGGTGGTCGCGTGCCCCGGGGTAGGGGATCCAGCGCGAGGCGCACACCGAACTGGAAGAATCCGTAAGCCGTGGGGTCGGAACCCTCGTCAGGGCGGGAGAGGTAGGTGCCGGCGTCGAGCTCGGCGAACACGCCGACGCCAAGGATCGGGGCCGGGTAGAAGTCGGCGCCCAGCGCGATGCGGGCGACATCGAGACCGTGGAACATACGATCGGTCGCTGTCGAGCCGGCCGCCGAGGCCTCCGGCGATGTGAAGACCGTTCGCCGGTACCCCACGCCGTAGCTGATCCAGGGGTCTACCGCGATCCCCTGGGCAACGTGGTAGACGAACCCCAGACCCAGATCGAGGCTTCGGCCGGAGCAGTCGCTGCAGCCTGCCGCTGCCGGGAGCAGGGTGTAGGAGCCGCTTGCTTCCAGGACGGTCACGCGGCTCAAGCCGATGCCGAGGTTGGCGCCGAAGGCGAACCCGCCCGAGACCGTGTCGGTGACCGGTTCACCGGCGGCCATGCCGCCGAAGGGCTGGCTGTACCCGGCCCGGCCCTGGAGCAGGAGGTGTCCGCTTCGCTCGTCGGGCCCGGCGGGGCGCTTCACCCCGGCTTCCGGTCCGGACTCCTCTTCTTCCTCGGCTGCGGCCGTCTCCTCGGCTGCGGCCGTCGTCTGATCTGCGGGCTGGGCGAGGGCCTGGTTGGCCGAGAGCACCCAGCCCGCTGCCGCCACGCCGAGCATCGGCGCGGTCCACCTTGTCGAGCGCGATCTCACGAACGGCCTCTAGAACAGCGCGGTCCAGAGCGCAAAGGGGGCGCGTGCCGACGAGCAGGAATGTCGTCCGGGCGACGCAACTGCGCCTCGCGTGCCGACGACAAACCTCCTGGACATGGACGACGCACAGATCCGCAGCGACCACGACAGCGCTTTTAGACCCCTCACCTCGGCTCACGGCGATAGGGCGGCGTCCGCGCCGCCTGCGACGCCGGCCGCGCCCCTCGTGGCGCTGCCGGGAGCGCTCGTCGGAGGGCCCGGCGGTCGATCGGACCCCGGCGCGCGCGGCGGTGAGCCCCTCTCGATCCGGGACGTCACCGTGGAGATCGTGGACGATAGCGACGCGCTCGCCACGGTGTGGCTCCGCTGCGAGCATCCCGGCGGAGGCGCTCCAGTGCGCATCGCCGTCGCGCCGGGGGCCGAGCTCATCCTGGGCAGCGCTCCGGCTGCCGACGTGAGGCTCGACGATGCCGCGGTGAGCGCCCGGCACTGCCGCGTCGCGCACCGCGGCGCATCGATTGAGGTGACGGACCTCGGCTCTCGCAACGGCGTTCGCGTCGGCGGCGTCCGCGTGCGTCAGGCGCTGCTCGTTCCTGGCGGCTGCTTCGAGATCGGTCGCACGGCGATGTGCGTCGAAGCGGCCCGAAAAATCCCGGTGATCGAGGAGGATGGGCCGCCGCTCCCCGGGCTCATCGGCCGCTCGCGGCCCATGCGGCAGCTCGCCGCGGCGGTGCGGCGGGTGGCGCCGCTCCAGCTCCCCGTGCTGCTGCGCGGCGAGTCGGGCACGGGCAAGGACCTCGTGGCCCGGGCGATCCACGCGGAGAGCCCCCGGGCCGACCGGCCGTTCGTCGTCCTCAACGCCGCCACGATCCTGCGGGAGCTCGCCGAGTCCGAGCTGTTCGGCCATCGTCGGGGTGCGTTCACCGGCGCGGTTCGGGAGCGTCAGGGGGCGTTCGTCGAGGCCAGCCATGGGACGCTCTTCCTCGACGAGATCGCGGCGCTCTCGCTGGAGGTCCAGGCGAAGCTGCTGCGCGTCGTGGAGGAGGGGATGGTCCGCCCGCTGGGCGCGGAGAGGGCGACGCAGGTCAACGTGCGGCTCGTCGTCGCCACCTGCGAGCCCTTGGAGACCCTCGTCAGTGAGCGTCGCTTCCGCGCGGATCTCTACGAGCGCCTGGCGGTGTGCCGTCTTCAGCTCCCCGCGCTGCGCGATCGGCCCGACGACATCCCGCTCCTGGCCGAGCACCTCCTGGCGAGCTCCGAGATTGGCCGGCGCCAGCTGTCCCCTGGGGCGCTCGCCGCGCTGCGGGCGCACCGCTGGCAAGGCAACGTCCGAGAGCTCCGCAACGTGCTCATCCAGGCCGCGCTGCGCGCGCATGGTCGTGTGCTGCCCGAGCACATCACGGCGGTCATCGCCGATCGCGAGCCCCCGGTCCGCCGGAAGATCACGCCCGCCGATGCGCTCCGCGCCTTCGAGGAGGTGGGCGGCAACGTCAGCGCCGCTGCGCGGCTCGCGGATGTCCCGCGCTCGACGATGCGGGATCTGCTTCGTGCCGCGAGGGATACGTGAGCTCGATCCGCGGCGCGAGCGCACCGGACCTCAGCGCTAAAAGGCGCCCGCGACGCTGAGCGTGGCCTGACCTGGCGCCACGAACGGCGCGATCGCGGTGATGCGCGGCCCGTCGGCCGCGGTCTGCTGCTTCTGCGGGTACCAATCGATCATGGCGTAGGTCGCGGTGCCGACGACCCCGACGCCGAAGAGGACCCACCCTGTGATCGCCAAAGGGACCGCGCCGTCAAAGCGGTCGAGCTTCTCGCGGAGCTTTCCGCACGCGTTCCTGAAGTCGGGGAGGTCGCCCGACGGATCTTCGCGCGCGCCACAGGGCTGAGACCTGCGGTTCACGGGGATCGCGCTCTGGTGACCCGCGACGTACGTCTCGATCTGCTGCCCGATGTCGTCGGCGCTGCTGCGCGCGTCCACCGTGATGGCCGAGCCGACGATCCCCATGATCAGGCCGACCCCGGCGACGCCGGTCCCTGCCCAGGCGAGCGGCTTGCGAGCGTACCAGTGGAAGAACGGCTCGCGTCCGCCGGAGGCCTGCGCCGAGCTCATCGAGCCCATCGTGCTGCTCGTCGAGACGCTGACGGCGCCCGAGCTCGTCGGCGCGGCTGGTGACGGTGAGGGGCTCGGCGCGGCGGCGCCCGGAGCCATCGCGCCGGGAGCGGTCGCGCCCGGCGCTGGCGGCGCGGTGTTCGTCGCCGGAGGCTGTGCTGGCGCTGGCGGCGCGGCGCCCGGGGGTGCTGATGTGGGCGCAGCGGTCGGCGTCGCCGGGGTGGGCGCGCCGACAGGCGGCGTCGCGGGCGTCGCACCGGTCGTTCCGAGGGTGAGCGTCGCGGGCGTGGCTGTGCCGATCTTCGCGTCCACCTGCGTGGTCGCTGATCGGTCGAGGTAGGTCGCGAACAAGGTGTGCTTGCCGGGCGTCACGAACACCGGATCGAGCAGCGGCGCCTTGCCGATGAGGACGCCGTCAACGCTGATGTCCGCGCCATTCGCGTCAGCGGTCACGACGAGGAAGCCGGTCTTCCGTTTCACATCGGCGATCGCCTTCTCCGCTGCCGCGCGCTGCTCCGGCGTCGCCGCGGCGTGCTCGCGCAGGAACTGCTGCAGGTGCTTGCCGGCGTCTTGGAGGTGATTGGAGCGAAGCTCGCTCTGGCCGAGGTTGAGCAGCACTGCGGGGTGTCGCTTGAGCGCGTAGACCTGAAGGAACGCGGTGCGTGCCTCCTCGAACCGACCGGCGTCGTACGCCTTGACCCCTTCCTCGTAGCGCTGGCGCGCGACCTCGGTCACGGGATCGGACGGTTGCGCGAAGCTCAGCGGCTCGCTGAAGAGAGAAGGGGGGAGCCCGGCCTCCGTGAGCACGGCGGGAGCGATCAGCGAGAGCAGGAGGACTGGGGCGCAGGCGCGTGTTTTCATGGCTCCTCAGATCGGGCTTCGCCTCGTCGGCGTCCGCGAAAGGATACGATTGCAGCAGGCCTCGCTGCCGAGGCGAGAGAGAGGTGCGCTTCAGAACGGCGCATCGCGGATGATGCCGCCGCCCTTGCTGCCTCCTGTCGAGCTCGTGCCACGCTGCGCGGGTGCTGGAGGCGCGGGCCTCTGTGCAGGGGGGGCTGCCTTCGGGCTGGTCGCTGGCACCGCGGGCGTCGCTGCGCTCCCGGCGGAAGCAGGTGCCGTGGCCGATGCAGGCGCCGTGGCCGCAGGAGGCGTCGTGACAGAGGGAGGCGCCGCCGCGGCGGCAGATGCTGTCGCCATCGGGGCCGGAGGCGATGCTGAGGCGCTCGGCGCCGGCGAGGCGCCGTCGTCCTTAGCGGTGGCGGCCGTCGCTGCCGCGGGAGGCGCATGCGAGGCGGCAGGGGGCGTGGTCGCTGCGGCGGGTGTCTCCGCCATCGACGATGCCGCTGGGGGCCCTGGATCCTCTCCGGCGTCGTCTTGACGCAAGGTGCGAACGACGAAGACCAGCAAGGCCACGCCCACGAGGGCGAGCACGACCCGCAGCGCCGTCTTGTTCGGCGTCGACACGGGGATCTCGATGGGATCGTGGTCTTCCGTGCGGACACCGGATGCGGCCACGGTATCCGCGCTCTCCCTGGGCAGATGCGCCGTACGGGAGCCCCTGCGCGCCGGACGCGTCCGTGCCGACGGCGGTTCATTCTCCGGGGGCGGGGAGGGGGACCGGTCCACCCGCGGTTGCGGCTCAGCGGCGTGCGCGCCGGCCGCAGCGTCTGGCGCGCCGGCCGCGGCCGCCGGCTCACCCATTCCTACCTGGGTTTTCCCTGCCGGCGCGGGGGGCTGGTCCCGCGTCACCGAGCCGCCGTCCAGCGCGATCGGGGCACCCGCATCCGCCGCGCCGCCGGCCGTCCGGGCGTCGATGAGCGGCTGAGGCGAGGGGCTGGCCTGCTCACCGGCCCCCGCCGCTCCCGCGTCGCGGGAGTTGGCCCCCGCCGCGGGCGGCCCCGGCGGGTCCTCGCCGATCGCGATGGTCGGGACCCCCTCGATCACGGTGTCGGACACGCCGGACGCGCCGGCTGGTGGGGCCTCGATGACGCGCGTCGTGGGCGCCGCAGGTGCAGCAGGAGAAGGCGCCACCGCGGGTCCAGGCTTCACCGCCGGCGCTTCGGCGGGGGAGGCCGCCTGGGCTTCCGACGATTTCGCAGCGGATGCGCCGGGCTCCTGACCAAGGGCGCCGCCGCGCGCGTCGCCTCGGGCGCCCGACAGCTCGTCGAACCCCTCCCAGGATGGCCGGATCGACGACGCGATCCGTTCCGCCTCCTCAGCAGAGAGGGAGCGCTCACCAGGTTCCGCGGTCGTCGGTTGCTCCCCCGCAGTCATCGCGGTGAGGAACTTACCACCCGCGTCTGCTGCACCGCAATCTCGCGACGGATCGGCGCATCACCAGCTGCCGCGTACGGCGGGAATGAGCACCCCCCTGGTGCCTCCGGAAACCATCGCGAACGGGTCATCCGCCGCGCGCCTCGCGCAGCAACGCGTCATCCCAGGTGTCGGCGACCTGGCTCACCGTCGTGACGATATCCTCGAACTCTTCGTACTCGAGCGCGCTGAGGCGCCGCAGGCAGCGTACCACGACCTCGTTGCGCGACTTGTCGATCGCGAAGGCCGCGTCGGAGGTGATGACGAAGCTGAGCTCCAGGAGACGCCTGTAGAAGGCCTCGCGCCCGCTCAGGGGGACGGCCATGATGGGAGAGAAGACCATCAGGACGCCCTGCGCCTCTAGCACGTTGACGCCGATCGTCGCGCTCCCGTGCTGAAGCTGCGCGTAGCCCGTCTCGTCGAGCGTGCTGTCGCCAGCGCCGCTCGGCGATCTGGCACCGCCTTGAGAGCTCGCGTTGTACCGGGCGAGATACGCGTTGACCATGCTCGTCGCGTCGGCAAACCTCTCCCCCGACGCGCGGTCCGCGTAGAGGGGTCCTGTGGATGAAGTGGGCGTGAGGTCGGGCACGTGAAACCTCCTGGACGCATCGCCAGTCGCTCGGCGCGCGGGGCTGAACTGGCGAACCGACAGCACACCAGCCCGGCGTGGTTGCATCGTAGCGCTCCGGCGTTCGCGGTGATCGCGCTTTTTGCAGTGGTGGCGCACGCCACCCTCGGGTGCAGCGCGGAGGGCAGCGCGCCGGCTGCGCCCGCCGGCGTCTCCGACGAGGAGCGCGCCGCCGCGCTGCTCGATCCGGCTGCCCTTCTCCCACCCCGCGCCGAGACGGTCGCCCTCGCCGATGCCGTCGCCATCGCGTCATCGCGGGCCGGGGCGCCGGCGCAGGCGGCCTCGCTCGCGGAGCTGGCCGGCGATCTTCGCGTGCGGCTCTTCCGCCTCGATCAGGCGGTCACCGACGCGCGCGAGGCGATGGAGCTCTACAGCGCGGCGGCGACGGCATTCCGCGCCTCGGCCGAGCCGGCCAACGTCGAGCGCGCGTGCCAGGCCGAGCGCCGCCGCGCGCTGCTCGCCGGCGAGCTCGCTCACGACGCGGCCGTCGCGTACCGCGAGCTCTACCTGGTCTCGCGGCGCTACGCGGCCCTCGCCCCGCCCGCGCCGTCCGGCGGCGCGCCGCGCTCGCAGTGCCTGGGCGCGCTCGCGCTCGCGCTCGCGCAAGCCGCTGCCTACCGGCCGAGCGGGGATGCGCTGCGCGCGCTGGAGCAGGAGGGACACCGCGTCGAGGGCGTCGCGCTCGCGCTCGCATCGAGCCCGGCGCCGGGCTCCTCCGCCGCGCCCGCCAGCTCCGCGGGCGCGGCGCCGGTGCAGGTGACGACCGCCGAAGCCACCGGCGATGTCGTCGTCGCCCCCCGTGCGCCGGCGGCGCCCACCGGCCCGGTGAAGATCACCTCGATCGAGCGGCACGGCTCGGACAAAGGGGCGCGCGTCGTTGTCGAGCTCTCCGCGCCGACGACGTTCGACGTCGGCACGCTCGCGGCGGACGAGAGCGCCGGCAAGGACGCGCGCGTGTTTGTCGACATCGCGAGGGCGACGTCGCGCGGCATCGCGAGGGAGATCGAGGTCGGCGGCGTCCTGCGGCGGGTGCGCGTCGGCGTCCAGCCGGATGGAACGCGCGTCGTCCTCGATCTCGCCGCCAACCTGCACCGCCGGATCTTCTACCTCCCCGATCCGTTCCGGATCGTCGTCGACGTGAGCACCCGCCCTCCGTTGCGCGATGACAAGGACAGCCCCGGCGGCGCGCGAGAGGTCCGGCGCGTCGCGATCGACCCGGGGCACGGCGGCAACGACACCGGCGCCGTCGGCCCCACCGGGTTGAAGGAGAAGGACGTGACGCTCGACGTCGCCCACCGCGTCGCCCCGCTCCTCGCGCGCGAGCTCAAGATCGAGACGCTCCTCACGCGGGACAGCGACACCTACGTCCCGCTGGAGCTCCGTACCGCGCGCGCGAACGCGTTCCACGCCGACCTGTTCGTCTCGATCCACTGCAACGCGAGCGAGAACGGCCGCGCTCGTGGGGTCCAGACGTTCTCGCTCGCGGCCCCTCACGACGGCGAGGCGACGTCGGCGCAGCTCGCGGCGCGCGAGAACGCCGCCCGCGCCGGGCGGGCAGGGCAGGGCGTGGACCCAGGTGATCCCGGCGCCCGCCTCGAGGTGGCGGCGATCCTGTCGAACCTCAACGTCGGCGACATGGCGGCCCGCTCGCGCCACTTCGCCGAGCTCCTCCAGCGGTCGTCGCTCGCCTCGCTCTCGCCCCGCTACCCCGACACGAAGGATCAGGGCGTCAGGGGCGCGGGCTTCTTCGTCCTCGCGGGCGCCGACATGCCGGCCGCGCTGTTCGAGACCGCGTTCATCTCGAACCCCGAGGACGAGGCTCGCCTCGCGACCGCCGACTTCCGGCAGAAGATGGCGGACGCCATCGTGAACGCGATCCGCGCCTACCGCGAGGGCAAGTGAGGGGCGCCGCTGGCCTGCGCGGGCGTCGCCCGCGCAGGCGTCACCCGCGCAGGCGTCACCCTCGCTCGAGGCCCATGAGCCGCTCGAGCGAGTCGCGCAGCTCGCCGGCCTCGCCCTTCTTGATGAAGTCGTAGGCGCCGGCCTCGGTCGCGTTCTTCTTCATGTCCTCGTGGTTCGAGTACACGATGCAGCGGATGTGCGAGGTCGCGTCGATGGAGCGGAGCCGCTCCAGGCAGCGCACGCCGTCGAGGCCCGGCATCATGATGTCCAGGATGAGCGCGTCGGGCTGGAGGTTGCCCACCGCGACGAGCGCGTCGAACGGATCCTGGAACGTCGTCAGGTCGAACCTCCGCGACAGCGTCTTGCGGAGCGCGGCGAGGACGGAGGGGTCGTCGTCGACCACGACGACCTTCGGCTTGCCCATCCGGAGGATCTCCGGGATCGGGTAGCCGTACTTTCGGAGGAAATCGAGCACGTCCAGCCGCCGGAAACGGAGGTGCCGTCCGGGCGTGCGGAAGTGGCGGATCTCCCCCTTGTCCGCCCAATTGTGGATGGTCTTGAGGTCCACCTGACAGAAGCGCGCGACGTCGCTCGCGGTGAACAGCTCGGGCTGCGTCGTGTTCTCTTTCGGGTTCGTTTCCATGGCTCACTCCTCGAGATCAGGCGTCGCCGGCACGGAGGGGGCATTCGTCTGGGGGGCGTCGAAGCTGGTCGGCACGGGTGGATCTGGCTCTCGTTCCTGTTTGATGTGGATCAGGGATCCATGTGCGCAGCATTCTTCGGCGACGAAGCGCCCGTTGCGCAGGACATAACGGGTCGGACCCTCGGCGCGCCGATCGCGCGTCTCGTGCGAAGGGTCACCTGGCAGCGCCAGGTAGGGCGGCTCGGCCCCATCGCCCGGGACGAAGCGCGGACAGATCGGCAAGAGCGACTGGCGTTCCGCGAGCGCCACGGCGCTGCGCACGTCCAGGGCCGCGGTGAGGAGCTCGAGCGTGCGTGAAGTCGGCGGAGCGAGAAGGATCTCCCCACGCGCGGCGCGCTCTAGGACCTCGGACGGCGCTGCCCAGAAGCTCATCGTCGTCTCGTGCCCGTCGTGTCGCCCGATCTGGCCTGGCGGTAGCGGTAACAGGAAGAAGCGCGCGTCGAAGCGCCGCTCCTCGGCGAGGGGCGTGATCCACCGCGCCCACGGGACGAGCGCCGCGAGCGCGAGCTTCAGGCCGCGCCGCGCGAGGACCGCATCGAGCGGCGCCCCGGCGGCGAGCTCCCGCCCCACCGCGTCGACCTCGTCGCCGGACAGCGGAAGATCGGTCGGCAGGATGCCCCCTTCCTCCAGCGTCTCGCGGCACGCGGCCACGCACAGCGCTCGCGCCGGCGTCTCGCCCGTCGCGAACGCAGCGGCGCGCGCCGGTGGCTCGGTCGCCCGATCCCTCCAGACTTCCGCGCCGTCCTGCGCGTCCACTTTCCCACCAGGGAACACCACGGCGCCCCCCATGAAGCTCGAGCTCGCGTGGCGGCGAACGCAGAACACCTCGATTCCAGCGCGACCGTCACGGAGGACGATCACCGTGGAGGCATCGCGGGGACGGACCGGGGTTCGGTTCTGATCGAAATCCAGCAATATGGGATAAATTTGTTCCACGTGAGCTGCCTTTCGTCAAACCGTCCGCTGCGTCTCATTTCCGGCGTGCTCTGGGGTGAGCATGCGGGTTTGAGGCCAAGTCCGCCGCCTTTTCCGGCGGCTCGGGGACTTCCCGCAGATGCTTTCCACGCTGTCCCGACAACCGATGCCGATTGATGCCGCAGCGTCCGGTCGGTCGCGGGCGTGATGGCGTTTGATGGCGACCGAGGGTGAATCGAGAGGCGTCGGCCGCAGTGAATTCGGGCGATCTCTGCCTGCGACGGAGGCGTCGTTGACGGGCTCGGCTCCCACGCCTAGAATCCCGCGCCTCGCAATTTCGGGGGGCTGTCTGGCCTCTCCGGACATGTCGCGGAGCCGTAAGTCCCGGCAGCCGGGGTCAGCGCCCCGCGGCTTGCATGCGCCAGGGAGCTCAGACGGCAGCGCCGAACGGCGCATTCGACGCGAGAGGACCTATGAACAAGGCCCAGCTGAAAAAGTTCAAGACCCTGCTTGAGACGAAGCGCGACGAGATCGTCAAGAAGGCCAAGCAAACGCTGACCGAGGACATGATGCTCGACGCGAACGATCTCCCTGACGAGATGGACCTCGCGTCGAGCGAGTACCTGCAGTCGTTCACCTTCCGGCTCCGTGGCCGCGAGAAGTCGTTCCTCGACAAGATCCAGAAGGCGCTCGTGAAGATCGAGGACGGCTCGTTCGGCAAGTGCGAGGAGTGTGAGGAGGAGATCTCGGCGAAGCGCCTCGAGGCGCGCCCCGAGACGACCCTGTGCATCCGCTGCAAAGAGGATCAGGAGCGGGTCGAGAAGGACTACGGCTGACGCTGCGCCGCGCGAGGAGGCCGGCCGCCGGTCGCCTCCTCGCGCGAGGGTGCCTCGGCGCCGTCGGGCGTGCGCTCCTGCTCCCGGTCCACGTCGCGCGGACCGGCAGGGGCCACGCCCGTTCTGCTATTTGCGGGCGGCCGCGCGGCTGCGCGGCTGCTGCGGGGTGCGACGCTTCGACGCCACGAGCACCTCGCGCAGGTACGCGCCGGTGAATGACGCCTCCTCCTGCGCGATGTCCTCCGGGGTGCCAGCGGCGACGATCGTCCCGCCGCGCTCACCGCCCTCGGGGCCCAGGTCGATCACCCAGTCGCTGCAGGCGATCACGTCGAGGTTGTGCTCGATCACGAGGACGGTGTTCCCGGCGTCGCGCAGGCTCATCAGGCTCGCGGTGAGCACCTCGATGTCGGAGAAGTGCAGGCCTGTCGTCGGCTCGTCGAGCACGTAGAGCGTGCGGCCGGTGGCCTTGCGCGCGAGCTCGCGCGCGAGCTTCACCCGCTGCGCCTCGCCGCCCGAGAGCGTCGTCGCGGGCTGCCCCAGCGTGATGTAGCCGAGGCCGACGCGCGCGAGCGCGGCGAGCCGCTCCCGGACGCGGGGGAGCGCCTCGAACTGGTCGATCGCCTGCTCGACCGTCAGGTCGAGCGCGTCGGCGATCGACATCCCGCGGTAGAGCACCTCGAGCGTCTCGCGGTTGTACCGGCGGCCGCCGCACGTCTCGCACGTCACGAAGATGTCGGGCAGGAAGTGCATCTCGATCCGGAGCACGCCGTCGCCCTGGCAGGCCTCGCAGCGACCGCCCTTCACGTTGAACGAGAAGCGGCCCGCCTTGTACCCGCGCGTCCTCGCCTCCGGGAGGCCCGCGTAGAGCTCGCGGAGCAGCCCGAAGACCCCCGTGTACGTCGCCGGGTTCGAGCGCGGCGTGCGGCCGATCGGGGCTTGATCGATCGAGATGACCTTGTCGATGTGCGAGAGGCCCTCGATGCCGTCGCACGCGCCGATCGGGGCGGAGCTCCTGTACAGCTCGTTCTTCGCGGCCGGCAGCAGCGTGTCGACGATGAGGCTCGACTTGCCCGAGCCCGACACGCCGGTGACCGTGCAGAAGAGGCCGACGGGGATCTCGGCCGTGACGTTGAGGAGGTTGTGGGCCCGCGCGCCGCTCACGCGGATGAAGCGCCCGTCGGGGCGCTGGCGCTTCGTGGGGATCGCCAGCTGCTTCTTGCCGCTGAGGTACGGGCCGGTGATCGACGCCGGATCGGCGCTCAGCTCCTCCGGCGTGCCCTGCGCCACCACGTTGCCGCCGTGCACGCCCGCGCCCGGGCCCATGTCCACGATGTGGTCGGCCGCGAGGATGGCGTCGCGGTCGTGCTCGACGACGACCACGGTGTTGCCGAGGTCCACGAGCCGCCTGAGCGCCTCGAGCAGGCGCGTGTTGTCGCGCGCGTGCAGGCCCACCGAGGGCTCGTCGAGCACGTAGAGCACGCCGACGAGCGCGGCCCCGATCTGCGTCGCGAGGCGGATGCGCTGGCCCTCGCCGCCGGAGAGGGTCTGCGCGGAGCGGTCGAGCGTGAGGTAGTCGAGCCCGACGTCGATGAGGAACCCGAGGCGGGCGATCACCGCCCGGAGCAGCGGCTCGGCGATCGCGCGCTCGCGCGGCGCGAGCGCCCCGTCGACGTGGGCCTCGCCCGCGGCCTGCCCATCGGCGGGGGCCCGCGGCGCGCTTCCCTTCGCGGCCAGCGGCGCCCCTTCCTTCGGCGGCATGAGGCCCTCGAGGAAGACGCGCAGCGTGCGCAGCGGCAGGGTGCCGACGTCCGCGATGTTGCGATCCCCGAGGCGCACGGCGAGCGCCTCCGGGCGCAGGCGCCTGCCGTCGCAGGCGTCGCACACGCGCGTGATGACGAAGCGGCCGATCTCGTCGGAGAGCGCGGCGCTGTCCTCGTCGGGATCGGCCTCCTCCTCGTCGGCGAGGGCGGGCTCGCCGCTGCTCAGCAGGCGCTCGAGCCGCGGGATGATCCCCTCGTAGGCGGCCTTCTTCTTCCCCCGGCCGCCGGCGCCCTGGGCGTCGCTCCCCTCGAGGATCGCCTGCCGCACCGCCGCCGGCAGCTTCGCCCACGGGACGTCCGGATCGCAGCCGAGCGCGCTGACGGCCCGCTCCGTCTCCGTGGCGAGCGAGAGCGAGCCGCGGCGCCCCCAGGCCACCACCGCGCCCTCGCGGAGCGTGCGCCGAGGATCGGGGACCACGCGGTCCGGATCGATGCGGGTCCTCGCGCCGATGCCGTCGCAGGCGGGGCACGCGCCGTGCGGGCCGTTGAAGGAGAACATCCGCGGCTCGATGGGCGGCAGCGAGATGCCGCAGTCGATGCACGCGAAGCGCTCGCTCATCCAGAGCGGCTCGATCTTCATGCCGTCGCTGGAGATGTCGACGAGCAACCTGCCCTCGCCCAGCTTGAGCGCGAGCTCGACGGAGTCGGTGAGCCGGCCCTTGATGCCGTCCTTGACCACGATCCGGTCCACGACCACGTCGAGGTCGTGCGCGCGCGTCCGGTCGAGTACGATCTCGTCGCCGAGATCGACGATCTCGCCGTCGATGCGCGCTCGCACGAAGCCCTCCCGGCGCAGCCGCTCGATGTCGAGCTTCAGCTCTCCGCGGCGGCCTCGCGCGATGGGCGCCATGATCGTGACCCGCGTCTTGTCGCCGAAATCCAGGATGCGGTCGACGATCTGCTGCACCGTCTGGGCCTCGATCCGCTTGCCGCACGCGGGGCAGTGCGGGGTGCCGACGCGCGCGAAGAGCAGGCGGAGGTAGTCCGAGATCTCGGTCACCGTGCCGACGGTCGATCGCGGGCTCTTCGCCAGCGCGCGCTGCTCGATGGCGATGGCGGGCGAGAGGCCCTCGATCGACTCGACGTCCGGCTTGGACAGCTGCTCGAGGAACTGCCGCGCGTAGGCGGAGAGCGACTCGACGTAGCGGCGCTGCCCTTCCGCGTAGATGGTGTCGAACGCCAGGGACGACTTGCCCGAGCCGCTCGGGCCGGTGATCACCACCAGGCGGTCGCGCGGAAGCGACACGCTGACGTTCTTGAGGTTGTGCTGCCGGGCGCCTCGAACGACCAGTCGATCCATAGGGGGAACCGGAGAGCTATCACACACGGAAGCGGGCGTGGCGCCGCTCCTGCTCGCCGCTCGCTGCTCTGTTGGCTCTGTTGTCCCCTGTTGCCCTCGTGGCCCCGCCCCGTCGCGCGCCGCGACGCGCCGCGCACGGCGCGCGCCAGGTCTTCCGGTTGTCTTGCAATTCTTCTCACGTCGCTGCGCTGCGAGCTGGACTATGAGAGGGCGCGCAGGTGGAAGCGCGTGCAAGGAGTGTCCTGATGGCGGTCGGCGCCGGCGCTGCGCTCGGCGTGGTCGGGCTCCTTGCGCGGTACGCCCCTGAGCTCGACGCGCTGCTGCTCGACCCGCCCTCTCCGTCCGGGCGCTCCGAGCCCGGCCCCGCTGCGGCGCCTTCTGTCGGGCCCGCGGCACCAGCATCGTCCACGCCTGCACCCGCCACGGCCGCTGGTCAGGGGGAGGCAGCAGCGCCCGCTCCGGGCTCGCCTCCCGGTGCGGCCCCGGTTCCGCGAAGCGCGAGCCAGCAGGCCGCCGCGGCGGCCCCGCTGGTCGATCCCTTCGCGGAGGATCCGGCGGCGCGCGCTGCGTGTCCCGCCGACATGAGCCTCGTGGAGGGCGATTTCTGTCCATCCCTCCCGTATGTCTGCACCCGCAGCGGCGATGGAGCCGGCCATGGCTGCCCCGAGTACGGGCGCGGCGCCCGCTGCCGGGCTCCTTTGGATCACCGGCGCTTCTGCATCGACCGCCACGAGTGGCCGAACCGGGTGGGCGAGCTCCCGCGCGTCTACGTCGACTGGTACGAGGCGAAGTCGCTCTGCGCCTCGATCGGCAGGCGGCTGTGCCGGCGCTCCGAGTGGATGCTCGCTTGCGAAGGACCGAAGCGCCTGCCGTATCCTTGGGGCTTCGTGCGCACGCCCAGCCCTTGCAACATCGACCGCGCCGCGATCGAGTTCGACATCGACGCCATGGTGGACGAGGCGACCCGCGAGGGCGAGATCGCCCGGCTGTGGCAGGCCGATCCCATCGGATCGCACCCGAACTGCATCAGCGCCTACGGGGCGTACGACCTCTCCGGCAACGTCGACGAGTGGACCGACAACCTCGCCGACGATCCGGGCACGTCGCGCCCGGCCACGCTCAACGGCGGCTACTGGGGTCCTGTTCGGAACACCTGCCGCCTCACGACCGGAGGGCACGGGCCGACGTTCAAGTTCTACCAGGTCGGCTTCCGTTGCTGCGCGGACACGGTCGACGGCGTCGTCACGCCGCCGCCGCGGCCCTTCATCGAGCGCGACCGCGAGAAGGACGGCGTGTACGACTGACATGCGCGAGCGCATCGCCTTCATCGCCGCCCTCGTCGTCGCCGCCCTGGTGAGCGCGCTCCTCTTCGCCCCGCGCTTCCAGAGGTCGCCTGGGCCGCTCGACGCGGCGAGCGCGGCCCCGGCTGCGAGCATCGCCCCGCCGGAGCCGGCCCCGCCCGCGCCCGCGCTGGCGCCTCCGGCGCCTCCGCCGCTGCCTGCGTACGTGCGCGTCGACCCGGAGAGCCGCACGGCGTGCCTCGGCGGGATGGTGCTCGTCGACGGCATCTATTGCCCGTACGTCGGGCACCACTGCGCCGCGTACATCGACGAGGAGAAGGACATCTGCGCCCGGTTCGAGCCGGAGGTGCTCTGCGAGGGGCGCCTCCAGCACCGGCGCTTCTGCATCGACGTCTTCGAGTACCCGAACATCGAGGGCGTCCGCCCGGTGGTGATGGTCAACTGGCTGGAGGCGAAGCGCGCCTGCGAGATCGAGGGCAAGCGGCTCTGCTCCGGCGAGGAGTGGGAGTTCGCGTGCGAGGGGCCGCAGATGTGGCCCTATCCTTACGGGATCGCTCGCGATCCTGACGCCTGCAACATCGACAGGAAGATCTCGATGCCGGTGCTCGAGACGTTCGCTGACCCATGGAAGATCTCGGCGGAGGTCGAGCGGCTCGATCGCCGGGTTGCGTCCGGGGAGATGCACCGGTGCGTCAGCCCCTTCGGCGTGCGCGACATGACCGGCAACGTCGACGAGTGGGTGAACAATGAGCTCGGCACGCTGGACGAGAAGCCGTTTCGATCGACGCTGAAAGGGGGCTACTGGGGGCCGATCCGCTCGCGATGCCGCCCGGTCACGTCGACGCACAACCGGTGGTTCCGCTTCTATCAGGTCGGGTTCCGGTGCTGCTCCGACGCGCTCGACGGGGGCAAGGCCGTGACCCCGGCGGCCAAGACAGCGCGCATCCCGCGCCGCAGCCCGATGGTCGATCCGGGCGGGCGGCAGGGGCCGTGAGGGGCCGCAGCCCGCGCGGGCCTGTGGCGAGGCCTCCGGCGTCGACTGACCGCGCACGCCGGCGCAATGTCCGTGCGCCATGCCCGGCGAGGCCTCCCTCGCGCTGCGCCCCGTCTGCGAACGGGCTTCCCTCACGGCCGAGCCACCCCCGACCGCCGTGGCGCCATCGTGGAACCCGGTCCGGCCGAACCGCTCCCCTTCCAACTGCGCGCCGCTTGGACTACGTTGTCCGCCGGTGCGAAAGTGGGCGGACCCGATCGGGGGTTCGCCCTTGTTCCAGGGCCTATAGCTCAATCGGTCAGAGCCCCCGGCTCATAACCGGGCTGTTCCTGGTTCGAGTCCAGGTGGGCCCACGAAAGCCACGAAACAGAAGGAGACAAGGAAGCACGTGAGCATCCGCGAGCAGATCGCATTCCTCGAAGAGCTGTCGGCCATCGACAGCGAGATCCGCCGCATCGATGAGCAGCTCGACAAGCAGCGCGGCAGCCTGGAAGGGATGCGGTCGGACCTGAAGCGGCTGGAGGAGCGGCTGAAGGGCGATCGGGAGACCCTGGCGGCGATGGAGAAGACGCGCTCCGAGCTCGTCGTCGAGCTCCGCCAGATGTCGAGCCAGATCGAGCGCTCGCGGGAGAAGCTGCAGCGCTCCCGGAACGAGCGCGAGTCCAACGCGGCGCAGCGCGAGATCGAGGAGCTGCGCAAGCTGCACCGCGATCGCGAGGAAGAGATCGAGCGGCTGAACTCGGCCTCCGAGGGGGCGCGCTCGGCGATCGATGTGGCGGAGGCGAAGCGCGTCGAGCTGGCGGGGGCGATCGACGGCAGCGCGCCGGGGACGCAGGCGTCGCTGGCTGCGCTCGAGGCCGAGCGCGCCCAGCGCGCCGAGGCGCGCGAGCAGGTGGTCGGCAAGCTGCCGGTCGTCCTGTACCGCCGCTACGAGTCGATCCGGACGCGCAGGCCCGTCGCGATCGCCCGCACGTACGACGGCACATGCCTCGGCTGCCACCTGTCCGTGCCGCCGATGATGTTCCAGAAGATGCGCCGCCAGGATGAGTTCGAGCGGTGCCCGAACTGCAACCGGATCCTCTACTACATGCCGCCGGAGCCCGCGTCGGGCAGCACGCCGGCCGCGGACCCCTCCCGCGCCTGATCCCGGGTGCGGCTTGAAGACGTGCTCCGCCTGTTTCAGGCTCTTCTCGCACGACAGCGGCTTCTGTCCGGTCGACGGGCAGCGCCTCATCCCGGTCGCTGAGGTAGCGCCGCCGGTCCACCCGGAGGACAGGCGCGTCGGCGCGACCCTCTGCGGCGGGCGCTACCAGATCTGGCGGATCGTCGCCGACGGGGGCATGGGGCGCGTCTACCAGGCGCTCGATCTTCGGACCGGCCGCAGCGTCGCCCTGAAGATCCTCCACCCCGAGGTCGCGCTCGACGAGGTGAGCGTCGAGCGCTTTCACCGCGAGTTCGAGGTCAGCGCGTCGCTGCCCCACGAGCAGATCGTCGACGTGCTCGCCTTCGAGAAGACCGAGGACCACAGCTTCGCGCTGGTCATGGAGTACCTCGAGGGCGAGGAGCTGCGGACGGTCCTCAAGCGCGACAAGGTGCTGCCCCCCGAGCGCCTGGTGCGGATGCTGTCGCAGATCGCGCTCGGCCTCGAGGAGGCGCACAAGCGCAAGGTCGTGCACCGCGATCTCAAGCCGGACAACATCTTCCTGGTCGGCACGCACGACGGCGACAGGGTGAAGATCCTCGACTTCGGCAGCGTGCGCGACAACAGCGAGGGCGCGAAGAAGCTGACCGTCGTCGGCACGACGATCGGGTCGCCCTTCTACATGTCCCCCGAGCAGGCGCAGGGGCTGCTCGCGCTGGACCATCGCGCCGACGTCTGGTCGGTCGCGGCGATCGTGTTCGAGTGCGTCACGGGGCAGGTCCCGTTCCACGCGCCGACCGGTCCGATGATCCTCGTGGCCATCATGGGCAACAATCCGCTGCCTCCGAGCGTGGCGGGCAAGGCGTACGGGGCGCCGGCCTCGCTCGATCCGGTGATGGAGGAGGCCTTCATGAAGAGCCCGGAGGCGCGCCTGCCCTCCGTCGGCCTGCTCGCCGATCGCGTGGGCCAGGCGTACGGCCTCGCGGGGTCGCACCGCGACTGGGCGCACCTGCCCCAGAAGGAGCTCGCGGCCCGGATCCGCGCCGCGCTGCCGTCGGTCCTGGCCCGCCAGCCGCATGCCTCGGCGAGCGTGGGCGCGGTCCCCGCCGGCGCGAGCGGCGGGTCGAGCGCCGCCGCGGTCATCGCGCCCTCGCCGGACGCTTCCGAGACGTTCGCCGAGGACATCGTGATGGGCGTGCCACAGCGCTTGCCGCGGTGGGTCATCCCCGCGGTGGCCGGCGCGGCAGTCCTGCTCTGTGCGCTCGTCGCGCTGCTGATTTCGCGCTGACGGCGGCGCCGGGCCGTGCGCTCGTGCGACGTTGCGCCTTACGCGCCGCAGCGGCGGAGGCGGCGGCGTATGGCGCGCGCGCTCCGGTTCAGTGCGCCATCGTCCTGGGCGCCGGGGCCCCGCGTTCGCGCTGGCGCTGCCGCTGTGTTATTTGTGTTGACCATGAGCACTCATCCTTCAACTCGGACCGGCAAGCCCCTCTCCGCCGCGATGTGCCTGATCGCGCTCTCCGGGCTCCCCGTCCTCGGCTGTAGCCAGAGCGAAGCGGCGACCTCTCGCGGCGCCACCGAGGCGGCACCTGCGGCCCCACCCCAGGGCGGAAAATCGAAGGTCGAGGATGCGGTCTACACCCTCGAAATGAAGCCGACAGGGACGTACAAGGCCGGCCAGGAGGGGCTCGTGGAGGTGTCGCTCCTGTCCAAGGGCGATTACCACATCAACGACAAGTACCCGATCAAGTTCAAGGTCACCGAGGCGGCCGCCGAGGGCGTTTCGTACCCGAAGCCCTTGCTCAAGCGCGAGGACGGCGCGTTCGAGGAGACCAAGGGCCTCCTCAAGGTCCCGTTCGTGGCGGCCAAGAAGGGCAAGACCAAGGTGGCAGGCGTGCTCTCCTTCAGCATCTGCAGCGCCGCGAATTGTTTGATGCAGAAGCAGGAGCTCGAGGCGGTCGTCGACGTGCAGTAGGCGGAACGGTAAACTCAGCCTCACGTGAACAACGACACCTCCGGTTGCCGGGGGGGCCAGCCCAGCGAGGTCGGCCCCAACCAGACGGTCCAAGGCAGTGCGGCTGAGCGGGCTCGAAAGGCCCTCTCCGAGCTCGATGCCATCGCCTCCTCGATGGCCAGGCGCTTCAACGAAGAGCAGCGGGTCCTCTCGTTCCAGCAGTACCTGGAGCTCTTCGCTTCCAATCCGGTCCGCTTCGGACGCGACGCGGCTCGCTACGTCCGCGACATGTTCGACCATTTCGGCACGCGGACGATCAAGAAGCCCTGGGGGGAGCTGACCCGGTTCCAGCTCTTCGATCTGCCGTGGGAGTTGCCCGCAGCCGAGCCCGCACAGCAGGGCGCGCCGGCCGCGGCCTCCTACCACGGGCGGGACTTCGCGCTGATCGGCCACGAAGAGCTGCAGTCCGAGGTCTACCGGGTGCTCTGCAACTTCGTGCGCGAGGGCAGGGCCAACAGGCTCGTCCTGATGCACGGGCCGAACGGCTCGGCGAAGAGCACGCTCGCCGCCTGCATCCTGCGCGCCCTGGAGCACTACTCGACCCTCGACGAGGGGGCCGTGTACCGCTTCCACTGGGTGTTCCCGAGCCGCAAGACGATGCGCGGCTCGATCGGCTTCGGCGGCGACGTGAAGGCGAGCGCCGCGGACGGCACGAGCTACGCCCACCTCGAGGACGATCAGATCGACGCCCGGCTCGTGATCGAGCTCAGGGATCACCCGCTGTTCCTGCTCCCGGTGCGAGAGCGGCGGGCGCTCATCCTGAAGCTCTACGAGGACGCCGGCGCGACGGAGCCGCCGCCCGAGTGGCTGATGAGCGGCAAGCTGTCCCACAAGAACCAGCAGGTCTTCGAGGCGCTCCTCGTCGCGAGCGGCGGCTCGCTCGTCGAGACATTGCGGCACGTACAGGTCGAGCGGTACTTCATCTCCCGCCGCTACCGCGTCGGCGCCGTCACGATCGGCCCGGAGCTCTCGGTCGACGCCGGCGAGCGGCAGATCACGGCAGATCGCTCGCTCGCCTCGCTCCCGACCTCGCTTCAGGCGACGACGCTCTTCGAGGCGCACGGTGAGCTGATCGAGGCCGCCGGGGGCGTGCTCGAGTTCAGCGATCTCCTCAAGCGACCGCTCGACGCCTTCCGGTACCTCCAGCTCACGCTGGAGACGGGGGAGGTCAGCTTGCCGCAGCAGACGGTGCAGACGAACGTCGTGATGATCGGCAGCGCCAACGACGTGCACCTCAACGCCTTCCGGGAGCACCCGGAGTTCCCGAGCTTCCGCGGGCGCTTCGAGCTCCTGCGCGCGCCCTACCTCCGGAGCTACCCCGACGAGCAGGCGATCTACGACACGCAGATCGTCCCGTTCGTGACCCGCCACGTCGCCCCGCACGCGACGCGCGTCGCCGCGCAGTTCGCCGTGCTCACCCGCATGCGGCAGCCGGAGGCGAAGCGGTACCCCGACGCGCTCGCGCCGCTCGTCTCGAGCCTCACGGCCGTCGAGAAGATGGAGCTGTTCGCGACGGGCACGGCGCCGGAGCGGTTCGACGCCGAGGCGCAGAAGGTCCTGCGCGCGGGCATCGAGGCGATCTACCACGAGAGCGATGCGTCCGTGGACTTCGAGGGGCGCCTCGGCGTCTCGCCGCGTGAGGTGCGGACGCTCCTGCTCGACGCGGCGCAGAGCGAGGATCACGCGTGCCTCTCCCCGTTCGCGGTGCTCTCGGAGCTCGACGCGCTCTGCAAGCGGCAGGCGGAGTACGACTGGCTCAAGGAGAAGCAGCTCGCGGGTGGCTACCACGATCACCGGCTCTTCCGCGAGGTCGTGCGCACGCGCCTGCTCGACACGACCGAGGAGGAGATGCGGACGGCCAGCGGCCTCGTCGACGAGACGCGCTACGCCGAGCTGTTCGATCGGTACGTCTCCCACGTCGGCGTCTGGGTGAAGGGGGAGAAGATCAGGAACCCGCACACCGGCGACTTCGAGAACCCGGACGAGCGCATGATGCGCGAGGTGGAGGGGCTCCTCGGCGTCCGCACGAAGCACGACGATCACCGGCGCGGCCTGATCTCGGCCATCGCGGCGTGGGCCATCGACCACCCTGGCCAGAAGATCGTCAACGCGGTCGTGTTCCCGCAGCAGATCCGCAAGCTGCGGGAGGCGGTGTTCACGGAGCGGCGCAAGGGCGTGGCGCTCCTGGTTCGCGATCTCGTCGCGCTCCTCCGCGACGCGCAGAGCGACGGCAAGTCCGAGAAGGGCTGGGGCGAGCTGCGCGAGGAGGAGCGCAGGAACGCGACGCGCGCGCTCGAGCGGCTGCGCGGGATGGGCTACTGCGACCGCTGCGCGCTCGACGCCGCGAGCGCGCTGCTCCGCGCGCGCTTCGCGGAGCTCGTCACCTGAAGCGAAGCATGCTCATCGACTCGCACTGCCACGTCGATCCGCGCCATTTCCGCGAGGGAGCCGACGCCGTCCTGGACCGCGCGCGGGCCGCCGGCGTGGACGCGTTCGTGGTCGTCGGCGTCGACGCGGATCTCTCCGCGGCGCGCTTCGCCGCGGATCTCGCGGCGCGGCGCGCTGACGTGCACGCCGCGGTCGGCGTCCATCCGCACGATGCCTCCGCCTTGGACGACCGGATGCTCGCGGAGCTCGAGGTCCTCGCGCGCCGGCCCGAGGTCGTGGCCGTCGGCGAGATCGGCCTCGACTACCACTACCTGCACTCGCCGAAGGACACACAGCAGCGCGTCTTCGCCGACCTCGTCGCCCTCGCTCGGAGGGTGGAGAAGCCCATCGTCATCCACACGCGCGAGGCGCCGGAAGACACGCTCGCGATCCTGGAGCGCGCCCAGGCGAGCGACGTGGGCGGCATCATCCATTGCTTCTCCGAGGATCGCGCGTTCGCCGAGCGAGCGCTCGCGCTCGATTTCGACCTCTCGTTCTCGGGCATCGTGACCTTCAAGACCGCGCGCGCGATCCAGGAGGTCGCTGCCTGGGCTCCGGGGGATCGGATCCTGGTCGAGACGGACAGCCCTTACCTCGCGCCGGTGCCGTTCCGGGGGAAACGGTGCGAGCCAGGGCACGTGCTGCACACGGCGCGCTTCGTCGCGGAGCTCCGGGGCGAGCCCTTCGAGGCGCTGGCCGCGCGCACCGCGGAGAACACCCGCAGGCGGCTGCGGCTTCCGCGGGACGGCGCGCTCGCCGGCTGAGACGAGCGCGCGCGTTCGCGCCTGTGGGCTCGCCCCAGGCACGTTTCGAGGCATAGTGACAGCACGATGGCGCAGAGGTCTCGCGACGGCCGCCGGATCGCATCCGCGTGGGCGCTCTCCGTCGCAGCCCACGCAGGGCTGGTGGGCGCAGGCGCGCTGGTCGTCGCAGGCTCGTTCTCGGGGCGAGAGGTAGCGCGCGCGCGGACGGTCGGATCGCCAGCCGCGATGAGCGCGCCGATCGAGATCGAGCTGCCCGTCGTCACGGACGGCACGCTCGACCGCGCGGCGGCGACCGCGTCCGAGCTGGGCGTTCGCGTTTCGCGCGGCGGAGGGGAAGACGCACCGCGGCCGGACACGGGGACGAGCGGGCGTGGAGGTACCGACGCGGCAGAGCTGCCTGCGTTGAACCTCGCCGACAGGGACGACGCGACCTTTCTGTCTCCAGAGATCCGCTCGCGCCTCGATAGGAGCCAGATCCAGCGCATCCGCTCGTCGTCCCAGCGGGCATCGCGCGAGGACTGGCGCGCCAGCCGGGAGCCCATGGAGCTCACGTTCCTCGCGGGGGGGCGGATCGGCCGTCGGGCCGAGCGACGCACGTCGGCCGAGCGCGATCCGTCGCTCGGGGCGCGCGATGGCGGCGCGCCCGAGCGTCGCGGCGGTGTGCTCGGCGCTGCGGCCCAGCCTGCAGGCATCGACGGCGCGACCGACGTGTCCGCTGCGCGCGACGCGACGCTTTCCCTGGGGGCGAGCCCGCGCGCCGCCGGCGGCGCCGTGGAGGGAGGCGAGCGCGCGTCGGCGGGGCTGGGCGTTCGCGACGGGCGGCCCGGCGAGGATCATCGCGAGAGCGCGGCGGTTCCGCTGGCGCGGCCGATGGTCGCGGTGGGCACGCCATCCGTCCCCGCGGACGCCGTGGGGCGCCCGAACGACACGGTGGACAGCGAGCAGGAGGTGGCGACGGCGATCCAGTCGCTCGTTCACGCCAGCTCGGCCGGAGGGGCGCGTGGGCTCGGGCCAGGCGGACAGGCAGGACCGGGCGCGACCGGCGCGGGCGGCGTGGCGGGCCGCGGTGCGCGCTCCAGCGCGCTCGGTTCAGGGCGCGGCCGGCTGCTCGACAACGATCCGCTCGATGGCAGGCGCAGCCACTACATGAGGCAGGTCATGGCCAAGCTGCATCCGCTGTGGGCCGACGCGTTTCCCAAGTGGGCCGCAGGCGAGGGGCTTCAGGGGACCGTGATCGTGACCTTCGTGATCCGCGCGGATGGGACCGTGGGGAGCGCGTCGGTGACGCGGCCGAGCGGCATCCCCGAGTTCGATGAGAACTGCCGGCGCGCGGTGCTGCGCGGTTCGCCGTACCCCCCGGTGCCGCCCGAGCTCGGCGAGAGCTTCCGTTGGTCGATGCCGTTCGAGGCGAGGAACCCCGCGGTCCTGCCGAAGCACCGACAGCGCGAACGGTGATCCCGAGCAAACTTTGGGGATGACTGCGATGACCGGGATGACCGGGATGACCGAGGAGGCGGAGATGAGCGCGACGATCACGCGTCGTAACGCGCACGACCTCGCTTGACAGAGTGGAGACGGAGCGGTACTAGTCCGCCCTCACTTTTGCCGAAGTAGCTCAGCTGGCTAGAGCAGGCGTTTCATACGCGCCGGGTCGGGGGTTCGATTCCCTCCTTCGGCACCAGCAATGGTGACAGTCGGCCGCTGGCCTCCCTCGGAGGGCCAGCGGTGGCTGCGTGAACATCAAGGCCGCACGTGGACGAGGGTTCCTTCCTCGTCGTTGCTGTACACAGCGTGCCAGCCTTCGGGGAGCTCCGGCTCGGCCCACAGGAAGATGCGCCGCGCATCGATGGGCGTCAGCGCGATGTCGTGGAAGCCTTGCGCTTCGCCGACCCCGGCGCCCCAGTACATGCCGGTGATCGCCTGGCCCGGAGCGAGGTCCATCACCCACGGGGCGTCGGTGACGTCGAAGCTGTCGGCGACCTCGCGCGGATCGATGTTGCGCGTGACGTGCTTGCTCCGAACACGGAAGGTGCCGCGCGCGGTGGACGCGGTCGATTCAGGGTCGCGCAGCTGGTCGCGTCCGGACGAGATCAGCGTGGCGTAGATGGGCTTCTGCCCCTCGTAGGCCGTCAGGGTCTGGTTCACCAGGCTGACGTCGAGCCAGCGCTGCGCGCCTTTGGCGAAGTCGGGGAGCTTGGTGCGACGCACGACGACGACAAGGTCCTGCGCGCGCAGCCAGAAGCCGTCGCGCGCCTCCTCGAAGCGGACGCCGTCCACCGTCCTGAACCTGCCCGTGAGCGGCACGCCCGTGTGGCGCTCGAGCTCCTCGTCGTTCTCATTCGCCTTACCGCGGCCGAGCGACCACCTGTGAACGTCGTAGCGATGGACGAACGCCACAGGCAGCCCGAGCTTCTCGACATCGAGGCCGTGCCACGGTGATCCGAGCGCGGCCTGGAGCCGGTCGGTCGGGATGAGCCGTCCCTCCGGCGTCACGCCGAACCTGCGTCCGTCGGTCGCTCCCGAGGTGAACGTGCGGGTGATCGCGACCCCGCTGCCTTTGCGCAGCGCCACCGTCTTCAGCGCCGCGCGCAGATCGACGCGGGCGCCGTCCTTTCCGCCGATGTCGATGCCGAGCGCGGCGACGGGCGGGAGCGGCGCGATCACGTCGGCGATCGGGAAGACGAAGTATCCAGCCTCGGTCCTGCGCCCGTCCTCGCCGATGCCGTCGCCTCTCGGCAGCAGCACCGGGGGCCCGGAGGAGACGCCGCGCGCGTCCAGCGGGACGTCGTTGGCTGACGCGCCGAGCTGCGCGTCGCTGCGCTGCACACGCTCGAGATGGCGATCGAGATCCGGCTCGGCGTGCTGCAGCTCCTCGCGGCTGGGCACCCCGAAATACACCGGGGCGCCCTGGGTTCGCGCGCGGCCATAGCGGTAGGGGAGGGGCCGCGATGTGTCGGGCAGAGCCGGCAGGAGCGCGAGCACGTCGGTGTTCAGCGTCGCGCCGTCGCCCGCGCAGACGAACCCGCGAGGGCGGATCGCATACCAACCGCCGCTGCACCCCGCGCGTCCGTACGGCTCCGAGGACCTCACGACGGCGGCGCCAGGATAGAGCTCGCCGAGCTTGCGTGCGCCCGCCTGCGGATGCGCGAGCACCGGCGTCCCTGCGCGAAGCGCGACCAGCTTGGGGCCGTCCGCTGGCAGCGCGGCGACCTCGATCGCGTCGTCGCTCGCCCCCTCCTTCGACAGCTCCACCGCCGCGCCTCCCGGCCTGCATCCGCACACGGTCAGCGCGACGAGCAAGGTTGCGAGCCGCCCATCGACGCGTCGCGAGCGGGGGCCGCGGTCGGGGCGCCGCGGCGCGCAGGGCAGCGGCGTCCGGAGGCGCGGAGGCGAGGCCGAGCGGGAGAGATCCGTCGGCAAGGAAGCGAGCGGCATCTGCCGACGCATGCCCGGTTCGCGCGCGCTGGGCCAAGTTCCGTGGCGTCGCCTGCGCATCGTCGGTGCGCTCGGCGCGCGTGTCGTGGGCGCGCGTCGTCGGCGCGCGTGCCGCCCGGCCGCTGGCGTGAAGCGAGCGTCGACGCCATGAGGTGCGCGTGCGCTTTCGCCCTGCGGTGGTGTTCCTCCTGCTCGCGCCGTATGCCCTCGTTTTCTATGCATTCCTGGCGTTGCGCCGCGCCTCCGCGTCGCTCCGGCTGCGGCACCCGTGGCGCACGTGGGTGAGCCCGAACCTCCTGATCGGGGGGTTCCTTCTTCCAGGCGACGTGGTCGAGCTTCGTCGCCTCGGCGTCCGCGCCGTGATCAACGTGTCGCGCGAGCTGTACGATCCGGTGCTCGCGCTGCGCGCGGCGGGGGTCGAGTACCTGCGCGTCCCCTGCTGGGACATGTGCGCTCCCACGCTCGAGGAGGCCGCGCGCGGCGTGGCGTTCCTCGAGCGGCATATCGTCGCTGGCCACCGTGTCCACGTCCATTGCGCGAGCGGCGTGGGCAGGAGCGTCACGCTCGCGCTCTGCTACCTCGCCACCCGCGGCGGCATCGAGGTGGGCGAGGCACTCGCCCTGATCGAGCGACGGCGCCCGCGCGTCGCGCTGCGCCCCGTGCAGCGCGCGTTCGTCGAGCGCTACGTCGCGTGGCACCATGCGCACGCGGAGGGCCGTGCGCGCGCGGCGCCGCCCATGATCACCTCCGGCGCAGGAGGGACTTCAGGCTGAAGAGCCCGAGCGCCGGCGCCGCAACGGCGAAGGCACCGCCGCACGCAGCGAGGATGAGCGCGGCACCCCACGGCGCCGCGGCCACCGCCTCGGGCAGCGCCGCCTTCAACGCGGCGCCGCAGCCGACCGATATCGCCGCGAGCAAGGCCACGCGGCCGATCCGGAGCTGATCCAGCCCGAGCCCGCCGATCTCGCGCCGCACGCGGTACCCGAGGGCGATCGCCTCGACCCACCCTGCGATGACGGCGCCGAGCACGACGCCGAGCACGTCGAGCCACTGCATCAGGAGGAGCGCGACGGCGGTGCTGACGACCACGCGATAGAGCGCGTAGCGGGCCGGGGTCCTCGTGTCCCCCAGCGCGAACGAGGCGGTGATCAGCACGCGCCCCGCGGCGTTCCCGAGCAGCGCGAGGCCGTAGGCGCACACGAGCGGCTCGACCCTCGCCGTCGATTCCTGGTCGAACGTCCCGGTCTGCAGCAGCAGCGTGATGAGCTCCCGCCCGAGCACCATGAACACGGCCGTGGCCGGCACGGTCAGCACCGTGATCCGCGCGAGCGACGCCCCGAGTCGGCGCGACAGCGCCTCGTTGCGCCGCGCAACGTCGGCTTCGGCCGTGTCGCGCGCCATCTCGGGCAACGCGACCGCGGCCTCGCCGACACCGAGGATGCTCATCGGCAGGAGGTAGACCGTCTGCGCGTAGCTGAAGGCCGCGTTCGCGCCGGCGCCGAGGAAGCTCACGAGGAGCGTGTCGACGAGCCCGGACACCTGGATGATCCCGCGGCCGAGCAGCGCGGCGGGCAGCTTGCTGCCGGCCTCTCGGACGCTCGGGTCGCTCGTGTCGAGGCGCGGCGTGAGCCTGCCGAGCAGCGAGCGCGCCGAGGGGAGCAACAGCGAGAGCTGCAGCGCCGCGCCCGCGAGCGCGCTCCACGCGAGCGCCTCGGCGAGCGGCTCCCCGCGCATGCCGAGCCACGCGCCGCACGCGAGCAGCCCCACGATCTGGGCGGCGCTCCACGCGACGGGCGCCGCATACGGGAGGAAGAACCGCCGGTGCGCGTTGAGCACGCCGAGCCCCCACGCGGACAGCACGAGCAGGCCGGTCATCGGGAAGATGATCCGGACGATCCGGGTCGTGCTGGCGAGCTTGTCGTCGTCGAAGCCCGCCGCGACCAGGAAGGACAGCCACGGCGCCGCGAGCACGCCGGCGAGCGACGCGACCGCGGCGGCGACGAGCAGGATCCCGAGGGCGGAGAGCGCGAAGTGCGCCGCGCGTCGCGCGTCGCCGGCCGCGCGGAGGCGCGCGTAGACGGGGATGAAGGTCGCGGAGAGCGTCCCCTCGCCGAGCAGGTTCTGGGTGATGTTCCCCGCGCGGAACGCCGCGGCGAGCACGTCGGCGAGCTCGGATGTCCCGAAGAAGTGCGCCGTCACCCGCTGGCGGAGCAGCCCGACGAGCCGCGAGAGGATGATCCCAGCGGTGACCATCGCCGACGAGCGCGCCGCGCTGGTCGCCTTCTCCTGCCCGGCCGCCGGCGGGCCTGCGCTGGTCGCCGGGGGCGCGCCCGGGGCTGCGCTCGCCGGCGTGGTCCCCGCCTGTAGGGCGGCGGGCGGATGGAGATCGGGCGGCACGGCGGCGCTTCTATCAGACCTCCCGCCCCCGGGCGACCTCGGCGCCGGCTGGCCGGCGCCTCAATCCCTGAGCCTCGCCGTGCCGAGCCGCTCCGCGTGCGCCAGCACCCGCCGGGCGATGGCCGGACCCTCGTCCCGGCGATCGAGGTGCCGCGGGATGAGCCCGCGTTCAGCGGCCTCCCACAGCTCCGGATGAGAGATCCCGGACTCGGTGCGCGAGCGCAGCCGCGAAAGGGAGATGTCCATCTCGGGCAGCAGGATCGGCTCCTGAGGATCGCGGAGGAGCGCCGGATCGATGCAGCATGAGAGATCGTTCGCGCCGGCGGAGCGCGCGTTCAGCGAGGGGAGATCGAAGCGCGCTTCCAGCGTGCGGATCACCGACGCGTGGTCGAGCACGGTGCTCACCGCGCAGCCCCTCCGGACGAACGGGCCTGCCACGAGCGACGGCACCCGGAACCCGAGCTGGGTGAACAGGGGGTCGTCGTCCGTGGTCGACGGCGGCGCGACGTGGTCGAAGAAGCCCCCGTGCTCGTCGTAGGTGATCACGAGGAGGCACTGGCCCCACTGGGGGCTCTTCGCCAGCGCGTTGTAGATGCTGGCGATGAGCACCTGCCCGAGCTGCACGTCGTGGTCCGGGTGATCGTCGTTCGCGGTGGCGCCGAAGAACTGGGGATCGATGACGGAGAACGAGGGGAGGATCCCCGCGGCCGCGTCCTCGAAGAAGCGCTCGATCCCGGAGACGCCCTTGAATTTGAAGTACGCACCCGAGCACCACGGGACGTCGTGGAAGTAGTTCCTGCTCGAGATCCCTGCGTCGCTCAGCAGATCGAACACGCTCGTGAAGCCGGTGACCGGCACGTTCCTCGAGACGCCCCTCGACGTGGCGCCGTGCAGGTAGAACCGGTTCGGCCAGGTCGGGCCGAGCACCGAGGAGAACCAGCGCTCGCAGATCGTCGACGCGTCTGCGAGCGCGTAGAGGACCGGCAGATGCTCCCGCACGTGATAGCCCATGACGTCGCGCTGGTGCGGCCCTGCGTGCGCGATGACGAACCCGTCGTTCATCCCTTGATTCCACTGCGTGTGGGCAGCGTCCCAGCTGTGCGGCGGGTCGGCGGGCGTGAAATTGTCGAGCTGGAAGGGCGAGATCCGCGTCCCATCGAGCGCTCGGTTCGACTCTGTGCCTGTCAGACCGTCGATCTGCCGGCCTTCTTTCAGCAGCAGCGAGCCGAGATAGTGGTCGAAGGAGCGGTTCTCCATACAGAGAACGACGATGGTGTTGATGGGCGCCAGCAGCTCCGCCGGGCTCAGACCTCCCGTCTCCGCGCAGCGATCCGGAGCGCCGCCGGCCTCGCCACCTTCCGGCCGTCCTGCGCCGACCGCGCCTTCTGAGCCACCCGCACCGCCGGCTCCGTCGCTCTCGTCAGCGCTGCCCGCGCTCGGCGGGGCGTTGCCGAGCAACATCGCGCCCTCTGGGGTGCTGCATCCGAAGGCCGAGGCGCCGAGCGCAGCGCCGAGCCCGGTCAGCACATGGCGGCGGGTCAGAGGATCACGGGTCGAACCATTCCGTTTGTTCATCACGCACAGGATTCCCACGAACGCGGGTCCGAGGAAGGAGTTTTGGTTTCCTCCAGAAGGTGACGAATCGTCCGCTGCGTGATCGATGAAGCGGACGTAGCGGACGTAACCGAAGCTGATGTAACCGCTGTAATGGACATACCTGGTGTGATGGACATAACAAGCGCTACGGATGTGACAGACATGACGGATGTGACGGATGTGGCTGACGTGAACGTAAAGGGATCAGCCGATGAAGTTGAAGTAGCGGGAGCAACCGGCGTAACCGGCGTAACCGGCGTAACCGGCGTACCGGAGAAGACCATTCTTTTCGCGAGGTCAGCGGGGTGGTATGGGTAAAAAACGTGGGGGTCTACGTCCGCAAACTGCCACCTTCCGATGAGCTCCAATCCACTTCCACCTACTCCCGGCCGGCAAGCTACCGTCGCGAACGGCCGGCCGCTGCGGTTGTGCATCGTGGACATGAACAATGGCCACGTGAACCAGGCGATGCGCTGTCTACGCGGGCTCGCCGCGGGGTTCTTCGAACGCGTTCAGGCGCGCAATCCGGGCCTCTCCTGCGAGGTCGTCGAGGTGTCTCCCAGAGACACCAACGCACCCATCCCTACGGACTGCGATCTGTACCTCGCGTCAGGGGGGCCCGGCTCTCCCTTTGATGGGGAGGGCGAGCCCTGGACGTGGGATTTTGCGCGCTTCGTGGACGGCGTGGTCGAGTCGGCGATCCAGGGGGGCGCGCACCGGCGTGCTCTCTTCGCGATCTGCTACTCGTTCGAGCTCGTCGTCCATCACTACAAGCTGGCCGACGTCGTGCCCCGCGCCGATCGCAAGTTCGGCGTCATGCCGATCTACACGACGCCCGTCGGCCAGCAACACCCGCTGCTGGCGCCGTTTGGGGACCGTCTCTTCGCGTTCGAGCACCGCAACTGGGAGGCGGTGAACCTCGACGAGCGCCAGCTGAGCTCCCTCGGCGGCCAACTCCTCGCCCGCGAGAGCCGTGACGGCATCTCCAAGGGGCGGGCGATCCTCGGGTTGCAGGTCGCGCCCGGCGTCGAGGCGGTCCAGTTCCACCCGGAGGCGGATCGCGCCGGCGTCATGAGCTGGTTGGCGCGCCCTGAGCAGGCGGCTGCCTTCAAGGCGACCTATGGAGAAGTGACCTACCTTGCGATGCTGCGCACACTGGACGATCCTCGACGGCTTGCGCGCACCTACGCGCTCGTCATTCCGGGCTGGCTCGGGCGCTGCTTCAACGAGATCGCCGGTCCCCGCGGTTATGCGGAGCTCCCGTCGCTCGAGGACCTCCCGTGCTCTCGCTTCAGCGCACACTGCAGCACCGAGCCATCCGCGCGATCGCTCGCCTCTGACGAGCGCGTTGTGCGCGAGATCTGAGCAAAGCGCCGAGGCAGCCTGCAGAGGATGCGTCCGAGGGCTACACTGCAGAAACGGAAGAGAAAGGACTGGGATGTAGAGGCAGCAAAGGCAAAGGCAGCGAGGGAGGGGAGGAAGCGGAAGCGGAGGAAGCGGAGGAAGCAGAGACAACAAAGCTTGCCGCCGCAGCGCCGACGAAGTGCTGCTCGCGCCTTGCGCGCCGGGCAACCTCTGGCTTATGGTCATAGGATTACGGGACGAGCGCGAGCAGGGCTCGCGGGCCAACATTTGGAGCCGGAGGCTCCTCGGGCACGCATGAGAGAGAACGCATGAATCACTCGCGTCCGGCCGCTCCGACGAGTCTATCTTCGCCGGACGTCCGCGCGCCGGGCGCGTCTGAGGAAGGCCACGCTGGCGTCGACTTGCCTGTGGAGCCCAAGGGCGTACGGCCAGCCATGCCGCACGACGACCTCGGAGCACAGGAGGTCCAGGTTGAGTCGCAGCTGGGCGTGACGGACCCGATGGCCATGTCGCAGGTCCGTGATGCGTTGACGCAGCTGAGCCGCGAGCGCGGGACGCAGCCGAACGTGCTGCTCATCATCTACCACCGGCAAGGCGCCGAGACGGTGCGGCTGATCGAGGGGGTCGGCGTCGTCATCGGCCGCGATCCGAGCGCCGATGTCGCGATCCCCGAGCGCAGCCTGTCGCGACGCCACGCGCGCTTCACGTTCCAGCGCGGCGACGTGCTCATCCAGGATCTCGGCTCCACGAACGGCACCTTCCTGAGCGGGCAGCGCGTCGAGCACGGCGTCTTGAAGCCCGGCGACGAGGTGATGCTCGGCGAGATCACGGCGTCGCTGCGCGTGATCGCGAGCGCCGAGCTGCCGGTGCTGAACCTCGACGCGTTCGACGGGCGTCGCGGCGCCTCGGGGCGGAGAAAGATGCCGAGCATCGAGAACCTGGTGGGCGGACCCACGCCGGTGGGTGGGCTGCGCACGGTCGGCGACGAGGGGCTCGTGATGCGCAGCCCCGCGATGCGCCCGGTGCTCGAGACCGCGATGCGCCTCGCGCGCTCGTCCGCGCCCGTGCTGCTCCAGGGCGAGACGGGGACCGGCAAGGACGTGCTCGCGCGGCTGATCCACGAGGCTGGCCCTCGCCACAAGATGCAGATGATCCGCGTCGGATGCAGCGGCGTGCCCGCCCAGCTCCTCGAGAGCACGCTCTTCGGTCACGAGGTCGACGCCTTCCCCGGCGCGGTCCACGCGCAAGAGGGCGTCTTCGAGACGTGCGCGGGCGGCACCCTGGTGCTCGATGAGGTCGGCGACCTCCCGCCCTCCTGCCAGGCCGCGCTGCTGCACGTCCTCGACACCGGTCGCATGGTCCCCGTCGGCTCGACCAAGGAGATCGAGGTGGACGTGCGGATCGTCGCGACCACGTACCGCGATCTCGAGGCGATGTGCGAGGCGGGCACGTTCCGTTCGGATCTGCTCTACCGGCTCAACGCGGCGCCGCTGCGCATCCCGCCGCTCTGCGAGCGGCGGGAGGACATCGGACCGCTGGCGCAGCGCTTCCTCCGGCAGGCGAGCGAGCTGCACCGCCGGAACGTGCGCTCGCTCGATCCGGAGACGCTCGCGCTCCTGGAGCAGTACCCCTGGCCGGGCAACGTACGCGAGCTGCGCAGCGCCATCGAGCGCGCCGTCGTCATCGCGCGGGGGCATGTCATCACCCCGCTCGACCTGCCGGAGAGCATCCACTCGCTCTCGGCGCCCAAACGCTCCACGCCGCCGCCCGATCGGACCCCCGTCGAACTCGCAGGGCCGCCCAGCTCCGCGCCGACGATCGGGCTCAAGGCGCAGATGGACCGTCTGGAGACGGAGATCATCCTCGATGCCCTCCGCGGCACCAACGGCAACCTGGCGATGGCCGCTCGGCGGCTCAGGATGCCGCTGCGCACGCTCCAGGAGAAGATCGCGAGCCACGGCCTGAAGCGCTCCGACTACCGGGACGGCCCGTCGTCGCGGTCGAAGTAGCGAAGCGCGCTAGCCTTCGTCCTCCAGCACCGCCAGGGCTGCATTGCGCCCGCACGCGCCGTGGACGCCGGCGCCGGGGTGCGCATAGGACGAGCCCAGATACAGACCGCGGAGCGGCGTGCGGTAGCGGAAATAGGGGAACACCGGCCGGAAGATGAGCTGGTGCCGGATGTCGGCCGAGCCTCCGCCGAGATCGCCGCCGATGAGGTTTGCATCCATCGCCTCGAGATCGTCCGGCGCCCAGATCGTCCGGGCGATGATCCTCTGCCGGAAGCCAGGGGCGAGCTCCTCGATACGCGCCTCGATGCGATCGGCGAAGCGCTCGCGCGAGCCCGCCCAGCCGCCCTCGATGGTGGAGGGGACGCGGGAGTAGGCCCACAGGGTGTGGCGGCCGGCCGGCGCGCGCGTCGGATCGACCAGCGACTGCTGCCCGATCACGAGATAGGGGTGCTCGGGGAGCGCCCCGGCGCGCACCTGCCGCGTGAAGGCCGAGAGGTCGTCGAGGCTGTCGCCCGCGTGCACGACCGCCGCGCGCGCGGGATCCTCGTGGGACCACGGCGTCGGACCGTCGAGCGCCCAGTCCATCTTGAAGGTGCCGAACCCCTGGCGGAACCGGCGCATGGCGCGCTGCACCCGCTCGGGGACCAGCTCCGACGCGAGCAGGCGGAGGTAGAGCGTCGGCGCGGCGAGGTCGGCGACGATCGCGCGGCGGGCGCGGAGCTCCTGGCCGTCCTCGAGCCGGACAGCGACCGCCCGTCCTTCCCGGGCGATGATCTGGTCGACGCGGGCGCCGCAGCGGAGGGCGCCCCCGCGCTCCTCGACGCGCCTGAGCAAGGCGCTCGTGATCGCGCCGGCGCCGCCCTCGGGTACCGCGAAGCCGCCGCTCGAGGCGAGCACGGTGAGCATGAAGCCGACGATCGCTCCGCAGGGATCGTCCGGGCCTACGTCGGTGTGGAGCGCGAGCCCGGGGACAATGCGCCGGGCCGCCTCTGTCCGGAAGGTCCGCGTCGCGAAGCCACGTCCGCTCGAGAGGGCCACCTGCGCGAGGCGGAGCAGGTTGAGGGGCCCGAGCCGGAGCAGCGGCCCGAGGGCGGGCGGCGTGGACAGGAGCGCGTTCAGCAGCCGCTCGCGGGTGGCCGCGTGCCAGCCGGCGATCCGGCGCCACGCGGGGCCGTCTTCGCCGAGCGACCGCGCCGTCGCCTCGACGTCCCGCGCGATCGAGGCGCAGGTCCCGTCGGGCGCCGGGTGAGCGCTGTCGATCGGCGCGTGCCGCCACACGAGGCCGGCCCCCGGCAAATCGAGCGGCACCAGCGCCGGGCTCGTCTGCCCGAAGGGGAAGAACGCCGCGCCGAGATCGTGGCGGAACCCCGGGAGGGTCACCTCGCGCGTGCGGACCGCGCCGCCCGGCTCTCGCTCGGCTTCCAGCACGAGCACCGAGAAGCCCGCGCGGGCGAGGTACGCCGCCGCCGTGAGGCCGTTCGGTCCCGCGCCCACCACGATCGCATCAGGGTCTCCACTTTGCATCGTCGTCTGCGGCTCCTCAGCCCACGAGCTGCGCGCTTGCCATGGTGCGGTTCGAGGCGATCGCCTGGCCGCTCCGCCCCACCACGAGCACGCCGACGGCGAGCACGTCGGGGAACATCGCGACGCCGCGCTGCGCGGCCCGCGCGGGCGCCACGCCATCGGCGAGCCAGTCATAGACTGTCCGCGCGAGGAAGCGGCGCGCGATCTCCTCGCCGACGCCGGTCGCCGCCACGGCGCCGTGCGGGCCGGCGTAGATCCCTGCGCCCAGGAGCGGCACGTCCCCGACGCGGCCGCGGAGCGAGTAGGTCGATCCGCCCGTCGACGCCGCGGCGGCGAACCGGCCGTGCGTGTCGCGCACGACGGCCCCGACGGTGTCGCACTCGATCGGCTCGGCGTCGAAGTTCCAGAACCGCGTCGCCGTGAGCGCATGGAAGCGCGCCGCGTCGTTCGTGGTCTCGTCGTCTCCGCCCTCGCCGCGCAGCGCGGCGAGGGCGCGGGCGTGCTTCCGGCGGGCCTCCTCGGTGACCGGATCGTGGTCGGCGAACCCCAGCCGGCGAGCGAACGCCGTCGCGCCGGCGCCGGCGAGGAGCAGGTGCGGCGTCTCCGTCACCTTCGCGGCGACCAGGACGGGGTTCTTCACCCGCTCGATGCACGCCACCGCGCCGAACCGTCCGTCGCTGGCCATCACGGCCGCATCCATCTCGACCGTCCGCCCATCGAGGCGGAGGTTCGAGCCCGTCCCGGCGTTGAAGCGCGGGTCGTCCTCGAGGCGCACGGTCGCTCCGATCGCCGCCGCGAGCGCCTCTCCGCCCCCGTCGAGCGCGCGACGCGCCTCGTCGGCGGCCCTGGCGCAGCTCTCCGAGCCGCTCTGCGGCGCGGTCACCCCGCCGTGCGTGAGGATGACGTAGTTCACGTCGTTCTCCTGCGCGTACCACGACGGCGCGCCGCCGCGAAGGCAGCCTGGCGCGCGGCGGCCGGCGAGGCGAGCGGCATCGCTCCAGCCCAGCGGGAGGGCGGCGCGGCTCCGGCGCTGGGACCGCTGCGCTCGACACCCTGCCGCGCTCCTGATACGTCGCGCGCTCAGCCCGGAGCGGGGCCGGCGCCAGCCGACCGTCCGCAGCGGGACGAAGGCGGCCCGGTCGAAGGCCGCCGGCCAAGCCGCCCATCGAGGAGAGCAGAGACCGTGGCCAAGAACGAAGCGCAGAAGACCGCCATTACGCCCACCCGCAACGAGGACTACCCGGAGTGGTACCAGCAGGTCGTGCGCGCGGCCGACCTCGCGGAGAGCTCCCCGGTCCGCGGCTGCATGGTCATCAAGCCATGGGGCTACGCGATCTGGGAGAACATCCAGCGCGAGCTCGACAGCATGTTCAAGGCGACCGGGCACAAGAACGCGTACTTCCCGCTGTTCATCCCGAAGTCGTTCCTTGAAAAGGAAGCGGAGCACGTCGAGGGGTTCGCGAAGGAGTGCGCCGTGGTCACCCACCACCGGCTCGTCCCCGGCCCTGGCGGCGGGCTCATTCCCGACCCTCAGGCCCGGCTGGAGGAGCCGCTCATCGTGCGCCCCACGTCCGAGACGATCATCGGCGCGGCGTTCGCGAGCTGGGTGCAGAGCTACCGGGATCTCCCCTTGCTGATCAACCAGTGGGCGAACGTCGTGCGCTGGGAGCTCCGGACGCGCCTGTTCCTGCGGACGGCGGAGTTCCTGTGGCAGGAGGGGCACACGGCGCACGCGAGCGAGGCCGAGGCGCGCGAGGAGACGCTGCGCATGCTCGGGGTCTACGCGACGTTTGCGCGCGACTTCATGGCGATGCCCGTCCTCGAGGGGCCGAAGACGGCGAGCGAGCGCTTCCCCGGGGCGGTCGACACCTATGCGATCGAGGCGATGATGCAGGACCGGAAGGCCCTGCAGGCCGGGACGAGCCACTTCCTGGGGCAGAACTTCGCGAAGGCGAGCGGCATCAAGTTCCAGACCAAGGAGGAGACCGAAGAGCACGCCTGGACGACGTCCTGGGGCGTATCGACGCGCCTCGTCGGCGGGCTGATCATGACCCACAGCGACGACGACGGCCTGGTGCTCCCGCCGCGCCTCGCGCCCGCGCACGTCGTGATCCTGCCCGTGTACCGGGGCGACGACACGCGCGCCAAGATCGACGAGTACATCGACGGGCTCGCGAAGGAGCTCCGGGCGCAGCGCTTCGGCGAGCGCCGCGTCGAGGTCGAGATCGATCGGCGGGACATCCGCGGCGGCGACAAGCAGTGGGAGTGGGTGAAGAAGGGCGTCCCCCTGCGCATCGAGATCGGGCCGCGCGACGTCGACGCCGGCGTGGCCATGGTGATGCGCAGGGACCGCTCGCCGAAGGACAAGTCGAGCATGGCGCGCCGGGAGCTCGTGGGCCGCATCACGGAGATCCTTGGCGACATTCAGGCGACCCTCTACGCGCGCGCGCTCGCCGTGCGCGACGGCAACACGCACGTGATCAACAGCCGCGCAGATTTCGACGCGTTCTTCGCGTCGACCGGGGGCAAGGAGGCGCAAGGCGGGTTCGCGCTGGCGCACTGGTCCGGTGATCCGGAGATCGAGACGGCGGTGAAGGATGCGCACAAGGTGACCATCCGCTGCATCCCGACCGGGGGGTTCGAAGGGGCGCCGTGGGCCGACGCGCTGACGGGTGAAGGGCAGTGCATCTTCACCGGCAAGCCCAGCCCGCGGCGCGTGGTGTTCGCGAAGTCGTACTGAGCCGCGGCGGTTCACAGGGCGCGCGCCGACGCGTCGGCGCGTTCCCTCACCGAGAAGGCGCCGCGCGCTTCTCGCAGCAGCGTCGCCTCAACGGCGAAGGGCGGGGAGCACGTGCTCCGCCAGGATCGCGGGGAGCAGCCGCAGCTGCGCGCAGTGCTCCCCGGGGCCCGCTCCGGCGTAGCCGCGCACGTAGAGGCTGCCGCCGTCGTACATCCGGGTGAGCCGCAGCGCGTCTCCTGCCTCCGCAGCGTGGTCGCCCGGCGCGCCGGGCGCAGCGGAGGGGGCCTCGTCCCCGCTCGAGGTCACCGCGATGGGGGTGGCTCCGAGCTCGCGAAGAAGGAACGTGGCCGCCTCTTTCGTGGACGCGTAGCCGCTGGTCGGGATGTCGGTGTGCGTCAGGTAGAAGACCGGCGCGCCGCGCGCGGCGGCGTTGGCCAGCGCGACGTACGGGGCGAGCTGCCCCTGCGCGAGCGACGTCTGCCCCGGCATGTAGGAGCCATAGAGGGAGTCGAGCAGGATCAGCGCATCCACGTGGCTGCTCCCGCGCTCGATGATCCTGCCGATCGCGCCGGACCCAGCGCTCCAGGACGACAGCACCAGGCGGCGCACGCGCGCGCCCACGCTCCCGGATGCGCTCTCGACCTCGCGGTCGATCGCCTGGAGCAGCGCGTCCCAGCTGCCGCCCTCGATCGCGCGCGCGTATTCGCTCGAGCGGGTCCCCACGTCGACCCCGGCGATGACCAGATCCATGCCCCTGGGAGCCAGCACCTTCCGGACAGGCTCGGCGCCGTGGAAGTGGATCAGAAGATCGTAGCCGCCATCCGAGCGAATCGCGTGCGCCGGCGGGACGAGGAGCTTTCCCAGCGGAAGCGGGCGCCATCGCTCGTAGACGCCGAACCCTTGGTCGGTAAAGCCGCACCCCGCTTGCGCTTCGTGCTGCGTATCGTGCTGATCAAGCGCCGCGCGCTCGGGCTCACCGCCCCTGGGCAGGGGCGACGGTTCCGCGGGCGCGCTCGCCTGCGCCGGGGTCGGCGAGGCGCTGGACGTTCGGCTCCGCCGCAACAGCAGGGCGCCGCCCACGACGCCCAGGCTTGCTGCCAGGAGGAGCGCGTCGCGGAGCTGCCGCGCCCTGCGGCCGCTCAGAACCCGGGGTTGGTCACGGTCGGTACCCACTTCGTCGAGGGACGCTTGCCCGGGGTTGTTCTGCGCGCGCTGGGGGCGCTCGATCCTGCAGCCGTCGCGCTCGGCGTCGCGGCGGCCGTTGTGCCTTTGGCCGTCGGGTCCGGAGCGCTCGCCCCGCGCCCCTCCGGGTCGCTCGCCTCGGGGGCGGACCGAGCGCCCACGCCGCCGTGGTCGGCCAGGAGCGAGGGCGCGCCGTCCGGCCTCGGCGTTGCGCCCGTCGTGGCTTCGGTCGCCGCCGGGCCGGCGCCGTGGGCGTGCACCGTGAGCTCCTCGGACATGCTCTGCTGCGGCGCGGGCCGCCGGATCCACATCACCCCGGCGCCCAGCAACGTGATGAGCGCGAGCGCAGCGGCTGCCACCCGCGTCCCCGCGCGGCGGCGCGCCGCCGGGACCTCGATCGGGCCCAGCTGAGTGTCCTGGCCAGGCGAGCTCGGGATCAGCGACTCGGATGGCAGCGATGGCAGCGCCGGTCGCGAGGGCGCGGGGGTTCTCCGGCGGGGCGCGGGGAGCTGGGCGCTCGGGTGACCAGGAGGGAGCTGCGTGAAGAAGAGCTCGCTGATGCTGTCGCGCACGAGCATCACCTCGGGCGGGTGGGAGGCGCGCTCGTCGAGCATGCGGACCGTGTCGCGCAGCGCTGCGCGCCGGCGCTGGTTGCGCTCTCCCAGGAGCCCGCGCACGAACGCCCCGACGTCGTGGTCCGTCACCGTCGGCTCCTTGGCCAGCACGGCCTCCAGGGCGCTCTCCAGCTCGAGCATCGTCTGGTATCGCCGCTCCGGCTCCTTCTGCAGGCACTTCATCAGGACCTGGTCCAGCTCGGGCGGGAAATCCGGGTTCTTCAGGCGAGGCGAGAGCGCCGGTCGCGAGGTGATGTACTTGAGCGTGAGGAGGTCGTTCTCTGCGGCGAAGGGGTGCTCTCCCGTCGTCAGCTTGTAGAGCACGATCCCCATCGCGAAGACGTCGGTGCGCCGATCGACCCGCTCGCCTCGCGCCTGCTCCGGGGACATGTACGGCACCTTGCCCTTGATCTGTCCCGCGGTCGTGTCGTTGTGCGTGCGGTTGGTGGCCTTGGCGACCCCGAAGTCCACGAGCTTCACGTGGCCGTCGTACGTCACGAGGATGTTCTGGGGCGACACGTCGCGGTGCACGAGCCCGAGCAACTGGTCGTCGTTCTGCGGGTCCCGGAGCTCGTGCGCGGCGTGCAAGCCGAGGCAAGCGCGGCCGAGGACGCGGAGCGCGATGCGCATCGGGATGGCCACGCCGCTCTTGTTCGCCGCCTTCGCGATGACCGACAGCGCCTCGCCGTCGACCCACTCCATCACGATGTAGAGGACGTCGTCCTGCTCGCCGAGGTCGAGGATCTCGGCGACGTTCGGGTGATGGATCCCCGAGGCGAGCCTCGCCTCCTCGAGGAACATCTTCTCGAACTGGGGATCATCCGAGAGCGACGGCAGCATCGTCTTGATGGCGACCGTCTTCTGGAAGCCACGACGACCCTTGTGGCGCGCGGCCCACACCGTAGCCATTCCCCCCTGCGCGATGGGCAGGAGGAGCTCGTAGTGCCCGAGCTCCTTTCCCGGCAACAGCTGGGGTTGGGGGATCATGACGTCGTGCGGCGCGCTCCTGACCGATACGCGTGGACCTCGGAAGCTCGATCAAGTCTAGCCATCCGGACCCTGCGGTCACGATATGTGGTACTGATTACAAATTTCCCAGCAGAGCTCCTCGCCGCGGGAGGGGATCACGCGCCGGGCGGGACCGCCTGTCCCCAGAGCTGCTGGTAGATCTCGCTCAGCTTCTTGTGGGTCTCGGCCGAGAAGCCGTTGGTCGCGTAAGGCCAGCGGAAGCCGTCTCCCATGGCCTGGTTGCACGAGAAGGAGATGAGCAGGTCGACAGGCGTGGGGTTGTTCGGCCGCACCATCGAGATGCCCAGGCCGGGATAGAAGCAGTTGCCGCGATCCGCGGTGAAGCTGTCCTCGTCGCCGAAGACGTCGAGGATCTGGTCCGTGAGCTCCGCGTCGGCGTCGCTGGTCGTGAGCTGACGCTGCTGGAGGATGACGAAGTTCTTGAAGCGCGGCTGCGCGGGCAGGACCGGCGTGCTGGCGGTCTGCCCCGGGATGAGGTTGGGCGGGATGAGCCCGGGCAGCGCCTGCTGCAGCCCCTGAAGGGCTGCCTGCCCCATCTGCTGGAGCTCGGGCGGGATGCCCGGGATGAGGGTGGGGGCCCCGGTCGTCGCTACGGGCGTCGGGGCCAGCTCCTGCCCCTGGAGGCGGAGGACCGTGATCTGCGCCTTGTCCATCTCGTCGAACGGCGCCGTACGGGCCGCGCAACCGAAGACGAGGGGGGCCAGCAAGGCGATGCCTGCGAATGTTCGGGTGGTGAGGTTCATGTTCACTTTGACGGTCGTCTAGCACGGCTATGCGCCGGAAGGTGAACAGCGACCGCACACGGCAGGCGCTCGGACCAGCGCCGCCCCCAGGCGGGCTTCACATGGTGCTTGCGCCGAACTCGTACAGCGCCCGGATCTCGGTCAGCCGCGCCGCGATCTCGGATCGAGTGACCGTCGCGATCCGCCGCGTGCCAACCGCTTCGACGCAGAACGAGGCCGTCGCCGTCGCATGGAGCATGCCGCGCCGGAGCGCGAGCGGCGTGATCTCCGGCTGGCACGCCAGGTAACCGATGAGCCCGCCGGCGAAGGCGTCGCCCGCGCCCGTGGGGTCGATGACGTCCTCGAGCGGGAAGCCGGGCGCGGCGAACACGCCCTCCTCGTCGAAGAGCAGCGCGCCGTGCTCTCCGCGCTTGATGATCAGCCGGCGCGGACCACGGGACAGGATCTCCTTCGCCGCGCGGCGGATATTGTATTTGCCCGAGAGCTGGCGCGCCTCCTCGTCGTTGACCACGAGCGTGTCGATGCGGCGCAGCATCGCCGCGACCGCCTTCGGCTCCCCCTCGATCCAGAAATTCATCGTGTCGGCGAGCACGAAGCGCGGCGCGCGGACCTGCTCGAGGACGTCGAGCTGGAGCGCGGGATGGATGTTGCCGAGCAGGAGGAAGGGCGTGTCGCGGTAGGTGTCCGGCAGCTTCGGCGCGAACGACGCGAACACGTTTAGCTGCGTGTCCAGCGTCGTGCGATGGATGAGATCCACGTCGTAGCGCCCGGCCCAGCGGAACGTCTTCCCGGGAGCGCGCTCGACGCCCTCGATCGAGATCCCTCGCGATCGCATCGCCGTGAGGGTCTCTTCGGGGAAATCATCGCCCACCACGGCCACGGTGCGCACCGGAGCGAAGCACGAGGCAGCGAACGCCGAGTAGGTGGCCGAGCCACCGACGACGTCTCTTTCGTTGCCGGAGGGGAGCTCGAGGTCGTCGAACGCCATCGAGCCGATGATGAGGATCGCGGATGAGGTCGTCACAGGACGCCTCTTAGCCAGGTTTGTGCGTAGCCGCTAGCCGCGCGTTTCGTTTCTGCGACAGCGCCGGTGCGCCGCGGCCGTACCCGACGCCAGCAGAGCCCGCCTTGCTCCTCGCGCCCGACGCGCCTCCTCCCGCCCGCTGCGCCCCCCGCGCCCCCCTCGTGCCCGCTGCGCCCCCTCGCGCCCGCTTCGCGGAGGAGCGGGCGCGCCGCCGAGGGGCCCTGAGGTCAGCTCAGTCGGCCTTGCGCCGAGGGCCGATGAGCCACTCGAGCCGCGCCTCTGCGTCGGGCGATGACGCGCCGGCCGTGGTCATGATGCACTTCTCAAGCGCATGACGGGCCGGGCTCTGAGACACGTCGGGGAGATTACGGGCGAGGGATTTCGCGACGTCCCGCGCATACCCGATATTGCGGTTGAGTACGGCGATGACCGCCTCGACGCTCACCGCCTCCTCGCTGACGTGCCAGCAATCGAAGTCGGTGGTGAGCGCGAGCGTGGCGTAAGGGAGCTCCGCTTCGCGGGCGAGCTTCGCCTCGGGCAAGTTGGTCATCCCGATGACATGCGCGCCGAACGTCCGGAACATGCGGCTTTCGGCTCGCGTCGAGAACTGAGGGCCCTCGATGCAGACATAGGTGCCGCCGCGGTGGACGCGCGCGCCGGTGGCGAGCGCCGCGTCGTGGACCGCGCTCGCCAGGATCGGGCACACCGGATCGGCGAACGGCACATGGGCGACGAGGCCTTCATCGAAGAACGTCGAGATCCGCCGCTTCGTGAAATCGATGAACTGGTCGACGACGACGAGGTCGCCAGGCACGATGTCCTCACGCAGGGAGCCGACGGCGCTCACGCTGAGCACGTGCGTGGCGCCGAGCATCTTCAGCGCGCAGATGTTCGCGCGGTAGTTGATCGTCGACGGCGAGAAGCGGTGGCCGCGGCCGTGGCGCGGCAGGAAGAGCACGGTCGCGTCGCCGTCCTTGACCCGCCCGCGGAGCACCACGTCGCTCGGCAGCCCGAAGGGGGTGGAGACCGAGACCTCCTCGACGTCCTCCAGCCACCCCATCTCGTAGACGCCGCTGCCGCCGATGATGGCGAGTACGTCGCGCGTCGCGCCGGCGCTCATCGCTCGAACCTCCGCTCCGAGAGCAGCCGCTCGCAGAGGGCCGCGCGCCGCTGGCGGCGGCACCGCTCGGCGAAGACGAGCGACCGCAGCTGCTCGTAGGCGCGGTTGATCTCGTCGTTCACGATCACGTAGTCGAAGAAGCCGTAATGCTCGATCTCGCCCTTCGCGTTGCGGAGGCGGCGGAGCGTCGTGGGCTCGTCCTCGGTGCCGCGCCCGCGCAGGCGCCGCTCGAGCTCGGCGAGCGACGGGGGAAGGATGAACACGGCGACCGCCTCGGGCAGGCTCGCCTTGATCTGCCGCGCGCCCTGGTGGTCGATGTCGAAGAGCACGCCGCGCGCGGTGGCGCGTGCGATCTCGATCTCCTTCAGGCTCGTGCCGTAGAGGTGATCGTGCACCCTGGCCCACTCGGCGAACGCGCCGATGCGGATCATCTGCTCGAACGTGTTCGGGTCGACGAAGTGGTACTCCCGGCCGTCGACCTCGTTCGGGCGCGGGCGCCGGGTCGTGTGGGAGACCGAGAAGCGCAGGTCGGGGAACTCGCTGCGCAGCCTCCCGCAGAGCGTCGTCTTCCCCGCGCCGGACGGGGACGACACGATGAGGAGGAGGAAGTCGTCACTGAGTGCTTCGGTCGACATGCTCTCCTGTCACTCGATGTTCTGGACCTGCTCCCGCAGGCGTTCGAGCTCCACCTTCATCGCCACGACGTGATGGGAGATGGCGGCGTCCTGCGCCTTGGAGCCCAGCGTGTTCGCCTCGCGTACCATCTCCTGAAGCAGAAAGTCGAGCCTCCTTCCGCAGGGGTCGCCGCTCGGGGCCGCGAGCGCGCCGCCGAACTGGTCGAGGTGGCTCCGGAGGCGGGTGACCTCCTCGGTGATATCGCTGCGCTCGGCGAGCAGCATCACCTCCGCCTCGATCCGCGTCGCCTCGAAGCCGGCCTCGACCCCCTGGAGCAGGCGCTCGACCCGCTCGCGCAGGCGGCGCCTGAGCGCCTCGCGCGCCTCGTCCGCGCGCGCCACGACCTCGGACGATAGCGCGCGCAACGTGGCCACCCGCCCGCGCATGTCGCTGGCGAGCGCCTCGCCTTCGCGCAGGCACATGCCCTCCATCGCGTCGATCGCGCGCTCGATGGCCAGCTTGAGCGCCGCGCGGACGGCCGCGATCTCGTGGCCGCCGGCGGGCGCGAAGAGGTCCGGCACGGCGCAGAGCAGCGAGAGCGGCACGTCGGCGCCCGGCGCGAGCTCGTCGCGGAGCTCCGCCAGGGCGCGGAACGCCGCGCGCGCCTTCGATTTGTCGAGCGTGCTCGGGGCCAGCACCGCGCCCTCGGTGCGCACGATGATCTCGATGCGCCCCCGCCGCAGGCGCTCGCGCGCCACCTGCTCGGCGAACATCGTCAGATCGACGAGCTCGCGCGGGAGCCGCGCGCGCACGTCGAGGAAGCGCTGGTTCACCGAGCGGATCTCGGCGACGACGCGCCCATCGGTGAGCGAAGCGTCACCGAGCCCGAAGCCGGTCATGCTCCGCACGAGCCGCCCCCGCTCTACCTAGCTCGCCTTTGGTCCGCCGTCCGAGGCCCCTTGGGCCTTGGGCAGCGGAACCTTGCCACAGGTCACCGTGGCCGACGCGGCCGCGGGGCCCTTCTCACGGAGCGTCCGCAGGTACGTGACCGTGGGGACGATGCCGTCCTCCCAGCGTACGCGGGGCTCGTACCCGATGAGCTCGGCCGCGCGCGAGATGTCGGCGAGCGAGTGGCGGATGTCCCCGGCGCGGGCGGGGAGGTGCTCGACAGCGACGTCCCGCCCGAGGGCCCGCGAGATCTCCTTGCAGAGCTCATTCAGCCCGATCCTGCGTCCGCCGGCGATGTTGATGACCTCACCCTTGAACTTCTTCGGCGACGTCGCGCCGAGGAGGTTCGCGAGCACGGTGTTCTCGATGAAGCAGAAGTCGCGCGTCTGCTCGCCGTCGCCGAAGATCGGGATCGGCCGGTTCTGCAGGGCGGCGTCGACGAACCGCGGGATCGCCGCGGCGTAGGCGCCGTCCGGGGTCTGGTTCGGCCCGAAGACGTTGAAGTAACGCAGGCTCAGGGTCTCGATGCCGTAGATGCCCGCGAAGACCTTCATGTAGTGCTCGCAGGCGAGCTTCGTGACCGCGTACGGCGACAGCGGCATCGGCTCCATGCCCTCGTGCTTCGGGAGGACGGGCGTCTCGCCGTACGCGCTGGACGACGCGGCGAAGAGCACCCGGCGCACGCCCTGGCGGCGCGCCACGTCGAGCACCGTGACCGTGCCGCCGACGTTGACGGAGTTCGACTCGATGGGCGACTCGACGCTGCGCGGGACCGAGCCGAGCGCGGCCTGGTGGAGGATGACCTCGACCCCCTTGGCCGCCGTCGCGACCGCCGCCGCGTCCCGGATGTCCCCCGTGATGCGCTCGATCTGCGACTGGTGGGGGAGCCCGTCGAGGTTCTCCCATCGCCCAGTCGCGAGGTTATCGAGGACGCGGACCCGCTCGCCGGCGGCGGTCAGCGCCGCGACGAGGTTGCTTCCGATGAACCCGGCACCGCCGGTGATCAAGTAGCGAGGCGTGGACATGTGCGTGCTCCCCCAGCGGGCGCCTACTTCTTCTTGAAAAGGTTGTCGAGCTTGGAGCGAGAATCCGCGATGCGCTTCGAGTTGTCTTCCGGTACGCCGTTCTTGAACGTGAAGAAAGTACAATAATTCGCTCTCTCCCGATCCGGGATGTACTCGGCGATGTGCTCCTTGCACTGGTTGTGCGCGGCCGGGTCCCAGTTCTCGCAGTTCCTGCAGCAGTGGAGGTCGACACCGCAGTGGGGACAGGTGTCCGCGCGCTGGAGCTTCACCTCGAAGATGAGCTCGTTCTTGCATTTATGACAGAAGTGGCGCTTCGCCTCGACCTTCGGAATCCAGCTCATGATGTCCTCCGGTACCACGACGAAGCCCGATCTGGCAGAAGGAACGCTCCGCCGCGGCTATGGTCGCAGATGGTGCGCGTTTGTCCTACAGGCAATGTCCCTGCAGAGCGGGCGCCGAGGCCATGGGCAGACGGCGTCTCGCTGGACCGGCAAACGCCGCAGACGGTTCGCTTGCTCGGTTGAGAGCCCGCCTGCCTGGCGGCGATTACAGCAGCCCCTTGCGCCGCTGGATCTCGCCCATGACCCGCTGGTATTCGATTTCCCAGGTGCGGGAGCCCTCCTGCACGTGGCGGAGCTTGCCGCGCACCTCGGTGTCGAGCGCCTCGTCCATCTCGAGGTACTTCCGAAGGATGGGCCTTATCCGGCGGCGCAGGTCGTGGTCCTCGACGAACACCTCCTCGACGTTGTTCGAGTGCATCAGCATCTCGAGCAGCTGGTCGAGGAGATAATCCATGGTTTCCTCGCCGGTCTTGATCCCTTTCTGCTCCGCGGCCAGGCGCTTGACTCGGTTGAACTCGCCCTGAGGCAGTCCGCGTGCCTGGAGGATCTCTTTCGCCCGCTCGGTCGCTTCCCGCTCTGCATGCAGGTAGCTCGTGAAGACCGACTCGACGTCGAGCGCGACCTCTTTCTTCGATTCGCACTCGATATCGCGGTTGTCCACGAGCGCGCGGACGAGTTCTTCTGTGAGGGGAGTAATTTTGCCGCTAAAGAGGCGCATCCAACGTCCGTAGCTGGAGGAGCGGTCGAACTGGCTCCCCCGTGCAGGGGTTCATTCACGGGGCGTGCCCGGCTCGAACCGAAAGGTACGGGCCGGGTATCCAGGATGTCAACGCAAGTGGGAGGTTCCGGCACAAGTCGGGCCCCCCCCAGCCGGTGGGGCCCCCCGGAACAGTAGGACCGCGACACCGCAAACCGCAGGAGCAGCCGCGATGATGATGGGTAAGGATGCGATGGCACGGAGCGTCAGGGTCCAGCCTGGCGCGCTCGGGAACGACGGTGGACTCGACCTGGACTCCCGCAAACGGCGGGTTGTCCGGCGCGGCGCGATCGGCAACGCGGCCTCCCCGGCCACGCAGTCGGCGCTGGCGGACGGAGGGACGATCCAACGCGTCGCGAAAGGGCGTCACCTGGTGACGCAGGGCGACGCAGCGACCGCGCTTGCCATGCTCAGCCTCGGCCGAGTCCGGCTGGTGCGTGGGATGAGCGACGGGCGCAGCCTGTCGCTCGGCTACAGAGGGGCCGGCGACGTGCTAGGCGAGGCTGCGCTCGGGGGCGTCACGGCCCACCGGGAGAGCGCGATCGCCACGGAGGACGTCGAGGCGCTCCTCGTCCCCCTCGCGACGGTGCGCAACCTGATGGCGAGCGACGCCAACTTCGCCGCCGCCATCGTGACCACGCTGGTCGAGCGGCACACGGACACCGAGGAGCGCCTGGCGTCCATGCTCTTCCGCAATGTGGAGGCCCGCCTCTGTGAGTTCCTGCTCAAGGCCGCGACGCGCTGGGGCATCCCCGATCCGCGCGGCGTGCTCATCTCCGCGCCGTTCACCCATCAGGAGATGGCGAGCATGATCGGCTCCACGCGCGAGACCGTCACGCTCACCCTGGGCGATCTCCGTCGCAAGGGGGTGATCGAGATCGATCGCCGCCGGATCGTCGTCCTCGATCGCGACGCGCTGAAGGGCCGCATCTGAGCCCGCTCGTCCGGCGGTGTCGTTGAGGGGCCGGCAGGCCTCCTCGATTGAGCGCCGTCGGTCACCGTCCAGGCTGTTCGCTCGGCGGCCTCTGCTCCGATAGCCCGACTGCTCCCGGCGTCGCAGCGGCGTTCGCCGCCTTGCTCACGCGTGCCGCTCTCCGGGGACCCACCCCGGATGTCTCGCGGATCTCTCCCGTCTGCCCGCTCGATTACGGCGTCTGGAAGGCGACCCGCGCCGACCGCGGCGCCTAGCGATCCCGCTTGGGTCCGCCGCTCGCCGGGTCACGGGTGGAGCGGACCCCGAGCTTGAGCCTGCGCATGACGGCCTGCTTCTGCCGTTCCTTGTACCTGGCGTGGCTGGCCTCGCCGACCTCGTTCGCCGCCTCGGTCTCGCGGTCGATCAGCTGGAACTCGCACAGGACGAAGATGATCGGCCCGAGCGCCCAGGCCGCGGGCGGCGCCATGTCGAGGATCTCGGCGGGGAGCCGCACCGGCAGATCGACGACGAAGTGGATCACGCGGTAGCTCCGATCGCTGAAGCTGTTGTCGCCTGCCGTGAGCCCGTCGTCGACGTCGGTCTGCAACGCGTCGAGCATCGGCTCAAGGAAGGGCCGCGTCTCGCAGTAGCTCCGGAACCGCAGGATCGTGTTGGTGCTCTCGCCTGGCACGACGTAATTGAACGGGAAGAGCCGCTCGGAGAGGTACAGAAGCACCGGCAGCAGATCGTCCACGGTGCGGCAGACGATGCGGAAGCGAAGCTTGTCGTAGATGGCCGCCGCGGTCGTGTCGGTCTTCGACAGGAGCTTCGTGTAGAGCGAGTCCTTGTTCTTCCGCCCGCCGATGAACTCGGTGATCGGGAAGCCCGCCGCCAGCATGCCGCCGATCACCCGGTACACCTTCTCCTCGACGAGGTGGAAGACGTCCTGGTCCGACATGGGGATCGAGAAGAGGAGCTCGCGCCCGGCCAGGTGATGGATGATGTGCATCGCCTTGAGGATCGTGCAGGCGCAGAGCTGGCGGTGGCCCTTGCCCGAGGCGAGCAGCAGGATCTCCTCGACCGAGGCGCGAGCGACCGGGCTCGGGATCGGGAACTCGAAATGGCGGCGCAGGTACGCGATCGCTTCGTTCTTGACGCTCTCGAGGTGGGCGCGATCCCCCGGCTCGTCCGGGCGGAACTCCTGCGCCAGCAAGAGGTCCCGCGCCGCCTGCTCGCCCTGCAGGTTGAGCCTCCTCCAGTCGATGACCGAGTCGCCGCGCAGGATGAGGTGCACGGACTCGAGGTCCATGAGCGTGAACTCTTCGAGCCGCTTGAGCCGGCCGACCGAGGCGTCTTGCGTCATGACCTCACGCTCTCCGAGCGTAAGCTCCAGCGCTGTCGCGCGCTCGGGAAACCCTCGCGTCGAGGTGCAGCAGGCGGCAGCTGGGCGAGAAAGTCAGGAGACAGGGGCGTTCGGCGGGGCGGGGCTCGAGCTCGGCGTGCGGCCGAGCGAAAGGGTCCCGAGGAAGATGCCGATCGTCAATGCGACGACAGCGGCGTGACCGAGGTACGCGCCACTGCAACCAATGGCGGCGAACGGGGCGAGCGCAGCCAGATACCACGGGGTGATCCTCATCGGTTCTCCTTCTCCGCCTCCAGCGGCACTGTACAGGCCGCATGGTCGCTCCCTCCGGGGGGGCACCACGATGCACCACGGTCGTCCCAGTCAGAGCGTGTAAGTGGTTGTAGGATAAGGTGCCACGCCCTGCTTCCGCGGGCCAAGAAGTAGCGGTTTCGGGGGGAACGCATCAAGGGAATTCGTTCTCACATTCCATTCCCACCCGAAACGCTGCCACTGGAAGAAGAAAAAAATCAACAATAACAATGACTTGTATTTAAGTGTGAAGGTTTTTCATCAAGGGCTGCGTGCGGCTTGCCGGACGCGAGGTGGTACCTGAGGGACACGCCTCCAACTCACGGCGCTGCCTTGCTTGTCGGTTTCCGGGCGTCAACGGTCTCATGCGCCGGGCGACCGCAACGAGCACCAGCAGGTCTCCGGCAGATCCGGCTGCTGTTGGGCTCGCTCCAGGAGCGCCGGCCGACGCGCGCTCCGCGAGGTCGGCGAGAACGCGCGGGGCGCCGTTCAGTGCACGAACAGCGTGATCCGGGACTCGTCCGCGAGCGTGATGGCCCGGCTCGTCACGTCGTGCCCGCCCTTCCTGCCGACCGTGATCTCCACCTGGTAGAGGCCATCCGGGAGCGACACCTTCGTGAGGACAGCCCGCGGGGCCGTGCCCTCGGCGAAGCGCCATGAGCTGTCGATGACCGTCGCCGTGTCGTCCGCACGGTCGCTCGAAGAAGAATCCGTCCACGTCACGCCGAGCTGCACGACCGTCGCTGCATCGTCGAGCCGCAGCTCGATCTCCCGCTCTTCGGGCAGGCGCTTGACGAGCGTGCTCCCCGCAACCAGCGCACCCACCAGGAGGATCGCTGGCGCGAGACGCCGGAGCCACGGCGGCCGGGCCTCCGGCTCCGCCGGCCTCTCCGCCGGCGCCTCATCGAGATCGTGCTGCGAGGTCGAGCTCATCAGGCTTCAGCGCGCTCGGTTGGTGCGGACGCGCTTCACGAGGCCCTCGATCACCGGCTGCGGCAGGTCGAACGCGGGCATCTTGTTCTTGCCCTTCCTGATCGTGTCGGCCATCTGGGCGTCGGTCACCCGATCCTGCCATGCCGCCTCGGTGAGGTCCGGGGCGCGGACCATCGGGCCTTGCGGGCCGTCGCCTCGCCCGGCCCTGCCGTGGCAGGTGGAGCAGTTTCGCTGCCAGGCGAGCTCGATCAGCCCTGGATCGGTCTCATCGGACGCGACCGGCCGAGCGGCTACCTTGCCGCCCTGGCCCTGCCCCTCGCCGGGGTTCGGCGGATCGTGGTCGTCCCGCGTCCACGGGCGGACGTCGCCCGCCCCGGAGTTGCAGCCGAAGAGGCCGACCGAGAGGAAGGCGATGGAAAGGAGGCGACCCAGGGCCCTGTCGTGACGTCTCCGCATGTCGTGGAGACGTACCGATAGTGAAGCTGGTGGGGGAGGCAAGAAAAGAAGGATCGCAGGGCGGCGTTGGCCGCCGGCGCGCGGAGAACGCAGCGGCTCCGGCGGCCGGCGTGCGCCGGCCACTGAGCTCCGCCGTCAGCAGAAGGGGAGCGCCCCGACGTGCCCGGGCCCGCGGTGATCGCGGCGCGCGTCACGAAGCGCGCCCGGGCGCAGCGGCGTCACTTGCAGGCGTCGCCGGCGACCTTGCCGCCGCCGTCCACGGGCTGCTTGTCGACCGCCTTGCCCTTGATGGCCGCGATGAAGAACCCGGTGCGGCGGTTCTGGGCCTTGCCCTCGGGCGTGTTGTTGTCGGCGACCGGCTTGGTCTCGCCGAACCCGACGGCGATGAAGCGCTTGCAGTCGTTCCCCTTCGCGACGAGCCAGCGAGCGACCGCCATCGCGCGCTTCTCGGACAGCGTCTGGTTCGCGGCGTCCTCACCGTCCGAGTCGGTATGGCCCTCGACGCGGAGCAGGCTGACATCCTCCCGCTGCTTCAGGAAGTCGTCGACGAGGTTGAGGACCTCGTCGCTCTCGGGCAGGAGCTTGTCGCTGTTCGTCTCGAAGACCACCGGGCCGGGGAGAGAGACCTCGTTGCCCTTGAGCTTGAACGTCAGCTTGAAGCGCGGGCGGGGCTTCTTCTCCTCCTTCGGCTCGGGCTTCGGCTCCGGCGGGGGCGGGGGCGGGGGCTCGGCCACCGGCTCCTTGCCGGCGTTGAACGAGGCGCTGGCCGTGCAACCCGCCGTCGCGGCGGCAGCGCCAATCATCATCACGGCGCACAGAACGGAAGCGACGTATCTACGCATGGACCTTGTTCTCCTCTGAGGGGCACGAGCCAGAGCTCGCATCGGCGACCCGCCGGGCTGACGCCCTTGGACGGCAGCTCGCCATGAATCTTCACCGCCATCGGGTACTTGCGTGGTGGACGCTCGAAGCGATGCCGACTTCTAGCGAAAAGTCAGGACGAACGAAACCAGGAAGAGGGCGCCTCGCGGCCCGCCCACCAGCGGGCGGACCGAGAGAGCGCGCTGGCAAGACGTCCCTTGCCTCAGCGCGTACCCTGGACGGGTGGGGTCGCTCCTTGAGACGCTCGCGGGGGGCGCGACGGCTCAAGCGCGAGCACGATCTTCGCGGGTGGCCGGACCCAGCGGAGCAGGTTGCACGTCGCAGGCTGTGGGGATTGCGGCGGGCGCGGGCACCCGGGAGGTGCCCCCGGAGCCCAGGAGGCGTGCGCGACGCGGTGGCCGCCGGTGGATGCGAGTCGCGCGGCGATCAGCCTTCGTCTGCGGGCGCCGGCTGGCACGGCACGCCGGTCGTCTCGGCAGGCGGCGCGATCTCGCCCAGCTGGACCGCTTTCGCTGTGAACCCGATGCCGATGGAGATGGCGTCGCACTGCTTGCTCGGGTCCTGGCTGCCATCCTTCATGATGTCCGAGGCGCGGCGGACCTGGTCGAGGATCGTCTCCAGCGCGGGGCCTTCGCAGAAATTCGGCTGTACGGCGCCGATGACGCCGCGGAGCTCCTCGACGAGGACAGCCGTCTCGAGCACGCCCGCAATGGTCCCTTTGACCACCGATTTGTGATCGGGCGCGAGATCCATCGCGATCCTCACGTTGCGGATCGTGAGACCGATGATGGTGTCCGAGACCGTCAGGTTCAGCTGGAACGTGACCTGTGAATCCGGGCCCGAAACCCATGTGTCGTCGACGACGTAGCTGGCCGGGAACACCACCTTGGAGCTCTCGACGTCCTGAGCGTCGTCGAGGAGCTCCGGTACGACAGGCCACCGGTCGGCGCCATCCCACGTGGGCGCCTCGCCCAGCGTGGCGCCGCCGTAGAGCTTCGCGGTGAGGGGGTTGTAGGACGACCGCTCGCCGAGCCCGTCGACCTTGAAGATCACCGTGAAATCGCCCTTGCCGATGGCGTCGCTGACCCGGGTCGACGGGTCGGTCAGGAGGTTGGAGATGAGGCCGACGAGCTTGCTGCCAAAGGCGTTGTCGATCCCATCGGCGCCGTCCGGATAGACCTCCGAAGGAGCGGTGTCATCCACCGGCTTGCACAGGTCCTGTGATACGGTGCTGGACACCTTGCCGTCGAGGTTGAATCCGTACTGCTTCCAGCTGCCGGCCACCTTCTTCCCATCGCGATCCGTATCACCGAGGAAGAGCCGGTCGATCGCGAACGCGACGCCCTCGCCATCCCCCGCCTGCTCCGGCCCCGGCGCGGGCGGCTGACCGAGGTCGACGTCTTGAACGACAGGCGCCGTGGCCTCGGAGCCACAACCGGCAGCGGACACGAGCGCGGTCGCCAAATACACCGCGACGGCGATACGGGATTGACGCATCATCGACCTCACTTTCTGGAAACCCCACCCCGGATCAGGCAAGTGCTCTCGGACGGGCGCACATGCTAGCGCCGGCCTGCGCGGCTCATCAAGGGCGATCCCCGCTGCGCAATGCGCTATATGTGAGCCCGCCGGTGAGCGCTGGTGGATTGTCCCAGCGCCTCCCGATCTCGCTCTCCGCGCCCTCTCCCCGATTACCGGTCTTTCCCGACTACCACCACGATGAGAAGCCCCCTGGAAGCCCGCTGTGACAGCTGAGTTCATCCACCTCCACGTGCATTCGCAGTACTCGCTCCTCGACGGCTCGCTGCGCGTCAAGGACCTCGCCGCGCGCGCCAAATCGCTGGGGATGCGCGCCGTCGCCCTGACCGATCACGGGAACATGTTCGGCGCCATTCAGCACTACAAGGCCTGCAAGGACCAGGGCATCGGCGCGATCATCGGCTGCGAGGTCAACGTCGCCCGCAGCTGGGGCGCGGCCGCGGGGCAGGTGTCGCGCTCCGGCGTGGACGAGACGCCCGTCGATCACCTCGTGCTGCTCGCCGCGTCCGAGGAGGGCTACAAGAACCTCGTCCGCATCGTCTCCCAAGGGCACGTCGATCCCGCGAGCGGGCTCGCGCCGAGCGTGCGGCTCGACACGGTGGCGCAGCACAGCGCGGGGCTCATCGGCTTGACCGGCTGCATGGGCGGCGTCGTCGCCCAGCGGATCCTCGAGCAGGGCGAGGGGGAGGGGCGCGAGGCGCTCAGCCGGCTCAGGGACTGCTTCCAGCCCGGGAGCCTCTACGTCGAGCTGCAGGACCACGGGCTCGTCGAGCAGTCGGTGCTCAACGGAATCCTGGCGCGGGCGGCGGGCGATCTGGGGCTCCCGCTCGTCGCGACCAACGACGCGCACTTCGGCGCGCGCGAGGACGGCGAGGGGCAGCTCTACCTGTCGTGCATCGCGGCCAACCGCACGTTCGCGGAGGCGAGCGCCGCGCACCACGGCAGCTTCGAGATGTTCCTCAAGCCCGCCGACGAGATGATGCACCTGTTCCGCGACCACCCGCAGGCGGTGCGGTCGACGCTCGAGATCGCCGAGCGGTGCTCGACGCTGAAGCTCAAGCTCGGCAAGCCGATGCTCCCGACGTTCCCCCTGCCGAGCGGGTTCTCGGACTCGGCGTCGTACTTCCGGCACGTGGCGCACGACGGCCTCACGAAGCGGCTCGCCCAGATCGCGCAGACGGGCAGGAAGGTGGACGAGGCGAGCTACCGCGCGCGGCTCGACGTCGAGCTCAACGTCATCGTCCAGATGGACTTCCCGGGCTACTTCCTCATCGTCTGGGACTTCATCAAGTACGCCAAGGACCACGGCATCCCGGTCGGGCCGGGCCGCGGATCGGGCGCGGGCTCGCTCGTCGCCTACGCGATGGAGATCACCGATCTCGATCCGCTCCCGTACAACCTGCTGTTCGAGCGCTTCCTGAACCCGGAGCGCGTGAGCATGCCCGACTTCGACGTCGACTTCTGCATGGACCGGCGCGACGAGGTCATCTCCTACGTCACCAAGAAGTACAGCAAGGAGGCCGACAAACCCTCCGTGGGGCAGATCGCGACGTTCCACGAGCTCAAGGCGCGGAGCGTGATCAAGGACGTCGCGCGGGCGATGGCGTTCCCCGCGAACGAGGCGCAGAAGATCGCGAGCCTCATCCCGCAGAAGAGCCCGGGGATCATGTACACGATCCCCGAGGCGCTCGAGATCGAGCCGAAGCTCAAGGCCCTCAAGGAGAGCGACCCCACGGTCGCGGAGCTCCTGAAGCAGGCGCAGAAGCTCGAGGGCCTGACGCGGCACGCGGGCATGCACGCCGCCGGCGTCGTGATCAGCGAGGGCCCGCTCTGGGACCACGTCCCCTGCTTCAAGAACGGCGAGCAGCTCGTCACGCAGTACTACAAGGACGACGCCGAGCTGGCCGGGCTCGTGAAGTTCGACTTCCTCGGGCTGAAGACGCTCACCGTCATCGACATCGCGGTGCGGCTGGTGAACGCGCGGCCCGACCTCGCGGGCAAGGAGGGCAATCGCTTCGACGTGAACACGGTGCCGCTCGACGACACCGCCACCTACGCGCTCCTCCAGTCGGGCGAGACCACCGGGGTGTTCCAGCTCGAGTCGAGCGGCATGCAGCAGCTCTTCAAGGACCTCAAGCCGGACGCCTTCGAGGACATCGTCGCCGCCGTGGCGCTCTACCGGCCCGGGCCGCTCGGCACCGGCATGGTGAAGGACTTCGTCGACTGCAAGCACGGCCGCAAGCCGATCGAGAAGATGCACCCGCTCGTCGACGAGCTCCTCCAGCCGACGTACGGCGTCATCGTCTACCAGGAGCAGGTCATGCAGATCGCGCAGAAGCTCGCGGGCTACACGCTCGGCGGCGCCGATCTGCTCCGGCGCGCCATGGGCAAGAAGAAGCCCGAGGAGATGGCGAAGCAGAAGGCGACGTTCGTCGACGGCTCGCTCAAGAACGGTGTGAAGGGCGAGGACGCCGAGCGCATCTTCGGGCTCCTCGAGTACTTCGCGGGCTACGGCTTCAACAAGAGCCACTCGGCGGCGTACGCGCTGCTGACCTACCAGACGGCCTACCTCAAGGCGCACTACCCGGTCGAGTTCCTCTGCGCGCTGATGACGGCCGACCGCGACAAGATAGAGAAGGTCGTCCGGATCATCGCGGAGGGGCGCGCGTGGGGGGTCGAGATCCTCCCGCCCGAGATCAACGAGTCCAAGACCGACTTCACCGTCGTCTACAGCGCGAAGCCGGCGACGAACGGCAAGCGCGTGACCGGCACCCGGCGCGGAGGCTCGCGGGTGAGGGACCCGTACGATCCGAAGATCCGCTTCGGAATGGGCGCGATCCGCGGCGTCGGCGAGTCGGCGCTCGAGGCGATCCTCGAGGCGCGCGACGCGGGCGGCGCGTTCGCGGACCTGTTCGACTTCGCCGAGCGGGTCGATCCGCGGCGGGTCAACAAGGGAGTGTTCGAGGCGCTCGTGCAGTGCGGCGCGTTCGACGCGAGCCTCAATGCGCGGGGCATCTCGCGGGCGCGGGCGTTCGCCGGCATCGACAGGGCGCTCGAGCGCTCGCGCTCCGCGAGCAAGGATCGGAACAGCGCGCAGATCGGCCTGTTCGCGGCGGTGGCGTCCAAGAGCGAGGTGAGGCTGGACGATTACCCGACGGCCGAGGACTGGGATCTGCGCGAGACGCTCTCGCGGGAGAAGCAGTCGCTCGGGTTCTACGTCTCGGGGCACCCGCTGGATCGGTACGGCGTGGATCTGAACCGCTTCGACGTGACCGCGGTGAGCGCGCTGGCCGGCATGGATGCCTGGGCCAGGGTGCGCGTCGGCGGGATGGTCGAGGGCTACCGAGAGCGCATCTTCAAGGGGGGCGGCGGCAAGATCGCGTTCTTCGTGCTCGAGGACACGACGGGCCGGGTCGAGGTCAAGGTGCGCGAGAAGCAGATCGAGAGCTACGCGGACCTCTTGAACCGGGGGGAGCCGGTCCTGATCTCGGGGAAGATCAGCTTCCCGATGGTGGACGAGGGGGCCGAGGAGGCCGAGGCCGCGCCGCGCGAGCCGACCCTGCTGCTCGACGAGGTGCAGCCGCTCGCCGACGCCATCCTCGCGCAGACCCGGAGCGTGGCGATCACGCTGAAGTCGCGCAGCGCCAGGCGCGAGCACATCGATCGGCTGGGGGCGCTCCTGCGGGCGAGCCCCGGGGTGTGCCCGGTGCAGCTCGTGATCCAGCTCGATGATGGTGCAGAGGCGGTGCTGTCGCTGGGGCGTGATCTGCGCGTCGAGCCGAACGACGCCATGCTCGGGCGGCTCGAGAAGCTGTTCGGCGAGAAGGTGGCCGAGCTCAGGTAACCGGCTCGTCCGCGCCCGCGTGCTCGGCGGCACGCACGAGGGTGCCGAGCTTCGCCTCCGCGTCGCCGCGGTCGCTCTGGTGCTTGAGCAGGACGCCGAGCGTGTCGCGCGCGAGCTCCGGCGTCACCGCGCGCTTGCCGAGCAGGAGCAGCGCGCGGGCCCAGTCGATCGTCTCGCTGATCGCGGGAGATTTCCGCAGATCCATGGCCCGCAGGGCGCCGACGAACGCCACGATCTGCGCCGCGAGGCGGGGCTCGATCCCCGGGAGGGCGACCCTCAGGATGGCGAGCTCGCGCGACGGAGGCGGGTAGTCCAGGAACGCGTGCAGGCACCGGCGGCGCAGCGCCTCGGTCATCTCGCGCGTCGCGTTCGTCGTCAGCAGGACGAGCGGCGGGTGCGCGGCGCGGATCGTGCCGAGCTCGGGGATCGTGACCTGCATGTCGGAGAGCACCTCGAGCAGGAACGCCTCGAACTCAGGGTCCGCGCGATCGACCTCGTCGATGAGCAGGACGACCGGCGCGGCGCTCCGCAGCGCCGCGAGGAGCGGGCGCGCGATCAAGAAATGCTCGCTGAAGAACGACGCCTCGCTCCCCGCGATCGCGCGCGCGGCCGCGGCGAGGCTCGCCGCGCCGGCGATCTCCTTCGCGACGGCGTCGCGCAGCAGCTGCGTGTAGAGCATCTGCTTCGCGTAGTCCCACTCGTAGAGCGCCTTCGCCTCATCGAGGCCCTCGTAGCACTGGAGCCGGATGAGCCCTCGGCCGAGCGCCTCGGCGGCGGCGCGGGCGAGATCGGTCTTGCCGACGCCGGCCGGCCCCTCGAGCAGCAGCGGCCGCGCCATCCGGAGGGCGAGCCAGAGCGCGAGCGAGGTCGCCGGATCGGAGATGTAGCGGGCCGCCGAGAGGCGGGCGTCGAGCTCGGCCGCGGTGGCCGGGGTGTCGTCGCGGGCGCCCCCATCGTCGAGCGCGCCGCCGTCGTGATCCGGAGGAGGCGTCACGGCGGGACGGTAGCACGCCGCGCGCGGGCTATCGGGCGTCGCGGCGCGGCGCGGCGCGGCGTGGCGCGCCAGAGCCCGCTAGCCGCGCGGCTCGGCGAGGATCTCGGCGGCGAGGAGATCGATACGCGGCGCCGCGCGATCGGGGCAGGGGAGACCAGCCTCGCCGCGGAGCGGGCACAGCTCGCAGCGGCGTCCATCCATGACGAGGCCCGCCCGCATGCCCGCCGCGCGCGCGGCCGCCACGTCGCTCGGCGCGTCGCCGATCATCCAGCTCGCCGCGACGTCGAGATCGAGGTCGCGCGCGAGCGCCGTGAGCATGCCCGGCTTGGGCTTCCTGCAATCGCACGGGCCGATGAGCGCCGGATCGCCGCCCGGCCCGCCCTCGGGGTGGTGAGGGCACACCGCGAGCGCCGCGATCGCGACGCCGGCCTCGCGGAGGCGATCGACGAGCGCGCGGTTCGTGCGCTCGATCGCCCCCCACGGGACCTGGCCCTTCGCCGCGCCCGGCTGGTTGGTCGCGATCGCCAGCAGGAACCCCGCGTCCGCAAGGCGCCGCAGGCCCTCGATCGCGCCGGGGAGGAGGCGTATCTGATCCGGATGAAACGCCGTCACGACGACGCCGAGCTCGTGATCGCGCACCACGTCGATGAGCGTACCGTCGCGGTCGAGCAGGATCCCGCGCCTCGCCACGCGGGGCTCAGCTCTCGGCCACGAGCTGGAGGAGCCGCTCGCAGATGAGGTGGTGGTAGACCTCGTGGAAGCCCTCCACGTGCGGCGTCGACGTGTAGCCCGCCCGCGTCCTCGGCACGATCACGCTGGCGTCGGCCATCTGGCGCAGGGCGCCGCCGTCGTAGCCGACGAGCGCGACCACCTTGGCCCCCGTCTTCTTCGCGAAATCCGCGGCGGCGACGAGGTTCTGCGACCATGGGCCGGCGCGATCGGCGCCCGAGCCGCCGTGCACGCTCAGGCACACGAGCACGTCGCCCGCGACCATGCGGCCGTCGAGCTGCTCGAGGAAGATCCGGTTGAAGCCGACGTCATTGGTGAGGGCGCTGAGGAGCGCTGCGTTGTCGCAGAGCGAGGTGCACTTGAAGCGCCGCTTGCCATCGACCCACGTGAACTTGGCGATGTCGCAGGCGAGGTGGCTCGCGTTGGCCGCCGAGCCGCCGTTGCCGCACGTGTAGATGGTGCGATCGCTCCGGTACGCATCGAAGAGGATCTCGATGACGCGAGCCATGTCGTCGGGGCTCGTCGCGAGGGCGATCTCGGACGTCTCGCGGAGGTACTTTTCGACGAAGTCGTGCGTGCTCTGAGGCATAGGGCCGATCTATAGCCAGAGTCCCGCTGAAATGCCCAGCAGGAGGGGGGCGCCGGCGCGCCCGCTCACGATCGGTGCAGGTTCGCGACGATGCGCGCGCCGTCGAGATCGAAGCGGAAGCGCAGGACGCGCAGGCCCTTCGCGGCGAGCGCTTCCAGCACCCGGCGCCGCTCCGCCGGCCGGACGTAGAACATGAAGAAGCCCCCGCCGCCGGCCCCCATCAGCTTGCCGCCGAGCGCCCCAGCGCCTCGAGCGAGCTCGTAGATCTCGTCGAGGACCTCGTCGGTCATCTTGGACGCGAGCTTACGCTTCTGGGTCCAGTGGGCGTGGAGGAGCTCGCCGTAGTCGTCGAGCCTGCCCGTGACGAGGATGCGGTGCACGTCGCGGCCGATCTCCTTGATGCGGTGCATCCGCTCGACCACCGCGGGCTCCAGGTCTTGCAGCCGCCGGCCCTGCTCCGAGAGCACAATCCTGGCCGGCCTTTCGACGCCGCTCCACACGATGAGCAGGTTGCTCTCGAGCTCGTCCAGCACCTCGTCGCGGACCGGGACGGGCTCGACGTGCACCGAGCCGTCCGGAGAGAACGTGAACGCCGTGACGTTGCCGTAGGCGGCGATGTACTGGTCCTGCTTGCCGATCGGCTCTCCGAGGCGCTCGATCTCGATGGAGCAGGCCTCGCGAGCGAGCTGCTCGGACGACACGAAGTCGCGCTTGTACGTGTGCAGGGCGTTGAGGAGGGCGACCGTGAACGAGCTCGACGAGCCGAGGCCCGAGTTCGCGGGGAGATCCGCGACGCTCGTGAGCTCGATCGAGTGCTCGATTCCCAGCATCCGGAGCGCTTCCCGGAAGATCGGGTGCTCGATCGCGTCGACCGAGGGGACGATCTCGGTCTTGGAGTACGCGAGGCGGATGTCCCGGTGGAAGCGCTTGTTGGCCGTCACATAGATGTACTTGTCGATGGCGGCCGACACGAGGTAGCCGCCGAAGCGGCCGGAGTACGCGGGCAGATCGGTCCCGCCGCCGCCGAGGGAGAAGCGGACCGGGGCGCGAGAGACGATCATCCCCGCTCCTCCGTCGCGGCCGCGGTCGTGAGGGTGGCCTCGAGATCGCGGAGGCCCTGCTCCGAGCCGATCTCGTGGAAGCGCGCCGCGACCGCGAAGGCCCGGAGGAGGCCGCGCGCCGCGAGGTCGCGCTGCACCACCTCGAAGCCGAGCGGCGCGTCGGCTGGCAGCGCCTCGACGACCTCACGGCGGAGCGCGGTGGCACCGTAATCGATGTGGTCGAGCGCAGGGTCGGGCGCCGCGCCCGCGCGCCGCTTCTCGTAACGCACCACCAGGTCGCCCGAGACCGCGGCGTTCGACGCATCGAACCGACCCTCGTTCCGGTACACGGCCATCGTGCCGAGCGCGCCGGGGTGTGTGCAGAGGTCCCGGAGCGGGGCCAGGTAGTCGAAGGGGAGGTAGGAGTCGCCGTAGGTCATGAGGAACACAGGAGCCAGCTGGGGCAGCGCGCGGCGCAGCGCGCCGGCCGTGCCCAGGAGATCGGGGCCGTCGTCGGCATAATGGAGCGGCAGGCCCGCGAACCGATCGCCCATCGCCCGTCGAACGGCGTCGCCGAGGTGACCCACGCAGAGGACCACCTCACCAAAGCCCGCTGCGGCGAGCCGCTCGAGGAGCCACGCCCCGAACGGCCGCCCGGCCACGGGCAGAAGGAATTTCGGGGTGCGCTCCGTCCGGGGGCGCATCCGGGTGCCGAGTCCGCCGGCGAGGATCACGGCTTGAGGAGGTGAGGCGTCGGCGTGCACGGGGAGGGCCTACCATAGACGACGGTCGCCTTCGGGGCGTCTCCAGCGCTCCCCGCAGGCGACCGGGAGAAAAACGTCGCCACAAACTGTACGGCCGTTCAGGAGGCGGTTTACGGTGCGCGCCATGACCAACAAGGACCTCGCTCCGCATCTCCTCCGGACGCTGGTTGCCCTCCAGAGCGAGGGCAAGACGGTGAACCTCGACACATTGACCACGGCCCTTCAGGTGCGTCGGACCGACGTTCGCCGGGCGATCACCGCCCTGCACCGCGAGGGGTATCTCGACGTCCTCTGCATGCGGCTGACGCTCCGCGGGCTCGCCCTCGGCGCGGCCTTTGCGGCGTCGCAGCTCCGCCCGTTGCGCCGCGCGTCGCTCCGCGCCGTCAAGGCCGCTTGAGCATACCCACAGCGCCGCCACCCTGGCGCGGCCGTGAGCGGCGAGTCGACCTCTGCCCGAGCGCGAGGCCCATGCGTGCAGACGGAGGGGCCCGACATGATCTCTCGATGCGTTTCAGATCTTGCCAGCATTTCATTTGATAAAACGGCAAATTCACACTGGACGCGCGCGGCCCCAGCCAGGGATCCGGCGCCCGGTCGCGAGCGCCGACCGGCACAGGAACACCTGGTTTCTACGGCCGGTGCGGGCCACTGTGCGTGGAAGACGTTGACATTCCGAGGGATTCATGAGACGGCGGCAGCGTGATATCCGATGTCGAGATCGAGAATGAGATTCGTGCTTCCGTGGCCGAGTTCCTGGAGGGCCTGAGAGCGCTGGTCCGTAAGGACGTTCTCCGGACCGCTGGGCGGTACCTGCAAGTCGACATCAGCGCCGCTGGGATATCGACCGGGCCGGCCGCGACTCCCGCCAAGCCGGTCCGGAAGGGCGAGCGCGCTCCGGCGCCGAGCCGCCCGGCCGCGCCTCCCCGCAGCGCCCCGTCGCCCAAGAAGCCGACGCGCGCTGCGCCGCGCAAGAAGGCAGCCGCGCCGCGGGCGAGCGGAGGTGGCGCGCGTGCGGCCGTCGCTGCGCCGAAGTCGCGCGCCGCGCGCACCCCGGCGCCCGCCGTCACGGCCCCCGCGAAAGCCGCCGAACAGGCCGCTCCGCCGAGCCCGGTGAACCCCGCGAGCCCGGCGAGCCTGTCGTCCGGGAGCTCCGGGGACGAGATCGCCGAGGCGCTGCTCGCCCATGTGGAGATCGAGCCTGGGCAAGGGATCGACGACCTTGCGCTGGCGATGGGGACCCCTGCGGCGGAGCTCCAGGAGCCGCTCAAGAAGCTCCTTGCGGAGAACAAGATCACCGAGGAGCTGCGTCAAGGCCAGGCGTCGTACTACCCGGCCTGAGCGACCACGGTGGGCCGGTCAGCCAGGCACGAGCGTTGCTTGGAGCCGGCCGTAGGCCGTCCGGTCGGCGCGGGCACGGGCCGGTCGACGCCCTGCGCGATGCGGGTGATGGACCGAGCGAGCCCTGCTGGCGCTGTCCGGCCGGAGCTCGGCGGTTTCCGCCTCACAGCTGGCGAACCCGGCGATGCCGTCGCCGCGCACTCGACGCGGACCCGGGGCCCCGGTACCCTGCCGGTCCAGGCGCTTTCCGGATGACTCCCGCGCACGAACAGATTCTCAACGTCCTGCTCGGCTATCTCTCGGCGATGAACGCAGAGGGAGTCCTGCTCCGGGCCATGCGGGAGGCGGAGATCCAGCCCGAGGCGTTCTCGCTCGACGACCTCCCCGACATCCTTCCGAGCATCGAGCGCCGAGCCCGCCTCTATGTGGATCCGACGCGACTCGGTCGGCTCCGGTCGGAAATTTCGGCGATTGGCGGCGAACGACCTTCGCGGCGCTCGAAGGTCATGGTCATCAACGTGGAGGCCGACATCAGCGAGGCGCGCCTGAGCGCGAAGGCCGTTTGCGATGCGGCCGGCGCAAAGAGCTTCACGTCGCACAAGGTCGCGACCATCGTCAGCGAGCTCGCGCGAAATATCGTCCACTATACCCCTGGCGGGACGATCGAACTCGCGGTGCAGCGCGACAGCCCGGTCCGCTTCCTCATCGTCGCCGTGGATGAGGGTGCAGGCATCCAGAACCTGCAGGAGATCCTCGCCGGGCGCTACAAGAGCAAGACCGGTATGGGGCGCGGCATCATCGGGGTCAAGCGGCTGGCCGATCGCTTTCATATCGACTCGGGGCCGAAGGGCACGCGGGTGGAGATCGAGGTCCACCTGTGAAGCTCTCCGTGGAGTACGCGATCCTCCCCAAGGACGGAGAGCTCGTGAGCGGCGACGCCGCGTTCGTGCGGGCCGGGGAAGACGGCGTCCTCTTCGCGGTCATCGACGCCCTCGGCCACGGCGAGCACGCGGCGGCCGCGGCGAACGTCGCGCTCAAGACGCTCGCCGACGCGCCGAGCGGCGAGGACGTCCGCGCCCTCATCGATCGTCTCCACGTGCGGCTCCGCGGCACCCGCGGCGCCGCCGGCATGATCTGTCGCTTCCGGGAGGGGCGGCTCCAGGGCTGCGGCATCGGCAACGTCGAGCTGATGTCGTACGGCACGCGCGTGCAGTGGCTCCAGAGCCCGGGCATCCTCGGCGCATCGCTCAGCAAGGTCCGGATCTTCGATGCGCAGCTCGCGCGGGGCGACCGGCTCGTCGTGTTCACCGACGGGGTGTCCCCTCGCTTCGATCTATCGCTGTTTCGTGGAATGAAGGCCGCGGATGCCTGCCGCGCCCTCATGAGCCGACACCGGCGCTCGCACGATGACTCAACGGTCTTGATCGCCGACATCGAACCTTAGGATGACCATGGAGCTCAAGCGCCTTCCCATCATCAACCTGTGGGACCGGATCCTGGTGCCCATCCAGGGGGACGTGACCGATGACCTCGCGGAGCAGCTGAACACCGAGGTGCTGCGGGCCATCCACGAGAGCGGCGCGAAGGGGCTGGTCATCGATCTCACGGCCGTCTGGATCATGGATAGCCACCTGTGCGCGGTGCTCTCGAACCTGGCCTCCGCCGCGCGGCTCATGGGCACACCGACCATCCTGTCCGGGCTGAGCCCCGAGATAGCGATGACGCTCCAGGCCATGGGGGTCGAGCTCGAGGCCGTGAAGACGGCGCTGACGCTCGAGCAGGCGCTCACGATGCTCGGGCTCGAGGTGCGCCGGGCCGAGGCGCGCGACGAGGACGACGACGACGAGGACGACGACGACCTGTTCGACGACGAGGACGAGGAAGACGAGGAAGACGACGGGTGGGAGGCGGACGACCGCGGCGACTCCCGCCGAGCGCCGACGAACGGGCGGTCCGCGCGGCCCACGACGAGCATCGATCGGCGGCAGAGCGCGAAGAGCCGGCTCAGGCGCCGCTGAGGACGCGCGTGCGCGTGCGCGTCTACGACGACATCGACACGCCGAACGCGCCCTCCTGACGGCGGGGTGACGGTGATTGTCCGGGTGGGCAACGCCGTGGGTCCCTGGTATGCCTCACGACCGCTCTCCGGGCGATCACCATGGACAAGCTGGATTGCCTCGCCGCCCCGCCGCCCAAGCAGCGGGGGATCTTCTGCAACCGGACGCTGAATCTCCGTTCGATCAAGGCGATCGGATACGACATGGATTACACGCTGATCCACTACCGTGTGGAGGCGTGGGAGCGTCGGGCCTATGAGCACCTCCGGCATCTCCTGGAGAGCGAGGGCTGGCCGGTCGGGGACCTGACGTTCGAGCCGGACCTCGTGATCCGAGGGCTCATCCTGGACACCGAGCTCGGCAATCTGCTCAAGGTGAATCGGTTCGGCTACGTGAAGCGGGCCTTCCACGGCACGAAGCCGATCGACTTCGAGACCCAGCGCGCGACCTACGCGCGGACGATCGTCGACCTTGCGGACGGGCGCTACGTCTTCCTGAACACGCTCTTCTCGCTGTCGGAGGGGTGCATGTACGCGAAGCTGGTCGATCTGCTCGATCAGCGCCGGCTGCCCGAGGTGCTCGGCTACAGCGACCTCTATCGCCGCGTGAAGGATCGCCTCGACGCGACGCACATGGAGGGGCAGCTGAAGGCCGAGATCATCGGGGATCCGGAGCGGTTCGTGCTGCTCGATCCGGAGATCCCGCTCACGCTGCTCGACCAGCGGGAGGCGGGCAAGAAGCTCGTCCTGATCACGAACTCGGAGTGGGTCTACACGCGCGCGATGATGAGCTACGCGTTCGACCGCTTCCTGCCGGGGGGCATGACGTGGCGCGACCTGTTCGACGTGGTCATCGTCTCCGCGCGGAAGCCGGAGTTCTTCTCGAGCCGCAGCCCGCTCTTCGAGGTGGTCACGGAGGATGGCCTCCTGCGCCCGGCCGGCCGGTTGCGCGTGGGCGGGCACTACCTGGGCGGCAACGCGGGGCTCGTCGAGCACCACCTGGGGCTGTCCGGCGACGAGATCCTCTACATCGGCGATCACATCTATGGGGATGTGCATGTGTCGAAGAGCGCGTTGCGGTGGCGGACGGCGCTCATCATCCGGGAGCTCGAGGACGAGATCCTCGCGATCGAGGAGGCGCGCGGGGCCGAGGCGCGCCTCGATCTCTGGATGCGGGAGAAGGAGGACGCGGAGCGCGTCTATGCCAGGCTGCGCCTGGAGCTCCAGCGGATGCGCGCCGGCTACGGGCCGGTGGCCGGGGCGACGGAGGGCGAGATCCAGGCGAAGATGAACGAGCTCAAGGCGAGCCTCGCGGCGCTCGACGCGCGGATCGCGCCGCTCGCGAAGGCGTCGGCCGAGACGTTGAACCCGAGGTGGGGGCTGCTCCTCCGCACGGGCAACGACAAGAGCCACCTGGCCCGGCAGATCGAGCGCTCGGCGGACATCTACACGTCCCGCGTCTCCAATTTCCTCCTGGCGACGCCTCACGTGCTGCTCCGCTCGCACCGCGGGAGCCTGCCGCACGATCCCATGGGCGCGCCGCCGGGCGCCGAGCGGCAGAACGGCGAGCCCGCGCCGGTCGACGACGCGACGCCCGTGGGCATGTAGGCGGCGCCGCCGCCGGCCTGCCACGCCTCAGGCTGCCGCGCCGCAGGCCGCGAGCCGCTGCGCGGCGCTGTCGAGGATGTCGAGGCACCCCGACAGGCTGTCGCAGAAGAGCAGCTCGCGCCGGAGGGCCGACGCGCCGGGGAGGCCGCGGAGATAGCCGGTCAGGTGGCGCCGGGTCACGCGCACGCCGTGCGGCTCGCCGCGCGCCTCGGTGTTCGCGATGAGGTGCGCGCGGCACAGGGCGAGCCGCTCCTCGGCCGTCGGCGGCGGGAGGTGCACGCCATCGTCGAGGAGGGCACGGGCCTCGCGGAAGATCCAGGGGTGGTCGATGGCGGCGCGGCCGACCATCACGCCGGCGCAGCCCGTCTCGCGGAGGGCGCGGGCCGCGTCGTCGGCGGTCTTGATGTCGCCGTTCACCACGACAGGGATGGACACGACCTCGCGCGCCCGGGCGGCCCAGCTCCAGTCGGCAGCGCCGCTGTGCCCCATCTGGGCCGTGCGGCAGTGGATCGTGAGCGCGGCGACGCCGGTGTCCTCGAGGCGCCGCGCGAGGTCGACGATCGGCATATGGGACTCCGGTCCCCAGCCGATGCGCGTCTTCACGGTGACCGGGAGCGCGACCGAGCGCGTCACGAGGCGGGCCATCGCCACCATCGCCTCCGGATCGCGGAGCCAGCCCGCGCCCGCGCCTCGTCCGGCGATCTTCGGCACCCAGCAGCCGCAGTTGATATCCAGGAACGCCGGTCCGGCCTGCTCGGCGACGCGCGCGGCCTCGGCGAGGCGCTCCGGGTTGGCCCCGTAGATCTGGATCGCCGTCGGCTGGTCGCCGTCGGCCAGGTCGAGCTTGCGCCGCGCGGTCTTGCACCCGCGCAGCAGCCCCTCGACATTGACGAACTCCGTCACGCACAGCTCGGCGCCGAGCTCCCGGCCGATGCGGCGGAACACGGCGTCCGTCACGTCCTCCATGGGCGCGAGAACGACGGGGCGGCTTGCGAACAGCCGGCGAAAGCTTTCGGGCGAGAGCGGCACAGTGGCGAGCTTTCAAGCATGGATCCGGCCGGTTGACCAGGGCGACCGCCGCGGCCCGAGGCGTAAGGGGCCCGCTGAGCTCGAGCCCGCGGCGCCGAGGCGCGAGCGGCGCCTTTCGCCTGACCGGCGCCGCGGGCCGGCGGCCAAGGCGACGAGCGAGACCCGAAGCCCCAGCCGTCCCGGTCACCTCGCCGCGCCTCGGCGTGCCGCCACGCCGCTCCCCCGAGGCGCTGACAGGATTCATGACCTCACGGGCATGTGTGTGCACGGCGGACGAACACGGCATGTGGGGCGGCGAACGGTCATGTTGGTACGACATCCGGGGTGGGAGACGGCGGGCAGCGCAGCCCGGCATCGTGGCCGAGGAAACCTGCCGCACGAGAAGCCAACAACGCTCGCTTGACGTTCGGCGTGGCTCTGGCGACCCTCGAGATTGCCATGAAGCGTGCGCTGCTCCGAGAGGCTCTCCGCGCTGAGCGCTCGGCCGCGGCGCGCACGCTCAGAGAGCGCGAGACTCGCCCGCTCGGCACGCGGCGCACCGCCCCGGGCGCCCACGACACGGAGAGCGTCCGGCGCGCGGTCCGGCGCGCTTTCCGGGTCGCGCTCTGGATATGGCCGGCGTTCACGCTTGTCGACGTGTTCATGGCGACCGTGCTGTACCCCGCGGCGCCGGTGTGGCGCTGCATCGTCCTGCGCGTCGTCGAGCAGGCGCTCTCCCTCGCCGTGTACCGGCTCTCGGGGCGCCCGACGCTCTCGGGGCGCGTCGTGCTCCTCGGGTACGAGGCCGCGTTCCTCACCGCCGCGATCTTCATCTCGCTGATGGCGCTCGATTTCGGCGGCCTGACGAGCGCGTACATGCACGGGCTCTCCATCGTCGTGCTGCTCCGCACGGCGCTCGTGCCCGCGCCGTTCAGCAAGGCGCTCCTCGCCTCTGCGACGATGTTCCTCGCCTTCCCGGCGACCATGGGCATCGCCGCGATCTTCTCCCCGTCCATCCAGGCGGCGTGGCTCGATCCGACGACGCTGCTCACGGCCGCGAGCCATTACATCTTCGTCCCTGCCTCGGGGGTGATCGGGGCGCTGTCGAGCCACGTCGTGTGGGCCGCGCAGCAGCAGGTCTATCAGGCGCGCAAGCTGGGCAGGTACCGACTCGAGGCGCCGATCGGCAAAGGGGGGATGAGCGAGGTCTGGCTCGCGTGGGACGAGACGCTCCACCGCGACGTCGCCCTCAAGCTCCTGAGGACGCGGGACGCGCCGGACCCGGCGGTGCCGAAGCGCTTCGAGCAAGAGGCGCACGCGGCGAGCAAGCTCAGCGATCCTCACACCATCCGGATCTTCGACTTCGGAGCGAGCGACGACGGCATCTACTACATCGCCATGGAGCACCTGCGCGGGGCCGATCTCGCCGCGATCGTGCGCAGCTACGGCCCCATGCCCGTGGCGCGCGCCCTGCGCTTCGCCCTGCAGGCCTGCCGCTCGCTCATCGAGGCGCACGAGGCCGGGATCATCCACCGGGACATCAAGCCGCAGAACCTCTTCGTCACCCGCGTTGGCGACGATCACGACTTCCTCAAGCTGCTCGACTTCGGCGTCGCGCGGATGGTCGAGGGCGGCCGCGACGCCGAGCTCACGAACAGCGGCATGCTCTGCGGGACGCCCGCCTACATGGCACCGGAGGTGTGTCGCGGCGATCGGGCGGATGCGCGCAGCGACATCTACTCGCTCGGGGGCACGCTCTACTTCCTGCTCACCGGGGAACTGCCGTTCGAGGGCTCGTCGTCGGGGCAGCTCTTCGCCGCCCACATGACGAAGGCGCCCCTCGCGCCGTCGGTGCGGCGCGGCCCGACCGTCCCTCGCGCGGTCGACCGCCTCGTCCTGCGGTGCCTCGCCAAGGACCCGCGCCACCGTTTCCAGAGCGCGCGGGCGCTGTCGGATGCGCTCCTCCCGCTGCTCGACGAGTCTGCCTGGACCGCGGCCGACGCGGAGCGCTTCTGGGTGACCGAGCGCGCGGAGAAGCTCGGCCGCCCGGAAGCGCCGCCCGAGCGCCCCACCGCGGCGCGCGGGGGCTCGACGCGGACGGCCTCCGCTCGATAGAGCCAGCGCGCCGTCGCGCCGCGCGCGCGGCCTCCTATCTCACCTGCATGGGGGGCACGTGGTGGTGCTACACGACGACTCGCTTCCTCGTGAGCCGCGTCCCGAGCCTCGCCGAGGCCGACGCCTGATCCCGGGTGCCCCGGGACCGCTCGCAGACCCGTGCGGGCGATCCAGGGGCACCGCGGTGGCGGTCGAGACCCCCTCCGCGGCCGCGTGAGGGAGCCTCGACCCGTCAAGGGGGCCCGAAGCGTCATCGTCCGCTCATGACCCCTTGCCAGCGTCTGCCGTGGCGAGGACCGAGCCGCGGCGGCGCCGCACCAGGGGCGCGAAGCGGGCGTCAGCAGGGCCTTCTCAAGCGAACCGTGCTAGCGCGGCGTCCTACCAGCCGCAGCCGCCGCCCCAGCCGCCCCAGCCGCCCCAGGGCCGGAAGCCCCAGCCGCCCCAGCCCCAGGGCCGGAAGCCCCAGCCGCCGCCCCAGCCCCAGGGCCGGAAGCCCCAGCCGCCGCCCCAGCCCCAGCCGGGCCGACCCCAACCCCAGCCGCCGCCCCACCAGCGCGCCGCATCGGGCTTCTCGCCGACGCCCTCCTCGCCAGTCGGGGTCGCCGAGCCGGGGTCCACGGCGCCGACATCGGGCGCGCCGGGGGCCGGCGCGCTGGCGCTTGCTGCGCTGGGGTCCGTGGCACTCTCGTCCATCGCCGGATTCGCGGTCGACTCCTGATCAGCGGAATCCGTCTCTTCGGCCTGGAACGCCTGCTTCGCCTCGTCGGTCTCGCTCATCACGTCGTCGGTGGGCGCGCCCGACGTCGTCGCCTCGGCCATGCAACCGGCCGCGGAGAGGGCCGTCGAGAGGGCGATGAGCGATGCGAACTTCGTCAATTGGCTCATGTTCCCGTTCTCCTGTGCACATCAATCCATGTCGAATGGAGTCATCGCCCGTCATGGCGACGAGCTTTGACACGCGGGGACCTGAGATCCCCCGCCGCACGATCATGTGTGGTGTTCGGGAGGTGATGTCGATTACCGCAGAAAGGACACCTGAGACACCATGGACGCTTTCTGCGGGGCCGTGCGCGCCGCGAGGGAAGCGTCACGCGCTCCTTCCGGGAGGGAGCGAGCCGCGGCCGCTCGAGAGAGCGCAAGCCGCGGCTGCGCGGCGCTCGCCGGCCTCCCACGTGCTCCGGGGGCTGCGCGCGCTCTTCGCAGATGCAGGGCGCCGGACGCGGCGCCGTCGCTCTGGTTGGCCAGCGCGGAGGAGCGCGAGCGCGCCGGACTGCGATGCTGGCGAGGACCGGGCGCGGGAAGGCCTGTCCTTATGAGGCTTCGGGAGCGGTGCCTCGAATGCGAACAGCTCGATCAACGGAGATGAATCGGATGGAGCGGAGCACCCGGGCGTCGGCCGCGATCGTGGCGTCCCGCGGCGCAGGATGCTTCATGAAGGCGCGCGCGATCGTGTCGTTCGCCAGGATCTCCAGCGTGGAGCGGGATGGGGGGAGATCCACGCGATTGCGTCTCCTGAGCCCATGCTCCCGCGGTTCGACCAGAGATCGTCAGGGCCACCCTCGGACCCGTCCACGACACATATCGTCCCGTCCTGGTCGATGGCCGGAGGCGAAGAGCGATGGATTCGAGCGAGGAAAGCGGTGGACTGGACAGCCTGGGAGCAACGCGTAGGAGCGGCCCGCGAAGGGGCCTTGTGTCCACGCGTCGATGGCCGTGCAGGGAAGGGGGCGAGAAGAGCGCGATCGCGCCGTCGAGCGCGCCGTAGATCGCGCGCGGCGAGCCCCGGTGAGGGGCTCGCCCGAGGCCGCCTGGAGGGGGCGCTCAGCCCGCGAGCTTCGCGCGGACCGCCTCGCCCATCCCCTGGGTCGACAGCTTGCCGCCGAGGTCCGCCGTCCGTGCGCCGCCGGCGATGGCTTGCGCCACCGCGCGCTCGAGCACGGCCGCCTCCTTGTCGAGCCGCAGCGAGTGCCGGAGCAGCATCGCGGCGCTCAAGATCGTCCCGATCGGGTTGGCGAGCCCCTTGCCGGCGATGTCGGGCGCCGAGCCATGGATCGGCTCGTAGACCCCGCGCGTCCCATCGCCCAGCGACGCGCTCGGGCAGAGCCCCAGCGAGCCGGCGAGCACGGCGGCCTCGTCGGTCAGGATGTCGCCGAACATGTTCTCGGTGACGATGACGTCGAACGCCGCGGCCGCGGTGATGAGCCGCATCGCGCACGAGTCGACGAGCTGGTGCTCGATGCGGATCTCCGGGTGGCGGGCGGCGACCTCGGTCGCCACCGTGCGCCAGAGCCGCGACGACTCGAGGACGTTCGCCTTGTCGACGGACGTGACGAGGCGCCTGCGCGACGACGCGAGGCGGAACGCGAGCTCGACGACGCGCTGGATCTCCTCGTCCGTGTACTCGAGCGTGTCGACCGCGCGCCGGCGCCCGTTCACCTCCTCGCGGAGGCGCGGCTTGCCGAAGTAGAGCCCGCCCGTCAGCTCACGGACGACCAGGATGTCGACGTCCGCGAGCCGCTCTGCCTTGAGGGGAGAGGCCTGGATGAGCTCGGGGAACAGGCGGATCGGCCGCAGGTTGGCGTACAGGCCGAGCCCCTGGCGCAGCGCGAGCAGCCCCTGCTCGGGGCGGACGCTCGCGCTCGGGTTGTCCCACTTGGGGCCGCCGACGGCGCCGAGCAGGACGGCGTCCGCCGCGCGGCACGCGTCGAGCGTCTCCTGCGTCAGCGCCGTGCCGGTCGCGTCGATGGCGCACCCGCCGATGAGGTGCTCCGAGTAGCTGAAGCTGTGGCCGAACTGGGCGGCGACAGCGTCGAGGGTGGCGCGGGTTTCGGCGACCACTTCGACGCCGATGCCGTCGCCGGGCAAAAGAACGATATTGGCCTTCATGCGACCTCGCTGGCAGGCAACGTGGATGTGTACTGCTGTGGCTCTCTCGCTGCGAGCGTGAGCCCATACTCGATCCCGTCCGCGAGCGCATGCCAGGACGCATCGATGATGTTCGTCGACGCGCCGACGGTGCTCCACTGGCGGTGCGCGTCGCGGCTGTTGATGAGCACGCGCGTCGTGGCTGAGGTGCCGTCGCGCCCGTCGAGGATACGCACCTTGTAGTCGACGAGCTGGATGTCACGCACGGCCGGGAACACGGGCGCGAGCGCCTTGCGGAGCGCGCCGTCGAGCGCGTTGACAGGGCCGGACCCCTCGGCCGCCGTGATCACCACCTCGTCGTCGACCGCGATCTTGATCATCGCCTCGGCGAAGGTGCCGACGCCCTCGCGCTGGCCCGCGATGACCTTGAAGTCGAGCAGCCGGAACGGCGGCTTGTAGCCCGGCGCGCTCCGGCGGAGCAGCAGCGCGACGGACGCCTCGGCCGCCTCGAACGACGAGCCGCGCGCCTCGCGCTCCTTGATCTGCTCCAGCACCTCGACCTCGGCGCCCGTCGGCACCTCGAGCCCGAACTCCTCGGCCTTGCTGAGGAGGTTGCCGCGGCCCGACAGCTCGCTGACCACGGTCCGCATCGCGTTGCCGACGAGCGCGGGATCGATGTGCTGGTAGGACGCAGGCTCGCGCCGCATCGCCGCGACGTGCACGCCGCCCTTGTGCGCGAAGGCGCTCCGCCCGACGTAGGCCATGTGATCGTCGGGGGAGAGGTTCGCCACCTCGGCGACGTAGTGCGAGAGCTCGGTGAGCCCGCGGAGCGCCCCGTCCGGGAGCGCCCGGAGGTCGAGCTTCAGCTCCAGGTTCGGGATGATCGCGCAGAGGTTCGCGTTCCCGCAGCGCTCGCCGTAGCCGTTGATGGTGCCCTGGACGTGGCGGGCGCCCGCGCGCACGGCGGCGATCGAGTTGGCGACCGCGCACTCGCCGTCGTTGTGGGCGTGGATGCCGAGCGGGTGGCCCAGCGCCGCCTTCATCTCGGCCACGATCGCCTCGATCTGCCAGGGCATCGAGCCGCCGTTCGTGTCGCAGAGCGTGACCACCTCCGCCCCGCCGCGCACGGCGGCGCGCAGCGTCTCGGTCGCGTACGACCGGTCGAGCGCGAACCCGTCGAAGAAGTGCTCGGCGTCGTAGATCACGCGGCGGCCGTGCGCGCGCAGGAAGGCGATGGTCTCCTCGATCATCCGGAGGTTCTCGTCGAGCGTCGTGCGCAGCACCGCCGTCACGTGCTGGACCGAGCTCTTGCCGAAGATCGTGCAGACGCTCGTCCCGGCGGCGAGCAGCGCGCGCAGCCCGGGGTCGTCCTCGGGGGCCAGCGAGGCCCGGCGCGTCGAGCCGAACGCGGCGATCTTCGCGTGCTTCCACTCGATGTCCTTCGCCCGCTCGAAGAACTGCGCGTCCTTCGGGTTCGAGCCGGGCCACCCGCCCTCGATGAAGGCCAGGCCGAACGCGTCGAGGTGGCGCGCGATGTGCAGCTTGTCCTCGCACGCGAGCGAGATGCCCTCGCGCTGGGTGCCGTCCCGTAGCGTTGTGTCGTAGACGTCGACGCGGTCCGAGGGGCGGGCGCCCTGCTCCGCGCCGTTATGAGGCGGATTCATAAGGTTCGACTTCCTTGTGCAGCGAGATCGGGTCGCCGAGCTCGTCGCCCCCCTGGGGGGCCTCCTGCGCTCGGCGCACGGCCCTACCTCGCGGTCTCGACGGCGGCGCCGTGGCCGCTCTGGTTGCTCTCTGACGCCGCCGCGTCGTCCTTGGGCTCGACGCCGTAGGTCGCGAGGAGCCGGTTCAGGGCGGTGAGGTACGCCTTCGCGCTGGCCACCAGGATGTCGGTGTCAGCGCCGTGGCCGTGGAAGACCCGCGCCGCGGCGTCGTGCTGCGGGTGCCGCTTGCTCGACGTCGCGTCCGCCCGGACGCGGACGCTCACCTCGCCGAGCGCGTCGATGCCCTCGGTCACCGCGTGCACCGAGAACTCGAGGAGGCTGCTCGGCACGCGGACGATCTCGTCGATCGCCCGGTAGGCGGCGTCCACCGGTCCGGTGCCGATCGCGGCGCGGACGTGCAGCGCCCCGTCCGGCCCGCGGAGGCGGACGGTGGCGGTGGGCATGCCAGTGCTCCCGCAGGCGACCTGGAGCGCGTCGAGCGTGTAGAGATCGTCGGCCTGCGCCCGCGTGGTCGAGACGATCGCCTCGATGTCGGGATCGGTGACGTGCTTCTTCTTGTCCGCGAGCGCCTTGAAGCTGGCGAACGCCGCCGCCAGCTGGGCCTCGTCGAGGTGGTAGCCGAGCTCCTCCAGCCGGTTGCGGAGCGCGTGCCTGCCCGAGTGCTTGCCGAGGACGAGCCGGGTCTGCGTCACCCCGACCATCTCCGGCCGCATGATCTCGTACGTCTCCTGGTGCTTGAGCATCCCGTCCTGGTGGATGCCCGACTCGTGCGCGAAGGCGTTGGCGCCGACGATCGCCTTGTTCGGCTGGACGTTGAAGCCCGTGGCCGCGCTGACGAGGCGGCTCACGGTGGCGATCTGGGTCGTGTCGATCCCGGTGCGCAGCCCGAAGACGGCCCGGCGCGTGGCGAGCGCCATGACGATCTCCTCGAGCGCGGTGTTGCCGGCGCGCTCGCCGATGCCGTTGATGGTCACCTCGGCCTGGCGCGCGCCCGCGCGGATGCCCTCCAGCGCGTTGGCCGTCGCGAGCCCGAGGTCGTTGTGGCAGTGGACCGAGACGATGGCGCGGTCGATCCCCGGGACGTTCTTGCGGATCCCGGCGATGAGCGCGCCGAACTCGCTCGGGATGGTGTACCCGACGGTGTCCGGGATGTTGAGCGTGGTGGCCCCGGCGGCGATCGCGGCCTCGAGCACCTGGTAGAGGAACTCCGGCTCGCTCCGGCCGGCGTCCTCGGGGCTGAACTCCACGTCGGCGCACAGGTCGCGCGCGTAGGCGACCATGGCCCGCACGCGGTCGAGCACCTCGGCCCGGGTCATCCGGAGCTTGTGCTTGAGGTGGATGTCGCTCGTGGCGAGGAAGGTGTGGATCCGGGGGTGCGCGGCCCGGGCGACGCCCTCCCACGCCTTGTCGATGTCGACCTTGGTGGCGCGGGCGAGGGCGCAGATGATCGGCGGGGTCGCGGCGGGGCGGCCGGGGACCGCGGCCGCGCCCACGCGCTCGGCGATCGTCTGGACGGCGAGCAGATCGTCGGGGGAAGCGGCGGGGAAGCCCGTCTCGATGACGTCGACGCCGAGCTTCGCCAGCGCGAGCGCGATCTCGAGCTTCTCCGACGATGTCATCGTCGCGCCCGGCGACTGCTCGCCGTCGCGCAGCGTCGTGTCGAAGATGCGGACGTAATCGGACGGGGGCATCGCTTGATTCGCAATCATCTCAGGCATGGTGTTCTCCGCCGCCTCCCACGAGTGGAGAGGCTCAGTCGCCGGGCTTGATGGTGACGGGATCGATGAACGGCATCATCTTGCGCAGGTTGGCGCCCACGATCTCGAGCCGCTGCTCCCGCTCCTTCGCCCGCGTCGCCTCGAACTTCGGCCGGCCCGCCTCGTTCTCCGCGATCCACTTGCGCGCGAACTCGCCGCTCTGGATCTCGGCGAGGATGCGCTTCATCTCCTCGCGCGTCTTGTCGGTGATGACCCGCGGGCCCGACACGTAGTCGCCGTGCTCGGCGGTGTCGCTGATCGAGTACCGCATGTAGTTGAGGCCGCCGCGGTACATGAGGTCGACGATGAGCTTGAGCTCATGCAGACACTCGAAGTACGCGATCTCCGGCTGGTAGCCGGCGTTGACGAGCGTCTCGAAGCCGGCCTTCACGAGCTCGCTCGCGCCGCCGCAGAGCACCGCCTGCTCGCCGAAGAGGTCGGTCTCGGTCTCCTCCGCGAACGTCGTGAGGAGCACCCCGGCGCGCGTCGCGCCGATGCCCTTCGCGTAGGCGAGCGCCTGGGCCTCCGCCTTGCCGCTCGCGTCCTGGTGGACGGCGAGGAGGGCCGGGACGCCGCCGCCGGCCTCGAACGTCTCGCGCACCCGGTGGCCGGGGCCCTTCGGTGCGATCATCGACACGTCGACCGACGGGGGGGGCGTGATCGTGTTGAAGCGGATGTTGAACCCGTGCGCGAACATGAGCGTCTTGCCCGGGCCGAGGTGCGGCGCGATCTGCTCGTTGTAGATGCGCGCCTGCGACGTGTCGGGGGCGAGGATCATGATGACGTCGGCGGCCTTCGCGGCCTCGGACACCGTGGCCACCTGCAGCCCCGCGGCCTGCGCCTTGGGCCGGCTCTTGCTGCCCTCGGGCAGGGCGACGATCACCGTGACGCCGCTGTCGCGCAGGTTCAGCGCGTGCGCGTGCCCCTGGGAGCCATAGCCCACGATCGCGACCTTCTTGCTCTGGATGAGCGAAAGATCCGCGTCGTTATCGTAAAAAATCTTAGCCATCTCTCTCTCCTTACAACCGGGACCCGCACCTCGCGGCTCCCGTCCTTCACGTCGTTCACGTCTCGCGCGCGCTATTTACACCGTCTCGCGCCGTCAGGTGGCGCCGTTCTCGGCCGTGCGCACGGGGATCGAGTCGAACCTGGCCTCGGCCTCCTCGGCGCCGCGGGTCATCACGATCATCCCTGTCCGCACCATCTCGATGATCCCGAACGGGCGGAGCACCTCGAGCAGGCCCTCGATCTTGTCGCCGGTCCCGGTGATCTCGATGGTCAGCGCCTCTGGGGCGACATCGACGGTGCGCGCGCGGAACACCTCGCAGAGCTGGAGCACCTGCGCCCGGCTCGTCGCGTCCGCCTTCACCTTGATGAGCGCGAGGTCGCGCGCGACCGAGGCGGTGTGGGTGACGTCCCGGACCCAGAGGGTGTTGACCAGCTTGTAGAGGTTCGCCTCCAGGCGCCGCGCTCCGTCCTCGTCCGCCTCGAGGACCAGGGTCAGGCGCGAGATCCCGGCGATGTGGGTGCGCCCGACGCTCAGCGACTCGATGTTGTAGGCGCGCCGCCGGAAGAGGGACGCGACGCGGTTGAGCACGCCGGGGCGGTCTTCGACGTAGGCGATGAACGTGCGCAGGATGGGTCGATCCATGGATGCCTCTTGAAAGTCCCTCTTGTCTGTGGTGCGCCCGGCTCCGGCCGCGGCGCGCTCGGGCGCGCCCCGCCCGTCCGACGGGCGCACGCTCACGCTGGAGCGCGCGCCCAGGGCGCGTGGGTCTGCTGGCGCGTTCACGGGTCCTCCCCGGTCTCCACGATGGGGCTCGGGCGCCGGATCATGTCGTTCAGGTCGGCGCCGGCGGGGACCATCGGATAGACGCTATCCTCCTGCTCCACGCGGAAGTCGACGACCACGGTGCCCGGCGTGGCGCGGGCGCGCTCCACGGCCGCGGCGATCTCCTCGCGCTTCGTGACGCGGATGCCGGTCAGCCCGTGGGCCTCGGCGAGCTTCACGAAATCCGGGCTGCGCATCGGGGTCGCCGAGTAGCGCCGGTTGTAGAAGAACTCCTGCCACTGCCGCACCATGCCGAGGTAGCCGTTGTTGATGACGGCCACGTGGACCTTGAGCCCCTCCTGCGCGCAGGTCGAGAGCTCGCACGCGGTCATCTGGAAGCCGCCGTCGCCCACGACGACCCAGATCTCGTCCTCCGGCTTCGCGAAGCGCGCGCCGATCGCCGCCGGCAGGGAGAAGCCCATCGTGCCGAGCCCGCCGGAGGTGATGAGCTTCCGCGGGTGATCGTGCTTGTAGTACTGCGCTTCCCACATCTGGTGCTGGCCGACGTCGGTTACCACAAGCGCCTTGCCGTCGGTGAGCCGCCAGAGGTCGTGCATCACGTGCGCGGCGTACAATTTGTCGTTGTACGGCAATTGTTGAATGTCACGGACCGCCGAGTCGCCCTTCAGCAGGTTGATGCGCTCGACCCACGGGCCCCGGTTGCGCTGCTTGCACCCGGGGATGAGCGACAGCAGCGTGTCCCGGACGTCGCCGATCAGGCCGACATCGATCTTGACATTCTTGTTGATCTCGGACCGGTCGATCTCGACGTGGATCTTCTTCGCTTTGACGGCGTAGGTCTTGAGGTTGCCGGTCACGCGGTCGTCGAAGCGCATCCCGAGCGCGATGAGGAGGTCGGCCTCCTGGATGGCGGTGTTCACCCACGCCTCGCCGTGCATCCCCATCATGCCGAGGCTGAGGGGGTGTGTCGCCGGGAAGCCGCCGAGGCCGAGCAGCGTGGAGGCGACGGGGATCCCTGTCTTCTCCACGAAGGCGAGGAGCTCGCGCGTCGCCTCGGCCCTGACGATGCCCTGACCGGCCAGGATGAGCGGCCGCTCGGCCTCGTCGATGAGGTCGATCGCCTTCTCGATGTCCGTCTGGACGGCGTGGTGCGAGGGGCGGTAGCCGGGCAAGCGGACCTCGCCCTTCGGCGGCTCGAAGTCGATCGACGCCTGCTGGGCGTCCTTGGTGATGTCCACGAGCACAGGGCCCGGGCGGCCCGAGCGCGCGATGTAGAACGCCTCGCGGAGGGCAGGGGCGATGTCCCGGACGTCGGTCACCAGGTAGTTGTGCTTGGTGATGGGCAGGGTGACGCCCGTGATGTCCGTCTCCTGGAACGCGTCGGTCCCGAGCAGCTTGGACGGCACCTGCCCGGTGATACAGACGATCGGCGAGGAGTCGAGCATCGCCGTCGCGATCCCGGTGACGAGGTTCGTCGCGCCCGGCCCCGAGGTGGCGACGCACACGCCGACCTTGCCCGAGGCGCGGGCGTACCCGTCTGCCATGTGCGCCGCGCCCTGCTCGTGCCGGACGAGCACATGGCGGATCGGGTAACCGAGGATCGTGTCGTAGGCGGGCATGATCGCGCCGCCCGGATAGCCAAAGACCACGTCCACGCCTTCGCGGACGAGGACTTCCCAGATAATCTGTGCACCGGTTCGTTTCATAATTCCCGACTCCATCGAGTCACGCGGGTGAAGGTGGGGCCCATGGGGGCGCCTTGGCCGCGGGGTTCCGCCGTTTCTCAGAGGCTCAGCAACTTAGGCGATCGCGCGCTGCAGATCCTCCCGAGGGCCGCCGCCGCTGCTCTCCTCGCGGCGGAGCGCGTCGAGCACCCTGCGCGCGTCGTCGAGCGACACGACGCGCGAGCTGCCCTGCGCGCTCGCCGGCTTGGCGCGCTGATCCACGTCGGAGCGCGCGGAGGGCGGGTCAGCGTGGAACTCGAACGAGGCCTCCGCGGCGTCGCCGTGCGGGCGCGCGCCCTTGAGGTGCGTCGAGGATCGCTGGGGCGCGCGGACGGCGCCCCCGCTGGCTCGGGCGCGGATCTCGTCGACGAGCGCCTCGAACTCCTCTCGCACGGCGCTCGACGCGACGGGCACCCCACATCCCGCGGCGACGAGCTCGGCGAGCTCCGCGATGCGCTGGCCGACGGCCTCGATCGAGGCGTCCTCCCGATTTTTCCTCGAATGTTCCTTGCTCACTGATCCTCCTTCGACGACGGCTGCTCTCCGTGAACCCTCAGGCCGGAAAAAACGAAAGCCCCCGGACCATCTCGGTGCGGGGGCCTATCTCCATGCTGTCTCAGCTCAGAGCGGCGGCCCGCAACCGTTCCCGACGCGAATCAGCCCGACGACGTCAACTAGGCTGATGAGCGCAGGAATGGCTAGGCCCGCTAGGAGCCCGACAGACACGCCGCCTTCGACGACGACGAACGAACGCGCCGTCGAGGACGCCAACGAAGCATTGTGCACAACCTTCTCAGCGAGGGTCCCATCGCCGGAGGCGTGGGCGCTGGCGGTGTACATCGACTTCTGCATGGCGTAGATGCTTCTACCCTACAGAGCTGCTGCGTCGCGTCAAGTTGTTTCTTTACAGATCGCTTGTTTCTGCGGCATTTTGTGCAGTTTTTTGTTCGAGCGCGCGCACGTGAACCGCGTGATGTTCAGCACGGACCGGCGCTGTCCGGGAGGTCGGTCCGCGGTGGATCGAACGGCGATGCACTGCGCTCGATGTGCACGGCTGCGTCGCTCGAGCGCGACGCCGGGCGAGTCGAGCGAAGCGCGCCGAGCGCGTCGCGTGGAGCGCGCGCAAGCGAGGGCGCGGCCAGGATGCTGGGGTGCCAGGGGAGAGGTGCGCAAACACCGGACGTCGGCTCATGCGCCCCCGAAGTGCAGACTGCTGTCTTGAACTGACTGCCGCCAGATCGCGCGACACACCCATGAACCCGGCATGCAAGCGCATCGCGTCGCGCAGGCGCGCCCTGCCGATCGGACGGTCTCGCCCTGGGGTCTGAAGCGCCGTCGCGTGGCCTCTCTCGGCACGGTCGGGCTCCTCGCGCTGAGCGGCGCCGCCGCGGCCCGCGCCGATCCTGCGCAGCCTGGGGATCCCACGGCGCTCGCCGGTGCACAGCCCGCGCGGCCGTCGCTTCCACCCGCGCCGCCTGCGCAGCCACCTGCTGCGCAGGAGCGGCCCGCCGCCGCGGCGCCCCGGACGCAACCGAGGGCGGCCGCCAACTTCAGCACGTTCCTCGAGCTCCGGGACGACTACTCGAGCGGCAAGAACGGCTTCTTCAACGCTGCGGTGCTCCGGGGGGACTACGCCTTCACCAGGACGTTCTCGCTGCGCGCAGACCTGCCGCTCGCGTACGCGGGTGACATCGAGGGCCGGCGCGACGCGGGGCTCGGCGACATCCTGATCCGGCCGCTCGTCCGCGTTGTGGGCACGCCGCGGTTCGCGCTGGTCGTCGGCACGGATCTCGTCCTCGACTCGGCGACGAAGCGCGCGCTCGGCGCGGGAAAGAACCAGGTGGCGCCCCTCGTCCAAGCGTACTTCCGCGTGGCGCGGCCCGCGCGGCTCGGCGCCCAGCTCCAGCACGCCGTGTCGTTCGGCGGCGACCCGGGGCGGAACCCCATCCAGAAGTCGACGATCAGGGAATTCGCGATCATCGAGCTGCCGCACGGGTTCTGGGTGAGCCCGGACCAGGCGTTCTCGATCGATCACCGCGGCGCGCACCGCGTCGTGTCGACGAGCGTGCTGGAGGTCGGCGCAGAGCTCAGCGAACGGGTGCAGGTGTACGTCGATCCCGGCATCCAGGTCGATGACCGGGGGGCGGTCGACTGGCTTATCACCGGGGCGGTGCGGTGGGCCTTCCCGCAGCGAGCGCGGGCGCGCGCGGTCGCCGCCGCGCCGGTGCAGCGCGCGGGTACGGAGCAAGCCGCGGGCGCGGGGCAGGCCGCGGGCGCGGAGCAGGCCACGGAGGAGTAGGCGGCTCGCGCCTCCGGCGTCCAGAAGGACGCCCGGCGAGGGCCGCGCGCGGCTCGCGCCCGGGATGGGGCGGGGGGCGATCGACGGATCCGGGGTGGCGGACCCTTGACCTGGGTCGTCGTCCCGAGCCTGATCCTCGGTCGCACGCATGCTGTCACGAGATCCGCTGCTCCTGCTCTCCGCGACCCGGCTCGCCGCGCTGATCCGCGAACGCGCCGTGACGTCGGCCGAGGTCGTGGAGGCCCATATCCGGCACATCGAGCGCGTGAACCCGACGCTCAACGCGATGGTGGCGGACCGGTTCGAGGCCGCCCGCGCCGAGGCGCGCGCGGCCGATGCTCTCCTCGAACAGGGCGGGCCCGCGGGCGCGCCGCCGTTCCTCGGCGTCCCGTGCTCCATCAAGGAGAGCTTCGCCGTCGCCGGCATGCCGAACTCCGCGGGGCTCGTCGCCCGCGCCAGCGTGCGCGCGGAGGAGGACGCCGTGACGGTCACGCGCCTGCGCGCGGCCGGCTTCATCCCGCTCGGCGTCACCAACGTGTCGGAGCTCTGCATGTGGATGGAGACGAACAACCGGCTCTACGGCCGGACGAACAACCCCTACGACCCGGCGCGCACCGCGGGCGGCAGCTCGGGCGGGGAGGCCGCGGTGATCGGCGCGGGCGGCGCGCCGGTCGGGCTCGGCTCGGACATCGGCGGATCCATCCGCATGCCCGCGTTCTTCAACGGCGTCTTCGGCCACAAGCCGACCGGCGGGCTCGTGCCGACCTCGGGCCAGTTCCCGCTGCCGGGCGAGCGGGGGCTCCGCTTCATGACGACGGGGCCGATCGCTCGGCGCGCCGAGGATCTCATGCCGGTGCTCCGCATCCTCGCCGGCCCCGACGCGCGCGATCCGGGCTGTGCGCCGCTGCCGCTCGGCGATCCGGCCTCGGTCGATCTCGGCACGCTGACGGTGCTCTCCGTCGAGCACGACGGCGTGCGCCGGGTGAGCGCCGATCTCGTGGCCGCGCAGCGGAGGGCGGCGGAGGCGCTCGCCGCCTGCGGGGCGAGGGTGATCGAGGCGAAGGTCGACCTCCTCGCGCGGGCGCTCGACATCTGGACGGCGATGGTGGGCACGTCCGGGGGCGTCACGTTCCGGGCGTTGCTCGGTGATGGCCGCCCGGTCAGCCTGCCGCGCGAGCTCGCCCGCTGGTCGGTCCGCCGCTCGCCGCACACGCTGCCGGCGCTGGGGCTCGCGTTGCTGGAGGACGTCGGCGGGCTGCTGCCGGCGCGCGTCGAGCGCGCCCTGGAGCTCGGCAAGGCGCTGCGCGCCGAGCTCGTGTCGCGCATCGGCGAGCAGGGCGTGATGCTCTACCCGTCCTATCCGAGCCCCGCGCCGCGGCACTACGCGCCGCTCCTGCCGCCCTTCCAGTGGACATACACCGCGGTGCTCAACGTCATGGAGATGCCGGCGACGCAGGTGCCGCTGGGCCTCAACGGCGAGGGGCTGCCGCTCGGCGTCCAGGTGGCGGCGATCCACGGCAACGATCACGTGACGATCGCCGTGGCGGAGCACCTGGAGCGCTCGTTCGGCGGCTGGGTGCCGCCGTCGCTCTCGTGGTGCCGGCGCTGACGTTCCCGCCCGCGGTCGTGGTATCAAGGCTGCCCCCATGACCAGCGACCGCGCGTACGACGTGATCGTCTTCGGAGCGACCGGCTTCACAGGTCGCCTCGTCGCCGAGTATCTCGCCACCAAGGGCAAGGACGCCTCTGCCCGCGGCGCAGAAGAGCGGCCCATCCGTTGGGCGATCGCTGGCCGGAACGCGGGGCGCCTCGCCGAGGTGAAGGCGGCGATGGAGGCGATCGATCCGGCGTGCTCCTCGCTGGGCGTCATCGAGGCGGCGTCGGACGACGCGGCGTCGCTCGAGCGCATGGCCCGGCAGGCGCGCGTCGTCATCACGACGGTCGGCCCTTACACGGCGCTCGGCGAGCCGCTCGTCGAGGCGTGCATCCGCGCGGGCACCGACTACGCGGATCTCACCGGCGAGCCCGGGTTCGTCGACCGCCTCATCGAGCGCCACCACGAGGCTGCCCGCGCGCGGGGCGTGAGGATCGTCAACTGCTGCGGCTTCGACAGCATCCCGCACGACCTCGGGGTGCTCTTCACGGTGACGAAGCTCCCCGCGGGCGAGCCGATCGTGGTGGAGGGCATCGTGCGCGTGCACGGCAGCTTCTCCGGCGGCACCTGGCAGTCGCTGCTCGAGATCATGGCGCGCCCCGGCCCCAGGAAGGGCGCCGCGCGCGGCGAGGACGCGCGCGGGGCGCGCAGGGTGCGGGGGCTCAAGACGCGCATCCGCTACGAGAAGGGGCTGCGCGCGTGGCTCTGTCCGATGCCCAGCATCGATCCGCTCGTCGTGCTGCGGAGCGCGCGGGAGCTCGACGCCTACGGCCCCGACTTCCAGTACAGCCACAACGTGCAGGTCAAGTCCGGGCTGCAGCTCGTGATGGGGATCGCCGGCTTCGGCGCGGTCACGGCGCTGGCCAAGGTGGGACCGACGCGGGAGCTGCTCCGCAAGGTGCGGAGTCCGGGGGAGGGGCCGAGCGCGGAGGAGCGGGCGCGCAGCTGGTTCCAGGTGACCTTCCAGGGGAAGAGCGCGTCGCGCAAGGTGGTGACGCGGGTGAGCGGCGGCGATCCCGGTTACTCGGAGACGGCCAAGATGGTGGCAGAGTCGGCGCTCTGCATGGCGTTCGACCGCGAGCGGCTGCCGGCGCGCGCCGGGGTCATCACGCCGGTCGTCGCGATGGGGGAGCGGCTCATCGAGCGGCTTCAGGCTGCGGGGATCCGGTTCGAGCTGCTCGAGGGGTGAGCTGCGGCGGCTGGCGGCCGGCGCGGTTTGGTACAATCGCCCCGTGCACCGCGAGACGTGGATCTTCGGTTACGGCTCGTTGATCTGGCGGCCTGCCTTCCGCTTCGAGCAGATGGTGCCCGGGTACGTCACGGGGTGGGCCCGCCGCTTCTGGCAGGGGTCCACCGATCATCGGGGCGTCCCCGGGGCGCCTGGGCGGGTGGTCACGCTGATTCCGTCGCCTGGCGCGCGCTGCTGGGGGATGGCCTATCGCGTTGGCGTGGCCGAGCTCGACGAGGTGCTTCGCGCGCTGGACCACCGCGAGAAGGGCGGCTATGCGCGCCACGACGTGCCGCTCCACCTGGCGGACGGGGCGTCGGCGCGCGCGGAGATCACGGCCCGATCGGCCATCGTGTACCTGGCCACGCCCGATAACCCCGATTATCTGGGCGCCGCGCCGCTCCCCGAGATTGCCGCTCAGGTGCTTGCGTCGCACGGCCCGAGCGGCTCGAACGTCGAGTATGTCCTTCAGCTCGCCGACGCGCTCGTCGCGATGGGCGCCCACGACGAGCACGTGACCGAGCTAGCGGCCCTCGTCGGCCATCGAGCTCCCCGTCCGGTCGACCCGACAACCACCGTAGGCCCCTAGCTCCCCGCCCGGGGTCGACCTCTAGTTGACCTCGCTGACCTCGCTGACCTCGCTGACCTCGCTGCTCCCGTTCCCGCCCGCGTGATCCGCGACCCCGTTGGTCCCGTCCACGCCCGCACCCGGCGGCGTCGACCCGCCCTCCTCGGCCTCGGCCGCGTCCGCCGCGAAGGCCTCGACGGCGACGACCCGCTCGTCCTGGCCGACGTGCATGATCCGCACGCCCTGCGCGTTGCGCCCTGTCTCGCGGATCTCGCTCGTCTTGGTGCGGATCATCTGCCCGCGATCGGTCACGATCAGCACCTCGTCGCTCGGGCTCACCATGGCGACGCCCACCACCGGCCCGTTCCGCTCGCTCGCGTCGATGAGGATGACGCCCTTGCCGCCGCGGCTCTGGAGCCGGAACTCCTCGAGCGGCGTCTGCTTGCCGTACCCGCGCTCGCACACCGCGAGCACCCGGTCGCGCCCGTCGCCGCTCACGCCGAGGCCCACCACCACGTCGCCCTCGTCGAGCTCGATGCCCTTCACGCCCATCGTCGCGCGGCCCGTCGGGCGCACCTGGTCCTCGGGGAAGCGGATGCTCATCCCGCTCCGCGTCGCGATCACGAGCTCGCGCTTGCCGTCGGTGAGCGCCGCCGTGAAGAGCTGATCGCCCTCCTCGATGCGCACGCCGATGATCCCCTTGTCCCGGTAGTTTTCGTACTCGTTGAGCGCCGTCTTCTTGATCTGCCCGCGGCGGGTCAGCGTCACAACGAACGTCTCGCCGTCGAAGCTCGGCACCGGCGTGATCGCCGCGACCTTCTCCCCCGGTTCCATCCCGACGAAGTTCACGATCGCCCGGCCCTTCGCGTTCCGAGGCGCCTGCGGGATCTCGTAGACCTTCTTGACGAAGACCTTGCCCTTGTCGCTGAAGAAGAAGACGTACGAGTGCGTCGACGCCACGAAGAGCTGGCTCACCCAGTCCTCCTCGCGCGCCTCCATCCCGACCATCCCCTTGCCGCCGCGGCGCTGCGCCCGGTACGTCGAGGTCGGCGTCCGCTTCAAGTAGCCGGCGTGCGAGATGGTCACGACCATGTCCTCTTCCTGGATCAGGTCCTCCATCTGGATCTCGGCCTCGGCCGGCACGATCTCGGTCCGCCGCTTGTCGCCGAAGCGCTCCTTGATCTCCTCGAGCTCCATCACGATCACGTTCATGAGCAGCCCCATGTCGGCCAGGATCGCCCGGAGCCGCTCGATGGTCTGCGACAGCTCGCCGTACTCCTTCGCGAGCTTCTCCCGCTCGAGGCCTGTCAGGCGCGACAGCCGCATCTCGAGGATCGCCTTGGCCTGCCGCTCCGACAGGAAGTAGTCGCCGCGCGTGTCGGCCTCGGCGCACTCGGGCTCCGGCCGGCCGGCCCGCCGGAGGAACTCGCCGAGCCCCCGGAGCGGCAGCTTCTGCAGGTTCTCTCGCGCGTCGTCCGGATCGCTCGAGGCCCGGATCGTCGCGACGATGCGATCGATGTCGCTCGTCGCCATCCCGAGCCCCTCGATGAGCTCGCGCTGCGCCTCGGCCTGCCGGAGCTCGAACCGACAGCGCCGCGTCACGACCTCGCGCCGGTGCTCGATGAAGTGCGAGAGCGTGTCCTTCAGGCTCAGCACCGCGGGGCGCCCGTTCGCGATCGACAGGTTGATGACGCCGAACGTCGCCTGGAGGTCCGTCAGCCGGTAGAGCTGGTTGACGACCACCTGCGGGAAGATGTCCTTCTTCAGCTCGATGACGATCCGCATCCCCTCGCGGTCGCTCTCGTCGCGCACCTCGCTGATCCCCTCGATGCGCTTCTCCTTCATGCACTCGGCGATCTTCGCGACCAGCCGGGCCTTGTTCACCTGGTAGGGGATCTCGGTGAAGACGATCTGCTCGCGGTCGCCCTTCATCGTCTTCTCGACCTGGTGGCGCCCGCGCATCGTGATCGAGCCGCGGCCGGTCGTGTACGCCTGCACGATCCCGCTCTTGCCGTAGATGAGGCCGCCGGTCGGGAAATCGGGGCCCGGGACGAGGTGGAGCAGCTCCTCCAGGGTGATGTCGGGGTTGCGGATGATGGCGATCGTCGCGTCGATGATCTCGCCGAGGTTGTGCGGCGGGATGTTCGTCGCCATGCCGACGGCGATGCCGCCGGAGCCGTTCACCAGGAGCTGCGGGAACTTCGCCGGCAGGACGCTCGGCTCGAGCTCCGAGTCGTCGTAGTTCGGGACGAAGTCGACCGTGTCCTTGTCGAGATCGGCGAGCAGCTCGACGGCCATCCGCGACAGGCGCGACTCCGTGTACCGCATGGCCGCGGGCGAGTCGCCGTCGACCGAGCCGTAGTTGCCCTGCCCGTCGATGAGCGGGTAGCGCAGGCTGAAGGTCTGCCCCATCCGGACGAGCGCGTCGTAGACCGCGAGATCGCCGTGCGGGTGGTACTTGCCGAGGACGTCTCCGACGACGCGCGCGCACTTCTTGTGCGAGCCGGAGGGGCCGATCTTCTGCTCGTTCATCGAGTAGAGGATCCGGCGGTGCACCGGCTTCAGGCCGTCGCGCACGTCCGGGATCGCGCGGCCGATGATCACGCTCATCGCGTAGTCGAGGTAGCTCGTCCGGAGCTCGTCCTGGATGCTGACCGGAACCTTCTGCTGGATGTTCGACGTCTCTTCCATGGGGGACCTGCACCCGAGGCGCGGGGGGCGGGCGCGGTGCGCGCTCGGCCCCCGTCGTAGAGGCCCATCCCAGCGCGGCTCGAGCGTCGAGCGGAGCAGCAGAAGCGGCCCTGACCTCGAACGACGAGCGACGAGGTGGAGTCCGGCCTTCGCCGCCCGCCCTATGACCCACGCTGTTCAGGGGATGCGACGGATGCGTTCAGGTACTCCAAGGGGCAGGCCGGCGCAAAGGGTTTGCCGGCCTCAGAGGGCGTTCCTGCCCGCGCGCGCGGGCGCGGATCGCGGCCTGCCGCCCGCTCCTCGGCGGACGCCGCGAGGCGCCGGCGAGGGCGCATCAGGGGCCGGACAGCGGGCGGGATCGCGGGAGCGTCCTGGGCGGGGGCGCTGGACAGCGCGGCGGGAGCGTGAGGCGGCGCAACGGGAGCGCCGGAAGGGTCAGGGCTCGACGCGGGTGGGCTTGGCGCACGTCCGGACAACGATTTCCACGTCCTTCTCTGCCACGATCGAGCCGGCGCCGCCCGGGGGGTCGGAGTCAGGGCCGGGGCACTCCCACGTCCAGGTCGGGTCGGCCTTGTCACCGTTGGGGAGCAGCATTTCGGGGTTCCCGGAGGTCTCGCCACCCTTGGGCGTGAGCTGATCGGCGCGCTCCCCCCCGTAGCCGTCGATCCTGACCGTGTACTCGTGCCCCTCGACGACGGAGGTGAACGACACGCTCCACGCACAGGAGATTGGCGGCGACGAGGCGAGGGGGGACGGCCCGCCCTCCGCGCTGTTGTCGGTGAGCGTGGCGACGTAGCTGCGGATGGCCTCCGGCTCGTCCGAGCCCGAGCACTGGACGTCGCCGCCCAGGAAGGCGAGCGGGTCGATGGTCACCGACGTCCCGAGCTGCAGGTCGTCGTCGCTGTTGGACCCGTCGGCGCAGGCCGTGAGCGCGAGGACGGCGAGCGCCAGGGCGCACCGGCCGGCCCGGGGTCGCGGGGAGCGCCCGCGCGCGCGATCCGCGGCGAACAAGGTTCCGAAACCAGCTCGAGCTCGGCCCATCGGCAGGGGGCACTAGTCCAAGCCGGGGAACGGCGCCACATGAAACGCGGCCCAGCTGCGCGCGCGGCGCGCGGCCGAGCGAGGCCCGCCAGAGGGGACGCCGCTGGCGGCGGCGCTCGCGGGCGAGCTGCCGGATGCGCCGCTCGCGCTCGCGAGGCGGTGATGAGCTCGCGGAAGCCGCGGGCGCCCGCCCTCTACGGGAACCGACCCCGCAACGCCTCTTCACGTCGAATCTCGATGACGAGAGGCCGATTCATCCGGAGCAGCGCGACCGTGGCGCGGCATGCCGGTGTCTTCCCGGCGATCGACAGCTCGCCCGTGACGTCGAAGTGGTCTTCCCAGCGACCCCAGCGAGGGTGGAAGAGGCTCGCGTGGTCGCCCGTGGTCGGGTCCTCTCCATGGGTCCGCGCTCCCTTGCGCAGGGAGCACGACACACAGGCGAGCGCCAGGTTCTCCAGGGCGGTCAGGCCACCTGCGTGCCGTGGCTGGATGTGATCGACATGGAACGTGGCCTCCTGGCTGACCTGGGAGAGCCGGCAATACTCGCATCGATCGGCAGCACGCTTGCGGACGCGACGCTGGAGCGCCGCGGGCACGCCGTCGCCGCTCATCGCGTCAGCGCAGGCTCCTTCCGCGATGCGCGGAGGCGCAGCAAGCTGAGCAGCTCGGCGAGATCGACGAGCCCCTCGGCTTCGATGGCCTCATCCGCCGATAGCTTCTCCCCGCGATCCTGCTTGTCCAGGAGCGCCTGCAGCCTGCGATCGACCCCCGCCGGGAGGCGGAGCTGTGCGAGATCGGAAGGGAGCTCCACATCAACGTGGACTGTTGCCGGCGTAGCCATCGTCGAAGCCCTCCCTGAACCTAGCAGGTTGGTGCGAGGCGGGCGATCCCTCAGTCCGAGGGAGCTTCCCGCAGCTGTATCAGGGACCGTCGGAGCCGCCGTTGCCCGCGCTGCCGCCGCCGGAGCCGCCGCTGCCTGCGTTGCCGCCGCCGGAGCCACCGCTGCCCGCGCTGGCGCCGCCGGAGCCACCGCTGCCCGCGCTGGCGCCGCCGGAGACATCGCTGCCGCCGCCGTTGCCCGCGCTGCTGCCGCCGGAGCCGCCGCTGCCCGCGTTGCCAGAGCTGCCGCTGCCGGCGCCGCCGCCGTTCGGGGCGACGAACGCGCAGGCCTCGAGCGCCTCCGCCTGCGCGGTGATCACCTCGCAGGGGGTGATCGCGCGGTCCACGCCCGCGGCGAGCGGCGCTGCAGAGCACTCCGCCATGGACGCGACCTTGGCGCTGGCGCAGGCGCGCGCCTCACCGACGGCGGCAACGCAGGCATCGACCTCGACGGTCGTCGGATCTGCCACGGTCTGGCCGCCGCCGGCGCCGTTCTCGAAGCCGTGCAGGCACTGGTCCCAGTAGAACTCGACGCAGGTGTTCACCCGCTCTTCGGCGTCCCCGGAGCCGATCCACTCCGGGCACACGGCGGCCGCCTCGCACCGGGCCTGCTCGATCCGCCGGCAGGCGTCGACGCCCACAGCGTCGTTGCCGCAGCTCGGCGCTGTGATGAGGGTCACGGCGCCGAGGCCGAGCAACGCGGCCGCGGCCCAAAGCGCGGAGCTCCGCCTCGCGGCGGAGAGGACGGCGAGCGCAGACGAACCCACCCGGCGGAGCTACCACGCGGCCGCCGGAGGCGTCGAGTTTTCCGGCACACCAGCTGCCCGCCCCACCTCGGGAGGCGCGAACGGCGACCGGACAAGGCCGGTCCGATCTATGCTCCCAGGGCCGCGATCACTCCATGGATCCGCCGAGCCTCGCGCAGCTCCGACCCGACACGCCTTTCCATGGGCGGTACCGCGTCGTGCGCCCGATCAAGACGGGCGGGATGGGGGCGGTGTACGAGGTCGTGGACGTGGTCACGGACCGCCGCCGAGCGCTCAAGGTGATGCTCCCCGGCTCCATCCAGGACCCGGCCCAGCGCGCCCGGTTCGCCCAGGAAGCCAAGATCACGGGCGGGATCGAGAGCGACCACATCGTTCACATCTCCGATGCCGGCATCGACGCCGACTCGGGGATGCCGTTCCTCGTCATGGATCTGCTCCAGGGCGAGGAGCTCGCGAGCCTGTCGGCGCGCCGCGGCCCGCTGCCGCCGGCCGAGGTGGTGCTCTACCTGGGCCAGGTCGCGCGCGCGCTCGACAAGATGCACGCGGCCGCCATCGTCCACCGGGACCTCAAGCCGGCGAACCTCTTCCTGACGAGGCGGGATGACGGCTCCCCCTGCGTGAAGGTCCTTGATTTTGGGCTGGCGAAGGTCGTGGCGCACCGCAGCATGGCGGACCGCACGGCGATGGTCGGGACGCCCCTCTACATGGCGCCCGAGCAGATCCGCGGCGACGTCGCGGTCGGGCCGAAGACCGACATCCATGCGCTCGCGCATGTCGCCTTCGCGCTGCTCGTGGGCAGCCCGTACTGGCTGACCGAGGCCAACGTCCTGCCGTCGGTCTACGCGCTCCTCCAGCGGATGGTGGCGGGGTTGCCCGAGCCTCCGAGCGCCCGCGCCGCGCGGCGCCGCAGCAGCATCCGGCTGCCGCCCGCCTTCGACGCGTGGTTCCAGCAGGCGACCGCGATCGACCCGAAGGACCGCTTCGAGCGCGCCACGGCGGCCGTCACGCTGATGGCGGAGGCGCTCGGCGCGCCCGCCCCGTCGACGCCGCCCCCGCCCGAGCGGCCCACGAACCCGCCACCGTCGTCTCGCCGCGGGGTCGAGAGCCGCGGGGGCGAGGCGGACGACCGGCGCGCCGCCGACGACCGGCGCGCCAGCTCGCCGTCGGACCCTGGGCCGAAGCCTCCGGAGCCAGGGCCCAAGGCCGGCGAGTCACGCCAGCGCGACGACGACCTCGCCGCGGTCGTCCACGAGGAGCGGCTCCGGGCCTTCCTGAAGAAGGAGGTGCAGCGCGCCAAGGAGCAGCGGACGAGGAGGCTCTCGCTGCTGCTGCTCAGCGTGGAGGGGCTCCAGGACGTCGAGGAGACGCAGGGCCGAGCCGGGGTCGATCGCATCCTCGGCGATCTCGCGCGCATCGTCAGGATCTACGTGCCGGAAGGCGGGCTCCTCGGGCGCTACCGCCGCGACACCCTCGCGATCGTCTGCCCCGGGATCGGCCGGACGCGGGCGTCCGCGTTCGCGAAGGTGCTCGGCGAGAAGGTGCGCCAGCACCGCTTCCGGCGAGCGGCCACGAGGCCTTTTCGGATGACCCTCCGCATCGGCGTCGCGCACGTCGAGGAGGGGGACGCGACGGGGCACGAGCTGCTCGAGCGCGCGTCGCGGGGGCTGCTCGAGCGGGGGGAGTGAGCTGAACGAGGGATCGGGCCGATGGCCGCGATCTCCGCTGGCTCCGTCGCACGGCTGCGCGGTCGCGCCGTAGCGACCTCGATTTCTTGAACGTTCCCCGTGAAGGGGTGATCCTCGCGGCCATGGCCTCTGCCATGATCCTCGCGGCGGGGCTCGGGACCCGGCTCCGCCCGCTCACGGACGAGATGCCGAAGCCGCTCCTTTGGCTCGGCGATCGGCCGCTCATCGCGCACATCGCCGAGCGGCTCGCCGCGGGCGGTGTCGTCCGCGTCGCGGTGAACAAGTCCCACCTCGCGGAGCGATTCTCGCGCGATCTGCTCGCGGCGTTCCCGATGCCCGTCGAGGTGCTGCACGAGCCGGAGCCCCTCGGCACTGCCGGGGGCCTCGCGAACGCGGCGGGCGCGCTCGGCGAGGGCGACGTGGTCCTCTGGAACGGCGACATCCTGATCGATCTCGATGTGGCGGCGCTCTCGGCGGCGCACGGCCATCACGGCGCGGGCGCGACGCTCGCGGTCGCGCCGCGGCCGGCCGGGGAAGGGACGGTCGGCGTCGGCGCGCGGGGCGAGGTGGTGCGGCTCCGTGGCGAGCGCTTCGGCGACGAGGTCGCGGGCGGCGATTTCGTGGGCGTGCACGTGGTCAGCGGGGCGCTCCGGCGAAGGCTGCCGCCGCGCGGGTGCATGGTGGGGGACGTGTACCTGCCGTGGCTGCGCGAGGGGTGCTCGCTCGCGACGTTCGCGGCGCCCGCCGTGTGGCACGACATCGGAACGGTGGCCGCGTACCTGGCGGCGAACGCGCGCTGGCTCTCGCAGCGCGGCCTGCGGAGCTACGTCGGCCCGGGGGCGTCCGTCGCCGAGGGCGTGGACGTGGCAGGCAGCGTCGTCGGGGCGGGGGCGCGGGTCGAGGGGGTCGGCGCGGCACGCGGGTGTGTGGTCTGGCCGGGCGCGCAGGTGGTCCTCGGCGTCGGCGCCCCGCTCGAGCGGGCGGTGGTGACGGCGAAGGGGACGGTCGCGCGCGCGGCCGGGTGAGCACGTGGGTGGAGAGGTCCGGAGAGGTCCCTGCGACCAGGGAGGGGCGAGCTTCACCGCGCTGGTGCGTCGGGGCGATTCACGTACTCGGTCGCAAACCTGTGGATCTCATCCGCCTTCCGGTGCTCGGACAGCTCGGGATAGACACCCCAGAGGACGTCCTTGATGAAGACGCCATACGCCGGAGTGCCAGGCCGGATGGCTGGATGATGTCGCTCCAGATACTCGCGCAGGAGCACCTCCGCCTCGCTGATCGCCGGCGCGCCCGGCGGGCCGCCTGGAGACGGCGGCTCCCTGCTGCACCCGGCCACCACGGCGAGCGCTCCCATCGCCACGAGGTGCCGCTTCATCTGCCGAGGTCGGCGAGCGCGGCCTTCGCGGCGTTGTGCCCCGCCGCGCCGATGACCGACCCGGCCGGGTGCGTGCCCGCGCTGCACGAGTACAGCCCGGCGAGCCCGAACCGGTAGGGCACGCGGTCGGCGAAGCCGAAGCTGTTGTCGATGTGGTGGATGTGCCCCTTCGTGATCCCGAAGTGCCGCTCGATGTCCGGCGGCGCCAGCGTGAACGTCTCCAGCACGAGATCGCTCATCCCGGGCGCGAAGCGATCGCAGATCGAGAGGAGGTGCTTCACGTAGCGCGGCGCAGCCTGGTCCCACGTCTCGCCGCCCGCGAGCGCGTAGGGCACCCACTGCACGAAGAGCGCCGCGTTGTGGTGGCCCTCGGCGTCGCGCAGGCTCGGGTCGATCGGCGTGTGGAAGTACCACTCGATCGCGGGGAACTCCGGGAGGCGCCCGCTCATCGCGTCGCGGTGGGCCTGCCGCAGCGTGTCCATCACGACGTCCTCGTCCGGCAGCAGGTGGATGGTCGGCCCGAACTGACCGCGATCCTGCGGGAGGCACGTGAACGTGGGCAGACCGGTCAGCGCCATGTTCACCTTGAGCGTCGAGCCGTCCTTCGCGAGCGCGTCGAGCCGCGCCGAGAGCGAGGCCCCGATCGCCGCCTCGCCGGCGAGCGCGCGGGTGCGGTACGGATCGGCGTTCGAGACGACCACCTTCGCGGCGATGCGCGTGCCGTCCTCGAGGAGCACGCCGGAGACGGCGCCCCCGGACGCCTCGATCTGCGCGACGCGGGCGCCGGTGAGGATCGTCGCGCCCTCGGCCCTCGCCTTCTCGGCGAAGAGGCGGGAGATCGTGCCCATGCCGCCCTCGACGATCATCCAGGTCCCGTCGGCGCCGGGGAGGCGGCACATGTTGTGGATGAGGAAGTTCATGCCGGTGCCGGGCGATTCGAAGCCGCCCGCGAGCCCCGAGAAGGCGTCGGTCACGGCGTACATCGCCTTGAGGAGGTCGCTCTTCCAGCCGAACCGCGCGAGGTAATCGGAGATCGTGCCCCGGCAGAGCGCCACGAACGTCTGCCGGAGGGCGGGCCGCACGTAGCGCTCCGCCGTCTCCTCGATGGAGAGCGGCTCCGCGAGCCACGTCGGGGCGATGTCGTCCCGGAGCGCGGCGAGCTCGGCCTGGAGCGCGCTGTTCGCGTCCCAGTCCGCCTGGGAGAAGAACTCGAGGAACTGCCGCTTCATCGCGGCCTGATCCGAGCCGAAGAGCAGGTAGCGCCGGTCCGTGGTCGGCAGGAAATAGTGCGGATCGCGCCGCCGGAGGGGGAGGGCGACGCCGACCTCGCGGAGCAGCTCGGGCGGGGCGAGCCCGAGCAGGTAGGCGCCGCTCGAGACGCCGAGGCTCGGCGCCTTCCGGAAGGGGTGCTCGGTCTTCACCGCGCCGCCGACCGCGTCCTTCTCCTCGAGCACCACCACGTCGAGCCCGCGGCGGGCGAGGAGGACGGCGGCGACGAGACCGTTGTGGCCGGCGCCGACGATGACCACATCGGCGCGGGCCGGAGCTTCACTGCGTTTCACTGGGCACCTCCAAGCGCTGTGCGCGTCGTCTGCCGCGGCCGGCGCGCCGGCGCTCGGGCCATGGCGCACGAGGTGTTGCACGGATGGTGGGGCGAGGAGAGCCCTTTTCGCGCGCGGTAGCGGGGAGGGGCGCGCCGCGCCGGCCCCGAGGCCGCCCGCACGGCGACCCTTTCCAGCCTGTCCTCTCCGCGGCGCTGGCGCGCGCGTCGCGCCGGCCCGCTCCGTCCTGCCCTGGTCGGGCTCACCCGCCGGCGGTCGTCGTGGGCGCCGTGGGCGCGCGCCACGCCGCGGCGACCTCCTCGGCGATGGCGCGCACGGTCAGGGGTGCCGAGCCCTCGGCCTTGTTGTTCACGAGCGTGAAGCTCTCGATGCGCAGCGCCGCGGCCTCGCAGAGGATCCGCGCGACCTCCGCGCGCATCTCGGGATCCGGCTCGACCACCCGGTTGAACGGGTGGAACCGGCGCTTCTCCGCCTCGTAGCGGCGACCGGGCTTGAGCGAGAGCCGGACGACCGCGAACGGGGCGTTCGAGACGGGCACCACCTCGGCCTGGGCGCCGGGAGACGGCATGTTGCGCCAGTAGCTGTAGGCGTGGGCGACGCCGTGCGCGCCAAGGATCTCCCGGTACTCGCCGGTGAAATAGGCGCGCTCCCTGAGCTCGACCGCGCAGGAGAGCTCGCGCGGCAGCGCGCCGAGGAACGCGTCGAGCCGCTCGAAGAACGCGCGCGGCGGGAGCCGGTGCGGCGGGCCGACCGGGGGAAGCTCGAGCAGCACCGGCCCCGCGTGCGCCCGGAACACCGTGAGCAGCGGCGCGGCGACGCGCGAGAGGAAGAGCGGCACCGAGAGGAAATCCGGGTTCGGCTCGAGGCGAGCGGGGCCCGCGCTGCGCCCCTCGTCCTCGTTCGGCGGGGTCTGCGATCGCTCGAGCGTCTGGGACACGACGGCGTGCAGCGCCTTCGATACGCAGCGGAAGCCCTCCGGCAGCTGCGCTGCGTAACGGCGGAAGTCGCTGTCGGGGACGGGGGCGTAGAAGCTGCGGTCGATTCCGACCGTCGTGAGCAGCGGGTGCCGGGCGTACTCGGCGAGGCCATCGCGCGCGAGCTCCTCCGTGCTCTGCCGCGCGGCGTAGACGAGGCCCTGCCAGCCGGGGAAGCTCCACGAGCTCGTGCCGAGGTGGAGCCCCGGCGGCAGCCGCGCCGCCAGGCGGGCGGCGTCGTCGTAGACCGCCGCCATCGCGTCGCGCTCGCGCGCCGCCTCGGCAGCGGCGGGCTCCGGCGCTGGACCGAACAGCGAGAGCTGCGATGGGTCGGGGCCACGGCGCCCAGGGGAGCGGCTCACCCGGTCGAGTCTACTGCTTCCGGCGCCCTCCGCGACACCGGCCACGCGGCCGGGGACGACCGCCGCGCTGGCCATGCGCTTCCGCGGGGAGCATCCGGCCGGCCGTGCGGTACAAGCACGTGACGTGCTGCGCCGCTTCGCCCTCGTCGTGCGCGTCCTGGTCTCGACGGCCGGGAAGGACGCCTTCGCGCGCGCCATGCCGCTTTACATGGGCATGGGCCTCGTCGCGGCGGTCGTGTTCGGCGGCAACGGGATGCACCCCTCGCAGCTCACGGGCATCGCGGGTGAGTCGCCCCTGTTCCGGGTCGCGCTCTGGGGGGCGTGGTTGCTCGTCGGGACGCCGGCGGCGCGCGCGCTGCTCCGCGCTCCGGCGACGTTCTTTCTCCGCGCGCTGCCGGTCCCGCGCCGGGAGCTGCTCTCGGCTCACGCGCTGCTCCTCGCCGTCGCGGAGCTCCCGTGGGTGGCGCTCTGGACGGTCGGCGCCGGCGCGCTCGCCGGATGCGCCGCCGGCGCCGCGGCGCTCGCGGCGCGCTGCATGCTCCTCGCCCGTCCGCGCGGCGCGCGCGAGCTCTCGGCCCTCGCGCTGCTCGCGGGCGCCATCGCGCTCGGGGCCCCGGCGTCGGTGCTGCTCGCGTGCGCCGCGCCCACGCTGGCCGTCGGGCTGCGCGCGGCCGTCGCCCGCGCGCCAGAGATCCCCGCCGGCCGCGAGCGCTCGATGATCCCACCGGCGGCGCCCGCGCTCGTCGCGCTCGCGCTCGTCTACCTGGCGGCGCTCGTCCGTGGCCACCGCGCGGTGCTCGTGCGGGGCCTCGCGCTCGCGGCGATCGGCGCGCTCGCCGCGGCGGCCTGGGCGCGGAACAGCGGGCGGCTCGGCGGCGGGCCGCTCGCCGCGGCGTCGCTCGTCGCGCTCGCGCCGGTCGCGCTCTGCGCGGGCGCTGGCCTCGCTGGTCCGGTCCTGCGCGAGGAGCGGCGGCTCGCGTGGCTCCTCGACGCGTGCGGCGCGGCGGCCGGGCTCCGCGCGGGCGCCGTCGCCGCGGCGGTGGCCGCGCCGCTGGTGGCGCTCGCGCTCGGGCACGGCGCGGTGGTCGGCGCGCTCACCGGCGCGGCCCCCTCGGTGACGTTGCGCCTGGTCGGCGGCGCGGGGCTCGCGGGGCCGCTCCTCGCCGCGATCGCGCTCGGCTGCGTCCGGTGGTCCGCGCGGCAGGACGGCCGCGACAGCAGCCGGGTGCTGCTCTCGGTGCTCGCGGCGATCGTGGCGTCGACCGCGGCCGCGTGGACGCTGGGCGATCTCGCGCTCGCGGCCTTCGCTCCGGCGGCCGCGCTGCTCGCGGGGCCCGCCGGGGCGCGCTGGCTCTCGCCGGGTCGCGGGCGCGGCGCGGCGGCAGGAGTGGGGAGGGCGCTGTGACGCTGGAGGCGACGGGGATCCACAAGCGGCTCTCGGGCAGGGACGTGCTCTCGGGCGTCGAGCTCCGCTGCGGACCTTCGGAGGTGGCGGTCGTGATGGGCGAGAACGGCGCCGGCAAATCGACCTTGCTACGGGTCGTCGTCGGGTTGCTGGAGCCGGATCGCGGCGCCGTGACGCTCTCGGGGGAGGCCGTCCACGGCGCCGCGGCCTCGGCGCGGCGCCGGCTCGGCTACGCGCCCGACGCGACCGATGCGCTGCCCGATCTCCAGGTCGCGGAGCTCTGCGCCCTCGTGCGCGCGCTCAAGCAGGCGCCGCCGCTCGACGGCGCGTGGCGCGCGTGGATCGAGCGGCTCGGCGCGGCCGCCTTCTACCGACAGCGGCTCTCCGGGCTGTCGTTCGGTCAGCGCAAGCGCGCGCTCCTTCTCGCGGCGCTGGTGGGCGATCCTTGGCTGCTCGTGATCGACGAGCCGACCAACGGGCTGGACGCCGAGGGGGCGCGCACGGTGCTGGAGCTCATCGAGCAGCGCCGCGCGGAGGGGAAGGCGACGCTCCTCACGACGAACGACGCGGCCTTCGCGGCGGCGATCGGGGGGCACGTGCGCCGGCTGAACGGAGGGCGGCTCGGCGCGGAGTAGGCGGCGCCTCGGCCCGTGAGGCGCCGCGCCTCCGGACGCCGCCTACCGGCCGGGCTGCCCCTCGTCGCGGCCCGGACGGTGCGGCAGCAGCCGCAGCACCCGCGTCTCGCGCTGCTCGCGACCTTCGAGATCGAGCGACGTGGGGACCTGGTACCGCGCGAGCTCCTCGACCGCCTTCGAGGGGCAATAGGCGCGCCCGGGATCGCCGACGATCACCGCGGTGGCGCGCGCGGCCTTCTGGCGCAGCCACGGGAGCACGCGGTCGACCATCGCGCGCTCGTAGCAGACGTCGCCCGCCACGATGACGTCCCACGCGGCCGTCGCGGCGCTCGCCGTGAGATCCTCGGTGATCACGTCGACGGTGACGCCGTTCAGGGCCGCGTTCAGCCGGAGCGCCGCCGCGGCGAACGGATCGATGTCGGCGGCGCTCACGCGCGCGGCGCCGGCGAGCGCGGCGGCGATCGCGACGACGCCGCCGCCGGAGGCGAGGTCGAGGACGCGCTTGCCCGAGACCGTCGCGGGATGATCGAGGAGGTACCGCGCGAGCGCCTGCCCGCCCGCCCACGCGAACGCCCAGTACGGCGGCGGCACGCCCGCGCGCGCGAGCGCCGCCTCGGTCGCGTGCCAGAGCGGCGTGACCTCGGTCGCCAGGTGGAGCTTGACCTCGGGGACGAACGGCGGGCAGGCGACGGCCGTCTCGCGCGCGACGAACGCCGCGGCGCGCTCGGGGGCGGAGGCGGCGTCCCCGTCGGCGTCGGGCTGCGGCGCGGGCGCGAGCCCCCTCGTCACGGCCATCGTCACCGCTTCGCGACGTGCGCCTCCGCGGCGCGCAGCGTCGTCTCGAGCAGCGAGGCGATCGTCATGGGGCCGACGCCGCCGGGCACCGGCGTGATCCAGGCGGCCCGCTCCCTGACGGCGTCGAAATCGACGTCGCCCACCAGCTTGCCCGCGTCGTCGCGGTTCATGCCGACGTCGATCACCGTGGCCCCTTCCTTGATCCAGTCGCCGCCGATGAGCTTCGCCTTGCCCGCCGCCGCCACGAGGACGTCGGCCTCGCGGCAGAGCGCCTTCAGATCGCGCGTGCGCGTGTGGGCGATCGCGACCGTCGCGTTCCGCGCGAGCAGCAGCTGCGCCATCGGCCTGCCGACGAGGTTGCTCCGCCCCACCACCACCGCGCGGGCGCCGGCGAGCTCGACGCCCGCCTCCGCGAGCAGGCGCATGCAGCCGACCGGCGTGCACGGCGCGATGCCGCCCGGGCGGCCCATCGCGAGCAGCCCTGCGTTCACCGGGTGGAGGCCGTCGACGTCCTTCGCGGGATCGATGGCGTCGAGCACGGCGTGCGCGCGGACGTGCGCCGGCAGCGGCAGCTGGACGAGGATCCCGTCGACGGTGTCGTCCGCGTCGAGCTCCGCGATGCACGCGAGCAGCTCGACCTCGGTCGTCGCGGCCGGGAGCGCGCGGAGCCGTCCTCGAATGCCGACCTCGTTCGACATCCGCTCCTTGCTCCGCGTGTGCGTCACGCTGGCCGGGTCCTCACCGACGAGCACCACCTCGAGGCCGGGGGGCCGACCGTGGGCGGCCACGAAGCGCGCCACCCCCTCCCGCACCTCGTCGCGGACCTTCTGCGCGATCGCCTTGCCGTCCAGGATCTTCGCCGCCATGGCCGCGGAGCTTAGTCCAGCCGCGGCCGTCGCGGGGGGGCTGCCCGCAGCGGCCCGGGGAGCGATCGTGAGGATGGCCGTCGCACCGCCTCACGCCACGCGATCTTCCGGTTGACCCGTACGTCCAGCGTCTCTAGCCATGATCTGTGGACGCGCTGCACACCGATCTCTACCAGCTGACCATGGCGGCGGGCTATTTCCACCGCGGCATGGCCTCGCGCGTCGCGACGTGCGAGCTCTTCGTTCGCCGCCTGCCCCGGCACCGGCGCTTCCTTGTCGCGATGGGCCTCGAGCGGGTCGTGCGCTACCTCGAGGAGCTCCGCTTCACCGAGGAGCAGATCGCCTACCTGAGCGCGCTGCCCGCCCTCGCGGACGCGATGACGCCGGCGTTCTGCGGCTACCTGCGGGACTTCCGCTTCCACGGCGACGTCTGGGCCATCCCCGAGGGGACCGCGTTCTTCGCGAACGAGCCGGTCCTGCGCGTCACGGCGCCGCTCATCGAGGCGCAGCTCATCGAGACGTTCGCCCTGTCCGCCATCAACCACGCCACCGCGATCGCGTCGAAGGCCGCGCGTGTCGTCCTGGCCGCCGGCGACGCGGGGGTCATCGAGTTCGGCAGCCGCAGGGCGCACCCGGAGGCGGCGATCGACGCTGCGCGGGCCGCGTACGCGGTCGGCTGTGTCGGCACCTCCAACGTCGAGGCCGGGATGCGCTTCGGCATCCCGGTGCTCGGGACGGCCGCGCACATGTGGACCATGGCTCACCCGACGGAGCAGGCCGCGTTCGAGGCCTACGTCGCCGTCTTCCCGAGCGCGGCGATCCTGCTCGTCGACACCTACGACACGCTCGTCGGCGCGGCGCGCGCCGCGGCGATCGCGCGCGACAAGCTGAAGGGGGTCCGGCTCGACTCCGGCGACCTCGCCGCGCTCAGCGTCGCCGTGCGGAGGATCCTCGACGACGCAGGCTGCGCGTCGGCGAAGATCGTCGCCTCGGGCGATCTGAACGAGCACCGCATCGCCGAGCTCCGGCGCGCCGGGGCGCCCATCGACCTCTACGGCGTCGGGACGGATCTCGTGACGTCGATCGACGCCCCGGCGCTGGGCGGCGTCTACAAGCTCGTGGAGATCGGCGACGTCGAGCGGGGCGCGGGCGCAGAGCGCACGCCCATCGCGAAGTTCTCGGAAGGGAAGGCGACCCTGCCCGGCGCGCACCAGGTGCACCGCTTCCGCGATCGATCGGGGAAGCTCGCCCGCGACGTGATCGCGCTCGAGGGCGAGCCGATGAGCCCCGACGCCGAGCCGCTGCTCGCGCCCGTGATGGCGCGCGGCGCCCGGGTCGCGCCGCCCGAGGGGCTCGACGCCGTCCGGCTGCGCGCGCGCGCGCAGCTCGCCGGGCTCCCGGACGCGCTCCTCTCCATCGACGACGAGCCCGAGCAGGGCGCGCCCTTCGCGGCCGACGTGTCGCCGCGGCTCGGCGCGCTCGTGGAGGCGGTGCGCGCCCGCGTCGTCTCTGGCGCAGGACAGCGGTAGCGAGCGAGACCCCTGGCGAGCGCGGCCGCGAGAGGCCGCGCGCCCCCCACGACAGGAGACGACGACATGGCGAGCGGTGAATGGCCCCGACAATCTTCGCCCCCGAGGGTGTTCGTCGACGTCGACGTCCAGCGGGACTTCTGTGACGAGACCGGCGCGCTGTACGTGAAGGGCTCGCCGAACGCGCTGTTTCGGCGGCTCACCGAGCACGCCGTCGCGCACGGGATCCCCATCGTCGGCTCGGTCGACTCGCACGCGTGGGACGCGTGGGAGTTCGCGTCGAACGACACGCCGGCCCCCGAGGGCGGCAAGCCGGGCTTCCCCGACCACTGCGTGAAGGGGACGCCGGGCTGGCTGAAGGTCGAGGGAACGCTGCCGCCGCGCTACCGCTTCCTCCCCAACGTGGAGCGCGCGCCGATCGACGCGGCGGTGCGCGAGCTCGCGGCGCGCACGAGCCACGCCGTCTACTTCGAGAAGGAGGTCTACAGCCTCTTCGCGAACCCGCTCGCCGAGGCGTTCCTGCGCGAGCTCGCCGCGGCGCTCGGCGACGCGCCGGAGCTCGTGGTCTACGGCGTGGCGACCGACTACTGCGTCCGCGCCGCCGCCCTCGGCCTCGCCCAGCGCGGCTACAGCACGGTGCTCCTGACCGACGCCGTCGCCGGCATCACCGAGGCCGGGGTCGCCGCCGCGCTCGCCGAGATGCAGGCCGCCGGCGTCACGCTCACGACGTCGTCAGCGCTTCTCTCCTAGGTAGGTGCCAGCGGATCGCGCGGCGAGCCCGCGCGGGCTCCCGCCCCGATCGCGTCAGCGGCCTTCCGGCGAGCCTGTCGTGTCCGGGATGCTCGGCTCGCCCTGGGCGCGCAGGGACCCGCACAGGTCCACGAGCGGCTGCGGCTTGTCGAAGTGCCACCCCTGCGCGTAGTGGATGCCCATCGACGTGAGCAGCTCGGCGATCTCCTGGTTCTCCACCTGCTCGGCGACGGTCTTGATGCCGAGCGTGTCGCCGATCCGGTGCACCGACTCCACGATCGCGCGGTGGAGCGAGTTGTCCTTCAGATCGCGCACGAACATGCCGTCGATCTTCACGTAGTCGACCGGCAGGCTCTCCAGGTAGCCATACGACGCGTGCCCGCTGCCGAAGTCGTCGATCGCGAACCGGCACCCCATGGCGCCGAGCTCCTGCATGAACCACAGCACCTCGCCGAGGTTGGCGAGCGCCGCCGTCTCGGTGATCTCGAAGCAGATCTTGCTCGGAGGCACCTGCGCCCGGTGCAGCTGCTCGACGATGAAGTCGAGCAGGCCCTCGCGCAGCAGCGACACGCCCGACAGGTTGATCGAGCACGTGTCGAGGCGCCTCAGCGCGTGCTGCGGCAGCGCGCCGATGAGCCGGAACGCCTGCCGCGCGACGTAGCGATCGATCACGTGGATCAGGCCGCTCTGCTCCGCCGCCTGGATGATGCCGACCGGCGAGTAGAACCGGCCGTCCTCGCCGAGCTGCCGGACGAGCACCTCGAAGTGCGCGCCGCGGGGCGTGTGCGCCGCGCCCGGCTTGATGAGCGGGTGGATGCCCTGCGAGTAGAGCCGGAGCCGCCCCTCGGCGAGGTGGCGCTGCAGGCTCGCGACCCACTGCATCGAGCGCCGGCTCGTCGTCATCTGCTGGTCGTCGAGGTAGACCTGCAGCCTCCCGCGCCCGTTCTCCTTCGCGATGCGGCACGCGTGATCGGCGGCGCCGAGCACGTCGACGGCCCGCTCGAAGTGCGGGGTCAGCACCACGAGCCCGATGCTCGCGCCGATCGAGAACGTCTTCTCCGCCCACCCGAACCGGAACTCGAGCAGGCAGATCTGCAGGTCGCGCGCGATCCGCTCCGCTTCCCGCTCGTTCTTGTCCGCGAGCAAGAGGACGAACTCGTCGCCGCCGATCCGCCCGGCCGCGTCCTTCGGGCCGACGATCTCGTGCACGCGCGTCGCGACCCACTGGAGCAGATCGTCACCCGCCTCGTGCCCGCACGTGGCGTTCACGAGCCGGAAGCGATCCAGGTCGATGTAGCAGAGCGCGTACGGCGTGTTGTTCGCCCTGCAGTCGTTCAGCGCCTCCTCGATGCGATCGATGATCGCGTACCGATCGAGGAGCCGCGTCAGCGCGTCGTAGCGGGGCTTGGCCGGGTGGATCGGCAACGGCCCCGGCGCGCCGAGCTCGCGGAAGAGGACGAGCTGCCCGGGGGCGGGCGGCGGCGGCCTCGAGTCGCGCTGGCTCTCGCGCGTGGGCCGCCCCGCGAGCGTGCCGATCGTGTGGACGACGGGGATGACCGAGCCGTCGCGGCGCTCGAGCAGCGCGGTGTACCGCGCGGACGTCGGTCGACTCGCCGTGGCCGCCTCGGGCGCGGCGAGCGGCGCGCCCGGCGTGCGCAGCGCGCCCTCGTCGATGATCACCGGCGCGAGCGGCGCCACCGGCTCGCGCCGCGGCGTGAGCGCGGGCGGCGCAGCGGCCTTCGCCGGCGCGCCCTCGTCGAACAGCTCGGTCATCTCTCCGACGTCGATGTCCGGATCTCCGCTCGTCGTCCCCGCCGCCGGGATCAGCCGGAGCACGCGATCGAGCAGCGCGCCGCGCGCCTCGACGATCGACCAGCCGGTCAGCCGCTCCGCTGCACCGTTGACGCGCACCACGCGCTGCTCGGCGTCGACTTCGATCACGCCGACGTCGAGCTCGGACAGCCACGCGGCGACTTGCTTGTTCGGCGAGCCGCGGTGCGCGTCCGAGCGATCGAACGCGGCGTGCAGGCTCGACTCCGGCCGGTCATCGATCTTTGCCACCACCCCGTTATGGTAGTTGCATTCCCGGAGAAGCGGACTTCTTAAGCGCCGACGGCGAGGAAACTCGACGGTCGCAGACCCCCCTTGGAGGTAGGCTCGGGTCGTGGTGGTCACGAGGCGAGCAGGCGCTCCGGGCAGACGTGGGCGCCGGCGCAGGTCGCACCCTTCTTCCGGCGCCGGCCGCGCTCGACCGCAGGTGCGACAGAGGTAGGTGTTAACGCAATGCGTTGTGATACTGGGTCGAGATCAGGCAGCGGAGAGGCGTGCTGGTCGCTCCAGGTAGGGGGTTGAGGCGGCCATGGGGATCGTCCTGTTCGGGCTCACCGGCGGCCTGGGCTCCGGCAAGAGCACGGTGGCGGCTCATTTTCGCGCGCGGGGGCTTCCGGTCATCGACGCCGACGCGCTCGCCCGCGAGGTGGTGGCGAAGGGAACCGAGGGGCTCGACGCGGTGGTGCGCGCCCTGGGCCCGGAGGTGGTCTCGCCGGACGGCTCGCTCGATCGCGCGCGCGTCGCTGCGGTGGTGTTCGCCGATCCGGACAAGCGCCGCCAGCTGAACGCGATCGTGCACCCGCGCATCACGGCGCTCACGCTGGAGCGCGCCGCCGAGCTCCAGGCGCAGGGCGAGCCGCTGGCCTGCTACGAGGCGGCGCTCCTCGTCGAGAACGGGGTCGCCGATGCGTTCCGCCCGCTCGTCGTGGTCGCTGTGCCCGAGGCGGTCCAGATCGCCCGCGCGATGGCGCGGGACGGCGCGGCCGAACACCACGTGCGCGCCCGGCTCGCCGCGCAGCTCCCGCTCGCCAGCAAGGTCGCGGTGGCCGACTACGTCATCGAGAACTCCGGCGATCGCGCCGCGACCGAGCGGCAAGCCGACGAGGTGCTCGCCTCGATCCGGGCGAAGCTCGGCGTTGGTCCCAGCGCCGCGCGGAAGGGGTCGGGCCAGGATCCCTGACGCGGCCTCCGCTGGACCACTGACTTGATGCGCAGTGCCCGGCGTGGAAACCTCGTGACCGGCCGATGACGTCGTTCAAGTCGAAGCTCGCGCGGCTCGGACCGCTCCCGGCGGAGCGCCGCGGCGCTCCGCCGCTCGCCCCCGCGCAGGCGTCGCTCGATCGCGGTCCCGCCGTGGACGGCGTCGGCCCGTCCGAAGCTCCTCCCGCACCGGCGGCCGCGGCGCCTGCTCCGACCGACGCGGCGCCGGCCGCGGCGGCGCCGGCCGCGGCGTCTGCATCGCCCTCGACGGGCGTCGCTCGACCGTCGCTCGACGATCTGCGCGAGCGCATCTCCCGCATCGTCGCCCGGGGCGCGCCGCCGACCCCCAGGGCCGATCCCGCGCGCGGCGAGCTCCCCTTCCATGTCGAGCAGACGCCGGGGGGGCCGCTCTATGCGAGCCGCACCCGCTCGCTCGCGGCGGCCCGCGTCGGCCGCGCGCCGCTCGTCGCCGCGCGCGACGCCGATCCGGCCATGCTCGCGCTCCTCTCGCTCGATCCGGGGCTCGCCGGCTGCGACGTGCGGCGGGCGCTGTTCCTCGATACGGAGACCACGGGCCTCGCGGGCGGCACGGGCACCGTGCCGTTCCTGATCGGCCTCGCCTGGTTCGACCCCGGGGCGGACAGCGCGGGGCCGCTCGGCGAGCCTTCGTCCGACGGCTTCGTCATGGAGCAGCTCCTCCTGCGCCGCCTCGGCGAGGAGGAGCCCATCCTGCGCCGCCTCGCCGAGCGCCTCGCCGGCGCCTCGATGATCGTCACGTACAACGGCAAGGCGTTCGACATGCCGCTCCTGCGCACGCGCTACGTGATGAACCGCCTGCCGCCGCCGCCGGAGCTGCCGCACCTCGATCTCGTCCACGTCGCGCGCCGCATCCACAAGGCCCGCCTGAAGAGCCGTACCCTCATCGCCCTCGAGCACGACGTGCTCGGTCGGGTGCGCGTCGGGGACGTGCCCGGCGGCGAGATCGTCGCGTGCTACGCCCACTTCCTGCGCACCGGCGACGAGGAGGCGCTGATCGGGGTCGTCGAGCACAACGCCGCCGACGTCCTCGCGATGGTCGCGCTGGTCGGCCTCTACGGCGAGCCGCTCGGCAGCCTCGCCGCCGGCGATCTCGCCGGGGCGGCCGCGACGCTGCGGCGGGCGGGCGCGCTCGAGCGCGCGGCCGAGCTCGCGGACGCGGCCGTCGAGCGCGGCGGCGGCGCGGTCGCGTGGCGGGCGCGCGGCGACATCGCGAAGGCGCGCGGGGACAAGGCGCGGGCGCTCGCGGACTACGAGGCCCTCGCGGCCGAGATCGACGATCCCTCGGTGCGCCTCGAGCTCGCGAAGCTCTACGAGCACCACGTGCGCTCCTTCGCCCGCGCCCTCGAACTGGCCGACCAGGGCACCGCGGAGCCCGAACCTGCGCAGGCCCGCCGCCGGGCCCGCCTGCAGCGCAAGGTCGATCGCAGCGCCGCGGCGCTCGCGCTGCCGTTCGGGCAATCCGTTGGCGCTGGCGCGGGCGCGGTCGACGGCGCTCCTGCGCGCCCGTGCTCCGAGCCAGCGGCGCCGCGGCGCCGCGGCGCGAGGGGGAGGGAGGAGTGAGCGGGCATGCACTGCCTCCACCACGTCCTCACGCCCCCGCGTCGTTCGGGCGTCCAGGCGAGCCGATCGAGAAATCCATCGGTCTGGCTTCTCGCCAGCGCGCGCGTGGGCTAGGGTGGGGGCGATGATTACCGTCGGCTGCGCCGGTTTTCCCGTCCCAGCGACGCGCTATTTCCGCGAGTTCATGTTCGTGGAGGTGCAGGAGACCCATGTGTCCCTCCCGGGACCTGGAACGATCCGGCGCTGGCGGCGCGAAGCTCCAGGCGGCTTTCGCTTCGCCCTCCTCGGTCCGCGCGAGATCGGGCAGGAGGGTTTTCGGGACGGCAAGGTGATCGAGACGGCGCTCAAGAGCATCGAGGCGGTCGCGGATGAGCTCGAGGCGAAGCTCGCCGTCTTCGTCGGCCCCCCGGAGTTCACGCCGACGCGCGCGAACAAGGCCATCCTGCGCGAATTCCTCGTCAACGTGAAGAAGCGCTTCGAGCGCGTCGTCTTCGAGCCTCCGCCCGGGTGGGATCCGGACGAGTGCGACGAGCTCACCCAGGAGGTCGGCGCGCTCGCCGCGCGCGATCCGCTGAACGCGGGGCTCTCGCGGCTGAAGGTGGCCTACTACCGCCTGCACGGTCCCGCGGGGCACAAGTCGCGCTACGAGGATCCGGCGATCGAGCGGCTCGCCGAGATCGCGCGCGGCGCGAAGCACGACGACGCGACGTACGTGTTCACGAACGTCGACATGTTCGCCGACGCGAAGCGCTTCAAAAAGGCGATGAAGCTCTGAGCGACGGTCGCCCGCTTCGGATACGGGCCCATCTCGACGTTTTCTGTGCTCAGCGTACGTGAGTACGCTTCCGCGCAGAAAACGCCGATCTGGGCCCGTCTCCTGTGCGGGCGACCGCCGCTCTTTGGGTGCTCCAGCGTCAACCGCGCCGCGGGCGGCGTCGGCGTGTGCCACGCGAATGCGCGGGCGGCTCAGCCTTCGGCGCGCCCGAGCCGCCAGCGCTTCGGCCGCGTGATCAGCGCCATGGCGGCGCTCGCGGCGGCGGCGACGTACCACGGGATGTCCTTCACGGTCCCGTAGACGGTCTTCGCGCGCATGAAACGGGCCTCGCCGAGGAGCGACTGCTCCTTGAACGTGTCGCTGTGCGTGACGACCCGCCCGACCGGGTCGACGATCGCGGAGACGCCGCTGTTCGTCGCGCGCACGAGGTAGCGGCGGTGCTCGATCGAGCGCATCTTCGCGAGCGCGAGGTGGATCCACGGCTCCGTCGAGTCGCCGAACCAGGCGTCGTTCGTGAGGTTGACGAGGAGGTCGGGGTCGCCCTGGGCGACCAGCTTGTTCACGAAGTGCGGCAGGATGTCCTCGTAGCAGATCATCGTCGCGAGCCTGTGGCCGTCCCACTCGAGCGGAGCGAGCGACGTGCCGGAGCTGAAGCGGCCCGAGTTCGGCGACAGCTTGTAGAGGTACGGGAACATCTCGCCGAACGGGAGGTACTCGCCGAACGCGAGCAGGTACTGCTTGTCGTATCGACCGAGGATCTCGCCGTCCTTGCCGGCCATGAGCGCCGTGTTGAAGCTCACGCCGCGCTCGTTCCGGTCAGCCGGTAGCCGGTGGATGACCGTGCCGACCACCGTGGGGACGCCGAGGCGGCTCGTGAGCGACCGCTGGACCTCGCGCTGGTAGGCCGACTCCCGGAACGCTTGCGGCACGCCCGCCTCGCTCCACACGACGAGCTCCGCGCCCTGCTGCGCGAGCTCCCGGGTCCGGCTCACGTGGATCTTGAGCGCGTTCCGCCGGTCGAAGAGCGCGAGGTTCGGCTGGACGATCCCGATCTTGATCGGCTCGGCCGCGGCGGCGGCCGCGTCCACGGCGCGGATCCGGAGGACGCCATACACGGCGGCGAGGGCGGGGGCGGCGATCCCCACCGCGACGACCGCGCGGTTCAGCTGGCGACCGCGTCGCGGCTGGCCGGCGTCGCGGCCGGCTTCGCCCGGCGCGAGGCTCGCGCGATCCAGCCGGAGCATCACGAGCTCGGCGATCGCGAGGTTCGCGGCGACCAGCACCAGGCCGACGAGGTAGGGGCCGCCGAGCTCCGCGACCTGGCCCATCACCGGCGCGTTGTGGACCGACGCGCCGTAGTACCAGGGGAAGAGGAGCGGAAAGACGAGCTCGCTCGTCACGAACGCGAGCGCGAAGGCCACCGGGCCTGGCCATCCGCGCGCCTCGGCCCGCCCGTAGAGCCAGCCGCACAGCGCGATCCTCCCGGCCTGGTAGCCGCAGAGGATGGCCATGAAGAGCGCGCAGAGGATCGTGGGGAATCCGCTGAACACCCGCAGCATCTCGAGCAGCCAGTAGAAGCCGGTCATCGTCATGACGAAGCCGGCGATCCAGCCGAGCAGCGCCGCGCGCCTGGGCGTCTGTCCGCGCAGCGCGACGATCAGCGGGACGAGGCCGAAGAACGAGATCGGCCAGAGATCCATCCCAGGAAACCCGAGGAAGTAGAAGAGCCCGCTGAGGGCCGCGAGCGCACAGGCGAGGCGCGCGGGCAGCGCGCGCGCTGCTCTTCCCGCGCTCGCCGGGGGGTCTCCCGCGCTGCGCGGCGCGTCCGGCAGCGGGAGGCTGGCGGTCTCTCCACCCCCGGCGTCTGCGACGGCAGCCTCGCTCTCTTGCTGGTGCGCGGTCGTCATCGGGAGCGCCCGGGGAAGGGAAGGCAGCGCGCCGTCGTGACGGCGTCGCGGTGGAACCTGGAAGGGCCGAGCATGGCGGCCCCGTATTGAAGGGACGCCGTCCCTCCGTCAACCCGCTCGGCGCGAGCCAGGCAACCCGCTCGGCGCGAGCCTGGCAACCCGCTCGGCGCGAGCCAGGCAACCCGCTCGGCGCGAGCCTGGCAACCCGCTCGGCGCGAGCCTGGCGACCCGCTCGGCGCGAGCCAGGCAACCCGCACCGCAAACGAGCGCTCCGAGCGGACGACCCCGGCGCAGGACGCGCCCGCGCAGCCTGGCCGGGTGGTGGAAGTTCGCGCAGAACGTGCCTGAACCCCCACGATCGCGACTACTATGCGCCCGCAGAGCCCATGTCGAAGATCCTTCACATCGAGGACGATCCCGCGAACCGCCTGCTCGTCCGCAAGCTGCTCCAGAACGCGGGCTACGAGGTCCTAGAGGCCGCCGACGGGCTCGAAGGGGTACGTCTCGCCTGTACGCAGCACCCCGACCTCGTCCTCGTCGACCTGAACATCCCCGGCCTCGATGGATTCGAGGTCACCCTGCGCCTGCGCGGCGAGGCGTCGCTCGCCGGCGTCCCCATCGTGGCGATCACCGCGGAGGGCGACCGGGACACGAGCCTCGCCGTCGGCTGCGACGGCTTCCTCCAGAAGCCGATCGATGCGCGCTCCTTCCCGTCGATCATCGCCCGCTACCTCAGCGGCGCGCGCGAGGAGCTCCCCGCGTCCCAGGGGCCGCTCCGGCTGCGCGAGCAGAGCCAGCGCATCGTCGCCCACCTGGAGCAGAAGGTGGCCGAGCTCTCGCGCGCCAACGCCCGGCTCCGCGAGCTCGACGCCGCGCGCACCGAGTTCTACCGCAACATCTCCCACGAGCTCGCGACCCCGATGACCCCGATCGTCGGGTACGTGAAGCTGCTCGCCGACGAGGAGCTCGGCCCGCTCAACAAGGCGCAGAAGAAGGCGCTCCTCGCGATGGAGGACTGCGTGCGCAGGCTCCGCTCGCTCATCGACAACCTCCTCGACGTCACCGGCATCGAGACGGGTCGGATGCGCTTCATGCACTCCGAGTACGATTTCCTCGACACCACCCGGCGCGCCCTCGCCCAGGTCGCCGACCGCTTCGCCGAGGGGAAGGTCCAGCTCGTCGAGGATCTGCCGCGCGGCCCGCTCCCCGCGTGGGGCGACGCAGGCCGCCTGCAGCGGGCGATGATCCAGCTGTTCGAGAACGCGGCGAAGTTCACGCCGGCCGGCGGCACCGCGGGCGTGCGGGTCACCGTGCTCCAGTCGGGGCACTACGAGCTCTGCGTCGCCGACAGCGGGCCCGGGGTCAAGGCGGACCGCCAGTCGCGCATCTTCGAGCCGTTCTATCAGGTCGACGGCTCGGCCACGCGCGCCTACGGCGGCGTCGGCGTCGGGCTCGCGATCGCCCGGCGCACCGCCCGGGGGCTCGGCGGCGACGTGCGCGTCGCGTCTCCCGGCAACGAGATCATCGAGGGGGAGACGCTGACCGGGGCCGCGTTCTACCTGACGGTCGCCCGGCGAGCGCCCTTCCAGGACGACGGCAGCTCCCCCGGACGGCTCGGCCCGCCCTCGTCGCCTCCCACCGATCCCTCGTCCATCTGATGCACCCGGCCGCTCGCGCCATCTACCTCGACTGGAACGCCACGACGCCGCCGCACCCCGAGGTCCTGGCCGCGATGCAGTCCGCGGCGGAGGTGGCCTGGGCCAACCCCGCGAGCGTCCACGGACCCGGGCGTCGGGCGCGCGCGTTCATCGAGCAGGCGCGGGAGGCGGTCGCCCGGCTGACGGGCTTCGACGCGCGCGACGTGATCCTCACCTCGGGCGGCACCGAGGCCAACAACCTCGCGCTCTGCCACGCGTTCGACGAGCGATCCGGGGCGCTCGTCGTCTCGCGGATCGAGCACCCGTCGGTGACCCGCGCCGCCGAGGCGCTCGCCGGCCGCGGCGTGCACGTCGCGTGGATCGATCCCGAGCCGTCCGGCCGGGTCGCGCCGGAGGCGATCGCTGCCGCCGTGGATCGAGCGGCGGCCGTCGCGCCCGTGCGGCTCGTGAGCCTCCAGGCGGTGAACCACGAGACGGGGGTCGTCCAGCCGATCGCCGAGGCGGCGGCGATCGTCCACGCCCGCGGCGCGCGCCTCCATGTGGACGCCGTCCAGGCGGTGGGACGCCTCCCGCCGGAGGCGTGGGCCGGGGCGGATCTCGCGTCGATTGCGGCCCACAAGATCCGCGGGCCGAAGGGGATCGGCGCCCTCGCGGTCCGGCCGGGCATCCGCCTCCGGCCCGTCCTGCTCGGAGGCGCCCAGGAGCGCGGGTTGCGGCCCGGGACGCAGGACCCGCTCGCCGCGGCCGGCTTCGCCGTGGCCGCCCGGCGCGCGATCGGAGGTCCTGCCCGCTACGCAGCGCTCGCCCCGCTCCGCGATCGCCTCGAGGCCGAGCTCGTCGAGATCGGGCGCGCGGCCGGCGCCGCGCCGATCCGCAACGGAGACGGCGACCGCGCCCCCCACATCACGAACCTCTCCTGGCCCGGCTGGCGCGGCGACGAGCTCTGCGCCGCGCTCGACCTGGAGGGGGTCGCCGTGTCCAGCGGATCGGCCTGCAGCGCCGGGACCGCCGAGCCTTCCCCGGTCCTCACGGCGATGCTCGGGCCAGAGCGCGCGGCGTCCGCCGTGCGCTTCTCGATCGGCGAGGACACGGCCGAGGCCGACCTCATCGAGGCCACGCGCCGCGTGGCCCGCGTGCTCTCCCGCCTGCGATCGCTTCGAGCCGGAAGCTGAGCCGATCCCGTCGCTTACCGGGAACCCGTCGATTCTTGAACCATCCCTCGAGCCATTCGGGATTAGCGCGCAGAGAAGGGTGAGTCCACAGGGGTATCTCTTCGCAGTGATTGAGCTTTTTGAGGGGGCTGTGGATTCTTTAGGTCGATCCATTGAATGGATCGAATCGGTCATCTCGCTGTGAGCCTGTTCAGCGTTCGGCGAGGTGCTCGACTTCGCTTCAGGTTCTGATTGTATCCATTCGAATTTATTGTCAATTTTGTTGATGTAAGGAGTCGGCCTGCGGCGCTGCCCGGCGATCTCGCGGCGCGCGATCACGCCGGCTCCGGACGCATCGATCGAGGGCCGTCCAGGCCAGCTCTCGGATGAGCTCGCGCTCGACGTGCGGTGGTGCTGCCAGGCCACGTCGCGGCGCGCGAGCGCGCCGGTGACCGGACCAGCGAGGCGCGCCGCGAGAGGCCGAGCGCGCTGTCCGGCTACGTGCTCGATGCGCGGCGCTGCCGGACGACTTCGTAGAGCGCGATCGCCCCTGCGACCGAGGCGTTCAGCGAAGAGATGGGGCCGGTCATGGGGAGCCGGGCGACGTGCTGGCAGGCGCGGCGGACCGAGCGGCGTGTGCCCTTGTCCTCGGCGCCGATGACGATCGCGACAGGGCCGGTCAGGGGCAGCTCGCCGAGCTCCACCGGACCCTGGGCGTCGAGCGCTATCGCGGCGACGCCTCGGGCGGCGAGCGCCTCGAGGGCGTCTGGCAAGGAGGGGACGCGGCACAGCCTCGCGTGCTCGATGGCGCCCGCGGACGCACGGAAGGTCGCCGGGGTGAGCGGCGCCGAGCTGTGCTCGGGCCACAGGATGGCCCGGGCGCCCAGGGCGACGGCGCTGCGGATCACCGCGCCGAAGTTCTGCGGGTCCATGACGCCGTCGAGCGCCACCGTGATCGTGCCGGCGCCGGGCTGGCCCTCCTCGACGACCGGGATCTCGTCGACACCGACGATCTGGAGCTCGGGCGCCGAGGCCACGGCCCCCTGGTGACGCCCGCCGGCGCTGCGGCGATCGAGCTCGTTGCGAGGCGCGCGCTCGGTCGGGATGCCCTGGCCCTCCGCGAGGCGCGCGAGTGCGTCGAGCTTCGGGCCGCCGTCGCGCTGGACAAGGACCCACCCGACGCGCGCGCCGTGCGCGCGGATCGCCTCACGAACCGGCTGGAGACCGTAGACGAGGCGGCTCACGGGCGCGGAGGGTGGAGCGTGTGCGCGATCTCCTGGACGATCGAGCGCGCCGTGGCGAGCGGATCGGCCGCGTCGCGGATCGGCCGGCCGACCACGAGGAGATCTGCGCCGGCCGAGATCGCGGCCGAGGGCGTGGCGATGCGCCTCTGATCATCGCCTTGTGCGCTGCCTTCGCCTGCACCGAGGCGGATGCCGGGCGTCACGATGAGCTCGCCCCGCCCGAGCGCCTCCCGCAGCACGGGCACCTCGTGCGGCGAGGCGACGAACCCGTGGACGCCCGCGCCGCGCGCGAGCTGCGCCAACCGGACCACGTGCTCGGACGCGCTCCCCTGCACGCCCTGCGCGGCGAGATCGCCGTCGTCGAGCGACGTGAGCACGGTGACGGCGAGCAGGATCATGTCCTGGGAGCGCGCCGCCTCGCTGGCCGCGCGCCTCAGCATCTCGGCGCCGCCTGCCGCGTGCACCGTCAGGTACCGGACCCCGAGCGCGGCGGCGCCCGCCACCGCCCGCGCCACCGTCTCGGGGATGTCGTGCAGCTTCAGATCGAGGAAGACGTCGAGCCCGAGCGAATTGCCGATCTCGACCGCCTTCGGTCCCTCGCGGACGAACAGCTCCAGACCGACCTTGAGCACGCCGATCGAGGGGGCGATGCGGGTCGCCGCCGCCCTGGCGTCGTCGAGGTTCGCGTAGTCGAGCGGGAAGACGAGCCTGCGGCGCGCCTCGTCGAGCGAGCCGCTGCCGAGGCTCGTTCTCTGCCTGACGGAGCTGAAGTTGGCCATTCAGGGACCCTGTTCCGCGTCAGAGGCAGCTGCAGAGCGGATCGCCAGGGGCACAGTTGCAGGGCGCCTTGGCGCCGCCGCCGCTCGCCGGCGCGCCGCCCGCGGCCGGGCGTCCGCCGCCGCCGCGGCGCAGCTGCTCCTGCTTCTGCTGCTCGGCCTCGAGCTGCTTCTGCAGGGCGAGGCGCGTCGCCTCGTCCTTGGCGGTCGCGAGCTGATCGCGCAGCCCGGCCATCTTGCCCTCGGACTCCTTGAACTGCGCCTCGAGGCGCTTGTTCGCCTCCTCGAGCTCGCGGGCCCTCGCGGCCTCGGCCTGGATGCGCGCCTCGTTCTTCTGCGCCGAGTCGACGGCGACGACCGTGACGATGCCGATCACCAGCACGCTGGCGATTGCGCCGCCGATGAGGAGCTTGCGCAGCTTCTTCTTCCCTTCGTCCTGCTGCAGCGCCGCGAGCGAGCGCTCGTGGTGCTGCTGCGCGGCCATCGCCTCGAGCCGCGCCTTCTGCTCGGCCTCGACGCGCGCCTTCTCGATCTCGGCCTGCCGGATCGCCTCGAGCCGCGCCGCCTCCTCGCGGGACCGGCGCTCCTCGTTGCGACGGCGCTCCTCCTCGGTGCGGATGCGCTGCTCCTCGGCATCGCGCGCGGCGCGCTCCGCCTCGACGCGCGCCTTCTCGGCGGCGGCGGCGGCGGCGGCCTTCTGGGCCTCTTCGCTCTTGATGCGATCCTCCTCGAGGTTCATCAGCTCCTTGAGCGAGAACAGGACCGAGCTTTCCTTCTGTTCCGACATGACCTCGTGGCTCCTTCGATCGAGCGCGTGCGGTTTGGCTACCAAGGGGCGGTGCGGGGACCTGCAGGTCGCCCTCGGAGGGCCACCGAGCAGGACGATTCTGACCCGCAGAGCGGCTTTGACGCAATTATTCGCGAACGCCACGACCCTCGTGATGTCGAGGCGCCGCGGAGTCGCCAGCCAGAGTATCGCCGTGGTGCACCGCAGGTACCAGCGGAAATCGTTGCGCTCCGTCCCTTCCACCTCACCTCCACGTGTTCACCTCGGTCACCTCGGCCACGTCGGCCACCTCGTTTACCTCGCGTGCCCTCCGTTCTCCTTGGTCCTCCTTGGTTCACCTCCGTTCCCCCCGCTCGTCACCGCGCGCCTGCGCCGCCGGACGAACTGGTCCGTCGCCGAGGGCGCCCAGGGCATCACGGAAGAAGGTGCCGCCCGAGGGCGGGCTCCTTCGCTCACCACGGCCCCGTTGGATTCTCGGTGGCTCTCCGGTAGCGTCGCGCGCCCATGGCGAAACTCATCAAGGCGCACATCACCGGTACGGTCTGGAAGATCGAGGTCAAGCCGGGCGACGAGGTCGAAGAGGGGACCGTCGTCGTCATCCTCGAGTCCATGAAGATGGAGATGCCTGTCGAGGCTGAGGAAGCGGGGACGGTCGAGGAGATCCTCGTCACCGAGGGGGCCGCCGTCACGGAAGGCGCCCCGCTGGTCAGGCTGACCTGATCGACCGTCAGGGCCGGCGGGGACCCGACGGCCCACGGATGTACATCGCGCTCACGCCCGGGTCATCGGCCCGGCGCGCGGGGCGCTGTCGTGCGCCCTCGCAGGACGCGCGCCCTCGCAGGACGCGCGCGGCGCCGCTCACTCGCGCCAGAAGAACTTCCAGGGGTTGTGCTTCAGGTCGCGTGCGAGCTCCTGCAGGTCGTCGAACAGCTGCTCATCCATCACGAGCGCGCCGACCGTCCCCTTGCCGCGCTTCACGTGGGCGAGGACCGCCTGGGCGTCGGCGGTCGCAGCCCTCGCCCTGCCCGCGATCTCGGCGATGTCGTCGAGCGTCTTCCTGATCTTGACCTGCTCGGTCTCGCCGCCGACCGTGGTCGAGAGGCGGCGCGCGTTCGCCAGCGTCTCGCGCGCGTCCGCCATGAGCGGCGGCAGATCGCGCGCGGCCGTCCCGGTCAGCTGATCGGTGTTGGCGAGGATGCGGTCGATCTGCGGGTTGTTCACGTACCGCTGCCGGGCGTCCTTCACGAGATCGGTGCCGTCGACGCTCATCTGCTCGACGTTCTCGGCGATGCGATCGAGCCGATCCTGGTTTCGGTGCATGAAGTCGCCGGTGCCCTTCAGCGTCTTCCGGAGCCCGTCGAACGCCTCCCCGACCTCCTCGCGGTGCTCGCGCATCGCCGAGACCGTCGCGTGCAGGAGCTCGTAGCCCTCGGCGAGCAGCATGTCGAGGCGCGGCGGATCGAGCCCCCGGACGACGGCGTTCGGCGGGATCACCGGCCTGTCGGTCGAGCCGGGCTCTATCGCGAGGAACTGCTCGCCGAGCACGCCCTGCGTGGTGACGTAGAACGTGGCGTTGTCGTGGATGCTCTGCTGGTAGCGTTCCTCGAGGCGCACCTGGATCCGCACGAGCGGCTCGCGCTTGCCGTCCTTGCCGAGCTTGCCGCCGCTGAAGTGGATCTCGCTCAGCTTGCCGACCTCCACGCCGGCGATCTTCACCGGCGCCCCGGTCTGGAGGCCGCCCGGGTTGTCGAACTCGACGTAGATCGAGTACTTCGGCTGGAAGTTGACCCCGCCCATCACGAGGATGAACGTGGCGAGGAGCCCGAGCGCCGTCAGGATGAGGATCCCGACCTTAACCTCGATCGATCGCGGGCTTGCCATGAGTTCGTTATCTTCTCCGATCTGGCGGCGGCGGGGTGAGGGAAATAGGCCAGGATCCACCTGCCGCAGCGCGATATTCCAGCGGGCGGCGTGACGCTTCGCGCAGCCATTGCTTTGACGCAACCGCGCTTCTCGCTTCTTCTCTCGCTTCTTCTCTCACGTCTTCCCGGAATTGCCAGGTCCCGATGATTTCGTTCCGAAATGTCCGAAAATCCTTTGGCCCCAAAGATGTCCTCAAGGACGTCTCGTTCGACGTCGAGGACGGCGAGGTGTTCTTCATCATCGGGCAGTCGGGGGTCGGGAAGAGCGTGCTCATCAAGCACCTCGTGGGGTTGCTCTATCCGGACGGCGGGGAGATCTGGCTGGACGGAGAGGAGGTGAGCCGCTTCGACGAGGCCCGGATGTACCCGGTGAGGATGAAGTGCGCGATGGTGTTCCAGCACTCGACGCTGTTCGACTCGATGACGTGCGCCGAGAACGTCGCGCTCCCGCTCCGCAAGCACAAGGGGCTCAGGCCGAAGGAGGCGCTCGCGGAGGCGCTGCGGCGGCTCGAGCAGGTGCATATGCGCGAGTTCGGGGACCGCTTCCCGCCGGAGCTCGGCGACGGGATGCGCAAGCGCGTCGCCATCGCCCGCGCGCTCACGCTCGACCCGCGCTACGTGCTCTTCGACGAGCCGACCACGAGCCTCGATCCGGTGAGCGCGCGGCGCGTCGACAAGCTGATCCGCGAGCTCAGCGACACGCTCGGCGTGACGAGCATCGTCGTGAGCCACGACCTCGTGAGCATCTTCACGATCGCCGACCGCATCGTCATGCTCTATCAAGGTCTGGTGCGCCTGCTCGGGGATCGCGCGGCGTTCCAGGGCTCGCCGGATCCGGTCGTGCAGCAGTTCATCACCGGCAGCGCCGAGGGGCCGATCGAGTGAGGCGCCGGCGCGGCGCGGCGGGGCCGCCCGCCTAGCGGAAGATCAGGAAAGCGGCCGCCGAGATCAGCATGTTGAGCACGATGACCGCGAGCGAGGAGTTCACGACCGCGCGCGTCGTCGCCCAGCCAACGCCCTCGCTGCCGCCGAAGGTCGACAGCCCGGAGTGGCCCGAGACCACCGGGATCGCGGCGCCGTAGGCCACGCACTTCGCGAGGCCCGTCGCGAGATCACCCGCGTCGACGAGGCTGACGTTCATGAACGTCTCGGGGCTCACGTCGAACATGCTGTACGCGGTGACCATGCCGGTGGTGAAGGAGACCGCGGCGCTCCAGACGATGAGGCACGTGGTCATGAGGAGGCTCGCGATGAACCGCGGCTTGATGAGGTAGTCGATCGGATCGGCCGCGCACATGCGGAGCGCGTCGACCTGCTCGGTCACCACCATCGAGCCGATCTCGGCGGCGATGCCCGCGCCGACCCGCGTGGCGAGCATCAGCGCGGCGATCGACGCGGCGAGATCGCGGACGAGCAGCTCGAGGTACGTCGCCCCGAGCATGGTCAGATCCGGGATGACCCGCTTCGCCTGCTGGCCGGCCTGGAAGACCATGATCATCCCGATGAAGCCCATCACGACCGTCAGGAAGAACAGCGATTTGTTGCCGATCTCGTACATCTGCTGGAGCACCGCGCCCGGCTCGCGGCGCCCCTTCGCGCAGTAGTAAAGCGTCCTCACAAATACCGAGTAGAGCTCGCGCGCCGACTGGAAGAGGGACAGCGCGGCGGCGCCGATCGCGGCGACGCCGGACGCCTCCGGCGCGACATCCCTGAGCTCGCTCGAGGGCGGGCCGGCGCTCGGGCGATCGGAGGAGCTCTTGTCCGGGGAGGGCATGCGCGGCGCCGCCGATCAGTCGAGCGTGAAGGAGACGAAGTAGTCGAGGATGAAGATGCCGGCGGCCGAGGCGACGACGGTCGCGTTGACGGCGCGGCCGACGCCGGGCGCGCCGCCGGTCACGCCGAGGCCGTACTGGCAGCTCGAGAGCGCGAGCACGACACCGAAGACGACGCTCTTGACGAGGCCGCTCATGACGTCGCCGATGTCGAGCAGCCCGCTCGTGAGGCCGTTGTAGAAGACGGCCGGGGCGACGCCGAGGAGGAGGTCGCCGGTCAGCGCGGCGCCGAGCAGGGCGAGCGCGTCGGCGAAGATGACCGAGAGGAGCAGCGTCAGCACCATCGCGAGGAAGCGCGGGGCGATGAGGAAGCTCACCGGGTCGATCGCGAGGACGCGGAGGGCGTCGATCTGCTCGGTGACGACCATCGTGCCGAGCTCGGCGGTGTTGTTGGCGCCGACGCGGCCGTTGATCATGAGCGCCGTGAGCAGCGGGGCGATCTCGCGGAGCGTGCCGAAGCCGGCGCCCCAGCCGAGCAGGCCGTGCGCGCCGAAGCGCTCGACCAGCGGCGCCGCCTGGATGACCATGATCGCGCCGGTGAAGAGGGCGGTCACGACGACGATGGGCATCGACTTGACGCCCATCCTGTAGAGGTTGCGCATGAACTCGGCGCCGTCGACGCGGAGCGTGGCCACGCGCGCCGCGATCTTGCCCGCGAGCACGGCCATGCCGCCCACCGTGGCGGCGATCTGGAGGAACGAGCCGCCGAGCTGGTGGACGCCGGAGGGCTCCTGCGGGATCGGCGCCCGCGGCCGCTTCACGGGGGGCGCGGGCGGCGCGCCGGACGAGGCGAGCGCGCCGCCGCCGTGAGCGCGCGCGGCGGTGCCTGGGCCAGCAGGAGACGTCATGGGAGACGGGAGCTTAGCCCAAGGCTCCCGGGGAGCGCGGCGCGATCTGGCGTCCCCAGAGGCCGACGCCCGAGAGGTCGAGACCGCTACCCAAGCAGGAGATCGTCCTCTACCTGAAATGTGCCCGCCTCACTTCGAGGCAGCCTCGTGCGGTGGCAAACGCGCGCTCCTGCGCGCAATGCCGGCGCGCCTCCCGCCGGAGGAGCGCGCCGGCCCGGAGGCGGGCTGTCGGCGACGATGTCCGGTCCCCTGGTGGAGCGAGCCTGGTGAAGAGCAGAGAAGCAGATGGGATGTCCCCTCATGAGGGCGTGGGCGCGTTGACGGGCGAGATCCGGGCTGGCCTCCTCGACGACGGCCGGACGTTCGCCGTCCTCTCGGCGGCGACATTCGCGCTCAAGGCGATCTTCGTGAAGCTCGCCTACGCCGCGCACCCCGTCGACGCGGTGACGCTGCTCGCGCTGCGGATGGGCATCGCGCTGCCGTTCTTCCTGTGGCTCGTCCGGAGGGAGCGCGGCGCGGTCGAAGGGCCGCTGACGCCTCGCCTCTGGGGAGGTGTGCTGATCGTCGGGTTCATCGGATATTACCTCTCCAGCCTGTTCGACTTCATCGGGCTCACGTACATCAGCACCGGCCTCGAGCGGCTGATCCTGTTCGTGTATCCGACGCTCGTCCTCCTGATCGGCGCGGTGTGGCTGAAGCAGCCAGTCCACGGGAAGGCCTGGGGAGCGCTCGCCGTGTGTTATCTCGGGCTCGGGGCGGCCGTCTGGCACGATCTCGAGCAATCCGGGGACGTGCGGGCCGTCGCCATCGGCGGAGCGTGGGTGTTCGCGAGCTCGGTGACTTACGCGCTCTACTACATCGGCGTCGGCAAGCTCGCCTCCAGGGTTGGCTCGACGCGCCTCGCCGCGTATTGCGGGGCGGCATCGTGCCTGATGGTGCTCGCGCACTACGCGGCGACGGGGAGCCCGGCGAGGCTGGGCGAGCTCCCGGCGTCGGTGTGGGGGTACGCGGCGGCGATGGCGACGATCAGCACGGTGCTCCCCATCGTGCTGCTCGCCGCCGCCATCCGGCGGCTCGGCGCGGGCCGCGCGGCGACGTTCTCGACGCTGGGCCCGGTGCTCACGATCGCGTTCTCGTGGGTCATCCTCGGGGAGCCGGCCACGTGGCAGCAGGTCGTCGGGCTCACGCTGGTCGTGGGCGGGGTGACCTGGCTCGGCAAGTCGAAGTGAACCTGCGCCCCGCTCGGGAGCGCCGGGGCCGCGGGGCGCATGCCCGCCGCGAGGTCAGGCGTCGTGCACCGCGGGGCGAGGCCCTGGTGAGCCGCTGCCGAAGAGCTCGCTCCGGACGCGATCGCGCTCGCGTTCGAGCTGCTCGGACGTCGCGCCCAGCCGCACGAGGAGGCGCTCGGTCATCGAGAACGCGACCTCCGCCTCGCCGGTCACCACGACGTCCGCGCCCGCCTTCTTCAGCGCGGTCACCTCGCGCAGGTAGAAGGCGCGGGCGAGGACGAACAGCCGCGGGTTCACGCCCTTCGCCTGCTCGATCACCCCGTCCCCGGGCGCGCCGGCCGCCGTGAACAGCAGGCTGTCCGCCGTCCCGACCCCGGCCCGCTCGAGGATCTCCCGCTGCGTGGCGTCGCCGTAGATCGCGCGGATGCCCTGGTCCTGCAGCTGCTTGACCGTGTCGAGGTTCAGCTCGACGACGGTCGGCGCGATGCCGTTCTCACGGAGCAGCCGCGTCAGCGTCTTCCCGACGGGGCCGTAGCCCACCACGACGGTGCGGTGGGCGTGCTCGTCCAGCGAAGCGGCCTCGGCCTCCGCGAGGGCGGCGTCGCGCTGCTGGAAGAGCGCGGACGTCCACCGCGCGAGGCGATCGCGGAAGCCGAAGAGCATCGGGTTCAGCGTGATCGACACGATGGCGGCGACGACGAGCGCCTGCTCGGCCTCGACGGGGAGCACGCCGAGCTTCTTGCCGAGCGCCGCGAGGATGAACGAGAACTCCCCGATCTGCGCGAGCGAGAGGGCCACGGCGAAGCCGGTCTGGAGGGGGCGGCGGAGCAGCGTCGTCACCACGAGCGCGGCGAGCGGCTTGCCGATCAGCACCACCGCGAGCGTCGCCGCCGCCAGCTGCCAGCCCGCGGCGAGCTGCGCCGGGTCGAGGTGCATGCCCACCGAGACGAAGAAGAGCACGGCGAACGCGTCGCGCATCGGGAGCGCCTCCGACGCGGCGCGCGAGCTGAAGTCGGACTGGCCGACGACCAGGCCGCCGAGGAAGGCGCCGAGCGCCATCGACGATCCGAAGAGCATGGCCGAGCCCACGGCGACGCCGAGCGCGACGACGAGCACCGTCAGCGTGAAGAGCTCCCGCGAGCCGGTCTTCGCGACGTACCCCAGCAGCGCGGGGATGACGCGCTGTCCGACGATGAAGATGAACGCCACGAGCCCGGAGAGCTTCAGGACCGCGACCCCCACGGATACGGCGACGCCCGCCGCGCCCGCGCCCGCGGCTTCGCCCATCACGGCGGGGAGCAGCACGAGCACCAGCACGGTGAAGACGTCCTCGAGCACGAGCCAGCCGATGGCGAGGTGGCCAGCGGGGGTGTGCAGGACGTCGTTGTCGCTGAGGACCCGCGTGAGCACGACGGTGCTCGCCACCGAGATGGCGACGCCGAAGACGACCGCCGCGCCCCACGTCCAGCCCGCGGCGCGGCCGACCATGGCGCCGAGCGCCGTGGCGACCGCGATCTGGATCAGGGCGCCGGGCACGGCGACCTTGCGCACGGCGAGGAGCTCGCGGACGTGGAACTGCAGGCCGACCCCGAACATCAGCAGGATGACCCCGATCTCCGCGAGCTGGTCCGCGAGCCGCTTGTCCGCCACGAACCCCGGGGTGAAGGGGCCGACGAGGATGCCGGCCAGCAGGTAGCCCACGATGGGGGACAGTCTTAGGCGCTGGGTGACGAAGCCGAGCGCTAGGGCTCCGGTGAGCCCGCCCGTGATCGTGAGGATAAGATCGAGTTCGTGCGGCATGTCCCCGTCTAGCGCTTTCCGTCGCCGGTCGCCGCCTCGCGGTGCGGCGCCGTCGGTGATCCCGAGCGCGGCGTGGGCCGCGCTCGCCTCTGCCCACCTGTTTACGCGTTACATGCCCACCACGCCGATGGCCTCGTACGCCTCGATGATGTGCGGCTCCTCCCTGGCCTTCGCGATCCACGCCTGCATCGCGGGCAGCGCGAGGATCGACGCCACGTAGCGCCGGGAGACCGCGTCGAGCTCGACGCCGTATGTGTCGAACCGCGTCGCGACCGGCGCGTACATGGCGTCCGCCACGCTGAAGCGCCCGAACAGGAACTCGCCTCCCTGGCCAAAGCGCGATCGGCAGTCGTTCCACACGGCCTGGACGCGCGCGATGTCCTGCGACGCCGCGTCGGTGAGCGCCACGCCCTGGATCTTCCGCCGCACGTTCATCGGCAGCGCGGTGCGGAGCGCGGCGAAGCTGCTCGCCATCTCGGCGCTCACCGATCGCGCGACGGCGCGCGCGTCGCGCGCCTCCGGCCAGAGCTTCGCCGCGGGGAAGAGCTCCGCCGCGTACTCGGCGATCGCGAGCGACTCCCAGATCGTGAGCGCCCCGTGCTGCAGGGCCGGCACCTTGCCCGACGGAGAGTAACGCTGGATCTCCAGCGTGCGCGTGCCGGGCGCCTGGAGAGGGATCACCACCTCTTCGAAATCGGCGCCAGCCTGCTTCAGGACGAGCCAGGCCCGGAGCGACCACGATGAATAGGTCCTGTTCCCGAGGTAGAGGGTGAGCTCAGACATGCGCGGACTCTACCACCGCGGCCGACCCGCGCGGCGGCGGCCGCGTCGACGGCGCGGTCACTGCGCTCGTCGCGCCAGCTCGCCGCCGAACACCTCGCTCGCCAGCGCCTCCACCGCCATCCGGACCGCCTCGTCGCTCGTGTGGCGCACGCGGAAGCCCAGCGCCGCCAGCTTGCCAGGATCCATCCGCGATCGCGGCACGTCGCCAGGCCAGCCGCGCTCGCCTCCCTGATACCGGATCACCGCGTCCGGATAGGGCGACGCCGCCACGCACAGCTCCGCGATGCGCGAGACGCTCGTCGCGTCCTCGGGCGCGAGGTTGTGGATGTTGAGCCGCTCCCTGGCCTGGTCGAAGCCGAACAGGATCCCCTCCGCGCAGTCCCGGACATCGAGGTACGGCTTCGACTGGCGCCCGTCGCCGAGCACCTCGAGCTCCGTCCGCCGATCGCGCAGCTTCTTCAGGAAATCGAGCGCCGCGCCGTGCGTCCCGCGCGGCCCGACGACGTTGCCGAAGCGGTAGATCCACGCCGTGAGGCCGAAGCACTCGACGTAGGCGCTGATGAGCGCCTCGCCCGCGAGCTTGCTCGCGCCGTAGAGCGAGATGGGAAGGGCGCCGAGATCGCCCTCCGCGCACCGACGCGCGGTGTCGCCGTAGACCGTCCCGGAGGACGAGAAGATCAGCCGGCTGACGGCCGTCCGCCGCATCGCCTCGAGCACGTTGTACGTCGCGATGGTGCCCTGATCGAGGTCGAGCCGCGTCCGCGCGAGCCCCCAGCGCGCCTCGGGGTTCGCCGCGAGGTGCACGACGAGGTCGTGGCCCGCCATGGCCTCGGTGAGCCGCTCCAGATCGAGGGCGTCGGCCTCGACGAGCGTCGCGCGCCCGGAGGCGAGGTGCGACGCCACGAACGCGCGGCGCCCGACAGAGAGGTTATCGTAGATCGTCACGGGGCCGCGCTCGACCAGGCGATCGATAAGGTGGCTCCCGATGAACCCGGCGCCGCCGACGACGAACGACCTGAGCTCCGTCATCGCGCGTCTCCCGTGGTTCCGGTGATCTCCGCGGCCAGGCGCTCGATCCGCGCCGCGAACTGGAGCCGATCCTGGGTCACGAGGCGGAACGGCAGGTCGTGGATCCGGAGCGGCCACTCGAGGCCGGTGATGCGCCCGCCCGCGCCGCGCGCGAGCGCGACGAGCTCGCCCGGCGTGAAGTACGTGCCCCGCACCTCGACGTCGGGCGCGGCGTTGCCGGCGAGATCCATCCAGAGCAGCACGCGCTCCGAGACTGGGCCGAACCGGAAGTGATCCTTGAGCGCGACGACGCGCGACGCGACCCGGAGCGCCTCGGCGAGCAGCGCGCCGGGGCGCGCGGCGTGGTGCAGCACGTCGGAGAGGAGCACCGCCTCGAACGCCGCGTCGGGGAAGGGGAGGCGCTCGCCGTCATAGCCGATGACCGGCAGCGCCGCCCCGGGACGCGCCTTCACGTCCACGCCGACGACGCGGAGCGCCCCGACCAGGCGCGCGACCTCCAGCGCGACCGTGCCGTCGCCCGCGCCCACGTCGAGCAGCGACGCCGCGGGGCCCACCTGCGCGGCGAGCGCCCGCGCGACGCGGCCCACGCGCGGCACGTGGACCAGGCGATGGTGCAAGGAGAACAGGGCGCGCTCGAGGACCGTCATCGTGCATCCGAGCCCCGGCGCGGCCCGCGCCGGAGAGCCGCGCCACGCTAGTCGAGCGCTCGAGGACCGGCAACGTCCGGGGCCGTCCCCGCGCCGCCGGAGGCCGAGGCGGCGTCCTGAGCGCGACGAGCTCGTACGCCGCGGCATGGCAGGACAGCGACGACATCGCGAGATAACGACCTCTCGAGGGCGCCTCTCATGGCGCCCTGGGCTCCGTGGTCGTCGCGCCACCGCGCTCCGTCGCGCGTGGCAGGGCCGCACAGCGCAGCTCTCGTTACGCCCTACCCGAAAGGGCGGCTGCTCTGAAACAACCACTCTTCCATGGTCTGCGACAATGACGGTCTGTGGCGCGCGCCGCCCTCCGTTCTCGCGCCGCTCGCGCTTGACCGATTCGCGTCATCGAACATAGCTGAATCGATGATGGGAGCGCGCGGGAAGGGGCGTGTGAGGTGCGGTGGTTGTCGGCTCGTTCTGGCATCTCTCTGGTTCGCCATTTCAGGGTGCAGCGGAGAGACTGGAGACAAGGAGGCGGGCCAGGACACTGTCCCTCCGGACGACTCGGCGCCAGGTGAAGCGACGTTCGCGCCGGAGGAGGCCACGGAGCTCTGGTTCGTGGAGTTCGAGCGAGCGCCGGCCGCGAGAGGCATCGGTGGCGCCAGCGTCAAGGGCCTTATCGACCAGGAGCGGGATCTCTTCCGGCGAGCTGCCGCGGCCCGCGGGCTCCGGTACAAACAACGATTCTCGTTCGAGGAGCTCTGGAACGGCCTCTCCGTCCGGGTCGCGCAGGAGAGCTCGGCTGCGCTCGTGGACATGCCCGGGGTCAAGGCCGTCTACCCCGTGGCGCCGGTGGAGCTCGACACCACGCGCGCCGCGCCGACGGTCGACCCGGACCTCGCCGTCGCAGGCGAGATGTCGGGCGCGGACGTCGCGCGCCGGGAGCTCGGCGTGACCGGCGAGGACATCCGCGTCGGCGTGATCGACAGCGGCGTCGACTACCATCACCCCGATCTCGGAGGCTGCTTCGGCCCGGGCTGCCGCGTGGCGTTTGGCTACGATTTCGTCGGCGACGATTTCGTCGCTGGTGACGCGACCAAGCCGCCCGTGCCCGACGGAGAGCCGGACGATTGCCTGGGCCATGGCACGCACGTCGCCGGCATCATCGGGGCGAACGGGGTCGTGCAGGGCGTGGCCCCGGACGTGACCTTCGGCGCGTACCGCGTGTTCGGCTGCCGCGGCGGCTCGCGCGCCGACATCATCCTCAAGGCGATGGAGCGGGCAGCCAGCGATGGCATGCACGTCATCAACATCAGCATCGGAACGCCGTTCCAGTGGCCTGACTACCCGACGGCCACGGCGGCGAGCGCGCTCGTCGCGCGCGGCGTCGTGGTCGTCGCGTCGATCGGCAACAGCGGCGAGAAAGGGCTCTGGGCCGCGGGCGCGCCCGGCGTGGGTGAGGCGGTCATCGGCACCGCGTCCGTCGACAGCACGCGCGTCACCACCCTGTCGTTCACCGTCGCGCCGGGCAACGCCGTGATCGGCTACACCCGCGGCGCCGGGAGCCCGCCCGCGCCGCTCTCGGGGAGCGCCGCCCTCGCGCGCACGGGGACGACCACCAGCGCCCGCGACGCGTGCGCCGAGCTCCCCGCCGGCAGCCTCGCGCGCCAGATCGCGCTCGTCCGGCGCGGCGGCTGCTCGTTCCACCAGAAGGCCGCGCACGCGCAGGCCGCGGGCGCCGCCGGCGTCCTGTTCTACAACGACCGGTCCGGGGCGATGAGCCCGTCCGTGGAGGGCGACCCTCCGATCACCATCCCGGTCGTGGGGATCGCGCAGGCCGACGGCGAGCTGCTCAACGCGCGTCTCGACGCGGGGCCCGTGACCCACAGCTGGACGCACCAGGCCGTGGCCGCGCGGAACAGCACCGCGGGCCTCGTCTCCCGCTTCAGCTCGCACGGCCTGAGCGCGGCGCTGTCCTTCAAGCCCGATCTCGCCGCGCCCGGCGGCACGATCTACTCGACGGTGCCGATCGAGCAAGGTTCGTACGACACGCTCAGCGGGACGTCGATGGCGGCGCCGCACGTGGCCGGGGCCGTCGCGCTCCTGCTCGCCGCGCGCCCGGAGCTGTCCGCGGCGCGCGTGCGCGACGTCCTCCAGAACAGCGCGGTCCCCGCGCCGTGGAGCGGCGATCTGGGCGCCGGCGTGCCGGAGAGCGCGCACCGGCAGGGCGCAGGGGTGATCCGCGTCGACCGGGCGATCCGCGCGACCACCGTGATCAGCCCCGGAAAGCTCTCGCTCGGAGAGAGCGAGGCCGGCCCCGCCGCGCGCACGCTGACGCTCGAGAACTCGAGCGGGCACGACGTCACCTACGACCTGTCACACACGCCCGCGGCGTGCGCGACCGGGGGCGACCACTGGGCGCCGGCGAGCGCCACGACCGGCGCCGCGCGCGTCGATTTCAGCGCCGCGAGCGTGACGGTGCCCGCGGCCGGGAGCGCGACCGTCTCCGTCACCGTCACGGCGAGCGACGCGCTCGCGGAAGGCGGCCTGTTCGGCGGCTACCTCGTGTTCACGCCGCGAGGCGGCGCGGCCGACGGCCTGCTGCGGGTGCCGTATGCGGGCTTCAAGGGCGATTACCAGAGCCTGCCCCTCCTCAAGCCGTCGGGTTTCGGCGCTCCGTGGCTCGGCAAGCTGAGCGGGACGCGCCTGACCCAGCAGCCGCGCGGTGCGGTCTACACGCTGGCGTCGGACGACACGCCGTATGTGGTCGTCCACCTCGATCACGGCGCGGAGCTCCTGACGCTGGACATCGTCGACGCCGCCACGGCGAAGCCGTGGGGGCGCGCGTTGATGCTGTCCCACGTCGGTCAGAGCGCGTCCGCGACGGCGGTCACGCGGTATGGATGGAAGGGCACGACGAAGCTCGACGGGAGGCACACCGTCGTGCCGGACGGGGATTACCTGATCAAGCTCCGCGCGCTCCGGGCGCTCGGCGATCCGGACAACGAGGCGCACTGGGAGACGTGGACGTCGCCCGTCGTCACCCTCGACCGGCCGTGACGGGTCCGCTCATGGCGCCTTGTAGACGAGCGCCGGCCAGAGCCGGCGGACGACGCGCACGAGGTCGCGTTGCGCTCGCATGACCGCGCCGATGTCCTTGTAGGCCGAGGGCGCCTCCTCGCGCAGCCGGTCCGCGAGGCGGTGATCGAACCATACGCCCTCGGCCTCGCGCAGCAGCTGCCGCGCGCCGATGCGGCGGCGCGCCTCGCCCCGCGGCAGCGCGCGCCCGGCGCCGTGCGCTGACGAGCCGAGCGCCTCGGGGTGGCCGCGCCCCTCGACGTGGAAGCTCGGGCTCCCCATCGACCCGGGCACGACGCCGGGCTCCCCCTCGCGGAGCCCCATGGCGCCCTTGCGGTGCACCCACAGCGCGCGTCCGCCGTGCTCCTCGCGCCGGACGTGGTTGTGATCGATCTCGATGCGCGACGACGCGTCGGCGTCGACGCCGAACAGCTCGGCGAAGAGCGAGAGGGCCTCGGTGACCATCCGCGCGCGGCTCGCCCGCGCGTACCTCGCTGCCCAGGCTGCATCATCGAGGTACGCGCGCCCGGCCTCGCTGTCGGCGTCGAGGAAGCGGACGCCCGACGGATCCCGCGCCGCGAGCGCCTCGTGGTGCTGCCGGATCGCCGGGCCCATGGCGCGCGAGCCGCTGTGGAGGAGCAGCCACAGCGCGCCCTCCTCGTCGCGCTGCACCTCCAGGAAATGGTTGCCCCGGCCGAGCGTACCCAGCTCCATCCGGCCCTCGCGGTGCTTCATCGCCTCGAGGCGAGGCGCGCCGAGCCGCGCCTCGGCGAGATCGCCGGGCAGCGGCGGGGCGCCGGCGGCCGGGCGCAGCAGGTGCGGGACGCGGCCCCGCAGCGCGGAGAGGAGCTGCGCCGCGCGATCGCGATCCGTGAGCAGATCGGCGTCCGCGCGGAGCCGCAGCGCGACCATGCCGCAGCCGATGTCGCCGCCGACCGCCGCCGGCAAGAGGCGACGGGTCGTGGCGGTCACCGTGCCGACGCACACGTCGTCGGCCACGTGCGCGTCGGGCATGACCGCGATGTGCGCGACGTCGTCGGTGCGCGCGAGCCGCGAGAGCGACGCGCTGAGCGCCGCGCTCGCGCCGTCCGGGAGCCACGCGGAGATGCGCGCGCTCACGGCTCTCCCTCCGGCGGCAGCACCTGAAACGCGAGCGTCGGCGCGCGCTTGCGGGTGATCGCCCCGGCGACCTCCGCGCGCACGTAGCCCGCCACCTTCTCCAGCCGCGCCGCCGCCACCTCCGGCGGCGTGCCAGGCCTGACCTGCACGACCACCGCGAGCCGGCTGGCGTCGGGCGCCGGCTCCACACCCATCACCCAGACGTCCTGGAGGACGTCGTCGCGCAGCGCGGCGAGCGCGTCGCTCACCGCCTCCTGCACCTGACGGCAGAGCTGGCGCTCCTTGCGCTGCGCGCTCCGCGCCGCCGTCCCACCGAACAACGAACCTGCATCCACGACGGAGCGCGCGCGTTCGCGGCTCCGCGATCGATCTTTGCCCATGCCATGCTCCCGAGAGCGCAGCGACGCACCTACGCGTCGGCCGCGCAGTTCCAGCGACACGCGAGATGAACTCGGGGATGTGAGCCTCGCCGGCGCGCTCAGCGGCGCGTCAGGCCGAGGCTCGTCGATGCAATGGGGTGCATGGCGGGCCTCCTTCGCCGCGTAGGGTGCACGAGCGAGGGCCGCGGCGCAAGGCGCGCCCGGGCAGCGCTCCCGGCGGGGGCGCGAGCCGTGCGCGCCCGCTCGTGGCCGGCGCGCGGCCTGCGGCCCGCGCCCGGCACACCGAGGGGATTACGTGGCCTGGCGGTACGTCGGCTCGGCGCACTGGCGCTCGGCGGCCCTCGCGACGTCGCGGAGCATCTGGGGGATGAGGAACCTGTTGAGGGGCCTCATGAGGGCGTCCCAGAAGAACAGCCCCCGCCGCGTCCGCGTGTCGGTCGCGCGGATACGCAGCTCGTACGAGAGCATCGTCCGACGCTGGCCGTAGGGCGTCACGATGTAGCCCCCCACCATCTTGATGTGCCCGGGGCAATCGAACGCCTTGAACTCGGCGGGCGTCCGCCTCGTGAACAGGCTCTCTGCGTTCTTCAGACGCCCGATCGAGCCGATGGCGATCTCGGAGCCCTCCTTCTCTGCCAGCTTGATCTCGCCGTAGTCCTCGACGTTCAGGAGCGTCATCCGCGCGCGCGCGGGCAGCGGCGTGAGGCGGAGCCGGCGCCGGGCGCGCCGGATCTCGGCCACGCGGAGCGCGAGGGCCGCGCGCAGCAGGAAAGAGCGGCTCCTCGCCAGATCCAGCCGCTTCAGCGCGGCGTACGTCACCTCCGGCGTCGCCATCACCACGATCTCGTGGTTCGCGACGATATCGGCCTCCGGCAGGAAGTACTCGAGCAGCGTGGGGCACGCCCCGGAGCGCTGCTGGCCCTGGGACGAGGCGCCCGTCATGGACTGACCCGCTCCCTGCCGGAGCTCACCCTGTTCTCTCGATATGCTTTGCATGGCGAACTACCCCCTGCGGTGATTCATTGGGGTAGTCTCGACGGATCGCCAGTGATCGCGCTACGTGGCCTGCTGGCGATGATGATGCGCCGGCGCCGCGCACTGGTAGTTGGCGACCCTGGCGACGACGCGGAGCATCCGGCGCATGACGAGCCTCCCGAGCGGCGCCGTCAGCGCGTCCAGGAGGAACAGCCGCCGCCTCGTCCGCGTGTCGGTCGCGCGGATGCGCGTCTCGTACGCGAGCAGCGTCCGGCGCTGTCCGTAGGGCATCACGACGAAGCTCGCCGCCGCCTTGAAATGACCCGGGCAGTCGAACGACTTGAACTCGGCCGCGGTCCGCCTCGTGAACAGGCTCTCCACGTTGAACAGGCGCGCGATCGAGCCGATGACGATCTCGGAGCCCTCCTTTTCGGCAAGCTTGGACTGGCCGTAATCCTCGATGTTCTGGAGCGACATCCGCGCGCGCGCCGGGAGCGGCGCGAGGCGGAGTCTGCGCCGGGCGCGCCGCACGGCGGCCAGGCGGAGCGCGAAGACCGCGCGCAGCAGGAGAGAGCGGCTCCTCGCGAAATCCACCCTCTTCAGCGTGGCGTACGTCACCTCCGGTGGCGCCATCACCACGATCGCGTGGTTCATGACGATATCGGCCTCAGGCAGGAAATGTTCGAGCAGCGTGGGGCTGGCGCCGGAGCGCTGCGGGCACTCGTGCGAGGCATCCGTCGCGGCTTGCTCTCCGCCCTGTCGGCTCTCACCCTGTTCCGTCGAGATGGTCTGCATGGCGAACTACCCCCTGCGGGTGTTCATTGGGCAGTCTCGACGGAACGCCAGCAGGAGACTCCTGCCCTCGACTCAGCCCTTCGCGCGCCGGGAGGCCTCCGCCATGCGGTGGGCGATGCGGAACGCCATCTCGAGCGACTGGCGGTAGTTCAGCCTCGGATCGCACAGGCTGGCGTAGCGCTGGTCGAGATCGGACTCCGTGAGCCCCGCCCCGACGCACTCGGTGACATCGTCGCCCGTGAGCTCGAAGTGGACGCCGCCGAGGTGGGATCCCATGGATTCGTGCACCTCGAAGCTCGCCTCGATCTCGGTGAGGATATCCTCGAAATTCCGTGTCTTGATCCCGCTGGACGTCGTCTGGGTATTGCCGTGCATCGGGTCGGACATCCAGAGCACCTTGCGCCCCGCGGACCGCACCGCCTCGATCAGCGGCGGGAGCCCGTCGCGCACGCGGCCCGCGCCCATGCGCACGATGAGCACGATCTTGCCCGGCTCGTCCGCCGGGTTGAGCCGATCGAGGAGGCGGATGACGTCATCGCGGAGCGTCTTCGGGCCGAGCTTGATGCCCAGCGGGTTCTCCACGCCGCTGAAGAACTCGACGTGCGCGCCGTCCGGCTGCCGTGTGCGCTCGCCGATCCAGGGCAGGTGGGTCGTCAGGTCGTAGAAGCCAGGCCGGCGCGCGACCTTCCGCGTCTGCGCGGACTCGTAGTGCAGGTTGAGCCCTTCATGGCTCGTGAAGAACTCGACCCGAGAGAGCTCCCCGACCGGCACCTCCGCGAGCGCCTCCATGAACCGAAGGGCCTCCCCGACCTGCTCCGTCATCCGCTGGTATCGCTCGCGCAGCTCCCCGGGCAGATCCGCCCGCTCGAGGAAGCTCAGGTCCCAGTACTCGGGGTGGTGCAGATCGGCGAAGCCGCCCTCCGACAGGGAACGGATGAAATTCAGGGTGATCGCCGCGTGCTGGTATCCCGCGATCATCAGGTTTGGATCGGGGCGCCGGGCGGAGGCGTCGAAGGGGGCGCGATTGATGAGATCCCCGAAATAGCTGGGCAAGCTCACGTCATTGCGCGTCTCGACGGGGCTGGAGCGCGGCTTGGCGTACTGCCCGGCAAAGCGCCCGAGGCGCACGACCGGCCTGCGGGCGCCGTGCACCAGCACGAGCGACATCTGGAGCAGGATCTTGAGCTTGTTCGTGACGATGTTCGGGCGGCAGTCGTCGAGCGTCTCCGCGCAGTCTCCCCCCTGGAGCACGAACCGGCGGCCGAGCTGCGCTTCGGCCAGATAGCCTTTGAGTCGCTCGACCTCCCACGAGGTCACGAGCGGCGGCAGCGCCCGGAGCTTCTCGACGGCCACCTGGACGGCGTCGGGATCGTCATAGGGGAGCGGCGCAGCGTTGAACCGTTCACGCCATGAATCCGGAGACCAGGGTTGAGCAGGAACGTACATGAGTTGAGCCCTATTATGGCAAGGCTCCCACCTGCGCAACCCTCGGTCAACGTCATCGATTCGGGCGTGAGGCGATGGGCTCGCAGGCGCGGTCATCGGCTCGCGGGCGCGGTCATCGGCTCGCGGGCGCGGTCATCGGCTCGCGGGCGCGGTCATCGGCTCGCGGGCGCGGTCATCGGCTCGCGGGCGCGGTCATCGGCTCGCAGGCGCGGTCATCGGCTCGCGGGCGCGGTCATCGGCTCGCAGGCGCGTCGGCCGCCCGGGGCGATGGCCCGGTGCGCGCCTCGATCGCCTGGATCGCCGCCTTGATCTCTCCCGCGATCGAAGCGCACGCTGCCGCGCACCGGCTCATGCCCAGAAAGCCGCAGCCCTTGCCCTTGCTGGTGATGAGCGGCGTGAGGACATCGACGGCGCGCCGATCGCCATCGGTCGTCGCGCGCGCCAGCAAGGCCTGCCTCGCCTTGCAGGAGGGCGCGATCCGGAGCTCGTGCGCGATGCGCAGCGCGGGCGTCGCCCGCCCCAGGACCGCGGCCTCCGCGAGCCGCTTCGCGGCGCGCTCCTTCAGCGCGGAGCTGCCCACCGCGAGCTCGTAGAGCAGATCCGCCCCGTGGCTCCCCATGCCGCTCGCCATCAGGTCGAGCGCGGCCGAGGCCGCCTCGGGCGGTCCGCCGGCGGCGCTCGAGACGATGCGCTTCACGTCGTCGTCGGCCGCCGCCCCCGGATCGAGCTCCAGCAGCCGCTTCGCCGCGGCGAGCGCGGCGGCGTGGTAAGGCGGCGGGAGCGCGTGGCGCAGCATCAGCGCGCGGAAGATCACCGGATCCTTCGGGTAGCGCGAGGCGAGCGCCTCCAGCGCGAGCACGCCGCCCGCGGTCGCTGTGGCGAGCTCGTCGGCGGGGACAGCATCGGAGGGTCGCGGCGCGACCGGACGCCGGAGGCCGGAGCTCGACGGCGGCGCGCGCTCTGCGAGCGAGGCCGCCTCGAGCCGGGAGAGCGAGACGCCGTCGCGCAGCAGCGCCGCGGCGAACACGACGGCGACGAGCGCAGCCGCCCCCGTGACCAGCCAGAGCGCCGCGGGCGGCGTCCGCGCCAGCAGGGAGGCGCGCGAGCCCGAGGCGTTGCCGCCTGCGCCGAGCACGGTGGTTGTTCCCGCCTGTGTGCCCGCCCTGTCGGGGCTGCTGGCCTGGCGGGCGCTCGTCCCAGGTGCCTGCGCTGGCATGGCCTGCTCCCCCTAACACACGCCCGGACAGCGGCCCATGGCCCACGTCCGGCGGCCCGGCCGCGGGCTCATCGCCGCTGTCCTCGCCACTGGAACAGGGCGGCAGCGCCCGCGGCGAGCACGCTGATGAGGAAGAGCAACGCGTCCCAGATGGGCCATGCGATGCCGATGGCGCGCTGCAGGAGCACGGCCTCGACGAGCCGCACGAGCAGCGACGCCGACCCGTAGGCCACGAGGGCGATCACGACGGGCGTCGTGAGCCGCGGCGCGAGCGCGCTCATCCGGGCGTCGTCCCGCCAGACACGCCGGAAGACATAGAAGCCGCCGAGCAACCCGACGCCGAACAGGGCGCACAGGATCCCGAGCGTGAGCAGGGTGGCGCCCTGGCCCGACAGCGCGGCGGCGTCGCCGCGCGCCGCGCGCGCGAAGCCGGCGAGGCAGCTGACGAGGCCCGCGCCGAGCCACCCGAGGCCGAGGCTCACCGCGAGGAAGACCATCTGCCGCGTCAGGTACGCCTCCGACGACGCCGAGCCGGGAAGGCCGAAGGCGTGCGAGAGCGCGTAAGGCCGCCCGAGCACGACGGACGCGCGGGCGAGCGACGCGCGAGCGCTGGGCGGCCCGGGCGCGGCCGCTTCCTCGTAGGGCGCGAGCTCGCTGGCGAGCTCGCCCATCGAGGCGTGGCGGCCCTCTCTCTCCTTCGCCATGGCGCGCTGGACGACGGCCTCCAGGCCCGGCGGGATGTCCGGGTTCAGCGATCGCGGCGGCGGGGGCTCCTCCGTCATGACCGCGAGGAGCACTGCCGTCGGGTCGCTGCGCTCGAAGGGGCGCTGCCCGGTGAGCGCGTGGTAGAGGACCGCGCCCACGGCGTAGATGTCGGCTCGAGGGTCGATCTCGTCCCCCTTCGCCTGCTCCGGGGCCATGTACGCCGGCGTTCCGAGCACCATGCCCGTCCTCGTGAGCGTGGACGGCGCGGAGGTCTTCGAGATGCCGAAATCGAGGACCTTCACGGTCGGACACGCAGGGTCGCCCGTGAGGAAGATGTTCTCCGGCTTGATGTCCCGGTGAACGATGCCCGCTGCGTGCGCGGCCGCGATGCCGTCGCACACCTCGCGCGCGATCCGCACCGCGGCGCCGGCCGGCAGCCGCCCTCCCGACCCCGCGAGGAGCTCGTCGAGGCCCTTGCCATCCAGGTACTCGGCGATGATGCACGGCCGGCCGTCGCTCAGCCGGTTCACGTCGAAGATCTCGACGACGTGCGGGCTCCGGATCGACGCTGCGGCTTCTGCCTCGCGCTGGAACCGCGCGAGGACGGTGGGCTGCTGGGCGAGCTCGGGGTGGAGCGTCTTCAGCGCGAACCGCTTGCCCGGGATGCGGGTGTGGTGCGTCTCGTAGACGCGGCCCATGCCGCCTTCGCCGAGCAGGCGGATGACGTGGTACGCGCCCGCCACCGTGGTGCCGACGAGCGGGTCTGCCTCCGCCGGCTGCCCGTCCGCCGCGCTGCCCGCAGGGCTCGCCGCGCTCGCCGTGGGAGGAGCGGGTGGACGGACCGTGTCGGCGGTCGCGTCGTGCGCAGCCGCCGCTGCGAGCCCCTTGGGGAGCGCAGCGGGGCGGACCGTCTCGGCGGCCAGCTCGTACGCCGCCGCGCCCGACGCGGAGGGAGGGGGAGCCCCCGCGGGAGGAGGGGGCGGCGGAGGGCGAACCGTCTCCGCGGTCGTGGAGGTGACCGCAGCGGCGGCGGCCGCGGCCTGCGCTCCGCGCACGGCGGCAAGCGCGGCCTGCCGCTCCGTGTCGCTCATGACGCGGGTGGGTCCGTCGCCCTCCTCGCCCCCTGCAGAGCGAGACGAAGGCACGGCAGGAGTGCCCGAGCGACCGGGCGAAAAGCTCGAATCCGACACGCTCAGGGCCTCGCTCCCATGGATCCGGGTCGAACCTCACCAGAGGCGAGGATCGACGAGTCGTCGCCAACGCGCGGGCGAACACCGCGAGGCGACGCTACCACGGATCGCGCCGCGCGAGGGCGCCGACCTGCGGAACCGCGATCGGCACGTGATGTCGAGGTGTTCGCGCGGCCGGGCTGGCAAGTGTCGCGCGGTGCGTAACGGTGGTCAGCCGGTCAGCTCGCGGGCTGCTCGACCTGGACGGGCTTCTGCTTGGCAGCCTTGCGCTGCTCCGCATCGAGCAGGCCGATCCGCGCCTTCTGGCAGCGCTTCAGGCGCTTCTTCTTGAGCGGGGTGGCGAGCCATTCGTGACGCAGACGGACATTCCACTTCGGAGTATTGGCCATGATCGTAGGACTTTCTCTGCGAGGGCGGCGGAGACTACACAAACGTGCGGGGGCGTCAAGCTGTCAGTGGGGTCGCCCGCTTCGTATTTTTCGCTCTTGTCTTGCCGTTTACCGTGTGTGCCGTCCGCCATCGCGTGCTCGCGTGGTCGCGTGGGTGTGTGCGGCGCCGTGTGTGTTGCGTTCTGTCCCTATCGTCTGTGCGTTGGTGGCGCTGGCTCGCTGGTCCTTACCACGGCGCCGGCGGGGCGGTCCTGGCAATGGCAGCGCGCTCGTCGATCCGCTGCTGGAGGCGGCGCCAGAGCGCGCGTGCAGCGGGCGCGGGGACGGGAGGGAACGCGCGCACGGTGTGGAGCATGGTTGCGGCGCTCGTGTGGAGGTGGCGCTCCGACGCGGTGAGGGCGCACAGGGCGCTGCGGCGCTCGGCCGACTGACGCGCGACGGCGGCGCGGAAGTCCTCGCGGGCGAGGCGCAGGCGGGAGCGGACCGTGTTCTCGTTGAGCGAGAGCTCGCCGGCGATGTCGGCCACCGCGACGCCGAGGAGATCGTACATGACGAGGATCACGCGCCGCTCGGGCGCGATCTTCAGCAGCAGCGCCGTCACGATCTCGGCGCGGTCCGCGCCCGCGAGCGACTGCTCGGGCGTCGGCGCCGGGGCGCGCCCGTCGAACGGCCAGGACACGCCGGCTCCGGAGGGGATCTCGCGACGCCGGTGAGCGCGCGCGTGGTAGTGGCTCGCCTTTCTCCATGCGATGCCGAACAGCCATCGATGCAGCGCCGCCTCGGGCGTGATGCGAAGGGGCGGCGGTCCTGCCGCGGCGAGCCCGCCCGCAGGGGCCGCGTGGAAACGCCATGGCTCGTAGCTGGCCAGGCCACGATAGGCCGCGAGGAAGACCTCCTGGAGCATGTCGTCCAGATCGTTCGCCGAGACACCCAGCCAGCGGAGCGCGTGATGAAGGAACGGCAAGCCCACGGCGTAGACCGTCTCGAACGACGGGCGCGCCGGCGCGGACGGCGGCGAGGACGGCGGCGAGGACGGCGAGGAACGCGGCGGCGTCATCCGGAGCCTCGTGGCGCCGGGATCTCCGCGCCGGCGCAGGTGGGGTAGGGACGCGGCGCAGGCCGTCCGGATGGCACATCGAACGCCGGCGGCGGCCGGAGCCAGCGCTCGACCGGCTCGAGCTCCACGAGCATGTCCAGAGAGGTCCGGAGGGAGAGGCGGAAGTCGTCGTCCTCGGCGGCTCGAGCGCTGTGGAACGCGACATAAAACAGCACGGTGCCCAGCTGCATCGCCCGCGGATCTCCCCGGCGTTGCAGGAAGCGATCGGCGAGATCGCACAGGGCGTGAAACAGGCGGCCTCCCGGACGACAGCTCTCGGGGCCGCACACCTCGAGGGTGGCGCACCGGCGGGCGCGCCGAGCTGATTTGTTCATCGAAGGCGCGCGCGTCTTCGTCACGCGCGCCTTCGGACTGCTCCGATTCGGCATGATGCGGTCCCCCGTAAAGTGGAGATCGGGATGGATGCCGCGTGCATCCACCCCATGGATTACGGAGACCGCGTGGAGATGATTTCGTCCTGTGCTCTCGCGCGTGCGCCCCGGTGAGGGGGCGGCTGCGCCAGGCCCAGCCGGCGCCAGCCCCGCGAGATCGTCAATCCGGCACGGGCGTGAGCTGCACCTGGAGGTGGATCGGCGGGGCGCCGCTCCTGGCCTCGACAAGGCGGTCCCAGGCGAAGTAGCCGGCCTTCTCCACGGTGATCCGGTGCGCGCCGGGTGGCAGCGCGACGCCGTGGGCGGCGACGTAAGCGAGCGCGCCGATGTACTGGTCGTCGATGGTGACCGACGCGTCGGGCACGTTCCCCTTCACCCGCAGCGAGACCGTCGCCGGAGCCCGCGCGACGCACGCCGACAGCCCGAGCATCAGGAGCGCCGCCGTGGCGCGCGTCCGCTTCGCGCTCGCGCTGGCCATCGTCACTCCCACTCGATCGTCGAGGGCGGCTTCGAGGACACGTCGAGCACCACGCGGTTCACGCCGCGCACCTCGTTGATGATGCGCGAGCTCACCCGGGCGATGAGGTCGTAGGGCAGCCGCGCCCAGTCGGCCGTCATCCCGTCGGTCGAGTGCACCGCGCGGAGCGCGATCGCCTCGTCGTAGGTGCGCTCGTCGCCCATCACGCCCACGGAGCGCACCGGGAGGAGCACGCAGAAGCTCTGCCAGAGCGACTCGTAGAGCCCGGCGGCGCGGATCTCCTGGTCGAAGATGGCGTCGGCCGCCCTGAGCACGCGGAGCTTCTCCGGCGTCACCTCGCCGAGGCAGCGCACCGCGAGCCCCGGGCCGGGGAACGGCTGGCGGTACAGGATGTCCCGCGGCATGCCCATCGCCTCGCCGGCGGCCCGCACCTCGTCCTTGAACAGCTCCCGCAGGGGCTCGATCAGGCCGAGGTTCATCCGCTCGGGCAGGCCGCCGACGTTGTGGTGGCTCTTGATGACCGCGCTCGGCCCCTTGAACGAGACGCTCTCGATCACGTCGGGGTAGAGCGTGCCCTGGACGAGCCACTTCGCGCCCTGGACCCGCTTCGCCTCCTCCTCGAACACCTCGATGAAGAGGCGGCCGATCACCTTGCGCTTCTGCTCGGGATCCACGACGCCGCGCAGCCCCTCGAGGAACCGCGCCGACGCGTCGACGGCGTCGAGGTTCATGTGGAAGTGGCCGCGGAAGGTCCGCTCGACGCTCTCCGCCTCGCCCTCGCGAAGCAGGCCGTTGTCGACGAAGATGCACGTCAGCCGGTCGCCGAGGGCGCGCTGGCAGAGCACGGCGGCGACCGAGGAGTCGACCCCGCCCGAGAGGCCCAGGATGACGCGGTCGCTCGGCCCGGCCTTCTCGCGGACCGCGGCGATCGCCTCCTCCACGAACGACGCGGGCGTCCAGGTCGGCGACAGGCCGGCGACGTCGAACAGGAAGGACTGGAGGATCTCCTTGCCGCGCGGCGTGTGGACGACCTCGGGGTGGAACTGGAGGCCGTAGAGCTTGTCGCGCTCGCGGGCGACGGCGCAGAGCGGGCTGCCGGTCGTGGTGCCGAGCGACACGAACCCCTCCGGCATCGCGGTGAGCCGATCGCCGTGGCTCATCCAGACGTCGATGGAGTCGCCCTCGGCGAAGCGCGAGAAGATGCCCGTCGGGCGCTCGACGCGCACCGCCGCGGGGCCGTACTCGCCCCCGGTGTGCGCGCGCTCGACCTTGCCGCCGAGGTGATACGCCATGAGCTGGAGCCCGTAGCAGATGCCCAGCGTCGGGACGCCGAGCTCCAGCACCTCCCGGGAACAGCGGGGAGCGTTGTCTCCGTACACGCTGGCGGGGCCGCCCGAGAGGATGAGCGCCCGCGGGGCGAGCCGGCGCAGCTCGGCGACGGGCACGTCGAAGCGGTGGATCTCGCAGTAGACGCCAGACTCGCGCACGCGCCGGGCGATGAGCTGCGTGTACTGAGAGCCGAAATCGAGGATGACGACGAAGTCCCGCCGGGGTGAGAGCATGGCTGCCGCTAGCATGGCGGGGCTGGATCCGCCAGAGTCGCGCGGCCCAGGCGCTCGCCGCACGCCCGCTCGCGGCGCCCTGCGCTACGGCTGCGTGGGCGGCGGCGGCGTGGTGGGCGGCGGCTGCGTGGACGCGGGCGGCGCGCCCGGCGACGGGGCGAGCAGCGGCGCGCCCGGCGTCGCGTCGGTCGCATCCGGCTCGTCCGGCGGCGCGGCGGGCGCGTCGCCGACGCCTCCGTCGTACTCGCGCGGGCGCTCGTACTCGGGCGGCGGACCGGGCGGGAGCGGCTTCGGCGCGGCGGAGGAGCACGCCGCGGCGAGGTGCGCGGCGAGGATCGCGGCGAGCGCGGCGATCGGCGAGGCGTGGCGGGCGCGTGTCATAGCTCCACTCCGCTCCCCCCGGTGTTCCCGGGAGGAGCACGATACGGCGGTATTTCGGGAGGGCTGGCCGGATCGGGCGGGACCTGGAGCCCCTCCGGATCGGCGAACGGCAAGGAGGGGACGGAGGGGGCCGCCGGCGGCGCGTCGAGCGGCGCCCCCAGCGCGCCCGGCGCCGCGAGCGGGATGCCGGTGCTCGCCGTGGCGGGCGCGTCCGCGCCTGCGTCCGAGCCCCTGCACGCCGGCGCGATCACGGCGAGGAACGCCCCCGCGAGGAGCGCCGCGCCGCGCCGCGGGCGGGCAGCGGCGCTCCCTGTGCGGGCGCGGCGGGCGTCTCGGGAGCGGGGTGCGAACGACGCCTGGCTCGAGCTTCGGAGATCGCCGGACACGGCGGGTACGCTAGCATGGACGCGCAGGAGAACGGTTGGCCCGCGCAGGGAGGCGAGCTAGGTTCCCGCTGTGGAACAGAGCAACATCGATCTAGAGGGCACGCTTCGCGCGCTCTGCCAGCGCGCCCGGACGGCTGCCCGCGCCCTCGCCCCGCTGGACAGGGCCCAGAAGGACCGCGCGCTGCGCGCCATCGCCGAGCGGCTGCGTGCCGAGGCCGGCGAGGGCAAGCGCTCCCCGGTGCTGGCCGCGAACGCCGAGGACGTGGCCGCGGCGCGCGCCGCCGGCGTCTCCGAGGCGCTCGTCGACCGGCTCGTGCTCGACGAGGCGCGGCTCGCGGCGATCGCCGGCGCGGTGCTCGAGGTCGCCGCCGCCAGCGATCCGGTCGGGCAAGTCGTCGGGATGGAGCGGCGGCCGAACGGGCTCCTCGTCGGGCAGGTGCGCGTCCCGCTCGGCGTGATCGCGATGATCTACGAGTCGCGCCCCAACGTGACGGTCGACGCCGCCGTGCTCTGTCTGAAGAGCGGCAACGCCGCGATCCTCCGCGGCGGCAAGGAGGCGGCGCGCTCGAACGCGGCCCTCGGCGAGCTGATCTCGGACGCGCTGCGCTCGGTCGGGCTGCCGGCCGACGCCGTGCAGAGGGTCCCCTCGCTCGACCGCGAGGCCACGCGGGTCCTGCTCGGGCTGACCGGCATGATCGATCTGGCCATCCCGCGCGGCGGCGAGGGGCTCATCCGGTTCGTCGCGGAGAACGCGCGCGTCCCCGTGATCCAGCACTACAAGGGCGTGAACCACCTCTACGCCGACGCCGGCTGTGACGTCGAGATGGCCTGCCGCCTCGTCGAGAACGGCAAGCTCCAGCGCCCCGGCGTCTGCAACGCGCTGGAGTGCCTGCTCGTCCACGAGAGCGTCGCGGCGCCGCTGCTCGGGCGCGTGGCCGCCCTCTCGGAGCGCGGGCTCGAGCTGCGCGGCGACGCCGCCACCTGCGCGCTCGTGCCGTCGGCGCGCAAGGCCGCGGAGGACGACTACGGGCGGGAGTTCCTCGCGCCCGTCCTCGCGGTCCGGGTCGTGCGGTCGCTCGACGAGGCGATCGAGCACATCGGCCGCTACGGCTCGATGCACACCGAGGTGATCTGCACGCCCCGCTACGATCACGCGCAGCGGTTCCTGCGCGAGGTCGACGCGAGCTGCGTGCTCGTGAACGCGTCGTCCCGGTTCAACGACGGCGGCGAGCTCGGCCTCGGCGCGGAGATCGGCATCTCCACGACGAAGCTCCACGCCTACGGCCCGATGGGGCTCGCGAGCCTGACGACGCTCAAGTGGATCGCGTACGGCGAGGGCCAGACCCGCTGACGCGGGCGAGACGAGTGGCGCCGGTCATCGACCGGGCGCAAGAAAGCGAGAGAACGTTGGCGAGCAAGAAGGACGCAGGCGAGGGGAGCAGGAAGCCGCGGGCGAAGTCGGGGCCTTCGGCGAGCGAGGGCGCGGAGCCGCGCGCGCCGGCGCGGAAGAAGGCGACCACGGCCAAGGCGGGCGCGGCCGGTCGAGCGTCGTCCGCGGCGAAGCCGAAGCGGCCGGCGTCGCCCCGGATCCGCGCCTCCCACGCGGGCGTCGGCGAGCCCGGCGCGAAGAAGGTGGTCCGCGCGCGCCGCGCGGGCGGCGAGGCGGAGCCGCTGGAGCGCGCGGCGCGGCCGATCCCGGCGGATCGGCCGGCCTCGAGGGCGCGGCGTCCGTCGCGCGACGACGGCGACGCGCCGGCCCCGCGGGCCGCGCGTGGCGGCGGCGAGGGCGGCGCCAAGGCGGCGCTGCCGCTCGCGGGGCGGACGCCCGCGCGCGCCAAGTCGCCGCTCGCCGGCCCGAAGCGCGCCGGCTCGCGCCGGAGCACGCCGCCGCCCGTCCCCGAGCCTTCGGCCCCCGCGCGCGAGCTCGCGCTGACGCTGGCCGCGGCGGGGCTCGACAAGAAGGCGATCGGCGTCGAGATCCTCGAGGTCGTGGGGCGCGTCGACTACGCGGACTACCTCGTGATCATGACCGGCCGCTCCGACAGGCACGTCCACGCGATCGCGACGGGGCTGGAGGAGGCGGTGCGCAAGCAGAAGCTCGCGCCGCTCTCGATGGAGGGCCTCGCCGCGGCGACCTGGGTGCTCATCGATTTCGGCGACGTGGTGGTGCACGTGTTCCAGGAGGAGACGCGCCGCCTCTACGACATCGAGGGGCTCTGGATCGACGCGGGGCGCGTCCCGGTCCCGGAGGAGAGCCTGCCGCCGGGGGCGCAGCCCGCCCCGCGGTTCGATCCGAGCTGAGCGCGCCGTGCGACTCGTCGTCGCCGCCGTCGGGCGCGTGAAGGACAAGCCGCTGCGCGCGGCGATGGACGAGTACCTCGGCCGCATCCGCCGCTATGTGGCGTGCGACGAGATCGAGATCCAGGACGGCCCGCCGGCGAAGGTCGGGCCGCTCCTTGCGCGCGCGTCGGCGGGGGCGAACGTCATCGCCATGGAGGTGGGCGGCAAGGCGCTCGGCAGCGAGGCGTTCGCGGCCGGCGTCGAGCGCTGGGGCTCGCGCGGCAAGGGCGTGGTCGCGTTCCTGATCGGGGGCGCGGACGGGCTGCCGCCGGACGTGTCCGCCGCGGCGGACGACCGGTGGAGCCTGTCGCCGCTCACGTTCCCTCACCGCCTCGCGCGGCTCGTGCTGATCGAGCAGCTCTACCGCGCGATGACGCTGCTTCGCGGCGAGCCCTACGCCCACTGAGGCGGCCGCGCCGCCCCTGCGGCCGCCGCCCCGGTCACTCCTTGGGCCAGTCGGGGCACGCGAGCTCCATCGGGCCGTTGAACCAGCTCGCATAGGCCGCCTCGCCGGCCCTGTTGTACCGGCCGAGGTGCCGCTCGAAGTACTCGCCCCAGTGGGGCCTCCGGCCGTCGGCGTCGGCGAACCCGTACTCCCTCGCGAGATCCCACGAGCTGAACACGCGGCCGGACTTCGCCGCGACGCGCGGATCGGCGGCGAGCGCCGCGACGGCGCGGCCCACGTAGAACGGGGTCTCCGATTCGATGAAGTGCGGGTCCTTCTCGGCGGCGTCTCGCCAGTTCGCCTCCGTGACGCCGAAGTGGTCGAGCATGGCCTCCGAGCGCAGGAAGCCGGGCGTCACCGCGAGCGCCGTCATGGCGGGGTGGCGGCGCAGCTCCCAGGCCATGGCGAAGGCCAGGCGGATGACCGACATCTTCGCCAGGTCGTAGAAGAGGTTGCCGCGGTAGCCGAAGTGGTCGCCGTCGGTGATCTCGACGATGAGGCCGCGATCGCGCTCGAGCATGAGCGGCACCGCGTGGCGGCTCGTGATGATGTGCGAGGTGACGGCCCGCTCGAGCAGGACCTTCCCGCTGGGCAGGGAGAGCTTCCAGAACGGCTGGCCGAACTCGGTGAGCTCATCGCCGCCCCACACGTCGTTGACCAGGACGTCGAGCCGCCCTTGCTCCTGCCGGATCCGGGCGCAGAGCGCCTCGACCTGCTCCTCGACGGTGTGGTCGACCTGCGCGGCGAGGCCGCGCCCTCCCGCCGCGCCCACGAGCTCGGCTGTCTCCTCGATGGTCTCGGGGCGCTGGCCCGTGGCGGGCCGGCCGCGGACGCTGCGTCCTGTGCAATAGACCGTGGCGCCGGCCTCGCCGAGCGAGCATGCGATGGCGCGCCCCGCGCCGCGCGTGGCTCCGGCGACGAGGGCGACCTGTCCTTCGAGCGGTCTCATATGGTGTCTCCTCCTTGGGGACCGGCGGCTCGGCGGGCGCGCGGGCTCCTGCGATGCGCGCGCCCTTGCATTCCGGCCTGCCCCGGTCGTCCTGCGACGCTACGGGACAATTCCTGACGTCTCCTGTCATGAATTGCGCGTAGCCTTGCGGGCAGGTCATTTCGGGGTCGGGAGCCACGGACGGTCATGCGCGCGGATCGGCTGCTCAGCTTGATGTTGCTCTTGCAGCGGGCGAAGAGCCGGCAGCTGACGGCCGAGGACCTGGCGCGCCGCCTGGAGGTCTCGGCGCGGACGATCTACCGGGACCTCGACGCGCTGTCGTCGGCGGGCGTGCCCGTCTATGCGCAGCGCGGCCCGAGCGGCGGGATCTCGCTGGCGGAGGGGTGGCAGACGAGCCTGACCGGGCTGACGCAGCCCGAGGTGCAGGCGCTCGCGGCGGTCGCCGCGCCCGGGGCGCTGGCCGACATCGGGCTCTCGACGGCGCTGGAGAGCGGGCTGATCAAGCTGTCGGCGGCGCTGCCGGCCGTGCACCGGTCGCTGGCCGAGCACGCGCGGGAGCGGCTCCACGTGGACGCGTCGGGGTGGTTCCAGGGCAGGGAGGTGGTGCCGCACCTCGACGTCCTGCGCGAGGGGGTCTGGCAGGATCGCAAGGTGTGGCTCGCGTACCGGGACTTCGACGGGGAAGCGAGCGAGCGGGTGGTGGAGCCTTATGGCCTCGTGATCAAGGCCGACCGCTGGTACCTCGTCGCCGGGACGGAGCGGGGGCCGAGCATCTTCCGGGGAGCGCGGGTTGCGGGCGCGCGGCTCCTCGACGCGGTGTTTGCGCGGCCGGAGGCGTTCGACCTCGCGGCGTGCTGGAAGACCTTGAGCCGGCGGTTCGCGGAGCAGAGGGCGAGCTACGTGGTGACGTTGCGCGTGACCGGGGAGGGGGAAGAGGCGCTCCGGCGGGTCCGGCCCGGCGGCGAGCACGAGCGGTGGGGGCGGGAAAAGCGCGGGCGCGAGGGGACGAGCGTCGTGACGGTCGACTTCGAGCGGGAGTCGATCGCGATCTCGCAGATCGTCGGGCTGGGCAGGGGCGTCGAGGTGGTCGAGCCGGCGGCGCTGCGGGCGCGGCTCCGGGAGATCGCGAAGGATCTACGAGCGGTTTATGGGGCGCGTCGCGCGGCGGCGCCTCAGCGTGCGGGCAGGAAGAGGTGAGCCGACGCCGGAGGGGTCGCGAACGTGTCCAGGCTCATTCCACGTCGGGACACGAATACCCGATCTCCCAGCCCTGCACCTGGACTCCGCCGGCGCCGTCGCTCGTCGGATTCAGCGTCACCTGGAGCTCGAGGTAATCCGCTTGCGCCCCCGGCAGCGCGCCGAGATCGACGGCGCACGGCGGCGTCGAGGTGTCGTCGCACACCTGGGTATCGGCCGGCGTCGCGTGGGCAGTCGCGGCGAGCGTCACGGCCGCTGCGCCTAGATCGGCGGTGTCGTCGGCCGATCGCACGAAGAACTCGACGTTCGAGTCGCCCGGCGTGGTCGTGCTGTACGTGAGGTATTCCCACCGGGCCTTGGTCCCCGGCGGGCAGACGCCGTGGTAGCGCTCCCAGCTCGTGGTGATGGGCGAGAGGGCCTCGGCAACGCACGGGACGGCCGCCTGGACCTTGCTCCCGGGGTTCTCGCGGACGATGGAGCAGGTCTGCGGGCAGAGCCTGGCGGTCGTGTGCGTCGCGTCGGTGAAGTACCAGCCAGTGCCGCAGCTGCCGAGCCCGGCCTGGGGCGTGAGCGTTGTCTCCACGCCGGCGGCGTTCTCGTAGACGACGGACACCGACGCGGGATCCGAGACGCCCGCGAGGGGGACGGCGACGTTGCAGGGCTGCGCCTCTCCGCGGATCGAGACCAGCGCATTGAGGAGGTTCCCTTGCAGCGTCGAGCCGGCGCTGAGGTTGAACGCCTGTCCTCCGCCTTGGTCCGCGATGAGGTTGATGATCTCCGCGTTCGAGTTGCCGAAGCCCACCGCGTGCACGCGAACGCCGTGGTTAGCAAAGGCATTTCGCGCCAGGTTTCCGATAGCGTTGGGGACGGTGTTGCAGCTCGACGGGACGCCGTCGGTGAGGAACACGACGGCGACCTCCTCCTCGGGATGGGCGTTCTTGTAGTTGATCGCCCAGGTCGTGGCGCCGTCCAGCGCCGGATACATCGGCGTTTCGCCGTTGGGCGTCGGGAAGTTGATGAAGGCCTGCAGGAGCTTGATCTCTTGCTGGTCCCCCATCGCCGCAGCCTCCTCGGTCAACCTGTCGGCCGCGGCGCCGTTGAACGGGACGAGCGGCAGCGCGCAGCCGCCGCCGCCGGCAGGCGGACACGAAGGGGTCTCGTTGCACGGGCCAGGGTTGTCGTGCGGCCAGAACCGGAGCGCGACGCCGAGCCCCGCCGACTCCGGATCCTGGAAGAAGGCCTTGAGCGCGTTCGTGGCCGGAATCCATCGATCCGCGCTCACGTCCACCCCCGACAGCGTCTGCCGCATCGAGGTGGATCGATCGAGCGCCACGAACAGGGTGACCGGCCTGACCTGCGTGGTGCTGGCCGTTGCGGTGCAGGCGGGCGACCCGCACTCGCCCGATTGATAGACGCTCCCGTTGTTGCCGCACTGGCACTCGGCGATCTGCCCCGCGCCCGGCGGATTTACGATGAGCTCCATGCCGTCGGTGACGCCGGTGCAGCCTGCCACGCTGATGCACTCGCCCGGCTCGATCGGCTCCGTCGTCGTGCAGGCGAGGGTGCCGCCGCTCGGGCTGCAGGCGTCGAGGATCCGGCTCGGCTCCGAGGAGGGGAGCTGGCCCACGCCCGCAGCATAGCGGTGGATGGCGATGCCCGCGGGCGCCTGCGTGGTGCCGCGGTTGCAGACGGGGATCGTCCCGCCGCAGGGCACGCCGATCGTGAGGTCCGGGAGAGAGCATTCGGGGTTCGTCTCGCCCGGCAGATAGGCATTGCAGCTGCCCTGCTCCGGGCAGGTCTCGCCGCAGACGCTCTCGACGAGGTCGACGCAGCTCTGCGTCCAGGCGCCGCCCGGCGCGCAGCAACTCGGTGACACCGCGCAGATGTCAGCCACGCACGAGTTGCAGCCCGCGTTCAACCGCTCGCCGGTGTAACACTTGTCGTGCGCGCAGCCCGGATCGGTCTCGCAGCTGGAGCCGCACATCGCCCCGGCCAGGGCGACGCAGCTCGCGTCCCATCGCGGGGTGACCGAGCTGCACGTCTTGGGGGCGCACTCGGTGGCGACATAGCCCGCGCAGGTCGCGCTCCAAGTGCCGGTGCAGCGGCCGCCCGACAGCACGGTTCCCGGGGGACATACGCCGCTGGGCGCGGTGCAGCGGCCTGGGAAGACGCAGGTGCTGCCCGTGCCGATGATCGCAGTGCACTGCGCCGTCGTGCTGCACGTGATTTCGCAGCAGCGCGGATGGTTCGCGCAGATGGTCGCGATGCACGCGTCCCCGCAGGTCGTGGTCATGTTGGTCGCTGGGCCAGGGACCGCCTGGCAGGCGTCATGCCCGCAGTCGCCAGGCACGTCCGTCGGCGTGCAGCAGTTCGGGTTGGCGTCGCAGACCTTCGTGACGCAGCCGCTGCACGTCGACAGCAGCGAATCGCCCGTCGCGCACGGATCGTGGGCGCACGCGCCCTGCGCGGGGTTGTCGCAGCGTTGGTCGAACTGGCAGTCCTCGCCGGTCGTGCACGGCTCGTTCGTGCCCTCCCGCGCGACGGCCTCCGGCAGCTCGTCGAGGTCACCGACCGACCAGCCATAGGTCGCGCCGGTGCCCTCGAGGTCGACGGGGCTCCCGCCCGGCGGCCCCTCGAACGACTCGCCGCCGCAGGGCGCGCACGGGCCCCCGCAGTCGACGCCGTTCTCGCTGCCGTTCTGGATCCCGTCGTCGCACGTGACGTAGCAGACGTCGAGCTTCGGCCGGCTCGCGATCTCCGGCCGCTCGCTGCTCTTGAACTCGCTCCTCACGACCGGATCTTCCTCGATGAGGACGCCGTGGTTCTCGGCCTCGCCGCTCACCCACGCGCGCGCGAGCGCGGTGAGGTCGGAGGAGCGGACGCCGGCCGCCCCGCCGCCGGTGAACGACGCGGCGATGGCTGGATCGAAGGACTCTCCGAAGCTCCCCCAGGTCGCGGTGGACTCCGCCCAGGCGCTCGTGACGCGGTGGACGCGGACCGCGCTGGTGTCCGCCTTGTAGATCTGCGAGAGCGACAGGTTCGCCGACACGACCTCGGCGTTCGATGGGAGGCCGGAGAGGTCGAACCGGAGCAAGCTGCGCCGGATCCCGCCGCTCGCGCTCGTCCCCGAGCTGAGCGCCACGTTCGCGCCGTCGTTCCACGTCGGCGCGTTCTGCCAGAGCACGACGTCGGCCACGCCCGCTGGTCCGGCGCCGCGCTGGACGGTGGTGCACACCTGTCCTTCGGTCGATAGTTCCTGCGCGGCGCGCGCCACGCTCTCGTCGCCGTCGTCGCCCGCGCCGCCGGGATCGGCGCCGCACGAGGCCGCGAGGGCGCTCGCCAGACCAGCGCACAGGGCGCTGAGCATCTTCATTTTATCTCTCATGCAAAGGTTCTCCGTGACAGGTGTTGTGGTTCGCCGCGCAAGGCTTCGCCGCGCGCAAGGCCAGAGTCGTGTGGCCCCACGGTCATGAGCGCTGGGTACGAGGCGAGGTGCGGCGTGAGTCGCTGCAAAAGCCCAAGACAAATATCCATCCATGGTCCGCCGCTCACGCATGCATGTCAAGACGGTAAGGCGACGATTCCTTGGTTCGGACATGGGACGCGGGCTGCCGGCAGCGCGTTCATCGTTGAGGTTTTTGCAATTGTTTGCGTGGTCCGCAACAACTGCGTCACGCACGGATCGGCCGAAAGATTTTGCGAATTGAATTGTTTGCGCGGTCTGCATCGACTGCATCGTATCTGCATCGCTTGCAACATTTTGCGAAGCTGTCATCAAGGCGGCGGCGGATGAGCCACGTGCGAGTCTCACCGGCCGGTCAATGCCGATCGATGGCCGGCCGGAAGGTCGGTTGTCCTTGGAACAGGCAATTCACGGCTTGGCCGCTCGCCAGGCACTGCATGGAACCTGGAGGGCAACACGGGGAGACACGAGCTGTGGGGGCGCTGCCGCTCGGTGCGCGAGAAGGCGGGTCGCAAAGAGTGCCAGCGGCCACGCCAGGGCGGTTACGTTGAGAGTCAATTCCAGGGGCTCAGGTCGGGGCGAGCCGTATGAACCCGCGAGGACGGTGCGAGACGCGGGAATCGTGCGAACCGTGCGAACCGTGTGAGCCGTGCGAACCCGTGCGAACCCGTGCGAGACCACCGCGCGGGCGCGACGATGGGCTTGACTTCCAAGGGGGCGTTTGCTCTTCCTAGTAGATTCCCCTGGTCGACTCGCCGCACCACGCGCCTTCCTGGCTGGCACCTCGGACGACCGTGCAGAAGCCCATCGACGTATTCATCTCCTACGCGCGCAGGGATGAAGCCGCTCTCCGGGAGCTCGTGTCCCACCTGGCGCCCATGCAGCGACAGGGGATCCTGCGGGCGTGGCACGACCGGGAGCTCGAGGCCGGCGCTCGATGGGAGGAAGAGGTGCGCGAGCGCCTCGAGGCGGCGCAGCTCATCTTGCTGCTCGTGAGCGCGGATTTCATCGCCTCACCGTCCTGCTGGGACGTCGAGATGGAGCGCGCGATGGCCCGCCACGCGGCCGGCTCGGCGCGCGTCATCCCGATCCTGCTCAGGGCGTGCGACTGGAAGGGCGCGCCGTTCGGTCGCCTCGCGGCGTTGCCGGACAACGAGCGCCCCATCCAGGGCCGGGCCGATCGCGACGAGGCCTGGACCGACGTGGCGCTCGGCATCCGCGCTGCGCTCGAGAAGAACGAGAAGAGCGACAAGAGGCGCCCGCGCGCGCAGAGCCACAGGCCGATCTACCCGGACGCCGAGACCCGCAGGCTCGCCCAGGAGCTGGAGCGCGCGCGCGTGCGGCTCGGGGCGCTGCAGCTCGCAGGCGGCGACACGGCCGAGGCGCAGCGCGAGGTCCTGGAGCTCCGGCGGCAGCTGCGCGAGGGAGGCCAGCTCCGCGCCGGCGACAGGCTGGGGCAGCGCGGCAGGTACCTGCTCCTCGATCGCGTCGGGCGCGGCGGCTTCGCGAACGTGTGGCGCGCGCGCGACGACGAGCAGGGCCACGTCGTCGCCATCAAGGTGCTGCACTCGAGCCTCGCGGAGGACGCGCTCCGGCGCGAGCGCTTCTTCCGGGGGGCCCAGCGTATGGCGGGGCTCGATCACCCCGGCGTCGTGCGCGTGATCGAGCCGCACGGCGAGGACGGCGGCTTCCACTTCTTCGTCATGGAGTTCGTCAGCGGCGGCGACCTGCACCAGGCGGTCCTCCAGCAGCGGCTCCTGGCAGCGCAGGTGATCCCCCTCGTCCTGCGCGTCGGTGACGCCCTCCGCGCGGCGCACGCGAAGGGCCTCGTGCACCGCGACGTGAAGCCGGCGAACATCCTGCTCGAGCCGTCGGGCGAACCGCGGCTCACGGACTTCGACCTGGTCGCGGCCGCGGACACGACCGGCGGGACGCGGACGGGCGCGCTCGGCACGTACGTGTACAGCGCGCCGGAGTCGATGGACCGGCCGCAGGACGCCGACGTGCGAGCCGACGTGTACGGCCTCGGGATGACGGCGCTCTTCTGCCTCCACGGCGCGCAGCTGCCGGCCGAGGCGGTGCACGACCGGGCGGCGTTCCTGCGGGAGCTCTCGTGCGACGGCACGGTCAAGGCGGTCCTGGAGCAGGCCGTCGCGTGGAAGCGCGAGAAGCGGTACGCCAGCATCGACGACCTCTGCGCGGCGCTCAGCATCGCGAGCCGGCCGCGGGGCTCGCTGCAGCCCCGGCGCGGCCCGTCCGAGTCCCCTCCGGCCGCGGCGCCCGTGGCGGTGGTGCCCTCCGCCACGGCGACGCCGGCGACCGGGATCCCTGCCGTCGGATCCCCGGCCTTCACCGCGCCGGCGGGGAGCCCGGGGGCCTTCGTGGCCCGCGCCGTGGACGCCGAGGAGGACGCCGGCCGCGCCGCGAGCGCGCCCAAGATCGAGATGGCCGTGATCGTGGGCGGGCGTTTCTGGATGGGCAGCGCGGACGAGGACGTGTTGGCGAAGCCCGATGAGCGCCCGCGGCGGCAGGTGCTGGTCGCGGCGTTCAGGATGGGCGTCCATCCGACGACGCAGCGGCTCTACCGCGAGGTGATGGGCACGAACCCGGGGCTTCCCGCGAGCGACGAGCTCCCGGTGAACAACGTCAACTGGTGGGACGCGATCGAGTTCTGCAACCGTCTGTCCGCGCTACGAGGGTTCGGGCCCGCATACCAGCTCGAAGGAGATGGCGTGATCTGGAATCGCGAGGCCAACGGCTATCGGCTCCCCACAGAGGCAGAGTGGGAGTACGCGGCGCGGGGGACCCGCGGACGCATGTATCCGTGGGGTGATGAGCCGCCATCGGACCAGCTCGCCTGGAGCGACGCGCGCATCAAGAGCCCGGTGCTCGCCATGCGGGCCGGACCCAGCCCCGTGGGGTACTACCCGAAGGGGGCGTCGCCGTTCGGGATCCTCGATATGGCGGGCAACGTCTGGGAGTGGTGCTGGGACTGGTACGGCGATTACCAGGCCGTCGAGGGGCCGGTGAGCAATCCGGTCGGGCCTTCCATCGGCTACGGGCGCGTGCTCCGCGGCGGTTCGTGGCGTGTGGTCGCGAAGAACCGGCTGCGGGCCGCGGCGCGCCACTTCATGTTCGCCAGCGCGAAGAACGCCGACGTCGGCTTCCGCTGCGTCCGCGGCTCGATGCAAGCCCACAGCGCGAAGCCGCCGGCCGGGCAGCCCGCCCGCTGACGGCGGCGCCGCCCGCGAGGGCCCCTCGCGCCGGTTGCTGTCCGCGCCGACGGGCCGCGCCGCGAAGAGCTGCGCCAGAGCGATCGAGCGAGGCCTGCGCAGCGCCCGCGAGATCGTCCTGAAAGCGCCGCACCCTCCGGCGGACCGCTCACTCCGGGAAGAACGTCTCGATCGTCAGCGCCGGCGTCCCGTCCGCGTGGACCCCGCCGAGCAGCGCGAGCGTCCCGTTTGGCGCGGGCACCACGGCCGCGCCGCGCCGCGGCTCCCGCAGCGGCAGCTCCTCGACCTGCGCCGCCGCGACGTCGACAAGGAAGCTCCGCGTCAGCCCGTCCTCGCCCGCCTCGGAGCCCACCGCGAGGATGCGCCCGCCGGGCAGCGCGAATGCAGCGACGCTCCCGATGGCCGCGGTCAGCGCGGCGCCCTCGACCTCCACCGCCGCGCAGGTCGCGGCGCACCCCGGCGCGAGCCGCCGCGTCGGCGCCGCGGCGCCGCCCTGGACCCCGCCGACGAGCGTGATCTCCCCGGGACCGGTCACCGCGGCGCCCGCACCCTCGGAGGCGTCCGGCGGAAACGGCCTCGGCGAGAACTCGGTCGCGCCATCGCCGAGCAGCTCCAGCCCCTCGCCGTCCGCGCTCCCGCCCGCGACGACCAGGCCCAGGCCTTCCACCCACACGGCCGCGGCGCCGGCCCGCGCGTGGCGGAGCTTCGCCACGGAGAGCGCCCCGTCCGCGCCGACGACGAGCACCTTGTCCGAAGGCGCGCCCGCCACCCCCGCGGCCACCCCCGCGCGCGTCGCGCCGACAACGAACGAGCGCCCGTCCGAGGCCTCGACCGTCCGGCCGCCCGCCACCTCCGCGAACGAGCCGAGCCCCTCGGGGAGCGACGCCTCGGCGCTCTGCCCCGCCGCGACGTCGGTCCAGCTCGCGCCCTCGTCGTCCAGCGTGAGCAGCAGGTCTCCCCGGACCACGAGCGACCGCGCCGCCCGCGGCAGCGCGCCGCTGGAGGCGCTCCCGCCCCACGCCGCGAGGTCGTACGCGTCGAGCCGCGCCGGGTCCACGTCACCCGCCGCGGCGCCCCCGGCCGCGGCCCCGCCGGTGAGGATCAGGTAGCGCTCCGCGAGCGCCGCCCCGGGCGCGCCGACGCGCGACGCCGCGAGCTCGCCCGGCGGCCGCGCCCACCGGCCGGCGCGCTGGGCGAAGAGCGGCAGCACGTCGCCCGTCACCGCGGCGAGGTAGATGCCCGCCGCGGAGCGCCCCCGCACCACGGTCGCGCCGCCCGCGTCGAGGCCGCGCACGTCGAACGTGTACGCCCGCTCCGCCGGGATCTCGCCGAAATCGAGCTCGCCGCCCGGCGCCGCCGCCGCCGACACGGTGACGTCTCCCTCGGCCGCCGTCGCGGTCACCTCGATCCGGGCGACGGGTGGGTCTTCCTGGAACGCGGTCGCCTCGTGCCCCGGCACGACCTCGACCGTGAGCGTCCGCGGCCCTTCCGCGCAGCCGAGGAGCGACAGGCCGAGCGCGGGAAGGACACGGCCCAGGAGCGGGATCTTCATGAGGGCCGAGTCATAGCGCCTCGAGCGCGCGAAAGCCCAGAGGAGGTGGACCGATCGCGCCGCGCGCCGATGTCCACCAGGCGCTACAGGTCGACCTGCACGCCGATCTCCACCACCCGCTCCGGCGGCAGCCTGAAGTAGTCGGGCACGGCGCCGGCGTTCCGCGCCATCACCGCGAAGATCGTCTCCGTGATCCTGCCCATCCGGCCCCTGTCGGTGGCGAGGATCGTCTCGCGGCCGAGGTAATACGCCACGTCCGCGAAATCGATGGGCAGCGCGTGCGCCGCCGCGGCCCGCCGCAAGAGGGCCGGCACGTCGGTCGACTGCATGAAGCCAGAGCGGATGACGACCTGGTGAACCCCCTTGTCGAGGCTCGTCACGTCGAGGCGCTCCCTGTCGGCGACCCGGGGGACGTGCTCCGTCACCACGGTCAAGATGACCACCGTCTCGTGCAGCACCTTGTTGTGCTTGAGGTGGTGCGTCAGCGCGTAAGGTGTCTTGCCCGCGCGCGAGCTCAGGAAGACCGCCGTGCCGGGGACCCGCGCGCGGCACTTCGCGTCGAGATCGCGAACGAAGTTGTCGACCGAAGGGGCCGCCCGCGTGAAGCGCTCGGCGAGGATCGCGCGGCCTCGCTTCCAGATCACCATCATGGCGAACAGGACCGCGGCGATGACCGCCGGCACGTACCCGCCGTCGAGGAACTTGATCAGGTTGCCCCCGAAGAACGGCAGATCGAACGAGAGGAACAGGATCAGCAGCGGCAGCGCCTTCGCGAGCGGGGCTCGCCACGTGTGCCGCATCACGACGAAGAAGACGATCGACGTGATCCCCATCGTGCCGGTCACCGCGATGCCGTACGCCGCGGCCAGCCGGCTCGACTGCTGGAAGATCAGCACGAGCGCGAGGCACCCGGCCGCGAGGGCCCAGTTCGTCAGGGGGATGTAGATCTGCCCCGCGGCCTCGCTCGACGTGTGGCGCACCTGGGTCCGCGGCAGGTACCCGAGCTGGATCGCCTGGTGCGTGAGCGAGTAGGCGCCCGAGATCAGCGCCTGCGACGCGATCACGGTGGCCATGGCGGCGAGCGCGACCAGCGCGTAGGTGAGGGGACCCTTCGGCACCATCGCGAAGAACGGGTTCGCGGCGGCCTCGGGCTCCTGCAGCAGGAGCGCCCCCTGGCCAAAGTAGTTGAGCACGAGCGCCGGGAGCGCGGCCGCGTACCAGGCGAGCCGGATCGGGCCGCGCCCGAAGTGCCCCATGTCCGCGTAGAGCGCCTCGCCCCCCGTGATGACGAGGACGACCGACCCCAGGATCGCGAACCCGTGGAAGCCGTGGGCGGCGAAGAAGCGCGCCGCGTACACGGGGTTCAGCGCGGCGAGCACCGCCGGGTTCCTGGCGATGAACACGAGCCCGAGCGCGGCGAGCGCGGTGAACCAGAGGACCATGATGGGGCCGAAGACCTTGCCGACGCGCGCCGTCCCCCAGCGCTGCACGCTGAAGAGCCCGACGAGGATCGCGCAGGTGAGCGGCACGACGAACGGCTTGAGCCCGCTCGTCGCCACCTCGAGCCCCTCCATGGCGCTCAGCACCGAGATGGCGGGCGTGATGACCCCGTCGCCGTAGAGGAGCGCAGCGCCGAGCACCACGAGCCCGGCGAGCCACCCGACGCCCTGCGTCCCGCTGGCGCGCAGCCGCTCCGGCACCAGCGCGAGCAAGGCGAGGATGCCGCCCTCACCGTCGTTGTCGGCCCGCGTGATGAAGGTGACGTACTTGACCGTGACCACCATCATCAGCGACCAGAAGAGGAGCGAGAGCAGCCCGAGGACGTTGTCGGGCGTCGGCGGGACGCCGTGCGTCGCGCTCACGCACTCCTTGAGCGCGTAGAGCGGGCTCGTGCCGATATCGCCGAAGACGACCCCGAGCGCGGCCAGGGCGAGCGCTGCCTTGCCGCCGTGGTGGCCGTGCGCCGCGGTAGCGTCGGCGCCACGGCGAGCAGCGCCGTGCTGCGTGGGACCATCGTCCGCGCGGGTCACCGCCCGCTGCGTCGCTCCAGGAGGGACCGGCAGAGCGCCGGGGGGAGGCTCGGCAGAGGCCGGGTCGTTCATGGGGCGGAGTCATAGCGCTCGCCGTCGTGAAAGCCCACCGCCGCGCAAATGGAGCCGAATCAGGCCCGGATCCTGGAGGCCATGGATGCGCTCGTCAACCGCGCCGACGCGAACAAGCAGAAAGGGCGGAGCCCGCGGAGGTGCAAGTCTCCTCCACAGGGGCTCGCGGAGGCTGGCGCATGATGCATTGAGGAGGTGAAGCGCTCGTCGCGAGACGGAGCTGGTCATCTTGGCTCAAGCTGCGCTCGTGGTTGAAGCTGCCACCGCGCTCGACGTTCTTCGTCCGGGCGCGGTGACATCGCGCGGTGCACGAAGACCAGGAGCTATTGAATCGACCGGCGCCGGACCGGGAGAGGCCCCCGCCAGGACGGTCGCGCTCCGCGCGGGTCAGGCGGTGGGCTCAGCCAGAGGGCAGGCGATGGCCGGCGCGTAGAGCGCGCCGCTTTCGGAGCACGCCGAGGGCCAGCGGTGCGAGCAGCCAGAGGGAGGTCGATGCGCTCGACCTCGTCGTTCCGATGTGAGCGCACGAGCATCCTCCATCGTCCGACGGGTCCGCGTCGGCTGAGCCAGAGCCGCTCGAATCGGGGGGCGCGCCGCCTGTAGAAGCTCCGCCACCACCAGCCGAGCTGTTCGACCCACCCGTTGTGGCGCTGCCGCTCGTCGAGGCGCCTTCCGCAGACGTTCCAGCGCCACCTGTGCTCGCAGCGCCGCTGCTCGCGCCACCGGCGCCGCCGCTGGTCACCGCGCCTGCCGTGGCGCTCGTGCTGGCGCCCCCAGCGCCGCTCTCTCCGCCTGCGCCTGCGCTGGTCACCGCGCCTGCCGTGGCGCTTGTGCTGGCGCCCCCAGCGCCGCTCTCTCCGCCTGCGCCTGCGCTGGTCACCGCGCCTGCCGTGGCGCTTGTGCTGGCGCCCCCAGCGCCGCTCTCTCCGCCTGCGCCTGCGCTGGTCACCGCGCCTGCCGTGGCGCTCGTGCTGGCGCTGCTGGCGCCCCCAGCGCCGTTCTCTCCGCCTGCGCCGCCGGTGTTCGCACCTCCGGTGCCGGCGGCGCCCGCACTGCTCTCTCCGCCGCTGCCGCCGCTGCTCCCGGCGCCTGCCGTGACGCTCGTGCCGTCGCTGCCGGCTGCACCTCCGGTGCTCGTGACGCCCGTCCCTGCGACGTCACACGAGCCCTCGATGCAGATACCGCTTGCGCCGCAGCTGTTGCCGTTCGTGGGACCACAGATCCCGTCGACGGCAGCGCCCGCCGCCACGCTGCACGCAAAGCAGTCATCCGTCGCCGCGCTGCAAGTCGTCCGGCAACAGACACCATCGACGCAGTGCCCGCTCTTGCACTGGATGTCGAGCTCGCACTCCTGTCCTTGCGACGCGGCGTCCATCTGATTGGCATTGACGCGATAGTTCTGAACGCCAGTCGTCTGGTCACCGAAGACGTACGTGACAAGCGAGCTGCGTCCGTCCCCGACCGCTGCCACGGTCGGCGAGTGGTACGCCCCGGTCGACGACGACAGGAGCGTCGTGCCGAGGACCACATCGCCCGCCGGTGAGAGCCACGCCCCGTGGATCTTCTTCTCTGTGATGCCTCCGGGCCACACGATGAGCGTGTCGACGCCGTCGAAGGCGAGCTCCGGTCCCTGCCGATACCACGCGCCGGAGTACCCTGCGATGCTCGTCGCGGAGAGCTGGATCCAGCTCGGATCCAGGACGTTGCCCGTGCTCGGCGACACGCGGGTCGCCCACATCCGGTAGGTCGTCGAGCTGACGCTGCTGCTGGCGACCCGTCGCGCCGCGACCACGAAGGACGTGCCGTCGTAGGCGACCGCGGGGAACATGCCCGTACCCAGGCTGAGACCTGGGCTCGGATCGAGGCGCGCGCCGTCGGACAGGACGCGCGCGCCTCGCGTCCCGCTCGGCAGGAGGCTCGTTCCAGGCGTGTGCCAGACGATGAAATATTGACCTTCCCCATAGGCCATCGTGACGTGGCTCGCGCCCGTCCGCTGCGCCACGAGCAGCGGCGGGTCGTCGAGCACCGCGCCGTCCGCGCCGATGCGCGACGCTTCGAGCTTGTCGTTGTCACCGCCAGCCGTATCCTGCCAGGCGACGAGGTACCCAGAGCCATCCGAGGAGACCGCCGGAGTCTTATCGGAGCCGCCCACCGAGATCGCGATGCCGTCCGGATCGAGCACCTGTCCGTCCGGCGTCACGCGCGCTCCAACCACGTCGCGGCGGGTGTAATTGCTGCCGCTCCTGCGTCCGTCGAGCCACACCACGAAATAGCCGCTCTCGCTCGCCGCGAGGCGAGGCTCGCGCTGATCGTACGGCGCACTGTTGATCAGGATTCCGGCTGGATCCAGGACGGTGCCCGCCTCGCTGACGCGCGCGCCATAGAGGTCGGTGCGCGTCCCCTCGCGGTAGTCCTGCCAGACCACGAAATAGTTTCCATCCCTGTAGGCGATGGCGGGCATCGACTGCTCGCTCGCTGCCCGGCTCAGGTGCAGGCCTCCGACGTCGAGGGCGGCGCCGTCCGCGATGCGGGTGCCAAAGACCTCCCCGTCGTCGTCGCCAGCAAAGCTTCCATTGCCGAACCGCCCATCCTCCCACGCGGCGAGACACCCGGCCGCGCCGCAGAACACGGTGGGTAGCGCCTTTCTCCCGCTGGCCGTGACGAGCGCGCTCCCGGCGCCGCCCAGGACCGCGCCGTCGGGGCTCACCCGGTTCACGAACACGTCCTGAGCGCTGCCGGAGCTCCAGACGACGACGAAGCTCGTCCCGTCGAACGCCGCCGAGGGGGCGACGTGCGTGCCGGGCTCAGCAGAGAGCTTCTGGCTCACCGCGTCCTCCACCACGCCGGCCTGGCTCACGCGCACGGATTCGATTTGCGGGCGATCGGTCCCGTTCTGGTAGGCGACCAGGTAGCGCGTGCCGTCGAAGGCGACGGACGGCTTGATCTGATCGTAGGCGCCGGCCGCGATCGTGATGTGGTTCGGCTCGAGGACCACGCCCGCAGGCGAGATGTGCGCGCCGTAGATGTCGAAGCCGGCGACGCCCCCGCCCCGACGATCCGACCAGGTCGCGAAGTAGTTCGTGCCGTCGAAGAGGAGGCGCGGCTCGAGCTGCGCCTGAACCTGGGTGGCGACGTTGAAGGAGGCGCCTACGAAGGTGCCGCTGGCGCTCACCAGCCGCGCCTTGATGTTCGAGCTCGAGTCCGTGTGCGTCGGCCACGCCACGAGGTAGTTCGTGCCGTCGAAGGCGACCGCGACGTCCCGCCCGAGGGCCTGCTCGATCACCACACCACCCTGGCCGTGGAGCGGGACGCCCGCCGGCGTGATGCGGTTGAATCGAACCCAGCCGCTGATGTCGACGAACGCCACGAGGTAGTTGGTGCCGTCGAAGGCGATGGCGGGAGGGTGCTGCGCCGTGCCGTTCTCGAGCACGGGGATGCCCCCCGGATCGAGGACCTCTCCGGCCGGCGTGACGCGCGTGGCAAAGAGCCTGCGGTAGTTCTCGTCGATGGCCCGGTTGTCGTTCCAGATCACGAGGTAGTTGGTGCCGTCGAAGCTGATCGCCGGCATCGACTGATCGAGGCGCGCAAAGCCGAGCACCGGCTCGTTCAGCGGGATGCGCAACGTGAGGAGCGGATCGATCTCGGCGGGGAAGATGGAGCGCGCCACGACCTCCTCCGGCACCACGATGCGCAGCGCGCCCTCGCCCAGGTGCTCGACGGCCAGCGGGACGACGTTGCCCGTCGCGTCGCGCCATGTCGCGTCGCCGTAGCTCACCACGCGACCGTCATCGGTCACGAACGAATGCCCCGAGCCCGCGGAGTACCCGCGGTACGAGGCCCCCGTCACGCGGAGCCGCACCTCGAACGCCCCCGCGCACGGCGCCTCCGCGAAGGAGAAGCTCTGATGAAGGCCTTCTTCCGTGTTCGCGAGGTGCTCGACGGCCCAACCGCGATCGAGCGCGAGGTGACCGTCGGCGACCACCTCCGCGCCGCGCCGCTCGGGCGACGCGAGCTCGCCTCCGCCGCACGAGAAGCCGGACGTCTCGAACGCGACCTGGACCGACGGGGCCGCGCCTCGAGCGGCTTTGCCGGCAAGGCCCAGCTCCACGCGCTCCTCGGAGACACGCGCCCGGTAGGCGCCAAAGCCGCCGCTGAAGGTGCTTCCGGGCGTCCGGCGAAAGGCGAGGCGCGCTCGACGCATCGTCTTCTCGAGGTCGAAAGGCACGGCATGAGGCGACCTGGCGCCGCTCTGGACAGCCTTCGAGGCCTTCGCCTCGGCTCCCGGCTCCGGCGCGGAAGAATCGGAGCAGGCCGCCCCGCCGAGCGCCGCCAAGGTCGTCAGCAGCAGCGCGCTGGTCACCCAGCGGCTCGCGCCTAGCCCGGGGTGCGAAGGCCTGGTCGTAGGGTGCGAGGTGCGAGCGCAAGAAGGCATGTGCCCGCAATTTCTCACGCTCGAGCTCGCTCGCCCATGGAAAGCCGCCGACCACCCCGGAGAAAGTCGCCGCGTCTGGCGTTGGGTCGCCTCGAGCGTGCTCTTCACTCGGGGATCGTTGGAGGCTGGTTTGTGAGAAAATTTACGCCACTCGGCCAGCGCATCCAATGCGCCATGGAGGCGACGCCCGGAAGAAACGAGCGGGCTCTCCCCAGCGGGGCCAGGCTCGCCGACCTCCGCCTTCAGTCACATTGGTACTTCCACATGCAGAAGCCCTGTTCGTCCCGGAGGCCAGGCCCGTGGAACATGTGCCAGCACTCCATGCCGCTCGGGCACGTGGTGTTCGCGTCGCAGGGCAACTCGCAGACCGAGTTGCACACCGGCGTGGCGGTTCCGCTCGGCGGCCGCGGGCAGTCCTCCGCCGTTTCGCACTCGTAGTTGCATTGCGCCGCCAGATCACACCACATCGATCCATCGTCTTGTCTGTCGGCCACGTACGCGGCCCTGCATGTGCGCTCTGCGCCGTCCGGTTCACGATCCGGGCATTGCATACGGCCGAAGTTCCCGTCCTCGGGGGGGATGCAGGGAGCCCACGGCCCTTCGGTGGGCACCTCGACGGTGGTCGCCAGGTGGACTTCCACGATCGGATCGACATGGCGGTCGCCGCACGCCGCCTGTGCGGGCGCGAAGGCCGCCGACAAGCCAAGAGCCCAGAGCTTCGTAGCCGTGATCTTCATTGGGTCCTCCACGCCGCGCGCCGACGCGCCCGGCGTCAAGATGGTCTGCGCTGAGGTCACGGAAGCTGCCCGTTTCGGCTCACGGCAACACGACCTCCACGCCGAGAGACGCGCCCAGGAACGGGCGACCCCACGTGTCGGTCGCGCGACCTGCGGCGTCGATCACGAGGCGCGGCACCGCGATCCCGGCGAGCAGGTGCTCGCTGATCCGCAGGTGTGGCGTCGGCGCGAACGAGAGCCCTGCGCGCAGGTACGCCGCGACCGCGTACGCGTCCTCCGACCTGCCGGCGTACCGGGGCGAGCGGCCTTCGCCCTCGACGTGCAGCCAGGCGGCGGCGAGCCCTGCGCCGGCCGATGGCAGCCACGCGGCGTCGGTGGGGCCGAGCGGGACGCGCATCCCCAGGGCGGCGAGCGCTATGCGCGTGTGCCGCGTGCCCTCTTTGCCCTCACGGCTCGCGCTGGCGAGCGGGATCTGGACGAAGGTGGAGAGCCCCAGACGAGACCGGATCATCGCGTACCCCGACACGTCCAGCATCGGGGTGGCGGGCACGCCGCCTGCGCTCCACAGGATCGCCGGCGCCGCCCCGACGCCGAACGTCATCGGTGTGCTTCGGATTGCGCCTGGCCCGAGGGCCGGGGGAGGGGGCGGGCGGGAGGTGCCGTCGGCTCGCGGGCGCGCGGCGGCGACGGGCGCGGGCCTGGCCGGCGGTGGCTCTTGCATGTCGACGACGGCGCGAGCCTCGGGATCGGCTTCGACCTCGCCCTGCGACGGACGGGGCGAGCGCACATCCAGGAGGCTCGCGCGCAGGAGCTCCACCGCGCGAACCGCGACCGTGGCTGGATCGTCGGCCATCACGGCGCTGTGGACCGATTGACCAGTCGCACCACGAGCGATCGAGATCTCGACGCCACCCGGCACCTCCGTCACCCGGATCTCCGCCGCCGCTCCGGCCTCGCGCGCGCTCGTCTCGATGGGCCCCTGGGAGGGCGGCTCGGCGCCGCCCCTCACGACCACCACGGTGAATCCGAGCGTGGCGAGCTCGGCATACACGCGGGCCATGATGGAATCCGACCGGCGATCGGCGATCAGGACGACCTTCGTGCGTGGAGGCTCCGGCGGCGGATCCGGCGGCGCCGCGCGCGCTTCGGGTGCGACGAGGAGGCAAAGCCCGAGCGCCCAGCCTGCGCCGTGCGCCGCGCGATCCGGCCTTCGAGGCGGCATTCACTCCCCCTCGAGGAGATCCCTGGCGTGTGCGGCGTGGGGCCCCGCCGGATACCGCGCCAGGTAGCGGCGCGCGGCCTCGCGGGCCTCGCTGGCCGACCCCATCGACTCCCGGCACTCGATGACCCTCCCGAGCGCTTCCTGCGCAAAGGAGCCGCCCGGTTGCTCTTCGAGGTACACGAGGAACCAGCGCTCGGCCTCGGCGTACGATCGCCGCTGGTCGAACGCCATCCGGCCGAGGTGGAAGGCGGCCTTCGCCGCCTCGCCCGAGCCCGCGAACCGGCTCCGCGCCGCGGTGAGCGCCGCCGCGGCGCGATCCGCCTTCCCGGAGAAGCGCGCGACGTCCGCGAGCGTCAGCAGATCCGCCGCGCTCGCGCGGGCGACGAGCCCGTCGAAGCCCTCGGCCTCGGCCGCCGTCATGGCCTCATGGTACCTGTCGTCGGCCACGAGATCGCGCCAGCTCGGCCGGCGAGGGGCGGCGTCCGCGGCCTTCGCGACCATCGCGCGTTCGCTGGCGCCGGTCGCCGCGGGGGCCGGCTCGAAGGCCGCCTGGTCGAGGGGCGTGGCGGACGGCGCAGGCGGCGCGGCGGCGCGCAGCTCCCCGCGCGTGAGCTCGAAGCGCTGCTCCTTGCAGAAGACCTCGAGCGTCTCTCCCGCGGCGACGGTGCGCCGCCCCCCCACGAGCGGCCCCGACACGGCGACCGATCCTTCCCGCAGCACCAGCTTGAGCTGCTCGCTCGCCGGGGACCAGCTCAGCTCGAAGCGCGTGCCGGTGACCAGCACGTCGAACGGGCCGACGTCGAAGCTCCAGGCGCTCGTCGCGGTGTGCGTCACCGTCGCGGTCAGCCGGCCGCCTTCCAGCAGCACGCGCGCGCCATGTGCGTCGGCGGCCACCACGCGCGCCCGGGCGTTCGCGTCCAGCGCCAGGGAGGTGCCGTCCGAGAAGGCGACCGCCAGAGGAGCATCCGCGCTGGCGGCGATCCACGCCCCGACCCGACCTCGCGCCGAGCCCACCGCGAACGAGAGCGACCGCGACGAGGGGAGCAGCACGAGGAGCAGCGCCGCACAGACCCCCGCCAGCGCCACGAGGGCCGCGGGCGCGATCCACCGGGGACGCTTGGGGCCGATGCGCGCGGCCCCGGGACGGGAGGATCCGCCGGCCGCGATCTCCAGGAACCGTCGGCGCGCGCCACCGAGATCCTGCGCCGCGAGCTCCTCATCCTGGGCCCGGCGGAGCTCATGAAGACGATCGAACGGGGGACGATCGCTCATGACGCGCCTCCCTTCAGCCACCCCTCGAGGGCGGGCTGCTCCCGCGCCGCCTCGAGGAAGTGGACCTCCGCGCGGGCCAGCCTTCGCTTGATGGTCGCGAGCGAGACGCCGCACGCGTCGGCGACCTCCTGGAGATCCATGCCCTCGATGCGCCGCAGCGCGAACGCGATGCGCTCGTCGGCCGGGAGCCGCTCCAGGGCTCGATAGGTCGCGCGCAGCGCCTCGTGGGCCTCACCTTCGTACGGGGGCTCCACGAGGGGTGGGAGCTCGTCGGGGGCGAAGAAGAGGAGCCATTTCCGGCGCGCGCGCCGCTGGATGCAGGTCCGCGCCGTGAACACGGCGACCGAGGTGATCCACGCCTTCAGCGCCGCCGGATCGCGCAGGGTGTCGAGCGAGGACAGCGCGCGGACGAAGGCGTCGTGATGCGCGTCGGAGAGGTCGCGGCTGCCGCCGAGCACCCGGCCGAGGACGCGGAGCACGTGCCCGGAGAAGCGCTCGTGGAAGGCGGAGAGCGCGGCAGGATGCCTCGCGCGGAGGCCCTCCACGAGCGCCTCGTCGCTCGCATAGGCGACCACGCCGAGCCTTCGCGGGGGCGCAAGCGCGCTGGCGCGCATCACCATGATCGTGGGGCTCCGCTGGGAATGACCGAACGCCTCCTGCCGCCTCGTGATCCGATCGGCCCCCTTGAGTCACGGCAGCGCCGCGAGACGGCTCACAGCGGACGAAGCCCGCGGGGATCGGCCGGCGAGCGCGCGCCCGCCGCCAGCCGAGAACTTTCTCCGCGCGCGCCGCGCATGCGAGGCTGACCGGCCCCGCCGAAGCGCGCGCTCACCCGAGAGCGCTCGTCCAGAGACCGGACCCATCCGGGAGATGTAGGATAAAGTAGCACACGAAAGTTGTGGGTCGCCGGCCGGGCAGGGTAGACGGGGCGAGGAGGACGCATGAGGCGCAGCAAGGGCGAGAGCATGGACACCGGGGCGGTGCGGAACCTCGAGGAGATCCAGGAAGAGGATCCCGGGGCTCGCCCGTCGCGCGCGGGCGCGCTGGTGCTGGCCTCGCTCGGCGGGGCGTGCATCGTCTTCGCCGCGGTGGCGCTCCTGCGCGCCCCGCAGCGCGAGCGGCCGGTCACCGCCGATCCGCTCGGCGATCTGGTCGCGCGCACCCACCCGGCCGGCGTGAAGCCGGCCCCGCGCCCTGCCACGATCGGGGAGGACGTGACCTTCCCCGCGGTCCTCTCGGACGCGGAGCACCCGACGACCGCGCTCGAGGCCGTGCGCGATCCGCGGGCGGCCAAGGCGGCCACCTCCGCCGAGGCGCCGGCCGCGGAGCCCCTCCCGCCGCCTGCCGCGGACCGGCTGCCCGTGGTCCCGCTGCCGGCGCAGCACGTGCTCGGGCCCTCCGGCGGCGAGGCCGCACCGAACGACACGCTCACGGCGATGGCTCGCCACGTGTCGCGCGAGGAGGGGCCGGAGACCGAGCGGGGAGGGCCTGGCAGCTACCAGCTCCAGGTGAGCTCGTTCAAGGACCCCACCGACGCCGAGAATTTCGCGGCGGCCCTGCGCCGGCGCGGGCACAAGGCGTACGTCGAGCCGGCGTACGTCAAGGGCCGCGGCCTCTGGCACCGGGTGCGCGTGGGCCCCTTCAAGTACAAGCGCTCGGCCGTGATCTACCGGCAGGAGTTCGAGGCCAAGGAGCGCCTCGTGACGTTCATCGTCGACCCGCCCAAGACCACGGTCAAGGTGGCTGACAGCTCCGGCGACGACGCGTAGATCGGGCGCTCTGGAGAGCCCTCCTCCATCGGCGCGCCGCCCCTCGCTACCGGCGCGCCGCCCCCGGGAGCGCCGCGGCCGGCGTGAGCGCGCAGGACAGGACCCCCTTGGCCCCGGCGAGCTGCCCGGCGAGCTCGGACAGCTCCTGCCCGCGGCCCTTCAGCACCATCACCTGGAGCAGCCGGGCCGCGTCGAGGCGGACCAGCAGGCTGGAGACCAGAGACCCGGCGCGCCGCTCCTCCAGCTCGGAGATCCGCAGCACGAGCTCCCGCACCTCGGGCTCGTAGACGAGCGTCAGCGTGGCCGCCACCTCGGCCCCCTCGTCCAGCGCGGCGCGCGTCAGGTCCGCGCGGACCAGATCCCGCAGCGCCTCCGAGCGGTTCTCGTAGCCCTGCGCGGTGATGCGCCGATCGAACTCGGCCAGCAGCGCGCGATCCATCGCCACGCCGAAGCGGACCAGGTCGCTCATCGCTCGTCCCCCGTTCAGCTCTTGCGCCGCTCGAGGTGCCGCCGCGCGGCGTCCTTCACCGGCGACGTCACGTTCTTGCTCTTCGCGATGCCACGGAGATCGGACTCGCGCAGGTGCTGGACCAGCCGCGTCGCGACGAGCACCGGCGTCCTCGGGTTCTCGACGAGGTTCCGCTTCACCGTGTAGCTCTTCAGCCACTCGGGCGTCGTCGAGATGATCCGCAGCACCTCGTCCGAGATGTTCCGGTTGCGGCTGATGAGGACGACCTCCTCCTCCTGCATCTGCGGGCTGCGCACCGCGGCGCTGGCCACGAGGCGGTTCGAGTCGCGCACGAGCAGCATGCGCTCCTCGCGCGAGCCGAGCATCGCCCGCCGGATCCGCTGCGACATGGTCATGTCGGCGAGCCGCTTGTAGAGCGGGACGTACTGCTCCTTGATCGCCTCCTTGCCCTCCTCGTCCTCGACGTGGGTGTCGACCGGCTCGTCCGCGGCGAGCGCCTCCGCGAGCGCCTGCGTCTCGCTGAACAGCACGTCGTCGGGCGTGGGCTCGGGCGACGGCTCCGCGATGAGCTCGTCCTTGATCGCGACGCTGACCTCGCGCCACGCCGGGATGCCCGTGAGCTCGACCCCGTTGCGGGACGCGAGATCGACGAGGCGGTCGGCGGTCGACATCCGCGTGTTCTTGTTGAGGTAGAGCTTCTCGATGACGCGCGGGTTCTTGAGCAGCCGCTCCTCGTTGACGGCGATGAGCTCCGTCACCGCCTCGTCCCCGGTCCGCGCGAGCTCCTCGATCGTCTCCGCGGCGACGCCCGGCATCGCGAGGAGCCTCTCGACGACCGGGAGGCGGTCCGCGTATACGCGGGCCAGCCGGTCGATGACCGGCGGCTGCAGATCCGCGCCGAGCGCCCCCTGGAGCAGCGGCTCGGGGAGCGCCGCCAGCGTCTTCTCCGCGGTCTCGCGGGCCGGCTCCTCCTCGCGCGACGCGAGCAGCACGAGCACCGTCACGACGTCGCCCGGCTTGAGCCCGGGGGCGATGCCGCGCGCCGCCATCTCCCTGAGCTTCTGCGGCGCGCCCGGCTGCGCCAGCTTCTGCGCGGGCGCCGAGAGGGCGCCGACGTCGATCGGCGCGGTCATCGAGGCGCCCGCGCCAGCGCGGCCCCGTGCCAGGAGGACGAGCGCTTCGGCTGCCGAACGGCGGAGCTCGGGATCCCGGAGGACGCGGGCGACGCAGGGGACTCGGATGACTCGGGTGACGCCAGCGGCTCGACCAGAGCTAGCAGAGCAAGCGGAGCAACGGGCATACGGTCCTCCCGGCGGGCATTGCTGCCCTGCGATCTGCGGATTATCCTGAGGCCGCTGTGTGCCTGAAAGGCGCGGCGATCGTCAACGGAGAACGAACGGCGCGGGCCCTGCGCGCCGTCTGCCGGAATGAAGCCCGAGCCCGGGGGGCAGGGGACCGGCAGGTCCGTCACACCCAGCACACCGAAGAGGAGCGCGACATGGGGATTTTCGATTTCGTGAAGAGCGGCGTCCGCGAGATGATGATCGCGCGCCCGGACGCGGCGAAGCATCTCATCGTTTACAAGCACCCGGACCAGAACGTCCCCTTCTGGTCGCAGCTGACGGTCGACAGCGATGAGTGTGCCCTCTTCTTCAAGGACGGCAGGTACATGGGTTACCTGCCCACAGGGCGCCACACCCTCCAGACCCAGAACATCCCGTTCCTGAACAACCTGGTCAACAAGTTCACGGGCGGGGACGTCTTCATCGCCGAGATCTTCTTCGTCAAGACGCAGCCGGTCCGCGGCGTGCCGTTCGGCGGGCCGCTGGAGTCGATGGAGGACCCTGTCCTCTACGAGTTCGTGACGCCGCGCATCTTCGGTGAGTTCTCGCTGGTCGTGGTCGATCCGGTGCGGTTCGTCGTCGGGTACCACGGGCAGTGCGGCGGCAGCGGGGACAACGACGTCGTCCTGAGCTGGATCAAGGGCAAGTTCTTCATGAGCGTGAAGACCGTGATCGGCCAGGTCTGCGCGCAGCAGCAGAAGAGCCTGCTCAACCTCGGCGGCATGAGCATGGAGCTCGGCGCCCGCATCGTGCAATCCGCGCCGAACCTCGAGGAGATCGGCTGCAAGATCCTCGAGATCGGCAACTTCAACATCAACTTCGCGGCCGAGGACCAGAAGCTCCTCCGCGAGGCGAACAAGGCGCGCGGCGAGGCGCGCCGCGGCATCGGGGTCGCGCAGGACAGCGCCCGCGCGAAGCAGTTCGAGCTCGATCAGCGGTTCCAGCAGGACGCGCGGTACGTGCAGCAGCTGGCGGGCAACTGGCAGAACTACGCCGCCGGCCAGGCGATGATGGGCGCCGGCCAGGGCATGGCGCAGGGCGGCGACGGCAGCGGCGTCGCGGGGCTGGGCGCCCAGGTGGCGATCGGCGCCGGCCTGGCGCAGGCGATGAACCCCGCGCTCGCCGCGCAGGGCCAGCCCCAGTTCGTGCCGCCCCACATGCAGCAGCCGGGCGCGCCGCAGGGCTACCCGGGCGCGCCGCAGGGCTACCCGGGCGCGCCGCAGGCTGCCCCCGCCGCAGCCCCCTCGATCGAGCAGCGCCTGGAGCGCCTCGGGGAGCTCAAGAGCAAGGGCCTCATCACCGACGAGGAGTTCCAGGCCCGCAAGGCGAAGATTCTCGAAGAGATCTGAGTCCTTACCAGGCGGCGCCGGCCGCCGCGCGCGGCGACCCGCGGGGGGGCGCTCCACGGCGGTCGCCAAACTGGCGCCATCTGATCCGAACCACTGAGCGCGCTTTCGGCTAGACTCGATGGGGTGCCAGTGACGCTCCGCATGGCCGGGGATGCTCAGCCCGAGATGACCGCCGGCGAGTCCGAGGCTGCCGAGCTGTTCCATCGGGAAGACATCCCGCGGCTGCACGGAGACGAATCATTTGCCGAGCCGCCAGCGCTCAGCGATGTGCCGCCAGCGCGCAGCGATGCGCCGCTCCGCAGCGATGTGCCGCCGCGCGGGGAACCACTGCCAGCGCACATCGACGCGCGCCCGGCGCTGCCGGCGCTCCCGCCGCTGCCGGCGCGCTTCGACGGACCGGCCCGCCGGGGGAAGGTGAAGCAGACCCCGCGCGCGCGGCGCTGCCCGACCTGCAAGCAGACCTTCTCCGGCGACTCCCGCTTCTGCCCGTTCGACGGCGATCCGCTCGCCGACGCGCCCGACTGGAATCCATCGGCCGATCCGATGCTCGGGCGCACCATCGACGGCCGCTACGAGGTGCAGGCGGTGGTGGGGGAAGGGGGGATGGGGACGGTGTACGAGGTGCGCCACAAGTCGCTCGGCCGCCTCTTCGCCCTGAAGGTGCTCCGGCACGACATCGCGCAGGACGCCGAGCTCGTCGCCCGCTTCATCCAGGAGGCCAAGGCGGCCGCGGCGATCGGCCACCCCAACATCGTCGCGGTGAGCGACTTCGGCGCGATCGAGGTCGAGACGGGGCAGGCAGAGCTGCCGTTCTTCGTCATGGAGTTCCTCTCCGGGACCTCCCTCGCGTCGCTGCTGCGCACCGAGAGGACGCTGCCGGCCGACAGGGTCGGGCAGATCATGCTCCAGTGCGCCGCCGCGCTCGGGGCCGCGCACTCGGCGGGCGTCATCCACCGCGACCTGAAGCCCGACAACGTGTACCTCGTCCGCAACGGCGATCAGGAGTTCGTCAAGCTGCTCGATTTCGGCGTGGCGAAGGTGACCGGCGGCAAGCGGCTCACGCGCATCGGCATGGTGTTCGGGACGCCGCACTACATGAGCCCGGAGCAGGCGGAGGGGAAGCGCATCGACGCCCGCGCCGACATCTATGCGCTCGGCGTCCTCATGTACGAGTGCTTCGCGGGGCGCGTCCCCTTCGAGGCGGACACGTACATGGGCGTGCTGACCAAGCACATGTACATGTCGCCCGAGCCGCTCGAGCAGGTGATGCCCGACGCCACCGCGCTCGGCGCGTTCGGCCCGATCGTCATGCGCTGCCTCGCGAAGAACCCCGAGGAGCGCTTCTCCTCGATGGCCGACCTCGTCGAGGCCATCGAGCTCGCCCTCGATCCGCCGGGCCGCGTGACCTCCGTCGCGCCCCCGGGCGAGCTGCCTCGCCACGAGTCGGTACGGCCGCGCGCGTACGAGTCGATGCGGCCGCGCGCGACCGAGTCGATGCGGCCGCGCGCGACCGAGGAGATGCTCGCCCCGGTCCAGGCGCCCGCGGAGCCGTCCGAGCCGCTCTCGATGACCGCGCGCGTGGCGATCGCGCTCGCGGCGGTCCTCGTGCCCATCGTCATCGCCCTCGGCGTCCGCGCCTTGCGCGCCTCGACGCCCGAGGAGCTGCCCGAGGTCGCCGCCGCCGAGGCTCCCGGCGGCGCCCTCCCGGCGGAGACGGCGCCCGCCAGGGCGATCGACGAGCCGCCCGCCGCGCCCGCGGCCGCGACGGCGGCGCCCGCGCCGACCGCGCAGGAGCCGCCCCGCACCCAGGGCACAGCCGCCCCGATCCCGGCGAAGCCGACCGCGGCGACGGCCCGTCCGTCGGCGACCGCGGCGCCCACGGCGTCCATGGTAAGGCCGCAAGCAACCGGCGATATCGTCGATCCCTGGAAGCGCTGATCGCCCGATCGGCGCGCGACGAAACCTGGCCTTCCCAGCCGTCCTGTGTGCACGATGGACGACGTCGATCACCGGGCCCGCGGCCGCGGGACAAGCGATCGACGGCAGCGGCGACGCTCAGGGCGGAGCGCTTGACAGCGTCCGTTCGGGCTCGCCATCCTTCGCGAGGCGGAAACCTCTAGTGGCCAAGCAACAGCTCCTCCTGGTCGACGCGGATCCGCGCAGCGTTCGGGTCCTCGAGGTCAGCCTGAAAAAGGCCGGTTACAGCGTGACCACCGCGAAGGACGGAGCGGACGCTCTCGCGAAGCTCGAGGTCTCCACGCCGGACCTCGTCCTCAGCGACACGCGCCTCCCCAACGTGGACGGATATGCCCTCGTCCGCAAGATGAAGGAGCGCGCCGACTGGGCCTCGATCCCGGTCGTCTTCCTGACGAGCCAGCGGTCCATCGAGGACAAGATCCGCGGGCTGGAGCTCGGCGTCGAGGACTACCTCACCAAGCCGATCTTCGTGCGTGAGCTCATCGCGCGCGTGACGCTGCTCCTCGCGCGGCGGACGCGCGAGGGGATCACGACGCGCCACTTCTCGACGACGGGGCGGACCAGGTTCTCCGGGTCGATCCTCGACATGAACGTCGTGGATCTGCTGCAGACGTTCGAGGTGAGCCGGAAGAGCGGGATCGTCCACCTGTCGCACGCGGACAACGAGGCCCAGGTCTACTTCCGCGAGGGCAAGGTCGTCGACGCGACGCTCGGCCGGCTCTGCGGCGAGGAGGCCGTCTACCGCGCGCTGCTGTGGAACGAGGGGACGTTCGAGGTCGAGTTCTGCAAGGTCGACAACCCCGACGGGATCGAGACGTCGACGCAGGGCCTCCTCATGGAGGGCATGCGCCGCGTCGACGAGTGGGGCCGGCTCCTCGAGGCGCTGCCGTCGCTCGCGACCGTGTTCGAGGTCGACAGCGAAGAGCTGCTGGAGCGGCTGAACGAGATCCCCGACGAGCTGAACGGGATCCTGCGCCTGTTCGACGGCAAGCGCACGCTGATGCAGGTGGTCGACGCGTCCCCGTTCGAGGATCTCTCGACGCTCTCGACCATCTCGAAGCTCTACTTCGAGGGGCTGCTGGTGCCCGCCGCCGCGCTCCCGCCCGACGACGTGGTGCCGAGCGAGCCGGAGGCGGCGTTCCACGACGAGTTCTCGCCGCTCTCGTCGCCGTCGAGCGCGCGGCGCTCCAACTCCAACTACCCCGAGGGGAGCCCGGGGAACGCCGGCCCCGACGACCTCGAGGACGCCGCCGTGGTCCCGGCGCCGCTCTCGAACCGGGTCTCTCCGGCGGTGCTCCCGCGCTCCCGGCCCGGTCACGAGCTGCACGCGCCGGCGGGGGACCCCGACGCGGAGTCCCCCGGGCGCCCCGTGACGACCCGCAGCGCGGTGCACGGGCCAGGGGCGGTCGGTCGAGCGGCCAGCGCGAGCGCCGCCGTGGCGCGATCCGCGCCGGAGGGGGCGCGCGCGCCGTCGGAGCCGCCGCGGAGCGCCGTGTCGGCCGCGACGGCGCGCTCCGGCGCGGCGGGTGGCCGCGCGCCGTCGGAGCCGCCGCGGAGCACCGTGTCGGCCGCGGCGGCGCGCGCCGGGGCGACAGCGGGCCGCGCGCCGTCGGAGCCGCCGAGGAACGCCGTGGCGCGTCCTGTCGCGGCGGGTGGCCGCGCGCCGTCGGAGCCGCCGAGGAACGCCGTGACGCGCCCTGTCGCGGCGGGTGGCCGCGCGCCGTCGGAGCCGCCGAGGAACGCCGCATCGCCTGCCGAGGCCGCCCGGGTCACGCGGCCGCGCGCCGAGGTCGATCTCGACAAGGACACCACGCTCGCGAGCAGCGATGAGGCCCCGCTCACGCGACCGCTCGTGACGCCGCGCAGCTTCGCGCAGAAGCAGCGCTCCACGAAGAGCGACAGGCCCGTGGCCGCGGCCGGTCCCGCCGAGCAGCGCGTTCGCTCCACGCCCCCCGAGGCGCCCGCAGCGGCGCCGCCCGAGCCCGCGGCGCCACCCGCGCCTGCGGCAGCGCCGCCTGCGCTTGCGGCGGCAGCGGGCGTCGCGCTGCCCGCCGGAGAGGAGCGCACCCCGGCGGCGTCGACGAGCCCCACGCTGCGCCCCCGCCCGCCGAGCGACGCGCCGCCGCCTGTCGCCGTCCCGCGCGCGGCGGAGCGTGCGCAGGCGCCGCAGCCCGTCGAAGCGAAGGCCGGGGAGGCGCGCCCGATCGTGGCCCCCCCGCCGCTGCCGGACGCCGCGCCGGCCGGCGCGGCCCCGGCGGCGAGCCTCGCGGCGGCGCCGGACGACGCGCCTCCTGGCGACCGCGGGCCGATCAGCGAGAGCGAGCGCTTCTTCCTCGGCGGCGGGGTGGACGTGCCGGAGGGGATCGCGGCGCAGGAGCATCCCTCGGCCGAGGACGCCGACACGACCGCCGGCGCGGTCGAGGCCACGCTCTTCGGGCCCCGCCACGAGGAGCGCCGGGCCCGCACCGCGCGGATCGTCGCCGGCCTGGTCACGGCGCTCGCGCTCGGGGCCGCCGGCGTGTGGCTGGTCGGCCAGACGGGGCGCCCCGTGCCAGCGGCCCCGGTCCATGCGCCCTTGCCGGAGGAGGGACCGGCGGGGCAGCACTCCGCGGCAGTGCCCGCAGCGGCCATGGCCGCGTCGGAGCCGGAAGGAGAGCCTGCGGCCGCCGCCGCGGCGGGGCTCTCCGCAGCGACCCCCGCCGACGCCCCGGCTGGCCAGCCGGCCGCGCCGGCCTCCGCGAGCGCGCGGGCGAAACCTGCCGCGGCGAGCCCCGCGCCGGCCGGAGCGCCCTCCGAGCGCGCTTCGCACGCGCCGACCACCGACGCGGCGCCGCCGAGCGCGGCGGCGACCGCGGGCCAGCCGGCCGCACCGGCGCGGGAGCCGGAGCCCTCGGCTGCCCCGCCCGCGTCCGCGCCTGCCGCGCCCGCGCCTGCCGCGCCGGACGAGGGCGGGCCCCTCTCGACGCGCGTGATGCGCGCCCTGGAGTCGGGGCAGACCGGCAAGGCGGTGCAGCTCGCGCAGCAGCTCACGGCCGCCTCCCCGGGGAGCGCCGCGGCGTGGCACCTGCGCGGCGCCGCAGAGCAGGCGGCCGGGCGCGGCGGGCGGGCCTCGTTCCGCAAGTGCGCCGAGCTCTCCTCGCCCGAGTCCTCGCTCGGCGCCGAGTGCCGCGCGCTCGCCGGCATGCCGTGAGCGTGAGGTCCGCGCTCAGCGCGACCGCGACCTGAGCCGGGGATCGAGGGCCAGGGCCGCGAGATCGAGCGCCACGGTGGCGAGCACGATGGCCGCCGCGGAGAAGAGCACCGTCCCGACGATGAGCGGGCCATCCCGGTTCTGGAGCGCCTCGACCGCCATGCTCCCGACGCCGGGCCAGCGGAAGAGCTTCTCCGTGACGATCGCGCCGCCCGCCAGCGCCCCGAGGTCGAGCGCGGCGAGCGTCGCGAGCGGCAAGAGCGCGTTGCGCAGCGCATGGACGACGAGCGCGCGCAGGCGAGAGGCGCCCTTGGCCCGCGCGGTGCGGATGAAGTCCTGGCGGAGCAGCGTCCGGAGCTCCTCGCGGACGATGCGCGCGTAGAGGGCGCTGCCGAACACGCCGAGCGTCAGCGCCGGCAGGACGAGGGAGCGCAGGTGATCGGCCGCCGTGACGCCGTACCCGTCGTAGGGCAAGAGCTGGAGCTTGTAGGCGAGCACGTACTGGAGCGCGGGGCCGATCACGAAGGTCGGCGCGCTCGCGCCGAGCAGGGTGGCGCCGAGCGCCGCGTCCTCCCAGGCCGTCCCGCGGCGGATCGCCGCGACGATCCCGAGCGAGAGGCCGAGCAGGAGCTGCACCAGCAGGGCGGCCAGCGCCAGCTCGACGGATCGCGGCACCTTCGCCTCGAGCAGGTCCACGACCGGCTTGCGGTAATGGAAGCTGTAGCCGAGGTCGACGTGCAGGCCGAGCGGCCCCGCCGCGCAGCTGCGGTGCTCCGGATCGGCCCGCGCGCCCGCGCGGGCGCCAGGGGCTCCGCCGTCGCCGACCCCCGCGGGGCCGACGTGGACGAGCCGCCGGACGAACCGCGCGAACTGCACGGGGACCGGGCGATCGAGCCCGTGGATGGCCCGCGCGCGCTCGAGGTCCGCCGCCGAGGCCTGCGGCCCGACGAGCATCCGCGCGGCGTCTCCCGGGAGCAGGTACGCTATCCCGAACGAGACGGCGGTGACCCCCGCGATGACGATCGCGGCCCAGCCGAGGCGCCGGAGCAGGCGCGCGAGCGCGGAGCCCACCGCGGAGGCGCGGCCCGGGCGGGGCGTGGAGGCACGGCGCGCGCGCGTGGTGCTCATCGGGGGAGGGCCGCGCGCGCGAGCAGCGCGCGGAGCGGCGTCGCGGTTCGTGGCGCGGCGGCGCGCGGCCCTCCGCCGGCCGCGGGCCGCGCGGACGGGTCGAGCCAGACCTCGTGGAGGCGGGACATGAGCGCGGCGGCGCCCTCGTGGCCGCGCACGTAGGGGTGCCAGAGCTCGAGCTGCCGCGCCGTGTACGTGGGCACCCACGGCGCGCGATCGCGGACGATGCGCTCGGCGCGGTCGTAGAGCGCGAGGCGCCGCGCGCGATCCTGCTCGGCGTGGGCGGCGTCGAGCGTGCGATCGAGCTCCTCGTCGCTGAAGAAGGCGTAGTTCTGCGAGCCCTCGTCGCGGATGGCGCGCGTGGAGAGCGTCGGCTCGAAGACGCTCGCCGGGTCGGGGAAATCGGCCTGCCAACCGACCCAGCCCATGGGGACGGCGCGGCGCCGCGAGGCCTCGGCGAGGTAGGTCGCCCAGCTGACGAGCCGCAGGCGGACGCGGAGGCCGATCCTGGCGAGCTGCTGCTGGACGATCTCGCCGATCGCCTGCTCCAGCGTGTCCGGGACCGCGATGTAGTCGATGACGCCCGGGTAGCCGCCCCTCCCGGTCGCCGGGTCGTACGGGTAGCCGGCCTCGGCCATCTGCGCGAGCGCGCGCGGGAGGTCGTGCTGCCGCATCGGCGCGTCGCGCGGGGGGCCCGGGATCGACGGCGGCAGCACCCGGTCGAGCGCGAGCAGATCGGGGCGCACCTTCTCCAGCACGGTGGGGTCGAGGGCGAACGCGACGGCGCGCCGGACGGCGAGCTGGTCGAACGGCGCGAGCTCGGTGTTGAGGAAGACGGCGTTCGTCCTGTCCCGCGTCACCCAGCGCCTGCGCCCCTCCCACCCGGGCGCGGCGCGGTAGGCCGCCGCGTCGATCGCGGTCAGATCGCGCAGGACGTCGAGCTCGCCCTCCTCGAACTTGTAGCGCTGGGTCGTCGCGCGCACGCCGGTCTGCCACGCGATGGCGTCGAGGTACGGCAGGCCCGGGCGGAAGTACCCCTCGTGGCGGGCGAGCCCGATGCCGCCGTCCGGGTCCCACCGCGCGACGCGGAACGGGCCGGCGCCGCACGGCGGCGGCGGGCTCGCCGCGTCGACCGTGGCCCCGGACGAGGGGCACACCGGCGCCATGAACGCGAGCGTCATGAGGGGCAGGAACGTCGCGTCCGGCGCGCGCAGATCGATCGCGACGGCGTGATCGCCGAGCACCCGCACGCCGGCGAGGTGCGGCGCCGCGCCCGCGTGGTACTCGGCGAAGCCCTCGATCATGTCGTACTGGCTCGCGCCCGGGCTCGGCGTCCTCGGGTGGAGCGTCCGCTCGATCGAGCGCTTCACGTCGGCGGCGCGGAGCTCCGCGCCGTCGTGGAACCGCACGCCCTCGCGCAGCGTGAAGACGTACGTCCGCCCGCCGCGCTCCACCTCGATCGCGCGCGCGAGATCGGGCGTGATGCGGCCGCCCTCGTCCCACGTGACGAGGCGGGCGAAGACGAGCTCCGCGACGGTGCTCGAGAGCTCGTCGTAGGCGATCGCCGGATCGAGCGCGCGCGCGTTGACCGTGGTCGCGAGGCGCAGCGTCCCGCCGCGCACGGGCGCGCCGGGCGCCGGCTCGCCGCCGAGGGGCGCGCGGACGCCGCCCGTCGAGCCGCCCGAGAGCAGGAGCAGCGCCGCGCCCGCGACGAGCAGATCGACCGGCAGGCGGCGGCCGCGCGGGAGCGCCGCGCCGGCCGGATCGAGCGCGTCGCGGAGCCCCTCGCTCGCGCGGTGGAAGCCGAGCACGGCGAGCACGATGGCGAAGCCCGGCGCGGCCACGAGCAGCGGCCTTACCCCGAGGTACGGCTCGGCCTCGTGCAGCATGCGGCCCCAGGTCGCGGTCGGCGGCTGCGCGCCGACGCCCAGGTAGCCGAGGGCGGCCTCCGCGAGGATCATCTGCCCGGCGCTGATGGTCGCGAGCGCGAGCAGCGTCCCGCCCACGTTCGGCAGGACGTGCCGCCGGACGATGTGCAGCGGCCCCGCGCCGAGCGCGCGCGCCGAGGCCACGAAATCGCGCTGCGCGAGCTCTGCGGTCTTGGCCCGGACGACCCGCGCCGCCCCGGTCCACCCCGTGAGGCCGAGCACGAGCAGGATCGTCCCCACGTCCGCGCGCCCCACGGCGACGCCGATCGCGGTCACGAACAGGAGGTACGGCAGGGCGAGGATCACGTCGACGAGCCGCATGAGCGCGCCGTCGAGCGCGTCCGCCCGCGTGCCGGCGGCCATGCCGGCCGTGACGCCGACGAGCGCGCCGAGCCCCGTGGCGAGGGCCGTGGACGAGAGCGCGACGGCGAGGGAGAGCCGCGCCCCGTGCGCGAGGCGCGCGAGCAGGTCGCGGAAGAGCGGGTCCGTCCCGAGCCAGTGGGCGGCCGACGGCCCGGGCGGCGCGCCGGAGGCGTCGCGGGCGAGGGTGAAGTCGCTCGCGTTCGGGTCGTGGGGGATGACGGCCGGCCCCACGGCGGCGAACAGCGAGAGCAGCGCGACGATCCCGAGCCCGAGCAGCGCCGAGCGGTCCCCGAGGAACCGCCGCGCCGCGTCCTCGCCGAGGACGGCGCGCCCCGCGCGCCCGGCCGCTCGCGCCGCGCCGCGCGAGAGCCGAGCCCAGCGCGCCGCCGCCGTCACCGCTTCCCTTCGAGGAATTGCGTTACGAGCGCGACGAACTCCCCCGGCCGCTCCTCGTGGGGCGAGTGCCCGGCGTCCATGATCTCGAGCATCGCGCCGGAGATCTCGCGGGCGAGCCGCTGCGCGCTCGCCGCCGGGAAGATGCGATCGTCGCGCCCCCACACGACGAGGGTCGGCGCCGTGATCCGGGTAAGGCGCGCCACGACGGGGCGCGCGTCGAGCACCGCGCGCATCACCGCGTGGGCGCTCTCGCGCGCCGAGGGGGCGTTGAAGAGATCGTAGTGCCGGTCGACGCGCGACAGCGGCACGGCCGCGTCCGCCCGGAACACGTCGTCGCGGAAGTACGACCGGAACGTGCCGCGGCCGTGGAGCTGCTTGAAGACGATGCCGCCCACGACCGGCAGGAGCGGGAGCTTCATCTTGAAGCTCATCGGGAACGGGTAACAGAGCGCGTCCTCCAGGACGAGCCGCTGCACGAGCTCCGGGTGGTTGGCGGCCAGCGTGATCGCGACGGCGGCGCCCATCGCGTGGCCGACGAGGTGCGCGCGGCCGACGCCGAAGGCGGCGATGAGGTCGGCCACGGCCTCGGAGAACGTCTCGATGCCGTAAGCGTACCGCGCCGGGCTCGGCTTCTCGCTCTCGCCGAAGCCCGGGAGGTCCGGGGCGATGACGTGGAACCGCTGGGCCAGCGTGTCGATCACGTCATCGAACTCCAGGTGGCTGACGAGGAAGCTGTGGATCAGCAGCAGCGCCGGGCCGTTGCCCGCGCCGGCGACCAGGACCCGCATCCTGACACCCCGGGCGGTGACATCCCTGATGACGCGTTCGACGGGTCGGGGGGCGGCGGGAGAGGCCGAGCCCCGACCCTCGCTGGCGAGGGCTTTGGCCATGGTGGCGGCGAGACTATCAGCCCTTTTGTCTGAAAGGACCGATGTGTGTCAGGGTACGGGGCATGCCGCTGCACGAGCCCCGCTGGGTGTCGGGCGCCCCCCTGCTCGCACCCATTGCACCGCGCGTCGTTTTTTTCCCACCCCGGCCCCCGACCCGCGCCGTGCCGGGCGGGCCGACGCGTCGCTCCTACGGACGAAAAATGTCCGAGGTATGTCAAGAACCCCGGCAAAGCACCGCGTCTCGCGACAGCCACACAATAATCGTAGTCGCGTCAATTGACTGTATTCCATTCAGTGGAATAGAGTCGCCCGCGTCGGTTGGGTAGGGCCTCCGGCGATCGATGGGAGGACCGGTGCAGAGGATCCCTGAGGAGGTGCTTGATCGCATCGAGCGGGAGCACGCCCAGGGGATCACTTCGAGCGATATCCTCGAGCTGTTCGCGGCTCATGGCATCAAGTTCAGCGAGGCGACGCTCCGGAAGTACGTGCAGCTCGGCTTGCTCCCGCGAAGTGTGCGGGTGGGGCGCAAGGGCAAGCACCAGGGCTCGCAGGGGATGTATCCGGCCACGGTAGTCCGCCAGGTTCAGCGCATCAAAGAGATGATGGCCCAGGACTACACCATCGAAGAGATCCAGCGTGAATTCCTGTTCGTGAGAGGTGATATCGAGGAGCTCGAGCGCACGATGACCAAGGTCTTCAATGCGCTCAGGGATGCCGCCAAGGAGAGGCGGAGCGAGACGAGCGGCAGGGCGATAGCCCAGGACCTCGCGAGCGCAGAGTCGCTCGCGCGGGAGCTCGTCTCCAAGCTGGCGTTGATAGAAGAGCGCTTGATGGCGCAAGCGCGGCTCACGAAACAGGCGGCTTCCTCTTGAGGGGCCGAGTCGCGGGGCTTTCGTCGTCGTGAAGTACATGGGGCCGCGGGCGCGGCCCCACCTGGGTTTGATGCGATCGACGGGACGGGCATCGGCTCGTTTCGTCGCAATTTTTTAGGGACGGCATCCGGCTTTACGTCGGGCTAAAGAGCGGATCCCTCTGCGTTCGAGCTGGGACTCGGACGTACGGGGAGAGACGCGCGCGCTTGAGAGCGGAGACGCTACCAAACGGAGGCAGCGCATGGCGACGGTGTCTGACAGCGAGCTCGAGATCTTCGGCCTGGACGGTGCGGATGCGGCGGAGGGCGATCGCGACCCAGCGGGCTCAACGGAGCCCGTCGTGGAGGGCGCGCTCGCGCTCCAGGTCGACCCCGCGGAGTCGGGGAACGCCATCACGCGCGAGCAGCGCAGGTCGCGGCGCAAGCGCGAGATCCGGGCGCGGACGATCAGCGTCAAGCGCATGACCAAGCGCGAGCTCGAGATCGGCCGGATGCTCTACCCCGAGACCGACTACTACAAGCCGCGGGCCCGCGCCGAGTGCGTCGACGGTCCGAGGCCGTGCCCGTACGTCTCGTGCCAGCACCACCTCTATCTCGACGTCTCCGCCAGGACGGGCGCCATCAAGCTGAACTTCCCCGATCTCGAGGTCTGGGACATGAACGAGACGTGCGCGCTCGACGTCGCGGATCGCGGCGGCACGACGCTCGAGGACGTCGGGGCGATCATGAACCTGACCCGCGAGCGGATCCGCCAGGTCGAGGTCAAGGCGCTCGCGAAGCTAGAGGCGCTGAAGGACATGTCGGCGCTGCGCGATTACGTCGACGAGGGTCCGGTCGGCAAGCGCCGGCTCCCCGTGCTGACCCAGCCGGACGACGACGAGGACGAGGAAGAGGTCGACGAGGACGAGGACGAGGCCACGTGCGCGGACGGCGACGCTGATGACGAGGGCCTCGACGCGACCAGCGCCGGGCGGCCGGCAGAGCTCGAGGACGCGGGCGACTTCGACGGCGGGGAGTGATCAGTCGGGCCGGGCCTCGACAGTCACGATAGCGTCCGCGCCGAGCGCGCCCGCCAGGAAGGCGCGCCATGCGGCCAGCGTGATTTTCGGGGCGGCCGCGCGGGAGGGGCGGCCGTTGAACAGGTGGATGAGCCGGCGCCTGGGCTCCGCGAGCGCGTCGCGCTCCCGCCGGGTGAGGTGGGCCTCGGCGCGGCCGAGATCGGCGTCGGTCACCCGCTGCGCCAGGCCGGCGAGGAGCTCCTTCACGCGGGCCGAGGCCTCGCTCAGCTCGCCGGCCTCCGCCCTGAGCTCGACGGCGAGCGCCGCGGCGCGTGTCCCGCCGAGGACGCGCGCGCTCGCGCGGGCCGCGAGCGGCCGCTTCGCCGGCGCCGCGCTGGCTGGAGCCGGGGACGCCGTGCTCGCCGCGGGAGAGAGCGCGGCCGCGAGCAGTCCGCCTTCGCCGTTGAGGGCGAAGGCCGTGAGCTCGGCGAGCTCGCGCGCCGTGGGAGAGGCCTCGCGCGCCGCAGGGAGCCGCGCGCCGACGACGGCCTGCGACAGGGCCGCCCCGGCCGGCAGGCGGGCGTCGTGGTGACCGGGCCGGGGCACCACCGCGCCGTCCGGTGAGCCGCACCCGCGCGGGGTGAGCCGCGGCGCGAGCCAGCGCTCGGCGGCCTCCGCCGCGGCGGCCGCCTGGGAGGCGTCGGCGTTCGCGAGGACGGCGAGCCGGAGCGGGCCGGTCGCGAGGGCCTGCCAGCGGAGCTGCACGGTCTCGAGCGCGCCGCTCGCCACCCGGTCCCAGACGCCGAACGGCTCGATCCAGGACGGGTGGTCGGGCGCGATCGCGGAGGCGAAGGCCTCGAGCGCCGCGGCCCGCCCTCCGGAGAGGTGCTCCAGGTGCTGGAGCGCCGCGGCGCGCGCCAGCGTCAGCGCCTCGGGGCCCAGCGTCGTCGCCGCGACCGTGCGCGCGGCGGCGTTCGCCACCCGGCGCCCGAGCTCGGCCGGGGTCTCGCGCTCGTCGCGGAACGGCGCGTGCGCGATCACGCCGACGGCATCCGCCGTGACCCACGGCTCGATCGTGACGTCGAGCTCGCGCCGCCGGGTCTGCACGGCGGCGAGCGCGGCGAGCGCCGTCGCGCCGGCGTCGTACAGCCCTTCCTCGGCGACGCCGCACGGGCTCCCGAGCAGGACCCAGACCTCGCCTTGCCCGCGCTCGACCAGCGCCCGCCGCTCCAGGGAGGGCTGGGCTCCCGGCGCGAGCGCGCGCGAGAGCTCGGCCTCGAAGCGCCGAGCGCCGGCCTCGCCCGGCGCCGCGGGCTTCGGCGGGTCGGCGCTCGGAGGGAGGCCGAGCGCCGTCGCCCACCGCTCCGGCGGCGCGCCCGGGGCGCTCCCCGAGAGCGCCCACCACGCGGCGCGCGCGCCGGCGTCGCGAGGGTCCTGCGCGGTGAGGACCTGACGCGTGGCGACGTCGGGGTGCGCCGGCGCCGAGAGGCCGCGGCGGATCTCCTGCCGCGCCACCGCGGCCGCGAGCGCCGCCGAGGCCTCGAGGGGCGGGGCCGTGGGCAGATCGGCGGCCTCGATGGTCACGCTCACGCAGCCGCCGCGCGGGCGGGCGACCCCGAGCACCTCGACGGCGCGAAACGGGGAGGGGAGCGCCGAGAGGCGCGCGCGGAGCGGGGACCCCGGCGCGCCGAGCCGCTCCGCCGCGGCGACGGCCGCCTGGGGGCTCGCGACGCGCGCGGCGACGGTCACGCGGGCGGCGCGCCCTCCGAGCTGGTTCGTCGTGTACACGCCGACCGTGTCCGCTGCGGGCCAGGGGTCCGTGGGCGGGCCGCCCGCCGGCCAGGCGTCGATGCCCTCCGCCGCGCGCGCCGCCTCCTCGCAGAACGCGGCGGGGCCGACGGCGGCGATCGAGGTGCGCCCGGCGTGCAGCGCCGCGGCGCGCCACCCCTCGAGCTCCCGCGCGCCCGCGGGCGTCGCCAGATCGACCACGGGCTCGGCGCCCGCGAGGCCCAGCTGGCCGGTGCAGGCCGCGATCGGCGAGAGCTCCGGCGCGTCGAGCGGGCTCGATCGGAGCGCCTGCGCCCGCTCCGCGGCCCGGGCGACCTCCGGGCTGCCCGACGCGATGGGCTGCGCGAACGCCGCCGACAGCGCGCGCAGGAACGGCGCGACGCGCGCCGCGTCCCTGACGAGAAAGCGCACGCGGAAGGCGCCGCGGTCGATGCGCGCGTCCACGTCGAAGCCGGCGGCGAGCAGGCGCGCCTCGACCACGCTGGCGAGCGCCGTCGTCGCGACCGAGCCGAGATCGGTCGCGACCGAGGCGACGAGCGCGGGCGCGGGATCGCCGTCGCGCGAGACGAGCGCGAGCCGCGGACGGGCGTCGAGGTGGCGCACCTCGATGCGCCCGACGCTGCCCTCGGGCGTCGAGGCGAGGGCGTGCCCCGGCGCCGACGGGCCGCCGGGCGCCGCGCCTTGGCAGGCCGCGAGCAGGACGAGCGGCGAGAGGAGCGCGGGCCTCAGGGAGCGCATGCGTCGTCGGAGGGCAGCGGCGCGCCTTCCCGCTGGAAATCGGCCGGGCAACGCGGGGCGATCTTGAAGCCGTAGAAGTAGGTGAGCACGCCGGTGACGGACCGGAAGGAGGCGCCGTCCGCGAGCGGCGGCCCCTCGCGCTCGAGATCGTAGAGCTCGTTCGAGAGGCGCGGGACGTCGGCGGGGCGCACGCCGGTCCCGACGTCGATCGACGCCGCGTAGCGGCCGTCGCGGCTCGAGGGGTCGCCGGCGATGCTGACGCCCTCGACCCGCACGAGCATGCCGATGTACGGGCGCGCCGACGCGTAGCCCCTCAGGTCGTCGAGCGGCACGTGGATCGGGACGGCGGGGCGGTCCTCGAAGCGGAAGCTCATGGTCCCGCCGAGCTCGGGCAAGGTGCGGCAGCCGCCGAAGCGGCCGGCGGAGGGGCCGAGGAACTCGGTGAGCTCGCCGAGCACGTCGACGACGTCGCCGGGGATGAGCCGCAGATCCGGGGGGTCGAACGCGGGCTGGAAGACCGTCATCCCCGAGTAGGGGACGGGCTTGTCGGCGCTGTCTTGCACGTAGTGGTTGCCGCGCGCGCCCTCGCCGGTCTCGTCGAAGCGGTCGATGGCGACGAGGGTGGCGCCGGTGACGTGGGCGCGGCGAGCGGGCGGCGCGGCGCAGCGCCGGCTCTCCTCGTCCTCCGGGTCGAGCCAGCCGGCGTCGCCGACGATCTCGGCGACGCGCGCGCCGCCGCCGCGCTCGTCGGCGAGGGGGATCGCGGGGGCATCTCCGTCGCCGCCGCCGCACGCGCCGAGCAGCGGGGCGGCGGCCGCGATGAGCGGGAGCGCGGAGGAGGTGCAGGGCGGGCGAGCCATCCTCCCCGGCTCATACCACAGGGCCGACGGCCGCCGAGCCCCCTTCGGGGGAGGGACACGTCACGCCGCGAGGCTGACGCTGGACAGCATCGCCTCCAGGCGGCTCTGGATCTTGTGGCGCTTCGAGTACACCGTCTTCACGCTGATCCCCATCCGCGCCGCGATCTGCTCCGGGGGCAGGCCCTCGGCGAAGTAGAGCGCGACGAACTCGCGGTCCTTGTTGGAGAACGCGTGGAGCACCCGCCCCACGAGCGCGGCGCGCTCGCGGCGCTCGGCGTGCTCCTGCGGCGACGGGCGCTCGCAGGGGAGCTCGACCGCCGCGTCGTCGAGCGGGGCGCAGCGCGGCGCGCGCCTCCTCGATCGCAGATGGTCGTACGCGCAGTGGACGGCGAGCGTGCCGATCCAGGAGCTCAGCCGCGCGCCGCGGCCTGCGTCGAAGGTCCTCAGCTTGCGCATGTCGTTCGAGAGCAGCTGCACGAGCAGCGTTGCGTGGATGTCGCGGATGTCGTCCTGCGCGACCACAGCGGAGAAGCGGGCGATCACGCCGCTAATGCAGCGGTGGACGAGCCGATCGTAGCCGGCGTGGAAGGCGCGCCAGGCGCGCTCGTCCCCCGCGATCATCGCCTCCACCAGCGCACCTTCGGCGAGGTCGCCGAGGTCTTCGGAGCGTCCGTTGTCGCAGAGAAGCAAGTCGTTGGGCATGCCTCGCTCCTGTGCACCCGACGTGCCAGCGAGGACCGATGCGCGACGGCGCGGCGTCGCTGCGCGGCGTCCTCGCCCGGCGGCGGCCGTCGTCGCGCGATCCGCCGCGGAGCGCCGGCGCGGCGCGCGATCTCCGGAGCCGCGGAGCTCGGGCGACGAGCGCGCGTCGCAGGGGTCATCGCAGCGGCGGCGGGTCGCCGCGGACCTGCGCGTGCCCGAGGCGCTGTTAACGCGGGTTCACGCGCCCGGCGCCGATCTGGAGACCCCGCGCGCATCGGCTCGGCGCGGGGGCCTGTTTCGGGTTATGGACGGATCGTGCTCTCCGGTCGTGCCCTGGCCCTCGCGGTCCTCGCGTGGTCGTTCCTCAAGGTCGCGGTGCGCCGTCTCTTCGACGACGGTCCGAGCGGGCTCGCGCTCTTCCGCGAGAACTACGACGCCGATGGCCTGCCGCCGCTCTCGCCCGCCGAGCGCGCGGCCCTGCCCCGCTTCTCCCGCTGCATCGCGTGCGGGCGCTGCGACCTCGGGGAGGCCGAGCGCATCGCGGCCTCCAGGGGGGCCTACCGCGGCCTCATGACCGTGGTGCTCGCGTCGTCGCGGAGCATGCCGGACTTCGACGCCGCGGCGCTCGCGCTCGCGCACGTGCCGGAGGAGGTGCTCGCCGAGAAGGAGAGGATCTGCCCGACCGGCGTGCCGTTCCGCGAGCTGGCCGGGTTCGTGCGGGCCAAGGCCAGGCCCCAGGCGGCGCCGTCCGCGGACGGGGCGGGGAGCGGCGAGCCCTCGGCCCTGGCCCTGGTCGCCGCGGTGACCTCGCCCGCGGCCGACCTCGACCCCTCGTCGGCCGATCGCGCCGCGCCGGAGGCGACGTGATGACGCCCGGTGGACGCCGCGGCGTGGCGAGGACGCTCGCCTTCCTCCTCCTCTTTTGCACCCCCGCCTGCTCCGCTCACCAGCCTGCAGCGCCCCGCACGGGAGCCGACGCGCCGATCGCGCTCGGCGTCGCGCCGAGCACCCCGCCGGCGCCCCCGCGGCACCAGGCCGAGGACGACGATCCGGACGACATCGACGGCGTCTCCACGCCGATCGCGCCCGCGAGCGCGCGGAGCGCGGCGAAGGGGACGCCGATCCAGGGCGGGCGCGCCACCTACTACGCCGACAAGTTCACCGGCCGCCGCACCGCGAGCGGCGAGCGCTACAACCCGCGCGCGCTCACGGCCGCGCACCGGACGCTGCCCTTCGGCGCCGTGGTCGACGTGGTCCGCCGGGACGGCCGCCGCGTGCGCGTGCGGATCAACGACCGCGGCCCGTTCAAGCGCGGCAGGATCATCGATCTGTCGCGCAGGGCCGCCGAGCGGATCGGGCTCATCGAGGACGGCGTCACCCAGGTGACGCTCGAGCTCATCTGGAAGCCGGCGCGGCGGCCGCGCTGACGCGCGCCGCCGCGGCGACCGCTACTGGACGAGGCTGAGCCGCGGGGCCGCGGAGAAGGCCGCGAGGTGGCCGCTCTCCTCGGCCACGTAGACGTCGCACCGCTCGTCGACCCGCAGGAGATCCGGGATGAGGTCCGTCGGCACCTTGCCGAGCAGCGCGCCGTCGCGCGGCCGGACGACGTGCACCTCGCTCTGCGGCACGAACAGCGCGCCCGAGCGGAGCACCGGCTCGAGGCGCCGCGGCCTGTCGCCCTCGACGCCGCCCGCGATGACGTGCCGGTACCGGACCGCGCCGTCGTGCGCGCCGACCCCGACGATCTCGCCTGCCTCGCTGTTCACGACGACCACATCGTCCACCATGAGGCACGAGGCCGTCGACGCGCACGCGGTCAGGTCGAAGCGCGTCGCCCCGGTGCGGCGATCGATCCCGACGAGCCCCGTGCCGCGCCGCCCGTGGGTCACCACGCACACCGTCTCGGGCCCGAGCAGCGGCGCGCCGACCGGCGCCACGTGCTTCGGCAGATCGACCGTCCACCGCGCCTCGCCGGACCACGGGTCGAGGTGGTGCAGCCGCGCCCCGCCGCGGCCGACGAAGGCGCCGTCGCCCGCCAGCGCGAAGAGCGCGTCGTGATCGACCGCCACCGGCGACGCGAACGGGAGCCGGTCGCAGAAGCGCCACACGACCTCGCCGCTCAGCACGTCGAGCGCCGCGAGGGCCGGCTCGCCGCTGCCCACGAGGACGAGCTTGCCCGCGCGGCGGAGCCGGAAGTTCTCGCCGCGCCGCGCGGCGTAGCGCCAGCGCACCTCGCCGGAGTAGAGGTCCACGGCCGCGAGGTGGCGCGTCCCCTCGCTCACGATGAGCATCCGCGGCAGCCCGGGGCCGCTCACCACCGCGCCCGAGGCGTTCGCGCCCACGCGCGGCGAGAGCCGCGTCGACCAGGCGACCTCGCCGCTCGACAGATCGTGCAGCTGCAGCGTGCCGTCGGGCAGGAGCCGCCCGAGGCCGACCGGCGTCATCACCGAGACCGCGCGCGGCGCAGGCTTGCGCCACAGGCACTCGCCGGTGCGCCGATCGATGCACGTCAGCTCGCGCGTCGAGCCCACCACGAGCACGTCGCCGCAGAGGAAGGTGGCGCGGAGATCGAGCGACGGGATCGCCGCGATCCACCGGGCCGTGAAGCGCAGGCGCGTCCGCCCGAACGTGTCCTCGGCCGCGGCCTGCGGGCGCGCCGCGGCCGCGAAGGCGCGGTACGTCTCCGGGGCCACGTTGATCTTCGCGTCGTTGCGCGTGAGCTCGCGGAGCCGCTCGGAGAGCGCGCGGACGCGCGCCCGGAACTCGAACAGGCGCAGGTTCGACGTCTGCCCGCGATCGCGGCGCACCAGGCTGCGCGCGAGCGCCCGCCCGAACGCGACCACGCCCTGGGCGAGCGCCGCCACGTCGACGGCCGGGAAGGTCCAGGTCTGCGCCCGCTCCTCGGCGGCCGCGAACGAGGGGACGCGGCCAGCGCCGGGCGCGCGGGGATCCGCGGAGGGGACGCGGCCCACGCGGGGCACGCCGAGCGTGAGCGACAGCGCCCCCTCGCTGTGCAGCCGGACGCCGAGGATCGCGCCGCCGACGGTCAGCCGGCGGTGGTAGGGCTGGCGTCGCGCCCACGCGTCGAGCGACTCGAGCGACAGCGACGCGAGCTGCTCGGCGAACGGGAAGACGAAGACGTCGGGCAGCTCCCGCGCCTCCTCGCCCACGAGCACGCGGATCTTGCCCCGGAAGAGGAGCGAGAAGAGGTCGGCCCGGAGCACGGCCGGCTGCGTGAGCGCCGCGCCCTGCGACGTGCGCAGGAGCGCCTCGGCCGCGATGGCGATCGGGATCTCGCCGGTCGGCTCGACGCCCACGATCGCGGGCTCTCCTCCCGCCTCGTCGGGCGAGAACGGCAGGGAGGCCGCGAGGCACCGCCGCGCGGCCGGGAGCCGCTGCTCGCCGATCCCGCCGAGATCCGCGTCGTTCTCGGCGAAGGCGGCGTCGCGGCGCGCGCCCGGGCCCCTGCGCGAGGCGAACCGGTCGATGGCCGCGAGGAGGCGCGCGCAGAGCGCTTCGCCGTCGAAGCGCCGCTCGTGCAGGGCGACCTCGGGCACGTCCCCGCCCTGGAAGACGGTGACGAGGAGGTCGCGGCCCACGCGCTCCAGCCCGAGCTCCCAGGGGTCGGGCTCGAGGCACAGGCGCACGACCGCGCGCGCGCGGCGTCCGGAGGCGAGCTCCGCCGCGGCCTCGGCGAGCTCGCAGAGCAGCGGCAGCGCCTCGGTCTCGGCGCGTAGCGGCAGCGCCGCTCCATCGAGCGGAGGAGGCGCGTTGCGCGCCCCCTCCAGGACGAAGTCGAGCACATCGTGCAGCGACGTGCGCTCGGGCTCCGATGAGCAACGGGTGTTGTCGGCGACAAGTGACAGTCCGGGCATCCGCCGACGGATGCTAGGCAGCGCGCGGCCCGGTCCTAAGTTTTGTGCGCGGATCGCCGCGGAGTGGACAAGCACGTGCCACCTGGCTAGACGGCGCCGGCGCCGGGCGCGCCGCGGCCCCGAGGCGCCCCGCGACGCGAGGATGCGCTGCGAACGGCGACGCGCGCCGCGCAGAATGGTTGGCAATCGAACCGGACGTGCGACACTGCGCTCCCCGAGCGCCATGCCTGCCGAGAGACCGCCCCATTTCTCGATGCTCCGGTCGTTCGCGCTCGCCGACTTCGTCACGCTGGCGAACGCGGCGAGCGGCACGCTGAGCATCCTGCTTTGCCTGAACTACGTGGCCGAGCGCGAGCGCATCTATATCTGGGTGGCCTTCGGGCTCCTGCCGTTCGCGCTGGCGTGCGACGTCCTCGACGGCACGATCGCGCGCTGGCGTCGCAAGCACTCGCCGCTCGGGGCCGATCTCGACTCCCTCGCCGACGTGGTCTCGTTCGGCGTCGCGCCCGCGGTGCTCGGCTACGCGCTCGGCCTGCGCGGGCCGTGGGACGCCGCCGCCCTCGTCTACTTCGTCGCCTGCGGGATCAGCCGCCTCGCGCGGTACAACGTGACGGCGGCCGAGCTGTCGGACGAGCGCGGAAAGGTGCGTTACTACGAGGGGACGCCGATCCCCACGAGCCTGCTCATCGTGCTGCTCTTCGGGGTGCTCTTCGCCAAGGAGCGCGTGCACGAGCAGCTCTGGCTCGGGTCCATCGCGCTCGGCCCCTGGGCGTTCCACCCGCTCAGCCTGGTCTATGTCGTGAGCGGCAGCGCGATGGTCAGCGGCACGTTGAGGATCCCGAAGCCGTAACGGGGAGGGGCAGGCGCGCGCCACGCGCGCCGGGGAGGGGCAGGCGCGCGGCGCCGCGCGAGCGTCCAGGTTCGGCGCGCCACGCGCCTTGCCTCTCCCTGGGCGCCCAGGCAGGCTCCGGACATGGGCCAGCCCGCCGAGAAGCAGCCGCGCGCCACGTACGCCGACCTCGAAGCCGTCCCGTCGAACAAGGTGGCGGAGCTCGTCCGCGGCACCCTGCACGTGTTCCCCAGGCCGGCGCCGCGGCATGCGCGAGCCGCGTCCAGGCTTGGGGGGAAGCTGTCCGGCCCCTTCGACCTGGGCGAAGGCGGGCCCGGCGGCTGGACCCTCCTGGTCGAGCCTGAGCTGCACTTCCCCGACCCGCACACGGCTGGTGAGTTCGACGCGCTCGTGCCCGACCTCGCCGGCTGGCGGATCGAGCGCATGCCCGAGCTGCCCGAGACGGCCTTCTTCCCGCTCGCTCCCGACTGGATCTGCGAGGTCCTGAGCCCGTCGACCGAAGACGTCGATCGCAGGGAGAAGATGCCCCTCTATGCGCGCGAAGGCGTGCTCCACGCGTGGCTCGTCGATCCGATCCGGCGCACCCTCGAGGTCTTCTCGCTCGTCGCGGGCAGGGGTTGGGAGCCCGGCCCCGTCCACCGAGACGCGGCGCGGGTCCGGGTCGTGCCCTTCGAGGCCATCGAGCTCGATCTCTCGGTGCTCTGGGCGAAGTAGCGGAGGCGAGTCCCCGGTCCGGCGGGCCGCGCACGGTGGCTCTCGATCACGGGTACCCGGCGGCGATAGACTGTCCGGATGCGGCCCTGCAGGAGCTGTGGTGCCTCGCTGGAGGCAAGTCGTGATGGGATCGCATGCCCGCGCTGCGGCGCTGACGCCCCCGGCGTCGCAGGCGCGGCCGCACCGCGGGCTGCGCCCGCGCCTGGGCCATCCCGGGCGACGAAGGTGCTCCTCGCCGCGGCGATGGCCGTGGTCGGGATCGGCTTCGCGGTGATGTTCTTCGCGCGCGTCGACCCGCCGCAGGAGCCCGCGCCGCGCGCGCGCCCGCTCTCCACCCAGCTCGACGCCCTCTGCTTCGTGGACGCGAACGGCGACGACGCGCCCGACCCGGTGCTGTGGCAGGACGGCAAGACCCGCGGGCGCGTGGTGGCCGTCGACGGGCGCAGCGGGCAGGGGATCTGGGCGTCGCTGGAGATCGAGGAGCCGGACGCGCTCGCCTGCGCGGACGCGAACACGGTGCTCGCGGGCGGGGGCGACGCCGCGCTGCGCGCGCTCGACGCCCGCACCGGCAAGGAGCGCTGGGTGGCGAACCTCCCCGGGGTCCCCGACGAGATCGCGGGGGGCGAAGGCTGCGCGACCGTGGTGATGAAGGACGGCACGGCGACCGGGATCAAGCTCGAAGGGGGCGCGGCGGACGACTGCCCGACGGCGCCGCAGCCGTCGGCGATCACGGGGCACTTCTGGGAGCGCAAGAAGAACCCCCAGGTGGTCCAGGCCGGCGGCGTGGAGGTCGTGCTCACAGCGCCGGCCGGGGGCCCGCCGCGGCTCACCGCCGAGGGGCGGCGCGGCAGCGAGTCGCTCTGGAAGAAGGAGCTCGCCGCGCGCGCGCCGCTCTCCGGCGGGCGGCCCGACCTGTTCCTCGTCGCGAGCGGCGGCGCCGCCGTCGTCGTCGGCGTCGACGTGGTGAACGGCACCGAGCCGCGGATCATCGCCCTCGATCCGGTGTCCGGGGCCGCGCGGTACGAGCGCGCCGCGGCCTACCTCGGCGACCGGCTCACGGCGGCGAAGGCGTCCGGCCCCTACGTCTACGTCATCAGCGGCGCCGCGGTGAGCGGCGCTGCGCTGCGCGCGATCGACCCGGCGACCGGAGAGACCGCGTGGCGCGCGACCACGCCGCCGTGAGCCTGTCGCCGGCGTGGCCCGCGGCGCGCCCTCAGCAGAGGCAGCCCACGAACGTACCCGAGAACAGCGGTCGCTCCATCACCGCGGCGCCGCACGTCGGGCACGTATCGCCGAGCTTGAGCTCGCGGGGCTGCGGCGCCGGCTTCGCCGGCTGCGCGGAGGGGGACGTCCCCGCGACGGCGAGCGGCTGGAACTCCACGATCGACACGCGCGAGAACCCCTGCCTCGGCGTGGCGCTGCGCTGCGGCGACGTCAGGAGATCCTGCTTGCTGCGGACCGGCAGGATGGGTCGCGACATGTTGATGTAGGCGAGCTCGAGCGTGTAGAGCGCCGGATCGAGCATGCGCGGGTCCTCCGGCTGGACGATCCCGTGCTGGAAGGCCTCGATCAGCATGTCGACGTCCGTCCTCGCGTTGCGGTTGCGCGCGGCGTCGACCAGGAAGAGGCCATTGCCGTAGTAGGCGGCGTTGAGCCAGAAGCCGGTGCCCGCGGTGTGGTAGCCGCCGGTCGCCCACTTGTACCCGCGCAGCGAGCGCACGTGGGTCGTCAGCGCGTTCGCGAGCGCGTACGACGTCATGCCGAGGGGCAAGAGGCTCACGAGCGCCGCCGGGTGGAAGTTCAGGCAATCGCTGCAACAGACAGGCACCGTCGGCACGAGCGCCTGCGCGGGATCGATGCAGACCTGGACTTCCGATTCGCTGCGATAGCAGCCGGTAAAACACGAATGCCGCTCGACGGCGGCCAGGAGCGCGGCAGGAAGTGCCATGCGGGGAACTATACCGTCCACGAGGGCGCATGGCTGCCACGAGGCGCAGCGCCGCCGCCGTTGTCCGAGGCGTGCGCGCCGCGGCGAGCCCAGGTGTTCGCGACGTTCGCGCGCACGTGTCCGCGTGGTCGCGTCTCGCATCTCGCCTGCTCGCACGATTGCGAGCAGACGAGCGCAATTGCGTCCTTCGTGCGCCTGTCACAGGATCGCTGCGTGCTGATCGCCGTACACCCTGAGCGCTTGCTCCGCTGCCCGTGCGTCCTCGATGGAGATCGCGCGGAGCGGCGCGGGCTCCGGTCCAGCGCGGGCGTCAGCGCCTCGTGTCCATCGGCGTGCCGCGCGGACGCACGGGCGGCGTGACGGGGCGGGAGCGTTCGGTGCTCGTTGCGCTCGCCGGCGCGCTCTCGGCGCTGCTCCCGGCGCTCGCGCTCTCGGGGTTCACGGTCGACGACGCCCTGATCACGGCGCGTTATGCGCACCACCTCGCCCGGGGGCTGGGCTACCGCTTCAACGCGGCCGGGCCGGTGACCGACGGCGTGACGCCGCTCGGGTGGGCGTTCGTGCTGGCGCCGTTCGCGGCCGGCGGGCCGCTCGCCGCGCTCGCGGCCGCGAAGGCGCTCGGCGCCCTCGCGTGGACGCTCGCCGCCGGCGTCCTGGCGCTCGCGATCGATCGGGCGTCCGATCGTCCCATCCGGTTCGCGGCGCTCGCGCTCGTGCCGGCGTCGGCGCCGCTCGCCGCCTGGAGCGTGGCGGGCATGGAGACGGGCGTCGTCGCGGCGCTCGGGGCGCTCGCCGTCGCGTTACCGACGCTCGGCCGCACGCTCGCCGGCGCGGCCTGCGCCGGGGCCGCGGCGGCGCTCCGGCCGGAGCTCCTGCCGTTCGCGCTCGTCGTCGCGCTCTCGGCCCAGGCGGCTCCGCGCCGCGACGCCGCGGGGGGCGCGCCGCCGCGGCCCGCGTGGGCGCGAGCGCTCGCCGCGCTCGCGCTCGCGGGCCTCCCCTTCGTCGCCGTGGCCCTGGCGCGCCTCTCGATCTTCGGGCGGGCCGCGCCGCTCGCCGCGCTGGCGAAGGCGCCGGACGCGGCGCTCGGCGCCCGGTACGCGCTCGCGTGTTTCCTCCTGACCGGGCCTGCGGCGCTGCTCGCGCCGGCCGCGTGGCGCGCGCTCCCCGCGTGGCCGCGCGGGCTGCTCGCGGCGGTCGCTGTGCACTTCCTCGCGGTCGCGGCGGCGGGCGGCGACTGGATGCCGCTCTCGCGGCTCGTCGTCCCGGCGCTGCCCGCCGTGGTGCTCGCGGCGGCCCACGTCGCCTCGGTGGCGGATGCGCGCGCCACGGCGCTCCGGCTCGCGCTCGCGCTCGCGGGGGAGCTCTTCGTGATGGTCCGGGTCGGGCCGATCGCCGCGCGGGTGGGCAGCGACCGGCTGCGCATCGTCGAGGAGCTCCGCGGCGCGCTCGCCGGGGCGGAGGTCGTCGCGGCGCTCGACATCGGCTGGCTCGGGGCGGCGACGGGCGCGACCCTCGTCGATCTCGCGGGCGTCACGGATCCGGCGATCGCGGCGCTGCCCGGCGGGCACACAACGAAGCGGATCCCCGGGGCGCTGCTGGACGCGCGCCGGGTGGACGCGCTGGTGCTGCTGCTCGCCGAGGGCGAGGCGCCCGCGTCGCCGTGGCCGGCGTCGCGGTTCGCGCGCGGGGTGGAGCAGCGCGTCGCGCTCCTGCCCGGCGCTGGCGAGGCGTTCGCTCCCGTGGCGGTGAGCGGCCTCCCGCACCTCCGCTACGTCGTGCTGCGGCGGCGCGCAGGCGACGCAGAGGCAGGCCAAGCGCCCCCTGACGCGGGCGCGCAGCGCGACAGGTAGGTGAGCCGGCGAGGCGCGCCGGTGCGCCAGCGTGTGCGACGCGCCGACGCGAGCGCCTGCGCCGCGACATGGGTCCCTGCGGGGTGGCTCGGCCAGGGGATCGGCCGCGGTGAGCCGGCGCGCACGCCGCGCGGCGTCGAGCGAAGTGACAGTGGACGGACGGCGCGCGCCGCTGGCACGCTGTGCAATAGCGGCAGAGCGCCCGCCAGGAGCGCGTCAGCTCGATGCAGGCAGGAGAGGTCGTCGACGACCGGTTCGAGATCGAGGAGCACGCCGCCTCGGGCGCGACGGCGCGCGTGTACCGCGCGCGCGACCTCCGGTCCGGCGAGCTCGTCGCGCTCAAGCTCCTCCAGACCGCCGCGACCGCGTCGCTGAGCGCCCTCGCGCGCGAGCACCTCGCCCTCGCGACGCTCGCGATCCCCGGCGTCGCCCGTTACGTTGCGCACGGAGCGACGGGCGGCGGCCGGCTCTACCTCGCGATGGAGTGGCTCGATGGCGAGACCCTCTCGGAGCGGCTCGATCGCGGCCCGCTCACGCTCGCCGAGGGCCTCACGCTCGCCGCGCGCATCGCCGAGACGCTCGCCGCCGTCCACCAGCTGGGGTTCGTGCACTGCGACGTGAAGCCGGGCAACCTCATCCTCGAGGGCGGCGACCTCCAGCGCGTCCGGCTCATCGACTTCGGCGTCGCGCGCTTCTCCGGGGATGACGAGGAGGAGTTCCCGACGCTCGGCGACATCCGCGGCACGCCCCAGTACATGGCCCCGGAGCAGGCCCGCGGCGAGCCGCAGATCGACGCGCGCGCCGACGTGTTCGCGCTCGGCAGCGTGCTCTTCGAGTGCCTCACCGGGCGCGCCGCGTTCGGCGGCAGCGACCCGCTCTCGGTCCTCATGAAGGTCCTCCTCGAGGAGCCGCCGCGGCTCAGGGAGCTCCGCGACGACGTCCCTGCCTGGCTCGATCGGCTCGTCGCGCGGATGCTGTCGAAGGCGCGGGAGTCCCGGCCGCGCGACGCGGGCGTCGTCGCGGCGGCGCTCGCCTCGGAGGCGCTGGATTCACGCCTCGACGCGGGCCCGCCGTCGCTGCAGCCCCCGTCGTCCCACCCGCCGGGGCAGCGCGGCCGCGAGATCACGACCAGCGAGCGGAAGGTCATGTGCCTCCTGCTCGCCCGGGAGGGCCAGGCCGACGCGGAGGCGACGCTCTCCGACGTCGAGGACGAGGCGAGGGCGCGGGCGATCCGCGAGATCGTCGAGCGCCACCGCGGCCGGATCGAGCTCCTGGAGGCGCGGTGGCTGCTCGTGACGCTCTCGGGATCGGCCGCGCCCACCGACCTCGCGGCGCAGGCGGCCCGCTGCGCCCTCTCGCTCAGGGAGCTGCTCGGCGGCGCCCGCCTCTCGCTCGTCATCGGTCGGGCCGAGGTCGCCGCGCGGCTGCCGGTCGGCGCGGTGATCGATCGCCTCGTGCAGCTCGTCCAGGGCAGTCGAGAGCCCCTTCATCCGGCGGCGATCCGCATCGACGACACGACCGCGGGCTTGCTCGGCGCGCGGTTCGACGCCACCCGGGACGCGTCGGGGTGCTGGCTCCACGGCGCGCGCGAGGAGCCCGAGACGCAGCCCTCGCTCCTCGGCCGGCCGGCGCCCTACGTCGGGCGCGAGCGCGAGCTCGGGCTGATCGAGGCCGAGATCGACGCCTGCGTCCGCGGGGCGGCCCCGGGCGCGGTGCTCGTGACGGGCGCGGTGGGGTCGGGCAAATCGCGCCTCTGCCACGAGCTCGTCCGCGCGCTCCGGTCGCGCAGCGAGCCCCTCGCGGTGTGGCTCGGCCAGGCGGACCCGATGAGCGCCGGCTCCGCCTTCGGCCTGCTCCAGCGCGCGCTCCGCCGCGGGCTCGGCCTGCGCGACGGCGAGCCGATCGACTCGAAGCGGCGCAAGATCCGCGCGCGCGTCGAGCGCCGCTGCGGCGCCGCGGCGGCCGCGCGCGTCGCGCCGTTCCTCGGCGAGCTCGCGGGCGCGCCGTTCCCGGACGACGACGACGTGCAGCTCAGGGTGGCGCGGCGGCACCCGCTCCTGATGAGCGACCAGCTGCGCCTCGCGTGGGAGGATTTCCTCGACGCCGAGTGCGCCGCGCAGCCGGTGCTCCTCGTGCTCGACGACCTGCACTGGGGCGATCTGCCGACCGTGACGCTCGTCGAGGCCGCGCTGCGCAACCTGAAGGGCAGGCGGTTCGCGGTGCTCGCGCTGGCGCGGCCCGGCGTGCACGAGCTCTTCCCGGGGCTCTGGGGGCCTCACCTCGTCCGGGAGGTCCGCCTCTCTCCGCTCGCGCCGTCGGGCGGAGAGCGGCTCGTGCGGGAGGCGCTCGGCGCCCGGGCGAGCGCGGAGCTCGTGAGGACGCTCGTCGAGCGCGCCGACGGCAACGTGTTTTATCTGGAGGAGCAGATCCGCGCCGCCGCCCGCGGCCGGACCGCGGCGCCGCCGGAGACGGTGCTCGCGATGGTGCAGGCCGGGCTCGACGCGCTCGACCCGGAGGCGCGCCGCGTGCTGCGCGCCGCGAGCGTCTTCGGCGAGGCGTTCACCGAGGCGGCGGTCGCCGCGCTCGTGGGCCGGTCGGAGGTCGCGCGCGAGGTCGACGAGCTCGTGCGGCACGAGGCGATCGTGCGGATCGGTCCGCGGAGCCCGGCCGGCGACGCCGCGCTCCGGTTCCGCCACGCGCTCATCCGCGAGGCCGCCTACGGCATGCTGACCGAGGGCGATCGGCGGCTCGGCCACGCGCTCGCGGGCGGCTTCCTCGCGCAGCGCGGCGAGGCCGATCCCATGGCGCTCGCCGAGCACTTCGAGCGCGGCGGCGAGCCCGCGCGCGCGGCCACGGCGTACCTCGCGGCGGCGCGGCAGGCGCTGCGGGGCAACGACCTCGGCGCGGTGCTGGCGCGCGCGGCGCGCGGCGTCGCGTGTGATCCGGCGCCCGCCACCGTGGGCGAGCTCCGCCTGCTCGAGAGCCAGGCGCACTTCTGGCGCGGCGATCTCGCGCTCGCCGAGGAGCGCGCCGCGGCCTCCGCGGAGCACCTCGCGGAGGGATCCGCCGCCTGGTTCGCCGCGCTGACCCGGATCATCATCGCCGCGGGCGCCACGGGCGGCCTCGAGCGCGTCGAGCGCTGGGCCGCCGTCGCGCGCGACACGCCTGCGCCCCTCGAGGACGGGAGCTCCGCCAAGAGCGCCTGCCTGAGCTCCGCCGCGCTCATGCTGATCTTCGGCGGCCGCTATGCGCTGGCCGACGCGCTGCTCGAGGGCGCGGAGCGCGCGATCGAGGGCGCCCCGGCGCCGGATCTCGAGGCCGTGGCGAACCTCCACGAGGCGCGCGCGATCCGCGCGCACGCGGGCGGGGACCCCGGCGCGAGCCTCGCCGGCATCGCGGCGGCGCTCGCGGCGTTCGAGCAGGCCGGCGACGTGCGGCGGGCGTGCATGGCGCGCATGAACCTCGGCTACTCGTACGGCCAGGTGGGCCAGCTCGAGGCGGCCGAGGCGGCGCTGCGGCAGGCGCTCGCCGAGTCGGAGCGCATGGAGCTGCGCGGCACCACGGCGTACGTCCTCCAGAACCTCGGCCTGGTGCTCTCCTACCGAGGCCGGCTCGACGAGGCGAGATCGGTCGAGGAGACCGCGTGCGCGATGCTGGAGCGCCACGGCGACGTGCGGATGGAGGGCTGCGCGCGCGTCTACCTCGCGAGCATCCTGCTCCTCGCGGGCGATCCCGAGGCGGCGGCGCGCGAGGCGCGGGCCGCGGACGCGATCCTCGAGCGGGCCCCGCCGATGCGCGCCTACGCCGTCGCGGTGCTCGGGCGCGCGCTGCTCCACCTCGGCAGCCCTGGCGACGCGCTCGCCGCCGCCGAGCGTGCGCGCGCGCTGCTCGACGAGGTGGGCGTGGAGGAGGGCGAGTCGGTGGTGCGCCTGGTCTACGCCGAGGCGCTGTCGGTCTGCGGGCGCGGCGCCGAGGCCGCGCGGGCGATCGCCGAGGCGCGCGATCGCCTGCTCGCGCGCGCCGAGAAGATCAGCGACGGCGCGTTCCGGGCGCACTTCCTGGAGCGGGCCGTGGACAACGCGCGCACGCTCGAGCTCGCGCGGGCGTGGCTGGGCGAGGCGGCGGAGTAGCCGAGCGCGCTCGCCGCTCCAGGCGAGGAGCGCTGCGCGGTCCGCGCGCCCGCGCCGCTGCGCCGCCGGGGTGGCCTGCGCCGTTGTTCTCCGGTCGATCCTACCGCGAGCGAGCGGGCGGCGTGACCTCCTGACCGCGAGCGAGCGGGCGGTGCTACGCCCCGTCGGAGGGCGGTCGGCCAGGTCGTTTACACTGCGAGGCGGCGATGAGGAGCCGCCCTTTCATCACGCTGCGCCTCCCCAGGGTCGTTCATCCGGGCGAGGCGTTCGACGTCGGGCTCTCGCTCGAAAGCGCCGCGAAGACGCCCATCAACTTCGTGCGCGTGGCCCTGCGGCACACGCACGAGCAGCTGGTTCCGGGCGAGGGGACCTTCGAGGTTCGCGACCTGCTCCTCCTCAGCGAGGAGGTGGCCGGGGAGGGGCGGCTCGGCGAGGGGATTCACCGCTACCGGGTCTCGTTCGCGCTGCCTGGTGATCTCCCGCCGACGTTCGCCGGCGCCTTCCAGGCGTGCCGGTGCGAGGTCCGAGCGCACGTCTCCATTCCGTGGTGGCTCGACGCCCGGGAGAGCCAGGAGGTGGTCGTCCGGCCCAGGTCCGCTCAGCGGCCGGAAGACGGGCCGTTCATCGACGCGAGCCGCCGGGGGCGCGGCGCCTTCGTCGAGGTGTCGCTCCCGGGCCGGACCCTCACCCCGGGCGCGATCGTGACGGGGGCCGTCGCCTTCGGGGGTCTCCCGGGGCGCTACCCCTTCGGGCTCCGCGTCGCGCTGGTCGGCAACGGGGTGGAGCAGGTGAACGCGCGCAGCGGTTCGTACGAGAGCTGCCCGAACGTGTTCTTCCAGGACGTCACAGGGATCGCCGAGGGAACGGAGGTGCCTTTCCGCATCTCTCTGCCGGGCGATCTCGCGCCATCCTTCCGCCTCCGCGAGGTTGCCCTGGAGTACGCGCTGGAGGTGACGATCGAGCACCTGGCGGGCGGGGAGCTGGTGCGACACCGCGTGCCGGTGATCGTCGGCCTGTTCGAGCCGCGGACCGGGCGCGATGGAAAGCGGCCCCGGATCGGCGCGGATCGCTGGCGCGCGGTCTGGGCGCGCGCGGGGCGGCGGGTGGGGCTCTCGCTGGAACGGGGGCTCCGGCTCCGCGGCGTGCGCGCGGGGTGCACCGTCGAGGTGGCCTCTGCCGTGAAGGGGCTGAGGGCAGGCCTGGGCGCGACGGTGCGGTTCGCGGAGCCCTGGGGGTTGCGCCTCGACGTGCAGTGGCGGCGCGTGCTGGAGCTCGATGGGCTGGAGACGGGGGACGAGGGCTTCGATCGGCGCTTCCGGGCGGCGGGACGGGAGGAGGCGCAGGTGCGGGCCGTGCTCGGGCCTGCGCTCCGGCGTGCGCTGCGTGCTTTCCATCGGGCCGACGTGGACGACAGGGAGGCGTGGGTGTGGAGCGCCGCGGAGGCGTCGGACGAGCAGGCGCTCGGCGCGTTCCTGGCGCAGGTCAACGCGCTCGCGCAGGCGCTCGCGGAGGCTGGCGCGGCGCTGCCGCCGCCGGCGGCGATGGCGGCGTGGCTGCCCGCGTGGCGCCGCTTCGCGGAGGAGAGCGACGGGGCGCTCAGGGCCGGTTCGATGCGGCTCTCGGGGACGCTCGAAGGGGCGCGGTTCGAGCTGGAGACGCTGTTCAAGGGGGCCGTTCCTGCGAGGACACGGGTCTCGTTGCGGCTGGATCCGCCGATCGAGGGCGCGGCCAGGCCGAGGAACGCGGCGGAGCAGGGGATCGCAGCGGCGATCCTGGAGCAGGCGGCGCGCCTCGGGGCGGGTGCGGATGCGGAGGAGGGGGTCGCGGTGGCGCCGGGCGCGATCGCGGTGGTGATCGGGGCGCCGCTCGCGGATCCTGCGGCGGCGCGGGAGGTGCTGCGTCCCATGCTGGCGCTCGCGCGGCAGATGCGGGGGGAGGGGCGGGGTGGGCCGTACCGGTGAGGGGGATCGAGGGCGGGGGCGAGACATGGCCGGGGGCTGGTCGGCGGGACAGGCGGGGAGGTGGTGAGATGGCTGGCGGCTCGTCGGCGGGGCGAGCGGGTAGGTCGCGATCTGGGCGGCGGCTCGTCGGCGGGTAATGGTCAAGGTGCCAGTCGGTTGATCAACGTGAGCAGTTTGCGATAGCGGCTGTCCGATGAGGAGCTCGATGACGCCGAGGCTTCGGTCAGCGGAGAACACGAGGCCCAGGCCGCGAGGGGACAAAGCCCCGCCGGAGTCGTCGCTCTCCGCCACCTCTCCGCGGCCTTCGACCGTGACAGGTACGAGCTGTTCAAGGGAATGGAGGAATGCTAGAGCAGCGCGTGCCCAACTTCCTCCGCGAAGACTCAGAAGCATTGCTCTTCCTGCCCGGCGCAGGCGGTGACACGACGATGTGGAAGCCGGTCAGTGACGGCCTCTCGCACCGAGGTCGGCGGAGATTTTTCAGCTGGCCGGGGCTTGGTGGGGCAGCTGCAGATCCGGCGGTGCGTGGGATGTCCGACCTCGTCGAGCGCGTCGTGAACGAGATCACCGGCCCGGTGGTGCTTTTTGCGCAGTCGATGGGCGGGCTGATCGCATTGCGTGCGGCAATGGCGCGGCCGGAGCGTGTTCGAGCGATGGTTCTTTCCGTGACGTCCGGGGGCATTGATGTCCGTGCGTTGGGCGCGGTCGATTGGCGTCCACAGTTCGAGCAGCGGAACCCCGGTGCGCCACGCTGGTTCTTGGACGCGCGGGACGATCTCTCCCCGCGGCTGCATGAAATCTCCACGTCGGTGTTGCTGCTTTGGGGGGATGCTGATCCGATCAGCCCGGTGGCTGTGGGGCGTCGGCTCGCGGAGTTGCTGCCACGAGCCGAGTTGATCGTCGTCCCGGGCGGCACGCATGATCTGGTTTCCGAGCGCGCGGGCGAAGTCTCTCCGCATATCGAGCGGCACCTCGCACGAGCGCTGAAGTCGCCGGCGGGGTGACGCGCCGTTCGGCAAAATGATAATTGCGCGGTTCGCGCAGGAGTCAGACCCTGCCGGCCTGGAAATGTCCCGCATGCGGCCGCACGTTTGCTCGCAAGGGCCAGCGTCACGCCGGCGGTACCGGGGGATCGTAGCCGCCCTCTCCGCATGATCCGGCGTGGGCCCGCGCACGCCACCGCGCCCTGGCCAGCTTCAGCGCGTTGTTCTTGAGGGGGACCTGCGCGAGCAGAACCGGGCCGCAGCAGAGCTCCCAGACGTCATCGGCGCTCGGAATCGGCTCCGCGGGCTCGCCGGCCATGCCGTGTGGAGACGTTGGACTGCGAGCCTCCGAACAGCATCCGTCCTTGCGCGTCAAGGCGTCGATCCCAGGGCAGTCTCTCGCTGTGAGGCGAGGTGGGGGCGCTACCTGCTCGAAAGAAAATGACCCCTAGAACAACGATCACGTTGAAACCCGGAGAATTTTCACAGGGAGGCGGGGAGGGTGCGACCAGGCAAGGCTGGTCCCGAAGGAAAGGAGTGAGCGGTAGCTTCTGAAATCGGGTTTGCTGTCCAGCGGGTGCGAATCCCGCCCGGCCAAGGTCACGCCCGACCAGCCGGAAGCCAGCCTTGCGACGGGTCCCGTGAGGGGCTCGGCGATGCGTAGGCAGGCGAGCGAGCGAGCCGCAGCGTGTCAGCCACGAAATCCTCCAACGTCCGGGTGCCCAGGGTGTTCTTCCGCCTGAAGGCAACAGCGTCCTACCTCGCAAGGGCGGGAGGGGGACGCACCCGGCGGGGTATCTGGCTGCGGCGCGCAGCAAGAGGACGGCCCAGGCACCTGGGAGGCCCTCGTCTCTCCACGAGAAACGCCGGTACGACGGGGAGCCGGTGATCCGTCCCCGGGGCGAGACACGCCGCGGATGCCCGTGTCTCGCAGCCGAGCCCCAGCGGGCTCCGCAAGGAAAACGCGCATCCGCCTCGCGGTAGGCCCACAGCAAGGGGAACCGGAGCCGAAGCCGAAGGAGACGAGGGAGTCGGAGGGTCCCATACGAGCGAGGACGCGGGCGAACGGAGGGCACCGGAGCCCGTCAAGCAAAGGGGACCCGTGTCGAGAGGAACTTCAGGAGGGAACCATGAGCGCTGCCACGACGGCGAACACCATGTCACCGGGACTGTTGAAGGTAAGGGAGAGAGCGGAGCGAGACCCGGAAGGGGTCCTCCTCGCGCTGGCGCACCTCATCGACGAAGAAGCGCTGCAGCGTGCGTACCGCAGCCTTCGTAAGGACGCTGCGGTGGGCGTGGATGGCATCACGAAGGAGCAGTACGGGCAGGACCTGGAGCGCAACGTCGGCGATCTGCACGCGCGGATGAAGTCGATGCGCTACCGGCACCAGCCCATCCGGCGGGTGCACATCCCGAAGGAACGGGGCAAGACACGACCGATCGGCATCTCGTGCACCGAGGACAAGATCGTCCAGGCCGCGGTGCGGGAGGTGCTGGAGGTCGTCTACGAGCCGGTCTTTCGAGACGTCTCGTACGGGTTTCGGCCCGGTCGCAGCGCGCACGACGCGCTGCGAGCTCTGAACCGGATGCTGCTCGGCGGGGTGGAATGGATCCTGGAGGCCGACATCGAGTCCTTCTTTGACAGCATCGACCGCACGAAGCTGATGGAGATGCTCCAGGCCCGGGTAGCCGACAAGTCGCTGCTGCGGCTGATCGGCAAGTGTCTGCATGTGGGGGTCCTCGACGGCGCGGAGTTTTCGGCGCCGGAGGACGGGACGGTGCAGGGCTCGGTCCTGTCGCCGATGCTGGGCAACGTCTACCTTCACCACGTGCTCGACCTGTGGATCGAGCGCGAGGTCCAACCGCGGCTCGCGGGCAAGGCCACCCTGATCCGTTACGCCGACGATGTCGTCATCGGCTTCGACAGGGAGGACGACGCCAAGCGGGTGATGGAGGTGCTGCCGCGGCGTTTCGAGCGGTACGGACTGAAGCTGCATCCGGACAAGACCCGCCTGTTGCCCTTCGGCCGCCCGGACAACGGGGGACCTGGGAGCGAGGGGCCGGCGACCTTCGATTTCCTCGGCTTCACGCACTACTGGCGGCGAAGCCGATCGGGTCGATGGATGCCGAGCATGAAGACACGCAAGGCGCGCCTCCGACGGGCCATCACGGCCGTCGTCGACTTTTGCCGACGCCATCGGCACTTGCCGGTCAAGGAGCAACACGCCGCGCTCACACGACGCATCGTCGGGCACTGCAACTACTTCGGCGTAAACGGAAACATCCGGAGCCTCGCGCTCTTGATCCGTGAGGCCGAACGGGCATGGCACAAGTGGCTATGCCGGCGGAGCCAGCGTGCGTACCTGAACTGGGAGCGATTCAAGGCCCTGCTGCGGGATTTCCCGCTGCCCAGGCCGAGGATCCGCGTCCAGCTCTGGGCGTCCCCCTGAGCCCTCTCGGCGGAAGAGCCGGATGGTGGAAATCTCCTTGTCCGGATCTGGCGAGGGCCCCCCGGACCCGTCGGTCCGGGGGGCTACTCTACAAGAAGAAAATGAATTTCTCCCTCTTGCCGTCTCTCACTCCCCGCCTCCCCGCCTCCCCGTGAAATTCCTGCTTTTTCTCGTGGCTTCAACCCGTTTGTCGCTCTAGAAGCCGTCCGCTCGCCTCGCAACCCCGCCCAACAACCCGGATCTAGGGCAAAGCCTGTCGGATATGGTGCGGCGCCTGCTCGGCACGGCAGGCAGGCATATCGCGAGTTGGCCGGGAGGCTGGTCGGCAGGGCGGGCGGGTATGTCGGGAGTCGGCCCGGAGGAGTTTATCCGAAGCGGGCTCGGAGCTCCGAGACCGCGCGCCGGATGCCCTTCACCACGTCGGTCCAGGCTTCGTCGCGATTCTCCCAGAGGGTGACCGGCTTGCCGTTGTTCGGCAGCGCCTGGAGCCTGGCGAAGGGCGCGCTGTGCCAGTCGGTCGGCCGGAGAAGGACCGGGATGACCCGGGCCTGGCCGGCGTCGTGGCGTTCGAGGGCGCGCCTCATCTCGTGGTCGATGCAGGAGTCCGAGGCCAAGAAGCTGGCGCTGACGAGGAGGAGGACCACATCGGCCTCTTCGAGGTTCCTGTCGATCCGGTCGGCCCAGGCGTCGCCCGCGGCGACGCGGCGGTCGTGCCAGCTATCGAGGAGGCCCTCGCGTTCGAGGAGGGCGAGGTGGGTCTCGAGCTCGTCCCGGAGCGCCTCGTCCTTGTGGGAGTAGCTGAAGAAGAGGCGGGTGGGCCTGGGCGTAGCGGAGGCGTCCCGGGACGGGGTGGATGCGGAGCGCTCGATCAGCCAGAGGTTGCCGCTCGCGTCACCGGCGCAGACGAGCTCGCGCGACGCGGCCACGCACGCAAATGGGCCCATTCCATGCGCTGTGTCCGCGCGTGCTCCTGTCGCGGCGTCCCAGAACCTGAGCTTTCCGTCGTTGCCAGCAGCGATGATGTGCTGACCGTCGGAGCTCACTGCGCATGCGTTGACGCCATCGGCGTGGCCTTCGAGGGTGAAGTGGAGCTGCCCGGTCGCGAGCTCCCAGACCTTGAGCGTACCGTCCAGGGACGCGGAGACCACGCGCTGCCCATCGGGGCTGATCGCGCAGGCGTTGACCCACTTGGCGTGGCCTTCGAGGGTGGAGAGGAGCCGTCCGGTCGCGAGCTCCCAGACCTTCAGCGTCCTGTCGCCGGACGCGGAGACGATGCGCTGCCCATCGGGGCTGATCGCGCAGGCGTTGACCCAATCGGCGTGGTCTTCGAGGGTGGAGAGGAGCTGCCCGGTCGCGAGCTCCCAGATCTTCAGCGTCGTGTCCCCGGACGCGGAGACGATGCGCTGGCCGTCGGGGCTGATCGCGCAGGCGTTGACCCCATGGGCGTGGCCTTCGAGGGTGGAGAGGAGCTGCCCGGTCGCGGGCTCCCAGATCTTGAGCGTGCTGTCGTCGGACGTGGAGACGATGCGCTGCCCATCGGGGCTGATCGCGCAGCCCCTGACCCACCTGGAGTGGCCTGCGAGGGTAGCGAGGAGCCGTCCGCTGGACACATCCCAGACCTTGAGCGTCTCGTCGTCAGACGCGGACACGACACGCTGGCCGTCGGGGCTGATGGCACATGCGTAGATCCAGCCCGAGTGGCCGTGGAGTGAGGGGAGGAGCTGCCCGGCCGCGAGGTCCCAGACCTTGAGCGTCCTGTCGCCAGCGGCAGAGATGGCGCGCCGGCCGTCGGGGCTGACGGCACAGGCAGTGATCCAGTCGGAGTGACCTTCGAGGGTGGAGAGGAGTCGTCCGGTCGCGAGCTCCCAGATCTTGAGCGTCCTGTCGGCGGCGCCGGAGACGATGCGCTGGCCGTCGGGGCTGATCGCGCAGGACCTGACCCCCCTGGCGTGGCCGTGGAGCGTGGCGACGGGCTGCCCCGTTGCGAGGTCCCAGACCTTGAGCGTCCTGTCGGAGGAGGCGGAGACGATGTGCCGACCGTCGGGACTGACGGCACAGGCGTTGACCCAGTCGGAGTGACCTTCGAGGGTGGAGAGGAGTCGTCCGGTCGCGAGCTCCCAGACCTTGAGCGTCCTGTCGGCGGAGGAGGAGACGATGCGCTGGCCGTCGGGGCTGATCGCGCAGGACCTGACCCCCATGGCGTGGCCCTGGAGCGTGGCCAGGGGCTGACCCGTTGCGAGGTCCCAGACCTTGAGCGTCCAATCGGCGGCGGCGGAGACGACGCGCTGACCGTCGGGGCTGATCGCGCAGTCAGAGACCCCGTGGACGTGGCCCTGGAGCGTGGAGAGGAGCCGCCCGGTCGAGAGCTCCCAGACCTTGAGCGTCCCATCTCCTGAGGCGGAGACGACTCGCTGGCCATCGGGGCTGAGCGCGCAGGACTTGACCCCTTTGTTGACCCCTTTGGCGTGACCCTGGAGCGTGGAGAGGAGCCGCCCGGTCGAGAGCTCCCAGACCTTGAGCGTACCGTCGTCGGAGGCGGAGACGATGCGCTGGGCATCTGGGCTGATCGCGCATGCATTGACCCAATCGGCGTGACCGGAGAGCGTGCGCTCCTCGCCGGTCCACATCCGCACCGGATGGCGCAGCCGGAGCTTCGGCAGGCCGCGCGGGAACCGTACCGCCATCGCGATTCGGTGGGCTTCCCAGCCGGCCGAGCGCAGCCGGTTGTAGACCAGCTCTGGCAGCGCCTCCGGTGACTCACGGAGCCAGTGCGACTCGGCCCGCACCGCCCGGTAGAGCAGATCGAGCTCGCCGTCGTTGAGAACTCTCGCCGCCAGGCGCAGCGCATCCTCGATCGCTGCAGGTCCGTCTTCGCGACAGAGCGCCTCCAGCAGCCCGAGATCCCTGCAGAACCATCGCGCCTTCTCTTGCTCGCCCGCCGTGAGCGCGTGCGGGATCGCATGACGCACGGCGTATCGCCTCTGAAAATCGCTCGCATCTCCTGCGAGCGGCCACCGCGCCGTCGTCTCCAGGAGCCGCCGGTGCAGCTCGGCCATGCGCTTCGGCCCGAGCTTGTCCGCGACGAACGCGCGGAACGCCTCGTGGTACGGCCGGTACGCCCGCGCGCCGCGCCACGACGCTGGCTCCTCCAGGAGCAGCGCCCGCGCGGCGTGGAGGAAGTCCTCGCCGGCCTCCATACCCTGCCATCCCCACGCCGCCTCGATCTCCTCGAGCGGCAGCGCCTCGCGCGCCGCGCAGACCAGGCCCAGCCCGTTCGTGACCAGCCCGAACTGCTCGCGCGGCAGGCCCCGGAGCTGGCGCCAGATCTGCTCCAAGAACCCGCTCAGCCCGCGGGGCAGGCGCTCCACGCGGCGCTGCGCGATCGGCTGCTCCTCGAGCCATTCCCTGAGCTTCACCGCATAGAGCAGGTTCCCCTCCGCCCGCGCGACCGCCTCCTCGACGAGCCTCGGGTCGAGTCGCGGCGTGAACCGCGGCGCCTGATCGCCCCAGAACGCGCGGCAGGCCTGCTCGTTCGAGCTCGCCCACGCGGGCGCGTCGAGGTCGACGCGCCGCACGTTGCCGCGGCTCTCCAGCCAGTCGAGGTGCGGGTACTGCGGGCGCGAGGCGCAGAGCGCGTGCACGCGCGGCGGCAGCGCGTACGGCAGGAAGCCCGGCAGCGGGTTCTGTCCGGCGCCGTCGCTCCGCGCCTCGTCGAGGCCGTCGATGACGAGCACCAGGCGCTCTCCGCGGGGGGCGAGCTCGTGCTTGGAGACCTTCGCCAGGAGCTCGATCAGCCGGCTCTCGGGCCGCGCGTCGGGGTCCTTCTGCGCCGGGAAGAGCGCCTCGATCTGCGCCGAGAGGGAGCGCACGACCGCCTCGGGGCGATCCCAGTCCATGACGTCGCGCCGGAGGAAGTGGTGCGGCGCCCCGCGACCGCGCTGCTCTTCGGCGTCGAGCCATCGGGAGAGGATCGCGCTCTTGCCCATGCCGGGCCCGCCCGTGACGAGCACCCAGCGGCCCGACGCGCCGGCGCCGTCGAGGTGGCGATCGATGGCGGCGAGCACGTCCTCTCGACCGAAGAAGTGCTCGTGGCGGCTGCGCTCGATGCCGAAGTCGATGAGCTCTCTCGCCACCGCGGCAGTCTACCAGCGCGCATGCGCCGCCCGGCGAGCGCCGTGCGGCGCGGACCAGGGATTCGAGCGGCGTGTCCGCGCTCCCGGCCCCCGCTCCTCAGTCCCAGCGGTCGAGCTTGTAGGTAATCTGCCCGTTCTTCGTGGTGACGCGGAAGAGGTAATCCCACGTGCCGGCGCTCTTCTGGAGCTTGATGCCGCAGGCTGACGCCTCCTTGGCTCCCGCGATGGTCGCGTTCTTCGCGTACGCCTCCATGGTGGCGCGGATGCCGTGGTACTCGCTTCGCAGGTCTTCCGGAAAGAAGCCACCGCTGCGCTCGTGGTTCACGTCTCGCGCGCCGTCGAGGAGGAAGAAGACCGACTGGCCCTGGTGCGGGTACTTGTCCGGGCCGTCCCACATCGTCGGCTGCAGCGCGATCGCCGTGACGTCCTGGAACTGCCCCGCCTTCAGGTTCCACGCGCTCGCCGGCGAGCCCTTGACGTAGAGGTACCAGCTCACCTGGTTCCGCTTTTCTTCGCGATCCCACTGGAGGATGGGCGGCGAATCAGGGTTCGCGGCCGTCACCAGCGCCGCGTACGACGCGTTCTGCTCCGGCACGAAGAACTCGATGCGCTCCGCGTCTGCGAGCACGGTCCGCTGGAACTTCTCCCAGGTCATGACGACCGGCGGCTGCTCCACGGACGCTGCGGCCGTGGCGATCTTGGCCTTCAGGTGGCCGAAGACGCCGCCGCCCTGCTGGGGCGCACCCGCCTTCGGCTTCCACAGCGCCTGGATGTCTTCCAGCCTGGCGAACCGGCGTTCCAGCGCGCCGGCCGAGCCGAGCTTCTGCACGATGGCCTCGGCCTGCGCGATGTTGCCCGCGCTCGGCGCCGCCTGGGGGCGCTGGTAGAGGAGCGGGTGCATCTTGGCGTCGAACTTCGCCTTGATGTCGGCGAAGCCGAGCCCGGCCTGGATATCCTCCAGGAGGGTGCCGATCATGCCGCTGCGCACGTGGCAGAACCCGGCCGGCGCGGTCGCCGCGGCGAGCCATGTGAGGTTGTCGCGGGCGACGGGGTTCTTCGTCGCCGCGCGCGCCTCATGCAGATCGACAAGCCACGTCGCGACGCCGATGCACTTCTCCGATCGGTAGAGGTTCCCGGTGGTCAGGAGGGTGTGCGCCTGCCTCACGACCTCGAGCGGGAACTCGGCGAGCCCTCGGCAGAGCGTGCCGTAGTCCTGGAGCTTCTCGGCCACGACCTGCGAGGTGGTCTGCACGGCGGACGGCTTGAAGACGAGCTCCCGCCCGGGCGCGACGGCCATGTGCTTCCAGGAGAAGGGCGGCTTCTGGCTCTTGTTGCTCGGCATCCCCCACGTGCGCTCGTCGGAGAGGAAGACGCCGGTCACCTTCGCGCGCGCGACGAGGAGCGCCATGGCCTCGACGGAGGCCCGGAAGAACGGCGGCGCTGCATCGGGGGCCCACGCGATTGACGTCGCGGTCCCATCGGGCGCGACCTTCACCAGCCCGCCGAAGCGCTCGACGAAGCGGCGGCACGCGCTGCATGTGTAGTGCTGGCGCCGATCCGCGCGGAGCCCGTCGAGGAACGCGTCGAAGAGGCCGGCGGCATCCGTGGTGAAGAGGCGCGCGCCGCCGGCGGTGACCTCGCCGAAGCGGGCGCGGATGGCTTCGAGGAAGGCGGGGTACTGCTCGTCGTCGATCGGCTCAGCCTGAGACGTCGTGATCGCGTCGGACATCGCGTGCTCCTTGAAGGGCGTCGATGCGCCCATCGTATCCGGTGTGCCCTCGGAGCGCCTCGACCGCGCGCCGGATGCCCTTCACCACGTCGGCCCAGGCTTCGTCGCGGTCTCGCCAGAGGGTGACCGGTCTAGCATCCTTGGGCAGCGCCTGGAGCCTGGCAAAGGGTGCACTGTGCCAGTCAGCCTCTCGGAGGATGACCGGGATGACGCAGGCCTGGCCGGTGTCGTGGCGGTCAAGGGCGCGCAACATCTGGTCGTTGTAGCAGTCATTGGAGGCGAGGAAGTCAGCGCTCACGAGGAGCAGGATCAACTCGGCTTTGTTGAGGTGCTTGTCGATCTGGCGAGCCCGCTCATCGCCAACAGCGACGCGGCGATCATGCCAGCTATCGAGGAGACCCTCGCGCTTGAGGAGAGCGAGATGGGTCTCCAGATTTTTGCGGAGAGCGTCGTCCTCGTGGGAGTAGCTGATGAAGAGGCGAATGGGTCTGTTTGCCGAATAACCGTCCTCAAGAGGCACCGAGGTCGTGAAATAGAGATGCCAGAGGTTGCCGCTTGCGCCGCCCGCACAGAGGTTCTGATGTGATACGGCCACGCTGACGAATGGGCTGGTTCCATGCACCATATCCAGGCATTCTCCTGTCGATGTTTTCCATATCTTGAGCGTCATGTCCCGAGAGGCCGAGACGATGCGCTGGCCATCAGGGCTGATCGCGCAGGCAATTACAGGAGCGGCGTGGCCTTCGAGGGTGGAGAGGAGCTGCCCGGTCGCCACGTCCCATACCTTGAGTGTCCTGTCCCGAGAGGCCGAGACGATGAACTGGTCATCAGGGCCGATCACGCAGGCACTGACCCAGTCGGAGTGGCCTTCGAGCGTGGAACGTTGCTGCCAGGCCGCAACGTTCCATATCTTGAGCGTCCTGTCATCAGATGCCGAGACGATGCGCTGGCCATCAGGACCGACTGCACAGGCATTGACCCGATCGGAATGGCCTTTGAGGGTGGAGAGGAGCTGCCCGGTCGCGACGTCCCATACCTTGATCGTCCTGTCCTCGGACGCCGAGACGATGCGCTGGCCATCAGGGCTGATCGCGCAGGCCACTGCCGAACCGGAGTGGCCTTCGAGGGTGGAGAGGAGCTGCCCGGTCGCGACATCCCATACCCTGAGTGTCCTGTCCTGAGACGCCGAGACGATGCGCAGGCCATCGGGGCTGATCGCGCAGCCATTGACCGAATAGGAGTAGCCGTGCAGCGTGCGCTCCTCTCCAGTCCACATCCGTACCGGATGTTGCAGCCGGATCTCCGGCAACCCACGCGGAAACAGCAGTGTTCTGGCGATTCGCTCCTCTTCCCATCCGGCCGAGCGCAGCCGGTTGTAGACCAGCTCCGGCAGCGCCTCAGGTGTCTCGCGCAGCCAGTGCGACTCGGCCCGCACTGCCCGGTGCAGCAGGTCGATGTCGCCGTCCCCGAGCTCCTTCGCGCCGAGGCTCAGCGCATCCTCGAGCGCAGCCGGCCCATCCCCGCTGCAGAGCGCCTCGAGCAGCCTGAGGTCCCGGCAGAGTCCCCGCACCTTCTCCCGCTCGCCCGCCGCGAGCGCATGCGCGATCGCGTGCCGCGCTTGCATACCGCCCATGGAACTCGCTCTCCCCCTCTGCCACCGGCCACTGCGCCGTCGTTTCCAGCAGCCGCCCGTGCAGCTTGGCCATGCGCTTCGGCCCGAGCTTCTCCGCGACGAACGCGCGAAACGCCTCGTGGTACGGCCGGTACGCCTGCTCGCCGCGCCACGACGCCGGCTCCTCGAGGAGCAGCGCCCGCGCTGCGCGGAGGAAGTCGTCGCGGGCCTTCACGTTGCGCCACCCCCCCGCGGCCTTGATCTCCTCGAGCGGCAGCGCCTCGCGCGCCGCGCAGACCAGCCCGAGCCCGCTCGCAACCAGTTTGAACTGCTTACCTGGCAAGCTCCAGAGCTGGTGCCAGATCTGCTCCAGGAACCCGCTCAGCCCGCGCGGCAGGCGCTCGACGCGCCGCTGTTCGACGGGCTGCTCCTCGAGCCATTCTTTGAGCTTCACCGCATAGAGCAGGTTTCCCTCCGCCCGCGCGACCGCCTCCTCGACGAGCCCCGGGTCGAGCCGCGGCGTGAACTGCGGCGCCTGATCGGCCCAGAACGCGCGGCAAGCCCGCTCGTTCGAGCCTGCCCACTCGGGCGCGTCGAGGTCGATGCGGCGCACGTTGCTGCGGCTCTCCAGCCACGCGAGGTGCGGGTACTGCGGGCGCGAAGCGCAGAGCGCGTGCACCCGCGGCGGCAGCGCGTAGGGCAGGAAGCCCGGCAGCGGGTTCTGCCCGGCGCCGTCGCTCCGCGCCTCGTCGAGGCCGTCCACGACGAGCACCAGGCGCTCTCCGCGGGGGACGAGCTCGTGCTTGGAGACCTTCGCCAGGAGCTCGATCAGCCGGCTCTCCGGCCGCGCCTCGGGGTCCTTCTGCACCGGGTAGAGCGCCTCGATCTGCGCCGCGAGGGAGCGCGTGACCGCCTCGGGGCGATCCCAGTCCATGACGTCGCGCCGGAGGAAGTGGTGCGGCGCCCTGTGGCCGCGCTGCTCCTCGACGTCGAGCCACCGGGAGAGGATCGCGCTCTTGCCCATGCCGGGCCCGCCCGTGACGAGCACCCAGCGGCCCGACGCTCCCGCGCCGTCGAGGTGGCGATCGATGGCGGCGAGCACGTCCTCTCGACCGAAGAAGTGCTCGTGGCGGCTGCGCTCGATGCCGAAGTCGATGAGGTCTCTCGCCACGGCGGAAGTCTAACAGACGACCTCCTCGTTGACGCGAGCGGCAGAGCGTCTGCGCGTCCCCCTTCGATCCGCGGCGGCGCAGGTCCCAGCGATCCGAACGTCAAACCCGGCGCGAGGAGAAGCGACGGTAGCCGCCGCGTTGAGCCTGCTGCCTCATCGCCGGCTCCACGTGCTAGAAAGATCACCCTATCCGCTCGTTCCGGAGGAGCACCCTGGATGAACACGGTTCGCAAGCTGTACGAGAGCGACGATCAAGGCACAGTGCGCGTCGACCTGGAGGTTGGCGCCCCTCACCGTCGAGTCGAGGTCGTGCTCGTCTGGCAGGAGATCGATGCCCCCCAAATCCCGCCGGAGGTGCTGGAGAAGAAGCGGGCCGAGCTCGAGGCGCTGGCCGGCGCCTTGTCCGATGATCCCATCGCGCGTCCCGTACAGCCGCTCCTCGAGACCCGGCTTCCGATCGAATGAAGTACCTCCTCGACAGCAACACCTGTATCCGATTCCTCAACCAACGGTCGCAGGCGCTCATCGATCGCCTGACCGACACACCCGATGAAGACATCTGCGTGTGCAGCGTCGTCAAGGCGGAGATGTTCTACGGGTCGGAGCGAAGCGCGCGGCGCGAACGGAACCTCGCCGTTCAGCGAACCTTCTTCGCTCGCTACAGATCGCTCTCGTTCGACGACGTAGCCGCAGAGAGGTACGCCGTGATTCGAGCTGATCTCGAGGGACGCGGACAGGCCATCGGAGCCAACGATCTGCTCATCGCCGCGATCGCGCTCGCACACGATCTCACGTTGGTGACGCACAACATCTCCGAGTTCTCCCGCGTTACGAAGCTCCGGCTGGAGGACTGGGAGACGACCTGAGCTAACCCGTGGCCCCGCCGGCGCGGTCGCCTCGATCGGCAGCGCCTGGCGCGCCGCGCAGCCCAATCCGAGCGCGTTCACGCTTCGTCCGCTCGCCGCCACGAGCGCCGATCACCACGGCGACCGTCGCGCCGACGAACGCGATCTGCATCAGCGTTCGCGGCAGGAGCGGCGTCACCGGATTGCCGCCCAGGCTGAGCCCCGCGCGCGCCGCATACACGTTCGCAGGGAACATCGCCACGAGCAGCACCGTCAGCCCCGCAGCCGCCCACGGCGCGAGCCGCGGGACCAGGAGCGCCGCCGCGCCTGCGATCTCCAGGACCCCCGTCGCGGCCACGAGGATCTCGGGGTAGGGCAGCGCCGGCGGCACCATCGCCACGAGCTCGGCGCGCCGGCTCCCGAAGTGGGCCGATCCGGTCAGCAGGAACATCGCCGCGAGGGCGTACCGCAAGCACGTCACCCAGCTCCCGAGGTGCCTGACGCCGAGGCGCCCGAGGACTACGAACAGCGCGAACGAGATCGAGAGGACGAGCAGAGGTGCCATGCCCTCAAGGTGGCGACCCGCTCCTCACCCGTCTTGAACGAGCTGGCTACGGCGCCTCAGATCGGAGGGGCTCACCCCGAACATCCGGCGGAAGGTCCGGGTCATGTGCGCCGCGTCTGCGAAGCCGGCCGCGCTGGCGGCCTTCGAGAGCGCCGCGCCGCCGGCGATCGCCGCCCCGGCGCGCTCCAGCTTGAGCCACAGGAGGTACGGCCGCAGCGGCACACCGACGCTCTCCGTGAAGGCGTGCATGAACCGCCCCGGCGAGAGCCGCGCGATGCGGGCCAGGGCCTCGAGCGACGTGTCCGCGTCTCCGGCGCCTTCCCGCAGATGGCGCAGCACCCGCCGGACCCCCGGGTGCCTCGGCCTCGGCGAGGAGGGCGGGACCGCGATCCCCAGCGCCTCGAACACGCCGGGCAGCGCCGCCGAGAGCCCGGCCTCTCCACGCTCGGCGACGCACGACCGCAGCCGATCCGCGGTCTCGCTGCCCATGACCTCGATGGGCGACGCCCCGAGCGCCTGGGCGAGCCCATCTCCGACGTTGCTCTCCGGCTCGATGAACACGATGAGCACACGGAGGCCCGACGCGTCGATCGCGTGCGCGGTGTCCGGGGCCGTGAGGACGGCGCCTCCCGGCTGGAGCGCGCCCCCGTCGGCCGTCTGGATCTGGAGCTCCCCGTCGAGCGCCAGCACGAGGTGCCAGCAATGGTGGGCGTGCAGCGTGCTCCGCTCTCCAGCGCCCCACGTCGCCAGCACGGAGGGCCACGGGCGCAGGACGCCCGCGGGCGCGGCGAGGCCTGTCGTTCTCGGCGGGAGGAGCATCGGTCCGGAGTCTACCCGGACGCAGCGGATGCCTTGGCTGGGCTCATCACGCAAGCGCCGCGCCCTTCGGGCGCGCTGATCTGCTGGGCGTGGTCCGCAGAGCTGCCGCGCTACCGTCCGATGCGCGCGCGGTCGGCGGCGCACGTCTCCGCCGAGAGCGTGCCGAGGTACGCATCGGACAGGGGCGCGGCGAACCTCCGGCGCGCGCCGCTCGGAGACGAGCCACCCGCGCCCGCGCGACCACGCCCCGCTGGACAACCATCGCCGTCCAGGATTCTCTCGTCGCGCATGACAGCTCGCCGGTTCAAGCGCGGCAGCCCGGAGCGCGCCGTCGCCTACGTCCGCGTCTCCACGGACGCCGCGTGCGCCTCGGCTCCAGAGCAGCGCCAAGCGATCGAGGCCTGGGCCAGCCGGGAAGGCGTCGAGATCGCATCCTGGCACGAGGATCGCGGGGAGGACATCGGCGACCGGCCCGGCTTCGCGGCGGCGCTCGAGGCGCTCACCCTCGCCGGCGCCGGCCTGCTCGCGGCCGCGAGCGAGGACCGCGCCAGCATCGCGGGGCTCAGCGGCCCGTACAGGTCCGCCGCAGGCGAGCGCGGCGCGCGCCTCGTGACCGCCGACGGGAGCGGGATGCCGGACGGGACGCACCGATGCCCGATCTGCGGTGATCCCTTGGAGCTGTGGCCACGCCACCCGCGCGCGGTGTGCGGGCTTTGCAAGCATGAGGCCACGGACGAGGCCGGGCGGCCTCTCGAGTTCTTCAACACGTCGTTCGAGGGCGGCTTCGGGGCGCGCTACGCGGATACCGGCGAGCCTCGGGACAGCCACGCATGCGTCATCCGGGGCGTGAGGTGCCGCGCCGACGAGGGCCGATTCGGCGGGATCGTGATCGAGGCGATCGACGAGGCGCCGTAATGGATCGGGCTGGCAGCTCGGCAATCCGCGCTCAGCCCCGGCCGAGCGCAGGCCGCAAGGGGAGCACCGGCTCGTCGTCCGGGATGCGCAGGCCAGGGACCAGCGCGTCGAGCTCGCCCGGCTCGAAGCGGCAGAGGTTCGCGGCGTGCCAGAAGCCTCCCGCGACGTTGCCACCAGCCTTGTAGCGGCCGTCGGGGCGGAAGGCGACCCAGCCCTCGGGGAGCTTGAGGAGCACGGCGAGGCAAGCGCCGGTCAGCACGTCCCAGAAGCGGACGGTGCCGTCGGTGGAGCTGGAGAGCAGCGTCTCGCCATCCGGCATGAAGGCCACGCTCACGACCTCGCCGGTGTGCCCCTGGAGGACGCGCGCCATCTCGTCGGCGGACACGCGCCAGAGGAGAACGCTGCCGTCGTCGGATCCCGATGCGAGCCAGGTACCGTCGGGGCTGAAGGCCAGGCCCATCACCGGGCCGGCGTGGCCGCGCAGCGCGCGTGGCTCGCGGCCCTCGGCGAGGGGCCAGAGCCGCACGGTCGTGTCGTCCGATGCCGAGGCCAGCGTCGATCCATCAGGGCTGAACGCCACACTCCTCACGGCGTGGCCATGACCTTCCAGCACACGCACCGCTCCTTCGCCGTCCGCCTGCCAGAGCCGGATGGTTCGATCGACCGATCCTGAGGCCAGCGTCGATCCATCAGGGCTGAACACCACGCTGCTGATTCCATCGTCGTGACCTTCCAGCACGCGAAGCGGCTCCGCTGTCTCGGTGCGCCAGAGTCGCACTGTCCTGTCGAGCGAGCCTGACGCGATCACGCCCCCGTCATGGCGGAAGGCGATATCCGTGATGCCATGATAATGCCCGCTCAAAACGAGCTCCGTGCGGTCTGCGCCGAGTCTCCGGAGCCGGATCGTGTGGTCGTAGTGCGCGAACGCCATCGTCGTGCCGTCAGGGCTGAAGGCTAGCGTCACGGTGGGGAGGCGGCGATGCATGGGCGGCGGCAGCGCATTCCATGTCGACATCCGCCAGAGATGAGCGCCAAAGTCCTCGGAGGCGAGCGCGAGCGTCGCACCATCGCTGCTCAAGGCCATGGCGATCGCCACGCTCGGCTGTCCTTTCAGCACGCGCAAGGCGCCGCCGGTCGACACTTGCCACAGCCGCACCGTGTTGTCCTTCGATCCCGAGGCGAGCGTGGCGCCGTCAGGGCTGAACGCGACGCTCGTCACGCCGGCAGCGTGGCCCTCGAGCGCGTGTAACGCGACGCCTGATCGATTCCACAGCTGCACGGCCCCATCTCCCGAGCCAGAGGCGAGCGTGGCGCCGTCAGGGCTGAACGCGACGCTCCTCACATGTCGCGCGTGGCCCTTCAGCATGTGCAGCATCTCGGCCGTCGATACGCGCCAGAGGCCAATGTCGTAGTCAAGGGAGCCGGAGGCCAGCGTCTCGCCGTCGGGGCTGAACGCAACGCTGAGGACGCCACCCCGGTGGCCGCTCAAGACGCGGAGCGTCTCGCCGGTCGCGACCTTCCAGAGCCGGATGACGGTGTCGTGGGCTCCGGAAGCCAGTGTCTCGCCGTCGGGGCTGAACTTGACGGCCATCACTCCATCCAGATGGCCGCGGAGCACGGCGATCTGCTGGAAGGTGGCCACCTGCCAGAGCCGGACGGTGCGATCAGAAGACCCGGAAGCCAGCGTCTCGCCGTCAGGGCTGAACGTCACGCTGTTCACGTTATGAGCGTGCCCCTTGAGCACGCAGAGCACGTTGCCAGTCGAGACGTCCCACAGCCGGACGGTGCAATCGTCCGAGCCGGACGCGAGCGTCTCCCCGTCAGGGCTGAAGGTGACGCTCGTAACCCAGGCGACGTGGCCGTTCAGCCTGCGCAGCGCGCTCCCTGTCGCCATGTCCCACAGCACGATCCCGTGGGCGTGACCCGATGCGAGCAAGGTCCCATCGGGGCTGATCGCCACGGCGTTGCACCGGCTGCCGTGCATCCAGGCCGGCTCGAACCTCGCCGCCTCCGGCATCGCCGCGCCGAACGTGTCGCACCCATCGAACCGCGCCCCCCGCGCCCCGACGAGCTTCGCTCCGCGCAGCCTCGTTGAAGCGAGCGTCGCCCCCGTCAGATCCGCGCCCACGAGGCGCCCCCGCACCGCCGTCACCCCCGTCAGATCCGCCCCGCGGAGCGCCGCGCCGGAGAGGTCCGCCCCGTCGAGCAGCGCCCCTGCCATCAGCGCGCCGCTCAGGTTGGCCCCCACGAGCTTCGCCTCCCTCATGTCAGCCCCGCGCAGGTCGCACCCGCTGAGGTCCTTCCCCGAGAGGTCCTGCCCCCGCAGGTCCGCCCCCGCGAGGTTCATCCGCTCGCCCACCCCGAGCCGCATCCGCCCGTCGATCCGCAGCGCGTTCGCCGCCGCCACCGTCCCCCACGCCCCGCCGAGCGCCGCGCGTACCCACGTCGCCGCCGCCTCCCTTCCCGCGAGCGCGCCGAAGAAATCGGCCATCAGGTCGCTCACCTCTCGCTGCGCGAGCGCCGCCGCCTCGCCGGCGCGCTGCACCTCCTCGGCGGCCTCCCGCGCCACGAGCCACTCGAGCACGGACTGGTGGATGAACCGGAAGTTCTCCTGGTCGTCCCACACGAGCAGCGTCCCCGATCCGATCTGGTGCGCCGTCACCCCGACATCGAGCTCGTGCCTGCCGAGCGCCTGCAGCGCCGCGATCAGCTCCGCCGGCAGCTCGCGCACGTTCACGCTCTGCTCCGTCCGCTGCCACAGCCGCGTCGCGAGCTCCGTCACCGCCCGCCACCGCTGCGCCACCGACAGCCCCGGCTGCGCGCCCTTCGGGTGCGCGCGCTCGTACTCCCAGACGAGCCACCGATCCAGGAGCAGCCTGTACAGCCCCGCCGAGGTGATCTCGCCGTCGCCCGACTTCGCCTGCCGCAGCTGCGCCTCCTCGATCTCGGCGATGAACCCCAGCATCCGCGGGTTCGCCGACAGGCCGAGCAGGTCCTTCACGTCCGCGAGCAGCCGCATGCGCGCGTCCGCCGCCTCCTCGCTGCCGAGCCGATTCACCAGGAACCGGTGGATCTGCCCCTCGGTGAACGGTCGCAGCCGCGCGAGCCGGTAGCCGGGCAAGAGCGCGGCCTTCTCCGCGAGCGCGGACCGCACCTGTTGCTCCGAGATGAAGTGCTGGCTGCGGCTCGTGACCACCACCTTCGCCGCCTTGCCCTGCGCCGCCTGGATCAGCGTGTCGAAGTGCTCGACCGCGCGGTCGTACGTCACGCGGAAGGCGAGCTCGTCGAAGCCGTCGAACAGGAGGGCGATCCGCCCCTCGCCAAGCATGTGCCGGAACGCGGGCAGATCGATCTTGCCGAGCCCCGCGAGCGCCAGGTGCTGCGCGATGAGCGCGTTCAGGTCGCGCGCCTTCTCCAGCGCGCGCATCTCGATGAGCACCGGCGTCAGCGGGCCGCCCGCCCTGCCCAGTCGCCGCGCGAGCTCGTGCAGGAGGAACGTCTTGCCCGTGCCGAAGTCGCCGAGCACCAGCACGAACCGGCTGTGCTCCGAGTCGAGCAGCTCTGCGACGGCGTCGAGCGCGCGCTCGTGCAGCACCTCCTCCTGGCCCATCGTGAGCGCGATGCGCTGGTCGACGTAGAGCGCAGGCGGATACGTGAGATCCCGCTCGAGGCCCGCGTTCTGCCACGCCAGGTAGCCGCGGAAGTCGATGAGGCCCTGGTACTCGAGGAACCGCACGAGGCGCACGCGCCGCGCGCTCGCGTAACGCACGAGCTCCTCCGGCGCGGGCTCGCCGCCGTAGACCAGCGTGGACACGAGGCCGGGATCCTCGCGCCGGTACGACGCGTCGATGCTCTCGATGAACGCGGAGACCGCCTCGGTCGAGATGCCGCTCTCGAGCGCCGCGAGCGGCGCGATCCGGACGATGCCGCCCTCGTTGACCGAGACGCGGAGGTAGACGCCGAAGGGGAGGGGCGCGTCGAACCACTCGATCTTCACGCCCTCGGGCTCGCGCAGCCTGCACACGCGCTCGACCCGCGAGAGGAAATCGTCGCTGCGCCCTTCCCCCGGCAGGAGGATGTCGTCGCCGTGCGGATCCGCGTGGCCGCCCCGCACCCGCGCCGGGAAGCGGCGCAGCCTCGGGCCTCGCCCGGCGTGATCGGCGCGCGCAGGCGCAAGAAAGCGCCTCAGAAAGGCGACGAGGAACTCCGCCGAAGCGCGGCACGCGAACGCACGGAAGCTGTCGTCCTTGTCGTGGTCGGCGTGATCCGAGACCGCCTTCGCGATGATCGACCGCCGCCCGAGGCGCTCCGCGACGTAGCCGATCGCCGCGGCCTCCATCTCGACGCCGAGCACCTTGCGCCCGATCGGCTTCAGCCGCTCGAACAGCCCCGCGTCCTCCTGCACCGCCTTGCCTGTGGCGATCGGGCCGATGTGCACGCGGAACGGCCGGGCCGACGGCGGGCCGTCCGGGTGGAGCAGGCGATCCCGGCGGACCTGCGCCACGCCCGCCTCCGTGAGCTCGAGGCCGCCGTCGCCGATGCGGAGCGCGCCCGCCGCCTCCAGCTCGCCGATGCGCTCGGTCCAGCCCGGGCACCGCGCTGCGCGCTCCGGCCGCGAGACGGGCGGCGGTCCCCCCTCCACCTGGCTCGCGTAGAGCGCGTGCCGGAGCCACCACGCCTGCGAGGGCTTCGACGGCGGGCGCTCGGCCGCGAACGCGGTCTGCCGCTCGAACTCGCGCGCGAAGAGCGCGGCATCCATGTTCCACGTGCGCTCGAGGTTGTACGTCTCGATGTCGTGGAAGAACGCGCCCTCGCCGCCGTGGGCGACGCGCTTGCCCTCGTCGTAGCTGTAGACCCGGTCGGCGACGATGACGTCGCCGAGCGACACCTCGCCGCGCTTGCCGGCGCAGATGCCGCACATCGCGAGGCACCCTGGATCGAGCTCCTCGATGAGCCCCTGCGCCCTCGCCGCCGCCGCGCTCTCGCCCATCCGCCCCGACCACGCCGCGGCGATGCGGAGCGGCTCGCCGCGGTCGTTCGGGAGGTCGCGGACGAAGTACGGGAACCCGCCTGGATCCCGCGCCTCCCGCCAGCCGTCTCGACCGCCCTCGCCGAGCGCGAGGACCGCCTCGAGCTCGTCCTGCAGCGCGGTGACGATCAGCGCGTCGACGCGCCCTTTAACGATGTCTGCCGGCACAGGTCCACTCTAACAACAGGCGCTCACGTTCCGGGCTCGGTCCGATCGAGACCTGGCCGAGCGCTTGTGGTCAGATCCTGAAGGGGCCCAGACCTGACGGTCCCCCTCGTTTTCGAGGCACCCCCCAGGTCGAGACCTCCAGCGAGGCTCCCCGGGGGAGCCGCCGGCCAGATCGGAGCCCGGCCGCCCGCCGCTCCAGCGTTCGCTTCTTCCTGGACGACCGCCCTCCCGGGAGGCTTTGATCCCGCCCATGGCCAGGCTCGTCGAGGCGCTGAACCGGTTCTTCGGGCGGGTCGAGATCCTCGCCCTCGGCCTCGAGAACGAGCGCAGCGCCGCCGAGGCCGCGCTCGCGAAGGGCATGCCCCTCGAGGCCCGCGAGCACGCCCGCACCATCCTCTCCGTGCTGCCCGACTCGGCCGTCGGGCTGGCGCTCTGGGCCGACGCGGCGGAGGACGCGTGGCTCGACCAGGAGGTCGTCGCCTCGCTCACGGATCTCGCGAAGCGCGTCCCGTGGCGCGCCGACGTGTGGCTCCGCCTCGGCCGCGCGGGGCAGCGCATCGGCTGGGACGGCGCGCGCGACGCGCTCGAGCGGGCGACGTCGGCGCCGGAGGAGCGCGACGCGGCGCGCCTCGCGCTGCTCGATCTCTCGGACCTCGACCTCGCCGCGGGCGACCCGGCCCGCGCGCAGCGCTGGCTCGACCGCATCCCGGCGCCGCTCACGACCGTGCCCGACCGCGACGTGGCCCTCCGCCGCGCCGAGTGCGCGCTCGCGTACGGCGATCTCGACGGCGCGCGCGCCGCCGCGGAGATCCTCGGCGAGCCCACCGCGATCGAGGGGCGCGCCGCCCTCGTGCTCGCCCGGCTCGCGCTGGCCGAGGCGAGCGCCGCGGCGGGGTTCCCCGCGGCGGGCTCCTCCGCGGCGGCCCTGCCGCCCGCCGTGGTGGGGCGGGCGCTCGACCTCGGGCTGCGGGCGCTCGTGCTCGACGTCCCCGGCGCGGCCGAGCTCTGCGCCGCCCTGGTCGCCGCCTCCCGCGACGTGCTCGTCGTCGACCGCGTGCGCCGCGTCGTCCGCGCCGCGGGCGCGCTCGACGAGCCGACCTGGGCCGCCGCGTTCGCCTTCGCCGAGGGGCGGCGCGACGACGCGCGGCAGGCGCTCGCGCGCGGGCTCTCCGCGGGCGACCGCGCCGCCGCGGCGGCGCTGCTCCGCATGGCCGTCGAGACCCGTGACCTCGGCGCGCTCGACGCGCTCGTCGCGCGTGGCAACGCCAAGGACGACGACAAGGCGCCGCGCGGCGCGGCCGCGCCCCCGCTCCCGCCCGACCTCGTCCGGCTGCGCGACGCCGTGGCGATGGCGTCCGCGGGGCAGGGGAGCGGCGCGCTCGACGCGCTCGACGCGGTGACCGGCGAGGGCGCGGCGTGGGCCGACGACATGCGCCGCGCGATCGCGCAGGCGTGGGTCCCCCCCGCGGGCGGCCCCGCCGGGGCCCGCGCGGCCGCCGCGTGGGGCGACGTGCTGCGCGAGCTCGCGCGCACGGCCAAGCTCCTCGACCGGCTCGACCTGCTCGCGGCGATCGAGGCCCTCGCGGTGGAGCGGGAGCGGCCGCTCCGCGCGGCCGTGGTGGGCGAGTTCAACGCGGGCAAGAGCACGTTCCTGAACGCGCTGCTCGGCGAGGACGTGGCGCCGACCGGCGTCCTGCCGACGACCGCGACGCTCCACTGGGTCGCCTGGGCGCCCGATCCGTTCGCGCGCGTCGTCGTGCGCGGCGGCCAGGACCGCGTCGTGCCGCACGCGGCGCTGAAGGACACGCTGCGCGCGCTCGCGGCGGCCGGGGACAAGGTGGCGCGGGTGTTCATCTACGCGCCGATCGAGCGGCTCAAGCGCGTCGAGATCCTCGACACGCCCGGCTTCAACGCGCCCGACCCCGATCACATCGCCGAGGCGCGGCGGGCGTTCGACGAGGCCCACGTCGCCATCTGGCTGCTCGACGCGCCCCAGGCGATGAAGGAGTCGGAGCGGCGGGTGCTCTCCGAGATCAGCGCGCTCGGCGTGCCCGTGCAGATCCTCGCGAACAAGGCCGACCGGCTCAAGCCCGACGCCCTGGAGACGGTGCTCGCGCACGTGCGCGACAGCCTCGCGGCGAGCTCCATCGCCTCGCTCACGCCGCCGATCGGTTTCTCGGCGAGGCTCTCGCTGAAGGGACGCCTCGGCGACGAGGCGGCGCTCGCGGCGTCGGGGTGGGCCGAGGTCGAGGCGCTCTTCGCCGAGCAGATCGTCGACGCGAGCGACGCGCTCCGCGAGCGCGCGCTCCGCCGCAAGGCGGGCCGCATCGCGGCCGAGCTCGCCCAGGCGGCGTCGGCGCGCGCGGCCGAGGACCGCGAGGCCGGGCGGAGGGCGCGCGCCGAGGCCGACCGGCTCCGCGCGAGCGCGGCGTACCTGCGCCGCGAGCGGCGCGCGCTCGCCGCGGCGATCGACAAGGCGCTCGAGCCGGCGCGCCGGGAGCTCGCGTCCGACCTGCGCCCGATCGCGGCGCTGCCCGAGGAGCGCAAGCGCACCGACGCGAGCGTCCGCGCCTACGTGCAGGAGCGGCTCGTGGCGCGGCTGAGCTGGCCGCTCTCCGCCGAGATCGCGAGGGCGGCGCGGGCCGGCGCCGAGCCGGCGGCGCGCGGCGCGCGCGGCGCGAGCGGCGCCGACGAAGCGGGCGCCGCGCCGTCGCCGCGGGCGGCGGCCCACGTGCGCGCCGTCCTGATGGGCATGGTGGCGGTCCACGACGCCCCCGACGAGCTCGCGGCGCGCCCGATCGAGGGCGTCGTCGAGGCCGCGATCGACGCGTTCGCGATGGCGCTGTCGGCCGAGGCGGAGGCGCCGGTCCCGCCGCCCGCGTCGGCGGCGGTCGAGCTGCGCGCGCAGGCGCTCCGGGCCGCCTTCGAGGCGCCCGTCACGCCGGCCAGCGCCTGAGGCGCGAGGCGTCAGCGGCTCAGGAAGAAGGCGAGCACCCCGAGCGCCAGCCCGATCACCAGCGCCAGCGGCACCACGAGCTTGACCATCCACAGGTCCGTCGGGCGCGCGGGCGGGCGGCGATCGCGCCGGACCGGCGCCGGCGTGATCTCGATGACGTTCTCGGCCGAGGACCGCGACGGCGGCCGCGCCGGCGCGGCGGCGCCGCGCGGCGCCTCCGGCCTCGGGGACGGCGCGCGGGCGCCCGCGGCAGGGAGGAGCGGCCCGAAGTCCTTGCGATCGTGGATCACGACGTCGCTTGCCGGCGGATCGCTCGTCGGCGCGACGAGCCGCCGCACCGCCGGGAGCGTGCGCGAGAAGTCGTCCGACGTCGGTCCGGCCGGCGCCTCGCGCGGGAGGGCGATGCCGGGGAGCGTCGCGGCGAGCGACAGGATCGCGCTCGACGGCGGCCCGTCCGTCAGCGACGCCTCGCGGAACACGGACTTCGCCAGCACCTCGCCCCGCTGCGCCGGCGGCGGCATGTCGCCCTCACGCAGCGGCGGCGCGGCCGTCATGGAGCTCCGGAGCGACGGCGGCATCGCCACTTCGAGGGTCGGCGCGTCCTCGGGCGCGCTCGTCCGGGCGGCAGGGAGCAGCGCTTCCGACAGGTGGGGGAGGAGCCGCTCGAGCTCGTCGCGCAGCTCGGCCGCGCTCTGCTGGCGCTGGTTCGGCCATTTCGCGAGCGCGGTGAGGATGATCGCCTCGAGGGCAGGGTGGATCTGCGGCAGGAACTGGCTCGGCGCGGGCGGCGGCTTCCGGAGGTGATCCATCGCCACCTCCCACGCGACGGGCGTGGGCGGGAAGGGGAGCCGGCCCGTGACGAGCAGGAACAGGAGCACCCCGCACGCGTACACGTCGCTGCGCCCGTCGATGACGTCGCCGCGGCACTGCTCCGGGGACATGTACGCGGGCGTGCCGACGACCACGCCGACCGTGGTGACCGAGCCCCAGACGCTGATGGGCGCGCTGTTCGGCCCGTCGTCGCCGCCGCCGCGGGTGTTCCTCTCGACCATCTTCGCGATCCCGAAGTCGAGCACCTTCACGCGCTCGACCGACGGATCCGCCGGATCCCGCATGACCATCACGTTCTCGGGCTTGAGATCGCGGTGCACGATGCCCCGCGCGTGGGCGGCGGCGAGGGCGTCGGTGATGCCGATCAGGAACCGCGCGGCGCGGGCCTCGGAGAAGCGGCGCTCGGCGAGCAGGACCTCGAACAGGTCCTGCCCGGCGACGAGCTCCATCACGATGTACGGCAGGTGCCCTTCCACGCCGGAGTCGAGGATCTGCACCGTGTTCGGGTGGTGGAGGCGCGACGCCGCCTTCGCCTCCCGGTAGAAGCGGGTGACGAACGTCTCGTCGCCGAGCAGCTGCGGGTGCATGATCTTGATGGCGACGTCGCGCGGCTCCGCGTCCTGCTCGCCGCGGTAGACAGCCGCCATCGCGCCTTCGCCGATGAACCCGGTGACGCGGAAGCGCCCTGCGATCGTCTTGCCGATGAGTTGCGGGCCCGCGCTCATGAGCGAGACTTCACCATAAAGTCCACGGAAAGAGCTACCCCGGCCTTCGCGATCTACGGCTTCGCCGGCGCGGGGCGGGGCTCGCCCTTCGCCCCGAGGATCGCCTCCAGGATCGGCCGCGACCCCTGCACGGCGGTGCGCTGCGAGTAGAAATGGAGCCCGCGCAGGCCGCCGAGCTCCTCGCCGCCGCCGGCGCGGCCCGGGCCGCCGTGGATCGTCTGCGGGAGGACGGTGCCCGGGCCGGGCGCCTGATCGGCGATCTTCTCGCTGCCGAGCAGGACGCGGCCGTGGTACGGCGCGACGCCGAGCAGCACCTCCGCCGCGAAGGCGCGGTCGTCGCTGTAGACCGAGCAAACGAGGCTCCCGCGGCCCCGGCGCAGGAGCGCCACCGCGTGCGCCGCGCCGCCGTCGTACGGGAAGAGCGTGGCGACGGGGCCGAAGACCTCGTGCTCGTGCGCGGCGGGCGCGCCGTCGGGGCCGCTCGCGACGAGCAGCGTCGGCGGCACGAAGTACCCCTTGCCCGGGGGCACTCCGATCGCCTCGAAGGGCTCAGCGCCGCCGAGCGCCACCGCAGCGCCCGCCGCGAGGCGCTCGATGCCCGCGCGCACGCCGCGGAGCTGATCGGACGTGGTCAGCGGACCCACCGTGACGCCCTCCTGCCCGGGATCGCCGACGCGCGCGTCGCGGAGGCGGTCGACGAGGTCGTCGCGCACGGCGTCGACGACGGCCGCGGGCGCGAAGATGCGGCGGATCGCTGTGCACTTCTGGCCGGCCTTCTGGGTGATGTCGCGCACGACGTCGCGCAGGAACATCGCGTACGTCTCGGAGCCGGGGACGGCGTCGGGGCCGAGGACGGCGCCGTTCAGGCTGTCGGCCTCGACGTTCACGCGGACGCCTTCCCGCACGAGGCCGGGCGAGAGCCGGAGCGCGGCGCCGGTGGCGCTCGATCCGGTGAAGGCGAGGACGTCCTCGCCGCCGAGGTGCGCGAGGAGATCGCCTGGCGGGCCGGCGACGAAGGAGAGCGCGCCGCGCGGCAGCGGGGCGCGCTCGGTGAAGATCTTCATCAGCCGGAGCGCGACGAGCGCGGTGCTGGTCGCGGGCTTCGTGATGACGGGCATGCCCGCGAGGAGCGCGCAGGCGGCCTTCTCCGCGAGCCCCCACGCGGGGAAGTTGAAGGCGTTGATGTGCACCGCGACGCCGGGGCGCGGGACGAGGATGTGCTGGCCGAAGAAGCGCGGCGAGCGCCCGAGCTGCACGCCGTCGCCGTCCGTGAGCAGCCGCGCGTCGCCGAGCTGGGCGCCCAGGTCGGCGTAGTAGGCGAGCGTGCCGATCGCGCCGTCGATGTCGAACTTGGCGTCGCCGCGGGTGTTGCCGCCGTTCCGGATGGCGACGTCGATGAGCGCGTCGCGCTCGGAGTGCGCGGCGCGCGACATGGCGCGGAGCACCTCGCCGCGCTGCGCGAACGTGAGCGCGCGCAGCGCGGGCCCGCCCTCGGCGCGCGCGAACGCCACCGCGGCCGCGAGGTCGAGGCCGTCCGTGCTCGTCTCGGCGAGCGGCTCCTCGGTCGCGGGGTTGACGAGCACGTGCGGCGCGCCCTGGCCGGCGCGCCACTGCCCTTCGACGTAGCTCTCGAGCCGCTCCATCGGGCGCGTAGCCTACTCGCGCGGTCGCTCGGCACAACCCCCGCGCGAGGTCGCGGCCGCGCTCGGCGGGCGCACGTCCTGCGCGCACCTCATTTGCACGAGGCGGACGCGAGCAGCGCGGTGATCTTCGCCTTCACCACCTGGAACTCCCGCACCGCGAGATCGAGCTCGGCCTCGCGCTGCCTGCGGCCGGACTCGACGAGATCGAAGCTCGTCGCGGTGCCGGCCTCGAACGCGACCTGCGTGAGGCGCGCGGTCTCGCGCGCGAGGTCGCGCGACTGCTCGGCGACAGCGCGCGACTGCTCGGCGACGGCGACGCCCCGGACCGCCTGCGTCGTCTCGAGCCCCGCGGTGCGCTCCACCGCCCCGAGGCGCACCCGCTGCTGCTCGACCGCGGCCCGGCTGATCTGGAGATCGCCGTAGCGCGCCCCGCCGTCCCAGATGGGGACGGTGAGCACGGCGCTGATGGACCACCCCCAGGACCGCGCCCTTCGGGTGGACTCGTCCCCGATCGAGGTGCGGGCGCTCAGCGTGCTCGACAGATCGACGTACGGGGCGAACGCGAGCTTCGCATCGGTGAGGTTGCGCTCCGCGATCTCGAGCTCGGCCTGGGCGGCGCGGACGTCCGCGCGCTGATCCGAGCGCGCCTCGGCGCACTCCGACTGCACCTCCGCCGCGATCGCGTTCAGCGAGAAGCCCTGCGGGACGCCGACCTCGCCGCGCTCGCCCAGCACCGCCCCGAGCGTCTCCCGCGCCTTGCGCAGCGCCTCGTCGCCGGACACGAGCGTCGCGCGGGCGAGGGCGACGTCCTGCTCCGCGCGGACGACATCGAGCTTCGTGCCGGTGCCGAGGCGCTCGCGCCGCCGGGTCAGCTCGAGCCGCTCGAGCGCGCTGCGCAGCCCGACCCGGTTGATCTCGCTGACCCGCTCGGCCGTGACGATCGAGACGACGGCGTCCGCCACCGCGCCGACGGTGACGCGGCGGCGATCCTCCAGGCTCAGCTTGGCGACGTCCACCGAGCGCCTGGCGGTGCCGATGCCGTACCAGGCGCGCGGGGCGAGGATGGGCTGGCGGAGCGTGAGCGACGCCGACGCGGTCGTCGGCGCGTCCTCGATCGCCCCCGCGCCCGGCTCCCCAGGGGCGGGAGCGATGCCCGGCGGGAACCTCACGGCGCCGCCGCCCGCCAGCTCGTGCGTCACGTCGCCGCGCGCGTCGAGGCTCGGCAGCGCCGCGGCGAGCGCCCGCCGCGCGACCCCCTCGGCGCGGGCGACCTCCTGCACGGCGATGGCGAAGTCGACCGACCGCTGCTCGATCATCCCGCGCGCGTCGTTCCAGCTCGCCAGCGTGCGCGCGGGCGGGGGGACCGGCGCGAGCGCCGGGTCGTTCACCTCGATGCGCTGCGGCATCGCCGGCGGCGCTGCGGCCGCCGTCGTCGGGGCCGCCGCGGGCGCCTGCTGGCCCGGCCGCGGCTGAGCCTGCTGGCCCGGTCGACCCTGGGGAGGCGCCGGCTGCGCGAGGGCGACGCCTTGGCACAGGGCGAGGACGGCGAGGTGGCTGACAGCGACCATGCGGAGCCGGCGATGGGGCATGCGCGACTCGATGCGCCGGACAGGGCGCGACGACAAGCCCGAAGCGGGCAGAGGCGCGCTCACGCCCTGTGCGTGTGTGCGAAACCGTGCGCGCGGCGAGCGCGCGCCGTGGGTCAGGTCGTGGCGACGAACCGAGGATGCGCCACTATTCTGGACCACCGATGCCAAGCCGGTTGCCCCCGATCGACATCTGCCTCGGCTGCGGGACGCGGCGGCGATGCGGCGCCGCGGACCCCTGCGCTCGCTGCGGCGAGCCGCCTCACCGCGCCGTGTGGCGGCGGCCCGAGCCGCGCGGCGCGTCGCCGAAGATCGAGCTGTTCCTGAGCGCGATCACGAGCGGGCTGCTGCTCGCGTACACGGCGCTCTACGGGCTGCTCCTCTCGGGCCTGGCCGCAGCCGCGGACGACTCCCTCGCGGCCGCCGCGCTGTTCGCGGCGAGCGTCCTGCTCGGCGCGAGGCTCGCGCGGTGGATCACGCGGTCGCTGTTCGATCTCTGGGGCACCACGTGGGCGTACTGCTCGGCCGACGGCGCCCGCCGGGGGACCGTGCGCACGCTCCTCGGGTGGTACGGCGCCGGCGAGGGCGTGAGCCTGACGGGGTTCCACCCGACGAGCCCGGGCTCGACGCTCTTCTGTTCCTCGGACGCGATCGAGGCGGGGCTCCCCGTCGTCGCCGCGAACCTCTCGCGCATCGCGGGGGCGAAGGGCGGCGACGCGTTCTCGCCGTTCGAGGTGCTGATGCTCAGCGCCTTCACGGGCCTCGTCGCGCGCGGCGAGGCGACCATCAGCAGGGCCACGGCGGTGCGCTGGCGGAAGGGCTGGCTCGGCGCAGCGCGGCGCGGCGCGGCGACGCCGATCTTCACGATCGAGCGCTCCGGCGATCGCGAGGAGGGCAGCGCGATCGAGCGCGAGATCCTCTCGGCGCTACAGGCGAAGGCGGACGGCCTCGCGCTCCTCGCGGAGCCCTCGCCGCCGGGGGGCTACCGCGACGCCGCGTGGCGGCCGCCGCCCGCGCGGCTCTGCATCGAGGAGGTGCTGTGCCCCCGCGCGCTCGCGCTGGCGGCGAGGGCGCTCCGGAAGGAGCCCCGCGGCGGCGCGCCGGTCGCGGTCGCCGCGGCGCTCGACGAGTTCGGCAAGCGCGACCCCGCCCGGATGAGCCACCTCCGCGTGCTGCTCGCGGAGCAACACCGCCGCGCGCTGTCGGCGTGAGCGGCCGCGCATCGTCGGCGTGAGCGGCCGCGCGTCGTCGGCGTGAGCGGCGCTGGGGCGCTCAGTGCCAGACGCCGATGCCGGCGCTCACGCTGTCATAGCGAGGCGCGAAGTCCATCGACGCCTGCAGCGTCAAGGCGGTGTCTGGGATCAGGCCCCAGAAGGTCGTCGAGAGCACGCGGACGTCCGCGCCGAACGTGAAGTGCTGCCGGCCGACACGCCCGCTCCCCAGGCGGCCGAAGCGGTTCGGCTCGTAGTAGCTGCCGAACCGCGTGTGCACGCGGCCCGGGATCGGCTCGGTCTCGATCCCGAACCGCGGCGAGAAGCTCACGTGCGCGCCCGAGGTGCCCACCGCCGACGGGCCGTGCTCGCTCCCGGGCTGCTTCTGCGCCAGGAAGCGCTCCAGGCTCACCCCGTTCGACACCGGGCCCGTGACGAGGAGCTCCGCCGTGATGAGCAGGTGCTCGCGCGGCCAGTTCCAGTAGCGCGCGCGCCGCTCCGCCTCGAGCACGGCCGGCCCCGCGGCGAGCTCGCGCTCGTCGTCGGCGCGCTCCCGCGCCCTCTCCGCCGCGAAGACGCGCTCGCGCCGCGCGCGCTCGTCCGGGTCGTCGATGGCGCCGAGCTCGCGCTCCCTCCGCTCTTCCCGCGCGGCCCGCCTGCGCGCGACCGCCTCGCGCAGCTCCCGCTCCTGGACGTGCGGGTCGATCCACGCCGGGTTGAGCGGGCGCGGTCCGACCTGCACGGCGAGGCCGACCTCGAGCTCCCAGGGGAGGACGACCTCGTCTGGCAGGATCAGCCCGCCGGCGCGGCGGACCTGCCCGTCCATCACCACGCCCTCGCCGAGCAAGCGGCCGCCGTTCACCGGGAAGCGGAACGTGGCGCCGAGCCGGTAGGACGCCCAGTCGGGGCGCACGAGCACCCCGAGCTCCGGGGAGATGCCCGCCATGGTCAGGTCGGTCTGCTCGGCCTGGAGGTTGAGCGTCACCGCGCGCGCGCCGGCGCCCAGCACGAGCGCGTCGCCGAGCAGGCGGACCCCGCCGAGGAAATGGTACTTGCCGATCACGACCGTGGTCTCGGCGCCGGCCTCGTCCGTCAGGGAGTACCGTTGCAGCTCGGCGTTGACCCCGGCGCCGAAGTCGCCCGCCTGGAGCTGGCCGCCGAGGGTCAGGTACACGAAATTCGAGTAATCGAGATCGATGTCGCCGCTGTTGTCGAAATCGTTGTTCTCGAAGAGCTCGATGGGCAGCGAGATCGAGGCGGCCACGTCCCACTCGAACCAGCGCATGCTGAACGGCTCGCGGAGCGCGGGCGCCGCGGCGTTGGCGACCATGCCGGCGATCCCCTCGGCGTAGCCGGCGTAGGCGCCGGCGATCCCGGTCACGCGCAGCGGCGCCAGGATGGGCCCCTGGAAGAGGTCGATGGTGTAGGCGTTGTCCTGGAGCGGCTGAGCCAGCGCGGCCCCGGGCGGGCCCAGGACGAGGGCCACCGCGGAGAGCGCCGCAGCGGATCGGCGGGCGATGATGCGGAGCGCCGCGGTCCTGTCGGTCACCTCGCGCTGCTCCCGTCCAACAGCATCTCGTCGCGCCCGCCGCGAGGTGATAGCACTGGCCCGCACGGAAGGGACCGTGGAAGCGGAGCCCGACCGTCGGCGGCCGCGCACCCCTGCCCGCCCTAGGAATCGCAGCGCCCATGCCCGCTCAAGCTCCCGCGCCCATCGCTCACCCCCCGGCCGTGCCGGGGACCGGGGCGGGAGCGCGCCCCCTTGGAGCGCCGCGCCGCCCGGGCGGGCCTCGCGCCCGTGGCCGGCGCATCGCCCTGGTCGCGTACTACAGCTTCGCCGCGCTCATCATCACCTCGTGCACCCTCCAGCTGATCCGGCAGGTCTTCTTTCTGCCGGCCGCCCCGTCGCCTTACGCGAGCTGCGAGGAGGGCCTCCTGGCGCTCGTCCGGGCCGTCGAGCGCGCCAGGGAGGCCGCCCCCGGGACCGACGGGGAGGACGCCGCCCTGGCCCGCTTCAGGAGCACGCTCGCTCCGGCGTGGACCTACCGGGACGGAGTGGCCGCCTCGTGCCGGGGCTCGGAGGACAACGAGCGCGCTCTCGACGCCATCGAGCGGCTCCGCTATGCGGAGGAGCACGCAGCGCGGCGCGAGGCAGGCGATCTGGCTCCGCTGCGGCGGCGGGTCCGGGCGATCGTCGATGGCCAGCTTGGGCCCGCGTCCCCGAGATAATACCCCGACGCGGCGATCACGCAGGACGATATGACCGACATGACCGTTCCTTCTCCCCCTGCCGCAGTGGCGGGTGAAGCGCAGACCGGCGACAAGCCCCAGCCGCCGCCTACCTTCGATGTGCTCCCTCTGTCGTCCGAGCTGCGCGAGACCCTCGCGGAGATTGGCTACGTCCACCCGACGCCGGTGCAGCTCGCCGTGTGGGAGCCGGTGACGCGCGGGCGCGACGCGGTCGTGCAGGCGCGCACCGGCACCGGCAAGACGGCGGCCTTCGGGCTCCCGATCGTCGATCATGCCGTGAAGCGCTCGCTCGCGCAGGCCCAGGTGCTCGCGCTGTGCCCGACGCGGGAGCTCGCGCTCCAGGTCTCGGCGGAGGTCGAGCGCCTCGGTAAGCGCAAGGGCATCAAGGTGGTCGCCGTCTACGGCGGCGCGCCGATGCAGCGGCAGATCGACGCGCTCGCCGCGGGCGCGCAGGTCATCGTCGGCACGCCGGGCCGCGTGCTCGACCACCTGCGCCGCGGGACCATCGTCGCCAAGCACATCCGGCTGCTCGTGCTCGACGAGTGCGACGAGATGCTCTCGATGGGCTTCGAGCGCGAGCTCACCGCGATCCTCGCCGAGCTGCCGCCGGAGCGGCAGACGCTGCTGTTCTCGGCGACGCTCCCGCCCGACATCGAGCGCATCGCGCGCAGCAAGCTGCGCTCGCCCGAGTTCATCACCCTCTCGGGCGACGCCGTCGGCGCGCTCCAGATCCAGCACTTCGTCTACCTGATCACGGGCGACAAGCTGACCTCCCTCGTCCGCATCATCGAGGTCGAGAACCCCGAGAACGCGGTCGTCTTCTGCAACACCAAGGACGAGACCGAGGCGGTCGCCGGGGCGCTGAAGCGCCAGGGGTACGACGCCGACTGGCTCAACGGCGATCTGCCGCAGTCCGATCGCGAGAAGGTGATGAGCGCGACGCGCGAGGGGCGCCTGCGCTTCCTCGTCGCCACCGACGTGGCCGCGCGCGGCATCGACATCTCGCACCTCACCCACGTCATCAACTACGATTTCCCGCAGGACGCCGAGGCGTACGTGCACCGCACCGGCCGCACCGGCCGCGCGGGCCGCACCGGCACGGCGATCGCGCTGATCACGCCGCAGGACGTCGGGCCGCTCTACATCCTCCGGCTGACGTACAAGATCCGCCCGCTCGAGAAGCAGCTCCCCACGGAGGGCGAGCTCAAGACGCGCGCCGAGGCCGATCTCGTCGCGATGCTCGCCGAGGCGTTCCTGTCGAAGGGCACGCACCGCGACGATCTCTCGCTCGCGCGCCGGCTGCTCACGCACGACCAGGCCGAGGCGATCGTGGCAGGACTCCTGCGCGATCACCTCGGCGCGCGGCCGACGGCGCAGGAGGAGGCGAGCGCCGCGCGGCGCGCCCAGCAGCCGCAGCGCGCGGCGGCGCGCGAGAGCGAGGGGCGCGGCACGGATCCGTCGACGAAGCCCGAGCCCGCGGCGCGCGGGCGGGCGGCGCGGGAGGCGCGGGAGGCGATCCCCCGCGCGGCCGACTCGGCCGAGCCGCGCTCGCCCGAGACGGAGCGCAGCGAGCGCGAGCGCGAACGCGAGCTTGCGCGCGAGGGCGATCGGGACCGCGGGCGGGAGCGCGATCGGCGATCGCTGCGCCTCCGCCGGGACGAGGGGCGGCGAGGCCCTCGCGGCGCGGACGCGCCCGGGGGGGAGGAGCCGCGCCGGCCCGAGGGGGCGCGGGCGCGCGACGACGGCCCCGTCTCGGTCGAGCCGCTCACGCGGCCGGAGCCGCTGATGCGGATCGAGCCGCCGCGAGGCGAGGGCGGGTCGGGCCGCGGCCCGGCGGAGCGCCTGCGCGATCGGCCCGCCGCGACGCTGCTGTCGGCGCGCCGCGGCGCTGGCGCCGCTGGCGCCGCGCCGGGCAGGCCCCAGGGCGGCGCGTCGGGACAGCCGTTCTCGCGCCACGCCGACTTCACCATGTGGCAGCCGCCCGAGGAGGAGGGCGACGACGAGCCGATCCTCGGCGAGCCTCCGTCTCCGGCGCCCGGCTCGCCGGTGTCGCGCGGCGGCGAGCGCGAGCGCGCGGGCGGCGCCCTGCCGTCGGCCACCGGCGAGGCCGCGGTCGAGATCGAGAGCGGCGAGGCCGGCGAAGCGCCGCGCGCCGAGCCCTCGCGCGACGAGGCGGACGGAGAGTTCGTCGAGGTCTTCATCAACCTCGGCCGCCGCGACGGCGCGCGCGCGGCCGATTTCCAGCGCGCGCTCATCGAGCGGGGCGGGATGGCCAAGGGGGACATCCGGCGCATCCGGGTGCGCGAGCGCAACGCGTTCGTCAGCGTCCCGAAGGCCGAGCTCGCGCGGGTCGTGGCGACGCTGAACGGCGCGACGATCGCGGGCAAGGAGGCGCGCGCGGAGCAGGCTCGGGAGCGCACGTCAAGCGCCGAAGAGGTGGCGGAGGACGCCTGAGCGCGGGTCGCGCGGACCGGCGCAAGAGCGTCTGTCCGCTGCCACATGGCGGCGGAGCGGGCTCCACGCGGGCGTTTCAAGCGGTTCCGCGCGGCGCAAGACACCGCCTGGCGGCGCAGGTCGATGGTACGTCGGTGGGGGCTTGCGTGCGACGTCGTCCAGGCGTCGCCGCTCGGCGCGCAACGCGCTAGCCAAGCTCGCCCACTGGTCGTATCACGGAAGGGATGGGGCGCAGTGGAGCGGAGGACATCGACCGGCTTCGACGGGACATCGATCGAGCGCTTGCTGACAAGCTCGATGCGGACAGGGTGCTCCCGCTGCTCGCGCGCTTGGCCCGCGCGACGGCGCCCGGGAGCGAGCCGTGGCTCTACGCGCACCGCCACCTCGCGGAGATGGGCGTCGAGCACGATCCGTGGCGCGCCGCGCTCTTCGCGCGCCGCGTGCTGCAGTTCCACGAGGAGGACGACGGCGCCTGGGCGGTGCTGGGCCTGGCGCAGTCGCTGCTCGGCAACTACCGCTACGCCGCGCGCGCCTACGAGCGCGCGCTGGCCATCGCGCCCGAGAACCCCTGGTATGCGCACAACCTGGGCCACCTCTACGACGTCGCGCTGAACCGCCCGCACGACGCCTTGCCGCTCCTGGCGCAGGCCACCGAGGCGCAGACGGGCGAGGCCGACATCGCCGCGAGCTACGCGCACGCGCTCGCCCGATGCGGCAAGCTGGTGCTCGCCAAGAAGATCTTGAAGCGCGCCATCCGTCACGGCGCGACCGCCGACCAGATGGCGCTGTGGCGCTGGCTCGACGCGGGCGCCCCGACCACGGGCGAGAGCGGTCCAGACCCTCAGCGCCCGGCCGACTCGAAGCGCAAGGCCAAGCGACGGCGCGCTCGCGAGCGTCAGAGCCTCGGCGATTGAGGTGGAGCGACCCGCGCGCGGCGGTGATCACGCAATCCGCGCTGGTGACCAGCGCGCGTCGCAAGGGGGGAACCTCACGTGAGCTTGGACCCTCTCCATCCGCACATCCGAGGAGCGGAAGCAGGAGGTGCGCGCCGACCGAGCTCGGCTGCGCTGCGGCGCGGCATAAGCTGCTGCTGGCGTGCTCGATCGTGACGCGGGGCACGGGCGCGGTTGTGCGGGCACGGGCTACCTCGGCTGGGCGACGGTGGATGCCGTCGCCACAAGCGACACGCATGGCTGACGCGAAGCTTGACGGTGGGTTGCCCGGTTGGCGATAAGCTGTGTTTCTCGACTGGTGCTGGACACGGTCCCCGCTTGGGACAGGGCACCCTGCGAGGAGAAGAAATGAGCGTCACGAGCGTGCAAAGGACGGACAGGACGGCGAAGAGCCACGCGCTCTCCGCGGCCGTCTCGTTTCGCCCGCGCGGCTCATCCTCCCGGCGCGCGCATCTGGAGCAATCCTGCGAGGGGATTCGCCGCGCCGCGCACCGGAGGGACGCGCTGCCTGGCGCCACGCACGGCGCGCGCGGGCTTACGACGGGGAGTTCGCGATGAGCGAAGAAGCTCTGCGGCAAGAGATTGCGAGGCTCACGGAGCGCGTCGCGACGCTCGAGCAGCAGATCGAGGGGCACGAGCGCGCGGCGAAGGAGCAGGCCGCGCAGCTCGACCGGGCGACGCGCGAGGCGCGCGAGCGCGGCGAGCAGCTGGCCCGAGCGGACGAGGAGCTGCGGCGACAGGCTGGCATCTTCAAGCTCGTGCTCGACAGCATGGCGGACGGCGTCGCCGTCGTTGACGACAGGGGCGAGCTCCTGATGCGCAACCCGGCCGCGGAGCACATGCTCGGCCGCGCGCCGCTCGACCTCACCTCGGCGGACGACGTGGGGCCCGGCGACGCCACGCTGTTCTTCCCCGATCGCGCGACCCCCTGGCCCATGTCCGAGCACCCGCTGTCGCGCGCGCTGCGCGGCGAGACGGTCGATCAGGTCGAGCTCTTCGCGAGGAAGTCCGCCGACCAGGACGCGCGGGTCGCCCGCCGATCCAACGGCATGGCGGGCGGCGCGATGCCGACGCTCGCGCCCACCGCGGGGCCGCAGGGGGACGACGTCGAGCCGCGGTCGGTCCGCGTGCCGCCGGTGTTCTCCGAGCCGCGCATCGAGACCGGCCCGGTGTCCGGCCTGTTCCTGACGGTGAGCGCCAGCCCGATGCGGGGCAAGGACGGGGCGATCTCCGGCGCCGTCGCCGTGTTCCGCGACGCGACCGAGAAGAAGCGCCTCATCGAGGATCTCGAGGCGAAGAACCGCGACCTCGTGGAGAGCGAGAGCGCCAAGGGCGAGCTCGTCGAGCGGCTCCGATACGCGATCGACGAGATCTCGACGCCCATCCTCGAGCTGTGGGACGACGTCCTCGCGCTGCCGATCATCGGCGTCGTCGACTCGCGCAGGAGCGCCCAGATCATGGAGCGGCTGCTCGACGAGATCGTCCGCCGCCAGTCGCGCTACGTCATCATCGACGTGACGGGCGTCGAGGTGATCGACACGCGGACGGCCGACCATTTCATGAAGCTGATGAAGGCGGTCGAGCTGCTCGGCGCGCGGTGTCGGATCACCGGGGTCAGGCCCGCCGTCGCGCAGACGATGGTGGAGCTCGGCATCAACCTCGGCACCGTGCGCGCCGCGCGCAACCTCAAGCATGCGCTGCGCGAGAGCATGGCGCTCGCCGGCCAGAAGCCGACGCCCGCGTCCCTCATGGGGACCCGCCGCGGCGCGGCCAAAGACAACGAGAAGCAGACAGGACAGCCGTTCACACCTGGCGGCCCTCGGGCCGCCTTCGATCCGTCGGGCAGCGGTGCAATGACCACGACACAGCTGCAGCTCAGCGCGAGGAAGGAGACGTCCACTTGATGCAAGCGGGTAGGGTCCCCATCGTGGGCCTCTTCGGGAACTTAATCGTCTCGGTGCAGGGCGGGCTCACCGACGGCCAGGTGGAGCAGCTGCGCGACGACGTGACCGGGTCGATCGAAGCGCGATCGCCCCGCGGCCTCATCGTCGACCTCTCCGGTGTCGAGATTCTCGATAGCTATCTCACCCGCGCCATCCGTGACATCGCGCTCACGGCCCGGCTGATGGGCGTCCGGACGGCGGTGTGCGGCTTGCGTCCCGCGGTCGCGATCGCGCTCGTGGAGATGGATCTCGAGATCCCTGGCGTGGTGACGGCGCTCAACCTGGAGCGCGCCGTCGAGATGCTCGCGCCGTCCGCGGAGGACGACATGATGCCGCCGGAGCTCACGAACGAGGTGTCGCATGAAGATCCCTCCTCGTGACGGACCGCCCTCCAGCGGCGGCGCCACGGGGCCGCCGTCGAGCCGGTCCAGCGGACCGGTGTCGACGCGCTTGCCGGGTACGCCTCAGTCGGGGCGCGGCCCCGTGCCGTCGTCTCCGCAGATCGTCGGCCGCTCGATCACCGATCAGATCGAGACGGTGCTGGCGCAATTCCTCTCGCCCGCGGTGAGGAAGAGCGTCATCGACTGCGGGATCCGGCAGGCGAAGGTCGATCCGCTGGTCGCGCGCGAGGGTGATCTCCGGCGCCTCCTCGTCGAGGTCAAGCGCGGGGTGAAGCTGTTCGTCCGCGACCAGGCGCAGCTCGATCGGTGCATCTCCGAGCTCGGTGAGCTCGATCACGCTGCCCCTGCGCCGCGCGAGATCACCATCGATGTGCGCAACGAGGAGGACGTGCTGCGCGCGCGGTCAGCCGGCCGCGAGCTCTGCATCGAGCACCTCGTCAGCGACGTCCTGCAGACGAAGATCGTCACGGCGATCTCCGAGCTCGGGCGCAACATCGTCAGGTACGCGGGCAGCGGGCAGGTCGTCGTCCGCTCGCTCACCTCGCCGATGCGCGCGATCGAGATCGTCGCGCAGGACAACGGGCCTGGGATCACGAACCTGCCGGAGATCCTGAGCGGCAAGTACCGCTCGCGTCACGGTATGGGCGCGGGCCTCCGCGGCACGAAGGCGCTCATGGATGCGTTCGACGTCAAGACGGCGCCCGGCGCCGGGACGACCGTGACGGTCAGGAAGTACCTCGGATGACGGTCGCCATCGGGACCGCGTGCTGCGTCGCCGCCGGCGAGGAGATCGCCGGCGACGAGGTGGTGGTGGTCCGACAGTCCCCGTGGGTGCTGATCGGCCTCGCCGACGGGCTCGGTCATGGTCCCCACGCCGCGCAGGCGGCCTCCGCGTTCTGCCGCTACGTGGAGGACCACGCGTCGATGCCGCTCGAGGATCTCTTGACCGGGGCAGGGGAGCAGCTCGCGTCGACGCGCGGGGCCGCGGCTGCGCTCCTGCGCATCGACGAGAGCGTGGGCGAGCTCGAGTTCTCGGGCGTCGGCAACATCGCGATGAAGGCGATCACGCGGACGGCCATGCCGAGCTTCTGCTCGGCGGGGATCCTCGGGCGGCGCGTGCGGCGGCTCCGCAGCTTTCGCTTCCCCATATCGCCTGGCGACGTCGTCCTGCTCCACTCCGACGGGATCTCCAGCGGCTTCGATCTCGGCGCGTTCCGCGACTTCGATCCAGAGGAGATGGCGCGCCGGATCGTCGACGCCCACAAGAAGTCGTTCGACGACGCCACGTGCGTCGTCGCCGTGGTCCGCGACAGGGGCGCGGCGTGACCCAGCGGTCCCCGCCCGCGTTCAGCATCCCCGTCACGCGCGAGGAGGATCGCTTCGCCTGCGCGGCCGAGGGCGCGCACATCGCGCGCTGGGCAGGGCTCTCGGAGCGCGCCCAGCACGAGCTCGCCATCGCGATCGCCGAGCTCGTGTCGAACGCGGTGCGCCACGGCGGCGGCGGGAGCATCAGCATCCGCGCGATCCGCGATGACACGCAGACGGGCGGCGGTCGGTGGGGCGTCGAGGTGATCGTGCGCGACTCCGGCCCAGGCCTGGACCCGAAGCTGGCGCTGCTCGAGGACGTCGGGCCGAAGAGCGATCGCGGCCCGTCCTCGTCGAGCTCTGCGCGGCTGACGCCGAGGATGCCCGGTCAGGGGCTCGGCGTCGGGCTCGGCGCCGTGCATCGGCTGATGAGCTCCGTCATCATCCGTTCGTCGCCCGGCATCAGCACCGAGATCATCGCCGTCAAGTGGAAGTGAGCGGCGCCCCGCGCGCCCACGCGGCGCGGCGGTCGTGGTGAGGAGCGCCTCGCTCGATCAGTTGAGCTCTTTCTCGGTCCGCTCGTTCTGCTCGGCTTCGAGGAACGTCGCGGTGATCTCGCGCTCTAGCGCCAGGTTGATCTCGCGCTCCAGCGCCTCGATGCTGCCCGCGAGGCGGGCGACGTTGAGGGCGTAGACGAAGACCCGCGCGCACGGGTGGATCTCGGCGCTGCCGCGGAGGCCCCGCTCGCGCTCGTCGGCGTTGAGGCCGTCCAGGAGGACCAGCGCGCGGGGATCGACGCCCTCGGCGACGAGCTCCATCCCGGGCACGTCGGAGATGTAGAGCTCCGCGCCCTCGACGTAGCGCCGGAGCACGGGGTTGAGCGCGGCGACCGTCTTCTGGGCCAGCGTCACGAAGCCCTCGCGGCTCGGCGCCCAGGGCGGCATGCCCAGCTCGACGTCGAGCTCGCGGGAGCGAAGGAAGGCCTGCGTCGCGCCGCGGACATCGCCCCGCTCGTCGCGGATGAGGCCGAGGTAGTAGTGGGCCTCGGCGTGCCGCGGGTCCTTGAGCGCCGCCTCCTCGATGAGGGCAGCGGCCTTGTCGGCCTGGCCGATCTCGTAGAACGCGCGGCCCACGAGGAAGGTGTGGTTCGGGTTGTCGTAGGGGCCCTCGGGGATCCTCGCCGCGACCTGGGCCGCCTCGTCGAGATCGCCCTTGCCGAGGAGCGCGTCGAACTTCAGGAGGAGCGCGTCGATGATCTCCTCGTCGACCTCGGCCAGATCCAGCGCCTGGTCGCACATCTCGATCGCCTGGTCGAAATCGCCGAGCGGGTGGATGTACACCTCGGCGGCGTTGAGCATCGCCTCCAGGTAGGTGTCATCGAGGGCGATCGCCTGGCGGTACGCCTCGATGGCCTCCTCGCCCTCGCCCTCGAGGGCCGCGACGAAGCCGAGCAGGTTGTGAGCCTCCGGCGAGTTCGGATCTAGCTCGAGCGCCCGCCGGGCCGACGCCTCTGCTCCGCGCGTGTCCCCGCGCTGGACGAGATCCCACCCGCGGTCGAGGTGCGCCGAGAACTGGTCCATGGCGGCTCCACAAGTGTGCGAAGGGGAGCCCCGAGTCAAGAGGGAGCCCTGTCAAAGCGACCGTTCGAGCTGTTCCGAGCACGGCCCGCCCGGATTTCCAGCAACTGGCGCAGGCACGACGCCAGGCGGCCAGGCCCGCTAGGCAGGTCCAGGCGAGGCGAGGCGCGGCTCCGGCGCGCGCGGCCCGCTCACTCGTGGATGGACACGAGCGTGCCGCGGTTCTCCGGCGTGGCCCAGACCCCGTGCCAGCCGCGCGGGAGCCTGGGCTCGCTCCAGAAGAAGACCTTCTTCGCGTCGAGCGGCGAGAGGTTCACGCAGCCGTGGCTCATCTCCCGGCCGAAGTTTCCGTGCCAGAAGGCGCCGTGGAGGGCGTACGAGCCGTCGTAATACGCGACGAACGGCACGTCCTCGATGCTGTACGGCAGATCGCCCGCGACCGTGCCGTCGCCGTCCATCGTGGTCGCGATGTGCTTCTCGCGGATGCGGAACACCCCCGCGGGCGTGGGGTGGTCCTTCTTCTTGTCCTTCGAGCGCCTCCCCGGCGAGACGAGCGCCGCGAAGACGGGCTTGTCGCCCTCGATCGCGACCAGCGTCTTGCGCGACAGGTTCACGTCGATCCACTTCTCGCCCGGCGCGAGATCCGGCGGCGGGGCGCCGAGATCGGTGTACGTCCCATCGGCGCCCTTCATCCACCAGCCCTCGGTGGTCTTCCGGTACACCGTCGACTTGTGGGTGTGGCTCTCGCCGGTGAGGCCGAACGCCGCGAAGCGCTCGAGCGAGCCGGCCACGGAGACGGACTTCTTCTCGGCGTCGAACTGGTACTTGCTCGCCGACTTCGCGAGGATGAAGCCGACCGACTTCGCGCCCTCGGGGAAGTCGATGCCCTGCGAGGCCGGCGGCTTGATGATGTACATGCGGTCGCTCGGCGCGACGAGGCCCGCGGTCGTCTTGTACCAGCTGCGGCCGTTCCAGCCGAAGGTCTTGTCGACCGCGACGAAGAAGCCCTTGACCATCCGCTTCGCGACCGTCGAGTCGGCGTCCTTGTCGAGATCGGCGAGCGTGACGTTGAGCGGCCTGCCCTTCTCGTCGACGTTCTCCCACCAGGGCTTCTCGGGCTCCTCCTCGACCGGCGCCGGCGCGATGCCGAGCGACGCGGCCGCGGCGACGGCCGCCGCCTTGTCCTCGACTGCAGCCGGATCCGCGGCGACGGCGGCCACCGGCGCGGGGCTCGCGGCGGCCTCGGCGCTCGCCGCGGCGCGAGCGGCGGCCGCCGCGGCGACCTCCTTCTCGGTCTCCTCGTACAGCGCCTCGGCGCGCTGCTTCTCCTCTTCCTTCCGCTTGCGCTTCGCGGAGTCGAGGTACGGCTCGTAGCGCATCATCTCGTCCTTCGAGGGGACGGAGCGGTAGAGCGGCGTGCCGTGGGTCGTGTTGAAGGCGTACTTGTACGGGAGGACCTCGTCGAGGTTCGGCGGCGTGATGCCGAGGCGGACCTGCGGGTTCGACAGATCCGTCGTGGCCGACCTCCCGCAGACGTAGCCGCCGTCGAGGAGGCGGTACCAGCCCTTGGCGCAGCTCCCGCCCTTGATCGGCTTCGGATCGACCGGCACCTTGCCGCCGAGCCGGATGTAGCCGAGCCGCTGCTTGGAGAACTCCATCGTCGGATAGACCGACGCCTGCGGCATGATCGAGCCGAGCAGCGGCCCCGTGTACGGCGTGTCGGGCGCGGGCGGCTCCGGGGCCTCGGAGGGCGCGGCGGCCGGGGCCTCCTTGGGCGCCTCGGCGGGCGCGGCGGCGCGCGCCGAGGACGCGGGCGCGGGGCGGGGGAGGGACGATGTCCGCTCGGGCGGCGAGTCGCCTTCGGTGGAGGGGCCGGGAGGGGCCTCGCCCTGGCAGCCGCTCGCCCACGCCGCGGTGCCGGCGAAGGCCGCCGCGGCGACGAACCCGAGCACGCTGGACACGAGCGAGGTGCGCGCGACGCCGGCGCGTCCGGCGCCCGGCGCCGGTTGCGGGTTCCGCAGGTCGTCGGTGCGGACATTGCCGCTGCCGTGCGATCGTGCGGGGTCCTTCTGCCCGCGGGGGCCGGGCGCCTGAGAGCGGTTCATCGCATCCACAGCGTTGGGCGAGGACCGGCCTTCCCGATCCTCGCGGTCTGATGATCGACCCGTAGGGTCGGGTCGGCTCGGCGGTCTTAGTACCTGGTCACTCACGTGTCGATCCACTTCTCTGCGGAGCGCGCGCCCCTCGAGCTGACGACGGCGGACGCCGGGGCAGGCGGCATCGCATGACGATCGCTTGAGCGAACGACGTGCCACGAAGCCGCGACGCGCGGCGCGGCCGCGCTCCGGGGCATGGATGCCGTTCGGACGGCTGCTGCTAGGGTACCGCCGTGGCGGAACGGACCCCGGGGCGTGGCTTGAACAACACGACGGAGGCCCAGCGCGTGGGCCGTGGCACCGCGGTCGTCCCGCTCGTTCGCGCCGCATCCAGGCGGGCGCTCGTCACCGCGGCCGTCGTCGCGGCGCTCCTGCACCTGCCCCTGCTCCCGACCCCGCTGTTCGCGTGGCTCGACGCGATGTTCGCGCTCCGGGGCGAGCTGGCCGACTACGACGCCGGCGAGACGATCGTGCCGATCGATCTCGATCTCCTCGCGGACGACCCCAGCGCGGTCGCGGCGGCGCCCTCCGCGAGCGGCGGCGAGGGGGCGCCTTCCGCGGCGGGCGCCGCAGCGCCGGCGACGCCGTCGCCCGCGACGCCGCCCGCCGCGTCGGCGAGCGCCTCGCCGGAGGCGCCGGACGCGGGCGCGCGCGGTACACCCGCGCCGCGCCGGAAGCCGCCGGGCGACGCAGGACCGGACGCGTCTGGCGATGGGGGCACGGAGAACGACGGCGACCACCCGAACCTGCGGACCCCGCTGAGCGCCGCGGGCGCGCCGGGCAAGCTCGCGTCGAAGGACCCGAACGTCCAGGTGCTCATCGCCGGCGACCGGCTCCGCAACCACGAGCTCGGCGCGTGGTTCGGCCGGATCCTGACGACCATCCCCCAGTGGCAGTCCTTCTTCAGCGACACCGCCGTCGACCCGATCCGGGACATCGACCACCTCCTCATCGCCGGGCCGCAGCTCCGCGACTCCAGCAAGGTCGTCGCCGTCATGGACTACCGGGCGCCCGAGGAGACCATGCGCGCGGCCGTCGACGTCATCGTGCAGCGGTCGAACGGCGCGTGGATCGAAGACGCCCCCGTCCCCGCCGCCCGGGCCACCGCCGACCGCAGCAAGCGCATCTTCGCGATGGTCCCGGACCGGCGGCTGCTCGTGGTCCTTCCCGCTGCTGAAGAAGATCAGCTGTCCAAGTTGAAGTCCATGAAAGGATTCAACAAATCTTCGGCGGCGGGCATCGTCATCTCGATGCTCACGCCCGCGAACGCGTTCCGCGGGGTCCAGGCGGTCCCGCGCAGCCTCGCCTGGATGCGCCTCACCGTCACGCCGACCAAGGACGGGGGCGCGGACCTCGCGCTCACGGCGGGCGATGAATCCGCTGAAGATGCGCTGGTTCACGCGCAGGAGCTCACGAAGACCTTGAACGCGATCCGGACCATCGACCTGGGGATCACGAGGATCGATGTGGTGGATGAGATCGCCTTCAACACCGACGGGAAGGTCATCTGGTCGAAGCTCCACGTCACGAACCGGCAGCTCAAGCTGATCATGGGCTTCGTGGAGAAGGCGCTCCTGGAGCAGGGCGGCGCGCGGAAGCCGTAGCGCGCGGGGCGAGAGCGGCTGCGCCGGGGCGAAGGCGGCCGGGCCGGCGCCAAGGGGGCCGTGCCGGGGCGGAGCGCGGCCCGGGCCGCGCGGAACACTAGCCAAAGCGGCGGCGTTCAGTTAATCCGACCAGCCCGCGCCGATGACGCCCGAACACTCTCCGTACGCCGTGCTCGATGAGCTTGCCGGACACCCCCGCGGCGACGACCTCGCGCGCGTCGTCCACACCGCGGCCTTCGCCGCCGCGGACGAGCGGCGGACGACCCTGGAGGGCGGCCTCGCGGAGCTCGTCGACCGGGCGGGCCTGTCGATCGCCGACGCGGAGACCCGGTTCGGCAACGTGGTCCGGGCGCTCGAGCGCGGCACGAGCGAGGGCGCGGGGAGCGCGACCCGTGTGCTCCTGGCCACGCTGCTCGCGCGCGGGGTCGCGCTCTCGCCGCCCGACGGGCCGGAGGCGGAGGGCCGCGTCGCCGAGGCGCTCGTCTGGCTGGCGACGTACACCTCCGTCGACGCGCTGACCGCGCTGGACGCCGCGCTGGGCGAGCGGGCCGCGGGCCTCTGGCGGTCGATCGCCGCGCTGGTCCGGCGCGCTGACCAGGGCGCGCTGCCGCAGCTCGGCCGGGCGGGGGCCATCATCGCCGCGGCGGCGCTTCGGGGGAGCGCCTCGCCCGACGCGCGCGCCGAGACCGCGGCGCTGGTGGACGACGTGCGCGATCCGATCGTGCGCTCGCTGCTGCGCGACGCGCTCTCGCCCGGCAGGCGGCCGAGCCGCGCGCCGAGCGCCAGCGGGGCCGCGCAGGAGGGCGCCGGGGCCGCCGGGGACGAGAGATGGGCGCCGGAGCGCGACGGCGGGGCGACGGCGCGGCTCGCGGGCGAGCTGTCACCGCCGCCGCGCGGGCCGGTAACGCTCGTGCTGCTGGCGGCGACGGGGATCCTGCTCGTGATGCACGTCCTCCGGCTCGCCGGGCGGTTCCTTCTGCGGTACCGCCGGCCCGCCGCGCTGGAGGTCGGCCCGAAGGGCGTGACCGTCCGGAGCCGGACCGAGCTGTTCGGCCGGACGCTGAAGGAGCGGGAGACGTACATCCCGGTCGAGGCGCTCCTCCGGGCGACGCGCGAGGTGCGCTACCCGCGGCTCGCCCTCTACGCGGGGCTCGTCGCGCTGGGGCTGGGGACGTACCTGGGCGTGTCGCTGCTCGTCGACGGCGCGCGCGCGGGCTCCCCGGAGCTGCTCGGCATGGGCGCGCTCGTCTTCGCCTTCGGCGCGGCGCTCGACTTCGGGCTGTCGCACCTGGAGACGGCGACGCGCGGCCGCTGCCGCGTGGTGCTCGTCCCACGGAAGGGCCCGGGGGTCGCGCTCGCGGGGATCGAGCGCGACGCTGCGGACCTCGCGCTGGGCAAGCTGCCGCGCGCCTGAAACTTGGCCGGATCGCGCCGCCTCCGCTAGGCCGATCGGGCGAGGTGATGGCGATGCGCTCGAAGACCGAAGCGATGGCGGGGCTCAGGCGGATGCTGCACGACATGCTGACCGCGCGGGAGGGCGGGGAGAGCGCTCCCCGCCTGGCGCGGGTGAAGGGCTGCGTCGACGGCGCGATGCGCGCGCTGCTCGACAGCGGGCAGGTGACCCGGCAAGAGCTCCTCGATCTCGTGGCCGCGGAGCGCGCCCGCGTGAGCGGCCCGGCGACGGCGGAGATCCGCGCGGTGTCGCTGAGCGCCTGACGGCGCGGCGGCGCCGATCACGGCTGCGGGCAGCTCTGGTTCGTGGCGAAATCCCAGCAGGCGCCGCTCACCCCGGCCGCGCCGTCGCTTCCGGGGGAGCCACCGAGGCCGGCGGAACCGCCGTTGCCAGCCGTGCCTCCCGTGAACGGCACCTCGGCGGCCGCGGGGCTCGGCGTGACCTGGTAGGCGATGCCCACCGCGTGGCCGCCTCGGCCGCCGCCGCCAGGGCCGCCATCGCCGCCCGCGCCGCCCTTGCCCCCCATGCAACCCGCGAGCGAGCCGGCGCCGGAGACGCGACTCCCCCCCTTGCCCCCCATGCCGCCCTCGCCGCCGGGGCTTCCACCTCCGCCCTCACCTCCATGGCCCGCCTTGCCGACGGCGATGGTCACATCGGTCAGCGCCAGCTTGGTCCCCAGGCTGAGGATCCCGATGCTCGACCCGCCGGCCTTGCCACCGCCTCCTCCCGTTCCACCGCAGCCGCCGGCCCCGCCGCCGCCGCCGCTGGCGCCCGCGCCGTCGATGTAGCTACCCCCGCTGGACATGCAGAAACGTCCTGCTTTCGCGCCGCCGCCGCCGCCTCCGCCTTGACCGCGCGTCCCGCCGACGCCTGCGCCGCCGTCCCCTCCGGTGATGCTGGCCAGCGTCAGCGTGGTGCCGTTGCCCGCTGTGCCAGCGCCGCCAGAGGCGCCCCTCGCGCCGCTCGCGCCGTCCCTGCACTCCACCGTCTCTCCCGTCTCTCCCATCTGCCCGTGTCCGATGCCGCCGACGCCGGATGCGGGCGGGGAGGCCGCACCCGGCGTCCCGTCGCTGCCGCTCTGCCCGCGCCCTTCATCTACAGCGGGCTGTCCACCCAGGCCGCCGGCGCCGCCGCTCGTCTCGCCATCCGCGCACGTCGTTACGCCGGGCTGGCCGCTGTAGACCGCCACGAGGCACGCGCTCGAGACGTCCTCCAGCGCGTCCGCTCCATCCTGCACGACCGCCGTCGTCTCGCCGCTCGCGCCGTTCACCCCGTTCCCTGCGATCACGTCGACCTGCTCGAGCTGCGCGTCGATGTCCGCGACCGCCACGCCGATCGACGACCCGCCCGGAGCCGTTGCGCTGGCCGCGCTGATCGTGAAGCTCCGCACCCGTGTCCCGCCAGCGTCCTCCGTCAGCGTGAGCGCCACCTTGTTCGCGGGCCCGTCGATGGCGCTCCGCGCAGCCGGGCTCCACGTCCAGCCCGCGCTGCAGTCGAAGCCGCCGATCACCTCGACGGCCTCCCGGACCGTGACGCTCTCCTCGAATACTCCGCTCGAGCACGCCAGCACCCGCTTGCCGTTCGCTTTCGCGAGCGCCTCCGAGAGCGACGCGTACGGGTTGGCCTTCGTCCCATCTCCTCCGGACGCCGCCCCCGCGCTCGCGAACACCGCGCACCGGTCCACCGCCGTGCTCGCATCCTGGGTCGGGTCCGGCTCGCACGTGGGGCCAGGACCCTCGCCGCCGCCCGTCGTTTCGGGGGGGCAGTACCTCGAGTCTTCCTTGCAATCCTCGGCGTAGGACAGCGGCCAGCACCCGGCGAGGTGCAGCGCCACGACAGCCGACGCGGCGGGGAACAGCCACAGCGAGAACGGGACGCCGATCCGCCGCCGCGCGGCGCGCCGCGCGGGCGCGCCGGCCTGATGCTGCGCTCCACCGGACGGCGCAGGGGATGCGTTGCTCACCGCGTTGCTGCTCGTTCGTTCCGTCGCTCTCATCGTCCCAAGCCTTTCCTGTGACGCTTCGCTCTGCCTGCAGATCCTCGCAGAAGACGCACCCGCGTCCTGGCCGCGCCGACCCAGGAGCATACCCAGTCGGCGGATCGCCTGCTCAACGGCGATCCGTCGGCCGAGTGCTCCAGGGGGACGCCGCATGCGGCGATCTCGTCGTCTCGCGGCCCAGGCGCTCGCGCTCCGGCGCGCGCTTCAGGGGGCGACGAGCGCCACGTCTCCTTTCGTGGTCTGTCCGCCGACGCGCCACCAGTTTGCGATGAGCAGCCGCCCGTCCGCCTCCACGATGCGCGAGAAGGCGCCCGCGAACCCCTCCTGCTCGATCTCCTGGATGAGCCAGCTGTGGCCGTCGCCGCTCTTCGTCCCGATCGCGAGCCGCAGGGTACCGCTCGTCGCGTCCTGGTAGCTGATGCGCACCTCCCCGGCTGCCGTCACGAACACGTTCGCGTCGTCGCCGATGAGGTGCTGCCCGTCCTCGAAGGGGACGCCCTCGATCCCGAGCCCGTCGTCCGCCACCTCGGAGGGCTCGACCTCCGTGCCTCCCTTCACCCGCGCGTACCGCAGCCCCTCCGAGCGGCCGTCCGCGTAGGCGAGGTGCCAGTCGCCGGCGCGATCGATGAACAGCGACGTCCCCATGCCCACGTCGCCCGTGTCCGTCCCGTCAGGCGCCGCGCCGTCCACGATGCGGGTCTCCCACGCGCCCATCGACCTCGACGCGATCACCACGTCGCCGTGGATGCGATCGTAGAACGCCAGCCCGAACCCGCCCGCATTGTCGGGCGCCAGCGCGACGTAGTCGCCGATCGCCTCGGGGTACGTCTCGAGCCGGTTGCCGTCGGAGGTCGCGGCGCACGCCGGCGAGCCGCCGTCGTCGATGCACGCCTGTCCGGAGGCGCACCCCGGCTCGCAGTCGCCGGCCGCGAGCGGCGTCGCGCAGCGCCCCGTGCTCCGGAGGCACTTCGCCCCGGCGCCGCAGAGGAACGCGCGGCACGGCGTCGCCTCGTCCTTCGCCACGTCCTCGAACCGCCACGCGCCCTCCCCGGGCGTGGCGCTCTCGCCGGTCGCGATCCGGACGCTCGACGTGACCGCGCCGCCCTCGCCCGGCTCCATCGCGAGGTAGGCGATGACGGGCAACCCCTTCACGAAGAGCAGCTTCGCGTAACGGCCGATGTCGCTGCTCGGCGCTTGCTGCACGAAGCTCACCGCCCACGTGTCGCCCTGCCGCTGCGCGAACTTGAGCGCGCGGTTCGTGCGGTCGTAGTAGGCCACCGCCGGCTGGCCGTCCGGCCCGACCGCGATCGACGTCCAGAGGCCGACGTCGTCGCCGGGGTCGGTCTGGCCCCCGCGGAACCCGCTCACGTCGAACCGGGCCGGGTCGACCGGGGGCTCCGCGGGCACCCCGTCGATCGCCTCCCACGCGACCGCCTCGCCGTCCCACGTGCCGACCACGAGGTCACCCCACGCGAACGCGTTCCGCCAGTCGGCCTCCGCGTAGCCGGCGACCCAGACCGTGCGCTTGTCGGCGGCGACCGCGACCGAGGTGTACGCGCCGATGAGCCCGTGCTCCAGCGTCATGCAGTCGGGCGCGACGCATCCAGGCTCCACCTGCTCCGGCTCCTCGCTGCACGAGCATCCGGCGTGCGAGCCGAGGAGCGCCATGACGGCGATCCCGGCCAGCGCGCCCTTCGCGCCGCGCGCGCCTCGCCGCGCAGGGGGCCGAGGCGACGAGCCCCGGCCGCCGCGCCGCGCGAGCCGCAAGGCCGCCGCCGCGACGGCGAGGCCGAGCCAGCGGACGCCCGACGGCGTCTCGCCGCCGCCGCCAGCCACGACGCAGCTGCAGCCCGCCGACGGGTCGACGGGGACCCGGCCACGGAGGATCGCCTGCCGCGCCGTGCCGAGGTTCCCCTCCTCGTCCACGGCCTCGACCTCGATGTCGACGGCGTCACCGACGTCCACCGATGTCGTCTCCGCCGCCGTCGACCACGGGGACCACGCGCCGTCGTCGAGCCGCACGCGCACCTTCGCGCGCGCGGCGTCCGAGACCCGATCGCGCACCTCGAGCGGCGCCCGGCCGTCCACCGCGGCGCCGACGGAGATGACCGGCGGATCGACGTCGACCACCATCTCGACGGTCGCCGGCGTGGGATCGAGCGACAGGGGAGCGCCCGCGATCCGCGATCGCACCGAGATCACGTGACGCCCCGGGAGCCGCAGCCAGTCGTCGCGCAGCTCGACGATGCGCTCGCGCGTGAACGGGCGCCACACGCCGCTGTCGATGCGGTACGAGTACTCGACGGCCCGCGTGCCGTCGTCGAGCGGCGAGCTCATGACGAGCCGCGCCGTCGGCCCGTTGTCGCGGGTCATCGTGGGCAGGCGGAGCCCCTCGGCGCGCACCTCCTTGCGGCTCAGCTCGGCCTGCGTGTCGCTCCTCGCCGAGCGCTGCTGCGCCGTCGTTCCGAGCGCCGCGAAGATGCCGAGGTAATTGTCCTGCCCCTTCGTGAGCTTCCGCAGGCCGGGGGAGCCCGCGCCCTCGGCCGACTCCGGGATCACCAGCGAGAGCCCGAGCGCCGAGAGCGGCCCGTCGAGATCGATCGCCGGGATGCCGCCGCCGATCAGCTGCCCGAGCTGACCGCCGAGGAGGCCGCCCAGCGCGTCCGCGATGGACTTGGGGTTCTCCCGGAGCAGACCATTGTTCGTCACCTCGCCGTTCTCGACCCTGAGCGCCTCGATCACCGGCGTGAGCCCCTCGGGGGTGACCGAGAGGTTCATGGGCACATCCACGTCGAACGTCGCCGTCATGAACCGGATGAACCTGTCGAGCGACCAGACGTAGAAATCGAAGCTCGCCCGGTCCAGCTGGATGCGGATCAGCGGGTCGTCGCTTCCGTTCGTGCCATTGCCAAACGTGAGCCGAGGGGGCGCCTGCGGACGGATGACGACCGCGACCTGCTGCGACTCGCGCTGGAGCGCGAGATCCTTTGCGGAGGGGGCCAGCAGCCCCAGCGTGCCAGAGTTGAGGAGAGGCACCGTCTCCGTGGAGATACCGAGACAGAGCAGGCCGCTGTTGTAGAGACCGTTCATGGCATAATTCGCGAAGCGCTCGGAGAACGCGAGACCGACGTGGGGGCCGGGAAGGTCCGCTGGCCAGTCGGAGACGGTGTTGGCGACGAGCTCATCGGGAATCGGGATGCCCGCCGGGAGCGCCATGTTCGACAGCGGCACACATTTCGATGTCGGCACCGGCTCGGCGCCGCCGTAGAGGCCCAGGGTGAGCCCGTTGCCGACCGGGTTGAGGTCGCCCCACGCGAGATCGGAGCCGTCGTCCCGCTCGCTCGTGCCGCCGCCGGCGAGCAGGAGGTCGAACCCGCCCTGCGTACCCGGGGAGATGCTCGCGAGCAGCCGGCCGAGATCGATGTGGCCCTCGACGCCGAGCAGGATCGAGGCGCACTCGTCGTTCGCGTGCGTGCCGTAGCGGCAGACGCCGCCGATGTCGTTCGTGCCGTCGGGGCAGGCTGGGTCCTGCGTCGGCTCCGCCTTCAGACAGAGCTGCTGGTCGAGCTGGGCCTTCAGCGTGTCAGCGAGCGAGCCGGTCAGGAGGGGGAGGACGATTGGGCTCAAGAAATCGAGGATGTCGCCGGCGACGGAATCGCCGCAGTCGAGCTGCAGCCTCGACTCGAGCTGATCCTCGTCGATGCCGAGCCGGACGATCTTGACGCGGGAGTAGCCCTGCCGCGAGTGCTGCGGATTCACGTCGATCTCGACCGAGAGCTCGACGTCGAGGTTGATGTTCGTGAAGGTCTGGTCATCGGGCGGGCACGCGTCGTTGCCGTTGAGGGTGGCGATGACCGTGCTGTCCGTGACGAGGAAGTCGATGAGGATCGGGAGGTTCTGCAGGCGCACCGGCAGAGACCCCCGGATTCGCAGGTTGTGCGGGGTCCGCGGTTCGAGATGAAGCGCCGCGCTCCCCACGTCGATCTCCGCTGCGCACCTCGGCGGGCTCGCGTTCGGGTCGGCTCCACCAGGACAGACGGTGTAGTCGACCAGCGCGGACCCGGAGGACCGGGGGATCGGGAAGGTGATGATTCCACCGTCCCCGCCCCCGAGGAGCGCGCGCCCGAGGACACCCAGGTTCTGCTCGAGGAACTCGACGCCCGACTGCGTGAGCCGCGCCGCGCCGGCGTTCTCGATGCGGTCCGCGGGCTTGAAGCCGGCGGGGAGGGGGGTCATTCCACAGCCGGCGCACCCGCCTCCCGAAGCGGCACATCCGGCGATGACGAGGAGAACAAGGATGGCGGAGAAATGCTTGATGACGCGGGGCATAAGGAACCCTCCGGGGGAGCACGACCCGCAGCGCCGCGCCCGCTGGGCGCGGGCTTCAGGACGCCACGACAGATCGTACGCTCCCCGGAGAGCCGCCCGCAAGCGCTACTGGGGACAGAGACCGGCAATCTTGACGGCGGTCGCGGCATACTCGCCGCCGAGCGCATAGGCGTCGGCGCACTCGTCCGTCGCGGCCGAGTTCGTCGCGCTGCACCAGTCGCCCTTCAGCACGATCCCGCCGCTCTCGTCGCGCTTGCACGTATTGGGCGTCTCACCGGTGCCGTACTCTCCAATATCGCCCGAGAGCACGACACAGAGGCTCTGCTCGATCCCGGGGATGATCACCCGGTCGACCTCCTCCAGCGTGATGAACGCGGTGAGCTTGCCGCCGTTGATGAACGCAGGGGGATCGCCGTCCGGGCCTGGGAGGCAGGCCTCCATCGGGCTGAGCGCCTCGTGATTGTACCGTCCGATGCAGTTCTTGTCCGCCGACACCTTCGCGTCGGTGAGCTGCACCTGGTGCATGGGCAGGACGATCGGCTCGGTGGCCGCGTCCCCCGCGCCCGTGTCCAGGAAGATCGGGACGTTCAGGATGTCGGACGCGCCGCTCCACGCGCCGTCGGTCAGGGGGGCGTCGAGCTCCTTCGGCGCGATCTCGAACTCGCCTGCAGACATGTTGGCGAAGCAGTAGCCCGCGAGCGGGTCGCTCGTGGGCATCGCGCCGCCGGTGCGCAGCTTGCCGGTCGCCGTGTCGAACTCGAGCAGCCAGGAAAAGGTCCCGGTGCCATTCAAGTTGCACACGGGCAGGTTCATCGTCAGGCCCTCGGCGACGAGGCGGGCGATATAGCCGACCGCGAGCACGTCGGGCTTCGTGATCGTCAGCTGCGCCATCCGCAGACCAAACTTCGTCGCGCCCTGATTGTCGTGGACGGCAATGCACTCGGAGGCGACAGCCGTGCAGACCGGGTTCGTCGGCGAACAGTCGCCTGGAGCCCCGCCGCCGGTCCCTCCCGCTGAGCTCGAGCTCGAGTTCGAGCTCGTCTCGCCGGCGTCGTCGCCCCCGCACCCCGCTCCCGCCGCCGCGCCCATCAGCGCGGACACACCTAATACGCAAAAACCCTTCAAAAACCGCATCTCTTGCCTCCTCCGGTGTTGCAAGGTGCGGAGTATAGGCGGCAGAAATGCGATGACCACGCGGTCGAGGTGACGCCGCGCCGCGTCGCTATAGCCACATTCACGTCACACGCCGATGAGCCCGGCGCGCTTCGTCCGCGTCGCCGTGCGGCGTGACGCCTAGCGGCGCTCGTAGCGGTCGCCGAGCCGGGCGCCGACGGGGAGCGCGCGCAGCAGGCGAATCATGGTCCACACCGTGCCAGCCAGCTTGCGCAGCTTCGAGGTGCCGACGCGCTCGTTGTACTCGATGGGCATCTCCACCACGCGATAGCCGCACTTCGCGGGGAAGAGCAGCGTGTCGATGGGCAACGCGTCACCCTCACCGTCGAAATCGAACGCGCGAATCACCGAGCAGCGGTAGGCGCGCATTCCGCTGTGGACGTCGGTTGTCGGGATACCGTGCATCGCGTGTGTCATGGCGGCAAAGGCGCGGTTGGCGACGTAGTTCGGGACCGGCATGGCCGCCGGCCTCGTGCGTGTGCGCGCGCAGTTCACCACGTCGGCGCCCTCCTCCTCGATGAGGCGCCTGAGCATGGGGATGTTCTCGGCCGGATAGGTGAAGTCGCAATCGAGGTAGATGAGCAGATCGCTCCGGGCGGCGGCGCTGTACATGAGGAGCTCCATGGCCGGCCCGTGGCCTCGGGGCGGCACCTGCCGGAGCACGCGCGCCCCGAGGCCGGCCGCGATCTCGGCGGTCCTGTCCCGCGTGGAGCTGTCGACGCAGAGGATCTCCGCGTCGGGCGCCGCCTTCCTGATCTCGCCGATCATGGCGCCGACGCTCTCCTCTTCATCCATGGTCAGCATGCCGACGGTGAGCCGCATCCGGCGCGGGCGCGGCGGCTTCCTGGCGACGATCACGTGCTGGAACGCGAGGAGGCCGGGCGCGCGGTCGGCGACCACGTCCTCCAGCGGGCGGACGAGCGCGTGATACGCCTTGTAGGGGAGCGAGCCGGCGAGATCGCCGGGGTCGTCTCCTGCGCCGAGGCCGCGGAGGATGAGCCCCTTGGCGGCCCGGACGAGCATCGGGTTCTGCTCGACGCGGAGCACCTCGAGCCCGGCGCGCTCGATGAGCCGGACCGCCGACGCGCGGGTGAAGAAGCGGAGGTGCGTGTCGTCCAGGATGCCGCTCGGCTCGTAGTCGAACCGGCCGGCGAGCAGGCCGAGGCGCACCGGCCAGGCCGCGACGTTGGGGAGCGAGACGATGACGTGGCCTTCCTCCTCGAGGTGGGGCAGGAAGCGGCAGAGCACGGCGAGCGGGTCGGCGGTGTGCTCGAGGACGTCGGCGAACAGGAGCAGGTCGAAGCGCCGGTCGCCGAGCGCCTCGCGCACGGCGGCGTCGCTCGTGATGTCGGCGGCGAGGACCTCGTCGAGCGCCGCGCCGGCGCGCGCGAGCGAGCCGGGCGCGATCTCGATCCCGGTCACGCGCGCGCCCGTGCGCTTGACGGCGGCGCCGTTGAGCCCGATCCCGCAGCCGACGTCGAGCACCGTCCGCGGCCGGCCGGCGGCGGAGACGAGGGCCCGGTTCACCTCTTCGACCGCGTATTTGCGCCCGGCGAAGGCCTCCGGCGCGGCGCGGGGCGGCGAGCGCCGACCCGGGGTGTCCCCGTTACCGAGAGGGCGCGGCCCGCAATCTTCGCGGCCTTCGCGGCCTTCCCTGTCTTCCCCGTCTCCTCGCGCGTGGCCGGGCTCGGCGTTCACGCGCGGCTACTTAGCACGCTTCTCCCAGGCGGCGTTGAATTCGCGGATCGTCTCCTCGGTCTTCGGGTTGTGGAGCATCTTCCGCAAGATGGCGGGAGGCACGGTCACGATGTGCGCGCCGGCGTCGAGCGCCTCGTTCACGTCCATGAGGTGGCGGATCGAGCCGACGATGATCTCGGCGCCCAGCCGCTCGCGATCGAGCCTCGCGCGCGTGCGCTCGATGACCGGGGTCGCGGCGTAGCCCATGTCGCGGATGCGCCCGCTGAAGATCGAGACGTACGCGCCGCCTGCGAGGGCCGCGAGGTAGGCCTGGTTGAAGCTCATCACGCACGTGACGTTGGTGCGCACGCCGCGCTTCGCGAGGGCGTGCGTCACCTTGAGGCCGACGTCGCTGAACGGCACCTTGACGCAGATCCGCTCGGGCGCCCACGCGTGACAGCCGCGGGCCTCGTCGAGCATCGCCGCCTCGTCCTCGCTCGTCAGCTCGACCGACACGGGCCCCGCCGACGCCGCGAGCACCTCGCGGATGCGCCGCTCGAGATCGACGCAACCCGCGTCGCGCGCGAGGATGAGCGGGTTCGTGGTCACGCCGGAGAGGACGCCCCAGGAGAAGAGCTCCTTGATCTCGGCCGGGTTCGAGCTGTCGAGGAAGAACATGGAGCGCTCCAGCGGGCTCGCTCGAGCCCCGGCGCGGTCTAGGCCAGTTCGATGCAATAGAGAAGGGGGATAGCGAAGGGGGATAGCGAAGGGGAATAGCGAAGGGGAGAAGAGAGAAGGGGAGAACGAGACACCGTCCACGCTGCGCGGCTCGCCGCGCCGCCCTGCAGTGACGTTCGCGGTGCGGCCGGTGTGAACGACGTTGCAAAGACGGAGAGTCCGCGCTTCAGTTCTGGTTGTCGGAGATGTCGCTCCGGCGGAACGTTTCTCCACGGCCATGCGTCGATGAGCAGCGGACGATCGTCGAGGGATCCGGTGGCGCACAGCCCGCTGCTCGCGGCTTGCTCGCCGGCGGGGCTCTACGTCGCCGCGCCCGACGGCCACCTCGTCGACTGCAACGAGGGGCTCGCCCGGCTGATGGGCTATGGCTCGCGGGAGGAGGCGCTCGCGGCGAGCGAGCTCCACCTCGGCGGGGGCGCGGCGCCGCAGCCGGCCGGCGCGGTCGAGGGCTTCCTCACCCGCCGCGATGGATCGGCGGTCCGGGTGATGAGGACCGAGACCATCGCGGAAGCGCGCGGCGAGCGGCTCGTGGTCGGGGCCATCGTCGATCTCTCCTCCACGCGCTGCACCGACGATCGCCGGCGCGAGCTCTCGGAAGGGCTCGGCCAGGCGCAGAAGATGGAAGCAGTGGGGCGGCTCGCGGGCGGGATCGCCCACGACTACAACAACCTGCTCGCGATCATCCTGAACTACACGAGCCTGGTGATAGAGGAGCTCGACGAGCAGAGCCCGGTGCAGAAGGATCTCGCCGAGATCAAGCGCGCCGCGCAGCGGGCCGCGTCGCTGACGCGGCAGCTGCTCACGGTGAGCCGGCGGGGGCTCGCGCAGCCGGTCGTGCTGGATCTGCGGGACGTCGTGCGCGGCATGGACGGCGCGCTCCGCGCCGCCGTCGGCGGCAGCATCGATCTCGCGATCGCGCTCGGTCCGTCGGCCTGCCGGGTGCTGGCGGACGCGGGGCAGCTCGAGCAGGTGGTGATGAACCTAGCGCTGAACGCGCGCGACGCGATGCAAGGCGGCGGCCGGCTGTCGATCGAGACGCGCGCGGTCCGCGTCGGCGCTGCGGGGAGCCTGCACGACGCGCACCCGGCGGTCCCGCCCGGCCGGTACGCGCGCCTCGTCGTGAGCGACACCGGCAGCGGGATGTGCGACGACGTGCGGACCCGCGCCTTCGAGCCGTTCTTCACGACGAAGCCGAGGGGGAAGGGGACCGGCCTCGGGCTCGCCACCGTGTACGGGATCGTCAAGCAGTGGCACGGCCACATCGAGCTCGCCTCCCAGCCCGGGCAGGGCACGCGCGTCGAGATCTACCTGCCGCTCTCCGCGCGCGCAGCGTCCTCGCGGCGAGCGCGCGCGGGGCATCCGCGCCGCGCAGCGCCGCGCCCGGGCGAGGGCGGGACGGTGCTCGTCACCGACGACGAGGACGCGGTGGTCACGCTCGCGAGCCGGATCCTGGGGCAGAACGGCTACACGACGCTGACGGCGCGCGGGCCGCGCGAGGCGCTGCGCGTCTGCGAGGCGCAGCGCGGGCGCGTCGACCTGCTGCTCACCGACGTGCTGATGCCCGAGATGTCCGGCGGCGAGCTCGCCGCTCGCCTCGTGAAGCTCAGGCCGGACATGAAGGTGCTCTTCATGTCCGGCTACACGGGCGACGCGCTCGACGGCCCGTACGCCGTCCGCCCGGGCGCCGCGGTGCTGGGGAAGCCCTTCACGGCCGAGTCGCTCCTCCGCGCCGTCCGCAGGGCGCTCGAGGGGGCCACGTAGGCGGGACGCGCCGGCCTTGCTTACGGCGCCTCACCTCGCTTGATGCCGTACGCGCGGATCTTCTTGTGGAGGTTCGTGCGCTCGACGCCGAGCAGGACGGCCGCGCGCGAGATGTTCCAGTCGAGGCTGGCCAGCACCTCGACGATGTAGCGGCGCTCGGACCGGTCGCGGAACTCGCGGAGCGTGAGGCGAGGGCGCTCCGGCTCGTGGCGGGCCGCGCCCGCGGGCGGCTCGGCCGCGCCGGGGGCGGGGGGCGCCGCCGCGCCGTCACCGGCGGCCCCCTGCGCGTCGTCCTCGAACGGGTTCTCGTGCGGATCCTCCGGGAGATCGGCGATCGTGACGACATCGCTCGAGAGGATCGCGGCGCGCTCGATCACGTTCTTGAGCTCGCGGACGTTGCCCGGCCAGCTCCGGCGCTCGAGCGCGGCGTAGACCACCGGATCGATGGCCTTCTGCTTGAGGCCGTTCTCGTTGCAGAACGCCGCCATGAACGCGTCGGCGAGCGCGCGCAGGTCCTCCATGCGGTCGCGCAGCGCCGGGCTCTTGATGGGGAACACGGCGAGGCGGAAGAAGAGGTCCTCGCGGAACCGCAGCGCGGCGACCTCGCGCGAGAGGTCCTTGTTCGTCGCGGCGAGCACGCGGACGTCGACGTACCGGCTGTGCTCGCTGCCGACGCGGCAGATCTCGCCCGACTGCAGCGCGCGCAGCACCTTGGCCTGGGCGGCGAGGTCCATGTCGCCGATCTCGTCGAGGAACAGCGTGCCGCCGTGGGCCTGCTCGAAGAAGCCCCGCTTCGGTCCGCTCGCCCCGGTGAACGCGCCGCGCTCGTGGCCGAACAGCTCGCTCTCGATGAGCTCGCGCGGGATCGCGGCGCAGTTGACCCGGACGAAGGGGCCCCGCGCCCGCGGCGACAGCCGGTGGATGGCGCGGCTGACGAGCTCCTTGCCCGTGCCGCTCTCGCCCGTGATGAGCACGCTCGCCTTCGTGGGCGCGACGCGGTCGATCTCCTTGAACAGCCGCTGCATCGCCGCGCTCTGGCCGATCATCTCGTAGCGCGCCTGCACCTGCGCCTTGAGGTCCTCGACCTCTCGAGCGAGCCGCGAGTTCTGCAGCGCGTTCTTCACGCCCACGAGGACGCGCTCGCGGTTCAGCGGCTTCTCGAAGAAGTCGCTGGCGCCGAGCTTGATCGCCTTCACCGCGTCGTTGACGGTCGCGTGGCCGCTGATCACGATCACCGGGAGCTCGCGGGTGGCGTCGTCCTGGCGCACGCGCTGGAGGAGGTCGAGGCCGTTCATGCCGGGCAGGAGCAGGTCGACGAGGGCGAGGTCGACGGGGCTGTCGCCGTGCGCGAGCAGCTCCAGCGCCGCCTCGGCGCTCGGCGCCTCCGCGACCTGGTAGCCCTCGCCCTGCAGCACCAGCGCGAGGGTGCGGCGGATGTTGCGCTCGTCGTCCACCACGAGCACGGTGGGCGCGGCGGCGCCTCCTGGCGGGGCGGTGGCCGCTGGGGCGAGCGGCGGAGAGGAAGCGGGCATGGGTCGACCATACCCCAGCTCAGCCGTGCGCTACGATGCGGGGAGCGAAGGAGCACAGGCCCGCCCCCGCGGCGGAAGCCCTGGCGCGCCGGCGCCGGATTGGGTACGAGGCCTGCTCGATGAGACCCTCCGCCGCTGTCCTCGCCCTCGCCGGGTGCCTCGCTGCCCTCGGCGGGCTCGCGGGCTGCGATTTCGAGCTCAACGACGGCCGCACCGCGACCCTCACGTACACCGAGGACGCGCGCGCCGCGTACAACGAGGCGATGGCCGCCTTCCAGGCCAAGGACTGGGAGGACGCGCGCGCCCTCTTCGGCGAGGTGAAGCGGCTCTTCCCTTACAGCCGCTACGCCCGGCTCGCCGATCTCAGGATCGCGGACCTCGATTTCGAGCAAGGAAAGTACCCGGAGGCGATCTCGGAGTACCGCGCGTTCATCCAGGAGCACCGGACGGACCGGAACGTCGAGTACGCGAAGTACCGGATGGCGAAGGCGCTCTACCTGGACATCGACGACACGGTGTTCCTGCCGCCGGCCGAGGAGCGCGATCAGGCGACCACGCTCGAGGCCTACAAGGAGATCCGGACGTTCCTCCGGCAGTACCCGCGCAGCCGGTACCGCGAGGACGCGGCCTACATGCTCGAGGTCGTGACGGGGCGGCTCGTGCGCCACGAGCTCTACGTCGCGCGCTACTACCTCAAGGAAGACGCGTTCGACGCGGCCCTCGCGCGGATCGACTACGCGCTGCGGACCTTCCCTGGCTCCGGGCTCGATCCGGAGGCGCTCGTCCTCAAGGGCGAGACGCTCCTCAAGATGAAGAAGCCCGACGAGGCGCGCGCCGTGTTCGAGTCGGTCATCCGGGACTGGGGCGGCCCGTTCGCCGTGACCGCGCGCCGGTTCCTCGACGAGATGGGCGGGCCGCGCGGCATGCCTGCCAAGAAGGCGGCGTCGGGCCGCGCCCCCGCGGGGCCGCGGCTGTGACGCAGGCCGTCGGGCGGCCGTCCTCCGGCGCTCGCTACGTGCTGGAGCAGGCCGACGCCGGAGATGCGCCAGGGGAGTTCGTGTACCGGGGCCTCGTGCGGCTCCCGGACGCGGACGTCCCGGTCGAGGTGCGGGTCGCCGAGGCGACCGGCGCGGCCACGGCGACGGTGGACGCCGCGGCCGTCCCGCACGGCGGACCGCACCCCGAGGAGCTCTCCAGGACGGCGGCGGCCCTCGTCCGGAGCGCGACCAAGTCAGCGGACGCCCATGCGCGGCGGCCGCCGCGGAAGATCGTTCGCTGGCGCGGCTAGGCGAAGGCGGCGGGGGCACGCGCTGCGGTCCGGGCGCCCGGCGCCTCGGGCGATCGGCGCGCCCAGGGCCGTCGTCTCCCGGCCGGGAGCCATGCTAAAAGCGTCCCACCATGTCCGAGAAAGTACCGATGACGCCCGAGGGGCAAGTGCGGCTCCGCGAAGAGATGCGACGGCTGAAAGAGATCGACCTGCCGCAGGTCGTCAAGGACATCGGGACGGCCCGGGAGCACGGCGATCTCTCCGAGAACGCCGAGTACCACGCCGCCAAGGAGCGGCAGGGCATGATCGTCGCCCGCATCAGCTACCTCGAGCAGACGCTCTCGCGCGCCGAGGTGATCGATCCGTCGAAGCTGAGCGGCAGCAAGGTCCAGTTCGGCGCCAAGGTCAAGCTCGCGAACGTGGACACGGACGAGGAGCAGAGCTTCCAGATCGTCGGCCCCGAGGAGGCCGATCTCAAGGTCGGGCGCATCTCCATCGCCTCGCCGCTCGCGCGCGCGCTGCTCGGCCATGAGGTCGGCGAGGAGGTCCGCGTGAACATGCCCGCCGGGCCGCGCACGTACGAGATCCTCGAAGTCTCCTACGCATGACCGAGCGCAACGGGGCCGCTCCGATGCGCCCGCGGGGCCATGGGGGCGCCAGCCGGCCTCCTGGGGGGCCCGCGCCCTCCGGGCGGCCCCTCCTGGGGAGCCGGCCTGACACGACGGCCGCCGGGGAGGGGATCGCCGGCGTCGTGCCGGGGCCGGCCGGCCACCGGGCCCCGGCGGCGCCGCGCCCGCACGCCGGGCCGGCGCGCCCGTCCACCCCGGCGCCCGCGCCGAGCCGCGCCACCTTCCCGAGCGGGAGCTCCGACGCGCCTCCGAGGAAGCTGGAGACGGAGATCGGGTGGCGCATGGCGGACGCCTACCTCGCGATCGCGGCGCTCGCGCTCGCCGAGCTCCTGGTCGTCGGCGTGTGGCGGTGGCGAGAGCTCCTCGGGCCCTACGAGCTCGGCCGCGCCCTGCGCGACCTCTTGCCGCTCGCGCTCTCGGCCGCGGCGCCGTGCGCCGCCGTCCTCGGCGCGGTGCTCGAGATCGTCATGCGCGCCGAGCGCAAGGCGTTCCGCGCCGCGGCCGCGCTGATCGCGGGCGCGTTCGGCGGCGCGGTGGCCTTCGGGGTCTCGACGGGGCGCATGCTCGAGGGCGGCCGGCGCGCGCCCTTCATCGCGGCGCTCGCGCTCGTCGCCGCCGCGGCGACGTTCGCTGCGGCGCCGCGCGCCGCGCGCGCCCTGAAGCGAGCGCGCGCCGCGGCCTCCGGCAGGTGGCTCCTCCTCGCGGCGATCTGCGCGATCGTCCTGCTCGAGGTCGCGAACGTGCGCGTCTTGCCGCGCCTCTACGCCGCCTTCCACCTGGGGCTCGCGGCGCTCACCCTCGCGGCGGCGACCTTCGCGACGCCGGCGCTGCCTGCCGGCGCGGCGCGCCTGGAGGACCTGCACGGGCGGCGCTCGCCCAGGCTGGTGCGCGCGGCGCTCGCGCTCGTCCTCTTCGCGTTCGGCGCGGCGCTCGCGCCCGGCGCCGCGGACAGGCTCGCGTCGGCGGACAACATCCGGCTGATCTACGCGACGAACGGCCCGCTGCTCGGCCACGTGGTCGAGCTCGCCGCCGTGCTGTCGCCGCCCGAGCCGCTCGACGCCGCGCCGCTCGACGAGCGCGCGAGCGGGCACGCCATCGATCTGCGGGGGCGCGACGTCGTGCTGATCAGCGTCGACGCCCTGCGCGCCGACCACGTGGGGGCGTACGGCTACGACAGGAAGATCACCCCGAACCTCGATCGCCTCGCGGCCGAGGGCGTGCGCTTCGACGCGGCGTACACGCCGACGCCGCACACGTCGTACGCGGTGTCGTCGCTCATGACGGGCAAGTACATCCGCCCGCTCGTGCTGCAAGGGCTCGGGGACGACTCCGAGACCTTCGCGCAGCACCTCCGCCGCTACGGCTACAAGACGGCGGGCTTCTATCCGCCGGCGGTGTTCTTCATCGACGGCGAGCGCTTCGGCGCGCTGCGCGACCGGGCGCTCGACTTCGAGTACCGGAAGATCGAGTTCGCGAGCGCCCAGCTCCGGCTGGAGCAGGTGCGGAGCTACCTCGCCGGGCTCGGGCCGGAGCAGCGCGCGTTCATGTGGGTGCACCTCTTCGAGCCGCACGAGCCGTACGAGGCGCACCCGGAGCACCCGCTCGGCGACCGCGACATCGACCGCTACGACGCGGAGATCGCCGTGGCGGACGCGGGGGTGGGCGCGATCGTGGACGAGGTCCGCAAGGGGCGCCCGGACGCCGTCGTGATCGTCACCGCCGATCACGGCGAGGAGTTCGGCGAGCACGGCGGTCGCTATCACGGCACGACCGTGTACGAGGAGCAGGCGCGCGTGCCGCTCGTCGTGAGCGCGCCCGGCCTGCTCTCGCCGCGCGTGGTCCGGGCGCCCGTGCAGCTCGTCGATCTCCTGCCGACGGTGCTCGCGGGGCTCGGCATCCCGAGGCCGGCGCGCGTGCGCGGCGCCGACCTCGGGCCGCTGCTCGCCTCCGGCGACGAGGCGGCGGAGCAGGGCAAGGCGGCCCCGCCGGGCGGGCCGCCCTCGCTCCCGGGCTTCGCGTTCGCCGAGACGGACACGCAGACGCTGCTCGCGAAGGGCACGCTGCGGCTCGTCTGCGCGCGCAAGATCGGCGCGTGCGCGCTCTACGACGTGGCGACCGATCCGCGCCAGCAGGAAGACATCTCCGCGCTGCGCCCGGCGGAGCTCGGCGCGATGCGGTCGGAGCTGCGCGCGATCGAGGCGTCGCACGGGCGCTACGAGGTCCGCGGCCTCCGGCAGGAGGGCAAGGGCTGGCCCGACGCGCTCCGCCGCGGCATCGCGGGCGACGCCGACGCGGTCGTCGAGGTCGCGGCGCTGCTCGACGACGCGGACGTGGCCATCCGGCGCAAGGCGGGCGAGGTGCTGTTCGATCTGCGCCGCTCCGAGGCGGCGCCCTCGCTGCGCCTCGCGCTCGTGCGCGACGAGGACGACGAGGTGCGGCGCTGGGCGGCGCTCTCGCTCACGCGGCTCGGCGAGGGCGCGCCGCTCACCCGTGATCTCGTCGTCGATCGCGATCGCAAGTGGCGGCGCCTCGCGGCGCTCGCGCTGGCGGAGTCGGGCGATCGCCGCGGCGACGACGTGCTCGTGGCGTGGCTGCGGCACGTGGTCCGCGGCCCCGAGCAGGACGGCGGCGCCGACGCGGGCGAGGTGACCTCGTTCGAGCGGGCGCGCGAGATCGTGGACGCGCTCGCCAAGATCCGGGTGAAGGCGGCGCTGCCGCCGCTCATCGCGGCGCTCGGCGACGTGCGGCTCCGCCCGTACGCCGCGGCCGCGCTCGCGGCGATCGGCGAGGACGCCGCGCGGCCGGCGCTCGCGGAGCGGCTGAGCCAGGAGCCGTACCAGACCGCGCGGGTCGCGATCGCGGAGGCCCTCGTGAAGCTCGGCGCCGGACCCGAGCTCCGGGCGCCGCTCTTGCGCATGCTCGGCACGCCCGATCCGCTGCCGGGGGGGCTCGGGTTCGCGCTCCGGGCCGACATCCTCGACCTGCTCGGCGGGCCGCGCGAGCGCGATCTCGGCCGCCTGCGCCGCTTCGCGAAGAGCGGGGTGGGCCTCGGCGTCGTGATCCCGAAGGCCGGCAACGGCAAGGGCGTGCGCGTCCTCTGCCGCGCGCGGACCGACGACGGCCGCGCCGGCGAGGTGCGGTTCGGCAGGCCCACGCGTGGCTGGCGCCCGCCGAAGCGGGACGGCGCGTCGCTCGTCCCGGCCAGCGCGCCGGAGCTCGATCCGGAGCGCGCGGTCACGCTCGCGATCCCGCCGGGGAGCGAGCCGACCGAGGCGTTCGCGACGCTGCCGCCCGCGGCGGGCGCTCAGGCCGGCAATTACGGCGATTTCGTGGTGTACGCGACCCAGAACGTCGAGGTGTCCGCGTGCGCCGTCGTCCCGCTCAGCGACGAGATCCCGCCCCCGCCGCCTGCGCCCTGGTCGCCCGAGGAGGCCGGGGCGCCGCCGCGCTCGGACGACGAAGCGCCCGCCGCTCACCGGCCAGATTGACGCCGCAGGCCGCGAGACTAGAGTCCGCCGCGTGTCGGACAAGGACCGAGAGCAGGCCGAAGAGAAATCCGCGCGGAGCGACGGCGATGTCGCCACGCGGAGCGATGGCGACGAGGACGGGGCCGCGGAGGCGGCCCCGGCGAGGCCGCCGCGCGGCGCTCCGGTGAAGGACGCCGGCGGCGACGACGGCGACGGCGAGGCCGCGCAGCGCGTGGCCGAGGCGCTCGGCGTCGGTGAGGCGGAGGAGGCTCCCGCGCCGGAGGCGGCGGGCGAAGAGGCGGCCGAGGCGGCGCCGAACCGCGCGGCCCGCCGCCGCGACGAGGCCACCACGCGCCGTCGCAAGAAGAAGGCGACCGGCGAGGAGCTGCCCAAGGACAAGAACGCCCGCGCGAAGGAGCTGCTCGCTCGCCGCAGGGAGCAGGCCGAGGGGCGCCGCCCGGTCCAGCTGTTGCCGGGCGAGATGGTCGAGGACGCGCTCAGCCGGATGAGCAGCGGCGCTGGCCGGTGGATCAAGGCGAACTTCCACATCCTCCAGTGGGGCGCGCTGGCGGCGATCGTCGCGACCGGCGGCGTGCTGTTCTACCTGTCGCGGGCCGAGAAGAAGGACGCCGTCTCTTCGTCGGCGCTCGTCTCGGCCGTCGCCGCGGACCGGGGCAGGGTGCTCGCCGAGGACACGCGCACCGAGGAGGAGAAGGAGCTCGACGTCACGAGGACCTTCAAGACCGCGGACGAGCGATCCGCCACCGCGCTCGCCGAGTACAACAAGGTCATCGACGAGCACGCCGGCACCGGGGCGGCGACGCTGGCGAAGCTCGGGCAGGCCGGGGTGCTGCTCGACAAGAAGGACTACGCGCACGCGCTGGACGCGTACAGCGTCGTGGTCTCGTCGCCGCTGGCCGGGGCCGATCCCGACGTGAAGGGGCGCGCCATCGAGGGCATCGCCTTCGCCCGGGAGGGCAAGGGTGATCTCGACGGCGCGCTCGCGTCGTTCAAGGAGCTCGAGGCGATCGACATGAAGGGCTACAAGGAGCTCGCGCTGTACCACCAGGCGCGGCTCCACCTGGCCAAGGGCGACACCGACAAGGCGAAGGAGCTGCTGAAGAGCGCGCACGAGAAGCTCCAGGCGCCGTCGACGGAGGGCCGCCCGTTCCAGTTCCTCGAGGCGGTCGTCGAGGAGATGCTGCGCAAGATCGATCCGGCCGCCGTGCCGCCCCGCGCCGCGTTCGGCGGTCCGAAGGGCCAGTCGATGACGCCGGAGGAGATCGAGCAGCTGCTCCGCCGGGCGCGTGAGAACGCGGAGAAGAAGGCGGGCGATGCGCCGCAATAGCCGCGCAGCGGGCGTCGCGCTCGTCTGGCTGGGGCTCGCGTCGCTGAGCGGCTGCGGCAACCTGGGCGTCGCAGCGGCGCCCGACGCGCCGCTCTGGCTCCACCACCCGGGCGGCGCCCTCGGCATCACCATGCGCCGCGAGCTCACCGCCGAGACGCGCAAGGTCGGCGAGGCCTACGAGCGCGGCCGCCCCGAGATCGACGTGGCGCACCGGCGTGTCTTCGTCGGATCGAGCGATCACGGGCTGTACGCGCTGCGCGCGGACACGAGCGACGTCCTCTGGCGCTTCGAGACGCTCGGCCCGGTGCAGTGCGAGCCGCTCTACGACGCCGCGTCGGACACGGTCTATTTCGGCTCGGACGATGGCGCGCTCTACAAGGTGCGCGCGTCCGATGGCGCGCTGCTCTACCGCTTCATGACCAACGCGAGGGTCGCGCGGCGGCCGGTGTTGCGCGACGGCGTGCTCTACGTGACGAACTCGAACGACACGCTGATCGCGCTCGACGCGGCGACGGGGGCGATGCGCTGGCACCAGCACAGGACGCCGGCGGGCGGGATGGAGATCTCCGGGCACGCGGGGCCGGCGCTCGGCCGGGACAAGGTCTACACCGCGTTCTCGGACGGGGTCGTGATGGCCTACGACCTCAAGGACGGGTCCGAGCAGTGGGCGCTCGTCGACCTGGCTGCCGAGGCCGAGCAGAGCGCGGGCGGCCAGACGCCGAAGTACCTCGACACGGACACCACGCCGGTCCTCGGGAAGATCGCCTCGGGCGATGTGGTCTTCGTGGCGGGTTACGCGGGCGGGGTCTTCGCGCTCGACGCAGAGAACGGGACCCGGGCCTGGATGAACGAGGCGGCGGTCGGCGTGACCGAGCTCCTCCTGTGGGAGCAGCCTGCGCACCAGCCTCGGAGCGGAGGCGGTCCGATCGTGCCCGCGCGGAAGGTGCTGCTTGCGTCCTCCGGCATGACCGGCCTGTGGGCGCTCGATCCGGAGGATGGCCGCACGATCTGGCGCCGGGACCTGCCTGACGGCGGCATCTCGGCCCCCGTGCCGTTCTCGGGGGCGCTGCTGGTGACGACCACGCGCTACGGGATCTTCCTGTTCTCTCCGCTGGACGGGGCCGTGATCGACGGCATCGAGACCGGCGGCGGCATCGCGATGACGCCGGCGGCGTACGGCCGGCGCGCGTTCGTCCTGACGAACGGCGGCTCGCTGCTGAGCCTCGACGTCGAGACGCCCCCGGTTCCGAAGGGCTGAACACACGTACAGATTGAGGCGCGGCGGCTCGATGCTGGCGGGCCGAAGGGCGCGCTCGGCGTTGCGGACGACGCCTTGAGGCGCGTTGCGGGGCTCCGTGGTGCATCCGGCCAGGTCTCGTGGCGGGCAGAGCCAGGGGTGGCGGCCGAGACCGTCCGTGGGCGAGGCCGACCGACCCAGGTCGCCGCGGGCGAGGCCGACCGACCGACCCAGGTTGCGGCGACCGGTATGGCTGACCCAGGTTGCCGCGGGCGAGGCCGACCGACCGACCCAGGTTGCGGTGCGGCCGACCCAGGTTGCCGCGGGCGAGGCCGACCGACCCAGGTTGCGGCGACCGCGACCGCCGCGGGATGCGGCCCGATCGGCCCTCAGGTGCATGGATTTGCTCGTGAAATCGAGCCGAGCTCCCCTGCCGGCCGCACCTGCATTGGATCGCATAAGAAACATTATGTCAACTCGCGCCGCCAGTCGGTTTTCCGGGCTCCACGGCTGGCGCGGGCGCAGCCAGGCGAACCCCGGCCGGGCCGTCGCGCGCTTCTGCAACCGCGCCCCTTCGCCCGGGCGCCCGCCGGCTCACGACGGCCCCGAGCGAACGGTCCGCCCGGCCGGGCTCAGCTCTCGCTGCGCTCGTCGCCCCCGTCGCCCTCGTCCAGCGCTTCAGGGCGTTGCGGCGGGATGGCCGCCCACAGGATGACCTCGCCGGCTCGGGCCGGCGGGCTCCCGGAGGCCTCCTGCTCGCTCCACCACGCGCGGACCTTCGCCGGCGCGCCCTCGCCGAGCGGCTGGAAGCCCTTCTTCTCGTAGAAAGCCTGGGCCCCGCTCGCCTTCGCCCTGGAGCGCACCACGACCTGCTCCATGCCGAGCTCGCGTGCTCGATCCTGGAGGTCCGCGAGCAGCCGCGTCCCGATGCCGCCTCGCTGGTGGTCCGGGTGCACCGAGAGCTCCTCCAGGACTGCGACCCCGGGCGCCTCGTCGCGCCACGCCAGGTAGCCGGCTACCTCGTCGTCCGCCTCCGCCACGCGCACGTCGTGTCGCCGCGTCAGCGCGGCGAGATCGGCGAGCGTCCGCGCCTCGATCTCCGCCGCCCCAGGGCCAGCCTCGCGCTGCGTCGCCGTACAGGCCTGCTCCAGCGCTACGAGCGCCGGCAGCTGGGCCTCCTGCAGTCCTGTCACGCGGATCCGCTTCGGGGCTGTCCGTTCGTCATGCATCCCCCGAGGCTACCGTCGATGCGCGGGATGCCCCACTTCTTGCCGAACGTGTCCCCGCGGCGCCGCGGCAGCTCAGCTGCGCAGCTGGAGCAGCCGCGCGATCGTCTCGCCGTCCCCGGGGCTCAGCGGGACGAGGATCCCGAGCGCCGCGCCCCGGGGCGGAGCGTTCCTTCCGTCCATCGGCACGAGCCGGAGCTCCCCGGCGCTCGAGATGCCGATCACCGCGATCCGCAGCGCCGGCAGCGGCTCGATCTGCGACGCGGGCAGCCGCGGCGGTGGCGCCTGCCATTCCCCTTCGTACGGCGGATCGCTCCACGACGAGTCCTCCGACGAGCCCCCACGATCGTCCGTGGCGTCTCCCTGCGACCAGGACGCCGCATCTTCCGCGCGCTGCCCCTGCACCGCGTCCGAGGGCTCCCCCGCCAAGGTCGGGTCGCCCTGATGATCCGCAGAGGCGATGCCGGCGTCGGCTTCATCTGGCTCGGCCTCGGTCCAGTCGGCGCGGTCGTCGGACGCGTGGTCCGCCTCCGGTGCGGCCGCGGGCGGCTTGCCGTCGCCCGCCAGCTGCTCCAGGGCGAGCATCGGCGTCTCCTCGTCCAGATCCTCGATCCGGAGCTCCATCAGCACCCGCTGCTCCTGCGGGGTCAGGGGGCGGCGCGCGGTGCCCTCATCGTCCGAGCTCGGCCAGAGCCCCGGGCGCCGCTCGGTCGCCTCCTGCGAAGAGCCCGCGCCGAGCGGGACCGCCGGCCGCCGCGCCAACGCCGCGGCCATGGCCGTCGGCGTCGGCACCGTCGCGCGCTGATCGGCCGGAGGATCCGCGTCGGCCGGCAGCTGCTCCCCGCTGGCACTCTCGCGCGCGGCGTCCGACGCGCCTTGCCCCGGCTCCTGGCCAGCGAGCGCCCCCGCGGCCGGGAGCTTGACCGCCGGGACCTCCTCGGTCACCGCGGTGGTCGACGACACCCTCCCGTGGGGCGACGCCGCGAAGCCGGCGATCGCACGCGGGTTCGCCGGGACAGCGCGGCCAGGCGATCCGACCGCACCCGGCGGGGCGCCGGTCTTCGTCGCCGCGGCAGGGCGCGCCGGGAGCCCTGGCGCGTGGCTCGGCGTGCGCGCCGCGGGCGACAGCTGGGTCGGGGTCACCTCGCGCAGGGCCGCTGCGCTCACCGGCGCAGGGGCGCGCCCCGGCACCACCGACGCCGGCCGGCCCGGCCCCGCCGCGGGCCTGGGCACGGCGCCGTCGCGGAACATCGCCGCCGCGGACGGGATCGGCCCTGTCGGCGCATCGCCGGCGGGCGCGCGGACCGAAGGCGCCCGCATCGCGGCGGGCGGCGCGCTCGTGCCCGCGCCGCCGCGCTCGGCTCGTCCTGCGTCCACGCCCGGCGGGTGCGACGGTCGCGCCAATGCCCCCGGCGCGCTCGGCCTGGGCGGCGCCGCGCTCGCCGTCGCGGGAGGCGCGCCGGACGCCTGGGGAGGCGCGCTCGCGGCCGCATTCGGCGGCGCGCTCGCGGTCGTGGGCTGCGAGGCCGTGGCCGTATCCGCATCGAGCGCCGCGATCTTCTGCGCCACCTCCGCGGCGGCCTTGAAGAGCTCGAGGGCGCGCAGGTCGGCGTTGGCATCCGAGGCCTGCTCCGCTGCGCGGCGCAGCCATTTCAGGGCCTCGTCGCGCTCCCCGCGCCCCCACAGCGCGGTCGCGGTCGACAGCGCCCAGTGCACGTCTTCGTTGTCTTCGTCGTGAGGCGGCGGGATCGGGCGCAAATTGGCTTCCATGAGGCCTCGTCGAGCAGGTCGCTCACCGTGTATCACGACTCCAGCGCCCGCGTCTTCAACGCGAGCTGGCGCACTTTTCGCACCTTTGCGCGCACTTTTACACGCGTCTTTACACGCAACGAATCATTCCCTTTCGCCGCGCTCGGTTCCCCTCGGTTCCCATCGGTTCGCATCCGTTCCGATCTCCTCGCGCGCCACGTCGATCGCCCCGGCCGCGCTCGCCGCGTCCTCATCTTCGGGCCGCGCTCGCCTACCCTCCGCTGCGATGCGTCCCTCCGAGGCGCCTTCGCCCCCGAGCTTGAGGTCGGTATACGCTTCGTGGCACCCTGGCTTTGCGGGACCTCCTTCGTGACGTGCAGGCGCGATGGCGCTGCGTCGCTCCGGCAGACGTCGAGGCTACGGGCCTCCACGAACGTAACGGTGGCACTCGAGCCCTACCCCTCCAAACTCCGCCTCCCCATCTAGTAGGACCACCGCGTGCAGATCCTGTCGGACCTCAAGCCTGGAGACACGCTGGGCCGCTACGAGCTCCTCATGCCGGTCGCCCGTGGAGGGATGGCGGCCGTCTGGGCGGCGCGCCTCGTGGGATCCCGCGGCTTCCAGAAGATCGTCGCCATCAAGACGATGCTGCCGGAGTTCGGCGACGACCCGGCCTTCGAGGCCATGTTCCTCGACGAGGCGCGGCTCGCGTCCCGCATCCGGCACCCCCACGCGGTCGAGATCGTCGAGCTCGGCGACGAGAACGGCGTGCTCTACATCGTCATGGAGTGGGTCGACGGCGACACGATCGCCTCGCTGAACAAGCAGGTGAAATCGACCGGCGGCGTCCCCCTGCCGATCCTCCTGCGCATCGCCTCGAGCATCTGCGCCGGCCTGCACGCCGCGCACGAGCTGCGCGACGACGAGGGCAGGCTCGTCGACCTCGTGCACCGCGACATCTCCCCGCAGAACGTGATGGTGTCGTTCGACGGCATCGTGAAGATCGTCGACTTCGGCGTCGCCAAGGCCACGGGCCGCCTGCACGAGACGCACGTCGCCGGCCAGCTCAAGGGCAAGATCCCGTACCTCTCGCCGGAGCAGCTCACGTCGGGCAAGGTCGATCGGCGCGCCGACATCTTCTCGCTCGGGGTCCTCCTCTACACGACCCTCAGCGGCTACCACCCGTTCCGCGGCAAGACCGACGCGAAGACGATGGAGAACATCATTCGCTTCGCCCCCGTCCCCATCCGCGAGCTCGTGCCGGACATCCCCTTCGATCTCGCGCTGGCGATCGAGCGCGCGCTGGCCAAGGATCCGGCGGACCGCTGGAGCGACTGCGCGTCGTTCCAGCGAACGCTCGACCAGATCGCGATCTCTCTCGGCACCCCGGTCACGGAGGGCGACGTCGGCCGCTTCGTCCGCGAGACGCTCGGGGACGCCGTGACCGAGCGCCGGAAGAAGCTCGCGACGGCGATCCAGCTCGCGGACAGCCGCTTGTCGGCGCGGGGGGAGCTCCGCGCCACGTCCGGGCGGCGAGGCGAGCCGCGCAGCAGCAAGCGGCCGCCTGCCGGGAACACGCCGCTGCCGGCCACGTTCGCCGGCATCCTCCCCGTCTCTCTCGACGAGCCGCCGCCCAAGTCCTCCTTCCCGCCGCCCTCCAGCCGCAAGCTGCCGGTCAAGTCCGCGCCTCCGGCCCTGATGACGCCGGCGCCCCGCCGACGGCGGCGGTGGCCCCGCCGCATCTTCCTGGCCCTGGTCGTGGTCCTGCTGCTCGTCTCGGGGGCGGCGCTCGCCGCCCGCGCGGGCCTCCTGCCCGTGCCCGGCGAGGTCCACGACGCCCTTCGCGACGTGCGCGCGCTCCTTCGCGGCGCGCGCGAGCTGCTCCGCGGCGTCCTCGAGCGGCTGAGCGCGCTCCTCGCGGACTAGCGCGGACTAGCTCCCCGCGGCCGTCACTTGATGCCGGCGGACGGCTCCGGCAGGCAGACGCCGAGCGCGCAGAGCAGCAGGTTGACGTCGCCTGCGGCGCAGTACACCTGCCGCGCGCAGTAGTCGTCGTAACCGCAGAGCTGATGGCAGGACGCCTCGTTCCCGAGCGCCCCGGTGAACGTCATGCAGGACCAGCCGCTCGACAGCCAGAGCCCCTCGGGCCGCTTCGTGTCGAAGAGGCACGCGTCGGCGCGCGTCTCCGGGTCGAACACCTCCGCGGTGCAGGCGTCGCCTCCGGACAGCTTGCCCCGCGCGGCGGACATCGTGTTGAGCAGGTAGGTCACGTCGCACGCCTGATCCGAGGCCGAGTCCCGCGCGATCCGGGCGCGCAGCTCGTCCTTCCTCGCCGCGTAGGATCGGACCGCGCGGATCGCGCCCGTGACCTGGTTGTTCCCGCCGTCGGGCTTCGTCCCTTCGGCGAGCGCCGCCAGCACCTTCTCGACCAGCTGCTCCGTCTCCGGATCGGCGCCCGCGGAGCCGTCCTTCGCGTAGCCGAGCCGGATGGTCGAGGGCGGCGTGCGCGACGTGCACGGCTTCGCGTGCGCCCAGAGCTCCTCGCTCACGATGGGCGGCCGCTTGGTGAACGGCTGCTTGCAGACGCCCACCGATCCGGGAGGCAGCGAGCCGGAGGCCCGCGGCGTCGGCTGCCCAGGACCTTCGTTGACGTACTCGGTCGACGCGCAACCCGCGGCGCCCGCGGTGACGGACAGCGCGAGCAGCCAGCCCACCGAGAGAGCTGCGACGCAGCGATGCGGAGCGTTTCCCACGGCCGCACGGTAGCAGAGCCGGAGCGCGAGCAGAAATTCTCGCACGGAGGCGCGCCTCGGCCGGCGGCCGCCTCTCGATGCGCCCTGCCCTCCCCGCCGCCCCTGCCCCGCCGAGCGCCTCCGCGGGAGCCGCCCGCGGCCGGGAGGAGGGCTCCTCCCGGCGCGCGGCCTCCCCACGGCGCCCACGGCGTCCTCCGCCGCCGGGCAGCTCTTAGAGGCCCAGGCTCGACTGCTCGATCAGGTCGTCGACCACGGCGTGGAAGCTCTTCGTCCGGGCGTAGACCGCGAGCTGGCGATCCGCGCTCGTCCCTTCGTGGAGGATCCTCCGGATCCGCTCGAGCTCGCCCTGCGATCCGAAGATCTCCGCCGACTCCTGCACGAACTCGAGGAGCTCGCCCACGAGGTGGCGGACGGGGACCTGCTCCTGCTTCCCGAAGTCGATGAGCTGCCCGTCGAGGCCGTAGCGCACGGCGCGCCACTTGTTCTCCTCGATGAGCTCCTGCCGGTACTCGCGGAACCCGAGGTTGCGCCGGTAGAGGAGGTAGAGCTTGCCCATGACGGCCTGGACGAGCGCGGCCAGCGCCACGGTGTCGTCGAGGCGCGTGGTCATGTCGCAGATCCTCACCTCGACCGTGTCGAAGAACGGGTGCGGGCGGACGTCCCACCAGATCTTCTTCGCGTTGTCGATGCAGCCCGTCTTCACGAGCAGATCGACGAAGCGCTGGAAGTGGCCGTACGACTCGAAGAGCCCCGGGATCCCGGTGCGCGGGAAGCGCTTGAAGATCTCGCTGCGCGTGCTCTTCAGCCCCGAGGGGCGGCCGAGCCAGAACGGCGAGCTCGTGGAGAGCGCGAGGATGTGCGGCAGGAAGTAGCGGACCTGGTTCGCGAGGGCCATCGCCACCTCGCGGTCCTTGACGCCGACGTGGACGTGCAGCCCGAAGATGAGGTTGGCGCGGGCGACGTCCTGCAGGTCCTCCACGATGCACCGGTAGCGCTCGCCGTCGGTGATGTCCTGCTTCTTCCAGTCGCTGAACGGGTGCGTCCCGGCCGCGACGATCCGCATCCCCCCTCGCCGCGCGAGCGCGTTCAGGCTGCCGCGCAGCTCGACGAGCTCTCCCCTCGCCTGCCGGATGTCCCGGCAGACCCCGGTGCCCGTCTCCACGACCGACTGGTGCATCTCCGGGCGGGCCCGGCCGCGCAAGAGCTCGTGGCCCGGCCCCCCCTCGAGCAGCTGGCTCACGTACGACCGCAGCTCGCGCGTCTCCGCGTCGACGATCTGGAACTCCTCCTCGATGCCCAGCGTGAACTGGCCGTCGAGGAGCCCCTCGACGTCGGTCATGACGAGGCCCCGAGCCGGACCTTGCCCACGGAGGGCCGGACGAGCCTCGACCACGCGTAGCCGTCCCTCGTCCGCCGGTCGCCCCTCGAGCACTCCACTGCGAACGCGACCATCCAGTCGACGGCGATGTTGAAGTACCGCTCCCGCAGGTGCTCGATGTGCATGTCCGGCGCCGGGTTCGTGAAATCGATCGCGTACGGGACGCCATCGCGGATCGCGAACTCGATCGAGTTCATGTCGTAGCCGAGCGCCTTGTTGATCTTGATCGCGTCCTCGATGACGCGGTCGTGCAGCGCCTTCGGGAGCCACCGCTCGTTCTCGTGCTGCACGTAGCAGCCGCGGAGCCCCGTGGGGCCGATCGCCCTGGGGTCGTACTGGATCGGGAGGACGCGATCCTTCCCGACGCAGATGCAGCGGACGTAGTCGTCGAAGTCGATGAACTCCTGCAGGGTCATGACGTTCTGCCCCGAGGCGTTGTAGGCGGCGAGCAGCTCCTCCTGGCTGCGCACCACCGACACGTCCTTCCACCCGCCGCCGTCCGCGGGCTTGAGGATGGCCGGGAAGCGCACGTAGTCGATGATCGCCTCCCAGTTGAGCGGATACTCGAGGTTGCGGAGGCTGCGTTCCTTGACGATCGCCGGGATGTAGTCGCGCTGGGGCAGCATGACGGTGCGCGGCGTCGCGATGCCGATCTGCGACGCCAGCGAGTAGCCGAAGAACTTGTCGTCCGCGCTCCACCAGAACGGGTCGTTGATCACGTACGCCCCGCCGAGCGCGGCGGCCTTCAGGTAGAAGCGGTAGTGCTTCACCTCCTGGCTGATCCGGTCGATGAGCACCCGGTACGGGCTCTCGAACCGCTCGGGTGTCCCGCCGAGCTTCGCGATCTCCGCCCGGACGCCCGGAATCTTGTTGCACCTCTCGAGGAAGGCCTGAGGGAACGACTGTTCCCAGCCGACGAGGATGCCGATCTTCTCCGCCATACGTTGCTTGCTCCTCCACTACGCGACCACGCGGCTGGCGCCGCTGACGCACAGCGTAGCGCGGACACATGGGAATTTTACGCTGGAAGTGTGTCGATGAGTCAGGTTGTCACACGGTCCAACAGCTCTGTTCGCACGTCTGCCAGGCGCGTTCGTGACAGCGCTTGCCGTCGCAGCAAACGAGCGACGCGAAGCGCGGGCGCGGCGCGGCACGGATCGCGAGGGCGGAGACCGGGGGCGGGCCCGCGCGACGGCGGGCGGCGCGTGGCGAACGCCACGGAGATCCAGGGGCAGGCGCGGGCTCGATCAGCCAGGGACGGAGGCCGCGAGAAATAAATCTTGACGGACTCCGTTCGGCGAGTACAGTCGCGCACCTCTCCGACGGGGCGGGTAGCTCAGCGGCAGAGCGTCGGCCTTACAAGCCGATGGTCGCAGGTTCGACCCCTGTCCCGCCCACTTCCTGGGTTCAGGGGCCTGGGTGATCTGTAGTGATGTCAGTCTGGGGTGGTAGTTAAGTTGGTTATAACGCCGGCCTGTCACGCCGGAGGCCGCGGGTTCGAGTCCCGTCCACCCCGCCAGCTTTCTTCCCTGTCATCAGAGTCGATGCTCGCCTGAGCCTCCCTCGGTTGGCTTGCATCGCTCGGTGCATGCCAGGCGAGGAGGTTGGCTCATGGCGAGCTTGCTCATGGGAAGCAAAGCCGAGCTGGCTCGGCGCTCGCTGAGCGATCGTATCCCTGACGTCTGGGGTGGTAGTTAAGTTGGTTATAACGCCGGCCTGTCACGCCGGAGGCCGCGGGTTCGAGTCCCGTCCACCCCGCCAACGCTTCTTGAATCGCCGCCGCGCCGCCGTCCGCCGTCGCACTTCTGACAGGCCGGGCGCTTCAGGCGTGGCGCACGTGGCGCGCAGCGCGCCTCAGTCGCCGCGCTGCGAGAGCGTGAGCAGCGCCTTGACCTTCGCGTACGAGATGTAGGGGTTGTCCTCGGCGCCCCCGAGATCATCGGCGTCCTCGCCCGTGCCCTGGGCCCGCACCGGGATCCAGAGATAGTCCGGGTGGAGCTCCTTGCCGTTGACCCCGTTCACGATCGAGGGGTTCTTGATCCACTCGCCGCCCAGGATGGTGAGGTTCTCGTCGAGCTCCAGCACGTAATGCAGCTCCGACACGGAGAGCGGCACGGTGCGCTGCTCGGGCGGCGTGAGCAGCGTCTCGCCGGTGACCGAGTCGGAGATCATCCAGAAGCGCGCGGCGACGCGGACGAAGCGCGTCGCGCCCGGGTTGAACCTGTAATTGTAGCAGTCGGCGCCCGCATACGCGCCGCCGCACAGGAGCCGCGCGGCCTGCCGGACGTCCACCTCCTCGATGACATCGATCGAGAACTGCTTCACGGGGAAGCTCCACACCTCGACGTCCCAGGTGTGGTCGACGATGAACATGAGCTTCTGTCGCTGGGTCGAGTCGCCGTGGAGCGGCTTTGCTCCGACCCCGAGCAGCCCGGTCATGGCCACGTGCATCGTGGCCGGGTTCAGGTCGCGGCAGGCGGGGTCGACGGGCCTGCCGTAGACGTCGCGCATCGTCCGATCCGCCCGCGTCTCGCAGCGGCGCCCCGAGAAGGTCACCGAGTCGCTGAAGTAGAGCTCGCTCATCAGCGCCTCGATGTCCGCCATGCGGAACAGGACGCAGCCGGTCTCCGCCGCGGCGCACTCGGTCACCTTCGCGCCGGAGAGCTTCACCCGGACGTCGCGGCGCGGCCCGGCCCCCTCGGCGGCGACGTAGGCCGACCACCCGTTGCAGTGCCCCCACCAGTACTCCGGGTAGACACCCTGGTAGAGCCCGTGATGCTGTAGCTCCCAGCGCGTGGCCGGGCCGGCCACGACCACCGTCGGCTGGATATACGGAGGATTGCGCAGGTAGGGAGGCCTCCTCAGGTCATCCATGCTCCACGAGGCGATGGCCCCGAGCGTCTCCATCTGCCCCGAGTGGAACAGGACATCGTATTTCTCGACGGGAGAGATGTTGTCCGGGTCGGAGATCCGGTCGGAGTAGTTCTTGTTGGCCGAGTTCCAGCGATCGGCGATGCCGTTCTGCCGCTGCGGCCACCAGTTCGAGGCGAACGCGGTCGACTGCGCCTCGCCTTCCCGGAGCGTCGAGTTGAGCTGGAGCAGGGAGCCCCGGAGCTCGGGGTGCAGGTGCGAAGGCAGGTTGGCGCCGTCGAGCGCCTCGCGGCCGCCGGTTCGAGGGATGAGGAGCTGGTGCGCGCCGCCGAGGATCTGGCCGGTCTCGGGCGAGAAGCCGAGCACATACGGCAGCTCTCCGCCTTCCATGAAGCGGAAGGCCGAGACGTTCAGGCTGCTCGCCGCGACGGCGACGCTCTCTCCCGGCGCCGGGTCGAGCTCCGCGCAGCCCTGGACCAGAAGCACCGAGCTCACGACGCTCGCCCTCATCCACGTCTTCATCGACGAACCCCCCGGAGACCGACGCCCGCCGATCTCTCGCGCGTGCTCTGCAGAGGGCGCGCCACCGAGCCCGGCGGTAAAGAGCGCAGCCATTGCACGGCGCGGCGGCCGGACGATTCACCGTGCGCCGATGCGCCAGAGCACGACCTTCACGGTGTCGATGAGGATGGAGATATCGAACCAGAGCGAGAAGCTCTTCATATAATAGAGATCATACTGGAGCTTCTCCAGCGCGTCCTCGGCGGACGCGCCGTAACGGCAGCGCACCTGTGCGTGCCCCGTCACTCCCGGCTTCACGAAGAGCCGCTGCCGGAAGAAGGGGATTTGCTTCTCCAGAGCGGCGATGAACTCGGGGCGCTCGGGCCGCGGGCCCACCATGCTCATCTCGCCGACGAGCACATTCCAGAGCTGCGGCAGCTCGTCGAGGCGCGTCTTCCGGATGAAGCGCCCGACGCGGGTCACGCGCGGATCGTTCTCCGTCGCCCACGCCGCCCCGTCCTTCTCGGCGTCGGTCCTCATCGAGCGGAACTTGTGGATCCTGAACGGCTTCCCGAGAGCGCCTGTCCGGATCTGCGAATAGAGCGCCGGCCCCCTGGAGTCGAGCTTCACGAGGGCGGCCGTGAGCGCCATCAGCGGAAGCGCGAGGACGAGCCCGGCGGTCGCGCACGCGACGTCGAAGATCCGCTTCGCGATCCGCGTCCGCCGCCGCACGCTGAACCCGTGAGAGAAGATGATCTGGCTCGGCTTCAGCTCGCGCACGCAGATCTTGCCGGTCACGCGCTCGTAGAAATCCATACCCTCCTCGATCTCGACGCCGCGGAGCTTCAGATCGAGCAGCTCTTCCAGCGGGAAGGCGGCGCGGCGATCGGACGTCGCCACGATCACCGCCGCGACGCCGCGCTGCTCGACGAGGCGGCGGAGGTCACGGTACCTCCCCGCGATCTCGGCCTCGTCGATCGGCTCCTCGTCTCGGACGAGCCGGCCGGCGAGGCGCAGCCCGAGGACCTGTCCATCCTTCCGGATGAGGGCCGCGCACGAGCGGGCGAGCTCGCCTGAGCCCAGCACGACCGCGCGCTTGGAGAAGCTCTCGCTCCTCATCACCCGATCACACGCCGCGCGCCACGCGGGGAGCACGAGCGCCGCCGCCCCGAGCGACGTCAGGATCACCCGGTCGCTGATCTCCGCGTCCGGCACGAGCCAGAACGCGAGCCACAGCACGGCCGCCGCCAGGCCGAGCGCCCGGAACGTCGTCAGGACCAGCGCCCGTGCTCTGGGAGGCTCGGGCCCGTAGAGGCCGTGATAGTAGAGCGACACCAGCGCAACCAACGAGATGCTCGCTGTCCGTCCGAAGCGCTCCCCATCGAGCATGTGCTCCCAGCCCACGAGCACGCCCGGCGCGCAGCACACCAGGAGCGAGAGCAGGCTGGCCTCGACAAACCACACCATCGCCCGGCGCGGCGACCGGAACAGCTCCAGCATCGTCCCTCCACTCGTCGGCCCCGGGCGGTCGCACATCACGGCGCGTCGCCTCTGACGGGGCACCTACGGTTGTAGTTGAACCTACACTAGAGCAGACCGGGGCAGATCGCCAGATGCCTCCGACGAATCTCATTTCATGACGGCGGACTGAGCCGCCGCGCGCGAGGCCGGGCCCGGCGAAATTGGGGCTTTTGCGGCCGGGTCGCGGCGATGACGTGCGACCTGTCGTGGGGAGTCGCGGCGCGAGAACGCCATCGACGGATTGCCTACGTCGAGTCCTTAGCGTCACGTGGACCGAGGCTGAGCCGCCACGCGCCACGCGCCACGCGCCACGCCAGCCACGCGCGCGCCGCCCGGTGCACGGTCGTCTCGCCGGCTCTCCGGCGGCTGAGCCGTCGCGCGGGTGGGCGCGCCGCCTCCTGCGGGGGAGCGATTGGCGTGTCGCGGGGGCTTATCGCGCGTCGCGCGTCGCGCGCGGGCCGGCTTGCGCGGCGCGCGCGGGTGGGGCCTCGCCGGAGGTGTCGCCGCCGCCGTCGGGCTCGCGGCCTGGCTCGGGCGCCTGCCAGCGGCCGGAGGGCATCCCCTGGATCATCGCGCCGCGGCGCTCGTCGTCCCATGCGCCGTCGGGATCGCGGCGGAGCGTCCGGTGTCGATCCGTCGATAGCGTCCCCGAGATCCCGGCGCTGACGATGCTCCTCAGCGAGCCGCCGGCCTCACCTGCGCTCGGCGCCGGATCGAGCGCGGCGCGCATGTACTCCAGATCGACGCCGCCGCTCAGCGCGAGCCCGCGCCAGAGGGGATAGGAGATCTCCGCGCCCGCGAGCGCGGTGGTCGTGGACAGCGACCCTTCCCTCGAGGGCGCCGCCGCGCCGGGGGTGAGGTGGAGCGGCGGATTGGCGGCGACGGGGGCGCTGCCGGTCGAGAAGCGGGCGACCCCGGTCACGATGAGGTCCCGGGTCGCGCCGCCCCGGGCGGGCCGAAAGCTCGCTTCGAGGGACGCCTCGTGCTCGTGTCCGAATCCGATCCTCGGCCCGAGCGACGTGTAGGCATAGGCATAACCCGCCGTCAGCCGATAGCGCTCCTCCACGTAGGTGAGCCCGAGCCGCGCCGCCGGCGAGATCACGGCGTCGCGCGACGACAGCACCGGAGGCGGGCTCGCGACGGTCACGCCGCCGGCGACGCGCGTCGAGAGGTTCCGCGTGAGCTCGTGAGACTCGGAGAGGAGCGCGGCGCCGGCGTGGACGCGGGCCGCGCCGCGCGTGAGATCGGTGTCGAGCAGCGCGTGATGGTACCGGGTGACCTCGTACCGGAGCTCGGGTGTGAGCGTGTCCTGCGCGCCGAGGTCGAACGAGGTGCTCACCTCGGCGCGCCCCGTGTGCGCGTCGATCCCGACCGCGGCAGGGTCGTCCGCCGAGAGCGCGCCCGCCTGCTCGTAGCCGACGCCGACGCGCACCGAGGAGCGCCGCGACGCCGTGATGGAGAGGGCCGGCGCGGCGGAGAGCGTGTATTGCAGGCGATCGCCGGACAGGAACGGATCGCGCGCGGCGAGCGCGTCGTCGGCGCGCACGCCGAGGCGCGTCGCGAGGTAGCCGGCCGCGGCCATGGAGAGATCCGCGAGCGGCGAGAGCGCCCAGCCCGCTCCCCCGCCGAGCCGCGCCGAGGCGCTGTCGGAGGGCGTGAGTCGAGCCGGGTCGAGCGAGACCTGAAATACCCGCTCGTAGCTTCCATCGACGCTCACTCCATAACGAGACACCTCGCCCCGGAGAGAGCCCTCGAGCGAGCCAACGACGCCAGCCATCAGCGCTCCCGAGCCCACGTCCCCGACGTTCGACGCCACGCTCTGCTCCAGCGCCGCCCGCGCCGTCACGTCGGAGTCCCACATCGGCAAGACGAACGAGAACACGCGCCCCCTCGCTGTCGAGCGGCAAGCCCCGCGGCACGGAGCGACCCGAATCGGCCGCCCTTCCCTCCCCGGCAGCACGCCCGGCGCCCGGAGCGTCCCACGTTCGATGATGTTTGCAACATTACAAATTTGGCCTCGGCGTGCGCGTGCGCGTGCCATCGCGTGCAGCGCGTGCAGCGCCAGGGGCTGAGCGGCGCCGCCGGGGACGCTCCTGAAAGCGCGCCAGGCCGTGCAACGCGCGCGCTCGCGGTGTGGACGTGCGCCGACAGGGCAGGACGTACCCCGAAGTCCATCGCTGCCCCGCTGAGGGCGGACCCATCGAATGTAACAAATATTACACCATGAAGTCTGGTGTGAACGTGGGCATGAAGGAGGCGGCCTGGCCGAGGCCGCTGCGCGTCCTCTGGGTGACACGCATCTTTCCGAACCGGGTTGAGCCGCTGTCGTGCGCGTTCCAGCGGCAGCAGCTCGCGGCGCTGTCGCGCCGGTGCGCCGTGGAGGTGCTCGCGGCGATCCCGTACCACCCGGGCGTATCGCTCCTGGGCGATCGCACACGCCCGGGCCGGCTGGTGGCGGTGCCCGCGCGCGACGAGATCGACGGCGTCCCGGTGGTCCACGCGCGCGCGCCGTACCTCCCCGGGGCGGGCCGGGTGCTGGCGCCGGTGAACGCGCCGCTCTACCTGGCGGGGCTCCTGCCGTACGTCCCGCGGCTAAGGGGGCGGTTCGACGTCGTGCTGGGGGCGTGGCTCTACCCCGACGCCTGCGCCGCCGCGCTGCTCGCCCGGATGCTCGGTCTCCCTTATGCGGTGAAGGCCCACGGCACGGACGTGAACGTCGTGGCGCGCTGGCGCTCGGTGCGGCCGCTTGTCGGCAGCGCGCTCCGGTCCGCCGCATGCGCCATCGGCGTGAGCCGGCCGATGGTCGAGGCGCTCGTGGCGCTCGGCGCGCCGAAGGAGCGCGCGGTCCTCGTCCGCAACGGGGTCGACCGCGCGCTCTTCCGCCCTGCCGACCGGCGCGCTGCCCGGCGCGAGCTCGGGCTCCCCGCGCGCGGGCGCATCGTCACCTTCGTCGGGCACGTCAGCCGGGAGAAGGGGATCCACGAGCTGCTGCGCGCGTTCGAGGCGCTCGGCAGGGACGGCCGCGACGGAAGCGAGCCTGTCCATCTCGTGATCGTCGGCGACGGTCCGGAGCGGGCTGCGGTCGAGCAGGCCGCCGCGCAGCGCGATCGCGAGCGCGCGCCCGCCGATCTGAGCGAGGGGCGCGGCCGGATCATCGCGGTCGGGGCGAGGCCGCTCGCCGCGGTTGCCCGCCACCTCGCCGCGACGGATCTCCTGGCGCTTCCGAGCTGGGCGGAAGGAACGCCGAACGTGGTGCTCGAGGCGCTCGCGGCTGCGCGTCCTGTGGTGGCCACGCGCGTCGGGGGCATCCCGGATGTGGTGACGCCGGGGCGCACCGGCCTCCTCGTCCCGTCGCGCGACGCCGGGGCGCTCGGCCGGGCGCTCCGCGAGGCGCTCGCGCGAGCGTGGGACGAGGACGCGTTCGCCGAGGCGGCGCCGCCGTCGTGGGACGAGAGCGCCGAGGCGCTGCAGCGGCTGCTCGCGCGGGCGGCGTTCGGGGACGACGGGCGGGCCGCCGCCTGAGGGCGGATCACCACGAGATCGACCAGGTGCACCGCGGCGCCCCGCGGTGCCTGCAGGCCGTGTGCTCGACCGCGCTGCGCCGGCTGCCGAGGAGCGCGAGTCCCGCCTCGACCCAGCCCGAGATGCCATGGCCGCACATGTAGAGCGGCAGGCCGCCGCCCGAGAGCGTGGCCCTCCCCGCGGCGTCGCCGGTGGCCGTCACGCTGAAGTCGCCGTACTTGAAGTAGGTTTTGTACATGAGGCCGAAGCGCTTGAAGAGCACCGACGGCGAGCCCACCACCGCCATCGTCTTGTAGGTCGTCGTCAGGTCCTTCCGGGCGATCTCCGCGCCGAGGAGGCGCATCTTCTCCATCCTGCCGCCGAAGAGCCCGTGCAGGAGCGCGCAGTCGATCTCGAGGAGCGGCGCCATGTCGTGCCAGGCCAGAGGCATCGGCGGATCGTCGAGGTAGCGGGCCGCCTGCGGCGAGAGCCGACGGCTCAGATCCGCCACGGCCCGCTCGCCATAGCTCTGCCGCAGGGCCTCGGCGCGGGAGCCGATCAGGGTGCCCTTCACGAGATTCCCCTCGCGCAGGACCCGAGGATCGCCAAGGAACTGGGAGGAGTCTGGCGTCGGCATGCTGCAGAGCGCTCCTATCTTCGCCCAGTATAGCGACAGATCCGCGCGGAGGTGTGGCGGATTCGCGTCATGTGCCCTCGATCCTCGATGCGCGTGTCGTCCGAGGTTCCGAGGTGTCCGAGTCTTCCGGGGCCGCGGACGGGCGCGGAGGCGAGGGCTCACTCCGCTCGATATTTCGATTGCGCTCGCTATTTCGACGTCGCCACCGTGCTGCCCCACGAAGCGTGAGCGCCACCCCGGCCGCGATGGCGTCGCCTCACCAGGTGAATGGTATGCAGTATTACCACCGACGCGGCTTGCATGGGCGCCGTCCTCCGCCGGTCCAGCACAGGGAGGAAGCGCGCGTCTCGGCCCGAGGGTTGATGAGGTCGCCACGCGCGAGCCGCTCGGCGGCGCCGTCGATGTTGGCCATGTGACGCGGACGCACACCGCTCATTCCCCGTGACGCGCGGCGCGCGGCGCGCACGCAAATACTCGGCACGACGCGTGCTGTTCAGCGTGGGTCAACGCTGGCCGGCGCGGCTGTTCGCGCCCAGCGATACCGAGAACCAGCATGCGACCGATTCACCACATCCTCACCGCCGCGGCGCTCTCTCTGGGCCTTGTCGGGGCGAAGGGGCGCGCCGCCGCGCAGCCTGTCACCGGTCACCCGCGACTCTGGCTCACGAACGAACACCTCCCGAGGCTGCGCGGGTGGGCCGCGGACAGCCGAAACCGCATGTACACGGAAGCCATGTTGCCCGCGCTCCGGGGCGCGATCGCAGCTTACGAAGGCCGGTTCTACCCGAATGGACGGCCGAACCCGACGTGGCCGGACGGCGGCACCAACGCCTACGAGCAGTATCCGACCGAGGCGTATGCCGAGTTTTTCGCGTTCATGTCGCTCATCGACGCCGACGTCACGGCCCGCCCCACCCACGCCGTCAGGGCGCGCAACCTATTGATGGTTGCCATCGAGGAGGCGAGCAAGGGGAGAGCCGACGGCCAGCCCTTCCGCCGCCCGGGGTTCGCGACCGGCGATCGCTCGCGCTGGTGGGGTGAAGGGTTCCCGCTGACGGTCGATTGGATCTATGACGCGACCGACAGCGGCGGCCGTCCGGTGCTCTCCGCCGGCGACAAGGCCAAGATACGGCAGGTCTTCCTCAGGTGGATTGACGACAACCTCCACGCCTCGACGGCGGGCAACGAGCACCCCCACCCCGTCGGCGTCATGAACGATCCGGCGCTGCTCCGCGATCCGCTCCAGCTCAGGTGGGCTGCGAACAACTTCTATCTCGGCCATCTGCGCCAGGTCACGCTGATGTCGCTCTCGATGGACGACGCGGACGACCCGCCGCTCGATCCGAGCGCGCCGGCGGGGGCGCTCGGCAACACGCTGCGCAGCTATCGCGCGAACGCGACGGGCGCGTGGCTCTACCAGGCCTTTGCCGTCTTCGAGGCCTCCGAGACCGCGGCCAAGCAGCTCGGGGTCCCGTCCGACGGGCTCGGCGTGGCCAGCGGCGGCCTGCCCGTGGAGGGCTTTCTCTACGGCGGCGGCGTCGCGACCCTCCACCACGCGCTGCTCGGGCTCTATACGGCCGGCTACGGCACCCAGGCCCAGTCAGGGCCTCAGATCGGGCTTCTGCGCAGCGGAACCTGGGACCGCTTCACGGACGGGTTCCTGCACTCGATCGCGCCGGGCCCGGTCACGTACCCGTCGAGGCGCGACCTCGGGCCGGTCTACGAGATGGCGAACTACGGCGACGCGCTGCAGGTCTGGGTCGAGCCGCGCTTCGCGGAGCTGTTCGGCTCGCTGGGCGTCTACGACCAGCTCACGGGCAACACCGCGCGCTTGCAGAGGTCGCGCTGGATCGTGGCCAACACGATCGCGGGCGGCGCGCCCGAGCTCTACGCGCGCACGTCCAAGATCTGGGGATCGCCCGCCCCGAGCCGGGCGATCCTGAGCTTCATGCTCTTCGACCCGGCCGCGCCGCTCCCGGCGGATCCTCGCCCGGCGATGCCCACCGCCTTCTTCGAGCGGGCGCAGGGACGCGGCTCCCTCCGCGCGCGCTCGGACTGGACGGCGGGCGCGACGTGGTTCACCTGGCGGTGCGGCTGGGTGACCATCAACCACCAGATCGGCGATTGCAATCAGATCGAGCTCTACCGGAAGGGAGAGTGGCTGACGAAGGAGCACACGAGTTACTCGAACAACCTGATCGGGGCCACGACCGACTACCACAACACCCTCTCCCTGCAGAACGACAAGCCGTCGAATATGCGCTGGTTCGAGAAGGAGATCGTCGCGCGAGGGGGCCAGTGGCGCGAGGGGCGCGCCGCCGGCGATCCGATCACGCGCATGACCCGGGGCGCCGGCTACGTGTTCGCCGAGGGGATAGCGACGGATCTGTACAACACCCGCGAGAACGTCTGGACGCCCACGGACGCCGCCCGCGACATCGTCCATGCGAGCCGGTCGGTCGTCTGGCTGCAGCCGGATCACGTGGTCGTCTACGACCGCGCGACGTCGCGCACCGCCGGCCGGTTCAAGCGGTTCAACCTGATGACCACCTCGGCGCCGCGGATCGCCGGCCGGACGGCGAGCGCCGTGACCCCGCGGGGGCAGACGCTGTTCATCCAGAGCCTCTTGCCGCGGAGCGCCCGCATGGCGGCCGTGCCGGTCGAGAACGTCGACAAGCCGGCGGCGATGGAGCCGACGACCCACCGCCTCGTCGTGGAGGACCAGACCGCTCCGACGGACGTCCGCTTCCTGCACGTGCTGCAAGGCGCGGACGCGGGCGCGACGATGGATGCGGCGACGCGGATCGACAGCGCGCAGGGCTCCGGCTTCGACGGCGCGCTCGTGGCTGGCACGGTCGTCCTCTTCCGCTCGGATCTGCGCTCGGAACCGCGAGCGAGCTCGGGGCCGCTGTCCTATCAGGTGCCTCGCGCGACGCGCCGGCACGTGATCACCGGTCTCCTGCCGAAGGCCGGCTACGACGTGGCCGTCGTCTCCCGGGAGCCGGAGCTCGCGATCCGCATCACGCCGGGCGGGCGCTACAGGACGGACGACTCGGGCGTGCTCTCGTTCGACACGCCGTAGCGCGCGGCGCGGTTCTCGGCGCGGACGGCGTCGGCGCGATGAACGGCGGGGCGCTCCCTTCAGGGCTTCGGGGCGAACACCCTGTCGAGCTCCTCCTTTCCGAACACCGGCGCCCAGGGCAGGAGCTCGTACTGCGCCAGCCCCTTCGCCGTGAAGGGATCGCCGTCCCGGATTTGATCCAGCGTCGCCGCGGCCGCCTCGTCGGGCACCCGGAGCAGGAGCGCGCCGCCGAAGCGGGGATCGAGCGGCCCTGACACGAGCAGCAGTCCCTGCTCGATGAGCCCCTTCAGATAGGCGCGGTGGGCGTCGACGGCCGGGAGCACCTCGTCGAGCGGTCGCCTGTAACGAATGATCGCAATCGCGTACATGATGTCGTGAGTCCTCGCGCCGCAATCTACCAGAGCACAGCGCGCCCGGCCGGAGAGTCTGTTCGCGCCAGGGCGCCCTCCGGCCGAGCCTCCGGCGGCAATCGCGCGGTCCCCCTTTCCCTTCGCGCTTCTGTCTGGCAGTGTGCGCGCCCTCCGCTGGAGACACCTGTATGGCGAGACCCCCGAAAGCAGCACCTGCTCCCGTTCTCCCGTCCTCGCCGGCCGCCGCGCTCGCTGCGTACGGCCGCGTTGAGCCGAAGCTCCTCGAGCTCGGCCCCGACGATCTCGTGACCGTCTACGTCGAGGTCCCCAGGGCCGTGAGCTCCGTGCTCTCCGCTCTGCCCCACCTGCGCGAGATCCGCGACGAGATCGTCCGGGATCTCCCGAACCATCCGATCGCGATGCTGGACGAGCTCGAGGATTACGCCCTCGCGGCCTGGTACGCCGATCTTCTCTACAGCACGCCCGCGAGCGAGCTCGACGCGAAGAAGCTCACCGAAGACGCCGGCACGCTGCGCGAGGCGCTCCTCGTCGCCGCCGAGGCGCTCGGTCACAGGAACCTGCTCGACAAGCAGCGCGTCGCCGACATCCGCAAGGGCAAGGGGCACGCAGATCTCGCGAGCGATCTCATCGCCCTGGCCGAGCTCTTCCGCGGCTCCTGGGACAAGGTCCGCGCCAAGACGGCGGTCGAGGACGAGGAGCTCGAGCGCGCCGCGGATCTCGGCGTGCGCCTCCTCGCCGCGCTCGCCGCGAAGCCCGGCAAGGGCTCGTCCGCGGCGCCGAAGATCACCGACGCCGGCGATCGCCGCGCCCGCGCGATCTCGCTGGTCGCGAAGGCGTACGAGGAGTGCCGCCGCGCCGTCGCGTACCTGCGCTGGCACGAGGGCGGCGACGGCGACCTCGCCCCGTCGCTGCTGCAGAAGCCGCGCGGCCGGCGCCCGAACGCCGAGAAGGCCGCCGCGGCCGCGAGCAGCGCCTCGTCCGAGGCGCCGGCCAAGGCGCCCGACGAGGAGGCGTCCGCGGCAGAGGGCGGCGAGCTCTCGTCCCCCGAGCCGGCGAACGACGCCGCGCCGGTCGCGGGCGCCTGATCACCCGCGCCTCGCGGGCTCGAAGCGAGCCTGCAGGCGAGCGCACAGCAGAGGCAAGGCGCGGGCAGCGCGGAGGCTCCTCTGGGCCTCCGGCTGCTCCGCGACCTCCCCTGCCTCGACGCGCCTCGCCGACCTCGATCTGCCGGCCTCGACGTCCCGGTTCCGGCTACCGGCTCCGGCTCGACTCCTCGATGAGCTCGACCTTGTAGCCGTCCGGATCCTCGACGAACGCGATCACGGTCTTGCCGTGCTTCATCGGGCCCGGTTCGCGCGTGATCTTCCCGCCCGCCGCCCGGATGCGGTCGCAGGCCCCGCGGATGTCGTCGACCCCGAGCGCGATGTGCCCGTACGCTGTGCCGAGCTCGTATCTGTCCACGCCCCAGTTGTGCGTGAGCTCGAGCTCGGCGTGCTCGGGGTTCTTCCCGTAGCCGAGGAAGCAGAGCGTGAACTTGCCCTCGGGGTAGTCCTGCCGCGACAGGAGCTGCATCCCGAGCACGTCCCTGTAGAAGCCGATCGAGCGCTCGAGATCGCCGACCCGAAGCATCGTGTGCAAGATCCTCATGCCGATTCCCGTCTCCTTCTCCGGCCCTGGCGCCCGCGCGGCGCTCAGCCGTAACGCACCGAGATGAGCTCCATCTCCGCCTCGCCCGCCGGGCGGCGGACCGTGATCACGTCCCCCGCGCGCTTGCCGAGGAGCGACCGACCGACCGGAGAGCGCCAGCTGATGCGCCCTGCGGCGCTGTCGATCTCGTCCTCGCCCACGATCTGGTAGGTGCGGCGCGCGCCGTCCTCGTCCTCGATCTCGACCGTCGCGCCGAAGAAGACCTTGTCGCCGCGCTGCTCGGCCGGATCGACCACGACGGCCTTCTCCAGCCGCTTGGTCAGGTAGTGCATCCGCCGGTCGATCTCGCGCAGCTTCTTCTTGCCGTAGATGTACTCGGCGTTCTCGGAGCGGTCGCCCTGCGCCGCCGCGTCGGCGACCTCCTGGACGATGCGGGGCCGCTCCACGGAGCGGAGCCGCCCGAGCTCTTCGGACAGCCTCCTGGCCCCGCTGGGCGTGATGTAAGCCGGGTCGGACATGGTCGATCGCGAGCGAGCCTACGCCGCGCCGCTCGCCAGTTCAACGCCGTGGATCCCGGCGCGGGAGCCCCGCCGAGGACCCGCCTCGGATGCCCCGATCTTCACGGATCTCCACGAGATTCTTCGCATGTTGCGGACGGCTATTGACGCGACGCGGCGACATGCTAGGCGAATGCAGAACTGTGCCGCAGCTGCGCGGAAGACCGGGAAGGGAACCGGCTGCCAGCGCCTCCCTGCCGCGGCAACGAGGAGGTCTCCCATGTCGAACGCTCAAACCCACCAGAACCGCTACAAGGCCGACCTCCGCGAGATCCGCTTCCTCCTCTTCGAGCAATTCCGCCTGGACGAGCTGCTCGGCAGCGCGCCCTACGACGCCTGGGGGCGCGACGAGGTCGGGATGGTCGTCGACGAGGCGTACAAGTTCGCGTGCGATGTCTTCGGCCCGCTCAACGCGGTCGGCGATCGGGTCGGCTGTCGCATCGAGGGGGGGCAGGTCAAGACCCCGCCGGGGTTCAAGGACGCGTGGGACAAGCTGTATGAGGCCGGGTGGAAGTCGGTCTCGGTCTCGCCCACCTACGACGGTCAGGGCGGTCCCTTCACGCTCTACACGGTGGTGGAGGAGTTCCTCTGCGGCGCGAACGCGGCGCTCAACATGTACCCCGGGCTGACGTACGGCGCGGCCGAGGTGATCGAGCACTTCGGGACGCCGAGGCAGCGCGACCTCTTCTTGAAGCGGATGTACGGCGGGCAGTGGAGCGGGACGATGTGCCTGACCGAGCCCCAGGCCGGGTCGGACGTCGGCTCGTCGCGGACGAACGCAGTGAAGCAGAAGGACGGCAAGTACCTCATCCGCGGCACGAAGATCTTCATCTCCGGCGGCGATCAGGACCTCACCGAGAACGTGGTGCACCTCGTGCTCGCCCGCGTCGAGGGCGCGCCCCCCGGCACGAAGGGGCTCAGCCTCTTCGTCGTGCCCAAGTTCCGGGTGAACGACGACGGCTCGCTCGGCGGGCCGAACGACGTCGTCGTCGGCAACATCGAGCACAAGATGGGCATCAACGGGTCGTCGACGTGCGTGCTCAACTTCGGCGAGAGCGACGCCTGCCTCGGGGAGCTCGTCGGCACCGTCGAGCACCAGGGCATGCCGCAGATGTTCCGGATGATGAACGGCGCGCGCATCTCCGTCGGCCTGCAGGGCGTCTCGGTCGCGTCCTCGGCGTACCTGAACGCGCTCGAGTACGCGAAGGATCGCAAGCAGGGCTCGTCGATCCTCCAGTGGAAGGACGCGACGGCGCCGCGCGTGCCGGTCATTGATCACCCGGACGTGCGGCGGATGCTGCTCGACATGAAGAGCCGCGTGGAGGGCATCCGCGCGCTCATCATCAAGCTCGCGCGCCACCAGGACGCGGTCGCCGTCTACCAGGGCAAGGACGACCGCGCGGCCGCCTACAACCAGGGCCAGGTCGACCTGCTCGTGCCGCTCGTGAAGGCCTACTCGTCCGACCAGGCGTTCCGCGTCTGCGAGACGGCGATCCAGACCTTCGGCGGCGCCGGGTACACGAAGGATTACCCCGTCGAGCAGTACTGCCGCGACGCGAAGGTCTTCTCGATCTACGAGGGCACGAACCACATCCAGGCGATGGACCTCGTCGGGCGCAAGCTCGGCCAGGGCGGCGGGGTCAACCTGCAGGCCTTCCTGAACGACGTGGCCGAGTTCGTGAAGGCCAACGAGAAGCACCCCGTCCTCGCCGCGAGCATCAAGGAGCTCCGCGAGGCGCACGAGGCCGTCGCCGGCACCGCGATGCGGCTGCTCTCGTGGTTCCAGCTGGGCAAGATGCCGATGGTGCCGCTCGCGGCGAACCGCTTCCTCGAGATGATGAGCGAGCTCGCGATCGGCTGGCTGCTGCTCGACGGCGCGGTCATCGCGCTCAAGGCGATGGAGGGCCTCCCGGCCGGCGACGCCGGCGCGAAGGACCGCGCCTTCTACGAGGGCAAGAAGCACGCTGCCCTCTACTTCGCGGCCAACGTGCTGCCGCACGCGAAGTTCTCCGCCGAGATCCTCGGGCGCGAGGACTCGTCCGCGCTCGACATCCCGGCCGACGCGTTCGCGACCGTCTGACCTCCCTCCCCGCGCCGCCCCGCCTCCGGGCGGGGGCGCGGCGCGGGCTCACGCGGGGACCGTGAGCCGCTCCGCAAGGTCCCGGACGGGCACGGGCATCGTCGGGTCGCGCGAGACGGCCATGATCTCGGCGCGGAGCGCGCGGACCTCCGTCAACCGGAGCCACGAGAGCGCGAGCCGCGTCATGCTCGGCAAGCCTCTCGCGAGCACCGCTCGGACGACGTCGGCCGCGGGGAACGAGAAGGCCACCTCCTCGGGGGGGAGGCCCGCGGCCTTCGCCGCCGCCTCGATGCTCGCGTCGAAGTCGTCCCGCTTCGTCTCCAGCACCTCGAAGAAGGCCCGCCCGCGCTCCGGCGCGATGGCCTGAGGCGCCCCGCCGCCTTCGGGCGCGAAGACCCAGGCGCCCGAGCCGTCCAGCCCCACCCGGGCGCCGGACTCCAGCGTGACGAGCGGCAGGAAGCGGCCGCCTTCGATCGGCTCGCCGCCGCCGGCCTCGATCAGCTCGCGCACGAGATCCCTCAGGTTCGCGCTCATGGGCCGATGTTCGCACGGAACACCCGGCGATGGGCAACTGGGCCGGCACGCCAGCGCCGGCAGGCGCGGGGCAGGCGCGGCGCTCGCGCCGGTCGGCACGCGCAGGTCGCTTTGCTTGGAAAACGCGCAGGGCTGACCGGAATAGGAATAGTATGAGGATTCGATTCAAGGTTGATGCATGGGTAGTGGGGTTCATTCCGGTCGCGATGGCGTTGAGCGGCTGCTTTCACGAGTCAAACGTCGTCGGGATCATCGGAGACGAGCTGTCCGACGAGGACTGCACTCCGAGCAAGCACGATCCGGTCCCCCCGACGTGCGGGGTGTGGGTCTCGAGCACCCTGGGGAACGACGGCAACGCGGGGATCCAGAGGGCGCCCGTGAGGACGATCTCGGAGGCGTTGCAGCTCTCCCCGGACAAGGGAAGGCGCATCTATCTCTGCGCCCAGACGTTCGATGAAGCGGTGATCGTGCCCGGGGGACACAAGCTCTTCGGCGGGCTCGATTGCGACGACCGCTGGCGCTGGATAGGCGACAAGAAGAAGACCACGCTCACCGCTCCCGAAGGCGAGACGCCGCTCTCGTTCGACAACGGCGAAGGCGCGGCGGTGATCGAGGATCTCCACGTGAGCGCGCGCTCGATCCCGGTGACCCACACCGAGCTGGCAGGCCGATCGGCGATCGCCGCGAACAGCTCCGGGGTCCCTGTCCATTTCACGCGGTGCATCCTCGAGGCGGGCGACGGGGCGCCGGGGGCGAGCGGCGGGGCGTTCGTGGACGGCGCTGCCGAGAAAGGGATGACCGGCAACTTCGGCAACGCCGCGTGCTCGGCCACGACGGTCACCGGCGGGCTCCCCGTGAACAACACCTGCGGTACCCCCGACGATCGGTCGGACGACTCGCGCGGCGGCACGGGAGGGACGGGTGGCCTGGAGTCCGGGGGGGATGGAAGCAGCGGGTTTCCGAGCGATGGGATGAACGGCGGCAAGGGTGAGACCAGCACCCAGCGCTGCACCGCGGGGCAGGAGGGCGCGGACGGGGTGGACGGGAGTCCGGGCGCCGGTGCGACGGGCTTCGGCGATCTGTTCCTGAATGGGTACACTGGCCCGCTCGCCGGCGACGGGACGCCGGGCACGCGGGGCCAGGGCGGCGGAGGAGGCGGCGGTGCGAAGGGCGGCACCGGCGCGCAGATGTGTCCTTTCGAGGCCTCTGCGGCCGGCGCTGGCGGAGGCGCCGGGGGCGCGGGCGGGTGCGGGGGGCTCGGCGGCCGCGGCGGAGGCGCCGGCGGGGTGAGCATCGCCCTCTTCGTGGGGAGCGCGTCCATCGACTTGAACGACGTGGTCCTGAAGACCGGCCGCGGCGGCAATGGCGGCGCCGGGGGCGAGGGCCAGCCGGGCGGCGAGGGCGGCGACCACGGGGCAGCCGGGACCCGAGGCGAGGCCACGGGGCTGAACGCCGCCTGCCCTGGCGGTCGCGGTGGCCGGGGCGGTCAGGGCGGCCGGGGCGGCGGCGGGCTCGGCGGCCACTCGATCGCCATCGCGTACGCGGGCATCGAGCCCTCGCTCACGAACACGACCATCGAGCTGGGTGAGGCCGGGATCGGAGGGCGCGGGGCCAGCCGAACCCATGACGGAGCCGACGGCGTGGCGGCGGAGATCTACGATATCGAGCAGCGGTTCCGGCAGTAGCGCGGCGTGAGGTCCGCGCCGCGACAGCGCCCCGCTCTACGCCGGCGCCGCGGGCGCGGGCCAACTCCGATCCTCCTGCATGCAGCGGAGCTGCGTCACGCGCCGTCCCTCGGCGGTGGTCACCACGATCTCCCGAACGGGCGTGTCGCGCCGCGCGCGTCGACTCAGCTTCTCGACCACCAGGAAGCCCTCCCGCGCGCCCGCGAGGCGGAGGAACTCGTCGAACAGCGCGATGTGCGCGCTGCGCGTGCCCTCGTCGGCCGTCGCGATGCGCCGCTGGGTGGTGACGCCGATCGCCAGCGCGCCGCCCCGGGCCCGTACGACCATCGCAGGATCGAGCCCACGCTGGCTCTCGTCAGGCACCGTCCAGATGTCCGCGACCCCCGCCTCGGTGAGGCGTCGCTTCATGTAGTAGAAGGAAGACTCGAGCGTGTTGTTCCGGTACGGGATCGCCTTCGACTCGATCGGATCGACGTGATTCCGCCAGAACGCGATCAGCGCGCGCGCCCAGCGCCCGCCGTCGAGCCGGCGATCCTGGAACGGCCAGTCCTCCGCCATCGCCTGCGCGCACACGCCGCGCAGCGCCTGCTCGTCGATGCCGCGCGTCGCCAGGCAGGGCGCGCAGTGCATGTAGGCCGTTCCCCTGTCGAGGAGCGCGCCGCACATCGAGCAGATGTCGTTGCCGTAGCCGGGGCCCATGTACCGGAGCCAGCCGGCGCTGAGCTCCTCGTGAGCCGCGCGGCGCTCCTCGTTCCGCTCGATCTCCCGCAGTCCGTCCCGGAGGGCCTTCGAGGCCGCGCGCCGCTCGTCATCTCGCTGCTTCATCCGCTGTCCTCCAGCGTGAGCCCGTCCGCGCCGGCTCGCGCAGTGTAACGCCCGAGCCTCCGCCACGCTTCGCAAGGAGGTGGGATCCGCCCGCGCGCGATCCGGCACACCAGCCCGGCGAGCGCGCCGCCGTGGGTTATTGACGCTGACTTTCATTTACGGCTACGGTTCCGGTCGACGACATGTCACGATTTGCCCTGTTTCTTGCGCTCCCGCTGGTCTTCAATGTGGGTTGCGGCTCGGAGTCCGCTCCCGACGATCCTCTGGCTGGCATCACGCTGATCGGTGATGACCTCACCGACATCCCGCTGCACGACGCTTCTGCCGAGCAGGTAGCTCGGTTCAAGGACGGCGACGCGCTCTTCGATTTCGTCTTTCGCGAGCGCGATGGCCTCGGGCCGCTCTACATCCGGGCGGCGTGCGCCGGCTGTCACGACGGCGCCGCGCGCGGCCCGGGCGCGGTCCAGAAGATGGCGCTCGTCGAGGACGACGGCGTGACGCCGGCGGCGGATCAGGGGGGGCTCCCCTACGGACACACGTTGCGGCCCTACGCCGTCGGGGGGGCGACGACGCTCTCGCAGCCCGAGGCCGAGGCGACGATCAAGGTCTCGAAGCGCCTCGGCCCGCCGGTGTTCGGGCGCGGCTACATGGAGGCGGTCGACGACGCCGAGATCGAGCGGGTCGCGGCCGAGCAGGCCGCGCGCGGCGACGCCATCCGCGGGCGCATCAACCGCGTGGTGTTCCACTCGAAGAAGAGCGGGGACGAGTCGTTCTACGCCTTCGTCGAGGGCGACGAGAACCTCATCGGCCGCTTCGGGTTCAAGGCGCGGGTCGCCACGCTCGACGACTTCACGGCCGACGCCTACCAGGGCGACATGGGCATCACCTCGCCGCTCCGGCCGGACGAGCTGCCGAACCCCGACGGGCTCACGGACGACGCCAAGCCGGGCGAGGACGTGGTGCTCGACACGGTGAACGCCGTCGCCGACTACATGCGCTTGCTCGAGATCCCGAGGCGCGCGCCCGCCGACGCGCGCGGCCAGGAGCTCTTCGCCGAGGCCGACTGCGCCGCCTGCCATGTCCCCTCGCTGAGGACGCGCGCCGACTACCCGATCGCGCAGCTCGCGGACATCGACGCTCCGGTCTACACGGATTTCCTCCTGCACGACCTCGGCCCTGATCTCGCCGACGGGCTGGCCGACGAGTCGGCCAGCTCCGTCGCCTGGCGGACGGCGCCGCTCATCGGCGTGCGCCACAGCACCTCGTATCTCCACGACGGCCGCGCCAGGACCATCGAGCAGGCCATCTTGCTCCACGACGGCCCCGGCTCGGAGGCCGCCGCTTCGGTCGCCGCGTTCCGCGCGCTCTCCTACGAGGATCGCGGGGCGCTCATCGACTTCGTGCGCTCGCTCTGATCGACGTCCACCGAGACGCACACGCACCCGTCCACATCGCGCGCTCGCCCCACGCGAGCGGTGACAAGGAGCTCGAACATCATGCACATCCCCGCCCGCCTGCGGTCCGGTCTGGCCATCGCCGCCGCCGCCCTCTCGCTTCCTGCGTGCGGAAGCGACAACGAGACGCTGCTCACCGACGCGGAGTACGAGCAGCAGGCAGTGCTCGACGTGAAGGCCTTCATCCAGGACAACATCGACGAGTTCGCCGCCGCCACGGCCGCGCTCCAGGCCGCCGCGCCCGCGCCGGACGCCGACGGGTGGAGCGCGACGAGCGACAAGGAGGCCGTCGATGCCATGAAGGCCGAGTGGAAGAAGGCACGGCAAGCCTACGAGAGCGTCGAAGGAGCCATCGCGGTCGTCTTTCCGGATCTCGACTACTCGACGGATGCCCGCTACGACGCGTTCATCGAGGAGCAGGCCGACGACAACCTCTTTGATGGAGTGGGCGTGACCGGCGTACACGCCGTCGAGCGCATCCTCTGGGCCGACGCGATCCCGGAGCCCGTCCTCGCCTTCGAGTCTGAGCTCGATAACTACAGCGAGGCTGCCTTCCCTGCCACCGAGGCCGAGGCCGCGTCGTTCAAGGACGAGCTCTGCGCGCGCCTCGCGGCCGACGCGGCGAAGATGCGATCGGATTTCGGCTCGCTCGCGCTCGACGCGCCGTCCGCCTACCGCGGGGTCATCGCCTCCATCGCCGAGCAGGTGGAGAAGACCAGCAAGGCGGCGACCGGAGAGGAGGAGTCCCGCTACGCCCAGTACACGCTCGCCGACATGCGCGCGAACGTCGCGGCCGGCGTGGCGACCTACGAGGCCTTCCAGCCGTGGATCCTGACCAAGGGCGCCGAAGGCGCGGAGGTCGACGAGGCGGTGCGCGACGGCTTCGAGCGGCTGTCGAGCGCGTACGACGCGATCGAAGGCGACGCGCTGCCACCGCTTCCGGAGGGGTGGAGCGAGGCGGAGCCGACCGACGAGCAGCTCGCGACGCCGTTCGGGAAGCTGTTCTCGCTCGTGGAGCACGAGAGCGACGACGCGACCCCGGGCACGCTCGCCAGCGACATGACGAGGTCCGCCGATCTGCTCCGGATCAAGACGCTCCCGTAGAGCGGGGCGCGTCCTCGTGCGCCGAGGCGCGGCGCGCTCGGCCGCGTCAGCCGCCGGCGTTCCACCGCACGAGCACGCACGTGACGTTGTCGGGGCCGCCGTGCTCGTTGGCGCGGTCGATGAGGGACCGCGCCGTCGCGGCGAGGTCGCTCTCCTGCGCGAGCAGCTCGGCGATCTCCAGCTCGGGGACCGGGCCCGAGAGCCCGTCCGAGCAGATCAGCAGGAGATCTCCGGCCTCGGGCCGCTCGACGCGCGTGGCCACGTCGACCGTCTTGCCCATCCCGAGCGCGCGCGTCACGACGTTGCGGGCGAGCAGCGGATCCACATCGTCAGGCAGCTGCTCGCCGGTGTTCAGGTGCTCGTTCCAGAGCGAGTGATCCTCGGTGAGCCGCTCGAGGCGGCGCCTTCGGTAACGGTAGACCCGGCTGTCGCCGACGTGCGCGATGCACGCCGAGCTCCCGTCGACGTAGACGCCCGCGAACGTCGTCCCCATGCCGTAGCAGAGCGGGTCGCGCTGCCCGACCTCGAAGATGCGCTCGTTGGCGCGCCAGATGGAAGAGACCAGGCGCAGCTCGAGGGGCGTCACCTCGTCGTACCCCGTCGGCTGGGTGATCTCGCCCTCGCCGTCCTTGCAGAACGACCGCACGATGTCGACCGCCATCCGCGACGCGACCTCCCCACCGGCGGCGCCGCCGATGCCGTCCGCGACGACGAAGAGGCCGAGATCCAGATCGACCGCGAAGCTGTCCTCGTTGTGCTCGCGCTGGTGGCCGACGTGGCTGTCACCGGCGGCTTCGATGTGGAGCGGGGGGTTCACAGAGCTTCCTCGTCAGCGGGACGCGTGTCGTGCCGGGAGCATCCAGCGGCGGGGCGCCTCGCGCAAGTCAGGAAGGAGCTCAATTCGAGTGAAGAGCGCCGGCCTGCTCGGGTACGTACGTGACGCGCGTGACGCGCGTGACGCGCGTCACGTGCGCAGCGCCGCGGTCGCTGGCGACTGGAGAGGCGGATGGGCGCCGTGCAGCTCGCTGCGCTGCCCGGCGGGGGGCGGGACGCTGGCCGTGAGGGCCTCGAAGCGGCCGTTCTTCCAGGTCACGAGGCCTCCCGAGAGGCGCGCGGCGCTGCCCGCCCCCGGCTCGGACCTCAGCCAGACCAGGGGACGCGCGGCGAAGACCGGCTTGGTGCAGGCCACGTCCTCGAAGGCCGCGGACCACGAGCCGGTGTTGCCGAAGAACAGCCCGCCCTCCCAGGTGCCCTCGGGCGTGTGCGTGTGGCCGAAGACGACCGCTCTGGCGCGATGGGCGCGGGCGACGTGGCGCGCGGCGCGACTGACGCGCTGCCACGTCGCGTCGAGCGGGAGCTTCGGCACGAGGCGCTCGTAGACGATGAGCGCCGCCGGCGCGACGAGCGCCCCCGGCGCGAGCCAGAGCGGAGCGAGCACCAGCCACACGAGCGCCACCGCGACCGCGAGCAGCGCCAGCGCGGCCCGGTCGAGCCACAGCTCGCGCGCGACGAGCCCCAGCCGATCCTCCGCCGGGGGTGCGAACAGGCGGGCGTGACGGGCCACGGCGCGGAGCGGGGCGCCCGTCTCCTGCGCCGCGGCGGCGAGGCTCTCGCGCAGGCGAGCGCGCCGCTCCGGCTCGCGCCGACGCACGAGCTCGACGAGCGTGCGGAGCGCGCCGAGCGCCCACGCCCCCGCGAGCGAGCGGCTGGAGAACATGTAGTAACGCGCCCAGTGCGCGAGGTACCCGAACGCGGACAGCATGAACGAGGCGTCCACGTGCGGGTTGAAGTAGCCCATGCGCGACACGAGCAGCCGGCACACGAGCGAGCCCATGGTGGGCTGGATCTCGCCCGGTTTACGCCCGAACGGGACCATCGGGTAGCGGTAGCTGCAATACGCGTCGTACTGGTTGCCGTGCTCCACGATGATGCCGTCGGGCGTCTTGTGGAACCACGCGCGAAACACGACGCGCGCGCCCAGCGCCGCGCGCGCGTGCGGGGCGCTGGAGAGCGGCGCGTCGCCCAGCGCGGCGAGCGCCGCATCGACGACGCGGGCCCGGACCAGGTCGCGCACCTCGGGCAACGTGAGCTGGACGTCGTGGTTGCCGGAGATGAACACGACGGTGTGCCCGTCCGCGACGACGCGACCGAGCGCCTCGATGAACACCGGGTGGTCCGCGAGGATCGCCGCCATCGCCGGCACCGCGTGCTCCGCGCTGCGGGGGAGATCGTGAAAGACGCTCTGCTGGTCGATCACGCGCGGCGCATCGAAGTCGAACACATCGCCGTTGAGCACGAGCGTGAGCTCATCGCGCCCCGCGCCGCGCGCCGCGCCCTGCCTCATCTCGTCCCGGAGCGCGTCCAGCATCGCCGCGACCTCGCTGTCGGGGGAGTAAGGAGCCTGACGGTAGCGCATCCACAGGCCGTCACCCGGCTCGAGCTCGCAAAGATGGATATCTGAGATCGCCACCGTATGGAGCATTCGATAAGGTGACACACTCGCCTGTCCACGGCCGTCAGGGAACGGTCACGGCCAGGGGTCGGGCGGCGGCGGAGGCGCATGCGGGCGCGGCGCAGCATGACGTGCCGCGGCGCCGCGATCGCCCTGGACTGCGAGGTATCGGCGTCCGCGCGTCTGGGCGTCTGTCGGGATTTGTGGTGTCTTGGGCGTTGTGTCGCTCGTGGTCGAGCGTGTTGCGCCGCGACGTCGGCGCTTGCTCGCTAGGGCTTTCCCTTGCGCTTGACGATCACGAACTGCACACGGCGGTTCTTCTGGCGCCCTGTCTTGACGCGGTTGTCCCCGACCGGCTGCTCGAAGCCGTAGCCCTTGGCGACGAGCTTCTCCCTCGGAACCCCGGCGGCCACGAGCCACGAGAGGACCGCGTCCGCGCGCTGCTGCGACAGGCGGAGGTTGTACTCCTCGGTCCCGTTGTCGTCGGTGTGGCCTTGCACCTCGACGAGCTCGATGTCCGGGTTCTGCTGGATGGTGTCGCGCACCTCGTACAGGACCTCGTCGGAGATGGGATCGACCGTCTCGGCGCGCGACTTGCCGTAGACGACGAACTGGACCGGCTTGGACGTCTTGATCTCGTCGGCGTTGACGCGAACGAACCTGGGGCAGCCGTTCTGTCGTGGATCGGGGTCGGAGGGCCCCCGCTCGTTCGGGCAGGCGTCCGCGGCGCCGCGCACGCCGTCGCCATCCGGATCGTCCGGGCAGCCGTTCTGCTTCGGGTCCCGGTTCGCCGGCCCCTTGGCCTTGGGGCAGGCGTCCGAGGCGTCGGCGATGCCGTCGCCGTCCGCGTCGCCAGGGCAGCCGACCTTCTTCGGGTCGTCGCTCGCCCCGCCGCGCACGCTGGGGCAGGCGTCGATGCCGTCGTGGAAGCCGTCGTCGTCCGAGTCCTCGGGGCAGCCGTTCTCCGTGGCGTCGGCGCTGCGGGCGCCCGGGGTGCTCGGGCACGCGTCGTCGATGTCGAGCACCGTGTCCCCGTCGCGATCGGCCGGAGGACATCCGTCCTTCGCGCGATCGGGCGAAGGATCGCCCTTCACGTCGGGGCACGCGTCGATCTCGTCGTTGATGCCGTCGTCGTCCCTGTCGCCCGCGACGGCGGCGGCCTGGGCGCGATCCGGGGCCGGCTTCGGGAGCGGCGTCCAGCCGACCATGCCGACGGCGCGGACCGGCGGTGTGCCGATGGCGTTCGTCAGGCCCGGGCCGACCGCGGCGCCGAACGTGAGGCCGTCGAGGACGCGCAGCTTGGCGCCGAAGAGCAGCTCGGCGTTGACGCCCGCCTCGTCGCGCTGCACCGGCGTGCTGGAGAGCAGGAGCTCGTTGCCGAGCGGCGCGCCGCCGTACGCCTCGGCGCCGAGCTGGAGGAGATCGTCGGCGATCAGGAGCCCGGCGGCGCCGCCGAACGTGAACAGCTGCGGCCGGTTGCGGCCGCCTCCGAGCTCGACGCCGCCGCTCGCGCTCCACAGGAACCCGAGCGACGAGCTCGCCGAGCCGACGCGCCCGCCGACGCTCGCGTGGACGGCGCCGCGGGCCTCCGCGTCGCCGGTGTACTGCGCCGGCGCGCCGGTGGGCGCGAACAGGTATCCGCCGATCCCGAGCTGGAACGGGCCTGCGTCTTCCCCGAGCAGGCGGACGCGCGCGCCGAAGCGCAGGTCGCCGAGCTCGGGCGCCGTCAGCTCGGTGAACTCGACGCCGGGGATGCCCGGGTCGTCGCCCCCTTGCGCGACGGCGAGGGGCGCGTCGATCGAGAGCAGGAGGCGGTCCCAGAGCGCGAGCGAGGCGTCGAGGCGGAGGAACGTCTGCGAAGAGACGAGGTCGACGGGGGTCTCACCGCTGGTGTGGATGGGGCGGTGAGCGTAATCGAGCATCACGTAGGCGCGCGGCGCGAGGTGGCCGGGAGCGGCCGGAGAAGGCACGCCGAAGAAGGCGTCTCCAGCGGGCGCCGGCTCGAACCGGTCGAGGGAGAACCCGCCGGTGGATTGACCGCGCGAGGCGCCGGCGAGCGTCATGAGGACGGCCGTGGACGCGACCGCTGCGACGGAGGAATGCCTCATCGGCCGGGCACGATAGCGGGGGCGCGTGGCGGGGGGCAACATCCGCATTTCTTCCCTGGCCGCGGCGATCCTGGGCGAGGTCCAGGAGGCGGCCTGCGACCCGCCCGCGCCGCGTTCGACGTGGCCACGACTCTGACCACAGGGCGACGGTGCGCGGAGGGCGCGCCGCGCCAGGGACGATCAACGGCTATGGAATGGCCGAGCGCGGCGCGTCACGGACAGTCGCCGAAGGCGCTGTTGGGAACGACGCTGCGCGTGATATCCGCCGTGACGGTGGGGATGTCCTGTGTCCAGACGTGATCCGTGGGGGCCGCGTCGCAAGTCCCATTCTGCGAAAGGTCCACGTACCAGTGCATCTTGTACGCCTTGTCGCCGGGTATCTGCCCCGTCACGCTGAACGTGCCGTCGGCCTCGATCGCGTCCGACGCGCTCAGGGCCGGCGCGGCATCGCCGGCAGCGACGACGGCCACGTAGACCATGTCACCAGTGGTGTAGGCGGGAACGTAACCGGTGCCGCGGAGGGTGAAATTGAAGCTCTCGCCCGACGTGCCGCCAGCGCCGCCGGAGCCGCCTGCTCCCGCGCCGCCTGAACCGCCGGCGCCCTCGCCGCCCGTTCCCGTCCCGCCGGCGCCGCCCGTTCCTGCACCGCCTGTTCCCGCGCCGCCTGAGCCGCCCGTTCCCGCGCCACCAGCGCCGCCCGCTCCTTCGCCGCCAGCGCCGCCCGTTCCTGTGTTGCTCGTGCTGCCCTCACCCGTGGTGGTGGTCGTCGAGCTCGAGGTCGTCGCCTCCCCCGTGGCGTCGTCAGCTCCGCATCCCGCGCCCGTACCGGCGATGACGAGCGCGCCCATCGCCATCCACACCGCGATCCACCGAGATGCCTGCATGAGGGTCCTCCTTGAAGCTCCGTTATGGCGGGGCGCATCTCCGTGCGCCGCGGGCTCGTCCGCGCCGTTCGGCTCGCTGCGGCGTACTTTCGTGCGCCTCGCTCGCCTGCCTGGCGGCTGAGCCCGTATCACACGAATCTGCACCTCGCTATCCAAGATTGACGGTATCGGACGGCCGCGCCGACGAGGAGCCGCCGCGCTCGCCGGGTGTCGCTCTCAGGTGATCGTCAGAGCCCAGTTTCCGCGGCGTGGAATCATGCCGCCCGTCGCGGTTGCAGCCGGCCTCGCCGCCGGAGCACGGCGGCGAGGATCAGCAGCATGCCCCACGCCTCCCGGGGCATCGGCCCACGTCCCATGCGGCAGTCGCAGCCGCCTTGGAAATCCGGCGACGCCGCGCCGCCGCTGGTCGCGGTCGTCGTCGCGGCCTCACCGCCGGCGCCGCCCATGCCGCCAGCGCCGCCCGTCCCGCCGGCCCCTCCGCCGCCGCCGCTGCCGGTCGGATCCGGCGGCTCGCAGGCGTCACCCTGGCCGTCCTCGTCGGTGTCGGTCTGCTCGGGGTTCGCCACGCTGGGGCAGTTGTCGGCGTCGGTCACCACCCCGTCGCCGTCGGGATCGCAGGCATCGCCGAGATCATCGCCGTTCGCGTCTTCCTGCCCGGCGTTCGCCAGGCTCGGGCAGTTGTCGCAGATGTCGCCGCGGCGGTCGCCGTCGGCGTCCGCCTGATCGGCATTCACGATCTGCGGGCAATTGTCGTCCGCGTCAGGTATCGCGTCGCCGTCGGCGTCGTCATCGCAGGGATCGCCGAGGCCGTCGCCGTCGATGTCGGCCTGCGGCTCGCCCGGCGCAGGCGGCGGGTTCGCCGCGAAATCGCAGTTGTCGTCCTCGTTCGTCACCCCGTCGGCGTCCGGATCGCCGTCTGGATCGCACGCGTCGCCGGTCCCGTCGCCGTCGGCGTCTTGCTGCCCGGCGTTCGCCAGGCTCGGGCAGTTGTCGTCGACGTCGAGCGTGCCGTCGTTGTCCGAGTCGCCGTCGCACACGTCGCCCTTGCCGTCGCCATCGGTGTCGACCTGCGGCTCGCCCGGCGCGGGCGGCGGGTTCTCCGTGAGGCGGCAGTTGTCGTCGCCGTCGAGCACGCCATCGTCGTCCGAGTCGGTGTCCCGGTAGTCCGGGGTCCCATCGCCGTCTGTGTCGATCGCCGGCGTATTCAGCAGAGCATCCCCGGCCTCTTCGGAGTCGAGCACCCCGTCGCCGTCGCTGTAGCGGTCCACGGCGTCGATGAACGCGTCACCGTCGGTGTTGTTGGCCGGATCGGCGGGATTGTCGCGGTTCAACACCTCCTCGAAGTCGCCGATCGTGTCGCCGTCGGAGTCGACGCTGGTCGGGTCGGTCCGGAGCGCCGCCTCCTCCGCATCCGTGAGGAGGTCGTTGTCGTCGTCGTCGTCGCAGACGTCCCCGTCGCCATCGCCGTCGGTATCGAGCTGGTTGGTGTTGATGTCGTATCCGCAGTTGTCATCTGCGTCGAGGACGCGGTCGTTGTCGTCGTCGTCGTCGCACGCGTCACCGAGCGCGTCTTCGGGCCCGGTCTTCGGGTTGTTCTCCTGCCCCGGGTTCGGCGTGGTGCGGCAGTTGTCGCCGCCGTCCGGCACCCCGTCAGCGTCGTCGTCGTTGTCGCACGCGTCGCCCTGCGCGTCGCCGCCCGCGAGGCTCTGGTCGGTGTTGATCTGCGTGCTGTTCGGCGCGAACTGGCAGTTGTCGGCGGCGTCGAGCACGCCGTCGGCGTCGTCGTCATCGTCGCACGCGTCGCCCAGCGCATCGCCGCTTGCAAGGTTCAGATCCGTGTTGGCCTGGGCGCTGTTCGGCGTCGTGATGCAGTTGTCGTTCACGTCGGGCACGCCGTCGGCGTCGTCGTCGTCATCGCAGGCGTCGCCGAACCCGTCGCCGTCGGTCAGGTCCTCGTCCGTGTTCGTCTGATCCAGGTTGCGCTGGAGCGGACAGTTGTCGGTTGCGTCGGGCACGCCGTCGGCGTCGTCGTCGTTGTCGCACGCGTCGCCCAGCGTGTCGCCGCCGGGCAGGTTCCGGTCCGTGTTGCGCTGGCTCGTGTTCGGCTCGGTCGGGCAGTTGTCGGCGGCGTCGAGCACGCCGTCGGCGTCGTCGTCGTCGTCGCACGCGTCGCCCAGCGTGTCGCCGGTGGCGGCGTCGGTGTTCGTCTGGTTCGCGTTAGCCACGTCCGGGCAGTTGTCGCAGGAGTCGCCTCTCTGGTCCCCGTCGCTGTCGCCCTGGTTGTTCGTGTCGTTCGGCCCGTTCGGCGTCGAGGGGCAATTGTCGCAGACGTTGCCGACCCCATCGTGGTCATCGTCGATCTGGCCGGCGTTGGCGACGCTGGCGCAGTTGTCGCAGGCGTTGCCGAGGCCGTCGCCGTCGCTGTCGACCTGGGTCGTGTTGGCGACCTCGGGGCAGTTGTCGCAAGCATTGCCGACGCGGTCTCCGTCGCCGTCGGCCTGGTTCGCGGTGATGAGGCGCGGGCAGTTGTCGCAATCGTCGCCGAAGCCGTCGCCGTCGGTGTCGACCTGGGTCAGGGTCGCGACGTACGGGCAGAGGTCGCACGCGTTTCCGAAGGCGTCGCCGTCCTCGTTCTGCTGATCGTTCGCGCGGTCCGCGCAGTTGTCGCACGCGTCGCCCACCCCATCGAGGTCGCTGTCCGACTGGCTGGGGTGCGACGTGGCAGGGCAGTTGTCGCACGCGTTGCCGAACGCGTCGCTGTCCCCGTTCGCCTGGTCCGCGTTCGCGCGGCTCAGGCAGTTGTCGCACGCGTCGCCGACCCCATCGCTATCCGCGTCTTCCTGACCGCTGTTGGGCGTGCCAGGGCAGTTGTCGCACGTGTCACCGTCCCCGTCGCCATCGCCGTCCGCCTGGTTCTCGTTCGCGCGGTTCTGGCAGTTGTCGCAGGCGTTGCCGATCGTATCGCCGTCGGTGTCCGCCTGGTTGTTGTTGGCCGTCCCAGGACAGTTGTCGCAGACGTCGCCGAAGAGGTCGCCGTCAGGGTTGCGCTGATCGGCGTTCGGCGCGTTTGCGCAGTTGTCGCAGTCGTCTCCAACGCCATCGTTGTCCCTGTCCCGCTGATCGTTGTTGTGTGCAGTGGGGCAGTTGTCGCAGGCGTCGCCGTAGTTGTCGCCATCGGCATTGGCCTGGTTGGCGTTCGAGACGTTGAGGCAGTTGTCGTTGAAGTCGGTGTCGCCATCCGCGTCGTTGTCGGTCTCGCAGATGTTCCCCCGCCCGTCGCGATCGCTGTCGAGCTGATCCTCGTTGCGATCTCCATCGCAGTTGTCGCAGACATCCGGGACGCCATCGCCATCGTCGTCGAAGTCCGGATCCGCGGCCAGGGGCGTGGGAATCGTCGGACACTTGTCTGCGGTGTCCGCTATCCCATCGCCGTCGTCGTCGAGATCCGTGTCATCCGGGGTGCCGTCGTTGTCATCGTCATCGTCGCAAGCGTCGCCCTGACCATCGCCATCGCCGTCGTACTGGCTCCGGTTGCTGACCCCAGGGCAGTTGTCGACGCCGTTCGCGACCTCGTCATTGTCCGTGTCCCACAGCGTCGCGCTCGCCGGCCGGGGCGCGAGCGCCACGAGCGTGAGCAGGCCCGCGATCAGCGGCAAGAGCCCGCGTCGCGCAGCGCCGGCGTGCGCGAGGTGGCGGGACATCCAGGGCAAGGCGGGGAAAGTCATCGCGGCTCCTCCAGACAGATCGCGCCGTACGCGACAGCGCCCCCGTAAGCCTACCCAGTTTCGCCCGCCTCCTGGGGAGGTTTTCCTCGGCCGCGCGCTCGATCGAGCGGCGATCGCCCGCCGCCACGTCCCCGTGTCGGAGGCCACGTCGGAGGAGCCCCTCGCCTCTCTCGACGCGCCGCCTCACTTGTTCGGCGGCGGGCCGCCTTCTGTTAGGATGGCCCAGATCCGCCCTCTCACGTCGCGCGCGCCGCGCCGACCACGGAACGACCCTTGCGAAACCACCGCGTGCTGCGACTCGGCTTCAGGCTGCGAACGGCTGCGCTGCTCTCTGCGTGCGCCATTCTCCCCCAGGTCCTTGGCTGCTCCGACGAGGGCGCCTCGCGCCGCTCCCCCCCGGCCGGCCCCGGGTCGCCTCAGGCGGCGCCGCCCGGAGCGCGCGCCCGCATCGCCGCGATCCGCGCGCGCTTCGCCAACGCCATCGCCGCGAGCCCCGTCAAGATCGTCGCGGCGACTCCGGCCGGTGCCCTGCGCGCGGCAGCCCCGGAGGCCGCCGCGGCGTCCGTCGAGCTCCCGGCGCGCGCCGCCGGTCCGGTGCGCCTCGCCGATGGCGCGTCCCGCGTCTCGATCGCCTTCTCCCTCGTCGATGCCGCGGACGTGCCTGCCGCGGTCGACAGCGGCCTCGTCCTCTACGCAGGCGCGCTGCGCGCCGAAGGCGGCGGCGCCCGCGACGTCCTGCACCGCGTCCTCCCGCACGGCACCGAGGACTTCGTCGTCTTCGAGCAGGAGCCCACGCGCAAGGAGCTCCGCTACCGGGTCGACGTCACCGCCGTCTCGGGCCTCCGCCTCGTGGAGCGCACGCTCGAGTTCCTCGACGCCGGCGGCTCGCCCCGCCTGCGCGTCGCGCCCCCCTACCTCGTCGACGCGAACGGCGCGCGCGTTCCGGCCTCGCTCTCCGTCGAGGGCTGCGCCGTCGACACGAGCCCTCGCGCCCCGTGGGGCCGGCCGGTCACCCCGCCGGGCGCGCCGGATTGCACGGTGATCGTCGGATGGCAGCCCGCCGGCGTTCGGTACCCGGCGCTCGTCGACCCGCAGTGGATCGCCACGACAAACCAGATGATCACGCCGCGCGCCCGTCACACGGCCACCGTGATCGACCCGGCGAACCCTGCGAGCCCCGTGCTCTTCGCGGGCGGGTTCGACGCGTCCGGGGGCGCGCTCGCGACGGCGGAGCTGTACTTCCCGCTCGACCGCACGTTCGCGAGCACCGACGCGATGGACGTCGCGCGCGGCGCCCACACCGCCACGGCCGTCACGAAGCTCGCCCCGGCCGCGCCGTCGGATCCTGCGCCTCCGCCGCCGGCGGTCGTCGTCGTGGGCGGCAGCAGCCAGCGCACCAGCGGCACGCCGGTCGCCGCCGTCGAGGTCTACAACCCGGCCACCGGCCAGTTCGTCAGGGACGCCGGGGCCTCTCTGGGCCGGTTCAATCACTCGGCCACCCTCCTCGATCCAGGCGTGGTCCTGGTCGCAGGCGGCCTCGCGGATCCGCTCAACCAGCCCACGAGCACCGCTTCCCTCTACACCTTCAGCGCCTTCGGACCGAACGGCGGCGCGCCCGTCACGAGCACGATCGCCTCCGTGGGCAGCATGGCGACCTCGCGCCACGCCCACACGGCGGTCCGCCTGAAGGCGGGGAACGTGCTCGTCGCAGGTGGCTTCGTCCTCTCGGGCGCGGCGCTCACCTCGGCCGAGATCTTCCACGAGGACGAGGGCATTTTCCGGCCGATCTCCGTCCTCTCGCCCACCGCGACCCCGATGACGGCGCAGATGAGCGCCCTCCGCGGCTTCCACACGGCGACGCTCATCGACCGTACGGAGGCGCTGGGCGGCCAGGCAGCGACGACGCTCGATTCGGGCGAGGTGATCCTCGTCGGAGGCACCACCCGGGTCTCTGGCGGCGCTTACGTCCGCACCCTCGACATCTACCACGACGGCGTGGCCGATCCGACGAAGCGGGGCTTCGAGCTCCAGCCGACGCCGATCTCCATGGCGAACGCGCGCGCCAACCACACGGCCAGCCTGCTGCCGACCGGCGACGTCCTCATCGCCGGCGGGTTCGACGGCACGACCTCGCTCTCGAGCGCCGCCATCTACGATCCGCTGACCAGGAAGTTCAGCGCCCTCACCCTGCCGGCCGGCTCGCTTGCACAGGAGGCTCGCCGGGAGCACGCCGCCGTCGTCGTCAACGCCGGCACCGACCGCGTCGCAGGCCGGGCGGTGCTCGTCGCGGGCGGCATCGGGGCCACGAGCGCGCAGCCGCTCGCCAGCGCGCAGCTGCTGATCAAGGCGAACGGCGAGGCGTGCGTGCACGATCAGGAGTGCGCTTCAGGGCATTGCTCCGATACGGAGAACGTCTGCTGCAACGAGGCGTGCGATCAGGAGTGCTTCTCGTGCACGGCGTCGGGCAAGGGGACGGGCAGCGATGGCACGTGTGGTCCTGCGAAGCCCGACACGGAGCTCCCGGTCGTCTGCGTCAACCAGATCGAAGTGCACAACCGCTGCGATGGCCAGGGGCGCGCGCTGGCTCATGAATCCACGAAGGACTGCAAGCCGGGCCGCTGCGGCAGCAACAACAGGTGCATCCTCTATTGCCTGGACGACTGCGGTTGCGACGAGAGCGGTTGGTGTGACGTCGGCGTCGGCGATCCGGACGCCTGCGGTGAGGCCGGCGGCGCCGGAGGTGCATCGTCCGGAACGGGTGGTGGTGGTGGTGCGGGCGGCGCGTCCACCGGCGCGGGTGCAGGCGGCGCGGGCGGCGCAGCCGCCGGAACGGGTGGCGCGGGCGGTGCGTCCGCCGGAACCGGTGGCGCGGGCGCAGGCGGCGCAGCCGCTGGATCGGGGGGCGCTGGTGCCGGCGGTGCAGGCGGCGCGTCCGCTGGATCCGGTGGCGCCGGTGCCAGCGGCGCCTCCGTTGGATCGAGTGGCGCGGGTGCCGGCGGCGCAGCCGCTGGAGGCAGCGGAGGTGCGGGTGGCGCAGGCGGAGCGTCCGCGGGATCGGGGGGCGCACCGCCCGGGTCGGGTCTGTGTCTCGATCGACTCGCCAACGGCGCCGAGTGCACGCGTGATCGCCAGTGCGTCTCGGGCCATTGCGTCGACGGTTTCTGCTGCGATTTCCGGTGCGATGGCCAGTGTCAGGCATGCGACGTGGTGAACAACGTCGGCAGGTGCACGAACGTCGGGACGCCTGTCGAGCACGAGGCGCCGCACCCCAACGAGGGCGGCACCTTCCAGCGTGAGGCCTGCCCCGGTGAGGGCGCGTGTGCCGGTTACTGCGGCGGCGCCACCGACGCCAAGTGCATGTTCCCTGTGGAAGGGGCGGTCGCGAAGACCTTCACGTGCTCCTGCCCGGACGAGGGCTGCATCGTGGGTCCCGCGACGCTCACGCGCTTCTTCTGCGCAGGAGACGGCCGCGAGAACGAGCCGGTGGTCGAGCGCTGCGGCGGGTTCAAGTGCGCGGACGAGACCGCCTGCAAGACCTCCTGCGCCTCCGACGACGACTGCATCCAGGACTTCGTCTGCCTCGACGGCGTCTGCGCCGACCTCGAGGAGATCGGGCCGCGCTGCGACGGCGAGCACACGCTCCGATCCCCGGGCGTCGACACCGACTGCACCCCGTACAGCTGCCCGCCGGGCGGCAGCGCCTGCGCCTCACCGTGCAGATCGGTGGCCGACTGCGTCGATGGCATGGTGTGCAACCTCGCGAACCAGTGCGTCCCGCAGATCGATCCGTCGGAGGTCCCGTCCTGCTCCTGCAGCGTCGTCGGCGCCCCCGCCGAGCGCACCGCCGCAGGCCTCTCCGTCCTCGTCGGCGTCGCCGCGGCGCTGGCCGCCCTTCGCCGCCGGCGCTAGAGCGGCGGTCACCCGCTTCGGATACGGGCCCACCTCGACGTTTTCGGTGCTCAGCGCACGGGAGTGCGCTTGCGCGCCGAAAACGCCGATCTGGGCCCGTCTCCTGTGCGGGAGACCGCCGCTCTGCTCGGCATGGTGCTGAGGGGGCGGAAGATCAAGACGCGTGTCTGGGCCCGTCTCCTGTGCGGGAGACCGCCGCTCTGCTCGGCATGGTGCTGAGGGGGGCGGAAGATCGCGACGCACGCAACGCCGCGCGGCCGCGCACCGTGGACCGGCGCGGGTCTCGTCAGAACTGGTAACGCAGGCTCGCCCCGGGCGAGAACATCAGGACGAAATCACCCATGAGCGACTCTGGCTCGTAGGTGCCGATCCCGTCCGTCGAGGCGGACAGCTCGATCGTCCTGTCCCACTTCGGCTTGCTGAGGCCGATCAGCAGCAGCAGCTTCAGGCTGCCGGACACCTCCCACCGCTCTCCGAGCCGCAGGCCGAGGCGCAGATCAGGATCCGCGTAGAAGTAGGTCGCCGAGGCGAAGTCGACCACCGGGAACGTGTTGAACCACTCCCCCCCGGTCGTCCTGAACCTGCCGGTCCGCTCGTCGCGGACCTCGCCGACGAGCACCCCCGCGCCCAGCCGGAGCAGCGCCGGGAAGCGGTCGCTGATGTCGAAGTGGTACCCGAACGTCGCGCCGGCCAGGAAGCCGCCCAGGCGGAGCGTGTCGCTCGCCGTGCCGTCGAGCGGATCCCGGTAGCCGACCGGCCTGAGCGTCGCCGAGCGCTCGTCGAGCTGCTGCGCCGCGAACAGGCCGCCGAGCTCGATCCCGACGCCGATCCCCGAGCCGAGCTCGTAACCGCCGTGGATCATGCCGAGCCCGCCGAGGCCGAGCGAGCTGGAGCAACCCGAGCCGCAGCCGTCCGTGATCTCGCCGCCCAGCGTCGGCGCCAGCAGGAACGACGCGCTCACGTCGAGCGTGATCTTCGGCGGCTTGCGCCAGATATCGGCGTCCTCGTCGCGCTCGAGCCCCATGTCGAGGCTCTGGCGCTGGCCCTTCAGCAGGGTCACCGTGCGCGTCCCCGTGACGAACCCGTCGGCCTTCACCTCGACCCGGTGCGTGCCGGCCTTGAGCCGGCCGAGCCAGACGCCGTTGCCCACGTTGACCGAGTTGATCCACACGCTCGCGCCGGGCGGCGTGGGGTCGACCCGCAACGAAGCGTCGAGATCCTCGGCGAGCAGCGACAGCGTCGTGAGCTCCTGCGGCTTCACGGGCGCCGCCGTCGGCTGCGTCCCGAGCTTCCCCGCGCCGCGCAGCGCCACCATGTGATCGCCGACCGACAGCGCGCCGATCCACGGGGTCTGCCCCACGACGACGTTGTCGACGAGCACGTCGACCGTCTTGCCGGCGCGCTCCACCACGCGCAGCCGGCCGGAGCGGGTCAGCCTGCGGAGCTTCGCGTTCACCGTGGCGGTCTGCCCCCCGGCGACGTCGACGCGCGTCTCCACCGGCTCGTAGCCCTCCTTGAAGACGCGGACGACGTGCGCGCCCGCCGCCACGCGGATCGGCTTGACGGGCGGGTACTGCCCGCGCTCCTCGCCGCTCACCACGATGGACGCCCCGGGCTCCGCGTTCGTGATGTCGAGCGTCCCCACGAGCGCCCGCAGCTCGGCGATCTCCCGCTGCGCGGCCGCGCGCTCGGCGGCCGACATGGTGAAATCGCGGAGGAAGGTCTCGAACATCTCGAGCGCCTCGTCGTAGCGCTGGAGCTTGCGCAGCGCGATCGCGGCGTTGTTCGTGGCCACGCGCGTGGGGAAGAGCTTGCGCGAGAGGAGGAACTCCGCGAGCGCAGGGCCCCACGCCTCCTCGCGCAGCAGCGTGAGCCCCTTCTCGAAGTGGAGCCGCGCCACCTGCCGGTCCGTCTCGGAGACGGGCGCCTCCTCGACCGGCACCGCAGCCCCGGTGGCCGGCGCTGCGCCTTCCCTGGCCGGCGCGCCGGCTTCCGCGGCGGGCGCGGCGCCCTCCTTGACCGGCGCGGCGGCGTCCGTGACCGGCGGCGCCGGCTGCGCGAGCACCGGTCCGGCGGCGACCGCGACCGCGACCGCGGCCGAGAGCGCGCGCAGCCGCGGCGCTGCGCGGGGACGCCGCGCGAGGGAGAGAAGACGAGAGCCGCCGCGCCGCGTACGCAGATCCATTCGATCGAGCACCGTACTCAGCCTGTCGCTCCGCTGCTACTTTCCGAACTCGTCGGTGTTGTCGATGATCCCCTTGGGGGTCGTGGGCGCGGGCGGCGCCGTCGCCGGCGCGGCCGAGGTGCTCTTCGCCGACGTCGCAGGACCGCCCTTCCCCGACGTCGGCGTGAGCTCGACCTTCGGCGGCAACGCGCCGGTGTCGGTCACCACGACGTCGGCCATCGCCTCGCCGCCCCCCTTCTTGAAGACGCGCACCCTGTGCACGCTCCCGGGCGGCCCGGTGATATCGAGGATCCCGTTGCGCGTCGTCACGCGCTTGCCTTCGACCTCGACCGAGGCGTCGGCGGGCAGGATGACGACCTGAACGCGCTTCGGCTGCGGCTCGACCGCCGCGACCACCTCCGGCGTCGTCGGCGTCGCGGCCGGCGACGGCGTCGGGGCGGTCGACGTCAGCGTGGCCGCCGCAGGCGGGAGCGTCTCGACGGTCGCCTTCGCCTCCGGCTGGGCGACCGGCTCCGGCGGCGGCCGGCTGATGAAGTACACGCCGGCCGCGATGACCGCGGCGGCAAGCGCGGCGCCGGCCACCACCGGCACCCGCGGCACGCCGGGCTGCGTGCCGCGGTGCGACTGCGTGAGCGCCCCCGTCGTCGCAGCGCCAGCGTGGTTGGTGGCCGGAATGATCGCCGCCGGTGGCCCGCTCTGGAGCGGGGGAGGCGCGAACGACGAGTAGCCTCCGCGGTGCTCCTGCGGGACCGCGGGATACCCGCCGCTCTGGTTCGCCGGCGCGGTCGCGGCGTACACGCCGCCCTGATTCGCCGGCGAGATCGCGGGGTACCCGCCGCTCTGGTTCGCCGGCGAGGCCGCTGCGTACGCGCCGCCCTGGTTCGCGGGCGGCGCGTTCATCGCGAGCCGCGGCGCGGACTGGCGGTGCACGGCCTCCGGCAGCGGCACGAGCATGCTCTCGTGGATGCCCCAGCCGTACGGAAGGAGCGGCCGGATGGCGCCGAACATCTCCTGCGCGCTCTGGTAGCGCTGCCCGGGGGCCTGCAGGAGGCATCGGTGCACGATCGCCGCGATCTCGGGCGCCACCCACGGGGCGAAATCCTGCACCTGCGGCGGAGGATCCGAGCAGATCGCGATGATCAGCTCACCGAGCGCGGTGATGTGATGGTACGGCGTCCGCCCGGTCAGCAGCTGGTAGAGCACGGCGCCGAGCGACCAGATGTCGGTGCGGTGGTCGATCTCCTTCTGGCCGCGCGCCTGCTCGGGCGACATGTAGAGCGGCGAGCCGATCAGGTTCCCGGTGCGCGTCAGATCGGCGCTCTCGGTCTCGTTCGCCCGGTCCATCTTCACCTTGGCGATCCCGAAATCGAGCAGCTTGACGAGGATCTCGCCGGCGTCGCGGCGCGCGAGGAACAGGTTGTGCGGCTTGATGTCGCGGTGGACGACGCTCGCCTCGTGCGCCTTCTGGAGCCCGATGCACGACTGCGCGACGATGCGCAGCGCGAGGTCGGGCGCGAGCGGGCCGACGCGCTTGATGAGCTCGTGGACGTCCTCGCCCGCGAGGAACTCCATCGCGAGGAACGGCAGGTTCGAGCCGCGATCGACGCCGGCGTCGAGCACCTGCGTGATGTGCTGTGTGTCGATCGCGCCTGCCGCGCGCGCCTCGCGCTGGAAGCGGCTCACGACCTTCGGGTCGCGGGTGAGATCCGCCGAGCTGATCACCTTCACGGCGCAGCGTCGGCCGGTCCCCGTGTGCTCGGCCTCGTAGACCGAGCCCATGGCGCCCTCGCCGAGGAGCTTGCGAATCTGATATTTGCCGTCGATGATCGTGCCGATCACAGCGTTAGCGCCACTCTAAGGGATCGCTCGCGGCGTAGCAACGCCCGTGAAGGCGGCACATGCCGCCGGCGCGGACTCGCTGGACTCAGGTGTAATTCCGCGCGATTCGCGGGATTCGCGCAATTTCGCCGGCCGCGCCGCGCTCCCGCGGCGCAGCGCGTCTCACCTCCCCATCATCGCCGGCCCGGCCACCATCCCGCCATCCCGCGCGAGCCGCGGGGGCACGGCCCTGTGGCGCCGTCCCCCTGCGTCCGCGACCCGCGCTGGCGGCGACGACCTCACCTCACATGGGTCGCCCCCGCCGGCGCGGGCCCAGCCTCTGCCGTTGCGGCCGTTCGAGCGCTGCCGTCACGTCCCCGCCGTCCGCTGGCCGCCGAGGTGGTCAGCATGAGGCGGCGCTGGTGAAGCCCGCGCGGGAGAGCGGCGACGATGGGCCGACCCGAGATCGGCCATCGAACGCGATCGACTCACGCGCTCCCGTGGCGGCCGGCGCGCGGCGCCGGGCGTTTCGCCTCCGAGCCCCGCGCCCTCTCCGCGGCCGGCGCGACCGGCCGAGGTCCGAGGCCCGTGGTTACCAGATGCCGCAGCCCGGCCTGAACCCGGCGTTGCCGCCGCAGCCTCCGGCGAACCCGGCGTTGCCGCCGCAGCCTCCGGCGAACCCGGCGTTGCCGCCGCAGCCTCCGGCGAACCCGGCGTTGCCGCCGCAGCCTCCGGCGAACCCGGCGTTGCCACCGCAGCCTCCCGTGAACCCGCCATTGCAGGGGCCCTGGAACCCGCCACCGCAGGGGCCGGCCGAGAACCCGCCGTTGAGCGGGCCGCCGATGCCCGCGGGATTGCAAGGGTTGCAGGGCCGGGGGCAGCAGGGGCTGCACGGAAAGCAGTCGGGAGCGAACACGGTGTTGAAGGTGGTGCAATTCGAGATGAACGCGGCAGGCACGCCGAAGCCGCCGAAACCACCGATGCCACCGAACGGCATCCCGCCGAACGGCACACCACCGACGCCCGGCACGCCACCCGGCACGCCCACGGGCCCCTGCCCGACCGGCCCCTGCCCGACCGGCCCCTGGCCGACAGGCCCCTGCCCCATCTGGCCGATCGGCGCCTGCAGGCCGGGGCCCGCCGGTCCCTGCACGCCGACCGGCCCCTGGCCGAGGTCCATGGGGCCCTGCGCGCCGATCGGCCCGCCCTTGCCGCCGTACGGCCCCTGATACCCGCCCCTCGCCGACGCGCCGGCCTCGAGCGCCTCGGTGGTCGAATCGACCTGCTCGACCTCGTCGATGCTGGCCTCGTCGAGATCCGCGTCGTTCACCGCGTCAACGGCGCACCCCGTGCCCAGCGCCGCCATCACCACCGCGAGCCCCAGCACCTTGCCATGAATCGAGAGCATGTGTTGTCCTCCTCAATATCCCGTGATGGCCGGAAGGTCCGAGCCACCGTGGGCTCATCGAAGAGCAGGCTGTGTGCCTCAGCCCTCGTGTGCAGACACTGCCGCTGCGAGCTCGTGTCACCAGCCCTGACGCGTCCGCAAAAAGGCATTCTCTGGATCGACGCCGGCCTTGGTTTTCCGGGTTCTCAACGCGGAGACCGGCGGGACGGCCCCCGATCGGAGGGCCTATCGCCCGCGGGCCGCGCGCCCCATGCTGGAGATGACGAACTCAACGCCTCGGCGGCAGGCGCCGCGCGCCGCGCGCAACGCCTCTCTCGCGGGCTTTCGAGCAGAGCCCCTGCGCTCCCGCCCGCACCGCGGCCGTCGTGAACGAGAGCCGTCGAGGCCCGATCGAGGCCCGCTGGCGACGGCGCGCGGCGCCTCCCCGCCGCTCGTTTGACCGGGCCGCAACCCGCGCGCGACGTCGGACCCTCTGCGCCTGACGTGCTCAGGCTGCGCCGTTTGTGCCCCAACGGAGGCACGACACGAATCGATCGCCTCGGGCCGTAATCGTCTGCCTCCGCCACCGCAACTTCGCGGCGGGCGCTCGAAACGAGCCGCGTCAGCGAGATCCTGCGCCCATGGACCACCCAATGCGCACACGTGGGCTCATGTGGTCAAATCTATGTGGATGGATTCATCTGGCGCCCTGGGGGTCGACGCCCCCGTCTCGCTCGGCGCCGTCCGCCGGCGTGATGTCCTTGCAGCAGCGGAATCCAAGGTGGTAGTTCGCGTGGCTGCCCCTGCTCATGAGGCGCGTCGCGTGCCAGTCGGGGGCGCGAAAGCGGCAGTCGTCGGCGTGGACCTCCATCGACGAGAACGCGAACCAGCTGCCCTTCATCTCGGTGAAGCCCCGATCGCCGTGCCGCGCGAGCTCCTCGGGCAGGATGGGCAGGCTCATGTGCTCGGCCACGTTGCCGTGCAGATCGAAGACACCGAGGCTGCTCCGGCAGGCGGGGAACGCGCCGGCCGGATACGTGTTGGAGCCGCAGCGGTCCCACCCGCCGCCTGGACAGCCCGGCGTGCGGGAGCTCCCCGTCCCGCAGAGCGCGTGGTTCTTCGCGGGGCCGTAGCTCCACACCTTCTCGCGCAGGAGGTTGTGGTGCCAGCTCGCCTCGTTCCGGGGGCGCGCCCACTCGTACTCGACGTCCGGATCGCGGAGGGCGCCGGCGCACGCCCCTTCCCACTCGTGCGCGTCGCAGATCCGTTTCCCTACCGCCCTGCACAGGAGCGCCGCCTCGCGGGCCCGGACGTGCACGACGGGGTACTCGCAGGGCACGTTCGGGAACTCGAGCTGATCGATGCACGCGGGGGCGTCCGCCGCGGTCTGACCGCGCGTGGGATCGAAGAGCGGCACCATCCCCGGCGCGCCGCAGGCCGGCTCGCGCGCCGGCTCGACGCCCGAGAGCGCTCGAATGCGACGGCACTCGGATCGTGACATCGGGTGCCGCGTCAGCGCGGGGTTGCCCTGGCCGAGCACCGTCGACGCCGCGAAGATCGCCTCGACCTGCCGCATCGCCTCGTCGGGGAGCGCGAGCTCGCGCCGCATCCGCGTGAACAGCCGGAGGCGCTGCTCTTCCAGCGTGCCGGGCTCGGCGTCCTCGTCATCCGCCGTGAGCGTCACGCGCTCTGGTGGCGCCGTCGGCGCGCGCTCCGTCAGCGTGCTCGCCGCGCTCGCCACGAGCGGCGCCGCGCTGCGCGCCGCCGTCGCGGGCGCTCCGGTCCACACGGCCACGGCCGCGCTTGTCCACACGGCCGCTCCCGCGCCGGCGGCGCCCGCGGCGACGAGGGCCGCGGCCCTGCCACGCCGGCGCGCAGGCGCCGCGCGCGCGCCGGTCGAGAGCGCCGGCGGCGGATCGCTCGGCGCGGGTGATCGCAGGGCGCAGGCCGGCTCTATCGGCGTCTCGGTGCAGGACATCAGCGCGCGAGCTCGCGCTTACTGCTACGAGCATCCATCGATTCCGGCAACTTTCGGGGCGCTCGCGGCCCGAGCGGCTCCTTGACGGTCCTGCCCGGGGCACGTCAAATGAGGCATGGCGCGAAGGGCGGCCCTCCGAGTCCTCTACTTGGCGCTCCTGCCGGTCCTCGTCCTGTTCGCGCTGGTCATCACCCCGGCCCTCGTCGTCTCCAGCGTCGCGAGCCAAGGCCGGGTGTGGCGGCCGGAGACATGGAAGAAGATCTCCTACGGGAGCCGCTACTTCCGCTCGTCGTTCCGGGGGAGGCTCGGCGAGGTCGTCGACGTCATCGACGTCGTCCGCGATCGCCTGATCCTGCTGTTCGTCCTCCTCGCCGCGGCCTGCGGCGCCGGCGGGCTCGCCGTGTACGCCCTCGAGGTCGGCGTCCCCGCCTGGCTCTCCTCGTGGCTGGACGGGTCGTTCCTCTCCTTCCTCGCGACCTGGTTCCCCGCGGGCGGCAGGCTCTCCTTCGGCGGCGGGGCCGCGCTCGTCCTGGCCGTGTGCACGGCGCTCGCCGCGCTCGCGCTCGGGCTCTCGCTCTATGCCTGGCTCGCGTCCGCCCTGGGCGAGGCGACCCGCGTGATCCTGCGGTATGGCGGCGCGGCGACGCTCTTCCCCGATCCTGGCGACGCGATCCCCGGCGGGCGGCTCGTCCTCTGCCAGATCTCCGATCTCCACATCACGGCGGGCGGCAGCGAGCCGTACGAGATCGAGGAGGGCTCCGCCGCGTGGCCGGAAGGGGCCCCTCGCCCCGACACCGCCGAGCTGACAGGCCGCCTCCGGCGGCTCGTGGCGGAGATCGCCGCCATGAAGCCGCCGCTCGTCGCGCTGACGGGCGACATGACCGATCTCGGGGAAGAGGCGCAGTGGGACGAGCTCGAGGCGGCGCTCTCCGGTATCCCGGCCTCCTCGCAGGTGCTCATGGTGCCCGGCAACCACGATGTCGCCATCAACCTCGGCACGTCGCCGGACCCCTACCTCACGAAGCGGGCGGAGCGCGAGCAGCGCTTCATCGAGGTGCTCACCCGCGTGGAGCGCGGCCCCTTCCAGCCTCCCTTGCACGTCCCGGCCCGCAAGCGCGCGCGGCGGCGGCTGCGCGCGATCGCCGGCCTGTATCCGAGGCGGCTCGATCTCGGGGGCGGTATCCGGATCTTCGGCCTCAACTCCAACCGTTACAGGTCGCGGTTCGTGGGGTCGAACGCGATCGGGCAGATCGGCGGCGCTCAGCTGCGTCGCCTCGCCCGCGCGCTCCGGCGGGGGTCCGGCCCGGTCATCGTGCTGCTCCACCACCACGTGGCGCGCCTCGCGGGGCCGATCTCGCTCAACGACACGTTCATGATCGCCATGGATGGCCCGCGCCTCCTCGAGATGCTCGCGGCGTATCAGCAGAAGAACCCGAAGAAGAACAGCGCGCTCGTGCTCCACGGGCACAAGCACCTCGCGTTCTTCGGCCATTACCGCTCGAAGAGCGGCGGCCGCGTCAGCGTGTACGCGCACCCCTCGTCGACGCTCGGCCACGAGACCGACGGCCACCTCGACGGCGTCGCCAGGTTCGCGGCGATCCGCCTGACGGACGACGGTATCTGGCGCGTCGAGACGCACCCGCTCCGCCCCGCGCGCTCCGCCGCGCCGGCGCCGCCGGCCCCAGCCGAGGCCGAGGTGTCTTGACCGGCCCAGGTCGGGTCAGCCCGCCCGCGCGCGTGGACGCGGATGCCCGCGCGCCTTGCGGAGCCCGGGGAGACCTCGGCCGATGAGGATGTAGCGCAGCGCGTTCTCGGCCGCGTTCGCGATCAGGAAGGGTGCACGATCCATGGCCTCGGACAGCGTGCATGGAGCCTCGAGGATCGACGAGAACGAGTCGATGCCGCACGCGTAGTTCACGCGCGCATCCTCGTCGATGGTCCCTGCCAGAGCGATGACCGGCAGCCTGAAGTGCTTTGCGCGTCTGGCCAGCTCCGCCGGCATCTTGCCGCGCGAGGTCCGGGCGTCGAGCCCCCCCTCGGCGGTGACGACGAGATCCGCGTCGCGCAGGAGGCCGTCCAGGTCCAGGTAGCGGACGAGGACATCGTAGCGAGGCAGGAGCGTCGCCTTCAGCAGGGCATGGAGCCCCGCGCCGAGGCCTCCGGAGGCGCCTCCTCCCGGCATGGTTCTCACGTCCACGCCCACGTCGCGCGCGATGAGGGCGGCATAGCGCTCCAGGGCCGCCTCCAGCCGCGCGACCATCTCCGGCGAGGCGCCCTTCTGCGGGCCGAACACGCGCGCCACGCCGCCAGGACCGCAGAGGACGTTGCGCCAGTTGCACGCCACCTCGATCTGCACGCGGGGAATGCGGGAGTCCCTGCCTGAAGGGTCGATGCGGTCGAGCTCCAGCAGCGCTCCTCCTCCCGCTCCGATCTCGATCCCCGCCGCGTTCAGCAGGCGGATGCCCAGCGCCTGGGCCATGCCCGCCCCGCCGTCGTTGGTGCCGGAGTCGCCGCAGCCGAGGAGCAGCCGCTCCGCGCCCGCGTCGAGCGCGGCGCGGATCAGCTCGCCGACGCCGCGCGTCGTTGTGGCCATCGGGTTGCGCGCGTGACGCGGGACGAGGCGAAGCCCGGCGGCAGCGGCCATCTCGATCACCGCCGTCCGTGGTCCGGCGCCGCCGAGGAAGCCGAAATGGGACGCGACAGGCTGGCCCAGCGGGCCTGTCACGATGGCGGGGTGCAAGGAGCCGCCCGTCGCCTTGACCAGCGCCCGGGTGAAGCCCTCGCCGCCGTCCGTGAGCGGCGCCTTCAGGAGGCGCGCTTCCGGCAGCGCGCGCCGGATGCCCGTCGCGATGGCCTCGGCGACCTGCTCCGCATCCAGGCATTCCTTGAAGCCCGACGGAGCGATCAGGATGCGCAGGGGGCTCGTCATGGCGCGAGCCCCATCCAGCGCCAGTAGGTGAAGTAAAAGACGGCGATCGACGCCAGGTGGATCGGGAGCATGACGGCGCTGAGGAGCAGGAGATCCGCCGGGCGGAACGTGTCTCCTTCGAGCCCCTGGAACATGAGGAGCGCCTTGGAGCTCACCGGGAACGTCAGGCAGTAATCGATGCCGACCGTGCCGATGAAGATGACCGCCGCGGGGTCGAGATCGCGATCGGCGGCGAGCTGCAGCAAGACGGGGCCGAGCGCGACGGTGCGAGCGACATGGGAGGTGAGGTAGAGGTGGGACGTCAGCGACATCACGCCGACCGCCATCACGAAGAACAGGTGCCCTCCGGCGCTCTCGATACCGCTGTTGCGGAGCAGCGCCTGAAAGAGCCAGCCGGATGCGCCCGTGTCGATCAGCGCTCCTCCCAGGACGAGGGCTGCTGCGACGAAGAGGAGGAGGTTCCAGTCGACCGCCTTCACGCCTTCCTTCCAGCGGAGCGCGCTGCCAGGCGCCGTGAGCACGAGCGCGCCGGCCAGCGTGACCGTGGCGCTCTCGTAGCCGTGCCACCGCTCCGAGAGCCAGAGCACGACCATCGTCGCGCCGACGGCCAGGGTGATCCGCTCCGATCGCGACAAGGAGCCTCGCGGGCGCCGGGGAACCCGGATGCATCGCCCGCGGCGCTCGCCGTCGAGGAAGAGCGCCAGGATGACCGCGCAGGCGGCGCCGCTGGCCACCACGCCGAACGGCATCCCGTAGAGGACCCACTCGCCGAAGGACAGCCGACGGCCGGTGACCTGGCTCAGCAGCTGGTTCGCCACGAGGTGAGACCCCGCGCCGACCAGCGAGCCGATGGTGCTGACCAGGATCACCGCGGGGAACAGCAGCGCGAGGGCACGGGTGATGCGCGGATCCGCCGTGATGGAAGAGATGCTGCGGAAGATGGGAATGGCGATCACGGCGCGGCCGGAGACCGACGGGACGAAGAGGGACGACGGGATGAGCACGGCCGTCAAGCACCAGAACAGGCCGCGCACGGTGCGAGCGCGCTCGACCACGCGCTGCGCCAGCCTCATCGCCAGGCCGGACTGCTCGACCGCGCCGCCCAGGATGAACGCGCCGATCATCAACCAGATGACGTCGGACGCGAGGGAGTCGAAGAGCCGTTCCTGGGGGCTGACGCCGGTCAGGAGGAGGAGCAGCGCCGCGCCGAGCCCGACGTACGCCACGTCGAGCGACGTGGTCGACCAGAGGATGATCGCCAGCAGCACGGCGAAGAGCGCGATCCGGGCGGGCGCCGGCAACGTCGCCGGCAGGACGACGGCGAGCCCCGCAGCGATCGTCAGCGAGAGGGGCAGGAGGACGCGAACCCGAGCGGCAGGGCGCGGCGAGGGCGGCGGGCGGGCGGCCACCGCATTGCCGCCGTCCGCGGCGCTTTCGAGGTCGGGCGCATCCTCATGATTTGCGTCGCTCGATGACATGAAGATCGCCCGCCTGGAGGAAGGCATGGTCCGTGCCCCATCCTGCAACCGTGCTGACGAGACAGGCTGCTTGCGCGCCGCGATCACGGCCGCGGATGCGCCCGACCCAAGCCCGGCGCGGCGCCGTTCTCGTTCGGCGCCAAGGTCCGCCTGGTCGACAACGTTGCCCACCAGAGCCGGCGCTCTCAGCCCCTTCCATACACCGGGCGTCGCGCACCGAGCTGTGGTGAGAGAGGAGACCACACTTCGAGGAATGCTGGGCCGCGGCAACCCATTGCCGGACCGCGTTGGCGGAAAGCAGCATTTCTGATCCGTGCGTCGTCCGGCTGCCATGTTGGTCAGCTATGCTTCCCGGATGGCGAGCACCGGGAGCGAGCTTCAAGGCCGTGTCTGCTCCGGGTGTCTCACGCAGAATCGACGGCTTTGGCGCCGGCGACCCGCGCCCGGCCGCGCTTCATGGAGGGTTCGACTTATGAGATTGCCCACGATGGCCATTGCGTTGCTGACAGTGGGTGCGATTGGCGTTGGATGTGGGGGCAATGGTGCCAGCGACGGCGACGGGAGCTCGCAGAGCGGCGGCCCGGGGAGCGGGGGCTCTGGCCAGGGGAGCTCCCAGAGCACGAGCGGCGATTTCGGATCGGGTGGTCCGGGCGCAAGCGGCTCCTCGGGGCAAGGCGGCTCCTCGAGCAACGGCAGTTCCTCGGGCCAAGGCGGGGCGTGCGCCACCCAGTCGGCCAGCGCCGACCTCCAGCCCGTGTACCTCGCCTTCGCGTTCGACGTGTCCGGCAGCATGGGCATGGGCGACGAGCCCTGGTATGACAGGGAGCTCAAGTGGGAGCCGGTCGTTGCGGCGACGAAACAGTTCTTCGGTGATCCCCTCTCCGAGGGCATCAACGCGTCGCTCAGGTTCTTTCCGAGCGAGGACGAGGACCGCGACGAGAAGTGCGCCGCCGACACCTACGAGACACCGGAGGTCCCGATGACGGCGCTGCCCTCTGCGCGCTTCGCCGAGGCGATCGACGCCGTCACGCCGGCGCCCGGCGCCGACTGGCGCGGCGGCACGCCGACGCTGTTCGTCATGCAGGGGACGATCTCGTTCGTCGAGGCACAGCGGCGGGCCACGCCTGGCAGGTACGCCATCGTCCTCGTCACGGACGGTTATCCTGCGGGCTGCGGCACGGAGGCCAACAGGATCCAGGGCGTGTCAGACGCCGCGGCCGGCGCGCTCGCGGACGGCGTCCCGACGTACGTCATCGGCGTCGACAATCCCCCGATCGAGGACGCGCCGCACGACCTCGACAACCTGCACGACATCGCCGACGCGGGCGGGACGGAGCAAGCCTACCTGATCGACACGGGCAATCCCGGGGCGACCTCGGCCGCCTTCAAGGCGGCGATCGACGCGATCCGCGGCGCCGCGGTCTCCTGCACCGTCGAGATCCCGCCCGCTCCCGACGGGCGGAGCTTCGACGCGCAGCGGGTCCGCGTGACGTACCAGAGCGGCGGAGGTAACCCGACGGCGCTCTCCTACGACCAGGAGTGCGCGAGCGAGAACGCCTGGCGTTACGACAGCGCCGCGAACCCGACCCAGATCGTGCTCTGCGACAGCACGTGCGCCACGATCCAGTCGGACCCCGAAGCGGCCCTGGGGGTCGACTTCACCTGCGAAGACGTGATCGTGATACCGCAGTGAAACGCGGGCGACGCCCGGCACCTGCGCTCGGCGTCGTCCGTCTCGGCGGTTCTTGACACCCTCCGACATTCCCGCCCACGATGCCTCGGTGACACCTCGCTCGCCGAAGTCGCCCGCGTCCCTCGCTGTCCGCTCGCCCGCCGTCCTCACCATCGCGCTGTCGCTGCTGGCCGGCGCGTGCCAGGGCTCCTCGACGAGCACGAGCCCGCCGTCGGAGAAGACCTCCGGCCCCAGCGCCGCGGCGCCGGCGAGCGCTGCGCCCGCGGCGCCGGCCGCCGCATACAAGGTCGGCATGGTGCTGGTCGGCCCCTACAACGACAAAGGGTGGAACCAGGCCCATCACGACGGCATCCGGTCGGTGCTCGCCAAGATGCCGGACGTCGGCTTCGAGTATGTCGACAAGGTGAACCCGGCCGACCGTCCGAACGTGAAAGGTTCCCAGGTCGCGGACGATCTCATCTCCCGGGGCGCGCGGTTCGTCGTCTACAACTCCGACGATTACAAGGACGACGCCCTCGAGACCGCGCGCAAGCACCCGGAGGTCACGGTCATCCATATCTCCGGCGATTACGCCTGGAAGGAGGGCAAGAACCACAAGCCCCAGCCCAACCTGGGCAACCTCATGGGGCGTATCGAGACGGCCCAGCACGTCGCCGGGTGCGCCGCGGCGCTCGGCACCGAGACGGGGAAGATCGGGTATGTCGGCCCGCTCGTGAACGACGAGACCCGCCGGCTGGTCACCGCGGCGTACCTCGGCGCGCGGTACTGCTGGGAGAAGTACCAGAAGAAGAAGCCCGAGGACCTCACGTTCAAGGTCACGTGGATCGGCTTCTGGTTCAACATCCCGGGCGTCACCCTCGACCCCACCAAGGTGTCGGACGACTTCATCGGCGGCGGCTTCGACGTGCTGATGACCGGGCTCGACACGCCCGAGGCCGCGCTGCAGGCCAAGAAGGCGAGCGGCGCGGGCAAGAAGGTCAAGTACGTCCATTACGACCACAGGGCCGGCTGCGACCTGGCGCCGGAGAGCTGCCTCGGCGTGGCGTACTACAACTGGGCGCCGCTCTACCGCGACGCGATCGAGAAGGCGCGCGCGGGCAAGTACGCGAGCGAGTTCGTCTGGCAAGGGCCGGACTTCCGCGACCTGAACGGCGAGTCGTCGGTCGTCGGCTTCGGGCCCGGCGCCGCGCTGGGAGAGGCGCAGGCGCCGCTCGGCGCGTTCGTCATCGAGCTCGCCAACGGGCTCGACCTCTTCAAGGGGCCGCTCAAGTTCCAGGACGGCACCGAGTTCCTGAAGGACGGCGAGGCCGCGACGCCCCAGCAGATCTGGTATCTGCCGCAGCTGGTCCGGGGGATCACCGGGCCGAGCAAGTAGCCGTCTCCGGGCGGTGATCCATGCGGATCGAGATCGAGCGCGTCGCGAAGCGGTTCGGCCCGGTCAAGGCCAACGACGGCGTGTCGCTGACGATCCAGGCGGGCGCCGTCCACGGGCTGCTCGGCGAGAACGGCGCCGGCAAGAGCACGCTCCTCCGCATCCTGGGCGGGCTCCTCCGCCCGGACGCGGGCCGATTGCTCTTCGACGGCCGCCCGGTGGCGCTCGCGAGCCCGGCGGACGCGCTCGCCGCCGGCGTCGGCGTGCTCCACCAGGAGCCGCTCGATTTCCCGCCGCTCACCGTCCTGGAGAGCTACCTGGTCGCCCGGCCCGGCGCGGGCGGCGGCACGCGGTCGCTGCTCTCCAGCCGCGGCCGCGCCGCGGGCGTCTTCCTTCCCCGGCGCGCGGCGCGCGAGGAGCTGCTCGCGCTCGCGGCGCGCTTCGGCTTCTCCGTCGACCCGGACGAGCACGTCGCCCGGCTCACCCTCGGGGAGCGCCAGCAGATCGAGCTCTTGCGGCTCCTCTCGCTGGGCGTCCGCGCGCTGCTCCTGGACGAGCCCACGACGGGGATCTCCGGGGCGCAGCAGGAGGCCCTGTTCGCCGCGCTGCGGCGGCTCAAGGCGGACGGCAAGGCGATCGTCCTCGTGTCGCACAAGCTCTCGGACGTCGAGGCGCTCTGCGATCGCGTGACGGTGCTGCGGCACGGCAAGGTGGCGGGAGAGGCGGAGATGCCGGCCGGGGCCGATCGCCTCGTCGCGCTGATGTTCGGCGAGGCGCGTGCGCCTCAGGAGCGATCCCCTGAGGAAGGCGCGGCGCTCGCGCCCCTGGAGCGCCTGCCCGAGCCGAGCGGCGGCGCGGAGCCGGATGGCGGCGCGGCGCTCGCCCTCGAGGGCGTGGCGTTCGGCGATCACCGGCTCGACGTGCGCATCGCCCACCTGGCCGTCCGCCGCGGCGAGGTGATCGGGCTCGCGGGCCTCGAGGGGAGCGGCCAGCGCCTCCTGCTGCGCGCGTGCGCGGGGCTGCTCCGGGCGCGGCGGGGACGCGTCGTCGTGGGCGGGGCCGACCTGACCGGCCGCCCCTACCCGGCCTTCCTGCGCGCCGGCGTGGGCTACCTGCCCGCGGATCGCCGTCGCGAGGGCCTCATCGCGGGCCTCTCCATCGAGGAGCACGTCGCGCTGCGCGCGCCGCGGCCCGGGCTCTTCCTGCGCCCGCGGGAGATCCGGCGCGCCGCCGAGCGGGCGATCGAGGCGCTCCGGATCCGGGGCCGGCCCGACACGCCCGTCGAGCGGCTCTCCGGCGGCAACCAGCAGCGCACCCAGCTCGCGCTCCTCCCCGCGGGCCTCGCGCTGCTCCTCCTGGAGCAGCCGACCCGGGGGCTCGACATCGCGTCGGCGCGCTGGGTCTGGGAGCAGCTCCTCGCGCGGTGCCATGCCGGCGCGGCGCTCCTGTTCGCGTCGTCCGATCTCGACGAGCTGATGCGCTACAGCGATCGAATCCTCGTGTTCAGCGGCGGGCGCGTCTCGCCGCCCGTCGGCGTCGCCGACCTCACGCTGGACCGGCTCGGGCGGATGATCGGCGGCGAGCTCGACGGCGCCGCCCTGCCCTCGGCGCCTTGTGCACCTGCGCCGCCCCCGGCGCCTGCGGGGTCCGACCGATGAGCGCCGAACCGAGCGCCCCGTCCGAGCCCGCCGCGCGCCGCGCGCCGCGCCGCGGGGCCGTAGCCCTCCTCCTTCGCCTCGCGCCGCTCGCCCTGGCGTTCGCGCTCGTGGCGGGCCTCTGCGCGCTCCTCGGCGCCTCGCCGGCGGCGGTGGCCGCGGGCCTGTGGCAGGGCGCGTTCGGCTCCACGGATCGCGCCGCGCGGGTGCTTGTCACGCTGGCGCCGCTGCTCCTCTGCGGGAGCGGCCTGCTCTTCACGTTTCGCGCCGGGCTCTACCACCTCGGCGTCGAGGGGCAGCTCGTCCTGGGCGCCGTCTGCGCCACGGGCGCGGCGCGCGCCCTGTGGCCGCACCTCCCGGCGGGCGCCGTGGTCGCTCTCTGCGTCGGCGCGGGCGCGATCGGCGGGGTGCTCTGGGGCGCCCTCACGGGCGCGCTGCACACGCGGGTCCGGGTGAGCGAGATCTTCGCGGGCCTCGGCATGAACTTCGTGGCCCAGGGGCTGGTCCTGTACCTCGTCTTCGGCCCGTGGAAGCGCCCTGGCGTCGCGTCCATGGCCGGCACCGAGCCGCTCGACGGCGCGCTCCGGCTCTCCACGCTGGGCGGCACCGATCTCAGCCCCGCAGCGCTCCTGCTCGGGGTCCTCTCGCTCCTCGGGACGGCGGTCGTGCTCGGGCGGACCCACCTCGGGCTCCGGCTGCGGGCGGTGGGGCTGAGCCCGCCGGCCGCGGAGGTGCTCGGCGTGCTCGCGGCGCGGCAGGTGCTCCTCGCGTTCGCGGTCTCCGGCGCGCTCGCCGGCGTCGCCGGCGCGCTGCAGGTGCTCGGCACGTTCCACCGGCTCATCCCGAGCATCTCGAGCAACCTCGGCTTCCTCTCGCTGCTCGTGGTGATGCTCGCCGGGCGGCGCGCCGCGCTCGTCGCGCCGATCGCCCTGTTCTTCAGCGCGCTCAACGTCGGCAGCCTGGAGCTCCCGATGACCCTCGGGCTGGAGTCCTCGCTGTCGGGCGTGCTCCAGGGCGCGCTCGTCCTGTTCGCGCTCCTCTCCCCCCGGGCGGCGCGCGGCGGCGGCCGGCCGGAGGTGGCGTGATGGCACGAGGCCCGAAGAGGACGAGGCCGATGGGGGCAGGCCTGATGGAAGGACGCCTCGGATGGAAGGAGCAGCCCTCATGAGCGACGGCGGCGCCGAGCTCCTCTCGCTGCTCGCGACCGCGCTCGCGGCGTCGACGCCGCTCGTCTACGCGGCGGTCGGCGAGACGCTGACCGAGCGGGCCGGGGTCATCAACCTCTCGGCCGAGGGAGCGATGATGCTCTCGGCGATGGTCGGCTTCGCGGCCGCGCTGTCGACCGGGAGCGTCCTCGCCGGCTTCGCCGCCGCTGCCGCGACCGGGGCGCTCGTCGCGCTCGTCGTGGCGATCGGCGGGATCTACCTCGGCCGCTCCCAGATCGCGGTCGGCTTCGTCCTGGCGATGCTCTGCGCGGATCTCTCGTCGGTGCTCGGCGGCCCGTACGTGCGCGTCCCCGGGCCGACGGTGCCGGCGGCGTCGATCCCGGTGCTGCGGGACGTGCCGCTCGTGGGGCCGCTGCTGTTCCGGAGCGATCCCCTGGTGTATGGCAGCTACGTCCTCGTCGCCTGCGCGTGGCTCTTCCTGTATCGCACGCGCGCGGGGCTCCTCCTCCGCGCGGTGGGCGAGCAGCCGGCGGCGGCGCACGCGCGCGGGGCGCATGTGACGCGGGTGCGCACGGCGGCGACGCTCGTGGGCGGGGCGCTCGTGGGCATCGCCGGCGCGGCGTACTCGCTCGATTTCAAGGCGGGATGGAGCCACCGCCACACGGCGGGTTACGGCTGGATCGCGCTGGCGATCGTGATCTTCGGCGGCTTCCACCCGGTGCGGGCGGCGCTCGGCGCGTACCTCTTCGGCGTGCTCTCGTCGGCGGCGAGCCTCGGCCAGAGCGCTCTGCCATCGGTGCCGACGCAGGTCTTCAGCGTGGCGCCGTTCGCGCTGATGATCGCGGTCCTCGGGCTCACCTCGAGCGGGCTCCTGGAGCGCGCCTCCGCGCTGCTGCCGAGGGCCGCGCGCCGCCCGCTCCTGCGCGCGTTCGACGCGACGCCTCCCGCCGCGCTCGGGCAGCCCTACCCGGCGGACGACGGGGCGGAGGAGCGGCCGCGCGGGGTGGATCAGAGCGCCGAGGAGCAGTCGTGTGGTCTGGAGGATGGGGCGGAGGGGCGGCCGCGCGGAATGGATCAGCGGGCGAGATAACAGACCTCGAGCCAGGGGCGGTCGCTCTGGAAGGGGTGATCGCTCGAGCGGTACGACGTGCGCCCCTTCGGCCCTTCCTCGACGAGGAAGCCGTAGTTCGGTGTCGTGCCGTCGACCCACGCCTGGACGAGCCCGGTCAGATCGGCGCTCATGGCATAGGGGCTGACATAGGTGAGCTCCGCCGCGGTGGTTTTGTCGTAGCCCGCGGCGAAGCTCTGCCAGGTCACGGTGTCTTCGCCCCACGGCGCGGTGATCCGGTGAGCGCGGACGGTCTGGTCGCTCGATCCGAAGGCGACGACGCCGAACTCTGCCGACGTGACGGTGGCCCCGGCGGGGATGCCGTCGAGCCCGAACCGGTAGAGCGCCTGCTTGCGCGCGCCGTTGGAGTCGCCCGAGTAGTTGTAAGGGATGTGGCCGTCGCTGTAGCGGGGGAAGGCCTCCCAGATATCGGCGTCCTCGACCGCGCCGAAGGCGCCTCGCTGCAGGGTGACGCACACGTCTTTGCATGCGTCCCCGAGGCCGTCAGCATCGCTGTCGAGCTGGTCTGGATTCGCGGCGGCGGGGCAATTGTCGCAGGCGTCGCCGATCCCGTCGAGATCGCTGTCGGTCTGGTCCCAGTTGGCGACGCTCGCGCAATTGTCGGTCGCATCACAGAACGTATCGCCGTCGCCATCGCCGAGCGGACACGGATCGCAGGCGTCGCCGATCCCGTCTCCGTCCGCGTCGGCCTGGTCCGGGTTGTCGTGGTTGGCGCAGTTGTCGCAGGCCGCGCCCAGGCCCGGCGCGATGTCGTCGCCGTCGTCGCTCGAGAGCGACGACAGCCCGAGCTCGTAGCCGTCGCAGACGTCGCGATCCGCGCAGGGGATGGGGCCGGAGACCGCATCGTACAGGCAGAGGAGCGAGGCGCCTTCGGTCGCCTCGACGTACACGCGGGCGAAGCCGACGGCCATCGACCCGCCGCCGACGACATCGACCTGGAGGTCATTGCACGCCGCGGGATTGTAGAGGGCGAGGACGTCGGGCTCGGTGAACGTCCTCTGGAGCGTCTCTGAATTGCAATCGCAGCCGTTGGTGCTCGCGACCGTGTCGAGGTGGACCCCATTCAGGTACAGCGAGAACGCGCCGGCGCCGCAATCGGCGTGGTTGACGGTGAAGGTGATCGCTGTCGGTGCCCCCAACGCCGTCCCGGGGATCCCTGCGAGCACGAGAAGAGAGAGGCATGCGCTAGCAGCGCTCGTATGGAAGTATCGCATGATTCTTCTTATATTCTTAGTTTGGACAACATACAATGACCCTGAGAGGTTTTTGGTTCGCTGGTGTGCGCGCGCGTGCATGTGTCGCGTGTAACGTGTTGCGTGTCGCGCAGTGAACAGCGGGGTACACGACGCGCAGTGAACAGCGGGATACGCGCCATGGGGTGAACGGCGGGATACGCGCTGTGGCGTGAACAGCGGGGTACACGACGCGCAGTGAACAACGGGGTACACGCCGCGCAGTGAACAGCGGGATACGCGCCGTGGGGTGAACGGCGGGGTACGCGACGCGGGTTACGCATCGGGCGGTCAACTCGTCGGGGGCGGGCGGCCGGGCAGCGCCTCGACACCATCGCCGTCCGCGTTCGTGGTGACGCCGGTGGTGATGATGCCGGTTTCGAGGGACGTTTCGGGCGTTCAGGCGGCTTGCCGCATTGTCGATTTCTTACGGCGCTCCGCGGCGAGCGGCGGGCGCGTGGGTACGGCCGGGACGCTGGCGCGCAACCGGCGGCTGGGATATAGCGTTACGATCGGGCAAACATCGGCGTTCGCTGCGATTTGGCCAGGACGAGAGGCAGGCAGGAGAAGGACCTTCTCCGCCGTTGATCTGGTGCAGCTCCCAAAGCTGAACGCGCCGTCCGCCCAGGCGCTGGCCACGAACGAGGTGACCGCCGCGAGGGCCTTGCTGGGGAGGAGACCGCGGTCAGGAAAATTCGCCGAGGTGTGATCGAGGCGCTGCAGACCTACGCGGTCCGCGTGTCGGGCATGATCAGCAAACGGGATCCGCGGAAGACGGAGATCGTGCGGCGGCTGCTCGTGCCCCATCGAGACCTGGAGGCCGGCGCGGAGCTCGACGCGCCGTAGGGCCAGGAGGGCGGGCGATGTCCGGGTCGATCGGGGATGGTCCGGACCAGGCGGGCGCGACCTGCGGCTCGGTCGAGCCCGCGTCCGCGCGCTGGAGCAGGTAGGAGGCGCGCAGCGGCTCGGTCGACAGCGGCACCTCGCGCCGCACTTCGAAGCGGCGTCGGCCCCGCTGGACGAGCCGAGCCGCGAACAGCGCGTGCCAGGCCGTCCGGGTCGAGCCCATGGGGCGTCTCTAACGGACTGGGCAAGCGGGGCCAACTATCCGCGCCGCCAGCGCGCCGGAAGCTTCGCAAGCGAGGAGTCCCCGCTGGTGCGCTCGATCCCGGAGGACCGGACCGTGCGGCGTCGCGAGAGCTCAGGAGCGGAAGTCTTGGTCCAAACGGGCGATCAGGTCGTTCCGATCGATGCTTTGCCATGCGGTGCGCGCGGCCTCGACGTGCCGGCGTCGGATGGCAGAGTCGGGCGCGATGGTCGCCAGACGATGATGGGTCCGGCCGATCGAGCAGGGCTCCGGTATGCGCTGGTACAGCGCGAGGGCTTCCTCGTAGCGAGCACGGGCTGTGCTGGCAGCGCTGTGGGCTTGCGCGATCTCTCCAAGGCGCTTGATGCAGTCGGCTTCGCCGCGTACAGACCCCACCTGCCGGTAGAGAGGCAGCGCCTCCTGGTATCGCGCCCTCGCCTCATCGTGCTGCGAACGGCTCAGCGCGATGTCTCCAAGACTCTTGATGCAGCTGGCTTCGCCGTGCACAGACCCCACCTGCCGGTAGAGCCCCGTCGGCGTCCGCTCCGGCGTCATCGCAGCCCGGCTCAGCCCCGGTCGCCGCCCCGCCGCCCGCGCGCATCGCCGACACCACCGTCGCGCTGCACGTCGTCGCGGAGGACGTCCGAGAGGTCGCCGAGATCGTGCCGTGGAATCAGCTGCCGTCCGACGTTCCCCGCCCGTTCTATCTGCACCCGCTGCGCGATCGCGTGCTCGTCACGCTCAAAGGCACCTCGATCTACGCGCTCGCGGACGGCAAGCTGACGGAGGAAGACGGCATTCCGCCGTATAGCCTGCGCCTCGGCGCCTCCACGTCCGAGCTGCCTTTCATGGCCTCGGACGTCGATATCGTGTCCATCGTGGGCCGGTGGCCCTCCGACGTGTGGATCCGCGTGGACGGGTTGTTCTCGGACGGCGCGCGCCTGAACAACTTCGCCAGCCCGCTCTACCGGAAGCAGGGCGACCGGTTCGTCGAGTCGCCGCTCCCCGTCGCGGCCACGGCCTGGACGCAGGGCCGCACGCTCGTGCTGTCGGGCGACCAGTTCTCGCTCGCCCAGCCCGGCGGGGCAGATCTGCCGCGGCGGGCCGCGGGAGCGAAGTGCCCCGTCCGCGTCCGGGCCGAGGCGATGGCGGCCCTGCCGGACGGCGAGGTGCTCGTGGTCGGCCGCGATTGCGACCAGAGCGACCGGCTCGCGGTCGAGCGCTGGGCGCCCGGTCGCGCCGACTCCGCGGTGATCCCCCTGCCCACCTGGGACGGCAAGCTGCTCCACGCCATGGTGCTCGCCACCGAGCGCGATCGCTACGTCGTCGCGCGCTTCGAGGCGGCGAGCGCCCTCGCGCGCATCGACGTGGCGGAGGCCGGGGCGACCGCCGTGCCGCTCTCGCTCCCCTCGAGCAAGCCGGTCACGGACGCCTCGCTCGCCGCCGATGGTTCGCTCTGGATCCTGCTCGGTGAAGGCGATGGGGTGGAGCTGTTCCGCTGGAACAAGGAGGGGGTCTATACGCGCGCGACGTTCCCCAAAGGCCAGGGGCTCTCCTCCACCGGGATGGCCGCCGCGAGCGCCGACGTGGTGTACCTCGCGGGATCGACGTCCAACGTGCGCTCCGTGATCCTGTCGTCTCGTCCGGGGAAGCTCTCCTTTCCCTCGGATGCGCCGGGCGCGGCAGGCCCCGACGCGGGCGCCCCGGCGGCGCAGGACGCCGGGGCCGCGAGCGCGCCGCCGGCCGCGCTCTCCTCGATCTGCGCGTCGCCGTTCGTGATCCTCTTCGCCGTGAGCAAGTCAGCGCCCCCGGACTACGACTATCCCGCGACCCGCGACGCGCTCTCGGGGTGGGCCGACGGCTCGAAATACCGCTTCATCGAGTACAGCCATCGCGGCCAGCGCATGCTGGGCGCGAGCGCGCCGGACGCGGCCCGCGCCGAGGCGCTCGCGGCGAGACTGCGGGAGCGCGTCAAGGGGGCGTCGCCCGCCGTCGCCTGCTTCAGCCCCGCAGAGGTCCTCCGCGAGGTGAGGCTGGCGAGCGCGCCGTGAACGGGTGGCGAACGCCGCTCGAGCAGCGCACCGCCCGGTCAACCACTCTCCCGCATCAGCCCGGCCAGCCGCCGTTCGATCGACAGCGAGTCGAGCAGCTCCTGCAGCATCTCATCGCGGCCTTCGAGCTCCTTCACATCCCGCATCGCGGCCGCCTTCGGCCTCACCCGCCGCGCGCTCACGCCTAGCGACACTGGACGGCCCTCGTGTACCATCGCGCCAGACGGCACCCGAGGCGGATCCACGACATGTCCGACGTGTCTCATCGGACCTGATCCCATGGTCGACCCAAAGCAGCAGCCACCGTCGCTCGGCGGGGACGAGGAGACGGCGAGCCGTACGCCGCCGCCGCCCAGGCTGCAGGACACCGCGCCCGCGACAGGCCACGCCGGTGCGCCCGGGGAGGAGCACCGTCAGGGTACCACCGGCGCCGCGAGCGATCAGAGCACCGTCCGCCGCGTGCGCATCGCGGTCGCCGCCGAGACGCGCTCGCCCGCCTCGGCGGACGAAGCGACCCGCTTCGCAGGCCACGCCCCGCCGAGCTCCAGGGCCGCGCCGAGCACGCAGTTTGGCCCTTACCGGCTGCTCGGGAAGCTCGGGCAAGGAGGGATGGGCGTCGTCTACCGCGGCAAGCACGCAGAGACGGGCCAGACGGCGGCGATCAAGACCATCTTCAGCGCGAGCGAGCTCACCATCGCGAGCATCCGGCGCGAGATCTACGCGCTGGGCCGCCTCCGCCACCCCGGCATCGTGCGGATCGTGGACCAGGGCGTCTCGGAGGGGCTGCCCTGGTACGCCATGGAGCTCCTCGAAGGCCGTACCCTCCAGACCTGCATCCAGGAGATCTGGCACGAGGTGCGATCCGCCGAGACGGCGCCGGTGAGCGCGCCCGCTTCGCAGCCCGCGAGCGCCGCCCCGCGCTCGCTGGCGCCGCGCGACGCGATCCGCCCCCTGCTCACGCTGCTCCGCCGGCTCTGCGCGCCCCTCGCGTACCTCCACGGCCAGGGGCTCGTGCACCGCGATCTCAAGCCGGCCAACGTCTTCCTGCGCGACGGCGACCTGCCCGTGCTCGTGGATCTCGGCATCGCGGGGAGCTTCGGCGGCGCAGAGGGCCGCGAGGAGCTCGCGGTCGACCGGGAGGTCATGGGGACGCTCGCGTACATGGCGCCCGAGCAGATCCTGGGCAAGCTGACCGACGCGCGCTCCGATCTCTACGCGCTCGGCTGCATCCTCTACCAGTGCCTCACCGGCACCACGCCGTTCCCTGGGATCCCCGACTCGGAGCTCGGCCGGTACCACCTCAAGGCCGCGCCGCAGCCGCCCTCCAGCCTCGCGCCCCATGTCCCGCCGGAGCTCGACGCGCTCATCCTCCGGCTGCTCGCGAAGGAGCCACGCGACCGCCTGGGCTACGCGGAAGACGTGGCGCGCGCGCTCGAGGCGCTCGGCGCCGACCCGCACGATCCGGTGCCGCTGCCCCGGCCATCGCCGTACCTGTACCGGCCCCAGCTGACCGGTCGCGACGCGACGCTGCGCCGTCTGGGGCGGGAGGTCGACGCGCTCGTCGACCGCCGGCGCGGAGGCAAGGTGCTCGTGGGCGGCGAGAGCGGCGCCGGCAAGACGCGCCTCATCATGGAGGTCGCGCGCGACGCCAAGGCGCGCGGCGCCGCGGTCATGACCGGGCGCTGCGTGGCGATCGGCGCCGACGACGGCGCCGTCAAGGCCGCGCCGCTGCACCTGTTCCGGTCGTGCCTGATCGAGGCCGCCGATCGCTGCCGCGCCCTCGGGACAGCGGAGACCGAGCGCATCTTCGGCGAGCGCGGCAAGGCGCTCGAGCCCTACGAGGCGTCCCTGGCCGACCTCCCCTACGCCAAGCAGCGCCCGCCGCTGCCGCCGCTGCCCGCGCAGGCCGCGCGCGCGCGGCTCTTCCGGTGCATGCGCGAGGTCCTGTTCGCCATGGCCGAGGCCGCGCCGCTCCTCCTCCTGCTCGACGATCTGCAGTGGGCCGACGAGCTGTCGCTCGACCTCCTGGCCGAGCTGTCCGCCGGCTCCCTGAAGGCCGCGGGCGTGCTCGTCCTCGGCGCCTACAGGATGGACGAGCTGCGCCCCGAGCTCGACGCGATCGCGCGTGCCCCGGAGGTCGTCAGCGTGGAGCTCGGCCGGCTCTCTCAGACGAGCGCCGGCGCCATGGCCCGCGAGATGCTAGCGCTGCCCGAGTCGCCCAGGCACTTCGACGAGGTGCTGTTCCGGCACTCGGCCGGCAATCCCTTCTTCATCGCCGAGTACCTGCACATGGCGATCGACGCGGGGCTCCTCGCCCGCGACGCGACGGGCGCGTGGCAGACGGAGGCGCTCGAGCAGGCGATGGCGATGCCGATGCCGCGCTCGCTGGAGAGCCTGATCCGGCGGCGCCTGCTCGCCTTGCACCCGGCCAGCGCGGAGCTCGCGCAGATCGCCGCGGTGCTCGGCCGCGAGCTCGACGGCGCGCTGCTCCTCGGCACGGCCGGCATCGGCGAGGAGGCGTGGATGGAGGCGCTCCGGGAGCTCCGCGTGCGCCAGATCTTCGAGGAGGCCGGCGAGGGGCGGCTCCGCTTCGTTCACGACAAGATCCGGGAGATTGCCTACAAGCAGATCCCGGAGGGGCGCCTGCGCGAGCTGCACCGGCGCGCCGCCGAGCGGATCGAGGCGACCCTCTCCGAGGGCGCCGCCGACCGCGCCCCGGTGCTCGCGCACCACTTCTCGAGGGCCGGGGTGCACGACAAGGCCATCGCCCACCTGACAGAGGCCGGCGATCGCGCGCGCTCCGTCTACGCGAACAGCGACGCGATCGCGCTCTACCGCGCGGCGATCGCCGAGGTAAGCCGGCGCGCGGAGGCGCCGGGAGCGCCGGCCGTGGACGACGACGCGCGGCGCGCGACCCTCGAGGAGCGGATCGGCGACGTGCTCGCCATCACGGGCAAGCAGGACGACGCGCGGCGGGCCTACGTCGAGGCGCTCTCGCGGCTCGACCAGGCCGCGCGGGTGGACCGAGCCCGGCTGCACCGCAAGCGCGGCAAGACCTGGGCGACGCACCTCCAGCACGGGCAGGCGCTCGCCGCCTACGCCGAGGCCGACGCGAGCCTCGGCCCCGACGAGCCCACCGCGAGCCGCTCCGAGGCGTGGTGGCACGAGTGGATGCAGGCGAAGATCGACCGGCTCGAGGTCTACTACTTCATGGGCCAGCTCGACGCGCTGAGGGCGCAGGTGGAGGCGATCCAGCCGATGGTCGAGCGGTACGCGGGGCCCGTCCGGCAGGCGCAGTTCTTCTACGGCCTCATGCTGATGCAGATCCGCAGCGAGCGGTACCAGGCCTCGGAGCTCGCGGTGCGGCACGTCCGCTCGTACATCGCGGCCAGCGAGGCCACGGGCGATCCGCAGCTCATCGCGTCCGCGCACTTCTCGGGCGGCTTCGTCAACCTTTGGCACGGCGCGCTCGACACCGCCGAGGCGTACCTCGTGAGCTCGCTGAGCGCCGCAGAGCGGATGGGCAACGTGATCGTGCAGTCGCGCGCGCTCACCTACAGGACGATGATCCGCCGGCTGCGCCGCCAGCGCGCGGAGGTGCGGTCCATGGCGCTGCGGAGCCTGGAGGTCGCCGCTCTGGGGCACATGCGCGACTACATGGGGGCCGCCGAGGCCCACCTGGCCTGGTGCGCGTGGTCCGAGGGCGAGCCGGAGGAGGAGATCGTGCGCCGCGCCGGGGCCGCCCTGCACTCCTGGACGGAGCTGGCGACGCCGTTCCCGTTCGAGTGGACAGCGCGCCTCGTGCTCCTCGCGGTGCACCTCGAGCGCGATCGCCTCGCCGCGGCCGTGGAGCAGGCCGAGGCGCTCCACGACGTGAAGCAGCACCGCTTCCCGGGCGCGCTCGATGAGCGGCTCGATCGGGTCGTCGCCGTGGCCCGCGGCGGCGGGCCGCCCGAGCTGAGCCGGGCTGTCCTCGAGGCGCTCGTCGCCTCCGCCCGGGAGCACGGTTACCTCTGACGCAGCGAGCGCGCCCGCTGACCCTCCGTTCGGCCTATGCTGCGGGCCTGCGAGCGAGAGGAGGAGCGATGATCCTGATCGTCGGGGCAACAGGGGTTCTGGGTGCAGAAGTCTGCCGGCGTCTCCGCGAGGCCGGGCGCCCGGTGCGAGGTCTCTACCGGGAGGGATCGGACCCGGCGAAGGTGGCCCGGCTTCGGGAGATGGGGGTCGAGCTCGTGCGCGGCGATCTGAAGGACCGCACGTCGCTCGATCGGGCGTGCCAGGGGGTCAGGGTCGTGATCGAGACGGCCAGCTCGACGCTGTCGCGGCAAGAAGGCGACTCGATCGAGAGCGTGGACCGGGACGGCTCGCTCGCGCTGGTCGCCGCGGCGAAGGCGGCGTCCGTCGAGCACTTCATCTACATCTCGTTCCCGGAGATCGCCGACGAGTTCCCCCTGCAGGACGCGAAGCGCGCGGTGGAACGGGAGCTCCGGGCGAGCGGCCTGCCCTTCACGATCCTGCAGCCCACCTACTTCATGGAGATCTGGCTGAGCCCGGCGCTCGGGTTCGACGTGGAGGCGGCCAAGGCGCGCATCTACGGCAGCGGAGACGGCCCGATCAGCTGGATCGCGCTCGGCGACGTGGCCGACGCGGCGATCGCCTGCATCGACAACCCGCGGGCGCTGGGCCGCTCCCTCGAGCTGGGTGGCCCGGAGGCGCTCAGCCACAACCAGGTGATCGCGGTGTTCGAGGAGCTGACCGGCCGCGCCTTCTCCGTCGAGCGCGTCGGCGAGGCCGATCTGCGGGAGCGCCGCGCCGCGGCGCGGGACCCGAAGCGCGGCGTGGACTCGCTGGCGCAGTCGTTCGACGCGCTGATGCTCCACTGCGTGGAGGGCAAGGTCATCGACATGGGCCCGGTCCTGTCGGCGCTGCCCATCGCGCTGACGCCGCTCCGCGCGTACGCCGCGCGGTCGCTCGGGCGCCCGCGCGCGTGAGCGGTCAGCCGTCGGCCGTCGGCCTTTCGCCGCGCCGCCGGTGCTCGTACTCGCGGGCGAGGACGAGGAGCAGCTCGTCCTGATCGTCGAGCCCCAGCGCGGCCGCGTAACCGTCGAGGTAGGCCGGGAGCGGGCGGCGGGCGATATCGGTGAAATACCACTCCAGCAGCGCTTGCCGCGTCAGGCCGAGGTCCTCGAGCGCGGGCGCCTCGACGCCCGCCGCGGAGAGGACCTCCTGCTTGTGAAGGGCCCGCGCGGCGAGCTCGCCGTAGCGGCCCGTCATGCGCAGGTGGTCGACCAGGAGCCGCTCCACCTCGATCCCGAACACGGCCTGCGCCCACCGGAGGCGCGCCTCCCGCTGGACGAGCAGCGTGAGGCCCTCGACGTCGAGCGCCTGCTCCGTGAGCCAGGCGAGCGTGCTCTCCGGCGTGAGCAGCCCCCGCTCCCGCCGGACCTGCGCGAGGATCTCCTCGAAGAGCTCGACGGGGACCTCGACCCCGTGGCGCCGCGCCTCGCTCAGGGCGAGCGCCCGCGCGAGGGCCCCCTGGACGGCGTTCGTATAGGAGAGCGGCCCTTCCAGCCGGAGCTCGTCGAGGAGCAGCTCCGGCTGCAGCCCGCCCTGCGCGCGCCGCGATCGCGCTGCGGCCGGCTCGGCGCCCGGGCGCGGGCCCGGCGCGTCCCCGGCGCGGGCGCCCTGCGTGGCGGCCACGCTGCCACGGCCGGCGCGCCGGCACGCCTGGTCCCAGACGTCGGTATAGGCGAAGTGGAACGTCACCCTCAGCGGGCCGGGGTCGCGCGCGCGCAGCGCCGCGATGGCCTCCAGCATCGCGACGGCGTCGCGCCGCTTCTGATCCACGCGCCCGTCCGGCAAGAAGCGCCGGAGGGCGTCGAGCTCCTCGGGGCTCGCGCCGACCGCGGCGCCCTCCGCGAGCAGCCGCGCGAAGCTCCGCTGCGCGTAGAACGTACGCTTGGCCAGCGAGATGAGCCCCGCGGCGGTCTCCTCCCGGAGGATCGACGCCGCGACCGCGGCGGCGAGCGTGGCGCGGATGTTCACCATCGCGTCGGAGAGCGGCCGGAAGCCGTCCTCGGCGGCGGCGTGGGCGATCGCGACCTCGTCGTCGTCGGTCAGCGCCCCGCTCTGGAACGCCTCGAACACGGCGCCGACGCCGGTCATGCCGAACGGGTGGAGCTCGGCGGCCCGCAGCGCGCCCATGCTGGCGCTGCCGAAGACGTGGACGCCGTGCGCCATGGCCCAGAGGATCTCCTTGTGCCAGACCGAGGGCAGGCGCTCGAAGTAGCCATCGACGATCCCGATGGCCCACGGCTTCTCGAGCGTGGCCCGGTACACGTCGCCCTGCGCGACCGGCGGCAGGAACACGGCGCCGTCGAGCAGCGCTGCGCCGTCCGCGGCCGAGAGCGTGGGGCCCGTGAAGACGATGACGCTCACGCGGCGGCCCCGCTCCTCGCCGCGGCCGCCGCGCGTGCGGCCGCGCGCGCCCGGGCCCGGGGCCCCGGGACGAAGCCGGGGACGTCGTCGATCGACTCCAGGCCCGGGATGATCACCCGGACGACGGAGATGCCGAGCCCGGGCTTGCTCACATCGACGACGACGACGCGCTCGACGCCCGCGCGCCGGAGGCACGCGAGCTCCGCGGCGATGTCGTCGTCGAACGTCTCGCCCTCGATCGACGGGACGTCGTGGAAGCCGCGGAGCGGGCCGCGGACGTCGGCGATCTGCTCGCGGGCGCGCTGGATGGCGTCGGCGTGGCGTGCCCGTTCGAAGCGATTGCGGTCGCCGTCGTCGCGGGAGCCGGCGATGAACGTGAGCCGGCTCTGCGCGGCCTCGGTGAGCGCCCGGAGCAGCGCGACGCTCCGGCTCGGGTGACAGCCCATCCCCTCGGTCGCGTAGAGGCGGCGGAACGGATCGGGCGCGCGATCGACGATCAGGCAGAGGAACGCGGGGAGGCCGACGTCGCTCGTGGTCTCCCAGACGCCCACGGCGACGCCGGCGGCCTCATAGAGGTCGAGGACGTGGCGGCACCCGGGGTCGTCGATCGTGGCGAGATCGAGCCGGGAGCCAGGGATCTCGGCCTCGCCGCCGGCGCGGAAGAGCGTGGTCGCGTCGCGCTCGACGACCTCGCAGATGCCGTGGCTCACGGCCTCGAGCAGGTGATTGCCCGAGGCGAGGCCGTTCGAGCTCATCACGAACGAGCCGCTGCCCGCCGGCAGCGGCAGGGTGTAGTTCGTGTGCACCATTTCATAAGGGACCCACACGGCCTCGTCGCGGAGGAGATCGCGCCCCTCGATCCAGAGCACCCGGTGGTGCTCGCGGGCGGCGCCGACCGAGAGGCGCGGCAGCGCGGAGACGTCGACGACGGCAGCGGCGCGCGCGAGATCCCGGTGGCTCGCGAGCCGGAGCGGCAGGTCGACGTGCTCGGCGTGGTAGGACTCGATCGACTCCATGAGGCCCGAGGCCCGCGCCGCGTCGAGCGTGAGCCCCTTGCCCTGGGAGACCGCGAGCGAGGCTGCGTTGGGCCGGCAGACCATGACGACGGGCAGGCCGATGACATCGAGGCCGGTGACGTCGGCCACCCGGGTGATGCCGAACGCGGACAGGTGCGGCGCGACGCGCGCGATGGTCTCGGCGGGCGGGACGAGCCGGTGCGTGCCCTCCCGGAACCCCTTGGCGGCGCGGGCCGCGGCCCGCTCCGACGAGGGGCCCGCTGCCGCGCTCACTTGCCCTTGTCGCCCGAGACGAGGTGCTCGATGGCCGCCTGCGCGTCCTTGACGCTCTGCTCCGCGGCATGGAGCGTCTGCTTGGCCGCGATCAGGGCTTCGCCCGGCTCGCCAAGCTCGCGCGCCAGGGCGGCCGCCGTGGCGTGGGTGGCCGCCTGGTCGGCCCACTCGGAGGCCGCCAGGAGGTCCTGCATGGGGTCCGGCCCCTCCTGTTTCCACGTCGCTGGCTCGAACGGCGTCACGCGGCGCAGGCTCGCCAGGTTGACCAGGTAGCAGGCCTGGTTGCCCGGCCGGGGCCGGATCCAGCCCAGCGCGACGCCCTGCTTGAGGAGCTCCATCGCCCGGTCGTAACAGTGCCCGCAGTTCTCCGCGGTCAGCTCGTTCTCGGGCCGGATGTAGTCCTCCCGGCGCAGGTAGTAGAGCTTGCCGTTGTCCGCCGCGAGGATGACGTCCTCGTACTTGTGATCGCCTCGCGGCGCCTTGGGACAGCGCTCACCATGTTGGTCGGCCATGTGGACTCCTGTTCGACAGCGCGTCTGGACCCGAGAAACCGGCCCGTGCATATCACGCTGGCGCGGCGGCATTCAACGTCCTGGGGTCCTGCGGCGGGTCTGTGCGCTCGCGCGGGGCCGGGGCGTGGCGAGCAGGCCCGGCGGTTCGGCCGCGGGCCGGGAGGGCGAAGGATCAGCTGATCCCCATGGGGGCGCCGCCTTCGGCGACGAACCGATCGGCGATGTCGACGAGGAGCGCGTCCGTGGCGGGCTTGCTCTTCACGGTGACCTGCGTCTCGTCGGGAAGGAGCACGAACGAACCGACCACCTTGCCGTCGAGCCGCACCTCGTGGCTGCCGCCGGGCGGAGCGGGCGCGACCTCGTAGACCTTGCCGTCACGTGCCTTGATCTTCATGCCCTAGCGGTAGCATGCAGCGACCGCGCGCGGGGTGCGAGCCCAGCTCGCCGCCTCGGGCAAGAGGCCCTCCACCGCGGGCGGATTGCGCGGTAGGATGCGGCTGCGCGCTGAGCGCGAGGAGTGTTCACCGTGCCGAGATTCGATCTGGTCCCGAGCCCGTTGCTCGCGTCGACGACGGCGCGGGAGCGACCCGGGGAGAGCGTCATGACAGCGGCCTCCGCGCGCGCCATCGAACCACGGACCTACGCCGCGGGCCGCCCGCTCGACGCCGATCGCTGATGCTGACGCCAGAGCCTGGCCAGCCCCTCGAAGCCGGCGGCGGCGGATGGATCGTCCTCGGCGTCCTGAACGAGATCCTCCTCAAGCTCGCCAACCAGCCGGACCTGCGGTCGCTGTGGGAAGAGGTCTGCGCGAGCGCGCGCTGGATCGTCCCGTCCCAGCGTCTCTGCGTCGTGCTCGCCAACGACGGCGGCGGCGCCAGGATCGCGGCCAGGTACGAGCGCGGCACCTTCCTGTACGGGGCGCCCGAGGGCGGCGGCGTCGTCGTGGACGCCTGGATGGTCGCGGCGCTGGAGGCGCAGCGCCCCGCCTGGTTCAGGGGGCCGTGGGACGAGGCGCGCGAGTCGGATCGCGCGCGCGCGTGGCTCCTCGCGGACGACCCCGACGTCGTCTTCCATGTGCCGATCCAGGTCTACAAGAAGACCATCGGCACGATGCTCTTCGCCCTGGAAGACCAGCGCCAGATCGACCGGAAGGCGCTGGCGAGCGCGACCACGTACGCGCTGTACGTCGGGGCCACGTACACGACGCTCAAGAACTCGCTCGACCTCGCCGCCGCGAGCGCGCAGCTGCGCGAGCAGAACGACGAGCTCGAGCGGGTCCAGATCGAGCTGCGCCTGCAGCTCGACCGGGTCCGCGCGGCGCACGAGGCGATGCTCGAGATGTCGACGCCGATCATCCAGGTGTGGGACGGCGTGCTCACGCTGCCCGTGATCGGCACGATCGACAGCGCGAGGGCGGCCCGCATGATGGAAGAGGTGCTCGACGCGGTCGTCCGGCACGGCGCCCGCTTCATGATCGTGGACCTCACCGGCGCGCAGGCGACGGACGCCTCGACCATCGATCACCTGCTGCGGATCTTCGCGGCGACGAGGCTGCTCGGCAGCCGGTGCATCGTCTCCGGCGTCCCGACGGCGATGGTCGGGCGCATCCTGGAGTCCGGCGGCAGCCTCGACGGGATCCCGGTGTTCAGCACGCTGAAGAGCGCGCTCGAGCACGCGGTGGGCGCGATCCGGCAGCAGGCATAGCCGGCGTGCCGGTAGCCGCCGCAGCAGGAGGAGCGCCCGGACCGGAGCGGCGTCGACCGCGCGCCGCGCGCCGCGCGCCGCCCGCTGTGATACGCCCGCGATCCCAGACAGGAGCGTGACGGATGAAGCTCGCGATGATCGGACTCGGCAGGATGGGCGCCAACATGGCGCGCCGGCTCATGCGCGGCGGCCACGAGGTCGTCGCGTTCGATCTGAACCAGGACAGCGTGAAGCGGCTCGGCGAGGAGGGCGCGGCGACGGCCTCCTCCCTGGGCGACGCGGTGGCGCAGCTCGCGTCGCCGCGCGTGGTCTGGGTCATGCTCCCCGCGGGCGCGCCGACCGAGCGGGTCGTCGAGGAGCTCGGCGAGCTGCTCGGCGCCGGCGACGTGATCATCGACGGGGGCAACACCTACTTCAAGGACGACGTCCGCCGCGCCAGGGCGCTCGCCCCGAAGGGCATCCGCTACGTCGACGTGGGCACGAGCGGCGGCGTGTGGGGGATCGAGCGCGGCTACTGCCTCATGGTGGGCGGCGCCCCCGAGGCGTTCGCCCTGGTGCAGCCGATCCTGCGCACGCTCGCGCCGGGGCCGGGGGACATCCCGCGCACGCCGGGCAGGCAGGAGGCCCAGGGCGGCGCGCAGAGCACGTCGGAGGAGGGCTACCTGCACTGCGGCCCGGTCGGCGCCGGGCACTTCGTGAAGATGGTCCACAACGGCATCGAGTACGGCCTGATGCAGGCCTACGCGGAGGGGTTCGACATCCTCAAGAACGCGGCGGGCGAGCGCCTGCCCGAGGAGCACCGGTACGCGCTCGACCTCGGCGAGATCGCCGAGGTGTGGCGTCGAGGCAGCGTGGTGGGGTCGTGGCTGCTCGACCTCACCGCGATCGCCCTCGCCGAGAGCCCGGAGCTCGCCGGGTACAGCGGCTTCGTGCAGGACTCCGGCGAGGGCCGCTGGACCGTGATGGCGGCGATCGAGGAGGCCGTCCCCGCAGAGGTGCTGTCCTCGGCGCTCTACGCGCGCTTCCGCTCACGCCACGATCACACCTTCGCCGAGAAGGTCCTCTCCGCGATGCGGCACAAGTTCGGCGGGCACCTGGAGCGCCCGACAGGCGGCTGAGCGGCGTCCCTGCCTGCCGATCGAGCGAGGCTCCGGGAGCGCTGCCTGCGCGCCCGGCGCGCGGCGCCGCGGGGGAGAACCTCATCCTCTTGAAGAGGCTCACGAACGGGATTCAAATTATTGAATTTATTATGTTTTATCCTCGCGCTCAGAGGATCTCCGACGAGTCGCGTTCGTCGGGCTGCGCGCGCTGGCCGGCAGCGAGGAGCGCCTCGGCGAGGAGCATCGCGTCGACCGGCCAGAGCTCGGGTGGACGCCGGTGCTTCGCCCCTGCCTCGGGGAGCGGGCGGCAGCTGAGCACGAGGCGGCGGAAGCGGTCCGGGACGGCGTCCCGGCCGTGCGCCGCGCCGAGCAGCGCGCCGGCGATCGCGGCGTTCGTGTCGGTGTCGCCGCCGGCCATCACCGTGTCGACGAGGCCCCGCTCGAGCGAGGGCGCGTGGAGGAGCTGGTAGAAGGCGTTCTGCAGGGCGATGAGGACCCAGCCGGCCTGGTGCGAGAAGCTCCGGGGCGGGGCGCCGCGCGCGGCCGTGAGCGCGGCGACGACCGCGCGCTCGCCGCTGCGCTGCGCCTCGTCGAGGGCGGCGGCGCAGGCGCCCTCGACGCCGGCGCCGCCCACCGCCGCGGCGATGGCCGCGACGAACGCGGCGGAGGCGGCGCAGCAGACCGGGTGGGGGTGCGTGAGCGCGCTGTCGTCGCGCGCCCAGGCCGCGGCCTCCCGCGGGCGGCCCGCGCCGAGCACGCCGAGCGGCGCCGCGCGCATCACCGAGCCGTTCGCCTCGCTCGTCAGGCTCGCGGCGGCGCGGGCGCGCTCGCGGCGCGCGCCGGGCAGCGGCGCGCCCGCGGCGGCCCTGAGCGCGGCCGCCGTGGTGTTGCCGATGTCGAACGGGCCGGAGCCGTACCAGTGCACGTAGGCGTCCAGCGCGGCCTCGGCGACGAAGCCGCGCTTGCGGACGATCGAGCGCGCGAGCATGAGCGCCATCTCGGAGTCGTCGGTCGGCTGCCCGGCCAGCGTGCCCCACGTCCCGCCGTCGGCGAGGTCGCGGACGCCGTCCGGGTAGAGCGGCGCGATCACCTCCGCGGTGCGGAACTCGACGAGCGCGCCGAGCGCGTCGCCCGCGAGCTGGCCGAGCAGGCACCCCTGCGCGCGCGCGAGCGTGCCAGCGCCCTCGACGAGCAGGCTGCGCGAGGGGCGCAGGAGCCCGTACGTGCCCTGTGGCGGCGGGATGCGGCCGTGGATGACGGCGTTCCACGGGCGGCGCGCGAGCTCGCGCACGACCGCGGGGGCCCCGCCGAAGAGGCGGCAGACCTCGCCGTCGCCCTGCGCGGTGTACGCGATGGGCGCGCCGTCGTCGTCGACGAGCTCGCCGCCCGCGGCGCGCACGAGCGCGTGCCCGGCGGCGTAGTCCCAGCTGCGGGGCCGGCTGAGCGAGACCGCGGCGACGCCCTCGCCGGCCGCGGCCAGGGCGAGCCGGTAGGCGAGGCTCGGGAGGGCGAGGAACCGCGCGGGGGCGACGCAGCGGGCGTTGCGGGCCGGGAGGTAGTCCGCCGACTGCGAGAGCAGCACGACGGCGTAGCGATCGAGCGCGCCGCCGGCGAGCGACGTCGAGACGGCGGCGCCGTTGCGCCGGATCGGCCCGGCGCCCTCGGCCCAGGCGATGAGATCACCGTCGTCGTCGGGGTAGGCGTACGCGAAGACGACGCCCAGCACCGGGGTGCCCTCGCGGAGGAGGCCGATGGAGACCGAGGCGCCGCGGTAGCCGTGCAGGAAGGACGCGGTGCCGTCGTGCGGATCGACGACCCAGCGGTGCGACGGGTCCACGCCGTCCAGGGCGCCGGTCTCCTCCCCCAGGAACGCGTACGGGGTGGCCCGGGTGAGCGCGTCGCGCAGCAGGAGCTCGACCTCCACGTCGACGTCGGCGCTCGTCCCGGCGCCGCGTGGGCCGCCCGGGCGGTGGAACTCCGCGCGGAGGAGCGCGCCCGCGCGGCGCGCCGCGTCGACGGCCAGCGCGAGCTCAGCGTCGTAGCCCATGCCGTTCCCCTGGTTCCACGCGAGGCACCCTACCCCAGGTCGGCGCGCTGGCGGTGGCCGGCGTCGAGATCGCCCGGGGGAGGCGCGGTGCCGTAGCCGCGCACATCGGCGACGGCCGCGTCGACCTGGGCGACGATGGTGCGGGCGTGGTCGAGGAACGCCGCGCCGGCCGGCAGGAGCCGCATGCCGCGCGCGGTGCGCTCGAACAGCTGCGCGCCGAGCTCGTCCTCCAGGCCGCGGATCTGCCGGCTGAGGGGCGGCTGCGCGATGTGGAGCCGGCGCGCGGCGCGGCCGACGTGGCCCTCCTCGGCGACGGCGATGAAGTAACGGATCTGCGAGAGGCTCACGCGGCCGATTCTAGCCCGAACCCCGCGCGCGGGGAGCCGCGCGCGAGGGCCCGAGATCAAAACGGTATTGGATGGCCGCTCGCTGCCCGCGCATACGCCTCGCATGAACGTGGACATCCTCAGGCCTCACGCGTGGGAGGCGATGCGGCGCGCAGGGCGCGCGGCGGCGGCGACGCTCTCGGCCGTCGGGGCGCGGCTCCAGCCCTTCGTGACGACGGCGGACATCGATCAGTGGGTGCGCGAGGACACGGCGCGGCGCGGCGGCCGCCCGAGTCAGCTCGGCTACAAGGGCTTCCCTGCGGCGGTGTGCACGAGCCGGAACCACGTCGTGTGCCACGGCATCCCGCGGCGCGACGAGGTGCTCCTGCCGGGCGACATCGTGAACGTCGACGTGACCACGGAGCTCGACGGCTACCACGGCGACACCTCCGCGACGTTCTTCATCGGGGAGCCGAGCCCCGAGGCGCTGCACGTGGTGGACGTCGCCAGGCGCTGCCGGGACGCGGGCATCGCGGTCGTGCGCGACGGGGCGCGGCTCGGCGACATCGGCGCGGCGATCGAGGAGATCGCGCGCGCGGAGGGGTGCGGCGTGGTCCGCGAGGTCGGCGGGCACGGCATCGGACGGAGGATGCACCTGCCGCCGCACGTCGCGCACACGGGGGTGCGCGGGTCGGGCATGCGGCTCCGCGCCGGGATGGCCATCACGATCGAGCCGATGGTCAACCTGGGCTCGCACCGCATCCGCACGCTCGACGACGGGTGGACCATGGTCACGGAGGACGGCAGCCTCTCGGCGCAGTTCGAGCACACCGTGCTCGTCACGCGGGGCGGCTGCGAGATCCTGACGCTCTGAGGGCTGCCCAGGGGGCCTGCGCCCGCGCGCTCGCAGGCCGAGGATCCGGGGAAATGCTAGGATGAGGGCCCATGCGACAGGCGCTCGAGCACGGCTACGCGTTCGATCCCGACGATCCGCGCGCCCCCTCCGAGGCGACGTGGGAGCGCATGACCGACGAGGAGCGCGCACGGGTCGTGGACATGCTTCCGTCCGAGTTCGAGCTCGAGCCGCCCGAGGGCGATCCGCACCGCGTGGCGGCGGCGCAGGTGATCGCGACGCTCGACGCGTATTTCCGCCGGAGCGGGCGGAGGATCTACCTGTCCTCGAACCTCGCGGTCTTCTATCCGGACGAGCCGGCCTTCGCGCCGGATCTGCTCGCCGTCCTCGATGTGGAGCCTGGCGAGAGGATGAAATGGGTCGTCGGCGCGGAGGGCAAGGGGCTCGATCTGGTCCTGGAGGTGGCCTATGCGGGCAACCTGACGAAGGATTTCGAGACCAACGTCGAGCGCTATGCCCGGCTCGGCATCTCCGAGTACTTCATCTTCGACCGGCGCCGGCTGAGCCTCCGCGGGTACCGACTCCCGCCGGCCGACGCGGCGCGCAGGACCCGGAGCTACCAGCCCGTCATGCCCCAGGCAGGCCGGTTCGCGTCGCAGGTGCTCGGGCTGGAGCTCGCGGTGGAGGGCTCGAAGCTGCGCTTCTTCAGCGGGACGGCGAAGCTGGAAGAGGCGGATGAGCTGATCGCGCGGCTCGGCGTGATGCTGGACGACGTGCTCGCGCGCAAGGACGATGCGGAGCTGCGCGCAGCGGACGAGGCCAGTCGCGCCGAGGAGGCGGAGCTTCGCGCCGAGGCGGAGGCCAGGCGCGCCGAGGCGGAGGCCAGGCGCGCGTCGGACCTGGAGCGCCAGCTCGCCGAGGCGCTGGCCGAGATCGAGCGCCTCCGCCGCAACTGACCGCGCCCGCGCCGCGCGCGAACGCGGCGGCGTCACACCCCCTTGGTCACCCAGGCCCAGACGAACTCGCACTCCATCGGCGACGCGCCGCTCTCGTCCGTCACCGTGACGGCGACCGCCACGTCCCCTTTCGGCTGGTCCAGGAAGGACTGGCGCTGCTCGGGCGTGAGGGTCGCGACCGCGCGGAGGCCGCCTTGGGCGCGGCGTTTGTAGTCGATCTTCATGCTGCGCAGGAGCGGCAGCTTGTCGTCCGGCAGGTTGACGGCGACGACGAAGCCGGTCGCCGTCTCGGCCAGGAGCCCCGCCGCGGCGGCGTGCACCCCGCCGATGTGGTTCCGCACCCTGGGACCGTTGGCGAGCCGCAGTGCCACCCGATCCGAGCTCACCTCGTCGAACTGGATCCCGGCGGTCCCGGTGAACGGCACGAGGCGCCGGAACAGCACGGTCTGCGCGCGCGTGCGCAGGAAGGACGGGAGCGCCTGGAGCGGCGCGAGCGAGCGGGCGATGAAGTTCAGCTGGGACATGGAGCCTCCGAAGGACCGCGAGCTTAGCGCATGCCGGCCCGGCGCCTTGTCAGGCCGTGGGCGGCGCGGCTCCCACGTCAGCGCCGCCGCCGCTGGGGCTCGTTCACCGCGACCGAGGCCTCTTCTTCCGCCCGTTCCGCCCGTTCCGCCCGCTCCGCCGTGGAGCGCGCGGTGTCCGTCTCGACGCGCAGCTTGCCCCGACGGTCCCCCTCCTCCGCCGCGCCGATGCGCTGGCGCGGGGCCGCCGCAAGGCGCCAGTCCTTGCCGATCGCCCTCGCCATGGCCACCTCGTGCCTGCGGCGATGGTGCTCGTGCCACCACTGCATGCGCTCGGCCTCCTCGGCCCAGTCGTCCTCGTGCGCGGTGAACGCGACAAGCCCGTGGATGGCGACCCCGATGGCCCAGCCCAGCGGGATGATCGCCGCCCAGAGCACGACGCCGAGCGGAAAGGCGAGCGTGAGGAGCGCCGCGTTGACGATGAGGTAGACGCCGAGGTGCCGGTAGAAATCGCGGCGCTTGCGCCGGAGCCACGCGGCGCGCTCGGCGGCGGTCGTCGCGCTCGACCTCCGCTCCACGCCGTCGCGCTCGCGCGCGCGAAGCGCGCGGCTCGCCTCGCGCAGCGCCTCGGGGCCCACGCCCACCTCCTCCGCCGCGGCGAGCAGGTCGTCGAAGCCGAGGCGCGCGTCGCCCCGCTGGGCGCGCGCCTCGCCTCCGTCGGCGGATGCCTGGCGCTCGATCGCCTGCGCGAGGACGTCGCGGACCTCCTCGGTCGAGAACCGCTGCGCCGCGGTCTCGCCGCCGCGAGGCGCCTCGCTGCCCTTCACGCCGGGCGCCTGCGCGGGCGGCGCGGACGTCGCGGCTGCAGGCGCGGCGGGCGCCTCGCCCCTCCCGGCCGCCTCCAGCGCGCGCAGGAGCTCGTCCATGGACGCGAACCGATCGTCGGGGCGCTTCGACAGCGCGCGCAGCACGACCGCGCTCACCGCCGGCGGAACGGCGGCGGCGTCGAGCAGGGCGCGGTCGGCGTCGTCGGTGAGGATCGACGCGACGACGGCGAGCATGTCGCCGGCGCCGCGCCAGGGCAGCCTGCCGGTGAGGAGCTCGAAGGCGAGCACGCCCCACGCGAACTGGTCCGCGCGCCCGTCGAGCTCGGCGCCGCGGATCTGCTCCGGGGCCATGTAGACCGGCGTCCCGAGCTTGACGCCGAGCGCGGTCAGCGTCGGCAGCGCAGGGGCCTCGGTGGACGCGTTCGGATCGGCGTCGCCGGCGGCGCGGCGCGCGATGCCGAAGTCGAGCACCTTGATCACCCCGTCGTCCCGGACCATCACGTTCTCCGGCTTGATGTCCCGGTGGACGAGCCCCCGCCGGTGCGCCGCCGCGAGCGCGCGGGCGACGTCGGAGAGCCAGGCGACCCGCGTCGAGGCCGGCGCGTCGGCGCCGCTGATGGCGCTGCGCAGGGTGCGGCCCGGGACGAGCTCCATCACGATGAACGGCGTCCCCTCGAGCTCGCCGACGTCAAAGATCGAGACGGCGTTCGGGTGATCGAGCGCTGCGGCGGCGCGCGCCTCGCGGAGCAGGCGCGCGCCGGCGTCCTCGTCCACGGCGCCGCCCGCGATCACCTTGACCGCGACGCGCCGCCCGAGCCGCGCGTCGTGCGCCCGGTAGACGCAGCCCATCCCCCCCTGCCCGATGGCGGCCTCGATCGTGTACCGCTCGAACGAATCGCCCGGCTTCAGCATTGCCGGCCGGGAGCCTAATGGATCCGCGTGGGCTTGGACAGGCGGCCCTTGGCCCGCGAACGGCGCGTGCGGAGGTCGATCTGTGCCCGCAGGACGCCCCGTTGGCCGTGGAGGGCCCGGGGGCGTGGCGTCAACTCCGCGGATCGCGGCGCCGCGGCTTGTGTAAGGTGGCGCCATGTCATCGCATCGAACGATGCTGCTCGGCGTCGCGGTCGGGGCAGCGGGCGGTCTCACGGCGAACGCTGTCGCGGCAGGGCATCCGGCGCTCACCTGGATCGTCGATCACATCACCTACCCGGTGGGCCAGATCTTCCTGCGCCTGCTGTTCATGCTCGTGCTCCCGATCCTGTTCTCGGCGCTCGTGATGGGCGTCTGCGAGCTCGATCTGAAGCACGTCGGTCGGCTCGGCCTGCGAACGCTGGGCTACACGGCCGTCGTCTCGAGCATCGCGGTGTTGATCGGCCTCGTCCTGGTGAACCTGATCCGCCCGGGCGACGGCCTGCCCGAGGCGGTCCGGAGCCTCGCGCGCGGCGGGGGGATCAAGGCGGCGACCGCGCCGGCCGACACCTCGCCGGTGGGGATGATCATCGGGATGGTGCCGGACAACATCTTCAAGGCGGCGGCCGGGGGCGACGTGCTCGCGGTGATCACGTTCTCGCTGCTCTTCGGCATCGCCCTGTCGCTCACCCAGACCGACGCGGCGGCGCGGCTCCGCGAGTGCATCCAGGGGCTGTTCGACGTCTCGATGCGGCTCATCGAGGGGGTGCTCCGGTTCGCGGCGATCGGCGTGGGCGCGCTGCTCTTCACGATCACGTCCCGCATGGGCATCGGCATCATGCAGCAGCTGGCGGCGTACGTGCTCACGGTGCTGCTCGGCCTCGGCCTTCACATGTTCGTGGTCTATTCACTCTCGGTCCGCTTCCTTGGCGGGATGTCGCCGGTCACGTTCTTTCGCGGGAGCCGGACGGCGATCGTGACGGCGTTCTCGACCGCCTCGTCGAACGCGACGCTGCCGACCGCGCTGAAGGTGGCCGAGGAGGAGCTGAAGCTGCCGCCGTCCGTGGCGCGCTTCGTGCTGACCGCCGGCGCCGCGATGAACCAGAACGGGACGGCGCTGTTCGAGGGGGTGACCGTGCTTTTCCTGGCCCAGGTCTACGGCGTCTCGCTGAGCTTCGGGCAGCAGGCGACCGTGATGCTCATCTCGGTGCTCGGGGGGATCGGCACGGCGGGCATCCCGGCCGGCTCGCTGCCCGTCATCGCGATGATCCTCGGGATGCTCGGCATCCCGCCCGAGGGGCTCGGCCTGGTCCTCGGGGTGGATCGGTTCCTCGACATGTGCCGGACGGTGATCAACGTGGTGGGGGACCTGGCAGCGGCGGTGTTCGTATCGCGGGATCAGCACCCGAAGCCGCAGGAAGCAGCCGACGCGTGACTGGACGGGGCGAGCGCCCGCGCGCGACGCCTCGCAGCGGAGGCGTCGCGCTGCGCAGGTCCGGAGCGCCCGCTCCCGACCGTCGGGGCTGAGCCGCTCGCCGACGTTCCTCGGTTCAGGCCGCCATCTTCATGCCGGGCATCATCATGCCCATCATGTTCGGCATCATCATCGCGGGCATCATCATGCCCATCATGTTCGGCATCGTGCCGCCCATCATCGGCATCATGCCCATCATGTTCGGCGTCATGCCCATCATCGGCATCATGCCCATCATGTTTGGCATCATGCCGCCCATCATGTTTGGCATCATGCCCATCATGTTCGGCATCATGCCGTTCATCATCGGTGTCATGCCCATCATCGGCATCATGCCCATCATGTTCGGCATCATGCCGCCCATCATCGGCATCATGCCCATCATGTTCGGCATCATCGGCATCATCGGCATGTTCATCATGGCTCTCCCCTGCGTCAGTCGTTGCGGGAAGTGGAGTAACTCCCTGACCGGATCGGAGCAATGTTGAAGACTTGGAGCGCCGTGTTTTCCTCCACGGGAGCGGACAGGGCTTCGGACGGAGCGGATGGACGGCCGAACCAAACAGAGGAACATCCACGATAACGGCAGCCATCGCTGCCGTGCTGGTCGAAACAGGGCCCCCTGAGGCGGGCGCGCTCAGGATGGGAGTCTCGGAGAAGATGCGCCGGAAGGCCGTTCCGTCGCGGTCGAGGTGCGCGCGGGACCGTGGAACCGGGCGCAACCGTGGCGCGCAGGGACACCGGGTGGACGGTACCGCCCTCGGTCACTCCAGGGTGAACGTCGCTCCGGTCACCGGATCGCACACCAAGATCGGCACGTCCTCGCCGGCGCTCTTCAAGCGCGCCCGCGCCTCCTCGATCGCCTCGTCCACGGCTGCCTCCGCCGCCTTCTGCGCGGCCTCCCCTGCCCCCTCGCCGCTCGCGCCGAGCTGGGCCGCCCGCTGGTCCTCCTCGGCCCGCTGCGCCCGCTCGCGGTTCGCCTCGGTATCGAGGGCGTCGCTCGTCTCACCGACGGGCACCACCTTCACGAGGAAGTCACCCACCCGCAGGCTCATCGGATCCGGCTTCTTCGGGTCGCTCACGGCGTCTGTCCTCCCGCCACGCATGAGCTTGCCGCAAATCCGCGCGATCCACCACCCCCTCGACCGCCGGGTTGATCGCGAGGCGCACGCGCACGACCCTCAGGAGAACGACCGGTGCTCCGGCCGGTAACGAGCGCTGGCCGTCGTCGTGGCATAGGAAGAACGGTAGTCCGTCGCGAGCCAGACCAGGCCGACGGCCACGCCCGACACGAGATAGAAGCTCCTCGCGGCGGGCTCCTCATCGAAGCCGAACAGCCACGGCGCCGCGACGAGGAGCACGGCGACCGTGGCCTCGATCGCCCCGTGGACAGGGAACGGGATGAGCTTCGCGGCGCCCAGCGGGAACGCGGTGAGCAGCGTCATCCCTAGATGCGCGGCGCCCAGGATGTAGCAGAGCGTCTCGGGGAGCCCGCCGAAGCCGAACAGCGACGGGGCCAGCAGGAACAGGGCCGCAACCGCATAGTCCACAAACCCATGAGCTCGAGGCGACAGCATCTTCATGACCGACTCCTTGCAAAATCGATATCCGGATTGAGTGCCTTCGTCGGTCCGGAAATTTGCAAGGGATATGCCGCCCAGAGGCTCTCGGGAGAGAGCTTGTCCTCCCGGCGAACTCGGCGGCCATTCGATCAATCATCGGCCAGGAAAGGAAGAACGGCGGGCGTGCGCCTGGAGGCGCCGGGCGCTTCGAGGGCCGAACCCGAGCCACGTTTCCGCCCGGGGGAGCTCAGCCACGAACGCTCTTCGTGTGGCACATTGCCCCGCCGTGCGTCACTTCGCGGCGGAGATCAGGAGCTCTGGATCGACGCGTGTCTCGAAGAGATTCATGCGCCAGTCGAGGTGCGGTCCGTTCGTGCGGCCGGTCATCCCGACGGTCGCGATGACCTGCCCCTGCTTGACCTCGTCGTTCACCTTCACGGCGAAGCCGTGCAGATGGATGAACGTGGAGGTCAGTCCCTGCCCGTGATCGATGATCACGGTGTGACCGCTCAGCGGGAGGTCCTTCTCGACGAGCACGACCTTGCCGCAGGCAGGCGCGCGCACCGGCGTACCGACGGGCACCGCGATGTCCACGCCCCAGTGGATCCCGCCGTCCGTGCCGTTGAGCAGGCGCGGCTGGCCGTACCGCGAGGTGATGGGGCCCTTGGACGGCCAGATGAAGCCGTTCTTGTAGCAGTTCCTCTTCGTGTACTTGCTCCGGAGCGCGTCGAGCTTCTTCTCGGCCTGCGTGAGCTTCACGCGCGTCGCCATGTCGAGCTTGACCATGTTCTCCGGCAGGTGGTCGACCTTGTCGACCTCGAACTTGCGAGGCTCCACGTCGAAGATCTTCTCGAGCACCTGCCCGTCGTCGAACGTGATGGTCAGCTTCTCCTGCGCTGGCGCGTTGCGTGAGAAGGCGATCAGGAACTCCCCTTCGTCGCTGACGGTCACGCGATGGCCGGGGAACGCCATGCGGCGCAGCTTGCCGTTCAGCTTGGCGCGCAGGAGCCCTCCCTGGACGGCTCGCCCTTCCACCGAGAGGCGGCTGTCGTCGGCCGCGGGCGGCCCGGCGTCGGCCGCCGCCGCGCTCGCCGCGGGCGCGGCGGCATCGGCGGTGTCGGCCGCCGCGGGAGCGGCGCTGGCGTCGGGCGCCTCGACCGGCGCGCTGCTCGCGGAGGCGACCGGCGCGGCGGAGGCGATCGGCGCCGGATCGGCGGAGGCCTGGGCGCCCGTGGTGGACGAGCTCGAAGAAGGAGCACCGCGATCGCAGGCAGCGATCGTGAGCAGGCTTACAACGATGACGGGAACGCGCATGAAGGCGATCGTGCCAGAGTTTCCGTACATCGACGAGATAATGTCGAAGTGCGTCATTCAGGCATGGTCGGGTCGCAAGCGACCTGAGCGCCTTGCAGACGACCTGCGCCGCCTCGGAGCGGCGCCCTCACCCTCGTTGGCGCGCGGCGAGCGCCAACGAGCGCCGGGCTCGCGACGCTGCGCGCATCAGGCGATGCGCGGCGAGACGGATCGAGCGCGGCGGGCAGCGCGGTGAGGATCAGTTATCGACGCGAGGGGTGTCGTGCCGCGGCTGCGGCCGCGCCGGGGGCTGCGCCTGCGCGGAGGCCTGCGCCTGCGGGCGAGCTTGCCCCTGGGGGTGTGGACGGCCCTGTCCCTGCGGCCGGCCCTGCGCCTGCGGGCGAGCTTGCCCCTGGGGGTGTGGACGGCCCTGTCCCTGCGGCCGGCCCTGTCCCTGCGGGCGAGCTTGCCCCTGGGGGTGTGGACGGCCCTGTCCCTGCGGCCGGCCCTGCGCCTGCGGGCGAGCTTGCCCCTGCGCCTGCGGTGCGGGCCTGGGATCGATCTGGAAGGCGGGAACCCCGGGGTCGGCGAGGAGGGGTAGGCGCTTCTGGATGAGGCGCTCGATGTCGGCGAGATAAGCGCGCTCCTCGCTGTCGCAGAACGAGAGCGCCACCCCGGACGCCCCGGCGCGCGCCGTGCGGCCGATGCGGTGCACGTAGCTCTCCGGGATGTTCGGGAGGTCGTAGTTGATCACGTGCGAGATGTCGTCGATGTCGATGCCGCGCGCCGCGATGTCGGTCGCGACGAGCACGCTCGTCGTCCCCTGCTTGAAGCTCGCGAGCGCCCGCTCGCGCGCGCCCTGGGACTTGTTCCCGTGGATGGCGACCGCCTCGATGCGCGCACGGCTGAGCTGCTGGACCACGCGGTTGGCGCCGTGCTTGGTGCGGGTGAACACGATCGCCCGGCGGAGCGCAGGATCCTTGAGCACGTGCTCCAGCATCGCGCGCTTGTCGGACCGCTCGACGAAGACCACCCGCTGGTCGATGTTCTCGGCCGTCGTGGCGATCCGCGCGACCTCGACGCGCACCGGGCTGCGCAGGATGCTGTTCGCGAGCTTCAGGATGTCCGGCGGCATCGTCGCAGAGAACAGGAGCGTCTGCCGACGCTCGGGCAGCATCGCGAGCACGCGCCGGATGTCGTGGATGAACCCCATGTCCAGCATCCGATCGGCCTCGTCGAGGACGAGCGTGTCGAGCCGACCGAACGGGGCGATGCCCTGCGAGCAGAGATCGAGCAGCCGGCCCGGCGTCGCCACGAGCACGTCGACGCCGCGGCGCAGCGCCTCCATCTGGGGGCGCTGCCCCACCCCGCCGAAGACGACCGCGGTCCGCAGGCCGAGGTTCTTGCCGTACGTGGTGAAGCTCTCGGCGACCTGCGCCGCGAGCTCGCGCGTCGGGGTGAGCACGAGCACGCGGAGCCCGCCCTGCCTCGGCCCGCCGCTCTGCGCGAGGCGCTGCAGGATCGGCAGCGCGAACGCGGCGGTCTTGCCCGTGCCGGTCTGCGCGCAACCGAGGAGGTCGTTGCCCTCTAGGATCGGCGGGATGGCCTGCTGCTGGATGGGCGTCGGGGCGCTGTACCCCTCGGCCTCGATGGCGCGGAGAAGCGGTTCGATGAGCTTGAGATCGGCAAATTGCATGGACATCGGGCTGGAATCGGGCTGGATCACAGCCCCTCCTGAGCAAGGGCGGAAAGTACGCCGCGGCACCGCGCCCTCCTTGCGAAGAGGGTTCGATCACGGAGAGCTGCCGCCTCGCGCCCCCTTGAGCGGGGGCTGCGAGGACCAATGACAGCGACCGAGCACCGCGACCCGTGCCAGGTCAGTCCGAGGCGGCGACTCTAGTACGGCGTGGTGAGGAAGTCGAGCCGCTCCGCTCGCGGTGCGCGGAGCGCCCTCCGCGCGCGCGGCGCACCATGCTAGACCGTCGCCCGAGCGGAGGGCCCGCTTCTCGTGCGCTCGCGCTCGCAGGTCGCCCCGCGTCGCCCGCGACCTCCAGCGTCTTCCCTCCCCTTCGAAGCAGAGCAGCACGCCATGGCCGAAACCGCCGAAGCCTCGAAAACGCCGGCTCAGGTCGGGCACTCCGCTCCGGAGCGCCCCGTCCTTCGGTCGCCCCGATCCCGGCTTCGGCGCTGGGCTCTCGGTGCCGTCGCCGTCCCGGTGCTCTCCGGGGCCGGGTTATGGATCGCGGTGCACCGCATCCCATGGATGGGCCCGCTCGTCGCGAACGGGCTGCGTTCGGTGATCGGGGCCGAGAACGTGACGGCGCTCGAGGAGACCGCCTACGCCCTGGAGGATCGCGTCCACCAGCTCTGGCGCAAGGACGAGCCGCCGAAGACGTACTGGGAGGTGCCCGAGCCGCCGGGCCCTGCCGCGACCGCCTCACCGTCGGCGGCTGCAACGCCGAGCCCGGCCGCTGGGGGCGCCGGCGCGGCGGCGTTCCGGCCGACGGACGTCGGCCCCTCGCACGCGGCCTGGTCGGCTCCCGGCGACGGGCGGTGGGTGCCCATCGCGGATCACGCCCATCCGAGCGACGCGCCGCGCCTCCACAAGACGCTGCTCCACCCGGATCCGAACCGCTCCTGGGCGGAGCTGTTCATCGTGGCGGTGGATCTCGCGCGGGTCGATGTGCACCTCATGGCCGGCTCCCGGGAGCCGGCGGCGACGACCGAGGAGGGCAAGCCCTACGAGCGGCCCGCGAAGATCCCGGAGGCGGACCACGGGCGGCTGCTCGCGGCGTTCAACGGCGGCTTCATGACCGAGCACGGCCAGTGGGGGATGCGGGTCGACGGCGTGACGCTTGTGCGCCCCCGGGACCAGGGCTGCACGCTCGCGCGGCGCGGCGACGGACGGCTGCAGATCGCGCCATGGACCAGGCTTTCGGCGGGAGAGAGCGACATGCCGTGGTGGCGGCAGACGCCGAGCTGCATGGTCGACGAGGGCGAGCTGCACCCGCTGCTCCGCGCGCCGCAGGTCCGCAACTGGGGCGCCACGCTGGACGGCAACACGGTGATCCGCCGCTCCGCGGTGGGGCTCGACCGCGACGGCAAGGTCCTCTACGTCGGGATCAGCAATCACACGACGGCGCCCGCCATCGCGCTCGGCATGCAGCACGCCGGCGCCTCGGCGGTGGCGCAGCTCGACGTGAACTGGTCGTACCCGAAGTTCCTCCTCTACGAGCCGGGTGAGGGCGGCGCCCTCGCGCCGGTCGCGCTGGCGAGCGGCTTCGAGTTCTCGGAAGACGAGTACATCCGCAAGCGCTCCCTGCGCGATTTCTTCTACCTGACCCGCAAGACCCCGGCGCCCTCGACCGCGACCCCGTGACCTCGTGATGCCTCGCAGCGGCCGGCGGTCCCCTCCGGACCGGGGCTCGCGCCCGCGCGTGTAGGTTCGGGGCGAGCATCTCTTGCCACACGGGCGAGCCCGTCGAACGGCATTGCATCGAGCGAGCGCCTTTTGCCACAGGACAAGGACTCTCACGCATCGCAGCGCATTGCGATCAGCCTACCTCAATTTCCAGCCATATTTCATCGAGATTGATGGTATCCGCGATTGACAGCGCGAGGGAGCTCGATAGGTAAACGGCACCTCACGGCGGAACACCATGCGTTTTTATGCAGACCTCCATGTGCACTCGAAGTACTCCCGCGCGACGAGCAGCGATTGCGATCTCGCGCATCTGAGCTACTGGGCTCAGCGCAAGGGCATCGCGGTGCTGGGCACGGGGGACTTCACCCATCCAGCGTGGATGGCCGAGCTCCGCGAGCACCTCGTGCCCGCCGAGCCCGGGCTCTTCCGCCTGCGGGACGATCTCGGCCGCGCGGTCTCGGATCGGCTCCCCGGGGCCTGCCGCGGAGAGACGCGCTTCGTCCTCTCGGTGGAGATCTCGACGATCTACAAGAAGGGAGATCGGACGCGGAAGATCCATCACCTCCTCTACGCGCCCAGCTTCGACGCGGCGGAGCGCATCGTCCGCGCGCTCTCCAAGATCGGCAACCTGACCGCCGACGGGCGGCCCATCCTCGGGCTCGATTCGCGCCACCTTCTCGAGATCGTGCTGGAGGCCGGCGAGGGCTCCTACCTCGTGCCGGCGCACATCTGGACTCCCTGGTTCTCGGTGCTGGGCTCCAAGGCGGGCTTCGACGCGGTCGAGGAGTGTTATGGCGATCTCGCGCCCCACATCTTCGCGCTCGAGACCGGGCTCTCGTCCGATCCTGCGATGAACTGGCGGATCTCCGGGCTCGATCGGTACCGGCTCGTCTCGAGCTCGGACGCGCACTCGCCCGCGAAGCTCGGGCGCGAGGCCACGGCCTTCGACGCCCCGCTCGACTACTTCGCGATCCGGCGCGCCCTGGAGACCGGTGAGGGCTTCGGGGGCACGGTGGAGTTCTTCCCGGAAGAGGGCAAATACCACCTCGACGGCCACCGTAAGTGCAATGTCGTGCTCTCGCCCGCGGAGACGCGGGCGCTCGCCCTCGCCTGCCCCGTGTGCGGGCACCCGGTCACGGTGGGCGTGCTGCACCGGGTCGAGGAGCTCGCCGATCGCGACGAGGGCGTGCGCCCCGAGGGCGCGAGCGAGTTCCGCAACCTGGTGCCGCTGCCCGAGGTGCTGGCCGAGCTCCACGGCGTGGGCGCCGCCAGCAAGGTGGTGCAGCGGAGCTACGACGGGGTGCTGTCGCGCATCGGCCCCGAGCTGTTCCTCCTCGGCGACGCCCCGCTCGACGAGATCGAGCGCGCCGGCACGCCCCTGCTCGCCGAGGCGATCGCGCGGATGCGCGAAGGGCGCGTGATCCGCGACGCAGGCTACGACGGCGAGTACGGCGCGATCCGGGTCTTCCAGCCGGAGGAGCTCGCGCAGCGCCGCGGGGGCGGGCTCCTCTTCCTGCCGGAGGCCGCGGCGCCGCAGCCGCCTCCCTCGGTGGCGCGCGCTCCCGCGGCGTCGCGCCCCCCTCCGCGCCGCGGCCGGGCCGACGCGGCGCCTCGCCCGGCCCCGGCCGGCGAGGTGTCCCGCGGCGCGCCGCCTGCGCCGCCCGGCGCAGCGCCGCTCGACGCGCTCGACCCGGAGCAGCGGGCCGCGGCGGAGATCACGGACGGCGCGCTGCTCCTCCTCGCGGGGCCAGGCACAGGCAAGACCCGCACGCTCACGCACCGGATCGCGCACCTCGTCCTCGATCTCGGGGTCCCGCCGGAGCAGTGCCTCGCGATCACCTTCACCCGCCGCGCCGCCGACGAGCTGCGGGAGCGGCTCGGCGCGCTGCTCGGCGAGGCCGGCGGCCGCGTGCCCGCCATGACCTTCCATGCGTTCGGCCTCTCCCTGCTCCGCGAGCACGCGCAGGCCGCGGGGGCCGCGCCGCCCGCGATCGCCGGCGAGCGCGAGCGGACGGCGCTGCTCGCCGCGGCGCTGGGCGTCCCGGACCGGCGGGCGTCCCGGTTGCTCGCCGACATCGCCGCGCTGAAGCGGCGCTGCCCGCGCCACGCCGACGCGCACGGGTCGCCGGCCGCGGGCGGCGAGATCGACCGCCACGTGGACCGCGCGTGGAAGGTGTACGAGGACGAGCTCGCCGCGCGCGGGCTCCTCGACCTCGACGACCTGATCGGGCACGCCGTCCTGCTCCTGGAGCAGCAGGGCGGAGCGCTCGCCGCGGCGCGCGAGCGGGCCCTGTATCTCTCGATCGACGAGTACCAGGACATCGATGAGCGCCAGTACCGGCTGGTGCGCGCGCTCGTCGCTCCCGGCGGGAACGTCTGCGCCATCGGCGATCCCGATCAGGCGATCTACGGATTCCGCGGCGCGGACGTGGGCTTCTTCTTCCGTTTCCAGCAAGATTTCCCGGCGGCCCGCGTGGTGCGGTTGAAGCGGAACTACCGCTCGTCGCGCCCCATCGTCGAGGCGGCGCTCCAGGTGATCGCGCCCTCACCGACGCTCGGCGCGCGGGAGCTCCTGCCGAGCGCGGGCGGCGTGGAGCTCGTGGCCTTCTACGAATCGCCGACGGAAGCCGCCGAAGCCGAGCGCGTGGTCCACACGATCGAGCGGATGCTCGGCGGGTCCACGTTCTTCTCGATGGATAGCGGGCGGGTGGGCGACCCTGCCGGGAGCGGCGACCATTCCTTCTCGGATTTCGCGGTCCTCTACCGGACCGAGGCGCAGTCCGAGCGGCTCCGGGAGGCGTTCGCCCGCTCGGGGATGCCGTTCCAGCGGCGGTCGGATCGCCTCCTCGCCGAGCGCGCGGGCTCCGAGGCGCTCGCGCGGGCGCTCGCCGCCGCACCGCCGGGGCCGCTCGCGGGGCGCCTCAAGGCGGCCGCGGCGCGCCTCCGCGAGGAGGTGGCGCAGCCCGGGCTCGCCGGCGCTCCGCCCGCGGCGGGGGCGGCCGAGGAGGGCGCGGCGAGCGCGGCGTGTCTGCGCGAGGCCGACGTGGACGCGGCGCTGGAGCTGCACCTCGCGCTCGCGGAGCGCTGCGGCGGCGACGTCGATCGCTTCTTGATCGAGCTCGCGGTGTGCTCCGAGATCGACGCGTGGGATCCGCGGGCCGACCGCATCTCGCTGCTGACGCTGCACGCGGCCAAGGGGCTCGAGTTCCGGGTGGTCTTCCTCGTGGGGTGTGAGGACGGCCTGCTCCCGCTCCGGTTCCCCGGCAGGGACGAGACGGACGTCGCCGAGGAGCGCCGGCTCTTCTATGTGGGCATGACGCGGGCGCGAGAGCGGTTGTTCCTCACCCGCGCCATGCAGCGCGCGCGGCACGGCAAGGTGGTTGAGACCGAGGTGTCGCCGTTCGTACGCGAGGTGGAGGAGCGCCTGCTCCTTCGGGCCGGCCCGTCGCCCGAGGCGCAGCGGGGATCACGCGCCGGGGCCGATCGTCAGATGAAGCTGTTCTAGAGCGGCGGTCACCCGCACAGGAGACGGCCCCAGCCAACACAGAGCGGCGGTCACCCGCACAGGAGACGGGCCCAGATCGGCGTTTTCGGCGCGGAAGCGCACTCCTGTGCGCTGAGCACCGAAAACGTCGAGATGGGCCCGTATCCGAAGCGGGTGACCGCCGCTCTTAGCGCGGCGCGCCGCCGAGCCGCTTCTGGGCTGCGCACGCCGCCTTGTCCTGCGTCCGCATGCACTGGTCTGCGTAGAACGTCCGAGCCCGCTCCTTGTCCTTGCGCTCCAGGAGCGGGCCGAACGCGTCGCACGCCTTCTTCTCGCCCCACTGCGTGCAGGCCTTCTCGTAGAGCGAGTAGGCCCGCTCCGGATCGGCCGTCACGCCGTCGCCGCGCTGCCAGATCTCGGCGGCCCGCAGGCAGCCGCCCGTCCCACACACCTTCTCGTAGAGCGCCGCGGCGCGCGACATGTCCTTCGGAATGCCGTTCCCCTTCTCGTACATCCCGGCGAGGCTCAAGCACGCATCCGCCCCGAACCCCTTCTCAGGACAGCCCCTCTCGAAGAACGAATACGCCTTCGCGACGTCCTTCGGAACGCCGTCGCCCTGCGCGTAGACCGAGCCGGCGGCGTTGCAGGCGCGCATGTCCCCCAGGCTGCAACCGTGGCTGTACGCCGCGATCGCCTTCACCCCGTCCTTCGGCGCGCCCTGCCCCTTGCGCAGGATGTCGCCGAGATCGACGCAGTCCTCGGACTGGCCGCCCTGGCACGCGCGCTGGAGCACGCCGACGGCGACCCCCACGTCCTTCGCCGCGAGCTTCCCCTCGACCAGCATCTTGCCCAGCGCGCTGCAGCTCGGCCCGTGCCCGAGATCGCAGCCGCGCCGGAGGAACGCGACCGCGCGCGTCGGATCTTTCGGGAGGACCGCCTGCGGACCTTCGCTGAGGTACCACTCGGCCACGCTGAAGCACGCCCAGCCGTCGCCCATCTCGCACGCCTTGTCGGCGAACTCTCGCACTTTGGCCCGCCCCGCGGCGTCCGGGGGGACCTTGGCGCTCTTCATGTCGCGCAGGAGCTGCTTCGCCCTCGCATAGCAGGCCTGCGTGACGCCGGCGCCGCACGCCTTCTCGAACAGCTCCGCCGCCCTCGCGTCATCGCGCGGAAAATCCTTGCCGCCCAGGTACTGAATCCCGAGGTGATAGCAGCTGCCGACATCACCCTTCCCGCACTCCGCCGCGCAGGAGCGGGCGTCGTTGGGCTCGCACAGGTGCGCGGGCGCGAGCGCAGGCGGGGAGCACTTCGCCCCGCTCGGCACCGTCCCGAGCGGGCACAGGCTCGACAGCTTCGGGAACTCGTCTTCCGCCTGCTTCACGGGAGCCTCGGCCGCCGCCGCCTTCTTCGTGAGCAGCGGGACGAGCTCCAGGCGCAGCGGCGCATGGCAGCGCTCCGTCGGCGCCTGCGCGTCGGGCTTCGCGGCCCGGCAGGCGTCGAGCTCCCCTTCCTTGCTCGTGGTGCCGCCCTGGCCCGCCGTCGCGGCCGCCCCGAAGACCTGATCCACCGTCCGCGCCGTGCCCCGGCTGCCTGGCGTCATCGCGAAGGCCCCGAGCAGCGCGGCGCGCACGAAGTGCGTCGCGCCCTCGCAGCTGCCCGAGAGATCCTGCGCCGAGGAGGAGGCCACCGTGGTCGCCATCTTCCCCGTCGGCACGAGCGCCACGTCGATCGCGGCCGAGCCGCCGCCCTCGATCGCGGTGCTCAGCGCCGGGGCCCCGAAGGGGACGTTCGCCTGCATCTCCGCAGGGTTTGTTAATTGTATTACTTTTTCTGCCCGGGTCACGCCAGCGAAGGAGTAGCTCCCCGGGAGCTTGCACTGCGTGAGGAGCTTCAGCGTCGTGCAGTCGTAGGAGACGACGGCGATGCCGTCTTTCATCGCGAGCCCGAGATCGGAGCGGCGTGTCGTGAGCCAGTCGACGATGAGCGGCTCGGCGTGGCCGATGGCCGGACACCCGCCGCTGGTCGTGCTGGCGGTGCTCTCCGGCGAGACAGTGGGCCGGGGAGGATGCACGACCACCTCGGGTTCCAGGCCCGGTCCACAGGCCATCGCTCCGAGCGAGAGCCCAACCACGCACAAATCGAACGCGCGCTTCATCGGGCCGACAGAACCATGAGCCATGGGGTCTGGTCAATACGGCGAGCGCGACCGCACGCGGCATACGACCGGCCGCGCGGACCCGGGCTATGCTCGGCGCGCCCCCGCGCCCGGAGCCGCCATGAGCACGCCCAGGTCCCAGGAGAAACTGCAAGAGAGCCTGAGCCTGGTGACTACCCTGCTCGAAAAGCAACGCGTCATCGAGACGCTGACGCACAAGCAGGAGAGCAAGAACAAGGAGCTCGTCGAGGCGCTGGTTCACCGGCAAAATCTCGCCCTGCTGCAGAGGAAGCTCAGGGATCTGCACCCGGCGGACCTCGCTCACATCATCGAGGTGCTCCCGCAGGCGGATCGCCTTGTGGTGTGGGCTGAGCTCGAGCCCTACCGCGCCGCACAGGTGCTGCTCGAGTCCTCGCGGTCGGTCCGCGACTGGCTCGTCGCGGAGACGGAGCGCCCTCGCCTCGTCGCGCTGCTAGGCCAGCTCGATCCAGACGATCTGGCGTACATCAACGAGTCGGTCGATCCGGAGATCGTGGCGGAGGTGTACCAGTCGCTCGACGCGCGCGAGCAGTCGCTCTTCCAGTCGACGATCGCGTACCCGGACGGCTCGGTGGGCCACCTGATGAGCCCGGAGCTCGTCTCGGTGCGCGAGGGCCGCGACATCGGCGGCGCGCTGGAGGACGTGCGCCGGCGGGGCGAGCTGCCGCCGCACACCGAGGCGCTGTTCGTTGTCGACGCGCGCAACGTGCTCCGCGGCGCGCTGTCGCTCAAGGACCTGCTGCTCCGCGAGCCGCGCGCGCAGGTGAGCGCTGTCATGTCCACGGACGTGGTGAGCTTCACGCCGCAGGAGCGCGCGAGCGACGCGGCCAGGGCGTTCGAGCGTTACGACCTCATCGCCGCGCCGGTGGTGGACGAGCGCGGCAAGCTCGTCGGCCGGCTGACGGTGGATGTGATGATGGACTTCCTGCGGCGGCAAGCCCAGAGCGAGGCGCTCTTGCGCGCGGGCCTCGCGGGAGAGGAGGACTATTTCGCGCCCGCGTGGACGAGCGCGAAGAACCGCTGGCTCTGGCTCTTCGTCAACCTGCTCACGGCATTCCTGGCCTCGCGGGTCATCGGCATCTTCGAGAGCACCATTCAGGATCTCGTGGCGCTGGCGGCGCTGATGCCCATCGTGGCGAGCGTCGGCGGCAACACGGGCAATCAGACGGTGGCGCTCGTGATCCGCGGCCTCGCGCTCGACCAGCTGACGCGGGTGAACACGGGGCACCTCCTGAAGAAAGAGCTCTTCGTCGGCCTGATGAACGGCGCGGTCTGGGGCACGGTCGTGGGGCTCGCGGCCGCCGCCCTCTACGGCAGCGTCCCGCTCGGTCTGGTGATGGCCGCGGCCATCCTGCTGAACCTCGTGGTGGCGGCGATGGTCGGGTGCGCGGTGCCGCTCGCGCTCCAGCGCATGGGCCGCGATCCGGCCCAGGGGTCGAGCGTCCTGCTCACGTTCACCACGGACAGCATGGGCTTCTTCATCTTCCTCGGGCTCGCCAGGGCGTTCCTTGTCTGAGCCCGCCCGCGCGCCGCGCGCTCGCGCTACGATCCAGCCATGGATACCGCCCCCGCCCCGCAACGGCCGCTCGTCGCGATCCGGTATTGCCCCAAGTGCCGCTGGCTCACGCGCGCGGCCTGGCTCGCTCAGGAGCTGCTGATCACCTTCCCTGACGAGATCGACGTGCTCCTGTCGCCGGGCGAGAGCGGCATCTTCGACATCACGCTCGACGGCGCGCCGCTCTTCTCGCGCTCCGTCGAAGGGCGCTTCCCCGAGCCCAAGGAGCTCAAGCAGGCGATCCGCGACCGCGTCGCCCCGGAGCGCCCTCTCGGCCACTCCGATCGATGAGGCGCGCCTGGCGCTCTGCAGCGATCTCCGCCCGCCTCTGCGCCATGCAGAGCAGAGCGGCGGTCTAGATGTCGAAATCGAGGATGCTGTCCGGATCGGAGCCGCCGACGGCGGGCGTGCCATGGGGCGGCGACGCGACCCGCAGCCTCGGGGCCTCGAGCGCGACGCGCTGGCCGCCGGCGACGCTCTTCGTGAGGAACACCGAGCCGCCCACCACGCTCCCCTGCCCCAGCACCGTCTTGCCGCCGAGGACCGTGGCGTTCGCGTAGATGGTGACGCTGTCCTCCACGGTGGGGTGGCGCTTCAGGCCGCGCGCGCCCCGCGAGTGCTGCGGCAGGGACAGGGCGCCGAGCGTCACGCCCTGGTAGAGCTTGACGTGCTCGCCGATGTCGGTCGTCTCGCCGATCACGACGCCGGTGGCATGATCGATGAAGAGGCTGTCACCGATGTTGGCGCCTGGGTGGATGTCGGCCCCCGTCCTCGTGTGCGCCCACTCGCTCATGATCCGGGGCATGAGCGGCACGCCGAGCAGGTACAGCTCGTGCGCGACGCGGTGCACCGTCACGGCGAGGAGGCCTGGATAGGCCAGGATGATCTCGTCCATCGACGCCGCCGCGGGATCGCCGTCGTAGGCCGCCTGCACGTCGAGCAGGAGGCGCCGCCGGACCTCCGGCAGACGGGAGATGAACACCCGCGCCACGTCGCGCCCCCGCTGCCGGCACCTCGGGACGTCGAGGCGGTCCGCGTCGACGGTCTCGTCCTGGAAGCACAGACAGCGCTCGATCTGCCGCTCCAGCTTGTCCCGCAGCGTCGAGACCAGGGTGCCCACGTGGTAGAGCAGGTCCTCGTCCGACAGGTCCTGCCGCCCGTGGTAGCCCGGGTAGAAGATCTGGAGCAGGAGATCGATGATCTCGGTGATCTCCTGGCGCGACGGGGTGAAGCGCTTGTTGATGTGATGCCCGCGCGTATCCGCCCGGTAGCTCGCGATCAGCGCGTCGACGATGCCGTGCAGGTCGGCCGACGCCTCGGAGGGGGCAGCATCACACTTCTTGCTCACGTCGACCTCACGAGGCCTTCATGGCCTCGACCTCGGAGAACATGCCTTCGAAGAGGGGCCCCGAGAGGTACCGCTCGCCGGCGTCCGGGAGGATGACCACGATGGTCTTTCCTTCCCACTTCGGATCCTTCGCGAGCCGGCCCGCCGCGACCATGGCCGCGCCGCAGGAGACGCCGCAGAGGATGCCCTCCTCGGACGCGAGGCGTCGCGACATGGCGATGGACTCGTCGTTCGAGACCGTCTCGACCTGGTCCACGAAGGAGAGGTCGAGGTTCTTCGGGACGAAGCCGGCGCCGATGCCCTGGATCTTGTGCGGGGACGGGGTGAGCGGCTGGCCGGCGAGCGTCTGCGAGATGACCGGCGAGTGGACCGGCTCCACCGCGACGGAGTGGAGGGCGCGGCCGCGGCCGCGCTCGAAGTAGCGGCTGACGCCGGTGATCGTGCCGCCGGTGCCCACGCCCGAGACGAGGACGTCGACGTTGCCAGCGGTGTCGTCCCAGATCTCGGGGCCTGTGGTGGTCTCGTGGATCGCGGGGTTCGCCGGGTTCTCGAACTGCCGCATCAGCACGTACCGGCCGGGGTCGGAGGCGGCCAGCTCCTCGGCCTTGGCGATGGCGCCGTTCATCCCCTTGGGGCCCGGCGTCAGGAGCAGCTTGGCCCCGAGGGCGATGAGCACCTTGCGCCGCTCCATGCTCATCGTTTCGGGCATGCTGAGCACGCACTCGATCCCCCTCGAGGCGGCGGCGAAGGCCAGCGCGATGCCGGTGTTGCCGCTGGTCGCCTCGACGATCGCCTTGCCGGGGCCGAGCACGCCCCGCTGCTCGGCGTCCCAGACCATGGCCGCGCCGATGCGGCACTTGACCGAGTACGCCGGGTTGCGCGCCTCGATCTTCGCCAGCACCGTCGCGCGTGCGCCTTCGATCACGCGGCGGATGCGCACGAGCGGCGTGCGGCCGATGCTCTGGGTGTTGTCGTCGTAGACGCGGGGGTAGCTGGTCATGGGGGGCCCGTGCGGGTGAGTGGGGAGGAAAGAGGAGATCCAGAGGCGCCCCGCGCTGTCAAGGTCCACGTGCGCCGCGCCTGGGTCGCGCCGTATTTCCAGAGCGCAGCGGGGCGTCGTCCGTCGCTGACGTCGGGGCGACGCCTGTAGCACCAGCTCGCCCGGCGGGCGCGCGCCGCGCTCAGCGCGCCCCCTCGTCGATGAACCGTTGGACGTGCAACGGTCGACGCGTGCGGGCCGGCGAGACACCCCGGCGCATGGAGGTCAGTCCGGCCATGAGCGGTCGTGCGGTGGATGGCGCGAAATCGATTACGCGCTCTGCGCGAAGCGCAGGAGCCATCCAGATCCTCCTCGGAGGGCGGACTGGCTTGCTTCGGCGCGGCCTCGACCTCACCGCGCCGGCGCTCGGGTGTCCCGAGTTCCCATGAGCCACAGGGCATGACGCAGCGCGACCAAGGTGACGGTGAGAGCGGCCAATTCATGAGAGATTTTGCCGGATCGCGTCATTCCTGATCTGCTGACGCTCGAACATTCACGTCGTACCACGCCGTGCCACGTCCGAGCACCGACGGCTCAGAGGTGCTCACGAGCGCTCACGAATCCCGGAACCACGGGGCTACTACGTGTGCGAGCAAGGTGCTTCCCTGGGCATGGGCGCCTGGGCAAACGATGAACCACCATGGGACTACGTCGGACCAGGTCCACTTCCTTGACGCATGCGCATGCGAACCTATCATGTAGAATTTTAGCTCTTGCCATGAGTGGCATAGGCCTCGCATCATCGCTGACATGTTCCCCGCTGAGCCCCCTTGCGCGGAGGTCCAACTGCCGCATGACGAGGATGAGCCCACTTTAATTTTCCGTCGCCCGCCGGCGTCGATTGGGGGCATGGCGATGCCGTTCGAATCGCCGGCTCCGCTCATGGCATCTCCGACGCGGCGTTCCACGTCGCGCCTCATCGCCTTGAGCGCGGGTGCCGGCCTGGCCTTCGCGGCGGTGGTGGGCGGGCTCGTCTCGATGCAGCTCGGCGCGGCGGGCTTCGATCTCCGCGCCGGCTCGGCGCTCCAGCCTGCCGCGGCCGCCGCGGCCGTCCTGCGGTCGACGGGGGTGGCGGCGCGGGTCGAGGCGAAGGCCGAAGCGGCCGCGCCGCTCCAGGCAACGCCAGCAACGGCGGCGCCGGCCCTCGCAGCCGCGGATCGGGCCGACGCGACGCTCGATCGAACGGGGGTGATCCCCATCCCTGACGGGATCATCACGATCCCCGCGTCGTTCGCCTCGGCGGATGGGGCGTACGATCTGGTCATCCACTTCCACGGGGTCAACGACGTTGTGCAGGCGGGGTTCGATCGCGCCCGGCTCAACGCGGTTGTGATGATCATCAATCTGGGCATCAGCTCTGGCGCGTACGAGACCCAGTTCTCGATCCGCTCCTATCTACCGGCGTTGATGGCGAAGGCGCAGACGGCGCTCGAGGCCCGTGGGCTGCGCGGCGCCCGGCTCCGGCGCGTCGCGCTCTCGGCGTTCAGCGCCGGGTACGCCGCGGTTCGCGGGCTCCTGAACCAGCCGGGGTTCACGGACAAGGTGGACGCCGTGCTTCTCCTGGACGGCATCCACACCGGCTACATGCCGCTCGACCACAGCCTGGACATGGAGCGCCTCAAGCCGTTCAGCCGCTTCGCCGAGCTGGCGGCCGCCGGCAAGAAGATGATGTCGATCACCCATTCGGAGATCACCCCGAACGGCGATTACGCCGGCACCCACGAGAGCACCGACGCTCTCCTCAAGCTCACGGGCGCGCAGCGCTCCCCGGGCGCGGGCGCGGACGAGCAGGCGATCTACGACCTGACCGGAGCGGCGAGCGAGGCGAGGCTCCGGTTCGCCCCCCTGTCCGAGGCGCACAGGGGCGCGTTCCATGTCCGCGGCTATGCGGGCACCCAGAAGCCAGATCACGTGAGGCACCTCACCCGCATGGCGGAGACCGCGCTGCCTGATCTGGTGCGCTACTGGAGCGAGCCGCCCGCGCAATGACGGGTCGCGTGTGGGGGGCTCGAGCCGCCGGTACGGAGAAGCGTATTACGGAGACCGGGGCGTCTTCATTTGAGAATTCGCCGCGGTGCGGCCTTCGGCGTCTAGATTGCGAGTGCCACCGCTCGGGCACTGGGTGCTGTGGGTCGCGGCGAACGAGCTCCCCCTGCGTGACGAGCTGATCGCTTTCCTGGTCGCCCGTTCCGGGCGAGCCCTGGACGAGTTCGGCCGGTGGGTAGCTGGACGCCGGCCCATCGAGTGGGTGCTGGCCATGCTACCTGGCGATGTCAGCGACGACCCGAGAGGAGCTCCTGTGGAGGTTCGGCAAGGCCGAGGACCCAGAGGTGGAGGCCCGGCGGCAGCGCATCCTCGAGGTGCTGCTCGAAGCGAGCCCGCAGGTCCAGGAGCGGCTCATCGAGAAGGGCATCGAGAAGGGCATCGAGAAGGGCATCGGCAAGGGACGTCTGGCCGAGGCCCGCGCCGCCCTGCGACGAGTGCTCGCTCGCCGGCAGCTCGCGCTGAGCGCGTTGGACGACGCTCGCATCGAGACGTGCGTCGAGCTGGCGACCCTGGAGCGGTGGCACGACCAGGCCATCACCGCGACGACCGCCTCCGAGGCACTGCAGTAGCTCGGTCCGGCACCGGGCGTACCCCGCATCGCTCGCCCCTCACGGCAGCGTTTGACTTGTCCACGCCGTCCGGAACGACCATCCGACGATCACAGCGGCGGCGACGCATAGCACCAGCGTTGCAGCGTTTGTTCTATCGCCGATTTCCTCGAGTCCGTCCTTCCTTGATCTGAACCTACCCCCGCGGTCCTGCGCACCTGTTCATTCCAGGCGCCGTGGCAGGCGTGGGAACTCGGATGTTGCGCGAGAGCCTGTGCGCCAGGATCCGAGGAGCATTGCTGGGCAGAGGCGCGGTTGGTGCGCCACGGGTGAGGACGCGTGCGTGGCAGATCGCCGCATTCTGGGGCGCGCGTGCCGAGCTCAGCCGGCCGCGCCACGGCCTGGGAGCGGGAAATCACCGGCAGGTGAAGATGCCATTGCGGTATCGGAATTGCTTTTTCCACCAAAAGAGACGGTGGCATGATGATGGCCGGACAAAGACAGGCACAAGGCGCGGCGCAGCGGACTCAAGCGGTGCGACAAGCAACCCTGACCGTCCGTCGCAAACGCGGGGGAACGGCGGCCGACGTGGGCAGACAGCGCTCGCCCGCGGCGACGGGAGAGGCGGACACCACCGCAGCGATCCCGCGCCCGACGCCGACCTACGCGGATGCTCTGGAGGGCGCCCGGAAAGGGCCGTTCCCGGGCGAGATCGAGCCCCAGCTCGCGACGCTCGTCACCGGGCCACCCCCGGGCGAGGGGTGGCTCTACGAGGTCAAGCTCGATGGCTATCGCATGCTCGCGAAGCTCCGCGGGGGGCGCGTGACGCTCCTGACCCGCCGCGGCCAGGACTGGACCGAGCGGTTCGCTGGCGTGCGCGACGACCTCGCCCAGCTGCCTGCGCGGGAGGCCGTGCTGGATGGCGAGATCGTCGTCGTGAGGCCGGACGGCGTGACCGACTTCCAGGCCCTCCAGAACGCGCTCAGCGACGGGAATGGCAGGCGCGAGGGGCGCCTGATGTACTTCGCCTTCGACCTGCTCTACCTCGACGGCCGCGATCTCCGCGGGTGCACACAGGTCACCCGCAAGCGGGCGCTCGAGGCGCTGCTCGCGGAAGCGCCCGAGGATGGGCACCTGCGCTACACGGAGCACGTCGCGGAGGACGGCTCCGCCGTCGTCCAGCACGCGTGCGAGCTCGGGATCGAGGGCGTCATCGCGAAGCGCCCGGAGGCGCCCTACCGGAGCGGGCGCGGCGACAGCTGGCTCAAGGTGAAGTGCGGCCGGCGCCAGGAGCTCGTGATCGTCGGCTTCACCGAGCCGTCCGGCGCCCGGAAAGGGCTGGGGGCGATCCTCGTCGGCGTGAACAGATCAGGCAAGCTCGCCTACGCCGGCAAGGTGGGCACGGGCTTCACGAGCAAGACGCTGACGACCCTGCGCAGCCGCCTCGATCCGATCGTACGCGCCACGCCGGCCTGTTCAGGAACGCCGCGCATGCGGGGCGCGCGCTGGGTCGAGCCCAGGCTCGTCGCGGAGGTCCGCTTTTCCGAGTGGACGCGCGACGGACGGCTGCGACACCCCTCCTTCGAAGGGCTCCGCGAGGACCGCACCCCGGAGTCGGTCACCGTCGAGCGCGAACAGCCGCCGCCGCGATCGCCGCCCGGCGAGGCGGCGGGCGCGGCGCCAAGCAGAGCGGCCGGCGCGGCGCCGAGGAAAGCCGCGAGCACGACGGGGGGCAAGACCCCGCGCGGGGGCCGGAGCAGCGGCGGCGCGGCGCGGGTCGACGTCGCCGGGGTGCCGCTGACGAACCCCGACAAGGTGCTCTATCCCGCGCAGGGGATCACGAAGCTCGCGCTGGCCCGGTATTACGAGCAGATCGCCGAGCACATGCTGACCCACGCCGAGAAGCGGCTGCTCACGCTGGTCCGCTGCCCCGCAGGCCAGGGCAAGCCATGCTTCTTTCAAAGGCACGAGGCCGAGGGGCTGTCCGAGGCGATCCAGCGGATGGCCGTCGAGGAGGACGACGGCGAGCGCACCTATCTTTATATCAAGACCACCGAAGGGCTCGTGTCGCTCGTCCAGATGGGGGCGCTCGAGGTGCACCTCTGGGGGAGCCGCGTGGACCGGATCGAGCAGCCCGACAGGATGGTGTTCGACCTCGATCCAGCGCCGGATCTCCCGTGGGAGCGCGTGGCGGACGCGGCGAGGACGACGCGGCGCCTCCTTTCGTCGCTGGGGCTACAGAGCTTCGTCAAGACGACCGGCGGCAAAGGCCTGCACGTCGTGGTCCCGATAGCGCCACGCAGGGGCTGGGACGAGGTGAAGGCGTTCACGAAGGCCGTGGCCGACGCGCTCGTGCGCTCCGATCCGGCGCGGTACACCGCGACGATGTCGAAGGCGAAGCGCGCCGGCAAGGTCTTCGTCGACTACCTGCGGAACGGTCGCGGCGCCACCGCGGTGGCGCCCTACTCGACGCGGGCGCGCCCCGGCGCGGCCGTCGCGACGCCGCTCTCGTGGGACGAGCTCGACGCGCCGCTCGATCCCGCCTCGTTCACCATCGACACCGTGCCGCAGCGGCTCGCCACGATCCGGGACCCATGGGCAGAGCTCACGAGCGTGCGCCAGTCGATCACCAGCGCGATGCTGAAACAGGTCGAGCTCTGACCTTCTTCCCGACGCCCCCGACAAACTCGGGAGCCGGTGAGCTCACCGAAGAAGAACGACACCAGCGACACCGGGAATGGCTCTCACTGACGTTCCGTTCAGCATGGTCGTAATGACGCAGAAGGGCGGCGTGCGCTTGGTTGACGGTGCTGCGCGCGCGCTGCATCGTCCTCTGGATCGACCATGGCCAAGGATCGGGACTCCAGCGCCCTTTCGGAAATTGCAGAGCGACTCCACCAGCAGTTCGACGGTGAACCGCTGCGGGTCGAGTTCCTGGCGCGCGGCATCGACGCGCTCACCCAGGTCGCGGAGCGGCTCGATCAGAGCGAGCTTGGCGAGGTGGTCGCGTCGCCCAGCAACGCAGACGCGCTGGTGACAGCGCTCACGCAGCCGAGCGCCGTCGGCCTCTTCTCCGCTGCAGATCCGCTCACGCCGGCCCGCCTCCGCGGCCTGCAGGCGAGGGACGCGCTCCTCGCGGCCGAAGGGGGCACGCTCACCGCCGAGGAGGTCGGCGAGGGGCTCCACCTCCCGCCCCAGGCGATCGAAGCGCGGCGCGCCGCCGGAAGGCTGCTGGCCGTGAGCATCGGCGCTCGTGGCCACCTCTACCCCGCATGGCAGTTCGCGGACGAAGGCCTGCTGCCGGGGATGGAGGAGATCCTGGCCCTCCTCGAAGCGCATCCTCCGCTGGCGAAGGTCCGCTTCTTCCTCTCCGGCAACCTCCGCCTCGACGGCGAGCGGCCGCTCGACTGGCTCCGCCGCGGCGAGCTGGACGCCGTGCGGCTCGCCGCCCGCACCTTCGGTGAGCAAGGCGCGGCCTGAGAACGCGCCGCGATGACGACGACGCTCGGGGCGCATCCGGACCCGCCCCTCGACCTCGCGACGTCGCCGCTCCCCATCGCGATCTACCGGCGGAGCTGGTTCCGGATCCACTGGCTCACGCGTGAACCGCTGCACTTCGGTCGCTCGGGCGACAACCGCTTCGACGCGCCGGACGGCGAGTTCGGCGTGCTGTACGCCGGGAAGGACCCGCGCTGCGCGTTCATCGAGGTGTTCGGCCACGCGACCGGCGTGCGCTTCGTGGAGCAGAGCGAGCTCGCCGCGCGGGGGCTCGCGCGCATCGCGCCGCGGCGGCCGCTGCGGCTCGTGAACCTCACGGGAGAGGGGCTGGTGCGCCTCGGGGCCGACGCCCGCCTGACCTCGGGGGAGTCCTATCGGGCCGCCCACCGCTGGGCGCGCGCGATCCACGACCACCCGAGGCGACCCGACGGCATCGCGTACGTCGCGCGCCACGATCCGACCCGCGTCTGCGCCGCCCTCTTCGAGCGCGTCAGCGCGGAGCTCGAGGTGACCCGGCTCGGCTCCCTCGCGGATCCGGCGCACGCGGCGCTCCTCGCCAGGCTCCTTGATACCTACAAGTTCGGGCTCGTCTGAGCCTTGACGAGCGGACGGCGGCGCGGCGGCGCGGCGGCCGACGACGCTCCGCCGAGCGCGATGGCGGAGCAGGGCGCGCGTGCGGGCTCCGCGCGCGCGCGCCGGCACAACCGGTGCTTCTCGTGGAAGCAGGCGCGCCGCCGCGGCGCCGCGATGGGCGGAGATCGCGGGACGCGCGGCCGAGAGGCGGGGGTCCGATGAAAATCAAGAATCTGCGGCTGGAAACAGGCTATCTCGTGGAGCCCATCCCGCTCCAGAAGGGGATTGCGGTTCATCAGATCCAGATCATCTCGGTGAGCGAACAGGGGTCGCCTCGGGTCCGGATCTCGCTCGACCCCAACCGCTGCACGGTGGACAGCTTCGGCGAGGCCAAGGCGTGCACGCGGGTGGCGCCGGTCCAGATCGAGGCGGACGTGGAGCTCCTCGAGGAGTGCGACGAAAAGCAGCTGCTCGCCCTCAAGTTCGAGGGAGGCAACGGGCCAGCGGTCCGGCTCGCGCTCCTGCCCCTGTGCGGCACGGGCAAGGAGGCCATCGTCGCGCGGCTCCTGATCTTCGGGGAGACCGGGGAGATCCTGGCCATCGTGCCGATGCAAGGATCGTCGGCCGGCTGCCTGATGGCGTGAGCGAGCCCGGCGCGGCACCGCCGCGCCGGGCGCCCTGCCGACCTCAGGGACCGGGACAGGGGCGGAACACGAGGCCGTACTCGATCCGCACCTGGACGTCGGTCGTGTCGTTGGTCAACACCCCGGAGCTCGACGGCGCGAGCCGGTTCGTGACATAGAGGCTCGTCTTGATGTTGAGCGGCCGTACGGTGCCGCACTCGGACCAGACCGTGGTCGTGAAGTTGTCCGTGCGCGAGAAATTGCTCGTGAACGGCCCGATCATGCTCCACGTGAGCGGCCCCGAGGTGAGCGGCGACCCCGAGAAATAATACGATGTCTCGTGGAGCCCCTGGACGCCGCCCTCCAGGTCGGCGAACCCCCGGTACGTGGCGTCGAAGACCGCGACTTGCCACCCCGGATCGAACCGCAGATCCACGGCCAGCTGGCAGAACGCGCGGTTCGAGGCGCGGCCGATGCCCGGGCCGGCGTGCGCCTCGAACTGGTCGAAGATGACTGTCAACGCCTTCTGATCAGGCGAGATCACCCCCGCGGCGGAGCCGACAGGGCAGCCGCTGCCAGCATAGGTGAAGTTCGCGATCCGCGTATTCTGCGCCAGCGCAGGAAAGGCGAAGAAAAACACCGAACAAAAGCCGAACGCCCATCGCAGGAACATCGTCCCCCCCTTTCGCCGTCAGGCGACATCACGTCGCCGTGCGTCGTCGTAGGCGCGCGCGTCACCGCTATCGCACGCCGGCCGACATGTCGTGACGAGCATGCGATCGCGGCGCGCTCCGCGCAACCCGCGCCTAGCCCCCTCGCACGGCGCGGCGCCGCAGACTGGCCGGAATCCATCGAATGATGTGAGGCCTGTGGGGCTCACGGACATTCTACCAGAGCCGGAGTGCAGACGAAGCAGACGAAACGAAGGAGAGGCCTGTCACGGCGGCGCGGCGACGCGGAATACCGGGACGAGATTCACGCGCTCGTCCCAGGACGGATGGCGCCTGTAGAAGAAATCGAGGCGAGCCTTCGCGTCGTTCGCAAACGCAGGATCGCGCAGGCGCGCATTGAACTCGTCGCGCAGCGCCGGATCCGCGGCGAGCATGCTGCGGGCCTCCTCCTCGGCGACGTAGGCTTCCATGTACTCCTTGCGCTCGAAGGAGGCGTTGAAGAAGCCCCAGGCGACGAGGGAGTCGGGCGCGAGCGGCTCGAGGAGGTGCAGGACGAGGGGCGCCCGCGGCTGCGCGATGGGAACGAACAGCGAGCCTGCCGGAAGATCCTGCCGCTCCGACCGGAAGGCGCCCTGGAGCTTCACGCGCGTGCGACCCTCGAAGGGCCGCTCGAACGTCACCGCGTCGGCCCGGAACGCCTCGACGGCGAAGCCGGGGCGAGCCCCGGGGAGGATCTGGTAACGCACGCCGTGCAGGCGCAGCTTGTCGGCTACCCAGGCCGCGTGCGCCGCCGGGATGACGTAGCCGGCCTCGGGCGCGGTGACCGTCAGGTCCGGCTGGAGGCGGTCGAACAGCGGCACGCGCCAGATCTCCGGGCGGGACTCGTCGTAACGGGTCCACGTGCCGCCCGAGATCTCCGAGGCGCGCTTCTCGTAAGCGAAGCCGCGGAACGGGAAGATGCGCGAGACCGGCCCCGCGCGGTGCGTGAGGGCGAAGGGGACGCCGGCGAGGCGCGCGCTCGCGGCGTCCGCGCGCTCGGCCGCGGCGCGGAGGGCGCCCGCGCCGGAACCGGAGGAGACGCGCTCGAAGAGCGCCGCGAGGAGGTCGTGGACCGCGCGCACGCGCTCGGCGTGGGTGGCCCAGCTGTGCGTCTCGACGAGCACGCCGATGCGGTTGCGGGCGGCGCTGTAGGACTGCGAGAAGCGCGGCGGCCCCGGCTCGGTGGAGATCCCCGACGAGGGGTCGTCGTCCTCGCGGAAGGCCGGGTAGAACGGGAGCGGCAGGTGACCGAGCGCGGAGAGGCGCGCCTGGAGCTCCCCCGAGAGGGCGCGCGCCACGGCGTCGAGCCCGCCGGGGTGAGGCGCCGAGGGCTCCACGACCACCGCGATGTCGTGCTGGAACTTCGCGCCGTCGGTCGTGTGCAGGTCGACCTGGACCACCGGATCCCAGGCGTCGAGCAGCGCCAGCATGGCCCGCATCTCGGGCGCCTCGGCCTTCATTGTATCGCGGTTCAGGTTGAGGTTCTGCGCGGTGGCGCGGAAGCCCATCTCCTCGGGGCCGCGCTGGTTGGGCCGCTGGTTTCGACGGAACCGCTCGTGGCCGTCGACGTTGAACACCGGGACGAACACCGCCGTGGCCGCCGCCAGGGCGCCGGGCGCCATCGCGCCGTCGAGCAGCTCGCGGAGCGCCCAGAAGCCGCCGTCCTTGCCGTCGATCTCCCCGGCGTGGATGCCGCCCTGGAACAGGATCACCGGGCGCCGCTTCGCCCGCGCCGCCGCGGGGTCGAGCGTGCCGTCGTCGGAGGCGGCGATCGCGAGCAGGGGCCTGCCCTCGGGCGTCGTGCCGAAACGGACGCAGCGGGCGCGGCCCGGATAGGCCTGCTCGAAGTCGCGGCATAGCCGCTCGACCTCGGCATAACGACCGGTGCGCCGGAAGCCGGTCCGCTCGGCCTCGGTGACGAGCGAGGGCGCCTCGGGGCGCGCAGACGGCGCTGGCCCGCCGCCGGCCGGCGCGCCGCGCGCCGGGGCCTGGCGGGGCGCGAGCAGCGCGGCAAGCGCGAGCCCGAGGGCGATGTGGAGGCGGCCGAGGGAAGCGAGGCGGCCGGGGGCCGCGATGCAGGGGCGAGACATCGGGGGGAGTCGAGCAAATTCCGTGTCGAACGGCAACGGAGCGGTCCCAGGCCCCAGGCAGGCCAAGCGCGATGCCGGCCAAACGAGGCGGACGCTGTTCACCCGTGACCGCGCGAACATCGGGAACCATGGTGCAATGCCCGCTTCGCGAAGAGCTCGGCAGATCGCCATCGCGCGCGGGTCGGGCCAGCGAGCCTCCCCGGGTCGCGATCGCCACCACGCGCTCCGGCGAGTGGACGGAATCTCGAGCACAATGACGTGCGCGAGCACGGTGGCAACCTCGTCCGCGCGATAGGGCCGAGGAGGTCGACATGTCGGCCTGCTCGGCGCAGCATCTTTTGCACGTTACCGCCAACCCACCGCCGTCACGTTCACGGGGAACCAGTATATCTATGCATCGTACATTGCATAATGAATGATCCGTTGGCATTTTTCGTTGAGCGTCGCATCTGGGCGGCCGCGAAACTCTTCGAGGACCTGTTGAATGGTATCAACCTCAAGAAAGTACTCATAGCCGAGAACCCTTGCTTCGTCAGGAACACGATAGTCCTCGGTAAGCCGAAACGTGCTCGCTTCTGAGTCGGGGCGCCATTCCGGTTTCACGAAGATCACATCCTCACGATCCATCTGATCGATCTTGGCGATCAAGTCCAGCAGACTGGTCATGTTAGAATTCCTTTCCCCAGAGAAAGAACCCGCCTCGGCCCTCAGGATGCATTAGTTCGTAGTAGCCGCTTCCCGCGGTGTGCTGCGCACGCGGGACCAGCTGTACAACACCAGGTCTCTCGGGTACGTGGTGCCATGTCCAACCTGACGGAGAGAGGCCCCTGGGGGCACCGGAAGCAGAAGTGGGCACGTCGATGCTCAACCCTCGCATGGCATGGGATAGCTCTGGGCTCGCCCGCATATCGGCGAGGAGCGCTTCGTTTGCTGCCCTGAAGTGAGCCGGTCGAGTTCCGGCTTCGAGCTTGGGCAGGGGGGTCTCGTATGCGACCGAGTACGCCCTGACTCCCCCGCGTGCGGCTCCTATCGCAACCGCTCCCTCCTCCGCCGCCCCCAGCCCCCTTCCCATCCCGAAGACGGTGGCCGCGGCGAGCACCATCGCCTTGGTTCCCGCCGCGCCCGCTGTCCGATAGTCATCCCGATCGATGGCGAGGGCCGTGTCCGCCGCGCCGCGGCCGATGTGGTAGAGCGGGTTGACGGCGTTGAGCGCGCCGACGACGCCGTCTTCGTCGTAGCCGTCCCACATCGCGCTGGCGAACTCGTAGCCGCTGTACATCCCCAGCGTCAGCGCATTCAGCACGAGCATCCGCCCGATCCCTGCTCCGAGGTCGCGCGTCCCCTCCGCGGCGCCCAGCAAGGTCTGGCCGACGACGGTGCCTGGGCCGCCGACGCCCGAGTGCTCCGGCGAGACGGTCACCGGCTGCGGCACGTACCCGGACGAGCTTCCGGTCGTGCCCACGTCGATAGGCGCCGTCGTGGCGCCGACCTCCACGGCCTCGCGCGGCCCTTCTTCAGGCTGGTTTGCTTTCGGCGGCGAGTAGAAGATCTCTACGGCGTAGTGTTCCGGGTGCACCACCGAGTCGACCGGCAGGATCGGCGCCTCCACCGGCTCTTCCTGGAAGCCGCTCGGATCCACATGATTGAGCGGGCTGTTGCGTACGTAGCTGTACGGATTCCAGCTCTGCCCGAAGGACGGAATCGAAACGATCGGGTCCGTCGTCAAGAACCGCCCGATCCTGGGATCGTAGATCCTGCCCTTCATGTTCACGAGCCCGAGCTCGTCGTCGCTCTCGTGCCCGGTGAACCCCTGCGTCGTCTCGCTCGGGAACGACGCCGGCGGGCGCTCCCCCCACACGGGGTCCCTGCGCTGCCCGAACGGGTCGTAGCTCCGCCGCTCGATCACGTCGCCGTCCTCGTCGGTGAGCGCATCGATCGAGCCGAGGTGATCGACATGCACGTAGCGCGTGCCGTCGTTCGAGCCTCCCCGGGTCACGATCGCCACCACGCGCTCCGGCGAGTGGACGTGGTACCGGTGCTCCACGGCGCCTGACGCCGCCTCGGTGACCCGTTCGTACAGATCGCCGAAGTAGAGCGTCTCCTTTTCCGGGGTGGTCTTGCGGATCCGCTGCTGGTCGCCGTCGTAGCCGAACGTGACGGTGCTCGCGCCCTGCGTGATCTGCTCCGGCAGGTCGAACGGCGTATAGCGCACCGTCGTGCCGCCGGGCCGCGCCGTCTGATTACCGACAGCGTCATGCGCGAAGGTGTCCGTGCCCGCGCCGGTGATCGCATGCGGGTGCAGCGGGTCGTCATACGAGAGGTCACCGACGTCCGACTTGAAGGTGAGATTGCCGTTCGGGTGGTAGTCGTAGCGGAGCGCGCAGGGCGCCGTCGCGCTCTCGAGATCGCCGAAGTACGCGCACGTCAGCCGTTGGATCGGATCATACCGGAAGCGCTCCGTCGTGTTCTCTGGCTGGAGCGCATCGGTGCGGCGCGTGAGGGTCAGGAGGTCGTCGAACCCATAGTCCAGGTCTTGCACCTCCCCCGCGCGGCTCTGCGTCGCCATGTGCCTCAGGCGCTGCTTGTCCGCGAAGTAGCTCCGCTCCGTGACGGCGCCGTTGCCGAACACCTCCTCCCGGAAGCGCCCAGCGTCGTCCACGTCCGCCAAGCGCCAGTAGGCGAGGTTCGTTCCGCTGTCGCGTACGGCGAGCACATGGCCGTGCGCGTCGCGATCGTGGGCCACGACGAACGGCGCCGCGCCGGCCTGCGCCGGGTACGTGACCGTCTCGACGCGACCGAGGTCGTCATAGCCGAGCCTGGCCTCTAGAGGAGAGCGCTCGCCGTCGATGCGGAGCGCGGTCGTGTCGAGCTGCCCGCGGTCGGTGTACCCATATGTCTTCTCCCCGCCGGGGCTCGCGAGCGTGTGGAGCTTGCCGACGCCGTGCGCCGCGGTGTCCCAGGTCCACGTGGTCGTCAGGCGCTCGGCGCCGTCCTGGTCCACGCGTGAGCGGGGTCGACCGAGCGCGTCGTACGTCCACGTGACCTTTCGCTCGAGCGCGTCGGTCGACGAGATCAGCTCGCCAAAGCCGTCATGGATCGAGACCGTCGTGCCCCGATCGGGGTCGTCGAGCTGCCGGACACGGCCGAACGCGTCGCGCGTCGTGCGCGTCACCGCCTCGCCCGGATCGGTGACCGTGTGCAGCAGGCCGAAGGGACCGTACGCGTAACGGGTGATCCCGTCAGCCGCGTCGGTGATGGTCTTGATGCGCCCCAGCGGGTCCTGCTCGGTCACCGTCACGTGATCGAGCGGGTCGGTGACGCGCACGCGAAGGCCATCGTACTCCGTCGTCGTGACAGCATTCCACGGCGTCGTATGGCGCACTTTGCGGCCCGCGGCGTCGTACTGGTAGCGATCGTGCAGGATCGCGCTCTCGGGCGTGTCCTCCCTGACCGGCACCGAGCGCCGCGCGATGTGCTCGCCCAGCGCGTCGTACCCGATCTCCTGCATGATGCGCTTCGCGCCGCCCGAGCCCTCAGACGGCTCCGGTTCGGGCCCGTGTCCCAGCCATCGGATCGGGCGGCCGAGGCTGTCGAACTCCACCGTATCGTCGGCACCGCCGGTCGTGATGCTCCGCTGCCTCACCCGCCAGGCATCCTGCTCCGGGCCACCCTCCTTGCTGCGAGCGAGCGTGACGGTCGTCGTCGTGCCGTCCGGGCGCCTCTCGACGCCGAGCCGCCCGAAGCCGTCGTGCGCCCACGTCGTCACGAGCTGATTCGGATCGACCCGCTTGAGGAGCACGCCGAGCGCGTCGTCGAACTCCACGAGCGTGGTGTGCCCGGCCGCGTTCACGTACTTCTCGGGGAACATGCCCTCCTCGTCGAAGCCCGTGCTGAATGGCCGCTTGTGCCCGAAGGCGTCCTCCGCCGTGACGCCGGTGATGTTCCCGAAGTCGTCGCGCGCATAGGTGAGCCTCAGCTTCGTGTCCGGCAGGCCGTCGTCGCTCTCGGTGGACTCGGTCTCCACCTCGCCGTGGATCGTGTTCGTTCGCGTGAGGGTCCGACACTGCGACATCCCCGCCGCGGCGCTGCACTCCTTCTGCGTCTCGAGCTGGCCGAGGACCCAGCGCTCGGTGTCGTTGTTGAACGACCGCGTGACCTCGAGCGTCAGGTCGACGTCTTCCGTCGAGATCTCCTCGGCGCGCACGTTGCCGAACGTGTCGAAGTCCGTCACCTTCGATACCGAGTCGCGCAGCAGCGTCGCGCCGTCGCCGCCACGCTCGATCTCCCGCACGTACGCCTCGACGGAGGGCGTCGCGCCGCTCGGGGACGGATAGACCCCTTGCGCTCGCCTCACCCGGCGCTCGGTGGGCAGCGTGAAGTACGTGGCGCCGTCGTTGGTCGGCACGAGCGTCCGCGTCACGTCGCGGAACGAGAGCTCGATCTGCTCCGGCCTGGGCTGGCTCGCGAGCCCCGGAGCCCCGCGCAGCGTCCGCTGGACGCTCCCCGCGAAGGGAAAGACCTGGAGCTCGTCGTCGAAGGTGCCGTGGTCGTAGACGTCGATCGTCACGGCACCCGTATCCAGGTCGGTGACGATCCGCTCGCCGAACCCGAGAAATCCGCGGCCCAGCCGGTGGTAACGCCCGTCGCGGTAGCCGACCTCGAAGCGCCTCGCTCGATCCGCGCCGTTGTTGAGCGCGTACGCGCTGACCACCCGGCGAGGGCCCACGACGCAACGCCGAGGATAGCCGCAGTCGTCCGCCGCGCCGGAACGCGCGACGTAGAGCGCGCTCCTCCTTTCAGGATCCTCCTCCGCGCCTCCGCTCGTGACCGGCGCATCGGTCAGGTGGCCGTACGAGAGGCTCACGTTGGGCACGAAGCCCGGCTCGGTCGGCTCGTGCGCGTTCATCCCATCAGAGACCGCGACCAGGAGATCCTGGTCGGCCGAGAGGTTCTGGAAGACGTTGAACACGCCGCCGAGCGCCAGGATCACGTCCTGGGCCCCGTCCCCGTCGAGATCGCCGGTGCGCGGCCCGCGCGGATCGGCGAGCGTGATCGCGTCGCCGAGCTTGGCCTCGAAAGGAACCCCTGCATCGACGAGCTTGAACGGCGGCCCCGCCAGGTCGCCCGTCGCTTGCAGGACGCCCCAGGAGGGGAGGACATTGGAGCCACTCAGCAGCATGCCTGGTGGGACGGGCATGAGCAGATCCTGCCGTCCATCGCCGTTGAAGTCGAGCGGCACCGCGAGGCGGAAAAGCGCGTCGTGATCCGGGGCCCCCAGCAGATCGCCGAAGCTGAACGCGTCGACGGTCCGGAACGGCGACATCACGAACGTCGGCCCCGTGTTGAGGTAGGTATAGAGCTGGTGGTCGCTGCTGCCGGATTCGACGGCATCGGGCAGGCCGTCGCCGTTGACGTCGAGAAAGACGACGCGGCCCCCGCGCCGCACGACAGGGAGCTTGGTGTCGATGAGCTCCCAGCGCCCCTCGCCCCGGCGCATGATCGCTTCGTAGCTTTCTCCGATGAGGGGCGTCCCGTCATTCCACAACATCAGGGAAGGCACGACGAGATCGATCTTGCTGTCGGCGTCGATGTCGAGCGTGTGGAGCTCCACATCGCATGGATAGGCGCTGAGCACCTCGATCGATTCGCCCGTGGGGCCGAACTCCGCGGGCGTCGCGCCGCGCGCGGGCCTCCAGAGGTGGACGGTCCACACGGTGGACCGCGGATCCGGTACCAGCTCCTCGACGTGGTCCTGGCACTGGATCAGATCCGGCACCGAGTCGCCGTCGAGATCGGCGAGGTGCACCGAGGCGACGGGGCTGCTCAGGCTCGGCGGTCTTGGCGTGCTCCCGAGCGGGAACGGCCGGCGGATGCCCGTGTCATGCAGCGCGAAGGTCCGGTCCGGCCGGGACAGGAGCACGTGCCATGTGGTCCTGGTGTCGAAGACGTCGTGGAGAAAGACGTCCATCTGCCCATCGTCGTTGTAATCGAGCACCGTCCCGAGCTCGGGCTGAAGAAGGGCCGGGTCGGACGGTCCATCCGCATCGGCGGCGAACAGCCAATCCTGGAGGAAGGCGCGCTCCGGCGCCGCGAGAAAGGACGGCGAGGCGCTGGGCCCGAGGTTGCGCGCCACCTGCCACGTGGTGATCGGATGCGACGGCGTGCTGGACCCCGGGACGATGTCCGGAATCACGAGATCGTCGAGGCCGTCGGCGTCGATGTCGAACACCATCGGGCTCGCCCTCTCGGAGACCGGCTTGTCGATGTCCGTCGTGAGCCGCTCGAATCCGGGCTTTCCACGGCTGTACTGAAACCGTGTCGGAGGCTTGCAGACCCCGTCGCTCGCGCACTCCTCGACCTGGGTGAGGAGCGTCCGGCTCGTCGTCGGGCTGAGCTCGTAGCGGAAACCGTAGCTCCGGACCAGCGCGTCGCCCGGACCGAGCATCTGGATCTCCTCCAGGCGAAGCGAGCGCTGGAGCGCCATGCCACCCGAGTAGCCCATGCGAACCGCGGCCGAGTCCTTGGTACCATACACGAAGCGCACCGCCCGGGTGGGCGCAAGAGACGGCGTGCCCTCGAAGCTCGTGTAACGGATCTCGTCGATCGCGTACTCGGCGGCATGACCGTCCTCGGCCTCGGCGAGGCAGTACGCGTACGTCATGGCGTTGCCGCGGCCGTCACGGGCCTCGTTCGCGAGCCACGCGCGCGGGACGCCGTCTCGCGCGAGCGGCTTGCTGCCATCGTTGCGCCCGTACTCGACGACGCGGCCGGAGGGCAGATAGGCCTCGAAGAAGAGCGCCTCGGCGGGCGCGCCGCCTTCCGGAGCGTAGTGTCCGACCACCTTGACGAAGGTGTCCGGGAACGTGCGGTACTCGATGATTCCCGGCCCCTCTCCCACGGGGACGAGGCGCTGGCCGTCGAGGCAGAGCCCGTCGTCTCCGTCGTACCGCACCGCGCGGACCTCCCCGTCTTGCGCGAGGCTCTTCGGACATCGCGTGATCGCGGACAGTCCGCTGAGGGAGAAGCCGTTTCCGAGCACGCCGTCGCCGCCGTCGCTGCGGTAGACGAGCTGGAGCCCGGGACCCATGCCCGCACGCGACGGCGGGGAGGCCAGACCCATGGTGTACACGGCCTCGCCGGTGCTCGTGATGGAGAACGCCCCGGGGATGGTGCCGGCGGCGACGGTCTCGACCTCCGGCGCGGGACGGGACGTGGCAGGGCCATGCGCGCGCTGCGTCCGGCAGGCGACGAGGCCAGGTGGCTCCGGAAGCGGCTCACCGAAGGCGCACTGGCACCCGCCCGACCCGAGCACGCAAGCCAGAAACATCCAGAGCGGGATCAACGCCCGGAGCGACCAACGCGGAACTGGCGACATCGCAGCCTCCCCGGCGAACAGCCGTGCCACGGCGCTGCATCGCGCGTCAAGCGCCGCGCTCATGCCGAACCGCGCCATCTACGCCGATGTTGAGGCATTCGTGACTACATCAGTGCCTGGTCGGCGTGCGCGCGGCGGGCGCCACAGCTGCCCTCGTCGAGCAGCGATTGGCCGTCCATGATGAGGACGGCGTCATCCGGGCGTGAAACGGCGTGCGCGCTGCCTCGACGTCGAACGCGGCTATTGGCTGAGCCTCGCTTAACCCGATATTGGGTGGATGGAGGCGGTATGGGAGCTCAGCGCGCACGACGGCGTGACCGGGACGCTCCACGGCAGCCCGGGCGCGGCGGTGACATTTAGCTGGTGGGCGTCGTGCCGTTCAGCGCGGCGCCGGGCACCGCGGGCACTGCCGCGCCGTTCAGCGCGGCGGGCGACGCCGGCTCCGTCGGCCCAGCCGGCGCCTCGTCCGCCGGTGCCGCGGCGGTGTCGCTGGACGACGCCGCGCGGCCAGTGCGGCCCTTGTAGAGGGACGGCGCGATCGAATCGGCATCCCCTTCATCCCAGCGCAGGTACGCGACGGCGCGGCGGGTCTGGTCGTAGGCGTGGACGAGCAGCGAAAACGCCCGCGCCCTCCTGTCCGCGGCCTCGGTCGGCCCGGGACCTTTGCCATGCTCCCTCACGCCGAGGGCCGCGAGGATCTGCGGCCCGATCTCCCCGGCGCGCCTGACTTCTTGCTCGGTCGCTGCCGTCTTGCCGGTGACCTCCGACCAGCTCGCGGTGAAGAGCGCCGAGAGCGCGACGAGATCATTGGCCGTGTCGATGTACCCCTGTCCGGCCCGGATCTCCGCGACCGTGTCCGCGTCGAGCAGGCCGCGGCGGGCCAGCGTCTCGGCGTCGCTCAGCAGGTTTTCGCGCAGCGGGGCAGCCTCCGCGAGCAGCGGCTTCAGCGCGTTCTCGGCGCCTCCGCTCGACAGCCACGCGAGGTGCGCGTACCAGGCAGCCAGCGCATAGGCCTCGAGTCGGTCGAGCGACGCGATCTCGTGCGTCGGCAGGCGCTCCGCGATGGCGGAGCGCAGCGCGAGGAGGCCGGGCAATACGCCCAGCACCTGGGAGACAATACGGGGAATATCGAGGTTGATGGCGATGAGCCGATCGGCGCTGAGCGCCTCGATCTCGGGCAGGGTCTTGTCGAACGCCGCCGCCGCCTGGGGCGGGGCCGCGGGCTTCCTGGGAGCGGGCTTCTTCTTGAGCGGAGAAGGTTTCGTCATGAGGGGATGACCTCTCGTTGTTCGTCGTCGCGGAGCAGCGGAGAACAGGGTTGGTGCGCTCCTCACCCCCGCGCGCTGGATGTGTTGAGAACGTCCGGCGCACACCGGACGTTCCGGGCCGGGATAATCATCCCCACCAAGCCGTCAATCGACCTCCCGGCTGATTTTCTGACGGCGTGCCGCCGAACGTCGTAATCTTGCGCCATGACGCTCGGGCCCGCGCGGGGCTGGATAGCGACGTCGCCCTGCCAGACGGGAGCCCGGCCCTTGCGGAGCGCGAGCCAATGGCTCGGGTGCTGCTCGCTCCGTGACAGGCGCGCTGGATGTGGCGATGGTTGGACAGCACGTGCTGTGCCATGAACCAGAGAGCACCGTTACGGGCCACCGTCTCCCGTGCCACGAAGGCTGCGGGGAGCCTCCCCCCGGCCCGTGTCCGGTGCCACGAAGGCTGCCAGGCTGCCCGGTTTCTCCTAAGCTCCGCCAGAGATGAGCGCGCTCCCTTCCCGCCGTGCGCTGACCCTGGGCGCGGCCCTGATCGGCGCTGCGGCGCTCCTCACGCCGCTCGGCATCGCCTCACTACGCCACGCTTCGGAGGAGCGGGTCGATGCCCCCGCAGCGGCGGCGCCCGCGCCCCCCGGTGCAGCGACGGCGCTCGCGGATGGCGGGGACGGCCCTCTGGACGGCGACGCCGGCGCGCCTGCGCCTGCGCCTGCGGACGGCGCGGCCGCCCTCCTGGACGGCGGTTGGGACGCGGGCGGCGCCCGGTTCGAGCTGCCCGCGTGGTCCGCCTCGTCGCGCGCGGCCACCTACGGTGGGCTCTCGGCCGACGCTTGCGACAGGGAGATGAAGCGCCGCGGGATCCCGCACGCCCCGGCGCGCGGCGCCCCGCTGGTCGACCGGCCGGTCAGGGTCACCGGCCCGCTGCGCGGGGTCATGTTCCGCGGCGACGGCGTGGCGAAGCCCAGGTCGGCCTCCCCGTTCGACATCGCCGATTGCCGGCTGGTCCTCGCGCTCGACGATCTCGCCGCGTTCCTGGCGACGCGCGGGATCACCGAGGTTGTGCATTTCAGCATGCACCGGCCCGGTCCAGCGGGCGCTGTCGCTCCGGCGAAGGCGCCCGCGAAGCCGCCGGCAGGCAAGAAGACCCCGAAGGCCGTTGGCAAGGCGGTGAAGCCCGGTGAGCGCGCCGCGAAGAAGCCGGCGGCGGCGCCCGGGCGCCCCAACCAGCACGCCCTCGGGCTCGCCATCGACGTCGCTGCCTTCGTGAAGGCCGACGGGACTCGACTCGACGTGAAGGCCGACTGGCTCGGCGCCATCGGCGCGCCGCCGTGCGGCCCCGGATCGGAGCCGAAGGCGCCCAGCCCCCACGCGCTCGAGCTGCGGGAGATCCTCTGTTCCATCTCCACGAGCGGGCTGTTCAACGTCGTCCTCACGCCCAACGCGAACGAGGCGCACGCGGATCACTTCCATTTCGATATCAAGCGAGACGCACGCTACTTTCTGCTGGAGTGAGCGCGCGGCACGGCGCGCGTCGCTCCGAAGCACTGGACGGATCGAGCGCCCGCCGGAAGCGAAAGGCCCGCACATACCGCTGACCAGCGGGCCGCATTGCGTTATCGAGAGACATTTTTCACCGGCAAATGCTCCTTGATGCGGGTTCCTGCTGGTTGACGCCGTACGGCTGGCGCAACTACGGTGCACGCGGAATGAGGGACGGGGGCAAAGCGACCAGGCGAGAGTCCGTTGTGGCTGTTGTGCTCTGCGCGTGGAGCGCGAGCACGTTGACCGCGTGCCGTTATTCCGATGCTTGCTGGGAAGGGCTGGACTGCGCCCCCGATCCGGAGCCCTCGCCCGGACCGTGCGAGGGAGAGCCCGGCAAGGCGCAGGCGCTCGACGCGTGCGGGATCTTCGCTAGCGAGCACGGCGACGACGACCACGCCGGCACGAAGGACGCGCCGGTGAAGACGCTCCAGCGCGCGGTCGAGCTGGCCACGACCGGACGAGGCGGCGGCGAGGCGCCGACCCGGCGCGTGTACGCCTGCGACGAGGTGTTCGAGGAGGCGATCTCCCTGCCCTCGGGCGTCGATCTCTGGGGCGGCCGACGCTGCGACGGAGGCGACTGGTCGTTCGGCGGGCCCGCTCAGCGGACGACCATCGCGCCGCCCGGGGGGGTCCCGCTGCGCGTCATCGAGGGAGAGGACGCGACGTCGACGATCTCCGGCGTGCGCGTCGTGGCGGCGGACGCCTCGGCGATCGATGGCAGGTCGTCGATCGCCGTGATCCTGAGCTACGGCGCCAGGGTGAAGCTCGTATCGAGCGTGGTCATCGCGGGCAACGGCAAGGACGGGGAGCCCGGTGAGGACGCGCCGAGCGTCCGCGCGCAGAGCGGGCAGTATGGGAACGACGGGGCGGACGCCTGCACGGCGGGCGCCGCGGCGGGCGCGCTTCCGGTCGTGACCGCCTGCGGCGAGGGCATCGAGTCGACGGGCGGGTACGGGGGCGATGGCGGGATCGAACGGGGCGGCGACGGCGCTCCGGGACAGCCCGAGCCCGCACCGAACCCCGAGGGCAAGGGCCTCGGAGGAGCCGGCGCCGGCAGCATGGCGTGCAGCGACGGGAAAGATGGCGCGCCCGGCGCGGACCGTGGCCGCGCCGGCGGCGCGGTCGGCATTGGCTATCTCACCGACGATGGGTGGATCGGCGTCCGCGGTGACGACGGGGACCGGGGCGGCGTCGGCCAGGCCGGGGGCGGCGGGGGCGGAAGCAACGCGGGCGACGGCGTGAGTCCCCCCGTGTGCCCGGCCTCCGGACCCCAGACCGGGGCTTCCGGCGGATCGGGGGGCGGCGGCGGCTGCGGTGGCCTGGGCGGCAAGGGCGGCGGGTACGGCGGCGCGAGCATCGGCATCGTGGCGCTCGAGGGCACGGAGCTCACGATCGAGGCCACCGAGGTGTTCACGGGCCGCGGCGGGAACGGGGGGACCGGCGGAACGGGTCAGCCAGGCGGCTTCGGCAGGCACGGCGGGAAGCGTGGCAACGGGTTCGTGGCCGGGATGTGGAACGCCTGCCATGGCGGCAGCGGCGGCAGCGGCGGCCGCGGGGGCGACGCTGGCGGTGGGCTCGGCGGCCCGTCCGTCGGCATCGCGTACGTGGTCCCCAACCTGGCCCTCCGGCCCGGCGTCGCCATCAAGTTCGGAGCGGCTGGCGAGGGCGGCCTCGCGGGGAACGCCGCCACGCTGGATGTGGCTGGCAAAGGCGGTTCCGGTCCTTCGGCGGAGACCCAGGCGTTCGGCGGGCCGAACGAGCTGCCCCGTTAGCGCCTTGGATAGCGTGCGTCCCCAGGGACGCTTCCGGTGAGGCATGCCCATGCGCGTCGAGTCCGTGTTCCTTCCGTTCGTCGTCCTACCGCTCGCCATGGCCGGTTGCGGGAACTCTCCGGAGGTGAACGAGCCGGGCGGCGCACCGCCGTGCGACGCTCGGTCCGCCTGTCCGGGCGATGCCGTCCCGGAGTCGGCGTGCCTGGAGGAGCTCGCCGCGGATCGCGCCATGGACGGCTGCGGGGTGTTCGTCAACAGCGAGATCCTCGACGGCAACGACGCGAACCCCGGCACGAAGGACCGGCCGGTTCGCTCGGTCCAGCGGGCGATCGAGCTCGCTCGCACCGGGCGCGGTCGCGTGTTCATGCCCACCGATACCTTCGTGGGGGCGATCAGGCTTCCTTCCGGCGTGGACATCCATGCCGGCTTCGACTTCCTCGAATGGCGGCGCCGGAGCAGCGACAGCCACGGCCACATCAATTCCGAGACCGATGAGCGGATCGCGGTGATCGTCGAGCCGGCACGCCCCGGCGACACGGGGGCCGCGGACGGGGTCTCGACGCTCGATCACCTGTGGATCCAGAGCGGGGTCCAAATCGGGGTGCTCGTTCAGTCCAACACCGCGGTGGAGATCGTCCATAGCAAGATCAGGGCGCTCTACGGCGGCAGGGCGGGCGACGACGGGGAAGAGTGGCGGCCGAGCCGAGCGGCGGCCGGCCCCGATGGCCTGTTCGGTGAGGACGGGTGTTCCGCCGCCACGATCCCCGGGGGCGCGGCGGTGACGAACCCGTGTGACGACGGAACGTCGAGCACCGGTGGCAAAGGCGGTGATGGGCTTCCCGCGCGGGCCGAGGACGGGGACACCGGTGACCCGGTGCCGGCGTCCGACCCGTACTCGGGCCTCGGCGGCGACGCGGAGCGCGAGGACAGCGTCTGCGAGAACGGCCGGTCCGGGCTCGCCGGGTCCCCGGGAACGGTGGGGGCGGCCGGCCAGGGCATCGGGCGCCTCACCGAGACGGGATGGGAGGGCGACAGGGGGACGGACGGCGGCAGGGGCACGCCGGGCCAGGGTGGAGGCGGGGGCGGCGGCCGGCGCGGCGGGCTCGCCGTGTGCACGGCGGCGGACAAGGGAGGGGCCAGCGGCGGCTCCGGAGGCGCCGGCGGTTGTGGCGGTCGAGGGGGTCGAGGCGGCGGGAACGGCTGGCCGTCGATCGGCCTCGCTGTGCTGCACGCCAGGGTGACGGTCCGGGACAGCGTCATCGAGGCGCCCGCCGGCGGGCGGGGAGGCCACGGAGGGCCGCCCCAGCAAGGTGGCGAACCTGGACGAGGCGCGCCGGGCGGCGACGGCCGCGACCGAGCGCGGGCCTGCGAGGGGGGCCGCGGCGGTGACGGCGGCGACGGCGGCTACGGCGGCCCCGGGCGCGGCGGAGACGTGATCGGGATCGCCTACCTCGACGAGGACCAGCTCACGCTGGAGGGGGTCACCTTCGAGCTGGGCCTGCCGGGCCCAGGCGGCACGAGCTGGAGCCATGACGGCACCATGACGACGGGAGAGGATGGCGTCGCCGTGGAGACGCTGCGCTTCTCTGAGTAAGCCGTGTTGCGAGCCAGCTCGATCGACGGATCGGGTCGTCTTCCCTATCGCGACAGAGCTCGCCCCCGGCGCCGTCCTCCGCGCCCACGCCGCCCTGGCCCGACCGCAATCGGTCGGCGCCTCGGCGCGACCGAAGAGCGGTTCTGCACCGATCTCGATGAGCTACGGACTCACCGGTTCATCGACCCTCTCGCCGAGCCTGCGCTTTATCCAAGCGGGAGCACCTCGACGTACTCTGATCGCCCCGTCTGCTTCACGCACGAAGTCGTGCGCAAAGACGATTACGGACTTAGTTGGTCGAAACGCGGCAGGATCGGAGCGTGGTCCAGCATCTGGCCCGGCATACCATCCGATCTCTCCGCTTGGGAGCTTTCGTCCGATGATGAGACCGTCACCGTCGATCGGCCAATCGTCGGGTTTATGGATGCCGATCGTTCCATCCGCCTCTTGAACGATCACAGCCTCGGGCAGGCTGTCCAGACGACCGTGATAGCTCCTGATCTCTTCGGCGATGATCTCTTGGACGGTCGGTTCGACGTTGGAAGCTGGAGGCTCGGGCTCGGGGGTCTCGGGAACGCTGGACGGCGCGGCCTCTGGTTCCGCCGTGTCAATGGCCATGCAGAGTTCCAGTTTTGCCCTGGTCGCGGCCAGGGCGCTTCGTTCGGCCTCGCACGCATCGTCGGCAGGCGTCGTGCCCGGAGACGTGGGTGACCCGCTAGCATCCGCTGCGACAGCTGGCGCATCGTGGGGTACGGCGCGTCCGAGGAAGACGCCAAGGATGCCAGCCCCGGCAATGATGACGAACCCGAAGACGCGAGAACTTGTCATGGCGCATTCTCACTGCGACGGCTTCGACGGTCGATCGATCTTTCCGCCGAACATGAACTGCACGCCAGGGCTCGCAGGCTCTCCGTCGATTGTGATCGTCCCATCCGGTTCACGGTTCCAGACGCGTCGCGGAGGGATCGGAGGATCCCAGGGGCGGAATGCGTCGGGATCTGTGCGTGGTCCGGCGTCTGGCCCTGCATAAACTCCGAGCCGTCCGCCGGGCAACTTGCGCGCGACGATGTACCCATCGCCGTCATCCGGCCATTCGTCAGGTTTGTAGACACCGGTTCTCCCATCGTAGTGCTGGACGACCACGGCCTCGGAATAGCTGTCCAAGAGCCGGCGATTCCGCCGGATCTCTTCGACCTTCGACATGCGCTGGTCGAAGGGCTGGGATTCCGGAGGATCGGGCTCGGATGGCTTGGCGGCGCCAGATGGCTCGGCCTCGGGAACCCGCGAACGAAGAGCCGTGCAGAGTTCCAGTTGTGCCCTGGTCGAGGCGAGAACGGCGCGTTCCTCTCTGCAGCCACGGCCGGGAGATGCCGCAGTCGAACTCGGGGGCGATGCGCTCGGAAACGTTTGTGCGCCTGGCGCGTCGCGCATAGAGACCCGTCCAATGAAGGCGCCAGCGACACCGGCGATGAGCGCGAACACAAGGCAGCTGCGAGTTGTCATCGCGCCTCCCGCTACCACGCGCAGCCCGGGGTCGCGGGCCGACGTTCTCTAGCGGCTCCCTCCGGCGGCGGCGCCCTCCGGCCGGGCGAGGGGGAGCGTGAAGAACAACGTGGCGCCAGCGCCGAACTGACTCTCCGCCCAGATCCTCCCGCCGAGGGCCTCCACGAGCCCCTTCGCGATGGTGAGCCCCAGCCCGGTCCCCAGACGCGCGGTCTCCGCCACCTGCCAGAAACGATTGAAGATGTGAGGGAGCTCGTCGGCGCGGATCCCCGCCCCCGTATCCCTCACGGCGAAGAGCGCCTCGTCGCCACGTGGCTCCGCTCGGACCGTGATGGCCCCCCCTCCGCGGTGAACTTGATCGCGTTGCCGATCAGGTTCGCGAAGACCTGGAGGACCCTCTCGCGATCGCAGAGCACCTCGAAGCCGCCCCCGCCGCGGATCTCGCCCTCCAGCACCAGGTGCTTCTGCGTCGCCAGCGCCTGCTCCATCTCGATCGCGTCGCGGACGAGCGCGCCCGCCTCGTGCCTCCGCGTCTCCATCGACAGCCGACCCGCCTCGATGGCGGCGACGTCGAGCAGATCGCCGATGATCCGGAGCATCCGCTGCGCAGCGAGGAGAATGACCTCGGCCTTCCTCCTGTCGTGCGCTCCCTGCTCGTCGGCCGGCAATGTCCGCATGAGGAGCGCCGCGGCCGTCAAGATGGAGCTCAACGGGTTCTTGAGGTCGTGAGAGACGATGGCGAGGAAATCGTCCCGCGTGCGAATGGCGCGCTGCGCGTGCTGGTACAGGCGCGCATGCTCCACGGCCATGGCGGCCCGGCGCGCCACCTCTTCGGCCACCGCCAGATCGGCGGCGGAGTAGCGGCGGCTCGGCTCCGTCGTCACGAACGTGAGCGTGCCGAGCGTCCGCCCGCGGGCCACGAGCGGCACCACCATCACCGCTCCCGAGCCTCTTGCGCGGAGGGACCCTCGATGGCCCGGATCGTGGGCGGCGGCCCCCACGGCAGACTCGGTGATTTCAGGGATGAGGAGCGGCTCGCCGGTCCGCATCACCTTCGCCTGCGGGGTCTCCCTGCCCGGTCGTTGGGCGAAATCCTCCATCCGCTCGGTCAGCCGTTGCTTCGCGGGATCGGCGGACGTCGGCGCGAGGCGCTCGACACGGCCGTTCTCGTCGACCAAGTCGACGAAGTAGAGATCGGCCAGGGCGTGCACCGACAGGCGCGCCACCGAGGAGACCGTCTCCGCGTAGTCGAGCGAGGAGGCGAGGACCGCGCTGACCTCCGCGAACAATCGCTGCACCTGCTCGGCTCGCTTCACCTCCATGATATCCCGGAAGACGAGCACCGCCCCCGAGACCTGCCCTGCTCGCTGCAGAGGGGCGAACGTGCAGCTGACGTGCAAGGGCGCTCGGTCCCGGCGTGAAACCACGTCCTCGTCGCTCCGGACCGGCTCGCCCGTGTGGATCGCCCGCAGCGCGGGGTGATCCTCGTCGGGTACGGACGTCCCATCCGCGCGTCGAATCTGGACGACCTCCTGGACGCGCCGTCCGACGACCTCCTCCGTCGTCCAGCCGAGCAAGCGCTCGGCCGCGGGGTTGAAGAAGGTGATCCGCCCTTCGCGATCCATCGCGAGCACGCCCTCGCCGATGCTGCCGGTCACCGCCCGCGTGAACTCGAGCTGCTCACGGACCCTCGCCTCCGCCTCCTTCGCGGGAGTGACGTCCATCGAGACGCCTTGAAGCCGAGGCGCGCCGGCGCTGTCGTTCACCAGGTGCACGCCGCTGTGGAGCCAGAGCACGCGGCCGTCCGCCGTCCGACAGCGGTGGTCGCAGCGCTGGTCCCGCTCGGCGGCCAGCGTCCTCCGGAGCGCCTGTTCGAGCGCGCCGCGATCGTCCGGCACGGCGCAGCGGCTCCAGAAGTCGGGCTCCGCGAGCCACCGCGCGCGCGGATAGCCGAGGAGCTCCTCGGCCTGCGCGCTCACGTAGAGGACCTGGAGCGTGCGCGCGTCGGCCTCCCAGACGAACGCTCGAGCGAGGTTGTCCACGAGCGCCTCGTAGCGCTGCCGCAGCGCCTCGGCGAGGGCCCGCTGCTCGTCGGATTCGGCCTGCCTTCGCTGGGCCGCTTCTCGCGCCGCCTCCGCGGCCGCCTGCTTGGCGTCGATGACCGCCTGGCGATCGAGCGCTATCGCGAGCTGGTTGACCACCGCGCTCATGAACACGAGATCCGGCTCCTCCAGACGGGCGGCGCCCTCGATCTGGAGAGCGCCGAAGACAGGCCGGTGGTCGATGACGAGAGGGAGGACGACGAAGCACCCGCGCTCCTCTGCCTCGGCCCGCGGGGCCCGGGCAGGCTGTCCGGAGGGCGCGCTCGTCGCGGTCGGCCCGCCTTCCAGGTCGGCCGGCCGCGCGGCCTCCGATCCGGTGAGGTAAGCGTACGAGGTCGCGGCGTGGGACCTCGCTGCCTGGAGTCGATCGGCGCCGACACCTTCGGCGCTCCAGACGATGGTCCTGACCCCGGGGCGACGCGGGACCTCCAGGAGGACGAGCGCGGTGCGGAGGGGGAGCGCCCGCGCGAGGGTCGCGAGGACCGACGGGACGGTCCGCTCGGCGCTCTCGAAGCGCGTGAGCTGCTTGCTGATCTCGTAGAGGTACAGGACGCGAGGGGACGCGCGATCGAGGCCTCCGGCGGCCGGATCCTCGCCGCCGCGCCGCGCCGGGGCTCCTGCTCCCCGCCGCGCGTCGTCGCTCCTCGCCTCTTCCTTGTGCGCTCTCGGCGGCTCCTTCGTCCGGTGGCCAGCGCTCATCCCCTCCCCCTATTTCTTCGTTCGCCTCCGGCGCTCGATGTTTTTCGCCGCCAGAGGCGCACCCAGGCCAGCGCGCCGCCCGATCCGGGCGCCGCCCTTCCCGATGGTGAAGTGGTAGGCGCCGAAATCGTGCTCGCTCCCGCGCGTCTTCACGACCATGAGGGTCGGCCTGATCTCGCCCGGCATGGGCGTGTACCGGAGCACGACGAGGTTGTCGGCCACCGGAGAGAACCTGCGGTCGGTGACGGTCTCGCTGGAGTACATCACGCTCGATTCGAGCGTGAGCATGGTGGTCACGCCGAGCGCCTTGAACCGTGTGATCAGCGCGTAGAGGAGCTGCCGCAGCTCGTCCTCCGCGATGCCCTCGGCCGCGAGGTGGCTCACGCTGTCGAGGACGAATCGACGCGTCTTCTGCGTGCGGATCTTGTCGGTCAGGAGCGAGAGGAACTGGCTCGGGCGGACGCGCTCCCGCGAGAGATAGATGACCTCGGCGAGCCCCTTCTCGATCGCCTCTTGGAGCGGCAGCCCCAGCGCCTCCGCGGTCCTGATGATCTGCGCGGGCCCCTCCTCGAGGGCGACGTAGAGCCCCGGCTCTTCGCGGCGGCAGCCTTCGAGGAGGAACTGCATCGACAGGGTGCTCTTCCCGATGCCCGCGCTCCCGGAGAGGAGCGTGACGCTGCGCTCGAGCAGCCCTCCGCCGAGCAGCCCGTCGAGCCCGGGCACCCCGGAGGGCAGGCGCCGCGCCGTGTCCAGGGGGGGCGGCGGCTCGCCGAACGCCGCCTCCGCGTTGTAACGGGGATAGACGATGAGCCCGCCCGGGCCGATGTGGATGCTGTGCCGGCCCCTGAGGTGGGCGGTGTTCCTGAGCTTGTAGATCTCGATGTAGCGCTGGCGCTCGAGCCCTTCCTCCGTCGAGGAGAGGAGGATGACCCCGTCGACCACGGTCTCCTCGACGCCGAAGCGGCTGATCTGGTTGGTGCCGTAGGGGATGTCGGTGGCGAGGAAGCCGACCGCCTGCGCGTTGTGGATGACGCTGGCGAGCTGGAAGACCTTCTCTCGGTCTATCTGCGGGTCCCTGACCTTGTGCAGGAAGACCGAGACCGAATCGACGACCACGCGCCGCGCCTTCATGCCGAGGATCCGCTCGCTGAGCATGAGCAGGTGCCCCTCCACCAGGATGTCGGGCTGCGGGATGAAGACGATCTCGACCATCCCGCGCTCGATCTCGGCGTCGAGGTCCCAGCCGAGGCCACGGGCGGTGGCGCGCAGCCGCGCCTCGCTCTCCTCGAAGGAGAAGAATATCCCCTTCTCGCCGGCCTTCGCGCCGCGGTAGATGAACTCGAGCGAGAGCACCGTCTTGCCGGTCCCCGCCACGCCGGCGATGAGGAGGGTGGAGCCACGCGGGATCCCGTCTCCGAGGAGCTCGTCGAGCCTCGAGATGCCCGTCCTGAGGCGCGGCTCCTTGCCCTCGACGGCCGTCCGGTGGATGGTGAGGCGGGGCGCGAACACGTCGATGCCGGCCCGCGTGATGGCGAACGAGTGCTCCTCGCGGCTGTGGTCGGTGCCGCGCATCTTGACGATCTGGATGACCCGCCGCTGCTCGCCGGACTCCTGGCGCTGGTTGATCATGATCAGCCCGTCGACGATCGAGAACAGCGGGTTGGTCTCGATGTCGTTCTGCCCGAACTCTCCGAGGAAGAAGGTGGTGGTCTCCCACGCCATGAGGTTGATCGCGAGCTCGTAGCCGAACTTCCGGAGCTCTTCCTTGGACTTGGCGAGGTCGTCGAAGACCTTGAAGCTGTCGATGACGACCATGGACGGCTTGACCTTCTTGACGTGATCCATGACGAGCCTGGAGGCGCCGTCGAGGCCCTTCGTCCGGAGGATGGCGCCGAGGTCGACGAACTGGATTCCCCCGTCGATCTTCCCGGCGTCGAAGAAGTCGAACTGATTCAGGTAGCGCAGCGTCTTCGCTGTCGGCTCCGAGAGCGTGCTGAAGTAGAGGACCCGGGTCCTGGCCGAGGTGTTGTGGAAGCAGATCTGCTGGGTGAGGATCGTCTTGCCCGCGCCCGGCGGGCCGGCGACGACGACGATCGACCCCTTCGGCAGCCCCCCACCGAAGAGCGCATCCAGGTTTCGCACCCCCGTCTCGATGCGCGCGATGGCCGTCTTCTTCGTCATGGCTCCACTTCCTCGCCGTCCTCGCCCTCGGAGATCCCGGGCGCGTTCTCCGACGCTCTCTCGATCCCGCCCGCCTCCTCCTGCGCGACCTTCGAGTGCTCCGCGTGGAGCGCCGGCGTGAGGATCTCCGCCGTCAGGTTTCCGAGGACCGTGAGGAACTCCACCAAGACGAACCGGAGCCCCTCCTCGATCTGGTCGCGACGCACGCCCCCGGCGCGCTCCTGGAGCTCCACGCAGCAGATCCCGGCCGACTCCACCCTGAGCGACGAGAGGACCGGGTATCGCTCGCAGGCATAGTAGACCACGCGATCCACGATGGCGCCGAGCGTGACCTCCCCGAGGGGGACGTAGGCGCGCCGCCACAGGGCGTTGAACGCTCGTTCGAAGAGCTGGACCAGGCGGTCGGGCGGCGCGCCCCGAGCTGCCCGCGCCAACCAGGCGTCCACGCAGGCGCTGTGCTCGTTCGCGTCACGCATGGGCGCTATGTGGCCTCGACGGTCGCCGAGGAAGGGCAATGTTCATGCCGGTGCCGCATCGCGCGCTCGAGCAGGGCGTCGCGCGCGGGCAGCGTCGCCATGGCGCTCGCGCTTCAGGCCGGACGGTCGCGGCGTCTGCGCTCGGGACGCTCACCGGATCCGTCGACGGTGCGAGGTGTGCCCGTCCTTCAGCTCGGCGCGGTCGCGGGCTCGAGTCCGCGCTCGATCGCCGGGCGACTCCCCGCCGAGCGCGTGGAGCGCGCCGTCCGCGGTGCGCTGCGCCGCACGCAACGAGACGCCCGCCGACCTCCGCGCGGCGCGGAGATCGTCGACCAGCTTCCGCACGCGATGGATGTCCTGCGCGCTTCCGGCGGAGGCGCGGAGCGCGATGATGGATTCGAGCCCCTCGAGGACGTGACGGACGGCGCGGCGCGCGGAGGTCGCCGCGTCAGCCGCCTCGATCAGCATCGCCCGCGCATCCTGTGAATCTCTCTCGAGGTCTCGCATCTCGGTCATCTCGTGCAGTTCGCGAGGGGAAGGGCCGCGCGGTCCATCGCGATGCCGCTGCGGGAGGGCTCGCGGAGCGCCTGTTCGCGCTCCACGCCCACCGCGGCTCGCCCCTGCGCGGCCTGACACCGCGGGGTTCAGGCTGGCACAGCGGCGGCTCCACGTCTCTCGTTATCGCCCGGTGGCGGCGCCTTATCCCGATTCGGGCACGGGAGACGGTCGAGCGCTGCATGGAACTCCTCTTCTTGCCCCGTGCTCTGGGACGAGGGGCGCTGCCGCGGCGGTCGAGCGCGAGGTTGGCCCCGAGGAGCGCGGCGGGCTGGCCTTGCTGCCAGTTCGACGGCGGCGTTGATGAGCAGCCGCACCTGGGCGGCCGCCTGTGCGCTCGGCGCGTCGCGCGGAGCGGCACGTCCAATGAAGGCGCCAGCGACACCGGCAATGAGCGCGAACACAATGCAGCCACGAATCGCAATCGCGCCTCTCGCCACGATGCGCAGCCTGGGAGCACAGGCTGGCAAATCGCATCATGTCGATTCGGCCACTCCTGGGGAATGATGCCCATATCGGTAGAGCGCGATAACCATGCAGTTTGATTCTGTGCGTGCGTCAGCAGGGCGGCCCGGCCAGGGCATCGAACGCAGCACCGAGGTGGGATGACAAAGCGGCCGACTGCGGCAAGGACACGCCGAGCCAGCGAGGAGGCAGGGCGGCCGCCCTCCGGGGACCACTCGAATGTGCCCAGTACGGCGTACGCTGGCGCTGCAAAACCTACACTGGGCGCGAAGCACGCTTCGCGGCGTCCCCCCGAGCTCCCCATCGAAGCCGTGCAATCTGGACAGACGCGGCACTTCGTGCGAACTCTTGATGAAGAACATGTCGGTCACGTGTCGCAGCCATGTTCGTGTCCTTTCTGCTGGCGAGGTCCACTGGCAAGAGTGGACCCCCTCCCGGAACGGCGGCGCGGACCAGCGCCCCGTGGTCCTGGTACACGGCCTGTCCGATAGCTGTCGGACGTGGAACCGCCTCGCCCCCGCGCTCGCGGCGGCGGGGCGCCGGGTCGTCGCGCTCGACCTGCCCGGCCATGGCGACTCGGCTCGGCCCGACGCGCCCTATACGGTCGGGTGGTACGCGGGCGTGGTCGCTGAATGGATCCGTGCCCTCCGGCTCGGCGATTTCGATCTGGTGGGGCACTCGTACGGCGGCAGCATTGCAATGTGCGTGGCGACCGAGCGGCCAGGGCGCATCCACCGCGTCGGGCTGGTCGCCGCGGGCGGCATCGGGACCGAGGTCGCGCTGCCGCTGCGCCTCGCCGCCGTGACCGGGCTGATCGAGCTGGCCGCGCCGGTGCTCATGGGCGTCGGCACGCACGCGGGCGTGCTGGTGCTCGGCGGCGATTTCAACGCGGAAGAGCGCAGGCACCTCGCCAGGATGAACGCGCGGCCCGGCACGGCCCGCGCCCTGTCGCGCACGCTCCGCCACGCGATCGATCTGCGCGGACAGCGCCATCACCTCATGGACATCGCTCATCGGCTCCCGGAGATACCGCCGCTCGCCGTCTACTGGGGCGAGCGCGACCAGGTGATCCCGGCGCGCCACGCGGCGGACATCGACCGCTACATCGAAGGCGCGGCCGTGCGGCGCTTCGCCAAGGCGGGGCACTACCCGCACCGGGAAGCGGTGGGCGATCTCGCCCCCGATCTCCTCCGGTTCCTCGACGAGCCGCGGCCCGCGCCGCGCCTGCGCGCCGGGGCGCGCGCCCCGCGCGCATCCGCCGCGGCGGCCCGCTCACCGCAGGCCAGCGCCCGCTGGCAGCCCTGGCCGGACGCCGCGGTCAGGCGCTGGGCGCGGAGCTCGCTGTCTCCGCTGATGCGGCAGACACCGCAGCAGGACGCCGGCGACTCGGCCTCTCCCGCCGACCTCGGGAGCCGCCCGCCGCCGGTTCCCTGTTGACGCCGTGCCCCCCGGTGCGGTTCTCTCGGGCGCCGGTGCAACTCGAATGTGAGACCTGCGGCGCCTCGCTGCGCGTTGAAGCGGACCAGCGTACCGCGGTGTGCCCCTACTGCGCGTCGCCCTCGGTGGTGGAGCGGCCGCCCTCCCACGATCGGCCGTCGCCGCACTTCGTCGTCGGGTTCACAACGACCCGGGAGAGCGCGCAGGGCGCGGTCAAGGCGTGGCTGGGAAAGCGGAGCTTCTTCGTGCAGTCCAGCGTCAAGACGGCGACGATCGACGCGATCCGCGGCGTCTACACGCCCGCCTACCTGTACTCGGCGATGGCGCAGACGCGCTACGCGGCGCAGATCGGCGAGGACTACCAGGAAACCGAGACGTACACGACGACCGACGACAAGGGGAACAGCGTCACCCGGACACGCGTCGTCACGAGGACCGAGCACCGGCACCTCGAAGGCCAGCATGCGACCTACGTCATGGACGTGCTCGTCGTGGCGTCTCGCGCCGTCCCGAACGCCGAGCTCGAGGCGATCGAGCCGTTCGACCTCCGCACGATGCGGCGCTACACGCCCGCGGTGCTCAGCGGCTGGATCGCCGAGGAGCCGACGATGACCCAGGCCGAGTGCTACGGCCTCGCGCGGCGGGAGGCGCTGGAGAAGATCGGCCGCGACCTCTCGGGCTTCATGCCCGGGGACAGCCACCACGGCCTGACGCACGAGACGCACCTCGACCGCGAGACGCTCGAGCTGCTCTATGTGCCCCTCTGGGTGCTCGCCATCCGGCACGACCCGCAGAAGCCGCCCTTCCGCGTCCTCATCAACGGCCAGACCGGCGCGATCCACGGCAAGGCCCCCATCTCCTGGATCAAGATCGCCCTCGCCGTCGTGCTCGTGATCGCGCTGATCGCGGCGCCGTTCCTCCTCGCCGCGGCGCGCGACCGGGGCCGCGATCCAGCCGAACGGCGCGGCGCCGCGCGGCCGCCCGCCCCCGCCGCCGCCCCCGCGCCGACCGAGCGCGTCCGCCCCGGGAGCAGCCCCGCACCGACCGGAGGGGCGCGATGAGCGCGAACATGGACGTCGCCTCGGCCACCTCGAGCGCCACGGGGCCGTGCTGCGCGCGCTGCCAGGGGCCGCTGGAGCCGGGGGACCTGCGCTGCGCCGTCTGCGGCCTCGCCGCGCCGCAGGGCCGCGCCCAGGCCCCGCAGGCGGTGCAGGTGCTGCGGTGCACCGAGTGCGGCGCCGCGGTCTCGTACTCGGCCGAGGCGCAGGCGCCGAAGTGCCGGTTCTGCGGCGCCGTCACGCGGATCGAGCAGCCGGTCGACCCGATCGATCAGGCCGACTGGCTGCTCCCGTTCGGGGTGCCCCCCGATCAGGCCGATCAGGCGCTGCGCCGGTGGATGTCGACGCTCGGCTTCTTCCGGCCGTCGGATCTCTCGCGCGCGGCGACCGTCGAGGGGCTGCGCCCGATCTGGTGGGCGGGCTGGCTCGTCAGCGCGGACGCCGTGGTGAGCTGGACGGCGGACTCGAACGCGGGCGCCCGGCTGAGCAGCTGGGCCCCGCACGCCGGACAGACGCAGCTGCCGTTCCGCAACCTGCTCCTGTCCGCCTCACGCGGGCTCTCGCTCGACGAGGCCCAGGAGCTCGCGCCGTACTTCCGGCTCGACCTGGCGGTGCCCGCCGCGCACCGGACACAGCAGCAGCTCGGCCCGCCCGACGCGGTGCTGGAGCAGTTCGACGCGCAGCGCTCGGCGGCGCGGAAGATCGTCAGCGAGCGGATCGCCGCCAGCGCGGAGGACGCCCTGACGCGAGGCGTGATCCCGGGGTCCACGTTCCGCAACGTGCACGTGGCGGTGCTCTTGCACGCGCTCGAGACGCGCCGGCTGGCGCTGCCATCGTACGTGCTCGCCTACCGCTACAAGGGGCGCAGCTACCGCGCCGTCGTCCACGGCCAGGACGCGAGCCACGTCACAGGCACGGCGCCCATCGCCTGGGGCAAGGTGGCGCTGGTGGTCGCCGGCGCGCTCGCGCTCGTCGTGCTCGTGATCGGGGCGCTCGTGCTCGCCCGCGCAGCGTAGCTTCGCCCGCCCTCGGTCCTCACCCCCTCCCCCTCCCCGCTCCCCCAGCTCGAGCGCTGCGCGGGCGCGGCGGGCCGCGCCTGCCGCTGTGGCGGAATGCCGCGAGCGCACGCCCGGTGCGGCACAGAAGGGCCATGATCCGCGCCCTCCACAGCGCGCCCCGGCCATGGTCCGGATCTCGCACTGAGGCCGGAGCTCGATGGAGGAAACCATGGAAACTGGATCGCGGGAGAAGCTGCTGGAGATCCTCAAGAAGTTCCGGACTGCCATGCTCGTCACGCACGCCAGCCAGGGGGCGCTGCGGGCGCGTCCGATGGCGCTCATGAAGGTCGACAGCGACACCGGAGACGTCTGGTTCATGACGAGCATCGACTCGGGCAAGGTCGATGAGATCGAGTCGCAGCCCGAGGTGAATGTGACCCTCCAGGAGGGGCGCCGCTTCCTGTCGCTGTCGGGCAGCGCCTCGATCGTGCGGAGTCGGACGAAGATCGAGGCGCTGTGGTCGGAGGAGGCCAAGGTGTTCTTCCCGCAGGGCAAGGACGATCCCTCCCTCGCGCTCATCCACGTGAGCCCGCGCGAGGGCGAGTACTGGGACAACGAAGGCGCGGCCGGGCTCAGGTTCCTCGTCGAGGCCGTCAAGGCGTACGTCACCGGGACGACGCCGAAGACCGACGCCGCCCAGCACGGCTCGGTGCCGCTGAACGGCGGGCAAGCCGGCGATGCCCGGGTGTCCGCGCGATAGCGATCCACGCCGTCGCGCCGCGGCTCGGGCGGGACGGAGCGTGGCGCATCCCTTGCTCTTCCTCGAGGAGACTGCGCCGCGCTCCGCTCCACCGGAGCGGAGGTGACGCGAGAACCCGTCAGCAACGAGGTTGGGCATGGGGATCTTCACGATGTCTCGTCGAGCTCAGATGGTCGTGGTCGCGGCGGCGGCGGTCGTCGTCATCGTCGGGCTGCGCTACGCGGAGCCGTTCCTCGTGCCGGTGCTGTTCGGCGTCGCGCTCGCGGCGATCTCGTCGCCCATCGCGACCTGGGTGACCCGCCGCGGGCTTCCCGCGGCCCTCGGCGCGCTGGCCGCGCTCGTGGTCGATCTGGCGATCCTGGTCTTCGTCGGGGCGGTGGTCACCATCGCCGGGGTGGAGCTCGAGGAGAAGGTGCCGGTCTACCTGGTCCGGATGTCCTCGATGACCGAGGCGCTCGCCATGACGCTCACCGAGCGCGGCTTCCCGGTGAACCCGGAGTTCCTCTCACGCACGCTGCACACGGCGTCCCTGGTCCCCCTCCTCGGCGGGGCCGCGGTCACGGTCGCCAGCGCGGCGTCGAGCCTCGGGGTGGTGCTCCTCGTCGTGTTCTTCGCCCTCTGCGAGGGCGCCGGCGCGGGCGCGAAGGTGCGGCGGCTGATCTCGACCCCTGCGCGCGGGCTCGAGCACGTCGATCGCATCGTCCGGGAGGTGAAGAAGTATCTCGTCGTGAAGACGCTGACGAGCCTGCTCGTCGCCGTCCTCGCCTATGGGCTCCTGGTCCTCCTGGGCGTGGACCTGGCGCTCCTCCTGGCGTCGAGCCTGTTCGTCCTGCACTTCATCCCCAACATCGGCGCGGCGGTCGCGACGATCCCGGCCGTGCTCGCCGCGCTGGCAAGCCAGGGCCCCGGCACCGCGGCCATCGTCGCCATCGGGTACCTGCTGATCAACCTGCTGGTGGGCAACGTGCTCGAGCCGCGCGTGCTCGGGCGGACCCTGGGCCTGTCGCCGCTCGCCGTCCTGATCGGCATGCTCTTCTGGGGCTGGCTCTGGGGGCCGGCGGGCGCGCTCCTGTCGGTGCCCATCATGATGGTCGCGAAGATCACGCTGGAGAACGTGGAAGGGCTCTCGTGGGTCGCGCGCATCATGGAGCCCGCGCCCGAGGAGCCAGAGACGGCGCCCGCCAGCGGCGAGCCGGCGCCAAGCTCGCTGCTGCGTCCGAGCGTCGCGGGGGCGCGGAGATCCGGGTAGCGATACGTGGTCTCGTGCACCAGGTCTTCTCTCGAAGATCTGGTCATGTCCATGAGACTCATCGCAAGCACGGAGCCGCAACAGCGTTCGGAGAGCGAGCAGGCGCTGCCAGCAAGCCCCGATTTCCGAGCGATCTTCGAGGGGCTCCCCGCCTGTTACTTCGTACTCAATCCGGACTTCACCATCGTCGCGGTGAGCGACGCCTTTCTCCGGGCCGCGAACACCCGGCGTGAGGACCTCCTGGGTCGCCACCTCTTCGATGCCTTCCCGGACAATCCGGACGATCCGAACGCGACCGGCACGAGGAACCTGCGCGCCTCGATCGAGCGTGTGCTCGAGACGCGCGCCCCCGACACCATGGCCGTGCAGAAATACGATATCCCGCGCCCCGAAGCGGAGGGAGGCGGCTTCGAGGAACGGTACTGGTGCCCCATGAACTCGCCCCTCATGGGGCCGGACGGCAGGGTCGCGTACATCATCCACCGCACCGAGGACGTGACCGAGTTCGTCCGCCTGAAGCAGCGCGGGATCGAGCAGACCCGGCGCACGGAGGAGCTGAAGATGCGTGCGGAGCGGGTCGAGGCCGAGGTCTTCCTCCGGGCGCAGGAGATCCAGCGCGCGAACGAGCAGCTCCGCGTGGCGAACGAGCGGCTCAGCCGGCTCGACGAGCTCAAGACCAGGTTCTTCTCGAACGTGAGCCACGAGTTCCGGACGCCGCTCACGCTCATGCTCTGCCCGATCGACGAGCTCCTGACCGGCGCGCCCGGCGGCCTCACCGGCAGGCAGCGCGAGCTCGTCGAGCTCGCGCGCCGCAATGCGCGGCGGCTCCTCAAGCTCGTGAACACCCTGCTCGACTTCGTCCGGATCGAGACCGCCCGGATGCAGATGGTCTTCGAGGCGCTCGACCTCTCGGCGCTGACCGCGGAGGTGGCGAACGCGTTCCGCGGGGCCATGCAGCGGGCGGGGCTCCGGCTCGTGGTGGACTGCCCGCCGCTTCCGGAGCCGATCTACGTCGATCGCGAGATGTGGGAGAAGATCGTCCTCAACCTCATCTCGAACGCGTTCAAGTTCACGTTCGAGGGGGAGATCACGATCTCGCTCCGGTGGGGCGGCGACCACGTGACCCTCGAGGTCCGCGATACGGGGACGGGCATCCCCGCCGACGAGCTCCCCCGGATCTTCGAGCGCTTCCACCGGGTCCACGGGGCGCGCGGGCGGAGCCACGAGGGCTCCGGCATCGGCCTCGCGCTCGTGCGGGAGCTCGTCCGGTTCCACACGGGCGACGTCCAGGCGACGAGCAAGGTCGGTCGTGGCAGCTCGTTCACCGTCCGCATCCCCGCCGGATCAGCGCACGTGCCCGCGGCGCGCGTCGGCGCCGACCGGGAGCTCGGCATGACGGCCGTGACGGTCCAGGCGTTCGTGGAGGAAGCGTCGCACTGGGGATCCGTGGCCGCGCCGTCGGCGGAGCTGCCGGTCGGGTCACCGGCCAGCGCATGGGACACACGCCCGGCGGAGGGCCCGGTCGGCCACGTCCTGCTCGTCGAGGACAACGCCGACATGCGGAGCTACCTCAGGGACGTCCTTGCGACGCGGTGGACCGTGGAGGCCGTCGAGAACGGCGAAATGGCGCTCGGCGCTGTGCGCTCGCGTGTACCCGATCTCGTGCTCACCGACATCATGATGCCCGGGCTCGACGGGTTCGGCCTCCTCAAGGCGCTGCGGGCCGAGCCGAGGACGAGGCTCGTCCCGGTGGTGTTCATCTCGGCCCGATCTGGCGAGGCGTCGCGCGTGCACGGCGCCGAGGCGGGCGCGGACGATTACCTCGTCAAGCCGTTCTCGGTCCGCGAGCTGCTCGCGCGGGTCGGCGGTCGCATCGAGATCGCCAGGCTGCGCCGCCAGGTCGCCGAGGATATCGAGCGCCTCCGCGAGAGCGAGCAGCGCTTCCGCTCCCTCGCCGACTGCGCCCCCATGATGATCTGGATGTCCGGGCCCTCCGGCGGGTGCGAGTACGTCAACACGACGTGGCTGCGCTTCACGGGGCGCTCCCTCGAAGAGGAGCTGGGGGACGGCTGGCTCGACGCGGTCCACGCGGACGATCGCCCGCTCGTCGCGGGCGCGTGCGCCGAATCGATGGAGACGCACGAGCCGTTCATGCTGGAATGCCAGATGCTCCGCCGGGACGGCAAGAGCCGGTGGGTCGTGACGCAGGGCGCCCCGCGCTTCGGCGCCGCCGGAACGTTCCTCGGGTTCGTCGGCTCGTCGCTGGACATCACCGAGCGAAAGCGCGTCGAGGACGCGCTGGCCGACGCGGATCGCCGGAAGGACGAGTTCCTGGCCATGCTCGGGCACGAGCTGCGCAACCCCATGGCGCCGATCTGCGTGGCCGTGGAGCTCCTCCGGCGGCGGAGCCGCGGCGGGCCGCCGGACCAGCACGTCGAGGTGATCGCGCGGCAAACGAGGACCTTGATGCGCCTCGTGGACGATCTGCTCGACGTGGCGCGCATCACCCGGGGAAAGATCGAGCTGCGCAAGGAGCGGATCGACGCCAAGGCCGCCGTGACGCGCGCGGTGGAGTCGACGCGCGAGCAGATCGAGGCGCGGCGGCACCAGATCCGGCTCGTGCTGCCGGCGGCCGCCGTCCACGTCCTCGGGGACGCTGTCCGCCTCGAGCAGATCCTCGTCAACCTGCTCACCAACGCGTGCAAGTACACGGATATCGGGGGCCACATCGGGGTGACGGTCGAGCAGCGCGGCGACCGGGTGGAGCTGCGCGTCCGCGACGACGGGATCGGGATCGCCAGGGAGGTGCTGCCCCATGTCTTCGAGCTGTTCCGTCAGGCGGATCGCAGCCTCGATCGGGCGCCCGGCGGCCTCGGTATCGGGCTGACCATCGTCCGCGATCTGGTCGCCCTCCACGGCGGGAGCATCGAAGCGACGAGCCCGGGGCCAGGGCAAGGCAGCGAGTTCATCGTGCGTCTCCCCGTTGCGGCGGAGGAGCGCGTGCCCGCGGCGGCGGACGAGCGTTTGCCCGCGGCGGCGGACGAGCGCCTACCCGCCGCGGCCGTCGGGGCGACGGCCGCGCCCTCGAAGGACGCAGAGGAGCCGTCTCCGGCGGCGAGGAAGCTCCGCGTCCTCATCGTGGAGGACAACGTGGACGCGGCGAGCACCCTCGCCGACGCCTTGCTGGCCCTCGGGCAAGAGGTGTGGATCGCCGGCGACGGCCCACGCGCGTTGAAGGCCGCGGCGGAGCATCGGCCCGATCTCGTGCTCCTCGACATCGGGCTTCCAGGAATGGACGGCTACGAGGTGGCGCGGCGCCTGAGGGAGGCCGAGCTGTGCTCGGGCGCGCTCATCGCGCTCACGGGGTACGGGCAGGCGTCGGACCGCCGCCGCGCCGAGGCGGCAGGGTTCGACGCCCACTTCGTCAAGCCGATGTCGCTGGACGCGCTCGCCGGGGTCGTCGACGCTGCCGCGGCGTCCGGAGCCCGTCAGGGCGCCGCGGACGGCGCCTGCGCGAGCCCGAAGACGCGCTCGTGACGGGCGCTCACGTGGCAGCCCATGCACGAGGCGACCCGGCCGGCGGAGGTCACCTGGCCCGCGGCCGTGACCGTGCCGTAGACCCAGCCCGCGTCGGTGCCGGGGGTGTCCGGCGCGACCTTGAGCACCACGTAGGCGCCGGCGAGGCGCGACGCGCGGTAGACGCGATCGCCGTCGCGCAGGATCGGATCGAAGTGATCCGCGCCGTCCGGCGGCGTGGCGCCGGCGCCCGGGAGGGCGGCCGCCGCGCCGTCCTCCACCAGCTCAGGGACATAGCTCTCCTTGACCAGGACCTGCCCGACCGGCTGGGCGACGGGCGCCTGTTCCGCGACGAGCGGATAGCGATCACGGTGCTTGGCGAACACCGAATAGAGCTTGCGGGCGTGGCCGCCGTCCTCGGCGGCGCTCATGCGGACGCGGCCGGGCAGCGGCATCCGGCACAGCCAGGGCGCCCAGCGGAGCTCGTCGTCGACGCGCCCCCAGGGCTTGTAGTCGCGAAAGGCGGCGGCGATGAGCGGGGCGAGGCGGGGGTCGATCTCGGCCTCGGCGGTGCCCGTCGCGGGCGGCGAGCCCGGCGGATCCGCCGAGGAGGAGGCGGCGGAGGCCGGAGGGGGCGTGGCGCTCCCGGCGTCGTCCGGCGTGACGGGCTCGTCCAGGGCGTGGCTGCACCCGGGCGCGAGCGCGAGGATCAGGAGCAGGGTGAGTCGCATGGAGCGGATCGTACGATCGCGGCGCCGGAAAGGTCTGCCAGGCAGCACGGTTGCGCGCGCCAGCCGATCGCCGAGGGGGCTGGCGTTCGCGCGCGCGCTGCAGCGCGCCCCGCCGGCGGCCGAGTTCACGGCGCGGGCGGAGCAGGCCCGGCCGGCGGCGGCGCGGCGCGGGTCGGCTGGCAGCGAGGACAGAAGTAGGTCGACCGCATCATCGTCCCCTGCCGGAGCATCTGGATCGCGGCGCCGCAGTCGTAGCAGGCGTACCCCTCGCGGCCGTACACGCTGACCGGCCTCCTGCGGTCTCCGCCGGCGCGCGTCGTGCGTTTGGTCATGTAATGTGCGGTCGGCCCACGGTACGCGCTGGCGGCGTCCCGCGGCTCGACGTTGGCTTGCAGGAGGCGGCGGCCGACGTCGAGCATCGCGGAGAGCTCCTCGTCGGAGTACGCCCGGACGGGGGCGAAGGGGTCGAGCCGCGTCCGGAAGAGGAGCTCGCTCTTGTAGATGTTGCCGATGCCGGCGACGACGCGCTGGTCCATGACGGCGACGCCGAGCGGCACCTCGTCGAGGGCGCGCAGGCGGCGGAGCGCCTCGGCGGCGTCGAAGGCGTCGCCGAGCAGATCCGGGCCGAGGGCGCCGAGGAGGCGGTCGCCGCGCAGGGCGCTCGCGCGGAGCAGCCGCGCGACGGGCGCGCGGAAGCAGACGGCGACGTAGCCCGGGACCGCGAGGATGGCCGACGCCGTCGCCTCGGACCGCTTCCAGCGCTCGCCCTCGCGGTAGAGGTGCCAGACCCCGCTCATGCGCAGGTGGGTGTGGAGGACGGTCCCCTCGTCGAAGAAGATCAGGAGGTTCTTGCCGCGCGCCTCCACGCGCTCGACGCGGCGGCCGACGAGCCGACGGCACGGCTGGTCGCTCCTGGGCAGCTCCAGCGCGACGACGGGCGCGCCCGTGAGCGCGGGGCCGAGGGCGGCGGCGATGCGGAAGAGGGTGTCGCCTTCAGGCATGAGCGGTGTCCGGAGGCTCTGGTGCGGACCGGCCGGATCGCAAGGGGCACGAGCGCGGAGAAGGCGACGCGCGTCACCGGTCGGCGCCCGTCCGCGACGCGGGCGCTTCCCTCGATGTCGCCGCGAACGGCTCGACGTCCTCGCGAAGCGGGCGAGCGCCCTTCTCGTAATTCGCTCGGAGGAGATCCCCGCCGAGCACGGAGCGGATCTCGGTGTCTTCCGTCACGACGGTCCCATGAGCACCGGCGACGGTGAGCTCGCCGTATCCGACGCTCGTCCCCACACGCATCAGCCCCGCTTGGTCCACGTACCCTCCCATCGCTCATGCCGGCATGACGGCTCGAGATGGTGTTCGCGACAGACAAACGAAGAGATGACGCTGGTCGGGCGACAGGGCACCAGGTTTCTACCGACTGGCCACGCGACGTCCCGAACGCGCTTTGCCCCGCAGCTTGCGGCGCAAGGGGTTGGCGTATAGCCTCGAGGCTCATGAGCGGCCCCGCGAGGTTGCTGTCGACGACTCAGACGTTCGATATCCAGGAGTCCCCGGATAGCCCGGAAATCTGCTCCTACGTCCTCATCATCGGCCCTTTTTCGTCGTACCGGCGCGCGCTCCCCCACGAAGGCATGCTCATCGTCGGGCGCAACGACGAGGCCGACGTGAGGATCGACACCGCCGCGGTCTCCCGGCGGCACGCCAAGCTCATCGCCTCCGGCGGCGAGATCGGGATCACCGATCTCGGCAGTCATAATGGGACGCTCGTCAACGGCGAGCGCATCAAGGGATCGCGCACGCTCGCCTCCGGTGATGTCGTCACGATCGGCGATGCCACGCTGATCCTCCGGCGCGAGCCGAGGTCCAGCGGTACCGCTCTGATCGACATGGGCCGGCTGCGCCGGCGCGTCGAGGAGGAGATCGAGCGCGCCGCCGACTCCGGGCGGCCGTTCGGTCTGGCGGTGATATCCATTGGCTCCGTCCGAGATCGCGCGGCGCTCGCGCAGGGAGCGCTCTCTTCGCTCCGGCTCGTGGACATCGTCGCCTGGGACGGCGCCTCTCACCTGGCCATCGGATTCCCCGAGCTCGGCGGAGAGGCGGCGCGCAGCGCGGCGCTCCGCGTGCTCGAGGTGATCGCGCCGCTGGCCCTGGAGGCGCGCGGCGGACTGGCCTGCTTCCCGTTCGACGGCGGCGACACCGAGACGCTCCTCTCGGGCGCCCGCAGCGCTGCGTCGATCGCCGTTCCGGGGGCGATCGGCGCCGCCTCGGAGACGGCCATCCGGTACGTCATCGGCGAGCGCGCCATCGTGCTCGCCGATTCGGCCATGATCCGGCTGTTCGATCTGATCCGGCGCCTCGCGGCGAGCGATCTGCCCGTCCTCGTCCTCGGCGAGACGGGAGCTGGCAAGGAGAACGCCGCGGCCGCGGTGCACCACTGGTCGCTGCGGGCCCCGAAGCCGCTCATCACGCTCAACTGCGCGGCGCTGCCCGAGACGCTCGTGGAGAGCGAGCTCTTCGGCTACGAGCGAGGCGCGTTCTCGGAGGCGCGCGCGCCCAAGGCTGGCCTGCTGGAGCGGGCGCACGGCGGCAGCGTCTTCCTCGACGAGGTCGGCGAGCTGCCGCTGGGCGCGCAGGCCAAGCTGCTCCGCGCGCTCGAGGCGAAGCGGATCACGCGCCTCGGCGGCGTGCACGAACGCGAGGTCGACATCCGCATCGTCGCTGCCACCAACCGTGATCTCGAGGCCGAGGTCCGCGCCGGCCGGTTCCGGCAAGACCTGCTCTTCCGCCTGAGCGCCGCCGCCGTCGAGCTGCCCCCGCTCCGGAACCGGCGGCGCGAGATTCCGATCCTGGCCCGGATGTTCCTCGCCGAGGTGTGCGCCCGGACCGGGCGGCCCGCGCTCGACCTCTCGGAAGCTGCGCTCGCCGCGCTCTTCGCGCACCCCTTCCCCGGCAACGTGCGCGAGCTCAAGAACGCCATGGAGTACGCCGCCGCCACGACCGACGGCCCCGTGATCGAGCCGTGGAGCCTGCCCGAGCGCATCGCCGGGCTCGATGATCCGCCGCGGCCCGCTGCGGACACCTCCGCGCCGCGCGCCGCGGAGCCCCACCGCTTCCAGCCGCTCGCGGAGGAGCTTCGAGACATCGAGCGGAGGCGCATGCGTCAGGCGCTCGACGTCACGGACGGAGTCCAGAAACGGGCGGCGGCGCTCCTCGGGATGCCTGTCCGCACCTTCACGTTCAAGCTCAAGCAATACGGCATCTCCGCGCGGGAGGGGAAGCGGAGCTCGTGAGGGGCCGGCTCCGCTCCCCGGAGGCTCCTCGGCGCTTTCCTCGGCGGCGAGGGCACCCGCAACGACGGGCAATTTCCCGCCGAGGCCTCCCTCGCACAGGTCGCTCGCCGTCGCGCACGTGCCGTCGACGCAGGACGCGATGACGAGGCCTTCGTCGCCCGGACACTCGACCCACGGACACGCCTCGTCCGTCGTGCACGGCGCGCCGGGCTAGCTCTCGCCGAAGATATCCAGCACCTCCGTCAGCGTGAACACATAGCCGAAGACACAGGCGTCTGCGCCCTCGGGGTCCTGCTCCGCCGCCGCCTCGAGGGTCTCCTCGAAGCGCGTGATCTCCTCGAAGCACCGGTCTTCCCACGAGGAAACGCCCTCTTCGGACGTCTCGCCGAACAACTCTTCGCAAGTCGCGTGCTGCGACACGCAAGCAAAGGCGGTCTGCATCGCCTGGACGAGCGGCCCGCAGAGAGCGTCCTGCTGCGCCTCGTCATAGAATGTGTCGATGGTGGCCTCGCACTGCGCGGTCGTGATCCCCTCCTTGAGCTTCCCGCAATCGGCTGCCTTGTCGCAGATGGCCTGCGCGTCGTTAACCGGAGCCTCCGCCGGCTGCGCTGCATGAGCATCTGCCTCTGGGCAACCCGGCAGCGCCGTCGCGACGAGACCGAAGAAGGTGGTAGAGAGGAGGACGGTCTGAATCTTTTTCATGGCTTGTTTCCTGTGTTCCCTGTCGCCGCCGGTGAACCCGGCTGGCAGCGAGTCATCGCAACCGGCGTGCCGCCTTCCGAGGGAGGCCCCGCTCTGCGAAGAGAGGGCGGCGCTGCGCGCCGATCGCGCGGCGCCGAGAGGTCGCGCCCGGCGATCGATCTCGCCCGCGGCCCGGCGCGCGCAGGCAAGCTTTGCCGCGCTGGCAACGGTTGCCCCGCCTCCGCGGGCGAGGGCGCGGCAAGGATTGCCAGCGCGCGCTCCGATCCGCGCCCCGGAGACGCCGAGACGTTCACGCCCACGCTCCCCGGCGAGCGGTGCAGCCCTGTCGCACCGGATCGCGACACGCGAGATCTCCGTGGCACGTGGGTTGCTGGATGACTCGGCGTCCGACCCGCGAGGAGAGGACATCGTATCAACATCGAACCGCGCTCTCCGCCATTCACGGCAGGGCGCTCGTCCAAGGAGCATTCACATGAATCAGGAAATGATCGTTCGTGCCTGGGAGAACCCCGTCTACCGCGCGAGCCTCGCGCCGGAGATCCTCGCGTCGCTGCCGGCGAACCCGGCCGGCGTCTCGATGAACGACCTCGGCGAGGACGAGGTCCGCGCCGCGGTCGGCGTCTCGGGGGCGCTGACCACTCATTCTTGGAACGGTTGTTCTGTCCATTGCTAGCACCACGGCGCTGTGGGGATCCTGGTTGACGAGCGCGTCGAGCGCCAGCTCGGGGCAATTCTCGGTGAGCGTTCGACGGCCCTCTCCTAGATGCCAGTAAGGCCTCTCCGACGGGGCCTGCCCGTCATCCATCGAGCCATCTCCAGAGCCTCCAGTGAACGGGGGAGGCCGCCGGCCACCGGCCGGGGCTTGCGGCCTCTCTCGCTTCTTTTTCAACGAGCTTGACGGCCCGCCGAGGGCTTCGCCCTGTCTTCAATCGCCGTGTCTTTGTGACAGCGGAGGGACCATGGACATTCTCCCCATGAATGATGTATGGAAAAGCGCCGCTCTTCTTCACGAGAGGGCGCCCGGACGGGCGCTGGGCGGGCCGGGAGCTCGCCCGGGGCTCCTCGAGGAGGCCGAGCGGCGAGCGATGGCGTGGCAACAGAGCATGATGAGCGACGAGGCCGCCTTCGCGGAGCGCCTTCGAAGCGCCGGGCTCGATCGCGAGGGACTCCTGCAGATCCTGGCGGATGATGGACCAGCTGCCGGCGCATCGACGGGCAGCGGGACGTGGCGCGATGGCATCGAGCAGATCCTCGAGGATCGGTACGCCGGCGACGCCCTGCCGTCGATCCCGTCGCCGCACACGGCCCCGCCCATGCCCGCGCGACCGTTCTTTCCGGGATTCCTGCGCCCGTTCCTCCAGGCCGGTGTGGCGCAGCTACGCGCAGGGCTCGCGGAGATCGGCGCGCGCTATCCCCTCACGGGCCCGCGGCTCACCGAGGATGCCGAGGCGATGCTCGTCGCGAGCCTGGCCCGGCGACTCGAGGGCAGCGCCCTGCGGACGCTCGTGCTCGAGCTCCACATCGCAGCAATGCGGGACAAGCTCCCGCAAGCCACGTCCGAAGAGCGATTCGCGCACTTCGCGACGACCTACTGGGAAGCGCCCGGGGCGCGGACCAGCCTGCTGTGCAAGGTGCCAGTGCTCGCGCGGCTCCTGTCCACCGACCTTTCCCGCTGGGTCGAGACGAACCTCGAGCTCCTCGCGCGGCTCGCCGAGGATGAGGCGTTGATCCGCGGCGCGTTCATCTCCGGCGAACGCATCGGTGACGTGGCCGCCCTGGAGATCGGCGCGGGCGATCTGCACCGGAGAGGGCGCAGCGTCGCGCGGATCGCGTTCACCTCTGGCCTCTCGCTGGTCTACAAGCCGCGCTCGCTCGCGATCGATGTCCAGTTCCAACGCCTCCTCGGGTGGCTCAACGACAATGGCCTGTCCGCTCCGCACCGGACGCTCACGGTCCTGGATCGCGGCAGCCACGGGTGGGTCGAGCTCGTGGAGGAGATGGGGTGCGAGACCCGTGTGGCCGTCGAGCGGTTCTACCGCCGCCAGGGCAGTCTCCTCGCGCTGCTTCATGTGCTCAGGGCCATCGACTTTCATCGGGAGAATCTGATAGCCGCGGGGGAGCACCCCGTCCTCATCGATCTGGAGGCGCTCTTCCACAACGAGGCACCGGTCCTTGCCGGGGACACGGCCGCTCACCGGGCGCTCGCCTTGCTCCGCGACTCCGTCCTCGACACAGGTCTCTTGCCGTTGATCTTGCCAGGCGACGGCGTCGGCGCCGACTTCAGCGGGCTGGGCGGAGAAGCCGGGCAGAGCGGTCGGCACCTGGTACCGGGTCTCGACGAGACGTCCCGCGATGTGATGAAGATCGTGCGTTGCTGTCCGCTGATCGGTGAGTCGAACAACCGCCCTCGACTCCACGGGGAGCTCGTGGATCCGGCGCCGTTCGTCGAGGAGATCGTCGATGGATTTCGAGAGACATACCTCTTCATCGTTCGCCGGCGCAACGAGCTCAGCGACATCCTCGGATCCTTTGCCGGCGTCGAGACACGACACCTCCTCCGGCAGACGATGCGGTACGCGCTCCTCCTCTCCGAGGCCACCCACCCCGATTTCCTGCGCGACGGCCTCGCGCGGGATATGCTCCTCGACAAGCTCTGGGTCGAGGCGGCGCATCGACCCGAGCTGCGCCGGGTCGTCCCGTTCGAGAGCGCGGATCTCCGGCTCGGGGACATCCCCGTGTTCACCTCGCGCCCCGGAGAGCGCCACCTCTGGAGCAGCGCCGGCGATCGCATCGACGATTTCTTCGAGCGAGACAGCCTGAGCCTGGTGCTCGATCGGCTGGCCGGCATGAGCGAGGACGGCTGTCTTGCGCAGATCTCGCTGCTCCGCGCCTCGTTCGTCGCGTTCGAAAAGGACCACATCGCCTCGGACAGAGCGCTGCTCTCGCCGGACTCCGCGCCTCGCGGGCTCGCCGAGGCAGGAGACGCCCTGGCCATGGCCATCGCCATCGGAGAAGACCTCGCCACCAGGGCGATCCACGGCCGTGACGACGTCACCTGGATCGGCGCGACGCTCGTCGACATCGAGCGCGGCCGCTGGTCTCTGTCGCCCCTTCCGACGGGCCTGTACGACGGCGTCGGCGGAATGGCGCTCTTCTTCGCTCACCTCGCCGCGGCGACCGGACGCGGCGATTTCGAGGCCCTCGCGCGCGCCTCCCTCGCGCCCATCTTGCGCGAGATCCGCGGGGACGATCGCGCGGCTCCCGCAGCGCTGGGGGCGTTCACCGGCCGGGCCTCGCACCTCCACGTGCTCGGCCAGCTCGCCGCGCTGTGGGGAGACTCGACCTTGCTCGACGGCGCGCTCTCGCTGCTGCCGGGGCTCGACGCGCAGATCGACGGAGACGAGCAGCTCGACCTCCTCGGCGGAGCGGCCGGCTGCGCGGTCGTCCTGCTCGCCCTGCACCGGCAGACGCGAGACGCGCGCGCCCTGGCCTCCGCAAGGCGCTGCGGCGAGCGCCTCCTCGCCAGGGCGGCGCCGACGCCGGACGGAGGGATCGCCTGGAAGACCCCGCAGGCAGAGCGGCCGCTCGGAGGCTTCTCGCACGGCGTGGCGGGCATCGCGTGGGCCCTCCTCGAGCTCGGCGCCGCCACCTCCGACGAGCGCTACAGGGACGCGGCGCAGCGCGGCCTCGTCCACGAGCGGTCGCTGTTCGCGCCGGCACGGGGCAACTGGCTGGACATGCGGAGACCGATCCCCCCGCGCTCGGGCCCGGAGGAGCGTGTCATGACCGCGTGGTGCCACGGGGCGCCGGGGATCGCGCTGGGCCGCATCCTCTCGCTCCCGCACCTGGACGATCCGACCGTTCGATCCGAGATCGACATCGGCCTGGAGACCACCCTGCGCGAGGGCTTCGGGCGCGGTCATAGCCTGTGCCACGGCGACATGGGCAACGCCGACGTCCTGCTCGTCGCCGCCGAGGCGCTGGACGATCCACGCTACCGGGAAGCCGCCTTCGTTCGCGCCGCGGACACGCTGGCGGAAGCTCGCCAGCATGGCCTTCGCTGCGGTGTCCCCGGAGAGCGCGAGAGCCCCTCGCTGATGGTCGGCCTGGCCGGAATCGGGCTCGGCATGCTGCGACTCTGGTCGCCCGAGACGGTGCCGTCCGTCCTCTGCCTCGGGGAGGGACGCGGGCGCCGCGCGGCATCGAACGATGGCCGCGAACCAGACACCATCCGAGACGCCATTGCGCCGCGCCACGGAGAGGCGATCTGACGCTATTCCCTTGTCCCCCTGCAAGCTCATCGTACGATTCCTCGCCGGGGGGCCGGTCGCGGGGCGCAGCCCCGAAGCGGGCGCGCAAGGCAATACGGCATCTTCGCCGCCGGCGCTCGGGTAACACGGCATCTCCGCGCGCGAGGAGGTTTGGTGTCCAAGGCAGACGGCGGGGGGCGGTGGCCGCCTGACGAGATCGAGGAGTATCGGCTCCTCCGGCAGCTGGGCCAGGGGGGGATGGGCGTCGTCTATCTCGCCGAAGATCGGCTGCTCGCCCGGCTCGTGGCCATCAAGCTCATCGACGCGCCCTCGCCGAGCGAGGCGGCTCGATCGCGCTTCTTCGCCGAGGCGCGCGCGGTCGCCCGCCTGTCGCACCCCAACGTGGTCTCGGTCTTTCGCGTCGGGGAGGTGCGCGGGCGCCCCTTCCTCGTGTCCGAATACGTGCGCGGACAGAGCCTCGCCGAGCTCGACAAGCCGCTCGATCCGCGCCGCGCGCTCGCCATCGCCGTCGAGCTCGCGCGCGGCCTCGCGGCCGCGCACCGCCGTGGCGTGCTCCATCGCGACATCAAGCCGGCCAACGCGATGATCGGCGAGGACGGCACGGTCAAGCTCCTCGACTTCGGGCTGGCCGAGCTCCTCCCGGGGGCCGGCGCGGAAGGCGGCGATGCTGCACGGGCCATGATCCATTCAGGGGGCGCCGAGGCGGAGTCCATGCGCGACAGCGCGCCGGGGGCGCTGCCCGGCGGCGCCGGCGCGATCTCCACCGCCGATCTCGTGTCTCGCCCGGATCGAGCGGCCCCGCCCGGCGCGGTTCCGTTCGCGTCCACCCTCGACGTGGGGCCGCTGCTCTGCGCCACGACGCCGGCGCCCACGGCGGACGCCGCGCCCCGCCCGGCGCCGCGGCGCCTCGCAGGAACACCTCTCTACATGGCCCCCGAGCTCTGGCGCTTCGAACCGGCCACGCCGGGCGCCGACGTCTACGCGCTGGGCGTGCTCGTCTACGAGCTGTGCTGCGGCGCGCCCCCGCACGCCGAGCTGCCGCTCGCCGCGCGGATCCAGGAGGCTGCGCCCTCGCTCTCCGACGCCGCGCCCGGCATCGATCCCCGGCTCGCCGCGATCGTCGATCGGTGCCTCCTCCGCGATCCGTCGCTCCGCTACCCCAACGGCGACGCGCTCCGCGCAGCGCTCGAGGCGCTCGCCGCGCCGGCAGTTACGAAGGACGCCGTCCTCGAGGGCAACCCCTACCGCGGCCTCCTCGCCTTCGAGGCCGAGCACCGCCGCATGTTCTTCGGCCGGAGCGCCGAGGTCCTCGCCATCGTCGACCGGCTCCGCGCCGACCCCTTCGTGCTCGTCGCCGGCGACTCGGGCACCGGCAAATCATCGCTCTGCCGCGCCGGCGTGCTCCCGGCCGTGGCCGACGGCGCGCTCGGCCGCCCCGTCGCGGTGGCGACCGCCCTGCTCGGCCGCGACCCCCTCACCGCGCTCGCGGCGGCGCTCGCCCCGCTCCTCGACGGCGACGAGACCGCCGTGGCCGAGCGCCTCCGCGCGGAGCCGGCCACCGTCGCGCGCGATCTCGTGCGGCGCCACGGCGCCGCGCTCCTGTTCGTCGACCAGCTCGAGGAGCTCTCGACCCTCGCCTCCCCGCCGGATGCCGCGAGCGCCGCGGCGGCGCTGCACGGCCTCGCTGGCCGTACAGGCCGCGTGCGCCTCCTCGCCACTGCGCGCAGCGATTTCCTCACGCGCCTCTCCGCGCTCCCGGATCTCGGCGACGATCTCCCGGCGGCGCTGTACCTGCTTCGCCCGCTCACCGGCGAGCGGCTGCGCGAGGCCGTGATCGGCCCCGCCGCGGCCAAGGGCTTCTCCTTCGCGTCCGATGCCGTCGTCGAGGCCCTGGTCGTCGAGGCCCTCCGCGCCCCGGGCGGCCTGCCGCTGCTCCAGTTCGCGCTGGCCGAGCTGTGGGAAGGGCGCGACGAGGCGCGCCGGGTGATCCCGACGGCGCGGTTCGAGGCGCAGGGCGGCGTCCCCTCGGCCCTGGGCCGCCACGCCGACGGCGTGCTCGCGCGCGTGCCGCCGCCGCACCGCGCCGCCTTCCGGGCCATCCTCCTCGCCCTCGTCACGGCGGAGGGCACGCGGGCCCGTCGCGGCGAGGCCGAGTTGCTGGCCGCAGCGCGGGGATCGCCGGACGAGCCACCGGGGGCGCGCGCGGCGCTCGACGCGCTCGTTCGCGGGCGGCTGCTGGTCGCCCGCGAGGGTGAGGACAGCGAGGGCTCGGTCTTCGAGCTGGCGCACGAGGCGCTGCTCTCCGGGTGGGACACGCTGCGCGGGTGGCTCGGCCACGACGCCGAGGGGCGCGCGCAGCGGCAGCGGATCGAGCGGGCCGCGGCCGAGTGGGATCGAGCCGGCCGCCCCGTGGACGCGCTGTGGGGCCCACGGCTCCTGGCCGAGGTGGCGGCGGTCGACGAGCGGAGCCTCGCCCAGCGTGATGCCGCGTTCCTCGCCGCGTCACGGAGGTCGGAACGACGGCGCCGGTTCGGGCGCTGGGCAGCGGCGCTCGTGGTGCCGCTCGCGATTGGCGCGGGGATCCTCGGCGTGCGCGTCGAGGCTGCGATCGACATGGGCCGGCGCGTGGACGAGGCCCGGCGAGCGCTCGATCGCGCACGCGCCGCCCGCGGCGAGGCCGACGAGCTGCGGCGGATCGCGTTCGCGCGCTTCGACGCCCACGACCTGGCGCAGGCCGAGCGAGGCTGGACCGAAGCGCTGGACAGCGGCGCCAAGGCGGAGAAGGCGTTCGCCGAGGTCTGCGGTCGCCTGGAGCACGTCCTCCAGCAGGACGCGGATCGGGAGGACGCGAGGGCCTTGCTCGCCGATGCGCTCTACGAGCGCGCGCGCCTCGCCGATCGGGACGGCCACGCTGCCGAGCGCGACGAACTCGCGCGGCGGCTCGCGGTGACCGGCAAGCCCGGCGCGGCGAGCCCCTGGGACCGCCCCGCGCGCCTCGCGATCGAGACCACGCCGCCGGGCGCCGGCGTGGCGCTCGAGCGCTTCGCACTGCACGGGGAGCGCTGGGTCACGGTGCCCGAGGCGTCGCTCGGGCCGACGCCTGTGGCGGAGCGCCCTGCCGCGCCGGGGTCGGTCGTCCTCGTGTTCTCGGCTCCTGGCCGCGCCTCCGTGCGCTTACCGCTCGTGCTGGAGCGCGGCGAGACGTGTCGGATCGCGCTCGATCTGCCCCCTGCCGCGGCGGTGCCCGAGGGCTTCGTGCTCGTCCCGCCGGGCCGCTTTCTCTACGGGAGCGCGAGCGCGGAAGCGCGGGCGTTCTTCGGTACCCAGCCGATCCATCCCGTCGAGACGGGCGCGTACCTCATCGCCGAGAACGAGACCACGTTCGCCGAGTGGATCGCCTTTCTGCGCGCCTTGCCCCCGGCCGAGCGGAGCCAGCGGATGCCGAAGGCCGGTGGTGCAGGGTTCGTTGCCGCGCTCGCCGAGCTGCCGGGCGGGGAGTACGAGCTCACCTTCGGCCAGGAGACGCACCTCGCCACCGCCCGGATCGGCGAGCCGCTTCGTTACCTCGGCCGCGATCGCCGGACGACCCAGGACTGGATGCGCTTTCCCGTGTCCGGGATCCTGCTCGACGACGTGCTCGCCTATGCGGCGTGGCTCGATCGCACCCGCCGGGTCCCCGGCGCGCGCCTCTGCACCGAGCACGAGTGGGAGCGTGCCGCGCGCGGCGCGGACGGCCGCTCGTATCCAGGAGGCGAGCGGCTCTTCGCCGACGACGCGAACATCGACGTGACCTATGGCCGCAACCGCCTTGGATTCGGCCCCGACGAGGTGGGATCGCACCGCGCCTCCGACAGCCCGTTCGGGCTACGTGACATGGCCGGCAACGTCTGGGAGTTCACGTTGTCGGTCGCGGATCCCCGCGAGCCCGTGGCGCGCGGAGGGAGCTCCTTCCAGATCGCCGTGGACGCCCGCGGGGAGAACCGCGCGCCCCAGAGCCGTGACCAGCGGGATCCGTTCATCGGAGCGCGCATCTGCGCGACGCCCGGGACCCCGTGAGCCTGGACGCGACGTCTCTGCTCTCGGCCTCGGGACGGCGCCACGGCAATCGTTGCCAGCAGGCAGAGATTGCCGGTACGGCGAAGGCAGAAACTGCCTGTTGACGACGGCGCCTTCAGCCGAGACGCGGGCCATGCGAGCGGCGTGGACCACAGAAACACGCGCGATGCGCCCGTCTAGAGAGCGGCACGCGATGTGCTCATTCTGGACGACAAAAGCCGACGCTCGATGAACGACGGTGGCTTACTCGGCCGTTCTGTACCGCCATGGACGTCCACGCGGAGCCCCCTCTTCAGGATCTCGGAAGGTAGGAGAATCATGGATTCATCGTCTTCGCTACACGTTCGTCGACGTCGATGGGATCGGTCCTCGCCGGTGGCCGCAACAGGCGCACATGGGAGTCGACTGACTCGACCGTGGCCTTGCGCAATGGCCGCTCCGGTCCTCTGGCTGTTGGCGGGCTTGCTCCAGGGGTGCAGCGACGACGGCAGCATCTCCGCACCGGAAGCGACGGGCACCGCCACCGGCGCCGCGATGCCCGATCAGGCAGAGCCGTTCTTCGTCGACTGGGAAGCGTACCGCCACGGCAGGCAGAGCCGGATGCAGCGGGTACCGGACGAATACGAAGGACACTCGGGGACGAATGGCGATCTGCCTGGACATACACCTCATCATTCCGGACAAATAACTCTTCATAAGTGTCAGACGCACTGGCGCTACCTGCCGGACCCGGTGAGCCCGAGCTCCATGTCCGAGCTGCATGCTGCATGTGTACGCATGGTGAGCGCCGACTATTGCGGCGACGGCACGAGCGCGACCATCGACGGCACCCCCATCGACGTCTGGGACACCGCGGGCGTGCACACGAAGGAGCCGGACTCGCCGGGCCACGGGTTCGAGGCGGCGTGGACGAGCAAGGGCGCTGTTTGTGTCGATCATCTGCGCTGGCCAGAGCTCGGGCGGCAGTGCGCCTCCGCGCTCCCGATCTGCCGCTCACCGGAAGAAGCGAAGGCGATCGCGAAGCAGAAGGGGCTCGGCGAGGTGCTCCTCTTCAACGCCTCGTGCAAGGGCCATCCTTGCCGCCACGACCCCGTCAGAGCCCCCTGACGAGTCGACGGTGCCCAGCCCCTGCCAGCCGCCGGGCAGCGTCCGGATCTTCTCGTGAGTCCGCTCATCAAGGCCAGGTTCGGACACCACCGGCCGCCGAGGGGCTGGTCGCCCTGGTGGTGTCCTAATTTGAACATGAAGGCGGTAAGGCGGGAAGAAAAGTCAATGATCTTCCCGCCTTACCGCCTTCATGTGAATCATTCCGGGGCAAATTAGGCCACCACCGTCGCCCTGGGCATATCCCCGCTGGATGTAAAAAACTCACCCCCCCAGTGCCAGCAGCGTTCGTCCGTGGTCCTGGCGCCGTGGCATGCTTGGATGGTTCGAGGTGGCGGGTGGCCCGGGCGCGGAGGCTCCTGAACGTGTCGATGTCGCTGGTGGCGCGGTCACGAGGTGACACCTGGGACGGGGCGAACGGCGGTTGCGCTCATACGCCCGCCTCCACTACGCTGTTGGTGCCTTGCTGGAGGAGCTCTTCGGCGCAAAGTACCGGGTAATCCGCTTGCTCGGGCAAGGGGGAATGGGCGCGGTCTACGAGGCAGAGCTCCCCCATCACGGCAGTCCAGCGAAGCGACCACGGAGATCCCCTCGATGCCTCACCCGACCTGGTGCCCCATCGCCCTGCTGGCGGCGTCGCTCTGCGCGTGCGCCGCGCCTGCGCCCCCGCGCCCGCTGGCCGAGCGTCCGATCGCCGTACCCATCGCGCCCGCGGCGCCGCCTGTCGCTCCGGACGCCCCGCCCGACGCAGCCTCGACGCCGGAGGTCGAGATCCGAGGCCACCAGATCCTCCTGGACGGCCGGCTCGTCGGCGACGCGAAGCGCATCGCCGAGCTCGGCCAGCTGACCAAGGTCGATGAGCTGTTCGTGCAGCTGGAGGCGCGCCGCGCCCGCGAGAGCGACCGCGGCGCGCCCGGGCAGGGCGAGATCGCCGTCGTGGCGGACGGATCGGTCGCCTGGATCGTCATCGAGAGCGTGTCGCGCACGGCGGCCTTCGCGGGCTACCCCGTGGCGCTGGTGCGCACCGGCGTGGGCGGGCTCCGTTTCCGCGCGCCCGTCCCCGGATCTCCAGGTGAAGACGCCTCGGAGCCGCCGTGGCTCGAGATCGCCGTCGATGTCCGCGAACGCGACGTGGAGGTGAGCCTCTTCGAGCTGACCGTCGCCCCGCCGAGCGCCTCGGAGGGCGGCGGGTTCGTCCGGACGCTCGTGAAGCGTGAGGTCGTGGGCCCGCAGCGGGAACGCGCCTCCGCCGCGCTCGCGGAGCTCGCCGAGGCCGCGTGCGCGAAGGCGCCGCGGACCTGCCTCGACCGCATCGGCCTGCGCGCCGTGCCGGGAGCGAGCCTCGCCGACATCAAGGAGGTCGTGTCGACCACCCTGGGCCGCGCACGGCAATGGAAGGAGCGACCGCCGGGCTCGAATCCGGAGATCCTCATGATCCGAGCCCTCCCCCGCGAAGGCCGGTTCACCGGCCCGCCAGGATCGCCGCCCTCGTTTCGCGCGCTCTCGATGGAGGTCTCGGGCCGGCTGCCCCCCGAGGAGATCCGGAACGTCGTGCGCGCGCGCTTCGGCGCGCTGCGCAGATGCTACGAAGCCGGGCTGCTCCGCGATCCCAACCTCGCTGGCCGGATCGCGGTGCGCTTCGTCATCGGCAGGGACGGCAAGGTGACGGCCGTCGCCGAGGACGCTCCGCAGCCGAACAGCCCCCCGCCGCCGCCCGCGATCGCGTCCATGCCGGATCGCGCGGTCGTGAGCTGCGTGCTGCGCGAGTTCGAGAAGTTCACGTTCCCGGCGCCCGAGGGCGGCGTCGTGACGGTGGTGTATCCCATCATGTTCTCGCCAAGCTCGTGACGCCGACGCGGTGGCGCGAGCGGCCGTCTCGCGCGGCGCGGACGGCTCCGCCGCGCTCAGGCCTTTCGATCCCCGCGCGCGCAGATCACATACCCCTTCCGCGCCAGCGCGTGCCGGAACCCGGCTTGCAGGTCCCGGTGCGTCGCGAGCTTGCCGAGCTCGATGCCGAGCTCGATCACGGTGCGGGCGGTGCTGGGCGAGGCGCCGACGACGCTGCACTCGGCCCCGAGGAGCCCCGCGGCGCGCGTGGCCTGGAGCAGGTGGTTGGCCACCGCGCTGTCGACCGACGTGACGCCGGTGATATCGATGATGACGAACTCGGCGTGGTGCCGCTCGACCGCGGCGACGAGCGACTCCACGAGCTGGGCGCCGCGCGAGCTGTCCATCTGGCCGACGAGCGGGACGACCAGGATGCCCGGGTGGATGGGGATGCTCGGCGTCGAGAGCTCCTGGATGAGCTCGAGTAGCCGCCGCTGCGTCTCCAGGAGGATCGACTCCTGGCGCTTCGCGTCCTCGATCTTCTTGCGCTCGGTGATGTCCTCGACGAGCCCGAGGAGATAACGGCCCTTGCCCCTGGCGTCCTCCATGGGGATGAACCGGGCGCGACCGATGCGGTCCCCGAAGCGCTTCGAGGGGACGCGGAGCTCCGGGAACTCGACCGGTACGCCCCCCGCAAGGACGTCGCGGCTCTCGGCGTCGATCTTCGCGGCCAGCGCCTGCGGCAACAAGTCGCTGGCGCGCAAGCCGATCAGCTCCCCCGGCGCGTGGCCATGGAACTCCTCGAACTTCCTGTTCACCCGCACATAGCGGAGCTCCGCCGCATCCTTGACGAAGAGCATCAGCGGGAGGTGCTCGATGATGCCGTCGAGGAGGAGGCGCGCGCTCTCGAGCGACGCCTCCGTCGCCCTGCGCTCGGTGACATCGTCGTAGACCACGGCGACGCACTCATCTCCCACGGGGAACGACCACGTCGTCATGACGCGCGTGCCCGCTTCCTGGGGGAGGATCACCTCGCTCTCGTCGGTCCCGCCGGTGCGGATCAGCTCCGCCAGGCGCTGAGGAATGCCGATCTGCCGGAGGCTGGGGACGCTCTCGTCCATGGTCCGGCCGAGCATCGCCGCGGTGGGCCGGCTGGCGATCCGCTCGGCGGCGCGGTTCATGTAGACGTACCGGAGCGACCGGTCATCCTCCGGGGCCTCGAGGGCGAGGAAGGTGCAGCCGAGGTGCATGGACTCGACCACCTGCGCGCACCGGCGCTGGTGCTCCCGGATGCGGCGCTCCCCTCCGTCGATGAGGCGGAGCAGGGCGCCGCGGCCGCCGCCGATCGTGCAGGCGAGCCCGCGGAGCACCCACCGCGGCGCGCCGCGGCCCTCGTCCGGGAGGTCGATCTCGGCTCGATCGACCTCGCCCGAGAGGAGCGCCTGGATCCGGGCGACGTCGGCGGCCGCGGGCGCCAGCGACAGGAGCACGCGATCGCCCTCCGGCGACAGCGGCAGGCTCGGCGCCCCGAGCCCCGAGAGGAGGCGATCGAGCTGCTCGTTCTTGCACAGGACGGCGCCCCGCGCGTCGATGACGAGCGCGGGGTCGTCCAGGGCCTCGATCAGGAGACGTGGATCGATGTGAAGAGTCTCTGCGCGATCTTCGGCTGTCGTGTGCACGCACCCACCCCGTGAGCCCAGCGCGAGGGCCGAGCGCGGCCCCGCTGCTGAACGGTCACAACCGGGCGCATCATCGCTCCGTTCTCGCGCAGCTGCACCCTCCGGATGAGCAGAGTCGCCGAAAAAAGGGAGGCGGCGTTCGCGCCGGAGGCGCTCTCCGGCGCCGGAGCAAGCTCGACGGCGCGGGGCCGCCGCGCGTGATGCCCTGTCAGCTGGCGCGGCTCTGCTGCGGCGGCTGCGGCGCCATCCGCCGGATACAGTAGCTCAGGGCGGCCCGCAGATCGCGTTGCGTCGAGATCGTCGAGAGATCGAGCCCCAGCGCGACCATCGTCTGCGCGACGTTCGGCTTGATGCCAGCCACGATGCCTTCGGCGCCGAGCAGGCGGATCGCCGCCACGAGCTCGATGAGATGGCTCGCGACCTTCGTGTCCACCATGTCGACCCCGGTCAGATCGAGGATCGCGAAATGGGCTTGTTTCTCCATGATGCGCGCGAGCAGCGCATCCATCACCTCGGCCGTCCGCACGCTGTCGACCACGCCGATCATGGGGAGCGTCAGCACCCCGTTCCACACTTCGATGATCGGCGTGGAGAGGCTGCGAATCACCTCCTGCTGCTTCTCGATCTGAGAGAGCCTGGCCCGCAGCTCTTCCTGCGCGCGCTTCACCGCGGTGACGTCGAGCGAGAACCCGAGCACCGCGTCGACCTCATCGCGCCTGTCGAGCACGGGGACGACCCAGCTCTCCCAGTGGACGCCGTGCGCCGTGGTGTGATCATGGACCATCGTGCCGGCGATAGCCGCCTGCAAGGCGGCGCGCTCTCTCTCGGGATAGAGCTCGAGCAGGTTCTTCCCGAGGAGCGCGCCCCTCGCGAGCCCGGCGGCGTCGAGCCCCTTGCCGTCGTGGTAGATGACGGTCCCCTCGGTGTCGATCGCCCAGATGACGACCTGGAGGTTGTCTGCCAGGCCGTCGAGGAGCCGCTCCTTGAGGCTCGGCTCTGCAGGGCTGCTCTCGCCGTCGGCGCCGGCCTGCCGCAACGATCCGTGGATCGTGCCTCCTTCGGGCGCCCGGCTCGCGTTGCACGTCAGCCGCCGGTAAGCGCCCTGGGCGTCCATCAGGCGCACATCGACCTGCACCGGCTCTGTTTGCTCCTTCAGCCGGATCCACGCAGCGGTGAAGTCGGCGCGATCTTCCGCATGGACGAGCGCCGTGAGCGAATTGCCGTGCGCTACCCCGGCCCCCAGCGCCTGACGGAGCGCGCCGCTCGAGTGCAGCACATCCCCGTCGATCCCCGCGATGAAGAGCATCTCTGGACAGGATGCAAGAAATGTATGCAGCAGCCCCGAAGTGGCGTCCGGTTCGTTCGCCATCGTCTCCCTCCCGTATGTCCCCCCTCAACAAGATGGCTTGTATCAGAAGCGCATCGCTGTTGGGAAGCCGCGCTCGCCACGTGATGATGTTGGTGCGATGGACGACGGATCGCGTCCAGCGTCGAGGCCCGGATGAGCTCTCGCGGAGTGCTGCGGTCAGCGGCGCGGCCGCACCTTGAACCAGAGCTCGAGGTCCACGCGGCCGTCCTTCGGCTCGTCCGTGACGTAGTGGTCGTGGACGGTGAAGTCGTCGGGCGCGAGGCTGCTCTCCCTGAACCAGCACGAATAGATGCTGCGATACGCCTCCGAGATCCCGGACACCTCGCCGGCATAGCGGAAGACGGCGTAGCGGCCCTCGCTCATCCGGCCGCGGAAGAGCGGGGGCGGCAGCGGGACGGTCTTCGGACAGGGCACGCAGGCGTGGTATCGGCACAGCTCGGGGGCCGTGATCTGCGGGCTGTCGTGCGGGATACCCCAGGCATCCACGGCCTCTTCGCAGAGCCCGAGCTGCCGGGCGGCGGCGATGAGGTCCGACCAGAGGCGATCGAGGGCCGAGACGTCGTACCCGCCCGGGCTGGCGAGGCATGCGAAGTCGAGCCCGCTCGTTGTCTCGAAGCGGACCCGCGCGCTCCACGCCGCCGCCTCGAGGCGCCGCTCGTCGACGCCGCGCTCGGGCGGGAGCGTATAGAGCTCTTCTGGCCGAAAGTCCTTTCCGTAGAGCGACGTCAGCTTCCCGATCGCGACGGGGAGGCCGCGCTCCGGGCTCCGCACCTGCGACGGGCTGCAGCCGAAGTGCGCCGCGAACGCCTTCGAGAAGTTCGAGGCGGACGAGTACCCGGACGAGAGCGCCACATCCATGATGCTGCGGTCCGGCTCGTACGCGAGCCGCAGCGCCGACTGCTCGAGCCGCCTCCGGGTGATGAACCGCCCGATCGGCTCGCCGACCGCCGCGTGGAAGACCCGGTGGAAATGGAACTCGCTGAGGCGCGCCGCGCGCGCGACGTCCGCGACCGTGATGGGCCTCTCGAGGTTCGCGGCGATGAAGCGGAGCGCGCGCTCGATCTCGGGCCGGTGGGCGGACTCCGTCACGAGGACCTCGGCGAGGCGGCCATCGCGGCTGCGAGGGGCGTGCCCAGAGCCCGCGGGCCTTCGGCGAACCGCATGCCCTAGTCTACGACGGATCCGGCCGGCACGGCGCTCTCCGGTGGGCTCAGCGGGAGCTCCACCACGAACGTCGCCCCGGCGCCCGGCTTGCTCTGCACCCGGATGGATCCGCCGTGCGACGCCACGATCGAGCGCGCGATGTAGAGCCCGAGCCCGATGCCGCCAAAGTTGCGCACCGACACCGCGCGCTCGAAGCGCTCGAAGATCCTGCCCTGATCGGCCTCCGCGATCCCGATCCCCTCGTCCCGGATCACGAGCTGCGCGCGATCGGCCTGCCGCAGCACGCCGATGAAAATAGGCCCGCCTGCGCCGTACTTCATCGCGTTCGACAGGAGGTTGACGACGACCTGCTCCAGGCGATCCGGATCCCAGTGCCCGATCACGGGCGCTCCCAGATCCAGCTGCGTCGGGCAGCGGGCGTCCGCGAGCTGGGGGCGCATCCGCTCGACGACCTCACGCACCAGCGCCGCCAGATCGACGAGCGCCCGCGTGAGCGCCAGCTGCCCGGCGTTCATCCTCGTGACGTCGAGCAGCTCGTCGATCAGGCGCCCGAGCCGCGACGTCTGGCGGCCGAGGATACGGAACATCGCCTCGATCCGCTCCGGGGGAAGGCCTGCGAGCGAGCGGCGGTGCAGCAGGCGCTCGGCCGCCTGCACCTGCATCTGCATCGAGGTCAGCGGGGTCTTGAGCTCGTGAGACGCGACGACGAGGAACTCGTCCCGCCGCGCGATGGCCTCCTGGGCCTCGGTGTACAGGCGGGTATTGTCGAGCACGAGCGCCGCGCGGCGCCCCAGCTCTTCGGCCAGCCGCAGGTCGGCGGGGCCACAGCGGCGCTCGGGCGCCGTCGCCAGCAGGGTCATGACGCCGAAGTACCGGTCGCGCGCGAGCAGCGGAACCCGCAGGAACGCGTGGACGCCGAGCCGCTCCCAGGGCGGCCTGACCCGCGGGTCGAGCGAACGCACCTGCTGCAAAAGCGGCGCGGCGCGGCCATCGACCCCCTCGGAGCCGGCCGGCGGCGCTTCTGCCAGGGCGCGCAGCGCGTCCTTCAGCGCTTCCAGCTGCTCGCCGGGCACCCCTGCGACGACCGTCGGGCCCGGTGTCCTGTCCGCCGAGAGCACCTCGACGACACACTGATCCGAGAGCTCGGGCACCGGGAGCTGCGCCACGCTCTCGAAGGTCGCGCTGTACCCCAGCGTCATCAGCTTGCGGCTCGCCTCGGCCAGGAAGCGCTCGGCCTGCTCGGCCCGCTTGCGCTCGGTGATGTCGGTGGAGATGCCGCAGAGCACGCCGGGCATGACCCCCTCGTCGAGGGGGAATTTGATCGACAGGAACGTGTGCAGCCCGTCCTCCAGCGGCACCGTCTCCTCCCACTCCATCGGCGCGCCCGTCTCGAGCACCTTCCGCTCGTGCTCGCGGACCATCTCGGCGAAGGGAGCCGGGAAGAGGTCGGCGTCGGTCCTCCCGAGGAGCTGCTCGCTCGGCATGCCCAGGAGGGCGCCCACCTGCCGGTTGGCGAGCAGGAATCGGCCCTCTCGATCCTTGACGTAGACGCTCGCCGCCGAGTTGTCGACGATGGCCTGGAGCATCTTCTGATTGGCCTTGAGCGCCTGCTCCGCCCGCCGCCGCTCGGCGTTCTCCTGCTCCACCTCGGCATAGAGCGTCGCGTTCTCCAGCGAGAACGCCGACTGCGAGGCGAGCAGCTCGACGACGCTGAGCCGCCCGGGGGTGAACGCCCCGGTGGCGAGGTTGTTTTCCAGGTAGAGCAGGCCGATGAGCCGGCCCTGGCGCACGATCGGGAGGCACAGCACCGATCTCGGGCGCTTGCGCCGGAAATACTCATCCTCCACGAAGGGGTGCCGGCCGGCGGCGTCGTCGAGCAGCACGCGATCGTGGCTCCGGCGAACATAGTTGAGGACCGACTGCGGCAACGCAGCCGAAGGCGCCTCGTCCGCATCCAGCAGCCGCACCGCGCCCCCTGGCGTCGCGATCGCCGCGAGCCACAGCTGCTCCTCCCGGACCAGGAGGATACAGCCCTCCTCGGCGCCCGCGTGCTCGACCACGATGCGAAGCAGCACCTCGAGCAGCCGCGAGAGCTTGAGCTCGCCGGAGATGCTCTGCGCGGCCTTCACCACCGACAGGACGTCGAACTGCTCGGCCCGTACGGCGAAGGTGACGGTGGGGGCGATCGGCTTGCGCTCGACGAGGTGAGGGTGGCGCTGATCGAGCTGCTCCACCTTGGCGTGAGCGCCCCAGCGGAAATAGCCGGCGCGGGCGCTTCGCAGGTAGCTGTCGGCGGGCGTCGGGAGGCCGCGCGCGCGGTAGAACTCCGCGGCGAGCTCGCAGGCGATGGCCTCATGCTGGACGAAGCCGCCCTCGCGCGCCGCCGCGATGGCCTGCTCGTAGAGCCGGCTGGCCTCCGGCTCGCGCCCCAGGAGCCGGGCGATCTCGGCGCGGACCAGGGCGTGCTTGTGGAGGAAGTTGTCCGGGCCGCTCCTGGCCCACGCGCCGAGCTGCCGCTCGCACTCGATCAGCTCCTCCAGCTCCTCGGGGAGCACCGGCGGCGGGGACGGCTGCGCCTCGCCCGCGCCGCGCGGCGCGTTGAAGAGGGCCGCGAGCGCGAGCGCGCGATAATAGAAGCTCTCGGCGATGAGCGCGTGCGGACCGACCCTGGGGGGGTGCTCGGCGATCGCGCGGGTCGCCGCCGCGAGCGCCTCTCGGGGAGAGCCGAGCACGAAGAGCGCCTGCGCCTTCAAGCTGTAATAGAAGTCGCGAGCGGCCTCCAGCTCTCCCCCCTCCTCCAGCCGCGCCTCGAAGGCCGGCGGATCCAGCTCGGACCCGTCCGGCATCGAGAAGCGGACCGGCCTCCCGCGCAGCGTCTGGATCATGGCGTGGCCGCCGAGGAGGGCGTTGTGCGCGAACGTGTAACCGACCCTGCGCACGAAGCCGAGGCGCTCCTCGACCTCGTGGAGCACGTCCTCCAGCGGCTCGCCGGAGAGCAGCGGGAACAGCGCGGCCCAGATGCAGTTGAGGCACGCGTTGTTCAGATTGCCGGACTCGACCGCGGCGCCGAAGCCTTCTCGCGTGTACGGATACGTCTCTCTGTAGTGGCGTGTCCAGAAGACGACGTAGTGTCCGAAGAGGATGACCACCACCGATTTCGTGGTGAGGAGGCCGCTCTTCTGCGCCAGGTCGTGGCCGAGCTTGCCGAACAGGTGAGCCTGCTCATATCGCCCGAACCTCGAGCTGATCACCATCGCGAAGGCGGCGTACGCGACAGCGGAGTGCTCGGCGTTGCCGTGGCGCAGGCTGAGCTCGACCATGCGCATGACGCCGAGGTTGTACAGGTTCGGGTCCACGAAGAACGCAGGGAGGGAAACGCTCTGCAGCACGCCCATCGTGATCTTGAACCCCGGGTGCGTCATGGGCGGCAGGTGGATCAGGTCCTCGATGGCCCGATGGCCCAGGGCCTTCCAGACGATCTCGGTCTCCTCCTCGACCTGCGCGTCGGTGGGGTGGAGCGGCAGATCGACGTCGCACGCGCGGAGGCACAAGAGCCCGATCTCCACCGCGCGGGCGTATTGCCCGCGGGTGACGTTCAGCGCGACGGCGAGCTCGACGACGGTCGCCGTCTCGTGCCGGGTCCTCGCGCGATCCATGAGCTCTTCCACGCACCGCTCGGCTTCCTCGAAGCTGCCGGTGATGTACGCGATGTGCGCGCGCTCGAAGGTCAGGCCGTAGGTCAGCTCGTGGCGCGTCTCCCACGAGGCCGGCGCGAGCAGCGCGAGGCCAGCCGCGAAGAGCGCGGCGGCGGACTGGAAGGCCGCGGCCGCCTTGGCCTTTCTGCCGGCGCGGAGGTTCAGCGCGGCGACCTCGTCCCGCTCCGCCTGGCAACGCAGGAGCGCGGCGCCGCGGTTGAGGTGGCCGACGACGTCGAAGAGCGCGTCGTCGCGCTCCTCCGCGCGTCGCGCCCCGAGGAGCAGCCGCCCGATCCCCAGGTGCATCTCGGCGAGCTGTCCCGCCGGGATGAGCGAGTAAGCGGCTTGCTGCACCCGGTCATGGAGGAATCGATAGGCGCCGTCCTGGCGGAGCAGCAGCCCCTCCCGCACGGCCTCCTCGAGCGCGTCGCGGAGCTCCGCCGCCGGGCGGCCCGCGACCACCGCGAGCGTGTCGAGCTCCAGGCTGCTGCCGAGGCACGCGGCGAGCGTGAGCGCGTCCCGCGTCGGGCCCGAGAGCCGCTTCAGCTTGCCCGCCATCAGCTCGACGACGTTGTCGGTGAACTCCTTGTCCCGGATCGCGGCGATGTCCCAGCGCCACCTGCCCTCCTCCGCGTCGAAGGTGATGAGCCCCTCCTGGTGCAGCGCGAGGAGGAACTGGAGCACGAAGAACGGGTTGCCGCCGGTCTTCTCATAGACGAGCCCCGAGAGCGGCTCGGCCTGCTCTGCCGGCGCGTGCGGCGCGTGGACCGTCTCGGCGACGAGCGCCCCGACATGGGTGGCCGAGAGCGGATCGAGGACGAGCTCGACCACGGCGGCGCCGCGCTTGCGCGCCTCGGCCAGCGTGAGCCGCAGCGGGTGCGCGGGGCCGACCTCGTTGTCGCGGTACGCGCCGATCAGCAGGAGGTGCTCGGACCCGGCGTAGGTGGCGAGTTGCTCGAGCAACTGGAGGCTCCCCGCGTCGGCCCACTGCAGATCGTCGAGGAAGAGCGCGACGGGGTGGTCCTTCTGGGCGCACGCCGAGACGAAGCGCTGGAGCGTCGCGTGCAGCCGGCTCTGGGCCTCGGCGGGCGGCAGCTCGGGCACGGGCGGCTGCGGGCCGAGGAGGAGCGTGAGCTCGGGGAGCACGTCGGCGAGCAACCTGCCGCTCTCGCCGAGGGCCTCCCGGAAACGCTGTCTCCAGCCCTCGACCTGCTCCTCGCTCCCGCAGAGGATCTCCTGAAAGAGCGCCCGGAACGCCTGATGGAAGGCGCTGTAGGGGACGTCCCGCGCGGCTTGCTCGAACTTGCCTGACAGGAAGAAGCCGCGCTCCCTCACCACCGGCCGGTGCAGCTCGGCGACGAGCGACGATTTGCCGATGCCCGAGTAGCCCGACACGAGCACGAGCTCCGGCCGGCCGCTCGCGACCACGCGCTCGAACACGGCGAGCAGCGCCGTGAGCTCGCGCTCGCGCCCGTACAGCCGCTGCGGGACCTGGAACCGGTCGGAGAGATCGCGCCCCCCGAGCGCGAAGGGGGGAATGGAGCCGCTCTCCCGCCATCGGGCGAAGCACTCGTCCAGGTCGTGCCGCAGGCCCGCCGCGCTCTGATAACGCTCCTCGGCGGCCTTGGAGAGCAGCTTGAGCACCACCGCGGAGAGCTGCGGGGGAATCGAGGGGACGAGCGCGTGCGGCGGCCGCGGCGCCTGGGCGATGTGGCAATAGACCCACGCGACGGGATCGCCGGCCTGGAACGGCAGCGTGCCCGTCAGCATCTCGTAGAAGACGACGCCCAGGGAGTAGAGATCGGTCCGCTGGTCGATCCAGCGGTTCATCCGGCCTGTCTGCTCCGGGGCCATGTAGGCCAGGGTCCCCTCGATGAGCCCGATGTGCTCGAGGTGCTGGAGCTCGCGGGGTATCCGGGACGCAATCCCCAGGTCGGTGATCTTCACCTCGCCGGTGGCGGGGTTGAGGAGCACGTTCTGCGGCTTGATGTCCTTGTGGACGACGTCGTGCCGATGCAGCCCGGCGAGCGCCTCGACGAGGCGGATGGCGAGGGGGAAGAAGCGCTCGAGCGGGGTCGGCCCATCCTGGAGCCGATCGAGCGACACGCCGCCGAAATCCTCCAGGACCAGCGCCGGCTGTTCGCAGAGCATCGCGAGCCCACAGGGCTTGACGATGGCCGTTGTGTCGAGCGCCCGAGCGATCTCGTATTCGTGGCGAAGCCGCTCGGCGGCGCGAGGGCTCGCGTGATCGCGCCGGAGGACCTTGAGCACCACGGGATGGCCGTCGTCCTCGCGTACACCCCGGTAGAGAACGGTGTCTGAGCCCTCGTAGAGGGTCTCGATGATGGCGTAACGGGACGAAGACCCGTGATCGGACGAGACGGGATTGGTGCCCACGTGAGCCCTGATGCGGGGGATGCGCTGCACATGCTGCCATGGTCGGCGCGCGTCGCCAGCGCTTTGAGCGGGCGGCGCGCCGGCTCTCATCCGTCCTCCGCGAACCCCCAGCGCGCCTCGCCCCACACCGGGCCCGCCCTGTCGATGACATCGTGGCAGGACCTCTGCCCCGCGCGCTGGATCGGGGAATGTCCGCTCATCAGCGGCGCACGAGCGCCTCGCTCCCCGCCAGCGTGCCGCCCAGGGTCCCCCATCGCCCCGCGAGCTGCCGGCCCGCGATCGCATAGCTGACCACGCCGACCTGCTGGCTCGGCGACCAGCCCACGACGAGCTGATCGCCCGAGCGGATGCCCACCCCCTTGAGCGCGCCGGTGCTCAGCGCCCACGTGACGGCGTACGTCTCGCCCGTGGGCACGATGACGACCGTGCCCTTGCGAGCGCCGTCGACGATCCGGTAGCTGCCGACCAGCCCTTCAGGGCCCTCCAGCTCCTCGGAGATCACCTGGCCGGGCCGGTCCGTGGCGATCCACTGCCCGTGGAGGCGGCCGCCGTCGATGCGGTACGCGGCCGCGCCGTAGGGCCCGCCGCTCGCCCATCCCACGGCGAGCGTCTGCCCCTGCACGAACGCGATCCCCTCGTAGCCCGCGCCCTTCGTGATGATCCAGGCGATGCGGTACGTGTCGCCGCTCCGGGAGAGGAGGACGTTGCCCGAGTAGCTGCCCTGCCCGCCCGGGTTGCGCGACGATACGATGTCGTAGGTGCCGGCCAGATCGACGTCGCTGCTCGCCGCGACGCTCGATGGCCTGGCCGGCGGCGTCGGCGTGCCGCCCGTGGCCGTGGCCGCATCGCCGCTGCCGTACAGCGGCGCCGTCGGCGCGCCGTCGGCGCCGCGGTCGGCGCCGCGGTCGGCCGCGAGGAGCCGCTGCAAGGCCATGAAGCCGAAGGCCATGAGCGCGGCGACGGCGACCAGCCCGCCGCCCGCGATCGCGAGGAGAAGGCCCCAGGGGGCCCTGCGCGGGGGCAACGCCGGCACCGGGACGAGCGTACCGCCGCTCATGCCGCCGACGTCGGTGCGGTAGACCCCCGGCTGGGTCGGCGCGGTGATCGGCCCGGAAGGGCCGGAAACCACCGGCGGCGTGGGCATGGAGGGCATGGAGGGCACGGCCGGCAGCGGCGCGGATCTGTGGGCGGCCGCGGCGAGCACGGGGTCGAGCGCCGCCATGGCCTGCGCCGCGTCGGCGAAGCGAGCGCGGACGTCGCGGGCCAGGCACCGGGCGAACCAGGCGTCGAAGCCGGGGGGGATCAGGTGCGCGCACCCGAGCTGCGCGGCGCGGGCGGACGGCGGATCCAGCGGGCCGAAGAGCACCTCGCGCATGAGCGACATGACCGAGGCGCTCTGCCCGCGGCTCGGCTCGACCCAGTAGAGGCGCGCGGTGAGCAGGTAGAACGCGAGCAGCCCGAGCGCCCACACGTCCGACGCCGGGACGACCTGCGCGGCGAGCTCGGTCTGCTCGGGCGCCATCCAGAGCGGCGTCCCGACCGACGCGGTGATCGACGTCGTCGCCCGCGCCTCGGCCACGATCTTCGCGACGCCGAAGTCGAGCACCTTCACCTTGAAGCGGACGTTCTGCTGCCGCGGCCGCGCGATGAAGATGTTCTCGGGCTTGAGATCGCGGTGGACGACGCCCGCGCGGTGCGCCGCGCCGAGCGCGTGGCACAGCTGCCCCATCAGCTCGCGCACCTCGTCGGGCGGCAGCGCGCCGCGCTGCGCCATCACGGCCGAAAGGTCGGCCCCGTCGAGCAGCTCCATGGCCAGCCAGGGCGTCTGGGTCGCGGGATCGACCCCCGCGGCCACGACCTCGACGACGTGATCGCTCTCGATCCGCGCCCCTACCCTCGCCTCCTGCTCGAAGCGCTCGCGGAACCGCGGGTCCTGCGCGAGCTGCGCGTGCATCAGCTTCACCGCGCGCGGCTTGCCCGTCGAGAGCTGCTCGGCGACGAACACGGCGCCCATGCCCCCCTGGCTCAGGGGGCGGACGACGCGGAAATCGCCCCCGAGGACGGCGCCAGGGGCGAGCGGTGCGGCTGTCGTGGGGTCGGCCATGGCGAACGGGAACCCTCCAGGCGACGTCGGGCGACGCGCTCCGGCAGCGTACCCAAAGACGCGCGATCCAGGGGCTCCGCAGAGCGCCGGCGCGGCAGCACGCGCCGGGCCTCCCCCCCGGGCGCGTGGCGGGCGGCGCTCAGCCCCCGCCGCCCTCGATCCGCACAAGGATCTGGTTCGTCGCGCTCAGGCGGACGGGATAGGTCTTGAGCCCCTCCCCGCCGCTCAGGGCCTCTCCGGTCTCCAGGTTGAACTTCTGGGCGTGCAGCGGGCAGATGAGCGTGCAGCCGCCGAGCAGCCCGTCGACGAGCGGGCCGCCGCGGTGAGGGCAGCTCGCCTGCGTGGCGAACATGCGGCCTTCCCGCGTCACGAACACCGCGATGCGCTCCGATCCGACCTCGAACGCGCGCCCCTCGCCCGGCGGGATCGCCGAGAGGGGGCCCAGGGTGATCTCCATCTCTCGCCCCCTCATTGCACGATCGGCAGGACCGATCGGAACTGGTTCGCCGTCTTCGGGGAGTTCGCCTCTCGCCACGGATCGCGGTACGCCTCGACCGTCTTCCGCATCTCCTCGTCGAGGCGCGCAGCGATGCCCTCGCTGTCGTCCACGACCACCGCGCGGATCTTCTGGATACCGACGCGCTCGACGAAGCCGTACGTTCGCTCCAGGTACCTGGCGTTCTCGCGATAATACTGGATGAATCGGCCCATGAGCTTGAGCACGTCCTCGTGCGTGTCGACAACGCAGAGCACGTCGCCCTTGCGCACGTGGGCGCCGGCCGCGCCGCCCACGTAGATCTCCCACTTGCCGCCCTCCACCGCGACGGCCCCGACGTCCTTCACCATCGCCTCCGAGCAATTGCGCGGACAGCCGGCGGTCGCGAGCTTCAGCTTGGCCGGCGTGTCCATGCCCTGGAAGCGCTCCTCGATCTTCAGCGCGAGCGCGATGCTGTCGCCGAGCCCATACCGGCAGAAGTCGCTCCCCACACAGCTCTTGCACGTGCGGTACGATTTGCCGTAAGCGAACCCAGAAGGCATGTCGAGGTCGCGCCACACGGCCGGCAGGTCCTCCTTCTTCACGCCGAGCAGGTCGATGCGCTGGCCGCCGGTGAGCTTCACGAGCGGCACACGGTATTTGTCGACGACGTCCGCGATCTTCCGGAGCTGCGCGGCCGACGTGATGCCGCCGGCGATCTGTGGGATCACGCTGAAGGTGCCATCCTTCTGGATGTTGGCGTGCACGCGGTCGTTGATGAAGCGGGCGTCGCGCTCGTCCTCGTAGTCATGGTGCCATACCGTGCGGAGCAGCGACGCGAGCCCCGGCTTGCTCCCCGGGTCCTCGTTCCCGCCGGCGAGCTCGCGGAAGACGGCGGACACCGACCGGAGCCCGCGCTCGCGGATCGCCTGGACGAGCTCGGGCTTGCTCAGCGGGACGCCAGGCACGTAGTAGCTGGCCGAGGGGTCCTGCTCCGCCGCGCCCCCGCACGCCCACGCCACGACCTCCGAGACGAGCTGCTTGCAGGCGCCGCAGCCCATGCCCGCGCGCGTCGCGTCCATGATGGTCCGGAGCGTCCGCTTGCCGGAGCGCACGCACGCGACGAGGCCCTCCTTGCTGACGCCGTTGCAGTTGCAGACCTGCATCCCTGGCGGCATCTCCTCGATCGTGGCCTGCGGCGAGGGCGCCCCGATGTCGAACAGCAGCGACAGCCGCTCTTCCGGGAGCGGTGTGCTCTTGTCGAACGCCTGCATCAGGTACGCTGCCTTGCTGACGTCGCCAAGGAGGATGCCGCCGAGCAGCCTGCCGTCGCGGATGATGAGCTTCTTGTACGTGCCCTTCTTCGGCTCGAGGAACTGCACGATCTCGTCGCGGTCGTCGGCGGGCTCGGTGATGCCCATCGAGGCGAGCTGGATGCCCATGACCTTCAGCTTCGTGGCGACCTTCGAGCCGGCGTACGAGGCCTTGTCGTTGCGCTTCGTGATGTGGTCGGCCAGCACCTTGCCTTGCTCCCAGAGCGGCGCCACGAGCCCGTAGACCTGCCCCCGGTGCTGCGCGCACTCGCCGACGGCGTAGATCCTCGGGTCGTCGGGCGAGCGCAGGTGGTTGTCCACCACGATCCCGCGCTCGACGGTCAGGCCGGCGCGCAGCGCGATCTCCACGTTTGGCCGGATGCCCGCGGAGATCACCACGAGATCGCAGGCGAGCACCTCGTCGTCGGCGAAGCGGAGCCCCGTCACGCGGTCGTCTCCGAGCACCTCCTTCGTGCTCTTGTTGAGGTGCACCGTCACGCCGAGCTGCTCGAGCGTCGTCCTCAGGATGCCGCCCGCCGTGGCGTCGAGCTGCTGCCCCATCAGGTGACCGCTGATGTGGACAACGTGGACGTCGAGACCGAAGTTCTGCAGCCCGCGCGCGGCCTCGAGCCCGAGGAGCCCGCCGCCGATGACCGCGGCGCTCCGCTTGCCCCGCGCGTACTGGGCGATCTTGTGGCAATCGTCCAGGCTGCGGAACACGAACACACCGGGCTTCTCCCTGCCGCCCTCCAGACGAACTCCCTGGATCGGCGGGATGTACGGAGAGCTGCCCGTCGCGATGATCAGGTTGTCATACGGTGCCACGACCCCGTGATCGCCGGTCACCTGGCGCGAGTGCCGGTGGATGGCCCGCGCGCGCACGCCCGCGTGGAGCTGGATGCCGTTCTCCCGGTACCAGGCCAGGGGGTTCAGGAAGATCTCGCTCGGATCCTGGGAGCCGTTGAGCACCTCCGAGAGCAGGATGCGGTTGTAATTGCCATACGGCTCGTCGCCGAAGATGGTGATCTCGAACTGGTCGGCGCCGCCCCGCGCGAGGATCTCCTCGACGGTGCGGACGCCGGCCATCCCGTTGCCGATCAACACGAGCTTTCGCTTCTTCTGCATGGCTCAGATCTCCGCCAGGCCGATGTCGATCGTCGCGAGCCCGCGCGCGCCTTCGGGCGCGCCCACGCACAGCTCGATCACGCTCTCCGGGTGAATGTCCTCCACGATCACGAGGGGCACGTGGATCGCCGCCTTGGCGCCGATCGGGAAATAGCGCATCGGGTGGCCGTCGCGCTTGAGGAGCAGGTAGATGAGCTCGGACGTGGAGTTGCCCGCGCGCAGGTAGATGAGCTGAGCGCGCTTGTCCCGCGGGACGGTGTACCCGACCGCCGGACGAAGGGGCACCGGCTGCTCCAGGCCCTGCCCCTCGAACGAGTAGACACCCTGTATGAACCTCGGTGTTTCCAATGTGGCCTCCCGGGCGGATCCATCGGACCCTCGGATGGGCGTGCGCGCCGTACGCCGCCCGGCGCGCGCCGCGCGGCGCTCTGGCACCGCACCACGTTCATACAGCGAGGACAGTTTCGAGGGTTCGTTGCCCGGCGGCGCGATCCCGTGTAGGTCGAGTTTCCAAGGTGTTTCGATCGTCACTGTCCTCTTCGCCCCGCCCGGCCGGCGCCGCTGAGCTCGTCATCGTCGGGGCCGGCTCGGCGGGCGCCGTGATCGCCGCGCGTGTCACCGAGCGCGCGGATCGCGAGGTCCTGCTGCTCGAGGCCGGCCCGGACTACCCGGACCCGGAAGGCCTGCCCGCGGATCTGCGGGACGGCACCCGCAACTCGTGGCTCGCGCACGACTGGGGCTATCGCCACCGGCCGACGCCCGGGCAGATCATGTTCCTCTTCCCGCGCGGCAAGGTGGTCGGCGGCTCGTCGGCCGTGAACACGTGCATCGCGGTCCGCGGCCAGCCTTACGACTACGACGAGTGGGCGGCGCTCGGCCTGCCCGAGTGGGGCTTCGACGCCTGCCTGCCCTATTTCAAGCGCCTCGAGGACGATCTCGACTTCGGCGAGCCCTGGCACGGCAAGGGCGGCCCGGTGCCCATCCGCCGCGCCCGGCGCGAGGAGCTCGTGCCGTGGCAGGCGGCGTTCGTCGACGGGTGCAGGGCGCTCGGCCACCCCGAGTGCGCGGACACCAACGATCCGCGCGCGCCCGGCGGCGTCGGGCCGCACGCGATGAACAAGATCGACGGACAGCGCATGAGCGCGGCGCGCTGCTACCTGACCGCCGAGGTGCGCCGGCGCGAGAACCTGCGGCTCCGGCCGCGCACGACGGTGCGGCGGGTGCTCGTGCGGAACCGCCGGGTCGAGGGGGTCGAGATCGAGACGGACGGGCGCGTCGAGGTCGTCGCGACGCGGAAGGTGGTGCTGAGCGCCGGCGCGATCGCGACGCCGGGGATCCTCCTGCGCAGCGGGATCGGGCCGCGGGCAGAGCTCGCGCGCCTCGGGGTCGCGCTCGTGTCCGACGTGCCCGCCGTGGGGGCGCGGCTGCTCGATCATCCGGGCGCCGTCATCGGCCTGTGGCCGCGCCGCCGCGGCCTGATCGACGTCCTGCGCCAGCCGCTCGTCCAGACGATGCTCCGCTACACGTCGCGCGGCAGCCAGTACCCGAACGACGTGATGCTCCAGCCGGGCTCGTTCTTCCCGCTGCACCCGCGCCTCACGGTGCCGGCGTTCGCGCTCGCGTGCTGCATCGGCAAGCCGCGCGGCGTCGGCCGCATCGAGCACGTGAGCGCCGACCCGCACGCGCGGCCCCGCATCGTCTCGAACATGCTCGTCGACCGGGACGACCTGTCGCGCGCTGTCGACGCGCTCACGCTCGCGTACGAGATCGCCCGCACCGCGCCGATGCGCGAGCTCGGCTGGTTCGTCTGGCCCACGGAGCGCACGCTGATGCGGCGGGAGGCGCTGGAGCGGTGGATCACCCGGAGCTGCGGCTCGGGCTACCACCCGTGCGGGACGGCCCCGATGGGGCCCGAGGGGGACGTCTCGGCGGCGGTCGACGGGCGCGGGCGGGTCCGCGGCGTCGAGGGCCTGGTCGTCGCGGACGCGAGCATCATGCCGACCATCCCGAGCGTGAACACGAACCTGACGGCGCTGATGATCGGCGAGCGGTTCGGCGAGTGGCTCCGCGACGGCAGGGTGTAGCCGCCGCGGGGGGTGAGAGGCCCGCTGACAGCGTTCGGCGCGCGCTCGAGGGTCGACCGGGTCTAAGGTCGCGCTCATGACGTCCACCGTGACCCGCAACACGGGCTCTACCCTCAAGTACGCCGTCATCACGGCGGTGCTCGTCGGTCTCTCGTTCCTCTGTTTCCGCGCGATGATCGGCCGCTCCGGCCTGCTGTGGGTGCTCTGTCTCGCCGGCGGCCTCGGGTTCGCGGTGTTCGCGCTCGGGTCGCTCCTGGTCGCCAAGGACCTGGCCGGCACCGCGACGTGCCCGCGCTGCCGGGCGACGCTCGAGGAGATCGAGCTCAACCATACCGACGACCCGGCGTTCTGCGACACGTGCCAGGCCGCGTACCTCGTCGACAAGCGTGTCCTCACCGTGCTCGCCGACGACTACGTCCACCCGACGCCGGGCTTTCCGGCGCCGGTGACGAGCGAGACGATCAGCTGGCCGGCAGGCTGCTGCGTGTGCGCGAGGCCGGCGACCCGCGGCGTCGAGGCGAAGGCGCACGACGGCGAGACCGGGACCAACGCGGCCGTCGCCGCGGCCGGGCTCGCGCTCGGGAGCATCGCGGTGCGCACCGGCGGCGGCACGACCTATACGCTGCGCATCCCGCACTGCGCCGAGCACGACGACGGCGCGAAGGTCGAGATCGAGAGCAACAACAAGCCGCCGCTGAAGATCCGCTTTCGCTCGTACGCCTACCAGCGCCGCTTCCTCGAGCTGAACCCGAAGCCGGCCAAGGCCGCGTAGATCCGCTTCAGCGCTTCACTGTCGCGCACGTCTCATCTGCGCGCGATCGGCCACGCCCACGCCGGCCTCACGCGGCCAGCGGCGGCCGTGCGAGGATGTGTGGCGGGCCCACGTCGCCGCAGAAGCCGCGCAAGGATCCGCGCCTGGAGCGCTCGCGCAGTTCGCCGTCACCTGGTTGATCGGCGCGTTCGCCGCGCGCTGGTGGGTGGTCACGCTCGCGGCGGCGACGTTCGGCGCGGTGCTCTCGCACTGGTGCGCGATGGCCATCCACGAGGCGGCGCACGATCTGGCCGCGCGCCGTGCGCTTCGCCAAGCTGCCGAACCGCGACGAGTGGATCAACCTGGCCATCCAGCTGCCCGCCGCGTGGCTCTCGTGGCGCCTGCTCGGCGCGCCCGGCTTCACCTACTTGCTGCTGTCGACCTTGATCGGCCACAGCCTGCACCCGGTGGCCGGCCACTTCGTGCACGAGCACTACGTGTACGCGCCCGAGCAGGAGACCCGCAGCTACTGCCCGAGTTCCGCTGGGCATGGTCGAGGTGGCGACGCCGAAAGCGCGCCCAGGCTCGCGCCTGTTGCTACAGGCGCCGCCGCAACCGGCCGCGCGCCCGCGCCCGGGCTCCCTAACCGCGGCTGTAGTACTAGGAGCGTCAAGGTATATTCCCATCGAGGTTTTCAGGTGATGTTCGTCGAGATGGTAGAAGGGGCGATCTTTGCCGGGCGTTACCGGCTGATCCGCCGCCTCGCTGCAGGCGCCATGGGCGCGGTGTATGAGGCTCGTCACCTGGGGACGGACCGCCGGTTGGCGCTCAAGGTGATGCTCTCCCATATCATCGAGCGCCCCGAGCTCCGGCAGCGGTTCGAGCTCGAGGCGCGGGTCACCGCGGGCATCGAGAGCCCGTTCATCGTCGAGGTCGTCGACGCTGGGGTCGACGAAGCGACCGGGGTGCCATTTCTCGTCATGGAGCTGCTCCGCGGTGAGGAGCTCGGGCGATGTCTCCGGCGCGTGGGGCGATTCTCGTTCGAGGAGACGCTCGCGTGCCTTCATCAGACGGCGCTCGCGCTGGACAGGACGCATGCGGCGGGGATCGTCCATCGCGACCTCAAGCCGGCCAACCTTTTCCTGAGCCTGCGCGAGGGTGGCGAGCGGCGCATCAAGGTCCTCGACTTCGGCGTGGCGAAGATCGTCGCCGAGGGCACCGCCCGCGGAGGCGCGACCCAGACCGTGGGGACGCCGCTGTACATGGCGCCCGAGCAGTTTCGCGGCCATCGCGTCTCGGGGGCGACGGACGTCTATGCGCTCGGGATGATCGCCTATACTTTCCTCGTCGGCGAGGCGTACTGGGCCGACGAGAGGACCGAAGAAGACAACCTCGTCGCCTTCGCGCTCAGCGCGGCCTACGGCCCGGTGGAGCCGGCGATAGCGCGCGCGTCGAGGAAGGGCATCCTTCTGCCCGCCGGCTTCGACGTCTGGTTTGCGAAGGTGACCGCCGTCGACCCGGACCAGCGTTTCGCCACGGCAACCGCGGCGGTGTGCGCGCTCGGTGACGCGCTCGGGCTCGCCGACATCACGGCGCTCGCCCTGCCCGAGCCGGCCCTTGGCCGCGGGCCATTGACGGCGGTGGCGATGGCCGCTGCCACAGAGGACGACGGGCTCGAGGATGGCGGGACACGACCAGGCCCGGACGAGAGCGCGTTGGGAAAGACGGAGCCGGCATCCGAGCAGGGGTCGACGAACAGGGATTCGGCGTCGGAGCCTGGGTTTCGCGGGCCCACGAGAGAGGGACGAAGTGCGATTCCCATCGAACGGGCCCCCCCGACGCCCACGCCGCTCGCTCCCGGGCGCCCGCGCGTGTGGGGCGTCCGGGCCATCACCGGCGGCTTGATCCTGGCGGTCTTGGGTGCATGGGTCGTCGACCGCGATGCGCCGTCTGCGCCCCTGCTCCTGCCCGCTCCCCCCTTGCAATCGACGTCATCGGTGCTGGCGTGCCCGCCCTTCGACGCGTCGGGCATCGACGAGCCCTCTGGCTGGATGGGCGCCGCGGCGGCCTCCCTCTTCTGCGACCGAGCAAGCGTCCTCCTCGGCGGCTCCGCCACACGGACGCTCGCCCCTGCTGAGCTCCTCGCGCTCCCGGCGCAGCCTGTGGATCGGTTCCCCGAGGATCCCTACGCCACGCCCGATGCCCGCGCGAAGGGGATCGAAGCTGCCCGTCGCCGGGCGGCGGCCTATGCCGATGGTCAGGTTGTCCGGGAGAGCTCCGGCTTCCGAATCACGGTCACCCTCCGCCGGCCCGACGGGGCGGACATCGATCACGCCGCAGGCACCGGGCGTTCCCTCTACGAGGCTGCGCGGGACGCGATGAACCCCCTGGCCGAGCGGGGCTCGCTCCCCGTCGCGACCGCGCTCGACGCCACGATGGCGGATTTTTCGCGCGCACGAGACGTTGGCAGCGCCCTCGCGCTCTTCGATCTTACTGCGGCCATGAGCAACAACGCGGGGGGGCTTCCGGACGAATGCTCCCGCGTCGCGGCGAGGAGCGCCGACCTCGCGGAGCTGGGGCCCGCCGAGGCCCGCCATTGCGCCTACACGCTCGGCCTCCCGCTGCCAGAGGTGCGTCTGTCCCCCCGCGGCGACGTTGCATCACCGGGCGAGCTCGCCGCGCGCGCCCGTGTCGAGCACGTGGCTCGACGCGTGGACGATCCGGCCTCGATCGCCGAGCTGGATCGGCTCTTCGCGCGCGAGGTGACGTCCCGCGGGCGCTCGACGCTCGCGACGACCCTCTCGTGCCTCCTCCAGTCGGGCGACCCGAGGCGGGCCGCGGAGATGTCGCTGCTAGCGGTCACCGCGGAGCCGAGGAATCCGATCGGCGAGGGCTGCGCGCCCTGGCTCCAGCTCCTGGCCGTGACGTACGGCACCACGAGCGCCGAGGCGTCGCTGCGAGCGATGCAGGCATGGGTGCCCTGGAACAGCTACGGGTGGCTGTATCAGGCCAAGCGCCTGGGAGACACGCACAACGCCCTCACGTATGCCCGGCGCGCGTACGTGCTCTCGCCGCTGGACACGTCCGTCGCAGGCATGCTCGCTGACACGCTCCTCACCTCCGGCGCGCGCGAGGAAGCGCGGGGCATCGCGCTCGCGCTGGCGACCGGTGGTGCCCCCGTCCATCGCGTGGCGAGCGATCTTCTCCTCGTGCGCATCGAAGCGAGCGAGGCACGATTTGGCGCGGCCATCGCGCGGGCAAAGCGGGCCATGGTCGTCTCCGCGGACGACGCTGGCTGGCAGCGGGTACAGCGGTTCGAGATCGCCTGGCGCGCCCTGCAGATCGCGCTCGTCCTCGGCCGCGCGCAGGAGCTCGCCGATCTCGTCGTGGAGCGCTTCCTCGATCCCGAGCCGCCGCCGCTCGACGGCGCGCACCTGGACGTCCCGCTCCGGCTCCCCGCCGTCTGCGCGCACGCCTCACCTGCCGTCTCCCGGCGCTGCTTCACCCGGTTCCGGGAGCTCCGGCAGCGCCTGTCGTATAGCGCCCTCCCGGACGCGGACGCCTTCACGGACGGGGCCGAGCGCTATGCAAAGGGAGACTTCGCGGGCGCGGCGCGCGCTTTCCGGCCCCTGCTCCGGACGCCGGGTCCGTTCGTCGAGGTCCTCGCCGAGCCGATGGTCGAGACGTTCGAGCAGGTGGGGGCGAGCGAGCTCGTCGCGAGGCTGGAGGCGGCCATGGCGGATCGTTCCGGTGAGCTGAACGGGGCGAGCCTCTCGCTGGTGCGCGCCGCGCGTCGGGCCGCGAAGCGCGGGGAGAGCGATCGGGCCCGGGCGCTTGCCAATAGAGTGCTAGAGGCGTGGTCGGTGGCGGATGAGACGGTCCCCGCGGTGGCGGAGGCGCGCATGCTCGTTCAAGAGGGGCGGCGCGCGGCGCGGTGAGCGGGGTTCTGGGGGAGCGGCTCAGTTGCAGGTCTTGCCGCACACGGTCTGGACTTCGTCGACGCAGAGGTTGTCCCAGACAACGTCGCAGCAGAAGGAGTCTACTGCACAGATGCTCGTCACGCAGCCCGGGGCGGCGAGGGGCGGGACGTCGCAGCCCGAGGTGAGAGGAGCGCCTTCGGTACAGAGCTTGTGAGCACACGCGCCGGCGACACATTGCAGGTCGTTCGCCACACTCTGGACCTCGTTGACGCAGAGGTCGTCCCAGGCGGTGTTGCAGCAGAAGGGGTCCACTGCACAGATGCTCGTCACGATCGGACCGCATTCATTGGTGAGCGGGGTGCCCGTGGTGCAGACGGGGTGGCTGCAAGCGCTGCACGCCGCGTTGTTCGCGGCAGTCGCTCTGGTCGTACGCGGCCGGGAATCGCCCAACGTGCGATCCTCGTGGGACAGGTCGCTGTCCGGCGCCACGTCGTCCGACGTCCCGTCGAGCGTCGGGTCGGATTCCAGGGCCGTCGAGCCGCTGGAGAGATCGCGGGGATCGTTGAGGAAAACGGTGAACCCGGGCCAGGGCCATGCATCCTCCGGATCCTGCGAACCGAGGTTCTCGCAGTTGGAGTAGGCTTCTCCTGGACGGCTCCTGTGCCCGCAGACGTCTTGACAGGCCGGGGGTGCGACGGAAAGGCAGCTGTTCGCATCCGGATCTGCGCAGAGCCGATCGGCGAGGTACGATACGCCTTGTTCCCAGAGCTCACTATAACACGCGAATCGATCGACTCCGTCATCCTTCGTTGGGAAGACGTTGCCATAGAATGCGCCTTCGGGATAGGTGAACACCTCTCGCTCAGCAGCGGGATAGACAGCGCCGCAAATGGGCTGCACGGTGGGATTCTTTGGAATGTTCCCCTCGCGGACGGCCGGCGCCACCATGACGCTGAAGTAAGCATGTGTAGGTTCGCCGAGTGGTGCAGCGGCCACGTCATCGGGGCATGTGAACGTGATGGGGTCATTCATGGCATTCACATCGAACTCGTGCACGAAGCCTGCATATGGCGCACGGCCGAAGGAGCTCGCGATCTGCGGGTCGTATCCACACCCGTGGATGCCTTTGCACACGCGCACCCTGAACGCTCCGTTGCGCTGCAAGGTCACGGACTGGTTCCGCTGGCAGATTCCGACAAAATCCGCTTTCCAACCGCAGTTACCCGTGGGTTCCGCGTCATTCGGATCGCAGGGAGCGAAGCCTCCGATCGTCGTCCCATCACGGAGCGTGGTCTGGGCCCGGACCTTGGGCGCAGGCAGGTGCCCGGGGAAGCGCATCGAGATGGGAACATGCCTGCCGAGTGCGTTCATCCGCGCAAGCAGACAGGCAGAGACGACGCCGCGACACGCGTCGGTAGCGCTCGTCTCCCCCCAATTGCCAAACGGGGACTCCGCTCCACAGAGGCCGAACTCGCCATTCCAGATGAGTTTGACGCCACCGATCGTGGCCACCAATTTCTGATTCGGGTCAAGCGCGCACGAGACGATCTCCGCCATGAGGTACCTGGCGCCCGCGGGCCCTTCGCGTCCGAACAGGCTGGGGATGTCCACGGGCGTATTGTCCGGCAAGCTCACCGTCGTCGAGAGGGTGTGGGCGAACCCCGAACGATTGAGCGGCTGCTGCCAGACATTCCACAAGAGGTCAAAGTTCGAATCGACCGCGAGCGGGTCGAGCCCATTCTGCGGCATCTCGAACTTCGGCCCGTGTAGAGCCTGCTGCGCCGAGCCCGTGACCTCTTCGAGCATGTCTTCGGGCTGCGTATCTTCTGCACCGCACCCCGTGGCAAGGGCGGCGGGCACGAGGACGAGCGAGGCGACGAGGGTTCGAAGTTTCATCCCCGGAGCCCTATACAAGACGTGTGCCCGCCTGCTCGGCGTCTCTCGCTGCGCTCTCGATCCGCGGGACGAGCGTTGCGGTGTTGCACCCCTGTTGCACCGTCGGGGCATTGCTAGCGGTGCCTTGGGAAGATGGGAAGACGGGAAGACGAGAGGGCACCGCGCCAGCCCAGCGCGCCATGGCCGGCGTGCTGAAGGACCGAGGTTTCAGGGCTGTTGCCCCTCGAGGACGCGGCGTGCGATGCTTCACGCGAGCAGCCGCGATGATCGACGGCCAGGACAGCACGCTCTCCTCCACCGAGGAGCCCAAGGAGATCGGCGACGCCCACCACCGCCCCCACCTGTTCCTCGTCCTCGAGGCGCACCGCCCCCTCGCCCCGCCCGTGCGCGTCTCGCTTGCGAAGCTCGATGGGCTCGACATCGGCCGCGGAGCCACCCGACAGCTCGAGGCGACGACCGGCCCGGGGGCCCGCCTCACGATTCGTACCGATGATCGCCGCATGTCGGCGCCCCACGCGCGCCTCGGCAAGCTGCTCCAGCGCTGGGTCGTCGACGACGTCGGCTCCGACAACCAGGGATCCAAGAACGGTACGTTCGTCAACGGCATCCGGACGACACGGGACGAGCTCGAGGACGGCGACCTGATCGAGCTCGGACAAACTTTTTTCCTCTACCGGGAAGCCCTTCCTTGCGACCCCAACGAGCCGCCCGTGCTCGACCTGGCCGCCTTGCGCCCGGTGGTCCCGGGCTTCGGGACCGTGCTCCCCCAGCTCCACCGCGTGTTCGATAAGCTCGTCCCCATCGCGCGCTCGACCGTCTCGGTGATCCTCGAAGGCGAGACCGGCACCGGCAAGGAGGTCATGGCGCGCGCCCTCCACGCGCTCTCCGGGCGCCCCGGCGATTTCGTCGCCGTCAATTGCGGAGCGCTCCCGAAGGACCTCGTGGAGGCCGAGCTCTTCGGCCACAAGAAGGGGTCTTTTTCGGGGGCCACGGAGGATCGCCTCGGCCTCGTCCGCAGCGCCGATCGGGGCACGCTGTTCCTCGACGAAATCGGCGACCTGCCGGCGCCGGCACAGGCTGCCTTGCTGCGAACCCTGCAGGAGCGCGAGGTCCGTCCGATCGGCGGCACGCGCTCGATCGCGGTCGATCTCCGGGTGATCGCCGCGACCCACCGATCCCTCGAACGGATGGTCGCTGCGGGCTCATTTCGCGCCGATCTCTGGAACCGCCTGGCCGGCCAAAAGGTCGAGCTTCCCCCGCTGCGCGCGCGCCGCGAGGATCTCGGCCTGCTCGCCGGCGCGATCCTCGCGCGCCTCCCGCCGGAGCAGGCGGCGCGCATCCGGATCCACCCGCGCGCGGCGAGGGCGATGCTCCGCCATGATTGGCCGGGAAATGTGCGGGAGCTGGAGAAGTGCCTCGGGACGGCGGTCGTGCTCGCAGGAGAGGAAAAGCAGTTGGAGCTCGAGCACCTCCCCGCGGCCGTGCAGCGCGCGCTCGAAGCGCTGCCGGCCGAGGATGCCGCGCGGCGGGACGAGCTCGTCGCGCTCCTCGGCGAACACGGAGGCAATATCACCGCGGTCGCGAAGGCGATGGGCAAGGCACGGATGCAAGTGCAGCGCTGGCTGAAGCGGTACGCCATCGACGCGGAGCGATTCCGCCGATAGCGGCAGCCCTGCAGCGCCACGCGCAGCGCAACAGCGCAACAACCAAGGTTTCGAACAAGGGGATCGCGAACCTGAGCAGCGATCCTTTCGGCCCCCGCTCCTAAGCGTGCCAGCGGTCCCGCGCGCCGCTCTGAAGGGGCCAGCCTCTATACAGCGAGGCCTCGGCCTCGAGGCCATGGCCTCCGGGCAGCGGCAAAGATTGTCCGTTTTCATAACAATTACGCGAATTTGCGAGTCGATTTTGACCGGCACCGGCCTCCGAGCGGCGCCCGGAGCATTCCCGGACTGTGCCCTTGGCCCGGCGCGTGCTGGCGTGCTGAAGAGTCCGACGAGCCGGCCGTCGCGAGATTGCGACGGACTCAGCGACCACCAAAGGAGATTCGCCATGAACCGTTTCGTGAAAAGCACCGTCGTTGTCGCCTCCGCCCTCGCCCTCGGCGCCATCACGCTGCCCGCCGCGGCCCGCAGCGCCGTCGGTTTCCTCGGGCGCCCCACGAACGCCGCCGACGCGGGGTGCTTCAGTGAGAGCACCGGCAGCCTGATCAACAACTGCAGCGCCGCGAAGCTCATTGTCCTCCCGGTGACCATGGATCCAGGGCCGTTCAACAACTACTTGAACGCGACCGTCACCGCGTACGCGGCCAACACGACCGGACTGGTGCAGTGCGCGTCGATCGGGGTGGACAGGGCGACGGGGGCCTACTGGGGAAACCAATACAAGAACCTGCCCGCGTTCGGCTCGCGGCAGGACATCGTGATCCCCGGCGCGTTCTTCCAACCCGACGGCGCGGCCTACGTCGCCTGCTGGGTCGGCCCCGGCGGGCAGGTGAACCAGGTCCGCTACTGAGATCGACGGCGTGTGCCGCGGGAGCGGGGGGGCTCCCGCGGCGTTGCTCGGGCCGATTGGCCGCGCAATGGAGGGAGTCATGGGCATGAAGCGGATAGGGCAGGTTCTCACCGCGCTCGCGGTGATCGGCGCCGTGACGATGTTCGTCCTCGAGTGGCGGCGCCAAGAGGCCCAGGAGGCCGAGCTCGCGCGCATGCGCGCCGAGATGGGCGAGCTCTCGCGCGACCTGGAGGAGGCGCGCGGCGGTACCGCAAGCGCCGAGTCGGTGCGGCGGCTGGAGCGCCGTCTGGAGGCCGCCGCCCGGCCGAACGCCGCGCTGCGGCCTGCGTCCGGGGAGGAGGCCGATGCGTCGGGGCAGCCCGACGACGAGCAGGGCGAGAGCCCCGCGCCGGCCGGGCCGCGCCCGGTCGATATGGCCGAGGTGAGCGAGCGGATCCAGGACGTATTCGCGCAGCAGACGACCGACACGCAGTGGACCGCAAGCGCGAGCGAGGCGGCGCGCGAGAAGCTGAGCTCGGCCCTCCCCGAGCGCTCGTCGCTGCGGACAGTGGAGTGCCGCAGCTCGATGTGCCGCTTCGAGACGGAGCACGACGACATGGCGCAGATGCAGCAGTTCATGCAGGAGGCGTTCATGGATCCGCAGAAGAGGCCCTGGAACGGCGGGTTCTTCGCGATGCCCGTGAGCGATCCGAACACCGGCAAGGTGATGGTCGTGTCCTACCTCGCGCGCGAGGGCGAGGAGCTGCCGATGCCGCTGTGACCTGAAGTCCAGCGCCGGCTCACACGCTCGGCATCTGGCCCCGCGCGCTGCAATGCCAGCTTCTTGGCAGAGCAGCGTGCGCAGCTGGAAGATGAAGATGCAGCGGCGTGACGCGACGGGCGCGGACGAGGGGCAGGAGGCGCCGCCCGCGGGAGCGCTCAAGGCGCCGTCGCGCAGCCGCGACCGCGGAAGACGACCAGACCGCCGAGCTGGACGCCCACGACGTCAGGGCACCCGTTGCAGTCAAAATCGGTGATACCGACGCCGAAACCGTCGATGTCCTGGAAGGTGCCGGGGAATGGAGCCGCCTCGGCTTCGAACGTGCCCTCCTGGGTCTGGAGGAACGACCACATCTCGGCGGTGCTTCGGCTGACCGCGACGAGATCGCTCCGCCCATCGAGGTTCAGATCGGCGATCTGCAGGCCTCCTGAGACGGAATACTGGTGATCCTCGATGGTGAGCAGCGGCTGCGGCGCAGTCAGGTGGCCGAGCTCGTCTTGCAGCAGGATCCAGACCCGCATCGGCCCGTCCGTGTACTCGTGCGTGACGGCGGCGACGTCCTGGCGTCCGTCGTTGTTCACGTCGCCCACCGCGACCGAGACGAACGAGACGCCTGAGCTCGGCGGCGTGGTCTCGAAGAAGACCTGCTGCCCCGTCGTGTCGAACCCGCTCTCTACGTCGTGCGGAAAGACGGCGACGCCCGCGCCCACGCCGTCCATCGCGATCACCGCGTCGGGGTGCCCGTCCCCGGTCACGTCGCCGGTGACGATGCCGGACATGAACACGCCGGCCGGCAGCTCGTGGGCCAGCTCGAAGCCGCCGCCGCCGTCGCCCCGGTAGACGAGGATCTTGCTATGATAGCCGAGCCCGACGATGTCGAGGACGCCATCCCCGTCATGGTCCACGGCGCTCGGGGAGAGCGCGGTTGGCCCGGCGATCGTCCTTGGGGGCTCGAAGGCGCCACCGCCCTGGTTGCGGAGGAAGGCGAGCCCTTCGTGCTGCGCGACGACCACATCGAGCGCGCCGTCGTGGTCCGCGTCGAGCAGCAACGTGTCCTCGACCGAGTTGGCCCGCGTGGAAGGGGTGTAGATGACCTCGCCGTTCAGGTCCTGTACCCGCGGATGGGTCTGCAAGTACAGCGCTTCGCGATCCGTGCTCACGAAGTCGAAGCGCCTGTCCCCGTCGATGTCGCCCAGCGACAGCTGACTCATGTACACGCCCGAGGACTCCGCGGGATAGAGGAGGCCGGGCTTCAGGTAGTAGCCGCTGCCGTCGCTCGGCTCCTCGCCCGGGAACGGGCCCGTGCATCGATCGCCCGCGCCGCCGCCGTTCGGCACGTCCACGCCGCCGCCGTTCGGTTTCGGCACATCCGCGCCGCCGCCGCCGTTCGGCTTCGGCACATCCGCGCCGCCGCCGTTCGGCACATCGACGACGCGCTCGGCCGTCCGCGGCCGGGCAACGGGCCTGTCCGGCGAGCCGACGTCGGCCGCCTCTTCGTTCCGCGGAGGATCGACCGGGGCGTCGTGCGGAGATGGCTCGGAAAGGACAACCGAGCTCTCGCACCCCGAGCTGAAGCCAACAAGCAAACAACAAGCTACCAACATGCGTCCGCTGCTGCGTCGCCCACACCTCATAGGTTTACCTCCGCAAGACAAGTGAAACCCACGAACCTGAACGTCTCCAGGACACGCCCGTCCCCCACGCCATCGGCGGCTCGGCGACTACGATGCAATGAACGGGCTGCGCATTCATCGGAGCAGGAAAATCGCAGCGCGTCATCCGGGGCGCGGCGGCACATTCTTGCCCGGCGCATCGCGTCGCCGAGCCGGCCACGACGGTCCTCCCTGCCGGCAATGCGCCGTAGTGTAATTTTCTACCACACCCGCTGGTTCAGCAGATCATCCCCTGGCCGCGCATCTCGGCGAGATCCTCGTCGCTCGGCCGGCGGTGCCGCCCGAGGAGCAGGTCGCCGAGCCAGAGCAGGTTGTAATTGCAGTGCATGTACCGGTGGTGCAGGTAGTGGTGCCGGGAGATGAAGCGCACGTAGCGCGTGCCGAGCAGCCACCGCATCGGCCGGGACGCGCGGGCCATGGCCTCGGCCCGCGGCATGTGCAGGTACGGGTGGAGGACGAGCGACGACAGCGGGTAGATCACGAGCGGTAGCAAGGCGCCGACGACCACCGCCGCCGGGAGGAAGAGCGCGTACAGCGCGAAGAACGGCAGCACGGGCGCGGCGAACGCGAGGATCCCCAGGCCGGCCAGCGAGACGCCGTATTGCTCGCGGATCATCCGCCGGTCTCCCTGGGTCTCGACGATCCAGCGATCCAGCCGCTCCTGCTCCTCGCGGTTCCGGAACTGCCGCACGTGACTCTCACGGTAGGTCTTGCCGTGATGCACGACCGTGTGGCTCGTGTACGCGCGCAAGAGGGGGCGGCCCGCGCGGCCGAGCCGCTTCGCCGCGCGGCGGGCCGCGAGGCTCGCGTGCAGCGCGTTCCGGTGGAGAAACGACTCCGCCATGGAGACGGTGAGATAACCGATCACGACGCCCGCCACGGTCTGGACAGCCCCTGTAGACATTGCCACGGGATTCATGGGTATGCTCCTTCGCGCAGACCTGCGGTCTGCAAGGGACGCTGGCGCGGCCGGCGAGCAGCGCGGCCGGGATGCCTTCGTCGATGCCGGTTCGTGCATGGCAACCCCGGTGCCAGCCCGGCTCCGGCGCGACTCCGCCCGCTCCGGCGCGACTCCGCCCGTCCGGCGCGGCGGTTCGGCGTCCGGAGCCCTCACGCCGCGCCGCGGGGGCGCTCCTCACATGGAGGCCCGGACCTCCAGCTGGCGGCTGGCCCCTTTACCCCGGCTGGCCGCATGCACCGCCGGCGGCGCGGCGCGTTGCTCGATCGAGCAAGCGGGTGTCCGCGCCGATTCAGCCTGGGCTCGCTGAAGCCCCGAGGGCGCGCGGCGCGCCCGCGTCGGGGCGGAGGGCGGCCCACGAGGCCAGCTGGAGACTGGCATCCTTGCTGCAGTGACGCCTCTCGCCGCCGCACCCACGCCGCCCCGTGCCGGCCGTGGCCGGCTGTCGCACGGCCCGGCTCCTCGGCGAACACCCGCGGATCAGGAGCTCGTGCCGGACAGCGCGCCTCGCGGCGGAGAGGACGAGGTAGAGGACCCATGATCGAGCAGAACGCCCTTCATCGCGCATCCTTGATGCAGCGTCCCGAGCCCCTGACCGCGCAGCAGGGAGAGCGCGCGCCTCTCGTGCGCCTCGCGCGCGGCCACGCCGCGACCATCGCGGGCTTCGTCACGAGCAGCCTCACCCCGGAGCTCACGTCCGCGGTCCCCTGGCGATTCCGCGTCCCTGGCGGGCCGTACGGCGCGGCGACGCTGACCGGCCTGTACTTCCCTTCCCCGGGCAGCCGCGACCTTGTCGTCCTGCTGCACGGCATGGGCGGCGACGTGCGCTCGGCCTACCTGCGCGCGGCGACGGCTGCCCTGCGCGCGCAGGGGCTGTCGGTGCTGCGACTCGGCCAGCGCGGCTCGTCGTGCGACCCGGAGGATCTCCACCACGCGGGGCTCTGGGAGGACCTCGCGGCCGTGCTGAGCGGCGATCCGGTCGTCGCGCGCCACGAGCGGATCTTCGTCGTCGGCTTCTCGATGGGCGGACACGTGGCGCTCCACCTCGCCGCGGCGGGGCACCCGCGGCTCGCGGCCGTGGCCTCGATCTGCTCGCCCCTCTACCTCGATCGCGCCGTGAGCCACATGGATCGCCCCGAGAGCGTCGTGTACCGGCGCCATGTCCTCGGGGGGCTGAAGCGGATGTACCGGGAGATCTCGCGGCGGCGGCGGATGCCCGTCCCGCCGTCGGCCGTCGATCGGGCGGCGACGCTGCGCGAGTGGGACCGCCTGACGGTGGTCCGCCGCTTCGGTTTCCGCGATCCCACGGCCTATTACGAGGCCCAGGGCGCCGGGAGGATCCTTGGCTCGCTGGCCACCCCGGCGCTGCTCCTGTACTCGCGCCAGGATCCGATGGTGCCCCCGGCGACGCTCGCCGGCCTGGCAGCGCGTGGGGGGCTCTCGTCGCCCGTCCGCGTCGTCTGGATGGACGGCGGCGGCCATATCGCGCTTCCCCGCAGGCTCGATCTCGGCCTCGACCCGGCCGTGCCTCGGACTCCGTACGAGCAGATCGCCGCCTGGTTGCGGCGGCACCAGGCCCCCGGGGGCGCGTCATGAGCGCTCGAATCATCACCATGGCCATGACACGCCTCGCTTCGCTCGAGACGCAGAGGACGGAGATCACGATGAAGACCGATGATGTGTTTCCCCGCGCCGCGCCCGCAGCGACCGACACGGCCACTCGCACGACCTCGCTCTCGGCCGACGATGCCCGGCGGCTGATGGCGGGCATCAGGGCGATCCGCGCCGGCGCCTCGGCCCGGACGGGCGCGGAGGATCTCCGCCATATCAAGCGCCTGTCCCTGCTGGGCCGCGTCTTCTCCGCCCTCGGGTACGCGACGTCCGCGCTCGGGCCCAACCCGATGTCGATGATCCTCATCGCCCTTGGCCGGTTCGCCAGGTGGGTCGTCGTCGCGCATCCGGTCCTCCACAAGGCGTATGATGGCGTCGCCGGCGGCGACCCGGCCTGGAACAGCCGCACGTTCGCGCGGGGCCGGCGCAGCCTGTGGGACTGGTTCGACTGGCTGGACGCCGACGCCTGGCAGGCGCAGCACAACGTCTCTCATCATTGCTACACCGGCGACGAGCGGGACCCGGACCGCGTCGCCGTCAACATGGCGTGGCTGAAGCGCAAGCCGAAGCTCGTCCGCGCGCTCGCGCTGTTCGTGACCGCGTGCACCTGGAAGTGGCTCTACTATGGCCCGGCCACCCGGAGCGCCCTCCGCAAGCGGCGCGAGCGCGCGGCCGAGGCCTCGGCGGAGGGGCGCGAGCGCGCGGCCTGGTCGCCAGGCGTGCTGCTCGACCGCGAGATGCTGCTCCGCTCGTACCTGCCGTATGCGCTCGTGCACTTCGTCGTCCTGCCGCTCGCGTTCCTGCCGCTCGGCCGCTGGGCGGCGCTCGGCGTGCTCGTCAACAGCGTCGTGGCGGAGCTCCTGTCGAACCTGCACAGCTTCGCGGTGATCGCGCCGACCCACACCGGCCTGGATATCCCCATCTTCGAGGGCGCCGCGCGCAGCCGCGAGGAGTATTACGTCCGGCAGATCGTCGGCTCGGTGAACTACGAGAGCCCGAGCAGCGCCGCCGACTTCCTGCACGGCTACATGGGGTATCAGATCGAGCATCACCTCTGGCCGGACCTGCCGCTCCGGCAATACCCTGAGGTCGCGCGGGAGGTCGAGGCGCTGTGCAGGGAGGTCGGGCTCCCGTACCGCAGGGACTCCGTCTGGAGGCGGATCGCCGAGATGGTCCGCGCGGTGATCAGCGACGAGGAGGTGCAGGCCGCGCGCGTCGCGATCTCCGGCGCGCGCCGCGCCGAACGGAAGGACATCGGTGGCCTTGAGCTCGCTTCCTTGCACGGATAGGCTCCGAGGCCCATCGATCGCGGGCTCGCGCGGACGTCACGGACGTCACAGACGTTACAAACGTCAGATTCAGGAACACGGAGAGAGGGAATCATGACGACGAATCAGGAACGACAGCTGGTGGTGACGTGGCAAGATCCTGCGCCGGCGGTGGAGAAGGTGAGATCGATGTCCGGCCTCGCCTACCTCACGGCCATGATGAACGGCGAGCTGCCGATGGCGCCGATCGCGAGCTTCCTCGGGCTGCGGGTCGCGGCGGTGGAGGCTGGCCGGGTCGTCATCACCGGATCTCCCGGCGAGCAGCACCAGAATCCGATCGCGATGGTCCACGGCGGTTATCTGAGCACGATGCTCGACTCCGCGATGGGCTGCGCCGTGCACGCGTCCCTGGAGGCGGGGGTCGGCTACTCGACCGTCTCGCTCCAGGTCAGCTTCGTGAAGGCCCCGCGCGCCGGCGGGCCCGAGCTCATCGCCGAGGGCCGGGTCGTCCACCTCGGCAAGCGCCACGCCACCGCCGACGGGACGCTGCGCGACGCCGACGGCACCCTCTACGCCCACGCCACCACGACGTGCCTGATCCTGCGGTGAGCGCGGGCTCGCCCGTGAGCCGGCGCCGCTACCGGAGGATCTCCTCGTCTGCGGCGTCTTCCCGGGACGCGGGACTCGGCATCTCCTCTCCATGAAGCGGAATCGCAGCGGCGCCGAGGACTCCGAGGGGATCGCAGAGGATCGCTGTGCGCTCCTTGCCCTCTGTGCTCACTGCACCTCCCTGCCCCGGATCCCGGGCGATCGAGCGACGGGGGCGAAAGGCATCTCCCGGAGGAGGCCCGTGGCTTGCTCTCTCCAGCGCAGGTGCGTCGATGGCACCGGGAGGGGCGCATGTGGACTTCGAAGACAGGGAGAACCAGCGGTAGGTCAACAAGGGGGAAAGGCGTCGTCCAGGGGCTCGCCGGGCTTCTCGGGATCGGCCTCTGTCTCGGCATCTCCAGCGCTTCCGCTGCTGACCCGACTCAGGCCATCTCCCCTCAGGCCCCGGCGCAGGGTCGTGTCGCGCCGCCGCAGCAGACCGCGACCATCACGCAGCGCGCCCCGCAGCGGGTCGCGACCGCCACCTACGTCGCGAACCCGCGGAGGGCGCGCTGGATCATCGCGGGCGCGTCGACCCTGGGCGGCTTCTGGGTCGCGTCGGCCGTCCGCGGCGCCGCGCTCTCCCTCGCGCAGCCGGAGGTGCGGATCCGGCTGGTGCCGCAGTGCTCCCAGGGCGCCTGCTTCATCCTCCGGCGCCAAGAACGCACCTCGGCCAACCCCGCCTCGCTGCTGATCCCCCTCGCGGGTCCGTGGATTCACCTCGGCACGGGGCGGCCGACGGCGGCCAGCGCGGTCGGCCTCTCCCTCCTCGGCGCCGGGCAAGCCGTCGGCCTTGGGATGCTGCTCGGCGGCATCGCCATGCCCCCGCAGGTGCGCGTGCCGCTGCAGCGCGGCCAGGTCCTCCAGGTGGGCGCGGCCCCGCTCGTCACCCCCGGCGGGCTCGGGCTCTCGATCAGCGGATCGCTGTAGGCGCTCCCGTCACCGCGGGAGGCGCGAGGTTGAGGATCGCCCGCACGCGCAGCCGCTCCTCGGGCGTGAACGAGCTCTCGAGCAGCGCCTCCTCCTCGGCGCGCCGCGCGTCGGGATCGGCCACCGTCGCCTCGATGTCCGCGCGCGCGCCGGCGAACGCGTCGAGCCGCTGCTGCCAGGCCGCCCGCCGCCGGTCGAGCTCCGCGAGCCGGTCCGCGGCCTCGGGGCCCACGGTCGCGACCCGGTGCTCGCGCAGCTCCTCGTCGGACGCGCCCGCGTCCCGGAGCGCCTGCTCCTCGGCCTGCTGCGCGAGCGGGCGCGTCGCCGCCTCCCGCGCCTCGCGGACGGCCTCCGGCAGCGCCGCCTCGACCTCCGCGATCCGCGCGTCGCGCTCCTCCGGCGACAGGGCCTCGTCCGCGAGGATGCGGGACTCCTCGATCGCTGCCTCGATCTCCCGCTCTTCGTCGCCGAACAGCCGCGCCGCGGCCGCCTCGCCGAACCATGCGCGCCGGATCGCGCGCAGCGCGGCGAGGCGCGCCGCCGGATCGGCCTCCTGCGCGACGCGCGCCGCGCCGGCCGCCTCGCGGTAGCCGAGGTACCGGTCGAACAGCGCGATCGCCTGCTCCGCTCCGCGCCCCGTCGCCCGCTCCCGGATCGCCGCGACGACGCGGGCCCGGATCGCCGGCGCCGGCTCCTCGCCGGTGGCGCTCAGGAAGTAGTCGAACAGACCGAGCAGCTCCGGGCCGACGACCAGATCGCCGCGCTCGTCGACGGTCACCGCGCCGTCGACGTCGGTGCCGCGGAGCGAGGGCGGCGCGGCGCTCGCCGGCGGGCGCGGCGCCGCAGGGGGCCGCGGCGATACCGACAGCGCCTGCCGGACGCGCGTGGGGGCCGGCGCCACCGACAGCGCGGGCAGCGCCTCCTTCCGAGCGGGGCGCGCGATCCCGTTCGATCGGACCGAGGGCGCCGCCGGCCGTGTCCGCTCCCCCGAGAGGAGGCGCCCCACGCCGACCGTCGCGACGAGCGCCATGGCCACGAAGAGAGCGGTCCTGCCACGACGCGCCACGAAGAGCCCTCCAGGAGGTCAGAGGCCGACGGCCTTCAGCCGGCTCGCGTGCGACCGGAACACGGACTTCGGGTTCGGGCCAGACAGGTTGATAAACCCGAAGATCTGATTGACCTCGTCGAGGTGGTTCATCGCATAGTCGTCGCGGACCACCTCCCCGAAATGGGAGCTGCACCTGCCCACCATCCCGTCGTTCGACTCCGAATACAGGGTGGAGATGAGCTTGAGCGTCAGGTCCGTCGGATCGATGAGGCTCGTGACGACCGCTGTCCCCGACCACGAGAAGAAGCGCACGCCGCCCTCCTCGGCGGGGCCCTGCCCGCACCGGCCGTCGGGCAGCCCGGCGGGGTAACGCGCGTTGAACTCGCGCATCCCGGCGGCGGACAGCGATCTGACGGCGGCGATCGCGTCCTGAGGCGCCGTGTGCCCGCTGAGCAGGCTGAGCACCGCGCCGAGGCCGTTGGCGAGGAGCGAGAGCGCCCCCTCCGCGAGCCCGCCCTCTCGCAGGTTCTCCTGGAGGAAACTGGCGAGCTCGGCCCCCTGATGCGGAGACCCGATGGTGGTCACCGACGCAATGAGATCCGGCCGCACCGCGGCGACATACCGGGCGTCGAGCCCGCCATGGCTGTGCCCGACCAGGTTGACCTTCCCGCTCCCGGTGCGCGCGACGATATCCTCGACCTGCGCGAGCAACGCCTCCCCCCGCGCCTCGGTGCTGTCGAACTGGGGGACCTCGGCGGCATACACCTCCGCTCCGCCGGAGCGCAGCGCCGACGCGATGCCGCCGAAGTAGTCGATCACCCCGAACATCGCCTTGAAGCCGGCCATCCCGTGACAGAGCACGATCGGATACCGCGTCTGCGCATAGCTCTTCATCGCCAGCGCGGCCTCGCCGACCTCGGCGCGCTCCACGTCCGCCGGCTCGTCCATCGACGCGACGCATCCTGGCGAGAGCAGCACCACGACAGCTCCCGCCGTGCACCGCAATGCGTCAATCCACGTCCGGCGCCCGGCCCATCGTTTTCTCTCGACTCTCTGATTTCGAGCGGGTGTGACGGCGGTGGGTCGCGCAGCGCGCATGCTGGAGGAATGAGCTCGTCTGATCACCTGTCACCTCTGATAGAGTATTTGTTTAATTCGAATCAAGCAGAACTCACAGGCTCTCAGCGCGACAAGCACCTCGCGTATCCTGGACAATCGGAAGGCCGGTGTCCTCCCCTTCACGGGTCACGTCGGTCCAGGCGGCGCGACAGGGCATCAGCACGGGAGCGCAGAGCCGCCCATGTCGCGGCGAGGCCCGGGGGCACGCGGACGGGCGAGGCGGAGGGCGCGAGCCCTCGGGGCGGCTAGGTCGCCGTCGCACCGCGCGCGCCGCGGACGATGCTCGCGTTCTCGGGCACCGCCGTCAGGAACCGCTCGCGCCGCCGCGGGTCCGCGATCCGCCGCGCCCGCGCGAGCAGGAGCTCCCTGGCCTCCGAGAGCACCGCCGACGCCTCGCCGTGGGCGCCGGACGCCGCGAGCGCCTCGGCGTAGGCGAGCCGCACGAGCGACTCGCCTTCTTCCAGGGATCCGAGCGCCGCGAGCTCGCCGAACGCCGCCCGCGCCGCGCCGAGCGCCGCCGCGACCTCGCCCGCGGCGAGCAGCGCCCGCGCGCGCACCGCCACGGCGGCCGCGCGCAGCCGGGGGGCCACGTGCAGCGCCGCCTCGGCCGCGCGCGCCTCCCGCTCGGCGGTCGCGGCGTCGCCGGAGAGGAGCGCGATCTTCGCGAGGTAGGTCCGCGCCACGCCCTCCATGCGGAGGTCGCCCCGCTGCTGGAACGCCTCCACCGCGCGCCGCTCGACGAGCTGCGCCTCGTCGAGCTTGCCGAGCAGCCCGAGCGCGTGGCCGAGGTTGTGCAGCGCGACCGTCTCGAGCTCGCGCAGCCCCATCCGGTCGGCGGCCTCCAGGGCGGCGCGCAGGACGGACTCGGCCGCCCCGAGCTCGCCGAGCTCGGCGTAGATGAAGCCGAGGTTCGCGCCGATGACGCACGCGCTGCGCCTGTCCCCGGCCTGCTCGAAGGCCGCGAGCGCCGCCTCCAGGCCCTCGAGGCACGCCTCGGGATCGCCGCCGGCCGAGGCGCGGATCGCGCGGAGCTGCTGCGCCATCGCGACGAGCTCGGCGTCCGGCGGCGGATGCGCGCGGAGATCCTCGTCGATGCGCGCGAGCAGCGCGTCGGCCTCGGCGTAGCGGCCGCCGAAGACGAGCTGCGCGCCGCACTCGCAGAAGCACGCGATCCGGGCGCGGCGCAGCGCGGCCGCGCCGGAGGACAGCGCCGCGGAGGCCGCGGATGCCGGCGCCGCGGGCGCGAAGTGCGCAGCGGAGGGCGGCGCCGCGGACGCAACGGTGGGAGGCGCCGAGGACGCGAACGTGGGAGGCGCCGAGGACGCGAAGGAGGGCGGCGCCGCGGACATCCCCTCGGCGACGGCGGCCCACCGCGCGACGCGGTCGACCGCGCCGAGCTTCCCGGCCGCGGCGGCGATCTGGGTGACCGCCCGGAACCACCCGGCGCAGCCGGCGGGGAGCAGCTCGGCCGCGGACGCGCCCAGCTCCTCGGCCGCCGCGAGGTCGCCCGTCCAGACGTTGACCTCGGCCGCGACCAGGCGGAGCGCGCCGAGATCCTCGCCCTCGGCGCCGCAGGCCTCGCCGCACGCGGCGCGCTCGATCGCGGCGCGCAGGTCGTTCGCCTCGAGCGACTGCTCGGCCGCGCGGCGGTACCAGCGCACCGCGCGGCCCGGCTCTCCGCCGCGGCGGAAGTGCTCGGCCACGCCCCGCGGATCGGCGGAGGCGCTCCGCTCGAGCCACGCGCCCGCGAGCCGGTGGCCGAGGGCGCGGTCGCGCTCGGTCAGCATGGCGTACGCCGCCTCGCGGACGAGCGTGTGGCGGAAGACGTAGTCGGCGGCGTCGGCGAGGCCCGCCGACGCCGAGGCCGGCGCGACGAGCTCGCGGTCGGCGAGCGCCGTCAGCCAGGCCTCCACGTCGGCGAGGCGCTCCTCGCCGCCGAGCAGCGCCGCGACGCCGCGCTTCGAGAAGCGATCGCCGAAGATGCTGGCCGCCCGGAGCACGCGCTTGCCCTCGTTGCCCTCGGCGTCGAGCCGCGCCTCCACCGTGCCGAGCACCGAGTCGGGCAGGTGCTCCTCCTTGCCGCTCGCGACCGCGCGGATGAGCTCTTCCAGGTAGAACGGGTTGCCGCCGGCGCGCTCGACGAGGCGCGCGACAACGCCCTCGGGCACGGGCTCGCCGAGCGCGGCGCGCACGAGCTCCGCGCTCGCGCGGCGCGGCAGCGGGCCGAGCTTGATCGTCTGCACCTCGCGCTCGGCCCACAGGCTCGGGAACAGCCGGTGGACGTCCGGGCGCGCGAGCGCGAGCAGGATGAGCGGGAGCTCGCGGAGGTTCCGCAGCGTCGCGTCGAGCAGGCGCACGGTGGCGGCGTCGCCCCAGTGGAGGTCCTCGAGCGCGAGGAGCACCGGGCGCGCGGCGCACTCGGCGGCGAGCCAGTCCTCCCAGGCGGCCCCCACGCCGTCGCTCATGCCGGTGGCGCTCTGGCGCGCCGCCCGCACCATGCGGGCGTGCTCCGGCGACGGCGCGCCGCTGATCTCGCCGAGGAACGCCGCCGCGCGATCGAGCGCCGGGCCGCCCAGGTGACGCCCGAGCCGCTGCTTCAGCTTGCGCTGGCGCGCCCACGCCGGGTCGCGCGCGCGGAGGCCGGCGGCCCGGCAGAGCACGTCCGCGATCATGCCGAAGGGCGAGCCGGGAGAGCCCGAGTCGGCGCGGCCCCAGAGGATCTCGATCGGCTCGTCCCGCTGCCGCAGGGCGGCGAAGAGCTCCAGGCGGAGCCGGGACTTGCCGGCGCCGGGCGGCCCGAGGACGAGCACCGCGCTCGCGAGCGACTCGGAGATGCAGCCGGCGAGCACGCCGTGGAGCATCGAGAGCTCGCGGGCGCGGCCGACGCACGGGGTGCGCTTCCCGAGCAAGGCGGGGGCGATCTCGTCCACGGCGCGCTCGCCGTAAAGGAAGAGCGGCCCGCCCGGCGCCGAGGGCGCGGCGTGCGCGACGATGAAGCGCGGGCCGAGCATGTCGGCGGTCGCGCCGTCGATGCGCACCGCGCGCACCTCGCGCTCATCGAGCGCCACGCGGAGCTCGGCGAGGCCGCGGTCGATCACGTCGCCCTCGGCGAGGCCCGCGGAGAAGACGCCCCGCCCCGTGATGACGCAGAGCGGTGCGGCCGGGAGCTCGGTGCGGAGGGCGAGCGCGCACTGGGCGGCGCGCTCGGCGCGATCCACGGCGCTGCCAGGGCCGGACATCATGACGATCTCCACGCCCGGGACGAGCTGCGTGAGCCTGCCGCCGTGGAGCTCGACGAGCGAGCGGATCTCCGCGGCCCGGGCGCTCGACGTCGACGGCTGTAGCCTGCTCGATCCGGGCGGCAGCTGCGACCTGCGCGAGGCGGGCGGCGGCTCGCCAGGGGCCTCCTGGGCCTGCGGCGCCCGGGCTGCGCCGTGGTCGGGCTCGCCGAGGAGGACGAGGCTCACGACGCGCTGCTCGCCCAGCGTGAGGGCGGCGCGGTCGCGCGGGCCGAGGCCGTGGGCCGGCGCGTCGGGCTCCGCGCCGCCCGCGAGCGTCGGCGCGTCGGGCGGCGCGGTCCACCCGCCCCGCATGGCGGCGATCCGGTCGAGCTCGGCCGCGACCTCGGCGCCGTCGCGCGGGCGGTCGCCGGGCTGCCTGGAGAGCATGCGCGCGACGAGCTCGTCGAGCGGCGCCGGCGCGTCCGAGCGCACGTCGCGGAGGCGGGGCGGGCTCATCAGCAGCACCCTGCTGAGCGCCGCCATGGGGCTCGCGCTCGCGAAGGCGGGCTGGCCGGCGAGGCACTCGAAGAGGACGCACCCGAGGGAGAACACGTCGCTGCGCGGGTCGGGCACGCTGTGCGCCTCGACCTGCTCCGGGGCCATGTACCCCGGCGTGCCGAGGACGCCTCCGGTGACGGTGACGCGCCCCGCGTCGCTGCTGGGCCGCGCGATGCCGAAGTCGACGAGCTTCACCCGCCCGGCGTCCCCGCCCGGGAGGAAGAGGTTGCTCGGCTTGATGTCGCGGTGGACGATGCCGCGCGCGTGCGCGAACGCGAGGGCGTCGGCGGCCCGGCGCACGAGCAAGAGCCCCTCGCTCGCCGGCAGGACGCCGCGCGCGAGGCGCGCGGCGAGGTCCTCGCCGTCGAGCCACTCCATGGCGAGGTAGCGATCGCCTTCCGGGGTGCTGCCGTGCGCGACGTAGCGCACGATGCCCGGGTGGACGAGCGCGGCGAGGAGGGCGGCCTCCCGCTCGAACCGCTCGATCTGGATCTCGTTCCTCAGCCGGACGATCTTGAGGGCGACCGCCGCGCCGCCGAGGCGGTCGTACGCCTTGTAGACGGTGCCCATCCCTCCGGAGGCGGCCTCGCCCTCGACGACGAAGCGCCCCGCGATGATCTCCGCGTGGCCCACGTCAGCGAAGGAACACGGTGACCGAGCCGGGGTTGGGCGTCTTCTCGACGATGAGCTTGCCCGAGCTGTTGCGGACCTTGCCGCGGCAGTTCGGGAAGCTTCCGTCGCTGTTCGGCTCGTCGCACAGGCTGTCGCACGAGCCGGCGACCTTGATCGCGCACGTCTCGAGCGAGGGCCCGCAGGCGCGCGCGAGCGACGAAGCCTCGGGGGGGAGGCACGCGTTGTAGCGAGGCAGCGGCGCGAAGATGTCGCCGTAGTACGTGGCCTCGCGCCTCGGATAGGCCGAGCGCTCGACCTTGTCGGCCCGGAGCTCCTCGCGATCTCCGCGGACGGAGATGTTCACCTTGTGCCCGAGGTAATTGACGCGCGCGAGGACGCAGCCGCTGACCCAGGACCGGCACGCTTCGTCGCAGGCGCCGCCCTCCTCGCCCCAGCTCGCCGCGAGGCCGAGCTCCCCTGGAAAGGAGAACTCGTCGCCGTCCACGGCGACGGTGAAGCCTTCACCCGCGGGCAGCGCGCAGCCCGCGACGTACTTCAGCAGGGTGCGCGCGGCCGGGTCGCGGAGCGCGTCGGCCGTGCGCGGGTTGCCCGAGAGCGCCTCGGCCCTGAGCGCGTTCGACGTCAGCGCCTTCGACGTGAGCGCGTTCGACGTGAGCGCGTTCGACGTGAGCGCGTTCGACGTGAGCGCGTTCGCCGTCTGGGCGGCGTTGGAAGCTGCGTCCCCGGCGTCCTCGGCCGGAGCGTCCGGATCGAGCGCCACCGCGCACGCGCTCGCGAAGAGCGCCGCGATGGCCAGGAGGAGTGCAGCTAGCTTCGGCGAATGCTCCATGGATAACGCCCCCCTGGGATGCCCATGAGCGCATGGCCCACGAGCTCCCGAAACGACCGGCGCCGAGGCGCGGGCCAAGGGGTACGCGCATCGAACACCGGTGCGTGATCTTGTTCAGATGCACGAGCCGCGAAGAAGCCCACGAGTCGGAGCGGCCGATGGGGCCATCTCCGCTTCAGAGACAAATGGAAAGATGTCACTGATACCCCGCTGGGCAAAGACCGACGCGCACGCAATGATCTCTTTTTTTGTGTCGCGGCGCGATCGCTCTGTCGACGCTGTCGGCGCGAGACTCCTGCTCTGTCCAAGGCATCATGGACAGCGATGCTGGCACCGGGGACGGAGGAGCGATGGGGTGCGGTCGAAGTGCGATGGTGGCGACAGGATGGCCTGTCGCTGACAGCCAACCTCCTCGCCGGGAGGCGCACGGCGGGCTCGATCCATCCGAGCGGAGACGACGTCCTGGGCCTGCGCCTCCCGGGCCCGCCGTCGACCTCCTGAGCTCCCCCGGCGTGCCCGTAGGCCGCCGCGGCGGTCGGCAGGGGGCGCCGAGGTCGGCTGAGCCGGCCGGTGCGATCGCCCCTCGGCCGTCCGCAGCGGTCGCGCGACGGAGGGCGTTGGGCGGGGGCGTTGCGGAAGGCCGGCGGCTGGACGGGCTGCTCGGCGCGGTGCGTTGACGCCCTTGACGTCGCTGCGTGTTGATCATTACATGCCCGGACCATGAAGGGCCATGCGCGCAATCTGATGACCGAGCGCGTTATCGCTTTGGAGCAGGGCACGCCGGTCGCCGACATGCTGCAGCTGTTCGCCAACCATCACCTGAGCGGCGCGCCGGTCATCGACGGGGGGCACCACATCGTCGGGTTCGTCAGCGAGACGGATCTCCTGGGCGTGCTCCTGCGCAAGGAGTACGCGGGCATGACGGCCGCGGACGTGATGAGCACCCCGCCCATCTGCGTGGACGAGTTCATGCCCACGGACGAGGTGATGACCCTGCTGCGCGCGAACCGGATCCACCATCTGCCGGTGGTGCGCGAGGGGCGCCTCGTCGGGATCATCACCCCGCAGGACATCCTGCGCTATTTCGTGGAGTGCGTGATGCCGCTCCCGCCCAGCTCCGCCTGACGCTGCGCGCCTGCCGGCGCGAGGCGTCGGTCAAGCCGAGGACGCCTCCCCGCTCTGGGCGCCGCCGCTGGCCGCGCATCAGTGGTGGCGAGAGGTCACGAACCACTCCGGGGAGATGTATCCGTAGGGGCTCGAGATGGGGATCGTGCAGGTCCCGTCGAGCGCGGTATAGGACTCGATCCGCGTCTCCGTGTCGAGGTACCCGACCGCCGACGCGGTGTTGCACTCGTCGTACCCGGGCGGCGCGCCGCCCCCGTCGTCGAAGCGCGCGCACTCGGCGTGGGACAGCACCGTGTAGTGCAGGTGCGAATTGCCTGGATCGCAGGGGAAGCTGTCCTCCGCCGGGCACTCCGTCCACTTGTTGTCGCAATAGAGGTTGTGTTGCCTCGGGATGTCGTCCCAATAGGCGATCTTCCCGAGCGGCGTGTCGGTGCCGATGTCCTGTCCCACGAGGGTCATCGCCAGCTCATCCACGTCGAGGTGCCCGTAGAAGGAGCAGAACCGCTTCTCCTCGCCGTTCTCCTTGAAGCGGTGCTCGACGAGCGCGATGCCGAGGTACTGCGAGCAGTTGATGCCCGCCCGGAGGAGCTTGCCAGGGGCGATCGGGAAGACGTAGGTGCCCTCCGTCCGGCCGCTCGCCTTGCCGATGTCCTCGCCGAGGTGCCGGCCCTCATTCCAGTCCGGCTTGTGGCCTATGTTCTGGATCATCTTGTGGTCGGGGAACGGGAACTGGAGCTTCCCCGTGGGCGCGATGCACGCGTCGTTCACCCGCTCGTTGATCATGCACCCCATCGGGCAGTAGGTCGCGTGATCGAATTGGTAGACCCGCGTCCTCTCTCGCCCGTTCCGGCCGTCGCCCTCGCGCCCCTCGCACGGCACCAAGCGCGTCGTCGCGCCGTCCTCGCGCTCGCAATACGCCTTGCAGGTGTAGAGCATCGACGGGTCACCCGCGGCGTGCAGGCCAGGGTTGTGGCCGCAGTAGGCAGGGTCGTTCAGGAGGACGTCATCGCTGTTGTTGCACAGGATCGCCTCCGGTTCGGCGGTGATGTCGCTGCACGTGTTGCCGAAGAACTCCGTGATCGATCTGCAGAACGAGCTCTGGACCCCGTACGGATCCGGGCCGCAGATCCCGCACGCGGTGCCGCACGAGATCCCCGTGGCGTGCCAGCCGTCGGGGCGGTAGAGCTGCCGATCGCGGCACTCGAACACCTGCCCGCCGCGGCCGCAGACGCTCGCGCCCCGCCGCCGCGACGCCGGAGGGACCACTTTGTCCTGGTAATCGCGGATGGCGTCGCAGCGCGACGACGGGCTCGACTCGGGCGCCGGATCCGGGATCCCGAACGGCTCCTGAGGATCCACGGAGGAATCGCACACGTCGTGATGCCCCTTGGCGTCGCGCGGCATGCACGCCGCGGAGCACTGCTCGTAGGGCACCGGACGGCCCACGACGGCGCGCGTGGACTCCGCCGACGGCGGACAGTACGTCCAATTGTCGTAGGCGCACTGGTACAAGGTCCCGACGCGGCCGGTGATCCCGTGTTGACCGCAGAACAGATGGCGGCAGAAGCCGTTGTCGTCCGGCCCCACCCTCGTGTACACCGCGTCGGTGACCGTGGGGCACGCCTCGTCGCAGCGGTCCCAGTCGCGGATCGTCTTGGCGTCGTCCTGGGGCTGCGCGCCGGTGACCTCGTGGTAGTGCATCGCCGGCAGCTCCCGCACGGTCTTGCACTCCCCGGTGCCGCCGAGCGCGGAGCAGTCCCGGTAAGGCACAGGGCGGGCGCCCGGCCCGGGGCAGGCGAAGAGCTGCGTCGCCTTCCCCTTGATGTGGATCGAGGGCTCGCCGAAGCTCCGCGCCAGGTCGTTGTTCCAGGGGCTGCGAAAGACCTGATCACCGCAGAAGGTCTGGCCTTGCTCGACCGACTTCCATTTCCCGTCCTTGTCCTGGAACTGCTCCGGGCAGCGGCCGAACTCCGCGTCCTCCTCCTCCGGCTTGCCCGGCTCGCACGGGCGATTGAGGTCGAGCCACCCCGCTTCTCCGCAGATCCATTCGCTGCGGTTGCCGTGCCCGAGGCCGCAGATCGTCTCGCCGCACGCGGTCGTGGTGACCTCGTTGTCGAAGCTGTCCTGCACCCCGCGGCAGGCGCTGCAGGTGCCCGCGCGCTGCGTGCACGAGAGCCCCAGGCTCTGCCACCCGTCCGCCGTGCACACCATCTTCACCCCGTCGCTGCCAGCGCCGGTCGGGAAACACACGCGTTGCCCGCAGGTGCGCGGGATGTGCTCGCCGCCGGCGACGGGCGGTACCTCGCACGGGCACTCGCTCGTCGCGGCGTCGGTGCACGCCCTGCCGCGGCAGCCCCCCTCGCAGATCGTCCACTCGAGCGGGATCTGCCCTGCGCCCGCGCACTGGTACAGGGCCGCGGGCTCGCCGTTCACGACGTCCGCGCCGCAGAAGGTCCCTGCGTCACGACAGGAGAGATCACCGCACCTGTTCCCCGGGAAGCTGCGCCAGTTGTCGTTCGCGCCGAGGTCGACGCAGTGATAGGCGATGAGGTCGCGCCCGCACACGAAGCTGTCACACCGGGTGTCCTCGATCGGGATCGCCTGGCCGTTGTAATAAACGCCGCCGCTGCACGCGCACGCGTCGTCGTTCGCCTGCGCGCCCAGGGGCGGCGCCGCGACGGCGGGAGGGGGCGGCTCCTGGCCGCAGCCCATGCCGGCCACCACCCCGGCGGCGAGCAGCACGGCGAGCGTCCCGAGGAGGCGCACCGCCGGCGCACGCCGGCGGCGGCTCGAGACAGGGCTTCGGTGCGACGGACTGCCCTCGACGCGATCATGCATGCGCTGCATCTCCCGGCTGCTCTCCAGCTCACTTCGCGATCTTGCGGACGTCGCCCGCCCGGGTCGCCCAGTAGACGAACGCCTCGTCGACGGCGATCGCGATCGCGTCGAGCTGGCCGACGGCGAGCGTCGTCACGGCGCCGCCGGCCTTCGGTACCTTGCGGATCGAGCCGACGCGGTTGGCCCAGTAGACGGCGCCGCCGTCGCCGGGATCGACGGCTATCCCGGCGGGGTTCGGCTGATCGTCGGCGAGCACCGTGAGGCCGGCGCCGTCCTTGGCGAGCCGGAACACGAACCCGTTCGGGCTGCTCCAGAAGAGGTGACCGGCGTCGACGGCGAGGGTGTGAGGCGTGAGGTTCGTCGTGTCCACCACCTGGCCGGACGCGATCTGGCGCCGCTCCGTGCCGTCCTTGCGGAGCTTCACGACGGTGCCGTCGGTCCGGGACCAGTAGAGGTGCTCTGCGTCGCTGGCGAGCGCGCCCCCGGGCTCGGAGAACACGCCGGTGATCTCCTGCGCGCGCTGGCCGCTCGTGAGGGCGTCGACGCGGTAGATCCCGCCCTGAGAGAGCGAGGTGAACCAGACGTCGCTGCCGTCGGTGACGACCGCCCAGGGGTCGGGGATCGCGGTGGTGAGGGGGATCGCGGCGCCGCCGGACAACGGGTACCGGAGCACGCCGGAGGACCCGGTGACGATGGCGTCGGCGCCGAGCAGGGCGATGTCCTCGAAGCGGTCGGCGCTGCAGCCCACGACCCCGGGAGGAGCGCCGTTGGCGAGGCACGTCGCGCCGCCGGAGAGCTTGTCGACGCGGACGGCGATGCCGCCGGCGTGCTGGAAGCCGACAAGGTAAAGAGCGCTGCTGTCGACGGCGAGAGCCGACGGCACCGCGAGGCCCGAGGCGAGCGACGTGGCGCCCGGGGCGCACTCCCCGGCGTCGCAGAGGCCGCCCGCGCAGTCGTTGCCGCACGCGCCGCAATTGAAAGGATCCGAGGCGAGCGCGACCTCGCAGCCGTTGAAGGCGTCGCCGTCGCAGTCGGCGTACCCGGCGTCGCACGCGACCTCGCAGGCGCCCGCGACGCAGGTGGCGGCGCCGTGGCGCGCGCTGCAGGTGTTGCCGCAGGCCCCGCAGTTGTCCGCGTCGCCCTCGACGTCCGCCTCGCAGCCGTTCGCGGGCTCGCCGTCGCAGTCGGCGTGGCCGAGGTCGCACGCGAGCGAGCACCTGCCGGCCGCGCACGAGGGCGTCGCGTGCTGGTCGCCGCAGACGTTGCCGCAGAAACCGCAGTTGTCCACGTCGCTCGACGTGTCCCCGCAGTCGTCGCCGCCGCCCCCCGCGCCGTCGCTGACGAGGCAGAGGCCGAACGCGCGGATCGAGCCGGTGAACGCCTCGCAGCGGGCATGGACACCGGACATCGCGGCCAGATCGCACTCGTACGCGAGCTCCGGCTCGAGCGTCCCGCAGCACGTATCGAGCAGCGCCTCGCACGGGGCCGCGCTGAACGGCTCGTCCGGGGCGAGCCTCGGACAGCGGCCCGCGTCCGCCGCGCCGCCGAGGTAGTCGAGGCACCGCGACGCGTCGGACTCCCCCGCGAGGGCGGCGCAGCGCTCGCGCGCCCCCTCGGGGAGCGAGGGACAGCACCGCTCCGACAGATAACCGCAGCTCTCGGCCGCGGGGTCGACGTCGGCGCAAAAGCCGTTGTCCTTGGCGTCGCTCTCCAGGAACCGGTGACACAGCTGCTCATTGCCCCGGAATCCGGTCGCGTGGCACGCTTCCCTGAGCTGCGCCGGCAGCGCCGCGCAGCACGCGTCGAGCAGGCCGGCGCAGCTCGGGCCATAGGGGACCACCGGCGCCCCACCCTCGCCGGCCCCTCCGGTGCAGAGGTCGACCGCGTTGGCGCTCGCGAGGAAATCGTCGCACGCGGCGTCGTTCGCCTGGCTCGCGGCGGCGTCGCAGCCCGCGACGAGCTCTTCGGGGAGCGCGGGGCAGCACGCTTCGCCGAGGTGTTCGCACCCTCGTCGAGACCCGCTCGCCACGGGGGCACACGCGCCGAACCCGGTGCCCTCCGCGTTGCACTGCTGCGCGCCGAGCGACCCGTCGGCGAGGAAACAGGCGGACAGGGCGCCTGGCGAACAGATGGCATCGTCACCGCAATCGGCGCCGAACAAGGCAAGTGCGAGGAGGAGCGCGGGGCGGAGGCGTGAGTCGTCGGGACGCATGAGGGGCGGAGTTAACGCTAAAGCGCCCCGGAATGAGCTGTCAATTGGCGTTCCGAGCCGACGCACGCCTGAAACCGACGATCGGAGCCGGGCATTGGAGTGGAGCGGAGCTGTCGGCCGACTCCCGACTTCAATTCCCCGCTCGGGCGCTCTCCGGCCCCTACCGCCGGTCGAACTGGTACCGTGCCCGCTCCGCGCCCTCGATCTCCACGACGATGCGCTTCGGGCCGAGCCGCACGACCGCGTGCGCCGCGGCGGGGCGGCCCGGCGCGTCGTCGTCGAGGTTCTCGATCAGGCTCTGGAGCGTCACGTACGGGATGCCGCGGATGACGTCGAGGTGGTTCCAGTGCAGGTGGCCATTGAAGACGGCGAGCACGCCGTGCTCCTCGAAGATCTTCCGCATCGCGCGCCGCTCGCGCACGAGGCAGATGTGCGGGCTCCCCTCGAACCAGCGGTTGCCCCGGAGATCCTGATCGGCCGCGCTGTGGTGCATCAGCACGATCTTGGGCAGCGGGGAGGCCGCGAGGTCCTCGCCGAGCCAGGCGAGCTGCTCTGGCCCGAGCGAGATGTCGTGATCCTTGCGCTCGCGCGTGTGGAGGACCGTGAAATGGAAGCCGCCGCGATCGAACGCGTAGTGGAGCCGCGTCGCCTCGGGCCTGCCCCAGGCGGACAGCAGCTCGGCCTCGCTCAGGTGGACCACGTCGTGGTTGCCGGCGACGTGGAAGAGCTCGGCCTTCAGGCCGCGGAGCGCGGCCATGCAGGCGCCGTAGCGCTCCCGGTCGGCCTCGGGCCCCTCGTCCTCGATGTCGTCGCCCAGGTTCACGACGAGATCGGGCCGCGTGACCTCGTTCATCCGCTTCACGAAGGCGCGGGTCAGCTCGGGCGCCTCGCCCGTGAGCTTGCGCAGCTTGCCCCCGAACGACGCCTCCGGGCCGAAGTGCAGGTCCGAGACGAGGGCGACGACGAGCTCCATGCGCGCCTCGCCGCTCAGCCCGACTTGGCGCCGGGCTCCGGCGCCGCCTTGGAGCCGCCCAGGCACGGGGGAGATCGGAAGTCCGCGCCCCCCTGCCGCTCCCACTCGTCCGGCGTCATCGCGCGGATCGTCAGGGCGTGCAGCCCGGAGCGGAACTCCTCGCGCACCACGTCGTTGACGCGGCGATGGCGATCGAGCGGGCTCAGGCCCCGGAATGCCTCGCTCACCACGAGCACCTTGAAGTGGGTCTCCGAGCCCACCGGCACGCTGTGCATGCGGCTCTCGTTCTCCACCTCGATGTGCACGGGCTCGAGCGCGCGAACGAGCTTGCCGTGGATCGACTCCTGCTTCGTCCCTGTCGTCATGGCCGCGCGAAGCTTACCCTCCGCCGCGCCGCCGGTCACCCGTGGGGCGCGGCCCTCGCCGGCAAAGGGATCGCCCGGCGCCCCCGCCAACGGATGAGCCGCCCGGCGCGCCCCGGCCGAGCGTCACTTCGCCTGCGGATCGGCGCGCGGCAGACCTCGCTCATCGAACAGGAGAGCGATGTCGACGTGGAACTGCGCTCTGCGAGAGGACGGCGGCGCTTGATGGGAGCTCGGCGGCGCGCGGTGGGAGCTCGGCGGCGCGCGATGGGAGCTCGGCGGCGACGCGGAATGACCGCCGTGCGCCTCGCCGTCCTGCGAGCCCATCGCGAGCGCCTCCCGCTGCGGGGGGGCCGCGCCTGGCTGCGGGCCGATGTTCTCCTCCCACGGCTGCGCGTCGCGCTGCTCCCACGGCTGCGCGTCGCGCTGCTCCCACGGCTGCGCGTCGCGCTGCGCGGCAGGCGACGGAGGCACCTGCCGCGGAAGCGCATGCGTCGCCGGCGTATCCCGACGCGGAACCACCCCGGCCTGCTGCCGCGAGCTCGGAACGGCCCGTTGCGACAGCGGCGCCGACGCCTCCCGCCGTGCCGACGTCGCGGCCGGCGCATCCCGACGCGCGTACGCCCCGGCCTGCTGCGAGCCAGCCATCGGCGTATCCCGCCGCACGTAGGCCTCGGCCGGATGCGAGCCGGCAAGCGGCGTATCCCGCCGCACGTACGCTCCGGCCGCCGGCGATGCCTGCACCGGCCTGGACGCGTCCCGGCGCGCAACCACCGGGCCAGCGGCCGGCGGCGGCGGGAGCGGCGTCGGAGCGGGCAGCTCACGGCGCGCCCGCGACGAGGGCGGCCCCACCATGACCCCCAGGCGCTCCGAGCGCGGCACCGGCGCCTCGCGCGGGCGGTACGCCGCCTCCCCCGGCGCCTCCGCGCGTGAGCGCTCCGGCCGCTGCGCAGCCACGGCAGCCGCCACGCGCTCGCGGTACGCGAGCTCCTGCGCTCCTGCGCTGCGCGGCGCCTGCGCGCCCGCGCTGCGCGGCCCCGAGCGCGGCAGCGGCGTCGCCTCGGGGTCGCGCCGCGACGCCGGGTCCGCCTTCATCACCCCGATGGTCAAGCGCTCCGACCGCGGCACCGACGCGCTCTCTTCCGCAGGCATCATCGAGTAGCGACCGGGCGTCTGCTGCCGCGAGCGCTGCTTGCGGCTCTCGCGCGCCGCCGTGGCCAGCAGCGCCCCGAGATCGTCGTCCACCATCGCCTCGTCGACCCGCACGAGCGTGCTGACCACGTCGCGCGCGATCTCCTCGAACGCCTCGGGCGCGAGCGCGTAAGTCGACGACGTGACCACGATGACCACCGGCCGACGCTCTTCCGCGAGCGCGGCGGCCATCGATACCGGGCACGCCTTGACGATGATCCCCACATCCATCGCCGCCGTCTGGCAGCGCTGGAGCAACGCCTGATCGCCGCCGATGAGAAGGGCCGTCGGGATCTGGGCGCGAAGCGTGGCGTCAGAGATTCGCGGCATCGGTCCCAGGATCCTAACCCCGCTACTGCACGCAGAGGTCAGGAAAATCCTGTCATCGGACATTCCACGTCATGTCTGGACAACGAGCTCAGCCGATGTGGGGTACTGCGCGCCGCCGGATCACCTCACGGATGCGTAGGTGCCGTGGGCAGCTCGGTGAGATGGCAGGCGGCCCAGTGCCCAGGGCGACGCTCCTCCAGCGGAGGGGCCTCGGCGCTGCACCGGTCCATCGTATAGGGACAGCGTGTGTGAAAATGGCATCCTGACGGCGGGTTCAGCGGACTCGGCACCTCGCCGACGAGGGGCAGCCGGCGGCGCGTGCGCTCCACGTCGGGATCCGGGATCGGGATCGCCGAAAGCAGGGCCTGCGTGTACGGATGTTGCGGTGAACGGAAGAGCTCGTCCGGGCGAGCGCGCTCCACGATCCGGCCGAGGTACATCACCGCGATCTCGCTTGACAGGTGGCGGACCACGGCGAGGTCGTGCGCGACGAACACGTACGTGAGCGAGAGCTCGCGCTGGAGCGACGCGAGCAGGTTCACGATCTGGGCCTGGATGCTCACGTCGAGCGCGCTGACCGGCTCGTCCGCGATCACGAGCTTCGGCTTCAGGGCGAGCGCGCGGGCGATGCCGATCCTCTGCCGCTGGCCGCCGGAGAACTCGTGCGGATAGCGCCGCATGTACGAGGGCGAGAGCCCGACGAGCTCCATGAGGCGCGCCACCTCGCGCAGCGCCTCGTCGCGCGACGAGACGAGGCCGTGGGTGGAGAGCGGCTCCGCGATGAGGTCGTGGACCGTCATGCGCGGGTTCAGGCTCGCGTACGGGTCCTGGAAGATCATCTGCATCTCGCGGCGCGCCTTCCGCAGCGCGCCCGGCTCGAGCGTCAGGATCTCCCGGCCGTCGATCTTCACGCTCCCCGACGTGGGCGGGACGAGCCGGAGGATGCCCCGGCCCGTCGTCGACTTGCCGCAGCCGGACTCGCCGACGAGGCCCAGCGTCGCGCCGCGCTCGACGTCGAACGAGACGCCGTCGACCGCGCGCACCGTGCCGACCTGCCGCTGGAGCAGGCCGCGGCGCACCGGGAAGTGGACCTTGAGATCGCGCACCGAGAGCAGCGGCGGGGGGGTTCGGGCGGTGGTCATGGCGCTCGTCCTGCGACGTCCTCGACGTGGCACCGCACGACGTGCAGCGCCTTCCTGTTGCCCTCGCCCGAGACGACGCGCGGCGGCGGCGCCTCCTCCCGGCACGCCGCGATCGCGTGCGCGCAGCGCGGGTGGAACGGGCAGCCCGGCGGCAGGCGCGCGAGCGAGGGCGGCATCCCGGGGATGGGGACGAGATCCGCGCCGCGCGCGTCGTCGAGCCGCGGGATCGAGCGCGACAGGCCGATGGTGTACGGGTGCCGGGCCGCGTGGAAGATGGCGCCGACGGGGCCCTCCTCGACGATGCGCCCGGCGTACATGACCGCGACGCGATCGGCCATCTTCGCCACGACGCCGAGGTCGTGCGTGATGAGGAGGACGGCCGCGCCGAGCGCCTCCTTCCGCTCCCCGATCAGGTCCAGGATCTGCGCCTGGATCGTGACGTCGAGCGCCGTCGTCGGTTCGTCGGCGATCAGCAGATCGGGGTCGCACAGGAGCGCCATCGCGATCATCACGCGCTGCCGCATCCCGCCCGAGAGCTGGTGCGGGTAGTCGTCGATCCGCGACGCCGCCGCGGGGATCCCCACCGCCTGCAGCATCTCGACGCTGCGCCGGCGCGCCTCGGCGCGGCCCATGCCGCGGTGGAGCTCCAGCACCTCGATGAGCTGCTCGCTCACCCGGAGGTAAGGGTTCAGCGACGTCATCGGGTCCTGGAAGATCATCGCGATCCGGTCGCCGCGGACGCGCTCCATCCGCGCCTCGCTCGCCTCCACGAGGTCCTCGACGACGCCGCCCTCGGACTCGAGGAGGATCTGGCCGCCGACGATCCTGCCCGGCGGGTCGGGGATGAGCCGCAGGAGGGAGAGGCTCGTCACGCTCTTGCCCGAGCCGGACTCACCGACGATGCCGAGGACCTCGCCGCGATCGAGGCTGAAGGAGATGCCATCGACCGCGCGGACCACCCCCTCCTCGGTGAAGAAGTGGGTCTTCAGGTTCTTGACCTCGAGCAGCATGGTCCGTGCGGTCGCGCGCGTGTCCCGGAGATGGAGCGCGGCGCCCTTCAGTCCTTTCGGATGCGAGGATCCAGGGCGTCGCGGAGCCCGTCGCCGAGGAAGTTGAAGCAGATCAGCGTGAGCGCGAGCATCAGCGCCGGGAAGACGAGCTGCCAGGGGAAGAGGTCCATCGCGTCGGCGCCGGTGGACGCGAGCAGGCCCCAGCTCGACAGCGGCTCCTGCGTGCCGAGGCCGAGGAAGCTCAGGAACGCCTCGGTCATCATCACCTCGGGGATGGTGAGCGTCGTGTAGACGATGATCGGGCCGACAGCGTTCGGCACGAGGTGCCGGAAGATCAGCGCGGCGTGCCCGACGCCGATCGAGCGCGCCGACTCGATGAACGGCTGGCCGCGCAGCGCGATGACCTGGCCGCGGACGATGCGGGCCATGGTGAGCCAGGAGATGCCGCCGAGGGCCGCGAAGACGACGACGATCTGGAAGATGGGGAAATAGCTCGGGTCCGACGGCTCCTTGACGAAGACGCCGAGCGCGACCTTCCAGGCGCGGTAGAGGACCGTCTGGTCGTTCGCGAAGAAGACCATCAGCAGGATGACGAGAATCAGGAACGGGAACGTGTAGAGCACGTCCACGATGCGCATCATGATCGCGTCGACCTTGCCGCCGAAGTACCCGGCGACCCCGCCCCAGCTCACGCCGATGACGAAGCTCACGAGCGTCGCGACGATGCCGACGGCGAACGAGATGCGCCCGCCGAAGAAGACGCGGGCCATCAGGTCGCGGCCGAAGTAGTCGGTGCCCATCCAGTGGGCGAGCGACGGGGGCTGCGCGCCGAGCTTGAGATCCGCCTTGTCGTACCGGTAGCTCGACAGCTCGGGCACGAGGATGCAGGCGAGGATCATCGCGATGAGCACGACGCCGCAGGCGACCGCGGCGCGGTTCTTTCGGAGCCGCCGCCAGGCGTCGCGGCCGAGGCTCGATCCCTGCTCCAGCGCGTCGAGCCGCAGCGGGCCGGCCGGGCTCGGCGCCGCGCCGCCAGGGGCGGCGGGCGGATCGCCGGGGGCGGCGGGCTGCGGGAGGGCGGCGTGGAGCATGGTCAGCGCAGCTCCACCCGCGGGTCGATGAAGGCGTACGCCACGTCGACGATCGCGTTGAAGAGCATGAGCAGGAAGCCGTAGACGAGCATGACCCCCATCACGAGGTTGTAGTCGCGGTTCGTGGCCGCCTCGACGAAGTAGCGGCCCATGCCGGGGATGTTGAAGATCTTCTCGACGACGAGGGAGCCGACGAGCAGGCCGCTGAAGCCGGGGCCGAGGAAGCTCACGACCGGGAGCAGCCCGCCCCGGAGCGCGTGCTTCAGGACGACCTTGCGCTCGGAGAGCCCCTTGGCGCGGGCGGTGCGGATGAAATCCGAGCGGATCACCTCGAGCATCCCGCCGCGCGTCAGCCGGGCGATGTAGGCCGCGACCGGGAGCCCGGCGCAGATGACGGGCAGCACCATGTGCCGCCACGTCTCCCAGCGCGCCACCGGGAACCAGTAGAGCTTGAGCGAGAAGACGAGCATGAGCAGCGGGGCGAGCACGTACCGCGGCACGCTGAGGCCGACCATGGCGACCCCCATGGCCGCCGTGTCCTTCCAGGTGTTCTGGCGGATCGCGCCGATGATGCCGAGCGGGATGCCCGTCGCGAGGGCGAAGAGCATCGCCCAGCACCCGAGCTGCATCGACACGGGCAGGCTGAGCGCGATGATCTCGTTGACGGTGCGGTTCGGGTACTTGAACGTCGGGCCCAGGTCGCCTCGGGTGACGAGCGCAAGGAGCCAGTCGCCATACTGCTTCAGCACCGGATCGTTCAGGTGGTACTTGGCGTCGAGCTGCCGCTGGACCTCGACGGGCACGGCCCGCTCCTGGTCGAACGGGCCGCCCGGCACGATGCGCACAAGGACGAACACCAGGGTGGCGACGAGGAAGAGCGTGGGGATGATGGAGAGCAGACGCTTGATGGCGTAGGAGCTCACGGCGCGCCGCCTCCCGGCCGTCGGGCCGCGCCGTCCGCCCCGTCATCCCGCCGCCTTCCGTGGATCCCGAGCGATGTCACGAGGTGCCTCCGAGCTGCCTTCCTTCAGCGCGGCGACCGCCGCGATCGCCGCGAGCGCGCGCCGCGACCTCCCGCATATCACGGAACCGCCGGTCGACCGCGGCGTTTCGCGCGGCACGCCGCGCCGCGCGAAACGCAGCGGCCGAGGCGGCCTGCGCGCTGTGTCCCGCGTTCATGCGCGCCTGTTCACGGCTAGCCCTTGAGCTTGCCCTGGTCGCGGAGCTTCACGAGCTCCGCGTAGCCGCCTTCGAGGACCCCGCCGACGAACACCATCGGGAACGTCGGAAAGCCCGCCCATAGCTTGATGGCGAGCCGCTCCTTCCACCTGGAGAGGTAACTCCCGTACTCGAGGTAGGTATATTTCACGCCCTCTCCGTCGAGCAGCTGGCGCGCCTTCTTCACGAAGGGATTCTGGGCCATCCCGACGACGACCACCCGGTCGCGGCTCACCGCCGCCGCGACCTCGTCGATGATGGACCGATGAAATCCGGCGATCTGCGACTTCACCGTGTCCGAGATCTTCTCGGGAGCAAGCGTGGGACGTTCGGCCATGGAATGAGCACCTCCGGGCCGGGAGCGTACCGGCCCGAAGACGACACGGTCAACGGCCGGATTGGCCGGAGACGGCTCGCGTACAGCGCGCGTCTGCACGCCTGAGCGAGAAGCAGAGAGACAAGGAGCTCCCGCCGCGGGGCCGCACTCCCCAGCTCCTCCGTGCCTCGAATCGCGCCTCCGCGCGACGATTCCGTCCGTTACGGGATGAGCAGCACCTTCCCCGTCGTCGCCCGCCCGGCGAGCGCGCGGTGCGCCTCCGCCGCGTCGGCGAGGGGGTACGTGGCGCCGATCGAGATCGTGAGCTCGCCGCGCGCGATCGCGCCGAGCACGTCGGCGGAGCGCTCGAGCAGCTCCTCGCGCGTCGCTGTGTAGTGGCCGAGGCTCGGCCGCGTGAGGTAGAGCGACCCCTTCTGGTTCAGGATCTGCGGGTCGAACGACGGCACCGGGCCGCTCGACTGGCCGAAGAGCACCATCGTGCCGCGCAGGCGGAGCGCGCCCAGGCCCTTCGCGAACGTGTCGCTCCCCACGCCGTCGTAGACGACGTGGACGCCGGCGCCGCCCGTGAGCCGGCGCGCCTCCGCCTCGAAATCGGCCTTTGTGTACAGGATCACCTCGTCGGCGCCCGCGTCTCGCGCGAGGCGCGCCTTCTCCTCGGTCGAGACGGTGCCGATCACGCGCGCGCCGAGCCGCTTCGCCATCTGGCACAGGAGGAGGCCGACCCCGCCCGCGGCCGCGTGGATGAGGCACGTGTGGCCGGGGCCGAGCGGGAACGTGGAGCGCACGAGGTACTGCGCGGTGATGCCCTGGAGCATCGCGGCCGCGGCGCGCCTCGCGCCGACGCCCGCGGGCACCGGGACGAGCTTCGCGGCCGGGATCCGGACGTGCGTCGCGTACGAGCCGGGGCCGCCGGTCCACGCGACCTCGTCCCCTTCCCTCACCTCGGTGACGGACGGCCCCACCGCCTCGACGCGCCCCGCGCCCTCGAGGCCGAGCGGGATGGGCGGCTCCAGCTTGTACTGGCCGCTCCGCTGGTAGATGTCGATGAAGTTCACGCCGGCGGCCTCGACGCGGACCACGGCTTCCCCTGGGCCCGGCGCGGGCGTGGGGAGCTCCTCCAGCGTCATCACCTCGGGGCCGCCTGCGGCTTTCGGTCGGATCGCGAGCATGCCGCCCATGTTGTCGAGCCGCGCTGGGCCGTCAAGCGACCGGCGCGATCACCGACGCGCATCGAAGCCGACGCGCATCGAACCCATTGCTGTCCCGCGCGCGCCGTGGATGATGCCTCCATGGCTCTCCATCCTTCCGAGTCGCTCCCCGCGAGCAACGCCTCTCCCGCCTCGCCCTCCTCCGCGCCCCCGCCTGTGACCGCCGCCTCGGCCGGCACGGGCCGAGCAAACGCGACGGCGGCGCCGTTTCCCGCGGACTTCCTGTGGGGCACGGCCACCGCGGCCTACCAGATCGAAGGCGCCGCCAGCGAGGATGGCCGGACGCCCTCCGTGTGGGACGTCTTCTCGAAGACCCCTGGGAAGGTCTTCGAAGGGCACACGGGAGACGTCGCCTGCGACCACTACCACCGTTACAAGGAAGATGTCGGGCTGCTCGCCGAGCTCGGGGTCAAGAGCTACCGCTTCAGCGTCTCGTGGAATCGGGTCCTCCCGGACGGCACGGGCAAGGTCAACCCGAAGGGGCTCGACTTCTACGATCGCCTCGTCGACGAGCTCCTCCGCGCCGGCATCGTGCCCATGTGCACGCTCTTCCACTGGGACTTCCCCCAGGCGCTCCAGGATCGCGGCGGGTTCCTCCAGCGCGACGTCGCCGACTGGTTCGCGGACTACACGACCGTCGTCGCCCGGCGGCTCGGCGATCGCGTGCCCTGGTGGGTGACGCAGAACGAGCCGCAGGCGTTCATCGGCAACGCGCTCCTCAACGGGGTCTTCGCCCCCGGGCTCAAGCTCCCCTACCGGGAGTACCTGACCGCCGCCCACAACCAGATGCGGGCGCACGGCAAGCAGGTGGACGCCCTGCGCGCCGCGGCCACGGCGGCGAAGATCGGCTACGTGCTCGCCACCCAGGTCCAGCGCCCGGCGACCGAGGACCCGGGGGACATCGAGGCGGCGCGCGAGGCGATCTTCTCGGTCTATGACAAGAACCCCTGGAACAACGCCTGGTGGATCTGTCCGGTGCTCGAGGGGCGGTATCCGGAGAGCGGCCTCCGGCTCTTCGGCGACGACATGCCCGAGTTCCCCGCAAGCGACTTCGACCAGATCAAGCGGCCGATCGACTACCTCGGGCTCAACATGTACTCGGCGGGCACGTGGCGGCAGGGCAAGGACGGCAGGCCGGAGCGCGTCGTCTCCCCGCCGGGCTACCCGCGCGGGACGCTCGACTGGCTGCAGATCGTCCCCAGCACGCTCTACTGGGGATCGAGGTACTTCTGGGAGCGGTACAAGCTGCCCATCGGGATCACCGAGCACGGCCTGGCGACGCGGGACCAGGTCTTCCTCGACGGCAAGGTGCACGACCCGAAGCGCATCGACGTCATGCACCGGTACCTGCTCGGCCTGGCGCGGGCCGTCCAGGAGGGCGTCCCGGTCGTCGGGTACTGGGCCTGGTCGCTCCTCGACAACTTCGAGTGGGCCGAGGGCTACAAGGATCGCTTCGGTCTGGTCTACGTCGATTACGCGACGCAGCGACGGATCCCGAAGGACTCGTTCTCCTGGTACCGAGAGGTCATCGCGAGCGGTGGGCGCTCGCTCCTCGGGCCGACCGCCGTCGCGTGGGACAACGTGACCGGCTGATCCCGGCGGCCCGCGGCCCGGTCCCACCCCGGGCCGCGCGGCCCGCCGCCGCGCTGCGCCGCGGCTCGTCACGCTCGCGATCGAGGCGCGTCACTCGCGCGCACCGGCGTCGGGTTCCGGCTTTCCCAATCGCCTCATCCGTGCTCCGCCTCGAGCGATGATATCGTCGCGGCGAGGGAGGCAGCGATGAACGGAAGAGCGTCTTGCTTGAGGCATCTTTCTCTGGCGGCTGTGCTGGCCACGCTCGGATGCAGCGTCAACGTCAGCGTGGACGACGGGGAAGCGACGTCTGGGACCGGCCCGGAGGCAGGGGAAGGCGGCGCTGGTAGCAGCAGCAGCAACGCCAGCAGCAGCAACACCAGCAGCAGCGGCACCGGCGGCAGCGCTCCCGTGTGTGATGCGGGGTGCCTCGCGCTCGATTTCGCTCGCCAGTTCGACAACGTTGAGCCCTACGCCCTCGCCGTCGACGCCGACGGGAACATCCTTGTGACGGGAGGCTTCGATGGCACCGTCGACTTCGGGGGCGGTCCTCTCGTGGGCACGGGCAATATCGACGCGTTCGTCCTCAAGCTCGATCCGGTCGGCAACCACCTCTGGAGCCGGCGGTTCGGCGATCTCTCCTCCGTGATCGAGGCCCAGGTCGGGTTGGCCATCGCGACCGACGCGTCGGGGAACATCGCGATCGGGGGCCGATTCGGTGGAACGACGGATCTCGGCGGCGGCCCCGTGACGAACGAGGGGGACTCGAGCGGCTTCGTCGTCGTGCTCGACGCTTCGGGACAGCACGTCTGGAGCAAGCACTTCGGAGCGGTGTCCGTGGCGGTCCGCAGCGTCGGCTTCCATCCGGCGGGCGGCGTCGTCGTCGCAGGTGACTACGGGCGAACCATGGATCTCGGCGGCGGGCCCTTGGCCGACGCGACAGCAGCGCTGAAAGCCTTCGCCGCCAGGCTCGATGCGTCGGGCGGCCACCTCTGGAGCAGGAGCTTCGGCGGGCCGGGAGGCGCGAGCGCCGAGACCCTCACGATGGATGCGGCGGGGAATACCACCCTCGGGGGGAGCTTCCATGACGTCATCGACTTCGGCGGCGGCCCGCTCCACGTCGCAGGGCCTTCGGGGGAGAACGGGCCGGCCGACATCTTCGTCGCCTCGCTCGATCCAGACGGCGAGCACCGATGGAGCCAGAGGCTCGGCGGCGTCGATGGTGACGATCACCTCGCAACGGTCATGGACGGGGCAGGCGGCGTTGTCACGCTCGGCTCCTTCTTCACGACGTTCTCGGTCGGCGACACCACCCTGACGGGCGACGGGAACAGCGTGTCCGTGAGCAGGCTCTCCGCCAGCGGCTCCGCGATGTTCGCCAGGAGCTCCGCGAGAGCGCAGGCGCTCGCCACCGACGCCGCCGGCAACACGTGGCTCGCCGGCACCTACCTCGATGGCACGGACCTCGGTTGCGGTCCGCTCACCACGCAGCTCGTGGGCATGTTCGTCGCCGGGCTCGACCCGAGCGGCGATGACTTCTGCAACGTCGCGTTCGAGCCGTCCGAGTACGGAGGGCTAACCCATATCGCTCTCGGCCCCAACGGAGCGCTGGTCGCCGTCGGGAAGCTCAAGGGCACGATCGATTTTGGCGCCGGACCGATCTCGAGCCCCGGTGAGAAGGAATCGATGATCGTCGTGAAGCTCACCCGGTGACCGCGCCGGGCTCGGCGCCGGCCAGGGGTGCCCTTCCCCGTGGACAGCTGCGCGGCCCGTCAGGCGTCGCGTCGAGAAGGAATGCAGCGCGATCCGACAGGACGGGCCGCGCTGCGTTCCTCGGTCAGCGGGGTTTGCGGCCGATCGCGATGTTCGCCGTCACGGGGACACGCACGGCCCCGCCAGGTTCGGCGAAGGACGCGATGGCGGCCCGCAGCGGTCCGCGTAGCCGAGCGCGCCCATCGCCGTCCAGCGCGACGTAGAGGGGCATGAAGCGCAGGATCTCGTCGAGATCCGCCATGACGTGGTCCACCGAAGCTCCGCCCCATGCGCCTTCGACCGCGTGCACGGCGACCTCGCCGCACCCGGCCCCGAGCATCTCGGCCTTCAGGCCCTCCACTGAGCACAGCACCGTCATGCCCTGGGGCGGCGGCTGGATCGGCGCCTCCGGGAAGGTGCGGCGATAGGCCTGCAGGAAGAGCGGCGCCGGGCCTGCCCCCTCCGCGCTCGACCAGGCCGCCACGACGACCCGGCCCCCGGGCCGGGTCGCGCGGACGAGCTCGGCCATGCCGCGGCGCCAGTCGGGGAACATCATGACGCCGAACATGGAGCAGCTCACATCGAACGTCGCGTCCTCCACGTCCAGCGCCTGCCCGTCCATCACCCGCGCCTCGCTCCCGGCGAAGGGCTGCAGTCGCTCGCGCAGGCGCGCCGCCATGCCGCGCGAGAGATCGGTCGCGAGCACGCGCGCGCCCGCCTCGGCCGCGGCCAGCGCCAGGGCGCCCGTCCCTGCGGCGACGTCGAGCACGCGCTCGCCGTGCCCGATCCCGCCCGCCAGCGACAGCGCCGCGCGCGCGAAGCCCGCCGTCAACGGCTCGGCCCAGCGCTCGTAGCTGGCCGCCATGGCGGTCCAGTGCGCTTCGTCGCTGAAGTTGAGTGGCTCAACGCGGTTGGTCATCGGCCATTCCTCCTGTCATCGTTCATGGGAGAGGAGCCTGTCACCGCCCGAGGAGCGCGGCACTGGCGGCGCTTTCGGTGGATCTGGCCTCCTTTTCGATCGCCGCACCTCTCCCGCGGCCAGGCCACGGCGACGGCGGCGCGCTCCGCAGGATTGTCGCTGGCGCCCTTTCGTGCTCCCCTGTGATCGCGGAGGAGCCCCGTGGCATCGGTCGCTCCCTCGCCGGCGCGACGCGCAGCTCGGGGTCCTCCCTCACGCTCTGCCGACCGCCGGCCCGTCAACGCAGTCGTGTGGAGGCTCCCATGTCGATCGCCGGTCCCCTCTTAGGAATCGTGATCACCCTCGTCGTGCTGGGCGTCATGGCCGTGGTGTTCGTCACCGTCTTTCTGCCCATGATGAAGAACGCGAACAAGATGCTCGCGGGCGCGAACGAGATGATCCAGGCCCAGACGGCGGCGGCCAACCTGCGCATGACGGGCCTGCCCGCGCAGGCCCGCGTGCTCGTCGTCCAGCCCACCGGCACGATGATCAACTACCAGCCGCAGTGCCGGGTCGACCTCGAGGTGTATCGCCCGAACGCGCCGCCCTACCGCGCGGCCATCCTCGCGGTCATCCATCAGATGGCGATCCCGCGCGTGCAGCCGGGCCTGGTCGTGCCGGTCAAGATCGACGCCGCCAACCCCAACAACATCGCGCTCGACGTCTGAATCCGGGCGGTGGGGGGGATTCCCCCACCTCGCAGGAAGGATGGAACCGCCAAGGCGCCATGAGACGCCAAGATGGATGTCGGGCTCACGCCTGCGAGAGGGCGCGGGGCGAGCCCGGACGCCTCACAGCGGGATGTCGACGGGCACGAAGCAGGAGATGTTGGTCGTGACGCGGAAGTTCGACCCGTCGGTGTGGCGCTCCGCGTGGAAGATATCCATCGCGTAGTTGTTGCCCGGGAAGATACCGAGGTCGTCGGCCATGGCGTCGAAGTCGATGATGCCTGTCTCCGGCCCGTGCATGCTCCCGAGGTCGACCGCGAGCTTGCCGTTGATGAAGATCCAGATGTCGTCGTCGCCAACGAAAGTGAACTTCTGACCGGCGACGTAGCCAAACATCAGGTGGATCTCGGTGGTGAAGAGGAAGTTCCGGTCCCTGCCTGCCGGGGAGATCCCGAACCCCTCGTCCGGCGCCAGCGGGAAGAACGCCGCGCTCTCGAACACGAACTGCCCCGATCCGGGCGGCGATTCCTCGAGCGCGAGCTCCTTGGTGAACGTCATGTTCACGCCCGGCACGTCCCGGTACCACTGGTTGAAGGATTCCTCGCTCGTGATGGTTTTCTGGGTGCCGACCCCGTCCCTGCAGCCCAGCTGGGTCTCCCTGTCTGCGAAGCAGCCTACCGAGTCGAGGAACACCGGCTTCCGATCGCCGTCGAGCGTCGGCTCGATGAGCTTGCGGCGGGGCTCGTCGCCCCTGAAGGTGGGCATCTCGAAGTCGGGGTGCGTTTCCTTGAAGTCGCGATACGTGACATCGAGGACGCTCTTGCAATCGCTGCCGCCTGCGCCGCCTGCGCCGGCGCTCGTGTTGCCCCCCGTGATGGTCCCGAAGTCATCGCCGGTCGAGCTGCTAACGCCGCTCGTCGGCGTCCCGCCGCTGCTCGCGGGCGTCCCGCTGCTGCCGCCGGACCCGGAGGTCGGGCCGCTGCTCTCGTCGGGCGTCGAAGAGCACGCCAGGGCTACCGCTGCGAAGGTCAGAAGAAAGAAAGAACGAGCGTACATGGTGCACTCCTAGGGAGCAGAAGAACAACCATATTTCGCGGCTTTTGTCAACCACGTCTCATGGCGATCGCGTGGTGAAGCGTTGCCGCAAGTGCTGCGGCAAGCGCGGGGAACATGCCTTGTTCGATGGGCCAGGCGGCGGCTGCGGCGCGCGTCCCTCGCTCCCCGCGGTTTTCTTGCTTCTCTCGCTTGCCGTCTCTTGTTTCGTGTTGCGCTCGTGTTGCGCTCGCGTCGCGCACCTGTCGAATCCGGCCACCACCCTGGGCGGGCTCAGGCTCAGACGAGGCGGTGTCCCCCGTCGACGCGCAGCACCTCGCCCGTGGTGAACCCGTTTCCCATGAGGAAGAGCGCGGCATGGGCGATGTCCGCGGGCGCGCCGACGCGCCCGACCGGGAGGCGGCGCGCGTGCTGCGCGAAGCGCTCCTGCTTGGCGCCGCCCGCGAGGGAGTCCCAGACCGGCGTGTCGACCCAGCCCGGCGACAGCGCGTTCACGCGCACCGGCGCGAGCTCCACGGCCAGGGCGCGCACGAGCGCCATGAGCGCGCCGTTCACCGCGGCCACGACCGCCCCGCCGGGCCCCGGCCGCTCCGCCGCGATCCCGGCCGTGAACGTGAGCGAGCCGCCCGGCTCGATCCGCGCGTGCTTGGCGACGTGGAGGGCCGCGACGAGCTTCGCGTCGATCACGCGGCGCGCCGCGGCGATGTCCAGCGCGCGAATCGGCTGATAATGCGCCTCCACCGCCGTCACGACCACATGGCGCGCCGGCGGATGCTCGTTGAACAGACTCCGCACCTCGGCCTCCTGCGTCGCGTCGGCCGCGAAGGTGCGCACCCGGCGCAGCTCCCCGAGCTCGGCCGCGGCGCCCGCGAGGCGCTCGCGCGAGCGGCTCACGAGGGTCAGAGACGCGCCGCGCTCGAGGCAGGCTCTGGCCACGCCGAGACCGATGCCCGACGAGCCACCGATGACGACGACATGCTGATCTTGAAGGTCCATGAGCGAGGCGTAGCGCGCGCGCCTCGGGCGAACCATGGGATGCTGTGGCATGCTCCGTCCCATGAGCGGGATGATCTCCCTCGAGGACGTGCGCCTCTTCGCCGTCGTCGCTCACCACCTGAGCTTCGTGGAGGCGGCGCGCCGCACGGGGGTGCCCACGAGCACCGTGAGCCGCCGGGTGGCGCAGCTGGAGGAGGCGCTGGGGGTGCGGCTGCTCCAGCGCACCTCACGCCGGGTCGGCCTCACCGGCGAGGGCGCGCGGCTGATCGAGCGCGCCGGGCCGCTGCTCGACGAGCTCGGCTCGGTCCTCGACCGGGCCGCGGATCGAGAGGACGAGCCCGCGGGCAGGCTCCGGGTGACAGCGCCCGTGATGACGGGCGCGCAGCGGATCGCGCCGGCGCTGTTCTCCTTCGCCGCCCGGCACCCGCGCCTGTCGCTGGAGCTCACGCTCACGAACGCGGTCGTCCCCCTGGTCGAGGAGGGCATCGATCTCGCCTTCCGCGCCGGGCCCGTTCAGGACGCCGACCTCGTGGCGCGGCGCCTGTGGTCGCTCCCGTACGCGCTGGCCGCGTCGCCGCGCCTCGTGCGGGACGCCCTCGAGGGCCGCTCGCGGCTCGCGCGCGCGTCGCTCGGGTCCGTGCCCGCGGTCCTGAGCCACCCCGGCGCCGCATGGCGCCTTCGCCGGCGGGACGGATCCATCGAGGAGGTCCGGCCGCGCGCGCAGCTCTGCGTGAACGATCCGCGGGTGGCGATCGCCGCCGCGGCGCAGGGGCTCGGCGTGGTCTGCGCGCCCCGCGAGGTGATCGAGCAGCAGGGCAAGGCGCTCGTCGAGCTCACGATCACGGGGCGCACGGTCGAGCCACGCGAGCTCTTCGCGGTGTACCCGTCGCGGCGGCTGCTCTCCACGCGGGTGCGGCTGGCGATCGACTGGGTGATGAAGCACCGCTGACCGCCCCGGCGCGCAGCGCCGCCGCGATCAGGACACCTTGAATTCAATCCGCTGCCAGTCGGCCGCGACCTCGATCTCGACGCCCCCGTCGATCGCGCGGTGGGACCTGGCCCCGACCACGGAGCGCGGCGCCGGCACGCCGTGGAGGCGGATCGTCTCCACCTCGCGCGCGAGCGGCAGATCGCCTGTCGCGCTGCGCTCGATCGCGAACGTGGCGCCGTCGAGGCCGCCCTCGATCCGGGTGGCGCGCGACGCGCCGTGGCCGTCGCCCTCGTCCTCATGGAGGCGGCCGCTCACGCGCTCCGCCGCGTGGACGTGCCATGTGATCTCCTCCCAGCTGGCGCTCGTCGTGTGCATCCGAGGCGCGGTGAGCGCCACCGCGCCTCCGGCGCGCAGCCACACGGGGACCACCCCGAGCGGCGCATCGGCGATCACGTGGCGCCCGCCCTGGTCCACGCTCCCCGCGCGCTCCAGGTTCGCGAAGTCCATCCATGCGCCGGCGGGCAGGTACACGAGCCGCTTCGACTGCCCTGGCCGCACCACCGGCGCCACGAGCAGATCGCCGCCGAACAGGAGCTGATCGAACGCGTGGAGCGCCTCGGGGTCGCCCGGCGCCGCGAAGGACAGCGGCCGGAGGACCGGTATCCCCGTCTCCGTCGCCTCGTACATGAGCGTGTACAGGGTCGGCAGGATCCGGTAACGCCGCTCGAGCGCCGCGCGCGCGAGGCCGAGGTACGGCTCGCCGAAGCGCCAGGGCTCCTGCGCCGGCCTGCCCCTCGCCGCGTGGTTGCGCATCAGCGGATAGAACAGCCCCGCCTGCATCCAGCGCACGAGCAGCTCGCCGTTCGCGCGCCCCGTGAAGCCCGGGATGTCCGCGCCCACGAACGGCACGCCCGAGAGGCCGAGGCCGATCAGCATCGGGATGGATGCTTCCAGGTGGGTGAAGTTGCTGGCGAAGTCGCCCGTCCACACCGCGGCGTAGCGCTGGATGCCGGCGAAGGCGGCCCGCGTCAGCACGAAGGGGCGCCGCTCCGGCGCGTGGCGCGCGAGGCCCTCGTGGGCGGCCCGCGACATGCCGAGTCCATAGACGTTGTGGACCTCGAGGTGGCGCCGGGCGCCGTGGCGCGCGTCGTCGGGGAGCGTGCTGCCCTCGATGGCGCCGAGGCCCGCGGTGCGCCCGCCGCTCGGCGCCGGCAGGCCCCTGTCGGGGCGGACGGAGAAGCACGCCGGCTCGTTCATGTCGTTCCAGATGCCGGCGATGCCCGCGTCGACGAACGGCTTTTGCAGATCACCCCACCAGCGCTGCACCTCCTCGCGCGTGAGATCGGGGAAGACCGCCGGATCGGGCCAGACCTCTCCCACGAGGGGGCCGCCGCGCGGCAGCCGGACGAGGTAGTCTCGCGCCCTCGCCTCCTCGTAGACGGCATATCCCTCGTCGGCCTTGATCCCCGGGTCGACGATCGTCACCAGCTTGACGCCCTCGGCCGCGAGCTCGCGCGCGAGCCGCGCCGGGTCGGGGAAGCGCGAGCGGTCCCAGGTCCAGACGCGATAAGCATCCATGTAATCGATATCGAGGTGGACAACGTCGAGGGGGAGGCCGCGCGATCGGTAGCCGCGGACGACGCCGCGCACGTCGTCCTCGGTCTCGTAGCCCCAGCGCGACTGGTGCGCCCCGAGGCTCCAGAGGGGCGGCATGGCCGGGCGACCGGTGAGCGCGGCGTAGCGCCGGAGGACGTCGGCCGGGTGCGGGCCGGCCAGGAGGTAGACGTCGAGCTCGGGGCCCCGCGACTCCCATTCGATGCGGGTCGGGTCGTTCAGGGCGATATCGACCTCCGAGCGCCACGGCTCGTCGAGGAAGAGGCCCCAGGCCACCCCGCCGCGGAGGGCGATGAAGAAAGGGATCGAGGCGTAGAGCGGGTCGGACTCCACGTGCGGCGGGAAAGCGTCGGTGTTCCAGAAGGTGAATCGCAGGCCGCGCTTGTCGAGCGGGCCGACCTTCTCGCCGAACCCGAGGTAGGCCTCGCCCGGCGGCGCCGCGAGCGAGAGCCTGGACCGGAGCTCGTCGACGGGGAACGCCGGCCGGACCTGCCCCGAGACGGCCTCGCTGCGCGCGAGGATGCGGCCCGCGGCGTCGCTGAAGATCCATGTGCCCGCGGCGAGCGAGATCTCGAGAGAGGCGCCCTCGGCGCTCACGTGGAGCGTGTCCCCCTCGCGGCGCGCGGAGAGCGGCAGCGCGCCGTCTGCCACCACGGCGAAGGAGTGTTTGGGGGGCAGCTCGGGGTGCGTGAAGCTGGTCGCGGCGGACGAGGGGGCGTGGCGCACGCGCAGCACGCCGGGGCCTGGACAGCGGATCTCGACCGCGGCGCGGGCGCCCCAGAGGAGCACGTGCGTGGCGCCGATCGAGGCGTCGGTGAGGAGGCTGTGCGCGCCCGTCATGACCCCCCGAGCCGCCCCGGCGGCGGCAACTCCAGCACGGGCGGCGGCTCTCCGGCCGGTCCCTCCTTCTGCTTCTGCCAGTCCGGGTCGATCCAGAGCCATTTGATGAGCTGCGTGTTCCGCGCGTTGGGGATGAACCCCCTCACCCACGGCTTCACCAGGGTCGGCTTCTCCTCGAAGTAGAGCGGTATCCTGCTCATCCCGTCGAGCGCCCGCCGCTCGGCCGCCCGGAAGCGCCGGATGCTGTCCCTGGGATCGGCCGTCGCGGCCGCCTCGCCGACCGCCTTGTCGAACTCCGCGTCTGCCCAGCCGGTCCGGTTCTGGGGGCTCTGCGACAGGAACGTCCCGAGCCACGTCTGCGGATGGTTGTAGTCGGCCAGCCAGCCCAGCCGGATCACCTGGAAGTTGCCGTCGCGGAGGTCCTTGAGCATCACCCGCCACTCCTCGCTGCGCAGCGTCGCGGAGACCCCGAGGTGGCGCTTCCACATGTCCTGGATGGCCACGGCGACCTGCGCGTGCCCCTCCCCCGTGTTGTAGAGGATCTCGAGCGGCGGAAACCCCTTCGCCCGCAGCTCGTCTCCCTCGCGGGCGACCTCGTACCCGGCCTCGGCGAGCAGCGCGCGGGCGCGCGCCGGGTCGTGGCCGACCTCGGGGCTCGAGAACGGATCCACGCCGCGCGCCCTGTCCTCCGCCGCCTGCTCGGCGTAGCCGGATCCCGTGATGTCGGGCACGTAGTGGGTCGCCGGCTTCCCGAGCCGCGTGATCTTCTCGACGAGCTCCCGCTTGTCGATCGCGAGGTTCAGCGCCCACCGGACGCGCGGATCGTCGACCGGCGGCTTCCTCGTGTTGAGCTCGTAATACACCGTGGAGAGGAACTCGGTGCGCCGGAGATCCTTCTTCCCGGACAGCCAGCTGCGGTGGTCGTACGGGAGCTCGCAGTTGTCTCCCAGGTAGTCGATGTCCCCCGCCTTGTAGAGCTGCAGGGTGGCGTTGTGCTGGGCGATCTCCATCCAGACGATCCGGTGGATCCTGAGCGCGTCGTGGCCCCAGTACGCCGGGTTCCGGTTCATCGTGATCTCGTACCGGAACTTCCACTCGTCGAGCCGATAGGGCCCGTTGACCACCATGTTCTCGGGGCGAAACCAGAGCTCCGGCTCGCCCCGCGCCTCGAACGGCTCGACGACGTCGCGGCGCACCGGGAACAGGGTGACGAAGCTCGTGAGATCGGTGAAGTACGGCGCCGGCTGCTCGAGCTCGACGTCGAGGGTCAGGTCGTCGCGGGCCCGCACGCCCACGGCGGTGTCGTCCTCCACGAGCAAAGACGTGGCGACGAACCCGGTCGCCCCGCTGGAACCGGAAGGCGGCGCGGCGCGAGCGCCTGGGGCCGCGGCGGGGTCGTACGTCGGGAGGCTCGCGTGGGGCGCGACCAGCGCGTACGCGGCGGCCTCCACGGGCGCAAGCAGGCAGCCCGGGAGGAAGCCGCGGCCCGCTGGCCCCTCGATCTCGAACCAGCGGTCGGCCGCGCCATTGCAGGCGACCGGCGGCCCGGCCGCGAGGAGCGCGACCTCGGCGCCCCGCCACCCGCCGCCCGGGGTGGCTTCGCGCGGCGCGGGCGGCGGGGTCGCGCCGGCCGCGTCGAACGAGAGCCGCTCGCCGGCGCCGGTCGCCTCGTCGGGCTCGGCGTACGTCACCGAGGTCACCCCGGTGGGCGGCGCCGGCAGGGGCGCCACCGCCGACGTCACCCGGGCGGGCGAGTGGCCGAGCACGACGACGAAGGCTCCTCTGGGCAGATCGAGCGCGGGCGGCGCGTCGGGACGAGGCGCGCGGCGCAGCGTCGCGCCCTCGCGCAGCGCCTTGAGCTTGCCCAGGTTGAAGAGCTCGCCGTTCTTGAGGACGTGCAGATTCGTCGCGGCGAGCGAGGCCGTCGACGGGCGCAGCACGCGCTTCCACGCGTACTCGAAGTCGTGCGCCGTCACCGGCTTGCCGTCCGACCAGCGCGCCTCCGGCCGCAGGTGGAACCGGAAGAGCCGGTTGTCGTCGCTCCGCTCCCAGCGCGCCGCGACCCCCTGCGTGGCGTGGAGATCGCCGGGCGCGTAGCTGGTCAGCCCCTCGAACATCTGGTGGAGCAGCGTGATGCTCACGGAGTCCACGGCCTTGCCGGGATCGAGGTACTCCGGCTCGTCGCCGTTGTTGACGTAGAACGTCGTGACGTCCTTGCCGACGCGCGACGTCGTCCCGACGTAGCCCTCGGTCTCGCCCGCGCAGGCCGCGAGCAGGCACGAGAGGGCCGCGAGCAGGAGCGCTCTATCGCGCCTCAGATCCGCGGCCCTAATCGGCGAACCCCTTCGGGTTCTGCTCTTGCCAGCGCCAGCTGTCGCGGCACATGGTCTCGAGATCGCGCTCCGCGCGCCAGCCGAGCAGCTCGATCGCGCGCGCGGGGTCCGCGTACACCGAGGCGACGTCCCCGGGGCGGCGCGGCACGATCTCGTGGGCGACGCGCCTCCCGCTGACCTTCTCGAACGCGGCCACCATCTCCAGCACCGAGTGCCCCCGCCCGGTGCCGAGGTTGACGGTGAAGCTGTCGCCGACGGTGAAGATGCGGTTCAGCGCGGCGAGGTGCCCGAGCGCGAGGTCGACCACGTGAATGTAGTCGCGCACGCCCGTGCCGTCCGGCGTCGGCCAGTCGCCCCCGAACACCCGGAGCTTGTCGCGCCGCCCCACGAGGACCTGCGTGATGAACGGCGTCAGGTTGTTCGGGATCCCGTTCGGATCCTCCCCGATGAGCCCGCTCTCGTGGGCGCCCACGGGGTTGAAGTAACGCAGCGACCCGAGCGACCAGCCCCCGGTGGCCGCCACGTCGCGCAGGATCTGCTCCACCATGAACTTGGACTGCCCGTAGGGGTTGGTCGGTCCGAGCCGGCTCCCCTCGTCGAGCGGCACGCGCTCGGGATCGCCATACACGGTGGCGGACGAGCTGAACACCAGCTTCCGCGCGCCCCGCGCGTCGAGCGCCTGGAGCAGGCACACGGTGCCTGCGACGTTGTTCTCGTAGTACGAGAGCGGCTTCTCGACCGACTCGCCGACGGCCTTCAGCCCCGCGAAGTGGATGGTCGCGTCGATCGGGTGCTCGGCGAGCAGCCGATCCAGGAGCGCCGCGTCGCGGATGTCGCCCTGGATGAACGTCACCTGCTTCCCGGCGATCCGCTCCACCCGCTCCACCGCCGCCTTGCGGCTGTTGCAGAGGTTGTCGAGGATCACCACCCGGTAGCCCGCGTGGAGGAGCTCCACGCAGGTGTGCGAGCCGATGTAGCCCGCGCCTCCGGTGACCAGGATCGTCTTGCTCATGTCGTTCTCCCGAGAGGGTCTATGCCGCGCTCCCGTCGATGAGGCCACGGCACAGGCCGGCGCGTCAACGGGGACCTCGGGGCGCGGCCAGCCGGCCCAGCGGCGCCGTCAGGGCGCGCCCAGCCGCCCCGGCGCCGGGAACTCGAGCTCCGGAAACGCGGTCTGGTTCGACGGGTTGTCGCGCCAGCTCGGGTCGTTCCACAGCCACTTCACGAGCTGCACGCCGCGCGAGTTGCCCTTGAACCCCTTGACCCACGGCTTCACCAGCGTCGACTTCGTGTAGAAGTAGAGCGGCAGCTTGGGCATGCGGTCGAGGGCCCGCTTCTCCGCCTTGCGGAACGCCCGGATGCTCTCCTTCGGATCGGCCGTCGCCGCGGCGGCGCGCATCAGATCGTCGAACTCCTGGTCGGCCCATCCCGTCCGGTTCTGCGGGCTGTACGAGAGCAGCGTGCCGAGCCACGTCGCCGGGTGGTTGTACTCGCCGATCCAGCCGAACCGCACGACCTGGTAGTGACCGTCGCGCACGTTCTTGAGCATCACCTTCCACTCCTCGTTCCGCAGCGTGACCGAGACGCCGAGGTGGCGCTTCCACATGTCCTGGACCGCGACAGCGATCTGCTTGTGGCCCTCGCTCGTGTTGTAGAGGAGCTCGAGCGCCGGGAAGTTCTTCGCCCGGTACCCGTCGCCCTCCTGGACGACCTCGTACCCTGCCTCGGCGAGCATCGCGCGGGCGCGCTCCGGGTTGAACGCGACCTCCGGCGACGAGAACGGATCGACCCCGAGCTTCCTGTCCTCGGCGACCGCCTCGTCGTAGCCCGATCCGGTGTAGTCCGGGACGTAGTGCGTGGCCGGCGTCTGCCCCGCCCGCGTGACCTTCTCGACGATCTGCCGCTTGTCGACAGCGAGGTTGAGCGCCCAGCGGACGCGGGCGTCGTCGACCGGCGGCTTCTTCGTGTTGAACTCGAACCAGTAGATGGAGAGGTACGGATACCGCTGGAAATCCCGCTTGGTCGACAGCCAGTCCATGTGCTCGGCGGGGAGCGAGGTGTTGTCGCCCAGGTAGTCGAGATCCCCCGCCTTGTAGATGTTCATCGTGGCATTGTAGAGCTCGACCTCCAGCCACACGACGCGGTGGATCTTCAGCTTGTCGCGGTTCCAGTACATCGGATTCCGCTTCATCGTGATCTCGTAACGGAACTTCCACTCATCGAGCGTGTAAGGGCCGTTGACCACGATGTTCTCGGGGCGGAACCAGAGCTCGGGCTCGCCGCGCTTCTCGAACGCCTCGATCACGTCCTTGCGCACGGGGAAGAGCGTCACGTAGCTCGTGAGATCGGTGAAGTAGGGCGTGGGCTGTTCCAGCTGCACGTCGAGCGTATGGTCGTCGCTCGCCCGGACGCCGACAGCCCTGTCGTCCTCCACGAGGAGCGCGTCGGGCACGAAGCCCACGGGGGGCTCGCCCTGCGCGGCGCTGCCGGAGGGCGGCGCCGCGGCGTCGTACGTGGGGAGGCTCGTGTGCGGCGTGACGACGGCGTACGCCTCCGACCGGGGCGCGCCGCCCGCGCTCTCCTTGCCCGGGTTGCCGGCGTTGCCCGCGGGGGGGACGAGCGCGCAGCCCGGGAGGAAGCCGCGCGCGCCGCCCCGCTCGATCTCGAACCACCGGTCGGCGGCGCCATTGCATTTGCACGGCGGGCCCACGCGGACGATGTCGACGACGGCGCCCTGCCAGCCGCCGCCGGGCGCCGAGCCGAGCGGCGCCGCGCCGCCAGCGGCCGCGTCGCCTCCTGCCGCGCCGCCCCCTGCCGCGCCGCCCCCTGCCGCGCCGCCCCCTGCCGCGCCGAACGAGAGCCGATCGCTCGCGCCGCCCTTCGCGTCGCCCTTCGCGAAGGTCACGGCGGCGGAGCCCTCCGGCAGCGCCGCGAGGGGCGCGATCGCGGTGTCCACCTGGATCGGCGAGCGCGCCAGCACCACGACGAACGCCCCCTTCGGCAGATCGAGCGCGGATGGCGCGTCGGGCCGGGGGGCCGCGCGGAGCGGCGCGGCCTCGCGCAGCGCCTTGAGCTTGCCGAGGCTGAACAGCTCGCCGTTCTTGAGGACGTAGAGGTTCGTCGCGGCGAGCGAGGCGGTGGAGGGGCGCAGCACGCGCTTCCACGCGTACTCGAAGTCGTGCGCCGTCACCGGCTTGCCGTCGGACCAGCGCGCCTCCGGCCGCAGGTGAAACCGGAAGAGCCGGTTGTCGTCGCTCTGCTCCCAGTGGGTCGCGACCCCCTGCACCGGGCGGAGGTCGCCGGCGCCGTAGGTCGTCAGCCCCTCGAACATCTGCTGCACGAGCGTGGAGCTCGCCGAGTCGTTGGATTTTCCTGGATCCAGGTACTCGGGCTCGCTGCCGTTGTTGATGTAGATCGTCTCTGTGTCCTTGCCGACGCGCGCGGTCGTCCCGGCATACCCGCCTTCGCCCTCGCTGCACGCCGAGAGCGCGAGGATCGCGAGCCCGAGCGCCGCGGAGGCGCCGCGCGCCCCGCAACCGGCGCTCCCGCCGCCCCCCGCGCCGCCGGCACCTCGTCGCTCCGAAGCCCGTCGCATATCGCGCGCGTAGCACGGCGCTCCGGGGGCAGGAAGACAGGGGTGGTTTCGTGTAAGGTCGCGCGCGCGTCATGCTGCACGATCGCGTGTCCTCCTCGCCGCGCGCTCTCCCGCTCTGCTCCGCGCTGCTCCTCGCGCTGCTCGCCGCTGGCTGCGGCGGCGCGGCCTCCCCGGGCGCCACGCCCCCGGCGACCGCGCAGTGCGATCCTGCGCACCTCGACGCGTGTGAACGCGCCCTCGCCGCGGCCCTCGCGGAGGGCCGGCCCCCGCGCGACCTCGCCCTCGGGTACGTCGCTGCCCGCACCGCCCGGGACGCCGACGACCCTTGGGCGCTCTTGCTCCGCGACCTCGACCGGCGCGCCGGGCGCGCGCCGCGGGCCGCGGTCATCGTCGAGGCGGGCGCAGAGGCCACGGCGACCGCGCGAGCGCCTGCGGCCGCGGCGGAGGCGAAATGGATCCGCGCCGCGCCGCTGCCGCCCCCCGGGGCCCTGGGCGCGGACGCGCTGCTCCTCGCGCTCGGCGAGGCCCTCGGGTACGAGCACCTCGTCCACGCGCGCGCCCGCCACGGCGCCGTCCAGCTCTTTCCGGCCGATCCGCTCGCGCCGTTCATGGCCGGCCTCGCGCCGATCGCGCGCGGCGACGCGTCGCTCTCGCGGGTCGCGGACGACATCGCGCTCGCCGCGCTCGTCCGCCGCGCCTTCGGCGCCGCCGGCCGCTTCCGCTACGTCGAGGCCGCGGCCGCGGCCGACGCCCTCGCGGCCGCGATGAAGGGGCGCGACCCGAACGACGAGCCGATCCTGCGCGGCCGCTACGCGCTGCAGCTGCTCGCGACCGCCGGGGTCGCGCTCGAGGAGGCCGAGGACGACGCGACCGGCACGCCCTCGGCCCCCCGGCTGGACCCGCCGCCCGCGCCGGGCGACACGCCTTACGGCGACCTCCTCCGCGTGCGCACGGCCCGGGACGGCCGCGCCGCGTGGCGCGCCCACGGCGCGGCCGTGCTGCGGGCCGTCCCCGCGGACCGGCGCGCCGCGCTCGACGACCTGCTCGGCAAGGCCCCCGGCTGCGGTCGGGACGTCGCGCCGCCCATGGAAGGTCCGCGCGACCTCGTGTTCGCCGCGGCGCTCGCCGGCGCCCTCGCCCAGGGCGATCCTGCCGCTGCGCCCGCCGCGCCCGCGAGCACCGCGGCGTCGCCGGGACGGCGCCTCCCGCTCGACGCATGGCTGCCGCGCTACGAGGCGCTCGTCCGCGCCGTCGACCAGACGAGCACCACGTGGGCCCTCGCGCCCAGCCTGCTCCACGAGCGCGGCCCCGCGCCCGCCGCGAGCCAGGCGGGGAGCGCCGTCCACCGCCGCGCCACCGAGCTCGGCCTCGCGCACCTCGCCGCGCTGCGTGCCCTCGCGGAGGCCGAGCCGCGCCGCTACCGCGCGCTCGCGCTGATCCCCCTCGCCTACAGCCCCGGGGTGCTCGCCGACGAGCCGCTCCGCGACGCCATCGTCGACCTCACGCAGATCGCCGTGCAGCGCCGCATGGCCGAGGCGCACGACCCGGAGGCCGTCCTCGGCGCGGCGCTCGCCGGCGTCTTCGCGGGCATGGCGTACCCGCCCGAGGTGCAGCCCCCGCACTTCCTCGCCCTGCAGGGCGCGCTCACCGCCAAGCTCCGCGGCGAGCTCACCGAGCAGGCCGGCTGGGGCGTCGCCGGCCTCTACGCCGCCGACGCGCTGTACCGGCTGGCCTCCGGCCAGGCGCCGGATCTCGCGTTCTCGTCCGCGCAGATCGAGCGCGCGCTCGCGCCCGCCCCGGCGCTGCCCTACCCCGGCCTCGCGGCGCTCGCCGCGAGCCTCTCCCGCTACGCCGCGCTCGGCGCCGCCGGCGCGCTGGATCCGCAGGCGACCGACGCGGCCAGGCTCCCCCCGGAGCGCCGGCAGGCGCGCGACGCGCTCCGGCGCGCCGTCGCGGGGCTCGCGGCGGGCGATGCCGACGCCGGCGCCGCGGAGGCGCCCCCGCCCGAGCTCGTCGAGGACGTCACCGCGCTGGCCGACGGCGTCCTCGCCGTGCTCCTCACCGAGCGCTCGCGCAAGCCGCCGCCGGCCGGGGCCGCCTGCGCCGCCGGGCGCGGGCCGAGCCCGGAGGCCCGGCGCGCCCTCGCGCGCCTCGGCGACGTCCGCCGGCGGATCCTGCTCGCGCCGCGGTACAGGCAGGGCGACGGCCTGTGGGCGCGCCGCGCGCGGCTCCTCGTGACGCTCCTCTCCGACGCCATCGATCTCCTCTCGGCGCCGCCGCGCGCCGCCGGCGCGCCGGCGCGCGTCGCTCCGCCGCGCTTCACCCTCCCGACCGCAGACGCCGAGGCCGCCGTCGCCGCGGGCCTCTCCGGCTGGGTCGACCACGACCTCGCCGACGCGCTCACCGGAGGTTATGCGCTCGCCCGCGCGCTCCTCGAGTCGTCCACCGCGGAGCGCTTCGCCGAGCGGAGCGGCGCCCCGCTCGGCCGGGTGCTCCGCGGGCTCTCCGCGGCGTTCCGCGACGATCCGGCGCGGCGCGGCGGCGTCGGACGAGGCCCCGCCGGCGGCGCGCTGCTCGACGCGCTCGCGTCGCTCCCCGCCGCGCGCGACGGCGGCGGCGGCGGCGATCTGCGGGGCCTGTTCGTCGGCTACGCCCGCGCGTTCTCGGCCCTCGGGCTGCGCGACCAGGCCGATCTCGCGCTGCTCGCCTCGCTCCTCGGCGCCGCCGTGCTGGGCGGGCCGCCGTCGCCGGACGCCATCGCGCTCGCGAACGACAGCGGCAGCCGGGTCGCCTGGGCGCTCTCGTACCTCGGCGAGATCGCGAAGGCCCGGGCCGGCATTGCCCCGGATCCGTCGGCGTACGCTGCCGCCATGAGCAAGGCGTCCGACGACGCCTGCCAGGCGGCGGACACCGGCGACGTGCTCGCCCTCGTCGGCGCCGTGCGCGACTTCGCCGGCGGCCGGCGCGCCGAGGCGCGCGACGCCCTCGACCGCGTCCTCGCCGCCGCCGACGCCCGCGGCCTGCGCGTGCCGCGCATGACCTACCGCTACGAGGAGAAGACCGCGACCCGCGTCTTCTCGCTCAGCTTCGACGTCTCGTACGGCGCAGGGCTCCTCGAAGGGGCGAACAGCTTCCAGCTCGGCCTCGGGCTCCGCACCCGCGGCGAGCCCGAGGGCTCCCTCGCCGCGGCGCTCGCGCCCGAGGGCTCGCCCCGGAGCGACGAGGACGCGGCGCGCGCCTACGTCAGCGCCGCGGCGCTCGCGGCCGCCTACCACTTCCTCGAGGGCGACGCCGAGCGCGGCACCGCCGCGGCGCGCCGGGCGATCGCCGCGCTCTCGTTCGGCCTCCGGCTCGGGCGGCGGGCGCTGCGCCCGGACCAGCCGCTCGCCTGGGGCCGGGACGCCCGCGCGCTGCTCGCGATCGACGCCCAGCTCGCGGCCGAGGCCGGTCACCCGTTCCTCGCCGGCGACCTCTGGACGCTCGTCCGCGGCCTCCTGCCGCCGGACGCCGACGACGCCGCAGTCGCGGCGCTCCTCGATCCGCTCCCGGCCGGCCTCGCCGCTGTCCAGGGGCTCGACCCGCTCGTCGCGAGGACCGCGCGCTCGCTCGCCGCGGTCGCCAGGCCGCTCGCGTGCACCGAGGCCAGGGTCGAGCTCGGCGGCTACGAGGAGCCCGCCTGCGACGCCTACCCGCTCGCGCTCTCGCTGCGTATCGCCGACGTCCTCGGCAAGCTGCCGCACCTCCAGCGACGGGCGCGCGCGAGCAGCGCGGCCGCGTGCCCTGCCCTGCGCAGCCTCGACGGCTTCCTCACGGCGGCGGAGCGGGGGACGTACGACCCCGACGCGTTCACGGCCGCCGTGGAGGCGCTGCGGCAGAGCGGCCGGCTCTACGACGCCGGCGTGATGCTGGCGCGGCAGCGGCGCGAGGGGCACTGCGGCCCCGTCGTGCTCGCCGCCGCGCGCGCTCTCGGCCGCGCTCCTTCGCTCGGCCCCGCGCTGCGCGCGGATCTGCTCAGCGTCGCGGTGCGCTGCGCGGCCGCGGCGCTCGACGCGAGCGTCGTCGACGACCTGATGGCGCTCGATGGCGAGACGCGCGCCCTCCCCGACCTCGGCCGCAACCTGAAGGTCGTGCTCTTCGCGACGGAGCTCGCCGTGCGCGAGCAGCGCTGGGACGTCCTCTCACGGCTCTCGAAGCAGCCCGACTTCGTCGGCCGCTTCCGGGGCGCGAGCGAAGACGCGGCGGCGACCGCGCGCCTCATCGAGGCCGCGGCGGCCGTGCTCGCCGGCGAGCCTGCGCCGCGCGACGCCCCCGGAGACGGCGCGTGCGGCGCGCCTCTCGCCGGCGATCGCGCCGCGCTGTGCGCCGAGATCGAGCGCCTGCGCCCGGGCGCGCTGCCCGAGCCGCAGCGCCGGCAGGCCGCGCGCGAGGCGCTCACGAACCTGCTCGCGGCCGCGCGCGGACAGGCTCGCTAGCCTGCCCGCTCGCGCGGCGCCGAGCGCCTACTTCACGCTGGCGGGCTTCGTCTCGGCCGGCTTCGTGTCCGCGGGCTTCGCCGCGGCCGGCTTCGTGTCCGCGGGCTTCGCCGCGGCGGGCGCGGCGGGGGCAGGCGCGGCGGCGGCGGGCTGCGCTGCAGCCGGCGGCGCGGCGGCGGGCGCCGGTGCGGCAGGCGCTGCGGCGGGCTTCGCGTCCGCGGGCTTGGCGGCGGCCTTCGGGTCCACCGGCTTCGGGTCGGAGGCCTTCGTGGGGCCCTTCGGCGCTGTCGCGGGCACGCCGGCCGGCTTGAGGCCCTTGGCGGCGACCGCGGCGCAGGCGAGCTCGACGCCGGTGTCCTTGCCGTCGAGCCGCATGATCTTGATCTCGACGCGGCGGTTCTTCTCCTTCGCCTCCTCGGTCTCGCCCGGATCGGTCGCGCAGTGCGCCCCGTAGCCGGCGGCCCGCACGCGGTTCTTCTCGACACCGAGCGCGGTGAGCGCCTTCACCACCGCCTCGGCGCGCTTCTTCGTGAGCGTCACGGTGGCGGCGTCGTTGCCGACCTTCTCGGAGTAGGCCGCGACCTCGACGAACTGGATCTGCGGATGGTCCTTGAGGATCTGCGCGACGTTCGCGAGGAGCCCCTGCGAGGCGGGCTCGATATCGGGCTTGCCGGCGACAAAGGCGATCTTCTCGTTGAGCTTCACCTCGTTGCCGTCCAGCGCGACCGGCGGGACGTCGGGACAACCGTCCTCGTCCTTGTAGCCGTTCTTGACCTCGGCCTCGGTCGGGCACTTGTCCGCATCGGCCACGAAGCCGTCTCCGTCCGGGTCGGTCGACTTGCAGCCGTCCTTGGCGTCGGGCGGCAGGCCGTCCTCTTTCTCGGCGACGCACTTGTCGGCGCCGTCGTCGAGCACCCCGTCCGCGTCCGCGTCAGGGGGCGGCGCAGGCGGCGCAGGCGGCGGCGGCGCGGGCGGCGGTGCCGGCGCCTTCGCGGTCTGCTGCTGGGGCTCAACCGCGCAGCCGGCGCTCGCCGCGAGCAGCGACACTGCGAATGCCATTCCAAGCCATCTCGTCGTTCGCATCTCCTGGGCTCCTCTCCTTGGCGTCGTTGATGGCGCCGAGCGCCAGCGTGTTTAGACGACTACGCCGGAAACTGCGAGATGGATTCGTACGGCGGCGCGCGCCGCTCCCCCTCGGAAGCGCGTCGGCCCCCCCGCTCCGGAGGCGACGGCGAGCCGTCGAGTTCGGCTCGATCTCGGCGCGTCGTTCGCCCCTCGGCGCGAGCAGCTAGAGTTTCCCCGACGGGAAATCCAGCTCGTCGACCTTCGATTTCGGCGCTGCTTTCCTCGACTTGAGCATCTGTTCCTTGAGCATCTGCTCCGCGCGCACCGACGAGGTGGGCTTCTGTGCGGGCGGCGGCGCCACCTTCGGGCGAGGCTTCGGCGCGGGGCGAGAGTTGCTCTCGTCCTTCTTGTCGAGCTTCTCGTTGACGGGCGCCGGCGCCTTCTCCGTCGGCGCGCGGAGCGCCTCGAGCGCGCGCTCGCGCGCCGCGGCGATCTCCGGCGCGTCGCGGCCCGCCGGGTCGAGCCGATCGGCCTCGTCGAGCTGGTCCAGGCACCGGCGGAAGGCCGCTTCGTCGCAGGCGCGCAGCGCCTCGGCCCGCAGCGACCGCGCGCGCTCCAGCGCGTCGAGCGGCGAGGGCGGCGCGATGGGCGGCGAAGGCCCGTCGGGCGGCGCGCTCGGCTGCGGCTCGGGCAGGGGCGCGATCAACGGCGCGTCGCTCGTCGACCGCAGGAGCCGGGCGACGATGATCGCGAGGATGGCCAGCGCCGCGACCGCGGCGAGCTCGGCCATCCAGCGCTCCCGCATCCATCGCCGCATCCGCGACACGCGCTGCCGCACCCGGGCGGCGGGCACCTGCTCCTCGGCGGCGATGTTCTCGAGCTTCTCGCCTTCCCCTTCCCGGGCCATCCACGACAGCGTCTGCCGGGCGTCGCGGCTCGCGGAGGCCTGCTCTTCCGCCCAGCGCGCCAGCTCGCGCGCCTCGACGGGCGGCGGTCCGACCGGCAGGTCGGGCAGCTCCGTCGCGGCCTCCCGCGCCGAGCGCCGGTGGTGGTCGGCCACCTTGTGGCGCGCGATCCCGAGGAGCCAGCGCCGGAGCTCCGTCGGGTCGGCCGGGCGCCCCGACGACGCGAGCGCGTCGCAGAGGACGGTCTGCACCACGTCGTCGACCTCGCCGCTCGGGACGCGCCGCCGCACGAAATCCTCGAGGGCTCGGCGGAGCCCCGGCTCTGCCAGGGGGTTCGTCGCGGGGGTGCGGTCCTCGGTGGTCATCGGCGTGCTCATCGACCCTGCATCGCGCCGCGGCCGCGGAGTGTGACGCGCCCGATCGAGAATACTGCAGGCCCCGGCCGGGCGTCACACTCTCCAGCCCGGCGCCGACGGTCGGGCATGCTCCTCAGGCCCCCTCTCGTCCTCGCCGCGGCGTTGCTCGCCGCTTCCCTCACCCACACGGTCCCCTCCCTGACCGCCGCCCGGGGCGGTGCCCCGCCGGTCACCGAGATCCGGATCGACAAGAGCGAGCACACGCTCGATCTCGTCGCGGGCGGCAAGATCGTCCGGTCCTACCGGGTCGCCCTCGGGCCGGGCGGACCGGGGCCCAAGCGCTACGAGGGCGACAGGCGCACCCCCGTCGGCACGTACCGCGTCGCGGGTCGCATCAACGGCCTGTTCCATCGGTTCCTGATCGTCAGCTACCCGAACGAGGAAGACCGCGCGCGCTTCGCCGAGCTCAAGCGGCGCGGCGAGGTCCCGCCGGGCCGCGGCGTCGGGCACAGCATCGGCATCCACGGCGTCGGCAGCGCGCAGCTCGCCGGCGTGCACAAGGAGAGCGACTGGACGCTCGGCTGCATCGCCCTCGACGACGACGAGATTGACGAGATCGCGCGTCGAACGCCGGACGGCGCCAAGATCGTGATCACCGACTGAACGGGCGGTGCTAGGGTAGCCGGTCAAATCGACGGGCTGTCCGTCGAGGATGAGAGCGCGACGGCGAGGCCGGCGCCGCCCTCGCGCCTGCCCTGGAGATCGTGCATGTCTCGCCGTTACTGGCTGATGAAGAGCGAGCCACAGAAATATTCGTTCGCGCAGCTCGTGCGCGACGGCCAGACGATGTGGGACGGCGTCCGGAACTTCGAGGCCCGCAACAACATGCGGGCCATGAAGCAGGGGGATCTCGTGCTCTTCTATCACTCGAGCGAGGGCAAGGCGGTCGCGGGCGTGGCGCGCGTCAAGCGCGAGGCGTACCCGGATCCGACGGCCGACGCCGACGAGGACTGGAGCGTGGTGGACATCGAGCCGGTCGCGCCGTTCAAGGTGCAGGTGAGCCTCGACACGATCCGCGGCGACGAGTCGCTGGCCGAGATCTCGCTCTTGAAGCGGTCGCGGCTCAGCGTGGTGCCCGTCTCGAAGGAGCACTTCGATCGGGTGCTGAAGCTGGGCAAGACCAAGATCGCTTGACGCGCGGACCCGGGGAAACGACTAATCCCGTCGTGAACCTCCGCCCCGGAGCCCGACCCCTCGCCGTCTTCTTCCTCGGCAGCTTCCTCGCCAGCGCCGCGTGCGGCGGCCCGCCCACGCCGTCCCCGATCGACGGGGAGCCGATCTGCCCCGATTTCGAGATCGGCGCGACGCGCGCGCACATGCGCGGGAGCCTTCGCTTCCCGGTCACGCTGACGGTGCGCGAGGGCAAGGAGCCGATCACCCGGACGACGCTCACCGGGCGCCGGTCCAAGGACGATCCGCCGAGCCGGATCCTCCTCTCCGATCAGGACGCCGAGTACGAGATCGAGTGGGCCCAGTGCGAGAACCAGCGCGCGCCCCGGACGCGCGTGGTGGCGCGCGAGTCGAAGGACGCCGCGGAGTACGCGTGCGGCAACGCGACCGTGTACAAGACCGACAAGCTCGTCACCCGGAAGGGCGACGCCGCGTCGCGCACGGTCCACTTCGCGGCGCCCCCGAAGTCGGAGTGCTGGGAGAGCGAGCTCCCGCCAGCGCCCGCGCCTCCCGCGCCTCCCGCTGCGCCCGACCAGCCTCCGCCGGACGCGGGCGCCGAGGCCGACGCGGGCAACGCGCCGGTGGACGCGGGCGCCAGGCCGGTGGACGCCGGCGCGCCCCGCGACGGGGGCTCAGGCGGTGCTGCGAAGCCTCGCCGCGCGGGGGCCGCGGACGCCGGCACGACCCCGCCGGGCCCGTAGTTCCGCTAGAACATCGATTCACGTTGAAACCCGGAGAATTTTCACAGGGAGGCGGGGAGGCGGGGGGGAAGAAAAAAATGAAGTTCTCCCTCTTGCCGTCTCTCGCTCCCCGCCTCCCCGACTCCCTGTGAAATTCCTGCTTTCTCTCGTGGTTTCACCCGTTTGTCGCCCTAGGGGCTGTTCCTCTACCTCATGAGGCGATCGGTCGGCGGGCTTGGCCGCCGCGACACCCTAGCTGCCTTGACCCGTGTGCGACGCGGCCAAGCCTTCTCAGGCTCCCTCCGATCGCGCGATGCCCCCGGGAGAGGCGTCGTAGGCGAGCGGGCTCGGCACGAGAGGCACGCCCGGCGCCCATCCTCGAGGCAATGACGCCGAGAGCCGGCCTCGAGCTCCCGGCAGTGCCGCCTTTTCGCGCCCGCGATGCGGGCGATCTCGTGACCGATCAGGCGGCGCACGAGATCGTCGTTGCGCATCCCGAACACCGCATCATGGTCAGCGGGGCCGTGGGAGCGCCCATGGGCCCGGCGCGCCTCCATGGCCGCCTGGACCTCGGCGGCGCGCCATCGCCGCGCCGCACACGACCGCTGTTCTCCGGGGCTCCCGTTCCCTAGAACGTGGTCCACCGGCGCTTTCACTCCGGCGCTTCCACCGTCCTTCCAACGTCCCTTTCCGCCCCGGATCCACACACCGTCTCATGTCCGCTCCGCCCATGCCACCGCCTCCGGCGCCCCGCCCGCATCCTTCCCCTGATTCCCCTGATTCACACGAAAGCTCCGGTGAACCCCCCCGCGAGCCCTCTCCCCGCCTCGCGCCGCCCTCGTCGCGCGGCGGAGGGCTCGCGTCGCGCCTCGCCGAGCTCCAGGTGAAGCGGCCGGCGCTGCCGCTGCTCGCGACCGGGATCCTCACCGTCATCGCCCTCTTCCTGGCAACGCGGCTCCATGTGCTGACCGGGTTCGAGTCGCTGCTGCCGGCGTCGCGGCCCAGCGTGCAGGAGCTCGACCGGGTCGCGGCCAAGACGGCCGGCGTCTCCACGCTCTTCGTCGTGCTCCAGGGCGGCGAGGGCACGCCCACCGCCGCGCTCCAGCGGGCCGCGGACGCGCTCGTCCCGGAGATCGAGAAGATCGGCCCGCCGTGGGTCGGCAGCGTCGAGGACGGGGTGCACGAGGCCTACCGCTTCCTCTCGCCGCGCGCCGGGCTCTACGTCGACCGCGACAGGCTCACCAAGCTCAGGGACGACATCGAGGCGCGCTACGCTTACGAGGTCAACAAGGCGACGGGCGCGCTGCTCGACGACGACGAGCCGCCCCCCGAGGTGAGCGCCAGCTCGATCGAGCAGAGCCTCGGCCTCCAGGGGGTCGACACGGGGCGCTACCCCGACGGCTACTACCAGTCGAAGGACGGCAAGACCGTCGTCGTCGCCATCCGCTCGAAGGTGATGGCCAGCGATTTCGCCGCCGGATCCGAGGCGATCCGGCGCGTGAGCGAGGTCGTCGAGCGCGTGCGCCCCGCCTCGTTCGAGCCCGGGATCACCTACGGCCTCGCCGGCGATCTCCAGACCGGCATCGCCGAGTACGCGGCGATCAACGAGGATCTGACCGACGTCGGCGTCTCGGGCGCGGTGCTCATCGCCGCTGTCGTGTTCCTCTACTACCTGCGCCTGCGCACGCTCGTCGCCATGCTGATCACGATCGGCATCGGCGTCGCCTGGACGTTCGGCGCCACCCAGCTCGCGCTCGGCCACCTCAACATGGCCACCGGGTTCCTCTTCTCGATCGTCGCCGGCAACGGGATCAACTTCGGGATCATCTACATGGCGCGCTACCTCGAGGCGCGCCGCGGCGGCGCGAGCCTGCTCGAGGGCGTGCGCGTCGCCCACCGCGAGACCTGGCTGCCCACGCTCACCGCCGGCTGCGCGGCCGCGGCCGCCTACGGCTCGCTGCTCGTCACCGAGTTCCGCGGGTTCCACGACTTCGGCCTCATCGGCAGCGCCGGCATGGTGCTCTGCTGGGTCGCCACGTTCGTCGCGCTGCCGAGCATCCTCGCGGTGATGGACCGGATCGTCCCCCTCGAGCAGGAGTCGCCGGGCCTCCTCGGCAGGCTGCGGCGGCGCGCCCAGGGCGGCGTCGCGTTCGGCGCGCCGTTCGCGCGGCTCGCGTCGCGGAGCCCCGTCACGCTCACGCTCGCGGGCCTCGCCCTGGCCGCGGCCGGCCTCGTCGCCACGGTGAGCTACGTGCGCGCCGATCCGATGGAGTACAACCTCCAGAACCTCCGCAACGACGAGGGGGCCCGCGCGGCGCAGATCCGCCTGAGCTCGCTCGCGGAGGACATCACCGGCTACGTCGGCACCGACGGCATGGCGATCCTCGTGGACCGGCCCGAGCAGGTCGATCCGCTCCGCGCCGCGCTCTACGCGAGGCGCGACGCGGCGCCCGAGGGCGAGAAGCCGTTCAAGGAGATCTACGCGCTCCAGGATCTGGTCCCGCGGGATCAGGAGGCGAAGCTCCCGCTGCTCCAGGAGATCAAGGATCGCGTCCTCAGGGCGCGGAAGCGCGGCCTCGTGGGCGACGAGGACTGGCGCCGCATCCAGGCGGTCATCCCGCCGGACGATCTCGCGCCGTTCGGGATCGACGATCTGCCGGCGGGCGTGGCGCGCGCCTTCACCGAGACCGACGGGACGCGCGGGCGCATCGTGTACATCAGCCCGATCACGCCCGAGAGCGTGCACGACGCGCACTACCTCTTCCGGTGGGCGGACGCGTACCGCGAGACGCGGCTCCCCGACGGCAGCGTCGTGCGGGGCTCGGGGCGCGCGGTCATCTACGCGGACATGTGGGCGGCGATCATCGACGACGTGCCGCCGGCGGTGCTCTTCTCGCTGGCCGCGACGGTCCTCGTCGTGCTCGTCGCCTTCCGCGGCGGCCGCCCGGCGTTCGCGGTGCTCGGCGCGCTGCTCGTCGGGGTCTCGTGGATGGCGGGGCTGCTCGTGCTGATGGACGTGAAGCTCAACTTCCTGAACTTCATCGCCCTGCCGCTGACGTTCGGCATCGGCGTCGACTACGCCGTGAACGTCGTGCAGCGGTACGCGCGGGAGGGCGCCGGCGGCGCGCTCACCGCGGTGCGCGAGACGGGCGGCGCCGTGATCCTCTGCAGCCTCACGACGACGCTGGGCTACCTCGCCCTGGTCCGCTCGCAGAACTACGCGGTGCGCAGCCTGGGCGTCGCCGCGGTCATCGGCGAGCTCGCGTGCCTCTTCGCGGCCGTGCTGGTCTTGCCCGCGGCGCTCGTCTGGCGCGACCGGCGGCGCCCGAAGGGCGAGGAGGCCTTCCTCGCGGTCGGCCGCCCCACGACCTGAGCGCGCCCGGCGTGTGGTGCGCTCGGGCTGCCGCCGTGCCGCGATGTTCGCGGCGCGGCGGCAGGATCATGCAGCGCGGCGGCGCTTCGCGAAGTACGCCTTGATCGCCGCGACCTCCTTCGCGGTCAGCGCGACGATGGCCGGGACGACCTGCGCGGGATCGTGACCTGCCGCGACCCCGAACTCCCGTGGAAACTCGAGGAAGGTCTTGCCCGGCTCGGTCGTGACGCGCCGGAGCCGGTAGGTCCCGGTGTACCGTTCGATGCCGAAGATCTGCCCGTGGATCCGGTAGGTGACGGCGTGCTCGGTCTCGGAGCGCGCGACCACCTCCTCCAGCGAGCTCTCCCCCGAGACGAGCGTGAACGCGAACCGCGACGGCACCTTCTCCGCGGAGCCGCCCTCCACGTAGCCGTACTCCTTGACGTTGTCCCCGAAGACGACAGGGATGAGCTTCGTGATGTCACGGACCTCTTGCCAGACCTCCTCGATGGGGGCGTCCAGCACCGCCGAGTCGTAGACGTGATAAAGCGCGTCGATCATGGCTCCCTCCTCCCGATGCCGCGGGCGCGACACCGCCATGCGCGGCGGAGCGATGCTATCAGGGGATGTCGCGGCCTCTCGAGCGCGCCCTCATCACGGCGACGCGCGCTCGGAAAGTGCGAATCGCGCCGACGTGGACGGACGGCCCGGTGGTCGCGCGGCAGCAAACCCGAGCCCTGGCCGCCCTCAGCGGAGTCAATCCGTCGCGTACCAGTGGCTCGCGCGCGCTCCAGCGCACGCGATCCGTCGCAGACCCCCGTCGGCGGGCCCCTCGCGCTCACTCGATCCGTTGAAGACCCCCGTCGGCGGGCCCCTCGCGCTCACTCGATCCGTCGCAGACCCCCGTCGGTGGGCCCCTCGCGCTCACTCGATCCGTCGCAGACCCCCAGCGGCAGGCTCCTCCCAACGGTTGCGATCCGTTGAAGACGCCCGGCGGCGGGCCCCTCGCGCTCACTCGATCCGTCGCAGACCCCCGGCGGCGGGCCCCTCGCGCTCACTCGATCCATTGAAGACCCCGGCGGCGGGCCCCTCCCAACGGTCGCGATCCGTTGAAGACCCCCGGCGCCGGCTCCTCCAGCGGTTGCCGTCGGACTCAGGCAACCTGCTGCCATCCCATGCGGAGCCGCGGGGGCTCCACCTCGGCCCCGTGCGCTCGGCCGATGCCGCTCGCATCACACCGAGCGGCGGCGCTTCGCGAAGTGCTCCTTGATGGCGACGATCTCCTTCGCGGTGAGGGCCGCGACCGACGGGACGACCTTCTCGGGCTCCTGGCCCGGCGCGACGCCGAACTCCCGGGGCCACTCGAGGAACGTCTTGCCCGGCTCGGTCGTGATGCGACGGAGCCGGTACGTCGCGATGTACCCCTCGATGCCCAGAACCTGCCCGAGCAGCCGGTACGTGACGGAGTGCTCGGTCTCGGATCGCGCGACCACCTCCTCCACGGCCTTGTCTCCCGACGGGTGGAGCGTGAACTCGAAGCGCGACGGGATCTTCTCCGCCGAGCCGCCGTCCACGTAACGGTGGTCCTTGACGCCGTCACCGAAGACGATCGGCAGGAGCGCAACGATATCGCGGAGCTCTCTCCATGCCTCCTCGATGGGCACGTCGAGCACCGCTGAATCGTAGACGTGATATCTGGCTGCGAGCATCGATGGTCCTCCCGGCGGTGTCGCACGAGCGCGACGTCCTCCGGCGCATCGGCCGATGCTACCAGATCGTCCCGCTCCGCCGCGATCGCGCGCCCGTCACGGCGGCGCGCGCACATCCGCGCAGCAGCGGTGCGCTGAGCCTCACGACGACGCTGGGCCTCCTTCCCCTCGTCCGCGCAGGGCCGTGCCGTGGAGCGTCGCTGGCTCCAGCGTCCCGGCGGCACAGTGGAACGGCTCGTTCCCCCGCGGCGCCGCGCGGTCGGACGGAGCCCTGCGGGAGCGGCTTTTCTTGCCTTTTCCCGCGCGACCCAGCAGATCACGCGTTGCCATGGTCATGACGCAGCCGATGGAGCTCCTCTGCAAGAAGGTCTGGCACGGCTTCCGCGCTCCTCCGCTCGCGACCCCCATCGGCCACGGCCCGAACGAACCACGGGCGACCGAGAGGGGCCGCGATGCTTGAGAGGCTGGAGCTGCACGACACCGGACCGGCGCCCGCGATGGAGTTCGAGCTCGCGCCGCGGCTGAACCTCTTCGCGGGCGACAACGGGCTCGGCAAGACCTTCGTGCTGGATGTCGCCTGGTTTGCGCTGACGGGGACGTGGCCAGGGTACCCGGCCGCGCCGCGACGTGGCCCAGCTGTCAAGCCACAGATCGTCCGGGAGACGCGTGACGGGGAGGTCGTGCACCGCGTCTCATCGTCGTTCGACTTCGAGAAGCAGAACTGGCACACCGTCTATCCACCCGGTGCCTCCAGGCGCTCCGGTCTCGTCTTCTACGCCCGGGTCGACGGCAGCTTCTCCGTATGGGACCCGCTTCGACCCGCGGGGCACCTGCGATTCCCGCTCGGCGTGAAATCGTCGGGCCCCGTGCCGGGCTTCCACTTCACGCCCAGCCAGATCTGGAACGGGCTCACCGCGGACGACAGCGACGGCTCGGTGCTCTGCAACGGCCTGATCCGCGACTGGACGACATGGCAGCTCCGGCGAGACAGCACGTTCGATCTACTGACGCGCGTGCTGGAGGTCCTGTCACCGAGGCCAGGGGAGACCCTCCGCCCCGGGGCGATGACGGCCCGGGTCTCTCTTCACGACGTGCGCGACATCCCCACCCTCGACATGCCCTACGGCAACGTCCCCGTGGTGCTCGCGTCCGCCGGGATGAAGCGGATCCTCTCCTTCGCCTACCTCCTGGTCTGGATGTGGCGCGAGCACGTCGAGGCGGCGAAGCTGCGGAACACTTCGCCCGAACGGAGCATGATCGTGCTCGTCGATGAGGTGGAGGCGCACCTGCACCCCCAGTGGCAGCGTGTGATCCTGCCCGCGCTGCTCCGGGTCTCCCGCGAGCTCGAGGCATCCATCGAGACGCAGCTCTTCGTCACGACGCACGCGCCGCTGGTCCTCGCGTCCGCCGAGCCGCACTTCGACGAGGGGCACGATGCGCTCTTCCTGTTCGATCTCGACGGGGCGGAGGTCACCGTGTCGAGGCCCACGTGGAAGCCACGCGGGGATGCCTCGTCGTGGCTCACGTCCGATGTGTTCGACCTCGCGCAAGCGCGGTCCGTCGAGGCGGAGAAGGCGATCCTCGACGCCATGGCGGCGATGCGGCGGCCGGATCTGCCGATCGAGGACGCGAAGCGGATCCACGAGGAGCTGCACGACGTGCTCAAGGACACCGATCCCTTCTGGGCGCGTTGGCTCGTCAGGGCGCGGCAGGCCGGGCTCACGCCGTGATCCACGTCCCCCTCCGGCCCGAGCCCGCGCGCTTCGACGCGCTGGTCCGGCAGCCCGGCTTGCGCGCCCTCGCCGCGAACGCGGAGCCCCTGCCCCCAACCTGGCGGGAATGCCTGGACGATCTCCGGGACAGCTATCGCAGCGTCTGCGCCTACCTCTGCGTGCTCGTTCCGCGAGGCACCGGGGCACGATCCGTCGATCACGTCGCGCCGAAGTCGAAGCGTCGCGAGCTCGCCTACGAGTGGAGCAACTACCGCTTCGTGTGCTCGCTCATGAACGCGCGCAAACGCGATTTCGACGACGTCCTCGACCCCATGGAGATCCCTGACGGGTGGTTCGTCCTGGAGATGTCCTTCCTTCAGGTGCTCCCAGCGGAAGGCCTCCACGACGAGACGCGTGCGCGTGTTCAGGCGACCATCGAGCGACTGAAGCTCAACGACAAGGAGTGCATCGCCGCACGGGAGCTGTACTACACGGCCTACCTGGACGGCGGACTGACCCTGCAGCTGCTCCACGAATGGAGCCCGTTCGTCGCCCGAGAGGTGGTACGGCAGGGACTCGCCAGGCGGGAATGAAGCGCGGGCTCCGCGCGCCCTCACGGCGCCACGCGCAGATCCGCGCAGCAGCGGACGCCGGTCGAGTAGTCGAAATACGTGAAGTCGTGCGACGCGACGCGCGCCATGCACCCCTCCCGGGTCGCGCGCGCGTAGAACCCGCCGACGAACGTCCCCTCCGGATCGTCGATCCACTCGTCCAGGTTGCCGACCATGTCGGCGATCGCGTCGTCCTCCCACGCGCTCGCGCACGTCGCGGTCTCGCCCGTTCGCCGCAAGAGCGGCGCCCCGGCGACGCGCACCAGGTTGAGCCGAGGGTCGCTGTGCCCGAGCGACACGTCGCGGTGGAGCACGCCGGCCGGGTGGTGCTCGCGGAACACGTTGCACCGCCCGTCCGCGTAGGTCGGCCCGTACGGGAACTGCTCGTCCCGCTCGCCGCGGCACGCCGTCCGCCACTCGTCGAGCGAGCAGAGCCGCTTGCCCGCGTTCCGGCACGCGAGCTCCGCCTGCGCGCCGGTCGTGTAGCCCTGCGGGAGCACGCCCCTGCGCGACACCGCGCGCGGCTCGAACTCGCGCTGCTTCTGCCAGCCGGGCAGGAGCGGGAGCTCCATGCGGCGCGCCTCGTCGTCCCCGAGCTGTAGCCGCATCTTCGACCACACGCGCTCGACGGACGCGGCCGCCTGGCGCGACGGCGGATAAAACGCCGAGATCTCGAGCCCCGTCTCCTTGTCGAGCAGCACCGCCTCGTAGCGATCGACGCAGAACCGGCGCGCGACCCGCACCATCTCCGGCGGACAGCGCGGCTCCACCGGCGGCGCGAGCGCCCTCGGCCCCGGAGGCGCCCCCACGAGCGGCGGCGCCACGTCCGGCGCCCCGGCCCCGGCGTCCGCCGCGCTGGTTCCCGCGTCCGCCGCGCTCGGCCCCGCGTCCGCCGCGCCGCGCTCTGGCTCCGAGCGGCAGCCCGCGAGCGCCGCGGCAGCGAGCGCCGCGGCAGCGAGGCGCCGGCAGGCGCGGGGCCGCGTGGAGCGCTCGGCGGATCGCGCCGGCGTCGGGTCAGCAGATCGCGCCGGCGTCGGGTCAGCGAATCGCGCCGGCATACGGGTCGATGGACGCGGGCTCGCGACAGAAGAAGCGGCGGAGCACGAGGTAGTGATGGATCGGCAGGAGCCGCGTCTCCTCCTTCATCGACAGCCCCATCCGGCTGATCTCGGCGCCCGGGAACGGCGTCTTCGGATAGCAGCGGACGATCCCGGAGAGCGCCTCGTACTCGTCGAGCAGCCCGAGCACGTGCCCCACCTCGTGGGCGAGCACGGGCAGCGACCAGCCGGCCCGCATCGCGCTGAAGTACGGCGTCCTGCCGCACGTCGGCGAGAGCGGCACCGCGAGGTCGACCCGGAGCGCCCGCGCGCGCGCCTCGTCCGCCAGCACGAAGTCGAAGTCGTAGCGCACCGGCAGCCCGAAGGCGCGCGCGTCGCGGTTCCAGTACCCCTCGGCCTCGTCCGACCAGCGCGCGAGCAGCGCCCGGATCGCGGCCGGCGTCGCCCTCGCCGTGAACACGCCGGACCCCGGGCAAGCGTCCGTCGATCCCGAGCGCGCGTACGGCGTCCCGCGGCACGCGATCGCGCCCCCGAGCCGGGCGGAGAGCCCGCAGTCGGGCAGCTCGAGCCAGCCCGCGCCCTCCGGCGGGTCGACCGCGATGCGCACGTCGACCTCCCAGGCGCCGCCGCGCCGCCGCACGAGGTAGCTCATCGGGCCGAAGAAGAGGCCGTAGTGCGGCATCACCCCGGCGATCCGCCGCTCCCCCTCCGGCACGTCGCCGCGCGGCCCGGAAAAGACGCGGCGCGGAGCCGGCTGGCACAGGTACGCGTCCTTCGCGATCGCGTCGGTCAGGATGTCCCGGAACGTCCCTTCCCGCCCTTCGAGGACCGCGCCGCTCATCGCCTCGAGCTCGGCGGCGATCGCCTCGACCGGGATCTCGCGCCCGGAGGCCGCATCCCCCGCGGCGCCGCCCGGCGCGCCAGTCCCCGCGCGCGGAGCCCCCCCGCAGCCGGACGCCCCCAGCGAGAGCGCCGCGAGCACGGGGAGCGCCCCGCGACGCGGGTGGACGAGGACGCGCCACGGCGCCGGCGCGCCGCGCTGGACGCTTTGTCTTGCGCGTACCGTCCGAAGCGAGTTACGTCGTGCATGGAACGCTGCACGCTGGCCGCGCGCCCCAGCCGCAGAGGCTACGCCGCCGGACGCCGTGCACGCAGGGGGGGCTCGCGTGGGCGTGGAGGTCAACCCCGCTCACTTACGGGGAGTTGAATGAAGAATCAACGCGTCCGAAGTGAAACCGTGGAACCGGCCGGGCGTAGTGACGCGTAGCCGATGGGCTCAGCGCGGTCGAGAGGCCGGCGAGACCCGACGGGCTCCAGCGTGCGGGCGCGCCATTCGGGCGAGGCGCGCGGTGGGCTCGGTGATCGCGACGAAGACGAGCGTGGAGGATCAGATGACGATCGACATGGGCAAGACGTTGGCGTTGACGGCGGTGTCGGGCATGGTGGCGGGCCTCGCGGGCTGCGCCTCGGCGCCTCCGCCCGCGCCCGAGACGGGCGCCGCCCCCGCGGCCGACGCGCCTCCGGCCGCGGCGCCGGAGAACGCCGCGAAGGCGTGCTGTGCCGGCAAGAACGAGTGCAAGGGCAAGGGCGGCTGCAAGAGCGACAGCCACGCGTGCGCCGGCCAGAACGAGTGCAAGGGCAAGGGCGGCTGCAAGCCGGCCGACTGCTCGTCGTAGGTTCGGCGCGCCCGGCCCGGCGGAATCCGGCGGATCCACGCGGATCCGCCAGATCCGCTGGGCCGTCTGGCCATGCCACGCGGAACCGCCGGATCGGCTGGATCGTGAGGCGCCGCGGCGCACCCCTCCACCCCTGAGCAAGGCTCGCGGTGAACCATGGTGAACCTCGAACGGATGCGGCTGGGACTCCCCGACCTCGGCGTCGGCGTCGGGCTGCGCATCCCGCACTACCGGCACATCTTCGAGCACCGGCCCCGGGTCGACTGGTTCGAGATCATCAGCGAGAACTTCATGGTCGACGGCGGCATGCCGATCGCCAACCTCGAGCGCGTCCTCTCGAGCTACCGCCTCGTCCAGCACGGCGTCTCGCTGTCGATCGGCAGCACGGATCCGCTCGATTTCGATTACCTGCGCCGGCTGAAGGCGCTGCTGGCCAGGGTGGGCTCGCCCTGGGTGAGCGATCACCTGTGCTGGACGGGCGCGCACGGGATCAACCTGCACGACCTGCTCCCCTTGCCGTACACCGAAGAGGCCGTGCGGCACGTCGCGGCGCGGGCGCGGGTGGTGCAGGACTTCCTCGAGGTCCGGCTCGCGCTCGAGAACGTGTCGAGCTACCTGACCTTCACGGCCAGCCGGATGAGCGAGTGGGAGTTCCTCTCGGCGATCGCAGAGGAAGCCGACTGCGGCATCCTGCTCGACGTCAACAACGTCTACGTCTCCTCGTACAACCACGGCTTCGATCCGGAGGCCTACATCGATGGCGTGCCGCACCACCGGATCGTGCAGTTCCACCTCGCCGGCCACGCGCACCAGGGCGCGTACATCCTCGACACCCACAGCGATCACGTGGTCGACGCCGTGTGGGCGCTCTACCGGCGCGCCGTCGCCCGCGCAGGCGACGTCTCGACGCTGATCGAGTGGGACGACGACATCCCCTCGTTCGAGGTCCTCGCCGCCGAGGCGGAGAAGGCGCGGGCGATCCGGCAGGAGGTGGCGCGTGCGCGCGCCGCCTGACCCCGCGCCCCCGGCCGGCCTCGCCGCCCTGATGCGCCAGCTCACCCGCATGTTCACGGCGGGCGCGCCGCTCCCGGACGACGCCGAGCTCGCCGGCCTGTGCCGCGAGCACGTCGCCGGGAGCGAGCGGCTCGCGCCCGCCGAGCAGGCCGACATCTACCGTCGGCAGTTCTGGCTGCGGCACAGGGACGCGCTCCGCGAGGACTACCCCGCGCTGGCGCACGTCCTCGGCGACGACGGCTTCGACGCGTTCGCGAGGGCCTACCTGGCGGCGCACCCGCCCGCGAGCTTCACGCTGCGCGACCTCGGGCGATACGTCGCCGATTTCGCGGGCGCGCACGAGGGGTTCCCCCCTGCCCTGCGGGATCTCGCGCGCGACGTGGCGCGGTACGAGCACGCCCTCGTCGATCTGTTCGACGGCGCCTCGCCCCCTCCGCTCGATCCGGCGAAGGTGACGGGCATGCCGGCGGACGGCTGGTCCACCGCCACGATCGTCCTTCACCCGCTGCTCGCGCTGGTGCGGCTCGGCCACCCGGCGCACGTCCTCCGGAGCGAGCTCAAGCAGGGCCGGTCGCCCGCGCTGCCCGCGCCCCGCCCCGTCCACCTCGCCGTGTTCCGCGGCGCGGATCTCACGATCCGCTTCGAGGAGCTCGAGCCGCCGGCGTTCGCGCTCCTCGAGGCGCTCGGGCGGGGCGTACCGCTCGTCCCGGCGTGTGAGGAGGTGGCGGCCGGAGCCCACGGAGCGGAGGCCTCCAGCGAGCCGCCGGGCGCTGGAGAGGGGGCGGGCGCGGCGCTGGCCGAGCGCGTCGGCGTGTGGTTCCAGCGATGGACGAGCTGGGGGCTCATCGTCGACGTCGTGCCGGGCGCCCGCGCTGAAGGCGGCTAAGATGGCGCGGTGACCACCATCGTCCAGCGCACGCTCGAGATCCGCACGAACGGCCGGGGTTTCGTCGATATCACGCGCGAGGTCGCGCGCGTCGTCGCCGACGCGGGCGTCGACGTCGGGCTCTGCGCCGTGTTCCTGCAGCACACGTCCGCGAGCCTCATCCTCCAGGAAAACGCCGATCCGGCCGTCCTCCGCGACCTGGAGCGCTGGATGTCCCGCCTCGCCCCGGAGGGCCGCGAGTACGAGCACGACGACGAGGGCCCCGACGACATGCCGGGCCACCTCAGGAGCGCCGTCACCCGCTCGAGCGAGGTGATCCCGATCTCCGGCGGCCGCCTCGCGCTCGGGACCTGGCAAGCCCTGTATGTCTGGGAGCACCGTAGTTCTCCCCACGGGCGCCGCGTGGTAGTGACCGTGACCGGCACCACAGCCGGGGGTTGAGTGGTATACTTTGCGGCGTTCGCGTACGGACGAGCAGTGGACGAGTGCTGGATGAGCGCTGCATGAGCACTGGATGAGCTCGGCGCCCCTCGGGGTTGCTTGCCCGCCGCGTAAGGCAGGGCCTGCCCGGTCGCCAGCGCGCCACGCGATCCCCTCACCTTTCAGCGGAATCAGCGGGAAGAGAGCGATGAGCCTTCAGACGACGTTCATGGGAATCTTCGACACTGCCCGGATCTGCTTTCCGACCGTGGTGGACGCGATGATCGGGCGTGTGACCCTCGAGCGCTGCGATGAGCGGCTGGACTGGTGGGCGCGCAAGGTGCTCGAGGACGCGGACGTGGATCTGGTGGTGCGCGGGCGCGAGCACGCCTCGGGCACACGGCCGTTCGTCGTGATGTCGAACCACCAGAGCCTCTTCGACATCCCGGTGGTGTTCCGCGCGATCCCCGGCCGGCTCCGGATGATCGCCAAGAAGGAGCTGTTCAACGTGCCGATCTTCGGCCAGGCGATGAAGGCGGCGGGGTTCATCCGGATCAACCGGAGCGATCATGTCCAGGCCAGCGCGAGCCTGCAGGTCGGCGCGTCCATGCTGCAGGACGGGACCCGGGTCTGGATCGCGCCGGAGGGGACGCGGAGCAAGACCGGCGCGCTCCTCCCGTTCAAGAGCGGCGGCTTCCGGATGGCGATCGAGACGAACACGCCCATCCTCCCGGTGGCGATCGACGGCACGCGGCACGTGCTCCGGGCCAAGGATTTCGTTGTGCAGGAGCACCACCGGGTGGTGGTCACGATCATGCCGCCGATCGATCCTGCGCCCTACGGCGCCGGGGGCCGCAACCGGCTGATGCGCGACGTGAGGGCGGCGATCGCAGGGGCGCTCGGCCACGATCCTGGGCTGATCCACCGCGGCGCGGGCGTGGCGACGTCGGCGGCGTAAGACGCCGGCCGGTCAGCTCGGAATCACTCCGCCCGCCGCTCGGATGCCTGCTCGCCTCGCTGGACGGCGCTCTCCGGGGCGTCCGCCCGGGAGCGGTGCTCCTCCGGCGGAGACGGCCGGAGCGCCCAGGGGCTGTGCGCCGGCGCCGCCTCGCCGGCCGGAAGGTGCTCCGCCGTGAGCCAGCTCCAGAAGGCCTCGGCCCAGCGCGCGCCGCCCACCTCGTTCGGGTGGATCTTGTCCTTCTGCCGCGGGAGGGGGCCCGGCACCAGCGCGTCGGAGTCGAAGAAGCGGCACGGGGCCGAGTTCGTCCGGATCACGTCGATGATGCCGGTGTCCTTGCGCCAGAGCGGCGGCGACACCCACACGCACGGGCGACCGCCGATCGCCTTGACGATGCGGCGGATCGCCCCGGCGTGGGCCGGCGGGTTGACGTTCTCCACCTCGTTGGCGCCCAGGCTGATGATCACGAGGTCCGGCTGGTAGTTCGCGACCAGGAGCTCCATCCTGGAAGCCCACGTCACCGTGTACGAGCTGGTCTCGGCCTTCACCGCGTAGCGCACGCGGTGCTCCTGCATCCGCGGGCGGAGCGCCTGCGCGAAGCCCGCCACCGCGAACGAGTCGCCGACGTGGAGGACCGCCGTGTTGGGCGGAACCTCGAACGCGGGCGGCGCGGCGGCCGTCGGCGCGGCAGCGGCCTCGGCCGGCGCGGAGGCCCCGGGCGGGCGGGCGGCGGCCGGCGCGGACGCCTCGGGCGGCGCCGCGGGCGCCGGCGCGGCCTCGGGGGATGGCGGGGGCGCCGGTGCGGCGCCGCACGCCATGCCCGCCGCGGCGACCCCGGCGAGCGCCCATCTCCTGACCCAGATCTCCCTGCCCATGCTCGCTCCCGACGCCGCGCGCGGCCTGGAAGAAGGGGCGCGGCGCGTCCTCTGGCGCTCCACGCGCGCCGCGCTCCTGCCTGGCCGCACGCAACGCCGCGCACTCTACGGCCGGCCGCGTCCGCACGGCAATCATTGAGCGAACGGCCCGCACGGCTTATTACATGCGCATGAGCTTCCGTCTGTTTGGAGTCTCGGTCGACGTCCAGCTCTGGTTCTGGCTCTCCGCCGCCCTGCTCGGGTACGGGATCCTGGCCAGTCAGCAGTACCAGCTGTTCCTCGTCTGGATCCTCGTGGTCTTCCTGTCGGTCCTGATGCACGAGTTCGGCCACGCGCTCGCCATCAAGCGGTACCGGATCGAGCCGGAGATCACGCTCCACTTCATGGGTGGGACCACGACCTGGCGCTCGCTCCTGCCCCTCGGGCGGCTCCAGCACGTGCTGATCAGCCTGGCAGGCCCCTTCGCCGGCTTCCTCGTCGCCGGGGTCCTTCACCTCGTGCTCAGCTATGTTCCGGCGCTCTACGCCCTCCCGACCCTGGTGCTGAGCGGGATGGAGATGCTCATCAAGGTCAACGTGTGGTGGGGTCTCCTCAACCTGATCCCCGTGCTCCCGTTCGACGGCGGCCACGTCCTCGAGCACGCGCTCGGCCCGAAGCGGGCCCGGCTGACGGCGGCCATCTCGGGCATCACCGCCGTGCTCCTCGCCATCTTCTTCCTGAGGGCGGGGTTCTTCTTCTTCTCGTTCATCCTCGTCATGTCCGCGTTCCAGAGCCTGCAGCGGTTCCGCAGCGAGCCGGCGGCGCCGTCGCCCTCCATGAACCGCCGGCGAGCGGAGTTTCAGGAGGAGCCGATGCCGCCCGAGACGGCCGTCCTGCTCCAGCGGGCGCGCCGGGCCGTGGAGGACGAGCGGACGGGCGAAGCGATGGCGCTCTCGGCGGAGGTGCTCGCGCAGTCGCCGGCGCCGCCGAAGCGCGCGCTCCGGGAGGCGCACGAGCTCATCGGCTGGTCGCACCTGCTCCTCGGCGACGCGAAGCGCGCGGGGGAAGCGCTCGCGCAGGCGCGCAAGCAGGGCGAGCCTGACCCGGCGCTGGTCGGGGCGGTGCACCTCGCGCTCGGGGAGCTGAAGCAAGCGCGGAAGGTGCTCGAGGCGGCCCGGGAGGCCGGCGACGACCGGAAGGAGGTCGCGGGCCCGCTGATCCGGGTGCTCGTGGAGCAGGGCGAGGTGGCGCGGGCCGCGGCCGTGGCGCTGGACATCGTGGAGCAGCTCTCGGAGGACGACGCGCGGAGGATGGCGGAGATCGCGTTCGAGCGCGGCGCGTTCGACTGGTCGGCGCGGCTCTACGAGGCGATCTTCCGCCGCGTGGGCCTCGGCCAGGACGCGTACGACGCGGCGCGCGCGAGCGCCAAGGACGGGAACCTCGAGGGGGCGCTCGAGCTGCTCCGGCGCGCGGTGGAGGCCGGGTTCTCGGATCGGGCGCGGGCGTGGTCGGACTCGGCGCTCGAGGCGCTCCGGGGCTCGGCGCTCGAGGCGGTGCTGCCGCGCCCGTGACCGGCTAGGCTGCGCCGCGTGCGCATCCAGGTGCCTTTCCTTCGCGTGGGGCCGATCGAGGTCCCTCCCCCCGCCTACCAGTCCGAGGGAGCCGTCGGGCTCGATCTCTGCGCGGCCATCGAGGCGCCGGTCACGCTCGCGCCCGGGGAGCGGAAGCTCGTGCCCACGGGCTACGCGGTCGCCCTCCCCGATGGCCACGAGGGGCAGGTGCGGCCGCGCTCGGGGCTCGCGCTGCACCACGGCGTCACCGTGCTGAACAGCCCCGGGACGATCGATCCGGACTACCGCGGGGAGATCAAGGTCGTCCTGATCAACCTCGGCGCAGCGCCGTTCACGGTGCACCGCGGCGATCGGATCGCCCAGCTCGTGATCTGCCCGGTCGCCCTCGCCGACGTGGTCCTGGTCCCCGCGCTCGCGCCGACGGCGCGCGGCGCGGGCGGCTACGGATCGACGGGCGTGCGGCGCGAGGAGCCCTAAAGCGACAAACGGGTTGAAACCCCAAGAAAGAGCAGAAATTTCACAGGGAGGCGGGGAGCGAGAGACGGCACGAGGGAGAAATTCATTTTCTTCTTCCTCCCCGCCTCCCCGCCTCCCTGTGAAATTTCTCCGGGTTTCAACGTGATCGGTGCTAGCGGTCCGATGAGAACAGCCGGAACACCGCGATCCCGATGCCCAGGACCACGAGGCCCACCGCGACGTGGAAGAGCCCGATGGGGCCCACGCCGCCGATGGGGCCCACGCCGATGCGCTGGCCGCCGAAGAGCAGCGAGGCGGCCGCGAGATCGAGGAGGGTGATGACGACGCCCGCGCCGGCGAGCCGCACCGGCAACGCGAACATCGCCATGAGCTCCCCGGTGCTCAGGCTGGGGCGCGCTGGCGCGCGCTCCATCATCGGGGGCGGCATCCTCGACGGCGCATAGGACGGCCGCGCGAAGGGCGCGGGCGCGGGAGGAGACCAGTCCAGCGCGAGCGGCACGACCGGCTCGGTGGGGAGGCTGTGCGGCGGCAAGCGGCCGCCGCCGCGCTCCGGCAGGTGGAGCTCCCGGGCCGTCGCCTCCGCGAACGCCGTCGGCGCCGCGAGGGCGGTGCCCTGGAGGAGATCCTGCGACCGCGTCGATCCCGGTGACGAGGGCGATGCGGGCAACACCGAGGAGCGGCCGCGGGCGGCGGCCGGCGTGTGGCTCCGGCTGGGCACCGCGATCGGCGGAGCGCTCCGCGGCAGCCCGAGCGCCTGCTCGACCTCGTCCCAGAACGCCCCGATGTCCCGGAAGCGCTCGCGCGGATCCACGGCCAGCGCCCGCCGGAAGGCGGCCTCCAGCGCGTCGGGCACGAAGATGCCCTCGCTCCTCGGGGTGGGGCGGCGCTTCTCGTCGAGCACCGTGCCCATCATCGCCACGTGATCCCCGCCGATGATCTCGCGGCCGGCGAGCGCCTCGACGACGGTCACGGCGAGCCCCCAGACGTCGGTCCAGGGGCCCGTCTTGCCGAAGCGCTTCGGCGCCCACTGCTCGGGCGCCCCGTAGGCGGGCGTGAACGCCGTCGAGAGGCCGCCCGACGTGGTGGCGGTCTGGCCGGCCATGACCGTCGCGGCGTCGCGGGCGCGGGCGATGCCGAAGTCGAGGATCTTGACGACCTCCGCGCCGTGGATCTGGGCGAGGAAGATGTTCGCCGGCTTGAGATCGCGGTGCACCACGCACGTGGGGCCGCTCGGCCCGGGGAAGTGGTGCGCCGCCTCGAGCGCGCGCGCGACCGGCGCGAGCAGCCGGATCACCTCCCCCGGCGCGAGCAGCGGCGCTCCCATCGCCGCGCGGGAGGCGATGTGGCTCGCGAGCGTGCGGCCCTCGAGCCACTCCAGCGCGATGAACGGCACGAAGGCGCCGGTCGCGGTCGAGATCACGTCGTGGTGCAGCGGCCTGACGACGGCAGGGATCGCGGCCGACAGGCGGAACAACAGTTCCGCCTCCTCGCGAAATTTTTCAAGAAACTGCACGCGCAGCTGCTCGGGCAGCGTCGCCGGGACCTTGAGGCACTTCAGCGCGACCGGCGCTCGAAACGCCTCGTGGTACGCCCGATAGACGACGCCGAACCCCCCCTCGGCGACGACCCGCTCTACCTTGAACGCCCCCTGGGTCGTGCCGACGATCCCGAACACATCATCGGCCATCCGCCGGAGGGTACACGAGCTCGACGAGGCTTCGAAAGGGCGCGGATGAAGGGGCGATGCACGGACCGTGCTCGCACCCCCGCCCACCCGCCCAGGTCCCGAGGCGCGCCACCCGCCCCGGCGCCACCTCACCCCCGGCGCCACCGACCGTCCGCCCGGGCCACACTCGGTGGTCCGTTTTACGCCGCATCGCGCTAGGCTGGCGCCCATGCCGCCGCGTCGCCGCGAGGTCGATCGACCTCTTCGCAAAGAAGTTCGCCTGCTTGGACGCCTGCTCGGGGAAGTGTTGATCGAGCAGGAGGGAGAAGAGCTCTTCGCCATCGAGGAGCGCATCCGCACGCTCGCCATCCGCCGGCGGCGCGGCCCCAACGACGGCCGCGCGCACGCGGCCGCGGAGCTCAGCAAGCTGCTCGCGGAGCTGCCCCACGATCGCCTCGAGCCCGTCATCCGCGCGTTCACCGTCTACTTCCGGCTCGTCAACCTCGCGGAGCAGCACCACCGCATCCGCCGCGCGCGCGCGTACGCGACGGATCCCGGCGCGCGGCCGCAGCGCGGCTCGCTCGAGGCCGCGATGCACACGCTCAAGAAGGCCGGCGTGCCCGCGGAGCGCGTGCGGGCCGCGCTCAGGACGCTCGACGTCACGCTCACCTTCACCGCGCACCCGACCGAGGCGGCGCGGCGCACCGTCCTCGAGAAGCTCTACCGCATCGCGAAGAACCTCGAGCAGCACGATCGCTGCCAGCTGACGCCCGACGAGTCGGCGAGCAAGCTCGCCGAGATCCGCGAGGAGATCACCGCGCTCTGGCAGACCGACGAGGTGCGCCGCGATCGCCCCACCGTCGGCGACGAGGTGAAGAACGTCGCCTGGTACATCGAGGAGATCCTCTGGGATCTGCTCCCCGATCTGCCCGCGGCGATCGGGCGCGCGTTCGAGGCCGCGTACGGCGAGCCGCTGGACGCCGAGATCGTGCCGCTCCGGATCCACTCGTGGGTCGGCGCCGACATGGACGGCAACCCGTTCGTCGTGCCCGCCGTGCTCGAGGACGCGCTGTTCGCCTACCGCATCCGCGGGCTGCGCCGGCTCATCCGGGCGGCGCGCGACCTCGGCGGCGCGCTGTCGCAGTCGGTCCGGCACGTCACGCCGCCGCCCTGGCTGCTCGCCTCGATCGAGGAGGACGCCGCGGCGATGCCCGAGGTGTCCGCGCACTTCGGCCCGCGCACCGAGGGCGAGCCGTGGCGCCGCAAGCTGCACTTCATCGAGGCGCGCCTCACCGCGACGCTCGAGCACGCGGAGAACGGCCGCGCGGAGGCGCGCGCGCGCTCCGGGCAGGGCCCCACGCGCGAGGGGCGCGCCTTCGTGCGCCCCGAGGAGCCGACGCTCGCGATCCCCTACCGCGAGCCCGCGGAGCTCGAGCGCGATCTCGCGGTCGTCGCCGACAGCCTGCGCGCCGCGCGCTGCGCGAGCTCCGGCGAGCGGCGCGCCCGCGGGCTGCTCTCGCAGGTGCGCGCGCTGGGGTTCGCGCTCGCGGAGCTCGAGATGCGCGCGCCGGCCGAGGACGCGCGCGCTTCTGCCGCCTGCCTCGCGGAGGGCCGGGTCGAGCCGGCGCAGATGACGCCCGAGGCGCGCCGCGTGTTCGAGGCGCTCCAGCGCATCGCCGCGGCGCAGCGCGACGGCGGCGAGTCGTCCTGCCGCACCCTCATCCTGTCGATGACCCAGAGCGAGCACGACGTGCTCGCCGCGCTCGCGAGCGCGAAGGCCGCCGGGCTGTGGGACGAGGCGCGCTCGTGCGCGCGGATCGACGTCGTGCCGCTGTTCGAGTCGCTCGGCGCGCTGAACGACAGCGCGAGGATCCTGCGCGCGCTGCTCGCGCACCCGGAGTATCGCCCGCACGTCCTCGCCCGCGGCGTGCAGGAGGTGATGATCGGCTACAGCGACTCCGGCAAGGAGGTCGGCCTGCTCGCGGCGAGCGCGGCGCTCCGGCGCGTGCAGGAGACGCTGCCGAAGATCGCCGCCGAGGCGGAGCTGCCGCTCCGCGTCTTCCACGGCCGCGGCGAGTCGGTGGCGCGCGGCGGCGGACCGGCGCACCAGGCGCTGCTCGCCCTGCCGGCCGGCAGCGTCGGCGGCCGCTACAAGGCGACCGAGCAGGGAGAGGCGCTCGACCACAAGTACGCGCGCCCCGAGCTCGCGATGCGCACGCTGGAGATCATGCTGAGCGGCGTGCTCCTGCACACGCTGGGCGCGCAGCCGCGGCCGCCCGCCGCGTCCGAGCTGCGCTTCGCCGCGGCGTTCGACGAGCTCGCCGAGACGGGCCGGCGCGCCTACCGCGCGCTCGTCTGGGAGGAGCCCAAGTTCGTGGAGTTCTTCACGGCCGTGACCCCGATCGACGAGATCGCGCGCCTGCCGCTCGGCTCGCGCCCGAGCAAGCGGCGCGCGGGCGGCCTGGAGTCGCTGCGCGCGATCCCGTGGGTCTTCGCGTGGACCCAGAACCGGGCCATCCTCCCGGGGTGGTACGGCGTCGGCAGCGGCCTGGAGGCCATGGGCCAGCGCCCCGAGGGCGCGGAGCTGCTGAAGGAGATGATGGCGTCGTGGCCGTTCTTCCGGGCGGTCATCGACAACGTCGAGATGGTGCTCGCGAAGGCCGACATGACGATCTTCGCGGGCTACGCGGAGCTCGCGCCGGCCGCCGCGCGCAAGGCGGTCGCGCCGCGGATCATCGCGGAATACAAGCGGACGCGGTCGTGGCTCAAGCGGCTCACGGGCAACCGGCGGCTGCTCGAGGGCAACCCGACGCTCCAGCGGTCCATCTCGCTGCGCAATCCTTACGTCGACCCCCTTTCATTCCTGCAAGTCGAGCTCCTGCGGGCGAGCCGCGGCGGGGACACGGGGCGCGATCGCTCGCTCCTGCTCACGCTGAACGGCATCGCCGCCGGCATGCGCAACACGGGGTGAACGGCGCGCCTTCGGCGCCGCGCGCTCGCTCGACGCCGCGCGGCGCGGCGCGCTCGCTCGACGCCGCGCGGCGCTGTCGTCCAACGCCCGGCGTCGTCAAACAACGAGCGCGAACGCGTGACAATCGCTCAGCCAACCTCGTCGTCGCGTGGTAGAAGGCCGGCGCCATGACCAGCATCGTCGAGTTCGGACGTCCCGACACCCTCCCGGCATCGGACAAGCGCCTGCTGCTCGTCTTCGACGGCGGCAACGCCCCTGGCTACTCCTCGGTCGCCGTCGCGCTGACCGAGGAGGCGGCGCGGCGAGGCTACGAGGTGTGGGCCGCGACCGAGGGCTTCCGCTCGCTGACCGCGGACGCGCGCGCCCAGCCCCAGTTCGAGCGCCTCATCATGAGCCGCCGCCAGCGCTACGATCTGCTCGCGCAGGGCATCCCGGCGCGCTCGATGGGGCGGCGCGTGCTCGACGCGGGCAGCGATTTCCGCAGCGAGCGCTACTCCGGCTTCCTCGATCGCGAGAAGCGCAAGCAGGCCGCCGCGACCTTCAAGGCGCAGGGGTTCACGCACCTCATCTGCGTCGGCGGCAACGGCACGTTCGAGGGCATCAAGGCGTGGCTCGACGAGTTCGAGGTGCGGCCGCAGGCCGGCTTCGTGAACGTCTCCATCGACAACGATCTGGAGGGCGATCGGGCGATCGGCTTCCTGTCCGGCGTGGAGACGGGCGCGACCATCGCGCGCGGGCTCTACGAGGACGCTTATACGCACAAGCGCATCTACATCCTCGAGATGATGGGCAACCGCAGCGGGCGGCACGCGCTGCACTGCGCGGTGGCTGCCCGGGCGCACCTCATCGTGCTCCCCTTCTTCCGCTTCCCGCAGGACGTGCTGAGCGAGCTCGCCGACGGCCTCAAGCGCGCCGACTACGCGCTCGTGGTCGTGGCCGAGGGCTACGAGGCCGAGCGCCGCCGCAAGGAGCACCCCGGCATGTCGGCGAGCGAGTTCCTGAAGAAGCAGCTCGAGGGCGCGGGGCTCCGCGACTCGCCGGACAAGCGCGTGATCGCGGAGCCGTTCAGCCGGTATATCCGCGGCATCCGCCCCGCCTTCCTCGACGTCTCGGCCGCCTTCCTCAAGGGGTCGCTGCTGCTCGCGGCGTTCGACGAGGGGCGCACCGAGGTGATGCCGTACGTGCTCGCCGCGAACGACGTCGGCGTGCTCGACTTCGCCTCGATACGCCGCGAGGACGGGGTGGAGCGGGCGTTCCTGCCGCTGCTCGACCGGCTCGACCTGAACCGCTTCAAGACCTGGATCCTCGACCACTTCATCAGCCTCGGGGCGGCCCGACCGAGCCGCGCGCCGTCGCACGTCGGATGAGCGCCGCGCCCGCGCGGGCCGGGTGAGCCCGGCGCGCGGGGCAGGTGGACCGGCGGACCGCGCGCCGGATCGACGCGACGCCCTCGCAGGCTCACGCGACGGCTCGGGTCAGCGCGCCCGCGAGGTGCTCGCGCGCCCAGTCCTCGAAGCGCCGCCACCCGACCTCCGGGTAGGCGGCGCGGAGCGCCCCGAGGTCCACGCCGTGACCTTCGCGCGTGAGCCAGCGGAACATGGCCGCGAGGTCCTCGCTGCGCGCGCGCACCTCGGCGAGCGGCACCTCGGCGTAGCGGATCTCGCGGCCGGCCACGCGGGAAAGCGCCGACACGGCCTCGGCGCCGGTGAGCTCGTCGGACGCGAGCTCGATCCGGTGCCCGAGGAAGTCGCGCTGGCGCTCGAGCACGAGCGCCGCGAACCGCCCCACGTCGTCGGCCGCGATCTGCTGCAGCGGGCAGCCCGCCGGGAGCGGGGCGGCGTACACGCCGCGCCGGAGGCCGAGGCGCGCCGCGGGCGTGAGCAGGCTCTCCATCAGGCACACCGGGGCGAGGATCGTGCAAGGCACGCCGAGCGCGGTGATGTGCCGCTCGACGGTCGCCTTGCTCTCGAAATGGGGGACGCCCGTGCCCCGGTCGGCGCTCGCGACCGAGGTGTACACGAGGTGCGCGCCGCCCGCGGCCCTCGCGCCCTCGGCGGCGGCGAGGCCGAGCCGCAGCTCCGCCTCGACGGCCGCGAGCCCGCCCTCAATGGGCGAGCCCATGGCGAAGACCGCGTCGACGCCGGCCGCCGCGCGCGCGATCGAGCGGGGCTCGTCGGCGCTGCCCTGGACGACCTCGACGCCGAGCTCGATGAGCCGCGCCGCGGTCGGATCGCCAGGCCTGGCGGAGAACGCCCGCACGCGGTGCCCGCGGGCGAGCAGGGCCCGCGCGACCGCCCCTCCCGGCGCCACCGTCGCCCCCGTCACGAGCGCCCGCATGGTCGCGCTATGGAGATCGGCGGCGCGCTTCGTAAGTCCCAGGGCGGGCCGCGCGAGCGAGGCGCCTGCTCGCCTGCGTGGCGTCATGCGGCGCGGCGCCGCGCTCGCCCGCGCGATCAGGGCTGGCCGCTGATGACGTTCGCGATGGTGTAGGCGATCGCGGCGAGGACGGCCGAGGCGGGGATCGTGAAGATCCAGGCCCAGACGATGCGTCCGGCGACGCCCCAGCGGACCGCGGAGAGGCGCCCGCTCGTGGCGCCGACGCCGACGATCGCGCCCGTGATCGTGTGGGTCGTGCTCACGGGGATGCCGAGCGCCGTGGCGCTGAACAGCGTCGCCGCGCCGGCCGTCTCGGCCGCGAAGCCGCCCACCGGCTTCAGCTTCGTGATCTTCATCCCCATGGTCTTCACGATGCGCCAGCCGCCGGAGAGCGTGCCGAGGCCCATCGCCGCGTGGCAGACGAGCACGACCCAGAGCATCGGCTCCGGCTCCTTGCCGCCCTCCTGGAGCCCCGCGGAGATGAGGAGCGCCGTGATGATGCCCATCGTCTTCTGAGCGTCGTTGCCGCCGTGCCCGAGCGAGTAGGCGGCCGCGGAGAGCAGCTGCAGCCGCCGGAACCGGGTGCTCACCTTCTTGGGCGTCCAGCCCCGCGCGAGCCACCGGATGGCGTGCATGAGCGAGAACCCGATGACCGCGCCGAGCAAGGGCGACACCAGGATGAACGCCGCCGTCTTGCCGAAGACCGTCGCGTCGAGCACCGACAGCCGCCCTGCGCTCTTCACCGCGGCCCCGGCGAACGCGCCCATGAGCGCGTGCGACGACGACGACGGCAGCCCCCACCACCACGTGAGCAGGTTCCAGATGATCGCGCCGAGCAGGCCGCCCAGGATGACGTTCGGCGTGATGAACCCCGGCTCGACGCCCTTCGCGATGTTCCGCGCCACCGTGGGCTCGAACAGCGCGAACGCGATGAAATTGAAGGCGGCCGCCCAGAGCACCGCGGTGCGCGGCGACAGGACGCGCGTCGAGACGACCGTGGCGATCGAGTTCGCGGCGTCGTGAAAGCCGTTGATGTAATCAAACACCAGCGCGATGATGAGGATGGCGAGGATGTAGGTCGTCATGCGTGCTCGAGCACGATGCCCTCGATGATGTTCGCGACGTCCTCGCAGCGGTCGGTCGCGTGCTCCAAGAGGTCATAGATGTCACGCCACTTCATCACGAGGAGCGGGTCGTTCCCCTTCTTGAAGAGCGCCGCCAACCCGTTGCGGTAGTGCGCGTCCGCCGCGTTCTCGATCTTGTTGATCTCGACGCAGAGCTCGAGGAGATTCGGCTGTTTCTTCAGATCCCTGAGGGACTGGATGGCGGAGCTCATGACGGTGCACGCGTCGACGACATCCTGCGCGAGCAGCCGCGCGTCCGGCAGGGCGCTCGTGATCTCGAAGAGCACGAGCCTCACGCTCGCCGCCTCGATGCAGTCGAGCACGTCGTCGAGGCGGGTGATGAGCGCGTGGATCTCCTCGCGATCCAGCGGCGTGATCCACGTCTGGTGGAGGGCGGCCAGGCACTCGTGGGTGATCTTGTCGGCCTCGTCCTCGAGGTCGGAGATCCGCTGCACCAGGGCCGGGGCGTCGTCGAGCCGGTCGAGCATCTCCAGGAGGAGCTCGCTCGCTGCGACGCTCTTTCGCGCATGGTTGGCCAGAGCGTCGAAGAAGACTGCGTCACGGGTCAATCCCATGGGGCCGGGCGTTTACCCCGTTTCCCCACATCACGTCAACGAGTCGTCATGGAACGGACAAAACCAGGTAACGTAAGGATCTTCGCCCACGTCGCGCGCGGCGTGAGCCCGGCGCGCTGGTGACATGGGTATACGAAGCAAGCTCATCGCGTTCGCGGTGGGGATCGCGATCCTCGCGGCGCTGGTGTTCGACGGCTATGTCCTGAGGACGCTCGGGGCAGAGCTCTCGGCGCACACGGAGGACGACCTGGCGACGCGGACGGCGCTCGTCACCGAGGTCGCCGCGAGGTCACGAGACCTCGCGGCCGAGGCGCCCGCCCTCGCGACGGCGCTGTCGAAGCTCGCAGGAGGGCGCGTCACGTTCATCGATCCGCAGGGCGCGGTGCGGGGCGACTCGTCGGTCGCGCCGGAGGGGCTCGGCCAGCTCGACACGCACGCGACGCGCGACGAGGTCGCCGACGCGCGGCACCAGGGCACGGGGCGCAGCGAGCGCGTGAGCAAGACGACGCGGATGCGGATGCTCTACGCCGCGCAGCGGCTCGATCGCCCGGACGGGCCGTGGGTGGTGCGGGTCGCGTTCGAGCCGGTCGCGATCGACCGCAGCCTGTCCGCCGCCCGCACGCGCGTTGTGGAGGGCACCCTCCTGGCCCTCGCGCTCGCCGTCGCCGCGGCGCTCGCCGGGGCGCGCGCCCTCTCCGGGCGGCTCGTCTACCTGACGGGCGTCGCGCGGGAGATGCGGGCCGATCTCGGCCGGCGCGCGCGCATGCAGGGGCACGACGAGATCGCCACGCTGGGCGGCGCGCTGGACGATCTCGCCGAGAGCCTGGAGCTGTCGCGGCGCGAGCTCGGGGGCGAGGGAGAGCGCTTCGGCGCGGTGCTCGAGTCGATGCGCGAGGGCGTGCTGGTCACGGACGAGAAGGGCGACATCACGCTGGTCAACCCGGCGCTCTCGCAGCTGCTCGGCATCCGCAGGGACCCGGTCGGTCGCCCGCCGCTCGAGGTGCTGCGCTCGTCGAGCCTGCACGAGCTGCTCGAGGAGGTCGCGCTCGCGCGCGCGGCGGCGACGCGCGAGATCGAGATCGCGCCCGCGGCGCCAGGCGTGGCCGGGCCTCCGGGGCGCCGCGTCCTGCTCGTGAACGCCGCGCCGCTCGCGCTGCCGGCGCAGAGCCGCGGGGCGGCGGGGGTCGTCGCCGTCTTCTTCGACGTGACGGAGCTCCGGCGCATCGAGGGCCTGCAGCGCAACTTCATCGCCAACGCGTCGCACGAGCTGCGCACGCCGGTCGCGTCGATCCGCGCGAGCAGCGAGACGCTGCTCGGCGGCGCGCTCGACGACCCGGAGGCGGCGCGCGATTTCGTCGAGGTGATCGATCGGAACGCGACCCGGCTGCACCGGCTCGTGGACGATCTGCTCGACCTGTCGCGCATCGAGGGCGGCGAGCGGCCGCTCTCGCCGGGCACGCTCGACCTCTCGGTGCAGGCGGAGGCAGCGGTGGCGCTCCTGCGCGGGCGCGCGATGGAGAGGCACACCGACGTGAAGATCGACGTGGCGCCAGGCACGCTCGTCGCGGCGGATCCGCGCGCGCTGGACCAGATCTTGACCAACCTCGTCGACAACGCGATCCATCACACGCCGAACGGCTCGCACGTGGTGGTGCGCGCGCGGGCCGCGAACGGGCGCGTCGTCCTGGAGGTCGAGGACGACGGTCCGGGCATCCCTGCGGTGCACCAGGCCCGCGTCTTCGATCGGTTCTACCGGGTGGATCCGGGCCGCTCCCGCGCGTCGGGCGGCACCGGGCTCGGCCTGTCCATCGCGAAGCACCTCGTCGAGGCGATGAGCGGCGACATCACGGTGACGACCGGCGCGGCCGGCGGCGCGCTCTTCCGGATCACGCTGCCGAGCGCGCCGGCCGGCGCCCAGAAGAAGTAGGCCCGGCGGCGCTGGAGCCGGCCTCGCCGAGGCGGGGCGGGAGCTACGGCGCGCAGGCGGTGCGGCAGGAGTCGAACGAGCCCTGGCACGCCGCCGGATCGGCGAGCGCGGGCAGGCCGCCGTCCGCGGGGAACTTCGGCGTCAGGCAGGTCTGGAGGATCGACTGGCACTTCGCGGCGCACGCCGCGAGCTTGGTCGAGAGCGCCCCCGCGTCGGCCGTGGTGGCGGTGCCGCCGTCCTTCGGCGCGCCTGCGTCCACCGGCGCGCCCGCGTCCGGCTTCGGGGTCGCCGGGGCGGCTGGGGTCGGGGCGGCGGTCGTGGTCGCTGGAGGCGCGGCCGGGGTCGGCGTCGCGGCCGGCACGGTGCCGGTCGCAGCGGGCGGCGGCGCCGTCGCGGTCGGCGCGGTGACGGCGCCCGGCGCCGGGGCGACCTCCTCCGGCTCATCGCTGGATTTGCATGCCGCGATCAGCAGCGCTGGCGAGGCGATCATCACGGCGAAGGCGGCGAGGAGCTTGTGAGCGCGCATGGGTGCTTCATGCTGCGCCTCCGCCGGGAACGCAACCCTTGCGCGCGCGGCCCGCGAGGCGCCGTGACGATGCGAGGCCCGAGAGGCGAGGTCTCGCGCGGGCAGGCAGAGAGGTCTCCGGCGGGAGGCTCGCTCTGGGCAGGAGGGCTATTCCGTCCTGAAGATCACGTGGAAGCCATAGCGGGTCTCCACGACGTCGCTGAGCTGCTGGACATCGAGCTCGAACGCCGCATCGGCGAAGGGCGGCAGGACGTCGGCGCGCTCCACGGTGCCGAGCGAGCCGCCGCGCGACGCCGCGCCGGCCTCCTCGCTGTACTGCGCGACCACCTCGCCGAAGTCGGCGCCGCCGCGGATCTTGTCGCGCGCCTCCATCGCGCGCAGGCACGCTTCCTCGCGAGTGCGCGTCGTGCCCTCGGCGCGATCGGCGCCGGCATGGCGGACGAGGATGTGCTTCACGCCGATCCGCGGCGGCTCGTCGGGGCGGGCCTGCCGCGGTGCGCTGGCGGCCGCGAGGCACGCTGCGGCGATCGAGGCGCTCCCCTCGGCAGGGCCGGCGCTGTGCGGAGGGGCGTGCGGCGCCGGCTGAGGCGCGCTGCACGCGGCGGCGAGCGCCGCGCCGAGGAAGGTGAGGAAGCCGAGAGGAGCGGATCGCTCGATCGGGCGCATCGACCGCGAAGCATATCCAGGCGTTCACGAGATCGGAACGCTGGATGGGGCGGTGGATGGGACAGTGGCAGGGGGGTGTGGCGGCCCGGTGACGGGCACGGCGTCAGGAGCCGATCCACCCGCGAGCAACCTGCGAGAGGCGGCGTGCCGCCGGGTCGGCTGGCGTCCCTGGCGCACGTCGGCTGCGTCCATGATGCACGGGGTTTGCATCGCGCGTCGCATCGCTGGTAAGAAGGCAGCATGCAGCGCCTCCTCCTCTCGGCGGCCCTGGGTGCCGCGCTGATCGCCGGTTGCAGCACTCCTTTCCGAGACAAACGCACGCCTTCGGGCGAGTTCTGCAGCGACATGCACGTCGTGCCGGCGGGCCAGCTGCCCGATCGCGAGTACCATCGCCTCCAGCCGATCGCGAGCGATCCGACGGCCCGCACGGAGGCGGAGCGCCTCGAGTCGCTCCGCAAGGCCGCGTGCGCTGTCGGCGGCGACGCGGTCATCGAGGCGGTCAACGAGGAGGTCCGCACCGAGGACGGCCGCTATGCCAGCGTGGCGAGCGGGACGGCGGTGATCTGGGTCCGCCGCACCGAGGGAGAGGCGAAGCCGTTGACGTTGCACCCGGCGACGCCGCCCGCCGACTCGGCGGCGCCTGTCGAGCCGGAGGCGCCGCCGGCGGACCAGCCTGCTGCTCCTCCGGCTGCATCCGACGAGCCGTACGAGGACTCGCCCGCTCCCGCGACCTCGGCCAAGCCAGGCAAGCCGGGGGCGAAGCCCGCGTCGCCCACGCCGCTGTCGTCGGCCAAGCCGGCCTCCTCTGCCCCGCCGTCGTCGCTCCCCCCGTCGTCGTCGGCCAAGCCCGCCACGTCATCGGCGCCCGTGAAGCCGGCGCCGAAGAAGTAAGCGCAGCAGAAGACGTAGAAGACGTCAGCGTCGCGCGGTTCCTACCGCTGTGACGCTGACGTCCGGTTGTCCTCTCCTCCCCTCGCAACGCGCGCTCGACCGCCAGCGCGCCCCTTCCATCCACCCCTCGGGCCGGGCCCCCGGATCGACGCCCTCCTAGCGACTCCCCCCGCCTCCCGGAGCAGGCGGCTGGCTCGACGAGGACGGCGCCGGTGCCGGCGGCGCGGGCGCGGGGGTACCGGATCGCGGCAGCACGCCCGTGTTGCTCGGGAGGCCGCCCGCGTTGCCGCGGTTCGGCAGGGGGGCCGCGCCGCCGGGCGCCCCGCCCGCAGGCGGGAGAGAGGATCCGCCGCTCGGCAGCACGTTCGACTTGAGGACCCCCTGCCCCGGCAGCGTGCCCTGATTGGGCAGCGTGCCCTGGGTCTTTTGCGGCAGAACCCCGCCGGACGGCAGGAGCTGCTCGCCCCCGTCGGGCGCGCCGGTGAGCGGCTTCGCCCCCGCGGCGCCGTAGCGCAGGATGCGGAAGACGACGCGCCGGTTCTTCGACGTCATGAACTGGCAATCGGGCGACAGCTGATCGTCGGGCCCCTGGCAGCCGGTGTCGTCGTAGATCGGCTGCGTGTGCCCGTAGCCGACCGCCTGGAGCCGCGAGGATTCGACGCCCTTCGCGATCAGGTACGCCATGACGCTCGCCACGCGGCGCTGGGACAGCGCCATGTTGTACAGGTCGGTCGCGCGCACGTCGGTGTGGCCCTCGATCCGCACCTCGCGGATGTCGGGGTTGTCGATCAGCACCTGCGCGACCGCTTCGAGGGTCGAGTTCGAGTCCTCGAGGATGATGTCCCTGTCGGTCGCGAAGTGGACCTGCTCGGTGATCACGATCTCGTCGCCCCGGATGAAGGCGAGCGGACAGCCGTCCTTCCCGTGCGGACCGGCGGGCTTGTCGGGGCACTTGTCGTCGCGATCGAAGATGCCGTCGCCGTCGGTGTCCAGGTCCGGACAGCCGAAGTTCTCGGGGCTCCCGGGCACGTCGGGGCAGCGGTCCGCGGCGCCGATGAGGCCGTCGCGATCCGGATCATCTTGTTCGCGCTGCTGCAGGCGGTTGATCTCCTCCTGTTCCTGGGAGGTCTTCGGCTGCCACGTGATGACGTTGAAGAACCGGATCGAGGGCGCGCCAAAGCCGCACGCCGCGCCGAAGCTCCCGCCGAAGGTGATCGTGATGCCGTGCTTGGTCTGCCAGCGCAGCCCGAGGAGCGCCTCCGCGGGGATCTGCCCCGGGTCGTCGGGGTAGCTCGTGAGCGAGGGGTACCCGTACACCTCGCCGATGACCGACAGGCCCCAGCTCTGAACGACGTACTGCTCGGCCGCCACGCCGAACTGCGCCATGTCGCCGACGCGCACGCCCGCGAACTGGTTGTCGGGCCGCAGCCAGATGCCAGCGTTCGCGGCGAGGAGCAGCCCGAAGTTGAACCGGTAGTCGCCGATGAGCGTCGCGCCGCCGCTCAGCGCGCCGTCGCTGGTGAACGCGTTCTGATCGCCCGTGGGGAAGTTGAGGTTGCCCGCGATGGCCATCCCGAACCCCTCCTTGACCTGCTCCTTCCGGTTCAGGTACGGGAGCGAGATCTTCGTGGACAGGCGGAGATCGCCGACGGAGGAGCTCTTGACCGACCCCTCGGTGCCAAAGCGGCGGAGGTTGCCGCCCTCCTGGAAGAGGACGAGCGGCATGGCCATCGTGACGTCGAACACGTCGAAGAAGCCGATGCCCGCGAGGAGGGCGAGCTCGAGCCGCCCGGAGATGGCGTCGACGGCCTGCCTCGTGTCGTCGCCCGCGACGAGCAGCACGAGCGGGTCGGCCGCGATGTCGCTGTAGAGGCCGACGGTCGGCGAGAGGTTCCCGATGACCTCCGACTTCTGGACCATCACGAGATCGCGCGGGGCCGCGGCCGGGCGGAAGACCTGGGCATCGAAGCGCCCCTCCTCGGCGAGCGCGGGGCGCCCGGCGAGGAGCGCGGACAGCGCGAGGAGCGGGGCGAGGAGCGGGCGCGTTCTCACGAGGCACCTCCGGTGCGCCGGCGGCGTGTTCGCTCGATCAGGGCCAGCGCCGCGAGGGCGACGAGCCCGGCGGCCCGCGGATCGGCGCCCTTCTGGCCGACGACCGAGACGCTGCAGATCTCGGCGAGCGTGCCGCCGCACGCGACGTTGTCGGGCATCGGGCCGAGCGCGCACTCCTTGGCGTCCGCCTCGTCGGTCCAGCGGCAGTGCTCGTTGCCGAGGCAGTCGAGGTTCGTCTTGCAGGAGATGTCGCAGGTGTTCGTCGCGAGGTCGCAGGTGTTGCCGCACGGACACTGCGTGTCGGCGTAGCACTCGACGCACTTCTTGCCGTCGCAGTGCGGGGTGTCCTCGGCGCAGGTCGCCATGCACCCCGGGTCGCACTCGTGGGTCTCGCGGTTGCACGTCGTGCCGGCGCATTGCTCGTCCGACGTGCAGCGCACGCAGACCGCGAGCTCGGAGAAATCGCCGAGGCAGAACGGCGTGTCGCCGCCGCAGCTCTCGCAGCGCGGCCCGCAGCGCCGATCCTTGACGCACTCCTTGCACTCGCCGCTCAGACAGTACTGCCCGTCGGCGCAATCCATGTCGTTGCGGCACGCGGCGCACGCCGTCCCGACGGGCCCGGGGAGGCAGAACGGCACCGGGGGCGACTGCGGGTCGTTCGGATCCTCGGGGTGCATGCAGTCGACGCAGCCCTCGCCGCAGCAGTTCGGCTGCGCGTTGCTCGGGATCTCGTCGACGCAGTGGCCCGTCGGGGTGTGGCACTTCTTGCCGTCGGGGCACTCGTCGTCGACGAGGCACTCGACGCACATCGCGACGCCGCCCGGCTCGACCGCGGCGCAGTTCATCTGGGCGCCGCTGATGCCGTTCGGACAGCAGTTGCAGGAGTTGCCGGCGCACCGATCGGCCGTGTCGCACGGGACGCAGGAGTGCTCGACGCAGATCTCGCCCCGCGGGCAGTCCGGGTCGATGTTGCACTCGTACTCCTCCTTGCACTCGTGCGTCTCAGGGTCGCAGACGAAGCCGTCCTGGCAGTCCTCGCTGGTGCGGCACTCGGCGCACGCGCGGTTGCCGTTGAGATCGATGCAGAACGGCGTGTCGTTCAGGCAGCGCGAGCACGACTCGCCGCAGTGGAGCGCCGTGTCGCACGGGGCGCAGAGGGCGGCCTCGTTGCAGTAGTAGCTCCCGGGACAGCCATTGTTGTTGGGCTGGCCGACGAACCTGCGCTCGCACTGCTGGCACTGGTCCAGATCCGGGAACGACGGCGAGCCGGCCAGCGTCTGGAAGAACTGCGCCGGCCGGAAGAGGGTGAAGCCGTTCTCGCTCAGCTTCACGACGGGCGGCGTCTCCGCGGCGCGGTGGAAGTCCTCGAACTCCCCCACGAGATACGACATCTCGAGCGCCGCGTGCTCGGCGATCTCCGCGTAGTTGATCTCGAGCGGGTACAGGCCCGGCTTCTCGAAGGTGACGCTGTTCGTGAGGCGCCAGACCGGCAGGCCGAGCTCCGGCGCCTGGAGCAGGGTCACCTTCTCGGTCGTGACGCCATCAAAAAACGCGAGGCTCACGGCATCGTCGGCGTACAGGCCGAAATGGACCGGCCTGCCGGCGAGCTCCTCCGTGACAGCCAGGAAGCCGCGAACACGGGAGCCAAAGATGATATCCGTGTAGTCGTCACGATCGTCCCACGGGAAGCTGCAGCCGCCGATCTTGCAGTCCGGCGACGACTGCCTGAAGTCGCCGTAACTCCGCGGCTCGCGATTCTGGCCGGCGGCGGCGTTGTTGTTGCTCAGATCCAGGAGCGTTCGAATGGTGTACTCGAGGCGATCGTCCTTGCGGCTGTCGATAAGTTCGTTGGTCTTTCCGATGAAATTCGGCAGGAAGGTGTCGATCGGCGGCTTGTCCGGGATGACCGACGCGGCGCAGAGACCGGTGCCCTCGACCGCCGGCAGCTCCTCGAGGGCGGGCGCTGAAACGACGATCGGTTGCGGCGTCGGCTTCTCCGCCTGCGCGTGCAAGGGCAACGGCAACAGCGCACACAGGGCGGCCGTGGCCAACGCGACGCCTCGAATGCGCATGGCTCGCTCGCGGGTCCGCTGCGTCACCCGCGGGTCATCAGCACCCGAAGTCGAAAGCACGCTTCACAGGCTACCCGCTGCGCGCAGCGTTCTGCAAGAGGAAGGCGGCAAAACGCCCGCTCCTGATGTAGGGGACGGTCCTCTACCACCCGATGCTTCGACGTCGCCTGCGCGCGGGACGGCCGGCGAACCGCGCGGGCGATCGACCGCGCCGCGGTGGGCGGCATGAGCCCATTGTGACGAGAACGCCACGAGATCGACCTCTCACATGGCATCGGGGCGCCGCCCGTGCTGGATGATGCACGCATGGCGTTATCTTCGTCGTGGCGCGGTGCGGCGAGCCGTCCGCCGGTAACGGCCATGGCGCGTCCGTACGCCAGGGCCAACAGCCCGCTCGCGATCGAGGGCGGCGCGGCGTAAAGGATAGCGCCCATGATCATGACCTCGGGCCTCGCCATCGTCACAGGCGCCTCGTCCGGCATCGGCGCGGAGCTCGCGCGCCAGCTCTCGGCGCGCGGGCAGCCGGTGCTCGCCATCGGCCGGCGGGCGCACCGTCTTGAGGAGCTCTCCGCGCGGGCGGGCGCCGCCGGGCACGCGCCCATCCACCCTCTCGAGCTCGACGTCGCCACCGAGGGCGCGGCCCTCCGCGTGCGGGATCGGGCGCGTGAGCTGGGCGGCGCGGCCTGGCTGGTCAACAACGCGGGAACGACGCGGCTCGGGCCCTTTCTGGGAGGCGACCCGGCGGCGCTGGCGATGCTGGTGCGGCTCAACTGCGAGAGCGTCGTCGCGCTCTGCGCGGCGATCGTCCCCGACCTGGTGGCCCGCGGCGGAGGGCGCGTGCTCAACGTCGCGTCGCTCGCCGCGTTCCAACCGACCCCGGGACATGCGGTATATGGAGCGACCAAGGCGTTCGTGCTTTCGCTCTCGGAAAGCCTGGCCGTGGAGCTCGAGGGGACAGGCGTCACGGTGACAGCGCTGTGCCCAGGGCCGGTGACCACGGAGATCTTCGACGTCGGCGCGCCCGGCGTGCCGCGCAGAAAGCTGCCGTTCGAGCTCACGGCCGAGGGCTGCGCGGCCTACGCCATCGCGGCAGCCGAGCGCGGCAACGTGGTCGCCGTCCCGACCGCATTGAGCAAGGCCACGGCCCAGCTCTCGCGCGTCCTCCCTCGCGCAGCGCTACGCCGGCTCTCGGCACGAATAGGGCTCTCGGTCCTCGGCTATGGCGCTCGGGCGCGAGGCGTCCGAGGCTAGGACGAGCGCCCGCATCGTCACGGCGACGATCGAAACCAGGCTCCTGCGCGCCGCGTCAGTGTGATATCCTCCGCGCTAGCGTCGGGAACCTCGCCTTGCGGCTTCCGGGCGCGCACGAGCCCATGCAACGACAAGCACGACCTTACGCGCTCGCTTCCCTCCTCGGTCTGGGCCTGTGCGCTAGCGGGTGCGCGCAGCTCCTCGGTCTCGACGAGTTCTCCGACCAGGCGTCGGGCGGCACGGGTGCCGGCGGTCTGGGGGGTGCTGACCCCATGGGCGCCGGCGGCGCGGGAGGCGCTGAGGAGGAGGCGCTCACGTGCACGCCGGACGCTTCGGAGGTGTGCTACGCCGGCCCACTGGGCACCAGGAACAGGGGCGCGTGCCGGGAAGGAACGCGTACCTGCGGCGCCGACGGGACATGGGGCGCCTGTGACGGCGAGGTCGTCCCCGCGGTGGAGCGCTGCGATGCCGCGGACGACGAGAACTGCGATGGATTCCAATGCATTGTGTGGGCGACCGGGTTCGAGCAAAATGGCAGCGCCGCGGCTTCCGCCATTGCGAGTGACGCTGAGGGAAACGTGTTCATCAGCGCAGGTTTTTCAGGGACGATCACGATCGCAGAGGAATCCTTCTCCTCTGCCAGTAGATCGAGCGATGTGCTGATCCTCAAGCTCAATCCGGCCGGCGTCCCTCTCTGGGCGAAGAAGTTCGGCGATTTCGGCGTGGACAGTGTCACGGACCTTGCCATCGACTCCAAGGGAAACCTAGTTCTGATCGGCCAGAGCCCTCAGGGGGGAGTTGACTTCGGCGGTGGACCGCTTCCGGAGGGTCCGTTCATCGTCCTACTGGACGCATCGGGCGAGCATGTTTGGAGCAAAGGCCTGGGAGGCCGCGGCACACTCACCGGACTCGCCATTGACTCGAGCGACGACATCATCGTCACGGGGAGATTCAGCCTGCCCATCGATCTTGGCGAGGGACCGATCACGCCTGACGGCGAGGACATCCTCGTGGCGAAGCTCGACGGTGCCAACGGGCGCGTGAGCGGACCGGGCCACTGGGCGCGCACGTTCAACGGCTCGTCATGGTATGAAGCTGCCACTGCTGTCGCGGTCGATAGCTCGAAGAACATCTTCTTTCTCGGCTGGTCGGATAAGACGATCAATTTCGGGACTGACGATGTGCCGCTCCGAGTCGATGGCAGCGAGTTTGTCGTCAAGCTGACGCCAGCCGGGAAGTCCGCGTGGGCCAGAGCGCTCAACGGACCTGGCTCAGGCTCCGTGCAGCCGATGGACATCACGGTGGATCTGTCAAGCCGTCCTGTGATAGTGGGCTCGTTCGCTCAGAAGATGCAGATTGGCGAGCACACAGTAACCGGAGGAACCGGAACCGACAGCAACGTCTTCGTGGTGCAGCTCGAGGCGACCGGGATGCCCCGATGGTTGCGCGGGTTCGGAGAGGCTGTCAGCGTTCAGCACGCGTTTGGAGTCACTCGCGATCCTTCTGGTAACCTCGTTGTTGTCGGCACTGCGGAGGGAGAGGTCGACTTCGGCAGCGGCCCATTGAAAGCGCAGGGATTTCAGAACGCCTTCGTCGCCAAGTTCACGCCCGATGCAGAGCTCGTATGGAATCACTTCACGGACAACACGGGCGAAGACACGCTGCGCGTGGTCGCCACCTCACCCGACGGCGAGACGCTCGTCGCGGGCACGACGACCGCTCCGTCCGCCGACTTCGGCACGGGACCGCTACCCGGCACCAGCGACGGGGATCGGACGCGCCTCGTCATCGCGAAGCTGGGCCGGTGACGTTACTCCGGCAGCAGGCAGGGCTCGGTACCTCGCGCGGCAGCGACTGGAACGCTTCGCGCAGCTCGCGCAGGTAGGTCGTCGCGAAACGCCCCACTGTGGCGCGTACGCCGCTGTGCTTGCCGCCCTGCAAGCCAAGTCATCGCCTCTCCACGGGAAGATCTCGCCCCGCCGGAGCCCGCAGGATGTGGCACCCACGTTGCTTCGCTCATCGAACACCCCGACACGGGGCCGGAGGTCATTCGATGAGCAAGATTCTGCGTGGGATCGCGGCAGGCTACGGCGCGAAGAAGCTCGGCGGCGGGTGCTTCAGCACCATCCTCATCTTCGTCCTGCTCTGGTGGGCGCTCGGCCACTTCGGCATCTTCCGCTGAGAGCCGCCCGCGCGGCGCTCAGCGCGACCGGCCCTTCTTCCGCTGCGCCTTGCGGGCGAAGAACGCCCTCCGCGCGTCCGAGGACTTCGCGCTCTGCCGCTTCTTCACCTTCGGCGGCAGCTTCGCGAGCGGCACATCGCTCACGACGTCGCTCGCGCCGCGCGGCCCCCCGAGGAGGCCGCGCGACGTGAGCGACGCGCGCTGGTACGTGATGAGCTCGCCCGCCTTCTCGAACGAGTCCTCGCGCACGCAGACAAGGCCCGCCCGCACCAGCCCGCCGAGGAGGTGCTCGAAGTCGCGCCGCTCGAGCGACCCATCGGCGAACGCCTCGCGGTAGAGCCGGCCCGTCGGCTGCTCGCTCTCGCGAAGCGCCGCCAGGATCTTCGCGATCGCCTGCGCCTCGTCGCGGCTCGGCGCCCGGAACTCCCGCGCGGCGCACGCGGCCGGCGCGCAGACGTCGCACAGGCCGCAGGGCTCGCCCGTGTCCTCCTGGTCGCCGAAATGGCGGACCAGGTGGAGCATGCGGCAGCCGTGGCCCTCGGTGAACCGCGCCATCTGCACGAGCTCGGCGAGCTTGTGGCGCCGCTGCGCCTCGTAAGGCCCGCGCCAGCCCGGCTCGCCCAGGGCGACACCCCCGTCCGGATCCACGCGCGCGCCGCCGTGGATCCAGAGCTTCTCGAGGGCCTTGTCCGCCACCTCGGGATCGATGCCGAGATCGCCCAGGATCGCCTCCTTCGGGCGGGGCTCTTCCGACAGGACCTCTTCGATCCGCTGGAGCATCGCCGGATCAGGGTAGTCGCGCTCGTGGAAGAACTCGTGCATTCGCCGGTCGACATACGAGTGCATCAGCACGGCCCGCGAGGGGAGCCCGTCGCGGCCAGCCCGGCCGATCTCCTGGTAATACCCCTCGACGCTCCCGGGCAGCCCGGCGTGGATGACCGTGCGGACATCGGGCTTGTCGATGCCCATGCCGAAGGCGATCGTGGCGACGATGATCTCGGTGCTGCCGTCCAGAAAGGCCGCCTGGATCCGGTCGCGCACCGGGGGGGCGAGGCCCGCGTGGTACGCCTCGGCCGGGAGATCCTCCGAGAGGCCGGCGGCGAGCGCCTCGGCGTCCTTCCGCGTCCCGGCGTAGACGATGGCCGGCGTCCGGCCCTCCTGCCCGAGCAGCGCGCGCACCCGGGCGAGGCGCTCTCCCGGGCTGACCTCGAGGATCTCGATACCCAGGTTGCTCCGCCTGAAGCCGTGAATGAACCGCGCCGCGGACGCGAGGCCGAGCTGCTCGACGATATCGTCCTGCACGACCGGCGTGGCGGTGGCGGTCAGCGCGATGACCGGCGCCGGCCGGAGCGCCGGGAGGCGCTGACCGAGCATCCGGTAATCAGGGCGGAAGTCGTGGCCCCATTTCGAGATGCAATGGGCCTCGTCGACGGCGACGAGCACGGGCTTCCGGCGGGCGAGCATCTCGGGGAACCCGGGCACGCGGAGCCGCTCGGGGGCGATGAAGAGGAAGTCGAGCGCGCCTTCGAGGTAATCGATGCAGGCCTTCCGCGACTCGGCCCGGCTCCGGCCGGAGTGGATCCGCTCGGCGGCAAAGCCGCACGCCCGGAGCTTGGAGGCCTGATCCTCCATGAGGGCGATGAGCGGGCTCACGACGAGCGTCGTGCCGCCTCGGGCGATGCCGGGGAGCTGGTAACAGAGCGATTTGCCGGCGCCAGTGGGCATGACGAGCAGCACGTCGCTCCCCGCGGCCGCCGTCCGGCAAACGGCCTCCTGGTAGGGGCGGAACGCGCTGAAGCCGAAGCATTGGTGGAGCAGCTCGACGAGATCCTCCGGCCGGCGCGCTGGAGACAGGGCGACCGCCGGCGAGGACGCCGTGCCCGCCCCACGCGCCGGAGAGGACCCGATGGCCGCCGCACGCGCGGGCGACAGCGCTGCCGCCGCGGATCGCGCCGGCGGCGACGCCGCTGCCGGCGGTCGCGCGGGCGTCGGCGCTACGGTCGCGGATCGCGCCGGCGGCGACGCCGCTGCCGGCGGCCGCGCGGGCGTCGGCGCTACGGCCACACGTCGCGCCGTCCCTGCCGCCGCGGGTCGCGCTGGCGCCGTCACCGCCGCACGCGACCGCGCCTGCGCCCGAGCCGGCGGCGATGCTGCAGCCGCCGCCACCGCATGCAGCGCGCCAGCCGGTGCATCGCCCGGCTCGGCCCCTGCGCTGCTGCCCGGAGCGCGGCGAGGCGTCGCCTCGCGGCCTCGACCGGTCGCCGGCGCTGCGGCCGCGCCGCGGCCACCCTTCGCGCGCGACCGCGCTTCGCCGCGCTCCTGAAACGGCGACGCCCCAGCCTCCGGGGAAAGCGCACCGTCCCCGGCCGCGCGCCGCCCCGCGCTCACCTCCGCCACCACCTGGCGCACGTACGACTCGATGCCCGCCATGAACGACGGCAGATCGCCCCCGCCCCGGGCCATCCGGGCGAGCTTCGCCTCCCAGGCGCCCGTCATCGCGGGGCTCTTCACGTCCGCGTGGACGACCTCGATCAACCCGACGCCCTTGTCGGTCGCGTGCAGCAGCTTGCCCTGGCGCACGATGTACTCGCGCCGGAGGAGCGTCTCGATGATCGCGGCCCGCGTGGCCGGCGTGCCGAGGCCCGAGTCCTTCATCGCCTCGGAGAGCTCCTTCTCTTCGAGGCTGCTGCCCGCGGTCTCCATGGCGGTGAGCAGCGTGGCCTCGGTGAAGCGGGGCGGCGGACGCGTCTTCTTGGCCTGCGCCTCCGCGTCGAGCACGAGCTGCACCTGCCCCCTCGCGAGGCCCGGCGGGAGCCGCTGATCGGCGGTCTCGCGCTCGCCCTCCCCGCCCTCCCCGTCGCGCGCGTCGCGCGCATCGCGTCCGTCACCGTCCGATTCGCCCTTCTTGCGCGGCTTCGCAGGCGCCTTGCCGAAGCCGATGTCGAGCACCTTCCACCCGACCTTCTCCACGACGCTGCCCGCGCTGTGGTAGCGGTCCACGATCGGCTCGCCGCCGCGCGCGCCCGCGCCGCCGCGCGTGGTGATAGCGGTGATGACGGTGGTGATCGACGTGACGTGATCCTCGTGCCACGCCGAGAGGAGGCGCCGGCAGATGAGATCGAAGATCTTCTGCTCGTCGGTCGAGAGCTCCGCGCGCGAGGACCGAGCCCCCGTGGGGATGATGGCGTGGTGATCCCCGACCTTGCCGTCGTCGACGAAGCGCTTGCCGAGCGGCCGAGCCCCCGTCCCCTGGGCGAGCATCCCCCGATACGAGCCCTCGATCGCCTGCACCACCGCGCCGAGCGTGGCCGCCACGTCCGTCGAGAGGTGCCGGCTGTCGGTGCGCGGATAGCTGATGAGCTTCCTGCGCTCGTACAGCGCCTGGGCCACCTCCAGCGTCTTCTGCGCAGAGAAGCCGTAAAGGCGGTTGGCGTGCCGCTGGAGCTCGGTCAGGTCGTAGAGCAGCGGCGGCGGGAGGCGGCGAGACTCCGACCGGACCGCCTCGATGCGCGCCTCGCCGCGCCGGGCCCGCTCGACGATGCGCCGCGCCTCCTCGCCGTCCGGGGGCAGGCGCCTCCGCGACGGCGCGGTCTCGGGCCGCTCGCCGGCATTCGGCCGCTCGCCGGCATTCGGCCGCTCGCCGGCGCCCGGCGGCTGGCCCGGGAGCGGTTTGTCGTTGAAATACGTGCCCTTGTAGGACTCGTCGGCCGCGCCCGAGCCGTCCTCCCGGAGCGGGCAGAAGGTCGCGACGACCTCGAGGTACGGCTCGGGGACGAACCGCCGGATCGCGAGCTCGCGCTCGACGACCATGGACAGCGTTGGCGTCTGCACGCGGCCGACCGAGAGATCCTGGTCGAAGACCAGGCTGTAGGCGCGCGAGAGGTTCATGCCGACGAGCCAGTCCGCCCGGCTGCGCCCGCGCGCCGCGTCGGCGAGGCCGTCGTAGCTGCGCGCGTCCCGCAGCCGCCGGAGCCCGTCGCGGATGGCGTCGGGCGTGAGGGACGAGATCCAGAGCCGCTCGACCGGCTTCTTGCACCCTGCCGCCTCGTAGAGGTACCGGAAGATGAGCTCGCCCTCGCGGCCGGCGTCCGTGGCGCAGACGACACGCTCGACGTCCCTCCGGCCCAGGACTTTGCGGACGATCTCGAACTGGGCCCGCGTCCCGGGGAGGACGACGAGCGGAAACTGCCCGGGCAGCATCGGGAGGAGGTCGAGGCGCCAGCGCTTCCAGGCGGGGTCGATCTGGTGCGGCTCGGCGATGGCGACGAGGTGCCCGATCGCCCACGTGACGACGTAGCCGCCGCCCTCGAGGAAGCCCTCGGCGCGCTTCGAGGCCCCGAGCACCGCGGCGATGTCACGGGCGACGGCGGGCTTCTCTGCGACCACGGCGATCATGCGGCGATCCTGTGAACCATGCGAAACGCGCGAACCATGCGAAACGCGCGAGAACCGAGGGCGGCGGGCGTCGCCCGCGCCTCGCGCAGGTGCGTTGATAGCGCGAGCCGCGGGCGGGCGGTATGGGGAAGCGAGCGGGCAGCGAGGCCCGCGCCCGACCGGCGCCTTGACACGCTGGCGCCGAGCGGGTTCACGTAGTGCCTGGACGCTCGCCGCCGCGCGAGGGCGCGACGGCTCAGGGAGAGGGGCATCGAGATGCGAGACCTGAAGGGGATCGTCGAGGTGGAGCTGCTCGTCGAGGAGAGCGGCGCGCTCGCGCCGACGCGGGAGTACGTCCATCGGGATACGACCTATGTCGAGGGGCGGTCAGGCCAGCGCTATGCGCTGCGCGTGCGGAACCTGACGGGCGCGCGCGTCGAGGTGGTGCCCACCGTCGATGGCCTCGACGTGCAGAGCGGCAAGGACGCTTCCTTCGATGCCCGCGGCATGGTGATCAGGGCGCACGAGTCGTTCGATTTCACCGGATTCCGGATCAGCCAGGAAGATGTCGCGACGTTCCGGTTCGGGAGCATCGAGCAGTCGTACGCCGCGCAGATCGGCAAGCCCCGCAACGTTGGTGTCATCGGCCTGGCGGTGTTCGAGGAGCTCGCGCCCCCGCCGCCGCCACCCCCGCCTCCCTTCATGCCGCCCCCGCCGGCGTTCGGCGGGCCGCAAGGCGGCGGGCTGCCGCCGCCGGCGCCGGGGTTTGGACCGCCCGCGCCCGCGCCCGCTGTTCCGCCGCCAGCCCCCGCGCCGGGCGCCGCGCCGGCCCCCGCGGCGCCGAAGGGGCTGGGCACGACCTTCGGCGAGCGGCGCGAGTCCCGCGTCACGTCGACGCAGTTCACCCGGGCGACACCGAAGCCCGCCGCCGTGCTGGTGATCCGCTACGAGCAGCGCGACGGGCTGAGGGCGCTCGGCATCGACGTGGACGGGCTGCACCAGCGCGAGACAGCCAGCCCCTTCCCCGCCGAGACCGGCTTCGCCAAACCGCCGCCCGGCTGGAAGGGCTGAGCGCCGGCGGAGCTCGCGGCAGACGGCTGCCGGTCAACGCGCGGTTGACACGGGAGCCGTCCTTGCTGTCAAGCACGTCAACCCGTGGTTGACGTCGCGGCGGCACGACGCGCCGCGACGAGGACATCCACGCCACGAGCGCTGCGCAGCCCCCCGGCCACACACGTGAGCCGCCGGCATGCGGGTCGGGGCAAACGGCATTGTCGTTGCTTGTCTCGCGGGGCGCGGAGGAGGCGCGGCGCCGGCCTGGTTCGGCGGCCGCCACCTCACGCGCGACCCGGACTGCGCGACGGCCTGGGCTCGAGTCGCCTCGTGCGTGCATCCAACGCAACGACGGTGAGCCGCGCCATGCGTCGTTGTCGCCCGCGGGAGCTCGGCGCCTTCAGCGCCCACGCGAGTTCTCTCGATTCGAAAGGAATCATCTGATGAAGGCCGCTGTCCTCTCGTTCGTCCTCCTCGGTTGCACGGGGTGCACGTTCCTGGCCGGTTGCTCCGGCGCAGCGAGCTCGCCCGGGCCGAGCGATGAGGCGGCCGGACAGGGCGCCGCCGGAGGTAGCACTCCGGGCGCGGGCGGCCACGGCGGAGGGACTGCAGGCGCCCAGACCGGAGCCGGCGGCTCCGCCACCACAGGCTCCGCGGGCAGCACCGGCTCCGCCACCACCGGCTCCGCGGGCGGCGCCGGGGCCGCCACCGCCGGCTCCGCGAGCGCCGCCACCACCGGCTCCGCGGGCGGCGCCGGCGGCTCGGGGCCCGTCGATGGCGTGGGTACGATCCTCAAGGTGACGAACCTCGACGCCGACGGCCCGGGATCGTTGCGCCAGGCGATCGAGACGCGGGGGCCGCGCACGATCGTGTTCGAGGTCGGCGGGATCATCGACCTGAACAAGACGCGCCTCGACATCACCGAGCCGTTCGTCACGATCGCCGGCCAGACAGCGCCCTCGCCGGGCGTCACGCTGATCCGCGGCGGGATGAAGATCCGCACGCACGACGTACGGATCCGGCACCTCCGCTTCCGGATGGGCGACGCCGGGGCTGCGCCGGCGTCGGGGTTCGAGCCCGACGTCACGACGGACGGCGCCTCGGCGTACAACATCGTGATCGACCATTGCTCCGTGGCGTGGGGCGTCGACGAGAACCTGTCCGTCTCGGGCCCTCGCTTCGACGGTCCCGACGGCACCTCGCGCCGCGTCACCCTCAGCAACAACATCATCGCCGAAGGGCTCCTCGAATCCATCCACGAGAAGGGCTCTCATTCGATGGGCACCCTCGTGCACGACCGCTGCACCGACGTCACCGTCGTCGGCAACCTCTACGCCCACAACAACGAACGAAACCCCTGGTACAAGGGGTTCGCGACCGGGGCGATCGTGAACAACGTCGTCTACAACCCCGGCAAATGGGCGATGCGCCTCGGCCCCGTCCTCAAGGAGTGGGAGAGCTCGGGCGTCACGCCGGAGCCGCCGAGGGTCAGCATCGTCGGCAACTACATGCGGCACGGCGCCAACACCTTGCCGGGCCTCCCCATGATCGGCACCAACTCGCTGGGATCCGCCTACCTCGAGGACAACATCGCCGTGGACGCCCTCGGCGCAGCGGCGCCCATCGCCTCCCCGGACATCATCGTCCTCGCCGAGAAGCCCGCGTGGCCCGACGGCCTCGTGGCGCTCCCCGCAGCGTCGGTCCTCGACGCGGTGCTCGCGCACGCGGGCGCGAGGCCAAGAGACCGCGACGAGGTCGATCTACGCATCGTCGAAGACGTCCTGTCCGGCGATGGAATGTTCGTGAACAGCCAAGACGAGGTAGGGGGCTACCCGACGGCAGCGCCGACCTCGCGACCGCTCGACGCCCCGACCGAGGACATCGAGGGCTGGCTCGATCGCCTCGCCGACGAGATCGAGTAGCGACCGTCGCCCGCGCCGTCGCCGAGCCCCGCTGCTCGTGGCCGCTGTTCGTGGCCCCTGTTCGTGGATCGAGCGCAGGCCCCGGAGCGGTGCTCGCGATGACGTCGCCAGGATTCAGCTTACAGGAGGCATCATGTTGAGAGCATCATCGATCTGTTCCGTCGTCGTGCTGGCAGCGCTATCGGGCTGTACGTCGAGCGATGAAGCCGGCAGCGGAGCGCCGGGCGCCGGCGATCCCCCCGGGTACGGCGACGTCGGCGGTGGGGCCGGAGAGCCGGGCAGCGTGCCCGGAGACCTCGGCTCCGACGGCAGCGCCAGCAGCGCCGGCGACGGCGTGGACTGCGGGCGGCAGAACTTCGACGTCGAGCGCAAGCCGGCCAGCATCCTGCTGGTCCTCGATCGCTCGGCGTCTATGCAGGACGATCCGAACGGAGACGAGGGCACGCCGTCGAAATGGGATATCGTCGTGCCCGCCTTGCAGGAGGTGATCGCGGCGACGAACGAGGCGGCCTCCTGGGGCCTGAAGGTGTTCCCCCAGGGCGACAGGACGGGGAGCTGCACCGAGGAGAGCTTCCCGCGCGACATCCTGATCCCGATCGCGGCGAGCAACGCGCCCACGGTGAACCAGGCGATCTCGAGCACGACCCCCGAGGGCGACGGCACGCCGACCGGCGACGCCATCAACAAGGCGGTCGACTACCTGCAGACGATCCAGAACGACGACCCCAAGTACATCCTGCTCGCGACCGACGGAGATCCGTCGTGCCCCAAGAGCGACTCGGACGAGCTCGCCGTACAGGCGGTGACGGACGCGGCCGCCGCCGGCTTCCATACGTTCGTGGTCGGGATCGCCGCGCAGGCGAGCAAGATCAAGGCGCTCAACGGCCTCGCGGTCGCAGGGCTCGAGCCGCGCCAGGACCCGGATCCGCTCGCGCCGAGGTTCTACCTCGCGGCGACGCAGGACCAGCTCGTGACATCGCTGCTGGCGATCACGGGAAAGGTCTCGACCTGCCTGTTCCCGCTCAGCGAGCCGCCGCCAAACCCGGACCACGTCGGCGTGTTCGTCGGGGAACAATCGATCATGCAAGACACAACAGGCACGGATGGATGGAATTACACGGGGCCCGACATGATGACCATCCAGCTGCACGGCGCTGCGTGTGAGCAGGTCGCGAGCAGCGGCGCCGGCGCCGTCAAGGTCATCTTCGGCTGCAAGGACGACCCGATCTTCTGAGCTGCGGGGCGCAGCCTGCCGAACGCTGCGCTCGGCAGGCTCGCGACGCCGATCGCGGGGTCGCCGCCGCCCAGGGCACGCCCTCCCCCCGGAGCACCTGCGCGTCAACCCGTTCGTCAACCGGTGTCGACCGCGCGTTGACACGAAGGCCCCAGCGCGCCTCCACGCGATGCGCGATGTCCCGCCGCGCACCCTGGATCGCCGCTTGCATTCACCTCGACGAGCTCGACGTAGAAGCCAGCTGAACGGCGCGAAGCGCGAGTTCGTGGTTGCCCCCTCGACGGGTCGCGTCGAGGAGTCGACAGCGCCGTGCACGCGCTTCCGGGCCGCGGGTCGCCCATCATGATGCCGGAACGAGAGGTAATGAGATGAGATCTGGAATGAAGTCAGCCTTCACTTTGCTGTTCGTGATCGGCGCCGTCGGAGCCATCCAGCTCGGCTGTTCAGACGACGCGGCGACGCCGGACGACGGCCAGGGAGGCAGCAGCTCGAGCAGCAGCGCCGCCGCGACCGGGGGGAGCACCAGCAGCACGGGCGGCGCCGGCGGCGGCAGCACCGCCACGAGCAGCTCAAGCACCACGGCCGCGAGCACCACGAGCAGCTCAAGCACCACGAGCAGCGCGACCACGAGCAGCTCCAGCACGACGGCCGCGAGCGCCACGAGCAGCGGCACGGGCGGAGAGGAGCCGCTCGGCGACGAGCTCCCGATGGTGATCCCGACGCCCACGAACGGCAACGGCGAGATCAGGAACCAGACGACGGTGCTCAAGAACGCCGCCCACGGCGGGCAGGACGTTTACGACTTCAACAACCAGAAGATCGGCGTGAACAACACGGAGGACTGCGACGACGGCGAGGGCCAGAAGACCGTGTTCGAGGTCGAGGACGGCGTCACCGTGAAGAACCTCATCATCGCCGGCGGCCTCCCCGGCGGCAACGGCATCGTCTGCAAGGGCGACTGCACGCTCGATCACGTCTACTGGGAGGACGTCTGCGAGGACGCGGCGACGAACAGCGCCGACGGGGCGACGATGCACATCAACAGCTCCATCGCCTTGCACTCGGCCGACAAGATCTTCCAGCACAACGCCAAGGGCGGCTCCACGACCATCGTCACGAACTCGTACATCGCCGACTTCGGGAAGCTCTGGCGCTCGTGCGGCGACTGCACCGCGAACGGCGGGCCGCGTCACCTGATCATCGACAACGTCAGGGTGGACCGCGTGAAGACCACGGTCGCGGGCGCGAACCAGAACTACGGGGACACGGTCACGATCACGAACCTCTACGTCAAGGGGGGCTACGACGCGGACGACGACAAGCCGAAGATCTGCCAGGAGTACAGGGCCGTCACCGATCACATGGGCGAGTCCGAGAAGCTCCACGGCGGCGCGAGCCAGTGGGACACCGCCACGTGCCGCGTGAGCAAGAGCGACGTGAAGAGCTGGTGATCGCGCGAGGGGCAGCGCGCGCCAGCGTCGCTGCCCCCCTTGCTCCTCGGCGCGGGCCGGGGGCGCGGACCGCCGCGCCCGTGACGATCGCGCCGTCCACCGACGACCCCCGTCCCCGACGACCCCCGCGCAGCGCCGCTACGCGCCCGCGTCGAGCTTCCGGCGCAGGTTGTCGCGGGCGCTCGCCTCGAGGCGGGCGTGGAAGTACGGCGAGAGGAAGATCCGCTCCGCCGCGAGCAGCTTCTCGAAGAAGCGCCGCCGGCCCGCGGCGTAGAGCTCGGGCGGCACGGCGCTGTACTCCGCGGCGATCGCCCGGTCGTACGCGTCGAACGCCGCCTCGTCGCTGCCCAGGATGGCCATGTCGCAATCGAGGAAGAGGGCCTCTTCCTCGCCGACGTCCGCCGGCCCGAGGGCCCCGTGGCGCGCCGTGAGCAGGATGAGCCGCTCGATGAGGCCCTCGTCGAGCCCCTCGCCGGGCAGCCAGCGGGCCACCGCCTCGCGCGCGAGCTCCGCGCTGCGCGCCTCGTTGTCGTGGCGGCCAGGCACGTACACGGCGTCGTGGAAGAGCGCGGCCAGGAACACCTCCCGCGGCCTCCGCCAGCCGACGTCGCGGGCGACCTCGCCCACCCGGCGGAGCACCTCGCGCACGTGCGCCAGGTCGTGGTACGCGCGCCCGGGCTCGCCGTAGGCCGCGCGCACCGCGCCCCACAGCGGCTCGGGCAGGACCAGGCCGTCCGGGGCCTCCGGCGGCGCCTCGCCCGCCGCGATCCCGCCGTCCGGCCTCACGCGAGCACCAGATCCTCGGGGCGGAACAGCTCCCCGTCGTACGTGGCGACGCGTCCCTTCTCCGTGGCCTTCGCGTGGTTCTTCGCGAGGTTGGCGCGCCCCTGGATCTCGCGATCCGTCAGGAAGCAGTCGACGTCGGCGACGCACAGCCCGGCCGAGATCGTCGGCGACCGCTCGACGCGGCGGTAGCGGCGGCGGGCGAGCCGCTCCTGGAGCGCGCGCAGGAAGTCCACCGCCCAGGCGCGCGTCGCGTTGGGCAGCGTGATCATGTACTCGTCGCCGCCGAACCGGTACGCGTGCCCGTGCGCGAAGACGTGCGCCTCGATGCTCTCCATGAGCGGCGGGAGCACGTGGAGATCGACCGCTGTCTCGGTGTGCTGGACGTTGAACGCCTTGAAGTCGTCGATGTCGATGAACGCCACGGCGATCGAGGCGCCGCGCAGCGCGCAGCGCGCCCGGTAGTGCGCCAGATCCGGCAGGAAGAGCCCGGGCGCCTCGAGGATGTGGAACTTCTCGTCGTACTCGCGCGGGCGGAGCGGCGGCGCCTCCGGCGTCACGGCCTCGGCGTGCCGGATCGACATGTAGTCGGTGAGCTGAGGCACCTTGAGCGCGCGCGTGGCCGCGAACCAGGGCGCGGCCATCAGCTGCTCCAGCCCGTGGACCTCGCGCCGGAGGTGCCGGATCGTCTCGGCGTTCACGGCCTTCTGCAGCGGCTCCTCGATCGCCGTGGCGCTGTCGCGCCGGAGATCGATCAGGATGCGCTTGAGCAGCGGGCCCTGCGTGTCGTGGATCTGCGCGTGCGGCGGGCGCAGCTCGAGCTGCCGCCCGAGGAGGCTCAGCTGTCCGATCAGCTCCGTCACCTCCGGCGGCTCGTAGCCGCGGAACTCCTGCCGGATCACGTCCGCCACGTCGCGCCGGAACGCCTCCGTGAAGCGGGTGACGCACTGGGACAGGATCTTGGCCTCGGACTGCGTGAACTCGAGCACCTCACGAGGATATCCTGACGGCGTGCGTCCAGCGCCCCGGACGCACCGCGCGCTGGAAATCCGCCGGAAATTCGGAGATGCTGCCCCGTCCCCCTCCCGCGCGATCCATGCACGACCCCACCCGGACGATCACGACCCTCCGAAGCGACGCGGTCGAGCTCCCGGACCTGCGCATCCTCGTCACCCCGCAGAAGAGCCCGCCGATCGAGGCCGCCCTCGGCGTCGCGCCGCTCGTGCTGGGAACGAGCGGCGAGTGCGACGTCATCATCCCCGACTCGCGCGTCTCGCGCCGCCACTGCCAGCTCCGGTTCTCGCCGCGCGGGGTCGTCCTCACCGATCTCGGCAGCAAGAACGGCACGTTCATCAACGACGTCCTGATCGTCGAGGGCTTCCTCACCCCGGGCGCCGTCGCCTCCCTGGGCGGCGTGCCCCTCACCGTGCGCGTCGGCGGCGCCCCGGTCGTCGTCCCGCTCTCCACCTCGGCCCGCTTCGGCGAGGCCCTCGGCGGCAGCGTCCCCATGCGCGCGCTCTTCGCCCGCCTCGAGCGCGCCGCGGCCACCTCGGAGACGATCCTCCTGCTCGGCGAGTCCGGCACCGGCAAGGAGGTCCTCGCCCGCGCCATCCACGCGGCGAGCCCGCGCAGCGGCGGCCCCTTCGTCGTGTTCGACTGCAGCGCCGTCGCCCCGAACCTCATCGAGGCCGAGCTCTTCGGCTACACGAAGGGCGCGTTCACGGGCGCCCAGGGCGCGCGCGCCGGCCTGCTCGAGGAGGCGAGCGGCGGCACGCTCTTCCTCGACGAGATCGGCGAGCTCCCGCTCGATCTCCAGCCGAAGCTCCTGCGCGCGCTCGAGGCCCGCCAGGTGCGGCGCATCGGCGCCGCGGCGTACACGTCCTTCGACGCCCGCGTGATCGCCGCCACGCACCGCGATCTCCAGGGCCGCGTGGCGTCGGGGGCGTTCCGCGAGGATCTCTATTACCGGCTCGCCGTCGTCGAGACCGTCGTGCCGCCGCTGCGCGAGCGCAAGGAGGACATCCCGTTGCTCGTCGAGCGCTTCCTCGCGGCGCAGGTGCCGCCGCGCTCGCTCGCCGACCTGCCGCCGAACGCGCTGGAGCTGCTCCGCGGGCACCACTGGCCGGGCAACGTGCGCGAGCTCCGCAACACCGTCGCGCGGCTCATGCTGTTCCCGCACCTCGCCGAGGAGGCGATCGTCAAGGTGGCGCCGCGGCCCGCCGACATGGGCGTCGGCCAGCTCGTCGCGCTGCCGCTCCGCGAGGCGCGCGACATGGTCGTCGAGCAGTTCGAGCGCACGTACATCGCGATGAAGCTCCGGGAGAGCGGCGGCAACGTGGCGCGGGCCGCCGCGTCGATGGGCGTCTCCCGGCAGCTCGTCCACCGGCTGATGGAGCGCTACGGGATCCGAAGCAAGGGCTGACGGGGCGCGCGCAGCGCGCGGCTGGATCCGTTCACATGTTGGACCATTCGTAGTTACAATTTCGCGACAACCACATACCCACCACCATCATCGCCACTCAGCGCCTTGACGGCGGCGCGGAACGCGCTGGACGGGATCTCCCGGTTCGCACCCGTCGCGGCCTTCGAACACAACGGGTCGTGAATGCGCCACATCGACCGCGACTGAGAATACCCCACGATAACGACCGAATGACCTGCGTTCCAGCTCGTTGAACAGCGATGATCGCCCAGCGCGGAATAGCCAATCATCACGTGAACCGGCTTGTTGTTCGATACGAGCATCTTGATCGTCTCGTAGGGCACCAGTCCCCACCACGAACGTGGAGCGGACCCAATATCACGAGCGGCATGAGCGTATTGTTCGGGGCTCGACGTCGACTTCGGGCACGTGGCCCCGGTCTCCGCCTTGGCCATGTCCTGCATGTATTGAAGGGTCGGCGTCTTCCCATGGAGGAACGACGTCATCATGTTCGTCGAGGCGTACCCGCAGAGGTAATTCGGACTACACGACGCACTCAGTTGGCTTTGAAATGGCACGCCGATGCCCGCGACCTCCCCTTTGATGGTTGTGCTGACGATACTGTTGTACGCCGCCTCTATTGATCCTTTGTTCCACCACTTTCCGTTATAATAGGCCTCGAACGTCCCGTTGTTGTCGCGAAGCTGACGGCCGCCAGGATACGATCGGTAGTAGAGCGCGCCTGAGGCGACGCTGTTGACATGCGGCGGAAACGTCGTTGGATAGATGTCCTCCCAGTAGTCGAAAACGAGGTCTGCGTGACGCAGCGAAGTGACCAGCGCGCCTGCTGCCGCGCCGACGGCTTCGTCCTTCGGCGTAGCGGGAGCGTCGTCGCCCATGGTATCGCCTGGGCCGCCGTCCGAGCAACCTGATAGACCTGCGATAGCGAGAAAGAACACGCGTGAGAATCTCATGGTTACCTCCTTCGATGCGAATTCGACGAGCGACGCTCGCGGGATGGGAAAAACTACTTACGCATCAGCTTGCATCGGAACCACGCCAGGAGCTCGAGACTCGCACACGGATCCGGCGACGGCTCGGTCCTGGGACGCAGATCATCGGCCGAATGCCCAGGCGCATGCGGCTGGCCCGATCTTCTTTGACAATTCACACGTAAAAAGCCGGTGAGATGCGCGCACGGGGCTGAAGCGGCTTCGCCCTTGAATTGCGGTTCAGGTGCAGCACGTGCAGGAACACGCCGTTCACGGAGTCTCGCCTCGCATTGCATGCGTGCCAGAAACTTATACCCCGCGCATGGGTCCGGCGCGGCGCCGGTCTTGGAGGGCGGCTCGTCAACCGGTCGTGCAGGCCTACGGGAAGTCGCGGGCTCACGGGAAGTCGCGGGCTCACGGGATGTGGCGGGCTCACGGGAAGTCGCGGGCTCACGGGAAGTCGCGGGCTCACGGGACGCCGCGGCTGTTTGCGATGGGTTCGCGGACGCGAACGCGGCGGCTGACGATGACGACTTCGGCGCCCCCTGAGGCATGCGCTCGTGCTGCGGTTGTGCCGGCTCGATCAACTCGTCCGGTTTCACGCTGATCGACGGCGCCGGCGCGCCCAGTCCCGAGATCGCGACGAGCGTGCCTCGGCTCACGAAGATGAGTACGAAGACGAGCGCGAACCCAAGGCCAAGCGCAGCGGTCCGAACGATATCCCACCTGACACGCTCCGGCGCCTCGGCCGCCGTGGAAGAAGCGTGTTCGTGCACCGCGGCCACGACGCGCGACTTCCAGCCGGCGGGCGGGTTGACCGGTTGTCGCGCGGCTGGCAGCGCCGCGACGATGCTCAAGTACGCGAGATGTGCCTCTCGGCATGGCGTGCAGGACTCGACGTGCTCGTCCAGCTCCACACCCCGCTCGAGCAACAAAATGAGGTCTCTCTCGAAGCGATCACATCGCGTCACAACCGAACTCCTTTCGCCTCGAGGCACCGGCGCAGGGTGGGCATGGCTCGCGCTACGCGAGCCTGGAGCGTCGCAGGACGCTCCTGACACACCTTCGCCATTTCCTCATAGGTGAACCCCTCCTGGTACCGCAGAAGGATCGCGATGCGCACATGGGGCTCCAGCTTGCCCAGACAGGCATTGAGCTCCGACGCGAGCGAGTAGCGAACAAGCCTCTCTTCGCTATTCGGCCCTGGATCCGGCTCTTCCGGTAAAGGGTCGCAGAAGGAAAATCGCTTGAACCATCGCCGACTTGCCTTGAGGGCATCGAGGCACCGGTGGTGAGCGATCGCATAGAGCCATGGACGAAACGACCTCCCGGAGAATGTCTCGAAGTCCTGGAATACCTGAACAAAGACGGACTGATGAACATCGTCGGCCATCGTTGCGCTGCGGAGCACGTTGTAACAGTATCGATAAAGCGAATCGCCGTACCCCTCCATCAGAATCGCCAAAGCCGTCGCCTTGTCGCGACGCTCGAGCGCAAGGAGCACCCGCCGATCGACCGCAAGCTGGTCAGAGTCCAGGCCAATGCGGCCCGTGTCCAACGTTGCGCTGCCCAGTTCTCTGCTGCGCGCCATTCTTCGCGGACTAAGGCGACGCAGGCGCGGCGACCACAACAAGAATTTGGATCGCGCCTCGCAAGTGTCCGAAATTCAACATGGAAATGAAGAGCCGGAGTTCCCGGTAGCGCAGGAACCAGATGGGGCACTTCGACGGATGCGGGGTTTCAGAGGCCAGCCCGGTGCTCTACAGAGCTCCGGACCAACCGAGGAGATCACCCACACATTCTGTCGACAAAACAAGGCCTAGTCGCGTCATCATTCCGTCGTGGGCATCTGGGCCACTGGCAATCAGCTCCCCGCGACCTGAGGAGCGAGGGGGGCCACTACCCGGGTGACGTGCCCCGCGCCGGCGCTCAGAACGAGCCGCGCAGCGAGAGCGCTGCGCCGTCCGGAAGCAGGGCGGAGCCCGCGGCCGGCGTCGCGGGGACGATCGGATCGAGCTGGAAGTACAGCACCGTGCCCAGCCCCGCAGCGACGAGCCCCGCTCCAGCGCTGATGGCACCGACCTTCCAGACGGTGTCGATCGCGTCTACCTCGTCCGCCCGACACCCGGGCGCGCACCTGCTGCGGAGCTCGCTCCGGTCGAGGTGCCCCTTGATGCCGAGGAACGCGCCCACACCGAGCCCAACCACGCCGGCGCCGGCGAGCACGAGCGGCCAGCGCTGCCGCACGGGCGGCGCATCGGCGCCGAACGCAGGGCGCGACGGCGCCGACGCAGGGAAGCGCACCGCGATCGGCAGCGCCTTGTCGCCCTGCGCCACCGTGACCACGGTGACGACGCGCGTCCCCGCCGCGTCCTCGAAGGTGAGCGTATGGCGCCCGGGATCGAGCTCGATCGGATCCTTCGGGAGCGCGTCGACCAGCGGCGCGCCGTCGAGGAGCACCCTGACCCGGCCCGGTGCGCGGCCGTCCGCGGACGTGGCCGACAGCGCGACGCTGGGCACGTCGCGTTCGACCTGCTCGCTCCAGCTCTGGCAATCGCGGGCGAGCGTCGCCGGGCACGAGCTCACGCAGACGCGAAGCTCGGCCCGCGCGCGCAGCAGCGCCCGGTCGCGAACGAGCTGCTGCGCTTGCTCGTACGAGGCCGCGCACGTCTCACCCACACCCTGAGCACGGGCGCGCGAGCTGGCGACGAGCGTGACGGCCGCGCCCAGGGCGGCGAGGAGGCCTCGTTTCATCGCGGCGTAGGCTACACGCTTCCACCGTTCACAGGCACTCACGCTTGATCCGCCGGATGCCGCTGGCATCGACGTAGTACGGAGGCACGCAGCGGGATCGCGGCCGCGCGGTGCGCGCGGGGGCCGCGGCGCGCTCCTGCGCGGTGGCGGGCGCGACCGGTTCCGGCGCCCCCGCGGTGCTCGCAGGCGCCGCAGCGGCGCTCGCAGCGGCCGCAGGCGCGCTCGTGGCGGGCGCCGCAGGCGCGGCCTCGGACGCCGCCGGAGCGGCCGCGCTCGAGGCGAGCGCCGCAACCCCCGGCGCCGGGGCGACGGCCAGCGGAGGCGGCTCGCCGGCTCCGGCGCGCTCGGCCTGCGACGCATCGGGCTCTGGACGCACGCTACAGCTCCTGCCGAGGGCCACGGCGAGCACGAGCGCGCTGGCCCCGAGCGCGAGCGTGGAGGCGCGGACGAGCTGCGCGCTCGCCAGCCGCGGCGGCGCCGCCGCGGCGACCGGCGTCGCGAGCGCCGACGCCACGGGCCGCGCCATGTCCTCGACCGTCCTCGTCATCGTCGGAACCGTCACCGAGGTCCGCATCGCGCGCCCGCGGCCGCCCGACGGCTGCGCGAGGCGCGCCTCGAGGTCCCGCGGCGGCGCGTCGTCCGCGGCGGCAGATCTCGGCGGCGGCGGCGCTGGGGCCGCGCTCCGCTGCGACGTCTCGATCGCGGCGAGGCTCTTCGCCCGCGCCTCGAGGAGCGTCCCCGCCGTCGCCTCGACCCACGCCCCGACCGCCCGCGGGCTCGCCGGCGGCAGCGCCTCCTCCAGCGCGGCCGCCATCTCCAGCGCGGTCGCGTAACGCCGGGAGGGATCCCTGTCGAGGCCGCGGAGCACCACCTCGTCGAGCGCCTTCGGCACGTCGCCGTAGACGCTCGGCGGCTGGACGACGCCCTCGAGGATCCGCCCGAAGATCTCCGCGTCGCACTCCCCCGTGAACAGCCGCCGTCCGGTGAGCACCTCCCAGAGGACCACGGAAGCGGCGTAGATGTCGGCGCGGCGGCTCAGCGGGGCTCCGCGCAGCTGCTCGGGCGCCATGTAGCTGAGCTTGCCCTTGAGCTGCCCGACGCGGCTCACCTGGCTCCGCACCGCCGCCCGCGCGATCCCGAAATCGAGCACGCGCGGGATGCCGTCCTCGCCGACGAGGATGTTCTGCGGCGAGACGTCGCGGTGGACGATCTCGAGCGCGGCGCCCTCCTCGTCGGTCGCCTCGTGCGCCGCGTGCAGGCCCGCGAGGGCGCCGGCGATGATGGCCGAGCCGATCGGCTGCGGGACCTGGGCCCCTCGCCGGCCGGCCTCGCGCAGCAGGCTCGAGAGCGACTCCCCCGCGATGTACTCCATGACCACGAAGAGCTCGTCGTCGGCCTGCACGCTGTCGAGCGTGGTGACGACGTTCGGGTGGCGGATGCGCACCGCGAGCCGCGCCTCGTCGAGGAGCATCGACGAGAACTCGGGGTCCCTGGCGAACTGCGGGTGCAGGCGCTTGATCGCGACCGTGCGGGCAAAGCCATGGGCACCCACGAGCCGCCCGAAATGGACGGACGCCATCCCCCCGGAGGCGATCACGCCATGGAGCGTGTACCGATCGAGGGTCCGCCGCTCGCGCTCCTGGGCAGGTGCCATGGTGGCTCTGTTCTACAACATCTCGGCAGCGTTGCCGGACGGTAACCTGCGCGCCGCGCTCGCGTCAGGCGGCCAATGACGCCGGGCAGCGGTGAGGGCGCTCGACGCGGCAGATGGGTGTCTGACCGCCCCTGCCGAGGTGGGACCGATGGAGAAGCAACTGCGTGTGTCCACAGTGTCAACTCACGGTTGACATGGATAGGGCTGGCGGCCCGCGCCGGTTACTTCAGATAGGAGCCGCAGCGCCCGTCGCCGGTCTCGACGTCCTTCGCTGTCGCCTTTCCTGGAGGGAACGCCCCGCGATCGCAGAGGGCCGCCAGGATATCGAGGAGCTCCTGCGCCATCTCCTTGCCTGTGCTCCCGCGGACCTGACGGCCCATGGGCGAGCCCGGCTGCCCGTTCAGGATCTTGTGCCAGTCCTCGTACGCCTTCTGCCGCGCGTGGGAGCCGAGAGAGTAGGCGCCATCGTCGAAGAGCACCTTCGTCCCATCGTCCCCATGGCACGACGAACAGCGCTCCTTGATGTGCGCCTTCCCGCGGGCGGCGTCGCCGCCTGGGAGGAGCGCGTAATGTCCCTGAGCCGGCGGCTTGATCGTGAAGCTCTGGTCAGGATGCGGGAGCGCGCCGTCACGGACGCCTATCACGAACGCGGCCACGGCCTCGATCTGAGGGGGCGTGAGCACGTCGCCGTACGAGGGGATCTCGCGATCCCCCTTCGTGAGCAGAAGGACGAGATCCTCTTGCGTCTCGCGGCCCCCGAGGAGGCTCCGCGAGACGGCGTACCCCTTCGCCATCGCGCCTGGTCCATAGATGCCCTCGCGCCCCTTGAGATCCCAGCCGAAGAGATTCTTGAGACGATAATCATGGCCGGCGTCGTTGCTCATCGCCTCCCCGGATCCGAGCCTGAGCGTCCCATTGCCCGAGGGACCGCCTTGACCATCCAGGGCCCCTTTGGTCTTCGAGCTATCGGGGACAAAGGCCGAGAACGGGGGCTCTTTCCCATAAAACTTGTCGAAGAGCCGGCCGCCGAGCGCCGTGTCGATAACGGGCGTCGCCGGCGCGGGCAGCGCAGGGGCGGGACTTGCGGGAACTGCGGATGGCGTGGGCGGCACCTCTGCCGGCGTGGCAGGGCCGCAGGCCGCTGCGGCGGCGAGGAGCGCAGGGAACGCGGCCGAGAGGGGAGCGCGACCTACAGCGAGCGAGCGGGATCGGGCACAGCGGAGCAAGAAAGCCTCCTGGCGATGGGGGGCACGCGGCCACTGTATTCAACTCTGACCCGGCGCCGCAACCACGACCCGTCGACCACGCCGAACACCCGATCTTCGCGCTCGCGGTGCGCGGCCATGAGCCAGACGAAGTTGAGCTGTTGCGCGCGCCGCGCGCAGGCGGAGCCGCGCAGCGGGAGCGGCGAGGCACGCCCGCCGCGGTGGTGGTCGTCGAGCCTCCGGCTCACGCGTGCGGGCCGCGCGCTGCCTGGCGCGAGCACTTGGGGGGGCGGCGCGGGAGGTCAACGTCTTGCGTTGCCATGGCCTTCGCGGTAAGGGGGCGGCAATGAGTGGTCCCGAACTCGGCCGCCTCATCGACGAGGTCGATCGCACGGTGGACGTCCAGTTCGCCGCTGCCGGCGATCTCGATGAGCTGAACCGCCTGTATGCCAGCCTGCTCGGGCGCCGCGGGTCGCTCAATGCGCTGATGAAGCAGCTGCCCGGCGCGGCGCCCGAGGAGCGCAAGGCGCTCGGCCAGCGCCTCAACGCCGTCAAGGGCCGCGTGGAGCGCGCCCGCGAGGAGGCGACGGCGAGGATCAAGCGCGCTGCGCGCGATCGCGAGCTCTCCGCGCCGCCCCTCGATATCACCCTGCCCGGCCGCTGGCGCGCGCCCGGGCGGTCGCACCCGATCATGCGGACCCTCGACGAGATCGTCGATATCTTCGTCGGGCTCGGGTTCGACGTGGCCGAAGGGCCGCAGATCGAGCTCGCGCGCTACAACTTCGATCTCCTCGGGTTCCCGGCGGATCACCCCGCCATGGACATGCACGACACGTTCTACATGGCCGGCGATCCTGGCCAGAACGTGCTCCTCCGGACGCACACGAGCCCGGTCCAGGTGCGCGAGATGCTCTCCCACCCTCCGCCGGTGATGATCGTCGCGCCCGGGGTCGTGTACCGCCGCGACGACGACGCGAGCCACAGCCCCATGTTCGTGCAGATCGAGGGGCTCGTGGTCGACCGCGACGTGTCGCTCGCCGATCTGAAGGGCCTGCTCGAGGTCTACAGCCGCCGGATGTTCGGCGAGGCCACGAGGACGCGCTTCCGGCCGAGCTACTTCCCCTTCACCGAGCCCAGCGCGGAGCTCGACGTGTCCTGCCTCGTCTGCTTCGGCGAGAACCGCGCCTGCCCGCAGTGCAAGGGGACGGGCTGGCTGGAGGTGCTCGGGTGCGGCATGGTCCACCCGACGGTGCTCCGGAACGTCGGGATCGACCCGGAGGAATACACGGGGCTGGCGTTCGGCATCGGCGTGGATCGCACGGCCAACATGAAGTTCGCCGTCGACGATATCCGCGCCTTCTACGAGAACGACGTCCGCTTCCTCGGAAGCCTCTAGGCCACTGCCCCTCGCCCGCAGGCCCGATTCCCCATGTTGATATCCTACAAGTGGCTTCAAGAGATCCTCGGCGCCGATCCCGGCGTCGACGCGGTGACCTCGGCGCTCGGCCGCGGCGGGCTCGAGGTCGACCGCGTGACGCACGTCGGCGCCGCGCTGCGCTCGGTGGTCCTCGCGAGCGTCGTCGCGACGCGGCCGCACCCGGCGGGCAAGAAGGGCCTGACGGTGGTCCGCGTGGACGCGGGCGGAGGCGGAGAAGGCGTCGAGGTGGCGTGCGGCGCGCCGGTCATCCCGGCGGCTCCGGCGCTCGTCTGTTATGCGCCCGTGGGGGCGCAGGTGCTCGACCGCACCGGGGCGCTCGTCACGCTGACCGAGAAGGCGGTCGCCGGCTTCACGTCGCCCGGCATGCTCTGCGCCGAGGACGAGCTCGGGCTCGGGTCGAGCCACGAGGGTCTCCTGACCGTGGAGGGCGGGCGTCCGGGGCAATCGCTGCTCGACTGGGAGCCTCGCCTCGAGGACTGGATCATCGAGCTGAGCGTCACCCCGAACCGGCCCGACGCGCTGGGACACCTGGGCGTGGCGCGGGACGTTGCCGCGGTGCTCGGCCTACCGTTCCGCCCGCCCGCCGTCGCCGCGGCTCGAGCGAACGGCGCCGGAGCGCCCGCGGCCGTGGAGGTGCGCGACGGGGACCGCTGCCCCCGGTATGACGGGCAGGTGATCGAGGGCGTCGGCGTGGGCCCGTCGCCGCTCTGGGCGCGGGTGCGGCTCGGCCGCCTCGGCGTCCGGCCGATCACCAACATCGTCGACGCGACCAACCTGGTGATGCTCGAGCGGGGGCAGCCGCTCCACGCCTTCGATCTCGACACGCTGCGGCTCCCGATCGAGATCCGGAGGGCCAAGGCGGGCGAGGCGTTCGTCGCGCTCGACGGGCAGAAGCTGTCCCTGGACGAGGACGATCTGGTCATCGCCGACGCGGACCGCGTGGTGGCCCTGGCGGGCGTCATCGGCGGCGCGGACAGCGGCGTCACCGCGACGACGCGGCGGGTGTTCCTGGAGTCGGCGTACTTCGAGCCGCGCGGGATCCGCAGGTCGGCGCGCCGGTACGGCTTCCACACCGAGGCGTCGCACCGCTTCGAGCGGGAGGTGGACCTCTCGGGGGTCCCCCTGTCGCGCGACCGCGGTAGCGCGCTCATCTGCGAGCTCGCCGGCGGCGAGGCGGCGGGCGAGCCGATCGACGCGTACGTGGCGCCGCGCGCGCCGCGCCGCCTGACGCTCCGGCTCCCGCGGTACCAGCGGATCATCGGGGCCGAGGTGCCGGCGCGGGCGCGCGAGATCCTGGAGACGCTGGGGCTCTCGGTGCTGGAGCAGAAGGCGGACCGGCTCCTCGTCGAGGTGCCGGAGCACCGGCCCGACATCGCGGAGGAGATCGACCTCATCGAGGAGGTCGCGCGCATCGCTGGCTACGACCAGATCCCGAGCCGGCTGCCGCGCGTCGGGGCCGCGCCGGCGGGCGCCCGCGGCGATTACCGGCTGCGGCGCAGGGTGCGGCAGATCTGCACGGGGATCGGGCTGCACGAGGCGGTGACGTACTCGTTCCTGTCGCCCCAGGAGCTGAAGGCGGCGCGCTACGACGACGGGTCGCTCCTGCGGCTGCTCAACCCGCTCTCCGAGGAGAAGTCGGTGATGCGGCCGTCGCTGGTCCCTGGGCTGCTCACGGTGGTGCAGCGCTCGCAGCGGTACAACGTGCCGCGGGTGCGGCTGTTCGAGGTGAGCCAGGTGTTCCTGCCGTGGCAGGGCGAGGCGGGCGGCGCGAGCCAGCTGGCGCGGGTCGAGCGGCCGCCGGTGAACGAGCCGACGCGGCTCACGATCTTCCTCGCGGGGCCGCGCGACAGCTACCTGACGCGGCCCGAGGACGTCGATTTCTACGACGGCAAGGGCGCGGTCGAGGCGGTGATCGCGGAGCTCGCGGGCAGCGTGACGCCGGCGTTCGACCTCTCGGGCGAGCCGCCGCCGTGGGCGCACCCGAAGAAGGGCGCCCGCGTCCTGCTCGACGGCCGCGAGGTCGGGTACGTGGCGGAGCTGCACCCGGACGTGCGCGAGGCGCTGGAGATCACGAGCGGGGCCGTCGTGGCGGAGCTGGACCTCGCGGCGGTGGCGGCGGCGTACAAGGCGCCGGTGGCCGCGAAGCCGAGCCGGTTCCCGGCGATGCGGCACGACGTGGCGCTGCTCTTGCCGCTCGACGTGCCGGCGGGAGAGGTGCTCGAGGTGCTGCGGACCACCGCGGGGGAGCGCTGCGAGAAGGTCGAGATGTTCGATCGGTACCGCGGCGAGGAGCTGCCGGCGGGGACGCACTCGCTGGGGTTCGCGCTGTGGTTCCGGTCGGCCGAGCGGACGTTGACGGACGACGAGGTCGACAAGTGGACGAAGGCCGCGGTGGACGCGGCGAAGGCGCGGTTCGGGGCGCAGCAGCGCTGAGGGCCGGCGGCGCGCTTGCTCCGCAGCGCCGCCTCGGCCGCTTACCTCGCCTTCTGCTCCTGCTGGGTGGCCTTGACGGCGTGGCGCGCGTCGGCCTCGGGCCGCTGCGCGGTGTCCCGCGCCGTCCTCGGCTCGCCCGCCGCCACGCGTGCCCGCCCGGCCTCGGCCTCCGCGCGCTCGCGGGCCTCCTCCGCCTCGTGCTGCATCCGCTCGGCCCGCCTCCGCTGCGCCTCGCTCTCCTGCTGCGCCCGCTCCGCCGCGCTCCGCTGCGCCTCCTCGCTCGCCAGCGCCTTCTTGAGCGTGTCCTCCGTCCTCCGGATCTCCTCGAGCTGCTCCGTGATCACCGTGTTCTGGCGGGTCAGCTTCACGATCCCCGCCCCCGCCGCGACCACCAGCAGCGACAGCGCCGCGATGATCCCGGACACGAGGCGCCGCCTCCCGCGCTGCAGCTGGTCGGCGAACCGGAGCACCTCCTCCAGATAGAGCCTCTCCCGCTCCGGCAGCGCGCCCCGGTAGCGCTCGCGAAAGCCGCGCGCCTCCTCGGCGACCTTGCCCCGCCAGAGCGTGTCCGCGGCGCGGCCGCTCGCGTCCCAGAGCCTCGCCGCCGCGCGCAGCCGGTCCAGGAACGCGGCGTCTTCCTGGTTCTCGTCCAGCCAGCGCCGCAGCGTCGGCCATCGCTCGATGAGCGACTCGTGCACGATCTCCACCGTGCTGCCCGCGCGATCGCTCGCCGTCTCGATCGCGAGGAGCCGCGCGTCGGCGAGCAGCTCCACCACCCGCTCGATCTCGCCCCGCTCCCCGGGCAGCTCGCAGAGCTCACCCAGGCTGGCCACCGCCCGTGTCCGCTCCGGCGTCACAAGGCGCTCCAGGACGGCCCGCGCGAGCTTCGCCCGGCGCTCGCTCATCCCGGCCAGCACCGTGTCGGCGTGGCTCGCCAGCGCGCCCGCCACGCCTCCGAGCGCCTCGTAGCTCGCGATGGTGAGCATCCGGCGCTCCCGATCGCGCATCTCCCACAGCCTGGCCGCCGTGAACTGCAGGAGCGGCAGCGCGCCGCGCGTCGTCGCCAGCGCGTCGAGGATGCCCTCGATCATCGCCGTGTCCTCGATCTCGTGCCGCGCCGCCTCGATCGGCCTCATCAAGGCCTCGCGCAGCCCCTCGCGCCCCATCGGCCGCAGGAACACGAGGCCCCGGATCATCGCCGCCATGAACTGCTCGTGCTCGGCCATCCGCTCGAGGAAATCCGACCGGACCGACAGGACGACGCGGAGCGGCGAGGAAGCATCGTCGGCGATCCCCTCGAGGCACGCGAGGAACGCCGCGCGCTCACCGGCCGGGGCGCCGAGCGTGAAGAGCTCCTCGAACTGATCGATGAACAGCACGAGGCGCCGCTTCGCGCGGCCCGCCCCCCCGCGCAGCGCGGCGCCGAGCAGGCCGGGCTCGGCGCGCAGCCGCTCGACAAGGGCCCCGCGCATCGCCGCGCCGCCCTGCGGGGAGAGCGCCTTCACGTCGGTGTTGAGGGTCACGGCGGGGTGGTCGAACAGGTCCGCCATCACCGCCATCGGCTCGCGCCCGGGCCGCACGACGAGCGCCTCCCAGCCCTCGCCAGAGCGCTTGAGCGCCGGGATCACCCCTGCCCTCACGAGCGACGACTTCCCCACGCCCGAGGCGCCGGCAATCGTGAGCAGCGGCTGGCTCCGGAGGCGCGCCACCGCGCCCGCGAGGTCCTGCGCGCGGCCGAAGAAGCGGTCGGCGTCGGCCTCCTGGAACGACGACAGGCCGGCGAACGGGCTCTCGTCGCTGCCGAGGAGGATCTCCCGGCGCCCAGGCAGCAGCGGCAAGAGCTCGGTCAAGAGCTCCTGCGCGGAGGCGAACCGGTCGGCCTTCCGCTTGCAGAGGCAGCGATCGATGATCGCGCCGAGCGCGCCGGCCTCCGGATGGCGCGCGCCGACGGTGGGCATCGGCTCGTCGAGGATCGGCACGGCGAGGAGATCCATCTTGCCGCACGGCGCCAGCGGGTGCGCGCCCATCACGAGCTCGTGCAGAATGATGCCGACGGCCCAGACATCGCTCGACGGATCGATGTCGATCCCTCTCCACTGCTCGGGGGACATATACGCCAGCGTGCCGATGATCCCGCCGTCGCGGGTCAAGCCCGTGTCCCCGGCGACGGCGCGACCGGCCGAGAGGACCGCCTCGTCCTCGCGCAGCTTGGCGATGCCGAAATCGACCACCTTGATCGCCCCGGACGCCTCCAGCATGATGTTCTCCGGCTTGAGGTCGCGGTGGACGATGCCGGACGCGTGCGCGCTCGCGAGCGCGCGCACGACGGGGACCACCATGTCGACCGCCAGGCCGGGCGGCACCGGCGCCGTCGACACCTCCTCCCCCGCGTCCACGGGCCTGCGCCGATTCATCCAGGCGCGCAGGCTCTGCCCCTCGATGTACTCGAGCACCATGTACGGGAATCCGTCGTGCTCGTTCACCTCGTGGATCGTCACGATGTGCTCGTGCTTGCAGCGCGCGGTGGCCTGCGCTTCGACAAGGAAGCGCTGGACCCCGGCGCTGCTCAGCATGTTGAGGAGCTTGATGGCGACGAGGCGAGCGAGGCGGGTGTCGCGGGCCAGGAAGACAACGCCCATGCCGCCCCGGCCGAGCTCGCGCAGGAGCTCGTAATGGCCGATGCGGGTGCCGGCCGCAGGCGCCGGCCTGGCCTGCGCCAGCAACGAGGGCGGCGGGTCGAGCGTCTCGGGCTCCTCGTCGCGCTGCGCCTCGCGGGCGCCCGTGACCAAGCGGTCGGCCCCGGCCCGCAGCGTGGGGGTGGGGGGCGCTGCGCCGGCGATCGCCGTGTTTGCGTAGCCCGCGTCCTCCGGCGAACTGCCGCTCATCGCAGGACGCTTCTCGTCATCATGAGGTGCCGCACCGGCCTGGAAGCATAGCCGTGTCCGAGTTCACCAGCACAGCCTTTGCGCGCGGCGGCTCAGGGCCCCCTGCACCGCGACCTCCTCGTGCGGAGTGAAGATCGAGATCCTCCCCGCTGCCTTGCTCGACGCTGCGATGCTGTGGGCCCGTTGAGACCCGGCGCGGGGCCTTCCCAAGAGGAGGTGCCCCGCCGTACGCTCGCGCCGCGGGCGCCAGGCGCTCCGCGGCGACCTGGGCGAACGGTGGGTTGGACGGTAGGTTGGTCGGACGAGCTGAGGAGCGAGCAGAGGATGCGCGGATTCACCCGGAGATGGGGCGTCGAGCGGAACGGGGACGCCGCGGGTCGCCGGCACGGCGTCAGAGCGCTTTGCCATGCGGCTGCGCTGGCGTCCCTCATCGCGCTGACGGCCCCCCTCGGCGCGTGCTTCGACACCGGATCCGCGTGCGGCGCGAGCTTCTGCCCGACCGGCTATGTGTGCGACCCCGACCGCGAAGGCAACCCGACGTGCTTCGCACAAGCCACGGGCGAGCGCTGCGACGTCCCGATCACACCGGACGGCAATTCCTGCTTGAAGGAGGACCTGCAGAGCGTGTGGGGGAGCGGACCGAACAACATATTCGCCGTTGGCAAGGAGGGCACGATCCTTCACTACAACGGCAGCAGCTGGAAAGTCATGCCGCTCGACCCGATCCCACGGAATCCGCTGAACGCCGTGTGGGGGAGCGGGCCCAAAGACGTGTTCGCGGTGGGCGAAGAAGGCGCCATCCTGCATTTCGACGGCGAACGCTGGAGAATCGTGGAGCACGAGTCGATCCCACGAATCACATTGAACTTCGTGTGGGGAAGCGGGCCGGATGACGTGATCGCCGTCGGCGACAAGGGCACCATCCTGCGCTTCAAAGACGGACAATGGAAGGCCGCGACCCACGAGTCGGCCTCGCAAGCGTCGTTGAACGCCGTGTGGGGAAGCGGGCCGCAAGACATGTTCGCAGTCGGCGAAAACGGCACCATCCTGCGCTTCGAGGGCGAGCGCTGGGAAGCCGTGAAACACGGGTCGATTCCGCCGAGATCATTGAACTCCGTATGGGGAAGCGGGCCGCAGGACGTATTCGTCGTCGGCGAGGGCGGCACCATCCTGCACTTCGACGGCGCCGACTGGACGGCCATGACATCGGCGCCGACAGCACAGAGAACGTTGAACTTCGTATGGGGAACCAGGTGGGACCTCAGCCAACATATCGTCTACGTCGTCGGAGACGATGGCATGCTCTTGCGTTACGGCAGCCTCGGCTGGAGTCACCGCCTTCCAGCGGACGCTTCGCTCAATGCCATATGGGGCGACACCCTGAAATTCCATATCGTCGGCGACAACGGCGTAGCCATCTCCGAGAGCGTATCCGTGTCACCGTGGTAGCAACAGCGCACCTCCCGTTCAGCAGAAGCGCCCGGGCCACGCGCGGCGCCTCGACGAGGTGCGCCGCCGCATCGGGCTCCGCGCGCGCCTGGGCAAGCGGAAGCCACATCCGTGACCTGACGCGGCGACCAGCGCGCTCCTCCCCGCGGCGCGCTTCCCATGGAGCCTCCGCTACTTCAACGTCGCGTCGATCTTCCCCACGGCGCGCTCGACGAGCAGCTCCAGCTCGCTCTTGCTCCGCAGCTCCGCCTCGACGGCCCTGGCCTTCTGCTCCTCCGCGGTGGCCTTGACCTCGGCCTTTCGCGCCTCGGCCTCGGCCTTCTGCGTCTCATCCCGCGCCATCCGCGCCTGGTTGGCCGCGACGCGGGCCCTCTCGGCCTCGGCCTCCGCCCTGTCCCGGGCCTCCTCGGCGTCGCGCTGGAGCCGCTCGGCCCGCCGCCGCTGCGCCTCGCTGTCCTGCCGCGCCGCCTCGCTCTCCTGTCGCGCCCGCTCCGCCACGCTCCGGGCCGTCTCCTCGCGCGCGAGCGCCTCCTTCAACGTGATCTCCGCGGTCCGGATCTCGTCGAACTGCTCCATGATCACCTGGTACTGGCGGGTCACCTTCACGTATCCGCCCCCCGCCGCGAAGGCCAGCAGCGACAGCGCCGCGATGATCCCGGACGCGAGGCGCCGCCTCCCGCGTTGCTGCTGATCGGCGAACCGGAGCACCTCCTCCAGATAGAGCCTCTCCCGCTCCGGCAGCGCGCCCCGGTAGCGCTCGCGAAAGCCGCGCGCCTCCTCGGCGACCTTGCCCCGCCAGAGCGTGTCCGCGGCGCGGCCGCTCGCGTCCCAGAGCCTCGCCGCCGCGCGCAGCCGGTCCAGGAACGCGGCGTCTTCCTGGTTCTCGTCCAGCCAGCGCCGCAGCGTCGGCCACCGCTCGATGAGCGACTCATGCACGATCTCCACCGTGCTGCCCGCGCGATCGCTCGCCGTCTCGATCGCGAGGAGCCGCGCGTCGGCGAGCAGCTCCACCACCCGCTCGATCTCGCCCCGCTCCCCGGGCAGCTCGCAGAGCTCACCCAGGCTGGCCACCGCCCGCGTCCGCTCCGGCGTCACAAGGCGCTCCAGGACGGCCCGCGCGAGCTTCGCCCGGCGCTCGCTCATCCCGGCCAGCACCGTGTCGGCGTGGCTCGCCAGCGCGCCCGCCACGCCCCCGAGCGCCTCGTAGCTCGCGATGGTGAGCATCCGGCGCTCCCGATCGCGCATCTCCCACAGCCGGGCCGCGGTGAACTGCAGGAGCGGCAGCGCGCCGCGCGTCATCGCCAGCGCGTCGAGGAAGCCCTCGATCATCGCCGTGTCCTCGATCTCGTGCCGCGCCGCCTCGATCGGCTTCATCAAGGCCTCACGCAGCCCCTCGCGCCCCATCGGCCGCAGGAACACGAGGCCCCGGATCATCGCCGCCATGAACTGCTCGTGTTCGGCCATCCGCTCCAGGAAGTCGGCTCGGACCGCGAGGACCACCCGGAGCCGTGAAGAGGCGTCGTCGGCGACCCCCGCGAGGCACGCGAGGAACGCCTCGCGCTCGCCGGCCGGGGCGCCGAGCGTGAAGAGCTCCTCGAACTGATCGATGAACAGCACGAGGCGCCGCTTCGCTCGGTCCGACCACGCGCGCAGCCACGCGCCCAGGAGGCCGGGCTCGGCGCGCAGCCGCGGGGCCAGGGCCGAGCCCGCCGCGCCGCCCTCCGGGACGGGCGTCGGCGGAGCTGCGCCCAGCATCGCGGCGGCATGGCTGGACAGATCCGCGAGCGCTGCCATCGGCTCACGCCCGGGCCGCACGACGAGCGCTTCCCAGCCCTCGCCGGAGCGCTTGAGCGCGGGGATCACCCCGGCCCGCACGAGCGATGACTTCCCCACGCCCGACGCCCCGGCGATCGCGAGCAGCGGCTGGTTCCGGAGCCGCGCAACCACGCCCGCGAGGTCCTGCGCGCGGCCGAAGAAGCGGTCGGCGTCGGCCTCCTGGAACGACGACAGGCCCGCGAACGGGCTCTCGTCGGCGCCGAGGAGGATCTCCCGGCGCCCAGGCAGCAGCGGCAAGAGCTCGGTCAAGAGCTCCTGCGCGGAGGCGAACCGCTCGGATTTCCGCTTGCAGAGGCAGCGATCGATGATCGCGCCGAGCGCGCCGAGCTCCGGGTGGCGCGCGCTGACCTGGGGCATGGGCTCGTCGAGGACCGCCACGCCGAGGAGCGTCCCCTGGTTGACGGGCGCGAGCGGGTGCGCGCCGATCACGAGCTCGTGGAGCATGATGCCGACCGCCCAGATATCGCTGGCTTGGTCGATGCCCGTTCCCCTCCACTGCTCGGGGGACATATAAGGCATCGTTCCGATGAGCGCGCCTTCGCCGGTGAGGCGCGTATTCTTGTGCTCGGCGGCCTCGCGCTCGACCGCGAGCGCGAGGCTCGCCTCGTCCTCGCGCAGCTCCGCGATGCCGAAATCGACCACCTTGATCGCCCCCGACGCCTCCAGCATGATGTTCTCGGGCTTGAGGTCACGGTGGATGATGCCGGACGCGTGCGCTCGCGAGAGCGCGCGCACGACAGGGACCATCATGTCGACGGCCAGGCCGGGCGGCACCGGCGCCGTCGACACCTCCTCACCGGCGTCCGCGGGCCTGCGCTGCCTCATCCAGGCGCGGAGGCTCTGCCCCTCGATGTACTCGAGCACCATGTACGGGTATCCATCGTGCTCGTTCACCTCATGGATCGTCACGATGTGCTCGTGCTTGCAGCGCGCGGTGGCCTGCGCCTCGATCAGGAAGCGCTGTAGTCCGCTCCTGCTGAGCCTTGTGAGGAGCTTGATCGCGACGAGGCGAGCGAGCCGGATGTCGCGCGCAAGGAAGACGGTGCCCATGCCACCCCGGCCGAGCTCGCGCAGGAGCTCGTAGTGGCCGATGCGGGTGCCGGCTCGGGGCGGATCGGTCCGGGGAATCGACGAGGACGGCGGAGCGCTCGCGTCGCTCACCGCGTCGCGCCTCGCCCCATGAACGCCGGCCGGCACGACGCTGACCGTCGCCCCGGAGACGGCGAGCACAGCCCGCGGGAGCGCTCTGCCCGCGAGCGCCGCGCCGGCGCAGGCGACGTCCACGAGGCTCTCGGTGCTCATGCCAGAGCGCCCTTCAGGCTCGACCGGCGCCACGCCGGACGATCGACGGACCGATTCCAGGGTGATCCGCTCGGTGGGCACCGTCCCTCCTGTCTGTAAAAAGACACGTCTATCGAAACCGTCGCCTCCGCGACGGCTGGAGCCATGGCGAGAGCATAGGCGCCCAGCGGAGCCGTGTACACACAGACCCGCCGCCAGCGCGCTTCACACAGGACATGCGCGCGCATATCCTGGCCCGCGGAGCTCGCTCATCGGCCCGGCGAGCCCGGCGAACGCTCGATGTGGCATGACGGGCGAGCCGGAGGCGAGCGCTTGGCTTTCATGACGACGACCCGTAGACGACCTGTTCACGCCTCCCTTCCGCTGGCGAAGCTCCTCCTGCCCATCACCCTCACAGCCGTCTGCGCCGCTCCTGCGCTCGCCCAGGCGCCGCCGCCGTCATCGTCCTCATCGCCGCATCCTCCGGCGACAGCGGAGTCGCCGTCGCCCCCGGCAGCGTCGGCGCCCCCATGGCATCAGGGCATCTCCGAAGATCGAAAGCAGATGGCCCGCGCGCTCTTCGAGGAGGCCCGGAATTTTCACCGGCGCATGATGTTCGCCGAGGCGCGGGCCAAGTACGAAGAGGCGCTGGCTTCGTGGGAGCACCCCGAGCTCCGGCTCTATCTCGGGCGGGTGTTGAGGAGCCTCGGCCTGCCGGTGCTGGCCTATGACAACCTGCGCCTCTCCCTGCGATGGGGGCCCGGCTCGCTCGACGCCGAGAAGGAGCAGGAGGCGCGCGCGACGCTGCGAGCGCTCGTGGAGCAGGAGCTCGCCGTCATCGATATCCGCTGCGACGAGCCGGGGGCCACCGTGCTGATGGATGGCAAGCCCTGGTTCGTCGGACCCGGCGCCCGGCGCCAGATGGTCACGCCCGGAGAGCATGTCCTCACAGCGAGAAAGGACGGCTACTTCACCGTCGCCAAGACCATCTTCATGGTCGCGGGCAAAGAGGCCTCCGGCCAGCTCGTCCTGAGCGCCGATACCGTCGTCGCCAGGCAGCGCTGGCCCGCCTGGCTCCCCTGGGCCACGCTCGGGGCTGGGGCGGCCATCGCCCTCATGGGCGGCCGGTTGATGTGGCAGGCCGACGACCTTCATGGATATGCGCAGGAGCGGAGCGTGCGCGAGTGCGGTCGGTCGTGCGCTCCTTCCCCCGGCTTCCAGTACGACGCCAGCGTCAACGAGAGCTGGCTGGCCGCCGGCACCCTCCTCGCCGGCAGCGCGACGGTGATCACGGCGACGGCCATGCTCTTCACGAACAGGCCACAGATCTACCGCACCCAGGACCGAGGTGGCGTGAAGGTCGAGATCCGGCCCGCCGCGGCGCCCGATGCCGCGATGGTGTCAACCTGGCTCGTGTTCTGATCCGGTGGAGGGGCGCCCGACGCCGGCAGGATCGAGCGGCGCGCTCACCCGCAGATGTCGATCGCCGTCTTGCACTTGCCAGACTGGCAATAGCCGTGCCTCCCGAGCGCCGGGTCCGGACACTCGACATCTGGACAATCGTCGCTCGTCGTGCACGCCTTGCCCGTCGCGGGGGTCGTCGCGAGCTCCATGGCCCTCTCATAGAAGAAGACGCACAGGGCCCCTGTGTCGGGCTCGTGACGCTGATCCCCCACCTCCTGCAAGGCCCTCTTGTAGCTCTCGTTCTCCTCGAAGCACGGGTGATCCTGCGGGAGATCGGCGGCCGCCATACCGACGTCGCTTTCGCAACCCTCCTGCTGCGCCGCACAGGCGATGAGGCTCTCGATCCGTTGGAAGACCGGCGTGCAGACGTCCAGCTCCTTGACTGCCTGGTCGTGGAGTAGCCCCATCGTGACCGCGCACTGCTCGGCCTCCACGCCCTCGCTCAGCTTCCCGCACTCGGCCAGCTTGTCGCAGCGGATCTCCTCGGGCTTCGCCGGCGCTGCGGGCTCGCTCAAACAACCCGCCAGGGCCACCACGACGACGGAGACGAAGGGACCGCAGAGGAGGATGTTCTGGATCGTTTTCATGATATTTTTACCTTTCGCTGTCATCTCCGGCGAGCCGGGTCGGCAGAGCGTCATCGCATCCGGCGTGCCGCCCCTGCGCACGAGGGGCATCGGCGGGAGATCGGCCGCGTGATCGAAGAGGATCAGCCGCGGAATCGATCGATCAGCCCGCGGCGGCGCTCGCGCCCTGGGCCAGCGCGAGGGAGGCAAACTTTGCCGTCGTGGCAAAGCTTGCCAGCCCTCGGGGGAAGACGCGGCAAGGATTGCCATCGCTCTCCGCCCCCGCGCTCCGGAGGCGCCGAGCCCCGGGTGGCATGCCTCCAGGGTGCGAAGAGGGCTCGGCTCGTGTCCTGAGCCCGAGCCTCACGGACTCCGCTTCCCCTCGCGCGCCGAGATACCGAATTGCTTGAGCTTGAAGGTGAAGGTGCGGACAGGCATCCCGAGGAGCGCCGCCGCCCGCTTCTGGACTCCATCCGCGGCGTCGAGCGCCTGACGCATGCGCGTGCGCTCGATTTCCCGGAGCTCCTCGGCGATGGGCTTGAAGCGGGCGGGCGTCGCGGCGGGCGGGGCCGAGGTGTCCACCGCGGCCCGCGGCGGGACATCGAGCCCGGCGATGCGCTCGGGCAGCCCCCAGGGCTCGAGCGTCGGGCCGTCCGCCGTGGCGGCCGCGTACTCCATCGCGTTCTTGAGCTCGCGCACGTTGCCGGGAAACGGGTGCGCGAAGAGCGCGGCGAGCGCGGCTTCCGAGAGCTCGAGCGCGGGCCGCCCGGTCCGAGCGCACGCCTCGGCGAGGAACAGACGGGCCAGGATCGGCAGCTCACGCCGCCTGTGCCGGAGCGGGGGCAGCTCGACGACGGCGGCGCTCAGGCGGAAGAGCAGGTCTTGACGGAAGCGGCCGGCGTGGACCTCGGCCTCGAGATCGCGGTTCGTGGCAGCGACGATGCGGATGTCCACCTCGCGATCGCGGACGTCGCCGAGGCGGGTGATCCGCTTCGCCTCGAGCGCCCGGAGCAGCTTGGCCTGCGCGCCGAGGGGCAGCTCGCCGATCTCGTCGAGGAAGACGGTGCCGCCGTGCGCCCGCTCCAGCAGGCCGGGCTTGGGCGCCCGCGCCTCCGAGAACGCGCCCTTCTCGTAGCCGAAGAGCTCGCTCTCCACGAGCGCCTCCGGGAGCGCGGCGCAGTTGAGCGTGATCAGCGTCTTCTGCGCCCGCGCAGACCAGTGGTGCACGGCCGCGGCGGCGTTCTCCTTGCCCGCCCCCGTCTCGCCGAGGACGAGGACCGGCAGATCGCTCGCTGCGAGGCGCCGGATCAGCTCGAACAGCCGGATCATGGCCGAGTCGGCCACAACGATGGTGCGATCGCCGATGACGTGCCGGACGGCGGTCTGCGAGGCGAAGGCGATCGCCCCCGGAGCCGCGATCGACGCAGCGGTCCGCGCGCCCGCGAGGAGCGTCTCGGTGTCGCCGCCGTCGAACGGGTAGGAGGCCAGTCCGCCGCGCGCCTCGGGGGCCAGCGGCGCGATGGCCTCGAGCACCTGGAGCACCGCGGCGCGCGCCGCCTCTCCGCCGAGCTCGGGAAACCCGATCGCCAGGTGAGAGGCGCCGTCCCAGGCGACGATGTCCACGAGCCGGAGCGCCGAGAGCGCCCGATGCGCGAGCATCGTGCGCATCTGCACGGACCCGAGGGACACGACCGCCAGGCCGAACGGCCGCGCCGAGTCGGCGGCGCGCTCGATCTCCTCCTCCACGCGCCGGCGCAGCCGGCCCATCTCGATGAGGGCGCTGCCCCGGGGCGGCGACTCGCGCCGGAGGATCAGCGTCGTATCCCCCATGGTGATGACATCGCCGGAGCCGAGCGCGCGCGAGCCCTCGATGCGCTCGCCGTTGACGAGCGTCCCATTGTGGCTGCCGAGATCGGTGATCCGGATCTCTCCTCTGGAGAAGACGAGCTCGGCGTGCCGCCGGGAGACCGCCGCGGTGTCGAGCCTCACGTCGGCCTCGTCGCTGCGCCCCACGACGAGCACGCCGTCGTCGGGCAGGACGCGCCTGTACGATGAAGAAGCGCCGATGACGAGGAGGTAGGAGTAGATTCCCGGGCTGTCCGGGGACTGCCGCAGATCGAAGGTCTGCGTCGTCAACGGCGAGCTCTCGGGGCCGCTCATCAGCCCGAGGCTATAGTCGAAGCCCGCGCGCATGCAAGCAGCGAGCCTCTCGGGTCAGCGACGCGCCACAGCGCTTTTCGCGGCTCAAGCGTAGATGGTGAGTCGCTCGACAACGCGGCTAGGCGCGATGCGCGGCAGCGAGCGCGACGCGCCGCTCGATCCCGAGGAACAGCAGCGGCAGCGCGATCGTGAACGCGATCGACAGCCCCGCGACGACCGGCATGCCTTCAAGACGGTGGTCCGGCAGCTCGTGGAGCATCCTGGCCGCCGCGAACGCCGCGATCGCGGACGCCATGTGCTGCACGGCCGACTGCATCGAGGTGAAGCGCGCCCGCTCGGCGGGGCGCGGCACCTTCGACGTCAGCGTGTTGTACGAGACGTTGCGGAACGTCATGCCCAGCATGAAGACGATGAAGATGGCGAGCACCGGCAGCCCCGGCGTATACGAGACGAACCCCGCGTAGAGGACGCTCGCGAGCACCGCCGCCCCCACCGAGCCCGTCTGGAACGCGCCGAAGCGGTCCACCAACGGTCCCACGGCCCGCATCGCGGCGAAGCTCACCAGGCCTCCCACGAAGTAGAGCAGCCCGAGCCGCTCGCGCGGATACCCGAGGTTGTACTGCACGTAAGCCGAGATGTTGGGGATCACCAGGAACGACGCCACCGTCAGGATCGCCGTCGTCGCGTACGAGAGCAGCACGATCGGCCGGCCAAGGAGCGCGCCGAGCTCGCCGAGCGCGCTGCCCGACGGCGGCGCGCCGGTCAGGTGATCTCGCATCGGCGGCAGGAGGAAGATCGCGAGCCCGGCGACGAGCAGCCCGAGCGCCGCGACCGCGAAGAACGGCAGCGGAAAGCCGCCGCGGCGGGCGAGCTCCAGCCCGGCGGGGACGCCGAGCACCGAGGCGACCGAGAACGAGCCCATCACGACGCCCATCGCCTTGCCGCGCCGCTCGGGCGGGATGACGTCGGCGACGATCGAGAACGCGACCGAGGTCGCGGGCCCGCCGAACGCCCCGGCGAGCACGCGCGCCGCCATGAGGCTCGGGAGCCCCGTGGCGAAGCCCCCGGCCGCCGTGCCGGCGACGAGGCCGAGCATCGCCACGGCGAGCGCGCTGCGCCGGTCGAAGCGGTCGAGGAAGAACGCGCCCGCGAGGCCCGAGACCGCGGCCGCCGCCGTGTAGCTGCCGCCGATGAAGCCGATGCTGGACATCGGGATGCCCAGCGCGACCGCGAAGTCGGGCCCGAGCGGCATCACCATCACGAAGTCGAGGATGTTGATGAACTGGACCGCAGCGACAAGGAAGATGATGCTCGATTCGGAGCGCCGTTTGGACACGAGGGTCGACTCTAGTCGACTCCAGGCGCGCCCGCCCCGCCTCCGCACGAAAAAGCGCCGCGACGCGGCGCGCTCACGCCCGGACGCGCGCCCTCACCGCTCCCCTGCTCTACGCAGCCCGCGCGGCGGCTCGCACGTCGCGCGCGTTGCTCCCGGCGCAACGCCACGTTGCGCGCTCGCACCGTTGTCCCTCCATGAGGTCCATCTTACGATGAGACGATGAGCCCCATGGATCGCCGCACCGCCCTCGGCGCCCTCGCCGCAACGCCCGTCGTCGCCGCGTGCGACCCCGCCGCGCCCCCGCCCGGTCGCACCGACGAGGCCGCGCTCGCCGCGGAGGACGTCGTCCGCGACGTCGCGCCGCTCGGGTTCCCCTGGGAGACGCTCGATCCCTTCCTGTTCTGCGTCCACCACGACGACGCGTACCCGGCCGGCGACGAGCGGATGGGGCCGGCCGCCTCGCTCGCGGGCCGCGCCATCGGGCGCGACTTCGCCGGCAAGGACGGCTGGCGCATGTACCACGGCGACGTCGTCCCCGGCTTCCCGCAGCACCCGCACCGCGGCTTCGAGACGGTGACCGTCGTGCGGCGCGGGCTCGTCGATCACGCGGACTCGCTCGGCGCGGCCGCGCGCTACGGCCGCGGCGACGTCCAGTGGCTCACGGCGGGGGGCGGCATCGTCCACGCGGAGATGTTCCCGCTCGTCGAGAAGGACGGGCCCAACCCGCTCGAGCTCTTCCAGATCTGGCTCAACCTCCCGCGCGCGGACAAGCTCGCCGAGCCGCGCTTCGTGATGATGTGGGGCGACACGATCCCCAGGCAGATCGCGCGCGACGCCGCGGGCAGGACGACCGAGATCACGATCGTCGCCGGCCGCCTCGGCGAGCTCCGCGCGCCGGCCCCGCCGCCGAGGTCGTGGGCGGCGCGCGCCGCGTCCGACGTGGCGATCTGGACGCTCAAGATGGCCCCGGGCGCGCGGTTCACGCTGCCGGCCGCCTCCCCCGGCACGAACCGCGCGCTCTACTTCTTCCGCGGCGCCGAGCTGCGCGTCGGCGCTCGCCGCGTCCCCGCGGCCCAGAGGATCACGCTCCGCGACGGCGTAGCCGCGCTGCTCGAGAACGGCCCCGACGAGGCCGAGCTCCTGCTCCTCCAGGGCAAGCCGATCGGCGAGCCCGTCGCGCAGCAGGGCCCCTTCGTGATGACCTCGATGGCGGAGGTCCAGCAGGCCTTCCTCGACTACCGGCGGACGGGCTTCGGCGGATGGCCGTGGCCGAGCGACGGCCCGGTCCACGGGCGCGCGGAAGGCCGATTCGCGCGCTACCCCGACGGCCGCATCGACAAGGCGGGCTGAGCCCCTCACCTCGCGTCGAGCTCGGGCTCCTCGCTCCAGCAGTCGTTCGCGCTCGCCCGGTGCCGCGCGCGGTACTCCGAGGGGCTGACGCCCTCGGAGCGCCGGAACTGCTCGGCGAAGCGCGACGCCGAGTCGTAGCCGCAGGCCGTCGCGACCTCCAGCACGCCGTGGCGCCCCGAGCGCAGGAGCCCCTTGGCGAGCTCGAGGCGCTCCTTCCACAGGAGGGCCCTGAACGAGACCCCCTTCGCGCCGAGCCGGCGGCGCAGCGTCGCGTCGCTCACCCCGAGCGCGCGCGCGACCTCCGGGGCCGCCCACGGGCGCGCCGGATCGCGGCGCACCAGCGCCCGCACCGCGAGCGTCGGATCGAGCGCCAGCGTCGAGGACGCGGCGCGCGCCTCGTCGAGCTGCTCCCGGTGCTGCAGGAGCAGGGTCAGGATGAGATCCTCCAGCCGGTGCTCGATGAGCAGCGCGTGCGCGCCGGGCAGGAGGAGCGTGTTCACGAGGTGGATCAGCGCCTGGATCGACGGCATCGCGGAGCGCAGCAGGTGCGGCCGATCCGCCTCGAAGCCGCCGAGCCCCCGCTGGACGCAGAGCGTTGGATACCGGCGCTGGAGCCGCTCGTCGACCTCGCTCAGGAGCTCGATCGTGAACGAGCGGTAGGCGCCGCGCTCGGGATCGGGCTCGTTCACGAGCTCGAGGGGGATGCCCTGCGGCACGAGCAGGATCTGCCCCTCCCGGGCGACGAGGCGCGTGTTGCCGTCCGGGCCGTCGAGGAAGATCCGCTTCGCGCCGTCGAGGATGAGCACGACGAGCGGCCGGGAGAGCCGCTGAATCGTTATCCGATCGCGCGTGCGGGTGAAGACGCCGACCCATCGGGCCAGGCCGGCGCCGCTCGCCGAGGACGAGCGCTCCAGGCGGGAGATGGCCTGCCTGAGCGCGCCCCAGGCCTGGGCTTGATCGGTGGGTTCGAGCAGTCGGGTGAGCTGGGTCTTCATCGTCGCTCCTGATGGAAAGGGCGCTTCTCTCGCGACGCGGACACAGCGCAGGTCCGGCCGGGGCCGCGCAGCGTAACCGCGCCGCCCCTGGGCCCAAAGCGCTGTTCCGCCGGCTCATTTCACGTCGAGCAGGACGATCTCGCCGTCGTTGAAGAGCGGGACGAGCAGGCGATTCCTCGCGCGGTCCCAGCCGAGATCGGCGGGGCTCGGGAGATCCACCGCGAGCGTGGAGACGCGCGGCGCCGCGTCCCCGGCGGGGTCGATCTCGAAGACGGCGCCCGCGTCCCAGCTCGACACGAGGAGCCGGCCGTCGTCGAGGCGCACGAGGCCGTCCAGCGTGCCAGCGGGCAGGGTGATCTCGCGCCGCGGCTGCGCGGAAACGTCGAGCACGTCGAGCACGTCGAGCGCGTCGACCCGCGCCGCGCCGAGGTAAGCCACCCAGATCTCGCCTTCCGCGCACGCCACGCCGTTCGGGTGCGGCAGCGCGGGATCCGCGATCAACCGGGAGACCTCCCCGCCCGGATCGACCGCGACGAGCGCGTCGGTGCCGATCGAGGTGAACCCGCCCTCCCCGATGGCCACGCCGGAGTCCGAGACCACGATCGACCCGTCGGGCATGGCCGCGACGTCGTTGAGCAGGCCGGCGCCGGCGACCTCGATGTCCTCGATGGGCGCGCCGTCGCTCGCGTCGAAGACGCGGATCACGTCGATATCGGCCACATAGAGCCTGCCGCCCGCGATGGCCATGCCCTTCGGGGCGCTCAGCGTCACGCCCTCCGACGCGCCGTCGATCCAGGTCAGGTCGAGGATCTCGCCGTCCGGCGAGACGCGCGAGATGAACGCGCGGTCGTCCTTCTCGACGGGTGAACCGACGATGTTCGAGACGAGGTAAACGTCGCGCTCCTCGTCGTGGAGCACCGACTCGGGCGTGCTGAAGCCGCCGACGCGGCGGAGCTCCGGCGCGGCCGGGGCCTCGCTCTCGGCGCAGGCCGGGAGGACGGCGGCGAGGCAGGCGAGGACCGCGGCGAGGCGTTTCGGTTGCGTTTTCATGGTGCGCTCTCTCGTGGTAACGGGCCGGCGACGCGCCGGCTGGTGCGCCTACCCTGCGCCCGCTCGCCGCGCGGCGCGCGCCCGCGGCGCTCATTGGTACGCCCGAAACGCTCACGCGCCGCGGTTAGCGCCGCTGCCGGCCGAGACGCAACGCCTCGCGCAGGCCGCTGGGCCGCCCCCGGCCACGGCGCGTCTCGACCAGGGAAGAGCCGATCGCTCAAGGCGCCTCCGTCGTTCCACCCGACCAGGAATCGAGATGCGCGAGACAACGAATCTCACGTCCACGCCGCTTTATCGGCCACGCGCAACGCACAACCATCGTCCGCGTTGTACGAGGCAGATTCCCGCCCTCCGCAGATCCTGTCCTGACAAACGAGCACGGGTCCAGCTTGAACGGCGGGTAAACGGCGGGTAAACGGCGCGTAACGGCGGGTAAACGGCGCGCTCGCCCTCCGCACGGGCGAGGAACGTCTTGGTCGACATCCACGGGACCTGCCGGCCCTACCGGCGACACGCCGTGAGTCGACAACGGACATCGAGCGCTTGACAAGTGTTGCGCCCCCGACAATCATGCGGTCACCGTGGCCCGGCCAACACGTGGTACCCTGTAATGCAGTGTCTTTCAGACCCAGAGAGCGAGACGTCGCTGCACGAGCAGGTCGCGGCGCTCCGCAGGCGCGTCGCGGACCTGGAGCAGGCTCTGGCCGAGGCGCAGCGGCCGAGCTTGGCCGTGCGCGAGGCGCGGCCCGTTCCCCAGGAGCATGAGCTCCTGGCCAGCTTCTTCGCGGCGGAGGCCTCGGGGTACGCCGCGATGCTCGACGCGATCCCGGCGATGGTGTTCTTCAAGGCTCGGGACCACCGGTACCTCGCCGTCAACAAGGCCTATGCGGAGCACTATCGCCTCTCGAGCGACAGGATCGTCGGGAAGCGCGACGAGGAGATATTCGTCGACGAGGTCGCGCGCAGCTACCGCGAGAACGACGAGACCATCATGTCCGAGGGGATCCCGCGGCTCAACGTGGAGCTCCGGTGGAAGCTCGAGGACGGGAGCGACGGCTGGACGCTGGAGAACAACGTCCCGTTCCGCGACGCGAGCGGGCGCGTGATGGGGATGGTCGGGGTCGTGGTCGACATGACCGCACGAAAGAGGACGGAAGAGGCGCTGCGGAGCACCGAGGCCGATCTCCTCGCCATCCAGTCGCGCCTCCTCGAGACGATAGCCGCGCTCTCGACGCCGGTCCTGCCCATCGCCCACGGGGTCATCGTCGTGCCGCTCATCGGCCATCTCGACACGATGCGGGGCACCCAGCTCATGGAGGCGCTCCTGCAAGGCGTGGAGCGCCACGACGCGGAGTTCGCGATCGTCGATCTCACCGGCGTCCCGATGATCGACAGCGCCGTCGCGCTCCACCTCCTGCGCGCGGTGCAGGCCGTGGGCCTGCTCGGCGCCGAGAGCGTCCTCGTGGGGATGTCGGCCAGCACCGCCGCGGCGCTCGCGGCCTTCGGCGAGACGCTGGAGGGGATCGTCCTCCTGAGAGATCTCCGGGCCGGCGTGCGTTACGCGATGACGCGGCGGAAAAGGAGATGACCGGCGTGCAGCGGAGGGCGCCGCCGTAGACGTCAGGCGGCGCCGAGCGGCGCCGAGAGACCTCTCCCTTTCTCGCACCTTGTTCCACGCAGCGGGCGACCTCACGCCCTCTCGAAGTGCTCACGCATCCAGGTCTCGCTTGACCCTCCGGCGAGGCACCGGCTAAATTCCGTTCAGCCTTTTAACGCTGCATTCCCGGCTGATGTAGAGACGGTCGGTTCACCACTTCACCCCACCTCAGCGAGCTCGACGCGCCCGGTGCCCCCTGCGCGCCGAACGTCCAGACCAGCGATGACGCCGCGTATCCGCCCGTTGCCCCTCGACCAGGTCCGCCCCGCCAGCACCGCCCTCCTCGTCATCGACATGCAGAGGGACTTCGTCGAGGAGGGCGCGCCCTGCGAGGCGCGCGGGGCGCTCGATATCGTACAGCGCGTCAACGCGCTCGCCGCGTGGGCGAGAGGGCAAGGCCTGCCGGTCATCTTCAGCCAGGAGATGCACAGGGCCGATGGGTGCGACTTCGGCATCGAGCTGGAGTTCGAGCCGCCGCACTGCCTCGAGGGATCCCGCGGCGCCGAGCTGGTCGATGGGCTGCGGATCGAGCCGCAGGATCATCGGATCTTCACCAAGCGGCGCTACGACTGTTTTCTGGGCACCGACCTCGACCTGCTGCTCCGGAGCAAGCGGGTGGAGAACCTCATCTGCTGCGGCGTGTGCACCAACATCTGCGTGCTCAGCACCGTGCTCACCGCGAGGAACCTGGATTACCGCGTGCTGCTCCCGGTCGACGCCCTGGCCGGGACCTCACGGGAGCTCCACGACGCCGCGATCCTCTGCATGAGCAACGCGTTCGCCTACGTCACCGAGAGCGCCGCGGTGATGCAGCTCTTCGGCTGACGGATGCCCGGCGACCGAGAGCCGCGGGCCACGTCGCGACAGTGCGAGCGACCGCCGCCGCGCTGGCTCGCGCTCGGCCGCCCCATTTCCGCCCGGGTCCGTCTCGCGCTCGGCGCGGCGAGCTTCCTCGCCACCCTCGCGGCGTACGCCTGGCTCGCGGGCCGCGACGGGGTGAACAGCGCCCTCGCTCCCGCGCTCGCGAGCATCGGGCGGGCGACGGCCGAAGCGCTCGGCTCGGCGGAGCTCTGGCTCGACGTCCGCTACAGCTTCCTTCGGGTCACGGCCGGGTTCGTGGCCGCCGCGCTCCTCGCGGTCCCGCTCGGCGTGCTCGCCGGCGCGTTCCGATCGCTCGCCGCGCTGATCGAGCCGCCGACCGAGTTCCTCCGCTATGTCCCCGTGCCGGCGCTGATCCCGCTCGTCATGATCGTGGCGGGCATCGGTGAGGGCGCGAAGGTCCTCCTCGTCTTCCTGGGGACCTTCTTCCAGCTGCTGCTCATGACCGCGGACGAGGTACGGCGGGTCCCGGCGCCGCTGCTCCAGGTCAGCCAGAGCCTCGGGGCCACCCGGCGGGAGATCGTCTGGCGCGTGCTGGCCCCGGCCGCCCTCCCCGGCATCTGGAGCGCGCTGCGCATGTGCAACGGGTGGGCGTGGAGCTACGTCGTCGTCGCGGAGCTCGTGGCCGCCACCGAGGGCCTCGGCTTCCGCGTCCTCAGGTTCTATCGCTTCATCCAGACGCCCAGCATCTACGCGTACCTGGCGGTGCTGGGCGCGATCGGCCTGGGGCTCGACTGGGCGTTCGGCGCAGCGCACCGCCGGCTCTTCCGCTGGGCCAGGGGGCGCGACGCGTGACGCTCTCCGTGCGCGGCGTCAGCAAGGCGTACGGCGGCCGCCGCGGCGAGACGAGCGCCCTCTGCCCGCTCGACCTCGACGTCGGCGAGGGCGAGTTCGTGAGCCTCGTGGGCCCCTCCGGGTGCGGGAAATCGACGCTGCTGCACATCGTCGCGGGGCTCGAGCCGGCGACCACCGGGACCGTCACGCTCGGCGGCGAACGCGTCCTCGGCCCCGGCGCCGAGCTCGGCGTCGTGTTCCAGCAACAGACGCTCTTCCCGTGGCTCAGCGTGCGGGAGAACGTCCGCTTCCCGCTGACGCTGGCCCGCCACCGCGGCCTGGCGCTGCAGGCCGGCTCCGAGCGAGAGGCGGCCCGCGTCGAGCGCCTGCTGCGCCTCGTCGATCTGTGGGACTTCCGCGACAGCGCGCCCGCGGAGCTGAGCGGCGGCATGCAGCAGCGCGCCGCGCTGGCGCGGGCGCTCGCCGCGCAGCCGGAGGTGCTGCTGATGGATGAGCCGTTCGGCGCCCTCGACGCCCAGACACGTGAGGAGATGCAGGGGCTCCTGCTCCATGTGATCCGACATCACCGGATCACGACGCTCTTCGTCACGCACGACGTGGAGGAGGCCCTGATCCTGTCCGATCGCGTGGTGGTCTTCTCCGAGCGCCCCGGCCGCGTCGTGACCACCATCGACGTGCCGGTACCCCGGGCGGATCGCTCGCCCGACCTCAAGCTCGACGAGGCGTTGCTGCGCCTCAAACGGGATATTCTCTCGCTCCTGCGGGGGAAGGCCCGCCCCGAGGAGCAGCGCCGCCGCTTGCTCCTCGGGCTCACGAATACGCCGAGGGGAGAGGATCCATGAACCGAAGGACCGTCGTGCTAGAGCTCGGGGCAGCGCTCGCCTGCCTCCTCCTGTCGCCAGGCTGCTCGAAGAAGGACGAGCCAGCGCGCGAGATGCCCGCCGCCGCCGCGCCGGGCGAGAAGCCCGGGGCCGCGGCGAACGCGCCGGTGAAGCTGACCGTGGGACACGACCTGTGGATCGGCTATGCGGGCGTGTTCATCGCGAACGAGCTCGGGCTGTTCAAGCAGGCTGGCCTCGACGTCGAGCTCAAGCCGTTCTCGAACCCCGGGGACACGCTGCCGGCGCTGGCCGCGGGCAAGCTCGATATCGGCCTGACGACCCTGCAGAACCTGGCCGTGCTGAGCGGCAACGGCGACACGGACGTCGTGGCCATCGCGCTCATCGACAGCTCGAACGGGGCGGACGCGGTGGTGGCGAAGGAGGGGGTCGCGTCCATGGCCGATCTCAAGGGCAAGACGGTCGCGCTCACCCTCGGCGAGGTCAATCACATGCTGTTCCTCGCCGGCCTGAAGAAGTCCGGGCTCTCCACGGACGACGTGAAGGTCACGAGCATGAGCGCAGACGACGCCGGGGCCGCGTTCGTGGCTGGGAAGGTCGACGCCGCGGTCACCTGGGAGCCGTGGATCACCAAGGCGACCAAGGGCGGCGGTCGCGTGATCTTCTCGAGCGCCAGCGTCCCCGACACCATCATGGACGCGGTGGCGGTGCGCCGATCGCGGCTCGCCGAGTCCGGTGACGCCTGCTCGAGGTTCATCGGCGCCATCGATCAAGGGGTGCGCGTCCTGCGCGGCGAGCCCGACAAGGCGATTCCCATCGTCGGCAAGTACTTGAACGCTCCGCCCGAGGACGTGAAGGGCATGCTGAGCGGCGACAAGATCTACGACCTGGCCGACAACAAGCAGCTCTTCGGCACGGCGGAGAAGGCCGGCCCCGTGTACGCCTCGATGAAGGCGGTCGTCGACTTCGCTGTCGAGTCCAAGCTCGTCAAGAAGGCGCCCGCGCCGGAGTCGCTGCTCGACCCGAGGCTCGTCCGATGAGCCGCGACGAGGCGCTCATGGGGCGCGCTTTGGAGCTCGCGCGCGGCGCGCAGCGCGCGGGCGAGCCGCCGTTCGGCGCCCTCGTCGCCGCCCCCGACGGCGCCGTCATCGCCGAGGCGACCGACGAGGTGAACGGCCAGCGCGACTTCACGTACCACGCCGAGGTCGGCGCCGTGCGCCGCGCCTGCGCGGCCGCCGGGCCGGACTTGCAGGGATACACGCTGTACACGACCGTGGAGCCCTGCCCGATGTGCTTCACCGCGGCCTGGCTCGCCCGGATCAGCCGCATCGTCTATGGCTGCACGATGCGGGAGGTCACGGAGGCGACCGGCGGCGCGCAGCGCGAGCTGGCCGTCCCGGCGAAGTGGATGAACGAGCGCTCCGGCGCGCCCCTCGATCTCGTCGGCGGCGTCCTCGACGCGCAGTGCCTCGCGCTGTTCGGCCCGGCGTGACGCGCTCGCCGGCGCTCCGCTGCCATGACCCGCCCGCGGCGCAGGTCGAGCGAAATCCCGTCACAGATCTCGGCTGTCCCATCACAGCCTGAAAGAGGCCAGAGCGCCCCGGCCTTCCGGTGGCGGTCGGGGCGCCAGCAAGACTTGCTTACCTGAGCAAGCCCTGCGTTCTCCACTCGCCCCTTCTACGCAGCCGTTGCGTACCCGAGGTCGAGGCGCCGCTCGCGCGGCCCGAGGGGCGCCGCGGATGTCTGGCATGCGGGGTGCTCATGGCACGTGACGGGACGCGGACCGCGCGGCGGGGCTTGAAGGGAGACGGCCCTTCCCCGCTCCGGGGCGGAGCTGCCCCGGCGAGACGCTCGGCGCCTTCCCTGGCCGCACGTGGCGGCTCGTTGGGTGAGCTCTGCGCACCGAGCGCGGTCCTCTCTGCGCTGCATTCCGAGAAGGAGACACTTGCAATGAAACGATTCTTTTATCCGTTGGTCCTCGTGGCGATTCCGGCAGCTCTCTCTGCGTGTGGCGCCGGCCATTCGTCGGAGTCGGACGAGCTCGCCGCGCCAGACGAGCTCACCGGGACGGCCGAGGGCGCCCTCGCGTGCGGCGGGCTCGCCCCGGGGGAGTCTCTCGATCGAAGCCAGTCGATCCGGTCGTGCAATGGCCGGGTGAAGCTCGTGCATCAGACGGACGGCAACGTCGTCGCCTACGACGAGACCGGCGCGTCCTGGGCCACGCACACGGCGCCCCGGTCGGACACGACCAGGTTCATCATGCAGACCGACGGGAACCTGGTCCTCTACGCCGGCACCCGCGCGATCTGGAACTCCAGGACGGCGGGAAACCCAGGCGCACGTTTCGTCCTCCAGGACGACTGCAACCTCGTCATCTACAACACCGCCGGCAGGCCCATCTGGACGACCTCGACGTCCTGCCGGGCCTCCAGCGTCGTCGACCTCTTCGACTACATGACGCCGGGATGCAGCGCGAGCGGCCCCCAGTACACAACGCAGGTGACCGGAGCTCGATGGTACGTCCCGCAGGGCAAGGACCCCTCGGGCCGCAGGCAGTTCGTGTACGTGAAGGGCAGGAACGGGGCCGATTACGAGTCCTACACGGCTGACGACCAGTGGATCCGGCTGTGGAAGGACACCTCGTGGGCGTACTTCGACACCGGCATCCAGACGTACTGCGATGAGCAGTGCGGCGCGCTGAACAGCCCGACCGACTGCAGGCACCAGTGGCGCGGAGACCCTGTTGCGGGCGGCTACGCCTACCAGGCCCCGAAGGACACCACCGACTGGGGAGGAGCGAAGGTGCTGCCGCGCTATTTCGACAAGTCGCGCGGCGTCCAGACCTACACGTTCGACATCTACGTCGACGCGCAGAGCGAGACCACCTGCGGCGCCTGCGACTCGTGGCACGAGGGCTCGACGTGGCAGCGGTACACGGTCGAGCACCTGTCCTCCGTCACCGCTCCGAACGGTCAAGTCTACGCGGACGTGATCAAGAAGGTCATCATCGACGGCGCCGGGAAAGATGAGGTGTACTACTTCGCCAAGGGGACCGGCTGGATCGGCTACGAGGTGCAGCACTCGACCTACAAGGACTGGATCAACGGGACCACCACCGGCGTCAGCCTCCCGACCATCTGCCCCGGCGGTGGCCCGGCGAGCAGCTGCTAGCTCGCGGGTCGAGGAGAAGCTGAAGCGGAAGCAGGCGGCGAGCAGCGCCGGCGACGAGCGGCGCGGCCCGCAGCCGGGCGCGAGGGGTGAGGGTCTACCCGGCAAGCCGGTCGAAATACGCGCGTAGCGCCGCCCCGTCGAGCCCCGCCCCGAGCGCGAACATCAGCGCTAGCCTCGCCTTGGGCCCCGAGAGCGCGCCCGCGGCGATCACCCCGAGATCCCGGAGCCGCCGCCCGCCGCCGGGCGCGCCGTACGTCGGCGTGACCCGCCCGCCGGGGCAGCGCGAGCTCAGCACCACCGGCGTGCCCGCCTGCACCAGCGCGCCGATCGCCCCCTCCCAGCTCCCGCAGACGTTCCCCGCGCCCGAGCCCTCGATCACCACCCCGCGCGCGCCGGCCTCGAGGATCGCGCGCAGCAGGAGATCGTCCATCCCGGACGCCATCTTGACGAGGTACACCCGCGGCTCGGGCGGCGCGAGCGGCAGCGTCGGCGTCCTCGCGGGGCGCGCGTGGACGCGGACTCCCTCGCCATCGACCCAGCCGACCGGCCCCACGCCCGGCGAGGCGAACGTGCCGAGCGCGGTCGTATGGGTCTTCATCACGCATCGGGCCGCGTGGAGCTCGTCGTTCAGCGCGACGAGCACGCCGAGCCCCCGCGCTGACGGCTCGACGGCGATCCGCGCGGCCGAGACGAGGTTGCGCGGGCCGTCGGTCCCCGCGGTGCTCGCGTCCCGCATCGCGCCGGTGAGCACCACCGGGGTGTCCCCGTCGAGCAGCACATCCAGCGCGAACGCCGTCTCCTCGAGGGTGTCCGTGCCGTGGGTGACGATAATGCCGGTCACCTCGGGATCGGCCTGGAGATCGCGCACGGCGCGCGCGAGCGCCGCGACCCTGTCCGGGCCGAGGTTCCAGCTGCTCTCGAGGCAGAACTCGCTGACCGCGATCTCGGCGACGCGGGCGAGCGCGGGCACGTCGGCGACGAGCTCCTCCGCGCGGACGGCGGGCACGGCGGCGCCCGTCTTCGGGTCGACGCGGCTCGCGATGGTGCCGCCGGTGGTGACGAGGTGAACGCGAGGCATGGATGGTTGTTGGCGTGAAGCCGATCAGCGCATGTGCGAGAGCGGGAGCCCCGCGACGGGCGCCCGGAACGTGAGGAGGTGGGGCATCGCCAGCGACCCCATGTAACACGTGCGGAGATCGGGGCCGCCGAACGCGATGCTCGTGGGCAGCTGCAGGGTGTTTCCCGCGCAGGCGCCGAGATCGGCCGGCTCGATGGCGCCGTTCCTCTGCTTCAGGGTCATCGTCTCGAGGACGGCGGGGCGCGGATCCTCGAAGACGGTCTGGTAGCTGCCGTCGGGGAAGATCACCCCGAGGCCGTTGCGACAGACGGCCACCACCCAGAGGTTGCCCTCGGCGTCGAAGGCGAAGCCATCCATGTACCCGCCGATGCCGAGGCTATCGGGCCCGAACTGCTCGGGATCGCCGAGGCTGCCGTCGTCGCGCACCGGGAACCGGAGGAGGCGGCCGGGGACGGTCTCGACGGCGTACAGGAACCGCTCGGCGGCGTCGAGGCGCACCTCGTTCGTCAAGCTGAGGCCGTCGGCCACGATGCGGGCGCCCTTCTCGTCGACGAGCACGATGTACCCGTCGCGGATGCCGCCCGCGACCGCGGGCCACCACGGGAGTTGCCGTGTCGTGACGGAGATCCAGAGGCGATCCCGCGAGTCGATGAAGCAGAAGTTCACGGCGCCGAGCGGCTTGCCGTCGACGGAGTCGAGGAGGACCTCGGACCGGCCGTCGCGGTGGAGCTTGTGGATCTTGCCGCCGGACATGCTGGCGACGATGAGGTTGCCCTGCCGATCCATCGCCATGCCGTTCGGCTCGGGCACCTCCGGGCCGAGGGTCGCCTGCCTGCCATCCGGCTCGATGCGCGTCGCGATGCCGCGAGCGTCCGAGGTCCAGAGCGTGCCGCCTGGCTCGACGATCACGCACTCCGGCCTGACAAGGCCTTGCCCGACGTACTCGATCCGAGACAGCTCGAGGGTGAAACCCCTGACAGATGACATCCAGCGACCTCCCGGCACGGCGCCGCGCCGCGCATTCTCGACGCGCGCGAGCATAACACCCCCCTCGCCGACGGGGACATCTCGAGCAGCCGCGCCGCCCGCGGCCGGCGGCCCGGGAGCGAGATCGCTCAGGAGTTCGCCTTGAGCGCGGTGAACTCGCCTGGATCGTGGATGGTGGGGGGATTGACCCCGCCGCCGATGAAGTCCTCGGTCCTGTCGTACCTGCCGAAGTGGGTCACCGGCCCCGAACCGCCCGGCGCCGGGAAACCATCCGCGCCTGCCTTGACCCCCAGGGCGTTCATCAAGCTGCAGAAGTACTTGTTGATCGGCGCGTTGGCGAGCGACGGATCGGTCCCCGTCTCCTGGGAGATCGCGTCGACTTGGTTCGAGGTGCCTTCGGTGCACGTGAACTCGCTGTTGCCGGTCGTGAGATCGGGCGAGCCGTCTTCGACGTTCACGGCCCAGCCGGTCTTGAAATAGCCGCCGGCGCTGCCGGCCTGGATGATCGGCAGGTTGTTGAGGTTGCGGGCGCAGCCGTCCGACACGTCCTGGAACCAGACGGCCGCGCAGCTGTCGAGGAGCGTCCCGTCGCCCTCCTCGACGCGGCTCAGCTGCTCGACCAGGTGGGCGAACTTCCTTGCATAGTAGTCGTCGATCGTGAGGAGCATGTCGATCGCCCCCGGAACGCAGGTGCCCGTCATGTTCGCGCTGTCCAGGCGGCGCGAGAGGCTGGCGCTCTCATGGTTCACGCCGAGCCCCTTGAAGATGTAGTTCCCGGGGTATTTCAGGAAGATGACGGGGTTCGCGTTGCACGCCGCCGCGAGCACGGCGAGGTTCGAACAGAGGTCCGCGCCGTCCAGAGTGTCCGAGATTCGCCGCGTCAGCCTGTCGTCGCCGGTCGGGGACGTGCCCAACAGGCTGATGTTTTCTTGCGTCGCGCCGAGCGCCGTGGCGAGGGCCGTGTTGCACTGCGCAGAAGCCATCCCATTCCCTGTCGCGTGGATGAGCTCCTTCCAGGATGCGAGCTTCTGCTTGTCGGCGCGGCTCATGTCGAACCGCTCGAGCCTCTGCAGATCATCCTTCACGATGTCGAGGACGCTCTTGCCGCGCATCGCCGCGTAGGTGTCCGGAGACGTCGGCTTCCCCGGCTCGAAGATGCCCGTGAGGCTGCTGAAGACCTGCGACGCGTTGAGGCCCCTGAAGAGGGTCTCGGCGGCGGAGTAGGAGATCGCCGACTGAGGGCTTTCATTCTGACCCGCCATGTTCAAGAGCAACGGAGTGCCTTGCGGGCTGAGCTGTCGTGCGATGACGTGGTCCAGCGAGGGACCGGTCGGCTTGGCGTTGAACTTCGTCGCGGAGTCGAAGCTGAACGGGTCGTCGCTGTTGGGAGTCACCGGCTGGCAGGTGAAGTACGACCCGAACACCTGCGTGTGGGGATCGTTCCCTTGCCCCCGCGCCAGCGTCGCCGTCCACTCGTTCATCGCGCGGATGCCGCGGGGCATGAGGAGCTTGTCGGCGTGAGGCGCCAGGTGCTTGAGCGTCGTCGACTGGAGGTCCGCGGCGGTGAGCGGGCCGTGCGACTTCTTCGGGAACCACCTTGTCGTGATGCAGCCATAGGGCGTGAACATCACGATCAGCCGCTTCGGCGGCGTGGCCGGCTGCGCCATCACGGATCGGTCGAGGATCGAGCCGAGGAACGGCGCCGCGACGCAAGCTCCGCCCAGCCCCCGGAGGAAAATTCTTCGGTTCATGTGCTTTGACATGGTCGTATTTTTCCCGCCTCAATGAAGACAAACGCCCGGCTGCCCCTCGGATGCCCGAGTTTGCCGCGGCTCCATCCCCCCTAATCTCCGCGGGTCCGTGAACGTATTTGGAATTCGCTCGGCCGGGCGCGTTGGTCGACCGAACGGTCACGTCGGGCTGCGCGAGCGGTTCACGCAGCGCCGCGGATCCTCGGGGAGCGCCGGCGCACGCGCAGGGCAGCGAGCCCTCCGGCGAGGACGAGCCATGTGGGGGTCCCCTGGATTCCGGGCCCCATCTGGCAATGCCAACCACCGCTGCCGCTGCTGGGCGAGCCGCCGCCAGCGCCGCTCTGCGCGCCGGTGTCACCGGCGCTACCCCCCTCGCCCGTCCCGCTGTTGGCGCCGGCGCTCGTGCTCGTGGTGCCGTCGCTACCGCCAGCACCGCTGGCATCGCCCCCGCTGCCGCCAGCACCGGTGGCAGCGCCGCCGGTGCCGCTCACGCCACCTCCGCCGCCACTCGCGCCACTTCCGCTGGCATCGCCTCCACTGCCGCCAGCACCGCTGGTAGCGTCGCCGCTGCCGCCGTTGCCGCTGACGCCACCGCCACTGGCAGCATCGCCGTTGCCGCCGGCGCCACTCGCGCCACCTCCGCTGCCATTCGCGCCACTTCCGCTGGCATCGCCCCCGCTGCCGCCGGTGCCAGCCGCGCCACCGCCGCTGCCTCCGGCGCCGTTCAGCGCGCCCCCGCTGCCGCCGGTGCCAGCCGCGTCACCGCCGCTGCCGCCAGCGCCGCCCTCTCCGCCACCGCTGCCGCTCGCGTCACCGCCGCCGCCTCCAGCGCCGCCCTCTCCACCTGCGCTCTGCAAGCACACGCCAGCCTGGCACACCCCTCTGCTGGGGCGCTGCCCAGGAACATAGAGGTGAACGAGGGGGGACGGGTAGGAGATACTGCCGAGCTCGCCGCCCACCATCAGAACGCGTCCGTCATCCAGCCGCACGGGCACGTATTCCGTGATCGGGAGGTCCATCGCAGGCCCCAGCGACCAGATGTCCGTCGCCGGATCGTAAAGCTCGACAGTATAATCGAGCGAATACTGAACACCCAGGTTGCCCGCCAGGAGCACCCTCCCGTCGGCAAGGAGCACGGTCTTGGTTGCATACCGCCGGGCGACCATCTCCGCCGCTGGCGTCCAGATGTCGCTCGCCGGATCGTAGAGCTCGGCCGTCGCGAGGGCGATGCCCTCGGAGTTGCCCCCCACCACGAGCACCCTGCCGTCGGGGAGCAGCGTGGCCTTATGACTCCCGCGTGCCTGGCTCATCGAAGCCACAGGCGTCCAGACGCCGGCCGACGGGTCATACACCTCCGCGCCCGCCACTTCGTCGCCGCCCGCCACGAGCACTCTGCCGTCCTGGAGCAGCGTCGCTGAGTGATGGTATCGCTGCGTATTCGTGGGAGCGACCCAGGTCCAGGCGTCCGCGGCGGGGTCATACACCTCCGCGGACGCGTCGCTGCCGCCCGTGACGAGCACCCTCCCGTCCTGGAGCAGCGTCGCGGTGCCGAGCCCGTGAGTCCGGAGCATGGGCGCGGCGCCCTCCCATTCGCCTGTGGCCGGGTTGAACCGGTCCACGCGATCGTGGCTGGTCACGAGGACCGTGCCGTCGTGCAGCCGTGTGACGTGGAGGGTGACGCTCGACCGCACCTGTGGAATCCCCCCGACGAGCTGCCATCGGTCCATGCTCGGGTCGTAGCGCATCGCCCTCAAGGGCGCGGCGGAGCTGTTCTCCACCCCGATGACCAGCACCGTGCCGTCCTCCAGCAACGTGGCCCTGAGCGCCCGCTTCATCTCGCTCGGCATCCGCGCCGCGGCCTGCCAGGCATCCGGCGTCCCGGCGACATCGCAGAGCGCGCCGTCCGGCTTCTCCGGCGCGGGCCCCGAGCACCCGAGCGCAGGATCGCAGGCGGGAGCCTCGTGACAGCCGTCCGGCGCCTGGCAGCTCGCCGGGCTCGCTCCGACGCAAGCGCCCCCCTCGCATGTGCTCGTCGCGGAGCACATCTCGGCGTCGTCGCACGGGGTTCCGTCGGGCGCAGGGGTGCCACCGGCGCAGGTCCCCGCCTCGCAGACGCCCCCCTTGAGGCACGCGCCCGTGTCGTCGCAGGGCGTGCCCGAGATCGGCGTGCAGGCGCCGTCCTTCGTGGCCCCCGCCGAGGCCGCGCACGCGTCGCACGGACCGGCACAGGCCGCATCGCAGCAGACCGAATCCGCGCAGAAGCCGCTCGCGCAGTCGCCGCCGGCCTCGCAGGCCGCGCCGAGCGGGGCGCGCTCGTGGAAGAGCAAGGCAGAGGCCGTCGGCGCCGGCGCACCGCGGGGCGAGCCGGACGCGACGAGCCCGCCGGCGATCAGCACGCTGCCGTCGTCGAGGCGCGTCGATGTGTGGTACGCGCGCGCCATCGTCTCCGGCGGCTCGACGTCGAGGGGCCGCCAGACAGCCCAGGCCGGATCATACAGCTCCAGCGCGCCGCCGAACTCGCTGTAGCGCCACTCGTTCAAGATCTGGCCATTTTCGTCGGGGTACCCGCAGATGTACGTCACCATGCCTCCTGTCAGGAGGACCCTTCCGCTGAGGAGCCGCGAGACGCCCAGGCCCATGTCGTAGTCCCACTCCGGGAAGCAGTCGGGATACGGGTCGTAGAAGGGGTCATGCCCCGAGATCGCCACCCAGAGGTTCTCCTCGGGGAGGTAAAGCTGCGAGGGATGCGTGCTCATGAACGGATATCCGCCCACGAAGAGGACGTCGCCGCTGGCGAGCCGCGTCGTGGCGTACGAAGTGGACCCAAGGACGACCCTGGCGGTCGGTGTCCAGGAATCGGTCTCCGGATCGTAGATGTTGGCGCGGCCGTTGCCCGTCACGAGCACGCGGCTGTCGCGGAGCACCGTCGCGCTCCTGGCGATCGCGCCGCTCAGCGATCGGATGGGCGTCCATGCGCCCGCGGCGTCATCATAGATGCTGCCGGCGAGGGAGCCCGACGCCTGGCCGAGCATCATCAGCTTGCCGCTCGGGAGGGCCACGGCGCGGGGAGCCGTGAGGGCCGGCGTCAGGGGCGCCGCCGCTTGCCACTGATCGAGATCCGGCGAATAGACCTCGACATGCTCGCCGTCCGTCGAGAGGGCCAGCCCGCTCGGCAGGATGGCCGTCGCGGCGACCTCGCGGAGCGGGCTGCGGAGCGGCGCGGCAGGCGCCCACGTCTTGCTCGCCGGGCCGTAGATCTCGACCTCCCGGAGGGGCGTTATCCTGTCGCTGCCGTAGCCCCCCGCCACGAGCACCCGGCCATCCTGGAGCAACGTGGCCGTATGCCCGCTGCGCGGGGTGATCATCGCAGGCAACTGCTCCCAGGACGGCGTTCCGTCGGCCCAGACCTCTCCCGCTGGCAACACCAGCGCCGCGCAGGCCAGGGCAACGCCCAGGTACGAGCTCGTTTGCATTCAATTTCTCCTTCGCCGCCGTCTGATGCCTCCCGGTCACGCGACGTTCAGCACCTGGAGCACCGTCGGGGCCAGGGGGCGCAAGCACGCTTCCAGCATCTTGAATTCTGTTGACGAAGCACTCCGCGCGGCCCGGCGGTGTGCCTTCGCGCGCGTCCACGACCACGACCCGGGTACCGCGGGCCTCCCGGGCACGGCGAGCGGGCCGCCGGGGCGGACCGCGTGGCGGCCTGCCTCTCGCGCGGCGCCCGGGCGGCCCAGGCGCCCCTGCGCGCGCTCGGCGTCCACCGGCCGCTCGAGCTCGTCATGCTCCCAGCGCAGCACGCTACGAGGCCCATTCCTTCGAGCCATGATCTTTTTCCATGAGATGTTCTCCAACCCTTTCGATCAGAGGTTTCAAACAAATTCTGGCAATTCGCAGCCATCACACGCAATGGGCTAAACCCGCGGTTCAGCGGGAGCGCTCCCGTCCGGACCATCGCTTTTTTGGCTCACGACGCGGGAAGCCCCCCTTTTCGCCGTCGCCGGCTGTGCAATGGATCTGCGCGTCGATGCCGCTCGTCTTTCTGCCAGGCGATCTCCGCTTCTTCCTCTGGGAGGACACGGCCGTGGATCAGCTCGCGGCCCGGTCGCTCGGCGCGACGACCTCGGCGGAGGCGGTCGTGGTCTCCAGGGCGGGCCGCGCCGTGAGGAGGGCTGGGCAGGCCGCGCCGCTCCTCGACGGCCTGTCCGCGCTCGCGAGCATGGCCCAGGATGACCTCGGGCGAGCGCCGCCGTCCGTCGCCGCGTGGAGCGTGGCGAGCAAGCTCGCGCTCGATCTCGTGGTGCGTGAGCGGGTCGTGCCCCGTGTGGTGCCGGTCGGCGGCGGAACGGAGGCGCGCTGGGCGGTGTCGCTCGCCGCCCCGGAGGACGCCGCGCGCGTCGCGGCGCTCGGCCGGGCCATGCCGCCAGCCGCGCATGCGGTGCCGGCGGGCGCGCAGCAAGCCAGCGGCGACGGGGAGCCCCCCCGCGGGCCACGCGCGGCGGAGGTCTGGTCCGCGGAGGCCCTGCTGCGCGCCTTCCTGGACGCCGCGGCCGACGCGCTCGCGCGCGGGGGCGCCACGGATCGCCCGGCGCGCCCGCCGCACGCCCCGTGGGAGCGCCGGCTGGTGCTCGCCCTGACGGGCCCGCGGCGTGCCTTCGCCGCGGAAGGGCTCGCCGAGCGCGCGCTCGTGGCCGATCTCGACGCGTGGGTCCGGCCCGCGCTCGGCGCGTGCGACGCGCTGCGCGCCTGCTTCCGGCTGGAGCTGCCCCAGGGCGACCGCGGCTTCGTGCTCCGCTTCCTGCTGCAGGCGACCGACGATCCCAGCCTGCTCGTGCCCGCCGCCGACGTGTGGAAGACCCAGGGACGCACGCTGAAGGCGCTCGGGCGCGCGTTCTCCGGCGCCGAGGAGGTCCTGCTCGGCGCGCTCGGCGCAGCCGCGCGGCTCTTCGCGCCGATCGCCCGGGCCCTCGGCGAGGCGCGGCCGGAGCACGTGGACCTCGCTCCCGCGGAGGCGTGGGACTTCCTCGCGCAGGCCGCGCCGGCGCTGGGCGAGGCCGGGTTCGGCGTGGTCGTGCCCGGCGAGCTCCTGGCCTCGGGGCAGCGCCGCCTGCGCCTCCGCATGCGCGTCGGCGCGGCGCACCCCGCCGCGGGCGTCGTCGCGGGCAGCGCCAGGCTCGGCCTCGACGAGGCGCTCGATTTCGCGTGGGAGGCGGCGCTCGGCGACGAGGCGCTCTCGGCGCGCGAGCTCGCCGCCCTCGCGCGGCAGAAATCGCCGCTCGTCCGGCACCGCGGGGCGTGGGTGGTCGTGGTCCCCGAGGAGCTCGCCGAGATAGCCCGGCGCCTCGAGGCCGGCGGCGGCCGCATCTCGGCGCGCGAGGCGCTGGAGGGCGCGCTCGCGGGCGAGACCCGCGTCGACGGCCTGGCCGTCCCCGTGGTCGCCGAGGGCGCGCTCGCGCGCGCGATGGAGCGGCTCCGCTCGGGCGCCGAGCGCGCCGCCGCGCCGCCCGCGGGGTTCGTGGGGACGCTGCGCCCGTACCAGGCGCGCGGCGTCGCCTGGCTGCAGACGATGGCGAGCCTCGGCCTGGGCGCCTGCCTGGCCGACGACATGGGCCTCGGCAAGACCGTCCAGCTGCTCGCGTTCCTCGTCGGCCGGCGGGCGGCGGCGCCCGGGGACACGCGCCCGACGCTGCTCGTCGCCCCGACGTCGGTCGTCGGCAACTGGGAGCGGGAAGCGGCGCGCTTCGCCCCTGCCCTGCCCCTCGTGCGGCACTACGGCGAGGGGCGCGCCCGCTCGGCCGAGGAGCTCGCGTCGCGGGCGTCCGCCGCGAGCGAGCGGCCCGCCGAGGGCGGCGACGGCGTCGCGCGCCGCGCGGGCGGCGGGCTCGTCCTGACCACGTACGGCCTGCTCCGCCGCGACGCCGCGGCGCTCGCCGGCGTGGACTGGGCCGCGGTCGTGCTGGACGAGGCGCAGAACATCAAGAACGCCTCGTCGCGCACCGCCCGCGCCGCGCGCGCGCTCCGCGCCCCGCACCGCGTCGCGCTGACCGGAACGCCCGTCGAGAACCGCCTCGCCGAGCTCTGGTCGATCCTCGAGTTCGCGAACCCCGGCCTGCTCGGCCCGCTCGAGGCGTTCCGGCGCGCCTACGCGGTGCCCATCGAGCGTTACGGCGACCGGAAGGCCGCGGAGCGGCTCCGGCGCGTCGCCGGGCCGTTCTTGCTGCGACGCATCAAGAACGATCCCGCCGTGCTTCAGGACCTTCCGCCGAAGGACGAGGCCAGGGTCTTCTGCACGCTCACGCGCGAGCAGGTGACGCTCTACCAGGCGGCGCTCGACGAGGCGATGCGCCGCATCGAGGAGGCCGAGGGCATCGAGCGGCGCGGGCTCGTGCTCTCGCTGCTGACGGTGCTCAAGCAGATCTGCAACCACCCGGCGCAGTGCCTCGGGGAGGCGGGGCCGCTCGCGGGCCGGTCGGGCAAGCTCGCGCGGCTCACCGAGATGCTCGAGGAGGCGCTCGCGGTCGGCGATCGCGCGCTCGTGTTCACGCAGTTCCGCGAGATGGGCGACCGGCTGGTCCGGCACCTCGCGCCTTCGCTCGACACGGAGGTCCTCTTCCTGCACGGCGGCACGCCGAGGCTCGCGCGCGACGCGATGGTGCGGCGGTTCCAGGACGATCCGCGGGGGCCGCGCGTGTTCGTCCTCTCGCTGAAGGCCGGCGGCGCGGGGCTCAACCTGACGGCGGCGAGCCACGTGTTCCACTTCGATCGCTGGTGGAACCCCGCGGTCGAGGACCAGGCGACGGACCGCGCGCACCGGATCGGGCAGCGGCGCGCGGTGCAGGTCCACAAGCTCGTCTGCGCGGGCACGGTGGAGGAGAAGGTCGACCGGATGCTGGAGCAGAAGCGCGATCTGGCGGCGCAGGTGGTGGGCGAGGGCGAGGCGTGGATCACCGAGCTCGACGACCCGGCGCTGCGCGAGCTGTTCGCGCTGTCGAGGGACGCCGTGACCGGCGCGGGCGAGCTCGACGATCGCGAGGAGCCGGAATGAGCCCGCCGGCGCGATGGGCGCCGTTCCCCCGGGAGGCCGGGCCGAAGCCGCCGCCGCCGGCGCGAGGGATCCGGATGAAGCGGGCCGGCGCGACCTGGTGGGGCAAGCGCTGGGTGGAGGCGCTGGAGCGGATGGCGCCCGACGACGCGGGCCGCCTCGCGCGCGGGCGCACGTACGCGCGCACCGGGAGGACGCACGATCTCACGGTGAAGCCCGGCCTCGTGACCGCGCGCGTGACCGGCTCGCAGCCGAGGCCGTACAAGGTGATCCTCACGATCGCGCGGCTCGACGACGCCACCTGGGCGAAGGTGATCGCCGCCATGGCGAAGCGGGCGAGCTTCGCGGCGGAGCTCCTCGCCGGCCAGATGCCGGAGGACATCGAGACCGCGTTCCAGAGCGCCGGGACGAGCTTGTTCCCGGAGCGGCCGGAGGACCTCACCACGGCCTGCTCGTGCCCCGACATGGCGAACCCCTGCAAGCACGTCGCGGCGACGCACTACGTGCTCGGGGAGGCGTTCGACAAGGACCCCTTCCTGCTGTTCGAGCTGCGCGGGCGCACGCGCGAGCAGGTGATCGAGGCGATCCGCGCCGCGCGTGGCGCCCCCTCGCGCGCGCAGGCCAAGCGAGCGGGCGCCGGCAAAGGCGCCCCCTGCGCCGGAGACGCGCCGGCGATCGCGACGGTGACGCCCGGCAAGATGGCGGCGAAGGACTACGACGCCTGGCGCGAGGCGCCGCCGGCGCTCGACGTGACGCTCGAGCCGCCTGCGACCCACGCGGCGCTCCTGTCCCAGCTCGGCGAGCCGCCGGGCTGGACCGAGGAGCGCTCTCCGGCGGATCTCTTCGGCCCACTCCTCCGGGCGGCGTCGGAGCGGGCGCGGGAGATCGCGATGGCGGAGGGCGCGCCGCGGGGGCGAGGGCGCGGCTGAGCCGCGCGTCAGCAGTTCCGCGCGGCGGCGGCGCCCGTCCGGGACGCGGCGGCGGCGCGCACGGCCGCCCGCTCCGACTCGGAGAGCACGACGTTCAGCTCGAGCACGTCGCAATCGCCGCTCCGCTCCACGTTCACGCTCACCTGGTCCAGGTCGATCCGCTCGTACTTCGAGATGACCTGGAGCAGCTCCTGCTTGAGCCGCGGCAGGTAGTCCGGCTCGCCCGTCGGGCGCACGCGCTCGCGCGCCACGATGATCTGCAGACGCTCCTTCGCCACGGACGCCGACTTCGGCTGCGACTTACGGAAATAATCCATGATCGACATGGCAGAACTCCCTCAGACGGTCGCCGCCTGGCCGCCAAAGATTCGGCTGAAGAACCCCTTCTTGGCTGGCTCCAGGAAGCGGTGGGGGCGCTCCGCGCCAAGGAAGCGCTGGACCACGTCGAGGTAGGCCTGCGCCGCGTCGCTCGTCGGATCGAGCACCACGGGCGTCCCGGCGTTCGACGCCTGGAGCACCGCCGGCGACTCCGGGATCACGCCGAGCAGCGGGATGCCGAGGAGCTCCAGCACGTCCTGGTGCGCCAGCATCTCGCCCTTGGCGACGCGCGCCGGCGCGTACCGCGTGAGCAGGAGGTGCGTCTTCACCGGCGGCTCGCCGAGCTCCGCCCTGCGGGTCTTCGCGTCCAGGAGGCCGAGCACGCGATCCGAGTCCCGCACCGAGGAGACCTCGGGGTTCGTCACGACGATCGCCTCGTCGGCGAAATACATCGCCATCTGCGCGCCCCACTCGATGCCCGCCGGCGAGTCGCAGAAGATGTACTCGAAGCCCGCGCCCCGCAGCTCGTCAAGGATGCGCCCGACGCCGTCGAGCGTGAGGGCGTCCTTGTCCCGCGTCTGCGACGCGGGGAGCACGTAGAGCGAATCGAGCCTCTTGTCGCGGATCACCGCCTGGCGGAGCGTCGCCTCTCCGCGGATCACGTTGACGAGATCGTAGACCACGCGCCGCTCGCACCCCATCACGAGATCGAGGTTGCGGAGCCCCACGTCGAAGTCGATGGCGATCGTCTTGCAACCGACGGCCGCGATGCCGGACGCGAGGTTTGCGGTCGTGGTGGTCTTGCCGACTCCGCCTTTGCCCGAGGTGACGACGACTACCTTTGACACCAGAAACCTCCTTAAGATGGTTCGAGAGACGTGGCCTGTCCTACGGCCGAGCCCGCGCGGATGCCCGCCTCCCGGCGTTGAGGGGGCGGCGTCGACGTGATGGGAGCTCGGCGCCCACCCGATTCCATTGAGGCCGGGGACGCGCTCGACTGGGTACGTCATCGCGAACCGAACGAACAACTTTTTCGCGACGAAACTTGCAGCGTAACCCGGCCGGCGATCTGGATCCAAATTACCTACATGTAGGTGCGTCCCGCCGGCGGCAGGTTCGCGCCGAGCGCGGGGCGATTCGAGGCGCTGGCACACGTCGTGGCGTTCTTCCTTGTTCATCGCCTCGAGCACGAAGTCGTCGAGGAGGAGCACGAAGTCGTCGAGGAGGAGCAGATCGACGGTCGTGAGAGCGATCACCTCGGCGTCGCGTGAATTGATAGGCGGTTGCAGCCAGGAGCGCCTGAGCGCATAAAATGAACCATGGGTCGATTACTTGGTTATCATTCTTACGGGATCATGCTGGCGACCACGCTGGCAGCGGTCGCCGGATGCACGGGAGACGTGGGAGATCCCGACGCCTCCGGGTCGGGCGGAGGCGGCGTCACGCTGCCCGATGGGACGGAGAGCGCGAGCCTCCTCCCAGCGCGCATCCGCCGGCTCACCAACGCCGAATATGCCGCCTCGGTGCGCGCGCTGACGGGGACCACCAAGAACCCGAGCGAGGGGTTCGCGCCGGATTCGCGGCAAGACGGCTTCACGGTGAACGACGCGCAGCGCGTCGATCCGGTGCTGGCGAAGCAGCTCGCCGCCGCGGCGGAGGCGCTCGCGGCCGAGGTGAAGGGCAAGGTCTCGGAGCTCGCCCCCTGCGCCGATCCGGCGACGCTGGCGGAGAGCTGCGCCAGGACGTTCATCACGTCGTTCGGCGGGCGCGCCTACCGCCGCCCGCTCGACGCGGCGGAGGCCGACGCGCTGCTCGCGGTCTATCGGATCGGCGCGAAGGGCGCGACCTACGCGGACGGCATCGAGCTCGTCGCGCGCGCGGTCCTGCAGTCGCCGGGCTTCCTCTACCTGACGGAGATCGGCGATGGATCCGGCGGAGACGCGCTGGCGCTGACTCCGCATGAGCTGGCGAGCTCCCTCTCCTACCTCATCACCGCTGGCCCGCCCGATGATGCGCTGATGGAGGCCGCCGCCGCGGGCGCGCTGTCGACCCCCGAGGGCCGGGAGGCCGAGGTGCGCCGGCTGCTCCAGACGTCGGCGGCGCGCGAGCGCATCGTGCGTGTCGTCCGCGAGTGGCTCGGCGTCGACAGGATCGCGATGACGGCGAAGGACTCGAACGTCTACAAGCAGTTCGCCGACGCCAGGGCGTCGATGGAGCACGAGACGGAGGACTTCGTGACGGAGGTCCTGATGAACTCCACCGGGACGGTCGGCGAGCTCCTGGGCGCCGACTGGAGCATCATCGATGAGCCGCTCTCGAAGGTGTATGGCGTCACCGGCACAGGGCGCGTGTCGCTCTCCGACCGGCGGGGGCTCCTCAACCAGGGCGCGTTCCTCTCCGTGTATGCGCACGCCACGGAGACCGCGCCCGTGCTGCGCGGGGTGACCGTCCTGCGCCGCGTCGCCTGCGTCAGCATCCCGTCGCCCACCGAGCTGAACATCAACGTCGTCCCGCCGGTGCCCGATTCGAGCAAGACGACGCGGCAGCGCTTCGAGGTCCACTCCACTGACGCGGCGTGCAAGGGGTGCCACAACAGCATCGATCCGATCGGGTTCTCGTTCGAGCGGTTCGACGGCATGGGCATGCTCCGTGAGCTCGACAACGACCAGAGGGTCGACAGCGCGGTCACCGTCGCGATCGGCGCCGACTTCGACGGGGCGTACGCCGACAGCAACGCCCTCGCGCAGGCCCTGTCCACGAGCCCGACGGTGCGCTCGTGCTTCGCCCGCAACGTGCTCCGCGCCTCGGTTGGCCGCAGCGGCAAGGCCGCAGCGGAGAGCGAGGAGGCGTTCTTGAAGGCATGGAAGGCCGTCCCCGAGGCAGAGCAGGGCAAGCTCGTCGAAACGCTGATCACCTACGTCAAGAGCAGTCTCTTCAGCCATCGGAGGCCCCAGTGATGCGCCGGTCGACCCGCCGTACCTTCCTTCGCGCCGTGGGGGCGAGCCTCGCGACGCTCCCTTTCGTCAACATGCTCGCGGACTCCGTCGCCCGGGCGGGCGGCGAGGACCTGCCGCTCAAGCTCGTCGCCGTCTACCACCCCCACGGCGTCGCCGCCGAGTACTGGGCCATGCGCGCGGGGGACACCGAGACGAGCTTCGACATCGCGTACGAGAACTGCTCTCTCCAGCCGTTCGATGACGCGGCGACCTACGGCCGGAGCTTCAAGGACAAGATCCTCGTCGTCGAGGGCATCGACCACCTGTCGAACGCCAACGGGCACGACTCGGCCGGCACGATGCTGACCGGCAGCCGCATCGACGGGAAGATGCCGCTCAACCTCTCGCTCGACCAGTACCTCGCCGTGGAGAAGGGGTTCGGCGCGGACACGCGCATCACGAGCGTCGCGCTCGGGGTGGGCATGGATGGGACGGAGTCCGGGCAGACGCTGTCCTTCGGCGCGGGCGGCGCGCCGCTGCCGAAGATCATCCACCCGGTGGAGGCGTTCAACCTGCTGTTCGCTGGCCTCGTCGTGGGCGACGACCCCGAGGCCCAGGCCCGCGCGGCCCGGCAGCGCGAGCTCGGCCAGAGCGTGATCGACTTCGTGAACGGCGACATCAACCGCCTGCGCACGCGCCTCGCGCCCGCCGAGCAGCTGAAGCTCGACCAGCACCTGACGTCGCTCCGCGAGCTGGAGAAGCAGTACGCCGCGCCTTCGGCCGGCGGGCCGTCGTGTGTCGTGCCGCCTCAGCCCGACGCATCGAGGTTCCCGTCGGTGAAGCAGTACAACGGCGGCGAGCCCTACTTCGACGCCATCACCGACGCGCACGTCGACCTTTTGGCGCAGGCGCTCGCCTGCGGCGTCACGCGCTTCGCCACGCTGTTCATGAACGACCTGTCCTACGCGGACAACCCGCTCGGGTTGCCGACGGACAACCACGGCTCGGTCGCGCACACGTACGACGCCTCGCCGGTCGGCAACAACGGTCGCCCCGGCGCCGGCAAGCCCGAAACCTGGGTGCCGCTCGCGAAGTTCAACCGGTACAGCTACTCGAAGATCGCGCGCCTCATGCAGCGGCTCGACGAGCTCGGCGCCCTCGACAGCACGCTGATCTACGCGTCGAGCGACATGGGGAACCCCGCCCTGCACAGCACGCGCAACGTGCCGACGCTGCTGGCGGGCGGGGCCAACGGGAAGTTCAGGATGGGCCGGCGCATCAAGCTCAAGGCGGATTGCCCTGCCGACGCGCCGTGGTGCGGCGAGACGGACACCACGTTCACGCCCGTCACGAACAGCCGGATCCTCGTGTCGATCGCCCAGGCGTTCGGCGTCGAGATCGAGTCGTTCGGCTCCCAGCCCGACCCGGCGCTCACAACGGGCGCGCTCAGCGAGCTCACGTAAGCCCTTGCACCCGCGCTCCGCCCGCTGACGGCGCCTCGCCCATGACGCGCCGTCGGCGACGCGTGGAATCGTGCTTCCATGGCGCCCCTGCGCGTGGTGCCTTCGGCCGAGAGCTCCCACCTCGCCTTCACGCCATTCCTCATCGGCGATTTTCCGTGCCTATTGACAGTCACTTCGTCGACGTCGTATCTCAAAATTGCAAACATGGGTTTCAGGACGCCCACGACGTTGCAATGCGCCCGTCGAACCGACATGGTGCTCGCTTATCGCCGATGTCGGCTGCGCTGTATGGAAACCAGGATGCTTGTGGGACTCGCGTCCCAGAACTCGGCATCGTGCTCGCCGGCCGCCGAGGAGGGAATGTCATGAAGATGACAGGACGATGCTGGACGACGGCCCTCGGGCTCATGCTGATGACGGCGGCGTGCGCGGCAGAGGACGCCCCCTGGTCGGACAAGCCGACCGAGGAGGTCCTGCAGATCAGGCGAGAACGGCTCCCGGTTACCGAGTTCATACCACAGGAGATCGAGGCGACGGTCGACCACCTCATCGGCGCGATCAACCAGAACGGGCTCAAGCCGATTCAGATGGTGGTCCTGCTGAAGCACCTCTCCACCTTCTTCGAGCCGATCGCCACCGGCGCGAACCGAGCCATGGGGGAGCTCGAGGCCGTGGGGAACGTGCTCGGCCCCAGCAACCAGACGGGCACGGACAGCGGCACGGAGTCGCAGAACCTCCAGAATCAACAGATCGCGAACGCGATAGAGGATGGCGCCCAGGGCATCGGCGTGTCGCCCTACGATTCTTTCAACGAGGCCTCCATCAAGTTAGCCGTGGCGGCGCAGCTCAACGTGGTGACGTTCGACACCGACCTGAAGGACTCGGGGCGCACGCTCTACGTCGGGGCCACACCGAAATCCGCCGGCAAGTTGACGGCGGAGACCCTGATAAAGATGATACCGAGAGGGCCAGGCACGGTGCTGGTCCACGGCGACGCGTCGACGCAGTGGTACGACGGGTCCCAGCGAACGTTCGGCGCCCTGGAGGCGCTCGGGGCGGCCGGCCTCACGACGCAGGTGGTCCAGGCCGTCTTCATCAACGGCCAGGAAGGCGTTGACGTCGATCAGTTGAAGAGCCTGATCCTGAACGCGGACCCGCCCGTCGTGGGCATGATCGGCGTCTTCAACATCTCGTATCGCTGCGTGCTGGCCGCAGAGGCCGCCGGCAGGCCGGAGATCCCCATCGTCGCGTTCGACTTCGATCCGAAGACCGCCGAATACATGCAGAAGAAACTCATCAAGGCGACGGTCGTCCAGCGGCAGTACTACGAGGGTTACCTCGTGCCCTACATTCTCTATGGCATCCAGCACCTCGGCCTCGAAGCGACGAAGCAGATCCTCAGTCCGCTGATGATCGACGAGAACCAGATGCCCGACGAGCACCGGGTCAACCTCGGCGTCGACGTGGTCCCCGCGGATCGGGTCGACGCCTACAACGACTTCCTCGACCGGATCGGCTCGATCCAGTAGCGGCGCGGTGGACCGTGACGGCGACGGGCTCGCGGCGAGGTTCCACCCCGGCGCCGCGGGGGCCGTGGGGTAGACTGGGCTCATGACCGTCATCCGCTTCTATCGCTCCGGCGACGCTCACGGGTGCTTCTCCAACTTCTCGCGCCACCCGGTCACGCTCAAAGGCAAGCTGTGGCCCACGAGCGAGCACTACTTCCAGGCCCAGAAGTTCCCCGGCACCGAGCACGAGGAGGCGATCCGCAACGCCCCCGGCCCCGGCGAGGCGGCCCGCATGGGCCGGCAACGGAGCCGCCCCCTGCGCCCCGACTGGGAGCAGGTCAAAGACGATGTCATGCGCGAGGTGGTGCTGGCGAAGTTCACCCAGCACGAGGATCTCCGGCGCGCCCTGCTCGACACCGGGGACGCGGAGCTTGTCGAGCACACAGCGAACGACGCCTACTGGGCCGACGGCGGCGACGGGAGCGGGCGGAACATGCTGGGCATCATCCTGATGGAAGTCCGCGCACAGCTGCGCCGCTGACGCGTCAGGGCGGCCCTCTCTCCTGGGACGGCCCTGGATCGCCGGCGATTGGCAGGGCGCGCGTGGCCACCGGGGCACGCGCTTCCCGGCCGCTCAGGCGCTTTGGCGGAGACGCCTGCGCCGGTCGGGTGTACCACAGCGCACATCCATGAGGAGAACCCCCCTGTCCATGCGCCTGGCGTTTCCCAGACTTGTCACCGTGGCCGGGCTGGTCGCGCTCGCGTCCTGCGGAGGGCCCCCCGCGGCGACGCCGCCGCGCTCGGCCGCGGCCCCGGCGCTCGCGGCAACGGCGCCGCCGGCCGGCCCCGAGCTGCCGCGAAGCGTGGAGTCGCTCGTCGACGTCATCCCCGGCGACGCGGTGCTTGTAGCGAGCGTCCCGCAGGCCGGCGAGCTCCTCGCCGGCGCTGCGCCGGTCCTCCGGGAGGAGCTCCTCGCGGAGATCACGGGGGTCCTGGCGCGCCAGCCCGGCCTGAGCCCTGAGCTCGCCCGAGATCTGATGGCATCGTTCGACGGCGCCACGGTGTTCGTCGGGGGCGAGGCGGCTCCGCGCGATTCCCTGGGGGCGCTCGTCGAGCGCGGCTGCGTGGCGGCGCGATTCCGCGACGGAGCCCCGGTCGAGCGGCTGCTGAAGGAGCTGCCGCGCGAGGCCGGCGAGGGCAGGTTCGCGCTCCGAGGCGACGAGGACGACGTGATCGCCCACGGCGCGTGGCTCGCCGAGGCACGGGTCGCCGTCGTCTGCGCCCGGCCGGAGCCGCTGTCGAGGGCCCTGCGTGTCGCGGGGCAGCGCGAGCCGTCGTTCAAGACGTCCGCGCTCTTCCAGGCCGAGCGCGCGAAGGATCCCTGGCTCGCGATCGACCTCCACAGGCTGCAAGGCGGCGGCGCGACCGGCCCCGAGCCCGGCTCGCGGCTCCTCATCGCCCTTCCCATCAGCCAGGACGCGCCCGGGCTCCGCGTGGAGCTCGAGCTTTACGGACCGGACGTTCCCGCGCTCGGCACGGTGCTCGCGGCGACGGACCATGCCGCCGTGGCGAAGCTGCCCCAGGGGGCGATTGTGACGTTCGGGCTGTCCCTTCAGCGGTCGCCCGGAAAGACGGTGAGCGACGTCCTCGGCGCCTTCGACCGGCTCGCCGGCGAGCCCACCGCGGCGTCGGCCGCGGCCGCGCTCGCCGAGGTAGGGCTCGAGCTCGGCGATGTGGACAGGGCGCTCGGCGGCGCGGCCGCGGTCGGGATCTACCGCGATCCGAAGCACAAGCTCGGCCTCGCAGGCGAAAGGCGCGCCGAGGCGCTCAGGCACAGCGCCGTGCTGATCGCGCTGGCGACCGCGGATGAGGCAGCGCAAAAGAAGGTGTTCGGCGCGGTCGCCGCGCACATGAAGGGGACATCGAAGAAGCTCAGGGCCAAGCCTGGGTCGCTCGCGCAAGATCTCGAGGACGGCAACGAGCTGAGGGCCGAGACCCGGCCCGGGTTCATCCTGATCGGCGCGGGCGACCGCAGGTACCTCGCCCAGGTCGCCGCGCGCTTCGGGAAGGACAAGGAATCGCTGGCCGCGACCCCGTCGTTCGCCGAGGCCCGGGCGCTCGCGAAGGGCGCCTCGCATCTGCAGCTGTACATCGACCGTCAGGCGTTCGCAGGAATGCTCGAGGGCCCTGTGGCGGCGAGCTTCGGCGCGCTCGGCAGTTCGCCGACGCTTGTCTCGCTCGCGCTCGCGCCGAGCGACCGCGGGCTGGATCTCACGCTGAGCGGCCATGGCGGGGTCGAGATCCTCGGCGCGAGCGCCGCGCTCGCCGTCGCCGGCGTCAGGCGTTACATCAACTCCGCGAAGGCAGCGGCGGGGGACGAGCTGGAGTAACGCGCCGCGGCCGCGCCTGATGCACATGATCAGGGACAGCCATGCTCCACCGCAGGTGGCTGCCCGCGACCGTGGCTTCGCGCTCAGAACTCTGCCACGTCGAACAGCTCCGTGTAGCCCGAGTAGATCGAGCCTTCCGGCCTGCCACCGATCGGGTAGCCGTCGCCCCTCCCGCTGATCGAGCCCTCGATCGCGCCGGGGCTCAGCTTGCCGTACAGGTGGACGCTGACCTTCTGGAACTCCGCAGGATCGATCTCGGTGACCTCGTACGAGCCCTGGAGCGCGGCGAGGTCGAACCAGTGCACGAAGTCGGCAACGTCGGGCTCAAAGGCGCGGAGCTCGACCACGAGCGACTCGTCGAACACGCCGTCCTCGGTCGAGAAGGCCAGCGTAACATCCACCTGGACGTAATCGGAGCAGGCCGAGGGGTACAGCTCCGTGCTGCCGCTCGATTCGCCCAGATCGGGCTCCGTGGATCGCACGAGACGCGCGGCGACGAGCTCGCCCACGGAGAACGTCGCGGTCGTGCTTTCATCTCCCCTCCACAGGAGCGAAACGGAGCGCTCTCCGGAGACGGCGGAGGCGACGTCCCGCGCCGAGAAGCCCAGCGGCGAGACGTCGTCGGCGCCGATGTCCTCCGCCTCCTTCTCGCACCCCCGGAAGACCCCCCCGATCTGGCCGCCCTGTGGCGTGTTGTCCGATGGACCTCGATCTACTTCGTCGACGCAGCCGAAGAGCCCGACGCTCGTCACCGCCGCGACGACCCAAGAAAGCCAACGCCGCTCGCGCATGTTCACGACCTCCTGTGGCCTACCTTGCGTTCGTCGCCGGCGCGATGCCAGGTCAGCTTCGCACATTCCATAGGGCAAAATGGCCTATCTATGTGCGAATCTGCGATACATGGACCATGGATCCCGAGGCTTCGCGCTCAGAACTGCGCCACGCCGAACGGCTTCCCGGAGACCGACCCGTCCGGCCCGCTCCCGGTCGGGTGGCTCTCGGCCATCCCGCTGATCGTGCCGGAGACCGCGCCGCTGCTCAGCGCGCCGCTCAGGTGCACGGTGACGGCCTTGAACTCCGCGGGATCGACCTCGGTGACCTCGTACGAGCCCTGGAGCGCGGAGACATCGATCTTGTAAAAGAAGCTGGCAGCGTCGACCTGCGGCACCCTGAGCGTGACCGCGAACGACTCGTCAAACGCGCCGTCCTCGGTCGAGAAGGCCAGCGGGACGTCGATCTGCAGGTGATCCGCGCAATCCACGGCGAGCGCCGGCTCCTCGCCGCTCGAATCGCCCTCTGCCACCGTCGATCGCACGAAGCGCGCGGCGACGAGCTCGCCCACGGAGACGGTCGCCGTCGTGCTGCCGCCCTTCGCCCATGTGAGCGGGACGGAGCGCTCTCCGGAGATCGCCGTGAGCGCCGCTCGCGCCGAGAAGCCCAGCGGGGAGACGTCGTCTTCGCCGATGTCCTCTTTCTCCTCGTCGCACCCGCCCTCCGCGACGTGGACTCCGCCGATCTGGCCGCCCTGCGGCCCGCCGCCCGCGCCATCGACGCACCCGAAGAGCCCGACGCTCGTCGCCGACACGATCACCCAAGTAAGCCAACGCCGCTCGCGCATGTTCACGACCTCCTGCGGCGTACCTTGCGTTCGCGGTCGGCGCGACGCCAGGTCAGCTTCGCACATTCCATAGGGCAAAATGGCCTTCACATGTGCGAATCTGCGGTACGTGGACCATGAATCCCTTGCAAAAGAGCTGATCCGCGCCCTGCGCGGCCGGCGCTCGCAGCTCGCCTTCAGCCGCCGGCTCGGCTTCCGCACCAACGTCGTCTACACGTGGGAGTCCGGAAGGCGCTGGCCGACGGCGGCCACCTTCCTCGTCGCCGCGCGGCGCGCGGGGGTCGACGTCGCGGGGGCGGTGAAGCGCTTCTTCCCGTCGCTGCCCGCATGGCTCGCGCGCACCGATCCTGCGTCGGCGGAGGGCGTCGCGGCGCTCCTCTCGGAGATGCGCTCCATGTCGCCCATCGTCGACGTGGCGCGGCGCGCGGGCAGGAGCCGCTACGCGGTCGCGCGCTGGCTCTCGGGCGAGGCCGAGCCGCGGCTCCCGGACTTCCTGCGGATGGTCGAGGCCTGCTCGCTGCGCCTGCTCGATTTCGTGGCGCTCTTCACCGACCCGGCGGCGCTCCCGGCGGCGAGCGCGGCGTGGCGCACGCTCGAGGCCCAGCGCCGCGCCGTCTACGAGGAGCCGCTGCTCCCCGCCGTCCTGCTCGCGCTGGAGCTGCCGGCCTACCGGGCGCTACGGCGCCACGAGCCGGGGTGGATCGCGCGGCGGCTCGGGTTCCCCGTCGAGGACGAGGCGCGCTGCCTGGATCGGCTCGCGGAGGCCGGCCAGATCCGGAGGAGCCGCGGGCGGTGGATCGTCGCGCCGATCCGGACGGTGGACACGCGCCCGGACCCGGACGCGGAGCACCGGCTCAAGTGCTTCTGGGCCGGCGTCGGGCTGGCGCGGCTCACGCGCAAGGCCGAGGGGCGCTTCTCGTTCAACGTCTTCACGGTCTCCGCGGCCGACCTCGAGAAGCTCTCCGAGCTCCACGTGAGCTATTTCCAGAACATGCGCGCGGTGATCGCGGAGTCGCGGCCGCCCGAGCGCGTCGTCGCCGTGAACCTGCAGCTCTTCCCGCTCGACGGAGCCTGAGCCGGCTGCGGACACCGCGGCGCCGCGCCGCCGCGCCCGGCAAGCCAAGCCCGCGACTCACCGCGCTTCCGCCAAGCGGCCTGCGCGGCTCACAGGATGGCGAACGCCCGGACCGGGAACGTGCCGAAGGCGCGGACCTTCACCGGGACGGCGAAGAGGCGGGCCCCGGCGGCGGGGAGCTTGTCGAGCCCCGTCATGTGCTCGCAGATGGGGATATCCGCTCCGAGCAGGAGGGAGTGGACTGGCCGCGCGGGATCGGCCGTGTCGTCGATATTGTAGGTGTCGACGCCGACGAACACGGCGCCTGCGCCGGCCAGGAGCCGCGCCGCGTCCCGCGTGAGGTACGGGTGTCCTTCGAAATAGCGGTCTGTGCGCCAGTGTTCGCTCCAGCCCGTCCGCACGAGGACGGCCTTCCCGGCGAGATCGAGCCCGTCGAAGGCGTCGGCGTCGATCGCCCTCCCGGACCGGCCCCGCGCCTCGACCACCACGCTCTCCAGATCGGCCAGCGATTCGAGCGGCAAGCCGGCGAGATCCTTGCCGTTCGCATAGCGATGAAACGGGCTGTCCACGTAGGTGCCCGTGTTGGCGACCATGTCGATTCGGCCGATGTGGAATTCGACGCCTTCCGCGTAAACGCCGCGGGACTGCTCGCGCGAGAGGAAATCGCAGACGACGGGCGCCGGAATCCCCTTGTACGTCGTCATGCCGTGCTCGACGTCGTGGCTCAGGTCGACGAAGGTTCGTGAGGCGGGGGTGGTCACGGTCGGCTCCTTGGAAGGGGCTCCGGGCGGCGGAGCCTCCTCTTGCGCCCGGTCGGGGCCCCGAGCCGCCGCCAGTTTCGCGGGAGGGCGCGAGGAGATCCAGAAATCGGGCGCGGGCCGGTCGAGTTGACATGTGCTCACATGCGCCGATACAGTGCGAGCGCGGCGACACCTGGTCCGATGGTTCACGGGGGCGAGCGTCGTGCATGGGTGCCTCGGCGAGGGCCGGGCGTCGTCGCTGGAGTGGTCACGGGAACGGAGCGTCGCGGGGGGTCGAGATCGCCCGCGTGGAGAGGTGGATGTCTGGGATGAGTCGAACCATGCCGCGCCGCGCGTTCGTCCTGTCGGCGCTGCTGCTGTCCACCTTCGCCGCGGCGGGCTGTCGTTCGAAGAATGGCACCGAGAACCCGTCCGCCGCGCCGGAGCGGGCGGCGGCGCCGGGGGGGTCGGCGCAGGCGGCGGCGGCCGCCTCCGCGCAGCAGCCCCCGACGAAGCGGGCCGCGATGGTCACGATCGCGAGGGAGCAGCAGGCCACCTGGGTGCGCAACTTCAACCCCCTGCTCCCCGAGGGCAGCGTGCGCTTCCCGACGGTCGCCGGCATCTACGAGCCGCTGCTCGTCTACAACACGATGCGGAGCGACTACACGCCGTGGCTCGCGACGAGCTACGCGTGGAGCGACGCGAACAAGAAGCTCACCTTCACGACCCGCTCCGGCGTCAAGTGGTCGGACGGACAGGCGTTCACGGCGAGGGACGTCGCGTTCACGTTCGCGCTCATCAAGAAGCACGCGGCGCTCGATCTCGCCGGGGTGTGGCGGTTCCTCGGCGCCGTGACGGCGATCGACGACACCACCGTCGAGTTCACGCTGCGGCGGCCCTATGTCCCCGGGCTCAGCTACATCGGCCACCAGCCGATCGTGCCGGAGCACGTGTGGAAGGACGTCGTCGATCCGGTCACGTTCGCGAACGAGAACCCCGTGGCGACAGGGCCCTTCACCGAGGTGAAGGTCTTCCAGAACCAGGTGTACGAGCTCGGCAAGAACCCGCACTACTGGCAGGAGGGCAAGCCGGCGGTCGACGGGCTGCGCTTCCCGGCGTATCCGAGCAACGACCAGGTCACCCTGGCGCTCGTCAACGGCGAGATCGACTGGGCGGGCGCGTTCGTGCCGGACATCGAGCGGGTCTTCGTCGCCAGGGATCCGGCCAATCATCATTACTGGTTCCCGCTCGTCGGGGGCACCGCCACGCTGTACCCGAACGCCACGAAGAAGCCGTTCGACGACGTGCGCGTGCGCAAGGCCATCAGCATGGCGATCGACCGCGACCAGATCGTCAAGCTCGCCGCGGACAACTACACCCATGGCGCGGACGCGACGGGGCTGGACGACTCCTACGAGCGGTTTCGCAGCGAGAAGGCGGTGGAGGCGGGCGACTGGGTGAAGTTCGATCCGCAGCGGGCGAACCAGATCCTCGACGAGGCGGGCTATCCGAGGGGCGCGGACGGCATCCGGACGAGGCTCGGCAAGCCGATGCGCTTCGAGATCAACGTCGTCAGCGGCTGGTCCGACTGGGTCCGCGCGGTCCAGATCATCACGCAGAACCTGGAGAGCGTGGGCATCGCCGCGTCGATGAAGACCTACGACTTCAGCGCGTTTTACGCGGCGCTGCAGAAGGGCCTGTTCGATCTGTCGATGGGCTGGACCAGCGTCGAGCCCACGCCGTACAATTTCTACCGCGATCTGATGAGCGCAGATCTCGTGAAGCCGCTCGGCGAGGTGGCGCCGCGCAACTGGCACCGTTTCGGCGCCAGGGAGGCCGACGTGCTGTTCCACGCGTTCGAGTCCGCGACGTCCCCTGCCGATCAGAAGCGCATCCTGGACGGGCTGCAGATGATCTTCGTCCAGGCCGCGCCGGTGATCCCGCTCTTCAACAACCCGTCGTGGGGCGAATACAGCACGAAGCGGTTCACCGGCTTCCCGACGATGGAGAACCCGTACGCGAAGCTGACGCCGAACAACCCGCCGGAGTACCTGCTCGTCCTGACCGAGCTCCGGCCCAGGTGACGCGCCTTACAGCGGTTTCCGCACACCTCTGCACCGTGCAGAGCAGAGCGGCGGTCTCCCGCACAGGAGACGGGCCCAGATCGGCGTTTTCGGCGCACAAGCGCACTCCGGTGCGCTGAGCACCGAAAACGCCGAGGTGGGCCCGTCTCCGAAGCGGGTGACCGTCGCTCTAGAGACGTGTGATCACGAGCCCATCGTTCTGCACCGAGATGCGGGCGGGCTTGCCGCGGTGCTCGTCGGGGATCTCGTCGGCCATGAGGTAGCGGCCGGCGATCGAGACGAACTCCGCCTCGAGGCTCATGCAGAAGATGCTCGCGTCCGCGTTGTTGTGGGCGCCGGCCATGGCGCGGCCGCGGAGCGGCGCATAGACATGGATGTTGTCGTTCGCGATGAGCTCCGCGCCCGAGCTGACCGGCGACAGGACCACGAGGTCGCCGTGCGGCACGTAGATGACCTGCCCGCTGCGCACCGGCTGCCGCACGGTGAGCCCCGCCGGCGGCGGCTCCCCGGCCGCGTCCGGCGGCGGCGCAGCGTCCCTCGGGCGGCGGGCGGGCGCCGCCGCGGCGGCCCCTGGCGCGCCGCGGTCCGGCGCGGGCCCCACCGCCACGGGCCCCGGCGTGGGGGTGCTCCCCTCGGCCGGCCCGGCCTGGCGTGACGATCGCGTGAGCGGCGTCCGCAGCACGCCGAGGCCGGCGGCGACGGCCCGCTCGCGCTGGGCGTCCGTCGGGTTGCGCACGGCGATGGGCACGAGGTTGTGCTTCCTCAGCAGCCCGGCGAGGGCGCCGAGATCGACGGGCTCGTCGCCGAGCTCCGCGAGGTCGAGCAGGATCGGCAGGTGCAGGAAGAAGTGCGGCATCTGCGAGATGTGGTCGGCGAGCTGACGCTCGACGGCCGAGACATTCGCCGTCTTCAGACAGAGCATCGTGATCGCAGGCATCGTGCCCTTGAGCGCAAACGCCTGCTGCTCCTGCCGCTTCTCCCCTCGCCTGCCCGACACCATCGCTGTCCTCGCTCGCAAAAAGGTGCTTCCGCGGCGGCACTCTACCCCGGATCCGGGGGCTCGCGCGGGAAAAACCGCTGGGGTTCCGGGCCTCGCCGCGCGGCCGGCGCGTCGCCGCCTGCGGCCGGCGCGCCGCTGCTTGGCTGGCCGCCTCGCGCGGTGCTAACGGTGGTTTGGCCATGCCGACCGCGCGCCGCGCCTCCGTACTGCGGCTCGATCCCCCTCCCGCATCGTCCTCTCCCTCTCCCGCGTCCCCGCGCGCGACGCCCCGGCCGGTCGACGCGCTCGATCGCCACTTCGCGCTGGAGGTCCCGCGCGTGTTCTCCGAGGCGGAGCGCGCCGCGCTCGTCGCGGGCGTCCACGCGGCCCGCGCCGAGTGGACTGCCGACTTCGGAGGCGAGCAGTTCTCGCTCGGGCGCGCCTTCTACACGCACCTGGAGCAGGGGCGCTCCCGGGTCTATTTCGCCGACGCGGCGGCCTCCGACGCCCGCGTCGAGCGCCACCTCCCCGGGCTCCAGCGCCGGATGCGGGAGCTCGTCGCGGCGCTCACCGGCGGGCTCGCGCAGCCCCGGCGCGGCTTCTGCGGGCCAGGCGTCCACATCTTCCCTGCGGGGGAGAAGGTCGCGCGTGAAGGCGGCGTCATCCACTTCGATACGGAGGGGCTCTCGGACTACCACCTTGCCCGCCGGCTCCGCGCGATCACGGTCGTCGTGATGCTTGAGCTCCCCGACGCGGACGGCGGGCTCAAGCTGTGGGACGTCCTCTACGACGGGCGAGACGACCCGGGCGACGAGGCGCTCTCCGCGAGGAGCCTCGTCGCCGGCTACAGCTCTGGCGGCGCGCTGGTCATCGACAGCTACCGCCTGCACCAGATACAGCCGTTCCCGGGCGAGCGCGACCGCATCTCCGCGACGGTGCACGCGGCCGAGATCGACAGCGGCCGCTGGGAGACGTGGTTCTAGCACCACGGTGTCACAGCCGGAGGGACTGGAGCCTGGAGCCCTCGGCGGGTCGACGACGGCAGCTGGTCACCCAGTCACCCAGGTCGGGCCACGAGCCCCGGGCTCTGCGGGCGTTCAGGCGGCGCGGGGGCGCACGTCGTAACCGGCCCCGCGCACGGCCTCGACGAGGGCGTCCACGGGCGCGCTCGCCGGATCGTGCTGCACCACGACGATGCCCTCGCGCAGGCGCACGTCGACCCTGGCCACGCCGCCGCCGAGCTCGCGAAGCGCGCTGTCGATGTGGCGAATGCAGGACGGGCAGCTCATCTCGTCCACCTGGAGCAGGGTCTCTTTCATGACGTCTTCCTTTCGGCGACCCACGGGCCGCTCATCCCCGAAGACGCGGCCATCATTGGTTCATTACACCGCAGGAGCCGCCACGTTCGTCGGGGGCGCCGAGCGAAGCCCTCGGTGCCCCGGACATGCCGGCCGCGCAGCCAGCTGCGCAGCGAGCTCCAGCGCTCTCGCCGTAATCCGCGGGGTGGCCCCGCGTCTGCGCCGGTCGACAAAGAGGTGATCATGTCGACCGCATCCGTCTCCATTCCCGCCCCCCAGGACACCGACGAGGGCGCCATCTGCCACGTCGATCTGCCCGTGGAGGGCATGACCTGCGCCGCCTGCGTCCGGCGCATCGAGCGGGCCTTGCTCGCGATCCCAGGCGTCAGCGACGCGAAGATCAACCTTGTGACCCGCACGGCCACAGCCACGTTCGATCCGTCGGCCGCGTCCACCAGGACCCTCGTCGCCGCCATCGAGGGCGCGGGCTACAGCGTCCCGGAGCGCAGCGCCGCGCCCGGCAGCACCCCCCTTGCTCCTGCCGGCCGGGCAGCCGCCGCCGAGGAGAGCCTCGACGGCGAGCGGCGCGTCCTCCGGCGGGACTTCGTGATCTCGCTCGTCCTGTCCGTACCGCTGCTCGTCCTCGGGATGTCGCACGGCCGCATCCCGGGCGCGGACGGCACGATCGGCCGGTTCGTCCAGCTCGCCCTCGCGACCGCGGTGGTCGTCTGTCCCGGCCGCAGGTTCTTCCGGCTCGCCTGGGCCGCGCTGCGGCACCGGGCGGCCGACATGAACACGCTCGTGGCCCTCGGGACCGGCGCCGCATGGGTCTACTCCGCGATCGCCGTCGTCGCCCCGCAGCTCTTTCCCCACGCCGAGCACGGCATGCGGCCCCATGTCTACTTCGAGGCCGCCGGGGCCATCATCAGCTTCGTCCTGCTCGGCAAGCTCCTCGAGACGCGCGCCCGCAAGCGCCTCACCGACGCGGTGCGTGGGCTCATCGCGCTCCAGCCCAGGACGGCGCGGCGCCTGCGCGGCGACGTGGAGGAGGAGATCCCGGCCGCGGATCTCTCGCCCGGCGACCTCGTCCGCGTTCGGCCGGGAGAGCGGATGCCGAGCGACGGCGAGGTCGTCTCCGGCACCTCGGCCATCGATGAGTCGATGCTCACGGGCGAGAGCCTCCCCGTCGACAAGAGCGCCGGAGCGCCTGTGTTCGGCGGCACGCTGAACCAGAGCGGGCAGCTCACGGTGCGGATCACGAAGACCGGCGCCGACACCGCGCTCGCCCACATCGTCGAGGCGGTCGAGCAGGCGCAGGGCTCGAAGGCGCCGATCGCGCGCCTCGCCGATACCGTGAGCGGCATCTTCGTCCCGGTGGTCCTCGGCATCGCCACGCTCGCGTTCGTCGCCTGGGTCGCGATGGATCCGAGCGCGGCGGGGTTCGCTGCCGCGGTCGAGCGGTTCGTCGCCGTCCTCGTGATCGCCTGCCCTTGCGCCCTGGGCCTCGCGACGCCTGCAGCCGTGGCCGTGGGCACCGGGCGCGGCGCCGAGCTCGGCGTGCTCGTGAAGGGCGGTACGGCGCTCGAGGCGGCCAGCCGCGTCGATACCGTCCTCGTCGACAAGACGGGCACGCTCACGGCGGGGCGGCCGCAGCTCGCGGCCGTGAAGGCGCTGGCCGCGGTCTCCGAGGACGAGCTCCTGCGCCTCGTCGGGTCAGCGGAGCTCGGCAGCGAGCACCCGGTCGCGAAGGCGCTGGTCGAGGGCGCGCGCGCCCGCAACCTCCCGCTCTCCGCGCCCGAGGACTTCCGCGCCGACGCCGGACGCGGCGTGGTCGCCCGCATCGACGGCCGGGAAGTGCGCATCGGCACGGCCCGGTACCTCGCCGAGCTCGGGATCGACGCCACGCCGCTCGAGGAGCTCGCCCAGGGCCTCGCCCGGCACGGAAACACCCCGTCGTTCGTCGCCGTCGAGGGTCGCCTCGCCGGCCTGGTCGCCGTCGCCGACCTGCCGACCCCCGAAGCCAAGGAGGCCGTCGCCGCGCTGCACCAGCTCGGCGTGCGCGTCGCCATGGTGACTGGGGACCGCGAGGCGACGGCGCGCGCGGTGGCGCAGCAGCTGGGGATTGACGAGGTCTTCGCCGAGGTCCGCCCCGAGGACAAGGCGCGCATCGTGCGCGAGGAGCGGGAGCGCGGGCGCATCGTCGCCATGGTCGGCGACGGCATCAACGACGCGCCCGCCCTCGCCGGCGCCCACGTGGGGATCGCGGTCGCGAGCGGCACGGACATCGCGGTCGCCGCGGCCGACGTGGCGCTGCTCCGTGGCGGCATCGCCTCCCTGCCCACGGCGCTCGGGCTCTCGCGCGCGACGCTGCGGACCATCCGCCAGAACCTCTTCTGGGCGTTCATCTACAACGTGGTCGGCATCCCGATCGCCGCCGGCGCGCTCTACCCGCTGACCGGCTGGCTCCTGTCGCCGGTCCTGGCGAGCGCGGCCATGAGCCTGTCGAGCGTCTCGGTGCTCCTCAGCTCCCTCCGGCTCCGCCGGTTCCGGCACGCGAGCTGAAATCGGCGCTCGACCGTAATGCGGCGGAGGCCCGCGCGTCTTCCACCCAGAACCTCACAGGAGATCCTCTCATGAAGATCACGCACGCAATTCTCTCGATCGCGCTCGGCATCACCTCGGTCGCCTCCGTGCTCGGCAGCTCGCAGCCCGCGAGCGCCGAGCCACAGAAGGCCCCGCGCGTGGTCGAGATCATGGTCCACGGCGCCTTCGTGCCCGACAAGATCGCCGCGGTCGAGGGGGAGCGCCTGCAGCTCAGGCTCGTCCGTCACGACAGCGGCGGCTGCACCAGGGAGGTCGTCTTCCCGAGCCTCGGCATCCGCAAGGAGCTGCCGACCGGACAGCCGGTGACCATCGACCTCCCCGAGCTGAAGGCAGGTGAGCTGCAGTTCGAGTGCGGCATGGGGATGATCAAGGGCACCATCGCCGTCGCACCGAAGAAGTGAGCAGCGGACGGAAGCGGTCCCTGGCTCACGGCGAGCGAGCCCCTCCAGCGGGCGCGAGCCGCGTGCTCGCGCCAGCGCACCGGCCGCGGATGGCGACAGCCTGGTCGTTCGGATAGATGAAAGTGACCGTGCAGGTCACATCGATCCCATCACCCCTCTCGAATCCCATCCGCCCAGATCTGTTCCAAGCATCGCCCTGTGAGCAGCCCAGACGCATGGGCGAGCGGAATGGCACGACGCACGCGCCGCGCCGGCGCTGGTTCAGCCTCCATCCGAGCCGCGAATGCGGAGCGCTCCGACATGACGAGCCTGGTGAATTCGACAAGTCTCTCGCCCTGCCCGTCGGACTCATCCCGTGCGCGCGCGAGACGAGCTCACGAGGCATCGAGAAACATCATCGGAACAAGGGAGGGACACATGGCCCACAAGGGGTTCACTCTGAGCACGGCTTTCGTGAGCACGGCCAGCCACGCCCAGAGCTGCGAGTCGATCTGCGTCCAGACGATCCAGCACTGCCTCCATATGGGAGGCTCGCACGCGGAGCCTTCCCACATGCAGCTCATGCAGGATTGCGCCAAGATCTGCGAGACGACCGCGACGTTCCTGATGCGCGGCTCGCACCAACACAGCCAGGTCACGGCCGCGTGCGCGAGCATCTGCGAGCTCTGCGCCCAGAGCTGTGACAAGTTCGCGGGTGACGCGCAGATGAAGGCCTGCGCCGACGAATGCCGCCGCTGCGCCGCCGCGTGTCAGCAGGTCGCGCAGATGCGGCCGGGCGGGGCAGCCGGCGCGGGGCACCAGAGCGTGCCCTGAGACCGGCCTGGGCGCCGCGCGGGGCGGCGCTGAATGGAACGATTTTACGCAGCGCTGTCGGCCCTGCACGGCTCGCTTGGGTGCTCGTCGGTGGCTTCCTCGACGCCCACCTGGTCCACCGCCTCGTCTACTTCCCGGCCGACACGCTGGCCGATCACCGGAGCCGCGCTTCGATGGACGAGAACTGATGCCGCACGAGGAGCGTCTGTGGCCCTGGAACGCACAACGAGGCGGCCGCTTCGCTCCTTCACCGGGGCGATCGAGCCTGGCGCGGGAACTTCCGTCCTCCCGGCGGCCTTGAAGCCCTGGCATGGCGCTTGCGCAGTCATGGGGTGTTGACTCGGATCGGCCCGCGTAAGGAGCCCACCATGTTCATCCCTCCATCCATTCACGGCTCTCTCCTCCTTTTGTTCGTCTCCTCCGTCCTCGCGGCGGGTTGCGTCGTCGACCCGTCGTCCGATGCGGGCGAGCCCGTCGGTGATACTTACCAGAGCTTCGATGAATGGAAGGCCAGCCTCCCGCGCGATCCGAACGACGGCGCTTATCTCGTCGACGGCGACATCGGCGTTCACGACGACGTGACCCTGAAGGATCTCTCCGCCGAGCGCCGGCAACCGGGGGCGCTCATCGTCAACAAGCGCGGCGACGGGAGCGATGACCGCTGGAGCGACGAGCAGAAGATGAACCTGACGTATTGCGTCTCTCCGCGCTTCGGCGACGATCATGACGCGGTGGTCGCCGCGACGCTGTCGGCCGGGTCCGCCTGGGCGAGCGCCGCCGCCGTCCGCTTCGTCTACGAGCCCGACCACGACGAGGCCTGCGAGTACTACGAGGAGCATCCCGCGCTGTTCGAGGTGGTCCCCGCCAGCGGCACCACGTACAACGGGAGAGCTTTCCTTCCGAGCATGGTCGCGCGGGGGTATCACCAGGTCTTCATCGATCTAGAGAACATCGCTCGCTCCGCCTCGAAGACCCTGACCGGGGTCCTCCGGCACGAGCTCGGGCACGTCCTCGGCTTCCGGCACGAGCACGCCCGGCCGGAGGGCAACGGCGCCTGCACAGAGCGTCCCGGCTGGCGGGCGCTCACGCCTTATGATCCGCGGTCGGTGATGCACTACAACGCGGAGAGCCGGTGCGAGGGCACCAACGGGGGAGACTACGTGCTGACCTGGCTCGACGAGGCCGGGGCGGCGACGCTGTATGGCGAGCCTTGATGAGCTCCGCCGCGACGGGTGACGTTCGATGCGTCCGCTCACCGGCAAGGCGACGTGCTGGCGCGGTCGCGCCTCACTCCTTCCGCGTCCGTCCGCTCGCCGCGGCCCGCTCGTCCGCGAGGACCCGCTGCAGCAGCGCCATGCTCTCCTCCGCCATCCGCTCCGGTGAGCACGGCATTCCCTTGTGGACCCAGCTCGTCATCAGCCGCACCAGCGCCGCCGCCGCCGCCTCGCAGCGGAGCATGAACAGGGCCCCCTCCTCCGGCGCCATCCGCGGAGCGTACAGACGGCAGATGCTGCCCTGCAGGATGTCCTCCAGGGAGCGCGTCAGCACCCGCTCGCTCTTCTCCGCGGACAGGAGCTTGCGCACCAGCTCGTGCATCTCGGCGAGGTGGCGGTAAAACGGCAGCAAGTCGAGCGGACGTCCCGCATCCCGCAGGAACAGCGCCCGCAGGTGCTCGTGTCCGAACAGCAGCAGCTGCTCCTTGTTCTCGTAGTGCGCGTAGAACGTGGACCGCCCGACGTTGGCCCGATCGATGATGTCCTGGATCGACACCTCGTCATAGCCCTTCTCCAGGATCAGCGCGACCAGGGCGTCCGAGAGCAGCTTCCGGGTCTTCTGCACGCGCCGATCCTGCACGCGCCGATCCGCGATCTTGCCGGCGGCCCGCGCCCTGTCGCCGCCCCTGTCCCTGTCCTCGTTTCCGGACTTTTTCGAGCTCTTGTTCATTAACGTTCAATCCGCGGTCCGTGTCGCTGGGTAGAAGAGGCGCCCGACCTCAGCATCCATCCCATGCGAGGAACGCTGATCTGGATGACGAGCCGCCTGCTGTACCCGCTGCTGCTGGCGGTGACCTTGTACATCATCTACGCCGCCGTGACGCAGGGCTGGGACCTGAGCCGCGCCCTGTGGGGCTACCTCCTCGGCCTGATCGTCTTTCTCATCACCGTCGAGCGCCTGCTGCCGCTGTCGCCGGACTGGGGCATGACCCGCCAGAGCTTCTGGCGCGACCTCAAGTACCTGCTGGCCTCCGGCGTCACCATCGCGGTGGTGCGGACCGGCTTTGGCACGCTGGCCCTGTGGCTCAGCGAGCGGCATCAGGGCCCGCTCGCCAGCGCCTCCGTGCCCCTCAGCGTGGGTGTCTTCCTTGTGGTCTTCGAGCTGCTGCAGTACTGGTTCCATCGCCTCAGCCACGAAGGCAACGGAGCCCTGGGGCGCTTCTTGTGGAAGATCCACCTGGCGCATCACCTTCCGGATCGCGTCTACGTGGTGATGCACGGCGTGTTTCACCCCCTCAACGCGCTCATCTCGGCGGTGCTGATCCAGTCGACCCTGCTGTTCTTGGGGCTGTCGCCGCAGGCCGTCTTCGCGGTGATGTTGCTCATCGATCTGCAGACGATGATCTCGCACTTCAACGTCGACATCCGCGCCGGATTCCTGAATTACGTGTTCATCGGCACCGAGCTGCACCGCTATCATCACAGCGCCGACATCGACGAGGCCCGGAACTTCGGGACCGTACTTCCGCTGTGGGATCTGGTCTTCGGGACGTTCGTGTACCGGCCGGACGCGGCCCCGCGCCGCCTGGGGGTCGACCCCTCCGCGGGCTATCCGCCGTCGCAGCAGTTCTGGAAGGTGCTGGCCCTGCCGTTCCGACGCTGACCTCTTCGCGCCTTCGATCAGAGGTCGACCCGGCGCAGCCGGAGGGCGTTGCCGATGACGGACACCGAGCTCAGGCTCATCGCTGCGCTGGCGAGCATCGGGCTGAGCAGCAGCCCGAGGACGGGATAGAGGACGCCCGCCGCGACCGGCACGCCGAGCGCGTTGTAGACGAACGCAAAGAACAGGTTCTGTCGGATGTTGCGCATCGTCGCCCGGCTCAGCTTCCGCGCGCGCAGCAGCCCGCGGAGGTCGCCGCGCACGAGCGTGATCCCGGCGCTCTCGATGGCGACGTCGGTCCCGGTGCCCATGGCGACGCCGACGTGCGCCTGCGCGAGCGCGGGCGCGTCGTTGATACCGTCGCCCGTCATCGCCACGATACGGCGTTCGGCCTGGAGGCGCTTCACGACCGCGGCCTTCTGATCGGGCAACACCTCGGCCTCGACGTGCTCGATGCCGAGCTTCCGGGCGACCGCCTCCGCCGTCGTGCGGCTGTCGCCGGTGAGCATGATCAGGTGGATGCCCTCCTCGCGGAGGAGACGGACGGCCTCGCCGGTCGAGGCGCGCACCGGGTCGGCCACGCCGACGATGCCGGCCGCCTTGCCGTCCACCGCCACGAGCATCGCCGTCTGGCCTTCTTGACGGCGCTCCTCGGCTCGGCGCGGGAGATCATCCGGCGGGATACCGAGCTCCTCGAAGAGCTTGAGGTTGCCGAGCGCGACCGAGCGCCCGGCCACCGTGCCCACCACGCCCTTGCCCGTGATCGACCGGAACCCTTCTGCCGGCAGGAGCTCGAGCTCCTGCTCGAGGGCCCCGGCGACGATCGCGCTCGCGAGCGGGTGCTCGCTCCCGCGCTCCAGGCTCGCCGCGAGCCTGAGGATCTCGTTCGTCGGGAGGTCGCCCAGCGTCGCCACGGAGGCGAGCTTCGGCTTGCCCTCGGTGAGGGTGCCAGTCTTGTCGACCACGAGGGTGTCGACCTTCTCGAAGGTCTCGAGCGCCTCGGCGTTCTTGATCAGGATACCGGCCGTCGCGCCGCGCCCCGTCCCGACCATGATCGAGATGGGCGTGGCGAGGCCGAGCGCGCACGGGCACGCGATGATGAGCACGGCCACCGCGTTGACGAGCGCGTGGGAGAGCCTGGGCTCCGGCCCGACGAGCAGCCAGACCACGAAGGTCAGCGCCGCGATCGCGATCACGGCGGGCACGAAGTACGCGGCGACGGCATCCGCGAGGCGCTGGATGGGGGCGCGGCTGCGCTGGGCCTCGCCCACCATCTGGACGATCCGGGCGAGCAGGGTGTCGCGCCCGACACGATCGGCCCGCATCACGAAGCCGCCCGTGCCGTTGACGGTGCCGCCGACCACGCGGGCGCCGGGCGTCTTCTCGACCGGGATGGGCTCGCCCGTGACCATCGACTCGTCGACCGCGCTGCTCCCCTCGAGGACCTCGCCGTCGACAGGCACCTTCTCCCCCGGCCGCACGCGCAGCCGGTCGCCTGGCTGCACGAGCTCGAGAGAGACGTCCTCTTCGCGGCCGCCCGCGCCGATGCGCCTGGCGGTCTTGGGGGCGAGGCCGAGGAGCGCCTTGAGCGCGCTGCTCGTCCGGCTGCGGGCGCGGAGCTCGAGGACCTGGCCGAGCAGCACGAGCGAGACGATGACGCTGGCCGCCTCGAAGTAGACCGGGACCGCTCCGCCGTGGCGGACCGAGTGGGGGAAGACGCCGGGCGCCAGCGTGGCCACGACGCTGTACGCGTAGGCGGTGCCCGTGCCGAGGGCGATCAGGGTGAACATGTTGAGGTGCCGAGTCCTGATCGAGGCCCAGCCGCGCTCGAAGAACGGAGCGCCGCACCAGAGCACCACGGGCGTGGCGAGGGCGAGCTCGATCCAGACGAGCCATCGGTCGAGGAGCAGCTGCACCGGCTGGCCCGGGATCATCTCGGACATCCCCAGCACGAGGACAACGAGGCTCGGCGGGACGCTGATCCAGAAGCGCCGGGACATGTCCGCCAGCTCCGGGCTCGGCGCGTCCTCGAGCGTCACCGTGCGCGGCTCGAGGGCCATCCCGCAGATCGGGCAGGAGCCCGGCTCCGTGCGGACGACCTCGGGGTGCATCGGGCAGACGTACTCGACGCGCGTCGCCTGAGCCGGATCGTGCGGCTCCAGGGCCATCCCGCGGACCGGATCCTTCGTCTGCGCTCGGTCCAGGTCGGCAGGAGCAGGGCGGCCGTGCTCGTGAGGGTGGCCGTGGTCGTGGTGATGCCCGTGGTTCATGTCGTCTCCCTCCCCCGCCGACGTTCGCGGTTCGGACTTCTTACATCCCGAGCACCCCGCGGGCGCCGCTCGTCGCTTCGCGCGGCCGCCCGGCGCTCCCGCAGCAGGCGGTGCCCAATGACGCCCGCGATGGCGGGCGAGCACGTCAATGGGTCTCCGGCGTTCGAGGCGCCGGCTCGCCCATGTTTTCGCGGTGAATGCCCCGCTCAGTTCTTCGAACCGTCCGTGCCCCGGCGCTCCTCGCGGAAGTCGTCGGCGGAGAGGCCGCAGCGGCGGAGGAGCCGGTAGAAGCTCTCCCGCTCGACGCCCGCGTGGGCCGCGGCCTTCAGCACGTCGCCGCGAAAGCGGCGCATCACGGCCTCCAGGTAGCGCCGGTTCATCTCCTCGCGCGACGCGTCGACCGCCTCCCGGTACGAGAGCTGAGCGAGGTCCACGTCGCTCGAGCTCGTGAGCCGGAGCGGGCTCGCCCCCTGCACCTCGGACGGCAGCGACTCGAGGCGGATCTCGCTCGTCGTCTCGATGACCAGCGCCCGCTCGACGGCGCTCTTGAGCTCCCGCACGTTGCCAGGCCACCGGTACATCTGGAGCGCGCTCATCGCCGCCGCCGAGAACCCGGTCGCGGACGAGCGCGACTGCGGCGCTCGCTCGGCGAGAAACCGCTGCGCCAGGTGCGGGATGTCCTCCGCGCGCTCGCGCAGCGGGGGCAGCTCGACGACGCAGACGTTGAGCCGGAACCACAGGTCCTCGCGGAGGGCGCCCGTCTTGACCATGGCCCGGAGGTCGCGGTGCGTTGCGCTGATGAGCCGCACATCCACCTTGCGCTCGCGCGACTCGCCGATGCGCCGCACCGCCCGCTCCTCGAGCACGCGCGTGAGCTTCGCCTGGACCGTCGGCCTGAGCTCGCCGATCTCGTCGAGGAACAGCGTGCTCCCGTGCGCCTCCTCGAAGAGCCCCGCTCGATCCGTGGCCGCGCCCGTGAACGAGCCGCGCGCGTGGCCGAAGAGCTCGCTCTCGATGAGCGAACGGGGGATGGCCGCGCAATTGACGGCGATGGGGCGGTGCGACGCGCGGGACGAGTGCTCATGGATGGCGCGCGCCACGAGCTCCTTCCCGGTGCCTGTCTCGCCGAGGATGAGCACTGTCGCGTCCGTCGGCGCCACGCGCTCGATGAGCTGGTAGAGCGCCCGCATCGCGGGCGAACGCCCCGTCATGCCCGCAAAGCCCTGTGCGTCCGGCGTCTCCTGCTCGCCCTTCAGCACCACGGCCTGCGCCATGGCCCGCTCGACCAGCGCGCGCAGCTCGTCCGGGTCGAACGGCTTCGTCACGTAATCATAGGCGCCCTCGCGCATGGCCTGGACCGCGGTCGGGACCGACGCATACGCGGTCATCAGGATGAAGGGCACTCCGGGCCAGCGCGCGCGCACTGCCCGGAGCACCTCCAGCCCGTCCCCGTCGTTCATGCGCAGATCGCAGACGACGGTTGTGACCGGCTCGGTTTCAAGGATCTGGAGCGCCGTTCGCACGCCCCGCGCCGTCAGGACCTTGGCGCTCTTGCCGAGCACCTTGGAGAGCAGCGCCAGCATGTTCGCCTTGTCGTCGACGACGAGCACTGTCGGCTTCATGCGCGCTCCTGGCTCTCCCTTGCTTCCTCGATGAGGACGCCCGGCAAGTCGATCACGAACTGGGACCCGCCTCCCGGCCTGGGCTCCGCCCGGATGGTCCCGCCGTGCGCGGTCACCAGACCATAGCAGACCGCGAGGCCGAGGCCGGTGCCGTCGCGGCGGGTCGTGAAGAACGGCTCGAAGAGCCGCTCGCGCGCCTCCTCGGGAACACCGGCTCCCCGGTCCAGGACCTCGATCCGGTAGCCATCGTCCTGCCGCCTTCCGCGCACGAGGATCTCATCACGTTCCGAGGGTCCAGAGGTCGCCTCGCGCGCGTTGGTCACGAGGTTGACGATGACCTGCCGGATGCGGAGCGGATCCACGTTGATGAAGGACGGCTCGGCGTCCACGAGCGGGCCTTCGTCGCGCCGCCCCGGCCCGCCGTCGCAGTGCGAGGCAGCGTCCCTGAGGAGCTCCTCGGCCTGCACAGGGCGCGGCGAGAGGATCGGAGAGCGCGCGTACGTGAGCAGCTCCTCCGCGATCCGCTGGCAGGCCGCCGCTTCCTCGTCGAGGATCGAGAGCTCCTCGCGGAGCTCGGGCTTCTCCGCCTCCTTCGCCATCGTCTTCACGTAGCCGCGGATCACGGCGATGGGGTTGTTGATCTCGTGCGCGACGCCCGCGGCGACGCGGCCGACCGCCGCCAGCCGCTCCGAGGCGACCAGCTCGGCTTCGGTGCGCGACAGCGCGTCCAGCATGCGGTTGAACGCGTCGGCGACCGCCACGAGCTCCACGGCCGCCACCGGCTCGACGCGGGCGCTGCGATCTCCAGCGGTGACGCGCCCGGCGACGCGCTCGAGCGAGGAGAGCGGGGTGGAGAAAGAGCGCCAGAGCCTGCGCCCGGCGATCAAGGCGAGCGCCGCGGCGAGCGCGCAGACGGCCGTCGCGAGGATCAAAGCGAACCGGATGAACTGCTCAGCCCGGCGCTCAGCGGCCACGGCGCGCTCGTCGAAGTGACGCGCCAGGCTGTCCGCATGTTGCGTCATCCGGTCGACGAGGGCGTTCGCGCGGTCGTGCGCGTGGTGGACCTCGTGCGAGTCCTGCCGATCGATGGCGGGGAGGATGGTTGTGGAGAAGAGCTGGCTGAGCTCGCGGCTCGCCTTCTCGATGTCGTCCAGCTTCGTGGCCGCCTCGGCGTCGAGGCCGGGCCGCAGCTCGGCGAGCTTCGCGCCGAGCTCGCTCACCCAGACGTCGTGGTGCGCGACGTGGGAGCGGTCGCGCAGGATGATCGTGTGGGCCTCGTGGATGTACTGCTCGCGCGCGGTGACGCTGAGGAGCGCAGCCCGGCGGGAGGCCACCTCGAGGTCGTGGGCCTCCAGGATCGCGCTGCGGGACGCGAGGCCCGTGAGCACGGTGGCGACGCCGCTCACGACGACCAGGGCGACGAGGAGGCTGATGACCAGGAGCAGCCGGCGGCGGAGTCGATACGGGCGCTGCGGAGCGGGAGGCGGAGCCATCGAGGGGCGCATCCTCGCAAGCGGCGTACCGGGACCGCAATCCAGCGCTGACGGGGCGCTGACCGGCGCGCTGAGCCGCCGATCAGGCCCGGCCGACGCGGTCCCCGCCCCGGCGGGGGAACGGTTTGTGACCGATGCGGTCACAGGATCGTGACCGTCGAGGTCACCGCGAGGACCGGACGCCGCGCAGAAGCCCTGGATCCCGGCGCGCGACCGCCTGGCGCGCTCGTTGCTCAGGCCTGTGCTCGCCAGGGCAACAACCTCGGCTCCAGGAAAGCACGATGCGCCAAATCCTTCTCTCTCTGCTCGTCTCGATCCCGCTTGTGGCCTGCTCCACGAAGGAGACAACTGGCCACCACCACGAAAGCGCCGCCTCGACACAAGCTCCCGCCGCGGCGCCGCCCCCCACGAATGCGCCCCAGGACCGCGCCGCGAGCACGCGCCCCCACGCGGATCACAACGCTCGTCACGGAGGCCTGGTCACCATGGAGGGCGACAACCACGTCGAGGTCGTGGTCGGGGCGGACGGCGCCATCGACCTCTACGTCAGCGACGCGATCCGGACGCCGATCCCGCCGAAGGACGTCTCCGGCACCATCACGATCGAGCCCAAGGGCAAGGGCGAGAAGCAGACCCTGACGCTCGCGCCGAACGAGGCGAAGGGCTCGCTCTCGGCCAAGGGCCCGGCGCCGGACAACGGGGATTACACCTGGGATCTGAAGGTCCGCGGCGCGCCGATGAAGATGACGCTCACGGTGCCAGCCAAAGGGACGGCGGCCTTCGCCGACGCGGCCGCCGACCACCACCCGGCGGGCGACCACGCCCACGGCTCGCCCCACGGCGGCGTCGTCCAGTCGCTCGCAGGGGGTCATGTCGAGGTGAAGCTCGAGAAGACCGGCGACATCACGGTCTGGATGCTGGATTCGGCCGAGAAGCCTCGCTCCGCGAAGGGCGTCACGGCGAGCCTCCGGCCCGTCGTCGCGGGGGCGAAGGAGACCCAGCTCGCTTACGACGAGAAGGCCGATGTGCTGCGGGGCAAGATCGACCCGCTCAAGCAGGATCACGTGGACGGGGTGCTCAGCATCACGCCGGCCGGAGGGACCGCGACCTCGCTCCGGTTCGCGTTCCATCTCGAAGGCCACGCGGGGCACGACCACGCAGGGCACGACCACGCGGGGCACTGAGATGACGACCCGGCGGCCGCACCGGACCCGATACGCGATGTTCGCGGCCCTCGCTGCAACGCTGACGCTCGTGCCCGCGCCGGGCGCCCGCGGCGAGACGCTGACGTGGGCCCAGGTGAAGGCACGCGCCGCCGCGCGGTCCCCCGCGACCGTGGAGGCGAGCCAGGGGGCGCGCGCTGCACGCGCGGAAGTGGCCGGCGCGGGGCGCTGGCCCCGCACGAACCCCGTGCTCACGGGGGGCGTCGATCTCGGCGCCCCGTTCGGACACCCGGAGGACCGGACCTTCTCGGTGGGCATCGAGCAAGAGCTCGATGTTGTCGGGGTCGCGGCCACAGCGGCGCGCGCCGGCCAGCAGAAGGTCGCCGTCGCGGAGCTGGAGGGGGCGGTGCTGAAGCTCGAAGGGCTCGCCGAGGCGGCCGAGGCGTTCATCGAGCTCGATCGAGCGCAGCGCGTGCTCGCCGTCTGGACCGAGCTCGACCGGGTCTTCGAGCGCATCGCCGCTGGCACCGCGGCGGCCTCCCGCGCCGGTGAGCGGTCGGATCTCGACGCGATCCTGGCCAGCGCCGAGAGCGCCGGCGCGACGACCGAGCTCGCCGGCGCGAAGGCCGAGCTCGCGCGCGCGCAGGCGCGGCTCGGGGTGCTCATCGCCGCCGCGGAGCCCTCGTCCCTCCGCGTCGCGGAGGCGCCGGTCCGGCCGCCAGACGCCCGCGGCCGCGACGTGCTCGTCGCCGCCGCGCTCCGCCGCCGGCCCGAGGTTGGGCTCTGGCGGGCCCGGATGGGAGAGGCCGAGGCACGGCGCGCGTTCGCCGCACGCGCCGCGCTCCCGGAGCCCACGCTGGGCCTCGGGGTCGAGGTGGGGCGGGAAGAGCGCGATGCCGCCCTGGCCGGCCCGGACGGGGCGACCGGCGTCCGGCACGAGCGCACGCAGCTTCAGATCACGCTGTCCGTGCCGCTGCCGTTCTTCGACCGGAACCAGGCCGAGCGAGCCCGCGCGCTCGCCGACGCGAGCTCCGCCAGCGAGCAGGGCGCGATCGCCGCCCGGCAGATCAGCGCAGCGGTCACACGCGCGAGGTCCGCGGTCGACGCGAGCTGGGCGGCCCTCGCGCGGTGGCAGGCCATCGCTCCCCGGCTCGACGAGGCGCAGGCGATGGTCGAGAAGGGCTACGCCGCAGGGCAGATCGATCTGTTCGACACCCTCACCCGCGCCGAGCGCGTCGCCCGCGCGCGCGTCCAGATCCTCGAGGCGCGCGCCGCCTACCTGAAAGCCCGCGCGGAGCTGTCCAGCGCGCTCGGAGAAGAACCATGATGCACAAGAAGCACCTCGCGTGTGCCGTGGCGCTCGCCATCGCCATCTACGCGTCGGCCCCGCGTGCCTCCGCGCACGGCGGCGAGGATCACGCTGCGCCCGCCGCGCCGACCGCCGCGAGCACCGGGACAGAGCACGTCGTGTCCGGGGAAACGGCGGTGTTCTCGGTCGTCATCAAGTACCCGGCCAAGAAGGCAGAAGGGCCGTTGCCCGCGCGCCTCTACGTCGCTCGGGCCGACTCCAGCGCGCCGGCCTCCGGCGCGCATGTCCGCCTCGAGCTGAAGGGCGGGCTGACGTTCGCCGCGGACGCGGGGAAAATGGCGGCCGCCGGCGTTTATGAGGTCGCGCTCCCCGCTGCCCCGGAAGGCGCAACGGCCAACGGGGTCGTGTCGGTCGAGGCCGGGGACGCCTTCGACCTCGTGCTCGTCGGGGACCTGCGCTTCGGCGCCATCGCGCCCGCCGCCGCGCCGACCGGGATGACGCCGGGCCGGGAGGTGCCCCTCGGCGGTCTGGCGGCGGCCGCGGGAGCGCTGGCCGTGCTCAGCGGCGGGATCGGGTATGCGCTCGGGCGTCGCTCGACGCGGAAGCCGCCTGCCGCTACCCGTCGCCCCGAGGATCCCTCCGCGCTCCCGCAGGGGGCCTCGTGAGCCGCGCCCGATCCCTGTCCATCACCGCCGCGCTCGCCATCGCCTCGGCCCTCGCGGTCACGGGCCTCGGGGAGCGCGCCGACGCGCACGGCGGCGAGGACCACAGCGTGCCCGCAAAGCCCGCAACCAGCGCCGCGGCGGACCCGAACGTGGCCCGGGTGCCGATCGAGACCCAGTTCCTGCTCGGGCTGCGCACCGGGCGCGCGAAGCGCGGCGCGCTGGCCACGAGCCTCGGGCAGATCGGCACCGTGGTCGCGCGCCCCGCGGGCGAGCTGGCCGTCGTGGCCCCGACGTCCGGACGGCTCTTCCCGCCCGAGGGCGGGTTCCTCCGGCTCGGCGACGACGTGAAGAAGGGGCAGCTCCTCGCGACGCTCCGGCCGAGCCTGGGCGGCGCGGAGAGCGCGCAGCTCGGGCTGTCGCGCAGCGACGCCGCGTCCCGGGTCGCCGCCGCCGAGGCGCGGCTCGGCCTGGCCGAACGCGAGCTCGCACGACGCCGCGAGCTCAAGGGGATCGTCGCCGAGAAGGACATCCAGGCCGCCGAGGCCGACGTGGAAATCGCCAGGGCCGAGGTCGCGCGCGCCCGGGCGGACGTCGGGGTGCTCGCGGGCGGTGCGGGCGCGCAGCGGCTCAGCGCGACGATCGACGGCACGGTGGTCTCCGGCCGCGTGAGCCCGGGCGCCCAGGTCGCGGAGGGGACCGAGCTCTGGCGCGTCGTCGATCTCGCGACGCTCTGGGTCGACGTGCGCATCCCGGAGGCGGACGCGGCGCGCCTCGCGGGCGATCGAGCGGAGGTGACGCTCGTCACGGATCCAGCAGCGCGCTTCGAGGCCAGACGCCTCGCCGTCGCGTCGCTGGTCGACCCTGCGACCCGCACCGTCCAGGCGCTCTTCGAGTTCGACAACAAGGACCGGCGCGCGCGCGTCGGCGCGCTCGTCAACATCGGCATGGCGGGGAGCGCGCCCGTCGAGAGCGTCGTGGTCCCGGCATCGGCGCTGCTCGATCGCAGCGGCACGCCCACGGTCGTCGTGAAGACCGGCCCCGAGACGTTCGAGCTGCGCGCGGTCGCGATCGGGCCGAAGTCCGCCGGCGCGATCGGGATCACGGCGGGCGTGACAGCGGGAGAGCGCGTCGTCGTCGACGGCGCCATGGCCGTCCTCCTCGCCGCCGGGGGCTAGCAGAAACGATGTTCGACACCCTGATCCGCTTCTCCCTCAGGAACCGCCTCTTCGTCATCGCCGCGGCGGCGCTGGTGCTCGTCTACGGGACGTACTCGCTCCTGAAGCTCCCGATCGACGTCTTTCCCGATCTGAATCGGCCGACGGTCACCCTCATGACCGAGGCTCCCGGGCTGGCGCCCGAGGAGGTGGAGACGCTGGTCACGGTGCCGCTCGAGCGGGTGATGAACGGCGCGCCCGGGGTCGAGCGCGTGCGCTCCACCTCGGGCGTCGGCCTGAGCGTCGTGTACGTCGAGTTCGGCTGGTCCACGGACATCTACCGCGACCGACAGCTCGTCGCCGAGCGCCTCGCCACGGTGACGGAGCAGCTCCCGGAGGGCGTCACGCCGCAGATGGGGCCCGTCGCCTCGATCATGGGGGAGATCCTGCTGATCGGGGTGCAGGGCGATGGGGTCTCGCCCATGACCCTCCGGACCCAGGCCGACTGGGTGATCCGGCCACGGCTGCTCACGATCCCGGGGGTCGCGCAGGTGATCCCCATCGGCGGCGAGGTCCGCCAGATCCAGGTCACCGTCGACCCGGCCAGGCTCGCGGCCGCAGCGGTGTCGCTCGACGAGATCTCGCGCTCCCTGACCGGCGCGAACGCCAACACCACCGGCGGTTACGTCGACCGGCGAGGGCTGGAGTTCCTCGTGCGGACGCTCGGCCGCGCCCGGACCGAGGCGGACATCGCCGCGACCGTCATCGCCCTGCGGAACGGGACGCCGGTGACCCTGGCGCAGGTCGCCACGGTGCAAGAGGCCGCGCGCATCAAGCGCGGCGACGGGTCGATCGACGGCAAGCCCGCCGTGATCCTCTCGGTGCAGAAGCAGCCGGGCGCCGACACCGTCGCGCTCACCGGCAGCATCGACAAGGCCGTGGCCGAGCTGCAGAGGTCGATGCCCGCGGGCGTCACCATCAACCCGCGCCTCTTCCGGCAGGCGACCTTCATCCAGAGCGCGGTCCACAACGTGGTCGAGGCGCTGCGCGACGGCGCGATCCTGGTCACGATCGTCCTCTTCCTGTTTCTGCTCAACTTCCGGACGACCGCGATCACGCTGACCGCCATCCCGCTCTCGTTCATCGCGAGCGCGCTCGTGTTCCGGGCCTTCGACCTGTCGGTCAACACGATGACGCTCGGCGGTCTCGCGGTGGCGATCGGCGAGCTCGTCGACGACGCCATCGTGGACGTGGAGAACGTGTTCCGGCGCCTGCGCGAGAACAGGGCGCTCGCCTCGCCGCGGCCGGCGATCGACGTCATCCGCGACGCGTCGAGCGAGGTCCGGAGCTCCATCGTCTTCGCGACGATCCTGGTCGTCCTGGTCTTCGTCCCCCTGTTCGCCATGAGCGGCATCGAGGGGCGGCTCTTCGCTCCGCTCGGGGTCGCCTACATCGTGTCGATCCTTGCATCGCTGGTTGTATCCCTGACGGTCACTCCCGCGCTCTGCTCGTATCTCTTGCCGTCCATGAAGCGCATGAGCCACGAGGACGGCTGGCTGGTGCGCAAGCTCAAGGCCGCGGACCGGCGCGTGCTCGCGGCGTCGCTGCGGCACCCCGGGGCCGTGATGGTGGCTGCTGGCGCGCTGGTCCTCGCCGCCGCGGCGACGGTGCCGTTCCTGGGCGGCGAGTTCCTCCCGCCGTTCAACGAGGGGACGCTCACCGTGAACGTCATCGCCAGGCCGGGCACGTCGCTCGCCGAGTCGAGTCGCCTCGGCACGCTCGCCGAGCAGCTGATCCACGAGGTCCCCGAGGTCGTGTCGACCGGGCGGCGGACCGGCCGAGCCGAGCTGGACGAGCACGCGGAGGGGGTCCACTACACCGAAATCGATGTCGACCTCAGGGCGTCGGAGCGTGAGCGGGAGGCGATCCTCGGCGACATCCGCGACCAGCTCGACAAGATCCCCGGCGTCGCGATCAACGTGGGCCAGCCGATCTCGCACCGGCTCGACCACCTGCTCTCGGGCGTCCGTGCGCAGGTGGCCGTGAAGATCTTCGGCGAGGATCTCGGCGAGCTGCGGCGCCTCGGGAAGGCGGCGCGCGACGCGATGCAGGGCGTCGCCGGGGTGAAGGACCTGCAGATCGAGCAGCAGGTGCTCATCCCGCAGATCGCCATCAAGGTGAACCGGGAGCGCGCGGCGCAGCTCGGGGTCAACGCGGGTCAGCTCTCGGAGATGCTCGAGCTCGCCCTCGCGGGCGGCACCGTCACACAGCTCCTGGAGGGGCAGCGGACCATCGATGTGGTGCTGCGGTACCCGCCGGAGCTCCGCGAGGACATCGACGCCTTGCGGCGCACGCTCGTCGATACGCCCAGCGGCGCGAAGGTGCCGCTGTCCGACCTCGCCGACGTGACGGAGAGCATGGGGCCGAACCAGATCAGCCGCGACGACACGCAGCGGCGCATCGTGGTCTCGGCCAACGTGGCGGGGCGCGACCTGGAGCAAGTCGTGAGCACTATCCAGCGCGCCGTGGACGCCATCCCGAAGCCGCCGGGCTACTACGCGACGTACGGCGGGCAGTTCGAGAGCCAGCGCGCGGCGTCGCGGCTCATCGGCCTGCTCTCGATCGCGAGCCTCGCCGGGATGCTGGTGGTCCTCTACTCCCAGTTCCGCTCGTGGAGCGTGGCCCTCCAGATCCTCTTGAACATCCCGCTCGCGTTGGTGGGCTCGGTGCTCGCCGTCGTGCTCACCGGCGGGGTCCTGTCGGTCGCGACCCTCGTCGGGTTCATCACGCTCTGCGGCATCGCCTCGCGCAACGGCATCATGATGATCTCGCACTACATCCACCTCATGAAGGAAGAGGGCGAGTCGTTCGGTGAGGCGATGATCGTCCGCGGCTCGCTGGAACGCCTCGTACCGGTGCTGATGACCGCGCTCACCGCCGCCCTGGCGCTCGTGCCCATCGCGCTGTCCAAGGGTCAGCCGGGCAAGGAGATCCTGCAGCCCGTCGCGGTCGTGATCCTCGGCGGCCTGCTCTCGTCGACGCTGCTCGACATCGTCGTCACGCCGGCGGTGTTCCTGAAGTTCGGCCGCAGCTCCGCTGAGCGTCTGGCGCGCGCCCGGGACAGCGCGGGCGGCGCCCAGGACGACCTCACCGGTGCGGCGCAGCATGAATGCGGGAGCGTCGCCGTGGAGCGTGGGGTCTGCGCCGGAGCGCCTTGAACTGCTCGCGTGGTGCGGGGAGCTGCGCCGACGGCACGCCGTTCAAGCAGCCTTCTTGATCGGGCGGGACATGCGCTGCGACCCGTAACATCCATGAAGTGAGCGGGGCGCGCTCAGGCTTGAAGGATTGATTGCTCACTCGGCGGATCGCCCCGAGGGCTGTTTGAATCAGCCTCGGCGCCTACGCCGGTGGCCGGCCGTCCCCAGCGAACGTCGGGGCAGTGGCAGAGGCCCCGAGCCACGCCCGCGCGAGCTCCAAGATCTGCGCATTCTCGGAGACGTTCTGGAGGAAACCGTCGCGACGGCGGAGATCGTCGATCCGCGCTGCGGTCGCGAGGAGGCGGTCGCGCGCGTCCGCGATGGCGGCGCGCGCCGCCGGGTGGTCGCCTGTCGCCTCGAGCGCCCGCGCGTACACGAGGCGGGCGAGCTCCTCGCCCTCCTCGACCTTGCCGAGCGAGGCGAGCAGCGCCATCGCTTCACGCGCCTCGACGAGCGCCTCGGACGGCCTCCCGCGCGCGAGCATCACCTCGGCCCGCGTCGCCAGGGCCACGACCTGGAACGGCTTCGTCGTCTCGAGCAGCGCCACCGCACGCTGGGCCTCCTTTTCGGCCGCTTCGAGCTCCCCCGCGCTCCGCAAGAGCCACGCGAGGTAGGCGCGCGAGACCCCCTCGATGCTCCGCCAATCGCCTTTCACGGCGGCGGTGACAGCCTCCGACTCGACAGCGAGCCCCTCATCGACCGCGCCGAGGCGGCCTAGGGCGAAGCCGAGGTTGTGCCGGCCCGTGATGACCGCGCGCTCGAGCCCCATGCGCTCGGCGTCGGCGACCGCGCCGCGGAGGAGCGCCACCGCTTCGGCGTAGGCGCCGAGCCTGATCTCGGCCTCCGCGAGGTTGCCGCGGGCGACGCAGGCGTTGCGGACGTCGCCCGTCTGCTCGAAGCAGCGCAGCGAGGCCTCCGTCAGCGCTCGGCAGCGATCGAGGTGGCCGGCGAACTGCGCGCGCACGCTGAGCGCCCGGAAGATCGGCCCGCTCACGGCAGGGTCGCCCGAGAACCGCCCGGCGACGGCCTCGATCCGGGCGTGGAGCAGCTCGGCCCGATCGTAGATGCCCGCGAAGAACAACCGCACCACCACCCGCGTGGCGGCCATCACCGCCGGGCCGGTCGTCCCGTCATCGGACCAGGCAGCCGCGAGCTCATCGGCGAGCGCCACCAGCCGCTCATGATGTCCGAGCCTCCCCGCGGTCTGGCCCACGTCGCCCACGGCGACGTACCAGCGCGCGCTGCCCCTCGGCAGCGACTCCATCGCCACCTGCGCCCAGCGGAGCGCCTCGGCGATGTCTCCGCGCCAGTGATGCGCCTCGGTCCGAACGAGCGCCAGCTCCCCGCGCGCCTCGCCGCTCGCGCCGAGCGCGAGGGCGCGAGCGGTGTGGGAAAACACGGCCTCCAGGTCGTTTCCAGCGAGCGCCTGCGCCGCTGCGCGCCGGTAACCGTCGGCGGCGCGCGCGGGGTCGCCGCCCCGATCGAAGTGCTCGGCGATCACCGCAGCTGCCGGCTCCGACGCCTGCTCGAGCCACGCGCCGGCGAGCTTGTGCCCGAGCGTCCTGTCGCCTTCGGTCAACGTCGCATACGCCCCCTCGCGGAGGAGCGCGTGCCGGAACGCGAGCTCCTCCTCGCCCGAGAAGCGGCTCTCGCGGCGCCGCACCAGGATCTCACGTTCCACGAGGGGCTCGAGGTCGTGCGCGATCTCGCTCCGGCGCGCCTCTCCGCCCAGGAGCGCGGCGACGCTCCCCACCCAGAAGACCTCGCCGAAGATGCTCGCCGCGCGGAGGAGCCGCCGCGCCCCTTCGTCGAGCTCCCCGAGCCGCGACTCGACCATGGCCACCACCGTCTCTGGCATGTCGGAGCCCTTGCCCTCGGCCGTCCAGCGGATCAGCTCCTCCAGGTAAAAGGCATTTCCCTCCGACAAGCGCACGATGCGTGCAATGGTCTCGGCGGCCGCCCGCTCGCCCAGGACGTGCCGCGCGAGGCGCTCGCCGGCCCGCCGGCTCAGCTCCACGAGCCGTAGCTCGTGCAGCCGGCGGCTTTCCCAGAGCTTCGGAAAGACGTCGCGCACCTCGGGACGCGCCACGGCCAGGACGAAGAGCGGCCGCTCCTCCAGCGTGCGCAACGCCGCGTCGAGGAGCTGTACCGTCGGCCGATCTCCCCAGTGCAGATCCTCCAGCAGGACGAGCACCGGCGCCTTCGCGCAGGCCGCGCCAAGGAACTCGAGGAACGCCGCGCGCACCTGGTCCGCCATGAGCGGCGCGTCACGCCGCGCGGATCGCAGCGCGAGGCTGTCCTCGTCCGGGAAGGGTGCGCCCACGATCTCGCCCAGGAACTCCGCAACACGCCGCTGCTCGCCCGGCGCGCTCCACGCCGCCACCTGCGCCAGCAGCTTATCCCGCCGGATCTCCGGCGGCTCACCCTCGTGGATGCCGCACGCGCTCCGCAGCGCCTGGCCGAGCATCTCGAGGGGAGAGCCGGCGCGCAGCGTATCGCCGCGCGCGATCCAGATCGACACCGGCTCATCCCGCGCCCTGAGCTCCTGCAGAAGCTCGTGGGCCAGCCGCGACTTGCCCGTGCCCGGCGGCGCAACGACCAGCGCCGCCTGCGGGGTCGCCTCTTCCACGGTCTCGGTGAACAGGGCCCGCAGCATGCCGAGCTCGCGCTCACGCCCCACGCACGGCGTGGCCTTGCCCAGGAGCAGCCGTGTGCCCTCGGCGACCGCACGCTCTCCATGCAACACGAAGACGCCATCGTCCTCGCGCACATCGAAGCGCGCGTCGAGCAGCCCCGCGACCACCTCGTCGATCATCACCGCGCCCGCTGCCGCCGCAGCGTCGCGCGCCACGGTGCCAGAGAGCCGCGCCACTCGGTCGATGGCGGGCCCCAGCGACCGAGCCGAGCGGTCGCTGCGTCCGATGGTGAGGGCGACGCGCCGCCCGCCGGCCTGGGCGCGCAGCGAGAGCGCGCAGCGCGCCGCCTGCGCGGCGAGATCCGTCGCCAGGCTCCTGCCCGCGATCATCACGACCACCGACCCGTCAATCAGACGCTCGCTCGCGCCGCCATGCGCCTCGGCCTCGCGCAGGATGACCACATCGTCGGGGGTTAACGTGAGCGTGGAACTTCCATCGAATCGCGGAACCTCGACACCTGGCGGTGCGCTCACGAGGATCACCGCCACCGCGCGCTGCTCGCTGCTCGTCAATGACGGTGTTCCGATGGAGCGTGAAGGCAGCCTGACAGGCGGCTCCCCGAGCGCCCACAGCGCCTCCGCTGTTGCCCTGCCGTCGAGCGGTCGCTCCTCTCTCCCCTTGGACAGCATCCTTCGCAGCAGCGCGTCGAGCGCCTCGGGCACCTCCGGCCGCACGCTCCGCACGCTCGGGGTCTCCTCGAAGAGCACCTTCGTCAGGATTGCCGCCAGGTGCTGGCCGCCGAACGCAGGCTCGCCCGTCAGACATTCGAAGAGCACACACCCGAGCGAGAAGACGTCGGCGCGCGTATCGATGCTCGCCTCGCCCCGCGCCTGCTCGGGCGCCATGTACCCGGGCGTTCCGAGCAGCGTCCCTGCGCACGTCATCGTCGCCGCGTGCTCGAGCCGCGCGATACCGAAGTCGAGCACCTTCGCCTCCTCCAGGCGCTTCCCCGGCAAGAACAGGTTGCTCGGCTTCAGATCGCGGTGGATCACCTGCTGCGCGTGCGCATACGCGAGCACGTCCGCGACCCTCAGGGCGAGGGCGACGCTCTCGTCGATGCCGAGCGGACCACGCCCGAGCCGAGCGGAGAGATCCTCGCCATCGAGCCACTCCATGACGAGGTAAGGAGCCCCATCAGCGCTCGCGCCGTGCGCCAGGTACCGTACGATGTACGGATGCGAGAGACCCGCGAGGATCTGCGCCTCTCGCGCGAACCGAGCCGCGTCCTCGAGCGCGCCGCCGAGCAATACCTTGACCGCCACCGGCTCGCCTGTCTCCTGGTCGAGCGCCTTCCACACCTCCCCCATTCCGCCCACGCCGACACGGCGCTCCAGGCGGTAGCGCTCCGTGAAGGCCGTCGCTGGTTGCACGGGGCGAGTATCGGCGGGCCGGACCGGGGTGTAAAGGCCGGGTCGGCCGGCGGGCAGGCGTCTCGCCCTTCGACTCCTCGTAGACAGACCTTCTCGATGCGGTATCCCTCGATTTATACGAGCTTCCGCAGGTACTGAAGCTTGGGATCCGTCACGTCCTCGGCCGTCAGCGCCCAGCCCTCGTCCCGTGGGATCAGGTGGAGGACATCCGACTTCACGCTGGCGAAGCTCACGTGACCGAGGTTCTGGAGGAGTGGCCAAACACGTCGCGGCGCCAAAGGCGGTCCTTGGAGCACCCCTCCTCGATGGCGTGCAGATTGGACAGCAGCGCCATCCATGCCCGAGGGCGGCCCCTCAGCGCCCGGCCGCCCGGCGTGCCCGCAGCGCGTGGTCGATGCCGCTCTCGAGGGTGCTGCGGACGACGACGCCGTGGAGGCTCTCCTCGATGGCGGCGATGACCCGGGCCATCTGCGGCTGGACGCCGGTGAGCACCACCTCGGCGCCGAGCAGGCGCACGGCCTTGGCGATCTGGACCAGCCCCTGGGCGACCTCTTGCCCGGCGCCGGTGACGCCGGTGACGTCGAGGATCGCCGTGCGGGCCCCGCGCTGGACCACGCCGTCGAGGAGGGTCTCGAGCACCTGGCGGGCGCGATCCCTGTCAAAGTCGCCGACGAGGGGCATGGCCAGCACGCCTTCGGCGATGGGGATGAGCGGCGTGGAGAGGGCGCGCAGCGCGGCCTCCCGCGTGCGCTGTATCTCCTCCTGCAGCCGCCGGTTCTCCTCCTCGGCCGCCTGCCGCTCGAGGAGCTCGAGCTGCTGCCGGGTCACGTCGCGGTGCGTCTCGATGACGTATCTTGCGCCGGCCTCGTCGGTGACGGGGAAGAAGAGCGTGTCAATCCATAGCTTGATGTCGTGGGCGCCGGGCAAGCCCACGCGGGAGACATCAACGAGCTTCGGCTCCAGCTCGACGATCTCGCCCTGCGCCGCGCGCAGGAACCCCGCCGCGAATCCCCCCTCGATGGCCTGCTCGTCGTGGAGGATGTTGTGCAGCTTGGTCTCCGGCGTCGGCGGCTCGACCCCCGTGGCCGCGTAATGTAGCCGGTTGGCGCCGATGGACGCGCCATCCGCGCGACGGACGACGATGCCGATGGGGAAGTGCTCGACTATCTGGCGATAGGGGAGACGAAACGAGAGATCCGGGTCGTCGCTCCCGCGCTCCCTCTCGAGCTCGGCGACGCGCTGCCTGAGGCGGTCGTTCTCGCTCCGGAGCGCCGCGATCGTGTCCAGCTCGGTTTCCTCCATCACGCATCGACCTCGCTCGACCCACCAGACAACGACGGGCGACTCGCCGGGTTACACGGTGTTACACGATCTTCCGCAGGTAGTGGAACTTGGGATCCGTCAGATCGTCGGCCGTCAGCGCCCAGCCCTCGTCCCGCGGGATCAGGTAGATGACATCCGACTTCACGCTGGCGAAGCTCACGTGACCCAGGTTCTGGAGGATGTGGCCAAACACGTCGCGCCGCCACAGGCGGTCCTTGGGGATGTCGCAGACCGTGCGGAGCATCCGATCCGTGGGTGAGCCCTGGATCAGCAGGAACGCCATCGTGAAGGTCAGGTAGCGGGGCTGGCCGCGGTACGGGTCCGGCGTCCCCGACGGCCCCTTGCGCGCGCCCTCCTCCGTGATCATGCCGCGGGACCACATGCCGTAATCGTTGAGCGCCCGGGAGTCGTCATCGAAGTAGTCCCAGCACCCCTTCTCGAGGGCGTGCAGGTTGGACAGCAGCGCCAGCTGCGCGCGGCGGTACTGGTACCACTTGTATTGCAGGCTCATCTTCTCGAACTGGACCTGGACGGCATCGTGCAGCGCGCGCTGCAGCGTGCTCCCGGGGTCCATGCGCGCGCACACCTCCATCGCGAAGATCGAGTGCTCCACCGTCAGCCTCCGTATCCGCCCGAAGCCCGGTTCCACGAGCCGCTCCGGCTGAGGGCCGCGCCGAGGATCACGCCGGTGCCGAGCGCCACGACGACTGGCACCGTCCCGAAGCCGTCCGGGCTCGGCGACACCCCGCTCGACGCGGTGCCGCTCGAGAACGCCGTCGCGCGCTGCGCCGGCACGTACGATTTGCCCGGCCTCGGCGCGCTCGGCTCGACCGGCGCCGGGCGAGGGGGCGGCCCCCAAGGATAGTCGTTCCAGAACCAGCCGTGCGACGCGGCGCGGCCGCCATAGTAGTAAGGAGGCCAGTCCTCCGTCTCGTTCGCGGGCTTCGGCTCCGCCGGGTCGGCGGCAAAGACGTTCGCGGCCATCAACCCGACATCGAGCCGCCGCGACCGGAACGCAACGAGGTCGTCGTTGAGGTCGTCCGACTCGGTCGTGTCCCTCTCCGTGGGCACCACGACCAGCACATGGCGAACCCCTCGGTCCCAGAGCGCATCGGCGGACGGCAGCCTCGCGACATGCCGGTTGTCGAACTGCGTGGCGTCGTCCGAATAGGGCGAGAGCCGCTGCCGATCGAGGACGAACATCGTCGCGCGGGGGCCGGGAACCGAGCGGGCGAAGAGCGGCTGGTAGTACGCCGCCGCGGCGAGCGTCAGGTGCGCCTTGACGACGCCCCGCGGGTGCGGCCAGTTGTCGAACGTGAACACCGCGTCGAACGCCTCCGCCGCGCCGGCGGCAAAGGCCACCGACTCGGGGCCGTCGAGATCCACGATGACCGCGATGTCGCGGCGAAGGCCGCTGTCCGTCCGGGCGGCGAGGAGGAGCGACGCGAGCGCCTTACCGCTCCGGTAGGCGCGGTCCATCGCCGGCGTGAAGATCGGCCGGAGCACGTCGCCGAGCGGCGTGATGGGCGCCGGATCCCCCTCGGCGACGAGCGTGGGCACGGCCGACGGCGACTCGAACAGCGCGGGCACGTAGTAGGCGCGCGCGCCCTCGTCCGCCGGCCTGAGGTCGGTGGACATCCTCCCGAGCGCGGCCCGATCGAACGGCTTCTTCGACTCGCCGTCGAACGTCACGCTCTCCTGCGCGGCGCCGAAGCTCCAGCCGAACGTCCGCTGCATGTCGAGCGCCCGCTTCCTCTGCACCGCGGTCTCATCGTCCGAGCACCCGTCCGCGGCCACGGCGATCGCGGCCGCCACGCCGACGAGCCCGACCGCGCCGAGCGCGGCCAGGATCGCGTTCCGCCGCGACGCGTCCTTCGGCGCGTCGGCCAGGCCCTTGTGCCACCAGCGCGCCCCGACGATCCCGGGCTTGTCGAGCACCTCGTCACGCTCGAACGGCTCGTCCATCTGGCTCACGCGGCGGCCTCCCCGACACCCTGCGGCGCGCGCTCGGCCTGCGCCGTTGGCGCGGGCGGCGCGACCCCGGCCGCCCTAGCGTGGTCGCGCCGGAGCGCCTCGATGAACTCCGGCGTGAAGGTGCCGTCGATGCGCACCGAGTACCTGAAGTACGGGTCCGCCTCGACGCCGTGGTAATCGTGATCGTTGAACCAGTACGCCCGGCCGGCGACCGCCGTCTTCCGCCGCGCCCGCTCGTCCCACAGGAACAGGCGCTTGTTGCCCGCGGGACAGAGCGTGATGAAGTGATCGGGCTCGCTGTCCGGCGCTCTCCCCTCCCCGTCGTGGTGCACCGTGCCGTGATCGTTGGCCTCGAGACCCATGATGTTGCAGCGCCCTATCGACGCGAACGGCAGGCGCTTCACGTAAGCGATCGTCCTCGGGAAGAACGACCTCGCCAGGCGGGTGAAGTCCTTGCCTTCACTCCGGCTCTTGTCGCCCCAATAGCGGTTCGGGATGAGCTCGACATAGACCTTCCAGGGGAAGTACACCCCATGACGGAACTTGAGCCACAGCATCTGCCGCCGGGAGAGCGGGAACTCGCGCTCCTCGCCGAACTCCAGCGCGGCGCGCGCGGAGCTCTCGATCGACGAGGGGTCGTCCGAGAGGCGCTGGAATGTGGCGAACTCGTCGTCGCCGAGGCCGCGGATCACCTCGCCGTAGTCGGCGAACGCCTCGCCGCTGCGCGACGGTGGCATGATGCCCATCGTGCGGTGGCTGCCGCCGGTGTAGTCGATCGGCACCTGCGTGAGCCCGAGGCAGATCTCCTCGTGGATCTCGCCGAGCGGGGCGAGGTCGAGGTACGGCTCGAGATCGATATAGGGTCGCGCGAAGATGCCCTGGATGCCGGAGTCACAAGGAGGTTCGACCATGGGTCCGCCGCCGGAGCCGGGGCGTCACAGCCCCGCAGGCCTACCCATATCACAAAGCCCGGGGCGCCCCGCAAACCCCGAAACCGGCCTGACCCTCGCGGCGGCGTGACGCGAGGCTCGGGCTTGTGAGGGCGCGGCGCGTTCTGTAGCGTGCGTCCCATGGATCTGTCCTACGTCATGGGGTTCGGGCTGGGCACCACGCTCGCTCTGCTCGCCCTGCTGCGCATCGGGCAGAGGGTCTTCTCACCGGCGCACACGGTCGCCCGCGATCTCACCGAGAGCAACGCCGCCCGCCGGCTGCTCACGGTGGGCCAGGTCCTCGCGGTGTTCCTCGTCGCCGCGAACGCCGTGAAGAACTGCCTCGAGGGCGAGGGCTTCGCGCGCGACCTCCTCTGGGTGAGCGCGTTCGCCGTCGTGGGCCTGCTCCTCGTGCTCGCGACCGGCCAGCTCGGGATCCGCCTTCTGCTCAGGGCGCGGCTCCCGGCCGAGATCGAGCGCGGCAACGCCGCCGCGGGGCTCGCGGCGGGCGCGCACTACGTGGCGACCGGGCTCATCACCTCGCGCGCGATCGCGGGCAAGGATCTCGGCGATCTCGCGATCTCCCTCGGCTTCTTCGTCCTCGCGCAGATCACGCTGCACGTGTTCATCTCGCTCTTCCGGGCGCTCACCACGTACGATGACGCCGAGCAGATCCAGGGAGAGAACCTCGCCGCCGCGCTGAGCTACGCCGGCGCCTCGATCGCGGTGGCGATCATCATCGCGCGGGCGCTGGAGGGCGACTTCGAGGGTCTCTTCATCTCGCTGAAGGGCTATGGCGGGGTGCTGCTCTATCTGTTCGCCCTCTACCCCGCGCGGCAGCTCCTTGTACAGAGCGTGCTGCTCGGCGCGCCGCTCGCGCTGCGCGGCGGCCGCCTCGACGCGGGCATCGCGGCCGACCGCAACGAGGGGCTCGGCGCGCTCGAGGCGACGACCTACCTCGCGACCGCGATCGCCATCGCGCGCCTCCTATGACCTCCGCTGACCACGCCTACGACGCCTTCGCCGCGAAGATCGTCGACACGGGCCTCATCACCGACCCCTGGTTCGACGGGGCCCCGCGCTTCCGGGAGGAGCCGGTGTTCGTCACGGCCGCCGAGCAGCGCGCCCTGTACCGCGCCGCCGAGGAGGTCGCGGCCGTCTACAACGAGCTTTGCCTGATCGTCGCGGACGAGCCGGCGCTGCTCGACGACTTCTTCTGTCTGACGCCCTGTCAGAAGGCGATGTGGCTCTCGTCACAGCCGCTGTGGCACGGCATCGCCCGCGCCGACGTCTTCCTGACCGACGAGGGCCCGGCGATCGCCGAGCTGAACTGCGACACGCCGACGGGCGAGGCGGAGGCGGTCGTGCTGAGCGCGCTCGCCGCGCCGGACCACCCGGGCGCGCGTGACCCCAACGGCGAGCTCGGCGCCCGGTTCTGCGCGATGGTGGACGAGGTCGCCCGCGCGCTCCTCGGCGAGGCCGCGACGCGGCGCCTAGGCTTCGTTTATCCGACGGAGTTCACGGAGGACCTCTCGGTCATCCGCCTCTACCAGCGCTGGCTCACGGAGCGCGGGTATTCCGTGCTCCTCGGCTCGCCGTACAACCTCGGCCACGACGAGCGCGGCCTGTCGCTCTTCGACGTCCCCTTCTCGGTCCTCTTGCGCCATTACAAGACGGACTGGTGGGGAGAGCGCTCGAGCGTGTGGACCGACGAGCAGATCCCCGACGCCGAGCCGCTCGCCGGCCCGCTCGGCGCCCTGCTGTCCGCCGCGGCCGACGGGCGCGCCGCGATCCTGAACCCGCTCGGCGCCGTGCTGCCGCAGAACAAGCGCTCGATGGCGTTCATGTGGGAGCACCTCCATCGCTTCTCGCCGCACGCGCAGTCGGTGATCCAGCGTCACGTCCCGGTGACGTCGCGGCTGGAGACGGTGCACCCCGAGCTGCTCCTCGCGCAGCGCGAGGAGTGGGTCCTGAAGAGCGATTACGGCGCCGAGGGAGAAGAGGTGATCCTCGGGCGCCACACCCCCGACGAGGCCTGGCGCGCGTCCCTGGCCAAGGCCCGGGAGGGACGGTGGATCGCGCAGCGGTACTTCTCCGCCGTGGAGAACGCGCGGCGCGAGTCGGTCAACTACGGCATCTACCTGATCGCCGGCGAGGCGTGCGGCATCTACGCGCGCGTCCAGGCCGGGATGACGGACGTGGCCGCGCTGAGCGCGCCGGCGCTCGTGCGGTAGGCGCGTTCGCGGGGCGGACGCGCCCGCGGGCGGCTACTGGGCGGGTCGGGCCGGGGCATCCATGGCGCGCACCGCGCGGAACGCGTCGGCCGTGGCCTGCGTGTTCTGCGTCGTCACGATCTGGAGCCGGCCCCCCTCCCGTCGCGCCACGTGCACAAGGATACCCTGCATGTCGGGCACGGGCTGGCCATCCGGGGTGACGACGCCCGTCAGCTCCCATGCCCAGCGGACCACCGCGAGCTCCGGCGCGATGAAGCGTGTCTCGACACGCACGCTGGCGAGGCGGCTCTTCGAAAAGACGGTCTTGTGAATGCCGACGTGATTCGCCCGGATCTCCGCCCGCCCATGCCACCACATCCCGAAGATGTTCACGAAATCGGCGTCCTCCGCTTGGAGCGCGGCGAATGCGTCCATGTCGTGACGGTTCCAGGCGTCGTTGAAGGCGGCGACGAGCTGCTCCCCCAGCGCTTGCTGCTCGCGGGCGTCGGGCGCCGCCGCCGCAATGGCCGGCGCTGGCGCCGCCGGCGCGACGGGCTGGAGCGTCGCGGGGGCGCACGCGAGGACCAGGAGCGGCAGCGCAGCCAGGGCGAGGGCTCTATGCATGGGACGCCACTTACTGCGAACCGGCGCGAGACGTCAACCGGCGGCGCGCTCGATCCCGGCTGCGGGTCAACCCGCTGTCATCGCGGGCGGTCGATGTGCCTCGATCACGTGGAACAGGCGTTGACGCGCTCGCACCGTCATCGAGGCTCGGCGCTCGGCCGGATCACCGGTTGCCAGGGCTGCCGCGGATAGGTACGCTCGGGTGTCCGCCGGGCCCGCTCTGCGCAGAGCCCGGCGGTGCTGTCGAGGCCATGAGCTGCGCTTGCGATCAAAGTATCCTGAAGGAGCTCGCGTTCACTGCGCACCGCGATGTCGGCCTGACCTCATGATGTCGATCGCCGGACTGAGCCGACGCGCGTTGCGAGCCCGGTTCCTGGAGTCGAGGACGTCCGCCTTCGTCGACAGCCGGCCGGTGCCCTTCGAATCGTTGTCGGTTCGCGCGATGAACTTCGGCCAGCATTGGCGCACCCCGGACGTGCCCCTGATTTTTTACTCCCTGGAGCTCCCCGGCGCATACTTCGTCGCTTTCCTGGAAGAGCCCGGGCAGCTTCCGGCGCTCATCGAGGACACGAGGCGCTTTCCCGAGCCGACGGAGGCGCTCGACAGGGCGCTGATCGACGCGGACTTCCCGGGCGCGGCAGACGCAGTGAAGCACCCCGTCCTCGCCAGGGAGCTCGCGCGCTTCTTCGCGCACGAGGCGCTCCTCCGCTGGCTCGGCGATGGGCCGCCGGAGCTGGAGCCAGGCTTCGTTCTCAATTCGGTCGACAAGGTTCTCCTTGGCCCCACCGGCTTGTTGCTCGAGGGCCAAGGTCGGATATCCGGTATCACGGTCGCGTACCAGGATGTCTGAGGAACCCGCCCCAGGTTGACATTCCCACGACCGGGGCGCGATGACCCGGCGACCCGACCCAGGTTGACGGATGAGGAGAGAGATGCATCGATTTGTCTTCAGAACATGCGGAACCCTCGCCACGATGTGCCTGCTCACGCTCGTGGCTTGCGGTGAAGACGAGACCTCCGACGGGACGTCGACGTCGGGGAGCGGGGGCGCCGGCGCTTCAGGCTCGACGGCCTCGACAGGCTCGGGCGGCGCCGGCGGATCCGGTGAGGGAGGCGGGGGCGGCGGCGCGACGGGCTGTCCAGAGCTCGCTGGCCGCGTCCCCATGCCGGAGCTCGGACCATGGATGGTTGGACCTCACCCCGGACCGTGCTCCCAGACGGACACGCAAGACACCGGCGGGGAAGTGTCGTTCGTCTACGAGTACGATGGCGGACGGGTCGTCGGAGCGCTCGAGACACAGGCCCAGAGCGGCGATACCCTCACGCACACCTACGAGTACGAAGGCGGGCGCATGGTCCGCATGACCCGGAGCGGCCCGAACGAGACCCGCGTGCTCGACATCGACTACGACGACGACGCGCGGACGATCACCTACGGCAACGATACTTACGCCGTCAGGTACGATTTCGATGACCAGGGGCGCCCCGTGCAGGTGACGTTCGACTCCTTCGCGGAGGAGGGGCCGGGCATCGCGGCGGAGATCGTCTACGATGGCTGCCGGCTCCTCCGTCGGGAGGAGGGGCGGAGCCCGCTCGACGGCACCCCGAGCCCTTCCCTTCCGGCCTTCACCTACGTCTTCGACGGCGATCTGCTGGTCGAGCGCGTCGCGGAGACGCTGCACACCGCTTACGACTACAGCTGCTGGTGATCAGCTCGGCGGGTTCGCCGGCGCGTGGCCGCCGAGCGCGCGCACGTCGTCGGCCGTATCGACGTCGATCGCCCCGCCCGCCCAGTCGATCGCCGTGACGTCCTCGACGCGCAGCAGGCGGCCGGCGCCCTGGTCGCCCTGGAGGCGCGAGAGCGCGTCCCAGCGAGATCGGTCGAACACCGCCGGCGCGCCCACGACGCCGCCGAACCGCGACGCGGCGATCGGCGCGCCCGCGAGCCAGGCGTCCCGCAGCGCGGTGACGTGCTCGACCGTGAGCAGGGGCTGGTCCGCGAGCGCGATCAGGAGCGCGTCGGCCTTCGAGGCCTCGGCCCACCGGACCGCGGCGCGGACCGAGGAGGCGATGCCCTCTTCCCAGCCATCGTTCGCGACGTGCGCGACCTCCAGATCGCCGAGCGCGCGCGCGACCGCGCCGGCGCTGGCGCCGAGCACGACGCCGACCGGTCCGGATCGCGCCTCGACGCACGTGGTCGCCACGCGCCGGACGAGCGGCGCGCCGTCGAGCTCGACGAGCTGCTTGGGGCGACCGAGGCGACGTGAGCCGCCGGCGGCGAGCACGGCGAGCGCCACGCGCGCATGCAGAGGCCGGGCGCGGGCCCGGAGCTTTCCCCCCTGCGCCCGGCGCGCGACGGCCTGGAGCTCGCCCACGATCGAGAGCGCGATCTGCTCGGGCGTCTCGGCGCCGAGATCGAGGCCGATCGGCGCGTGGAGCCGCGGATCGTCGCCGGGGTGGCCGATCTCGGCGAGGAGATCGCGCGTGCGGCGCGCGGGCCCGAGCACGCCGATGTAGCGGGCGCGCGACGCGAGGGCGACGGCGAGCGCGTCGCGATCCGGCGTGACCTGATGGTGCATGATCACGACGTACGGCTCGGCCGCGGCGTCGATGAGCGCGCGGAGGCGATCCGCCGCGCCGCCGGTCGAGACGACGCGATCCGCGGCGCGGAACCGGGCGCCCTGGCGGATCGTGGGACAAGCGACCGTGACCCGGAACCCGACCGACGTCGCGAGCGTGACGATGGACACCGCGTCGTGCCCGCCTCCGAGCACGAAGAGCTGCGGCGACGGCGCGATCTTCTCGACGAGCACGGTGATCCCCAGCCCGTCGAGCTCCACGACGCCGGCCGGCCCCCGCGCCGCGGCCTCGATCGCGGAGCGCGCGGCCGGATCGGTCACCGGGTGCGCGAGCGCGCACGGCGGACCGAACGCGAGGCGCGCGCCGATCCGGACCGCGCCGGCCGTCGAGCGGATCACCGTGACCAGCGTGCCGGCGCTCTCCTCCGCGAAGCAGGCGGCGGCGAACGCGAGCGCGTCGTGGGTCGCGCCGGCCGCGACGTGCTCGAGCAGGACATCGACGACGCCGTTGCAGCCGAGCCCCACCCCCCACGTCTCCCCGTCTTCGGTGGTCGAGTCGTACGTGACCACCACGGCGCCATCGCGGCACCGGTGCTCTCCGCGGAGCATCACGTCGCCCTCGAGGCAGCCGCCGCTCACACACCCGGATACCCAGCGATCGCCGGCGACCAGCATCCGCGCGCCCGGACGCCGGTACGACGACCCCGACACCCGCACGACCGTCGCGAGGAGAAACGGTGACCGCTCTGCGACCAATGTCGCCGCTTCGCGCACGATCCGCTCAAGCTCGTTCATGCGCTCGGCATCATTCACCCTTCGTGGCGCTCCCGCCAGGGCGTTCATCCTCGCTGGCGACGCTGGCGACGCTGGCGACGCTGGTGACCGATCGCCCTCCACGCCGCTCGGCCGCTCGCGGTCGGGGGGTGCGAGCGTGACAGAGCGCGGGCGAGCCCCGGGCCGATGACCGATGGTAAAGAAATGATAAGAACATGTGCAGTCGCTTGACGGCGCGCCGGCCCAAAAGTATGGCCTGAACGGCCATGAAGCTCGATGTCAACGGCGTTGTTCGTGACGTGGATGCCAGTCCAGAGATGCCCCTGCTCTGGGTGCTCCGCGATCTGCTGGGATTGACCGGCACCAAATACGGCTGTGGCATGGCCCAGTGCGGCGCCTGCACGGTCCACCTCGACGGCAAACCCACGCGGTCGTGCGTCCTGCCGGTGTCCAGCGTCGGCACGCGCAAGGTGACGACGATCGAGGGCCTGTCGCCCGACGGGTCGCACGCGGTGCAGCAGGCGTGGGCGCAGGCCGACGTCGTCCAGTGCGGGTACTGCCAGTCCGGGCAGATCATGACCGCGGTCGCCTTGCTCGAACAGAAGCCGGATCCGAGCGACGCCGACATCGACGCTGCGCTGTCCGGCAACGTGTGTCGCTGCGGGACGTACGTTCGTGTGCGCGAAGCGGTGATCCTCGCGTCGAGGCTCAAGCGAGGTGGCAAGTGACCGTCTCCCGGCGTGACTTCTTGCAAGCGGCCGCGGGCTCGGCGGCCGGGCTGCTGATCAGCTTCTACGTCCCGCAGGGGGTCCGCGCCGCGCCGAAGGCGGCGCAGTCGCCGCCGCTCTCGCCGAACGCGTTCGTTCGCGTCGGTACCGACGAGTCCGTGACCGTGGTGCTCGCGCACTCCGAGATGGGCCAGGGCATCTGGACCGGGCTCGCGATGCTGATCGCCGAGGAGCTCGAGTGCGACTGGTCGAAGGTGCGGTCCGAGCACGCGCCGGCCGCGCCGGTCTACGGCCATCCGGCGTTGCAGTTCCAGATGACCGGGGGGTCGACGACGACGAACAGCGAGTTCGAGCGCTATCGCACCGTCGGCGCGATGGCGAAGGACATGCTGCTGCGCGCGGCGGCCGCCCGGTGGAAGGTCTCGCCCGCGGCGTGCACGGCCGCGAACGGCGTCGTCACCCACGGCAAGGACAAGCTGACCTTTGGCCAGCTCGCCGAGGAGGCGATGAAGCTCGCCCCGCCGGCGAAGGTGAAGCTGAAGGACCCCAAGGACTGGAAGCTGATCGGCACCCTCGTGCGCCGCATCGACACGCCGGAAAAGATCACGGGCAAGGCGCAGTTCGGGCTCGACGTGCACTTCCCCGGGCTCCGCACCGCCGTGGTGCTGCGTCCGCCGGCGTTCGGCGCCAAGCTCGTCAAGTTCGACGCGGCCGACGCCCTCAAGGTGCCCGGCGTCGAGAAGGTCGTCCCCACCGCGAACGGCGTCGCCGTCGTCGCCGCGCATTTCTGGGCCGCCAAGCTCGGGCGCGACGCGCTCCGCGCCGAGTGGACGCAGCCCGAGGGAGGCGGGGCCGACAGCGCCAAGCTGCTCGCCGAGTTCCACGCGAAGGCGCGGACGCCCGGCACCGTCGCCGCCAGCGTCGGCAAGGTGGAAGACGCGCTCGCCGCGGCCAAATCCCGGCTCGAGGCGGAGTACGACGTGCCCTACCTCGCGCACGCGCCGATGGAGCCGCTCAACTGTACGGTCAAGATCGACGGCGATCGCTGCGAGATCTGGACCGGTACGCAGTTCCAGACCGGCGACCAGATGGCCGCGGCGAAGATCCTCGGCACGACGCCCGACAAGGTCCAGATCCACACGACCTTCCTCGGCGGCGGCTTCGGGCGGCGCGCCAGCCCCGTGGCGGATTTCGTCGGGGAGGCCGTGATCGTCGCGAAGGCCGCCGGCGTGCCGGTGAAGGTCGTGTGGACGCGGGAGGACGACATGCGCGGCGGCTTTTACCGCCCCGCCTTCGTCCACCGGATCCAGGTCGGCGTCGACGCGCGCGGCATGCCGTCGGCGTGGGATCAGGTGGTCGTGGGCCAGTCGATCGTCGCCGGCACGCCGCTCGAGGCGTTCGTCACGAGGAACGGCGTCGACTTGACCTCGGTGGAAGGGATCGCCGAGTCGCCCTATGTCGAGCGGACGCCCGCGCTCCGCGTGTCGCTGCACTCGCCGAGGACGCCGGTCACCGTGCTGTGGTGGCGCTCGGTCGGCAACACCCACACCGCCTTCGCGGTGGAGAGCATGGTGGACGAGCTGGCGCACGCCGCAGGGCAGGATCCGCTCGCGTACCGCCTCGAGCTGCTCAAGGACAAGCCGCGGCACGCGAACGCCCTGAAGGTCGCCGCCGAGAAGGCCGGCTGGGGCACCGCGCCCGCCCCGGGGCGGGCGCGGGGGCTCGCGATGCACGAGTCGTTCGGCTCCATCATCGCCGAGGTGGCCGAGGTCTCGATCGAGAAGGGGCGCATCCGCGTCCACTCGGTCACCTGCAGCGTCGATTGCGGCACGGCGGTGAACCCGCTCGGCATCGAGGCGCAGATCCAGGGAAGCGTCGCTTTCGGCCTCACGGCCGCGCTCTACGGCAAGATCAACATCGCCGAGGGGAAGGTCCAGGAGAGCAACTTCCACGACTATCCCATGCTCCGGATGTTCGACATGCCGCGCATCGCCGTCCATCTCATCCCGAGCAAGGCCAAGATGGGCGGCATCGGGGAGCCCGCCACCGCGCCGATCGCGCCGGCCGTAGCAAACGCAGTGTTCGCGCTGACCAAGCAGCGGCTGCGCTCCCTTCCGTTTCGCCTCGCGTAGGAACTGACCATGATCCGATCCTCTCTTGTCCTCGCCTCTCTCCTCGCCGCGTGCGGGGGACAGACGCCCGGGGCCTCGCCGGCGCCCTCGCCGTCGCCGGTCAGCCGCGAGACGGCCCTCGCCGCGTTCGAGACCGTGCGCGGCGTGCTCCAGCACCCTCGCTGCCAGAACTGTCACCCTGCCGGCGACGTGCCGCTCCAGGGCGACGAGGGCCGCCTGCACACGCAGTTCGTGCTCCGCGGCCCGACAGGCCACGGCATGCCAGGCGCGGAGTGCACGACGTGCCACGGGCCGACCAACCCGCCCAACAGCTTTGGCACGCACGTGCCGCCGGGCGTCGCGAAGGGCTGGCACATGCCGCCTCCGGAGATGCCGATGGTGTTCGTCGGTGTCGCCCCGGGCGCCCTGTGCGAGCAGATCAAGGATCCGAAGCGCAATGGCGGCAAGGACATGGCGGCGTTGCGCGTCCACCTCGAGGATCCCCTCGTGACCTGGGGCTGGAACCCTGGCGCTGGCCGCACGCCCATCCCGACGCCCTACGCCGAGTTCGTCGCTGCGTGGGAGACCTGGGCCCGCGCCGGCGCGCCCTGCCCGGGTGGATGATCGACGGTCACGCGCTTCGCCGTCGGGCAGCGCCTGCTCCATGATGCGGCGCATGGGGTCGTGTCCCGCCTCGACATCGGGTCCGTGTCGGAGCGCCGGCGGAGCGCGACGCCCCTTGGCCCTGACGCCCCTGCCGATGAGGGCGGGCGTCAGTCGACGCTGACGCTTGTCACGGCGGTCCAGTCGTTGCGGCCGTCGGCCGAGACGAAGTGGAAGCGGAGCGTGTCCTCGTGGCGAGCGGTCGAGACGACGGCCGCGCAGGCGCCGACGAAATCGTCCTCGCGGCAGGTGTCGCGGAGATCGCCGCCGTCGTCGAGCACGCCGACGCGCACCGGAGCCGCGTTCTCCCGCAGGTACGGCGCAGCGATGAGCTCGGCGGGCGCCTGCGGTGCGGGGACAGGCGCGTCGAGGTCCCAGAGGCGAAGGTGCTTTGCGTCGGTGAGGTGGGCGTAGAGCCGCTCGACTTCCTTGCCCGCGTCCTCCTCGACGGCGAGGGCGAGAAGCAGGACGCGGTCGTCCTCGCGGGCGCGAGCGCGGGCCTTGAACGAGAGCGGCGCGCGCAGCGTGACGACGGCGGGGAAGCGGCCCTCCGGCGGGCGGAAGCGGACAAGGGTGCGGCCCAGCGGACGAGGAGGCGTGAGCGCCGCCGCGCCGCTCGGGTCATGGGGAACGAGGAGGTACGCGGCGAGGAGGAGGACAGGCTCGGGCGCGCCGCGGAGGAGGCCGTCGTGGCCGGAGGCGAGCTCGAGGGCGGTGATGTCGAGGCGAAGGCGGAAGGAGCGCACGCGCCTCACGGGCGGCGCGGCGGCCGCAGGCGACGCGGGAGACGCCGGGCGAGGAGCGGAGGACGCGCCGCCCTTGCGGGACCTGCCTTTGCGCTTTCGGGCCATCGGGGGAGCCGGGAGATACCACGACCGGCGGCGCTCGGGCGATCGGCCCGCGCGGCGCCGACGCTGAGCGGCGCCGCTACCGGCCGGCCGGGTCCTGGCAGTAGAACGCCTTCAGCTGCTCGTAGAGCTCCGGGTGCTTCGCCCTGAGCTTCCGAGGCTTCTCGAAGAAGGCCTCGGTGACGACGGCGAAGAACTCGGCCGGGTTCGTCGCGCCGTACGGGTCGATCACCGTGCGCTTGAGGCTCGCCTCGTCGCGGAGGAGGCGCTCGTACTCGCGGCCGAGGATGCGCGCCCACGCCGCGTACATCGAGCGCTCGGGCAGCTCGGGCGCGCCGTCGGCGGGCCCTTCCTCCTGGTCGAGCTGGTGCGCGAACTCGTGCAGCACGAGGTTGTGACCGTCGCTCATGTCCGCCGCGCCCGCGAGCACGCCGTCCCACGCGAGCACGACCGACCCCCGCGACCACGACTCTCCGAGCCGCGCGTGATCGCCCTCGACGACGACGCCCCCCTCCCGCACCTCCCGGCCGCGGGCCACGTAGGTGCTCGGGTAAACGAGGACGACCTCGAGCTCAGGGTAGTAGTCGGTCTCGCGGTGCAAGAGGAGGAGGCACGCCTGCGCCGCCACCGTGACCCGGATCTCGTCTGTGATCTCCAGGCCGCCGCACCCCTCGAACGGCTTCTCGTCCAGAAAGACCTGGATATGCCCGAGGAGCTCCTGCTGGTCCTCGGCCGGAAGGCGGCCGAAGCAGGGCACGTTCCGGTCGAGGATCTCGCGCCACGCGGGAGGAAAGGGCTCACGGCGGACGGCGTCGCGCCGCCGCTTCCTGAGAAAGGCCAGCATCGACGACCACCTTACCCGCTCGCGTGGCGCTGTCGGAAGAGCGGTGAGCGGCCCTCGCGGAGTGCCCGTGCCGCAGCTGCGGATCAGCAGCGAATCCCCACCGGCTGCTGCCATGGCAGCAACGAGGGGCCACGGCGCCGGGCGCCCCCGCAATCTGCATCTGCAGAGTCTGCAAACCATGAGCCAAGGGCGGGCCAGGCGGAACGCCGCTTGACGCCGCCGCCCCTCGCAGAAACCCTGGCTCCTCCTCCGTGACCCCGCGCCCCGCGACCCAGCCGGCCACGGTCTTCGCGCAGGCGCTCGGCATCGCGGTCGTGACCGCCTCGCAGCGCGACGGCGTGGCGCCGCCCGAGGTGTGCGCGCGGGTCGGCGTCGACCCCGCGGTGCTCGGCCGCGCCGACGCGCGGGTGACGCACGACGAGCTCTGCCGCGCGTGGGCCGCGTTCTCGGCCGCGGACGAGTCGTTCGGCCTGCGCGCCGCGGTGCTCGTCGACGCCGCGCCTCAGTCGCTCGTCGAGTACACGTTCGCGAGCGCTGGCGACGTGCGCGGCGCGGTGCGGGCGTTCCTGCGCTTCCAGCGGCTCATCCACGACGCCGCCGCGCACACGTTCGAGGAGGGGCCGGCCCACGTGACGTTCCGCTTCGCGCTCGCGCCCGGCCACACGGCCCCGAGCGCGGTGTGGGACTACCTCGCGGCGACCACCGTCCTGCGCTTCCGGCGCGCCGCGACGCCCCCGCGCGAGCCCACGGTCGTCCGCCTCGTGCGCCCTCCGCTCCTGGACGACGCGCTCGCGCGCAGCGTCTTCCGCGCGCCCATCCGCTACGGCGAGCCGCGCGCCGAGGTCGAGTACCCGAGGGCGCTCCTCGACGCGCGGATGAGCACCACCGACCCGATGCTCTTCGCGCTCCTCGCCCAGCAGCTCGAGCGCGCGCTCGGCCTGCCCGCGGGCGAGCACCGCGTGCTGCCGCGCGCCGAGGAGGACGTGCTCGCGCGCGTGCGGCGCGAGCTGCGCACGGCGATCCCGCAGGGCGAGGCCACGCTCGACCACGTCGCGCGCGCCGTCGGCCAGAGCGCGCGCAGCCTCCAGCGCCGCCTCTCCGAGCGGGGGACGAGCTTCCAGGCGATCGTCGACGACGCGCGGCGCGCGATGGCCGAGGAGCTGCTCGCGGCGCACCGCGCGACCGTGACCGAGGCGGCGTTCGCGGTCGGGTTCACCGACGTCGCCGCGTTCACCCGCGCGTTCAAGCGCTGGACCGGCGTCCCGCCCGGCGCGTGGTCCCGCCGCCGCTGAGTTGCTCCGGCGTGGGCGCGGCGTCGAGCGACCCCCGGCGGCGCAGGCCCCGACCCACCGCGACCGCCGACGTTCCCCTCGAGACGCCCGCGACCACGGACACGAGGGTAGATTTTTCTTACCCCCCTACACAACGCTTCGATAAACCCTTACACAGCGGCGGCGGCGGCTGTCGGGCGCGAAGCGTCTCCATCGAGCGTCACGCGCTCGTGCTAGGATGCGCCCGCCCGCCAAGAAAGGTTCATGATGTGGCTCGATCGGGTCATCAAATCGCTCTTACCTCGTGAAGAGCACTTCTTCGACTTGCTCGAGCGGGGCGCTGACTGCGCGCTGCAGAGCGCCAACGTCCTCTCGGAGTGCTGCAGCGCCCGGAGCGCCAGCGAGAGGCAAGCCCTGGTCTCGCGGATCACCGACGTCGAGCACGCCGCCGACGCGGTGATCCGCGACGTCTACGACGCTCTCAACAAGACGTTTGTCACGCCGCTCGATCGCTCCGACATCTACGCCCTGGCGACGGATCTCGAGAACGTCTCGGATCGCGTCCACTCCACGATGATGCGGGTCGTGGTCCACGCGATGGAGGATCTCCCGCCGGCGAGCCAGGTGCTCGCCGCCAAGATCCTGGAAGGCTGCTCCGAGATTCACAGCGCCGTCAAGCTGCTCCGGGGGATGAAGCGGGTGGCCGAGATCAACCGGCATTGCAAGGCCATCGCCAAGCTCGAGCACGACGGCGATCAGATATTCCGCTCGGCGATCGTCGAGCTCTTCAACACCGAGAAGGACGCCATCCACCTCATCAAGCACAAGGAGTTCCTCGAGGGGCTCGAGAACACGCTCGACGCCTGCGATGACGTCGCCAACGCGCTGGAGGCGCTGGTGATCAAGAACGCCTGAGGGGCGCGCCATGAACACTCTCCTCGTCACGCTGACCCTCGTGATCGTGGTCGCGCTCATCTTCGACTACATCAACGGCTTCCACGACACGGCCAACGCCATCGCCACGGTGGTGAGCACCGGAGTCCTCCCCATCCGCACCGCCGTGCTGCTCGCGGCGCTGTTCAATTTCGGGGGCGCGCTCACCGGCACGGCGGTGGCGAGCACCATCGGGAAAGGGCTCATCGTCCCTTCGGCGGTGACCCAGGTGGTGGTGCTCAGCGCCCTCGTCGGCGCGATCTTCTGGAACCTCTTCACCTGGTATTTCGGTATCCCATCGTCGTCGTCTCACGCCCTCGTGGGCGGGCTCGTGGGCGCGGGCGCCGGGCGGGCGGGCGCCGCGGCCGTGCAGGGGGCGGGGCTCCTGAAGGTGGTCAAGAGCCTGATCATCAGCCCGCTCGTGGGCTTCGCGATCTCCTTCCTCGGGATGATCGCCATCTTCTGGATCGTCCGGCGCACCCGGCCGGCGGTGGTCAATCGGCGCTTCCGGATCCTGCAGATGGTCTCCGCTGGCTTCATGGCGCTCTCGCACGGGAGCAACGACGCCCAGAAGACCATGGGCATCATCACGATGGCGCTCGTCGCGTACGGCGCGGTCCCCTCGGACCACGGCAACTTCCACGTGCCGCTCTGGGTGGTCTTCGCCTGCGCGACGGCCATGGCCCTCGGCACGGCGGCGGGCGGGGTGCGGATCATCAAGACCATGGGCACCAAGATCATCGACCTCAAGCCGATTCATGGCTTCGCCGCCGAGACCAGCGCGGCGGCGACCATCTTGACCTCGTCGTTCATGGGGATGCCGGTGTCGACGACCCACGTGATCACCGGCTGCATCATGGGCGCGGGCGCGAGCCAGCGGGTGAGCGCGGTGCGCTGGGGCGTGACCACGCGCATCCTCTGGGCGTGGGTGCTCACGATCCCGGTGAGCGCCGTCGTGGCCTGGGCCTGCTATCTCGGGCTCTCGTCGATCCTCGGCGGTTGAGCGTCGCCGCGCCGCGCCGTCATCGCTGACAGCTGACCGCTCACCACTCACCGCTGACGCTTCCCAAGGAGGCCCTCCGTGCACCGTCGCCATGCGCTCTGGATCTTCATGCTCTGCCTGGCTCCCCTGCTCGCCGCGTGCGGGCACCCCTGGAAGACCATGCGTGAAGCCGTGCCGAACCCGTTTTACGGCCAGGGGCGCTTCGGGGTCGTCCCGATCGTCTTCTACGGCCTCCAGGTCGGCGACGGCTCCGAGGCCGAGTGGATGGCGGAGAAGGACGCCGAGCAGCAGCAGAGCTGGCAGGAGGACAAGGCGGCGATGAACGAGGAGTTCACCGAAGCGCTGATCGCGACGGCGGCGTCGGAGGGCGTCGCCATCGTCAGGGCGAGGAGCGCAGCCGACGCGCCGTTCTTCCTCCGCGCGAACGTGACGTTCTACGAGCCCGGCATCTTCGCGGTCGTGCTCAACAAGAACACGCGCCTCAAGGCGATGGTGCAGCTCACCGATCCGGCCGGGGGCGTGTTCGACGAGTTCTTGATCGACACCGCGGTGCCAGCCTCGTTGACCAACCCGTCGAGCGGAGGGCGCGCGCGGACCGCGGCGAGCCAGCTCGGGAAGCTCGCCGCGAGGTACATCATCCATCGCGTCCAGGGCGAGGACTGAGCGCCGCGGGGCGCGGTCAGCGCGCGATCTGCGCGAGCGCCGCCTCGGCCGACGGCGCGGCGAGCCCCAGCTCCGTCGCCCCGTAGCGCGCGAGCGCCCGGCGGTCTGCCGGCGAGAGCGGCCGCGCGTGGAGCGCCTTCGCCGCCGCGGCGGCGCCCTCACCGCAGGACGCCGGTACGCTCGATCCGTAGCGCAGCGCCCGGTGCGTCCTGATCATCGCGAGCACGTCGAGCGACGCGCCCGCGTAGTGCGCCACCTGATCGAGCAGGAACGCCGCCAGGGGCCGCGGCACGGGCACGCTGTCGAGCGCGTCGGTCAGGCGGAGCTCGTAGACGAAACGCTGCTTCGACGGCAGGAACGTGGTCCGATCGAACGTCGCGTCGCACGAGAGGAAGATCTGCGACGTCGGGACCAGCACGCGGACGGACGGGGCCACGTCCCACGCGGCGATCGTGTGGTTCCACGTCGGCCAGAAGAGGCCGACCCCGCGGACGTCGAGCCGGCGCGCGAGCCCGGCGAAGAGCGCCGAGAGCTCGTCACACTCCGCCGTCGCCGAGGGCCCGGCCGACGACGCGAGCGGAGGGCTCTGCCTCCACGCGGCCCAGATGTGCCAGGCGGTCGGGTTGCGATCGGTGATGCTCCAGCGCAGCCGGAACGGACCGCCGTCGCGCGTCATCTCGAAGAGCGTCCGGACGCGCACGTAGTCGCGGACCCGCCCGGCGCCGCACTCGAGCCCGTGCTCCGCGCAGAAGCGCTCGGCGTCGGGGCGCCGCGCGTCGGCGGCGCACGCGTCGATGCGCTCGCCGAGGCGGGCGGCGAAGTCGCGCATCGGCAGCGCGTCCGGGAGCGCCTGGCTCTCGGTGGCGGCGCAGGCCTCGGCGCGCGCGGTGGCAGCGGGCGCGGTCAGCGCCGCGGCCAGCGCGAGCGCGAGCAGGTGATGCGGTCCGGGGAGCGAGCGGCGGTTCGGCATCCCCCTTCATCGCGCGGCGGCGGCGGAGTGTGACCGGATGCGGTCACGGCCGGGCGCCCGCCCTCGGCGCGTGCTCCGCCGTCGCGGCGCCGGCGGCGCCCACCGGGCCCTACCGGCCGCCCTCACTCGATGGTCGACGCCGTGACCATGATCGGCGTGTCATCGTGGTTCGAGATCTGCGGATAGGTCGGGTACCACGATCCGCCGATGTTGTTGGTGATCACCGACCGGTCGATGACGATGTTTCCGGTGTGATCGTTGCTCACGAAGAAGATCGCGCTCCCGTGGGCGTTCACCTCGTTTCGCTCGATCCGGGTCCCGCAGAGCGTGAGCGTCATCGTGGTGCCGTCGTTGTAGATGGCCCCGCCGCTGCCGCCGCCCGGCGTCCCGGCCATCGGGGGGTTGCCGCCGTTGCCGAGCGCGCGGTTGTGGGAGAACAGGCTGTTGATGACCGTCCACGAGACGCCGATGCTGCTGATGCCGCCGCCGTTCGCGCACTCGTTCCCGTAGCCTTCGGCGCCGCCGAAGGTGCTGTTCACCACGTGGAGCGGAAGGCCGTTGTACTGCATGAACGCCCGGATCCCGGCGCCGCCGATGTCGGGGCCGGTCGGATCACACGTGTTGTTGAAGAAGCGTGAGTTGACGACCTTCAGGCGCCCGCCTTGCGCGAAGATGGCTCCGCCGCCCTCGTCGTCATCGTTCGTCGAGTTGCCCCCGAAGAACGTGAGGTTCTGGACCGTCAGGCGCGGGTGGTCCTGGTTGTCGCAGTTCGGCGTCGTCCAGACTTGCGCCTCGTCGCAGGTGTTCATGTAGAGGATCCGCCGCTGCCCGCCCCCGCTCAAGGTCACGAGCCCGCCGCCGTCGATCACGATCTCGGGGCCCGTATCGTTGAAGATCTTCGCCGTCTCCTCGAGCGTGATGGTGATCGGCTCCGGGCCGCAGTCGAACGTGATGATGCCGCCGGCCGCGACGGCGCTGACGACGGCCTCCGAGGTGCAGCTCTCCGGCGTCCCGTCGCCGATCACCGTCGTCGGTGACGAGGTGTCGGCGGCCTGGGCCTCGGCCGGAACAGCGCAGCTCCCCTCCGGGTTGCCTGCCGCGGGGCCATCCCCCTCATGCACCGGAGGCTCCGGCGTCGAGCCGCCCGAGCCCGGGCCGGCTCCCGAGGAGCTCGTCGCTCCGGCGCCGCCCGTGCCTGTCCCCCCGTCACCCCCATGCGGGTCGTCCCCGCAAGCCGCAACTACGGTCGCCATCGACAAGCACAAGATCAGCCCCAGCGATCGCCGCATCACGCCCTCCTCGATCCGAAAGGTCTTGCTCAGCGGCGTGGACACCTCTCGGGCCGCTCGCTCCTCGCGTGGCCAGTCGCCAGCATCATCGCAGCGTACCTCCGTCGTGCGGCGGTCCGCTCATCGATCCCACAGCGACCGAAGAGCCCATGGCACACCCGCGACACGGATGTCCCCCGCGATCAGCCGCTGCGCCCTGTGAGGTTGGGGGCACACACCAGGCACACACGTTGCTATGAGAGCTCACCGGAGGGACGAGATGCACAGCATGGCGTGGATGGTCGCGGCGCTCCTGGTGGTCGGCTGTGGCGGGGCGGACTTGCCCGAGGGCTGGGAGGATGCAGAGGCGATCGAGGGCCTCACCCAGAGCGAGTGCAAGGCGGGCGTGTCCGAAGACACGGTGCAGGAGGCGCTCGTGGCGACGCCCGAGCGCGGCGCTGTTCACATCGAGTACCGCGCCGCGCATTTCCGCTGCGACCAGGGAGTGGAAGGGTTCGTCCGGACCGCCGGCGGCAGGGTGGATGTGCTCGTGCAGCCCGTGGACATGGACCCCGGGGCCGTGGCCGGGTGCGACTGCCGCTATGATATCGACATGGCCATCAAGGGCCTGAGCAAGGGGGCTGTCGCCGTCGAGCTATACCGCCGCTGGGACAACCTCAACGAGCCGAACGATCCGAAGAAGATCGGGTCCGCCGAGGTGCAGATCCCCTGAGATCGCCGCGTCCCATCGAGGGCGAGGCGGCGCCTCGCGCCGTCGGAGGGGTGAGCGGCGGCGTCCCTGCACGCCTGCGCTGGAACATTCAGACGTCGCGCGGGCCGGACCGCTCGCCCTCGATCTCCACCTCGAGCCCACCTGGCTCCGACGGCCGCAGGCTGAGGCGGAAGCCGTGGAGCTCCGCCGCACGGTAAGCGATGTGCAGCCCGAGCCCCTGCCCGTCCGGCGCGCGCGTGCGCGCCTGATCCGCGCGCGCCCCCCGCTCCACGAGCCTCGACAGCGCGCCGGGATCGATGCCCGGTCCATCGTCGAGCACGCGCAGCGAGAAGCGATCGGGCGCGGTAGGCTCCAGGATGACGGCGACGTGCCCGCCCGGCCGGTTGTAGCGGATGGCGTTGTACGCGACATTGCTCACCGCCTGCTCGATCAACGTCACGTCCGCCTGGATGATGAGCGGCTCGGGGGGCACGGCGCCCTCGATCGCCACGCCGACCTGGCGCGCGATCGGGCGGTGGCGGCCGATGACCCGCAGCACGAGCGCGTTGAGGTCCACGTCGCTCCGCTGGAGCGCCGCCTCCGCCGCGTCGAGGCGCGCCACGGTCGCGAGGTTGTGCACGAGCGACGCCATGTAATGCGCCTCGTCCATCGCCGAGACGAGCACGCCCACGTCGACGGGCTGGCCCTCGGCCGCGCGCTGCCGGAGCGTCGCGAGGTGTCCCTGCAGCACGGTCAGCGGGATCATCACGTCGTGCGTCGTGTTCGCGAGGAAATGGCGAAGCGCCTCCTCGCGCCGATCCTTCTCCTTGAGCTGCGCGCGGATCTCGCCGCCCGCTGCGTTGAACGCCCGCGCGAGCTCGCCGATCTCGTCGCGGCCGGCGACCTCGACGGCGCTCCCATAGCTCGTGGAGGCCGAGCGCCGCACGGCCTCGGTGAGCTTGCGGATGCGCCGCACGACGGGGCCCGCGGCGAGGAGCACCGCGCCGAGGACGACGGCCATCGGGAGGAGCCAGAGCTCGGTCGCGGGGAGGATGGATCCCCACGCCGGATCGGTCGTCCCGCGCGCCAGGACGAACGCGCACGGCCCCGCGCTCCAGGGCATGCGCACGAGCACCTCGACCTCGTTGCTCCCCCACGCGAACGGCTGGACCGCGACGTCGTCCTGCTGGATCGTCGCGGCGAGCGTCTCGGGGATGACGGGCGCGGCCGGGTTTTGAGCGCGGAGCTGCGCGTCGTACGCGAACAGCACGGCCGGCCGCGCGCGAGGTCGCTTCCCGAACCCATCCTGCGAGGGTGGTGGCGGGGGCGGGAGCCCGGCGGGCGGCGGGCCCTCAGCGTCCGGGCGCTCCCCCGGCGGAGGCCCACGACGCGGTGGAGGTCCACCCGGCGGGCCAGGGCGGCCCGGGCGCGCGCCCGGGCCGGGGCCGCGCGGGGTCTCGCCGCCCCAGGACGCCGGAGCCGCCTCGCATTCCTCGCGCCCCGTGGCCATGCGCGCGTGGACGAACTCGGTGAGGATCCGCTCCGCGGCGCGGTGCTGCAGGACCGCGTCGTACCAGGAGAGCGCGAGCATCACCGGGAGCACCGCGGCGATGGTCGTGACCGCGAGCCGCTGGCGGAGCTTCACGCTTCCTGCTCGGCGACCAGCCGGTAGCCGATCCCCCAGACGGTCTCGATGAACGTCCCGCGCCCGAGCTTCTTGCGCAGCCGCGACACGTGGACGTCGAGCGTGCGCTCGGTGCCGTCGCGCTCCGGATCGAGAGCGCGCTCCACGAGCCACCGTCGCGTCGCGGCCGCTCCCGGCCGCTCCGCCAGCGCGGCGAGCAGGCTGAACTCCACGCGCGTGAGGTCGACGCGCTGGCCCCGCACGTGGACCTCGCGCCCCGCGCGATCGATGCGCAGCGGACCGACCTCGATGACGTCGCCGCGCTCGAGCGCCGGGCGGCGGAGCCGCGCGCGCACGCGCTCGACCAGCTCCTCGGGCCAGAACGGCTTGGTCATGTAGTCGTCCGCGCCGAGCTTCAGCGCGCGGACCTTGTCCGCCGTGTCGTTGCGGGCGCTGAGCACCAGGACCGGCACATCCGAGCGCTCGCGCAGGTCCTTGAGCATGTCCATCCCGTGGGCGCCCGGGAGCATCAGATCCAGCACGACGAGCTCGACCTCCGGCAGCGTGCCCGGCGGAAGGCGGCGGCCCTCTCTCCACCACGTCGGCTCGTACCCGGCGTCCCGCAGGCGCTGGACGACCTGCGCGCCGAGGTCCTGATCGTCCTCGATCACCAGCACACGCTTCGACATACCCTTCCTCGCGCCCCGCGCTCGTCCGGAGCGCGGACGATCCTAGCGCGCCAAGGCCTCCTGCGCGGCGCAACGCGCGTGCACATCACAGATGTGACGTTTGCGACCGGCGCTTCAGAGTTCCTTAAGAGATGAGTTCCATGCTGCGGAGGTGTCGAGGAGCGGCGCACGCAGCGCGCACGCTCGGACACCGACCATCGAAGAAGGAGCCAGGATGACGAGCGACGCGATGAACGACCCCTCACCTCACCCCCTCACACGCCGGACCCTCCTGCGCGGCCTCGGCGCGGGCCTGGCGCTCGCGCCGCTCGGCGCGCTCCCCGCCTGCGGAGGCGCCGACTCGACCCCGGGGACGGGCGGCGCAGGCGGAGCGGGCGGCGGCACCGGCGAGGCGGGTGCCGGCGGCCAGGCGGGCACCGGCGGCGGGGGTGACTGGGCTTCGGGTGGCACGGGCTCGATATCGGACGATTACCGGGATCCGTTCACCGATGGCCAAGGCGCCGCCTGTGCTCTGACGTGCGCGATGACGCTGGGTCCCTGTTACGCGCAGACGATCGAGCGGAAGGACATCAGCGAAGGCTACCCCGGCTTGCCCGTCCGGCTCGCACTGCGCGTCGTGGACGAGGCGTGCGCTCCCATCGAGGGGGCCACCATCGACATTTGGCACACGCGCAACACCGGCCTCTACTCGGGGGACGACGCGGTGGACATGTGCACGGGTGGGGATGAGGACGCCCTGAGCCACAGGTACTTCCGAGGCATGCAGCCGACAGACGCGCAGGGACGGGTCGATTTCGACACCTGCTATCCGGGCTGGTACTCCGGTCGCGCCATCCATATCCACTTCACCGTGCGCGTCGGAGGCGAAGAGTACGTGACGTCTCAGCTCTTCTTCCCGGAAGAGCTTACCGCCGAGCTCTTCGCGGGACACCCCGATTATGCGGCGCTCGGACAGCCGGATACGACGAACGCGAGCGACTCCATCTATGGCGGCGAGGAGTACCTCCTCTCGACCGAAAAGCAGGCGGACGGATCTCTGCTCGCGTGGAAGACGCTCGTGATCCGCTCCTCGCTCGCGGACGAGCTCTGCTCGACAGGCGGTATGGGAGGGCCGCCCGGCGGCGGCATGGGCCCGCCACCCGGCGGCTGATCCAGGCGCCAAGACCGCCTGGGCGCAGCCCACGACGCCGGGCGAGCCCGACGTGGACCGCTTGCACCCGCGGGAGCGGCCATACAGACTGGTCCGCGCACCATGGTCGAGCTGAGCCATCAACAGATCGAGCGCTTCATCGCCGATGGATTCGTCCGGATCGATGAAGCGTTCCCGCGGGTCCTCGCCGACGAAGGCCGCGCCATCCTGTGGCGTGACACCGGGATGGATCCGCAGGATCCGAAGACCTGGACGAAGCCGGTCGTTCGACTCGGGATGTACGGCCAGCGACCGTTCGCTGACGCCGCGAACACGCCAGCGCTTCACTCCGCGCTCGATCAGCTGGTCGGCCGCGGGCGCTGGCAACCGCAGAAAGCGCTCGGCACCTTCCCAGTTCGCTTTCCGTCTCCCGACGATCCAGGGGATACCGGCTGGCACGTCGACATGAGCTTCGGCACCGAGAACCCCGACTTCATGTCGTGGCGCGTGAACGTCGCGTCGCGCGGCCGCGCGCTGCTCATGCTGTTCCTCTTCTCGGATGTCGGCGAATCCGACGCGCCGACGCGCATCCGGGCAGGGTCCCATCTGGACATCGCGAGGCAGCTCGCGCCGGCGGGCGAGCCGGGGCTGACGTTGCGAGAGCTGGCCGCGAACGGCTTCGCCGAGACGGCCCACCGACCGCAGGTGCTCGCGACCGGCGAGGCGGGGACGGTCTACCTGTGCCACCCGTTGCTGGTCCACGCAGCGCAGCCGCACCGCGGCACGCGCCCGCGCTTCATGGCCCAGCCGCCGCTGCTCCCGACCGAACCGCTGCGGCTCGATCGCGAAAGCGGCGAGAGCTCACCGGTCGAGCAAGCCATCCGCACGGCGCTGCGCGGGGATCCGTGAGCATCGGACACGCCGCGACGCGCAGGCCGCGCGCGTCGGATCACCGTCAGCCCGCGGCGGCGCGCGCCCCGCGCGCTCGCCGCACCCGGTCGACCGCGACGGCGACGACGATGATCGCGCCCGTCGCGATCTCCTGCACCCAGCTCGGCAACCCGAGGTGGACGCCGCCTGTCCGGATGACCGTGATGAGCAGCGCCCCGATCACGCTCCCCGCGACGCTCCCCTCGCCGCCCGAGAGCGGCGCGCCGCCGATGACCACCGCCGCGATGACCTCGAGCTCCAGGCCGATCGAGTCGGTCGGATCACCCACCGTCAGCGTCGAGAACTCCATCACCCCCGCGACGCCGGCGAGGAGGCTCGACAGCGTGTACACCGCGATCTTCACGCGCCCCGTGTCGATGCCGCACAGGCGCGCCGCGGCCTCGTTGCTGCCGACCGCGAACACGTGCCGCCCGAAGCGCGTGAACATGAGGACGGCGAAGACCAGGATCGCCAGCGCCGCCGTCATCCACAGCCCGGGCGCGGTGAGGTCGGACGACAGCAGCGCGTCGAGACCGCGCGGATCCGCGTCGATCTTCTGCTCGGACGCGAGCCCCTTCGCGGCGCCGCGCAGCGCGCTCATCGTGCCCAGCGTCACGACGAAGGGCACCATCCGCGCCCGCCCCACGAGCGTCCCGACGAGGGCGCCCACGAGGCCCGCCGCCGCCGCGGCGACGAGCGCCGCCGGGAGCGCCGGCACCCCCGCGCGCAGGAGCTTCGCGAGGACGACCGTCGTGAACGCGACGAGCGAGCCCGTGGAGAGGTCGATCCCGCCGGTCGCGATGACGAGCGTCATGCCGACGGCGCAGATGCCGACCACCACCGTCTGCCGCGCCATCGTGAGCAGGTTCTGGCTGCGCAGGAACGTGTCGGGCGTCAGCGCCGCGAAGAGCGCATAGACGAGCAGCAGCGCGACGAGCGGCCCCACCCACGGCGGACGCTTCTTCACGAGGATACCTCCAGGAGGAGCGACGCCTCGGTCCATGACGACGCGGGCCGCGGCGGGTCCAGGGTCCCCCGGCGGAGGACCGCGATGCGATCGCAGGTCGTGACGAGCTCGTCGAGCTGGCTCGACACGAGCACGATCGCCTTGCCGGCGCGCGCCAGATCCCGGAGCAGCGCCAGCACCTGCGCCTTGCTCGCCACGTCGATGCCGCGCGTCGGCTCGTCGACGAGGAGCACGTCGAAGTCCTCGCGGAGCAGCCGCGCGATCTGGACCTTCTGCTGGTTGCCGCCCGAGAGCTCGCCGGCGCGCTGCTCCGGCCCGCGCGTGCGGATCGCGAGCCTCTCGATCCAGCGCGCGCCCTCCGAGAGGACCGATCTCGGCCTGGCGAAGCGCGGGGCGCGCGGCGAGAGCCAGACGTTCTCGGCGAGCGAGCGGCCGAGCATCAACCCTTCCCCGCCGCGATCCTCGCTCAGCAGGCCGATCCCGCGAGGAGCGCGCAGCGCGACCGTCCCGCCGCGCCTCGGATCGAGCCCCGCGAGGATGCGGAGGAGCTCCGTCCGCCCCGAGCCCACGAGGCCGGCGATGCCAAGGATCTCCCCCCGACGCAGCGTCAGCGACGCGCGCTTCGGCCGCTTCACGCCGGAGACGCCCTCGGCCTCGAGCACCACCTCGCCGCCGTCCGGGCGCGCCGCCTCGGACACCGCGCTCGCGCGCGTGTCGGCGCTCGCGCGCGTGTCGGCGCTCGCGCGCGTGTCGGCGCTTGCGCGCGTGTTATCGAGCGCGCGGCCCAGCATCTCGCGGACGATCTGCGCCGGCTCGATCTCGCGCGGATCGCCCTCTCCCGCGACGCGGCCGTCGCGGAGCACCGTGTAGCGATCGGCGTGCGCGCGCACGTCCGAGAGGAAGTGGGTCACGAGCAGCACCGCGAGGCCGGCGTCTCGCAGGGCGCCGACGCGCTCGAACAGGCGCGCGGCGTCCGACTGGCCCAGGCTCGATGTCGGCTCGTCGAGGACGAGGAGCCGCGCCGCGAGCCGCCCGTCCTCGCCGAGGCCGCCCTGCGCGAGCGCCCGCGCGATCTCGACGAGCTGCTGATCGGCGACGCCGAGCTCCCCGGCCCGCGCGTCGAGCGGCACGCGGCCCGGATCCGCGGTGACGAGCGCGATCGCCGCCCGCGCCACGGCGCGCGCGCGCGGGCGGTCCCGGATCTCTAGCCCTAGCCGCGCGCGCGCGAGCGGCTCGATCCCGAGCACCACGTTGTCGACGACCGTGAGGTGGGCGCAGAGCGTCCGCTCCTGCGGCACCAGGACGACGCCCGCGCGGCGCGCCTCCTCGGCCGACGCCGGCGCGTACCGCGCCCCTCCGAGCAGGATCGCGCCCGCGTCCGCGCGCTCCATGCCGAGCAGGACGCGCGCCAGCGTGCTCTTGCCCGCGCCGTTCTCGCCGAGCAGCGCGTGGATGCTCGCCGGCGCTACCCGCAGCGAGACGTCGCGCAGCACCGGGTTCGGGCCGAACGCCTTCGCGAGGCCGGTCACCTCGAGGAGGGGCGCGCGCTCTCCGCCCACGGGCCGCTCACTCCCCGAGCCACCTGGCGAGGTCGGGTCTCACGATCTCCTGCACCGCCGGGTCGTCGAGGTCCTGCCTCGTGACGACGCGCGAGCCCGTGTCGATGCGCGCCTCGACCTTCTCTCCGTGCAGGTGCGCCACCATCGTCTTGACCGCGACGTACCCCATGTTGAACGGGTTCTGCACGACGAGCGCCTCGATGTCGCCCTCGCGCAGCGCGCCGAGGAGCTTCTCCGACGCGTCGAAGCCGACGAACTTCACCTTCCTCGCGACGTTCGTCTTGCGGAGCGCCTGGAGCATCCCGAACGTCGTCGACTCGTTCGGCGTGAACACCCCGGCGATGGCCCCTTCCGCCGCCCTCTGCGCGAGCAGCAGGCTCTCGCTCTTGTGGAACGCCGACTCTGTGGTGGCGCCGCCATACTGGTTCTCGCTCGCGATGGTGACGCCGGGCATCGCGCGGATCGCGTCGAGGAACCCCTTCTCGCGGTGCTGCGTGCTCGCCGAGCCCTCCTGGTAGCGGAGCACGACGACCTTGCCGTCCTCGCCGATCGCCTTGCCGAGGTGCTCACCGGCGAGCCTCCCGGCCGCCTCGTTGTCGGTCGCGACGAAGCTCACGTGATCGTCGCTGGCGAGATCGGAGTCGAACACGACCACCGGGATCTTCGCCTGCCTCGCCGCTCGCACCGGCGCCCTCAGCGCCGCGGCGTCGAGCGGCGCGAGCACGATGCCGGACACGCCCTGCGCGACGAAGCTCGAGACGACATCGACCTGCGCCTTGAGGTCGTCCTCCCGGAGCGGCCCTTTCCACACGACGTCGACATCGAGCTCGCGCGAGGCCTTCACCGCGCCTGCGTGCACGCTCTTCCAGAACTCGTGTGTCGTCCCCTTCGGCACGACGGCGATGCGGAGGCGCGCGCCGCCCGTCGCGCCCGGGCCCGCGTCCGTCGACGTCGTCGCCGATGACGACGTCTTGGAGCACGCGGCGAGGACGGCAATCGCGAACGCGCACACGACGACATGGACGCTCATGGGCGCGAGAGGATAGTCGACGGATCGCGGCCACGCTCGCGCCGGCGAGCATGTCGCCGGCGGAGATCCGTCCGACAAGCACCCTGGGAGTTCTCGGCTGCACCCGGTGCAGGCAAGCTCATCCCGGCGCGACGCTCGCCTGCAGCTCGTGATTCACCCGGGTCGAACCGGCGAGCGCGCGCAGGTCGAGCCGGGTCGGACGGCGCCGCGCAGTCAGCTCGGCGGCGCCGCCTTCGACTCGACGATCTGCTTCATCGCCCCGAGCCCCTTCTCGAAGTCGGCGCCGACCATCTTGTCCATATCCATGAACATCCCGAACGCCTTGCCGATGAAGCCGTTCTCCCCCTCCATCACCCACGTCACCTTCGTGCCGGAGGGCGCCGGAGCGAGCGTGAAGTTCGTCGTGTTCGTCGCCTCGATCGGCTTGATGAACTCGACCCGGACCGTGACGTTCGACGGCTGCTCTGCGCCCGTGATCGTCATCTTGCCCTCGCCCACGTCGTCGTTGCCCGACCACGCGTACGACGCGCCGGGGCCGGCCGCGGGCCCGGCGTAGGTCCTCTTCAGGGCCGGGTCGAGCCCCTCCCACGGCGACCACCGCTCCCAGGCGTGGAAGTCGACGATCTGGGCGTACACGGCCTCTGGAGGCGCCGCCACCGTCGCTGAACGCTCGATGCGGAACGTGGAAGGCCGCGTCATCACCACGATCACGAACAGGAGGACGACCGCCACGAGCCCGAGCCCAACGCGCTTGAGTACCTTCATGCGCGAACCCTACACCCGGCACGCAGGGCTTGAAACCCCTCGCCTTCGCCTCACAGGCCGAGGAGCTCCTGGAGAAACACGCCGCCCTTCCCGGCCCCTGCGTGCGTGAAGAACAGGCGCCCCGACGCGAAGTCGCCGCCCTCCGCGACCCACTCGGCCGCGTGAGCGCGCAGCCGGGCGACGGCGCGCGGCGGGAACGCGAACGGCGAGCGCGAGCGGTAGACGAACGTGGCGTCGTAGTCGACAGGATAGCTGGTGAGCGTCAGGTAAAACCACCCTTTCCGCTCGAACACGAACGGCGACTCGGTATAACCGCTGTTGCGCATCGCCGTCTCCGGCCCGAGCGTGAGCGCCATGGCCGGCGGGCTCCAGTGGAAGAGATCCAGCGACGTGCGGTAGGCGACGCCGCTCAGGGGCGACTCGATCGACGCGCAGCGCGTATAGTACACCACCCACAGATCGCCGAGCCGGGCGAGCATCGGATCGCGGGCGACGCAGATGTCCTCGAACAGCGTCCCTCCCTCGCGGCTCCAGGTAAACCCGTCGCGCGAGCGCGCGATCCGGAAGCCGGATCGGTCGGGGTCGTGCGTGCCCACGTGAAAGATCATGACCAGGCTGCCGTCCCGGTCCCGGACCATGTGCGGGGCCCAGATCCAGCGCTCGTCGGAGAGGGCGCGAATCGAGGAGCGCTCCGGCGCCAGCGTGAGGCTCGGTGAGACGGATTCCATCCAGCTCACCGGCCCGGGGCCAGGCGCGGTGGCGAGGACGAACTCACGCTCGGCGTCCGGTCGATAAGGCTCGAGGTGAAAGATCCCGCTGAGGATCCAGCGGCCGTCGGCGAGCTGGATCATCGAGTGATCGTTCACATAGAACGGCCCTCCGGGGATGCTCTCCGAATCGAAGATCTTCACCGCGGGCCCCTGCGTGAGCTGAGGCGTGGGAGGTCCGGAGAAGAACCGCAGCGTGTAACCCCGCTCGCTCCAGGGCGCCGGGGAGCGTGTCGCGTCGATCTCGAGGACCGGGCGCCTGCCTGCGCCGCACTGTTCGGGGAGGAGGTCGATCCAGAGCGCGTCCTCGGCGAGCGACCGGACAGGGTTCGCCTGCATCTCGTGGAGCACGCCGACCTCCCGCCCGTCGAGCCTCACGCGCGCCGTCTGCGGGGCGTTCGCCGCGGAGTACGCTCGGAGCAGCAGCAGGCCGCGCGCATCGGACGGGCAAGCGACCTCGATCCGGGTGATCCCGCGGCCCTCGCTGGACCAGGATCGCCGCCGGAGCTCCAGCCGCTCGGCGTCGACGGCCGAATGCACGAGCCGCCGCCGCCCGGCCGCACGGACCTCCTGCTCACCGATCACCTGAACTTCCGGGAATGCGTAAGAGAGGCCCAGCGAGCGCACCCGCAGCGGCGTGTAGGCGCCGGTCGGCCCGGCCTCGATGCCGAAGCGCAGACCGGAGCGGCTCACGATGGGATCGGCCACGTGCAGGCGGTACAGGGAATGGACGAACGTGGCGTTCTTCCATCCATCCTCGGGATCGACGACGAGGAAGCGGGGCAGCCCGCTGAAGGGGTTATGGTGCGCGCCCAGGAAATAGAAGCCTCCATTGAAGTAGTCCTCGGTGCCGGTCCCTATCTGCAGCGGGTGCGACATCCCGTCGGTGCGGATCATCTCGTCGCCCTCGAGGTACGTCCGATCGTTCGGTCGGCCGCCGCTGATCTCCTCGAGAAGCGCGACGAACTGGAGCGGCTCATCGCTCTCGAAGAGGGGCATCGTCGTCTCGCGTCCGGGGGCCATCTGATCGCGGTATTGCGCGATCAGCCGCACGCCTCGGCGGGCGGGCGCGAGGTCGACGGCCGCCTCGACACCCGCGATCTCCTGCCCGGGCGCGGCCTCGAGCGAGAGCACCTCGCCTTCGGCCAGCGGGATCGGCAGGCGCGTCGCGAGCCTGCCTGCCCCTCTGGCGTCGGGCGTCCAGGCGGCGTGCAGCGCGCTCCGGAAGGTCGTCCATCCGCCGTCGGCGTCGGTGCCCGAGCTGGCGAGGCCGAAGAAGAACGACGCTGGTATGGGCGGCTGTCCGCCGATCCTCACTGAGAGGTCGTTCAAGCTCCCCGCCGGGATGTGAACGTCGATCCCTGATACGGTCGCGGGGCCTGTCGCCAGGACGAGCGGCGCGCTGGCGCGCAGGCTCTCCCGGCGCGGCGGGGCAGGCAGGGTGGCTGTCCAGTCCTCCGTCATGAATCGCGACAGCTCCTCGGGCGTCGGTCCCGACGCGGCCCCGGGGCCCTCGCGGTACGTGATCTGGTAATAGATGGGAACGCCCCGGAAGCGGACCTTGGCCTCGCTCGACCAGGCGAAGGGGACGTAGCTGGTATACGCGCCCGAGCTCGCGTCCACGTCGAGCACGAGAGGCGATCTCCAGGGGCCCCTGCCTCCGAAGAAATCGCCCGGCGACCCGCGGAACGCCGTGTGTCCGTCGATCTCGATCCAGATCTCCTGGTCCTGCCTCTCGAGCTCCGCGCGGGGGGCGGTCATCCAGATGCGCGCGATTCTCCCCTCCCCGCGGGCGTGAAACAGAACCCGGTGGTCCCCCTCGAGCGCGACCCCCGGGCGATATCCATCATCGTTGCCCCCTGCCGGGTCATGCGTTGTCACGCTCCGTGTCATCCACCCGGGATGAAAGGAGAGGAGATCCTCCAGCACCGGCGTGATCGACGCGGCGCCCGGCGCAATGGCGAGGGACGCGCCGAGGAGATGGCGGGCCGCGCTCGAGACAAGGCGGTCCAGGAGCGCGCCGCGCCCATCGAGACTTCCGGCGTTCATGATCGAAACCTAATGGCGCGAGCGACGCCAGGGGAGCGGGCTCGGCGAGGCATTACGCTTGCACCGCCGCGAAGCGAGGACATGCGCGACGCACCGATCGCGCACTCGAGGGGGGGTAATTCATGCGCACCCGCCGCGATCGACGCCCTGTCGAAGGCTCGCCCAGCGTCGGGCCACGCGCATGCGCGCGCGGCCTCCTGCTCGCGCTCCTCTCTCTATCGCCGCTCGCGGGCGCCGGCGACGCGCCGCGCCGCGCGCTCGCCGCTCCCATGGAGCAACGGGACGCCCCGGGAATGTCCCCGAGGCCGCGGCTCCAGCTCGATCGCGCAGCCTACGCCGAGCGGCTCCGCGCGATGTGGATTGGCGCGTGCATCGCCAACTGGACAGGGCTTCGCACGGAGGGCGTCCGCATCGAGCGCCCCTTCTTCACCGACGCTGACTGGGGAAAGCCCCTGGGGCGCGACGGGGCGCCGATCGACTTCGTCCTCCTCGACCCCTGCCCGGCCGACGATGACACCGACATCGAGTATGTCTACCTCCACCTCATGACCGAGGCGGGGACGCTCTTCCTCTCCCCCGAGCGGATCCGGGACGGATGGCGCGCGCACATCAACGACTTCATCTGGGTCTCCAACCGGAGGGCGCGCGATCTCCTCGAGCGCGGCCTGCTGCCCCCCGCGACGAGCGATCCGGCGCTCAACCCGGACGCGCTCCAGATCGACGCCCAGCTCACCACGGAGATCTTCGGCGCCCTCGCGCCCGGCATGCCGGAGCTGGCGCTGCGGATCGCTGACCTCCCCATCCGGACCACCGCGCGCGATCACGCCGCGCACGCCGCAGAGTTCCATGTTCTCCTCTTCTCGCTCGCGGCGACCGTCGATCTGGAGAAGCCGCGGCGACAGGAGATCGTGCGGATCGTCCGTGAGGCCAGGAGCTACCTGCCGGCGGAGTCCAAGGCCGCCGACGTCATCGACTTCGTGCTGTCCGCCTATCTATCGACCAGCGATCGCGCCGAGGCTCGCGACGACTGGGAGCGCGCCCGCGACGCCATTGCGGATCGCTACCAGGAGCGGGCCTCGGCGCATGGCTTCGTCTATCGGGGGTTCACGGAATCCGCGATCAACCTGGCGACCGCGACGCTGGCCCTCCTGTTCGGTGAGGGGAGCTTCCGGCGCACCGTACAGATCGGTACCCTGTCCGGCTGGGACTCCGACAACGGCACGGCGACCATGGGCTCGCTCGTCGCGCTCATCGGCGGGATGGAGGAGCTGCGCCGCGCCTTCCCCGGCGCGCGCCTGTCCGACCGATATCGTATCCATCGCACGCGCCCCACCCTGCCGGACCGGCTTCCGCAGGATCGCGAGGCCGAGGACACCTTCACGGAGGTAGCGACGAGGATGGCCACGCTTGTCGACCTCGCCGTGCGGGAGGGAGGCGGCCAGGTCGAGCCGACCCGATGGGTCGTCCCGCCTCGCGCCCGCGACGGCACAGCACCCGGCGCGCGCGCCGCGCCCGGTTCCGAGCCGCGGCCTCGCGCTCCTCGCCCGGCGAGATGACCTGGCGCTCAAGGCGCCTCGGGCCATCCGCGAGGTAGCGCCGGTGGCCGGTACCGGTGCATCTTAATCGGTCCAGCGGTCTTCCAGAGGCCCTCTCCGGTCGGCACCTCCTCGGTATTCTCGGTGTACTTTGCGAACCCGAATCGCATCTGTTCTCTCCCGGCGCGCCGCAGCGCCGCCGGGGCAATTCAACACGTGGATGAATCTTTGCGTGGGGTCGATTTTCCAGAAGGCGACCGGCGCACGCGAGCTGCTCTTGACGACCAACGCGTGCAGCGTCGCTGCACGATGAAGACGTTTACCGCAAGGAGCTCCGCCAGACCGTATCCCGCGCAAAGATCAGCGTCATCGATTATACTCGTCATCGATCCCGGGGCTCCGGCGAGGCATGCACTGGAAAATTCCGCCTCTGGAGACCTCTCGTCGCGAACTAACTTCGTGCCCGCGGACCGCGCTGGCACGCGTTCCAGAAGGAGTCGGCTCATGAGATTGCCTAGGATAGCCATTGCATTGCCAATGGTGGCTTTGATCGGCGCGGGGTGCGGCGGGGCCAACGACGGCAACGGGGACAGCGCCGGCTCGCAGAGCAGCACCGGCACCGGCAACGGCTCCGGCAACGGTTCCGGCTCTGGCTCCGGCAATAGCACCAGCACCAGCACCGGCTATGACGACACCTTCGGCAACGGAAGCGGCGCGGGCTCGGGCGGGGGCTCCGGCGCGACCGGAAGCAGCAACGGGAGCTCGACGGGCGCGGGGGAAGCGTGCGCCACCCAGTCGTCCCAGGCCGGATTTCAACAGGTGTACCTCGCGTTCGCGTTCGACGTATCGGCCAGCATGACAGCGAGCGACGTGGAGTGGCGCAGGAAGGATCTCAAGTGGGATCCCGTCGCGATCGCGACGAAGCAGTTCTTCGTGGATCCCTCGTCCGCCGGGTTCCAGGCGTCGCTCACGTTCTTCCCAGGCGCGCAAGCGGCGCGTCAGGCGTGCCAGGCCGACATCTACTTGACCCCGCATGTCCCGATGACGCCGCTGCCCTCCCCGGCGTTCGGCATGGCGATCGATGCCATCGAGCCGGAGATCAGCAGCTCGAGAACGTGGCGCACCACCACGCCGACGGTATTCGCGGTCGAAGGCACCCTCGCCTTCATCGAAGCGCAGCGCCAGCAGAACCCCGGGAAATATGCGATCGTGCTCGTGACCGATGGCTATCCGCAGCTGTGCGGGGGCGCGGCGGACACGCTCGAGGCCGTCGTGACGCAGGTCAACGCGGCGCGCGCCGCCAACATCCCGACCTTCGTGATCGGGGTCGACAGTCCGCAGGGGGAAGCAGACGCGCCGCCTAGCCTCACCAACCTGCACCAGATCGCCGAGGCGGGCGGCACGGGAGAGGCATCCATGCTGAACACCGGCAACCCAGACGAGACGATCGCCGCGTTCAAGACGGCCATCGAGAAGATCCGCGGCGCCGCCGTCTCGTGCACGATCCCGATCCCGCCGCCGCCCGACGGGAGGAGCTTCGACAAGCAAAAGGTCAACGTGACCTACACGAGCGCCACGAGCAACATGCCGACGACCCTCACGTATGACCAGGCCTGCGCGGCCGCGGGGACGTGGCGCTACGACGACCCTGCGAACCCGACGGCGATCGTCCTATGCGACGATACCTGCGCCGTGGTTCAGGCCGACGTCGAGGTCTCGCTGGGCGTCGACTTCACCTGCGAGGACGTGATCCAAGTGCCCCAGTGATCGACGACGCTCGCTGACCGACACGGGTCTTCGCGAGGAGGCGCCAACCAGCTGCTCGCCTCGCGATACGCAGCCAGCGAGCGGGTTCACGATCCAGGATCGGATCGTGAACCCGGCTCAGGCCAGAGAGACCGACGCAGACCTGGAGGGAGCGCGCCCGCATCCGTACGAGATACGAGCGCGCCCGAGCTCATCCGGTCGAGGAGCTCGTCCAGCTCAGCGCGCCGGCTCCGCGTCAGCCACCACGGTCCAGGAAGTCCATCAGCCACTGCATCGCCGGCCGCATGGTGCCGTTCTCCTGCTGGAGGCCTGTGCCGTTCCTCCACGTCTTGCCGACGATGTAACCCCACAGGGTGATCCCCGGGATCTTGGGGTGATTCCAGAACATGGTGAACTGCTCCTCCATGATCTGCTTCTGCCGGTTGTCGTTCGCTTCGCCGATGTCGTACTCGGTGATGTACACAGGCTTGCCCAGCTCGGCGAGCGAGTCGATGTACCCCTTGACCGTGTTGGTGTTGATCTTGAAGGCGTCGTGCGCCTGCGCGCCGAGGGCGTCGACCGGGGCCCCCGCCTCGATCACCTTCTTCGCGATGTCCTTGAAGTGCCTGTGCTCGTTCTCGTACTCGATGTTGTTGTAGTCGTTGAGGATCAGAACGGCGTTCGGGCAGAACTCGCGAGCCCACTTGAAGGAGTTGACGATCCAGTCCCAGCCGCTGGCGCCGTTGCCGCCGAGGCCGGCCGTGTACGAAGGCGTGGTGTGGGGCGGCGGCTCGTTGACCACGTCGATGTACTTCGTGTCCGGGTAGCGCTTGCAGAACTCCTCCATCCAGCTCCGCACGGCCTTCTTCTGCTCATCCGGCGAGAGGCTCCCGACCCAGGAGGGTTGCTGGCTGCCCCACACGAAGACGTGGTGCTTGAAGATGATCTTGTTGTCCTGCGCGTACTTGTAGGTCCTGTCGAGCGAGCTCCAGTTCTTGTTCCCGCGGGAGCTCTCGACGGAGCCCCACTTGCCCTCGTTCTCGGGCGTGATCTGGTTCCAGTACTTCGCGAAGCCGTCGCGCACGGCGCCGCTCGTCGTGATGTTGCCGACGAACTTCCCCTCGGGCTCGGCTCCGCCGGTTCCGGTCGACGCGCTGGTCGACGCGCTGGTCGACGCGTCCCCGCCGCCGACCCCCGTGGTCGCGGCGCCGGAGGTGGCGCTGGTCGTCCCCTGATCGCCCGAGCCGCTGCTGGTGGCGGGGCCGACGCCGGCCGTCGTGCTGACGCTGGAGCTGCTGTTCGTGCCGTTGCTGGAGCTCGTGCCGGCGCTGGTGCCGGTGCTCCCTGCCCCGCCCGAGCCGCCCACGCCGTCGTCAACCCCGTCGCCCCCATCGCCACATCCAAAGAGGGTCGCCATTCCGAGCGCGATCCACGCCGTGCTGCACAGCAATCGAGAAGAAAGCTTCTTGTTCATGTTGGACTTCCGGAAGTCGGACGATTGTCGTTGATGAAGCGGGGAGCGAGAAAGCCGGGGGGCAGCGGCACGAACGGCGGCGCCCACACTCAGCGATACGCACGCCGTGCAACTCGCGACGGATGATTCCCGCCACACCTGGAAGTGATCACGACACGCGCGCGAAGCTTCCTACATTTGAAGTTCCTGGCTGACAGGAAACGTGCATCGACAGCGCATGTTGCAATCGCGAGGCAACTTTGCGATTCAAGCGGCAGCCCAGCTCGGCACCCATGACTTAACCGATAAAGTCCCGGTCCGTGAACACATCACGGAGCTGGTACGGCAGAGCGCGCACGGTCTCACCGGCGCCGGGGGACGGCCGTGCTCTTGCGCACGACGAGCTCGGTCTCGACAACGACCCGCGACCACGAGCGCTGGCCGCTCTCGATCTGCCCGAGCAGGACGTGGAGGCACCGGCGCCCGAGCTCGGAGAAGTCCTGGCGCACCGTGGTGAGCGGCGGCGTGAAGTAGGCCGCCTCCGGGATGTCGTCGAAGCCGACGACGCTGAGGTCGCGCGGCGTCTCGCGCCCGTTCTCGTGGAGGAAGCGGAGGAGGCCGAGCGCCATCTGGTCGTTGGCCACGAACACGGCGGTGACGCCCGGCGTGCGCGTCAGCTGCGGGGCGAGCTCGTAGCCGGAGCGCGCGCTCCAGTCCCCCCGCAGGAGCGGCGGGACCTCGGCGCCGGCCGCCTGCAGCGCCGAGCGCCAGCCGTCGATGCGCTGGTCGGCCTCGAGCCAGTCGGTCGGGCCGGCGATGTGCCACACGGTCTTGTGGCCCAGATCGAGCAGGTGGCGGGTCGCGGACACGGCCCCCCCGAGCTGGTCGACCGCGACCACCGGCACCGAGTCGTCCGGACCGCCCTCGACCGCGACCACCGGCACATCGGAGGTGACGTGGCGCAACGCGTCCACCGCAGACCGCTGCGGGGCGATCACGACGATGCCGTCGGCCCCCTGGTCCCGCAGCCGCTGCACGGCCTCCAGCACCGGCGCGCGGCTGAACGATTTCAAGCTGGAGATGCTCACGCCATAACCTGCGTCGTGCGCCGCCTCCTCGAGCCCCAGGAGCGTCGACGCCGGACCGTAGAGCGTCGTGTCGAAGCTGACCACACCGAGCGTCCGCGACCGCCCTGTCACGAGCGCCTGCGCCACCGAGCTGGGCCGGTAGTCGAGCTGGCGGATCGCATCCAGCACCCGCTCCCTCGTGTCGCGGCGCACGTGGGGGCTGTCGTGCAGGACGCGTGAGACCGTCTGATACGAGACGCCAGCGAGCTTGGCCACGTCGACCATGACCGCGGCCCGCCGCCCGCCGCCCCTTTTGACGCGGCGCTCCGGAAGAGATTTCTCAGCCATCGGCGCGGGAGGATAGTCGCGGGCCGCTCGATTGGAACGGAGTTCTTCAATGTGAGCGTTCACAAATTGTTCGGGATTCTTCATTTCACTCGGCTTTCGCGTCACGGGGCGGGTGCGCGCCGGGGATCGTCGCCATCGGACTGGAGCGCGGCACCGACGCTGGTCGTTCGTCGTCGTAGATGCCATTCCCGGTGGAGCCGCGATCGATCCCGCAGATTTCACGCCGGCTGTCAGATTTGGCCCATGCGAACGGCGTGCCGACGGCTGCCGGCCGGCCTGGCCACGTCGACAGGGTCCGCGGCCAGGCCTCTCCTCCCCACGAGGGCGGCGCTCCGGAGGAGCGCCGCCGGCCCTCGTACTCAACCGGTTCAGAAATCGCTGGGCATCGGTCGATTCTAGTTGACATTCGATATGTGAACGTTCACAATCTGGGAAACATCCTTAGGCATTGCGCCGGTCAGGTCGTCGTCGTACGTCATACGCACCGGGGCATTCGTCATTGATGTCAGCGCGAGGAGAGGCGGCGGGTCTGACCTGCTGCGCGGTGCGCTCGCCTCCCGCGCCACCGACCCATTGGGGTCGGCCGCGCGGCAGCGGCGGCTCGTGTAGGTGTTACGCGGCGCGGCGCCAGCTCATCTACCGCAGTCCCGGACGTCAGGAAGGCACTTTTTCACACAGCAGGGCGGACTCACAGGAGGGATCGTGTGAAATTATCTTCTTTATTGGTCGCCGCCTTGAGGCGCGCGCCCCGCAAAGCACCGAGGTGGCTCGATGGCCGAGGTCGCGCAGCCGGAGCCATGAAATCTTCCCACGATAGCGGTCCTGACACCGCGTGTGATCGATGGAAGGTGGAAACATCCATTCACAGCGGGATAGCCTCACGGCTGCTCCGAGCGGCCGCGTGCACTTCGCTCCTCGTCGCAGGGTGCGTGGGCGACATCGGCGCCGGCGGCTCGGGCTCCTCGGGCTCCTCGAGCGCCGGCGCGAACCCGACGGGCGGCGGTACGAGCTCCTCGGGCGGCGGAGACGCCGTGTGCAACCCGCGGCTCGAACGGCGGGTCGTGCTGCTCGCCGACCTGCAGTTCATGAACGCCATCCGGGATCTCCTGGGGGACGAGGCCATCGAGGCGGAACAGGCGCCGGACGCGCGGACGAAGCCGTTTGCCAAGAAGGGCCTTGTCGTGGGGACCTCCCTTGTGCATACGCGGCTCGCGAGGGCTGCCTACGCGGCCGAGAGCATCTCGGGGCGCTTCGAGCAGGTGACGGGGTGCGCCCCCGACGGAGACGACGCCTGCGCCAAGACGTTCCTGACGAAGTTCGCGCAACGGGCGTTCCGCCGGCCCGTGGACCAGACGGAGCTTGACAACCTGTGGTCGGTCTACGCGCTCGGGAAGGAGCAGAGCTACGAGCGGGGCGTCTCGCTCGCGCTCGAGGCGCTCATCGCGTCCCCCTCCTTCTCCTACCGCACCGAGCTCGGCGGCGCCGCGGACGGTGACGTGGTGAAGCTCGCCGCGCACGAGGTCGCGAGCGAGCTCTCGTTCTTCTTGACGGACAGCCTGCCGGACGCGGAGCTCGCCGCCGCCGCCGACTCCGGCGCCCTGAACGATCCGGAGGAGCTGGCGCGCCAGGCCGAGCGCCTCCTCGATAAACCCGAGACGCGCAGCAGCCTGAACACCACGCTGATCGCGGCGTGGGGGCTCAGCAACCTCTTCGGCACGGAGAAGGATCCAGGGCTCTTCCCCGAGTACACCCCCGCGCTCCAGGGGAGCATGTTCCACGAGACCGAGCTGCTCCTGGAGGACCTGCTGTGGAGCCGCGAAGCCGACGTGTCGGCCCTGCTGACCACGAGGGAGACGTTCGTGAACCGCGTGCTCGCGGAGGTCTACGGCGTGGAGCACACGGGCGCGAGCCCGGAGGAGTTCACGAAGGTCGAGCTGCCGGCCGACGAGCGCGCCGGGATCCTCACGCAGCCCGGCCTGCTCGCGGCGCTGGCCCGGACCGACAACACGAGCGTCGTGGCGCGAGGGCTCTTCGTGCGCGGCGCGCTGCTCTGCCTCGGGAAGATCCCGTCGCCCCCGGAGGAGCTCTCGGACGCCATCAAGGAGCTGCTCGAGGCCGACATGACCGAGCGCGAGCGCGCCGACGCGCGCGCCTCGAACTCCACCTGCGCCGCGTGCCACGCCCAGTTCGACGCGTTCGGCCTGCTGCTCGAGAACTACGATCCGGTCGGCCGGTACCGCGACACCCTCGACGGGGAGCCGATCGACGCGCGCGTCAACCTGGGCAACATCGCCGAGGTCGCGGGGAGCTACTCGAGCGCCGTCGAGTTCGCCGAGGCCGTCGCGCAGAACGACGGGTTCGCCGCCTGCATCACCCGGCATCTGCTGACCTACGGCACGGACGATGAGGCGCTCCAGACCCGTGACTGTCAGGTCGAGCGCGTGATCGAGGCGCTGCCTGAGGGCCAGCGGACGCTGACCAACGTCGTGAAAGCCATCGTGGCGTCGCCCGCGCTGACCGAGCGCGCCAGGGAGGAATGACCGTGGGCTACAACCTTTCTTACGGATGGTCTCGCCGCCGCTTCCTGCAAGGCATCGGCGCCGCCGCGGGTCTCATGACGGTGCTCAAGGGCCTCGAGTCGGCCGCCGAGGGCGCGGCGCCCCCGAGGCGCCTGTTGATCGTGCAGCGCCCGGTGGGCACCGTGTACGAGAACTACTGGCCGCAAGGCAACGGGACCAACTTCACGCTCTCCCGCATCCTGACCCCGTTCGAGGCCATGAAGTCTCGGATGGTCGTGATGCGCGACCTGAAGCTGCCGCACGAGGGGTCTGTCGGCGGCGGCCACGAGCGCGGGACGGTGCTGATGTGCACGGGGACGCGAACCAAGCAGCTGTACCCGGGCAACGGCGGCGACGATCCGATGGCCGAGGCGCCCAGCATCGACCAGCTGCTCGTGAAGCAGGCGGCCGAGCTCCAGGGCACGCCCATCGCGTCCCTCCAGGTCTCCTGCGACAACCGCGCCGACACGCCCGAGGTGTCGACCCGCCACATGTCCTACTCGGGCGCACGCGCGCCGATGAAGCCCTACTACCAGCCGCAAGAGGTGTACCGGCGGGTGTTCGGCACGCTCATGCCGGGCGGCCCGACGGACGACAACCTGGACGCCCTGGCGCGGGCGCGCCTGCAGAAGAAGAGCGTGCTGGACTTCGCAATGAAGGACCTGAAGCGCCTTCAGAGCCTCGCGCCGAGCTCCCAGCGAGACGCGCTGGAGGGGCACGCCGCCGCCATCCGCGAGGTGGAGGCGGAGTTCGACGCGGACCCGAGGGATCCCGCGACCTGCGGCATGCCCCAGGAGCCCGAGGTCATCCAGGTGAGCGGGCACATCGATCCCTACGGCAGCTCGCACGTCGTGAACGAGCGCGACGACGTGAAGCACGCGCGCATCGGCGCCCTGCACTTCGCCGTGATCAAGGCCGCGTTCCGCTGCGACCTGACGCGCGTGGTCACGTTCCAGTGGTCCCCTGGCACGAACCACGTGAGCTTCGGCGAGCTGTGGCCGCCCAACTCCGCCATCTTCAAGGTGCACCACACCACGAGCCACGATCCCGATACGCCCGACACCCTCGAGTTCCTCACGCGGGTGGAAGAGTTCTACGCCGGCTACGTCGCCGGCTTCCTGAAGGAGCTCGCGGAGACGAAGGACGTGGCCGGCGGGACGCTGCTCGACACCACGCTGGTCCCGTACATCACGGAGGTCGGCACGCGGCATCACAACTGGGACAAGATGGCGTGGGTGCTGTTCGGCGGCGAGGGCACCAAGCTCCGCGGCGGGCAGGTGTGGACCAACGGCAACCGCGGCGGCCGCTCCACCAACGACCTGTGGATGGCGATCGCGGGCTCCTTCGGGGTCCCGGATCTCGTGATGGGGGACAACGACACGCACACCACGGCGATCGAGGGGCTGTTCGGGTGACCGTGGGCCGGACGTAGCCGTCAACCTAGCCTCGCGCCGAGTCCTCCCACATCCCAACGTTTACGTGAACGTTCACGTGGTTGTGGTCGTCAACGGTTGGCCGTAAACGACCACGACCACGTGAACGACCACGACCACGACCACGTAAACGTTCACGTTGGTGAACGAGGGTGGGTGAAGGGGGCGGGTTTCGTGCCCTGCGTGACCGAACGGGCTTGGTTGACGCCTGGGGAGCCTCGGGGATGGGATACGGTGGAGCTCGGCGTGGACGTCGCCTGCGAAGGGTCGTGAGGTGAACATGATGAAGTCGAGCTTCCACCTGCACCTCTTGAGCGTCGTGGCGCTCTGCGCCTGCGGAGAGGCGTCGGACAGCCCCGCGGCGACGACCGACGGCGGGGGCCCGTCGGAGGGCAGCACCTCCGCGTCCGGCGGCTCTGCAAGCAGCGGAGCGACAGGCAGCGGAGCTCCGGGCTCCGGCGGCGCGGCCCAGAGCGGCTCGACCGGCACGGGCGCAGGGGGGAGCTTCGTGCCCGGCGGCACAGGAGGAGGCGACTCCGCTTACGTGCTCGATTGCGGCGCGAACGGCGTGGCCATCGAGAGCGCGGGCCCACCAGAGAACCGCATCAACTACGTCATCGTGGGCGACGGCTACGACGCCACGACCGTGAACACCACGTACCTCGAGCACATCGAGGAGGCGATGGCCAAGCGCTTCAGCAGCCCGATCGGCGAGCCGTACGGCAGGTATCGCAAGTTCGTCAACATCTGCGCCGTCAAGCTGGTCAGCCGCTCGAACGGCATCCCTGGAGCGCTCGGCTGCACGGGCGACGACGAGAGCCGCCTCGCGGAGTGCGACACCCGCGCGGCGGATCAGGCGCTCAAGGCGAACCTCCCCGAGGACTTCGAGGTCGACTGGCACGCCATCGTGTTGAACAACGATCGCTGGTGGAACACCGGTTCGGCCTGGATGCTCTGGTCCGGCGGGCATGAGGAAGCCGCCGGAGCGGCGCTGCACGAAGGCGGCCACGGCTTCCATCAGCTCGCCGACGAGTATTGCGCCAAGGCGACGGGCTCTGCCTGCGGCGCGAACACGTGCAGCGGCGGCGGCACGGAGTACGTCGAGGTGAACACCACGGGCAACTGCACGACGACGGCGGGCAAATGGGACAAGTGGCTGGAGTACGACGCCACCGACGCCACGGGTGTCCAGGGCACGTTCATCGGCAGCCGCTACGTGGATAGCGGACAGTACCGCCCGTCCTCGAACTCGATGATGAACAGCCTGTTCGGAGACAACAAGGACACGAGCTTCAACCCGGTCTCGCGCGAGAAGATGATCATGGACATCTGGATGCGCATCAAGCCGATCGACTCGGTCGAACCGCCCGCAGGGGCCGTCACGGATCCGGCGACGCTCGCGGTCAAGGTGATCGATCCCGACGTCATCAGCGTGGATTGGACGCTCGACGGCGAGGTGATCGCGACGGACGGCGGCCCCGTCTACAACGTCGCCGCGGCGGGCCTCGCTTCGGGCACCCACACCATTGTCGCCAAGGCCTACGACAACGCCGGCGAAGAGCTCGTGCGCTACCGCAGCGGCGAGTGCCTCGACCCTCCTCCCTCGACCAATCCCCGCTACTACGATCCCTGCTGGGGTCGCGACAACTGGCCCCGCTCGCAAGAGACGGTGACGTGGACCGTGACGATTCCATGAGGTCGGCGCGCACGCGCTGGTCCGTCGCCGCGCTGCTGCTCCTCGGCGCGGCGCTTTACCTCGTGCATCGCTCTCGAGAGCCCGACGCGCGACGGCTGCCTTCCTCTCGGCAGGAGACGTCGCGAGAGGAGGCGCCGCGCGAGGCAACGTCGCGCCGTGGGTCGAACGAACCACGGGCGTCGGCCGGCAGCACCGTGCTCGCCGCGGCGATCGACGACCTGCCCGTCATCGGGCCGAGCCCTGACGACCGCCACGACGGCCCCGCCCACCCCCACCCCATCACGCAGCGCCACGTCGAGATCCAGCATGAGAACGGCCTGATCGGGCTGCTCAACGACGCGATGAGCGCGCGGAACGGCGCGCGCATGCGGGAGCTCGTGCACGAATATCGTCGCACGCATCCCGGCGACCCGAACCATCTCCAGGACGGCTACGAGATCATCGCAAACTGCCTCGACGCGCCGGGCGAGGCGTCGAGAGCGGCCGCGGATGGCTACTACGCCGAGCATCGCGCCTCGACCGTGAGGCGCTTCGTGCGCAGGATCTGCCTCGAAGGCGGCTGAGCCGCTTCCCCACAGGCGTTCGCCAAGCTCGTTCGATCACGCTCAGGGCGCGAAGCCCCCCTCCACCACCATCGGTCACCAACGTGAACGCTCACGTGGTCGTGGTCGTGGTCGTGGTCGTCGCGTGAGCCGGCGGACCATCGCCCCCTCCCGGCCTCACCGCACGAGAAGAGAGTTGCAGCCTGGTTCATCCTCCGGGACGGCAGAAGCGTCGCGATCCAGCAGATTGTGATTGACAGTCACATTGTGAACGTTCACATTTAACCCGGGGCACATCCTTACTGGCTTAGTTCGGTTAACGGGTCGTCATGCGCAAGGGAACATTCGTCATCGGGATCGATTTCGGCACCGACTCCGTTCGGGCGGTCGTCGCGGACACGCGGAACGGCGAGCTCGCGGGGGCCTCGGTCGCGCCCTACCCGCGCTGGGCGCAGGGCCTCTATTGCGACGCGCGCGCGCACCGGTTCCGCCAGCATCCGCTCGACTACCTGCATGCCATGGAGGCGTCCATCCGCGCGGCGCTGGACCAGGCGGGCGGCGACGTCGCCGCGCAGGTGCGCGGGATCGCGGTCGATACGACCGGGTCCACGCCGGTCCTGGCCGACGCGAAGGGCAGGCCTCTCGCGCTCAGCCCACGCTTCGAGGAGGACCCGGACGCGATGTTCATCCTCTGGAAGGACCACACCGCGGTCGCCGAGGCGGCGCGGATCAACAGCGTCGCCCGGACCTGGGGCGGCGTGGACTACACGAAGTACGAGGGCGGGGTGTACTCGTCCGAGTGGTTCTGGGCCAAGGTGCTCCACGTCCTCGAGACCAACCCGGCGGTCGCGCGCGCTGCGGTCACCGTCCTGGAGCACTGCGACTGGATCCCCGCCGTCCTGACCGGCACCGACGACCTCCGGCAGATCAGACGGAGCCGCTGCGCCGCCGGGCACAAGGCGATGTGGCACCCCGAGTTCGACGGTTATCCCTCGAACGAGTTCCTGGCGAGGCTCCATCCGCGCCTGCCCGCGCTCAAGGCCACCCTCGGCTCGCAGACCTGGACCGCCGACGTGCCCTTCGGGACGATCTCGGCCGGGTGGGCCACGACGCTCGGCATCCCGGACGACGTCGTCGTCGCCGTCGGCGCCTTCGACGCGCACATGGGCGCGGTCGGCGGCAACATCCAGCCGAACCGCCTGCTCAAGGTCATGGGCACGAGCACGTGCGATATGCTCGTCGTGCCGAAGACCGGCGCGCCGGAGGTCCTCGTCGCCGGGATCTGCGGCCAGGTCGACGGCTCGATCATCCCGGGTGCGATCGGCTACGAAGCGGGGCAGTCCGCCTTCGGCGACGTCTTTGCCTGGTTCAAGCAGCTCCTTAGCTGGCCGCTCCTCGCCATCCTCCCTGCCCTGCCCGGCGAAGGCCACTCGCTCCGGACGACGGTCGCCGACGTGACGCTCGCCGATGCGGCGATCGAGCGGATCATCCCCGAGCTGGAGCGGGCGGCCGCGGAGATCCCGCCGGCGCGGAGCTCCGTGCTGGCGCTCGACTGGCTGAACGGGCGCAGGACCCCGGACGCGGACCAGCGGCTCAAGGGCGCCATCGTCGGCCTCGATCTGGGCACGGACGCGCCGCGGATCTACCGCGCGCTCGTGGAGGGGATCGCCTTCGGATCGCGCGCCATCGTCGAGCGGTTCCGATCCGAGGGGCTCCGCATCGACGGCATCATCGGTGTCGGCGGCGTCGCCCGCAAGAGCCCCCTCACCATGCAGGTCCTCTCGGACGTGCTCGACATGACGGTCGAGGTCCGCGCCGGCGAGCAGCCGGTCGCGCTGGGCGCGGCGATGTTCGCCGCGACCGCCGCCGGCCTTCACGCCACCGTCGAGGACGCGCAGCGCGCGATGTCGCCTGGAACCGAGGCCCGGTATCTGCCGGATCCCACGCGCGCCAGGCTCTATGACGCGCTGTACCGGGATTACGTCGCGCTGGGATCGTTTGTTGAGAGGGAGTTGACGCAATGAGCGGGATCGCCATGCAGGATCTTCGAGAAGGCTTCGAGGTATGGTTCTTGACCGGCAGTCAGGACCTCTACGGTGAGGAGGCGCTGAAGCAGGTCGCCGAACACGCGCGGGAGATCGCCGCGTCCCTCGACGCCTCGGGCAAGCTCCCGGTCAGGGTCGTCTGGAAGCCGACGCTCAAGAGCCCCGAGGCGATCCTCGCCGTCTGTCGCGAGGCCAACGCGTCGCCGCGGTGCGCCGGCGTGATCACGTGGATGCACACGTTCTCGCCCGCGAAGATGTGGATCGCGGGGCTCAAGCGCCTGGAGAAGCCGATCGCGCACCTGCACACGCAGTACGGCCGCGAGCTGCCCTGGGACAGCATCGATATGGACTTCATGAACCTGAACCAGTCGGCCCACGGGGACCGCGAGTTCGGGTACATCGGCGCTCGCCTGCGCATCGACCGGAGGGTCATCGTCGGCCACTGGACGGACGACGACGTCCTCGCCAAGCTCGACATCTGGGCGCGCGCCGCCTGCGCCATCACCGACGCGCGGCGGCTCAAGATCGCGCGCTTCGGCGGCATGAACATGAGAGAGGTGGCCGTCACCGGCGGCGACCGCGTCGAGGCGCAGGTCAAGTTCGGCTGGTCGGTGAACGGCTACGGCGTGGGCGATCTCGTGGGGCGCATCGCAGAGGTCGACGAGCGCGAGGTCGATCGCCTGGTGGCGGAGTACGACGAGGCGTACACCATCGCTCCCGCCCTGAGGAGGGGCGGAGATCGCCACGGGGATCTGCGGTACGCGGCGAGGCAGGAGGCGGCGATGCGCTCCTTCCTGAAGGAGGGCGGCTTCGGCGGCTTCACCACCACGTTCGAGGATCTGCACGGTCTCAAGCAGCTCCCCGGCCTCGCCGTGCAGCGCCTCATGAACGACGGCTACGGCTTCGGGGCGGAGGGCGACTGGAAGTCCTGCGGCCTGGTCCGCGCCCTGAAGGTCATGGCGACGGGGCTGCGCGGGGGCGTCTCCTTCATGGAGGACTACACGTATCACCTGGTCCCGGGGCACGAGCGCGTCCTCGGCGCCCACATGCTGGAGATCTGTCCGTCGATCTCCGCCGGGAGGCCGTCGCTGGAGATCCACCCGCTCTCGATCGGCGGCAAGGGGGACCCGTGCCGGCTCGTCTTCGACGCCGGGATCGGGCCCGCTGTGAACGTTGCGATGATCGACATGGGCGGCCGCATGCGGATCGTCGCCAACGAGCTCGAGTCGGTGGCGCCCGACAAGGCGATGCCGAAGCTGCCCGTGGCGCGCGCGGTGTGGATCCCGAAGCCCAATTTCAGGCTCGCCTGCGAGGCGTGGATCCTGGCTGGGGGCGCCCATCACTGCGCCTACAGCCGCGCCGTGAGCATGGCGCACGTGGAGGACTTCGCCTCCATCGCCGGCGTGGAGCTGGTCCGCATCGGCGAAGGGACCGACATCCGCTCGCTCAAGAACGAGCTCCGCTGGAACGATCTCGCCTACCGGCTGGCGCACTGAGGGCCACGACGTGAGCGCGACCTATCGAGAGCTGCGCGAGCGCGCCTTCGCGGCGAACATGGAGATCCCGCGCCGAGGGCTCGCGATCTACACGTTCGGCAACGTCTCGGCGTTCGATCGAGATCGGGGCGTCCTGGCGATCAAGCCCAGCGGCGTCCCTTACGATCGGCTGTCGGCCGACGACATGGTCGTGGTCGATCTCGAGGGGAAGGTGGTGGAGGGACACCTCCGCCCCTCCTCGGACACCAGGACGCATATCGTTCTGTACGCGAGCTTCCGCGGGTTGGGTGGCGTGGTGCACACGCACTCGACCTACGCGACCGGATGGGCGCAGACAGGCACGCCGATCCCGATCTACGGTACGACGCACGCGGATCACCTGGCCGAGGACGTACCCTGCACCGAGGTGATGCGGCCGGACGCCGTGGAGGGCGACTACGAGACGGAGACGGGGAAGCAGATCATCGAGTGCTTCAGGGATCGTAACCCGCTTCACACACCCATGGTGCTGGTGGCGGGACACGGTCCGTTCGCGTGGGGAGAGGACGCCGAGAAGGCCGTGTACAATGCGGCGGTGCTCGAGGAGATCGCGAGGATGGCGTTCATCACCCGCACGATCCACCCGGGCGCCGCGCGCCTGCCGGACGCGCTCGTGCGCAAGCACTTCGACCGGAAGCACGGGAAGCAAGCGTATTACGGGCAGAAGTGACGCCGGACGTCGGGGGACGACGGCGAGGATGATTCAGGTGCCTCATGGAACGAGGCGATGGACGAGAGGAGACGAGCTGCGCCATGAAGAGGAGAAACTTTGTCACCACGGGGATGGTGGCGCTGGCAGGGCTGGCGCTGATCCTGGTAGGGCCGGGCTGTCAGAAGGAAAATAAGCAGATCACGCTCGGGTTCTCCCAGATCGGCGCGGAGAGCGAGTGGCGGACCGCGAACACGAAGTCGATCGAGGAGTCCGCCAAGGCGGCCGGGATCGATCTCAAGCTCTCCGACGCGCAGCAGAAGCAGGAGAACCAGATCAAGGCCATCCGGTCGTTCATCGCGCAGAAGGTCGACGTCATCGCCTTCTCGCCCGTGGTCGAGACCGGCTGGGAGCCCGTCCTGCGCGAGGCCAAGGAGGCCAAGATCCCCGTCATCCTGACCGATCGCGCGGTGGACACGAAGGACGACACCCTCTGGGTCAGCTTCATGGGGTCGGACTTCGTCGAGGAGGGCCGCCGCGCCGCGAAGTGGCTGGTCGAGAAGACGAAGGACCAGAAGGACCCGGTCAACATCGTCGAGCTGCAGGGCACCGTCGGCTCGGCCCCCGCGATCGATCGCAAGAAGGGGTTCGAGGAGATCATCAAGGACAAGCCCCAGTTCAAGATCATCCGCTCGCAGACGGGCGACTTCACGCGCGCCAAGGGCAAGGAGGTCATGGAGGCGTTCCTCAAGGCGGAGGGCAAGAACATCAACGTCCTCTACGCCCACAACGACGACATGGCGATCGGCGCGATCCAGGCCATCGAGGAGGCGGGGCTCAAACCCGGCAAGGACATCCTCATCATCTCGATCGACGCGGTGAAGGGCGCGTTCGAGGCGATGATGGCCGGCAAGCTCAACGTGACGGTCGAGTGCAGCCCCCTCCTCGGGCCGCAGCTGATGACCGCTGTGAAGGACCTGATGGCGGGCAAGCAGCTGCCGAAGCGCATCGTCACCGAGGAGGGCGTCTTCCCGATGGAGACGGCCGCCCAGGAGTTCCCGAAGCGCAAGTACTGAGCGCGCGTGACGGCGGCGCCGCGAAGGCCGCCGGGGAGGACGTGAGCGATGCAGAGCGGAGCCGTGCCCGTGCTCGAGATGAAGCGGATCTCCAAGGGATTTCCTGGCGTACAGGCGCTCTCTTCCGTGGATTTTCGGATGCTGCCCGGGGAGGTGCACACGCTCATGGGGCAGAACGGCGCGGGCAAATCGACGCTGGTCAAGGTCCTGACCGGCGTCCACCCCCCGGATGACGGGCAGATCCTGCTCGAGGGCCGGGAGATCAGGCCCTCGAGCCCGCAGGACGCGCAGGCGCTCGGCATCAGCGCCGTGTTCCAGGAGGTGAACCTCTGCCCCAACCTCTCCGTGGCCGAGAACATCTTCCTCGGGCGCGAGGACGCCGGCGTCTTCGCGATCCGGTGGGGGGAGATGCGCCGGAAGGCGAGCGCCCTGCTCTCGGACCTCAACATCCACGTCGACGTCACCGCGCCGCTCTCGACCTTCTCGATCGCCGTGCAGCAGCTCGTCGCGATCGCCCGCGCGATCTGCGCCCAGGCGAAGATCCTCGTCCTCGACGAGCCGACCTCGAGCCTGGCCGAGGACGAGGTGAAGACGCTCTTCTCGGTCATCCAGCGGCTCAAGGCGCAGGGGATGGCGATCCTGTTCATCTCGCACTTCCTCGACCAGGTGTTCGAGATCTCCGACCGGATCACGGTGCTGAGGAACGGTCAGCTGGTCAGCGAGACGCCGGCCGCCGAGCTGTCGCGCATGGAGCTCGTCACGCGGATGGTCGGGCGCGAGGTCGCGGAGGACGGTCCGACCCGGGCCGAGCGCGCGCGGGCGCCGTCGGCGGGCGGGCAAGCGCCCCTGTTGCGGGCGCGAGGGCTCGGCAAGAAGGGCTCCGTCAGCGATGTCGATCTCGACGTGCAGCGCGGCGAAGCGCTCGGCCTCGCCGGGCTCCTGGGCGCCGGAAAGACGGAGACGGTGCGGCTCTTGTTCGGGCTCGACGGGGCGGACCAGGGATCCATCGAGATCGACGGGGAGCCGGCGCGCATCGGCTCGCCGCTCGACGCGATCGCGCGCGGCCTCGGCTTCTGCCCCGAGGACCGGAAGGTCGAGGGGATCCTCGGCGACCTCTCGCTGCGCGAGAACATCGTCGTCGCCCTCCAGGCCAAGCGCGGCATCTTCCGCAACCTGTCCCGGGACGAGCAGGACGACATCGCCAGCCGCTACATCGAGCGGCTCGGCATCGTGGCCGCCGACGCGGAGGTGCCCATCTCGAAGCTGAGCGGCGGCAACCAGCAGAAGGCGCTCCTGGCGCGCTGGCTGGTGACCGATCCGCGCATGCTCATCCTCGACGAGCCGACCCGCGGCATCGACGTGGCGGCCAAGGGCGAAATCATGGGCAAGGTCATGGAGCTCTGCGATCGGGGCATGGCGGTGGTGCTCGTCTCCTCGGAGATGGCCGAGGCGCTGCGCTACTCGGACCAGGTCGTCGTCCTGCGCGACCGGCGCAAGGTGGCGGAGCTCGCCACGGACAAGACCGACGAGCAGGCGGTCTACCAGATCATCGCGGGAGGTCAGCCGTGAGCGCGGCCGCCGCCTCCCTGCGCCGGCTCGCCAGCGGGAACGCGTTCTGGCCACTGGCGATGCTCGGCTCCCTCCTTCTGTTCAACCTCGTCAGCAATCCGCAGTTCTTCGCGATCACGGTCAAGGACGGCCACCTCTACGGCAGCGTCATCGACATCCTGAACCGCGCGTCGCCGCTCATGATCATCGCCATGGGGCTCACCCTGGTGATCGCCACCCGCGGCATCGACATCTCCGTCGGCGCGGTCGTGGCCATCTCTGGCGCGGTCGCGGCGGTGCTGATCGGCGGCGAGCTCTCGCCGAGCGGCGGGACCGGCATGGTGGACGCGACGCGTGTCCCGCTGCCGATCGTCCTCTGGAGCGCGCTGGGCGTGGCGCTGGCGCTCGGCATGTGGAACGGCACGCTGGTGTCGATCTTCGGCATGCAGCCGATCATCGCGACCCTGATCCTGCTCGTCACGGGGCGAGGCATCGCCCAGCTCATCACGGGCGGCCAGATCATCACCATCTACTACAGCCCGTATCACGTCATCGGGAACGGCTTCCTCCTCGGGATCCCGGTCTCGCTGTTCATCGTGGCGGGCGTGAGCGCCGTCGTCTGGCTCTTGACCCGCAAGACCGCGCTCGGGATGTTCATCGAGGCGATCGGCGTGAACCCGGTCGCCTCGCGGCTGGCCGGGATCCGCGCGCGCACGATCACCTTCGCCTGTTACGCCGTGTGCGGCCTGTGCGCCGGCATCGCCGGGCTCATCGTGAGCTCGAACGTCAAGAGCGCCGACGGGAACAACGCGGGCCTCCTCTTCGAGCTCGACGCCATCCTGGCCGTGGTCCTGGGCGGGACGTCGCTCTCCGGGGGCAAGTTCACGCTGGCGGGGAGCGTCGTCGGCGCCCTGATCATCCAGACGCTCACCACCACCATCTACTCCGCCGGCGTGCCCCCGGAGGTCAACCTGGTGGTGAAGGCGCTCGTCGTCTTCCTGATCACCATCCTGCAGTCGCAGAAGGTCAGGGATCTCATCGCAAAGCAACGGACGAGGAGGCTGGTCACACCATGATCGACACCGCCGCCGTGACCGGACGGAGCGGCACCATCGCCGCGCCCGGACGGAGCGGCACCACCGCCGCGACCGGGCGCGCCGTCCGGATCGACCCGAGGCACCTGCCGCTCGCGGTCACCAGCAGCCTGTTCGTGCTCATGTTCGCGGCCGGGTCGTACCTGTTCAACGGGTTCTTCTCGCTACAGGTGTTCCTCAACTTCTTCATCGACAATGCGTTCCTCTTGATCACCGCCATCGGGATGACCTTCGTCATCCTCTCCGGCGGGATCGACCTCTCGGTCGGCTCGGTCATCGCGCTGACCACGATGGTCTCGGCGTCGCTCGTCGAGAAGCACGGCGTGAGCCCTGCCGTGGTCATCCCGCTCGTGCTGGCCATGGGCTCGGCCATCGGCCTCGTGATGGGGGTCGTCATCCAGTACTTCAAGGTGCAGCCCTTCATCGTCACGCTGGCGGGCATGTTCCTGGCGCGCGGGCTCTGTTACCTCATCAGCATCGACTCCATCACGATCCGCAACGGTTTCTACGTCGACGTCTCGTCGCACCGCATTCCGTTCCTGTTCGACACCTCGATTACCTGGAACGTGGTCATCGCGCTCGCGCTGTTCGCCGCGGCCATTTACATCGCCCACTACACGAGCTTCGGCCGCACGGTCTACGCGATCGGCGGCAGCGAACAATCCGCCCTGCTCATGGGCCTGCCGGTGCCACGGACCAAGGTGCTCATTTATACCTTGAGCGGGTTCTGCTCGGCGCTGGCGGGCGTCGCCTTCACGTTCTACATGGTGTCCGGCTACGCGCTGCACGCCGGCGGAATGGAAATGGACGCAATCGCCGCCGTCGTCATCGGCGGCACCCTGCTGACCGGCGGCCATGGTACGGTCGTCGGCACCCTGTTCGGTGTGCTCATCTACGGCACCATCCAGACCCTCATCATGTTCGAGGGCACGCTCAGCTCCTGGTGGACCAAGATCGTCATCGGCCTGCTCCTCCTGGTCGCCTGCCTGCTCCAGCGGCTCTTCGAGCGGCGCGCCCGTACGGCGTGACACGACGGGGATGAAGTGCATTCCGCCAGGGTCCGAGTGGCTCCGATAGGCACTTTCGTGCCCGTTCATTGATCATTTCGGACGCCCTCGGGAATTCAAGGGTCCACAACAAGGAACTGAGAGGTCATCGTGCGCTCTTATGCAGCAGGGATTGTCACTTTCGTTGGATTGATCGCGATCGGGTGCGGCTCGGACGAGCCCAATCCCAGCCCGGCGGGATCTAGCACCTCGTCCGGACCTACCTCGACAAGCTCCTCAAGTCAGGGCGGATCGGGAGGTGGAACTGGCGGCGACGGCGGCGGCGACGGCGGCTCCGGCGGCGACGGCGGCGCGGGTGGCTCTCCGAACGCCGGCGGCGGTGGGGCGGGCGGCGACGGCGACGCGGCCTTCCAGGTGACGACCTACCAGAACCCCGTTCTGCCCGGTGATCACCCGGACATGAACATTTACCGGGAAGGCGACTACTTCTACCTGGTCGGGTCGAACTTCCACATGATGCCCGCCTTCGAGATCCTGCGCTCGACGGATCTCCTTCACTGGGAGCGCATGAACCGGGTGGTCCACTCCACCGCTCCCGCGCTGGAGGCGCAGCTCGGCCCGGGCCAGGGCACCTGGGGCGGCTTCATCGTCAAGGCCGGCGATGTGTACCGGGTCTATTACTCCATCGGGGCCACCCAGCATTTCTCCTCGGCGCCGAGCCTCGAGGGCCCGTGGTCAGAGCCCACCAAGGTCGACATCTTCCCCTACACGCCGCCCGGCAGCGAGACCTCGTACGAACGAGGGACCGGCTCCGACAATTCCGTGTTCGTCGATCCCGACAGCGGCAAGACGTACATGATCATCAAGAACGGTCTGTGCAAGTGGGACGCGGAGCACCCCAACGACTTCGGCATCAACCTGGTCACGGAGATCGATCCCAAGACCGGGATGCTGCTGCCCGAGTCGAGCATCGACATGAGCTTCATCAACTGGGATCAGGAGACCGGCGGCTGCGGCGACTTCACGAATCCTGACTGGAGCAAGTGGGCCGAGGGGCCGACGATGGCCAAGCGCGGCGACTGGTACTACTACTTCGTCTCGACGCACACGGCCTGCGGCGGCCAGCTGCACGCCTGGGCGTCGAAGAAGCTGGTCGGCAGCACCCCCGAGGACTGGACGTGGCTCGGCTACGTCCTTACCGGCGAGGAGCCGTACGCCGGCGTCCAGCACACCACGTCGCCGATCGCGCTGGAGGACGGCTCGTGGTGGGCCTTTGCCCACTCGTACGACTGCAGCAACGTGGGCACCGACGACACAAAGACCTCGAAGAACGGCGACTGGCAGGGGCTTGGCCGCGAGGGGCTGCTGCTGGAGGTGACCTGGGTCGACCAAGAGGTGGACGGGAAGACGATCCCGGTCCCGCACTACCCGACCAAGAAGGGCGATCTGCCCGCGCCCAAGCTGCCGCAGAGCGGCGTGCCCTTCCTGCTGCCCGTGAACGACGATTTCTCGTCGGCCACGATCGACCCCGCGTGGACCACCTACGGCGCGTCGGAGGACAAGTACTCGGTGGTGGATCGCCCGGGGTGGCTGCGGATCACGCCGGGTACCGGAGAGACCACGTGGGTCGTTCAGAAGGACGCGCTGCACTCGAGCAGCATGGTCGCGAAGGTCGAGTTCGCGCCCGCGGCCGACGGGGACGCGGCCGGCATCCGCGTGGGCAACGGCTACTGGCAGGACGAGCAGGTGCTCTCCTGCCCGACGTGGATGAACGACAGCGAGAAGTTCAGGCTCCCCGCCATCATGGACGTCTCGGTGGCGCGGGTCATGGAGGGCGAGGAGGACATGATTCGCTTCTCCTTCCGGTCGCGCTCGGTGCAGGCCCCGGCCGAGGCGGGGGCTGCGTACACCGAGCTTGCCGAGCCGGTCGTGGTGGGCGCGTCGGTCCCCGCCCCCGCCGGGAAAGCGGTCTGGCTGAAGCTGGTCCGCTCCGAGCACAAGGCCACGGGCTGGTTCAGCACGGATGGAGTCGAATGGACCCAGGTAGGCACCGAGATCGACGTCTCCACGCTCGACGGGTTCTATGCCATGGCTCACACCTGGATTGGCAACCAGGCCGGCATGTTCGCGACCAATAGCCGTGCCTACTTCGACCTGTTCACCTATCGTGACGGATTCACCCCGATCCCGGCCGCGGAGGCGGACCAGCAGTCCGGCGCCCAGGTCGTGTCGAGCACGTCGGCGGGACCGGTGCTGGGTGATCTGGAGAACGGCGACTGGGCCATGTTCGGGAGCGTCGACCTCGGCAGCGGGGGTGTGAAGTCGAAGGCGATCGCGCTGGAGGCCTCGAGCGCCGGGGCCGGCGGCACCGTGGAGGTCTGGATCGATCCGCTGGCAGGCGGCGAGAGGATCGGCACCTGCGCCCTCCCCGGTACGGACGGCTGGGAGAAGTGGACGACGACGACGTGCAACGTGGCGCCCACGTCGGGCACGCACGAGGTCTACTTGAAGGTGAAGGGCGGCCAGGGCGAGCTCGTGCGCCTCGCATCGCTGCGCTTCGTGCCCACCAACTGACCTTGCCCGCCACGGGTGGCAAAGCCGCCGGCGGAGTCGCCGGCGGCCGCCCCCTTCCCAGCCGGCCTGACGGCCGCGAGCAGCGAGGAAGCTGCGGCTGGACCTGAACCTCCAAGAAGTGTGGCGCGGCCCCGTACGCCCGCCGGAGCCGGCGCGCTCGGGGCCGACGGGCCTGCCGATCTCGCCGTGCCAGGCAAGCTCGTGGTGGACACGGGCGGGCTCAAGCCGAGCTACCTGGGGCCGCCGGAGAGCTACCGCGCGACGAAGTAGCGAGGCGCGCGCAGCAGCAGTGCAAGCGCCGGGGAGGCGGGGAGTCGATTCCCAACCCGGGTCGGGCTGAAGCGCTCAACCTGGGTCGGGTCGCCGGCATTGTTGCCACACCGAGACACTTCGCGACGTCCGTCCACGGCACGTTAGGTCCTGCCCGTGTCGCGAGCGCCGAGCCAGAAGCCTGGCATACAACTTGCAAACCTTGCGATCGTGAGCTGAGGCCGACACGATCGAGGCCGCTCAACCCACCATGACCAATCGCTTTGACAGTCTGATCGCGCGCCTGCGCAGCGCCTGGAAGCGGACCAAGCAGCCCACCGCCCCGCGCGCTTACCGCTGCCAGTGTCAAAGGCCGGTGTTCTTCCGCAACAGCGAATGCCTCGCCTGCAAGACGCCGCTCGGGTACGAGCCCGATCGCGCCCAGGTCCTGCCGCTCAAGGCCGGCCCGACCGAGGGTACGTGGCAGATAGGGCACGACACGGCGGACGCGCCGCAGCTCTACAGGCGCTGCGGCAACTTCGACCTGGCGTCGGGCTGCAACTGGCTGATACCGGCGGCGGCGGAGGCGCCCGCGCTCTGCGCCGCGTGCCGGCTCAACCGCACCATTCCAGATCTCTCCGTCGCCCAGCACCAGGCGCAGTGGCGCCTGCTCGAGACGGCCAAACGACGGCTCGTGTCGCAGCTCCTGGCGCTGAACCTGCCGGTGAAGTCCAGGATCGGCGAGGATCCGGAGCGCGGCCTCTGCTTCGATTTCCTCGCCTCGCCGCCCGACGGGCCCAGGGTGATGACCGGCCACGCCGACGGCGTGATCACGCTGAACATCGAGGAGGCGGACGACGCCACACGCGAGCGCACCCGCGCCGCGATGCGCGAGCCTTACCGCACGCTGCTCGGGCACTTCCGCCACGAGGTCGGCCATTATTACTGGGACCGCCTGGTGAAGGGCACCGGGTGGCTGGCCCCGTTCCGGGAGCTGTTCGGCGACGAGCAGCAGGACTACGCCGCCGCGCTGAAGGCCAACTACGAGCAGGGGCCGCCGGCGGACTGGCCCGAGCGCTTCGTCAGCGCCTACGCCAGCATGCACCCGTGGGAAGACTGGGCCGAGACCTGGGCCCACTATCTCCACATGGTCGACACCGTCGATACGGCCCTCAGCTTCGGCATCGACGCCGATGATGTGGAGCTCGACGTCGAGCCATGGGGCGCGGACGCGCTGTGGCGGCCGGACGACCGAGGGGCCGAGACCTTCCTGGGCTTCTTGAACGCCTGGGTGGAGCTGACGGCCGTGCTCAACGAGATGTCGCGCAGCATGGGCCAGCATGACTTTTACCCGTTCGTGCTGCCGCGCCCCGCCGTGGCGAAGCTGCAGTTCATCCACCTCGTGGTGAACGGCGCTCCCCCCGCGGCTGCCGCTACGCCGCCCGCGGCTGCCGCGGTGCCATAGAAGATCCTATCCCGGCACGGCTCCCGCAGCCGAGCGACCGCTGTGAGGTGCGCCCGGTGCCACGCTCGTGCTAAGCTCCACAGTGCACCATGTCGCAGCATGAGAGCGATCTACTGGCCAAGATCCTGCGGCTCCCGCCATCCGTCCGCGCACAGTTCGCGCACGAGATCCTCGCCAGCCTGGACGACCCGGCAGAGACGGAGGTCGAGGGGCGCTGGACGGCTGAGATCGAGCGTCGGGCGGACGAGGTCCTTTCCGGACTGGCCGAGCTGGAAGACGCGGACCTCGTCCATGAACAACTCGCCGCGCGGCTCGCCGCCACTCGCCGGTGAAGGCGCACTACCACCGCGAAGCGCGCGAGGAGCTCACGGCCGCGGCGGAGTGGTACGAGGCCCGGCAGCCGGGATTGGGGCTGGACTTCGTCGCCGAGGTCGCCCGAGCGGTAGCATCAATCCGCGAGCATCCCGAGGCGTGGCCCCGCTGGCAGGGGCTCACGACCTCCGTCCCGATTCGTATGTTCGTCCTGCAACGATTCCCCTTCTCTCTTCCGTACCTGGTGCATGACAAGACCCTTGTCGTGCTCGCCATCGCGCACGGACAGCGAAGGCCGGGATACTGGCGCGCGGGGCTGCGCAGCCTGGAGGCGCCCTGAGGCCGCCTTCCAGGAAGCGGTTGGCAATGCGCCGCGCTTCGCGGCGGTATGTTCCCGTCGCCTCCGCCACAGGATCGCGGTGGTACGCGGCTGCTCCCTCGCCCGCGCCTACCGCCCGTACAGACGCTGGAGCTGCTTCACGAACTCCGGCTTGAACACGCCGTCCACGCGGATCGAGTACCGGAAGAACGGGTCCGGCTCGACGCCGTGGTAATCCATGTCGTTGAACCAGTAGATGGGCGCGCGGACGACCGTGCGCTCCTCCCCTGCCCTGTCGCAGACATAGAACCGCTTGTCGCCGCGCGGGTCGAACGAGATGGACTGCGCCGCGCCGATCGCGCTCCCAGGCTCGGTGTCCCGGTGCGCGGGCGCATGATCGTTCGCCTCGAGGCCGAAGATCACGCACCGCCCGATCTCGACGAACGGCAGGCCCCGGATGAACTCGACCGTCCGGGGGAACGTCGCCCCGGCCTCCGCCGAAAAGTCCTTGCCCGCGCCAGAGTGCTTGTCTTCCCAGCGATCGTTCTCGAGCAGATGATAGCAGACCTTCCAGGGGAAATAGACGCCGTAGCGGTACTTCAGGTACAGCATCTGCGCCCGCGTGAGCGGGTGATCCGTCTCGTCTCCGAACGTGTACTCGCGCCGCCGGTCGGGATCGAAGGCGGACGGGTCATCGCCGAGCGCGATGAAGTCGCAGAACTCGTCGCGCGAGAAGCCCTCGATGACCTCCCCGTAATCCACGTACGGGTCGTCGCGCACCCAGGGCGCGACCACGCCCATCCATTTCAGGCTGCCGCCGGTGTACGAGGGCTCGACGCGGCAGAGGCCGCGCACGATCTCGCGATCGAGCTCGGGGAAGCACGCGGCGTCGATCAGCGGCGACAGGTCGATGTAGGGGCGGCCCCACAGGCCGCAGAGCTTGCTCATGCCGTCCTCGCTCCGAGCGGTACCCGCGCGCGACCATGCCGTCAAACGTGTGGGCGCCGTCCTCCACCAGGGCGCAGGTCGACGGGGCGCGGCCCGGCGCGCGGATCCCGCGCTGCCGGCGCGCGCAGAGGGCGCGGTCCTCCCGGTTCGCGGCGTCCCAGGAGGCGCCCACGTGGCCCGGATCGAAGCCTGGCGTGAGCCAGCACGGGCGGGGAGCCGGGCTCGGGCGTGGAGCGCTCGGGACCGAACGCCTCGGGGGCCTCCCAGAAGGATGGGCCGTGGCGCAGACACCGAATTCGACTCTCGCCCGAATTGTTCAATCCACCAATATGGCCGTGACGTCTCGCATCGAGGCATAGGCGAGTATGCCTATACATCGCGTCAGCCGGCTTGGGTACGACGTCGTGGCAGTCACCTGCATCGGTCGAACGCGGCCCTTCGATGCATGGCTGAATCGTCAATACAAGGCAATGAGTGGCTTTCGCCGCTTGAAACCTCGGCGCCAAGCGGACACTGGAGAAAAAAAATGAGGTCGACACGTTCCTACGTCGCTACGAAACTGAGCGTTCTCGGTCTCCTGAGCATCGGCATCTGGGCCTGCGGTGAGGCCAATGACGGTGGTACGTCCTCGGCCGGCGGAGGCGCCCCTGACGAGACCACCTCCAGCAGCGCGGAGACCACGGCCACGGTCGGCTCGGGCGGTGCGGCCACGACCGGCGCCGGAGGCGCGACAGCCGGGAGCACCTCGAGCAGCAGCAGCAGCAGCAGCGCAAGCACCGCGGAGGCCAGCAGCTCGGCCAGCGGAGGAGAGACGGTCGGCACGGGCGGTGAACCGGGCGAGTGCGTCAAGGGCCAGACCAAGGGGAATCAAGTCGCGGTCATCGGAGAATCGTTCATCGCCGCGACTCACGGCATCACGCAGCAGATCGAGAAGCAGGCCAAGGCCAACGGCTCCCTCGCCCAGAACGACCGCTACATCGACAACTCCGTCAGCGGCACGACGCTCGCCAACGATCAGATCCCCAGCCAGTACCGCAAGGCCGCGGAGAACGGCATGATCAAGTACGTGCTGATGGATGGCGGCGGGAACGACTGCTTGTTGAGAGGGGACGGCGACGGGGCCCTCGCGGCGGCGCAGTCGCTGTTCGAGACCATGGAGAAGGACAACGTCGAGAAGGTGGTCTATTTCTTCTATCCCGACCCCATCGGAAACAACTTCTCGTCGCTCAAGAGCTGCCTCGACACGCTCCGGCCGAAGATGAAGGCGTTGTGCGACGGGCTCACGGCACCGAAGTGTTACTGGTTGGACCTTCGTCCGACCTGGAACGGACACAACGAGTATACGCAAGACGGAATCCACCCCACCTCTGCCGGTAGCATCGCCACCGGAGATGCAGTCTGGGAAGTGATGAAGGAGAACTGCGTCGCGCAGTAACCGGAGCCCGATCTACCGGCGACCACGCCGGCCGCAGCGCTCGCTCATGCCGTCCCCGCGCGGAGCGCCGAGAGGTACCTGCGCGCGACCATGCCGTCGAAGGCGTGGACGCCGTCTTCCACCATGGCGTAGGTCGACGGCGTGTAGCCGGGCGCGCGGATCCCTCGCTGCTGCCGCTCGCAGATGGCGCGGTCTTCCCGGTTCACAGCGTCCCAGAAGGTGAACACGTCGCCCGGATCGAAGCCTTTCGTGAACGCCGCGGGGTGGAAGTACGTGTCGGCGATCACGAGCGTCCGGTCGGGCGCGCGCGGGGCGAGCCGGTACGTGAGCAGGTAGTCGGGCTGGAGGCTCGTGAGCAGGCCCGGGAAGAGCATGGCGTCGCGCACGCGCCGCCGCTCCGCCTCGGGGACGATGAGCGGCCGCGCGCCGGGCGCCGCGCTCGTCGAGACGGTGTCGGCACCGGGCGCGAGGTCCATGACACCGCCGAGCCACGGGCCGCCCCGGCCCCAGGACACGGCGTCGTCGCACGGGGTCAGCCGCTCCAGCGCGGGGTGTACGCGCGGGAAATGGTGAGACTCCTGGAAGTTCTCCGCGCAGAGCTTCCAGTTCGCGGCGACCTCGTACTCCACCCGCCTGCCCCGCCGGAGCGAGCGCAGCCCGGGGCGCGAGAGCCAGGGAGGCGCCTCGCCGATCGCGCTCTCGAGCGGCGGCGCGCCGGGATCGAGCGTCACGAAGAGGAAGCCGAAGAGGGCGCCGGCGCGCGCCGGGAGGAGCCCGTGCGCGCCGCGGTCGAAGCCGGGCGGCGCGTGGGGCGCGGCGCGCAGCGCGCCGGAGAGCTCGTAGGTCCAGCCGTGGTACGGGCACTCGAGGTGCGCGAGGCGGCCGCACGGGCCGTCGAGCAGCGTCGCCGCCCGGTGGCGGCAGACGTTGTGGAACGCGCGGATCTCCAGATCGGCGCCGCGGAGGACGACGACGCCCGCCGGCGTGAGGGGGGCGAGCAGCCACTCTCCCGGGCGGGCGATCTCGTCCTCGCGGCCGACGCAGAGCCAGGAGCGCCCGAAGATCTCGGCCTGCTCGAAGGCAAAGACGTCCTCGTCCCAGTACGCGCGCGCGGGCAGCGGCCGGGCGCTGGGGAGCGGCGCCAGCACCGCGTCGAGATCGGCGGGGGTGAGAGGGAGCTCCGGCAAGACGGGCGATGTTACCAGAACGAGGGCGCGGAGGGCGGCGCGGGCCGAGAGCCCGCGAACGGTCCGTCGATCAAGCAGGCTCATCCCCCCCGCAGCGCTGGGATGAGCCCCGGATCAGCACCCGCGGATGCTGGCGTTGCCGCACGAGTAATAACACTCATCGCAGTTCACGCATCTGTCGTAGTTGAGATAGAGCTCCGCGCCATCCGGAGTTTTGTCGATGCACGCGGTGAAGCAGGCGTCGTCCCCGTCCCTGCAGGTCACGGCGCACTGAGCGAACCGGGGGCACTCGTCGTCGAGGGTGCACGCATCGAGCTCATCCGCGCAGCTCCCCTGGACCGCGCATCCGATGCACCCGCTCGTGTCGCTGCCGCACTCGTCGAGGTCGTCGCAGGCCATGGTGGCGTTGCAATCGGCGAGGTCCGTGCCCTCCTCGCAGAGACCGGTGCCTTCGGGCTCGTCGCACTCGCCGTTGTTCGTGGAATCGCACGGCTCGCCCGCCGCGCAGTCCGCGACGTCCGTGCCCTCCTCGCACTCGCCCGTGCCCTCGGGCTCGTCGCAGACGCCGTCCTGCACGCGGTCGCACGGCGCGAGCTCGCAGTCGTCGACGTCCGTGCCCTCCGGACACCGGCCCGTGCCCTCGGGCTCGTCGCAGGTGCCGTTGCCGGTCGAGGGACAGTGAGAGAGGCAGTCGGCGCGGTCGGTCCCAGCAGGGCAGTTGCCGGTGCCCTGGGGCTCGTCGCAGGTGCCATCACCCGCGCTGGGGCAGTGGTCCGTGGGATCGAGACAGCCCATCAGGGCCGCCGCATGGACGTCGCAGACCTCCGCCAGGTGATGACCGTCCACGCACCGGCCCTCCAGCCTGACACAGTCGATGTACGCCGTGTGCTCGTCCTGGCAGCGCTCCTCGGCTCGCCTGGCGATGGCTTCCTCCTCGGCCTCACACAGGCCCTCTTCGTCGCCAGAGCAGTCCTCGCAGGCGCAGCGGGCCTCGCAGACCGTCCCGTAGACCGGCTGCTCGGTCTTGCCACCATCGCTCCCCGAGCTGGCGCAGGCCGCGAACAGACCGGCGATCGCTGCTGTGATCATCACGTGTCGGACACGCATGGGGTCTCCTCATCCTCTGGCTGAAATGAGAGGTCGTCCGCCGAGGCGCAGGGCGCCGACGCGACGCGGCAAAGGCAAGACGACATGGCTGGCACTGGAAGCACCAGGGCACCCTTCACCTGCGCACACCGCGCTCGACCGCCTTTCGCTTCGACTGTGACTGAAAAATTCAACTCAAAGAAAACGGCTACCTATACCAGCCCCGGCGGCGACCGGTCAATCATCGCAAGGCGAAGCTGGGGCCGACAACGCGTCGCGAGGCGACGCTGGGGCCGACAGCGGGCGGGGCAGCGGCCGCCGCTGCGCTCGTGTCGACAGGGGCGGAATGGCCAACGCTTCACCGAACTCAGGAGGTGCGCTCGATGCGCTCGGGCTTGCCAACGAGCTGAGGAGCGGACGCCCGAAACCTCACGGACATCGGGAGGTGCACTCGGGCTCGGGAAGGTGCTGAGAAGCGAAACGCGCTGGTCGGCAAGGACGGCTCGCCGGACGGGTGCAACGGGTGAAAACGAGTGGAGAAGAGAGCGTCGCGACCTCCAAAACGCGCTCCACAAACGTGGAGCGGACGCGACAATCGCGCGCGCTCGGCCGTCGAAAAGCTGCTGCGTTCGTCGTTGGCCCGGGGCGAGGATGAGCGTGGACGAGGTAGGACGCGGACTGCGCGGGCGCCCTCCGCCCGAAAGCGCCGTGAAGGAGTAAAGAGGCGTTGGCATCCGCATCGTTTCGACAGAAGATGCGTGCGCGCGGTTCGCGCTGCGGCTCCTCGCCTCCGACGGCCGGCGCCGCGTCACTGGACCCCTACCGGCTGGAGAGCAGCGGATGAAGATGCGATCTTTGGTGTGTCTCTTCGTTCTTGGACTGATGACGACGGCGTGCGGCGACGACGACGCGACGATCATCGGGACTGGGGGCGGCGGGGGTGCGGGCGGCGGCACCGGCGGCGAAGGCGCCACCTCGGCCAGCAGCACGTCAGGAAACGGCGGCGGCGATACGGGCGGCGGCGGTACCGGCGGTACCGGCGGCGACGGCGGCGGCGACACGGGCGGCGGCGGTACCGGCGGTACCGGCGGCGACGGCGGCACCGGCGGCAACGGCGGCGGCGACACGGGCGGCGGCGGTGCAGGCGGCGTCGGCGGCAACGGCGGCGGCGACACGGGCGGCGGCGGTGCGGGCGGCGGCACCACCTCGAGCTCGGCCTCATCGAGCAGCGCGGCCTCGACCTCGGCCGCGGCCACCACCGGCGCTGGCGGCGACGGCGGCGGCAGCGCCTCGTCGACCTCGGCCGCGGCCACCACCGGCGCTGGCGGCGACGGCGGCGGCAGCGCCTCGTCGACCTCGGCCGCGGCCACCACCGGCGCTGGCGGCGACGGCGGCGGCAGCGTCACCTCCACGACCTCGGTCACCACGGGCGCTGGCGGCGACGGCGGCGGCAGCGTCACCTCCACGACCTCCGTCACCACGGGCGCTGGCGGCGACGGCGGCGGCGGCGTCACCTCCACGACGGCGGTCACCACCACCGGCGCCGGCGGCGGCGAGCTCGGTGGCCCCGGCGCTGCCTGTGCCAGCGATGCGATGTGCGCCAGCGACATCTGCCTCGAGGAGGACGATACTGGCTGGCCTTCCGGCTACTGTACCGCCGGCTGTCTGTCGGACGACGACTGTGGCGACGGCGTCTGCACCCAGGTGAGCCAGACACTCGCCATCTGCATGGCCGCGTGCGAGACGTCGGCGGACTGCCGCGACGGCTATGCGTGCGACGACGGGGTCTGCTGGATGGGCTGCACCAGCGATGATCAGTGCACGGAGGTGGGCTCGTGCCACGAGGCGTCCGGCGGCTGCTACCTCCCGGACGGCAGCGCTTGCGAGACGGACGCCCAGTGCGGTGGCTACCTCTGCGCCACCGAGGCCGTCGACGGCTATCCGGGCGGCTTCTGCACGGGTGAGTGCGTGGATGACAGCGACTGCGACGGCGGCACCTGCATCGACGCAGGCTTCTGCCTCGTCGAGTGCGGCACGGACGCCGACTGCCGCGACGGCTATGGGTGCGACCAGGGGCTCTGCGCTCCGGCCTGCACCAGCGACGCTCAGTGCACGGGCGAGGGTGCAACCTGCCTTGTGGACGTGGGTCGCTGCGCCCCGCCGCCCGGCGAGGGCGCCGACGGTGACCTTTGCACGGCGGACGGCGACTGCGCCGGCCTCTTCTGCGTCCTCGAAGAGTGGGGCTGGCCCGGCGGCTACTGCTCGGGCTACTGTGACGCATCGAGTCCCTGCGCCGGCGGCGGGATCTGCGCATCGGACGACACCTGCAACAGCGCGTGCGAGACGGACACCGACTGCCGCGAGGGCTATATGTGCACGCCGGAGGGCTGCCTCCCGGCGCCCCCGGCGCCGGCCGAGAGCGCCGACGGCGACGCTTGCACCGCCGACAGCGAGTGCATCAGCGGCATGTGCTACGACGGCTGGCCTGGCGGCTCCTGCACGGGCGACTGCGAGACGGACGCCGACTGCGCCGAGGGCGGCATCTGCGCCGCAGTGGACAACACCTGCAACCACGCGTGCGACACGGACGCCGACTGCCGCGACGGCTATGGGTGCACGGAGGCGAACGGCTGCGTCCCGCAATGAGGACCCGATGACCGGCAGGCTCGCAGGCTGGTCCGTACGACCTGACGACGGACCCCTGCGGCTCCCCTGAAGCGATGAACCTCCGCGTCGCCATGAGGTGACGACGAGGCCTCTCCCACGAAGCGCGGCGCGGCTGCTCCACCACGCCTGGAGCAGCCGGCGCGCGCCCCTTCCCCGCTCCACCAGCTCGCCACGAGGCGCCGCCCGGCGCTCAGCCCTGCCCGTGCCCGCGCGAGCGGCGGCGGCGCAGGCCCGCGAGCGCGACCAGCGCGAGCGCTGCCGCTGCCCCGGGGCCCTGGCCGGCGGCGATACGGCAGCCGCAGCCGCCGGCGCTCCCGGGCGCGACCCCGCCCGAGCTGGCCGCGGCCTCGGCGCTGCCCGTCGCCGCCGCGCTCCCGCTCGATACGGCCGTGGCGCCGCTCCCGCCCTCGGCTTCGCTCCCGGCGCCGCCCGCCGTCGCCGTGCTCCCGCTCGATACGGCCGTGGCGCCATCTCCGGTCGCGCCGCCTCCCGTGGCGCCCCCTCCCCCTGCGGCCGCGCTCCCGGCGCTGCTCGCCGACGACGCGGTCGACGAGCCCTCCTCGCGGACGAGCGCGAGGTACGCCTCGGCGAAGCGCGCGCCGAGGAGCTGGTACGCGGCGGAGTCGAAGTGATACGTGTCGTCGGGCGCTCGCACGGTGAAGTCGTCCGTGTCGACCCATGCGGCCCGCGGGTCCTCCTCGGCCACGGTCACCTGCGCCGCGCGCACGGCGTCGATGTTCGCCTCCTTTCCGGCGGCGATGGGCCCGCCGTTCGCGGGGTAGAGGTTGTCGCTGACCCTGCCGAGCACGACCGGGAGCCCGGGGACGCCGAGGTCCGCGCGGATCGCCGCGATGAAGCCGCGCAGCGTATCGCCGTAGGAGAACGCGGCCGACCACCCCGCCTCGTTCTCGCCCTGCATCCAGACGAGCGCGGCGATCTCGTACGGGTGCCCCTCCGACTCGAGCCTCGCCAGGGCGCCGTCGAGCCGCGTCACCTCCTCGGGATAACGGAGGGCGCGGTCGCCCTCGTACGTCGCGGAGTCCAGCTTGCCGAGGAGCGCGTGGTAGAGCTGCGATTTGTAGAGCACCTCGGGATCCGGCGCGAGGCCGCGCCCCCAGTGATCGACGAGGTTGGTGCCCCCCTGGGCCATCTTCACGATCGCGATCCGGTGCTCCGGGTACGCCGCGGCGATCGCGCGGCCGAACGTGATCTCGGGCCCGTAGCGGCGGGCTTCGCCCTTCGGCTCGAGCGGCCCCCAGTCGGCGCTCGTCGCCGCGGCGTACGGCCCTCCCTCGCGCGCGTCGGGGTTGTAGTGGTCGTACCAGACGTCCGGCTGGCTCTGGAGCTCGACCGGGAGCTGGCGGCCCACGCCGTAGCCGACCATGTTCGACTGGCCCGCGAGGACGAACACCTTCACCGGCTGCGCGATCGCGGGAGCGGAGAGGGACAGCGCGAAAGCCGCCAGGGCGATGCAAGACCGCTTCATGGCGCTGTGTATCCCTCGCGCGCGGTGGAACGTCAACGAACGTCAACGAGCGTCAACGAACGTCAACGAGCGTCAACGAGCGTCAACGAGCGTCAACGAGCGTCAACGCGGCGGGATCGCGCTCGCCTCGCGTCCTCACGGCGCGTATCGGGCGCTTGTGTGCATGACAGACGCGCGGCCCCGTCGAGCTCGCCGCGCGATCACGTCGCTTCGGGCGTCGACTGGTAAGCCGCGCTCGACGCCGCGTAGACCCCGTTGGTCGCATACGAGTAGCGGTGCGGCCGGACGTGGTGCTCCGAGTGGCGCGCGCACCAGAGCGCTGCGCCGCCCGTCTCTTGCCGGTGCCTCACGCACTCCGGGCAGGGCGGCTCGATCTCGGGGACCCGGCCGGCGGTCGCGTGATCCTTCGGCCGGACGATCCACACCGGGCAGCGCGCGAGCCGGGAGACGCGCTCGGCGACCGAGCCGAGGAGCAGCCGTTCGAGCCCGCGGTAGCCGTGCGAGCCGACGACCACGAGGTCGGCGTCCAGGTCGGCGGCGAGCTGGGCGATGTTCTCGGCCGCATCCCCGCGGCGGAAGTGCACGACGACGCGCTTCAGCCGCCCCCCGTCGAGCTTGTTGCCCATGGCGCTCACGCGCTCGCTCGCGCGCTGCTGGAGCTGCTGGAGCGCCACGTCGGGCCTGGTGGCCACCATGGGCGCCCGCGAGAGCCCGACGCCGACCCAGCTCTCGGGCTCGACGTAGACCCCGTGCACCTCGGCGTTCTCGCGACAGCAAGCGGACTCGAGCGCCTGATCAAGCGCACGGTTGCTCGGCTCCGAGAAGTCGATCCCGACGACGACGATGAACCGATTCGTTGCGTTTGCGCTCGACATGACAGCCTCCTCAGCCTCCATGCGAGGCCCCGACCCGCGGTCGCCTCGCTCCACCCATCTGCTCGTTTGCCCAATACTCAGCACGCCGCATGCCAGGCGTTCCGGGCGCCGGAGAGGAGGGTTTCGCGCGCGCTGGCTCCCTCGCGCGAGCGGGGCTCTCCCCGCGCGCTGGACGCTTCGCGCGGGCCGGGAGCGAGCTCCTCGCGCCGCGAGCTGCGGGCGGGCGCCTCGCGAGGGAGCCGGCAGCCGTTTGCGCCGCGGCGCAAACGGCGCGCGGAGGCGCAGACGCGACCGCGGCGTACCAGGGCCGCCGCCGCACGCCCGGGATCTCGAGTGCATGGCACGAACGGTGCTCATCCCACGGCACACCTCGAGCGAAGGACGCAGAGGCGAACGGGAGACGACGATGACAACCCTTGGACCTACCGGCGGAGAGCACCAGCTCCGGCACCACACGATCCGCAGCACACGCATCGTTGGAGACGACGGCGAGGAATCGGTCGTGGCGACCGTCTACTGTCCGGTGCGGGAGCGTTCGATGGCGGCGCGCGAGTGCGAGTCGTGCAGCCGCTTCCATGCGCTGCACTTCGACAAGAGCTCGCGCACGACGTCGGTCGTCTGCCACACCGGCCACGCGGCGCCGGGCACGGGGGAAGCGGCTCCGCTGCGCAGCGTGGGCGCCGACGTGGCCGTGAATCCGGAGGCGCCGCTCGCGGAGATCATGACCAAGGACGTCATCTGCATCCGATCGGAGGTCTCCCTCGACGACATCACGGCCCTGCTCGTCCGCCACGAGATCAGCGGGATGCCGGTCGTGGACGCGGCGGGCAAGCCGGTCGGCATGGTGTCGCGGGCCGACGTGCTCCGCGCAGCAGAGGAGCGCGGCGACACCGAGGAGTCGCGGCGGGTGGCCTCGCGGTCGGACGAGGTCGCGCCGCTCGAGATGGATCAGGGCTTCCATGTCTACGAGCCCGTCAGGGTCACCGCGCGCGACGTGATGACGCCCGTCGTGGTGCAGCTGCACGAGAGCGCCAGCATCCGGCAGGCCGCGTCGCTCATGGCGTACGAGGGCGTGCACCGGCTGCCGGTCGTCGCGGACGACGGCAAGGTCGTCGGCATCCTGTCGTCGCTCGACGTGCTGCGGTGGTTCGGGCGGTGCTGCGGGTACCTGATCCCGCCGGCGCGCAAGCGGGCCTGAGGAGATGTCGTGGCAAACCGAGCTTGATCGAAGGGCGCCGGTTCGCTCGGCCCGACTCGTTCATCGCGGACGTCCAGCGCCAGGGGAAGCACCATGAGCTCTTCCACCATTCGCATCCAGGACTGCATGACCCGGAGCCCCCACTCGATCGGCGCCGATCAGAAGGTCGGCCTCGCCCGCGCGCTCATGCGCGGACATCGCATCCGGCACCTGCCGGTGCTGAGCGGCGGCCGGCTGGTCGGCATCCTCTCCGAGCGGGACATCTACTGGATAGAGACGCTCAAGGAGCGAGAGGGGGACGATCTGCTCGTCAGCGAGGCCATGTCGCCGTGCCCCTACGCCGTCGCGCCGAGCGCCCCGCTCTCCGAGGTGGTCCGCGAGATGGCCGAGCACAAGTACGGTTCGGCGGTGGTGCTGAGCGGCGCGCAGGTCGTCGGCGTCTTCACGACGACCGACGCGCTGGCCGTGCTGGCCGCCCTGCTCACCGAGAGAGAGATCTCCTGACCCGAGGCGCGACCTGCGTGACGGCGCGGCCGGCCATCGCCCGCCCCGACGCCGGCGAACACGCTCCGTTCATCCACCCAAGAACACCGGAAGAAGGCACACGATGCAGCAGACGATCACGGACTGGCGATCGCGCTTCGGCGACAAGATCAAGACGGCCGAAGAAGCCATCCGCGCGATCCCCCCCGGGCGGCGCATCCTCGTCGGCTCGGGCGCCGCAGAGCCGACCGATCTCGTGAACGCCATGGTGGAGACCGGCGACCACCTCGCCGGCAACGAGATCGTCCACCTGATGACCGAGGGCCCCGCGCCGTATGTCCGCCCCGGCCTCGAGCGGCGGTTCCGTCACACGGCGTTCTTCATCGGCCAGAACGTCCGCGAGGCGATCCACGAGGGGCGCGCCGACTTCATGCCGGTCTTCCTCTCCGAGATCCCGAGCCTGATCCTCTCGGGCCGGGTGGGCATCGACGTGGCCCTCATCCAGGTAAGCCCCCCGGACGCCCACGGCTTCGTCAGCCTCGGCGTCTCCGTCGATATCGTCCGCGCCGCCGTCGACTCGGCGGCTGTGGTCCTCGCCGAGGTCAACCCGCGGATGCCCCGCACCCACGGAGACTCGTTCTTGCACGTGGATCGGATAACCCACCTCGTCCCGGTCGACCGCGAGCTCCCCGAGCGCGCGAGCGAGCCGCTCGACGACGTCGACCGCGCCATCGGCCGCAACGTGGCGGCGCTCGTGCCCGACGGCGCGACGCTCCAGACCGGCATCGGCAAGATCCCGAACGCCGTCCTCGCCGCCCTGGGAGGCAGGAGCGATCTCGGCGTGCACACCGAGATGCTCTCCGACGGCGTGATGGATCTCGTCCAGCGCGGCGTCATCACGAACCGCAGGAAGACCCTCCTGCCGGGGAAGCTCGTGACCTCGTTCCTCCTCGGCAGCCGCGCCCTCTACGCCTGGGCCCACGAAAACCCCGTCATCGAGATGCGCGGGGCCGCCTTCACCAACGATCCGCTGACGATCGCGAGGAACGACAGGATGATCGCGATCAACGCGGCCCTCGCCGTCGATCTGACGGGCCAGGTCGCCGCCGACACGCTGATGGGCCGCTTCTTCTCCGGGATCGGGGGGCAGGTCGACTTCATCCGGGGCGCGGCGCGGAGCGCCGGCGGCAAGCCGATCATCGCGCTCCGGTCCACCGCGAAGGACGGCACGATCAGCCGGATCCAGCCGGTGTTCGAGCAGGGCGCCGGCATCGTGACGAGCCGCGGGGACGTGCACTACGTGGTGACGGAGCACGGCGTCGCCGATCTCTGGGGCCGGAACATCCGGGAGCGCGCGCTGGCGCTCATCGAGATCGCCCACCCCGATCACCGCGCCGACCTGCTCGCCGCGGCCAAGCAGCGCCGCTATGTGTTCGGCGATCATGTCCTCTCGCGCGCGGATTGATCCTGACGGGCGCCGGGCTCAGCCACGCATGACTCGCCGCGTCCAGACGGAGAGCGCCGCGCGAGCCGGTCGAGGTGGCCGCGGCGACCCGGCCCAGCACCCCGTGCCGCGCCCCACATGCCGGCGCGCCCCACATGCCGGCGCGCCCCACATGCCGGCGCGCCCCACACGTCGGCGCGCGCCTCGCCGGGCGCGCGAGGTGCGCCCCCGGACCCTGCCATGACCATGATATAGAGCGCCTCGCCCGTCCATGAGCCCTCTTGATCACAACGATGTCGCCGTGAATCCCTCCGCCCTCGTGCCCTCGCTCGACGATCCGCTCGACGAGGGTGCCTCGGCGCCGGCCGCGCCCGCCTCGGCGTACGACGCGGCGCTCCGGGAGGCCGAGGAGCTCCGCAGGCGCCCCTATGTCTCCGCGGGCCCGGAGAGCATCATCCGGCAGCACGGCAAAGGCCGGATGACGATCTGGGAGCGCATCCGGGTGCTCACGCCCGAGCCGCCGCGGGTCGTCTTCGAGAACTGGGGGCCCAACCTGGACGGCGCCTCGCTGGTCACCGCGATCCTGCGCATCGGCAGCCGCGACGTGGCGCTGTACGGCCACGACTTCACGGTCCGCGCCGGGTCGATGGACGCGACGAACGGCCGCAAGCTCGCGCGGCTGTTCCAGCTGGCGGGAGAGCGGGGCATCCCGCTCATCGGCCTCAACGACAGCGCCGGCGCCTACGTGCCCGCGGGCGTCGGCGGGCTCGACGGCTACGCCGAGGCGTTCGCGGCGCTGCGCAAGATCAGCGGCGTGGTCCCGAGCATCATGTGCATGTTCGGGTTCAACGCGGGCGGCGGCTCCTACCTGCCGCGGCAGGGCAGCTTCGTCATCCAGCCGGGCGGCACGTTCTTCGGCCTGACCGGGGCGGCGGTCGTCAAATCGGTCCTTGGCGAGGTGGTCTCGCCCGACGACCTCGGCGGCCCGCGCGTCCACGGCGCCTCGGGGGTGGCCGATCTCACGGTGCCAGACGAGGTGGGCGCGCTGCGCACAACCGTCCGGCTGCTCGGTTACCTGCCGAGCAACAACCGCGAGAGCGCGCCTTTCCAGCGGACGAGCGATCCGGTGGGGCGGGAGACGACCGAGATCGACACGCTCCTCCGCAGGACGATCTCGTCGCCGACGGGCTACAACACGCCGCTCGATATCAACATCATCATCCAGCGCATCTGCGATCACGGCGACTACTTCGAGGTGCAGCCGCAGCGCGCGCGCAACACGATCACCGCGTTCGGGCGGGTCGGCGGGCGCGTCGTCGGCTTCGTGGCGAACAACAGCGCTGTCGCGTCGGGTCAGATCGACGTGGCGGCCGCTTACAAGAACGCGCGCTTCATCCGCTTCTGCAACCTCTACAACATCCCGCTCCTCTTCATGGAGGACACCACGGGGTTCCTCCCGGGCAGGGAGCAAGAGGCGATGGGCATCGTGCAGGCCGGCCGGGCCATGCTCGACGCGATCATCGACGTGCGCACCCCGCGCATCCTGCTGCTCGTGCGCAACGCGTTCGGCGGCGCCTATGCCTCGTTCAACAACTACGCGACGGGCGCGGACGTCGTGCTCGCGCTCCCCACGACGCGCGTCGCCGTGATGGGCCCCGCCGGCAAGGAGTTCGTCTACAAGGACGAGCTCCGCAAGGTGCGCGCGCAGGCGAGCGCCAGGGAGAAGGCCGGCGTCAAGGAGCGGCTCGCCCGCGGCCTGGACGAGGCCAAGGCGAAGGCGGAGGCCCGCGACGAGGCCGCGGCGTGGCTGAAGGCGAGAGAGGCCGAGTTCAGCGCGCGGTACGAGCGGGAGCTCATGAACCCGCGCGAGGGACTCAGCCTGGGCTCCATCTCGCGGCTCGTGATGCCGCGCGAGCTCCGCTCGGTGATCGCAGAGAACCTCGAGTTCCTGCTGCGGCACTACCAGCCAGGGCCGTTCACCGGTGTTCAGCGGGAGTTCCATTGATCATGGATGGATTCGAGACCAAGCGAGGTTACGACCGCAACCCGAGGGTGGTGCGCGACCGCAGGCTCGGCCGCTCGAGCTCGGCGTGGGCGCGCTCCTTCGCCGCCGACGACGTGCGGCCGCTGATCGTCTGCCGGGGCCCGATCCGGAAAGAGGCGATGGATGTCTTCGCCCAGATGGGGATCGAGCATTACGGCATCCTCCTCTCGGAGAAGGACTCGATCGTCTACACGCACGCCCTGGCGCCGGAGCTGCGCTGCGTGCACCCGGCGCACGTGCACCGCGTGAAGGACTATACCGGCGCCACCAAGGACGAGCGCGTCAAGCTGATGCAGAAGATCGTCGCGATCGCCCGGGCCGGCGGCTACACGCACGTGTTCGCGGGCTACGGCTTCATGGCCGAGGACGGGGAGTTCGTGCGCACGCTCGAGGAGGCGGGGCTCGTCTTCATCGGCCCGCGCTCGTCGGTGCAGCGCGCCGCCGGGCTCAAGGACGAGGCGAAGCGGACGGCGCTCGCGGCCGCGGTCAGCGTGACACCCGGCATCGACGACGCGACCCGGCGGATCGTGCTCCGCAAGTGGCCCGATCACGCGGCGCTGCGCGCGGCCGCGGCAGAGCGCGGGCTGCTCGGCGCGGGCGCCGCGGGCGCGGGGCTCGCCGACGGGATCCCGCTCGCCGAGGCGGCGGACGCCCTGCTCGCGGCGGCGTACGCGCGGCGCGTGGATCTCTACACGACCGACGAGCTCTGCGAGGAGCTCGAGCGGGGCGCGGCCGAGCTGCTCGCCCGCCACCCGGGGCGGCGGATCCGGCTCAAGGCCATCGGCGGCGGCGGCGGCAAGGGGCAGCGGCTCCTCGCCGGCGTCGCGCCCGACGCGGCGCCCCTCGAGGCCGCGGCGCGGGCGCGGGCGGCCGAGGTCCCCGCGCTGGCGCGGGAGGTCCTCGCGGAGGTGAAGGCCGCCGGCGTCGGCGACAACAAGAACATCCTGCTCGAGCTCAACATCGAGGAGACGCGGCACAACGAGATCCAGCTGATCGGCAACGGCGCGTGGTGCGTCGCGCTGGGCGGGCGCGACTGCTCGCTGCAGATGCACGAGCAGAAGCTGCTCGAGGTGGCGATGACGCAGGAGGGGCTGCTCGAGGCGATCGAGCGGGCGCGCGCGGCCGGCGAGGCGCCGCGCGCGGCGTCGCTCGAGCGCGAGCTCGCGTCGCTCGCCCGGATGGAGGCCGAGGCGGAGCGGTTCGGGCAGGCGGTCGGGCTGAACTCGGCCTCGACGTTCGAGTGCATCGTCGAGGGGGATCACCACTACTTCATGGAGGTCAACACCCGTATCCAGGTCGAGCACCGGGTGTCGGAGCTCTGTTATGGCCTCCGCTTCGAGAACCCGGCCGATCCGGCCGACGCGTTCGAGGTGACCTCGCTCGTCGAGTGCATGGTCCTCCTCGCGCGCCACGGCGAGCGGCTGCCCCGGCCGATCCGCGTCCGGCGGGAAGGGTCCGCGGTGGAGGCGCGCCTCAACGCGACGAACGGCGCGCTGGAGCCCCACGCGGCCGGCATCATCGTGTCCTGGAGCGATCCGCACCCGCACGAGATCCGCGACGATCAGGGCATCTGCGTGAAGAACCCCGACACGGGGGTGTTCATGCATTACCGGGTCGCCGGCGCCTACGACAGCAACATCGCGCTCCTCGTGACCTACGGCGCCTCGCGCGAGGAGGCCTACCAGCGGATCTGCGAGATCCTGCGCACGACCACGCTGCGCGGCAGCGATCTTCACACGAACCTCCTGTTCCATTACGGGCTCGTGCACTGGTTCCTCGCGCGGAGCGTGTGGACGAAGCCGACGACGCGCTTCGTGGTCCCCTACATCACGCAGGTCGGCCTGCTCGCGGTGGAGCTCGGGGAGCTCGATTTCGATGCGATGTGGGCCGAGCTCGGCGCCCGTCACGAGCGCCGCCTCGCGGCGCGGGCCGGGGCCGCGGAGGCGACCGGCGCAGGCGCGTTGAAGAAGGTCTTCACGCTGAAGGACACGCTGGTGCGCCGTCCCGTGGAGAAGATCTGCGCGGAGCCGCACCTGCTGTCGGCGTGGCTCAGCCGGAACATGGGGTCGTTCGAGATCCGGTCGGGGCGGGTGCGCTGGCTCAAGAACCCGATCGAGGTGCTCGCGGACACGTACTGGCTGCTCAACATGACGCCGCAGCCGCAGGCGCCCGCGGCCCATGTGATCTGGGATCACGACCAGGAGGTGCTCTCGCGGGCGCTCGGCTTCTACCGGCGCGTCGGCGAGCGGATGGGCCAGGCGGGCGGCGCGCCTTCGTGGCCCGAGCTGCGAGCGCACCTGTCCCGGGATACAGCGCCTCAGGGCTATGACGCCGAGCTGTGGCGGCGGGTCCGCGGCTCGCACCTCGGCTTCCAGGCGGGCCTTGAGCTCCTCGACGCGCTGGTCCTCGCGGGCGACGCCGCGCGCTTCTTCGAGCTCCGCGCGCGGGAGGACGGCACGGTCGACATCCCCGAGCGCCTGCTCGATCGCGAGCTCTCGGCCCGCATGCGCAAGGTGCTCGCGCCGCCGCCCGCCATGCGGGCCAACGAGATCGTGGCGGTCACCGGCGGCATGTTCTATGCGCAGGAGGCGCCGGATCGGCCTCCGCTCGTGACGAAGGGCAGCCATTTCGCCGCGGGCGATCCGCTCTACGTGATCGAGGTCATGAAGATGTTCAACAAGGTGCTCGCGCCGTGCTCCGGCACCGTCGAGGAGGTGCTCATCGACGGCGGCGAGGGGACGATCGTGCAGAAGGGCCAGCCGCTCTTCCGCGTGAAGCCCGACGAGGTGCTCGTGGAGGAGGACTCGGCCGAGCGCGCGCGCCGCCGGCGCGAGGCGGCGCGGCGGTACGTCGACGCGATCTTCGACGCCGAGGGCCCCTGAGGCCGCGCGTGGGCTGAGGCGCCGCGGGCCGCGTCGGCCCGGTCAAGGAGCCCGAGGCCCCGGCGCGGCCGTCGAGGACCGGTGAGCGGCGCGCTTCACGGCGTCGCGCGCCGCGGCGAGCCCATCGAGCAGGCGCGCCACGGCCGGCTCGGGCAGCTCCCGGTCGGCCCACGGATACAGCCCTTCCTCCTCGTGGGCGGCGTGCTGCCGCAGCGCCCGGACGAACGCCTCCACCCGCTCTTCCCGCAACGTGTGGAGCTCGATCGCGACCCCCATCTCCGCGATCAGCTTGCGGATGCCGAGGTGCTCGGCGCGAACGGTGCCCGCCTCCTCCGGATCGAAGCGATCGAGCACCGGCAGGAGCACCGCCTCCTCCGCCTCCATGTGCGCCGAGAGGTCGCGCTCGAACGCTCCCCACATCTCGCGCGCCGCCTCCGCGTCGCCGGCATGCATCCGGTTGAGCAGGCCCTCGAACACCTCGTCCAGCCGCTGATGATCCAAGCGCAGCGCGTCGTACAGCCCCTTCTTCATGATGTCCTCCGATCCAGGGACCGAGCATGAGACGTACCAGCGCCGAGCCCCGCCGGCAGCGCGGCGCCGCGCGGCAGGAGGTGCAAACGCCGCGCGTCGGCGCAACGCGCCCGGCGCTCGACCTCGAGAGGGAGCGGCACAGGGGATCGTCGCGAGCAGGACAGCCCGCTCACGCCGCCGGAGGCGGGGGCGCCGGCCCCGCGCAGGGGAGCTCGACGATGAAGGTGGCGCCGGCGCCGGGCTCGCAGTTGCACCGGATCGAGCCGCCGTGGTCCTCCACGATCTTGCGGCTGATGTACAGGCCGAGGCCCAGCCCGCCGTAGTGCCGCTCCGAGACGGCGCGCTCGAAGCGCTCGAAGATGCGGCCGCACTGCGCCGGATCGATGCCGATGCCGTGGTCCCGGACCGCGAGCCGGGCCACGCCGTTCTCGACGCCCACGACGATCTCGATGGGCTTGCCGGCGCCGAACTTGATCGCGTTGCCGAGGAGGTTGGTGACGACCTGGTCGAGGCGGGACCTGTCCCAGCACCCCACGACCGGCCCGTCGCCGCGGATCGAGATCGCGCAGCGTGCCCTCGCCAGATCGGCCTCGAAGCGCAGAGCCACCGCGCGGACGAGGGCCCCGAGGTCGACGTCGCCGAGCTCCAGCGCGCGCGGCCTCGACTCGATGCGCGAGACGTCGAGCAGATCACTGATGAGCCCGGTCAGCCGGGTTGTCTGCCGCGAGAGACGCTCGAGCCGCTGATCCATGACCTGCGGATCCACGGGGCGCCCCGCGCCTACCGCGCGGCGGAGGGACTGCACCAGGAGCGTGAGCGAGGTCAGCGGCGTATTCAGCTCGTGGGACGCGACGGAGAGGAACTCGCTGCGGGCGCGGACGGCCTCCTGAGAGGCGCGGTAGAGCCGGGCGTTGTCGATCGCGATCGCCGCGCGATGCGCGATCTCCTGCGCCAGATCGAGGTCGGCGCGCCCGTAGCGGCGCCCCGGCTCGCCCGAGGAGAGGGTGAGCGCCCCGAGCCTCTGCCCGCGCACCACGAGCGGCACCGAGAGCCGGGTGCGCGTACCGAGCTCCCGGAGCAGCCGAAAGTGCTCGTCGTCAACACACATCGTTCGCAGGATCTCCTCGGGCAGCTCGGACATGAGGAGCGGCGCGCCGGTGCGGAGGACCTCGACCGACGGGTCGAGTGAGCCCCAGCGCGGCGGATACCGGAGCTGAAGCTCCTCGAGGACAGGCGCCTTCTCGGGGTCTCCGTGCGCGCCGGCCAGGCGGCGGAGCTCTCCGTCTTCCACGATATCGATCGAGCACCAGTCGGCCAGGGTCTGCACGCAGAACTCGCCGAGGCGGGCGAAGGTCACCTCGTACTCGAGCGATTCCGACAGGACGACGCCGGCCTCGGCGAGGAACGCGGATCGGCGCTCGGCCGCCTCGGCCGCCGTCCTCGCCGTCCGCTCCCTGGCGAGGAGCCGCGCGTTCTCGAGGGAAATCGCCGCTTGCGTGGCGAGCAGCTCCAGGGCGGCGAGCCGATCGGGGGTGAAGGCGCCGGCGAGGAGGTTGTTCTCGAGATAAAGCAGCCCGACCGCCTGGGCCTGCCTGAGGATGGGCATGCAGAGGACCGACCTGGGCCGGCTCCGAGCGAAGTAGCCGTCGCTCGCGAACTTGCCCGCGTGGGCGGCGGCGTCGCTCAGGATGACCCGCTCCTTGGTCCGGCTCGCGTAGTGGATGAGCGACGCGGGAACGCGGAGCGAGCCGTCCAGCGGCTCCGAGCCGAGGAGGGTCGTCGTCGCCCCGCGCTCTCCGAGGGCCGCCTCCGCCTCGATCGAGAGGCCCTGGTCCTGGCACAGGAGGAGGCAGGCCCTCTCCGCACCTCCCTGCTCGAGCACGATCCTGAGCAGCGTGCGGATGAGCTCGTCGAGCACGATCTCACCGGAGATGGTCTGCGAGGCCTTGGTCACCGAGGAGAGGTCGAGCTGATCGGAGCCCACCGCGACGGTCGCGGTGGGCGGGGGAGACCGCCGCTCGACGAGGTGGGGTGTCTGCAGGTCGAGCTGCCTCACCTTGCCGTGGGCGCCCCAGCGGGCGTAACAGGCACGGGCATTGCGGAGGTACAGATCGGCGAACTCCTCGAGCCCTCGCGCCCGGTAGAACCGGGACGCGACCTCGTAGGCCACGGCTTCGTTGTGCGCGAAGCCGTTGTCGCGCGCCGAGCGGATGGCCTCGTCGAAGAGGCGCTCGGCGTCGAGAGGGCGGCCCTCGATCCGCGCGACCTCGGCCTGGACGAGGGCGCGGCGGTCCTGGAAGTTCGCGGGGCAGTGCTCTGCCCAGAAGGACAATTTTTGCAATTGAACCTCGAGCAGCTCCGCGAATCGACGTTGTTCCACGGCAGGCGCATCGGCGTACATCGCCGTCAGCGTGAGCGCGTAGTAGACGTGGTGCGTCGCCTCGTTCGCCAGGGACATCACTTCGCGCAGCATCGGCGCAGCGCGGGCCGCGGCCTGCCGCGCCTCGGCAACTCGTCCATCGATGAACGCCGCGACCTGCTTCATGATGTGAAAGAAGGCGACCCCGATCCCGAAGCCGGCCTTCTCCATCGCGAGGACACACTCCGCCTCGTCATAGGTATCGTCGTTGAAGCTCGTGGACGCCTGCGTCACCCCCCTCAGGCTCGCCGCGAATTGCTCCTCGGTCCGGAGGAGACGGCGCGCCAGGTCGTGGTGGCTCTTCTCGGCCAGCGACGCGTACTTCCGCGAGGCCTCGATGACTTGCTCGATCGAGCCGCCGCTCTCCACGACGAGCCACACCAAGTTGAAGGAAGCGTAGCCGGCAAAGATGAAATCCCCGACATCGAAGCAAGCGACATGAGCCTGCTCCATCATGGGAAGGAGCGTCGCGAAGCGCATGCGCCAGACGCTGACGAGGGCCGCGTGGTGAAAGAGCAGCCTCCCCTTCAGCGCCAGGCCGTTGAACCTCTCGTTCAGCCTGAGCGCCATCTCCGAGAATTGACACCCCCAGGAGATGTTGCCGTACCTCGACACCAGCAGGGCTGCATAACAACTGTAGACGAAAGCGGACTCTTCGCAGTTTCCATGCTGCAGGGAGAGGCTCAATGCCTTGGCGATGACCAGGGGCCAGTACGCCGGTCGCGTGCTGTACGTCGGAGCCATCGCCTCGACGAGCAATCGGACGACGGCCCGCACGCGCTCGTCCGTGGTCGTCGGCGCGAGCGCGAGGTCGGCGATGGCGCGCCCGCCGAGGAGGATGGGGACCCTCTGGAGCTCGGCCTCCACCGCGGCCTGGATCTCGCCTTCGGACTCCGGGAAGGTCACCCCGAAGAGGCGCACCGCCTCGAACATGGTGCTCACGGCGTCACCGAGCCGTCCGGCGATCTGATAGAGGCGCAGGCGGAGCCGATGGGCCTTGGCGCGGTCGAGCGGTGAGCGTGCGCGCGCGAGGATCAGGTCGAACAGCGCGTCGGCCCGCTGGAAGTCGCCGAGGAGGCACTCGCATTCGGCGAGATCCAGGTGGATCGCGAGCGTCTCCTCGTACTTTCTGCTCCAGGCATCCTCGGGCAAGAGGGATAACGCCTGGGCGAGGTAGCTCCGCGCAGACGCATGGGCGATCGCGGCCTTCGCCTTCGTCCCTGCGAGGAAGTCGAGCCGGCAGAGCGCCTCCTTTTCGCGCGGATCGGTGAGGAGATGGGCGCCGCGGTTCCACTGGTTCGCGACGTCGAAGATCCGCTCCGCGACCGCCTCCTCGGGCAACCGCGACGCGAGGAGCCGGCCGATCCGGAGGTGCTCTGCGGCCCGCTGCTCCTCCGGCACCAGCGAGTAGGCCGCTTCCTGGACGCGGTCATGGAGGAACTTGCACGTGCCGTCCAGGTCGAGGACCAGCCCCGCCCGGACGGCCTCCCAGAGGTCCGCCCGCGTGCCCTCTTCCAGGCCGCCGTGGACCATCGCGAGCAGAGCGATCTCCGCGGTGTTCCCCAGACATGCGAGCTGTTTCAGCGCCTCCTGCGTCGCCGGGGCCAGCCTCCGGAGCTTTGCGACCATCAGGTCGACCACGTTGTCCGTGAAGCCCTTCTCGCGGATCCTCGCGACGTCCCACCGGAACCGGCCGCTCCGCTCGTCGCGCTCGATCAGGCGCTCGTCGTGGAGCTCGGTGAGGAACTGGATGGCAAAGAACGGATTGCCCGCCGTCCTGTCCTGGATCAGCGCGGCGAGCGGAGCGACCTCGTCGACGGCGCAGCGCAGGGCCTCACCGACGAGCGCGGCGAGCGCCGCGGGCGGGAGGGGACCGAGCACGATGTCCGAGACGCGGGCGCCCGCCTGCCGCACCTCGGAGAGGCTGCGCATGAGCGGGTGAGAGGCGGACACCTCGTTGTCGCGGTACGCGCCGATGACGAGGACGTCCTGCACCTCCGCGTGGGTCAAGATCTCCTGGAGCAGCCCGAGGCTGGCCGAGTCGGCCCACTGCAGGTCGTCGAGGAACAGCGCGAGGGGGCGCTCGTGGCGGGCGAACACCCCGATGAAGCGCTGGAACACCCTGCGGAAGCGGTTCTGCGCCTCGACCGGCGGCAGCTCCGGCGCCGGCGGCGGCCGTCCGATGGCGAGCGCGACCTCCGGGATCACGTCGACGATGAGCTGGGCGTTGATCCCGAAGGCCTCGAGGAGAAGCCGCCTCCACGCGGCGATCTGCTCCTCGCTCTCCGCGAGGATCCAGCGCACGAGCTCCCGGAAGGCCTGGACGAGCGTGGCATAGGGGATGTCGCGCTTGTACTGGTCGAACTTCCCCGAGATGAAGAAGCCCCCCTGCCGGACGACAGGCGCCTCGATCTGGTGGACAAGCCCGCTCTTGCCGATGCCGGAGTACCCGGAGACGAGCACGAGCTCCGGTGTCCCCGTCGCCGCCACGCGGCCCCACGCCTCCTTCAGGACGGCCATCTCCGCGTCCCGCCCATAGAGCTTCTGGGGGATCTGGAGCTGATCGGACGCGTCGTGCTCCCCCGGTGTGAACGGTTTGATCGTCCCGCTCCGGGTCCACTCGGCGAGGCATCTCTCCAGATCGCGCCGGAGGCCGCGAGCGCTCTGATAGCGATCCTCGGGCGTCTTGGAGAGGAGCTTCAGGACGATCTGCGCGACGGCGCCGGGCACCTCGGGGGCGACGTCCGAGGCGCTCGGCGGGGCGTGGGCGACGTGACAGTGGACCCACGCCACGGGATCCTTCGCCTCGAAGCGGAGCCTCCCGGTGAGCATCTGAAAGAAGGTGACGCCGAGCGAGTAGAGATCGGCGCGGCTGTCGATCGCCCGGTTGGTCCGCCCCGTCTGCTCCGGCGCGAGGTAGGGCAGCGAGCCCTCGATGAGGCGCGCCGGCTGCGTTGGCCGGTGTTCCCGGGGGAGACGGGACGCGAGGCCGAAGTCGGTGATCTTCACCTCGCCGCTCGCGGGGCTCACGAGGATGTTCTGGGGCTTCAGGTCCTTGTGGATGATGTCCTTGCCGTGGATCTCCGCGACCGCCCCGGCGATGCGGATGGCGACCGGGAGGAACCGGTCCATGGGCATCGGCTCGCCGAGCAGGCCATCGAGGGAGTCAGCGCCCTCGTCCTCGAGGACGAGGGCGTGCATCCCCTGGTACGTCTCGAGGGCGAGCGGCCGGACGACTGCGGGGGTGTCGAACAGCGTTCCGAGCTCATACTCGCGCCTGAGCTGCTCGAGCTCCTTCGGTCCGCTGCGCCGCGGGTCGAGCACCTTGAGGATGACCGGATGGCCATCGGCGTCCCTCCGCGCGCGATGAACGACCGCCCTCCCCTCGCCGGAGAGCGTCTCGAGGATCGTGTACCGGGCGGCGGGAGTCATGGGTGAGGGCCTGAGGGGCGAAGCGCCACGTCGCTCGGGGCCCGCGTGGGGCCATGGCTGCGCCTGCCGGCCCCCCTGAGCTCCTCTCCAGCGTGGTGGCCCGGTTGGGCGGGGCCATCCGCAGGGCGGGCCGCGCGAAGCTCGAGCGGCTCAGGCTGCACCATGCAGGAGGCGATTGTACTCTTCAATGCCGGTGTGGAGGGCAACAAAATCGGACATGCCAGCCAGCCTCACGTTGATGCACGGTGGCCGAGACGCGGTAGTCATCCTGCCGATGCTCGCCGCTCGACCAGGCCCGCAAATGCTCAGGCCGCCAGGCCATCCCCGGACACCCGGCGCTGCATGTCGCCCGAGCACGCCGGGCAGCTCGGCTCGCCGCTCCATGGTCGCTCCGAGCGGCGCACCCTGAAGAGATGATGCGCTCCTCTGTGTCATTGCTCAAAGCGACGCTCGAATCGGCGGCGGACGGGATACTGGCCGTCGATCTCGCCCGGCGCATCGTGCTCTTCAACCGCCGTTTTGCGGAGATTTTCCTCATTCCGGACGAGGTCCTGACCCGCCGGGACGACGTGTACGCGTTGGATTTCGTGCACGATGTCATGCGAGATCCCGATGGGTTCCGGAGCAGGATCGAAGCCATCTACGCTCACCCGGAGGCGACCAGCTTCGATCTCTTCGAGCTCAAGGACGGGCGGTTCATCGAGTGCTACTCGCTGCCGCAGTACCTGGCCGGGGCCGTGGTCGGGCGGGTCTGGAGCCACCGCGACGTCACGGCGCGCGTGCGCGCTGAGCAGCAGCGCGACCGGCTCCTCCTGGAGGAGAGGCGTGCGCGCGCCGAGGCGGAGGAGGCGGTCCGCGTGCGCGACGAGTTTGTCGCCATTGCCTCTCACGAGCTCCGAACACCGCTCACGAGCCTGCAGCTCGTCATGCAGGGCCTGGAGCGGCGGCTCGCGCCGGGGATGGACGTCGGGCGCGCGCGCTCGGCGCTGCTCCGATGCAACCGGCAGATCCGGCGCCTCGCGGCCCTCGTGGACGGGCTCCTCGATGTCTCTTGCATCCAGGCGGGGGGGCTCGATCTCAGGCTGAGCGAGGTCGATCTCCGCACGGTGGTCCGCGACGCCGCCGCGCGGGTCGCGGACCAGCTCGCGCAGGGAGGCATCGAGCTGATCATGCAGGCGGAGGGGCCCGTGGTCGGCCGCTGGGACGGCGACCGGCTGGAGCGGGTGGTCACCAGCCTGCTGACCAACGCCGTCAAGTTCGGCGGAGCGAAGCCGATCCAGATCGCGCTCGCGTCGGATGGTCGAACCGCCCGACTGTCGATAACCGACCACGGGATCGGCATGGATCAGGAGACGCAGTCGAAGCTGTTCGAGCGATTCGGGCGCGGCGTTTCGGCGAGGCACTACGGAGGGCTGGGGCTCGGCCTCTACATCGCCCGCTGTGTCGTCGAAGCGCACGGTGGCCGGATGTACGTGAAGAGCGAGCTCGGGCAAGGAGCGACCTTCACGGTCGAGCTGCCGCTGCCGCGAGCTGCGCCTGAGTCGCCCTGAGGCGGGCGCGTCACTGCAGCGTCCCCCGAGGCCGCGCGCGCGCCGAGGCGCCGCCTCGGCCGGTCAACGGTCAAGGAGCCCGAAGCCGCGGTTCGCGCCTGGCCGGGCCCGTCCCTGCCACCCGGGGCGCTGGCCTGCCTCCGCGCGATGCGGTACCCTCCTTGCCGAGCGCGCTCGCGCGATGGGATGACCGACGAACCGAAGGTCAAGGGGGTGGCGTTTCGCTCCGTGGTGGCGAGCTTTGGCAAGCTGCGCGGCGAGCCTGTCCAGAAGCGCAGCCTGGATGAGATGTGTGAACCGCTGCGCGACGGCATCCGCTACGGCAGCCTCGTCTCCACCGGCTGGTACCCGATCGCCTGGTACAAGGACCTGTTCCAGGCCATCCGGCGCACGACCGGCGAAGGCAAGGAGCTCATCCACCAGATTGGCCGCCAGTGCACGCACGACGACATGAGCGGCATCTACAAGGTCATCGCGAACCTCATCTCCCCTTCCACCCTCTTCTCCCTCGGCCAGCGCGTCTTCTCCAACTACTATTCCGCCGGCCACGTCCGTGTCCTCGAATCCCGCCGCGGCTTCACCCGCGCTCTCTGGATCGGCTGCCAAGGCTTCGACGAGAACATGTGGACCGAGGTCATCGGCTCCTGCGAGCAGCTCCTCGTGATCGGCGGCGCCGACCACGTCCGCCAGCGCATCATCTCCGGCGGTGGCGACAACGACGATCACCTCGAGTTGACGGCTCACTGGAGCTGAGGCTCCGCGCGGGGCGCCGGTGAAGCGATCGCGGCCACGCGAGCGCGACGTCGCGCTCCGCATCCACGAGCCGGAGCGCTGCGACCCGGGAGCCCGGCGCTGGGTCAGCCCCGGTGAGGGCGCGCGCCTCGCCGTGCGCGTGGTCGGTCCGCTCGCTCTTCGGTGGAGAGCCGGGATCGCGTTCTGATGAAGGACCCGTCGGATGCCGGCATTCAGACGAGCGGGGCACATGAGCGAACCGAAGCGGTGGATCGAGGAGGAGGGAGGCGCCCCGGCCGGGGCGCGCGAGCTGCTGCGTTTGGCCGCGCGCCCGCGGCCGATGACGCCCGTCGGGTGCGCCGCATTGGCAGGGCCCCTTCGGGCGCCGCCCCTCGAAACGACGCGTTCACATGAGCTTGCCTGCCGGACCGGCAAGCTCGGAGGCATCCATGCGACAGGAGACGATCTCGATGAAGCTAGCCCAGCCCACGGCGGCCACCCGCGCGGGCACCCCGCGATTCCTGGCCGTCCTTCTCTCGACGGGCACGGCGTTCGCGGGGTGCACCACCGAGATCGCCGTCATCGGTCGCGACCTCGGCGCCACGACGTCGTCGTCGCCCGCCTCGTCCTCGTCCACCGCCGGCGGTGATGACCCCGGCATCCTCGATCCCGGCGCTGGCGGCGGCTCTCTCCAAGGCACCGCCGGCGCTGGCGGGGACGAGCGTTGCGAGCCGAAGCTCGCGGGGGTGGTGCGCGACTTCAAGGCCTTCAGCCCTGACGGCGGGCACCCCGACTTCGAGACCTTCGTGGGCGACGGCCTGAAAGGCATCGTCGAGCCCGAGCTCGGCCCCGACGACAAGCCGGTCTATGCCCATGAGGGCGGGACGGAGCACACGACCGGGCCCGAGGCGTTTTATCAGTGGTATCACGACGACCCCACGGTCAACGTACCGATCCGGTACGACGTCCCGCTCCAGGTGAGCGAAAGCGGCCTCGGGCTCTTCTCGGGAGACCAGTTCTTCCCCATCGACGATCAGGGGTGGGGCAACGAGGGGCGGGAGCACAACTTCGGCTTCACGTACGAGCTCCACATGACGTTCGACTACCAGCGCGGCGGCGTCTTCTTCTTCAACGGCGACGACGACCTCTGGGTGTTCATCAACAGGCGCCTCGCGATCGACATGGGCGGGCTCCACGTCCCGACCTCGGCGCTCCTCGAGCTCGACGCGCACGCCGAGGAGCTCGGCATCGAGGTCGGCAAGGAGTATCCGCTCGACTTCTTCTACGCGGAGCGCCGCGGCAGCAGCGCGGTGTTCACGATGATGACGTCGTTCAAGTTCACGAACTGCGACCCGATCCTGAAGTAGCATCGACGGTCTTCATGCGATGGAACCCAGGGAAGCGGGCACCTATGCCGCACAAAGTCTGCGTCGCCACGCCGTTCGCGCTGGCGTCCGCCTTGCTCCTCCAGGCCGGAGCCGCGCGCGCGTCGGGCGCGCTGGAGATCACCGGCGCTCCCACGAGCGCCAACGGGCTGAACGCACGGGCGCTCGCGCGGGGCCCGGAAGCCGCGTTCTTCAACCCGGCGCTCCTGCCGTACGCGCCCGCGACGACGCAAGCGGGCTTCTTCGTGCTCGTCACCCACGGCGACATCACCCTGGCCCCGCGCCCCCCGGGCGTCGACGTGCCCGAGTCGGTGTACGATGGCCAGATCCGGAATCCGGACGGCTCGACCTCTCGGCTCACCCACCGGCCCTTGCCCGGGTCGAAGCTCCCGAGCCCGCGGGGCGACACGCGCGACCGGCAGATCAACAGCTACGCGACGCTCGGGTTCGTGCGGCCGCTCTACGAGGACCGCCTCGTCCTGGGCTTCTACGCCCTCTTGCCGCTCAGGAGCTTCCAGGAGCAGCGGGCCTTCTTCGCCGACGAGCGCGCGCAGTACTTCTCGAATCGGCTGGAGTTCGAGCTGCTGGGAGATCGCTTGTCGGTCACCAGCCTGGCCGTGTCGATGGCTGGCCGGATCACCCGCTGGCTGTCGGTCGGGGCGGGCGTCGACGTCACGATCGGCACCAGCGCGCGGACCGCCGTCCACGTGCCCGACGCCAGCGACCAGCGGACCGCCCTCATCAACCCCGACGTGGAGGTCGAGAGCGTCTTCGCTCCTTACTTCGCCTTCGCGACCAGCCCGGCCCCCTGGCTGCGCCTCTCGGCCACGCTCCACCTCGCCTCGGCGTCGGACACCGACGGCGAGAACAGGATCCGCTTCTGGAACACCACCTATCCGGAGGGCGAGACCTCGGTCCCCCAGGCCTATCGCTTGACGCTCGGGCACCAGCCGACCCGCGTCGGCGTCGGGGCCTCGGTCATGGGCCCGCTGAGCGAGGACCGAGGGGGCGAGCGCGCAGCGCGCTCGAAGAGCCCGGCGCCGCCCGCCTGGGAGATCGGCGCGCACGCGCTCCTGACGCGGTGGTCAGAGTACCGCGATCGGCACGCGGAGAGCCCGCCCGACCCGTGGTCGAGCACGGTGTCCGTGGGGCTCGGCGGCGCGGTCGTGCTGGGGAGCCGCAGGCTCTCTGCCGACGTTGCCTTCACGCCGTCTCCCGTGCCCGACCAGATCGGCAGGACCAACTACGTCGACAACCCGCGCCTCGCGGCCAGCGCCTCGTTCGAGACGCCGGTGTCGCTCTTCGGCGCCGACTTCGGCGTGGGGGCGTTCCTGCACGGCCAGCTGCTCCTGCCACGGGAGGTGTCGAAGCGCCCGTCCGCCAGGAACCCCGTGTTCGACGAGGTCCCCGACAACCTCGTCGACATCGTGAGCGGCGAGCCGCTCGACGGCGTGGAGGGGCTGCAGACGAACAACCCTGGTTATCCCGGCTTCTCCAGCGGCGGCTGGCTCGCCGGCGCCGGCTTCGTCCTGCGGCTGCCCGAGTGAGCAGCGCAGCGAAGCCGGTGTCCTCTCGATGGGAGGCCCGGTGGCGCTCGGTCACGCGGAGCGCCGCGACCGCCGGGAGGGGCTTCACTGGAAGAGCGTGTCGGCCCTTTCCTTGATCCAGGCGCAGTCCGCGTCGTCAGTTGTACGGACCATCACGAAGGTGCTGTTGCACTCCTCCGGATCGGGATACGTCCTCGAGGCGGCCATTGTCGCCTTGAGGCTCGGAGGATCCGTTTCGAGCACGCTCTGCTCCGACACGAAACCGAGCCGACCCTCGATGCGATCGGTCGCGACCGCCACGCCGTCGAGCTCGGTCCGCGCCCGCTCGGCCACGTACACCGACCCGTCGATGAGCCCCTGGAGCTGAACCGTCATCCCCGGGTGCCCATCCTCGTCCTGATCGACGACGCGGGCGTCCGCCGGATCCGTGGGCAGCTCGTCCTGCGCCGGATCGCCGAGCGCCGCGCCGATCACCTCGTGGAGGGGCCCGAGCTTGTAGCGGAGTCCCCCTTCGCTCACCGCAAACGTGCCCTCGCGGGTGACCGGCGCGAGCGCCTCGCGGAAGCTGTCCGGGATGACGGCGTGCACGATCGCGTCCGGGTCCTCGGTGTAATGGTCGCAATACGTGCCCTGCAGGGAGATGGCGTCTCCATTCTGCTGCTGCGTGATGAGCATCACGCTGACGATGCGCGTCTGGAACGGCGGGAGACCCTGCGCCTGGGTGAGCTGCGACCCGACGGCGCGGTACGCCCACGTGCCGGAGACATCGGTGACGTCCGGGGCCGCGGCCTGCGCGCAGCCCGGCGACTCCCCGCCCGCACCTCCCGTCCCCGCGGAGCCCGTGCTCGTCGTCGCGCCCGTCGTCGTCGCGCCCACCGTCGTCGCGCCCTCGTTGTCAGCAGGATCCGATCCGCAACCCAGGAGGGGCAAGGCAAGCAATCCAGCGAACAGGTTGTACCTCATTCAAAGCTCCATGCATCGCCGGCCCGCGCGTCGAGGCGGCCGTGAGGAGGACCGCCTTCGGTCGTCCATGGCCAGCTCGTCTGCGTTCGGACGACCGGCGCGGTTGTTAGCATGAGCGCGCGCGGTGGAGGTGCGCCGACGCGCCGGCTCCTCATCTTTTTTTCCGCCGCATCCGAAGCGCACGGCGAAGAGCAACACAAGGAAGGCTGCGTAGAGCAGAGGCCCCGTCGCGTCCTTTTTGCGCCGGGGAAGTCCCGAGCACCTTCACAGCGCCACCCCGCCACGGAGTCGTGTTTCTGGCAGGGACCGCGCCAGAGCTTCGCATGCGACACCGACCCGCGCATCCGCCTGGCCTCCTGAGGCGCATGGCTCGCGTGCTCGGCCTTGTATGTGGCGGTCGCCGTCGTCCTGATACGTGCGCTGCTCGAGGGTCTCGACGTCCCCGGGCGCGACGACTGATTCGAAGAGCTCCTCGCTGCGTTCGACAGAATCGTGGCCGATCTTCGTACTTCTCGCGAAATTTTCGCGGGTATTTGAGGGGATCTTTCTCGAGCTCGTTCCCCGCGTCGGAAATCCCGCCAGAGATACCGGTCGATGACGAGCGGCCGCCGAAGAACAGCAGCGATCGCCGTGGTTTCCGTCTGGTTCGCTACCGAGGGCGACTCCGGTGTGGCCCAACGGGGCGCCCATCGCCGCATCGCCCGCGGTAAAGGGCCGCGGCATCACCGGTCCCACCGTACAGCCACGCTGCACGCGCTGGTTGACATAGAGAACCCTATGCGGTCCGGCCCTCCTGGAGAAACGACGCTATAGCAACAACTTATCCATGCATCGATCGAAGAGGCCGCCTTCACTCCACAGCCTGCGGGGAATCACGGGCCGATGGCCCGGAGTCGCCGCTGCAACAGCGCTTTCACCGCAGGAGTGGGCGCGGATTTGACCGCCACATCCCGATAGCGCCGCGCCGCATCGTCATTTCCGCAGCGCCGATGCAAGTCGGCGAGCACCGCAGCCCACAAGTATGAGCCGGTCAGCCAAGTGGGCGGCTCAAGGCCTTCGAGAACCGCGAGCCCCGCGGCAGGCCCCTGCCACTCCGCCGTTGCGACCGCGCGATTCAGCCGGTGTATCGCGGAGGGGCCGAGCCGCTCCAAGAGGGCATAGCAGTCCACGACCCTTTCCCACCGGGTTTCTGCGACAGACGGCGCGAGACAATGCTCCGCGGCGATGCCGGCCTCCGCGTGGTACCTGGAAAACACATCACCCTGCGCAGATTTGGCCAGCCACGAAAGCCCAACCTGAATTTCCTGCTGGTCCCAAAGAGATCGGTCCTGCTCTTCCAGGAGCAGCAACCCGCCGGAGGCATCCTGGCGAGCGGTCATCCGTGCCGCGTGCAGATGCATCAGCGCCAGCAGGGCAAACGTTTCCGGAGTCCGGCCTACCGGGTGTTCCGCCAGGATGGCCGCCAGCCGCATCGCTTCGTCGCAGAGCTCTCGGCGGATCGCCGTCTCCGCGTAGGAAGCGAGGTAGCCCTCCGTGAACAGGAGGTAGAGGATTGCGTGCACGGCGGGGAGCCGCGAGGCGCACTGCTCTCCCGTGAGCTCGTCGCGGAGCAGCGGAGATTCCCGCAAGCGGCTGCGGGCACGACCAAGGCGCTTGTACACATTGGCTTCGCTGGCAAAGAGCCGCTCCGCGATCTCGCGGACATCGAAGCCGCAGAGGGTCTTCAGGGCAAACACAAGCTGCGATTCAACGGGGATCGCGTCGTCGCAGCAGACGAACAGCATCCTGAGCAGATCGTCTCGCACATCGCCCGCGAGGAAAGGGTCAGGACCGTTCTCCGGCGCACCGGGGTCGTCCAGGGCGTGCTGCTCCGCCTTGCGATCGCGGCGCGCTCGTCGGCGCATCTCTCCCACAAGGTGGTTGTGCGCCACGCGGAAGAGCCACGCGGATGGATTGTCCGGCAAGCCGGCAATCGTCCACGATTCAAGGGCAGCCATAAGCGCCGACTGAACTGCGTCCTCGACAGCCTCGATGTGCTGCAGTCCTACGCGGCGCGAGAGCATGGCGACCAACCGGCCGTATTCGTGCCGGAAGGAGTGCTCAAGCAGCCGAGGTGCGCTCAAGGAGCGTGGATCTCGATGACTTCGACGCCTGAACCGGGCCGCACGAGCCCTGGACATTCACGGGCCACTTGGATTGCCTCTTCCAGCGTCTGCGCCGAGACGATCATGTAGCCGCCGACCAGCTCTTTGACCTCCACGAAGGGCCCGTCCGGCGCAGGCTGCGTGGTGACGAGCCTTCCCGCGCCGAGCTTGCCTCCCATATCAGGCAGGTTCTTCTGGAACTTCTCCCTCCAATCGTTGAACTTGACGTACATCGCTTGCATTTGGGCGGGCGAGGGTTTCTCGCCATCTCCACCGGGCAGCGCTCGCTGCAAACACAGATATTTGGGCATGGTTTCTCCTTTGAGAGCTCCGCCGGTCACCTCGACCGGCACCCCCATGACGCTCGCGCGTCGGGGTTTTGGACACTCCCGGTCGTTTTTTGTCGAGGGCCCTCAGGTAGGCGGCGACGTCTTCCCGGGAGCAGGTCCCGGATCGCCGCGGCTCGCTGCGATCCCGAGGCGCTCGATGAAATGCGGCCATCCGATGGCGTGCTTCGCCGCTTCGGCCGGGATGAGACCGCTGTGCGCTCCACAGTGAGTACTTCTATACTACTGCACCGTCTGGTACACTACAAGCACTCACTTGCGGAGATGTCACGACGACGCTTCATCACAATTTCCACACCTGCCCGCCCGAGCTGAACCGCGACTTCGCGCAGGTGGTCGCCACGCTGGAGCGCGAGGCCGGTGTGACGCGCGGGAAGATGTTCGGCTCGGAGGGCCTCAAGATCGGAAAGAGCGTCTTTGCCATGGAGATGAAGGCTAGCGGCCCGGATTTTTTCTGAGAGGGACCTGTCGTGGCGCGACCCGCTCGAACGTCTCGGTGTTGGCGCCCAGGGCCCAGTCGGCGCGGGGGCGCAGGGGGTCACGCTCCTCCAAGCGAGCGGCGGGCTCGACATTCGGCCCAAGCTTGCTCACCCCTCCGGTGCCGCCGACAGCCCGAGCAGCCGACCGAGCGCCTCGTGAACGACCCGGACCGCCGCCTCGTCCCCGAGGGCGACAGCGCGGCTCAGGGTGCTGGCGAGCGAGGCGACCACGGCCGCCCGAGGCGACGGATCGTTCACGGCGAGCGCCCAGGCCCTGGGCTAGACGCGAGCCCCCGGATCCGCGCCACCCCGCGCGCCCCGGGCAAGCGCATCTGAAGCCGTGGAGCCGCCGGATTCACGTGCTCGAGCACGATCCACTCATCGCCTTGCAGGAATGTGATCCGCTGGTCCTCGGGCGCCGCCTGGAAGTACGACCAGTCGAAGCCCGCGAGGATGTCGGCGTTCGGCCCCTCGAGCGCCTTGCGAGGCGTGCTGATCGGTCCGCCACATCACCGCATCGATCGCGAAGGCGAAGCTCGCCTTGGCGATGACGGTGACGTAGTGCCGGCCCTGCGTGCGCCAGGCGATCGCGGCGGCCGCGGCGCCTTTCAGCGGCGTCACGGCGCCGCGCAGGAGCGCGCTCATGATCGTGCTCTCCGACGGCCGCTCCCGGCCATGGCTCGCCTCGGCACCATGAATCGCCTCCCTCGCTGAGTGCCCTCGCTTGTGTGAAGAGCGCGCGGCAATCTCGCGATCTATGTGTGACTAAAATTCTGGCGTCTTTTGTCGGGGTTTGGCGTCTTCTGGCGTCCCAACTTCTCGCTGTTTGCGTGCGGCTTCAACCCGTTTGCCGCTCTGGCGGTGATCGATGAGGACGATCCCCGCGCTGCTCACCATGACCAGGCGATCGGCGTCTTATCACGAACATAGCAGCCGTCGCCGTGGTTGTAGCAGCGCGCGACCCAGTTCTGGCAGGCCCATAGGGCATCGTTGGGAGTATGGCCCCACCAGATCTTGACATGGCCGACGTCAACCCATTTGCCCCACCATTGCCAGCAAATCCATTCGCTTTCGGTCACCGCTTGCTGCGCGCTTCCAACCGCCTCCGCCGCGTCGGGGTCGATCGCGTCCGCTGACTCGGGATCAGCCTCCGCCGTCTGGGTCTCCTGCTCGTCGTCGCCTTCGAGGGAAGCGTCGCCAGCGCAGCCACCGAGCGCGGCTGCGGCACCGAGGAGCGTGAACGGGAGGACCCTCTTGCTGAACAAGCTCATCTCTTTACTCTCCTGAGATTTTTCCAGGAAGAGACCGTTCGCATCTCGGTCTCTCTCACGCCTGATGGATGCTGCGATGGCGAGCCATCCTTCACGCAATCGGGTACGGCCATCTCTTTTTTGAAAAAAGCATCCTGTCGCGCTGGCGATCTCGCTCTCTCCAGGCCGGAGCTCCCGGAGATCATCTCTCGTCGGGCCCCCTCCCCGCCTTGAAGCTCCGATGACAGCGCCGTGAAGTTTCAGGGGCATCAGGCCAGGGCGAACAGGGCAAGCGGAGCGATCGGAGTCCGCGTCCGGCGCGCGATGTTGGCCGGCAATGGCGGCTCGCCAGCGGAGCGCGCCTCCGGTCAGGCCTCCGCGCGCCGAGGACGCCCCGCGCTCGCGGGCTCGCGGCGCGGCGGCCGGCCCTCCCTGGAAAAAACCATGGTGCCGTCGTCCACCGGGCCGAGCTTCATCGCGAGCAGATCGAGCACGTAGTTCTGGCGGAAGCACCACGGCGCCTTCGATCCTTGCTTGGGCAGGTGGTCCACCGAGCGCCGCACGTAGCCCGACGTCAGGCCGAGCAGCGGCCGAGGATCGAGGATGGATTCGTCAGGGCGCGGCAAGCACTGCCGGTAGCCGTGGCGATCCATGTGGCTTAGCAGGCGGCAGACGTACGTCGAGGCCAGCTCGGCGCGCAGCGTCCACGACGCGTTCGTGTAACCGAGGCAGAGCGCGAAGTTCGGGACGCCGCCCAGCATCAACCCCTTGTAGATGAACGACCTGCCGGGCTCGAGGACGTCACCGTCGACGGCGAGCCGGATGCCGCCGCAGAGCAGGAGCTCCAGGCCCGTCGCCGTCACGATGATGTCCGCCTGGAGCTCCTTGCCCGACTCGAGCAGGACGCCGCTCTTCGTGAAGGTCCGGATGCTGTCGGTGACCACCGAGGCGCGCCCCTCCCTCACCGCACGGAAGAGATCGGCGTCCGGCACGAGGCAGAGGCGCTGATCCCATGGATCGTAGCGAGGGTTGAAGTGTGTATCGATGTCGAAGTCGGGCGGCAGATGCCGGGCGACGCCGCCGCGGAGCATCCGCCGGGCCAGCCGCGGCGCGCGCTGGCAGACCTGGTAGATGAGCAGGCTGAGCGCGACGTTCTTCCAGCGGGCGACGCGGTGGGCGATTTGCTCCGGCAGGTGCTCGCGGATCGCGTTGGCTATCGGGTCCTCCGAGGGCAGCGAGGCGATGTACGTCGGCGAGCGCTGGAGCATCGTCACATGCGCCGCGTCGGCGGCCATCGCGGGCACCAGCGTCACGGCCGTGGCGCCGCTGCCGATGACGACGACGCGCTTGCCCCGGTAGTCGAGATCCTCCGGCCACTGCTGGGGGTGCACGAGCTGTCCCTGGAAGTCGTCGCGGCCAGGGAAGCTGGGCGTATACCCGCTCTCGTAGCGGTAGTAGCCGCTGCAGACGTACAGGAAGCTGCAGGAGGTACGGACGCGCTCCTCGCCTGGGCCGACGTCCACCTCGACGGTCCAGCGCGCCTGCTCCGACGACCATGACGCGGCTCGAACCCGGTGATTGAACCGGATGTGCCGGTCGATGCCGAGCTCCCGGGCCGTGTCGCGCACGTAGTCGCGGATCGACGATCCGTCCGCGATCGCCTTGGCCTCCTTCCAGGGGCGGAAGGAATAGCCGAGCGTGAACATGTCCGAGTCCGAGCGGACGCCTGGGTAGCGGAACAGGTCCCAGGTACCGCCGATCGCGCTGCGCCCCTCGAGGATCGCGTACCGCTTGCCGGGGCAGCGCGTCTGGAGGTGGTAGCCGGCCGCGATGCCGGAGAGGCCGGCGCCTACGATGAGAACGTCGAAGTGCTCGGTGGACATGCTGGGTTCCCGGGGGCGAGCGCCGTGGCGCTCCCGGACCCGAGCATAGCGTGGCGGATCAGGGCTGGGCTCGACGCCACGCGCACATTTCGGGGCGCCGCGCGGCGCTGCGGCGAGGAGGCGCGCCAGCGCCCGGCCGGGCGCTGGCGCGCGGGTGCTCAGACCGCCGGCGCGCCGCTCGCAGCCGGCGCGGCCATCCCTGCCGCCTCACCTTCGGGCGCGGGCTTCGCCGAGGCAGCGCCCGCCGGCCTGCGGGTGAAGAGCCCCGCGACGAACCCGACGAAGGCCAGGACGCCGACGATGAACAGGGTGTCTCCGACGAGCCGCATCCAGCGCAGCGCCTCGAGGACCGGCTGCTGCATGAACTCCGCGCTCCGCGCATACCACAGCCCGCGCTCGACGCTGGCCCACGCCTGCGCCAGCCCGATCGGCAAGAGGCTCAGGAGGATCATGAGGCCGAGGCCGCCGTTCATCCCCCAGAACGCCACCCGGAGCCGCGCCTCGTTCCACACCGCGTCGGGGCGCAGGCGGCGGAGCATCACCAGCACGAGGCCGAGGGACAACAGCCCGTAGACGCCGAAGAGGGCGGCGTGCGCGTGCACGGGGGTCGTGTTGAGGCCCTGCATGTAATAGAGCGCGATCGGCGGGTTGATGAGGAAGCCGAACACCCCGGCGCCGACGAAGTTCCAGAACGCGACGGCGACGAAGAACTGGATGGGCCAGCGATAGGCCTGCATCCACGCGCTCCGGTGCTGCATCTGCCAGGTCTCGTGCGCCTCCATCCCCACGAGGACGAGCGGCACGACCTCCAGGGCGCTGAAGCTCGCGCCGACCGCCATCACCGAGACCGGCGTGCCGCTGAAGTAGAGGTGGTGGAACGTGCCGGGGATGCCCGAGACGAGGAAGATGCAGGTGGACAGGAGCGCCGCCCGCGCCGCGCTGTCGGGCCGCACGAGCCCGAACCGGGTGAACAGGAACGCGATGGCCGCGGTGGCGAACACCTCCATGAACCCCTCGACCCACAGGTGGACGACCCACCAGCGCCAGTACTCCATGACCGAGAGGTGCGTCTTCGCGCCGTAGAACAGCCCCACGCCGTAGAACATCCCGATCGCGACCGTCGCGCCGGTGAAGAGCAGCACGATGTGCCGGCTCATGTCGCGCCGCGAGAGCGCGGGCCAGAGCGCGCGCAGCATCAGGAAGAGCCAGAGCGCGAGGCCGCCGAAGAGCGCTATCTGGAAGGCGCGGCCGAGGTCGACGTACTCGTACCCCTGGTGCCCGAACCAGAACGAGTGCTCGAGCGCGAAGCGCTGCTTCACCGACAGCCACTCTCCGGCGAGCGAGCCGAAGACCACGAGGACGAGCGCCCCGAAGAGGACGTTCACGCCGAGCCGCTGCCCCTTCGGCTCGCGCCCGCCCACCGCCGGCGCGAGGAACAGCCCCGCCGCGAGGAACGCGGTCGCGATCCAGAAGACGCCGAGCTGGACGTGCCAGGTGCGCGTCACCGCGTACGGCAGGTAGTCCGCGACAGGCAGGCCGAAGACCTCGTGTCCTTCCACCGTGTAGTGCGCGGTCAGGGCGCCGAGCGCGACCTGGAGCACGAGCAGCGCGACGACGACGAGGCAGTACTTCCCGACGGCCCGCATCGACGGCGTGAGCACCCACCCCGAGAGCGGGTCGCTCGCCGGGGCGGCGACGGCCGGCTCCTCGCTGCGGCGGAACGCGTGGTACCAGACGAGCGCGCCGATCCCGGCGAGCAGCAGCACGATGCTGACGATCGACCAGATCACGTTGGCGGCCGTGGGGACGTTGCCGACGAGCGGCTCATGAGGCCAGTTGTTCGTGTAGCTGGCGCCGGTGCCAGGGCGCTCCGCGGCCGTGGCCCACGAGGTCCAGAAGAAGAAGGCGGTCAGCTTGTCGCGCCGCCCGGCGTCGGGGACCGCGCCCGTGTGCAGCGCGTAGCTCTCGCGCAGCCCGGTGAGGCTCGGCTCGTCGCCGAAGAGCGCGCGATAATGCGCCGCGGTCTGCTCGATCGCCAGCGCGCGATCCTCGGAGACCGTGAGCGCGCCGGTCGCGGCGTCGTAGCCGTTCTGGCGCATCGTCCGCTGGAGCCGCGCCTTGAGCGCGGCCTGCGCCTCGTCCGGGAGCGCCGCGAACGCCGCGCCGTGCTCTCGCTGGCTCCAGAGCGCGAGCTGCGCCTCGGCCTCGCGATGGAGCCAGTCGGCCGACCAGTCCGGCGCCTGGTAAGCGCCGTGCCCCCAGACGCTGCCGACCTGCTGCCCGCCGATGCTCTGATAGACGAGCTGCCCGTCCAGGATATCGTCCTTCGTGAGCAGCACCCGGCCGGCCGGCGTCTGGACCCGCTCGGGGATCGGCGGGGCCTTGCGGTACACCTCCCGACCCATGAAGCCGAGTATCAAGAAGCCAGCGGTGATGACGGCGGCGAGCGCCAGCCAGAGTCGTCGTAGGTTATGCATAGCGACCTCGTTGTTCGCGTGAGCCCCCGGCGCGCCCGCGCCTCCGCGGCGCGACCTCGAGGGCTCCGGTCGTGACGCCCGGCCCTGAAGCAGCCGGCGTGCCGCTGCCATGCGCCCCCTCGTTTCGTGCCTCCAGGCGGGTGGTGTTGCGATTTTCGCAACATCCGTTCGTTGTCGAATCGACAACCACGTTGTACGATCGACAACATGGTGAAGCCGAAGCTGGAGGCGCTGCTGTCGGTCGCGCTCGATCTCACGACGTCGCTGGGCGCCGAGGATCGGTACCGGCGCCTGCTCGAGGCGGTGCGGCACGTGGTGCCGTGTGATGCGGCGTGCCTGATGCGGTATCAGGACGGCGTGCTGGTGCCGCTCGCGGCGCACGGGCTCGCGCCGGAGGCGCTGGGGCGCACGTTTTGCACGAAGGCGCACCCGCGGCTCGACCTCCTCTGCCACGCGGAGGCGCCGGTGCGCTTCGCGCCGGACACCGAGCTGCCGGATCCGTTCGACGGGCTGCTCGCGTCGGACGCGACAGCGCTGGCGCACGTGCACGCGTGCCTTGGCTGTCCGCTGCGGGTCGAGGGCGCGCTCATCGGGCTGCTGACGGCCGACGCGCGCGACCCGCGGGCCTTCGAGGGGGTCGACGCGGCGACGCTCTCCTGGCTGGGCGCGCTGGCCGGCGCGGCGGTGCGCACGAGCCAGCTCATCGACGCGCTCGAGCACAGCGCCGAGCGGCTCGGCCTGGTGGCCGACGATCTCCGGCGGGCGGCGGAGCGGGAGCGGGGCGCGAGCCTGCTGGGGACGAGCCCGGCGATGCAGCGGCTGCGCGACGAGATCGCGCTCGTGGGGCCGTCGGATCTCACGGTGCTCATCACGGGCGAGACGGGCGTGGGGAAAGAGCTCGTGGCGCGCGCCGTCCACGCGGCGTCGGGGCGTCGGGGCGAGCCGCTGCTCCACGTGAACTGCGCGGCGCTGCCCGAGTCGGTGGCGGAGAGCGAGCTGTTCGGGCACGTGCGCGGCGCGTTCACCGGGGCGGAGCAGAGCCGGCCGGGGAAGCTCGAGGTGGCGGACAAGGGCACGCTGCTCCTCGACGAGATCGGCGAGCTGCCGCTGTCGATCCAGCCGAAGCTGCTGCGGGCGCTGCAGGAGGGCGAGGTGCAGCGGGTCGGCGCCGATCGGTCGCTGCGCGTCGACGTGCGCGTCGTGGCGGCGACGAACCGCGATATCGAGCGGGAGGTGGCCGAGGGGCGCTTCCGCGCCGACCTGTTCCACCGGCTCAACGTCTACCGCCTCGCGGTGCCGCCGCTGCGCGAGCGGAGGAGCGATATCCCGCTGCTCGCCGGCCACTTCTGCGACGAGGCGCGCGCGCGGCTCGGCGTCGGGCCGGTGCGGCTGACGAAGGCGGCGCGCGAGCTGCTCGCGGGCGGCGCCTGGCCGGGGAACGTGCGCGAGCTGGAGAACACGGTGTTCCGGATGGTGCTGCAGGCGTCGCGGGGCGTGCCCCGCGGGGCGCCCGTGGTCGTCAAGCCGGCCCACCTGGGGGTCGACGTCGCCGCGGCGCCGGAGCCCGCGCCGCGCGAGGACGAAGCGGAGAAGGCGGCGCCCGCCGCGGCGGCGGCGCCGCTGAACGAGCAGGTCGACGCGTTCCAGCGCGGGCTCATCGAGCGGGCCGTGGCGCAGGCCGACGGCAACTGGGCCGCCGCGGCGCGATCGCTCGGGATGCACCGCAGCAACCTGCACCACCTCGCGAAGCGGCTCGGGCTGCGCTGAGGAGAACGGGGACGGCGAAGGGCCACCGTCGCGCCGGGGCCTCCGGGTGGGGTATCCTCAGCGGCGTGCGCCGCTCCCCTACCCCGGCGCCGTCGCGGAGGCTCTCCCCATGTTCACACGCATCGCGCACGTCTGTCTCAACGTGAGGGATCTGCAGCGCTCGGTCGACTTCTACGGCAAGCTCGGGTTCGCCACCAAGTTCAGCTTCACCCGCGAAGGCGCGCCGTTCGGCGCTTACCTCGAGATCGCCGACGGCAACTATATGGAGATGTTCGAGGACCGGAACCTCGGCGAGGTGGTCAATACCGGGATCGCCCACTTCTGCCTGGAGACCGACGACATGGACGCCGTGATGGCGACGCTGAAGAGCCGCGGCGTCCCGTTCACCGAGAAGAAGCTCGGCTGCGACAACACGTACCAGATCTGGCTGGCGGACCCCGACGGCAACAAGTTCGAGGTGCACCAGTACACGCCGACCAGCACGCAGTACACCGGAGGGGTGATCGAGGCGGACTGGTAGTCGGCGCAGGGGCGGCAGCCGGGGCTGGATGGAGGGGCGCTCCCCCGTCTGCTCATGGCGAGAGGCGAGGCGATCGGCGGGCTCATCGGTCCAGAGAAGCGGTGGAGCGGTGGACAGAGGAGCAGCCGAATGGCAACCCGAGTCCATGGACAACCGAATCTCAGGTCGCCTGTGGCGCCGGCGTGGGGTGGCTCAGGTGCTCTTGGTCGGCGCCGGCGCGGGCGCGCTGGCCTCCTGCTCGCCCAAGCGCGCCGAGGTCACGCCGCAGCCGGCGCCCACCGACAGGATCCTCACCGGCGCCGACGCGCTGGGCGACTGGACGACGGACGCGCCGGGCGTGAAGCGCAAGATCACCGTCGCCGACCTCCCCGCGCCCAACGAGGGCGAGTCGGTGACCAACAGCCCGAACAGGGCAGATCGTCCAGCCGGTGCGTTCCCCAAAGTCCCGTCGGGATTCACCGTCACCGAGCTCGCCACGGGTCTGGAGAAGCCGCGCGTGGTGCAGGTGGCGCCGAACGGCGACGTGTTCGTGGCCGAGAGCGCGGCGGACCGGGTTCAGGTGCTCCGGGACACGGACGGCGACGGCAAGGCCGATGTCCGCAGCGTCTACGCCGAGGACCTGAACCGCCCCTTCGGCATCGCCTTCTATCCGAGCGGGACCGAGGCGCCGACGCACGTCTACATCGCGAACACCGACAGCGTTGTGCGGTTCCCTTACAAGGCGGGTGACACAAGGGCCAGCGGCCCGGCCGAGGCGCTGGTCACCAACATCCCCTCGGGCAGGGAGGCCGTGGGCGGCGGCGGCCACTGGACCCGCGATATCGTCTTCAGCAAGGACAACCAGCGAATGTTCGTGTCCGTGGGCTCCCGCTCCAACGTCGATGACGACGAGGACGAGATCCGGCGCGCCTGCATCCTGGCCTTCACGCCCGACGGCAAGAACGAGGTGCTCCATGCGTCAGGCATCCGCAACCCGGTCGGCCTGGCCATCGAGCCGGCGACGGGCGCGCTCTGGACCAGCGTGAACGAGCGCGACGAGCTGGGCGACAACCTGGTCCCCGACTACGTGACGCGCGTGCAAGAGGGCGGCTTCTACGGCTGGCCCTGGTACTACCTCGGCGGGCATCAGGATCCGCGGCACAAGGGCAAGCACCCCGAGCTCCGGGACAAGGTCATCGTGCCGGACGTGCTGATCCAGTCGCACTCGGCGTCCCTCGACCTCTGCTTCTACACGGGCCAGCAGTTCCCGGCCGACTACCAGGGACACATCTTCGCGGCGGAGCACGGCTCGTGGAACCGGTCGCGGCGCACCGGATACAAGGTGATCCGCGTCCCGGTCAAGGACGGCAAGGCGGCGGGATATTACGAAGACTTCATGACCGGCTTCGTCACGAGCACCGGTGACGTGTGGGGTCGCCCGGTCGGCGTCGCCGTGGCCAGGGACGGCGCGCTGCTGGTGACCGACGACCAGAGCAACACCGTGTGGCGGGTGGCCTACGGCAAGTGAGACCCTGGTCTTCCCGTGCGCTCAGCGCGGGCGGCGCTTCGGGCGACCGAGCAGCAATCCCAGCGCCGCGAGGACGAGACCCGCCTGGGCGCCAGAGTCGCTCGCGTCGCTGCCCACGGCGCAGCTGCAGCCGGAGCTGGAGCCTTCTCCTTCTGTCGAGTCGCCGCTTCCCGAGCTGGCGTCCTGTCCGTTCGCCCCCCCGGACGCGGTGTCCATCGCGCCGCCGCTGCCTGAGCCACTTCCCATGACCCCGCCCGCGCCTCCGGTTGCGGCCCCGCCACCCGCGCCTCCGGCTCCGGGCTCGCCCCCCGCGCCTCCGGTTGCGGCCTCGCCCCCCGCGCCTCCGGCTCCGGGCTCGCCCCCCGCGCCTCCGGCTCCGGCCGCGCCGCCCGCTCCTCCGGTGTCGTTGCCGCCGGGGACAGCGCCGGGACAAGCCGCCGTCTCTGGATCCTGACCACCGGCCCTGTCGAGGCCGAAATAGGCGGCGACGGCGGGTCCATCGAACGGCACGGCGTGCCCGACACCGTCCATCGAAAAGGCCTCATAGACCGTGTAGCCGCAGGAGCTCTTCCAGGACTGGCGCGTGGTTCCGCGCTTCGGCGTGTCGGTCCCACTCGGGGTTTCGCTCAACCCCAGGAGGTTCGTCCACTCCTTGACGTCTTCAGCCATGTTCTTGTAGCTGAGGATCGTGTCGGCGGTGCCATGCCAGTGCTGCAGGCGCGGGCGATGGCCGGTGTAACCGGGGAAATACGAACGAACGAGGTCTCCCCACTGCTGCCCGGTCTTCGTGACGTTGCCGCCCCCGCAGGGCCCGCTCCACTGGGCCGAGCTCCCCGTCCCGGTGACGTCGTTGTAGCCCTCGGCCCAGCAGCCGCACGGAACACCCATGAGCGACACGCCGGCCATGAACACGTCCGGATACACACCGAGCAGCGCCTCGGTCATGATGCCGCCCGACGACCCGCCGACCGAGTACACGCGGCCCGCATCGCCGCTGTACTTCGCGAGCGTGTATTTCACCATCTGGACGATGGCCCCCGTGTCGCCGCCGCCGCCGTGGGCGAGCGATCTCGTCGATCCCGCGTCCCAGCAGTTCTGCCCGGTGGCCTCCGGGAAGATCATGATGAAGCCGCTGGTGTTCGCGATGGACACCAGGCTCGACATCTCGCTGAACGTGCCCTGGCCATTTCCCTGGCAATGATGGGGAGCGACGACGATGGGAGGCTTGGCCGCCAGCTTGTCAGGCACGTAGATGTACATGTTGACGTAGCTGGGCAGGCCGTCCGCCCCCCATTCGCTCTGGTTGACTTTCTGCAGCGATGCCCCGCGCGCAGGCAGCGCAACGAGCAGCGCCAGCGAGAGCGACGCGAGCCCGAGGACGTGACTTTTGAATTGGTCCATCGAACAGAGACTCCCTATCAACGACAACCTGGCACGCGAGCCAGCGCCGCTTTGTTTCGCGCACTCTAGAGCGACAAGCGGGCTGAAACCCCGAGGAACAGCGGGGATTTCACAGGGAGCCGAGGAGGCGGGGAGCGAGAGACCGCGGGTAAGGAGAGCTGCTTCTCTTCTTCCTCCCCGCCTCCTCGCCTCCCTGTGAAAATTCTCCGGGTTTCAACACGATCGGTGTTCTAGAACTGACTCAGGAACGTCCACACTTCCTGAGGCATCCATGACATCTGCTGCCCGCCGTCGTTCGGCGACGGGGTATGACCGCCGTCGTAGTCACACCAGCGGGTGGGGTGCCCCGCGGAGCAGCCCTTGTAGTCCGAGCAGGCGTGGCCACCTCTGGGCGCCTTGGCCAGGGACTCCACCATGCATCCATTTTGCTTGGCGAAGAAATCGCTGTTGGAGGTCTGTCCGGCTCCGCCGCTCTCCTGCTGACCGAGCGAAGACATGAAGGCGACCGGCTGACAGCTCGCCGGCCGGGGGAGACCGCCGCCGGAGTGCACGACCGCGGCGCGGTAAACGTCCGGACGCGCGCAGGCCAGCGTCCACGCCATCGCCCCCCCCTGGCTGAAGCCTTCGAGCTCGATGCGCGAGGTGTCGATGCAGAGATCGCCCGTGACCTGCTTGAGGATGTCGTCGACGAAGGTCACATCGTCGGCTGACCAGATCCCGCCGACAGCGTCGGGCGCGATGAAGATGGTGCTCCCTTCGGAGAGCGACCAGAGCCCGAAATAAGAGGGCGCAACCTGGCCGCTGTTGCCCGTGGCCCCGTGGAAGGAGAGAATGAGCCGGTACGGGTGGTCGCTATCGTAATCGTCGGGGGCGCGCAGGGCGTATTTGCGGCTCTTTCCGCCGCTCTGCACGGTGCCAGCGCCGTTCTGGAGCGTGCGCATCTTGCCGCAGCCTGCGGACTTCACCGCGTCACCTCCACCTCCGTCACCGCCGGCCCCGCCTGTCCCGGCGCCGCCCGCGCCGCCCGCGCCGCCCGCGCCGCCCGTTCCACCCGAGCCCGCTCCACCGGCGCCGACGGTCGCTCCGCCGCTACCGGCGGCTTCGCCGCTGCTCGTGCCGCCGGAAGCGCTGCTCGACCCAGCGGTCACGCCGGTCGACGCCCCGCTGGCGGCTGACACGCTCGGGCTGCCCGCGCCCGCAGCTTGTGCCGCGTCGCCGCCCTCATCGCCGCACGCCAGCATCGCGACGCTCGAGAGCAAACAGAAGACATGGATGCGACTGACGGCTTTCTTTTCGTGGTGCACAATGCCCCTCTGGTTGCGTTGCGCCTGCGCGAAGCGCTCACTTGAGACCGACGACGGCGAACTGCGAGATTGGCAGACAGTGGTTGCCAGATGTTCCGCGCTTGGAGTGCGCCCTGGTGTCATCCCAGCCGAGCCCGACCGCTGCTCCTCCTTTCCCCCGGCATGCGCCTCGTCCGGGGCCATGGCGCGACCGTCGAGGTGAACGCGCACGACGCAGGCCCCGGTGCGCCTGGCGGCCCATCCAGGGGAAGGCAAAAGAATATTCGGAGTGCCGAATGTGAACGCTCACATAGCCGGCGTCAATCACAAACTGGCGCGGCGAGCGCGAGGCCCGCGCCTGGGGAGGACCGGAGCTGGTGGCGCGGGGTGACCGCGCCTTCGAGCCTCACGCTCGCGTCGCTGACGGCAGCCGCACCGACGCGTTGCGGCGCGGGCCTGCCGCGCCGACGCCGCTCGAGGGGCGAGCCGCGGCGGGTCCAGGGCGCTGCGGCGTGGTGGTCACGGCGGGAGAGCGCGCAGGCGACCGGCCTGCCCGCCGCGTCACGCTCACTCCGTCGAGGCTCCGCACGCGTGCTGCGGCGCGCTGACGTAGGCTTGACCGAGCTCGTTGAGCTCGCCGTCGTCGCCGAGCAAGCTCGCGTGCCGGACGTTGTCGGCGCGGCCCGAGAACCACGCGTACTTCGCGATCCGGGGCTCGTTCTCGAGGTACGCCAGCGCGTCGACGAGGAACTCCTTCTGCTCGGCGAGGGAGCCCGCGCTGTCGCACGCGAACTCGGTGAGCCAGAGGGGCTTGTCGAACCGTGACTTGTACGTCTCGACGTGGTTGATGAGCCACTGAGCCTGGTTGTCGCCTTCTCCCTTGCAGCCGGTGTAGATGTGGATACCGATGTAATCGACCCGGCACCCCCTGCACGCGGCGAAGAAGTCGTCCAGGTACTTGAAGGGATCGGTCTCCTGGCAATCGCCGCCGCAGAAGTTCACGGCCGGCGACACGAGCGCGAGGCCGCGCGCGTCGGCCACCGCCTCGACGTGCGGCCAGAGAGCCGCGGCTTCGGCCGCGGAGAGGTCGGCCTGCGCCCCGAAGTTCGGCTCGTTGAACCCCAGCAGGAACCTCGCCCCCTCGGGGATCTCGGAGGCGATGCGGCCGGCGGCGGCGCTGTCGAGGTTGCCCCCGCCCCACACCATCGGTACGTACTCGACGCCGAGCGTCCTGTAATAATCGGGCCGGACACCCTCGTCCGGAACATGAGTCCAGTTGTACCACCAGGACACTGCCGGGGAGAGGACATCCATGTCGGCCTTCGAGTGATAGCCATACGCGAGGCCGCGCTTGCAGCCCGCCGGCGCAGGGCCGCCGCTGCCGCTCGAGCTTGCGGCGCCGCTGCTGCTGCTCGAGCTGCCCGCGCCGGCGCCGCTCGAGCTTGCGGCGCCGCTGCTGCTCGAGCTGCCCGCGCCGGCGCCGCTCGAGCTTGCGGCGCCGCTGCTGCTGCTCGAGCTGCCCGCGCCGGCGCCGCTCGACCCCGACGACGCCTGTGCCTCGTCGTCGCTGCTCGAGCACGCCGGCACCGCGGCGAAGGACGCGATAGCGGCGATGTAGACCCACCGCGCCGGAAGCTGACGGAGATTGTGCATGGTGTTCCTCGGTTTCATGGGGCTCACTCCGGCAGGCGCATCGAGATCATGGCGTCGATCGAGCCGCGCGAGAGCCCGCCCGGCAGATCGGGGAGCATCTCGGCCGCGGCGGAGGGGATCCTCTCGGGGTGGATGACCGCGACCTGGATCGTGCGCTGCGCCTCATCGAGCAGGATCATGAAGTAGCGATCGCCGCTGGGCCGGCGCCATGTCGGGCAGCCGTCCGAGGGCCCGCCGGCCTCGATGACGGGCCCCTTGTCGTAGGCCTTTTGCGCGCACGCATCGACCACCTCGACGTCCTCGGCGAACTCGTCGCGATCACAGCCGGTCCCGCAGACGCTGCCGCCGATGTGCCCCTCCTGGAACGAGCGGACACCGGTGCTCATGAACTCGCGGTTGCTGTACTCGTTGTTGTCCATCACGACCTCGAACACGTTGATCTCGCCGCAGCCGTCGCCGACGGTGCCCGTCTTCGAGTAGCAGTTGCAGAGCCCGTTCCACTTGCGGCCGCCGTCGCGAATGAGCTCGGAAGCGACGAACGCGACCCACGGGCCGGGGTGGCCCTGCCCGTCGCCGTCGCATTTCTCGACGCCCGCGTCGTCGAACGTCATCGACGCCAGGAAGACCACGAGCTTCGAGCCCGCCCAGCCGAGGTGCATGATGCCCGGATCGTCGGGACAGTAATAATCCTTGCCGTCACCGCACGCGAAGGGCTTGTCCTGCGTGAAGTACGTGACGCAGTCCTTCTTCGTGAGGTCGCCCGTGAAGTCGGCGGAGGTGGTCTGCCCTTCCGTGACGAGCAGATTGGAGCCTGCGCCGTTCTTCGCGTCCCACGACGAGACCATCTGCCATGCGGCAGGGTCGCTGCCGGGCTGGTAGACGGCGAGCTGCTTCACGCGGATGGCCTTCATGATGAGGGTCATCTCTTCATCGAACGGGGCGAGCCTGTCGCTCGTCGTCTGATGCTCGGTCATGCAGCAGTGCCCGCCCCAGGTGTCGTCGCCGTCCTTGTAATCGCACGCCGGGTCGCCCGGCTCGCGGTCGATGCGGCGGGGCCACCAGCCGGGCGCGCCGATGTTCGTGAACGTCATCGTCCCGCCGCGCGTGGGCGTGCTCGGCTCGGGGACGTGGGGGCCGAGACCTCCGCCGGCGCCCGTCGTGCTGCCGGACGGGCCTTGGCCGGCGCCGGTGGTGCTGGCGGACGAGGCTGCGCCGGCGCCCGTCGTGCCGGTGGAGAGACCTCCGCTCGCCTGGCCTCCCTGACCGCCCTGCCCTCCGACATCGCCTCCGTCACCGCAGGCGCACGCGAGGAGGACGAGGGCAGCCTGCACGATCAACGAGGAGCGCTTCATGCCCGTGACTGTCTCCGGAGCGCGCGCGTTCCGTGATGGAAAACGGAGGGGTCGGAGCCGATTGGTCATCGAGAGGCCCACATGGGCGCCGCTCGGGCCCGAGCCGATCGAGCGCGGTCTCGCCAATCGGACCGACGGGCGGCGGAGACAGCAAAGTCGACTCCCGAGTTCTCCCGCGAGAGGGGCCATCCGGCGGTGGGGTATTTTGGCCGAAGGTGGGGTCTTTTGAACCGAGAGGACGTGCGATCGTCAGACGCGTCGTCTGCTAGAGTGCGCGCGGGAATATCGGTCTCGCGATCCACCCGGCTCGGGCAGTAGGGGGAAGTGAGGACGGAATTCTTGTGCTGTGAATTTTCTTGCTGAGCAGGAGGCCTATGAACCAGCATGTCCGATGCGCCCTTTCGGCGTTGCTTGCGGCGGTGTCAGTGAGCGTGGCAGTGCCGGTCCGGGCGGATGTGACCATCTCGGACGATGTATTGCCCTCGAGCCCGTCGGACCCGTGGGACCTCGGGGAGAGCCCTCTGCTGGTCGGCGGCACGATACGGGGCATGCCCCGTTCGGGGGGCGTGCGCGTCTTCAACAAGGGGAGGATGCTCAGCCCCGGCGCCCTCATCGGCGGGCCTTACGAGGGCTCCGGTAAGGTCGAGGTGGTCGGGTACGGATCGCAGTGGACCAACAATGGCTCTCTCGCGGTCGGCGCGGGCCACTTCGCCTGGGGCTGGCTCATCGTACGGACCGGCGCCAGCGTCATCACCGACGATCTCCTGGTCAGCGGGCCGTACTTCCACGCCTACGGCGACGTGCTCGTCGAGGGCTACGACGCGACCCTGACGAGCCGAACCAACGCGTACATCGGTGACCTGTGGGGCGGCAGGTTCGAGATCCGAAAAGGAGCCAGCTTCTTCTCGCACAACGTCTATTTCGGTGCCAACGCCCCGGATGGCCCTTTCCGCCCGATCGAGGCGTTCATCACAGGCTCCGCGACGAGGTGGGTGAGCACGGGGGAGTTCGTCGTCGGCGCCGGCAGGGCCGCGCAGCTGACCGTCTACCGGGGCGAGCTCTCCACCGTGAACGCGCAGGTCCTCGGCAACGAGCTCGAGAACAGCGTTGTCAGCGTGAGCGGCTGGGGCGGCACCTGGACGAACGCGGGGCTGCTGTCGGTGGGGGGAGACGATGGAATCGGCGGGATCGCCCTTGGAGCGCTGGGGACCCTGGCCACGGAGGAGGCCGAGATCCGCTCGCGAGGCGGCGCGGCGTACGTCTACGTGACCGACGTCTATGCGTCGTGGATCAACAGCGGTGACGTCACGATCCTCGCGTCCACCGACTCGTCGGTCTATCCGGCGCTGCAAATCGACGGGGGAGGATCCGTCCGCATCGGCGGCCTCCTCCGGCTCGCGCCGCTGCCAGGCGCTCCCGGCGGCCCGATGTGGGCGGTGCGGCTCGCGGACGGCGAGCTCATTGCGGGAGAGATCGAGGTCCAGGCCGGCTACGTCATCGATTTCTACCGGGGGCGCCTCGAGACCAGCAGCTTCACGGGCGATCTCGCGAACCCCTCGCTCGGCACGCTGGTCGTGGGCGAGGTGTACCCCTCGACGAGCGTCGCCGGGAGCTACAGTCAGGGCTCGTTCGCGAGGCTGAGCGTGACCGTCGCCGGGCCGAGCGCCGCGCCGCTCCTGTTCGTGGACGGGGACGTGACCCTCGACGGGGCCCTGGAGATCCACGTGGAGGACGAGGCCATGCCCTTCCAGGCCGGCGACACAGTCGCCGTGCTCGGCTGGAGCGGCGCCCTCCTGGGGACGTTCTCCGAGGTGAGCATCGATGTGCCGCTCGCCCCCGGGCTCGCCTGGGACACCTCGGCGCTGTACACGACCGGCGAGATCGTCGTCGTGCCTGGTTGATCTAAAAGCGCCCTCGAACACCTGCTGACAGGACGCCCACCGTGAACTCCGCATCCATGCCGGGATCCCGCGGCGGCGGCGCAGCGGGAGCGGCGGCGCCAAGGCCCTTCGGCTCGTCGAACGCGAAGAGCCCGAACCCCACGGCGGCGGCCAGGAGCGACACCCCGCCGGCGACGGCCGCCGCCGCGCCGAGACTTCCGCGCGCGTCGACCGCCGCGTTGTAGCGATCCCGCTCCGACGGCGCGAGCGAGCCCGCGTCCTTCCTGTCCCGCAGCTCGACCGCATCGCTCTGGCTCGCGAGGGCGAGGCCCCCGAGCACGCCGGTCGCGACGGCGCCCGCGGCGCCGACGCCGAGCACCGTCCACGCGGCGACGCGGCGGGACGTCATGCGGAGATCGGCGTCGAGCCCCACGGCCTGCTCGCGCGTCACGCGGAGCCCTCGCCGGAAGAGCTCGTATCCAGGCAGCGAGACCTCGACCACATGAACCCCCGGCTCGATCGCGATCGCGCCCGCCGTCGGCACCGTCCCCCTCACCTGCCCGTCCACCGCGATGCGCGCGCCGCCCGTGCCGGTCACCCGCAGCTGCGCCGGCTTCACGCGCAGCACGACGTGCCGCGGCATCAGCTCACCGGCGACCGCGACGACCGTGAGCTCTTCGTCGTCGTGCCCCGCCGCCTGCACCCGCACGCGGTGCGGGCCAGGCGCGACCGGCGCCACGAGCGGCGCCGCGACGAACGGCTGGCCATCGACCGACACCCGGGCCCCCTCGGCCGGCGACGACAGCAAGAGCCGCGTCCCGCCCGCAGCCGGCCTCGCGGCCGCCGCGGCGCCGCCGCCCGCCGCCGTCGCGCCCTCGCCGCCCGGCGCCTCCGCGCCGTCGCCGGGGAGCCGCGCCTCCAGCGGCACGAGCGACCCGAGGGCCGTCACCGCCTCCTCGCGGCGCGCCGCCTTCGGATCCTGGCGGAGGTACTCGCGGTAGAGGGCGATCGCGCGGCGCAGCGCGTCCGGCGACGGCTCCGTGAGGTGCTGCCGCCGGAACGCCTGCGCCGCCGAGAACAGGAGCGACGGGCTCGGCACGCGCTCGTGCGCCTCCAGGAACGCCTCCGCGGCGACCTGGTACTGGCCCGCCTCGTAGGCCTGCGCGCCGGCGTTGAAGTAGCTCTCCGCCTGCGCCACCTGCTCGGGCGTCGGACGCGCGTCCGCCTGGGCCGCGGCGGGCGCCGCGGCGAGGCTCAGCGAGGCCCAGGCGAGCAACGGGCCGAAGCAACGCGCCGCCGCCCTCATTGCAGCACCGGCTTGCCGCGGAACACCTTCAGGAACGCGGAGCTCATCCCCACCGCGAGATCGTCGACGCCATCCCCGTCGACGTCGCCCGCGACCAGCGCGACGAAATCGCTGCCGGCCTCCGGCGGAGGCCCGGGGAACGCGGTGTCGATGCGGCGCAGCGCCCGCGCGCCGGCGTCGAGATCGTAGAGCTCGAGCCGCCCGGGCCCGGCCACGGCGACCTCGAGCGCGACGTCGGCGTCGGCGTTGAGCAGCGCCACGGCGAGGCCCGCGCAGGCCCGGTCGCCCTCGCAAGGCTCCGGCGCGACGAGCGCCGTCTCGTCGAAGCCCCCGCCGGCGCGGCCCCAGAGCGCGACGATCTCGCCGCTCGCCGCGCGGGCGAGGAGATCCTGCCGCCCGTCGCCGTCCAGATCCGCGACGAGCGGGCGCGGCGCGTACTTCGGCGGGTTCACGTCCTCCACGATGGCCTTGAACACGTGCGCCGTCTCCTGCCGGGCCGTCTCGACCAGCTTCTCGCCGTCGGCCGCGTACAGCGCGAGCTCGCCGTCGTTGAGCCACACGAGCTCGTCCCGGCGGTCGCCGTCGGTGTCGATCGGCGCGAGCACGCACGCCTCGCACGGCGGCGCCCCCTCGCCGGGCCGGCCGGACGCCTCGGCGCGCAGGTTGTCGCCCTCCGGTGAGACCGAGATCAGCCAGATCTGCGTGCCTTCGGGCACGGGACCGGGCGCGCCCTCGACGGCGAGCTCCGTGATCGCGGCGAGGCGCTGCTGGGGTTCGCCGTCGGCCCCGACCGCGAACATGCCGCCCGCGACGCCGAGGAGCCGCACGGGCAGGATGGAGCTCGGCGCGCCAGGACCAGGCGGCATGCCACCCGGCGCTCCGGGAGGCGCGGCGAAGTAGAACGGCGCGCGGATGAGGCGATCACGGCCCCCCTCGATGAGCGCCAGCCCGGAGCCGGAGCCCACGGGCGCGTCGGGCGGCCGCGGGAGACCGCGCAGGGCGAAGAGCTGCGCGCCCGTGGCCTCCTGGAGCACGCGGCCCGCGACGAGGCCGCTGGCGAGATCGAGGCGGCCGTGCCCGGCCGGCGCGGAGGGCGCGGCGAAGGCGTTGCCGTAGGCGATGTCGAGCCGGGTCGAGGGCTGCGGCGACGACGGCCGCGCCTGCTGGTCGAAGTAAGCGATGTCATTCACCCGATCGCCGTCGAAGTCGCCGACGGCGAGGTAGTGGGGCGGGCACTGCGTCGCGACGCGCTGCGTGTAGAACGCGCCGTCCGAGGCGCCGGTGTACACCGTGATGTCGGGCCGCTGCGTCTCGGTGGCGACGATATCGAGGTGGCCGTCGGCGTTCACGTCGGCGGCGATCGCCTCGCACCCTCCGCCGATCGAGCCGCAGACCGGAGACTGGAACGGCGCGCTGGGGCGGCAGTCGAGCGGCACGAGCTCTGGCCCGGGACGGTCTTCGTCGAACTCGCCGGCGACGAAGATCCGGTCCGGATCGGCGAGCGCGGCCTCGAGCCCCGCGTCGTCGAGCGAGAGCGCGCCCGTGCGCTGGTCGGGCGAGCCGCCGGGCGGAAGGCCCGGCGTCGCGTGGAAGCGCCCGTCGCCGAGGCCGTACGCGACGTGGAGCTCGCCGCGGTCGGCGCGGACGGCGTTCACGACGATGTCGAGGAAGCCGTCGCGGTTCTGATCGTGCACGGCGAGCGACGCGTTGACGTCGCGGATCCTCGCGCCGAGGCCGAGCTGCACCTCGGGCAGCGCCGCGAGCGCGCTCGAGCCCGCGGGGCCGCAGACGGCGTAGATGCGGATCCGATCGTCGCCCCGCTTCGCCACGATCGCCTCGTCGCAGGCCTCCGGGTCCGCCGCGGCGTCGCCGTCCAGATCGGCGGCGACCGCGGCCGCGATGTCGCCCGGGGCCACGACGTCGCCGTCGAGCGTCTGCGGCGTCGCGGCCGGGTCCGACATCACCGCGATACGGCCGGGGCCGCCGCTCGCCGGCGGCTCGCCGCCCGTACCGCCGCCGCTCGATCCCCCCATCGCGGCGGCTGCTCCGAGGAAGATCAGCGCGGCGTCGCGGCCGCGCAGCCGCGCCGACAGGAGGCGCGCGGCCTCGCTGTCGAGGCGCGTCGTCGCGTAGAGCGTGGGCGCCATGGCCCCGCTCTCCGAGGCGGAGAACACGAAGAGGCCGTTCGCGGCGCCCCCCGGCGCGGAGACCACGTCCCCGCGGCCGGCGACGATGAGCTCGAGCTGGCCGTCGCTCGTGAGGTCGCGCAGGATCGGAGCGGGCGACGTCTCCTCGCTCGACGGCGCCCGGGCGATCGGGAGCGCCTGCTCCGCCTGCGCGCACAGCCCAGGCGCCTGGCTGGGGAGCGCCGTGATCGTCGTGCTCTCGAGCGTCGTGTGCACGAGCTCGTCACAGCCGTCGGCGTTGATGTCGCCGGCCGAGAGCTCCATCGCCGTGACCATGGTGCGCGCCGAGAGCTCCTCGAACACGCCCGTGGGGCGCCGGCAGACGCCGTCCGCGCCGCACCCGTAGCCGCCGGGGCACACGAACCCTTCGGCGCCCCCGCAGAGGTAGCGGCACTGGTGCGCGCTCCCGGGCGCGCCGCAGCCTTCCTGCCCGTCGCAGGCCTCGTCCGGCGCCTCGACGACGCGGTTGCCGCAGACGTCCTCCTCGAGCAGCGAGAGGTTCGCGCAGCCCGCCGCCGCGATCGCCAGGACGATCGACGCTCCGTGAGATGCCTTCATGGTCAGGGTGCTCCGCGGAGGCTGTCGAACGCCGGCTTCTCCAGATCGGTGTGGTGCTTGCGCGGTCGGGTCCCCCGGACGCCCGAGGGCGCCGCGGTGGACGCCGCGCTGGCCGCCCCGGCGACCGGGGCGGTCGGCGCCGGTCCCCCCACGGCGGCTCCCGGAGCCGCCTGGGCACCGGGGGGCGCGGCGCTCGCGACGGGCGGCGCGCCCGAAGGATCCACGGCGCCGGAGGGCGCGCCGGCGGCGCCCGCGCCGACCAGCGGCGCGCCGAGGGGGCCCTGGGTGCCGGACGTCCCGCCGGTGGCGTCTGCAGCGCCAAGCGGCGCGCCCGTGGCTGCTGTCGGGGCGGCATCGCGGGTCGAGGCAGCGTCGCCGCCAGGGCGGAGCCACGCGATCGCCCCGGCCACCGCGCCGCCGAGGAGCAGCACCGCGAGCACCCCGGCGCGGCGGGCGCTGGTCCTCGACGCCCGAACAGGCTCGGCGAGCGGGGCGAACGCCACCGTCCGGCCGATCTCGGCGGGCGCCACCGAGCCCGGCGGCATGGGCTGCGTGCGCCCCGCCGCGACGGCCCCGCTCTCGCCAGGGCTGCGTAGCGTGCCGGAGGAGCCGCCGTTCCCGGAGGCGCCGCTCCGGGACGCGCCGCCCCCGTCCGCGCCGCCGCCCTCCTCCGGATCGAGCGCGTCCACCACGTCGGTCGCCGCCTCGGAGCTGACGTCCTGCGAGCCGACGGACACCACGCGCGCGCTGCTCCTGGGCCGCGCGGCGCCCGTGCTGTCGAGCCCCTCGAGGCCGAGCTTGCGCACCTGCTCGACGAACGCCTGGACCGCCGCCCCGGCGGACGGCGGGCGATCCTCGGCGCGCTTCGCCAGCATCGCCGTCACCGGGGCGTCGAGCTCGGGCGGGAGGTCCGCGCAGACCTCCGACGCGCGCGGCGGCGGGTGGAGGAGGTGCATCATCATCACGTCCATCATCGACTCGCCCTGGAAGACGAGCGTCCCCGTGAGCACCTCGTGGGCGATCACGCCGAGGGCGTAGATGTCCGAGCGATGGTCGACGCCCTTGCCGCGGACCTGCTCGGGCGACATATACGCGGGCGTCCCGACGGCGACCCCCGTGGCCGTCTTGTGGGCGAGCGCCTCGTCGGCGAGCTTCGCCACGCCGAAATCGAGCAGCTTGGGGAAGTAGCGGCCGCCCTTCTCGATCGCCACGAAGATGTTCTCGGGCTTCAGATCGCGGTGCGTGATCCCCGCCGCGTGCGCGGCGTCGAGCGCGTCGGCGATGCCCTCGAGGATGGGGACGGCGCGGCCCGGCGAGAGGCGCCCCTCGCGCCGGATCAGCGCGCCGAGCGTGAGCCCGTCGAGCAGCTCCATGACGAAGTAGTGCCGCCCGTCGACGACGCCGAAGGAGAAGATGTCGATGATGTTGCGGTGCCGGATGCGGTTCACCGCGCGCGCCTCGCCGACGAAGCGCGAGACGACGGTCGGATCGGACGCGAACCGCCGGTTCAGCACCTTGATCGCGACCCGCTTGCCGATGAGGGGTTGCTCGCCCGCGTAGACGTCGCCGAACGTCCCCGCCCCGAGCAGCCGCTCGACGCGGTACTCGCCGAGCATCGTGCCCGGCGCCAGCTGCGCGTCCTCCTCGAGGAAGGCCTCGTCCGGCAGCAGCGCGTCCCCGTGCTCCGGACAGGTCGCCACATCCTGCGGATAGACCGAGCGACACGCGGGGCAGGTGGCCATCGACCGTCACGCCAGTCTAGGAGCCATCGGCAATCATGAACAGCGCGGCGAAGCGCGCGCCCGCGCGGGCCCGGCTCGCTCGCGCCGCCGGGCGACCACGGCGCTAGGGTGAGCCCGTCGCGCGCGGCGCTCGATCTGGCCGCGGCTCACGCTAGCTTCCGGGCCGAGCCCCCCTGCTCCGGTCCGACCCATGCGCCCCTCTCTCCTGGTCCTCGCGCGCCACGGCCACACCGCCGGTAACGGCGCCGGCCCCGCGACGCCGATGAGCGGGTGGACCGACACGCCGCTCGACGCGCGAGGGCGTGAGGAGGCCGAGGCGCTGCGCCGCCGCCTCGCCGGAGGCCCGGCGTTCGACGCCGTGTATTCCAGCCCGCTGAGCCGCGCGCTCGAGACGGCGCGGATCGCGGCCGGCGCGTGGGGCCCGGTCCGCCCCCACGACGGGCTGCGCGAGATCGGCTGCGGCGACGTGGACGGCCTCCCGATCGAGGAGGTCAAGGCGCGCCACGCCCCGCTCTGGGAGGCGCACCTGCGCCAGGCCGACGACGATTTCCGCTGGCCAGGCGGGGAGAGCTACCGCGAGCTGCGCGCGCGCTGCCTCGCGACGATGGCGGCGATCGCCGCGGCGCACCCGGGGCAGCGCGTGCTCGTGGTCACGCACGCGGGCGTCATCGGCCAGATCCTCGGGGCGCTGCACGGCGTCCCGCCCGCGCGCTGGGAGCCGTTCCGACCGGGCAACGCCAGCCTCACGTCGCTCTCGTGGCAGGGCGAGCGCGGCGTCCTCCTGCGCTTCGACGACCGCGAGCACCTCAGCTCCAGCACGCGTCGGCCCGGCGGATGACGCGCAGCCAGTCCGCCGCGTTCCGTGCCGCGGCCTCGAGCGCGCCGGGCGCGCTCGCGCCGCAGGCCACCGCGAGGTGGTGCCCGAGCGCGCCCGCGAGCGCGTTGGACGCCGCCGCGAACCAGTAGACGTCGCGCAGCGGCCGGGTCAGCGCGGGGGCGAGCCCGCGCGCCGAGAGGTAGCCGGCGAGCAACGTGTCGTGGCGGCGCCGCGCCTCCGGCTCCCAGTACCCGAGGGCCTGGAGCCACGAGCTCACGTCCTCCAGCGGCGAGCCGATCCGCGCGCGCGCCCAGTCGAGCAGCACGGGCTCCACGACGCCGTCGCGCCGGCGGACCATGACGTTGCCCGGGTGCACGTCGCCGTGGATCACCGCGCGGCCGAGCGGCTGGAACGCGAGGAGCTCGCGGCGCATCGCGGGCAGCGCCGAGACGACCCGCCGCAGGGCAGGCAGCGTCCGGGCGAGCGCCGGGACCTCGCCGCGGGGCAGGCGCTCGGCCAGCGAGAGGGTATCGCGCGCCATGGCCAGGTTCTCGGCCTCGTAGTCCCAGGCCGGCAGCGCTGCGCCCTGCGCCGTCTCCTCGTGGAGGCGCGCCAGCCGATCGAGCACACGGGCCGTGTGCCCGCTGTCGGCCCAGGGCCAGGCGTGCGCCGGCTCGATCCGCTCGAGGTAGAGCAGCCAGCGCCCGCGCCCGAGCCGCTCCGCGCCGAGCAGCTCGGGCGAGAAGCGCCGCCCGACGGACATCGAGAGCCGCCGGTACACGGCCGCCTCGCGCGCGGCGGTGCCGTGCACGAGCTTGGCCACGAGCGTGACCCGGCGAGCCCGCGCGCCGCCGCGCAGCCGCGCGGTGACGAGCGCGACCTCCGAGCAGAGCCCGCCGGGGAGCGGGCGAATCTCGATGGCCGAGTCGCAGACCGCATCGCCGTGGCGGGCGACCAGAAAGGCCGTCACCGCGGCGCGCTCCAGGGCATCTCGCGTCATCCGCCACCTCCCGGCCCCGACGATGCGCCGAGGCCAGCTCACGATCCACCCTGCGGCTCGAATCCCCTCCAGACGCCTGGCCGTGCCGGAGCGGCGGCGCCAGACAGCCCCGGAGCGACGCCCCCGGCCCGGCGCGCCCGTTCGCGCTGGATCCGGTCGCCTGAACGAGTATTCTCCCGCTCGGGTGTCGCGGCGGTGGAGCGCTGCGGCAGGTCTTCATGGGATGGTCGGGCCGCCTTCCCCCCTCGCGCGACGTCGCTCGCGCCTCGGTGGTTCATTGCGTCGATCCCCCTCTCAGGAGCTTGCCCCCGGAACCTGGGCCCCCGCGCGCCGCATCGCCGAGCGCGTCCTCGGCCCGATCGAGCGCTTCTTGCACGTCGAGGCCGCCAGCGGGATCGTCCTGCTGATCGCGTCCGCCGTCGCCCTCGCCTGGGCGAACTCGCCGTGGGGCGACGCCTACGAGCACCTCTGGCACGTCCCGATCACGCTCAGCGCGGGCTCGCTGGCGTTCACGCAGCCCCTCCACTTCTGGATCAACGAGGGGTTGATGACGATCTTCTTCTTCGTCGTCGGCCTGGAGATCCGGCGGGAGATGCACGAGGGGGAGCTCTCGGATCTCAAGCGCGCGGCGCTGCCGGTCGCCGCGGCGGTGGGCGGCATGATCGCGCCCGCGCTGCTCTACCTGTCGCTCAACGCCTCGCCGGTCTCGCGGCACGGCTGGGGCGTCCCCATGGCGACCGACATCGCGTTCGCGGTGGGCGTCCTGGCGTTGCTCGGCAAGCGCGTGCCCCCTGCCCTGCGCGTGCTCCTCCTCGCGCTCGCCATCATCGACGACATCGGCGCCATCATCGTCATCGCGCTGTTCTACTCGTCCGGCGTCGCGTGGAGCGGCCTGCTCGTCGCGGCCGGCGGGGGGCTCGCGGTGCTGCTGCTCCAGCGCTTCGGCGTCCGCTCGCCCGCCGCCTACGTGGCCCCCGGCGCCGTCCTCTGGTGGGGCATGCTCCGCGCCGGCGTCCACCCCACGATCGCCGGCGTCGCCGTCGGGCTCCTGACGCCGGTGCGCTCCTGGTTCGGCACCGAGGGGTTCGTCGCCGCGGCGCGCGACGCGGTGGACAGGGTCGCCGCGCTCACCGAGCGCGACGGCCACCGCGCGGACGAGCTGCTCAAGCCCCTCGGGCGGATCCGGCAGGCCCAGCGTGAAGCGCTGCCGCCCGTGGTCCGGCTCCAGGCGGCGCTCCACCCGTGGGTCGCGTACGGCATCATGCCGCTGTTCGCGTTCGCCAACGCCGGCGTCCGCATCGATGCTTCCTCGCTCGGCCACCCGGCCTCGGGGACGATCCTGCTCGGGGTCACGCTCGGCCTGGTCGCCGGCAAGCCGCTCGGCGTCTTCCTCGCGAGCTTCGCGATGGTCCGGCTCGGCGTCTGCGCCTTGCCGCGCGGCGTCGGCTGGCGCGGGATCGCGGTCGTGGGCTGCGTCGCGGGCATCGGCTTCACGATGGCGATCTTCATCGCGGGCCTCGCGTTCGGCGACGCCGCGATGCTCGCCGCGGCGAAGCTGGGCGTCCTGCTCGCCTCGGGCGTGGCGGCCGTGGTGGGGCTCCTCGTCGGCAGGCTCGCGCTGTCCGAGGCCCCGGCGCCCGGCGCGGCGCTGACGCTCGAGGAAGCCGAGACGTCGACGGAGCAGTAGCCGCCGCGAGCGACCGCCCCCGCGGCGGGCCTCAGCGGATGCCGGAGCCCGCGCCGGCGTCCGCCGGAGCGCCGGCGTCCGCAGCGGCGTCGGCCGGCGCCGCTGCGGACGCCGGCGCGCACGGCGAGGTCGAGACCAGCGCCCGCCATCGCGCGCCCTGACGGACGTGCACCCGATCCGAACGGAGGGCCGGCAGCGACCGGAGCGCCACGAGGACCGCGTCGAGCTCACCGCTCGGCTTCTCCCCGGGGTTCGGGGGCACCTCGACGCAACCGTGGAGCGCCCCCACGTCGTCCACCCAGGCGAGCGCGCGCCCGGCGGCCTGGAGCCAGGACCATCCGCCCGGCGGCTCGGCGACGATCGGCTCGGGCGAGATGGCGCGGTCCTGCACCGCGACCTCCGCGCCGAGCTCGCGCGAGAGCGCGCGCCCGAGCAGGTCCGCCGCCGGGGCGCCTAGCTCGGGACCGACGTGCACCACCTCCACGACGGCCGGCTCGTTCTCCGGGAACCGGAGCCGCCACGCGACGAGCGGCCCCGCCGCGTGCGGCCACGCGCCGGCGAGCGACGTCGCGAGCTCCTGGCGGACGAGCGCGAGATCGGGCTCCTTGGGCGCCACGTCGATGGGCGCCGAGCTCGCCCTGACCGACGCCGCCACCTCCTGCAGCGCGCTCGCGTCGAGGACGGCGATCACGTCGACCTTCGGGGTGATGCCCGCGACGGCGGCGATCTGGTCGCGCAGGTCGCGCTCGATCCGGTCCGCCTCGTCCGCTCGGCCGAGCATGACGAGGCGCACGGCGACGCTGCCGTGATCGACCGAGACGTTCGACCGCACCGCGCTCTGCGGCAGCGCGTCCAGCATGCGCACGATCGCCGTGCGGACGCGCACCTGCCACGACACCCGCGCGAGCGCCTCCCGGAGCGGGAAATACACCGCCCCGAGGAGCGCGAGCGGCATGAGCACGCGGAAGATCCACCCGTGGCGGAGCTCGAAGAAGACCTGCAGCGCGCGCGCCACGCGGCGGATCGCGCCCGGCTTCTGCTTCGCGAGCTCCGCGTGCTCGAGCTCCGCGGTGCTGACGGCGCTGTAGCCGAGGAGCAGGAAGGAGAGGATGGCGAACAGGAGGATCGCGCAGAGGTTCGCCGTGAAGAGCAGCGCGGCGCCGCTCGCGACGCTCTTCATCCGCGTGCCGATCCCGTAGCCGATCACGCAGAGCGGGGGCACGAGCGCGATGCCGATCGCCGTGCCCGCGGCCGTGGAGGTCGTGTCCGAGCCGGGCCGCGCGGTGGTGTAGGCGGCCGCGATCGCGCAGAAGATCGCGATGAGCAGATCGAGCGCCGTCGGCGACGTGCGCGCGGCGATCTCCGAGGTCACCTCGTAGAACGGCAGCATCAGCGTGAGGACCGTGGCGCTCGTCACGACCATGACGACGCTGAAGGCGACGCGCGTGAAGGAGCGCAGCGCCAGGAACGGCGAGCCGATCGCGAGGCCCATCCCGAGCTCGACGATGGGCCCCATGAGCGGCGAGATCAGCATCGCGCCGATGACGACCGCCCCGCTGCCGAGGACGAGCCCGAGCGAGGCGATGCCCATGGCGAGGAAGAGCTGGAGCCAGTAGCCCGCCGCCCCCCGGGCGCTCCGCTCCAGCATGCTCCGGACGATGGCCTCGCGGGCCTCGGGCTCGATGCCGAGCGCGGCGGCGATGCGGTCCTGCAGGGGCGCCCCTGCGGGCCGCCCGGACGGCCTTTCTTCGGGCCGTTCACGGCCGGGATCCTGATCCATGGCGCGCGTTATAACGCGCCTCTCCGCCGCGCTCGCCCCGCGAAACGCGGGCCGGTGCTGGACAGCGCCGCGCCGCGAGCGGCGGCGGCTTCGGGCCGGGAAGAAAGGCATGAATCAGGCGTAGAACGAGCGTGGAAAGCGCGTGGACCCCGGCGCGGGTCAGGCGTGGATCCCGGCGTCGAGCCCCGCGGGGCCGGCGTGGCCGGCGGGGCCGGCGTGGCCAGCGTGGCCAGCGTGGATCGAGCGCAGGAGGCGCCGCACCGCGCCTGCGTCGGGCAGCCGGTAGGCGGCGCGGCTGCTCTCGTTGCCGACGTGGATGGTGTACGCGGACGGCGGCAGCGCCGCGAAGATGTCCTCGTCCGTGCGGTCGTCGCCGATGGCGATCACCGCCGCCCTCGCCGGGACCTGGTCCAGGATGAGCGGCACCACCCTGCCCTTGTGGACGCCGCGCGGCCGGACCTCGACCACCTTGGCGCCGGCGAGCAGCTCCAGGGTATCCATGGGGAGGCGCTCCTCGAGGCGCGCGCGCAGCTCGCGCACGTGCTGGCTCGCCAGCTCGGGCTCGGCCGTGCGGTAGTGCCACGCCAGGGTCACCGTCTTCTCCTCGATGAAGCTGCCCGGGGTGCGCCGCGTGAAGCCCTCGAGGATCGCCCGCGCCTCGCCCTTCCAGGCGGCGGCGTCCGTCTCGAGCGCGACCCAGTCGCCGCTCGCCTTGGGCCGCGACCAGAAGCCGTGCTCGGCGTGCAGGTGGAGCGGCAGCGCGCCGAGCCAGCGCTCGAGGTCGGCGCGCCGGCGGCCGCTCACGACGTGCACGCGGTCGCGCTCGGACAGCGCCCCGAGCAGCGCGAGCAGCTCCTCGTCCGGCGCGGCGAGGTCAGGCACCGGCGCGAACGGGACCAGCGTGCCGTCGTAGTCGAGGATCCACACGCGCTGAGGCGCGAGGCGCATGCGCTCGACGACGCCCTCGGGCATCCCTCGGCGCGACGGCGCGGCGACCCCCGCGGGCTCCGGCGCCGCGGCGCGGCCAAGCTCATCGAGGAACGCCTGCGCCCAGGCGTGGACGTCGTGCGTCGCCACGCGGCGGCGCAGCGCCGCCATCCGGCGCTGCTGCTCGGCGGGCGGCATGGCGATCGCCTGCTTCACGGCAGCGGCGACCGAGCCGATGTCGTACGGGTTGACGGAGATCGCCTCCGCGAGCTCGGAGGACGCGCCCGCGAACTCGCTCAGGATCAGGGCGCCGTCGTCGTCGACCCGCGCGGCGACGTACTCCTTCGCGACGAGGTTCATGCCGTCGCGCAGCGGGGTCACGAGCATCACGTCGGCGGCGAGGTAGAGCGCGACCACCTGCTCGAGCGGCAGCGAGCGGTGCATGTAGTGGATCGGCGTCGCGTACGTCGTGCCGTGCTGCCCGTTGATGCGGCCGACCATCTCGTGCACGAGCCGCCGGAAGTCGGCGTACGCGCCGGCCATCTCCCGCGTGGGCACGGCGAGCTGGAGGAAGCGGACCTGATCGCGCAGCTCCGGCTCGCGCTCGAGGAACCGCTCGATCGCGAGCAGGCGGCGCGGGATCCCCTTCGTGTAATCGAGCCGGTCGATCCCGAGCACGATCTTGCGGCCGCGCGCCTCGGCGCGGATGCGCGCCACCTCGTCCCGCACGCCGGGGTGGCCCGCGAGCCGCTCGATCTCGGCGGCGTCGATGCTGATGGGGTGGACCCCCAGCGCGACCGCGCGCCCGTCGTGCTCGATCACCGCCTCGCCCGGATCGACGCCGAGCACGTGCGCCGCCGACGCGGCGAAGTTCCTGCGGTAGGCGGCCGTGTGGAAGCCGATCAGGTCCGCGCCGAGCAGGCCGCGGACGATCTGCTCCCGCCACGGGAGGATGCGAAAGACCTCGGCGGACGGGAACGGGACGTGGAGGAAGAAGCCGATCCGGGCCCCGGGGAGGCGCAGCCGGAGGAGCGCCGGGAGGAGCAGGAGCTGGTAGTCGTGCACCCAGATCACGTCGCCCGGCGTGTACTGCGCGGCGACGACGTCGGCGAAGCGCTCGTTGACGCGCTGGTAGGCCTCCCAGTCGAGCTCGGCGTCGAGGTTCACCTTGTCGAGCAGGTAGTGGAGCAGGGGCCACAGGACGCCGTTCGAGAAGCCGTCGTAGAAGCGGTGCTGCTCCGCGGCGCCGAGGTGCACGGGCACGGCGCGCATCCCGGCGAGCGCCACGTCGGCGTCCCGCCGCTGCTCCGGGGAGAGGCTCGCGACGCTGCCCGGCCAGCCTATCCAGATCGCGCAGTGCCGCTCGTGGGGGCCGCGCATGGCGGCGGCGAGGCCGCCCGAGGAGCGCGTGAGGCTGAGCGCGCCGCGGTCGACGCGCACGCTGATCGGGAGACGGTTGGAGACGATGAGCAGTCGGGCCATGGAACTCCCCTCCTCTGCGGCGGCCCGGCGCCGCCCGCCGGGCGCGAGGCGCGGCACCTCCCTCATCCCGCCGGGCGCGCGCCGGCGCGGCGCCGAGAGCTGTCGGAAACGAACAGGGCGCGACGCCCCCCGGGATCGCCGCGGGCGAGCGGCGGAACGAATCCTTTGAACTCAAAACATATTGCGCGGCGTCGCGCAAGCTGATCCGGCACGCCGGAGGGCGTCGCGCGTCGATCGGCCTCCGACGTCGCGGCGCCCGTCGCGGCCTACCCGGTGCGCGCAGGCGTCATGATCGGCCAGGCGAGAGATTGCCCACCCGATCGCCTCCCCCTCGACGGATGGGCGCGAGCGCTGCGGGGCGCAAGAAGCGGCGCACGGCGGAGATGCCCGAAAGGCTGGGGATCTCGCCGCGCACGCCGACGCCTTTGACCACGGCGATCACCGCTCTAGGTGTCCACCCGGGGGTGACGCGTGTCGCTGACAAAAAGGCGCCTGCGCGCGCGGCTGCCGCGCTGGATTCCGTACGTGCTCGCGCTCGTCTCCGCGCTCGTCGCCTCGATGGCGCGTGCCGGGGCCGCGCCGATCGTCCATGTCGCGCCGATCCAGGGCGAGATCGACGCCGGGCTGTCCGCCTTCGTCCAGCGGGCCATCGCCACGGCCGAGACGGCTGGAGCGAGCGCGCTGATCCTGCCCACGAACACGCTCGGCGGCCGCGTCGACGCGGCCATCGCCATCCGCGACGCGCTGCTCGCGACCCCGCTCCGCACCGTCGTCTTCGTCGATCAACGGGCGATCTCGGCGGGCGCGCTCATCGCGCTCGCGGCAGAGCAGATCGTGATGGCGGAGGGCGCGACCCTGGGCGCCGCGGCGCCGGTGCACGCGGGGCCGGAGGGCGCGGAGCCCGCCGGGGAGAAGGCGACCTCGTACGTCAGGAAGGAGTTCCGCTCGACCGCCGAGCGCCGCGGCCGGCCGCCGGAGCTCGCCGAGGCGATGGTGGACGAGGACGTCGCCGTCGAGGGGGTCGTGGGGCCGGGGAAGCTGCTCACGCTCACGACCGCCGAGGCGCTGGCGCTCGGCGTCGCGGACGCCCAGGCGGACGGCATGGATGCCGTGCTCGCCCGGCTCGGCCTCGAGGGGGCCGAAATCCGCCACCTGTCGCCGAGCTGGGCAGAGCGCGTGCTCAGGTTCCTGACGACGCCTGTCGTGAGCTCGCTCCTCCTGAGCCTCGGGATGATGGGCCTGCTGATCGAGCTGCGCACGCCGGGGTTCGGCGTCCCGGGCCTCGTGGGCGCCGCCAGCCTGGTGCTGTTCTTCTGGGCGCATTGGCTGCTGGCCCTCGTCGGCTGGGAGGAGATCGCGCTCGCCGTGGCCGGCGTGCTGCTCCTCGCCCTGGAGGTGTTCGTGATCCCCGGCTTCGGCGTCGCCGGCGTCCTCGGCACGGTCGCGCTGCTCGCCGGGCTGAGCATGAGCCTGGTCGGCGCGGGCGTGACGCTCGGGCGCGCCCTCGAGGCCGTCGCCCAGGTCACGCTGTCCATCGCGCTGGCGCTGGCCGGCATGCTCATCGCGCTGCGCTTCCTGCCGCGGCTCCCCTTCGGGCGGCGCCTGGTCCTGTCGACGAGCCTCGGCGCGGGCGTCGACGGCGGCCCGCCAGCCCAGGCCGGAGGACCGCTGGTGGGCGAGCGCGGCGTCGCCGCATCGCCGCTCCGGCCGGCCGGGATCGCCCGCATCGGGGGAGCGCGGATCGATGTGGTCTCGGAGGCTGAGTACATCGCGGCCGGAGAGGCGGTCGAGGTGATCCGCGTCGAGGGCAACCGCGTCGTCGTGCGCCGGCCAGCGGCGCAGGGGATGGAGGGATGAGGGGATGATGGGGTTCGATCTGGGCCTGTTCGGGCTCGTCCTGCTGCTGCTCGCGGCGATGTTCATCGGGCTCTACATGATCCCGATACCTCTCTGGATCGCGGCCTGGGCCTCGGGCGCGTATGTCGGGCTGTTCACGCTCGTCGGGATGCGGTTCCGGCGCGTCCCGCCGGGCACGGTGGTCACCGCGCGCATCAGCGCCGTCAAGGCAGGGCTCGACATCTCCGTCAACGACCTCGAGGCGCACTTCCTCGCCGGCGGCAACGTGGTGCGCGTGGTCAACGCCCTCATCTCGGCGGACAAGGCGAACATCCCGATGCCGTTCAAGCGCGCCGCGGCCATCGACCTGGCCGGCCGTGACGTGCTCGAGGCGGTGAAGATGTCCGTGATCCCGAAGGTCATCGAGACCGCCCGCATCGCGGCGGTCGCGAAGGACGGGATCCAGCTCATCGCGATCTCCCGCGTGACTGTCCGGACCAACATCGATCGGCTCGTGGGCGGGGCGGGCGAACAGACCATCATCGCCCGCGTCGGGGAAGGCATGGTGAGCACCATCGGCTCGGCGGCCACGCACAAGGAAGTGCTCGAGAACCCCGATCACATCTCGAAGAACATCCTCTCGCGGGGGCTCGACGCGGGGACGGCGTACGAGATCCTCTCCATCGACATCGCGGACGTCGACGTGGGGGCGAACATCGGCGCCAAGCTGCAGATCGACCAGGCCAACGCGGACAAGCAGATCGCCCAGGCCAAGGCGGAGGAGCGGCGCGCGATGGCGGTCGCGCTGGAGCAGGAGATGCGGGCGCGGGTCGTCGAGGCCGAGGCCGAGGTGCCGCGCGCCATGGCCGACGCGTTCCGCCGGGGGAACCTCGGCATCATGGATTATCATCGGCTGAAGAACGTCCAGGCGGACACCGACATGCGCGGCGCCATCGCCTCGGACATGACCGGCGCCGACGGGACCACGGAGGTGCTCCGCGAGCGGAGAGGGCACCCGTGACGCTGGCAGATCTGCTGCTGCTCGCGCTCTTCCTGCTCTTCGCGCTGATCGCCTGGCTCGGCGCGGCGCTCGGCGGGACGCGAGAGCGGCGGCAGGAAGGCGGGGTGCTCCCGCGCGCGCCGTATGGTGGGATGCTGCCTGCGCCGTACGACGAGACAGCGACCGGCCGGCCCGCGCGCGCCGAGCCGCCCCCAGCGGCGCAGAACGGGGCGCCGTCGCCGACAGGCGTCTCCGACGCGGGCGCCGGTGCGCGCGCGTCGCGGCGCGCGAAGCTGCGAAGCGCGCTGCGCCGTCGGGACAGCTTGCGACAGGCCTTTGCGCTGGCGGAGATCCTGGGTCGACACCGCTCGGGACCGTGATCATCCTGCTCGAGCTCGGGACATCCAGACCCGCTCTCCGCATCGGGGCGCTCGACCCCTCGCGCCCGGGCCGTTTGACATCATGACGCGGGCTCCCCAGGGAGCCTCTCGATGAAGCTCTCAGCACTCCGCTCCGAGCGCGGGTACCTGCCGCTCGAGGACCACGGCCTGCTCGGGGACGGCACCACCGCCGCGCTCGTCGGGCGCGACGGGGCCGTGGTCTGGCTGTGCGCGCCGCGCTTCGACTCGCCGCCCGTCTTCTGCAGGATCCTCGACGCAGCGCGCGGCGGCGCCTTCACGGTGTCCCCGGACGTCCTCGTCGCGTCCGGCCAGCGCTACATCGAGGACACGGGGATCCTGGTGACCGAGATGCAGGGCCCGACAGGCCTGCTCCGGGTCACCGACGCGCTCACGTTGCGCTCCGGCGCCGATCTCGCCGAGGACGTGGCCGCGGGGCGCGCCGAGCTGCTGCGCTCGGCGGAGGTCGTGGAGGGGAGCGTGGACGTGCGGATCGACATCGCGCCGTACGGCGGCGCGGAGGTGAGCCAGGAGCGAGACGGCCTGCGCCTCCGATGCAGGGCCCGACCCGAGCTGGAGCTCTACCTCAACGCATCGCTCGAGCTGACCGGGCCGACCACGACCGTGAGGCTCCGCGCCGGCGAGCGGCTGCACGTGGCGCTCCGCCTCCGGAGCGCGCACCGGCACCGCGCCGTCCCACCGGCGCGGGCGCTCGACGCGACGGCTGACGCGTGGCGCCGCTGGGCCTCGAGCATCCGGTACGATGGGCCCGCACGGGCGCTCGTGCGCCGCGCGGCGATCACGCTCAAGCTGCTCGACCATTTCGAGTCCGGCGCCATGCTCGCTGCGCCGACCTCGTCGCTGCCGGAGGTCATCGGCGGCGCGCGGAACTGGGATTACCGATTCGCCTGGATTCGCGACGCCGCGTTCGCCGTGCACGCGCTCCGCCGGATCGGCCTCGCCGACGAGGCGTGGGGCTTCCTCGGCTGGGTGCTCGACGCCGCCGACAGGGACGGCCGCCCTCGGGTGCTTTACGACCTCGACGGCTATCCGCCACCGCCCGAGCAGATCTGCGGGCAGCTCGAGGGATATCGCGGCTCCCGGCCGGTGCGCTGGGGCAACGCGGCCATGGACCAGAAGCAGCACGACGTCTTCGGTGAGATCATCGATTGCGCCTACCAGTGGTCCTCGCGCGGCGGAGAGATCCGTCCTGCCCTGTGGTCCCGGCTCGCGCCGCTCCTCGACGGCGCGGCCCGCGAGTGGAGGCAGCCCGATCACGGCATCTGGGAGGTCCGCAGCGCGGGGCGTCCGTTCACGTACTCCGCGGCGTTGTGTCAGGTCGCGCTGGATCGGGGGTGGCGGCTCGCAGGGCGGCACGGGCTGCCTGGGGACATCCACGGCCTCCGGCGAAAGGCGGAGGAGATCCGCCGGGCCATCCTCGAGGAGGCATGGGATCCGCGCGTCCGGGCGATCACCTCGGCGCTCGGCGGAGGGCCGCTCGACGCGAGCGCGCTGGCGCTCCCGCTGCGCCGGGTGATCCCCGCCGACCACCCGCGGATGATCGCCACGACGGAGGCGATCGCGACCGGCCTCGGGGCGGGCGATGGGCTCCTGTATCGTTACCTGCCCGACGAGTACGACGACGGCGTCGCGGCGTCCGGCGAGGGCGCCTTCCTCCTCTGCAGCTTCTGGCTCGTCGACAACCTGACGGCGCAGGGGCGGGTCGACGAGGCGCTCTCGCTCTACGAGGCGCTCTGCGCCCGCGCGAGCCCGCTCGGCCTGCTGCCGGAGCAGATCGAGCCGGCGACCGGCGCCTTCGTCGGGAACTTTCCCCAGGCGTTCAGCCATGTCGGGCTCATCGCCAGCGGCGTGAGCCTCGCGCGCGCGCTCGGCCAGCGCGGACGAGAACGAGAACAGCAGATCGGCTGACACGAACGGGAGCGCGCGAGTGTACGGATTGCAGCAGGGGGGTGGCGGCGGCTGGCGGCGTTCGCGACGTGGGAGGGGCGGGCGAGGCGCCGCGGCCGGAGCGGATCGAGCCCAGCCGCCCGCAGGAGCGGCGGCGCTGCCGGGCGGGCCCGGGCGATCGGCCCACGCGGCGCCCCTCGAGGCGCTGCTGGCGGAGCTTGCCGTCGACCCTGGCGCGGGCCTCACGGACGAGCAGGCCCGGGAGCGCCTCGCGCGCTTCGGGTCGAACGCCCTGCCGGAGGCGAGGAAGGCGTCGCTCCTCGCGCTCTTCCTGCGCCAGTTCCGGAGCCCCCTCATCTATCTCCTCCTCGGCGCCGCTGCGCTCGCCTTCTCGCTGGGGGAGCGCAGCGACGCCGCCGTGATCCTCGCGGTCGTCGCGCTCAACGGCGCGATCGGGGCCGTCCAGGAGGGGCGCGCCGAGCGATCGCTCGCGTCGCTGCGGCAGCTCTCGGCGCTCACGGCGCACGTCGCGCGCGGCGGGCGCGAGGTGTTCCTCGAGGCGCGCCAGCTCGTCCCCGGCGACGTCGTGGTGTTCTCGGCGGGCGACGCGATCGTGGCCGACGCCCGGCTGCTCGAGGCCGCCGCGCTCGAGGTGGCCGAGGCCGCGCTCACCGGCGAGTCCGTCCCCGTGCCCAAGGCCCCGGGCGCGCTCGCCCCCGACACGCCGCTCGCCGACCGCGCCAACATGGTCTGGTCGGGCACCCACGTGACCGCGGGGCGCGGGCGGGCGCTGGTCGTCGCGACGGGGGTGAGCACCGAGGTGGGCAAGATCGCGGCGCTCACCGCGACAGGCGAGGAGCCGGAGACGACGCTCGAGCGGCGCATCGCGCAGCTCGGGCGCTACGTGATCGCGGCGGGCGTCGTGATGTGCGGCGTCGTGGTCGCCCTGGGCGCGCTGCGGGGGCTGCCGCTCGTCGAGGTCTCGATGATCGCCGTGAGCCAGCTCGTCTCGCTCATCCCGGAGGGCTTGCCCGTGGCCGTCACGGTCGCGCTCGCGCTCGGCGTGCGGCGGATGGCCGCGCGCCGCGCGATCGTGCGGCGCCTCTCCGCGGTGGAGTCGCTCGGCTCGCTGAACGTCATCTGCAGCGACAAGACGGGGACGCTCACCAGGAACGAGATGACGGTGACGGTGCTCTACCTCCCGGGCGGCCGGCGCGTCGAGGTGGAGGGCACGGGGTACGAGCCCTCCGGGCGCCTCACCGAGGACGGCCGCGCGATCGACGCGGGGGCGGACGCGGACGCGCGCGAGCTGCTCCTCGCCGGCCTGCTCTGCAACGACGCCGAGCTCGTCCCGCCCGACGACGACGAGCCCCGGTGGCGCGCCCTCGGCGACCCGACCGAGGCGTCGCTGCTGGCGGTCGCAGCGAAGGGAGGGCTCGACGTCCGCGCGGAGCGGGGCCGGTCCCCGAGGCAGGGCGAGATCCCCTTCGACGCCGCCACGCGCTTGATGGCGACGCAGCACGACCGGGGCGGCGCGCCGCGCGTGCTCATCAAGGGCGCGCCGGAGTCGGTGCTCGAGCTGTGCGCCAGCGTCCGACGGGGCGGGCGCGCCGAGCCCCTCGGCGACGGCGAGGCGCGCGAGGCGCGCCGCGCGTGGGAGGACATGGCCGATCGCGCGCTCCGCGTCCTCGCGATCGCGCTGGTGGACGAGGCCACGATCGCGCCGCAGCGCGGGTACGCGGCGTTCGCGGGCCGGGCCCAGCTCCTCGGCCTCGTGGGGCAGCTCGATCCGCCCCGCCCGGAGGCGCGCGGCGCCGTGCTCACGGCCCAGGAGGCGGGGATCCGCCCGGTCATGGTCACCGGCGATCACAAGGCGACGGGCCTCGCGGTGGCGCGCGCCCTGGCGATCGCGCGCGAGGGCGACGTGGCCGTCGACGGGCGGGAGCTCGACGCGCTCGGGGACGACGAGCTCGCCGGGAAGCTCGCGCGCATCTCGGTGTTCGCCCGCGTGCATCCCGAGCAGAAGCTCCGGATCGTCGAGGCATTCCAGGCCCGCGGGGACGTCGTGGCCATGACCGGTGACGGTGTGAACGACGCCCCGGCGCTCGCCCGCGCCGACGTGGGCGTCGCCATGGGGATCACGGGGACCGAGGTGGCGAAGGGCGCGTCGAAGATCGTCCTCACCGACGACAACTTCGCGACGCTCGTCGACGCGGTCGCCGAGGGGCGGCACGTCCACCGGAACCTGAAGCGGCTCATCCTGTACCTGGGATCGAGCTCCCTCGCCGAGGTCGTCGCCCTGGTCACCGCGCTCGTGATCGGCCTCCCGGTCCCGCTCGTCGCCGTGCAGATCCTCTGGGTCAACCTGGTGACGAGCGGGCTCGTGACCGTGCCGCTCATCATGGGCCCGCCCGAGGGGGACGAGATGCGGCTCGCGCCCGTGCCCAGGGGCGAGCCGCTGCTCTCGTCCCAGGTCCTCCGGCGGATGGTGTTCATCGTCCCGGCCATCGCGGCCTCGACGCTCGGCTACTTCGCCTACCGCCTGTCGCTGGGCGTCCCGCTCGTCCAGGCGCGCACGGAGGCGTTCACGGTGCTCGTCGTCGCCCAGTGGTTCAACGTGCTCAACTGCCGCTCCGACCGGGCCTCGGGGCTGAGCCTCGACCTGGCGAAGAGCCGCTGGCTCATCGCGGGGCTCCTCCTCGGCAACGCGCTCCACGCCGCCGTGATCTTCGCCCCCCCGCTCAACGACGTGTTCCATACCGTGCCGCTGCCGATCCAGGAGGTCGCCGCCATCGGCGCCGTCGGGAGCCTGGTGCTCTGGGTCGAGGAGCTCCGCAAGGCCCTCGCGCGCCGGCGCGAGCGGCGCGCGCCGTGACGGCGGGCGCGGATCACTCGGCCCGCTCGCACCACGCCTCCCGATAGAAGATGTCGAGCGCCGTCCTCGCCAGGCCCGCGACCGGCACCGCGAGCAGCATGCCGGGGATCCCGGCGATGGCGGCGCCGGTCGCCACGACGACGACGATCGCGATCGGCGGGAGGCGCACCGAGCGCCCCTCGAGCAGCGGCCCGATCAGGAGGCTCTCGACCTGCTGGGCCACGATCATCACCGCCCCGACCCCGAGGACGAGCCCGACGCCCTGGAACGCGGCGACGATGACGGCGGGGATCGCCGCGAGGAGCGGTCCGACGACGGGGATGAAGTTGAGAAGCCCGCCGACGACCGCGAGCAGGAGCGCGTGGTTCAGCCCGAGCAGGGCGAAGGCGATCCAGTAGCTGACGCCGATGAAGATCGACGCGACGACGCGGGCGCGCACGTAGGCCGCGAGGACGCGGCTCGACGCGCGGCCGAAGCGCACCCAGCGCTCGCGGTGGGCCGGCGGGATCCAGCGCGGGAGGCCGCGGGCGACCTCGTGGCCGCTGAGCAGCAGGTACAGGCCGGCGATCAGGCCGAACAGCACCGACGACGCGGAGCCCGAGGCGGCCATCGCGACGCCGAACAGCCGGTGGACGAGCTCCATCGCCACGCCGCCCGACCGCCGCAGCAGGGTGTCTATCGCCGCCTGGACGCGCTCGTCGGAGCCCTCGCCGAGCACGCCGCTCTCCTCCACGAGCCACCGCTCAAGCCGCATCAGGCGGTCAGGCAGCTGGCTGACGAGCGAGGAGAACTCGCCGTACACGCGCGGAACGAGGTACCAGGCGGCGGTCGCCACTCCCCCGCCGAGCAGCCCGGCGAGCAGCAGGGTGCTCGCGATCCGCGGGACGCGCCGGCGCTCGAGGAGCGACACGAGCGGCGCGAGCAGGTAGTAGACGGCGCCGCCGACGAGCAGCGACAGCACAGCGGGCCAGAGATGATGGACGGCCAGGCACAGGGCGACCACGCCGCCGGCGACCGCGAGCACGCTGGTGCGCGCCGACGGCGCGCTTCCGACCCGGGAGCTCCGCATCTTCGTACCGCCACAGCGGGCTTGCGAGCGGCGTTCCTGCGACGTCGGGGCACGTGACGAGCGGCGCCTGCGCCGTGGCCTGGAAGGGCGCGCGGTCGCCGGGCCGGCCGGCGTTCGAAGCCGCCGACGCGATACGGGGCCGCTGTCATAATGCCTCCCATGCCCGCGAATCATCAGCGCCCGCCCGACGATGGACAGCCGAGGTCGGGCGCGGAGGCGGGCGGGGCGAGCCTCCGATCCATCGTTCGGAGCATGATCGCGCTCATGGCCGTGCTCCTGTTGCTCTCAGCAGCGGGAATGGGCCTGCTCACCACGTTCGTGCACCGGACGGCGCTCCTCATTGACGACAGCGTGGAGAGCGTACGACTGGCGATGGATCTGCAGCAGCAGATGACGCAGTACAACCGCCTCAGCAACCTCGCGCTGGCGTCGGCGGAGCGCGCGCCCGCGTCCGCCAAGGACGCCCGCCCTGCGCTGGGGGCGATCGTCGCCGGCGCGGAGCGGCGCCTCGTCGAGGTCCGCAAATACGTCGGCGGCCGGGAGGAGGAGCTGCTGCTGCACGAGGTGGAGCAGCGCATGCACGACTACTTCGCCTCCCAGGGAGCCCTCCTCGAGCGCGGCGTGACGCCGGGCGAAGCCATCCGGACCTCCGGGCCCCTGCTCGACGCCGCGATGACGAGCCTCGAGGACTTCGTCGACCAGAATCGCCGGCAGGCCCAGGCCGCGATGCGCCAGGCCGTCGCCTGGGACACGACGGCGAACGTGCTGAGTATCGGGGTCTCCCTGTTCGCCGCGATCGCGATCGTGGCGTCGCTCGTCGCCCTGGAGCGCTTCATCCATTCCCCGCTGTCGGAGCTCGAGCGGGCCATCGAGCGCTTCGCGCGCGGGGACAAGACCGCGCGCGCCCGGGCCACGGGGCCCGCGGAGCTGCGCTCGATCGCGGGCGTGTTCAACCGCATGGCGGACAGGCTGATCTGCCAGGAGGAGAATCAGCTCACCTTCATCGCCGGCGTCGCCCACGACCTCCGCAACCCGCTGACGGCGCTCCAGATGAAGGTCGGCAGGTTCGACCCGACCGGCCCGGCGCCGACCGCGGAGCATGCCCGGCGGGCGAACGATCTCGTCGCACGGCAGGTCGCGCGGATGGATCGGCTCGTCGGCGACCTCCTGGACGCCACCCGGATCCACGCCGGCCGGATCGAGCTGAAGCTGGAGGCCTGCGATCTGCGCGAGCTCGCGCGCGAGGCGGCGGAGCTCTTCCAACCTCTGTCATCGGCTCATGAGATCATCGTCTCGAGCGCCGCGGGACCGGTGGTCGCCCGCTGTGATCCGTCGCGCATCGCGCAGGTGCTCAACAACCTCATCAGCAATGCCATCAAGTATTCTCCTCAGCGAGGAGAGATCACCGTCTCCGTGGGAGAGGACGGCGATCGTGCCTTCGTCACGGTCGCCGATCAGGGCATCGGCATCGAGCCGGAGGACGTCGAGCGGATCTTCGAGCCGTTCCGCCGCGTCGGCGCGTGCCGCGAGCTGGTGCACGGCGTGGGGCTCGGGCTGTGGCTGGCGCGGCGGATCGCCGAGGCGCACGGCGGGTCACTCGGCGTGAGCAGCGCGCCCGGCCAGGGATCCGTCTTCCGCCTCGAGCTGCCCCTCGCGGAGGGCGAAACGGGCCCGATGTCGCCGAGCGCTCGGGCGGCGTCGGCGCCGCGGAGCTGAGCGCGTCGGTGAGAGAGCCGCAGCGACGACGACGACGATACGTTCGACGTCTCGGTTGCCCCTGGACGTTCCTGGCCTGACCATCTCTCCAAGAGCGTGGCGCTCCTCGCGGGCGCTCACCTGCCGCGACCCGGCGCGGGTTCAGCGGAGCGCCAGGCCGCTCGTCATCGAGCGAGCCACGCTCCGCCGCTCCTCTCAGGGAGCGCTGGACCGGACGCCTACGCTGCGCGCGCGACAGGGGAGGCGTCGCGGCAGGCTTCTGCGCAGGCGCGGCATACCTCGGCGCACATGTTCGTCCGCTCGTCGTCGAAGCGATCGCACTCGGACGCGCAGCGGTCGCATACCTCGGCGCAGACCTCGCACGTGCGGCCGACGAGCGGCGACCCTCTGAGCATGAAATGCGCGCTCATCTGGCAGATCTCCGCGCAGTCGAGCATGATCTCGACGTGGCCCGGCTCGGCGTGCGCGCCGCCCTGACGGAGACAGTGGATCACCATCGTCTTGCAGAGCTCATGGCAGTCGAGGCACGCGTTGATGCAGGCCTTGGTGTCCTGGCTCATCTTCGAGACGTCGATCATGATCTACCTCCTGTGGTCGGTGGTTCCGGAGCCGTGCTCTATCGAATGGTCGCGTCAATCCCGCTCTGGAGAGCCCGGACACCCCGCACCTCATCGGTGATGTCCTCGATGTGGTGCTCGCCGTCGCCTGCCTGCGCGTGAGGGCGCAGCGCTCGCGTTGGCTCAGCCCCTCGTCGGTCAGGCGCTCCGAGATGCTCTCCGCGCGCACGCGTGCGCCCTGTGCGCCGTGCATGGCGCGTGCCGAAAGACGCTCAGGATTCACGTGAGAGGCACCTGGCGCGGATCGCACATCGGACCCTTCGCTCTTTGACACAGGTCGTTGTACGACGAGCAGAGACGCCGCTCTGCGCGACAGGAGACACTCACGGGCATGACCGAGCTCGTCGCACTGGCAGCTGAGGACATCGAGGATGCCGCTCGGGTGAGGTGCAGCTCGTCGCGCAGAGCGCCCCCGCGCGCGTGGACGCACTCCGCCTGACGTGCTGTCGAGCGCTCCGGCGCGCTTGGCCCTGAGCGCCGGGCTCCGTCGCTCGCACGCGGCGATCGGGGCACGAATTTGCATGCAAACGTCGCGTGCCCCGACCAGCCAAGGGCGCTGCAGCCTCTCACGTGCGGGTGGCTGCGCTCGTTCACGCACCGGCCCGACCGTGCGTGAAGCAACTCTGAATCAGGGGAGCAGGACGTATGATGTTCACCAGGACCGCATCGTTGGTCTCGGCGATGGCCGCCGCGGCGCTCGTGGTCGCTTGTGACCGCAACCCGGGAGAGGACCTCGTTCAGGCCCGCAAAGAGGCGCAGGAGGAGATCGCGCGCATCCAGCGCGAGGCGGATCAGAAGATCGCCGAAGCTCGGCGCGAGGCCCAGAAAGAGATCGCCGAGGCCAGGAGAGAGGCGAGGCAGGAGCGGGCCGACGTGCGCGAGGACGTGGCCGAGGAGCGCCGGGAGCTCCAGGAGGCGCTCAAGGACGCGCGGCACGACACGAAAGAGGACTACATCGAGTACGCGCGCAAGCGGGCTCGGCTCCTGGAGCTGCGGGCGGCGGAGCTCAAGGCGCAGGCGCCCACCGTGCCTGCCGTCGACCGGGGCCCCGTCGACCAGGCGCTGCAAGAGATCGAGGCGAAGCACCGCGAGGTGATCGGGGCTCTGAACGAGCTCGGCAAGGACACGAAGCAGCCCTGGAGCTCGGCGAGGGCGGAGATCGACAGGAAGCTGAGCGAGCTCGAGCAGCGCGTCGACGCGGCCGGCGGCGCCGCGAAGGCGGCGACGAAGCCCGCCCGGTGAGCGTTTCGCAGCAACGACGCCCGCCGCGCGCCAGGTGGTGGCCACGATGACGGTCGCAGCGCTGTATCTCCGTGGTCGTGGCCAGCATCACTCGGCCGTGGTCCGAGGTCGCTCGATCATGAAGGACTGCGGCAATCCGTTCGACACCCCGGCACGAGGCGGCGATGAGCATCTCGAGCCCTGGTGGCGGCGAGCCCTGCTGCAGATCAGCCGCTGAGCGCGCCGCGCCAGGGGCGTGCGCCTCGCGGGAGGCCGGCGCAGGACATTGACCAGCCCGCGCGCTGGCTTCATGGATACCACCGTGGAAAGCTGGTAGTGCTCAATTTCGCCCGGAGAGAGTTCACATGAAGGCGAGAAGGCGGGAAGATCATTGAGATTCTCTTCCCGCCTTACCGCCTTCATGTTCAATTTTGAGCACTACCGGAAGGCTGCTGCCTCCGGCGTGATGCCGCGCTGCGGGGCGAGCTCGAACGAAGACCGACGAGGAACTGGGAGGGGTCGATATGCCTGGAGACAACCCGTCTGCCACGAGCACGCCGGACGACGTGCGGGAGCGGGCCGCGGAGGGCAGCGCAGCGACAGCGCAGCCCAGGCCGGATCGGGAAGATGGCGCAGCGGCCGAAACGGAAGCGGAGGCGGAAGCCGAGGTGGCGGGGAATGCTGCCTCGGCCTCGAACTCGGCTGCATCCAGAAATTCGGCTGTGGCCACGTCTGCCGCGGCGGCCACCGATGCAGACGCCGACGCGGACGCCGACGCCGCTGCGGGAGATGCAGCCAGCCGCGCTTCCGCTTTCCACAAGAGCTCATCGGGCCACAACCGCGGTGACGCCAGGAACGTGAACATCGTCATCCTCCCGGACTCCGGCGCGACCGTCGCCTGCCTCCTCCTGGCGTTATCGAAGACGGGTGGTCTGAGCCTCGGCGCTCCCGCGCCCGTGACGCAGCTCCTCGAGTCGCTGCTCGCGCAGCAGCGGGAGATGCATCAGCAGCTCGTCCACGCGCTTCAGGCGCTCGCGCTCAAGGGCGGCTGAGGCGTGCCGGACGAGGGCGCTCGAAGCGCGGACCATCCCGGCGCGCTGCCGGCTCGCCTGTCCGTGCATCGCTGACACGCACCCGCAGCTCTGGATCGGGCGCGGTCCTTGCGCCTTGAGGGCGCACGCCGTCGCGCCCCGCGCGGGGCCCTGCTCGAGGGAGGCATCGAATGTATGTTCTCGTCATCGTGGTGCTGCTCGGCGCCGGAGCAGCCCTGATCACGCGGGGGATGTGGATGCACAGGCGCCTGCCCGTCACGGCGGGAGCGCTGCTCGTGGTAGCCACGCTCGCGTTCTTCGGGTTCCTGAGCTTCTGGGGCGAGTACCTCTGGTTCGCCGAGCTCGGTTACACCGCGCGCTTCTGGAAGGTGACGCTGGCCCGGTTGATCTCGGCGCTCGTCGCCGCAGCGCTCGGCGGGCTCGTCGTCTTCCTGCTGACCCGCCCCGCGCGGTCGCGCGGCGCGCGGCGCACCCCGACGCTGCTCGGCGCGGCGCTCGGCGCCATCTGGGGCTTCTTCGGCTGGGCGGTGATCCTGCGCTTCCTCGAGCGCGCGCCCACGGAGCTGCGCGACCCCATCCTCGGCCGCAGCACCTCGTTCTACCTGTTCTCGTTGCCGTTTTACGATGCGGTTTACTTCCTGCTGTGGGCCCTCGCGCTCTTCGCGCTCGCCGGGGCGGCGGTCGACGCGGGCCTCGTACCTGTGAGGCGGAGGGGTCGTTATCCCGCCCCGGATCACGCCGCGGTGCCTCCTGCGGAGCACGCCGCGGAGCCTCCTGCGGAGCACGCCGCGGCGCAGGCCGTCGCGGGCTCCGCCGTGGCGCCGGCCGTCGCGGGCTCCGCCGCGGACGCCGCGCCGGCCGGCGCCGCACGGTACCGCGCGCTCTTCTTCTCTCTCGGCGCGCTCGCGCTCGTCGTGGCCTGGGGGCGCTGGCTGGCGGCCTATCGCCTCATGTACTCGGAGTGGGGCGTGGTCGTGGGCCCGGGCTGGACCGACGTCCACGTGCGCCTGCCCGCGACCCGGATCGTCGCCGTCATCGCGGCGCTCGTGGGGCTCGCGCTCTTCCTCCCGCCCGTGCAGCGCGCCCTCTATCGCCTCGCCGCCGGCGAGCGCGGGCCGGGCCGGCGCACCGCGGCGGGGCTCGCCGCGTTGCCGGCGCTCCTCGTCGCAGCGCCGTGGGCGCTCGGCATGTTCGTGCTCCCGCTGCTCTTCCAGTGGCTCAAGGTGGTGCCCAACGAGCTCGCGCTCGAGCGCCCCTACCTCGCCCACAACATCGCGTTCACCCGCGCGGGGTTCCGCCTCCACGACGTCGAAGCCACCGAGTTCCCCGTCTCCGACCGGCTCACCCGCGAGACCCTGGCGAACAACCAGGACCTCCTGTCCGAGGTGCGCCTCTGGGACGCGCGCGCGCTCGACGCCGTGTTCCATCAGTTCCAGGCGATCCGACTCTATTACGACATGCCCGGCATCGACATCGATCGCTACACGGTGGGCGACCGCTACCGGCAGGTCATGCTCGCCCCGCGCGAGCTCAGCGTAGAGAACCTGCCGAGCGAGCACCAGACCTTCGTCAACCGTCGCTTCAAGTACACGCACGGTCACGGCGTCGCGATGGCCTCGGCGCACGACTTCACGCACGACGGGCAGCCGAACCTGCTCGTGAAGGACATCCCGCCCGTCTCCGTCTCCCCCGAGCTCGCGGTCGAGCGCCCCGAGATCTATTACGGAGAGACAACCCACGGCTACGTGGTGGCCAACTCCAGGGAGCCGGAGTTCGACCATCCGAGCGGCTCGGAGAACGTCTACACGCGCTACGCGGGCACCGGCGGGATCGCGCTCGACGGCTTCTTCCGAAAGCTCCTCTTCGGGTGGAAGCTCGGCGGCACGAGCTTCCTCGTGTCCGGCATCCCCACGGACGACAGCCGGGTGATGTTCCGCCGCGAGGTCCGCGAGCGCGTGGGGGCGATCGCCCCCTTCCTGGCGCTCGATCGCGATCCGTACATCGTCGTCGCCGGCGGGCGGCTCCACTGGATCGTCGATGCGTACACCACGTCGAGCTATTACCCTTACAGCGAGAGCTTCTTCTCCGCTGAAGACACCGGGATGAGCGGGGAGCGCGCGCTGGGCGACGCGGGCGGGCGGGCGGGGTTCACGCATCACCTCCGCCACGCGAACTACGTGCGCAACTCGGTCAAGGCGGTGGTCGACGCCTACGACGGCTCGGTGCGGCTTTACGTCTTCGAGCCGGAGGATCCGATCATCCAGGTCTACAGCCGCATCTTCCCCGGCCTGCTCCTGCCGCGCGAGGAGATGCCGGCGGAGCTCCGCGCGCACGTGCGTTATCCGGAGGATTTCCTCCTCGCGCAAGGGCTCGTCTACGCGAAGTACCACATGAGAGATCCCGAGGTGTTCTACAACCAGGAGGATCTCTGGACGCGCGCGACCGAGAAGTATTACGAGGAGGTCCAGCCGGTTGAGCCCTATTATGTGATGTGGAAGCCGCCGGGCGACGGGCGACCCGAGTTCACCCTGATCCTGCCGTTCACGCCGAAGAACCGGCAGGTGCTCATCGGCTGGATCGCCGGCATGTCCGACGGCGACAACTACGGGCGCATGCTCGCGTACAAGTTCCCCAAGGAGACGCGTGTCCTCGGCACCCAGCAGATGGATACCAAGATCGACCAGGATCCGGTGCTGTCGGCGCAGCTCTCGCTCTGGAGCCAGCGGGGTCAGAAGGTGATCCGCGGCAACGCGCTGGTCATCCCCGTCGAGGACACGCTCCTCTATGTCGAGCCCATCTTCCTCCAGGCGGACACGGCGGCGTATCCGGAGCTCCGCGTGGTGGTGGTGATGCACGGCGACCGGATGAGCTACGCGAGCTCGCTCGACGCGGCGCTGCGCGGGCTCGTCGACGGCGGAGCGCCCCCGGCGGCGGCCGCGGCGGGCCTGCCCGGCGTGCCCGAGGCGCCGGGTGAGCCCGGCGTGACCGACGGGCTGGAGCAGCGGGCCAACGACGCCTTCGCGAGCTACCTGCGCCTGCTCGGCGAGCGTCGCTTCCACGAGGCCGCCACGGAGCTCGAGGCGCTGAGCCGGACGCTCGAGGAGCTCCAGGGCCCGTCCGCCCTGCTCGACGAGCGGTAGCGGGACGCCGCGCGCGACCGGTCGGGGCGGGCGAGGCGGCTGCGCGGTCGCTCGACCAGCAACCGAGCGCGCAGTCGTCGCACGCCGCACAGGCAGGCACACCTTTCGCTGCTCCACCGTAGTCCATGCCAATCGTCTGCGACACCGACTTCTCTCCAGCCGCACAGCAAGCTGGGCGGGCCGCTGCGTCCCTCGCCCAGCGGCTCGGCGAGGAGCTGCATCTCGTCCACGTCGTCGACGAGCTCGGCTCTGAATTCCTGATGGGCCACGAAGAGGACGCGCTGCTCGATCCGGAGCGCGAGATGCTCGATCGGCAGACTGCAGCGCTGCGGCAGCTTGGAGCGCGGGTCGAAGCGCGGCTCGTCGCCGGGCTCCGGCACGTCTGGCTCGCCGAGATCGCGAGCGCCTGCCGAGCCCGCCTGATGGTGATCTCGCGCCGCCCCGGGAAACGGCTCGAGAGGCTGTTCGGGGACAGCGTCGAGAGAATACTCCGGAGCTCGCCCGTCCCGGTGCTGGTCACCGAGGGCTCCGATCGCCTGGTCGATTGGCTGCAAGGCGAGCGGGGCTTGCGCGTCCTGGTGGCGCTCGATCCCTCTGACTCTTCTCGAGCCGCTCTGGGCTGGCTCACCGAGCTCGACGGCGCGGGGCCGCTCGAAGCGCTCGTCGCGACCTTTCACCGGGAGCTCGGCCCCGTGAGCTTCTGGACGCGGGTCGTGTCGGCCGCGGCGACCCGGGGCGTCGTGCATCCCTACCGCGACAGGCCCCTGGCCTGGGCTCGCAGCACGGTTGAACCGGGCTCGCTCGACGGGCCGACCTCACAGATCGAGATTGTCACCCGACATCCAGCCGCCGAGCTGCTCCGCCTGGCCTGGCGAGAGCAGGTCGATCTCCTGATCCTCGCTCGCGATCCGTCGCAAGGTCGCCCGTGGCGCGCGCCCGTCTGGCGCGCCATCCTCCAGCCGAGCCTGCCGTGCAGCGCCGTGTGCGTGCCCGCGACCTATGCGCCGGCAGAAGCCTCGAGCTCGCGCAGCGAGCCCGCGGCGCAACGCATGCGGCGCCGACGCCCGCGGGCGCGATGGTCTGCGCGGAGCGCGCGCGGAGATCGGAGAGCCCATGGCGGCATGCAGGGCAGAGCGTAGCCACGTGCCAGGGGGGGCCTACCCCGTTCGGCAACAAGGGTTCTCGCATGCTACCGACCCTCGCATGGACGATCGCTACTCCCTTCCTGGGCGCGGCGCTCGTGCTGTTTCTCTCGCCGCGGTGGGCTGGACGCGTCGCGCTCCTCCCCCCTGTGATCGTGCTGTTCCTCATGCTTCCGCGCTGGTCCGAGGTGTCCGGGGGTGCATCGACGACGATCCCCGTCGAGTGGCTCCCCTCCGTCGGGATCACCGCGAATTTGCGCCTGGACCGCCTCGGCTCTTTCTTCGTGCTGCTCGTCGCGGGCGTGGGCCTCGGCGTCGTCCAGTACAGCCGTGCATACCTCGGACCGAAGGGCAAACCCGCCTACTGGGCGACGCTCCTCGCGTTCATGGGGGCCATGATCGGGGTCGTCCTCTCGGACTCGCTCGTGCTCCTCTACGTCTTCTGGGAGCTGACCACCATCGCGTCCGCTCTGCTCATCGGGATGGACTTCACCGATCCGGAGGCGCGGAGCGGCGCGGTCCGCGCGTTCCTGGTCACGGGCGCAGGGGGCCTCGCGATGCTCGCCGGCGTGGTGTTGCTCGGGCAGCTGGCCGGCACTTACAACCTGTCCGAGCTCGCCCCGCGCGCGGGTGAGATCGTGGCGCACCCGGCCCATGTCCCCGCGCTCCTCCTCCTGCTCGTGGGGGCATTCAGCAAATCGGCGCAGTTCCCGTTCCATTTCTGGCTCCCGGGCGCCATGGCCGCGCCCGCGCCCGTCAGCGCGTATCTTCACTCCGCCACGATGGTGAAGGGCGGCATCTTCTTGATAGGCCGCCTGTTCCCGGTATTTCATGCGTCCCCCGTCTGGCAACCCGTCCTCGTCACCGTGGGGCTCACCACCTTCGTCGTGGCCGGATGGGACGCCGTCCGGGCCTGGGACCTGAAGAAGCTCCTCGCTTACAGCACGGTGGCGTACCTCGGCGTGCTGACCGCGCTCTACGGCCTCTATGCGAGGGCGGGGACGCGCGGTGAGCTGCTGAATATCGCGAACCACGCGCTGTACAAGTCCTCTCTGTTCTTGCTCGTCGGCTGGATGGAGAAGGTGACGGGGACACGCGATCTTTCGGTGCTGAAGCGGGAGCACTGGTTCCGGCGCGAGCCGGTCGCCGGGGTCTTGATCGGGTTCGGCGCCGCTGCCATGGCGGGCTTTCCCTTCGTGTTCGGCTTCATCAGCAAGGAGGTCCTCTTCGAGGCGCTGCTCACCGATCGCTCCCCGGCCGGCGTGGTCGCGGTCGTGGCGGCCGTCGTGGGCGGGGCCCTCGCGGTCGCCTATGCGCTCAAGCTCTTCGTCGGCTCGTTCTGGGGCCCCGACATTCCGCCCGAAGATCGCGGCCATCCGAGACACCAGCTCTCGCCATGGCTGCTGGTCGTCCCCCTCCTCCTGCTCGCCCCGCAGGTGATCGGCGGCGTGGCTCCCGGGCGGCTGGGTTCTCTGCTCGAGCCCGGAGCCGAGCGGCTGGGGTGGCTGGCCGTGTGGCACCACGCGGACGCCCTCTTCGCCCTCAGCTTGATCACGATCGCGCTGGGGGCAGGCGGTTATCTGCTCTGGAGGCGGCACGCGGAGCCCCCCAGCGAGCCGGAGACGCAGATCCTCTCCGACCGCATCTCCGGGGTCGTCCTCCGCCTCTCGGGCTGGGCCGGGCGAGCCGTACAGGCCGGGGGACTGCCACGTCACCTGGCGGTGATGCTCCTCTTCGCCGCCGCGGCGTCGTGCGCCGCCGCCGCGCTGGGGGATGGGCGCGGCGCCACGGGGACGTGGGGCCCCGATCTCGGGGTCGCCTGCCTCCCGGCGTTCATGATCGTCGCCGGCGCCGCGCTGACGCCCTTCGGGACGAGCCGCGTCGCCAGGATCGTGACCATGGCGGTCGCGGGGTACGGCGTCGCGGTCTTCTACATCCTCTTCCGCGCGCCCGACCTCGTGCTCACGCAGATCCTGGTCGAGACGGTCTCTCTCATCCTGCTCCTGCTCGTCTTTCGCAGGCTCCCCAGGCTCGCTCCCGACGCGCGGCCTCGAGGGGTGCGGATCGCCCACGCCGCCGTGGCCGGCGCCGTGGCGGCCCTCGCGGCGAGCCTCGCCTGGGACACCGGTGTCCATCCTCCGAGCGCCCCTGCCGGAGCGGATCAGCGCGCGCTGTCGCTCCCCGAGGCCCACGGAAGGAACGTCGTCAACGTCATCCTCGTGGATTTCCGGGGCGCCGATACGCTCGGCGAGATCACGGTGCTCGCCGTCGCCGCGCTCGGCGTGGCGGCGCTGCGCCCGCGGCGCGAGCCGGCGCCGGCGTCCAGGCCAGGGGGGTCCGGATCATGCGATCGCCCTTCCTGAGCTACGTCGCCACCGGGGTGCTCCCGTTGATCGTCGTCTTCGCCCTCTTCCTGCTGCTCCGCGGGCACGACGCGCCGGGAGGCGGCTTCATCGCCGGGCTCGTCACGACCATCGCCTTCGTCCTGGCGGCCCTGGCCTTCGGCGCGGGCACCGTGCGGGCCGCGCTCCCCCCGCTCGCTTGCCGGATGCCCTGGATCGGCCTGCTCGTCGCCGCGGCGTCGGGGCTGCCAGCCGTCGCGCGCGGCCAGAGCTTCTTGACCCATTACCACGTGCCGATCGGCGCCGCCGAGGCGCCCGCGCTCCGCCTCTCGACGACGCTGCTCTTCGACGTCGGGGTCTATCTCACGGTGGTAGGCGCTGCGATCCAGGTGCTCGACGCCTTCGCCGCGGAGGCGCCGCCGTGATCGGAGCCGCCGCGATCGCCGCCGGGGTGCTCCTCGCTGCGGGTCTGTATCTCATGCTGTCCCGCGACGTGCAGCTCGTGGCGATCGGCTTCTTCCTGCTGTCCAACGGCGTGAACCTCTTCGTGCTGACCGCCTCGGGGATGCCCACGGGCGCGGCCCCGCCGCTGATCCCGGAGGACGAGCCGGCCGCCGCCCTCGCCCGCCCCACGGCCGATCCGCTCGCGCAGGCGTTCATCCTCACGGCGATCGTGATCGGCTTCGGGATGGCCGCCTTCCTGCTCGCGATGGCCGTCGACATCCACCGGAGGAAGGGGGGCGATGAGCCGTCCGGGAGGGACGACGCATGAACGCCGCGATCGTGGCGGTCCCGGTGCTGCTGCCCCTGTTCACCGCGGTGCTCCTGGCGCTGTTCTCCGGGCGGCCTCGGCTGGAGCGGTGGCTGTCGCTCGCCAGCGGCGCCCTCCTCTTCACGACCGCTCTCTCGATCACCGCCCGGACGGCCCGCGGCGCGATCCTCGTGCTCGCCATCGGGAGCTGGAGCCCGCGCGTCGGCATCGTGTGGGTGGCGGACGCGCTCTCCGCCCTCATGCTGCTGTTCGCGTCGATCGTCGCCCTGGCCGCGCTCGCCTACGCGCCCGGATCGCTGCGCGGCGCGCGCGAGCGGCGGTATTTCTATCCGCTCCAGCAGCTCATGATGGCGGGGGTCGACGGCTCCCTCGTGACCGGCGATCTCTTCAATCTCTTCGTGTTCTTCGAGCTCATGCTCCTGTCGTCCTTCGCGCTGCTCGCGCTGGGCACCCGGGCGGAAGCGCAGCGGCATGCGCTCGCGTATGTGGTGATCAACCTCGTCGCCAGCGCGGCGCTCCTCGGCGGCGTCGGCGCGGTCTACGGTACGGCCGGCACCGTGAACATGGCCGAGCTCGCGGTGCGCGTCCGCCAGGGGGGCCTGCCCTCCGCCTTCTGGAGCGCGGGGGCGCTGGTGCTCGTCGTCTTCATGGTCAAGGCGGCCCTGGCGCCGGTGTTCTTCTGGCTGCCCGACGCGTACCCGGAGGCGTCGGCCGTGGTGAACGGCCTCTTCGCCGGGCTCCTCACCAAGGTGGGCGTCTACACGCTGTTCCGCGCCGTCCCGCTCCTGGGCGACGCCGCGCCCGGCGCGCTCCGCCCAGCGCTCCTGGTGATCGCCGCCGTCACGATGGTCATCGGGGTCGTGGGGGCGCTCGGGCGAAGCACGGTGCGCGGCATCCTGTCGTTCCATATCGTGAGCCAGGTCGGCTACATGATCTTCGGGCTAGCGCTGTTCAGCCCCGTCGCGGTGGCAGCGGGGCTGTTCCATACGCTCCACAACATGGTCGCGAAGACAGCGCTCGTCTTCGCAGGAGGCGTCGTGGAGGGCATCGGCGGGCCTGGGGCGCTCGGCCATGCCCGCGGGCTCGCGCGCACCCACCCGTGGGTGGCCGCGGGCTTCCTCGTCCCTGCCCTGTCGCTGGCCGGACTGCCCCCGCTCAGCGGGTTCTGGGGCAAGCTGCTCCTCGTCGTCGCTGGCTTCCGGGCCGGAGCCGTCGTCGCCACCACGGTATCGCTCGTCGTCGGTCTCCTCACGCTCGCGTCGATGCTCAAGATATGGACGGCCGTCTTCTGGGGAGCGCCCACCTGCCTGCACATGCCTCGCACCGGCCGCGACCGGGGCATGCTGGGCGCGACGCTCGGCCTCGGCGCGCTGACCGTGATCCTGGGCCTCGCGGCGGCGCCGCTCTTCGCGCACCTCGAGCAGACCGCGACCGCGCTCCTGGAGGTGACGCCGTACGTGGACGCGGTCCTCAGGGAGCGACGATGAGCCGATGAACCACCTCGCGTTGAACCTGCTCCTCGCGATCGTCTGGGTCCTGCTCCAGGTGGAGTTCTCCCTGGGGCGCCTGGTCGTGGGCTTCCTCGTCGGCTTCGGCGCGATTGCGCTCACCGAGCGAGCGCTCGGCAGGAGCTTCTACGCGCGCGCTGCGGCGGGCGTGCTCGCCCTGGCCTGGAGCTTCGTCAAGGAGCTCGTCCTCTCGAACCTCACGCTCGCGCGCGACATCCTCCGCCCGCGGCCCGTGTTCCATCCGGCGTTCGTCCGCCTCGATGTGCGCGCCCTGAGCCCCGTGCAGACGATCCTCCTCGCCAGCCTCATCTCCCTGACCCCGGGCACGCTGACGGTCGACGTGGGCCTGGAGGAGCAGGCGCTCTACGTCCACTCGCTCTACGCGCGCGATCCCGCGGAGCTGCGCGACCGGCTGCGCCGGTTCGTCCGTCTGATCCAGCGCGCCGCAGGCCGCGGGCTGCCGCCATCGCTGGAGGAATGACATGGGGAGCGTCGATCCGCGGTCCGCCGTCCTCTTCGCGTCGCTCTTCGTGCTCGGCGTCGGCATCGGGCTCTGCACGATCCGCGTCGCGCGCGGGCCGACGAACTTCGATCGACTGCTCGCGTTCGATTGCCTGTTGATGAATGTCGTCGGCGTGGCGCTCGTGGCGTCGATGCTGCTCGCCACGGACGCGTTCATCGACATGGTGCTGGTGACCGTGCTGTTCGGGTTCATCGGCACCATCTCGCTGGCCGCCTACCTGGAGGGCTCCCTTGCTCGCTAGCGCGCTCGAGATCGCCGCCGCCGTGGCGGGGACGTTCTTCATGTTCGTGGCGTCGCTCGGCGTCCTGCGCCTGCCGGACTTCTATGCGCGCATCCACGCGCCGACCAAGGCCGCGACGCTGGGGCTCGCGTTCCTGCTCGCCGCGCTCGCGCTGCACTTCAGGGAGCTCTCGAGCGTGACGAAGGCGGCGCTGGCGCTGCTCTTCGTGGCCGTGACCGCGCCCCTCGGCGCGCACATCCTCGCGCGAGCGGCGTACCGCAGCGGCGTGCGGGCGCCCCGAACGCGGGTCGACGAGTACGGGCCTTCCGTGCAGCGCCTGCGCAGCGAACCCGAGCGCGCGGAGGAGGTGAAAGGAAAGGAGGACGGGTGAGCCAACGTCGACCGGAAGACGCTGGTCAAGGCGCGCCCCCGTCGGTATCGCGCCGCTCTCCCCGGCCCGGCGGAGCCGCGTCTCGCGGCTCCTGCGCCCGGGCCACGCCGCGGGGCCGCGGCACCGGGCCCTTGCCGGCGGGCCACCCCTCGCGCTGGCGGGAGCGATCGCCGTCGGTCTCCTCGGTCTGGTCGTGGAAGAGCACCTGCGTGGTCGGGAAAGGCAGATCCACGCCGGCGTCGGTGAGCGCCCGCTTGATGGCGACGAGCACCCGATCGCGCGCGTCGAGCGCGTCGTGCTGGCGGGGAGGCCTGATCCACCAGCGGACGCGCAGGTTCACCGAGCTCGCGGCGAGCTCCATGGCCAGCACGTCGGGCGCTGGCTCCGGGAGCACGCCGTCCACGCTCCGGAGCGCCTCCAGGATGAGCGCCTTGGCGCGCTCGACGTCGTCGCCGTAGCCGATGCCCACGTCGTATTCGAGCCTGCGCACCTCGAAGGCCGTGTTGACCACCACCGAGTTCGTGAACAGCTCCGAGTTCGGGATCACGACGCGCCGGCCGTCGTACGTCTTGAGGAGCGTCGCGCGGGTCTGGATCTCCTCGACCGTGCCCTCGTAGCTGCCGAAGCGGATCTGGTCGCCGATGCGGAACGGCTCGGTCAGGAGGAGGAGGATGCCCGCGAGGTAGTTCTGGAGCACGTCGCGGAACGCGAAGCCGATCGCGACCGATCCGATGCCGAGGAACTGGAGGAGCGAGGCCGGCGTGAAGTTCGGGAAGACGATGACGCAGCCGACGAGGGCGCCGAGGATGAACATCGCCCCCTGGGTCAGCCGCCCGAGGACCAGCCCGAGGTTCTGGTTCCGGCGCCGCGTCATCGCGATGCGCCGGATCGTGGTCCTGAGCAGCTTGCCGGCGACGTAGAAGGCCGCGAACACGGCGAGCGCGATCCCGATGCTGGGCAGCGAGGCGATCAGGTCGGCGGCCAGGTGATGCACCTTGTCGACGGCCTGCGCCCACGCAGAGGGGCTCTCGCCGGGAGGCGCGGCGCTGGCGCTCATGGCGTCTCTCTACCGCTGCTCGGGGAGCCCCGGGACCGGCGCATCCTCCCCCTGGTTCACCGTGGTGTCGCCCAGCACGCCCTCGACGTAGACCCGCTTCGCGAGCACGACGAGGACGACCAGGATCGGCGTGGCGAGGACGACGCCGAGACCGCCGGTCAGCGTGCCCATCAGCACCTGCGTCACCAGGATGAGCCCCGGCGGCAGCGACACCGTGCTCCGCTGGATGAGCGGCGTGATCAGGTAGCTCTCGACGACCTGGATGCCCAGGTAGAGCGCGATCACGTAGCCTGCCATGGCCGGGCCTTGCAGCAGGCCGAGCAGCGCGGCGGGGACGGCCGAGAGCGCCGGTCCGACATAAGGAACGAACGTCAGCACCGCCGCCAGGATCGCGAGCGTCAGCGCCAGGTGGATGCCGAGGAGCGCGAGGCCGATCCAGGTCATGACGCCCACGACGGCCATGGAGAGCAGCCTCCCGAGCAGCCATCGGCGGAGGAGGTGCCCCATGTCATCGAGCACCGTCGACGCCTGGGCCCGCCGCGCGACGGGGACGAGGCGGAGCAGGCCCTTGCGGTAGGCCGCGGGCTCGGCCGCGAGGAAGAGGCCCAGGAACAGGACGACCACCGCGCCCGCAAGGGCGCCGAGCGTGGTCGAGAGCAGGCGTGTTGCGCCGAGGAGGGCCTGCCGCGCGTGCGGGAGAACCTGCACGTCCGAGAGGCGCTCGGCGAGCTCACGGCCCCAGGCGTACCGCCCGGCGTGCTCGGCCGCGCGGCGCGCCGCCTGGGGCAAGCGCAGCGCGAGCTCGTCCACCTGCGCCGCGAGCGACGGCGCGATGAGCCAGGCGCCCGCCGTGACGGCGGCGGCGAGCGCGGCGACGGTGACGGCCAGCGCCCAGCCGCTCGATAGAGGGGAATGGCGGCTCAGCCAGTCCCCGATGCCGCGCAGAACGATGGCCAGGAGGAGCGCCGCGAAGACGAGGAAGACCACGTCGAACACGGCCCCGAGCACCCAGAGGAGCAGCCCGCTCACCGCCACGATCGCGACCGCGGCGATAGCGCTCGATCGCGCCTGCCCGAGCCTGTCGGCGTCCGAAGCCGGTTTCCGCTCCACCATATCGGCTCCGCGGGCGCGCCGCTGCGCCTCTGCACACGCCTATTCCGCCGGCGGGGTCGCACGTCAAGCCACCGAGGGCGCGCTCGTGCCGGCCTGGCGTGCGGCGGGCGTGCGCCGGGGCTCTCGAGTCCAGCTCACGAGTGCGCATGACGGTGACGGCGCTCGGCCGTGCCCGGCGCCGCTCCGGGAGCACCGTCGCTTGCAGGCTTGCCCGTCGCTGGACGGGCGCGGCGTTCCCTTGCGGGGCACCGAGGCGCCTGCCGCAGCGCATATCGAGCCTGCGGCGGCGTCGCCGGCCCGGCGTCTCGCGCCGGCCGATCCCTGCCGGCGAAGCGTTCCGCGGTGTCCCTGGCGTGCAATGGCCGAGCTCGGCGTCGGCAGAGGCACGCCAATCGCAAGATGTCGGGGCATGTTGCGAAGAACCAGCACGCGGATGCTCTGGTCGGGGACGGTTCTGATGGTGGCCGTCGCCGGCTGTCGAACCGATGAGCCGCGCGGAGAGGCCCTCGGTGAGAACCTGCAGAAGGAGCCTCCGGCGCAACAGCAGCAGCGAGGCACGCAAGCGCCTCCGGAGGGCGCAGCGCGGCAGGCTCCTCCGCCCGACGTCGTGGTCGGCGGCGTGCTGTCCTGCCGCCCCGAGGCCGAGATCGAGGCCACCATGACCCGCCTCATCGCGCTGGCGGACGCGAACGGGGACCGGGCGCTCTCGAAGGACGAAGCGCTCGGCCTGACGAACGTCGTGGTCGGCGGCTTCTTCTTTCGCGCCGACGAGAACGGCGACGGGGTGGTGACGCCCGAGGAGGGCCGGAAGGTGCGAGCGGAGTTCATGGACCAGAACCCCGCGGCCGCCGCGCTCTTCCAGGAGGCGCGCAAGACGACCGGCAAGAGCCCCTTCGCGACGCTGGCCCGGCTGTTCGACGTCGACTACGGTAAGCCGCTCGCCATCGCCGAGGCGCGCGACGCGGCCCGCGGCGCGGTCGAGGATCTGTACCGCGCGGCCGATCAGGACCGCGACGGAATCCTCTCGCGCGCCGAGGCCAACGGCGTGGCGTGGGAGGGCGCGCGGGCGCTGGGCCGGTCGGCGTTCGAGGCAGCCGACGGCGACCGGAACGGGCGCCTGACGTCGCAGGAGTTCCAGGCAGCGCTCCAGGGGCCGGCCAAGGTGGCATTCACCATGGCCGATACCAACAACGACGGACAGCTCACAGAAGAAGAGGCGGCCAGGGCGATGGGGCAACTCGTGCAGCGGCTCGGCGTCCAGCCGCCCGCGCCGCGGTAGCAAGTGACGCGCTCGCCACGGCCGGCGTGCCCTGCTGGCGCCCGCCTGGATCGCGATGGCGCGGCCCGATGACGCCGTCCAATCCGGGATGTCGCCATCGACGTGGATGTACGCCGGCCGAGAGGCACCACCATCGCGCGTTCGCCGCGCGCTGGACAGCGCCCGATCTGCGCGATCGGGCTGGTTGGGGAGGAAGAGATGATGCGAACGAACCATGGGACATCGGTGGTAGGCCTGGTCCTCGCGGCGGCGGCGACCCTGCTCGCGACGGGATGTGATCGAGAAGAAAGGGCGCTCGGGACGACGCGCCCCCCGGAGGGCTCCCAGGTCCAGGCGCGGACGGCGGTCGCCAGCGCGGTCGATAGCATCGTCGCGGCGCGGTGCGACCGCGAGGCGCGGTGCAACAACGTCGGCCAAGGCCGCGAGTATGCGAGCAAGGAAGCCTGCGCCACCAGGATCCGAGCCGAGTGGCGCGACGAGCTCAACTTCGTCGAGTGCCCGGGCGGCATCGATTCCAAGGAGCTGAACGAGTGCTTGCAGGAGATCCGCAACGACGACTGCAACAATCCGTTCGATACCCTCGGCCGGATCGTCGCCTGCCGCTCCAGTGATCTCTGCCGAGCCACTCCCTAGCCGCGCTCTCGCGGCACGGCAATCGCAAGGTACGTAAGGCGCGTCAAGCGTACGCAACGGAGCGCGATGCGAGCTCATGAGGTGCGCGGGCTCACCGTGGCAGACGGCCGCGTCGACCTGGACCTCCGCAGGGCTGGAGGCGACAGCGTCGAGGTCGACGTGCTCCGGGTCGAGGGCAACATCGATGTCGTGGTCGAGGAGCGCTGAGCCGCACCGGCCGCTGCGCTCCATCGCTGATGTGACATGTGACGAGAAAGAGAGAGCGAGAGAGGGGGAACCATGCAGATGATCGTTGGGAGACCGGTGGTGGGCCTGATCCTGGCTTCGGGGATGAGCCTGTTTGTGGCGTGTGGCGGAGAGGACGGCTCTCAGGGGGCGCGAGCCCCGGACGGCGCCCGGCGCGAAGCGCCGGTGCCGGTCGGCAGCGCTGTGGATAGCATCGTGGCAGCGAGGTGCGAACGCGAGGCGCGGTGCAACAACATCGGACAAGACCGGGAGTACTCGAGCAAGGATGCGTGCTCGAACGAGATCCGATCCGAGTGGCGCGACGATCTCAACTTCACCGAGTGCCCGGGCGGCATTGACGCCGAGGAGCTGAACGAGTGTCTGGAGGGGATCCGCAACGAGGAGTGCGGCAATCCGTTCGATACCCTCGGGCGGGTCGTCGCCTGTCGCTCCAGCGATCTCTGCCGCGACACGCCCTAGAACCGATCACGTTGAAATCTGGAGAATTTTTCACAGGGAGGCGAGGAGGCGGGGAGGAAGAAAAAAAATGAATCTCTCACTCTTGCCGTCTCTCGCTCCCCGCCTCCCCGCCTCCCTGTGAATTCCCGCTTTCTCTCGGGGTTTCAACCCGTTTGTCGCTCTAGGGGCTGGTCGGACCGGGCGCCGCTCCGGTCATTGTTGTGAAAAGGGGAAAGCGGACATTCCGCCGCTCTGCTGCGCCCGGGAGAGGCTCATTCTTCACGGGCGAGCGCAGTATACAACGCGACGAGCGCCCGCTCGGCAGCGCGCAGCGCGATCAGGATCTGCTGGTCGGACGCGGGTACGCGGTCCGCGGGGTGAAGGCGCGCCGCCTCCGCCCGAAACTCCCGCACGGCAGCGGACACGCGGCTCGATCCACGGTACGGACCGGCCGCGAGCGCCTGCATGCCGGACGCTGCGTCGCGGAGCGCGCGCTCCGTCGCGGCGCGGAAGCTCGCGTGCCGGGCGGCGACATCGAACCAGGCTGCAGCGGTCCGGCGCGCGTCCGGCCGCCCGCCGTCCGACCGAGGCCGCAGGGCACCTCCCGCCGATCAAGGGTATCGTTGCTGCCAGCGCAGGAGGGGCGGCAGCTGCAGAGCCGCGGTGTGACCTTGCAATCCAGCCACATCGGCTCTCTCGGCCATCCCTGGACTTTCACGGTCCGACCGTCGGGTCTATGGATGTGGTTGACGTCACGCGGCCACGCCCGGTCCGCTCAGGACGGGTCCGGCCGCGCCGGGTTCTCTCCCTCCGATAAGCGTCGCGGTGGAGCTGCGCTGCAGGCTGCCGCCCCATGGATCACGGAGCATGTCGCGTGTTCTTCAGCAACTGGAACAGCCTGGGTCGGATCGTGCTGGTCGGCGGCCTCGCCTACGTGGCGCTGGTCGTGCTCCTCCGGGTCTCCGGGAAACGCGTGCTCTCGAAGATGAACGCCTTCGACCTGGTCATCACCATCGCGCTCGGCTCGACGCTCGCGACCGTGATGCTCTCGAAGGACGTGGCGCTCCTCGATGGCGTGCTCGCGTTCGCGCTGCTCGTCTCGCTCCAGCTCCTGATCACCTGGCTCTCGGTCCGGTCGAAGGCGGTGAGCCGGATGGTCAAGGCCGAGCCGACGCTGCTCGTACACCGCGGAGAGATGCTCCCGGGCGCGCTCAAGCAGGAGCGCGTCGTCGAGGCCGAGATCCTCGCGGCTGCGCGCGAGCACGGGCTCATGTCGCTGGCAGAGGTGGAGGCGATCATCCTGGAGACGGACGGCAGCTTCTCGGTGATACGCCGCTCGCCGTCGGGCGGGGAGGCGTCCTCCACCCCATGAGCAGGGCGCTCGCCCGTTGACGCGCTGGACAGGCTGTAGAACCCGGATTCTCTCAGGGGTAGGGCGATGATGAAGATGGGAAACGCACCTTCTGTGCACGGCTTGCGGAATGAGCGGTGACGGCTACTCCTTGTCAAGCCGAACGGCGCTGTTCTGGTGAGCGGCTGCCTGCCGAAGGAAGCGCTCCCTGATGTTGCTGCATCTTGCTGCACCGAAGCTGGTTGTTGTCCTGTCGAGCGTCGCCGCCGGCGCGCTGGTCTCCCCTCTCGTGGGGCGCGCGGTGCGTCCCCTGCTGCGCACCCTCGTCAAGGGAGGTATCGTGGCGCAACGAGAGATCCCGGGGCAGGCGCATCCCGATGGACGGCGTCATCGTCGAGGGCCAGGGCACGATCAACGAGGCCCCCATCACCGGCGAGAGCATGCCCGCGATGAAAATGATCGGCGCGACCGCCTACGCCGGGACGGTGCTCCTGTCCGGCGGTCTGCGGGCGCGCGTGGCGCCGCGCGCGCGGGGCCAGCCGCGCGCGTGGCCGGCCACCGCCAGCGCCAGGCCGATCGCCGACGCGCCGCGTTCACCAGCGCGACGTGCGAGAGCGCCTGCGGGAAGCCCCCGAGGAGCCTCTTATCACGCGGATGGTACTCCTCGGACAGGACGCCGACGTCGTTCTTCAGGGTGAGGAGGCCACCCAGGGCGCTTGCCTACCGCGCTCGCGTGGTGAAGAGGGACGTGATGGAGTCCAGGATATCCTGGATCGACAGGGCAGGAGTCGGCTTGTCCGGGTTGTCGAGGGCCCTGTCCACGTAGTGCCCGAGGTACTCGGTCGTAACGAACGCCGTGATCGCGTTCGTCACCGCGCCGGCCAGGGGGATCAGCCCCAGGGTCATGGTGAGCACGAGTCGAAGGGCGCCGCCGCCCCAGATGATCTGGTGGACCTGGGACCACGCGGCCTTCGAGAGGGACGCGCGTCGCTCCTTCGCGAGCGACGCCGTGAGCAGGTACTGGATTGGAATGACGAACAGCTGGTCCGAACCCGGCAGCGGCTGGACGATGAAGCTGATCCCGGCGGCGCCGGCCGAGAATGCGTGCGTGGTGAGCCGTGCGCCGAGCTTCATGAAGGAAGCTTAACGCCCGCTCGGCCGTCGAGAAGTGGCTCGCGCCGCTCGTCCGGGCGCGGGCTCTCGATAATCGGCGCGAGCAGCCTGAAGGACGCGCGCTCGCCCGCCGGGCCGAGCGCCTCCAGCCACCGTTTTGCCGCGTCCTCTGTCTTCACGGAGATCTCCTGTTCATCGATGGCACGCCGCGCGGTGCCTGAGCCGCGCCTCACTGGATCCGGAGATCGATCGTCATGTCCTTTCCCCCCCGCTGGAGGGAAATCGCGAGGTTGTTCGCCGAGCGCAGCCGGGCGTAGGCTTGAAGCGCGCTCTGCGGGTCGGTCATGTCGAAGCCGTTGATCGAGCGGATCGTGTCCCCCCTGCGCAGGCCGACCGCGGTCAGCAGCGAGTTGGGCGCGACGCGGGCGAGGCGGACGCCGACCACGCGCTCCCCCTCCCGCGCAGGTACGATCCGCGCGGAGCGCATGAGCTCCCCCTGCTTCTCCAGGACCAGCTCGATCGCCGTCCGGTCGACCACGAACTCGCGGTCGCTCACCTTCCGGATCTTCGCCGCGATCTCCGGCGGGAGCGCGCCGGGCTTCGGCCGCGGCGCCGCGGGCGGCGGCGCGGGCGCCGCGCGCGGCGCGCCCCGGTTGTCGCCGATGCGGAGCTGACACCGCGCCCCCGGCTCGGCGAGCCAGACGCGGTCCCAGCCGATCGCGACGACCGAGCGGCCCTCGACCGCGTCGCCCTCCCGGCGCAGGAGCGGCTCCCCTCGCCCGGCCGCGATCGTGGCGAAGGACCAGGAGGGATCCTCCGAGGCGGCGATCAAGAGGACGCGCGCGCCCTCGCAGATCGGATCCAGCAGAGGATCGCCGCCCACGGCGGACACCTCGTCGTCGTCCTCCTCCTGGCTGGCAGGCTTCGGCGTGAGGGGCCCTGTCACCGAGTCGAACGGGTTCCGCGCCACGATGGCTGCCGCGCTGGTCGTGTGATCGCCGTCGTCCAGGAGGGGCCGCGGCTGCGACAGCGGTTGCGGTCGCGCCGGCGGCAGCCCGGAAAGCCACGCTTCTTCCACCAGGTACGAGATCCCGGAGGCCTGCTGGTACGCGGCGATCATGATCATCCCGCCGAGGATCACCGGGAAACATCGCTTGATGAGGAGTTCCGGAATCACCGTCGCCTTCCAGAGCGAGCGTGCACGCGAGCGTCGGTGCGCCCCGCAGCCCGCCAGCAATCGTCGCCAGCACACCTTGACGGAGCGCGGAGGCCCCTCCGGGCGGCCGTCGCGCGCCGGGGCCCTCGCGCCCGAGAGCAGCATTGCCCGTGCCCACGCCGGAGCAGCATCCGTGCCCAGGTGGCTCGGGAGTTGCTGCCCGCCGATGCATGAAGAAAAGGACGGACGCCGCCCCGCTCGCCCTGCTCGCCGCGCTCGCCGCGCTCGCCGCCACGGCCGGTTCTGCGGCGGCGGGCTGCGCTCCGGACCCGCGCGGCGTGGCCTGCGCCGACGACAGCGAGTGTCAGCGCCCCGACGGGGGACTCGCGTACTGCATCAACTCCCGCGGCGTCGAGTGCGTCTCGAGCTCGCTATGCAGCGCGGAGGACCGGTGCATCGGGGGTCGATGCGCGCCCCGGTGCCGGGACACGCGCGACTGCCGGTCCGACGAGCTCTGCCGCGAGGGAACCTGCGAGGCCCGCTGAGATGCGACATCGTGTCGCATCTGGGACAATGGATCGCATGAACGCGCACAGCCACGAGGGACGGAGCGCGATGGGGCTGACGCTCCAGCTCTGGCTCGTGCTCCTCGTGCCGATCGTCCTGGCCGTTGCGCTCTACGGGGCGGCGATCCACACGACGCGGCATCAGTTCCTCCGCAGGCAGGCGTCGGCCGAGCTGCGCCACCACGCGAGCCTGGTCGAGGCGGCGATCGGCGGGGCCGTCGAGCGCGGCCAGGTCGAGCTGCTCAAGCAGCGCATCGAGCGGCTCGCGCAGGCCGAGCGCATCCTCGGGATCGCGGCGTTCGACGAGCGCGGGGGCCCGATCCTCGTGACGGATCCCATCGCCGGCGAGTCGGCCGAGCTCGCGGCGCTCGCGCGCAGGGCGCTCGCGACGGGCGCGGAGATCGAGGAGGAGCAGACGCTCGGCGGAGGGCCGGCGCTCGTCCGCACGGTCACGTTCTCGCAGCGGGGTCTGTCGGTCGTCGCCGTCGTCGTCCGGGAGCTCCGCTACCTCGACGCCTTCGCGCGGAGCTCGAACCGGGGCCTGGCGCTCGCCGGGGCCGGGCTGCTCGCCGCCGTGGCGGTGATCGCCGCGTTCGCGAGCCGGGCGACGGTCGGGCGCCCGGCCGGCGCGATCGTGGCGGGCGTCGAGCGGGTGGCGCGCGGGGAGCTCGAGGTGACGGTGCCCGAGGCGGGCGCCGAGGAGCTCCGGCGGCTCGCGCGGGCGTTCAACGCGATGACGGCCTCGCTCACCGAGGCGCGCGCCCGCCTGGAGCAGGAGCAGGCCGCCCGCGCCGCCGCCGAGCGGAAGCTGCAGCAGGCGCACGCGCTGTCGGCCGTCGGGCAGGTGGTCGCCTCGATCGGCCACGAGATCGGCTCCCCGCTCAGCGTCATCCTGGCGCGCGCCCGCCGCCTCGCCGACCAGCCCGGGTGGCCCGAGCCGGCCCGCGGCGAGCTGGAGACGATCGCGACGCAGTCCGAGCGCATCTCCCGCGTGGTGGCGCGGCTGCTCTCGGTCGCCCGGCCGCCGAGGCTCCTCGGCGGCGGCAGCGACGTGGCCCGGGTCGCGCGCGAGGTGCTCGCGTTCCTCGGGCCGGAGTGCCGGCAGCGCGGGATCGCGACCCGACTCGAGCACGACGGGGCGCCGCTGCACGCGGTGCTCGACGCGGACCACCTGTTCCAGGTGGCGTTCAACCTGTGCCTGAACGCGGCGCAGGCGCAACCTCGCGGGGGCGAGATCACGGTGCGGCTCCAGACCGTCGACGCCCGCAAGGCGGCCCTCGAGGTCGAGGACCGCGGGCCCGGGATCCCTCCCGAGGTCGCCGAGCATATCTTCGAGGCGTTCTTCACGTCGAAGGGCGATCGCGGCGGCACCGGCCTCGGCCTGGCGATCGTCGAGGGGATCGTGCGCGAGGCGGGCGGCTCGGTCGAGCTCGTCCCGACGGACCACGGCGGCGCCTGCTTCCGCGTCACCCTGCCGCGCGGCGTGTCCGCGCCGCTGCCCGCGCGCGCGGAGGCTCGACCGTGAGCGCCCGCGCGAAGGTGCTCATCGTCGACGATGAGCTCGAGATGGTGAAGCTCGTGGCCGACATCGCCCGCGACGTGGGCCACGAGCCGGTGACGCTGACCGCGCCGCTGCTCGCGCTCCCGCTGCTCGAAGAGCGCGAGTTCGACCTCGTCGTGACCGACGTGCGCATGCCCGAGATGGACGGGATCGAGCTCATCGAGCGGATCGCGCGCTTCGACCCCCGGACGGCGATCATCGCCATGACCGCGTTCGGCTCGATCGACACCGCGGTCCGCGCCATGCGCGCCGGCGCGTTCGACTACCTGCCGAAGCCGTTCCAGCCCGCGGACATGGCGCTCCGGATGGAGCGGGCGCTCGGGCAGCGGGCGATGACGGTGGAGCTGACCGAGCTCCGCTCGGAGGTCGCGCAGCGGTTCTCGATCGCCGGGATGGTCGGGCGCAGCCGGGCGATCGAGGAGGTGATCGCGCTCGTGCGGCGCGTGGCCGACAGCCGCGCGACGGTCCTCGTGAGCGGCCCGAGCGGGAGCGGCAAGGAGCTCGTGGCGCGCGCGCTCCACGGCGAGAGCCGGCGTCGCGGGAGGAAGTTCGTGGCGGTCAACTGCGCGGCGATCCCGGAGTCGCTCATCGAGGCGGAGCTCTTCGGGGTGCGCAAGGGCGCGTACACGGACGCGCGCAGCGACCGGCCCGGGATGTTCCAGGAGGCCGACGGCGGGACGTTGTTCCTCGACGAGGTGGGCGAGCTCGCGCTCCCGCTCCAGGCGAAGCTGCTGCGGGCGCTCCAGGAGCGGGAGGTCCGCCCGGTCGGCGCGGTGTCCTCGGAGCCGGTCGACGTGCGCGTCATCGCGGCGACGAACCGCGATCTGCGCGCGGCGGTCGCCGAGCGCAGCTTCCGCGAGGACCTCTTCTACCGGCTCGCGGTGATCGAGATCGCGATCCCGTCGCTCAGGCACCGCACGGACGACATCCTGCCGCTCGCCGAGCACTTCCTGGCCCGCGCGGCCGCGCACGCGGGCAAGCCGATCGCCGGGTTCTCGGGCGCGGCGGTGAAGCGCCTGCTCGCGTACGACTGGCCCGGCAACGTCCGCGAGCTGGAGAACGCGATCGAGCGGGCGGCGGCGCTCTGCGACGGCGCGCGGATCTCCCCGGACGACCTCCCCGAGGGCGTGCGCGCGCGGCGAGGCGCGCCGGATTTCCTCGATGCCGCCGCGGATCGGCTGATGACGCTCGACGAGCTCCAGCGCGAGTACGCGCAGGTCGTCCTGCGGCGCGTGGGCGGCAAGAAGCAGCGGGCGGCGGCCCTGCTCGGCGTCGATCGGCGGACGCTCCAGCGCTGGTTCGGCGGGAGCGACGGCGAGCAGGAGCCCTGAGGGTCGCCCTGGAGCGCTGCGTCCACTCCCCGCTGGCGGCGCTCGAGCGGGCCATCGAGCGCTTCGCGCGCGGCGACAAGACCGCGCGCGCCCCGGCCAGGGCCCGCGGAGCTGCGCTCGATCGCGGGCGTGTCCTCGGGCCCCCGGGGCTGAGCGCGCTGGCCAGAGCGGCACGCCCGGCCCAAATTATTTTGATCTCAAACGATGCGCAGGCTAGAAATTCTGTCATGAGCCTGTCCTTCTCCGGGCCGAATGGGTGGATCGAGCAACGCTGGATCGTGTATGCGCTGATGCGCGACAGCATCCAGCACCACCTCGAGGACGGGCGGCCGAGCGCGGAGTTCGCGACGATCCATGGCGCCGCGGGGGCGCTCGGCGGGCAGCGCGTGGTGCTCCCTGCGCGAAGGCTCCACGACGAGCTCAGCCGCGCGCGGGCCGAGCTCGCGGGCCGCCCGATCGAAGACCTGGCGATCAGCGGCCGGACCCGCTCGGTCCTCAGCCTGCGCTGGCCGCCGCCGGAGGAGCTCGAGACGATGCTCGTCACGGACTGGGGGGACTCGGTGCCGCTGCTCGGCGCGCCATGCGGCGACAGCCTCGACGACGTCTTCGGCCACCTGCTCGATGGCCTCTTGCGCATCACGGAGGGGGCATCCGAGTCGGATCACGTCGAGATCATGGACCTGTAAGCGCGCGTCCCGCCGGAGCTCACTCCTTCGACAGATAAGCGATCACGAAGCACATCTCCTGATTCGTCCCTTCCCCCCAGGGCACGTCCACTGGCGGGAGCGAGAACTGCCCCTCGCTGTCCACCGTGTTGTCCCATGTGCACTCGGTGACGAAGCGATCCCCTGTCCCCCAGCGCATCGGCTCATCGAACATGTAGAGCGCCTGGTGGTGGAACTCGAACTCGCCGCGCGCGGCGCACTCGTTCTCTCCGCCGTCGCGCTCGATCCAGGCCCGGTAGGAGCGGCCGAGCACGTGCATGTGCGGCATGACGCCGTACACGAGCAGCGGCGGGCCCTCGTTCGGGGCGGAGCTCTGCTCGGTGTGCGCCTCGGCGCCCGCGGGGATCGTGAACGGGACCGGGCCGAACACATCCATGTAGACCTCGGCGCGAGGCGCCTCGCGCGCGAGCTCCAGGCGGTAGCCGGACCGATCGCGCGCCTCCGAGTTCCTGCGCCCGAAATAGTGCATCTGCAGCACGAGCTGCTCGCCGGGCTCGACCCGGACCCCGGCGCCCTCCGGCAGCCGCGTCACCCCGACGCCGGGCGCCCAGCTGTGGAGCAGCTGCCAGTCGAGCTCGATGACCGGATCGCGGCACGGAAATGCGCGCGTCCCCGGCGCGACGCCATAACCGATGCCCGCGTCGCCGCCGAGATCCCGGTACACGGCCATGTGGTGCACAACGGCCGGATTGCCGACCTCCGCCTCGAACGCCGTGATCCAGGCCGGCTCGGAGAACGGATTGTCGATGATCGTGCAGAAGTACTCGTTGCCGTCGTCGTCGAGGGAGACCTCGTGCTCCTCGGGCATCCCGAGCGTGGCGTCGGGCACCTCGATGCTGTCCGCCCGGCCCCGCGGCGGCGGCGAATCGACCGGATCGCCGAGCGGGGCGCCGTCGCGCGCCCATGCCTCGAAGAGGAGGCGCTCCTCTTGGCTGAGGCTCATCCTCTCCGCGCCTTCGTAGCTGCGGCAGCTCGGGTCCAGCACCGGCGGCGGCATGTCCCCCGCGCTCACCCGCAGTGACATGAGCGCGGCCAGCCGCTGCGCCGTCGCCGCGTCCGTCAGCGCCACACCGCCGACGCCCGCGCCGTCATGGCAGGAGGCGCACGAGCGCTCCACGAGCGGCTGGATGTCCCGGTACCACGTCACCTCCGGCCCCGGCGACGCGGGCCCCTCCCCGTCGCCACCACACCCCGTCATCCCCACCGCCCCGAGCACGAACACCACCGCGCTCCGTGCTCTGCGCACAGCTTCGCCCCTCGTCATCCCAGGCCTCCTGTCGTCACGGCCGGCTCAGGAGCCGCATCTCCGCGAGAGCTCCCGTCAATCGACCGTTTCAAACGATTGTTTAATAGCCAGTCGGCGGTGTGTCAAGGGCTGGGCTCGACGATGGCCGCGGCGGTCCTCGAGCGGCGGCGACGTGAGAACGGAGCGGCGCGTGTCGGCGCGCGTGCGGATGCCAGCGCACATCCAGCACCGGGGGGCCGAGCCGCGCGCCCTCGGCTAGGATCGCCAGCATGCGCAACCCCCGCCTTCTCCTGCCGCTGGCGACGGCCCTGGTCCTGGGATCCTTGCAAGGTGCCGGCTGCTCCGGCGAGACGCCCGCTGAAGGGTCGTCGGGCCCCGATGGGTCACGCTGCGAGCCGTCGGGCGGCGGGCCGCACTGGCTCCTCGAGGGCGAGACCGTGACGTTCCCCGTGACGTGCGCGACCGGACTCGCGCTCCCGGACGGCGCGATCGAGGTCGGCCCCCTCCCCGACGGCGCCACCTACGACCCGGTCGCGCGCGAGGTGACGTTCTCACCCGGGCTCGACCAGGCCGCCGTCTACGAGATCGAGATCCGCGTCGCGCAGACGTCCGAGGTCGGGCGCGTGAAGATCGGCGTCGCCGACGCCTTTGCCGATCCGGCGAACGTGCCTGTCGTCGATCCGGCCCGCTATCCCGAGGAGTACGGCCTGCCGGTGCTCTTCCTCTCGCCCACCCCCGAAGCGAAGGAGTACGCGCCGGCCACGGTGGTCTACCGCGGCCACACGTACACCGCCGAGGCGGAGCTCCGCGGCGAGAGCTCGCTCGGGTATCCGAAGAACAGCTTCACCCTCAAGTTCCCCAAGGAAGACAAGTTCAACGAGCCCGACGAGGCCGGCGGGTTCACCGATCGCCGCAAGGTCGTGCTCATCACGACGTTCGACGACAACTCCTATGTCCGGCAGCGCCTTGCGTACGACCTCTGGAATCGCCTCGATCCGGAGCACATCCAGATCAAGACGTACAGCGCCGTCGTGTACCTCGACGGGCAGTACGCAGGGCTCTACACCGTGGCCGATCACGTCAACGGCTACCTCATGGAGGACCACGGGTACTCGCAGGACGGCAACCTCTACAAGGCGGTCAGCCACGACGCGAACTTCGCGCTGACCGCGCACGACGACGAGCCGAAGGAGACGCTGCACGACGGCTTCGAGAAGAAAGAGGGGACGCCGCCGGAGGGCGAGCCGGAGGCGTTCGCGGACCTGGAGGACCTCGTGAGCTTCGTCGCCACGTCCGACGACGCCGCGTTCGCCGCCGAGATCGGGTCACGGATCGATCTGCGCGATTACGAGGACTGGTGGATCTTCGTCACGTTCATCATGGCCGACGACTCGGCCGGAAAGAACAGCTACCACTACCGCGATCCGGTCGCAGACACCGTGTTCCGCTACGTGCCGTGGGACTTCAACGCGAGCTTCGGCCAGGCGTGGCAGACGGAGCGCCAGCCGGCCTCCGATCGCGTCGAGTACCTCGGCGTGAACCTCCTCTTCCAGCGCCTCCTGGAGGAGCCGTCGATCGGCGATCCGCTGCGCGCCCGCTATGGCGAGGTCCTGCGCGGCGCGTTCGACGAGGCCGAGATCCAGGCGATCGTGGACGGCTACGTGGCGCGCATCGACGCGAGCGCGCGCCGGGACGAGGCGAGGTGGGGCGAGGCCTACCGGACCTACGAGGAATGGAGCGGGCGCGGCGACTTCACGACGTACGAGGAGGAGATCGCGTACGTGAAGGCGTGGATCTCGGAGCGGTGGCAGCACCAGGACACGCTCTACTGATCAGCCCGAGACGAGCCGCTGGGCCGCGGCGGCGCCGGATGATAATGCGTCCCCGTGCTCCTCCACGCCACGCAGCTCCTCCTGGGCGGGCTCTTCCTCTATCTCGGCGCCGAGTGGCTGGTCAAAGGCTCGTCTGGCCTGGCGCTGGCGTTCGGGCTGCGGCCGCTCGTCGTCGGGCTCACCGTGGTCGCTTATGGCACCTCGGCCCCGGAGCTGACCGTAAGCCTCGCGGCCGTGCTCGAGGATCGGGGCGCCATCGCGCTCGGCAACGCGGTCGGCTCGAACGTCGCCAACCTCGGCCTCATCCTGGGGTTGACCGCGCTCATCTGCCCGCCCCGCGTGGAGGGCGGCCTGATATGGCGCGAGATCCCGGTGCTCGTGGGCACGGCGGCCGTGGTGCCGCTCCTGCTCCTCGACGGCGTGATAAGCCGCCTCGAGGGAGCGCTCCTGTGCGCGGCGTCGGTCGGGTACACGGCGTGGGTCATCCAGAGCGCCCGCAGGGGCGCGCCGGGAGGCGCCGCGGCCGTGGCGCGCCCGTCGCCGCCGTCCCCGGACGAGCGCGGCGCGTTCGCGGCCGCCCGCGAGATGGAGATCGACGCCGAGCGGGCCGGCGCCCCCGCGGGCCGCGGCAAGCGGCGCCTCGCGCTGATCACGGCGGTGGGCCTCGGCCTCCTGATCTTCGGCGGCAAGGTGTTCGTGAGCGGCGCCGTGGGCGTGGCGCTCGGCGTGGGCATGAGCGAGCGGCTGGTCGGGCTGACCATCGTCGCGGTGGGCACCTCGCTCCCGGAGCTGGCGACCAGCATGATCGCGGCCGCGCGCGGGCACTCGGACATCGCCGTCGGCAACGTGGTCGGCTCGAACATCTTCAACGTGCTGATCATCCTCGGCGCCGCCGCCCTGGCGCGGCCGCTCGCGGGCTCTCCAGCCGGCATGGCCGTCGATCTCGCCGCCCTCGGCGGGGTGACGGTGTTCGCGGCGATCGCGATGCGGACCGAGCGGGTGCTCCGCCGCGCGGAGGGCGCCGCGCTGCTGGTGATGTACGCGGCCTTCCTCGCCGCGCTGATCCTCGCCGCCTGATCGGCGCGCCCGCCCGGCGCCGGACCGCTCGCCGCGCGGCCGGAGCGGACGTTGACATCCTCCAGCGCGGCGGCGTGAATGCTGCGCGTGGATCCATCACCTCCCCCCTCGTCCTGGCCGCGCGCGCCGCGCGCCGACCTGCCCGGCAATCGCGGCGATCGCGCGGAGCCCTCGCTGACGGTCGCCTCGCTGGTCGCGCAGTCCGTGCCGCCGCCGCCCTCCGCGGCCGCCAGCGCGGCCGCGGTCGCGCCCCGGCCGCGCGCCGCGTGGATGCGGCCGGCGCCGCTGCTGGTCGGCAGCGCCGTCCTCCTGGGGATCGACCTGGCGTTTGCGATCACCCCGCGCGCCTCGATGGCGCTCACCGCGCTGGAGACGCTGCTCGTTCCTGCGTGGGTCGCGGCCGTGGTCTCGCTGGAGCGCCTGCGCAGGGCGCTCGCGGGCGCGAGGATCGAGGCCAGGCGGCCTCGGCTCGCGCTGTTCCTGCTCGCGTTCAGCCTGCTGCTCGTGTGCATCGGCGAGAAGTGGCTCCTCGTCTGGCAGCCGGCCGACGACCCGGGGAACCGCGGCGTCGTGCTCTACCGCGCGTACACCGTGCTCGCGTTCCTCCTGGCCATCGGCGGGCTGCTCGGGCGCCGGCCGCTCGAGCGGCTCCTCGCCACCGCCGCGGAGCACCCGGCGCGGCTCATGGCCGTGTCGTTCGGGGTCGCCACGCTGATCGGCAGCTTCCTGCTCACCCTGCCGCAGTCGCTCAAGAACATCGCCGACGCCTCGTTCATCGACGGCCTGTTCATGTCCGCGAGCGCGGTGTGCGTGACCGGGCTCGCCGTGCACAACGTCGCCGAGACGTACACGCCGTTCGGCCAGGCCGTCCTGCTCCTCCTGATCCAGATCGGCGGGCTCGGGATCATGGTGCTCTCGACGTTCTTCGCCATCCTCGCCGGCAGGAGGCTCAGGCTCCGCGACGCGGCCGTGATGGCCGAGATGATCGACGCCGAGTCGTTCGCCCGCCTCCGCCGCAACATCGCCGCGATCGTCCTGTTCACGCTCGGCATCGAGGCGGCGGGCGCGCTCGCCCTGCTGCTCAGCTTCCTGCCCCACCACGAGATCGCCTCCGGGCCCGTCGCCGGGGAGCCCCTCTCCGGCGCCGGCGATCACCTCTGGGCGGCCGTCTTCCATGCGGTCAGCGCGTTCTGTAACGCGGGCTTCTCGCTGTTCAGCGGGGGGCTCGTCCCGCTGGTCGGCTCGCCCGCGGTCTGCGGCGTGGTGATGGCGCTCGTGATCCTGGGGGGCCTCGGCTTCCCGGTGCACGACGAGCTCCTGCGCCGGCTCAGGCTCCGGCTCCGCGGCGAGCGGCCGCCGCGGTTGTCGCTGCACAGCCGGGTCGTCCTGCTCACGACCGCCGTGCTTCTCGTCGCCGGGGCCGCGGGCTTCCTGCTGCTGGAGCGGCGCCGATCGATGGGGGACCTGTCGTGGCCCGTGACGGTGCTGGCGAGCTTCTTCCAGTCGGCCATGACGCGGACGGCGGGCTTCAACACGATCGATCTGGGCCTCATGGGCCCGGCGACGTGGATGCTCACCTGCATGCTGATGTTCATCGGCGGCTCGCCGGGCTCGACCGCGGGCGGGGTCAAGGTCACGACCGTCGCCGCGCTGTTCGCGACGCTGCGCGCCGAGCTGCGCGGCGAGGAGGCGCCACGCCTCCTCGGCCGGACCCTCCCGGCGGCCACGGCGCGCCGCGCCCTGGGGGTCGCGTTCCTCAGCGTGGTGCTCGTCTCGGGGTTCTTGCTGATCATGCTCGCCCTGGAGCCGCACGACCCGATGGGCCTCGCGCTGGAGACGGTCAGCGCGTTCGCCACGGTCGGGCTGTCGGCGAACCTCACGCCGTCGCTGAGCGCGCCGGGGAAGGTGGTCATCACGCTGGCGATGTTCATCGGCCGCATCGGGCCGCTGACGCTGGCGCTGGCGCTCGCCAACCAGGCGAGGGCGCGGAGCTACCGGCTGCCGGAGGAGCGCGTCGGCATCGGGTGAGCGCGCGGCCGGGCGGCGGCCCGGCCCCGGCGCCGCCGCCCGGCCCGCGGATCAGTGGCGCTTGCCCCGGATCCGTGAGACGTTCGCGGCGCCGCGCCGCCAGGAGGCGGCGCGCGATACCGGACCATGAGATCGAAGAGCGTCCTCGTCATCGGGCTCGGCCGGTTCGGTACGTCGATCGTCGAGACCCTGTGGAAGGCCGGGGCGGAGGTCATCGCGGTCGACAACAACCCCGAGGCGGTCGACGCGGTGAAGGACAAGACCTCGGCCGCCTTCGTCGGCGACGCGACGGTGCACAAGGTGCTCGAGGGGATCGGCGCTCAGTACGCCGAGACCGCCATCGTGACGTTCGGCGAGCACTTCGAGCCGTCGGTGCTCTGCGTGGCCTCCCTGGTCCGGATGCGCGTGCGCGAGGTGATCGCCCGCGCCGCCACCGATCGCCAGGCCGACATCCTGCGCGCCGTGGGCGCCACCCGCGTGATCCAGATCGAGACCGAGATGGGCCGCCGCGTCGGCGCCGACATCACCATGCCGCTCGCCCAGGATCTGCTCGACCTGGCCAGCCACTACCGCGTGGTGCCCTGGAACGCGCACGGCCCGCTCGTCGGGCAGACGCTCGCCGGCTCGAAGATCCGGCAGCGGTACCGGATCAACGTGCTCGGCGTGCGGCCGCACACGAGCAAGCAGCCGGGCGACAAGCCGCGGCTCGAGGCGCCCACACCGGACTACGTGATCCGGGATGGCGACACGCTGCTGCTCGTGGGCGACGCCGACGACGTGAGCCGGTTCGTGGCCGAAGTCGGGGGCTGATCGGCCTCCGTGCCTCCGGCGTCGAGGCGCCCCGAACAGGCCACCCGAGCACAATCCTGGCCACCCATTCCCGCTTCTCCCCTCGTCCTCGATGTGCGAGAGCGCCAGGCACATGCGTTCTTTCAAAGCGCCCTCTGCGATGCGCCTCGCTGTCTCGGAAGCGCTGCTGCTCGCGGTCGCGGTGACCACCAGCGCAGCGCGCGCGCAGCCCGCCGACGAGCCTCCGCCTGAGGGAGACGTGGGCGGGGCCTCCGTTCCTCGCGGCGGAGCCGGCGCGGTCGTCGTCCCCCTGCCGGGCACGGCCCAGCCGGCGCAGCCCGCCGCCGTCAGCCCGCCGAAGCTGATCACGTACGCCCCGCCCGTGTATCCGGAAGAGGCCCAGCGCGCGGGCGTCGAGGGGAGCGTCATCCTCAAGCTCGACATCGACAAGACCGGGCGCGTCACCAAGGCCGAGGTCCAGACGCCGGGCGGACACGGCTTCGACGAGGCCGCGCTCGCGGCCGCGCCCGGCCTCGTGTTCGAGCCGGCGCGGCGCCCGGACGGCACGCCGGCGCCGGCGCGCATCCTCTACCGGTACGGGTTCACGCTCACCCCCAAGCCCGAAGGCACCGCGGCGCCGGCGCCGCCCGCCGACGTCGAGACGGTCGTCGGGACCGTCCTGTCCGCGAGCACCGGCGAGGGGCTCCCGGACATCGCGGTCAGCCTCCTCCGGCCCGACGGCGGCCGCGAGGACGTGAAGACCGACCAGCGCGGCAAGTTCCGCTTCAAGAACCTCGCTCCCGGCAAGTACCGCGTCGAGGTCGCCGCCGCGGGGTTCGAGCCGTTCACGGCCGACGAGGACATCGCGGAGGGCGAGGCGATCGAGGTGCGCTACCGCATCTCGCTCGCGAAGCCCAAGGACGGCGCGCCGCAGGGCATCGAGGTGACCGTGCAGGGCGAGCGCCCGCCGCGCGAGGTGACCCGGAGGACGCTCGAGCGCCGCGAGATCGACCGCATCCCGGGGACCGGCGGCGACGCGCTGCGCTCGCTGCAGAGCCTGCCCGGCGTCGCGCGCAGCGGGTTCGGGCTGCTCATCGTGCGCGGGTCCGCGCCGCAGGACACGCTCACGTTCATCGATCGCACCCCGGTGCCGATCATCTACCACTTCGGCGGCCTCTCCTCGGTCGTGCCGACCGAGATGCTCGAGAAGATCGACTTCTACCCGGGCAATTTCAGCGCCGTGTACGGCCGCGCCATGGGCGGCATCGTCGACGTCGGGCTCCGCTCGCCGAAGCAGGACGGCAAGTACCACGGCGTCGTCCAGCTCGATCTCATCGACGGGCGCGTGCTCCTCGAGGGGCCCGTCCCGTACCTCAAGGACTGGAAGTTCATCGCGGCGGGCCGGCGGAGCTGGGTCGACGCGTGGCTCGGGCCCGTGCTCAAGGAGGCGGGCTCCAGCGTGACGCAGGCGCCCGTCTACTACGACTACCAGTTCGTCCTCGAGGGCCGCCCCTCCGCCAGCGAGCGGGTGCGCGCGAGCTTCTACGGATCGGACGACGCCTTCAAGATCACCCTGGACAAGCCGCCGGAGGACGAGCCGGCGCTGACGGGCGACTTCGGGCTGCACACCGCCTTCCAGCGCTTCCAGGTCAGCTACGAGAACCGCCTGGGGAACCGGGACAGGATCCTCTGGTCGCTGGCCCTCGGCAGGGACGTCTTCGACTTCGGGGTCGCTCCCCTCTCCTTCAACATCACCACGGCCTCGCTCGACCTGCGGCTGGAGTACTCGCACCGGTTCGCCAGGTTCCTCACGATGAACGTCGGCACCGACCTGACGAGCGGCATCGCGACGGTCAAGCTCCACGCGCCGACGAGGGTGCCTGCAGGCCACCCGTCGAACCAGCCGTTCTCGACGCTCCCCGCGCAGGACCAGTCGTTCGACGGCCCGTACTCCCGGCCGGCCGCCTACGCCGAGTTCGAGGTGGTCCCCTCGCAGCGCGCGCGGATCGTCCCCGGGGTGCGCGTCGACTACGCGCTCGACACGCGCACGCTCGACGTGAGCCCGCGGATCAACGCGCGCTACGACATCCGGAGCGGCTTCCCGCGGACGACGGCGAAGGGCGGCGTGGGCCTCTACTACCAGGCGCCCCAGTTCCAGGAGAGCGTCGAGCCGTTCGGAAACCCGGATATCAAGTCGAACCGATCCATCCACTACGGCCTCGGGGTGGAGCAGGAGATCACGCCGCAGATCGACGTGACGGTGGACGGGTTCTACAAGCAGCTCGATCGGCAGGTCGTCTTCTCGGCCGAGAAGGACGGATATGCCAACGACGGCACCGGGTACGCGGTGGGCGGCGAGGTGCTCCTGAAGTACAAGCCAGACGACCGCTTCTTCGGCTGGGCGGCGTACACGCTCTCGCGGTCGGTGCGCACGGACGGCCCCGGCGAGGAGGAGCACCCCACGCCATGGGACCAGACGCACGTGCTGACCGTGCTCGGGAACCTGCAGCTCGGCCGGGGCTGGGAGGTCGGCGCGCGCTTCCGCCTCGTGTCGGGCAACCTGGAGACACCCTATGTCTGCGATCCGGAGCAGAAGGGGTGTGATCCGAACCGGGTGAACGCGATCTACCATGCTTCCTCGGGCAAGTACTCGCCCTTCCCGCTCGGGGGCGACTACAGCGAGAGGATGCCGCTGTTCCATCAGCTCGACGTCCGCGTCGACAAGACGTGGCGATTCAAGAGGTGGCAGCTCGGGCTCTACCTGGATGTGCAGAACGTCTACAACCACCAGGCTGCGGAGGGCATCAGCTACAACTTCAACTTCACGAAGCGGGAGTACGTGACGGGGCTCCCCTTCCTGCCCACGCTCGGGCTGCGAGGAGACTTCTGATGAAACGGACCCGACTGCCCTCTCGCCGCGCGCTGCTCGCCGCGCTCTCGACCCTGGCCCTCGGCATCCCCTGCTGCTCGGGGAGCGACCTGGCTCCGTCGTCCGAGGTGGAGGGGCTCCGCATCCTGGCCGTGACGGCGGACAAGCCGTACCCGGCGCGGGGCACGCCCGTGACGTTCCAGATGACGTACGCCGACGCGCTGGGCGACGCCAACGGCGACCCGCGGAACGTCGAGGTCATGTGGATCGGGGGCTGCGTGAACCCGCCTGTCGGCGTGGACGCGCAGATCGGGTGCCTCGGGCAGTGGATAGGAACCTACATGGCGGCAATGGCCCCGCCGCGGGGAGGAGAAGGTGCCGGCAGCGGCAGCGGCAGCAGCGGTAACGGCGGCGGCGGCAACGGCGGCAGCGCCGACGGCGGCGGCGGTAACGGTGGCAGCGCCGACGGCGGCGGCGGCGCCAACAACGGCGGCGGCGGCAACGGCGGCAGCGCCGACGGCGGCGGCGGCGCCAACAACGGCGGCGGCGGCAACGGCGGCAGCGCCGACGGCGGCGGCGGTAACGGCGGCAGCGCCGACGGCGGCGGCGGTGCCAACGATGGCGACGGAGGCAACGATGGCGACGGAGGCAACGGCGACGGCAATGGCGGCCAGGAGGAGCAGACCGCTCTCTTCAAGCGCCAGGAGCTCGAATCGGAGCTGAGCGGCAAGCCCAACGCAGCGTCGTTTACGTGGACGCTGTCCGGCGACATCCTCAGGCGGGAGGACGCAGGAACCACGGCGGCCGGAACGAAGTACTCGTCGGCCTACGTGTTGTTCGCCGTGTGCGCCGGCAAGATGCGGCCGACTCCGGCGCTGTCCGCAGCGCTGGAGGCGATGCTGGCAGTCGATGACCCGCTCGCGGCGATGTCCGCGGCGATATCCGCGGCGCTGGCCGGCGGCATCGAGATTCCACTGGAGTGCGTCGACGAGGACGGTAAGGTGCTCGGTCCGGACAGCTTCGTCGTGGGCTACACGCAGGTGTTCGTGTTCCAGGATTCGGATCAACGAACCAACACGAACCCGCCCATCGACGGCTTCACGCTGAAGCTGGACGACAAGGAGGTCGCGCTCGGCGAGAGCGGCCTGCCCGTCGTGGAACCGTGCATCCAGCCGGAAACGAAGGCGCAGGGATGCGGCCCGGCAGAGCCGGACGCCGACGACTGCACGACCTACGACATCGACGTGATCGTGCCGCCCGACGCCGCCGACGTGGACGTGGAGGCCGCGGGGCTCGGGGGGCCGCCCGCGCACGAGGCGATCTGGGTCGACTACTACACGGACGGGGGCGGATTCGACGGGGCGAGACGCCTCGTGAGCGACGCGGTGACGGGTCCCGGCGAGCGCCACGGGACCACCTGGACGCCGCCCTCGAAGCCGGGACGCGTGTCGCTGTGGGCGGTCGTCCACGACACGCGGGGCGGATCGAGCGTGAAGCAGATCGAGGTCGAGGTGCGGGAGAAGGAGTAGTCATGCCGCCGCTCGATCTGCACGTCGCCCTGTTCGGCGCCTCCGGCGCAGGCAAGACGGTCCTCCTGGCGGCCTTCTACCGGGCGCAGACGCAGCCCTCGTTTCAGCAGGAGCACGCGTACAAGATCCAGGCGGTCAACAAGGCGCAGGGCAACCAGCTCCTCGGGCGCTTCTACCGCCTCGAAGAGGGCAGGTTCCCCGACGGCAGCACGCGCTTCGACGCGTACGAGTTCGACTTCTTCCCGAGGGACCTGCCGGACGCGGCGGTCCGCATCCACTGGTACGACTACCCCGGGCGCTGGTGGGAGGACGAGCCGATCGACGCGGAAGAGCGGGAGGCGATGCGCCAGGGCCTGCTCAAGCTCGGCATGAGCCACGTCGGCATCCTCCTTGCGGACGGCGCGAAGTACCGGAGCGAGGGGACCGGCTACATCCGGTGGCTCTTCGAGCACTTCGCCGACGAGTGCGACCGGCTGCGCCGGACGAGCGCCGCCACGGGGGACGAGGTGAGCTTCCCGCGCGAGTGGATCCTCGCCCTCAGCAAGGCCGACCTGTTCCCGCCGGAGTACAGCGCGAGCGACTTCGAGCGCGAGGTCTGCCGCGACGCCGACGATCAGCTCGCGAAGCTCTGCGCCGTGCTCCGCGCCGAGCGCGCGTTCGGCCACCGCTTCATGCTGCTCTCGTCGGTCGCCGCGCCGGCCGACGCCGACGCGCCGGTCGACCCGGGCACCTCGCTCGGCGTGCGCACGCTCGCGCCCGCGGTCCTCGTGAGCACCGTCGAGGGCGCGGTCCGCGAGGCGCAGGCCACGCGGAAGGAGAGGTCGGCCGGAGAGACGTTCTTCCAGGGCCTGCGCGATCTGGTCACGTTCGTCGACTCGCTCGACGACTTCCTCCCGAAGCGATACCAGATCGTGAGCAAGATCCTGCGGTTCGTCTCGATCAAGGACTTCGCGACAACGCGGCTCGACAGGCTCCAGAAGACCCGCGAGGGCGCGATCCGGAGGGGCGACGCGTTCACGGCGGTCCTGAGCGCGATGGCCGCGGCCCTGCGCAACGACGAGGGGGCGCGGGCCTACCACCAGAACCAGTAGGACAGCCATGCTCGCGCCCGCGCCAGCGCCCGTCGTCGAGACCTCGCGCCTCCTCTGGAGGACGCGCGGCGAGCACTGGGATTACGAGTTCATCTGCGTGCCCGAGCACCCGGCGCTCCCCGCCTGGCTCACGGCGCTCGAGGCCATGATCGGCGACGCCGACGCGGGCGCCGGAGAGCTCCGTTATGGCCTGCTCGAGATCGACGAGCCCGGGCCGAGAGGCCCTCTCGTGTTTCCCTACGTGGCGACGCGGTTCCTCGATCCGGCGCGGAAGGACTGGACCGGAAGGCAGGTCCAGCACTTCGCCGTGTGGTTCCCGCCGATCCCGGAGGCGGCGATCGAGGCGCTGCCCGCGGCGATCCCCGCCGACTGGCACCTTCGCGTGCTCGAGGGCCTCGCGGGGACGTACGGCTCCGGCGAGGTGTTCGGGCTGCCCGAGGCGGCGATCCGCGCGTCGAGGCGGGGTGCTCCGGAGAGCCGGGCGGCGCGCGCGATGGCGATCGTGAAGCGCACGCCCCCGGTGGCGCTGCTCGAAGGCGAGGCCGCGCCCGCGCGGTGGAAGCGGGTGCCCACCGTAAAAAAAAAGTGCCCGGATCCTCCTGGCGCGGTGGGCCTGAAGGTGGCGGGAGCAGGCGATAGCGGCAAGCGCCCGGGACTCGGCTGCTTCGCGGTCAGCCTGCTGGTGATCCTCGCCGTCAGTCGACTGATGATCGGATGGGCGGCGGGCTGAGGCGGCCTCGCGGCGCGCGCGCCTGTCGGCCAGCGCGCATGGTAGGAGCGGCTGCGGTGACATGCAAGCCATCCGTGGAGGTGGCCACTTCACGCTGGATGGTCGTGGCCCTACCCGCCGGCGCCCACTATGCTCGCCCCGATCGCCGCGCCAGAGGCGGCGCGCGATCAACGCATGACGGCAACGCATGACGGAGATCTGCTGTGAATGACCATCCCGCATTGACACCTGGCCGCGCCGCCGTCGTGACCGGCGCCGCCAGCGGCATCGGCCTCGCGGCCGCCGAGCGCTTCGCGCGCATGGGCCTGAAGGTCTGTCTCGCCGACCTGGACGGACCGGCGCTTCACGAGGCCGCCGCCCGCGTCGCCGCCGCCGCGCCCGGCGGCCAGGCCGACGTGCGCGCGGTGCCGACCGACGTCGCCAGGCTCGAGGACGTGCATCGGTTGAAGCAGGCCGCCTACGACGCGTTCGGCGAGGTGGCGGTCCTGATGAACAACGCCGGAGTCGGCGGCGGCGGCAAACCCTGGAAGGACATCGATCGCTGGCGGCGGCTCATCGAGGTCAATCTGTGGGGCGTGATCCACGGCGTGCAGGCGTTCACCGAGGCGATGATCGCGCAGGGCACCCCCTGCGCCATCGTCAACACGGGCTCGAAGCAGGGCATCACCACCCCGCCCGGCGACGCTGCCTACAACGTCTCGAAGGCCGGCGTGAAGGTGCTGACAGAGCAGCTCGCCCACGAGCTGCGCAACGTGGCGGGCTGCAAGATCACCGCCCACCTGCTGATCCCGGGCTACACGTTCACGGGGATGACCGCGCGAGGCCCGGAGAAGCCCGCGGAGGCATGGACCGCCGATCAGGTGGTGGATCGGATGATCGGCGGCATGGCCCGCGGCGACTTCTATCTGCTCTGTCCCGACAACGCGGTGACGCGCGAGATGGACGAGCGCCGCGTGCAGTGGGCGGCCGACGACCTGATCCGGAACCGACCTGCGCTGTCGCGCTGGCATCCAGAGTACGCCGAGGCGTTCGCCGCGTTCATGGCGGGCGCCGCGAAGCCCTGAAGGGGCAGGCTGCCCGGAGCGCGCGCCGCCCGCAGGCGGGGCGGGGCTCGGCCCCGGGCAGCATAAAGATCCGTCGCTGTAACAGGAGAACTGCACAGGTTCTTTTCGGCCGCCCGAATTGAATGTTTCACTTCGCGTGATGGTCGGGCTTCTCACAACACAACAGCGCAGAGATCCTGGCCCGTTGCGCTGCTCCTCCTCTGGATGCAGATCGTGCGACGAGGTCCTCGACGAAGGGTCGCCCGCGGCCCAGTCTACCCGCCAGCTGTATGGTCCCGCTCCCTGCCCGCCCGCTTCAGACCCACTGGTGCAGCGAGGGCACGGTAAAGATCTGGTGTCCCGCGCCGGCGCTGATGGTCACGTGTGTCACCGGCGTGCTGGTGGAGGCGGGCGCCGCGGCGATCGAGGAGGTGATGTTGCGGCGGGTGGCCGCGGAGGGCCGAGTGCTGGTCTTCAATGACTGGGAGGCGATGACCGATTACGAGCACGTGACGCGCACGCGGCTGACCGCGGCGACGATTTCCGTCCTCCATGCGGTCGAGGGAGCTCACTTCCTGCTCCAATCCAGGGTGGTCATCTTCGGGGTTCAGATCGCGAATACCGCCATCCGGAAGCTGACCGTCCATCCGTCGCGCGCGGTGTTCGAGCGCGCGCTGGAGGACGCGCTCCGCCAGCGCGCCCCGGAGGGCACGGTCTAGTCCTCGGGTTGACCCCCACGGCTGGCGGGAAGTTACGATCCGGATTGATCTTTATCTGTCGGCGTCCACGCGCTCCAGCGCGCGCCCCCGCGTCGAGCGCTCGCCGCGGGGATCCCCGTTGATTTGGGGCATATTTTTTGGCAGCCCGACGGATTCGGTAGTAGGGTGTCCCGCCATTCACAGCCCACGATAAGATTGTCGGCGTATTGAAATCGCTTTGCGCGGACCATGCTCTCGGGAGACCCACGTGAACACCAACATGACAAGTGGCGTGGTCGACGGCGGCGCCGATGCGGCCCTCGTGGATGTCGGAACGTGAACCCGCGTGTCCGATTCACCGCCGTAGGAGATTGATCATGAGCACTTGGAAGACGCCCAGCGCAACCCTTGTCGTCACTCTCTCGCTGGCCGGGATCGCTGCGCCGGCCACGAGCAACGCGCAGCCGGCGGAGCCGGCTCAGCAGGCCGCGCCCGGCGCGGCCGCGCCGGCGCCCGTGGAGGCGCCCCCTCCTGCTCCTCCTCCGCCGCCGGTCGAGCAGAAGAAGGCCGATGACAAGCCTCTCGTGCGTGTCTACGGGATCCTCAAGCCCACGGTCGTCGTGGGGAACGGCCTTGAGTCCTTCGGCAACCCGAACTACTCCGCCCCGACGGCCGCGGTGAACCCGCTGTTCCTCGCCGATCCGGACGCCGTGGGCCTCACCTTTCAGGCGCAGCAGACGCGTGTTGGCGTGGCCGTCGGGGAGGGCTCGCCCGTGAAGGGGCAGGTCGAGCTCGATTTCATCGATTTCGGCAAGTCCTCTCCGGCCCAGGGGATGAGCCTTCGCGTGCGTCAGGCGTTCCTGGATTGGACTCCCGCCGACGGGCACAAGCTCACGCTCGGCCAGACCTGGGATCTGTTCTCGCCGCTGAACACGCACACGTACAACCTCGTGGGTGGGATGTTTCAGTCCGGAAACTCGGGCTTCATGCGCCACCAGTTCATGTACCTGGCGAACGTCGGCAGCCTCGAGGTGGGCGCCGCGCTCGGTCTGGTCAGCCAGAACGTCACGGCCATCCTCAACAACGTCGAGTACTCGCGCACGCCGACCGTCTCGCTGCGCGCGAGCTATCGCGCCGAGAAGACCGCGTGGGTGGGCGCCTCGGTGATCGGGACGCGGCTCGCCTTCGACGCGAACTTGCCGACCGAAGAGGGGCGGCTGGCGCTCGGCGGCAACCTGTTCGGCGAGATCACGAGCGGTGCTCTGAACGTGCGGGCCGAAGCGTACGGCGGGAAGAACCTCGCCAACCTGGGCCTCCTGACGCTCGGGCAGGGCTATCGCACGGACGACGTCGCCGAGGTGGGCGGCTGGGTGTCGGGGAAGGTCACGTTCGACAAGCACTCTTTGCACCTCGTCGCAGGGACCGCGATGGTGCTCAGCACGGAGGAGATGCAGCTCGGCTACACGCCCGGAACCCCCGCGGCGGGCGGCACGCCGGCGACCGCTCCCGCGCGCGTTGGCGCCAATGGTCCCGGCATCGAGCGCAACGTGACCCTGCGCGCGGGGTATGCCTTCGCGCCCCTGAAGGGGCTCTCGATCGTGCTCGAGCCTTCCCTGTTGCTCACGCGCCACAAGCTCGATCCGGCGGCCGCAGTGCAGCATGACGCCGACCGCACGGGCTTGGCCGTCGAGGCGGGCGGGCTCTACCAGTTCTGACAGCGCTGACGGCCCCCGCGAGGGGGCGCTCAACGTCGCCCGCTCCGCCGGCGCTCTCCCCGGCGCTGGGGCGAGGGTGGAGCGAAGATCTCCGCGAGAAAATCGACGAACACGCGCACCTTCGGCAAGAGGTGCCGGTTCTTCGGGTACAGCGCGTGAATCGGCCAGGTCGTCGTCGGGAACTCGTCGAGCACGGTCACGAGCGTCCCCTCGGCCAGCGCGTCCTTCGCCAGGAAGTCGAACATCGCGATGATCCCGCTCCCGGCGATCGCGAGGTGCCTCAGGACATCCACGTCGTTCGCGTGGAACGGCCCGGAGATGGGCACCTCGAGCACGGCGTCGCCGTCTCCGGTCAGGAAGCGGAACGCTGTGGGCCGCCCGTCGCGCAGGTACCCGACGCAGTCGTGGCCCGAGAGATCGGCCGGCGTCGCGGGCGCGCCGCGCCGCGCGATGTACGACGGCGCCGCGCAGTGGACGATGCGGCTCGCGCCGAGCCGGCGCGCGACGAGGCTCGAGTCGCCGAGCGGGCCGATGCGCACGAGCAGGTCGAGCCCCTCGGCCACGGGGTCGACGTGCTGATCGCGCAGCGTCAGGTTGACCCGCACGTCGGGGTAGCGCGCCGCGAAGCGCGGCAGGCTCGGCGCGATCACGCCCCGTCCGAGCGCCACCGGCGCGTCGACGCGCAGGAGCCCCACCGGCTTCTTGCTCGCGCGCGCGATCGCCTCGGTCGCCTCCCCGAGCTCCTCGACGATGCGGACGCAGCGCGCGTAGAAGGCCTGCCCGTCGTCCGTCAGGCGGAGCGAGCGCGTCGTGCGCGCCAGGAGCGCCACGCCGAGCTCCTGCTCGAGGCGCATCACGCGCCGGCTCACCGCGGACGGCGTGACGCCGAGCCGGCGCGCGGCGCGCGAGAAGCTACCGGTCTCGACAGTGGCGACGAGCAGCTCTATCGCGGCGAGCGAGATCATGATCTGTGCTGAAATAGCACAAGTGACGTTCCCTCGCGCGGACTGATGCGCCCCGGATGGCTCGCTCAGGCCATTGGCCGAGCTGGATTCACTCTCTCGATTCTTGATGCCATGCCCTGCATTCCGATACGTTCCGAGGAGGCACGGAATGTTTGCGAACGCCACACCGGTCGCTGCTCTGGCCGTGCCCCTGCACGATGAGCGGGGTGTCGACGTCGTCATCCTCCTGGCCAAGGCCACCTTCGCCAGGCGCGGTCCCACGCTCGTGCTCCTGGACGAGCAGGCTCCCCTTCGCCTGAATGACGTGCCGACGGACGAGGCGGCCGTCCGGGACGGCCGTGAGTCGAGCATTCGCTATCCCAGCGACGTCTGCTGCGAGAAGCCGGGGGCAGACGTCGTGATCGTCGGCAGCGCGGTCTCCTCGAAGGCCGTCAGCAGCCTCGACGTCGCCGTTCGCGCGCCGGGCCGCTCGATGTCGCTCACCGTGCACGGCGAGCGGGTCTTCTACAAGAGCGGCCTCGGCATCAAGATCTCCCCGGCAGCGCCGTTCGAGCGCGCCGCGATCACCTACGAGCGTGCGTACGGAGGGACATCGAAGGACGGCACCGTCGTGGAGTGGCACAACCCCGTGGGGCGCGGCGCCCACCGATCGACCTCGGAGCTCGATGGATCCCCGGCCCCGTGCGTCGAGGATCCCGCTCACCCCGTCACGGGCACGGACGCGACGCCTCCGGCCGGATTCGGCGCCATCGCGATGTGGTGGCTGCCGCGGCGCGCGCTGTCGGGGACGATGGACGCGGCCTGGCAGCGCGAGCGCATGCCGCTGCCGCCGCTCGACTTCGATCGACGCTTCTATCACGTCGCTCATCCCGGTTTGCAGCTGGATCGGCCGCTCGCGGCGGGCGACGTCATCGCCACCCACGGGCTGTGTCCCGAGGGGCTGTTCGACGTGACCATTCCCGAGCTCGCGATCGTCGCGCACCTCCGCCGGGCGACGGGGCGGGCGGTGTCCCTGCCCCTCGCGCTCGACACGGCCGTCCTCGAGCCCGACACGGCGCGCGTCGAGCTCACGTTCCGGCGCGTCGTCCCGCTCGGCAGGGGCGACACGATGCTCCGGGAGGCGCGGCTCGATGTCGACGCGTGACGCCCTCCTGCTCTCCCTGCCCGCTGACGGGCGGATCCCCGGAGCGCTCCGCGCTCCCATCGAGGGGGTCTCCATCGCGCACTACCTCGTCGTGGAAGCGGCGCAGCTCGACGGGCTCCCCGTCCCCGCCGTGCTGGAATGGCTCGGCGTGCCGCGACGAGCGTTCGCGCGGGCCGAGGAGCTCTGGAGCGAACGTGTGGCCGACGCGCTCGGGGGCGAGGACGGCGGCTTCGACGCGCTGTACGAGGACGTCATCGGCCGAGCGCTCTCGCTCTGGGCGCGGGCCGTCGACCCGCTCGACCGGGACTTCGGCGCCTGGATGACGTTTCAACGCCACGCGCTCGAGGCCGACGATCCGGGCGAGCTCGCCCGCCGCGCGGGGCTCACCCGGGGTGACGAGCTGCGCCTCGCGCGCCTCTGGCGCGGGCGGCTGGTCGAGGCCGAGCCCGAGCTCGTCGCCCTGGCCGAAGCGGCGATGTCGGGCCCGCTCGCGCCCCTGCCCGCGCTCACCGTGTCTCCGTTCGTCTTCCCACCGCCGGAGGAGCGCCCGTGATCAACCAGGCAGAGCTCCGGCTCGATGGGCTCGAGGGCGCGGAGATCGTACGGGTCCGCGGGCGTGAAGCCATGAACGAGCTCGGCGCCTTCGTCGTCGATATCCTGCACCCCGACCCGCACCTCGACCCGGCGGCGCTCGTCGACAAGGACGCGACCCTCGGGCTGGCCGACGCGAGCGGACACACGACGACGTTCCACCTGATCGCGCTCGAGGCCTCCCACGGCGGCCACTTTCGCGGCAGCGACCGCTATCACATCACGCTCGGGCCCGCGGCCGAGCGCCTCGCCCTGCGCGTGAGCCACGCGATCTTCCAGGACAAGACCACCCAGGAGATCGTGGCCGAGCTCCTGCTCCGCGCGGGCATCCCCGCCGCCCAGGTGAAGTGGCGCCTCGCCGGGCAGTACGCGAAGCGGGACTACACGGTGCAGTACGGAGAGAGCGAGTGGGCGTTCATCGCGCGCCTGCTCGCCGACGAAGGCATCAACCACTGGCTCGATCGAGAGGACGACGCTCCGCTCCTCGTCTTCGGCGATCACCCGAGCTCCCATGAAGGGATCGAAGGGCCGAGCCCCGTCGTGCCGTTCGAGGACGCGAGCGGCATGAGCTCGATGGCGTTCGCCTTCCATGCCCTGCGGCGAAGCTGGTCCATCACCTCGACAAGGGCGAGCCTGCGCGACATCAACGTGCAGAACCCCGGCGTGCCCGTGGACGGCGAGGCAGGCGAAGGCGCGCTGGAGGTCTTCGAGTATCCCTCGAACCTCATGATGCCGACGGCGGCGACCGCGCGGGCCAAGGTCCGCCTCGAGCAGCTCCGCCGCCATCGCTCGACGCTCGTGGGCGAGAGCGGCAATGCGCGCCTCCGCGCCGGACGGGTCGTGCAGATCACCGGCGCCGCGGACGCCTGCTTCTCGGGCAGGTTCCTGATCACCGCGGTGGAGCACGAGCTCGAGCAAGCCTCACGGGAGCAGCCCCGGGGCACGCCGTACCGCAATCGCGCCACCCTCGTCCCCTTCGCCCCGGACGCGCCGTACCGGCCCGGGATACCGCGCTCACGGCCGATCGTGGCAGGGATCGAGAGCGCGATCGTCACCGGCCCTGCGGGGGACGAGATCCACGTCGACGATCTCGGTCGCATCAAGGTGCGCTTCTTCTGGGATCGCTCGGGCGTGGGCGACGACAAGAGCTCACGCTGGGTCCGGGCGCTTCAGATGAACCTCACGACGCCGCAGATGCTGCCCCGCGTCGGATGGGAGGTCCCGGTCATCTACGAGAACGGCGATCCGGACCGGCCCTTCGTCCTCGGGCGCGTCTACAACGGCGGGGCCGCGCCGCCCTACGGGCTGCCCGACAGGCGCGCGACGAGCACGCTGCAATCGGCCACCTCGCCGAGCGACGGGACGACGCAGGAGATCCGGATGGGCGACGACGGGGGGAGCGAGCAGACCTTCGTCCACGCGACGAGGGATCAGACGGTATCGGTCGGCGGCGCTCACGCGATCGAGGTCGGGGCGAACCGGCTGGACACCGTGCAGAAAGGGCAACAGCTCCTCGTCGACGGCAGCCAGACGACGACGATCGGGGGCAACCAGTCCATCGTCGTGGGCGCCGACGGGAACATCGTCGTCAAGGGGGCGCGCTCGGAGAGCATCGGCGGCAGCGAGAACATCGGCGTGACAGGCACCTACAAGACGACCGTCGATGGCGCTTACGTCGAGCTGATAGGCGCCCTCTACAGCCTGCGCTGCAACGAGTACAACGCGAAGATCCAGGGGGCGTTCACGCAGGTCATCGGCGCGGCGCTCTCGACCACGGCGGGGCTCGGGAGCAACCAGTCGGTGGCGGGCGCGCGGACCGAGGTCGTGAGCGGCGCCCGCAGCTTCACGGCCGGCCTCGCGTACGCCGACGGGACCATGGGTCGAAAGAGCGTCACCGCCGGGGCGGCGAACGAGAGCGCGAACGCCAAGGTGGCCTTCAACGCGGGCGCCCGGGCGACCCTCGAGGCGGGCGGTGTCCTGTCGATCGAGGGCGGCGGCAAGGTCGTGTTCGAGGCGAGCACGATCTCCGTCAAGGCTGCGACGCTCACCGCGAAGGGGGGGAGCACGATGAGGCTCGCAGGGGCGATGAAGTCGACGTCCACCGTCAAGCTCGACGCGCCGACGGTCAAGAAGAACGACAAGGTCAAGGTGGGGCCGTGAGGGCCGCGTTCGATCTGACCATCGAGGGGGCCCCGCCGCTCTCGGTCCAGTCGTTCGATGCCCACGAGCGGACGCATGTCGGCGGCAGCGTGCGTGTCCTCGCGCGCGTCGCTCCAGGGCGGGACGAGGCGCTCGTCCCCGACGAGCTGCTCGGCAAGAAGGCGACGCTGGAGATCACGCCGAAGGACGCGCTGCGCGACGTCCCGCGGAGGTTTCACGGGGTCGTCGACGTCATCGAGAGCTCGGGGCAAGGCGCGCTGCTGACGATCGTCCCGCGCCTCATGCCGCTCGAGGACGGATCGGATCACCGTATCTTCCTGGAGCAGGACTCGGTCGCCATCGCCGAGGAGCTGCTGCGCGAGGCAGGCCTCGCCCTCGACATCCGCGTGGCGACCCGACCCGAGCCGCGGGTCCAGTGCGTCCAGGCCTTCGAGTCCGTGCTCGCGTTCGTGCGGCGGATCCTTGCCGAGGACGGGATATCGCTGTGGGTCGAGCACCAGGAGTCGGAAGACGTGGTGGTGTTCGGCCAGGACGACTCGGCCTGCCACGATCTCCCGGGCGGCGCGCGCGTCACGGTGGCGCACGACGGAGGGCTGACGACGGGCGAGGTGGTCACGGATCTGCGGCTGCTGCACCGCCTGACGCACGACGGCGTGGCGGTATCCGATTACGATCCCGATCATCCCGCGGTCGATCAGGCCGCGTCGGTGGGCGGGCAGCGCTTTCAGCGCTTCGCGTACCCTGGACACCATCGCTCGCCCGAGGCAGGCGCCTCGCGGGCGCGGCTCCTCCTGGAGGAGGAGCAGACCGAAGGCGTGATCCTCCGGGCGCGCACGACCTGCCGGCATGTCGCTGTGGGGTATATCGTGGAGCTCGAGGGCGCCCCGCGGGACGATGAGAACGGGCGCTTTCGCGTCCTGGAGGTGCGGCATCAGGGGCGCGACTTCGCCGCGAACGGCGCGGGCGATCTGCGTTATGAGGCCGAGTTCACCGCGGTCCCCGCGGCGCGACCCGTGCGGCCGAGGCGGCAGCCGGCGAAGGGGCTGGGCGGGCTCCAGACGATGACGATCATGGGGCCGCCGGGCGCGGAGATCCACACCGACCCGCAGGGGCGGGTCAAGGCGCGCTTCCGCTGGGATCGCCTCTCACCGGACGACGACACGGCGAGCGCGTGGGTCCGGCCGATGCAGCCGCCCTTGAGCGGTGGGTTCTTCCTGCCGCGGGTCGGCTGGGAGGTGCTTGTCGGGTTCATGAACGATCCTGCGCCGACGGGGGATACCCCGCTGTCGCTCGGGCGCCTCGACAACGGGCAGGCGCCCCCCGCCGAGAGCCTGCCGAAGCAGAAGGTGCGGTCGAACTGGGGGACCCAGAGCACCGGGGGGAGCGGGAAGCAGAACCAGATCCGGTTCGACGACGCCGCGGGCAACGAGGGGATGCACTTCGCGGCGTCGAAGGACGCGAACGAGAGGACAGAGAACGACAAGGTCGTCAGCGTGACGGCCGACGAGGAGAACGTCGTCGGGGGCAACCACACGAGCACGGTGACCTTGCAGCAGGTGACAGCGGTGAAATCTGCCCAGACGTACTCGGTGGGTGGCAATCGCGACGTGACGACGACGGGCGCGCTCGGGATCTTCGCCGCGAGCGAGAGCGTCAGCGTGGGCGCGACGCGGAAGCTCACGGTGGGGGGCGATTACGAGATGAAGGCGGCCACCGTCAGCCGCATCGTCGGGGCCGCGGAGAACGTCGTCGCGATCCAGGGGACGAACCGCCACGTGACCGGCGCCTCGACCATCGCCGTGGGCGGCACGTGGACCGAGATCGGCGGTATCACGGCGTCCACCGGCGTGCTCGGCCAGAGCACGTTGACCGCCGGCGGGCCCCTCTCGGTGAGCGCGAGGAGCGTGTCGATCAACGCGTCGGTGCTCTCGGAGACCTACGCGGGGCTGTACAAGGCGCACGCCGGCGCGGATTTCACGGTGGGGGCTCCCATCGTGAAGCTCAAGGCGGGCGGGGCCATCCGGGCCAAGGGAGCCGACGTGTCCTTCAAGGCGAAGTCGAGGATCGTGCTCAAGGCGGGCGGCGTCACGGTCACGATCACGCCGGCGTCGATCACGGTGAAGGGAAAGCTCAAGGGCGATTCGACGAGCGTCGTGACGACGAGGGAGGAGGTCAAATGAGGGCGACGAGGACCATGAACCAGGGCGCGAGCGCGCGGCCTGCGCCGAACAAGGGCGCCGCGCGCAAGGCCGGGCCGGGCAAGGTGGTGAAGCTCGGCCGCCGCGCGGAGGCGGCGGCGCCGCTCAGCCCCGGAGCCCATTTCGCGAAGCTGCTCAGGAAGCTCGCGGAGGGGCGGTACGAGGCCTCGCTCTTCGGCGGAGAGCCGCGCGAGGTCGGGGTGCTGCCCGAGGTGGATCTCGAGCTCGCCGACAGGTGCCTCGCCGAGCAGGGCATCGTCCTCGTGGGGATGGTCGGCGACGACGCGGTGATCTTCGGCGCGCTCCAGACGAGGGAGCGCAGGGCGGAGGAGATCGTCCTGGAAGCGCCGCGGAGGCTCGTGCTCAAGGCGGGCAAGTCGAAGCTGGAGCTCCTGGCCGAGGGCCGGGTGAAGCTGTCGGCCGACGCCGTGACCGTGGACGCCCCCCGCGAGGTGCGGCTGGCGAGCGCGCACGTGGAGATCCCGTAAGCGGGGCCGCCGGAGCGACGATGAGCAGCGTCGGCAAGAAGGAGATCGCCACCAAGAAGAGCGGCCACGGCGCTGTCGCGCCCGGCGCCATCAGCCCGGTCAGCCCGCCGGCGCCCCCCGTCCCGACGCCGTTCCTGTACACGGCGCGCAGCGCCAACAAGACCGGGACAGAGCACAACTCCAGCTACTGGATCTGGGACACGCAGGCGCTGGTCGAGGGCAGCCAGATGAGCGTCGACCCGCCCGCGAACGCGCCGTCGAAGACCGCCGGCGGCGACCTCGTGACGCACGCCGACACGAAGATCGCCGTCATGAAGACGGGCTCGATGGTCGTGAAGGCGGCCGGCAAGAACGTGTGCGGGACCGGCGATCTCGTGAACATGAACGTGCTGACCGCCGAGCAGAGCATCGCTCAGATGGTCGTTCCCCTGCTCAACAAGGTCGATCTCGCCCGAGCATCGAAGTCGACCGCCCACGCGCACAGGGTCAACGAGGAGTACTATCGCGCGTTCCACCCCGAGCGCGCCAACCAGACGAACGTCGGTGATCCGATCGACGTCGGCACCGGCTTCGTCGTCGACGAGGGCACGGACCTGAGGCTGCCCGGACCGATCGAGCTGGTGTGGCGGAGGACGTACTCGTCGGGCTACCACAGGAGGACGACGGCGCTCGGCAAGGGCGGTTGGGTGCACTCCTTCGAGCAGTGGATACAGCCGAGCGAGCGGGTGATCCGGCTCCACGACGAGGAGGGATTGCCTGTCGACTTCGCCGTCCCGCCGCCGGACAGGGTCAGCTTCCACCGGGGCCGGCGCCTGGAGCTCCGCGCCGTGGGCAAGCGCTACCAGGTCCGGAGCCTGAAAGACCGGCTCGTCCGGGAGTTCAGCGCGCTGCCGAACGGCCGCTTCGCGCTCGCCGCGATCATCGATCCGTACCAGCACCGGATCGAGCTCGAGTACCGCGGGAGCTCGCTCGTGCGCATCGCCGGCAGCTGCGGCCGCGACGTCCGCGTGATGAGCAACGAGAAAGGCCGCGTTGTCCGCGTCGAGGTCTGGGCGCGCGCCCCGGGGAGCGACGGGGCGCCTGCGCTCCAGACCTGGTTCGATTACGACTATCATGTCGAGGGGACGCTCGCCTCCCACACCAATGCGCTCTCGCACGTCAAGCGATGGGACTACGACGGTCTGCACCGCATGGTGAAGACGACGGCGCGGAACGGGATCTCGTTCCGCTACGAGTACGACGAGGAGACAGGCCGGTGCGTGCGGACCTGGGGCGACGGGGGCCTCCACGACGTCCGCCTGGTGACCGACGACGACGCGGGCGAGGCGCGGACCCACGGCACGAGCCGCGCGCGGCGATATCACGTGAAAGACGGCATCGTGGTGCGCGAGGAGACGTTCGACGGCGGCTGGGCGTCGGAGCGCGAGCTCGATGGCGATGGGCTCCTCATCCGCCGGGGCAACGCCGCCGGCGAGGCGATGACGTACGAGCACGACGCGCGCGGGAACCTCGTGAAGGAGATTGACCCGGCGGGCAACGCCACGGCGTGGGAGATCGAGGCCGACGCGCCTGTGCGGCGGATCGACGCTGCGGGCCGCGAGATGCGCTATCGGTACGACGCGCATGGCGCGCTGATGAGCGTCACGCTCCCGACGGGCGCGTCCTTCAGCCTGACGCGCGACACGGACGGGCGCGTCGTCGGCGCCTTCGGTCCGAACGGCACGCTCGCGACGTTCACCTACGATGAGCACGGGAACCTCGCGTCGGAGACCTCGGGGCGCGGCGAGACGACCTGGTACCACCACGACGCGCTCGGCAGGCCCGTGGCGCGGGTCGAGGCGTCGGGCCATGTCACGCGCACCGAGCACGATCGGCTCGGCCAGGTGGTCGCCCTTGTGCGGGCCGACGGCACGCGCCTGACGGCGAGCTACGATCCGGTGGGAAACGTCACGAGCACGACCGACGCAGCGGGCAGGACGACCCGCTTCGAGTACAGCGGAACAGGGCACCTGGCAAGGATCGTCCCGCCGGACGGGCAGGTGGTCGCCCTCCTGCACGACGCGGACGAGCGGCCGATCGAGATCATCAACGCGCTGCTCGAGCGTTATCGCCTGGAGTACGACCGCGCCGATCGCGTGGTGTCGGAGCGGACCTTCGATGGACGGCTGATCACGTACCGCCACGATCGTGGGGGGCGGGTCGCGCGGATCGACTATCCCGACGGCGAATGGCGCGAGCTCGCCTACGACAAGCTCGGGAACGTCGTGGAGGACCGCGGGGCCGACGTCCAGATCACGTTCGAGCGCGACGCGCTCGGGCGGATCGTCCGTGCGGTCTGCGCCGACGCCACGGCGAAGGTGGTGACGGAGATCGAGCGTGACAGCCTGGGGCAGGTCGTCGCCGAGCGCCAGGACGGGCGCACCATCCGCTACGAAGTCGACGCATGCGGCCGGCGCACGGCGCGCGTCGCGCCGGGAGGCGAGCGGACGGAGTACCGCTATGACGACGACGATCTTCTCGTGGGGATCACGCACGAAGGACGGGGGGTATCCATCCAGCGCGACGGGGAGGGCCGGGAGCGGCGCCGCGACTTCGGCGCCTTTCGACTGGAGCACGACCACGACGCCCTGGGGCGGCTCGTGCAGCAGCAGGTGATCTCCACGGAAGCGGAGGGCGCCGCGAGCCTGGTTGTGAGGCGGCGGTATGGCCATGACACGGCAGGCCGCCTGACGTCGGTGAGCGACGGGCCCGACGGGCAGGGCGGCACCACAACGACGTACCGCTACGATCGCGCGGATCAGCTGCTGGAGGCGGCGAGCAGCAGGCTGCGGGAGGCGTTCGAGTACGACCCCACGGGCTCCCTCGTGGGCGCGGTGCGCGGCGGTGGATCACCGGATGTCGCGCGACGCTGGTCGCTCGGCCCGGGGAACGTGCTGAGAGCGGCGGGCGGCGCGCGCTATCGGGTCGACGGTCGCGGCAGGCGTATCCAGCGCATCGAGAGAGGCGCGGGCGGCGGCGAGAAGGTCACGATCTACGGCTGGGACACCAGGGATCGGCTCAGGGAGGTCGTCCTCCCCGACGGCAGGCGGGTCCGCTTCACCTACGACGCGTTCGGCCGGCGGGTCCGGAAGACGGTCCTTTCACCCTGGGATCGCTCGTCCCTCGAGGGCGGGGCGAGCGGAGGCGCGGTGGTGGAGGCGTCGGTCGACTTCCTGTGGGACGGCGACGTCGTGTGCGAGGAGAGACATGTCACGGCGCAGGGGCCGCGATCCCGGCTCCACGTCCACGATCCCGGCACCTTCACGCCGCTGCTCCAGGTCGAGCAGGGCATGGTCTTCGGCGTCGTCGTCGATCAGGTCGGCACGCCGAAGGAGCTCGTGGATGAGCGCGGGCGCGTGGCATGGCGAGCCCATCACGGCGCGTGGGGCGACGTCGTGTCGGTCGAACGGGACCCGCACACGTTGCCCGTGGAGAGCCCGTTCCGGCTCCTCGGCCAGGTCGCGGACGACGAGACGGGCCTCTGCTCCACGAGGTTCAGGTACTTCGAGCCGGCGTGTGGAAGGTGGCTCTCGCCGGATCCCATCAACATCCATGGCGGGTTGAACCTGATGGCGTTCGGCGGGGCGCCGACCGAGACGGTAGATCCCCTGGGTCTGGCGTATGACCCATGGCAGCCGCACTCCCCCGGTACCCAGGACTGGAACGACGGGAAAGGCACGCACTTCTACACCAACAACCCGGGCGTCGAGCTGGGAGTCCGCACCGACGGCAGGGGCAACGTCACCTTCGAGCGTGTCACGGGCACCGAGAGGAGACCTGGACCGGTGCAGACCGAGATCAACACCGCGAGGGAGAGGCTGAGGACCGACGCGGGCTGGCGATGGCAGCTGCTCCGGAACCTCTCCGAGGGCATCCAGCGCGCCTCGACAGGGACCCCGAGCGACAGGGCCCTGGCTGCGAGGATGGAACAGGTCAGAGCCGCTCTGGCGAGGCTCATCGCCCACAAGGGTCATTGATATGCGCCTGCCGCGGCCCACCGTCGACTTCATGAACGAGCTCGCCGCGCGCCGCGCGCCGGAGATCGAGCTCTACCAGGAGCTTGGCTTCCCGGACTTCTTCTTCACCGACGGCGAGCTCTCCGGGCCTCCCTGCGAGGTTCAGTTCCTCACGTATGGACCTCGCGAGTGTGAGGTGATGCTGAAGGGGAGCCGGGTGCTCGGTCATCCACACAGCGTCACGACGGACGAGGCCGACGGGGTCCCATGGGATGGTGTGGTGCGGCCGAGGACGTTCCGGGAGTACCGAGCGCACGTACAGTCGCTCGCGCCGTCGATCGCGCCGAAGTCTCCCCTCGGACGCGCGCTCAAGGAGCTCCGGTCGGTGGACCGACGCTTTCGCAGCGCAGAATGGCTCCGGTTGATCGACTGGTGGGCGCTGAGCCGTGAGACGCGCGAGAGGCACCTGGAGCCGCTGCTGAAGAGCGCGCTCCAGCGGATCGGAGCCGCGTTCGACGGCGGCAGCTTGACCGCTCTCCGGCTCGCCGCGGAGCTGATCGCGCCCGGCTTCGCGAGGCAGACGCTCGTCGACGCGGGCGTCTGGCCGCCGTCGCGCCTCGGCGTCTCCGAGGCACGTCTGACCGAAGCCTTTCCCGCGAACCACCCGGACCGGTACAGGGTGTATTGCCGCGCGACCGGGGAGCACCTCGGCCCCCTTTACCAGGTGCAGCCTCGGTTCGACCGCGAGCTTCGCGAAGAAGAGCTCTTCGCGGAGGAGGACCGGAGAACGAGCTGGCGGCTGGGCGCCACCGGCTACGTCCTCACCGGCGACGGCAAGCTCTGGCGGCGGGAGAAGCACGGATGGCGTTGCTTCGGCCCCGCGATGGACGCGCTGCTCGTGCGGCCCCCGAAGGCCGAACGAAGGCGCTCGGGCTGACTCCCATGCACGTCACGCTCTCCCTCGATCCCCCGGCGACGACCCGCGCCATCGCGCTCCGGGTCGCGAGCGCGCTCGGCGGCGCGACGCGCGCCGAGATCGACGTCTCCGCGCCGGAGCCGCTCGACTGCGAGGCCCTCACGGGGACGCCCGCGCGCATCGAGATCAGCGGCGACGACGGCGCGACCGCGGTGCACCACGGCATCGTCGCCGGGATCACCGCGAGCGCCACCGTGGACCCGGGCGCGCAGCGGCTCTACACGCTCGACGTCCGCTCGGCCATCGAGTGGCTGACGCTGCGCAAGGACGCGCGGGTGTTCCGCAAGACGACCGCCGCGGCGATCGTGGAGGAGCTCCTCGCCGGTGTCGGAATCCGGGACGACGCCTTCGTGAACGAGGCAGAGCCGCCGCCCGAGCGCGACCACGTGACCCAGTGGAACGAGACCGACGCCGTCTTCCTGCGCCGGATCTGCGAGGAAGAGGGCCTGTTCTTCCGGTTCGATCCGAAGGAAGGGTTCGACGCGTTCGTCCTGTGCGACCGGTCCGACGCGGCGCCCGACGGCCTGTCGGATCCCCTGATGTTCGTCGATGGATCGGGCCTGGTTCCGGGGCAGCGCGTGGCCTTCGCCCCCAGGCAGATCCGCAGGCGCCGGCCCGGCAAGGTGGCCCTCCGCGATCACGACCCGGCCAGGCCGGCCGTGAAGCTCGAGGCCAGGGCCGAGGGCGGGGTCGATCCCGAGAAGGCCGTGGAGGTCTACCAGGCGCCCGGCCGGTTCCGGACCGACGGCGAGGGGGAGCGCGAGGCGACGCTGCGGCTCGAGGCGCTGCGGGCCGACGCCGATGTGCTCGAGTTCGACACGACCGCCCTCGAGCTCCGCCCCGGCGTGCAGTTCGAGGCGGACGCGACGCTCGCCGTGGGGCTGGCGCCGAGCGGCAAGTACTTCGTCGTCGAGACCTCGCTGACGTGGCGCGCGGGCGAGCCGGAAGGCCGGATGTCCGTGAAGGCGATCCCGCTCGGCGTGCCGTACAGGCTCCCGCGTGCCACCCCTCGCCCGCGCGTCCCGGGGATCCTGAGCGCCACGGTGACCGGGGCGAGCGGCGAGGAGATCCACACCGACGCGGCCGGCTGCGTGCGCGTCACGTTTCCCTGGGATCGCGGGGGCCCGAAGGACGAGACCGCGAGCCTGCCAGTCCGCGTGATGCAGGCCCATCTCCCGGGGTCCATGCTCGTCCCGCGCGTGGGCTGGGAGGTCCTTGTGGGCTTCGAGGACGGCGATCCGGATCGGCCCTACGTGCTCGGGCGCTCCTTCAACGGCCGGCAGCTGCCAGCGTTCGGGTTGCCCGCCAACAAGACGATGACGGCGTTCGGCACGGTGAGCTCTCCCGGCGGCGGCAAGGCCAACATGATCACGCTGGAGGACGCCGCCGGGCGGCAGCACATGGTGTGGAACGCCGGCTTCGGCAAGACGACGACGGTCGGGGCCGACATGCAGAACCAGACCGTGGGGTTCGAGAACATCCACATCAAGGGAGCGCAATCGTGGCAGATCGGCGGCAATGAGACGCTGTCGCTCGAGAACGCGTGGACGGTCGGCGTCGACAGCCAGACGGCTTCCGTGGGTGGCAATCAGGACATCACGATCAACGCCACCGGCATGACGAAGGTGGGGAGCGAGACCGTCTCGATCGGCGCGAACCTCATCGAGCAGGTGGGTGATCCGATCAGCGGGCTCAAGGGTTTCGCGGAATCGGCGGTGCTGGCCGGGGTCGGCCAGATCCCCGGGGTCGGCGCGGCCCTCTCGAGGGGCTACACCTGGGGAAAGGCGCTGGGCGAGGGATACCGTCGAGGCGGGTGGAGCGGCCTGGGAACGGCCGCGGTGCGGACGGGCCTTGGCGAGGTCGCCGGTCGGATCCCCGGCGGCGACGCCATCGTCGCGGCCGCGGACAGCGCCGGGCTCACGCCGTGGTCCGAGCAGGCCCAGCAACGCGCGGCCGAACAGCAGGGCGGAGGCGGCGCTGCGGGCCCCGGCGGCGCGGGCGCCGGTGCGGCCGCCGCCGCGCCGGGGCACCGGAAGCTGGTCGTGAACGGCACGACCACCGAGGTGATCGGCGCCGTCCACGCCATCCAGACGCCGGGATCTCTCAAGTGGACGACCCTCGGCGCATCGAGCTTCGCCATCGGAGGGAGCCACGCCACCTCCGCCGTCCGCATCTCGCGCCTCACGATGGCCGCGTCGGCGGACACCGCGGCGGCGACCTCCCTCCGGGCGAGGGCCGGGCTCGGGCGCAACGTCAAGACCGCCCATACCCTCAAGGCGGGCGGCGCCATCCAGCTCGATGCCGGCGCGGAGTTCGCCGTGAAGGCCGGCGGCGCGCTGTCGATCCAGGCGGGTGGGGCCATCACGCTCGACGGCGGCACCGTGGTGTTCGACGTCGGCGACGGCGCGTCCACGGTCTCGGTGCACGGCGGCGGGCTCACCCTCGAGTCCGCGACGATCACCATCAACGGCGAGACCCAGCACACTGGCAAGGAGAACGCCGGCTGATGGCGCTCTCCGTCGCCGAGATCGCCCTTGTCTCGCCGCTCGGGTCGAGCCCGAGCGAGCACGTCTTCTTCCATCGAGCGGAGGTCAATCCGCACGCGAGCGGCGCGTTCACGACCCGCGACGGGGAGGCCCTCCCCGTCCACCACTGCCCGTGGATCGCCGCTTCACGCCCGTGGTCGTCGCGGATCCGCCTGCTCGCGAAGCAGGCCCTCGCGCGCGCGGCGCCCGGGTCGAGGAAGACACCCATCCTCCTCGTCGCGCCCCGCGAGGCGCTGGAGGGCGAGGCGGACGTCGCGCGGTTCCTGACGCTCGCGGGTCACGCCGTCGTGAGCCAGCGATCGGGGGCAGCGGGGTATGTGATGGCCCTGAAGGAGGCGGAAGATGTCCTCCGGCAGGATCCAGAGGTGGTGGTGCTCGCCGTCGACTCCCGGATCCACCGGCCGGACATCGAGCGGTGGCTCGAGATGCGCTATTCGGCCTTCACGCGCAACCCGCTGCCCCCCTCGGAGGGCGCCGCCGCGATGCGGCTCGTCGCGGGCGCGCAGGCGCCGCTCGCGGGCAAGGTGCACTCGTACGCCGTCGCGGAGAGCGAGGCGCGCGACGACAACGATCTGCCCACGGACGGCGCCGCGCTCACGCGCGTGTTCGCGGCGCTCCGGCTCCGTCCGACGGTGCCGCTCGTCGTCGGCCCTCGCGACGTGGATCCGCTCCGGATCCGCGATTTCCATCTCGCCTCCGTGCGTCACCACGCGCGGCTGCAGCGCGCGGAGATGCCGAGCTTCGAGGGGCAGATCGGCGCGCTCGGCAGCGCCGCAGGCCTGATGTCGGCGGTCTTCGCGCTGGCCTGGCTGCGGCACGGGCTCCCTCTCCCCGGGCCGGCGCGCGAGCGTGTCGCGTTGGCCTGGGCCCGATCGCCCGATGGAACCGTGGGCGCCGCGCTCGTGGGAGACGAGCGGTCATGAGCGTCCGGCAGGCTTCTGCTGGGCTCCGGCGGGTGCTCCCCTCCCCGCCCCTCACCGAGCGAGAGCCGCCGCCCGCGGATCGGGATCTGCACGCGCTCGCGTGGCAAGGCGAGGTCCGCCTCGACGCCGAGCGGGCAGCGGAGCTCACCGTGGCGCTCTGGCAGCGGCACGTGCGGACCGGTCTCCTGGAGCGGGCGCTGGTGCTGGGGGCCGATCACCGCGCGGGGCCGCACCTCGATCGGCCCGAGGCCGCGCGCCGCCTCCTCGCGCACATCGACGCGCTCGCGGAGGCCGGGCTGACGCCCGTCGAGCTCGCCGCGTTCGCGGAGGAGGCGGACCTCGATCACCCGGGCACCTTGTGGGCGCTGGCGGTCCTCTTCGGCTGCCTGGAGGTGCATGGCGTGGAGGACGCGTTCGAGGCGTGGCTCACGTCCCTGGACGGCTCGGCCTTCCCCACCTACCGAGGCATCGTCGAGCTCGCCGACGCGATAGCGACCCAGCCGAGCGCGGATCTGCGCGAGCGCGCGCGGCGCTGGGCGGCGCGCCTGGAGCAGCCGGTCCTCTCCGCGATCGCGCTCGAGGGGACGCCTCCCGGCGAGCTCCCGGGGGACGCGCTCGTCGCCCTGGGGCGGGCGCAGAGCCCCATTGTCCAGGCGGCCCTCGAGCGGTATCTCTCGCGGGCGCCGCGTGACGCCGCGCCCGCCGCGCCGGGCCGCGCGTCGTGGCTCGACGTGGCGACCCCTGCGTTCGCCCACGAGGTGGCGCGCGCGCGCATCCTCCAGCGGGACGTCGAGCCGCTGCACCGGGTACGGAGCATGGATCCTCGCGCCGTCGCCGCGCTCGGCCCGTACGCGATCGACGTGATCGCGCTCGCGGGGGATGCGGGCGATCAGGCCCTCGCGCGCGATCTCGCGGCGGGGTTTCCCACGACCCCGCGCACGCTGGACGCCATGGGGCGGATCGGGCTGCCTTCCCTGTTTCCGCGCCTCCTCGCGGAGCTGGGGAGCGACGAGCTCCACGAGGACGCGCACGGCGCGCTCGTGACCGCGCTCGGATCGCGCGTCGCGTTGCCCTCCGTGAAGGCGTGGGAGGAGGCGATCGCGTCCCTCCCCGCGACCGCCGCGCCGACGCGCCTCCGGGGGGGCGAGCCTCATTCTCCGCGATCGGTGCTCGAGGAGATGAGGCGCCCGGACCTGTCCGCCGAGGCCTTGCGCGTGCGCGCCGACGAGCTCCTCGCGCGGGCCGGCCGACCGGCGCAGGTGGCGTGGGACGCGTTCGGGGCGACATTGGAAGGAGCCTTGTCCGATCTGGCTCGCCTCGCGCGCTGAGGGCTTATGTCACAGGAGACGGTCATCTCGCTGGAATCGTACGCTGCCGTGATGGCCGGCCTCGGGGCGGGGCTCGACCTGCGGCGAGCCCTCGCGCACGCCGGCGTCGCTCCGGCGGCGTGGGAGCAGGCTTCCGAGCAATGGCAGGCCAGGATCGACGAGAGCGCGGCGTCGGATCTCGCCGTGCTTGTGGCCTTCGACGCCGCCCTGCTGACCGCGAAGCGGCGGTTCGAGCCGACGTTCGAGCCCATCGAGTCGGATGTCCGCGCGTGGGCCCATTTCCGCCGGCACTTCGTGACCGCGGCGGAGCCGATCGCATTCCTCGCGCGCCACGACCTCGATCTCGGGACGTACGCGCGCATCGAGGCGGGCTGGGCGAACCGCGTCCTTCTGGAGGAGATGCTCGCCGCGACGCTTCGAGGCCACATGGAGGGCGCTCTCGAGGACTGCCCTGCCCTGACGAGGACGCCTTCGCCGCTGCTCGCCGCGACGGACGCGGAGCCGGCGCCGGCGCCGGCGCCAGTCGTGGCGTCGCCGGCGGTCGTGGCCTCGCCGGCGGTCGTGACGCCGGCCGTCGTGGCGCAGCAGGTCGTGGCGCAGCAGGTCGTGCAGCCACCCGCGGTGGTTCAGGCGCAGGTCGCGCGCGAGATCGTGGAGGCGCCTCGGTCGCCGCCGCCTCCGTCGCCGCCGCCTCCGTCGATGCGCGACGCTCGTGCTGCCCCGGGGAGCATCCAGATGGGGACGACCGTGGCGGTTTCGGCCGTCCCGTTCCCGGAAGGCCTGCCGTTCCAGCGGCCCGCCCCGCCGGGTCAGGCGAAGGCGGAAGAGGCACCGCCGCCCATCCCGCTGGAGCGGTATGCGGTGATGCTCGCCGACCACACGCTCTTCGGCATGACGGAGGCGCAGCTCTGCGAGAAACACCAGCTGACGCCTGCGCAACGGGCGCAGGCGTTTCAGTACTGGAAGGGTCGAGTCGACGCGGACGCCGCGCTCAGGGGCCGCGTGAAGGTCGCGGTGGATCGTTACCAGGCAGCCCGCGCCAAGGCGGGACAACACGCTCCCGAGCGCTCGTCCCCACGACAGCCGGCCATCGTGCAGGCGCCCAACCCTCCGGCCGCCGAGCGGCGCGTCGACTTCAACAGGACCGTCGATCCGGGCGAGGTCGTGATGTCGCCCATCCTGCCGTTCCTGGCCGGTTCCTCGCCCGCGCAGAGGCCGACCGCGAGCGCCAAGCCGAGGCCGACCGCAAGCGCCGAGCCGCAAGGCGGCGCCGGTCAGCTCTCGCTGGAGCAGTACGCGTCGCTCACCGTCGATCTCTCGCTCGATCCGGAGCGCACCCCGGAAACGCTCCGTCGCTACGGCCTCACGCCCGCGCAGAGGACGCTCGTGGACGCCACCTGGACGGCGAGGCTCGCCCAGAACGCCGCCGAGCGCAGCGCGTTCGAGGCGGCCCGTGCCTCGTACCGAGCGTGGCGCCTCCGCAACACGAGCAAGCCGTGATCGTGCAGGTGCGCGGTGCGCGGTGCGCGGCGCGCGGTGCGCGGTGCGCGGCGCGCGGTGCGCGGTGCGCGGCGCGCGGCGCGCGAGAAGCTCCCGGTCTCGACAGTGGGCGGCGACGAGCAGCTCGATCGCGGCAAGCGAGACCATGATCTGTGCTGAAATGGCACAGGTAACGTTCCCTCGCGCGGACTACTGCACGCGGAGGAACGGATCTACGGATGGGGTGTCCAGGGAAGATTGGAGGACACGCCATGAAGACTGTCATCATTCGGAAGAACGCCTCGGAGTCGGACGCATGGACGCTCGCCGAGCGCCCCGCACCCAGGCCCGGTCCGGGCCAGGTGCTCGTGCGCGTCCGCGCCGCGTCGCTCAACTACCGTGACCTCATGGTCGTGCGCGGCCGGTACGGCGGTGAGCGCAAGGAGGAGCTTGTCCCGCTGAGCGATGCGGCGGGCGAGGTGGTCGCGGTTGGAGCGGGCGTGCGGCGCTGGAAGGAGGGAGATCGCGTGATCTCGACGTTCTTCCCGGCGTGGGCCTCGGGGCCGTTCCGGAGGGAGTACAGCGCTGCGACGCTCGGTGCGGGCGGGAACGACGGGGTGCTCGCGGAGCTCGTGGTGTTCGGGGAGGACGCGATTGTCCGCGCGCCGGCGCACCTCGGGTTCAACGAGGCGGCGACGCTGACCTGCGCCGGGGTGACGGCGTGGACCGCGCTGTTCGAGTCAGGGCCGCGGCCGGCGCCGGGGGGGACGGTGCTTGTCCAGGGGACCGGCGGGGTGTCGCTGTTCGCGGCGCAGCTGGCGCGCGCGGCGGGGCTGCGCGTGATCGCCACCTCGTCCAGCGCGGCGAAGATCGAGCGGCTGCGCGCGCTCGGAGTGACCGAGGCGATCGACTACCGGAAGCAGCCGGAGTGGCATGAAGAGGTGCTGCGGTTGACGGGCGGCGAAGGGGTGGATCGGGTGATCGAGGTGGGCGGCGCGGGGACGCTGCCGAGGTCGATGCAGGCGGTGAAGACGGGGGGCGTAGTGAGCTTGATCGGGCTGCTCAGCGGGGTTGGGAGCCAGATCGATCCGATGCCGATCCTGTTCCGGGCGATCCGCGTCGAGGGGACCATGGTGGGGTCGCGGCAGGCGACCGTGGAGCTCGGGGCGGCGCTCGAGCTGCATGGGATCCGGCCGGTGGTTGATGAGGTCTTTCCGATCGAGCGGGCGAACGAGGCGCTCGCGAAGCTCGCCGCGGGGAAGCACTTCGGGAAGGTGGTGATCGGGCTCGACTGAACGAAGCGACCGCGAGGGCCTGTCATCGCGCCAAAGCGCGGCACGGCGCCGCGCTCGATCAGGCGCCGGAGACGGCGGGCTGACAGCGACTCGTCCGGAGCTGCGCGATGTAGCGTGATCGACGGCGTTCCCCGCGAGAGCGGTTGTGGCGGCCAGGCCCGCCCCCGCCGCTGGCGCCTACGCTCGGACGGCTCGACCTCCCATGGCGAGAATGAGCTTCGCCAGGTCGAGGTCCGGTGGCTCCCCGGGCGTCAGCCGCCAGGCCCCGATGCGGAACCGCTCGCGGAACTCGCCCGCGAACCAAGGCTGACATTCGGGATCGATGGCTGGGACGAGGAGCAGCCCGCCGCGGCATCGACCGCCAAACGTCTCCCACCTCAGCGCGTCACGATAAATGTGGAGCGAGGCGAAGGAATCCGCGAGCGCCTGACGACGTACCCGGTACTTGGCGTCCAGACAAATCCACGAATGCGGCTCATCTGGCGACTCGAACGAGATCACGATATCGGGTCGGCGCTCGCCGGAGATGCTGTATCGGTCCGAGATCCCCCGGGCGAGGTATCCGGGGAACGTCATATTGTAATGGAGTTCGAGCCGCGCCCCGTCGTTCGGACGCCTCGCGGTGAACGCGGCCCCCGTCCCGAAGCCGGCGAGCAGATCGTTCTCCCGCCCCTGCTTCCAGGTCCACGTCCACCCGTCGAGGATCCCGGCGAGCGCCCGCTGGACGGCGAGCAGTGTCCACAGCTCGTAAAGCTCGAAGCTCGGGCGCACCGGGGCTTCACCGCCGGCCAGCGACTCGCGCAGGCGGAATCGCGGCGACAGGAAGGGCCGAGCCAGCGCGTGGGCGCGGGCGTAGACAGGATCGTCCTGCACCGCAAGGAGCGCGGCCTCGGTGGCGGGCATGGGCGTCAGAGACCCGAGAAACGTCCGTCGCAGCGTGGTTGACAGCTCGTCCGCCGCGCCTGCGGCCGCGCGAGCTCGTGCACGGCACCATTGCGCGGTGTCCGGCTGCAGGCGTCGTTTGACCGCGGCGTCGCCAAGCACGACGCTGAGGTCGTCGAGCACGCGAGCGACCCGCCCGACGAGCCAGGCAACGTAGCGGTTCACCGGGTGATCGACGGTCTCGTGCGTTATGTCCTGCGGCACGTACGGGTCCTGCTCGCCGGCGCGAGCAGCCAACCAGGGATCCACCGCACGTGCAGCCGCCGGATGCCTCGCCAGCCAGTGGAGCGTCTCCCGATCCGCGCGACGCACGCCTCGCAACGGGACGTCCTCGCGCGTGGATGCCGCGAGCTCCCGCGGCGCCGCGGCGATGGCCTGAACGGCGCGGACGAGCGCCGGCACCAGCGGCAGCAGCGCTATGGCTAAAACAGTCGCCGTGGTGCCCTCCGACTGGACGGCGCCGACGCCGCCGCCCTCGAGGCCGATGGCCAGGCCCGGCGACCACGTCTCCAGGTCCGCGAGGAGCGCGAGCCATGCCCCGTCGGAGAGCTTCTCATCGCGCGGGGCCACCTGGACGGCGACCTCCGTCTCCCGGGCGTCGTGCGCCACCTTGAGCACCGCCGAGCCGACCCAGTGGCGCACCTCGAGCGTGAACGACCCGCGCTCCTGGCTCCAGGGCAGCTCCAGCGGTCCGAGCCACGCCCGCGGCGCGCCGGCACCAGGAGGCGCGTCGACGTGGTAGGTCCTCGCCTCTTCGAGGTGCAGGACGCCGTCGACGATGTGCTGGTCCAGGCCGTCCGCGTCGCGGACCTGGAGGCTCATGCCCAGAACCGGGTCACGCCCGTGCGCTTGAGCAGATCCATCATCGTCGCGAGCTTGGCCTCGCACATCGTGAGGCCGCGGCGCTTGCAGATCCCCTGGAGGGTCTCGAGCGCGCCCTTGAACGCCGGCGTGTCCTCCCCGCGCAGGCGCGGCAGCACCTTCGAGAACACGGCCTGATCGAGGAACGTCGCCTGCGCCGCGCCGCCCAGCTCCGAGACGGCGCGCATGAACGCGAGCACCTCGCCGGCCGTGCGGTAGCCGAAGTGACGACGGACCGCGCGCATGGCACCGTGCAGCTCGATCAGCACCGCCTCCACGTCCGGGAGCCGCTTGCCCGGGCTCTTGGTCGCGGCGCGCTCGAAGAAGCGCTCGAGATCCACTTCCCAGAATTCGAGCGTGAAGGCCCTGTCCAGCACCTTGTCGCTGAACGGATGGGTCGTCTCGTCCATGTTGACGGTGCCCGCGATGTAGAGGTTCGCCGGCCAGGGGACACGCGGCGGAACGTCGTTGACCTCGGCGCCATTGGCGTGGAGCACGAGATCCTTGCCCGTCTCCATGGCCGAGAGGAACGGCGCGAAATAGCGCTCGACGCGGGCGAGGTTCATCTCGTCGAGGACGAGGAAATAGGGGCGCCCCGGGTCGGCGGCGGCGCGCAGGACGAGGCGGAGCGCCGGCTCGGCCTGGAAGGTCGGATTGGCGTGCAGTGCGTTGAAGTACCCGAGCAGCCCCGAGGGGTCCCGCCAGTCGGGCGAGACGGGCACGATCTCCCGGTGCTCGGCGACGGAGAGCCCCATCAGCTCGCAGACCGCGCGCGAATAACACAGGGTGACGGCGGTCTTGCCGGTGCCCGAGAGGCCGGAGAGGAGCACGAAGCGCTTGCGTGGATTGCTGCGCCACGCCGCGTGGAGGCTCGCGAGCTGGCGGTCCTCGAAGACGAAGTCGGCGATCTCCGGATCGGACTTGAAGCGCGCGAGGATATCCTCAAAGGCGGGATACGGGATCTCCTTCGCCTCGACGGCAGTCGTGGCCCCGGGGGGGCTGGTATCGATGATCTCCCCTGCCGGAGGCTTCGGGAGCTCCTTCGGAAGCCGGGCGGCCCGGGCAGCGCCATACTCCGTCAGCTGGAGGCCGCCGTCTTGGTCGCGCTTGAGCAGGCCGAGATAGAGGCTCCAGTTCCGGAGATCGTTGGGAACCCCCGCGGTGGTCCAGGCGGGATAGATCTTCTGCAGAGCGTCGACAATGGCCGCGTCGGTCGCCCCTCGATGCTCGTCGACGTACCGGAGGAGATGGGCAAAGCCGAAGACGCGCTCGATGAGGCGGTCAATGAGGATGTCCGGCTGCTCGCTGCCCAACAGCTCGTCGCCATCCTTCGTGGCGTAGAGCAGACCGTCGCGCTGCTCGATGAACCCGAGGCCCTTGGCGCGGATGATGAGCTGGCGCAGCGTCGGCGCCGGGACTTTGTCGAAGCTTCCGCTCGCCTGGAGCACCCCCACGAGGTCGTCTTGCGAGAGCCCCGGGAGCGCCGCTTGCACCACGGCGCGGTACGCGCCGGCGAAGTTGCGCACCGCGAGATAGCCCACGTACTGCTTGGCGAAGGGCCAGACCCGGAGCGGAGGCAGCTTGTCGTCGGGCGGGGGCATCGCTCCTCCGCCGTCGGCAGGCTCGTCGCTTTTCCACGGCGGCATCCGCCCAGCCGAGAGCCGTTCGTAGTTCTCGTGGAGCCACCAGCAGAAGGTCGAGCGCTGCACGTGCTCGGCCAGGGTCTTCTCCTCGCCGAGCACGGCCCGGAGCCGCGCGCGCATCTTCACCTGGGCAACGATCGGGGGATCGTTCGCGTCCCCCAGGAGGAGCTTCGCTATATTCCGGACGGCATCGTAGCTGAGCACGCAGCTCAGCTCGGCTGGCACGAGCGCGCCGACCAGCCGCTGGAGCTTGGCGTGCGGCCTGGGCTTGACCTCGCGCGCCACGGCCATGCCGAGGATGCGCTCGTACTCGCCCTGGATCTCCGCGGCGCGGACGGCGACGTCGGACGAAAAGGCGCGCCCACGCAGGCCGACGATGGCGTCCACAAACTCGGGGTCGGCGAGGAGCGCGTCGATGTTGATGGCGTCGCCGTAGCCGGCGGGGGTGATCGCGCGGGCGTTCCAGAGCTTCCTCTGCGCGGCTTCGGTCCGCAGCTCCGACTCAGGGAGGTCGCGCGCCCAGCGCAGGACGTCGAGGTAGTCTCTTTGCCACTTCGCCCACCCGGCAGGTGGGGTGAAGCCCTTCCAGACGGCGGTGAGCTGTTCGTCGGTCAGCATGACGATGCGCTGCGACGGTAGCGGACGGCGGAAAGGTCGCGCAAGATCCCGGACGTATCCGAGACGCTGGCGCTTGCCGTCGCGCATCCTCGCACATGGGCTCGTGTGAAGCGCTGGCTGCAACCACCGCGACGGGTGGCAGGAACGACGGCGCTGCGGAGCGGCGACCGAGGCGCCCCCGAGAGACCTCTTCGCCCTCGACAGGTCACCGCCCGGTCCCGCTATGCTGCGCCGGTGGATCCCGGTTCCCATGAGATGGCGGCTCCGATGAACGACGCAGACCCGGAACTCGCGTTCATCCAGGGGAAGATCAGCCGGCTCTTGCGATCGCTCGATCGCAGCTTCGTCGAGCGCGAGACCCACATCCGCGTGGCCTTGCTCGCGATCCTGTCAGGGCACCACGTCGTGCTGCTCGGGCCGCCGGGGACGGCGAAGAGCCTCCTGGCCAGGGCGCTCTGCGAGAGCCTGCACGATGCGACGCTCTTCGAGTACCTCCTCTCGAAGTTCACCCATCCCGACGAGCTCTTCGGGCCGGTCAGCATCCCGGGGCTCAAAGAGGAAGATTACCGCCGCCTCACCGAGGGCTACCTGCCGCGCGCGCACATCGCCTTTCTCGACGAGATCTTCAAGGCAAACAGCGCGATCTTGAACAGCTTGCTCACCCTCATCAACGAGCGGGTGTTCCACCACGGCAAGCACCGCGACCAGGTGCCGTTGTTCAGCATCGTCGGCGCCAGCAACGAGCCCCCAGACCCGGAAGGAGGGCTTGGAGCGCTCTACGACCGCTTCCTCGTCCGCCTCAGCGTGCCTCCCATCGCCGATCCGGCGAGATTCCTCCAGGTCTGTCTCGGTGAAATATCAGCGTATCAGCCGATCGCCACGGACAGGCTCACCCGCGCCGAGCTCGAGTGGCTGCGAGATCGGGCGAGCAGGATCGGCGTCGATGACGCCGCGCGCAGGACGCTGCTTCGGGTACGCGACGGGCTGTCCGAGGAGGGCGTCGATGCGAGCGACCGTCGCTGGCGCTGGGCGCTGGAGCTGCTCAAGATGTCCGCGCTCACCTCCGGGCGCGCCAGGATCTCGCCCCTGGACGTGGTGCTCCTCGAGCATTGCTTCGGGGATCCAGGACCCAACCAGGCGGCCGTCCGCATGTGCGTGCGCGAATCGCTCGTGGTCCCGGACGAGCATGACGATTACCTCACACCGCTGCGGCAGCTGTGGGCCGAGATCGAGGCGGACATGGCTGCCCCGGATCTGTCGACATGGCGTCTCGGCGCCGTCGGCCGGCTGGACCGATTCGACAACGCATGCAGCAGGGCCCGGGAGCTGCTGGACCTGCACCTCGATCACCTGCGGCAGGAGCTCGCGCGCACGCCCTGGTGCACGGAGCTGCCCTCTGAGCTCGTTGCGGGCCTCGTGGCCGTGCGCACCAGGCTCCAGGCCTTCGAGCGCACGAGCGCGCAACATCGCGCCGCGGTCGCCGCCTATGGTCCCGCGAGCCTCTTGATGTCGCGCATGCGCCAGGCGGCGAAGCAACGCGGACACTACAGCGATGTGAGGCTGTGGGTACGCGCGCCCACCGACGCGGCGGACGAGGCGGTCGGCCTGGCTGCCGATGGGGAGCCGATCCGGCACAGCTCGTACCATCAGGAGCGAGCGACGCCCGTCGTCGTCGATGACGCAGATGCGCACCGCCTCCTGGTCGGGAAAGACACGGGCGCCGTGCTCGCCTCGTTAGGTGCGCAGATGCGCGCCCGGGGGGCATCGCGGGGCGGCGATCCAGCCGAGCGAACAGAGACCTCGGGTGAGCATCTGAAGCAGATGTTCGAGCGCTGGACCACCTGGATCCAGAAGACCGTCTCGCGACACCTTCCCAGGGCCCCTTCCCTCCCGGCCTCCGGATCGCCGACGGACGATAAGCGGGGCTCGGCCGAGCGCGCCCTTGCAACATGATCCGCTGGCGCCGCTCGCGGACGCGACGCCGGAGCTCCGTGCGCTGGCTGCGTCCGTCGGCCTGGACGAGTGGATCGGCGCGGCAACGCTCGCGGTCGCCAGGCGGCTCTGCGGCGAGCCCGTGGGCGATCCGGGCCCGCTGGGCGCGTTGTGGTTCGCCGTGGCCGACGGCGAGCTGCGCCTGCTGGAGGTCGCGTGTCAGGGAGAGCCGTTGCGCGCGGCGGCCTGCGCGGTCGCCTGGAGTGCGCACGTCCTCCGCCACCACGGCGCGCGCGCCCCGGAGGCGATCGGCTCCCCTCGAGACGCCATCGTGAAGCCGGGTGGCACAGGCGATGCGGAAAGGGAGGCACAGCAGCTGCGCGAGCAGCTTGCGGTGCTCATGGCGCGGCGCGTACCGGACGGCTTCCCGCTGCCGACGTCAGGCCCCCTGCCCCGCGATCGTAGCGCCCTGGGCCTGGGCGCTCTGCTCCGGGAGCAGCTCGGCGCCGGCGACGCGACCGCGGCAGCAGCGGCAGCCGCGCGCGCGTGCGACGAAGCGGTGCTCGCCCTCGGCGCGCTCGTCCCCGGGTTCGGCTGGGATTTCGCGACAGGCCAGCTCCACCGGACGTTGCTGGCGCGCATCGAGCATCTGTCGGCGCTGCTAGGCCGGCTGCCGGTGCTTCGCCGGGTCGTCGACGAGCTCGGGCGGATCGAGGCGCTGCAACGTCAGGCGCGCCGGGCCGAGCGCGGTGGCCGTGAGGCGGTCGCCGGCGTGCGCGTCGGCGGCGAGCTCTCGGATGCGCTCGCCTGTGAGCTCGCCTTGCTGGCGTCTCCTGAGACAGAGGATCTCTTCTTCCAGCGCCTCGTCGAGCACCGGCTCGTCTGCCTGGAGCTGCTGGGAACCACGACGGAGACCACGCCCACGGACGAGCGGCGTGGCCCTGCCATCGCGTGTGTGGACACGAGCGGCTCGATGCAAGGTGCCCCCGAAGCCGTCGCGAAGGCGCTGATCCTGGTCGTGGTGCGGCAGCTCGTTCCCAAGGGCCGTGCTGTCCAGCTCCTCCTGTTCGGCGGGCCCGGGGAGGCGGAGCCGCTGGAGATCCGACGTGGCCGGCAGGGCCTCGCACACCTGCTCGACTTTCTGAGCATGGGGTTTCATGCCGGCACCGATTACGACACCCCCCTGCTCCGTGCGCTCGAGCTTCTGAAAACGGACGCGTACGCCAGGGCCGATGTCCTGGTGGTCACGGACGGTCTGTGCCGCGCCAGCGCACGCGTCGCACAGCAAGTGGCTCGCGCGAAGCAAGACGCCGGGGCCCGTGTCCTCTCCGTCGTGGTGGGCGGCGACCCCGCCGGAGTTGAACTCTTCAGTGATCAGGTGTGGCTCGTGGACCCGAACGCACCGATCGCCGGAGGCTTCGACGTGCGGCAGTGGCGTGGCCCTTGATGCTCGCGAGGGCTGGAGCAGTTCCACAGCGGCGTGGGCGACGACGCCCGCGACGACGTGCAGCGGGCGTTCAACAGCGCGCCCGACGAGCACCCCGTGCGCATCTCGGTCGACATGAAGGGTCGCGACGCTTCCATCCAATCGCGTGAGCTCCCTCCTCGGCCCCAGCTCAAGGCCCGAGCACGTCGAGGAGACGACCGAGATCCGGGCAGCGGCTCAGCACCTCGGCGCGTCGAGCCGGGCCTGGCCTGATCCGAACGCGCAGGAGATCCTCGTCGTCGCGCCCCTTCTTGTAGCGCCGCTCGGAGATGATCTGGAATACCCGGTCCAGGCACTCCGCCGGCTTGCGGTACTGGACTGCGAACTCCTCGGCGCCGAGCGTCGCCGGAGGAGGGGCACACCTGTCCAGCAGCTCTTGAACCTGCTCGCGGCGACCTTCGGCGTGATCGAGGAGGGCGTCGGGGCACGCGACGAGCAGACTCTCCTTGTTCCAGCGGATACAGCGCACGTACAACCTCGACGACTTCTCCTCCGAGAGCGCAGACTCTCGCACGAGGTGGTCTTTCCATGACGCCTCGAAGGCGATCACCCATTGGTGCAGCGCTGCGCCGTCCCCTCCGGCGGGCGCTGGCCGCGCGCCCGGAACGAGGTTTTGCGGCCTGTCGGCGTCCGCGAGGCAAACGACGCGATCGGGCGGGAGCTTCGTCTGCTTGAGCGGCGTCCGCAGGAGCCTGGGCGCCTCGTGCACGAAGTTGCCGGTGCCGCGGACAGGTCTCCCCTCCACGATCATCTCGGGAAGACCACGGTCTCTGCGCATGGCCTTGACGAGCAGGTGCAGCTCTTCGTGGTAGTCGTCCTCGTAGGCGATGACGATCGATCTCACGACACGGACGTCCCGTCTTGAGGAGGCGACTCCAGCATGCCTCGGGCGCGCAGCTCCGACAGCGAATATTCCTTGAGCCAGGCGTCGAGCAGCTCGCCGTCGAGCGTCTCCACGGTGACGCCGGCGTCGCTCGAAAAGCGCGTGATGCCGAGCGACGCGGCGGGGTCCTCCAGGTGATCGAGCAGGCGGTCGGCGTGCGTGGCCGCCAGGATCGGGGTCTTCTCCGCGCGCGACTCCATCACCTTCACGAGCCGCCGCATCGCCCTGGGGTGGAGGCTCCGCTCCGGCTCATCGAATGCGATCAGCGCGGGGCTGTCCGGCGCGTGCAGCGCGGCGAGCATCGCCAGGTAGACGCGCATGCCTTCGCTCATGTCGTCGAGGTAGAGGGTCGCCCCCGAGCGCTTGTCACGCCACGTCAGCGTGATCACGCCTCGGCCGGGCCCCGGAGGGAATCGCATCTCCTCGCACCAGGGAAAGACGGCCTGCAGGTCGGCGAGCAGCGCGCTCCACGTGTCAGGGTATTCCTGCGAGAGGGTGTGAAGCGCATTGAGGAGGTCGCGCCCAGACCGCTTGATGCGGCGCGTCCGCTCCACGGGCCGCGCGTTGATGGGCTCGTGCGCGCCCTCCGAGCCGTCGGGGGCGGCGCCGAGGGCGAACGACGGATAGAAGGCGATGCTTTGCAGTGCCTCCTTGACGTGCATCGGCGTCGGGTAACGCACCTCGTCCGAGATCGCCGCGAGGCTGGAGTTCGTGAGCATCGCGCTGTCCGACTCCACCGGGGCCAGGACATCGTTCTTCCTTGTCTGGACGTTGGCCGCCCAGGACGCGGCGCCGCCCTTCAGCGCGATGAACGGACGCTGGTCGAAGCCGTTTTTGTAAACCCGGACCTCCTCGTCGAGGACGGTCGGGCTCGCCCGGACGCTCCCGAAGCGGATCATGTACTCGACCGGCGCCCTCTCCCGCTGAAAGACGGGCGAGCGCTCCGAGAAGCGGGCGATCAGCTCGATCTCGGTGCTCGTCCCGGCCCAGGCGACAGCGGCCCATCCGCCCCGATCGAGGATCGCCCGCCCGGCCCGCCCGCCCGCGGCCGCGCAGATCATCGCGACTCCATCCAGGATGGAGCTCTTGCCGCTGGCGTTCTCGCCGATGAGCACCAGCGGCTTGCCTGGAGGCAGCGAGATCTCCACGTCCTTGAGCGCACGGAAGCCTTGGATGCGGATCTTCTCGAGCATGGCGGCGCTCGCCGTCTATCGCGCGGATACGGTTCGTCGTCCAGATCTCATGCACGCCGGAGCAGCGGGGACGGGTCGACGGGCCGGAGAGCGAGACTGGGCCGTGGCGCTACCCGCCGACGGCGAAGCTCGAGCGCCTCCTGCGGAACGCCGGCGTCCCCGTCGGTTCCCTCTTCAACGGCACGCACCTGCGCCTGGTCTACTACGTCCGGCGCAGCCTGAATCCGGGGCCGGTCCAGGCGATCGAGAAGGCGGTGAAGGAGGCCGGTAAGGACGACGCCGCGCTCGCCGAGGCGCTCGCGTGATGGTTCGAGCTCCTAGCAATGCCGAGAAGAGAGCCGCGGGCGGTTCACTTACGTGCGCCGCAGGCAGGCACTTTGTCCGCAGGATCGGGCGAGGTTCGCTTCACGCAACCGCCGCGGCGAACGACGCGAACAGGTCCCCCGGCAGCGCATGCTTCAGCCGCCACGTGATCGCCATCGGCAACTCCGACTCATGCCGCACATAGCTCGCCGGACCGAGAAACCAGAACGCCCGCTCGTCGCTGCGCAGCCGCGCGAACAGCATCACCGCGGTGCCGAGCTCCTCGTGCTGCTGGTAGCGCTTCCCCGTCTCGCTCTCGGCGCGGGTGGTCGACTGGCTCTCCCAGTGGATCAGCTGCCGGCTGATGGCATGGTCGCGGTAGCGCGTCGTCGGCGAGAACTGCCCGTTCGTCTTGTCGAGCGTGAACGCGAGCAGGTCGGCGCGGGCGTCCTTCGCCCAGTACACGCCTGTCTGCCAGGGCGCGACCTTCGCGCCGCCCCCGACGCCGAACGCCGCCAGGATCTCGATGCGCGAGTAGCGCGCGTGCACCTGGAGCGGCACGTCCGGATGGGTCCCGAGCGCCCGGTGAACGTGGTCCACGCGGGCAGCCAGCACGTCCATCACCTCGACGAGCTCCGCGCGCACCTGCGGATGCGCCCAGACGAGAGCACACGCCTGCGCAAGGGTGGTCGCCTTGTCGATGGCGCGATCGGCCACGGTGGCGACGAGCATGCGCAGAAGGCGGCGCTCCCGCAAGCTCATCGCCCCCGGATCGGGACACGCGTCAGACGCGAGCAGCCGGCGGTACACCTCGATCCGCACGAAGTCGTCGACGTGGAGCAGCCGCCCGCACGCGCGCCGCAGCACCTCTTCGTGCGGTCCCACGCCGAGCGACGGGAGCCCAGCGTCATCACGGAGGTCTGACCAAGACTTCTGCCCGGCATAGACGTCCTCGAGCTCGAGCCCGGTCTCTTCGAGGAACCGCGCAAGCCTCACGTCGCCGCTGCGGGCGAGCCGCCGCAGCTCGTCGACCTTGGCCGTCCACCCCGACGGCACCGCTTGCCGGATGTTGTCGAGCACGAGCTCCGATGCCTTCTGGTCGAGCTCCATGTGGCAGCCCGCGGGCAGAAACGGGAACCCGCGTTCAACCTGCTGAACAAGCTCCTTCCGGCTCCCGCCGAGCAGGGCTGCGAAGCGGCGATCGAAGCGGAACTCGCGTCGATGGTGCCCGACGAAGTCGAGCACCGTGCACACGGTCTTGCCGGCGCTGCGCCGCAGGCCGCGCCCGAGCTGCTGCAAGAAGAGCGTGGGGCTGTCGGTCGGGCGCAGGAGGATCAGCGTGTCGACCGCGGGGACGTCGATGCCCTCGTTGAACAGATCCACGGAGAAGACAACGTTGACCCGCCGCGCCCCGAGATCCGCGAGGGCCGCGCGCCGCTCGTCATCGGGGCTGTCCCCCCACACCGCGGTCGCCGCGACACCGGCCTCGCGAAAGACGCGCGCCATGAACCGCGCGTGCTCGATGCTGACGCAGAATCCGAGCGCCCGCATCGCTCGCGTGTCATCGACATGCGCGGCGAGCTGGGCCACCACCTGCCGGGCCCAGGCGTCGTTGGCTGTGAGCAGCTTGGAGAGGCCATCGACGTCGTAGCCGCGCCCGCGACGCCAGGGCACATCGCGCAGGTCCAGCCCGTCGTGGATGCCGTAGTAGACGAACGGAACGAGCCGGTGCTGATCGATCGCGTCCCAGAGCCGCAGCTCTGCGGCGATCCGGTCATCGAACCAACCGAGGAGCGGGAGCCCATCGCTCCTCTCGGGCGTGGCCGTGAGCCCGAGGAGCTCGACGGGACGCACGCGCTCCAGCAGCGCGCGGTACGACGGCGCGGCGGCGTGGTGAAACTCATCGATGATCACCACGTCGAAATGGGACGGATCCAGGTCATCGAACCCCGCTGCCGAGAGGCTCTGGATCGACGCAAAGACATGCTCGAAGCGCCGCGGGTGACGGCCGCCGACCCACAGCTCGCCAAAGGCATGATCGCGCAGGCCGTGACGAAAGGTCGCGAGGCTCTGCTCCAGGATCTCTCCGCGGTGCGCGACGAAGAGCAGGCGTGCGCGGGGGAGCGCCTCCCGAAGTCGGCCGTAGTCGATGGCGGCCATGACGGTCTTGCCGGTGCCGGTCGCCGACACCAGCAGGTTGCGGTGATGCCCGCGCTCGCGGGAGAGCGCGATCTGCTCGAGCAGACGCTCCTGGAACGGCTCTGCGCGGAGCTCGATCGGGCTGAGCATCACCCATGGCGCCGCGCTCGTCGCCAGATCGACGCGCTCAAGGAACTCCGCGCGGTCGTACGGCACGAAGTCGCCGCCGTTCCAGTAGCTCTCGAAGACGGCGGCGACCTTGGCGATGACATCCGGGTTGCGCGCGCCGGACACACGAACGTTCCACTCGAGCCCGCTCGTTTGCGCGGTGTGCGTCAGGTTGGAGGAGCCGATATAGGCGGTCGAGAAGCCCGACGCGCGATGAAACAGCCAGGCCTTCGCGTGCAGGCGGGTCGTCCCCGTGTCGTACGACACACACACGTCAGCGCCGATCTTGCGGAGCGCATCGAGCGCCAGCGCTTCGGTCGATCCCGTGTACGTGGTCGTCAGCACACGCAGCGCGCGGCCCGCCTGACAGTGCACGCGGAGCGCCTCGAGCAGCGGGGCGATGCCGCTCCGGCGGACGAACGCCATGACGACGTCGATGCGGTCCGCCGAGCGAACCTCGGTCAGGAGCTGGTGGCCTACCCTCGGCTCGCCAGGCGCGTTGGTGAGCAGCGCCGTGTCGAGGAGCGGGATGAGCGGCTCCGGGATCGTCTCCGGCCTGCCGTCCGGCTGGCGCCCGACGATGGCGTGGAGCACCGTCGCCGGCTCGACGGGCGCCTCGGGCTGAAGCTCTGCGCCGGCGATCATCTGATCGATCTGCTCGACGAGCCTCCGCGCCAGACCCACGCCGACGGCCACACGCTCTGCATCGGGCACGCCGGAGAGGGCGCGCTGCACGAGGCGACCCAGGTGCAGCGCGATACGGTCGGCGGCCTCAGCGGCCCGGAGCGCCGCGGTGCGGACCTCCAGGCTGGCGTCGAGCTCGCGCAGGCCGGACGCCAGCGCCTCGGTGATCAGATCCTGGTAGAGACCGCGCCGGCTCGTCGTCATGGCCAGCGAGTCTACGGCAGGCGAGCGCACATCCAAGAGGCATCACAAGACAGGGGCGCGTCCACCGCCGAGACGGGTGCCACTCGTCTTTTGCTGGCAGATGGTGCTCGGCTGCCTGGGTGCGGCGACGCCGCCGTTCTCGGCTCGCGCTCGTGGCGGTCGAGCCATCCAGCGCTCGACGCGGCACATCTCGGTGTGGAACGCGTGCGCGAGGGGAGCCTCGAGCGGCAGCAGGAGAACGAAGTGGCTCCAGGTCAATTGTCGCGACAGCGCCGCGACAATCGGCTCCTCGGGGAAGGCCCCGGCGAACTGGACCATGCGCTCAGGGGGCCTTGGTAGACGGGGGAAAGCTGTAGACGAGGGGGCTCGTCGCAGGGATGCGGAGCTCCGAGCGCTCCTGATCGTCGAGAGGCCATTTGCTCTCCAGCAGCTCGAAGATCCGGCCGTGGTAGCTCCACAGCCAGATCCAGGCATGCGACGAGCGATCGAGGACGGTCGCAGCTTCGAGCTTGCGCGTCACGAGCCGGCGATGGTCCTTGAAGAAATCGAGGTACTCGGGCGGCTCATCCACCTCCGAGCTGATCGCCCACAGATAATCGACGAACCACAGGCCGTCCCTGTCCTGGCGGAGAAGCTTGCGAATGTAACCGAGCTCCTCCATGACCGAATGTTGCGGAGCGCGCAGGACGGCGTTCTGCTCGACCTCGCGGAGCAGACGGGGGTCGACGATGACCCGCGGGACGTGTGCGACCTCGTCGCGCAGGCGCTCAGCTTCCACGATCCCGCGGCCGATGACGAGATCGCCGTTCGCGGCGGCCTCGCCGAGCGCGATCGCGCCGCGCACGAGCACGCCGAGCGGCACGAGAGCCGCCTGGAGGTGGACGATGTTGAGCGCCTGCCAGAAGAAGAGCATCCCCGCTGGCCTCACCGGCGCGACGTGGAGCACGCGAGGGGCCGCGAGGAACATGTGGCTTCCCCAGAGCTTGGGTAGCTCGGAGTCGCCGAGGTGGCGCTGGACGATCGATAACGCCTGGCGCGCCCTTCCCTCGGGCATCTCGGGGTCGTCGACCCCGAGCAGCTCCAGCGCCGTGACGATGCACGGGCGCGGTCTGGGCAAGGGGGTCGCCTTCACGCAGGCGCCTCCGACAGCAGGCGGAGCGCGGCGGTCAGCGTTTCCAGCCCGACCCGATCGAGGAGCCCGCCCAGCTCTGGATCGGTGTCGTCGGTCACGAGCATGCACCCCTCGGCCCGGGCGTGCCCGCCGACGAGCCAGTCGACCGTGGCGCCGCAGGTCCGGCCGGTGCCGGGAGCCTCCGCGGCGCTCGGGGACAGCCCCAGGCACGAAAGGCAGCGGTCGCGCTTGGCGCGCTGCCAGGCCGCGTCGTTCGGATACCGCTCGCCGAGCCGCGCCGCCGTCTCCAGCGCGTGCCGGGCGTCGAACGACTGCACCTCGATCCCCTTGGAGCGGAGCCCGTCGAGGATGACATCGAGGTTGAAGGTCCCTCGCCATCGCTGCTTGAGGTCGAACAGCTTCTCGGCGTAAGCGACGGCGGAGATCACGAGGCGAACCGGCGCGCGGCCCTCGGCGGCCAGGCGGAGGTTGTGCCGCGCGATGCGGTCACAAAGCTCGTTGAGCCGCCGGTCGCGGTACACTGCGTTGGTGTCGAACGCCAGCGTGACGGCGCCCTCGCGCAGCCGCGCCGCGAGCTCGTCGGCCGTCACTGCTGTGGCCCCCGCTCCTCGAACAGCTCGGCATACTGGTCGTTCGTCAGCATGCGATAATGCCCGTCGTTATCGCGCACGAAGACCACGCCGCCTCCGTGCGAGAGGCCGAGCTGCTGCTGGACCTCGGGCGGGACCTGCACCACCCCTTCCCTCGTCAGGTATCCGCGCGGCGCGCGCGCGCCCGAGGGCGGCGGCGGCGCCGCAGGCTGGGTGAACTCCCAGGCCTCCTCGGCAGACACCTTGTGGATCCGCGGCCCATCCTCCGAGCGCGTGAGTAGGTAGAAGGGTGGCTGCTTCTCGAACTGCCCGGAGTGGCTCGTGATGAGGAGCTGTGACGGGGCTTCGGGGTCGGCGGCGAGCTCGTCGAGCACGTCGCGCAGCGCACGTTGCGCCGTCCAGCGCAGGTTCAGCTCCGGCTCCTCGACTGCGATGATGTCCGCGCCCGTCATCACGAGGCGCGCACAGAGGACCGCGATCTGCTGGATGCCGGAGCCCATCAAGCGCAGGGGCAAGAGCTCCGATCCGGTATCCAGGACCAGCTCCGCGCGATCGGCCTCGGTGTCGAAGCGCATGCGCCATTGCCCGGGGCCGACCAGATCCCCGAAGCGGCCGAGCGCCGCCACGAAACGCTTGAAGCGCTCGCGCGGTGCGCCGGTCGCGCTCTCGGCGTCGTGCAGCGCCTTGCCGAGCGCGCGGGGGAGCGGCTCGCGCGTCGCGAGCGGCGACGCGCCTTCCGATGCGTCGCGCGTGAGGGTGCGATCGGCGCGCACCAGCGCAAAGCGCGGCACGACCTCCTTCCGGCGCACGCGCTGCCCGAGCCGCTCCAGCACCAGGGCGAAAGCGGCGTCCGTCGCCGCCTTGTCCCCCGCTCCGGCCGCGAAATCCGCGCCGTCCGTGGTACGCCGGAGCGTGGTGATCCGGACGGTCACCTCCTCCTCCCCGCGATCGAGGCGGACCTGGGCGATGATCGGCTTATCGAGCCAGGGCGGATCGTCCTTCTCGCGATCGAGCAGGAGCTCCGCTTCGAGGACGATCGGCCCCGCGTCCTTCAAATTGAAGATCTCGGCCGGCGGGTACCCTTGCTGGGCGAAGTGCTCGTACCCGCGTACGGCCTCACGCGGCGGCCGCTCGTCCGGCGCGGCCTGGGGCGGCGGCGCGGTGCGCGCGTAGCGCTCCATGAGGCTCGGGCCGCCCCGCGCCTCCTCCCGCAGCGCCTGGATCGCCGCGAAGAACAGCCCGATGCTCTCCAGCAGGTTCGACTTGCCGACGTTGTTGTCGCCGTGCAGCACGTTGAGCCGGCCGAGATCGGCGAGGCACACCGGGGCGCGGAGGTTCTTGTAGCCCTGGACCTGGAACCGCTGGAGATGCATCGTCGGGTCCAGGGCATCCTAGGCGACGATCCTGCGAACGGCCAAGCCACGGCCGGGTAGGCCGCGATCGGACCGGCGGCGGTCCGGACGACCCCGCTAGATGCTCGTCGTCGGCCAGAGGTACACGAGCCCGACCGGCGCGAGCCGCTTCAGGCTCACGCGGTAGAGCGCCTCGAGCTCCGCCGGCTCGTCCCGGATCTCGTCCTCGATGCGGGCCAGGCGCTTCCTCATGTCCCCTCGTTCGCTCTCCTTCCTCAGCGCGGCCGGGCCTTCGCAGATGATCACCCGCCGGTCGCCCCAGGCGCCGCTCGTGCGCTTGCCCCTGTCCGACGCGCCGACCTGCGCATCGTCGTCGAGGCAGACGAGATCGACGCGGATGGCCTCGCTCGGGGCTTCGGGCGTGATGACGTCCTCGACGAGGTACTGGCGCTGCCGGACGAGCGCGATGTCCCCCTTCACGGGGGTGAGGCGAGGGGTCACGTGGGCTCCGAAGAGGCCCGTCGGAGGGGCAGTCTTGCGATCGCCGAAGGCCTGGAGGAGCCGCTCTGCGAGCTCCTGGCGCGCGCGGCTGGAAGCGTCCAGGCCGTGGGCCTGGCAGGCAGCGCGGAGCTCGTCGCGGCCCGTCCATTCGACCACGGCGCGCATGCGGACCTGCTCGGAGCGCGCCAGGGCGGCGACCAGCTCGGCCTTCGTGCCGCGCTGGGGCACGAAGACGCCGAAGTAGCGCGCGAGCTCGATCAAGCGCCCCCGTGAGGGCAGCGACTCGAGGAGCGTGCGAACGGAGGGCGAGGAGACGGAGGGCAACGACACGGACATCGACATCGGGGTTCCACGCGCCGCGCCGAACCGGCGGCGCACAGCAAGGTACGCCTCGGCAACGACACGGTGAAGATTGTTCAGTCGACGGTGCGCCGGGTTGCGCGCGAGCGTCGCACGACCTGCTCCTGGCGCTTACCCTCGGCCTGGACCGGGAAAGAGCAAAGCGGCAGCGCTTCGCGCCGACGGCTCCAGCGCGCGGCGAGGCCCGATCCACCGAGCGGAGTGATGCGCACGAGCAGCTCGTGCCCCCTCGGACGCCGACGCCGGAGCGCCGATCTCATGGGTAACCGGACGACCCGAAGCGAGCGGAGCGACCTGCGCCTCAGCGACGTTTGGTGACGTGCCGCCCGAGGCCTCGGCGCGGACTTCCTTGCTCCGGAGGTAGGCAGCCCCGTTCTGGCTGCGGACGCCGTGACGGCACTGGAATCCCGCCGCGCGGGTTCACGCTCGTCAATGACCGACGACGGAGAGAGCCATCACCACGCAAGCGAGAATGAGCGCCGAGCAGATGGGCAACACGAGCCAGAAACCGAGGTACGGCGTGGAAGGGTGACGGACGCGAACGAGACTGACGACAAGGACGTAGAGCGCAGAGGTCAGCGTGAAGGTAAACGCCAACGGCTTGAGCATCTTCGTCCCTTCAATCGAGAAGACATAAAGAGAAAACAGAGTTGGCAGCGCGAGCAAAAGGACGATGAGGATCTTGAGGAACATGCCGGACGCTCGTCTTGTCGATCAGGGTTTCAGGTTCACAGCAGCAGCAACTTTGCGCGGGATCAGGAAAGCGGCCGCCTCACCCGAGCCGGCCGGCGCCACGAGCGGTTCCTTGGAGATCCTATCTGCCATCGTGTGGTTCCTCCCTTCGCTCCCAGCGAGAGCCTATCCCACGACCGACCGCCGGAACATCGCGCCCGCCACGCGCCCCTCGCCAGGCCGACGGGGAGGCGAGGATCGTGCGGGATCGGGCACGAAGCGGCGGAGCGAGCATCGCCGGATCGTCGGCCCCCGGGAAGAGCCACAGATCCGCCTGTCCGGGCGCGCGCCGGGGACCGATGCCAGCGAGCTGCGCGTGAAGCTCGAAGAGGACTTCCCAGACCGGCAGCCTCGCTCCAGCGAGATGGCGGCGAAGCTCGTCCAAGCTCATCGATGCGGGCGCGTCGCGGGGACCGAGATCGAGCGTGGCGCGAGCGCGCGCTGACAGGCTCTTCAGGAACTCGTGCTGTTTGGTCTGGACCACCATGACGCCACGCCACCGCGTGATCCTCGCGGCCACTCCCCCTCCCTTCGTAGTCTATTGCTGCGAGCGCTGATAGGTATTCCCGAAGTCGTCCTGCACCACGACGGCGAGCCCGTCCACCGCCTCCACCACGAGCTTTTCGTCGATCACCCGCGTTCGAAAGGCCCAGCCGTCGGGGAGCGTCAATGTCTCGCCGAGCTTCGCGAGCGACGCCTCGTCCTGCTGCACCTCCTGCACGCTGTACGACTGCAACTCGTAGATCGCGCCCTCCGGATCGACGAGCTCGTAGACGGTTTTGCCCGCGTCGTAGCCCCACGTCGTGTCGCGCCGCACGGTGCGTGTCTCGTAGGGCTTCGCCTTGCCCGCGGCCTCGGCGAGCGCGACGGTGAGCGTGCCCGTCTTGCGCATCTCGATGCCGCCGAGCGTGCGCACCTCCGGATCGAGCACCTTCGAGCCCTCGAAGCTGTCGATCATCCAGTGGCGCGGGCCGTTCATGACCACCACGTCCGCCCTCGTCTCGGCCTTCACCTCGGCCTCATCGACCGCGACCCACGCCGCCTCGGGGCACTCGTTCAGGCCTTGCGTGTTGTACACGTCGATCGTCACCGATCCCGCGCCGAGATCCGCGTCGCCGAGCAGGATCTCGCAGTAGCGGCTCCCCCGCAGGACCTCCTGCGCGGGCCCCGGCGTCTCGGTTTCGACGGGCTCCGTGCTGCCACAGCCGACCGCGGCGAGAACGAGCGAGAGGAAAACGGAGAGCGACGACGGCTTGTTCATGGCGTGTACCTCGGGCAGAAGGCGTTCGTGGAGCGCGCGGATCGCGCCCTCTTTCCCCTACTCCCGCAAAAGGTCCCGCCGACCCGACACGGCCTCGGTCGATTTTTCTCCGCGCTCCGGCAGCTCCGGCAGCTCCGATGGGCGCCTGTCATGGCGGCGCAACACCCGCTGTCCGCGCGACGGTCACCTGTAACGTCGCCGTACCACCTCGCCGGGAGACGCGCGGCCAGATCCGCCGCCGCCGCGCCGCTCCCGAACATGGCACGGCGCATGCTCTTGTCCCCGGCACGCAGCGCGGCGATCATGGCCGCTTGTGTCCACGCTCGGCGAGCTCGCCGTTGCCGTGAACGAAGGCTCGAAACTCTCTGGACGAGGAGATCGCGATGAAGCGCTCGGTCGGTGCGCACGGGATGGTGATGGGCGTCGGGCTCCTCATGGCGGCTTGCGGGCCGGCGTCGGAGTCGGAGATCGAGATCGAGCTCGACGCACCAGGGCTCGAGGCGACGGTGATGAAGCCCGGTATCCCGGACACCAACGGGACCCCGAAGCTCGCGTGGCACACATGGAAGTACGCGGTGGTCACGGCGCTGCGGAGCCCGCTGCTCCAGAACGACCAGATCCACCCGGCCATCCTCGCCACCAAGATCCTCGACGAGGCGGCCCCCGGGGGCGTGGACGGCAAGGAGGTCTTCGATCACACCGTCCGCTGCGCCGCCGCCGCCGGCACCGTCGTGCACCACGGCGAGGAGGTCTACCTGGGGCGGGGCATGGTGAGCAGCGCGTCGGCCTGGACGGAGGAGGGGCTCTCCGATGCCGTGATCGGCAACGTGCTGGAGTGCGTGATCGCCTACGTCAACGACGTGACCGACGGCCTCAGCGTCCTGCTCACGGGCACCCAGGTGACCGACGACGGGGCGCCTCACACCGAGTACATTCACCGCGAGGCGCTCTGGTGCGCGGTCCCCTCGACCGCGTTCGGCGCCGAGGTGTCCGTCTATGCAACGGCCCCGTTCATCGCCCATTGCGATGTCGACCCTGAGTCGGCGCTGAAGCAGCGGTACTGCTACAAGCCGGGGACCTGCGGCCTCAACTACATGGGGCTCCTGGCGGACAGCATCGATGACGGCACCTGCCAGCACGTCGGGCCCGGCCAGTTCATCTGCAACGACAAGCCGTGCACGATGACGTGGCTGACGGACATCGAGCCCGACTGGTGCCGTGAGCCCAGGCGCGTGCGCACGATCGATCCCGCGCTGTTCCCCCAGTGAGCGCCGCGGGCCGCGGGGGCGGTCAGGGCGCGGCGGGGTCGGGCGCCTGGCCCGCGAGCCGCCGCGCCTCCGCGAGGCGCGCGCCCTCGGTCCGGGCGCGCAGCGGCTTCGCCAGGAGGGCCGCCTCCAGGGCCTCGGCCCCGCGTCCGGCGGCCTCCCGCCGGGCCGCCGCGCCGGGCGCGGCCGCGGCGCGCAGCAGCCAGAGCCCGCCCTGGGCCACGAGCGCCCGGTCGAACCGCGGGTGGAGCCCGAGCGCCGCGTCCGCATGCCGGAGCCCCTCCGCGATGTCGGCGGCGGCGTCCCCCCCGTGATCCGCCCGGTGGGCGGCGCGGACCTCGTGGATCTCGGCCAGGAGCGCGGGGAGCCGGGGATCGGCGCGCTGCCCGCCGAGCAGGGGGTCGAGCACGGCGAGCGCCGCGTCGAGCCGCGCCGCGTCCGGCCGGCCGCGCTGCGCGCTCCACCGGTAGGCGAGCAGCTCCACCTCGGCGCGCTGCAGCCGGTCCGACACGTCCCAGGGCGCCACCGCGATCTGGCGATCGAGCGCCTCGCGCGCGATCCGGATCGAGGGCGACGGGTCCTCACCCCGCGCGACCCCGGCGCGCGCCTCGAGCACCGCCAGCATTGCCCGCAGCGACTCCGGGAAGGCCGTCGCGTCCGGCGCCACCTCCAGCGCGCTCGCCCGGACGCGCGCGAGCGCCGGGCCGGGATCCGCGCCCGCGTCGAGCGCATGCAGCGCGAGCGCGTGCTCCAGCCAGACCCGCCAGTAGGGCGCCCAGCCCCAGGAAGGGTCCTTGTGATGCATCCCCTCGATCACCTGCTGCGTCCGCTGGACCGCCTCCTCGGGAGAGCGGCCGGCGCGGACGAGGTGCTCTGCCTCGTAGACGCCGGTGACGAGCCGCGAGGTGCGCGCGCCGTCGAGGCCGGGGTCGAGCGCGAGGACCTGGTCGCAGCGGGCCGCCGCGCGCTCGAAGGAGCCGCTCGGGTCGCGGCCATGCAGGGAGTCGTGGCGGCCGAGCTCGGCGTGGACGGAGCAGAGCTCGGCGAGGGCCCAGGCGAAGTCGGGCTCGCGCTGGAGCGCGGCCTCGTAGCCCTGGATGGCGCGCTCCAGGTCCGCGCGCTGGTCGCGGCCGAGCATGTCGGCGTGGTACGCCCGCGCGCGGGCGACCGCGGCGGCGACGTACCGGGCGAACGCGTCGTCCGGGCTCCTGTCGAGCGCCGCCTCGGCGCGCGCGGTCGCGGCGCGCAGGGCGGCCTCGGCGTCCTCGCCCGGCTGCATGCCGCTCGCGGCCCACCAGGCGAAGCAGTTGTGGACCCAGGCGAGCTTGACCAGCGCCTCGGGGCTCCGCGGGCTCGCCTCGAGCGCCCGCTCGCAGGCCGCCTGCGCGCGCTCGAAGCTCGGGCGCATCGAGTCGCCGCGCTTGCCGGCGGCGTTCATGGTCTGGGTCCAGAGCTCGCACGCGGCGGCGTGGACCGAGGGGTCGGACCGGCCGTGATCGGCGGCGATCCGGTACGCCTCGGCGGCGCCGTCGAAGTAGCCCTTCATCCGGTCGAAGTCGAAGGCGGCGGCGTCGTGGCGGTGGCGGCTCCCGAGGGCGAAGAGCACGTCGCCCTCCAGCTTCTTCGCCTCGTGGAGCCACGGCGCCGCCGCGAACGCCTCCCGGGCCCTCTCCAGCGCCTCGTCGTGCCTGCCCTCGGCGAACGCGAGCAGACCTTCCACGTAGGCGGGCGCCTCGATGGCGCCGTGCGCCGGCGCCTCGCCGGCGCCGCCCAGCGCCGCGCGGAGGTGCCGGGCCGCCGGGGCCTTGTACTCGACCTCGAGCGCCGCGATCCGGGCCTCGCGCTGCGCCGGGTCGCGGATGCGGCGGGTCTCCTCCAGGGCGCGGCGGTAAAGCTCGGAGAGCGCCACGCCGGCGGCGTGGTCGAGCCCCGGCGATCGGTACCCGGCCCGCTCGGCCGCGCGGAGGTGGTCGAGCGCGGCGCGCGGCTCCTGAAGCGCCAGCAGGCCGCGGCCGAGCGCGTACTCGCCGGGGCCGCGGCCGACATCGCCCGCTGTCGCCATCCGGGCCTCGACGGCCCCGAGCCGGGCGCGGACCACGTCGCGCTCGCGCTCGACGTCGTGGAGCGGCATCGCGTGGGCGGCGCGCAGGAAGAGCTCCATCTCCTTCACGGTCTCGCCGAGCTCGCGCGCGAGCTCCGCCTGCTCCGCGGCGGCGCGCCGGCCGCGGACGAGGAGGCCGGCGACGACCAGCGCCACGAGCAGCAGCGCGGCCGCGCTCGCGAACGCCGCCCGGTGCCGCCGCGCATGCCGGGCGAGGCGGCGGCTCAGGGAGGCGCGGCGCGCGAGCACGGGATCGCCGTCCAGGAAGCGCTGCAGGTCCTCGCCGAGCGCGCGCGCCGACTCGTAGCGGGCGCCGGGCTGCTTCTCGAGGCAGCGCATCACCACCGCCTCGAGATCCTGGGGGATGTCGCGGTCCAGGGTCCGGAGCGGCGGCGCGTCCTCCTCCAGCACCTGGCGGAGCACGTCCATCACGGTGCCCCCGGTGAACGGCGGGCGGCCGGCGAGCAGCGCGTAGAGCGTCGCGCCGAGGCCGTAGACGTCGGTCCGCCGATCGAGGGCGTGCACCTTCCCCGCGGCCTGCTCGGGCGCCATGTACGCGGGGGTTCCGAGCAGGGCGCCGGTGAGGGTGGGCCCGCTCTCCCCCGCCTCGCGCGCGATGCCGAAGTCCATGAGGTAGGGGCGGTAGGCGCCGTCCGTGCCCCGCTCCAGCATGATGTTGCTCGGCTTGACGTCGCGGTGCACGAGGCCGAGCCGGTGCGCCTCGTGGAGCGCGGCGGCGATGGCCCGGGCCACGCGCACCTTCTCCTCGAGGGTCAGGTCGCCGCGGGCGTCCTGGAGGGAGGGGCCGTCGATGCAGCGCATGACGAGGAAGGGCACGTGATCCGCGACGCCTGCCTCGTGGACCTCGCAGACGTTCTCGTGGCGGAGCCGCGCCTGGGAGCGCGCCTCGCGCAGGAAGCTCCCGTCGATCTGCGCGCCCGCCGAGAGGAGCTTGATGGCGACGCGCCGGCCGAGCCGGAGGTCCCGCGCCCGGTAGACGACGCCCATGCCGCCGCGGCCGAGGAGGTGGAAGTCCTCGAAGCGGGCGTGGAGCGAGGGCGGTACCGGCGAGGGTGGGATCGACGAGGGCGCGGGCGTGGACCCGCGCGCGTCGGCGGAGCGCCGGCTCTCCTCGCCGAGGCCGAGATCGGACGTGGCCTCGGGCGCGGCGGGCGTGGCCTCGAACGCGGCGGGCGAAGCCCCGGGCGCGGCGGGGGGAGCCCCGGGCGTGGCCGGGCCGGTGACGGTCGCGTCGTCGCGCCCGCGCCGCGGCCACGGCGGGGCGTCGACGCGGGGCTCGTCACCGTCCACGGGCACGATCATCGGGCCCGGAGGCCGTGGCGCTGGAGCAGCCGGTGGACGAGCTGGCGGGAGACGCCCATCGCGTCGGCCGCCTGCGAGATGTTGCCCCCGTGCTGCCGGAGCTTCTCGGTGACGTAGGCGCGCTCCAGCTCCTCCAGCACGACCTCCCGCGCTTCGGGCAGCGGCAGCTCGAGGAGCCTGCGGAGGCGGGCATCGCCGGGCCCTGCCGGCGGCGCTCCGGAGGGCGCCGCGCCCGACGAAGCCGCTCCGGAGGGCGCCGCGCCCGAGGGATCGAGGCGCGTCGCTTCCGCGCTGGCGCTCCCCTGCGGCGCCGGCGGCGCGGCGCCGAGGATCTCGTGGAGCAGCTCGGGGAAAAGAACGAGCCGCGCGACGGTGTTCCGGAGCTCGCGCACGTTCCCCGGCCAGTCGTACGCCTCCAGCAGCGGGAGCGCCCCCGGCGGCAGGTCCGCGAGCGCGCGCGGCGGATCCCGCGCGACGAGGAAGCGCTCGACGAGGAGCGGGATGTCGTCCTTGCGCTCCCGGAGCGCGGGGACATGGACCTCGACCACCGAGAGCCGGAAGTAGAGATCGGCCCGGAACGAGCCGTCCTGGGCCTTCGCGCGCAGGTTCCGGTGCGTGGCCGCCACGATCCGCGCGTCGAAGGGGACCCACTCGTTCGAGCCGAGCCGCCGGATCTGCCGCCCCTCGATGGCGCGGAGGAGCTTCGGCTGGAGCTCGAGCGGGAGCTCGCCGATCTCGTCGATGAAGAGCGTGCCCCGGTTCGCCTGCTCGAGCAGTCCTGGCCGCGCCGCCGCGGCGCCCGTGAACGCGCCCCGGGCGTGGCCGAACAGCTCGCTCTCGACGAGGTTCGGGGCGATGGCGCCGCAGTCCACGACCATGAAGGGGCCGTCCTTGCGGCGGCTTTGCGCGTGGATCGCCCGCGCCAGCACCTCCTTGCCGGTGCCGGACTCGCCCAGCAGGAGCAGCGTCTCGTCGGTCGGCGCCGCGCGCTCCAGCCGGGCGAACATCGCGCGCATGGGGAGGCTCCGCCCCGCCGCCTCGCCGAACGCGTCCGCGGCGGAGAGCGGCAGGACGGCCGCGGGCCCCGCGGGGCCGACGACGATCTCGGAGCCGCCGACCGTGGCGGGGACGCGCGGCGGGAGGAAGGCCTCGCGGATCCGGACGTCGCGGATCAGCGTGCCGTTCTTGCTGCCCAGGTCGCGCAGGAGCACGCCCTGCTCGGTCAACCGGATCTCGCAGTGCCTGCGCGAGGCGCGTGGATCGGCGAGGACCAGATCGCAGTCGGCGCCCGCGCCCACGACGAGGGGGCGCAGATCGAGCGGCGCGGTGAGCGTGCGCCGGTCCGGGAGGGTGACGGCCACCGAGACGGCCGGGAGCCGGAGAGAGCGCCCCTCATCGAAGCTCGTGAGCGTGCAGGCCTCCCCGGAATCGTCGCCCATGATCGCCATGGTGCCCCTGGAGGGGGCCGCGTCAACCCGGAACCGGCGCGCCCGCGGGCCGCGCCCGCGTCTGCACCGCACGCGCACGCGCACGGGTGGAGCGCCTGCAGGACGGCTGTCACGCCGCCGCGACAGCGCCCGTCGCGCGCGCGTGACAGCTGTCCCGGCGGCGTGTCGGCGCGGGGCGAAGCGCTCGCCGGAGACGCGTGGATCCGCCTGGAAACGCGGCGATTCGCGCTGCTGACCGATCCCGGCACACGCGTTGCGATGCGCCCCTCGAACGCGGCGAAACGCGGATTGAGGAGGATGCGGACATGACGTCTCGAAACAGCGGCGCGGGCAACGTGGATCACCAGGGGATCGCCGGCGCGCGCCGATCGGCGCGGCTCGGGCTCGTCGCGCTCGCCGTGCTGGCGAGCGCCGTCTCGGCGAGCCGCCCTGCGGCCGCGGTGAGCGCCGAGCCCGGGCTGCGCGAGATCCAGCTCGACGCGACCGGCGCGACCTTCCGCGCCGAGGTGATCGGCGACGAGCACTTCGATTACCTCCGGATGGCGGACGGCACCGCCGTCGTGCTCAACGCCCTCTCGGGCGACTACGAGGTCGCCGAGCTCGGATCGGACGCGCGCGGCGCCCTCAGGCTCGTCCCCTCCGGGGTGCTGGTCCGCGATCTCCGCGGGCACGGCGGCCCCGTGGATCCGTCGCTGCTCCAGCGCATCGACGATGAGGCGCTCGATACCCTCTGGGAGGCGGAGATCGCACATTCCCGGGGCGCGCTCTCGTTCGCGGCGAATCCGACGGTGATCTCCGGGATCCGGCGCCCCCTGCTGACCATCCTTCTGGAGTTCACCCAGGGGGGCGGGCTCGCCGCGCCGGGCGCGTTCACGGGCAACTTCAACACCGACTTCGCGTACTGGAAGCAGACGATGTACGGGAGCCTCCCTGGCTCGGTGAACCATTATTACGCCGACATGTCGCGCGGGAAGTTCTCCTTCATCCGTGCGAAGGAGACCCAGGGCACCGCCAACGACGGCATCGTCCGGATCAAGCTCCCGTTCGCGCACCCCAACAGCAAGAAGGATTTCTCCCTCCTCCAGCTCTACCTGAAGGAGGCGCTGGTGCTGGCGGATCCCTTCGTCAACTTCGCCTCTTACGACACCAACGCAGATGGCAAGGTCCGCGGCGACGAGCTCAACACGGTCTTCATCGTGGCCGGCTACGAGACAGCGAACACGAGCAAGACGCCCTCGATCTGGGCCCATGCGAAGGGCTTCGAGGACCCGATCACCCTCGACGGGAAGGTCCTTACCGGCTATGCCGCGCTCGGCGAACGGCAGGTCCACTCGGTCGGCGGCGTGCCCACGACGATGCCGGCCACGGTGGGTGTCATCGTCCACGAGCTCGGGCACTCGGCGGTCGGCCTCCCGGATCTCTACAAGGGCCCTACCCCGCTTGGGTCATGGTGCGTGATGGCGAGCGGGAGCTGGGGGAGCACGAGCGGCTCGCCCGCGGGCTCGGTGCCCGTGGCGATGGGCGCCTGGAGCAGGATCAAGGCCGGATTCCTGGCGCCGACGGTGATCGAGCCCGGGTCCCCGCCGCAGGACATTGCCATCGTCCGGACGGCCGGCGCGGAGTTCCTCGGGCAGGGCGTCGCGCCGACGATCTACAAGGTCGAGACCTCGGATCCGGATCAGTACTTCCTGATCGACAACCGCCAGAACGAGGGATACGACCGCGGCCTGCAGCGCTGGCTCGACTTCGATGACGTCTCCGGCGGCGTGGCCATCTACCGCGTCGACGAGGCCAGGAAGGCGGGCGCCGGGAAGATCGCGGTCATGGCGAGCAACCCGAGCTCGCCGAGCTCCATCGCCAACCTCTACAACGACGAAGGGGGCCGGACCTTCACGCCGTTCACCGACCCGAGCAGCGACGACGCGGACGGGCAGTTCACCGGGCTCTCGGTCACGGACTTCAACGTCTCCGGGCCGATCATGCTCGCGCACGTGAGCTACGTCCCCTTCGCCTGCAACGCGATCACCGCGTCCGTGGCGGAGCACGAGATCCACGGTCGCGCCCACAAGCAGATCGTCGACCTCGGGGACGACCAGATCTTCCTTGGATACCGCACAACGGGCGTGCAGCAGGCGCTCGGGTTCGACGAGGACGAGATCGTCACGCTCCACGTCGAGGCGCCCGGGATGTGGAGCGTCGGGGAGTGCGACTGAGCGGCCTGGCCCGGCTTGCCTGATCGGTCCCCACAGGCACGCGTCCGGGCCGATCTCATGGCGTTCGTGTACGCGCCGGATTGGAGGCGAAGCCCCCGGCTGCCCTGCAGCAGGGCTTCACCGGCTATCTGCAGGGCGATGCCTACGCAGCGTAAGGCGCGATAGTGCGCGGAGGCGACGGTGGCGAGATAAGTCTGCCCGGGCCCTGGGCAGACGCCGCCCCGCACCCAGCATCGTCGACGCCAGCGAGAGCCGCCAGGGTCGCGCCCATGACGACGGCCGGGCGCTTACGAGCAACCGACCAATCACTACATCAGCCAGCATGCCTGCGGCTTGACCTCACCGGGGACAGTATCGACCGTGCCAAGAAAATGAGCACCGCTCTAATCCCAGAACGTCATGGTCGCCGATCCTCCGAACGATTTATACACATAAAACTCTGCCCGATCATTGTCACCGTCAACGAATCCGCCAATGCCGCGAAACGCCCCGCATGCACCGGGACGCAGATAGACATAACCGACGTACTCATCCGCATTGGAAGAGTCATCTTCATACAAGCTGTAGTAGCCCGAAGGACCAGACTCAAGGCAAATCATGAAATCTCCTCCGGCAGACTTCACCACTGCACTGGTGTAAGAAAAACTGGAAGAGCCCACGTAATCCCACTCTCCCGACCCAGCAGACGCCGTCGAAGACGTCATGACCAACGCAACCGCCGACACGAGAAGAGACATGCAATATCTTTTGAATTTCATCGCAACCTCTATTTTTTGTCTTGAATTTCAGCCAACCTGTTCACCATCACAACCCAATGTACGCGCACTAAGACCGACACTTGCGACAATCTATCAATCACTCATACGGCAACAAGATCGCCCTCCTCCGGCCCGAGCTCGCTGGTGATTGAGAGCAACAGAAGGCGCTCGCGCCCGACACCGGGCCGCATTCTCGCGCGTGCGCCGCAACATGCCAGCAATGTCGCCTCAATTAACCGTCAACTCGATGGAATCACTTCGCGATTCATGGCAGGCGTGCGCAGAAGCGACAACAAGAGCAAACAAATGACGAAGCCACGATGCTCATGCATAGAATAGTCCATGTCGTTCGTTTACTACCAACGACCCCAGCAATGAAAACAGCTCCACCGCCCGAGTCCAGAGCACATCAGACGACGCGCCCCGAGATACGATTGTCATATAACCACGAAACACATTCGTCAAACCCATGACCGAATTCTGATTCAAGACATCGTTTCGACCGCACTGTCACACGCCATATCTGCCGCTGGCCGCTGGCCGCTGCCGCTGGCCGGCCATTGTTAGGCAGATTATGAGCAAAGAACTGCGTAATTACGCAGCAACCGAAGCAGTCTTTATTATACGCATCACCACGCGCACCGGCGGGATAGCGCCGCTGCCTGCCAAACAAGCGCGTAAAGCTATTCGCGCCGCCTCCGGTTTACCCAGGATGAGCCCTAGCGACAAAAAGCCAGCTCATACAGTCACAGCGTTGCTGCATATCCAGCTGTTCTCAGGCATCAGGCCTCACCGTCGGCGACGCCGCAGCCATTACGAGGTGAACGGTAGTCTCACCTGCGGCGGGACCGCTGTTCCCCCGGCGGAGGGAGGGCCATCCCCACCGTCTCGAACAAACGTCCCGTGTGCTCCCAGAGAGGACCAGGGCCCAGTCGGGCCCGGAAAGGAACAGCCATTATGCCCCCGCTCAGGTGGACACCGCCAGAAGGCGCCAGCACGCAGGGAGAGCCGGCGGTCACCCGCCCGCGGCCTCCTTCTCGTTCACGATCAAGGACTTCGCGCAGGCCAAAGCGTCGCGCATTCCAGCGGCGGAGTGCTCGAAGAACCTGTCCTCCGCGCGGTTGCCGTTCTTGTAGATGACGAGCTTGATCGGACCCATCTCCGCGCCCCACTCGATGTCGATCGTGTACCGGCTCGTCCCCTGCTTCACGAGCCGGCGGGTGATACGCCGCTCCTCGCCCTTGAAGTGAGGACACCAGCCGTCGTACGTGACCCCGATCCCGTCGTGTTTCTCCGGAGAGAAGGCCGGATCGGTCACGGCCTCGACGACCGCGCGGTAGAGCGGATCGTTCGCGCGGAAGCCCGCGAGCCACACCTCGTACCGCTTCCGCTCTTCCTCGCGGGCCTCGCGCCTCGCCTGCTCCTCCTCGGAGATCCACTCGCCCTGGAGGACGAGCTTCAGGCCGTCGCGCCGGAACGTCAGGGTCGCGGCGATCGGGGCCTCGGCCTCGTCGCCCCTGGCCGCGTCGGCGCGCGCCGACTGGTAGCAGACGATCGTCCCGTCGGCGTTGAACGCCGGCGGGCGCCGATCGGCGTCGATCATCGCGGTCGCCTCGATCTCGGGCCACCCCGACATCGGGTCCGCGAAGTCGAAGAAGCGGAGCTCGTACGGGCACGCCCAGATGCATCCTTCGACGACGAGCATCGCGGCCGACGGCTCGAAGCGCATGTCCGCCCAGCAGAAGCCTATCCCGTCTCTCGCCTCGTCCGGCAGGTGATCTCGCCGCTTTCCGGTGTCGAGCTCCACCACGGTCTGGCCCTGGTAGTCCTCGCCGCACACCAGGTAATCGTGGCCGTTCGCATGCCCCTCGACGAACAAGAAAGGGAACGACCCGTAGTTCCGCTGCACGACGGCGACGGGGTCGGTGGAGCCGGTCCTGTAGACCTCGCCCTGGGCGTAATCCCAGCTGCCACTTCCGGTCGAAAAGCTCGACACCACGAGCCTGTACTTCCCCGCGGGGCTCGAGATCTCGTGGCGCGAGCCCTCCCGCTCGTTCTCCGGTCGGAAGAACGCCGCCTTCTCGGCCTCGCACGCCGCTGATTCGTGCGTCATGTCTCCTCCGCGCCCCCGGCCTCATCCGGCTGCGCTGCGCCGAGTGTACCCCGGGCGCCGGGCTCGGCGCTGTACCTGTCGCGCGACTGACACAGTGCTTTCGTGCGGCGCGTCCCCTGTGCCTTCACCGGCGAACACCGCCTCCTTACGCTCCGGTCCATCCCCGACCGGAGCGATCTGCGATGACCGAGCTGCTGCCCCTCCTGACCTATTGCTTCGTGATGTCGAGCACCCCTGGGCCGAACAACATGATGCTCACCGCCTCGGGCGCCAACTTCGGCTACCGCGGATCGCTGCCGCATCTCCTGGGCATCAGCGTGGGCGGCGCGGTCCAGACCTTCGTCGCCTGCCTGGGCCTGGGCGCGCTCTTCGCCGCCTACCCGGCGCTGCACGCCGTGCTGCGTGTGACCGGCGCGCTGTACCTGCTGGTGCTGGCGTGGAAGCTGACCGGCGGCGCCGCGGTCAAGGGCGCCGAGGTGCCTCGGCCGCTGTCGTTCGCGCAGGGGGCGCTGTTCCAGGCCGTCAACCCGAAGAGCTGGGTCAAGGCGATCACGGTGGCCTCGGTGTTCATGCCGGCGGGCATGGGCGTGGCGAGCGGCGCCCTGCTCGTGTCCGTCGTCAGCCTCGCCATCACCTTTCCATGCACCTCGGCGTGGGCGCTGTTCGGCGTGGCGATCCGGCGATTTCTGACCGATCCGCGACGGCACCGGCTGTTCAATGGCATCATGGCCGGCGCGCTGGCGGTGCTGGCGCTCCTGTTCCTGCGTTGACCCATGTTCTCGCTCGACCGCGACTCCGCCGTTCCCCTGGCCGACCAGATCGAGGCGCGGCTGCGCGCGCTGATCGAGGGCGCGCAGCTGCCGCCCGGCGCGCGGCTGACGTCGATCCGCCAGCTGGCGGGTCAGCTCGGCGTGAGCCCCAACACCGTGGTGACGGCCTACGATCGGCTGGTGGCGGCCGGGCTTGTCGAGTCGCGCGGCACGGCCGGGTTCTTCGTGTGCGAGGCGGCGTCGGCCATGCCGAGCGAGGCGTGGCTCGAGGCCGGGGAGGAGCAGGAGCCGGTGTGGCTGGCGCAGCAGTCGAACGACCAGCGCGCCGGCGTGCTGCTGGCCAGCAGCGGCGCGCTGCCGGCGAGCTGGCTGAGCGACGCCATCCCGGCGACGGTGCTCCAGCGCGCGCTCGCCCGGAGCGACGCCGGCATGGCGGCGCGCTGTCCGCCGCAGGGGCTGCCAGAGCTACGGGAGCGCATCGCGACGCTGCTGCGCGCGCAGGGCATCGCGGCCGACGCGGGCCGCGTGCTCACGACCTGGGGCGGCACGCACGCCATCGACCTGATCTGCCGGAGCACCCTCCAGCCGGGCGACGCGGTGCTGGTGGAAACCCCGGGCTATTTCCTGCTGTTCGGCCGCCTGCGGCAGGCGGGCTACCGCCTCGTCCCGGTGGCGCGAAGGCCGGACGGCGTGGATCTGGGGGCGCTGGAGGCTGCGTGCCGCGAGCACCGGCCCAAGCTGATGTTCCTCCAGAGCGTGCTGCACAACCCGACCGGCTGGGGCTCGAGCGCCGCCAACCTGCACCGCGTGCTGACGATCGCGCACCAGCACGGTGTCCTCATCGCCGAGGACGACGTGCACGGTCACTTCCACCCCGGGCACCCGACGCGGCTGGCGCAGCTCTCCGGGCTGGACGGGGTGGTCTATTATTCGAGCTTCTGCAAGGCGCTGAGCCCGGCGCTGCGCCTGGGCTACATCGCGGCCGAGCCAGGGCGGCTGAAGCCGCTCCTGCGCGAGAAGATCTATTCGGTGCTGACGAGCGGCGCGCTGAACGAGCTCGTGCTCCTGGAGGTGCTGTCGGCCGGCAGGTGGCGCAAGCACATCGACCGGCTGCAGCAGAAGCTCGGCGCGGCGCGGAACGCGGCGGCGCGCCGGCTGCGCGACGCCGGCGTGCTGCTGGACCACCCGGGTGAAGGCGGGCTGTTCCTCTGGGGCACGGCGCCGCGCGGGGTGGACGTCGACGAGCTGGTGAAGGACGCGTACCTCAACAAGATCCTGCTGGCCCGCGGGGCGACGTTCATGGCCGATGGGGCGGGCGATCCGCATATCCGGTTCAATGTGGTGTTCAGCCAGCACGTGCGGGTGGCGGAGTACCTGGAGCAGCGGTTTGCGGCCGTGGCGAGCGCGCGGGGGGCGATGGCGAGGGCGGCAGTGGGGGTGTAGCGGGTGGGGAGGCTCCCCGCCCGCGCACCGCGGCGAGCCCTGTCGAGGCGCGCTAGAATACCGATCACGTTGAAACCCGGAGAATTTTCACAGGGAGGCGGGGAGGCGGGGAGGAAGAAAAAAAAATGGATTCCTCCCTCTTACCGTTTCTCGCTCCCCGCCTCCCCGCCTCCCTGTGAAATTCTTGCTTTTTCTCGTGGTTTCAACCCGTTTGTCGCTCTAGCGGAGCGGCGCGCCTGACCAGGAGGCTTCCCCGGCCCAGCGACGTCAGGAGCGCTCGGCTCGCCGTCTCAGGTGCTTCGCCAGGAACGCGTAGATCTCCTTGCGTGACGCGACGGCGGCGGGCGTGTCGATCCGGTTGAACGCGTGCCCGCCCGGGGCGTCGGCGTAGATCCTGTGCTCGAAGCGCTTTCCCGCTGCCTTGAGCGCCTGGATCAGGTGCTCGACTTCGAGCACATGGACGTCCCGATCGTTGGTCGTGCCGTGGATGAGCAGCGGCGCCGAGATCTTGTCGACATGGTAGATGGGCGAGCGCCGCTGGTACTCCGCCACGTCCGCGTGGGGTGTCTTGCCGATGTGATAGGGCGCAGAGAACAGATCCCGATAATCCTGGGTCGAGTAGCCGAGCCGCGCAATGAGATTGGTCACCGGCACGCCGGCATAGACCGCCTTGAACATCTCCGGAAAGCGCTCGGCGGCGAGCAGGGCAATGAGCCCTCCGTGGCTCCAGCCGATGATTCCCACCCGGTCCGGGTCGACGAAGGGCAGCGCGGCGACGGCCCAGTTCCTCCCCTCGACGATGTCGTCCACTTCGAGCCCGCCGTAGTCGATGGCCTTGTGATACGCCTCGCCATATCCTGTGGAACCCCGGTACTCGGGGGCGATGACCACGTATCCCTGCAGCATCAGCTCGCGGACGATGTGCGCGCTCTGCGTGTCGAAGCTTGCGTGCACGCCGCCGTGCGGGAACAGGAGGACCGGGTGCTTCAAGGACCTGTCGAGCCCTCGCGGCACGAATACATAGGCCCAGAGCACGAATGGGTGTCGAGCGTTGGCGATTCCGTAGGTCTCTTCGCCCCTCGGGTCGGGCGGACCGGTGTACCTGACCTTGTCGATGACGGCGATGTCCCCCACCTTGTGGAACCAGAGCACGTCATCGGTCTTCTTCTGCTCCACGTCACGCTCGAAGGCGGCGTTCTCCAGCTTGCCGGCGATGGCGTCGATCTTCCTCGAGAGGCGCTCCTCGCCCGCGGCCGCGTCGGCGGCCCTGGTCACGGGGGAAACGGACGAGATCACGGCGAGTGCAACCATTCGGGCGAGCGTGTGGCGAGTCATGACGAGCCTCCGTGGACGTGCAGTGGCGCAGCGGGGTCCTCGGGAAGGCATATAGAGCGCAGGGCGCCTTTTGGGGACTGCGCCGTCGCTCGCGAGCTCCCGGCACGCCTGCCGGGGGATGTCACGTATCGCCAGTGCTGTTTGCACCGGCGCGCTGGTCCTCGCTCTCTCGCGCCTCACGGAGCTCGTAGTGCTGCGCTCGGGCATCGAAACGCGCGAGGATCTGGCGCGCCTTCGCTGGCACGTACGCGCTCTCATGGTCCTCCCCGGCGAACGCCTTGACGGCCTCGATCGAGTCGAACGACATGATCGTGACGAACTCGACCTCGTCCCCGAGCGGGCGCCGGAGCAGCTCGATGCGGCGGAAGCCTCGCACCTGCTTCGCCAGGATTCCCGGGAAGATCTCTGTCTTCAACAGGGCCTCGTACGTGTCGGCGTTCTCCGGGGTTGTCCAGCCGTGCCAGATCCGTTGAATCATGCGACCTCCTGCAAGCGAGCGCGGGGGGAACCGAGTCCGTGGTCCGCGCTGCGGGCCACATCCGTTTATCAGGTCACGATGACTCGAGGGAACCAAGGATGCGCTCGAGGTACGCGACCGGGTCCTCGCCCGACGGACCCTGCAGCTCAGCGCACGAGCGCCGCCTCGCCTGCGTGCCCGAGTTCGCCGTCGGCAGCGAGCCGGCGCCCGAACCGCCGGGCGAGCAGCGTATCCAGCGAGAACCGTCCCGGTCCCGCGCCGAGGAGGAGGACCGCGAAGGCGATGAACAGCGACGCGAGCTCCGAGGACCCTGATCCCATGGCGCTCCGGCCGCCCGCGCGCACGAGCCACGTGGGCAGACCGCCGAAGGGGAGGCCGGGCCCCGCGTCGACGCCCTGCACGGTCAGACGGATGAACGGCTCGCCGGCGGGGACGTGAGCTACCGCGATCCCCACGATCATGGTCACCCCGATCCCGGCGGACGCGAGCGGCGTGGCCAGGCCCAGGATCCAGGCGATGCCGCCGCCGAGCTCGGCGAAGGCGGCGAGCGCCTGGAGCCATCCCGGCACGGGGCCCGGACCCATCCAGCTCGTCGCGGCCATCATTTTCGGCGCCCCGTGCAGGGCCATGGCGGTGCCGGCCACCAGGCGAGCGAAGAGCAGGCCCGTCGACGTGGAGCGATCGAGCGCGCGAGGGAGAAGAACTCTCAGCATCCGGTCCATGGTCATGATTCCTCCGCCGCCGGCGCTTGCCGGGATCGGCACGTCACCGCGGCTCAGGCGACATGGATGCACCCGATCCGGGCGCGTGATAACGCACCCGGCGCTTGAAGGACCTTTGCGCGATCCTGAAAGATGGTGGAGCCCGATGGACCGCTTGACCAGCATGGCCGTGTTCACGAAGGTGGTCGCGACCGGGAGCTTCTCGAAGGCCGGGCGCGAGCTCGGGCTGTCCCCCGCCGGGGTGAGCAACCACATCCGCGCGCTCGAGGACTGGCTGGGCGCGCGCCTCATCCACCGGACGACGCGGCGGCTCAGCCTGACGGAGGCGGGCGAGGCCCTTCACGAGCGCTGCGCGCGCATCCTCGCGGAGGTGGAGGAAGCCCAGGCCGCCGCCGGCGCGCTCCACGAGGCGCCGCGGGGCCGGCTCAGGATCTCGGTGCCCATCACCTTCGGGATGCGCCACCTCGCGCCGGTGATCACCGATTACCTCCTCGCGTATCCGGAGGTGGCCGTCGACGTCTCGCTGAACGACCGCAAGGTCGATCTGCTCGAGGAGGGCTTCGATCTCGCCATCCGCATCGGCGCGCTCCCGGACTCGAGCCTGGCCGCTCGCCGCATCGCGCCGAGCCGCTCCGTGCTCTGCGCCTCACCGGCCTACGTCGAGCGCCGCGGCGCGCCGGCGGAGCCGGCCGACCTCGCCCGCCACGAGTGCCTCGAATACACGTACCGTGCGACGCCGGGCCAGTGGCGGTTCCGCGGGCCCGGCGGCGAGGAGGTGTCCGTGCGCGTCCAGGGCCGGCTCACGGCGACCAACGGCGAGATGCTGCGCGTCGCCATGCTGAGCGGGCTGGGCATCGGCGTCGCGCCGACGTTCATCACGGGCGAGGACCTCGCCGCAGGCCGCCTGGTCCCGCTGATGCCCCGCTACGCGCTCGAGGAGGTCGGCATCCACGCCGTCTACCCGCAGGGGCGGCACCTCTCGGCGAAGGTCCGGACCTTCATCGACTTCGTCGTGAGCCGCTTCGGGCAGGAGCCCGCGTGGGACGCCTGGGCGCAGCGCGGCGCGGCCGCCCCGGCGCAGCCGGAGCGCAGGAGGGAGCGGCGGCGATGATGTCTGTGGTCACCGAGCTCTCGCGAGGAGGGACGCCACCGCGCCGCGGTCAAAACGAGCGGGGTGACCAGGCCTCCGCTCACCTCGGCATCGCGGAGATCGGGTATGATCCTCTGTTGCGCTCGTGGCGGGTCCCCGCAGGGACGGCCGCCCCCTCCCCTAACTCCTTACGAGGTCCTACCATGTCCACCATCGGTCGTTGCCATCGCGGTCTGCGCGCGCTCCTGTCCTTCGCTGCGCTGACGGCTGCCGGCTGCGCTTCTGCGCCGGAGCCCGCGGACGATCCGCTCGACGAGGCGGCGCTCGAGGTGCACGCGGTGCCGTCGTCGGCCGGCCATCACGCGAAGAAGAAGAAGTGCCGCCGCCACGTCGGCGTCCACGCGGAGTGGTCGTCCGTGGCGCCGCTGCCAGAGGCGCGAGAGCGGCACATCGCCCTGCTCATGCCGGACGGCAAGGTGTTGGTCGCCGGCGGCAGCGGCGATTACCCCTACCCCACGACGGTCGACTTCTACAATCCCGCCGCTGACACGTGGACGCCCCGTCACACGCTGCCCTACCCCATGTCCCCCGTGGGCGCGGCGCTCCTTCAGGACGGCAGGGTGCTCTTCAGCCCAGGCGGGCTTGTCTACGATCCGATCACGGGCACGACGGCGAGCGTCCCGCTCACGCCCGGCGAGGCGGCCCGTGGCTGGGAGTTCGCCTATACCGCGCTCACCCTCCTGCCGGACGGGCGGGTATTACGCACGGGCGGCAGCGACGACGACAGCACCCTCAAGGAGGCCGTGCTCTACGATCCTGCCACGAACACGTGGTCCAGCGCAGGGTCGATGTCGGTGACCCGCTACCTGCATACGGCGACGCTGCTCCAGGACGGGCGCGTGCTCGTCGTCGGCGGCTACACGTTGAACGGCAACGAGATGCCCCAGGGCCGCACCAGCGTGGAGATCTACGATCCGGCCACGGGCGCCTGGACGGCGGCAGCGCCGACGAACCTGCCCCGCATGCAGCACAAGGCCACGCTGCTGCCGAGCGGGCGTGTGCTGGTGGTCGGCGGCGGCGGCAGGATCTACGGCGGCACCGAGGAGGAGATCGAGGTCCTCGTCGATGCCGGCGAGACCGCCGAGATCTACGATCCCGCGAGCGACACGTGGACGTTGACCGCGCCGCCGAACTTCCTCCACACGTGGGCGTCCGCCGTCGCGCCCATGTCCCATGGCCGCGTGATGGCCGTCGGCAGCGACGGCGCCGAGATCTACAAGGAGGCGAACGGCAGCTGGACCCCGATCGACGAGCCGATCCAGAGGGGCTTCCCCACCGCGACGACCCTGCAAGACGGCTCGGTCCTCATCACCGGCGGGTATGACGCGACGTACTTCAGCAATCCGCCGACCCTCGCCAGCGTGGAACGCTACGGGGGCTGCAAGAAGAAGCATTGATGCGCGCACGCCGCCTCGTTCCGCTCGCCCTCGCGTGAGGAACGAGGCGGCCTATCTCACGCCTCGCGCTCGCGCCCGTCGCGGCCGTGCCAGCAGGAGACCTCCAGCCTGTCCCCCAGCGGGATCTCCACCGACCCGTAGCCGCTGCCCGCGCCGCGCACGTACTCCAGGTACGGGCGCAGGTCATCCGGCGCGATGTCGAGATCGTCCGCGACGATGAGCGCGCCCCTCCGCAACCGGGGCTCGAGCATCCGGAGCACCGGCAAATAAAGGTTCTTCCATCCGTCCAGCAGGACCAGATCGATCGGCCCCTCCACGTCCCGCAGCGTCACCAGCGCGTCTCCCTCGCGGATCTCGACGAGATCGCCGAGCCCGCTCTCATCGAGGTTCTGCCGCGCCCGCCGCACCTTCTCCGGGTGCAGCTCGCTGCCGATCACCCGCCCGCCGCCGCCGTCGCGGATGGCCGCGGCCAGGAACACCGTCGAGATCCCGAACGACGTGCCGAACTCCACCACCGTGCGCGCCCGCGCCGCGAAGGCGAGCAGGTGGAGCAGCCGCCCGACCTCGCGGGAGACCGGCAGATACGCGTCGGCGAGCGTGTGGGCGAGCGTCTCGGGGTCGGGTCTCGGGCCGAGGCGCTCCCAGTCGGCGCGGACGCGGGCGATGATGCCCGGATCGCCGCTGTCGGCGTCCTGGAAGAGGCGGTCGAGGGTCCTTTGAACGCGCGGCGAATCGAGCGTCGTGCTCATGATGGCATGTCTCCTCCGGGCCGGCACGGGCGACGGCTCCCCTGCCCTCGCGGCTGCCCTTGTCGACACCGAACTTGCGCCCGAACAGACATGACTTCCAGTGCATGTACGGTAAGTTATTGCTGCGTCCCATGCACTCCATGGATCTGAACCTGCTCGTCGCGCTCGACGCGCTCCTCGAGGAGGAGAGCGTCCTCCTGGCCGCGAAGCGGATGCACCTCAGCCCCTCGGCGATGAGCCGCACGCTCGCGCGCGTCCGCGAGGCCGTGGGCGACCCGATCCTCGTTCGCGCCGGCCGGCGGCTCGTGCCCACGCCGCGCGCCGCGGAGCTGCGCCCGCGCGTGCGCGCGGTGGTCGCCTCGGCCAGCGCGGTCCTCCGCGAGCGGGGCGCGCTCGACGTCGCCGCGCTCACCCGCAGCTTCGCCGTCCGGACCAGCGACGGCATGCTCGGGCTCGTCGGCGCCCCGCTCCTCGACGCGCTGAGGGCCGAGGCCCCGGGCGTCACCGTCCGCTTCCTGCCCGAGGGCGACGAGGACGTCGCCGCGCTCCGCGAGGGCCGGATCGATCTCGACCTCGGCATCATCGGGGACATGGGCCCGGAGATCCGCGTGCAGGCGCTCGTCAGGGACCGCTTCGTCGGCGTGGTGCGCCGCGGCAGCCCGCTCGCGTCCGGCAAGGTGACGCTGGAGCGGTTCGTCGAGCACGCCCACCTCGGCGTCTCCAGGCTGGGCAAGACCTGGGGCCCCATCGACGAGACCCTCAAGAAGAAAGGGCTCGCCCGGACCACCGCGGCCGTGGCGTCAGGCCATTACGCGGCGCTGTGCCTCCTCGCCAGCTCCGACCTCGTCGGCGCGTTCCCGTCGAAATGGCTCGCGCACGCCGCCCCGCGCTTCGATCTCGTCACGTTCCCGCTGCCCGTGACCACGCCGGCCATCACCATCTCGCAGGCGTGGCACCCCCGCTTCGACGCCGACCCGGCGCACCGGTGGCTGCGCGACCGGCTCCGCCGCGCCTGCCGGTCGCTGGCGGAGTTCAGGGCGTAGCCGCGCCCGACCCGGCAGCGCCGATTCGGGGCGTGTGAACGTCGATCATGTCGACCGCGTCGACCCGTGAGCGAGCAGCGCTGTGACGTGAAGGCGATCCCCTTCGACACATGAAAAGATGCCGGGATCACGCGACTTTTCCAGAAGAGCCGGATCGCGGTTGTCACGGTGTCCTCTCACCCCGAGGCAGGCCCGGCAGTTGGGACTTGACGCCTCCGAGCGGTTGGATTTCCTTCTCGCCCATCAGCGTCATCACGTGGACGTCGCCAGCGATGTTCACGCCGAGCGCGTCCTCAGAGGATGCGAGCTCGAACACGAGGATAGCGATGAACTTGCGAATGCTAACGTCTCCCGTCGCATCGGCATGGTTTGCGGTCACGGTGATCGCCTGCGCGCCCAGCAACCAAGGCACCCAGGTCGGCTCGCCCGATCCGGCGAGCTCCACGAACCCGGCCGGCAGCGCCGCTCCGGCCAGCACCGCAACGCCGAGCGGCGCGGCCCAGGCGCCCGCCCCGGCGGAGCCCGCGCCCCTCGGTCCGCCGCTCAAGCCCGCTGCCAAGGGAGCGTTCGTCACGGGGGAGTACCGCAACCTGTTCGCCGAGCTGGGACACAAGCCCGAAGAGATCGACGCGAAGATCGCGAAGGCCTACGAGCAGCTGTTCCACGGCGATCCCAAGGAGCAGGCCGTCCTGTTCCCGGCGGGAAAGAACGCGAACGGCCCCAAGGCGTACATCATGGACATCGGCAACAACGATGTCCGCTCCGAGGGCATGTCGTACGGCATGATGATCGCCGTGCAGGTCGATCGCAAAGACGACTTCGACGCGCTGTGGAACTGGGCCAAGTCCCACATGTACCGCGCGGATCCGAAGCACCCCGGCTTCGGCTATTTCTCGTGGCAGATGCGCCCGGACGGCACGGCCATCGACGAGAATCCGGCCCCGGACGCGGAGGAGTATTTCGCCACCGCGCTGCTCTTCGCGTCCAACCGCTGGGGGAACGGCAAGGGGATCTACGACTACAAGAAGGAAGCCTTCGCCATCCTCGACGCGATGAAGAACCGGAAGCCGATCACCGGTCCGGTCAACAAGGACAAGCGCAAGACGACGCTGCACTCGCTCTTCAACACCGAGCACAAGATGGTGCGGTTCACGCCCGACGCGGACAACTTCGCGAAGAACGGCGATCACACCGATCCGTCGTATCACCTGCCGGCGTTCTACGACATCTGGGCGGCCTGGGGCCCCGAGGCGGATCGCGCGTTCTGGGCCGAGGCGGCCAAGGTGAGCCGCGATTACTTCGTCAAGGTGACCCATCCGAAGACCGGGCTCGCTCCGGATTACGCCAACTTCGACGGCACCCCCAAGGCTGCCTCCTGGGACGCGGGGACCGCCAACTTCCGTCAGGACGCGTTCCGCACCGCGATGAACTGGTCGGTGGACGCGGCGTGGTGGGCGAAGGATCCGCGGCAGACCGAGCTGAGCGATCGCCTCCTCGCGTTCTTCGAGGCGCAGGGCCCCAAGTACAAGGGCAACTTCACCCTCGAGGGCAAGCCCACCGTCGACTACGACTCGCTCGGGCTCGTGTCGGCGAACGCCGTCGCGGCGCTGGCCGCGACCCATCCGCGGGCCTGGCGCTTCGTCGAGGAGCTCTATCAGCGCGAGGCGCCCACCGGCAAGTGGCGGTACTACGACGGCATGCTGTACACGATGTCGCTGCTGCACCTGAGCGGGAAGTTCCGCATCATCACGCCGCAGGCGCAGGCCGCGGCGCCGGCTGCCGCTGCGAAGGCGCAGGCCGCGGCGCCGGCTGCCGCTGCCGCGAAGAAGTAGCTCGGCAGGCGTGGGGGGCGCTCGGGATCACGCCGGTGCTCGCGGGCGCCCGACGCCGACCCTCACAAGGCATGTCCCGCCGGGAGGTAGCGTTCCCGGACCTGCACCGCGTCGCAGCGGGCCTGGAATAGCAATCACGTTGAAACCCGGAGAATTTTCACAGGGAGGCGAGGAGGCGGGGAGCGAGAGACGGCAAGAGGGAGAAAATCATTTTTTCTTTTCTTCCTCCCCGCCTCCCCGCCTCCCTGTAAAATTCTTGCTTTTTCACGTGGTTTCAATCCGCTTGTCACTCTAGCCCGCGCCCCCCGGATCACCGGGCGACGCCGCGGAGCTCCAGCTCGCCTCCCGGTGAGCGCGCCGCGACCACCGTGATCGTCGCAGAAGCCGACGGCCCGAACAGCTCGAACGCCGAGAGCCCGGGGACCTCGGCCGCGGGCGCCGAGAGATCGGCCGGCCTCCGCCGCAAGGACGCATTGCTGTCCGCGGGCCGCTCCACCCACTCGATGAGCTCGCCGCGGACCTCGGGGAGCACGTACGGCAGGCCCGACTGCTCGATGCTCGCGGCCAGGGCGTCGCCGTCGGCAAGAGCGGTGATGTCCCCGATCCGCAGATCGAACTGCTCGTACTTGGGCTCCGGATGAAACGGCGCCCATTCGAGATAAGCTACTACCCTCTCTCCGGCGCCGAGCATCGGGAAGGACTGTTTGCCTTCCCGGGATCGCGTAACAGCGCGCCTCGTGCGCCGGTCATAGACCACGATGTCCGCGAGATCGCGCTCGTCCTCGTCGAAGCGGCCGTCGGGATCCTCGGAGAAATCGGCGAAGGCGACGTGCGTCGCTGAGACGTCCGGGAAGCGCTGCTGCCCCGGGCCGGACGCGATCGGGACCGCCTCCGCCTGGCCGATCTCGTACAGGAAGACGTCCGTGTCGCCGCTCTCGTCCGCGGTCAGCCAGCCCGTCAGCACCACGGCGTCTCCCGCCACGCGCGGCTCGCCCGCGTGATGGAACGGGCCGCGGATCGTCTGCGTCTCGCCCCCCCGGCGCACGCGCACCACGCGTGCTCCGTTGTCCGTCGCCTCCCAGACCACGACGTCGCCGGCGAGCGCAGGCCGGCGGGGCGTCTCGGCGGCCGGCGCGAGGAGGAGCTCTTCGCCCGTACCGAGATCACGCAGCCTCAGGGCGCCGCTCACGTCGCCAGCCTCGCGCGGCGCGACGTAGGCCAGCAAGCAGCCGTCGATCGCGTAGGGCGGAGCGCCGGGAGCCTGCGGGTCGCCCGAGTCGACGCTCGAGGCGAAGACGGCGACGCCATCGGCCGCGGAGGCATCACACGCAGCGGGCGAGGGCGGCTCGGCGGGGGCGCCGCCTCCGCCGTCCGGCAGGTGCGCCGGCGCTCCGTCGACGGCCGCGGGCGAGCAGCCCGCGACGAGCAGCGCGAGAGCGAACCGCCCGCTCCATCCACGGCGAGCGCTCGGCCCTCGATGGCAGGGGCGCGGGGAGATCGGAAAGGCCGTTTCTCCTGCCGCGCGGCCCTGTCGGCGCTCCTCCTCGAGCCTCGATGTGTTCAGTGCTCCGGAACCGCTGCCCTTCATAAGGAGTCCTCCACGACTGCGTTTGATTGCCTCTCTGTCAGCGGCGCCTTCACGAGGGGATTCACTCCGCTTTCCTCTGCGACCCGGAGGGAGCGCGCATGCCGAGGCGCGCCATCCGCTTCTTCAGACCGTGGCGCGTGATGCCGAGACGCTCGGCCGCGCGGCTGATGTTGCCGCCGGTCTCCGCGAGCGCGCGCCGGATCGGCTCGCGCTCGTCGTCCTCGGCCAGCGCGTGGCGCGCCTCGCCCGAGCTTCCCCGCCCCGCGGCCGGCGGCGGGACGGGTCCGGCCATCGGCGGCCGGGTCGGCGACGCGGGTAGCTCGGCGGCGTCGGGCGCCCGGCGCGCGCTCGCTCGCGGCGCGCTCGCCCGCAGCGCGCTCGCCCGCGGCGCGCTCGCCCTCACCCCCCGCGGGAGGTGCTCCAGCTCGACGCGGCGCACGCCGAGCGCGGCCAGGCGCTGGACCAGGTGCGCGAGCTCCCGCACGTTGCCGGGCCACGCGTAGGCATCGAGCGCCGCGAGCGCGCGCGGCGCGATCTCGATGGGGGCGCCCGTCCGGGCCAGAACCCCGGCGAGCAGCAGCGGCACGTCGCCCTCCCGGTCGCGGAGCGGCGGCAGGTGGATCTCGATGGCGTTCACCCGGAAGAGCAGGTCCTGCCGGAACGCCCGCTCGGCGGCCGCCTGCGCGAGATCCCGGTTCGTGGCCGCGACGATCCGCACGTCGAACGGCCGCTCGTCGTCGCTGCCCACCGGGCGATAGCGCCGTGACTCCAGCGCCCGCAGCAGCGCCGCCTGCCGCGCGAGCGGCAGCTCCCCCAGCTCGTCGAGGAAGAGCGTGCCGCCCTCGGCCCGGGCGAGCAGGCCGGGGCGCGCGCGCTCGGCCCCCGTGAACGAGGCCCGCGCGTGGCCGAAGAGCTCCGCCTCGAAGAGCGCGTCGGGTACGGCGCCGCAGTTGATGGCGACGAGCTCGCGCGAACGGCGCGGGCCGAGATCGTGGAGCGCGCGGGCGAAGAGCTCCTTGCCCGTGCCGGTCTCGCCCAGGAGGAGCACGGGCAGATCGCTGTCGATGGCCGCGTCGAGGCGCGCGAGCGCCCGGCCCAGCGCGGCGCTCTGGCCCAGGATGTCGGGGAAGCTCCTCCGCGGCTGGGCCGCGGGCACGACGGTCGTGTCGGCGCGCCGGAGATCGGGCGCGGGCTCCGCGAGCGAGGCGAGGCAGGGAGGCGCCGGGCCTTCGCGGCGGGGCTCTTCCGGCGCGCCGGGGCGGGCGAAGAGCCGCAGGAAGAGCCCCGCGAGCGACGCCCAGCGAGCGGCCCGCGCCTCCGTGACGGCGTCGAAGCACGCCGGGCGGAACCGGTGCTCGATCACGATGAGCGCGCGCGGAGGCCCGGGGAGCGCCGGGTCTGGCGAGGCCGCGCTCGCCGCCAGGGCGCGCGCGCCCATCGAGGCGTGGCCCGCGCCGACGCGCAGCACGAGCCGCGAGCCGCGGCCGCCCGGCGTCTCCACGTCGCGCTGGTAGTGGACGGGCGCGGCCTGGCTCAGCGCGAGCTGCGCCAGGTCGGGCGCGATGCGCCGCGCCGCCTCGGCGATCTCCAGCCCGTCGAGGTCGGCGCCCCAGGCCGCGACCACCCGGCCCTGCTCGTCGACCACGGCGAGCAGCGCGCGCTCGGCCCCCGACTGCTGCACGAGGGCGCGCGCGAGCCCGACTGCCGCCTCCGCGGCGCCGTCCGCGGTCGCCACCGACGCGAGCCACGCCCAGAGCGCGTCGTCCTCTCCGCTCGCCGCCGCCGTCATGCCTGGGCCAGCATACGCGCCGCCCGCCGCCGCCGGTGCCCCCTGCGCCGCCGGTGCCCCCTGCGCCGCCGCCGGTGCCCCCTGCGCCGCCGCCGGTGCCCCCTGCGCCGCCGCCGGTGCCCCTTGCGCCGCATGCGCGCCGCCCCGCGCCGTCGCCGCGGCCGGCGCTCGACGTGCTGCGCCCGGCCGCGCCGAGCGCAGCACGTCGAGCGCCTGCGCCTCCACCTCCGCGAGCATCGCCGCGCGCGCCCGCCGCGCGGCCCGGATCGCGCCCCGCGCCGCCCGCCGGGGCTCCGCCGGCAGCTTGGTGAGGTACACCTGCGCCTCCGCCACCTGGGCCCGCGCGTCCACCAGCGGGTCGTTCGCCCGCACGCCCGGGTCCAGCGCCGCGAGCGCCGCGAGCGCCCGCCGCCCGTCGCCGTCGAGCAACGCCACGTTCGCCCGCGCGATCACCAGATCGGCCTGGATCGCCGCAGGGAGCGACGCCGCGAGCGCCCACGCCTCCTCGATGCAGCGCTCCGCCGCGCGCGCGTCGCCGCGGCGCACCTCGATGTCCGCGCGCGCCGACAGGCACCAGCCGCGCCCCGCCACCTGCCCCAGCGATCGCGCGAGCCGCATCGCCTCGTCGAGCGCGCCGAACGCCTCCTCGTAGCGCGACGCCTTCCCGAGCGCGATCCCGAGGTTCATCAGGCACGAGCGCATGCCGGCGCGGTCCCCGAGGGTCCGCTTGACCGCGAGCGACGCCTCGAACGTCCGCACCGCGCCGTCCACCTGGCCGCGGTACAGGGCGACGATGCCCGCGTTGTGGTGAAGCCGCGCCACCTCTTCGACATCGTCCACGCCGTCGGCGCGCTCGCCCGCCGCGGGCAGCTTCGCCTGCGCCCCCGCGAGCCACGCCTCCGCCTCGCCCCAGTCGGCGCGCATCAGCGCCACGAGCCCCAGCGTCGACAGCGCGAACGCCTCGGCCGTCCCGCCGCCGAGCCGCCGCGCCGCCGCGAGCGCCGCGAGCGCCTGCTCCTTCGCCGCCGTCGCGTCTCCATCCCGCGCGCGCTTCTCCGCGCGCCGCCGCAGCGCGAGCACGAGCACCCGCTCGTCGCGCTGCGCCGCCTCGTCGAGCCACGCCACGACCTGCGGGTGCGCCGCGCCCACGCCCGCGTCGCGCGTCAGCCGCTCGAGCCTGCAGAGGAGCGCCGGGGTCCTCCGGTCCGCGTCCTCGCCGAGCGCGAGCAGCGCCTCGATCTCCTCCGACCGCAGCCCGGCCTCGCGCGCCTGCGCCGCGGCCCGCTCGTGGAGCTGCGCGCGCCGGGCCTTCGTGCACGGCGCCGCCGCCGCCGAGAGGAGCGCCGACGCAGGCGCGCCTGGATCCGCGAGCAGCGCCGCGGCGACCTCCTCGGCGACCTCCGGCGTGGCGAGCGCCGCGGCGAGATCCCTCGCCAGGGCGGGAGCGGACAGCGTGGTGAGCGCGCCGGCCGCCGCCTCCCGCCGCGCGATCAGCGCGCCCGCGAGCAGCTCGCCCAGGGCTCGCTCGCCGGAGGCGCCCGGCTGCGCGCCACCCCGCGCGTACACCCGGCCGCCGCGCCCGAACCCGAGAGCGCAGCGCGCCTCGGGCAGGGCGCCGCCCGCGATGGCGATCGCGGCGAGCGTCGCGCAGGCGTCGGCCGACAGCTCGCGCACGCGCTCGATCGCGGTGTCCTTCGTGAGCGGCACGCGGCCGAGCGACGCGAAGAGCCACCCCGGGTTCTTCCCCGACGCCACGGCGGCCTCGCGCACGCTCGCCTCGTCGTCCACGCCGAGCGCGCGGCACAGCGCGCCGAAGCTCGCGTCGCCGAGCGGCCCGAGCGCCACGCACGCCGCGCCCTCGGGCGCGCTCCGGGCCGTCGCGACCACCTCGATCGCCGCGCCGCCGGGCGCCGCCGGCCGGCACCGGTACGCGTCGAGCGCGGCGCGCAGCTCGGCCGGGGCCTGATCCAGATCGTCCAGCAAGAGCAGGAGCGGGGGCCCGTCGCCGGGCGGCGTCACGAACGGCGGCGCCCGCTCGGCGCCCCGGAAGAACGCGATGAGCCGCTGCAGGAGCGGGTCGGCCTCGCGCGGGAACGCCACGTACCTGGCGCTCCGCCCGGCGAGCAGCGCCCGCGTCACGAGCTCGCGCCCGAGGTGGCTCTTGCCGGCGCCGCTCGGCCCCGTGACGTAGCGCACGCGGCCTGACGGTGACGGCGCCTGCTGCAGCGCCTCGAGCTCGCGCTCCCGCCCGATGGGCGCGGGCGGCGTCCCCACGGCGATGCCCGCCTCCGCGGCCGCGACGCCGAGCTGCCGGAGCACCTCGCGGGCCTCGGCAGGGCGGTCTCGCGGGTGCAGCGCCAGCAGCGCCTCGATCACCTCGGCCACGCTCGGCTGCACCCACGACGCGGCGTCGCGCAGCGGGCGCCGCGCGCGAAGGGGCCCGGGCGGGCGGCCCGCGGCCGAGCACCACGCGAGCGCCCCCAGGCTGTAGAGGTCGGACGCGGCCGACGGCGCGCCCCCGGCGAGCAGCTCGGGCGCGGCGAACGCCGAGGTGAACGCGACGGCGCCGCCCGGCGCGCGCGCCCTCGACACCGCCGCCCCCAGGTCGAGGAGCACGGCCTCGGCGCCGCCCCCGCCGAGGGGCCGCATCCGGACGTGCGCCGGCTTGAGATCGCTGTGCACGAACCCCGCGTCGTGCAGGGCGGCGAGCGTCCTCGCGACGCCGGCGAGCACGCCCGCGAGCCGCGCCGGGCGCTCGCCGGCCGGGGCCCCCTGCACCCACGCCCCGGCGTCGTCGCCGGCCACGTACTCCTCGACGAGGAAGGGCGCTCCCGTCCGCTCATCCCGCCCGAGATCGTGCGCCCGCACCACGCCGGGGACGCGCAGGCGCGCGAGCAGCGCGAACTCGCCGAGCAGGGTGTCCTCGCGGAAGGCGCCCTGACGGAACACCTTCGCGACGAGCTCGCGCCCCCGCGCCTCGCGGTCGATCACGCGCCCCACGACGCCCTGCGCCCCCTGCCCGAGGATCTCGCCCGGCTCGTACCGAGCATGGGCCACGAAGGGCTCGCGCCGCGGGGCGTGCATGGCCGAGAGGTTACTCGCGCGCGGCGCTCGCCGTCGCTCCGGCTGCGATGCGGGCGAGCAGGGGCTGGCCGTACGCGGGCTCGCCGAGGAGCGTGAGCGCGCGGCGGAGGCGCGGCTCGGCGAAGCGCCCGAGATCGTCGAAGTGGCGCTCGGCGTCCCCCGCGAGGGACGGATCTGCGAGCCGCCTCGCCGCGCCGACGTCCGCTGCCTCCATCTCGGGCGAGAGCACCTCGACGCGGAGCATCATGACGCGCACGACATCGGCAGGCATGGGAATGATGTCGATCGGGATCGAGGCGTCGGTCCACGCCTCCGGAGCGAGGTAGAGCACCCGGACGCCGGGCGTCCGGAACCACTGGCGCTTCCAGGTGTTCACCATGGCGACGGCCTCGTCGTGGTACAGGCCGGTCGCGTCGAGGGTGTCGATCATGCTCGCGCCGAGCGACTCGACGAACTCGTCGAGCGGCGGCGCTCCGTCGAGCGAGGGGGCGCGCTCGACGAGCGTGCCGCCCGTGGCGATGCCCTTGGGGTGGGCGACGAACGCCCCCGTCGAGGCGCCGACGTTGAGGACGAAGACGGCGCCGATCGCCTCGTCGAGGGTATTCTCGGCGGAGATCGCCCCGCCGGTGCCGGCCGTCACGCGGACGGGCAGGTCGAAGTTGCCGAGCCCTCGATAGAACAGGAAGCGCTCGTGCTGGGGCGCCTCCATCGCGCCGGGCACGCCTGCGATGCGGAGCGGGTTGGCGCCGACCTGGCGCGCGTGCGCCCACGTGAACCGATCGAGCGGCGCCTCGGGCAGGGGGATATCGCTGTCGCGCCCGAGGACCTCGATGTTGCTCCACTCGAGGAACCCGCGCGCGTTCGGGCCGTAGATCTCTGAGCACATCGGCGAGCCAAAGGGGAAGTCGGGGTCGAACGCCGGGTCCGCGTACGTCGTCAAGTCAGCAACGCTGCCGGGCGCGATGATGGGCGGGTAAAACTGGCGGACGGCGGGGTACCACTGCGTGAAGATCCCTTTGGGGAACCCTATATGGACATGCGCGTCGAGCGGCTCCTCGGCGTAGAAGTAAGTGACCGGCGTCTCCATCTTCACGTTGACGCTCGTCGAGATCGAGCCATCGAGCGTGCCGGCTCCGAGCCGGTCATAGACGAAGGCGGGGAGGTCCTCCTCTTCGTGGTGCAGCCCCGGTTGAAGCGAGCCGTCGGAGCCGACGACCACGGTGTCGGTGCCCCATTCGTGGACGATGAAGCCCTTGCCGGGGTACGCGAGATCCGGCGCCGAGGGCACCGCGGGCGCGGCCTGCTGGCCGGAAGGGGCGCCCTCGTGGGGCGCTGGAGCGGCCGGATCGGCCGGGGCGTCGCCGGTCGAGCTGCCGCCGTCGGCCGTTCCGGCGCACGCGGCGAGCAGGGTAGCGAGGAGCATGGGAAGCGTGAGGCGGTGGGATGTCGGTTCGGTTACCATGGTAAGGTCTCCTGCCAGCCCCTGAAGCAGCTCTCGGGCCATCGCGCCAAGTCATTGAATTTCAATGGATTGCGCGCGTCGCACCGGGGCGGTTACCAGGGGACGTGGTAACCGGGACGGCGGGGTGACCAGGAGCTGGTAACCATGGACGACCGGCCGAGCGAGGAGTAAGGCGGGCGGTTGAAGTGAAACGCATGGCCACTTTGCCGATCGCCGACCGCTGGTTCGAGATCACGCGCGTCAGCGATGACATCACGCTGCTGATCGAGCCGCACGTGGTGCCGCTGATGCGCTGCAACATCTGGCATGTGCGCGGTCGCGATCGCGACCTGATCATCGACACGGGGTTGGGCATCGTCAGCCTGCGGGAGGCCATGAAGCACCTGCTCGACAAGCCGGTGACGGCGGTCGCGACCCACACCCACGCCGATCATGTGGGCAGCCACCATGATTTCGAGCACACCTTGGTGCACCATCTCGAGGCGGAGAACCTGCGCTCACCGACCGACCGCGGCACCTTGCTGGCCTCGGTGATGGGCGCCGCGACAATTCGCAAGCTGGGCGACGCTGGCTATCCGATCGAGGGCGATGTGATCACCGCCCTGCCCTACGCGGAGTACGACATCGCAAGCTACGCCCTGCATGGCGCGCCGGTCACGGAGGTCGTCGCCGAAGGCGACGTCGTGGATCTCGGCGACCGTCACTTCGAGGTGCTGCACCTGCCCGGTCACTCGCCGGGCAGCATCGGTCTGTGGGAGGCGGCGACCGGGACCTTGTTCTCGGGCGATGCGATCTATGACGGGCCGCTGCTGGATGAGATCGAGGGCGCAGACATTCCCGCTTACGTCCGCACCATGAAGCGGTTGCGGGAGCTCCCAGTGCAGATCGTGCATGCAGGCCACGACCCCAGCTTCGGCCGGGCACGGCTGATCGAGCTGGTCGATGCCTACCTGGCGAAGCGCGCCTAGAATACCGAACACGTTGAAACCCGGAGAATTTTCACAGGGAGGCGAGGAGGCGGGGAGGAAGAAAGAATGAATTTCTTTCTCTTGCCGTCTCTCGCTCCCCGCCTCCCCGTCTCCCTGTGAAATTCCTGCTTTTCTCGTGGTTTCAACCCGTTTGTCGCTCTAGCGTGCGCCGGCAATGCAGGCGATCGTCGAGGAGGGTCGGCTGCCCCGTCGCTTGACAAAATAGAACGGTCGTTCTATGCAGTCGAGGTGGCGAAAGGTGAAGATACCCGGCAGGCCATCCTGGCCGAGGCGCTGGCGCTGGCGAGCGAGGTCGGGCTCTCGGGCGTGACCGTCGGCGCCCTGGCCGAGCGCGTGAAGATGTCGAAGAGCGGCCTCTTCGCGCACTTCAGCTCCAAGGAGAACCTGGACGTCGCCATCCTCGAAGAGGCCAAGCGCCGCTTCGTCGACCTCGTGGTCGCGCCCGCGCTGCGCGAGCCGCGCGGTGAGCCGCGCGTGCGCGCGCTCATCGATCGGTGGTTCGTCTGGACAGAGCAGGACTTCATGCCAGGCGGCTGCGTCTTCCATGCCGCCGCGGCCGAGCTGGACGACAAGCCCGGTCCGGCGCGCGACGCGCTCGTCGCGTCGCAGAAAGACTGGCTGGCCACGCTCGCCACCGCCGCGCGCATCGCCGTCGAAGAGGGCCACTTCCGCTCGGACCTCGACCTTTCGCAGTTCGCCTTCGAGGCCTATGCCATCGCGTCCGGCTCCCACGCGCTCAGCCGCTTGATGCCCGACAACGCGTCGGAGCGCCGGGCCCGCGCCGCCTTCGAGAGGCTCGTGACCGACGCCCGGCGCTCGCCCCGCCGCTCTGCCTGATCCGTCTCGCAATCCCCCGAGGAGGTCCCCCCATGCAGGAAGCCAATCAGGTCCATTCGTCGCCCACTAATAGAACGATCGTTCGTACTGATCCGCGGCAGGTCCTCCTGCGCGGTGGGCTCCGGTTCGGGTTCAAGCTCCTCAACAAGGCCGCGCCGGATCTGGCCTCCCTGGCGGCCGAACGGCTGTTCCGCTCTCCGCGCCGGCACGCGCGCCCGGCCTGGGAGGAGGAGATCCTCGCCGGCGCGGCGCGCTTCTCGCTGCCGTGGGGCGCGGAGGCGCTGCCCGCGTGGTCGTGGGGGGACGGGCCGACCGTGCTGCTCGTGCACGGCTGGGAGGGGCGGGGCAGCCAGCTCGGCGCGTTCGTGAGGCCGCTCGTGGAGCTGGGCTTTCGCGTGGTGACGTTCGACGCGCCGGGGCACGGCGATGGGCCGAGCCGGTCGGCCACGCTCGTGGAGCTGGCCCGCGCGGTCACCGTCGCGATGGACGAGGTCGGGCCCGTCCACGCCATCGTCGCGCACTCGCTCGGGAGCGCCGCGACGACGTATGCCCTGTCCCGCGCGGCGTCCGTCCGGCGCGCGGGCGCTCCGGCGCCGAGGCTCGTGTTCATCGCGCCGCCGCTCAGCGCGGTCCGCTACACCCAGCATTTCGCGAAGCTCCTCGGCATCGACGAGGCCGTCCGGCGCCGCATGGTCGCCCGCCTGGAGGCGCGCTACGGGGTGCCGCTCACGGACCTCGACGCGCTCTCTGCGGCCCCGCGGATGAACGCGCCGCTGTTCGTCGTGCACGACCGCGACGATCGCGAGGTGTCGTTCGAGGCAGGCGCGGCGCTCGCCGATCGCTGGCCGGGCGCGCGGCTCATGTCGACCCGCGGCCTCGGCCACAGGCGCGTCCTGCGCGCGCCGGAGGTGATCGCCGAGGTGGTCGAGGTCGTGACCGGCACCCCGTGGCCGGTCCGGACAGGGCTCGAGACGTGCGAGCTGGAGCGCGAGCTGTTCGAGCGCGACCGCCGGCGCGTGGTGTGACGTGGAGAACGCTGTTCATCGGCGCCTCGATCCCGCGTCGGGCATCAGGCACGCCTCCAGCGTATCGCAGATCCTCGACAGCTCTTCGCTCGTGTGCGCCGCGAACCCGAAGCGGAATGCGGGCACGGCCCCGGCCGCGACATGAACGGACCCCGGGGTGAGGGCCAGGCCGCGTGCGTGCGCGCGCTGGACGAGCTCTTCCGAGGTCAGGTTGCGCAAGCGCATCCAGAGCGCCAATCCCCCGCCGGGCGGGTCGCACTCGATCGCGGAACGCAAGGGCGGCCTCGACGCGAGCTGCTCCAGCAGGTGGTCACGACGCTGCCGGTAGAGCTGCCGGGCGCGCCGCGCGTGACGCTGGATCTCGCCGTCCTCGATGAGCTCGGCCACGGCGCGCTCGAGGGCGACATCTCCCTGACGATCGAGCAGCTCACGGACCGCCCTCAAGCGCGCGACAACGGACCTGTCCGCGATGATGTACCCGAGCCGCAGGGCCGGAGCGATGAGCTTCGAGAGCGACGCCACGTAGATGCAGCGCGACGAGAGATCCTTGGTCGCGGCGAGGGGGAGCAGCGGCGCGCCCTCGAAGTGGTACTCGTAGTCGTAGTCGTCCTCGACGATGTAGAGGCGAAACGACTCGCAGATTCGTCGCAGGTGCATCCGACGCTCGGCCGACATGGCGACGGTCGTGGGGTAGTGATGGTGAGGCGTCACGTACACGGCCTTGAGGCGCCCCTTGAGCTTCCTGGCGTGCGCCTCCAGCTCCTCCGTTCGAAGGCCGTGGGCGTCGACCGGCACATGAACCACGTCGGCCCGGGCGAGCTGGAACGCGCGCCATGCCGGCGTGTACCCCGGGTGCTCGACGGCGACGACATCCCCGGGCTCCAGCATCGCCAGCGCGAACAGGCTCAGCGCGCCCTGGCTGCCGCGCGTCAGGACGACCTCCTCCGAGGAGCACGACAACCCGCGGGCGTGATTGACGAAGCCCGCGAGAACCTCCCTGAGCACGGGATCGCCCGCGGCATCTCCGTAGCCGAGGCCCGTCCGCGCCAGCGCTCGGAGAGCGCGCCGCTGCGCGCGCGCGAGCTCGTCCACGGGCGCGATCCGGGCGTCCGGGATCCCGTCGTTCACCGCGATCATGGCGCCGCGGCGCTGGGCGACGACCGGTTCGACCGAGCGGCGGCCCTCGGCGTCCGCGACGGCGAGCGTCGGAAGGTTGAGCGCGACGCGGGTGCCGCGCGCGGGCAGCGCCTCGAGCCACCCCTGGGCCACCAGCTCGTCGACGGCAGCGACGACGACCTTCCGGTTCACGTCGAGCTGCGCCGCGAGCGTCCGGCTGCCCGGGAGCGTTGAACCCGGCAGCAGCCGCCCGCGCTGGATCTCTTGAACGATCGCCCTGCTCAGCTGGGTCTGCCGCGGCACGGACGCGCCGTCGTCGAGCACCAGGTCGAAGCGCCAGGGCCGACCAGCTGGACCCGTCGAGATGTTCGTTCTGGAGCCTGTCATGGGTCCAGCTTCGCGCTATCCCCTCTCCTGCGCAAGATGCCTTTTGCGCTGACAGGGAGCCGACATGAGCGAACGATTCCATTCAGCAGACTTCGACAAGACGCCGCCGCGGCCTCGGGTGGTGATGCCAGAGAGGCTCGCGCACCCCGCGGTCGAGTCCGCCGGGCGTCACGGTGAGTATTCGAAGGCGCGGAAGCATCCAGTCTTCTTCGTGGACCTCCCGTCGCACGCGATCAGCATGACCATCGGATGGCTCGATCCGGGGCAATCCTCGAACCGGCATCGGCACACGTACGAGACCATCCTCTACGTCCTGGAGGGAGAGGGCTACTCGTACGTGGGCGGGAGGCGTGTCGACTGGAAGCAAGGGGACGCGATCTACGTCCCTGTCTGGGCCTGGCACAACCACGTCAACACCGGAAAGGGTCGGGCCCGCTACCTCGCCTGCGAGAACGCGCCGATGCTGCAGAACATGGGAGGTGTCGCGCTGCGCGAAGAGGTGCCCGATCGGGGAGATCAGCTCTTCGACCGGGATCACGAGGGGGAAGGAGGCGTGCGATGACATCGTCTCTCCGTGGAATCATCGCCTACCCCATCACGCCGTTCACGGAGGCTGGACGCGTCGACGAACAGCTCCTCGGCCGCATCGTCGAGGACATGCTCGCCGCGGGCGTTCATGCGATAGCCCCGCTGGGCAGCACCGGGGTGTTGCCGTACCTCTCGGACGCGGAGCGCGAGGCCGTCACCGACATCGTCGTGAGGCGCGTGGCGGGCCGGGTCCCGACGCTGGTCGGCGTCTCGAGCCTCACAACGGAGCGGACGGTGCACCACGCGAGGTACGCGGAGAGGGCCGGCGCCACCGCGGTGATGATCCTCCCGATGAGCTACTGGAAGCTCTCGGACAGGGAGATCGTTGCGCACTTCGAGGCCGTCGCGAAGGCCATCTCCGTCCCCATCGCCGTGTACAACAACCCGGCGACGGGTGGCCTCGACCTGAGCCCGGACGCGATCGCCCGGTTGCTGCAGATCCCGAACGTCACGATGGTCAAGGAGAGCACCGGGGACGTGAACCGGATGCACCGGCTCGTGCAGCTCTGCGGCGACCAGGTTGCCTTCTACAACGGAAGCAATCCGCTCGCGCTCGCCGCCTTCGTGGCCGGGGCGCGCGGCTGGTGCACGGCGGCCCCGCACATCATCCCTCGCCTCACCGTCGAGCTCTATGACGCGGTGACCCGTGGCGATCTCGAGGCCGCTCGGCGCTCTTTCTATCGCCAGCTGCCGTTCCTTCAGTTCATCGTCGCGCATGGCCTGCCGCGGGCCATCTCGGCGGCCCTCGAGCTGATGGGCACACGGGTCGGGCCGCTCCGGGCCCCGCTGCAGCCCCTCGAGAAGGCGCGGGTGGAGGAGCTCCGGCGGATCCTGGTCGACCTCGCCGTACTGCCATCGGCGTGAGCCGTCCGGAATCTTTGCTACCGCTCGTCACGCCATCGCTCGCGCCTTGATCGCGTCTCACCCAGCAAGATCCCGGCGATGCGTCATCTGTTCCGGCGTGGTGCGTCATCGCGTACACTCGATCCCACGATGAAATCTCCTGGCTTGTTCGGGTTGATTGGGTTGCTCTTGGGCGCCGCGGCCGCTTGCGGCACGTCCTCGAATCCGCAGCCAATGGCGTCCGGGACCGGCGGGGCGGGCGGCAGCCAGCCCGACGGGTCCGGTGGGGCGGGCGGCGCGGGCGGCACGGGCGGCGCCGGTGGCCAGGCTGAGGAAACCTGGCCGACCGGTTGCGCAGAGCAGCCGGCGTCCATCAGGACCGAGGGCGCCATCGTCGAGCTCGCGTTCGAGCTCGTCCTCGGCGGCGAGCCGTTCCTGTTCGGCGAGCCGAACGTCGCGCCGGACGGCAGCACGGTCACGCCGCTCAACGTTCGCTTCTACGTCTCGCACGCGGCGCTGATCGGGGCGGACGGCGATCTCGTGCCCGTCGATATCGTCGGCCCGGACGGCGCCGCCACCCCTTACGGGGTCCACTTCTACAACGCCGAGGAGCCGGGCTCGGCCACGCTCCGGCTGCGCGCTCCGGCTGGCAGCTATGAAGGCGTCAGCTTCGTCTGGGGCTTGCACAAGGCCTGCAGCACCTCTCGGCCCGAAGCGAACGTCGCGCCTCTGTCGGAAGCCTCCCAGATGACGTGGCCGCACAGCGGTTACCTCTTCCTGCGCTACGAGGGCAGCGTGGCTCCGCCGGCCGAGGGTGAGGGTGGTTCCGATGATCCGGACGGAGAGACGGCCGCGGTTCCGCCGGCGGTCCACATGGGAGGCAACCTGATCGAGGATCTCGCCCCCAGGGTCGAGGTACGAGGCGCGCTGTCCGTGCCCGCGAGCGGCTCGACGGGCGAGGTCGTCCGGGTCGTCATGGACGAGGTCTTCGGGGGCGCCACGGCGGACATCGACTTGACCGGGTTCGTCGCGCCGCCCGGCCCCGTGGGAGACGAGCTCCTCGCGGGTGAGCGCCTGCGGCGCGGCCTCCCCGATCTGACGGTGTTCACCTTCGGTCCGTGACACCGAGCTTCAACCGTGGTGGGGCCATCGGCCTCACGGCGCTGCTCCTTGCGGGCGGATGCGGCGACAACGGTCCGGCGGCCCCTGAGGCCCCTGGACCTTTGCCGCCGCTCGTCACGGACGCCATCCCCGCCGGGTTTCCGGCGCGCACCGCGGCGGCCAGAGCGCCGGCCGACAACACGCTCACCGAGGCGAGGGCCCAGCTCGGCAAGAGGCTCTTCTTCGACAAGCGCCTCTCTCGCACCGGCGAGGTAGCGTGCGGAAGCTGCCACCGCCAGGAGTACGCCTTCGCCGATCCGGACCCCGTCTCCCGGGGGGTCGACGGCCGTCTGGGACAGCGGAACGCGCCCGCGCTGGTGAACCTGGCGTGGGGCGAGAGCTTCTTCTGGGATGGCCGCGCGGCCACCCTGGAAGAGCAGGTGGGGAAGCCCATCGAGAACCCCGACGAGATGGATCTACCGCTCGCCGAGGCCGTGGCTCGTGTCGCCGAGGATGAGGTCTACGTGAAGGCGTTCAAGGATGCCTATGGCGGGCCTCCCGGGGAGGAGTCCTTGCGCCATACCCTGGCGAGCTTCGTCCGTTCGATCGTCAGCGCGGACAGCCCTTACGACCGGCACAAGCGCGGGGACGACACGAGCTTCGGAGACGCCGAGCGCCGCGGCGAGGCGCTGTTCCTGAGCGAGCCAGCTGGCTGCTTCCATTGCCACCCGTCCGGAATGCTCACCAACGAAGGCTTCTTCAACAACGGCACCTACCTCGACGGCGGCGACGTCGGGCGGCAAGTGATCACCGGGCGGACGGGAGACCTTGGCAAATTCAAGGTGCCCGGTTTGCGGAACATCGCGGCGAGCGCCCCCTATATGCACGACGGATCGCTGGCGACGCTGGAGGAGGTTGTCGACCATTACGATCGCGGCGGGCTGGGCCATTCGTCCACCGATCCGCAGATCGAGGAGCTGGGGCTCTCTCCGGACGAGAAGGCCGATCTGGTGGCGTTCCTGCGGTCGCTGACCGATGCCGCCTTCCTCGACGATCCGCGGTACCGCCCCTGAGGGGCAATCCAGGGGAATGGCGCCATGTCCCCGGATGCCTTGTGTGCCGCCTGGTGGTGAACCCGCTGAAGCAGTGCGGTGCTGGTCGAAGGTGGCGCGCCGGCACCTCGACAAGCTGAAGAGCAGGCATTGCGCAAGGCCGCCATCGCGCGCCGTTCAGCTTCCACGACCTCCGGCAGTTCTTCTTGACCCGGCTCTTCCGCCGTGGCGCGGTGGCGCCCCGGCCGTCCAGGTCCTCACCGCCCACCTGCACCTGGCGCCCCCTAGATCTGCGCCCCCGTCGTCCGGAGGGCCTCGTGGCCACCGTCAGCCTGCTCGGCGGCGGTGGTAACCGGACTACCGGCCTCTCCGGCCACTCGCTGAGGCGTGCATCTCATGGGTCGAAATCCAGAACGATTTCGCGTTGATGGGTCAACAGAGACTCGAACCCTGGACCTACGGATTAAAAGAGCCTGGGGGTGCTGAGAGAAATCGCGGGGGGTTAAGGGGGCAAAGTGGGCAGGCGGGGGGTGGTGGGGGTAGTGCCGGTGGAAGACGGGGGGCGGGAGCTGGCGGTGGCCGCGTTGAGGGTGGTGGCCGCGGGTGAGGCCGTGGGCGTCGATATGCTGGTGCGGTTGGCGGAGCAGGTGGTCGCGAGGGGAGGCGCGGCGGACATGGCGCCCTCCCCTGCCCCGTCGGCACGGGCGGTGCTGGTTGCGCAGCTCGGGGAGGGGCTGGGGGCCGCAGCGGCGGCGGGGGATGTCGAAGCGGTGCGCGTTGCGCGCGAGGCGATCGGGCGGCTGCTCGGGCAGGCTCCGCAGAATGCCGCGGCCCGGGTGGAGGCGCTGGTGATCAGCTTGCGGCCAGGAAAAAATGTGCTGGGGGGTAGACGCCCAGGCTGAGCGCGTATTTCGCGCCCATGGGTGCGAGCGAGCCGAGGCGCCGCGGTTGCGGTTTGTCGGTTTGGTCGCCTTCAATCCGTGTGGGCTCAAGGTAGCCACAGGACCGCGGCCGTGATCGACGCGCTCGTGCCGGGCAGCCGCATTGGCGGCTACGAGCTCTCGGAGCCGCTCGCCATGGGCGGCCTCGGGAAAGTGTACCGCGCGCGGTCGGTCCAGGACGGCCGCGAGGTCGCGGTGAAGGCCGTTGCCGAGGCCGGCGCCCCAGCAGCTTCCTCAACGAGGTCGGGGTACTCGCGCGCCTGCGGCACGACGCTGTCGTGGCGTTGCTCGACCACGGCGTGCTCGACGGCGGGCGACCCTACATGGTCACGGAGCTCGTCGTGGGCGAGCAGCTCGACGCACGGCTGAGGAGAGAGCCGATGCGCCTCGAAGAAGGCGTGGAGCTCGTCCAGCGTATCGCCGAGGCGCTCGCGTACGTGCACGCGCAGGGCATGGTTCACGGGGATATCAAGCCGAGCAACATCATGCTGACGACGGACGGGCGGCCCGTGCTCCTCGACTTCGGGCTCGCAGCACCCATCAGGACAGGCCTGCTCACGAGCACCGGCATGATCGTCGGGACGCCGATGTACATGGCGCCGGAGGCCATCATGGGGAACGCGCGCGGACTGACGGGCGACGTCTTCGCGCTCGGCGTGGTGGCGTACGAGTTCCTCTGCGGGCGGCTTCGCGGAATCGGTTTTCGGGGAGGCGAGGGCGCGCTTCCCAGACGCGCCGACGAGGAAGGACACGCCCGACGGACCGCGTAGCGCCGTCGAGAGATTGCACCAGTGCTCCTCACGCCTGCACCTGCACCCGCCCGCTCGTGCACGCACTTGCGTAGGAGCCGCCTCGCGCTCCGTAACTCGCCGCTCATGCCGGTACGGCGCGATCGGGTTGACGGTTCGCCGCGCTCCCATCTAGGGTCTGCGACGTCAACGTGAGCGCCACCCTCGACCTCGACCGCTTGCTCCGGCTTCGCCTTGTCATCGCGCGCTTCGGCGAGATGGACGGCGCGAAGTGGTGGAACACGAAGGGCCAGCTCGGTCGGTACGGTGTGGTCGCGCTCGGCCGCGGCTTTCCGCGGACGCACTTCTTCGCCCAGGCCCGGTCCGTCTTCGCGGTCGCGGCGCACCGCTGCGCCGAGGTCTTCCATCCACCCCGTTGCGTCACCCTCTGGCGGCTCCCGGAGGATCTGGAGGAGGAGCTCGACGCCCGCTGGGAGCACTGGCTCGACGATGCGGGCTCCTGGAGCGACTTCTTCGGCAGGCTCGGGCAGAACCAGGGCGGTGACCTGCTTGCTGCGCTCTGCAGCTTCGACCTCATCGGCGACGCCGAGGCGAACGCGGCGGCGCGCCTCACCGTCTCGGCCGAGGGCCGCGCCGTCCAGCTACCTGCGACCTTCCGCGCCGACGACGTAACCCTCACGCTGCTCGCGGCGGCGTTCGCCCATGGCCGGCCCGGCGCCCTCGCCGTGCCGTATGCGAGGCTGGAAGGCTGATGCCGGCGGCGTCGCGCGCCAGCGTCGTTTCCTCGTTCACGATCATCAAGGGGGCGATGATCGAGGAGAGCTATGCATACCTGGCACAGTGGGAGTTCGGCGGTCCGAAGACGGAGAACCTCGGCCAGTTCAAGATGGGCAACTTCGTCGGCGCGCGGACGCAGCAGTGGCTCCGCGACGTCGCATTCGTGATGAGCCGCCGCTTCGAGCCCGAAGGGCGTGATCGGCCGCTCGTCCTGCTCGCCAAGGCCGGCTGCGACCTCGAGGTCTGGAAGCCGCTGCTCCTCTGGCACATCACCCGGGACGAGTTCCTCCTGCGCGACTTCCTCGTCGGTTGGCTCTTCCCCGCCTTCGAGTCGGGCGCGTACCGCATCCGGCCCGAGGATCTCAGGCAGTATCTCCTCGGCATCCCCAAGCGCGGCGGCGTGACCGAGCATGTGTGGAGCGAGGCAACGCTGAAGCGGGTCGCGGCGGGGCTCCTCAAAATCGCTGCCGACTTCGGGCTGCTGAAGGGCAGCATGGCCCGCGAGTTCGCGTCGTACCACCTGCCGGAGGAAAGCTTCCTGTACCTCCTGCACGCCATGCGCGACGTCGAGCAGAGCCCGCGCAAGGTCATCGACTCGCCCGACTGGAGGATGTTCTTGATGCGGCCCGCCGACGTCGAGCACGAGCTGCTCCGGCTGCACCAGTACCGCAAGGTCGGGTACGAGGTCGCGGGCAGCCTGGTGGAGCTCCGGCTTCCCTGCGCGTCGTCGCGCGAGTATGCCGAGAGGATGGTGGCATGAGCGACTTCGAGCAGCGCCTCAAAGACGACCTCGGGCCCATCCTGGAGCTCCCCGATCCACGTGAGCGGATCAGCGCGTACCACGACATGCCGTACGCGATCTTCCCGTACGACCCGGAAGACGAGATCCCGCTGCGCAAGGCGGTGACGCTGCTCGAGACGCGGCTCCACCAGAAGAGCAAGCGCATCAGGAGGATCTCGCTGGCCGAGTGCCTCGACGAGGCGATGCGCTCGCAGCGTGCGCTCCCCGAGTGGTTCGACGTCGAGCGGGAGCAGGGGGTCGACACGGTCGTCGACACCATTCACAGCGTCCTCGCGGAGTACGCGCCCCTCGTCGATCTGGTCGCGAGCCGGATGCCGGAAAACCCCGACCCGCGGAACGACATCGTGTTCATCGTGCGGACCGGCGCGCTATTCCCGATGTACCGCACCTTCTCGTTGCTGGAGCAGCTCAGGGGAAAGGTCCAGGCGCCCACCATCCTCTTCTACCCGGGCACGCTGGACGGCGCCGCGGGCCTCAAGTTCATGGGTGTGCTGGACGCCGAGCACAACTATCGCCCGAAGATCTTCTGACGTACGAGGACAACGGACATGCCCGCGCTGCCCGCGATCAAGACGCTCTTCGCCAACGACATCCATCGGCGGATCGAGGAGGTCATCAAGGTCGACCAGACCGACGACGAGATCCTCCGCGACGAGATCGGCGAGTACGTCGTCACCGACGCGATCCGGCGGCACTTCGCCGAGGTCCTCGAGCGGTACCAGACCACGCCGAACAAGCCGCACGAGGGCATCGCCGTCTGGGTCTCGGGCTTCTTCGGCTCGGGAAAGTCGAGCTTCGCCAAGATGCTTGGCTTGGCGATCGAGAACCGCCGGATCGCCGACGAGCCGGGCGCCCAGCGCTTCGTCGCGCGCGCGGGTGACAAGCGCATCCAGGTGATGCTGGCGGCGATCACGGAGCAGATCCCGACGCACGCCGTCATCTTCGACGTCTCCACCGATCGCGGCATCAAGAGCGGCAACCAGACGCTCACCGAGATCATGTACGGGCTCTTTCTCCAGAGCCTCGGCTACGCGAAGGATCTCGACCTGTCCGAGATGGAGATCACGCTCGAGGCCCGCGAACAGCTCGCGGCGTTCAAGGCGAAGTACCAGGAGATCTTCAAGAAGTCCTGGGACGCCGAGAAGGGCAAGGTCGCGTTCGCGCTCAGCGAGGCCAGCCGGGTGCTGCACGCCCTAGAGCCGGACACCTATCCGATGGCCGACTCCTGGGTGAAGGCGGTCAAGAACAAGGCCGACATCTCCCCAGGCAAGCTCGCCGAGCGTTGCGGCGAGCTGATGAGGCGAAACAAGCCCGGGTACAGCCTCCTTTTCGTCATCGACGAGGTCGGGCAGTTCGTCGCGCGCGACGTGCAGAAGATGCTGGATCTCCAGGCCATCGTGCAGAGCCTCGGGGTCCGGGGGCGCGGCAAACACTGGATCGTCGTCACCTCGCAGGAGAAGCTCGGGGAGTTGGTCAGCGGCCTCGATGACAAGAAGATCGAGCTGGCGCGGCTGATGGACCGCTTCCCGTCCCAGGTCCACCTCGAGCCATCGGATATCTCGGAGGTGACGAGCCGCCGCGTCCTCGCCAAGAACGCGGCTGCGCAGGAAGCGCTCGGCAAACTCTTCGACGAGCACCGCGGCCGGCTCACCGAGAACACGAGGCTCGCAGCCGACATCAAACTCCCCGAGCTGACGCGCGACGGCTTCGTCGACCTGTACCCGCTCCTGCCGTACCAGATCGACCTCGTCATCCAGGTCGTATCGGGCCTGCGCACGCAGGGCGGGGCGAGCAGGCACGTCGGCGGGGCGAACCGCACAATCATCAAACTCGCCCAGCAGCTCCTCATCAACCCCGCCACCCAGCTTGCGGAGCAGCCGCTCGGCGTGCTCGCACGCATCGATCACGTCTACGACCTCGTCGACGGCAACATCGACGGCGACGTGCGCGCCAAGATCGCCGCCATCCCGAAGCAGACGGAGCACCCGCTAGCGCAGGCGGTGGCCAAGGCGATCTGTCTCCTCCAGTACGTCAAGACCATCCACCGCACTGCCGAGAACATCGCCGCCACGCTGCACCCCGCCGTCGCCGGAGACTCCCAGCTCGTCACGGTGAAAGAGGCGCTCGCCGAGCTCGTCATGCGGCACCTGGTCCGGCTCGGCGACGACGGCTACCGCATCCCGACGCCGGCGGAGGACGACTGGGAGCGCACGCGGAACGGGATTTCGCCGCGCCCCGGCGACGCGCACCGCCTGCACGCGGAGGTCCTCACGAGCTTCTGGCAGCCCCAGCCGCAGCACAACTTCCTCGACACGAAGCTTTTCAAGGCCGGCCTCGTCCTCCAGGGCCGCGAGCTGGTCGAGGGCGACACGATGTTCCACCTCCACCTCGCCGACGACGCCAAGGCCTTCGCGGAGCTCGCGAACGAGCTGCGGGCGCGCAGCCAGCAGGAAAAGAAGCACGTCTTCTGGGCTGTCGCCCTGAACGAGGCAATCGACCGCGAGACCGTCGAGGTCTTCCGGTCCAAGGAGATGATCGCGCGCAAGGAGCGCGAGGCCAAGACCGACGTCAAGGACCGGCTCATCCCGGAAGAGAAGAACCGCCAGCGCCGCCACATGGATGATCTCAAGCGGCTGCTGAAGACGGCGTGCCTCTCGGGCGCGGTCTACTTCCGCGGCAACGACCGGAGCCCGACCGATCGCGCAGTCGACGTCGGCAAGGCGGCGGCGGAGATCCTTGGCCAGGCGCTCCCGCTCGTCTTCGATCGCTTCAAGGAAGCGGCGGCGCGCGTGGGGAAGAAAGACCTCGACGCCCTCTGCACGTCGGAGAACCTGCATGGCCTGACGCCGGTCTTTTCCCAGCTCGGGCTGCTCCGCACGGAGCGTGGCCAGGTAGTCTTCCAAACCGACAAAGGGCCGCTGGGCGAGGTCATGGGCCGCATTCTGGACCGCGCCGACTACGGCGAGAGCCCGAGCGGCCGCTACCTAACCGACGAGCTGGCCAAGGAGCCGTTCGGCTGGGACTTCGACGTCGTGCGCCTGTTCGTCGTCTGCCTGCTCCGGGCGGGGAAGATCGAGGCCACCAGCAAGAGCCAGACGATCGACAACGCGGTGACCATCGAGGCCCGCGATACCTTCAGCAACAACAACCTTTTCCGGCAAGCATCGTTCCGGCCCAAGCGGAGCGTCGATTTCGAAGCGCTCGTCAAGGCGGCGGAGGGTTTCCGCGACACCTTCGGCAGCGAGGTGAAGGAGCTGTCCGCCGGCGTCATCGTGCAAGACCTCCGGCGCGAGCTCACGCGGCACGAAGACACCGTCATGGAGGCCCTCTCGCGGCTCAACGCCGAGCGCTTGCCAGGCGGCTCCATGCTCGAGATGGCATTGAGCCAGATGAAGGCCATTCAGCGCGGCTCGGAGGACAACGCAATCGAAATCTTCAACAGCTCGCACCGGGCCATCAAGGACGCGATCCGGCGGGCCGCCGAGCTGACGCAGGCGCTGACCGAACCGCGCCTGCGCGACGTCGCGCGCGCGAAACAGGCACTCACGGTAATCTGGCCCTTTCTTGCCAGTGAGCAAGATCTCGATGAAGCCTTTCGAGGGAGAGCGGCAGCGCTCGAGGACCTGCTCGCCAGGGAGACATTCTTCCGGGATATGCCGGCCATCGAGCAGCACACCCGCGCGCTAGAACTGGAATACGCGCGACGGCGCGACGATGCGCTACAGGCGCGGGTAAATGCTTACACGAAGGCGTTTGAGCGACTCACGAAGGCTCCAGGGTGGGCTGAGCTCGATAAAGACTCTCAGCACAGCATCGCCGAACCGCTTAAGCAAGGGATGAGCCGGACCGCGGAGCCGGTCGCAATTCCGCTGCTTCGCTCCGAGCGCGATGCGTGCGAGTCGCGCCTACGCGTCGCTGTGCAGGCGGTTCACCGCGCGCGCGAGGGCGACAGGGTGGCGTCCGTCGATCTCTCATCCTACTTCGCCGGAGGCATCGAGAGCGAGGAGCAGCTCGACGCCGCCCTGAACGGGATCCGGGAAGAGTGTGCGCGGCTCATCGGAGCCGGCAAGAAGGTGATCGCGTCATGACTGAAGCCATCGATCTACAGCAGCTCTCCATCCGTGAAAGCGAGCAGACTGAGTGGAAAGAGAACGTTGCCGACATCGACGGCGTGGTCGAAACGCTCTCGGCATTCGCGAACGACCTCGCCAACCTGGGCGGCGGCTACGTCGTGTGCGGCGCGCGTGAAGACCGGGATCCACATGGGTTCCCGGTGCTCGTGCGTACTGGCCTCACCGCGAACCGGTTGAGAGAGGTCGAGAATACCGTGCTCGCCCGATGTCGTGACCGCGTCTCGCCTCCGATTACCCCCAGGGCCGAGGAGCTAGCGTCGGACACCCCGGAGCGGCGCATCCTCGTGTTCATTCAGCCTGCGACCGACCAAGCCCACACGTTTCGGCGTGACCGCGATGGGGCGAAGCACTTCGTCAGGGTGAGCCGCTCGACGATCGAGGCGAGAAATGGCGTCTTGCGAAACCTGCTGGTCCGCAAAGGCGCGGTAGAGCCGTGGGATCGGCGGCCCTGCACCGCGGCGACGATCAACGATCTGGATCTCCTCGCGCTGCGCGACGCGCTCCAGCGCATGGGCGTGTTCTCCCCTGAACGGGGGGTGGAGCCGTATCTGAGCGAGGACGTCCAGCTAAGCCCCTTCGTCCCTCCGCTGTGCGTCAGGGAGCCGCTTACCGGTGTGCTTCGGCCGCGCAATTTCGCGGTGCTGCTGTTCGGCCGCGAGACACAGCGGTTCGCACCGGGCGCCTTTAGCCTCTTCTCGATCTACCCTGGCGTCGACCGGTCGGACCCTCACGCCGAGCGACACGAACTGCCTGGGAACCTGCTGGAGCAGGCCCGACGACTCACGGAGCTTCTCGACGTACAGTCCTATACGGCTTTCGACAAGAGCGACCCAGCCTCGCCGAACAGCGTGAAATATCCAAAGCGTGCGCTCTACGAGGCCATGGGCAACGCTCTCGCGCATCGTGACTACGAGATTCCGGATCCAACGAGGATTACGGTCTTCTCCGATCGTATCGAGGTGCTCTCGCCTGGCTCTCTGCCGCTCGGCGTCGATGTCGCGGCGTTTCGAGAGGGGCGCTCCCCGCCCAAGTGGCGGAACCAGACGCTCGCATGGTTCTTCAACCGCCTCCAGCTCGCCCAGGCCGAGGGACAGGGGATCCCGACGATTCTCCGGGTCATGCGCGAGGAGGGATGCCCGCCCCCGACGCTGGAGGCGGATGAAATCCGCGTGCTCTGCGTCCTGCCCGCCCACCCTCGCCATGCGCTCTTGCGGGACCTGCGGGCGGCCGAGCAGGCGCTCGTGCTCGGTGAGCTGCGGAAGGCACAGGACCAGGTGCGCCTTGTGCTGGACAAGGATCCGCTCAACTCTCGTGCCCTGCAGCTCTTCGCCGAGGTCCAGCACGCGGTGCGTGACTCAGGCCCCGTGAAGGAGCTCGTCGCGAAGCACGTCGAGCAGATCGATAGCCTGCCGGCAGCGGTCCTCGTGCAGCTCGCGGAAGCGCTGGTCGCCGGTGATGCTCCACCGGAGTCGACGAGAGCGCTGTCTCAACGACTCCTCGCGTCGGCCTCGCGAGGACGTCTGGAGGAGCGTGAACTCCGACGCATCGCCGTCGCCATGCTGCGGGCGCGCCAAGAGGAACCCGCGTTGTTGTTGATCGAACGACATCTTCAGGAGCATCCCGAATGGGAGCGCAATGCGTCGCTGCTCCAGTTGCGCGGTGATACTCTGCTCGGACTCGCCAAGCGCTGCCGTACAACGGCCAAGAAGCGTGGGATTCCGCCGCAAACGAAGCAACGCGCCTGGCGGGAGTTTCATGCCTATCTCGCACGTGCGGAGCGCGATCTTACAGAGGCGTTGTCCAGGAGCGTCGACGACGGGCTGACCGGGCAGATTCATCGCAACGTCGAGTATCTTGAGCAGTTGCGTCGCGAAAACTCTCCTCCTGGGCGCGGAAGGCGCTGATTGATGGACAAGGAAACCCGCTCCGCCATCGAACGCGCCACCCAGCGGGCGCGCAAGCTGCTCGAAGCCGACTTCAGCGAGCAGATCGAGGGCACGTACGACGTCCTCCGGTCCGGGGCGATCCCGAAGGCGGCCGGCGCGCATCTCGGACCACGGCAGCGGGTCCTGCGGGAGAAGATCCTCGCCTCTATCGCGCACAAGACGGCCGCGGGGATGAAGCCGGCCGAAGCCGTCGCCGACTACCTGCGGGACGCCGCGTTCACCACGCTCAACCGCTTCGTCGCGCTCAAGATGCTGGAGGCGCGCGGGCTGGTGCAGGAGTGCGTCTCCAAGGGCGATCAATCGAGCGGCTACCACAGGGAGTTCTGTGGTCTCGCGCCGGGCGTGGCGCTCCTACCGGACGGGGCCGGCTACCGGCTCTATCTTGAGTGCATCTTCGACGAGTTGTCGACCGAGGTGAAGGTCCTCTTCGATCGACGGGATCCGGCCTCGGTGCTCTGGCCGCGGCGGCAGGCACTCACCGTTCTGCTCGAGGTGCTGAACGGGCCCGATCTCGCCGGGGTGTGGCGGGAGGACGAGACCATCGGTTGGGTGTACCAGTACTTCAACTCCAAAGAAGAGCGCGCCGCGATGCGGGAAACCAAGCAAGGTGGATCGCAGGCGCCGCATAATAGCCGTGAACTGGCGGTCCGCAACCAGTTCTTCACCCCGCGGTACGTGGTGCAGTTCCTGACCGACAACACGCTCGGGCGCATCTGGTACCAGATGCGGCAGGCCGAGACAGTGTTGAAGGAGCGTTGCGAGTACCTGGTCCGGCAGCCCATGGAGGTCTTCCTGGGGGAATGGCCGGAACGCCAGGGCAACCAGGATTTGCCAGACTGGCTCGCCGCGACTTACGAAGGGGATTTCGCCAAGCTGCCCGAAGAGCTGCCCTGGGGCGCGACGGCGAAGCTGGCGCACGTCATCAACGGCTACGAGGTGGCGCCTGCAATCGGGCTCGGGGATTGCGGTGAGCTCGCGAACCGGAAGTCCGAGGAGTACAAGCAGGCGGGGATCTGGACCGGGAACGCGGCTGAGCTGTGGTGCTGCCTGTTCTTCGAGCACCGCCGGTATAGGCACTTCGGCCACGACCCCGAGGGCGAGGCGCTCGACGGGCTGGGCGCGCTCTACAAGTCGCTGCGTGCGCGGCTGAACGAAGAGCCGGCGTCGCAGGAAGACGCGTTGAAGCAGCCGGTGTTCGTACGGCACCGGCCGATGAAGGATCCGCGGGATCTGAAGATCCTCGATCCGGCGTGCGGATCGGGACACTTCCTCCTCTATGCCTTCGACCTGCTCACGACGATCTACGAGGAAGCGTGGTGCGGCGGTCGTATCTCCTCTCCGGTGTCGGAAGCGACGGGCAAGACGCTACGGGAGGACTACGCGGACGAGGCGGCCCTGCGCCGCGCAATCCCGGAGCTGATCCTGCAGCACAACCTGCACGGCGTGGACATTGATCCCCGGTGCGTTCAGATCGCGCAGTTGGCCCTTTGGATGCGCGCCCAGCGCGCCTTTCATGAAGCGGGCCTCTCGCGTGCCGAGCGGTCGCGGATCCGCAAGACGAACATCGTACTCGCCGAGCCGATGCCGGGCGAGGAGGACATGCGCCGGGAGTTCACGACGCGGCTCAGGGACAAGGCACTCGCGGAGCTGTTCGACAGGCTCGTGGAGCGGATGCAGCTCGCGGGAGATATGGGACTGCTTCTCCGGGTCGAGGAGCTGGTAAGGACGAGTGTGAAGACGGGGGAGACGGGGAACCTGTTCGCGCCAGCCGAGGAGCGTATCAGGGCTGCGCTCCAGCGCTTCGCCGAGGAGGCTGCGGTGCAGCAGCGTACTGCGCGGCGGCTGTTCGCGGAAGACACGCTTTCGGGGCTCGGACTGATCGATGTGGCGGAGAAGAAGTATGATGTGGTGCTGATGAACCCGCCGTTCGGCGCGGGGAGCGTAGGCGCCAAGAAGGAGTTGGAGGCGACGTATTTGTGCAGCAAGAACGATATGTACGCTGCCTTTGTGGAGCGCGGCACCGAGTTGGCACATCGGCAGGGGATGCTTGGCGCAATCACCTCGCGTACGGGTTACTTTGTCTCATCCTTGACGGCGTGGCGTAAGGAGATCTTGCTCGGCCGAACCCAGATTTTGACGTTCGCTGATCTTGGCAACGGTGTTCTTGACGGTGCAATGGTTGAGACGGCAGCCATTTGCCTGGAGAGGCTGTGAAAGGCACCTTCTTCAAAGTCACGTCGATGAACGACAAGGCGTCTGCGTTGAGGTGCGCTGCCCGGGCCGAATCTCGCGACCGATTCAGTGTTAACCCTCGTGAATTCGCGTCGCTGCCGGGCGCGCCCTTCGCGTACTGGGTCTCGGCAAAACTTCGCAAGATGTTCATCGCAACCCCACCCTTCGAAGCAGGCGGCAAAGCCGCAAAGCAGGGACTCGCCACCACGGATGATTTCCGATTCGTACGTTGTTGGTGGGAAATCGATGCGTGCTGCGCGCGAGCGGCGAGGTGGTTTCCATTTTCGAAGGGTGGCGAGGTCACTCCGTATTACGGCGACCTTCATCTGGTGGTCGATTGGTTCCGCGGTGGAGCCCAATCGTGGGCAATTTATCAGATGCACCATAAGCGCGTCGGTGGAATTATCAAGAATCCGAGCTTCTACGGACAGCCTGGCCTAACATACTCTCTTCGTGGCGCACGATTTAGGCCCCGCATTCTTCCCAAGGGCTCGATTTTTAGCGTCCGCGGCTCTGCGATTTTTCTTCCTGCGTCTGCTCTTGCGCATCTCGCGTTCCTGAATTCATCGTGCTTTGACTATCTACTTAAGCTGTTACTGGGGCGAGACGAGTTTCCGCAATTTGACATGGGCGACATCAACATGACTCCGGTACCGGAGTTTCAACTGGAGGACGAGCGGCGTCTGAGCGCGTTGGGAGCGCGGGGTTGGAGCTTGGTACGGATGGCACAACTCACCAATGAGATCAGCCATGCATTTATTCTCCCTAGGCAAATCCTAAATAGATTCGTCAGGATTGATCCTAGGACCAGCGACGCCGAACTCGAACAGTTGCAGCGGGAGATCGACGAGATTGCGTTCCGACTTTACGGCGTTGATGGCTGCGATCGCGACACCATCGACTCGGCGGCCACGCGTTCAGAGACTCTCGCGTCACTCCAAGAGGAGGATGGTGACGGTGATGCCGGACCCGCCTCAGGAGACCTGGGCACCGAAACGGACGATTTGATGTCTTGGGCCGCCGGTATCGTTTTTGGTCGTTTCGAGATCCGCCTCGCAAATGGTGAGCGTACCATCCCGCCCGATCCCGACCCGTTTGACCCGCTCCCTACGCATAGCCCCGGCATGCTGGTCGAGCCTTATCCCGGGTGGTGCATCGGCACCCTTACCGCTCCTCCTGCCTGCCTTGTCGACGATCCCGGTCATGCTAACGACATCACCGCCGCGCTGCGTGTCGTTTACGACCACGTCGACCTCGACGCACCCGAACCCGAGAGCATCCGTCGCACCCTCGCGCGCGACTTCTTCACCGATCACATTAAGCGCTATTCCAAGAGTCGCCGCAAAGCCCCCATCTATTGGCAGCTCGCTACTTCTAGCGCTTCCTACTCCGTCTGGCTCTATTACCATCGCTTCTCCCGCGACACCCTCTACACCGTACAAAACGACTATCTCGCCCCCAAGCTCCGCCACGAGGAGAGCAAGCTCGAATCCCTCCGTCATGAAGCCGAACAATCTCCTACTTCCGCTACGCGCAAGGCCCTCGCCGCCCAAGAGATTTTCGTCGACGAACTGCGTACCTTCCTCGACGAGGTGAAGCGCGTCGCGCCGCTCTGGGACCCGAATCTGGATGACGGAGTCATCATCAACTTCGCCCCTCTCTGGCGACTCGTCCCGCAGCACCGTGCCTGGCAGAAGGAGTGCAAAGACTGCTGGGATAGTCTCTGCGCCGGTGAGTACGACTGGGCGCACCTGTCCATGAATTTCTGGCCGGAGCGCGTCATTCCGAAATGCCGGGAAGACCGGAGCCTTGCCATCGCCCACGGCCTCGAAGACCTGCTCTGGGTGCAGGACTTCGACGACAAGTGGCGCTCGCGCCGAGGGCTCGTCGACACCATCGCGCACGTCGTCGACCGTCATTACTCGCCGGCGATGCAGGCGGCGGTTTCGGCCGTGCGCGCGTTCTGGAAGCAGCGCTTCGCCGATGCGGGCTGCAGCGACGCACAGTGGTGGATGGAGCTCGAGGCGGGCATGCACGACGACGTTCCGGTCGCGCTCGCGTTGTGGCCCGGAAGGGTTCTGGAGAAAGCGACCAAGGATCCAACGATCGCACGCGCGCACAACCTCGTGGTGGCACCATCTCTCCCCGCGGTCACCGCGGCAGGCCCGGGCAAGCGTCGAAAGGCACGAGAAAAGCACATCCCGCTGCTCACCTCGGCGGAGCTCTCGACGCTGGCCGCATTTTGCTGCGAGCTCGAAGGCCAGCCTTCGTGGGCGGCGCGCTGGCGGGCTTGGGATGCGGGCGCCTTCGATGATCGATCGCCGCTCGCGCTGCACGTTCGCACGAACGCCGTCGTTCATCAGGCTGCGGAGCACCACGCGGTCGCGCTGACCTTCGGGCTGGAACGCTGGTTCTGGATCGAGACGAGCGATGGAATTCGCCGGCTTCGGGAGCCCGAGGAGGAGCTGAGGCAGGCGATCGCTCAGCGCGAATCGGTTACAGTGAAGGCGGCCCTGAAGAGCCTGCTCGAAGCTCCGACGCCCGGGGCGGGTGGAGCACTACGTGGCGGCGGTCGGCGCAGGCGCGGGGATGCGGGATGATGCGTCAAGGCAAGCTGCGCGCAGGAGACACGTGATGCACCCGCTCCACAAGTACATCGCCAAGCAGATCGCGAGCCGTCTCGATGCCCGCCGCGTCGTGGTCCTGTACGATCCGCGCTTCGAGCTCGTACCCTTCGTCCGCGAGCTGCGGGGCGCGGAGCCCTCTGCGCGGCCCTCACCGGTTTGCGTGGGCGGAGTCGACGCGCACCTCGTCGAGCATGCCGGCTCGCTCTTCGAGGTTCGTTTCGCGGTGGAGCCGCTCGTCGCCGGGGACGAGCCGGAGAAGGTGTTGATCTACCTGGCCGGTGTCACGCGCGACCACAATGGATCCGTGTTCATGGAACTGGAAAAGGCCGGTGTCTCCTACGAGCCATCCCTGAAGCAGCTCGCACGGAGCGTGCTGCGCGAGCGCTACACGGATGGCATCATCGACGACATCCTGCGGCCCGACCGCGTCACCTACGAGGACCTTGTGCGAGCTCTCTCGGACAAGCGAGGCTCGGAGCCGCCGAGCGTACTTAAGGCCATCTTCCACGAGCACTCCGGCTTCGCCGCGTTGATCGCGGCCTGGGTGGCGAGCGACGCGCGCGACAGTGAAATTGAGACCAAGGAGGCGAAGCGCGAGCTGGTGAAGCTCCTGCGCGTGAAGCTCGGGCTGACGCTCGGCGAGGGCGAGCCACTCGCGAAGCTACGAAAGATCGTTCAGCGCCACGTGCTGGCGTGCGAGTTCCGCGCCGATCTCCGGTGCCCCCCGCCCTCTACGCTGGACAGCGTCCCGGCGCCGGCGAACGAGACGCTCGATGCTGTGCAAAAGGTCACGCGCCGTCTCCGCGCCGCGCACGAGGACACTTATGCGGGCATCGCTGACGAAGTAGAGAAGGAGCTTGGTCTTGCGTCGGCACAGCTTCCGGCAGCTGCGCTCGGCTCGACGGACACCTTCCGCTTCGAGGAGCGCGCACTGCTCCAACACGCGGGAGAGCTGATTGCGGCCGGCAAGTATACCGAGGCGCTCGCCATCATCGGAGAGCGCGAGGGCAGCTACTGGCTCGTTCGCGACGTGGCGCGCAAGACCCATTGGGAGGCGTGCCGGCGCATGGCCGATCTCGGGACCATCGCCGCGGAAGTGCGCGCCGCCGCCCGGGACGAGGCACGAAAAGGCGCGATGGGCGTGCAGGGCTGGGTCGAGCGGTACGCCACGAAGAACGGCTGGCAGCGCCTCGACCAGGCGCAGCGGCGGCTTGAAGCATGGGTGAGCACGCTAACGGAAGAGCCCGACGAGCGCCCCCTGGGCCTGGTTCGACGGGCGTACGACGACGCGTGCGCGGCACTGGCGGACGGCTTCTCACAGGCGCTGGCGGCAGCGCAGTGGTCGGTGCCAGGGATCTTGCACCAGACGCGGATTCATGCCGATGTCGTCGCTCACCAGCCGAGCCCGGTGGCTTATTTCCTGGTGGACGCGATGCGGTTCGAGATGGGCATCGAGCTGGCGGAGCGCCTACCAGCGAGCGCCGAGGTGATCACGCGTTCGGCCATCGCAGCGCTCCCGTCTATTACCCCGGTGGGGATGGCGGCGCTCCTGCCCGGGGCATCGAGCAGCTTCAGCGTCGTCGAGCAGGGAGGCAAGCTCGGGGCGAAGATCGACGATTCCTTCCTGCCCGACCTGGCGAGCCGGAAGAAGCTCGCTCTGGCCCGCGCGCCCGGCATGATCGATATCAGCCTCGACGACGTCCTGAACATGCCGCCGAGCAAGCTCGCGAAGAAGGTCGAGGGGGCGCCGCTCGTGATCGTGCGCTCCCAGGAGATCGATCATGCGGGTGAGGCCGGGTTCACCTCGCAGGCGCGCCTCGTGATGAACAATGTGATTGACAACCTCCGCCGCGCCATCCGCAAGCTGGCGGGGGCGGGCATCGAGCACGCGGTCGTCACGGCGGATCACGGGCACATCTTCTCCACCGAGCGAGACGAGTCGATGCGCATCGACTCGCCCGGCGGACAGGCCGTGGAGCAGCACCGGCGCTGCTGGATCGGGCGGGGTGGGTCGACGCCGTACGGCTCCCGCCGGGCCCGAGGAGCAGAGCTCGGTTACGAGTCCGACCTCGATTTCGTGTTCCCGACCGGCGCGGGCGTGTTCAAAGGTGGCGGGGATCTGGCCTTCCACCACGGCGGCACCAGCCTTCAGGAGATGGTCATCCCGGTGGTGACGGTGCGCCTCAAGCTGAAGCCGTCGAACCGCCCCACCGCCGGGCCGATCTCCGTGACCGACGTACCCGAGGCCGTGACGAACCGCATCTTCCGCGCGACGCTCCACCTCGGGGGGAAGAACCTCGATCTGTTCGGGAGCACCTCGATGTCGGTCCGCCCGCTCCTCGTGCACGACGGGAAGCAGGTCGGCAAGGTGGGCATGGTCACCGACGCGGAGCTCGAGCGCGCGGGCGACTGCGTGAAGCTCGCTGCCAGCAAGCCCGCGACCGTCTTCTTTTTGCTGAGCGACGACACGGTTCCCTCGCTGCGCGTGATCGTGCAGGATCCGATCACCGACGCCGAGCTGTGGCGATCGCCGATCATCCCCGTGAAGTTGATGACATAGGTCTCCCATGAGCAACGACGCCCCTGCCCGCGACGCACTCGACGACAAGGTCAACCGGCTCTTCGCGGGGAAAGTCGTGCGCAAGGATCTGGTGCGCAAGGTCAAGGTCGGCGCCAACGTCCCCGTCTTCGTGCTCGAGTTCCTGCTCGGCAAGTACTGTGCGTCCTCCGACGAGATCGCGATCCAGATGGGGATGCAGGTCGTCAACGACACGCTCGCGAACAACTACATCCGGCCGGACGAGTCGGTGAAGGCGCAGAGCAAGGTGAAGGAGAACGGCAAATACTCCTTCATCGACAAGGTGAAGGTCCGGCTCGTCGACTCTGACTACTGGGCCGAGGCGTCCAACTTCGGCAATAAGTACCTCCACATCCCCACTCCGTACGTGCGCGACTACGAGCGCCTGCTCACCGGCGGTGTGTGGGCGCAGCTCGATCTGCGCTTCGAATACGACGAGGAGACGAAGGGTAAGAACCCCTTCTGGATCGACAAGCTCACGCCCATCCAGATTGCCAGCTTCGACCTCGAGGACTACCGGCGCGTGCGCCGCGAGTTCACCACCGACGAGTGGATCGACTTCATGCTCCGCAGCATGGGCTACGAGCCGGCGGAGATGTCGCGCCGCCTCAAGATGCTCTTCCTGGTGCGGCTCATCCCGCTGGCCGAGCGCAACTTCAACCTCGTCGAGCTCGGCCCTCGCGGAACGGGCAAGAGCTACGTGATCCAGGAGATATCGCCCTACGCTGCGCTGCTCACCGGCGGGACGACGGTGGCGAACCTCTTCGGCCACATGACCGGGAGGCAGAAGGGCATGGTGCAGATCTGGGACGTCGTCGGCTTCGACGAGGTCGCCGACCTTCAGAAGATGCCGAAGGAGGTCATCACCACCATGAAGACCTACTGCGAGTCCGGCACCTTCCAGCGCGGGCAGGAGGCCGTTGCCGGCGACGCGAGCATCGCGATGTTCGGCAACACGAACCAGCCGATCGACGTCATGGTGCAGACCGGCCACCTGTTCGCGCCGATGCCCGACGTGATCCGCGACGACATGGCGTTCATCGATCGCCTGCACTTCTACCTCCCCGGCTGGGAGATCCCGAAGATGCGGAACGACATGTTCACGAACCACTACGGGTTCGTGGTCGACTTCCTCGCCGAGGCCCTCCGCGAGATGCGGAAGCACAACTTCACCGAGGTGCTCGATCGCCACTTCTCGCTGGGCGCCCACTTAAACGCGCGCGATCGCAAGGCCGTGCGCAAGACTGTGTCGGGCCTGATGAAGATCCTCTTCCCGCACGGCGAGGTGGCTCCGGCAGAACTCGCCGAGGTGCTTGAGCTCGCGCTGGAAGGCCGGCGCCGCGTGAAGGAGCAGCTCAAGAAGATGGGCTCCTTCGAGTACTACCACACGTCCTTCAGTTACACGTCCCAGGAGAGCGGCGAGGAGCGCTTCGTCGGCGTACCCGAGCAAGGCGGCCGCGACCTCATCTCCGGTGATCCTCTCGCGCCAGGGACGGTATACACCGCCGGCGTGACGTCGGACGGTACCGTCGGGCTATACCGCGTCGAGGTGTCGGTCTCGAGCGGCACCGGGAAGCTGAAGACCGCGGGGGGCGTGGCCGGCGCCATGAAGGAGTCGGTCCAGCGGGCGTTCAGCTTCCTGCAGGCCAAGAAGAGCGAGCTCGGGATCGCGCGGGATCTCGACACGTCCGACATCCACGTCGAGGTCATCGACCTCCTCGGGAACCGCGTGGAGGCCGAGGTCGGCGTGGCGTTCTTCGTGGCCGTCTACTCAGCCCTGCGCCGCGCGCCCGTCAGCCCCGGGCTCCTCGTGCTCGGCGACATGAGCGTGCAGGGGAACATCAAGCCGGTCCGGTCACTTGTGGAGCCGCTCCAGGTCGCAAAGGACAACGGGGCGAAGCGGGCGCTGATTCCGATCGAGAACAAGCGGAGCTTCCTCGAGGTGAACGCGGACGTGGTGGAGCACGTGGACCCGGTGTTCTATGGGGATCCGAAGACAGCGGCGATGAAGGTACTGGGAGGACCGTGACAGCTCCCGAGTAGGGTGGGGCGACGAGAGAACGGCGTCGCACCGGAGCTTGAACCGAGGCTCACTGGTGGAGTGATGCATGAGGATCACAGAAGATGCGCTTCAAGCCAGCCACAAGTGCCTCAAGCCGAACTACGGGGCAAGAGTACTTCGCGCTGCACTATCTCTGCAATGAATTCGGCCTCCCCGAGCCAGCCGCGGCAGCGCAAGTCGCCTTTAATGACTATGGGATCGATGCGTTCCACGTCGCCGCGGCGCGGCGCAAGAAGAAGCTCGTCGAGCGCGAGCTGATGGACCACGTTGTCGGCGACCTGGGGACGGACAACAGCTGACGCCGACCGCGATGACGGGTGCGTTCTCGGCGCCGGCACAGGAGCTCCGCGTCGCGCCGGAGTCGGCGGTCCACCGATGATGGCCATCACGAGGCCGCCAGCGGCGCACGCCTTAGGGATGGCCATCACCCTTCTTCGACGCCAACCGAGCACGCCCGCGATGGCCCCATCAAGGGGCCTGTTCGGCGAGGCATCAGCCAGCTTGAGAGTCAACACTCCGCGGACGCTCAGGGAAGCCACCGCGCGACATCGACGATCTCCCGGGCCACCGCGACGACGCCCTGCGGTCCAGCGATGCGGGCGAACAACGGCGCCAGGTGCCCGAGGTCGTCCTTCGTCCAGTCGTCGAGGAGATCGGGCCGCGGCTTCCAGCCGAGCTCGTTCAGGAGTCTCTGGCAGAGGCGGCGTGCGTGCGGTTCGGTCATCCAGGCGGCCAGCGGGATCAGCGCGAAGAGCGCCTCGTCCGCGTCGCTCGGCTGCTCCAGAGCGCGCTCGACCAGATCGCGCGCAATCGCCGGCGCGTGGTCCGGCGAGGCGCCGGCGATCGCGACCAGGGCTGGCCAGTTGGCGCTGATCTCGCGTGACAGGTCGAGGACAGCATCGGCCCCGAGAGCCCGGGTCCACGCAGCGGCGTTCCGCGCGAAGAGCAGGCGCGCGCCGTCGCTCGCCCGCAGATCGCCCGACAGCTGGGCCCAGGCGGCCTCGCGGACCGCGGCGGGCAGGTGCGCGAGCAGCGCGGATCGCACCTCGATCCGGTCCGACGGCTGGGGCAGCGAGTCCACCAGCGCGAGCGCATCCTGCACGCGCCCCAGATCGCAGAGGCGCGCGGCGACGGCCATCACCACCGGGAGGTGGAAGCCGGCCGCAGCCGCGCACGCCTGGACCAGCGCCGACGCGGCGCTGGCAGGTGCGTGCGGCGCGAGCGCGCAGATGCTCCAGCACGCGTCCGGCGGAAGCGCGTCGCCCGCGAGCAGCGACAGCGCGAGCCCCAGCGCCTCCGACGCGCCCGCTTCCCGCTCCTCCGCGGGCAGGCCCGACGCGAGGCGCGCGAGGACCAGGTGCCGCTCCGAGGGGGGCAGCGCCTCGGACCATGCCCAGAGCCCGCGCACCGCCGCGGGAGACCATCGCGCGGCGGCCTCCGAGAGCCGCGGCAGCTCGTCGCTCCTCGCGTCGGCCGGGACCTCGGCGAACGCCTCGCGACCGAGGTCGCGCGCCTCGTCCTCGGGCAGCAGCGCCGCCAGGGACACGCGCCCGAGCCGGCTCTCCCTGGTCCGCTCGCGAGCGAGCCGCGCCGCTGCCTCGCGCGCGGCCGTCACGCGCGCCTGCCCGTCGAGGGCGCGCGCCACGGCGGCGAGCGCGCCCCCGCCGGCGTGCTCCTCGCTAGCGGCCTCGAGCGCCCAGCCGAGCACGACGGCGCGCTCGGCGTCGGGCAGCTCGTTCGCCAGCCGGATCAGGGCACCGGCGCGCTCCGCGGCGTCGGCGATCGGCCGTCCAGCCTCGAGGATGTCCTCGCCCACACGCGGCATCTCGATGTGGGGTCCGGCGGAGCCCTCGCCTCCCTGGGCCCCTCCCTCTTCCTCCTCGTCCTCCTGCGCGGCCTGCGCAGCCAGCACACGCCGCGTCTCCTCGAAGCCAAGGATCGTCCGCACCGAGCTCGTGACGAGCAGGCAGCGGATCCGCGCGGCCAGCGCCGCCAGGACATCGCCTCCGGCCACGGCATCGACCAGAAGGCTCGCCGCGCACGCCGCCGTCGCGTCCACGTCGGCGATGAACCCGGACGAGCCATCCGGGCGCGTCCTCCACACGTCGAGCCACGCCCTCGAGACCAGCTCGATCCGCTCTGCGAGGCTCGCGCCGACCCGCTCCAGGTGAGCGCGCCAGTTCCGGCATACATAGTCAGAGACCGTGCCCGAGGCGAACGCGCGCTTCCCGTGGTCGGCGAACCGGCGATCGACCACCGCGCGCTCGTGCGGCGCGAGCCGCCCTTCGATGGCCTCCGCCCAGGCCGGGTGACGGAGCGCGAGGCCCGACTCTCCGACGGCGACTAGCGGTCCGCTCAGCTCGTTCCAGGCGCCGCCGTTCACCGTCGAGATCGCGAAGAGCTCCTCCCCCTCGATCGGCGCGAGCGCGCCTGCAAGCCATGGCAATATGGGGCGGATCGTGCCGCCGGCGCAGAGATCCAGGACGCCCGGAGCTCCGGCGGGAACGCTCGCGAGCGCCGGCGCCACAGCCGCAGGCTCCTGCGCAAACGCCTCGACGAGCGCCTCGACGAGGAACGGCTCCCCGCCGCTCACCCGTGCGAGCTCGTCCTTCACGCTGGCCGGCAGCTCGCCGAACCTCCGCCCGATCGCCTCCGCGACGTCGTCGACCGCGATCGGCGGCAGCGCGACCACCTCCGTCCCCTCCCGGAGCCCTCCCAGCGCCTCGATCGAGCACGCCGACAGCACGGCGCGGACGCCGGGGCCGAGGTCTCGCAGGAATCGCTGCGCTGCATCGAGGGTCCAGGACACGCCCTCGTCGAACCCGTCGAGGATCACGACGAGCGACCTGCTTCCGGGCAGGCGGCCATCCTCGAGCATGCTCGCGAGGAGGCGCCGCATCTCCTCGACCCCGTGCGGCCGTTCGCCGGGGCGCCACCGCGACCTGAGGAACAGAGCCACGCGCGCGTAAAGGAGGTTCAGCGCCGTGGACTCCAGCGCCGTACCGAACCGACGGCTCACGGGGACGAACGCTACCTCGTGCCGGCCCGCGCGGGCCAGCTCCAGCGCCCACGCGCCCAGCAGCATCGACTTGCCGCGCCCGCTCGGCCCGAGCAGCGCCACGCGCGCGCCGCCATGCTCCAGCCACGCTTCGAGGCCCGCCACGGCGCCAGCGCGCGCTCTACCGCCGAACGGGGCGCTGCGGCAGCGCTCGACCTCGCGCCAGAAGGCGAGGACGCCGCGCTCCGCCGCCGCAGGGCCCGCGGCCAGCGCATCCGGTGCTCGCGAAGGAGGGCTCATGTGCCTGCGAAGGGCGGCGTGCTCGAGGGAGCGGTCCTGAACGACGTGGGGTGTCCCGCTAGCCAGACATTGCCGTTCCACGCCTTGCCATCCGCGCCGATGACACCGTTCTTCTTGCCAGTACCGCCGTTGTTCGCCGGGTGAAGGCCGAGCTCACGCAGGACCTGCGCGCAGAATTTGCATAGATCCATGAGCTTACCGCGCTTGTCCGTCGTCGTCATCTTGCCCTCCTTCACCTGTTTCTGCAGCTCCTTCCTGATCTCGATGTCTTCGGCCGCGGGGTCTTTCAATGTCTTACCGTTCTTCTTGCGGTCCTGCCGGATGTCCTTCGCCAGGTTGTCCAATGCATCAGCCACTCAAAGCTTGGCGCGAGCTATGAACCACGCCCGCCACACGAGCGCCGAGATGGATGAGCTTGCCCGCGCAGCGCAGCGGGATGGGTTCTGCCTGATAAAGAACCTCATTCCGAAGAGCCTGCTGCGCTCGTGGCGTGAGGCCTTCGCGCCGCTCCTCGACGCCCACATCGCGCGTGAGGGGCACCTCAAGAACCGGGGGCCGGGTCGCTATTACGTGACGCTCCCGTTCAACGCCCCCTTCGCGGAGCCGCGCAGGAGGTCCACCGCGATGCGCCGCCGCTCTTTCCCGAGACCGGGAAAGAGACGCCCGCGTTCCAGCTCGCCGTCAACTTCCCCCTGGTCGACGTCACCGCCGAGAACGGCCCGATCGAGATCGCACGTGGCGCGCACATGCTCTCCAAGGCCGAGGGGATGCGGCGCCTCGCGCAGGGCGAGGTCGCGCTCGAGCCGATCGCCATGGAGCTCGGCGACGTCATGGTCCGCGACGTTCGCGGCCTCCACCGCGGAACCCCGGCACCTCGGCCACACGTCGATCGCCTCGACGGTTTGCCGTTGACTCTGGTCGGCTTTGACGGAACCATCGGCGCGGGCACTGGAGGAGAGACAAGACCATGATCCTGAGCCAACTTCTCGATCCGAAGATCTACTCGACCCTGACCGCGGACGACGTCGACAAGCTCGAGGCCGTGCTCACCGCCGAGATCGCCTCGAACCCGGAGATCCAGAAGCTCCTCAAGGCGCGCATCGACAAGTTCGTTCCCCACTTCAAGGGAACCATCAAGGGAACCAAGAAGATCGGCGGCTGACCGGGAGATCGCGCGCAGTCACGAGCCACGCACTGCACGGGCGACCGATGACCGAAGACATCGTTGCCAGCTCGTCGTACCTGCCCATGCGCGACGGCACGCGGCTCGCGGTGTACGTCTTTCGCCTCGCCACCGGGCGATCGTCGCCGGTCGTCTGGATGCACAATCGCTATCACGCAGGGCATCCCAGCACGGATCAGCTGCGGCAATGGGCGGCCGCCCACCAGTGGCTGCGGGAGCTCGCCTCGGCGGAGATCGCCGTCGGCGAGATCTCCCTGGATCCCTGGCTCGTGGGCCTGGTTCGCCGCGGGTACGGCGTCGTCCTGGTCGACGCGCGGGGAACCGGAGCGTCGTGCGGAAGCCGCCGCGGGCCCTTCGCGCCCGAGGAGGCACGCGACGCCGCGGAGGTGACCGCTTGGCTCGCATCCCGCCCGTGGTCCTCCGGCGCGGTGGGGATGTTCGGCCGGTCGTACATGGGTACCAGCCAGTATTTCGCGGCCACGGAGGCCCCGGCGCTCGGCGCCATCTTCCCCGAGATGCCCCTGTTCGATCTGTACGATCTGGTGCGGCCGGGCGGCGTCTTCCGGCACGTCTTCGGACGCCAGTGGACCGATGACGTGACGCTGCGAGATCGGGGGGCTTCGGTCTCGCCGGTGCAAACCGATCCGGAGGGGGCGCTGCTCGAGGCGGCGCGCGCGGAGCACGCGGCCAACCTGGACAGCCACGATCTCTTCGCTCCGCTGCGCTGCCGGGACTCGCGGGACCCGGTCACCGGAGCGCGCCTGTTCCTGGAGCGCAGCCCCTCGTTCTGGGCGGCCGACCGGCGGCCCGCGACGCCGGTGTTCCTGCTGGCAGGCTGGAACGACGCGTTCGTTCGCGACGCGCTGCTCTGGTATCACAACAGCCCCGGGCCGCGGCGCCTGGTCATCGGCCCCTGGGCGCACACGGGGAGCGCGGGGTTCGACCTTCTGGAGCAGCACGCGGCCTGGTACGACCGATGGCTCGCGGGCGTCGAGCCCTCGGGGGAGGAGCCGCCCATCTATTACTACACCGTCGGGGCCGACCCTGGTGAGCGCTGGCGCTGCACCGAGGTGTGGCCGCCAGAGGAGATGGTGGCCACGCCCTTCCACCTTCGAATCGGGCGCTCCGGGAGCTGCCGGTCGATCAACGATGGCCGCTTGACGTTGCAGGCAGCCGACTCCGGAGAAGGCGCCGACGACTACGACGTGGATCCGACGACGACCACCGGCACCGCGACCCGCTGGGCCAACACCGCCGGAGGGCCCTTTGCTTATCCGGACCTCGCCTCCAACGACGAGCGGGCCTTGACGTACACGACGGCGCCGTTGACGGCCGCTCTGGAGCTGACCGGGCATCCCATCGTGCGCCTTTGGGTGAGCTCGACGGCTCCCGACGTGGACGTCTTCGCCTACCTCGAAGAGGTCGCTGAGGACGGCCGGTCGCTCTACGTCACCGAGGGTGTGCTGCGCGCTTCCCATCGCGCGCTCCACACGCCTCCCCTCGAGCACTTGGGCTTGCCTTACCACCGGAGCTACGAAGAGGATCTCTCGCCCCTGCCCGATCACCCGGTCGAGCTGGTGTTCGACATGCACCCGATCTCCCGGAGGATCGCTCCAGGGAGCCGGCTCCGGCTCGCGGTCACGGGGGCCGATCGCGACAACGCGCTCACCGTGGTGCCGCCCGGCGGAGCACGGCTCCGGATCCACCACGAGCCGGGCTGTCCATCGAGGTTGATCCTGCCCGTCGTGGGTCCATCTGCCGCGTTCTAGGGAGGCTCGTGCGCGAGGACGAACGCCCTACCACCGCAGCGGCCGAGGTGCTGGACGTCATCGCGCGCGAGGCCGGGGTGCCCCCGGAGCGCGTCGATCCCGATGCGTCGTTCACCGAGCTGGGCCTGGACTCGCTCGGCATGATGACCCTGAGCGAGGCCCTGGAAGCACGCCTCGGCCGGAGCGTCCCCTTCCGGCGGCTCATGGAGGATCTCTCGACGCTGCGGCGCCTGGTGGACCACGTCGAGAGCCTGGAGGCCGAGCAGCGAGCGACGCCCGCGGCGCCTCCGCCGGTGCCGGCCTCCGCCGGTGATCCGGCGCCCGCGCCTCCGGCCGCGCTGACGGCGGCCCAGCTCGCGGCGATCCGGGACATCGGGGCGCGCCACGTCGCGCGCACAGCGACGTCACAGCGGTTGCTCGATGGATCGCTCGGACGGCTCGCCGATCCGCGCATCGCGGGCCGCACGCCGGATGGACGGCGATGGGCCTGGCCCGTCCTCACCGGGCCCGCGGGAGGCGGCAAGATCCGCGACGCCGACGGGAACGTCTATGTCGATCTGAGCATGGCGTCGGGCGCCTGCCTGTTCGGGCACGCGCCGCCGTTCCTCACCGCGGCCGTCCGGCGCGCGCTCGACGACGGAGCGTTCCTCGGGCCAGAGCACCCCACGACAAACGACGTCGCCGAGCGCCTCCGCGCGCTGACGGGGGTCGAGCGGGTGGCCTTCTGCATCTCGGTGACGGAGGCTGTCATGAGCGCGCTGCGGCTCGCGCGCACGGTGACACGCCGCCCTGGCATCGCGGTGTTCGCGGGATCGCACCACGGGCACTTCGACGGCACCCTGGCACGACGGGCCGCCGATTCTCCCTGGGGGACGCCGCTGTCCCCCGGAGTGCCCCGGAGCATGGTCGCCGACGTGGCGGTGCTCGACCACGGCGCGCCCGCCTCCGTGGAGGCGATTCGTCGGCTCAGCGACAGGATCGGCGCAGTGCTGGTCGAGCCCGTCCAGCCCCGTGGTTCGAGGGGGCCCCAGCCCGGGTTCTTGCGCGACCTCCGCAGAGCAACCGAGGAGGCGCGCATCGCGTTGATCTTCGACGAGACGACCACCGGCTTCCGCTGCCATCCAGGAGGCGCTCAGGCGCTCTTCGACGTCCGGGCCGACATGGTCGTGTACGGGTCGCTGCTGGGAGGCGGGATGCCCCTCGGCGTCGTGGGCGGCCGCGCGCGGTTCCTGGATACGATCGACGGAGGCCCCTGGGCCTTCGACGATGCCTCCTCACCGCAGGTGGAGCAGACCTTCTTCGGAGGCACCTTCTACAAGCACCCCTGCTCGATGGCCGCGGCGTCCGCCGTGATCGATCGCCTGATCGCCGAGGGGCCGGAGCTTCGACACCGCCTCGACGCCCGGGCGGCGGCGCTCCTCGGGCGCTTGCGGGCGGTGCTGGCCGCGAGCCGATCGGGCCTGCAAGGGTACGGGTTCTCCTCGGTCCTCTGGTTGGATTGTCCGCCGGGGCTCGAGGACGCGCTCTCGCAGCTCCTCCTGGAGCGTGGCGTGTACGCGCCGGCGCACCTGCCGTGGTTCCTGTCCACGGCGCACGAGGACGGCGATCTCGATACCGTCGTGTCTGCGGTGGAAGGGGCGGTGAAGGCGCTGGCCGGCAGCGGCGCTCTGCCGCGCGAGGCGATCGTGGAGCGGCCGCTCGACGCCCGGCAGCGCCAGCTCTGGATCCTCGCGCAGCTCGGCCCCGAGGCCTCGATGGCGCACAACGAGTGCGGCGCCCTGCGCCTGCGCGGCCGCCTCGACATCCCCGCGCTGCGCGCAGCGCTGTCCCGGCTCATCGCGCGGCACGAGGCCCTCCGCACCACCTTCCGCGCGGACGGCGAGGCCCAGATCATCCACCCGGCCATCGACGCCTATCTCCCGATCCACGTCCTCTCCGGCGCCGAGGGAGAAGCCCTCGCCGAGGCCATCCGGCGCCGGGCCGCCGCGCCCTTCGATCTGGAGCGAGGTCCGCTCTTTCGAACCGAGCTGATCCAGCTTCGCGACGACGACTTCGTCCTCGTGATCGCGCTGCACCACCTGATCACCGACGGATCGTCCATGAGCGTCCTGCTCGGGGAGCTGACCCGGGAGTACACCGCCGCGGCCTCCGGCGCGCCGTCGCTGCTCGAAGCGCCTGCCGCGGCGCCGGCGCCAGAGGCGTCCGACCTCGACGAGCGATTCTGGGTCGGCGAGCTCCACGATCCGCCGCCTCCGCTCGCGCTCCCGCTGGACCGGCCGAGGCCGCCTCGGCGGACGTTCGCCGGCGCGGTCACGCGCTGCCGGCTCTCGCGGCCTCATCCGGCCGACGTGCGCGCGCTCGCCGCGGCTCACGGCACCACCACCTTCGTCGCTTTGCTCGCCGCGTACACCGCGCTTCTCCACCACCTGACCGGCCAGCCGGATCTGATCGTCGGCATCCACGCCGCGCCGCGCGCCGCGGGCGGCGCGCCGCGCGTCGGGTACTTCGTCCGCCTCCTGCCGCTCCGCAGCGGCGTCGAGCCGGCGCAGCGGTTCTCCGATCACCTGGTGGCCACGAGCCGCCGCGTCCTCGCCGCGCGCGATCACCAGGACGTGTCGCTGCCTTCCCTGAGCACGAAGATCGGCGCGCGTCACGAGCCCGGGCGCACCCCGCTCGTCGCGGCCACGTTCAACGTCGATCGGCCGGCGCCGCCCATCTCCCTTCCGGGGCTGACCGTCGAGGTGGACACCGTGGGGACCGGGTTCGCCAAGCACGAGCTGAGCCTCAACGCCGACGACACCAGCCTGACCTTCGACTGGACCTTCAACACCGATCTCTTCTCGCCCTCGACCATCCAGCGATGGAATGCGCAGCTCGGCGCGCTCCTCGCCGAAGCGGCACGAAATCCCGACAGCACCCTGGCCGAGCTCGCGGCCGTGCTCGACGGCGCAGCGAGAGAGCGCCATTCCCCCGGGCCGGTGGGGTTCCTCGACGGCGGCCCTCCCCTTCGCGACGGCCCGCCGGTGCACCAGCAGGTGGAGCAGCGCGCCGCCGCGCTCCCCGCCGCGATCGCGGTCGTCGCGGGCGAGGAGCAGATCAGCTACCGAGAGCTGAACGCCCGCGCGAACCGGCTCGCGCGCGAGCTCCTGGCGCGCGGGGTGAGGCCCGGCGTAACGGTCGCCGTGCTGCTCGATCGTGGCATCGACGAGGTGGTCGCCGCGCTGGCTGCGCTGAAGGCCGGCGGGGCCTTCCTGCTCCTCGATCCCGAGACGCCTCCCGATCGCCTCCGCGTGCTCCTGGCCGACGCGGCGCCCGCCGCAGTGATCACCTGGCAAGGCATAACCCCCCTTCTCCGTGGAGACGAGGTCGTGCTGGCCCTCGACGCCGACGCGCCCGCCATCGCCGCGCGCTCTCCGGCTCCTCTGGCCCTGCGGGTCGATCCTGCCGCGGCGGCCTACGGGGTGTACACGTCGGGCTCCACCGGCACACCGAAGGCCTCCATCAACACCCACGCGGCCACCGCGAACCTGGTGGCCTGGCTCGCGCAGCGCCTCGACGTCCAGCGCACCGACCGGGTGCTCCGCAAGGCCCCCGGGGGCTTCGACGTGGGCGTGTGGGAGATCTTCCTGCCCCTCGCTGCAGGCGCGACCATCGTCGTGGCGCCGCGAGGCGCCCACCGGGACATGGCCGCTCTCGCGCGCCTGATCCACGAGCAGGGCGTGACGATCGCGCACTTCGTCCCGTCGCTGCTCGGGCCCTTCCTCGACGAGCCCGGCGCCGCGGCCTGCCGGCTATCGCACGTTCTCTGCGGCGGAGAAGCGCTGCCCGCCGAGACGCGGAGCCGGTTCCACGATCGCCTCTCCGGGGCGACGCTGCACCACCTCTACGGCCCCAGCGAGACAGCCGTGGACGTCACCGCGTGGCGCGATCCGGCCGGCCCCTGGGAGGGCAAGATCCCGATGGGATCGCCCATCGCGGGCGTTCACTTGCACCTGTTCGACGAGGCCGGGCTCCCGGCGCCCGCGGGGGTGCCCGCCGAGCTGTTCATCGGCGGGGTGGCCCTCGCCCACGGATACCATCGCCGTCCGGGCTTGACGGCCGAGAGCTTCGTGCCCGACCCCTGCTGCGCCGGCGGCAAACGCCTGTACCGCACCCGGGATCGGGTGCGACAGCGCGCGGATGGAACCCTGGAGTTTCTGGGGAGGATCGACGACCAGATCAAGCTCGGCGGCGTGCGCATCGAGCCCGCCGAGATCGAGGTGGCGCTGGGTGGTTTGCCGGGCGTGAAGCAGGCCGCGGTGGCCCTCCAGCCCGGACCCGCCGGCCCTCGTCTCGTCGGTTACGTGGTGGGCGATCCCCGGCTCGATCCGGCGTCGCTCGCCGAGGGGTTATCGAGGCTCCTCCCGAGCGTGATGATCCCGTCCGCGTGGGTCTTCCTGGATCGACTGCCCACGCTGATGAGCGGCAAGATCCATCGAGCGGCGCTCCCGCAGCCCGCCGCCGGCGCCGGAGCGCACCCGGGCGCCGCGCCCCGATCGCCGGTGGCGCAAGCCCTCGCGGCCATCTGGTCGCGCCTCCTCGGCGTCGAGGGGCTCTCGGTCGAGGACGGCTTCTTCTCCGCGGGCGGCCATTCGCTGCTGGCCATGCGCCTTGCCGCCGAGGTGCGCGACGCGTTCGGCGTCGAGCTCCCGCTGGGGGCGCTCTTCGATCGGCCGCGCCTCGGCGACGTCGCCGAGGCCATCGCGGAGCTGATGGAAGGCGCCGGAGGATCCAGCGCGCCGATCCCCGATCTCGCCTCGAGGGAGCGAGCGCCCCTCTCCCTCGTGCAGGAGCAGATCTGGCTCGCGCAGCGCGTGGACGCCGGCTCGGCGGCCTACAACACCGCCGAGGGGCTCCGGCTCACGGGCGACCTCGACGTCGGCGCGCTCCGCCGATCGCTGGACGAGCTGCTGATCCGCCACCCCATCCTCGCGACGACGATCGCCGAGATCGAGGGCCAGCCGTGGCAGGTCGCGCAGCCGGGCGCGACGATGCCGCATCGCTTCGAGGATCTGACGGATCGCGCGCCGGAGCGACAGCCCGTGGACGCGCTGCTCGACGAGGTGATCGGCGCGCCCTTTCACCTGGATCGCGATCTCCCCGCGCGCGCTCTGACCGTGAAGATGTCGCCTTCGTGCCACCTCGTCGTGCTCGCGATCCATCACATCGCCTGCGACGAGGGATCGCTGTCGGTGCTGCTCCGCGAGGCGCTGGTCCTGTACCAGGCCTTCGTGGAGGGCCGGCGGCCGGCGCTGCCCGCCCCGCGCGTCTCGTACGCCGCGTTCGCGGCGTGGCAGCGCTCCCGGCTCCCCGACGTGCTCTCGCGGCAGCTCGGCTACTGGAGAGAACGGTTCTCCACCCCGGCGCCGCCGCTCGCGTTTCCAGGCGCCGAGCCGCTCTCGTCCCCCGCGGCGCGACGGCGGGCTCGCGCGCTCGCCGCCGGTCAGGGGCACGCCGTGAAGCGACTGACCAAGGCGCTCGGCGTCACGCCCTTCGTGGCCTACCTGTCGGTGTACCTGATCCTCCTGCAGCGGGCGTGCAGCGAGAGCGATCTGGTCGTGGTCACCCCGGTGGACGTGCGCGCGCAGAGCGAGCTCGACGAGGTGGTCGGGCCCTTCGTCAACCTCCTGCCCCTCCGGGTGGATCTCGGCGGAGCGGCGACGTTCGCCGACGTCGCGTGGCGCGCGCGGGCCGCGACCCTCGGCGCGCTGGCGCACCGCGAGATCCCCTTCCAGTCGATCGTCGCCACCGTGGCCCCCGAGCGGAGCGGTCCCGCGGCGCCGCTCGCGCAGGTCGGCTTCGCGTTCTACGAGCGACCCGTGCCCCCCTTGCACCTGCAGGGGCTGACCATGAGCCCACTGGAGCTCGATCCTGCGGCGCCCAAGCTGGACCTGCTCGTCACCGTCGACGTCACCGCGGCCGAGCCCGTGGTGACGTTCGAGCACGCCGGCAGGGCGCTCGATCCGGATGCGGTCGAGGGCCTGCTCGACGGATGGGTGGCCTTGATCGGGGCGATCGTGGAGGATCCGCAGACGCCCCTCTCGAACCTGGCGCTGACCACGCCGCAGGATCAGCGGCGGATCGTCGACGACCACAACCCGGTGTCCCCGCCCTTGCCCGGCCCCGGGCTGCTGGGCCGCTTCCGCGCCATCGCGGCGCGGCGCCCCGACGCGCTCGCGCTGGAGTTCGCCGACGGATCGTTCAGCTACGCAGGGCTCGCGCGGACCGCCTCGGCCATCGCGCGGCGGCTCAAGGACGCAGGCGTGGGCGCCGAATCCCCGGTCGGATTGCTCTTCGAAGGATCGGCGTGGCTCGTCGCGTCGCTGCTCGGCGTCCTCGAGGCGGGGGGCGCGTTCGTGCCGCTCCATCCCTCCGATCCGCCCACGCGCATCGCTCAGATCGTGCGGGAGGTCGGCATGTCCGTGATCCTGGCCCCGTCCGAGGTTACCGTCCTTCCCGGGCTAACGGTGATCGACGTGGGATCCATCCGCATCCCCGCGGCGCCCTCGCCTCTCCCCGCGGAGGCGCCGGATCCGGCCACGCTCACCGCCGTGCTGTACACCTCGGGATCGACGGGGCAGCCCAAGGCCGTGGGCATCACCCACGGAGGCCTCCTGCGCATGGCGGTGGGCCAGGAGCCCCTGGAGCTGACCGCGCAGGACGGCGTCGTGCAGCTCGCCGACCCACGGTTCGATGCATTCCTGTGGGAGGTCTGGACGACCCTGCTCGCGGGAGGGCGGCTCGTGGGCATCGAGCGCGACGACGTCGCCCATCCGAAGCGCCTCGCCGGGCATCTCGCCGAGCGCGCGATCACGGCCGGCCTCTTCACCACCGCCTTGCTCCACCACGTCGCGACGATCGATCCTGCGGCGTTCGCCGGCCTTCGCTTGGTGCTCTTCGGGGGCGAGGCGGCGGACTCCGCCGTGTTCGCGGCCGCCTGCGGCGCCTGCCCGCGGACCAGCTTCGTCAACGGCTACGGCCCGACCGAGGCGACCACCGTCGCGTCTCTCTTCACCCTCGACCGGGTGGACCCGGCGCGCCGCGTGCCCATCGGCGGGCCGATTCGCGGGGCCCGCCTGCACGTCCTCGATGACGCAATGGCGCCCGTCGCGCCCGGCGTCGCGGGCGAGCTCTACATAGGCGGCGAAGGGCTGGCACGGGGCTACCTCGGGCAGGCGCGGGCGACGGCCGCTCGCTTCGTCCCCGATCCCTTCGCCCGCACGCCGGGGGCGCGTCTCTACGCGACCGGAGACCGGGCGCGGCGTCTGAGCAGCGGCCTCCTCGACTTCCTCGGCCGCGCCGACGAGCAGGTGAAGATCCGGGGCTACCGCGTGGATCTCCTCGAGATCGAGCGGCGACTGGAGCAGCACCCGAGCGTGCGCGACGCGGTGGTCCTCGCCATCGGCGGCGCCGGCATGGAACGGTGGCTCTGCGCGCACCTGGTCCCCAGGGCGAGCCCCGTCGACGCGGCGGAGCTGATCGACTTCCTGCGGGCCCGTGGGCCTTCCTTTCAGGTCCCCGCGGAGATCGTCTGGCACGCGGCGCTCCCGCTCACCTCCCGGGGCAAGGTGGACCGGGCGGCCCTCGCGGCGGCGTCGGCGCGCACGCCCCGGAAGGGCGGCTCCGGCGGCTCGCCCGAGACGCCAACCGAAGCGCTGGTGGCCGGCGTCTGGGCCGCCGCGCTGGGAGGTCCCGTCGGGCGGCACGACGACTTCTTCCATCACGGCGGGCACTCGCTCATCGCCGCGCGCATCACGGCCCAGCTCGGCGAGCGGCTCGGTCTCCAGATCCCCCTGCGCCTTCTCTTCGACGCGCCCACGGTGGCCCGCGTCGCGGCCGCCATCGACGCCCTGCGCCACCAGCGAGCGGGCGCCGCGGCCCTGCCCGGGCCGAGCACCGAGCCCGTGCCGTCCCGGCTCCAGCTCGCCCTGCAGCAGCAGCAGATCTGGCTCTTCCAGCAGCTCTTTCCGAACAATCACATCTTCCACATCCACCTCGGCTTCCGCGGCCGCGGCCCTGTCGATGCCGATCGGCTGGCCCGTGCGGTGGACGCGCTCGCCCGGCGTCACGACGCGCTTCGGACCGTGTTCGCCTTCGACGAGGAGCAAGGCCCCGCGCAGGTGGTCCTGGAGACCGTCCCCAGCGCCTTCGAGGTCTTCGATCTCCGCGCGCTGCCCCCCGAGCGAATCCCCGACGAGACCCGGCGCATCCTGGGAGAGGTGCGCGACCGTCCGTTCGATTTCGACCGAGGCCCCCTGTTCCGCGCAGCGCTTCTCCACGACGGTCCCGATAGCTTCCTCGCCGTCCTCGTGATTCACCACATCGTCTGCGACGGCGCGTCGCTCGCCGTGCTCGCCCGGGAGCTCGGCGCGACCTACGCGCAGCTCGGTCGGGGCCAAGGCCAGCTGCCCGCGGCGGCGGTGCAGTACGGCCACTTCGTGCGCTGGCAGCGCGAGCACCTGACGGCGGAGCGGCTGCCCGCCGACATGCAGCACTGGCGCGACGTGCTGGAGGGAGATCTCGCCCCCTTGCCGATCGGCAACGTCCACAGGAAGCAATCCATCGTCTTCCGCTTCACGAGCGTCGAGACCTCCCTCGACGAGGACGTCGCGCGGCGGCTGCAGGCGGTCCTCTCGCGGGAAGGCGCCACCCTGTTCGCGGCGGGCCTGGCGGCGCTCGGCCGGGCGGTCCTGGCCGAGACCGGCGCGACCAGCCTCCGCGTCAGCACGCTCGTGGCCAACCGCCACCGCGCCGAGCTCCTGGGCGTCGTCGGGCTGTTGGCCACGGTGACCATCCTGCGGCTGCGCCTCCCGCCCGGCGGAGGTCCCCTGGAGGCCCTCCGCGCTGCCCGCGAGGCCGTCTTCTCCGCCTTCGACCACCTGGATCTCCCCTTCGAGGAGGCCCTCCGCGTCCTCGAGTCGGAGCGCGAGATCGATCGGAGCGCGCTGGCTCAGGTGATGCTCCTCGCGCAGGAGACGAGCGAGCTCCCCCTCGACCTGACGGGCCTTGCGGTGGAGCCGGCGGAGATCGACGGGGACGAGCCCGGTCCCACGGTCTCGGGGCACGATCTCCTGGCGCGCCTCGACCATGGCGCGCGGGGACTGCGTCTCCGGCTGCAGTACGAACAGAGCCGGCTCGACACCGCCCTCGCAGAACGAATGTTGAACCACCTCCGGCGTGCCCTCGAGGAGATCGCCGGGCTCTCACCGGCGGACCGCGCCGCGCCCGCGACGGCTCCCCTGCCTGGGTCGGCGCTTCCACAGAAGGAGACCTGACCGTGACGGATCGAGCGCAGCGAGTGACCGAGTTCTACGAGTTCCTGTGGCCCTTCCTCGCGGAGATCGCGGAGGGCGACGCCGCGGCGTGGCTCGACGCCGACCCGGGGGGCCGGCCCTACAGCGAGTACCTGCCGGAGATCCCGGAGCGCCAGGGGGTCGGAAAGGGCGACACCCTGCTCGATCTGGGCTGCGGCAAGGGCCGGCTCACCGTCGAGTTCGTCAAGAAGCTGGGCTGTCGCGTGATCGCCGTCGACCCGCTGGAGCAGAACATCACCCTGGCCGCGGAGCGGTTTCGCAACGAAGGCGTACAGGACTCCGTCACGCTGCTGCGCGGGGCGGCCGAGGCCATCCCGCTGCCGGACGCGTCGGTCGATTTCATCTGGTGTCGCGACGTCTTCAACCATATCGACGATATCGAGCAATCCGCCGCCGAGTGCGCCCGCGTGCTGCGGCCCGGCAAGCGGATGATGAACTACAGCGTGCTCGCCACGCCGAACCTGGAACCCGGGGAGATCCCGCGGTTCGCCGAGCCGCTCGGGCTGAACGTCGACACCCTCTCCGAGGACCGCATGATGACCGCCTTCAAACGCGCGGGCCTCCGGGTGGTCGAGTACGGGACCACCAACATCGAGACGTCCCCCTACTACGAGGCCCTCGGCGAGGACAGCGGGCGCGATGCCATGCGCCTCGCGCGCGCGCTGCGCGCCCGCTCGCGCACCATCGCCCGGCTCGGGGAGCGCAACTACGCCTGCCTCCTCGGCTATTACTACTGGAACCTCAACCTGTTGATCGACAAGCTGACCTACGGCGTGTGGATCCTCGAACGAGAGCAGCCGTGAGCGAGAACCGAGACGGCATCTTCCGCGTGGTGAAGAACCACGAGGAGCAATACTCCCTCTGGCCCGCGGACCGGAGCCTGCCGCTCGGGTGGAGCGAGGCGGGCAAGACGGGAAGCTGGGCCGAGTGCTGTGCCCACATCGATGCGGTGTGGACCGACATGCGCCCGCTGAGCCTTCGCAAGCGCATGGAAGCAGCGCAAGGTGCGGGGCTGCCTGCCGTGGAGGATGTCGATCCGGCCCTGCTGGGAGAGGATCTGGTCACCCGCCTGTGCCGCGGGGACCATCCGGTGGTGGTGCTGCCGCCCTCGGGCGCGACGCTCGACGACGTGCTCCGGCGCGAGTTCGTGCGGATCCGGTTCGTGGGCACGGAGGGGCCCACGGAGCTCGGCGTGCGCCTCGCGCGCGAGGCGTCCACGCCGCCGGCTTCCGGCCTCGCCCGGACCCACCTCGAGGGGGCGTTGACGCTCGACGGGGTGCGGGTCCGCTGCACGGTGGACGTCGACGCGATGAGCCTGGAAGGACGGGGGCGCCTCTCGCGCCTCGACGAGGGCTGAGCCGTGCTGGAGAGCGGCGCCGGAGGGGATCTGCAGGTCGCCGACGTCCTGTTCCCTGAGCAAGAGCTCGCGGCGCTCGTCCTGCCATCGCGTCCAGGCGAACGCCTCACCGAGATGGCGATGCACCGGCGTGACGCCGTGGAGGCCGCGCTCACGCGCTACGGCGCGGTGCTCTTCCGGGGCTTCGCCCTCGCCGGCGCGGCGGACTTCCAGGCGTTCATGACCGCGGTCGCGGGCAACGTGCTCCCGTATGTCGAGCGATCGTCGCCCCGGCGGCAGGTGGAGGACCGGGTGTACACCTCCACCGAGCACCCCGCCGAGGAGGCCATCTTCCTCCACAACGAGCAGTCGTACAACGCGATCTTCCCGCAGAAGATCGCGTTCTTCTGCGTGAAGAGCGCCGCCGCCGGGGGGGAGACGCCGATCGCGAGCTGCCGGCGCGTCTTCGATCGGATCCCGCGCTCCCTGCGCGACGCGCTGCTGACCCGCCGCTACCGCTACGTGCGTACCTACCACAAGAACGTCGGCGTCTCGTGGGAGACGGCTTTTCAAACCACCCACCGGGGCGAGGTGGAGGCGTACTGCCGCGCCAACGACATCGGGCTCGAGTGGCTCGATCGCGGCCGGCTGCGCACCTGGCAGGTGCGCGACGTGGCTCTCCGGCACCCGCGAAGCGGCGACGCGACGTGGATGAACCACCTCACCTTCTTCCACCCATCGACGCTGCGGCCCGAGGTCCGCGCGTTCCTGGCGCAGCTCTGCGGCGCCGACGGCCTGCCGAGCCAGACCCATTACGGCGACGGCGAGCCCTTCGAGCCCGACGTGCTCGCCACGCTGCGCGAGGCGTACGCGGCGGAGACGTGCGCCTTCCCGTGGCGCGAGGGGGACGTGCTGCTGCTCGACAACAGCCTGACCGCCCACGGACGCTCGCCGTTCCGGGGTCCGCGGGTCGTGTGGACGGCGATGGGTCAGCCGTGCCGCTGGGCCGACGTCGCGTTGCCGTCGAGCGGATCCGGCGCCGCCTGAGTCAGAGGAGCCCATCCTGGCGCATCGCGCCCACGCCCGCTTCCAGGGCGCTCGCCACCCGATCGAGATCCGCGTCGGAGTGCGCGGTGGAGACGAAGCACGTGCCGCCTTCCCACACGTAGACGCCCTGCTCGATGAGGTGGCCGAGGAGCAGCTCCGCGTGGGCCGCTGCGCCCTGGAACGCGAAGTTGAAGAACGATCCGAACGAGGCCACCCGGAGCGGCGCCCGAAGCTCGGTGAGGATCGCGTCGAGGCGCCGGGTGAAGTCGCGGGCGCGCCGGTTGAGGTTCTCCTGGAGGGCGGGCCCCTGGGCGGACAGCTCGTCGAGCACGGCGCGAGCCGCGGCCATGGCGAGGGGATGCTGGCAGGACGTGCCGTCGTAGAAGGCCCGGAGCGCCGCACCGTCGATGGCCGCCAGCAGATCCGCCCGGCCGCCCACGACGCCGATGGGCAGCCCTCCGCCCAGCACTTTTCCATAGGTCACGAGATCGGCCTCGACGCCGAGCCAGGCCTGAGCCCCGCCGGGGTGAATTCGAAACCCTGTGATCATCTCGTCGAAGATCAGCGGCACTCCGGCCTGCCGGGTGACCGTTCGCAGATCCTGGAGCAGGGCCTTCGGCACGAGATCGGGACGGCGGCTCTGGATGGGCTCCACCAGCACGGCCGCGAGCTCGTGAGCGCGCTCGCGCACGGCGTTCACCGACGCGGGGCTCGCGTAATCGAGCACGATGGCGTCCTCGATCATGCGCGGAGGGATTCCCGGCACGGCCGGCAGGGTGATCGATCTGTCCCCCGAGAGTCCGCTCCGCGCGAGCAGGCCGTCGTAGCTGCCGTGGTAGGAGCCCGCGAAGAGCGCCACCTTCTCCCGCCCGGTGACGGCCCGCGCGACCCGCAGCGCGAGCATGACCGCCTCCGTGCCGGTGTTGCAGAACGCCACGCGCTCGACGCCGGTCATGGCGGAGATCCGCTCCGCCACCTCGCCCGCCGATCGCACGTCGGGAGCGCAGTTCATGCCGGAGACGAGCTGCCTGTCCAGCGCGTCGCGCAGGAACCGGGGCGCGTGGCCGAACAGGTTGACCCCGAACCCCATGGTCAGATCGACGTACTCGTTGCCGTCGACGTCCCAGAGCCTCGACCCTTCGGCCCGCCTCGCGACGAGGGGATAACAGAGCTTCTTCCAGGCCGACCGGAAGCGCACCATCAACCGGTTGTCCGCGTGCGTCGAACGATGGCTCTCCGCGAGCCGCCTCGACGCGCCGGTCCGCGCGGTCAAGCGGGCGATCAGCGACTCCACGTGTTCCGCGACGCGCGACTCCTTCGCTCGCCTCGAGCCCTCGGCCGGCGGAGGCTCGGGGTCCGGACGCAGCCAGTGGCGCTCGCGCCGAAGCGGATGGATGGGCAGCTCCACGCGCAGGCGCTTCTCCCCGTCGTAGTAGCGGTGCACGAGGACGGGGACGCCCTCCATCCACAGCTTCACCAGGCCGTCGAGCAGCGGCGAATCGTCCGGTGCTCCGCCGGCGCCGGCGCTGGCCAACGACGGGAGCCAGCTATCGACTCCGGAGCCCGCAGGACGGTCGGCAGCTCCCGCGCAGACCACCAGCCAGGATCGATGGGCCTGCGGCGGCGGAAGATCGGGGCTCGGGCCTTCCACGCTCCCATCGGCTGAGGCGGCCCGCCGGAGGCCTTCCTCGAGCGAAACCTCGCCCCGGACGACCGCGGCGACGATCTCCCCGACGCCGCTCCCGGCGACCTGGTCGGGCTGGAGGCCGCAGTCCAACCAGAGCTGACCGAGCGCCCACGCGAGGGCGAAGGACGCCGCCCGGTCGCGGGCCGCGCCGTCGACCCCGCGCGCGGGACAAGGCGCCGCGCCGGGAGCGAACCCCGGCAGCGCGATGCCGAGCTCGGACGCGAGGAGCTCCGCGCAGGCGGTGAGGTGCGCGTGAAGCGGATCGCAGCGCCGATCGAAGAGGCGCGCGATCCGCGCTGCGGCCGCGGCGTCGCCCGGAAAGAAGAGCAGCACCGGGCCGGGCGATCCGGAGACGCGGACGGACGGCCCGCCGCGAGGCTCACGCAGCGCCGCGACGGCCTCCGCGGACGTTCTGCACAACACCGCCCGGCGATGGGCGTGCGCCGTGCGACCGACGCTCAACGAGAACGCCGCGTCGGCGACGTCGACCTCGGGGTGGGCCTCCAGGAAGCCGGCCATGTCGGCGCAGAGCGCGCGCAGGGCGGCCTCGGACTTGGCCGACAGGATCAGCGCGTGACGCTGCCGCGACGACGCCTCGCTGCGCGGTGGATCCGTCCACTCCTCCACGATGACGTGGGCGTTGGTCCCGCCGATCCCGAACGAGCTGACGCCCGCGCGGCGGGGCCCCTCCGTCGTCCACGGGCGCAGCCGGTCGTTCACGAAGAAGGGCGACGATTCGAGGGGGATCTCCGGGTTCGGCCGCTCGAAGTGCAAGCTCGGCGGGATCATCCGATGGCGCAGGGCCAGCACCGTCTTGATGAGCCCCGCGACGCCGGCCGCCGCGTTGAGGTGCCCGATGTTCGTCTTGACCGAGCCGAGCGCACAGAAGCCCGTGCGGCTCGTCTTGCGCCGATAGGCCTGCGTCAGCGCCTCCACCTCGATGGGATCGCCGAGCCGGGTCCCCGTGCCGTGGGCCTCGACGTGCGAGATGCTATCGGGCTCGACCCTCGCGACGCTCATGGCCTCCGCGACGACGCGGGCCTGCGCACGAACGCTGGGCGCCGTGTAACCGACCTTGTCGGATCCATCGTTGTTGACCGCCGTCCCACGGATGATCGCCAATACCTGGTTGCCCGCGGCGAGGGCGTCGGCGAGGCGCGCCAAGAGGACGATTCCGACGCCGTTGCCCCCGACGGTCCCGCCTGCCCGATGGTCGAAGGCGCGGCAGTGCCCGTCGGGGGAGACGATGCCGGGTTGGTAGAGGTATCCGGCCTTGAGAGGCACCGTGATCGACACGCCCCCCGCCAGGGCCAGATCGCACTCGCCCGCGAGCAGCGCCTGGCAGGCCAGGTGCACCGCCACGAGCGACGCCGAGCACGCGGTCTGCACGGTGATGCTCGGGCCGACCAGGTTGAGCTTGTAGGAGACGCGCGTGGTCAGGTAATCCTTGTCGCTCGCCAAGAGGGCCTGAAACGTGCCTGATCCGGCGCCGATGCGGTGGTAGTGGGGCAGGAGGTTGTGCACCAGATAGCTGTTGAAGTCGGCGGCCGCATAGACGCCCACCACCTCGTCCCGCCCCTCGGCGCCGTGGCCCGTGCGATCGAGCAGCTCCCAGGCGTGCTCCAGGAAAATCCGGTGTTGCGGGTCGAGCAGCTCGGCCTCGCGCGGGGTGAGGCCGAAGAACTCCGCGTCGAACAGATCGGCGCCCTCCAGCGCGCCCGCGGCGGGCACGTAGCCGGGCGCGTCCACCAGGTGGGGCGGGACGCCCGCGGCGATCAGCTCCTCGCGCTGGAAGAACGAGATCGATTCCACGCCGTCGCGCAGGTTCTCCCAGAACTGCGCGGCGTCGCGCGCGCCCGGCAGGCGGCAGCTCATGCCCACCACGGCGATGAGGTTCTTATCGTCCGCGGCCGTCATCTGCCTCGCTTTCGACGGGCCTCACCGAGCGAGAAGCCCTCTCGCCCGGCTTCGCGGAGGCGCCGCGCGTCCGCCTGCTGATCGCGCAGCGCCCGCCGGGCCTCGGCGTCCGCGGGCTCCCGGCGGCGGGCCGGCGAGGCGCCGGGGCTCCGTTGAGCCAGGAGCTCGGCGAGGCCCGCGATGGTGGGGCACTGGAACAGATCGACGATGGCCAGCCGGACGCCCAGCGTCTCGACGATGCGCGCGTGGGCGCGCGCGATGCGCAGCGAATCTCCGCCGCGATCGAAGAAGTTGTCGTTCCGGCCGACGGCATCCACCCCGAGCACCTCGCGCCAGATGGACGCCAGGGCCGCCTCGACCTCGCTCCGCGGCGGCGCGAAGGCGGCCGCGCTCTCTGCGTCGAGGGCCGGCGAGGGCAGCTTTCGCCGATCGATCTTGCCGTTCGGATCGAGCGGCAGCTCGGGCACGAAGAGGTGATGGCGGGGGCGCATGAAGTGAGGCAATCGATCGGCCACGTGCGCGCGGAGCTCCGCCACGGACACGGTGGATCCGGGACGGGCGACGACGTACGCGACGAGGAAAGGGTCCCGTCCCTCAGGTTGGAGCGCGACCACGAAGGCCGCCTCGACGCCAGGGTGCTCGCTCAGCGCGACCTCGATCTCGGCGGGCTCGACGCGAACGCCCCGGAGCTTGATCTGCCGGTCGGTCCTGCCCAGGAAGACGATGGTGCCGTCGGTCCGGTATCGGGCCGAGTCCCCCGTGTGGTAGAGGCGCGCGCCCGGCTCGCCGGAGAGCGGATCGGGCAAGAAGCGAGCGGCGGTCGCCGCGGGGGCGCGGAGATAGCCGCGGCCGACGCACGCGCCGCCGATCAGCAGATCGCCCGGGGCCCCGATCGGCGCCGGCGCCATGAGCCCGTCGACCAGGTAGATGCGGGTGTTGAAGATCGGCCGCCCGATGGGCGCCGACGCAGGCCACGCGTCGGGCGGGCCCTCCATCCAGCACGACGTGACGACGTCGCACTCGGCGGGGCCGTAGTAGTTGCCGAGCCGCGCGCGCGGATGGTCCTGGAGGAAGCGCCTCATCTCGGCGGTGATGCGCAGCTCCTCCCCGGTGGACGCGAGCTCCCGCAGGTGCGGGAGGCGGAGCCCGTGGAGCTGGGCCGCCTGCGTGAGGTGATTGGCCATCGCGTACGTCATGACCGCGCGCTCGACGGCCAGATCCGCCATGGCCTCGCCGAGCGCGCGAGGGTCGGCGCGCACGTCGTCCGGGATCGTGACGAGGGTCCCGCCCTGGCAGAGCGTGCCGAACACCTCGAGGTACGCGATGTCGAAGCTGGGCGAGGCGAGCTGGATCGTGCGGAGGGGGCCGCGCGTGGGGCTCGCCTCGTGGTGCCACGCGATCTCGTTGGCAAGCGACGCGTACGTCATGGCGATGCCCTTGGGGCGCCCCGTCGTCCCCGAGGTGTACACGACGTAGGCGAGCCCCTCGGGGCGGCTGAGGTCGCGCGGGTTGGTCGCGCCGTCCGCGGAGGACGAGCCGTCGTCTCGAAGGGACAGGACCGGGCAAGAGGCCCATGGAAGGTCGGGCAAGCCCGGCTGCGCGAGCAGCACGGCGGGCGCGGCGTCCTTCAGGATGTGCTGCACGCGCTCGCGCGGGTAGGTCGGATCGATCACCAGAAAGGCGGCGCCGCGCTTGACGATCGCGAGCAGCGCCATCGCGGCCCACCACGACCGCTCTACGTGTACGCCCACGATGACCTCGGGCCCCACGTCGAGCGCCGCGAGGCGCCTCGCCAGCCGGTTGGCACGGCGATTCAGCTCCCGGTAGGTCAGGCACTCGTCCCGGCCCGCGACGGCGACGGCGTCGGGACGCCGGCGCACCTCGGCCTCGAACATCTGCTGAAGGCTCGCCCGCAGCGCAGGCTCGGAGCGCGTGTCGTTCCACACGGACAGCGCGCGGACGCGCTCCGCCTCGGAGAGCAGCGGCAGCGACCGGACGTCCCGATCGGGCGTGCTCGCGGCCGCCGAGAGCAGCGCCGCGAAGCTCGCGATCATGCGGTCGATGGTGCCCTCGTCGAAGAGATCGAGGCGATATTCCATCGCGCCGTGGAGGCCGTCCTCGGCCTGCTGGACGGTCAGCGTGAGATCGAACTTGGACGTGCCCGTGTCCAGCTCCTCGACGGCGGCGGTGAGCCCCGGCAGATCGAGGGGCGGCAGCGGCCGATCGTGGAACACGAACGCCATCTGGAACAGCGGGGGATGGCTCGGATCGCGGTCGGGGCGCATGGCGTCGACGACCTTCTCGAACGGAGCGTCCTGGTGCGCGTACGCGTCGAGCGCGCCGCTGCGGACCCGCCGGAGGACCTCGCGGAAGGACGGATTGTGCGAGAGATCCGTGCGCAGGACCATGGAGCTCGCGAAGAAGCCGATCAGGCCTTCGAGCTCTGGGCGGGGGCGGCTCGCGATGGGGAACCCCACCACCAGATCGGTCCCGGCGCCGTAGCGGTGGAGCAACGACTTGAAGGCCGCGAGCAGCACCATGAAGAGCGACGCGCCCTCCTGCTCACCGAGCGCGGCGAGCGCCGCGGCGACGGCAGGGGAGAGACGAAACCGGCGCGTGGCGCCGTCGTGCCTCATCACCGGGGGACGGGGCCGATCGGTGGGCAGCCCGATGAGCGGCGGCGCGCCCGCGAGCACTCTTGTCCAGTAGGCCAGCGCGCCGTCGAAGCGGCCCTGTTCGAACGCCTCGCGCTGCTCCACGGCGTAGTCGGCGTACTGCAGGGGAAGCTCGGGCAGCCCGGGAGGCTCGCCCCGCGCGATCTGGCGGTAGAACGCGGCGAGATCGGCGGTCAGGACACCCACCGACCACCCGTCGCAGAGGATGTGATGGATGGTCACGAGCAGCTCTTGCCGGCGGTCCTCCAGCAGGAAGAGCGTCGTGCGCCAGAGGGGACCTGCCTCCAGATCGAACGGGCGGCGGGCCCGCTCGCGCTGCGCCTCGGCCAGGGCGCGGCGTGCGTCCTCGGGGGGCCGATCGCGGTAATCGACGATCTCGAAGGGCACCTCGATGGAGGGCGCGATGACCTGCGCCGGCCGGGTGCCATCGAACGAGAAGGTGGTGCGCAGGATGGCGTGCCGCTCCGCGACCAGGCCCAGGGCCCGGCGCAGCGTGGGGATCGGGAGATCGCCCTCCAGCGACACGACGGCCGCGGCCACGTAGAAGGGGCTCTCGGGATCGAACCGCGAGAGGAACCACAGGCGCTCCTGTCCGAGCGAGAGCGGCGAATACCCCGTCCTGGGGACGTGCCGGCGCGGGGGCGGCGCAGCCTCGGCCGGCGCGCTCCGCGCCTCGAGCGCTCGCTCGATGATCCCGGCCTGCGCCCCCAGCGTGGGCCCATCGAAGATGTCGCGGACCGAGATCTCCACGCCCCAGGTCTGCCTCACCCGCGAGGCGAGCTGCGTCGCCGCCAGGGAGTGCCCTCCGAGCCGGAAGAAGTCGTCGTGGACCGAGACGTCGCCGACGCCGAGGACCGAAGCCCACAGCGCGGCCAGCGCGCGCTCCACGGCGGTGCGAGGAGCGGGGCTCTCCCCGGCGCGATCGGGGAGCGATGGAGAGGGCAGCGCGAGATAATCCACCTTCTCGCTCTCCAGCATGGGGAGGGCGTCCAGGAGCACGAAGCGCGCGGGCACCATGAAGTCGGGGAGCTGCTCCGCGAGGCGGCGCCGTAGCGACGCTTCTGCGCGCGCCCCGCGGCGCGCCGGCGCTGGCACGGACGCAGAATCGAAGAGGCGCTCGTAAAAGGGAGATCCCCGATAGGCGCTCTCGTAGGGCTGGCAGGCGTGGTGGAACTCGACCGGAGCCTCGCGCCGCCGCAGGAGCTGGCCCCGCAGCTGGTAGTCGCGCAAGAGCCCGTCGGCCGCGGTGCGGCCGGAGCAAACGGCGGTGATCCGATCTCCCGCCTTCACCCGGACACCCGGGTAAAAGGCGGGAAAGAACGTGGGCATCCAGCAGTGCTGATGATGGAGGGTGTCGAGCGCCTCGCCCTCCATGGTCGCGACCGACAGCCAGAGGACGAAACCGTCGATGCGCCCGTCCTCGGTGACGGTCATGTCGATGGATCGCTCGTACGAGGCGCCGATCGGACCGCGAAAATCCAGGTCTTCGAACACCGCCGGCGTCGACGCCACGAGCGAGGGCGGATAGCCGCGGACGCCCACCGGCACGTCGAAGCGGCGGCCCACCCGCCGGAAGATCGCCTCCACGTACGGTCGAGCCAGCGCCCCGAAGCGTGGCTCTTCGTGCAGATCGTCGGGGAGCCTGGCGGCGGCGATGAAGGTCGTGCAGCGCTCCGGAATCATCGCGGCGCCCGGGCGCAACAGCCGGCGCGCGTCGTCGAGCAGCGCGGCCGCGCCCTCGCAGCCGCCGATGCCGCCGAGCAGCTCCGACACGCAGACATCGGCGGGCTCGGGCAGCGTGACCTCGCGCGAGTCCCCGTGGATCACGTGGATGCGATCCCCGAAGCCCAGCGACGCGACCAGGTCACGTGCCGCGCGGTAGGCCGCGTCGAGGGTCTCGATCGCGTAGACGCGGCGGGCCCCGGCCTCGACGCACATCAGCGCGAGCACCGCGTCCTTTCCCGTGCCCACGTCGACCACCACCTTGCCCGGCACGTGTCGCCGGATGGCCGCCGCGTAGCGGCGGTTCCGCTCCACGTCGTTGGTCATGGCCTGGTAGACGAGCTCATCGTAGACGAGGTACTCGCCGAGCGAGGGCCACAATTCCGCAGGAGGTTCCTTAGCCTTGGGGGCGCCCCGCAGCGCGACATGGGCGACGATCTGCCCGGCAAAAGGGGCCTCGCACGCGAGGGTGACCGCGGCCGCGGCGACCTCCGGAAGCGCGCGCAGGCGCGCCTCCACCTCGTCGAGCTCGACGCGGTGGCCTCGCACCTTGACCTGCCGGTCCGCGCGGCCGAAGAACTCGATGGCTCCCCCCTCGGCCCAGCGGCCTCGGTCCCCCGACCGGTACATGCGCCCGCCGTCGTCCCAGACGCTCGGCACGAAGCGACACGCCGTGAGACCGGGCTGGTTGCGATAACCGCGCGAGACGGGCGCTCCCGCGATGTGGATCTCGCCGGCCACGCCCGGAGGGACGATCTCGTCGTCCGCGTCGAGCACGAGGACGCGGGCGTTCGGCCTCGGGGCGCCGAGCAGCGAGACCTCGTCGTCGCGCGCGCCGTCGAAGCGGTGGGTCAGGACGATCGGGCTCGTCTCCGAGGGGCTGTAGCCGTTGAGGATGATCCCCGTCCGCGCGATCAGCCGGCGGCATTCGCGGACCAGCTCGATGGAGATGGCCTCGCCTCCCACCGAGAGCGTGGCGAGATCGGCGAGCGGTGCCTCCCCCGAGCCAGCGAGGTAGGCGCAGAGCTCTCGCAGGAGACTGGGCACCTCGTCCACGCACTGGATCTGCTGGTCTCGCAGGTAGGCGACGTAACGGGGGATCTCCAGGCGAAAGCGGGGATCGACCACCAGAACCGTGCCGCCCGCGGCGAGAGGGGGAAAGAGCTGGAGGATGGTTCCGTCGTACGCCACTGAGGTGCCGAGCAGGCACCGGACCCCTTCCCTGTGACCGTATTCGCCCGCGGCCCAGCGCGTGAAGCTGGAGAACGCGCCGTGCTCCACCATGGTGGCCTTGGGCGAGCCGGTGCTGCCTGACGAGTAGATGAGATAGGCCAATTGGGCTGGATCGACGTCGGTGCCCGCGAGCGGCGGCGCGTCCGCGCCGAGGCGGTCGTCGAGCGCGAGCACCCGGCCGCCGAAGCGCGGCGGCGAGGTGCCGGGGGGAATCACGAGGAAGGCGGCGCCGCTGTCGCGGAGCAGAAGCTCCAGCCGATCGGCGGGGAGCCGCGGATCCAGGAGCGTGAAGGCGGCCCCGGCCTGGAGGACACCGAGCGTGGAGACCGCGAGCGAGGTCGTGTACGAAGCGAAGATCGCCACCACGTCCTCCGGCCCCGCGCCGGCCTGCACCAGCGCGCGCGCCAGCCGGCTGCTCCTCGCGGCCAGCGCCCGATAGCTCAGGTGTCCGTCCTCGCCCACGACCGCGATCACGTCCGGCCGCAGGCGGGCCCTGTCGCCGAAGAGCTGGTGGACCGCGCCGAAGGGAGGCTCCACGGCCGAGCGGTTGTAGACGGTCCGGATGCGCGCCTCCTCGTCGGGACCGAACCACCGCAATTGCCCGATCGGGGTGCGTGGGCGCCGCAGGCCGTCGGCCAGCACGTGGAGGACGCGGGCCACGAACGCCTCGGCCTCGAACGGGCGGAGCGACGACCCGTGGCTGCCTCGCAGCGCGGCGGAGCCACCGGCGATCGCCGGGTGGAGGTCCAGATCGAAGGCGTCGACGAAGGGGCTCTCCGAGCGGCCCAGCGCGATCCGGAAGCAGTCCGGATCGAGGGCCTCGCCTCGCTCGCGGAGGCGGCCGATCAGGGCCTCGAAGGGCAGCTCTCGATGCGCCATGGCCTCGAGAAAGTCCTGCTCGACCCCCTGCACCAGCTCTTCGAACGGCGTGTTGGGATCCATCGAGCGCTGCAGGAGCAGCAGATCGGCGGCCGGCCCCGGGGCGAGCTCGTCAAAGCCGGCCAGGCCGATCGTGACGGAGTCCCCATCAGCGGAGCGCCGCCCCGTGGCCAGCAGCGCGCTCGCGAGGAGCACCAAGAGCCCGAGCTCCGAGCCCTGGCAGGCCTTCTGCGCAGCTTCGAAGAGATCCGGAGGGATCGCGATCGCGAACGCCCTCCGGGGCGCCTTGGGAGCATGGCGAGGATCGACGGCGGCTCCTCGCCGGATCACCGGCGCGAGCTTGCGAAGCCAGTGATGCTCCAGGAGCTTGAGCCGAACGGGGTCGGCGCTCATGGCAGCTCGACCTGCTTCTTGCAGTAGAGCCGCTCGGCCACGAGGCCCCTGCGCCTGCACGCCTCGACGAGCCGATTCGACTCGACGATGGGGCGGGACTCGGCGCCCTGTTCGAGGCTCATGAGATAGTAGAGCCACGGCTCCTGCCCCATGGCGTAGACGTACACGTGGGAAGGCTCGAAGCGGGCCACGAGATCGAGCGCGCGCGCGCAGTCGGATCCACGAAAGCGGCGCGACTCGCGGTGCTCGGCCAGAAGGGGCGTGGTCAGCACCGGACCGTACAGCGAGGTGAGCGGCGATCCCTCGCACTCCATGCCCAGGAACATGGCGTCGACCGGCCCCACGTGGGCGCGCACGGACGCATAGACCCGGGGCTCGACGTTGTCCGAATCGGCCATGCACAGCACCTTGCGACCCCCGCCTTCCACGAGGTACGCGGCCTTGCTCCGGATGGCGAGGTCGCCGTGCTCTCCCATGAAGGGAAGCGCCGTGATGGCCCCGCCCGCGCACTCCAGCCGGTCGAGATCGTCGACCTCGACGATGTCACGGAAACCGGCGGCCCGCAGCAACAGGCGCAGCGAAGGATCCTCTAGGCGGCCCCCGCCGCTCTTGGGGACCACCACGCGCCGCACCTTGTGCCTGAGCTCGATCAGCGTCTCGAGGTGCAGGTGGTCCTCGTGGCCGTGGGTGATCACCACGTCGTAAAGGACCTCCGGGAGATCCTCGAAGGAGAAGTACGGCTCCCGGCTCTCGTAGCGATGGTTGATGAGGGGGTCGACCAGCGCATTTCCCCCAGCCCATTCGAGCAGGACGCAGGCGTGGCCGAAGTAGCGGGCGCGGATCCCGGGGCCCGCGTAGGCCTCCACGGGGCGAGGGGCGGTGTCCGTGAGGAGCGCGGAGAACCGCTCCCGCGCGCCCGCGTCGAGGCCGAGGCGCTCGGCCATCTCCTCGGGCCGGCGCGGGGCTCGCCGCATCGCGAACAGCTCGTCGACGAAGGGCGCGTCGAACGGCAGGGAGAGCTCCACGACGCCCTCGCCGGGGAGGCGCGGCGTGCTGAGCGCCGGCGGCCGCCGGTGGCCGGAGACGATCGACAGCGACATCCCCTGCCCGGCCCGGGGGTAGAGCGGGCTCTTGTACAGGAGGGCTTCGAGGAAACGCATCGACGGATGGTTCTCCCGGTCATACACGAGCTCGACGTAGCCGCGGAGCGCGGAGGGCACGCGCTCGTACACGCGGTCCAGGCTGCCTCCCCGCGCCTCGGCGCCGAGGATGTGCTCGAGCTCCGTGATGCCGGAGGCGAGCTCCAGCAGCGGGGTCTGCTCGGCCAGCGTCCTATCCAGGAGGGCTCGAACGGCGTCGGTCTGGATCGTGTCGAAGGCCACCACGGGCGCGCCGAGATCGAGCTTCCCGCGGGCCGCCTCGGCGTGCGCGTTCGGGTCGGCGAGGTACGAGCGCAAGAGCGGCAGATGGGCGTTCGCCAGGTACAGCGCGGCCGAGGGCGGGAACAGGAGGTAAGACCAGGCGTACCAGCGGTCGACCAGGGGCTCGGCGCGCACGTCCGCGCGGAGGAACGACGAGCGAGCGGCGCGGCTCATCGCCTCCGGAGCCACCCTTCCATGCGCGACATGGCCTCGGAGAATGAGGCCGGCGGAATGCCGAACCCGATGCGGAAGTGCCCCGGCACGTCGAACACCTCCCCCGGGAGCACGAACACCCCCGTGCGCTCGACCAACCCGCTACTGAAGGCCTCAGTGGTCATCCCGGGGGCGCTCAGCCGGGGGAAGGCCACCACGCCGGCCTCGGGCGGGATCCAGGACAAGAGATCGGGATTGTCGTCGACCAGCTCGCCGAAGCGCGCGACGTTGGCGCGAATCCAATCCCGGTAGCGAGCCACGATGGGCCTCCAGTGCGCCAGGATCGTCGTCGCCAGGAAATCGCTCATCGGAGACAGCGTGTGCGTGGTGTAGTCGCGGAAATCGCGGCACCGATCCAGCAGCTCGGCGGGGCCCAGGATCCAGCCGACCCGCAGCCCGACGCAGCCGCAGCACTTGATCATGGATCCCACCGCAACCACGCGGTCGGAGGCACCGTAGAGGGAGGGGATGGGATCGTCCCCCGCGTAGGGCAAGAAGCGATAGTGCTCATCCACCAGCACCTCGGCGCCGTGCGCTTCGGCCAGGCGCAGGATGGCGTCGAGTTCCCGGGGCGTGTAGCGCACGCCGGTGGGGTTGTGCGGATTGTTGACCACGATGGTCTGCGTCCGATCGTCGACGAGGCGCGCGAGGGCGTCGAGGTCGGGCCGGAAATGATCGTCCGCGCGGAGAGGCAGGGTGCGGACCTCGTAGCCGAGGTAGCGCGGGACCTCGTACAGCGTCTGGAAGGCGGGCACCGGCACCACCACGTTGACCCCGGGCCGGTGGCGGATCTGGAAGTAAATGAACAGCGCCTCGCTGGTCCCGGTGGTGACCAGGACCGACGCCGGATCGACCCCCGCGTAGGTGGCGGCGACCTGCTGCCGCAGCTCGAGTGATCCCCGGGTGTCGCCGTTCCGGAGGCTTGTGCGGAGCAGCCTCCGGGGATCTTCACCCGTGGCGGCGAAGATGTCCTCCACGGTCTGGTCGAGCACGCCGCTCTCGCCGAGGTTGTACGGCACGTCCTGGTACTGGATGAGCCAGGGCTCCATCTGGTGGGTCGGGATCTTCACGGCGGCTCCGCGGCGGCTCTGGCGGGGGAGAGCGCGACGAGGTGATCGAAGATGCGCTGCACCTGCTCCTCGAGATCGCCTAGGGCTGCCACAGTCGCGATCTCCGCGAGCCAGCCGGCGCGGCACGCGCAGCCGAGGGATCCGAACGACGAGGCGTCGAAGCGGTGATTGTAGGCCTCGATGGCCCGCACCACGGCGGGGGTACACTCCCGGCAGTTGGCGGCGTGGGCCAGGGAAGGCACGCTGTAGTTGGGAGGGCTGATGTAGACGGGCGTAGTGAGCCCGAGGGTCCGGCTCCGCTCGACCACGGCGATCACCGACCAGAGCCGCGGAGGCTGGTAGAGGCCGTGCCGGTAGAGATCCTGGACCAGGGTGTGCGCCTCGACGGTGGCCATCTCGAGGTCCACCCGCGGCAGGCCGAGGCCCTCCAGGAACTGCAGCGTGCTCACCACGTCCTCGATGGCCTGCGCCTCGGTCAAGAAAGGCGGTTTGACCATGACCAGCGGGACGAGTTGCGCACCGAGGCTCTTGACGAGTGCCGACTTCTGCTCGAACTGGCGCAGGCTGAAGCTCTTGTTCACGCACAGATCCCGCACGTCGGCGTTGGCGGACTCAAAGCCCACCGCGATCTCGATCTGCTTCGGCGCCGCAGCGTCGACCAGCTCGCGCACCAGATCCTCGCGCAGGTCGGACACCTTGGCCTCGATGACGACGCGCCGGACGGTGGGGAGCTCGGCGATGCGCCGCACGATCGTCGTCACAGCGCCCCTGCCGATCTCGGCCTCGTCAATCAAGCTCCCGTCGTTGTAGAGGCAGACGATGGGATAGCGGGCTATGCGCGCCCCCTCCGCGTCGACGGCGGCCTCCACCTGCTTTCGATACTGCTCGTCGGTCACCCGCTCGCCGAAGCGCGTGGCGTCCCAGAATCCGCAGAAGGTACACCCGCCGCCCTGGCTGACCCACGCGCACCCGGTGCCCCGCAGGAACAGCACCAGACGGTCCACGCACTCCCCGTCGAGGTGGCCCTTGCGCGGATCGGTGAAGAGGAGCCGGTCGAAGTCGTCCGGGCGCAGCTCCGCGGCCCGCGCGCGGCGGGCATCGTCGCGCAGGCCCCGCATGTACTGCTGGATGCCGCGGCGAAGGCGCGCGCGGGAGGGCCGGGCGAGAGAGACCAGCTCCGTCACAGCCGAATCTCCAGCGAGGGCAGCGAGGAGAAGCTCTTCTCCTCGGGCAGCGTCAGGTCGCACGCGGAGAGGGGCCGCTCCGGATGGGCCGTCACCCCGGCCAGCGACAACAGATACTTCGCGTGCAGGATCCGGAGCGTCGTCACGTCGTAGAGCTCCGTGCTGCCCTCCAGATCACACCAGATCTCGCCGTCCGTCTCCATCATCGACAGGCACAGATCGGCCATGGAATAGCGCGTGACGTGCGGCAAAAGGGTGGTCCTCACCGCGGGCAGGGACAGCTCGTCCCCGGTGTGCCGTAGGAAGCTGAACATCACGCGGGAGCTGTCGTGGGAGGGTATATCGCGATCCGGTGGGGCGTCCTGCGAGTGTCGATGGGCGGCGAGGACCACGTCGCGGACGCGCTCGATCAGATCGAAGAAGGTGGGATCGCCCGTGACGTCGATGGCGAGGGAGAGCGTGCTCACCAGGACGCCCACCAGATCCTGAAGCTCGGGCCGGCCGCGATTGGAGAACGGACAGGCGATGGTGAACCGCGGCGATCCCGTGTAGCGATGAACGAACACGGCGAACGAGGCCAGGCCTGCGATCGCGGGTGTAGCGCGAGCCGCCCGCGCCGCGGCGCGGAGCGCGTCCGAGACGGACGGACGGAGCACGGCGGACTGGCTCGCGCCGACGAACGTTCGCGTGCGGGGGCGCGCGCGATCGGCAGGGAAGATCGGCGAAGGGGGGAGCGTGGCCGCGCTGGCCCGCACGGACCGCGCGCCCGCCCACACCTCTCGCTGCCATCGCGCGAAGTCGACGGGACCGAACGCAGGAGCGGGGAGACGCGGGGCCTCGCCGCGCGCGAGGGCGCGATAGAGGGCGGAGAGATCTCTCAACAGAACGCGCAGCGCCTCGTGATCGCAGATGATGTGGTGGAGGGCGAGCTGGAGCCTGTAGATACCTGCGGACAGCGCGGCGAGGGTGACCCGGAAGAGAGGGCCTCGCGACAGGTCGAAGGGACGTCGCGCCTCGGCGTCGAAAAGCGCCGAGCACGCAGCCTCAGCGTCGGGTCCGCGGCCGGTGAGATCCACCGTGTTCAGCGGAGAATAGGCCTCCTCCGCGATCACCTGGACGGCCTGGCCGCCCCGCTCGGGAAAGGCGGCGCGAAGGGCGGCGTGGCGCGCCACCAAGGCCTGCAAGGCGGCATCGAGAACATTTGCATCGACGGGACCTTCCAGGCGCGCAGCCACCGTCACGACGTATAGCCCGGTGCCCGGCGCGATCCGTTCGAGGAGCCACATGGCCTCCTGTCCGAACGCGAGAGGCCCGCTCTGGGCCGTGCCGCCGGACGCGATCGGCGCGGTGGGCGCGACCTCGCCCGCGGCGGGTTCACTGATTTTCGCGGCGAGCTCCGCGATGGTCGGATGCTCGAAGAGGTCCGTGGTGGATAGCTGGACGTGAGAGACGCCCTGGAGGCGCGCGACGATCCGGAGGGCGTGCACCGAGTCACCCCCGAGGTCGAAGAAGCTCTGTCGGACTCCGACGCTGTCCCTCCCGAGCACCTCGGCCCATATCACCGACAACAGCTCTTCCATCGAGGTGCGCGGTGGGGAGTCGCCGAGCCCCATTTCCGGGTCGGAGGCCCGCCAGGCATGGAGGGCGTCGAACGAGCCCGCGAGGTAGGTCTCGCGACAGAGCCTCCTCCGCACCTTGCCGCTGGTGGTGGTCGGGATGGCCCCGGGCCGGACCAGGAGCACGGCGCGGACGGGGATCTCGTGTACCTCGGCCACCCGGCGGCGGATGGCGAACGCGGCCGCCCGGAGATCGCCGGAAGCGTGGGAGCGAGCCTCCTGGACGATCACGAGGCCGCCGCCCTCGTCCGGCTCGGCGTCGAAGGCGGCGCTGCCGCGGCAGAGCGCAGGATGGCATGCGCTCGCCGTCTCCTCGATGTCGGAGGGGTGGAGGTTTTTGCCATGGAGAATGATCAAGTCCTTGAGCCGGCCCGCGATGAAGATTTCCCCGTCGAGGGAGAACCCGAGATCGCCGGTGCGCAGGAAAGTATCGTCGGATCCGCCCGCGAGCCGGGCCTTAAAGGTCTCGCGGGTGTCGTCCTCGCGATTCCAGTACCCCGCGGACACGCTGGGGCCGCGGACCCATATCTCGCCCACGGCATCCGGCGGTGAAAGAGCACGAGTCTGTGGATCGACGAAGCACACCTGCTCTCCTGGGAGCGCGCGGCCCGACGCGATCAGGGTCCTCGCACCGGGCTGCGTGGGCGCACTCTCGATGATCCGGCCCTGGGCCAGCGCCTCCCGCTGGAAGGCACGAGGGGCGCCGGGGGCGCCACCGGAGACGATCAGGGTGGCCTCGGCGAGGCCAAAGCAGGGGCGAAACGCGTCGAAGCGGAAGCCCGCGGCGGCGAAGTGACGAGCGAACCGCGCCAGGGTGGCCGCGTGTACGGGCTCGGAGCCGTTGAACGCGACGCTCCAGGCGGAGAGGTCGAGCTCGCGTGGAGGACCGGCGGGGAAGGCCTCGACCGAGAGGTCGAACGCGAAGTTGGGCCCGCCGCTCGTGGTGGCCCGGAAGCGCGCGATGCCCTCGAGCCAGCGCTGGGGCCTCTGGACGAAGCGCACGGGATCCATGAAGACGCAGCGCGCCCCGAGATACAGCGGGTGGAGCAGGTTCCCGATGAGGCCCATGTCGTGATAGAGCGGCAGCCATCCGAACACCACGGGATGCTCCGGTGTGCCAAAGGCATGCTGGATCATGCGCTGGTTGTGGATCAGGTTCCCGTGAGTCAACCGCACGCCGCGCGGGTCTCCGGTGGAGCCCGAGGTGTACTGCAACAGGGCCAGCGCATCCGGATCGCTCGGAGGCTCCCGCCAGGAGGCGGGTGAATCGCCGCGCTCCTCCGGAGCGATCCAGGAGAAGGGCGTGGCCTGTCCTGTCTCAAGGAAGAGCTGCTCGACGCGGGCGCGCAGCGTCGCGGGCGCGATGGCGAACGCAGGCCGGGCATCCGATACAATGGCGAGCAACCGTGGGAGGGTGTTGCGGCCCCTCGGCGGACAGGCGGGCACCGCGACAGCCCCGGCGTAGAAGCAGGCGAACAACCCCCGCACGTAATCCAGGCCCGAGGGGCAGAGCAGGATCACGCGCTGTCCCGTCGCGCCGAGCGCCTGGAGCCTGGCGCCAAGGACGCGGGCCGCGCGATCGAGCTCCGCCCAGGTGCATGTGTCCTCGCCGGTCTCGCCGTCGAGGAGAAACGTGTACGCGGGGGCATCGGGGGCGAGGGCCGCGCGGGTGCGCAGCAGATCGACGACGGTGGCTCCCTCGGAGGCGCGCGCGGGCTCGGAAGGCGGCGGGGGGCGGCTTCGCGGGGCGGACATGATGGGCGTCAGGAGCGCGTATGTTGGAGGGTCCCGAGCCCGGGTGTCAACGGCTTGTAGGCGGCCGCCGAAATCCGAGGAAATCACCGCCCGGCTTCAACGGTCGACGCGCCCGAAAATCCTGCACGCCGCCGAAGACCTTTGCCGGGGGCACGCGCCGGCCCTTCGCCAGCACCAGCACCGTCGATAGACACGAGGGGGCGCGCTCCCTCATTTCGACGGTGCGTACGTGGCTCGGCGTGAGCTCGGCCCGCTCGGCGAGCTGCTCGAGCGTGAGTTCAACGGCCTCGCGCCGCCGCCAGACATCCTTACCGAAGCGCATCCCGGCCGTTTCGGAGAAACCGTGTCGCCTTCCACGGATCCCCGCACCCAACCCAGCACGCCTCACCCCACGCCGACCTTCGGCGTCGTGCTCTTGGCGCTCGTCGCCATGACAGCGCTTGGTCGCTCGAGCGAGCCGACGAGGATCGTCAAGGGCCGCTCGCCGCGTTCCAGGCGCAGCGCACGAGGAAGCTGGCGGGGCCGATCTTCTTTTACCTCCGCGGTTGTAGGCTTCGAGCTCGGCGGATGAGCGGAGCATCTCGCCGCAGAAGAACAACAAGCGCAAGCCTCGGGAAGTTACGAGGCATCAACGCGTTGCCGTCCTCCGCGTTCGCGGAGGCCACCGTGTACCGGAAGGATATCTCCTCGATCTTGGCCGCGGTTCTTCAGGAGAAGCGGGACATCCTGGCCACCGCCTTCGGAGGCGATCCACCGGCGGTCGTTGGAGAACAATTTCTCCGCGGACATGTTCGGTCCGACGCTGGTCGTGAATCAGGCACAGAGCACTCGCCCACATGAACTACATATAGAACTACACTCAACATAGGCTCCCAATAGAAACATTCCGAACCCCACGGCGACGATCCACCTCCTCGTCGATCGGCCATCTCCCCCAGCATCCGAGGAGCACGGCTTCCCTCCTATAAGGGCACTTACTTCGGATAAGGGCTCTTACTTCGGACGTCCTGGCGTGGTACTTGTCGTGGCTCTCGCCGTCCGATCAGGCCCGCGGCGGTCCTTGAACTTCAAGGGACGGCCGTGAAGAACAAGAAGCCCAGCCACGACGCCGGCGATCTCCTGCCAGCGTGCAGGACGAGCTCGCCGCCCCCTACGCGAGGTTCAGCGACCTCGTACCAACGGCGGGGGCAACGAGTGCTGGTACCGGCTGGGTGCGGTGAACGATCGCGGCTACGGTGTCTTCCGGCTCGGAAGTCGCATCGTCATGGCCCACCGGCACATGTTCGCGATCGAGCACGGCCGCCCTCCCGCCAGGATGGTCCTGCATACGTGTGGCCAAGAAGACGCGCGTCAACCCGCGTCACTTGTACGAGGGCGCTCGGGCATGTACCGCACTCCGGGGGCAAAGAACAACGCCGCCCTCCGGCGCGTCCGGGCTAGAAGAGACGGGCCGCACCCATCCCATCCCCCGATGTCGCTCGGGCGGCAGCCCCGTCGCCCGGTGGCGGGCACCCAGTCGACCGTGTACAGCGGGCTTGCGCCGGCGTCGGGAGACGCATGGCGACAGAGGCACGAGCCGCACGCCGTCGCCTCATCGTCCGCAGCGAGCGCAGCGCGGACCTGCCCCCCTTGCCAGAGCGCCACCGCTTCGGGCAGCGTCGCGAGCGCCCGCGGGTGAGCGGGGTCGCGACGCAGCCACGCCTTCAGCAGCGTCTCGCGGCAGCGTCTCGCTCGCTCCCAGCGTCGCGATGGTGCGCGTTGCCCTCGGACTCGGGGCGATCGCCATCCAGATTGAGTCCATCTCGAATCTCCTCACCGCCCGTCGTCGGCGCCGTCGTGGAGCTCCGTGCGGGTGGTGACGAGAGCGTCGGACAAGGCGCCAACTTCTCCGCCGCCTGGGTGCGTTGTTCTTCGGCGTCGCTCTCGGAAGCGGCCCTGCCGACGCGCGGCCGCACGGCCCTTGAAGCTCCTCGCGTACCGCGCAGCAGCTCCACGACGAGAGCGGCTGCGCGCCCTGTCGCGGCGCTCCGAGCGGCAATAGCGGTCGCCGCGGTCGCACCGCGAGCAGAGGAAGAAGACCTGGCCGCAAGCCCACCCCCGCGCGGATGACGAAGCGAACGGCTCGTCAAGAGCGTCCGGCAGGTCGGCTGGCGCGCGCACCTGATGGCGCTCCTCGTCGCCGAGGCGGGGCTCCGCCAGGACGGTCCGTGGAGAAAACCTGAAACAGGCGGGAATGCTGGCTGAAAATCTCAGCAATTCCGCGTAATTACGTGGTGGGTCGACAGGGACTCGAACCCTGGACCTACGGATTAAAAGTCCGCAGCTCTACCGACTGAGCTATCGACCCGATCCAGCGGCCGGCGAAGCTAGCAGAAGCTCCTCGCAGGTTCCACCTTTCCGTTCCCGCCGCCTGCCAGCTCTCCGCTCCCTCTCGCCGCCTTCCACCCCTACCCGGCGCTCCACCCCTACCCCGCCTTACGCACCCTCCCGCTCCTGCCACCCCTCCCGCCTCTCCCCTCGCTTCCCGCTCACCGCCGCCTTCCTCGCGCCCTCGCCTCGCGCTATGAGGTCGCGCCATGTCGTCGTCACGCCCTTCCGCCGCCTCCAAGGAATCGTTCGCTTCGCTCTTCGAGCAGTCCGAAGGAGCTGGCAAGCAGCGCCGCCGCCAGTACCACACGGGGGAGACCGTCGAGGTGACCGTGGTCGCGATCGCTCGCGAGGCGGTCTTCGCGGATCTTGGCGGCAAGCAGGAGGGCATGTTCGAGCGCGTCGCGCTCGCCGACGGCGACGGCAAGCTCCGCGTTGCGGTCGGCTCGCGCGTCTCGGCCGTGGTCGCCGGCGTCGACTCGGGCACCGGCCAGGTGCGCCTCACGCCGGTCGTCGTGCGCGCGAGCGACGACGGCGACGGCGGGACGTCGCTCGCGGTCTCCGCGCCTGCCGCGGGCGGCGCGCCGCTGCTCGTCGAGGGAGCGCGGGTCAAGGGCAAGGTGACGGGCATCGAGCGTTACGGCGTCTTCGTCCAGATCGCGGGCACCTCGGGCCGCTCGGGCCGCGGCCTCGTCCCGACGGCCGAGACGGCGACGCCTCGCTCCGCCGACCTGAAGAAGCACTTCACGGTGGGGCAGGACGTCGAGGCGAAGATCCTCAACGTGGACGAGTCCGGCAAGATCCGCCTCTCGATCTCCGCGCTCCGCGTCGACGAGGAGCGCGGCCAGTTCGAGTCGTACGCGAAGGGCGAGCGCTCCGGCGGCGGCAACGACAAGGGCGCGAAGCCTGCGCCTCGCAACTTCGGCACGCTGGGTGACCTGCTCGCGAAGAAGGTCAAGCGCTAGCGCTTCTTCCCCCTCGTCCCGTCTCCAGCTCTCCCTCCCGTCTCCCTCTCCCTCCTCTCCCTCCCCGTCCCCAAGCCGCCGGCAGGAGATTGCATCTCCCCCTCGGTTCAGCATACACCTCGCCCGCTCAGCCCTTGCGGCTCCAGCTTCGGCTCCTCGTCGCTCGCTGGCTCGCTGGCCCCGCGCGCCTTCGCACCTCGGGCCTGGGTCTCCCTGCCTCCGCCTTCGCGTCGATGCCTTCTCTCGCTCGAGCCTCCGCCCCCGCGTCGCTGCCCGCACCGCAGCGCTCTCCGCGCACGCGCGCTCGCCCCCGCGTCGGCTCTCGCGCCACGGCGCCCTACCGCTCGCTCTCCGGCGCCCTGCTCCGCGCTGGCGCTCTCGCCGTCGCCTTCGCCGGCGCCTCCCCGCTCGTCCTTTCGGCCACGGCCTGCGCTCCGTCCCAGGATCCACCCGGCAGGGCCACCGACGATCACCGCTCCGGCGCTGCTCGCGCGCCCGCCCCGTCCGCCACCGGTGCCGCCCTCGCGGCCCCGGGTCTCCCCGCGCCCGAAGCGCTGGCCCCCTCTCCTGGATCCGCCGCGCCGGACGCCGTGTCCCCTGCGTCGCTCGCGTCGTCGGCCGCCGCATCGCTCTCCTCGAAGGAGTCCACGCTCCCGGGCCGGGGCGCGAAGATCGCCAGCATCGCGATGCGCACCTGGATCTACGTCGCTCCCGACGAGCGCTCGACGAAGCTCGGTTACCTGCGCGCCGGCGCGGTCGTCGATCGGGCCGAGCTCCCTGCGGGCACCGATGGATGTGCCGGCGGCTGGTACCGGATCGCGCCGCGCGGTTACGTCTGCGTGGGCAAGGGCGCCTCGCTCGCGCTCGAGCACCAGGTGGTCGCCGCCGCCGTGCGCGGCCCGCGCCGTGGTGCGCCGGTGCCTTACTACTACGTCATGTCGGGCTCGCCCCCGCCGCACCTCTACTTCCGGCTCCCGACCGTCGAGGATCAGCGCCGCGTCGAGGGGTCCACGCTCGGCGTCCACCTCGCCCGCGCCGCTGTCGCGCCCTCGTCGTTGCCGCTCGATCCCGTGCCGGAGTTCCTCCTCGCCGGCCGGGATCTCCCCAAGCCGTACGGCGCCGAGGAGAAGCTCCACTACTCGGTGCATACGGGCCGCACCAAGGAGAGCTCCGCCTTCGGCCTGATCACGACCTTCGAGTGGACCAACCGCCGCTTCGGCCTCACGACCGAGCTCGATCTCATCCCGCTCGATCGCACCCGCCCCGCGCGCCTCAGCGCGATGCGCGGCGTGATCATCAAGGATCTCGACGCCGAGGGCGCCGAGGTCCCCGCGAGCGCCTCCGACACGGCATCGGCGGCCGTCGCGGCGTCGTCGGCATCCCCCACGTCCTCGACCGCCCCGACGCCCGCCGCCGCTCCACCGGCCGACACCGCGAGCTTCTCCGTCGCCGAGCTGCCTGCCGACGAGCTGCCTCCCCCGCCGCCCGGCACCGATCCCCGCCCCGATCCCGCCTTGAAGGGCGCCCCTGCCTTTGTCCGCGTCCACGGCACCACGCGGCAGCGCCCGTCCGCGTCGGGCCGCGCGCTCGTCGACGCGGGCCTCGCGCCGCACCGCTCGGGCTGGGTGCTCACCGGCCGCACGCGTGGCGGCGTCAAGGGGTTGCTCGAGACCACCGAGGGCTCATGGCTCGCCGCCGACCACCTCGTCATCGCCGAGCTGCGCAAGGACCCTCAGGGGTTCGCGCGCGACGGCAAGAAGTGGATCGACATCTCGATCCGCCGCCAGATGCTCGTCGCTTACGAGGGCACGCGCCCCGTGTTCGCGGCGCTCATCTCCAGCGGTCGCAGCGGCATGGCCGATCCCGAGGAGACCGACGCCACCGTCCGTGGCTCGTTCTACATCCACGCGAAGCACGTCTCGACCACGATGGACGGCGATGACGAGGCGTCCGAGGCGGCGTTCGACCTGCGTGACGTGCCGTACACCCAGTACTTCCACGGGGGTTACGCGCTGCATGGCGCGTACTGGCACGACGAGTTCGGCAAGGCGCGCAGCCACGGCTGCATCAACCTGGCCCCTGCCGACGCGGCCTGGCTCTTCGAGTGGACCGAGCCCGCCGTCCCGCCCGAGTGGCACGGAGCGATGAACATCGAGGGCGGCGGTACGCTCGTCTATGTGCACGGCTGACGGCTCCGTGCACGGCTGACGGCTCCGTGCACGGCTGACGGCTCCGTGCACGGCTGACGGCTCCGTGCACGGCTGACGGCTCCGTGCACGGCTGACGGCTCCGGCTGCCCCGGCCCCCTCAGGACAGCCGGACGACCGGCCCAGCTCGCCAGGTGCATCCGGCAAGCTGGGCGGGAGGGCCACTCACCCGAGCGCTGCCGGCCCTCCGGTCCGCCCCGTTACCCCGTTACTGGCAGGACGCCGGCATCTGCGCGCCGACGAGGAGGCCGCGCAGGGTCGAGAGCGCTTGCCGTCCCTGCGGCGAGTTCGCCAGGCCGTCGCACGCCGAGGCGGCCGCGAGGTAGCCGCCCTGCTGCTCGGGCGGGGCCGACTTCGCGTTCTGGCGCAGCGCCGCGCAGCACTTGCGGATCCCGCTGGAATCGCCCGTGCCGACCACCTTCTTTCCGGCGTCCGCGTCCGCTGTGTCGGCGTCCGCCGCATCCGCCCCGGCGTCCTCTTCGGGCACGATCTGCGTCGTGGGGGTCGGCGTCGGGGCCGGCGTCGGCACGACGGGCGCCGAGGGCACCGGCGGAACGTCGTCCTCTTCCTTCTTGGGGCACCCGCTGGTGACCAGAGCCACTGCAAGGGGGAACATCAGCGCCCCCAGAACCGTGAAGAGCCGTGTAGGTTTCATCTCACCTCAAGTATCCGATTCGCGTTTGCGTGGGAACTTCTGTTCGACGAGGAACGCCCCGATCGCAACCAACTTCCCCGAGCGCACGCGGTCATGAGGCCCGCCGGCTGCACGCCCTCGGCGATCCGAGCGGTCGAAGTATGGGCGTCACGAGCCCGCTCGCAAGATCGTGAACGCCGCCGACGGGCGCGCTTCAGGTGCTCCCCGACCTCGGTAGCAGGCGCGTGCGTCGCGGCGAACACGGCGAGCGCGACGGACGCGAGGCACGCGGCGAACGCGGCGAACGCCGGCGCGCGCGCGGGGCGGAATCGCTCGCCGCGCTCGGCGACCGCCGCCGATCAGCGTGAGCCTGGGCGCACGGCGGGCCCAAGCACGCGCGCGTGTGCATGTCCAAATCTCGAAAGGACACGCCGACCGGCCGACGCAGGCGCGCGACTCCAGCGCTCGACCGATACGGCTGAAGCGGGAGCAACCATGAAGTACACGCAGCACGAGGAGTGGACGAACGAACCGCGAGCCGCCGCCGCCAGCCCCGGAGAAGACACCTCGGTCTCGTTCTCGGTGGACGCGCCCTCGCAGGACGCGCCCTCGCTGGATACGCCGGCGATCGCGGAGGATGCCGCCGTCACGACGCCGCCCGCGGCGCGCGCCGCGAGCGAGGAGCGCGACGCGTCCTCGGGGCAGATCGACCTCACCGCGCTGAAGGCCGGCGAGGAGGGCGCCCGCCCCCAGGTCCTCGACCTCTTGCCGATCTTCCCGTTCGGCGAGCCGCCCGCGTCCGCACCCGTGCCTGAGGCGCCGGCGCTCGACGTGCCGGCGCGCGCGTGGCGCGCCCGCTCGATCGCCGTCCTGCTCGCCGGCGCCACCGCGATCGCGGCCCTCACGGCGGGCATCTCTGCCCCGGATGCCGCCGCCACCGGCCCTCGCGCGGCGGCCGGCCTCGCCACCGCGGCCCGCGCGGTCGAGGCGCGGCTCCCGCGCGTCGAGGCGCCCGCCGAGCGCGCGCCGGTCGCGCCTCCTGCCGAGCGCGACAGCTCTGGCGACGCGCCCGACGGCGTCGCCGCCTCGCCGCGCGCACCCGAGAACCGCGTACGGGCCCCGGGCGCAGCCGCGCCGACACGCGCCAAGCCGGGCCCTGCGGCGCCGAACACGACCGACCGCCGCGCTCCCACCGACCCGTGCCGCGGCGACCTCCTCTGCGCGATGCGCCGCGCCACGGGCGGCTGATCCACCGCCGAGCCCCTCGGCAGACCGCCGCGGCCTCGGTCGGGCTCGCTCCCGGCAGGACCCCGCTCAGATAACTCGTTCAGGCAGCGCGCCGGGCTCGCGCCCGGCAAAGCCCCGCTCAGACGGCGCGCCGGGCTCGCGCCCGGCGTGAACCTCGTCAGGCGGAGGCCGGGCTCGGGCCGGACGGGCACCCCGTGTGCGCCGCGATCGAATCGAGCAAGCGGTTCAGATCGAACGGCTTTGCGACCGACGCGCACGCGCCCACCTCGCGGGCCCAGGTGCCGGCGTCCACCGCCGCCGTCATCACGAGGATGGGCGCGCGCGGACCAGGACACGACGCGTACGCGCGGGCGAACCCCCAACCGTCCATCACCGGCATGCGCATGTCGAGCAGGATGAGATTCGGCCGGTTGCGCTCCAGCAGCGCGAGCGCGGCCTCGCCGTCGCTCGCCGAGAGGACGTCATAGCCCTCCTCCTCCAGCGTGATCTCGAGCATTTCCCGGATCTCCTGGTCGTCGTCCACGATCAGGATCTGCTTGCGCCGTGTCACGCGGCTCCTTTCGGTTTGCAGCTTGGCCCGAGGCTCGGCGCTCGCCGTCCCCTCCGCTCCGATTCCACAGTACCCGTCTGCCACGATATCCCCCCACACGGGCGCTTCCCATGCGCGACCACCACTCAGGCAAACGATGTCACGCCCGCGTCCCATGTCGCACGCGACGAGCGCAATATCGACTGCGGAGCCCGTTCGGGTCAGACGCTCAGGGCCGCGAACGCGCCCCGGACGGCGGGGGCGGCGCGACATCGCCCGCGATCTCCATCCTGGGCAGAAGCGAGGCGTCGATCTCGGTTCTCTCTCCGCGCACGAGCTGTTCGATCGCGGCGGCTGCGCGGGTGATGTCGTCGACGAGCAGCCGGATCGCCAGCCCGCCCATGCCATCCGGCGTGCCCGCGAGCCGAGCGCGCGCCTTGTCGAGCAGGCGCAACGCCCCCGGTGGGCTCTGCATCCTCGTGAGCTTGTGCAGGGCCGCGGCGACGAGGATGAGCCCCTGGAGAAACGTCTTCCTCACGGGGTCCCGCTCGTCTCGCCACCCGGACTCCCACAGCTCGTGCGCCTCGAAGAACCGCCCCGCGCGGTAAGCCTCCAGCCCGCGTTGGACGATCGCTTCGAGCGCGGCGTCGGTGGAGGAGCTCATGGCGCGGAGCGACGGCGGACAGCGGAGCGTACCACGCGCCCCGGACGCCCGCGCTCCGGCGCTCCGGTGCTACGCTCGGCGCGTGCAGCGGTGGATCCTCGTCGCGGTGATTGCTGGGCTCCACCTCCTGGCGTTCGCGATCGGCATCCTCCTGCGCCGCCGCAGGCGACGGCGGCGCCTGCAGGCCGACGAGGCGCGCGCCATCGCCGCGCACGCCGACGCAGCGCGCGCCCGAGCCTCCCGCCCGGGCTGACCCCGCTCGCCCGCGCCGACGCCGCGCGCGCCCGCGCCCCCCGCCGCCCCCTCAGCGCGCGAGCAGGCTGCGCAGCCGATCGAGCGCCGCCGCGTGCGCCCGCACCGAGAGCCGGCCGCCGACGTCGTCGTACTCCTCCGAGAGCACGCGCGCGTTCTCGTAGATCTCCCCGATGAGGCTCTGCTTCGCGTACGGCAAGAGCAGCTCGGCCTCCACCATCGACTGCTCGAAGAACGCGATGATCGCCTCCCGCAGCGCCGCCACGTCGTCCGGGATCTTCGCCGACAGCTGCGTCGCCTCGGGGAACTCGAGGCGCAGCGCCTCCCGCTCCTCCTCGGAGAGCCGGTCCACCTTGTTCAGCAGGAGCCGGCTCGGCACCTCGCTCGCGCCGATCTCGGAGAGCACGCCGCGCGTCACCGCGAGCTGATCGCGGAACGTCGGATCCGACGCGTCGGCCACGTAGAGCAGGAGCGACGCCTCGAGCGCCTCGTCCAGCGTCGAGCGGAAGCTCGCCACGAGATCGTGCGGCAGCTTCTTGATGAAGCCGACCGTGTCCGAGACGAGGATCCGCGGGCGCACCTCCGGGTGGAGCGCGCGCACCGTCGTGTCGAGCGTCGCGAAGAGCTTGTCGGCGACGAGCACCTCGCTGCCCGTCAGCGCCCGCATCAGCGACGACTTCCCCGCGTTCGTGTAGCCGACCAGCGCGACGCGGCGCTGCCCTTGCCGGAGCGCGCGGCGCGTCGACTGCTCGCGCTGGACCGCGACGAGCTCCTCCTTCAGCTCCGCGATGCGATCGCGGATCTTGCGCCGATCGAGCTCGAGCGCGCTCTCGCCGGCGCCCTTGCCGCCGATCCCGCCGCGCTGCCGATCCCCGCCGCCGCCCGTCTCCCGGAGCCGCGGCGCGACGTAGTTGAGCCGCGCGATCTCGACCTCGAGCTTCGCCTCCCGGCTCCGCGCGTGGCGGTGGAAGATCTCGATGATCACGCCCGCCCGGTCGAGCACCTGCGCGCCCGTCGCCCGCTCCAGGTTGCGCGCCTGGCTCGGCGAGATGTCGTGGTCGACCGCCACGACCGTCGCCAGGCGCGCCGCCTGCCCGGCGCCGCCCGCGCGCGGCTCCACGCCGTCGTCGTCGCCCGCGTCGTCGCCGTCGTCTTCGCCGAGCTCGACGTCGTCCTCACCGCTTTCACCGCTCTCTGCGGCCCGGCGCGCGCGCGCCTTGTTCTTTCGCTCCGGCGCGCCCGAGGGCACGACGCCGCTGCCGCCCGTGAGCTCCGCGAGCTCCCTGAGCTTGCCCTCCCCGAGCACCGCGGCCGCCGCGAGCGCGCTTCGCCGCTGCGATACGGTCGCGATCACGTTGAAGCCGAGCGTGTGCACGAGGCGGCCGAGCTCGGCCAGATCGGCGGCGTGCTCTACATCGTCGACGCCGGGGAGCTGCACCCCGACGAGCACAGCGAGGGGACGTTCTTGGTTGGTGGTGGTCATACGGTCGTGTGCGAGGGCGGGAGCTTCGCCTCATCCACCCCCGCGACGCAAGCCGCCGCGCGCTCGCCCGCGCATCGCTGCGTCGCCTCGGACGAACCCGCCGGGCTCGCTCCGGCGAACCGCCGAGCTCGCCCCGCCATGGACCACGAGGGCGGGCAGGGACAGCCCGACGCCGGCGGCGGGCGTGGCCTTCCGGGCACGCCCGGGGCACGCGCGTCACATCCCGAGGCGCACGAGCGGCGTCACCTCGCTCGCGCCGCCTCGCCGTGCAGCCGCGCGCTCTCGATGGCCAGCGACGCGAAGCGCCCGAGCTCCGCGGCCACGCCCGTGTCGTCTTGTCGGAGCTCGCGCTCGACGGTCCAGAGGCTCAGCAGGCCGAGCTTGCGGCCGCGCGCCGCGAGCGGCACGAGGATCGCCGAGCGGGCGCCGAGCTCTCGCAGCGCCGAGAGGTGCTCCGGCCCTCGGGCGATCCGCTGCAGCCACGGATCGGTGACCAGCGGGATCAGCGTGGCCTCCCTGCGGGCCGTCGCCTCGGCCAGCGAGGCGGCGTCGCCGAGCAGCAGCGGCGGGTGCTTGAGCAACCTCGGCAGGAGCGCCCGCGCCTCGGGCAGGCGCGCCGACGCGACGAGCCGCGGGGCGCCGCCGTCGTCGAGATCGAGCGCGCAGAGGTCCGCGAAGCGCTCGCCGCCGAGGCGCACCACCTGCTCGATCGTCCCGTCGTGGTCGAGCGACTCCGCCATCAGCGCGCTCGCGTCGATCAGGATCTGCCGCGCGCGCTCGGCCTTCCTGAGCTCGGTCACGTCCTCGACCGTCATCACGGCCGCGGTGATGCGCCCATCGGCGTCGCGCACGGGGGCCACGCTGAAGCTCCCGAGGCGGCGCTCTCCGTCCGCGCGGACGAACTCCATCTCGTCGCGGGAGACCGTCTCGCCGCCGTGCAGCGCCCGGTGGAGCAGCCAGCGCGCGCGCTGGTCGTCGTCGGTCTCGCTGAGCAGCGTCCGCAGCGGCGCGTTGCTCGGGGTCTCCTCGGGGCCGCGGACGATCTCCGCGAACCGCCGGTTGTTGAGCGCGACGGCGCCCGACGTCCCCTCCGCGACGACCACGCCGACCGGGAGCCGCTGGATCGTCGCCTCGAACCGGCCGCGCTCCGCGGCGAGCTGCTCGCGCAGCTGGGCCTGGGTCGCGAGCGCGGCCGCGCGCTCGGCCGCCTTCTTGAAGAGCAGCCGGTCTCCCTCGGAGAACTCCGGCACGCGGCGGGAGCTCACGACCGTGACGCCGACGAGGCGGCCCTCCGAGAGCATCGGCACGCCGTAGAGCGCGTGGAGCGCGTCGCTCGGGCGCTCGCTCTGCGCCCCCGACTCGGGCCCCGCCGCGCCGCCCCCGGCGTCGGTGGCCAGCGGATCCGGCGCCGCCGAGCGCAGCGCCACCGGGCGCCGCTCGCGGACCACGCGCCCCACGAAGCCCTCCGCCAGCCTGTAGGCGCGCAGGCCCCACAGCGCCTCATCGACGCCGATGCCGGCGCGGATCCGCAGCACCTCGCCCTCGAGCAGCAGCATCACCGCCCAGTCGACCGACCGCGCCGACTCGACGAGCACCTCGACGAGCCGCCGCAGCAGCCGATCGATGTGGACGTTGCCCATGCCCTCGGCCGACACGCGATCGAGCGCGCCGAGCGCGCGCTCGCGCAGCGCGGCGCTCCGCGTCGCCGGATCGATGATCACCTGATCGAGCACCTCGTGCAGGATCGTCATCTCGACCCACGACGGCTGCGTGCCTGTCCGCTCGAGCATCCGGAGCACGCAGCGGCGCAGCACCGAGTACTGGGCGGCCACGTCCTCCAGCTCGAACCCGTCGCGGAGCTTGTCGAGCACGCGGAAGCCGAGCAGCGGCTCGGGGAACTCGACCGACACGGACTCGACGCCGCTCCACGCGTCCTGCTCCTGGTCGCCCGGCGGCGCAGCCGCGGCCGACACGGCCGCCTCGAGGCGCTCGGCGAGGCGCGCGAAGATGGAGGGCAGCTCCTCGCGCAGCGCGATGTAGCCGGGGGACTGCTCGCCCGGCGCGCGGCGACGCTCGGCGCGCTCCCAAGCCTCCAGGATCTCCGCGCTGTGGGCGCGCAGGAAGACGGCGAGCGGCGATCTGGGAAGGTCTCTAGGGGCCATTCACGCGCTGGCCGGAGCCGCGGCGCCCTCAGTCTACGCCAGCCCACGAGGACGTAGATCCAGAAACGAACCGGCGGCGGCTCGCCCGTCCGGCTCTCCCGCGGACGGCGCCGAGTCGGTCCGCCCTCTCCGTCCGTACCCTTCTGCCTGCGCCATGCGAGCGCTCTTCCATAAGCGGTTATGTTGCGCTCGTCTGCGCGCCTGTGCCGTCGCGCTCGCTCGTGTGCCGTGGCGCCCGTGCTCCCTGCCGCCGGCGCGCTCGCGCGTGTCGCCGCGCTAGCGTGCGCGCCGGCGCCGCCGCGCGCTCGCGAGGCCCGCCGCGAGCGCGAGCCAGACCGCGCCGCCGGCGGACGGCGCGGCGTCCTCGCCCCGCGCCGCGCCTGCCGCGCCGATCTTGCACCCGCACCCGTCCGAGGCCTCCTCTTGTGGCGGCTCGGATCCCCCGCCGCCGCTGCCGGCCGCTGCGGCGCCGCCGTCGCACTGCTGCGAGCCGATGGTGAGCGCCGTCGCACCCCACAGCGGAGCGCAGGTCGAGGTCGCCCCGCTCTCCGGCGCGCACTCGATCGGCCCGCAGAGCCCGTCGAGGTGCAGCAGCGCGGAGAAGCTCTCGCCGTCGTCGATCGATCGGCCCACCGTGAAGCCGTCGGCGAACTCGTCGCCGCAGGCGAAGAGCGCCGCGGCGGTCCAGGTCAAGCACCGCGCGCCGACGTCCGAGATCTTCTCGAACTCGAGCGACGCGGCCGGCGCGCGCCAGATTCCGTCCTGGGGCCCGCCCACGATCACGGTCGCGCCGTCCGGCGAGAGCGCGAACCCGAGGAGGTCGCCGGCGCTCTCGAAGGCGGTGGTGAAGCTGCGCCCTCCGTCCTTCGAGACGAGCAGCGCGTCGGTCGGATCGCCGTCGAGCCGCACGTAGACGATGTCGGGGTCGACGGGATCGATCGCGCCCAGGAACGGCAGGCGCATGTCGTCGCTCCCCGGGATGTCGAGCCGCTCCCAGGTCGCGCCGCGATCGTCGGTGCGCTGGAGGGCCCCGGCGTAGTCGGGCGCGCCGTAGCGGCCGCTCACGTAGACGCGCGCGCGGTCGGAGGGCGCAGCGTCGACCGTGTGGGCGAGGAAGTCCCCGGGCAGATCGACGCTGGCCTTCGTCCAGCTGTCCGCGTTGTCGCTCGTCTCCCAGAGCTGGGTCAAGAACTGGCCCGCCCCGAGCCCCATGCTGACGACGAGCACGGCACGGGAAGGGTCCTCACGATCGGCCGAGAGGTCGATGACGTAGCGGTTCATCAGATCGCCCTGAGCGAACGACCAGTCGCAGCCGCCGTTCTTCGACGCACTGAGGCCCTCGAAGACCCCGGCGATGATCGTCCCGTCGGCGAGGAAGGCGAGCATCGGATCCTCGTTCCCGCCGAAGCCGACGACCGGCTCGCAGATCCAGCGCCAGCGCTCGCCGCCGTCGTGCGTGGCGAGCAGGCCGTAGGTCGCGCGGACCATGAGGCGCGACGGGTCGCTCGGGTGCGACGCGATCAAGCCTGCGGCCGGGAAGCGGCCGTTGGCCGAGGCCGGCGCGGCGAGCGCCGCGACCGAGAGCAGCGCCGCGACCGAGAGCAGCGGCGCCGCGCAGGACGAGAGGGGGCCACGCCGCCGCGCGCCTGACCCGCTGCGGGAGTGACGCGTCAGCGCTGGGAGGGCTCGCACGGAGCGTTCTGTAGGGACTCGCACGAGGGGTGAGCCTAGTGGACGTCGAACTCGAATGCCGCCTCGTCGATGAGCGACGAGGTCAGGGCCCGGCATTGCACGTCCCAGAGCCCCCCCATCCCGAAGGGCACGTCGGCGACCTCGTACAGGCCGGGCTCGATCTCCGTGCCCTCGTGCACGGACCCGTGCCCCATGCTCGTCATGCTGGCGTAGCAGCGGAGCTTCATCCGCTGCGCCGGGTCCCGCGAGTCGGTCCAGGTGAGCCGCACGTGGAAGGTGTTGAAGCCTCGCTTGATCGGCTCGGTCGACTCCACCGCGAACTCGATGCGCCCGTTCGCACCGACGTCCAGCCGGTGGCCGTCGTCCGGCGCCACGTCCCCGGATCCGCAGCCCGCCGGCGAGAGGACGGCGAGCGCCGCGATGAAGGCGGCGCGGGCGCGCGCCCAGCGGCGCCTGGGAGGTGACTTCGGCGAAGGCTGTTCACGAGGTTCAATCACGTCTTCCCCACACGTAGCGGAGGCCTGCGGACAGGGCGGCGAACGCGCCCTCGTTGCGGCCGATCCCGGAGATCGGCACGTCCACCTGGAGGTTGCCGACGGCGGTCCAGCGCGCGCCGACGTCGTGGGCCAGCACGGCGAGCAGCGCGGTCCGCACGCGCTCCTTTCCCATGGGATCGCGCGGGCCCGGGCCAGGCTCATCCTCGCGCGGCTCGCCCTCGCGCTCGTGGAGCGCGCCCACGGTGAGCGAGGCGCCGGAGGGCCACGAGGGCCCCGCCGCGGCGAGGATCTGCAGGCGGGGCGCGGACCGCGCCGCGTCGCCGTCGGGGAGACGGTAGCTGGTGCGGACGCTGGTCGAGGCGGAGAGCAGCGCGTGGAACGAGCCCCACGACTTCTCGAAGACCATCCCCGGCCGGATCTCGGCCACCCCGAGGCCGGTCGTGTCGGCGCCGGTGATGTCGACGCTGTCGACGCCCATCGCGCGGGCGCCGCTCGCGCCGCTCACGCCGGCGTCGAACGGCGCCGTCGCGGTGCTCGGGCCGCGCCCGGTCGGGAGCGTCACGCCGAGCGTGAACGCGGCGGACGGGATCCACGGCGACGCCGCGCCGTCGATAAGGTCGATCCTGGCCGCCGCGCCCAGGTCACCCTGCCCGCCGCCGGACGACGTGGCGCCGAGCCCCACCCCGCTCCAGGTGACCATCATAGGAACGGAGACGGCGAGCTGAAGGTGATCCCCGGCCCGCACCAGCCACCCGGCCTCGGCCCTCAGCTCGCGGTGGTAGACGCCCTCGCCGGACGCGTCGAAGCCTCCGTCCACCGCCCACGCCCCGAGCTGCTCGGAGATCCGGACGGAGAAGCTCGCCGCGGCGCGCTCCGAGGGAGCGAGCCACTGGGCCATGCCGTGGCCCGCACCGCAGCAGGCCGACGCGCGCGCGGCCCTCGGGTGCGCCGCGACCGACAGCAGGAGCACCACAGCGGCGACGGCTCTGGCCAGCACGGCCGCTCCTATAGGCGAGGCTCCTGCCCCGCGCCAATGCGACACGTTGTCGCGCGGAGGGCGCCTGATCTCGGTCGGGCCGCACCTTCAGGCGGTGTCCCGAGCCGTTTCCGTTCCGCGCGCAGCGCCTCGCGACCGCGCGCGGGGCTCGGCGACGGCGCGGCGCTCAGCTGGCGAGGGCCTGGCGGTAGACCTGGACGTAGCGGCGCGCGGGGCGATCCCAGCCGAGGTCGAGGCGCATGATGCGGCGCTGGACCGCGGGCCAGCGGGGCGACGTGAGGGCCGCGAGGGCGCGCTGCACGCCGCCGAGCAGCGACGTGGCCGTCGGCTTGTCGAACAGGAACCCCGTGCCGGTCTCCAGGGCGGCGTCGATGTCGACGATCGTGTCGACGAGGCCTCCGGTCCTGCACGCCACCGGGGCAGCGCCGTAGCGTTGCGCGTACAGCTGCACGAGGCCGCACGGCTCGAAGCGCGACGGCACGACCACGAGGTCGGCCGCGGCCATGAGCCGGTGCACGACGGCCTCGCTCACCCCGCCGAGGAACTTCGCCCGCTCGGGCGCCTTGGCCGCGGCGGCGGAGAGCTTCTCCATGAGCTCGGCGTCGCCCTCGCCGGCCACGACGACGCTGACGTCGCCCTTCAGGATCTTCGGCATGGCGTTCGCGAGCAGGTCGCTGCCCTTCTGCGCGACCACCCTGCCGATGGACACGAGGAGCGGGCGATCCGGCCGGATCTCGAGCCCGAGCTCCTGGAGGAGCGCGCTCTTGCAGCGGCCCTTGTTGCTCACGTCCTCCGCGTCGTAGCGGGCGATGATGGCCGGATCGGTCATCGGGTTCCAGACGGCGTAGTCGATGCCGTTGACGATGCCGGACAGCTGGTTCGCCCGGGTGCGGAGCACGCCGTCGAGGCGCTCGCCTTGCTTCGGCGTGAGGATCTCGTTCGCGTAGGTGGTCGAGACGGTGGTGAGCGCGTCCGCGGCCAGGATGCCGCCCTTGAGGAAATTGAGCTGGCCGTAGAACTCGAGCCGCTCGGGCCGGAAGTGGTCGTCGTCGAGGCCGAGGTACGGGAGCGCGTCCTTCGGGAAGAGGCCCTGGTGCGCGGCGTTGTGGAGGGTCAGCACGGTCCGGCCAGGCGCGGACTGCTGGTGGCGGAGCAGGTACGGCACCATGGCCGTGGGCCAGTCGTGGGCGTGGACGATATCGAACGGCGCGCCCGACCGGGCGCGCTGGCGGACGAGCTCCACGACGGCGCGGGAGAACAGGGAGAACCGGCGCGCGTTGTCCTCGTAGTCGCGCCCCTCCTCGCCGTAGATGCCGGGCCGATCGTGGAAGCCTGGTACGTCGAGGACGACGAGCTCCACGCCCGTGCTGAGCCGCCCGTCGAAGAGCGTCACCTGGATCGGCCCGCCCGGCGACACCTTCGCGTCGACCTCGAGCGGCATCGGGGTGAGGCGGCGCGCCATCATCAGCCCGCTCGAGTCGAGCGCCTGGTAGCGCGGCAGCGCGATCGTCACCTTGTGCCCGAGCAGCCGGAGCGCCTTCGAGAGCGACGAAACGACGTCGGCCAGGCCGCCGACCTTGACGATGGGCGCGATCTCGGACGCAGCGAAGAGGATGTCCATGCGGGCGCCGTGTGTAGCACGAACCGGGGTGCGTACAGCGCGGCTTCCGAACCCACAGCTGCGCTGAACGCTGGCCAGCGCCCGGGTGTCGCCGCAGAGGCAGCGCCGCGCGCGCCGTTTTGGAGCAACTTTCCATCCGCGCCACACCCCCTTCCAGGGCCCTACATGGCGGATTCCAGGGCCCTACATGGCGGAGACGGGCCGTCCTGCCCTGTGTATCGTTTCTCCATGAGCAGTACGCTTACCTTTCCCAGGCTTTCCTTGGTCCTCGCCCTCCTCGCCACCGGCGTCGCCGTGAGCTGCGGCGCCACGAACGACGGCGGCGGTTCGTCCCAGGGCTCCGGCGGCATCGGCGGCAATGGCGGCAGCGGCGGCAGCGGCGGCGCCGACCCCGGCACCGGTTCGGGCTTCGGCGAAGGCGGCGCGGGGCTCGACTTCGCCGGCTCGCACGGCTCGAGCGGCACGGACGGCGGCGGCGGCGGCGCCTGCCAGCAGCTCGACATCACGTTCGAGCCGCAGACGCCGACCGTGATGATCGTCGTCGATCGCTCGGGCAGCATGTACGGCAGCGGCTTCTGGGATCCGCTCAAGACCGCCGTGCTCAACGTCGTCGACAGGCTGCAGGACAGGGTGCGCTTCGGCTTCGTGACGTTCACCGGGATCGAGAACATGCAGTGCCCGCTGCTCGCGAGGGCCGACGGCATCGCCCTCAACCACCACGCCGCCATCTCGGCCGCCTACGAAGAGGCCTCCACGGTGCCGCCCGGCAAGCTCGAGACGCCCACCGCCATGACGTTCAACGAGACGGTCGTCCCGGAGCTCCTCGCGTTCCCGGAGCCCGGCCCCAGGTACATCCTGTTCGTCACCGACGGCGAGCCCGATCGCTGCGACGACGTGCTGGCCGTGTGCGCGCGCGACGACGTCGTCGGCGCGGTGCAGGACGCCTACGAGCAGGGCATCGGCACGTTCGTGTTCGGCCTCGGGTCGGGCGCGCTCGCGCAGCACCTGCAGGACGTCGCGAACGCCGGCGCGGGCCAGCCCGTCCAGCGGCCCCGGAGCGGCACGAACGAGGATTGCTTCGCCGGCGCGGGCACTTACGCCGACGCCGGCGGCACCGCCACCTACTACACGCCGGACCCCACCGACGCGTCCTCCCTGGAGGACGAGCTCGACGCGGCCATCGCCGGCGTCAAGAGCTGCACCTTCGACCTCCAGGGCTCGATCGAGGTCGACCTCCGCAACGCGTCGCTCGGCCAGGTGCTCCTCGACGGCGCGCCCGTGCCCTACGACGCGCAGAACGGCTGGACGATGGAGAGCGCCACCCGGCTCACCCTCGTCGGCGACGCCTGCGAGCAGCTCAAGGGCGCGCAGGAGATCTCGTTCGACTTCCCCTGCGAGATCCTCGTCCCCCAGTGAACCCAGGGAGCAGCGCGCCGGCGCGCGCCGCCCCTTTTCCGCGCCGCGGGCCGGCGCTTTTGCTAAAGGCCAAGGCCGGCTCGGCCCATGACCAGGATCAGCGCGCGAGAGCTCGCCGGCACGAGCGGCCCCTTCGGCCGCGGCACGCCGGTGGTGCGCCCCGCGGAGGTGCCGGAGGGGTCGGTCGTCACCGTGCTGCGCGTGCCGCCTGAGTCGGCAGGCATGCGGCTCGACCGGTTCGTACAGACCCAGCTCAAGCGGACGAGCCGCACGCGCGCCGCCGAGATCGTCGCCCGCGGCGCCTACTCGCCCGAGGCGCGGCGCCTGCGCGGCAGCGATCGCGTCCGGCCGGAGCAGTGCATCCTCCTCTGGCGCGAGCCGTGGGACGAGCAGGCGCCCGACACCCCGATCCCGGTCCTCCACGAGGACGACGCGCTGCTCGCCATCAACAAGCCGGCGGGCCTGCCGGTGCACCCCACGGCGCGGTACCACAAGAGCACCGTGATCAAGATGATGGAGGCCGCGCGCCCCGACGAGCGGCTGTTCCTGGCCCACCGGCTCGACCGGGAGACGAGCGGCGTGCTGCTGCTCTGCCGCACGCCCGAGGCCGACCGGACCGTGAAGGCGCAGTTCGAGGAGCGCACCGGCGTCGTCAAGCGCTACGCCGCGATCGCCTGGGGCTGGCCCGAGCACGATACGTTCCGGGTCGAGCTGCCGCTCGAGCTCGACGACGCGAGCCGCTACAAGGTCAAGATGCGGGTCGCGCCGCCGGGCCGCGGCCTCGCGTCGGCCACCGCGTGCGAGGTGCTGGGCCGCCGCGCCGATCCCCTCACCGGCCGGCGCTACGCGCTCATCCGCTGCACGCTCGAGACCGGCCGCCAGCACCAGATCCGGGTCCACCTCGCGGCGAGCGGCCTGCCGCTCGTCGGCGACAAGCTCTACGGCCCGGACGAGGGCATGTTCGCGCGCGGCGCCGACGGCGAGCTCACCGACGACGACCGCCGCGCGCTCGAGCTCGACCGTCACGCCCTCCACGCCGGGCTCCTGGAGCTCACGCACCCGATGACAGGCGAACGCGTGCGCATCGAGGCGCCGCTCTCGGACGATCTGCGCACCTTCTGGGACGCGCTCGACGCGTGATCCACGCGGAAGGCGGAGGATCCAGCGCGGGCCACCCCTCCGCTCGTGTGTGTGCGGGGTGACGCTTGCGGGACGCGATGACACCGGTGGGCGAGGCGGCGCCTGCGGCGCGCCATGGACGCTGCAACCGGAGCCCCGCGCGAGCGCGCTCGAGCGCCTGCGGATCTTGTGCCGAAGTACCGACTTACGTACGATGGCCGAGATGACGCGTGCGCGAGACGACCTCGAGGCGCTGCGGGATCCAGCGCTCCGGTCCACACCGCTCGAGGCCGAGAGCACCGCCCAGAGCACGACATCCGGGCCGGTGCCTGGTCCGGGAGAGACGAGGCAGGACGCGGCGGCGCCCTCTCCAGGAGAGCCTGCCGGCGCCGGAGAACCGCGGCAGGCAGGCCCGGAGCGGGCCGCAGCGGCCTCATCGGCCGGCGCCGCGCCGCTGCAGGCCGACCCGCGGGCCCGGGGCGACGAGAGCCTGGATCGGGAGCGCTACGAGCGGTACGCGATGCCGGCGAGCGACCTGCCCGCGGCCAACGTGCAGGCCTTTCGCGGCGACGCGAGCGGGGTGCTCGCGATCGTCCGGCGCGCCGTGCAGTCCGTCACGCGCGATCCGGCGCGCCACCGGCGCCGGCTGCCGAAGTCCCGCTTCGACGCGATCCGCAGCTTGCCGGAGCTCGCGATGGCGCTCGACTACGCGGTGACGCGCATGCAGCCCGAGAGCGCGCCGCCGCCCGAGATCGTCGAGAAGCTCGATGTGCTCTACGGGGTGCTGCGCCCGACGCTCGCCACGGCCGAGGTGTACTTCCCGCGCAGCATCGTCCCGGAGACCTTCGGCATCGTCCGGCGCGCGCTCGTCGCCGGCGATCCCGCGAGCGCGACGGCCACCATCACCAACCTCATCCTGGACCGGTGGAGCCACGTGCAGAGCCGCATCCCGATCACCAGGGAGGAGCTGACCCAGCTGAACAGCACAGCGAAGTGGCTGCTCAGCAACACCCGCCCGCCCGAGCGGCTCGACTCGAGGGACATCCGCGATCGGCTGTGGTCGCTCCTGCGCGAGCGCTACGAGCAGCTGCGGGCGATCGCTCAGGAGGTCTCGGGCGACGACTCGCGGGAGTACGCGCCCGAGCGGCTCGCGGCCGATTGATCCGGCGCGCGGGGCCGCCCCGGCGCGGCGTGGAAGCCCGGCCAGGTCCGGACGGACTTCCGGGGGGCGGGGCGGGTGTACCGCACCGCGGGCCCGATCTACGCTGCCGCCATGCAGGAGCTCCGCAAGACGACCTGTAACCGCGACTGCCCCGACGCCTGCAGCATCGTGGCCACCGTGGAGGACGGCCGCGTCGTGCGCCTCGGCGGCGACCCGGACCACCCGATCACGCGGGGCTTCCTCTGCTACCGCACGTCGCGCTTCCTCGAGACCCAGTACTCGCCCGAGCGGCTGACGACGCCGCTGCTCCGCAAGGGCGGCGAGCTCACGCCCGTCTCCTGGGAGGAAGCGCTCGACACCGCGGCCGAGCAGCTCCTCACGATCCGGCGCGAGTCGGGCCCGGCCGCGATCTTCCATTACCGGAGCGGCGGCTCGCTCGGGATGCTCACGGGCATCGCCGACGCGTTCTTCGCGCGGTTCGGGCCGGTCACGGTCAAGCGCGGCGACATCTGCTCCGGCGCGGGCGACGCCGCGCAGCTCACCGATTTCGGCGAGGAGGACAGCCATGATCTCGCCGATCTCCGGAGCGCCCGGCACATCCTCCTCTGGGGCAAGAACGTCTTCACCTCGAGCCCTCACACGCTCCCGGTGCTGCGCGAGGCGAAGGCGCGCGGCGCGGAGCTCGTGCTCATCGATCCTGTGCACCACAGGACGGCGTCGCTCTGCGGGGCGTTCTACCAGCCGCGCCCCGGCGGCGACTTCGCGCTCGCGATGGCCGTCGCCCGCGTGCTCTTCGACGAGGGGTGGACCGACCCGCGCGCCGCGGACTACTGCGATCACCTCGACGCCTTCCGCGCGCTTGCGCGCCGGAGCTCGGTCGCCGCGTGGTGCCGCGAGGCCGACGTGCCCGAGCGCGCGGCCCTGGACCTCGCGCGCCGCCTCGCCGAGAGGCCCACGGCGATCCTCGTGGGCTGGGGCATGGGCCGGCGCACCACGGGCGGTGCGATCGTGCGCGCCCTCGACGCGCTGGGGGCGGTGAGCGGGAACCTCGGCATCCCGGGCGGCGGCGTCTCGTTCTATTTCAAGCGGCGCCGCGCGTTCGACCTCTCGCCGTTCGAGGGCGAGCGCCCGGCGCCCCGCACCGTGTGCGAGCCCCTGCTCGGGCGCGAGGTGCTCGGGATGAGCGACCCGCCGATCCGCGCCGTCTGGGTGACCGCCGGCAACCCGGTCGCCATGCTGCCCGAGTCCGACACGGTCGCGGAGGCGCTCCGGACGCGTGAGTTCGTCGTCGTGGTCGACTCCTTCCTCACGGACACGGCGCGGGTCGCCCACCTCGTGCTGCCCACGACGACGCTCCTCGAGGCGGACGACGTGGTCGGCGCCTACGGCCACCATTACCTCGCCGTCGCCACGCCCGTGGTCCCGCCCCCGGCCGGGGTGAAGAGCGATCTCGAGATCATGCAGGCGCTCGCGCGGCGCGTGGGCCTCGGCGGCGCGCTCGACGGCAGCGCCCGCGACTGGAAGCGGCGGGTCACCGAGCCCAGGCTCGCGCCGCTCGGCGTGACGCTCGAGACGCTGGAGCGCGGGCCGGTGCGCAACCCGCTGGCGCCGAAGGTGCTGTTCGAGGACCGCAAGTTCCCGACCCCGAGCGGCCGGGTCAACCTCATCACCGAGGCGCCCGAGGAGCGCGTGGATCCCGACGCGAGCGAATTCCCGCTGCTGCTCATGGCGCTCTCCACCGAGAAGTCCCAGTCGTCGCAGTGGGCGCGACCCCAGCGCGGTCCGGCCGTCGTCACGGTCCACCCGGACGCGGCCGGCGGCGTGCCCGACGGCGGCGCCTGCCGGATCACGTCGCGCGTCGGCGCCATGACGGCGCTGCTCCGCCACGATCCTGCCCAGCGCCGCGACGTCGCGCTCCTCCCGAAGGGAGGTCACCTCCGGGACGGCCGCTGCGCCAACGCGCTGATCACCGCGCGCACCACCGACATCGGCGAGGGCGGCGCGCTCTACGAGGAGCGGGTGCGCGTCGAGCCGATCGACCCGCCGGCGCCCCTGCCCTAGCGCGCGGCCCGCGCGGCGGACGCGGCGCACGCGAGATCCCCTGGCCCGCGCGGCCGGCGGTCTCTTACGCTCGCGCGATGGCGAGAGAGCTGCCTGCACGGTTCGGTATCACACCGCACGCGGCGCGCCGCCTCGCGAACCGGCAGATCGCGATCGGCGCGTCGATGGCGCTGGTGGGCGCGGGAGTGAGCGTGACGGGGCTCGGCAGCGTCGCGGCCGGAGTGCCCTTCGGGATGGCCGGCGCGCTCCTGATCGCGATCGGGCTACGCGCCCGATCGATCGGCGTCGCCGTGCAGGTCGTCAACAAGGCGTACAACCTCGCGGCTTCCGGCCAGCGCGAGGACGCCGCCCAGCTGCTCGACTACGCGGAGGCGACGTGCCGCTCGCGCTACGTCCTGCGCGTCATCGACGTCCAGCGCGCGCTCGCCGCCATGCAGCGCGGCGATCTCGCGGGCGCGCTCGCCCGCGCCGACGCCGCGGTGACCCGCCGCACCGACCCGCTCTCCTTTCACCTGGAGCACGCGACGATCGCCGCGGCGCGCTCGCTGAGGGCCCTGCTCCGCGCCTCGACGAGCGATCGCGACGGCGCCGCGGCGGACATCGAGTTCGTGCGGACGAGCGCCCTGGCGTCGCCCGAGGTGCGCGCCCGCGCGGAGCTCGCGGCCGCGGTGCTCCTGGAGCGCTCGGGCGACAGGGAGGCGCTGCGGGCGCACCTGCTCCGCGAGCGGGGCCTCCTCGTCGAGCACACGCGCCCGCGCGAGCGCGCCCTCGTCCGCGCCTACCAGCGCATGCTGAAGGCGAAGGCGAGCTCGGTCTACCGCACCGGCGCGAAGCGGGAGCCGGAGGCGGGAGGCGAGCTCTCGGCGGCGGACTGGGCGGCGCGCATCTCGCCCGACGCGGCGCCGTTCATGCGCGCCCCCGCGCTGGCGGCGGGCGGTGTGGAGGAGCTGTCGCGCGCGGAGGTGGACCGCGCCGACGCCTCCACGCGCGCCGCGGCGGAGGGGCGCGCCGGGAGCAACCGCCAGCCGGCGACGAAGGCGGCGCGCCGCACGGTGCTCCTGTGGGTGGCCCTGGTGATGCTGTTCCTGGGGGTGTGGCAGTTCTTGAGCCCCGATCAACCGCCGGTGGCGCCTGGGGTCGAGCGTTTGCCAGCGAGGCTGATCGTCCGACCGCTCTCGATCGTCGTGGCGTTGCCGATCTTCTTCATCGTGATGCTCGTCGGGGCCGTGCTCGTGAACATGGCGCGCGCGCGCAAGCTCTCGCAGCGCTTCATGGCCGCCCAGATCGCCGTCGCGAAGGGCGAGGAGCAGCGGGGGAAGGGTGAGCTCGAGGCCCTCACGCGAAGCAAGGTGCCCGCGGCCGCGGCGCAGGCGCACCTCGCGCTCGCCGAGCTTTCGGAGCGACAGGGAGAGCTCTCCGCGGCGCTCGCGGCGTGCGAGGCGGGGCTCGCGCGGCTTGGCACCGAGGCGGCGCGCGCGACGGCGGCGGACATCCTGTTGCCTGCGCTCCTGGCCGAGCGCGCGTTCCTGTTCGCGGCGATGGACCGGCGCGCCGACGCGCGCGCCGAGATGGCGCTGCTCGCGGAGCGGTACGCGTCGTACCCGTTCCTGGAGAGGGCCAGGATGCGGGTGGCGCTCGCGCTGCGGGCGCGGGAGGGCGACATCGCCGGGGCTGCGCGCCTCACCGAGCGAGACGCGGACCTGCCGCTGAACGCGCGCGACGAGCTGCTCGCCGACGTGTGCCGCGCGGCGGCGAGCCCGGGCGCCGCGGGCGCTGGCGAGGTGGAGCGGCTCCGCGAGGAGCTCCGGCTCGACGCCGCGAGCCGGCGCTGGCTCTCGGCGGTCGCGCCGGCGGCGCTCGCGGCGTTCGAGCGCCTGAGGGAGCAAGGCGACGCGGACGAGCTCGCCGGGGCCGAGGCCCTCGCGGAGAGGGAGGCGCTCGCCGAGGCCGAGGCGCTCGCGGAGCGCGCCGGGGTGCGCCCGCGGGACGCCGGGGCGGCGTGAGCGCCGCGGCGCCGCGGCGTGGGAGCGGCCTCAGGCGCAGCCGCGCAGATCCTCGCGCCGGACGAGCGCGGCGCCCGATCGATCCACGGCGCGCGTCGCCGCTCAGTTTCCTCGAGCAGGCGTCCGCATCGGCTCCCTCGGCCTGGTCCGCTCGGGGGGCGCGGCGGCCGAGCCCTCCACGGCGTCGCCGATCTCGCGCGCCACGTCCTCCACGGTGCGCAGGCTGATCCTCCCGGCGAGCACCAGGGTCGCGCCGATCTCGCTGCAGTCGATGGGATCCAGCCGCACCGGCGACGCGAACGCGTTGACGGCGGCCATCTGCCCGGCGGCGTAATCGAGGCGCGCGCCGAACACGAGGTCGCCGTACCGGGTATAGGAGACCAACCCGAGCGACGCGTGGGCGCCGCTCATCCGCTCGAAGAAGAGCTTCGACTCGGCGGACATGGGGCCTCGCAGGCTCGACAGCGCGTTGAAATCGGAGGCGACGCCGCCCACGAGGCTGAGGTCGCGCGTGAGGAACACCTCGGCGCCGAGCCCGACGTTGACGAGGGGCGCCGCCGCCTCGACGATGTCGAGGCGGCCTTGCGCCCGGCTCGTCACCGCGCCCCCGGCGATCGCGATCTCCTCGCGATCGGCGGTGATCCGCGCGAACTCGCGCTGGCCCATGTAGAAGAAGCCGTCGAGCTCCAGCCGCAACCTGCTCCACTCCGCGCTCGCGCCGACCGCGACGCGGGCTGGAGAGGGGGCCACGAACGCCCCTTCACCGGCCCAGTAGCGCGCCGCCGCCGTCCCATCGGCGCGCGTGTCGACGTAGCTCGCGTCCAGGGAGTCGACGGCGTGAACGCTGGGCGTCCGCAGGCTGATCCCGGCCGAGAACACCCGGCTCAGCCGGTACGTGACGCCGAGGTGGGCGAGGAGGTCCCATGAATCGCCCGAGAGCGCGGCCTGGTAGGTCGCGTTGCTCGCCGAGCCCGCGCTGGTGTCCTCCACGAGGCTGGCGACGCCGAGCGAGCTCGTGTAGCGGGTGCGCACGAGCGAGAGCGAGGCGCCCACGGCGAGGCGCGAGGTGGCGCTGTAGCTCCAGGAAGGGCCGGCGCTGAAGCGACCCCACGCGTAGCGGAGCGTCTGGGCCTGGCTCACGCGCCGCGAGGCGGACTCCCCCGAGAATCGCAGCGCGTCGAACCCGAACTCGTTCTCCTCCGTCTTGCCGAGGCAGGCGGCGACGACCTGGCGCCCGACCGGCACCCGCGTCGAATCCGCGCCTCGTGCGCCGCTCTTCCAGTTGAAGAAATAGCATGTCGCGTCGGGGAGGCTGTCCACCCCATGATCGCTCACCGACGTGCGATCGAGCCGGAGATCGCCGTAGAGGCCGGGGTCGACCGGCCCTGGCTGGTGCCACCGTTGCAGTGTGCGGTGCGCGTAGCGGAAGAACGCCGACGAGAACGCGATGTTCCGGTCCTCGATGCGGACGATCGTGGCCGGGTTCAGGAAGGGCGCGGCGCCGTCGACGCCCAGCACGACCCCCGTGCCCCCCAGGAGCGCCGATCGCCCGCCGAGGAGCGCGGATTCGTACCTTCCCTGCGCGCGCGCCTCGCCTCCGTCGATCGTCCCGAGCAGCGCGCTGACGAGGCCGAGCAGCGCTCGGCGCGCTCCGGAGCAGCGAACCAGGGCGCGCGGGCTCGGCATGGCAGGCGCCAGCATGGATCACAGCGCCGTCGCCGCAATGGCGGCAGCGCCCGCCCGTCCACGGCCCCCTCCCGAGGCGACGTGCTCCTGCCCGATCCTCGCCCGCAGCGCGGCGTGTCCCTGCGACGCCGCCCCGCGGTCTCTCTTGAGTCGCCGCTGGAGGGTGCGAGAAGTAAACTGCAAGGGATGTCTGATCCGCTTCGCAGAGATGGGTCCGCCATGCCCGCGCCGCCCCTTGCCCCGCTGAAGGCCGTTGATCTCGAGGACGAGCGGCTGAAACGCTTGAACGCCCTCGGGCATTTTCTGGACAACTCCATCCGTATCCCTGGAGTCGGCTACCGGGTCGGCTACGACGCCGTGATCGGGTTGATCCCTGGGGTCGGCGATCTCATCGGTTTCGCGCTCTCGATTTACATCGTGCTCGCGGCGACGCGTTACCGTCTCCCCGCCTCTGCGGTGCTGCGCATGGTGCTCAACGTGGGCCTCGAGACGCTGCTCGGCACGGTCCCACTCGTAGGCGATCTCTTCGATGCGACCTACAAGGCGAACGCGCGCAACCTCGACCTGCTGCGCGCCCATCTCGCGGCGCGAACGCAGGGCGGCGCGCCGCCCTCCAATCTTCGTTTCTACGCCGGCCTGTTCCTGGCGCTGGCAGGCATCCTCGCCCTGGCGGCTCTCATGCTCTTCTCGCTGACAAGAGCGCTACAAGCCCTCTTCGGCTCCTGACGCCCCCATGCCCCCGCACCCCCTGCGGCGCGCCCAGCTCAACCCGCCTCCCCTCTCCACGACGGCCGCCTCCCCTCTTTACAACGGCCGCTGCCCCATCTGCCGCGGCCCCGGCCCGAGCGGGGTGCACCCGCACAGGAGACGGGCCCAGATCGGCGTTTTCGGCGCGGAGGCGTACTCTTGTACGCCGAGCACCGAAAACGCCGAGGTGGGCCCGTATCCGAAGCGGGCGCCCCCCGCTCAGTTGCGGGAGCTGATGAAGAGGCGGAGCACATGCCAGAACAGCATGGCGACCGACGCGAAGAGCTCGAGGGCGGCGCCGACGTACCGGTCCTCGGGGAAGTGGTGCAGGATGTTCGACGTGTCGTACAGGATGGCGGCCCCAGCGAACGCGACCATGGCGACGCTGAAGAAGGTGCCCAGCTGGAAGCCGAACAGCGCGCCTGCCGCGATGAGGACGAGCGCGCAGATGGCGCCCCAGCGCAGGAGCGCCCCAAGGAACGAGAAATCCTTGCGGGTCACGAACGCGATCGCGGTGAGCCCGGCGAAGCCGGCCATCGTGGCGAGCCCAGCGCTCTGGATCGCGCCGGGAGCGACCATGTCCGCGATGTAAAGGAGCGGCACGAAGACGATCGCCTGGGCGAGCACGAAGCCGCCGAGCGCGGCGTACTGCGCAGGCTTCGATACCGACGTGTGCGCCGCGCGGCTGGCCAGCCAGCTCACGAGCATGAACGCCCCGAGAACCAGCAGCCAGCTCGTGCCCATCATCGCCCTGGCGATGACCGAGGCGATGCCGGTCTTGAACAGCGCGACCTCGATCGCAGCGAAGAGGACGATCGCACCGAACAGGTGGTTGTACGTTCGCACGATGAAGCGCTCGCGCGACTCGGCACCGGCGCGGAGCACCGACGAGCGTGTCCCGTATCCTACGTAGTTCTGGTCCATGTTCCCTCTCTGGTAGGCCTCGACTCTAGCACGTGAAGCACGCTGCATGCCCGCGGCGAGGCGGCCGGGGGACGAGGCGCAGCGCCACGACGTCGCGAGCGCCGGCGCCTGTGCAGGGGCCCTCCGCCGCTCGCCGGCTCCCGGGAAAGCCGGCCGGCCCGCAGGTCCCCCACGGCACCGCTCAGGGCCCCCCGGAGCCCGCGGCGCCCGCCGCACGATGATGGAAATGCGGACGTCGCGCCCTGCGTCCTGTCGAAGTCTCCCTGGAAGAAGGGATTAAATCCCCTTCGGGATCTTGTCGAGGTCCACCTGGGAGAGCGCATGCCGGATCAGCGCGCTCCTGTTGGCCTTGGTCATCCCGCGCGCCTTGAGCGAGCTGACCATCTCGTCCAGCCGCTCGAGATCCTCGGTGTACATCGAGATACAGATGACCTTGTAGTGCTGCGGTCTCTCCGGCGCCGGCGCAGCACCGGGCTCGGATGCGGCGCCGCTCGTCCGGGCCTTCGCGCGCACGCGAGGCGCTTCCGTGGGCGTATAGAACGCCCCGGACAAAACACCTTCCACTTCATCGCGATCGAGCAGCGCCCGCGCGGCGCCCCCGAGATCGCCTTCGCTTTTCATTGCTTCCTCCAGCTCCCCTGCCCGGTCGAGGCTCCGCGACTGCGGGCCCTTCATTCAGCGAAACCCCGCGTCCGCGGGTCCTTCATCCAGCGGGACTCCGCGTCCGCGGGTCCCTTCATCCAGCGGGACTCCGCGTCCGCGGGTCCCTTCATCCAGCGGGACTCCGCGTCCGCGGGTCCCTTCATCCAGCGGGACTCCGCGTCCGCGGGTCCCTTCATCCAGCGGGACTCCGCGTCCGCGGGTCCCTTCATCCAGCGGGACTCCGCGTCCGCGGGTCCCTTCACGCCCCCGCCGCCGCAGCGCCCGGCCGCTCGGTGGCCGCATCCCCCCGGTCGACGCTCCACGCTGTCCCGTCGCGCGCCGCCCCTGCCTCGGAGCCCGCCGTGCCGCGCTCGCGGCTCTCGATGATGCGATCGACCACCGCGAGGTAGTCGTCCGCGGCAGGGGTTCCCGACGCGTACTCGAAGATCGTCTGCCCTTGCGCGGGCGCCTCCTTGACCTTGATCGCCTGCCGGATCGGCGCGAGGCAGCGCTCACCGAAGTGCTGCTTCATCGTGCTCACCGCCTCGCGCGCGATCTTCGCGCGGCCGTCGTAGAAGGTCGGCAGCACGCCCCAGATCTGCACCGGGTGATGCAGCAGCGCGTTCACGTTCTTCACCGTCTTGATCACCTGCCGGACGCCGACGAGCGACAGATAGTCGCACGCGACCGGGACGAGCACGCTGTCGGCGAACACCAGCGCGTTCTGGTTCATCAACGACAGGCTCGGCGAGCAGTCGAGCACCACGTAATCGTACTCGGCCGCCGCAGCGGAGAGGCGATCCGAGAGCACGCGGTCGCGGTTCTGGCGCCCTGCCAGGTAGAGCTCCGCCGCGGCGAGCGTCTCGTTGGACGGCAGGAGATCCAGGTTCGGTCGCACCGTCTTGGTCGCGTCCGCGACCCGGAGCCCCATCACGAGCACGTGATAGAGCGACCGCTCCGCGCCCGCGCCGAGCGAGACAGAGACGTTCCCCTGCGCGTCGGTGTCGACGAGGAGCACCCGCTTGTCGCGCGCCGCGAGCCCGGCCGCCACGCTCACGGCCGTCGTCGTCTTGCCCGTACCGCCCTTGTGGTTGAACACGGCCAGGCAGCGGGGCACCCCGGCCGGGCGCTGCGGCGGCTGCGCCGGCCGCTTCGCGCCCCCTGCCGGTGACAGGGGCACCGCGACCGCGCCCTGCCCTTTGAGCTCCGCCGGGCGAGCGGCAGACGCGGCCGGCGCAGCCCGCCCCGTCGCCTCGCCCTGGGCGCTCGCCCGAGCCGCCGGCTGCGCCGGCTCACCTGCCGCCACGGCGGAGCGCGACCCGCCTCCTGCCAGCGGCGCTTCGTCCACGGTCGGCGTTGCTCCCTCGGCCGGCGCCGCGGCCGCCGCCGCGATGTCGCCGAGCCGCACCCCCTTCGCCTCACGGACCAGCTGCGTCCGGCACCCCAGCGAGCACGCGTAGTGCCGGCGCCCGGCGACGTAGAGCACCTGGGACACGAGATCCGGTGGAAACCGCTTCGCGCACGCGTCGCACGTGGCGAGCGCGGCGCCATCCTCCCCGCCGAGCTGGCTCTTTTCCAGGCATTTCTGCGAGCAGAAGAAGGAGAAGCCGCCGTCCTTCTCCTCCATCTGGTACCGGAACTGGACCTCGAATCCGGTCCCGCACACGCTGCACGTCTCGCTGATTCCGCCCACAGCTCGCTCCTTCGCGCCGCGCACAGCGCTTTGCCCAGGCGCAGCGTTGACCATCATCACAGTCAAGGCGCAAAGGTCAACTTTTCTGCGAGCGTGACCCACCCTTCCGGCGCAAGGGCGTGGGAGCGCACGCATCCCGGGACAGAGGCGCGAGGCGGTTCAGTCACGGGACCTCGGCGCCAGACCAGCTCAGTGACGGAAGTGCCGGGCCCCGGTGAACACCATCGCGATCCCCGCCGCGTCGGCCGCGGCGATGACCTCCGCGTCCTTCACGCTGCCGCCTGGCTGCGCGACCGCCGTGATCCCGTGCTCCGCGGCGAGCACCACGTTGTCCGGGAACGGGAAGAACGCGTCCGACGCAAGGACGCTCCCACGAGCCCGCTCGCCCGCCTTGCTGCAGGCGATGCGCACGCTCTCGACCCGCGACATCTGTCCGGCGCCGATCCCGACCGTCCGCCCCGGCATCGCGAGCACAATCGCGTTGGATTTCACGTGCTTGCAGACGCGCCAACCGAGATCGAGCGCCTCGATCTCCTTCTCCGTCGGCGCGCGCTTCGTCACGACCCGACCGCCGCGCACCTCGCCGGCCGCCGAGGCATCCCGCTCCTGGACCACCAGGCCGCCGCCGACGCGCTTGAACGTCAGCTCCCGGTGATCCGCGGGCAGGAGCGCGCCGGTGGCGAGCACCCGGAGGTTCTTCTTGGTGCGGAGCACCTCCAGCGCCTCGGGCGTATAGGCGGGCGCGACAACGCACTCCAGGAACGTCTCGACGAGCACCTCGGCAGCAGCGCGGTCGACCTCGCGGTTCAGGGCGACGATCCCACCGAAGGCGCTCACGGCGTCCGCGTCGCGCGCCGTCCGGTAGGCGGCCGCGAGGCTGTCGCCGGTCGCGACGCCGCACGGGTTCGTGTGCTTCACGATGACCGCGGCGGGCTGCGCGAGCTCGCGCACCGCCTCGAACGCGGCGTCCACGTCGACGAGGTTGTTGAACGAGAGCTCCTTGCCGCCCGCGCCCAGCGACTCCGCCAGCGCGAGCGACCCCGCGGCCGCGCCCCGCTCACGATAGAACGCGCCGGACTGGTGCGGGTTCTCGCCGTACCGGAGCGGATAAGCCCGCTCGAGGGCGAGCGTGAGGAAGCGCGGATAGGCCTCGCGCTCCGCCGCGTTCGGCTCACCTTCCTCGGGGAGCGAGGAGAGGTAACCGGACACCATCCCGTCGTAGGCCGCCGTGTGCGCAAACGCCTTGGTGGCGAGCCGGCGGCGGGTGGCGCTCGACACCTCACCTTGCCTGTCGATCTCGGCGAGCACAGCATCGTAGTCGGCCGGATCGACCACCACCGCGACGCGCGCGTGGTTCTTGGCCGCGCTCCGCACCATCGACGGCCCGCCGATATCGATGTTCTCGATGATCTCGGGGTGCGTGACCCCCGGTTTCCTGACGGTCGCCTCGAAGGGATAGAGATTGCACACAACGAGATCGATCGGCGCCCCGCCGAGCCGCGCGAGGTCCTCGTCGTCGATCGCGCCGCGCATCAGGATGCCGCCGTGCACCCGCGGATGGAGCGTCTTCACCCGGCCATCCATGACCTCGGGAGAGCCGGTATAGGCCTCCACCCCGATGACAGGCACGCCGGCGTCGGCGAGCGCCCGCTGCGTCCCCCCGGTCGAGAGGATCTCCACGCCCTTCTCCGCGAGCCGCCTGGCCAGCGGGAGCAATCCCGTCTTGTCGGATACCGAAATCAGTGCGCGTCGAATCATTGCGACGCACAGCTAGTGCGTCTCTGCGGCGACCGCCAGCCCATCCGACGGCGCCGCGCTCACGCGCCGGGCGGCGCGGCCGGCGTCGGCTCGCCCGCCGCGGCCGGCGGCGCCTTGACCGGCGCCGCCTCGGCGACGAGCTCGCCGTCCCGGTACTCCAGGACGCCCTTGGGCGGCCCGAAGATCGCATAGGCGTCCGGCAGGATGAGCGCCTCACGGAGCACGTCGTCGACGTGCTCGACGAGCACGAGCCGCAGCGCCTTCAGCACCCGCCGCGGCACGTCCCGGAGGTCCTTCCGGTTCTCCTTCGGCAGGATGACGGTCGCGATTCCGCCGCGGTGGGCCGCGAGCAGCTTCTCCTTGAGCCCGCCGATCGGCATCACGCGCCCGCGCAGGGTGATCTCGCCCGTCATCGCGAGATCCCTCCGGACAGGCACCTTCATGAGCGAGCTGACGAGCGCGGTCACCATCGTGACGCCGGCGCTGGGCCCGTCCTTGCGGACGAAATCCGGGAAGTGAATGTGGATGTCGACCTTCTGATAGACGTCCGCCTCGAGCCCGAGGCGGTCGAGGCGCGAGCGGACATAGCTCATCGCCGCGTGCCCGCTCTCCTCCATCCCCTTCTCGAGCAGCCCGGTGATCACGAGCTTGCCCTTGCCCGGCACCACCGTCGCCTCGGCCGGGAGCAGATCGCCCCCGACATTGGTCACGGCGAGGCCGTTCACGAGGCCCACCTCGTCGCGCTCCTCGCGCCGGCCGAGCCGGTACTTGGGGACGCCGAGGTACTTCGGGATGCTCTTCGCGACGACCTCGATCGGCTTCTCCTTGCCGTCGGACACCACCCGCCTGGCCACCTTGCGGCAGACGCTCGCGATCTCGCGCTCCAGCGAGCGAACGCCGCTCTCCTTCGTGTAGTGGTGGATGATCGTCCGGAGCGCGCCCTCCGTGAAGTCGAGCGACACGTCCTCGAGGCCGCACTCCTTCCGCTGACGGGGCACGAGGTACTTCACGGCGATGTTCAGCTTCTCGAACTCCGTGTAGCCCGAGAGCTGGATGACCTCCATGCGGTCCTGGAGCGGCACCGGGATGCCAGAGAGCGTGTTCGCCGTCGTGATGAACATCACGTCGGAGAGGTCGTAATCGAGATCCAGGTAGTGGTCGTTGAACGTGTGGTTCTGCTCAGGATCGAGCACCTCGAGCAGCGCAGCCGCCGGATCCCCGCGGAAGTCGGTCGACATCTTGTCGACCTCGTCGAGCAGGAACACGGGGTTGTTCGTCCCGACCTTCTTGAGCGACTGGATCAGCTTGCCGGGCAGCGCGCCGATGTACGTCCGCCGGTGGCCGCGGATCTCCGCCTCGTCGCGCACGCCGCCGAGCGACAGCCTCACGAACTTGCGCCCCGTCGCGCGCGCGATCGACTTCGCCAGGCTCGTCTTGCCGACGCCGGGCGGCCCCACGAAGCAGAGCACCGGGCCCTTGAGCTTCTTCGTGAGCGCCTGGACCGCCAGGTACTCGAGGATCCGCTCCTTGATCTTCTTGAGGCCGTAATGGTCCTCATCGAGGATCCGCTCGGCCTCGACGAGGTCATAACGCTCCTCGCTCTTGTCGTACCAGGGGAGCTCCAGGATCCAATCGATGTAGTTGCGCACCACGGTCGCCTCGGCGCTCGTGGGGTGCATCATCTTCAGCTTCTTGAGCTCCTTCTTGACCTTCGCGGCGGCTTCCTTGCTCATCCGCTTGGTCTTGAGGGCCTCTTCGATCTCCTGGATCTCGTTCTTGAACTCGTCGCGCTCGCCGCCGCCCAGCTCCTTCTGGATGGCCTGCATCTGCTCGTTGAGATAGTATTCCTTCTGCGTCTTCTCCATCTGCTTCTTGACGCGACTCCGGATCTTCTTCTCCACCTGGAGAATCTCGATCTCGGCCTGCATCAACTCGATGAGACGCTCGAGCCGCTTCTGCGGCTCCTCCATCTCGAGCAGCGCCTGCCGGTCGGTCAGCTTGATGGTCGGCAGGTTGGCGATGATGGTGTCGGCCAGCCGCGAGGCCTCGTCGATGGCCTGCACCGCCATCAGGACCTCGGGCTGGATCTTCTTGTTGAGCTTGACGTACATCTCGAACGTCGACTGGACCGAGCGCATCAGCGCCTCGACCTCGACGCTCGCGACCGAGCTCTCGACGATCTCGTCGTACTCGATCAGGAAGTACGCATCGCTCTGGACATAGCGGCGGATGCGCGCCCGGCGCTTGCCCTCGATGAGGACCTTGACGGTGCCGTCCGGGAGGCGGAGCAGCTGCATGATCGCGCCGACCGATCCGACGCCGAAGATGTCGTCCGGCGTCGGATCGTTCGTCTTCGCGTTGCGCTGCGCGGCGAGGAAGATCTCCTTGCCGCGGTTCATCGCCTCGTCGAGCGCGGCGATGCTGCGCTCACGCCCGACGAACAGCTGCGAGACCATGTGTGGAAAGACGATGATGTCGCGAAGCGGGAGCAACGGGACGATCCCGCGCTCGGGTGCGTTCTTGCCGCGATCACTGTCGTTCTTGAAGAACATCCGCCGTCTTTCCGGGAGTATCGGGAGGTCGGGGCACCCCCGCCTCGGTTGTCACAAATGCCTTGATCTGATGCTGAACTTCCGCCGGCTCGCCCCGCTGCCCTCCAGGGACACGCGGCGCCGGCGCGCTCGGAGGGGCCTCCGGGGGCGAGGGCGCAGCTCGGTCCGCGCCTCGCGCCCCGGCCCGCCGCCCCCCGGGGGCGAGCGCTACGCGAGCTCCGCCTCCTTCGTGTACACGATGAGCGGAGGCTCGTGCTTCACGATCACGTCCTCGCTGACGACGACCTCCTTGATCCCCGTGCGGGACGGGACGTCGTACATGATGTCGAGCATCGCCGACTCGAGGATGGCGCGAAGACCGCGGGCGCCGCTGTTCCTCTCGAGGGCCTGGCGAGCCACCGCCACGAGCGCGCCGCGGGTGAACTTGACCTTCACCCCGTCCATCTCGAAGAGCTTCTGGTACTGCTTGACCAGGCTGTTCTTCGGCTTCGTGAGGATGTCGATGAGGGCCTCCTCGTTCAGCTCGTGGAGCGTCGCCACGACCGGCAGGCGCCCGATGAACTCCGGGATGAGCCCGAACTTGAGGAGGTCCTCCGGCTGGACGACGCTGAGCAGGTCGCCCAGCTTGAAGTCCTTCTTCGCCTTGATGTCCGCGCCGAAGCCGAGGGTGTTCTGGCCGATGCGCCGCTGGATGATCTGATCGAGCCCGACGAACGCGCCGCCGCAGATGAACAGGATGTTCGTCGTGTCGACCTGCAGGAAATCCTGCTGCGGGTGCTTGCGCCCGCCCTTCGGGGGGACATTGGCGATCGTCCCCTCGATGATCTTGAGCAGCGCCTGCTGCACGCCCTCTCCCGAGACGTCGCGGGTGATGCTCGGGTTGTCGCTCTTGCGGCTGATTTTGTCGATCTCGTCGATGTAGACGATGCCGCGCTGCGCGCGCTCGACGTCGTGATCCGCGTTCTGCAGGAGCTGGACGATGATGTTCTCGACGTCCTCGCCGACGTACCCGGCCTCGGTCAGCGTCGTCGCGTCCGCGATGGCGAAGGGGACGTTGATGATCTTGGCGAGCGTCTGCGCGAGCAGGGTCTTGCCGGACCCCGTCGGCCCCAGCAGGAGGATGTTCGACTTGGACAGCTCCACGTCGTCCGAGGAGACCCGGCTGTCGATGCGCTTGTAGTGGTTGTGCACCGCTACAGCGAGGATCTTCTTGGCGCGGTTCTGGCCGACGACGTACTCGTCCAAGGTCGCTTTGATGTCGGCGGGCTTGGGCACCGGGGTCGACCCCGCGTACGGCTCGTCCTTCTCGACCTCCTCCGCGATGATGTCATTGCACAGCCCGATGCACTCATCGCAGATGTACACCGTGGGGCCCGCGATGAGCTTCTTCACCTCTTTCTGCGACTTGCCGCAGAAAGAGCAGCTTAGATTGCCATTCGAGTGATCGTCCCGCCTTCGCTCCACTTCGACCCTCAGTGCGGTCTGCCGACGCTACCGCTTCAATGAGAGGTGGGGTCCCGCCGCGGCGGCGGCCCCTCCAACTTGCGGCGGGAACGGCTTCCACCGTCCCCTGTATTTTCAGCGATGCGCAGCCAAACGCCGCGCTCGGATTCTAGTGCGGTGCCCGTACCGTCGCAAGCTAACGGGGGTGGTCTCCAGCCTGTGGCCGAAGTCAGGGAATCACCCGATGGCGCCCCGCAGTCGGCCACCGACACGCCCGCGCATCGCGCGAAAAACGCGAAAAGCAGCGGATCGAGCGAGCGCAGCGCGGCGCGTGAGGCGCCGGGCCCGCGTGCTCCGCTGCTGCGCGCCCGCGCGCAATGCCCCGCCCGCCACAGCGGCGGGGCGTGGCGCGGCATCGCCACGCCACGCCGCGCCGCGGCGCGGCCCCGGGCGACGCCGCGCCGGCCTTCACCCCGAGCACGCCCGCCGGACGCGGCGGCGCGGCCACCTACTTGTTCCGCTTCGGGAAGACCTCGTCGATCAGGCCATACTCCTTGGCCTGCGTCGCGCTCAGGTAGAAGTCGCGCTCGATGTCCTTCGCCAGCTCGTCCCGGTTCTTGCCGGTCGCGTCGACGAGGATGTCGATCAGCGTCTCCTTGATCTTCTTGATCTCGCGCGCCTGGATCTCGATGTCCGTCGCCTGGCCGCGCGCGCCGCCGAGCGGCTGGTGGATCATCATCCGCGCGTGCGGCAGCGCGAAGCGCCGACCCTTGCGACCGGCGCCGAGCAGCACGGCGCCCATCGACGCGGCCTGGCCGATGCACATCGTCGACACCGGGCAACGCACGTACTGCATCGTGTCGTACATCGCGAGCCCCGACGTCACCACGCCGCCCGGGCTGTTGATGTAGACCTGGATCTCCTTCTCGGGATCCTCGCTCTCCAGGAAGAGGAACTGCGCGATCACGGCGTTCGCGACGAAGTCGTCGATCTCCGTGCCGATGAAGACGATGCGATCCTTGAGGAGACGGCTGAAGATGTTCCACTCCCGCTCGCCGCGGTGGGTCACCTCGGTGACCGTCGGGAGGATGTAGGCCTTCTCGCGTTCGAGAAACTCGATGGCTTGGGTGCGGGTTTCGACTCGTCGGGTCATCCGGTGCTCCGGGGGGTTCGCTGCCGCGCGGCAGGGGCTCTACTCCTGGGCCAGACTGCGTCCGATCGCAAGACCGAACGCGCCCGAGGTTACCGGAAATATCGGCCGCTCGCCGCGCGGCGCACGGAACACGCGGCGCGCCGCGGCCCGCTCGATCCGGCCCGCGCGCGCCCGACGTCGCTCGAGAGCGCGAGAGGCGCGACCTGGACAAACGGCGCACGCCGGCGCAGCAGAGCTGAGGCGCCGGCGTGCGGGGCAGGAGTCCGGCCATTCCGCGCCGGACCGCTGCTGGACGAAGCTAGCTCGCGTCGGCGACCTTCGCCGCAGCCTCGATGATGTCGAGGATCTTGTCCTCGAGGATCATCCCGGCGAAGAGCTCGCGCTTCTGGGGCTCGCGGTACTCCGCCTTGATCTTCGCCACGTTCTTGCCGGTCTGCTCGGCGAGCTCCTCGTAGCCCTTCTCGAGGTCGGCCTCGGTGATCCTGACCGCCTTCGCCTTCGCGATCTCGGCCATGACCAGGCCCGCGCGCACCTTCATCTCGGCGTCGAGCCGCACACGGGCGCGGAACTCCGGCGTCGGATCGACGCGCTGCCCCTGCCTCCGCGCCGTCGCGAGCAGCTCGCGCTCGGCGAGCTGCGCCTGCTGATCGACGAGCGACGGCGGGACCGGGATCGGGTTCGCCTTGCAGAGCTCCACGACGAGCTGCTCGGCGACGGCGTCGCTCGCCCGCTGCGTCAGCTCCTTCTCGAGCTTCTTGCGGAGCGACTCGCGGAGCGCGGACAGGCTCTCGTCGCCGCAGTCCTTCGCGAACTCATCGTCCACCTCGGGGAAGATGCGCTCCCGCAGATCCTTCAACGTGATGTGGAAGGTCGCCTGCTTGCCGCGCAGATCCGCGTTGGAGTGCTGCTCGGAGAACGTGACCGAGACGTCCTTCGACTGGCCGGGCGTCATCCCGGCGAGGGCGTCCTCGATCTCCTTGAAGACCTGGCCGCTGCCGAGCTCGGTCTCGATCTCCTGCTCCTTCGTGTCGCGCAGCGCGCCGCCGACCTCGAGGGTGAACGCGATCGTCGCGACATCCCCCTTCGCCGCGGGGCGCTCCGGCTCGGGCGCCTGCAGCGTCGAGTGCTCGCGCCGGAGGGCGGTGATCTCGGCGTCGATCATCTCGTCGCTCGGCGTGGTCGAGGGGCGCTTCACCTCGAAGCCCTCCCACTTCACCTCGGCGATGTCGGGGCGGACCTCGAAGCGGGCCTTGTAGGAGAACGCGTCGTCAGGGCGGAGCTCGGTGGGCGCGATCGCCGGCTGGGACAGGGGCTGCACCTGCTTGTCGGCGAGCGCCTGGTTCAGCGTGGCGTCGACGAGCCGCTGGGCGACATCGGCGTGGACGCGGCCGCCGTAGAGGTGCGCGAGCACCTGGCGCGGCGCCTTGCCAGGCCGGTAGCCCCGGACCCGGGCCGTCCGCTGGAGCGCCGTATAGGCCTTGTCGACCTCGCTCCGGACCCGGTCCGCGGGGACCTCCACCTGAAACTCCATCAGCACGGGAGAAAGCTTTTCGACGTTGACTTGCATGGCGGTTTTTTCGAAGGGCGGCACTCGTGCCACGCGTCGCTGGGGGGGTCAAGACGAGCGACAGGACGCTGCTTTAAAAAAAAAGGAGCCCCGGCGGAGAGGCGGCCGCCGGGGCTCGGATCCCGGGAGGGATCGTGCAAGCTGATGTTCAGCGCCGCGCAGCGCCGGCGCTGGTGATGCGACGGAGCAGCAGCGCCGAGCGCGACCGCGAGGACGTGCGAGGACGTGCGAGGACGTTGAAGCCATGCCGCACACCACGCCGCCGCGCCGCCGCGCTCAGTCGTCGTCCGAGACGTCGAAGGGGTCCTTGTCGAAGTCGAGCTCGGCGTCGAAGGACCCTTCCTCCTCGACGATGTCCTCGAGCGAGAAGCCGACACGGCTCGGGCGGAGAATCTCCCGCTCGAACTCTGAGAAGCTCTGATACGACCTGGGAAGCGGCATCTGTCCTCCTCACATGTGCCGAGGCGACGTCGGTGCGTCGGTCTGCTCGGCGAAGCTGGGCACCACGTCCGTGATCAAGGGGCGGTCGACGTCGTCCCGCGACTCGAGGTCGAGGGCGGACGACGGCGCGAGCCGATCGCCGACCTGCGTTGAAGCGAAGGCGAAAGCACGAGGACCTGGGCAGGGGCGAGCGGCGCAGGGCCGCGCCCGTCGCCCCAGAAGGCGCGAGCAAGGACCCGGTCGACGGGCCCCGGGTCGCAGCAGGCGAGCAGCGCCCCGCCGAGGCCGAAGCAGCGGCCTCGCCTCGAGGCTCGACCGCGCGCCCATGCCTTCGCCGTTCGGCTACCTTTGCCTACATCAAGCGACATGTGGGCACTGTAGATATCCCTGCCGTTCAGGCCAACAATCCGGCAAGCGATCGATGGGAGGGCGGCGAGCGGGTGACGACGCCCCGCGCGGGTCACGCCCCCGAGGGCGCTCCAGCCCGGCGTCCAGGGCGAGTCCTCGGCGCCGCAGCCCAGCGTCCAGGGCGGCCCGCGGCGGCAGCGCGCCGGGTCCGCGCGCTGGGCCGACCGCAGGACAGACCCGCACGCTCGGTCGAACGTTTGTGTCGAGGCGCCCGCTTCTCTCGACGTGCCGATGGGGGTCGTGTAAGCAGCCTGGTCGGACGCGACACAGCACGATGCCATCGCCCAACGAGGGGGGCGCGCCCGGCAAGCCCGGCTCCGCCCCCAAGCCTTCGCCTGTCATCTTCGCCGTCGCCAACCAGAAGGGGGGCGTCGGCAAGACCACGACCTCGGTCAACCTGGCCGCGAGCTTCGCCGCGGCAGAGTGCCGTACGCTGCTCGTCGACTGCGATCCGCAGGGGAACGCCTCGAGCGGCGTCGGCGTGCGGCGCGGGAGCTTCGAGCTGTCCCTCTACGACGTCCTGATCGGGCGCGCGTCGCTGAAGGACGCGATCGTCGCGACCGAGGTGCCGCTCCTCGGCGTGGTGCCCGCGACCCAGGACCTCGTCGCGGCGGAGCTCGAGCTGGTCGACGCGGACGACCGCGCGGTGCGGCTGCGCAACGCCCTGCGCCCGCAGCTCGCGGGTTACGACTACGTCGTGCTCGACTGCCCGCCGTCGCTCGGGCTCCTGACGCTGAACGCGCTCACCGCGGCGCACCGGGTGCTCGTGCCGCTCCAGTGCGAGTACTACGCGCTCGAGGGGCTGACGCACCTGATGGCGACCATCGACCGGGTGCGGAGCGCCTTCAACCCGGAGCTCACGGTCGAGGGCGTCGTCCTCACGATGTACGACGGGCGCAACTCGCTCACCCACCAGGTGGCCGACGAGGTGAAGGCGCACTTCCGCGTCTTCGACGCGATCATCCCGCGCAACGTGAAGCTCAGCGAGGCGCCGTCGCACGGCAAGCCGGCGCTGCTCTACGACGCGCAGTCGAAGGGGGCGCAGGGCTACCTGAGCCTCGCGCGCGAGATCCTGGACGGCCCGCCCGCCGCCGCGGCAGACACGAAGAAGCGGCCGCGCGGGGACGCCGCCGAGGCGGAGCCGCCGGCTGAGCCTTCGCCCCCGCAGAACCCCGGAGAGCGCGCGAGGGACGCACGACCCAGATCATGAATGCCGATCAGAAAGGGGCGCGGCGCGCGCTCGGACGGGGGCTCGACGCCCTGCTCCCCGCGGCGCCGCCGGCGACAGCGACTGCGGCCGAGGGGCGCAGCGTGTTCGTGTGCGCGATCGAGAAGATCGTCCCGCAGAAAGGGCAGCCGCGGCAGCACTTCGACGAGACCGAGCTCGAGGAGCTCACCGGCAGCATCCGCGAGCACGGGCTCATCGAGCCGCTCATCGTGCGCAGGACGCAGGCGGGGAACGACGCCTTCGAGCTCATCGCGGGCGAGCGGCGGTGGCGCGCCGCGCAGCGCGCGGGGCTCAGGGAGGTGCTCGTCGTCGTCAAGGACGTCTCCCCCAAGGAGGCGTTCGAGCTCGCGCTCGTCGAGAACGTACAGCGGGCCGACCTCAACCCGATCGAGATCGCCGAGGCGTTCGATCGGCTGCTGCGCGAGCACAGCTACACGCACCAGACCCTCGCCGAGCGCGTCGGCAAGGACCGCACGACGATCGTCAACTCGCTCCGGCTGCTCCGGCTGCCGCCGCGGATCCGCACCATGGTCATCTCGCGCGAGCTCAGCGAGGGCCACGCGCGCGCGCTGCTCGGCGCGCCCAGCGACAAGGTGATGGCCGACGTCGCGGAGCGGACTGTCCACGGCAAGCTCCCCGTCCGCAAGGTCGAGGCGCTGATCAAGGCGGCGAAGGAGAAGGAGCTCCGGGCCGCCGAGGGCGAGGAGCCGGGCGAGAAGAAGCGCGGCGGGAAGTCGCCCGCGATCAAGGACCTGGAGGCGCGGCTCGCGCGCCGGCTCGGGACCCGCGTCGAGGTGCGCGACCAGGGCGGCCACGGCGAGCTCGGCATCACCTACGGCTCGCTCGACGAGCTCGACAGGCTCATCGCGCTGCTCGGCGCGTGAGCCGGCGGCCGCGCATCACTTCAGCCTGGCGCTGAGCTCCTTCACCTTGGCGCGGGCGCGCTTGCCGATCTCGGTGTCGCCGCCGTGCTTCCCGGCCTCGGTGAGCGCGGCGATCGCGCTCTGCGGCTTGCGCTCGGCCAGGAACGACAGACCCAGGTAGTAGTGCGCGGCCGCGAACCGCGGGTCCACCTTGATCGCCGCCTGGTAGTCGGCGCGCGCCCCCGGCTCGTCGCCGAGCTCGTGGCGGCACGTCCCGCGGCGCACGTGGAACTCGGCCTCCGGCTTCAGCTTGATGGCGCGGTCGAACGCCGCCACGCAATCGGCGTAGGCCTTCGCCGGCCCGAGCATCCGCCCGATCGTCGCGATCGTCGCCACGTCGTCGCCGGTCGCAGCGAGCGCCTTCCTGAGCTCGGCCGCGGCCCGGTCGAGCACCTTCGCCTCGAACAGCATCGCGCCGTAGGCGAAGCGCGTGGCGGCCGTGTCCTCGGCCTTGAGCGCCGCCTCGTAGTGCTTGCTCGCGTTCGCGACGTCGCCCTTCAGCCCGTACGCGTAGCCCAGGTTCTGGTGGAGCGCCGCCCGGTCCGGCGCCTGCTCGATCGCCTTCGAGAGCACCGCGATCGCCTCGTCCGGCCGAGGCGGCTCGTCCAGGTAGAGCGCGGCCAGGTTCAGCGCGGCGGCCTCGAGCTTGGGATCGCTCGCGAGCGCCTTCTTGTACGACGCCTCGGCGCCGGCGCGATCGTTCGTCTTCTCGTTCGCGAGGCCGAGGTAGTAGTGCGCCTCGGCGCTGCCCGGCTCGTGCTCGATCGCCTGGAGGAGGTGCTGCTTCGCCTCCTCGTACTTCTCGTTCTTGATGTACGCGATGCCCCGGTCCAGCGCCGTGGACGACGCGCCCTTCGAGGCCGCCGCGTCGCTGCCTTCGGGCGGATCGGCCAGGAGCGGGTCGCGCTGGGGCTCCTGCGCGCCACCACACGAAAGGGCGCACGCCGCGACGCACGCGGCGAGCGCCATAGCCGAAAGGACCCGCTGCGCGGCGGGCCTCGCCGTCGTCGTCCACACCGCGCGCGTAAACCACCTCTCGTTCATCCGACACTCCCTTCGCCGTCCAGGCCCTGGAGGACCGCGTGCAGCCGCTCCTCCACCTCTTGCGTCCGCTTGCCGTTCGGGATCTTCGTCCCGTCCGCGTCGCTCACGTAGAACACGTCGGCCACGCGCGTCCCCTCCGTGTTGATCTTGGCGACCGAGATCGAGAGGCCGAGCTGGTAGAGCGCGTCCGAGATCGCGAACAGGAGGCCGGGGCGATCGCGCGTGAGGACCTCGATCACCGTGTGGTGCGAGGCGCGATCGTCGATGGATATCTGCGTCCGGACCTTCGGCGTCGGGCGCTCGCGCAGCGCGCCGCCCCGGCGCTTCTTGGCGAGCTCGGCGCCGGAGAGCTGCCCCGAGAGCACCGCCTGGATGTCGGTCACGAGCTTCGGGATGGCGCGCGCCACCCCCCCTACCCCTTCGCCGCGGTCGCGCACCCAGAACAGGTCGACGGCCTGCAGGCGCACGCCGGCGGGCGGGGACGAGCCCGCCCTCGCGCGGATCACGCCGCCGTCGTCCATCCCCTCGTCGTCGCACGCGCGCGAGTGGATCTGCGCCGCGTGGACCTCGAGGCGCGAGGCCGCGAGCGCGGCCGTGATCGCCGCGAGCAAGCCGGGGCGATCCGGCGCCACCACGCAGACCTCCGCGGCCTCCGGGTGGCGCGACGGGACGAGCGCGACCGAGACGGTGTTGGCGCCGGACTGCTGCTGCCGCGCGAGCTCCGAGTGCGCGGCGATCGCGGCCGGGCTGTTCGCGAGCAGGTAGCGCTCGGGCATCGACGCGAGGTAGCGGGCCAGGAAGTCCCGCTGCGCGCGCCGCTCGGCCTCGCTCGCCGCCGGGAGGTCCTCGAGGGCGCCGACCGTGCCGCTGATCGCGCGGGCCATGCGCTGGTCGTCGATGTCGAACGACCCCGCGTCCTCGCGCGCGCCGCGCAGGGCCCTGTCCGCGGAGAGGTACAGCTCGTCGAGCATGCGCGCCTTCCACGACGTCATCGAGGTCGGGCTCGTGGTCGAGATGTCGGCGACCGTGAGCAGGTAGAGATCGCGCAGCCCCTCGCGGCCGTGCACCTCCTGGCAGAACTCCGAAATCGTCGCGGGATCATCGAGATCGCGCCGGGTCGCGATGAGGTACATCACGAGGTGCTTCAGCACGAGGTGGCACGCCTCGTCGATGTCCTCCTGAGGGAAGCCGAGCCGCGCCAGGATCTTCCGGGCCATCTCGGCGCCGCGCCCGCTGTGATCGGTGCCCCCGATCGCCTTGCCCACGTCGTGCAGGAGCGTGGCGAAGAACAGCATCGTCGGCCGGGTCGCCTCGGCGGCGAGCCGGCACGCGAGCCCGAACTCGCCCGCGAGCTCGCCCCGCACGAGCGCCGCCAGCCGATCGACCGCGGCGACCGAGTGAACGTCGACCGTGTACACGTGGTAGACGTCGTGGTGGACGCGCCCGACGACCGGCAAGAACTCCGGGATCATCGCGAGCAGGAGGCCGAGGTCGTGCAGCTCGCGGACGACCGAGCCGCTCTGCAGCTCCGTCTCCTTGCACGTGGCGACGAGGGTCCGGAACCGCTCGGCGGCCTCGGGGCTCTCGCGGAGCGCCGCGCAGAACGCCGGATCACCGGCGGCGCGGACGATCGCGCCGCGCGCGTACGGCAAGAGCGGCACGCCGCGCTCGACGGCCTCGGAGACGAGCCGCAGCGCGATCGCCGGATCGGTCCTCAGCAGATCCGGATCGCTCATCGTGATGCAGCCGTCGAAGAGGCGGACCCCCGCGCCGAGGTCCTCGTCGCGGCGGCGGCGCCGCGTCAGCGTCGGCGTGGCGCGCGAGACGATCATGTCGAGGGAGCGCGAGATGGTCCGGGCGCTCCGGTAGTAGTCGCTCATCATCCGCTCGATCGCCTCGGGCGACACGGCGCCCTCGCCGGGGGGCGGCGCGCCCTTCCGGCCGGCGTCGGCCGGGCCGGCGCCCTTGCTGTAGCCGAGCGCGCCCGCGCAGAGCTCCTGCTCGTCGAACGTCAGCCGGTCGGTCCTCCGCCCGGAGTGGGCGTGGAGCAGGTTGCGGATGCGCCAGAGCATCTCCGCGGCGCTCCGGATCTCCTCTGCCTCGCGGGCGACGAGCGCGCCGAAGCGGACGAGCGCGTCGAACTCGCCGACGCCGTAGCGCGCCTTCGCGGCCCATCGGGCGACGTCGAGATCGCGCAGCCCGCCCGCGCCGTTCTTCACGTCCGGCTCCAGGAGGTAGACCGAGCCGCCGAAGCGCTCGTGCCGCTGCGAGATCTCCTTCCCGAGCCGCTCGATGAAGCGGGGCAGCTCCGAGTGCGCGAAGATGCCCGACGAGGCGCGCTGCCAGAGCGACTCCGACAGCGACGCGTCGCCGACGACGTGCCGCCAGTCGAGCAGGCTCGTCGCGGTGGGCAGGTCCTCGCGCGCGCCGTCGATGAGGTCGTCGATGGTGACGACCTGGTGCCCCACGGCGACCCCCATGTCCCAGAGCGGGTAGAGCAGCGCGTCCGCGATGGCGCTGGCGCGCTGGGCGTTGTGGGCGAGGATGCGCAGATCGAGATCGCTCCGCAGCGCGACAGCGCCGCGGCCGTAGCCGCCGACGCCGGCGATCGCGACCGAGTCCCACTCCTTGCGGCTGGGCCCGCCGGACTCGCGCAGCAGGTGGAAGAGGCGCGCCAGGAGATCGTCGAGCAGGCGCGCGTGGCGCCGCCCAAGGGCGACCCCGACGGCGGCCGGGTCCGCGGCCGGCGTGGGGCCGCTCGGCGCCGTGCGATCGAGCTCGGCGCGCTCGCGCGCATAGGCGGCGCGGAGCTCGACGAGCCCGCTGGGCCTGGACGTGGGGGAGAGGTCGACGCTCATGCGGTGTCGTTCTGCTTTCTCAGGCGCCCGGGGCGCGGAAGGCGGTGACGTGCGCGTTCACCTTGACCGGCGTGAGGCCGGCGCCGCAGAGGCGCGGCGCCTCGCTCGCGGCGGAGAACAGGAGCCCGCCCGGGCCGAGCTCGGCCGCGAGGCGGCGCGCCACCGCGTCGCCGGCGGGCTCTGCGAGATACAGGAGCACGTTCTTGAAGAAGATGATCTGGAACCCGCCGCTCGGCACGGCGTGCACCAGATCGCAGACCTCGAAGGACACGACGTCGCGGAGCTGCTGGCCGACGTGCAACGCTCCGCCCTTCTCTTCACAGTACCGCTGAACGAAGGACGGGGGGAGCTGGTCGACGGCCTCGGCGGAGTAGACGGCCTCGCGCGCCGCCTCGATCGCCGGAGCGGCGCGGTCGACCCCGAGCACGCTGAAGCGGCGGCCCGCGCTCGCGAGCACCATCGCCAGGGTATAGGCCTCCTCGCCGGTGCTGCACCCGGCCGAGAGGCCGGCGATGGGCAGGTCGGGCGGGAGCCTGGGCAGCACCGAGGTGGCGATGGCCTCCCAGATGATCGGGTCGCGGTAGAAGCGCGTCTCGCCGACGCGGAGCGCGCTGACGATCTCCTCGATGGCCTCCCTGTCGTCCCGCAGCCGCTCGGCGGCCGCGAGCGGCGACACGCCGTGGCGCGCGGCCACGGCGCTGAGCACGGCGAGGACCCGCTCGCGCACCCAGCCCGGGGCGGCGAGGCTGCGGCCCAGGCCGAACCGGCGCTGCAGCTCGGCGAGCGCGAGGTCGACGGCCCGCTGGGCGGACCGCGCCGCAGGACCTCCTCCCGCTCTCGACGATCGGGCCATGGAAGGTCGTCGCTATCAGCCGAGGAAGCCGGCTTTCCTGGCCTGGGCTCCCTTGCCGCCGCCGTCGAGGGCGATGGCGAACACGTCCTTCAGCGCGAGCACGAACGTCTCGCCCTTGGTGCTGCGCGCCTTGAGGAGCCCGCCCGCGCTCGACACGGCCTCGATCTTGGTCACCGGGAGCGACACGCCGTCGTGCGCGGCGTAGATCGTGAGCACGCGCCCTTCAGGGAGCTCGGCCCAGCCGTCTTTGTCGGTCTTCGCCTCTGCCGTCTCGAGGGCTGCCTTGAGTAGGTCGTCGGTCATGAGCAACGTTTCCGTCCCGCGCCCTGCCGCGTCAAGCACGTGCTCGCCCTTACCGTGATGCAAGGCGATCGGCGTCCTGCGGGGCCCCCTCCGTGGTACCGTACTGTGCGGATGTCGAGAAGGCCGCCCAGCCAGGTCTCTCCCCCCCCGCGCGCGACCCCCTCGGAGGCGCAGCAGGTGGGCAACATGCCGCCGGGGTGGCAGCCGGAGGATCACCTCTTCGTCGACGACATCAAGAAATCGTTCGGGGCGACGAAGGTGCTGCACGGCATCACGATGCACCTCCGGCGGACCGAGACGGCGGTGATCATCGGCGGGTCGGGCGCCGGCAAGACCACGCTGCTCCGGCTGCTCATCGGGCTGGAGCGGCCGACCACCGGCCACATCTGGGTCGACGGCGTGGACATGGGCGCGCTCGACGATTTCGAGATGAACCGGATGCGCCAGCGGTTCGGCATGGTGTTCCAGTACGCGGCGCTGCTCGACTCGCTGACGATCTTCGACAACGTGGCGTTCCCGCTGCGCGAGCACCGGAAGCACATGTCGAAGCGGGACATCCGCGACAAGGTCGTGGGCATGCTGAACTCGCTCGGCCTCGAGAACAAGGAGGACCGGATGCCGTCAGAGCTGTCCGGCGGGCAGCGCAAGCGCGTGGGCCTGGCGCGCGCGCTGATGCTCGAGCCCGAGATCCTCATCTACGACGAGCCGACCAGCGGGCTCGATCCGCTGACGAGCCGGATGGTCGACGACCTGATCGAGGAGACGCGGGCGCGCTTCAAGGTGACGAGCGTGGTGATCTCGCACGACATGGCGAGCACGTTCCGCATCGCGCACCAGGCGTTCCTCGTGATCCAGGGGCGCGTCGTCGCGTCGGGGACGCCGGACGAGCTGGCGCACGGCGACAACGAGCAGGCCCGCCAGTTCATCGCGGCGTCGGGGGTGGCGACGGATGAGGTGTCGCGGGTGAACCGGCCTGCGCTGGCGGACAGCACGGGCGGGCGGGTGATCGAGTTCAGGAAGGCGGCGGAGTAGCTGGCGGGTGCCGAGCACCGCGACACCCAGCGAAAATCGGGACCTGGCGGCGTGCTACAGGCGGAGCAGCGCGACGTGGCGGCCGCGCGGCGTCGTGACGTCGCTGAACCGGGGCGCGGTCCGGGCGAGCCGGCCGCGGGCGTCGAAGATCACGAGCGTCGCGCGCCTCTGGCGCAGGCGCGCGAGGTAGCTGTCGAGCTGGGCGAGGCCTTCGCGGAGCGGGTCCTTCTGGCCCTTGCGCCACACCTTGAGCTCGAGCGCGCGCCGCTGGACGGCCCGAGCACCGCCGGGCTTCTGGTAGGGGAAGCGGACGAGCAGATCGATGCGCCCGCGGCCGACGCCGTACTCGCGATCGATGGATCCGCCGCCGTTGGCCGCGCGCTGGAGGAAGGCCATCAGGACGAGCTGCGGGGCGACCTCGGGGTACGGCATCCCGGAGGCGAGCACCTCGCCGTGCTCGTGCCAGAAGGCGGCGAACGCGCGGAGCAAGCGCCGGAACGCGAGGCGGCCGTCGGGCAAGCGGAAGCGCTCGGGCGGGGCGTCGATCCGCTCCTCGGCCGAAGAGGAGAGGACGCGGGCGATCACCTCGCGGTAGATGGGGTTCGCGACGCGCAGCGGCTTGCCCTGGGCGATGAGCCCGAGATCGCGGGCGTAGGAGACATCGTCGTCATACGTGTCGCCGCCGCCCTCGTACGTCCCCGCGAGCATGGGCTCGATCACGCGGCGGACGCGGGGCTCGGCGAGCTTGCTGACCAGCGAGTCGAGGTGCGTGGCGCGCGCGAGGAGGAGGTGCTCCTTGGCCTTCTCGACATGCGCCGCGGTGATGGGCTCGCTCGGCGAGATGGCGAGCTTCTCGACGATCTCGCGGCCGAGGGCGTTGACGAGCCACGGCTGGCCGACGGTGAGGTCGAAGGCCCGGAAGAGCGCCGCGTCGAGGAAGACCTGGCCGGTGTCCTCGGTGTGCTGAGCATAGAGCGCGCGGAGCTCTTCCTCCGAGAAGTCGCCGAGCCGCAGCGACTCGAGCTTGATGTTGAACGGGCTCGCGGTGCCGAGGCGCTCGGGATCGCCCCCGCTCGCGGCCTTGTAGTCGCGCACGTCGCGCAGCCCGCAGAGGATGATCGAGGCGGGGAAGTGCTCGGGGCGGCTGGGGAAGCCGGCGCGGAGCTGGCGCAGGACGCTGAGGAGGCCCTGGCCACGCAAGGCGTCGATCTCGTCGAAGATGAGGGCGAGCGGACGCGGGCAGGCGCGCGCCCAGGCGGTGAGGGCCGCGGAGAGGAGGCCCTCACCGCCCTCGAGAGAGAACGGCGGCGGCTGGAGCTCGGGCGGCAGCGCGATCTGCGCCGCGCGCGTGAGCTCGCGCAGGACGGCGCGCTGGGCGGAGCCATAGTCGTCGCCGGCGGCGCTTCCCTCCTCGCAGGAGAAGAGGACGGCGGCGTGTCGACCCGAGGCCGTGAGCCGCTCGGCGACGGCGCGCAGGGCGGTCGTCTTGCCCGTCTGCCTCGGGGCGTGGACGACGAAGTAGCCCATCTGCTCGACGAGCCTCGGGGCCTCGGGCAGGCGGCTCTCGGCCGGGATCATGTAGTGCAGATCGGGGCGGCACGGCCCGGTCGTGTTGAAGCGGCGCTTCACCCGCGCCAGCGTTGGGCCAGCGGCGGGGAGGATGCAATGGCACGGCCGCCGCTTACGGTCGTCGCGACCTGAGCGAGAAGGTGAAACGAATGGATCGGTGGTTCTGGATCGGCCTCGGTGGCGCAGCGGGAACGCTCGCCCGCTACGGGCTCTCGACGTGGTGCCAGCAGCGCTTCGGCGCCGAGTTTCCGTACGGGACGCTGGCGGTCAACGTGATCGGGTCGTTCTTGCTCGGCGCCGTCGGAGAGATCGCCGCGACGACCGAGCTCCTGTCGCCGACGCTCCGCCTCAGCCTGAGCACCGGCGTGATGGGCGGCTTCACCACGTACTCGAGCTTCAACAACGAGACGATCCGGCTCATCGAGTACAGGTCGTGGGCGGCGGGGCTCGCCAACATCGCGATCACGCTGGTCGGTTGCTTGCTCGCCGGCGCCCTCGGGATGGTCGTCACGAGGCGGCTCATCGCGGGCTGACGCGGTGGGGGCGGGCGCTGAGGAGCGCTGGCTCGGGGGCTGGGATCAGCCGCCGACGCCGGGACTCGGTGTGGCCTCCGGCGTCAGCGCGCTGCCGCCCGGCGCGCTGCCGCCCGGCGCGCTGTCGCTCGGCGCGGTGCCGCTCGGCGCCTCGCCGCCGCCGGACGGGGCTTTCTTGGCCGAGTTGCCGGAGCGGGTCTCGAACATCCACGCGGCCTTGTTCAGCTCGGGGACCAGGATGGTCCCGTCGACCCGGCGCGCGGCCCTGAAGGCGCGGAGGATCTTCTCGATCACGACCGCGACCCTGCCGTCCTGGAGATCGAGCGCCCGCTGGGTCACCCGGCGCCCCGCAGCGACCTGGACGCTGGCAGTCCCGCGCACCCGCTGCGCCATGGTCCGGAGCGCGGCCGCGCACTCGGCACCGACGTCATAGTCCTCGAGGAGCTGCGCGTCCTGCGGATCGGCCCGCCGGGTCTCGTCGATAAAGGCCGCGAGCGCCTCGAGGCCCCTGGCGAGGTTCTCGGGGGAATCCGCGCGCCCGACGACGGCGTCGACCCGCGCCATGCGGCGCGGGCCGAGCGCGTTGCGCAGGCCGTCGTAGCAGAGGTCCCGCTCGGCGATGCCGTCGCGCATCGCGCTCCGCCCCTGCACCTCGAGCGCGGCCCGGGCGCCGGCGACCTCGGACGCCGCCGCGTCGTGCGACCGCTTCATCGCCTGGAGCCTGCCCGCCTCGGCGACGAGCAACGGCAGGAGCGCCTCGGGCATGCGCACCTTGCCGCGCTGCGCCCCAGACAGCGAGCCCAGGATGCGCCGCGCCGAGGCGACGAACTGAGGGACGTCATCGATGAGGCTCTGCGAATCGATGCGCGTCCCCTCCGCTACGAGGTCCTCCTCGGGAATGCCCGCGTACGTCCGCGCGGCGAAAGCGCCGTCCGCGGGGCCGAGCTCCCGCGCGAGCGCGTCGAGGGTGGTGGTGGAAACGATAGGCGCCTCGGCCGGCGAGGTCGCCGGCGCGGGCTTCTTGGTCTTGGAAGTGGCCATGAGAGGGGAAGCTACGGGAAAGCGTCAAGGAACGGAAAGCGAACACGTCGTTGCGCAAGACCACGTCGCGACGATCCTGTCCGAACGAATGCACGGGGGCCGGGAGAGCGGCGCAGGGTCGGTGGCTGGGGCGCGCTCGGCGGGCGCGACGCGCGGACCAGGCAAGATCGACGGCGTCACGACGGCGGGCGGCGCACGCGAGACCGGCGAGGGAACGCGCGCAACCCCGGCCGCGCCGGCGCACCACAGGCGCGGGGCGCGCGCGCAACGCGGGGCGACGCGCGCACAGGCGGCCCGGACATGCGCACGACGCGGAGGCGGCGTGCGGCAAGCCCGTCGCCCCCGCGCGCCAGAGATCCCGGGCACGCGCACGGAGCTCGGGAACGCGCGCACGACGCGCCAGCGACGCGCGCACGACGCGCCAGCGACGCGCGCACGACGCGCCAGCGACGCGCGCACGACGCGCCAGCGACGCGCGCACGACGCGCCAGCGACGCGCGCACGACGCGTTGCGTCACACATGTCCCCTGCCCTTCATCGCCGGCGACCGCTGCGCCGCAGGCTCGCCGCGTCCAGTACGGCGGGTGAGCTCCCCTGCCGGGGACCTGCTTCGCGAGAGAAAAGAGAATTCAACGCAAAGGCGCCATCAATTTCATGCATTTTTGCGCCTTTGCGTTGAACTCTCTCTCCCGATCCCTCGCCGGACCCCTGGTGAGTGGAACCAGAGAACCTCAGGACGGGCGCGCTGCAGCGCGGAGTAGCTCGTCCCACGCGGGCACGCCGAGGCCGCCGAGAGGTTGGGCGAGCGCTGCGGCGCGCTGCGCGGCGGAGCGGGCGTCACCGGCGCCGGCGCTCGCGAGGCGCCGCGCGAGCTCGCGGTGCGCCGCCACGGCAAGCACGCGGCTCATGTGATCCTCCGCGGTGTCGCCGAGGAGCGCCTCGGCCTGGTCGGCGAGAGAGCGGGCGGACGCGAGGGCGTGATCGGCGTCCGTATCGACCGCGGCCCCCAGCAGCTCGACGAAGAGCTCGGCCCGCAGGCGTGATCGCCGGTCCAGGCCCCAGTCACCCCACTGGGCAACGGAGCTGCGCGCGCTCATGAACCACATCGCGGCATCCCAAGGATTCCCCATGACCATCGAGAGGAGCCCGGACGCCACCGCGCCAAACGCCTCCGCACGGAACCCGCCGTCCGGCTCGAGTCGCTCGTCCGAGGGAGCCCGCCCGTCCCTCCGATGCCTGAGGAGCTTCGCGGCCCGCTCCTCGTTTCCGCGGGCGATCTCGACGAGCGCCTTGGCCGCTTCACAGCGGCGCGCGAGGCTCGCGTGCTCCTTCGGCCAAGGCGCGCCCTCGGCGAGCGCTCGCTCAAGCCCCCAGAGCGAGGCGTCGAGATCGCCGGTGAGGAAGTCTAGATCTGAAATCACGACGCGCATGATCACATCGACACCCACGGATTCACGCCGGGGAGAGCTCGCGTGCGGCCCGGGATCGAGCAGCGCGGCAACCCGCCCTCGCGCCGCCGCGACCTGACCGCGCTCGGCAAGCCGGAGAAGGTGCGATCGGGCGGCGATCGGAACGAGCCGCGATCGGATGACATCCGTCGATGCCTCGACCTCGGTCGCGAGGGTCTGGTCGAGCTCTTGCGCGCGCTCGAGATGACCGAGGCACCAGTGCACGAACGCGTTCGCCCGAAGCGCGCCGTACATCGCGTCGCGCGCACCGTGCAGCGAACCATCCCCGTCACGAAGCGCCCGGTCCGCATAGGGAACCGCTTCAGCCGCGCGATCCTGCGCGGCAAGCGCAATGGCGAGCCCGGAGCATGCACCGACCGCGAACGCGACGGAATCGCCGTCGAGACGCTCGATCGCCCCGGAGAAGAGCCCCGTCGCCGACCTGAAGTCCCTACTGGCAAGATCCCAGATGGCAAAGTGCAGATCGCGCAGCGGTCCCGGTGGGTGGACCACCGAGGGCTCGGTGATCTCCGCCGCGGCGAGCACGGAGAGCAGATCGTCGACCCACGGCCGGACCACGATATCTCCGCCGAAGAGCGCGAGCGGGGACACCGCTCTCATGAGCAACAGCGCATCGTTGACGCGCCTGCCCTCGCTCGCCGGTGCCGCCGCTGTCAGCGAGGAGAATGCCGCCTCCACGCCGCCAACGAGGGCCGGCGCTCCTATCTTGTGGCTCTCCAGGATCGGCTCGATCGCCATGTCACGCGACAGGCCACGCGCTACGCGCGTTGTCCCCGGTAAGCTGTTGGGCGCGCCCGCGTCCTCCTCGATGACGTACTCACCGCTCCGGATCGACCACACGTCGGGCGCCGCGGCCGCGAACACCGGTGCGAGCGCGCGCGGCAGCATCACCACGACCTCGCCGTGTGACGGCCCGAGTACGTTGCGCTTCTCGTTCCAGAGGGAGAACACGCGCGCCCACGGCTCGGTGTCCGCGTAGGCCGCGCGCGACGCGTCGACCAGGTGGATCGCGCCGCGGAGCTCGTCGGGTGGGTCGAGGAGCGGAAGCAGGACGCGATCCGCGAGCTCGCCGTCGGTGAGCGGCGTGTCCTCGGTCCGTGCGCCGTACGGCTCCAATCGGACGAGACGAACCTCCGCGCGCCCGCGCCGCGGGAGCTCCGCGGAGAGCTCGGCGACCAGCTGGTCCGCCGCGCGGGGGCTCGCGCACCGTGCAAGGTACAGGTGGAACCGCCGCGAGAGCGCGAGCGCCCGGACCAGCCGCGAGCGCTCCCCGCCCGCGGCGCCGGTCATGCGCTCTTCTCCCCCGCGGCGTCCTTCGCGTCCGGAACCGGCCCCGCGAGCTCCTGCATGCCGGCCACCGACGGGTGGACGTCGACCCACTCGTCATCATTCAGGTAGCGCAGGATGACGTTGTTCTGGAGCAAGTGATCGGCGGCCTCGCGCTCCTGCTCACTGTTCGTGATGAGGCGCTTCGTGCGGTTCACCGTGGCGAGCCACGGGATCGCGCCGCTGTCGTAGACGATGCTCCGGTAGGCGTTCCCCGCCCGATGGAGCTCACGCTCGAGCGTCTTCGCGTCCACGGGGAACGTCTCGAGCTCCAGCAGCGTCTGGAGCAGCCGCACGATCTCGCGCGGGTAGCCGCCCGACCACAGCGCGATGTCGCGGATCCGGCTCCGGAGCGCCGCCTTGCCGAAGATCTCCTCGAGCGCGGCCTCGTCGATGCGCTTCTTCACGAGCTCCGTGATGACCTCGACCCCCTCGGCGTGGAGCGTGCCCCCGGCGTCCCGGACCTTGATCATCGGCAGGAACGACACGGGCGGCTCGACCATGCGGCGCGCGAGCGCCGGCGGGATCGTGTAGAGCACGTGTACCGGGAGCTGGAGGTAGGGCGCGCCGGTGGAGAAGATACGCTCGGCGCTCTCGAGCACCGGCTTCCAGGTGAGGCTCGTACCCCGGAGCTTCTCCAGCGAGTCGAAGAGGATCACGACGCCGGAGCGCCCGAGCTTGCGCGCGCGCCAGTCGAGCTCCCGGAGCTCGTCGTGCACGAAGCGGACGAACGTGGACAGGTGCCGAGCAACGATCTCGCGGACCCGGTGACGTACGGTCGGGTTGGTCTTGAGGTTGAGCTCGACCCCGGTCTTCGTCCCCGCCTCCACGCCCGCGGTGAGCTTTCCGATCTCCACGTCGGTCCGCGAGAGCCACGCCCAGAGCCGCCGGTGAGGCCCCTCCGTCAACGCGCTGGCCGCGTCCTCGCCCTCCGCAGCCAGGACGGTACGCTCGGTGTGGAGCAGCACGAGCGCCAGGACGTCCGAGATGTCGATCTCCACGGTCAGGTCGAGGACGTCGTCCGCGTCGATCAGGACCGTGAGCAGGTTGCGCCGCTTCGGATCGGAGAGCCTGGCGGCGAGGCGCTGGATCTCGGTGCTCTTTCCCGTGCCGCGGAGGCCCGTGAAGAGCTGGCAGACCGGCGTCCTGGAGAGCTCGATCTGGCGTGCGAGCTTGTTCGTCCAGTGAGCCCCGCGGACGCCGCGGACGTCGATGTCCACGTTGCGCTCATCGCCCGGCGACAGCGGCTCGTCGGGGTTGCAGCGGTTGTAGAGCTCCTGGAGGCGCTCGAACTCCATCGCCGGGAAGGTACCCGACGGCACCATGCTCGTCAGGGAATTCGCGCCGCCCGTCGGCACCGCCCCCCGGGTCACTCCACGAGCCCGCGCTCCCGGCTCGCCTCGTCCAGCCGCACGAAGCTCGCTCCCATCCGCGCAAGGTCCTCCACGAACGCCCCCAGCGCCTCGATCCGCCTGCCCAGCGCGATCCGGAGCTCCGGCTGGTACGGCGCGAGCGCCTCGAGGCCGTCGCTCCGGTCGAGGAAGTCCATCCCGTGCAGCTCCAGGTTGACGAGCGCCTCCCCGGCGCACGCGCGCGCCAGGAGCCGCGCGCCCGCCGCGCCCGCGAGCGCCACGCTGCCGCCAATGACCGGCAGCCGGAGCCCCGGTGTCACCTGGATCGGCAGCTCAACGAAGCGCCGGCCGCCGCGCCGGTACCACGGTCGCCCCGGCCGGTACGGCCGGCGCGGCGCGGCGAGCACTCGCGGGGTGTCCAGGATCGCCGACGACCCCCTCCCCTTCACCCGCTGCACGCCCATCGCGAGCGCCTTCGCGGCGTAGTACGGCGGACACGGGAACACCGAGGAGTCGAACGCGACCCCGACGGCGTCGAGCGCGTCGAACAGCGCGTCGCTCACCGTGTACCCCGGCGCGCGGAAGCCCGTCGGACGCCGGCCGACGGCCTCCGCGATGGCCTCGGCGCCCAGCAGGACCTCCCGCGCGATCGCGGCGCGCGGGAGCCGCGAGAGGTCGTAGCGGTGCCCGTACGAGTGGTTCTCGACCGCGTGACCGGCGTCGCTCAGCGCGCGCAAGGCCGCGGCGCTCTCGGGGCGCGCGAGGTCGCGGCCGATCGCGAACAGCGTGACGGGGATGCCGTGGGAGGCAGCGAAATCAGCGATGCGCGGCAGCGCCGTGTCGTAGACGGCGCTCAGCGCGGCCGCCGCCCCGGAGCGATCCGGGACGGCGAGCCCGTGGATGGCGAAGTAGTTCGGGACCTCGTCGAGGTCGATCGAGACGGCGGCGAGGCGCCCCCGCATCGGACCGCGTCAGCTCGCGGCCATCTTCGCCACCTCGGCGGCGAAGTCGTCCTCTTTCTTGGCGATGCCCTCGCCGCGCTCGTACCGCACGAAGCGCGTGAGCTTGAGCTCGCCGCCGGCCGCCTTCGACGCCGCCTGGAGGAGCTTCTCGATGGTCTGGCCGCTCTCGCCGCGCGAGGCCGCCTCCACCGACTCCTGCTCGAGGAGCGCGACCTCCGAGTACCACTTGTTGAACTTGCCCTCGATGATCTTCGGCCACGCCGCCTCGGGCTTCGGCTTCGGATCCTCGCGCAGCTGCGCCTCGAAGATCTCCTTCTGCTTGGCCTTCAGCTCCTCCGTGACCTCCTCGCGACGGAGGACGAGCGGGCTCATCGCGGCGGCCTGCATCGCCGTCTCCTCGACGAACTTCTGCACCGCAGGGTGCTCCGCCACCGCCTGGCTCGACGCCTCGACCGCCACGAGCACGCCGATCTTGCCGCCGAGGTGCACGTACTCGTGCGCCACGCCGTGCTTGCCCGCCGGGATCGACACGCGATCCCAGCGGCGCACCGCGATCTTCTCGCCGATGCGCGCGGTCAGCTCGGTGGCCGTGTCGGCGATCGACTTGCCGCCGATCGAGAGCTGAGCCGCGTCCGCGCCGTCGGGCGCCTTCTCGACCGCCGCGAGCACGTCGCCGACGAACTGGCGGAACGCGTCGTTGCGAGCGGCGAAGTCGGTCTGGATGTTGACCTCGACCATCGTCGCGCTGCGCCGGTCGGCCGCGACCACCGCGCGGACCTCGCCCTCGGTGGCGGACGCGCCGGCCCGCTTGGCGCTCTTCGCGAGACCCTTCTTCAGGATGATCTCGACCGCCTTCTCCATGTCGCCCTCGGCCTCCGTGAGGGCGCTCTTGCAGTCGCTCATCCCCGCCTGGGTACGCTCACGAAGCTCCTTGATCGCCTGCGCATTGATGCCGGCCATGGCTCTTTCTCCTTCAACCTGAAACCTAGATAGGAAGAGGCCGCGCCGAGCGGCCCCCGTTCACCACACGTCCGACTGCTGTTGCACGAACGGCCCAGCGAGGGCGGGTCGAACCGCAGAGGCACAGAAGGCGCAGAGGCGTGAAATTTTCATTTCTGTCCCTGCGCCCTCTCTGCTCTCTCGCGGCTGCCACACCGCCCAGACGAGCAGCGACGTCGTCGTCACCGCGCCGCCCGAGCGCTGGGCCGCTCCGTCGCGGCTCGCGCCGCGCTACGACGCCTGCTGCTGGCGCGGACCGCCGCCGCGGCCGCCGCGGCCGCCCTGGTAGACGTTGATCTCGTCGCGCTGGCCGCGACCGCCGCCTGCTGCCCGCCCTCGCCGTGATCCTTGCGGCGCTGCGCGCCCTCGACGCACGCGTCCGCGACGCGGGCCGTGATCAGCCGGATCGAGCGGATGGCGTCGTCGTTGCCAGGGATCACGAAGTCGACGAGATCCGGGTCGCAGTTCGTGTCCGTGATGGCCACGACCGGGACGTTCAGCTTGCGCGCCTCGCTGATCGCGATGGACTCCTGGTGCGGATCGATCACGAAGATCGCCGCCGGGAGGCCGCCCATCCCCTTGAGGCCGCCCAGGTACTTCTCGAGCCGCTCGCGCTCCTTCTCGAGGCGGACGACCTCCTTCTTGAGCAGCTGCTCGTAGGTGCCGTCCTCCTTCATGCGCTCGAGCGTGCGCAGGCGATCGAGGCCCTGCTTGATCGTCCGGAAGTTCGTCAGGGTGCCGCCGAGCCAGCGGTTCGTGACGAAGTACATGCCCGCCCGGCGGGCCTCCTCCTGCACGATGTCCTGCGCCTGGCGCTTCGTGCCGACGAACAGCACGTGGCCGCCGCGGCCGACGGCGTCGGTCAGGAAGTCGTACGCGCGCTTGAAGAGACGCGTCGTCTGGTCGAGGTCGATGATGTGGATGCCGTTGCGCGCGCCGTAGATGAACGGCCGCATCTTCGGGTTCCAGCGCTTCGTCTGGTGGCCGAAGTGCACGCCCGCGTCGAGCAGCGAGCGGAGCGGAAGCGGGAAATCCCCCGGCTGGGGGGCGGCGGCCTGCATGGTGTCGGCCGCGGGGACGGATGCGGAGAAGCTGGTATCAGTCACGGCAGTGCCCTTTCGGTTGGTCCGCCGCTCCCCCTCCCGCGACCAACCCCATGCGCGGACAGGAGCGTCCGTGCTGATGGGGCACCGGGCCGCGGAATGCCGTGGGTGCCAGGAGAGCGTGTGGATTCGGTTCTGCGGCAGCGAAGGCGAGGATTCAGCCTCCGCTGTCCCCCTCGTCACGAGACCGCAAGAAGGGGGCGGTTTGCTACCCCGAGGCGCCTCGCTTGTCAAGCGATGAAGCCGCCACCCCGGCGTGCACGATTTCCGTGTGTTTGCGTGTGTCTCCGCGCGGTTGTCCTCGCAGCCACCCACGCAGTTGCCTTCGTGCAGTTACCTTCGTGCAGTTACCTTCGTGCAGTTACCTTCGTGCAGTTGCCTTCGTGCAGTTGCCTTCGTTGCGCCAGCTGCGCCGGTGGGACCACGCGGCGCGGAGCACGGGAACGCCGGGCCACGCCCCCTGGCGCGCCGTGGCCCGGCATCCGCGATGGCGTACACTCGCCTCGTGCGAACCGCATCACGAGGCTTTCTTACCGCACGCTTCGCTTCAGTCTGCGCAGGGCTCGCGATCGTCTCTGCGTGCATCGCCTCGGCGCCGGAGGGCATCCGCCGGCAGACCGACGGCGATGGCGGCGATTTCGGCGTGGACCCGCAGACCACGTCGACGTCATCGTCCGCCGGCGCAGGGCTGCCCGGCGGCGATCCGCACGCGCTGCTCGGCGCGGACCCGACGCACGGGCCGTTCAACGGAGGCCAGCGCGTCCTGCTCCACGGCAACGGCTTCAGCTCCCAGGTCCGCGTCTGGTTCGGCGACGTCGAGGTCGATCCGTCCGCGATCGTGCCCATCGATCCCAGCCGGGTCCAGGTGGCGGCGCCGCCGGGCGCGGCGGGCCCGGTGGAGCTCGCCGCGCAGAACGGCGACGACGCGTCGACCCGGCGAACGCTGCCGGGCGGCTACGTGTACGACGCGCTCTATGCGTCCCCGTCGAGCGGGCCGATCTCCGGCGGGACGACCATCGAGCTCGTCGGCCAGGGCACGCGCTGGAACGAGAGGACGGTCGCGAAGATCGATCAGAAGCCGTGCACGTCGCTCGCCGTCCAGGAGCCGACGCGGCTCCTGTGCACGGTGCCCCAGGGCACGCCCGGCGCGAAGACGATCTCGGTGACGACCGGCGGCGAGACGATCCTCGTGCTGGACGGCTACACCTACGAGGACAGCGAGAACGGCTACAAGGGCGGGCTCAGCGGCGCGCCGCTCGCCGGACGGCTGAAGGTGCTCGTCTACAACAACTTCACGGGTGATCCGATCCCCGGAGCGAGCGTCGTCGTCGGCACCGACACGACCTCCCCGATCGAGGTCGACGCGTCCGGCGTCGCGGTGATCGAGGACGCGTCGCTCGATTCGCCGCGCACCGTCACCGTGGCCGCGACGTGCCATAGCCCGATCTCGTTCGTCGACGTGGCGGTCGACACGGTGACCGTCTACCTGGATCCGGTGCTCACCCCCGCGTGCGGCGCGTCCGGCGATCCGCCCCCGCCAGTCGGCGGCAAGGTCGGCAGCGCGGGGGCGATCGAGGGCGAGCTCGTCTGGGACACGTCGCTGGACCCCGGGAGCGCCGCGTGGGGCAACATCCCGAGCCCGCGCCGCGACACCGAGCGAAAGGCGGCGTACCTGTTCACGACGGGCGCCGATCCGCTCGCGACCTTCAGGCTGCCGTCCGAGTTCCAGGCCATCACGCCGGAGACGTCGGGCGAGCTCGGGCACGGGTTCACGATGTACGTCGCCCCCGGCAACCGTACGATCTACGCGCTGGCGGGCCTCGAGGATCGCTCGACGACCCCGCCGCGGTTCACCGCGTACGCCATGGGCGTGGTCCGCGGGATCCCCGTGCTCCCGAACGAGTGGACGAGGGAGGTGTTCGTGCGGATCAATCAGCCGCTCGACCACGCCCTCTCGATGGACGTCAAGGCGCCGGCGAAGGGGCCGAAGGGGCCGGATCGGATCCAGGCGAACGTGTCGCTGATGATCGGCAACGACGGGTTCGCGACGCTCCCGATCGGCGCGCAGAGCCCGCTGATCCCGTTCGACGGGGGGCTGACGTTCGTCGGCGTGCCGCCGCTCGCCCGCGACCTGCTCGGCGCGAGCTACCACTCGTCCGCGCGCGCGGTGACCGGCCAGGCCGGGCTCGCGCCGCTGTCCGTCGTCGGGCGGGTCCTCTCGACCAGCACGAGCGAGCCCGTGCGCATCGGCGACTTCGTGGGGGTGCCGACGCTCGAGGCGCCCGCGCAGAACACCGCCTGGGATGGGTCCCACCTCGCGACCTCGTTCGGCGCGGGCGCGCCCGTCGATCTCAGCGTCTACGACATCGCGAGCGGAAACGGCCTCATCCGGTGGACCGTGGCCGTGCCGGCAGGGTCGCACGCCGTCGAGGTGCCGGACCTCCGGCAGCTCGGGCTCGAGCACGGCGCGCTGCCGCCGGGGCCGCTCACGATCGGGGTGTACGGGGCGCGGATCGACGGCTTCGATTACGGCAAGCTCGTCTACCGGCAGCTCAAGCCGGCAGGGATGACGGCCTACTCCCTCGACAGCTTCAACGCACACCTGTGATGAACGCCCCGCCCCACCCGACGCGAGCGCGCAGGCCGACGCGCGCACGGAAGCCAGGACGCCGCGCCCGATCGCGGCACGCTGCAGCCGCCCTCGTCGCCGTCGCCGCGGGGCTCGGGCTCGCGCCGAGCTGCTTCGACAGCGGCACGCGGTGGGGTGAGCGGCCGGAGGAGCCGCCGCTCTGCACGGCCGGCGACGTGCGCTGCGGGGCGGAGCTCGCGCGTTGCGAGGAGACCGGCGCAGGGCTGGCCTGGGTGACGCTCGACGACTGCGCCGCTCGAGGGCTCGTCTGCGCGTCGCTCGAGCTCGGCTGCCGGCCCTGCGTTCCCGCTGCGCGCTCGTGCCGCGAGCAGGACGTCGTCGTCTGCGACGCGGACGGCCGCTTCGGCCGCGTGATCGACACGTGCGACACGGAGGCCGGCGAAGCGTGCCGGAGCGGGAGCTGCCAGCAGCTCTGCGCCGTCGCGGAGCTCGAGCGGAGCAACGTGGGGTGCGAGTACTGGGCGGTCGATCTGGACAACGCGCGGATCGACGCGACAGGAAACGCGGCGGCGCAGCAGTTCGCGGTGGTGGTCTCGAACCCGCAGCCGGACGTGCCGAACGAGATCCACATCTTCCAGGACGACGGCGCGCCCGGCGACGAGCCGGCCCCGGTGGAGATCGCGAGCGCGCTCATCGCGCCGCTCTATCTCCAGGTGTTCAAGCTCGGGCCGCGCGAGGTCGATGGCAGCCCGGAGGGCGAGTACAACACGGGCACGCACACGGCGCTCACGCGGCACGCGTACAAGATCACGTCGAAGTTCCCCATCGTCGCCTACCAGTTCAACCCGCTGGAGAACGCCAACGTGTTCTCCAACGACGCCTCGCTGCTGAAGCCACGCGAGGCGCTGACGTACAGCCCGGGCGCGATGGCGACGGCGTACGTCGTCACAGGGTGGCCGCAGACCATCGCGGTCACGGACGATCCGGACACGAACTTCGATCCGCAGAACCCGATCGACCTCCGGGCGTTCCTGACCATCGTCGGGACGCGCGAGAACACGACCGTGCAGGTGACGACGAAGGCGAAGGTCGTCGGGGGCGGGCCCGTCCCGGAGACGCCGGAGGGCGGGTCGATCGAGGTCAAGCTCGGCGCGTTCGACGTGCTCAACCTGGAGAGCGGCGGGTTCAACGCGGACTTCACCGGATCGATCGTGAAGGCCGATCAGCCGATCGCGGTCTTCACCGGGAGCGAGGCCTCGGACGCGCCGCACTTCGAGGTGCTCGCGGATCGCCGCTGCTGCGCCGACCACCTGGAGGATCAGCTCGATCCGACCCGGACCGCCGGCAAGCGGTTCGCGGTGCCGCACACGCCGAGCCGGTCGCTGACCGTCAAGGAGGCCGGCGCGCGGATCGAGGCCGTGCCCGAGCCGGAGTACGTCAGGATCGTGGCGGCCAGCGGCAAGGGCGCCGTGATCGAGACGACCCTGCCGCCGCCGGACGATCGGATCACGCTGTCGGCGCTGGGCGAGTTCCGCGAGGTGACGGCGTGGGGCGACTTCATGATCGAGAGCTCCGAGCCGGTCATCGTGTCGCAGATCATGGCCAGCCAGAACGCGACGGGGGTCAAGCAAGGGCTGCCAGGCGGAGACCCGAGCCTCATCATCCTGCCGCCCATCGAGCAGTTCCGGCCGGACTACGTGTTCCTGACCCCGGACAAGTACGCGTTCGACTTCATCTCGGTGGTCGCTCCGAGGTCGGCCGTCGTGCGGCTCGACGACGCGACGCTCGGGCCGGACGAGTGCGAGATCGCGCCCGCGGACGGGCTCACGGAGGAGCAGCGCGGGGGCGGCGCGCCGTCGTTCGTCGTCTACCGCTGCCAGCTGAGCTTCGCGGCGATCGATCCGGCGCGGCAGGCGCCGGACAACGTGCTGCCCGGGATGCAGCGCGACGGCGTGCACTGGCTCACGGCCTCCGCGCCCGTGGGGCTGCTCGTGACGGGGTTCGACTCGTTCGTGAGCTACGGGTACGCGGGCGGCACCGAGCTCCGCGAGATCGCGCCGCCGGACTGAGCCGCCGCGGTCAGCCGCCGCCGCCGAGGAGCCCCTTCAGCTTGGCCACGAGCCGCAGCGCGTCGAGCGGCGCGAGCCGATCGATGTCCACGGCGCGCAGCGTCTCGATGACGGCCGACTGCTCCGGCGGCACCGCGGCCTGCGCGGGGACGAACAGGTCGAGCTGCGCGGCGCCGCCGCGCGTGCGGCCGCGGAGGGAGGCGTGCTTGCCGCCCGGCAGCGCGGCGCCCGACTCCAGCGTCGCGAGGATCGCGCGGGCGCGCGCGAGCACCCCCTCGGGGACCCCCGCGAGCCGCGCGACCGCCACGCCGTAGCTGCGGCTCGCGGGGCCCGCCTCGAGCTTGTGGAGGAAGATCACGTCGTCGCCGTGCTCGCGCGCGGCGACGGAGTAGTTCGCGATGCCCGGCGCGCGCGCCGAGAGCTCCGTGAGCTCGTGGTAGTGCGTCGCGAACAGGGCGCGGCAGCCGATCGCGTCGAACAGGTGCTCCGCCACGGCCCACGCGATCGCGAGGCCGTCGTACGTGCTCGTGCCGCGGCCGATCTCGTCGAGGATCACGAGCGATCTCCGCGTCGCGTCGCGGAGGATCTCGGCGGTCTCCCGCATCTCCACCATGAACGTGCTCTCGCCGCGCGCGACGTTGTCGCTCGCGCCCACCCGCGAGAGGATCCGGTCGACGAGGCCGATCTCCGCCTCGCGCGCCGGGACGTAGCTGCCCATCTGCGCGAGGACCACGATGAGCGCCACCTGGCGCATGAGCGTCGATTTGCCCGCCATGTTGGGGCCCGTGATCAGCCAGAGCCGCTCCCCCGAGAGATCGAGGCGCGTGTCGTTCGGCACGAAGTGCCCCGCGGCCGCGTAGCGCTCGACCACCGGGTGGCGGCCGTCGCGGATCGCGAGCGCCTCGCCCGTCGTGACGTGCGGCCTCACGTAGTCGTTGCGGTGGGCGACGTCGGCGAGGGCGGCGGCGACGTCCCACGCCGCGAGCTTGCGCGCGAGCGCGCGGAGGCGGCCCTCGCTCTTCGCGACGAGGGCCCGCAGCCGGTCGAAGAGTGCTGTCTCCCGCTCCAGCGCGCGCGCCCCGGCGTGCTCGATCTTGTCGGCGAGCTCGTCGAGCTCGTCGCTCGTGTAGCGCTCGCCGGTCGCGACGGTCTGCTTGCGGCGGAAGGTCGCCGGGACCTTGGCGATGTGCGCGCGCGTCACCTCGATGTACCAGCCGAAGACGCGCGTGTACTTGACCCGGAGCGAGGGCGCGCCCGTCTGCGTGCGCAGCTTCGCCTCGAGCGCGAGGATGAGCTCCGTCGCGTTCTTCTCCACGCCGCGCGCGTCGTCGAGCTCCTTGTCGTACCCCTCGCGGAAGATGCCGCCCTCGCGCGTGTTCGGGGGCGGCCGCTCGATCAGCGCGGCGGTGAGCTCGGCGCACACGTCGGCGACGACATCCAGCGACGCCGCCTCGGCGAGGAGCGGCTCGGAGCCCGATCCGGCCGCTGCAGCGTCCTTGCCCCGCGCAGCTGCGCCTTCCTTGCCCCGCGCAGCGGCGCCGTCGTCGCTCCGCGCCGCCGCCTTGCCGAGGTCGGGGATCGACCGGACAGCGGCGATCGCCGCCGGGGCCGCCGTGAGGCCGTCGCGCAGGAGGCCGAGGTCGCGCGGCGTGGCCTCGCCGAGGAGCGCGCGGACGCTGAGGCGCTCGAGGTCGCCGACGCCGCCGAGCGCTTGCCGCAGCTCGCCGCGGGCGCGCGGGTGCGAGACGAAGAGCTCCACCTCGTCGAGGCGCCGGCGGATGCCGGCCAGGTCCGCGAGCGGCGAGAGCAGGCGGCGGCGCAGGAGCCGGGCGCCGCCCGGGGTGACCGTGCAGTCGATGACGTCGAGCAGGGTGCCGCGGCGGCCGCCGTCCGCGGCGCGCACGAGCTCCAGGTGCGCCTGGGCCGTCTCGTCGATGCGCAGCGTGCCCGAGGTGTCGTGCGGGGCGATGCGGCGCACCGGGATGCGCGCGCCGGGGCTGCAGCGGCGCGCGAAGCGCAGCGCCCGGGCCGCGGCGCGCACCGCCGGGAGCGGGTGCTCGGCCAGCGCCGCCGCCGAGATCGGCTCGATCGCGGCGTCGTCGAGGATCGACGCGACCTGCGCGCTGTCGAGCTCCTCGTCGTCGCGCAGCGCCGCGCGGCAGGCGAGCGAGGCGGCCGCCGCGCGGACGTCCGGGAGGTCCCGGGCGATGAGCGCCTCGCGCGGATCCGCCCGGGCGAGCTCCGCGAGCAGCGTCGCGGCGTCCGGGACCGAGGTGGCCGAGAGCTCGCCGGTGGAGAGATCCAGCAGCGAGAGGCCGTAGGAGCCCCCCGCTCCAAGGGCGTCGCCGCGGGGCACGCCGCCGCCGTCGACCGCCGCCAGGTAATGGTTGGCGCGCGCGTCGAGCTGATCGGTCTCGGTGACGAGCCCCGGCGTGACGACGCGCACGACCTGCCGCGGCACGAGCCCCTTGATCTTGGACGGATCCCCGCACTGCTCGCAGATCGCCACCTTGTGGCCGAGCGCCAGCAGCCGCGCGATGTACCCGTGCGCCGCGTGGTGCGGGACGCCGGCCATCGGGGATTCGTCGGGCTCGCCCTTGTTGCGGCTCGTGAGCGTCAGGTTCAGCGCGCGCGACACGAGGACCGCGTCGTCGTTGAACATCTCGTAGAAGTCGCCCATCCGGAAGAAGAGGATGGCGTCGGGGTGGAGCGCCTTCGCATCCTCGTACTGGCGCATCACCGGGGTCAGCTTCTTCCTGGCCGCAGGCTGCTCGGACGGCTGCATCGCCGGCGTCTTAGTCTCGACCGCCGGTGAGGTCTACGCGTGATTCGCGCGTTTGTTCCGCTGTTTTCGTGGAAATATCGGCGCCGAAGCCGCAATGCCGCGGGGCCGGCAGGTGGCTCAGCGGTACCGGCGCGTCACGGCGACGTCGCGTGAGCTCAGCAGGAACAGGCCCTGGACCGAGCCGTCGGTGACGGCGAGCTGGCCCGTGGCCGGAACGAGCTGGATGGACTGCGGCTGGAGCTCCGATGTGTCGCTGATGTCCGCGAGGTCCAGGGCGAGCGGCGTGAACGCCCCCTGGGTGGTGAAGCGGAACTGCATGTCCTGCTCGGGCACGCCGCCCGTGACCGCGAACCGGAACATCGGGTTGAGGAACGCACCCACGTCACCGTCGGTGACGCGCCCGTCGCGCGGCGTATGGGCGACGCGCCCGTTGAACCGCGAGAGGCGCGTGTCGCACGAGTTGCGGCAGTAGCCGCCCGCAGGATCGGCGATCACGTGGTGCAGGAAGCCGGCGCCGTTGCTCCGGACGACCCACTGGCCCCCGGCGCGGATGTCGAGCTGCACCGAGCCGGCGAAGCAGCACGCCGCGAACCCGACCTCGTCCGTCCGCTCGAGCTCGAGGTGGTCCTCGTAGGCCTCGACGATGCGGAGCGCCGGGCGCGACGTGATGACGCTGCCGTACTTCGCGTTGCAGGTGTCGAACGAGCAGACGGCCGAGTCGACGCTCTTCCAGTAGGTGGCGTCTTCGTCCGGGAGCTCGGACGTGATCTGCGCGAAGTCTGCGAGCTGCTCGGCGCGGGTCTCGGCCTCGCCCTCCGGGACGCCCGCGGCCTTCAGCTGCGCCTTCACGCTGGTCAGGCTCTGCACGCCGCGGCGGCAAAAGCGGGCGTCGGTCCCCCTCAGGTCGAGGTCCTCGTCGAAGGCGACGGAGGCCCGGGTGATCGACGTGAGCACCCCCTCGTACGTCACGGCCCACGTCTCGTTGGCGATGTGCACCCGCGGGTCCTCGAGGTTCATCGTCAGCGCGTGCTGCGGCCCGCCGGACCTCAGCACGAGCCCCCGCTCGTCGAGCTCGCTTTCAGCGCTGTCGCTCGACGCGATCACCTCGCGCTGCACCCCCACCGCGAGCGCGAGGTCAGGCGCGGCCCCCTCGGACGGGAACGTGGCGCGCATCTTCGGGCTCTCCCCGGAGAGCGGCACGACCGCGCCGCTGCGATCGTAGAGGATCGGCAGGCCCTGCACGCCGGGCTCGATCTGGCCGGAGCCGTCGCTCGCCACGATGTAGGTCTCCGAGCGGACAGCGTGCGGGAGGACGACGTTGCAGGACGCCTCGCCGCTCGTCTCGAGCAGCGGGCTGCTCGGCGAAGCGTCCGCGTCGCAACCCGCGCGGACGCTCTGGCGCTCGGGTCCGCGGCAGGCCGCGTCGAGGTCGTCGATGTCGACGATCGCGACCTGCCCGTTCGTGAGCGCCATGTACGCGAACGTGCCCCGGAGCTTCAGCGGGCCGGCGCCGGAGTCGCGATCGCTCGACGTGCGGTACAGCGTCTCGAGGTCGCACGACGTGACGCTGCTGTCGCACGCCCTGAGCTCCGGGAGGGGGCTGCACCGGATCCCCCTCGGCACCACGCCCGTCGCCGGGAGGCTCCTCGGGACCTCGCGCTGCACGATCGCGAGATCGCGGACAGGCGCCGGCAGGCGGATGCGGTCGGGCGGCTGGAACGGGTTCCAGTCCGGGTTCTCGCGAGAGAGCGGCGATCGGCTGGACGCGTCTTCGCTGACGTCGTCGCTGATGTCGAAGACCATCACGCTGCCGTCGCCGGCGTCGACCGCGTAGAGGTAGCGGTTGAACTCGGGGGGCGACGCCTGGCTCACCGCGAGGCGCCTCGTCGTGACGACGCGCCCGGGCTCGAGCGTCGACGCGGGAAGCAGCGGGGGCTGCTCGCGCGGCTCGCAGGGCGTCGGGAGGTCGACGACGTGGATCACAGGCGCGTCGAGATCGGCGATGAACAGCCGGTCGCCGGAGAGCGCGAGCCCCGCGGGCCGGGCCTTGTCGAAGGCCTGCTCCGGGCTGGCCGCGACCGCCGGCTGAGCGCACGACACGTCGTCGGGCGGCACGTCGCCGGGCGGCGGCTCGTCGGGCGGCGCTGCCGGCGGGAGCGAGACCTGGAGAGGGACCCACCGCTCCACATCACACGCCGCGAAGCCTCCGTCCTGGTACGCCGTGTCCTCGAGCAGCTTCTGCGCGTCGATCACGACGAAGCCGCCGAGATCCGGCAGGGTCACGAGGAGCTTCTGCCGGCCGCCGCCCTCCATGGCGAGGCTCCCGTTCGACGTGGAGCAGACGTCGTCCACGAACGCGCCGGGGGGGTCGCCAGGCGGGGTTGGCTCGACGTCGTACCCGTCGTCGTTGCACGAGCTCCGCAGCTTGGCGCTGCTCTCCGGGTCCGCGTCCGGGTCCGGCGGGTCGGCGACGAGCAGCATCTCGCCCGGCGCCGAGGGGAGCGAGCAGGCCGGCCAGGAGCTGAGCGACGGGACCGGGCAGCCCTCGCGCGGCAGCACCTTCGCCGACGGGAGCGCGTAGATCCCCGCGCGCCCCGGCTCGGCGACGGCGACGAACGACGCGGTCCCCCCCGGCGTCGCGACGATGTCGACCGGCTGCGCGCCGACCGGGAGGAAGCTCGGGGCGGGCGTGCCCGTGTCCCGATCGACGATCAGCGAGGACTCGGTCGTCAGGTCGACGACCGCGACCTCGCCGTGCGCGGTCTGCGTGACGAGGCCGTAGAGGTGCGGGAGCGTGGCCCTGCCCCCGTCCTTGGCGTCGACCTCGTAGTCGGTGGACGACTCGACGGTGCCGTACGAGCAGTCCGTGATCGGCAGCGAGCGCATCACGCCCGGCTTGTTCGGATCCGGCCGGTCGATGGCGAGGCAGACGAAGGCGCTGCGGCCGGACTGCGCCAGGGCCTCGACAGGGACCGGCGTGGCCTCCGCGGCGCACCCGGCGAGCGCCAGGGCGGAGGTGGAGGCGACGAGCGCGAGGCGCGGCTTCATTGGGACTCCCGGGGCGGGACGGGCGTGCCCACCGTGAGGATCATCGTTCCGAACGTGTTCGTCTTGCGCATGTCGAGGTTGACAACGCCGAGGTACGAGTCGGTGAAATGCGCGATGTACATGAGGGAATAGGGGTCGCAGCCGGCGCTGCCCTGCTCGCGTTCGCAGCGCTTCTTGTCGGCATCGTCGCTGCGCGTGGAGCCCGTGTCGAACGCGAGCGCCTGCGGCCCGCGCCCGGTCTTGATGACGGCGTCGACGCGGCGCGCTTCCGGGTCGTAGGAGAACGCGAGCCCAGAGTCGAACGCGAGCGCGAAGACCCTCCGGCGAGGCACGCCTTCCAGGTCGATCACCTCACCGATCTCGATCCGCGACGGGTAGGCCCCGAGCACGGCGGCGTCGTGGAACCCGATCGAGTAGAACACCGAGGCCCGCTTCGCCGCGGGGACGTCCGAGTCCTTCTTGACCAGCGTCGTCGTCAGCTCGCCGATGAGCAGCGAGTTCGGGCCGCGATGCGCCACGTACACCGGGATCGGGATCTCCACGCACCGCTCGAGGCACTCGGCCGCGCCTGCGCAGCCGTCCTCGCACGCCTGCCGCTCGCTCGCGTCGAACGCGATCCCGCGGGAGTCGGTGCCGCTCGCGAGCGCGGTGATCGGCGCCGGGGTCGACTCGTACAGGCGCGGCGCGCCGCCCGAAGCGGCGTCCTGATAGCGGAGCAGGCCGAGCTCCGGCGCCGCGAGGTACGTGACCGCGAACGCCGGCTGGTCGTCGATCGCCCACCCGCCCTGCTGCAGCGCCCCGAGCACGCCCGGGCGCGGCACGGCCGCGACCTCCGTCGGCCCGAAGGCGAGATCCGTGAGGACGTGCGCGAGCTGCGGCCTCTCGTTCGCTTCCCAGCGGTTCACGATGACGCTCGCGGCGCTCTCCGTCTGGTGCGAGACGACGATGCTCGTCCCGCCCGGGCCGGCGGCGATCCCGAACGGCTCCAGCGGCAGCTTGCGCCGGATGAGCTCCTGGCCCGGGTCCTCCCCGATGCGGTGATCTCTGCTGCAGCGCTCGCCCGCCGCGCTCGCGCCGCAGTCCAGCTGGAAGCAGGCGTCGCCGTCGCAGCGCTGCGCGCCGGCGCCGTCGGACCGATCGTCGGCGACGTCGAAGAAGGTCACCGAGGGGTCGCCGCGCACGGGCACGAACAGGCGCGCCTGCCGCTCCGCGCCGGGGTCGGCGCCCTCGCCGCTGAGCGGCCTGTGCACGAGGAGGAGGTTGGACGCGAACGCGCCGATCACGGCCGAGCTCCGGACGACCTCGTCCTCGCCCTCGAGGGCGGAGATGTCGAGCGGCCCGCACGGCCCCGGGTAGAGAGACGACGCGGCGTTTGTCGCCAGCCCCACCTTATTGCACGCATCGCGCACGCTGGCGCTGGCGTCCGGCCCGCCGGGAGCGAGCGCCGACTGGAGCGTGAGCGCCCGCCTGCGCAGCCGCTGGAGATCCAGCGCCTGGACCGTGCCGCCGTTGAACTGGAGATCGAAGTCCGAGTTCGCGACGTAGAGGACCCGTCCCCCGAGAGACACCGCCAGGCCCGTCGGGTAATAGAGCCCCTCGACGGGCGGCGGGAGGCCCTCGCCCTCGACGAAGCAGCCCACGCCCCCGAGCCCGCCCACGCCCACGATCGAGGCCGCGAGGCCCACGCCAACGATGCGAGGTGTCTGGAGAAGTGTGCGGGCGAGCTTCATGCGGGCGCGGAGACTAGTCAGCACCAGGAGCACTGGCAACCCGCTCCGCTCGGTGGGTTCGTTTGCGGCGGACACGCGCCGGGCGCGGCGCTCGCAGCGGGCCTCCTGGCGAACGAGCGGCACACGCCGCTGCGAAGCCCCTCGTTTCTCGCGCGCACCTGCCGCAGCGCAGCACGCCCGCACGGCCTGCCCCGGGTGAGCGCGCACAGCCCGCCAGGCGCAGCCTCTTCGTGGCGAGGCGCGCTGCAGCGGTCGCCTGTCACGGGGTGGCGAGCCCTGCGGCGGGGTAGAGGTGGCGCTCCCCTGCGCCGGGTGGTGCCCAAGGTGCGCCCCTGCAGTGTGGGCTCCGCAGGTCAAGGTCGACCAAGATCGATCGCCGTCGTCCGTCCCCCTGCACGTTGATCTCGGAGACGCGGCGCGCCTTTGCTACGTTGGTCGCCGGGACATGGCCGATCTCGCAGCCGCCCTTGTCATGGGAATCGCCCTTCTTGGGCTGATCTATTGGTATTTTCGCTCGAACAACGGCGACCGGACCCGTCCTCGCGCGGCGACGACGCTGACGCAGGGGGGCCCAGGAGCCCAAGCCCTCGACGAGGGGGAGGGAGATCTCGAAGATTCAACGACCAGGCCAGGCGCAGCAGGGCTGCGGGGCGGCGCGCCCGCGAGCGAGAGCGCCCACGCGAAGACCGCAGGAGGTCACGGCCGCACCGAGCGGGTCTCGAGCGCCGACTGGAAGCGTTCGAACGGCCCATCGCGCCGCGACGACGACGACGCGTTCGACGACGATGACGACGACCTCACGCTGATCACGCTGGCGCCGCCGGAGGTGCTGCAGAACACGATCAAGCGCGCGAGCGTCCCGTCGTACGGCGGCGACGATGACGACGACGATGATGACGATGGGCACGAGCGCGAGGAGCCGTCCGCCGTCCCCATCATCTACGACGACGAGGCCGCCGTCGACGAGCCGACCAGCTCGTCGCCGCTCCTGCTCATCAGCGCCGTCGGCCAGACGGACCCCGGTCAGAAGCGCAAGAAGAACGAGGACTGCTACCTCTGCCTGGACGAGCACTACCTGTTCGCCGTGGCGGACGGCATGGGCGGCCACGCGGGCGGCGACGTCGCCAGCCGCCTCGCGGTCGACACGATCGCGCGCGCGTTCAAGGATCAGTCGTTCGTGGACAGCGACGCGGAGAGCCCCTACCCCGACGTCCCTCGTCGCGGCAGCGAGCTCGCGGTCGCGATCCAGCAAGCGAACCAGGCGATCTACGAGCGGGCCCACGCCGAGCGGAGCCTCACGGGCATGGGCACGACCCTCGTCAGCGCGCGGTTCTCGCCCAACAAGCAGCGCCTCTACATCGGCCACGTGGGCGACAGCCGCTGTTATCGCCTGCGCGACAACGAGCTCACGCAGCTCACCACCGATCACACGATGGGCGCCGCGGGGATCACCGGGCCGATGGCGAACCACCTGAGCCGGGCGATCGGAATCTCCCCCGCAGTCAAGGTCGATCTGATCATCGCCCGGCCCCACCCCGGCGACGTCTACCTCCTCTGCTCCGACGGCCTGTCGAAGATGACGACCCACGAGGCGATCCGCGACATCCTGCTCGCCGAGCCCGATCCCGAGAAGGCGTCGCAGGCGCTCATCGAGAAGGCGAACGCGGGCGGCGGGCGGGACAACATCACTGTCATCCTCGTCCGCGTCAGCGATCCCAAGGACCTGGCGCGGCTCGCCTCGCGCGCTGGCGCCAGCGCCGGCGCCAGCGCTGGCTGATCGCTCGCCGGCCCCCTCCCCCCTCCCCTCCAACGAGATCGACCGCGCACGGCGCTGACCGAGAGGTCCGCGCGGCCGGCGGAGCATGCCCGCCGCGCGCAGGCCATTGCAGACAGCGTGTCTGCATTGCCACGAATCCCGACGGATTCTCATGCTCCGCGCCGGTCAGCTGCCTGCGTGCGTACGGGCGAGTGGTCACGCTCGTCACGGATCCGGATCCCGCTCGTGCGCAATCGCGATTTCGCGGCCATTACCATTCACGAGCTTCGATTATCACGTCAATTGACGCCTGCCGGGATCGGCAAGAGAAGCGACGTGAGCTCTTGACGTGCTTTGCCTCGAGAGCGCTTCATGGCGGCCACGGATGGCTCGTCCAGCGGAGCCGCTGACCGGGGATATGGCACGCTCCTTTCTCTGCATGATCGTCTTCGCCTCTCTGCTGCTCAGCGCGCCATCGCGCGCGGCGGAGCCGGCACGCCGCGCGCTGCGGCTGCGCTACAGCGAGGATGCGCAAGCGGCCTCGTGCCCCGGAGAGCGCGCGCTGCGCGAGCGGATCCGGCTGCGCGTCGGGTACGACCCTTTCCGCGAGGACGCGACCGAGGAGGTCGACGTCGCGATCAGGCCTCACGGCGCCCACGTCGTCGCGACGACGACCTACCGGAACGCCGACGGGCGGGTCTCCGGCCGAGGCTTCGACCTCTCGCACGGAGACGGCGCCTGCGAGCAGCTCACCCATACCGTCGCGGTCGCGATCTCCTTCACGCTGACGCCGTTCGCGGGCGACAAGCGAGCGCCCGACGCGCCGCCTCGCCCGGAGATCGCGCCGGCGCGCCCGGAGCCCGCGAGCAGGCCCGACGAGCCGTGGAGCTCGGCGCGGGTCGGCATGGGCGCGATAGCGGGGCTCGGGGTGCCCGAGGGGCTGTTCGGCGGCGCCTCCTTTCTCGTCAGGGTTCGCTGGTCACAGAGCCTCTCCTTCTCGCTGGAGAGCCGGGGCACGTTCGTCGTCTCGAAGCCGAGCGCGCTCGGACACGGCGAGGTGTCGAGTCCGTACGCCCCGAGCCCCGGCGGGAGCACGAAGGCGCGATCGCCGTACCCGCGCACGCACACGAGCGGCGCCTTCGCTCCGTGCCTCCACACGGTCGACCTGCTCGTCACATGCGCTCTCGTCGAGGTGGGCGTTGCGCAGGTCGGCGATCGGACCACCCCCGCCGGCGACGTGTCCCTGCTGTTCATGGCGCTCGGGCTCCGCGGCGGGATCGAGCTCGCGCTCAACGACACGCTCTCGTTCTATACCCACGCCGAGGTCCTCGCCGCGCTCGGGCTCGTCGACCACCCGCTCGCCGGCGCGCTGAGACATCTGCGTCCGAGCGCTTCCCTCGGCGCCGGGCTACTCGCGGGGTTCTGAGCGCACGGAGGGCCCCGCGCGGGCAGGATGACGGTGCGGACGGCGCGGCGGCGCGGATGCTGGCTGGAATTTTCGAGCGCCGTGCCCCGATCGCGCCGCTCGTGGCGGCGCTACGCTGCGGAGCAGCACGATGACGGCGCGCGATTCGGGCTTCGGCCCAGGTCGCCCGCCGGCGCTGCGCGCCGCGCAAAACGCCTTCTCGCTGGCATGAAGACGCGAGGTTCGCGTAGCCTATCCGGACGGTGCTCCCGGAGTTCACCGACCCGACCGACCGCTTCATGATCGAAGCCCGCAGCCGAAGCGGCGGCATGGGTGATATTTTCAAGGGCACGGATCAGACCACCGGCGCCCCGGTCGCGCTCAAGGTCCTGCGCGCCGCCGCGTCGCACCAGGAGCGCGCCCGCTTCGCGCGCGAGATCTCGATCCTCGCCGATCTGCGGCACCCCAACATCGTCCAGTACGTCGCGCACGGCACCTGGCTCGACGGGCGCCTCTTCTTCGCGATGGAGTGGCTGGACGGCGAGGATCTCGGGCAGCGCCAGCGGCGCGCGCCGCTCGGCCTGCGCGACTCGGTGGAGGTCGTCCGGCGCAGCGCCGCCGCGATGGCCGCCATCCACGCCCGCGGCGTCGTCCACCGCGACCTCAAGCTCTCCAACATCTTCCTCGTCCGCGGCAAGGGCACCGCGATCAAGCTGATCGACTTCGGCGTCGTGAAGCTCGCGGTCCCGGACGACTGCCCCACCGAGCGCGGCACGATCATCGGCACCCCGCATTTCATGGCGCCCGAGCAGGCGCGCGGCGAGGCGGTCGACGCGCGGGCCGACGTGTACTCGCTGGGCGCCGTCCTGTTCCGCCTGGTCACGGGCAGGAACGTGTTCGAGACCGAGAACGCGATCGCCCTGCTCAGCCGCCTCGTGGTCGAGGACCCCCCGCGCTCGCAGCAGATCCGCTTCGACGTGCCCGAGGCCCTCGACGAGGTGCTCGCGCGCGCCATCGCCCGCGATCGCGAGCAGCGGTACGAGAACGGCGGCGAGCTGGCGCGCGCGCTCGCGCGGGTCGGGGAGCTGAGCAACGATCCCCCCGCGACCGACAGGTCCGCCTCGATCGTCCGGCGCGCGGCCGCGCAGGAGATGATGCCGAGGCCCGCCGGGCCGGGCGACGAGCGGCCGCAGGTGCGGCTCGCCAACAGCGAGCGGCGCGTGGTCGCCTGCGCGCTCTTCGAGCTGGGCGCCGGCCCGCTCCGCCCCGCGGTGGACGCCGCGCTCCGCGAGGTCCTCGGCGACGACCCGCGGTTCGAGCCGCTCCCCGACGGGAGGCTCGCCGCGGCGCTCGGGGTGGAGCGCTCGCGGGGCGACGAGGCGGCGCGCGCCGCGCGGGCGGCGCTGACCGTGGCCCGATCGACGCCGGGCGCGCGGGCCTCGGTCGCGGTCGGGCACGCCGTCCGCGGCAGGGCGACCCTCGCCGGCGAGGCGCTCGATCGCGCCGCGCAGCAGCTGGAGTACGCGGCGCCCGGCGCGGTCCGGATCGACGCCCACGCGACAGCGGCGCTGGAGGGGCGGTTCGTGGTCCAGGAGGACGCGCGCGGCGGCGTGCTCGTCCACGAGGACGCCGCCGGCTTCGACGCGCGCAAGCTCGCCGGGCTCCCCACGGCCCCCTTCGGGCGCGAGCACGAGCTCGCCAGGCTCCAGGGCATCTTCAAAGAGATCGCCGAGGGCGGCGCGCCGCGCGCGGCGCTCGTGACCGGCCCCGCCGGCATCGGCAAGAGCCGCGTCCGCGCCGAGCTGATCCAGCACCTCGAGACGGCGCCGCACGCGCCGATCATCCTGCTCTGCCGCGGCGACGCGATGAGCCAGGGCGCGGGCCTCACGGGGCTGGGCCGCGCCCTGCGCGCGCTCATGGGCATCCGCGAGTGCGAGCGCCTCGAGGAGCAGGTGCAGAAGGTGAGCGCCCACGTGGCGATGCGCCTGGCCCGCCCGCTCCGCTTCCTCGCCGGCTTCATCGGGGAGCTCGCCGGCGTGCCCTTCCCCGACGAGGGCAACGAGCCGCTGCGCGCGGCCCGCGAGAGCCCGCAGCTCATGGAATCGCGCACGCGGATGGCGGTGGAGGCGTTCTTCCGCTCGAAGTCCGAGACCACGCCGCAGATCCTGGTCATCGAGGACATGCACTGGGCCGACAGCACCACGGTCGAGCTCGTCGACTGGCTGCTCGGCTGCGCCGATCTCCGCTTCGGGGTCTTCGCCTTCGCGCGGCCCGAGCTCTCCGCCCGGTTCCCGTCGCTGTGGGAGCACCGCGACGTGACCCGCGTGACGCTCCCGCCGCTGGCCCCGGAGGCCGCGGATCGGCTCGTGGCGAGCGCCCTCCCGCAGGCCGACCCGGCCACGCGCGGCGCCATCGTCCAGCGCGCCGGCGGCTACGGGCTCTTCCTGGAGGAGCTCATCCGGTCGGCCGCGGAGGGGCGCGACGGCGTGCCGCTCAGCGTGCAGGCCCTTGTGCAGGCCCGCGTCGATCGCATGTCGAGCGGGGTGCGCGGGGCGCTGCGCGCCGCGTCCGTCTTCGGCCAGGTCTTCTGGACCGCGGGCGTCGCGGCGCTGCTCGAGCGCGCCGTGGGCGCGGAGCTCGCCGAGCTGGAGGCGGGCGAGATGATCGCGCGCCAGCTGGAGCCGCGGGTCCCGGGGCAGGTGCAGTGGACGTTCCGGCAGGCGATCGTGCGCGACGCGGCGTACGCGTCGATCCTCGAGGAGGACCGCGCCGCGCTCCACCTCGCCGCGGCCGCCTGGCTCGAGTCCGCGGGCGTCGATCCAGGGCTGATCGCGCGCCACGCCGAGGCGGGCGGCGACAAGGCGCGGGCGGCGCTGCTCTACGCGCGCGCGACGCGGGACCCGGCGGCGAGCGGCGCGGAGCTCGACGAGGCGCTCGAGCGCGCGACGCGCGGGCTCGCCTGCGGGGCCGAGGGGACCACGCGCGCCGCGCTCCTGGTCCGCCGGGCGGAGATCCTCGAGCTGCTCGGCCGCCTCGGCGAGGCGCTCGACGCCGCGGAGCAGGCGTCGCGCCTCGCGCTGCCCGGCTCGGATCTGTGGGGCGAGGCGCAGGTCGTCGCGGTGACCTGCATGATCGAGGCGGGCCAGGGCGCCGAGGGCGACGCGCGCGCCGCGTCCGCGCTCTCTCCGCAGTTCGCGGCGGCGCTCTCGCCGTCGATCCGCGCGAAGCTCCTCGCGTCGCGCGTCCGCGCCCTGGCGGCGCTGGGCCGGCCCGCCGAGGCGCTCCGCGCCGCGCACGCGGCGATGGAGACCGCGCGCGGGAGCGGCTCGACCGACGCGCTCCTCCTCGCCAGGGAGGCCCACCTGGCCGCGCTGATGCACGCCGGCGATCTGGCCGCCGCGGCCTCTCTGGGCGCGCCGCTCGTCGCGGACGCCGACGGGGCCGGCGACGCCGTCATCGCGGCAAGGGCCCGCCTGAACACCGGCTCGGCGCTGAACCAGCTCGGCCTGTTCGAGGAGGCGCAGGCGCTGCTCGATCGCGCGCTGCTCGACGCGCGGAGCCGGAAGCTCCGGGCGATCGAGGGGTTCGCGCTCCACAACCTCGGGATGTCGTACGCGCGGCTCGGCGACATCGAGGAGGGCGTCGCGCTCGAGCGCCAGGCGAGCGCGATCGCCGACGCGTGCCAGATCTCCCGCCTCAGGTTCGCCGGCCGGCTGTACGAGGCGCTCTTCCTCGTCTGGCGCGGCGCCCCCGGCGACCACGCGACCGCCCACGCCGTCGCGCGCTGGCTCTGCGAGGAGGCGGCGCACCACGCGGCCGCGCTGCAGGCGATGGCGAGCTTCGCGATGGCGCGCGTCCAGCTGGCGCGCCGCGAGCTCAGGGCCGCGGTCGACGCGGCGCGCGAGGCCTCGCGCCACCTCGCGGGTGGGCCCATCGAGGAGTGGAGCGACGCGATCCGCGTCACGCTCGTCGAGGCCCTCCTCGCGATCGGGGACGAGCGCGAGGCGAACGCCGCGCTCGACGCCGCGTTCTCCGCCCTGGCCGCGCGCGTCGAGGCCCTGCGGGATCCCCGCCAGCGCGACGCGTTCCTCCGGGGGAACGACGACGTCGGGCGTCTGATCGCCCTCGCTCGAGAGCGCCTCGGCCGGTCGCTGCCCTCGACGCAGCGGCCGCCGCACGCGGCGGACCCGTCCGCCCAGCGGGCCGCCGGGGCGCCGTCACGGAGCAAGGTCGCGAAGACCGCCGGCGCCCTGGGACGGAAGGAGCGCGCCGAGGCGCCGAGCAGCAACGATCCGGCGGCGCACCGGAGCGCGAGCCCTGCGCAAAACAAGGACGCGCACCCGGAGGGCGCGGCGGCGGCAGCGCACGAGAAGGGCGCGCCACGTTCTTGACGTTGGGTGGCCGGGTAGCTAAGGCCATCCGCGATGCGAAACAACGCTCCTGAGCGGCTCGTCGCGCGCTGTTCCACGTTCTCCACCCCTGCGCGTCCGGCCGGCGCGAGCCAGGGTGCTGCGCTGGCAGCCCGCCCGACCTCGGGCCGGTGGCTCACGGCGCGCGTCCTGCCGCTGCTCGCGGCCGCGGCGCTCGGCAGCGCGGCGCTGCTGTCGCCCGCGATCGCGTCCGCGCAGTCGAAGATCGCCGTCGTCGACGTGCGCCGCGCCATGCTGGAGACCGAGGAAGGGCTCCGCGTGCAGGCGACGCTCAAGAAGCTGTTCGACAGCCGCCAGGTGGAGCTCGACACGAAGCGCCGCGCGCTCGACGACGAGCGGGACAAGCTCGACAAGGAGGCCCAGGCGGGCAAGACGCCGAAGGACGTCCTCCAGCGCAGGTTCGAGACCTGGCAGCGGCAGGCCGCCGAGTTCCAGGCGACGACGCTCGACGCCCAGCGCGAGATGCAGCGCAAGGAGAGCGAGCTCACGACGCCGATGCTGCAGAAGGTGCTCGGCCTCCTCCGGCGCCTCGCGGCGCAGGAGGGTTACGACCTCATCCTCGACAAGTCGGCCGTGCCCTACTACCGCGCCGATCTCGAGCTCACCGATCGCGCCATCCAGATGTACAACAGCGGGCAAGCCGGCGAGGCGCCGCCCGCGAAGGGCGCGCCGCCGGCAAAGGGCGCGCCGCCCGCCGCCCCGGCGAAGCCGGCCGCGCCCGCCAAGAAGTAGCCGCGCAGCGCACGTCGCTCGCGGGGCGCTCGTGGCTCACGCCGCGCGGCGCGATATCCTCTGGGCGGGGGCACGCAGCGCGAACGGGCGCTGCGGGGCCACCTGGCACGGAGGTGGTTCGGTGGGCTCTTTTCTCGTCGGCCGGGGAGCGCGCCTCACGGCCTGCATCGGGCTCGGCGCCGCAGGCGCCCTGGCCGCTCCCGCCGCCTGCCTGTACCCCGAGTACACCTTCGATGAGCCCGAGCCTTCCGGCGGCGCCGGGGCCATCAGCAGCGCCAGCGGGGACGGGGCGGAGGACTGCACGAACGGCGCCGACGACGACGGCGACGGCCAGATCGACTGCGCGGATCCCGCGTGCGGCGACTTCGTGTGCACGGCGGCCGTGCCGGAGGGCTGGAGCGGCTACTTCGCGCTGTTCGACGGTGAGCCCGCGATGGACCCGGGCTGCCCACCCGAGTTCGCCGCGGGGCCGCCGTTCGTCGGAAACCGCGGCCTGTCCGCGCCGCCGGCGAGCTGCGCGTGCTCGTGCGGTCCCGCGGAGGGGCAAGCCTGCGGCCCTGTGGACGCGATCACGATCACCGTCGCCGACGCGCCTTGCGGCTCGGAGCCGCACTGCCTCTTCCCGCTCGCGACGCCCGGCTGGGCGGCCCAGGTGTGCAGGGGCCCCGATGGAGTCTTCAGCGACAGGCTGACCTGCGGCCCGAGCAGCGACGCGGAGTGTTCGGCGACCACCGGCGCGCCGTGCGCCGTGTCGGTCAGCGTGAGCCCGCTCGCGGCCTCCGGCGGCGCGTGCGCGCCGAGCGCCGCGCAGGTGCAGAGGCCGGACCCGAGGTGGACGCGCCTCGGCCGCGCGTGCGCCGCGGCCGAGCCGCTCGGCAGCGGCTGCAACCTCGGCCAGGTCTGCGCGCCGAAGCCGGCCGCGCCGTTCGAGGGCGGCCTCTGCATCGCCAGGGACGGCGACGCCGCCTGCCCGCCGGGCCCCTACACGGAGCGGCGCGTCTTCTTCACCGACATCGAGGACAGCCGCGGCTGCGACGACGACTGCGCGTGCGGCGCGCCGTCGGGCGGGACGTGCCCGGCGACCGTCGCCCTCTACTCCGACGCGCAGCTGCACACCTGCTCGATGCAGGTGACGGAGCTGCCCGCGGGAAGCTGCGTGGACCTCGAGGACAACCCTTCCGTCGTGGGCCGCAAGGTGACGTCGCTCGGCGCGCCCACCGGCGGCGCGTGCCGGCCGAGCGGCGGCACGCCCAGCGGAGAGGCCCGCGGCGCGAGCCCGCGGACGTTCTGCTGCCGCACCTGATGCGCCCGCCGGCCCGGACGGCGCCGGGCCTCAGAAGCTGCCGGCGACGCTGAGGCCCGCGAGGTCGGCGCCAGGCGCCTGCGGCAGGACCTCCGCGCGGCGGACGCCCGCGCGGGCGCGCCGCCCGGCCGCGGCAGCGGCTGCGCGGGCGCTCGCGTCCGGCTCGGCCGCGGCCGCGCTGCCGCTCATCACGAGCAGCGTGATCCCCGCAGCGACGCCGACGACACCGAGCCCGATCGCCGCATCGGCGACGCCCGTGTAGAGCCGGCCTCGATCGGCGACGGGCCTGGCGGAAGGAGGGCAGCTCCTGTCGCCGCCGCACAGCGCGTCGAGATCGCTCAGCGTGCCGGCGCGGAGGCCGAGGAAGACCCCACCCACGGCGCCGCTCGCGATCCCCGCGCCGAGCACGGCGAGGCCCGGCACCTTCGACGGACGCGTCGCCGGCAGGCGCGCCAGCGCGGCCCTCGGCGGCACGTCCACGGGCGCGCCTCCCGGCGACGCGCTCGCCGGCCGCGGCGCCGCCGGCGGCTCGGCGATCGCGATCTCCACGGTCTTCGCGTCCCGCTCCGCGAGCGTGACGGTCTCCCGCGCCGCCTCGCGATCGCCGACCCAGGCCGAGACCACGTGGGGCCCTGGATCGACCGGGATGTCGGCGCTGATCTCCGAGGCGCCGAGCGCGGCGCCGTCGAGCAGGATCGTGGCCGTGAGCGCCCCCGCGCCCCGGCGGATCGCGAGCCTCGGGATGCGCGCCTCGAGGTCCTCGATCCGCGCGCCGACGTTCGCGCTGACGTCGTTCGCCCGGGGGTCCCCGTCGGCCGCGGCCGCGGCGATGCGGTAGTTGCCGAGCGCCGAGACGAGCTTGCCGAGCCGCGCCTCGCACTCCGCGATGTTGAACAGCACCTGCGGCGTCCGCCGCACGCTCGCGACCGCGTGGAACTTCGCGAGCGCCGCGGCGCAGTGGTTCGCCGCGCTCAGCGCGACCCCCTCCTGGAAGAGCGCCCGCGCCTCCGCGAGCTCCTCCTTGGACTGGGCCCGCGCCGAGGGCGGCGCGATCAGCGCGGCGCCGAGCGCCGAGGCCGCGATGACCCGCCGCCAGCTGCTCGTCCGAAGTCCGCGTCGCTCCATGCATCCCCCCTGCCGGGCGCCGCGCCCCTCTTCGCGCTCGGCTCGCTGACGTCCGCGCGCCGTTTACCCTACGCGCCGGCGGGGCCGCGTCCAGCGGCCCGGGGCGCCGGAGGCGCGCGCCGCGATCGGCCGCCAGGCCTGGATCGCCTCCTCCTGCGCCACCACGAAGTCGTGCGGATCGAAGCGCACGAAGTGCCCGGTGCGGAGGATCAGCTCGCGCTGGAGCAGCCGGCGCTCGCCCGGGGTGACCCGCCCCGTATCCAGCTCGTCGAGCACGACGTCGGGCGTGTAGGGGCGCCCGCGGCGGTAGCGCGCGCTCATGTCCCAACCCTGGCAGCGCTCGCGCCAGAAGGCCCGCCAGCGCGCGGCGTCCACCGTGGGCTGCTCCGCCATCTCCGGCGCCGGCGCCTCGGGCAGGTCGTTGGGATCGCTGACCAGCTGCGCGAGCTTGAGCTCGCGAGGCTCGCCCACGTCGGGCTCGGGCGGATCGGCGACGAAGATCTCCTCGTCCTCCACCGCGACCTCCTCCCACATCCCCGCGCCGGTGATCCGCTCCAGCGCGTAGGCCGCGGCGAGCTTCACTTCCCCGTCCACGTCGCGCTCGAGCAGGTCGATGAGCAGCGGCACCGCGGCGGCCGCGCCGGCCCACCCCACGGCGAAGATCAGGCCGCGGCGCGGCGCCTCGGCGGTGCGCGAGGCGAGCAGCCGCGCGTCGGCGTCGTCGCCCGCGAGCGCGAGCAGGAGCGCCGCGGCGTCCGCGCCGTCGGCCTCGTCCAGCGCGCCGCGCAGCGCGAGCGGGGCGTGCGGGTGATCCGAGAGCGCCATGGCCGTCCAGGCGGCCTCGCGCAGCGCCGGGTCCGGCGCCGCGGTCGACGCGAGCGCCCGCTGGATCAGCTCGGGCAAGCGGGGGCCCGGCGTGCAGCCGAGGTGGTGGAGCGCGCACGCCGCCACGGGGGCCTCGTCGTCCGACGCCGCCGCGACGAGCTCGTCCTCGGTCGCGAAGCCGCGGTAGGCGAGGACGTCGATCGCCATCGCGCGGACCAGCGGCTCGCGCTCGCGGAGCAGGCTGCGGAGCGCGAGCGGCAGGAGTTCGTGCGGGACAAGCTTCAGGGCAGCGCCGAGCGCGTCGATGAACGCCCTGTCCTTGCCGCTCCGGAGCAGCGCGAGCTCGGCCGCGGCGAGCGCGTCGCGGCCGGCGAAGCAGCCGAGCACCATCGCGCTCGCGAACGCGACGCTCGCGTCCTTCACGGGCGCGTCGGCCACGAGCCGCGGCACGTGCTCGAGCGCCGGCGCCCCGATCGCCGCGATCACGTCGATGGCCGCGAGCATGCGCCGCTCGAGGATCAGCGCCCCGCGGAAGGGATCGCCGAGCAGCGGCGCCCGCTGCATGCCGACCATCGCGACCTCCTCGAAGCACTCGCGGGCGCGGGCGCGGAGGAAGGCGAGATCGTCGATCGCGTCACCGATCTCGGGCGCGAAGCCCGGCGGCACGGGGCGCGCAGCTCCCTCGTCCGGCCGCGCCGCGGGCGGCCGCACCTCCGCCGCCGCGGGGAGCGCGCCGGGCGCGGGCGCCTGCTGCTTCAGCGCCTCGACGGCGGCCTTGAGCTCCTCGAACGTCCGCGGCGGCGGGATCGGCGGCGGGGGCTTCGCGACGAGCTCGGCCGGGGGCGGCTCCGGGACCTTGAGGAGCGGCGCGAGCGACGCCCGCTGGACCGCGTGCAGCCGCGGCCGGTCGCGGCTCGCCAGGATCGGCGGCAGGTCGAGCGGCGGCGCCGGCGGCACGAGGGCGAGCCGCGCCGCCGCTTGCTCGAGCCAGCCACGCGCGCTCCGGAGCAGCTCGTCCACCGCGGCGAAACCCGCGTCGAGCCCGATCGCCTGCTCGATCCGAGCGGCGACGTTGTCGGTTTCTGCCAGGGCGGCACGCACGGCGCCGAGGGGTTCGGCGCGGCCGTCGAAGGCGTCGTAGATCGCGCCGAGGGCCCGCTCCAGGGCGCGCGCCGGCCCGGTCAGGTCGGTCACCGGTTCGACGTCGTGCTCGAGCGACAGCGCTGCGCGGCGGAGCGCGGCGTGCGCGTTCTCGAGCTTGTCGTGGGCGAGCACGTCCGTGCCGGCGGGCGCGGAGGGCTGCCCCTCCTGACCGCCGGGCGCGACGAAGGGCAGGTATGAGAAGGACACGCGCCATGAATACACCTGCGCGAAGGAGGCCCCAAGACGCGCGCTGAGGTAGCCTGCCCGGACGATGAAGGATCCTCCGCAGAGCGCGCAGAACGTCGACGACGTCGAGGCGTACGCGACGCTGGCCGCCCAGCTCGCGGACCCGAGCGCCGACCGCGCGGCGCTCCTCGCGGCGCACGGGCTCGACGAGGCCGGCTGGGAGGCGCTCGACGACGCATGGCAGGCGCGGCTCTCCGAGGCGGACGATGACGACGGCGAGGAGGTGGGCGTGCCGCCGCTCGTCGTCGCCTACGCCGAGACGTTCGCGAGGGTGCAGCGCGCCCGAGCGAAGAGCGAGCTGTCGTTCGAGCGCTTCCTCGAGGCCGCGCGCGGGTTGAAGCGGGGCACCGACATGGCGACGGTGCTGAGCCGCCTGGACCTGACGCTCGAGGACTACCTGAGCGCGCAGCAGCGATGGACCGCGGCGATGCTCGAGGACGAGGCGCTCATGGCGCGGTTTCAGCGGGCGATGAGGTAACCGGGACGGCCGCGGGGCGACATCGGCCGGGCCGCCGCAGCGCGCCGCCCGACGGCGACGAGGGGGTATGTTCGTGGACATGGTGGAGGGCGACGAGGAGGTCCGATCGATCCGGCTCGAGGAGCTCGCCGCCGTGGCCGGGGCCCTCGAGGCGGGCCTGCCGCGCGACGAGGTGCTCGCGGACGCGGGGCTCTCGGCCGCGGCGTGGGAGGCGGAGCGGGAGCGTTGGATGTCCAGGCTCGCCGCGCAGGCCGCGCGCGGGCAGCTGCGATCGAGCCGCCGGTACCTGGAGCTCGTCGCCGCGCAGAAGCGCCGCGCCGAGGAGAAGGCGCGGGGCGCGCGCAGGAAGCTGGAAGGGCCGATGCCGGTCGCGCCCGCAGCGCGCATCGCCCCGCTCCAGGGGGCGCCTCGGGATGGGACGACGCCGCCGCCTGCCGCAGGCGTGAGCGACGAGGGGGCTGCGCGATCTCCCTGGGCCAGGCTGAGCGCCGCCCCGCCGCCGCCCGAAGTCGTGCAGCCTTCGCCGTTGCCGCCGGCCATGCCGTCGCCGTTGCCGCCGGCCATGCCGTCGCCGTTGCCGCCGGCCGTGCCGTCGCTGCTCTCGGCGGTGCCTTCGTCACTGCCCATGCCGAGCCTGGAGCGGCCGTCCACGGCACCGCGAGCCCGCATGACGCTCCTCGGCACGACGTCTCTCCCGAGCCGGGATGCGCTGCCGTTCCGTCAAGACGTGTCGGGCGCGCCCGCGGTCGAGGGTACAGCGACGTCACCGGCAGACAGCCCGGAGATGGAGGCGCCGACCATCGGCACGGTCGGCGCGCTGGCGGCCGACAGAGCCTTGCCCTTCTCCGGCACGGCCCCTGTGCCCCCGCTCGATGCCGCTCTGCCCTTCTCCGGCACGGCCCCTGTGCCCCCGCTCGATGCCGCTCTGCCCTTCTCTCGCCCGGCCCCTGCGCCTCCGGCCGACAGAGCCTTGCCCTTCTCTCGCCCCGCCCCTGCGCCTCCGGCCGACAATGCCTTGCCCTTCTCTCGCCCGGCCCCTGCGCCTCCGGCCGACAACGCCTTGCCCTTCTCTCGCCCGGCCTCCTCGCCGCCGGCCGCCAACCCCTTGCCCTTCTCTCAACCGGTCTCCTCGCCGCCAGCCACCGATCCCCTGCCCTTCTCACGGCCGGCCTCCTCGCCGCCTGCCGGCAACCCCCTACCCTTCTCGCGACCGGCCTCTTCGCCGCCGGCCGATAACGTCCTGCCGTTCTCGCGACCGACCCCCTCGCCGCCGGCAGACAACGCCCTGCCCTTCGCTCGTCCGGGCCAATCGCCCGCGCCACCGCGGCCTGCCAGGGGAGAGATCGCGCCGCAGCCGCCCCAGATCCCGACGGGGAGCTGGGCCCTGCCCTTCCTTCAGCCAAGCGCCGTCGAGCCGTCCACGAGCCCCTCGCCCGCGGAGCCCGCCGCGCAAGCGCACGCAGGCGCGGAGGACGACGAGATGATGCGCCGCGTGGAGCGGATCTCCCTCGCGCGGTACGCGAGCCTGTGCGCCGACATGCGCGACCATCCGAATCACATCCCGCAGATCCAGAGCCACTATGGGTTGACCCCACAGAGCTGGATCGCGCTCCACAGGAGTTGGCACGAGCGCCTCGAGTCCGATCCGGCGCTCAAGGCGCAGTGGCAGGCGCTCCTCGACCGGAGCGCGCGGAGCTGAGGACACCAGCGCTCGAGTCGGGCGCCGTTCAGCGCTGGCGTCGAGAGGTGTCGAGGCTCACCGCGCGCCGGATTTTGATTGACATCGGCCATGTGAACGTTCACATTTGACCCCCAGGGATATCCTTTCGCTTCGCCCTGGAAGCCTGCGCTCGGGACCTCGCCTGTACCAGTTCGGGGGCGAAGCGCCGCCCGAGCGGCCATGATCAAGGGCTCTGGACCAACAGGTAAGGTGAACATGCGTCGCTCACGTACATTGGCGAGAACGGCTTGTTGCGGGGTTGCGCTCGCCTCGGTCGGGCTCGTCGCGAGCCCCTCCGCGCTGGCCGATTACCCCATCGCCTCGCACCGCTACCTCGCCGACCCGGCCTCGCTGGTGCACGACGGGCGCGTCTATCTCTACGGCTCGAACGACGACGACAACGTCAAGGCGGACGGCTCGGACGACGGCTACAAGATGGCCTCGTTCGTGGCCATCTCGAGCAGCGACATGAAGAACTGGACCGACCACGGGGAAGTGATCCGCGTGCCCCGCGACGCCTCCTGGGCGGCCAACACGTGGGCCCCCGCGCTCATAGAGCGCAACGGCAACATCTACATGTACTTCGCCAACAACGGATCAGGTATCGGCGTCGCCAAGAGCGACAGCCCGACCGGACCGTTCAAAGACGCGAAGGGCAGCGCCCTGATCACCTCGAGCACCCCCGGCGCCTCGGGCCAGAACATCTGGCTCTTCGATCCGGGGGTCTTCATCGATGACGACGGCCAAGCGTACCTCTACTTCGGCGGCAACGGCGAGCAGAACGCGCGCGTCATCAAGCTGAACAACGACATGGTGAGCGTCTCGGGCTCGGCCTCCACGATCACGATCCCGTACTTCTTCGAGGCCTCGTGGATGCACAAGCGGAACGGCGTTTACTATCTGTCGTACTCGACGAACCCCGCGAACGGCATGCGGATCGACTACCTCACGAGCTCGAGCCCCACCTCCGGCTTCACCCACCGCGGCACGGTGGGGCCCCAGCCGCCGAAGAACAACAACAACAACAACCACGCGGGAATCTTCGAGTTCGGCGGCTCCTGGTACCACGCCTACCACAATCGCTCCGTCGCCAACGACGCCGGCGAGCCCCCGGGCTATCGCCGGAACCTCGGGATCGAGTCGTTCACCTACAAGGAGGACGGGTCGATCGTGCCAGTGACCTACACGACGGACGGGCTCAAGCAGGTCAAAAACCTCGACCCCTACGCGCGCGTCGAAGCCGAGACCTTCAACGCGCAGCGCGGCATCGAGACCGAGCCCTGCGAGGAGGGGGGGATGAACCTCTCCAACATCGAGGACGGAGACTGGGTGCGTCTCCGCGGGGTCGACTTCGGCGAAGGGGCGGAGAGCTTCAGCGCGCGCGTCGCGAGCGCCGGGCAGGGGGGCAGCATCGAGCTCCACCTGGAGACGCCCGACGGCACGCTCGTGGGAACCTGCGCGGTCGCGGCGACCGGGGACTGGCAGACGTGGGGCGACACGTCGTGTGCGGTCGACGGCGCCACCGGCGTTCACGACCTGTACCTGGTCTTCACCGGCGGCGATTCGTACCTCTTCAACGTGAACTCCTGGCAGTTCTCGCCCATCGGGGGCGAGGGCGCCGGCGGAGGTGCCACGGTTGGAAGCACGAGCGGCGGTGGCGACGGCAGCGTCAGTGGCGTCGGGGGCGGCGTCGGCTCCGGCTCCAGCTCCAGCGCCGGCTCCGGAGGAGCGGCCTCGACGGGTACGGCCACGGGTGGAGGGTCCCCCAGCTCAACGTCAGCCGCCCAGGCGTCGTCGGGGGGCACCTCCGGCGGGGAGTCGGGCGATCCGGCTGGTTGTAGCTGTCGCGCGGCGAGCCGCGCGCCGTCCGGAGGCGCCCTCGCGCTGACAGCGCTGCTCGCGGCGTCCCTGGGGCTCCGGCAGCGCGGCCGGAAGGGGCGTCGTCCGGGAGTGACGAGCTGAATCGGTAACCTTGGCGGCGATGGCCACATCGCCGCCGGCGCGTGGGGTCAGCCCTCTTCGGGTCCGGGCCCGATCTCCGAAAACCAGTCGTCGAGGCCGGCGAGCGTCCTGGCCCAGGCCACGAGCGCGGCTTCGCCCCCCAGGCGCAGGAGGAGCGTGTCCAGGCACGCGCCGTTGTCATAGCGTCGATCGTACGTGAAGAGAGGCGTGATCTCGGCGATCGTGGGGCGCCACGCCTCGGGTGAGGCGCGCTCTCGCCATACGTCGCACAGGCTCTCCACCGACATCCAGGGGAACATGCTGCAAAGCGCGTCATCCGACTCCTCGGGGCGCTCGCGGAGCGTCTCCTTCACCGTCTCGGCGACGGCCCCGGACAACCGCTCCCTCGCTTCCAGGGAGAGCGACGGGAACACGGTCGCCCACGCGGACAGCCTGTTCGACGCTCGGGCAGCGCCACGCACGAGCTCCGCGAAACGCTCCGCGTGCTCCTCGCCCTTCAGCGCCTTCCCTACCATCTCGAGCATTCCAGACGCTTCCTCGTCGTCTAGGTCCGGGCGCACGAGGCGCTCCACGTCGGAAAACGGGCCCAGCGCGAGCGCGATCTCCAGCTCGGCCTGATGTCGGTCGTCGTCCCCTTCCATCGCGGCGCAAAAGCTGGTCGCGAGATCTCTGTCGCCGAGCGCCACTGCACGGCGGGAGAGCGCCGCGAGCGCGTCGTCAATCTGAGAGCCCATGCACGGCAACACCTTCTGGTGAATGGTGCGGAGCTCCTCCAGCGTCGCCGATTCCGCCCAGTTCTCGATGGCGCGGCCCTCGCCGCGAAAGGCCTCTGGTGGCTCCGAGAAGAACATGCGCGCCAGCTCTGCTCGGACATCCGCCGCGACGAAGGACACGAGCTCGGAGGCGACGTAGTTGCGGTCGGAGACGTCCGTCCGCGCTTTCACCTCCGCGAGGGGAGCATCCTGCACCTCGGCCGCGAGCCACGGAGGCAGCTGCCCGCAGCGGAGCGGCCCGAGCGAATCCGCGGATCCTCGCGATTCGCCTTGCCAGCGACGGACGAGCGCTCGGGCCTCCTCGGGAACGAGCCGGTTCCATTCACTCTCGGGAACATGAAAGAGAAAGCGCTGCGCTGTGAGCGGAAACCGTTCGGAGGACAGCAGCCATCCCATGGCTCGCTGAACGATCGCGCTCGCTCCAGCCGAGGTCCCCAGGAGCCGCTCCGTCAAGACTTCCAGGCGATCTTCGAGCTCCGGCAAGGCGGAGATCTGCGCGTCCACGTCCTCGAGTCGCTCGGCGCGGCGCTCCTCGGGGTAGAGCGGCGCCAGCAGGGCAGCCCAGGACGCACGGCGCTCTGGATGGATCCCGGCAAGGCGCCTGGCCGCCAGCAGCAGAACCTCCTCCCGCGCGGGGGAGCGGAGCCGCTCGGCCATACGCCGGAGCGCGCCGATCACGAGCGCCTTCACGACACGACGTGATTTCAGCCCGCCCAGTACGAAGCGTCTGCGGTCTAGCTGGTATGCCGACGGGGGCTCGGTCGCGCCGGCGGCCTCGAGCCCTCCGACGGCGCGGTCTGCTTCGTGCAGCAAGGGCGTTGGCCATGCTACATCCGCCTCGGACACGGCGGGCCGGACTGCCCGCCACAGCCGAAGCCTGTCTTTCTCGTTCAGCGGCTTGGCGAGCTCGATGCCTGCGTCCGGCCGAAAGATCCCCTCGTGGATGGCACCGGCAACCACGTCCGGGAGCGCATGCACGAGCAAACTGATGATCTGCTCGAAGATCGTGCGCAACCGCAGCGCCTGCACCATGCACCGACCGCGCGCGGCTTCCGACGTCGCCTCGCCGAACGCGGCGTGGCTTCGCCGCCACGCGGCGACGACGAGCGCACGAAAGCCGAACGAACCGCCATCCAGGGGTTCCCAGGCGGCGCGCATCGGCTCGGCGATCACGCGATCGAGCTCTCCCGCCGTGGCATCGTGCCGCACGAAGTGCATCGCCCCGTATCGAATGACGTACTCCGATGGAGCGACAGGGGCGATGCTCCCTTCGGAGCAGCTGTCGAGAGTAGCCCGGACATGTGCGGTCAAGAGCGCCCGCCCGCGGGCGTCACCCAGGCTGCTCAAGCGCAGAGCAAGCTCTTTCGCGAGAGCTCGATGACGGAATGCAGCGCCATGCGTTATGTGACAGAGCCATGGTTCTAGCTTCCGGAACGTGGCAGACACTCGGGCCTCGGCCTGATCGCCTCCCACGATCTGGACTAGCTCTGCCCCCGAGATCGGCCCGCTAGCGGCGCTCAAGACGCACACGGTATCTGCGTCAACGTCACCAGGCAACGCCGCGACGGAGCACTCCGGCGGCGTCTCCAAGACGACATTGGACCAATCGTTCAACCGATGAAGGACCTCACCCCATTGGGCGGCCGTGACACCGGGGTCATTGTCCGCAGACACCCACACGCGGACGTTCCCGGGCAGCCCGGCTGACCATCCGATGCGCGACCATACCGTCGGATCATCGTTCTCGTGGGCACCGTCGAGGACGAGCAGCAGCGGCATGTCGGGGTTCTCGTCACCGGCGAGGATCGGTCGGATGTCATCTGCCACGCGCGGGGCGAGCGCGCGCTCGGAGGCCTTCCTGGAGGTCAACGCTCCGAGCCGCGCATGCAGCGCGGCGACCCATACCGAGGGATCCGCCATGCCGCCGTGGACCGAGATCGGGATGAACGCCACGCGGGCCAGCCCTCGCCGCGTGAGATGAAGACAGAACGCTCCGAGCAGAGCGCTCGTGCCAGAGCGCGCAGGAGCCCTGAGCAAGGCCCGCTCGCCTGGGCGGGAGCTCGCCCAGAGCGCTTCCAATGCTGACCACGGGCGCTGCTCCGGAGAGGTGGGAGCACGCGGCTCGCCGTGAAACCAAGCCGCCACAGCCGGAGAGGCGAGGAGGGCCCGCGTGGCCTGCCAGACCCCGTCCGGCGCGCGCTCCAGCCCGGCGAGCAAAGCTGAAATCGCGGCTTCTTCGTCGACTTCTGTCATCGCCAGTCCTGGCTCCGGGTCGGGTTCTCCATGGGCCCCCCGCCGGCGAGCGCCGTATCGCCGCGAACGCGCGCGATCAGTCCGGCCAAGGTCCGATCTCCGAGAACCACTCGTCGAGCTCCGCGAGCGTCCTGGCCCAGGCCACGAGGGCGGCCTCACCTCCCACACGCAGGAGCAGTGTGTCCAGGAACGCGCCGTTCCTGTAACCCCGATCGTACGTGAAGAGAGGCGTGGCCTCGAAGATCGTGGAGCGCCACGCCTCGGGCGAGGCACGCTCTCCCCACACATCGCACAGGCTCTCCACCGACATCCAGGGGAACATGCTGCAAAGCGCGTCATCCGACTCCTCGGGGCGCTCGCGGAGCGTCTCCTTCACCGTCTCGGCGACGGCCCCGGACAACCGCTCCCGCGCGCCCTGGGAGAGCGATGGGAACACGGCCGCCCACGCGCGCAACCTGTTCGATGCCCGAGCTGCGCCCCGCACGAGCTCCGCAAAGCGGGCCGCATCCTCCTCGCTCTTCAGCGCCTCCCCTACCAGCTCGAGCATTCCAGATGCCTCCTCGTCGTCCAGGTCCGGACGCAGAAGACCCTCCACGTCGGAAAGCGAACCCAGCGCGAGAGCGACCTCCATTTCGGCTTGATGCCGGTCGTCGTCTCCTTCCATCGCGGCGCAGAAGCTGGTCGCAAGCTCCCTATCGCCCAGCTCCACCGCACGACGGGAGAGGGTGGCGAAGACCTTGTCATCACAAGGTCCGACGCGTGGCAAGATGTCCTGGTGGATGCGACGGAGTTCTTCCAGCGTTGCCAACGCGGCCCAATTCTCGACGGCGCTGGTCCTGCCGCGATAGGCCTCCGGCGGCTCCGAGAAGAACATGCGTGACAACTCGGCGCGACGTTCCCCACTGACATGCGGAGCGTACTCGGAAGCGCCATGGACCCGACTGGCGCCCTCAACCCGTCTCACCGAGTCAACAAGTCTGCATTGGACTTCATCGGCGAGCCAAGCCGGGAGGTTCCGGTCGAGAAGCGGCTCGATATCTCCCAAATATCCCCGGGATTCACCCTGCCAGCGTCGAACGAGAACCCGCGCCTCCTCAGGATCCAGTCGGCTCCACTGGCTTTCGTGTACGTACTGGAGGAAGCGACGTGCCATCACGGGGAACCGATCGGCAGACGCGACCCAGCCCATAGCCGTGTGCACGATTCCGGCTGCATCCTCCGAGCTCACCCGAAGCCGCTCCGCCAGTACGTCCAACCGGTCCTCCAAGCGCGGCAAGGCGACTATCCCAGCATCCACCTCATGAAGCAATCTGACACGACGCTCGTCCGGACAGAGACGCGCAATCCTGGCACTCCATACCAGCAGCTCTTCCTGACGCAAGCCCGAGAGGCGTCGCTCGGCGAGGAGGAGCACCTCGTCTCGCGCTGGAGAGCTCAGGCGCTCCGCGATTCGTACAAGTGCACCAATGGCGGGCGCCGCGATCATACGACGAGACTTCAACTCGTAAAGGATGCGGCTCTTGAGCTCTGCTCCACGCTCGACCAATGAATGGATCGAGCCGGTTTCCACCAGCTCAGCGACGGCGCGCTCGGCTTCGCCCAGCAACGGCTCTGGCCACGCCACAGCAGCTGGCGACACTGCAGGTCGGACGGACTTCCACAGACGTATCCGCTGCTCCGCGCTCAGCGGCTTGGCCAGCTCAACGCCTGCGCCCGCTTGAAAGATCCCTTCGCGGATGGCGCCAGCGACCGTCTCCGGGAGCGCATGTACGAGCGAAGTGACCAGCTGTTCGAAGATCGTTCGCAACCGCAGCGCCTGTACCATGCACCGGACGCGCTCGGCTTCCGACACCGCCTCGAGGAACGCAGAATGGCTTCGCCGCCACGCAGCGACGACAAGCGCACGAAAGCCAAACGCGCCACCGTCCAAGGACTCCCAGGCGGCGCGCATCGGTTCGGCGACAATACGATCGATCTCTTCACCGGTCGCCTCATGACCCACGAGGTGAATCGAGCCGTACCGAACGACGTATTCTGCTCGGGGAAGGGCGACATCGACCTCTCCGAAGACACCATCGAGAGTCGCTCGAACGTAGGCATTCACGCACTCGTGTCCGCGAGAAAGCCCATGGTCGATCGAGCGGCGGACGACCTCTTCACCCCATGCTCTATCCAGGAACGCTACGCCGTCCTCGGTGCGGGAAAGCCATTGTCCGAGCCGCTCCAGCGTATCCTTCACTCGATCCTCCGACCGGCTGGAACCAGCGACCCTGGCAAGCTCTGCCTCCGACATTGGCCCGCTTGCGGCCGCCAGAATGTACGCCGTATCGAAATCGACGTCCTCGGGCAGCTCTGCGACTGGGCGCTCAGGCAGGTCCTCGATCAAAAGCTCTGACCACTCGTTCCCCCGATGAAACAACCGATCACGCTCCGCAGCCGTTCGTCTCGATCCATCACTCTCGACACCGGACACCGAGACCCACACGCGAACATCAGTGGAGAATGCCTCAGACAATCCGAGCCGGGACCATACAGCCGGGTCGTCATTGTCACCAGCGCCATCGAGAATGATGAGCAGCGGAATCTCCGGGGTTTCGTCGCCGTCGATGAGCGGCCGGATATCATCGGCCACGCGCGGTGTGAGCGCGCGCTCGAACGGTCCCGTCCGAGTCAACCGTCCGAGGCGCGCGTGCAACGCAGCAACCCATACCGAGGGGTCAGCCGTACCGTAACGGACCGCGATCGGTATGAACGCGACCCTGGAGAGTTCTCGCCTCGTGAGACATATCGCAAACGCACCGAGCACCGAGCCTATTGCAGCGCCCACCGGAGCTCGAATGAGAGTCCGTTCACCAGGCCGCGAGTTTGCCCAGAGAGACTTGAGCCTGGACCAAGGGCCCGGCCCGCCCGCCTCGAGATGAGATTCGCCCTCCTGGGGAGAATCCAGTTCGCCACGGACGCTCGCGGTCGAAGCCGCGGTTGCAAGGATCGATCGAGTGGCGCGCCATACCGATCCCGGGGCGCGCTCCAGACCTTCCAATAAAGAATGAATCACGGCATTGTCGTGGGAATTGCTCATTTCTTGGTCGAGGCGGCGGTGTCGTCTTCGGGCGGCACGAACTTTGGTTGCGGTGGCGGCGGCGGCTTGTCGGGCCGCCTAAAATTGCCCTGCTCATCGCGGAACGCATTCGGATCACGCCTCGTCACTTGCTGCGATCCGTCCGGGTTCAATTTCGGCACCACATTGGTACTAGATGGATTCTGAAGCGCCACCCCCTTCCCCGGATCGTTCCTATCCGCGTCATAGACGCCGTCTCTCTCGTGATCCCATTTTTTCCCGTCATGCATGACCCCCCCGACCGCCTCGCCTGCAGTGAGGCCCGCCCCCTTCTTGACTGGATCAGACACGCCTTTGTTCGGATCCGCGTTGATGTTCTCCGGGTGGATGCCCAGTTCGCGGAAGACTTGCGCGCAGAATGGGCAAGGCTTCTCGGGAGATATGTTTTTCTTGCTCTGCCTGTTGGACGCCTCGATTCGCGCGCCGCGGCGATACTCTTCGCGCAGCTCGTTGCGAACACCGGCGTTTTGCTCGGCTTCGGACATCTTCGCCCACCCCTCCTTCTTGCTGAGGCGGCCGCGAATGTCTTTGGCTTGTTGGTTCAACGCATCGATCTCGGCGCATCGACCCGCTTTACTGGATGCTTTCGGCTTTTCTACACCATTTGCATCGACATTCCGAGGATCATTGGGTGGCTTATCAGGATCCTTGAACTTGTCTCGCGCATTGACGACGGCATCCTTGAGCGCCGGGTCCAGGTCATTATCACTCTGAACCGTCGAACTCTTCCCTTCGATGCTCTTCAGCTGATTACCATCCGCATCCTGGCGTCTGGTAATGGACGCGAACATCAACCCCGTCGGATCAACCATCTTCGTGGGCCGATTCCCCGCATAGGAGAACCCGTTCTGCCCGCCGAGCAGCCCGACCGGATCGACGCTGATGTACCGCCCTACCGCGGGGTCGTAGTAGCGATAACGGTTGTACGCCAGGCCCGTCTCGTCATCGTAGTACTGCCCGAGGAACCGCAGCGGCGTGTCCGTGCGCGCGCCTTCCCGCGGGCGCGCGCCCCACACCGTGCGGTCGAGCTCACAGGCGACATTCCCGGCGGCGTCGAGCAGGCGTTCCGGTCTGCCGACGGGGTCGTTCAGGTAATAGTACCACTCGGCCGAGACGGCGTCGCCTTCGCCGCTCCTCGCGTCCCTCTGCGCCCACGGCGCCGACGTCTCCTCGTCGGTGCAGTACGTCCTCTCTTGGGTGACCCGATCGCCCTCCGGGCCCCGCTCGCGCTTGATCTCATGAACGAGCGTGTCCCCGTCCCAGATGAACCGCGTCGTGGACAGCGTGTCCATGCGCCCGCCCTCGTCTCGCCTGAGCACGCGCTTCTCGAGGCGCCGGGCAAAGGGATCGTAGACATGCTCGATCCGGACGCCGTCGGGGCGCACCACCGCGCTCAGGAGACCCGCGCCGTTCCATTCGTAGCTCGTCGTGGCCTCCTGACCGCTCGGCATGACCACGCGGCGCCTGATCAGCCTCCCGTCGCCGTCCCACACGTACGACACGGGGCCGCGCCGGAGGAGCACGTTGCCGCGCCCGTACTCGCGCTCCAGCGCGCCGTGACCGAGCTCGCGCACGTTCCCCTCCGCGTCGTACCGGAAGCGCTCGCCCTGCCCGTGGACGTCGGTGCGCGCCAGCACCTGACCCCGAGGATCGTGCTCCCATCGCTCGGCGCCCGAGCGATCGTCGTCGACCGCGGCCACATCGCCCTGCGGCGTGTAGTGAACCGATTGCCGCACGGTGAGGTCATGGGGGAGCGCCCCGACCCAATCGGGCTGCCCCGCGGCCACCCGAGGGGCCGCGACCCCGCGAGACACGGCGCGCTGGACCATGCGGTCCAGCCCGTCATAGACGACATCCACACGCCCGCCGCCGGGCAAATAGCGAGCGGTCTCTCGCCCGAGCGCGTCGCGGACGACGCCGAGCTCCTCGTTGCCGTCGAGCTTCACGCGCAACGCGCGGCCGGCGACGTCGCGCACCCAGGCCTGTCGGTGCCCGAGGGAGGTCCTCCGCTCGACGACATTGCCCATCAGATCGTGCTTCGTCTCCACCGAGAACGTCTCGCCGCCGCTCACCTGCCGCTCACACGTCACCCAGCCCAGGAGATTGCGCTCGAAATAGACGTCGCCCGAGGGGCCGTGCGCCGCGATGATGTAATCCAGCTCGTCGTACTCGAACGTCTCGACCCCGCCGTCGGGGTACTGGTGCTCCACGACGCGACCGACGAGGTCGTACACGTACCCGGTCTTCTCGCCGAGGCCGTTCTCGAACTGCACGACGCGCCCCATCGCGTCGTAACGATAGCGAAGGGTGCGGCCGTCGAAGGTGACCTCCTCCGAGACGAGCCTGGCGGCGTTCAGCCGGATGCGGTGCACCTCTCCATGGCTGTTGTGCACCTCGACCAGGCGCCCCTCGCGGTTGTATCGATATTTGCTGATCCGCCCGTCGGGCTCACGCGTCTCGACGATCCGGTTGTACCCCGCATAGCGGTGCGTGGTGGTGTGGCCGTTCGGGTGCCATATCGACGTGCAGTTTCCGGACGGGTCGTACTCGTAGCGCGTGACGCCGCCGTCCGGCGTTCGCTCGGATCGGAGACGGCCGGCGTCATCGTGGGCGTACGTGACCATCGCCCCCGACGCGTCGCGCATGCTCTGGCGGCGGCCCCAGTAGTCGTACGTGTACTGCGTCACCGCGCCGGTGGGGTCGGTCCTCTCGATGAGGTTTCCGTGATCGTCGTACCGGTACAGCGTCTGCCCGCCGTTCGGCGCGACGGTCCGCGTGGTGAGCCCGCGGCGATCGAAGTGCACCTCGAAGATCGCGCCGATGGCGTCGCGCCACACGAGCCCGCCCGTGAGGCGCCCGGTCTCGATGACGCCCCCGGCAGGGTCGACCGCCCTCCGGATGTGTCCGTCGGCGTCCCGCTCGAACGTGGTCACGCGGCCGAGAGCATCCGTGATCCGGAGCTCCCGCCCGCGGGCGTCCCGCTCCCAGCGGGTCGTCGCCCCCGTCGCGTCGGTGAACGACAGCAGGTTTCCCCACGCGTCGTACGTCCGGCAGAAGACGCCGGCGGCCGTGACCGCCTTGTCGACGCTCCCGAAGTCGTTTCCGAAGAAGCGCTCGACCGAGATCGAGTCCGCCGCCTCCACGTAGTTGTGAGGCCCGTACTCGAGCTTCGTATGGAAAATGCCCTTCGCGGCGGTGATCCCATCGGCGAGCACCGCCGGAACGTCGGCGGCGAGGCTCTCGTCCTCGCGCCCCGGATACGCGCCCCAGGTCTCGACGCACCGCGCCTCCCCGTCATAGCGGAAGGTGAAGCAAAGGCCGGTCGGGTGCTCCTGGCACGTCAGGAGATGGTCCGTATACGTATACCGGGTCGCCGCGCCCATCGCGTCCTCGGCGAGCACCAGGTCCCCGCCGTCGTCGTAACGATACCGCGCGAACGGGACCAGCTGGCCCCGGTGCGCCGCGTTCGTCACCTCGAACGACGCGATGCGCCCCTCCCTCGTGGAGCGGACCTCGACCCTGCGACCGACCGAGTCGACGATCTGCGTCAGGACACCTTCCTTGTAGAAGAATGAGATGCGGTTGTCGTGAGAGTCGGTCTCCGCCGACAGGAGGTACCGGTCTTGCCAGGCGTGCTCGAAGACGAGCCACCGGCCGTCGCCCCGATCGAGCACGAAGCCTGTCTGGCCGCGGACGAGCAGCCACCCGGAGGGGCCCACCGCCGACTCGCCGACGCGCATGGGCGTGAAGTCGACGTACATGCCGTTGCCGGTCCAGAGCCTCGTCCGGCCGCGGTGCACCTCCACCTCCCACGCGTACGAGTGGTACCAGCCGCGCCCGAGCCCGACGTCGCGGTCGCGCGCGGCGCTCGTGTAGCTGCGGGTCAGCGTCAGCGGCAGCGGACCCGGCAAGTGCACGTCGGTGACGGGGATGGTGAAGACACGGCCTGTCACGATGTCGACAGGGTCTCCCTTGGAGCCTTTGCCGCTCCCCTTCTTCCCATGATGGTTGGGGCACGCCCCGCCGTTCTGGCCGGAGCCGCAGGCACCTTTGCCGCCCCCCGACGCGCTGTCACCCCCGTTCTTGCCATTCGCGCCTTGCTTGTCCTTGCCCGCGCCGCCTCCGCGGCCGCCGGCCCCGCCGCCGTCACCGCCGCCGCCGAGAACGAAGACTCCGGGGTTCATCCCCGGGATGGCCGGGATGTTGGGGACAGGTGCCGTTCGCATCGCTGTTTCTACGCTCCCTGAGTGAAAGCTATGACAGCCGAGCCTTCCGGCGGACACGCGGTGCGTGCCGTCAATTCAACCGCAAGAGCCTCCCGACGATCCGGAACAGCCCCCGCGACGCGGCGCTGATGCGGCTGCCCACGACCTCGATGTCGCCGTCCTGACGAATGCGGACCGCGCCGCGGCCGGAGCGGAGCAGCAGCTCCTGCTCTGCCTCGATGGCGACGGTGGTCGCCTTGAGGTGGAGCGTCTGCGGCCGCTGCGTCGTCAAGGCCGCGACGATCAGCGGGGGCTCACCCTCGCAGAGCTCGACGAGCACGGCGTCGCCACGGGCGCGGGCGTCGGCGATCACCTCGGGATCGACGTCGGGCGCGATCTGGGCGTCGACGGGCCCCTCGGCGCCACGAACGTGGATCGACGCCTTCCGCCCCACGATCGAGGCGACGCGCGCGGTCCGCATGGCGGCGCCGAGCGGCTGCGCCTTCCGCGCCGGGAGCGGCGCCGCGGCCGGCTCGGCGAGCACGTCGTCCAGGGTCACGCGCGGCGACCCGGACGCCTCCTCGGCCGGGGCCCCGGCGGCCGGCTCCTCGAGCGAGAGCGACGCGCCGGCCGCCCGCGAGCCACCGTCGAACGGAGTCGCCATCAGACCTCCGAGACCTTCTTCGGCAGCTGGATCTTCGGCGCCAGGATGGTCACGAGCGGGGACGTGATGGTGACGCCGGCGCCGTCGATCACCACCTCGCTGGCGCCGCACTTGAAGACGATGGCGCCCTTCGCCTCAATCTTGTGGAAGGCCCCGATGAACGTCGCGGGCCCGACGGCCTGGACCACGTGAGACCCCTTGAGCTTGTCGACCACCGCGCCGCCCACCATCGCGGTGCGCGAGCCGGTGACCGTCTCGCTCTCGCCCCCATTGCTGAGGACGACCAGGCCCGTCGCCTTCTCGCTCTTCGAGCCCGTGACGCTCTCCGCGTAGCTGCCGAACGCCACCTGCACCGTGGCGGCGCCGACGTCGATCGTCTTCTTGCCTGTCACGTTGTTGTCGATGTCCTGGATCGCGCCCAGGACCCTCATCGAGCCCACGTCCTCCTTGTGGGTGCCCGTGACCTTGGCGGTCGTGTGCCCGGGGCCCTTCTCGCGGTCGGTCGCGTCGACGCCATCGACGGCGCCGTCCGGCCCGCCGACGTTCGCCGTCGACCCGCCGCCGCCGCCGCCCCCATCCATGCCCAGGGCCGAGGCGAGCGCCTCCGGCTTCACGAAGACCTTCCCGGCGAGGCTGCTCTGCGCCACGTTCGACGCGATCGAGGCGAGCATGTTGGGCGGGCCGGCCGCGCCCGGCGCGCCGCCGGCAGCGCCGCCCCCGCCTCCGCCGCCGCCCATCGAGGCCGCGAGCTGGCTCGCGCCGGGGATGCCCGACGCGCCCGCGATCATTCCGGGCATGCGGCTCATGTCCCCGCCGGCGACGGCCTTCATCGCCCCTGAGACCCCCGCCGCCTTCTGGGTCAGCCCGTTGATCGGCGCCATCACCTGGTTGATGGCGCCGTCGACCTGCCCCTGGACCGCCGCGATCGCGTTGTTGGCCATCACGCTCGCGAACTGCACAGCCGCCTGCGCCGCGAGCGCGAGCATCGCCTCGAGGGGGTTGCCGTCCATCTCGAACTGGTTGCCGCCCACGGTGGTCGTCGCGTTGCCCTTCGCCGTCAGCGCCGACACCGCGTTCACCTCGACGTTGCGGTTGCCTCCAACGCTGATCGTCTGGTTCGCGCCCACCGTGTTCTGCGAGCCCTTCGTGATCTTCGTCGTCTGGTTGCCGCCGACCTCGAGCGACGCGTTGTTCCCGACGACCGACGTCTCGTTGTTGCCGATGTTCCGCTTGGCGTTGTTCGCCGCGACCGTCTTCATGTCGCGCTGGGCGTGCACCATGATCTCCTCGGAGCCCGCCTTGTCCTCGAAGCGGATCTCGTTGGCCCCGCCGCCGCCCGGCGTGCTCGAGGTCTGGATCGCCGTGCGGGTCTTGCCCTCCGGCAGCGCGTACGGCGGCATGTAGACGCCGTTGTAGAGGCGCCCGGTCACGATCGGCCGATCGGGGTTCCCCTCGAGGAACTCGACGATCACCTCCCAGCCGATGCGCGGGAGCATCATCGAGCCGGAGGTCTGGAGCTGCGCGACCCGCATCCAGCACGACGCCTTGTCGTCGATCACGTCGCTGCGATCCCAGTGGAACTTCACCTTGCAGCGGCCGAGCTCATCGGTGTGGATCGCCTCGGTCTGGGAGCCGGCGGGCGCCACCACCGTCGCCGTCTGCGGGCCCTCGATCAGCGGGATCGGCGTGATGCGCCGCGGCCTGTACTTCACGGAAGCCGGCACGAGGCGCGCCCGCGCCCTGGAGCGCGGCGTCGCGCGCTCGCTGCCGCCGTGCGCGTCGTCGTCCTCGTGGACGTAGGTGTGCTTCACCGCGAAGAGGAAGTACTCGCCGTCGAGCTCGCCGGCGTCCGTGATCGCGAGCTTCTGGCCGACCGCGAGGCGCGAGCAGACGGTGTCGATCTCGATCGTGTGCCGCTCGACCTGCTCTTCCTCCAGCCGGATCTGCGCGAGCCGCTGCCCCTCGGTCGGCTCGAAGTAGCCGCCCGGGTAGTCGTAGCGCTCCAGCGCGTCGTTCTCGCCCGACGCCGCGGTCGCCGTGAGATCGAGCTTCGGCCGCTTGAAGTCGAAATCGCGGAGGACGAACTTGCCGGAGCGCACCCGCTCGAGCTCGCGGATCGCGTAGATCGCGTCGCGCTCGTCGGCCGCGCTCAGCCCGGTGCGCCGGCGGAACGGCAGCGCGGGGTCGCCCGGCATCGGCCCGGCGACGGTGCTGTCGTCGTCGAAGACGAGGAGCTCGCCGTCGGCGTCCACCTCGACGAAGCTGTAGATGCCCTCGTGCTCCATGAGCCGCGAGATGAACGCGAGCGCGCTCTCCTGGTACTGCACGCAGTACTCGCGCTTCGGACAGTCGCCGCTCAGCCGCCACGCGACCTTGGTGATCCCGTGATCCTCGAGCACCTTCGCCACGATCTCCTTGGCGCTCATGTCCTGGAAGATCCGCGAGTCTATGCTGCGCGCGAGGAGCGCGAGCGAGGAGACGACGCGGACGGCGTAGCGGACGCCCAGCAGCCCCTCGACGCCGAGCTCGGTGGTGCCGATCGAGGTCGCGGCCTCCACCGTTCCCGCGATGACGCGCGGCGCCTCCCCGGGCACGCCGAAGGAGAGCGCCGCGGGCTTGCCGATCATCGCCTCGAGCTCCTGGTACGTGTGGAGGTACACCTCGACGTCGAGGACGAGCGGCCTGCCGGCCTCGTGGGTCGACTCGAAGCGGAGCACCCGGGCCGCGGGGACCTCGTCGATCGTGAAGTGCGCAATCATCTCGCGTGCCACGTTCGCCTCCTCCTCAGTTGTCGAGCACCAGCGCGGCGGCGTCGGAGACGTCGCCGTCGAGCTTCGCGGAGACGCCGATGATCGCGACGCTCGCGGGCGTCAGCGAGAGGATCGACGCGCCCATGACCAGCGTGAGCGCGCCGGTCGCCTCGAAGACGGCGTTGTTCGCCTTGACGATCTGCGCGCCCCCGGCGAGCTCGGTGTACGTGCCGAGCGAGCTCTCCACGCGGTTCCCGTTCGCCACGTTGACGATCGCGCCGCCGACCTTCACGTTCATCGATCCGCCGACCTGGACGCCGCGGCCGGACTTGACCGCGATCACCTTCGCGCCGGTGGCCGTCTCGCTCCGGTCGCCCTGGACCGTCACGGAGCGGTGCCCCAGCGCGAGCTCGACGAGCGCCGCGCCGACCTCGTGGTTGAAGCCGGCCAGGGTCTGATCCGTGACCGAGCCGACCACGAGATCGATCTGGTTGCCGGACACCGTGAGCGAGCTGTTGCCGGTGACGTCGCGCTTGTGATCCCCGCCGATCTTCATGTCGCGGTTCCCGCCGATCGAGAGCGAGTGATCGCCGCCCATGTCGTCGACGTGGAAGGTCTCGATCTTCATCGACTGGTTGCCGGAGACCGAGAGCGTCTGGTTCGACCCGATGCTGGTCGTCATGCTGTCCGTGACGTTCGTCGTCTGGTCCGCGCCGATCTTCTTCTTGTGGTTGTTGCCGATCGACTCGGTCGCGTTGTTCTTCACCTCGGTGGACATGTCCTTCGAGGCGTTGATGAACATCTCCTCGCCGCCCTTCGTGTCCGACATCCGGAGCTCGTTGGTGCTGCCCCCGCCCGGCGTCGTCGCGGTCTGGAGGGAGCTCTTCCCTGCCTCCTTCGGGAGCGCGTAGGGCGGCGGCGTGAGCGCGTTGTACATGCGGCCCATCACGAACGGCCGGTCCGCGTCGCCCTCGACGTGGCGCACGGTGACCTCCCACCCGACGCGCGGCAGCAGCATCGATCCGCCCGTGGGCACCTGGCTCGTGCGGATCCAGCGGCTCGAGGTGTCGTCCTTCTTTCCGGAGCGATCCCAGTGGAAGGAGACCTTCACCTGCCCGCTCGCGTCCGTGTGGATCTCCTGCCCCGAGGGCCCGGTGGTCATCGCGGTCTGCGTGCCCGGGATCACCTGCTCGCGGGCGCGCCGCGGGGGCCTGTAGCGCGTGGTCCCGGTCGGCACGCCCCAGAACTCGCAGCTCGACCGGAGGTCGCGCGCGCCGTCCTCCGCGCCCGCGCGGCCGGAGAGCTCGAAGTTCCGCGGCCGGCTGCCGGCGATGCGCGCGCGGACCACGAGGTACTCCTGGTTGAGCGGGTCGTAGGGGTGGCCGTCCACCGAGAAGCGCCGGCCCGGGAGCAGCGCGAGCGAGCCGGTCTCGCCGTGCACGACGTCGCGCTCCGCCTGCACCGAGTCGAGCAGCACCTTGGCGAGCCGCTCCGCGACGCCCGCGTCGGCGGTGCGCGCCGGGTGCTCGTAGATCTCGAGCACGTGGTCCCCGGGATCGCTCCCCTCGGCCGACGCCTCCGGCTTCGTCGAGGGCTTCTCCGGGTCGTAGTCGCGGACGAACACCTTGTCGCTCCGCACGGAGACCTCCCGCGAGAGGCGGACGATGCGATCCGCGAAGCCCTCGACGCCGAAGTCCTGGAAGAACGGCAGCGACGTCGCGCCCTCGATGTCCTCGAGGCCGGTCGGCGAGTCGCCGAAGACGAGGACGTCCTCGTCGTCCTTCATGTGGATCGCGAAGTAGATCCCCTCCTCGGCGAGGAGGCGGTGCACGAAGTCGAGGTCTCGCTCGCGGTACTGGACCGTGTAGACCCGCGTCGGGTGGGGCTCGGTCACGCGCCAGTCCTGCTGGCCCGCGGGTACGCCCGCGCCCTCGAGGACCTCCTTCACGATGTCGACAGCGCTCTTGTCCTGGAAGATCCGGCAGTCGGAGCGCTGCCCGAGGTTCCAGAGCGCCGGCGCGACCTCGATCCGCAGCGAGGGCACGTCGTCGAGATCGGGCACGAGCTCGGCGAGGACGATGGTCCCGGCGAAAGAGCGCGTCTGCGTGTCGTCGCTGCGCGACAGCGTGAAGACGGCGCGCTTGCCGAGGACCTCCTTCGGCCTCGGCAGCGCCGCCTCGTCGTCGAGCAGCTCGCACTCGAGGCGGGTGAGCTCCGAGAGCTGCTCCGTGAGCTCGAAGCGCAGCACCCGGTAGATCTTGCCCTCCACGCTGAGGGAGGGGATCGCGAGGACATGATGTTCAGCCACTCTTCACCTCTCTCTTCACGTCACGAGCGCTCATGGGCCCTCACGATCCGAGCTTCATCGACGCGCCCATCTTGACGACGAGCGCGCCCTTGACCGCGATCTTCGACCCCTTGATCACGACGGGCCCGCCGCCGAGCTTGAGCTCGCTGCCGCCGCCCTTGAAGGCGCCGACGGCGCCGAGGAGGGTGATGAGCGGCGCCTGCACCACGAGATCGCCGTCCAGCTTCTGGTAATGGAGGCCGCCGACCATGTTGGTGACGCCGAGCGCCACGTGGGAGAGCGAGCCCTTCGTGAGGTGGAGCTCCGCCGCCAGCGAGGTCTGGTCCTTGTTGGCCGTGATCTGCTCTCCGTGGCTGCCGTTGATGATCTGCGCCTTCACGGCGCCCACCGTCTCCGTCATCCCGCCGAGGACGTTGTCGTTGATCGAGCCCAGGCTGCCGGAGAGCTGCAGCGCGCCGACCTTGCGGCTCATGTCCCCGGTGATGGAGTGCCTGACGCCGTTCGAGATCGTGATCTGGTTGCCGCTCACCGTGTAGGAGCGGTTGCCGGTGACCTTCTCGACGTGGTTGCTGATCGCGTTGGTCGTGTCGTTGCCGCCGATCGAGATGCTCTGGTTGCCGGTGATCTTGTGCGAGAGCACCGCGCCGACGTCGAGCGATTGATTGCCGGCCACGGAGGTCGAGTCGTCGACCTTCACCGAGCGGGAGCCGTTCACGCTGATGTGCTGCTCCTCGTTGACCGTGACCTCCTCGACCTTGTCGTTCTTGATGGTGACGTTGAGGTCCTTCTGGGCGTGGATGCCGAACCCCTGGCTCCCCGCGGTGTCGGACATGCCGATCTGGTTGTGGCCGCCCGCGCCGGGCGACGACATGCTCTTCAGCGTGCCGGACGCCTTGGCGGCGGGGAGCGCGTCGGGCGGCGTCTTCTCCGCGTTGTACGTGCGCCCGAGCACGAGCGGCCGGTCCGGGTCGCCGTCGAGGAACGCGACCGAGACCTCCCAGCCGACGCGGGGGAGGATCATCGAGCCGCCCATCGCGATCTGCGAGACGCGCAGCCAGCAGCTCGATGTGTGGTCCTGCTGGCCCTGCCGGTCCCAGAAGAAGCGGACCTTGATGCGGCCGTACTTGTCGACGTGGAGCGCCTGCTCCTGGGTGCTCGACCCGGTGACGACCGCCGTCTGGATGCCGCGGATGCGCGGCCGCCGCGCGCGGCGCTCGGCCGCGAAGGGCGCGCCCTTGGGGACGCCGCGGAAGTGGTTCTCGACGTCGTAGTTCGTCGCGCCGCCGGTGAGCGTCTGGTTGCCGCGCGAGACGAGGCGGGTGACCACGAACTCGCCGTTCAGGCACGGCTCCGCGGCGCCCTCGACGACGAACGGCTCGCCCACCTTGAGCCCGGCCGCGCGGCTCTCGCCCTCGCACACGTCGGCGTCGGCGGAGAGTTCGCGCATGCGGGCCTCGGCGAGGCGGCCGCCCACGCTCCCCTTCGTGAAGCCGGCGGGGTACTCGAAGTAGGGCGCCGCGATGGCCTCCTTGCGGGGCAGCGCGGACTCCGGCTTCACGTCGGGCTTCTCGAAATCGTGGTCCCGGAGGTGGACGAGGCTCGTGCGCAGCGCGCGCGTCCTCGTGAGCTTGGAGAGCGGCAGGCTCCCGGGCAGGCCGCCCTGCGCCATGCGGAAGCTCACCGGCAGCCCCTCCTCCACCTCGAAGGCGGCGGGGTCGTCGGTGACGATCATCGTGTGCCCGGCGGCCTCGTGCCGGAAGTAGTAGAAGAGGCCGTTGTCCTCGAGGAGCCGCGAGACGAAGTTGAGGTGCGACTCGCGGTACTGGACGATGAACTCGCGCGGCTCGTACTCCTTCGCGATCCGCCACGCGACCTTGTCGCCGAAGCCGGCGTCCTCGAAGACCGACTGCGCGACCTGGACGATCGTCTTCTCCTGGAAGATGCGGCACCCCTCGCGGTGCGCGAGCGCGGCCAGCGCGGGCCGCAGGCGGACGTCGAACTGGCGGCTCTCGCCCACGATGTGCGCGAAGCCGGCGCGGTCCACGATGCCGTCGTACAGCCGCTCCTGGCCCGACGTGTCGACGACGCGCAGGCAGAGGCGGCTGCGCAGGCAGTCCTCGACCCGGAACGACGTGTCCAGCGTCGCGAAGCGCACCTCGACCGCGTAGGGCGTGGAGATCGCCTCGACGGCCTCGAAGCGGGTCACGGCGACGTCCGCGGGGAGCTTGTCGCCCTCCAGGGAGAAGGTGGCGAAGGTAGCGGCCATTGGGGGCATGGTAGGCGATCGGCGGACGGCGCCAAGCCCCGGCGCTGGAACCCGACGCGGGGGGAGCGGCGTGGGGGGCGGATCGTGCGGATCCGAGACCCTCGCGTGCCCACCGCGCGATCCGAGCTCGCCGCGCGCCCCGCCCGATCGAACGCGGCGCCCGCTCCACGGCGAGATCTGGGTTCTAGAATTCAGGCGAGCTCCAACCTGTTCGGCACGCCAGGAGGTTCTTGATCAGGGCAAGACGCCGCGGACCGGCAGCCGCGATGGGGTTCGCACGAAGACCATCGTGCTCCACTCGATGGTGGGGTTGACCAAATCGATTCGCTTGAATCGAGAGAGCAAGGATTCGAGCGCCACCCTCGCCTCCAGGCGCGCGAGGAGGTGGGCGACGCAGAAATGGACGCCGTGCCCGAACGCGACCGACGCCCCCGTCCCGGTCTTTGGCACATCGCGGTCCATATTGAACTCGTCGGGATCGGGAAACACGGCCTCGTCGCGGTTGGCGGACGCGAGGATGACCGTCACTGGAGCGCCGGCGGGCACCTTGACGCCGCCCACCTCCGCTCCGGGCATCGCCTTGCGGAAGATGTTATGGGTAGGCGGGTCCCACCGGAGCATTTCTTCGATAAAGCGAGGGATGAGCGCCGGGGTTTCGCGCAGCCGCTCCGTGTCCGCGGGGCGCTTGGCGAGGGTAATGATTGATTTGCTTATCAATGTGGATGTTGTATCGAACCCCGCTGGGACCAGGACGAAGATGAAGGACATGAGCTCTTCCGGGGTGAGCTTATGTCCGTCGATTTCGGCCTGGAGGAGCGCGCTCACAAGATCATCGCCGGGCGCGCGCCGCCGCGCCTCGAGGACGTCGCCGAGGTAGCGCTCCATCTCGGCGACGGACGCGCGGACGCGCTCGGCGTGCTCGGGGCTCCGCGGGACGGGCGTGACGCTGAGGATATCGTCCGTCCACCGTTTAAAATTGGCGTGGAGAGAAGGATCCAGGGTGAGGAGCTCGCCGATGACGCCCGCTGTCATCGGGACGGCGTAGTCGGCGACGAAATCCGACTCACCCCTGGATTGCAGGGTGTCGGAGAGGCGCTCGGCGATGGCGCGGACCATGGGCTCAATGCTCGTGATGATCCCGGGACCCAGGGCGCGGCTGACGAGGTTCCGGAGCTTCGTGTGCTCCGGCGGGTCCATTGCGAGCAGGGAGTGCGCCCCCGGCTGCCTCGGGAGCCAAGGCGGGTGAAAGGCGTCGACGTTGCCAGCGGACGAGAATTTTTGAGGGTTCTTGAGGACGGCGATGACATCGGCGTACCGGCTCACCGCCCAGGCGCCCAGCGGCTCGAGCTCGCACACCGGCCCGGAGCGGCGCATCTCGGCGTAGGTGGGGAACGGGTCCGCCTGGAAATGGGGGGCGAACAAATCAAACGTCCGCAGCTCTTGGGTCATGCGAATAGCTCTCCTGCGACAAACGGGTTGAAATCACAAGAAAGAGCAAGAATTTCACAGGGAGGCGGGGAGGCGGGGAGCGAAAGACGGCAAGAGGGAGAAATTCATTTTCTTCTTGTAGAGTAGCCCCCCGGACCGCCGGGTCCGGGGGGCCCTCGCCAGATCCGGACAAGGAGATTTCCACCATCCGGCTCTTCCGCCGAGAGGGCTCAGGGGGACGCCCAGAGCTGGACGCGGATCCTCGGCCTGGGCAGCGAGAAATCCCGCAGCAGGGCCTTGAATCGCTCCCAGTTCAGGTACGCACGCTGGCTCCGCCGGCATAGCCACTTGTGCCATGCCCGTTCGGCCTCACGGATCAAGAGCGCGAGGCTCCGGATGTTTCCGTTTACGCCGAAGTAGTTGCAGTGCCCGATGATGCGTCGTGTGAGCGCGGCGTGTTGCTCCTTGACCGGCAAGTGCCGATGGCGTCGGCAAAAGTCGACGACGGCCGTGATGGCCCGTCGGAGGCGCGCCTTGCGTGTCTTCATGCTCGGCATCCATCGACCCGATCGGCTTCGCCGCCAGTAGTGCGTGAAGCCGAGGAAATCGAAGGTCGCCGGCCCCTCGCTCCCAGGTCCCCCGTTGTCCGGGCGGCCGAAGGGCAACAGGCGGGTCTTGTCCGGATGCAGCTTCAGTCCGTACCGCTCGAAACGCCGCGGCAGCACCTCCATCACCCGCTTGGCGTCGTCCTCCCTGTCGAAGCCGATGACGACATCGTCGGCGTAACGGATCAGGGTGGCCTTGCCCGCGAGCCGCGGTTGGACCTCGCGCTCGATCCACAGGTCGAGCACGTGGTGAAGGTAGACGTTGCCCAGCATCGGCGACAGGACCGAGCCCTGCACCGTCCCGTCCTCCGGCGCCGAAAACTCCGCGCCGTCGAGGACCCCCACATGCAGACACTTGCCGATCAGCCGCAGCAGCGACTTGTCGGCTACCCGGGCCTGGAGCATCTCCATCAGCTTCGTGCGGTCGATGCTGTCAAAGAAGGACTCGATGTCGGCCTCCAGGATCCATTCCACCCCGCCGAGCAGCATCCGGTTCAGAGCTCGCAGCGCGTCGTGCGCGCTGCGACCGGGCCGAAACCCGTACGAGACGTCTCGAAAGACCGGCTCGTAAACGACCTCCAGCACCTCCCGCACCGCGGCCTGGACGATCTTGTCCTCGGTGCACGAGATGCCGATCGGTCGTGTCTTGCCCCGTTCCTTCGGGATGTGCACCCGCCGGATGGGCTGGTGCCGGTAGCGCATCGACTTCATCCGCGCGTGCAGATCGCCGACATTGCGCTCCAGGTCCTGCCCGTACTGCTCCTTCGTGATGCCATCCACGCCCACCGCAGCGTCCTTACGAAGGCTGCGGTACGCACGCTGCAGCGCTTCTTCGTCGATGAGGTGCGCCAGCGCGAGGAGGACCCCTTCCGGGTCTCGCTCCGCTCTCTCCCTTACCTTCAACAGTCCCGGTGACATGGTGTTCGCCGTCGTGGCAGCGCTCATGGTTCCCTCCTGAAGTTCCTCTCGACACGGGTCCCCTTTGCTTGACGGGCTCCGGTGCCCTCCGTTCGCCCGCGTCCTCGCTCGTATGGGACCCTCCGACTCCCTCGTCTCCTTCGGCTTCGGCTCCGGTTCCCCTTGCTGTGGGCCTACCGCGAGGCGGATGCGCATTTTCCTTGCGGAGCCCGCTGGGGCTCGGCTGCGAGACACGGGCATCCGCGGCGTGTCTCGCCCCGGGGACGGATCACCGGCTCCCCGTCGTACCGGCGTTTCTCGTGGAGAGACGAGGGCCTCCCAGGTGCCTGGGCCGTCCTCTTGCTGCGCGCCGCAGCCAGATACCCCGCCGGGTGCGTCCCCCTCCCGCCCTTGCGAGGTAGGACGCTGTTGCCTTCAGGCGGAAGAACACCCTGGGCACCCGGACGTTGGAGGATTTCGTGGCTGACACGCTGCGGCTCGCTCGCTCGCCTGCCTACGCATCGCCGAGCCCCTCACGGGACCCGTCGCAAGGCTGGCTTCCGGCTGGTCGGGCGTGACCTTGGCCGGGCGGGATTCGCACCCGCTGGACAGCAAACCCGATTTCAGAAGCTACCGCTCACTCCTTTCCTTCGGGACCAGCCTTGCCTGGTCGCACTCTCCCCGCCTCCCCGTCTCCCTGTTCAAATTGGACCAGTACCGGCCAAAGCCCCCATCACTTCGACGCGGGCAGCGAGTGAACCGGTATCCAGGAGCGCCGATCACTCGATCACGATCGGCCGCGCCGGGACCACCGCGCGCGGCAGCTCCTCCTGCGCCACCCGGGCCTGCGCCTCGGGCGCGGTCACCTTCCCGGCGAGCGCGAAGCGCACCGGGATCTCCACCAGCGTCGAGAGCCGGCTCGCCTCCACGGAAGCCCGCAGCGCGAGGACGCCGTTCACCTGCCGCACGCCCCCGAGCGGCGCGGCCAGCGACACCCCGGGGGGAAGCGGGATGCGCACGTCGACCTCGACCGGGCGGCCCAGCGTGTGGCGCAGCGAGACCCCGAGCTTCCCCGTCGTTCCCGCGCGCGGGCGCTTCGGCCAGGAGACCTCCACCTGCACGGGGCTCGCCGCCGCGGCCGGCGGCCGGCTCCAGCGCCGGAGCGCCGGGCGCTCCAGGCGCGCCACGACCGCGGCCCCCGCGACCTCGACCGCCGCCTCCGTCGCGCCCGCGTCGAGCGGCACCACGAGCCGCCCCGACGGCCCGACCTCCACGTCGCGGCGCACGCCGCCCGACGTGACCGTGACCCGTGCGGCCCCTCGGCCCTCGCCCCCGTGGGCCAGGAGCGCGCGCACCACCGCGCGCGTGCTGGCCGGCGCGCCGTAGCCGCCGCGCACGTCCCGCTGCACACCCACCCAGCCGAGGAGCCTCGCGGGCGGCGCCGCGCTCCGGCCGAGCCCGGCGGCGCGGAGGAGCGCCGCGTAGACCACCGCGCGCGCGCTCCGATCCTCGGCCTGGCCCGGCGGCAAGGTGACGCCGCCGGTCGGGAGCAGCGCCACCCAGGCGCGCAGCCGGTCCGCCACGTTCGCGGCCAGCGCCGCCCGGTGTGGCCGCTCCGCGAGCGCGAGCAGGACCCGGGCGAGCGCCACGCGATCGCCGCTCTGGATCACCTCGTCCAGCGTCCTCGTGACGAGCGCGTCCCAGCACGCGTTCACCGCGCCCCCCGCCGGCGAGGGCTCGACATCGAGCGCGTCGAGCGCCGCCGCGGGCTGCAGGGGCTCGGGCGGGCAGCGCGCGTCGATCTTCGGCAGCTCCTCCGCCACGGACGCGGACGCGAAGGTGCGCGCCCGGAGCGCCGGAGGCCAGAAGACCAGGTCCTTCTTGCTGCCCTTGTACGCGAGCAGCCGGCCCACGGCGCGGCGGCCGATGTCCTCCGCGCGCGCGGCGAGCGGCGCGCCCTCGCCCCCGCGCGCGGCGGCCCAGCGGCGCACGAGCGCCGCGACCTCCACCGCGTCCGCCATCGCCCCGGCAGACGAGAGCCGATCGGGATCCATCGCCTCGAGCGCCGCGGTGAGCGCGCCCGCGAGGCCGCGCTCGACGACGAGCCGCGGGCGGCCGGTGGGCTGGTAGCGCTGCGCGTCCGCCGCAATGCGCAGCGTGGCCGTGGCGCCGCCCTCGACGATCTGGGCGATGTTCAGATCGGTGGGCTCGCCCGCGGGGCGCACGTCCCACGCGTGCACGAGCGTGTCGCCCGGGGTCCCCTGCGCCTTCAGGGCGACCGCGAGCTCCGCCCGCCCCGCGCGCAGCGCCCGCACCCGCGCGCGCACCGGGGCCGCGCCCCCCGCGGGCACGTCGACCGCCACCGCCCGGCGCCGTGGGTCCGCGAGCGCGGCCACGCCGCGCGCCGTGAGCTCCACGATCGCGCGGAGCGGCCTCGGCGAGCGGTTCCGGACCGAGATCTCGACGTCGACCGCGTCGCCCTGGACCCACGCGGCGCCCGCCTCCACGCGCGCCGAGAGCGGCTGCGCAGTGGGCACGTCGAGCGTGGCGGTGGCCGGCGTGGCGCCGTCCGGCACGCCCACGAAGACGAGCCGGAAGGTCGTCTCGACGTCGCCGAGCGGGACGCGCATCCGCAGCCGACCGTCCTTGTCCGTGCGCTGGGGCGGCGACCAGAAGAACACGCCCCGCGGCGCGCCGGACGAGGTGCGGTGGGATCCACCCAGCTTGCCGTGGCCTTGACCGAACCCGGCGCCGCCCGCGCCAACGCCGGAGAGGCCGAGGCCGCCCAGGCCGATCCCCTCGCCCAGCGACGTGCCCGTGAACTCCTCCAGGAGGCTCTCCCACGCCGACACCGTGGCGTCGCCGACCTCCATGTCGAACTTCGCGTCGACAAGGCGATCCTCGCCGACCGCCCTGGCGTACGGCGTGCCCGAGCGCAGCACGCGCTCGAACGGATCGCGCACGTCGTCGCCCGTGCCGATCCGGCCGTCGGGCCCGGGCGCGTGCAGGGCGAAGCCGCGCCGCACCGTGAGGAACGGCGCGGGCGGCGCGGTCGTCGGGGTGAACTGGATCGTTCCGCCCCAGGGATCGAGCAGGAGCGACTCCTCGAGCTGTGCGTCGCGCACCAGGCGGCGGAGCAGCGCGTTCGGATCGCGGAGCGCCGGCTCGTCCGGGTCGAGCAGGCGCTCGCGCCGGAACGCGCGCGCTGCGGCGAGGATGCGGAAGAGCTTGAGGCGGGTGACGCGGCGAGCGACGTGATCGAACGTGACCTGCGGGTCCACCGCCAGGAGGTCCGCGAGCGAGAGCGGCTCGCCGCCGGGCGTCTCGGGGGGCGCATCCATGGCGGCGGTGACCAGGGTCATCAGCTCGGGGTTCCACGCATAGGCGCCGCCCGGCCCGCGGCGGCGCACGTCGCGCAGCCGCTCCGGATCGCTGGTGGCCTCGAAGACCGCCCCCTCGAGCGAGCGAAGCACCTGGCCGAACGCCTCGTCGAGCGCCGCCCGCGCGGAGCCGGCCGGATCGTTCGCCGGCGCGATCGCCTCGCGCGCCCTCGCGCTGAGCTCCGCGCGCCGGAGCGGCTCGAGCGCGGGATCGCCCTGCAGGAAGGCGCCACAGCGCTCGGGCTCGACCATGCCCTGGCAGAGCCGCGCGCGCGTGTCGAGCGCCGCGAGGCCGCCGACGCTGCCCCCGCCGTGCAGATCCACGACGACGGCCGCGACGGTCCCGGGCAGGCCGCGGCCGCCCCCGTCGGTGAGCGCGAGATCCACGTCGACGGCGCCGCGCGGGGCCGCGCGGCCGCCCGTGATGCGGGCCTCGATCCGAGGGAGGACGCGCGGCGTGACGAGCACCGCGCCGCCTGCCTGCCGCGCGGCGGCGCCCGGCCGGGGAGCGGCGGCGCTGAGCGTCCAGACGCCGGCCGCGCCCTCGGGCAGGCCGAGCGCGCCGCCCTCCGGGCCCCCGGCGATCCAGGCGCTCGCCGCGCGGGCCGAGTTGCCTGCCTGGACGATCACGCTCCAGCCGGCGCCGTCCGCTGCGCTGCCGCCCTCCGGCCGCCCGCCAGCGCGCGGGCCCATGCCGCCGGCGTCGATCACGCGGAGCGGGAGCGCGTCGCCGGCGCGGGCGAGGAGCCGCTCGGGCCGGAGCAGCGCCGAGGCGTCGCGATCGACCGAGACGCACAGCGCGAACGGCTCGCGCCGCGACGCGAGCGCCGGGAGCTCGCCTGATGGCCGCACGCGCACCGCCGCCGCGACGCCGCCAGCGCACGGCCCGACGTTGCGAAAGGCCCCGAGCTCGACGGGCGCGTCCCAGGTCACCTCGGCCTCGCCGTACGCGTCGGTGGTCACGGCGGCCTGGAGCCCGTCGCCCTCGACCGTGAACGGGCCCTGCACCGGCTTCCGCCGCGCATCGCGGACGCGCAGGAGCATGCGCTGAGCGACGCCGGGAACGATCGCGCCCGCCTCCGGGAGCAACGTCGCCTCCGAGGTGGGGCTCTCCACGGAGACGGTGGCCTCGCGCTCGAGCTCGTGCCCCTCGAACGTCGCGCGTGCGACGACGCGCAGCGTGGTCCCCGCGCCCTGCACCACGGTGGTGGGCGCCACGGCCGCGCCGCGGACCTCGCCGGCCGCGTCGGTGCGCGCGGGCGTGGTGAGCTTCTCCCACGCGGCCCTGTCCTCGGGCGGGCTCGTGCCCTTCGGCCCGGTCCAGGTCCGCACCGGCAGCCCGGCCACGGGCTGGCCGGCGCCGTCGCGGATCCGGATCACGTAGCTCGCGCGATCCCCGGCGCGCAGGTCCTGCTCGGACCACTCGGCCAGCATCTGCGGGGCGCCGGGCGTCTCTTCGCGCGGCGAGAGGGAGATCTCCGCGGCGTTCGACGAGGCCCCCGCCGCGCTCCGCGCGCGGGCGCGGAGGATCCAGCGCCAGCCGGGCTCGTCGATCCAGGGGACGGGCACGCGTATCATGGCGACGCCGGCCGCGTCGGTCGTGACCACGGCCGTGTGCCGGGCGACGCCGCCCTCGAGCAGGCTGACCTCCACGGGGACCCGCGGGGCCGGCTGCCCCGAGGCCTGGCTCTGCACCGTGATCCACGCCGACATCGCGCTGCCCGGCACCACGCGCGTGTCAGGGACGTGCAGGTCGACCTGGAGCGGCGCCAGTCGGTGCACGGTGAGCGTCCGGGTCCGCTGCCGGTCGCCGGCGCGCACGCCGAGCAGCAGCCGGAGCTCGCGCTCGGGCCCTTCCGGGATCGGGACGTCGAGGTGAGCGCGCCCCTTCGCGTCGGTGGTGACCCGCACGGGCGGCGGGACGGCGCTGACCTTGCCGAGGTGCTCGGGATCCCAGGTCGCCTCCACGGTGACCGCCTCGAGCGGCCGGAGCGTGATCGCGGTGGGGAAGCCGAGCGCGAGGACCTGGACCGGCAGGGTGGCGCCGGGCGCGCCGCGGTCGGGCGCGTGAAGGAAGAGGTCGAGGCCGCGGGCGACCGCATCGCGGCCATCCGTGGCCGCGTCGGAGGTCGCGGCGGCGCCGAGGGAGGCGACGAGAAGGAGGCCGGCGAGCGGAAGGGAAGGCCTGGGCATGGTGCCTTTCGACACCGCCAAGGGGAGCAGGTTCCTGCGCTGCAGGCGGGCTTGGGTCTCGGTCGGCGTCAGATCGGTCATGACGCCGAGTCCTTCTTCAACACGTCGTAGGTGGAGAGCGAATGCGGCGTGACGACGAGCTCGGCGTGCCGGCCGCGGGTAACGGGGATTGAGACCGGAGGCGGCAGGCAGCGTTCGGAGCGGTGCCGGTCGAGCACCTGGCGGACGGCACCGACGTGGATGGTGTCGCGCTCGAGCACTTCGACGAGGGCCTCTTCAAGGTCGGCGGCGCCGACGGCGTCGAGCAGTCTCAAAAGCCGGGCGCTCGCGCTGCCGACGTTGCCTCCACGCTCGGCGACGATGCGAGGAAGGCCTGGCTGCTGCGGGCGGCGCGAGCGAGGCGATCGAGGCCGCGGTGCTCGCGGGCGCGGCGCTTCTCGTCGGCGAGGCGCTGGAGGTGCTCGGCCTGCTCGATCTGTTGGCCGCGGTCCCACGAGCGGACATGGGTCGCGACGATCTCGTTGCCGTCGGCGCCCTGAGCTGGGAGGTCATCGCCGTAGCCCGTGCGGGACAAACAGAAGGCAGCTCGCCGCCTCCCGAGCCCGCGGGAAGAGAAACCGTGCGACGACCACGGCGAGGCCGGCACCGAGCACCGCGCCGCCGAGCGCGGATAGCAGGCCCCCTGTGTCGTGCTCGCCGCGCACCACGAAGACCGAGAGAACCAGGAGCGGATTGCCCACGGTCGCGTGGCCGGTCATCCAGAAGCTCGCCGTCGCGAAGGCGTCGAGGGCCAGCGGAACCTTGACATCGCGACGCTGTGCCACGCCGAGCGCGACGAGCACGAAGCCGAAGCTCGCCATCGCCTCGCCGAGGCCGCGCGCGCCGGCCACGGTCGCGTTCCCGGCAGCCCAGAGCGGCGCGAGCTGTGACGCGACTGACGTCGCCGCCCCGGCCCCACAGAGCTGCGCGAGTACCCGTGCTCCCGCGCTTCTCCAAGGCTGCCCGCCCATCGCGGATGCGATGAGCGTGATGAGCGGGTTGGTCTGGGCACCTGAGAGCCCGCCGAACGACCAGAGCACCAACCCGTAGCCGAGGCCCAGTGCGATGGAGCCCAGCAATGCGCCAGCCATCGTTCCGGCTCCCAGCTGCCCCCGGACCGCGCCCGACCCGAACATGACGGCGACGAGGAGCGCGCTGCCCAGCAGCTCTCCGATCACCGGTCGGAGCCAGGCGGGGCCGCGCATGCGCTACGCCAACGCCGTAGGTTCGAGGTTCTCCGGCTTCTCGGCGAGCTCGTCCGGCGTGAGCCGGGCGTAGATCTCGACGAGGTTGCCGTCAGGGTCCTCGAGCCACAGCTCGTGGAGCGGCGTGCCACGCCAAGTCGTGCGCGGCGGCTTGCTCACCGTCAACCCGGCGGCCGTCGCCAGCTCGTAGGACCGAACGACCGCGGCCTTCCCAGCGACGGCGATACCGAGGTGGTAGAGCGTGTCTCGGTGCAGCTCCTTGCCGTCGGAGACGACGAGCACGAAGTTCGTGTGCAGCTCCGGCCGAACGAAGGTCGAGTAGCGATGCGTCCACTCCTTCGGCTCGGTGCCGAGGAGCCAGGCGTAGAAACGCGTGCTCTTCGCGAGATCCTTCACGCGCACGCTGGCGTGGAACTCCTGCGCCTGTGGCCCCTCGGGGAGGTCGAGCAGCGCGTCGAGCACCTCGAGCCTCGCCAGGATCTGGTCCCGCGCGGTCCGGAACCGCGTCAGCATCTCCTCGCGTGGGATCGACGGATCCTTGCTCGCCGGATCCTGAATGGGCCAGTGCAGCCGCCGCGCCTTGCCGAGGAAGACCGGGCAGACCTCCTCGGCGCAGAGCGTGATGACCGTGCCCACGGTGGCGGCGTCGATCGTCTGCACAGACTTCGAGTGGTGCGTCGTCAGGTCGACCCCGACCTCGCGCATCACCTCGATCGCGTACGGGTTCACCTTCGACGGCTCGCTCCCCGCGCTCTGCACGGCGATGCGCGAGCCGAAGAGCTTGCGAGCAAGGCCCTCGGCCATCTGGCTGCGCGCCGAGTTGGCGACGCAAAGAAAAAGGATCGTCTTGCCGGTGTTCATCGTGGTCAGGCCTTGCTCTCGGGAGTGCTCGGGCCGGCGCATGCGGGCGGCGCGACATCGAGCGGGGTGTTGGGGAAGAAGCGCCTCTGCGCCCACAGGGCGACGTTCACGAGGCCGATGAGGACGGGCACCTCGACGAGAGGACCGATGACCGCCGCGAACGCCGCGCCGCTGTGAATGCCGAAGCTCGCGATCGCGACAGCGATGGCCAGCTCGAAGTTGTTCGACGCAGCAGTGAACGAGAGCGTCGCCGACTGCTTGTAGTCCGCGCCGACGCGCTTGCTCATGAAGAACGACACCGCGAACATCAGCACGAAGTAGATGAGCAGCGGCACCGCGATGCGAAGAACGTCGAGCGGCAGCTGCACGATGGTCTCGCCCTTCAGCGAGAACATCACCACGATGGTGAACAGCAGGGAGACGAGCGTGATAGGGCCGATGCGAGGCACGAACGCCTTCTCGTACCAGTCACGCCCCTTCGTGCGCACGAGCACCCGTCGCGTGAGGAACCCGGCGGCGAACGGCACACCGAGGTAGATGGCCACGCTCGTCGCGATCTCGCCGATGGTGATGTTCACGACGGCTCCCTCGAGTCCGAGCCAGGTCGGCAGGAGCGTGGCGAAGAAGTACGCGTAGACCGAGAAGAACAGGACCTGGAAGATCGAGTTGAAGGCCACGAGCCCGGCGCAGTACTCGGTGTCGCCCTTGGCGAGATCGTTCCAGACGATGACCATCGCGATGCAGCGCGCGAGCCCGATGAGGATGAGGCCGAGCATGTACTCTGGCTTGTCGCGCAGGAACACCACCGCGAGCCCGAACATCAGCAGCGGACCGATGATCCAGTTCTGGACCAGCGACAGAGTGAGCACCCGCTTGTTGCGGAAGACCTTGCCGAGCTCCTCGTAGCGGACCTTGGCGAGCGGCGGGTACATCATCAGGATCAGCCCGGCCGCGATAGGGATCGACGTCGTGCCGACGCTCATGTCGTTGAGCGCAGTCGTGAACCCGGGCGCGAGGAAGCCGAGGGCGACGCCCAGGCCCATCGCGAGGAAGATCCAGAGCGTCAGGTAGCGGTCGAGGAAGGAGAGATTGCCGAGCAGGCCGGCTCTTGCGTTGGTCATGCGGGTTCAGTTCCTTGTGGTCGTGCGAGGCGTCGTGTCCGTGCCTGGAAGCGACGCGAGCCACGACTCGATGCGAGCCCGGAGGCTCTCGCGCACCTCTCGAGGACGGGGTCGATGCGGCTCACCCGGATCCCGTCGACGGCCGCTCCGAGTGCTTCTGCGACGTGCGCGGCGGGGTCCGTCGTCGTCAGGTGAACCTTGTGTCCACGGCGGGCCAGCTCGACGGCGATATTCACCGCCACGGTCGTCTTGCCGACGCCACCCTTGCCCATCGTCATGATGACGCCGCGCCCACCTGCTTCGAGCGACGGCACGAGCTGGGCGAGTGGAGGAATCGAAGCGCGGCCAGCGCCTCCCGCGACGGGTACGCCCCCTCGACGGCGATGCGGTCACCGACCAGCACGAGCGGGAGCACCTCGGTCCCGCGCGCGAGCGCCTCCTTCACGGCAGGCGTCCCCCGGTGGAACAGCACATGGCGGGGTCGAACACGCGGATCGTCACGGACATCGGAGCTTCCTTTCGTCAATCGTCGATATACGATGACATGGACGTGCGACGGCCATCAGAGCCCCCCGATGAGGGCCTTCAGACGCCGGAGCACCCCGGGCTCGATGCAGTAACAGACGCGGGGGCCGTCGACGTCGCCGCGGATGAGGCCGGCCTCCTTGAGCACCTTCAGGTGCTGCGAGACCGTCGACTGGGCGAGCGGCAGCTCGTCCACGATGTCGCCGCAGACGCAGGCGTTCTTTCGGATCAGGATGCGCACGATCTTCACGCGCGCCGGGTGTCCGAGCGCCTTCGACAGGCTGGCCAGCTCCTCGTCGGCCTCGTCGCCCTCGATCGGCCGGAGGTCTACCTGCTCGCGCGCAGGCGGACAGCAGCGGTCGGCCGCCTCGAGCTTCGCTTTCATCGTAAAGCAACGATAGGAGATGATGCGCCCTCTGTCAACCGGCGGATTTCGCGCCCTGATCCTCGCCGTGAGGCGCTCGGGCGTCGAGGAGAGGAGAGCACAGCCCGGAGCGGGGTGGCCTCAGGCGAGGCCAGGCCGCGCGAAGCGGAGCGCGACGGGGCGCAGCCCGAGCACGACGTGCACGAGCGCCGTGAGCGCCGCGCCCGGGAGCAGGTTGAGCGCGATGGTGTGCGTGAGCGCCGGAAGCGCGGTGTCGAGGACGACGGGCGCATCGAGCGACCAAGCCGAGGCGGGGCGGGCGGCGAGGAGGAGCGCGACCGAGGCGGAGTAGAGCGCGATCAGACCCGCGTGGAGCGCGTATTCACGCGGCGTGAGCCCGCCGAGGTCCTCGCGGGAGCGCCGCTCCTCGAGCACGTCGAGGATGGCGACGACGAAGGAGGCTGCGACGGCGCCCAGACCGGCCCAGAGGAGGAGACCGGCGCTCGGAGCGAGGTAGAGCGTGCCAACGACGATGGCGAAGAGCGCCGCGTGGATCGTGTGAAGGTGGTGCTCGCGGCGCGAGGCCTCCTGGGCGAAGAGGCGGTATTTCCAGAGATGATAATAGATCCCGTCGATCGCGCCGACGGCGGCGTAAACGGCGAGCAGGATGGATGCGATCTCGTTCATGTCGATGACCTCCACCGAGGAGGACGGTGTTCGAGCGACGAGGACGCAGGGAATCGAACGAGACGCAGTGCGTCCGAGGAGATGAAGAGGAGCGAAGGGATGGAGCGCGAAGGGGGCGGGAAAGCAGCGAGCGCCGCGCCAGGCAGGGAGCGGGAGCTTGTGGTGGACCGGCCAGGAGGACGGGTCGCGCGTCAACCGCAGGAGCAGCGGGGCCCGTTGCCGGGAGCACGCGGCACGCAGTCGATGACGTGCCCGCGCGCGTCGATGGCCACCTCGCAGCACTGCTCCACGAGCGAGCGCAGCTTCTCCCGCCCGCGCTGGACGCGGGACTTCATCGCCGTGAGCGAGATGCCGAGCATGTCGGCCGCGGCCTTCTGGGAGAGGCCTTCGAGCTCGGTGAGGGTGAGGGCCTCACGGTAAGGCGACGGGAGCATGGCGACGAGCGGACCGATCGCCAGGGCGAGGAGATCGGCGGCCCCGTCCTCACCGCTCGGGGGTTCTGCCTCCATCTCGGGGACGTCCCCCTCGACGAGGAGATGCCGCGCGCGGGCCCGGTGGTGCTCGGCGATGGCGCTGCGGGCGACCTGGTAGACCCAGGGGCCGAAGCGCTCGTCGTCGCGCAGCCCACCAACGCCCCGCTGCATGCGCAGGAACACGTCCTGCACGACGTCATCGACATCGGCCGCCGTCGAGACGCGACGCACGACGAAGGGGCGGAGGCGCGCCTCGAGCTGATGCCAGGCGCCGCGCGCGTCCGCGTCGATCATGCCCGAGCCTCCGGCCGAGCGGGTTTGAGCGCCTCGATCGTCGCGGAGGTGATGTACTGCTCGGCGCCCGACCCGGGCACCCAGTCACGGATGAACTCGCGGCTTTGGGGCTTCACCCCGATGCGTATGTCGGTGAATCCGGCCTGATGCAAGAGCCCCTGGAGCTCGTCGGCCCTCACCGCCCCCGCGACGCACCCGGTGAGCGCGGCGACCTGCTCGCGCAGCGCGGCAGGAAGCTCCGCGGTCGCGAGGACGTCGGCGATCGCAAGCCGGCCGCCGGGCCGGAGGACGCGATAGGCCTCGCGGAACACGGCGGGCTTGTCCGGGGAGAGATTGATGACGCAATTGGAGAGGATGACATCGGCGGTCGCGTCGGCGACGGGCAGGTGCTCGATCTCGCCCAGGCGGAACTCCACGTTGTCCGCGTTGATCTTTCGCGCATTCTCCCGCGCCTTGGAGATCATTTCCGGGGTCATGTCCACGCCGATCACCCGCCCGTCGGGGCCGACCTGGCTGGCGGCGAGAAAGCAGTCGAACCCGCCGCCGCTGCCGAGGTCGAGCACGGTCTCGCCCGGCCGGAGGGCGGCGATCGCCTGGGGGTTGCCGCATCCGAGGCCCATCTCCGCGCCCTCCGGGACGGCGGCGAGGTCTTCGCGTGTATAGCCGAGCTTGAGCGACGCCGCCTGCGCTGGCGCGCAGCAGCTCGGGGCGCAGCAGCCCGTCCCGGCCACGGCTACTTTTCCATAATGATCTCGGACAGCTTCACGGGTCTGGTCGATGGTTCGGTCGGTCATCTCGGGCCTCCTGCCTGGAGGACGGGGATCCGAGCGGATGGACGCAGGAAATCGACCTGGCGCTCGTCGAGCGCGGCGCGAGGCCGGCGCGGGCGCTGCGCCCTCGGGGGGCAGTGTGGCTCCTGTGTTCCGTGAGGGCGCGGACCATCACCCCCGGCGCCGTCCTCCCGCGGCAGAGACCACCACCGCAACCGACCTATTCCTAAGGAACGCGCCGCTGCGGTTCGTTGTCACGCGCCAGCGCCAGCAGGCGGGCGGGGCCAGCCGGCTCCTCGGTCACCCAGGGCACGATCGCCACCCTCTTCGCGTGAAGGGTGCGCACGACGTCGATCTGCTCGAGCTCGGCGGCAACACGCTGCTTCAGGCACGGGTCTGCCGAGTCGGTGGCCGCCAGGCAGCCGTTGATGACCCATCCGAACGGCTCGATCTGAGCACGACGCAGATCCGCTTGGAGGCGGGCTGCTTCGGAGACGGGCGTCGTTTCGGCGAGCGTCACCAGAAGAATCTTCGTGTAGCCGGGATCCCGCAGCCTCATGAGCGGTGTGACGAGACGCATGGGCGCCTGCTTTGGCTCCGCACCCGTTCCGATGACCTGCCGGTGATAAGAGCCCGTCGTGTCGAGGAGGAGGAGCGTGTGCCCGGTGGGAGCGGTGTCGAGGACGACAAAGTTCGAGCGAGCCTGGGAGACGATCCTCGAGAACGCCGCGAAGACGGCGACCTCCTCGTAGCAGGGCGAGCGAAGATCCTCGGCGAGCAAGGCCCTGCCGGCGTCATCGAGGCTCGCGCCGCGCGTCGCCATCACGCGGTCCACGTACGCCTTCGCCTCGGTGGCCGGATCGATGCGGCTGATCGTCAGGTTCTCGATCTGCCCATCGAGTGTCGAGGCGATGTGGGCCGCCGGATCGGTGGTGCTCAGGTGCACGTGGTGACCGCGCGAGGCCAGCTCGGCGGCGATCGAGGCAGCGATCGTCGTCTTTCCCACACCGCCCTTTCCCATCACCATCACGAGCCCTCGGCCGGGCATCGCGATCTCGTCGATGAGGGACGAGAGGCGCGGGAGCGATGGCCTCGCGATCGGGGAAACGGCGTGTGACAGGGCTTCGGCCGCGCGATCGTCGAGGAGCGCGCGGAGCGCCGGGAGGCCGACCATGTTGAACGCGCGTAGAGGGATGCGCAACGTGGGCAGTCCCTGCAATCGAGGAGGCAGCGCGCGGAGCGCCGCTCGCCCGCGCTCCGTGAGCGCAGCAGCGACGGGATCGGCCTGATCGGCGGCCTCGAACACCGCGTTGATGACGAGCTGTTGGTTCTTGATGCCGATGGCCATCAGCTCACCCGACGTCCGCTCGGCCTCGCGTAGAGCGGCTCGATCAGGCCGTGTCACCAGGACGATCGTGGTGCGAGCGCTGTCGGCCAGCGCGCCCATCGCCGCGGCGAATCGCGCCTCCTGCATCCTCAGCCCCGTGTGCGGACCGAGACACGAGGCTCCCTGCGCGGTCGACTGGAGGAAGCTGGTCCAGGCGCGTGGCAGGCTGAGGAGCCGCAACGTGTGCCCGGTGGGCGCGGTGTCGAATAGAACGTGGTCAAACGCCGCGGACGCCTGGTCGCCGGCGAGCAGCTCGGCAAACTCGTCGAATGCGGCGATCTCGACGGTGCACGCGCCGGCGAGCTGCTCGCGCAGCTCGGCGAGCTGGCCATCCGTCCAGAGTTCGCGATACGGCGAGATGACGCGCTCGCGGTAGTCGCTGGCTGCCCGCTCGGGATCGATGTTGAGGGCCCAGAGTCGGTCGACACCGGGAACCTCGGTCGGTCGGTTCGAGAGCGCGACGCCGAGCATCTCGTCGAGGTTCGAGGCCGGGTCGGTGCTGACCAGGAGGATTCGCTTCCCTGCATCCGCCAGGCGGATCGCTGTCGCACACGCGAGAGCCGTCTTGCCGACACCCCCCTTTCCGGTGAAGAAGAGGAAGCGACCCGGCTGGTCCAGGAAGATCGTCATCGATGTGGCCTCCGTCAGTCAGATTTATGAGGAGGCGCTGCGCGCGTCGACCGGCTCCTCGGCTCGACGTCGAGCGGACGCGCGCACGCGGGCGGCGCGCTCGCCGTCACCCCGGCGCCATGACCACCATCGCCGCGCGCTCCCCGCCGTCGCTCCCGGCGAGGGAGACCGCGCACGGGTGCGGCGCGAAGCCGCGCGCGAACGCCTCCGACGCGATCGCGAGGTGCAGCGGCATGGCCGCGGCGCCGAGCGCGCCGATGCGCTGGGCGGGGCACTCCAGCTGCTGCGGATCGCAGAAGAGCTGCTGCGTGCGCACCGACGCGGCCTGGAGCTCGAAATGGCGGAAGGTCTCGAAGCTGATGTCGGTGAGCATCCAGCCCGCGCGCAGCCCGCGCTCGGCCAGCGGCGCGAGCGCGGCGCGGAGCGCGGCGGTGAGGCCCGTGGCCTGGAACGCGGACTCGTCGTTGTCCGGGCGGGCCCGCTCGTGCGCGGTGGAGAGGCCGACGATCTGCCCGAGCTCGCGGAGGAGCGCGCGCCGAGCGACGTCGGGGCGCGTGAGGACCACGAAGGCCGCGCACTCGCCGGGGACGAGGGCGTCGAGGTTGTCCGGCCGGAAGAGCCGACCCGCGGCGTCGAGCGCGGCGATGCGCGCGGGGTCGTAGTCGGTGTGCACGCCGCCGAGCAGCGCCGCGTCGATCGTGCCTCGCGCGAGCGCGTCGCACAGCTCCGGCAGCAAGAACCCCGGCGCGGCGGGGCCGCGCGTCGAGACCTTGACCGCGATCTCCGGCGCGCCCCCGTACGACTGCGCCCGCGCGGCGAGCTCGGCGGCGACCCGCTGCGCCGGGGCCTCGCCGCCCGGCGGCCGCTGCCCGAGGTGCTCGTCGAGGCACAGGCCCATCTGCAGGCGAAGCCCCCGCGCGGCGGAGCCGAGCTTCTCGAGCGCCTCGCCGAGCGCGCGCTCCGCGAGCAGGACGGCGCGCGCCGCGCCCGTGACGCGCGGATCGAGCGTGGGCAGGAAGCACATCGTGACGCGCTCGCCCTGCCCGTCCACGAGCGGCGACTCGCGCATCGCCGCGGCCGAGGCGCGGTGCGAGAAGGCGGTGTCGATCGAGCGCAGCCCGACGGGCGTGACCGCGCCCGCGGCCACCATGACGGCGAGGGGCCTCACGCTCGCCCCCGCTCGCGCACGATCACGCGCGCGTCCTTCATCCGCCGGGGCGCCTTGACGTGCGCGCGCCAGACCATCTCGACGGCCACCGGCTTCTGCGGGCCGACGGCGTAGAGGTCGACGAGCACGGTGTCGAGGTGGGGCGCGAAGGCGACCGGCGCGCGGTCCTTCACGTGGAACTCGATCTCCACCTGCACCTTCGGGAGCTCGAAGCTGAGCGCCCCCTCGGGCGTGAGGTTGAGCGTCCGCACCGGCTCGCCGCCCGCGAGCGGAGGATCCGCGATGAGGCCCGGCGAGGCGCAGAGGTTGAAGCGGTGGTCGAAGTCCTCGGGCAGGAGCGGCGCGCGGTTCTCCCGCCACGCGGCGTCGTACGTCCCGGCATACCCGCGGCGCGGCTCCCAGTGCCGGCCGACGGCCCCGATCCCCGCGGGCGGCGGCGCGGTCTTCGCGGTCCGGATCGGGTACGAGGGATCCTCGATGGCCGGCGCCGGCTGGTGGGTGAGCGAGGCCGGCGCGCGCGTGACGCCCGTGCCGATCGGGTTGCGCGGCTCCTCGAGGGGCGCCGCGGGATCGTCGTCGTCCACCCCGCCCCAGGCGTGGTCGTAGCGCATGTCGATCTGCTCGATGGGCGCCGGCGCGGTGAGGCCGCCGCCCTTGTCCACCCAGAGCCGCTTGCCGAACACGACGAGCGATTTCCTGAGCGGGCCCACCTCGACGCGCACGTCGAAAGACGGCACCGCCTTGCCGTTCGGCGCGTACGCCGTGGCCACGAAGATCACGTCGGTCGCCGGCTTGAACAGGCAGATGTCGGCCGGGTACGCGACGCTCTCGGGCTTCTTCTCCTCCCAGGGCAGGTCGGCGAGGCGGACCCCGCGCGTGCGCTCGGGGGGCGCGAGCTCGAGGCTGCCGTCGCCCTGGAGCTCGAAGCTCGCCTTCACGATCGTGACCAGCTGCTCGCCGTCCCGGTCGACGAGCAGCTGTGGGTGCGCGGCGAAGTCGGTCTTGTTGTCGAGCGGGGGCTGGCTCATCGCGGGCGCATTATCGACAGGATCGGAGGCGATGTCTCTCCGAGTTCGACGGCGGCGCGCGCGTTCACCCGGCCATGGCCACCTCGGCGGCGTACGCGTCGAGGCCGTGGCCGCGCAGCATCGCCTCCACGAGCGCGATCGGCTCGGCGCAGGCCGGGTCGTCCGCGCCCTCCCCTGCGACGACCGCCGGCAGCGCCCGGGCCACGACGAGCCGCACGGCGCGATCGCGGAGCGCGAGCGAGAGCGGCAGCGCCCCGAGCAGGCGGTGGCCGTGCAAGGCCGCGCGGAGGGTGAAGCGCTCGCGGTCGCCGACGCGCGCGCGCACGGGCGAGAGGAGCAGCGCGCCGAGCAGGTCGGGCTCGCCGAGCGCCAGGGTCGCGTCCGCGATCCACCGCGTGGCCCTCCGGGCGAGGTCCCGCTCACTCCGCCAGGAGGCGTCCTCGCGCGCCCGCCGCGCCGCGCGGCCGTGGAGCGCGGCGAGCCAGGGCGCGAGCGCCGCCGGATCATCCAGCGGATCGGGCCGCTCGAAGCGCGCGATCGCCCCGACGGTGAGCCCCTCGGCCTCGAGCGCGCCGGCGAGCGAGAAGAGGCCCGCGGCGACGTCGGGCGGGGGCGCAGCCGCGGCGAGGCGCCGCGACCAGGCGACCACCTCGGCGCGGGAGGCGGTCACGCCGGGCGCCACCTGCGCGCGGTCCGGCAGCCGGGCGACATCGATGCGCTCGTCCAGATCCCCCCGCGTGATGAGCCGCGGATCGAGCAGCGGCGCGCCGCCGGGGCGGCCCACGCTGGCGAGCACGCAGGCGCACTCCACGGCGACCGAGACGCGCACCGACTCGCCGTCGTCGATGAAGCTTGTCGGGAAGGTGCGGCACCCCAGCGGCTTGGCCTCGGGCCCGCCCTTCGCGTGGAGCGAGCAGCGCCCCTCGCCCTCGAGGTAGGCGCACCGGCCGTCCCGCATCGCCACGACGGAGGCCGCGCACGGCCACGTCCCGCGCTCCGGCGTGAAGGCCCGCTCGTGGCGCGCGCCCCCGCTCAGCACGTCGGGGCGCAGCGCCCGCGCCCGCGCGGCCTCCTCGGGATCGAAGAGGATCGAGGCGTAGATCCGGCAGCAGCTCCCGCGACCGTCGCAGTGCAGGCTGAAGTCGGGCAGCACCTCCAGCGGGCGCTCGCGGGGATCGCGCTCTCCCGGGTCGAGCGCGGGCGCCGCGGGCGCCGCGGCACGCCACGGCCCCGCGTCCTCGCCGGCGTCATCCGCTCCCAGCAGCCCCGCGGCATGGAGCTCGGCGAAGAACGCCTGCGCCGCGGGCACACGCGCGTGTGCGCCCTCGCGGGCCGCCGCGATGACGATGCCCTCGACGTCGCGCGTCCCGTCGGCCGCGGAGAGCAGGACCCACTCCCGTGGGCCGAGCTGGAGCAGCTGCCCTGTGCGGACATCGTGGAGGATGACGCGTTCCTCCTCGCCGGCCACGTGGCGCCGCGCGAGCACGTGGCCGGCGAGGCGAGGGCGCGCCGGCGGAGTGCTCGGGCTCACTCGAGGCACGCTATCCGACGCCGGCGGCAGCCCGCCACCGAAACGAGGCGCGGCGGCGCAGGCCGCCCCCGCCGCGCTCTCCCCGGGCGGCGCGCGACGGCCGCGGCGGCGCCCTCAGCGCACGCACTTCACCCATGAGGCGTTGCTGACGATCCCGTCGCTCAGGTTGAGTACGCCTCGGAAGGAGGGGTCAAAACACATTTCCTGCCAATCCACAGAAATCGCTCAGCACCGCCGTCTCAGCTCCTGCTCGATGTGCCGAGTCGCAGACCCTACGCGCCTTTGGCAGGCGCAACGCGCCTGAACGCACCCGGGCGACCGCGGGTTCCCGTGCCCTGACAATTCTTCGATCAGCCTTAACCCGTGACGTCCCGCGCGCCGAGCACCCACCGATCGTAGTTGACACCGAAAATGTGAACGTTCACAGTGCATTCCTGCGGGTGTCCTTTGTCCTCCAGATCCATTCCGATGGTAAGACCAAGGAGTGGTTCGGGCTCCAGGGACGCGGAGGGTAGACCCCAGCCACCGGGGCGCACTGTGGGAAGAACGCGCCGCCAGCTTTGCGGCAGATCACGGGGACAACGGCCGGGTAAGGGCGACGCCGCGCGTGATGTCAACACGTTCTTGAATGTGAATCAGCAAGGAGACCAGCCGTGAAAGAGACGAAGTCCTGGCGCAAGGGTTGGGCGGTCGTGGCGCCCTTCGTGTTGGCGCTGCTCGCGATGACGGGGTGCAACGAGAAGAGCGAGGGGACGGGCGCCGCGCCTGCCGAGGGCGGCGGCGCGAAGCCGAAGATCGTCAAGCTCGCCTTCGTCACCAACAACGCGTCCGAGTTCTGGAAGATCGCCCAGGCGGGCGTCCGGAAATATGAGCAAGAGAGCAAGGTTCAAGTCGACGTGAAGATGCCGTCGAACGGCACCACGGAGGAGCAGAACCAGATCCTCGAGAACCTTTCGAGTCAGGGCTACGACGCCATCGCCGTGAGCGCCATCGCGCCGGCCGATCAGGTCCCGGTGCTCAACAAGGTGGCCGGGAAGAGCAAGCTCATCACGTTCGACTCGGACGCCCCGGCGTCGAGCCGCCTTCTCTACATCGGCACCAACAACCACGAGGCCGGCAAGGCGCTCGGCGCGCATATCGTGAAGCTGCTCCCCGAGGGCGGCAAGATGGCCGTGTTCGTCGGCACGCTCTCCGCGGACAACGCGAAGCAGCGCCTGCAAGGCATCCAGGACGCGATCGCCGGCAAGAAGATCGAGATCGTCGACAAGCGGGAGGACAACACCGACCGCGCGAAGGCGCGCTCCAACGTGGAGGACATCATCAACGCGCACCCGGACCTGAAGCTCGTCGCAGGCCTGTGGTCTTACAACGGCCCCGCCATCGCGGCCGCCATCGAGGCGCTCGGGAAGAAGGGCAAGGTCCTCGCGGCGGTGTTCGACGAGGAAGAGGAGACGCTCACGGCCATCGAGAACGGCACGATCTCGGCCACGGTCGTCCAGAAGCCGTTTCAGTTCGGTTACCTGGCGAGCAAGTGGGCGCATGAGCTCTCGGTCAAGCCCGACACGGCGATGGGGCAGATCCCGGCCAACAAGAGCATCGACACCGGCATCGACCTGATCGAAAAGACCAACGTGGCGACCTTCAAGCAGCAGCTCGCCGAAATGAAGAAGTGAGCGTGACAGCGTCGGCTCCGGATCTGCTCGCGATGCGCGCGATCACCAAGCGGTTCGCCGGGGTGGTCGCGCTCCAGGGCGTCTCTCTCTCGCTGAAGCCGGGCGAGGTGCTCGCCCTCATGGGCGAGAACGGCGCCGGCAAGAGCACGCTCATGAAGATCCTCGGGGGCGCCCTGCAGCCCGACGAAGGCGAGATCCGCATCGACGGGAAGAACGTCGCCATCGAGAGCGTGCGCGCCGCCAAGCGCCTCGGCATCGCGCTCATCCACCAGGAGCTGATGCTGGCGCCGAACCTGGACATCGCGGCCAACATCTTCCTCGGCAACGAAGGCGGCGCGACAGGGCTGCTCCTCCGTCCGCTGCCGAAGGGCGACATGGCCGCCCGCGCCAGTGAGCTGCTCCTGCGCGTGGGCTTGCGGCTCCCGCCCTCGACCCCGGTGTCCGCGTTGACCGCCGGTCAGATGCAGATGGTCGAGATCGCCAAGGCGCTCGCCCTGAGCGCGCGCATCCTCATCATGGACGAGCCGACTTCGTCGCTCACGAGCGGTGAGTCCGAGCATCTCTTCGGGATCATCCGCAAGCTCCGGGCGGACGGCATCGGCATCGTCTACATCTCGCACCGCATGGAAGAGGTCATGACGCTGGCCGACCGCGTGACGGTCCTGCGCGACGGCCGCCACGTCGGGGACCTCACGCGCGCGGGAGCGACGCGCGAGCGGATCGTCTCCATGATGGTGGGCCGCGAGCTCAGCGCCCACTACTTCCCGGAGAAACGGCCCCGTGTATCGACCGAGCCCGTGCTGGTGGTCGAAGGGCTCGTCGTGCCCGGCGCGCCCGCGCAGATCTCTTTCTCGGCCGGACGCGGGGAGATCCTCGGCTTCGCCGGCCTGGTCGGCTCGGGCCGCACGGAGCTCATGCAGACGATCTTCGGTGTCACGCCGGCGCTCGGGGGCCGCATGACGCTCGAAGGCAAGGAGTTTGCTCCTCGAAGACCCAGGGACGCCATCGACCGCGGCGTCTACCTGGCGCCGGAGGATCGCAAGCGCCACGGCCTCGTGCTGCCGCTCAGCGTCGCGGAGAACACCTCCCTGCCCGACATCGGCAACTACAGCCGCTGGGGGTTCCTGAACAGGGAGACGGAGCGCCGGGTCGCCGAATCGGAGGTGGAGCGCTTGAGGACGAAGACGCCCGGCATCCGTCAGCCCGTCGTGAACCTCTCCGGCGGAAACCAGCAGAAGGTGGTGCTCGGGAAATGGCTGGCCATGAACCCGCGCGTGCTCATCCTGGACGAGCCGACGCGGGGCATCGACGTGGGCGCCAAGGCCGAGATCTACCGCCACATGACCGCCCTCGCGGATGAAGGCATCACGATCTTGATGGTCAGCTCGGACATGGAAGAGATCATCGGAATGAGCGATCGCGTCGCCGTCATGCACGAGCGGCGCATCAAGGGCGTGCTGCCGCGGGAACGGCTCAGCCAGGAGCGGATCGCGACCCTGATGACGGGGCACGCCGACAAGGAGGATCTGTCGTGAGGCGCGAGCTCGGGATGACCATCGCGCTCGTCGTGATGTGTCTGGGCCTCTACATCTCGAACCCGGATTTTCTCGGGCAGTCGAACTCGATCAACACCCTGCGGCAGATCTCGATGCTCGGGATCTTCGCGATCGGCATCGGGTTCGTCATCATCGCCGGCGGCATCGATCTGTCGATCGGGTCCGTGATCGGCCTGACGGGCGTCCTCATCGCCAAGCTCTCGTCGACCCAGCTCGGCGGCCTGGGTTACCCGCTCTGGATCGGCATTCCGGTGGCGCTCGGCGTGGCGCTCCTGATCGGCCTCGGCCAGGGCCTGTTGATCACGCGGCTCAAGCTGCAGCCGTTCATCGTCACGCTCGGCGGCATGCTGTTCTTGCGCGGCGTCTCGCAGACCATCGCCGGCGGGGGCACGCTGAGCCTCGGTGGCTCGCCGCTGCTCGCCCTCGCGAACGGCGGGCTGCTCGAGAGCGGGAGCGACGCGCTCGTCCCGTATCCGCTGCTGATGTTCCTCGCCGTGGGCGGCGTGGCGGCCTACGCGCTGCACTTCACGGTGTTCGGTCGTTACGTTTACGCGATCGGCGGCAACCGCGACGCGGCCGAGTACTCCGGCATCAACGTGAGGCGGGTGGAGACGTCGACCTATGTGATCTCGGCGGGCCTCGGCGGCGTGGCGGGCGTCTGCTACGCGTCGTACATCGGGCAGATGTCGCAGCAGGTCGGCATCGCGTACGAGATGTACGCGATCGCCGCGGCCGTGCTCGGCGGCTGCTCGCTTCGCGGGGGTGAAGGCACGGTGCTCGGCATCATCATCGGCTCCGCGGTGATGCGCGTCATCGACAACGGCATCAACATGTTTCAGCTGCCGTACGAGGACGCCGACCGCATCCAGCGCATCTGGCGCCTGGACCCGAACTGGACCTTCATCATCATCGGCGCCGTGATCCTCGTCGCCGTGATCCTCGACCAGATCGTGCACATCGTGCAGACGAAACGGCGCATCCGGCATGCCTCCGCGGGCGCCGCCGAGGCGGCGCCGAGCCTGCAGGCGGCCGCGGCGGTCAGCGCAGCTGGGCCGCCCGCCGCGAGAGCGCCCGATCGCGAGAGCGTCTGAGCTTTCCGGCGACGGGAGACGAACCGGCAGGTCGCCAGGAGCGCCCCGCCCTGACCCTCAGAGAAGTCGTTGCCTCCTCAGCCCGGCGGCCCGGCCTGAGCGGCGCCGGAGCTTAAGACCCCTGTCGCCCGCCCCGTCTCGGCGCCATGACGGGTCCATGTCAGTCCACTCGAAGAAGACGTCTATCGGCCTGTCCAGCAACAGCAGGCCGAAGAACAAGAACAAGCGACATCACTGGAAGCGCTACCGCGGCCAGGGCAAGTCACACCACGGGTGATCGCGTCATGGCGAGGTGAGCCGGCGAGCATAGCCCGCCGCCGGGCCCACGAGCGCGGCGGCCGCGATCACGCCGCGCGCCCGGAGCGTATCCCGGGGCGAGCGCGCCTCCGGCGGCGCGACAAACGCCTCGAGCCAGGCCTCGGCCGGCGGCCGCGCCAGCACCCCGCCGAGGTCGAACAGCGAGAGATCCGAGACCCCGGCCGCCTCGGCGGCGGCCACGTCCTCGCGGAGCTCGGCGACCGAGCGGTAGACAGGCTCGTCGCCGAGCGCGCCTTTGCCCACGGCGCCCAGCGAGGCGCCCGCCCTCGGACCGAACCGCCGGGCGGCGGCGCGGCACCCCCAGGCGAGCAGCGCGAGCGCGTCCTCCCGGCCGAGCGCGCCGCGCGAATACCCCTCGAACAGCGACGTGTACAGCATCGCGCCGACGCGCCCCCACGACGGCGCGGACACGGGCGTCCCGAGCAGCCGCTCCCAGCCGCGTTCCGGCCCGTCGCGCCCGTCCGCCAGGACGAGCGGCACGATCGCCGCCGAGGTCGCCACCCCGCGCGCGTGCACCGCGCCCGCCAGCTCGGTGTACGCGCGCTGCGCCTCGTCCCACCGCGGGCTCCCCCGCGCTCCCCGCGGCCCACCGCCGAGCAGATCGAGCGCGCCGCGCCCCCCCGCGAGCGCCCGCCGCACCGCCTCGATCGGCGGCTCGAGATCGAACACGACCTCCGCCGCGGCCAGGCGCCGCGCGTCGAGCGCGTCCAGCAGCCGCGCGACGAACGCGCCGAACGCCGCCGCATTGCCGGCGCTCGCCCAGCGTCCGTCCTCGTCCGCGATCATCGGCCACACCGCGACCGGCACCCCCGCGTCCGCGCACGCAGCCACGAGATCCGGCAGCCCCGCCGCGGTCTCCGGCCGCACCGCGATCGAGAGCTCCAGCGCATACCGCCGCAGCAGCGCGAGCGTCCCGGGTGCCCGCACCACCTCGAGCGGCAGCAGCTCGCTCCAGATCCGGCGGCGGGGCGTCACGCCCGCCGCCCGCGCCGCGGCGCCGCCTGCGCTCGGTCGCCGCCCGCGCCGCCCGCGCCGCGGCGCCGCGGTTTCCTTCCGAACGCCCCAGAGCCCCCGCTACACTCGCGCGTCATGAAGATCCTCTATGGCGTCGTCGGCGAAGGGATGGGGCACGCCATGCGCTCGCGCGTGGTGATCGAACACCTGCTCGCGCAGGGACACGAGCTCGAGATCATGGCGTCGGGCAGGGCGACCGACTTCCTGTCCAAGCGCTTCGCGGGGGTGAACCGCATCCACGGGCTCCACATGATCTACGAGGAGAACCGGGTGCGTCGCGGCAAGACGCTGTGGTCCAACGTGCTCTCCGGCGCGACGGGCACGCCGAAGAACATCGCCGCGTACTTCGAGCTCATCAAGGACTTTCGCCCCGAGCTCACCGTCAGCGACTTCGAGTCGTGGACGTACCTCTACGCCAAGCTCCACCGCCTGCCGATCCTCTCGGTCGACAACATGCAGATCATCAACCGGTGCACCCACGACGCGGAGATCCTCGCCGGCCACGAGGCGGGTTTCCAGCTCACGCGCGCGTTCGTGAAGAGCAAGCTGCCGTTCTGCAACCACTACGTCATCGCCACGTTCTTCCGCCCGCCGGTCCGCAAGCAGGAGACGACGCTCGTGCCGCCGATCCTCCGCCCCGAGATCATCGCCGCGAACCGCCGCCCCGGGGAGCACCTGCTCGTCTACCAGACCGCCGAGGGGAACGACGCGCTGTCGGCGACGCTCGCGAAGACCGGGATCGAGTGCCGCATCTACGGGATGCGCCGGAACATCACGGAGGAGCAGGTCGAGGGCAACCTGCGCTACCGCCCCTTCAGCGAGGAGGGCTTCATCGACGACCTCGCCTCGTGCCGCGCCGTCATCGCCGGCGGCGGGTTCACGCTGATGGGGGAGGCGGTCTACCTGCGCAAGCCGATGCTCGCCGTCCCCCTCGGCCGCCAGTTCGAGCAGGTGCTCAACGCCCGCTACCTCGAGCGCGAGGGGTTCGGCCGCGGCGCCGATTCGCTGGACGACCCGGCCGTCGTCGCGGATTTCGTGAAGGCCATCCCGGCCTGTGAAGAGAAGCTCGCGGGCTACTCCCAGGACGGCAACCGGAAGCTGTTCGAGGTGATGGACGGCCTGCTCGATCGCGCGCACGCCGGCGTGCTCTGAGCGCGGAGCGGCGGCCGGCGCGCCGCGCTCCGCCGGGATCCCTCCCCTACTTCGGCCTGCAGCCCTTGAGGTCCGAGCCGGAGACGCCGTTGCACTCCTGGTCCGCGGGGCAGTCCGTCTGCTCGACGCACGTCTTCAGGCACTCGAGCGCCGCGCTGTCGTCGGGCTTGCCGCAGACCGCACCGCTCTCACACTCGCCGTCCGCGCCCGCTTCGTCGCATGCCTCGCCGAGCGCCGCCTCGCCGCCACAGCCCCACGCGAGCAGCGCGCCGACGAAGAGCCCCATCCCGATCCACCTGGTTCGCATGCATGACCTCCCTTGTCTTCAGCCCACCTGCAGGCGGCAGGGGCGCGGCGGCGCCGCTCGCGCGATGGCGCGGCGCGCGCTCGGCCCCCTCCGCACGCAGCCCGATGCTACCGCGCGCTGCGGCTCTTGACGCCCTGACGCTGGCTCCACGACGCCGATGCCGTCTCCTCGATCCGGATGAGCACGGCGGTGATGTTGTCGCGGCCACCGTTCTCGTTGGCGCAGTCGATGAGCTTGCCGCACGCGTCGGCGAGCACGGCGTTGTCCTCGACGATGCGCGCGATCTCGCGATCGTCCACGAGCCCGTGGAGGCCGTCGGAGCAGAGGAGGAACACGTCGCCCGCCTCGACGCGCTCCGCGCGCAGGTCGATGTCGACGCTGGGGCCGATGCCGAGCGCCCGGGTGATGACGTTGCGGGGCAGGTAGGCGAGGTCGCGCTCGGTGAGGTCGGGCCGCTCGAGGAGCGCCTCCGCGATGAGCGAGTGGTCGCGGGTCAGCTGCGAGATATCGCCGTTGCGGAGGAGGTAGCAGCGGCTGTCGCCGGCGTGGGCGACGTAGAACTTCCGCTCCCGCGGCGAGAACGCCGCGGCGACGACCGTGGTCCCCATCCCGCGGTAGAACCGCGAGTCGTCGGCGTGCGCGAAGATGCGCGCGTTCGCGTACGTCACGGCGGCGCGCAGCCTGTCGCCGGTCGACGCCTTGCGCCGCTTGCCGTTCGCCTCGCGGAAGTAGCCGGCGATGGCGCTCGCGGCGATCCGGCTCGCGACCTCGCCGGCCTCGTGCCCGCCCATGCCATCCGCGACGACGTAGACGTTGAACTCGGGGAGGAGGATGTATCGGTCCTCGTTGTGGACCCGCTCCCTGCCGACGTCGGATAGACCTGCCGCGGTGGCGCGCATTCGCCCCGAGTCTAGACGACGCTTGGCCCCCCAGGGAACTGGGTTAATCTCCCCGCCATGTCCGACCTCGTGATCGACAACCCGTATACCCTCGAGGAAGCCGTCCGCCGGCCTCTTGCAGACGAGGCCGCCGTCGACCGCCTCCTCGACACGGCGACCGCCGCCGCGCGGCGCTTCTCGCGCACATCCATCGCCGAGCGCGCCGCCCTGTGCCAGCGCGCGGTCGAGCACATCGAGGCCAACACCCCGTCGATCGCCGCCGACATCACCCGCATGATGGGCAAGCCCCTGCGCCAATCCCGCAATGAAGTCGCGGGGATGGCCAAGCGAGCCCGGCACATGATCGCGATCGCCGAGGGCGCGCTCGCCGATGTGATCCTGCCGGAGCTCCCCGGGCTCGAGCGGCGGATCGTGCGCGCTCCCCTCGGTGTGGTCTTCAATCTCCCCGCCTGGAATTATCCGCTCCTCACCGCCGTGAACGTGGTCATCCCCGCGGTGCTCTCGGGCAATGTGGTGCTGCTCAAGCACTCGCCGCGCTCGCCGCTCTGCGGAGAGCACTTCGCGACGGCGTTCGCGGAGGCCGGCGCGCCGCCCGGCCTCGTCCAGGCCTTCCACTGCAGCCACGCCACGTCCGAGCGCATCGCGTCGGACCCGCGGGTCAACTTCGTCGGTTTCACCGGTTCCGTCGAAGGCGGACGCCGGATCTATGCGGCCACATCGAAGAAGGTGGCCGTCGACGCCGGCCTGGAGCTCGGCGGGAAGGACGGCGCCTACGTCGCGGCCGACGCGGACCTGGAGAAGGCGGTGGACGGGATCGTCGACGGCGCCTGTTACAACGCCGGACAGAGCTGCTGCGCTGTCGAGCGCGCGTATGTTCACCGCGACCTGTATCCGAAGTTCGTGGAGGCCGCGCTGGAGCTGATGAAGCGTTACGTCCTCGGCGATCCGACCGATGAGCGGACGAACCTGGGTCCGATGGCGCAGCCTCACGCGCCGGCGTTCCTGGAGGCGCAGGTGAAGCAGGCGATCTCCCGGGGGGCGAAGGTGCTCTGCGGCGGCCGGGCGACCCAGGTCGACAGCCGCGGCCGCTTCTTCGAGCCGACGCTCCTCGTGGACACGGCGCCCGATCTCGACGTGATGCGCATCGAGTCGTTCGGGCCGGTGCTGCCCGTCGTGCCCGTTTCGTCCGATGAGGAGGCGCTCGCGCTGATGAACGACAGCGATCTCGGGCTCACCGCGTCGGTCTGGACGCGCGACCGCGAGCGCGCCGCGCGGCTCGCGCGCGAGCTCGACGTCGGCACGGTCTACATGAACCAGTGTGACACCCTGGATCCGGCGCTCCCGTGGACGGGCGCGAAGAACAGCGGCAAGGGCGCGACGCTCTCGACGCTCGGGTTCCTGCACCTGACGCGGCCGAAATCGATCAACTTCAAGATCGGCTGAACTCCCGGGCGCGCGGCGCGCGGCGCGAACACCGCGCCTCGCGCAGCCCGCGAGCAGATGAGCTCGAAGGGACGGCTTGCGCCGGGGGGGAAGTGCGGTATCCCGAGGCGATGGAAACTCAAGAGATCTATCGCGGGCGCCTCATCGATCACGTTCAGCTCGTCGTGTCCGACCTGGCGGCGAGCAAGAAGTTCTATCGGGCCGTCTTCGAGGTGATCGGGATCCCGATGGCAGGCGAGGGCGACGATTACTTCTGGGCCGACGAGCTCTTCATCTCGAGCGCGGACTCGCCGGCCGCGGCCGGCGTGACCACCGGCCGGACGCACCTCGCGTTCCAGGCGAGCGACCGCGCGACGGTCGATCGGTTCCACGCCGCCGCGATCGCCGCGGGCGGCAAGGACAACGGCGCTCCGGGCAAGCGCCCATACCACCCCGGCTACTACGCGGCGTTCGTGCTCGACCCGGATGGCAACAACATCGAGGTCGTCCACCACGGCCAGGCAAACAGGTCGGCGGACGCGATAAAGATCACGTTCTGATCGCGAAGATGTCGCGAGAGCGTTGAAGATCCGACACAGAATCGATTGAAGTCGGCACGGGCGCCAGCGCACCACCGCTGCTCCTCCCGCGCTTCCTTCCCTGCGTCCCTCTCGGCGCCTCCTTGCTTCTCCTCAGACCGACTGCCCCGCTGGCTCGCCGTCGATACAGACCCGCTTCCTGGCGACGGGCCTCGGCGCCACGTCGTTCAGGACCACCCCGAGGATGCGGCGATCGCCGAGCTGCTCGGCGGCCCTCGTCAGCGACGACGCCCGGGTCAGCGAGGCGCGCGCGACGAGGACGATGCCGTCGGAGGCGTCCTCGATGACGTTGGCGTCGCCCGAGCCAAGGACCGGAGGGCCGTCGATGACGACATAATCGTGGTAGCGCCGCAGCGTCCGCATCGCGGCCTCGAAGTGGACCGAGTGGAGCGCCGCGGGGTAGCTCGCCTCGGGCGATGGCTCCGCGAGCACCGAGAGCGACTGGCTGACGGCGATGACGCCCAGCGGGCGGATCTCGCCCGCCATCCGCCGCCGGAGCTGCTCCGAGAAGCTCGCGTGCGCGGGCAGCCGCAGGCCGAGCGTCGCCGCGACGCGGGGGCACGCGAGGTGGCCGTCGACGAGCAGCACCCGGGCGCGCTCGGCCTCGGCGAGCGTCATCGCGAGGCGGACCGCGAGCGCGGTCTTGCCCTCGGCCCGGCCGGGGCTCACCACCGCGACCGCGAGCGGCTCGCCCGCCCGCCGCTGATCGAGCCGGTGCCGGAGGACCCGGAGCGCCGCGAGCGCGGACGCGGGCGCCCCCCGGAGCAGCTCGAACACGCCGTGCCCCTCGGGATCGAGATCCGCGCCGATGATCTCCACCTCGGGCGCAGCGAACGCGGGGCCGCCGGCGCGCGCGAACGAGCGCACGCCCACGCAGGCGAGCGGCGCCTCGGGCGCGCTCCACGACGATCGGTCGACCCCCTCGCAGTCGCCGAGGTCGAGGCTGTCCCGGAGCGTGTCCTCCGGGGCGGCGCCGGCCGGAGTGGCCTCTTCCGACGCGCCGGGCGGCTCTGCGCCTGGCCCGAGCCCGCCTGGCGGCTCCATGCCGGGCCCAGCCGCCCACGGCGGCTCCGCGCCGTGCCCGAGCCCGCCGTGCGGCTCGGCGCCGGGCCCAGCCGCGCCAGGCGGCTCCGTGCCGTACCCCGGCTCGCCGGGCGCCTCTGCGTAGTACGCGGGCACGATCGTGCGCTCGCGGAGCGGCGGGCGCGCCGGGAGCTCCGGCATCGCGGCCAGCAGGGCGGGGCCGCCGAGCGCGTGGATGTCGCCGCCGTCGTAGAGCGTGTCGTTGAGCAGTACCCGGGCCCCGGCGACGCCGAGCGCGAAGAAGAACGTCACCGCGGCGCCAGCGAAGAAGACGCGGCCACGCCCCCGGTCAGGGCGGCTCGGCAGGTAGGCCTGGTCGAGGACGTCGAGCTCGGTCTCGCTCTTGTTCTCGGCGGCGTCCGCGGACAGGTCAGCGGCCCGCTCGTTGGCCTGAACGGTCTTCAGGTACTCGCGCGCCCGCTCGAGATCGAGGCGGAGCCGGTGCCACTCGGTCTCGAGCTCGATCACGCGCTCCTCGGCGCCCCCGTCGGCCGCCCACGGCGGCGCGCGCGGCGCCTCGCCCCTGGTCGCGCTCTCCGCCGGCGCGCGCGGCGCCTCGCCCCCCGCCGGCGCCCTGCCCCCTCCGCCGCGCGCGCGCAACCCCGCGATCTGCCGGAGGAGCGCGGTCCGCTCCGCCGCGAGCGCCGCGCGCCGCGACGGGGTGAGCGCGCGCGCCTCGCCGGCCGGCGCCTCGGTGACGCCCGCGCGCACGAGCCCGAGCGCGCTCTCGGCAGCGGTGAGCTGGCTCTTCGCCGCCTCGACGCGGCGCTTCGCGGCGACGGCGTCCGGGTGGATCGGGGTCACGGTCGTGAGCTTCTCGGCGAGCGCCGCCTCGGCTGCCGCGACCGCGGCGACGGCGGCGGTGCGGGCCCGCTGCGCCTCGACGACGCTCTGGGGCAGCGGCTGCCCCGGCGCCGCCGCTGGCGATCGCCCGGCCCCGAGCAGCGCCTCGACCCGCGCGAGCTGCCGCTCGAGCGCCGCGAGCTGCGGATCGACCGGGCGGACAGGCTGCGCTGACGACAGGGCGCGCCCCAGAGCCGCGGGCGCGGGGGCGCCGGGCGAGCCGAGCGGCTGGGGCGCCGGCGCATACGGAGAGTCGTTGAGCCCCCACTGGAACTGCGGATTCCTGGCGAGGAACGTCGCCAGCGCCCGGCTCGCCGCGTCGACCTTGGAGCTGGCCTCGGCGAGCTCCTTCCGCAGGAAATCGCGGGTCATCGTCGCCGTGCCGAGGCTGTCGCGGCGGTAGTCGTCGAGCAGGATCTGCGTGAGGCGGGCGGCGACCTGCTGCGCCACGTGCGGATCGTCGTGGGTGAACGAGACGACGTACGTATCGCTGCTCTGCGCGCGGAAGCCGACGTGGTTCTTCATCTCCTCGACGGCCTCGACCATCGAGCGGGCGGTCTTCTCCGGGTAGAGCCCGAACGCCTCGACGACGCCGGCGAGCGTCCCGCGCGCGGTGAGCGCGTCCTTGAGCTTCGATCCGAGGCGCGCCGCGCGCGCGGTGCTGCTCTGGGGATCGCGGCCGGTCTGGATGGTGTCGCGGTAGAGGATCGTGGCCTCGCTCCGCCACACCCGCTTCGTGGCGAGCGCCAGGGCGAAGGAGATCGCGAGTCCGACGGCCAGCATCGCGGCCGCTCCGCGCCAGTACATCCGGACCCGGCCGAGGACGCTGATCGCGCGATCCAGGCGCTCCCGGGGTGTGCTCTCCGTGCTCAGGCTGGCCATGGTGTTCCTCGCCCCGCGGGCAGCGCGTCCAGCGCCGCGCGGCGCGGAGGGCGCGCGCGCGGGCGCTCCGCCTCCGCACGGCAAGGCGCGTGCTCGCGGGCGCGTCACCCCGGGACGCACCCGGCTCGGCGCCACCACGCGGGCTGACCGCGTGAGAGAGGGCCGATGCCGACGCACGCCATGGACATTCGGCGTCCGGCGCGCGCGGCTCGCTGCGCGGACGCTCCCGGGAAGGCGGGCGCTTGTCGCGACCGCCCCGCGTCGAGGGAGGCGGGCTCGCCAGCGCGGCGAGCCCTGGTCCTCGTCACAGCCGCTGCGAGTAGTACTCGATGATCAGCTGAACCGCGATGGGGAACGGGATGCTCGTCTCGTCCGGGAGCGCGGCCACGCGCGCCTGCCGGGCGTCCTTGTCGACAGCGAGCCACGTGGGGGCCTCCATGTCCGTCCTCGCGAGGCCCTCCACGACGGTCCGGTGGTCACGACGCTTCTCGCTCACGCTCACCGTCTCTCCGGTGGTGACGCGGTAGGACGGGATATCGACGCGCTTTCCGTCGATGAGCACGTGCCCGTGCGCCACCAGCTGTCGCGCGGCCGGGATGGTGCGCGCGAAGCCCGCGCGGAAGATGACGTTGTCGAGCCGCCGCTCGAGCAGCTCGATGAGCTTCGCCCCGGCGGCGAGATCGCTCCTGCGCGCCTCGAGCATGAGCGTCTTCAGCTGCGTATCGGTGAGGCCGTAGTTGAGCCTGACCTTCTGCTTCTCGCGGAGCCGCAGGGCGAACTCGCTCAGCTTCTTGCGGGCCTGTCCGTGCTGCCCGGGCGGGTAAGGCCTCCGCTCCGTCTTCCTGGCCGACAGCCCGGGGAGCTCGACCCCGAGCGCGCGCATGACCTTGACGCGAGGTCCGGTATAACGGCTCATGCCCGGGCCCTCCCCAGGGACGCGCGCGCGTCGCGATGGTGGAGCGCGGCGCCGCAGGGCGCCGGTGCGTCAACGTAGTCCTGGATGTTCATCGAGCTTCTCTGTCCTTGTGCATGGGTCTTGCTGTTACTTGTTATCGAGGTGTTACCGAGGGTGCCATCGAGGGCTCACACGCGCCGGAGGTGGCGGAGGATCGGGAACTGCGCTTTACGGAAGAAGCGCGCGAGTCCATTCGTGGTCCGGATGCGGGCGCCGAGCGGCTCGGGATAGTCGTTATCGCCCAGGACGCGCAGCCATGGAAACGTCTCGACGACGCCTCCCTCTCGGTGGAGCTCGACGTGACGCGCGCCCCTCGCCGCGGTGGGACGGAGCTGGAGGCACGGGCTCGCGTCGAGCAGGAGCTCCACGTCCTTGGCGAGGCGCAGGGAGACCTGGGTCAAGAAGGCGCCGATCCGCTCGGGGCCGAGATGGGAGAAGAGGCCGAGGCCGAGGATCAACGTGGGCCAGTCCTGCGCGTCGGCGAGCTGATCGATCCAGTGATCGCAGCCGGGGGACGCCGTGGCCAGCGCATACCGTGACGTCTGCGGGGCGCGCCGGGACTTCCACGCGACCACGCGGGGAACGTCGATGTCGATCCAGTGGAGCTGCCCGTTGTCGACGCGCGAGAACCGGGTGCACGGCCCGGAGAAGAGCCCGATGGCCAGCCCGTCCGGGTGACGGCGGAAGAAGTCGTCCACGACGTCGTCGACCAGCCGCGTGCGGGTCGCGAGGGGGCGGAGCTCCTGTTCCGTGAAGCCGGCGCGCTCGACCTCGAGCACGCGGGCGAGCTGGCGCGCTTCCTCATCGTGGAGCCCGAGGTCGGGAAACGCGTCGGAGGCGTACGCGCACGCGGCGACTCCCGCGAGCTCGCGTCGAGCAAACGAAGGGGCAGCGTCGATACTGAAAATCATTTTCACTTTCGTTACAGGGACGAGCGTCACGTGTCAAGCAGCGAACAGCCGGCGATCAGCCGCGACCCCACCCAGGTTGAGCCCGGCGGACCTCACCCAGGTTGAGCCCGGCGGACCTCACCCAGGTTGAACCCGACGGACCTCACCCAGGTTGAGCCCGGCGGACCTCACCCAGGTTGAGCCCGGCCGGCGGACCCGACCCAGGTTGAGCCTGCGACCCAGGTTGAGCCTGCGACCCCACCCGCCCCGCCTCTTGACGGCCGACAGTCGAGAGCTATCTTTTAGATATATCTTTTAGAATATCGGCCCGGCCGCCACAGGGCCGCCGGGCCGTGGAGCCGGGGTGGTCTGCGCACGAGCGCGCGGCAGCTGAGTGTTCGCCGCCGTGGTGGTCCGCCGCCGAGCCAGAGAGGGATTTTGTCTATGTTCTGGGGATACGAACACCATCACTGCGCAGGCCCGCGAGGGCCAAGGGGGGGTCCGTTCGGGAGGGGTCGGCCCGGCATGGGTGGCGGCCCGCCGGGCTGGTGGGGCGACTGGTTCGGAGGGCCGCCGCTCCGCGCCGATCGCGGCGGTGTGCGCTACCTCGTGCTCGACGTGCTCGCCGAGCGAGCTCGCCATGGCTACGAGGTCATCCAGGCGATCGAGCAGCGCAGCGGCGACACCTACCGGCCGAGCCCCGGCGTCATCTATCCGACGCTGCAGATGCTCGAGGAGCTCGGCCACGCGCGCGTCATCGAGGCCGAGGGGCGCAAGATCTACGAGATCACCGACGCGGGGCGCGAGGACCTCAAGGCGAACCGCGAGTATGTCGACGAGTTCTACGAGCGCTTCGTCGAGACCTCGTGGGAGCGCTTCGCCGAGGATTTCGGCGACGTCATGAAGCGCATCGGCTCGCTCATGAAGATGCTGCGCCACGCGATGCGCCGGGGGCGCATCACGCCGGCCGTGCTCGCGCGCACCGTGAAGGTGCTCGACAAGGCGGCGGCCGAGATCGAGGAGCTGCTCGCCGAAGATCCGGAGGGGCGCGCCGGCCGGCGCCCGTGATCCGCGCCGCCGTGGAATCAGGGCGCGACGCGCTCAGGCACGCTCTCGAAGCAGAACACCCGCCAGGCGTGTGGCTGGCCAGGACGCACGAGCTCCGTCACAGCGCCGCGCGTGAACTCCGCGACGACGCCGCGCCAGAACGCCAGAGCGCCCCGGTTCCCCTCGGCGACGCGCACGGTCCACTTCCCGGGGAGGCCGTTCCATAGGAGGCACGCCGCCTGGCGGCCCACGCCAGAGCGGCGATAGCGGCGAAGGACGAAGAACTCGGCCACATCGAGGGTGTCCGGGTCCTCCACCGCCGGCGAACCGCGCGTCGCCAGGACAAACCCCGCGACGCGCCCGCCGCATCGAATGAGGAACGCGAGCCGCCGCTCCCGCTCCGACCAGTAGAGAGGGAGCTTGGGGTAGCCGAAGCGCCCGTCCTGCCCCAGCTCGATCGCGGCGAACACATCGCTGAGATCGTGAATGTACAGCTCGAGAAGGTTGGACAGGATCACCGCATCCGCCGGCGTCGCCGCGTCCAGAGAGACCGTCTGCGCATCTGCCATATCCAGTTCTCCCATCCGCCAGCGCGCGCTCGGGCGCTCCTCGGCGGCGCGCAACGCCTCGTCGCACGCGTCGATTCACGACGACAAGCACCTTCGCTCGCCAGCCGCGCGCCGAGCGACGCGGCCTGCGCTCCTCGGCTCAGCCGAGGAAGCCGCGCGCGCGGGCGATCGCCTCGATCGCCGGCCTCCGCCGCTCCAGTTCCTCGACGTCCTTGACGGGAAGGAACCGGGCCGCGAGGCCCTCACGCGGGACGCGAACGAACCGGGCCGGCAGCCCGAACGTGACCTCGTTCAGGATGCGCTCGAACTGGATCGCCTTGCGGTCGTCCACCTTCTTCTCGACCTCCACATAGATCCAGTCCAGCGCGAGCGTGCTGAGCGCCTCGGCGCTCGCCAGGAAGGTGTTGGTGTTGAAGACGGGCACGACCTTCGGATCGAACCCGACCGGCAGCCGGAAGTCCTCCGCCATCACCGGTCGGCCGTTCCACCGGAACGGCCCACCCCCCTTGTCGCCGCCCTTGTCGACCACCTCGACGGAGAGCGGCCCGCCGTGGCCGAGGTGCCAGCCGAGGAGGACCGGATCGACGGTCGCGCCAAGGTTGTCGAGGTTGGCGATCCAGACGATCTTCCCGCCGCGGGCGATGAAGCGGCCGAGGAGGCCGCTCTCGCGGAGGGCATCCGGGAGATCGCCGTGGCCGGTGGCGTAGACGCTCGGCTCGCCCGCCTCGTCCAGGAACAGCCCGCCTTCCGGCGTCAGGCGCAACGAGACGTGCTGCTCGAACGTGGCGCACAGATCGCCCGGCTCGTCGAGGCGCGGGCCAAGCGCCTCGCGGATCGGTCCGTTCGTCGCCTCGCTGGTCATCAGCCACAGCGGGACCGGGACCCCTGTCGTGCGCCGGAGGTGATCGCTCTCGGCGAGGCGCACATCGAGAAAGGTCCGACCGGGCAGCACCTCGACGAGCGCCTTGACCACGCCGCCCATCCGGGTGGCCATCCCGCCGGCGAGGACGCAGAGGGCGACCTCGCCCCGGCGCAGCGCGGCCAGGCCCGCCTCGCGGCAGCGGGCGTGCTCGGGCGTGCCCTCGGCGGGCAGGTCGGCGACATCGCCGGGCGCGGGCGGCTCGACCGTGCCCTGGAGGCGGTTGCGGGCGTCCCGGTCCTTGCCGATGGATGCGGCCCACCGGGCGACGCGATCGGGGTCGAACCCGCGAGCCCGGAGGCGAGCGAGGAGAGGGCCAGGGAGCGCGGCGATCTGCTGGGTGAGGGAAGACACGGTATCCTCAAAAGACCACGAGGCGATGCGCGAGGCAACGGCAGTCAGCGGCCGGTCGACTCCAGGAACAGCTCCTCCACCGCCGCCGCGGTCGCCGCGCGCTGGAGCCAGCGTCCCAGGACGTCCACGTCCGTCTCGCGGAGGATCCGGCCCCGCGCCTCCTCGCTCGCCGCGACGCCGCGCGCGTCCAGCAGCATCAGGATCGCCGCCGATAGCCGCCCCACCGCCTGCTCGGCCCGCGCCTGCTCCTGCTCGGCCCGCGCCTGCTCCTGCTCCGCCCGCGCCTGCTCCTGCTCGATCCGAGCCTCGGCGGCCTCGATCATCCCCTCCAGCTTGCCCACCAGCTCGCTGGCGGTGACCAGCTCGGCGGTATCCGCGTAAAAACGGAGACGCCCCGCCTCCACCGCCAGATCCAGATCGAGGACGTCCGATCGGTACCGCCCGGCGCGCGAGGGGATGCTCTCGTAGCGCCGCTCTCCGGTGGACGGTAACCGGTGCGCTTTGAGGTGCCCGCGCGGGATGTCGTAGATGAAGTACTCACGGATCCCGAGGGTCGCGTAGCGCACGACGTTGTCGACGAAATCCTTGCGCCAGTTGCCGGCGTAGTGCACCTCGATCGCGAGGTCGATCCCCTTGCCCTCGGCGCTGACCATCCAGCAGAGTCGCGGGGTGGGCTCGACGTCGGTCACCGCGATCACGTCGGGCGTGAAGCCCTTCTCGCCCGGATAGTGGGCCTTCATGTCGGCGCCGACATAGACGCGCCGCCCGCGCCGGCCGAACCAGGCGCGGAGCGTGTCGCGGGCTTCCACCTTGGCGTCGAAGTGCGGGTCCCCTTCGGCCATGGCCAGGCGCTCGTCGATCTCCTCCTGGGACATGGAGTCGACGAGCGCCGCGATCGCCTGCTGGCGCTGAGCGGGCGACATCGCGGCCCACTCGGCCTCCGTCGGGGCGCGCGGCGCCTCGGCCGGAATCGGCGCCGCGGCGGGGTCGACGGGCTTGCGGATGGGAGCCGACATCCCGCCCAGCATACCACCATTTCAGGGCGCTCCCGTCGGACGGACCTGCGAGGCCGCGCCGCGGCCATCCCAGGAGCGCCCGGCGCTCGCGGCGCGCTCACCCGAGGAACCGGAGCAGGACGTTGAGCAGCACGAGCACCAGGGACATCCCGCCGCACACGAGCGCGACCTCCCTCCCGGACACGCGCACCACGACGCGGCTGTCCTCGGCCCGCGCGGCGCCGTAGAGCGCGGCGGAGGCGCCGAACACCATGTAGAGAATGTCCTTGTAGGCCCACGAGAGGAAGAAGATGCCGATCAGCGCGCCGCACAGGCTCACGAAGATCGCCGGCGCGAACCGCCTCGCCGTGGGGCCGACATCGACGTCGCCCAGCCAGATCGACAGCGGCACCTTGATCGACGCGTACAGGACGAGCGCGAACAGGCACATCCCGAGCAGGCCCGTCTCGGCCGCGGCGAGGAGATACGAGTTGTGGGCGGTCAAGCCGAGCGACGACTCGTCGCCGAACTGCCCTGCGCCGACGCCGATCCCCTTCGTCCGGCGGATCATCTCGAACGCTTCCCGGAGCAGCTCGACGCGCTCGCCCGAGCTCTCGCTCGCCTCATCGCCGCTCCGGCCCCCGAGCAGGAGCATGGGCGGCCCGACGAAGCAGGCGGCGATGACGCCGAGGGTCCCGCTCCGCCGGATGAAGCTGATGCCGAGGACCGCCAGGTACACGATGACGCCCGAGCGCGAGCGCGACAGGACGACCATCGCGCCGATCGCCGCGATGACGGCCGTCACGGGGAGCGCGCGGAGCGCCCCGGCAACGCGCGAGATCAGCCGATCCGTGAGCAGGACGGGAAGCGTCAGCGCGCGGCGCGCCCCGCAGGCCCGCGCGGGCCCTGGCGCAGCGCCGCCGGGCGGCGCGCCAGCCGACGAGGGTGAGCCCCCGCGGACGGACCTGCGTGGCCGGCGCGGGCCGAAGCGCCGCTCGGCGAGCGCGATCGCGAGCGGGATCGACATTCCGGCCATCAGCGAGAGCTCGTTGGGATCGGCGAGCGAGCCGCGGTAGCGGACGCGGCCATCGATGGTCGACGTGCCGAGCGGCCCGGGGCGCTCGCACCGGTAGTTGCCGTCGGGTACGGGCGCCTCGATGCGGCAGTCGAGGTTGGTCTCGCAGGGGCGCCCATCCGGCTCGAGCTCGCCCTTGCCTTCCCAGTCATCGGGAGCCGCGATCATGCAGCCGTGGGGCTGGAACGCCTGCACGATCGCGACCACGGTCGTGAGAACGGCGCAGCCGACGAGCGTGATCGCGAGCGCCCGCAGCCCTCGCGGCGAGGCGGCGGCGACGGCGACGGCGACGAAGATGCCCGCGACGGTCGCGAGCTGCATTCCGCGCTCCTCGAGCGCGGTCGGGCGCTTCAGCGCGGTGGTCAGCGCTGCCCAGGCGAGGAACGCGAGCGCATAGACGACCTGAGGCGCGAGCGTCGGTTTGAGCCGGCGCCACACGACGTCGAGGGCGACGCAGAGCAGGGTGATCCCGAACGCCGCGTGCACGAGCGGAATCCCCGAGAGCGCGGGGATGAACTCCTGCGGCTTGATGATGACGAGCGCGCACAGCGCGCACACGACCCACGCTGCCATGGTGTGGCGCGCCGTTCGCGTGGCGCGCGCCGCGCACGGGCGGCCCGCGCCGCGCCCTCGTGACGGCCGCGCGGAGGCGCCCTGCGCGGGCGCGATGAGGCGCGGCGCGCATTCCCCCCCTTCCGCGCGACGGATCTAGCACCGCGGGCCCGAGCGGCACGCGGGAAGAGCGCCAGTGCGCGCGCGAGGAGCAGGCGCGGAGCGCGGCGGCGGGATCGGCGCTTGCTGGAGCGCCATCGCATCAAGGAGGCTGGAAACCGCATGTGCTCCCGCTGTGTCCGGATTGCCCTGCTCTGCTCCGCGCTCACGGTCCTCATGGCGCTCCCGGGCTGCGGCGCGGGCGCGCGCGCACCACGCGTCGATTTCGACGCGGAGCGCCGCGCGACGAGCGCCTATGCGGTCGGCCCCGGCGACGTGCTGGAGGTGCGCGCCTGGAAGAACGAGGCGCTGAGCCAGCGCGTCACGGTGCGACCCGACGGGTTCATCACGATCCCGCTCGTCGGCGACGTCCTGGCGTCGGGGCGCACCGTCATGGCCGTCGCCGAGGACATCGCGACGCAGGCCGCCAAGTTCTATCATGAGAAGCCGGTCGTCAGCGTCGAGGTGGCAGAGCTCCACAGCTACCGGGTCTACGTGATGGGCGAGGTGTCGCGTCCTGGCGAGTTCACGCCGAGGGGGCAGATCACCGTGCTCCAGGCGCTGGCCCTCGCGGGCGGATTCACGCGGTTCGCCGATCCCGACGAGGTGGTGATCGTCCGGCGCGACGCGATCGGCGAGCGCAGGATTCCGTTCGTGTTCGATGAGGTCGTCGGGAAAGGCGATCTGCGCGGGGATCTGCCGCTGCAAACGAACGATACCGTGGTGGTGCCGTAGGAAGGCCCGCGACGAACGCGCGTCGAACCCAGCAGAGCGTCAGCGGGACGCAGAAGCTATCTGACGAGCCGGAGCTAGCCTGACCGCTCCCGCTCTGCGCGCGAGAGAATGAGGCGAATCAGAGCGGCGAGCTCAGCCGGCGGCTCCCGGCACTGGTCGAGGTAGCGCTCGGCCAGATCCATACGGTCCGGCCGCTTCCGCGCGCAGGGAATCGTGCGATGGAGCTCCTGGAACACGAGCTTCCCGGAGACGTGCTTCCGCAGCTCGTCGAGATCGTCCTCGCGGGCCCGCAGGAACGCGAGCCGCTCTCGAAATACCTCGCGCGCAGTGTCTTGCGCACCGAACGCGCTCGCCCAGGTCGCGAGCGCATCCTCGGCGTTCACGGCCGCGAGCGCCTGCACGGCGGTGAGATAGCTTCGGCCGACGAAGCTCGGCTGCGCTCCGTGGGCATCGGCCAGGCGCCGCACGGTCCAGTTATGCGCCCCGATCGGAAGCGCCTCGCGATAGAAGCCGCGGATGCGATCGGCCACTGCGTCCACCGTGTCCCATCCTTCAGCCACACGGCCTTCGCGTCGCCACAACACCCTCCGCAGCACGCTGAGCCACCCTTCCGGATCCAGCAGGTAGCTCTCCAGGTCGTAACGAGAAAGCCGGTAGCAGGTGCCGTCGAATGACGGCTCCGACTGACGCGCGAGCTCCTCGTCCGGCGTGAAATCCCTGTCCAGAATGCCGTATACGGGCACCGGCGTGCCGCGCCGCCTGAGCTCCTTGACGGCGTCCTGCACGTACTTCCAGCCATCCTGGGCGTGAAATGTGACCATCCGTCCGAGATCGCCGAACCATTCCTTGTAAAAGAACTCGTCCTCTCGGTAGTCCTCGCCCTCGCAGATGATCGCGATGCCTGCGCCGCTCCGCAGGACAATTTCGAGCTCGTCGAGGCTCTTGTAGCCGCTCATGGTGCGCCCTCGTGGGGCACGTCGAAGCGACTTTCCGGATAATCGAGGCTCTTCACCTCCACCGATGGAACACTGCGCACGATCTCCGGTGAGTGCGTCGCGAGGAACACTTGCATCTCGAGGAGGCGCGCGACGCGCCGTAGCTGGGCGAGGAGCTGACGCTGCAGGGTCGGGTGCATGCTGATCTCGGGCTCGTCGATGAACAGCACGCCGTGTGGCCGCTTGCGCCGCGCGATCTCGCCGAGGAGCATCACGCACTGTCGCTCGCCCGAGGGGAGCTGGTCGAGCATCACCTCAGCGGGTTTACCGGACGTGTCGTTCCAGGGCGCCGTCACGCGCACCCTCCCCTCGCGAACGAACACCTTGCGCCCGGGGCCGAGCGCTTCTTGGAGAAGCTCGACCGATCCTGCGAGCTCCCCGGGGTCCTCTCCGCGGCTCTTTCGTTCGAGATCCAGGTAGTTCTGCCAGACCCAGAGCTGCTCGAGGGAGCCAGTCCACTGGCTCGTAGGGGAATACCGGGAGATCCACCGCGTGTCGGCGGGAGGGGGCTCGATGGTGCCGCCACGGAAAGGGCGGAGCTCTCGGTCATTGGGGAAGTAGATCAGGCCGCCGAGAGGTTGCTCTTCACCCAGCTCCACCTGCTTTACGTGAAGACGCAGAGCATCGATGTAGTTGCCCTTGGACCACCGGCGCGCCAGCCCGACGTCGTTCGTCTTGAGATAGACTGTGCCACCGCGAACGTCGCTCTTGGAGCTGTACGATGCCTTCCCATAGACGATCAGCTCCGGGTGCTGCTCGTCCTGAACGAGACCGCTCAGCGGTTGCTCGATCGTCAGCGCCACCAGCCCGGCCTCGTCGAGGATCGGCGCCGGTCTCTGAGGATCGACGACGAAGGCGAGCATGGCCTCGATGATGTCGAACACCGTCGTCTTCCCCGACCCGTTGCTCCCGACGAGGACGACGCGATCCCGGGCGTCGCCCGTGACCGGATCGGTGAAGTCGAGGACATGCTTGCCCCGGAAGCAGCGCAGGTCGTGGATCTCGAGGCTCCTCACGCGCATGACGGTCCTCCCTCTACCTCAGGCAGTACCACGGCAGAAGGGCCATGGATCGAACGAGCGCATCATGAACGCCGATCTGAAGAGCCGATCTGAAAGTCGGACGCAGTCCACGTGGACACGCGGCCGCTCGCCCGCGGCGCAGGCGTCGGGACTGGGCCCCCACCCGCCTCGACGTCGTACCGCCGCAGGGCCCGCCGCACACCGTCGGCCGGGCGTCTGCGGCCGGCCGTCTGCTGATGATGCGCGGCCGCGATTTTGGCATCCTGGACAGGATGCGCCCCGAGGCCACGCCGCTCGCCGCCGTATTGACCCTCGCGTTGCCGGTGATCCTCGCGGCGTGTGCCCCCGCGAGCCCCGGCCCCCCGGGCCCCGCCGGCAAGGCCGCGGCGGCGCCAGGCACGCCGGTCCTCGCGGCAGCCAGCGCGCCTTCTGGCCCGGGAACCCCTGGGCCTGCCGGCGCCGCGTCCGCGGGGGCGGCGCAGGCCGACGGCGCGCACGGCGCCGCGCCCTCCCCCGCCCCAACCGAGCCGGCCCCCGCCATCTCGGCCGACGAGGCCGAGGCGATCCTGTTCCCGGGCGACGCCACCGCCCACCGGGACGCCATCGACGCCTGCCGGCGCGGGACCGCCGGGACAGCGGCCGCGCCAAGCCCAGCGCACGAGCGCATCCGCTGCCTGCTCGCGCTCCGCTACCAGGGCGACCCGCAGGCCGCAGCGAGCGCCACCGCGCTCTTCGACCAGAACGGCAGCGTCGCCGGGCTGGAGCGGGAGCACATGATGGATGGCGGCTACCGCGGCATGCTCCACCTCGTCCCGGAGCTACCGGTGCGCGCCGAGCGCCGCCACCTCGAGTGGACGGTGGCGGCGATCGCCGACTTCGACGCCTTCGTCGCGGATCTCGCGGCCACGGCCAGCTCGCCCGTGCGCTACCGGCACCGCGCCCTCGCGCTCCGGTACTTCCGGTCCGTCCGGGCGCGGACGCCTTCCGCGTACGCCTCGGGCTGGACGGTCGCGTACAACCTCTCCGGCTCGCTCCACCGCTCCGCGGACGACGTGCGGGAGACGCTCTTCCACGAGCTCTTCCACCTGAACGACGGCGCGCACGGCGGGTGGTCGCAGGCGGCGCTCTCGCCGATCTACGACGGGATCGTCGCGCGCTGCGGGACGAGGATCACCTGCCTCACGCCGTACTCGCCGAACGAGACCATCGTGAAGGGCGGCACGTATTACTCGTTCCAGCCTGGAAACGGCGTGGTGGAGTACGCCGCCGAGCTGGCGATCCGCTACTACCGCGAGCAGCGCGCGGCGCTCCGCGGCAAACAGCTCACGAAGGCGCCGTTCAAGTGCGGCCCGCCGGAGAACGCGCGGGCGTGGTCGCTGCTCGCGGGAGAGTTCTTCGGCGGCGCAGATCGGGTGGCGCCCTGCCGGGAAGGTCCTCCGGCAGCGCCCTGAGCCACACCGCAGCACGCGCTTTCATCCTCCAACATGCTGGGCATGCCGTGACGAGGGGCGCAATCCCCATCGGAGGCCCGGTCGCGCGCAGGCGCGTCACCCCAGCTGCGACCGGTGGACGATCGAGGGTCGCGGCAGCTCGAGCGGCGGCATCGGATCGAAGAGCGAGCGCTCCGCGTCGGCCACCTCCTCGGCCGAGAAGGGCCGGAGGGTCTGGCAGAACTCGACCATGATGCCGTTGGGATCGATCGTGCAGATCGAGCGGCAGAACTCGCGATCTCGCTCGGTCACCTCGAGGCCGTGCGAGAGCCACCGCGCGAGCATCCGACCGTAAACCTCGCCCGTCGGGGCGCTGAAAGCCAGGTGGTTCATCCACACCGGCAGCCCGAGCCCTGTCGAGAGATCGGTCCTGAAGCGGCCCCGCACCGTCTCCTCGTGCAGATCCCAGAACGCCAGCAGCGGACCATCGGGCTCGCTGGTCCGATACAGGGCGTGCCTCGCCCAGCCCCCGTCGCGGCTGCCCTCGTAAGGCACCGCGATGACCTTCACGAGACGGAACCCCATGGCCCGGGTATAAAACCGGTGTGTGGCGACCAGATCGCTGGTCGCCAGCGCGATGTGATGCACCGCCATCGTCCCCCCCTTTTCGTGCATGTCGAGGATGCCACGAGCCGGAGCGCTCGTTCAAGCTGGATTTCGAGCGCGGCGGGATCGGCGCTGAGCCCCCGGGCGTCTGCGCTATCCTCGGCGCACGCCATGTCCGACGGCGATCTCGTGTTCGCATCCATGCCTGCCGGGCTCATCGCCTTCGCCTCGTCGTGCGGAGTCCCGCAGGAGGATCTCCTCCGGGCGGCCGGCGTCTCGCCCGAGGTCCTCGCCGCGCCCGACGAGCTCGTGCCGTATGCATCGCTCTTCTCGCTGTGGGAGGTCCTTCTCCAGCGCCTCCCCGGCGAGCCGCTCGGGCTGCGTTATGCGCGCTGCATCCCGGTGTCGGTCGTCGGCATCGTGGGGCACGTCCTTCGCCACAGCGAGACCGTGCGGCAGGGCGTCGCCGTCTATGGCCGCTTCTGCCGGCTGATGGACCCGTACCTCCGTATCACCCTCGAGGAGCGCGGCGGGGTCGCCCGGCTCGCGCTCGAGCACGAGCCGCGCGTCGTCGCCATGGCCGAGCCGATCGAGATGATGATCGCGACGCTCGCGCGCTTCATCGCGCTCTACCTCGGCGGCTCGGCGCGGCCGATCGAGGCGCTGTTCCGCCATCCTCGCCGGCACCCGCCGTCTCTCTACGAGGAGGCGATCGGGGCTCCGGCCCGCTTCGACGCGGGCGCCACGGGCCTCGTCTACGATGCGCGTCTGCTCGACGCGCCCCTCGTCGGCGCGGACCCGTCGGTCCGCGACTACCTCGTTCGCCACGCCGAGCAGCTCCTCGCCGCGCGCGCCGCGCCCGCCAGCGCCGCGACGCTCGACGCGCGCGTGCGCGCCCGCATCGACGAGCGGCTCGACCGCGGCGACGTGGACCAGGAGGGGGTCGCGCGCTCTCTGGGCATGAGCACGCGCTCGCTCCAGCGCGCGCTCAAGGACATCGGCACGTCGTTCACGGCGCAGCTCGACGAGGCCCGGCGGGAGAAGGCGCTCGATCTCGTCCGCCGGCCTGACCTCGCCCTCCAGGAGATCGCGTTCCTGCTCGGCTATGGCGAGCCGCGCCACTTCTACCGCAGCTTCCGTCGCTGGACGGGCACGACACCGGGAGAGTACCGGCGCGCCCGCGCCCGGTAGCTCCGCAACCCCGAAAGACCTCGACGGCCTGGTCGATGAAATCGAGGTGCTGCTGCGTGAGGGGCAGGCCGGCGCGCTGGTTCGCGGCCATCTCGCCGAGCGTCCGCGCGACGTCGCGGAGCTGCGAGAAGCGCGAAGCTCGACGAGAGGGGCATCGTGCCCTTGCCCAGCCCGGTGATCATGACGTGGCTCCCGATCCGCTGCGTGCCGGCGCGCAGGCAAAGCGCGTGCTCGCCGCCATCCCGTGAATGGCCGCAAAACCGCGATCGATCAACGCGATGAACGCAGCGTTCGCCTTCTTCGCCGAGCCTCCGCGCTCGAACACGCGGATGGCTTCGCCGTACGCCGTGCGCCACGTCAGCACGACCATGCCGGCGACGAGCCGCACGACGCCATCGGGCTTCGGACCAGCGAGCTCGACCGCGAGCGCCTCGACCGTCTCATCCCCGATTTCGCGGAGGCGCGCCTGGAGCGACGGGCTCGCCGCGACGACGCGCCCCCAGCCGACCGTCTGGCTGTCGATGCGAGCGAACGGATGTTTCTGCTCGCACAGCCTGTCGACGAGGCGGCGGAGCGCGTCGATCGGCGACTGCCCTTGCGGCCTCTCGCCGATTGCCTCGCGCAAGAGCCGCTTCACCTCGTCCTCGCGATCGAAGAGGAGGTCCTCCTTGCGCGCGAAGTAGTTGAACACCGTCATCTTGGAGACACGGGCGGCGGCGGCGATCTCCTCGACCGTCACCGCGTCGAAGCCGCGCGCGAAGAACATCGCCGTCGCGACGTCGGAGATCCGCTGCCTGGTCTCGCGCTTCTTGCTTTCCCGGAGCTCGCCCATGGATCGAATCTTAGACTAAGACAAATATTTGACTTGCGCAAACATTTACCGAGTCCAAGATTTGGGTCATGACGCACGACGTGGTCATCGTAGGCGCCGGCCCGGTCGGGCTCTTCCTCTCAATCGAGCTCGCGATCGCGGGCGTGAAGCCGCTCGTGCTGGAGCGGCTCGTGGAGCCCGACCGCACGATCAAGGCCGCCGGGGTCGGCGCGGTGGCAGCCGAGGCGCTGGAACGACGCGGGCTCGCGCGTGCGCTCGACGACGAGCGCCGCGCCACCATGGCGCGGATGATGCCGGCGCTGAGGGCGCGCTTCGGATCTGGAACGGTAAAGAGGCCAGGAGGCCATTTTTCTGGGATGTTCTTGATTGACCAGGACCTCCAGCGCGACCCGGAGCGCCACATGCGCCTCGTGCCGCAAGAGGCGCTCGAGAGGATCCTGAGCGCGCGCGCGACCGAGCTCGGGATCGAAATCCGTCGCGGCATCACGGTGGAAGGCTTCGAGCAGGACGACGACGGCGTGACCGCGCAGACGAGCGCGGGCCCGCGGAGCGCGAAGTACCTCGTCGGCTGCGACGGCGGCCGGAGCCGCGTCCGCAAGCTCGCCGGCTTCGAGTTCCCCGGCACGGATCCGACCATCACCGGCTATCAGGCTGTCGTCGAGCTCGATGCGCCCGAGAAGCTCGCGATGGGTTGGCATCGAACGCCGCGCGGCCTCGTCGCGTCCGGACCGATGCCGGGGCGCGTCTTCACGGCGGAGTTCAACGGGCCGCCGCCCCATCGGGATGCGCCGATCACGCAAGCCGAGGTCGAAGCGGCGATTCAGCGCGTGAGCGGCACCGACGTCAAGATCCTGTCGATGACGATGGCGACGCGCTGGACCGATCACGCGCGGCAAGCGACGAGCTACCGAGCTGGCCGCGTCTTTCTCGCCGGCGACGCCGCGCACGTCCACTCGCCCTTTGGCGGCCAAGGCTTGAACCTCGGCCTCGTCGACGCCGCGAACCTCGGTTGGAAGCTCGCCGCGGCGGTGAAGGGGCGCGAGCATCTCCTCGACTCGTACACCGCCGAGCGCCATCCTGTCGCCGCGCGCGTCCTCGAAAATACCCGCGCGCAAGTCGCGCTCATGCGACCTGACCCGCTGACGAGCGCGCTCCGCACCATCGTGAGCGACCTGATGAAGCTGCCCGAAGGCAACCGCTACCTCGGCGAGATGCTCTCGGGCGTCGGCGTTCGTTACGACCTCGGGGACGACGACCCGCTCGTCGGCACGCTCGCGAAGGACCAGCTCCTCACGCTCGAAGGCGGCAGCGAAGAGCGGCTCTACGTGCTGATGGAGAAGGGCGGCGGCCTCTTCATCTCGCCTTCGGAACGGTCACTCCCGCGCGACGTGCACGTCGCACGCACCCACGACGGCCCGTCGATGCTCGTCCGTCCCGACGGCTGCATCGCGTGGACAGACGCGTCGTCGAAGTCGCTCGACGACGCGCTCGCGCGCTGGTTCTGAAGGAAAGCACCGGATTGCGACGGTTCGCCCCCGCGGAACAGTCCCGCCGGAGATTGCTGGCGCGCGGAACCAGGGGCGGCCGCGAAGCGGGATGCTCGGAAAAAATCTACAATCGCCGGCGCGCGCGAGCGCCCATGGTGCTTGCATGACCCGACACGACCCCCACGCTTTTCATCTCTCCGACACCTACGTGCAGCTCCTCGACGGCGGCGCCGCGAAGCTGATCCCTGTGGACGCCGAGTTCTGGGCGAAGATCGGCGAGCGCGAGGAGCTGCACGCCGGCCGCATGGTGGGCCTCTTTCACATGAACGAGAGCCCCGATCACCGCGAGGTCCACCCCCATGGCGACGAGATCCTGATCCTGCTCTCCGGCTCGGTCGACGTCGTGCTGGAAGACGAGGGCGGCGAGCGCGTGATCCAGCTGCGCGATCAGGGCACGTGCATCGTCCCTCGCGGCGTCTGGCACGGGCAGATCGTGCGCGCGCCGAGCGTGATGATCTTCATCACGCCCGGCGAGGGTACTCAGCACCGCGCGTGCTGATCCCACGCGATGACCGGTAAGATCACGCTTTGGAGCGCGCTGGAGCGCGTTGGGGCGCGTTGGGGCGACCAACGATTCTGCGTCGCGGCTTGACACTGAACCACGGCGCTCGCTTGACAATCCATGGGGGATTTGCTTCGCTCGTCGTGGGCGTTGCGCCCATCCTTGGACGTGACTACGGCGTCCGCCGAGCTGAACGACTTCGCATGATCCACGATGCTCCGCCTGGAGCGGTGAGCGACCGCTTCGACATGGTCACGCGCGCAGAGCGCGCAGATCTCGGCGCCCTGATGGATGTCGTCGTCGCGCAGGCATGGGCCGCGACGCCGTTCATCTACTCCAACGACGTCGAGGACGCCTATCTGGAGATCCTGCGGGAGACCCCCGCGTTCACGTTCGGCCTCGTCGAGAGGGCGACGGGGCGCCTGGCCGCGGTCGGCAACGCCGCTCCGGTCGCCGTGCGGAGCGACGATCTGGCGGCGCTGCCCGACGGCGGCTGGAGGTGGCAGGTCCTCCGTGCGAAGGCGGTCCGCGACGGCGACCCGCCAACCCACCTGGGCGCGTTCACCGCCTCGGTGTCACCGCTGTTCCGCGGCCAGGGCGTGAGCGCGCTCGTGCTCGCCGGCTTCAAGGCCCTGGCGAGGCGATCGGGCCTCGCCGGCGTGCTCGCCCCGGTGCGCCCCCCGTCCAAGGCATCCTGCCCAGGCATCGACATCGAGGAGTTCCTCGATCGCGCCCGCGAGGACGGGTTGCCCACCGACCCGTGGATCCGAACGCATGTCCGCGTTGGGGGCCGGATCGCCGGGACTCCCCGTTGCGCCCTCGTGGTCGACCTGGAGCTCGATTTCTGGGAGGTCTGGCTCGGCAGGCCTATCCTGCCTTCCGAGCGGTCTTTCGAGATCCCCGGCGGCCTTGCCCCCGTGTACGTCCAGGGTCGGCGCGGACGTTATGAAGAGCCAGCCGTCTGGATCGTTCACTCGCTCTGACCCAGAGCTGCTGGACCCGACTGGCGATGTGGATTTCGGGCCCTATGGCCGCCCAGCACAGGCCTCGTCGCTGTCCCATCGGGGGTGCACCAGCCGCTCGGCGGTCGCAACCGTGCCTCGCGCGTCGGTCACCACCCCCCTGATCCGGAGCGGTTGGCCGATGGCACAAGCTGGCTCGCGGAGCACGGCCGGCCATCCGATGAACTCGCACCGGCCGTCCTCGAGCTCCTCGAGCTCGATTCTCCCCCGGCTGGTCGTCGCCGAGGACGGATCGCCGATCACGGTCGTCGTGACCTCGAGCTGGGCGCCCTCCGGCTCCAGGCCGAGCGTCCTGACGCTTGTCCACACGTGCCAGCCGCCCTGCGCGCCGTGGGCGAGCTCGACCTCCTGGCCGTCGGCGAGCGGCTCGAACTGCCACTCGCCGGTGCCGAGCTCGGCGATGCCCTGCGCCGGCGGCTCGTCCCCGCCGGCACAGCCAGGAGCGAACGCGAGGAGCACGGCGAAACCGGCGGCGGAGGTCGAGCTGGCCACGGCGTGGACTCCTACGAGCGCCGGCGGCGGCGCGCGGCCGCCAGCAGCCCGAGAAGCGCGCCGCTGAGACCGACGGCGCCGCCCGCATGACCGCCGGCGTTGCAGCCTCCAGAGGCGGCCCCGACGGCGGGCGGCGGCACATCGACCGGCCGGCCGCCCGGCAGCGAATCGGGCAGCGGCGGGACGCGCCGATCGTAGAAGGACGTGGGGACGGGCTCGTCGGGAAGCACGCAGGTCGTCGTGCGGCTGCCGTCGGCGGCGATCGTGCCTACCGCCACATAACCGGTCGAACAGCGGCAGGTCGGCGTCATGTTCATCGGCACGCACTCGCCGTTCGCGCCGCAATCGAACGTCGCACAAGGATCCGCGAGCGGCGGCGCGTCAGGGAGCGCCCGGTCACCCGGGTTGAGGAACGACATGCGGAGGTCCTGGCAGGTCACCGTCGGCCGACCCGACGGATCGAACGTCGTGCGCGCGGTCGTCCCGGGCACGCACGCGCAGGCGGCGACGGGCTGGGCGCCGTCCGCGCCCTCGACGACGCGGCACAGGCCGCCTGCGCCGCACGCCGCGAAGTCGCACGGCGACGCGGCGCCGGCAGCCTCGGCGCCCGGCGGGCCCACGCACAGGTCGCGATCATCGACGTAGCGCGGGAGCAGGCGGGTGTTCGACACAACGGGACCGTCGGTGCGCCGGAAGATCGGATCGACGGTCATCTCCTCGGGCGACAGGCGGGTATAGAGCCGGGTGATCGTCGCGTTGCCCTCCAGCAGCGGCAGCAGCGCGTCGCGCGCGGCCAGCTGATCCTCGTCCGAGGTCATCGTGTTGCGGACCTGCTCGGCGATGTCGGTCGTCGGTCCGCTCATCTCCGTGACGAACCCTCGACCGCCGGCATCGTCGACGCCGCGCGCGACGAGCGCCGTCCAGTTCGTCTGCACCGGCCACTGGTTCGCGCTCCAGACGATCTGGTTGTCGTCGATCTCGACGTCCGGCCAGTTGGCCGGCCCATAACGCCGGTCGCCGAGGATCATCACGGTGATGCCCATCTCCGGCTCGGCCGCGATCGCCGTCAGCCGGATCGGGATCGACGGCGACCCCGACGGAAGCGTGAAGCGGAACGGCTGGATGTCGGTGACCTCGGCGTCCGGCTGGAGCCGCAGCGCGAGGAACTTCATCCCCTCGCTCGTATAGATGCGGATGTACGGCACCATCGCGTCGTTGACGCGGAAGTTGTTGTCGCGAAGCCAGGCGACGAGCGCCGTGGGATCGGTCGACTCGACAACGGCCACGTCGTACGGGCCGACCTCTTCCCGGATGTGCACCGTGACGTCGCCGTCGTCGGCGCCGTCCGCGGTGCCCCCGCCCCCCGCGGATTCGGGGAAGGCGGGGTAGCAGCTCGGGTCGTCGGGCCACTGGAACTGCGGGCCCGTCGCTGTATCGAGGGCGGTGAGCGCAAGCTGCGGGAACACAGCGAGGCTCTCCACCGCCGGCACCTCGGCCAGCGGGACCACCCAGGCGAAGTCCGGCGCCGCGCCGGCATACTGGATCTGCGTCACCATCGTGACCGACCCGTCCTCGTTCGTCGCGAACAAGATCCGCTCCGCGGTCTGGTCCACCGGCTGTCGTCCGCAAAAGAATCCGCCGCACGCCTCGGCGGGTCGCGGCGCAGTCATCAGCGCCGCCGCCGCCATCACCGGAGCCATCCATAGCTTGCGCATGGTCTACATCCTCCTCGCCCGACCGATCGGGCGAACGCCCCCCAGGCAAACACAGTGCCATGCACAAGAAAAGGCGATTCCTGAGTACGACGCCGGGGGCGACCGATCCAGGCGAGCGCGCGTCAGGCCACCTCCATGGCCCGCATCTCGACGAGCTGACACCAGCGCGCCAGTCGACGTCGACGCGCCACACGCGCGGCGCCGTCTCGATCTCCTCCCAGGCCGCCGTCGACGTCGGCGCTGGCGGCGATGGTCGCTCCGGCCTGGATGCGGAACCCATCCGGGCCCACCGCACCCGCGAGCTCCTCGCGCAGCGTCACCGGCGCCGAGAGGCGCGCGCCGCAGGTGGCCGTGCCGCCGCCGCCAGACTCCAGGATCGAGAGCACGTGGGTCAGGCACTACGGGGCTGTGCCCATTCGCATGCTGCCGACCTTGTGCGTCCTCGGCCTGTTCGTATAAGCTTGGCGCGTGGACCTGCGCGATTTGCGCCACGTGTTGGGCGAAGTGGTCACTCCTGCCTTGTTCGCCGCTCAAGAAGGGCGGCCGGGCACGCGGCCACGGCTGGCGAAGCTCCATCAGGCCGCGCAGGAGCTGATGCCCGAGGCGTGGGTGGATTTCGAGGGGCGAGCGTTGCTGGCGGAGATTTTAGCGCACACGCACGAGACCGCGGACCTTCACGCGCTGCGCGAGGCGAAGCTGGCCGCCTTCGCAGACCTGCTTCGACGGCGGATCTCTCAACTCGAAGCCCAGGGAGCCCACCCGTCGGCGTCCGAGGCCCCCGGCGCTGCGCCACGCGCCCCGGCCAAGCCAACGACCAACGACGAGGCGAGCGCGGACGGGGCGCCCCGCTCGACAGAGCCCGCCGGCACGGGGCTGAAGGCGCGGAGGCCATGGCTGCTCGGCGCTGGCCTGGGATCGTTCGTCGTGTTCGGCGCGCTTGGCGCGCGCGCCCTCATCTCGCGTTCAGAGGAGCAGGATTGCCCCTCCGGGTTCTACCGGCGCGGCGACGCCTGCGTCAGTCCAGACGACCCGCTCGAGCGCTACGCGAATTGCATCCTTCGGGACGTCAAGACCTCCACGTCGAGCGACAAGGGCACCCTCGTGCAGGTGAAGGTGGACGAGGCGAAACGCGGCGCGGCCAGCGCGCTCGAAGTGAAGAACAAGTTCGAACAGAGCGTCGAGTCGAACACGGATCGCTGCGTCGTGCTGGACGTCTCGGCGCGCTGCTTCGCGCTCGCGACGGGTGATAAAAACATGCCCGCGCTCCCGCGTAGTTGCATGGAGGGAGCTCTTCCGGAGCAGCCCTCGGCGCAACCTTCGGCCCAGTCGCCGAGAACCCAGCATCCGAGCGCGCCGCCGTCGCCGCCTTGCGTCGTCGACCTCGCCACGTTCAACCTTGGCAAGCCGAAGTGCCCAGACAAGTCGAAGAGCCGTGCGGCGACCGACGCCGAAGCGAGACAATTGGCGACGATCCACCGGAACTGCAGCGCTTTCACGGTCGTCTCCTGTGAGCCCTGACGCATGAGCCGCGCGCTCTGCGTCCTGCTGCTCGCGGCCCTCTCGTTGGTGGTTCGCCGTGCGCACGCAGACGGCTTCATTTCCCTCGAACTGCAGGTACCTCTCAAAGAAGAGCCTGCTCATCTGTGTATCGTCACGGCCCGCGCCACGAAGCTCGTCAATCCGGACAAGAAGACGTCGTCGTACAGTTCGTTACCGCTCAAGGCGTTAGCGCTCGACGAGCAGGGGCGCATAACGGCCATCCCACAGGAGGCGGAGAGCAATCCCGCGCTCGAAGGGGTTTCGCGAGCACTGACGATGGCGCTCCCCGCAAGAGCTTCGCCGGGGGCCGACGGGGATGACCAGGAGCTCTCTGCCTGTGCCGAGCCCTTCGCCGAATGCGACGCGCGGCTAGACCAGACTCCCGCCATACGCGAGTGGTTCGACAAGGACCTTCTGGACAAACAGAAGCTCGATCTACACGTCACGTGCGGGTGGAACGTCGCGCGTCCCAACAGCAGAGGCTCGGTGGTCTTCGTTGGTCTCAACCTGATCCACGGCGCGGATGCTCCCATCACCGAAATCAGGCTCGACGGGACCGTAGCGGCGATCCGCTTCGCCGGCACGCTCGGAGGCGCCGAAGCCGCTGCGGTCCGGGTAATCGGCGGCCACTACGCGCCTAGCCTGACGGTGTTCACCACCAGCGGGCGCGCCGTGCTCCCGCTGCAGCCGCGCTGCCTGACCTCGGTTGCACAGCTCCCTCTGGTCTCCGGTATTGCCACCCAGATTCGTCGCGTCACCCTGGAGCGGCAGAACGCAAGCGCCCGACCGCTTCGCGTGTGCAGACCTGAGATTACCGAGCAGTCGTTCGTGATGCGCCTGCCCGTCCACGACGAGCGCGTCGAGACTCGCATCAAGGCGGAGCTGGGAGCAGACGCGACGCTCGAGGCGCACTGGTTCGAACCGACGCCGCCGTCACAGCTCAGCATGCAGCTGAAGCAGGTCGGCTTCTCCTGGCGGCCCGATTGCGCCTACCCGTTCAGCTCTCTTGGATGTCCGCGAGCTTGGCTGGAGGGCATCGAATGCTCCCAGCGAGAGCCATCGACCGAGGGGACGTGCGCCTATGCGTGTAGCGCCGCCGGGTCGTTCAAGCTGCCTACATCCGTGGAGTTTTCAGCCGATGAGTCTCGACAACGCTGGCCCGATCGGCTGGGGCGTCCGGCGGAAGAGCTGTTCGGCCTCCCCGATACTCGCGTACGGCAAATCGCAGTGGATTTCTCGAGCTGGCGCAATCTACCGGACATCGAGCGCGCCAGCATCGATGGAGTAGAGGTTCAGCTACCTGATCGCAGCACCACGTTCATCGACCTGCGTGGAAAGATCTTCAACCTGAACCAGACCCCCGGCCAGAATGTGGAGCTGCCAAACCAGGAAATCTCGGCGGTGAGCTTCGCCTGTGGTGCCCCAGTACAGTACCGCGTGCGCGGCCTCCCGCGCTACTCGCCCCACGGAACAGTCGACGTCGAGGATGGCCGAGTTGTCGTCCGCTCCCCCGCGTGCGACGATTTCGCCCACTGCTCGAGCATCGAGTCAGCGCTGAGCCTCGGGCTCCTCAGCCGCGGCCCCCAGGACGGCATCGCTTCGTCCAAATTTGGAACTGGACTCTACGTCCAAGGCGACTTGATGGCCAAGTACATCCCATGGGGCGGATGGTGGTTTGGAGGCGCCGGCTATACGTTCGGCATCGGGAGCCGCGAGTACGTCGCCGCCGACGACACCGGATATCATCAAAAATGGGCACCGTACGGCCGCATCGGATATCGTGTTGCGATAGGTGTGCGTTCCCTGGATCTTCGCCCCGTGATACCGCCGGCGCAACTGGGGATAGGCATCGAGGGGGGCTATGGCCACGTGCTCACCCTCGGCCGCGCGAGCGCCATGGGAGGTGACTTTTACCTTTCGCCCAACGCTTTCGTCCGCTTTGGGCGCGCCGCGATCGCCTTCAGAATGCTCTGGTTCGAAGAGCTTGCATTCATCGACGAGCGCGCGTCCGAGCTGCTGCGCGCCTCATCGACCACGTACTACGGCTACGAGCTTCGCTACCACTTCGACCGCAATCCTTGAGCCGAGATCGTCGGCCAGGACGAGGCGTGAGCGCGACGGCCGCGCTCCGCCTCCGCGGCGGATGTGGGGCAATGTGCTGGGAAACGGGAGCGAGAAGCCGCCCAGCGTGTCGTGGACGGGCTCCCTCAATGCCTGGATGGGTTGCGAATACAGCGTCACCATTCCGGGAGGGAGCCATTCGCTCGGGTTGAGCAACTGGGTTGGCGCCGCGCGCCGCCGCGTTGGCATGGAGCGCGCTTGGCCTCCTTCGGATACCGCGGGAATAGCGCGCTTGTCGGCCTGGAGAGCGGCGCCCTCGCTGGTACGCGTGTTGCCAACACCGCCCGTGATGTGGCCAATGAGATCTGTTCATCTCGCATGGTTGACGCTCGCCGCCGTGGCGTGCAGCACGGATCCGGTGGCGGTGGACCCGCGGACAACCTCGCAGCTGGTCCTCGAGGGAGGGCTCGTCGCGGAGTCTCCGAAGGTCATCGTGCTGGTCGTCGATGACGCGGACACGGCCGAAGCCGCGCAGCTCCGCGAGCGCGTCGCCCAGAGCGTGCGCGCAGGCCTCCTTGCCGTGATCGAATCGCGGTGGGGAACATGCGGCAGCGCGGATCCGGCCCAGTGGCACCCCGGCGATATCCGGGTGGTCGTCGCGCGGCCGAGCGCGCCCGACGCTGCGGCGCTCGTCACGTCGAGGGAAATCCCCGCGCTCGCGTGGACCACGCAGACCTCGCACGAGGAGGAGGTCGAGGCGGTGATGGCAGGCGTGACAGAGGCGCTGGGACAGCGGCTCGCCGAGCCCGGGGAGGAGTACCGCCCGCTACGGACGGCCACGCGCGCGCTGGAGCTCGTCACGGGCGCGCGCGCACCCGTGGGGGATGCCGAGGTAGCCCTCGTCAGGTCGCTGCCCCAGGACAGGATCGCGAGGCTGCTCGTCGCGAGCACGCGCGACGACGAGGGGCCCGGGCTCGTCGCCGACGAGGTACCCAGCCAGACAGCGCTGTCGATGACCCTGGACACGGAGGTGGTCGGGCCTTTCACCACGCCCGATTGGACCTGTAGCGCCATCGACGAAGGCGGCGGGCGACTCGCGGCGTGGAGCGAGCTCGTGAGCGCGGAGCCGATCGCCTCGAGCTGCGACGATCAGCACACGTGGGACATGCTCCTTCACCCGGGCTTTGCCGATTGCGGCCCCATCTGCCAGGCCCACCCGCTCGCCGTGGACGCCGGAGGCGTGGTCGCTTGCAAGATTATGATCGATCAGGCCGATCTCGAGCGCTGCGATGCCGCGCTGGGTCGGCGCGATCCAGGCGGGCAGCCCACGCTCGTCGAGCGCGGCGGCAAGGAGCTGCGCCGCTGCGAGGTCGTGCAGCTCGCCGGCGCCGACCTGGAGAGCTGCCGGCATTCGCTCGATTGTCCAGGATGCCCGAGCGGCTTCTGCGCGACCGAGGTGCCGGAGCTCGTGTCGCAGTGGCGCTGCGGGCCCTCGGAGCACCCATGGCCGCTCCGGTTCATCGGCGGCGCGCTCGAACGCCGTGGAGGGTGGATCAACATCACCTGCAGCACCGAAGCAGCGGAGTGAGAGACCACACCGTCCGGCGCGCCGTGTCCGGTCGTCGACACCTCGTTCCGAACCTGACAAATCCTCTCATTTTGTTGACATTGCAGCGAAGAACAATTGAACAGGGAGACGGGGAGATTGATGGGATTCTACTCCCCGTCTCCCCGCCTCCCTGTGAATTCTCCCGGAAAGGAACCAGCGGAGTCGGGTTCAGTCGATGAGGGTCCAGGTGGCCTTGGCGGTGCAGCCGTAGGCGTCGAGCGCGCCGGGGTGCGAGAGGGGGACGAGCTTGGTCTGGCCCTTGGCGAGCGGCCCGGTGACCGAGCGGGTGTAGGGCCCAGGATCACCGTAGTAGTGCGTGACGGTGAAGGTGATCTTCGCCGTGTCCGGAACGCCAAAGAGCGAGGTGTTCTTGATCGCCGCGTTCGGGTTGAAGATGCTGGGAAAGGTGATCGAGCAGGAGAGGTTCACGGTCTTCGTGACCGGGCCGCCGCCGTCATCCCCCCCGGGGCCGATGATCGCCTCTGCGCCCTCACCCACGACCTCGGCGACGTCGCTCGCGCCCTCGTCGGCGCTGTCGGCGTCGAGCGGCTCGGCGATGCAGCCGACGAGCGAGAAGGACGAGATGAGCGAGCAGAGGAGCAGGTTCTTGAGTTTCATGGTGATGTCTCCTTGGGTCGGGGTTCACGCTCACGAGATCACGTGTCAGCGGCCTCTGGCGATACCGAGTCGCCCGGGAGGGCCCTTGTCGCTGTCTCGCGGCGTCGCATTCCGATAGAGCAACCGGCGGGCCAGGTTGTCGGGGCGCTTCGGAAGGCCGCCGGCGCGCCCAGGATCCACGGGGAAGACCGCTTCTTTCGGGGTTTTCGCGCTCGTCCGCGCGGCGCCGGGTGGGGGGCGCCTGCGCGGCGCGGTGGAGGTCTCAGCCCCCACGCCGACGGCGCGAGCCTCCACCACGTGACTTCTCAGGTGCTCTCTGGCCCGGGAGGCCGGGGCCGGCTCAGGCTCTGTGCTCGTTCGACGGGTCGGCGCCGCCCGCGTTCCGCAGGCTGTGGAGGGAGCGCGGCGCCTTCGATGCACGAGCCCGAGGAGTCGAGCGCCCGTCCGTCGCGATCCGGCGGCCTCCTTGACGGCGATCGGCGCCCCATGGGATCGTCAGACATGCAGGCCGAGGCGCGATTCTCCGAGGCGCGCAGCGTGCAGCGCGCTCCTCGGCGCCCGGGTGGTCCTGCCGTGGGCGGGGCACCTCGGTGAAGCTCGAGGAGCGTTGATGCTGGCGCCGAACGATCATCCCCCCTCTTTCTCGTCGGCGCCTCCGAGGGTTCACGTTGCGTGCGTCGGTGTCCTGGTTGGCCCCTGCGTCGTGCTCGCCGTCCTCGCGGGCAGGGAAGTGGCCGTCCCGTGGTTCGTGATGGAGGCGGGCTTGCTCGTCGCGCTCCTCTGCGTCGCCGCCGCGGCCCGCAGCGCTGCGCTGCGCGTCTCTCTCCCCCTCTTCGTTTTTCCGCTCGCGTACCTGTTCTTCCGCATGACCCGGGAGGGGATGACGTGCCCCGACATCCCCCCTTCCTGGTACGCATGGCGAGAGTGGTTGCCGATGATCGGGCGCGTCTTCGGGCTCCTGTCCGCCGTCGCCGGCGCCTTCGGGGCGGTGTTCTTCGCTGCCATGGCGAGCACCATGGTCCGCGTGCCGCCGCGCGCTCTCCACGCGGTGAGCGTCGCCGTCCTCGCGCTGACCACGGGCCTCCTTGCCGTATCGACCGCTCACGCCGTGCGAGAGCCCGATCCGGAGGATCACATCGCGTCCCTCCCGACCATCGGAGTCGTTCCGCCCGTCGAGGGGGAGCCCTCGATGATCGACGAGGGCCCGTCGGACCCGTCCGGACCGCCCGTCGTGACGCGCATCCACGACGTGAGCATCGGCCGGCTGGGCGTGCGCCGGTTGTGCCCGAGCCTGTCCGAGAGGTGTTTTCTCGATGTGGAGGAGGCCGGGAGGCCTTTCGACGCTCACCTCGTGACGTGGCTGTCTCAGCGCGGCACGTACACGATGGTCGCCCCCGAGGCGTGCCGGCAGCAGCCGGGCTGGATCAATCCCCGCGATTCTTTCGTCATCCGCCAGGCGTCGCCGCTCGTTCGCGAAGCGTCTCTGTTCGCCAAGGACCGCGAGCTGGGCGAGCTGCTCATGCTCGACGGAGCGATCTACGATGCCCATCGCGGCGGCGAAGCAGGTCCGGTCGTCCTCGCGGCGCCGCGGTTCTTCGCGATGCCCGCGTCCATGCGCCTCGTCGCAGGCGTGCTCGGCGCCCACCGGCGCGCGATCGCCGTCGCCGCCTGCGGAGCGCTGCTCTCCCTGGCGCTGCTCCGCCATCGCTGGCGCGCCCGCCGCGCCCTCGCGCAGATCGCTGGGGCGAGGGCCGCGGTGCTCGCCGAAAACGGCTGGCTCGACTTCGCGGACGGCTCGCCTCCCGTGCGCGCCGCAGACCGCGGCTTGCCGCCCGGACCGGTCGTGGTCCTCGGACCGACGTCCGCGGGCACGTACCGCGGAGGGGCTCTCTCCGGCGCCGAGATCGTCGCCGGAGAGCAGGCCCGGCTGCTCGAGCGAGGGAGCGCGCGGATCGCGCAGCTCGACGTCCTCGTCTTCTTCGTCGCGGTGCTCGCGCCGCTGCCGCTGCTGACCGTCGCGGTCACGCTGGGCCTCTGGTAGCCCCCTGCCCGCCGTTGCGCGCCCCATGCGGGTGCTAGGGTGGCGCTCATGTCGAACGCGCTCCGAGCGACGCTCCTGAGCCTCTTCGGCAGCCTCGCCCCGAGCTGTGCCTCGCCGGGCCTGCTCGCCGCGACGGCGGCGCCCGAGGCGCCCGCCGATCTCGTGATCTCCGCCGGCGTCGTCCGGACCATGGACCCCGGGAACCCGCGCGCCGAGGCGGTCGCCGTGCGCGGCGAGCGGATCGTCTTCGTGGGCAGCGCGGCCGACGCGAAGGCCTTCGTCGGGCCGGGGACGCGCGTCGAGGAGCTGCCGGGGCGCGCGGTCGTGCCCGGCCTCGTCGACGGGCATGCCCATCTCTACGGGCTCGGGGTCGCGCTGGAGACGCTGAGCGTGCGCGGCGCGAAGAGCGCCGAGGCGGCGGCGGCGCTCGTGGCCGAGGCGGCGAAGGCCCGCCCGAGGGCCGAGTGGATCACCGGGCGCGGCTGGGACCAGAACCTCTGGCCGGGCGCCGCGTTCCCCACGCACGCCCCGCTCGACGCGGCGGCGCCGGAGCACCCGGTGGCGTTGCGCCGCGTCGACGGGCACGCGCTCTGGGCGAACGCGGCGGCGATGCGCGCGGCCGGGGTCGGCCGAGGCACGCAGGATCCGCCGGGCGGGCGCATCCTGCGCGACGCCGCGGGCGAGCCGACGGGCGTCTTCATCGACAACGCGATGGGCCTCATCGAGGCCGAGGTCCCGGCCGACCCGCCCGCCGTGCGCGAGCGGCGCATCCTGCGCGCGGCCGAGGCGGCGCTCGCGTCCGGGCTCACGGGCGTGCACGAGATGGGCATCGGCGACGAAACCGTGGCCGTCTACCGCGCGCTCGCCGCCGCCGGGCGGCTGCCGATCCGCGTCACCGCGTACCTCGCGGGCGAGGGGAACCTCGATGGGCTGAAGGCGCGCGCGCCCGACGTGGACCCGACGGGCACGGCGATGTTCGTGCTGCGCGGGGTCAAGCTCTTCGCGGACGGCGCGCTCGGCTCGCGCGGCGCGGCGCTGCTCGCGCCGTACGCGGACGAGCCCTCGACGAGCGGGCTCCTGCTGATGGATCGCGAGGCGCTCGCGCGCGCGGCGCGGATCGTCGCGGACGCGGGCTTCCAGCTCGCTGTGCACGCGATCGGCGACCGCGCCAACCGCGCCGTGCTCGACGCGTTCGAGGCGCTCGGCCCGGAGCGGGCGGCGGCGCTGCGGTTCCGGGTGGAGCACGCGCAGATCCTCTCGCCCGACGATCTGCCGCGCTTCGCGGCGCTCGGGGTGATCGCGTCGATGCAGCCGACCCACGCGACGAGCGACATGCCGTGGGCGCCCGCGCGGCTCGGCGCCGATCGCCTGAAGGGCGCCTATGCCTGGCGATCGCTCCTGTCGTCGGGCGCGCGCGTCGTGTTCGGCTCGGATTTCCCGGTGGAGGACGCCTCACCGCTGCTCGGCATCCATGCCGCCGTGACCCGGCAAGATCTCTCGGGCCACCCCCCGGGCGGGTGGATGCCCGAGGAGCGCCTCGACCTCGACGAGGCGCTCCTGGCCTTCACCGAGGCGCCCGCGTACGCGGCCTTCGCCGAGGGCCAGCGGGGCCGGATCGCGCCTGGCTACGTGGCCGATCTGACCGTCCTCGGCCGCGCTCTCTCGCCCGATCGCTCGCTCGTCGACACGCCGATCGACATGGTGGTCGTCGGCGGCCGCGTGGCGCACGCCCCGGCGCCGCGGTGAGCGGCGCGCGCTGCGCTTCGTCCGGACCGCCATGAGACCTCACGGCCGACGCATGCAAACGACGAACGAAAGGAGGAATGAGCACCGATGCTTGCACGCTACCAGATCGTCCGCGGGCGCCGTCCGGAGGGTGATCCGCTGCCAGAGGGCAAGCGGTACGACACGCGCAAACACACGCACCACGTCCTGAGGCCCACCCCGGAGATCGTCGAAGAGTTCCTGTCGGATCCCTCGCAAGCTGGCTTCAAGAGGTTTCGCGCCGCCTACTTCGCGGTGCTCGACAAGAGGTTTGCGGAGCAACGACCGCACTTCGACGCGCTGGCGCAGGAGGCCCTGCAAGGCGACGTGTTCCTCGGCTGCAACTGCCCCACGGCGCGCCAGCCCGAGGTCCGGCATTGCCACACGTGGCTGGCGCTGGAGTACCTCGCCCGCAAGTACCCGGACCTGGACGTGAGGTTCGATGCGCGGTGAGCGGCGTTCACTCACGCTCGCGGCGAGCGAGGCCGCTCGGACGTCGCGCGTTCGCAGGGTGCGGCGAGGGCCCCGCGGTTCAGCGCCGCATCCGTGAGCAACAGTCGTCCGCCTCGGGAGCGGCGACCGCGGGTCGCGCGCCGCTCGAGTCGGACAGGTCGTCCTGCTCGTCGGGGTAGCGGATGCGCTCGTCGCCGGCCTTGGCGCCCAGCCCGGTGCTGCGCCCCTTGGGCTCCTCCCATTCCTCCTGGCGCCCGAGCGCGGTAGCGCCGGCCGACTCCGACGGGGTGGTCACGGGGCCTTGGTCGGACGGACACCGCGCGGCGCGCCCCCGCCTGGCGCCGTCCGTCGCAACATTGGCGCCCGACGCCGCTGCCGCAGCGGCGCGCCGAGCCCATCCTTGCGTCGATCCCGGTGAGGCGCCGCGCGCCCCCGGGATCGAGCCCCCCGCCGAGGTACGCCATGAGCCAGTTGCCCCGAGGCCCGCGCAGCCGACTTCTTACGACCTACAAGTTCCTCACCCGTCCGTTCGAGCTCCTCACGCATTGCGCCGCCACCTACGGCGATGTCTTCAACGTCCCCGTGCTCAGCGGCGACGTCGTGATCGCCGGAGGCCCCAGGACGGTGCAGGACGTGATGACGGCGCCGCCCGAGACCTTCCTTCCCTTCGCCACCAAGGCGATCGCGCCGCTCGTGGGGGAGCACTCGCTGCTCATGCTCTCGGACGAGCGCCACAGGCGCGAGCGGAAGCTGCTGACGCCGCCGTTCCACGGCGATCGCATGCGCGCCTACGCGGCGGCGATGGCGGACACCACCGCGCGACGGCTCACCGAGGCGGCGCGCGCGCCCCGCGCCATCGCCCAGGAGCTCACGCAGGCGATCTCGCTCGACGTCATCATCCGCGCCGTCTTCGGCGTGGAGGAGCCGTCTCGAACGAGCGCGTTCGCTCGGGCCGTCGTCGCCATGACCGACGCGCTGACCCCGGCGCTGACCTTCCTGCCGCCCTTGCAGCGGGAGCTCGGCGGCCTCGGCCCCTACGCGCGCTTCCGCCGGCGCGTCGGCGACCTGGACGCCCTGTTCCGGGCGCAGATCGAGCGGGCGCGCGCGGCGCCGGGCGACGACATCCTGAGCCTCATGGTCTCGGCCCGTTACGACGACGGATCGCGCATGAGCGATCGGGCCATCTTCGACGAGCTCCGGACGCTGCTGTTCGCCGGGCACGAGACCACGGCGCTCGCCCTCGCGTGGGCCCTCGATCACGTGCACCGCCACCCCGGCGTCCTCGCGCGCCTCCGCGACGAGATCGACGCCCTCGGCCCGGAGCCCGACCCCGAGCGCCTCGCTGCCCTGCCCTACCTGGAGGCCGTGTGCAAGGAGGCGCTGCGCATCTATCCGATCGTCACCGAGTCCCCGCGCCTCCTGGCGCAGCCGTTCCGCCTCGGCGAGCACGAGCTCCAGCCGGGAACGGGGGTGGCGCCCTGCATCCTGCTCGTGCACCACCACCCCGAGCTCTACCCCGAGCCGTCCCGGTTCAGGCCAGAGCGCTTCCTGGAGCGCAAGTTCTCGCCGTTCGAGTACCTGCCCTTCGGCGGCGGACACCGCCGCTGCATCGGCGCGGCCTTCGCGATGTTCGAGATGAAGATCGTGCTCGGCGTGGCGCTGTCAGCATGGGAGTTCCGCCTGCTCGACGAGCGTCCGCCCCGCCCCGTGCGCCGCAATCTGACGCTGAGCCCCTCGGGCGGCGTCCCGCTCGTCGTGCGCGCCCGGGACCGCAGCCGTCTTGATGCCGTCGCCGCCTGATCCTGGCGCGAGGAGGCGCACGGGAAGCCCCGGCACGGGAGCGCGCCACCGTGGATGCGACGACACGGCGGACATGGAGGAGAGAGAGAAGATCACGACATAAAACCTCCGTGCTCTCAGCGCTTCGGCGATCGTCGGGGGTGGTTCTGGAATAGAGGGGCTCCCCCGCTTGCCGCATCGCCCCCATGCCGAGACGCCTCCTCCGCTCGACCGCCGCCTCCTCTCCCTGTGCATCTCTCTCTGGACCGGTCGTGCCGATCGGCGCGGCCACGGGCGCCCCTCGGCAGCGCGCCCCGGGCCCATCGCGTCACGCGCGGCCGCTCACCCGGCTCGGATGGGCTGCCGCGCTGCTCCTGGCGGCGCCCTCGTGTGAATCGGTCACCCCCTCGGGTTCGCCGCGCCCCTCCGCGGCGGCGCAAGCCCGGCTGGAGCTGCACGCCGGCGATGCCGACGTCTGGGCCTTCAGCGCGCGCGTCCAGGGCGCCCTCGCCGGAGCGGGCACGCTGGAGGACTGCGCGATCCGGGTGGGCGGCGACGTGTTCCCCGCGGCGATCGAGCAGCAGCGGTTCTTCGCGGACGTCCCGCTGCTCGAGGGCGAGAACGAGATCGTCGCGCGCTGCCGGGTGGCGAGCGCGGGCGACCTGGACTCTCCGCCCGTCACCTACCGCGTCCGGCTGGAAGACACGCCGCGCGCCCGCGCCCGCGCCGCGCTGGCCGGCGGCAAGCTCGTCCTCGACGCGACGAGCAGCGAGCCCAGCGAGCGCTCCCGCGCCGACATCGTCGCCTTCGACTGGTTCCGCGTGCGCGGCGGCGCGGCGCCGGAGCCGCTCGGACAGGGCGCTCGCCTCGAGCTGCCGGCGCCCGACGCTGGCGGTCAGGCGCTGGTCGAGCTCAGGGTGCGCGACGAGCGCGGCCGAGGCGACGCCGCGCGGGTCGCGCCGCCGCTCGAAGCCGCCTCCGGCAGGGCCGCACCGGCGTGGATCGACGACGCCGTCCTCTACGGCGTCGTACCGCCGTTCTTCGGCGATCCGCCGCTCCGGAGCGTCCGCGCCGCCCTCCCCGCGATCGAGCGGCTCGGCGTCACGGCGATCTGGCTATCTCCACTCTTCGCCGCGCCCGAGGGCGACTTCGGGTATGCCGTCACCGATTACTTCAGCGTGCGCCCCGACTACGGGACCGAGCAAGATCTCCGCGAGCTCGTGGACGACGCGCACCGGCGCGGCCTGCGCGTGCTGCTCGATCTCGTGCCCAACCACACCTCGGCCGAGCACCCGTATTTCCGGGAAGCCGAGCGGCGCATGCGCCACGCGCACAGCTTCGCCTTCTACGATCGCGACGACGGCGGGGAGCCGACGCATTACTTCGACTGGGAGCACCTGCCGAACCTGAACTACGACAGCGCCGAGGTGGCGCGCTGGATGCTCGAGGCGTCGCTGCACTGGGTGCGCCGGTTCGACATCGATGGCTATCGCGTCGACGCCGCGTGGGGCATCAAGCAGCGGCGGGGCGAGCTCTGGTCCCCCTGGGCCGCCGAGCTCCGGCGCGTGAGCCCGCATGTCGCGCTGATCGCCGAGGCCTCGGCGCGCGATCCGTACTACCTGCAGAACGGCTTCGACGCGGCCTATGACTGGACCGAGGAGCTCGGACACTGGGCCTGGAAGGACGTGTTCGGCGCGCCGCGGGGCATCGCGGCCCGGCTCGGCGCGGCGCTCGCCGCCACGGCGGCGCGCTCCGCGCGCCCCGAGCGCACGCTCAGGTTCATCAACAACAACGACACGGGCGCCCGCTTCGTCACCCGCCACGGGCCGGGCCTGACGCGCGTCGCCGCGGCGGCGCTGCTGACGTTGCCGGGCATCCCGTGCGTCTACACGTTCGACGAGCTCGGCGCCGAGTACGAGCCTTACGGCGGCCTCGCCCCGGTCTCACGGCCCCCGCGCGGCGAGCTGGCGCGGCATTACGAGCAGCTGATCCGGCTCAGGCGCGGTGTCGCGGCGCTCCGGTCGCCGGGACACATCACGGTGCACGCCGGGGGGCCGGACGACGAGGTCTTCGCCTATGTCAGGCACGGTGACGACGCGTCTCGCTTCGCGCTCGTGGTCCTGAATTTCAGCGAGCGATCCGTGAAGAAGCGGCTCACCGTCCCGGAGCCGTTCGCCGCCCACGCGCGAGGCGGCCTGCGCGACGCGCTGAGCGGCGCCGGCGCGCACCTCCGGGCCGGCGCCCTCGCGCTGGACCTCGCGCCCTGGGACATCCGCGTCCTCGTGCCGCGCTAGGGCGAAGGACGAGCCCCGCGCGTCAGCTGGGCGCTCCTCGCGCCCTGCCGCGCCGGGCCACAAAAAACAGAGCGCCCATTCGACGGCGGGGGGGGAAGCCGTCACGGGCGCTCTGCCGTGGTTACCTAGCAGGACACGGGCCAGGGCTTCTCCGTACTTATTTCAAGGACTTACCCATCAGGAAGTCCCTGAAGCTTTCGATCCTGAGAGCTCCGCTTGCAGACCTGACGGATGCGCTCGCGTCGCGGCCCAGGGCGGGGTGCGGTGGCGGTCCAGCGCGATCACCGCTCGTCGTCGCCGGGCTCGACGCTCGCGCCACGTTTCGCGCCTTTTCACGGAGCTCGTGAGCGCCTCGCTTCAGGTGGTGATTTGCTTGCGCGCGACCAGGAGCGAGCGGCCGTTCGAGCCAGGTGGGAGCAGCTCGATGTCCGTGAAGCCGGTCGCGGCGACCAGCGCATGCAGCTCGCTCGGGCGCAGGCTCGCGCCGTTCGAGGCGAGGAGCAGGCATAGCGAAAGCATGGCCGGCACGACCGGGCCGGGGACGTCGTCGGAGAGCAGCGTCTCGCTGATCACCACCCGGCCGCCCGGATCGAGGGCGGCGTGCACGTTGCTCAAGATGAGCGCGCGTTCGTCGGCCGACCAGTCGGCGAGCACGGCGGACAACAACACGACATCGGCGCCGCCAACCTCGCGCGCCCATGCTGCATCGCGCGCGTCCCCGGGGATGCAGCGAACGCGCTCGGATGCGCCGGCACCGCGGATCCGCCGCTCGGCATACGCGCAGGCGAGCTCGAGATCGACGAGCGTGATCGCGAGCTCGGGTAGCGCGGCGGCGAGCTCGAGCGCGACGGCGCCTCCCCCACCGCCGAGATCGACGAGGCGACGGCTCGACGTCAGGTCCACGCGCGCCGCCAGCTCGGTCCCGGTCCCCGCGCTCGAGCGATCCATCGCCGCCAGGAAACGCTCGAGCTCGGGCGCGCTGTTCGCCATTGCCCGGTAGCCGTCGTCCTCGCCTCGCGCGAACGCCCACAGCGACGCCTGCGGCCTCCCGGCGCGGATCGAAGCCGGCAGGTGCGCGAACAGCGCGTAGAAGTGCTTCCATTGGTGACTCAGGACCGGGACCAGCGAGGCCGGACCATCGACCGTCAGCGCCGCGCGCGCCAGCTCGGTCGCGCGATAGCCGTCCTCCGTGCGATCGAGCAAGCCGAGCGCTGCGAGAAGCTCGAGCAACCGCTCGAGCGGAGCGGGCGCTGCGTCGAGGCGCGCCGCGAGCGCCGCCGCGGTGGCAGGCCCGCCCGCCGTCGCGTCGAATACTCCAAGCTCGACCGCCGTGAACAGGCTGGCCGACAGCGCGTAGCCGACGACGAGACGCTGGAGCTCCGCAGCCTCCACTATGCCACCCGTCCCTTCCTCGGGGCGCCCGCGCGCTCCAGCGCGGCCGCGAGGGCGTCGACGACGAGATCGCACTCCTCCTCGGTGCAACACGGGTGAGGCCCGATCCGCACGCCGGCATTCGGGCGCGCGTCGACGTCGATGCCCTGCTCGCCGAGCGAGTCCACGACCGCGCCCGCGACGGCCTCGTCCATCGGCACGCACACGAAGCCCCCGCGCGCGGAGGCATGCGACGGCCGTCGCATGAAACCCGCCGACGTCGCGGTGCCCGATCCATCCCGGATAGGCGGGTTCCCATCCCGCGGCGAGCTCGGGGCGCACGTAGGCGAACGCGAGGCCGGTCCCACCGCCGCACATCCACTTGTAGAGGCCGCCCACCAGCACGTCGGGATCGAGCACGCCGACGTCGATCGGGACCACGCCGACGGCCTGGAACGCATCCAGGATCACGAGCGCACCCGCGCGCCGCGCCGCCGCCACGAGCCGAGCGGCATCGAGCAGCGCGCCGGTCCTCGGCGACACCATCGCGATCGCGATCGCGGCGACGCGCTCGTCGAGCACGGCGGCGAGCTCCTCGGGCTGGAACCCACGACCGTCAGCCGGCGCGATCTCGACGATCTCGAACCCGCGCCGCTCCTGCGCGGCCCACAGGTAGCGCGACGAGTGAAAATCGATCGTCGAGATCACGATACGCCGGCGCTCGCCCCTCGGCTCGAGGCACGCCGCGATCGTCCCCTGAGCCGCCGTCGCGCTGCCGTGCAGCCCCACCGACCCCGGCGCGGCGCCGAGCAGCTCCTCGATCGCGCGTGTGGTCTCGAACATCGCCTGGATCCACGGGCCGATCGAGCGGCTGCGAAGGTGGAGCGTGCGGACGTACTCGTCGAGATCCTGCTGCACATCGCGCGGCAACGGCCCCAGGCACTGCGACGCGAAGTAGCGCCGCTCGCCGAGCAGCGGGAACCGCGAGCGGGCAGCGAGCACGGCGTCGGTCATCGCGGATACCAGAGCTGATACATGGCGTCGAAGAAGCGCCACGACGCACGCGCGACGGCCTCCGCGCCGCGCCACGCGCGCTCGGCCTCGCTGGCCCCCGCCGGGACGAGCCTGGCCAGCTCGCGCGCCTCGTCGACGTGCTCGATCTCGAGCTCCTCGTGCAGCGTGAACCACGGCATCGCATCCGCCGCGATGAGCTCGGCCCGGAGATCCCGATCTGCGCGTTCGCGAGCAGCATCCACACGCGCCCGAGGTCACCGCGCTCGCGCCCCCAGCGCGTGAACAGCGGATGCTCGGCCAGCGTGCGGGCCTCGTAGTGCGTGACGATCGACTCGGCATCGCGCCGAGGCGCGGGCGTGTGGACGTGACCGTGCGGGTACGGCGGCATGACGTCGTAGGCCTCGGGCGACAGATAGATGGTGAGCCGCGGAGTCCCACCGAACCGCACCGACACGTAGCTATGGATGCCTCGCCCGTCGGCGAGGGGCCGCCGCGCGAACCCGGCCACCGCAGCGCGGTAGCCATCGGTGGCGACGGCTCCCGCGAGGTAGCGCTCGACGCGGTCGCGGACGACCTCGTCGTTCGGCAGGTAGTGCGAGATCGGGACGTGCAGCGTCGCGACCCCGGGGCGCGCATCGCCGGCCACGAGCGAGAAGCACGAGCCGATCGGCTTCGACAGGAAGGGGCCACGGTGGCCGACCACCGCGTCGAAGTACGCCGTGGCGGCGCCCGGCGTGTACGTGCGCGCCGCGGCGAACGCCCGCTCGAGCTCATCCACCGTCACCGCGTGGTGGCGGTAGTAGATCTTGACCCGCGCCGTCGGGCCATCGCTCAGATCGAGCGAGCCTCGGGCGCTCGTCGACGGGACGCGCGAAGTGGTCGCTGAGCAGCGCCACCGGGAACGAGCGCAGGCGTCGCCAGACGTGGGCGTCGTCGAGCGCGAGCGCCTCGCGTACGACAACCTCCGGGTAGCCACGCAGGTCCGCCGCGAATGCACGGAACGTCGCGCGTTGCTCGTCGAACTCGGCGATGAAGGCCGCGACTGCGCGCGCCGAGCCCCAGGCCGGACCCGCGGCATCGACGATGCCCTGGAGCCACGCTTCGTTGCCCCCTTCCACCCGGTACGCCGCCTCGATCACGTTGACGAAGTCGAACTGCCGCCGCATCTGCACCGCTCCACGATCGTATCGCGATAGCGCTACAGCCTCCGCGTGACGCCCATCCAGATCCAAGCGGCTTGCGAAGAAAGCCCCAGGCACGCCTGTTATCGACGCCGACAAGCCGCGGAATCCCGACTACTTCGCGTGGACGCTCGAGCTCTCCCGCCGCGGCAGCGTCATCGCGATCGCCAACGTCGTGCGCAAGGGGGCGGTCATCGACCCAGAGAGCGCCGATCCCAACGTCCAGCGAGTGCGCCGCCTGAACAAGCGGCTCGCCGCCGAGCGACGCGTGAGCGCGACGGCGATGCAGACCGTGGGCAGCAAGGGATACGACGGCCTCGTCACCGCGGATCCACCGCCACCGCGGCCGAGCGTCTGCCGGGCGCTCTTCGCGCCTTCCCGCGCCGGGCCACAAAAAACAGAGCGCCCATTCGACGGCGGGGGGGGAAGCCGTCACGGGCGCTCTGCCGTCGTTACTTAGCAGGAGACGGGCCAGGGCCTTTCCGCACCGTTTTCAAGGACTTACCCGTAAGGAAGCCCCTGAAGCTTTCAATCCTGAGATCGCCGCATGCAGACCTGACGGATGCACAGGCGCCGCCGCACCAGGGCCGTGCAGCGACGGTCCAGCGCGATCACCGCTCGCGGCGCTCCCCGCAGTGACCGGCGGCGCCCGCCGTCGCGGGGGCTCGTGGCCTCGCGCGGCGCGGCGCTCGTCGCGGCATCGGCGCACGCGATGGCGCCGCCGCGGTGCGCGCCGCGCAGTGTATCGCACGCCGCCGGGAAGCGGCGGCTACTCCGGGAAGCTCGTCAGCGCGCAGTAGAGGATCCACTCAACATCGTTCCCGCTGCCTGCCTTCTTCGAGCATACGTCCTTTTTGTCCGGGTCTAGCCTCCATCGCGATCCACAAAACGCCTCCTTCGCCTCCTGGCCGGAGGCCGTCAACGCGAGGCAGATCAATTGGCGTTCGATGCGCGGCCCGTCATGAAAATCCAGCTCATCCGATGCGGTGAGGGTGACCTCTGACGCGTTCATGTCATCCAACATGACCTCGCCAGGCCCTTCGCCCACATCCTCCGTCGCCATGGCACATGAGAAACAAGCGAGCGATAGCACGAGAGTGGCAATCAGCCTGGTCGTCCTGACTTCCATGAGTGAAGGTTGCTGCGATTTGTAGACCACGGTCGAGCGCGCATGGACGATGCACTGGCGTCCTCGGATCCATGCTGGGCATACGTGCGCCTGGAGCCGCACCTCCTGCTCGCCGGCGTATTCCCCTACCCGGCCAGCAGGCGAAGGTGCTCATCCAAGTGGTCCGATCCGCCGCTGGGACGAAGCGCTCCGCCCTCTGCGACGAATCAGCGCTTGAGCCCGGTCCGCGCGAGCCCCTCCACGAAATACCGCTGCGCGAACAGGAAGAGCACCACGAGCGGCAACATCGCGAGGGAGGCGCCCGCCATGAGCACGGCCGGCTCGCCGCCGTAGGCGTTCTGGGTGCCGGCGATCATCTGCTGGATGTTCATCTTCTGCGGAGAGGTGATGTAGATGAGCGGCCCGAAGTAGTCGTTCCAGGCGGCCTTGAGCCCGAGGACCGCGAGCGTGGCGATGGCCGGCCCGGCGAGGGGGAAGACCACCCGCGTGAACGTCTGGAAAGGGTTCGCGCCATCCAGCGTCGCGGCCTCGATGAGCTCGTCCGGAATGCTCGCGAAGTACTGCCGCATCAGGAAGATCGCGACCGCGCTGCCCGTCGCGCCCGGCACGATGAGCGGATAGTAGGTGTCGATCCAGCCGATCCGGGCGAAGCCAACGAACTGCGGGATCAACGTGACCACGCTCGGCAGCATCATCGTCGACAGGAGCGCGGCGAAGATCGCGTCGCGCCCCGGAAAACGGAGCTTCGCGAAGGCGTAGCCGGCGAACGAGGCGGTGAGGAGGCCGCCGAGGGTGGAGGGGACGGCGATGAGGAGCGTGTTCCAGGTGCCGCGGAGGATGTCGATCTCGGCGAAGGCCTGCCGGTAGTTGGCGAGCGTCGGGCGCGCCGGGATCCAGCGGATCGGGACCGCGTAGATCTCGTCCGCCGGCTTCACGCTGGTGCTGATCATGAACGCGAAGGGCGCGAGCACGAAGACGGCCACCAGCGCGAGGACCGCATAGGAGAGGAGCCGGAGCGCGCGGCGCCCTCGGGACCTCCGGCCGCTACTCATCGTGCACCCAGCGCCGGGCGAGGCGGAACTGGAGCACGGTCACGATCATCACGAGCGCGCCGAGCACCCAGGCCATCGCCGACGCATAACCCATCTGGAAGTACTGAAAGCCGGTGAGATAGAGATAGAGCATGAACGTCGCCGAGCGGAACTCCGGGCCGCCGCGCGTCATCACGTAGACCTGATCGAAGCTCTGCAGCCCGCCGATGACGCTGGTGACGGCGATGAAGAACGTCATCGGGCTGATGGCCGGCAGGGTCACGTGCCGGAAGCGCTGCCAGGCGTTCGCGCCGTCGAGCTCCGCCGCCTCGAGCAGCGATCGCGGCACGCCCTGGAGCGCGGCCAGGAAGAGGACCATGTTGTAGCCGAGCCCGCTCCAGATCCCCATCACGACGAGCGCGGGCTTGACGAGGTGCGGGCTCGAGAGCCACGCGGGCGGGTCGGCGACGCCGAGGGCGCGGAGGTACGTGTTGATGAGCCCGTAATCGGCGTTGTAGATCCACTTCCAGAGCAGCGCCGCGGCCACGATCGAGCACACGGAGGGGATGAAATAGACGGTGCGGAAGAACCCCTCGAGCCTGAGCTTCTGGTTCAACAGGAGCGCGAGCAAGAGGGAGATGGTGATGCCGATCGGGACGCCGAGGAGGTAAAAGGCCGTGTTGGCGAGCGTCCGCCAGATGAAGAAATCCCGGGCGAAGAGGCGAGCGTAGTTGTCGAGGCCGACCCACTGCGGCGGCGTGAGCACCTCGAAGCGGGTGAAGCTCAGATAGAGCGACGCCAGCATCGGGCCAAGCGCGAACACGACGAAGCCGAGCACGGGGATCGCCACGAACGCACAACCCCAGCGCGCGTCGGCGCGGGCGCGCGGTATCTGCTTCTTCAACGCGCTGCCTCCGGTCCGGGGTTGTTCTCCCGCATGGTTTGCTCGACGAGCGGCGCGAGGGCCGGGAGCAGCTCGCGCGCGCGCCGTTCGCCGCGCCAGACCTGGGGGATGAAGCTCGAGAAGACCTCGTGCCAGAAGGCGTTGGGCATCTCGGTCTCGGGGCTCGGGCGGCTCGTCTCGGCGGCGCGCAGGAAGACCTCGGCGTGGGCCGGCCGCTGCCCGGGCTGGAGGAAGGCGGCGGTCGCGGCGACCGATCGCTGATTGGGCACCTGGAGCCCGGATCGGGCCAGCTCGCTTTGCCCCTCGGGGCCGGCCAGGTACTCGATCAACGTGAACGCCTCGGCGATGCGCCGGCTCGCGGCGCTGACGGCGAGCCCCACGGAGCCCGACCAGCTCACCGAGGTCATGCCCGGCTTCGGCACCGGCACGGGCGCGACATCCCAGTCGAAGCGCATCCGGCGGTACCGCGGGACCATCCAGCGACCGTCGATGTGCATGGCGACGAGCCCGGCCTCGAAGAGCTCGCTCTGCCCGGCGCCGCCGCTGCGGGCGAGGTTGGGCGCCACCTGATGGCGGAGGGCCAGATCCGCGCACCACTGCACCGCGTCCATCGACACGTCGGAGTCCATGAGCCACCGGCGCTGCGCCGCGTCCACGATCTCGCCGCCCGCCGACCACACCGCGGCTTCATAGGGATATCCGGTGATCCCCCAGTGCTGGACATACCCTTCGCGGTACGTGAGCGCGCGAAAGGCGGCGATCGCCTGGTCCCAGGTCATCGGCACCTCGGGATCCGGCGCGGGCACGCCGCGGCGGCGCAGCACGTCCTTGTTGTAGTAGAGCACCGTGGGGCCGATGTCCTTCGGCAGCGCGTAGAGGCTGCCCTCGTGGAGGACGCGGCCATTCCAGCGATAGCGGTCCAGGGCGGTCGGCCAGATGTCGGCGAGGTCGAGGGTCCGACTCTCCTGCACGAGACCGTCGATGTCGCGCAGGACGCCCTGACTGACCATCTCGCCGAACGCGCCGTCGGGCACGTAGAAGACGTCGGGCGCGCGCTTCGCCACGATCATCAGCCGGAGCTTGTTGAGGTAGTCGTAGCCGACGCCGGGCACCTGCGTGTACTCGACGTGGATCTCCGGGTGGATCCGCTCGAAGGCGGCGAGCGCCGACCGCATGATGGCCCGCTCCTCCGGCATCCCCCAGCCGACGAAGGTGATGGTCGTGCGCGCGACGTGCGAGGGGGGATCGGCCTTCGAGGCGCATCCGGCGGGCGAGATGGACGCGCACAAGACCACGAGCCGGAGCGCGCGACGGGCCATCTCAGACCCGCTCCTCGGTGCGCGGATCGAACAGGTGGACGTGCTCCGGCGCGGCGGCCAGCGCCACGCGCGCGCCGACGGCCGGCGTCGTGCCGCGATCCAACCAGCGGCACACGATCGCGGCCTCGCCGACGCGCAGGTGGACGTACGACTCGAACCCCATCGCTTCGACCATCTCGACGTCGCCCTGCACGCCGAGCGAGGCGCCGGCGGGCGCCGGGCCGAGGTGCTCGGGCCGGACCCCGGCGATCACCCGGCCCTCGCGGTGCTCCGGTGTCCTCGGCAGCGCGAGCCGCACGCTCGGCGCCGAGAGCACCGAGGTCGGGCCGTCGAGGCGGAGCTCGGCGGGGATCAGGTTCATCGGGGGTGCGCCGATGAACGTCGCGACGAAGACGTTGGCCGGCCGGTCGTAGAGCTGCTGCGGGCTGTCGTGCTGGAGGAGCGCGCCTCCGTGGAGGACGGCGATCCGCTCCCCGAGGGTGAGCGCCTCCGTCTGATCGTGGGTCACGTACACGAACGTCGTCCCGAGGCGACGATGCAGGCGGCGGAGCTCGGCGCGCATCGAGCTGCGCAGCGCGGCGTCGAGGTTCGAGAGCGGCTCGTCCATGAGCAGCACGCCCGGCTCGCGCACGATGGCGCGCCCGATGGCGACGCGCTGCTGCTGGCCGCCCGAGAGCGCCCGCGGCTTGCGATCGAGGAGGTGATCGATCGCCAGCGCGCGCGCCGTGGCCTCCACGCGGCGCTTCACCTGGTCGCGCGGCACGCGGCGGAGCGCGAGCGAGAACGCCATGTTCTCGAAGCACGTCATGTGCGGGTAGAGCGCGTAGCTCTGGAAGACCATGGCGACGTCGCGCTGCTTCGGGGGCACGTCGTTGACCACGCGGCCGCCGATGGAGAGCGTCCCGCCGTCGACGTCCTCGAGGCCCGCGATCATCCGGAGCGTCGTCGACTTGCCGCACCCGGAAGGCCCGACGAGCACGAGGAGCTCGCCGTCCTCGACGCGCAGCGACAGGTCCTCCACGATGGGCGCGCCCCCCTGGTAGCGCTTGTACACATGCTCGAACGCGATCGCGGCCACGCTTCCGCCTCCTCGGCGCCGCTGCTCGTGAACCGCGGCGTGGGCGAGATCAAGCTGCCGGGCGAGCGCCGCCTTCGCGTCGCCGGGCGAGCCCCCAGCTGAACGCTGAGCCGATGATCTCGGCCAGATCCGCGACGTCGTGACCGCGCGCGACGATCTCTTCCGTGATCACGCTGCCAATGTGGCCGGCTACGCCGGTGACCAGGACGCGCATGAAACCTCCTAACTTTGTGGCCGGGGCTCACGCTCCGCGACGTAGCGCGCGAGCGCGTCGTCGAGCGACGGCAACAAGAGCCCGCGGCCGCTCCCGAGCGCGCTGTACCGCGGGCGCGGCGCGGCCAGGCCGAGCGCGCGGCTCGGGCAGCGCACGAGCCGCGTCGCGGGGACGCGCGCGAGCGCCGCGCTGCGCGAGGCGAGCTCCGCCCAGCTCGTGGCGTCCCGGTTGGCGAGGTGCCAGATGCCGCGCTCGCCGTCGATCAGCAGATCGAGGGTCGTGTGCACGAGATCCGGGACGTAGGTCGGCGAGACGATCACGTCGTCGGCCGCGTGGAAGCTCCGGCCCTCGCCGAGGGCGCGCAGCGCGGCGCCGACGAAGTTCGCTTCGTCCCAGGGACAGAAGAACGCGGCGGTGCGCACCACCAGCGCCTCCGGGAGGATCGCCAGGACGTTCCACTCCGCCGTCGCCTTGCTGCGGCCGTAGACGTTGAGCGGCCGCGCGGGATCGGTCTCCACGTACGGCGAGCGCTGCGCGCCGTCGAAGACCAGATCGGCCGAGAAGGTCACGAGCCGCGCGTCCCGCCGGCGACACGCGATCGCGAGCACGGCGGGCCCCAGCGCGTTCTCGCGCTCGCAGCGGTGCGGCTCGCGCTCGGCCTCGTCGACGCGCACGAACCCCGCCGTGTTGACGACGGCCCACGGGGCGAACCGATCGAGGGCGCGCTCCACCGACGCGGGATCGGCGATGTCCATCTCGTCGCGCCCGATCGTGCGATGGGGCAGGCCGCGCAGCGCGCACAGGCGCGCGAACGCGCGGCCGAGCGTCCCCTTCGCGCCGGTGATCAGGATGGGCGGGCCGGCGGCTGCAGCCTCGGGCGCGGGCGCGGCGGCCGCGACCGGACCGTAGGTCAGCCGCTCCGGGCGCCGCCACCAGCCCGGCGAGGCCAGCACAGGATGATCGAAGCGATCGCCGCGCGCGAGCGCGGAGACCAGCCGCGCGAGCGCCGTCGACCGCGGCTCGGGGCCGCGCACATCGAAGACGCCCGGCTCGTAGTGCCCGCGCTCCTCGGTGACGAGGCAGCTCCAGTCGAAGCAGCCAAGCAGCGACCACGCGGTGACCGCGCGCACGTCCGCGCCCGCCGCGCGCGCCGCCTCCGCGGCGCGGAACGCCTCGACCAGCCAGCGAAGCTGCTCCTCGCGCGGCCCGCCGAGGTGCACCTCGCTGATCGCCACGGGCCGGCGGTAGCGATCCCAGACCTCCTGGAGCCGCGCGCGGTGCCCGTCGATGCCCTCGGCGACCGCACGCACGGCCTCGACATCGGCATACGCGTGCTTGCCATTTCCGCCGTGCGACCAGGCGGGGTAAGAGGCCAGCCGCTCGTCGAGGAAGCGCTCGCTCGTGATGTAGTAGTTGATGCCGAGGATGTCCGGCGGACATGGATCCTCGACGAACCACGCGAGCTCGGCGGGCGAGGCGCCCCACCCGAGGAGCAGCGGAAACAGCGGGTGATCGCCGTCCACGCGCCCCGTGAGCAGATCGAAGCTGAGCCAGCGCCGGTGATTCTCGTGCTCGGCCTGGTAGGCGAGCAGCGGCGTGCTCATCGTCTTGCCGACATCCTCGGTCTGGATCAGCCGCGCCCGGGGGATCACCTCCCGGATGGCGCGCATGGCGAGCGCGATCGCGCGGCACTCGGTGAGCAGCGCGCGCACGAACGTGCGCGGATCGCGGCCGTGCGGGTACCAGTGCCCGTAGAGGCCCGAGAAGCGGGCCGTCGTGAGCGGCTCGTTCACCGGCGTCCAGTCGGTGACCCACGGATAGCGCTCGGCCGCCGCGCGGGCGAAGCGGGCGAGCCCCTCGGAGAAGCCCGGATCGACGAGGCTCGTGTAGCGCGGGCCGCTGCCGTGGTGGACGAGCCCGAGGATGGGCCGCACCTCGAGCGCCCGGAGCCGCTCGAGCCGCGCGTCGGCCCAGCCGAAGTCCAGGCGCTCCGGCCGATCGGGGGCCGTCCGCTCCCAGAGCACGGGCATGCGCAGCGCCTGGATCCCGAGCGCGGCGAAGCGATCGAGATCCTCGAGGCGGCGCGCGTGCCCGCTCCGCTCGAGCTGGTGGTGGTACCCATCGCCGACGCGGTTGACCGTGCACTCCACGCCGCCCCAGATCTCGAGGGGCGCCCTCGCCTCTTCCGCCATGGTCAAGCCGCCTTGGCCGCGGCGAGCTGTCGGTTCGGCACGCCGGCCAGCTTGGCATAGAGGGTGAGCGCCTGCGCCACCACCTGGTCCATGTTGTAGTAGCGGTAGGTCCCGAGCCGCCCGGCGAAGTGGACGCCCGGCGTCTCCCTGGCGAGCTCCTCGTACTTGCGGTAGAGGGCCGCGTTCTCCGGCCGCGGTACCGGATAATAGGGATCGCCCTCGCCCTTCGGGATCTCGTAGACGATGGTCGTCTTCGGGTGCACCTGACCCGTGAGGTACTTGAACTCGGTGACCCGGGTATACGGGTTCTCGTTCGGATAGTTGATGACCGGCGCGTCCTGGTACCTCTCTTGATCCTTGGTCTCGAAGTGGAACTCCAGGGAGCGATACGGCAGCTTTCCGAAGCGATAGTCGAAGAAGGCGTCGACGGGGCCGGTGAAGATCACCTCGCGATGAGGGATCTCGCTCTGCATCTCGCGAAACGAGGCGTTGAGCAGGATCTTGATGTTCGGGTGATCGACCATCCGCTCGAACATGCGCGTGAAGCCGTGGAGCGGCATGGCCTGATAGGTGTCGATGAAGTACCGATCGTCACGGTTGCTCCGCACCGGCACCCGCGCGGTCACGGCGGCGTCGAGCTCGGACGGGTCGAGTCCCCACTGCTTCCGGGTGTAGTGCTTGAAGAACTTCTCGTAGAGCTCGACGCCGACCTTGCTGACGATCACGTCCTCGCTGGTGCGGATCTGCTCGCGTCGCACGGCCCGGGACGCGAGGAACGCCTCCACCTCGGGCGCGCTCAGGCGCAGGCCGTAGAGCTGGTTGATGGTGTCGAGGTTGATGGGGATGGGGACGAGCTGCCCGTCCACCCAGGCGCGCACGCGGTGCTGGTACGGGCGCCACTCGGTGAACTGCGAGAGGTACTCGAAGACCTCCCGCGAGTTGGTGTGGAAGATGTGGGGGCCGTACCTGTGCACGAGGACGCCGGCGGCGTCGTGGTGATCATGGGCGTTGCCGCCGATGTGCGGGCGGACATCGCACAGCACCACCTTCTTGCCCGAGCCGCGCGCGAGCCGCTCGGCGAGCACGCAGCCTGCGAAGCCGGCGCCGATGATGAGATAGTCAAACATCGGCGCCCTGCCGCGCCGCCGGGCGCCGGCCCACCCTCAGCACGCCGTCGAGGAGCGACTCGATCTTCGACCATGTCGCGTCCCACGACCCCTGTGCGAGCAGCGCGTCGGCCCGCGAGAGCCGCGCGGCGTGGTCGTCGGCGAGGTACGCCTCGACGGCGGCCACGAAATCGCCTGCGGTGTCGGCGATGCGCGCGAGGCCGAGCTCGCCGTAGGGCCGGACGACATCGCGGATCGACGTGGAGACGACGGGCTTGCCGCCCGCGAGGTACTCCGGCGTCTTGGTGGGGCTGATGAAGCGCGTGGCCTCGTTGCGCGCGAACGGGAGGAGCGCCACGTCCCAGCCCGCGAGGTAGGCGGGCAGCTCCTCGTAGGTCTTCTTGCCGAGATAGTGAATGTTGGGCGCGCGAGGCAGGCTCGCCGGATCGATCTTCACGACCGGACCGACGAAGACGAGGTGCCACGAAGGCCGGGCGGCGGCCACGCCGGCGATGAGATCGAGATCCATGCGCTCGTCGATGACGCCGAAGTAACCGAGCCGCGGGCCCGGGATCGTGGCCTGATCGGCGGGCGGCGCGAGCGGCCGGCGCGCCGCCGCGAAGTGGGCGATGTCGACGCTGCTCGGGAGCAGGTGCACGTTCGCGTGCAGCGCCCTCTTGGACTCGTAGAGGCTGCGCCCTCCCGTGAAGACAACGTCGGCGCGGCGGAGCAGCTCGGCCTCGTGATGCTTGAGCGCGGGCGGCGCGCCGGCGAACGCTGAGAGCTCGTCCATGCAGTCGTACACGACCGCGCTGGCCGCGAGGTGGCGCGAGAACAGGAGCGCCATCGGCGTGTAGTACCAGAGCACGTGATCATCGATGCCGAAGCGATCGAGCATGTCGTCGACGAGATCGCGCTGTAGCGCGTGGATCCGCGCGTCGTCGAGGCCTGGTGGCAGGTGCGGCGTGACGACGCGCACGCCGTGGCGATCGACGGGCGCGGCCTCGATCCGCGGCGGCCCGTCGCTCCACATCGGCTCCTCGAAGAAGAACACGCGTCGCGTGCGCGCGCAGCGCGAGAGGAGGTGCTGCGGGCGCTGGAAGACGAAGCTCCAGCGCAGGTGCGAGAAGCAGACGACGTCCGGCCGCCGTTTCGGGCTCATGCTTGTCCTCCTCATGGCGGCCGCGGCGCGGCTGATGTGCACGAGCGTGCCGCCGGGGAGGGGCAATACAAGGAACGTACCTGAGGGCCACGTCCATCGCGGAGCTCGGCCGCCTCTCAGCCGCCCGGTCTGGCGAGGCTCAGTTTGAACATCACTCCTCCCCGGCGATCACCTCGTCCATGATGATGCCTTCTTGGCGCGGGCCGGCGCACTCCGCGAGCTCCATCGAGTCGGGGTGCACCTGCCCGACAGCTCGGCCGCGCGTGGCGGCGGCGATGGCGTCGATCAGGAATTTCGGCGTCCGATCGGCGTAGAGAAGCCCGTTGGCCTCCTGGTAAGTATCGGTGAGCTGCGTGTAGCAGAAGCCCGCGAGCAGCGGTGTCGCGCGCACCACGGCGAGGAGGCGCTCGTACGCCCGCTCCAGCGCCGCGGGGTTATCGGCGGAGGTGTATCCCCACGTGCCGGGGCGGCGGAGCGCGATACCGCCCATCTCCGAGAGCACGATCGGGTGCTCCAGCTTGCGCGAGTGGCCGTCGAGCACGAGCACGCGGCCGCCGGGGCGCTCGCGCCGGAAGAGCCGCGGGCGACACTCGCCGCCGTCGTAGCGCTGGGCGATCCGGGCCGGATCAGGATCGTAGTCATGAATACCGATGATGTCGGTGGCCACGGCCTCCCAGCCGTCGTTGCCGATCACCGGGCGCGTCGGGTCGAGCGTCTTGGTGAGGTGATAGAGCGCCTTGACCCCGTGCCGCTCGCGCGCGCTGTCCGGCAGGTTGGGCACGCCCCAGGACTCGTTGAAGGGCACCCAGGCGATGACGCACGGATGGCTGAAATCGCGGTTGATCGCCTCCGTCCACTCGCGCGTGAGGCGCTCGATCGAGAGGGGCGTGAAGCGGTAAGCGCTCGGCATCTCCTCCCACACGAGCAAGCCCAGCCGATCGGCCCAGTAGAGATAGCGCGGATCCTCGATCTTCTGGTGCTTGCGCGCGCCGTTGAACCCCATGGCGCGCGTGAGCTCGATGTCGCGCCGGAGCGCGTCGTCGTCGGGCGCGGTCATCCCGGTCTCGGGCCAGTAGCCCTGATCGAGCACCATCCGGAGCACGATGGGCCGCCCGTTGAGCACCACGCGGTCGCCCTGCACCGCGATGGATCGGAGCGCTGTGTAGCTGTGCACGCGATCGATCGTCTCGCCGTCGCGGGTGACGAGCTCGATCTCGGCCTCGATGAGCGTGGGTGACTCCGGGCTCCAGAGCAGCTGATTGCGCGAGTCGTCGATGCCCGGATCGGAGAGCGCGATCCGGCGGTGGACCTCGCCGAGCACCACGGCGTAGCTGTCCTCGGCGAGCAGCGCGCCGTTCGCGGTGAGGCGCAGGCGTAGCCGCAGTCCGTCCCGGCGCTCGCCGCCGATCCGGGCGTAGAAATCGAGCTCCCATCGGTCGAGGCTCGACTGCCAGCGGAGCGCCGCGATCGAGCTCGCGGGCACGCGCTCCATCCACACCGTCTGCCAGATGCCGGTCGTGCGCGGGTACCAGATGGAGTGCGGTTCGAGCTGCCAATCCTGCTTGCCGCGCGGCTTGGCGAGGTCGAGCGGATCGTCCTCCGCGCGCACGACGATCTCGACGGCGCGCGCCGAGCCGACGAGGTCGGTGATGTCGACGCTGAAGGGGGTGTAGCCCCCGGTATGATGCGCCGCGCGGCTCCCCGCGACCCAGACCGTCGCGTCGTAGTCGACGGCTCCGAAGTGCAGCATCAGCCGCTCTCCACCGCGGAGCTCCGGCACCGCGATGGTGCGCCGGTACCAGACGGCGCGGAAGAGGCCGCGCGCGCCCACGCCGCTCCGCGGGGTCTCCGGCGCGAAGGGGACCTCGATGAAGCCCTCCCAGCCGACGTCGGCTGGCTCCCGGAAGCGCGCCTCGGGATCGAGCGCGAAGCTCCACGTACCGTTGAGCGATTCCCACCCGGCGCGCCGGAGCTGCGGCCGCGGGTAGCCATGCGCGCGCCCGCCGGCGGTGGAGAGGTCTGCTCCGGGGGGCGGCTCGGCGGTGACGGACGGGCGGTTCATCCTTCGAGGTGCTTCCTTTGCTGTACGGCGGGGCAGACCTTACAGCGCCTCAGGCGTCACGCCATGCCGCCAGCGCGGGTTTTGATCCGCGCGGTGGCGCAGACTTCATCGACGCGAGAATACCGGACAATCACCGTCTCTCCATGAGTCCGGGAATTCCGGTTATGGGGACGGGCCGGGCGGCAAGCAGGCAAGTAGCCTCGAGCGGCGGGCTGGCTCTGACAGGGAAGCTGCTCGCCGCGAGCTGGTCGACCCTCACTCGGCGTAGACGGCCACCGTCGCGGTGCACGAGGCGTTGCCGACGCAGCCGGCGCGGAAGGTGTAGTAGTCCGAGAGCGCCGCGACGTGGGTCGTCTTCGGCATCTCGGAGCAGCCGATCGTCTCGGCGGAGTCCACCGCGACCTGCACGCCGTTGCGATCGAAGAGGCGGATGTACGACATCCCCGAGCGGCTCGCCCCGTAGAGCACCGCCGCGCAGGTGCCGAAGGAGATCGTCTCTCCGGCGTTGAAGGAGTACGCCTGGTCGACATAGTTGGTCGTGGCGTAGTTCGTGCTGCTCCTCGAGTACGAGAAGGTGCCTTTGCCGTGCGCGATCGCGACCGTGCCGCTGCACGAGGAGAAACCGTCACAGCCGGCCCGGATCTGGAAGGGCCAGCCCGTCGACGACGTCGTATAGCGGATCTGCGCCGAGATCGACCCCGAGGGGCCGTCGTTCGCCGAGGCCACCTGCACGGGCGACCCGGAGCTCAGGTCGAAGAGGCGGAGGAACGTGTCGCCCGAGGAGCTGGCGCCGACGATGCCGGTCGTGCCGATCATCACGCGCCTGTTTGGGTTGATATTGAGGTTGAAATTGGCCGTGTTCACGGTGGCGTTGTTGGTCGCGCTCCGGCTGAAGGAGAAGAGCGATATCGCCTCCTCCGCCTCGCCGACGACCTCGCTCTGCTCCTCTTCGCTGAGCGCCTCTGCCGCGCAACCGGCCGAGAGCGTCATTGTCAGGGCCAAAAGGACCTGTTCAAACGAGCGGGTGTTCATGTTCTTCCTTCGCTGCCTTTCTCTGGGGTAGCGCGGGCGCGTGAGCGGATCTCGCGGGCGCGCGCGTGCGGGGACTCTGTTCGTTCCTGCGCGGGCGGAACCCGCGGGCGCGTCAGGGGACGTCACCTCGAGAGGCGTCGCGTGGCCTGCGCGGTAGCTCGATCGGATTCAGCGTACCGCCGAGCACAGCCGTAGCAAAGCCCTTGCGATCACCCGACCAGCGGGCGAAGGAAGTCTTCGAGTTGCTCGAGCGTGCCCGGGGAAGCGCGCCATCCGATGTAGCCGTCCGGGCGGACCAGCACGAGCGCATCGCCGTCGACGTCGTAGCCGGCACGCGCGTGCCTGTCCGTATCGACGAGGGCGCGCCGGCTGATCGGCTCCCCCGGCTGCACCACGGCGCGCGCGTGCACGGCGGGGCCGTACCGGGCGTTCACCCGAGCGACCGTGTCCCCGTGGGCCGCGCCGAAGGCGAGCAGCGTGAAGTGCGGGCCACGGAACACATCGAACAGGCGGACGGGCGCGCCCTCGGCGTCATGACAGGGCGCATCGGGCGCTCGGTCCCCGGCGAGGACGCGCACCGGCGCGCCGTGATCGTCGCTGGCCTCGTCGCGGGCCAGCGAGCTCCCGCGGTAGCTGATGTCGAGCTGCTGCGTCTCCGGGCCGCGCCGCACCTCGCCCGGGCTTCCCTCCGCGGTCCGGCGATGCAGCCTCGAGGTGAGGCCGAGCATCGCCGCGGCGACGGGAAGCCGCTCCTCCTCGTAGGTGTCGAGCAGCGCCGCGGGCGCTCCCGCCAGCACCTGGCCGAGCTTCCAGCCGAGGTTGTAGGCGTCCTGGATGCCTGTGTTCAGGCCCTGCCCGCCGGCCGCGGGGTGCACGTGCGCGGCGTCGCCGGCCAGGAACACCCGGCCGACCCGGTACCGGTCCACCATCCGCACGCTGGGCCGGTAGAGCGACAGCCAGCTCGCGTCGTGCAGCCGGACATCCGAGCGCCCCGTCCGCTCGTGGAACAGCCTCTCAACGGCCTCCACCGTCAGCTCGGGCGCCTCGTCGCCATGGATCGGTATCAGGATCTGGAAGCGCTCCGTGCCGGGCAGCGGGCACAGCGCGACCGGGCCGCCGAGCGCTTTCGGCCAGGCGTGCCAGCGCTCGCGGTCCAGCCCGTCGGCGCGGACGTCGCCCACGAGCGCCCGGTCCGCCTCCAGCGTCTCCCCCTGAAAGCCGACGCCGAGCGCGCGCCGCACGAAGCTGCGCCCCCCGTCCGCGCCGACGAGGTAGCCGGCGCGGACCCGCTCCGTCTCGCCCCCGCGGACCAGCGTGGCCGTCACGCCGTCGCGGTCCTGCTCGAAGCCGGTCAGCTCGGTCGCGAGCTCGACACGGACGCCGTGCTCCGCGAGCCGGGCGCGCAGGATCTCCTCCGTCCGCCATTGCCCGAGGAGCAGGATGTTCGGATAGGGCACGTCCGGCGCCGGCGCGCGGCGCTCGAACATGGCCCAGTCGCCGAGCACCGCAGCGCCGTCGTAGGCGCGGATCAGCGGGTAAGGGGCTCCTGCGGCCATCGCCGCTTCCAGCACCCCGAGATCGTCGAGGACCTCGAGGGTGCGCGGCTGCACGCCCTTTCCACGAGAGCCGGCGAAATGGGCAGGCGCCTTGTCGATGATCCGGCACGCCACGCCACGGCGGGCCAGATCGCACGCGAGGGTCAGGCCGGTGGGCCCCGCCCCCGCGATGAGGACATGCGTGCTCAGCGACGGATTCATTGGCTGTCTCCTGTCAGGTGAAGTCACGCCATCTTGGAAGCTGTCGCTTGCCTCGTCAGCTTGCGTTCTGCCAGCATGGCTCCATGCGCAAGCGGGACGCTGTCACGCCGCGGAAACAGCCTACGCAGGACCGGTCGCGCGCGACGGTCGAGGCGATCCTGCAGGCGACCGCTTACATTCTGGTCCGGGACGGGTACGCGCGGCTGACGACGAACCGCGTGGCCCAGCGGGCCGGGGTGAACGTCGCGTCGCTGTACCAGTTCTTTCCGGGCAAGGAGGCGCTCGTGGCCGAGCTCCACCGCCGGCACATCGAGCAGGGCCGCGCGGCCGCGGCCGCGGTGCTCGCCGCGCATCGAGGGCAGTCACCCGATCGGGTGGTCCGGACGATCGTGGAGGCCGGCATCGCCGCCCACGCGGTGGAGCCCGAGCTGCACCGCGTGTTCCTCGAGCAGATGCCGCGCATCAGGGCGACCCGTTCCGCGGCGAGCGAGGGCTTCCTGCTCGAGGAGGCAAAGCAGCTCCTCGCGGCGTGGGGCTGCCCGGCGCCGGACGTGGAGCTCGCGTGGTGGATGATGCAGACCGCGGCGCACGCGGTCGTGCATCAGGCGATCGTAGAGCGGCCCGACGACCTGCGCTCCGGCGCGCTGGCCGAGGAGCTCGTGCAGCTGCTCGAGCGCTACCTGCGCGGGAAGCAGAACCCAGGGCCCTGCGCCGACGCGGGGCGGGAGGATAGGTGATCTCGTCGAGGGCGCCGAGGGCGCCTGCCTCGCGTGGCCTCCGCGCGCTCAGCCGGGCGTGGCAATCTCGTCGTAACCGCGGCCGCTGAACTGGAGGAGGCAGACGCCGTGGCCGAAGGGATCGGCCAGGCGGAGCATGCGCCCCCACGCCGCCACCTCGATCTCGGCTTCGGGGACCGCACCTGCCTCCTGCGCGCGGCGCGCGGCGGCCTCGAGGTCGTCGACCACGAAATCGAGGTGGACCGGCGTCCAGTGACGCCGGTAGTCGCGCGGGGACGCGCCGGCGGCAGGCTCGCTGCCGGCCGGCTTCACAAGGAGGTAGATGGGCGCCGCCGCGCCGAGGAGCTCGACCCCGGAGGCACCAAAGCGCCGCCCGACGCGCAAGCCGAACGCACGCGTGTAGAACGCGATGGCAGGATCGAGCGCCGGTACATCGATGTTGACGAGCAGGTCGGACATGCGAGGAGTCTAGCTCCTGGGCGCGTCGCCCCCAAGCCAGGGCCCTTCGCGGCCGCGCGAGGGGGCGCTCGGCGCGAACCGGGAGCGCTCGGGTCAGAGCGTCTCGAGGTACGCGACGAGATCGTCGATCTGGGCCGGCGTGAGCGCCGAGGTGACGCCGTGCCGGTCCCCTCCGCCGCACGGGCCGAAGCGGTCGTGGAGCGTCGCGGCGCAGCCGTCGTGCATGTACGGGGCGCGCGCCGCGAGCCCGCGCAGCGAGGGCACCTGGAAGGCCTTGCCCGTGCCCACGTCGACGGTCTCGTTGTTCGTGAGCGTCTCGCCGGAATGGCACGTCGCGCACGCCAGCGTCGGGTCGTTGAAGAGCGCCTCTCCGCGCGCGACGGCGTCCTCGTCCGCCGGCTTCGACCGGGGTAGGGCATTGATCGCGTCGAGCCACGCCGCGAAGGCATCGCGGTACTCGCGGTTCGGAACCGGACGACCCAGCCGCTTCTCGAAGACTTCCGTCATGAAGGCGCTGAAGTCCGCAAGGTTGCCGTCCCAGTTCAGCGGCGCCGTCGCGAGGACGCCGCCTGCGACGGATTGCGTACGGCGCGGTCCGATGGGATTGAAGTTCCACACGCGTCCATCTTCCCGCCCCTCCGGGTGGCAGGACGCGCAGGCGAGGGACAAGTCTCCAGCGCTGCCGCCGTGGAAGAACTGGTGGGCATCGTCGCGCCGGCTCTCACCGGGAAGCTCGAGCGCGCCGAGCCTCTTGCCGCTGAGGGCCGCGAGGCGCACGAAGCGCGGCGGCTCCCGTATCTGCACGATCAGGTTCTTCTCTCCGTCGTAGCCGACCGCGATGGGCTGGCCCACGCCCTTGACACTGAGGATGCGCTGGTCAGGGGCGAGCGAGCAGGTGTCGAGCGCGTCGTGCCACTCCAGCGTCTTCAGCGGCGTCTCGACGATCTCGTGGTCGCCCGCCTGTACGATCGCCACGCTGAGCCCGTCCGGCGATACCGCGATATCCACCGGGAGCCGCCCCATTCCGATGCCACCCACGCCAGGTGTGGGCCGCGTGGGGTTCGACGAATGGGCCTCGCTGGGCAGCGGGCGCATGAGGGTCACCGCCGCATGGATCCAGCCCTGGTGGCAATCGTTCGTGACGTAGCCGCCGTGTACCGTGTTGCTGACGGGCGAGACGACGCCGCGCTGGTGCACCATGGCCACGCCGCCCCCGGGCAGCGGGACCGTCCTCCACGCCACCGCCGGCTCGAACTCGCGCTCGACGCCGCTGAACGTGCTCTGGATGTATGCCGGCGGCGTGAACCGCTCGGCCACGGTCCCGTCCTTCGCGATCACCAGGAGCTCGGAGGACCGGAAGCTGCTCACGAGGAGCGAGTCCCCCTCGACGACCACGTCGCGCAGGTCGCGGTCGAGGCGGAGCTCGCGGACCGGCGGGGCAGCGACGTCCGAGGAGAGCGTCACGAGCTCGCCGCCCGCGCACGCCACGTGGAGCAGGTCTGTCGCGGCGTCATAGGCAATCCCGCGGGGCGCGGGGCAAACGGGCCTGCGGTGGATCTCCGCGGTCGCGAGCTCGATCGTGACCACCGCGCCCCCGCGGCGGAGCGCCACATGAACGGAGCCAGCCGGCCCCTCGGCCACGCGCCCGGGCTCGTCGTCCTTCTCCAGAGGGAGGATGGCGTCCACCTCGAAGGTGACGAGGTCGACGATGGAGATCCTGTCGCGGTCCGGATCCGCAGCAATGGCGCGCGCCTTGTCGGCGGTCACGAGGAGCGTCCCGCCGCTGATCGGGGGAGGCGGCACCGCGGAGAACTTCGGGCCCAGATCTGGCGTCGGGGACTCCGTGGGCGGTGAGTTCTCATACCAGGGGAGTTCGTTATAGCCATCGAGCACCTTGCACCCGGCGATAGCCGCAATCATGGCGACGAGCGTGGTGAGCCCCGCTCCGGATAGATTGTTCATTGCGCCTCCTGCGACCGGCGCGGCGATGCAAGAAGGCTGCCGGGGTCGTGCATCGAGCCTTTGGCGACACCACCTCTCCCCGAAATGAGCGAGATCGCAGCAAACGCACCGAATTCACGGGGCGCGTCCATGCAGCAGGATCACCATCTCCGCCCGAGGCACAGCCTTCCGGGTGCCGGAATCCTGCCGTAAGACGCAAAATGTATACGCTGAAAAGGCCACGTGTTGCGGTCGTTCCACACGCGGCGATCAGGCTGGCGCCTCGTCCATGGTCGCTTCCCGCCCAGTCGCGTCGATCTTGCTTTGCTCGTAGTGGTTGTCACCTGTCGAGCTTCGCGAGCACATCGGTCGCTTCGTAAAGCCTTGCAGCATGGCGGATGGACTGGCGGAACCTCTCGACCGCTCCGGTGTCGCCGGGTCGGACCAGCGCGACGATGTCGTCATCGGTCCGCCGCAGCAGCTCCAGGACGAGCGCGCCGCCGATAGCCCCGGTCGCCCGGTCACGAGATGCGCTTCCTTCATGGCCGAGAGGGAGCGCATCGCGTGGACACGGCGACCGGAAGGGCCCCTCCCCTCAAGCCATCATCGCGCTCTGGGCCGCTTCGTCCGGGCGCCCTGCCAGGAGCAACCTCGACGCCGGCCGCACGATCTCCTCGATCACGCGCGCGGCCGCCTCGCCGCGCGCCGCGGCGCCGAACCGCCCGTGCGCCGCGAGCTGCGCGCCTCCCGCGCTGTCGCCTCCCTCGAGCTCCGCGCGCCCGAGCCCCGCGAACACCTCTTCCACCGCCGCCCGCACCCGCTCGCCGCCCGCGCGGATCGCCCAAGCCACCGTGCCCCACGCGAGCTCCGCGTGCCGCGCCTCGTCCGCGGCGATGATCGCGAGCGCGCTCCGCACCGCCGGGTCCTCCGCTGCGCCGAGCTCCTCGGCGGCGACCACCGCCGCGATGGTCTCGCCGATGCAGCCTTCCTTCGCCGCGCGCGCCGCGATCGACGCGAGATCTGCCTCGACCTCCACCCGCCCGTCGAAGGGAAACGCGCCCGGCGCGATCGCCTCGCCCGCATAGGCGCTCGCGAGGGCGAAGCAGAGGCGCGCGTGGCGGGCCTCGTCGAGCGCGGCGCGGTGCGCCTCCTCCACGAGATCGGCCGGCGCGCCCGCGGCGAGCAGCTCGAGCGCGAAGCGGCCGAACGAGGCCACGGACGCGTGCTCGAAGAGCGCGTCGCGCGTCCACGCCGCGGCCAGCGCCGCCCGCACCTCCGCGGTGAGATGATCGATCCGCGGCGCGGCGGCCTCCGGCGCGCCCCAGCCGGCGTTGCCGCGGGCGCGGACGAACGGCGCTGTCCGCGCCGCCTCCTCGACGAGGTACGGGCGCCCCTCGCACATCGGGATGAAGTACGTCTGATAGCAGCACTGGCCGTCCTGCAAGGCTCCATCGCTCTTGACGCTGTGCGATCCGAAGCCGGACTGATTGAGGATTTCCTGCCCTTCCGACCGCGAGGGGCACGCGACAGGCTCGCTCCCGCCGGCACCTCCGCCGCCCCCGGCACCCCCCTCGCCGCCAGCATCTCCGAGGCTGCTCGCATCGTCCTGCGGCCATGCGAAGCAGGCCACCTTGGACACGGGTTCGGGATCCTCGGGACAGCTGCTGTAGGTATTGGTGCAGCCGGCCGCGCCCGCAGCAGCGGGGAGCGCGAGCAGGGCGAAGAGGCGATGGGCAAGCGTGCGTCGGAAGGTATGTGCGGTGTTCATCGGGGACCTCGTTGATGAAGAGCAGGGCTCGACGCGCTTGCACGACGCATGCCTCCGCGAATCCAGGCCCAATTCGAGCCCTCCGCGCCGGCAGAGTATGGTCGGACGGTCACGGGGGGCGCGCAGCTTTACGCCCTCTCGCGGATAGGGCACGTCCCCTTCCATGGAGGAGCCCCGAACACCGACCGACGCGCAGCCCCCTGCCCCCGAGGCCGAACCGCCGGAGTCGCTCGAGGCGCTCGTGCCGAGGCGCAGGCTCTGGCCGGTCTTCGCGGTGCTCGGCCTCGTGATCGCGGCGGCGGGCCTCCTCGCCTTCCGCTCGATGACGGCGACCGATCCGCTGCGCATCCTCGTGGCCATCGATCTCGACGGGTACTGGTGGGAAGGGTCGCAGCCCGCGGGGAGGCTGGCCGACGAGCTCGGCGAGCACCTCGCGGAGCTCGGGTTCGATCCCGTGAAGGGCGGCGACCCGAAGGTGATGAAGGCGCTCGAGAGCGCCAGGGACCCGAAGGAGGCCGCGAAGGCGCTCGGCGCCGGCTTCATCATCGAGGCGCGCCTCGCGCCCGAGATCGTGGAGCACCCGATCAAGGAGGGTTACTTCGAGCTCCGGGTCGACGCGCCGGTGACGCTCACGTTCCTCGACAAGGGCACGTCGACCGAGCGGCGGATCCGCGGCTACTCCGGGGCGACGAAGAAGGACCGCGCGATGGCGCTGCTCGCGAACTCCATGGCCTCCCAGGCGCTCGACGCGGTGATCGCGCAGCTCATGGACCACCCCTCCGTGCGCGAGATCACGGAGGGATCGGACATCAAGCTGCTGGAGCGGCTGGCGTCGGCGCGCAGGTTCGTGAAGGACCGCGCCGCGAACCTCGACCGGGCCGCCGGCGCGTACGCCGCCCGCGCGAAGGAGATCGAGGCCGAGGAGCAGGGGCGCGTGACCTTCCTGTCGCCCCAGGCGGCGGAGGACCTGCTCGTGGGCACGGCCGAGGGCGGCTATTTCGTCAAGACGGCCGACGTCTCGGTGTTCCACTCGGTGCGGTCCAGGGACCTCGCCCGCAGCGATGCGCTGGAGACGGTCGAGTGGCGGCCGCTCGATCAACCGGCGGTCCCGACGACGGATCCCGGCGCGGTCAAGCCGATGTGGAGGGGTTATCACGTGTACTCGTACCCGTCGTCGCAGCGCGACGGCGACCGGGTCGCGCTGGTGGAGGACTTCATCGGCTGGGCGAAGACGATCACGGTCGTCGACCGATCCGGGCAGAGCAAGCGCGTGCGCGTGGATCCGGAGCACCGCTTCGTCGACCCGAAGCTCGCCCCCGGCGGCAGGTTCGTGGCGGTCTACGATCGCCCGGAGGCGGACGCGCAGGCCGATCTGATGGTGCTCGACACCGACGGCGGCAAGGAGGTGTTCGGCCTCCACACCGAGAATGAGTCGCTCGGCGGGTTCGCGTGGCTCGACGAGACGAGGCTCGCGTTCGTCTACGTGCCCGACGCGTCGGAGGGCGACGCGCCGCACCTCGCGGTGGTCGACGTGGGCAAGCAGCCGCTGTCGATCGAGCGCCCGTTCCGCGCGAAGCCCGGGGAGGACCTGCGCAACCCGGCGGCATCGAGCGACGGGACGAAGATCGTGTGCGTCGTCGACGGCGACGAGCCGGGGATCGCGGTCATCGACACGACGACGTGGCGCCGGAAGGTGTACGCGGCCCCGGGCGGGGCTTCGTGGCCCGCGTTCTCGCCCGACGCCGCGCGCGTCGCGTTCGAGACGCGGGGCGCGGGCGGCACGGACATCGCGGTGCTGGCGCTCTCCACGGGCGAGATCAAGAAGCTGACGGTGGGCTCCGCGACGGAGCGGGTGCCGCGGTTCTCCGCCGACGGGAAGCGCGTGCTGTTCGAGGTGCGGTACCGCGACCCGGTGTTCCCGAAGAAGCGGTCGATCTCGCGCATCGCGAGCGCGGCGGTCGAGCCGTGACCGCGCCCCTCCTCCCTCCGCAGCGCGGAGCCAGCGCCCCGCCGCCGGAAGCCGCCGCCCCGCCGCAGAACACCGGCGCCCCGCCGCAGCCGCAGAACACCGGCGCCCCGCCGCCGGACGCCGCCGCTCCTCCCGGCGAGGAGAGCGCCGCGACCGCGATGTTCTACCGCATGTCGGCCGAGCGCCTCCGCGCGCGCTGCCTGTGGAGCGGCCTCGCGCTCGCGCTGTCGGCCCTGGTGCCGTACGAGGTCGCCTACGGCCACGGGATCTTCGTGTGGAGCGTGCTCCCCGAGCTCGCGCCCGCCGCCCAGGTCGCCGCGCTCGCGCCCGCGATCGCCGGCCTCTGGCTGCTCTTCCTCGGCGCGCGCACCGAGCGGCGCGCGGGCCTGCTCGTCGAGCGGCCGACGTCGCGCGCGATCGCCGTGCTCGCCGCGTTCGTGGCCGTGAACGTCGCCGTGTGGATCGGCCGCCGGAGCTCCGCGTGGGACATGCTGCCGCTGCCGGACAGCCTGGTGACGCGGCCGGCCCCGTTCCTCGCGGTCTTCGCGTTCACCGCGGCGGGCGTTGTGTTGCGCTTCCACGCCCGGGCGCGCAGGGGCGGCAGCGCGCTGCTCGTCGCGTCGCTCGCCGCGGCGCTCGTCTTCTACCTCTGGCCATCGCGCGGCGAGATCCCCGCGCAGACGATCGCGCGCGCGGCCGTGCTCGTCGCGACGCTGCCCGACGCCCGCTTCCAGCTCGGCTACGGCATGGTCCTGCTCTTCGTGCTCGGCCCGCTCGCGATCGCCCTGCTGGGCCTCGCGTACGCGCGCCGCGTCCCCCGGCGCGAGCACCCGGGCCTCGCGATCGCGGCCGTGTGGGCCATGCCCGGCCTCATGCTGCTCTTCGTGTACCGCGCGTTCCTCTCGGGCGGCTGGGGCGTCGAGGCGGGCACCGTCGCCTTCTTCGCGCTCCTGCTCGCCGCGGTCGTGGCGGCGCTCGCCTCCGCGATCGAGGTGCTCGCGCTCGGCGTGATGGTGCCCGAAGCCGAGCTGGAGCCAGGCATCGGGGCCAGCGCGGGCGGCGCCCGGCCGATCGTGGCGGCAGGCGCGGCCGCGGCCTCGGTCGCCGCGCTGCTGGGCGCCCTGCTCGTGCTCGGCCGCCCCGCGCCGAAGGGCGTCGACTGGAGGCTCGGCGCGCCCACGGCCGAATGGGACAGGGTGTACGGCGAGCTCTTGCCGAGCTGGGAGCGCGCGCGCATCGCCCGCGACGCGCACGCGCGCGGCGGACGCGCGCAGGGCACGGGCGCGGAGGCGCAGGTGCTGACCAGGGCGCGCAGCCGCGAGATGCTCGCGGTCGCCAGGGCGCAGCCCGACGGTAAGGACGTCGCCGCGGCACTCGCGACGCTGGCCGCTCAGGTGGACGATCTCGAGCTCTCCGGCCGCGCGTTCGGCCGGCTCGTCGCCGAGGCCAACGACGCGGCGCGACGCGCCGGGCTCGGGTACTACCTCGACGCGGCCGTCAATCTCGGTGTCACGGCCGACGGCGCCACGCGGCGCTTCTACACAACGCCTTACCGGGTCAAGGAGGTCCACGCCTACCGCGTCGGCGGCGACCGCTTCGCGACGCTCCTCGTGGAGCCGATGACGGACGAGCGCCGCGTCCACCTCGGCTTCTCGCGCGACCAGGATCCCTTCGCGCTCGTCCTCGGCTCCGAGGTCCGATCCTATGCCGAGCGGTTCGATCAGGAGGGCGCGACGTGCCACGCGGCGGCGGACGGCGCGGACGGCGCTCGCGCCGGCGCCCTCGCGCGCTGCGACGCCGCGCTCGCGAAGCTGCGCGAGCGCCTGGGCTCCACGCTCGAGCGGGCCGTGCTCGCCGGCACCGAGCGGCACGAGCTCCAGCACCAGATCGACGGCCCTCACCTGCCCCTCTCGCCCGCGGTGACCGAGCTGCTCGCCGGCTTCTCCGACGAGGCGCAGGGCCGCGTGAGCCGCGAGCTCTCCGCGTACATCGCCGAGATGACGGCCGGCGACGCGCCGCCGCAGCTCACGCTCGTGCACCTGTTCCCCTTCGGCGTCGTGGCCCGCGGCGGCGCCGAGCACCGGGTGGCCACGCTCGTCCTCGAGACGCTCTCCGGGAGGAAGCTGCGCTTCGGCGCGCGGCAGGTCGATCCCGAGACGTACGCGCAGGCGTTCGACGAGCAGGTCCGCCGCGGCGACGACGAGCTGCGCGAGGCCGCGCGGCGGGGCTACCGCGAGCACTTCGGGGTAGATCTGCAGGAGCCCGTGCGCGAGTGACCGCCCCTCTCGCCTGGAAGCGCCGGCGCCGCAGCCAGCCCCGCTTGGAAGCGCCGGCGCCGAAGCCAGCCCCGCTCGCCTGCGCGCCTCAGCGCAGGACGCGCGTCTCCCGCGCCGCCGACAGCGCCGCGCCGCCGGCCCACGGCTCCACCCGGTCTCCCAGCGAGGCGCGCACCTTCGCGACCTCGTCCCGCGTGATGGCGGGCGCGCTGTTCCCCCAGCTCGACCGGACGTAGGTGAGCACCAGCGCGACGTCCTCGTCCGACAGCGTGACGCCGAGGTTGGGCATCACGTCGTTGTAGAGCGCGCCGTTCACCTCCATCGGGCCGGCGGCGCCGAGCAGCGTGATCCGGATCGGCGTCTCCTTGTCCTCGAGCAGCCATGACGAGCCGGTGAGGGGCGGATAGCGGCCCGGCTTCCCCTCCCCCCTGGCCTGGTGACAGTTGGCGCACGAGCGATAATAGATCTTGCCGCCTTGGGCGAGGTCCTCGGCCGGGACGCCGGAGGCCGCCACGCCGCCCGTCGGCGTCCGGGCGTCCAGCTTCCGGAGGACCATCCACGGCAGCGCGAGCACGCCGAAGGCCACGATCAGCATGATCACCACGACGTGCGCCGTGCTCTGCGCTCCGTCTCGAGCGTCGTCGCGCTTGCTTGTTGGACCCACGGGGTGCTCCTCCGCCGCAGGTGAAGCGCACACGTCCGCGGCCGTCAAGGATCCCCTGACGCCCGCGGACGCGCTCGGCTCGGCGCGGCTACGCCGTCGCCGTGGCCACGGCGACCGCGGCGCTCTCGCTCCTCGCGGCGGGGGCGCGCGCCGCCTTCTTGCGGGTGACGCTGCCTTGCGGGTGACGCTGCGCCGGCCGTCGATGCTGACGGGCGCGTCCCCGTCCACCGTCACGCGGCGCACCACGCGGACCTGATCGCCGTAGTCGTTGATCGCGTAGTGCTGCGTGGCGCGGTTGTCCCAGACCGCCACGTCGCCCGCGGCCCAGCGCCAGCGCACGGTGTTCTCGAGGCGCGTGACGTGCTCCTGGAGCACCTGGAAGCGGTGCGTCGAGTCGTGGGACGAGACGCCGAGCAGCCGCTTGACGAAGTGGCCGAGCACGAGCGACCGCTCCCCGGTCTCCGGGTGGACGCGCACGACGGGGTGCTCGGTCTCGTACACGGTCGACGTGAACACCTCCTGATAGCGCCGCACGTCGTCCGCCGACGAGTTCGGCTTCCGCGCCTGGTAGTCGTACTCGTTGCTGTGGACCGCCCACAGCGTGTCCGCGAGCGCGCGCAGCGCGGGCGGCAGATCCTGGTATGCGGCGACCGTGTTGGCCCAGACGGTATCGCCACCGTACGCCGGGATCACGAGCGCCCGGAGGATCGAGGCCCTCGGGTAGGCGTCCACGAACGTGACGTCGGTGTGCCAGGAGTTCGCGCGCCCGCCCTCCCGCGAGTCGAGCTCATGGATGGTTTCGGTGCCATTGACCACGGGCACCGTCGGGTGCGCGACGGGCTTGGCGCCGAACAGCGTTGTGAGCGCCTCCTGCGAGCCGTCGTCGAGGTGGTGCTGACCCCTGAAGAAGATGACCTTGTATCGCAGCCAAGCTTTCCGGATCTCGCTCACGGTGGCGGCGTCGAGATCGCCGCTGAGGCGCACGCCGCGCACCTCCGCGCCGATCCGGCCAGCGACGGGGACGATCTCGAGGACGTTGTTGCTCTGGTTCTGTGGTGCGCTCATGCGGAATTCTCCTCGTGGCAGAGAAAGCGAAAAGGGTGCTGGGATGGCGTCGCGGTGTGGTGGTCGGCTATCGACCTGTCGGCTCAGTGCGACGCCGGTTTGTGTGCGATGGCGAAGAGGCGCCCATCCCGGGACTCCGGATAACGCGCGTAGGGCTCACGCGAGAGCACCTCCCGCTTGATGGCCTGCAGGCGGTTCGGGTGATCCTTCGCGCCCGTGGTGAGCCCGATCCGGCCCCCCGGCTTGAGCAGGCGGTGGCTCTGCCGCAGCGACTCGGTCTTCTCGGGGAGCCAGTGGAAGACGGCGTTGAGGTACACGACATCGAAGCTGCCGGAGGGGAGCCCGTCGAGCGCGTACGCGTTGCCGACCTGGAAGGAGAGGTTCGCCTTCGCCTTCTGCTGGGCGATCTGCACGCGCAGCGGCAGCGGGTCGATCCCCAGCACCTTCCCGGTCGGCCCGACGAGGCCCGCCACGTGCTCTGCGAGCAGCCCGGTGCCGCTGCCGACGTCGAGCACGACCACCGCGGGCCCGGGCGGCGCACCGCCGAGCGCCCTCCGTGCCGAGTCGCTGCTCCGACGCGCGTCGTCGTCGGCGTCGGCGGCGGCGTATCGCACGCGCCGTGCCAGGCATTTCCACGCGCTTCGGCCGGACTTCGCGCGCCAGGTGCTGCGTCACGAGCACGCGGTCAGCAGCGCCTGCTGCCGAGGCCGGCCCGCCGCGACCTCGCGAGCATGGCGCCGGAGCGGCGCAAGAGCGCGGCGGACAGGCCATGCCGGGTGTCCAAGCCGTGAACGATCCGGCGCTGGACGCGCGGTGTACAGCAAGAGTGGACCATTCGATAGGTTCACTTTCTTCAGAGGGCGCCCTGCCCTCATCGGGCTCTGTCGGTTCCACCGCTCCTGTCCGCCCGATCGTCGATTGATCGACGTTCACATCCCTGCAAAGGCGGACGACCGGTGACCGGATGAAGCGCGCGACGCGGGGCGATGCGCGATGCGGCATGGCGAAGGCGCGACTCCGCGCTCCCAAGCGCTCCTCTCCTGTGGCAAACTGCGCGCATGCTTTTTCATGTCGTGAGGAACGGTTCACTCGTCGGCGCGCTGCTGCTCGCGGCGGGATGCAGCTCGGGCGGCGGGCAGGCGCAGCCCCAGGGCGAAGGGGGGTCGGGCGCCACGGTGGGCAGCGGCGGATCGGGCGCGCAAACGAGCGGCGCAGGCGGCGCGGGTGGCGCCGGCGGCACGGGCTGCGCGGAGTTCGCGATGCCAACCGACGTGGACTGCGCTGCGCCGCTCGACGGCGTGCTGCCGGTGAACCTGCGCTGTACGGGGCTCTACGGGAACTTCGATCAGCGCGAGCCCGCATGCGGTGTGCTCGAGTACAAGCCTGCCGTGGAGCTCTGGAGCGACGGGGCCAAGAAGCGGCGCTTCGTGTCGATTCCGAAAGGGCAGCAGGTGGACACGAGCAATCCGGACGCGTTCATCTACCCCGAGGGGACGCAGTTCTGGAAGGAGTTCAGCGTGACGGGCGCGGGCGGCGCGCAGCGGCTCGCGGAGACTCGCCTCCTGCGCAAGACGGCCGCCGGCTGGGTCTACACGAGCTATGTGTGGTCCGAGGACGAGAAGCAGGCGATCCAGATGCAGAACGACTTCGGCGTGACCGATCTCTACGGCACTGGCCACACGGTGCCGAACCGCGATCAGTGCCAGGAGTGCCACGTCGGACGCGCCGATTACGTCCTCGGCTGGGACGCGCTGATGCTCGGCGCTGGCGCCCAGGGGCTCTCGGCCGAGACGCTGGTCGAGCTCGGTGTGATCGCGGACGCGAGCAACCTCGCCCTCACGATTCCTGGCAACGAGGTGGAGCGCCAGGCGCTCGGCTACCTGCACGCCAACTGCGGCGTGAGCTGTCACAATGACCTGCCCGAGGCGGCGGCTCACGATACGGGCCTGTACCTGCGGCTCGAGGCGAGCGAGCTCGGCGACGTGATGGCCACGGACGCCGCCCGGACGGGCATCAACAAGCGCCCCGCGGAGAACGCGAAGTACGAGGGCCTCACGAACCCCGACCCCGCCAACTGGTATGACATCCGGCCGGGGGACCCGTCGCGCAGCTTGCTTGTCGCCCGCCAGGTGCTCCGCGGCTTCGAAGGGCAGATGCCGCGCATCGGGACGCACAAGGTCGACGAGACGGGCGTCGAGGTGGTCTCGCGCTGGATCCAGGAGATGAAGGAGACCTACCCTCCGCCTGGACCCTAAAGCGACAAACGGGTTGAAGCCGCACGCAAACAGCGAGAAGTTGAGACGCCAAGAGACGCCAGAAGACGCCAAGATTTATTGTTTTCTTGGCGTCGCTTGGCGTCTTCTGGCGTCCTGGCGTCTCATTTCTCAAATTTCCAAGCTGATCGGTGTGTTAGTACGGCCTCGCGCAGGTCCACCTCCGGTTGCGTGCAAGGTAGTGCCGAGCTGTCCGCCCCAGGGCGCCTCACAGGCGGCAACCAAGCTCGTTCGGTGACGCTCAAGGCACGAAGCCCGCGCCCCCACCATCGGTCACCCACGTAAACGTAAGCGTAAACGTTAGGATGTAGGAGAACGCGGCGCGATGCGTGGTTGACGCCTATGCCACGGGGAGAGCAACGGGATCGATGTGCGGGATGCCAGAAGGGAGGCGGAGCGCCCCGGGCATGCTCTGACGCCTCGGGGTGCGGTGCGGGGCGGAGGGCGCTGATGTCGCCCCCCGATCCCCGAATGTCGTGAGGCCGGCAGCTCGGATTCCCGCCGGCCTCAAGCGTTCGCCAGGATCAGGTCGGTCCCGGGGCGCCGTCCGTGATCCATTTGCGCAAGATCTCGAGCTGCGCCGGGCTGACCGTCGGCCCCCCCGTGCTGGGCGGCATCACGCCCGAGATGCACTGCGCCGTGGAGGACTGCTGGCAACCCGCGGCTTCCGCCTTGCCGGCGGCCTTGAGGTAGAGCCAGCTGTGGTCGGGGTCGCCCGGGACGACGAGCTTGAACTGGCCGCCGCCGCGGGAGGCCACGTTGACCAGACCGTCGACGATCTCCTTGGAGCTGAGGCGGCCACCGAGCGACAGCCCCGCGTTGGGGCCCGACTCGGCGTGGCAGCCGCTGCACAGGTTCGTCGCGCTCTCGAAGATGGGCCGCACCTTCTCGTGGAAGTATCCGGACTCGTCCGGCAAAGGCGCATTGGGATCCCTGACATCCTCGGGGTCCAGGTTCTCCTTGATGATCTTGATCTCGGTATCCATCTCGCGGCACTGCGCGACGAGATCATCCTTCAGCTTCTGATCCGTCGGCAACAACCCCTTGGCGCGCCGGTACTTCTCCCACACGTTGTCGATCCAGCCGTGGAGCTTCCAGAACATGTAGTTGTCGATGTTCGCGTTGGTGTTGTTCACACCGTGCGTCGTGTTGCCCGGCCGCGCCCACTTGGCGTGCAGAACGAAGTGGAGGCCCACCCACGGCATGTTGGTCGCCCCCGCCAGCTTCTGCCCCACGTTGCACTGAAGCCAGAAGCCGAGCTCGCCTTCGTCCTTGAACCTCGCGAGGTTCTCGGGCTTGTCGATCTCATCGCCGATCTTCCCGGCTTCGAGGGCGGCCGAGTCCCAGTTCTTCCACGCGGAGCGCCACTGGGGCGGCACATCTTCCGCCTTGGTCGGGAACTTGGTGAAGCCCGTGAACTGCTCTTTATGATTGGGCCAGAGCTGCTGCAGCGCCTGGATCATGTGGCGGTGGAACACGAGGAACTGATAGCCGTCACCGGCGGACTGACAGTTCTGATCTTGCGGGACCAGCTGCTTGAATTTGCAGATGCCCACCTTGCTCCCGGCGCCCCCGAAGTTGCAGGCGCGGATCGCGTGCCACTCGACGTGAGCGTCCTGCCACCGGTTTTCATACATCCAGTCCAGGACCTGGGGCTGCACCGTCGTATCGACGATGTCCGGGCTGTTGTTGCCGGGCGGAAAGAACTCCGCCGGGCCGTCCTTCATGTTGGGATCCGAGTCGCTCGGGTGCGGCATGTACCCGCTCACGCAGTGGTCGTACGCAGGATGGTCGTCCGGACCGCCGCCGACACCGGCGCCTCCGGTGCCCGCACCCGAGCCCGAGCCCGAATCCGCGCCCGTGCTCGCCTGCGAGCCCGCGCCGGTGCCCGCGCCAGAGCCTGAGTTCACGCTCGATTGCGAGCCCGCGCCGCCCGTCCCGCCCGTCGCGTCGGGTCCTCCCGCGCCGCCCTCCGACGCGCCGCTCAACGAGTTGCCATCGTCGCCGGCGCACGCGCTGAGCAACAACGCGGCCAGCGCGGCGAGCGTGGCCAGGCCCCGCCGGGATGAACGGGTGTCGGTCGCAGAACCCTGGTGCAGGTCGATAAATCGCATGTCGCTCTCTCAGGCTCTCAGGCCGTTAGGCTCAGTCCGTCAGGCGCAACCCGCCTCACCTCGGGCAGGTAACACCACTCTACCAGCGGCACGCGAACTTCGTCAACGGTGTTAACGAATGTACTGTACTCGTGTATTTATAAACCTTGTGAACGCTCACAGGCAGTCTGTGCAGTGAGGGCGGCCCTTTCGACGCGTGGTGACTCGATAGCCGGGCCGTCGGCTTCAGATGTCGAGTCGAGCGAGGCGACGTGCTAGCGCCGGTGTCTCAGCGGACGTGGATATCCGGCTTCGGCGCCGCGGCCATCCCCTCCCCGATATGGAAGCTCGGGTGAGGCGGCTGGTTGTAGGCGCCGTTTTGCCACGAGATGGCAACGCGGTACTGCGGATCGTGCATCAAGGTGTAGATCCGGTTCGTCGCGACCTGGTTCGTGGTGAAGATACGTATGGAATCGCCGCAGCGGAAGATCACCTCTTCACGCCAGTCGCCCAGGATGTCGGCGCTGAGCGTCGGCGAGCTCTTCGTACCGTTGTTCGAGGTACACCCCGCGGCCGTGAAGTTCCCCCCTTGGCCGTCCGCCTGGCGGATGCCGTTGCCGTCGAGGAGCTCCCGGCTCAGGTCCGCGTCCCACCAGATGAGGAAGTTGCTCGACGCAGGGCGGCTCCCGACGCGATCGCCGTCCGAGCCGCGCAGCAGCTCGCTGTTGTTGACCCACGCCTCGCTGCCGGGGCTGCGCGGGTCGACATCCGCCGCCACGCCCCGGCCAGGGCCCTCCTCGCCGCCGTTGCCTGGCCCCTTCCATACGACCTCGCACGTCCGGGCGTCGCGCATGGCGTAGGCGGGCGACTCGCCGCCCTCGTACGGCTGGAACACCTCGAGGCCAGGGCGCGACGGGATGTGATCCGTGACGTGCAGCGCGTCGCCGTGAGCGTAGTAGTCCACCGCGCAGAGGCCCTTGCCGTCGTCGTCGAACGTGGCGCCGCCGTTGATGATCTCCTGCTGCGGGTCGTCGTCCACGTTCGCGACGCTGATGGAGTGGCAGCCCTTGCCGCCGAACGCCTCGTTGGCGCGGCTCGAGCTGGAGTCGAACGTCCAGAGGTTCGAGAGCGCGCCGTCGCGGTAGTTCCAGGCCGAGAGCGTCGTGCGCGCGTAGTATCCGCGCCCGAACACAACGCTCGGGCGCCCCGTGTCGTCGAGGAACGCGATGGTGCCGACGAAGCGGTCGACGCGGTTGCCGTAGCACTCGTTGTTGCCCCAGCTGCACACGTCGCCGCGCCCGACCTTGAACTCGGTCGTGGCGAGCTCTGCGCCGGTGTCTCCGGCGAACACGGTGAGGTACTCCGGGCCGGTGAGGATATAGCCGTCGTTGTTGCGGTAATCCTTGGAATCGTCATCGCCGGCCGCGGGCCCCTTGCTGAGGTACTCGCCCCTGCCATCGCGCGTCCCCGGCGCCGTCTTGACGGCCACCTCCGCCTTCCCGTCGCCGTCGAGATCGTACACGAGGAACGGCGAGTAGTGCGCTCCGGCCCGGATGTTCACGCCGAGATCGATGCGCCAGAGCCGTTTGCCGTCGAGCGAGTACGCGTCGAGGTAGGTCTTGCCGGTGCGGCCGGCCTTCGAGTTGTCCTGGAGGTTCGACGGATCCCACTTGAGGATGATCTCGTAACGCCCGTCGCCGTCCACGTCTCCCACGCTGCCATCGCCGCTCGAGTACGTGTAGCCGTCCCCTGCGGGCGGCGGCGTCGTCGGGATGGACAGGGCTCCATCCTTCCACACGGTCGCGAACTCCGACTCGCCCTGCTCGACGCCGCCGATGACGGGGCGCACGGTGTAGACCGAGCTCGGAGAGCCGTCGCGGTCCACGAGGTTCGTGGAGTCCGCGAGCGGCGCGGCGTTGACCTTGGCGCCGTCGCGGTAGACGTTGAACGCGATGTCGTCGGGGTCGTAGCCGAACAGGCGAAAGCCCACGTACGTGCCGCCGTCCGTGGGCACGGCCACGACACCGCGGTCGAGGTCTTCCATCTGCGCGAACCCCGTCGGCTCGCCCGCGCCCGTGCCCGCGCCGCCGCTGCCGGTCGCGACGCTGGTCCCGGCGGTGCCGCTGCCGGACGCGGCGTTGGTCCCGGCGCCGCCGCTGCCGGACGCAGCGCTGGTGCCCGCGCCGCTGCCGCTGGACGCCGCGCCGGTCGCGCCGCCGCCCGTCCCGGCGCCCTCCCCGCCGGCCCCGTCCGAGCCGGTTCCGGGTTCACCGCTCGATCCGCATGCCAGGTGAGCGGAAGCGAGCGAAAAGCAAATCAAGAAAACAGGTCGTCTCATGCATACCTCGCGCGGCCCCTCATCGTCCGGTCGGCGCCGTGCCTCCCGGCCGTGAGCGGAATGGTGGCCTCGTTTCTCACCCAGGTTGTGAGAGCAGGGCGAAGTCAGTCATGAGAATTGCACGGGACGCACGATTTCTCGGGCATTGAAATTTTACCGCCACGCACCTGAGGACAATAACGCCGCACCGAGCGATGCCCGAGCAGCGCCTCGATCACCTCGTTCCACTGCGCGAAGCGGGGCGCCGGTCCCTCGCCGCCGTGCCGCTCGCCGAAATGCGCCACGCCGCGATCACTCATCGGTCTGCTCCTTGCCATCCCTGCAATCGATCGTCTCTCGCAGCGCGGGACGGGCTCCCCTGCCGCGATGCCAGGCTGTTCCCTGCGCGCCTCGGCGCCGCGCTCGCACAGCGCGACGATCCGTGGAGGCGCGCCAGCCGAACGCATCCATTATAACGGATTTTATCTCCGCCATGAAGGATAGAACCGCGCTGCTCGCCGGGTGAGCGGACCCCCTCTCAAGAAAATAAGTCGTCTCATGATACCTCGCGCGGTCCCTCATCGTCCGGGCGGCGGCTCGCCTCCCGGCCGTGAGGGGCAAAGTCCGTCGCATGAATCGCACGGGCCGCACGATTTCTCGGGGCGTTGGAGAGTTGCCACCCCGCACCGCACCTCCGCCAGGACAACGGGCTCGACTGGCCCGAGCCGGTCAGGGCAGCAGGTGCTCGCAGTCGAACCAGCTCACCGCGAGAACCGTTGCCGGGGTGGCTCTCGCTGCGGCCTTGACGTTCTCGCACCGGAGCCCAAGCCAACCCCCGAGCTGCCCGCCATGAGCCCCGTCGTGTATGCGACCCTCTGCGTCCTCGTGCCCCTCGCCTGGGGGGTGATGGTCGTCTGGGTCTCGAACCGCGTCGAGGCCATCGTGGCGCGGCGGAGGGCGCACGCCGGCAAGGCGGACCCGCCGCTCCCGCCCACTGAGTACCATATCTGAGCGGGGCGCCATGCTCGAGATCAGCCTTCATGCTGGCGTGGGACACCCCGTCTCGCTGGTGATGCTGGCGCTGATCGGGCTCTTCATCGGCTACATCGCGGGGATGTTCGGCGTGGGCGGAGGCTTTCTGCTCACGCCGGTGCTGATCGCGATCGTGGGCGTGCCCGCGCCGGTCGCGGTCGGCTCGGCGCTCTGCCAGAAGTGCGGCACCTCGATCGCGTCCTTCCTGAAGTACCGCCACCTCGGGCGCGGCGAGCCTCGCATCGATCTCGTGATGCTCGGCGGCAGCCTGATCGGCGTGGACGCCGGGACGCGCCTGCTCGCCCACCTCTCCGAGCGCGGGAGGTGGGTGGTGCTCGGCCGCCCCGTCCCGGCGGTGACGCTCGTACTGGACCTGGTCTTCATCGTGCTGCTCTCGCTCACGACCGTCTACGTCGCGCGCGACGCGATCCGGGCGCGCGGGCGCGAGGCGCCCCGGGGCGACGTGACCATCCCGGGGCCGCTGGTGACCCGGATCCGGATCCCGCCGTTCATCGATCTCCCGGGCGTGGGACTCGAGCGGGTTTCGGTCCCGATGATGGCTTACCTCGGCTTCGTGCTGGGCGCGGCCTCGGGGCTCATGGGCATCGGCGGCGGCGTCCTCTTCATGCCGATCATGCTCTACGGCTTCGGGCTCTCGGTGCGCAACGCCGCAGGCACGGGCGTGCTGCTCCTCTTCGTGACCGTCGCCGTGGGCACGTTCGAGCAAGCGCTCCATGGCTTCGTCTCGCTCCGCCTCGCCCTGGCCCTGCTCGTCGGCTCCTCCGTCGGCTCCCAGCTCGGCGCGCTCACCACCAACGTCCTCCCGAACCGGATCCTCCGCCTCCTCTTCGCCGTGCTCGTCGCCGCGACCGTCGTCATGATCGCGGTGGACCTGGGTCATCTCCTGATCGGCCACCAGGGGGGCCGCTGATCCAGCTGGCCCGCGCATCCGCCGCGCGGCGCGCGCTGGCGACCGATGTACGCCGTCACGAGCAACAGCCCGGCTGACATCGCCAGCGAGAGCGCCTTCTGGCAGCCCCATGCCGATCTGCCCCTCTCTCCGAGGCGCCTCCTCGTCGCCGTCGTGGCAAGCGCGGAGGAGGCAGAGAGGGCAATGAACAGATGAGCCCGCTCACCCTCTGTTTTACGGGCCGTGATCTCCGCACAGCTCGCCCTGCTCTCTGCGCGGCGCCCCGCTTGCCGTCGGCCGGTCCTGGCACCAAGCCAGTCGTATGAAGTTCTCCGTTCTCGCTCTGGCCGGCCTCGGCGTCGCCATGCTCACGACGGCGTGTAGCAAGGAGGACCGAGCCCTCGCGGAGGAGCGCCCGGCGCAGCCCGCGAGGGTCGAGCGGCAGCCCGTCGAGCCGCCGCTCACGGCGACCGAGGTGCCCGTGCCAGGCGACTTGCCGGCGTTCGTCGTCACCGGGCCGCTCGGCGCGTGTCCACGAATGGTGTTCCTTCACGGCATGTGCGGGCACGGGCTGGGCTACGTGCAGGCCTTCACGAGGACGGCGCGGGAGCACGGCGGTGTGCTCGGGCTCCAGGGCGACGTGCCTTGCGGCGCCGACCGGGTGTTCAGCAAGTACTCGCCCGACGCCGAGGAGCAGGACGGCCGCATCCGGAGCGCGCTGGCGGCGTGCGGCGGCGAGGCGGAGGACCTCGTGATCATCGGTTACTCGCAGGGCGCCTATATCGCGGAGCGGCTCGCGGAGCGGTGGCCGGAGCGGTACTCGCGGCTGGTGCTGCTCGGCGCGCCCACGACGCCCTCGGCCGCGCGCCTCCGGGACATCCGGGGAGCGGTGATGATCAGCGGCGAGCTCGACGCCACGTACCGCATGAAGGAGGGCGCGAGCGGGCTCCTCGCCGCCAAGATACCGGCCGTCTACCGGGAGATGCCCGGCGCGCACCACGGAGCGCTGCCGGACGCCGAGCGGGTGATGGACGAGGCGCTCGACTGGCTCGACGAGAACGCGCGGCCCCGCCTCTGACATGGGACCCGGCGCGCGTGTGTTATGGATCTCGCGCAGCTGGTCGAGCGCGCGCCCTCCGAGGTGCCGCGGGACGTGGCAGGCAAGGAGAGCAGCCGTGGAGCGAAAGAACTATCCTGCGCTGGGTGATCCGGTGGGTCCGTACGTTCATGCCGTCGAGCACCACGGCTTTCTGTTCCTTTCAGGGCTGACGGCCTTCGGCTCGCCCGCTCAGAAGGGCAGTGTGTCCGAGCAGGCCGAGGCGATCTTCTCCCAGATCGCGAGCATCGCGCGCGCCGAACGGGTCGGCCTGGACGCGATAGCCAAGGTGACGATCTTCGTCACGAGCCTCGACGATATCGGGGCGCTGCGAGAGACCCTGTTACGAATCTATGGCACCGCGCTGCCGGCGAGCTCCCTGGTCCGTGTCGCCGGGCTCTTCTCCCCTGATCTGAAGATCGAGGTGGAGGCCGTGCTCGCCGTCTCTTGAGCGCCCGACCGGCGGCGCGGGCCGGGATCACACGGCGGGCGCCGCGCCTTCTGCGCGGGAGCACGCATCGACGTCCTCCCAGAACGTCGGGTACGTCTTCGCGACGCAGGCCGGATCCTCGATGGTGATCCCCGGCCGGCACAGCCCCAGGATCGCGAAGCTCATCGCCATGCGGTGGTCGCTGTAGCTGCGCACGAGCGCGGGCGTCAGCGGCCGAGGCTCGATACGGAGCCAGTCGTCGCCGTGGGTCACCTCCTGGCCCAGGCGGCGGAGCTCCGCGACCGTGGCGGCGAGGCGGTCGGTCTCCTTGATCCGGATGTTCGCCACATTCCGGATCGTCGTCGGCCCCTCGAGGAGCGGAGCGATCGCGGCCAGCGTCATCACGGTGTCCGAGATGTGGTGCATGTCGACGTCGATGCCGCGCAGGCGCCCATCGCTGCGCACGGTGGTGGCGTCGGCTTGCCGGCTCACGCGCGCGCCTGCCTGCTCCAGGAGCTCGACGAACCGGTAGTCTCCCTGCAACGCCCCCTCGGCAAGACCGGGCACGGTGATGGCGCCGCCCGCGGCCGCGGCGAGCGCGAACGGATAGCTCGCGGACGACGCGTCGGGCTCGATCGGGTACGCCCGCGGGCGGTACCCCGCGGCGGGATGGACCGTGAACCCGCCCGCGGCCTCGTCGATGCGACCTCCGAAATCCGCGACCATGCGCCGCGTGATCTCGACGTAGGGGCGACTGACCAGCTCGCCGGCGACGCGCAGGTCGATGGCCGCGTCGGCGAAGGGGCCTGCCATCATCACCGCCGAGAAGTACTGGCTGGAGCGATCGCCGCGCATCGTCATCGTGCCGCCCTTCAGCCGGCCGCCCCGGATCCTGAGCGGCGGGCACCCGGTCGCGCACTCCACGTCCGCCCCGAGCTGCCTCAGGCCGTCGACCAGATCGGCGATCGGCCGCTTCGCCATGTGCTCATCGCCGACCAGCACCACCTCGCCCGGCACGAGGCACGCGAGCGCCGCGAGGAACCGCACCGTGGTGCCGCTGTTCCCGATGAACAGCTCGCGCCCCGGCGCGCGCAGCCGGCCCCGCCCCCCCTTCACCACCAGCGTGTGCGGCCCGGCGTCCTCGATCCCGATCCCCAGCGCTTCCAGCGCGGACCGCATGTGCCGCGTGTCGTCGCTATGGAGCACCCCCTCCAGCGTGCTCTCGCCGTCGGCGAGCGCAGCCAGCACGAGCGCGCGGTTCGTGATGCTCTTCGAGCCAGGGACCCGCCAGATCCGATCCGGCGGCGAGGACAGCGGGGTGATGGGCAGAGGACCGGCAGGGATCATGGGGGCGGCGGACTATAGCGGGGCGCAGATTCGTGCGCCACGGGCTCATCGCCTCGCGCGACGGAGCCCGGATCACACGAATTGTCGCGCCGCCGCGCCTCACTGCGGCGCGTACGCCTTGAACTCGCCGCTCGCGTGCAGCAGCGCCATGAAATACAGCATGCCGTCGTCCCCGTGGATCGGGCACCGTTCAGGCCGCCTCGCCGTGCATGACACGCCATGATCCGACGCGCGCAACAGCGCCGCGGCTTGGTTGCGAACACCCCAGCTCAGGACGAACGCGGACGGACAGTGATGCTCACGACCGCACACGCGAGAGCGCCAGGGGCGTCACGCAATGAACAGTGACCATGGAATAATCTGGGTTCTCTGCAAGGCGAATTCACACACCGCTTTCCTCGCCCCAATCGCCGACCGCCGCCCACGACATGGTCGCGGTCGATCGCGCCAGCCCGAACCGCCCAGCCCGATCGAGCGCAATGACGCCCCCGGTGATGTCGAGGCGCTCCGCCAGGTGCGCGATGATCCCGCTCGCCGCGTCGACCGCGCCGATGCCCGCGCGCATCCGCTCCACGGCCGAGTGCGCCACGGCGAGCCGGATCATCCCCTCGCCGTGGCCGGTCGTCGACACGGCCCCGGCCTCGTCGTCCGCGTACGTCCCTGCCCCGATGAGCGGCGAGTCCCCCACCCGCCCGACCCGCTTGTTGACGGTGCCGCCCGTGCTCGTCGCCGCGGCGGTGAGCCCGCCCTCGTCGAGCGCCACCGCGCCGACCGTGTTGCCCGCCCAGGAGGTCGCGCGGATGCCTTGCTGGGCCGCCGCGAGCGCCTCCCGGGCCGCCTCCGTGATGAGCGCCGCCTCGCCCACGGGCGTGAACCCCTTCGTCCGCGCGAACCGCGCGGCGCCGTGCGCAGCGTACAGCACGTGCCGGCCGTCCTCCAGCGCCGCGCGCGCGATCGCGATCGGCTCGGCGAACTCCGAGAGCGCGCAGACCGCGCCGGCCCTGAGCCCGCGGCCCTCCATGATCGACGCGTCGAGCTCGACGTGGCCCTCCTCGTTGAGGCACGCGCCCGTGCCCGCGTTGAAGAGCGGATCGTCCTCGAGGACGCGCACCGCGCGCTCGACAGCGTCGAGCGCGCTGCCTCCCTCGGAGAGCACGCGCGCTCCCTCGCGCGCCGCGCGGAGGCACCCCGCCGCATGCAGCGGCCGCCGCTCCGGAGCGACGTTGCCCGCGCCGCCGTGGACCAGGACGGTGCGCCGCCCGCCGCGCCCGCCCAGAGAATGGATGACGTGCTTCACGACCGTGGCACCCTACCGCGGCGCGCGCCCGGAGGTCCACGCCCAGCCGACGCTCACTCGGGCGGGAGCGCGCTCCGCTTGGCCTTGAGATCGTAGGCCATGCCGCACGGCAGCGCCGCGACCACAGGCGCGACGCTGAGCTCTCCGGCGACGAGGTCCTCGCACCGAGACCCCGCCGTGGGCACGAACTCGAAGGACATCGTCGCCTTGAACCCCGCGACGTCATCCCCTCTGCCGCCGAGCTGCCCGAGCGCCCGGTCGCGGCGCTCGACGGAGCACGGCGGCCCCGGCGGCGCGTCGCCGGCGCGCATGTCCACCACCACGCGCCCGTCGATCGAGAAGCCCACCTCGTCGTCGTCGATGACGCCTGCGATCACGCTGGCGCCGTTGTTCCAGTAGAGGGCGCCGTCGCCGCGCGCGAGCTCGACGTCGAACTCCCACAGGCGCTTCGCGCCGAGCGCCCCCTCCCCGCACGTGTTCGCCGTCTGCGTCCCGACCACGTGGAACTCGCCGAGCGCGGTCCCCCGCTCCGGCGCCTCTCGATCCCCGAAGGCGTCGGCGCACGCTGGAAGAAGGAGCAACGCCGGCAGCAGCGCGAGCAGCAGCATCCGCATCGAGCCCGCGTACCAGACGGGCACGGCGCAGGACAAAAAAGCGCTCCCAGGCAATGGAAATAAAAACGGGTCGGGTGCTTTGCTCGCACCCGACCCGTCCCGTGGGCCTCTACCGGAGGCCTTCTGGACCCCGCTTGATCCCGCCTGTGCGGCGCCCCCCCTGTCCCATCGCGACGAGCATTCGGCCCCGGAGCACCGGTGAGAATCGTTGCCGGAAGACCTGAGTCTTCCTCGATTCCCTCTCTGCCGGCCTCGCGGAGGTCGCGATGGCAGTCAACAGGTTATCGAGCGCCGGACCTGGCCGAGCGCGGTAGCGTTTTGCAAGGCCCCGATGACCCTGCGTCCACGCTCCACGAGGGTCAGCCGTTCCCAGCCTCCGGTATAGAAGAGCCACTGGTACTGTGCATGGTGTCCATCCCTCCTCCGGCTTGCCGGCACCCCGCGCCGGATCGAAAGGGATCGTCCGGCATGGCAAGGGTGTTCGATTGCGGATCAGCGGAGAGCCCGCCGATCTGGTGTCGACCCCGGCACCGTGGTGCTCCACGGCAGGACCATCCTGGAGCTGATGCTCCGTCCGAGGCCGAGGACCAGCGTATCACCGCTGTTCAGGCGAGCAAGGGGCTCACGCACCGAAACATCGAAAGCGATTCTCTTCCATTCCATCCATGTCCACCCCATGTCCACCCACGGTCCGCATCGTCCCACCGCTCCCACCGCGTCTCGCAGCGCAGCCGGGCAGGCGTCGTTCGACAACGCACACTCCACGCCGCACGCCGCACGCCGCCGGGCAGGCGTCACCGGAGAAGCAGCCAGGCAGGGCGAGGTTCAAGGCGCGTCTCGGCAGGACGAGGCGCGGCGCGCTCCAGCGAGACGACGTGCAGGACGCAAGCGCGCAGCTCTGCCGGAACAGGTCCGGTGGAACAACGGCGAGGACGTCGCGCGGCGGATCAGCGCGCCGTGACCGGGCCCCGCGCGCGTCAGACGTGCGCGAACCAGCTCGCCTCCTCGCCCTCCGGCAGCGCCGTGGCGAGGACCGCGAGCATCGCGTCGATCTCTTCCTTCGTGTGGACCCCGCTGCGCAGGATGGCCGCCGGGCCGTCGCCCCCGGGCACCACGACCGACTCCACGGCGAGCGCGGTGTTGACTCCGTAGCCGTAGGACGCCAGCGTCACGACCGCGGTGGCTTCCCGGTCGTCGAGCAGCCGGCGGATCGTCAGCGTGCGCCGCACGCGCTCGCTGTCCTCGGCCCACGACGCGAGCCACGCGCGCGCCGGCTCGTCGAGGCCGACGAGCACGAGCTGCGCGGGAGGCAGCGCGTCAGGGTCGGCCGCGGCGACGGCGGCGCGGTGAAAGCCCCGCACCTCCCGGCACCAGAGCGGCGGCGCGCCGTCGACCCGCACGAGAAAGCCGTAGGGGCCCCGGGCCCCCTCTCGCTCCGAGCCCCCCGAAGAAGCGGAAGAGAAACTGTCGTTCGACACGAAGGGAGACGATACACGAGCTCTGCTCGGCGGAGGAAGCCCGCTCAATTGCGCAGCACGTGGAGCCGACATGGCTCCGCCCCGGTCACACCGGTCCCACGCACGCCACCTGGGTACGCCCGCCGATGCCCATGGCGACCACAACGAGAGCGCCACACTCCTGGGATTTCGGCTAAGGTGGCCCCGCCTCCCCCGTGGAGCCCGTCCGGGACGGGGTGCGTCCTGCACCTACGGCGTCGCCCCGGCCGACGGGCTCCAGCCCGCAGCGGCGGGTCGGGGCGGCGGCAGCAGCGCCCGACGCCGGGCGCGCTGCCGTGGAAGGCCGGCGAAGAGGCCCGCCGGCGCGTCCCGCGTCACCTCGATCCCGATCCGAACCGCAGGCAATGAAGCTCACGTCACAACAAGTCATCGAGATCGTCATCGCGCTCTGCGCCTACTTCGGCGTCGCGTTCGCGCTCAACTGGTTCGCCCCGTCGCGGCTCCGCATGCTCGCGCGGTACAGCGCGGTCGCCGGCGGCGTCGCGCTCTTCTTCTATGGTCTGGACCGGTACATCGACGAGCACGCCCGCGCCGTGGACATGGCGAAGGTGGCGATCGCGATGGGCGCCGCGCTCTGCGTCTTCTACGAGACGCACCGCGAGGGGATGCGTCGGCCGATCGCGGAGCGCTGGAAGCGGTTCGCCGGCGTGGCGCTCGGTGTCGCCGCCATCATCGCGTACTTCAACGGCTTCCGCTTCGGCTATCCCAAGTATTACCACCGCTGGGATCAGTTCCATTATTACATGGGGGCCAAGTACTTCCCGGAGATGGGGTACGACGGCCTCTACAAATGCGCGCTGATCGCGCAGGACGAGCTGGGCCTCGTCACGTACACGAACGAGGACACCGGGCGGCAGGTCAAGCTGGACATGGCGAAGGAGGTGCGCCACCCGGACAAGAAGATCCGGAACCTCGGTGGCGACAACCTCCTCATGCCGGCGAGCGAGGTGCTCAGCACGCCCGAGATCTGCAAGGCGCACTTCTCACCGGAGCGCTGGGACGCGTTCAAGGCCGACGTGCAGTTCTTCCGGACAGCCTCGGACAAGGGCTACTGGGAGGACATGCAGAAGGACCACGGCTACAACCCGCCGCCGGTCTGGACGATCATGGGTAAGTTCTGGGCGGACCTCCAGCCGGCCAGCACCCGCTACCTCCAGTTCCTCGCCGGCTTCGATATTTTCTATCTGCTCGGGATGTTCGCCGCCCTCTACTGGGCCTTCGGGTGGCGGGTCTTCGCCGTCGCGGCGATCTTCTGGGGCTGCCAGTCGTCGGCGCCGTTCTACTGGACGGGCGGCGCGTTCCTCCGGCAGGACTGGCTCTTCTACCTGGTCCTCTCGGCCTGCCTCATCCGGAAGCGCTACTTCAAGCTCGCGGGCGCGAGCATGGTCTACGCGGGCCTCCTGCGCATCTTCCCGGGCCTGCCCGTGATCGGCTGGCTCACCGTCGCCGGGATTCACCTCGTCCGCCACAAGCGCATGGCGAGGTCGCACGTGCAGGTGCTGATCGGCGGCGTCCTCGCGGCCGCCGTGCTCATTCCGGTGAGCATGAAGGTCTCGGGCACCGACTCGTACCGGCAGTTCTACGAGCACACGCTCAAGGTGCACGACCAGACGCCGCTGACGAACCACATGGGCCTCCGCGTGCTCGTCGGCCACGAGCCCGGCACGGGCGTCGAGTCCGGCCGCATGAAGTACACGAAGGACACGAAGCTCGTCGATCCGTTCGAGGTCTGGAAGCGGATGCGCAACGAGCGCTACGCGAAATATCGCTGGATCGCCTACGGGATCATCTCCGCGACCCTGGCGGGCTTCGTTTACGTGTGCCGGCGGGTCCGCTCGCTGTGGGTCGCCCAGTGCCTCGCCCAGATCTTCGTCATCCTGCTCTCGCAGCTCACCTGTTATTACTATTCATTCATGATCTTGAGCGCGCCGCTCACCCGGGTGAAGCGCCAGATCGAGGTACCCCTGTTCGGCCTGGCGGCGCTCAGCCAGTTCATCTGGATCACGTTCAACTACAACGACGACAAGTACACGGTGCTCACCGCTGTCTCACTCGCCTTCTGCTATTACCTGCTCTGGATCTTCTCGGGTAAGACGATGCCGTGGGCGCGGCAGCCCGAGCCGGCGAGCGAGGACGGCGGAAAGCCGACGGCCCAGCAGGCCTGAGGCGCTCGCCTCCTGCTGGGTCGCCACGGCAGCGCCTCCCATGCCTGGAAGTGCCTGGAAACGAACGATGACAGAAGCAGCGCGAGAGCACCCCGACGAGCGAAGCGACGTCCAGGGAGACGAGGCCCGGCCCAGCGATCCTGGGGCGGCGGCCGACCGGGGGAACACGCCGGCCCCGCCGCGCGGCGACGACCGGGCGGTCCACGCTTTCCGGAAGGTCCCGCGGACGGGCGTCATCTACGTGACGACAGAGGCCGCGCGCCTGGGGTTCAAGGCGGGCGCCGACGAGGGGACGGACGGCTGGTGCAACCTCGGGCAGGGCCAGCCGGAGACGGGCCCGCTCCCGGGCTCGCCCGCGCGCTGCTCGGCGGTGCCGATCTCCGGAGACGACCAGGAATACGCGCCCGTGGCCGGCCTCTGGGAGCTGCGCGAGGCGATCGCGTCGCTCTACAACCGCGCGTACCGGCGGGGCATGCCGTCGCGCTACACGGCCGAGAACGTGGCGGTGTCGGGCGGGGGTCGCATCGCCCTCACCCGCGCCGCGGCGGCGCTCGGGCAGATCAACCTCGGCCACTTCCTCCCCGACTACACCGCCTACGAGGAGCTGCTCGACGTCTTCCGGCTGTTCTCGCCGATCCCGATCCTGCTGGAGGGCGAACGCGGCTACTCGTTCTCCGTCGGCGACCTGCGCCGCGAGATCCTGGGCCGCGGCCTGAGCGCGATCCTCGCCTCGAACCCCTGCAACCCGACCGGGAAGCACGTGCGGGGCGAGGAGCTCGCCGCCTGGGTCCGCACCGCGAAGGAGCTCGATTGCGCGCTCCTGCTCGACGAGTTCTACTCACACTACATCTACGGGATGGGCGACGTCGCCCCCATGGAGAGCGCCGCACGCTACGTCGAGGAGGTCGACCGCGATCCGGTCGTGATCTTCGACGGCCTGACCAAGAACTGGCGCTACCCCGGCTGGCGCGTCACCTGGACGCTGGGGCCGCGCGAGGTCATCGAGGCGGTGGCGAGCGCCGGCAGCTTCCTCGACGGCGGCGGCTCCAAGCCGATGCAGCGCGCCGCGGCAGAGCTGCTTACCATCGAGCACACCCGCGCCGAGACGACGGCCATCCACCGGACGTTCTCGCACAAGCGTGAGATCATGCTCGAGGGACTGCGCAGGATCGGCGTCACGGTCGACGCGGAGCCCGAGGGCACGTTCTACGTCTGGGGCTCGGTCGCGGATCTGCCCCCGGGGCTCTCCGACGGCTACGGCTTCTTCCGGGCGGCCCTCGGGGAGCGGATCATCGTCGTGCCGGGCGAGTTCTTCGACGTCAACCCCGGCAAGCGCCGGGCGGGGCGGCCGTCGCGGTTCCGCCACCACGTCCGCTTTTCTTTCGGCCCGAGCGAGGATGTCCTCGTCCGGGCGCTCGGGCGGCTCGAGCGCATGGTAGGCGAGCGTCGCCGGGCCTGACACCGGCGGCGCCGCGCAGGGGAGCGGGAAGACGGGGCCGAGCGCCAGGTCTTGTCGCGCTGCACGTCTTCCGACATGGTGGGGGAGCGCGTGGCCAAAGATCCGTGGAGTGATTGGAACGACGACGACCCGGGGAACTTCCAGCCGGGCGATACGATCGGCCCCTATGAGCTGCTGTTCCCTGCAGCCGTGGGCGGCATGGCCGCCGTGTGGGCTGCGCGGCTCAGGCGGCCCAACGGCTCCGTCCAGATCGTCGCCGTCAAGCTGCTGTCGGACGCGATGCGCGGGGATGACGACGCGCGGGCGATGTTCCTCGACGAGGCGTGCACCGCGTCGCGGATCCTCCACCCGAACGTCGTGCACATCCTCGCGTACGGCGAGGTCCGCGATCGGCCGTACCTCGCGATGGAGTGGATCGACGGCGCCCCGATCGCGAAGATCTTCTCGAACCAGAAGGCGAAGCGCGCGCTCTTGCCGCTCGGCTGGGTGCTCCACGTGATGATCGACGCGTGCGCCGGGCTGCACGCGGCGCACGAGGTCCGCGACGACACGGGCGAGCTCCTCAACCTGATCCACCGCGACGTCACGCCGGAGAACGTGATGGTGACGTTCGACGGCATGGTCAAGGTCGTCGACTTCGGCGTCGCGAAGACGCGGGCGCGCGCGCAGACCAGCCGCGTCGGCGCGATCAAGGGCAAGACGGGGTATTTCTCGCCCGAGCAGGTCATGGGCGGGGCGCTCGACCGCCGCAGCGATCTCTTCTCGATGGGCGTGCTGCTCTACCTGCTGGTGACGGGCCACACGCCGTTCCGCGGCAAGGGCCCGCTGGAGGCGATGCAGCAGATCGCCAACCGCAACCCGCAGCCGCCGCGCGAGATCATGCCCGAGGTCCACCCGGAGCTCGACCGCATCATCATGCGCGCGCTCGCCAAGAACCCGAACGAGCGGTACCAGACGGCCGCGGAGCTGCGCCGCGATCTCGAGCAGGTGAGCGCCGCGGTCCGCGAGAGCTACACCGACAAACAGGTGGGCCAGCTCGTCCGCGATCTGCTCCCCGGGGTCGCCGAGGCGCGCAAGGAGCGGATCGATCAGGCGCTCGACGAGCTCGACCGGATCCTCGCCGAGCGCGCCCACCCTCAGAAGCCGCAGGCCTCGCGCCCCGAGGACGCGACCGAGGTGATGCTGCGGCGCATCTCCATGCTGCCGATCCTGCAGGACGGCCCGGAGTCGACGGAGGGCGGGGGCGCGGCCGACGCGGCGCCGCCCTCGTCCCCGGCAGGCCCCGCGAGCTCGCGCATGTCGGGGCCCGCGAGCTCGCGCATGTCAGGGCCCGCGAGCTCGCGCATGTCGGGACCGGCAAGCTCGCGCATGTCGGGGCCGGCCAGCTCGCGCATGCCGGCGCCGACGAGCCCGCGCCGCGCGAACGCCGACCCGATGCGCAAGTCGAACCCGGACGCGACGCGCAAATCGACCCCGGATGCGACCCGCAAGTCGAACCCCGACGGAGCAGGCTCGCCGCTCGATTTCCCGGCGGGGCTTTCGCCGCTGCCGCTGCTCCCGCCGCCGCTGCAGGTGGGGCCGCCGGTGCCCCCGGGGCCGGCGGGTTACGTCGGTCCGGCGGCGCACGCGAGCGGCCCCGCGAGCGCTGTCGCGTCCGCGCCCGAGCGCCGCGCGTCCCCGCCCGCGAAGGGATCCTCCGTCCGCGTGGCGTTGCTCGCGCTGATCGTCCTGGGCGTGGTCGCAGCCGTTGCGCTCCTGCTGCTCGCGCGTTCCGGCCGCATGCCGCTCGGCGGTGTGGTGGTGCCTTCCGCCAGCCCCAGCGCGTCCGCGCCGACGGTGCAAGCGCCCGATGCCGGCGCCGATGCCGCGGCGAAGGCGGACGCGGCAGCGACGGCGTCGACGGTCGCGAGCGACGCCGTCGCGGACGCCGCGGCCCCGACCGATGCAGCCGCAGCCGAGCTGATCACCGACGCGGCATCCGCGGCCGCCCCGGCCGACGCGGCCGCGGATGCCGCGGTGCCCGCCGATGCAGCCCCCCCTCTCCCGAGCGGGCAGCCGGCGTACGTCCCCGGCGCCGCACCCGCGCCGGGGGCGCCGTACCCGGGCTCCTCGGTCACCCCTGCGCCGCGCGTCCCAGGGCCCCTGCCCACGCCGTCCGTCACCGGGTGGCCTCCGCCTCGGCCCGCGAGCCAGCCCGGACTGCCGGCGACTCCGCCCGTCTCCACGCTGCCGCGCGGGCCCGTCCCCGGCCAGGCGCCGCCTCGACCGCGCCCCGCTGCGCCCCCCCTCGACCTGGCGCCGCGGTAGCGCCTTCGGACCGGGCGCGGCTGCCTCCCCCGCAGCCCGCGCGGCCGGCGCGTCGCGCTCAGTCCTCCTTCGGCTTCTCCGGCTGCGCCTCGTCGGGCGGCGGGGGCGGGGTGGCGCGGGCCGCAGCTTTCTTCAGCGACGACTCCGCGAGCGACACCAGCATGGCGAGGTTCACCGGCTTCGAGAGCAGGAAGATCGCGTGCCGTCGCAGCGCGCGGATGCGCGCCTGCTGCGACTCGTCGGCCGTCACGACGAAGACGGGCGTGTCGCGGTTCAGCGCTCCCTTGGCCGAGAGCGACTCGAGCACGCTGAAGCCGTCGATCAGCGGCATGTGCAGATCGAGCACCACGAGATCGAACTTGCGCGCGGAGAGCCGGCGCAGCGCCGGCGCCCCGCCGTTCGCCTCCTCGACGTCGCCCAGCGTACGGAGCGAACGCGCAAACATGGCTCGGATCGCGGCGTCGTCGTCGATGACGAGGATGCACGTCACAGCGTCATGATCGCACGGACGCAGAAGCCCTGGAAGCCCGCCGCCAGCCCCCGCATCGCCCGGAACGCGCGTACGCAACGGTGCACAGCGCCGGTGGCGCGCGCAACGCAGACGGACGCGTCGCCAGCGCAGATCCCGTGTTCAGCGGTCCTGGTCGAGACATGGACGCCACGTACGGGCTGCGGTAAACGCGGGGCTGGACGTCATCGACCCCGCGCACCGCAAAGGAACGATCCCATGGGCAAGTTCACCCTCACGCACGAGATCAACTGCAACCTCGAGACGTTCTGGAAGCTGTTCCTGGACAAGACTTTCAACGAGGAGCTCTACAGGAAGGAGCTCGGTTTCCCCGAGTTCACGATCACGGAGCAGGTCGAGACGGCGACGGAGATCATCCGGAGGTCGGCCGGGAAGCCGAAGATGAATTTGCCCGGCCCCGTCGAGAAGCTGCTCGGCTCCGGGTTCCGCTACACCGAAGAGGGCAGGCTGAACAAGGCGACGAACGTGTGGACCTTCAAGCTGACGCCAAGCACGCTGGCCGACAAGATGCGCAACGAGGGCGTGGTGCGCGCCGAGGCCATCGGCGACAACAAGGTGCGTCGGATCGCCGAGATCACGATCGAAGCGAAGGTGTTCGGTGTCGGCGGCATGCTCGAGAGCAGCGCCGAGAAAGAGCTGCGGCAAGGGTGGGAGGTCAGCGCGGTCTTCATGAACAAGTGGATCGCTCAGGGCAAGACGGCTTAGCCGGGCCAGCGGCGATCGGCCGGCCCCTGCCGCGCACCGCCTGGGGCGCCTGACGCCGGCGCTGCCCGACGAACGGACGGCGACGCCGACGAGAGGGGGACGAGAGGGGGACGACGGGGATCACGAGCGGCCGTCTCGCGGCCGCCATCCCGCGAACGAGCGAGGGCGCCCCCTGCACGTCCAGGGTCAAAGCGGGAGATCTGCGGCTCCGGCTCTTGCTGCGGTGGCGTACGGGAACCAGGGCCACGGCATGGAGCACGTCGTCATCATCGGTGCCGGCTTCGGCGGCCTCTACGCGGCGCGGGCGCTCCGGCGCGAGCCGGTACGGGTGACCGTGATCGACCGGCACAACCATCACACGTTCCAGCCCCTCCTGTATCAGGTCGCGACGGCGGGCCTGAGCGCGAGCGACATCGCCACGCCCATCCGCCACGTGCTGCGCAAGCAGAAGAACACGAGCGTGATCCTCGCCGAGGTGAAGGCGATCGATCCCGTCCAGAAGCGGGTGATCTTCGAGGACGGCGAGCTCGGCTACGACAAGCTGATCATCGCGGCGGGGGCGTCGCATTCGTACTTCGGGAACGACGCGTGGGCGGCCGTCGCGCCCGGGCTCAAGACCGTCGAGGACGCGCTCGAGATTCGCCGGCGCGTCCTCCTCGCCTTCGAGGCGGCCGAGCGCGAGCCGGATCCGGCGCGGCGGAGCGCCTGGATGACGTTCGTGGTGGTGGGCGCGGGCCCGACGGGCGTCGAGCTCGCCGGCGCCCTCTCGGAGCTCGCGAGGCACACGCTCGTGCGCGAGTTCCGGCGCATCGATCCGAGCAAGGCCCGCATCCTCCTGCTGGAAGGGGCCGGGCAGGTGCTGCCGTCGTACGTGCCGGAGCTCGGCGAGAAGGCGCGACAGCAGCTGGTCTCGCTCAACGTGGAGGTGCGGACGAACTGCCGCGTCACCGACATCGACGAGGAGGGGGTCTCGATCGGCGACAAGCGGATCGAAGCCAGGACCGTGCTCTGGGGGGCCGGCGTGGCGGCGTCCGCCCTCGCCCGCACCCTCGGAGCGCCGCTCGACCGGGCAGGGCGCGTGCTGGTGGCGCCGGACCTGACGGTGCCGGGTCACGAGGACATCTACGTCATCGGCGACCTCGCGTCGCTGAAGCAGGAGGACGGGACGCCCGTGCCCGGCGTGGCGCCCGCGGCGATCCAGGGAGGGCGCCACGCCGCGCGCTGCATCGCGCGCACCCTGCGGGGGCTGCCGCGGCTGCCGTTCCGTTACAACGACCGGGGATCCCTGGCGACGATCGGGCGCGCCGCGGCGGTCGCCGACTTCGGCAAGCTGAAGCTCTCCGGGTTCCTGGCGTGGCTCGCGTGGCTGTTCGTGCATATCCTCTTCCTGATCGGCTTCCGTAACCGCTTCCTGGTGCTGTTCTCGTGGGCCCTGTCCTACGTGACCTACGAGCGCGCCTCGCGGTTGATCACGGGCGAGATCCCGCCGCTCCTGGAGGACCATCACGCGCCGGCGCTCGAGGCGCGCATGGACGGTGGCGCCGTGAGGAGGCACCAGCCGATGGAGCCCGCGCGCACGCGCGCATAGCCGCCGCCCGAGAGCACACACGCCGCCCGCCGGCGTCCTGCGCTCGTCTGGACCTTGGCGACGGAGCTGCGTTAGCGTCATTGACCATGACGACCCATCCCGGACAGGGCGCCTCGACGCACCCGTGGCGAGCGCTCCTCGCCAGCGCAGCACCCCTCGCCGCACTCCTGCTCAGCGCCCCCTCCGCCTTCGCGCAGGCGCCTCCTGCGTCCTCGCCGCGCGCAGGCGCCGAGCCGCAGCCCGCGCCCCACGGGGCCCCCGCTCCGTACGGCGCGCCTGCCCCGTATGGGCAGCAGCCCGGCTACTACCCGCCGCCGGGATACGCCCCGCCGCCGGGATACGCCCCGCCGCCGGGATACGCCCCGCCTCCGGGATACGCGCCGCCTCCGGGATACGCCTCGCCTTCCGGCTCGTATCCGGTTGGCCCGAGGATCATGAACTACGAGGAAGGGCAGGCCGTCCCGGAGGGTTACCGCGTCGAGGAGAGGGCGCGCCGCGGCCTGGTCATCGGCGGCGCCGTGACGTTCGGCGTCACCTACATCCTCTCGGCGATGGTCGGGCTCATGGCGGAGAGCGTTGACAGGGCGAGCGGCGGAAGCGGCGAGAGCTTCCTCCCGCTCTACATCCCGCTCGCCGGCCCCTTCATCACCGTCGGCACCGCCGATGCGAAGGGCGGCGGCGTCTTCGTCCTCATGGTCGACGGGCTGGCTCAGGTCGCTGGGGCCGCGATGTTCATCGGCGGCCTCGCCGCGCCGGAGAAGAAGCTCGTCCGCAACGACGTCGCCCTGTCGGTGAAGCCGATCGTCACGGGCGACACCGTCGGGCTCGGCGTCTCCGGCTCGCTCTGAGCGCGCGCCGCCCGCGGCCCGGCGTCACGGCGCGACGGGCGGCGTCTCATCCATCGTCTTGACGGCGCGCTTGGCCCTGCGGCGCACGTCGACGTGCAGCGACTCGTCGAAGTTGATGGCCGAGAACGCCGCCCGCGCCTCGATGTTCTTGCCGAGCGCGGCGTACGCCTCGGCCTCGTTCCACCGCAGCTTCCAGTCGCGCTTCGCGAGGTCCGAGAGCTTCGCGGCGTCGGCGATGATGTCCGGGTACCGCTGCTGCTTCCCGAGCTCGGTCCAGTACTCGGCCCGGAGGTCGTCGTCCCCGGGCGCGAGCGCGACGGCCGCCGCGAAGCCCGCGAGCGCGTCGTCGATCCGACCTGCGACCAGCTCGGCGCGGGCGAGCGAGCGGCGCGCGCCGGCGCTCTCGGGGTGAGCCGCGACGAAGGCGGCGAGCGCGGGGATCGCCTCGTTGACCTTCTGGATGTCCGCGGGATCGCTCGGCCAGAACCGGAGCGAGAGCGCCGCGAGGTCGCCTGGGTCGCTCTCCAGCGCGCGCTCGACCGCGGCGGGCACCTCCGCGCCGCGGCCCGCCTGGGACAGGCACTTGGCGAGCTCGACCCAGGCGCCCGACGAGGACGGCGCCGTCGCGACGAAGGCCTCGGCCGCGGCGAGCGCCTCGTCGGTGCGCCCGAGCGAGCGGAGCGCGGCGATCCGCGCGAGGTGCGCGCGCTCGCGGCTCGCCCCTTCGCCCGAGGCGGCGACGGCGCGCTCCGCTGCAGCCAGCGCGACGTCGTGGCGGAGCTCGCGCTCGTGGTAGGCGAGCTGCTCGAGATAGAACGCGCCGTCGCGGGGCGCCGCGTCCCACTGGCCCGCGAGGTACTCGAGCACCGCGTCGGAGCGCACGTAGACGAGCGAGGCCGCGTCGCGCGGGTTCTCGTAGATCGGCAGGAGGACCCCGAGCTGGACCATCGCGTCCAGCGCCGGCTGGCAGTCGGGCTTCGCCTCGAGCGCGAGCACCATCTCATCGAGGGCGGCGTCCTTCTTCTGCATCGCCAGGTGCACTTGCCCGACCGCCACGTGGTAGTCGGCGTCCCCCTGGAACGTCTTTCGGATCGACTGGAAGCTCTTCAGCGCCGCCGGGTGATCGCCCATGTTCGCCTGCGCCGAGGCGAGGTTCAGCCGCGCGGCGTGATCGTCCGGATCCATCGTGATGATGCGCTTGAGCGCCGAGATCGCCTTCTCGTAATCGCGCTCGCCGAACGCCTTCTGCGCGCGCTCCCAGACCGGAGCCTTGTCGAGGAACGCCTCGAACTGCGAGACGAGCGTGCTGTTCTGCTTGCGCCAGACGCCGCTCTTGCCGGGCTCGGAGTTCGTGAGGAAGTCTTTGATCCACTTGCGGGCGGCGTCGATGCTGAGCCCCTTGTCAGCCAGCCCCTCGAACTCCCCCCGAGGCACCGGCATGCGCGCGGGGATCCCCTGCCGGCGCGCCGTGGTCTCATCCAGGCCGATCAGCACCCAGTCGCTTTGCTCGCTCATGATCCAAGGACGGTAGCCGCCGTGCCCCGCCGGGATCAAGCGACGTCTCGGCGCGTCGGGCGCGCTCGCGCGCTCCCCGCCAGCGCGCGCAGCGGCGCTTCAGGAATAGAACCAGGCCAGCAAGACGAACGCCATGAAGGCCGCCGCCGCGACGGCGAGCGCGAGCGCGCGCGGCACGCCGAGGAGCATCGGCCGGAGGCTGGCCTGAAACGCGACGGCGTCCGCGGCCGTGGGCGGGCCGATCGCGTCGCCCGCAGCGTCGCCCCGGACGGCGAGCGCGGCGTAGGGCACGCCTGCCGCGTCACGCCTCGCGGGGTCGGCGCCCATGAACGGCTGGGCCGCGCCCGCATCCCCGGGCGCCGGAGTGAGCCGATGCTGGGCCGCGCTCACGTCCCCGGGCGCCGGCGTGAGCCGATGCGGGGGCGCGCCGAAATCCGAGGGCCTCGACGCGGCGGGGGACGCCAGGTGATCGAGGCCGAGCTGGGCGAGGATGGCCCGCTGCTCGTTGCCCCACGCGACAGGCAGCGCCGTCATCTCGGGCGCGAGCGTGAGCGGCGCGGACATCACCTTGTGCATCGCCCGCTCGAGCGCGAGCGCCTCGTCGAGGCGGAGCGACGCGCGCTCCGGGGCGGCGCTCGCGGAGAGGCGCAGCGCCTCGGTGGCCATCTCGGAGAGGTGAGCAGCCACCTTGGACAGCGCCAGCTTGCGCTCGGCGTGGGCGACCGCGAAGCGGGCCTCCTCGCGGAGCCGGAGCGCCTCGGTCGTGAGGCGGTCGACCTCCGCGTGCAGCGGCCTCGCCACTCCCGGCGCGCCCTGCGCCGTGAGCGGTGTGTCGGCGTCGTGATCCACGGAGAACACGCCCACGGCAGAGATCGAGGGCGTCGCCTCGTTCCCGGACGTCGCGCGCAGCTCGTTCCCCGACACCAGCAGCGGCTCGCTGTCCCGATCGGTGAGCGATCCATACGAGGGCAGGCTGCTGCGGCGCCGTGCTCCGCCCGAGCTGGAGGACCCGGGATCTGCGCGCACCCTGCCGTTGCTGCCGACGACGACCGTCGCCTCCTCGGCCGTCTCGGAGGCGATCGGTCCGCGCCGGTCGAGGTCGTCGTCCGCGGCGTCCGCCTCGCGCGGCGTGAGGCCGGTCGGCGGCGGGGACAGCGTCCCGCGGCGCGCCTCGATGTCCGTCGCGTCGTCGTTCTGAGCGCGCGCGTCCCCGCCCCCGCGGAGCCGACCGGGGGCGTTCGCCCCCCTGCCCCGCGGATCGGCCGAAGGCCGACGCGGGATCGCCTCGGCGGTCGAGAGCGAGGGGCGCGGCGCCTTGGCGACCCCGGCGAAGCCGCCGGTGACGGCGCGCTCGAACCAGCGCATCTGCCTCATCGCGTTGCGCCGCACGAAGCGCCCGAGCGCCTCCTCGTTCCCTTCGTGGTACCCGTGGCTGTGCAGCCAGCCCTCCAGCCGAGCGAGGATCTCGTCCGCGCTCTGGAAGCGCGACGGCGGGTCCCTCTCGAGACAGCGCATCACGATCGACACGAGCTCCTTGTCGATCTTCGGCCGGAGCTCCCGCAGGTCGGCCGCTGGCTGCGTCGACACGTTCCGCAGGAGCTCGTAGTCGCTCGTCGACGGCCACGGGTGCTTGCCGGTGAAGAGCTCGAACAGCACGACGCCGAGCGAGAACAGGTCGGAGCGCCTGTCGGCGGCGCCCCCGCGGGCCTGCTCCGGCGCCATGTACGTCGTCACGCGCCGGCGCGCCCCGACGGCCGTCGTCATCACGCGGAGCGACGATTTGGCGAGCCCGAAATCGGCGATCTTCACCTCGCCCTGGAACCCGACGAGCACGTTGCCCGGCGTTAAATCGCGGTGCACGAGGTTGAGCAGCGCGCCGGAAGGCGAGCGGAGCTCGTGCGCCGCGCTGAGCCCGCGGCAGAGCGTCGCGCCGACGTGGACGACGAGCCGCTCGGAGAACATCTCGCCGGTGTCGAAGACGGTCTTCATGAGCCGCGCGAGGCTCACGCCCTGCACGAGCTCGACGGCGAAGTACCACCCCTGCTCGTCCGTCCCCCAGCCGGCGACCTCGACCACGTTCGGGTGCTTGAGCGCCGCGGTCGTGCGCACCTCGTCGAGGAACCGGGTGGAGACGTTCTGATCCTCGGCGAAGTGCGGGTGCAGCCGCTTGACGGCGAGCAGCTCCCCAGGCCGGTGCGGACCTGCCGACCTGCAGAGATCAACGCGGGTGGTGGCCCCGGATGCGATCTCGGCAAGGAACTGGAACGAGAGCGCAGCCGGCGCGGGCTCGGGGAGCCGAGACATGCAGGGAGAAGTCTAGCGGGCGACGGCCCCCACCGGAAAGAGCCTCAGACGCCCGCGCGCACCGCGGCGATCGCGGCGGCGACCCCGGAGGGGGTGGCCTTGAGGTGCACGTCCAGGTGGTCATCCTTGGTCTTGAGCGCACGGACACCGAGCACCGGCGCGCAGATGCGCAGCGCCCGCACGACCGCCGGATTCCCGCCGAGGGCCGGGATTTTGAGGAGATCCAGGGTAATCCTGTCCCCCTTCGCGTCGATCAGCGCGGCGGGCCGCTTGGGCATGAAGGAGACGAGATCGCCCGGCTTGTTCAGGTCGATCGCCCCCGAGCCGATCAGCCCGGCGATCGGCGAGGCCTCGTCGCCCATCACCTGCAGCTTGAGGTCGGCGATCCGCAGGCCGACCTGGATCGCGTCCGCGCGCACGTCGAGCTCCTCGGCGAAGGCCGTGAACGAGGCCCGGATCGGGGCGCCCATGATCTTCACCGTCAGGGCGAGGCGCAGGCCCGGGGGCGCGGCCTCGATCACGATGTCCTTCGGCGCGCGCTTGCCGCCGCTGAGCTCTCGCGCCAGATAGCGCAGCGCATCGATCGGGACGCCGAACCGCAGGCGGAGCGCGCCGCGGAGCGCCCTCGCGATCTCCTCGGGGTGCGCCTTGAGATAGTCACCGGCGTGGCGAAGCAAGACCTTCGGATCGGGCTTGGGCATCGTTGGGGCCGCTACGATTGCCCGGAGTCGGGCCAGCGCGCAAGGGGCGAGCGCGGTCCGCCGGGAGGCCCTCGACGACCGGAGGTCGCTGTTCGAACGGGGGCGACTCGGTCACACTCGGGCCCGATGCAGACCAGGATCCTACTTGTCATGGCGACAACAGCGCTCGCGATCGGCTGCGGATCGGCCGACGCGACGCTCGAGTGGACGCCGAACGGAGGCGGGGGCGGTGGCCAGGGAGGCGATGACGATGGCCGGGGCGGCGATGGCGACGGCCAGCACAGCGGCGGGGGCCAGAATGAGGGCGGGGGTAAGGGCGATGGCGGCGGCGGCGCGCCGAGCGGCGAGGACGGCGGTTCGAGCGGCGGCGGGGCGCCGGGAGCCTCCTGCAACCCACCTCCGGCGTGCGACGCGGCGCCGCCCGATCCAGGCGAGGAGCTCGCGTGGAATCACCCGTCTTCCTACCTCATCGCGGGCGCTGGGAGCCCCAACCACCGCGGACGCGACCTCTACCTGACGCCGGACGACCCGCAGTGGATCATCGGAAAGTTCTCCTACGGGATCACGGACAAGGACCTGAAGGATGAGCGGGTCGACGTCTATCTGCTCCGCGGCTGCGGCGGAGAGTGGGAGCGCCTCGGCTCGGCGACCACGACGGAAGCGGACTCGGCGCACCGCGCGGTCGAGGGCGTCAGCGACGACGGCGGCCGCGTCTACTTCGAGATCCCCGCGGCGCAGCGGCTCGGTCCGGGCCGGCACCGGGTCCACCTGGTCGTCCGCGGTGACCTCTCGAGCACCGACCTCTTCATCGAGGTCGTCCCGCGGGGCGCGCCGATGTTCGTCAGCGACGTCGATGGGACGCTCACCGGCACGGAGACCGAGGAGTTCACCTCGCTCCTCCTCGGCGAGCTGCCCGGCGTGCACGCGCACGCCGCGGCGGCGTTCCACCGGCTCACGTCGAAGGGCTATCGCCCGATGTACCTGACCGCGCGGCCGGAGTGGCTCGTCCAGCGCACGCGCGATTTCCTCGAGGCGTATGGCTTCCCGCCTGGCATCGTGCACACCGCGCTGAGCCTGACAGGCGCGACGGGCGACGCCGCCGCGGAGTACAAGACAGCGGAGCTGGAGCGCCTGTTCGACGGAAGGGAGATGCTGCCCGCATGGGCCTTCGGCAACACGGCGACCGACGCCGAGGCCTACGACAACGGCGGCGTGATGCCGGTCGCGCGGCGCGTGTTCTACCGGTTCGACGATGAGGCGCACGGCGGCCGTCGCATCGACGGCTACGACGAGCTGTTCGCCGAGATCGACGCGCTCCCCAGCCTCTGCAATTGACCCGCCCCGCCGGCGCGTCGACCCGTCAGCCGGACGCCTGCTCGGTCCGGGCGCCGCTCGCCGGCGCCTCCGACGCGGCCGCGGCGCCGGCCGGCGCTTCGACGCGACCGCCGATCGAGCGGAGGAGCTCGCTCACCGCGGCGTGGGCGCGCTCGCGCAGGTCGTTGACCCGCGCGCCCTCGCGGCCGTCCTGACGCACGGCGATCGGCGCGCCGATCCGGACGCGGACGATCCGCAGGGTGCCGTCGCCGGTGTCGAGGGCACCCTTCTTCATGAGGAGGTGCGTGCCGTCGATGGCGACCGGCACCACGGGCACGCCGGCGCGGACGGCTGCATAGAAGCCGCCGTTCTTGAACTGCCGGAGGATGCCGTCCTCGCTCCGCGTCCCCTCGGGGAAGACGAGCAGCGGCTTGCCGCTCTTGAGCACCTCCTCGAACCGCGAGATCGCCTCGACCGCGGCGCGGGAGCCGACCGTGCGATCGACAGGCACATGACCCGCGAGCCGGAGGTGCCAGCCGAGGAATGGGATCTTCATGAGGGAGCGCTTGGCGGCCCACTTGAAATCACCCGGCAGCACGGCGCCGAGGGCAAGGATGTCAAGCAGGCTCTGGTGGTTGGAGCAGTAGACGAACACCCCGGGAGGGACGTTCTCGAGTCCGCTCGTCTGGATCTCGATATCGAGCCCTCGCGCGCTCGCCTGACACCAGCGTCGCATGGCCCACAGGCTGGCCGAGCGCTGCGGCGTGAGGGGGCCCAGCGTCAGAGACACGGTGCCGTACGCCATGGTCCTGAGGGTGAAAGGGACCCACTGGCGCGTCGCCAGCCATGCGCTCCTGAGATCCATACTACAGCGCTTACCACTCTCCATGTCGGGCGAAAACGCGTAGCGTCTTGCGCACTGGCGCTGCGTGCGAGCGGCGTTGCTCGACTCCGGATCGCCGCTTCGCGGCCGGAGAGATCCGCGATCCGGCGCTCGCCCACCTCGGAAGTTCGCCATGGGCCAGGACCGCTCCGCGGGCCAGAGTGGCGGCTCGCGCGACGCGCTCTTTCGGTGGCGTGCGGTTACGGCTCGAGCGGCGGCGTGAGCAGCCCCCAGCCGACCGTCGCCGGCCGCCCGGCGCGCTCGAACTTGACCGTGTACAGGCCTGTCTCCTCGGCGCTCTGCACGACGGCGGGGCGCAGCGCGCCGACCCATTCGGCCCAGACGCTCGCCCCGATCTTGAGCTGCGGCTTGACGGGGAGCGGACGGAGCGCCGACTCGTCGGCGAGCAGCGCGGCGCCGCCATAACCGAGGGCAAACCACCGTGCGGAGCTGCTGGATAGCGACGTCAGGACGGCGCCTGGCTCGGCCGCGGGACCGCCGAGCCGCGACACGAGCAGCACGTGGCGCCACGTGTCGCCGTCCTTCCATGCGGCGAAGTTGCCGGGGGTGAGCCCCGCGGTCTGCACGACGAAGCGAACGCCCTTGAGCTGCGCGAGCGGGGTCCGCGGGTCCATGTCGGTGTAGCGGACCTCGATCTTGTCCTTTACGAAGCGGGTGAGGACGGCGTGCTTCATGACGCCGTTCCACTCCGTGAGCAGCGGGTCGTGGGGCCGGAGGCGGGGCGCGTCGGGCACGGGGATGACGTAGCCCGGGTGAACCTTGTACGACGGTCCACCCCTCCCCTCGACGATGAGGTCGTCGCCGTCGAAGCCGACCACGGTCGCCGCATACAGCACGAGCGTGGACCCGAGCTTGGCCCCGGCGAGCATCCGGTCCGAGAAGGTGAACACGCGGCGGCCTGGCTCGAGCTTGATCGGGTACGGCGGGAGGCCGAGCGGGTTCGACGCGTGCGCCGGGCCGGTCGGCGTCGAGGTCTCCGCGAACGCAGGCCGCGGCAGCGCAGCGACCGGCGGACTCTGAGAGGGCATCGGCGTCGGGGTCGACACCGGCGCCGACTCGCACGCGACCGTGAAGCTCGCCGCCAGGAGGCAAGCGAGCGCCGCGAACACGCCGCGGGAGCGCGGCGCTCGGGGCCCGGGGCATCGCATCGCGCGGCGCTCGCGATCCTTCGCGGTGGCGCGATGCAGCCTGCGGGACCCGGCCCCGAGACCGCCGGGACGTCGGTCAGCCATCGCGGGCGAGCATGGACCGCGAAACGGACGACGGCGAGCAGAAAGGGACAGGAGAAGGACCCGGCGAAGCGTCGCCGGTCCGACGTGACCGCCCGCGTCAGAGCCGGAGAAGGAGGGCGCCGCGGTGCGGCGGGGCACCGCGCTCCTCGCGACGTGCTCGGCGTCTCTGCGCTACCCTGCGGCGCGATGAAGCGCGCGTTCAGCGTCGATGAGCTCAAGCAGACCGCGCCGCGCCTCGCCGTGGAGCGCCGCGCCGTGCGCTTCCAGGACGTCGACGCGGCCGGGATCGTCTTCTATCCGCGGGTCCTCGAGTATTTCAGCGACGCGTACATGATCGCGCTGAAGGAGCGAGGCATCGACCTTCCAGCGATGATCGCGGGCGGCACGATCAAGCTGCCGCTCGTCCACGCCGAGGCGGATTACCTCCTGCCGCTCCGGTTCGGTGACGCCATCGAGGTCGAGGTGCTCGCGCCGAAGCTCGGCGACACGTCGTTCACGGTGGGTTACCGCGTGACGACGGCGGGCCGGGTCGCCGCCATCGGGCAGACCGTGCACGTGTGCATCGACGGCGCGCGCTTCACGCCGTGCCCGCTCCCGGGCGATCTGCGCAGCGCGCTCGCCTAGCCACGCCGAGCGACGGCCGCTGGACGGCGCGCCGGGCGCTAGCGTGGTGGGAACGGGGCGAGCGCTGCCGCGAGCTGCGCCGCCGCGCCGGCGCGATCGAGCTTGCCCGCCGCGGTGAGCGGCAGCGCCGCGACGGCGCAGAGGCGCCGCGGGCGTTTGTGGGGGGCGAGCCGCGCCGCGACGACGGCCGCGAGGTCGCCGAGCAATGCGGGCGAGGGTGCGGCGCCGCCCGCCTCGCACGGCGCGGCCTGCTCGGGGACGATCGCCGCGGCGACGACCTGGCCCCAGCGATCGTCCGGCACGCCGAACACCACCGCGCCGGCGACGCCCTCGCAGGACGCGAGGACCTGCTCCACCTCGGCGGGATAGACGTTCTCTCCGCCGGTCACGATGAGATCGCTGCGGCGCGCCGCGACGTGCAGCCGCCCGGCGGCGTCGAGCGCGCCGAGATCGCCGGTGACGAACCACCCGGCGCCGTCGACCGAGAGCTCCGGCGCGCGGTCGGGGCCGCGGTAGTAGCCACGGAACAGCACCGGGCCGCGGATCTCGATGCGGCCCACGCCGTCGCTGCCGGCGCCCTCGATGCGGAGCTCGACGCCGGCGATCGGGGAGCCGGAGCCCGGCTCTGTCGCGCGCGGATCGCGCGGGCGTTGCACGGTGACCTGCGAGCACGCCTCGGTGAGGCCGTACGTGGTGAGCGCGGGGACCCCGCGGCGCGCGCACTCGTCGAGCGCCCGCTCCGGAGCGCCCGCGCCGCCGACGAGCACCGCGCGGAGCCGGGCGAGGACGTTGTCGCGATCGGTCTCCAGCAGCGCGAGCAGCATCGTCGGCACCACGGAGAGCAGCGTCGCGCGGTCGCGGACGATCGAGGCGAGCACCGAGGCGGGCTCGAAGCGAGGCGCGAGGATGACAGCGCGGCGCGCGAGCAAGCAGCGGGTCACGATCGAGAGGCCGCCGACGTGGCAGAGCGGAAGGCAGAGCAGCCAGCGATCGTCGTCGCGCACGCCGAGGTTGGCCGCGCTCCCCTCGGCGGCGGCGAGGAACGCGCGGCGCGAGAGCACCGCGCCCTTGGGACGCCCGGTGGTGCCCGAGGTGTAGACGATCGCCAGATCGCCGGAAGGGTCCGGCGGCGGGACGCGCGAGGCCTCGGCGGCGCGCGCCCCGCGCTCGCGGAGCGCGCCGATCTCCGGCGCGGCGTCGTCGAACAGGGCGGCGAGCGCAGGCTCGCGCAGCACGAGGTCGGGGCGCGCGTCGTCGATCAGGAGGCTCGCCTCGCCGGCCGTGAGCCGGGGATGGATCGGGACGAGCACGGCGCCGAGCGCGAGCAGCGCGTGGAGGACGATCACGGTCCCGAGCGCGTTCGGGGCGACGAGCGCCACGCGGGCTCCCTGCCCTACCCCCGCGCGGGCGAGCCGGGCAGATACGGCCGCGACCGCGGGCGCCAGCTCGTCGAAGCGGAGGGCGCCGCCGGGGCCGACGCCGAGGGCCGGGACGTCGATCGCGCGCGGCGCGTCCTCCTCGGCGCCGCCGAGGACGATCGCTGTCCGGGCGGCGATCGCGGGATCGCGCACGGTATCGAGGAGGCTCAGTCCGTCCATGGCCGGATGCCGAGGCCGGGCTGATCGCTGGCCGCGACCAGGCCGCCCTCGCGGAGCTGCGGGATCCGGATCGCGGGCCACGCCTCCAGGCCGGCGTGCGCGTCGAGGCCGCACGCGAGCGGCGCGCGCGGCAAGGCGAGCGCGAGCTCACACGAGGCGGCGAGCGCGATGGGCCCGTCGAAGAGGTGCGTCACCACGGCGTCGATGCCGCGCGCCTGCGCCCTGCAGCCGAGCGCGTGCGCGCGCATCAGGCCGAGCATCGCGGGCTTCAGGATGAACGCAGCGCAGCCTTCCGCTTCGAGCAGGCGCTCCGGCATGCCCTCGACCGCGAGCGACTCGTCGGCCGCCCACGGGACCTCGCGCGCGCCGAGGTGATGGAGGAGCTCGGGCGCGACCGGCTGCTCGACGAAGCGCGGGCCGAGCGGCGCGAGGAGCGCGAGCCGGCGGGGCGCCTCGTCGAGCGACCACGCCGCGTTCGCGTCGAGCCGGAGCTCGACGCCCGGGTGCTCCCGCCGCAGCGCGCGCAGCGCCTCGAGGTCGCGCGCGAAGCCGTCCTCCCCGCGCGAGCGGAGCTTCACCTTGATCGCGCGGACGCCGCGCGCGGCGAGCGCACGCGCGCGCTCGAGCATCTCCGGCAGCGCCACCGAGGTCGTGAGCAGCCCGTTCACCTGGACGTCGGCGTAGCGCCCGTGTCCGCCGAGGCACGCCGATAACGAGAGGTCGAGGCGCTGGCCCAGCAGATCGAGCAGCGCCGTCTCCAGGGCGAAGCGCGCCGCCGGGAGATCCCGCAGCCGCGATGTCAGCGGCGCGAGCGCGCGCAGGATCGCCGTCGCCGTCGCCGTCGGCGGAGCGCCCTCGGCCGGCAGGTCGATCGCGCCGAGCGCCCCCGGCAGCTCGGCGAGCGCGCGCTGGTCGTCGTCGGCCGTGTCGGGTGAGAAGCCTGGGAGCGGCGTGGCCTCACCCAGGCCGACGCGCCCCTCGTCGTCGGTGAGCGACACCACGAGGCCCCTGCGCGCGCCCTCGAGGACCCGGGACGCGAGGCGGGCATCGACGACGCGCATGATCCCTACAGCTGGGCCGCGAGGCCGAGCGAGAAGAGCAGCGCATAGGCGAGCAGCAGCTTCGCCGTCCCGGCGAGGCAGTCGTTGAGCGGCCGGCCGTCGGTCGTCGCCAGCACCCGGAGCAGGCGCACCGCGCGAGGGAACGTCGCGAACACGAGGAGCGTCCACCGACGGCCCTCGCCGACGGCGAGCGCGACCGGCACCGCGTAAGCGACGGCGAAGAGCATCGCGTATTCGATGACGCCCGCGCGGCGCCCGAGCCGGACGGCGAGCGTGCGCTTGCCGGCGACGACGTCCGTCTCGCGATCGCGGACGTTGTTGACGACGAGCACGGCGGTGGCGATGGCGCCGATCGGCACGGCCGCCGCCCACGCGAGCGGCGGGACCGAGCCGAGCTGGACGAACGCCGCACCGCAGACGGCGACGAGGCCGAAGAACACGAACACGAAGAGGTCGCCGAGGCCGTGATAGCCGAGCGGGTACGGACCGCCGGTGTACGCGACGCCAGCGAGGATCGAGACGACGCCGATCACCACGATGGGCCACCCGCCCACGAACGCCAGGTACACCCCGAACGGCAGCGTGAGCGCGATCGTGACGAGCAGCCCGGCGCGCACCTGGCGCGAGGTGAGCAGCCCCGCCTGCACGGCGCGCGTGGGGCCGAGCCGCTCGTGCGTGTCGGCTCCCTTCTCGTGATCGAAGACGTCGTTCGCGAAGTTCGTCGCGATCTGGATGAGCATCGCGCCCGCGAGCGCCGAGAGCGCCGGGCCGAGCCGCATCCCGCCGAGCGCGTAGGCGACGGCCGTCCCGACCATCACCGGCGCGAGCGCCGCGGTGAGCGTCGCCGGCCGGCACGCGAGGAGCCACGCCCGGAGCGAGCCGGGGCGCACGCCACCCGGCGCCGCTGCGCCCGCCGTCTGAGGGGCCGCCGCGGCGCTCACGATCCCCTCTCCAGCTCGCGGGGCCCGCGCGCCCTCGCGGCGGCGCGAGCGCTCCCGCGCTGCGCGGCGCCCTCGCCGGACGCGCCGCGCGCGACGTCGTCGGGTGCGGGACTCGTGTTCGCGTTGACCTGGCTCATGATCGTGGATCCCTCTCGGCAAGCTCGGGGTTCTCGGCGCGCGCGCCGCTCATGGAGTCTGCAGATCGGCCGCCGCGCCGTCCGCGGCCGGCGCGCTGACCAGGGCTGCGACGTCGCGACGAACGTCGGACCAGAGCCGCGCCACGCGGGCGGCGCCGTCGTGGGGCGGCACCACCGCCTCGATCAGCGTCGCGCCCGTCCGCTGGTACCCCGCGGCGAGCGCGCGGGCGAGCTCCCCGGCGGTGCCGGCGCGCTCGTAGGCGAGCCCGAACATCGCCGCCGCCGGCGCGAAATCGAGGTGCTGCGGCATCGTGAAGCACCGCTCGAGCAGCTCGGCGCCGCGCCTGGCGATGGGGAGGTGCTCGAAGATGCGGCCGCCGTCGTTCTGGACCATCACGATGACGAGCGGCGCTCGGCCGTCGCCCGCTGCCTTCGCGGCGAGGAGCAGCCCGGTCAGATCGTGCAGCAGGCTGAGATCGCCGAGCAGCAACGTCACCGGCGCGGCGGCCGCCACGCGCGCGCCGGCCGCCGCCGACACGAGGCCGTCGATCCCGCTCGCCCCGCGCTGGTGCAGCACGCGCAGCGCGCGCGCCGACGGCGGGCAGTACGTGTCGAGGTCGCGCACCGGCATGCTGTTGCCGATCGCGAGCAGCGAGCCCGCAGGGCACGCGCTGGCCACCATCCGGGCGATGGCGCCCTCCGTCAGCTCGTCCCCGGCGCAAGCGCGCGCGGCGTGCGCCGCCGCGATCTCGCCGGCGCGCGCGAACGTCGCGGCCCAGTCCCGCCGCCCGCGCCCCAGGCTCAGCGCCGCGCCGGCGAGGCGCGCCGCGAGCGCCTCGCACACCTCCACGGGCTCGCCCATCACGAGGGCAGCCGCGGCGCTCGTCGGGTCGTTCCAGCCGTGCGCGGAGACGACGACGCGGCGGGCGCTCGTGTGCTCGGCGATGTAGGTCGCGTAGCCGGCCGACGTCGGCGGGGCGCCGAGCTCGAGGAGGAGGTCGGGCACGTTCGCCGCGCGGAACTCGGGCGCGCGGAGGAACGAGTCGAACGACGCCGGCATCACGACGCCCTCGGTGAGGCCGCCGAAGCAGATCTGGCTCGTGCCCTCGGCGAGCACCGGGAAGCCTGTCGCGCGCGAGAGCGCGAGCACCGCGCGGCGCGCGCGCGCGTCGTCCTCTCGGCTCTCGGCGGGGCCGCACACGATGAGCCCCCGCTCCGCGCGCGCGCAGCGCGCGGCGAGCTCCTCGATCGCGCGTCCATCGACCCCGGCGCGGGCCGACACGACCCGCGTGCCGGCGCGGCGCATCAGCGCCTCCCAGTCTGCCTGCCATGGCTCGGGCCCGGCCGCGTCGACAGGCTCGAGCGGCTTTCGGAAGCGCGCGTTGATGTGGACCGGGCCCGGCGTCGGCGACAGCGCGCGCGTGACCGCCTGGGCCGCGATGCGCGTCACCGCGCGCAACGCGAGGGGCGACGGATCCGGCAGCCCGAGCTCGGCGAAGTGACGGACGTGGTCGCCGAAGAGCTTGGTCTGATCGATGGTCTGCGCGGCCGCGGCGTCGGCGAGCTCCCACGGGCGGTCGGCCGTGATCGCGATGAACGGGGTGAAGCTCTGGTGCGCCTCGATGATCGCCGGGAGCGCGTGCGCGCCGGCGGTGCCCGAGGTGCAGACGAAGACGCTGGGCCGTCCGGTGACGCGCGCCTGCCCGAGCGCGAAGAACGCGGCGGCGCGCTCGTCGACGACGCTGTGACAGCGCACCTCGTCGCTCTCCATCGCCGCGATCGCGAGCGGCGTGGAGCGCGAGCCGGGGCAGAGGACCAGGTCGCGCACCCCGGCCTGCGCGAGCGCGCGGACGAACAGCTGCGCCCAGGCAGAGTGGAGGTTCGACCCGCCCATCACCGCCCCCCGAGGCCCTCTCTCGCGCGCACCTCAGGCCCCCTCGGGCGTCGCGACGAAGAGGCACACGACGCCCATCGTGAGCGGCTCCACGCGGAGCACGCGCAACCCCGCGCCGCGCATCAGCTCCGCGAACTCGTCCGGAGGCGGGAACCTCGCGATCGAGTCCTGCAGGTACCGGTACTCGTCCTTGCCGGAGATCGCGCCGCCCACGTACGGGACGACCGTGTGGATGTGGAAGCGCGCGAGCTTGCCCATGAGCCCGCTGCGCGGCTCGCTGAGCTCGAGGATCGCGATGCGCCCCCCGGGCCGCGTGACGCGCGCCATCTCGCGGAGCGCCCGCGCGCGATCCGGGACGTTGCGGATCCCGAACGCCATCGAGATGGCGTCGACGCTCGCGTCGCCGAGCTGGAGCTGCTGCGCGTCGCCGACCTCGAGATCGATCCGCCCGGCGAGCCCCGCGGCCTCCACCTTCCGGCGGCCGACGCCGAGCATCCCCTGCGACGGATCGACCCCGATGACCTTCACCTCGTGCTCCCGCGCGATCGCGATCGCGAGATCGGCGGTGCCGGTCGCGAGATCGAGCACCGTCGCGCCGGGCGAGAGCTCGAGCGAGCGCACCGCGCGCCGCCGCCAGCCCTGATCGAGCCCCAGCGAGATGACCCGGTTCAGGAGGTCGTACCGCTCCGCGATGCCGTCGAACATCTCGCCCGTGCCGAAGCGGCGCCCGCCGCGCGGCGCCTGATCCTGGCTCGCCTCGCTCATGTCCCGCTCCCCGCCTGGTGCACCGCGCGCGGCGCCTCGGCTCGCTCTGCGGCGAACCGCTTGCCTTCGCCGGACGGCGGCGGGGCGGACTCACCGCCCGCCGTCGACGTGCCGCCGATCGCGCGCTTCCGCTCGTGGAGCCGCATGTGGCCTCGCTGGATGCCCTCGCTCGCGAGCGCGCGCAGCGCCGCCAGGTTGGACGCCAGCCCGACGGACGCCAGCACCACCGCGAGCTCGCGCGCGCTCTTCGCGCCCACGAGCTGCAGCGCTGCGCGCACGCCCGCGTGCACCTCGGTCGCGCCGCCCACCGTGCCGACCGCGAGCGGCAGCTCCGCCCGCCCCACGAGCCCGCCGGGGCTGCGCTCCCACGTGCTCAGCGGCCGGTACCGGCCGCCGATCGCCGCGTACGCGTGCGCGCCCGCCTCGATGGCGCGGAAGTCCTGCCCGAGCGCGACCGCGGCCGCGTCGAGCCCGTTCATGAAGCCCTTGTTGTGGGTCGTCGCCCGGTACGGATCGAGCTCCGCGAAGCGGCTCGCCCGCGCGATGCCGCTCGCCACGTCCGCGCCCCCGAGCGCGTCGTCCGTCACGGTGGCCGTCACCCGGACGAGGCGCCGGACGGTCAGGTTGGAGAGGATCCGCAGGCCCAGCGTCCCGCCCGCGATGCGCTGCACGAGCGGCGCCACCGCCTCTGCGACGGTGTCGACCAGGTTCGCGCCCATGGCGTCGCCGACCTCGACGTAGAGGTGCACGACGAGCACGCCGAGCTCCGCCGAGAGGACGCGCACCTCGAGATCGCGGCAGCCGCCGCCGCGCGCCACCATCCTGGGGATGGCCGCGTCCCCGGCCGCGAGCAGGCTCGCGCGGGCCGCCTCCAGCCGGCCCGCGGCCGCCTCCGCGTCCGGCACGTCGTCGAGCTGGACCTGGGCGGTCATGATCGGCGGGTCCGCCTCGCCGGAGAAGCCGCCCGACCGCCGGACCATGCGCGCCGCGTTCGACGCGGCGGCGATGACGCTCGGCTCCTCCACCGCCATCGGCACCAGCACGTCGCGCTGGTTCACGCGGAAGTTCAGCGCCAGGCCGAGCGGGAGCGCGTGCGTCGCGATGACGTTCTCGCACATCCGATCGGCCACCGCCGTCGGCAGCCCTCCCCCGCTGGCGAGGTGCGCGAGCGCCTCCTCGTCGAGCAGACCGAGCGCCTGGATCGCGCGGAGCCGCTCCTCGAGGCACCGCTTGTAGAAGCCGCTGATCCGGCTGGACACGTGTTGGCTCATCGGGTGTCTCCGCGCGCCGCGCGCGCTCGCGAGCGGGGCGCGCGCCCCGCGCACTGCATCAAGGGGTTCGTCATCGCCGCTCACCGCTTCCGCCGGGGCGTCGACATCGCGACCCCCTCCAGCGCCGCCTTCGCCGGGCTCTCCGGGAGCGGCTCGATGCTCCGCACCGCGTCTCCGCACAGCCGGGACGCGAGCTCCAGGCAGTCGTCCACGACGCGCTTCTCGACCATGATGTGCGCGATACGCCGGCCGAGCTCCGGCTCGACGGCCGCGTCCTCCGACGCGCAGTGCGCCTCGAGGGCGGGCGTGAGCTCGCGGTCGCGCTCCATGGCGAGGAGCAGCGGGTACGTCATCTTGCCCTCGCGCAGATCCGTGAGCAGCGCCTTGCCGGTCGCCTCCGGGTCGCCGGCGAAGTCGAGGACATCGTCGACGAGCTGGAACGCGACCCCGAGGCTCGTCCCGAAGCTCTCGAGCGCCTTGCAGAGCGGCTCGCTCACGCCGCCCGCGCGCGCCCCTGCGAACATCGCCCAGCGGAACAGCGACGCCGTCTTGCCGTCGACGATCTGGAAGTACTCGCTCGTGCTCGTGCGCACGCGGCCCCGCGACGCGAGCTGGAGCGCCTCGGCCACGACCATCTCCTTGATCACGAGGAGCACCCGCTCGAGCACGTCGGTCATGCCGACCGCCTGGATCTTGGAGAGCGCGTCGAGCAGGAGGTAGTCCCCGCCGAAGATCGAGGCGGCGTTGCCGTAGATGACCCTCGCCGCGTCCGCGCCGCGCCGGCGGTCGCCGAGGTCGACGACGTCATCGTGCAGCAGCGTCGCGTTGTGGACGAGCTCGACCGCGACCGCGAACGTCCGCGCGGCGTCGTTGAAGCCGCTCCCGATGTGGGAGGCCAGCGCGACGCAGATGGGCCGCAGCCGCTTGCCGTTCAGGCCGAGCAGGTGCCGCGCGCTCTGGTGCGCCGGCGTCTCGCCGTCCAGCCCGACCTTCTCGATCTCGCGCTCGATGTCGCCGAGGTCCCCGTCGAGCAGGCGCCTCAGCTCCGCGAGGCGCGCAGCGAGCGCGTCGAGCCCTCGCCCAGCGCACATGCCTCCGAGGCTCGAGACGACATCGCTCCGCTGGACCGTCCCAGTAAACGTTGTAGTCGCAGTCATCCCATCTCCACCTGGAAGCACGAGCGCACGCTGCGCCCCGCACCGCGCGGGGCCCCCGTGACGGTCGAGCTCTCCGAAATCACGGTCCCGCTAGGCGCCTCGCCGGGAACGCACGGCGCGGATGGGGAACCGGACCAGATCCCCGAACCGCGAGAAATCCACGGTCCTGCTCTTGATGAACCCGTCGAGCGCCGCCTGCGCGACGATCACGAACGAGAGGAGCCGCTCCACTCGATCGAGGCTGAACCGGGCGGCGTCGGTGGGAGGCAGGCCCTCGAGCAGCGCCGAAGCCCGCTCGAGGCGCTCCCTCACGGAGTCGGCGATCAGCCGCTCGCGCTCGGCGAACACTTTGGAAATCATCTTCCAGAAGTCCGTCTCGGCCTCGAAGAACTCCTTCCGCTCGCCCGGTTTCCATACTCTTCGTACTACACCCCACCTTTGCAATTCTGTCAGCGACATACTCATTGCGCCGGAAGAAACCTGCAGCCGCTCGCCGATCTCGGCGGCGGAGAGGGCTCCGCCTTCAATGAACAGGACGGTCCAGATCCGCCCGAGCACCCGGCGGAAGCCCCAGTGCTCGATGACGTCGCCGATCGCATCCGCCGCGAGCAGCTCCGCCTGGCGATGGATGTCGCTTGCGTGGCTCATGAAAGTTTCAAAATTTTCTGAAAGAACTGTGTGGGCCTGGTTGCGCCGGCGTCAAGACATTCCCGACCGTTCTCGCCACGCAGCGCGGACGAGCGGGGTGATACGTGGCGTGAATCGGGCGTGAATCGCGCGTGAACCCCGCGTGAACCGCTCTCGACGGCGCTAGCTCACGCCCGGATCCGGGCCATGAGCTCGCGGTTTTGCCGGAGCAGCGCCTCGGGCATCCGCGAGCCGAACGACTCCAGGAACGCCTCGCGATCGCGCGCCTCCTCCAGCCACGCGTCGCGATCGATGGCGAAGAGCTCGCGCATGGCCTCGTCGTTCACGCCGAGGCCGCTCGTGTCGAGTTCGCCGTCCGTGGGCATGATCCCGACGGCTGTGTCGTGTCCCTTCGCCTCCCCGCGCACGCGCGCGACGATCCAGCGCAGGACGCGGAGGTTCTCGCCGAAGCCTGGCCAGAGGAGCGCGCCCGCCTCGCCCTGCCGGAACCAGTTCACGTGGAAGATCTTCGGGAACGCCGCGCGGTTCTCGCCGAGCTCGATCCAGTGCCGGAAGTAATCGCCCATGTTGTATCCGCAGAAGGGGCGCATCGCCATCGGGTCGCGGCGGACGACCCCGACCTTCCCGGTGGCGGCCGCGGTCGTCTCCGAGGCCATCGTCGCGCCCAGATAGACGCCGTGGGCCCAGCCGCGCGCCTCGCAGACGAGCGGCGCGAGCCGCGCGCGCCGTCCGCCGAAGACGATGGCCGAGATGGGCACGCCCGCCGCGGCGTCGAACTCCGTCGAGATGGACGGGCACTGGCGGGCCGGCGCGGTGAACCGGCTGTTCGGATGCGCCGCAGGCTCCCCGCTATCGGGCGTCCACCGGCGTCCCCTCCAGTCGGTGAGCACGGGCGGCACCGGACCGTCGAAGCCTTCCCACCACGGCGTCCCCTCCGGCGTGAGCGCCACGTTCGTGAAGATCGAGTTCCGGGCCAGCGTCGCCAGGGCGTTCGGGTTCGTCCTTGAGCTCGTCCCCGGCGCCACGCCGAAGAAGCCGGCCTCGGGGTTGATCGCCCAGAGCCGGCCATCCCGGCCGATCCGCAGCCAGGCGATGTCGTCGCCGACGGTCCACACCTTCCACCCTTTCTGGGACGCCGGCGGCACGAGCATGGCGAGGTTCGTCTTCCCGCAGGCGCTCGGGAACGCCGCGCAGACGTACGTCACCCTCCCTCCCGGGTCCTCCAGGCCGAGGATGAGCATGTGCTCCGCGAACCACCCTTCATCGCGCGCCATCGTGCTCGCGATGCGCAGCGCGAAGCACTTCTTCCCGAGCAGCGCGTTGCCTCCATACCCGGAGCCGACGCTCCAGATGAGCCGCTCCGCCGGGAAATGGCAGACGAAGCGGCGCTCGGGGCTCAGGTCCCCGAGCGAGTGCAGCCCCCTGCAGAAGTCATCGGAGCTGCCCAGCGCATCGAGCGCGACACGGCCCATACGGGTCATGATCCGCATGCTCGCCACGACATAAGGGCTGTCGGTGATCTCGATTCCGACCTTCGCCGAGGGCGACCCCACTGGGCCCATCAGGTACGGGACGACGAACATCGTCCGCCCCTTCATCGCCCCGTCAAACAGCCGTCCAACCCGCTGCGAGGCCTCGTCCGGCGACATCCAGTTGTTCGTCGGGCCCGCGTCTTCCTTGTCGCGAGTGCAGATGAACGTGAGGTGCTCAGTCCGGGCGACGTCGGTCGGGTCGCTCCGGTGAAGATAGCAGTCGGGGTATCTCTCCCCGTCGAGCGCGAGGAGCGTACCGTCGCTCAGCATCCCCTGGATCAGCGTTCGGTTCTCCGCCTCGGAGCCGTCACAGAAGACGACCCGATCAGGCCGCGTCTGATGGGCGACCTCGTCCACCCACGCTGAAAGTTTCCGGTTTTGCATACGACTGCGAGCCTAGCCCGAGCGAGAACCTCAGCCAAGTGACAGTAATATTGTAGTATTTCGTCAAATCTGGACGATCTGGCAGAGGGCGTGGCGTGGCAGCCGGCCGGAGTTCACGGGTCGGATGGGCTCAGTTCACGCGAGGCGAACGCAGGGACGTTCGGCTATGCTGGAGACGTGCAGCGTGTCGTCGACCTCCCTGATCGGGGCAGACTGATCGTCGCCACCGACTTCCAGGGCAATGTCGCGGATTTCGAGCGAATCGCCGAGGTCTTCGAGCAGGCGGCGACCGGCCGTGACGGCGCGGTCCTCGTGATCACGGGCGACCTCGTCCACGGACCCGAGCTCGACGAGGGTGAATGGCCCGACTACCTGGGCTCGTTCTATCGGGGCGATTCCGTGACCTTGTTGAAAAAGGCGAGGAGTCTCGCGGAACGCCACCCCGGCAGGGTTCACTACCTGCTCGGAAACCACGAGCACGCGCACGTGGGAGGTCCGGTCGTGGCGAAATTCTTCCCGGACGAGGCGCTGCGGCTCGAAGATCTCCTCGGCCCGGAGGACACGCTGGCGATGCGAAGCTGGTTCCGCGGGTGGCCGTTCGTGGCGGCCGCGCGCACGGCCCGGCTCGTCATGCTCCACGCGGCGCCGCACGCCCGCATTCACAGCCGGCAAGATCTCGATCGGCTCCCGCTCGACGGGTTCCTCGACGTGCCGCTCTCGGAGATGAGCCTGCACGGGACGCTCGGCGCGCTGCTCTGGGCACGGAGCACATCGAGCGACCGCGCCTATGCCTTCCTCCGCGCGATCGACCCGGACGCTCGCGTCGCGATCTACGGGCACGACGTCGCGCGCGAGGGGTATGCCACCGAGCGCGAGCCGCTGCTCTGCCTGTCGACGAGCTTCGGTTGCTACGACGGCGACAAGCTCTACCTGGAGTGGGATCTCGCCGAGCCCGCGGAGAGCGCGGCCGACGTCGCCTGGCGCGGGCTCCGGTCGCTGTACCCCGACGCGCCGCGCGTCCACAGCGACCCCTGATCGTCCCGACGAGAACGCCGCCAGGGCGCTAGCGACCGAGCTCCTCGACGAGGGCCGCGACGCCCTGGTCGATCTCGGCGTCGGTGAGGTAAGGCGCGGGGCCGATGCGGAGCACGTCGCGCCGGGCGTCGACGAGCACGCGCCGGGCGCGGAGGCGCTCCACGACGTCGCCCGCTCGCGCCGAGCGAACGGCGACGAAGCCGCCCCGGCGCTCGGGCTCGCGGGGCGAGACGACGTCGCCGCCGCGGCCCGCGGCGTCGAGGAGGTCGAGGATGCGCCCGGTCTGCCGGAGCGATATCGCGCGCAGCCGCGGGACGGTGAGGCCGAAGCGATCCCAGTGCTCGATCACCGCGGCGGCGCGGTAGAGCGCGGAGGGGTCGAACGTGGAGCCCGCGAATCGCGCGCCCCCGGGCGCGTACGCGACGCCGCCGCTGCTGCCCGCGAGCGAGCCGAAGTCGGCGAACCAGCCGGTGAAGACCGGGCGCAACCCGCAGCCGTGCGGGACGCGCATCCAGCAGACCCCCTCGCCCATCGCCGCGTACTTGTAGCCCCCCGCGACCGCGAAGACGTGAGGCGCCGCGCTTCCCCACGCGAGCGGGACGACGTTGAACGCGTGGTAGGCGTCCACGAGCGGGACGGCGCCGATCTCGGCCGCGCGCGCGACGACCTCGTCGAGCCGCGGCACCACCGTCGCGCTCTCGAAGAGCACGGCCGAGATCGCGAGCATCGAGGTGCCCGGCCGGAGCGCGGCGAGCAGCCGGTCGGCGAGCGCGTGGCGCGGCTCGACGCTCACCCAGTCGATCTCGACGCCCTCCTCGGCGAGGCGGGCGAGCTGGCGCCTGAGCGAGTGAAACTCGCCCTGCGTGGTGACGATCCGAAGCCGCTCGCGCCGAGGGAGCGACGTGATCAGCCGGTAGACGAGCTCGTGGGTGTTCTGGCCGAAGGCGATGGCGTCGCCGCGCTCGAAGCCCATCCGCTCCAGGATCGCCGCGCCGACCGCCGAGAGCCTCGGCAACACCGCGGCGTCCCACTTGCCGTCGACGAGCCGCGCGGCATCGTCGAAGCATGCGGAGAGCGCGTCGCGCGCCACATCCGGCCAGGCCTGGTGGGAGTGCCCCGTGAGCAGGATGCGCGGCGCCGCGTCCCCCGCCGGCGCGAGGAACCGCGAGTACGCCGCGCGAAACGCGTCGAGGTCGAGAGAGAAGCCCTGTTCCACGTCTCCTTGCATTCCAGCTCTTCGGTCGCGACATCGCGCGGCGAACACGCAGGGCGACGAGGCCCCGTACGCGCTGCCGCTTAACCCACTTCGATGCCCACTTCCACCCAGTCGGTCCGTGGGGTGCGGTGCGTTGCGCAGGATGCGTGGATTGCGTCCTCAACGCGCGTGGCGCGGCCTGGAGCGCTCTGCCACTTGCCCCACGCGCGCGCCGACAGCCCAGGCGGCCGGACGCGAGAGGACCCGCTTCTGCACGAAATCGATCCTCAACAGGGCTGGCTCCTCGCCCCGCCATGACGTGCTCGCCGGGGCGAGGCGGCGGGACGCGCGGCGGGGGCGCGCCTCCGGCCGGTCCGATCATCGTAGGGGGAGGTAGCTCTCTCGGAGCCATGTGGAGCGGCATGCGCTCCGGATCGAGGTGGGAGGTTCCATGAAGGGCGAGGATTGCAGCGGCGTGGGAGGGGGGCCGGCGCGTCGTCGCGCTAGACTGCGCAACCTGCCGATGCGACCGCGCGCGGAATACCTCGAAGGGCTCGTCGACCTCACGTCCCACGACGACCCGAACGTCCGGCGCGCGCTCTTCCGGCAGACGATCGCCTCGCTGGCGCTGGTCGATGCGCTCGATGGATCGACCCCGCTCGACTCCCTCAGCCCGGATGGCCTGCTCCGGAGCGTCCAGACCGCCATGGCCGACGGGCTGCTCGACGATCTGAGCTGGCTCGCGCCGGCCGCGGCGAGCGTGGCGCTCTATGAGATCGCCGGGGCGCTCCCGCTCGGGCCGGAGCGGCGCGAGCTGGGCAGGCGCGTGCTCGGACAGCTCTATGCCGGCAACGCAGCGACGTTCGTCGCCCTCGCGACGCGCATGGCGGCCGGCTCGGCCCGCGGCCTGTCCGGGGCAGGGATCCGCGCCCGCGTGATGCTCTCGCTCTGGCTCCCCGCCGGCACCGACATCCCGGTCGAACCGCTCGCGCTCCTGCTCGCCTCGCGGCGCGAGCTGTCGCGCGACTGGATCGCCGCGCCGTCGACCGGCTCGCTCCCGGAGCGACGGCTCGCCGCGCGCCTGATCGAGCGCGCCGCCCGCGAGGCGACCCGCCGGGCCATGCAGGGCGACGATCTCCCGCTCCGGCTGTTCCGCAACGTCGGCGACGGGCGGCGGCGCGACCTCGACCGCAGCGCCGACGGGATCGCGCTCGCCTGGCAGACGCTCCTCGCCGATCGCGAGCCGCTCGTGTGGCGCCACGTCGCCGCGGCGCGAGGGCTGCTCGCCGGGGTGCTGCCCGACTTCGCCGAGGAGGTGCGCGCGCTGCTCGCCCAGGATCTCTCCCCCACCGAGTGGCGGCGCGGCGCGGCGTCGCTGGCCGCGAGCATCGCGGTGGATCCGGACGGCGCGCTCGGACGCGCCATCGAGCTGCTCCGGAGCCCGCTGCTCGCCGCGGACCCGGGCATCGCCACGGCGATGGCCTGGGGGCTCCCCGTCGCGGCCGACGCGGAGCCCGAGGCCGCCGACGCGCTGCTCGACGAGATCGCGCGCACGTCCCCGATGGCGACCGCCGAGGCGATCGTCGAGCTCCGGCGCGAGCTACGCGGCGTGATGAGCCGCGGCGAGCCGCTCGGCGCCCGCGCCGCGGCGCGCTGCGCCCGCGCGCTCGAGGACGCGCTCGAGGCCCCGCCCAGCGCGCACGTCCGCGACGACGGGCTCGCGGCGCTGGCGCGCGTCATCCACCGCGACCTCTCGATGGACAGCGCCGGGGTGGCGCTGCTGCGCGGCGCGCTCGACAGCGCCGTCGCGGCGTTCGTCGAGACCGGCCCGCGCGACGCGCACGGCCGCGCGCTCGAGGCCTACGCCCTCGCGACCGAGGTGGTGGGCGCGCTCGAGGAGATCGAGCTCTGCGAGCACGACGACGCGCAGAGCACCGCGGCGCGCAGGGCCGCGGTGGGGCTCGTGCGCGAGCTGGACGCCGAGCTGCTCGGCTCCGGCCTGCTGAAGAGCCTCCTGCTCCTGAACCGGCGGCCGAGCGACGACGCCACCGGGGTCGCGTCCCTGGACGATCTCGACGAGCGGCTCGCCCGCTGGCTGCTCCGCGCCGAGGGGCCCGCCGCCCGGGCGAGCGCCTCGCCGCCCCTGCACGTCACCGTGCACCAGCGCAACCTGCGCGCGCTCATCCACCTGATCGACGGCGAGAGCACCGACTTCGGCAGCGAGCCGGAGCTCAAGGCGCGGGTGCTCGCCCGCTGGACGGGCGCCATCGGCGTGCTGCTCGACCGGCTGCGCGCCGAACGCGGCTCGTCGCTCCGCCGCGCCATCGCCGCCTCGGTCGCCCGCGGCCTCGACGCGCTCGTGCGCGAAGGCGCCGCCGACGCGGCCGACATCTTCTTGCACGCGGCGATGCGCGGCGGCGACCCCGACGACCTCGACGTGCTCGGCCAGGCGAGCATGCACCCGGACGTCGCCCAGCTGCTGCGCGCCTACGCGCGGTTCGCGCGCGGCGGGCGCGAGGGCGGCGCGCGCGCGCCGGAGGGCGACGCCGCGGCGTCGCGCCGGTCGACCCGGCAAGGCGGCCTCGACGCGGAGCTCGCCGAGGCCGAGCGCGCGCGCGTGGCGCTCGAGCGCATCGCCGCCATCGAGGCGCTCGTGACGGCGCTCCCTGCGGGCGCGTCGCAGCGCACGGAGATCGTGCGGGGCGCGCTCGCCCGCCTCGCGCGCGCGCTCGGAGCGATGAACGCGGCCCGCGCGCTCAGCGCGCTGACCGGCGCGGGCGACGGCGACGCGGACGCCTCGCCGCTCGCCGCCCTGGACGAGGCCCTGACGCGCCTCGCGCAGCTGACCGCGGGCGCGCGCCGGCGCTGCGGGGAGCACCCGGCCTCCGCGCCCTCCGGCGCGACCGAGCCGCTGCGCCTCGCCATCGAGGTCGCGCTGCAGGAGGAAGGCGACGCGGAGCCGAGCGTCGCGGCGCCGATCGAGGCGCTCGTCTCGGCCGCGCGCGCGAGCATCCCGAGCGCGCTCGCCGACGTGGTCGCCCTCGTCGTGCCGCGCGTCCTGCTGCTCCCGGTCCGGCGGCAGAGCGCGCCGAGCGCCGTCGCCCTGCCCGAGCAGCCGCTGCCGGCGTGGCTGCCGAGCCGGCGCACGCTCGGCGGCTTCTACGTGCACCGCCAGCTCGGCGGCGGCTCGCTGGGAACGGTGTTCGTCGTCACCCGCACCGAGGAACGACACGATCCGTCGGCGGAGCGCTTCGCCCTCAAGGTGCCGGAGTACGATCACACGGCGGCCAGGAGCGTCTCGGAGGCCGACTTCCTCCGCCTGTTCCGGGAGGAGGCGGGCGCGCTGCTCTCGCTGCCCGATCACCCGAACCTCGCCGGCTTCGTGACGTTCGACGCGGGCGCCCGCCCCAAGCCGATCCTCGTGATGGAGCTCATCGAGGGCATCCGCTGCGACAAGCTGCTCGACGCTCGAGGCCTCACCTCGCGGAGCGCGGTGGCGCTGCTCGACGGCATCCTCGCCGGGCTGGAAGCCATGCACGCCGTCGGCGTCGGGCACCTCGACATCAAGCCGACGAACGTGATCCTGCGCGGGGGACGCGAGCCCGTGCTCGTCGATTTCGGCCTCGCCGGCCGCCACATCCGCCCTGGCTGCGCCACCGGCTGCTACGGCGCCCCGGAGATCTGGGGCGTCGTCCCCGCCGGGGTCACGCCGACGCCGCTCACGGCCGACGTCTACAGCTTCGGCTGCCTCGCCTACGAGATCCTCACCGGCAAGACGCTGTTCGACGCGCCCACCGAGGTCGCGCTCATCACGGCGCACGTCACGCACGACGGGCTCCCTGCGCCCATCAAGCGCATCGCCGACGATCCGAGGACCGCAGACATCGCGGCGTTCATGTATGCCTGTTTACGACACAACCCGAACGATCGCGCGAACGCCTCCTCCCTGAGGGAAATGCTGCTGCGGATCACCGGCCAGCTCGCCGACCTGAGATGGCCGCTCGACGACGAGCGCGCTGCCAGGCCCAGCATCGGTGGACATCGGAAAGTCCATACAGGAAATTCCTGATGCGTTTTTCCTCTGAATCCTGTCGGCTCAAAGAAGGATTTAAGCAGTAGGTTGTTTCTCGGCGGCGCGTTCGGGGGGCCGCGTATCAGGCCGCCATGGCCCCCGGGTCAGCGCTGCTCGATCCCCATCGACGTCCCGGCGCACCCCGGCGGCCAACCTTTCTCGATCGCGGCTGAGCGCTGGAATCGCGCCCCGCGATGCTCTAAGGGCGGCGTCGTTGGTCTCTGCGCTGAAACCGCCTCGCGACGAAGCCGAGCTCCGGTGCCGGGCGGCCGCGCTCGCCGGCCTGACGCTCGCCGATCTCGCACGCGCGCTCGATTGCGCCGTGCCCCGAGGCGGCGTGCGCACGAAGGGCGCCGCCGGCACGCTCGTCGAGCGCGCGCTCGGCGCGACGGCCGGCTCGACGTCGAGGCCCGATTTTCCCCACCTCGGGATCGAGCTCAAGACGATCCCCGTCGAGGTCACCGGGGCGCCGCAGGAGTCGACGTTCGTCTGCTCGATCTCGCTGTCGGACGCCGATCGTGCGGAGTGGGAGACGTCGCGCGCTCGCGCGAAGCTCGCCTGTGTGCTCTGGGTCCCGATCATCGCCGCTCCGGGCCGGCCGAGCGAGGAGCGACGGCTGGGCGCCCCGCGGCTCTGGCGGCCGACGGACGCGCAGGAGCGCGTCCTGCGCGCCGATTTCGAAGACCTGATGGGGCTCATCGGCATCGGCGCCGTCGAGGCGCTCACCGCGCACGCGGGGCGCTGGCTCCAGGTGCGGCCGAAGGCCGCGAGCGGGCGCTCGCGGACGCTCGCGTTCGGACGCGACGGGGAGATGATCGCCGCGCTGCCGCGCGGCTTCTACCTGCGCCCCAGCTTCACCGGCGCGATCCTCAGCGATCCGGCCGCGATCCCGGCGTGACCGGAGAGCCCCCGCCGCGAACGGGCGGCCCGGCGCGCGTCACTTGCAGGGGACGACCTTCTTGGAGCCGTCCGGCATCGTGGCGGTGCACGTCTCCAGCGAGAGATCGTCGTTCACGGTCGGCGTGACGGTGCGCGGCGCCGGCGCATCCACGGCAGCCCCTCCAGCTTCCGTTGGGCGCGTGCGCCCTCGGCCGCCCGCGCCGGCGCGCGGCGGCTTGCCAGCGCTGGCGCTCGGCGACGTCGTCCCCGCTGCGGACGGCCCGCTCCCCGCGTCCGCCGCTGTCTCGGTGGAGCTGACGCCCGCATCCAATGCGCCTGCGTCCACCTCGCTCGCGCTCGCCGCGCCCGCGTCAGCGGTCGCTGCGGTGGCCGCAGGGACAGCGACCGTCGGGATCGCGGCGGCCGTGTCTGGCGTCTGCGGAGCCGTCGCCGTCGGCGCGCCGGGAGCCGCGGTGTCGCCTGACGAAGGCGCGTCCGCCGGAGCGGTCGCCTCGCTCCCTCCCACGGCGAACCGGCTGCGCTGGAACTGGAGCGCGCCCCACGCGCCCACGAGGACGGCGACGGCCCCGACCCCCACGTAGAGCAGCGTGCGCCCGCGGCGCGGGGCCTCTTCCTCGACCGGAGGCGTAGAGCTGCCCGTGCGCGCGCCCCTGTCGCTCACCGACGGCCCGCCGCTGCTCGTGCGCGAGGCGCGCGACGTCCGCGTCATGGCCGCCCGCGAGGCCGGCGGAGGCATATCGAGCTCCACGGCGTGCTGGCGAAGGATCGCGCCGATGGTCGTGCGCGTCCCCGGAGCGGCGTACGGCGCGAGCGCCTGAACGAACTCCGCGATCGACTGGAAGCGATCCTCCGGCTCGCGCGCGATCGACTTCTCGATCACCTCGACGAGGCCCTCCGGCACCTCGGGGCGGAGGTCCTGGAGCGCCTCGGGCGGCGACGTGTAGATCTTCGCGCACAGCTCGGGGAAGCTATCGGCGACGTACGGCGGCCTGCCGCCGATGATCTCGAAGAGGCACACGCCGAGCGCGTAGATGTCGGTGCGAGGATCGACGCTCTTCGAGGAGCGCATCTGCTCGGGGGACATGTAGAGCGCGGACCCGAGGATCGTGGTCGTCTGCGTGAGCGAGACGTTGCCCGTGTCGCCGGTGAGGATCTTCGAGACGCCGAAGTCGAGCACCTTGATGTGCGGCGCGCCGTCCGGGCGCGTCGTCAGGAACAGGTTCGCCGGCTTCAGATCGCGGTGGACGATCCCGAGCGCGTGCGCCTCCGCGAGCGCCTCGCACGCCTGGACGATGTGATCGATGCACTCGCCGATCGCGAGCGTGCCCGCCTCGGCGGCGTGGCCCGCGAGGTCCACGCCGTCGAGCAGCTCCATGACCATGTACGGCTCGCCGCTGTCGAGGGCAGCCACGTCGAGCACGCGCACGACGTGGTGCGTCTGCAGCTTGGCGACCGTACGCGCCTCGCGCATGAACCGCTCCGACGCCTCGGTGTACGACATGAACTCCGGGAGCAGGAACTTGATGGCGACGCGCGTATCGAGATCGAGGTGCAGCGCCTCGACCACGAGGCCCATGCCTCCACGGCCGATCGTGCGCTCGACGCGGTACTTGCGCGCAATGACGGTGCCAGGCGCGATCGTGTAGACGTTGTCAGCCTTCGGTTCCCCCGGGCCGAGCGGAAACGCAGCCGTCTCCGGGCCGACCGAGACTTCTCCTTCGGTCGAGTCCGGCTCACCAGAGGAGGGCGCCATCGAGCTAAGGTATACACGTCGCGCTTCTCCGAAGCGATTCCCCTCACGCCGCAGGAATGCAAAGAGCTGCGAAAAACCGCCTCCCAGGTGGGACGCGGGCGCGGAACAGGCGGAATCAAGCGCAGCCCAGGGCCAGCCTGCGCGCCGCACGCACCGCCGCGCCGCGGACGAAGCGCCCCCGCGCTCCGATTGTGAGCGCCGATGACCGAAGGGCCCGTTCCTTCAGGTTCGGCTCGGCGGTCAGCCCGCGCTCATGGCCTCTCGCCTCTCAATGCCGGTTGACAGCGAGCTCAACGGGTGCGCGCGGGCGGAGTCCGGGATCGGCGCATGTTCGCCGTCGAGGAGGTCCGGTGCGGCCCCTCCGTGCCGTGCGCCGGGGTTTGCCGCGTCGCCTTGAGATTGCCGAGATCGGCCTCGATCTCGACGCCGAGCGCGCGGCAGCGACGGATGAGCCGCTCCAGATCGACCCCCGCCTCGATCAGCAAGCCCGAGGGGGGCGACGGATCGACGAACATCTCGGCCGCCGGCCTCCGCGTGCGGAGCAGCTCGCGGATCTCGGGATCCTCGATCCAGAGGAAGCCAGATGCGCCGACGAAGCTCGCCTTGCCGATGACGACGCTCGCCTGGATGAGCATGCGCGAGATGGTGTCCGGCAGCGGCGCGACCGCCTCGATGCGAGCGCGCAGGGCGTCGCTGTCGAGGCCCACCGACAGCGCGCGCGCGATCGACGGCGGCGTGAGCAGGAGATCGACCTGATCGCCGACGCGGCCGATCTCGGCGAACGACGAGAGCCCGAGCACGGCAGCGACCTTGGCGCTCAGGCCGACGCGCAGCGCGTGCGCCTCGACGAACTTGCTCTTGCTGTTGTCCGAGCTCGGCGCGGAGCCCGCGAGGAGCGCCCGCCCGCGCGGCGTCAGCCGGAGCGCCAGCTCCGCGCTGGCCACGTCCTCGGCGCCGCCGAGATCGATGATCCCGAGCGCCGGCAGCGACTCCAGCGCGATCCGCCGCGTGATGTCGGGGACCTCGGGCGCCTCGACCGAGGCGCGCTCGGCCCAGCGACGGACCAGCCGCTCGACCCCGGCGATGCGCTCGTCCGCCGCCAGGTAGCCCTGCAGCGACTGCCAGGGGACCCAGCGGCCCTCGCCGAGGTCGTGCAGCGCATCGAGCACCATCTCGCGGAGCGCGCCGATGGGGCTCGCGTCGCGGTTGTCCGACGCGACCCGGAGCACCTCCCGCTCGGCGCGCGCTTCATCCCACGCGCCGCCGCGGCGCCACGTCGTGAACAGGAGCGGCGTCAGCTCCTGCACCTGGAGCGAGCCGGGCGGCGTCGCCGGCGACGCGGCCGACGCGTCCCAGAGCCCGACGGCGCGCGACAGCGCCGCGACGAGCGCGACGCCCTCGACGTCCCGCCCGAAGCGCTGCGCGAGCCGGACGAGCAGCGATCGCGGCGTCCCGACGCCGGGGCGTACGTCGCTGCCGGGCTCGCGCACGCAGTACGCGAGCGCCAGCGCGAGCATCCCGGGATCCGAGGCGAAGCGAGCGCGCCGCGGGGCGTGATCCTCCTCCAGGACGAACGACCGGATCTGCTCGCGCCGCTTCTCACGCATGCGGCGGCGATCCGCGCCGACGATGGCGGCCACCTCGGTCGGCACGACGTGCCGGTTCGGATGGATCGGGATGAGGAAGGCGCGGCGCTCGAGCGCGAAGCCCGCGCCGCGGCGGCTCGCCGTCACCCCGCTCGCGCTGCGCAGGCGCATCGGCTCCCGCTCCAGATCGAGAAGCTCCTGCGTGTCCACCTCGCCGCCGACGGCCTCGATGGACTCGAGCAGGCGGCGCTCGACGGGCGCGAGGCGATCGATCTCCTCGCGGAGCCGCTCCGGATCGCTCAGCGTCTCCCACGCGTTCTCGAGGGACAGCGCGATGGGCGGCGTGGCCGGGCGGCCGAGGTAGTGCGTCGCGATCGCGCTCATCGTCTCGAAGGGCGCCTGCGCCAGCAGCGCCCGGATCGCCCGGGGGTCCTCGCTCTCCCAGCTCTTCAGCTGGACGAGGAACGCCGCCGGGAGCACGAGCTCGATGCCCTCGTCGGTCTTGCGCGCGTAGACGACGCCACGGGCGATGAGCGGCTCGAGGCCGGCCGGGAGCGAGGGGACGACGAGCACGCCGCCCGCCTCGGCGATGCGATGGAGCAGCTCGCGGCTGGCGGTCGGGAGCCGCGACGGGTCGCGCACGTCGGGGAGGCCGACCAGCGCCCGCGCCGCCTGAGAAGGCGCGTCGATGCGCTTCGCAGCGTCGATGCGGATCCCCATGCGTGTGATGAGGCCCTTGAGCTCCGACTCTGGGAGGGCGCGGAGGATGGCGTCGAGCCGCCTCGGCGACTCGTCGAGCTCAGCATCATCACTGCTCGCCATGCCTCCCGATTCGCGTGTCACCCGACCTTGCTCCTCATCTGCAGGATGCTCCCGCCCCGACTGCCGTCCGTTGGTCGTGGTCATGCGCTCGACTTGATCTCCCGGATATCCGATGACCCGCGTTAACCAACGGAATAGTCAGCCTCCTACCGTACACCAGGATGCTCGTCCAGCTTCAAGAAATCGAGCACTTTCCTCCTCCGAACACAATTTTCTCCGATCACAATTTCGCTCGCGCTGGCATCGCGGCGCCTCCTTTTCGTTTGTTCTTCGTCTGTTCACCCCGCTGTGGTTCACGTCGTCCTCACACGTTCCTCGCACGTTCCTCGCACGTTCCTCGCGTGGTCACGCGCTGTTCGCCCGATTCGCCTCAGGCATCTCGGCCGCGCATCTCGCGCGCTCGTCTCGTGTACCGCGACCGCACGCAACCGCACGCAATCACACGCGCTCGTACGCAATCGCATGCGGCCGCGGGGCAGCGTTCGCGGTCCCGTGGTGCGCCACGCGCGCCTTCGCCTCACGCAACGCCCGACACGATTTGCCGCTCGCTCGACGTCGGCGACGTTCGCGACGTGGGCCGCACAACGTCCGCCGCGCGATTCCGCCTCGGCGTGGCTGGCCCCCATCGCGCGGATTCCGTCGCACGCCACGCTCATGACGCCCCGATGCCGCGCGCCTGTCGTCCTCGTCAGGCGGAGCCGACCGGTTCGCTGGATCGCTCACGAGGAAGGCTCGGTGACGAGCCGCGCTTGCCTTCCCGCGGGCCCACGTGGGAACGTCGCATACCTCCTTGATTTCCCGCCCCTGTTCGAGGCGCACCATGCTGTGCTCCACGCCGCACGCCCGAAGCAATGAGCCCTCCCCCCCGCGCGCACGCCCGCAGATCGACGCCATCAGGCGACTCCTGAGTGACTCGGCGCCGTTTGCGCCCATGGCGTCGAGTGGAGACCCATCTTGATTCTGCGCGACCCAGTCCACGGCTTGATCGAGTTCGAGAGCGGCGAAGCGGCCATCGTTCCGCGCTTGCTCGGCGCTCGCGAGGTGCAGCGGCTGCGGCGCATCCGTCAGCTCGGGCTGACGTCGCTCGCCTTCCCAGGCGCCGAGCACACCCGCTTCTCTCACGCGCTCGGGGCCGCCCACGTGATGCGCCTCCTGATCGCGAGGCTCCGTCAAATCGATCGCGACCTTCCGTTCTGGCAGAGAGTGACCAGCGACCGCGCGCGCGACGCGATCGCCGCAGCGTTCCTGCACGATCTCGGCCACGGCCCGCTGTCGCACCTCTTCGAGGAAGCCATGCCGGGGGCGCTCCACCACGAGCGCTGGACCGAGCGCATCCTGCTCGACCCGTCCTCGGACGTGCACCAGGTGCTCGTGCGCCAGGATCCCTACCTCCCGCAGCGGGTCGCCGACCTCATCGGCGGGCGGCACGAGCTGCCGTACCTCGCCAAGGCGGTGAGCGGCACCTTTGACGTCGATCGCTGCGACTACCTGCTCCGCGACGCGCACGCGACGGGCGTCAGGTACGGCGAGTACGACCTGCCATGGCTGCTCCGCAGCCTCAGGTTCAGCGACGTCCAGGTGGAGATGCCCGGCGGCGGCGCCGCGTCTGCCCCGCCGGCGCCCGCGCTCGCCATCGACGGGACGAAGGGGATGAGCGCGATAGAGTCGTTCCTGCTCGCTCGCTTCTTCATGTTTCAGCAGGTCTATTTCCACAAGACGACGCGCAGCGCGGAGTGGATGATCGGCGCCATCCTCCGGCGCGTCGTCACCCGCCTCGCCGCCGGGGACCGGATCCCCGAGGTCCCCGCGGCCGTCGCGGCGATGGCCGTCGGCGAGATGCCCACCCTGGAGCAGTACCTCGAGCTCGACGATCAGGTCCTGCTCGGGTCCATCCATGCCTGGGAAGCGGCGCCCGATCCCGTGCTGTCCGATCTGGCCCGCCGCCTGCGCGTGCGCTCGCTCTTCAAGTCGGTCGAGCTGTTCCCGGAGCCCGGCGAGTCGCCGTCCGAGCGCGACGCCCGGCGCGCGGCGGCGCTTGAGACCGTGCGCGAGATCGCGCAGAGCGCCGGGCTCGACCCGGAGGTGTACGTCGGCGTCGACGTCGCCGAGGACACGCCCTACGCCGAGGACGCGTCGCTCATGGTCGTCTACTCCAGAGGGCGCCCGCGGCGCCCCGCCGAGGTGTCCTTCTTGCTGGATCGGCTGCGCAACGAGACGATGACTCGCACCCGGATCCTCTTCGCGCCCGAGCTGCGGGATACGGTGCGGGAGGCGCTGATACGCTGATGACCACCAGGAACAAGGCAGCCCGGGGATCGTCCGAGCCCGCGCGCCGCGCCATCACCAGAGCGCTCGCCGGCGTCGCAGCGCTCGCGGCGCTCGCGGGGGCGTCCACGGCGCATGCGGAAGGCGACGGCGCGTACGGCCGGCTGGACGGAGACCTCGATCTGCGCGCGGGCGCGGGCGCCTCGTTCGCGGACGGCGGTCCGGCGCTCTGCGCGCGCGGCGCAGCGGTGTACCTCTCGACCGCCGGCCTGTACGCGCACTACACCGACGCGCTCGGCGCAGAGGGGGCGCCCGTCGCGCGCTCGATCGCGAGCGGCGTCTTCATCCAGCCGCTCTTCCTCGCCCGCTATGCGAGCAATCTCGAGCGCAGCGCCCCCCGGCTCGACCTCTTCATCGATTCCGTGGCGCTCGGCGTGGGCTCGTTCTGGGAAGCGCCGCCCGGAGCCGGGCTCGCCGCGGAGCCCGGGCTGGAGCTCTCGCTGTCGCTCGACGTGCCGCTCCTGGGAGACGCCACGGGCCCGTTCCTCGGCCTGCGGGGCGCGCTCCGCTTTCGGGGGCCGGAGCTCTCGGGCGACGATGGCCCGCGCGACGCGCAGCGGGCGCTCCTCTCGGTCACGCTCGGCTGGCATCACGTCCTCCGCGCGCACCTCGTCGACGCAGGCGACCGCGCCCCCGCCCAGGGGGCGGCGCAGCGCGGCGTGGTCGGCGCGAGGACCCGTTGAGCGCCGCGCTCGACGAGCTGCGCGCGGCGCTGGTGACCGCGTTCCGCGCCGGGCTGACAGAGCTCGACCCAGCTGGGCTCGTCGAGCGCGCGCTCGACGCCGAGGCCGAAGCGCACCGCGGCCGCGTGTTCGTGATCGCAGCGGGGAAGGCGGCGCCCGGGATGGCCCAGGGCGCGCTCCGCCGCTGGGGTGGCAGGATCGCCGGAGGGCTCGTCATCACCGTCGCAGCCCCGGCGCTCGCCGCGCGCGATGAGACGACATCGATGGCCGCCCCCGAGGAGGCCGCGCTGCGCCCGCTGCGCGTGATGCGCGCGGCGCACCCCATCCCCGACGCGCACAGCGTGGACGCGGCCGAATCGGCCCTCGCCATCGCGGCCGCGCTCGGACCCGAGGATCTGTTGATCGCCCTCCTCTCCGGCGGCGCCTCGGCGCTGCTCGCCGCGCCGCCTCCCGGCGTGTCCCTCGCGGACAAGCAGGCCGTCGTCGCAGAGCTCCTGGAAGCAGGCGCGCCGATCCAGGACGTCAACCTCGTTCGCCGCCACCTGTCGCGGATCAAGGGTGGGCGGCTCGCGGCGGCGGCGGCCCCGGCGCGCGTGCTGACGCTGCTCATGAGCGACGTCGTGGGTGGACTCCCGCACGACGTCGGCTCGGGCCCCACCGTCCCGGACCCGACGCGCGTGGAGGAGGCGCTCGCCGCGCTCGATCGCTGGACCCCTCGGTTCGCGCGGCTCACGCCCGCGTTCAGCGAGTCGCTGAAGCCAGCGGACGCGCGGCGCCTGGAGGCGCGCGTGCTCGCCGATCCGGACAAGCTCGCGGAGCGCGTGGCGGCGGCCCTCGCCGACGGGGCAGGGCTCCGCGCCACCGCCGCCCCCGCCGAGGACGGCGACGCGCGCGCGATCGTGGAGCGTCGCCTCGCGCTCGCGCGCACCCTCGCTCCCGGCGAAGCGGCCGTGATCCCGTGCGAACCGACGCTGGCGCTGTCGGCTGACCGCGGGGCCGGCGGCCGCGCAGGATGGATCGCGCTCGCTGCCCTGCGCGGCTTGCCGCCGGACGTCGCGCTCCTCTGCGCGGCCTCCGACGGCGTCGACGGCAGCTCCGGCGCCGCGGGAGCGGCCGTTGCCCGCGCGGCAGCCGCCGCGACGGACGACCGCACGATCGACTCCGCGCTCGCGCGCTTCGACGACGCCGTCGTTCACCGCGCGCTCGGCACGCGCGTCGAGACGGGCCCGACAGGTCACAACCTCACGGACTTGCACATCGTCGCGCGCGACTTCCTCGGAGCCGCGCGTGTGCGCTGACGCGGCAATGCGCGCTGCGGCGCGGCAGCGCGCGTGAGCTCACGCGGCGGCGCGGGCTACGCGGCGAGCTCACGCGCGCGGGCGCGATGAGCGGCACGCCCGCCGCGGGGGCGGCGCGCCTTACTGCGGCTCGGTGACCGCGGCCGTGGTGTCGCCCATCGCTTCGCGCACCGCGAGCGCAAGCGCACAGCTGTTCGCCTGCCGCTGCCGTGCGTCGAGCACGCTCCCCTCGACCGAGGGCGTCCCGCCGATGAGGTTGCCGCTCGCTTCGCGGCGCACCCGCAGAATGGGCTTGCCGTCCGACAGCCGCCACACCCCGACCCGCGCCATGTGCGGCACCCCGAGCAACGCCTCGGTGCTCGCCGCTCCCTCGGCCGGCTCGTCGAGGACGAGGAGGTAATACTGCGCCCGCGTGAGGAGCTCCGCCGCGAGCGGAACATCGTCGCGCATCGTGTCCTCGAAGCTGGACTCCAGCAGCCGCAAGCGGAGCTCGCTCGAGGCATCCTGTGCGTCACGCACCCACTCGTCCGAGAGGACGTGCATCGTCCGGTAGGCGACGCGCAGGTTGAAGGGCTGCGCGGGCCTGGAGCAGCGCTCGGCCTCGTTGCAGTACTCGCCCGCGGGGCAGTCCCGCGTGCGCTTGCACTCCGCGCCGGCCAGCGGGTTCGGGTTCGGCACACGCAAGAGACACGCAGTGAACGCATCGCGGAGCGACTGCTGCGCGTTCTTCCGGACGGCGTCGACGCCCGTGGCCTCGTCTACCCGGAGGCGCAGGTAAATACCCGCAAGTTCACGGAAATTCCACGTCTTGAGCGCCTCCCGATCCACGAGATCGGCGCCGGCGCTCCGCGCCAGATCGAGGGTCCAGCCCTCCACGCGCTCGCGCATGGGGAACCAGCGCGGGCCGAGCTCGACGGCGACCGCACGCTGGCGCGCCATCAGCTTCTGGCGCGCGCTCTCCATCTGCCCCTGCGACCATTTCCAGTGGAGGATCGCCGAGACCACCAGGACGAGGGCCGTGTAACCCCAGAACTTCGCCGGGGGCCAGCGCATCTTGGAGCGCGCCTCGCGCGCCTTGTAGACCGACGGCAGGCCGCGCTCGCGGGGCGGCTGTTCAGAGGACATAGCAGAGGCTCCACGCAGGAGGCCCCAGCCCGATCACCCGAGCAAGGCAGCCTCCTCCACGCGAGCCGCGTAGAGGCGAAGGCCGCGCCGAGCGCGCCGCTGGAGCCACCACGTTCCATGGTGACCGAGGCCGCCGGGGGTCGCCCGGCGTGCCCCATCCTTCTGTGCTCGATAGGTCAAGAAGCGGGGATCACTGCGACTTCGGGAGCTTGCTGACCATGAAGCTGACGTTCGGGTAACCGGCGAACGCCGCGGTCTGGAACACGCTCTTCACGACCAGCGCGGGCACGTTCTGATCGACCTGGAGGATGCACACGCCGGGGAACGGCTTGTTCGGCTGCACCTGCTTCCACAGCTCGCGCTTGTTCTTGAGCAGGTTGAAGAGCTCGTCGATCTTCTGAAGCCGCCCGAGCTCCTCGATCGCGCGGGTCGACCCGGCCAGGGCGCCATCGACGAGGATCTGGTTGCCGTTCACGGCGACCATGGGCGCGTCGATGACGTCCTCGACGTTCTCCGCCTTCGGGAGCTTGACGTTCTTGTCAACAGCGATCTCGCCTGACGCCGAGAACGACATCAGGAGGAAGATCACGGTCACGACGAGGAAGTCGATGAAGCTCACGAGGTTGAGCCCCGCGTTCGGGCTGCGAGCCCCGTGTCCGGACACCTTGTTCCACACGAACCGGAGCGGCACGCCCTTCATCAGCCGGCGGCCCGGCTGGTGGATCACATGGGCGTGGGGGTTCTTGTGGTGCTTCGGATTGAACCTATCCATGTGCGCGCTCCTGCCTCAGCGGACCGAGAACGTCATGTTGAACACGGGGACCTGCTTGTTCCCATCGGGCAGGCGCATCTCGCGCTTGGGCGCGTAGAGCGCGTCGAGCACCGCGACGATCTCCTTGAAGGGCGTCCGGTTGTCGGTGTGGAGGATGGCCTGGTCGAGCTTCTTGTCGCTCGGATCCCGGTGGCCGCCGTGGGTCTTCCACTCCTCCTCGATCCGCTTCGCCAGCTCGGGGTAGCGGACGATCTTCGAGCTCGCGTCGCCGATCTCGACGGGCGACTTGTTCACCTTGACCTCGTTGACCACCGTCGCGCCCTGCTTCCACACGAGCCCGAACTCGCTCTCGCCGATGTGCAGGTTCAGCACCTTCTCCGGCGTCTGCGGGGTGAGCTCCTTGTTCGGGTCCGGAGGGCCAGGGACCTGGGCGTCCGCGTTCATGCGCGAGTTGGTGACCCAGACCGCCGTGATCAACAGGAATGCAATCGTGACCATCAGCAGGTCGATGAACGGGATCATGTTGATATCGCTGTTCGTCGACCGCTTCTTGCCGCCACCGTCGCCGACGTCTACGCCGCCCATATTGCCTTCCCAACGTGAGCCTGAGCCCACCTATCCAAGTTGTTCCGGGGAACGCCCTGCCCGCAGCTCGCGGTGGGCCACCATGCTGGGTCTGACTTCGTCGCTCTTCCGAAGTTCCCGGGACCCCGGCGGCGGAACCCGCCGTCCGGGGCTTCGAGGCGCGAGAGCGGGCCCAGGCGACATCGCGCGCGGAGGGCGCTCGACGACCCGGGCCCGCCGAGGACCATCAGGCAGCCGCCTGACCTACTGCTGCGACATTCACCTTCTGACGGTTCGCGACGACGAGGTTGAGGATCTGCACCGACGCCTCGTTGATGTCGTCCTCGATGTGCTGCGTCTTGCCGTTCAGCACGGCGAAGCCGATGAGGCCGATGATGGCGACGCCGAGGCCGAAGGCGGTGCAGTTCATGGCCTCGGAGATCCCGAGCGCGAGCACGCGGGCCTTCTGGCTGGGGTCGACCGACTCGCCGGCGACGGAGCCGAACGACTTGATGAGGCCCGTCACGGTCCCGAGGAGGCCGGAGAGCATCGCGAGGTTCGCGAGCAGCGCGAGGTACGAGGTACGCGCCGAGATCTTCGGCAGCTCGCGGAGAGCCGCCTCGTCCATCGCCGCCTGGACCTCCTCGTCGGGACGGTTCACCTTGACAAGGCCGGCCTGGACGATGCGGGCGAGCGGGGCGTTCGCCGCCGAACACATCTTCACGGCCTTGGCAACGTCGCCCGCCAGGATGCACTTCTGCATGGTGGCGAGAAAGACGTCCTTGTTGATGGACGAGCCGAACAGGTAGAGGGCGCGTTCGACGATGATGCCGATCGTGAGGATCGACCAGAACAGGATGGGCCACATACCCCACCCACCCTCTTTGAAAGCTTCATACGCTCCGTGCATTGCTTCTGTCCTCCAGTTCGCCTCGCGTCCCCGGGATGAGGTTTCGCGCAACTCGATCGGTTCCCTTTGTCAGACTCGTGTTGCCGAGGGGCGGCAGTCTTTCACTCACACGTAAAGACGGATGAGAGGCCTGTTTTGCTTGGCGGCGCTGGCCGTGGACGGCGTGCTGCTGTCGCTCTCTGGCGAGATGCCCACGGGACGCTAGCCGAGCGGCGCTGACCTCTGCAAGAGTCCTGATCGTCTCTTCTGGTGCCGGCGCGCGGCGCCGTCCCAGCTCTCCCACCTGTCGTCCAAGACTGACTTCGCGTCGTCGCGCCAGGGGCCCTTTCATGGCTCTGGGCGCGGCTCCCCGTTCACCGCAGAGCGTGCCGCCTTGTGGCCGAGCTACGCCGACGCGCCCGGGGGACTCGCGCATCTTCGCGATTGAGACCCGGCGCCGTCAAGAGAGATTTGGCCACACGTGAGCGCTCTGATACGGGCAAAACTTTACAACAATCGCGGGGTTATGTCATGATCGGCCGGGAGCGATGCGGGCCGACCTGCGGCAGATGCCGCGAATTTCAGGGGGCGCAGCGCCCGCATGGACCATCGCCGGCCGGATCGCGCGCCGCGGCAGTGCGAGCCACGTCACCCGAAAGCGAGCGCAGCGACTCATCCGCCCGGACGACGCGGCGATGGCCGAGCACGGCGGCCCGCTCAGACGCCGGCAGCCGGGGCGATTCAGGGGTCTCCGGACCACCCTGTCCGGCCTCGGCGCCGACGGCGCCCGTCCGCGTGGCCGGGGCGAGCTCGTCGTGAGATGCGCTGGTTCTTGCGGGGATTTTCGGCGATCCCGGCCTCGCGGCTCGGGGCGCGGCAGCATCGCCGAGCTTGCACACGGGATCGGGCGGCAGTTATAGTCGCCGCGCCTGGAGATTGTCGGGCTTCTGACGACGCTGAGAAAGGGACTTCGAGGATGCGTCATCTGCTGATGTTGGCGGCCGAGGGTGGTGGCGAAGGTGGGATGTGGGAGGCCATCAAGCACAATCCGACCTTCCTGATCGCGAACCTGGTCGTCTCCGCGGTCGTGGTGACCATCATCATCGAACGAACCGCGTTCCAGCTGGGACGCTACCGCGTGAACTCCAAGGAGTTCTTCGCGCAGGTCAAGAAGCTGGTGGCGGCCGGCAACATCGATCGCGCCATCAAGCTCTGCGACGCGAGCGACTACCCGATCCTGCAGCTCGTCAAGGCCGGCCTGACCCACGCGAACAAGGGGGCCGACGAGATCGACGCCGCCCTCAGCGAGAAGCTGTCCGAGCTCAAGCCGGCCGTGGAGAAGCGCATCGGCGCCCTGTGGTCGCTCGCGAACATCGCGACGCTGATCGGCCTCATCGGGACGGTCTCCGGCCTGATCAACACGTTCGCCTCCATCGCCGCCCAGGGCCTCTCGCAGGCCGACAAGCAGCGGATGCTCTCGAACGGCATCGCGGAGGCCATGTACAACACGGCGTTCGGCCTCGCCATCGCGGTCGTGTGCATGATCGCGCACGTGCTGCTCCACACCCGCTCCAAGAACATCCAGCACGATCTCGAGTCGACGACCGAGCGCGTCTTCAACCTGCTCACGATCAGCAGCAAGCCTGGCTACTAGCCCATGGCGGACACGCAAGACGTCCCGCTCAGCTCGGCGCAGCGATCGAAGATCCGGCGCCTATCGCAGCCCAAGGAGCCCGAAGCCGGGGAGGAGGCCGGCGAGCTCAACGTCGTTCCGTACCTCGACATCATCACGAACATCCTCATCTTCGTGCTCGCCAGCGTGTCGGTGACATTCGTGTCGTCGATCGACACGACCCCGCCATCCATCGGCGGCGGCAAGGTGCGCAGCGAGCTCTCGAGCAAGGCGTTGAACCTCTCCGCGTTCATCACGAGCCAGGGGATCTCGCTGAAGACGTCGAGCGGCAACATCGCGACCGGCTGCCAGGACGTGGGCGGCGGGGTCACGGTGCCGAAGGCGAACGACAGCTATGACTACCCCGCGCTCACGGCGTGCGCGAAGCGCCTCAAAAACGCCCGCCCCGAGTTCAAAGAGGAGACGCAGGTGACGATCACGGCGAACCCGGGCATCGACTACAAGACGATCATCGACGTGATGGATGCGCTGAGGAGCGACGACGGGGAGGTGCTGTTCCCGGAGGTCCACTTCGGGGTGGCCCGATGAGCGCCGAGCAGCGACCTGCCCCGCGGCCGAAGGCGAGCGTCGTCCGCTACAAGGCGGCCCTCCGGAAGGCGATCCGAAGGAACCGGCGGGACCCCGAGATCGACTTCTTGAACATCACGGCGATGCTCGACCTGATGACGATCATCCTCGTCTTCTTGCTGAAGAGCGTGGGATCGTCGGCGGCATCCATCCCGCAGTCGAAGGACCTCACCCTTCCGAAGTCGGTGATGCAGGCCGAGCCCTCCCAGGAGGGCGTCGTCGTCATCGTCTCGAAGTCGCAGATCCTGGTCGGCGAGGATCCGACCCCGATCGTCATGCTGCCCAACCGCGAGCAGCTCGCGCAGTCGGGCGTGGACGCAAAGTACAAGCGCAGCGGCCCGAACGATCTCTACATCGTGCCGCTGGCGAACGCCCTGTCCCACGCGCGCGAGACGGACAAGGCCATTCGCGCAGCGAAAGGGCTCGATCCGTCGTCGTCGGAGGCGATCATCGTCGCTGACGCAACCACGCCGTACCGCCTCCTGATCGAGGTCCTGTTCACCCTGGGGCAGAGCGAGTTCGGCAAGTACCACCTGATGGTCCTGAGCGGCGGCCGCAAGCCGTAGCCCCCTCCCCGCCCTGCGGTGCCGGAAGGCCCCGCGAGGGCCACTCCGACCGCCGTTATGGATCCACCCGTGCCCCCACGAGGGCGCGCTCCCCTGCGCGCCCTCATGGCTCGGCCGGTGCTCCGCGACCGGCGCGCTCCCCGTGCGCGCCGTCGTCCGTTCAGTCCACCGCGAACAGCTCTTCCAGGTCGGCCTTGGTGAGCTTCTTCGCGCCGCCCGCGTCCTCGCTGAGGACGGAGGCGACGAGCTGACGCTTCTTGTCCTTGAGCAGCAGGATCTTCTCCTCGATCGTCCCCTCGGCGATGAGCCGATAGGCCGTCACCACCTTCGTCTGCCCGATGCGGTGGGCGCGATCGGTGGCCTGCTGCTCGACCGCCGGGTTCCACCACGGATCGAAGTGGATGACCGTGTCGGCCGCTGTGAGGTTGAGGCCCGTGCCGCCCGCCTTGAGGCTGATGAGGAAGACCGGCACGCTCGGATCGTTCTGGAAGCGGTCGACGCGCTCCGCCCGGTCCTTCGTGGAGCCGTCGAGGTACTCGTAGGCGACACCATCCTCCTTCATCGCCTTCTCGATGAGCCTCAGCATCATCACGAACTGGCTGAAGACGAGGACCTTGTGCCCGCCCTCGACGGCGTTCGCGATGAGCTCCCGGACCGCGACGAGCTTGCCCGAATCGTCGTCGCCGAACTCCCGCGGCAAGCCGAGCAGCCGCGGGTCGCAGGCCGCCTGCCGGAGGCGGGTGAGGCCGGCGAGGATCTGCAGCTGGCTCTTCGCGAGGCCGACGCGCTCGACCTCGCCGAGGACCTGCGCCCGCACCTCGCGCGCGACCTGCAGGTAGAGCGCCCGCTGCTCGCCGGTGAGATCGCAGATCTGATCCATCTCGATCTTCTCGGGAAGATCCTTGGCGACCTCCTGCTTCGTGCGTCGCAGGATGAACGGGTGGATGGCGGCGCGGAGCCGCTGCGCTGTCTTGTAGTCGCCCGCCTCGATCGGGCGCGAGAAGCGGGCCTCGAACTTGTCGAGCGAGCCGAGCAGGCCCGGCGAGACGAAGTCGAAGATGGACCAGATCTCCGAGAGCCGGTTCTCGATGGGCGTGCCCGTCAGCGCGAGCCGGCGCTTCGCGCGGAGCCGCTTGGCCGCCGCGGCGGTGGCGCTCATCGGGTTCTTGATGTGCTGCGCCTCGTCGAGGATGGCGTAGCTCAGGTCGAGCTGCGCGAGGAAATCCTCGTCGCGACGGAGGAGCGCGTAGCTCGTGATCACCACCTCCGCGGCCTTCACCTCGTCGATCTGATCTTTGCGATCGGCGCCGTGCCAGAGGGCGACCGACAGCGAGGGCGCGAACCGGGCGAGCTCGCGCTCCCAGTTCGTGACGACGCTCGTCGGGGCGACGATCAGCGCGCGCATGTGCTTCTCCTCCTGCTTGACGGCGAGCAGGAGGGCGAGCGTCTGGACCGTCTTGCCGAGGCCCATGTCGTCGGCGAGCACGCCGCCAGAGCCGATGTCATGGATGAACTTGAGCCACGAGAGGCCCGCCTCCTGGTAGGGACGGAGCGTCGCCTTCAGGTTCCTGGGCCGCTTGGTGCTGCCGATCTCGTCGATGTTGCTGAGCTTCTGGAACAGCTCGCGCGCGGAGGCGGTCACGCTCGATCCGCTCGCGTGCTGGAGCAGCTCGTGCACCCGCCCGGCCTGCGCGAGCGGCAGCCGGCCGTTCTTGCCGGACGCCATCATCAGCTCGACCTCGCGATCGAGCATCGCGCGCACCGCGTCGGGATCGAACGCGGCGAACGACCCGTCCTCGAGGCGGACGTAGCGCTTGCCCTCGGCGAGACAGCGGCGCAGCTCGTCGCGATCGACGCCGACGCCCTCGCTCTCGAAGCTGAGCTTGACGTTCAGCCAGTCCATCCCCGAGGTGACCTTGGCGAACACGCCGATCGGCCTGCCGCGCACCTGCGTGTCGACGAGATCCTCGGGGACGAAGAGGTCCCAGTCGTCGGGGAGCTCGGCGAGCCCCTCGGTCCAGAAGGTGAGCGCCTGGTCGCCGTTCGCGATGAAGCCCTGGCCCGTCTCGTCCGGCCTGAGCCCGAGGGCGAGCAGCTTGCTCGCCGCCTCCTGCTGCGCGGCGATGTCCACGCGGATGCAGCGGGCGCGCTTCATCCCCTCCTCGGGCGGCTGAATGAGCACCGGGGGCGACATGCCGTCGGCGCGCACGGCGACCTCGGCGTCGCCGTAGGCGGCGGTCAGCGTGACGCGCGCCTCGATGAGCGAGCCGCCCGCGCGCATGCGGAACGTGGGCACGAGATCGACGACCTCGGCGATCTGGTTCAGGTCGGGCAGCTCCGCGCCGACCTCGAGCGCGATCTTGGGCAGCCCCTGCATGATGATGCGGGCCAGCTCGCTCATCGGCTCGCCGATGGTCGGCGAGCGGAGCAGGCGGCGCATCGCCGCGGGGGATACGCGCTTGTCGATCCGGCGCGCGAGCCCCTCCTGCGTGTCGATGTGCCAGCCCGGCCAGCCCTCGAACCACCCGCCCTGCAGCAGCGAGAAGCGGCGCTTGTCGTTCCCCCGCTCGAAGCTCGTCTTCACGATGATGGTGTCGCCGCCGACGGTCTCGAGATCGAAGCGCGGCCGCAGGCTGTCGTCGCCGAAGCGGAGCTGCATCAGCGCCGGCTCGAGCAGCACCCGCTGGCCCTCGAGCAGCGGGAGAAGCTCGGCCACGTCCTCGCCGCGGATGTCGACGGCCGGGTGGCGCGGGTTGCCGCTCTCGAACCGGGCGAGCAGCCGGAGCGCGTCGCGATCCGGCGTGGGATAGAGCGCCTGCCAGGCGAGCGCCGCAGAGGGCAGCACCGGGACGCGCGCCTCGGCGTCGAGGACGGTGACGGTCAGCGCCCCTTGCCGCACGTGGAGGCGGAACTCCACGCGTCGTGCCCCGGTGACGCCCTCGGGCGGCAGCCAGGCGCCGATCCCGGTCTGCTTGGCCGTCGCGTCCAGGATCGGCGCCGCGAGGGCGACGGGTGAGCCCGGCGGCCCGTGGGTGCCGACGACGGTCGGGACGGGCGCCGCCGGCGTGATCGCCAGGCGCCCGCGGCGGTCGCGACGGCGCACGCGCTTCAGGGCGTCACCGCCGGCGTGAGCGGTCTGCGGGACGAGCGCCGGGATCGGCGGCTCGCGCCGCGGCTGCGCGCCGCGCGCCTGGTCGCGGATGCTGATGAGCAGCGCCGCGACGTGCTTGCAGTGCTGCCCAGCCTTCTGGAACGCCGGACAGGAACACTGCGACTGGATGCCATCGGGGGATAGCTCGACCTTGACCGGATACGGCTCGGAGTCGGCGGCGCGGACGGTGCCGCTCGCCATCGTCTCGTTGATGGAGATGTCCTCGACGACACGGCGGCGGAAGTACTCCAGCCCGCGGAGGAAGGTGCGGGCGCCAAGCAGCCTTCGCAGGCCACGATCGCTGAGGGTGGAGAGTGCGTCGGAGATCGGAGGCGGCACGTCGTGGGCTCGGGATACGGGTGCGGCGGTTATTCGCCGGGATGGGTCGGGTGAACGGGATCTCTTGGCAAATCCCGCTGGGTGAAGAACCGTCATCAGATGAAGAACGGCAAGAACACGATGATCACGGCGGGTAGCATCTTGATGAGCACGTGGATCGCGGGGCCGGCCACGTCCTTGAGCGGATCGCCGATCGTGTCGCCGACGACGGCGGCACCATAGGTGGGGTTGTCCGCCCGCGCCCCCGTCTCGTCGACAAGGTAGCGCCCACCGTGCGCGCCGGTCGCGATGTACTGCCTCGCATTGTCCCAGATCGCCCCGGTATTCCCCAAGAAGAGCGACCCGAGGACGCCTGCGACCGTCCCGGCCATGATCAAGGCCGCGACTGAATCGGCCGCGACCAGAGGATTATCTTCCGTCCTTGCAAAGCGCAAGGCAAGTCCCACGACGACGGGCACCACCGCGGAGACGAGGGCTGGCGCGATCATATGGCGCAGCGCGGCCCGAGAGACCATCTCGACGCAGGGCTCGTGGTCGCCGACGAAGCCCGGCGGGCGGGCGCGGGCCTGGCGCCTCACCTCGTCGAGGACGCGTCGGCCAGCCTGGAGGACGTTGCGAATGCAGCGGCCGGCCAGCCAGAAGACAAGGAGGATCCCGACCAGGGCGCCGAGATAGACCTCGGGCCGATCGAGGCGCAGGACCATCGCGGTCGTCTCGCCGCGGATCGGCGCGCTCGACGCCAACGCGCGGCGCCGGGACTCATCGAGGTAGCCGGCGACGAGCAGCAGCGAGGCGAGCGCGGCCACGCCCGCCGTGTACGCCTTCGTGAGCGCCTTGGTCGTGTTGCCGACGGCATCGAGCACGAGGGTGCGGCCACGCACGTCCGGCCGCTCGCGGGCGACGGTCACGGCGACGATGCCGCCCGCGTTGTCCACGATGGGGCCGAACGCATCCATGGCGAGGACGTACCCCGCGGTGCCCAGCATCCCCATCGTCGCGACCGCGGTGCCGAACAGGCCCCCCCCGGCGAGCCCGGAGCGGGCGCCGAGCAGGTAGGAGCCGAAGGTGGCGCCGACGACGACCAGGAGCGGGGGCACCGAGCTCTCGAGGCCGATGGCGAGCCCGCGCAGGACCGCCATCGCGGAGCCGCTGCGGGCCGCCTCGGCAAGCTCGCGCACCGGGCGGTGCCGCTGCTCGGTGTAGTACTGCGTGACATGCAGCACGCCGATACCGGTGACGATGCCGATCACGCCGCAGGCGAAGAAGATGACCCAGTGGGCGCCGAGCAGCCACTTGGCGGCCCCGGCGATGCCGACGGCGTGGAGGGTGGCCGTGACGTAGAGCCCCCGCACGAGGGCGTTGAAGGCGTCCTCGCGGTCGTCAGTCTTGACGACCATCACGCCGAAGAGCGTCGCAATGAGGCCGAACGCGCGGCTGACGAGCGGGAAGAGCACGACGGCGAGGGCGCTCGGGAGCCCGGCGTTGTTGCGGAAGAGCATCGCGCCGACCACCATGGCGCCCGCGTTCTCGGCGACGGTGGAGGCGAAGACGCCAGCCGCGCGCCCGGCGCAGTCGCCGACCGTATCACCCGCCAGGTCGACGATCGTGGCCGGGTTCTGGAGGTCGTCCTCATCGAGCCCGACCTCGGCGCCGGCGAGGTCCGCGCCGAGGTCGGCCGCCTTGGAGAAGGTGCCGCCGCCGAGCTGCGCCATCAGGGCGGCGAAGGAGGCGCCGAGCGGGTAACCGGCGATGACCCAGGGGATGGTCGGGGCGAGCGCGAGCGCCTCGGCCGGCTCGGCGCCGAAGCCGCCACGGAACGCGAGGACCGCGGCGAACAGGCCGCCGAGGCCGAGCAGGCTCATGCTCGCGACGAAGAGCCCCGACACGGCGCCGCCGCGGAGGGCGATCTGCAGGGCGAGATCGAGCGAGCGGCGGGCGCCGCTCGCGGCGCGTACGCTGGTGCGGGGCGCGATCCAGGCGGCGACGCGGCCGGTCGCGACCGCGCTGGCGGCCCCGACCGCGAACGAGAGCGTCAACCAGACACCGAGCTCCAGCGCTGGCACCGGGTTGTTCTCCCCGGCGCGCCGGAGGAGGCCGTAAGCGAGGAAGATGGCGCCTCCGAGCATCGCAGAGACCGCGCCGATCACGCTGCTCTGGCGGCGAAAGTACGCCTCCGCGACCCCCTGGATGATCGCGGCGACGCGCTGCATCTCGGGCTCGACCGCGGGGCGTGCGACGACCCAGCGAGCGAGGTAAGCCGCAAAGGCGAGCCCGAGCAGGCCGCCGCTGAGGATGAGCGCAAGCTCCGTCATGACGGGCGGACCGGGCGCGCACCGTGGACGCGCTGCCTCGGCCGGTGAGGGATGATGCGGGTGGTTGCCGCGGTGTCGACAACGGCGCCGCAGGAACCCGCGGTGCAGCGGCGCACGCCTTCCCTACTCCGGCCAGGAGGGCCGCGCAAGCGAAGAAGACGCGCGCGGCGAGCTCATTTCAGGTCCTTCACGTCGCGTCCGACCACGTGGTCCAGCCGGGTCTTGGCGACGAGCGCGCCGACACGCGCGTTGAGCTGCTGGAGCCGCGCGCGCGTCACCTCGCCCTCGGCGTCGACCACGTCGACGCTCGTGGCCCGCCCTGCGCGGAACAGCTCGGATCGGACGCGCATCGACTCCGCGGCCGCCGCGAGCTGGCGCTCCGCTGACTCGATGCTGCTCGCGGTCTTGCTCAGCTCGGAATACGCGGAGGCCACCTCGAGGCGGAGGGCGTCGCGCAGCGCGGCCTTCTGCTCCGCGATCTGCGTGGTGCGGGCGTTCGCCTCGGCGGACGCGCCCGCGGTGGTGAAGATGTCGTTGACGACCCACGTGGCGCGGACGCCCGCGGACCATGTCAGAGCGAACTTATCCTGCGTCGGGAAGACACGCTGGTTGGGGTTCGCGTAGGTGAGATCGGCGAACCCATCCACGCGCGGAAAGTAGCCGGCCCTCGTGACCGCCTCGGCCTTCTCGAGCGAGTACTGCGTCTCGTCGAGCGCGCGGATCTCGAGGCGCTTCTGGAGCGCCTCCTGGACCAGCGCCGGGAGCGCCTCGGCGGGCGGCTTCGCGGGCGCGCTGCCCATCACGTCGATCCCCAGCGTGAGCGGCCTGTCCTGTGCGGCGCCGAGCGCGATCCGGATCTGGTCATCCGCGACCAGGAGCGCGGCTTGCGCCTCGTTGAGCACCTGCTCCGCGCCGGCCACCTGAGCCTCGAGCCGGAGCACGTCGGCGCGCGAGAGCAGACCCACCTCGAAGGTGCGGCGCGCGTCCTCGACGTGCGCCTTCGCCTGAGACACCGCCTCACCTGCGACGACGACCTGCCCCCTCACGCGGACCCAGTTGAAGAAGGCGACCTTCGCGTCGGCCGCGGCCTGAAGGGTCTCCGCCTGGAGCTCGAGCTTCTTCGCGCTCTCCGCGTGGGACGCAGCCGCATATCCCTGGGAGATGCGGAACACGTAGTCCGAGATGGGGACGGCGAGATTCGCCGCGAGCGAAATGCTGTTGAGGGGCGCCGGAAAGGACAGCGAGGCTGCCCCCACCGGCTGACCGCCGCTGTCGACGACACACTGCCCTTGCACGCCAGGCGGACACGGACCGACCTGGATCAGACCCGTGTTCTGCGCGCCGACCACGCCCCCGAGCCCTGCGCTCTCGACCTCAGACAGACGCGTGTACGTCGCTGTCAGGGTCACCCGCGGAAAGAAATTGACCATCGCCTGGTCGACCTTCGCAGCCGCCGCGCGGAGATCGGCCTGCTTGGCGCGGAGCGACGCGCGCGTCCGCAGCGCAGCCTTCGCGACGTCGTCCGGCGTCAGCCCTCCCGGCTGCGGCGCAAGCGCCGTGGCGAGCGGATCGGCCTTCGGCGCCGCCGGCTGGGCCGCAGCGACAGGAGCGCCCGGGGGCTGCGGTTGGCCCGCGGCAGGAGGCGCCGGGGCGGGCGGCGGGGTGACCGGCTGCGGAGCCGCCGGTCGGGGAGCGGCCGGCTGCCCCGCGGCCGGTGAGGCGATGAGCCCGAGGGCGAGCAGCCCGGCGAGCGTCGAAGCCAGCGAGATGCTGCGTCGAGACGAGGGTGCGGTGCTTTTCATGACCGGTCGGTCACTTATGGGCGGCGAGAGCACCCGTCAAGTCACAGGCGATCCCACGCATCGCGTCTCGGCGATGGCTCGCCTCGCGGTCCGGCGAAGGTGACCGGGCAGCCCGCGCTCTCGGCCCACGGGATGCTTGCGCCCCAAGGCCCACGTCCTACGCAGACCGCGCCACACACCGTCCGGGGCCACGCCGGGCCCGATGGTCTGGTGCGCTCGTCATGCCGTGCCGCAATGGGCCACGACAGCAGGGACGGCGTCACCGATGCGCATCACGGGACTCTCGCCGGACGCGCCCCCCAACCCCGCTCACGCGCGTTGTGGACGGCAGGAATACGTCGCTCTCTCCTCGGCAACACGTATTGCCGCGCGCGATCGGATGGAAGAACATCGAATGAAGTGGCCGCCATCTTGCTTGGCGGCGGACCGGAGGCCCTCATGCATAGACTGCTTGCGTCGCGCCGCAGCTTCTCCCCGTTCCTCGCCATCCTTGTCATCGCATCACCCTTTGCCGCCTGCGCTCCGTGGGAGCTCGGTGAGGACGACACCCCCGACATCGGCGATCCGGGGAGCGTCGCGGTCGCGGCGGAGCCGCCGCCCGCCATCAGCGGCGGAACGCTCGCCGTGAGCAAGAGCGCCCTCCGGGCGGTGGCCGCGGATCCGGATCGCGACCGGGTCTGGATCGTCGATCTCCAGGCGCAGCAGCTGACCGCGGAGATCGCCCTGCAGAAGGGCGACGAGCCGGGCAGGGTCGTCGAGGACAACGCGGGTCGCTTCCACGTCGCGCTCCGCCGCGGCGGCGCGATCGTGACCGTCGACGCGGAGAGCGGGACGATCGTCGACCGTCGCGACGTGTGCCCGGCCCCGCGGGGGGTCGCCTACGATGCGCAGACCGACGCGCTCCATGTCGCGTGCCTCGGCGGCGAGCTCGTCACGCTCCCGGCCGGTCCCGGAGCGGCGACGCGCCGCCTGAAGCTCGATCGCGATCTGCGCGACGTGATCGTGGACGGGGACCGGCTCCTGGTCAGCAAGTTCCGGTCTGCCGAGCTGCTCACCATCGGGGCGGACGGCATCGTCATGGAGCAAAAGAAGCTCCCGAAGTTCAACCTGTTCGGGCAGGAGTTCGCGCCGACCGTCGCCTGGCGAACGATCAAGCTGCCGACAGGCGGTGTCGCGATGGTCCACCAGCGCGCCTTGATCGCGCCCGTCGAGATCGTGGAGGGGGGCTACAGCTCCGGCGGATGCGATGGGAGCGTCGTCCACACCACGGTCTCGGAGGTCGGCACGCCCGACTCCGACGGCCAGCCGAACCTGGCCGCTGCCCTCCCCTCCGCGACCCTGCCGGTCGATGTCGCGGTGTCCGATGACGGTCTCTCGTATGCGGTCGTCGCGGCAGGCAGGAGCGAGATCCTCATGACCAGCCGCGCGAACTTGAACCTGACGGCTGATGCCTTCGAAGGAACCTGCGTCGAGGCGGAGCAGCGCGTGGTCGTGGAAGGCGAGCCCACGGCCGTCGCGTTCGCCGGCGGCTCCGTGGTGGTGCAGACCCGCGAGCCGGCGGGCATCCAGGTCCTCGGGGCTCCCAACACCGCCGGCACCCGCGTCGCCAAGGTCATCACGCTCCCCGGGGAGAGCCGGAGGGACACCGGCCACGAGATGTTCCACCGGAACGCTGCCGGCCCGATGGCGTGCGCGTCATGCCATCCGGAGGGAGGCGACGACAGCCATACCTGGCACTTCAACCCCATCGGAGCGCGGCGCACCCAGTTCGTCAGCGGCGGGATCCTCAACACGGCCCCGTTCCACTGGGACGGCGATATGTCGGGTATCGAGGCCATCATGGACGAGGTCTTCGAGCGGCGCATGGGCGGCATGCACCAGGGACCGCGCCGGGTGAAGGTCTTCGCCCGGTGGATCGACAGCCTCCCCGCTCCGCCGGCGTCGTCGGCGCCCGACGCAGAGGCCGTCGCGCGCGGCGACGCCCTCTTCCACGACAAGGCCGTCGACTGCGCGAGCTGCCACGCGGGCGCTCAGCTCACGACCAACGACTCATTCGACGTCGGCACGGGCAAGCCCTTCCAGGTGCCGTCGCTGGTCCGCATCGGCGCGCGCGCGCCGTTCATGCACGACGGATGCGCGCCGACGCTGAAGGACCGGTTCACCAACCCCGCCTGCGGCGGCGGCGACCGGCACGGCAAGACGTCCCAGCTCTCGGACGCCCAGATCGACGATCTGGTCGCCTACCTCGAGACCCTCTGACCCCTCCCGGCGGGATTTTCCGCCGGTGAGCCCGCCCGATCGCGCCCCTTCACCGCGAATGATGTAACGAGCGCCGAGCCGCGATATGCTGGCGCGGCGTGAACGTCGCCGAAAAAGTCGCCACCCTCGAAGCGCTCCTCCACCGGGTGCAGCGGAACGCCGCTGCGCCCCGCACCCGGGCGCAGCTCGCGGCCTCCGCCGAGCTCGTCCCGCATCGCGGCGAGGCGCCCGGCGCCATCGCCAACGACACGGCGGGCGCGGCCTCGCCCGACCCCAGGTTCAGCTCGACGGAAACGTCGCCGGCGAACGAAGCACGGCCGGCCGCGAGCGCGATCGCCGCGGGCGGACCGTCTGCGCCGCGCTCCCTCGAGCCCGCCCTGGACGACGTCGGTGGCATCGACGCCTTCAGCCCGGCGGCCGCGCAGGCCTCGCAGAGCGCGGCGGCCAGCGCCGCGAAGCAGCCCGCAGCGGCCGCGAAGGCACCGCAGCAATCTCCGGCGAAGACGCCGCAACAGCCCCCGGTGAAGACGCCCGTGGCGGCCACGCCCGCAGCGAGCGGGGTCAAGGCCGCGGCCGTCAAGCCGGCCGCGGCGACGCAGGCGCGCACCCCTGCGCCGCCTCCCAGCTCCCCCGGGAAGCCGGCCGCCAGGCCCGCCGCTTCGATCGATTTCCCGCGGGCTGACGCCGGCTCCCCCGCCGGTGCTCAGGAGACCTTCCGTCCTCCCGCGGAGGCGGCCGAGCTGAAGCCGAGAGAGGCAGCCAGGACGGCGGCCAAGGTCACCGCGCCTGCGGCCAGGTCAGCTGCCCTGGGCAAGGACGCGCCCGCTGCAGGCGCGGCGGTGCCCCCGGCCCGGGGCTCCAGCCCGCGCGCAGAGACGAAGCCGTTCTTCCCCCACGAGGACGTCGCTGCGCGGCCGAAGGTGGTGGAGAGCGACAGCGAGCTCTCGTTCGCAGGGCTCCTCCCCGACGAGCCGGAACCCGGCCAGAGGCCCGCTGCAGCGCTGAAGCTCCCGGCCGAGCGCAGGGCGGCGCCGGATGCCGAGGCGCGCGCGGAGCGCAGATCCCTGCCCGACCGCGCGGAGGTACACGCCACGGCCGCGTCGGCCGCCGCGGACGACGCCTCCACGCTCGAGGTGGTCACTGCCCGTGGGCCGTCCTCTTCTGGTGAGCCGGTCACCCCCAAGGCGCCGGATCCGATCGCCGCCGCCACGCGGCGCGCGATGGGGGAGCCTTCCACCGAGCGAGAGTTCAGCCGCGAGATGGTCGACGACGAGCCGACCGTGATCCGCGGCATGCTCGAGGACGAGCCCACCGTCATTCGTTCTCGCCCCGAGGGCCTCGAAGACGAGGAGACGGCGGTCCGTTCCGCGCGGTCCGAAGCTCAGGCTATCGCGCGCTCGGTCGCGGAAGAGACCGGCGATGCGTCGCCCGGAGCGCTGTCCAGGGACGCGAGCGACGAAGCGGATCGCAGGTCCAGGCCGAAGGCGGCCGACCGCGACCTTCTCCCGAAGGTCATCACCAAGGACCCGCCCCTCCCGGCCGACAAGGACGTGAAGCCTTCCGACCACGTCACGACGCGGCCGGCCGCGGACGCCGGCATCACCGTGCGACCGCCGCCGCGACCGCGCTCCCGCGTGGGCATCGTGATCGCCGCCGTGGCGCTCCTCGTGGGCGGCGCAGCGGTCGCGTACCGGCTCAGCATGTCTGACTCCGAGCCCGCGCCCCTCCCCAACGTCGCCCCCGACACGTCTGCGGGAGCGACCCAGGGCGCGACAGCGCAGCCGCCGACCACCGAGCCGACGCCCACCGCCGCGCCCACCGAGACGGCGCCCGCTGCACCGTCCGCGGCCGAGACCGCGACGCCGGCAGCGAGCGCTGCGCCCGAAGCGAGCGCTGCGCCCGAAGCGAGCGCTGCCCCCGAGGCGAGCGCTGCGCCGGCCGCAGGCAAGGCCGAGGATCTGCCGCCGGGCCGGGGCCACCTGATGGTCAATTCGCCGGAGCGCGCGTCGGTGTATGTGAACGGCTCGCTCGCCGGAAGCACCGGAGAGACGCTCGACGTGCCTTGCGGGACGCGTTACGTGCGGCTCGGCAAGCTGACGACGGAGAAGACGTCGGACCCCGCGTGGCTCTCCGCCGGCCAGGCGGTCATCGTCGGTTGCCGCAAGCAAACGATCTTGTCGATCACGCCCTCCGCGGCGAGCCCCACGCCCGACCGGCCCACGAAGCGGAAAGGCAGCCCCGCCGGCACCGCCACCCCGGACGGTGAGGGCGCTGCGCCCGCGCCCGCTGAAGAGACCGCGCCCGCACCTGATCCCGCTCCGTAGAAACCCGCGCCCCCGGCCGGTCCGGTCGGGGCCTGCTCCCTCGGGGTCGCCACATGCCCCATGCAGAGGGGCAGGAGCGCGGTGCTAGGCTCCGCGCCCGATGGATTCCGAGACGACTCCCCTTCCCCACGAGGCCGGCGCCGCAGCTGGCGACGCGGCGTCGTCGGCGTCCGTCAGGGTGGCGAGCTCCGGTCCCTTCCCGCTGCGCAGCCCGGCAGGGGGAGCGCCCCTCGACGACGTGGCGGAGACAGAGCTCAGCGACCTCGCGACGATCGTCGCCAGAGCGCGGGCGGCGCAGATCGCCTGGGCGGAGGTCCCGATCAGGGAGCGCGCCGAGCTCATCGCGCGCGTCAAGAAGCGCCTGCTCGCGCGGGCCGAGGAGATCGCGACGCTCGTGCACCGCGAGTGCGGCAAGCCGATCGAGGAGGCCGCGCTCGCTGAAGTGCTGCCGAACGCGGATCTCATCGACTACTGGACCCGGTCCATCGAGGAGCTCCTCGACGACTCCACCGTCGCGCTCGATCCGCTCGCCTACCCCGGCAAGGTCGGGCGCATCCAGAGGGATCCGCGCGGCGTCGTCGCGCTCATCACGCCCTGGAACTACCCTGTCGCGATCCCGCTGCGCACGATCGTGCCGGCGCTGCTCGCGGGCAACGCCGTCGTCCTCAAGCCGAGCGAGGTCACGCCGCGCTCCGGCGCGCTCGTCGCGTCGCTGTTCGACGGGCTGCTCCCGGACGGCGTCCTCGCCGTCGCGCAGGGCGGCGGCGACGTCGGCGCCGCGCTCGCCGGGGCCGGCGTCGATCTCGTCGTCTTCACGGGCAGCGTCGCGACCGGCAAGAAGATCGCCGTCGCGTGCGCCGAGCGCCTCATCCCGACGTCCCTGGAGCTCGGCGGGAAGGACAGCGCCATCGTCCTCGGCGACTGCGATCTGGAGCGCGCCGCGCGCGGCGTCCTCTGGGGCGCCTTCACGAACGCCGGACAGAACTGCGCCTCCATCGAGCGCGTCTACGTCGAGCAGGCGATCGCGGACCGCTTCGTCGCGCGCGTCGTCGCGCTCACGGGGCAGCTCCGGGCCGGCATCGACGTCGGCGTGATGACGACGGCGCGGCAGGCGGAGATCGTAAGGCATCAGCTCGAGGCGGCCGTCGAGGGCGGGGCAGAGATCCTCGCCGGCGGCGCGCCGGAAGAGGGCTCGCTCGCCTTCCCACCGACGGTCCTCAGGGTGGAGCGCGAGGACACGCCGCTGCTCCGGGAGGAGACCTTCGGCCCCGTGCTTCCCATCCTCGTGGTGAAGGACGCCGAGGAGGCGATCGCGCGCACCAACGCGTCCCGCTTCGCGCTCACGACAAGCCTCTGGACCCGCGGCTATGAGCGGGCCCACGCGCTCGCGCGGCGGCTGCGCTCCGGCGTGGTGACGATCAACAACCACGGCTTCACGGGCGCGCTCCCGGCCGCGCCGTGGACGGGGGCGGGAGACAGCGGCTACGGCGTCACGAGCAGCCCACACGCGCTCGCGGAGCTCACGCGGCCGCGCTTCTTGCTCGAGGACCGCGGCAGGGCGAAGAGCGAGCTGTGGTGGTACCCTTATACGCCCGCGCTCCGGACGGTCGCCTTCGCGATGGCGCGGGCGCGCGGTGGAGCCGGATGGTTCGGCCGCGTCAGCGCCCTCGTCGAGCTCGTCGCCGCGCTCGCGAGGCGCATGCTCGGTCGCTGATCCAGAGACCCATCGAGCGAACGCATGCGCCCTCTGATCCTCCTTTCCAACGATGACGGCTACTCAGCCCCGGGTCTGACCGCGGTGCTGGACGAGCTCGCCCGGCACGCCGACGTGGTGGTGTGCGCCCCCGCGGTCAACCAGAGCGCGACGAGCCACTCGCTGAGCCTGCACCGCGTCCTCCGACTGCTGGAGGCTGCGCCCGGCGTGTTCGCGGTCGACGGGACGCCCGCCGACTGCATCTACGTCGCCCTTCACGCCGGCACGCGCGTGCTGCCGCGGCGCCCCGATCTGGTCGTGTCGGGCATGAACCACGGGCTCAACCTGGGCGCCGACATCTTCTACTCGGGCACCGTGGCCGCCGCGCGCGAAGGAGCGCTCCGCGGCGTCCCCTCGATCGCGCTCTCCGCCGATGCAGGCGCGTCGCTCCCTGCCGCAGCGGCGCTCGGCGTCAAGCTCGCCCTCGCCCTCCACCGCGCCGCCGGGAAGGAGGGCCGCCGGCCAGCGCCGCTGCTCAACGTCAACATCCCCGCGGGCAGCAGCTGGCCCGTGCGGGCCACGCGCATGGGCGCGCGCCTGTACACCGAAGAGGTGATCTTCCGCCGGGATCCGCGCGGGCACGAGTACCTCTGGATCGGCGGCGCGGGCGTGCGCCACGACCTCGTCCCCGGCTCGGACACCGAGGCCTACGACGCAGGGGCCGTCAGCGTCACGCCGCTGACCCTCGACCTCTTCGCCGCGCAGCACGAGGGCATCGCAGGCCTCCTCGCCGCCGAGCTCAACGACGGCCAGGTCACCTGACGTAGCTCGCGTCGCGACGCGTGGAGCGCTTTCCGGCTCGAATGCGCTCGCCTACGCTCGGCGTCATGTTCAACCACGACGCCCTGCCCTCCGAGCACGCGCTCCGTTATCTGAAGGCGCACCTCCGGAACGTCCCGGATTTTCCGAAGCCCGGGATCCTCTTCAAGGACATCACGCCGCTCCTCGCGGATCCGCGGGCGCTCCACATCACGCTGGATCTCCTGGCCCAGCGCTTCGTGGGCGAGCACGTCGACGTCGTGGTCGGCGCCGAGTCCCGGGGCTTCATCTTCGGCGGCGCGCTGTCGGCCCGGCTCAACGCCAGCTTCGTGCCCGTGCGCAAGCCAGGCAAGCTCCCGGCCGCGATCGATCGCGTGGCGTACGCGCTCGAATACGGCAAGGCAGAGCTCGAGATGCACAAGGGCTCGATCAGGCCGGGGGCCAGGGTCCTCATCGTGGACGACCTGCTCGCGACCGGCGGCACGGCCGCGGCCGCGGCCGAGCTCGCGCGCAAGCAGGGCGGCGAGGTCGCCGGCTTCGCCTTCGTCGTCGAGCTCGATTTCCTCGGCGGTCGTGCGCTCCTATCGGAGCGCGCCGGCGACGCGGCGCGGGTCTTCTCGATCGTGCACTTCGCCGCGGGCGAGTGAGCGTTCACTCCTGGCCCACGCCGACCTGCAGCTTGCGCGCGACGGTGCGGCTCGCGGTCGTCGCCCGGGTCGGCCCGCCGACGGGGAACGTGATGACGACCGCGCCTGTCCCGCCCTTGGTGATGCCCCCGCCGTGCGCCCCCACCAGCTTGCCCAGGCTCGCGGCATCGAGCGAGGCGCCTGCGCCGCGCAAGGCGTCGATCGGCCCCACCCCTGGCAGCGCGGTGAGCGCCCCTCGATCGACCGCCGACATCTCGGCGAAGAGGCCGGACGCATAGACGAGCGCCGTCGCCGCCGCGGCCGGATCCGAGCCGCGGAACCAGGCGCCGGCGTCGTGGTAGGGCAGGTGCGCGCAGCGCGCGTACAGGGCGCCCAGCGCCGCGTCGGCCGCGTCGGCCATGCGATCGCCGAGCGCGACGAAGCGCGCCCGGTGCGCGGGATCGAAGTATGCCCGCGCGTATCCGCCGGAGAAACGCGCGGTGATCGCGCGCCACGACGGAGAGCGCCTTGCCTCCTCCGCATCGAACCCGGGGACGATCTCCACGACCCCGTCGGTGATCGCGGCGAGCTCGGCGTCGGCGCCCGACGTCAGCTTGCCCTGCGCGATGAGCGCGCCGAGCCCCACGGACTCGGCGGTCAGAGCTGGTGGCTCCCCGGCGCCGGAGGCGACCTCCGCAGCAGCTGCGCCGCGAGGCATCGCCAGCCAGAGCTCGGCGACCCAGCCCGCGAGCTCGAAGGGCCCCATGGAAGCGCCGGCGTAGATCCGCTTACGGGCGGCCTCGCAGGTGCGCGCGTTCCGCGCCGCGTCCTCGCCAGACGTCGTCTCCGGCTCTGTCGGCGAGGCGGCCGGGGCCTCCCGCGATCGGAGCATGCGCGACGCGAAGAGCGCGACGACGACCACCAGCGCGAGCGCGCCGACGGGGATCACGAGGTGCCGCGCTGGCCGGACCCGGGCGGCCGGCGCAGGCGGCGCGAGCGAGCTCACCGCGCGGTGCGCCTGAGCGAGCCGCCGCGCGATGTCGGACGCCTTACGCGTGCGCAGCTCTTGTGGCAGAAGCGGCCACTGCTCGACCAGCTGCTCCAGATCGATGGCAACGGGCGCACCGCGCCCGCGCAGCGCGATCTGGCGCCCCTGCACGCTCACCGAGCCCGATGTTCCAAACAGGCCAAGGGCCTCCTGTACAGCCGCCTCGATCTCCCGCGCGCTGGGGTCGTCCACGATCGCAGGGTAGCCGGATTCGCCGCCGGCATGCCGCCGCTTCTTCACGCCGCCCGGCTGTCACGGTCGCAGGCGCGGGCGGCGACGGAAATGCCGCGGAGGGCCGGCGGACATGGCACATTCCCGCGCGTGCAGAAGACGCGCGTCTACCTGTCGCCGGGCATGTTCGGCTTCGCGACCCTCGCCTCCCTCGAGTATTTCGAGCATTTCATCCGCGCGATCGAGGAGCGGTTCCGCGATCGCGGCCGGATCGTCGAGATCCACGTCTGCGAGGTCCACCCGACGGCCTCCATCCTCCGCCGAGCGGCGAAGCTCGCCCGCCTCGTGGACGAGAGCGCCGGGGACGACGACGGCCCCATCCACATCGTGGGCCACTCGACCGGAGGCCTGGACGCTCGCCTCGTCGCTTCGCCCACGTCACGGCTCCCCGGGAACGCTCACCGCCGGCTCGGCTGGACGAGCCGGCTGCGGTCCGTCACCACCATCAACACGCCCCATTTCGGCACCCCGCTCGCCGCCTTCTTCGCCACGGTGAGCGGCCAGCGCCTGCTCTACGCCGTCACCGCGCTGACGGTGGCCGGCCTCAAGCTCGGCGCGCCGCCGCTCGCCGCCGCGTCGGCGCTGGTCGCCGCCTTCGGCCGGGCGCAGCTCGGCTTCTTCGAGGTCGAGCTCATCGATCGCGCGGTCGAGAGCTTCATCCGCGTGCTCGACGACGCATCGAGCCGCGAGCTGCGCGCCTGGCTGAAGCTCTTGCGCGACGACCAGGGCGCCATCGTCCAGCTCATGCCCGAGGCGATGGATCTGCTCCACGCCGGACTCGAGGACCGCGCGGGCTTGCGGTACCAGAGCGTCGCGACGTACGCGCCACGCAACGCCGTCCGCGACTGGGTATCGGCGCTCCGGTCGCCGTGGGGAGCGATGTCGGCTGCCATCTTCACCGCGCTGTCGAACATCACCGCCCGCCTGAACGAGCACTACCCTTGCCGCTCCCATGACGGCTCGATCGAGCAGAAGCTCGCGCGCGTGCTCGGGGAGCTGCCGCCGCCGGACGCCAACGACGGCGTGGTCCCGCTGGCCTCGCAGGTCTGGGGGGAGCTCATCTGGGCCGGCAAGGCCGACCACCTGGACATCGTCGGCCATTTTCCGGGCAAGGGCGGGCACATCGACTGGCTGGCGAGCGGAGCCCGCTTCAATCGCCTGCGCTTCGACGCGGTGCTCGACCGCATCGTGACCGGGATGGTGGCCGGCGAGCAGAGCGGCCTGACGGAGCACCCGGCGGCGCCGCCGCGCCCGCTCGCGGAGGCGCGCGCATCGGAGCGCGGCGTGGACGTGGGGCAGAGCAGCGCATCGACGAGCTCGGGCGGCGAGCCCGCCGCGTGAGCCGCGGCGGCGCGGCGCGCGCGCTCGATCTGATCACGGCGGAGCTCGTCGAGTGCCGGCGCTGCCCGCGGCTCGTGGCGTGGCGCGAGGACGTCGCGCGAGAGAAGCGGCGCGCTTACCGGGACCAGACCTACTGGGGCCGCCCTGTGCCGGGCTTCGGCGATCCGGACGCGCCGCTCGTGATCGTCGGGCTCGCCCCGGCGGCGCACGGCGGGAACCGCACCGGCCGCATGTTCACGGGCGATCGATCGGGTGACTTCCTCTACGCGGCGCTCTATCGAGCGGGGCTCGCCTCGCAGCCGACGAGCACCTCGCGCGACGATGGGCTCTCGCTCCGGGGCGTGTTCATCACCGCCCCCTGCCGCTGCGCTCCCCCGGACAACAAGCCCACGATCGCCGAGCTCGCGGCGTGCCGCGGGTGGATCGACCGAGAGCTCGCGGCGCTGCATCGGGCGCGCGTCTACCTCGCGCTCGGCAAGATCGGCTATGACGCCGTCGGCGCGCTCGCCCGCTCGCGCGGCGCGTCCGCGGGGGATCGCGCGGAAGCTCACCCGCGCCTCCCGCCGTTCGCGCACGGCGTGGAGGCGGCGATCCCCGATCCGCGCGGCGGCGCCGGGGCGGCGCTGCTCTTCGGCAGCTACCACGTCAGCCAGCAGAACACCCAGACGGGGCGGCTCACCGGCGACATGTTCGACGAGGTCCTGCGCCGCGCCGTCAGCGCGGCGGGGCTTCGCTCCCCCGAGCGATCCGGACGTTAGTCCTGCTTCGACAGGAGCTTCTGCAGATCGCCCGACTGGAACATCTCCGTCAGGATGTCGGAGCCGCCGATGAACTTCCCGTCCACGTAGACCTGCGGGATCGTCGGCCACTGTGAGAAGTCCTTGATCCCTTGGCGCAGCGAGGGATCGGACAGCACGTTGACGTCCTTGAAGTCCACGCCGCACTTTTTCAGGATGTCGACGGCCCGCGCCGAGAACCCGCATTGCGGGAAGGTCTTGGTGCCCTTCATGAAGAGGACGACGCGGTTGCTCTCGACGGTATCCTTGATCGCCTGGTGGATGTCGCTCATGGCTCGTTCCTGATCTCCCGCCGCGAGCGGGATCGCCCATTGTTCAATCTACACAGAAGCGGCGCGTGACTGCCGGGCCGCACGCCGTGGCGTGCCGGCCGGGCTCGCGACGGGACCGCGCTGGGCTCGCCAAGCGGACCACGTGACCGCCCCGCCCCGCGCGCGGTTGTGAACGGGGTTTCTGGTGTCGCCCTCCGCCCGCGTCAACTGGGCTGGAGCGCCGCAGGGGTCCCATGGAGGGCGCAGGGACCCGTGGTTCCTCCGGCGGGTGCGCCGACGGCTTGGTGCGTCTTCGCGAGGAATGGGGGGCGGTAGGCGGCGCCGGCCAGGCTCAGCGCATCCATCGGGGGGCTCGACGGCCGCGGCCGTGTGGGGACACGGGGGGCGATCGACACCGCGCGCGCCCGCCCGCGAACACGGAAACGTCGAACGCTGGTCGACAACGTGCTCCAGGACCTGTGTGCCCAGGCCGCGGCGACGCCGCTTTCCGCTCGCTGGACGCGCCTCGTGCCATCTGCACCGCAGCGTCTGGCCTCGCGCAGCCAAGTCGTTGTAGAACACGCCCCCACCTCGGCCGTCTTACCGACCGTGACCAGCGGCGGTGAGCCGCCGCGGGTGCGGCGAGCGTCCCATTCTCGCGGCCTCACCCGCACAACCCTGAAGGAGCCTCGTATGCGCTTGCACGTCCTCATCCCAGCGGCCCTGCTCGGCCTCGCGCCCCTCGCCTGCGGCGGCAGCGACCCGGAGCCGAACAACCCGTCGCAGATGCAGAACCAGTACGGGGCGTCAAACCAGTACCCCCCCGGACAATACCCGCCCGGACAGTACGGTCAGCCCACCCAGCCGGGCCAGTACGGCCAACCCACCCAGCCGGGCCAGTACCCGCCGCCGGCCAACACGACCCCCACCCCGGCGCCGACGACGCCGACCGCAACGGGCACGAGCACCGGCCAGGCGACCCCGATCGCGCCGGCCGCGGTCAGCGCAGCGACCCCGATCCTCACCGCCATGGCGGCCTCCGAGGTCCAGGGCATGCAGCCGGAGGGCGGCGCGTTCGCCGGGCAGTTCCAGGACGGCCAGACGCTCGAGCAGCCGTTCAATATCCAGCCGGGCAAGTGTTACTCGGTGATCGGCGTGGGCCTCGGCGTCCAGGAGCTCAACCTGCAGATCGTCGCGCAGCCCGCGCCGATGCTGCCGCCCGTGGTGCTCTCCCAGGACAACACCACGGGACCGAACGCCACGCTCGGTGGCAAAGGCTCTTGCTTCAAGAATCCGCTCCCCGTGGGCGGCCCCGCGAAGGCCATCATGACCGTCAAGGGCAGCGGCCTCGCCGTCGCCCAGATCTACGTGAAGTAGTCGCGCCCCTGCAGGCTGGCGCCGTCTGCCTCAGGTATCGAGGCGCGGCGCCGCCGGTCGCGCCCAGGGACGTCCGCTGCCCTGCGGTCGTCCGCTGCCGCCACGCAGCCCCGGCACCACCGCCTCGCGGCACAGCTCGCGACGGCACGATTGTGCGACCCTACTCACCCCAAGCTCTGCTCGGCAGCGTCGGTGGCCGACGGACAGGGCTCACCCGGAATGCCGTCGTACGTTTGCCCCTCCACTGTTCGCTGGGGGAGATGCAAGGTACACTCCAAGAGTGAGCTTGCCTTGGAAGTACTCGGCTCCCTGGATCGCCATCGTCGGACTGGCGTCCTGCTCTTTTCGTATGGCCGATGAGTCGACGGGCGGCCCCGATATGCCCGGGGACACCGCTCAACCCACGGTCCTGGCGTTCGAGGAGGAAGGCACGCTCCAGCTCGTGCCAGGGGAGCTGCGCACGGTCTGGGTCACGGGACAACCACCGGCGCCCTACGAGGTGAGCTTCACCCTCCTCGGCGAAGCTGCAGGTGCATGGGTCGACCGCACCACGGCCGTCGCGGACGAAAATGGCAGGGCCTCGGTTCAGCTCCACGCGTCGACCCTGGGAAGCACGTTTCGGCTCCGCGCCGCGACAAAGGGCGGGCCGTCCGCGGAGCTCGGTGTTTCGGTGAGCGCGGAGGGCTTCGGTACGCTCCGCGTCATCCCGGTCTACGAGGGGACGCGCGTCGCGAAGGACTGGACGGCGAGCGTCGTCGCGGAGGCCACCTGCGAGGAGATCGCAGCCGCTGCGCCCGAAGCACCCGTGGGCGCGCTCGTGGCGCACGGCGGTCCGGACGAACCGGTGGTCGTCAAGGGCGCGCCTGTAGGGCCGAGCCTTACCGTCGCCCTGCACAGCGGTCGGATCATGTGGGGTTGCGTGGGCGAACGAGAGCTGCAGGCCGGCTCCGCGCGCGACGTCCGCGTCCCGATCAAGGACCTGCCGATCGATATGGCGGCGGCGCGCCTCGACACGAAGCTGACCCTCGTGACGGCGGAGGGCCTGAGCGCGATGCTCGAAGCAGCGACCGAGCAGCTGCTCGACGCCTTCTTGCCTGCCGGCGCGGAAGCCGCGTCCCTGCTCGACGCCATGCAGCGCGCGGCGCCGCCGGACCAGGCGCGCGCGCTCGCCGCGCAGCGGGTCGAGCGTGACTGGGACGCCGCAGCACAGGCGCACCTCGCCGCGCTCCCGATCCCCCTGCGCGACAGGTGTCGTGGATGGGCGCGTACCGGGCTCGCGGGGACGCCGCTCGCGCTCGACGGCCAGCTGAGCGGCGTGGCGGACATGCAGGGACGCGCGCTCTTCGAGGCGAGCTGGCTCGGCAGCGTGACCTCTGACAACGCGGGCGTACCACCGGCACATTTCATGTCGTGGACGGCGGATCCCGGCGACGTGCTCCGGCTCGCGGGGACGCTGACGTGGTCGCCAACCCGAACCATCGGCGGGCTGACGGGGCTCGGGGTCGCAGCGGAGACGGCCGCGGAGTCCGTCCCCGCGGCGCTCGCCGCTGCCGCAGAGTGCCAGGCGCTCGGCGAGCTGCTCGGCGGCTACTCCGACTGCACGAGCGACTGCATGGCGATGCTGTGCACTGACGGGCTCACGCTCCTGTGGCGTGCTGGAACCGAGGCATCGGAGACAGCCGGGAGGATCGGCGAGATCGTCGTGAACGCTTCAGGCCCTGCGCAGCTCGACAGCTCCGCCGCGCCGATCGCATGGACGGCTGACTGGCTCGGGACCATCCGCGACGGAGGAGGCGAGGAGGTCGGCGTCGAGGGACGGGTGAACGCGGTTTCGCCGGAGGCCATCACCCACTAGCGGATCATCTGGCGGCGTCCTTCGGCTCGCAGCGCAACCGCCACCTCCGGCCCGTTGCGCGCTCGGTCGCAGCGAGCGGGATCGCGCTGGCGCCAACGTCGTTCTGCTTCTCGGGTGCCTTCGCGAAGGCGCCCTGCAGCCTCACCGCCATCGCCTCGACGCACGCGCTGCCTGGATCCAGGCGAAGCCGGAACTCGGCGCCGTCGACGGAGGGAGAGCTTCCGCCGACGTCGAAGCTCGGCGAGCCCTCCAGGCTCGTGTCGAGGAGCCAGCCGTCCTGACCCGGAGCGCAGCGCTCGATCCGCGTATCCGCGAGGTCCTTGCGGCCGAGCGGCACGGCCTCGCCGAGCGCGCCGGTCTCGCGGTCGATCGGGAGCACGTGCCAGGAGCCGGCGCGCACGCCAGGGTCCGGAGCCGCCGAGATGAGCAGGCCGACGCCGCCGCCCAGCGCACGCCGGACCAGGCGCGGAGGATCCACGCCGTAGCCCGAGCGGCCAGGGCGATAGTAGGTCGCCAGCTGCCGCGCGATCCCGAGGTCGGCGCGCCACAGCGCCACGACGTCATACGAGCCGCCGGGCGTCGCGAAGAACCACGTCTCGCCGAGCCGCACGGCGCCGTTCGGAAACGGCCGAAGGAAATTCCCGGCGCGGCCTGCGCTGTCGCGCAACGGAAGGATCGGCAGCCCTTCAGAGGCCGCGAACAGGCTGCAGCCGGCGCCGCGACACACGTGGGTCAGCGCGGCCCGTCCGCCAGGATCGAGGTACGCGCCCCAGGACGCCGCCCCCTGACTCACCACCCCGAGCGCCTCGGCGGCCGACGCCTCATCCGACCAAGGCGAGGCGCTCACGCCGCTGGAACGCACCCCGCCATCCGGGTCGAAGCGATCGTCGAAGCGGAGGAGCCAGCGCCCGGCGCGCGCCCAGTCTGCGCCTCGCTTGCCCCATGCGTAGGCGCGCATCGTCACGATGTCGTACGGAGCCCCGTTATCGAGGCCTATCTCGTCGGCCCCGCGCTTGGGCGGCGGCGTGTTGCGGAAAGGAGCCCACGGCGACGTCGGTATCTCCGTCGACGCCGAGCGCGTGACCGACGAGGCCGGGCGCGCTCCCTCGGCGCGCGCGGCAGGCGCGGCGGGAGGCTTGTCCGGCAGCGGCGGCGTCGAGGAGCCGAGGGCCGCGCAGCGCATCGCGATCGGGCTCCCCGCGCGGAGCGGCGTCTGGAGCACCGGCGGCGGCTTCGCCTCGGCGAGATCGTCCGGCAGCGCCGTCTTGCCCCAGCCGACCCGGATCCAGCCCCTGAAGACGCAGCCGACGGGGCCGCACGCGCGCGTCCTCGACGCCGCGGTGTCGGCGTCCCGCTCGGGCAGATCGAGGGAGCGCCAGGTCATGCCGCCGTCCGTCGACTCGGCGGCGCGCTCGCCTTCTCCGAGGGAGAACGCGAACCGCCCAGACAAGAGCGCGCCCGTGCCGTCCTGGCGCGGCGCCCCCGCGGTCACCTTCCCGCTCTTCGCGTCGATCCGAACGCCCACGATCGGACCGCCTGCCTCTACCCAGCCGCCGATGACGCCGGGCTCGCGCTCCTCGAACCCTTCGATCCACATGCCGTGCTGCAGATCGCGCGCGGTGCTGCGCGGCTTGGGCGGGAGGATCAGCGGGACGGTCGTGACGTCGCTCCCCTTGAGCAGCGTGAGCTGCCCCGACGCGTCCAGGCGAGGCGGCGAGAGGACGGCGATGCGGCCGTCGGACAGCGCGACGACGCGCTCGATGCCGACGTCTCGCGCGGGCGCGCGGACGTGGATCTCGCGGGTGCGCCCGTCGGCGGCGACGACGCAGTACGCACGCCCGGCACGCTCCGCGCTGTCTTCGCTGCAGGAGCCGCGGATCACCAGCGCGCCGTTGCCGCTCGCGACCACGAAGCGGGGCTCGTCGAAGCGCATCAGCCGGCGCATGCCGAGCGGCGGCTGGAAAGCGTACAGGGTCGTCGGCCCCTCGCGCTCGCCGCACACGAACCCGAACGACGCCCCCGCGCGGATCGCATGGCAGGCCGCCTCTCGCTCCGGATAGGCGTCGGGCGCGACGTCGATGACCGCCCCGTCGCGCAGCGAGACGCGCGCCAGGGCGCCGCCGCGAGCCACCACCGCGGTCGTGCTCGAGTCGGGCCACCCGTCCTCGACCGCGGCGCGGAGCGGGCGCCTCCCGAGAGGCCCCTGCGCGCGCGCCGGCGGCTCCTGCACGTCGTCGGAAGCCTCCAGCGTGCGGTACGTCACGCCGCCGCGCGCGTCGACCGCGTAGAGCCCGCTCGCGGTCATGACGGCAGGATCGCCGCCGACGACGGCGACAGAGGTCGGCCGCGCGTCGATCTCGACCTCACGCCAGGTGGCCCCTGCGTCGAACGTGACGAGCAGGCCGCGCAGATCGGCCTCGACCAGGGCGCGCCATCCGTCGGCGAACGCGATCTGGCCGTACGTGCTCGCCGGTGGGAGCGGGCCGAGCGGCATCGCCGCGCCCGTCTGCGCGTCGATCGCGAGGAGCCGGTGGCTGTGCGAGAGCCGCGCGTAGAGGCGATCGAACCCCGCGAGGATCTCGTTCGCCTCCGACGGCAGCTGCACGAGCGGCTCGAGCGGGGCGAGCCACGCCTGGGCCCGCCAGAGCTGCGCGCTGCCGCGGCTCGAGGCGTGGAACAGGTACCCGCCGCCCAGGCGCGTCGGCAGCTTGAGCGAGGTGATCTGACCTGACGGCAACAGGTCGGCGGCGCGCTCCAGCGATCCATCGTCGTGCGCGACGACGCGCATGCGATCGATGAGCACCCGCTTGGCCCCCGCCTCGCTGGCCACCACCCCGCGCTCTCCGACGAGATCCGGGAGCAGCCGCGATGGAGTGACCATGGTCACGAGCGCCCCCTGCGAGGATCGCCCGCCCGTAGCCGGGCGCGACGCTTGCCCGGAAGCGCTGCGATCGCTCGACGCCGGTCCTCCGGAGGGCGCCATCGCCGCCTGTCCACCGCACCCTGCCGCGCTCGCGCAAAGGAGCAGCGCCATCGCGGAGCGCCGCGCCGCGCCCGGCATCCGCCGAGGAATCGGCGCGCGCAGCCGCCCGTCGGGCTCACTCATGACGGACGATGCTAGCGCGGCGGTCCAGGCGCCGCACCGTCCTTGCGGGCGCCCGCGTCAAGGTTCAGCCGCGGCTCGCGTCGCGCGTCTCTGCAGCGGCTGGCCCACGCCGGTCGCGCATCGCCCGCCCAGCGCCGGAGCAGCCGCTGCACGCGCGGCTCCGGCGACGAGCATCTCCGCTCACCGATCGGACGACGGCCGACGGCCGACGCGCGTTCACTTGCCCTTTGCGGAGCACTGCATCGCGCACATCAGATCGCCGACCGCGCACCCGCAGCCGCCGCGCTTCGCGGGGGCCGGAGCGGCCGGCGCCGGGGCGGCCGCAGCAGGCGACTGCTTGCCTGCGGTGCTGCCGCCGGTGTTCGGTCGCGGCGTCGGCCTCGCGTTCGGGCGCGCCCCTGCTGCCGTCGGCGTGGCGCTCGGCGCGGCGCTCGCGACCGGCTCTGCCGTCGCGGTCGCCGACGCCGTCGCCGGCGCGGTGGGCGCGGGCGCCGGCGCCGTGTCGAGGGGCGCCGTCGTCGCCGGCGCGGCGGCCGTGGGCGGCGCGGTCTCGACCGCGGTGGGGACCGGCGTGCTGCCCCCGCCCTTCATCAGAAAGAAGACACCTGCGATCGCGATGCCCGCGATCGCGATGCCCGCGGCGATGATCAACGGGGCGCGGTTCTTGGAAGGGGCCTCGCCGACGTTCGGCGGCGCGACCGACGGCGCTCGCGCCGTGGTGACGATCGGCGCGCTGAGCTGGAACAGGCCGCCGTCGTTGGCGACGATGCTCGCGACGGGCGACGGCGCTCGGACGCCAGCTCCCGACGCGAGGGCCTTCAGGTCGATGAGGCCGGAGTCGTCCGAGGCGCTGACGGCCGCCCGCGCCGGGGCCGGAGCGGCGGCCTTCGCCGTGAGGGCGCTCAGCGAGAACAGCATCGAGTTCTCGTCGCGCTGGCCAGGCGCGGCGCCGCTCTTGAAGAGCGGAGCGCTCGTGGCCACGTCGTCGGAGCTGGGCCGGTGCGCCTCGACGCCCGGGCTCGCGCCGAAGAGATCCTGCGTCGGACGCGCCGGATCGCGACGCACCGCCGCTGCTCGAGGAGCGGCCGCCGCGACCGACTCGACGCCCGGGGAGGTCTGCCCGAGGGCCGCTCCCCCGCTGGGCGCGGACGTCGACTGCACCGGCGCCGCTTCCTGCGCGGCCACGGAGGCAGGAGCGCTGCCAGCATGCAGGGCCGCGACGATCGTGTCGATCTGGCCGAGCGGCTGCCAGTCGGCCATGCCGTCCGCCCAGACGTACGTCTCGGCGTTGATCACCCCCGACTGGTAGCTCGTGACGATCTCGGCCAGCGCCATCGAGCGCTGATCGCCGTCCGCCACGTTGACCAGGTACGTCGTCCCGTCATTCGGAACGCTCGTGCCGGAGACCGGATCGGCGACCCCGCCGTTGGTCGTCACGCCCGAGCTGTTCACGAGGATCGTCGCGCCGCATTTGCGGCACTTGATCTTGACGGTTCTGCCTTGGACCTTCTCGTCCGAGACGGTGTATTTCGACTGACAGGACTGGCAGGTGATCTTCATTGGGGGCTGGCCCGCTGGGGTGTAGTGCCGGCGAGGCGTCGCGTAGAGTTTACCTTGATGCCGCGCCGGTGGCTCGCTCTCTGACGTGCCAGTCGCGCGTCTGATCTCGCAGCTCCGCTTTACGATAGCCGAGGTCGTCGTCCCTTCGTAAAGCACAAAGGGACGGACCTCCAACGAGACCGTTGTCGGGGTGCGGCGCAGCAGCGCCCAGATCGGGCTCCGGAGTGCGACCAGCCGCCTCGCGGGGCGGCTCAGGGGCCCATCCGCGCGGGGAGGCGCCTCACACTCGACACGCCCGCGCGACCCGTGATTGCTGCGGCACTGCGAACCTGCGGTGTGGCGGTGTGAGCTCGCGGCGCGGCGCGGTGTGGCCTCGCGGCGCAGAGCGGCAAGGAGGCTCCGTCAGGCGTCGCCGCGCGCGGAACCGAGCTCTTCCAGGACGGGCTCGTCCGTGACGACCGGCACATCGTCGACCGGGTCTTGCGGCTCGGCGCTCTCGCTGTGCCCCTGGGCCTCGTGGCTCCCCACGTGCTCCCCGTACGCCTGCAGCTTCGAGTACAGGCCGCGGCGGCTGATCCCGAGCACGCGGGCGGCGCGCTGTTTGTTGCCGCGCACCGCCTCGAGGGTCAGCAGGATGAGCTTGCGCTCCGCGTCCGCCAGGCGCGTTCCGACCGGAAGGCGCAGCACGAGCGGGTGCTCGGCCGCTTCGCCGGCGTCCCGCGACGGCTCGGCCTCGTGCGCGCCCGCCTCCCCCGGCCTCCGCGGCATCGAGGCTGGGCCGATGGAGGACGGCACGGGCTGCGCGCCGACGTGCGACGGCACGGGCTCGGAGGGAACCACCAGGTCGGCGGCATGAACGATCGGCACCGAGAGCGGCTCGGCCGGCTCGGCAGGGACGACCGGAGCCGCCACCCTCGCCGACGGGATGCTGTCGTAGGAACGCCGGCCCGAGCGCCGCTCGATCCGGCCCTGGCCGAGCTGGACGTCGTTGGCCGAGACCAGCTCGTTCGAGGCGAAGAGCGCCGTCTGCTCGATGACATTGCGCAGCTCGCGGACGTTGCCCGGCCAGTCGTGCTCGGTCAGCCGCTCGACGGCGGCGTCCGAGAGGCGGCGGGCCGGGGTGCCGTAGCGCTTGGCGAACTTCAGCAGGAAGCGCTCGGCGATGGGCAGGATGTCCTCCCTGCGCTCGCGCAGCGGCGGCAGCGTCACCGTGAACACGTTGAGCCGGTAGTAGAGGTCCTCGCGGAAGACGCAGTCGTCGACGAGGTCGAGCAGGTCCTTGTTCGTGGCGGCGACGACGCGGACGTCGGCCTCGATCTCCTTGCGGCCGCCGACGCGCGTGAACCGGTACGTCTCGAGCACGCGGAGGAGGCTGACCTGCACGGCCGCGTCCATCGTGCCCACCTCGTCGAGGAAGACGGTGCCGCCCGCCGCCGCCTCGAACTTGCCCTCCGCGGCCGCGAACGCGCCGGTGAACGAGCCCTTCTCGTGGCCGAAGAGCTCGCTGCCGATGAGCTCGCGCGGGATCGCGCCCGTGTGGACCGGCACGAACGGGCCCGCGCGGCGGCGGCTCCGGTTGTGGATGGCGCGCGCGACGAGCTCCTTGCCCGTGCCGCTCTCGCCGACGATGAGCACGGGGGCCATGGTCGCGGCGACGCGATCGATGCGGGTGAAGACCTCCCGCATCCGCGGCGAGCCGCCGATCATCCCCTCGAACACGAGCTGCCCATGGAGGGGATCGTCGTCGTCGAACTCGGTCGGCGGCGACGAGAGGAGCTCGCGCACGAGCAGCACGAGGCGCGCCGGATCGAGCGGCTTCTGGAGGTAGTCGGCCGCTCCCAGCTTGAGCGCGTCGACGGCGCTGGTGATCGACGCCGCGCCGGTGACCATGACCACGTGGGGCGGCGGCGCCTTCGGCTCGGGCCCCTCGAGCTCGCCGGGCGAGAGCCGGCGCATCAGATCGACCCCCGTCATGCCCGGCAGGTTGAGATCCGTGACGAGCACGTCAGCCGGCGTCCGCTGGTGGATCTCGAGCGCTTGCTCGCCGCTCGACGCAACGACGACGTCGAGCCCTTCATGGCGCAGCACCGCCTCGAGGATGGCCGCCTGGTCGGGCTCGTCCTCGACGAGGAGCACACGGCCGTGATGGCTGTGGCTCCGATGCGTCGAGCGCGCTTGTCCGCGCGGAATTGCAGCTGAAACTGCGTTCGGTCCCAAAGCTTCCCTCCCAGCTCGGCGGACGGACGGCTCGGCCCCGTGCGAGTTGAAACGTGCCGTTAAACTTGTACCTCGCGGGGCCTCGTATCAACTCGGGAGTTGCCTCCTTCTCGGGTGCAAAGCCCCCCTCACATACCGTCCGCGACATGCCGTGCCTGCCCGACGGATGTGGCGCCCCTGGCTCACTGACTCCTGTGGTGACACGCCGCCGCGCGCATCACCAGCGCTCGATGATGCCGCATGCGATGCGATCGGCCAGCGCCATGCACGTAAGCATCGGATTCACTGCCGGACTTCCAGGAAAGATGCTCGTGTCAGCGACGTACACATTGTCCAGATCGTGGCAGCGCCCCTCCTCATCGACCACCCCGTCCCGCGGGCGCCTCGACATCCGCGCCGTACCGAAGGCGTGATTCGCCGCGGTGATCGTGTCGCGCCCGTCGAGCCGTTTGCTCTTCAGGATCTCGGCTTCTTTGGGCGACGTCAGCTCGTCGGGCACGCCGTGCAGCCCGGGCAGTATCGACGAGGCCCCCGCCGCCCAGCAGATGTCGGACAAGATGCCGAGACCGCGCTGGATCTTCTCGACGTCGCGCGGTGCGTAGTCGAATCGCACATCAGGGTCCCAGCTGCCGCGCTTCGGACGCACCGTCCCGCGCGACTGCTCGGCTGCAATGATGACGTCGAACGGCGCCATCCGGTTGTATGTCCGGAGATGACGCTGGTAGTCGTGCCCGAGGCCGGGAAATCGCGCGGCGAGCACGGCCGGAGGCGACCAGAGGACCTCCAGCTTGATCCCTTGCTCGATGAAGTGGAGCGAGTGATAGCCCTGGGTCGCGCCCTCCCATGGATCGATGGGCTCCGGGAACACCGCCATGATGGCGAGCCCAGGGTGGAGCTGCAGCTCGTTGCCCACATGGCCGCTCGAGCCGGCGGCGCCGCTGCGGAGCAGGATGAGGGGGGTCGCCATGCAGCCGGCCGCGAGCACCACGAGCTCCGCCCGTATCTCGACGGGCGCCCCCTCGCGCCAGGTGAACGGCTCGATCGTGCGCCCGCGCATCCCGGTTGCGCGCCTGCCGGCGAGCAGCAGGTGCTCGGCGCGCACGCTGGTGAAGACGCGGGCGCCCGCCCGGATCGCGGCGGGGACGTACGAGACGTCGGTCGACATCTTTGCGCGGTTGCGACACCCCGTGAAGCACTCGCCCGAGCCGCGGCAGCCGCGCACGTTGCGGTGGGTCGGCTCGCTCGACAGCCCCAGCGCGTCGCAGCCGCGCTTGAAGCGCAGGTTGCGCTCGCCCTGCACCTCCATCGGCGTGGGCGAGACGCCGAGCAGGCGCTCGACGCGATCGTAGTGGGGCAGCAGCGCGTCCAGGGTGAGCGAGGACGTGCCGGTCCGCTCTGCCCACTTGTCGAACACCCAGGCGGGCGAGCGCGCGCAGATGGCCGAGTTGACGACCGAGCCGCCCCCGAGCGCGATCGCCTGCATGGTCGGGATGAGCATGCGCCCGCGGGCGGCGCGCATCCCGCCCTCGCGCAGCGTGCGCGAGAGCGACTCGCCCGGCTCCTGGCGGAAGTCCTCCACCCCGAACGGCGGCCCCTCCTCGACGAGGATCACGTCGCGCCCCGCCTCGGCGAGCTCCTTGGCGACGACCGCGCCGCCCGGACCGGAGCCGACGACGAGCACCTCGCACGACGCCCGCACCTCGCCCTCGTAGTCGGCGAACACCTTCACCTGCGAGCGCGGCTCGTCGGGCGCGAGCGGCTCCACCGCGCCCCGCGATCGGAGCGTCGCCTCGGAGAGCGAGCGCCGCTCGCGGGCCACGGCGCGAGGCGGCTCCGGGAAGGCGGGGAGCTTCACGCCGTCACCCCCGACGCGAGCGACGGGGGCGCCACGGCGGCGGGCTCACCCGCCGCTCCGCTGGCGGCGCGGCGCTCGAAGGGCGTGGCGCAGCAGGCGACGCCGATCGCGCCGGCGACCTTCTCGTTCGCGAGATACCCCATCGAGAGCATCGTCCGCAGCGAGAGGAACGTCACCCGCCGGAGGTAGATGCAGCTCTGCGCCATCGACGCGAGCACCGCGATGCGATCGGCCTGCGGGAGGCGGGTGAAGCGCGCGCGGCGCGGCCCGAAGACCCAGGGCGAGAGCTCGACGAAGTGGAACAGCAGCCGCATGTAGGGCCGGAGAGGCCGCGGTGTGCGCGCGACGTAGCGGTCCACGTACTCGACCAGCCCGGCCTCCGTGCCGGAGACCGGGATCGGGCCCCCGGCCGGGAACAGGGCGTCAGCGCAGGCCGCCACGATGGCCCGCTCCTTCACGGACAGCGCGGAAGAGGGCGCACCGGGGGCCGACGCCCTGCGCACGAGGAAGACCGCGGCGAGGGCGAGCGCCGCCAGGACAACGACGGGAACGATCACGGGCAGGTGCGCAACGAGCTCGCTCATCACTCGACTCCTTCCTTGTCAGCACGGGAAGCCGTCGCCGTGGCTGCCTCGACAGCGTAGCCCTACAGTCAGAGTGCGCAATTTCGTTCGCACTGCGTCCGGGTGTTCGCACACCATCCTGTCCCGATTTACGCAGCTCGACGTTGTGGCTGTGACAATCGCGGTATCGTCGGCGCCCGATGAGCGACGAGCCCGTGACCGCAGTGGGGAGGAGCGAGGAGGTGGGACACGACGAGTCCATCGAAGGCGAGGAGCCGTCCGGAGCCGAACGCCACAGCTCGCCGGCGCGCGATCTTCGAACCTGGCTCGCTGGCGCTCCCCTCCCCGCCTCGCTGGAGCTCACGCTCGGGCTGCTCGCGCCGATGGTGATCACGATCGCGGCTGCGCTCCGCGTCGCGAGCTTCACGATCGACGACGCGTACATCTCGTTCCGGTACGCGGAGAACCTCGCGAACGGAAACGGGCTCGTTTACAACGTGGGCGAGCGCGTCGAGGGCTACACGAACTTCCTCTGGACGGTGCTCCTCGCCGCGGCGGTGAAGCTCGGCGCGGCGCCGGCGGCGGCGGCGAAGGTGCTCGGCGCCGCGTGCGCCGCAGGTGCGCTCGTCCCGACCTACCTCCTCTCCCGGCGGCTGCGTCCGTTCTCGAACGTGCCCTGCCTCGCGACGTGGCTGCTCGCGATGAGCGTCCTCTTCTCCGGCTACGCGGTGTTCGGACTGGAGACGCCGCTGTTCCTCCTGCTCACGCTCGCGGGGACCGAGCTCTTCTTCCGCGAAGAGGACGCCGCCAGCGACGACAGCGGCGCTCGACCCGCGCTCGTCTCATGGCTCCCCTGGTCCGGCGCGGTGTTCGCGCTCGCCGCGCTCACCCGCCCGGAGGCGCCGCTGTTCCTCGGGTTGCTCGTCGTCTGGCACTCGGAGCAGGCGCTCTCGCGCCGGAGCGTGCTGCGCCTTGTCGCGTTCGCGCTCCCGGTCGCCGCGCACCTCGTGTGGCGGCATAGCTACTACGGCGCGTGGCTCCCGAACACGCTCGCCGCGAAGACGGGCGACTTCGCGCAGCAGATCCAGGGAGGGGGCGACTACGTCCGCAAGTACGCGCAGCACGCCGGCGCCTTCCTGTGGCTCGGGATCCTCTCGGTCGCCTCATCCATCGTCCACCGGCGCCGGAGCGGCCTCGCGATCGCGTCGATCGCGCTGCTGTTCGGCGTGTACGTCGTCGCGGTGGGCGGCGACTGGATGCCTTACTTCCGGTTCCTCGCGCCCGCGGAGCCGTTCGCGTTCCTGCTCGCCGACGACGCGGTCCGCGCGATCGCCGCGCGCCGCGAGCGCGTGGCGTCGCTCGCGATCGCGGCGTTCGGCGCGATCACGATCGCGACCCGCGCCGGCGAGCTCGTGCGGGCCCAGCGGAACCTCCTCGTCAACGACAAGGGCTTCTGGGACGACGCCGCAGGGCGCTCCGCGGTGTGGCTCGTCCAGAACGCGGAGCCTGGCCCCATCGCGCTCGCCGACATCGGCTACATCGGTTACCGCACGGGCTTCCCGGTCGTGGACCTGCTCGGGCTGCTCAGCCCCGAGGTCTCCCGCCTGCCGGGCGCGTACACGCACAAGGTCGGGGCCGGCTACACCGACGCGATCTTCGCGAAGAACCCGCGTTACTTCTTGCTCATCTCCTCCGCGATCGACTGCAAGAGCCCGACGGTGCCCTCCTCCCGCGCCTCGTACGACGACCCCAGGTTCAAGGCGGACTACAGGCTCCGCCAGGCCATCGCCCTCCGGAAGGGCGGCGCCTGGTGCATCTACGGGAAGACGTCGTATCCCTGACGAGCGCTCCGACGCAGCCCGCGCGTCGCCGGAGCGCGCGCCTCATCTCGCGCTTCGCCTCGCGGCCCCTTCGCGCCGCGCCTCACGTCCGCGCCGGCGCTCCGCCTCGCTCCGCTTCCGCGTCGGCCGCGTGGGCCGCCCAGAAGGCGCGCACGTCCTCGATGCGGTCGGTCCGGCGCGCGTCGGGCAAGCTGTCGAGCAGCACGCGGCCGTAGCCGCGCGTGCGGATCCTGCGGTCCAGGATCGCGACGATGCCGCGATCCGTGCGCGCGCGGATCAGCCGGCCGAAGCCCTGCTTCAAGGTGATCGCGGCCTGAGGCACGCTGTAGGCGATGAACGGGTTGCCGCCGCCCTGCTCGATCGCCGTGCACCGGGCCGCGACGACGGGATCGGTCGGCACCGCGAACGGGAGCTTCTCGATGATCACGAGGCGCAGGGCCTCGCCGGGGACGTCCACGCCTTCCCAGAAGCTCATCGTCGCGACGAGCACCGCGTGCCGCTCTGCGCGGAAGCGGCGGAGCAGCGCGCCCTTCGGCGCGTCCCCCTGCACGAGCAGCGGGGCCTGCCGCCCCGGAGCGCTCCCATCCGCGCGGGCCACCGCCGCGGCGCGCCCGAGCCGGACGCGGAGGGCCGCGGCGAGCGCGTTCATGGCGCGGATCGACGTGCAGAGGAGGAACGCGCCGCCGCCCGTGATGCCGATGAGCTCGGCCGCGCGATCGGCGGCCCGCTCGACGAACGCCGCGTCGGTCGCCTCGGGGAGGTCGCGCGGCGTGTAGAGCAGCGCGGCGGTCGGGTAGTCGAAGGGCGAAGGGACCTCGAGCTCGTCGACAGGGACGGACACGTCCTCGTCGAGGCCCATCCGCGAGCGGAGGAAGCGGAACCCCGCCCCGGCGGAGCCGCCCGTCGTCAGCGTGGCGCTCGTCAGCACCACGGAGCCGATCCGCTCGAAGACGTGCTCCCGCAGCATGTTCCCGAGATCGACCGGCGACGCGCCGAACGAGACGGCGCGGCCGCGCACCTCGACCCACGTGACCTGGTTCGTCGCGGGGTCGACGATCCGCGCCGCGTCGTCCCGCAGCTGCGCGGCGCGGTTGCCGACGAGCTGCACCGCCTCGTTGATCGCGTTCGCGCTCGCGTACGCCGCGAGCGCCTCGAGGTGGTCGTCGAGGCGGTGGTACGCGTCGAGCAGCTCGCCGGACCAGGCGTCCCTGGCGAGCGGGCTCCGGGCTTCGCCGCGATCCCCGCCGCCGGCGGCGCCGCCCAGCGAGGCGAGCCGATCGAAGAGCGCGTCCGCGGACTCGCGCACCACGGCCGTGATCGCCGTCCCCTCGCCCCGCCCGAGGATGCGATCGGCGAGGCCCGACGCGATGAAGGCCCGGTCCGCGTCGCGCAGCATCGAGTCGACCCGCGCGCGAGAGACGCGGACGCCGAAGAAGCCCGTCGCGATGTCCTCGAGCTGGTGCGCCTCGTCGAAGATGACCGCGTCGTACGGCGGGAGCGCGCCGGCGCCGGCGAAGCCGCGGCGCGCTCCGGCGATCTTCAGCGCGAGATCCGCGAAGAAGAGGTGGTGGTTGACGACGAGGAGGCGCGCCGCCTCGCTGTCGCGCTTCATCCGCGTGACGAAGCACCTCTCGAAGTGCTCGCACGAGGCGCCGAGGCGCGTCTCGCTGGACGACGCGACCTCTCGCCAGAGCGGATCCCCCTCGGCGAGGTGGGCGAGCTCCGCGACGTCGCCCATCTCGGTCTCCTGCGCCCACGCCTCGATCAGCGGCAGCGAGCGCCCCGCGATCCCGGCGCCCGCGCCGGGGCTGGTCCGGAGCTCGCTGAAGCGCCGCAGGCACAGGTAGTTGCCGAGCCCCTTCACCAGCGCCGCGCGCGGATCCAGCCGGAGGTGCTCGGCCACGAGCGGCAGGTCCTTCGTGTAGATCTGGTCCTCGAGCGCCTTCGTCGCGGTCGAGACGACGACCTTGCGACCGCTCAGGATCGCGGGCACGAGGTAGGCGAGCGTCTTGCCCGTCCCGGTGCCCGCCTCGCAGAGGAGGATGCGGTCCTCCGCGAGCGCGCGCTCGACGGCGCTCGCCATCGCCACCTGCCCCTGTCGGTCCTCGTACCCGTCCAGGCCGCGCGCGAACGGGCCCGACGGCCCGAGCAGGCTCGCGGCGCGGTCGAAGGGCATCGCGTACCGCTCAGCGCGGCAGGGCGGTCTTCTCCAGCGAGAGGGCGAACCCCACCTCGCTGACGGCGAGCTCGAGCGACGCCACGCGCTTCTCGAAGTGGACCTCGCACCACGTATCGAGCGTCCTCTCGGCGTCGCCGGGGTCGCGGACGTGGCGGAGGGCGGCCTCGGCCTCGGTGTAGCCACGCGCCACGGCAGGCTCGGCCATCCCGCGCGCGCGCTCGAAGAGCAGCTCGTCCGCCGCACCCGGGAAGTCGTTGCGCTGCGCGCGCACGACGAACCCGACCCGCAGCGGCTCGGCGCCCACGACGATCCCCGAGTCCATGAGGAGGTTCTCCCGCACCCGCTCCGCGACCTGCACGGCGTCGCCCCGGGTGCGGTAGACCTCGAATCCGGCCTGGAGCAGGGCCTTCTTTATCTCCGCGGGTGTCGGCATCTTCCGCTGGTTTCCGGCTACCCCCAGCTGTCAGCAGGAACATCCATCGCAAAATTGCGGGTGCCTCGTCAAGCCGACAGCGCCTACCCCGTGTGGCGCTCTGGCGCGCCGGCGCGCTCCTGTGGGCTCAGGAGCTCGATCGCGGCGACCTCGAGGGGCCTCCTTCCAGGCCCCCCAGACCGTTGATGCCCTCCCGACCCTCCAGGCCATCCAGGAAGCACACCCCAACGATCGATCCATCGGGCTCGTCTTGCACCCACATTATCCTACCCGGACGTGGGCTTCTGCCGTCGAGCCAGACCGTTAGCTCGGTACCGGGATCGAGTGAATTTTCTATCACCACCCTGAGCCCGCCGACGCTCACGTTCAGCGTCCAGCCGGCGACGGCGCGCTCGCCGGTCTCCAGGCGTACCCGTTCGCTCAGCTCACGGCGTGGGCTCCTGCGACGGTTGGCCAGGAGCTCAGGCGGAATCTGGAGTGACGGGGGTGTGAGGGTTCTGCGTCGAATCACGAAAGAAAATTACAAGCACACGCCGTGCCCGGGGACAGAAATGTGAGCTCCGGTCGATATTCAGTATGGACGGGAGCTGCGTCCTGCGCGGTGCACGAGGATGCACCCTCTACGGCGGTCCTCAGTGCGCGTCGGCGTGATCGGGCTGGTGGCCGGAGCCGTCGCTCGGCTCCTCGAAGACGGAGACGGGCTCGAGCAGGGAAAGCTGCTCGCGCTTGATGCCTACGCCCTTGTCGGAGAAGAAGAGGTCGTTCTCCTGAAGCCGCGAACGCACACGGGCGATGAACAGGATAGGCATGCCCGCCTGCGTGTAACCGAGCTGCACGAGCGTGCCCTTCGGCCAGTTGCCGCCGTCGAACGCGAGCTCCTTGCGAAGCGTGTAGAACCCTTCGGCGGGGAGGCGCTGCAGGGAGTCTGCCCACGTCGTGCCCCGGAACGCGACGGCAGGGCCGTGGAAGTGCCAGCGGTTGTGAACGTTGTGGTCGGGCGTCGTCACCGTCGGCAGACCGTTGTCCGAGTGGTTGTGGAAGGAGACGATGGTGCCAGCAGGCACCTTGTCCTCGTGTCCGGGGAGCGGCTTTGTCGTCAGGTAGAGGCCGCAATCGGGGAGGTGTGACTTCGAGCTTGCCATGGCATGTGCCCCTAGCCCCGCTCCCGACCGCCGTAAAGACACGCCGTCGACGCCGTGCTATGCCGCGCCAGGCCAAGGCGGGAGGCCGCTCGAAGAGCGAGCGGCGCACGCCCCGGGAGCGAACCCTTCGTGAACAGACTGAGCCAAATCTTCGGCGCCGCCATCATCATCGCGATCGCCGTCGTCTTCATCGTCCAGTTCCGCCCGAGCACGGGGCCCGTGCAGTCGGCCGGGAACACCTGCGCGGTCGAGGTCCGAGGCAGCTGCATCTCCTCCATCGACTTCAACGCGTCGAAGAACCTGCTCGCGATGCGGAGCCCCGACGAAAACCGCCTCCGGGCGATGGGTTACCGGCGGCTCACGGCGGAGGGGCTCTACGAGCGGTGGCTCCTCAACGAGGACGCGAAGCGCCTCGGGATCACCGTCTCGGACGACGAGCTCACGAGCGAGCTCGTGGCTGGCAGGGTGCATGTCTCGCTCCCGGCAGACAAGATCCGCCAGGTCGGTTACGCCCTCAGCCTCCGGGAAGACCTCACTCGCTACCTGGACGTCCGCAACCGGCAAACGAAGAAATTCGACAACAAGCAGTACGAGAAGCAGATCCGGAACATCACGAAGATGAGCCCCACGGACTTCCGCGATTACCAGCGGAAGGAGCTCATCGCCGCCCGGATGCGCGAGCTCATCCGGGCGCGGGTCCGGGTCGGCGAGAATGAGGCGTTCGAGCAGTTCTCGCGCGAGAAATCCACGAGGACGCTCGCCTATGTGCGCTTCGACCGGCGCTTCTACAGCGATCTCATCGTGGACACGTCGGAGAAGGCGATCCAGGCCTGGGCCGACAACAACAAAGAAGAGCTCGACAAGGCCTGGGAGGGGCGGAAAGCGCAGTATCAGCCCGAGTGCCGCGTCGCCCGAGTCCTCGCGGTCGAGGTGAAGCCCGAGGAGGCCGAGCAGGGGCCGGAGGCGGGCAAGGCCGCCGCGAAGGCGCGGATCGAGGGCGCGGTCCAGCGCCTCAAGAAGGGTGAGAGCTTCGCCGACGTGGCCCGCAGCGCGAGCGACGATCCGAGCGCGGCGCGCGGCGGCGAGCTCGGATGCGTGGCCAAGGGCCGCCTGAGCAAGCCTGTCGAGGACAAGCTCTTCGAGATGAAGGCGGGCGATGTGTCCGACCTGATCGAGACCGAGGAAGGCTTCCACGTGATCAAGCTCGAGCAGATCGCGAAGGACGCCGAGGCCGAGAAGATCGGCCGGCAGGAGACGGCGCGCGACCTCTACATCGCCCACGAGTCGGAGCGGCTCGCGGCCGAGGCCGCGAAGCAGGTGCTCGCCGCCGCCGCGGGCGGCAAGTCGCTGGAGGACGCGCTCGCCGCGTACATGGCGCAGCTCACGCCGGCGAAAGCGAAGGAGAAGGAGGGCGCCGCCGCGCCGGGCGCAAAGGCGAGCGGCGGGGCCGCCGCGGCGAAGCAGGATGGCAACAAGGACGCGGGCGCGAAGGAGGGTGGCGAGGCCGGGGAGGCGCGAGTCCCCTACACGATCGCGACGCACCCGAACCGGCCCACCGTCGAGACGAGCCTGCCGTTCAACGTCTCCGGCTCGCCCATCGCCGACGCGAGGGACAGCACCGAGGCCGCGCGCATCGCCTTCCAGCTCGACAAGCCGGGCGACCTGCCCAAGGACGTCGTGGCGCTGGCGAACGGTTATGCGGTGATCCAGCTCAAGGAGAAGACCTCTGCGAGCCAGGAGCAGTGGGACAAGGATCGCGAGTTCTACACGTCGGCCATGCGCGCCGCGAAGCAGAACGACGCGCTCATCGGGTACGTGCGCCGGCTGAAGTCGACGATCGGCAGCGAGGTGAAGTACGACCAGAACCTCCTCAAGGAGTCCAAGCCAGCCGAGGACGGCTCCGGCGAGCCGCCGCTGCCGCTCGAAGACGAGGGGGAATGACGTCGCTCCCGCTGCGTGACGCGCGCGACGTCGTCCTCTCGAACGGCCTCAAGGTCGTCCTCGTACCGCAACCGCACGTCCACCGGGCGGTCGCCTCGCTCTACCTGCGCGTCGGCTCGCGGTTCGAGAGCCAGCAGAACAACGGGATCTCTCACTTCCTGGAGCACATGGTGTTCCGGGGTACTCCGACGCTGCCGACCGCGCACGCGCAGGCGCTCGCCTTCGAGCGCCTCGGAGGGACGCTCTACGCGGCGACCCACGTCGACCACGGCGTGATGAGCATCTCCGTGCCGCCGACGAACCTGGAGCCGGTGCTCGCCCTGCTGGGCGAGGTGGCCACGTCGCCTCGCTTCACAGCGATCGAGGTCGAGCGAGGCATCGTGCGCGAGGAGATCCTCGAGGACCTCGACGACGAGGGGCGCGACATCGACGCGGACAACAACGCGCGCGCGCTCATGTACGAGCGACACCCGCTCGGGTTCACCATCACGGGCGACATCGAGGCGCTCGATCGCTTCGACGAGCCGATGCTGCGCGCCCACCACGCCCGGCACTACACGACGGCGAACGCGGTGCTCTGCCTCGCGGGGCGGCTCGATCCCGAGGCGTGCGCGCGGGTCGCCGAGCGGCACTTCGGCGCCATGCCGCGCGGCGAGCAGGTGCCCGCCGCGCCGCCGCCCAACGCGCAGAAGAAGCCGAGGTTCCGCTTCATCGAGAACCAGTCGAGCCAGACCGATCTGCGGATCGCGTTCCGGGGCGTGAGCGAGCGCGATCCGCGCGAGCCCGCCGTGGAGATGCTGCTCCGCGTCCTCGACGACGGCATGTCGACGCGGCTGTACGAGCGGATCTGCGATCGGCTGGGCCTCTGCTACGACGTGTCGGGGATGTTCGAGGCCTACGAGGACGACGGGGTCGTCGACATCGCCGCGGGCGTCCAGCACGACCGCGCGACCGTGGTGGTCCGGGAGATCTTCGCGCTGCTCCGCGAGCTCGCCGAGGTCGGCCCGCGCGAGGACGAGCTCGCCAAGGCGCGCGACCGCCACCTCTGGTCGGTGGAGGCGATGCTCGACGACGCCGAGGCGACCGCCGGCTTCCATGGGCTCGCCGCGCTCGCCGACATCACGCGCACCCCGGAGGCGCGGCACGAGGAGCTCGCGCGCGTCAGCGTCGCCGACGTGCGCGACGCCGCGCGCGCGCTGTTCCGGCCGGAGCGCCTCACCGTGGTAGCCGTGGGCCTGCTCCGCTCCTCGGAAGAGGCGAAGCTGGAGAAGGTCGTCCGCTCGTTCGGTTGACCCAGCGCGAGCCAGGAGCCGCGGCGCACCACGGCAGGGGCGATCGAAGAGGAAGCAGAAGGAGCCCCGGTAAGGAGGCGGCCGTCGATGGGCGCCCCCGTGCGCATGGCTGGCCACGGCTGCCCGCTGCACGAGAGCCTGCTCCGCCGCGCGACCCGAGGGTGCCCACGCATGTCAGCGGGGGCCTTCTCGGTGAACCGAGCGCGTTCAGGGCCTTGCTCAAACTATTTGCATTCATGCGCATCAACACATATATATGAGCCATGGTCTCGGTCGCAGAGACGCCGGCCCAGCCGGAGGAGGCGGTCGCGCGGTGCGAGCTGTACCGGCTGCTGGCGGATCCGGTGCGGGTGCGGCTCCTCGGCCTGGCCGCGGCGGAGGAGCTCGCCGTCGGGGAGCTCGCCGAGCTGCTCCGCGAGGGCCAGCCGAAGATCTCGCGCCACGCGGCCGCGCTCCGTGAGGCGGGGATCCTGCTCGCCAGGCGCCAGGGGACGTGGACGCTGCTCCGCCTGGATCCGCGCGCGACGACCGATCCCGTGGTCGACGACGCGGTGCGCGCGGGCCAGCGCGCGTGCGCGGCGGACGGGACGCTCGCGCGCGTCGAGGAGGTGCTGGCCGCGCGCGACGCCGAGACGCGCGAGTTCTTCGCGCGCGGGGGGCGGCCGTTGCGCCCGGGGCCGCCGGCCGAGCTCGCCGCCTACCTCGCGGCCCTCGCGCCGCTCCTGCCCCATCGGCGGCTGGCGGTCGACGCGGGCACCGGCGACGGGGCGCTGCTCGAGGTGCTGTCGCCCGTCTTCGATCGCGTCGTCGCGCTCGATCGCGCGAGCGCGCAGCTGCAGCTCGCCGGGGAGCGCCTGCGGCGGCGCAGCCTCGAGAACGTCGAGCTGGTGTGCGGCGAGATCGACGGGCCCGAGGTGATCCGGGCCGTGGCGCGCGCGCTCGGCGGTGATCCTCCGGAGGCCGGCGAGGCCCTCTCCGGGGGCGCCGACGTTGTCTTCGCGGCGCGCGTGCTGCACCACGCGCCTCAGCCGGCGAAGGCGATGCGCGCGCTCGTCGAGCTCGCGCGGCCGGCCGCGCCCGGCCGCGGCGACGACGCTCACGCCCGCGGGGGCGCGGTGTGCGTGCTCGATTACGAGGCGCACCACGATCAGGCCCTCCGGGAGCAGGAGGCGGACATCTGGCTCGGCTTCTCGCCGGGCGACCTCCGAGGCCTCGCCGAGGAGGCCGGGCTCTCCGGCGTCGAGCTCCGGCGGCTGCCGTCCGCATGGCAGGGCGAAGGCCCGGATCGACACCTGGTTTGGCAGCTGCTCGTCGGCTGGCGCGGCGCGCGCACAAGCGCATTCACCGAAAAGGCAAAGGGACACCATGACTGCTGAGAAGAAGCTCTCCTACAAGGTCGCCGACATCACGCTCGCGGACTGGGGTCGCAAGGAGATCCGCATCGCCGAGAAGGAGATGCCCGGGCTGATGGCGCTCAGGGCGGAGTACGGCCCGACGCAGCCGCTCAAGGGCGCGCGCGTCGCCGGCTGCCTCCACATGACGATCCAGACCGCGGTGCTGATCGAGACGCTGGTGGCCCTCGGCGCGGAGGTCACCTGGACGAGCTGCAACATCTACTCGACGCAGGACCACGCGGCGGCGGCGATCGCGGCGGCCGGCATCCCGGTCTTCGCGTGGAAGGGCGAGACCCTCGAGGAGTACGACTGGTGCATCGAGCAGCAGCTCTACGCCTTCAAGGGCGGCAAGGGGCCCAACATGATCCTCGACGACGGCGGCGATCTCACGATCGTCGCCCACGAGAAGCACCCGGAGCTCTTCACCGGCGCCGACCCGATCCGCGGGCTCTCCGAGGAGACGACGACCGGCGTGCACCGGCTCTACGAGATGCACCGCGCGGGCAAGCTGAAGGTGCCCGCGATCAACGTCAACGACTCGGTGACGAAGAGCAAGTTCGACAACCTCTACGGTTGCCGCGAGTCGCTGGGCGACGGGATCAAGCGGGCCACCGACGTGATGTTCGCGGGCAAGGTCGCCGTCGTGTGCGGCTACGGCGACGTCGGCAAGGGGTGCGCGCAGTCGCTGCGCGGCCTGGGGGCGCGCGTGATCATCACCGAGATCGACCCGATCTGCGCGCTGCAGGCGGCGATGGAGGGCTACGAGGTGAAGCGCCTCGAGACCGTCGCCCCGGTCGGCGACATCTTCGTCACGGCGACGGGCTGCGAGGACGTCGTCCGGGCGGAGCACATGATCGCGATGAAGGACGAGGCGATCCTCTGCAACATCGGGCACTTCGACTCCGAGATCCAGATCGCGTGGCTCGAGAAGAACCCCGAGATCAAGGAGGAGAGCATCAAGCCGCAGGTCGATCACTTCATCTTCCCGGACGGCAAGCGGCTGATCGTCCTCGCGCGCGGCCGGCTCGTGAACCTCGGGTGCGCCACTGGCCACCCGTCGTTCGTGATGTCGACCTCGTTCTCCAACCAGGTCCTCGCGCAGATCGCCCTGTGGACCGAGAAGCACACGATCGGCGTGCACCTGCTGCCGAAGAAGCTCGACGAGAAGGTCGCGGCGCTGCACCTGCCGAAGCTCGGGGTCGAGCTGACCCAGCTCACGACGGAGCAGGCGAAGTACCTGGGCGTCCCCGCCGAGGGCCCCTTCAAGGCCGAGAACTACCGCTACTGAGCGGCGGGCTTTCGGCGCCTCCGCCGCTGGGGTAGGCGGCCGATCGATGGATCCTCGCCACAGCAAGGACGAAGCCCAGCGCACCCTCGACACCTACGCCTCGACCTGGGGCGAGGATCTCGCCCTCCGCGTCTACACCTCGCGCCTGCTCGGCGCCGATCCGTCGCTCGTCCTCCACGGCGGCGGGAACACGAGCGTCAAGAGCACGGCCGTCGACCTGCTCGGCGATCGCGTCGAGGTGCTCTTCATCAAGGGCAGCGGGTGGGACCTCGCGACCATCGAGCCGCGCGGCTTCCCGGCGTGCCGCCTCGCGCCGCTCCAGCGCGCTTGCGCGCTCGAGGCGATGACCGACGAGCAGATGGTCGCGCTGCTGCGCGGCCAGATGCTGGATCCGGCGAGCCCGACGCCGTCGGTCGAGGCGCTGCTGCACGCGATCATCCCCGCGAAGTTCGTCGATCACACGCACGCGGACGCGGTGCTCGCGGTCATCGATCAGCCCGGCTCGGCCGAGGTCGTCCAGGCGATCTACGGGGACGGCGCGCTCTTCGTGCCGTACGTCATGCCCGGCTTCGCGCTCGCCCGCCGCGTCGCCGAGCTCGTCCGGGAGCGCCTCGCCCGAGGGGCGCTCCCGTCGCTGATGATCCTCGACAAGCACGGCGTCTTCACGTGGGGAGACACCGCCGAGGAGAGCTACACGCGCATGATCGACGCCGTCACGCGCGCCGAGCACTACATCGCCGAGCGCAGCGTGATCGTCTCGCACCCCACGGTCGTGGCGGATCCGGACCTCCGGGCCGCCATCGGGCCGGTCGTCCGCGGAGCGCTCGCCCGCGCGTCGGGGCGCCCCTGGGTCTGCACGCTCCGCACCGGCCTGGAGCTGCTCGCGTTCTGCGCGCGCGACGATCTGGCCAGGGTCTCGCAGATCGGCTGCGCCACGCCGGATCACGTCATCCGCACCAAGGCGCGGCCGCTCGTCATCCACGGCCACGACATCACCGACACGGCGCGCTTCCGCGCGACCGTCGAGCAGGCCATCGCGAGGTACGTGGACGAGTACCACGAGTACTTCCGCCGCTCCTGCGCGGCGCGGGGCGTCGTCCGCGACGAGCTCGATCCGTTCCCGCGGGTGCTGCTGTTCCCCGGGGCGGGCGCGCTGTGCGTGGGCGGCTCCCGCGCCGAGGCGGAGATCGTCGCGGACGTCTACGCCCATACCGTCTCCGTGATCGAGGCCGCCGAGGCGCTCGGCGGGTACCAGCCGGTCCCGGAGCTCGATCTCTTCGACATGGAGTACTGGAGCCTCGAGCAGGCGAAGCTGAAGCTCGGCGCAGGCCCGCGGGGCCAGCTCGATCGACGGATCGCGCTGATCACGGGCGCCGCCTCGGGGATCGGCCACGCGACGGCGGCGGCGTTCCTCGCCGCGGGGGCGCACGTGGCGCTGGCCGATCGCGACGAGGAGTCGCTCGAGAAGGCCGCCGCCGAGCTCGGGGGCCGCTACCGCGGCCGCTGCATGAAGGTCGCCTGCGACGTGCGCAGCGAGGCGAGCGTGCACCGCGCGTTCGCGCAGTGCGCGGCGCACTTCGGCGGCGTCGACGTCGTCGTGTCGAACGCCGGCCGCGCGTTCTCTGGATCCCTCCACACGTCCGAGGGGCACGAGGCGCTGTGCGCGTCGCTCGAGCTGAACCTGCTCGGCCACCAGAACGTCGCCCGCGCGGCGGCGCGGGTGCTGCTCGCGCAGGGCTCAGGCGGCGCGATCCTGTTCAACGCGTCGAAGAGCGCGTTCAACCAGGGGCCCGATTTCGGCCCCTACGGCGTCGCCAAGGCGGCGCTCGTCTCGCTGATGCGCCAGTACGCCGTGGACCTCGGGCCTCAGGGCATCCGGGCCAACGCCGTGAACGCCGACCGGATCCGCACCGCGCTCTTCGGCGCCGGCTTGCTGGAGGCGCGCGCCCGCGCCCGCAACGTCTCGGTCGACGACTACTTCCGCGACAACCTGCTCCGGCGCGAGACCACCGCGGCGGACGTGGCGCAGGCCTTCCTCTACCTCGCGACCGCCGAGGCCACGACGGGCTGCGTCGTGACCGTCGACGGCGGGAACGCCGCCGCTTTCCCGCGCTGAGCCGGTCGGCTCAGCGCGCCTACGCGCTCGCCCCGCCGCCGCCCTCGCCGAGCACGGCCTCGTCGAGGGGCTTCTGGGCGTCGAGCCGGATCTTCTTCCAGTCCCCCGAGCGGAACTTCCACACCATGGTCGCGGCGAGGAGGACCACGTAGACGACGCCGGCGCCCCAGATGCCCATCAGGCCGAAGCCGAGCGTGATGCCGAGCAGCCACGCCAGCGGGACGAGGCAGGTGAAGTGCAGGATGAGCTCCACGACCATCACGAACATCGTGTTGCCCGCGCCGAAGAGCGCCTGCGTGAGGATCATGCCGACCGCGACGAGCGGCGTGCAGATGCCCATGATCTGGAGCGGCCGGAGCGCCGCGGCCTGGACGAGCTCGCTGCTGCTGGCGAACGCGAGGATCTGCGGCGCGAAGATCGCCTCGAGCAGGCCGACGACGCCGAAGATCGCGAGCCCCAGCCGGACGCTGGTCCAGCCGAAGCGCGCGGCCTTGTCGCCGTCCTTCTCGCCGAGCGACTGCGCGACCAGCGTCGCCGTCGATGTGCCGAAGGCGAGGCAGGCCGTGAACGTGAGCTTCAGGATGCCGACGATCACCGTGGTCGCGGCGCCGTACACCGGCTCCGCGCGGCCGCCGGGACAGAGCGGCGAGACGACGCCCGCCGGCGCGACCTGGTCGAGCTTGCTGGCGATCGCGTAGAAGAGGGCGAAGCCCGTCATGATCGCGACGGTCGCGACGGCGCTCGGGATCGACAGCCGGAGGATGGACCAGACGAGCGGGGCCGAGAGCTTGCTCGTGGCGAACGGGCGGTAGCGGCGCCGGTACTCCGGCAGGAGCGCGTACGCGAGCATGATCGCGAGGCCGACGTAGGTCGAGATGAAGCCGGCCATGCCCGCGCCGGCGATGCCGTACTTCGGGATGCCGAGCGAGGCGTTGCCGAAGATGAGCAGGAGGCAGAGCACGATGTTCAGCCCGTTCATCGCGAGGGCCGAGATCAGGTGGATGTGCGTCTTGCCGATCCCGTCGAAGAACGCCTTCAGCGCGAACGTCGCCGCCATCGACGTCACGCCGAGCAGGCGCCAGCCGAGGTAGTCGAGCGCCGCCTGCCGCGCGTCCGGCACCTTGATGATGACGGACAGGATGTACGGCATCGTCAGGTACCCGATCGCGGAGAACACGACGCCGGCGACGATCGCGAAGAACAGGGCGTTCGCGAGGACCGCGCCGGCGTCCCCGGGGCGATTCTCGGCGAAGCGGCGCGCCGTGAACGCCTGCGTGCCCACCGAGATCGCGCTGAGCGAGCCCCCGAACAGCCACAGGACGATCAGCGACGGCAAGAGCGCCGCGTGCGCGTTCGAGGACTCGGGGCACGGCAGGTGCGCGAAGAAGACGATGTCGACCTCGTTGACGATGCTCTGGGTGAGCATCGCCGCCACGGTCGGCAGCGCGAGCCGCAGGATGGCGCGATGGGGTGGGCCCGAAGTAACGGCGTTCGAACCCGGCGCGGACAAGGCGATCTGAGCCATCGCAGGCTGCGCGGTATACAACGCCGCGGCCCATGCGCGAGCGAAATGCGCCGCGCGACGCGCGGCTACTCCGCTTTCGCGACCCGGGACCGCCGCTTGTGACGGCGCCGCTTCGCTTCGCTGCGATCCTCGTGCGCGTCTTTCGCCGCCGTGTCAGCCTCGCCACGCGCGGGTGTCGGGGCGGCCGACTCGCGCGCCGCGGACGAGGACGATCGCTCGCGCGCCTTCGGCTCGCGCTTCGCGACCTCGCGGGAGGCGCGATCCGCCGCGCCGCGCGCCGCAGGTTTGTCGGCCTTCGGCGCCGGCGCGCGCGCGGTCATCGCCGAGGCGCGCCGGGCGGGCTCGTCCCTCGCGGGCGGCTTCGCCGCGTCGCTCTTCGCGATGGCGGCCTGCGCAGGCGACACGAACGCCGCAGGCTGCGCGGCTCCCTCTCGGGGCGCGGCGGCATCGGAGCCGGCGGGCACAGCCGCGAGGGCCGAAGGCGTGGCGCTCCCCTGCCCTGCCGCGCTGGCCGCCGCGAGCGCTGCCGCGACGGACGCCGGCGCGTAGGAGGCTGCCGCGAGCGCGCCGCCCGCCGGCGCCTCCGCGGCTGCGGCGAGCGACCGCGCCTCCGCAGCTGCCGCCGGCGCCTCCGCGGCGACCGCCGGCGCAGCGGGCTGCGCCTCGTCGCCCGACGACGCGGCCGCCTCGCCCGCAGCGCCGACGAGCGCAGCGACCGCGGGGACACGGGCCACCAGCTCGCGCCCCTTGCCGACGACCAGCACGCCCGCGAGCGTCATCGCGGCGGCGACCGCGGCGAACCCCATCGCGCGGCGGCGGGTGCGCGCGCGAGCAGGTCGCCCCAGCGCCTCCAGGATGGCCTTTCGCATCTCGGCGGCGCTCTGGAAGCGGACGCTCGGGTGACGGGCCAGCGCGCGCATCACCAGATCGTCGACGAACGTCGGGATCTGCCGGGTCGGCGCGCGCTCGCGGAGACGCTCGGGGCTGCCCTTGATCTTCGCGTCGATCAGCGCGACGAGGCTCTGCTCGACGAACGGCAGGCGCCCCGTGAGCATCTCGTAGAGGACGCAGCCGAGCGCGTAGAGATCGGCGCGCCCGTCGATGCGCCCCGACGCGGCCTGCTCGGGGGCCATGTACTCGGGCGTCCCGACGATCGCGACCGCGGCTCGGGCTGGCCCTTCGCCGGCGCCCGTCTCGTCTATGACGCCGTCGGCCTCGCCGCGATCGTCGGCGAGGCGCTTCGCGAGCCCGAAATCGAGCAGCTTCAGGCCGGCGTCCGCGAGGGAGAGCGCCCCCTCGGCGCCGCGCGGGCGCGTCATGAAGAGGTTCTCGGGCTTGATGTCCCGGTGAACGAGCCCCTCGGCGTGCGCGAGCTCGAGCGCGCTCAGCACCTTGGCGGCCATCGCGAGCGCGTCCCTCCAGTCGATCGCGCCGCCGCGGACGAGCAGGGCGTCGAGCGTCTCGCCCTCCAGGAGGTCCATGGCGCAGAACAGCCGGCCGTCCGCGGCCATGCCGAAATCGTGGACCTTCACGAGGTGCTCGTGGGAGAGGCGCGAGAGGACGCGGGCCTCGCGGCGGAAGCGGCTCGCGATCACGTCGGTCGCCGACTGCTCCGCCGAGACGACCTTGAGCGCCACGCGGCGCCCCAGATCGACGTGCTCCGCCTCGTGGACGGTGCTGCTCGCGCCCGTCCCGATCTCGCGCAGCAGCCGGTAGCGCGTGCCGGGCAGCGTGCCGTCGTCCACGCGCTCGGCGGAGGCCATGGCCTCGGCGCGCGGGCTCACCGGCGTGACGGCCGTGGCGCGATGGGCCTTGGCGGCGGCGACGAGGGCCGCGAACTCGCCGCGCGAGCGCCCCGGCTCGCCAGGGAACAGGCGCTGCATCAGGTGCGCGGCCCGCGCGCGCACGCCGCGTTCGCCGCCAGGCAGGGCGACCGCCGCCCCGAGGAGCGCGGCGAGGTCGCGCGCGGCGGCGCGGCTCGACGGGTACCGGGCCTCGCGGTCGAAGGCCGTGAGCCGCCCGATGGCGGCGTCGAGCGCCGACGGGGCCCCGAGCGACAGCGCGATCGGCGGCGGGTCGTTCTGGTTGCGCGCGACCGCGGCCATGTGCGTCTGCGCGTCGCCCTGGAGGAACCGGCGCCCGGCGCACAGCTCCCAGAGCATGATCCCGAGCGCATAGAGATCGACCCGCGCGTCGCCCGGGTCGCCGTTGGCGACCTCCGGCGCGACGTAGCCCGGCTTCGCGAAGACGACGCCCGCGACCGTGTGGCAGCGCCGGTTCTGCCCGCGGGCGGTGCCGAAATCGATGATCTTCACGTCGCCGGCGAAGCCGAGCATCACGTTCTGCGGCGACAGATCGCGGTGGACGATGGCGAGCGCGGCGCCCGACGGGTCCCTGCGCTCGTGCACGTGGGCGAGCGCCTCGGCGATCATCGTCGCGATCGCGACCGCCTCCGCCCAGTCGAAGCGGTGCCCGAGCTGCACCGCGCGGGCCCGGACCTCGCCGAGGCTCCGGCCCTCGACGTGCTCGACCACCGCGTACGGCTCCCCCGTCGCGGGGTCGACGTCCGCCTCGATGACCTGCGCGACGCCTGAGTGCTGGAGCTGCGCCTGCACACGCGCTTCGTCCAGGAAGCGGGCGATGTAGCTCGGATCGGACGCGTGCTCGCGGCGGATGATCTTCACGACGACGGGGCGCTCGGCGCCTTCCAGCCCGGTCGTGGAGGCGAGGAACACCTCCCCCATGCCTCCCCGAGCGATGCGCCGCAGGAGCACGTAACGGCCGAGCGGCCGGGGAACATCATCCGCGGCGAAGCCGCTCTTGGTGGGCTCGTGCGAGGGCGGAGGAACCGGGCGAGGCACGGTCGCGGAGGAGTTCGCCATGAAGCGAACCTACCGGATGTAGGACAAGGTGGGCCAAGTTCGCGCGAAACGCTGCGCGACGCGGAAATCGCCCGTGCTCCTGCTGGCGCGGGCCGCTCGAACCACCGTTTCGACACAGGGGATCTTCAACTTATCCACAGAGTTATCCACACCCTGTCGACAAGTGGCGTCCTCCGGGCGGTACCCTGGAGAAGCGTCGGGATCCGTCCAGGAAGACCCCGAAGTGCCGCGTTCCCGCGGGGATCCGGGCCATTGCTCTCCCTGCACGCCTCGGCTAATCCTTGGCGAGGGATGTCGCGACACGCTGTCCAGCGCCTGATGACCGTGCTGACGTTCGCGTTGGCGCTGGTCCTGCCGCTGACAGCGCGCGCTGCGATCGTCCCCGTGTGCGAGGACGACCGGATGACGATCGTCGCCCCGCCGGACGAGCCGTCGTGCACCGTCTTGACCAGCGTCGACGATGCGACGGGCGAGACGAGGTACGCGCCCATCTGCGATCCCCGCGGAGCTTCCTCGGTCGCTCCGCCCCGCACCCTCCCGATCACCGACGCGCGGATCGACGCGGCGCCAGGCTGCGCTGGGAGCGATGGCGGGCCGATGGTCGGGCCGAACTCGCGGCACCCCGGCCCTGTGAGCGAGCTCTCCAGCGCCCCGCAGCAGGCGTTGCTCCTTCCTGACCTCGTCCTCCCTGCTCCGCACGCGTCGGTCTCGCTCTCCTCGTTCGCGGCGGTCTCCGGAGGACCGCGTCCCGGCGTCGCGCAGGGCGTCTACCACCCGCCTCGATGAGGCGAGCTCGCCGGCAGCCCGCCCCCGATCGCGCCGCGTGGTCTCTCGTGGACCGCAGCTCTCGGCGCGAGGGCGGCGCTGCCGCGAGGTCCGGAGCGCTTGCCGGTCTGACCCGAGCCTCCTAGGCGCTGGTCCGGTCCCACGTCGCGCAGGCTCGCCCTCTCGAGGGCGACGTGCAAGCCGCGCCCGAGGCCGGTCGCTGGCGCCGGCGTGAGGGGTCGAGAGCGGTCCTGGCGCTCCGCCGGGGGCTGCGCCGCGCGCACGCGGCGGAGGCTCCCTCGGCCCGGGGTGGCTCGCCGCCCCGGGAGGTCACGATTGGCGATCTTGTCGCGGGCGCTGCACCCGGTGCCGCGCCCGCGTTGAAGGAGGGGCCCGCCTGGCGGAGCCCCACCACGTTGAGAGAGGAAACATCATGAACAAGGGAACAGCCATCGTCGGCTTTCTTCTCTGCTTCATCGCAGGGATGGGGCTGATGTGGAGCATCGATCGGAGCGCCGGCTCGCGCGGACCTCACGAGATCGTGAGCGCTGACGACGGTCAGCCGTGGACCGACGAGGAAGCGGCGGTCCCGGTGTCGTCGAAGGACCCCATGTGGGGCACGCGGGCGGCGCCGGTGACGATGGTCGTCTTCAGCGACTTCGAGTGTCCGTTCTGCAGCAAGGTCGAGACGACGATCAACCAGCTCAAGGACAAGTACGGTCCTGAGAAGCTGCGCATCATCTGGAAGAACAACCCGCTCCCCTTCCACAAGAACGCGCGCCCGGCGTCGCTCGCGGCCGAGACCGTGTTCCGCCTCGGCGGCTCGAAGGCGTTCTGGAAGTTCCACGAGCTGGCCTTCCAGAACCAGAAGAGCCTCACGCCCGAGAACTTCGAGAAGTGGGCCGGCGACGCCGGCGTCGACAGGGCGAAGTTCAAGGCGGCGTTCGATCGGCAGGAGTACATGGCCAAGATCGACGCCGACATGGCGGTCGGCAAGAGCTCGGGCGTCACCGGCACGCCCGCCTCGATCATCAACGGCGTGTTCCTGAGCGGCGCTCAGCCGATCGACAAGTTCACGTCCGTCATCGACGAGCAGCTCAAGGCCGCGCAGGCGGCGGTCGCCGCCGGGACCAAGCCCGACAAGGTGTACGCGAAGCTCGCAGCGGAGAACAAGGCGAAGGCGCCGCCGCAGAAGGACCGCGAGCGCCCGCAGGAGGACGACAAGACCGTCTGGAAGGTGCCCGTCGGCGACGCGCCGGCGAAGGGCCCGGCCACCGCGCTGGTCACCATCGTCGAGTGGTCCGACTTCCAGTGCCCGTTCTGCTCCAAGGTCGTCCCGACCCTCGACGAGATCCTCACGACCTACGGGGACAAGGTCCGGGTCGTCTGGAAGAACAACCCGCTCCCGTTCCACCAGCGCGCCGAGCCCGCGGCTGAGCTCGCCATGGAGGCCCGCGCGCAGAAGGGCGAGAAGGGCTTCTGGGACGCGTACTACCTGCTCTGGAAGAACCAGCAGAAGCTCAACGACGAGGACCTGCTCGGCTACGCCAAGGAGCTCGGGCTCGACGTCGAGAAGGTGAAGGCCGCGATCGCCACCAAGAAGTTCGGCGCGTCCATCGCCGCCGATCAGGAGCTCGCGGACGACCTGCAGGCGTCCGGGACCCCGCACTTCTTCATCAACGGCCGCCGGCTCGTCGGCGCGCAGCCGCTCGACAAGTTCAAGGCGATCATCGACGAGGAGATCAAGAAGTCGGAGGCGCTGCTCGCCAAGGGCGTCGCGGCCAAGGACCTCTACGCCGAGATCATCAAGGACGGCAAGGAGCCGCCGCCGCCCGAGCGCAAGGAGGTCTCCGCGCCGGCGCCGAACAGCCCGTGGAAGGGCGGCGAGAAGGCCAAGGTCGTGATGCAGGTCTTCTCGGACTTCGAGTGCCCGTTCTGCAAGCGCGTCGAGGACACGGTCTCCCAGATCTCGAAGACCTACGGCGACAAGCTGAAGATCGTGTGGCGCCACCGGCCGCTGCCGATGCACAAGAACGCGCCGCTCGCGTCCGAGGCCGCGCAGGAGGCCTACACGCAGAAGGGCAACGCCGGGTTCTGGGCGTACCACGAGGTGCTCTTCAAGAATCAGGGGCAGCCGGACGCCTTCTCGCGCGCCTCGCTCGAGAAGTACGCCGAGGAGCAGGGCCTCGACATGACGAAGTTCAAGAAGGCGCTCGACGCGAACACCCACAAGGCGTTCGTGGACTCCGAGAACTCCGTGGCGGACAAGGCGGGCATCAGCGGGACGCCGGCGTTCGTCGTGAACGGCTACTTCATCAGCGGCGCGCAGCCGTTCTCGAAGTTCAAGAAGCTCATCGACAAGGCCATGAAGGAGGCCGGCGAGACCGCGCCCGCCGGGCTGCCCGCCAAGAGGCCGGCGCCCGCCACGCAGCCGGCCGCCGCCCCCGCCGCGCCGAAGTGAACCGCCGCTGCGCGGTTCGCTCACTCCCCTTCCCCTGACCCTCCCTGAAGCCCACCCGACGGGCGGCTCCCGCTGAGCGGCCGAGCCGCCCGCCTCCCCGCGCGACGCGGGCTCAACCTCCTTCTGCGCGCGTCGCCCGTGAGGCGCCGGCGCGCCGCTCCCACGGGAGGCGGCGCGGCGAGCCGCCCGCCCGCCGCCACCCGCTCCATGGTTGCGGCGTCAGCCGGTGGTGCGGAACCGCGAGCGCCCCTCGGAGATCCACCACGCGCGGTAGCGCTCCTGGGCGGCCTCCCGCTCCTGCCGCGGCAGGTCCTCGTAGTACCCGAAGTACTCCTTGGTGACGCCCTTCAGCTCGTCGATCGCCGCGCGGCGGATGGCGGGCTTCTCGTGCGTGAGCGCGTCGATGATCCACTCGATGCGATGGCGCTCGCCGTTCCTCGACCACCACGACAGCCACCTGCGCGCGTCTCGGCCGAGATCGTCCCGCGTGACGACGACCAGCGCCCGCGCCGCCGCCTCGACGATCGCCTCGTGAGGGTCGGTGAGCGCGCTGATGAGCGCCGGCACGCTGGCTCCCGAGCGGATCTCGGTCATCGTCTCGATGGCCGCGAGCCGCCGCGCGGGCGCCTCCTCGCGGTCGCGCGCGATGTGGTCGAGCCCCTGCAGGATCGGGCCGCCCGCAGGCGGCGCCGCGATCAGCGAGGCGGCCGACTGGATCGCGATCCGCCGCACGGCGATGCTGTCGTCGAAGAGCCGTGGGAGCAGCGCGTTGGCGGCCTCCGGGTACGTCAGCTCGCCGAGCACGTGCGTGGCCCACAGGCGCACCTCGGGATCGGGCGAGGAGCTCCGCACGGTCATGAAGGGCAGCGCCGGGCGCCGGATCGCGACGATGAGCTCGAGCAGCGGCCCGCACTGCGAGGCGGGGGGCACGGTGGCGACGATCGCGGCGCCCTCCGGGCCGGCGAGCTGCTCACGGAAGCGCTGGCGATCGACCCGGAGCGGACCGGGAAACCGCGCGGCGACGACCGAGATCGCCGTGTCGCCGTTGCGCACGAGCTCGGCGAACGCCCTCGCGCCGGCCTCGCCGCCCGAGAGGACATGTTGAAGGAGCGAGGTGTATTCCGCGCGCAAGTCGCCGGCCGGCGACGGCGAGACGGCGGCGCGCCGCTCGGACGGGGGCCTCGCGTACGCCGTGGCGGTCTCGACGGCAACAGGCGTACGGCGGCGCCATGAAGGCCGCCCCGTGGCCGGCGCCGGCCCGAGCTCCCGGTGCTCTTCTGCGCCCGGCGTGATCGAGCTGTCGAGCATCCACGGAGGCCGTGAGTACCGCTTCGTCCGCGCCTCTTCCGGCTCGCCGAGATCGAGGTCCTCCGACGCCGAAGGGACCGGCGCGGCGGGGATCTCGAGGTCGGGGATCTCGTCGATGATCGCCGGCGCCGACGACGCCGCGGCGCGCGGCGCAGGCAGCGGCGTGATCGCCGGCATCATCGGCGCTGTGACCGCCGGCATCATGGGCGGCGTGATCGCCGGCATCATCGGCGCCGTGACGGCCGTGCCGGAGACGACGTCCGCGTCCACCTCGAGGCCCGACCGGAACTGCGGCTCGGAGCCCATGCGCTGCGCGTGCGGCGTCGGGGCCGGCGGGATCGTCGAGCTGAAGGCCATCGCATGCGCGACACCTTCGTCCGGCCGCACGGGCTCGGTCTCCACGCCGGTGCCGCGAAGGCCGAAGGCCCGCGCGACGGCGTCGATCCCGGAAGCGCCGTCCTCCGTTGTCCAGCCGCCCTGCGGCCGCACGGCCTGCGGCGCGGCGTCGGAGGGCTCGGCGGGCGGGGGCTCTCCCGCGTCGCGGTCTGCGTCCGCCGCAGGCAGCTGCGCGCCCGCGGCGGCGACGTGCGAGCCGTGCGCGTCCGCGCGGACCATGCTGCTCAGCTCCATGAGCGCGGCGCGGGTGCGGAGGGAGAGCGGTCCCTCCGTGGCCTGCTCGTCCATCGGCGCAGCGGCGTCGTCAGAACGGGCGGGCGCGGGATGCGGCGGCGCGGGATGCGGCGGCGCGGGATGCGGCGGCGCGGGCGCCTTCTGCTGCGGCGTGGCGGCCTCGTGGGGCGCCGGGCCGTCGCTTTGCTGGGCTCCGCCGCTGCGGTTCTGCTTCTTTCGCAGGATGAGCCGCTCCAGCACCGTCGCCGCGATGCCGGCGAGCGCGATGAGGTCTCCGATGCTCGAGAGCTCGACCGAGGTGGCGCCGTCGTCGCCGTAGACGAGCGCGACGACGCGGCTGCGCACGACGATCGGGACCACCGCCACGGCGGCCGCATGGACCTTCCTTCCGAGCTCGCGCTGGAGCTCGGCGTCAGGCGCGCTGCCGGCGACGGCGGTGACGACCGGCGCGCGGAGCGCACGCGCCCTGGCGAGGGCGCTCGGACGTTCGAAGGGCACGGCGATCTTCGTGACGCGCTCGCGCTCGGCGCCTGGACCTGAAGCGTTGCGGCCTTCGGCGCGCTCGCCGTGCACCGTGAACAGGACCGTGTACTCGAAGTACTGTTGAGCGAAGTCGAAGAGGACCCCGAGCACCTCTTCGCTCGATCCGACGGCGGCGAGCGCCTGCTCGGCCATGGCCAGCGTGAAGGGGCCTTTCCGCTTCGGCGCGGCGGACGCAGACCGTCCCGCCTCCCGCATGGCGACCTTCGCCGCCGGCGCGCTCGAGGAGAGCTCGCGTCGCTCCGCCGGAGTTGCCGCAGGTGCCGACACTGCGGGCGCCGGCGCCGCAGGCGCTGACGGCACGGGTACCGGCGCCTCAGGTGTCGAACCTGCGGGTAGCGATGCCGCCGTTGTCGACGCCGTGGACGCGGATCCGTGGGGCTGCTGCTGGAGCGCCGCAGCGGCTCCCGGCAGCGGCTCTTGCTGCGGCCGGTGTGCAGCAGAGGCCCGCTTCAGCCAGCCCGTCAGGAGCCGAGTGCCTGGCGCTGGCGAACGCACGCTGGACAGCGCCGACGCCGGCGAAGCCGCTGCTTTCGGGGCCGGCTCCGGGATTTCGACGGGCGGCGCCGGGGCTTCCACGCGCGGCGGCGTGCGCGCGGCCTCCGATGGCGCCAGCGGCGAGAGGTGCGGCGCGAGCTGCTCGGAGCGCGGCGTCGGCACTGCCGGCTCGATCGCCGGCTCTTCCTGCAGCGCGGCCGCCTGGCCGGTAGGCGCGGCCGCTTCACCAGGTGCTGGCGCGGCGCGCGGTGAAGCGACCGCCTCGACCCGAGGCATGTGCGCCTCGGGATTGCGGAGCAAGGAGAGATCGAGCGGATACGCAGCGACGACCGTCGGCTCGTCATCCATCTCATGAAGCGGCGGCTTCCTCGGCGTGGGCACCGCCTCGTTGAGCGAGACGTCCGCGACGACCGTGTCCTCGTCGTAGATCGAGGTCAGCGATTCGACCGTCGGAGCATCCTCGATGCTGGGTCGCTGTTGCTGGGTCTCAGCGGCATCCTCGGGCTCGTCGACGCTGGCCAGCGAAGCCGCATCGACCCCTGGAGGTGACGTGGGGCGGACCCCTGCCGGTGAATCCGCATCGGCGCCGAGGGGCGAGGCGGCAGCGAGCTCGGCCGATGGATCCTCGACGACCTCGGCAGGCGAACTCGTGTCGATCTGCGCGGACGAGCTCGCGTCGACCGCCGCGTGCGGAGCCGCGTCGGTGCCCGCAGGTGAGGCGGGCGGCGGCGCCGGCGCCGGCGGGACCGCAGGGCCAGGCTCGTTCGCCGGGTTCGGCTCGTTCGACTCGTCGGGGCTCGGCTCGGCGCGCGCGTCGAGCTGCTTCACCAGCCGCGACAACCGCCGCTCCAGGGCCACGCCGTAGTGCTCGGCGAGCGCCTGGCGGATGCGCACCAGCGGCGCGGCGAGCTGCCGCAGGCTGACCCCCAGCGCGAAGCTCAGCTCCTCCGCCACGGGCAACGCGAGGGGCTCTGCCGTGGCGATGACGAGCGTCGCCTCGCGCTGCGGGGCTCCCGTCGCTGCTACGTCGAGGCCTGCGCGTACGTCGAGGGGGAACACGCGGTGCTGGACCGCAAGATCGACGGGGATCGTCCGGAGCACCTCGGGCGACGCGGGCCGCAGCCGGCCCACCGCGGGCGGGAGCCCGAGGCTCTCCGCGAGCAGCGCCGTGAGCTCTCGCTCACGCACCGCACCCAGCTCCAGCACATTCGTGGCGAGATCGCCGCCGTGGAGCACTTGGCGGGCGATCGCCTCCTCGACCACCCGCATCGAGGTAACCCCATGCTGCACGAGGAGAGAGCTCAGCGTCGGCATCGAGGCGCATTCATCGGTGGGCGGTGGAAGTTGGAGCACGCTCGCGACGTGCGGCCCCGTCCATCCTAGACGAAGTCTTCATCGGACACGATCCGCGCGTTGCGAGCCCAGGGCAGGATCTCATCCGTCATCGCCGCTCGCGCTTGCCGCACGGCCGCGATCCGTCGTTTCGGTCGAGCCGGGGGGCGAGCCCCGCCGAACGCCGCCGAGAGAGCACGTGAATCGCAGCCCCGTCGCGGAGAGCCCCGAGGCCGGCTCCGTGGAGCCGCCGTCCGCGCGCTCGGACGACGGCTCCACGGTCAGCCCGCCCCCGTGCGCGCCGAGGATGCCACGCGCGATGGCGAGCCCGAGGCCCAGCCGCTCTCGACGGCGCGGCGCGACAGGGTCGGCGGGGATCGCCGCCCGCTCGCCGAACGGATCGAGCAGCCGGGCGAGCGGCTCGGGCGCGACGGGGCCGGCCTCGTCGATGACGGTCACCATCGCCTCGCCGCCAGAGATCGAGACACGCATCTGCACGGGGCGATCGCGCGAGCGCAGGATGGCGAAGCCGAGCACGTACTCGAGCGCCACCCGGAGCAGCTCCGGATCCCCCTCCACGGGCGCGCCCCCGTCGGGCTCGGCGTCGAAGGAGATGCGCACGCCGCGCGCGGCGGCCGCTTCCTCGAGATGCCCCGCCGCGCGGCGGGCGAGCTCGCCAGCATCACACGAGGCGATCGCCATGGGACGGCTGGCGTCCTGGCGGAGCCAGATGGAGTTGTCGAACTCGTCGAGCAGCCGCTTCAGCCGCTCGCCCGCGCCGCGCACGCGCTCCAGCATGTCCCGCGGGGCCGCCCCGAGGTCCTTCTGGTAACGCAGGAGATAGTGGACCCCGGCCAGCATGGTCGCCAGCTCGCCCCGAAGATCGTGGCCCACACGCGCGAAGAACTCGTCATCCATCCACATAAACGCCTGCTCCGAATATGCAGCAGCGCGGACCGCGAGCATCAGACGAGCAAGCCAACTGTCGTCGGGGCTCCCCCGAAACAGCGGTCGCCGGAGGCTGGGGGTGAACCGCGCAGAGACCCCCATCTGCGCTGGACAGTTGATGGTTGCGGATAAGCGACCTGGGCACAAGGTGTACCTGGGGTTCAGGTTCCGCCTCCACCAGCGCAGGGGGGCCTTTCCAGAAACGCCGGCGGGAGGCCGTTGCTCTTCGTTGCTCTCCTTCCACGCTTCCGCGCATCACAGCGCATCGAAGCCCGAGCACCTGGGGAGCGCTGTCAGCCGAGCCGCGAGCGGGGGAGCATGTCCGAGGCAGAGCGCAGAGAGTTCACCGAGCATCACGACGAGCAGGGAGACGAGGATACCCTGGTGATCGAGCGGCGGCGCCGGGTCCTCATCGTCGATGATGATCCCGATTTCCTCGTCATGGCGGAGGCGGCGCTCGCTGCGCACGGCTTCCTGGTAGAGCGGGCAGCCGGCGGGTTGCGTGGCGTGTTCCTCGCGACGCAGGACGTGCCGGATGTGATCCTGTGTGACCTGAGGATGCCCGGCATCGACGGCTTCGTCGTCGCCGAGGCGCTGCGCGCCGATCCGGCGACCCAGCACGTCGCCATCTTCGCGTGCACTGGCCGGCGCGATCTCGAGGCCCGCGCCGCCCTCAACGCCTCGGCGTTCGACGGTGTCCTCGTGAAGCCGGTCGACTGGGACAGCGCCGCTCGTTTGCTCCACGAGATCGTCGGCGTCCGCCGCCCCTACGGACCCACCTAGGGCACGTCAGGAGCAACCTGAAACCCCTTCAGGGCAAATGCAGGATAACCCCTGCGCGGGAGGGGAAATGCCCGGCATTGTGCCCGCAATCAGGTATACAAACATGACGTGACCCGAGCGGATCGCCCCCCTACATGACCCTGCGTGAGAGGCCGGCCGAGCGATGCCGGAGCCCCTTACGATCGATCGGGCGGCGCGGCGCGCCGAGGAATGGAAAGGTTCACTGGGATGGAAGTGAAGTCTGATGACAACGCGGTCTCGCCGCTCGTCCTGGTCGTGGACGACTTCCAGGACAACCGGGAGATGTTCGCGGAGTACTTGTCTTTCTCCGGGTTCCGCGTGGCCGAGGCGGCGACGGGGCGCGAGGCGCTCGACCGCGCCTTCGAGCTGATCCCGGACCTCATCCTGATGGATCTCTCGCTCCCCGAGATCGACGGCTGGGAGGCGACCCGCCACCTCAAGAGCGATCCTCGCACCATGAGGATCCCCATCGTCGCCCTCACGGGTCACACGCTCGCGGGGCACTCGCGCGAGGCGAAGGACGCGGGGTGCGACGCCTTCCTGACGAAGCCGTGTCTGCCGGACACGCTCGTGCTCGAGATTCGCCGCCTCCTGTCGCGCGGCAGCGCGTCATCGCAGCCGGAAAGCGCGCCCTGACGCGCCGCGAATCCCCCTCCACGGAACCGGCGAAACCTACACAGCGCGCACGAGCTCGCGAGATCCGCGAGGCGCGTGCCCTCCGCGAGACCGCGGCGAGACTGCGGCGAGACTGCGGCGAGACTGCGAATAACGCACCTGCGCTCCCGCGCTGCCAGGACTTGACTGCGGCACCACCTGACTATTCTCGGCCCGGTCTTTCTGGCTAACTGAGTGCTTGAGAGGCACGAGGGGACAAGAATGGCGGGGGTGACGAGAAAAAAAGCCGGGAAGAACGCGGCGGACGGCGCGGACGCAGCGCACGGCCGCACGCTCCGCGGGCGCACAACGGCGGCGCCCCTGCGCGCTCCGAAGCGGGGCTCGACGTCCGCCGCGGCGAGCGGGCCTCGATCCGCGGGACCAGCGACCTTGCGCGCCAGGGCGCCCAGGCGATCGAAGGCGGACGCGGAGCGGCTCGCCCCGCGGGGCGACGCGGCCAAGCGCGAGCGGATCATCGAGGAGCAGCGCCAGCTCCTCGAGCGCCGCGCGGAGGCGGCAGAGCGCATCCTGCGCGAGACCGTATCCACCATCTCTCACGACCTCAGGAACTCGCTGAGCGTGATCGTCGTGAGCGCCCGCATGCTGATGCGATCCGTCCCTCAGGAGGGCCCGGGCAGGCGGCAGCTCGAGGCGATCACCCGCGCGGCGGACGAGATCAACCAGCTCGCGCAGGACCTGATCGACGCCATGAGCATCGAGAGCGGATCGCTGAAGGTCGGCAAAGGCGCGCACGAGGTCGAGCCGATCCTCGACAAGGCGATCGAGCTCATGGCGCCCACGGTCGCGCTGAAGCCGCTCGAGATCGCGAAGGAGCTGCCGCACGAGCTGCCGCCCATCGCGTGCGATCGGGAGCGCATCGTCCAGGTCATCGCCACCCTGCTCGGCAACGCGATGCGCTTCACGCCGAAGGGCGGACGCATCACGGTGCGCGCCGAGCCGTCGGGCACCGACGCGCGATTCTCGATCTCCGATACAGGGCCTGGCATCTCCCCGGAGCAACGACCGCTGCTCTTCGCTCGCCACGCGCCCCCTCGAAGGCCCATGGGACAAGGGATGGGGCTCGCGGCGTTCGTCACCAAGGGCATCGTGGAGGCCCACGGCGGTACGATCTGGGTCGAGAGCTCGCCCGGCCAGGGGAGCACGTTCTTCTTCACCATCCCCGCCGCCGGGCTCTCGGTGCGCACGGCCACCTGAAGGGCACGAGCGTCACCGGGGCGCGCCCCGAACGCCGCGCGCGATCAGGCGGCTCCCCCTGACACCGAGCGCGCGCAGCGGGTGCGCGCGGCGTCAGGCCGGTCCGAGCGCCGAGAGCCAGCGGCGGAGGATCGTGCGACCCTCGGACAGCTTTCGGAGCGACGACCACTCGTTGCGCTGGTGCGCTTGGGCGTTCTCGCCGGGGCCGAAGTTGACCGCAGGCACCCCGAGCTCCGCGAAGCGAGCCACGTCGGTCCACGCCTGCTTCGGCTCGACCGCGGCGACGCCCGCCTCGCGCAGCGCGACGACGAGCGGGTGCGACGCGTGCGGCGGCGCCGAAGGGCTGAGGTCGCGCCAGGCGATCTCGGCGCGGCCGTCCACGAGCGCCTCGATGGTCCGCTGCGCCTCCTGGATCGACGTCCCAGGCGGGAAGCGGTGGTTCAGGTTCATCGTGAACTCGTCGGGAACGACGTTCCGCCCGCGCCCGCCCTGCGCCATCGTCGCCGTCGTCACGGCGCGGTAGACGAAGCCGTCGATCTCGACCTCGCGCGGCGCGAGCGCGGCGAGCTCGCACAGGAGCGGGCCCGCCTTGTAGATGGCGTTCTCCCCTTGCCACGGCCGCGCGCTGTGCGCCGTCCGCCCGCGGAACGTCAGCCCCGCGTGGAGCGACCCGCTCGCGCCGAGGCTCAGCCGGTTGTCGCTCGGCTCGAGGCACACCGCGAGATCGAGCGCGCGCAGGTCCGGCTCGCGCTCGATGACCAGCGCGAGCTCGTTCTCCAGGTACGGCCCCTCCTCCCGCGCGTAGAACACGAGCGTCAGATCCACGCCCGCGATCGCCTCCCGCTCGCCCTCGACGAGGTCGAGCATCAGCGCGAGCCCCGACTTCATGTCGCTCGCGCCGGGGCCGTAGAGGCGATCCCCCTCGATCCGCGGCGGCCCGTCGTGCGAGGTGCGCACCACGTCGAGGTGCCCGGCCAGCGCGATCTTCGGGCCGCCCGTGCCCTGCGTCACCTGCACGACGAGCGAGTCGCCGTGGCGGCGCACCGGCGCGGCGAGCCGAGCCCGACCGAGCCGCTCCGCCACCGCGCAGCACAGCTCCTGCTCTTCGCCCGTGGGCGACGGGACGGAGCAGAGCCAGAGCAGCGTGTCCGCGAGATCGGCCGCGGCCGCCGCGTCCGCGTCGGCGCGCGCGCTCACACCGGCACCGCGAAATCTCGCAGCGCCGCGTTCAGCGACACCTTGCGATCCGTCGCCTCGCTCCGCTTGCCGATGATGAGCGCGCAGGGGACCGAGAACTCCCCTGCGGGGAAGCGCTTCGGCCGCGTCCCCGGGATCACCACGCTGCGCGCGGGCACCCGGCCGCGGTGCTCGACGACCTCCGGCCCCGTGACGTCCAGGATCGCCGTCGACGCGGTGAGCACCACGCCGGCGCCGAGCACCGCCTCCTCCTCGACCACGACGCCCTCCACCACGATCACGCGGGAGCCCACGAAGACGCCGTCCTCGATGATCACCGGCCGCGCCCCCGGCGGCTCGAGCACCCCGCCGATGCCGACGCCCCCGGCGAGGTGCACCCCTCGCCCGATCTGCGCGCAGCTGCCGACCGTCGCCCAGGTGTCGACCATCGACCCCGAGCCGACCCACGCGCCGATGTTCACGTAGCCGGGCATCACGATCGCGCCCTGCTCGAGGAACGCGCCGTAACGCACCGTCCCCGGCGGGACGACGCGCACGCCCGCCTTGTCGAGGCCGCGCTTGAGCGGGATCTTGTCGTGGAACTCGAAGGGGCCGACCTCCATCACGCTCATGCTGCGGAGCGAGAAGTAGAGGAGGATCGCCTCCTTGATCCACGCGTGCGTCACCCACCTGTGCGGGGCGCCCTCGCCGGTGGACGCCGCGCCTTCGCCGCCCGCCTGCGCGGTCTTGTCGGGCTCGGCGACGCGGAGCAGGCCTTGATCGAGGCTCTCGATCGTGCGGAGGACCGCGGCCTCGTGCGCGGGCGAGCGGAGGAGCTCGCGGTCGCGGAACGCCGCCTCAACGAGGGACTTCATGGATTCTTCGGTGGCCATGGCGCCGCCTTTAGCACGGCCGAGCCAGCACCGGCACCGGGGTCAGAACGTCATGGTGACGACGCGCCCGCCCGTCCCCTCGACGAGCTCGATGCGCGCGCGGCGCGCGACGACGCGGGCCACGGCGGCCGCCCGCTCGCCGCCGTCGCGCAGCACCACGTCGAGGGCGACCGCCGGCGCGCCCTCGCGCGGGCCGCGTTCGGCGATGCGCACCGTCGAGCGCCCGTCCGAGAGGCGGGACACGGCGAGGTGCGGGCTGGCCACGCCCGCGGCGCTGACCATGCCGACCGCGAGCTCCATGAGCCCGCTCACGGCGCGCACGTCGCCCTCCACCTCGTTGGCGCGGCCATCGGAGGAGGCGACCGAGATGCCGACAACGGGCCGCCCCTCGGCCGGGGCGGCGCTCCAGTTGCGGAGCACGTCGATGAGATCGAGCGGCGTCGGGCGCAGCTCGAGGGTCGCGATCACGAGCTCGGACAGGCGAAGCGCGCCGCTCAGCTCCCGGGCCGTCCTGCGCACCGACGCCTCGAGCCCGAGGCGCTGCCGCGCGTCGATGCCGCGCTCGGAGCCGCCGCGATCCGCGCGGCCGCGGCCAGAGCCGCGCGCCGGCGGGGCGCCCGCCGCGGCGCGGGACAGCTCGTCCGTGAGGCGCGCGACCTCGACGCCCGCGTGGCCGAGGACCGCGCAGGCGGCGTCGGCCGCCGCGGCGTCGGCCGCCACGGCGGCGTCTGTCTCGACGAAGCCGTCGCGGACCGCCGCGGACAGGCTGTCGAGGGCAACGACGAGCGCCGCGCACCCCTCGCACACCTCCGGCAGCGCGAGCGCGACCCCGCGCGGCCCGACGCGGCGCGAGCCGAGCAGGTGCGCGAAGCTCTCGATGCCTGCCGCGCCGTCCCGCGCCGCGCCGAGCGCAGCCGCGAGCCGCTCGCCGAGCATCAGGCCGTCGCGCTCGGGGCGACCTCGTAACCCGCGAAGAAGTAGCCGATCTCCCGCGCGGCGGTCGCCGGCTTGTCGGACCCGTGGACCGCGTTCTCGCCCACGTTCGCCCCGTAGAGCTTGCGGATCGTCCCCTCCGCCGCCTTGGCCGGGTCCGTCGCGCCGATGACCTCGCGGTACTTGGCCACCGCGTCCTCGCGCTCGAGCGCCATCACGAGGATGGGGCTGCGCGACATGAACGTCACGAGCTCGTCGAAGAAGCCGCGCCCCCGGTGCTCCGCGTAGAAGCCCTCGGCCTCCGCGCGGGTAAGGTGGATGCGCTTCATCGCTTTGACCGTGAAGCCCTCCTGCTCGAGGCGGGCGACGATCGCGCCGGCCGTGTTCTTTTCCATCGCATCAGGCTTGATGATTGAGAGTGTTCGCTCGAGGGCCATGGGCGGCCCAGTTAGGCGAAAACGCCGAGCGTTGCAAGCGCCACGCATTCCGTCCTGAAAGGCCGCCGCCCGCCTCGCTGCACGACCCGCCGCCCGGCCGCGCTTCCGTCATCGCCGTTGGTCCCCCCGGACCGCTCCAGGCTGCTCTCCCGGCCGCGCCCCCCGGGTGAGGATCGGCCGCGTCCGATGCGCCCGCCGTCCGTCTCGGATCTCCGCGCTCTCCTCGCGCTCGCGCTGCACCTCGTCCTTGTCGCAATTCCGTCTCGCGAGGGCGACGCGCGACACGCGCGATCGACATCAAGCTGTCACAATGCGCTGCTAGATACATCCGCCATGCCGAGCCATGTGCTCATCGTGGAGGACGAGCGCGACCTGCAGCGCGTCCTCACCTACAACTTCCGTCAGGCTGGGTTCGATGTGGTGTCCGCGGGGAGCGGAGAGACAGCGCTCCGGGCGGTCAAGGAGGAGCGGTTCGATCTCGTCCTGCTCGACCTGATGCTCCCGGACATGTCGGGCACGGAGATCTGCCGCCGCCTCAAGCAGAACCCGCAGACCTCGGCGGTGCCCGTCATCATGGTCACGGCCAAGGGCGAGGAGATCGACCGGATCGTCGGCTTCGAGCTCGGGGCCGACGACTACGTCGTCAAGCCGTTCAGCGTGCGCGAGCTCATCCTGCGCGCGCGGGCGATCCTCAAGCGCTCGGAGAGCCCGGCGTCGGCGCCGGAGAAGTTCGATTTCGGCATCCTGCGGGTCGACCGCGCCGCGCACCGGGCCTGGGTGCAGGAGGCCGAGATCGCGCTGACCGCGCTCGAGTTCCGCCTGCTCATGATGCTCTACGATCGCCGCGGGCGCGTGCTGTCGCGCGATCTCCTGCTCGACGAGGTGTGGGGCTCGCACGTCGACGTCACCGCGCGCAACGTCGACACCCACGTGAAGCGCGTCCGCGAGAAGCTCGGGGCGGCGGGCGACTACATCGAGACCGTGCGCGGCGTCGGCTACCGGTTCCGCGCCGAGCCCGAGATCGCCTAGAGGGCCCATGCGCTTGCCGAGGGGGCTGGGCATCGGCGCGAAGCTCGCGGCGGGGACGGTGCTCGCCCTCCTCGTCGCTGGCGTCCCGATCGAGCGCCTCGCCGCGCGCGACATGGAGGCGGCGCTGCTCGCGGAGCACAGCCCGCGCGCGGCCGTCGACGCCGCGCTCCTTCGCTCGCGGCGCACCCTGCTGCTCGGCATGGGCACCATGATCGTCGTCGCCGTCTCGGTCGGCTCCGCCACGGCCTTCTTCGTCACGCGCCCGATCCGGAGGCTGACCCGCTTCGCGCAGGCGATGTCCGAGGGCGACCTGTCGACGCGCGCCCCGCTGCGCGGCTCGGGCGAGCTCCGCCAGCTCGCGCGCGCGCTGAACCACCTCACGAGCGAGCTCTCCCGCTCCACCGCCGAGGTGCGGACGGAGCGCGCCCTGCTCGCGGGCATCCTCGACGGGATGAGCGAGGGCGTCCTCGTGCTCGATCGCGACGGGAGGATCCTCCTCGCCAACCGGGCGCTCCGCGCGATGGCCTCCCTCGGCGAGGACGCGCTCGGTCGATCGGTCATCGAGTCGATCCGCAACGCGCGGCTCACCGAGGCGATCCAGCTCGCCGGCCAGCGGGACGAGCCGGTCGACGCCGAGGTCGAGCTCGGGCGGACGCTGCCGAGGCGGCTGCTCGTGCGCGTGTCGCGCCGGAAGGGCCCGGAGCGGCTCGGGCACGATGAGCGCGAGGCCCTCGCCGCGTGGGGCGCGGATCACGACGGCGCGTCCGCCGAGCCGGGGCTCATCGCGGTGTTCCACGACGTCACCGACCTCCGCCGGCTGGAGACGATCCGGACCGACTTCGTCGCCAACGTGTCCCACGAGCTGCGCACCCCAGTCACCGCGATCAGCACCGCCGCCGAGACGCTGCAGCTCGGCGCGCTGAAGGACCCCGACGAGGCCGCCGAGTTCGTCGACGTGATCGATCGGCACGCGAAGCGCCTCCGCCACCTCGTCGACGACCTGCTCGACCTCTCGAAGATCGAGGCGAAGAACTTCCGCCTCGCGCTGTCGGAGCTCGACATCGCCCCCGCCATCGAGCACGTCACGCAGCTGCTCGCCGAGGCGGCGCGCCGGCGCAGGGTCACGCTGACGGTCGACGCCTCCGCGCTCCCGCCCGTCCGGTGCGACCGCCGCGCGCTCGAGCAGGTGCTCATGAACCTGCTCGACAACGCCATCAAGTACGCGGGCGAGGGAGCTCACGTCACGGTGAAGGCGCGCTCGGTCGATCAGCAGGTGACCCTCGCCGTCGTCGACGACGGCCCCGGGATTCCGCCTCACCACCTGGGCCGCATCTTCGAGCGATTCTACCGGGTCGACGCCGGCCGCTCACGCGATCTGGGCGGCACCGGGCTCGGCCTCGCCATCGTGAAGCACCTGGTCGAGCTGATGAACGGCTCGATCGAGGTCGAGAGCGCCATCGGCCGCGGCACCCAGTTCACCGTCCGCCTGGCGCGCGCCGGGTGATCCACGCGAACCACGCAAAGCCAGGAAAGCGCGGTGCTCGCTGTTCCACCTTGCCGTCACCGAGCTGTCACAAACCTCGATTACGCCTTGCTGTGCATGGCTCGAATTCTGCTCACCCTGGCGATGTTCCTCCTGACCGCGGCGTGCGGTCGCTCCGATGCCCCCCAAGACACCGGCTCGCTCCCCGGCGCGAAGAAGGACACCGCGCCGCAGCCGACCGCTGACGGGGACATCACCTTGACGGGCGCGGGCGCGACGTTCCCGTACCCCCTCTACACGAAGTGGATCGCTGAGTTCCAGAAGGCCAACTCCAAGGTCAAGATCAACTACCAGTCCATCGGCTCCGGGGGTGGGATCCGGCAGATCACCGAGCGGACCGTCGACTTCGGCGCCACCGATGCCCCGATGAACGAGGAGCAGCTCGGGAAGGCCGCCGGCATCCTTCACCTGCCGACGTGCCTGGGCGCGGTCGTGCTGACCTACAACCTCGAGGGGGTCCCGTCTGGCCTGAAGCTCACGCCGGAGGCGGCCGCGCACATCTTCCTGGGCAAGATCAAGAAGTGGAACGACCCGGCCCTCCAGAAGGAGAACCCGGACGTGAAGCTCCCCGACAAGGAGATCGCGACGGTCCACCGCTCGGACGGCAGCGGGACGACCAAGATCTTCGTCGACTACCTGAGCGCGGTCAGCCCGGACTGGAAGAGCGGACCCGGGAGCGGGACGAGCGTCAACTGGCCTGGCGGCCTCGGCGCCAAGGGCAACGACGGCGTCTCCGCCCTGATCACGAGCACGCCCGCCTCGATCGGCTACATCGAGCTCGCGTACGCGATGCAGAACAAGCTCACGTTCGCGTCGCTCAAGAACAAGAGCGGGAAGTTCATCACCCCGTCGCTGGAGAGCACGACCGCCGCGGGCGCCGGCGCCGCCGCCAAGATGCCGGACGACCTCCGGATCTCGCTCGTGGACGCCGAGGGCGAGGACGCATACCCCATCGCCGGCTTCACGTACCTGCTCGTGTACCAGGAGCAGAAGGACCTCGCGAAGGGCAAGGTGCTCGGCAGCTTCGTCAAGTGGGCGATGCAAGACGGCCAGAAGTTCACGAACGACCTCCATTACGCCCCGCTGCCCGCGGCTGTGGTCGAGAAGGTCAACAAGAAGCTCGCCGCGCTGGTCGGCCCTGACGGCAAGCCCCTGCTCGCCCCATGACCCCAGGAATGCGCGCCAGCCGCGCGAACGGCGCCCCGCCGTGCGCGGCTGGCGTGCGCGCAGGAGCGCAGGATAGGTCCATGAGCACCGTAGAAGTCCCGATGCAACAAGCCGCCTCGCCGGCGCCGCACAGCGATGCGCCACATGGCACGCGCGGAGCCGATCGAGCGTTCCGCGCCATCCTGACGATGTTCGGCCTCACGGTGCTCGCGGTGCCAGCGCTGATGGTGCTGGAGCTCATCCGATCGTCGCGGCTCGCCATCGACAAGTTCGGGCTGGGGTTCCTCGGCGGGAGCGTGTGGGACCCTGCGCGCGAGGAGTTCGGCGCGCTCCCGTTCGTCTACGGCACGGTCGTCACCTCGCTGATCGCCATCGTGCTCGCCGTCCCCGTCTCGCTCGGCCTCGCGATCTTCCTGTCGGATCTGGCCCCCCACCGGATCCGCAAGCCGCTCGGGTTCATGGTCGAGCTCCTCGCGGCGATCCCGAGCGTCGTGTACGGCTTCTGGGGCATCGCCGTGCTCCGCCCCTGGCTCCGGGACACCGTCGAGCCGGTCATCATCAAGTACTTCGGCTACATCCCTCTCTTCGAGGGTCCGCCGCTCGGATTCGGCATGTTCGCCGCGGGCGTCATCCTCGCCATCATGATCGTCCCGACGATCACGTCGGTGTCGCGGGAGGTGATGCAGGCGGTGCCCCAGCTGCACCGGGAGGCGGCGGTCGGCCTCGGCGCGTGCGCGTGGGACACGATCCGCTACGCGGTCCTCCCGTCGGCGCGCTCCGGCATCATCGGGGCCATCATCCTCGGGCTGAACCGGGCGCTCGGCGAGACGATGGCCGTCACGATGATGATCGGCAACGTCCCGAAGGTGAGCGCGTCGATCTTCCACCCCGGCTATTCGATGGCGAGCGTCATCGCCAACGAGTTCGTCGAGGCGACGAGCGACATGTACGTGTCGGCGCTGTCCAAGATCGCGCTGCTCCTCTTCGGGGTCGCCCTCCTCCTCAACCTCTTCGCCCGGTGGCTCGTGAGCTCGACCAAGAGCAAGCTGGAGAAGCGCGCATGAACAGCGACACCCCTGTCCCCGTGGCGAGCCCCACGAGCGCCCCCCGGCGCACGCTGCTCGAGCCCGCGCCCGGCGAGACGCTGCGCCGCGTACGCAGCTACTTCTTCGAAGGGCTCTGCGTGTCGAGCGCCGTCGTCGTCCTGGTCCCGCTGTTCCTGATCTTCATCTACGTCGTCAGCAAGGGCCTTGGCGGGCTGTCCCTCGACTTCTTCACCCAGCTGCCGAAGCCCGTCGGCGACGAGCGGAGCGGCATGGGCAACGCGGTCGTCGGCACGCTCATCCTCGTCGCCATCGGCTGCGGCATCGGGTTGCCGACGGGCATCCTCGCCGGCATCTACCTGGCCGAGATCGGGCGCGGCAAGCTCGCTGCCGCCATCCGGTTCATCGCCGACGTGCTCGGCGGCGTCCCCTCGATCACCATCGGCGTGTTCGTCTACGCCCTCGTGGTGGTCACGATGAAGCGCTTCTCGGCGCTCGCGGGCGGCATCGCGCTCGCGATCGTGATGCTCCCGACGGTGACCCGCACGACGGAGGAGCTGCTCAAGCTGGTGCCCGCCCACCTCCGCGAGGCGTCGCTCGCCCTCGGCGTGCCGGAGTGGCGCACGAGCCTCCTCGTCGTGCTCCGGACGGCCTCGCCCGGGATCGGCACCGGCGTGATGCTCGCCGTGGCCCGCATCGCCGGCGAGACCGCGCCGGTGCTCCTCACCGCGCTCGGCTCATCGTACTGGAGCTTCGCCATCGACCGCCCCATCGCCTCGCTGCCGGTGCAGATCTGGCGGAACGCCACTTCGCCCTACCCGAAGTGGCAGCAGGAGGCGTGGACAGGCGCCCTCGTGCTGATCGTCATCGTCTTCCTCCTCAACCTGCTCGCGCGCATCGTCACGTCGCGGAGCGTCAAGGCGCGCTAAAGGCACTCGATGAGCTCGTTTGACTCACTGCACCACAAAGTACGGTCCGGGGAACGCCGCAGCGGGCTCGACACCGATGGCATCGACAGCCGCTCCATGGAGCCTGAGGACGAGGCGCCGCCAGCCAAGATCAGCGTCACCCGGCTCAACGCCTATTTTCACAAGTTCCACGCCATCCACGACATCACGCTGAACATCCCCGACGGCCAGGTCACAGCGGTGATCGGCCCGTCCGGGTGCGGGAAGTCGACGTTCCTGCGCTGTCTCAACCGGATGCACGAGCAGGTGCCCGGGGCCTCGGCGAAGGGCTCCGTCATGATCGACGGCGTGAACATCTATGACAAAGCCGTTGACCCGGTGCGTCTGCGGCGCCGCGTCGGCATGGTGTTCCAGAAACCCAACCCGTTTCCAACGATGTCCATCCGCGAGAACGTCCTCGCCGGACACAAGCTGAACGGCATCTCCGTCAAGGATCCCACAGGCCTCGTCGAGAAGTGCCTGCGCCAGGTGGCGCTCTGGGACGAGGTGAAGGACAAGCTCGATCAGTCCGGGCTATCCCTCTCGGGCGGCCAGCAGCAGCGGCTCTGCATCGCCCGCGTCCTCGCGGTGGAGCCGGAGGTGATCCTGCTCGACGAGCCGTGCTCCGCGCTCGATCCCATCGCGACAGCGCGCGTCGAGGAGCTCATCGACGAGCTGAAAGAGCGATATACTTGCGTGCTCGTAACACACAACATGCAGCAGGCCGCGCGGTGCTCTGACTATACCGCCTTCTTCTACATGGGGGACTTGGTGGAGTTCGACAGGACCCAGACGATCTTCACCAACCCCAAGGAGAGCAAGACGGAAGACTACGTCACCGGGAAGTTCGGCTGATGGAAGCGGGGGATAGAGTCATGCCGACGTCGCACACGAGCAAGGTCTACGAGCACGAGCTACGCACGCTTCGCGAGAAGCTGCTGCTCATGGGCAGCCTCGTCGAGGAGATGATCCAGAAAGGCTCGACCGCGCTCGCGACGCGCGACACGGGCCTCGCCAAGGCGACGATCCGGCTCGATCGCCGGATCAACCGCCTCGAGTGCGAGGTCGACGAGCTCTGTATGAGGATCCTCGCGACGCGCCAGCCCGTCGCGTCCGACCTGCGCTTCGTCACCACGGCGCTCAAGATCGTCACCGATCTGGAGCGGGTCGGCGACCTCGTGGTGAACGTCTGCGAGCGCGTGCAGGAGCTCAACGAGGAGCCGCCGCTCGCGCCGGTGGCGGATCTGCAAGGCCTCGCGGACGAGGCGATCGAGGTGGTGCACGAGGCGCTGGACGCGCTGGTCGCCCGCGACTGCGAGCGAGCGAACCAGCTGCTCACGCGCGATGACGTGATCGACGAGCACTACGCCCGCATCTTCCAGGAGGTGCTCCTCGTCATGAGCCGCGACCCGAGCACGGTGTACAGGGCCACACGCATCCAGTCGATCGCCAAGTACCTGGAGCGCATCGCCGATCACGCGATGAACATCGCCGAGTCGGTCGTCTTCCTCGTCAAGGGGACGGACATCCGGCACCACAACCGCCTGAAGGAGAACGACCCGCTCTCCTCGCCTCCGCCGGCCGGGCTTCGCCTGCGCTAGGCGCCAGCGCTGGCCGGAGGCGCGCACGGCCGGCGCCTGCGCTAGGCGCCAGCGCTGGCCGGAGGCGCCGTCCCACCGTGGCCGTGGGGCCCCTCGTCGCCGTGCGCGTGCCCGTGATGCGCCTCGTGCCCGTGCTCGCCGACGCAGCGGGCGTCCTCCCATCCGACCCAGTAGGGGCCGTCCGGCCCGTGCTCACGCTTCCAGATCGGCAGGCGCTCCTTGATGCGGTCGATGAGCAAGCGGCACCCGCGGAACGCCTCTCCCCGGTGCGGCGCGCTCGCGGCGCAGGCGACGGCGACATCGCCGACGTGGAGCGCGCCCACCCGGTGCGTCGCGGCGACGCGCACGCCAGGGATCTCTGCGGCGAGCTCCGACAGGATCCGCTCGAGCTCGGCCTCGGCCATCGTCCCGTAGGCCTCGTACTCCAGCAGCGTGACCGAACGGCCCTCGTTGACGTCGCGCACCACGCCCAGGAACGTGGCGATGCCGCCCGCGCCAGGGTGAGACACGGCGGCGATGAGCTCGTCGAGACCGAGCGGCTCGGCGCGGATCCGGCTCACGGCGCGCTCCGCTGGAAATGGCCGGAGCGGCCCCCGCTCTTCTCGAGGAGCTTGATGTCCGAGATGACCATCTCGCGATCGATTCCCTTGAGCATGTCGTAGATGGTCAAGCACGCGGCGCTCACCGCGACCATGGCTTCCATCTCGACCCCTGTGCGATCCACCGCCTCCGCGGCGGCGGTCACACGGATCGTCGCGGAGGGCTCGTCCACGTCGAGCGAGACCGAGACGTGGGTGAGCGCGATGCCGTGGCAGAGCGGGATGAGCTCCGGCGTGCGCTTCGCCGCCATGATCCCGGCGATCCGCGCGGCGGCCAGCACGTCGCCCTTCGGGGCGTCGTCGCGCGCGACCCGGGCGATGGTCTCGGGGCGCATCATGACGGCGCCGGACGCGACAGCGCGGCGGTGCGTGACGGGCTTGCCTTCGACAGGCACCATGCGGGCCTCGCCGCTCGGAGAGAGGTGAGTCGAGAGCGCTTCGCCCTCGCCGGGTCGATCAGGGGTTCGCGGCATCGCCCGGAATCTGACACGGCAGCCGTGAGGACCGGAAGCCGAACGTGATCCGGCCCCGCTCGGATCCGCCCGCTCCGTCAGCCGCCGATCGCGCGGATCGACACCGTGGAGGCCGTCTCTTCGGTGCAGCCCTTCCAGACCTTGCCGTCCGGCTTGAGGCGCCACGCCTCGTCCAGGCGCAGGCGGATCGCCGCCCGATCGCCGCTCTTCGCCTCGCGCGAGGCGTCGACGCCATCGTCGGTGGCGAGGCACGGCCGGAGCACGCCCGTCGAGGAGACGCGCAGGCGATCACAGCTCTCGCAGAACGTGTCGCTCGTGCCCGTGATGAAGCCGACGCGGAGCGACGGGTCGCGGCGAGCGCGGACGTACCTGGCCGGGCCGAGGCCGGGCTCGCCGGCCGCCTCTTCCGGCAGGAGGTGCTCGGCAAGGCGCGCCCTCATCTCGGCCGCGGTGACGAGGTGCTTGCCGACGAGCCGAGCGCCCTCGGCGATCGGCATCACCTCGAGGAAGCGCGGCACCATCCGGCGCTCCCAGGCCCACAGCGCGAGCCGCTCGATCTCGTCGTCGTTCACGCCGCGGAGGACCACCGTGTTCAGCTTGATCGGCGAGAAGCCCGCCGCGATCGCGGCGTCGATGCCGTCGAGCACCCGGGCGAGCTCGCCGCCCCGGGTCATCTCGCCGAAGCGCCCGGGATCGAGGGTGTCGATCGAGACGTTCAGCCGGTGCAGCCCGGCGGAGCGAAGCGCCCCGGCGAGCCGCGCGAGCTGCGACGCGTTCGTCGTGAGGGCCAGATCCTCGAAGCCGAGCGCGGCGAGGCACTCGATGATCGACACGATCTCGGGGTGGAGCAGCGGCTCGCCGCCGGTCAGGCGCACCCGCCGGACGCCGGCGTCGCGCAGCGCCTCGAACATGGTGCGCCAGGCGGCCGTCATGAGCTTGCCGTCGGCATAGCCGTCATGCCGCGACGGGCGGCAGTAGGTACACGCGAAGTCGCACCGATCCGTGACCGAGATGCGCACGCTCCGCGGCGCGGGCCCCGCGTGCTCGCCAGCTGCCTCGCCGGCGCCGTCGCGGTACGGGATCACGGCGACGCGCCGGCCAGCGTCTCCGCCGCCGACGAGCGGCAGCGATCGCCGCCGCGGAGCCGATGCGTCGCCCGCACTGCGCGCAGGATCGAGGCCGCCGATAGAAGAAGGCATGGCGCGTCCCTCTCGGGTCCTCTCGCTAGCCGCCCGCCACCGGCGGGATCAGCGCGACCTCGTCACCGAAACCTACAGGATCGCTCGGCGTCGCATAGACGCCGTTCACCGCCACCCGGATGGATCCCTTGTAGGGGCCGAGCCCGGGATAACGAGCACAGACGTGCTCCAGGAGCTCCGCTGCGGTGCAGGGGCCAGCCAGCGGCAGCGCCACTTCTCCGGTACCCAGCACATCCCTCGCGCCAGCGAATGCGAGCACGCGTACCGCTGCATCCATCACCGCAACCTAGCATCGCTCCGCGGACCCGACACGACGAACTGCCGCCAGGCGACCTCGGGCCGCCCTGGCGCCAGGCGCCTGGCGCCGCGCGCCTCGCGAGATTCGAGTCTACCGGGCCCGGCCGGCACGGCTATCATCGGGCGGCTCACCGTCATGTCGGAAGAAGGCTTTTTACCGGGCACGATCCTGGCCGGTCGCTATCAGGTCCGCCGAGAGCTGGGCCGCGGCGGCATGGGGGTCGTCTATCTCTGCCGCGATCTCGTGCTCGACGAGCGCGTGGCCGTGAAGCTGCTCGACCGGCCAGGCGCGGCAGCCCGCCCCGAGGACGCCTGGTGGTTCCAGGAGGAAGCCCGGGCGCTCGCCGGGCTCTCCCATCCGGCGCTCGTCAAGGCCCGCGACTTCGGGGCGCTCAGCAACGGGACGCCGTACCTCGTGATGGACGCCGTCCCGGGTCGATCGCTCCACGAGTGGCTCTACCTCGCGCGGCTCGAGGACCCGCTGCCCTGGCCGATCATCTGGAGCGTCATCGACCAGGTGCTCGGCGCGCTGGCGCACGCGCACGCGCGCGGCGTGATCCACGGGGATCTCAAGCCCTCCAACGTCCTCGTCGATCTGCAGCACGGGGGCGAGCCGCCGCTCGTGCACGTGCTCGACCTCGGGCTGGCCTGGCTCATCCAGGACCGGGTCGATCACCGGCTCGACGGCTCCAGGGAGAGCGAACCCACGGTGCGCTGGGGCGCGGGCACCCCGGGCTGGATGGCGCCCGAGCAGATCCGCTTCGCGGCGCCCCACGTCGGACCGCCGACGGACCTCTACGCGCTCGGCTGCATCCTCTACGCCCTGCTCGCCGGCGGCGAGGTCTACGACGGCAACAACGACGAGCTCCTCCAGCAGCACCGGAGCGCGTCGATCCCGGACCTGCCGCTCCCCCCGGTGGTGCCGGGCGACGTCGCGAAGTTCGCGAAGCGGCTGCTCGCGAAGCGGCCCTGGCACCGCTTCGACTTCGCGGGCGACGCGCGGCGGGTGTGGAAGCGGTTCGAGCCGCGCAACAACGCGAACGTGACCGCGACGCCGCTGCCGATCGCCCTCTTGACGAGCGGCCGCCTGCCCCCGAGCCGCAAGGAGCTGCTCACGCCCGAGCTCATCGAGCCCCCAGACGACGACCCGCCGCCGTCCGTGACGACCACCGGGCTGCTCGCGCTCCGGCCGAGCCCGTTCGTCGCGCGGACCGGGGAGCGGGCGCGGCTCATGGAGGTCGTGGCCGAGATGGTCGACGCGCCGAAGGCGATGCACCGGTTCGTCCTGCTCGCGGGCGAGGCCGGCGTCGGCAAGAGCCGGCTGGCCGAGTGGCTCTGCGAGGAGGTCCACGAGCGGGCGCTCATGGTGCCGCTCCGCGCGCGCTACCGGCGCATCGCGGCGCCGCTCGACGGCGTGCTCGGCGCGGTGACCCAGCACTACCGGCTGGAGCGGGCCGAGCGCGAGATCGTCGAGAAGGTGCTGATGAACCTGTGGGAGGTCCCGCCGGAGGACGAGGTCGGCAAGACGTGGGTCGCGGCGACCGCCGAGTGGATCAAGCCGTCGCCCCCGGGGAGCGAGGCGGTCGGCCCGACGGGGAAGCGCTTCCGCCTGGATCGCCCCGAGCTCCGCTGGCTGATCATCCGCAAGACGCTGGAGAGGATCGGCCGGGACAGGCCGGTGCTGCTCTGGCTCGACGACCTGCACTACGCCTCGTCGACGACGTTCGAGGGGCTCCTCACGCTCCACCGCGACGCGCCGAACCTGGGCCTGCTCGTCGTGGCGACCGTCAGGAGCGAGGCGGTCGAGTGCGATCCAGTGGCGGCGAGGCGCATCGAGGGGGCGCTCGCGGCCTACGTCGGGGAGCGGCTCGACGTCGCCCCGCTGAACCCCACGCAGACGCACGCGCTGCTCCGGGAGACGCTGCCGCTCGACGACGCGGCGGCCGAGGCGGCGACGGCCCGCAGCAAGGGGAACCCGCTCTTCGCGCTGCAGCTGCTGCACGCGTGGGCGGGCGGCGGGCACCTCCAGCTCCGCGCGGGCAAGTACTTCGTGCCGAGGGCGTCGATGGCCGTGCAGGCGGCCACGACCGCCGACCTCTGGGAAGAGCGCCTCGCGGCGCTGCCCGAGGAGCTCCGCACCGGCGCGCGCGCCGCCGCCGCGCTCGGCGGCGACATCCGGCGCGAGATCCTGCGCGCGCTGCTCACCTCGCTCGACATCTCGGCGGACAGGGCGATCGCGTCCATGCAGCGTGCCCAGATCCTCCTCGCCGTGGGCGATCGCCTGCGCTGGCCGCACGCGCTGCTCCAGGAGCACCTCCTCTCGCAGCTCTTCCTCGAGCCGGACGCGGCACGCGTGTTCCGCGCCGCCGCCGACGCGCTCGGGGCGCACCCGGCCGCGTCGAGCCGCCGCATCCTCCGGCACCGGGTCGTCAGCCTCCTGCGCGCCGGCGACACCGACGAGGCCGCGGCGCTCATGCACGCGCACGTGGCGGCGCACTGGCAGAGCTCGCGTGACATCGCGGCGACGCTCCGCGATCTCGCCGTGCTCGACGGCAAGCTGCCCGGGGGGAGCGACTCGCGCCCGGGCCTCCGGGGCGGCGTGGACGCGCGGCCCGTGCTGACGGGGACGCGCCTCGGGACGCAGCTGCGCTTCCGCGCCGAGGCGCTGCGGCTGGCGGGGAGGCTCGACGAGGCGCGGCGCGACGCGGAGGACGCGCGGCGCATCTTCGAGCAAGCCGGCGACCGCGAGAACCAGGCGCACTGCCTGCGCCTGCTCGGGCACATCGCGTCGGACCTCGGCGCGGAGGCGCAGGGCCGGCGGCTCGTGGCGCGGGCGCACGCGATCTTCGACGAGATCGGCCACGGCCACGGGCAGGCGCAGTGCGAGGTGCTGCTCGGCGAGATCGACTACCTGCTCGGCGAGCACGCGCGGGCGCGGGCGGTGCTCGCGTCCGGGGCGTCGCGGTTCATGGAGGTCGGCGATCGGCTCGGCCGGGCGCAGTGCCTGCTGCTGCAGAGCATGGTCGAGCAGGCCGGGGCGACCTCGGACGCGGCGCGCGCGCTGCTCACGACCGCGCACGCCGACTTCGACGCCATCGGCTACCGGCTCGGGCTGGCGCAGTGCGACCTCGCGCTGTCGCACTCGGACCACCGCGTCGGCAACTTCGAGGCGGCGCGCTCGGGCGCGCTCGCGGCGCGGCAGAGCTTCCGCGACGTCGCGAACCCGCGCGGCGAGGCCGGGTGCGAGCGCCTGCTCTCGATGGTGGCGCTCGACGCGGGCGCGCCGGAGCTCGCCGAGGAGCACGCGCTCGCCGCCGGCAGGCTCTTCGAGCGGCTCGGGGATCCGTGGGGCCTTGTGGAGGCGCGGCTGCTCTTCGCGCAGATCGCGCTCCACCGCGGGGAGGCGGAGCTCGCGCGCGAGCACCTGATGGCGTGCGAGGCGGTGGCGCTCGCGGAGGCGGAGCCCCGGCAGCACCGGCACCTGACGCTCGCCTGGCTCGCGTACCACGAGGGGCGCTTCCACGAGGCGGCGCGCGAGCTCGACGCGGCGCGCGCGGCCTTCAAGGACAGCCGCACCGGGGACCACACGCCGCAGCTCCTCGAGCGCTTCGCGCGGATGGGCTGGCCCAAGCCGGCGGGCGCGCGGATCAGCGGCTGGATGCGCACCCTCGAGAACACCTGAGCCGGAGGCCGAGCACGCGGGGCGCCCGCGCACGGCAACTCCCCTCCACGAGAGCTCTCCAAGGGGATCAGAGGCCGTCGATAGCTGACGTTCTCACGAGCTGCGTCGCCGAGCGGGTCTCACCCGCACAGGAGACGGGTCCAGATCGGCGTCTTCGGCGCGCAAGCGCACTCCCGTGCGCTGAGCACCGAAAACGCCGAGATGGGCCCGTATCCGAAGCGGGTGAGCCCCGCTCAAAGAGGGAGCCAGAAGTCGGGGCCAAAGAGCCGGCGCGCGTCCTCGATGGTGCGGAGGGCACGCGGCAGATCGAGCCTCGCCTGGTGCTCGGCCAGCTGCACGACGTAGGGGATCCAGAGCGGCCTGCAGACGACGAGCGCGGCGAGGTGGAACTCCGCCTCCTCGGTCTGGCCGAGATCCATCGCGACACGCGCAAGGAGGCTGTGCACCGGGACGGGCGACCCGAGCGGCGCGATGGCCGTGGCGCAGCGCCGCACGCTCTCCGCGGCCTCCTCGCTGGGGTGCCGCCGGAACTCCTGGAACGTCTCCTCGAGCTCGTGCTCGTCGCTCACCTGCTCCGGCAAGTGCTGCGCGACGAGCGCCTTCCAGTGATCGACGAACGGCAAACCGGCGAGGGCGCTCGAGCTGTCGGCGTGGGCAAGGAGCATATCGGCCTCCTTCCAGTCGCCAGCCTCTCGGGCGAACTCGAGCCCCGAGACGACCCGAGCCTCCTCGTGGAGCCCAGGCTCCTTCGTCAGGAGCCAGCGCTGCCAGTAGAGCGCGCCCCGGAAGGCCACGCGCGCGAGCGGCTCTTTGTCGTCCGCACGCATCTGCAGCGCCATGTCCAGGAGCGCCCCCTTGTGCCGCTGCACGTCGTCGACAACGAGGCTCGCTGGCCAAGCGCAGAGCCCGCACGCCTCCGAGATCATCGCACCCCCCTCGCACCGCGCGAGAGCTGCCTGCCGAAAGGCAGCGCAGAAGAACCCCCCCGCGATACAGGCCAACGCTACCACGGCGCCCGCAGCAGGCGAGAGGTCGTCGTCAGCGGGTGGCAGGCAGACAACATCGACGAAGGCGACAGCGCTCGAATGCCGCCGCGCGAGCGGCCTGCACCGGGACGGATCCCGGACCAGGGAGCGGACGAAGGGCGAAACCGACGAAAGCGACGAAACCGACGAAAGCGAGCGGGACGACGAGGACGGCGAGGACGACGACGACAACCACCCGCGCCGAGCCGCGCGCGGGCTCATGGACCTCGATCTCCACCGAGGCTTCCTGCACAATGCGCCGCTGGCGGCAGCGGCAGAGAGGGGTGTCGGCGGCCGCTCGAGGTGCTGATTGGCGATCGAGATCGAGAGGACAACGCGGCGGCACGGCGCTCCTGACCCCCTGCGGCGCCCACGATGAGCCAGCCTGATCTCCACCGGGCCGCATTCGATGCGGCCGAAGACGCGATCCTCCTCCTGGAGAACGGCCGCGTGATCGACGCCAACCCGAGGGCGATCCAGCTGCTCGCCGGATCCGCGGACGGCCTCGTCGGACGGGAGCTCGCGGACCTCGCGCCGCTCCTGCAGCCCGACGGACAGGCCTCCGCCGAACGCCTCGCGCAGCGGCTCGACGCGGCGGGCCGGGGCGAGCCGCAGCGATTTCGGTGGCTCTACCGGCGCCCGGGCGGGGACTTCGTCCAGGCCGACACGCAGATCGCGCGGCTCGCCCTCGCTGACCGCGCAGGGCCGATCCTGCGCGCGGTCGTGCGCGAGGAGGACAAGGAGCAGCGGCGGCTCTACGCGCTCGCCGTCGACATGCTCGGCGCCGCGACGCTCGACGGGCGGTTCAAGGAGCTCAGCCCCTCGTGGGAGCGCACGCTCGGGTTCAGCCGTCAGGAGCTGATGGCGCGGCCCTACCTCGAGTTCATCCACCCCGAGGACAAGGCGCGCACCCTCTCGGAGACAGACACGTTCTCGACCGGCGCGCAGACGATCACCTACGAGAACCGCTTCCTCTGCAAGGACGGCTCGTACCGGTGGCTCGAGTGGAACGCGATGCTCGCGCTCGACGAGGGGCTCGTCTACTTCGTCGCCCGCGACGTCACGCGGCGCAAGACCGCCGAGCTCTCGCTCCGTGAGTCCGAGGAGAAGCTGCGGGCGCTGTACGACGGCATCCCGTATTACCTGGTCGTCGTCGACAAAGACGCGCGCATCGTCTCGGTGAACCGGCCGTATCCCGGGGTCCGGGAGGAGAGCGTCGTCGGCCGGAGCCTCTACGATTTCACGTCGCCGGAGTACCACGCCACGGTGAGGGAGGCGCTCCAGACGGTGATCCGGGAGGGAGGCCGCGCGAGCTACGAGGTGGTCGGCCTCGGGGCGAACGGCGGGCGGGCATGGTACGCGAACCACGTCAGCGCGATCCGTGGGGCGGACGAGGTCACGAACGCGCTGATCGTGGGGGAGAACATCACCGAGCGCCGGCGCGCCGAGGAGGAGCGCCGGGAGAGCGAGGCGCGCTTCCACGCGGCCGTCGAGGCCAGCATGGACGCGTTCCTCACGCTGGCCTCCCGCCGCGACGACAGCGAGGAGATCGCCGACTTCGTGATCACGGGGCTCAACGCGCGCGCCGCGACGATGCTGTCGTCGATGCCGCGCGAGCAGCTCCTCGGTCGGCGCCTCTCGGAGCTCGTCCACTCGGTCGAGGCCGGCGTCCTCCTGGAGAGGTGCCTGCGCGGCCTCCGGAAGGGGGCGCCGATCGAGGAGGAGATCCTCCTGCCCGCGCCGAACGCCCAGGCGTCGCGCCCGAGCGTCTGGGTGCACCACCAGATCGTGCCGATCCAGAGCGGCGTCGCCGTGACGATGCGGGACACCACCGAGCGCAAGCGGCTCGAAGATCAGCTGCGCCAGTCGATCGAGCGCCTCGAGGTGTACGCCGAGGAGCTGGAAGGCAAGAACCGGATGCTCGCCGCGGAGAACGCCGAACGCGAGCGGACGGCGAGCGTCCTGCGCCAGCAGCAGGAGGCGATCCGCGCGCTGTCGACGCCGATCATCCAGGCGTGGGAGGGCGTCCTCGTGCTGCCGATCATCGGCGCGCTCGACCGCGCCCGGGCCACGGACGTCATGGAGAAGCTGCTCGGGGAGATCGTCCGCACGCAGGCCCACTTCGCCGTGCTCGATCTGACCGGCGTGGAGGACGTGGACACGCCGACGGTCGACCACCTGTTCCAGGTGGCCCGGGCCGCGAGCCTGCTCGGCAGCCGCTGCCTCGTCTCCGGGATCTCCCCCGGGGTCGCGCAGGCCATCGTGACGCTCGGCAGCGACGCGCGGACGCTCGAGACCTTCGGCGCGCTGGAGGACGCCCTGCGCCACGCGCTTGTCGTGTCCGGCGCCCGGCTGCCCAGCGCGCGCGGCAAGGCGCTGTAGCGGCGGCCTCCCTACGCGTCGTCGGCCGCGAGCTCGTCGTGGAGCTCCCGGGCGCGCGCCGCGTGGCGCAGCGCCGCGGCGCCCTCACCGATCGCGGCGGCGTGCGCCGCGGCGCGGTCGTACGCCGCCGCGGCCGCCCGCAGATCGCCGCCCCGCTCGTAGTGGTGGGCGAGGAGGGCGGCCCCCTCGTCGCGCGCCTCCACGTTCGACGCGCGGTGCTCTATCCAGTCGGCGACGAGCAGGTGGATCCGCCGGCGGATCTTGAGGCTCAGCATCTCGTAGGCGACCTCGCACGTCGCCTGCTCCACGAACACGTACTCGCGCTCGCCGGGGAACGACGCGGGGGAGCGGAGCCGGATCAGCTGGCGCTCGCAGAGGCGCGCGAGCAGCTCGGCGGTGGACGCGCTGCCCCCGTGGCGCACCGAGAACGGCGGATCGAGATCCTGGAGCTCCGCGAGGATGCGCTCGCTCGACATCGGCGAGCGCGCCTGCGGGGCGTCGTTCCGGAGCCGCTCGACCGCGCCCTCCCAGAAGGTCCGGCCGACGACCGCGGCCTGCGCGAGGAGGCCGCGCGCGCCTTCGTCCAGGCGGTCGAGGCGCGCCTGGACCACGCCGTGCACGGCCGGCGGCAGGCTCAGCGCGCCGATCGCGTCGTCACGGACGTGCCACGCGCCGTCCTGGGCCTCGATGGCGCCGGCGTCCACGAGGAGGTGGAGCGTCTCCTCCACGGTTCGCGGGTTGCCTTCGGAGCGCTCGGCGATCGCGCGCACGAGCTCGTGGTCGAGCGCGGAGGCGCCGCGGAGCCGATCCCGGATCATCTCCTCCGCGTGCCGCCGCGCGAGCGGCGACGCGTCGACGCGGACGTACGCTTCCTTCCCGACGCCCCAGTCCGGGCGGCGCTCGTAGAGCTCGGGGCGCGCGGTGCACACCATGCAGAGCGGCAGCCCCTCGGCGTTCGCCACGAGCTCCTCGACGAGGTCGAGCGTCGCGTCGTCGGCCCACTGCAGGTCGTCGCACACGATCACCATCGGCGTCCGCTCGAGCGCGAAGGTGACGAGCAGCGCCAGCGCGGAGGCGATCCGGCGCCTCGCCAGCACGCTGCCGCGCGCCGCGGCCTCGAGGAGCCCGGCGGGCGCGGGCCGCGCGCCCAGGATGGCCGCCAGCCGGGCGAGGATCTCCTCGAGGTCGCTCCCCCCGGTCGGCCTCGACAGCGAGGGGGACGGATCGAGCTCGTCGTCGTCCTCGTACCGCGCCGCCCCGGCTCCCCTGCGCCCGCTGACGGTCGAGCTGATCGGCCCTCGGAGCGGGACGGACGAGGTGCGGGTCACGATGGGCGACGCGCCCCCGAGCGCGGCGGCCCTGGCCCCCGCGCCGGCGGCCTCCCGCTCGGCGCGGACGCGGGCGCGCGCGGCGCGCAGCCGGATCCAGCGCAGGCCGCGGCGCAGCTTGCGCAGGATGACCTGGGCCGGATCGGCCTCGTGGATCCCGAACCAGCGGCGGAGCAGCGCGCCGGCCAGGCCATAGCTCGAATCCTGCGCGAGCGCCGAGCACTGCGCCGACAGGACGAGCAGCCCCCCGGGCGGCGCCAGCGCGTACCCGCGCTCCGAGGAGGGCGCGCCGCCCCCGGCGCCGCCGTCGCGGAGGCCCGCGAAGAGCTCTGCGAGCATCCGCGTCCGTCCCACGCCGGGCGCGCCGACCAGCGTGATGAGGCGCGGCCGCCGCTCGTGGAAGGCGGTCTCGACGAGATCACACAGGCGCTGCATCTCCGCGCCGCGCCCGACGAGGCGCGTCGAGAGCCCATGGAAATCGGGCGGTACGAGCGCGTGGTGGAGCGGCGCCTCGCCGAGCACGCGGTAGATCGGCGGCGCCGCGCCGTGCGCGGTGGACGCCGGCGGCGCCGCCGGCGCCCGGACCGCGCCGGCGCTCGCGCCCGCGTCGAGCGCCTCGACGAGGAAGCGCCCGAGGACGAGGCGCCGGGTGTCGCGGCCGATCACGATCGCGCCGCGCGGCGCGAGCTGCTGCAGGTGCCCCGCGCCGTCGACCGCGTCGCCGATGACGGCGAGATCTTGCCGCGCCGAGCCCCCGACGCCGACGAAGGCCCGCCCCGTCGCGATCCCGAACCGCACCGAGAGGCGGACCGAGCGCGCGGCGCGCGGCAGCGTGAGGCGCGGGATCGCGGCCTGCGCGCCGAGCGCCGCGACGATCGCTCGCTCGGCGTCGCTGTCGGTCGAGCGAGGGACGCCGAAGACCGCCATGACGCGCCCGCCGATCGGTCGCTCCACGATCCCGTGCATCTGCTCGACGTGCTCCGCGAGCACCTGATAGCAGCGGTCGACGACGTCCTTGACGTCCTCGGGATCGAGCCGCGACGAGAGCGCGGTCGCCTCGGACAGATCCGCGAAAAGGACGGTGCAGACCCGGTGCTCACCGCCCTCGAACGGCAGCGCGGCCCGGGTCCGAGGCGAGCCGCGATCGGAGCTCACGCTCCCCCTCATCCCGCTGCTGTCCGGCGCCCGCCACGGCGTCGACGACGGCGGCAGCGACGGCGGAGGGACGGACAGCGCCGGCGGCGGCGGCAGCGGCGGCAGGTGGACGGCGGCGAGATCGAGCAGCCCGTCATCCGCGTCGTCGTTCGCGTCGCCTTGGCCGAATGCGGGCGCGCGCAGGGTGTCGCGCGCCACGACGACGACGCTGGAGCGGTGGGCGGCCTCCAGGGCGGCCCACATCTCGCCGAGGTTGTGGAACCGCTGCGAGGGGTTGATCGCGAGCGCTCGGCCGAGGACCGCCTCGACGTCAGCGTTCGCGTTCACCCCGCGGGCGCGGAAGCTCGGCCGGATCGCCTCGTCGCTCGAGGCGACGAAGAGCTGGATGACGTCGCCGCCCGAGAGGGCGGGCTGACCGCTCGCGACCTCGACGAGGATGAGGGCCATCGCGTAGACGTCGGTCCAGGGCCCCGTCGCGCCGAACCGCGGGCTGAACTGCTCGGGCGCGCCGTACTGCGGCGTGAAGGCGCGGAACGTTCGTCCCGTCTGGACGAGCGCCTCTGCGAACGTCGGCGTCTCGGAGAAGACCTTGGCGAGGCCGAAGTCGAGCACCTTCATGCGGTCGCCGAGCAGGAACAGGTTGGCCGGCTTGACGTCGCGGTGAGACACGTTCTCGTCGTGGGCGACGGCGAGCGCGGAGGCGACCGGCGCGAGGAGCCGGATCGCCTCGCCGAGGCTCCTCGGCGGGAGCTTCTCGGCGCTGCGGCGCTTGAGATCCTGCTCGAGCGTCTCGCCCTCCAGCCACTCCATGACGATGTACGGCGTCCATGGCCCCTTCGGAGCGGCGGCGGCGCCGATGTCGAGCGCCTGGACGATGCCCATCGTCCGGCGTGAGAGCTGGTGGAGCAGGCGCGCCTCCTCGCGGAACTTGGCGAGGAAACCGTCCTGCTGGTCAGGGCTTAGACCCGCGGGGATCTTGAGACATTTGACGGCGACCGGCGAATCGAAGCCGAGGTGCCGGGCCCTGTAGACGACGCCGAACGCTCCCTCGCCCGCCAGCGCCTCGACGGCGAACTGGCCGTCGATGATCGACCCCACCCAGCCGAACGGGTCGCTGGCCTGCATCGTTGCCTAGGCTACCTGTTGCGCCGAACCCCGAGCAAGAGAAGCAACGGCCGCGGGCGAGGGGATGTGCGAGGCGGGGCGCGCGTGAGGCCCCGCCGAACTCGCGGCTCCAAGGAGGAAAAGGGGCCATGACGGCCGCAGCGGGCGACTGGCATGGATCCATCTCCGCTGGCCGGCTAACGGAGGCAGGAGATGCGAGCTCGACGGCGCCGATCTGCCTACATGAGCGCTGCGGCGCCGCGGCAGAACTCGGACCGCCGGACCACCGCAGATCCGGTTCATCGAGGCGCACTGCCGTCCTCGCGCTTCTCTCATCGCCACGCGCACCACGCGGCGCGTACCGGTGGATCGAGCACGAAGACGAGTCCCCTGGATCGGGGACAGGCAGCTCATGGGCGCTCCTGCCTGCCACGGCCGGCCTGCGCTGCAGGCCCTCACGGGCCCGCGGCGTCGCCGAAGCAGCCGTATCCCTTGCCCCACAGCGGGAATTCAGAAGGGCGAGGGAGAGCGCGCCGCATCGCTTCGCCGTCGACCGCCGCGGACGGCGGCGCCATCCTGAACGCATGAACTTCCTGCTTCATCGCCACCTCGCCGCGCGCGACCTCGGCTCGGCCGCCGCGGGTGCGGCGGCGATGCTCCCGGACCTCTGGCGCATGGCCGACCGGCGCGTCAGGCCCTCGCGCGCGCCCGATCGTCCCGCCGCCCCGCCGCCCCGCCTCGCCGAGGTGCTGGCCGGCATCGACCACCACGTCGCCGCCGACCGCTGGTTCCACGCCGCCCCTGTCTTCGTGGAGGGCGAGCGCCGCCTCGCCGCCGCGTTGCGCGCCGCCGCGCTCGGCGCGCCCCGGCTCGCGCTCTTCGCCCACGTGCTCTGGGAGATGTGCCTCGACGGCGCGCTCGTCCGCAGGACCGGCCTCGCGCCCCTCCTCGACGACCTCCGCGCCGGCCTCGAGGCCATCGACGGCGCCCCGACCGAGGCCGCCGCCTCGATCCACCACTTCCAGCAGCGCGCCCCCTCCCCCGCCGGCGCCCTCGCCGATCGCGCCGCCTTCGAGTCGCGGCTCCGTCGCATCTGCGACGAGCTCACCCGCGGCCCCTGGATCGCCGGCTACCAGGACGGCGCCGGCCTCGTCCTCCGCCTCTCAGGCGTGCGCGCGCGCTTCGGCATGCCCCCGTTCACCCCGGACCAGCAAGCCCGCCTGGCCGCGCTCCTCGACGCCCTCGCCGCCTCCGCAGACGACGCGCTGACCGACCTCCTCCACACCGCGCCGAAGCACTGAAGCGCCCCCTCTTCTCCCTCATCGATAACAGCGACCGCCTCACCTACTCGTGGACGATGATCGTCGTGCCCTCACCCAGCTCTTCGCCTGTGTTGATCGCGTGCCATCCGGGCGGCACCGGGGGATCGGTCCACAGGAACAGCCGGTGGGCGTCGATGGGCGACAGGTTGATGCAGCCGTGGCTGCGCGGCGTGCCGAAGACGTCGTGCCAGTACGCTGCGTGGAGCGCGTAGCCGCTCGCGAAGTACTGGATGTACGGCACGTCCTTGAGGGCGTAGGTCCCCTCGCCGCGGCGCCGCGTCACGCCGTACTCCCCGTCGCCCTTCCGGGGGACCACCTTCTCGCCCGCCGCGGGCTTCGCCGCCGCGCTCGCGCCAGGCTTCTTCGAGGCGCGCTCCTTCGACGAGCCGCCCTTGTCCGGCTTCGCGCCGCGCGAGGCCGACGGCGCGTCGGCGGTCGTCTCCGCGCGGCCGCCGACGCTCGACGACTCGTTCGAGTCCATCGTCGCCGTGATGTGCTTGTTGCGGATGCGGAAGACGCCGCGCACCGTCGCGGTCGTGGTCTTGGGATCGGCCACCCCGGCCTGGCCGGTGGAGACCAGCGTGGCGTAGACCGGGCGCTTGCCCTCCCAGAGGACCAGCGTCTGGTGCGTGATCGACACCTCGATCCACTTCTCGCCCTTCTCGGCGACCTCCGGCCACGCGGACGGGGCGACCGCGAGCCCGACGTCCAGCTGGCTCACGTACCGCTGATCCCGGGTGCGGTAGTACTTCACGCCCTCGATCCGGCGCATCCTGCCGGTCAGCGGGACGATGTCCCGGAACGGCAGCTCCTTGCCCGGCGTCGCCTTGTCGCCCTGGATCTGGACGTCGCGAGCGCCGCGCGCGCGGACGAAGGCGAGCGGCAGCGTGAGCGCATCGGTCAGCTCGACCCCGTGCCAGGGAGAGCCGGTGTCGGGCTTGATCTTCGTGGCAGGCGCGAGCCGCAGATCGGTCGTGATCGCGAACCGCCGGCTCAGCGACTCCGGTCCCGTCGCGAACGATCCGATCAGCGACAGCCCGGTGAAGCGCCGCGCGCGATCGGCGAAGACCGCGTAGTCCGGGACCTTGAAGTCGCTGATGTTGCGGATGAGGCGCTTGCCGCCCTCGAGCCAGAAGGGGATCGGGTCGCCGTCCCCTTCCCCGCCGAGCAGGGCGCCCTCGCCGAGCTCGAGCGAGTTCTTCCCCAGGCCGAGCTCGCCGAGCTGCTTGCCGGGAAGCGGCACGCCGCGCGCGTCGATCGCCACGTCGTTCGCGCCGAGGATGACCCGCTGCACGGTCGCCTTGTTCTCCTCGAACCACGACAGGTGCTCGTCGAGCTTGAACTCCGATTTGCGCTGCTCCTCGGCGGTGGGGACGCGCAGGTAGAGCGGCAGCACAGCGCGGACGAAGGCGTACCGGTACGGGAGCGCGGTCCTCAGGTTCGGCCCGGGGCCGGCGGCCTTGAGGATCGGGTCGTTCAGGTCGAGCGTCGCGTCCTCGCCCACGCAGAGGTAGCCGTGGGGCTCGATCGCGTACCAGCCGCCCGGACAGCCCGCGGTGCCGGCGGGCTCGGCGGAGCGGGGCACCCTGGAGCCGACGCGCAGGTACCCGAGCTTCTTCGACGTGTCGCGCGGCTCCTTGTAGACGGTCGCCACGAAGGCCGTCACGCCGAGCAGCGGCTTGTCGCTCGGCGGCCACGCGGGCGCCGCGAGCTCCGCGGGCGCGGCCTGCCCGTCGGTCGCCGTGAGCGCCGCGGGGGCCGCGCCTTCGCCCGAGGCGCCGGTGGGGGCCGCGGCCCCCGCGTCCGCCGGGACGTCCGCGGGCTTGCGACAGCCGCACGCCGCCGCCGTGAGCGCCGCGAGGTGAGCGAGACAGAGAGCGAGGCGCGCCGCGCGCCGCGCGCCGTGAGGCTTCCCGGAGGACAGCAGGGCGCCCATGCGGGCGTACTTGCCAAAATCGGCGCGCGACGAAAAGCCCAAAACACGCGGCGGCGCGCGCCGGCGCTGGTCCCTCGAGGCTCCGCCCCGAACCCCGGCGTCCGCTTCGCGGCCGCTCTGGTTGCGCGCTTCAGCGAGCCCTGGCGGGATTTCCGGCGCGCGCACCTAGGCCAAGAGGCCCGGCAACACCCCCGTGCAGTAGGCGGGGTTGCCGAACGTCGACACGTCCACGCCCATCGCGTTGCACAGCGCGACGAGCAGGTTGTTGTGGGGATCGCCGGTATAGCGCAAAAATCTTCCAGTCCTGAGCGCACCGCCGGCGCCCCCCGCGATCACGTACGGCATGTCGCGCCGCGAGTGGCTCTGCCCCTCCGAGATGTCCGTGCACCAGAGCACGAGCGTGTTGTCGAGGAGCGTGCCCGTGCCCTCCTGGACGGCGTCGAGCCTCTCGAGCAGGTACGCGAGCTGCTCCGCCTGCCAGCGCCCGATGTCGACGAGCTGCTGCTGCTTTTCCGCGTCGCCGATGTTCGAGTGCGAGAGCGCGTGGTGCGTCTCCGACTGGCCGAGCCACGTGAACACCTTGCCCGCCTGGGTCGCGCTCCACTGGATGGACGCGACCCGCGTGAGATCGCAGGCGAGCGCCATCGCGAGCAGATCGGTCTGCAGCCTCCCGATCGCGGGGAAGTTGTCGTTCGCGTAGACGTCGAGCGGCTCGCCCAGCGCCGGCAAGGCGCACGCGCCGCCGAGGAGCGCCGGCACGTCGAGCCGCTGCTCGATGTCGTTCAGCGCGTGGAGGTGCTGCTCCAGCTTCCGCCGGTCCTCGCCCCCCAGCTCGCGCGCGAGGGCGCCGTAGTCCTCCATGACGCCGCCGAGCACCCGGCGGCGCAGGACGCGCCGCCGCGCGAGCTCCGCCGGATCGGCGGTGAGGTCCAGGAACAGCCGGTCGAACGCCGCGCGCGGATCGTCCTCGGGCGGGACCGGCTGGCCCGGGCCGAGGTAGGAGAGGCGCGACGAGACGTTGGCGTACTGGACCTGGACGCCGAGCTCGAGCGACGAGAGCTTCGTGCGATCCCCGAGCCTCGCGGCGAGGAACTGGTCGACCGAGATGCCCCCGCCCCAGCCGACCCGCGCGGCCGGGTTGCAGGCGTACGGGAAGAGGGTCCCCTCCTGGAGCTCCGTGCCCGTGAGCGCCTGGCCGATGCCCTGCTGGTGAGAGTCGCCCGGCCCGTGGTAGGCGGACTCCATGTCGATGCCCTCGACGACGAGCAGCTTGTCCCGGTAGGGAGAGAGCGGCGCGAGGATCTCTCCGAGCTCGAACGACGTCTCGGTCCCGGTCGGCTGCCAGGCCTCCTTCACCGTGCCGAGGCCGGTGAAGAAGACGACGAAGCGCTTCGGGAAATCGACGGCGCTCGCCGAGCCCGCCATGGCGTCGAGGAAGGGGAGCGCGAGGGCGAGCCCGCCGGCCCCGCGCAGGAAGGCGCGGCGATCGAGGCGCCCCCTCGACGCCCGGCGCTGTGCGGCGCCGCTCACGGCGCGCCCCCTGCGTCCGGCGCCGCGCGGCGGTAGCGGAACGCGTCCGTCTGGGTCAGCGCCACGAGCAGCGCCTTGATGTTGTACCCGCTCTCGGCGAACGCCGCCTCGATCTGGCGCATGCTGCACTCGTCGTCCGCCTGCTCGGCGCGGCCGTAGCCGAAGCGGAACCACTGCGTCGCGACGCACTGGCGCACCTCGTCGCTCTCCGCGAGGCGGTGCGCGAGCTCCACCGCCCCGTCGAAGGGCCCATCGACACTCCGGCTCGCCACGATCTCGCCGCTCGCGTCGACCGGGACGCCCTGGTCGACCTCGCGGTAGAGGCCGATCCCGTCGTAGCGCTCGAACCCGAAGCCGATCGGATCCATGAGCCGGTGGCAGCCAGCGCAGGCCGGGTCCTGCGCGTGCTGCTCGAACTGCCGGCGGGTCGGGATCCCTTCCCGCACCGGCGGCGGCTGGATGTCCACGTCGGGCGGCGGCGGCGGCAGGATCTGGCAGAGCAGCCGCTCCCGGACGAACTTGCCGCGGTGGACGGGCGAGGACTGATCCGGCTTCGCGAGCACCGCGAGCACGCTGGCGTGGGTGAGGAAGCCGGCGCGCTGCGCTGGGTCGAGCGGCACGACCGAGAGCTCGCCGGGCGCCTCCGCGCCGCCCGCGGCGCCCAGCCCGTAGAACGCGCGGAGCTCGGCGTTCATCAGCGAGTAGGGCGCCGTCAGCAGCGTCGCCACGTCGCCGGCGCCGTCCTCGAACACGACGTGATCGAGGAACGCCTCGGTCTCCGCCCGGAGGAGCGCCGGGAGCCCGGCGTGGAAGCCGGGGTAGACCGCCGGGTCCTTGGTGAGGGTGTCGATGTTCGAGAGCTGCAGCCATTGCGCGTGAAAGTTCGCGACGGCGGCGCGGGCGCGCGGATCCTCGAGCATGCGGCGGGCCTGCGCGGCGATCTGCGCCGCGGAGCGGAGCTCCCCCGCGTCGGCTGCCGCGAACAGCGCGTCGTCGGGCATCGAGCTCCAGAGCAGGTACGAGAGCCGCGAGGCGATCTCGTGGTCCGAGAGCGCCACCACGCCCTCGCCGGCCGGATCCGGCATGCCGTGCTCGACGCGGTAAAGGAAGTGCGGCGACTGGAGCAGCGCCTGGATCACGAGCTCGACCCCCGTCGAGAAGCCGTGCTCGTCGTTCCCGAAGGCGAAGAGCCGCGCGAGCCGCTCGCTCTCCGCGGGCGCGAGGGGCCTGCGGAACGCGCGCTTGCCGAGGCGCTCGATGAGCTCGGCGGCGCACGCGTCGGGCCCCTGCACCGCCGGGTCGCACCCCGGAAGGAGCTTCCCGAGATCCTTCGCGGCCCGCGCCGCGATCGCCTCGGAGGCCTTCATGAGCTGCTCGGCGAGGAGCTGAGTGACCCCGAGCGCCGCCGCCTGGTTGTTGAACCCGAGCGCCTCCTCCTCGACCACGAAGGCGTCGGCCGGCGCGCTGTCGTCACCGAGGAGATCGCGGATCGTGTTGTTGTACTCGAAGCGCGTCATCCGCCGGAGCGGCGACGCGCCCGGCCGGATCTCCGCGCAGCGCGGCGCCTCGCCTTCCGGTCCCCCCGCGGCCCCGCCGCCGCGCCCGCCGGAGCAGGCGGCGGCCGCCGCCACGACGATCGCAAGCCCGAGAGAGCCGCCGGGGCCGCGCGCCGCGCGGCGGTGCCGTCCTCTTGACCGATCCATCTGCCCTCTCCCCTGGGGGACGCGCTGGCCTGCGATGCGATGCGGCGCTGCGCATCGGGCGACGACATTTCTCACGTCGCAGGGGCCCGTCAAGGCGCCAAGAAGACGAGGCTCGGCGCGCCCCGCGAGTTCGATTGTAGCGGAGTCTCGTAGCGACACTGCGCGTCACCCGAAATGTCGCTGAGCCCCTCGAAAGACGCTGGATCCAGCCGGGACATCGCCTGTAGGCTCGCCGCGTGCAAGCTTCGTTTGACGCCGCTGCCGGCAAAAGGCCCGCGCGGAAGCCGACCAGGTTCACAACGCTGTCCCTCTCTTTGAGCCTCTGCGGGAGGATCCTCCTCGGGCTCTCCGCCGCGACGGTCACGACGTTCGCGCTCTCGCCCATCGCGCTCGCCGCCCCCAAGGGGTCGAAGTCGATCGCGATCTACATCGAGGGGCCGAACGCGGACGACATCCGCGAAGATATCGTGTCCCTCGTCCCGGACACGCTGAAGGTCGTGGACGACGACGCGTTCTCGAAGTCGCTGCGCAGCGCCGGCCAGACCAAGCCGGTGGGCGACGCGCTGGTGATGAAGGCCCAGCGGAAGAAGGCGCTCGACCGCATCCGCAAGGCGGGCAAGGCCGCGAAGGTCGAGGGTGTGATCTACGGCGTCTCGCGGACGAACAAGAAGAAGAAGAAAGAGGTCTACCTCGTCTACGTCGACGAGAACGCCGGCGACCTCGCGGTGGACAGCGCTGTGCCGCTGGGCGGCTCGCGGGACGACCGCAAGAAGGCGCTGGAAGATCTGCTCGGCCCGACGCTCTCGCAGATCGCGCCCGCCGCCGCCGCGGCCGACGACGACCAGCCGAAGGACGGCGGCGACGACGGCGACGGCGAGAAGGACGGCGACGAGAAGGACGGCGACGGCGACGAGAAGAGCAGCGACGACGGCGACAAGGGCGGCGACGACGGCGACAAGGGCGGGAAGCGCAAGCCCCACGACCCCCGCTCGGCGCTCTTCTCGATCGAGGCCGGCGTCGAGTTTGCCGGCCGCTGGTTCGACTACTCCGATCCGGTCACGCAGAACCTCCGGCCCTACGACGTCTTCGGTCAGCCCGCGCTGTCGATCTCCGGCGAGGTATACCCGCTCGCGTCGACGGACATCCCGGTGCTCAAGGGCCTCGGCATCACCGCGGGGTTCATGATGGCGCCCGGCCTCAACTCGGCGGTGGGCGAGGGCGATCCGCTCGCCACGACCTACCAGCGCATCAACCTGGGGCTGCGGGAGCGGCTGTCGATCGGCGAGTCGTCCGTGCTCGGCATCTCCGCCGGGCTCCGGCTCCTGACCTTCGAGGTCGACGCGGCGGAGGCCCTGGCCAGTACGGTGCCGAACGTCTCCTACACGCTGGTCCGAGCCGGCCTCGACGCGCGGGTGCCGGTCGGCCCGGTCGCGCTGGCGCTCGGCGCCGAATACCTGTTCCCGCTCTCGTCGGGCGAGGTCTACGATCGGTTCGAGGGCGCGAGCGTGCAGGGCATCGGCGCGATGGCCGGGGTGCTCGTGCCCGTCACGACCGGCGTCGAGGCGCGGCTCCTCGTCGAGTACGCGCGGTTCTTCTCGTCGTTCGAGCCCGCGATCGGCGACCGGTACGTCGCCGGCGGGGCGATCGACCAGTACCTTGGGGTGCGGCTCGCCGGAGCCTATATTTACTGAGCGAGAGAGAGAGGTAGCACGTGACGTACATCGCTTTCCTTGGCGGGCGCACCGCGCTCGCCGCCGCCGTGATGAGCGGCGCCGCGTTCATCATCAGCTGCGCGGGGACCCTCGAGGACAAGGACCAGTACCTCGCCGGCGGCGACGGGCCTGGCGGCGGAAACGGCCAGGGCACCGGCGCGGCGACCGGCGGCGCCGGCGACGCCGCGACCACCACCACGGGCGGCGACGCCGCGACCACCACCGGCGGCGACGCCGCGACCACCGGCGGCGACGCCGCGACCACCAGCGCGAGCAGCGGCGGTGGCGCCGGATGCGCTGAAGCGCAGGCGCTGGTGATGGCGAAGTGCGCCACCGCGGGCTGCCACGATGGGCAAGCGAACCTGGGGGGCCTCAATCTGACGGCGGGCTGGGAGACCAGGGTCGCGGGCCAGGCGTCCGATTGCGGCGGCGAAGCCACGGTGGTCGTGCCGGGCGATCCGGACGCCAGCCTGATGTACCTGAAGGTCACGGACGCCCCGCCGTGCGACAACCGGATGCCGCTCGGTCCGACGCTCAACGCCGACGAGATGAAGTGTCTCTACGACTACATCGCGGCGCTCCCGCCGTGAGGTAGCGAAGGAGCGTCTGGCCGCGGCAGCGGCGCGGGCGGCGCGGTCGTCCCCTCGATGAGACCGCCTCGTTGGCGCCCCCGTGGCCAAACGCTACGCTCGCCGCGATGCTGCGCCGGCGCTCGTTCTGGATCGCCGCGGCCGCCGTCGCCTACACCGCCTTCGCTGCGCTCCGGGCGTCCGGCGGCCACGGGCCCGCGTGGCTCGCCCTGCTCGGGCTGCCGGTGTTGCTCGCGCTTGGCCTCCGCTGGGTAGAGCGGCCGCCGCGGGGAGAGGACCGGATCGAGCCGGCGGCCCGCCGCGCGGCCGCCGTGTGCCTCACCGGCGCCGCGATGCTCGCCGCCGCGCGGAGCGGCCCCTCCGGGCTCGCGCTGATCGCCCTCGGCAACCTCGGCGCCGCGGCCGCGTCGATGGCCGCCCTGGTCGGGCTCGCGCGCATCGCGGGCCTCGGCGGCCTGCTCGAGCCTCCGCCGAGCACGCGGCGCCTCGACGCGGCGGCGTTCGCGTCGCTCTTCTGGACCGTCGCGGTCGCCCTGCCCGCCGTCTCCGCCGTGGCGCCCGAGCGCGCGGCGGATCTCGATCCGCTGCTCGTCCACTACGCCACCTCCGCAGCGTCGCTCGGCTCGCTCACGGTGACGCTCGTGGCGATCGCGCGCGTCCGCATCGCGCGGCGGCTCGAGCTCGGCGTGGCCGACCGGGTCGAGGCAGCGCTGCTGCTCACGGCGACCGCGCTGGCGGTCGGCCTCGCGGCGGCCTTCGTCGGCGTCGCGCCCCCCGAGTCGATCCTGCCGGTCACGAGCGCCGTCGCGGCGGTCTGCGTCGCGTTCTGCACCGTGGCCGCGGACGCGGCGCAGGTCTCGCGCGCGCTCCGCGGCACGCTCGCCGTCGCGACGCTCGCGACCCCGCCGGCGCTGCTCGCGGTCTACGCCGTGCACCAGGCGCCGCGCGGTGATCTCGGGCTCCGCGGCGCGCCGCAGTCCTCCGTCGGCGTCGCCGTGTTCGGCGCGTGCGCGCTCTGCGCGCTCGCGGGGCTCGCGGCGCCGGCGCTCGCGCGCCGGTTCGCGCCGGAGGGGGCGCGCTGGCTCGGGGCGTTCGACGCCGCGACGCGCGCGGCGATGAACCCGGAGCCGGAGGCGGCGCTCGAGGCGGCGCTCTCCGCGCTTCGCGAGGCGTCGGACGCCGGCGTCGCCGGGCAGGCCCCGCCGGCGCTCTACCTGCTCTCGCCGCCGGAGCAGGTGACCGTCGATCGCGCCGGTTACAAGCACACCGAGCCGGCGGAGGTGCCGGCGCGCCTCATCGAGCTCGCCCAGCTCGAGCCGGAGCGCGTCCTCCGCGTCGAGGCCGCCGAGGCCGTCGAGGTCCGGCGGCCGGAGGTGCGCCCGCTGCTCGCCTGGCTCGCGGAGCGCGACGTCGGCGTGGTCGCCCTTGTGAACGACGCGGAGGGCCCGATCGGGGCCCTCGCCATCCCCCGGGCCCGGCGCGCGTCGCCGATGACGCTGGAGGAGGTGAGCGGCCTGCGCGCGGTCGCCGACCGGCTCGGGGCGGTGATCGCGGTGTCGGCGATGCTGTCGGGGTCGCGCGGCCGCGAGGTCGCCGCCCGCCGCGAGGCCGAGGAGCGGGCGCGCGAGGTGAGCCGGCTCGAGCGCGCCGTGGCGCAGGGCGCGGGGCGGTTCCGCGCGATCGCGGCGCTGCTCGCGCGGCCGGCGCGGGCGGCCGCCTACAGCCCCGCCGCCCGCGCGGCGCTCGAGCAGCTGGAGCGGCTCGGCGTTGCCGGCGGCCCGGTCACGCTGCTGACGGCGCCCGGGATCGACGCGGTGGCGTGGGGCGCGGTCGTCCACTTGACCTCACCGCGCGCGGGCGGCCCGCTGGCGATCGTCGACGGCGCGGCGCCCGTCCCCGAGGGGTTCGCGCAGGCGTTCGCGCAGGCGCGGGGCGCTGCGCCGGCGCGCGACGAGGCGGCTGCGATCGAGGGCTCCGCGGGGACGCCCAGCGCGCTCGCGCTGTGGCGCGATCCGGACAGCTCGCCCATCGAGGCGGCGCGCGGAGGCACGCTGCTCGTGCTCGACGCCCAGGCATTGCCGTCCGAGGTGCAGAGCTACCTCGGCGCGGCGCTGCCGGACGACGTGGGGCTCGTCGTGGCGGTGCCTCAGACCGTGGACGCGCTCGCGGCGACCGGTCAGCTGAGCGAGCGGCTCGCGGACCGGCTCGGCGACCGGGCCGTCGCGCTGCCCTCGCTGTCGTCGCGCGCCGAGGATCTCCGTGCGCTCGCGCTGGATCACCTCGCGCGCATCGGCGTCCGCCTGCGGGGCCGGCCGTTCGGCCTGGATCTGCGCGCGCTGCAGGCGGTGCTCGACCACCCGTGGCCCGGCAACGACGCCGAGATGGGCGCGGTCCTGCTCCGCGCGGCGCTCGTGGCCAAGGGCGACGTCATCGGCGAGAAGGATCTCGCGGCGATCGGCTTCGCCCCGCCGCCCGAGCCCGCCAGCGGGGCGGACAGCGCCCGCGGCGAGGCGCGCCGCGCCCGGCGGCGGCGCGCGGACCCGAGGGGCTAGGCTACGCCTCGGGCGGGGCCCGCCGCGCTGCCCTGGGTGGCACGCCGGGGCGGAGCTGCGCGGGCTGCAGCATGTTCTTCCGGAGGAGGTGATCGAACAGGTGCTGGCGGCTGGGACAGGGCTCGTCGGGCACCGAAGCTCCCGGTGCCCTCACCCGGGCGCCCGGCAAGAGAGCGCGATGGGTCGCGAGGCCGCTCAGTAGAAGCGGTAACCGAGGCTCGCCGGCGCCGCGAACACCCAGCCGTCGAGGCCCTTCATGATCGTCGGCGAGACGCTCAGCAGGAGCGCGCCCGACGTCCAGCCCGCGCTCGGAAGGTCCGCGAGCACCAGGGACACATCGACGCTCCCGCCGAACGCGAGCGTCTGAACGAGCGCGCTCTCAGGGAGGCTGCCCTCGCGCGCGTTCACCGCGACCTCGCTCCGACCGTAGTTGAGATGGACCACCTCGGAGGGGATCTCCCCCTTGATCCCGGTGACCTTCGCCTGCTGCGCCACCGGGCCCACGAGCCCCGAAAGGCCGAGCCAGAGACGACCGAGGCGCATCGAGACGGAGGGGCCGCCGACAGCGAGATAGCCGCCGCCGAACCGGTAGCCGCCCAGCACACGCGCGCCAAGGTGCAGATCCTCAGAGAGCGCAACCCCGATGAACGCCTCCCCGCCGGCAAACGGCCCGATCGCCGGATCGAAGCTCGCATGGCAGACCTCATCGTCGCAGGGCGCGATGAGCTCCCCCTCCGGGATGTTGTAGCTGTACGAGTACGCGCTCAGATCGCCGAAGCTGCCGGAGTCCATCAGGCCGATCAACGCGCCGCCGGCCACCCCGGCCTGGATCACGAAGCTCCCTGTGTGCCTCGGCGAGGATCCGGAGCTCGGCTCCTGCTCCTCGGCTGCAGGAGGTGCCGCAGGCGGCGCATCGGGCTCCGGCCCCGCAGCAGCCTTCCCCGGCCCCGCAGCGCCCTTCCCTGGCCCAGCAGCGCCCTTCCCTGGCGCCGCAGCAACCGCGCCCTTCTCAGGCGCCGCGGCGCCCCTCCCGGCCCCTGCAGCGCCCTTCCCCGGCTCCGCTGCGCCGTCCCCGGCCCCCGCGCTCCCCTTCTCCGGCGCCGCCGACGCGGGCGCTTCCGCCGCGGGCGCAGGCTGCGCAGCGGCCGATGCGTCCTTGGCGAGCGCCGGCACCGCGACGGTCTTCCGCTCGCCCCGCTTGATCGTGACCGACTTCTCCCACGGCTTTCTGCCAGGGGCGTTCGCGCTCACCTTGTGCTGGCCAGGATCGATCGGCCTCGCCTGACCCCAGAGCGCGCCGTCGACCGGCGCCCCGTCCAGCGTCACCTCGAGCCCCTCGATCGCGGCCGCCCGCGGCACGCTCAGCGTCAGCCGCGGGAGAGACAGCTCCAGCTTCGCTCCCCTCGCCTTCGCGTCGGCCTCCAGGCGCTTGTTGCCCTCCTTGCGGGCCGCCGCGCCGAGATCGATGTACTCGGACCACGCCGTCGCGATCTTGCCCTGCTTCTCGTGGCACATCGCCAGCGCGAGGAGCGTCGCCGACCTCGGGCTCAGCCTGTAGCTCTCCTCGAGCTTCGGGCAGGCCTCCGCGACCTTGCCCTTCTTCATCAGGCTCTTGCCCTCGTCGAGCAGCGCCTCCGCCTGCGCGAACGCGAGGCCCGGGCTCACCGCGAGCGCGAGCGCGAACGCGACGCCCGCAAGACGCGCGCAGCAGCGCCCGGCGCGCGGCAACGCCTCGAGACAGGAGCCGCGGCGCCGCGCGCGCCAGGGAGAAGCAAGCAACTTGTCGGAAGTCTCAGCGTCTTGCCGGTTCAAACGGTTCGTCGCTCCCAGGGCCATGCCCGTGAGGTGATGTCGAAGGCGCGGGCGCGATGACAGCGCGCCTCTCCAAGGAGGACGGAGCGTACCACGCCCCGTTTGAACCGAGCAAAGCCGCGCGCGGTGCGTGGAGATGACAGGACGGGCGCGTGGCGAGGCGCGGGTCAGCCGGCCGCAGAGCGCTCGTCGAGCAGCTTGATGCCGGCGGCGACCTCGCTGGCGAACGACTCGGCGAGCGCCCGGGCCTGGCCGAACCGCGGCGGGACTTCCCGGGCGGCGCGGGCGAGCGCCGCGACGGCGAGGTCGTGGGGCTGGCGCACGAGGACGCGGTACGCGAGGCTCCGGCCAGGAGGCGTGGCGACGACCGCGAGCGTCGAGGCCGACCACGCGAACGGCGGGTCCTTCCGCGCGGCGGTCGCGAGATCCGTGAGCGGCGTGCGCGTCATCCAGAGGGAGAGCGCCTCGGCGAAGTCCGGCGGGGCGAGCCCCGGCACGCCGTGGCCCATGTCCGCGAGGCCGACGCGCCGGGTCTCGACCTGGACGCCGCGCAGCTGCCGCCACCGGAGCAGCCGCGGGGGCGGGCGCTGGCCGCGGAAGCTCGCGCGGCCCGTCCACCAGGCGACGAGCGCGTCCGTGCGAAAGCAGTCGAGCACCCGCGCGAACGTCGCGTGCCGCGAGAGCGCGGACCCGACGTCCGCCGGCGCGGGCACGAGCTCGCAGAGGTCGCGCACGCTCGCGAGCAGGCGGGGATAGCGGCTGCGCGTGAGCACGCCGGCGAGCTCGTGGTTCGTGAGCTGGAGCAGGTCGTTCAGCGCGGCCAGGAGCGCCCACTCGGCCGCGCCGAGCTCGGGGAGCACGTCGATCGGGGCGATGAGGCGGGCGACGCGGACGCGGACCAGATCGATGCGCGAGCCGAGGTCGCGATCGATCGCCGGCGCGCCGTCGCCGAGGAGGAGCGCGAGCCGGACGCCGAAGGGGCGCACAAGGCGCAGCGGACCGCCGAGGACGAGCGGCGCGAGCACGTCCGCCTGGAGCTCGGAGAGGCGCTCGGCGATCGCTTCAGGCTGGGTCATTGGGGCGTCCGGCCAGGGCCCGGCGGCAGCGCCCTCGGCTCGGCCAGCGGCTCGGACGGAGCCAGGTCGCGCAGCGGCCGGATGCCGACGCCGCCGAGCACGACCTCGGGCAGCTCGGTGGCCAGCGCCGCCGTGAGGCCCGCGGACGACACGGCCACCGCCGACCATTGCTGGGCCTCGAGCAGCGCCGTCTCGAGGGGGACGAACGCCTCCTCCGGCACGCCGATCGCCCCACCGTCGCGCCCGATGAACAGCGCCTGCCCGGCGGGGGCGCCCAGCGCGCGGAACAGCACGCCGGGCGCGACCGCAGGGACCGCGTCGTACCCGGCAGGGATGTAGAGGCCCGGATGGACCTCCCGGAAGAACTCGCCGACCGGGATCCCCTCGATGCCCGTCGGGTGCCGGAGGAACGCGCCTGCCGCGGTGAAGGCGATGCGGGCGCGGCGCAGGGTCTCGGGGCCGAGCGCATAGGCGACGTGCCGCAGGAGCGGCATCTCCTGCGGCCGGATCCACGACGCCGTGACCGACCGCCACGGCTCGGAGCTCGGGACGAGGCGGAGCGAGAGCACGACCGACGCCGGGCGCTGCGCGTCGCCCTCCGCCGCCACCTTCGCCGCGACAGGCTCGCGGCCGAGCTCCACCCGGGCGAACGCCGCGACGTCGCCCATCGCCGGAAGCTTCGCGATCTCCAGCGCCTCGCGGCCCCCGCCCCGGAAGAGCACGAGGCCCGCCTCGCCGAACACCGGGCAGGCGCGGAGGTTGACCGGGTGCCGGAACCCCACCTCCACCGCCGCGCCCGGCGCGACCGGGACGAAATACCCGAGCCCCGGCGTGCTCGTGAGCAGCGGGACCATCCGGGCAGCGATGGCCGGCACGCGGAAGAGGTACCGGAGCACCGGGGCGTCATCGAAGCTCGACTCCGGCGGCCACTCGCACAGGCCGACCTCGGCCTCGACGCTGCTCCGGGAGAAGTAGCGGATCAGCGCCGGGCCGAGCCCCGACTCCGCGAGCAGCCAGCGCGGGCCCGGGTCCTGCCCGGCGGACGGATCGAGGTGCGGCTCGAGCCGGAGCAGCAGCGTGCGCACGTCGACGCGCCGCTCGACCTCGTACGTCTGCGAGAAGGCGTTGTGATAGAGCGAGAGCGCCGCGTCGCTGGGCAGGATCTGCGGGACGTCGTACCCGAACGGCGCGGCCGCGTCGCGGTACTGGACGAAGTGCCGGCTCGTGCCGGTGAAGCTGTAGCCGCCCGCGAGCCGCGCGATCTCGGCGACACGGTCGAGCCGATCGCTGCTCTCGGCCGCGAACAGGAGGGTGACCTCCCGCGCCCCCAGCTTCGATCGCACGATCTCGACGACGAGCGAGCGGAGGATGTCCGCGAGCGAGCCCTGCCGCGTGTAGAGCGCCAGGAAGGCGACGAGCCGATCGATCGACGGCAGGAGGACGAGCCCCTTGGCGCCGAGCGCGACCCCCTTGGCGTCGAGCCCGAGGCCGGGCGTGCGCAGCCGGGTCTGGTGAACGGCGACGCGATCGAGCATCGAAATGGCCCCCGTCGCTCGAACGTAACGTGACGGTGAACGTAACGTTGAAGGAGCAGCGGAGCCGACGACCGTAGGAGGAGCCGCCGGATCCGTCAAGGGAGGCCCGCCGCGCGCGCAGCGCGCTGCGCGCTCGACGACGTCTCCGGCCGGCTCGCCGCGTCCGCGACGCTGCCGGTTCCCGTGACCGCGACACTGGAACTGCCATGAGCGACGGCGTAGTCTCTTTCGCGAATGCGCCCTGTCGGAACACCGCAGGCCCACGCGGCCCGGCGCCATGAGATCGCCTCTCCGCTGCGCCGGAGCCCCCCCGGCGCCCCTATCCTACGGACCACGTCGGCCAGCGCATGAGCTCCGCGCGCATCGAGTCCGCACGGCCGCTCGTCGCAGGCCGGTTCCACATCGAGCACGAGGTCGGCCGCGGCGGGATCGGCACCGTGCACCGCGCCTTCGACGTGCAGACAGAGCGGTACGTCGCGCTGAAGATCATCACGGCGGTCGGCGTCGACGCGGAGGGCCAGGCCCGGCTCTCCCGCGAGGGGCAGATCCTCTCCGAGCTCGATCACCCGGGGATCGTGAGGGTCGTTGCGTTCGGGACGCTCGAGGCGAGCGCTGTCGACGCGGAGGGGCGGCGGATCGAGGAGGGCGCGACCTTCATCGCGATGGAGTGGCTCGACGGCGAGGACCTGGCGGCGCGCCAGAAGCGCTCCCCGCTCTCGCTGCGCGAGGGGATCGAGGTCGGGCGGCAGGTCGCGAGCGCGCTCGCGGCCGCGCACGCCGCGGGCGTCGTCCACCGCGACATCAAGCCTTCGAACATCATCCTCCTGCGCGGCTCGCCGGACGCCCCGCTCCGCACGAAGCTCGTGGACTTCGGCGTCGCGGCGTCGAAGGAGCTCGTGCTCACGACGGACGCGGGCGGCCTCGTCGGCACGCCGGCGTACATCTCGCCGGAGCAGGCGCGCGGCGACGCGACCGTGGACGCGCGCAGCGACCTCTACTCGCTCGGCGCGACGCTGTTCGAGCTGGTCGCCGGCCGGCCCCCGCACATGGGGCCGACCTCGATCGCGACCCTCGTCCGCCTGGCGACGACGCCCGCGCCGCGCCTCTCGGAGTTCCTGCTCGACGTGCCGCCGGCGCTCGACGACCTGATCCACGCGCTCCTGCTCGCCGACCGGGAGCTCCGGCCGAGCTCGGCGCACGAGGTGGCGGACAGGCTCGCGGCGCTCGCCGAGGAGCCCTACCTGCCCACCCCGTCGCCGCTGCGCGTGAGCGACAACCCGCCGGGCGCGATGGGCACGCGGCTCGTGACCACGATCGTGGCGCTGCACGTGGCGACCGGCGAGGAGCGCCAGCGGGAGCTCGAGGCGCTGCGCCGCCGCGGGGCCGACGCGCTGCCGCTCGGCACGGACTCCATCGCCGCCCACCTCGGCGTGCGGCAGGCCCACGGCGACGAGGCGTCGCGCGCCCTCGAGCTCGGGCTCGCGCTCGGCGGCCGCGGCGGCCGCGTCGGCGTCGCCTCCGGCCGCATGCGCGTCGACAGGACGCGCGCGGCCGGCGAGGTCGTCGACCGCGCGGTCGCGCTCGCGCGCGAGGCGGGCCTCGGCAGGGTCCTCGCCGACGCCACCACGGTGGAGCTGTCCCGCGGGCGCTTCATGGGCGAGCCCCTGGAGAGCGGCGCCGTGCGGGTGCTCTCGCGCGCGCCGAAGCGGCCCGACGCGCAGACGCCGTTCGTGGGGCGGGACGCCGAGCTCATCACGACCGTCGCGGCGTTCGAGCGCTGCGTGGAGGACGGGACGCCGGTCGTGATGAGCATCTCGGGGCCGCCGGGGATCGGCAAGAGCCGGCTCGCGCGCGAGTTCGTCGCCCGCATCGTGGATCGACCGGATCCGCCGCGGCTCATCCAGCTGCGCTGCGAGTCGTTCGGCCGCGCGCAGGCGCTCGGCGTCGCCACGGACGCGCTGCGGGTCCTCATGGGCCTGCCGAAGGGCGCGTCGCTGGAGCAGGCCGAGGACGCGGTGCGCGCGCGGCGGCCGCTCCACGGCGACGGCGGGCTCCTCGCCCGCCTGCTGGCGAACCAGCCGTTCCCCGACGGCGTCGACCTGCGCGGCGCGCGCGACGCGCTCTACCTCTCGATGACCGACATCGCCGTCGACGCGGCGTCGAGCGAGCCGTGCGCGCTGCTCGTCGAGGACGCGCAGTGGGCCGACCCGGAGAGCGTCGCGTGGCTCGATCACCTCCTCGGGCGGGCGACCGGGAGGGCGCTGTTCATCCTGCTCATGGTGCGCCCCGCGTTCTGGCGCGACCAGGGCCAGCGCTTCGCCGGCCGCGACCACGTGCGCGTGGAGCTGCGCCCCATCGCGCGCCGGGCCACGCGCGAGATCGCGCGGGCCGTCTTCAGCGCTGCCGCGGCCGCGCGGCCGTTCGAGGACGCGACGCTCGACCGCGTCGCGCAGCAGGCGGCCGGCTCGCCGCTCTTCGCCGAGGAGCTCGCGCGGGTCATCGCTTCAGGCAAGGACGCCGCCACGGCGCCGACCATCGAGGCGGCCATCCAGGTGAGCCTCGACGCGCTCGACGAGCCCACCCGGGAGGCGGTGGTGCGCATGAGCGTCTTCGGCCTGTCGGTGTGGGACGTGGGCCTCGCCGAGGTCGGGGTGGCAGAGCCCGCGACGGCGCTGAAGAAGCTCATCGCCGCGGAGCTCCTCGTCGCGCAGCCCGCGTCGCGCTTCCCGGCCGCGCGCGAGTACCTGTTCAAGCACGCGCTCGTCCGCGACGTCGCCTACGCCTCCGTCGGCGACGAGCTCCGCCAGAGGCTGCACGCCGCGGCGGCGCGCTGGCTCGATCGGCTCGGCGAGGACAGCGCGACGGTGGCGCAGCACTTCGACCTCGGCGGCGAGCACGAGGAGGCCGCGATCCGCTGGGAGGCCGCGGCGCGCCGCGCCCTGGCGACGAACTCGCTCCGCGACGCGGTCACGATGGCCGATCGCGCGCTCGTGTTCTCCCCCGACAAGCCGACGGGGTTCGCGCGCGCGGTCCTCCTCGAGGAGGCGTACTCGCGGCTCGACGCGCGCTCGCCCGAGCGCGACTCGGCGATCCGGGCGATGTGGGAGAACGTCTTCGACGAGGCGAGCGAGCTGCGCACGCTGACGGCCCGCGCGCGCTACGACCACGCGTGCGGCTCGGGGATCGACCTGGAGGAGCGGCTGACGGCGCTGCGCGACCGCGCCCGGTCGATCGATCTCGTCGAGGAGGAGGCGCAGTGCTCGGCGACGCTGGCGCAGGTCCACGCGTTCGCCGGGCAGCTGGCGATGGCCGAGCAGGAGGCCGCGCACCTGCTCGACCTCGCGGCGCGGCGGAACCTCGTCTGGGCGGCGGTCGACGCCTGGCAGACGCGCGCGGTCGCCCACCAGACCCGCGGCGAGCCGGCCGCCGCGCTGGGGGCGCGCCGGAACGCCGCGCGGGCCGCGCGCCGCGCCGGGCTGCAGGAGCGCGAGGCGATGCTGACGATGAACGTCGGCTTCGCGCTGACGACCATCGGCGCCCGGGAAGAGGCGCTCCAGGAGATCGAGGGGGGCATCGCCAGGGCGCAGGCGATCGGCAGCTCCGGGGCGGCGCGGCACGGGCAGATGATCCTGCTCTGCTGGGCGGCGACGTTCGGCCCCGAGCCCCGGCTCGACGCCGTGCTCGCGGAGCCGCGCGCGAGCGCGGACGAGGCCGCGGGGAGCATGTGGGTCGTGCGCGACCGCGTGACGCTCGGCATCCTGTTCTACCGGGGCTGCGAGCTCTTGCGCCTCGAGTCGTCGGGCCTGGCGCGGGCGCGCTCGCTGCTGAAGAAGGCCACCGACGCGTACCGCGTCACGGACAACCGCGACGTCCTGCCCGTGGCGCTCGGGTTCTGCGCCGAGGCGGAGCGCCGCTTCGGCGACGCCGAGCAGGCCCGCGAGATCGCGCGGGAGGCGGCGGCCCTCGTCGAGGCGGGCGCGCCGAGCCTGCTCAACGAGGCGCCGATCTACCTCGCGCTCCACGACGCCTGCGTGGACATGGGCGATCTGGAGGGCGCGCGGGCCGCGATGGAGCGCGCGATGCCCCCGCTCCTGCGCCGGCTGAAGGGCCTCGAGGGGACGCCCTACGCCAGCTCGTTCCTGCTCAACCTGCCGCAGAACTCGGCGCTGCTCGCAGCCGCCGAGGCCTACGGCTGCGTGCCGCCGGAGCTCGAGGTGATGCTGAGCGGCCGGCCGTAACGCCCGGCGCGGCGCTCCCGGCGCCCTCTCGCGCGGCCTCCGGCGGTCACGCCGAGCCCGCGGCCCTGCCGGTCACTTCCGAGGCGCGGTTCCGCCGCCTGCCTTGGGGGACGTCGACGGCACCGGGCGGAGGTTGATGGTCAGCACCTCGTCGCGCGTGAACACCACGAAGCGCGCCTCCGGGGTGTACCCGTCGGCGGTGACCCGGATGCGGTGCCCGGTGCCATCCCGGCTGAACCTCGCGAAGAACGGGTTGCTGGGGAGCTCCACGTCGTCGAGGTAGATCTTCGCGTCCAGCGGCGTGGCGATGATCCGGAGCTCGACGAGGTTGGCGACCGGGGGCGCGTAGGTCGGAGGAGAAGGGGTCGTGGCCTCGCCCCCCCTGGTCTCCGCGGGAACATCGCCCTCCGGCGGGGTCGCCGTGGGGCGAAGCGCGAGGACCGCCCACGCGCCGCCGATCAGCAGCACCGAGAGCACGGCGATCCCCGCGCTCCAGAGCGCCTTTCGCCGGGTCGACTTGGTGTTGGCGACCATGATCGTGGGGATCGTCTGGCGGTTCGAGATGCTGTCCTCGCGCGACGGATCGTCGCCCAGCATCTGGTCCCCCACCGGCGCGGAGAACTGCTGCGACATCTGCGAGAGCGGCATGCGCTGAGACCACGGCACGGCGCCGCGCTCCTCGAGCACGGGCAGGATCTCGAACTCCTCCCCGCCCTCGGCCGCGCCGGCGTGGAGCCTCCCCAGCTGGTCGCTGATCGCGGACCTCACCTCGGCGCGGCGGTGCGCGAAGGTCTCACCGATGAGGCGGCCGATCTCGGCCGACGAGGGGCGGCGGCCCATCGTCGCCAGGTACGCCTCGACGTCGTCACGCATCTGGGCCGCCGTCGCGTACCGCTCCTCGGGCGCCATCGCGAGCGCGCGCGAGCAGATCCGATCGAGGGCGTCAGGCGCCGCGGGCCACCGCTCGCGCAGCTTCGGGATCTCGCCGAACGTGAGCCGCTGGAGGATCTGCACGTCGGAGAGATCTCCCCAGAAGCGCTCGCCCACGACGAGCTCCCAGAAGATGAGGCCCATCGAGAAGATGTCCGCGCGGCGGTCGACCATCGTCGCGAGGGCCTGCTCCGGCGCCATGTACCGGATCTTCCCCTTCACGACGCCGGTGCTGGTGTCCGCGTCGCGCGTCGCCCACTTCGCGATCCCGAAATCGACGACCTTCGCCTGCCCGTCGTAGGTGACGAAGATGTTGTGCGGGCTGATGTCGCGGTGGACCACATGGAGCGGCTGGCCGTTGAAATCCATGAGGTCGTGCGCGTAGTGAAGCCCGGCGAGCGCGTCGGCGAGGATCGCCAGGTAGACCGCGCGGTGACGCGACGGGTCGATCTTCCTGCAGATCCGATCGAGGGAGTGCCCTTCCAGGTACTCCATCACGATGTAGTACTGGTCGTCGATCTGGCCGCACTCGTACGTCTGCACGACGTTCGGGTGGTTCAGCCGCGCCGCGAGCCTCGCCTCGTCGAGGAACATCGCGTTGACCTCGGGCTCGGTCGCGATCCCCGGCTTGAGCCGCTTGATCACGACCAGCTTCTCGAACCCGAGCGGGCCGCGATGCGCAGCGAGGAAGACCTCGGCCATCCCTCCCTGCCCAAGCTTTGCGATCAGCCTGTATCTCCCGAAGCCTCTGGCGGACTGCACGGGGAGCCGGACGATCATCGATGACGAGGTCACAGCACCTGATCGTTCGTAAGGATTGCTGACTCGTCAAGCAGACTCATGGAGATGTGCATCCCTCCGGCACAGCGGAGCCCCGGGGCGAGGAGCGCACGCGCGCTCCCCCGAGTGCCCCGGGTGCTCCGGTTAATGAGGTGAATTCCGCTACTTAGGCCCTGCTGCCGCGCGGGATCACCCCTCGCCGATGGCGATCCCGAGCGCCTGACGCAGCGCGAAATACTGATCGCTTGTCGAGAAGACGATCAGCTCCTTGAGCCTGTCCTGGGGCGGGAGATCCCCGGGCTGCTGCGGCTCGGCGGCGATGATCTTCTTCGCGATCTCGAGATCGCCCGAGAGGAGCAGGCCGGTGCGCGCCGCGGTGATGTCGACGCACTGGACCCACCTCTTGATGTTGGCCTTCGCGCCCTCCGCAAGGAACTTCTTGACCACCATGCGGAGCCCCTCGAGCTGCATCGGCTGCATGAACCCGCGGAGCGTCTGCGCGGTCGCCGTGATCTGCTTCTCGATGTCCGGCGGGACCGACGTGTCAGGCGCGACGAGCTTGATCCCGGCGAAGAGGAGCACCGTCAGCTCGGTGACCGTCGGGAACAGCGTCTTGATGTAGTGCTCGCCGCGGTACATCGCGAGGTGCTTGCCGACGATGAACGTGAGCTCCTGCGGCGAGAACCCGGTCAGCACGGTCTGCCCTGCGACGGACGCCGGCTGCTCGTTCGCCACAGCGACGAGCGCGCCGGGCACGTCGCTCCGCACGTAGAGCCGCGGCGCCGGCAGGCCGAGGACGTTGGCCGCCCACCCGAAGGTCCGGGCGAACGTCACCGTCGAGGTCGCCGGATCCTGCAGGAAGCGCTGATCGAGGACCGGCAGCTCACGGCGCTGCTTGAGCGTCTCGATCTTCGCCCTGAGCGCGGCCCCCGCGATCATCTCGAAGATCTTGCCGACGTAGAGGTTCTCCTCCTCGTGGAACAGGTTCCTGATCCACTGCTCGTTGTCGAGCCGGCTCTTCGCCTGGATGAGCCCCTGCGGGCGGTAGTCCTCGAAGTACTGCTGCTCGTCGGGATCGGCCTTGCGGAGGAACGACAGCGCCGCCGCGACGCACCAGGCCTGGTCGTAGCGCTTGCTGTCCACGTACAGGCGGTAGAGCCGCTTGTACGGGTCGATCTTCATCGGATCGATCTTGACCATCGCCTGGAACTCGCCGGTCGCCAGATCGAACTGCTCCGACTGCTCGTAGAGCTCCGCGAGGATCAGGTGCTCCGTCGCGTCCTCGGGCTTGAGCCGCGACGCCATGCGGAACGTCTCGAGGGCGGCCGTCCTGTCGCCGAGCCGATCACGGTAGATGAGCCCGAGCGCGTGCCAGAGGCTGTACTCGAGGTCCGTGTTCCCCTTGCCGGCGACCCTGTGCAGCATCTTGCGGTACGCCCGCTCGAGCTGCTTCCACTCCTTCTGCGCCGTGAGGATCTTGTTGATGCGCTCGAAGGCCTCGAGGGAGTGCGGGTTCAGATCGAGCGTGTCGTTGAACAGCTCCACCGCGCGCGCCGGGTCGTCCAGCTTGTCGCGGTAGATCTGCGCCATCGTGTAGAGGTAACGGCTCTTCCGATCCGGCTGCGGCTCCAGCTCCGCGATGCGCTGGAGGCAGTCCACCATCCGCTCCCACTGCCCCGTGCGCTGGTAGAGCTGGAGCAGCTTGTGGAGCAGCACGTGGTTCTGCGGCTCCAGCTCGAGCGCCTCCTCCAGGGCCTCCACGCCCTTCGGGATGTTGTTCTCCTTGTCGACCCAGATGTCGCCGATGTCGTTCAACATCCTGAACCGCTCGGGGCCGTCCATGATGTTGTCGAGGATCAGCCGCTTGTAGTGGCAGACCTGCTTCCAGTCCTTGAGCGCGTCGTAGACGGCGACCATCGCCTCGAGCGTCGGCCGGTGCGCGGGCTCGGCCCCGAGCGCCTTCTCGAAGTTGTTGACCGCCTGCTTCGACTGCCCCTGCGCCTGCTTGATGCAGCCGAGCTTGTAGTAGACGGTCGCGCGCTCCTCGGTCTCGGCCTCGTCGAGGCTGGTGAGCACCTTCTGGTAGTTCGTCAGCGCGCTCGCCCAGTCGCCGAGCTTGAAGCTGACGTCCGCCAGGCCCCGGATCGTCTCCTGATCGGCCAGATCGAGGTTGTGCGCGGCCGTGTACGCCTTGAGCGAGGCGTCGTCCTTGCCGAGCCGCTCGAGGACCCGCCCGAAGGTCCGCTGCAGCCGGTGCTGCTCTGACCTGTCGCGCTTGCCGCTCTTCCTGACGAGCATCTCCGCGAGCGGCTCGGCCTGGGCCCACCGCTCCGTGGAGACGTACTCACCCAGGAGCGGCATCGCGGCGTCCTCGTTGTCGGGATCGCTCTGGAGCGCCATCTCGTACGCCTGCACCGCGAGCGCGTGCTCGCCGAGCATGTCGTCCCGGAGCTTGCCGAGCTCGACGAGCAACCGCGCCTTGGCGCGGGGCGCGTCGGTGTTCATCTGCTCCTGATCGAGGTAACGCGCCGCCCGGTCCCAGTCGGCCGCGTCGATCGCGATCACCCGCAGCGCCGCCAGCGTCGGCACGTGCGACGGCTCGAGATCGAGCGCCATCTCGAAGCGCTCCTGGGCCAGGACCCGCTCGCCGAGCTTCTCGTCGAGCTGCCTGCCGATCCGGAAGTACATCTCGACGCGCTGCTTGCCGTCGGCCGTCAGGTCGGCGACGCGCGTCATGTACTCGATGGCCTTCGACGAGTTGTCCTGCTTCTCGTAGAGCTTCGCCAGCGCCTCCAGGGCCGGGATGTGCGTGTCCTGGATCTCGACGATGTTCAGGTACGCGTCGATCGCGCGGTCGAGGTCCTCGATCTCCTCTGCGTAGACCTTGGCCGTGTGGGACCAGAGCTCGATCTTCTTCTGCCGATCCTCCGCCGCGTTGATGTGGCGATCGTAGGTGTTGATGAGATCGTGCCACTGGCGGAGCCGGCGATAGCAGCGCTCCAGGGCCTCGAGCGCGGGCTCGTGGCTCGGGTCGATCTCGACCACCTGCTCGAGGCGCGCGGCCGACAGATCGGGCTTCAGGAACTGCTCCTCCTGGAGGGTCGCGATCTTCATCAGCACGTCGATGCGCTCGCGCTCCGTGGTGACCACGTCGAGCTGCATCTCGAGGACGCGCACGAGATCGGGCCACTGGTGCGTCGCCGTGTAGACGCGCTCGAGCCCCCGCATGGCGAGGAGGTTCGAGGCGTCGATGTCCAGCACCTCGCGGTAGACCGCGCCGGCCTTCTCGATCAGCCCGAGCTTGGACTCGTAGAGGCCGGCGGTCCGCAGCTTCACGGCCGCGACGACGTCGGACTCGTTCACGGCCCGCGCCTTGCGGAGCAGGACGTCGACGAGATCGTTCGACTGATCGCGATCCGTGTAGATCCGCTCCAGCGCCTCGAGGGCCGGGAGGTGCAGCGGATCCACGTCGAGGGCGCGCCGGTAGAAGCTGAGCCCCTGCTCGACCTCGCCCATGTGCCGCTCGAGGACCTCGCCGAGCTCGGTCAGGACCTCTTTCCGATCGACGTCGGTCACCGCGACGTTGAGGGCGCTCGTCAGCATCTGCCCCTGCTGCTGCCACTGGCCGGTCTTCTTGAAGAAGTTCGCCATCTGGCGCAGCACGGCGACGTTGTTCGGGTCGTGCGCGAGGATCTGCTGGTAGTACGGCTGGGCGTACTCGGGGTGGCCGAGGTCCTCCGCGTACCACTTGGCGAGGCGCAGGCAGAGCGTGATCTTCTGGAGCGGGGCCGTCTGCTGCTGCAGCCACCCGTTCACCGTCTGCACGAGCTCCGGCCAGCGGTTCGTCGCCTGCGCCATGCGCTCGAGGTAGCGGACCGTGTCCATGTCGGAGAAGTCCATCTCGAACGCCGTGAGCAGCGCGTCGAAGGCCTGCGGCTTGTCCTCGAGCTGCTCCTCGAAGACCCGGGCCACCTTGCGGAGGATGTCGGTCTTGTCGGAGACCTCCTCGCGCGAGTCGAGCCGCGCGAGGTAGAGCTCGATGAGCGGCTCGCTCCGCCGGGCCGCGTCGTGGAGCTGCTCGAGGGCCGCGAAGGCCTGGTCGTGCGTCGGCTCGAGCTCCAGGACCTTCTCGTACGCGAGCGTGCCCCGGTCCCTCTCCTCGACCTGGTGCTCCCAGATCTGCGCCACCTCGAGGTACTCGCGCACCTTGTCCGCCGGCGACTCGTAGGCCGCCGCCCGGCCCATCTTCACGTCGATGACCTCGACCCAGCGCCCCTCGGCCCGGAGCAGGTTCTCCAGGGCGGCCATCGCCTCGAAGTCCTTCGGGTCGACCTCGAGCAGCTTCCTCCAGGCGTCGATGGCGTCGTACGCCTGCCCGAGGACGTGCTGGTAGGTCGTCCCGAGCTCGCGGTACAGCGCGATCACGTTCTCGGCCGGCAGCACGTCCCGCGCCCGATCCACCGTCTGGTGGAGCGAGCTCACGATCTGCTCGGGCTCGTTGCGCAGCCGCCAGATCGCCGCGATGGCGTAGAGCGCCTCGAGGTTCGCGTAGTCGATGTCGAGGACGCGCTGGTAGTCGTCGAGCGACGAGTCGTCGCGGCCGAGCTGCTCGTGGAACAGCTTGGCGCGGCGGAGCAGCACCGCGACGCGCGACTCGTCGTCGATCGCGATGTCGTAATGCCGCTCGAGGACGTCGCAGAGCTCGGACCACTGCCCCACCCGCTCATAGAGGTTGGACAGCGCCCCGAGCGCCTCCGGGTCCTCGCCCCGGAGGTCGAGGACGCGCTTCCAGGTCTCGACCGCGCCCTGGACGTCGTTCAGCCGATCGGCGAGCAGGTGCGCCATCTTGGCGCGGATGTCGGCCTCCTGGCTGTCGCCCATCGCGTTCTCGAGCTCCCGCTCCAGCACGACCTTGAGCTGGGTCCAGGCGCCCTTGGCCGTGTAGATGCGCTCGAGGGCGCTGATCGCCTGCTCGTTCGTCGTCTCGAGCTCGTCGAAGATGCGCCGGAACGCGCGGATGGCGTCGTCGAGCTGACCGAGCCGCTCCTCGTACGTCTGCCCGAGCCGGAGGTACAGGTCGACGAGCTCCGGGCGATCCTCGGTCGCGCGCACCCGCTGCTCGAGCACGCTCGCGAGCTCCGGGTACTGCTCGAGCTGCGTGTAGATCCGATCGAGGTTCGAGAGCGCCTCGGCCTCGAGCGGCTCGATGCCGAGCACGTACCGGTACGTCTCCTCGGCCTTGGCGACGTCGCTGAGGTCGGTCTCGAAGACCCGCGCGAGCCGCTTGCCGATGCCGGTCTGGACGTCCTTGTCGCTGTGGATGCCCAGCACGTCGGCGTACGCGTTGGCGAGCATCTCCCAGCCGCCGTCGACCGAGCCGGCGAGCCGCTCGACCTCCTCGAGCGTCTTCTCGTCGCCCGGGTACTCCTTCAACGCCCGCATGAAGACGGCGAGGGCCCCGTCCGGCGAGATGAGGCGCTCCTCCTGGAGCTCCCCCAGCCGGTAGTACATCGCCTGCCGCTCCTGCGCCTCGGTGAGGTGGGTGAGCTCCGCCTCGAGCACCCCGCCGAGCTTCTCCCACTCCGCCGCCGCCTGGTAGAGCGGCTCCAGGATGGCGCCGATCTCGATCTGCTTGATCCCGGCCGCGAAGAGCCCCTCGAGGGCCTCGAGCGTCGGCGAGTGCTCGGGCGCCGCCGTGAGCACCTCGCGGTACGCCCCGATGGCCGCGGGCAGGTCGTTGAGGCGCGTTTGATAGACCACGCCGAGCCGGTACTTGAACTCGAGGATCTCGTCCGGCGACTGCGCGATCTCCGACTCGCGCGACAGGATGGTGACGAGATCGCCCCACCGCTCGGTCGCGGTGAACAGGCGATCGAGCGACGCGATCGCGGTCTGGTTCTCCGGCTCGACCTCGAGCACGCGCCGGTAGCGCGCGACGGCGCTGTCGATGTCGTCGAGCTGCGTCTCGAAGATCTGCGCGAGCCGCAGCCCGAGCTCCACGAAGCGCGCCGGCTCCTCGCCGAGCCGGCCGAGCTCCGCGTCGTACAGCGCGGCGACCTGCGGCCAGCGGTTCACCATCATCGCGAGCCGCTCCAGGTTCGAGAGCGACTCCTCGTTGCCGATGTCGCACGTCACCGCCCGCGCGTACGTCTCGAACGCGGTGACGTGGTCGCTCAGCATCTCCTCCGACAGGCGCGCGATGCGGTGGAGCAGATCCACCTTCTCGTACGGGTCCTCGGCCACCTTGACCCGGACCTCGAGCACGCTGATCAGCTTCTGCCACTCGCCGGACGCGTCGTAGATCGGCTCGAGCACCAGCGCGGCGCCGAGCGGCTCGCGGCTGCCGTCCTTGATCTGCTCGAGCGCCCGCAGCGTCGGCTCGTGATCGGGCATCTGCTGCAGGAGATCGCGGTAGAGCTCGATCGCCCGGGACACGTCGTCGAGGTGCTTCTCGTAGAGCTCCGCGATCCGGTACTGGTAGCTGATGCCCTCCGCCGGGTCCGCGGTGATCTCCGCCTCGTGCTGGAGCACGCTGAGCAGCTCGAGCCAGTTCTGCGACGTCTGGTAGAGCACGTCGAGCCGCCCGAGCGCCTGGAGATCGTCCGGATCGATCTCGAGCACGCGCTGGTACGTGTCGATCGCGCTCGCGACGTTGCCGAGCTCGCGCTCGTACACCGCGCCGATCTGGTAGTAGATGCGCTTCTTCTCGTTCGAGTCGAGGACGAGATCGGCCTTCTTCGCGTAGACCGAGAGGAGCTCCTGCCAGCGTGAGAGGCTGAGGTAGAGCTTCGTCAGCGCGTCGATCGCCCGCAGATCCTCGGCGTCGAGCTCGAGCACCTTGCCGTAGACGGCGATGGCCTGATCGTGCCGCTCGAGCACCTCCTCCTCGAGGCTCGCGGCCTGGAAGAGGGCGAGCTTCTTCTCGGTCAGGTCGTCGAGGATGTCCGCCTTCTGCTGGAGGATCTGCGACAGCTCGTTGTAGCGCTCCGAGGTCCTGAACAGCCGCTCGAGCGACTCGGCGGCGTGCAGGTTGCGCGGATCGATCTCGAGCACGCGCCGGTAGTGCCCGACGGCGCTGTCCATGTCGCCGAGGTCTCCCTCGTAGATCCGCGCGCTCATCGTGTAGAGCGAGCTCGCGAGCTCCGCGTCCGTCTGCTGCGCAGCCAGCGTCTCGAACACGCGCGCCAGGTCGGCGAAGCGACCGGTCGCGCGCGCGAGCCGGTCGAGCCCCTCCTGCGTCGACTCCGAGGCCGGATCCTGGCTCAGCGCCCGCGCGTAGGTGTCGAAGGCCGAGCTGAGGTCGCTGCCCGCGTCCTCGTAGAGCACGGCGATCTGGTGGAGCAGCTCGACGCGACGGGTCACGTCGTCGCTGCGCCGCACCTGCACCTCGTGCACCCCGATGAGCTTCTGGAAGTCGCCCGACTGGCGGTACAGCGGCTCGAGGATCTCCGCGATCGCGAGCTCGTGCTCGGCGACCTTCCCGAGGCGCTCGAGCGCCCCGAGCGCCTCGACGTTGGTCGGCTCGCGCTCGAGCACCTGCCGGTAGATGTCGATCGCCGAGTCGACAAGCCGCATCCGCGACTCCCGCAGCGCGGCGAGCCGGAGCATCAGCCGGATCTGCGCCTCCTCCTCGACCGCGATGCCAAGCTGCGCCTCGAGGTTGTCCGCCAGCTCTTCCCACATGCCCTGGCGGCTGAAGAGCCCGTCGAGCGCCGTCAGCGCCACCAGGCTCGTGTTGTCGATGGAGAGGACCTCGCGGTACGCGGCGATCGCCTCCTCCGGCTGCCCGAGCCGCTGCTCGTAGACCTCGGCCATCTGGGCATAGAGGCCCTCGCGCTCGGTCGGCTGGTGCACGAGCTCGATGCGGCGCCGGTAGACGCCGATGAGGTCGCCCCAGCGCTCGGTGCGCCGGTAGAGCTCGTCCATCGCCTCGAGCGCCTCCGAGTCGGCGGGGTCGATCGAGAGCACGCGGAGGTAGCCGTTCGCCGCCTCCTCGACCTTGCCGAGCCGCTCGTGGATGCTCGCGAGGCGCATCCAGTACTCGCGGCTCAGCCGCGCGTCGCTCAGCGAATCGGCGATCTCGCTGAAGATGACGTCGAGCTTGTCCCAGGCGCCCGCCTGCGCGGCGAGCGACTCGAGCTCCGCCCGCGTCTCGGCGTGCGACGGGTCGTCCTTGAGCGCCCGCGACTGCGCGTCGAACGCGCGGCCCAGGTCGCTCAGGCTCTCGGCCGCCGTCCGCGCCACCTTCCGGAGCAGCGCCACGCGCGTCGCGGTGTCGCCCTCGGCCGCGGCGAGGATCTCGAGCGCCTGGATCAGCTTCTCCCAGTCGCCGCGCCCCTCGTAGATCTCCTGCAGGATGGCCGCCGCCTCGGCCCGCAGGGACTCGTTCGAGAGCAGCGCCTCGAGCGCGAGGCGCGCGGCGTCGTTGCCCGGATCGAGGATCAGGATTTCCTTGTAGTTCTCGAGCGCTCCAGCCGCATCGTTCAGGTGCTTCTCGAGGGTGCTCCCGAGCCGGAACTTGAGGTCGATGAGCGCCTGCTCGTCGAGCGGAGAGTCGATCCGCTTGCGGAGCACGTCGACGTAGGACTCCCAGTCCTGCTGCTCGCGGTAGAGCTTGTCGAGCGCCGCGAGCGCCTGCGGGTCCGTCGGCTCGTCGTCGAGCACCTGGCGGTACGTCCCGATCGCCTGCGCCGCGTCGCGCAGCTCCCCTTCGTAGAGCTCCGCGATCGCATAGAGGATCTGCTTGCGCTCCTCCGGCTCGGTGACGATGCCGAGCTTCTTCTCGTAGATGCCGAGCAGCTCGCCGAACCGGCCCGTCTCGCGGTAGAGCCGCTCCAGCGCGCCGATCGCGGCCTGGTTCTCGCCGTCCGCCTCGTACACCGCGCGGAACTGCGAGAGCGCCTCGTCGATGCGCTTCACCTCGTCGAGCAGCACCCGCCCGAGCCGGAGCCGGAGATCGACCCCGAGCGCGATGTCCCCCTCGCTCTCCGCGCGCGAGATAGCCGACGAGTAGGCCTGGATCAGGGCGTCCCACCCCTCGGTCGAGCGCGCGGCGCGCTCGACGTCATCGATGCACTGCTCGTCCTGCGGGGCGATCTGGAAGGCCGAGAGGTAACGCTCGAACGCCCGCTGCGGCTCCTTGAGGCGCGTCTCGTAGAGCGCCGCGACCTGCCGGTAGAGGTCGAGCCGGGAGACGTCGTCCTGGTCGTGCGAGAGCTTCACCTCGATGGCGCCGGCGAGCCCCTTCGGGTTGTTCGCCTGCGTGTAGATCGGGATGAGCGCCTCGGCCGCGGCGAGGTGCGAGCCGTCGATCGAGAGCACCTTCTCGTAGGCGCGCGCCGCGCGATCCGCCTTCTGCTTCTGGACCATCCAGAGCTCGGCGATCTTGACCAGCAGGCTGATCTTGGCCGCGTCGTCGGTCTCCTTGGCCTCCTGCGACTCGAGGACGCGGATGAACTCGTCCCACTTGCCGCTCTCGGCGTAGAACACCTCGAGGTCGTCCCAGCGCTGCAGCTGGAGGTACGCCTTCTTGAGCGCCTCCTGGGCCTTGCGGTCCTGGGGGTTCAGCGCGATCACCTCTTGCCAGGCCTTGACGGCCGCCTCGTCGTCCTTGAGGCGCTCGCCGTAGAGCTGCGCGAGCTTGCTGAGGAGCGCGAGCTTCTGGGTGCTGTCGAAGGTCGTGTCGACCTGCTTCTGCAGCACCCTCGCGAACGCCTGGTAGTCCTTGTTCTTCTCGTAGAGCCCGGCCAGCGCGTTCAGCGCCTCGGGGTTCTCCGGGTCGTTCGCGAGGACCTCGTCCCAGAGCTCGATGCAGAAGTCGACCTTCTTCACCCGCTCCGACGCGAGCTTCGCGATCTCGAGGTACTTCGCGGCGCGCTCGCCGCCCTCCGGGAGCGCCGCGGCCTCGCGGCGGAGCAGCCCGATGAGCTTCTCCCAGTCGCGCCGCTTCTCGTAGCTCTGGCGGAGGAAGTCGATCGCCTGAGCGTGCTCGCCGTCGATCGCGAGGATCGACTCGTAGCACTTCACCGCCTCGGCCGCGTTCGAGAACTTGCCCGAGTAGAGCTCCGCCGCCTTCGCGTAGTTGTCGATCTTCTCGGCGGGATCCGAGACCGCCTCGGCGATCTCGATCAGCGTCTTGACGTACTCGTTGTACCGCTTGGCCTGCTCCTGCTTCTGGGCCTTGGCCTTGAGCTCTTCGACGCGGCCCGCGGCCTCCGCGGCCGGAGGCGGCGGCGCTGTCGGCCGCCGGCCGACCTCCGAATCCGCAGGCCTGCTCTCGGCGGGAGCCCGCGCAGGGGGCGGCGGCTCGATGTCGGCCACCGAGGACCTCGCGTCGCGCTCGTCCACCGACGAGGTCGACACAGGAGCGCTCGCGGGCGCGCTCGCCCTGCCGCTCACCGGGGCCGGCGCGCTGAGCGGGGCCGGCGTGCTCACCGGGGCTGGCGCGCTGACGGGCGCAGGCGCGCTCGCGGGAAGCGGCGTGGCGTCCGCAGGCGCGGCCGGCGCGACGACAACGGGCGCGGGCGCGACCACAACAGGCGCGGGCGCGACGACGACGGGCGCAGGCGCGACGACGACGGGCGCGGGCGCGGCAGCAGCCGGCGGAGGCGCGGACGGCGCGACAGGCGCGGCCGTGAGGCGCTCGCCGATCTGCGCCTCGAACGCGCTCACGCTCGGGTGCGTCGGGGCGACCGCAGAGAGCTTCTCGAACCAGCTCCTGGCCCGGATGAGGTTGCCGAGCTGGCGCCATGCGACGCCGCCCGCCTGCGCGATCATGTACGGGGAGCTGCCGTTCTGGTTGGCAGCGCTCTCCGCCAGCGACGCGACGCGCTCCCAGTTGCCCTCCTTCGTCCCCCAGAGCTCGCGCAGGTAGGCGAACGCAGCCTCGTTCGAGGGATCGAGCCGGAGCGACTCCTCGAGGAACTTCGAGCCGATCTCGACGTCCTGGTGCCGCGTGGCCCAGCGGACGCCGAACTTGAACGCCGCCTCGCCGCGGGCCACGCCGGCGCGCGCATCGAGGATGCGGCGCTGCGTCTCCACGATCGCCTGCTTCCGCTCCGCCTCGACGAGGAGCCCCTCGAACATCGCCGCGGCCTGCTTGTCGGAAGGCGCCGCTTCGTACGCCCTCCGGAGCAGGTCCTCGAGCTGACCGCGATCGAAGCGCTTCGCGAGCCGCGCCGCGCGGAGCAGCAGCCGCTTGCGCTCGTCGGTGCTCGCGGCCGCGTCGGCCGCGTCCACCAGCTCCGCCATGCGCGCCGACCACGACGACTGATCGACCTGCATGTCGAAGAGGCAGGCCCGCGCCTCCTCGCTCGTCCCGCCGGACGCGGCGAGGCCCTTCGCGTACATCTCCGTCGCGCGCTCGAAATCGCCCGCGTCGCAGAGCACGTCGCCGAGCTCCACGCGGAGCTCGGCGGCCGCGGTCCCCTCGGGGGCGTTCCTCAGCTCGAGCTCCAGGAGCTTCTGGACCATGTTGGTCTTGCCGAGGTCCCAGTAGATGGAACGAGCCGACTCCAGCGCCTCTAACAGCGCTGGATTCAGCTTGTAGGCGTCCTGGAAGTGCTTCAGCGCCTTGACGGCCTGAAGGAACTTCTCCTCGAGCAGCCGCCCGAGCTTCAGGTGATATGCCGCCTTCCGGGTCGCGTCCCCTTCGGCCGCAATCCCCTTCTCGAGCTCCTCGACGAGCCCTTGCCAGTCATGAACCGACTCGAGATGATTGAGACGCTGCGCAAGATCCATTGATTATCGACCCTCGGCCCCGACCTTCGAACGAATTGAAACGCTTAGGTGCCCCGTGCCGCGCGCGGCATCACGGCTATTGACCGCCGAGCCGCGCGACGAGCGTGTTCGCCGTCTCGCACTCGGTCTTGAAGCTCGCCGCCTTCGAACCTTTGCAGGCGCGCGTGGTGAACCCCTTGAGCATCTGGATTGCCTCCTGCTTGCGCGGCGGATCCAGGGTCGCGTAGGTGCTCCCGAGACTCCAGAGAATCTGCACCGACTCGGGACCATCCGTGGGCGCCACCGCCTTGGCGGCCTCGAGCTCGGACACCATCTCCGCCGTGGACCCGCGGTCCTGGTAGACCGACGCGAGCAAGCTGTGGACGCCGAAGAGGTACTTGTCCCCCGGCTTCGCGAACGACTTCGCCTCCTTGAGCACCTGCTCGGCCTCCTTCGTGTACCCGAGACGGGTGTACAGGTCGGCGAGCGCCGCGTAGTAGCGGATTTCGTTCGGATTGTGCTCGATCGCCTTGGTGAGGTTCTCGAGCGCCTTCTGCTCGTCGTCCGTCCAGAGGTAGACGTTCCCGAGCTGGGAGTAGCAATCCGCGAAGTTGGGGTCGTTCTCGATACACTTCTGGTAGGGCTCTTTGGCCTCTTCGTACGAGATCGTCTTCTTCTTCGCTTGCTGCTCGAGCGCCCAGCCTCGTTCGAACCAGTAGTTCGCGAACTTCGGGGCGATCTGCGTGGCGCGCGCCAGCGTCGATGCGACCTTGTCCCACGACTCCGACTTCTTGTGTGCCATCGCCAGCTTGAAGAAGATGCGGTGGTTGTTCGGGTCGAGCTTGGTCGCCTGCTCGTACTTGTTGGCCGCACCGTCGGGGTTGACGGCGACCTCCTTGTCGGCCTGATTCGCCAGGATGACGGCCTCCTGGCGATGGCGGCTGCAGCCCAGGCCCGCCGCGCTCGCCGCGACCAGGCCAACCATCAAGAATGCCCCAAGCTTCATCTCGCTCACCTTTCGAATGGCCCCGGCATCGCCGGCCTCTGAGTGACCTGGGCGTCGCGTCGCCCCTCTTCAACGTCCCGGAGTCGGCTGCGCCGCTCCTTCACAGCGTCCCGGAGTCGGCTGCGCCGCTCCTTCACACACAGCGTCCCGGAGACGGCTGCGCCGCTCCTTCCAGCGTCCCGGAGTCGGCTGCCCCGCTCCGTCCCCAATCCCGGAGCCGGCTGCGCCGCTCCTTCAGCAATCCAGGAGACGGGCTGCCCCGCTCCGTGTGGCACCGTCACAAGCGTCCCGAGGTAGCGCGCGTTGAACCTCGCGCGGCGACGCGAGAATAGGCGGAGGCAACCGCGGAAGTCCAGGGCTTCAGACCCCGCGCATGCGCCTCGCTGCAGCGCCTCACGCAGGGCCCCGCCCTCCCCGCGCGGCGGACGCCGAGCTGGCCACCCCACGGCGCTCGCCGCAGACCGCTGGCCGCGCCCGGCGCCGGCCGCGTCCAGCGCTGAAATGGAAAACGCCCCGCACTTCGCGTGCGGGGCGTTCGCTCGAACCGAGCGGCGAGGCGGGCTCAGCCGCCGGGGCTGAGCATGATCGGGTAGACGACGGTGACGATACCGCCCTCGGGCTGCGGGAACGACAGGCCGTAGAACGCCCGAACGACGCAGGAAACCACGCCGTTATCGGGCAGATCCGAACCGCCGTTACCCACGTTGGAGACCGCACCGTCACGCCCGATGACGAAGCGCACCGCGACACGGCCCTGCAGATTCGGGTTGTTCCTGAGCCCGTTCTCGTAGCAGAGCCGGAATCGACCGAAGTTCTGGCGGACGATACGCTGGATGACCTCGGGGGGCAGACGGCCGCTCACGCTGGTCGCACCCATGCGCACCTGCGGCGGCTTGGTGCGATGCGACCCGCCGAGTCGGCCATGGCCGGAGCCGAAGCCCTGGCCGGTGCCGGTGCCGGCGCCGTGACCGATGGTGCCGATCGAGCCGAGGCCGATGCCCTCGCCGCGCCCGCCACCGCCCTCGCCGATGCCGGAGAGGCCGAGGCCGCCGGCGCCGAACGAGTCGCCGATCTGATCGCCCCACATGTTGCCGCGGGCGCTCAGCGGATCGTTCCCGAGCGAATCGTCGCGTCCCCACGGCGCGGTCGGCGCGTTCGGATCGCCGCCAGCGCCGGCGTTCAGCAGCCCGATCATGCCGAACTCCGCGGCGTCGCGGAGCGCGGCCTGGCGCGCGATGTGCGGGTCCGGGTTGTCGGCGGGCCCCTGGACGCCGTAGCGGTTGCCGGTGGCCTTGGTGTTCGGGTTACCCATCGAACCCTCTTCACCCTTGGCGCGGGTACCGGTGCCCCCCTCCTTGTTGTCCGCCGCGTTGTCGGCGACCTGCTCGGTCTCCTTCTCCTCCATCTCCTTCTCGGCGGCCGCCGCGAGGTACTGCTGGATGAGGAACTGCTGGTCAGCGGAGATCCCGTCCTCGCCGGTATCGCCGAGGGGCGGCATGAAGAAGGCCATCGCCGCGAGCAGCCCGAGGTGAACCGCCATCGAGAGGCCCGTGTACAGCAGGCTCTGCGTGTCCAGCTGGAGGTGGCCGGCCACGACCTTGCCTGCGTTCACGGCGGACACCTGGAAGACGATGCCGTCGAGCTCGATCTTCGCCTTCCCGCCCGACGGAAGCGCCATCTGGTAAGCGCCAGAGAGCTCGGAACACGGCTGCGTGAGGCCCTGATCGATCGCCTGCTGCACCGTCATCTTCGGCCTGCCCGGGATCTCGATGGTGCCGGTCGCGCGGGGCAGGAGCACCACGGAGACCGAGCCTGAGCGATCCGCGAGGATGATGGGCGCCCGCGTCGTGCCGAGCTTCTCCGAGGGGATGAAGTAGTCGCACTTGAAGTTCTTCCCCGCCTCCTCACCCACGTAGAAGGAGCGCGGCGGCGTGAGGTGCTCGACGTGGAGCACCGCCGCATCCCACAGAATCATGACCTCGACCGAGGCCGCCGGGACCTCGGTTTCGTCGCTCGGCACGTCCGGCCCGTTCTTCACGAGCGTGTACGTGTAGGAGCCCTCGGGCGCGTCCGGGGGCACCTCGTCGACGGCCGGCGCCGACTGCGCGAACGGGTTGTTGTAGGAGAACGGGTCCGCGCCGCCCGCGGAGGCCGCGGCGAACGGGTTCCCAGGCGGCGCGGCCGCGAACGGATTCCCGGGGGCCGCAGCGCCGAACGGGCTCCCACCAGGCGCCGCCGCAAACGGGTTGGCGGGGACCGGCTTCGCAGGGCCCGCGGCCGCGGCGACCGCCACCGGCTCCGCGCGCTCCAGCATGATCTTCGTGCCGCCGATCTGGAGCTGATCGCCTGGGCTGATCTTGCACTTGTTGACGCGCGCCCCGTTCACCATCGTGCCCGGCTCGTTGCCGAGATCGATGAGCGTGATGTCCTGCGGGGAGGCGACCTCGATGACCGCGTGCATGCGCGAGGCAAGCTCGTCATCGACACGCAGATGGCTCTTCGCGTCCTTGCCTACCTTGACGATATCCTGGGTGATCGTCTCCCGGCGGACGAGCGCCTCGTTTTGGTAGAGCGCAAATGTGAGAGCGACCCTTTGCTTGCCTTCCATCTCCGCCAGCCTTCCCTATGCGCCGCGCGGCGCACGCCCCCAGCACCGGGGGGTAAATCGATAGGGCAGGTGCCAAACCTGCCCGTCACATCAGAGGTTCTCGACCGACTTGAGCATCTCCGGAACGAACGAGGTGCGGGGCCTGATCAGCGTCGTCCGGACAGGGCCGGGCCGCACGCGGATGGTGGCGTCGTTGGGGCCGAACCCGCCGGCGTTCAGCGGATCGTCCGAGAACTCGTACCCGTACCCCTCGTCCTTCTTCCCACCGCCAGGAGCCGCTCCCTGCGCGAACGCCGATGAGGCGACCACGCTCGTAAGAACGGCAGCCACGACTCCCGCACCCAATCGGGTCAACCCTCTCATTCCAGCCTCCTCACAATGTTCCGACGCGGTTACAGTGCCATTGTACCGCCTTACGCGGCGGCCGGTCAACCAGCTTCGCATGCTATCGAGGCGTCGGAGAGCACGACCCACACACGCCTCGACAACCGATTCCACCCAAGGTTCCCAGAGAGCTGCGACGACGACGAAAAAAGGAAGCCCCCTTCTCCTTGATGCAGCTTCGTGCAGCGAGAGAAGAGGGCTCCAGGTGCCGTTGTCTGTCGCACCGCCACGCGGTCCGACCCGCCCGTCGAGCTCGCCCGGAATACTACCGTATCCCTTGCTCACTGCGCGCGGGACGAGGCTCCGCTACTGGGCAGGAGCCGGGGCCGGGGTCGTCGCTTCGCCCCCTTCACCCTCGCTCCCGGCAGCTGCCTCCTGCTCGGCTTCCTTCGTCTTCATGTCGGCCTCGGCCGCCTTCCGCTCGGCCTCGGTCTGCTTGTTGAAGGCGATGATCTGGTCGATCTCGCTCATACGCTCCTTCGACCGCTTCACCGCGTCGGCGAACTCGGCGCTCGCGCCCGCCTTCTGGATGAACTGACCGAACAGCCCCTTCGCCGACATGAGGGCGCCCTCGGCCCCCTTGCCGCCCGACTTCGCCTTGTACTCCTGGGTCAGGATCGCCTCGTTGTAGTAGGTCTCGGCGCGCTCGGGGGCGACCTTCTTGGCGGCTTCGAGCTCAGCGCTGGCGGCGGCCACCATGCTGTCGAAGTTCGCGTCATCGATCTGACCGCGCAGGGCGAGCGCGAGGCCCAGATGAGCGTCGTAGTCGTTCGGACGCATCTTCAGGGCCGCGCGGTACGCCTCGTCCGCCTGCTGGAACCCGCGGAACTGGAGGTTCACCGCCGCGTAGTTCATCTGCGCCTCGTAGAAGGTCGGATCGAGCCTCCTCGCGAGGTTGAACTCCTGCACGGCGCCGTTCAGGTTCGCGAGCTCGACCTGGATCATCCCCGCGGTGTTGTGGATCGGCGCGTAGTTGGGGTTCTTGCGGATGGCCTGGGAGCAGACAAGCGCCGCGAGCTCCAGCGCCTGGGTGTCGACCTTCTTCTGCTTGCTGACGTTGGTCGCGACCGCCTTGCCGGTCTTCCTGCCCGCCTTCTGCTTCGCCGTCTCCAGGTAGTAGATCGCGAGCTGGTTGAACGCGGGCATGAAGGCATCATCGACGGCCAGCGCGCTCTGGATGTACCGCTTCGCGCGCTGGAAGTCGTTGGGGCCATCGTTGTCCGCGACCTGGTTGCCGCGCTTCATGTACAGGAGCGCGAGGTGCACGAGCGCCTCGACGTTCTTGTACTGAGCATCCACGACGGCGGCCTGGCGCATCTCGCTGATCGCCGCGTCGAGGTTCCTCTCGCCCGACTCCGCCAGGTTGTAGAGCGCCACCTGGACCCGCGCGGGGTGGAACTTCGGGTTCTTCTGAAGCGCTTGCGTGAAGTACTTCTTCGCCTCCGAGTCCTTCTTGCAACGCTGGTACGCGAGCCCCGCGTTGTAGATGGCCTCGGCGAACGTCGTGTCCCCTTGCTCGTCCGCCGCGTCCAGGAACAGCTGGGCCGTCGAGCTGCAAGTCGCCTCGGACCAGTCCCCAGCCTTGTCGTGCTGGACCATGGTGTCCATGGCGGTCTTGAACTTGTTGGCCGCCTCGACCGACACAGCCTGACCCTTGCTGTCCGTGATCGCCTTGCCCGTCGTCGGGTCCTTCGCCCCGTGAGCCGTGCCGCCGGTGGTGCCGCCGCCACAACCCGTCGCAGCCAGAAGGAGCACCGCAACCGCTGCCAATGAGGTGATGCTTCTCATGTTTCGCTCCATCACTTCCTGGGTCGGGTCGTGGCCCGATCGAGCGCCGAGCCTTCCTTGGACGCGCCAGCCGCCGCCGGCGCCGCCTTCTTGTCCTCGCCCGCCTTCTTGTCCTCGCCCTCTTCCTTGTCCTTGTCCTTGCTCGCAGCCGGCTTGTCGGTCGCGGACAGCGCTTCTCGGAAGGGGGTCCCGTCGAGGTTCAGCGGCGCAGGGCGTTCGCTCATGCCGGAGTTGACCCGCGACGGCGAGCCACGGAATTCGTCGATGAGGTGGTACTCGGCGCCGTAGTTCTTCGACAGCCACACCTCGCAGGTACGCGAGTAGTCGTCGAAGTACTGGTACTTCACGGACAGGTCGAGGCAGGTCTTGAACGCGCCCTTCGCCATCTGCTTCTGCGGCTCGCTCGCCTCGTCGAGGCGCGAGTAGTACTCACCCCGGATCTCGTCGTACGAGACGTCGGTGCCCGGGACCATGCCGTGCCCCTTCCATTCCTTCGGGATGGGCGCGGCCCGGAACTCGGCGACGAACTTGCCCCACATCTGACCGACGCGCGCACCGGCCGCGATGACCCACTTCGGCGGAGGCGTCGGCTCCAGCTTGAGGATCTTCTGGTACTCGACGTCGGCCGCCTCGATCGCCGGGCGCTTCTTCTTCACCCAGTCGGCGACCTTGGTGTTGATGTGCTTGAGGACGTCCTCGCGGTTCCCGGAGCCCTTGTACTCGGGGAACTTGATCTTATCGACGTCCTTCCGCTTCTGCTCGGCGAAGTGGAAGTAGGCCTCGCCGACCGCGGTCAGCACCTTGCCGAGCCGGCGCAGCTTCTCCGGCTCCTCGCCGCCGATCGCGTCGAGCTTCTTGAGCGCGGCCGCGGGGTCCTTCCAGTAGCCGCGGACCTTGTTGTACTCGCCGTTCGCCGGGGTCACGCTCTTCGTCTGCAGCAGGACGCGCGCGTACATCGCGTGCGCCTGCACCTGAACGTCGAACGTCGCGTTGCGATCGATCTGCGGCATCGCCGTCGACAGCCGCCGGCGCGCCTGATCCCAGTCCTCGCGATCGATGTAGTGCGCGCCGATCGCGAACGCGATCTGCGCCGTCTGCGCCGGCTTCGCCTTGCCGTAGTTCTTGTTGAAGAGGTCGGCGTCCTTGATCGCCTGGTCCTCCTGACCGAGGCCGAGCCGAAGCACGACCGCGTCCTGGAGCGCCTCCGCGGCCTTCTCCCCCTTCGGGTTCTCGCGGGCGTAGCGCTCGTACCAGTTCGCCGCCTCGTCATAGACCGCGATCGCCTGGTAGTTGCCGCCGATCTCGTAGATCGACGTCTTCGCCAGCTCGGTGTTGTGGAGGTTGTACCGCGGGTCGAGCAGGATCTTGCGGGCCGAGATCGACTTGGCGATGAGGCGGGCGGCCTGGAACGCCTTCGCGGCGTTGTAGAGGACCTCCTCGCTCTTCTCGCACGCGGGCTGCTTCGCCTCGCAAGCGGCCTCGCCGTACTTCTTCCACATGTCCATGTAAGCGACGGCGGCCTTCTCATAGTTCTTGAGGGCCTCGACGCCACCGGCCGCGTCAGCAGCCTCGACGAGCTTCTGCGCGCGCAGGCGCTCGATGTCGCGCTGGATGCGGATCAGGATGCCGCACTGCTCGGCGTTCTCCTTCTCCTTGCCGCCCTTGCAGTAGAGATCGATGAACTTGGGCACATCCGCGGCCATGTCGTCGTAACAAGACGGACGCGGCGGGTCCATGTTCGCGCCGAGGACGTTGAGCGACTCGAGGTAGAGCTGAGACGCGTAGATGCCGACCTCCTTGTCGGCATGGTTCAGCGCCACGTCGCGGAACGCGAGCGCGGCCTCCTCCCAGTGCTGCGCCTCGAAGTACGTGCGGCCACGCGCGTACTTCACCTCGACGTACTGCTCCTGGGCCTCCTTGTCGTTGGCGGCGGGCTTGATGTAGCAGACGTACCGGTTGAAGGCGGTGATCATGCCCTTCTGGCTGTCACTGAAGTCCTTCGGCTGGAACTTCGCCTTCTCCGCCTTCTTGTCGCCCTTCTTGCCCGTCCCCCCGTCGGGGAGGTTGCCCGACCCCTTCTTGTCGGAGCCGTCCTTGTGGGTCTCGGTGTAGATGTTCTGGTAGCAGAGCACCGAGGCGTACGCGGCCTCAGCCGCCTGCGGGCCGTTCGGATCCTCGGCCACGACCGAGTCGAACGCGGGACCGCACTTGGCCCAGTCCTTCTGGAAGTACAGAAGGTCGGCCATCGCGTACTTGATCTTGAAGATGTTCGGCCAGTCCTCCTTCAGGATGCGGGGGAACTCGAACTTGGCGAACTGCTCCTGCTTGAAGTTGTTGACGACCTTGTCGTAGAGCTGCGCGGCGAGCTGCATCGTCTTCTTGTCGCCGGTGCCGCGCACGCCGCCCGAGCCCACCGCCTCGAGGTGCCAGGCCATCGCCGTCTCGGTCAGCAGACCGGCGGTGATGTTCGAGCACTTCAGCTTGGCGTCCGCCGGGTGCCCCTCGCCCTGGAACTTGTTGTGGACGTCGAGCTGGCGCCCGAGCTCGCCGATGATCTGGTCCTTGTTGCCAGACTTCATGGCGAGCGTCGCCTCCGCGATGTGCCCCTGGTAGACGCAGTACCTCGGGCCGCGATCGCGGGTCATCAGGTCGGTGTAGAGCTCGATGCCCTCCTTGTAGTGACCGGTGTCGAGGTAGTTCTGCCCGAGGTCGTCCATCATCTTGAACGTCTTCTCGGAGCTGCCGCCCGCGTCGCCGCTGAGCGGACGGAGGAAGTCGTGCGACTTGCGCGGGTCGCCCGCGAGCGCGTAGACGGGGATGATGTCGCGACGCGCAGAGACCGCGAGCTGCGCAGCGTTCGGCATCTGCTGGAACTGCTGCCCGTACTCGATCGTCTTCTTGAACTCGCTGATGGCGCGGGCGAAGTCGCCCTTGTTCCAGTAGACGTACCCGAGCTTGTAGTGGGCGTAGCCCCAGACCTTGTTCTCGGGCGGCGGGTACTGGGTGACCTTGACGTACGACTGCTCCGCCAGGTCCCACTTGGACGGGTCGCCCTGCGCCTCGTTGAAGAAGAGCTCACCGAAGGCGAGGTACGCGTTCGGGATGTACTTCGAGTTCGGCCAGTTCTTGATGAGCTCGAAGTAGACCTTGCGAGCGTCCTCGAGCTGCTGGGCCTGCTCGTACTCATAGGCGAGGTAGTAGAGGACCTCGTCCGTGCAGCCCGTGCTCTTCGCGGGGTCGGCCGCGTTGGTGCTCTGGCAGTACTTCGGATACTGCGTCTTCAGGTCCGTGTAGTACTTGATCGCCTGCTTGCGCGCGAGGACGAGGATCTTGTCGGCCTTGGCGATCTCGGCCCGGATCCCGGCGACCGCCTTCGGGTTCTTCCGCTTGGCCTCGTCCGCCTTGATCTGCCCCTCGGTCTTGTCGCGGAACGCCGCCGACTCGAGCTCGACGTAGCCCTCGGCGAGGCGCCGCATCAGCTTCGGCCGGTCCGGCGCGTTCTTGGGCGTCGAGGAGTACAGGCCCTCGAGCCCCTGGATCTCCGTCACGAGCAGGCTCCTCACCTTCGGGGCGAGGCGATTGCGCCGCTCGTCGCGCTGCGCCGAGGCCTGTGAAGCGGTCGGATTGGCCGGCTTCGTCAAGTCCTCGCGCTTCTTCAGCTGGATCCCCTGCGGGGCTGACTTGAAGCTCACCTGCGGCTTCTTGCCCGCCGACACCTGGAGCTTGCCGCCCGGACAGGCGGCGATCGCATCCTTCGCCGGCTGCGTGATGCACGCGTCGGCCGCCGACGCGGGGCTCGTTGTGACCGCGCACGCCGCCACGGCCAACGTACCCGCCGCCGCGCGGAGCGCATGCAGTACACCGAACTTCGACTGCTTCATCTCCATCTCCGTCCCTCCGCCACGGACCCCCGTGAGGAAGCGCTGCCTGCCCCGCGACCTCTGGCCGCGGGGCCAACCATGATGAAATCGCTCACTTGCTGCACTTCGACGTCACGACCTGCCGGTAGAAGCCGAGCTCGTCGCGCCAGTACTCGCCGTCGAACGGCCAGAGCACGTGCTCGTCGTCGGGCTTGACGACGCCGTACGTGAGCGCGTCCTCCTTCGACAGCTGGCCGCTGACGACCTGCTGATCGAGCTTGTTCCTCTCGGCCGCGGTGATGTCGATGAGGATCTTCGACGAGTCGCGGAGGTGCTCGTTGAGCTCGTCGAGGTTGCGCTGGTAGCGCTCCCGGCCGAGCGTGCCGGCGTTCCGGATCGCGAGGCTCCTCGCGAACTCGAGCGCGTCGGTCACGTCGCTGCCGACCGGAGAGTTGCGGAAGTTGGCGGGCGCCTTCTTGAACCGGTCCGCCTCCTCATCGAGGATGCGCACGTACTCCATGTTGCGGCGGAGCTGGCGGTCGGAGAGCGCGTTCTCGACGATCGGCCGGACCCTCGGCGGGATGTCGCCCTTGCCGGCGCCCACGTCCTTCAGGAACTGGAAGAAGCGCTCCTCGTTCCCCTCCCCCTGGTACCGCGTAAGGATCGACTCGAGGTCCTTCTTGATCGGCTCGTACTTCTTCTTCATCTTCGCGACGATCGTGGTCGCGTCGCCGTACTGGCAGATCGTGAACGAGACGACGGCCTTCAGGATGTCGGCCTCGGGATAGAACGAGTTCGGGAAGTAGGGCGACTCGATCGTGTGGATGTTGCCGAGCGCCTGCGGGTACAGCCCGGCCATGAAGTACGCCCAGGACTGCTCGAAGAGGCTGTCCAGCCAGTACTCGCTCGCGACGTCGACGCGGTTCCAGTACTTGACGGCGGCCGAGAGCTTCGCGGCGTCGATCGTCGGAACGTTGTTGTCGTCGAGGCGGACGGAGGCCGAGTAGTAGGTGCGCGCCATCGAGAGGAACGCGAGGTCGCGCATGCGCGCCTCGTCCTCGAGGCCCTCGACGCCCTCGTCGATCGCCTGGACGATGCGCTGGAACGACTTGACAGCCGGCACCGACTTGCGCAGCTGCACGTACGAGATGCCGCTGAAGAACTGGGCCTGGACGTAGTACTTGCTGTTCGGGTCGACCTTGGCGAAGAGGCTGATGGCCTCCTCGTAGTTCCGGTTCCGGTACTTGTAGCGGCCGAGCAGGTAGTTGAGCTGCCAGTAGAGGTCGCGCTGCTGGGGGTTGTTGAACCGCGCGATCTGCTCGGTCTTGTACTTGCCGACGCGCTCGATGATGTCCGCCGGCTCCGGGAGCTGCGTCGCGAGCTTGGACAGCCAGAGCAGCGTCTCGTTGAACTTGAGGTGGTTCGGCTTGTCGGCGATCTGCGAGAAGATCGCGTAGCTCGCCTGGTAGAACTGCATGCGGTAGAGCGCGATCGCGAGGTGGTACTGGGCGATCTGCTTGTTGCCATCGTCATCGCCGGTGTCGCCGTCGACGACGCGCTTCAGCTGCCGCGCGGCGTCGCTCCACCGCTCGCTGTCGAAGAGCCGCTTGCCCTGCGCCGCCTCCTCCGTCATCTGGCCCGCGGTCACGGGGCCCGCATCCTCGTCGGCGCTGACCTCTTTGCTGGGCTTCTTGTCGCCCTTGGCGTCCGCCTTTTCAGCCGCGACGGGCTTACCTTTGCCGGGCTGCGCATGCCCCACGGCGGGGGATAGCAACAGGGCAGAAGCTACAAGGCAGATACTCGCCACCCGGTTCCGCATCGTCGTTCCTCGCTTTCGGCGACGTAAAGATCGTGGCCCCTTCGCCCCGTTCGCGGCTCCACACACGGAGAACGCGCGCCGTAGACCCCCGAGGCAGCTCGGTCAGGAACCAAAAAGTTCAATGAGAATCAACGGATACTTGCGTGTGGCGGGGGATGGTAGGATTGTGGCGCGCAGCTTGTCAAGCGATGCCGGGCGAGGGGCCCCCTCTTGCATTCCCGTCCTGAGACACCGGGCGCCGGGCCGACCTTGGGGTTGCGCACTGCGTAGGAGTCGACGGTGGAATTATCGAACGGAGGCGCGCTCGCTTCCTTAAAGCGCGATCGCCGCGCCGTCGCCGCGCCGTCGCCGCGCCGTCGCCGCGCCGTCGCCGCACGATTGCCGCCCAGGCGGCAGCCTGACCGTCCGCTGCCAAGGGACCAGCGCGCGCAGGGTCGAACGCCTCGCACCGGCGGCGCCCGCCCACCTCGGCGACGTGGACGGGCGCGCCCCATCCGGCTGTTGACGCTCGAGGCGCGCTTCGTCTAGGGTCCAACCGCTGACGTTGTGCCTTTGAGCACCTCGACTTGAGCGTTTTCTTGCCTCCCGTCCGCGCGCCTCTGCCGAAGCGGTGGCGCGCACCGCCGCCGAAGGAGCACGTTCTGATGACCCGTTCCATTCTGTCCGGCCTGCTCGGCCTGCTCAGCGTCGTCGCAATGGCGAGCCTGCCCTCCGCGTGCGAGAGCGGCGGCGTCGGCGACCCGTGTCTGCCCGAAGACGAGTACGATTCGCAGTTCGCTGGCTTCAAGGTGACGGAAGAGAACATCGAATCGCGATCCTTCCAGTGCCAGACGCGGATCTGCCTGGTGAACCACTTCCAGGGGCGCGTGAGCTGCCCGCTCGGCCAGGAGGCGCCCGCGACGTGTGTCCCCGGGCAGGCCGGGTGCACAACCTGCGAGGAGTCGGGGACCTACGCGCCCGACTGCGAACCGTCGAGGCCGGATGGCGGCAAGAGCCAGTGCCTCAGCGGCATGTGCGACCCCGCGGGCGCCTTCTGTCGCTGCGGCGGCGACGCGGACTGCCCCGGCAGCGGCTGGATGTGCCAGGAGGGCGTCTGCAAGCTCTACCTCTGCCGCGACGGCTTCACCGGCTGCCAGGACCCGACCAAGTCGGCGGCAGAGAACGAGGGCAAAGCCTGCTGCGTGCCGGGGACCGACGACCAGGTCGCGTCGCCCGTGTGCGGCCAGTGCGCCGCCAACTCGAACCGGAACGCGCAGCAGGCGGTGTACTGCTCGTGCCGGTGCGGCGTGGCCGACGGCGAGCCGGACGACCCGAACTTCAACTTCTGCGAGTGCCCGCAGGGCTTCACCTGCTCGGAGATCCGGCCGAACGTCGGCCTCGGGGACCCGAACATCACCGGCAAGTACTGCATCAAGCAGAACACGGGTTTCGAGAACGAGGGGTCCTGCGGCGACGTGCAGGGCCGCGCCAACTCGGACCAGTGCGAAGGCTTCTAGGCGTCGGGTGACCGGCCGTCGCGGCTCGCGAAGCCCTCGCCCGACGGCGGCCGATCTGGCCGGCACCTCCCTCTCCCTCCCTCCCAGCGACGATTCGGGCTCACACGACGGCCGTCCGCCCGGGCGCACCGCCACGCGCAGCGCGCCGGCGGCTTCGGCGACGAGCCGGACCGCGATCGGGCGCGCTGGCGCTCCGGCGGCCAACGCGCGGCGAGCGCTCGGCGCGCGCGCGGAGGACGCGGTGGTCGCTCACCTCGCCGCGCAAGGCGTGGAGATCGTCGCGCGCAACGCGCGGGTCGGGCGGCTGGAGATCGACGTGGTCGCGCGCGACGGCCCCGTCATCGTGATCATCGAGGTGCGGACGCGCGGCGCCGGCTCCTACGTCCGCGCCCTCGACAGCATCGACGCGAGCAAGCGCGCCCGCGTGCGGCGAGCGGGCGAGCGGCTCTGGCGCGCCACGTTCTCGCGCGTGCGGGGCGTGGAGCGGATGCGCTTCGACGCCGCGTCCGTGACGTTCCTCCCGAGCGGAGAAGCGACGGTCGAGATCGTCAAGGCCGCCTTCTAGCGCGGCCTGAACTCTTCCTATTTTTAGCTTGATTTCGCGCTGGATTTGGATGGCGCGTGCATCGTTCGACCGCGCGCGGGCGCGATCACGCGTCGAGCTGCTCCTGCATCTCGCTGCGGAGTCGCTTCAGCTGGGAGAGGCCCTCGGGGTCGATCTCCATCGTCCCCTTCTGGGCGTGCGCCCCCGCCTCGAGCTTCTCGAGGATCGCATCCATCTTGGCGATCTTGCCCTGCTGGCGCGCCCTCAGGTCCTCGACCATCTTCTCGAACGCCTCGAAGAAGTGCTGGAGCTCGTCGCCCTTCCGGAGCTTCTCGCGCACGATCAGCTTGCCCTCGCCGACCTGACGCAGCAGCCGCTTCATCTTGAAGATCGGCCCGGCGATCTTGTGCGTGAAGACGATGCCCGCGACGCCGACGCCGAGGACGAGCAACGACAGGAGCGCGACGATGAGGCGGAGCAGCATCTGCTGGTTGTTCGCGACGTCGGCGGCCTGCCGCTCGAGCGCCTCCGCCCGCTGCTGCAGCGTGGCCGCGTCGCGCTCGAGCCGCGACTGCTCGTCCTTGAGCTTGCTCTCGTCGAGCTGCGCCGCCTCGCCGAACGTCTTCGCGAGCTCGGGGTCGTCCTTGTACTCCTTCGCGATGTTCATCGCGACGACCTCGCTGACCCGACGGCTCTGGACGAGCACCTCCTGGCCGCGCTTGACGGTCTCCTGACCCTGACGGACGGTCTCCTGCCCCTGCTGCACGGCGCTGCGGCTCTGCTCGATGATCTTCGAGCTCGCGTTCCAGAGGAGGATCCCGAGCGCCACGGAGAGCGCAAGGCTGATCCCCACGAGGAACCCCGTGTATTTCAGCTGGAAGTTCTGGTCGAGCAGGTAGTTCCGCGCGCTCCGCTGGTAGCGCGCTCTGACCTCCGGCGCGGAGGTCTGCGGGGCCGTGCTGGAAGCGTCGCTCATGGGATCCTCGAAGCTGGCTGGAGATGACAAGGGTCGTGAGGCACTGGAAAAGCCAATATCGAGCAGCGAAGGTGCGTCACAGCGAGGCGACGACCTTGTGGAAGGTCTCGACCGCGTTCTCGACGCACATCTTCATCAGGATGTTCTCGCTCTGGACGTCTTTCTTCGGGGTGCCGCTCTGCGTGAGCTTCGGCGCGAACTCACCCTGGAGCGACTTGGACGGATAGGTCCACATGCTGACGCGGACCACCTGGGTGAGGTTGCCGCCCTGGTACACGGCGGGCTCGACCGTGGCGAGGAGATAGAAGCCTTTCAGCTTCTTGCCGTTCAGAATCTTCTTGCCTTGCGCCACCGTCTCGCCCTTGGGGGCGACCGCGTAGCCGGCCTTCGCGAGGATCTTCGACTGTATCGCGGCGCGCACGAGCGGCTCGATCTCGGACTCGGGGCGGCCGCTCTTGTTCGTGATCTCGATGGCCACGTAGTACTTCGTGTCCGCGCCCGGAGGCGGCGGCGCCGCCGAGCCGCTCCCGCCGCCGCCGCCGCCGCCGGCGGACAGCGCGGCGATCGACTTCTGCATCTGCGACTTGACGGCCGGCGTCTGCTCGCGGCCCTCGGCGCGCTCCAGGCACGCGAGCCCCGCGGGCTTACCGAGCTTGCCGAGCGCCGCTGCCGCCGCGACCTTGACGGACGCGTTGCCGTCCGTGAGCGCGTCGCAGAGCGGCCTCGTGGCGGCGTCGTCTCCTGACGCGCCGAGCGCGAGCGCCGCCTGCGTGCGGACGCGATAGTCCTCGTTGGTCCTGAGCTGGTCGGCGAGGTAGCTCGTGCGCTGATCCGCGTAGAGCCTCGTGGGTATCAGCGAGAGTACAAGCGTCACAACCAGCAACACGAGCACTGAAAAGGGCCGACGCATTCCACGTCCGACGATACACGAGCGCATCGCCGCCGTGGCGATCGGATCAGCGGGTCTACACCCGAAAATTGGTGCGCACACGCTCGCACTTTTGCCTTGCATTCGCTCGCTCCTCGCTGCGACCAGACTGGACGGTTTGACGCGGCCTGCTCGCGGCGCTTCAACCCGTGAACCATGTTGGGCTCACGGCGAACACGGCTTCACCATCCGCTTATCTACCCACCGCTGCCGCCATCGACCCGACGCGCTGCCGCGAGCTCGCGTGCACGTCCGCTCACGTCCGCTTACGTCCGCACTCGCCGCTTGCTCGCTCGCTCGCGGCACGCACACCACGCCCGCCGGGCGAGCGCGAGCTCGGCACGACTTCGGATCGGCTTCCTCTTGCCCGTGCCGCGCCGGCGTGACCGATAATGCGCGACCATGACGAGGAGCTCGCCGGAGGCGTTCGGGAGATGCGCGGACTGAGACGATGCCTGCCGTGGGCGCTCCTCGCGGCCACGGCGCTCGCGGCGGCGCCCGCGGCGCACGCGCAGACGCAAGGTGCGCCGCTCCGCATCCATGTGCGCGGAAGCGCGCAGATCGAGGCGGTCGCATGGACCGAGCCCGACGGGTTCGTCGTGCGCGGAAGCGTGGTCGACGACGCGCGGAGCGCGATCGCGGAGGCGCCGCTCTCCCTCGATGCCCTCACGAGCGCCGGCGCCCCCGCGGTCCTGCCGGCGGCCTTCGGGTGCGGGGCCGACGGCGCGGCGCGCGCACGCGAGCCCCGCCCCTCGCAAGGCGGCTACGTGATCGCGACAGACGAGCGCGGCGGGTTCTGCCTCCGCGGGCGCGCGCCGCTCGCGGACGCGACGCTGCGCATCCGGTTCGCAGGGGGAAAGCTCTACGACGCGGTCGAGGCGAAGATCCCGCTCGAGGCGCGCGCGGCCCCGCTCGCGCCGGTGATCCTCCGGTTCGATCCGCCGGTCGACGCGGTCGATCTCGATCGCCCGACGGTGAACGTCACCGTGGCGCTCCGGCTCGATCGCAGCGGCGCGCGCGGCGTCGGGAGCGGCGCGCCGTTCGAGCGCGAGCGCCTCCCGGTCGTGCTCGAGGACGAGCGCGGCGCGCGGCTCGCGGAGGCTCCGACCGGCGGCGACGGCCGCGCGCGCTTCGAGCTCCCGACCGAGCGCCTCGACGGCGCCGGCCAGGGCGTGCTGCGCGCGCGCTTCGATGGCACCGCCACGCTGGCGAAGGCGAGCGTCAGCCAGAGCGTCGTCCGGTACGCGCAGGTCACGCTCGATCTGTCGCATCCTGTCGAGCCGGCGCGCGCGGAGGACGGCGTGCCGATCGACGTCGAGGTGCGCTCGTCCCGCGGCCCGGTCGAGGGCGGCGTGGTCGAGGCGCTGCGCGCGGGCGAGCCCGTCGGGGCGGCCACCGTGGCCGGCGGCAAGGCGCGGGTGATCGCCGCGTTCACCGCCGAGCGAGCGGGGACGGTCCCGATCTCGCTCCGCTACGTGCCCGCCTCGCCTTGGTGGATCCCCGGCGCGGAGCTCGCGATCGACGTGCCCGTCGCGGGCCCAGGGGCGTGGCGGCAGATCGCGCTCGGCGCCGCCGTCCTCGCCATCGCGGGCTGGGTGCTCGGCGGCTGGCGGCGGGCGCCGAAGCGCGCCGCAACGACGCGCGCGGGCGACGAGCGGCCCGTCGCGCCGCCCGGCCGCGCCGGCGTGCGCGTCATGGGGCCGCTCGAGGGCGCGACCGGCTGGCGTGGCGCCGTCGCCGACGCGCATGACGGAACGCCCATCGCGCGCGCCGAGCTCGTGATCGTCGTCCCCGCCTTCGACGGCAGCGGCGTCATCGCCCGCGCGCAGACGGACGACGTCGGCGAGTTCTCGATCGAGGCGCCGTACCGGAGCGACGCGAGGCTCGTGGTCCGCGCGCCGATGCACAGCAGCCATGAGCAGGCGCTCCCGTCGCCGAGCAAGCTGGGCATCGCGCTGGTCACGCGGCGCCGCGCCGTCCTCGATCGCCTCGTGCGCTGGGCGCGGCGCCAGGGGGCGCCCTTCGAGGGGCCGCCGGAGCCGACGCCCGGGCACGTGCGCCGGGTGGCGAGCAGGGTTCAGCAGCGCGAGGTCGAGCTCTGGGCGAGCCGGATCGAGCACGCCGCCTTCGGTCCCGATCCCGTGGACGAGCGGATCGAGCAGGACCTCGGGGCGTCGGAGCCCAAGCCGGGCGCCGCGCCGCTGGCCCCGTGAGCCAGGCGCACGGGGCCCGCGGAGCGCCGGCCCCGTCGCCGCGCCGATCTGCCGTTTCGCTGGTCGGATCGCGCCCCCGCGCGACCGCACGTTGACGTATGGGGTGCGTCCCATATAGTCGGCTCCCTCGCCGGAGAACGCCAACGTGGAAATCGCCCTAATTATCGTCGGCCTCGTCGTGGTGGCGGCGATCGTCTACTTCGTCACGAAGAAGGCGCCGCCACCGGAGATCGCAGCGCCCCCCGAACCGAAGAAGCTCCAGGAGAAGGCGAAGCAGCCCTCCGAGAAGCCGGCGGACAAGCCGACCGAGAAGCCGCGTGCCCCGAAGAAGCCTCCGGCGGAGGAAGCTCCTCCGGCGAAGGCGAAGGAGCCCGCGCCGCAGGAGGAGCCGCCCGCGGCGGCGCCCGCCCCTGTCGAGGCGCCCGTCGCGCCGCCGCCCGCCGTCGAGCCGGCGGCGACCGCGGCCGCGGAGGCGCCCATCGCGCCCGCGATCGAGGCGCCGGCCGTCAAGCCGGCCGCCAGGCCAGCGCGGGAGACCGCGCCTCCGGCCGCGCGCAAGCGAGACATCGAGGGGCTCCGCAAAGGCCTCACGAAGGTGCGGGAGAGCGAGGGGTTCTTCGGCCGGCTGAAGGCGCTGTTCGCCGGCAAGAAGGAGATCGATCCCAACGTCGTCGAGCAGATCGAAGAGGTGCTGCTCACCTCGGACGTCGGCGTGAAGACGACAGAGCTCCTCCTCGACGAAATTCGGTCGGCGCTCAGCAGGAACGAGCTCGCCGACACCGACAAGGTCTGGGACGCGCTGCGCGAGCACGCGAAGCGGATCCTGCGCGTCGGCGCCGGCGGCGGGCTGCCGTTGAAGGCGCAGCCCACCGTGGTGATGGTGGTCGGCGTGAACGGCGTGGGAAAGACGACCACGATCGGCAAGCTCGCGACGCAGCTCAAGGCCGAGGGCCGGACGGTGGTGCTCGCGGCGGGCGACACGTTCCGGGCGGCGGCGGTGCAGCAGCTCAACGTCTGGGGCAAGCGCGTCGGCTGCGAGGTCGTGCGCGGCAAGGACGGCGCGAACCCCGGCGCGGTGATCTTCGACGCGATCCAGAAGGCGAAGGACACCGGCGCCGACGTGGTGCTCGCCGACACCGCCGGCAGGCTGCACACGAAGACGAACCTCATGGAGGAGCTGTCCCGGGTCGCGCGCACCATGAACAAGGCGCTCGAGGGCGCGCCTCACGAGACGCTGCTCGTGCTCGACGCGACGAACGGCCAGAACGCCATGCAGCAGGCCGCGCTCTTCAAGGAGGCGCTGCCGATCACCGGCATCGTGCTGACGAAGCTCGACGGCACCGCCAAGGGCGGCGTCATCCTCGGCATCTGCGCCGAGCACGGGCTGCCCGTCCGGTACGTCGGCATCGGCGAGCGCGCGGAAGACCTCCGCGAGTTCGAGCCCGACGAGTTCGTCGAGGCGATGCTCGGCCGCGCCAGCGGCTCCGAAGACGCGGCCGCCTGACGCGCGGTCCGCGGCGTGAGCGCCGGCGGCGCTCGATCTCTCCTCACCACCCAATCGCGCGGCTCGACACCGGTCCAACCAACGGGCGATGGCTCCGATGTCTCAGCACGCCGCGCCTCTGCCGCTGAACCCGTCAGGCGTCACCACCGTCGCGCCCTCGGCGCAAGCACACCGGCGATCCGGGCCCGCGGTGATTGTGCAGCGGCTCTGCCGCTCGCCGCGTGTCCACCCGCCGGGCCCCCTCTGCGACGCCGCCGGTCGTCCGTGGCAAAAGGATTTGGTTGTTGATCCTTTTATTTTCGACGTGATATAGTCCGTCGGGCTTGGCGGTTGACCGAATTATTTAATGAATTCGAGTAGTTAGGAAGCTGTACTACCTGGGCGATCGATCGCTCGCATCGCACGGACTTTGGAAGGGATGGCGATGAACCAGGCTCGCGTGGGGCTTCTCGTTGCGGCTGCGCTGGTCGCGATGCCGCTTACGGCGTTGGCTCAGCCAAAAGAGCAACCCAAGGAAATCAACCTCGACGAGCCAGAGACTCCTGCCGAAGGCACGGAGCCGGTGGAGGCGCCCGCGGCCCCTGCCGAGGGCGGCGAGACGACGGGGCTTGGGGACATCTGTGCGATCGACCCGACGGCGTGTCCCACGATCAATTTGGAGAAGGAGGCCGCGAAGGATCTCAGAAACGAGACCTACGCGGTGCAGCAGATCTACGCGCTGCGCTACCACCGCTTCGAGGTGAACCCGTACTTCGGGCTGACGATGAACGATCAGTTCGTCGGCCACAACGGGCCGGGGCTCGCGGTCAACTGGTACCTCACCAACGTCCTCGCGATCGGGGTCAACGGCAACTGGTACGGTGCCCTCAACACGCCGTCGGACTTCAACTTCCAGACGAGCAGGGCGGCGCGTATCGGCGAGCCGATCACCGAGTATCAGTGGAACGCGAATGCGAACTTCACGTACGTCCCCGCGTACGGCAAGTTCGCCGGGTTCAGCGACTTCATCTTCCACTACGACTTCTTCGTGCTGGGCGGTGTCGGCGCGATCTCGACGAGGCCCATGGCCGTCGTCGATCCCGACAACCGCACCTTCGACTGGAAGCCGAAGCTCTCGTTCCACGTCGGCGGTGGCCTCCGCATCTTCTTCAACCGCTGGTTTGCGGCGATGTTCGAGGTCAGCGACTACATCTTCTTCGACGAGCTCGAGAACCCCAGCGTCGACACGAACAACCCTCAGGACAAGAGCACCTGGCTCGCCGAGGGGAAGAGCTTCACCAACAACGTACAGGCGCAGGTCGGGCTGTCGGTCTTCCTGCCGTTCTCCTGGGAATACCGGCTGCCGAAGTGAGGACTTTGGACGCGGGGACGCGCAGACGCTGAGCGCGAGACATAGGATGATTCAGCCAAAGACGGGGACAGGCATGATGCGTCGATTCGTCCAGAGCCTCTGCACCGTGGTGGCAGGGCTTACCGGCTGTGCACTTCTGATGACGGCTGCGCCCGCGGAGGCGCAGGAGATTCAGCTCACGGGCCCTCTGGCCGGCGCGCCGGCCGTGCGGAAGCTCCGGCTCCACCGTGACGGGCGGTTCGAGGTGGCTCCAGGCGCATCGTTCACGCTGCTGGACGAGTACCGGCGGACGATCATGCCGGGCCTGCGGCTCACCTACCACTTCACGGACTGGCTCGGCTTCGGCGCCTGGGGCGGGTACGGGTTTCAGTACAACACCGGGTTGACGGACGAGCTCCAGCGCGTCGCGATCGACGGGCGTAACTGCGACACCCAGCCGTTCACGAAGGCGTGCCAGCTGACCAGGGTCAACCTGACCAAGGGCGACCTGACGAAGGATCAGCTCGGACAGATCCAGTGGGTCGCAGCGCCACAGGTCACGGTCGTTCCCTTCCGCGGAAAGCTGGCGCTGTTCGCCGAGCTCTTCGTTGACACCGACGTGAGCTTCTTCGCGGGAGCCGCGGCGATCGGCGTGAAGGAGCGCAAGGAGTGCGGCACGACCAACCAGAACGCCTGCGCGGAGACCTTCGGGCTCGAGAGCCGCATGGCCTTCGCGCCGACGTTCGGCCTCGGCTGGAACTTCTACCCGTCGGACTTCATCGGCTTCGGAGCGGAGTGGCGCGCCCTGCCGTTCGCATGGAATACTTCGGGCTTCGACAACCACGGGCTCGGAACCGACGAAGCGTTCCCTGACCGCAAGGTGGACGACAAGGACCGCGAATTCCACTTCACGAGCATGGTCACCGTGAGCCTGAGTATTCAATTCCCCACCGGCATCAAGACGACCGAGTAGACGGCTGCGCCGGCTCGCGGTGACCGAGCCGGTCCGCCCGGGATAGCTCGGGCGGGAGGCCCCCCTCTACCGGGAGCCACTCTGGCGGGGTGCAGGTTCGCGTGATACGGGCTCAGCCGCTAGGCAAGCGCGTGGGCGTACCAAAGTGCGCCGCAGCGAGCCGAACTAGCGGATGAGCCCGTAGCGCACGAAGATGCGCCCCGCTATAGATCGGGCCACGATCGCCGGGTAGCTCGGACCGGGCGGCGGGGACAGCCACCAGAGGTCAGCGTTGGGTATTTTCGATTTTCTCCGCAAAAGCAATCCCCCTGCCGGGGGCGCCCCCTCCGACAAGAAGGTGGCCGGGCCTGCGAAGGTCGTCGCGGACAAGCGCGCTCAGACGTACGACCGCCTTGACGCCATCCAGTCGCTCGCCGCGATGAAGAGCGCGGATGCGGCGGCGGCGCTGCTCAGGCGCTTCACGTTCTCGATCGACCCCTCCATCACGGATCAAGAGGAGAAGGATCTGGCCTTCCGGGGGATCGTCGATGCGGGCAAGGACGCAGTGCCCGCCGTGGTCGAGTTCTGCATCAAGGCCGAGGCGCTCACCTGGCCGCTCAAGATCCTGCGGGCGCTGCTCGACGACACCGGGTACCGGACCGAGCTCGTCCAGCTGCTCGACCGCTTCGACACGGAGTATGCGCGCAACGTCGAGCCGAAGCAGCAGCTCATCATGGCGCTGGGCGACATCAAGGGCGACGACGTGCGGGTGGCGGTCGAGCGGTTCCTCGACGACGTCAACGAGACGGTCCGTTTCCACGCCGTGCAGACCATCTTTTCCCAGGGCGATGAGGCGAGCGTGCCAGCGCTGGTGAAGATGCTCGCGACCGAGGAGTCGGTCCGGGTGAAGAACAAGGTCGCCGAGGGGCTGATGACCCGGGGCTGGACGGTGCCGGCCGAGCTGCGGAGCAGCGCGAGCCAGGCGCTCCAGGACTCGAACGGCTTCAGCGTGGGCTCGGACGGCAAGCTCCGGAAGGGCGCTGGATACAGCTGACCCGGCGCGCGTCGTGAGAAGTCCGTTCGTCCTGCGATCAGGTTGACAGCATCACCGCACGTGGACGAAACTCCACGCCATGCTTGTTCAGCCCTCGGCGGTAGCTGAGAGCGAAGCCGCGCAGACCGGCCCGCACAAGACGAAAGCGAGCGCAGTCCGTGATTGAGCACCGCTCATGGATGGCGGAGCTTCCGTCACGACCTCGTCCCCGGCGCTCCAGCGACGCGCGCCCAGGCACGCTCGTGGGGAGCGCCCGTCGCGTCCTCCTCTGTCGCCTCCCCCTGTCACGCGCGCTCGCCGCGGCGTGCCTGCTGCCTTGCGCGCTCGCCGCGCGCAGCGCGGCCGCAGCCGACTTCGAGGTCGAGTCGACGACCGGCGTCCAGGCCTACGAGGTCGCGGGCCCCTGGGGCGACACGAACATCGAGCGGCGGCGGCTCCTTCAGACGCTGGGGCTCGCCGTCTACAACCTCCAGGGCGACTCCGCCCCAGGCGAGGCCGACTACTCGGCGACCGTGCGGCTCCGGCTCGACGCGGACTTCGGGATGAATGGCCACCTCGACGGCGCGCAGCGGGGCGGCGAGACCGACTACAGCATCGATGGCGGCTCGCGCTACATCCCTGGGCTGCGCGAGGCGCCCCTCGATCTGATGTACGCGTACGTCGAAGGGCGGAACGTCGCCAGCGGGTGGCTCGGCTTCCGGGTCGGCCGCCAGTACGTGAGCGACGTGCTCGGGTGGTGGTCGTTCGACGGCGCGCTCGTCCGGGTGACGACGCCCTACTACGTTCAACTCGAGGCGTACGGCGGGCTCGAGCAGCGCGGCGGCCTCCCGCTCTCGACATCGCGCTTCGAGCGGCAGGGGATCTGGCGCGGCAGCCACCGGGGATTCGGTGACGACCGTACGCAGCCCGGGAGCGCAGCCGATTTCCCGTCGTACCAGGAGGCCGATCTGGCGCCGGCGTTCGGCGTCGCGCTCGAGAGCGCCGGTCCGAACTACATCCACGGTCGCCTGACCTACCGCCGCGTTTACAACCTGGGAACCTCTGTCACCCAGCAGTTCCCGGATCCGGACGGAGGCGTCCGGACGTCCGATGCGTCGCGCATCTCGCAGGATCGGCTCGGGTACGCCGCCAACCTCAACAAGCCCGATCTCGGCGGCATCAAGGGCGGAGTGACCTACGACTTCTACAACCAGCTCGTCGGCTCGTTCTACGGCGGCCTGGAGGTGTACGCCGGGAGCCGGGTCACGCTGGGGGCGGACGTCGACTACTTCGTTCCGACGTTCGACGCTGACTCGATCTGGAACTGGTTCACCCACGATCCCATCACCACGATCACCGGACGGGCGGCGGTGGACATCACCCGCGAGATCGATGTCGCGGCCTGGGGCGGCACGCGGATGTGGATCGCCGAAGGCAACCCGGAGGAGTTCGGCGCTGGCCAGTGCGAGGCGGTGGATCGACCGGGCTGCGTCGGCGCGACGTCGCTCGATCCGAACGACGGCGATCTCCGCGACTACGCGCGCGACGAGGAGAACCGCGCCACGACGATCTCGACCGATGTGCTCGCGAACCTCGCGGGCCGCTACCGCACGCGCACGACGTCGGTCGAGCTCCGCGGGATGCTGCAGACGGGGGAGCGCGGGCGGCGGACGGGGGCCGATCTCTCGGGAGAGAAGCGGCTGAGCGGGCAGCGCTACGCGCTCGGAGCGCGGATGTCGCTGTACAACTGGGAGGATCCGCTCAGACCGGACCGGGGCGCTACGTCGTTCGGATATGTCCTCGGGGCCGGGTATCGGCCGGGCGAGGCCGCGGATTTCAAGCTCGAGTGGGAGCACGACATGAATCGGCTGGTGGGCCAGCGCTTCCGGGTCGTCGGCCTCGTGAACCTGCGGGTGGCGCCGTGAGCGAGGATCGCATGGACGCAAGACAGGACGGACGCCGCCGCGCTCGGCGAGACGAGGCGAGGTTCGTCCCTGGGTGGGTCGCGATCGTCGCGTGCCTTGGCGCGCTGGCGCTCGCGATCGTGGGGCCCGAGGCGGCTGCCCAGCCGAGGCCGCCGGCGGCAGCAGGCGACGACAGCGCCGAGGCGGCAGAGGATGACGCGGAGGAAGGCGACGCCGAGGGAGAGGCGCCCGCCAAGGCGCCGCGCGGCGGGTACACGTCGGGCCTCCACCCGATGCCCGACGACGCGGAGGTGCCGCTGGCGTGGATGCCGCCTGGGACGAGCGCGACCCCGGTCCCGAGCGACGAGATCTACCCCCCGCAGACGCTGACGATCCGGTTCAACCACAAGAAGCACGTCAAGGGGCTCAAGCAGACGTGCAAATCGTGCCACGGCGCGGCCTACACGAGCGGCGCAGTGACGGACCGGCTGCTGCCGAAGCCGAGCGAGACGTGCGACAACTGTCATGATGTCGATCACTCCGACCTCACCCAGGTGAAGGCGGGGACGAACGAGAACGGACAGTGTGTGTACTGCCATATCGGGGAGAACGCTGGCAGCGACGGAAAGGTGGCGCCGCTCGTGCTGCCGCACGCGAACCTCCGCTTCCCTCACGCGAAGCACGTGAGCCGCAACATCAAGTGCAGCCAGTGCCACGGCCGCGTCGACCGGATCGAGCTCGCTACCCGTGATCAGCTGCCGCGCATGGCCGGCTGCTTCACGTGCCACAACATGAGCGGCGCGGCCCAGGGTGAGGCGAAGAGCGACTGCGACGTCTGCCACCTGACCCGCCCTGACGGGCGGCTCGTGACGGCGTTCGCCACGGGCGATCTGCTGCCGCCCGCGTGGCTGCACAGCGCGGGGCACACGCCCGACTGGCTCGAGCGGCACAAGCAGATCGCCGCCAACGACAGCGCCTTCTGCGGGTCATGCCACAGCGCGAACTACTGCACCGACTGCCACGACGGGAAGATCCGTCCGCGCAACGTCCACCCGAACGACTTCCTCTCGATGCACCCGCAAGCGGCCCGGCAGGACAATCCTCGCTGCGTGAGCTGCCATCAGGAGCAGACGTTCTGTGCGGACTGTCACCGGCGGACGGGCGTGGCGCGCGACGCGCCGAGCGCAGCGCGGCCCGCGGGGCGCCGCTTCCATCCCCCGCCGGCGGAGTGGACCACGGCGCCGCGGAGCGCGAAGCACCACGCCTGGGAAGCAGAGCGAAACCTGAATGCGTGCGTTTCCTGCCACACCGAGCGGGACTGCGCGACCTGCCACGCGACGCGCGGGGCGTCAGGCGGGCAAGGGCTGAACCCGCACCCGCTCGGGTTCGAGAGCAAGTGCAAGACGGCGTTCTCCCGGAACCCGCGTCCGTGCCTGGTGTGCCATCAGTCGAGCGACAGGTTCGTGCAGCGGTGCCAATGAAAAGTCAAAATCCGTCAGTATATTCCTTGCCCTGGCCTTCCAGCGACGGGTATAGCGAAGTGCGCGCGGCTTCCCTAACGATCGCCGCGAACGCCAAGGAGAACGGGCGTGAAGGAGCTGATCAAGTACCTGATCGACAACCTCTATCTCGATTTCCAAGGGGAAATCACGCTGGAGACAGTGCGGGGCTTCCTCCGCGAGGACGACGGACGGGAGGCACGCCAACTTTTGTCGAAGCTCATCGAGGAGAAAGGGGTAGACGACATGCTGATCACGCTGGCCGACTGTCTCAAGGAGCACATTCAGTCCGGGGTAAACGAGAAGGTCGTCCGCGAGCAGCTCTCGCTCTACTCCGAGAGCTGAGCACGCTGGCTCGCGCCACACGCCTCACCCCCCTCCCCCTCTGCCTGCAGGCGGCCCTCGTGACGGCCGGCTGCGACGTGGGGGAGGCCATGCTCCAGCCGATCGACGCCCCTCCTGTCCAGCTGATCGAGGCACGCGCCACGACCAGCCTCGACCAGAACTACCAGCCCGTCCGCACCGCGCTCGATCCCGCCGGCACGACCGAGGTCCTGTCGACCGCTAGCTTCGTGCTGAAGTTCGATCGTTACCTGCTGCCGAGCTCGGTGAGCGCCACGGTCGGCGCCGAATCCGTGTGCGTCTCGGGCGATCTGGCGACGGTCCAGACCTACGCGGACTGCGTCAATCCGATCGCCCTGGCGCCCACGTACAACCCTGTCCAGCGGGAGGTCATCTTCCGCCAGATCGAAGGCACGCCGGGCCTGGTTCCCGGGACCCGGTATGCGCTGACGGTCTTCAAGCCGGCGGACGAGGCTGCGCCGTCCGGCATCCGCGCGTTCGACGGCGCGCCCCTCGGCGGCAACACGCGCATCGAGTTCTCCGTCGCGGCGACGAACCCGCCTCAGGCGATGCCGGAGCGCCCGCCGAGCGGCGACTTCTTCTGCCAGCGAGACCTCGAGTGCGTCACGGCCACGGCGGCTTGCCAGGGAGACGCTCCCATGGATCCGACGTGCGTCACCTGCGTGAGGGGCGCCGCGTACTACCTCTTCTACGGCTGCTTCGGGTGCCACAGCGGCGCGAGCGCCGCCGCAGGGCTGGACCTGAACCTGGGCATGGCGTTCAACCAGCTCGATCCGCTGCTCGAGACCGCGATCGGGCGCACCGCGCACCAGACCCAGATGGGCGAGAAGGCGCACGTGGGGGAGGCATCCCCGGAGCGCTTCGGCAGGGCCATGCCGCTCATCGACCCGGGAAACCCGGGGAACAGCTACCTGCTCTACAAGATCCTCATCGGGCAGAGCGCGCTCGACCCCTCCTTGCCCGCCGATGCGGCGGAGAAGCTCCGCCAGGAGAACGAGCGGCTGCAGGCGGCGTTCGTGGTGGGGATGCCGATGCCGCCCCCGCCATCCAACCCCATCTTCTGGTTCCATCCCCAGGGGCCGGACGATCAGAACACAACGCCCTACGTGGACGGCATGGACATCCTGTCCGCGTGGATCCTCAACGGCGCCGCGCCGCGAGACTGCTCCGCCCCGGCTGCCTCGCCCTGACGGCGCTCGCGGAACGTCACATCACGCGATTCCGCCCGGCCTTCTTCGCATGATAGAGCCGCTCGTCGGCGCGGCGGTAGAGCTCCATCGGCGAGACCGGCGCGTCCGGCGTGACGCCGGCGACCCCGAAGCTCGCGGTGACGGCGACCTCGCCCTCCTCGAAGCGGAACGGCGTGCGCTCCACGAGCGCGCGCAGCTTCTCGGCCACCAGGCGAGCGCTGTCGACGGCGATCTCCGGCACGAGCAGGGCGAACTCCTCCCCGCCGACGCGCGCGAGGATGTCGTCGCGGCGGACGTTCGCCGCGGCGAGCGCGGCCATCTGGCGGAGCACGGCGTCGCCCGTGAGGTGCCCGCGGGTGTCGTTGATGTTCTTGAAGTGATCGATGTCGAACATGATGAGGGCGAGGTGGCGATGGTAGCGACAAGCCCGCGACACCTCGCGCTCCAGCGCGACCTCGAAGGAGCGCTTGTTGTGGACCTGCGTCAGACCGTCGAAGGTCATCAGCCGGTAGATCTCCTCGTGATACGAGAGCTCGACGTTCCCACCCTGGATGAACTTGAAGATCGTCCGGCCGATCTTCACCTGGTCACCGTCTTTGAGGGCGCGCTCATCGACGGAGACGTCGTTCACGTAGGTGCCATTCGTCGAGCCGAGATCGCGGACAACGTAGCTCATCCCCGTCCAGGAGATGCGCGCATGGCGCCGGCTCACCGCGTCGTCGTCGAGCGGGATATCGGTCTGTATCGCGCGCCCACACTCGATCGCCCCGGTCCCTAGCGCGATGCGGCGCCCGAGCTCGGTGCCGTAGATCACCACCAGGCACGCGGTGCCCGGCGCCGCCGGCAGCACCGGCGGGGCGATCGCGGTGCAGGTGACGAGCGTCTGCCGATGATCGTTCTCTTGCTTCGCCACGCTAGGGGACCCAAGTACACCAGAGCCGACGTGCCAGGGCAACGCGCGTCGCGCGTCGGACATGGTAGGCTTCGGCCATGAAACACTGCGGTTTCGCGCAGATGTGTGTCGCTGCCACGATGGTCGCCGGGCTCGGCGTTCCTCTGAGCGGGTGTGGCACGAGCTCGCCCCCGATCGACGAGGGCGACGCCGCGCCCGCGCCGCAACAACCCGAGACCGTCACGAGCTTTCCGGAGGCTCCGCCGCTCCCGGGCGAGGCCGAGTGCAAGGTCGTCGTCACGACGGGGATCCCCGTCACCTCGGCGCAACACGTGGCCACGTGCGCGCCTGTCCAGTACGCGACCAACCCGCCGAGCGGCGGAGATCACTGGGGCCTGTGGGCCGAGTACAAGCGCTTCGAGTCCGAGGTCCCGCGCGAGGTGTACGTCCACAACCTCGAGCACGGCGCGATCGTCCTCGCGTACCGGTGCGCCTCGTCCGGCTGCGCAGAGGTGAAGGCGGTGCTCGACGAGGTGCGGGCCGAGGCCGCCTCCGATCCGAAGTGCCTCATGGTGCCGGGAGGGCCGGAGGCGCGCCTCGTGATGACGCCCGACAGCGCGCTGGACACGCCGGTCGCGGCCGCGGCCTGGGGCGCGACGTACACCGCGACGTGCCTCGACAAAGCGTCGCTCGCGCGCTTCGTGGCGGACCACTACGGCAAGGGCCCGGAAGACACCTGCAGCGACGCGGGGGCCGTCGATATCGATCTGCCAGACGGCGGCGCGCCGAGCTGCGGTGACGGATCGGGCGGAAGCGGGGCAGGCGGGGCAGGCGCGGCGGGGGGCGCTGCGCCGGATCCGTAACCGGGTTGACAGGTGGCTCCTTGCCCGGGAGCATTCCGGGGATGAGCGAGCCGTCGACCGTGACACCTCGGTTGGCAGAGCGCTTCCGGCTGCTGGACGCCGCGGGGTCCGGCGGGTCGGCCGAGGTCTGGAGGGCCGTCGATCAGGAGCGCGGCGGCTTGGTGGCGCTCAAGATCGAGGCGCGCGGGCGCGGAGCGTCCGCGGCGCAGCGCGCCTCCGTGCGGCGGGTGCTCGGCCGCGAGGCGCTGCACGCGGCGCTGGCGCTCTCGCCGCGGCTGCCAGAGCTCGTCGACGTCGGGTGGCTCGCGGCGCCACCTGGCGGCTCGCGCGTCGAGGGCGCCGCCGGCGAGGAGGGGCGCGCGTTCGTCGCGATGCGCTGGATCGAAGGGCGAGCCGTCGCCGACGCCCTGCGCGGGCTGCCCCCTGGCGAGCGCGCGGCGCTCGCGCTCGCCGCCGCGCGCGACGCGGGCGAGGCGCTCGCCGACCTGCACGGCATCGGCCTGGCGCACGGAGACCTCAAGCCGGAGAACCTGATCCTGACGCCGGAGGGGCGGATCGCGGTGATCGACCTGGGGCTCGCCTGCTCGATCCACGAGACGTCCGTGGACGGGGCGACGCTGCGGTACATCGCGCGCGGGGACGCGGAGCTCGGAGACGCGCGGGCGAGGGACCTGCTCGCGCTGGGGACGCTGCTCGCCGAGATCGCCTTCCCCGGCGTGGCGGACGCGGACGATCCGATCGGAGCGGCGCGGGCCGCGTCGGCCGCGGAGAGCGCGGCCGGGCCGCCGCTCGACGCGATCTGCCGCGCGCTCCTCTCGCCCTCCCCCGCGGCGCGCCCGTCGTCCGCGTGGGTCACCGAGTCGGCCCGCGCGGCGATCGCCGGCGCGCAGCGGGCGCGGCCCCCGTTCGCCGCGCCCCCCGCGGGGCGCGCCGGCCGCGACGCGGGGGCGCCCGGCGCAGAGCGCGATCGACAGGACCGCGACGCGCGCCGCGTGCGCGCCGCCTACCTGCGCCTGCGGCGACACGAGCTCGAGGCGGCGCTCGGGGTGCGCGACGATGTCGCCCCCTGGCTCGTGGACGCGTTCGCGGTGGTCGAGCGGGTGCGCGCGCTCTCCGGCGCGTCGCTCCGCGCGAGCGACGGCGCGGCGCGCGCGGGCCCGCCGCAGAGCGACGCGGCGTGGCTGGGGCGGCTCGGGCCGGACCGCGTCGCGCGGTGGCTCACCGCGCTCGCGGGGACGAGCGCGGCGGCGTGGCCGATGGGGCCGCTCGCGTCTGCGCCGGAGAGGGCGCTCGCGGACGCGCTCGTCGCGCTCGCGCGGCAGGTCCCGCCGCGCGCCTGGACGTTCGCGGACATCGAGGCGGCCGTGCTGGAAACGCCGGGGAGCAGCGCGGGGCGGCGGGCGAGCGCGGCGCCGAAGGACCGCGGAGCGGCCGAGGGCGCCGCCGAAGCGCGCGCCCTCGGCGCGGCGGAGGCGGCGGCGCTGGCGCTCGCGATCGCGCGGGTGCCGCCGGATCCACTCGCGCTCGAGGCGATCGAGCAGCGCGACGACGCGCCGGCCAGCCTGGTCGTCGCGGCGGCCAACGCGCTCCGGCTGCACGGCGACGCCGGGCGCGCGCGGAGCCTGATGCTGCGCTCGTGCGTTCGCGGCGCGACGGAGGCCGCGGCGCTCGCGGCGGAGGTGCTGCGGCGCGCCGGCGATCGCGCCCTCGCGGAGGAGCGCGCGCGCGCCGCGATCGACGCCGGCGCGGACCCGGAGGGGCGCGCGCGCGCGGTGCTCGCGCGCGTCGCGATCGACGCGGGGGCGCTGGAGGCGGCCGACGCGCTCGCCGGGGACGCGGTCACGGCGCCGCTCTGCGAGGTGCGCGCGCTGCTCGCCGTGCTGCGCGGCGACACCGCGCGGGCGCTGTCGGAGGTGGCGCGCGGCGAGGCGCTCGCGAGCTCCGTCGAGGAGCTGGCGCGGATGGCCGCCGTGCGCGGCTACGCGTGGCACGCGAGCGATCCGGAGCGAGCGCACGCGTCGTTCAGCGCCGCGGTCGACTACGCCGTCCGCGCCGGCGCGGTGGTCGAGGAGGCGACCTACCGGACCGGCGAGGCGGCGGCGGCGGTGGATCTCGGCGATCTCGACGGCGCGATCGCGACCTCGACCCGTGCGGCACTGCTCTGGGAGCACCTCGGCCGGCCGGCGCAGGGCGCCCGGGCGCTGCTCGCCTGCGCCGCCGCCTACGCAACCGCTGGGCTGGTGCACGAGACCTGCCGGACCGCCGAGGACGCCATCGCGCGGGCCCGCGACGCGGGCGACGCGAAGGCGGAGGCCTACGCGCTCTGGGCCATCGCCGACGTGGTCGCCGCGCGGGGCGACGGCGTCGTGAGCGCGGACGCCGGATCGCACGTCGACCCGCGCGCGGCGGCGGCGCGCGCGGCGGCGCTCCTCGCCGGAGGCTCCGCGGACGACACGCTCCGGGCGGCCGCGCGGCTCCTCCGCCACGGCGCGGGCGAGCTGGATGGAGCCCGCGTCGAGGAGCTCGACGAGCTCGCGAACGGCCCGGAGCCCGCGGCGGCCTCGCGGCTCGATTGGTGGGGAGCGCGCGCCGCGATCGCGCTCGCCGCGGACGACGTCGGCGCCGCGGACGACGTCGGCGCCGCGGACGACGTCGGCGCCGCGACCGCCGCGGACGACGCGCCACGCGGCCCGGCGGGCGCGTCGGCGTGGCGCGGCCGCAGCGACCGCATCCTCGCCGCGATCGCCGCGATCGCGGGCGCCCGCGCCTCGATCGCGGCGCGCGGCCCAGCGCTGGCCGCGGCGCACGCGCTGGCCGTCAGGGCCGGGCAGACGGACGTCGCGCACCGGGTGCTCGCGGCGCTCGCCGACGCCGCGCGCGAGCTCTGCGGGCGCACCGCCGGCGCAGGCTCGGCTGGCGCCTCCGCTGCGTCGCCAGGGGCGTCGGCGCTCTCCGGCGCGGTCCGGTCGCTCCCGTGGGTCGTCCGCGCGCGGGCGCTGCAGGAGAGCGGGCTTCGGCCCGAGCAGGCGCGCGATCTGGAGGCCCTCGTCGGCGCGCTCGGCGAGCGCGAGCGGCTCGCGCCGCTGCTCGACCGGGTCGTCGACGCGCTCGTGCTCTGGACGGGGGTCGAGCGGGGGCTCCTGCTCCTGCGCGCCCCGAACGGGCGCCTCGTCCCGCGGGCCGCGCGCAACCTGGCGCGCTCGAGCCTCGGCGCGGAGCAGCTCGCGCTGTCGGAGACGCTCGCGCGCCGCGCCCTGGAGGCGCGCGAGCCGGTGGTCGCGGTCGACGCGGCGGGGGAGCTGCCGAGCGTGCACCACAGCGTGCACGCGCTGAAGCTGCGGAGCGTGCTGGCCGTCCCGCTCGTGGCGCGCGGCGAGGCGCTCGGCGTCGTCTACCTCGACGACCGCGTGCGCCGCGGCGCGTTCGGCGCGCAGGAGCTGCGGTGGGCGCGCGCCATCGCGTCGGTCGCGGCGCTGGCGATCTCCGACGCGCGCGCGCAGGTCGAGCTGCGCCGGGCGGCGCGCCGCGCGGAGCGCGCCTCGTCGCGCCTCGCCGAGGAGCTCGCGCGGCGCGAGGCGGAGCTCGACGCCGCGGCGCTCGAGCTCGCCAGGGCGCGCGGCGGCCGCGACACGCGCTACCGGTACGACGCCATCATCGGCGAGAGCGAGCCGCTGCGCGCGATGCTGCGCCTCGTCGATCGGGTGACCGCCTCCGAGGTGCCGGTGCTCGTGTGCGGCGAGTCCGGCAGCGGCAAGGAGCTCGTGGCGCGGGCCATCCACCACAACGGCCCGCGCGCCGCGCACGCGTTCGTGAGCGAGAACTGCGGCGCGATCCCCGAAGGGCTCCTCGAGTCGGCGCTCTTCGGGCACGTGCGCGGCGCGTTCACGGGCGCGGATCGCCCGCGCGCCGGGCTCTTCGAGGTGGCCGATCGGGGCACGCTGTTCCTCGACGAGATCGGCGAGATGAGCCTCGCGATGCAGACGAAGCTGCTGCGGGTCATCGAGGACGGCCTCGTGAGGCCGATCGGCTCCGAGCGGGCGCGCAAGGTCGACGTGCGCGTCATCGCCGCGACCCACCGGGATCTGGAGGCGCTCGTCCGGGCCCGCGCATTCCGGGAGGATCTGCTCTACAGGCTGAACATCATCACGATCCGGGTTCCGCCGCTGCGCGAGCGCGCGACGGACGTGCCGCTCATCGTCCAGCACCTCGTCGAGAAGCACAGCCGCGGCTCGGTCCGGGTCACGCGCGGGGCGATGGATCGCCTCTCGGCCTCCGCGTGGCCGGGCAACGTGCGCCAGCTGGAGAACGAGATCCGGCGGGCGATCGTGCTCTGCGACGGGACCATCGATCGGGAGCACCTCTCACCGGAGATCGCGCACGGCGGCAACGCGACGCCCCGCGAGCTCGGCCTCAACGTCCGAGCGAGGATCGACGCGCTGGAGACGGAGCTCGTGCGCGACGCGCTCGAGCGCACGCGCGGGAACCAGACGCAGGCCGCCAAGCTGCTGGGCCTGTCCAGGTTCGGCCTTCAGAAGATGATCAAGCGGCTCGCCATCGAGGCGTGAGGAGGGCGGGAGCCGGTCACCTCGACTTCACGAGGGCGCCCGCGTCGCGCAAGACCGCGTCGATCCCGTCGTCGTTCGCCTCGTAGTAGCCGCGGATCACGCCCTGCTGGTCGACCAGCACGAGGCGCTCGCCATGGAAGATGCTGAAGAGGCCAGGGCTCGACTCCTTCTTGCCCATGGCGATCTTGAAGCCGTCGAGGACCGTCGACTCTATCTGATCGAGCGGGCCTGTCAGGAACGTCCAGCGCTCGAGCGGGAGCCGCTGCGACGCCGCGTAGGCCGCGAGCACCGCCGGGGTGTCGTTCTCCGGATCGACGGTGAATGTCACGAGGTGGAGCGCGTCACCGAGATCGCGGCCTCGGCGCTCGATCTCGCTCATGCGCTGCGTGAGCTTGGGACAGACGGTCGGGCAGGTCGTGAAGATGAAGTCCGCGATCCACACGCGGCCCCGGAGCTGCTCCAGCCCGAACCGCGCGCCCCGCTGATCCGTGAGCTCGAAGGCGGGCAGAGGGATGCGGATCGCGGGCGTCTCCGCGGCCTGGCCGTGGAGCGCGCGCCCGGCGACCCCGATGGTGATGAGCGCCACGAGCCCGACCAGCGCGAGGAGCGCGGCCCAGAACACCGGCGTGCCCACGAGCCCGCCGCGCCGAGGCCTCCCCGCGTCGCCGCGGTCGGACGGAAGCGATTGGCCGGTCGGCTCCGCAGGCGACAGAGCGCCGTTCGTGTGGCGCGTGGGCTCCGTTGAGACCATCCGGTGACGCTTAAGGGCCTGTCGCCAGTGAGTCAAGGCGACGAGGCGCCGCTCAGGCGCCGATCATCAGCGCAGCGAAGAGGAGCACCAGGTAGACCATGGAGGCGAAGAAGACCTGACGCGCCCAGCGAGCGCCGGTGCCCGCGCGGAGACCGTAGACGCCGAGCCCGAAGAACGCCCCGCCGAGGAGGATCGCGGCGCCGAGGTAGACAGGGCCCGCCACGCCCAGCGGGACGAACAGCACCGAGGACAGCACGAGCAGCGCCAGGTAGCCGACGATGTGGCGCCGTGTCGTGAGATCGCCCTTCTCGAGCGGCAGCACCTTGAGCCCCGCGCGCTGGTACTCGTCCTGACGGAAGAGCGAAATCGCGAGGAAATGCGGGATCTGCCAGAGGAACATGACAGCGAAGAGCAGGAAGCCGGGCGCGTCGATCTGGCCTGTGACGCTCGTCCACCCGAGCAGCGGCGGGATGGCGCCGGGGATCGCGCCGATCGGCAGCGACAGCGTCGTCCTGCGCTTGAGCGGGGTATAGACGAGGACGTAGCTGAGCAGCGCCACCGCGGCGAGCACGCCCGTGATCGCGTTCACCCCGAGAAACAGCACCGGAATCGAGGCGGCCGAGAGCGCGATCCCGAACCAGAGCGCCAGCTCCGGCGAAAGCCGCCGCGCCGGCAAGGGGCGGCTCCGCGTCCGCGCCATCAGCAGATCGGTGTCGCGCTCGATGTACATGTTGAGCGCGTTGGCGCCGGACACGACGAGCGCCGTCCCCAGCAACGCCAGCGCGAGCTGCGCCGGCGGCACCGCCGCGCGCTCGATCGCGGCCTCTCCCGCCAGTCCGGCGCGGAGATAACGGCTCGCGACCCACATGCCGCCGAGCATCGTCGCGACCACCATCCTCGTGATGCGCGGCTTGGTGAGGCTCACGAGATCGGCCGCTCCCTTGAGCAGCGGGCGCGCGCTCGTGGGGACCGCACAGCCGCCGCCCTCGGATGGCTCGGCCTGGCGAACGTAAGGGACCGGGGCGCGCTCGGCGGCCGGCTCGACGCTCATGGTCACGCGCGCACCTCGCTGCTGTGCCCGGCGCCCGCGCCGCGCGCTCGCGCGACAGCTCCGAAGATCCCTGGTCTCGGGACAGCTACACTGAAAAACGACGTCGTCACCGGAGCGCGGGAGGCGGGAGAAAACAGCATCGGGGCCGGGAGACTAGCGCGCACAACACGGCTCGGGGAGTCGAGTTCGTCAGTTGTCGCCCGCCACCCTTTAGGGCACGAGTCGCCTTGCGGCAACCGTCGTGGCGTGCTCATCCGTTCTTTGCGCGTCGAGTGAGCCTGGAAAGGTGGCTCCACCGCGCCGCTCGCCGCCAGCCGGGCGGCCCGGGGCGGGGCGACGCCTGCTGCAGGCGCTGCCATGGATCTCACCAAAGGCCCTTGAGCTCGTCCTTGTTTTCCGCCGGCTCAGGCTCGGTGCCGGCGTACGTGAACGTGACCTGGGCGGGCTTGTCGTCCGTGACCGTGACGTCGGCCGTCTTCAGGCCATGGTGCGGGTGCCACGCCTCGAGCTTGTACTTGCCGGCAGGGACCTTCTCGATCGTGAACGAGCCGTCATCGCCGCTCACGGCGAAGAAGGGGTGATCCGTCACCACGACAAAGCCGCGCATCCACGGGTGGACGTCGCAGGTGAGCTTGATGATGCCGTCCTTCCACGCCTTCGTCAGCGGCGCGGCGCCCCCCGGCTGCGCCTGGTTGAACAGCGTCTCAGAGCCCTTGTAGGTGTGCACGTTGTGCAGCGTCCGGTCGCTGTTCTTGATGTCGACCTGCTGCTCGGAGACCACGCCCTGGATGCGCGGCACATACATGCAGTCCTGCTGGTCGACCACCGCGTGCGCGTCGGGCGCCTTCCAGCTGCCCGGCACGCCTCCGACCGCGATGCGGACGAAGGTGTCCTTGAGCTTGCCATCGTTGACGACAACAGCGTTGTACAGGACATCTTTGTCCTGGCAGACCGGGGCGTCCTTGCGCGCGGTGGGGACCTTCATCTCGACCGGCTTGCCGGTGAACTTGACGATCCCCTTGATGATCCCCTTGCCCGCGGGGGCCGCCGGGGCGGCCTCCTGCGCCGTGGCCTTCGGCGCTTCAGACCCCTGCGGGGCCGCGGCGGGCTTCTCGACCGAGGCCGCCGGGGGCGCCGCCGTGGTGGCGGTCGCGGCCGTGCCGCCGCTGGGCCTCGAGGGCTCCTCGGGGCACCCTGCGAGCGCCAGCGCGGTGAGCGCGAGAGCAGAGAGCGAGGCGAGATCGCGACGATGCATGAGGACTCTCCCGCGCCCGCGGCGCGCCACGCGAGCCTGGTTCGCGCCCCTCCGAGCCTGATCTGGCCTTTTGAGGAGGGACCGTCTGGACCGGGCGGCGGCTCCCACCGCGTCCTTCTGGCGAGCAGCGGGTGGAATGCCGCGCGCTGTTCTTCCGCACAGCGAGGGCGTGCTTAACGAGTGTCGTCGCTCGCGTCAACCTGACGCGCCGCCGGTGATGTCCGGCTTCCCGGCGCCCGGGAGCGAGCTCGAGGTGCGCTCGCGCTCGTTCGCGAGCATGGCCGCCCAGAAGCCGCGCTCGTCGCGGGCCGCGAGCGCGATGCAGAGGGCGGCGATCACCAGCGACAGCGCGCCGAGCGGCACCTCCGGGGCGCTGCCCGCGACGAGCAGCAGCGCGAGCGCGCCGCCCAGCGCCGGCAGCCGCGGCGGGGCGACGAGCGCGAGCGCGACGACCACCACCGACAGGGCGGCGACGAAGAGCTGGATCGAGAGCGGCACGACCGGAGCGGGGCGAGTGAGCAGCCGGTCGAGCGCGCGGCGGAAGAGCGCCTCGACCATCGATGCGTCGTCGGCGGCGCCCGCGAGCGCCGCCCGCGTGGCGAACAGCGCCGACGCGAGCGCCACCAGCGAGAGCGGGCTCACGAGGCGCGGCGGCGGCGGCTCGGCGTCACGCGGCCGCGCCTCGCGGCCCGCGCCGAGCGCGACCGTCGCCGCGAGGACGGCCAGCGCATCGAGCGCGAAGGCTGCGGTCGCGACAGAGCTCGTCGCGCCGGCGAGCGCCTTCGAGCCGCGGTCGTTCGCCCAGACGGCCAAGAGGACGCCGGCGAGCCGCACGAGCGCGGAGGCGCCGATGAGCCCGAGCGCGGCAGCGACCGGACGCACGAACGGGACGCGGAGCGCCTCCCACGCGCTGCCGAGCGCGAGGATCGCGGCGCTCACGCCGATGAGCGCGGCGGACAGATCGGGCACGCGCTGCACGGTCGCGTGCAGCACGACCAGGATGACGAAGCTGCCCGCGACGATCGCGCCGATCCGCAGCGCGTACGGGACGCGGCTCCGCACGACCGCGCTGATCAGCGCCATCGCGACGACGATGGCGCCGATCGCGAAGAGCTGCGAGGCGCCGGCGCCGGCGAGCTCGATCGTGTGGACAGCGCGCTCGATGCCCACCGCCAGGCCGACCATCGCCGGCGCGACCATGCGGCCGAGGATCATCGCGAGCAGGGCGAGGACGGCGAGCGGCCGGATGAGCGCGAGCACAGGCAGGCCGGCGAGCGGAGGCCGCCCGGCGGCGGAGGACCGGCGCTCGGCGGGCGGAGGCTCGCCGCCCTCCTCGCGACGGGGCGAGGCAGCGGTGTCCGGCGCGGCGGAGGGAGGAGGGCCTTCGGGTGGGAGATCGATGGTGAGGAGCATGAAGAACAGCGCCCGTCGCTCAGCCCTTGTCCCAGGCGCGGGGAGCTTCGAGATCCGTGAAGACCGCGGCGGTCGCCGAGGCGTCGATCAGGTCCTGCATCCGCTGGCCGCCGGCCTCCTCGACGATGCGATCGTCGTACTCGTCCGCGAGCACGGACAGATCCCGGAGGGCGACAAGGATCTCGTCGGCGTCGAGCGTCTCGCCGCCGAGGAGCGTGTGGACGATGACCACACACGAGCCCTGCGCGACGTAACCGAAGGCGCCGAAGCGGATGCGCGCGTTCAGGCGGAGCAGCTTCATCGCGAGGTCCGGCGTCATCTCGACGCCGCGGGCGAGCTGCGCGACGAGCCGCACGAGCGCGCGATCGGGCGCCCAGGGAAGGACATGAAGGTAGACGTACGCTGTCCCCTGGCGAACGACGTAGAACTGCGGCTCGACTCGGGTGAACGCCGGGGAATCCGCGAGCGCCGCCTCGATGCGCGCGTTGGTCACTCGAACGGCCTCGTCGGAATCCTTCGGCATGACGCGGAGGATACATCGCCGCGGTCCCGGTGCAGAGCCGGGACCTAACGCCTGAGCGGAAGCAGCGGGCCTGGCGGCGCTGGCGCCCCCTCGTCGCCCGGGACGGGCCGCGGCCCCTTGCGCACAGGCGCCGGCTCGATCGGGGCGGCGCCGGAGGGCGCCTTCAGCAGGAACGGGCGGGCGTTGCGGGTGGAGCACGCGTCGTACGGATCCCGGTGGAACTCCCAGTGCAAGTACACGTTGCCGTCCGGCGACACGATCGCGTCCGGCGCCTTGCCGAAGGGCGACGCGCGGTGCACCGAGTTCAGCGCGACGATGTCGAAGGCCGTCATCCCGCTCGGCCTCGTGACCCCGAGGCGCACGACGCTGCCGCTGTCCTTGTTCAGGACGATCTCCACGTGCGTGACCCGGTTCTGGTTGAACGCGTGCCCGGAGGGCAAGCTCTCGAGCGACGCCAGGAACTCCTCCGCGAAGATCGGGTGGAGCCGGTTGTGGATCATGTTGATGTACGTCGCGAACGGCACCCGCGCGGCGTTGAGCGAGGTCTGGTTGCCGGGCTTGACCGAGGGGTCGTAGTTCTCGATCGCGGCACGCCATTTCTTCCACTTGTCCGTCGTCTCCCACGAGCCCCGGTGCGCGCTCCTGCGGGAGGCGCCGTCCGAGGCCCGCTCCGCCCTGAGCTTCTCGTTGCCGACGGCCGCCTGCACGCCGGCCATGTCCAGGTTGAGGTTGGGCCCGCCGGGGAGCCCCGGCGCGCCGAGGCCGATCGAGCCGACACGGACCGGGCTCTGGTAGGGCTGCGGCGTCGCCTTCTTGCCGGCCACGCGGCTCTTGCCGTCGCCGCCCGGGTTCGCCGGATTGAGGGTATAGCCGCCGCGCGCGCCGTCGATCACCTCGGGCGACGCCGGGCCGGAGCCGCCCGCGGCGCCCTTCTCCGGCGGCGGAAGCGCGGGAGAGACCTGCGCGACGCGAGCGCCGCCGCTCGCGCCCGGCACGCTCGGGGGGGGCGCCGCCCGGGAGGCCTGCGCTGCCTTCGCCGGCGACGCCGGGCTGTGGTGCTCCGCGCTCTCGCTCTCGGGGTTCCCCTCGCCGGGCGCGTGCTTCTCGTTGCCGGCGCGCTCCTCGCTGTGGCCGCTGTGATCGTGGTCGCTGTCGCCGACCCTGTCCGTCGGCGCCTTCGGCCCCGACGGCGTCCCGGGCGTCGGCTCGGGGTCGTCCTGATCCTTCGAGCGGATCTGCGCCATGGTCTCCTCGTCGACCTTGTTGGCGTCGTCCGCGATCCGGCTCGCCTCGGGGTTGTCCTGCTGGTCCTTCTGGACGTGCTGCCGGACGGCGATCCGCTGATCCGCCGGCGGCAGCGGCGGCGGCGGCGCCGGCTGGACCGGTACGATCTTGGCCGCCTCTTCCTTGGGCGGCTCAGGCTTTGGCGGCGCGGGCGGAGGCGCCTTCGCCTGGCGCGGCGGCTCGGCCTTCGGCGGCTTCCGCGGCGGGATCGTCGCCGCCTTGGTCGGCTCGGGGTTCGGCTGCTGCGGATCGGGCGTCGCGTCCTTGTCCGGCTCGCTGTCCGACGGTCGCTCGGGCGGCGCGAGCGGGGCGGGGGGCGGCGTGAGCGCCGCGCCGTCGGTCAGGATCTCGAACGTCGTGTCGCCCGGCCGGAGGCCATCCCTCACCGCGTGGACCATCTGGCGGAGCTGGGCGCGATCCTCGATGACCTGCGCCACCTCGACGGCGCCGCCGCCGCCCGCCATGTGCGCCACGATCGCCGCGCAGATCCACAGGGCGAGCGGGATGTGGGCGTCACGCGACACGGCGCTCAACGCCTCCGCGCTGCAGAGGCCGCACCGCGCGACATGGCGCAGGCGTAACAGCAGCGAAAGACGGTCACCGGTGGCACCTCCAGACTCCGCGTGAACGACCTGCTCGAACAGTGCGCCGATGCGCCAAACGTACCCCGGAAGCGGTTCGAACCTAGCATCCAGGGATCAGCGCAGCAACGGTCGGCTCACGCGCAGCCGCATCGTCCGCGCCGGCGCTCCGGCCGCGCCCGCCCTCGGCGAGGCCGCCCTGCGCCGTCGCCACGATCAGAGCTTGATGATCGCGTCCCAGTGATCCGCGATCTCCTGCGCCGTCCAGACGCCGCCCTCGTCCTTGAACTTCCCGGGGCTCTGGACGACCTTGTAAATGTACATCTGTGCACCGGCGACGGCGAGGACGTTGCCGGTCTTGTCGGCGCACAGGTCGGACGCGAGGAACAGCGCCGCAGGCGCCACGTGCGACGGCGTGAGCGTGTCGCCCGCCGATTGGAACATGGGCAGATCCTCCGTCAACCGGGTCTTGGCGATGGGCGCGATCGCGTTGACGGTGATCCGTTGCTTCTGCAGCTCGATCGCGGCGGTGCGGGTGAGGCCGTAGATGCCGGCCTTGGCAGCCGCGTAGTTGGCTTGCCCGAAGTTGCCGAGCATCCCGGAGACGCTCGTGGTGTTGACGATCCGCCCTCCCCCGCCCTGCGCGACCATCTGCTTCGCAGCGGCCTGCGTGCAAAGGAACGTCCCCTTCAGGTGAACGGCGATGACGGCGTCCCACATGCCCTCATCCATCTTGAGGAGCGTCTTGTCGCGGACGATCCCCGCGTTGTTCACCAGGATGTCGACCCGGCCGAACGCATCGACGGCGGTCTTCACGATCTTCGCCGCGCCCTCGGGGGTCGCCACGCTGTCGAAGCTCGGCGCGGCCTGCCCGCCCGCGGCCTTGATCTCCTCCGCGACCTGCGCCGCCATCGCGTCGCTCGAGCCCGACCCGTCGCGCGTCCCGCCGAGGTCGTTGATGACGACCTTCGCGCCCTCCCGGGCGAAGAGCAGCGCTTCCTCGCGGCCGATCCCGCCGCCGGCTCCCGTGATGATCGCGACCTTTCCGTCGAGCAAGCCCATCGCAGATTCCTCCTGATCCGCGCGCCGGCGCGGTGCGCCGTGCCGTTTTCGCGCGGAGCTTCGCACGGCGGGCCTCGGCCCGGGCACACATTCGTGCGCGCAGGCGCGCGCAGCGCAATCGAGCGAGCGCCGAGCGACGGTGCGCGCGAGCGGGCCCGTCCGACGAGGGTGATGGCCGCGCGCCGGAGCGCCCGCGCCGCTTCTTTGGCCGATCGAGCGCGGCAGTGATAACGCCGCCTTCGATGCAACTGCCCAGCCGCCTTTCCACGTCGACCCTGGGAGACCTGCTCGGCGCGCTGCACCGCGAGAAGACCACCGGGCTCCTGGAGCTCTGCGAGCTCCGGACGCCGAGCGGCTCGACGGTGCCAGGCCGCCAGCACCGGATCCAGCTCTTCTCCGGCCTCGTCACGGCCGTCGAGACGCCGCTCCGGGTGCCCCGCCTCGGCGAGATCCTCGCGAAGGAGGGCTCCGCGCCCGAGCCGTCGATCCAGCGGCTCGCCGCGCTCGTCGCCGCGCACCGGGGGCGCCGGACCGGCGAGGTGCTCGTGGCGGCGGGGCTCATCCCGGCGACCGCGGTCGACCGCGCGCTCCGGATCCAGCTCCGCGCGCGCCTCGAGGCGCTGTTCAGCATCGAGGAGGCGACCATCTGCTTCCACACGGCGAGGCCCCTCGCCGGGTCGCTGCGGCAGACCGGCCCGCTCCCGCCGAGCGATTTCCTCCACGGCCGCCCGCGCGCGCGGGATCGGCAGCGGCGCGCCGGCTCGTCGGCGCGCGCCGCGCACAGCGGGCCGACGGGCGCGCCGCCGCGCGCCGCTCGGGCGGACGAGCCGCGCCGCCGGGCGCTCGATGTGCTGGGCCTGCGCGAGGGCGCGAGCGAGGCCGAGATCCGCCGCGCATTCCGCCGCCTGGCCGCGTCCATGCACCCCGACCGCGCCGCCGCGCACGCCGGCGACGGCGCCCAGCGCACCGCGCGGTTCGCCGAGCTCTCGGCCGCCTACCACCTGCTCGTCGCCTGACCGCCTACGCCTGACCGCCTACGCCCGGCCCACGAGGCGCTCGATCAGGAACGACGCCACGGTGATCGGCTTCGTTCCCGGGCCGAAGCCAGCGTCGAAGCCGAGCTCGACGGCCAAGTTGTGATCGATGCGCGGACCGCCGAGCAGCAGGATCACCTTGTCCCGGAAGCCCTGGCGCGTCGCCAGGTCGACGAGCGCCGCCGCGTTCTCCTTGTGGCAGTTCCGCTGCGTGATCACCTGCGAGACAAGGATCGCGTCCGCGCCGAGCGCCTTGGCCTTCTCGCAGAGCTCGGCGTTCTCGACCTGCGCGCCGAGGTTGTGGGCGTCGAAGCACTTGAAGCTCTCGAGCCCCTTCTCGCCGGCGAACCCCTTGTAGTTCAGGATCGCGTCGATGCCGACCGTGTGCGCGTCGCTGCCGGTGCACGCCCCGACGACCACGATCTTCCGGCCGAGCTTCTTGGCCTGCGCCTCGATGTCGTCCCGGGTGAGCGGCTGGGCGGCGAGCTCCTGGACCTCGATGTCCGAGAGGTCGACCCCGTGCTGGGAGTGCCCGTAAACGACGAAATACGTGTGCTCCCGGCTGGCCTGCTCCATCGCCGTGACCAGCGGCTCGCGCAGGCCGTGCGACTCGGCAAAGCGCTTCGCCGCCTCGCGCGCGCGGTCGCCCGGCAGGACGCGGAGCGTGAACGACATCTGGACCATCCCGTCGCCCTCGCGGTCGCCATACGCACGCAGGATGTTTCGCGGTGTCATGCTCACCTCCGTCTACAGGCTACAGGGGGCGGACTGCGCCGATCCCTGGTTGACAGTAGCGCCAGGCAGCCTCGCGCGGCTAGGGCGATCGCGCCGCAGAGAGCGAGCGAAAACGACACGAAAGCTCAGAGAGCATGCCTTTTGAAGACTCCAGTGACGCGGCTTCCCGGAGCGGTTCGAGCCCGACTCTGGCGCTGTGCTGGGACGAGAAGGGAGTGAGACGCCAGGATGTAAGGAGGAGAGATCCAGGGGTTCCTGGCGTCCATGGCGCTTCGGCGGTCCCTTCTCCGATCGTTCCGTTCCCCTCGATCGGCGCGTCAGCGCTGGAAGGAGAGGGGCTCGTTGCAGCGCGGGCATCGACCCGACCAGTACCGCTCGTGGTGGGCCGGCTCGCTGGGGTCCGGGCGTCGGATCCGCCGCGCGCAGCGGGCGCAGTGGACCCGATCGACGAGCTCCTCGATGAAGCCGTGCGCCGGGTGGGCGTCGACCAGCTTGCGCAGCTCGGAGAACACCTCCGACGAGGGAAGGCGACCCGCGCGGCGCAGGAGCTCCTCGGCCGCGCGGCGGACGTCGTCCCTCTGCGGCGGCTCCGCCTTCGCGGGGGGCGCGGGCGCCGGGAGGTGAGCGAGCTGAGCGCGCATCCGCTCGAGCTCCTCCCTGAGCTCGTCGATCGCGCGCTGCTGTCGGTCGAGCGCCTGCCGCTGCTCCGCGACCCGATCCTCGAGGATCTCGAGCCGCACCGCATCGGTCGCGTCGCTCCGGTAAGGCGAACCGCGGCGCCGTGTCTCCTCGGGCGTCCTTCCGCTCATGCGCCCATGCTCGCAGATTCCGGTCGGCTTATGGCCGCTCCAGCACGTCGAGGATCGGATTGAGGTACTCCGGGTGCCGCACCACGACGCCCGAGTACCCCTTCCCCCCGGTGCGCGTGCGCTTGACGTCGCCGAACGCGCCACGCCCGATGGCGTCCCAGACGGTCTCCTGCTCGACCTCCCGCAGCAGCTCGTGCGCCTTGTCGAGGACCTCGCGGGCGCGCCGCTCGACGATGCCGCCCGGCTTCCACTGGATCTCGTCGCCGAGGTGCCGCGCCGCCGTGAAGATGTAGCGGGCGCTCTTCAGCGAGAGATACCGGTCCATGAGGAGCGGTGTGTGGACCGCCTCGCTGAACATCCCGAGCAGCTCGATCGACTGGCCGGTCGTGATCCCGACCAGGTTGAACATCGCGTCGTGGACGTGGCTGTGGAAGATGTCGCCTGTCTTGAACTTGGTGGGCGGCATCCACTTGATCGGGTGCCGGTCGAAGATCTGCCGGACGAGCTGGGCCTGGGCGAGCTCGAAGAGGAGGCTGTCCTCGAGCCAGGGGTCGATCTCGAAGGCGTGGCCGAGCCCCATCTGCTCCTCGCGGAGGCCCGCGCGCCGCGCGAACGCCTCGTTGATGAACTGCGACGCGAGCACCGTATGGGCCTTCTCGACCGCGTCGGCGGTCGTGAGGTAGTTGTCCTCTCCCGTGTTGATGACGATGCCGCTCCTCGCGATGATCCTGCGGGAGAAATACTGATCGATGAACGTCCGCTGCATGTTGATGTCGCGGAACAGGATCCCGTACATCGCGTCGTTGAGCAGCATGTCGAGCCGCTCCACCGCCGCCATCCAGGCGATCTCGCTCATGCAAAGGCCGGACGAGTAGTTCGTCTGCGCGAGGTAGGTGCCGGTGTCGCGGGTCGCCTCGTCGGCGGCGCGGCGGATGATCCTGAAGTTCTCCTGGGTCGCGTACGTGCCGCCGTATCCCTCGGTGGTCGGCCCCTCCGGGACGTAGTCGAGGAGCGACTGGGCGGTCGCGCGGATCACGGCGACGATGTCGGCGCCGGCGAACCCGGCGGCCTTGGCCTGCACGGCGTCGTCGTAGATGTTGCCCGTCGCGACGATGACGTACTTGAGCGGCGCGGCGCCGACCCGGTGCGCCGCCTTGGTGGCCTCGCGCTCGTCGCGGGCCCTGTCGATCCGGGCGATCGCCTCCCGCGTCGCGGCCTCGAGCGCGCCGCGCGCCTCGGCCGCGGAGGGCCCCGGGCCGAGGTCGGCCGCCTCGCTGAAGGCCAGCATCTCCGCGGCCTCCTGCACCGAGCCGGCGCCCTCGCAGAGCGCCCGGCCGAGGTGGTACGCGACGCCGCGGCCGGCTTGCCCCGCCCTGTGGATGCGATCGACCAGCGCGTTCACGAGCGGCGTCCCCTCGGCGTCGGCGCCGACCACGCCGTAGGCGCGGGCGACGGTGCGCTCGACGCCGACCGTCGTGTGGCGGTCGATGAAGCGCTGCACCTCGTCGGCGATGTCGGCGGCAAACGCGCGGCACGCCTCCACCTTTTCCTGCTCCACGGGGACAGTCGTCATGGATTTCTCCGGGGCAAGCGCTCTTAGCGCACTCTCACCGCGGCCGGTACTCCGGCGCAGGATCCATGGCGGAGCATGGAACAGCCGGCCTCGCGGGACTCAGCGGCGGCCGATGACGGCGCGGCGCGGCGCGTGATGACGGCGCACGGCGGCGGGCGGCCTCACGCGTGCGCGGCGCGGCCGGGGGCGCTAGACGACGGGGGTCATGGGCAAGCTCATCCTGCTCTTCACGGCGCTCCCGATCCTGGAGCTCTGGCTCCTGCTGTCGATCGGCGACGTCATCGGCTTCTGGCCTACCGTGGCGATCGCGCTCGGGACGGCGGTCCTCGGCGCAGCGCTCGCGAAGCGCGAGGGGCTCAAGGTGCTCGCCTCGTGGCGCGGCGCGATGGCCGCGGGGCGCGTCCCGGACGAGGGGCTCGCGGGAGGGCTCCTTGTGCTCCTCGGGGCGGCCCTGCTCGTCACGCCGGGGGTGCTGACCGACGTGGCAGGGCTCCTGCTCCTGCTCCCGCCGGTGCGCCGCCGCGTCGCGGCGGTGGTGCGGGAGCGGTTCGAGCGACGGGTGGCCGAAGCGAGCGCCGCCGGCATCGGCGTGGGCGGCCCCGGCAACGGCGCGTTCTTCAGCATGAAGGTCATCGACCTGGGCGGCGGGCCGTTCGGCGAGCGCGCCGAGGGGCGCGCTGGCGCGTCCCGCGGGCAACCGGAGTCATGGCAGGTCATCGACGTCGATGCGGAGGTGACCGAGGGCGCCGAGGAGGATGAAGCCGGCGGGCCAGCGCGGACGTCGCGACGACTGCCCGGCTGACACCCCGATGTCATCGATGCCCCGGCGAACGCATGCGCGCTCGCCGCCCGGAGCACCAGCGACTCTCACGCACGACACCCGAACACCGGCGTCAGGAGCTCGGCGAGACACGCGAGCAACGACGCAGGACAATGATTCACGTCCGAGCTGCACGACTGAAACGACAAAGAAACAGAGCGCATTGTAGGCTCATCAACGTCGTCGGCGCAGCCCGACATCTCAGGAGAAACGACATGAAGATCTGAACCCGCGCAACATCACGCAACAACGCACAACGACACCAACGCAGCAACCTCTATGAAAGATCCAACTCGAACCTCGATCCCGTCGACCCGGCCGCGCCGCCCCGGCAGCAGCGCGAAGGACGACCCTGGCACGACGTCCAGCCCTGAGCAGCGCCGACGCGCTCGCCTGAACGCCCGGCAGGCGCTGCTCCAGCAGCCCCGCCGCACGCCCTCGCGGAGGGTGCCGCGATGAGGCTCATCAAGTCGATGGCCGGCTGGCTCCTCGGGTACGTCGATCCACGGGAGCCGCTCGGCAGCTCGCTCATCAACGCTCTTTCCCGGCTCCCCATCCACCTCGCCGCGGACGCCGTATGCCTCCGGAGGAACGCGGACTCCGGCGCCCTCGAGGTGCTCCTGACCCAGCGCGGAGCGTCGGCGGCAGGCCCTGGAGAGTGGTGCTGCCCCGGCAGCGTCCTCTCGCCGGGCGAGCAGCCCGAGCACGTCCTCCACCGGGTCGGGATGACGATCTCCGACTTCACGTTCGTCGGCGACTACTTCTCGGCCGCCACGCGCGGCTGGATGCTCTCCCGGGTCCATCAGGCGAAGCTCGCCGAGGTCCCGGCGACGGGCACCTGGTGGCCAGTCGAGCAGCTGCCGAACAACCTGGTACCCAAGCACCGGGAGCTGGTCATCCCGATGGCGGTCAAGGCCTTCCACGCCCAGCGCGCGAAGCGCTCGCAGGCCCAGCGCGCGAAGCCGTCGCAGAAGGTCGCCAGCGCGCCGCTCACGTGAGGACCCGCGCGGGGCCCGGCCACGCGCGCGGGCCCCGCTCAAGGCACATCTCGGACGCTCGCTCCGAGAGGCGCCCGCGGGATCACAGGAGATGTGCGATCATCCGCCCTTCAGCGTACAGCCATCTCCAGCGCCAGCTGCTCGACGGAGCGCCGCGGTCGTCCGTCTATGCTGCTCCGGGCGAGCGCGGCGCGTGACTGGACACCGACAGAGCATGTAGCGCCCAGACACACCAGGAAAGGAAGCGTGGGGGAGCCGCGCCGTCGGTCCGCTCGCGCCGTGCGCGGCCGGCCGCTATGGTTCGCGCGCCGCTTGCGTTACGCTGCGTGGTACGGCTGTGGATCCCCGCGGCGGCGCTCTCCGCGGGTGATTCCGCACGGACATGGAAGACATGACGGTCGACAAGACAGCTCTCATCGTGGGAGGAACGGGCCTCGTCGGCGGCCACTGCCTGCGCCTCCTCGTGCAACAGCCAGCGTACACGAAGGTCGTCGCCCTGCTCCGCCGCCCGGCCCCGATCGAGGATGCGCGGCTCTCGCAGCGCATCGTCGACTTCGACCGGCTCGAAGGCGCGGACTTCGCCGGCGTGAGCGACGTGTTCTGTGCGCTCGGGACGACGATCGCCAAGGCCGGCTCCGAAGAGGCCTTCTACGAGATCGATTATCGCTACCCCATCACCGTCGCCAGGCTCGCCGAGAAGGCCGGGGTGAAGCAGTTCGTCCTTGTCTCCTCCGTGGGCGCCGACCCGCGCTCGACCAGCTTCTACCTGCGCGTGAAGGGCGAGCTGGAGCAGGAGCTCTCGGCGGCGAGCTTCGCGGCGGTCCACGTGCTCAGGCCGAGCCTGCTCCTCGGCGAGCGGGGCGAGGTCAGGAAGGGCGAGGCCATCGGCGTCGCGGCGGCGCAGACGCTCCGGTTCACGATGAAGGGCGGCCTGCGCAGGTACCGGCCCATCGACGCGAGGACGGTCGCCGGCGCGATGGTCGCCGCCGCGCTCGGCGGGCGCAGCGGTCGCCACGTCTATCACTTCGACGACATGGAAGCGCTCGCCAAGGGCATCGGCGTCGTCCAGGCCTGATCACCGCCATGGCGCCGCCACCCACCGGGCGACGCAAGCGCGCGAAAATGCTAGGGCTCTCGGCAGGCACGGCGCTCGCTCGATGACGCCGCCATGGTCTTCGCTGAACGCCCCTCGCCGATCGTGACCGAGCGCCTCTCCCCCTCCCCGCTGCGCCCGCCGGAGAGCCCGCCGCCGTCGCTCGACGCCGTGCTCGCGGAGCGGTTCGGCATCGCCGCCTTCCGGCCGTGGCAGCGCGAGGCGATCGAGGCCCTGCTCGGGGGCGCGGGCCGCGTCCTCGTGGTCGCCCCGACCGGCGGCGGCAAGTCGCTCTGCTACCAGCTCCCGGCCGTCGCCCTGCCCGGCACGGCGCTCGTCCTGAGCCCGCTCATCTCCCTGATGGAAGATCAGGTCCGCGCCCTCGAGGCGCGCGGCATCCCGGCGACGTTCATCGCGTCCAGCCTCGCGCGCGAGGAGAACGGCCGCCGCCTCGCCGCCCTCCGCCGCGGCGAGTACAAGCTCGTCTACGCCGCGCCCGAGCGCCTCGCCCTCGACGGGTTCCTCGAGGCGCTCGCCGCGAGCCGCCTCTCGCTCGTCGCCGTCGACGAGGCGCATTGCATCGTCCAGTGGGGGCACGACTTCCGGCCCGACTACCTGCGCATCGGGGCCGCGCTCGCGCGGCTCCGGCCGCCCCGGGTCCTCGCCTGCACCGCGACGGCGACCCCCGACGCGCGCGACGAGATCATCCGCCGGCTCGGCTGGCCGCTGCCCGCGCCCGACGGCGCGGGCGACGGCGGCGGCGGTGCGGTGAGCGGGCGCGGCCCCGAGGAGCCGCCGCCCAAGGTGATCCTGCGCGGCTTCGCCCGGCCCAACCTCCACCTGCAGGTCTCCGCGGTCGACGGCCCGCGCGAGGCGGGGCGCCGCACGGCGCGCGCGCTGCTGGAGGCCCTCGGCGATCCCGGGCGGCCCCGCGGGGCGGGCATCGTCTACGCGGCCACCCGCAAGGGAGCCGAGCGCCTCGCCGAGGCGCTCCGCGACGCCGGCTGGAACGCGGAAGCGTACCACGCCGGGCTCGCCCCCGAGTCCCGCGCGCGCATCTCGGCGGGCTTCGCCGATCGCAGCCTCTCCGTGGTCGTGGCCACGAACGCCTTCGGCATGGGGATCGACCGCCCCGACGTACGCCTCGTCGTGCACGCCCAGCCGCCGTCGTCGATCGAGGCGTACTACCAGGAGGTCGGCCGCGCCGGGCGGGACGGCGCCCCGGCCCGTGGCCTCCTCCTGTTCGCGCCCGCGGACATCGCGCTGCGCCGCCGGCTCTGCCAGCTCGGTGAGGGGGGCGTCGAGGCGAGCGCCGACGACGCCGCGCGCGCCTGGGGGCTGTTCCGCGAGCTGCTCCGCTACGTCGACGCCGCGACGTGCCGGCACGACTTCATCCTCCGCTACTTCGGCGACGAGGCCGAGTCGCTCGGCGGCTGCGGCCACTGCGACGTCTGCCTGGAGGTCGACGCCCTCGAGGCGAGCGACCCGGCCGCGCTCGCCCGCGACAACGACCTCGTGCGCCGCGCGCTCGCCGGCGTCGCGCGGGTGAAGGGCGGCGCCGGGATGCAGGCGGTCGCGTCGATGCTGATCGGCGAGTCGAACGAGCGCGTCCGCCGCATGGGGCTCGACAGGCTCTCGACGTTCGGCGTCCTCGAGAAGAAGAGCCACGACGAGGCGATGTCGATCCTTCGTGCGTTGCTCGCCAACGCCTGGATCGATCTCACGACCGGCGAGTTCCCCGTCCCCCTCATCACGCCGGCGGGCTGGCGCGTGATGCGCGGAGAGGTGCCCGCGCGGGTGCGGCTCCCGGTCCCCGCGGCGCGGCGCCGGGCCCATCGCCCGCGCCGCGCGGCAGCGGGCCCGTCGCCCGCCGCGCGCTCGCCGGCGGCCGCGCCCTCCCCGCGGGCGCGCGCACAGCCGGCCCCGCAGGCATTCGCGTCCGCAGCGACCCACGACGACGCGGCGCGCCCTGCGCCGGGCGCCCCTCTCCCCCCCTCGCGCGCGCAAGCGGAGCCCGGCGTCGAGCTCGAGGAGCGCGACGTGCCGCTGTTCGAGGCGCTCCGGGCCCACAGGGCCGCGCTCGCGAAGGAGAAGTCGCTGCCCGCCTACGTCATCGCGCACGACCGGACGCTCCGGGAAATCGCGCGGATCCGGCCCGCGTCGCTCGACGACCTCGCGCTCGCGCGCGGCATGGGGCAGGCGAAGATCTCGAGCTACGGGGAGGGCATCCTCCGCGTCGTCCGTGAGTTCTCGGGCCCCTGATGGGCCCCGGACCTCAGGCGAGACCGGCGACGCGGAGCTCCGCGATGAGCTGGCCCTCCAGGCTGACGAACGTCGTCAGGCGCCCCTCGACGTTGATGAACACGTCGAGCATCAGGCCCGCGCCGAGATCCAGGACATGGAGGTCCCCCTTGAGGACCACCGTCGGGGCCTCCCCTCCCCTCGGCGGCCGCCTGGGTTCCCTCTCCATGGCCTTCTTCGAGTTCATGCCCGCCTCCGCCCGGCCCATCCGCTCGCAGGACCGCCGCCGCACGCCGCGCGGTCGACCCGGACGCGACCGCACGCGCGAGGCAGCCCGCCCGCCGGCCACCACGTCAAGCGCGTTCCATGCCGTGCTCGCACGGCTGGAGTGATCCTTCCCTTCACGCAGCCCCCTTTCTCGCCCGCTCCTCACCCGACCGGCGCTGCCTTCATTTCATGGGATCGGCTTCACAGGAAGGCATGAAGTTCAGCGAGGATCGGACTTTCTTCCCGGCTTCCCATCCTCCCGATCGAGCCGGGCAACCCCGGTCGAGCTGGGCAGCCACGATCCATCACCTCTCCCTGGCCCAGGACGAGAGCGACGCTGCTGCGCCCACCGAGACCCGGCCCGACGCGAGCACCGGCCCCAGCGCTGGCTGCTCCACGAGCAGCGCCTCGACCCGCAGCAGCGCCGGCAGGTAGACGACCTCCCGCGCGAGGCCGCCGCCCCGGTGGACACGCGCCGCGATGCGCAGGGCGTCCCCCGTGGAGCGCGCGCCGCGCGCCTCGAGCAGCCGCGCGGTCTCGACGAAGCCCGCGCCGCGCTCGACGCTCCGCGCGGCGAGGTGGCGCAGCCCGAGCTCGATCCGGCGGGCGCCGACCAGGTACCCCGCGGCGCGCTCGCGCGCGAGCGCCCAGCCCTCCTGATCGTCGCCCCCGTTCGCGGTCCCGATCGCGAAGATCCCGAGCGGGAGCGCCGCGGCGCGCACGCTGGGCGCCGCGTGCCCCTCGATCTCGTGGAGCACCGTGCGCTCGACGTCGTCGCGCGTGAGCATGCGCCCCCGCGCGACCTGGATCACCCCGTCGCCCGTCGCGGCGAGCGGCGCGATGTCGGCGATCACGACGCGGAGGGGCAGGCGCCGCGCCCCGATCTCGCGGCGCATCCGCGACACGAGCGACCGGGGCGAGCGCGCGTCATCGCTCCGCACCCGCTCCTCGTCGCCCGACGCGGCGCCCGCCTCCTGCTCGACCCAGGCCGCGGCGAGCGCGTCCGCCTGCTCGTCGAACGCGTCGCGCGCGGCGTAGCGGCGGCGCGCGGCGGCCCAGCACCCGGCCCCGCCCGCGGCCTCGCAGATGGCGGCCTCCGCGGCGAGCTCGCTCGCGCGGCCGGCGTAGACCGCGCCGAGCTCCCCTTGCCCCGCGAGCCGCTCGGCCGCCGCCTCCATCGCCTTCCGGAGATCGCCGTGGTCCTGCGCGGGCGCGTAGGCGAACCGCGGGAGCTCCCCGCCGCTCCGAGCCCAGGAGGCGGCGAGCCGCGCGAGCTCCTCGACGAGGTTCACCGGCGTGCTCGACCCGACGACGCGGATCCGCCGCGCCGCGGCGCCGAGAAGCCGATCCGCGTCCGGCACCCACGCCGGAGGCGCCGGCCGCTCAGCCGACCTAGCTCGATGACGCCGCGCCACCGCCCGCCGCTCCTTCCAAGTACGCCCCCGCCCCGTGTGCCCCTGCCCCGTGAGGGCGCCGCGCGCCCGGTGCCGCCCGCCTCAGAGCAGGTTCGCCGCGAGCTCCGCGAGCTCGCTGCGCTCGCCCTTGGCGAGCACCACGTGACCCGCGATGCGCTCGCGCTTGAACCGCTCCGCCACCACGAGCAGGCCGTTCGACGCGTGGTCCACGTACGGGTTGTCGATCTGCTGAGGGTCGCCGGTCAGCACGATCTTGGTCCCCTCGCCGCACCGCGTGATGATCGTCTTCACCTCGTGCGGGGTGAGGTTCTGGGCCTCGTCCACGATGAGGTACTGGTGCGGCAGGCTGCGCCCCCGGATGTAGGTCAGCGGCTCGACCTGGATCTGCCCGCTCTCCAGGAGCTCCACGAAGCCGCGCGCGTCGCGCCCCGGCCTCGCGCCGCCGTTCGAGAACAGGAACTCGAGGTTGTCGAAGATCGGCTGCATCCACGGGTTCAGCTTCTCGTCCACGTCGCCCGGAAGGAAGCCCAGATCGCGCCCGAGCGGCATGATCGGCCGGCTCACGAGCAGCCGGCTGTAGGCGTTGTCCTCGGTCGTCCGCTTGAGCGCCGCCGCGAGCGCGAGGAGCGTCTTGCCCGTCCCGGCCTTGCCGATCAGCGTGATCAGCCGGACCGAATCGTCGAGCAGGAGGTCCAGCGCGAACGCCTGCTCCTTGTTGCGCGGCCGGACCCCCATCACCCCCTCCCGCCCGACGCGGAGCGCGACGATCTGCCCGCGCGCCGCGTCGAACCGGCCGAGCGCCGTGTGGCTCGGCGCCCCCGCGTCGCGGAGCAGCACCGCAGAATTCGGCAACAAATCCGAGAGGTTGGCGCCGGCGAGAAAGCCGTTCTGGAAGAACGCGTCGACCTCGGCGCCGGGCACCTCGAGCTCCACGACCGACTGCTCGATGGCCGGGTCGTGCACCCGCTGGTTCTCGTACGTCTCCGCCGGGATCCCGAGCGCGTCGGCGCGGATCCGGAGGTTCGTGTCCATCGTCACGAAGATGGTCGGCCGATCCTTGTGCCGATCGCGGATGTCGATCGCCGTCTGCAGGATGGCGTTGTCCTGCGATCCGGACTCCAGCCCCACGAGCAGCTCCGGCCGCCGCTCCGGGATCGCGATCCTCAGCGTTCCACCGCTCTCGAGCAGCACCCCGGTCGCGAGCGTCCCGGCGCCGCGGACCTCGTCGAGCAGCCGGGCGATCGTCCTCGCGTTGCGCCCGCGCTCGGAGCCCTCCCGCTTGAACTGATCGATCTCCTCGATCGCGTAGATCGGGATGATGACGTCGTTGTCCTCGAACCTGAAGATCGCGTGTGGATCGTGGAGGAGGACGTTCGCGTCGAGAACGTAATTCTTCTTCATGGGGGAGCGGGACGACGTAGCCGCCTGAAGCGACGGGCGCAAGAGAGCTGTTCTGCCGCCCGCGCTCGGTTGTGGTCCCAGCCGGCCCGTCGTCGTCAGAGATCGATCCGGTAGTCCTTGATCTTGTAGAGCAGCGCCCGGTGGCTGATCTCCAGCACCTCGGCCGCCTTGGTCCGGTTGCCCTTCGTCTTCTGGAGCGCGCGCCGGATGAGGATCTCCTCGATGACGCGGGACGTCTTCTTGATCGACAGCTCGCCGCTCGTCAGCTGCATCTGGATCGGATCGCGCGCCTCGCGGATCCGCTCGGGCAGGTCGGCCTCGCCGATGCGCTCGCCCTCGCAGAGCACCATGGCGCGCTCGACGGTGTTCTCCAGCTCCCGCACGTTGCCCGGCCAGCGGTACTCCAGGAGCAGCCGCCTCGCCTCGGGCTCGAAGCCGCGGATGTTGATGCCGAACCGCGCGTTGTTCCTCGCGAGGAAGTGATCCATGAGGATCGGGATGTCCTCCCGCCGCTCGCGGAGCGGAGGGATCGCGATCGGGAGCACGTTGATCCGGTAGAAGAGGTCCTCGCGGAACCGGCCGGCCTGCGTCTCGGCCATCAGGTCGCGGTGGGTCGCCGCGAGGATGCGGACGTCGACCTTGATGTCCTTGCTGTCCCCCAGCCGGCGGAGCGTCTCCTCCTGGAGCACCCGGAGCAGCTTCACTTGCAGCGGGAGCGGCAGCTCGCCGATCTCGTCGAGCAGCAGCGTGCCGTGGTTCGCCTGCTCGAACAGCCCCGCCCTGTCGTTCACCGCGTCGGTGAACGCGCCCCGCTTGTACCCGAAGAGCTCGCTCTCCAGCAGGTTCTCCGGGATGGCGCCGCAGTTGACCGCGACGAACGGACCGCCGCGGCGGCCCGACCGCCGGTGGATCGCCCGGGCCACGAGCTCCTTGCCGACGCCGCTCTCGCCCGTGATGAGCGCCGTGGTCTTGTAGTCGGCGACCTTCGCGATCGTCTTGAAGATCACCTGCATCGGCGGGCTCTTCGCGAGGATCTCCTCGAAGAGGTTCTCCCGCCGGATCTCCTGGCGCAGGACGCGGTTCTCGCGGCGGAGCGCCTCCCGCTCCTCGGCCTTGCGGAGCGTGAGCAGCACCTCCTCGGCCTTGAACGGCTTCTGGAGGTAATCGTACGCGCCCGCCTTCATCGCCTCGATCGCCAGGTCGACGTTGCCGTAGGCGCTCATCACGATGACCGTGGCCTCGTTGCCCTTGGCCTTCAGCGTCGCCAGCAGATCGAGCCCGCCCATCCTGGGCATCCGGACGTCGGTCAGGATGACGTCGGGCCCGAACGTCTCGACCATCGCGAGCGCCTCCTCGCCGCTCGAGACCGCCTCGACCTCGTAGCCATCCCGCTTGAGGAAGGTGCGCACCACGAGGCGCAGGTTTTCTTCGTCGTCAACGACTAGGACACGGCGCATACACCCTGAAAACTTTTCCTACACCGGCGCGCACCACTCCGCAACGAGTTGCGTCTTTTCCCCTGCCGCAGCCTGTCCTCCGCGGTGTTTGGGAGTCGGGCGCGGCGCGCGCGGGCCCCCGGCGGGCGAGCTCTGCGAACGTCGCCGCGCACCGCGCGAACGCCCCTGCGCGACGCGGAATGCGCGTGCGCGGCGACGGCGCTTCGCGGCGCTCGCGGCGGGCCGGGGCGACGCGGTGGTGGCAGTTGACGCGGCCAGCTCAGGCTGCTTTAGCGGCGACACGCGCAGGGAACCAGCAGGGGCTCGAGAGGCCTCGATCCTGCACGCCGGAGCGGCTTTCGCGGACAGGACCGCGCCCCTTAATTCGATCGCGTGAGGAGCCAGGGCATGAGGATGAAGGATCGTCTGGTCGACCAAGCAAAGAAGCTCACCTCGTCGGGCGTGGTCGTCCGTGTCGTCAGCAACGATCGCGTGATGCGGCTCGCCACGGGGGTCATGGACGCGAAGAACCGCCTGCGCGCCGCCCGGGAGCGGGCCGCCGAGGCCTGGGACATCCTGCTCAACGGGCACGCGCTCCCGAACATCGATCCCGCGCTCGACGACGAGGCCGGCGTCCACGTGGCGACGCCGTCCCGCGCCGCGGCCCGCCAGCCCGCCGCGGGCGGCGCGGGCGGCGCGGGGCTGTCGGTCGTGGAGGAGACGGCGAGCAGCGACGCGCCGCGCGAGCGTACCGCCGCCCGCACGCACGTGAACGGCGTGGGCTCGAACGGCGCCGGCACCTACGTGGCCGCGGCGGCCGAGCAGCAGCTCGCGACCCAGATGGCGGCGCGGACGTCGCTGTCGCGGATCGGCGGGCGCGACGTGTTCGAGAAGGCGTACAAGTTCATGACCGCGGACAACGCCCGCGCCATGGGCGTCTACCCCTTCTTCCGCCCGCTCGACTTCAACAACGGCCCCGAGGCGCAGCTCGAGGGCCGGACCGTGATCATGCTCGGCTCGAACAACTACCTCGGGCTGACGACCCACCCGAAGGTGCGGGAAGCCGCGCGGAACGCCATCGACAAATACGGCACCAGCATGACCGGCTCGCGGCTCGTGAACGGGTCGATGCGCCTCCACAACGAGCTCGAGCAGAAGCTCGCCGCCTTCCACGGCAAGGAGGCGGGGCTCGTGTTCACGACGGGCTATCAGGTGAACATCGCGACCATCTCGGCGCTGCTCAGCAACAAGCGGAGCGTCGCGATGATCGACAAGGACGATCACGCATCCATCTACGACGGCGTGCGGCTCGCGCAGGCGGCCGGCGCCCGGATGGTGCGCTACAAGCACAGCGATCCCGCCGCGCTCGACAGCGCGCTCTCCGAGATCGCCGACACCGAGGGCGCCCTCGTGATCACCGACGGCGTCTTCAGCGCCCAGGGCGAGATCGCGAGTCTGCCCGGGATCGTCGAGGTGGTGAAGAAGCACAAGGCGCGGCTCCTCGTCGACGACGCGCACGCGCTCGGCGTCATCGGCCCCGGGGGCCGCGGCACCGCCGCGCACTTCGGCCTCGAGAAGGAGGTCGACCTCATCGGCGGCACCTTCTCGAAGTCGCTCGCCTCGATCGGCGGCTGGCTCGTCGGTGAGCGAAAGGTGCTCGATTACATTCAGCATTTTGCCTACAGCTTCCTCTTCGCGGCGAGCGCCGCGCCGCCCTGCGTGGCCGCCGCCATGGCCTCGCTCGAGGTCATGCAGGAGGAGCCCTGGCGCCAGGAGAAGCTCCGCGAGAACTTCACGTACATGCGCACGGAGCTGCAGCGGCTCGGCTTCGAGCTCGGCAAGACCGAGACGGCCGTCATCCCCATCTACATCCGCGACGATCTCAAGACCGTGATGATGTGGAAGTCGCTCCTCGACGACTACTCGCTCTACGTGAATCCGTTCATCACGCCCGGCGTCCCGCCCAAGCAGCAGGTCCTCCGCACGAGCTACATGGCGACCCACGAGCGCAAGCACCTCGATCACGCGCTCGAGGCGTTCGAGAAGGTCGGCAAGAAGTTCGGCGTCATCTGAGCCGGTGAGCCGGTGAGCCGGGAGGAGCGCCCCCCGGGCCCGCTCCCCGCGCTCGACGTGTTCGACGCGCGCCCGCCAGGTTCGGCATTTTCGCCGCGCGGCGGGCGTGGTCAGCTGAGCGGTCATGGATCTTCGACCGTTCGTGCAAGGTGTCGCCGGGGCGCTGGGACCTGCGCTCCGCTCTTTCTTCCTGACCGCCGCGGCCATGTCGTTCCTGGCCCTCGTCCTCGCGGGCTCGTCGTATGCCATCGCGGCCGACGGCTCGGCGCTGCGCGGGGGGCTGGCGGCCGTCGCGGCGCTCGCGCTCTCCGCCGTGATCGGCTTCACGCTGTCGTGGAAGCGGGCGCTCGGCACGGGCATCCTGCAGATCGTGCGGGCGAAGCGCCTCGGCGGGACGCTCGTGACCGCCGTGTTCGAGCGGCTGCTCGGCGTCTCCGAGCAGGCCGAGGCGGGCGCCCGCGGCGGGCGGATGGCGCAGGCGGTGGAGCGCGTCCCGCTCAACGAGGCGGTGAAGCGCCTGCGCCTCGCCGTGATCCACAGGGTGCAGGCCTCGCCGACAGGGGGCGGCGTGCGGGGGTTCCTGCGGCGCAGGATCGAGGCGCAGCTGCTCGGGACCATCGAGACGCTGACGCTGGCGCGCTTCCGCAACGAGGCCAACCAGGGAGGCGGCATCGACCTGCTGAAGGTGCGAGACGAGCTCGCTCAGGGCGTCGACGGCCTCGTCACGGACCAGATCGAGGGGACGCTGCTGAAGATGACGCTGCTCCTCGTCGGGGCCGCCACGCTGGCGTCGCTCGGGGCGGCCGCGGGCATCCAGCACATCCCCCTCTGATCTCCCGCTCAAGCGAGGCGCAGCCCCTCTCCCCTGCGCGCCCCCGGCGAACGGCACGTCGCCCAGTCGAGCGCCGCCAACGGCTCAAGCCGCTCCCCTGCCCGATCGACGCCTCCTGTGGCCAGCGATGTGCGCCGCCGGGGGGAAACACGCCGCCGCGCGCCGCTCGGGGGCTCCCCGTGCACATCGGCTTTGCCTAATTGCTCTCCATTACGTTAGTGTCAACCGACTGCCGTTACGTTTCATGTTGCTCTCACGTTTCATGTTGCTCTCACGTTTCATGTTGCTTTCACCTCATGCTGCGCAGAGGAGGCAATTCGATGATGGAGAACGATATGCGGAGATGTTGCTCGGCGCTCGCTTGCGTCGTGGGCTTGCTCGCGTCGCCGGCCGCCTGGGCTCAGGATCCCGCGCCGCCCCCGGCTGATCCGGGCGCAGCGGCCGCGGCGGGGGCGACGGCCGCGCCGGCGCCCGCGGCGGAGCCCGCCGCGCCGGCGCCGATCCCGAGCTGGTTCCGCTTCGACGCAGACAGCCTCGGTCTCCAGCTCTGGGCCGGCGCCACGCACCAGGTCGGCCCCATCAGCCTCTCGAGCGACATCTACCTCACCACGCTGGGAACCGCGGAGTTCGACATCGGGCCCGCCTTCACGATGGGCCCTGTCACCCTCAACCCGATGGTGGGCTTCTCGTTCAACTTCATGACGATGGAACCGGCGGCGCTGGTCGCCCCGCAGCTGTTCACCTACGTCGACGCAAAGCCCGTTTACTTCGAGTCGTGGATCCTGGGGTCGTTCTCCAGCATGTTCAACGAGAGCGTCCAGAACTACGTCTACACGCGGGACTTCCTGCTCTACTACCCCATCGACGACTTCGGCATCGGCCCGCACCTCGAGGCCACGATCGACCTCAACGAGGTCGTGACCTCCGTGGACGATCCCTTGACCGCCGGTGTGGACGAGGGGAGCGTCGACGAGAGCGGCCTCGCCAGCCTGCAGGTCGGCGGCGTGATCGGGCTGAACTACGGCACGGGAAACAAGCTGCTCCTTTACCTGGGCTACGAGACGCAGGAGGAGAGCCAGGCCGGCGGGAACAAGCTCGCTGGCCGGTTCACGTTCGTCCACAACTTCTGACGTCGCGCGGCGCGCGGCGACGCCCGCCGGCGCGGTAGGGGCGCACGCCCTCGCCGCCTTCCTCCTTCCGGTCGAGCTTCCCGCCGGCCTGGCGCGCTGGTACCGCAGCGCCATGGCCAGACCGATCTCGTTCTTCACGACCGCGCTGTGCACGTTGCTGGGGCTCGGGTGTCAGGCCCGGGACGGCGCCCCGCCGGCCGCGCCGGCCCCGAGCGCGTCCTGGTGCGGGCCCGCCGACTGCGGCCCCCTCTCGGTGCCCGTCTGCGACGATGGCTCCAGCGGCGCCCCGCAGTGCGTGCGCGCCCAGAACGGGGCGTGCCAGTGGGTGCGCGTCTGTCAGGGCCCGGAGCCGGCCGCCGGGACGGCGACCCCTGGGCCGAGCGAGCCCGCCACGCCGGACGCTCAGCAGGCCGACCCGCCGCCGGCCCCGGCGCTCGCGGACACGAACGCCGCGTTCGCGCAGCGCCTCTACGGCAAGCTCGCCGCCACGAAAGACAAGCTCTTCTTCTCGCCGGCGAGCATCTCGACCGCGCTGGCCATGACCTACGCCGGCGCCCGCGGCGAGACCGCGGCTCAGATGGCGAAGACGCTCGAGTTCACCCTCCCGCCCGAGGCGCTCCACCCCGCGTTCGCCGGGCTCCTCAAGGAGCTGGCGCTGGCGACCGGGCCCAAGGGGCCCGAGCTCCGGATCGCCAACCGGCTGTGGGGCCAGGCCGGGCTGCCGATCGAGCCCGCGTTCCAGAGCACCACCCAGCAGCACTACGGGGCCGGGATCGAGCTCGTCGATTTCAAGGGCGGGAGCGAGCCGGCGCGGGGGCGCATCAATCAATGGGTCGAACAACAGACGAACGGGAAGATCAAGGACCTGATGCCCGCCGGCAGCATCACCGGTCTCACACGGCTCGTGCTCACGAACGCCGTCTACTTCAAGGGGAAGTGGGCGACGCCGTTCGACAAGCAGGCCACCAAGAACGAGCCGTTCACGGTCAAGCCCGGGACGGCGCCGGCCGTGCCGATGATGCGCAAAACGCTCCAGGCGGGCTTTGGAAAGACCGCTGACGCGTCGGTGCTGGAGCTCGCGTACGAGGCGCAGAGCCCCGAGCGCCGGCTGGCCATGGTCGTCGTCCTGCCCGCGCAGGTGGACGGGCTGGCGAAGGTGGAGCAGCGCCTTGCGGCGGGAGAGCTCAAGGCGTACGTGGAGGCGCTCCATCCGGCGCGGGTCGACGTGGCGCTCCCGCGCTTCAAGATGACCGCCGAGCTCGAGCTGTCGGCGACCCTGAGCGCGCTGGGCATGCCGCTCGCGTTCGACGACAAGAAGGCCGACTTCACCGGGATCACGAGGGCGGAGCCGCTCTTCATCTCCCAGGTCCGCCACAAGGCGTTCGTGGAGGTCAACGAGGAAGGGACCGAAGCCGCCGCGGCCACGGGGGTCGTCGTGGCGACACGGTCGGCCCCGGCGCAGCCCCAGGTGTTCCGCGCGGATCACCCGTTCGTGTTCCTGATCCGCGACGTGGCGACAGGCGCCGTGCTGTTCATGGGCCGCGTGACCGACCCGCGATGACGTTCCTCCCCGCGGAGGGGGGCTGAAAGTCCGCGCGGGGCGCCAGAACCGCCGTACGATGAGCCGTTTTGCCGGGCCTTCACAGGCTCCACCACCCCCCATCTCGAGGAGCGAGCGATGAAGAACGAAGACGCCGCGAAGGTGCTGCATGCCGTCCGTGACCTGGCCCCCGCGATCGCCTCACGGAGCGCGGAGATCGAGGAGGCGCGGCGCCTCCCGGCGGATCTCCTCGGCCAGCTCAAGGCGGCGGGTTGCTTCCGGATGTTCGTGCCGAGGAGCCACGGCGGCCACGAGGTCGATCTGCGCACGGGGATGGACGTCCTCGAGGCGCTCGCCCGGGCGGACGGGGCCACCGGCTGGACCGTGATGATCGGCTCGGAGAGCCCGAACCTCTTCGCGCTCCTGGCGCGCGAGCGCTTCGACGCCATCTACGCCGGCGGGCCGGACGTGATCATCGGCGGCGGCTTCAACGCGCAGGGGGAAGCCCACGCGACGGACGGCGGCTACCGGGTCACCGGGCGCTGGAGCTTCGCGAGCGGCTGCGAGCACGCCAGCTGGCTGTTCGGGAACTGCGTGATCATGGACGGCGGCCGCCCGCGGATGGGCCCGGCGGGCGAGGTTCCAGAGATGCGGGGCATGCTGTTCCCGGCGAGCGAGGCGCGCATCCTCGACACCTGGTCCGTGCTCGGCCTGCGCGGCACAGGGAGCCACGATATCGCGCTGGAAGGGGCCTTCTGCCCCGAGGCGAACACCTTCGATATTTTCGGGGGCCAGCCGTCGGTGGCCGGACCGGGCTTCGTCGCGCCGGTCCTGCACTTCGTGCTCCACATGGGGGCCGTGGCCGTGGGGATCGCCCAGGGGGCGCTCGACGACGTCGTGACGCTCGCGAGCTCGGGCAAGAAGCGGCTGTATGCGCGCGCCCAGCTGGCGGACTCACCGCTGTTCCAGGTGAACCTCGGCCGCGCCGAGACGAGCGTCCGCGCGGCGCGCGCCCTGCTGCGCGACATGGGGGACGAGCTCTGGGACGGGTGCGTGAACAACCCAGGCGCCGCCGTCGCGATGGCGCCGCGGATCTCGGGCGCACTGGCCTGGGTGACGGAGGTGACCGCCCGGGCCGTGGACGCCTGCTATCAGGCGGGCGGAGGCGGAGTCGCCCGGAACGCCTCGCCCGTCCAACGGCGGTTCCGGGACATCCACACCTTCTCGCAGCACGCCGCCGCCGCGGAGGGCTGGTTCGGCCAGGTCGGCGCCGCGCTCCTGGGGCAGCCGACCGGCTTCTGGACCTGAACCTTAGCGACCACGACCAACGCGGTATACGTGGACATGGTGCGCCCCGCCCCGCTCGCCCCGCTGGTCCTCGCCGCCGTCTCGTTCGTCGCCTGCGCCGGTGCCCCGCGCCACGCTGACGCTCCCGCGCCGCCGCGGCCCCGGGCGGGCGCCTGCCCGGCCCGTCCGGCTTGCGACGCGCCGCCGCCGGCGGCCCTGCCGCGCGGGTTCAGGCACACGCGCTCGCGCCTCGTCGCGGCCGGGTGGCCGCGCCACCGCGGGCGCGACCTCTTCGCCCGCGCCGACGGGCCCCAGTGGGCCATCGCGAAGCTCGCTTACGGGCCGCAGGACGACGATCTCGAGGACGAGGACGTCGAGGCCTACCTGCTCCGCGGCTGCAGCGGCGCCTGGGAGCGGCTCGGCACCTTCCGGACGAGCGACGACGACCACCCGCACCCGACCACGGAGGGGATCCCGGACACCGGCGGGCGCGTCTACATCGACCTCGCCGCGGGCCGGCGCCTCGAGGTCGGCCGGCACCGCGTCCACCTCGCCGTGGCCGGCGACGCCACGAGCGCGGATCTGTTCATCGAGGTCCTCCCGTCCGGCGCGCAGGTGGCCGTGACCGACGTCGACGGGACGCTCACGTCGAGCGAGACGGCGGTCGTCAGCGAGCTCGTCGGCGGCGGCCCGCCGGCCGCCCACCCCGGCGCGGCGGAGGCGATGCGCGCCCTCGCCGAGAGCGGGATCTACCTTTTCTATGTGACAGCGCGCCCCGAGTGGCTCGTGGGCAGCACGAGGGTCTGGCTGCGAGAGCAGGGCTTCCCGCCGGGCATCCTCCACACCACCATCGGCGTCACCGGCGCGTTCGGCGGCGCGGCGGCCGAGTTCAAGACGATCGAGCTCGGATGGCTCAAGGCGCGCACGGGCATCGTGCCCTCCTTCGGCTTCGGCAACATGCCGAGCGACGTGGCGACGTACACGGCCGCCGGGATCCCCGCCTCGCGGTGCTTTTATTACAAGCTCGGCGGCGATCTCCGCGGCGGCGTGCCCCACGAAGACTACCGGGGCCTCGCCCCGGCGCTCTTCAGCCCTCAGGCCGCCTGCGCGCCCTGAGGGAAGCGCTGGCGACGCGGGCCTGCGCGCCCCGCGCCCCGTCAGCGGCGGGCGCGCCCGGATCAGGGAGCGCCCCCGCCGCCGATCACTGCGGGATGTCGATCACGTCCTCGCAGGTGAAGTCGACGCCCAGGGACGCCTGGGGATCGGACTGTATCGCGCCGCACACGCTCTCGCAGAGCTCGATCTGCGTCGGGTTCGACGGATTGTCGTAGCGCCAGGCGTCGGCGCTCGCGCACTCCTGATCGTACGCGACGGCCTTCGGCTGGCCCCCTCCGCTCGTGTACGTCACGCGCACCCGCTGCTTGTCGAACGTCCGCCCGTCGGGAGCGGCCGGGATCGCGACCGTGCACGACACCGCGGCGCCGCGGATCTCGTCGATCGCCGCCCTGAACGCGGTCGCGGTCGCGTCGGGGTTGCCGGTCTCGATGATGAACGCCTTCCCCGTGCCGCCCGCCACCGCGATGTCGCGCAGGTTGTCGACGTTCCCCGGCTCGTCCTCCGGAGGGTTCGCCACCCCGATCACGTAGGTCGGGACGTTGTCCTGGCGCGCCCCCTCGACGCGCTCGACGACGGCCTCGATGCTGTCCGCGTCTCTGCTGCAGCGCTGCGGGTAGCCGTCGGTCACGAGCACGAGCGCGTACTTCCCGGGGTTCTCCTGGCGCTGCGCCTTGATGAAGGTGACCGTCCCGTCGACCACGAACGCCGTCGGCGTGCTCATGCCCCAGTCGTCGTCGTTCGCGGGCGTGACATCGTCGATCGCCTCGCCGAACGCCTCGGAGGGCAGCGGCGTCATCTCGACGTCCGGCGTGCGGTAGGTGCTGGCGTCGCACATCCGCCGCTCGCCGGGGAAGAACGTGAGCGAGGCGGTGAGCCCAGCGGACGCCGGATCCTTGAAGAACTGCTTGGTCGCGGCGACGACCGGATCCCACTTGAGCTCCTTGCTGTGCGAGGGCCTGTCGTTCATCCCCATGCTGCCTGACACGTCGAACGCGACAGCCAGGTACACGGGCTGGAGCCCGGCCTGGGCCGATTGCGTGGCGCACGCCTCGCCGGCCCCGGTCGAAGGGCCTGCGCCGCTGCTGGGGCCGCCTGTGCCGGCGCCGCTGCCCGAGGTCGCCCCCGCTGAACCGAAGCCGCCGTCGTCGCCTCCGGTCCCATTGCCCGAGCTGTTCCCGGCGCCCGAGCCGCTCTGATCGAGATTCTGGTCGTCACCACCGCCGCACGCCGCGCTGGCCACGGCGACCGTGAACAAGGCAATGCCCATCGCAGGCAATCTCATGGCCTGACTCCTTTTTAAGTAAGTACCGGCGCCGCGCGCCGGTAGATAAAGCAGACCAGCACACGAGACCTCAGGAGCCGGCGCATCGCCGGACCACGCTCCTGAGAACTCGCCACCCATGCCCAGTATAAGCCATCGCGCAGCGCATGGCGAGATGCGCTTTCTCAAAGTTCGTATCGGTTTCGTGACATCGGGTTGGTTCGCGCCGGTTCGCGTTGGCTCGCGTTGGCTCGCGCGCCCTCAGCGCAACTCACCCGTGTGGTCGCACGCCTGTGCGCCTGTGTGACCTGTGTGCGCACACAGGCGCGCGCCGGTGCTACGGTTCGCGACTGATGGTCCGCGCAGTGTGTTTCGATCTGATGGACACCGTCCTCTACGACCCGTACCGGGAGGCGCTCGCCGCGGCGATCCGGTCCGCCGCGCCCGCCGCGCCCGCCGCGCCCGCGCCCGCGCCCGCCGAGATTGCAAAGCACCGCGACCCCACGTGCTGGCCTGCGTTCGAGATCGGTGAAATCGATGAGGCCGAGTTCGCTCGCCGGTTCTTTCGTGAAGGCGCCGCGGGGTTCTCGTTCGACCTCGACGCGTTCAACCGGGTGCGCCGCGCGGGATACCGCTTCTTGCCCGGCGTGCGGGAGATCGTCGCGTCGCTCGATGGCCGCGCGCTCCGGTTCGTGGCGAGCAATTACCCCGTGTGGGTCGAGGAGGTGCGCGAGGCGTTCGCGCTCGACGTCCTGTTCGAGGGGGTCTATTCGAGCCATCACCTGGGCGTGCGCAAGCCGGCGCGCGAGTTCTTCGATCGGCTCATGACGCGCACCGGGGTCGGCGCGGGCGAGTGCCTGTTCGTCGACGATCGCGCGGAGAACTGCGAGGCGGCGGCAGCGATCGGGATGCGCGCGCACGTGTTCGACGGGGCCGCGGGGCTGCGCGCGCGGCTGGTCGGCGAGGGGCTGCTCGGCGGGTAACGCGCTCGCTCTGCTCCGCCCCGCGCGTCAGAGCGCCGCGCAGAGCGGGCACGACGCGCCCGCGTGCGGCGCGTCGCCGCGATGGAGATCGAGGATGGCGCGGGAGATCTGCGCGAGCTCGCGCCGCACCTCGCGGCGCATCCCCTTCACGCGCGGGATGGACATCGAGTCGTAGGCCGTGGTCTGGTGCCGCATCCAGGCGATAACGGCCGACTCGGCGCGCTGCGCGACCGGGATCCGCTCCGTGCGGGCGACGGTGCCGCTGCCGACCGGCGTGGCGTGCAGCGTCACCTTGGTCGCGACCGCCCGCGCGAGCGCCGCGTAGCGCGGCGAGAACCGGAGGAACGCGGCCACCGCGGCCTCGAACTCGCGCACGTACTCCTCCTGGTCGCGCTCCCTCCGCCGGGCGTCCGCCTCCCGCTTCTTCGCGTACGCGGGCGTGCTGCGCTCCGCCTCGAGCGCCGCGCGGGCGGCCTCGATGGTGGCGGCCGGCGCCCAGAGACCCCGGGAGAACGTCTTCCTCCCGCGCTTCTCGACGACCATCCAGGACGGGCCCGCGAGCTTCACCCGGCGGGTGAGCCCGGCGTCGCCCGGGGGCAGGCACGCCCAGCCTTCGGGCGGCGAGAGCAGCGCGCCGTCGGGCGCGCGGAAGCGGCGAGGATCCGGGGTCGGGGCCAGGGTCAGGCACTCGTGCATGGCAAACCGCCGGCGTGCTAGGCCAGGTCATGCCGCGCGTCCAGAAGACGCCGGCCGGCGCCGTCGCCCCGCGCCGGAGCGGCCCGCCGGAGGATGGTACGCTCCGCGCCAGCGAGGGGCGCTCGCCGGTGTTCGCCCCGGCGCGGCCAACAGCACAGGAGGACAGCGTGTCGGACGACGATCGCACGAGGTGGGACGCCCGCTACCGCGAGGGCGGCGGCGATCCGGGGGAGCCGTCCGCCGTGCTCACGGCGCTCGATCCGCTCCTGCCCCGGCGCGGGCGCGCGCTCGACCTGGCGGGCGGCGCAGGTCGTCACGCCCTGTGGCTCGCGCGGCGCGGGCTCGACGTGACGCTGGCCGACATCTCGGAGGTCGGGCTCGGTATCGCGCGGACCACCGCGGCGAGAGAAGGGCTCGCGCTGCGCACGGTGACGCTCGACGTGGAGCGCGATCCGCTCCCTGCCGGACCGTGGGACCTCCTCCTGATCTTCTACTTCCTCGAGCGCAGGCTCGCGGCCTGCGCGGCGGAGCTCGCTCCGGGCGGCCACCTCGTCGTCGTGCACCCGACGCGGTCGAACCTGCTGCGGCACGCGCACCCGAGCGCGCGCTGGCTGCTCGATGACGGCGAGCTGCCGGGGCTCCTCGGCGAGGCGCTCGAGGTGGTCCGTTACGAGGAAGGGTGGCTCGAGAAAGGGCATCACGAGGCTCGCCTCGTCGCGCGACGCCGGGGCGTCGCGGCGCCTCCTCGGTGACGGCGGCCCGCCGCCGACGTCGCGCGACGACCACGACGCACGAGCTCCGCGCTGGCGGGCGCCCGGCGCTCGCACGTCGCGGCGCGTGGGTCCCGAGCCTTGCCGCGACGCGAAGATCGCGCTTTGCTCGCGCCATGCGCTTCGCTCGCCTCGCGCCTCCCGATCAGGATCGCCCAGCCTTCTTCGCCCGCCTCGACGGCGCAGCCGCGCTCGTCCTGGACGCCCCGCCCTGGCTCGGCGGCAAGACCACGGGGGAGGCCGTGGCGTGGACCGACATCGATCTCGCCTGCCCCGTGGTCCCCACGAAGATCGTGTGTGTGGGGCGCAATTACGCCGCGCATGCGCAGGAGCTGGGCAACGACGTCCCGGTCGAGCCGCTCCTCTTCCTCAAGCCGCCGTCGGCGCTCATCGGTCCTGGCCAGTCCATCGTGCTCCCTCCGGAGAGCCAGCGGGTCGAGCACGAGGCGGAGCTCGGCGTGGTCATCGGCCGCCGCGCCCGGGCCGTGCGGCCGGAGGAGGCGCTGGATCACGTGCTCGGGTACACCTGCGTGGGCGACATCACCGCGCGGGATCTGCAACGGAAGGACGTGCAGTTCACGCGGGGCAAGGGGTTCGACACGTTCTGCCCCGTGGGGCCGTGGATCGAGACGGCGCTCGATCCCGCGGCGCTCCGCGTGCGGGCAGTCGTGAACTCCCAGGTGCGGCAGGACGGGATGACGTCGCAGATGATCTGGGGAGTGGCCGAGCTGGTCGCGTACATCAGCCGGGTGATGACCCTGGAGCCTGGCGACGTCATCGCGACCGGGACGCCCCAGGGCGTGGGGCCGATCGTGTCCGGCGACGAGCTCGTGATCGACATCGCCGGCGCCACGGCCGAGGCGCGCGGGATCGGCGCGCTGCGGGTGTCCGTGGCCGCGCGGGGAGACGGCGCGAGCGGGCGCTAGCTCGGCGAGCGGCCCGCGGGCGGGCCGGAGCGACGCTCCGACCCCGGCGCTCATCTCAAGGAAAAGCTCACCTCAGCCCTTCCGCTGCTCTGATATCCTTCCACGAACATCGAGACCTCGCTCAAGGTCCCCATGTTCATCCCCAGACTCTGCCATGCGTCGAAGTGGTTGGCGACGGTGATGGTTCCGCTCGTGCGCTTCTGCGTGCGAACGCTCCAGAACTGGGGAGGGGCATTGACGCCATCGATCCCAATCACATCGGATCGATCGACTCTGTAGATGTCATAGACGCCTCCGTCGCTCGTGACGGTGCCCATGGTTCTTGTACCGCCAGGGGGGCGCCAGGTGCCCCAGCCATCGACGATATAGTATTCGACGTCCGGCTTCTTCGTCCAACCATAGACACCCAGGTAGGCGTTGCCGTTTGGCTGAAAGTCAGCCTCGTAGGTCACGATCTGGTTCGCCGACCCGGGCCTCAGGCCTTTGCGGCCCAGCAAGTTGTTGATATCGCTCCATTCCACGCTGAAACCATCCGCGGTGCTGGTCAGGCAGCCGGTCCCCCCTTCCGTCCAGAGTTGATAGGTGAAGCCGCAGTGGTCGCCGGTTTGATTGCTGCAGACCGACGGTTCGGATGTCGTGCACGCGTCGGGTGCGCCGCCGGCCCCGCCGGCCCCGCCGCCGCCCGTCCCCGAGCTGCTGCTCGACGACGAGCCTCCGCCGGCCCCATCGCCGCCCGTCCCCGAGTTGCTGCTCGACGAGGAGCCCCCGCCGGCCCCATCGCCGCCCGTCCCGGAGCTGCTGCTCGTCGACGAGATCGAGCCGCTGCTCGACGACGACGAGCTGCTCGACGAGGAGTCCAGGACGTCGAGATCCTCGCCCACGATGCGCTCGGCGTTGCACGCCAGCAGGCCGCATGCCATCGAAGCGGATAAGTAGCCGAGCAAGGGAGCGATGCGCATTGAAAGGTTCTCCATGATGGACCGGCGAAGCCGCAGGCTTCTGCTCGATATGAATTACTGAACCATCGAGATGCCTGCGTGCCCTCGAACCATGGGTCAAGATTCAAATTTTTCGACCAGCGCGCTCGTGTTCGCGGTGTTCACGAATGCACCCGCGGGCCTGCGCCGACCACATGCCCGGCGATCACGACGCTCGCCAGACAGATGCTCACACTCGAATACGCCGTGTGATGGGGCCGGGCATCACCACGGAGAAAGCAAGACCCACTCGGACGCGCAGCTGCAAGAAGCAAATAATCCCGACAGTACCCTCACTCGGAGTCGGCCCTTGCGCGATCCCGCGACCGACTGCGGCCCCCGGCGGAGAGAGGTCCGGACCGTCAAGGGAGGGTGGAATACTCTTACGATCAGGAGGCGAAAGTCAAGGGTCCTTTCTTCATCGCGACAGGTGGCGACGTCAGTCGATCGCGATCGCAACCGCCGTGTCGTCCGGGTACGTGAAATCCTGCCTGACAGTAAACGGAGCGCTGGGGTTATCGCATTGGCTGCTTAGTCCACACTTGGCCGCGCCGAAGAGCTCGATGGCGATCTCGAGCGCTCCGGGCTGCACGGCGACGGCGCGCTCGCAGAACGCGACGAATGGATTGTCCGGCCGAACCGCGCAGGCGCTCGGCATCTGCTGGCGCTCGTACAGCACGCCTGTCCAACCGAACGTCGCGCTCTGTCCGGCCGCGATCTCGATCACGGTCGCGTCGTGGCAGTCGAGCGGCCAGTGTTCTGCCGTCTGGACCTCCTCGCAGGTCATCTCGATGTTCGAGAGCTCCGCATTGCCGAGTTGCCCACCCTCCGGAGCCACGCGGAAGCGGTCGGAGCACTGGTCGTTGTGGTAATAGATGGGCGTCGCGCGGTTGTTGGTCACCGTGAACGTCACCTGCGGTCCGGGCTCGTCGTCCTCGAACGCCGAGCAATCGACCGCGCCGCCGCCGGGCCCCGGGCCGGAGCCGCCGTCCCCCCCTTGGCCGCCGCCGGAGGAGCTGCTCGTGGGCCCGCCAGGGCCCACCGTCGTCGAATCGACGCAGGCGGACGCCAGAAGACCAATTGAAACCATCGCCAGGATCCTCGACATGAGCATCACCTCCTGAGGGCACGGACAGCAAAGGTTGGTCCAGGCTGAGGGATCCCGCAGATCGCGTGGTTTCGCCGCGTCGCAAGATCGCGCGTGCCGCAGTGAGCCTTTCTGTGCCGGACACGATGCCGTTACCGTGTGCGGCGGCGAGCAGCGCCAAGGAGGCCGCGCCGACTCCCCTGCGCGCTGCGCCCGCTCCGCACGCGCAGGCCCCCAGCCCGTGGGCTTCCTGGCCAGGGATGCTCCGTATCACCGGCACCGCCTACCTAGCCAGACGCCCGGAGGAAGGGGCAAGCGGACTCCGGCACGGCCGCTGCGGTCCAGAGGCGCCTCGACGCCGAAGGCGGCGCGATGACGGCGGAGGTACTTGGACGCAAACTGAGCAGCTAGCTCCACAGCATGGAGTGGGTCCACACCAGCCAGCGGCCGATCAAATGCGTTCTCCGCTCCCCATACGATCGTCACATCGATAACCCAAGGCGCGGGATCGTCGGCATCGCGCGCCGGCCTGACATCGGACAATCGCACAGCAACATCCCGAGAAGCATCACCATGAAATCGATACTTCAACTCGATCATGACCACCCGCAACCTCTATCTCTCACAATTCCTGAGGTAGCGACTGATACGGGCGCCATGTAGCGCCACGCTGGCGCGCTCCGAGCTCACCAGCGCCCCCGTCGATCCCGCGACCGCCCCCCGGCATGCTCTACCAGGCCGACGGCGATCTCGATCCGGCCTCTTGCTCGCGAACCTCACCCCGGCCATGCTGAAGAGCTCGCCGGCCACATGGCCGAGCTCGACCACCGCCCCGAGCGCGCGGCGCCGAGCATTGGTGTCCACCATCGCGTCCACTCGCTCAAGTTCCCCATGTCGTGTTCCAGATGGGTGGGTCGAGGGTTCCGCCGCCCGCGTTCTCGACCTTGTCGTTGACCCTCCGAGCGATGAATTGGGCACCATCCGCGATCGCCTGTGTCCAGTCTACCTGTTTCAGCCGAACCCTGTCATCATCCTTGAACCCGAGAATCTCCACGGCAACAGACCACGAAGCGCCATCGGAATCGAGCCGCACATCACTGATTCGAAGCGTGATGGTCCGCTTCGGACTACCGTCCACTGGGGTAAACAGCGTGGTCAGCTCAAGCATTGAACCTCACTTGCAGCTATCCTCGCATTTGCGAAGACACTTGGAATAGTCGGCATTACACTTCGCGCGACACGTTGACGTAGGATCGCGTTTTGTGCAGTCCTCATGACAACCGTCGTGAACTGCGTCACAGTTCAGCTTGCAGCGCTCCTTGCAATCCCCATTCGCGCCATTCACCCACCAGCACGAGCCGCACGACTGCGCTCCCGAGCGGAGGTGCACCCCGTTGGCGATACTCACATCGCTCCTTGGCCTCGTCCAGGCTCGCATGATCGCCCTGGTAGAGCGAGGTGCAGGCGCCTGTCTCTCCCCAGTTCTTGCACTGAATCGAGCCAGCCTTCCACGTGACCGTGCACTCGGCGAGCTGTGAGCCGTGTCAGGCGACAGTAACTTTTGACCCCCTTACGACAGTAAAACTGACCCCCCTGCGCCTCCTGTGTCACCTGGCCGACGCGGCGTTCCCGCCGAGCAGCCCCGCCTTCTTTTTCTGCTTCAGCCTGTAGCTGTCTCCCGAGATCATCAGGGTGTGGCTGTGATGGAGTAGACGGTCGAGGATGGCGGCAGCGAGGACTTCATCCCCGAAGACCGTGCCCCACTGCGTCACCGCCTGATTTGTCGTGATCAGGGTGCTGCTCTTCTCGTACCTCCTGGCAACGAGCTGGAAGAAGAGATGGGCGCTCTGCCTCTCGAAGGGCAAGCGGGAGCTCGTCCTCGGCGAAGATTGCGCAGGAGACAGCCAGAGTCGCGCAGGAGAGCCAGCGGCGCTGCGCAGGACGAGGCCAAGGCTGCGCAGGAGAGTCAGCGGCGCCGCGCAGGAGGTGACCTACGGTGACGAAGGACACAGAAATGGACGTGCAGAAGGGCGCCCGAGCTGCGCAGGAGCCATGCGACCGTAAGCAAGGACACCTGCATAACGGCGCAGGAGGGCAGCTGGGCCGTCATTGGAGCGCCATGGCCCGCCTTGGCGCTCCCTCAGACCCCGGCGCCCTCCCGGAGCACGATCGTCACGTGCGACAGCCCTGTCCCGCCGAGGAGCATCGCCTTCACGAGGAACTCGACCATCGTGTCGAGGCACTCGGCGGGCGAGAAGCCCGCTCGCCCCGCCCCGAGCAGCGGCAGCGCCATGCTCCGGAGCTTCATCGTGTCCGCGTGATAGAAGCACCCTTCCAGGAGCCGCAGGATGAGGTCGCGCGTCGGCCTGTAGGTCGCCACGTGATCCCAGTCGAGCGTGATCGCGTGGAACACGAACCGCGCGTTCAACCTGCCGCCGGAGCTGACCACCACCCCGCCGTGCCGCACGGGAACGTACTTGCGCGTCTCCATGTGGCACACGCCGCCGCTCGCGTGGTTCAGGGCGAGCGCCACGCCGCCCGACATGGTGAGCTGCCCGTCGTCCGCGCTCACGAGCGCGTCGGCCGACACGCCTGCGATGTTCGCGCGCACGATCGAGAGCGTCCGGTCCCCGTGGAACTGGAAGGCCGTGACCAGCCCGGCAGCGCCGCCCGACAGGAGGGCGGGCCGGAAGCGCGTGTACTGCTCCATGTACACGCGGAGCGTCAGGTCGTGCGGGTCCCCCCAGCGGGTGCTCTGGGCGCCCACGAGGGCGGTGTCGATCTCGTCGAAGGACTGGAAGCGGTCCTTCGGGTCCTTGGCCAGACACCGCTCCAGGACGGCCTGCACGTCCTCGTCGAGCTCGGGACGGAGCGCCCGCGGCCGGGCCGGGATGTCCTGCCGGTGCGCGAGCAGGAGCGGCAGGAGCTCCTGCTCCTCGAACGGCCGCTGGCCCGTGGCCGCGTGGTAGAACGACGCGCCATAGCTGTAGATGTCCGCGCGCGTGTCGCTCTCCTGCGGGCTCCACGCCTGCTCCGGCGCCATGTAGAACGGCGTCCCCAGCACGGTGCCCATCGCGGTGAGGGGCTGCTCCCGGAGCGCCGAGGGCCCCGTCGTGGCGGTCAGGCGCGCGAGGCCGAAGTCGGCGACCTTCAGCTCCCCTGACGGCGCGATCAGCATGTTCGACGGCTTCAGGTCGCGGTGCATCACGCCGAGCTCGGTCGCGGCGGCCATCCCCCGCGCCGCATGGAGCATGTAGCGCCGCAGATCGTCGAGCGGCAGCGGCCCATCCTGGAGCCGCGCGGCCAGCGACGGGCCGCCCACGTACTCCATCACCATGAACGGCGATCGGCTCGAGAGGAAGCCGAAGTCGTAGCAGCCCACCACGTGCGGCGACTTGATGAGCGCCGAGATGCGGGCCTCGCGCAGCATCCGCTCCCCGGCGTTCGGATCCGTGTGCCCGGTGAGCACCTTGATCGCGACGACCCGCGCGAGCGCGAGGTGGCGCGCGCGGAAGACGGCCCCCATCGAGCCCACGCCGAGCAGCCCCTCCACGCTGTACCGGCCCGCGAGCTCCTTGCCCAGCGTCGACGCGTCGATCATGAACGGACCATCGCTTGCACCAGCGATGATGTTCGGAACCCCGGGCGCCGCGGTCAAGGGGCACGGCGCGCGACGCGGATCAGACGGCGTACGCCGCGGGTGCGCCGGCCTGCGCGCGCTGGCGGGGCGCCTCGCGCAGCCTCGCGATCTCGGCCTCGACGCGGGCCCTGAGGCGCGGATCGTCGGCGAGCCGCCTGGCCCAGAGCCGCTTCATGCGCACCCACACGGTGCGTCGGATCGCGCGGTCGCCGAGCGCCGCGGCGCCCCCGCTGCGCTCGGTCGCGACGAGCAGCCGGGCATAGTCGGCCGCATGCAGCGGGCCACAGACGGCTTCCCACGCGCCGACGTAGGCCGCGTCGAACCTGTCGCGGAGCGCCCGCTCGCGGCGCCTGGCCTCTTCTGCCATCGACTCCCGCCACCGCCGCTCGGCCTCTGCCCAGCGCGCCTCCGACAGGCCGTGCGCCCTGAGCACGTCGGCGCGGGGGACCGGCTTCTCGGCGAGCTCCGCCGTGACGATGGCGCACCGCTCGAGGCTCACCTCGTCGCCGTCGCCGAGCGGCGGGAGCGACCCGGAGGGCGATTCGCCCTCGCGCCGGAGGACGTGAAAGAAGCGGGACGCGGCGGGTCGCTCGGGCTCACGCGCGAGGACGCCCGAGGCCGGGGCCGCGTAGGACGAAGACTCGACGGGCGGCGGCAACACCTCGGCGGGCGGCGGCGGAACATCCTCCTCCAGCGCGAGGGTCGCGAGCCCCATGGGCGGGCCGGGCGCCGGTGAAGCGAGCGCGCCAGACCAGGGCGCGCCGGGGATCGGCGCCCTGAGCTCGACGCGCGGGGCCGGCCCCGGGTCGAAGAAGAACGGGATCGCGGGCCGCTCGCCGACGCGCACCTCGTCCTCGCTCGACAGCGCGAGCGTCGCGCTCGCGACGGCATCGATCTGCGGTCGCGCTGGCTCGGGCCGGCCCTGCCGCGCCGATCCCGGCGCGGGCGCGAACGGAAGCGCCGGCGCGCGCACCGCCGCCTCGCCCTGCTCGTCGGAGAGCGCGACCGTCTGCAGCGGCGACGGGCGCTGGATCAGGTCGATGAGCTCGATCTCGTCGTCCGAGAGGTGGATGGTGCGCCCCGGATCCCCGTCCCGCTGGCGCGCCTGACCGGGCGCGTCCTCGATGTGCACGGTCCCTCGCGGGCCGATCGGGAGCGCACCTGGAGCCGCTCCCGCGGCGCCGGAGGCCCGCCCGGGGCGCAGGTCGGGCCACGCGAGCTCCTCGCCGTCGACCGCGACGCCGGCGGCGATCCGCACGGCCGCGACGGCGTGGCCGTCGGGTACGGGGACGATCTGACGCCACACGACCGTGCAGCGCTGCTCGGCGCCGTCGATCCGGAGCGTGTCCGCGTTGAGCTCGATGACGTCGCCCCCTGCCGCAGGAGGCGCGGCCAGCCCGTGGATCCGTGCCACGCCGCGCGCTCGGGGCAGGCGCATCTCCAGCCGGCGAGCGGCCGGGTGCAGGTTCTCGAGCACGATCCACTCGTCGCCGCGCAGATAGTCGATCCGCTGGTCCGGGGGCGCCGCCTGGAAGTACGACCAGTCGAAGCCAGCGGGAATCTCGGCGTTCGGTCCCTCGAGCGTCTCGCGCCGGGTCTTGCCGAGCAGCCGCTTGCGCACGGGCCAGGCGCGCGCGATCGGGCCGAGCCCCGCGGGCCGCGCGGGGTCCTGGGGATCGAGGATCCTGGCCTCGCCGTCGCTCGCGTCGATGCCGAAGGGGTTCTCCCACCCGTTCGCGCCGCGCGCTGCCTTCTCGTACACGAGGGGCATCCGCTGGAACGGCTTCTTGTCGCGGACGAGGAGGCGTTTGTCGAGCGCACAGCCGCCCGCGCCGAAGACGGCGAGCCGCACCGGCAAGCGCTCGACATGCTCCCCCTCAGGGGCGTGGGCGTCGCCCGTGAAGAGCACGTCCGCGCGGCCCAGGTAGGGCGCGAGGTCGCCGGTAAACCGCACGCTCCGCGCGGGGTTCTTGCCGTGATGGACCTCGGCGCGGAGGATCTCCTGCGGCTCCGTCCGCCACATGGCCGCGCCGGGCGTGAACGCGAAGCTCGCCTTGACGATGATCGTGATGTAGCGCTGGCCCTGCGTGCGCCACGAGACCGCGGCGGCCTCGGCGCCCGGGAGCGACGTCACGGCGTCGGGCGGCAGCGCGCTCACGACCGCGTCCTTCTGCACAAGCACCTCGCCATGGTTCGCATCGCGTCAAGCATCGCTCGGCGACCATTGAACCCGCGCAACGTGAACATCGCGTTGCAATCGCGTGATCTGCGTGTGGAGCCGGCGCGGCGGCGAGGGCGTGAGCGGGCGTGGGCGGACGTGGATCGAAGCCGCCGCTCACCCGCCGCACGGGTTCGCCCGGCATGCCCGGACGAAGCCGATCTCGCTCTGCCCCGCCTCGATCCGCTCGATCCACCAGGCGAGCCCCGGGTAGGTGGCCCGGATGAACGCCGCCGCCTCCGCGAAGCGCGCCGCGTCTCCCCGCGCGGCGTAGATCTCGGCGCGGAGCGCGTGGGCCTCCGGCTCGTAGACGCCGCGGAGCACGTCGAGGAGGGCCGGGTCCACGTCGCCGAGCGGCTGCGGCCCGTACATCAGATAACGCAGGATGTGGTCGAAGCGGAGCGGGTCGCCCGGCTCCACGCGGCTCGTGACCGCCGCGCCGCTGTCCGGAGGGAGGCTCGTCCAGCGGCCCCAGGAGCCCGCGCGTGCGGCCTCGGGCGCGAGGCGCCCGAGCTCGCGCTGCTCCTCGGGGCTCGGCGCCGCGAGCTCGATCGGCGCCGGCGCGCTCTCCGCGCGGTCCGGCGGCCCGACGTAGACGATCGCCAGCGTGTACTGCCCGGGATCGAGCCCCGCCGGGAGGTACGACGAGACATCGATGAGCATGCGCCTGCACTCGCCCGGGCACAGGCGGAACACCGGCGTGCCGTGCTCGGGGAGCACGACCGGCGCGGGCTCGGTCCTCACGACCTCCTCGCCGGTGCCCGCCCGCGCGAGGCGGACGCCGATCGCGCCGGCGTTGCCCGCCCAGCTCGGGCGCGGGAGCCGCAGGATGCAGGCCCCAGGGCGGTCGGCGCACAGCGTGATGGCCACGTGCAGGGGAAAGCCGAGCACATAGCGGCGATCGTGATCGAGTGAACGGAGCACCAGCCCAGGCGGGCCCACCGGGTCCCCGGCGCTCCGCGCGTGTTCATCGGACATGACAGCCCCTCATCTCCATCGAAGTCCCCTGTTGTTCTCGAGGCGCACGCGCCGGGTCTCCTTCACGTGGCGCCCGCACAGGTCGTTGCCGACCCGCCCGTCGGTTCCAGGGATGAGCTGCTGGTCGGCGTCGACCATCCAGTGGGACCGATAGTTCATGCAGCACGTCGTCCGGCGCGGCTGCCGGTAATCGAAGTAGCCGCACTTGTGCGGCATCCCGAACGCGTGCGTGAGCTCGTGGACGACGGTGTGGAGCGTGGCTTGCTCGTAGCCGCGACGGGGCTGCGCCCCCTCGGGGTCCCACCACGCCCTGTGATGGGTGAAGAGGATCGTCCTGCCGGCGAAGTACCTCGCCGGCCCGATGTCGATCGTGGGGCTCATGCCGGCGGTGTAGGCGGCCCCTGGGCCCCGCACGTCGGCCTCGACGCGCGCGGGGATGCCGTAGCCCGGGGGCTCCCACGCCCCGTCCCTGCGGCGGGCCCGGGGGAAGAAGAAGAGGCGCCGCTCGTACGCGTGCGCCAGGGAGCCGTCGCCCGCGGTGAACTGGCTCTGGATGTCGTGCGGCGCGAGCCAGAGGCGGGTCCGCGGCGGGTCGTCGAGGACTGCCGCGCTCGCGACCGAGAAGCTCATCCGCCAGCCGTCCCAGCGGAACGTGACGTAGCTCGCGTCCGGGTGGGCGCCAGGGATCTCGACGTACTCGCCGCGCCGCTCGCCCTCGCCGCCGTCCAGGATCGTGACGCTCCCGGAGAACAGCGGGTCGCCCCGGACCTCGGGCACGGGGTGCGGCTCGAGCGCGGCGATCAGGCAGAACCAGCCAGGGTCCCCGGCGTGCTCGAAGTGCTCGCTCACGAAGCGCGAGGCCATCTCGCCGAGCGTGCCCGCGTCGAGCGCCATGTGCTGAAGGTCCTGGATCGCGCGCGCCTCGGTGAAATCGAGCTGGGTGAAGACCGGCTCGAAGTGCGCCGGCGCCTGCTCCACGGGCACCGGGGGGGCGCTCTCCATCCGGATGTACTCGACGTCGATCCGGCGCCAGAGCGTCATGATCCCGGTCTCGTCGCCGGCCGCCTCGGCGATGCCATCGGCCTCGAGCTCGGCGCTCACGATCAGGTTGTCTCCGGCGATATCGGTCATGTGGCGCCGGATCGTGCTCCGCACCCCCACGATCGCCGTGCTCGCGCTGGTCTCCGTCGCGTCGGACAGCGTGTAGCCCTCCACCTCTTCCCAGCCAGGTGCCCTGTCCTGCGTTCCCTCGTTGTCGTCTTCGGCCGGCGCCACATAGTCCCCCGCGGCGCCGTAATCGTTCTCGTCGAGGGTGGCAGCCCAGTCCGGGTGCACCTCCGGCCGCTCATTCGAGGGATCGTCTGGATCACGCGCGCTCCAGCGAATCCGGGCTCCTTCTGGCAGCTCGCCCTCGGAGCTCGTCACCTCGACGGTGATCTCGACGAGCTGCGTATTCTTTGCCCACTGCCCATCGAGATCTCGGTTGATGTAGACGCGTCCCCGGTTATCGAGGCTCTTGTAACCTGGCTTGTACCCAGCCGCCCGCGTCGTCCCCGGCGGCGCCGTGCTGTCGGGAAAGCCCGGCAGATACAGGCCCTTGATGTCGACAATCCGGACCGAGATCATCGGGGCAGAGCATTGCAAATGCCGCGCTCAGCTCGGCCGCCTCCGAGCGTCGCATCCCGCGGGGCGCATGCCTTCCGCTTGTCGCTTTCTCCCGGCGCGCGTTCGTGCGTAGACTCCGCGCCCTCATGAGCTTCGAGCCAGTTGCAGGGTTTCGCTTCGGCGCCATCAGCGCCGGGATCCGGAAAGACGGGCGCATCGACGTCGCGCTCGCGGTGGCCGATCAGCCGGCGATCGTGGCCGGCATGTTCACGCGGAACGTGGTGCGCGCGGCGCCCGTGGACATCGCGATGCAGCGCGTCCGGTCGGGGCGCGCTCGCGCCGTCGTCGCCAACAGCGGGTGCGCGAACGCGTGCACGGGCGAGGCAGGCTGGAAGGCGACGCTCGACACGACGCGCGCCGTCGCCGAGTCCATCGGCGCCTCGGAGGACGAGGTGCTCCCCGCCTCGACCGGCGTGATCGGCGCCGTCCTGCCCGCGCACCGGATCATCGAGCGTGTCCCCGAGCTGTCGGCCCGCCTGTCGCCGAAGGGCTACCTCGATTTCGCCCAGGCGATCTGCACGACCGACCGCTGGCCGAAGCTCGCGCAGCGCAAGCTCGGCGCCGGCGCGACGCTGCTCGGCATCGGCAAGGGCGCCGGGATGATCCACCCCGACGTGGGCCCGCCCCACGCGACGATGCTCGTCTTCCTGTTCACCGACGCCGTGCTCGACGCCGGCGAGGCGAGCGACGCGCTGGCGGCCTCGTGCGACGTGACGTTCAACGCGTGCAGCGTCGACGGGGACACCAGCACCAACGACACGGTGCTCCTCTTGTCCTCCGGCGCGTCGCAGCGCCGCGTCTCGCGCGACGAGCTCTCGGCGGGCCTCACCGAGGTGTGCGGCGAGCTCGCGCGCTCGATGGTGGCCGACGGCGAGGGCAGCACGCACGTCGCCGAGATCCGCGTCCGCGGGCTCGCGACGCGCGACGGTGCGCGCGCCGTCGCGCGTACGGTGGCCACGTCGATGCTCGTGAAGACGGCGCTGTTCGGCAAGGACGCGAACTGGGGGCGGCTGCTCGCCGCCGCGGGCCGCGCAGGCGTCCCCTTCGACCCGCGCGAGGCCCAGATCCTCGTCGGCGGGATCCCGATCGTGCGGAACGGCGCGCCGATCGGGGCGGAAGCCGAGCTCAAGGCGAACGAGGTGCTCGCGCGCGACACCTACGTCATCGAGCTCGTGCTCGGCAGCGGCCCCGGCGACTTCGCGTACCTCACGAGCGACCTCGGACACGGCTACGTCGACGTGAACGCGGGGTACCGCTCCTGATCCTCACGGGGTGACCGGCCGGGCTGCTCGCAGGGAGCGCCCCCGCGCCTTCGCCCCGACCGGAAACGCCGGCTGCGGCCTTCCCCATCGCTCCCCGGCCCCGAGCGCCGGCCGTCCCCCGCCTCACACCGCGCGACCCCCGCGGATCAGTGAACCTCGCGCGACGAGCGCAGGTGAACGCAGGTTCACAAGCGGGTTCACAAAATGAACGCCTCGTCGGGCTTCCCGGCGCTCCTCTCCTGCCGCCCCGTGGCACGCTGCGTGTTAGCGCGCGTCATGGTAGTCGTGCGGGAAGGCCGCGCCGGTGCCGGCCGCCGCTGGAGGACTTCGATGCTTCTTCATTCCCCCCTTGCGAAGATCCTGGGCCGAGGCGCGCTGTTCCTGATGATCGCCGCGACCTCGACGGGCTGCGGCGGCTGTGGCGATGCGTCGCTCCAGTGCGACCCCGATGGCGAGAACTGTTTCCTCTGCGACGGTTACGGGTGTCGCCCCGTGGAGCCGGACATCGACACCGGCAGCAGCGGGGGTCAGGGCGGCGCGGGTCCGGCAGACCCGGGCCAGGGCGGCGCGGGCCAGGGCGGCGCGGGGGGCGCGGAGGCCGAGTGCGACGCGGAGCTCACCACGTGTCCCTGCGACGGCGACGGCGCATGCGAGGACGGCACGCGGTGCGTCGACGGGCTCTGCATCGCGGCGTGCGAGTTCAGCTACGAGTGCGGCGACGGCAGGGTGTGCGTGAACGGCGAGTGCGCCGATGGCTGCTCCAACGCCGCGCCCTGCGCGGAGCCCGGCACGCGCTGCGACCGCGGGGTCTGCGTCCCCGACCCCGCGAACCCCGAGTGCGGCGACGCGGCCCCGTGCGAGGGCGGCGCGGTCTGCGTCGACGGCGCCTGCACCACCGGCTGCGCGACGCACGCGGACTGCGCGCCCGGCGAGGTGTGCAACGCGGCCACCGGCGCGTGCATGGACGATCCCTCGCCTCAGCCCGGCTGCGGCGCCAAGGCCTGCGCGGCGCAGGGTCAGGAGTGCATGGAGGACGGCTACTGCCACTACCCGTGCGAGAACACCCGGGCCTGCCAGCTCATCGACAGCCGCTTCGTCGGCTGCGAGGACGGGTTCTGCAAGACGCGGGAGGAGGTCGCGCCGGAGTGCTCGCTCGACGAGCCTTGCCCCGACGGCGAGAGCTGCATCTCGGGCAAGTGCCTCTGATTCCCCGCACACCTTGACCGTCCGTCACGCGGCGGGTAATCGCCTCCAATGGTCTCCCGCTCTCCCGTCCATCGGCCCGCGCCGCTCTTCGCTCGGATCGCCCGCGCCGCCGCCGTGTCGCTCGCCCTCGTCGTGCCGAGCGTCGCCGCCGCCGAGACCCGGATCGCCGTCGTCGACGTGCAGCACGCCGTCATGCAGACGGAGGACGGCATCCGGGCGCAGGCCACGCTGAAGAAGCTCTTCGACCGGCGGCAGCAGGAGCTCGACGCGAAGCAGACCGAGCTCCAGCGGGCGCGCGAGGACATCGAGAAGCAGTCGCGCGTGCTCTCGCGCGAGTCGCTCCAGAAGCGGATGGAGGACTGGCAGCGCCAGATGGTCGAGCTCCAGACCGTGTTCGTCGACTACAACAAGGAGCTCCAGAAGAAGCAGGGCGAGCTCACCGGGCCCATCCTCAAGAAGATGATGCTCATCGTCGGCCGGATCGCGAAGAAGTCGGGCTACGAGATCATCTTCGACAAGCAAGCGGCCCCGTACGTCCGCGCCGATCTCGATCTGACGGAGCAGGTCATCCAGCTCTACAACACCGGCGGCGGCGAGGACGACGCGGGCGGCGACAAGGCAGAGAAGAAGGACGACGCGAAGTAGCGCGCCGCCCGCGCGCTCCGCACCGCGGAAAGGAGCCGGCCTTGCCTGAGCGAACCCAAGCGCCCGTCACGCTCGACATCCACCAGATCCTGTCGATCCTGCCGCACCGTTACCCCTTTGTGATGGTCGACCGGGTGACGGAGATCACCGCCAACAAGTGCATCCGCGGCTACAAGTGCGTCGCTTACAACGAGCCCTGGTTCCAGGGGCACTTCCCCCAGCGGCCGATCATGCCCGGGGTGCTGATCCTGGAGTCGCTCACGCAGCTCGGCGGCATCCTCGCCTATGCGTCGGATCCATTCGACGCCACGTCGAACCTCATGTTCTTCCTTGGCATCGACAAGGCGAAGTTCCGCCACACCGTGACGCCCGGCGACCGGCTCGATCTCTACGCCGAGGTGCTGCACCACCGCTCGAACGTCTGGAAGCTGCGCGGCGAGGCGAGCGTCGACGGGACGCTCTGCGCCGAGGGAGAGATGCTCGCTTCCATCGTGGATCGCGAGCCCTGATCGGGGAGGGAGATCGCATCATGAGGCCCAGTCCATCGCCGTCGTTCGCCCGGGTCCTCGCGGCCCTCTGCGCCTCGCTCGCCCTCTCGCTCGCAGGCGGCTGCGGCGGCGCCGCGCCCATCGCGCCCCCTGCGCCCGCGACGGGCGGCGGCCTGATCGGCTCGGCGGCGCCCGAGCTCGCGGCCGAGGTCGTGAGCGGCGAGGGGCCCTCGACGCTCAAGGACGCGCGCGGCAAGGTGGTGATCGTCGATTTCTGGGCGACCTACTGCCGCCCCTGCAGAAGATCGTTCCCCAAGTACCAGGAGCTCGTCGACCGCTTCGGCGGCAATCTCGCCGTGCTCGCCGTCTCCCTCGACGCCCCCGAGGACGTCTCGACGGAGCAGCTCGCGGGGTTCGCGGACGAGGCGGGCGTCAGGTTCAAGATCCTCTGGGACAAGGACCAGCGCGCGGAGAAGGCGTACAGGCCGCGGAGGATGCCGACCGCGTTCGTCGTCGATCGGGACGGCGTCGTGCGCCATATCCACGCGGGCTACGAGGACGGCGAGGAGGACAAGATCTCCCGGGAGGTCGAGGCGCTGCTCGGCCCGGCCGCGGCCCGCTCCCCTTGACGCTCCCGAGGAGGCGACGCTCGTCCTGATGACCCCCACCCTGATCCGGCGCGTCTCGGTCGAGGCGCTCGACATCCCGCTGCACGAGCCGTTCGGCATCGCCGGCGGCGCGCAGGAGCGCGCGGCGAACCTCCTCGTCACCGTGGAGCTCGCCGACGGGACGCTCGGCTTCGGCGAGGCGGCGCCGCTGCCCGCGTTCAACGGCGAGACGCAGGACGGGTCGCGCGCCGCCGCCCTCTCCTTGCGCGAGGCCGCGGTGGGCTCGGACGCGCGCGCGTGGCGCGCCGTCGCGCGCGCGCTCCGCGAGGCGTCCGGGGGCGGCGCCGGCGCGGCGCGCTGCGCGATCGAGACCGCGATCCTCGACGCGCTCACGAAGCGCGCGGGCATGCCGCTCTGGGCCTTCTTCGGCGGCTCGGGGACGGCGCTCACGACCGACATCACCATCACCACCGGCTCCCCGGAGCGCGCGGAGGAGGCCGCGCGGCGCGCCTCGGCCATGGGCTTCCGCGCGCTCAAGGTGAAGGTCGGCGGCCGCCTCGCCGCGTCGGACCCGGCGCGCATCGAGGCGATCCACGCGGCCGCGCCCGGGGCGTCGCTGATCCTCGACGGCAACGGCGGGCTCACCGCGAGCGAGGCGCTCGCGCTCGTCGCGCACGCGCGCCGGCTCGGCGCGGACGTCGCGCTGCTGGAGCAGCCGGTGCCGCGGGACGACTGGGACGGCATGAAGGAGGTCACGCGGCGCGCCGGCGTCGACGTGGCCGCCGACGAGAGCGCCGCCTCCGCGGAGGACGTCCTCCGCGTCGCGGCGGAGCGCGCGGCGACCGTGGTGAACATCAAGCTGATGAAGGGCGGCATCGCCGAGGCGCTCGACATCGCGGCGGTCGCCCGCGCCGCGGGGCTCGGGCTCATGATCGGCGGCATGGTCGAGTCGGTGCTCGCGATGACGGCGTCGGCGTGCTTCGCCGCCGGCCTCGGCGGGTTCTCGTTCGTCGATCTCGACACGCCCCTGTTCCTCGCCGAGAACCCGTTCGACGGCGGCTTCGTCCAGCGAGGCCCGGCGCTCTCCCTCGAGGAGATCCGCGCCGGCCACGGCGTCACCCCGGAGCGCCGCTCTCCAGGGGCGGGCTAGCGGCCGCGTCGCCGACAGCGCCGATCCACGCCGGCACGCCCAGCAGATCGAACGGGCCCCGCAGGTCGTCGGGCAGCGGCGCGGCGAGGCGCAGCGGCGCGCCCGTCTCGGGGTGGGCGACGGCGAGCTCGGCCGCGTGGAGCGCGAGGCGGTGCAGCGCATACCGCTCGCGGAACAGGCGGTTGTGCTCGCCCTTGCCGTAGTTCACGTCGCCGATGATCGGGTGGCTGATGTGCTTGAGGTGCCTCCGCACCTGGTGCAGGCGGCCCGTGCGCGGGCGCGCCTCGACGACGGCGTAGCGCTCGAGCGCGTGGAGGCGCTCGAAGTCGGTGACGGCCGGCACGCGCGGCCCCCCCTCGCGCCGCGGGATCGGGTGATCGACGCACCCGCGCTCGGGGGGTACGCCGCGCACGAGCGCCAGGTAGCGCTTCCGCGCGAGGCCCTGCTCGAACTGCGCGCAGAGCAGCGCCGCGGCGGCGGCGTCGAGCGCGACGAGCAGCACGCCGCTCGTCGCGCGGTCGAGGCGGTGGACCGGGTAAACCTTCCGGCCCAGCGCGCGCTCGGCGAGGTCGACGAACACGACCGGCGCGTCGCCCCAGCCGCGGTGCACGAGCAGCCCGGACGGCTTCGCGAAGGCCGCGACACGATCGTCCAGGTGGAGCAGGGAGAGCTGCATCTCGGCCGCGCTCATCCCGTCCCGAGCGCGAGGTACCGCGCGAGCCGCTGGTACAGGGCGGCCGCGAGCTCCGCGTCGTGCTCGCAGACCTCGGCGAAATCGTCCTTGCGGATCCGGATGAGCCGCGTCCGCGCGGCGGCGACCGGCAGCTCGCCCTTGCGCCGCGCGCCCACGAGCGACTCCGGGAAGAGCAGGCCGGAGGACCCGACGCGCCGCCCGTCCGGCAGATTCACGGCCCCGTCGAGCACCAGGTAAGCGACCAGATCGCTCGCGACGTCGCGCGGGATCCGATCCCCCGCGCCGAGCTCCACCTCGACGCCGGCCGCGAGCGCCCCGAGCACCGCCGCGGGGCTCATGCCGGCGAGGAGCGGGCACGCGGAGAGCACCGACAGATCGCGCGAGGACGGGCCGGCGTCGTCCGCGCGCTTGACGAAGCGCTCCTTGATGTCGATGACGATCGCGCTCGCGTTGTCGTGGCCCCCCCGCTCGCGCGCGTGGCCGAGGAGGCCCGCGGCGACCTCCTCGGGCCCGCCCTTCGAGCAGAAGCGGGAGAGCGACGCCTCGCTGTCGATCGCGTTGTGCACCCCGTCGGTGCAGAGGAGGATGCGGTCGCCGCGCGAGAGATCGACGAACACGGTGTCGACCGCGACGGTGCCCGCGAGCCCGATCGCGTTCACGAGCGGGTTCCGTTGCGGCTTCCTGGCCGGGGTCGGGTTTCCGGCCGCGCGGAGCGTATCGTAGAGCGCGTGGTCCTGGGTGAGCTGGACGGTGGTCGTCGGGCGAACCAGGTACGCGCGGCTGTCGCCCGCGTGGGCGAAGAACGCCCGGCTGTGCGCGAGCACGACGAAATCGAGCGTCGTGCCCATCCCCTGGTAGCTCGGCTCCGTGCGGCGCGCCTCCAGGATGGCCGCGTGCGCGGCCTCGGCCACGCGCCGGAGCAGCGCGAACACCTCGCGCCGCGCCTCGATGTTCGGGTCGGCCACGTACGCGTCGAGGATGGCGGCGGCGGGCGGACGGAGCACCTCGCCGCGCACCGTGTCGACAGCGATCTGAGCCGCGACCTCGCCCGCGGCGTGGCCGCCCATCCCGTCGGCGATGCCGAAGAGGGCGAGCTCGGGGCAACAGAGGATCCGGTCCTCATTGCTCGGGCGGACGAGGCCGACATCGGTCGATGCGGCGAACTCGATGCGATAGTCGAAGCGTGGGAGGATCCGGGACACCGCGACCAGGATAGACACCGTGCGGGCGGCGTCAAAATGGCGCGTCTGTCGACGACCGCGCGGCGGCTCCACGCCCGCTCGCCTGCGTCGGCCGGCCCTCCCCCTGTCCCTGCCGCGAGCGCGCGCCACGTCGCCGCCCCGCTGCCCCCCTCGCGGCGGCGCGCAGCGGGGCCTCGCCCTGCCCTGGCCCCGCTGACGCGGGCCGGCGCGCCCTGCGCACCGGCCGAGGCGAGGCCGTGCCTCCGGCGGACACACCAGCGTGCAACGCGCACGGATCCACGGTTGGCCCGACTCTCGCGTCTTCGGGGAGCATGCAACTCATCGAGGTGGACGTCGGGCGCTTTCGGCTCGAATTCGGCGGAGGGCTCGGGCTGGAGGTCATCGTCCTGTTCAGCCGCTCGGTGGCCTTCTGGCGCTGGGGCGGCGAGCTCGTTGCGGAGGTCAGCGTCGGCGTGAGCTGAACCGGACAGCCGTCGTCTCGCCCTGAGCCCCGCCGGCCACAGCAGATTCGGGGCGCGCAGCGGAAGAGCCCCAGACGAAAAATTCCGGTAGGATTCGGCTCGACCGCATGAGGCCACGCCGCTGCCTGACATCCACCACGCTCGCTCCTGCCGCGGCTCTGCCGGAGGCCTGCGCAGCGACTCGGCCGTTCACGCTCGAGCTCGGCGGTCCGACGCGGACTGCGGGGCGCGCGACCTCGCGCCGCTCGTGGAGCGCGCGATGACGGTAGAACCGCGGATCGACGTCGCCACGATGCGGCGCGCGCTGTCCACCGCCGAGGCGGTGATGGCGCTGAACCCTCCCGAGTCGCCGATGACCGAGGGGTACCGGCTGTTCCGGGTGTCAGGCGGTGACGTCGCGTGGCTGGACCTGCCCGCGAACAGCGGCGCATATGCCGTCTTCGGCTCGCACCCGCGCTGCGACATGAAGTTCGCGTCGGGCGACGACGTCTGCGTGCGCCACCTGGTCGCCACCTGCTGCAACCTCCCCGACGGCGGCTTCGGCCTGCGGCTCATGGATCTGCAGACCTCGATCCCCTTCTTCGTGGACGACGACGTGCCGCGGCGGTCGATCGTCGTCAGCGGCCCGCTGCTCGTGCGCATCGGCAAGCACGTGGTCGGCGGGCTCCCGGTCGGGCCGCGCGCCTCGTCGAGGGTGCTCGAGGTGAGCTCGTGCGGGATGAGCGAGCCGCCGCGCGGCCTCGAGAGCGTCGCGAGCAAGGCCGTCAGCGAGGGCGCCGCGCCGCCCCCGGCGACCGAGGGCATCACGACCAGCCACCGCTTCGCCCGCGGAGAGATCTCGCACATCACGTCGGTGCGCCCCGTCTCGCACATCGAGGAGATGGTGGCACCGCGCGCGAAGAGCGGGTACGTGCGGCTCACGCTGCAATCGAGCGAGCGCAGCGCCGCGGTCGAGCTGCCCCAGCAGGCGCTCGACGACGGCGTGCTGCTCGGGCGCGCCGACAACTGCCTCGACCGCGGCCTGCGCGCCGTCCTGAGCACGCACATCTCGCGGACCCACCTGCTGCTCCTGCGGGACGGCGCGGAGATCATGGCCCTCGATCTCTGCTCGACGAACGGGACGAGGTTCGCAGGCCAGAAGGTCCGCCGCGTGATGGTGCCCGCCGAGGGCCTCGCGCTCACGCTCGGCCCCGAGCTCACGCTGGTCTGGCACCCGCAGACCTGACGCGGGTCGCCCTCGCGGCGCGCTACGCGAGGAGCTGGCGCGCGATGACGAGGCGCTGGATCTGGCTCGTGCCTTCGTAGATCTGGAGGACCTTCGCGTCGCGCATCATCTTCTCGACGGGGTACTCCTTCACGTAGCCGTTGCCGCCGAACACCTGCACGGCGTCCACGGCGGTCTGCATGGCGCTGTCAGCGCCGTAGGCCTTCGCGAAGCTCGAGACGATCGGGTCGCGCACCCCGTGATCGAGGTTCCACGCGGCCTTCTGGTAGAGCAGGCGCGTCCCCTCGACGCGGATCGCCATCTCCGCGAGCATCCACTGGATGAGCTGGTGGTTGCCGATCGGCTGGCCGAAGGTCTTGCGCTCCTTGGCGTAGGCCACGCACTCGTCGACGCAGCGCCGCATCAGGCCCGTCGCGGCCGCGCCGATGTCGGGGCGGGTCTGGTTGAAGGTCTCCATGGCGAGCTTGAAGCCCTGCCCCTCGGGCGCGAGCAGGTTCGCCTTCGGCACCTTCACATCATCGAGGAACACCTGGGCGGTGTCGCTCGCCCGCTGGCCGAGCTTGTCCTCCTTCTTGCCGACGCGGACGCCGGGCGTGTCGCGGTCGACGATGAACGCCGCGATCCCCTTGTGCCGCAGCTCCGGGTTCGACGTCGCGAAGATCACGTAGTAGCGCGCGTAGCTCGCGTTCGTGATCCAGCACTTCTGCCCGTTCAGCACGTAGTCGTCCCCGTGCTTCGTGAAGCGCGTCTTGAGGCCCGCGACGTCGCTGCCCGCGTCCGGCTCGCTCGTGCAGTAGCTCGCCATGATCGGCTCGGCGGTGAGCATGCCGAGGTACTTCTTCTTCTGATCCTCGTTGCCGGCGAGCTTGATGGGGGTCAGCGCGAGGCCGTTCGCGAGGAAGCTCGTCTGGATCCCGGTGCATCCGTACGAGAGCTCCTCGGCGAGGAGGGCGTTCTCGAGCTCGCCCATCCCCGGGCCGCCGTACTCGGCCGGGCACGTCGGGTTGACGAGGCCGATGTTCCAGCCCTCCACGAAGACATCCATCGGGAAGTACGACTTCTGATCGCACTCGGCCGCGATCGGGAGGATGCGCTCCTTCGTGAAGCGACGCGCCGTATCGATGAGAGCCTTGTGCTCTTCGCTCACAGAGAAATCGACCACCTTGTGACCTCCGGCTAGTGGGGCGGGGACGGCGCTCGGCGGGCCCGCCAGCTACGCGGGACGAGGGCCTGCGCCCCCGTCACTCCTTCATTCTGCGCCTGCGTCGCTCGAGCTCGGCGCGCACGGCGCGGCTGCCCAGAATGTAGCCGACGATCAGCCCAAGCATCAGCACCACGGGGATGTAGAGCGCGTGCTGCGGGGTCATCTCCCCCAGGTTCGGCATCAGCCCGCCCCCTGGCCCGCTCCAGCCCGCGCCTTCTGCACGGCGGCCTCGAGCGCGTCGATGCGCCGGTCGATCTGCTTCTGCCGGCGCCAGGAGACGAAGACCAGCACGAAGAGGATGAGCCAGATCGCGGCGTACGCCTCGACCAGCAGCTTCTCTCCGCTCTGCATGTCGTTCCCCCCCTGAACGGGGCGGAACGCCTGCGCTCGGTCGTCCGTCGTGGTGCTCGTCGGCTGCTGCAACGCCGCATGGGAGAACAAGGAATGATTGGATTGCATGTTGTCAGTCCTCTCCGATGCCGGCTTCGAGGGCCTCTTGCTCGAGCTCCGCGAGCCGCGCGGACGCGAGATCGACGCGGTAACGCGCCCACACGAGCGCGAGGGTGAGCAGGGTGAACGAGAGGAAGCCGAAGCCGAGCGCCATCTTCATGTCAGGGTGCCCGAGGCCGCCGCCTTTGCCCGTGATGACCGTGGGGTGGTTACCGCCCCACATCTTCACCGAATAATGGATGATCGGCAGGTTGGCCGCGCCGAGGACGCCCAGGGCCGCCGCGAACTTGCGCTCGGCGTCGCTGTCGCCGGTGAAGGCGCGGAGCACGACGTAAGCGATGTAGATAAGCACGCTGAGCAGCGACGTCGTGAGGCGCGGATCCCACGTCCAGTACACGCCCCACGCCTTGGCGGCCCACAGCGGACCGGTGACGAGGACGATCAGCCCCATCGCCACGGCGACCTCGGCGCCGGCCTTCGCCAGCGAATCCCAGCGCTGGGTGCCGCGCGCGAGGTAGCCGGCGGAGCCGATGAAGCAGATGGTCGCGCCGATGTACATCGCGTACCCGGCGGGGGCGTGGAAGTAGAAGATCTTCTGCACGATCCCCATCGAGGCCTCGGTCGGCACGACGTACGCCACGAAGTGGAGAGTGCCGATGACGGCGAGGGCCGACGCCGCGAGCAGGACGTAAAACGCGATGCTGGCGCCCGCGGATGCGCCGCTCGCCGCGCGCCGCGCCGCATCACCGTTCGCTGCCAAAGCCACCTTGTGCGGCGCCCGCTCGACGTTGACGTTGGCTCCCATGCTGTCGCGCACCGTACTGCCAAGGACGGTCGCGTTCAAGCCGGGGTGACGCGGAGCCGAGCGGCGCCCGAGCGACGCAGCGCGTGCCTCAGCGCGGCCGCCCCCTCGCTCAGGTGCCGTCCGGCGCGATGGCGTCCCAGCCGGTCGCCTTCGCCAGCCGCGACATCGCCATGTCGAGATCCATCGTCGCGTTCAGCTGGTTGAATCGGTTCGTGGCATATGCCTTGGCTGGATCGATGAGATCCTTGTCCGCCATCGTCCCGACGTCGATTCCTTGCTGCACCATCACGAGCCAGCGCTTCCCGTACTTGGCCGCCTTGGTGTACGCGTCGAGCCGCTTCTGGGCCTCCACGACCTCGGCATAGGCGGTCTCGACCTCGGTCGCGACCCCGCCCATGGCGAAGCGCTGCGTCGCGGCCATCTCCTCGAGCTGCGCCTCGGCGGCGCGGATGCGCGCCGATTGCGGCAAGAGGTCGAGCTTCCACTGCAGCGCGAGCGCCGCGCTGTAGTGGAAGAAGTTGCCGGGGTCGCTGGTGAACGGGTTCAGCTGATCCGCGACCTCCGGGGCGGCGCTCACCCCGACCTGCAGGGCGATGCCGATGTCGGGGAACAGCTGCGCGCGCGCGAGCCGCACCTGCGCGGACCTCGCGTCGAAGCCGGCGCGCGCCTGCGCGAGCTCCGGCCGGTACAGGCGCGCCGCGGTCAGGTAACGGGTGACGTGGCCGAGCCGGTGGTTCGGCGGGCGGATCGGGACGTCGGGGATGTCGAGATCCGCGACGCCCGTGTAGAAGCGCAGCCCCGCCAGCGCGACCGAGATGTATTTGTCGACCTCGGCCCCGCGCGCCTCGAGCTCGGCCCCGAAGGTCTGCAGCTTGAGCAGCTCGATGGGATCGCCCTCCTCGCGCTCGACCTGCTCCTCGAGGCGCCGGAGGGCCTTGTCCATCTCGGCCCTCACGTCGACGAGCAGGCTCCGCGAGTCGCGCGCGAGCTGGAGGCCGAAGTAGGCCTTGCGGACGTCGAGCCGCACCGCGTCCCGCTCCTTCTCGACGCTCGCCTGGTTCACCCGGACGTTCGCCTCGGCGGCGTCCCAGAGGTTCGTGATCTTCCCGAACGTCCAGAGCGGGACGACGCCGTCGATGTTCACGCGCCAGCCGACCCCGAGGCTCGAGGTGAGCGAGACGTCGGTGTTCGGGCTGAAGACGTTGTTCCCGCGGACGGTCGGCGCGAGCGCGACGCCGCCCGTCAGCTTGAACTGCGAGAACGGGGCGTACCGGGCCTCGTCGAGCTGCGCGCGGACCTGATCGAGCTTCGCGCGCGCGGCGGCGACGTTCGGGTGATTGCGGTCGGCGAGCGCGAGCACGCCGGGGAGATCGTGGACCACCGCCGCTCGCCGCCCGGGCGCCCCGCCGGTGTCGGCGGCGGCAGCAGGGAGCGGCGCGAGCCGGACCGCGAGGGAAACGGCGGCGGCAGCAAGGGCAGCTCGTGCAGCGCGTCGGGCCATTTTCGGCGCAACGTAGCACGAGCCGGCCGCGCGCTTCTGCGACGTGCGCGCGCGACGTGGGCCGCGACGTGTCCGCGCGTCAGCCCGCGCCGCCCTTGCTCGGCCCCGCCCCGTCGCTCTCCCCCTGCGCCGGCTCGTCTCCGCGCGACGCGACTTTTTTCTTCAGCCTCCGGAAGTTCGAGCGATCCATCCCCGCCTGCCGCGCCGCCTCGCTGAGGTTGTTGCCCGTGCGCTCCAGCAGGCGCCCGACGTAGATCTGATCGAACGCGTCGACGGCGCGCTCCTTGGCCTCCGCGTAGGCGAGATCGCAGAGCTCGGCCGGCAAGACGAGCGCGTCCCTCGGAGGGCGAAGCGGCGGCCCGGAGCGCCCCGACACCGAGGGCGGCAGGTCCGCGGGCAGGATCGCCTCGCCGCGCGCGGAGATCACGGCGTGCTCGATGGCGCTCTCGAGCTCGCGCGCATTGCCCGGCCACGCGTGCTCGCGGAGCAGGCGCGCCGCCTCGGGGCCGATCCGCTTGACGTCGCGCCCGTGCCTGCGCGCGCACCGGTTCAGGAAGTGGCTCGCGAGCAGCGCGACGTCCTCCTTGCGCCGCCGGAGCGGCGGCAGCTCGACGACGATGACGCCGAGGCGGTACGCGAGATCCTCCCGGAGCTGGCCGGCGGAGGCGAGCTCGCGGAGGCCTTCGCACGCCGACGCGATCACGCGCACGTCGACGCGGCGCGGCTCGCCCCCCGCCCTCGCGATCTCGCCGTGCGTGAGGACCCGGAGCAGCCTGGCCTGGGCCGCGGGCGGCAGCGCCGAGACCTCGTCGAGGAAGAGCGTGCCCTTGTCCGCCGCCTCGATCAAGCCCCCGCGGGCGCGCCCGTCCGGCGAGGCGTCGCCGCCCTCGCCGAAGAGCTCGTCCTCGGCCCGCGACCCCGGCAGCGCGCTGCAGTCGACGGCCACGAACGGCCGCGCGGCGCGCGGGCCGCGCCGGTGGACGGCGCGCGCGACGAGCTCCTTGCCCGTCCCGCGCTCGCCGATCAGCAGCAGGGGCGCGCCGACGGCCGCCACACCGAGCGCCTTCCTGTAGGCGTCCTGCATCGCGGGCGAGCTCGTGATCACCTCGCCGAGCTGCTCGTGCTCGTCGACCCGCTCCTCGAGGGCCCGCGCGCGGCCCTCGAGCCGCCGGCGCTCGATCGCGCGCTCGATCGCGATCGAGACCGCGGCCTCCGCGTCGACGGGCTTCGTCACGAACCCGTACGCGCCGGCGCGCACGGCCGCGATCGCGGCGTCGAGGTCGGCGTGGCCGGCCATCACCACGACCTCGACATCGGGGTACGTGGCCCTGATCCGATCCAGCACCTCGGCGCCGCTCATGCGCGGCATGGCGAGGTCGAGCAGCACCGCCTCGACGCGGGTCGTCGCGAGCAGCCCGAGCGCCGCGGGGCCGTCCTCCGCGGTGAGGACGTCGAAGTCGCGCACGAGCGCGCGCGCCAGGCCGCGGCGCAGGGCCGGCTCGTCGTCGACGAGGAGGATACGGGCGCGATCTGCGGCGTTCACGAGGCGGAGCGGCGAGGCGCGACTACAGCGGCTTGCGTGAGGCGAAGGGCGGGAGGTCGGTGCCCCGGCGCGTCTGCGGCTCCCTCGGCTCGTCCGTGGCCGTGTGCGCCGTGTGCGCCGCGTGCGTCGCGGCGAAGGCGGGATCGCTGGAGCGGCGGAGCTTCCCCGGCGGCGGCGAGGACTGCGGCTCGCCGCTCGCCGCCGGCGTGTAGATCTGGCCGTGCTGCTGGAAGACGCAGATCCGGTTGCCGCCCTCGCGCTTCGCCTGGTTGAGCGCGCTCTCGGCGGCGCGGATCAGCCCGTCCTTGGAGCGGACGTCGCGCGAGGGGTAGAGCGCGACGCCGATCGAGACGCTGCACGGCCTCGCCTCTCCGCCGAACTCGACCGGGTTGCCGGCGGCCTCGCGCCAGATCCGCTCGGCCACCGTCAGCGACCCGGCGAAGTGGGTGCTCGGCAGGACGATGAGGAACTCCTCGCCGCCGTAGCGCGCGACCACGTCGACCTCCCGGACGGAGCGGCGGATCCCATCGGCCACGCGCCGGATCACGGCGTCGCCGAGCGTGCGCCCCCCGGTCTCGTTCATCACCTTCAGCCGATCGATGTCGACGAGCACGCAGGCGAACGGCTCGTGGTAGCGCTCCGCGCGCTTGAACTCCTCGTTGAGCCGCGTGAAGAGGTAACGGTAGTTGTATAGCCCCGTCATCTCGTCGTGGATGGAGAGCTGCTCCAGGTAGGCGCGCTGCGCCGCGACCTGGTCGTGCAGCCGCTTGATCCGGAGCATCGCGCCGACCCGCGCGAGGAGCTCCTCCTCCTCGAACGGCTTGCAGACGTAGTCGTCGGCGCCGATCTTGAGCCCCTCGACCCGGTTCGCCGTGTCGCTCTTCACGGTGACCAGCACGACGGGGAGGAACGACTCGGAGGTCATGCTCTTGAGCAGCCTGCACGCCTCGAGGCCGGTGAGCCGGGGCATCACGATGTCGAGGAGCACGAGATCGACCCCTCCCCGCCCGATCAGCTCGATCGCCTCCTGACCGTCGTCGACCGCCTCGACCTGGAAGCCGGCCTTCTGGAGGATGCTCGCCAGCATCTGGCGCGCGAGGCGGTCGTCGTCCGCGACGACGATCCTGGCCGGTCGACCGCTCGGGAGCTCGATCGGCGCGGAGAGCGGAGCGCTTCGGAGGTCGTCGCTGTTCGGCACCGGCACATCCTCCCTTCAGCCGGGGCCGGGCGCAACGAGATCGCGCTGCGGCGGACGCCGCCTCGCCGGAGGTCGCGCGCGGTCGCGCGCAATCACGAAGGCAATCGCGGGAGTTGCCCGGGCAAGTCGCCCCTGCGTCGCCGATCTCGCGCGGGCTGCCGTCGCGCTGGTTTCGCGGTAAGGACCCGGCATGACTCAGGCGCGGTTCTGGAAGCTCGCGGCGCTCGCGCTGGCCTTCACGCTCGGCGTGATCCTGTGGGGCGCGTTCGTGCGCGCGACCGGCTCGGGGGCCGGCTGCGGCAGCCACTGGCCGACGTGCAACGGCGACGTCATCCCGCGCTCTCCGAGCGCGGCGACCTTCATCGAGTTCACGCACCGCGCCACCTCGGGCGTCGCGTTCCTGCTCGTCGCGCTGCAGCTCGTCTGGGCCTTCGTCGCGTATCCGTCGGGCCACCCCGTGCGCGGCGGCGCGGCCGCGTCGATGCTGTTCATGATCACCGAGGCGGCGGTCGGCGCCGGGATCGTCCTGCTCGAGTACGTCGCCCACGACGCGTCGGCGGCCCGCGCGATCTGGATGGCCGTGCACCTCATCAACACGTTCCTGCTGGTGGGCGCCATGACCTGCACCCTCTACTGGGCGCGCGGGGGCCGGCGCGTGCGCTTGCGCGGCCAGGGGGTGACGGGCGCGCTGCTCGGCGCCGGGCTCGCGGGGGTCCTGGCGGTGGGCGTGACCGGGGCCATCGCCGCGCTCGGGGACACGCTCTTCGCCGCGGCGTCGCTCCGCGAGGGCCTGGCGCAGGATTTCTCGCCCGCGGCGCACTTCCTGCTGCAGCTGCGCGTGCTGCACCCGACCGTGGCGGCGGCCGTGAGCGTCTACCTCCTCTTCGCCCGCGGCGCCGTCGCTGCCCGGCGCCCCTCGCCCGAGGTCGCGCGGCTCTCGGCGGCGATCGGAGCGCTCGTGCTGCTGCAGATCGGCGCGGGGGTCCTCAACCTCTTCTTGCTCGCGCCGGTGTGGATGCAGCTCGTCCACCTCCTGCTCGCCGATCTCCTGTGGATGGTCCTCGTCACGTTCGCCGCGGCGGCGATGAGCGAGTCGGCCTCGCCGGCGGACGCGAGCCCGCCCGGGGAGAAGGCCCGGCGGGAGGCGGTCGCCCTCTAGTTGCCCTGAAGCGGTGAGCTCGGCCTCGGCCCGGGCCCCCGCCGCGGCCAGCCGGAGCCCTAGAGATCCGAGCTCTCCTCGTCGCTCCCGGGGTCCTGCGAGATCGTGCGGCGCTCGGAGCGCTTGCGCGCTCCCTCGGCCGGCGCCGCCGAGCGCTGCTCGGGGACGGACGGGGGGAAGTCGACCTGGAGCACCATCCCTTGATCGGTCTCGAGCACGCGGTAGGTCGCGTCGGCCTGGGTGCGCAGGTCGATCACCATGTCGAGATCGTTGCCCTGGCCGACGAGCTGCACCTGGGTCACCGGGGTCGCGAAGAACGACGTCACGAGCGGGAAGCGGTTCGTCTGGATCGCCCCCGCGCCCTTCAGCCGGTAGACGAGGCGTCCGGCAGCCTTCGACTCGGCGACGTCGACCTTGCCGCCGTGGATCTGCACGAACACGCGCGAGCCGCCGGTCGGGAGCATGCGGAAGCCGGGGAAGGTGGCGACCGGCCGCCCGGCGAGGCTCGCCTGCGCGTCCTTCTTGGGCTTGCGCGCGCGCCCGGGGCGCTTCGGCGCGCCGGCGGTGCCGCCGCGCGGCTTGTTGACCGCCGGCTTCTGCGGAGCCGCGGCCTTCTCCGGCGCCGCGGGGGCCTTCGGGGCCGGCTGGGCGGTGGCGCCCTGCGCGAGGGCCAGCGACGAGGCGAGGCCGAGGGCCAGCGAGAGGCTCAGCGAGAGGTGCCTGGAAGGTCGCATCCTAGCAGTACAGCACGACCGCCTGGCCCGGCAAAGGCGGCAGCACGGTAAGCTCCGCGTGTGCCGGCCCGCGCTCCACGCTTCTCGCATGTCATCGGCGTCGACGACGCGCCGTTCGCCCGCGACCACCGCGGCGACGTGCAGGTCGTCGGGACCGTCTTTTCGGGGCTGCGCCTCGAGGGCGTCCTCTCCACCCGCGTGAGGCGCGACGGGCGGAACGCCACCCCCGCGATCGCCGCGATGATCCGCGGCTCCCGCTTCTACGCCCAGGCGCAGGTGGTCATGCTCCAGGGCATCGCGGTGGCGGGCTTCAACGTCGTCGATCTCGCGGCGCTGCACGAAGCCCTCGCCCTGCCGGTCGTGGTGGTGGCGCGGCGCCTCCCCGACCTCGACGCGATCCGCGACGCGCTGCTCTCGCGCGTCCGGGGGGGACGCCGCAAGTGGGCGCTCATCCAGCGCGCCGGCCCGATGGAGCCGGTCGCGGGCGTGCACGTGCAGCGCGCCGGCATCTCGCTGGACGACGCGAGCGCGCTCATCGCGCGGCTCTCGGTGAACGGCCGCCTCCCCGAGCCCCTGCGCGCCGCGCACCTCATCGCCGGCGGGCTGACCACCGGCGAGAGCCGCGGGCGCGCGTGACGGGACGCTGACGAGCCGCGGACGGGCCGCGACGGCTCGCGCGCGTCAGAGCGCCTGCCGGCGCGGAGCGCCGGCGGTGCCCGCCTTCTCGGCCTTCTTCCCGCGGCCTGTCACCTTCGAGTAGATGACGTCGAGGTTGGCGTTGATGTCGAGATAGAACTGAGCGTCAGGGCTGTAGAAGAAGTTCCTCCGCTGGCCGCCCTCCCCGAGTTGCCTCGTTGTGTTGTTGTAGCCGAGCGTGAGGTCGACAACCTCGTAGACCGGGTAGTTCAGGTTGATGTCGAACGACGTGCTCGGATGGTAGGTCTCGCCGCGGGACTCGACCGGGGCGCAGCCGGTCGCGATCTCGGCGCACAGGTCCTCGAACCCGTGCTTCCACTGGGGGAGCAGGGCGAAGCTCGTCGCCATCGAGAGGTCCTTGTAGAGCGGTAGGCTGAAGTCGAGGCTCACGGTCAATCGGTCCATGACGAAAGAGGTCCCGCTCAGCTGCTCATCGGGGGCCACCTCGCCGCTCGGGTTCATCCGGGGCCGGTTGAGGTCGCCGTTCACCGGCGTGAATGACCTCGAGAACAGGTGCGCATACATCACACCAAGCCTCGCCGTCACATCGTTGAGCCCGCTGGCCTTCGAGCCGAGCAGCTTGACCTTCTGCGTGATCTGCGGGCCGAGCGACAGGGTGAAGTACTTGCCGGAGTTCCAGCTCGCCGGCGAGGTCGGCAGGATCACGCGCAGCCGCATGGCGGCGTCCGTCTTGTAATCGCCTTTGTTCGCGCCGCCGCTCTGCCAGAGCTCGCGCCTGTACTGGGCGCCGAGCGAGGCGTCCTTGAGCTGCGTCTCCCGTCGGTCCGCCGTGATGTCGCTGTTCGTGAGCTCGACCAGCCAGCCGATCTCGGCTGACAGGGACACCTTGTCCTTGGGGCGGTCGAGCAGGTAGTAGCTCGGCCTCAGCGTGAAGTCCCAGCCGTAGACCTGGATGTCGGGCGCGTACTCGCCGCCGACGCCGAAGAGGGTCGTGCTGCCGGCCTGGTTCCAGGTGAACGTCGTCCCCCGCCAGCGCAGGTTCGTCTCTTCGTCCTCCTCCTGCATCGAGTCCGCTGCGGTGGCCTGATTCCACTGCACCACCGGGGAGACCGCGCCTGAGTCCGGCCGCGAAGTCTCCGGGGGTGACGGCGCCTCCGCCGGAGGCTGAGGCTGCGCGGGGGGCGCCGGCTCCGCGGGCGGAGCGGCAACCGGCGCAGCAGCAGGAGCGCCGGGAACCGCGGCAGGAGCGCCGGGCGCTGCCGGCGCCGGGGCGGCCGGTTGCTCGGTCGGCTGGAGCGGCGTGGGATCGACCGGCGGAGCTGTCGGCTGGGCGGGCGGCGTCTGCGCGGACGCTACCGAGATGCTGCCCAGGACACCGGCAGCCACAAGCAACGATCGGAACGTCATCTCCACTCCCTCTCCTGGTCGCCTCGGACCCTCACGCTCCACCGCGCGCTTGGCCAAACGTCGGCCCCACTCCGCGCGCCCCCGGCGGTCAGCGCGCCGGGACACCTGCTCGGTCCGCCCCTTTGCAGAAAACGTACCCTGCTGCAAAGACCACCCAAGCATTGGTAATCATTCAACAACCACGGCCGCCGCCGCGCGCCCGTTACGGGGCTGACGCGCGCCCCCGTTGCGAATGTGACGATGCCTGAAGTAAGCCAGCGGGCGATGGAGCCGATGTCCTTCCCGGGCGACAGGGATTCGCCCCTCTCGCCGCGATCCCCAGGAAGCCCCCGCGGCGACGACGGCGGGGGCCACCGGCCCACCGAGATCAACGCCCTCCTGGGCCGCGGTACGCACTTCGAAGGCAAGCTCTTCTTCGAGGGCCGCGTGCGCATCGACGGCAGCTTCCGCGGCGAGATCCGCGGCGAGGACGTGCTCGTGATCGGCGAAGGGGCGCTCGTGATCGGGGAGATCCACGTCGTCACGTGCATCGTCACGGGCGGCGAGGTGCAGGCGAGCATCCGCGCCCGCGATGCCATCGAGCTCTACGCTCCATCCAAGGTGACCGGCGCCCTGCACGCGCCCGCCATCTTCATCGACCGCGGCGTGCAGTTCGACGGCTCCTGCAAGATGGCCCCGCTCGACGAGGAGCCAGGCGAGCGGCCCCTGCGGCCGCCCGCGGCGTCGTCCGAGCCCGACGCCGACGCTGCCGGACAGGCCGCGAGCGCCGCGCCCACGACGCCCACGACGCCCACGACGCCCACGACGCCCACGACCGACGACAGCGGCGGCAGCGCGCAACGCGCGCGTGAGCGTTGAGCGCGCCGACGCCGACCGCTGAATTCCGACCTCGTCCGAAGAAAGCATGTTTTCTGTAGTGCGCAGGCGTGCGGCCGCGTGCTGACGGAGTTACATCTAGCGAGGGGCTGCGGTCTCGCCGCCCGAGGCGCATGTCCGCGACGTGGGGGGGAGCCCGCGCTGACGGACGTCGCTCGAACAGGAGAGTCCATGAAGAAACTGTGGTCCCTGTCCCTGATCGCCTTCTCGCTCGCCGTCCTCGCCCTCTCCCTCTCGCCGCGCGCGGCCCGCGCCGCCGACGCCGAGTCGGAGAAGCTCGCGTCGCTCGGGAAGGCGCTCCGGTACACGCTGAAGACCACCGGGCCCGTCGCCGCGATCGACACCGGGGGCGCGGCGATCCTCGTGAAAGCGCCCCTGTCGACGGTCCGGAAGATCGTCACCTCCTACGGCAACTACAAGACGTTCATCGGCCCCTTCGACCAGAGCCGCGTGCTCACGAAGCGCAAGGGAACGAGCGAGGTCTATCTCCAGGTGCCGATCCTGAACGGCGCCGCGCACATCTGGACGGTCGCCGACATGTCGCCGCCCACCAAGGACGGCGCCGACGAGGTGATCTCCGGCCGCCACAAGCGCGGCAACGTCGCCGACTTCCGCGCCCGCTGGCGGCTCCGCGCCGTCGACGAGCACCACACGATCCTGAAGCTCGAGATCTTCGTCGCCCCGAAGCTCCCTTTCCCGCCCTCGGTCGTGACGACACAGCTCGTCAAGGCGGCCGACAAGGCGGTGACCGCCGTGCGGAATCGCGCACAGTCCGAGGCGCCCCCCGCCGGGGCGACCACCGCCGCCGCCACCGACGTTCCGCCGGGCACCGCAGCGAGCACGTCCGCCGCCGCGTCCGCTGGCTCGGCTCCCGCCGCGCGAGGCGACGACCAGGGCAGCGGGACGGCGGCCCCCGCCGTGCTGCCGGCGAGCGTGGCCGATCTGCCGCCGGCCGATGACACAGGCGTCCGCCGCGACAAGGACGTGGCGCGCCGCTAGCTCTCCTCGCAACCGACCCAACCGACAGGGCGCCTCGCGACAGAGCGTCCAACCACCCCTCCTCCGTTTCCCTCCTTCCGTCCGCCCTTCCCCGCTCGATTCTACCGGGGCGGCTCACGCGCCCGTCGTGACGCCCGGTCGCCTCCGGTCGCCTCCGTTCACCGCTGAGCCTGTTGAAAACCCCGGAGCGCCCCGGGCGTGCTCCGGCGCGCGCTTGCTGGGTGCAATTCCGCAGATCTACGGAGGCTACGGCCTGGACCGTCCAGGGTTCCCAACAGGTTTTTCAACACGCATTCCGATTTCCCCACAAGAATTCCCACATTCCGCGAGACTTTTTCAACAAGGCGAGCCCCCGGCGGAGGTTGCGAGGGGACGGATGCATGAAGTAAAGGGTCTGCCGTGAGGTACCCCTTGCTGGACGTGCATTCAGATGCGCCGGCGCCCTCTCAGCCCCCTGCCGTGGCGGGCGCCTGCGCTTCCCGGGAGCGGCGCTCGGCCGTCTCGCGGTGGTGAGCAGAACATCGCTGCTCATTGTCCCGACCGAGCGGCACGTTGAACGCGAGCTCGCCTCTCTCGATCTGCGCGACGCGCGCACCGCGGACCAGGAAATCCGCTCACGGTGGAGCTTCGTTTCCGAGGCGCTTGCCCTGCTGGCGCCGGACACCGCCATAGCGAGCCCTCACACAACCCGCCTCGCCACCCGGCTCGCCCTCGACGCCCTGCCGCCGGATCGGCTGCGGCAGCCGGCCGAGCCTGCCGCGCGCGTCGCGCTCGCGCACGCCCTCGACCGCGCCCTCGGGAGCTTCCGGCGCGCCGGGACCTCCCCGGCGGAGCTGCGGGCGCTCGGGACCCCGTACGCGATCGCCATCGCCGAGGTCCTCGATCGGGCGGACGCCGCCCTGCGGGCAGCGCGCCTCGTCGACCCGCGCTGCGCGGGGTTCCTGCTCGCGCGGGCGCTCCGCTCGGTCGGCGCATCCGCCGCGCTCCCGCTTCCGCACAAGGTCACGATCCGCGGCGCCGTGGCCTGGGAGCCCGACGATCTCGCCTGGGTCGAGGCGCTCCACGCCGCGGTCCGCGCCCGCGGCGGCGCGGGCGTCACCGTCGAGCTGCCCGCGCTGCCGGACGACGGCGCGGCGCCGGTCGCCGACGCCCTGGAGCGGCGCTGGGCCTCGCTCGGGGACGCGCCCGAGATCGCGTGGGTGCCCGACGGCGGAGCAGAGCCTCTCGCCGCCGTCGCGGCGAGGACCCCGGAGGGCGAGGCGCGCGCCGCCGCCGCCGAGGTGGCCGCCGCGCTCGGCCGCGGGATCCCGCCCGAGCGGATCGCCGTCGTCGTGCCGGCGCTCGACGACGCCGCGCTCGAGCCCCTCCGCGCCGCCCTCGCCGACGCGGGCGTCCGCTCGTCGGAGCCGCGCGGCCGCGCCGCCGCGAGCTGCCCCGACGGGCGCGTCGCGCTCGCCATCCTGCGCCTCGCCGTCGGGCCGGTGCGTCGCGAGCAGGCGATCGAGATCCTCCGCGCCCCGGGGGTCCACGCCGGCGCCTGGATGGACCGCACGTCTGCCTCCGAGGCGGAGCGGCGCTCGACCGACCTCGCCCACCGGCTGCGCGACGTGCCGGTCGAGGTGGATCGCACGGGCCGGCTGCTCATCGACGGCCTCATCTCGGTCGTGGCGGCCCGCCGCGCGGACCGCCGCGCAGGGACGGCGCGGACGCCGCCGGCGACCGCGCAGGAGGAGCTGAGCGACGCGGAGCTCGCCCTGGGCCTTTCGGTGCTGGGCGGCGCGCACGGCGACGAGGACGGCGACGACGAGGCGTGGATGCCGCACGCGCTGGAGCGGCTGCTCGCCAGCGCCCGCTGGATCGGCGAGGCGACGACGCGGCCCGAGATCGTGCGGCGCTTCCTGTCGCTCCTCGACAAGCTGGGCTTCGGCGAGCCCGGGATCGAGGAGCTCCGCGCCGCGCTGCGCGGCGAGCGGCGGAGCGGCGGCGCGCTCGCGCTCGAGGCGGTGGGCGCGATGGGTCAAGGCGCGCGGGCCGCGCGCGCGATCCGCGAGCAGGCCGAGGCGCTCGCGCGGGCCGCGTACGACCTCGGCTGCGAGGAGCGCCCCGCCACCGCGGCCGAGATCTACGCGGAGCTCGAGCGGGCCGCGGCCGAGCAGGGCGCCGGGCCGCGCGGCGACGCCGGCCGCGCCGGCGCGGTGCGCATCGACGTCGCCGCGGGGTTCACGGCGCTCGAGCACGACGTGGTGGTGGTGACCGGGCTCGACGCGCGCGCCTACGGCGGCAGCCCGGGCGCGGACGAGACGCTGCTCGGCGAGGCGCTCCGCGGGAGGCTGCCGGCGCCGAGCCGCCCCGCGTCGGGGCGCGAGCGCCAGGCGGCCCAGCGCGCGGAGCTCGGCTGGGCGCTCGCCGGCGCCCGCCGCGTCGCCCTCTGCTACACGCGCGGCGTAGACGACAGCGAGCCGAACGAGCCGCACCCGCTCTTCACCGCGGCCGCGGCGACCGGCGCGCACCAGCGGACGGAGCCCGCCTCGCGCGTCGCCCCGGACGCGGCGCCCCTCGGCCCGCGCGACGCGGAGCTCATCGCCCTCGCGGGCGGAGGGCGGCCGGCGGCGGACCTCGCGGAGCGGATCCGGATCGAGCGCGCCCGCGCGGACTTCTTCCTCGATCCGCGCGCGCCGATCGACCTCCACACGGGCCGCGTCCTCGTCGACCGCGACCCCGCGCTCGCCGCGCAGCTCAGGGCCGCGATCGGCGGGGCGCACCCCGGCAGGCCGATCGCCGTCACCCACATCGAGCGCGCCGTGGGCTGCGCCTTCGCCGCGTTCGCCCGCCGCGTCCTGCGCGTGCGCCGCGCCGAGGATCTCGCCGAGTCGGCCGACGCGCGCGAGCGCGGTACGCTGATCCACCGCGCCCTGCAGGCCTCGTTCGAGGCGCTGCGCGAGCTCGGCCCGGAGCGCGATCCGGCCGAGCAGCTCGCGGCGGCGCGCGCCGCGGCCGAGGCGGCGCTCGGCGCCTCGGCGCCCATGGCCCCGCTCCGCCGCGAGGCCGTCGAGAAGGCGATCGCGGACGTGATGGAGGTCGTGGCCCGCACGCTCGACGGAGACGGGGAGGACGCGTCGCCGGAGCTCCGCTTCTTCCTGGCCGAGCGGCGCTTCGGCGCCGGAGAGCCGCCCCCGTGGCAGCCGCTCGAGCTCCCCCCGCTGTCCGACGAGGAGGACGGCCCGAGCCTGTGGGTCGACGGCCAGATCGACAGGCTCGATCGATCGACCGACCAGCGCGTCGTGCGGGTCGTCGACTACAAGACCGGCAAGCTCCCCGACGCCAAGGAGCGGCGGAGGGCGCTCCAGCTGCCGCTGTACAGCGCCATCGCGGCGCGCGCGCTCGGCGCGGAGGAGGTGCGGGCCGTCTACATCGGCGTGCGCCAGCGCGGGCTCATCGAGCTGTGGCCTCGCACGGCGGACGAGCAGCGCGCGCTCGCCGAGGGCTGGGCCGAGGCCGCGCGCACGGCGCGGGCCGCGGTCGTCGCGCTCTGGGAGGGCAAGGCCGCGCCGCGGCCGGCGCTCTCGACGATGTGCGCGCGGTGCGACGCGCGCGACGTGTGCCGCCGCCCCGCGGTCGTGCCGAGCGACGAGGCCGCGGAGGAGGTCGCGTGAGCGCCGCCCCGCGCGGCGCGGAGCTCGCCGAGGGCGACGCGCTCATCTACGCCTTCCGCCGCAACGTCGTGGTCGCCGCGAGCGCCGGCACCGGCAAGACCCACCGCCTCACGGCGCTCTACGTGCTGCTCACGCTCGGCCTCACCTCCCTCGGCCTGCCCGACGCCGCGTCCGCCGCGCCGCCCGTGCCGCCGGACCGCATCGTCGCGACGACGTTCTCGCGCGCCGCGGCGCGGGAGATCGCCCACCGCGTCGAGCGATCGCTCCGCGAGATCGCCCGCTGGAACGGCGAGGCGGACATCCCCTTCGCCGACATCCTCCGGGCGCGGCAGGCGGCCGTCGCCGGCCTCGCCGGCGCGTCGCTGCCCGCCGCCGAGCTGCGCAAGCGGGCGGAGGAGGCGCTCGCCCGCCTCCCCGCCGCGCGCATCGACACGCTCCACGGCGTCGCCAAGCAGATCGTGGACCGGCACGCGATCGCGATGGGGCTCTCGCCCTCGGCCCGGATCCTCGACGAGGAGGAGGCGCAGGCGCTCAGCGACCTCGCCGTCGACGAGGCGCTGAGCCGCGCGCTCGCCGACGGGGGCGAGCGCGCCGAGGCCGCGCGCGCGCTCATCGCCGCGACGGGCGGCGTCGAGGCCGCGCGGAGCGAGGTCACGCGGCTGCTCGACCGGCTCGACGAGGACGGCCTCGCGCCGCGCCGGCTCGCCGTGTCCGATCACGCCGCCGAGGCCGGCGCGCTCGCGCGGGAGCTCCGCCGCCTCGCCGCCGGGAGCGCCGCGCTCGGCAGCGCCGCCTTCCGCGCGCCGGCGGCGGCGCTCGTGGCGGCGCTCGGCCGCGAGGACGGCGTCGCGCCCTTCCCGGCGAGCGCGGCGAGCGCCCCGCTCATCGAGCTCCTCACGCAGCGCAAGCCGCACAAGAGCAAGTCCACGCCGGCCGACGAGGCGCTCATCGCCTTCCGCGAGGCGCTGCCGGGCGAGACCCACCGCGACAAGGCGCAGCAGCTGCTCGGCTTCCTCCGCGAGGCCCCGGCCCTGTCGCGCCGCGAGGCGCGGATCGTCGAGCTGCTGGAGGAGATCCGCGAGCGGCTCTCGGCGATCCGCCGCACCGAGGGCGGCCTCGGGTTCGGGGACCTCCTGCGCGCCGCCCGCGACGGCCTGCGGGACGATCCGGCGATCGGCGCGGCGGTCCGCGGCTCGGTCGACGTGCTGCTCGTCGACGAGTTCCAGGACACGAGCGCGGTGCAGCGCGATCTCGTGTACCTCCTGCGCGAGCGGGACGACGCCGCCCTCTCGCGCCCGGCCGGCGCGGCCCCGACGGCGGCCAGCCTGTCCGGTCATGGCCTGTTCCTCGTCGGCGATCGCAAGCAATCCATCTACGGGTTCCGCGGGGCCGACGTCTCCATCTTCTGCCGCGTCTGCGCGGAGCTCGCCGGCGCCGCCGCGGGCCGCGCGCTCGAGCTCGCGCCCGCGCTCTGGTCGCCGGACCCGAGCGCCGATTTCGTGGCGCTCCGCGAGAGCCGCCGGTCGACGCCCGAGCTGCTCGCGTTCATCAACGCCTTCTCCGCGCGCGATTTCGCGCAGGATCGCGGCGCGGGCGACGGCGACGCGGGCGCGCCCCGGGCTTCGCCGCGCGAGTTCGAGATCGCCTACAGCGCGGCCGAGCACCTCGTCGCGGCGCCGGGCAGGGCCGCGGAGGGCCCGACGGACGTCGTGCTCGTCAGCGACGGCGGCGGCGCTCCCGACGGGGTCGACGCCCTCGTCAGGGACGCGCGCGGACAGCTGCGCGAGGCGCTGATCGCGGCCGCGTACATCGCGCGGCGCGTCCGCGGCGCGGGCGGCGACGGCGCCGCGACCGGCGACCTGCGCTTCCGCGACGTCGCCGTGCTCACCCGCCGGAGGAGCACGATCCCGCTCGTCGAGCTGGCGCTCGCGCGCCTCGAGATCCCGTACGTGGTGGCCGGCCGCGCGCTCTTCGACGCGGCCGAGGTCCGCGATCTGGCCGCGATCCTCCGCCTCCTGCTCGATCCGCGCGATCGCCTGGCCCTGGCGACCGTCCTCCGCGGCCCCGTGGTGGCGCTCTCCGACACGTCGCTCGCGCTCCTCGCGCCTCCAGGCCGCGGCCTCGCGGTCCCGTTGCTCGGCCGCTGGCCCGCCGCCGCGCTGGCGCAGGGGGTCTGGTCGCCCGCGCCCGACGACGCCGAGCTCGACGACGGGCGCCCGCTCCCCGTCCTCGCGCGCCTCCCCGCGGGGGATCGCGAGCGCCTCGAGGCGTTCCGCGCCCGCTATGCCGGCCTGCGCCGCGCGGCCCTCCGCTCGACGCCGGGCGAGGCGATCCGCGCCGCGGTCACCGCCTTCGATCTCGACCGCGTCATCGCGGCGCTCCCTCGCGCCCAGGCCCGCCTCGGCAACGTCGATCGCCTGGTCTCCATCGCCCGCCGCCGGGGCGGCTCGCTCGCGAGCTTCGTCCGCTGGCTCGACCGCCGCATCCGCGACGAGGCGGACGAGCCCGAGGCCGCCGTCTTCTCGCCCGAGGACGACGCCGTGCGGCTCACGACGATCCACGCCAGCAAGGGGCTCGATTTCCCGGCCGTCGTGCTCCTGGATCTCAACGCGGAGCCCCGCGCGGCGCAGCCAGGCCTGAGCTACGTCCCCGCCGCGGGGGACCGGCCTGCCGCCCTGCTCGTGCGCCACTTCGCGCGGGTCATCGACGGGCGGTCGCGGACCGGCTCGCTCCACGACGCCGAGGCGTCGGCGCGCGGGCCGTTGTTGCCCGTCAGCACGCCCGCGCTCCTGGCGGCGCGCGCCGAGGTGCGGGCGCGGGAGCGCGCCGAGCGGCAGCGGCTCACGTACGTCGCGATCACGCGCGCCCGCCGCGAGCTCGTGCTCGTCGGCGCCGAGGCGAAGCCGCGGAGCGGCTCGGCGTGGCTCACGCTGAAGGCGGCGGTCGACGCCGAGCCCCGCGCCACAGCGGAGGCCGACGGCGAGCCCCGAATCGCCGCGGCGGACCTCGTCGAGGCCTCCACGCCGCTCGCCGGCGCCATCCGCGCGACGCTCGACGCCTGCGCGCTGCTCGCCGGGGCGAAGGCGCCCGCGCCTGGCACCGACGCATACGCGCGCGCCGCGCCGGCCCCCCGGGCGCCGCCGGCGACGGGGCCTGCCCGCGCGCAGACCGTGCTGGTCGCGGCCGCGTCCCTCGCGGCGTTCCAGGCGTGCCCGCGCCGCTTCCGGCTGCGCCACCTCCTCGGGATCGGCGAGCCTGCCGGCGAGGGCCAGCTCGGCCTGTTCGACGTCGAGGGCCTGCCCGAGCTCCCGGGCGAGGAGCGCGTCGAGCTGGAGGACGGCGCGGATCCTCGCCCCCCTGGCCGCGCCGTGCACCGGGTGCTCCAGCGCTGGCCGCGCGCGCGCTGGGGTGAGCCGACCGAGGCCGAGGAGGTCGTCGCCCGCCTCACCTTCGAGGGGTTCCCGCCGCACGGCCCGGACGTGCTGCGCACCGCGGAGCGCGTCGCGCGCTTCCTGGACGGCCCCTACGCGCGGCAGGTGCGCGCCGAGGAGGCGTCGCTCCTCCGGGAGGAGGCGCTCGTGCTCGACGTCGAGCCCCAGCGCTCCGGACGGCGGCGCGGCGCGAGGCTCGCGCTCTCGCTCGCCGTCGATCTCGCCGTCCTGCACCCGGGCGACCTCATCGACGTCGTCGAGTACAAGCGCGCGCGCCCCCGCGCGGATCTCTCGCCGTACGAGCTCCGCCTGCGCGCGTATGCGCTCGCGCTCAGGAGGCGCCACCCCGACCGCCCCGTCCGCGCGGGCGTGCTCTTCATCGGCGCCGAGGTCGAGCCCGTGTGGCTCGCGGCCTCGGGCCCCATGGGGACCCTCACCGACGACGAGCACGCGCGGTTCGAGCGCGAGCTCGCCCGGCTCGCCGATCGCTTCGCCGAGGCGAGGGCCGAGGATCGCTTCGACGGCGTCCCGGTCGAGGCGTGCCGCAAGCTGCGCTGCGGCTTCGTGCGGGCCTGCCACGGCTAGCGTCGCCGCGGCCGCAGAACGCGCTCGACATCGAACGAAGGCGGGAAGGCGCTCGTGGAGCGCCCTCCGCTACACCCCCGCCTGCTCCTCGATCTCCTCCTGCGACGCGCTCTGCGCCGGAGCGCGCCGCGGCGGCTCCAGCACGAGCGGCAGGATCTCCTCCATCGACGACACCATCGTGATCTTGATCTGATCCTTGACGTCCTGCGGCACGTCCTCGAGGTCGCGCCGGTTCTTCGTCGGGATGAGCACGTGCCGGATCCCGGCGCGGTGGGCCGCGAGCAGCTTCTCCTTGACCCCGCCGACCGGCATCACCCGCCCGCGCAGCGAGATCTCCCCCGTCATCGCGACGTCGCTGCGCACCGGCGCCCCGAGCAGCAGCGACGCCACCGCGGCGAACATCGTCACGCCCGCGCTCGGCCCGTCCTTCGGCGTGCCGTGCTGCGGGATGTGCACGTGCAGATCGATCTCCTTGAGCCACTCCGGATCGAGGTGCAGCCGATCGGCCTTGCTGCGCACGAAGCTCACCGCCGTGCTCGCCGACTCCTGCATCACGTTCCGCATGTTGCCGGTGAGCACCACGTTGCCCTTGCCCGGCATCTTCGTCGCCTCGATGAAGAGGATCTCGCCGCCCGCCGGCGTCCACGCGAGGCCGGTCGCGACCCCGGGCTGGAGCGTCCGCTCGGCGATCTCGGGGCGGTGCTTGTGCGGGCCGAGCACCTGCTCCACGTGCTCGGGCGTCGCCACCTCGCGCACGTCGTTGCCCTCGGCGACCTTCACCGCCGTCGCGCGGCACACCGCCGCGATCTGCCGCTCCAGGCCGCGCACGCCCGCCTCGCGCGTGTAGTGGTCGACGACCGCCTCGATGCCCGGCTCCGTGAACTCCAGGCGCTCGTCCGTGAGCCCGTGCGCCGACAGCTGCTTCGGCACCAGGAACTCCCGCGCGATCCCCAGCTTGTCGGTCCGCGTGTAGCCGGGCACCTCGATGACCTCCATGCGGTCGACGAGCGGCCCCGGGATCCCGTCCCAGTTGTTCGCGGTCGCGAGGAACATCACCTGCGACAGATCGAACGGCAGGTCGAGGTAGTGGTCCTGGAACGTCGAGTTCTGCTCCGGATCGAGCACCTCGAGGAGCGCCGCCGCCGGATCGCCCCGCAGATCGACGCCCATCTTGTCGACCTCGTCGAGCACGAGCACCGGGTTCCTGGTCCCCGCCTTCTTCAGCGCCTGCAGGATGCGCCCGGGCAGCGCGCCCACGTAGGTGCGCCGGTGCCCGCGGATCTCGGCCTCGTCGCGCACGCCGCCGAGCGCGATCCGCTCGTAGCGGCGCCCCATGCTGCGCGCGATCGACTTGCCGAGCGACGTCTTGCCGACGCCGGGCGGCCCGATGAAGAGCAGGATCGGCCCCTTCTTGTCCGTGCGAAGCTGCCGGATCGCCGAGTACTCGACGATCCGCTTCTTCACCTTCTCCAGCCCGAGGTGATCCTCGTCGAGGCAGCGCCGCACGCTCTCGACGCTCAGCTTGTCCACCGTCGTCTTGGACCACGGCAGATCCGCGATCCACTCGAGGTACGTCTTGGTCACGTTGAACTCGGCCGACTGCTGCGCCATCGAGCGCAGCCGGCTGAGCTGCTTGCGGACCACCTTGTCGACCTCCGCCGGCACCTTGGCGCGCCGGATGCGCTCGCGGAGCTCCTCGATCTCGTCGTCGTCGCCGCCCTCGCCGAGCTCCTCCTTGATCGACTTCATCTGCTGCCGGAGGATGTACTCGCGCTGCGACTTGCCCATCTCCTCCTGCACCATGGAGGAGATCTCCTTCTTGACCCGCAGCACCTCGAGCTGGCGGCCGACCATCGCGAGCACGAGGCGGACGCGCGCCTTCACGTCGAACGCCTCGAGGATCTCCTGCTTGTCGCCGACCGAGGCCTGCGCCTGCGGGAAGTTCGAGGCGATCAGATCGGCGAGCGCGCCCGGCTCGCGCACGTTGTCGAGGATGCCCGCCGTGTCGCGCGGCAGGTTCGGCATCAGGCCGAGCACCTCGCGCGTCGCCTCGCGCAGCCCCGCGCCGAGCGCCTCGAGCTCCACGTCGCGCACGAGCGACTCCGGGATGCGCTCGATCCGCGCGCGCATGTACGGCTCCAGCGAGAACGCCGACTTCACCCGGAAGCGGCCGAGCCCGTTCAGCACGACCGAGTAGTTGTTCGGGCCGAGCCGGATGACCTTCACCACGCGCGCGACGGTCCCGACGGAGTAGAGCTCCTTGAACGTCGGCTCGTCCACGTCGGGCGACCTCTGGCTGATCACGCCCACCAGCGCACGCTCGCGGCCGAGGAGATCCTCGACCAGGCGCACGCTCCGCGGCCGGCCGACGTTGATCGGCACGACCGACATCGGGAACAGCACCGAGTTGCGCAGCGGGAGGATCGGGACGCTATCCGCGTCGGGCGAGGGGGGCGTTCGCGAAGAAGGATCGCCGGTCGGCATGCAGACAACCCTAGTACAGCGCTCTTCTCGAAGCCATGACGCGGGCGCGCCGCTAGAAGTCCTTGATCTTCCAGACCCCGTGCTCGCGCGTGAAAGCGACCGTGCCGCCGGCGCCATAGGCCATGGACGCGCTGTCCCCGGTCTCCTCGATGGTCGCGGTCGGCAGCGCCGCCTTGATCGCCTGGACGACCCGGTTGATCTGCTCCTTCTGCGGCCCCTCCCAGGCGCTCTTCAGCTTCTCGGGCGTGAGCTGCCCCGCGTCGGCCGCGGCCTTGACCGTCCCGGGTCGACCGCCCGGCTTCTGCGCCGCGTCAGCTCCCGCGCCGGGCGGCGCGGCTCCAGGTCCGGCGGGCTGCGCCGGGCCCTCGCCGCCGGCGCGCGCGGAGCCCGCCTCGCCGGGCGCGCCTGCCTCATCGGGCGCGGCGCCCGCGGGCTCGACGAGGCCCTCCTTCTCGGCGTCGGGAACGTAGCGCATGATCACGTCGTAGCGCCTGCGCTCGAAGGCCCGCAGGAAACCCACCAGGGCCTGCCGGGGCGTCGCCTGACCGTAGAGATCGACCGCCGCCGCGTCGAGCCGCCAGCGGCCGCCCTCGAAGACGAGCAGGAGCTCCTCGCCGTTCGGCATGGTGACCGTCGCGGTCACCACCGGATCGGCCGCGGGCCGCGCGATGGCGCGGGCGATCTCGAGCGCGTCGTCCGGGTTGTCCCGCACCGCGCGCCGGAAGGCCTCGAGCGACATCGACCGCTTGGCCTCGTCCGAGAGCAGCCGGTAGGCGGCGTCGACGCGCCCCTCCTGGAGCGCCTGCGCGTAGGCCCGGAGCGTGTCGCTCGGGCCCTGCTGAGCGTAGCTCGAACCGCACGCCGGGAGCGCGAGGGCGAGCAGGAGAAGCGCCGTGCGTTTCACGGATCGCGCCATAGCACACGCGGCGGCGAGCGCGCAGACGGCGCGGCGCCGCCCCCTGCGCTCGCCGCCGTCCCCGTCACTTCGGGCGCTTCAGCACCGCCCCGTCCTTCACCGGCGCGCCGTCGCTGCCGTCCGGCGATCCCTCGTTGATCCAGTAGACGGTCGCCTCGTCCACAGCGATGTCGCCCGGCCGCGCCTGCCCCGAGGCCAGCACCTCCTGCTCCCCGCCGCCCTTCGGCATGCGCACGACCGTCCCCGCGTCGCGCCGCGTCCAGTACACGTGCCCCTCGTCCACCGCGAGGCCGTTCAGCTGGCCCTGATCCGAGGCGATCTCCTCGGGCGCGCCGACCTCCGCCCCGCTCAGATCCGACCGGAAGACGCTGCCGCCCTCGAAGCTCGCCCAGTAGACCGCCGCCGCGTTCCCCTCCCCGTCCACGTCGAGCGCGATCTCCCGCGGGGTGAGCTGCTCCGCGGCGATCGTCACCGTCGCCTCTCCCACGCGGCACGCCACCGCGCCGTCGGTCCTGCCCAGCGTGCCCTGGTACGTCCAGCACACGGTGTCCCCCGCGCTGGCCACGCGGTAGGGCGACGAGAACGCCGTGCCCGGCGGCGTGAGGTCCTCCGGCGCGCCGAGCGCGACCTCCACGCCGCTGCCGCTCAGCTGCGCCCGGAACACGCCGCCTCCCCAGAGCTCGGTCCACGCGAGCGCGTCGCCCGAGAGCGCGAGCCCCTCGGGCTGCTCCAGATCGGCGAGCAGCACGCGCGGCGCGCCGCCCGCGAGCGGGACCACGCTCAGCGTGCCGTCCTCCGCGTTCGTCCAGAAGGCCACCTGCCGCGCCTCGTCGATCGCGAGATCCCGCGGCGAGGCCTGCGTCCCGCCGAGGATCCGCGGATCGCCGCCGCCGACGGGCGCCGTCTTCAGCTCCCCGTCCTCCTGGGCCATCCCCTCCCCGTCGAACGTCGCGCCCGCGATCCACGTCACGCTGCCTCCCGCCACCCGCAGCGACACAGGGTGGACCTGCGCCACAGCGATGGGGACCGGCGCCGACGCGTCAGGCCTCGTGGACTCGCCGCCCAGCAGCGCCGACCAAGGGCCGCACGTCGGCAGATCCGTGCCCTTCCTGCGGCACTGCCCCTCGCCCGCCGCCGCGATCGCGAGCCCCGCGAGCTTGCCGCTCTGCGCCCGCCGGCACACCTCGACCGGCAGCCGGAGCACGTTGCCCTCCTCCACCCGGAAGCCCGCGTCGCTCTCCGCGTCGAGCGGCACGAAACACGCGCTCTCGCCGCAGATCCCGCCGCCCTGGGTGAGCAGCGCGACGTTCACGTCGCCGCTCGGCGCGGCGGCCCGGCAGACGGTGCCGTCCGCGGCGAACGCCTCGAGATCGACCGGCGCCGACGCGGCGGCGGCGAAGCACCGCAGAGTGTCGAAGCAGAGCCCGTCGCCGTCGCCTGCCCCGCCGCCGAACACGGCCACGGCCTCGTAATCGGGCAGCTCGCGCGAGTCGACCTCGCGCGGCACGCACGAGCCCGCGACGCAGCTCTGGCCCTCGGGGCAGCTGTTCTTGACGAGCACGTTGCCCTCCGCGTCGCGCAGCGCGTTGCCCTGCGCGTCGCGCTCGACCTCGGCCGAGCCGTCGCACAGGAACTGGATGGGCATGTGCAGCGTCGCCGTGCGCCCCTCGGGCACGGTCGTCAGCACCTCGCGGAGCAGGCGCACCCCGTCCTTGCCGCCGCGGCTCGCGATGACGCGCACCCGGAGCGCCTGCGACGGGTCGTCGGGCGTGAGGAAGCCCAGCGTCGCCGGCAGCAGGATCGACCCCTCGGTCCCGAGCCGCTCGAACGTCTCGTCGTAGACGACGGACCCGTCGAGCGTCGCCTCGATCCGGACCGTATCGATGTCCTTCGGCAGCGACATGTCCGTCTGGAAGACGACCATGAGCTGCCCCTTCTCCCCGCCGCAGGCCGAACCCCCCGCCACCGCCGCGAGCGAGAGCAACACCACCGCCGACATCGGTCCCGTCCGCTTCGTCCGCTTCGTACGCGCCGTCCGTTTCATCCGCATCAACGTCTCCCTCCGAAGCCGAGCGGGACCGTGCCCAGGCTGCCCTGCTCCGCCGGCGTCCCCGGCTCGAAGAGCAGCGAGCCCGCGACGAGCGCGCCCGCGAAGATGGCCGCGCCGCCGCCGATCCAGAGCCACTTGCTCGCGCCGCCCCGCTGCGCGGCGCGCTCCAGCGACACGTCGATCCGGCGGCGCTCGTCGTCCCGGACCAGGATCTGCGCCTCGTGCGGCGTCATCCCCGGCGCCGTCACCCGCAGCGCGTGGGTCCCGCTCTGCACCGAGCCCTCCCAGCGGCCCTTGCCCACCACCTTGCCGTCGATCGCGATGAGATCGTCCTGCCCCGCGGCGATGGCGAGCCGCCCCCGGTGCACCGTCCGGTCGAGCCGCGCCACGAGCGCGACGCTGTCGCCGCCCACGACCTTCTCCTGCCGGACGAAATCGACGAAGCCCGGCTTCGACACGCGGATGCGGCGCTCGCCGATGTCGATCGGCACCGGCGCCGCGAGCGGCGTCGTCCCGACCGGCTCGTCGTCCACGAACACCGCGGCCCCCGGCTCGCTCGACGTGATCTCGAGGAAGGACACGAACGCCCCGGCCGCCTTGATCAGGTCGGCGATGTCCTGCTTGTCGCGGGCCGACAGCGCGGCGCCCGCCTCGGCCTCCATCCGGCGCAGCGTCGCGATCATCTTCGCGTAGCGCCGCAGGTTCTTCTGGCAGAGCGCGACCTTCCAGAGCAGCCGGTGATCGCGCGACAGCTCGTAGGCGCGCTCGTACCGCGCGAGCGCGCCCGCGTAGTCGCCGTCGTCGAACAGCGCCGCGCCCGCCCCGTGCTCGGCCCTGGCCATCCCGGTCAGCGACTCCGCGAGCGGCGTCTCCGCCGGCGGCGGCGCGGCGGGCGGCGTCCCTGCGGGCGCGGAGCGCGCCGGCTGGGCCGCGGCGACCCCTGCCGCGAGCCCCACGCCGAGCGCGGCCGCGATGGCGCGCCCCCAATGGCCCAGCTGCTTCCCTCGCATCGATGCTCCTTGCTGGCGGAGGCACACCGCGATGGCCGTGCTCCGACTCTCCGACGCTCCACCTCGGATCACCGCGATGCTATCCGATGCACGCGCCGCACGAGCAACTGTTGGAAACGTCTCGGACAAATCGCCTTTGCTCCGCTCGCCGTGGCGGGGATACCATCCGGCGCCCATGAGAGGCTTCATCACGGTGGGCGCGGCGCTCGCGGGCGCGCTGATCGGCATCGCCCTCGGCCCGTCCTCCGCGCGCGCGGAGGGGCCTGGCGCCGTCGCGCTCAGCCGGTTCGAGCCGACACCCGCGGGTGATCCGCTCTTCGGTGTGCCGTCGCCGTTCATCGGAGGGCACCTGGTCCCGCGCGGGCTCGCGCTGTTCGACCACGCGGAGGATCCGCTCACGCTCGGAGGCGGCGCCTCGCCCGAGCGGGCGATCGTCGGCAGCCAGTCGCTCCTCCACGTCGGCGGCTCCCTCTCGCTGTGGGATCGGCTGCTCGTCTCGGCGTCGCTGCCGCTCGCGCTCGCCCAGAGCGGCGACGGCGCCGCCGCGGCGGCCGGCGCAGGCGCGCCCGAGGCGCCCTCTTCCCCGGCGCTCGGCGATCTGCGCCTCGGGGTGCGCGTCCGGCTGCTCGGCGACGAGGGCGACCCCTTCCAGATCGGCACGAGCGCGTCGCTGCACCTGCCCACGGGCAGCTCGGACGCGTACGTCGGCGAGGGCGCGGTCCGCGTCACGCCGCAGCTCCTGCTCGGCGGGCGCGTCGCGCGCGTCGTGTGGAGCGTCGCGGCCGGCGCGGTGATGCGGAGCTCCGAGAGCCCCTCGACGCTCGCTTATGGCGGCGGCGCGGGCGTGCTCCTCTGGGACGAGCGGCTGCAGCTCGGCCCGGAGGTGGTCGCCGAGACGATGCTCCAGGGCGGCTCCCTGTCGCTCACCGCGCGCGAGCGGGTCGAGGTGGAGAGGACGACGAGCGCCGAGCTCCTGCTCGGCGCGCGGTTCCGCCCGTTCCGCCCCCTCGCTGGCCTCGTCGTCGGGGCGGCCGCCGGGCCGGGCATCGGCGACGCGATCGGCACGCCGTCGTTCCGCGCGATGGGGACGGTGGCGTGGGCTCCCCCGGCGCCGCCGCCCGCCGGCGCGGCGGCGGGCGCGGACGCGAACGCGGATCCGGACATGGACGGCATCCCCGGCGCGCGGGACGCGTGCCCGTACGCTCACGGCCCGGCCAGCGCCGACGCGAAGAGGAACGGCTGTCCCGTCGAGGACGAGGACGAGGACGGCGTCGCCGATCAAGACGACCTCTGCCCCCATGCGGCCGCGGGCTCCGGGGGCGGCGACCCGTCGCGGCGCGGCTGCCCCGCGGACCAGGACGGCGACGGATTGCCCGACGCGCTCGACGCGTGCCCGACGGAGAAGGGCGACGCAGCGGGCGGCGCGACGCGGCCTGGCTGCCCCCCTGCTCCTCGCCAGCCCACGGACCAGGACGGCGACGGCCTGCCCGACGACGCCGACGCGTGCCCGCGCGAGAAGGGCCCGGCGAGCGGCGACGCGCGCTCGAGCGGCTGCCCGACGCGGGTGCGGGTGCAGGGCGAGCAGATCGTGCTGCTGGAGCCCGTCGTGTTCCGCGTGCTGAAGAATGACCCGGCGCCGATCGATCCGAAGAGCGAGGCGGTGCTCGCCGAGGTGCGCGACGTCATCGAGCAGCACCCGGAGTGGGTGAAGATCGAGGTCTCCGCGCACACGGACGGCGCCGGCAACGCCAGGTTCAACGAGACGCTCTCGACCGCTCGCGCGGAGGCCGTGCGGCGGTGGCTCGTCGGGAACGGCATCGCGGCCGAGCGGCTGGTCGCGAAGGGATACGGGGCGAGCCAGCCGATCTCGGACGACAGGAGCGCGGCCGGGCGGGAGAAGAACCGGCGCGTGCAGCTCCTCGTCCTGGAGAAGAGATAGCCGGCGGGCGACGTCCGGGCGCTGACGAGCGCGGTCAAGCCGTCAGGCGCGGCCCGGGGAGCGAGAGAGTGATGATGATGAAGCGAACCCTCATGGCCGCAGCAGTCGGCGCCGCGCTGGCCCTCGCGGCGGCGCCGCGGAGCGCGGCGGCGCAGTGCACTGTCACAGGGCCCGTCCAGGCGCTCGTCGATGGTCTCAGCTTCCGGTGGGACGTCGGGACGGAGGGGGTGATCAGCGACGGGACCGATGACGCCTTCGACAGCGGCATGCTGCTTCGGGTGGACGGGGTCGCCTTTCCTGCCTCGGCCCGGGTGGAGGAGATGGACGGGCGGCAGTTCGTCCACGGGCCGGCGCTCCTCGGCGAGCTCGAGGTCACCCGGAAGGTGTACGTGCCGACCGACGAGGGCTGGGCGCGCTTCCTGGAGATCCTCCACAACCCCACCGCCCGAGAGCGGGCAACGGTCGTGCGGATCGAGACGAACGTCGGATCCGACCGCGCGACCACCATCACGCAGTCGCACACCGGCGATCTGGAGTTCACGCCGGCGGATCGATGGCTCGCCACCGACGACGCCAACGACATGGCGGGGGATCCGAGCCTCTTCTTCAATTTCTACGGGCCTTCCGCGGCGATCGCCCCGGGGAGCGTCGGGATGGCCACCTTCGACTGCGCGGAGACGCAGGGGCCCGTCGTCGAGTTCACCCTGAACCTGCCGCCCGGAGAGACGCGGGTCGTCATGCACTTCGGCGGCCAGCGCGCGAGCCGGGCCGATTCCCACGCGGGTGCGGCCCACCTGGACGCGCTCCCGGCGCCGGCGCTCGCCGGGATGTCGGTGGCCGAGCGGGCCTTCGTCGTCAACTGGGACGTGAACGGCGACGGCGACGACGACGGCGTGAAGGACCTCGACGACAACTGCCCGTCCGCGCCGAACCCGGCTCAGGCCGACGCCGACAGCGACGGCGCGGGCGACGCCTGCGATCCCGACGACGACGGCGACGGCGTGCCCGACGGCGACGACAGCTGCCCGCTCACGCCGAACCCCGATCAGTCGGACCTCGAGGGCGACGGCGCGGGCGACGCCTGCGATCCCGACGACGACGGCGATGGCGTGCCCGATGATGTGGACAACTGCCCGTCGGCGCCCAACGCGGGGCAGGAGAACAACAAGGACGAGTCGCCGCCGGACGAGAGCGGCGACGCGTGCGACGACGACGACGACAACGACGGCCTGGGCGACGAGGCCGACAACTGCCCGCTCGCCCCCAACCCCGATCAGGCCGATGCCGACACGGACGGCCGGGGCGACGCGTGCGATCTGAACGCGCTGGACAGGGACGACGACGGCGTGGAGGACGGCGTGGACAACTGCCTCTCCATCCCGAACCCCGACCAGTCCGATCTCGACCGCGACGGCCAGGGCGACGGGTGCGACGGTGACGACGACGGCGACGGCGCGCCCGACGACGGCGACAACTGCCCGCTCACGGCGAACCCGAGCCAGAGCGACGGCGACGACGACGGCTACGGCGACCGGTGCGACGACGACGACGACGGCGACGGCGCGCCCGACGCCGACGACAACTGCCCGTTCCTCTCGAACGAAGGGCAGGAGGACGCGAACGGCGACCACGTCGGCGACGCGTGCGACTGCAGCGCGCCGGTGAAGCCCGACGGCGCGCCCTGCGACGACGGCGACCCCTGCACCCGGACCGACGCCTGCGACGGCGGCGTCTGCAAGGGCGCCGATCCGGTCGTGTGCGCGCCCTCCGGGGACGTCTGCACCTCCGCGCAGTGCCACCCGAGGCACGGCGAGTGCGCGCTCTTCCCCAACGAGGGCGCCCGCTGCCCCGGCGGCACCTGCGTGGCCGGCGGCTGCGTGCCCGATGACGCCGGCAGCGGAGGCGGCGGCGCGGGCGGCAAAGACGGTGCGGGCGGAGGCGACGCGGGCTCGGGCGGCGGCGACGCGGGCTCGGGCGGCGGCGACGCCGGGGCGGGCGGTGGCGGAGGCCACGGCGGCGAGGACGGCTCGGGCGGCGAGGGCGCCACCCCCAGGCCGCTGCGCGGCGACCCCCGGGCGCACGGCAACGGCTGCGGGCTCGCGGCGGGCGCCGACGGGGCGGCGGGCTCGGCAGCGGCGTGGCTCGCCGCCGCGGCGCTCCTCGCGCGGTGGCGGCGGCGGCGCGGGTGACGCGCGCCGGCGGGCCGTCCGTCACGAGATCGGCGCCGGCGCACACGCGCGATGCACCGATCCACACGCGCCTGCGGCCCTCGTTGCCGGCCCCGTGGGTACCGCGCGCTGCCTGCCGTGGTAGGGTGAGCGCGGTGCGAGACCCTGACGAGCTTCGCCGGTTCGCTCGCCAGGACTGGGCGGCAGCCCAGCGCGACAAGGAGCTCTACTGGCGCGACTGGAAGAAGCAGCACGGCCCCGCCGCTGGAGTCCGGATCGCCGATGAGCTCCGCAAGCAAGTCCTCGCGCAAAGGCCAGCGTGGCCGAGCGACGGAGAGCGCGAAGAAGACCTCGCCACGCACCTCCGCGTCCTCGAAGCGCTCGATCGCCTCCCGCCCCGCCGCCGTCGCGCTGCTCGCTGACTTCGCCGCAGCGATGCGCAGGCGGCGCCTTGACTGGTACGTCTTCGGCGCCCAGGCAGCCGTGGCCTACGGGAGACCCCGCATGACCGCGGACGTCGACGTCACCGTTGCCATCGAGCAGCTGGGCACGCTCACGCTCGTCGACGAGCTCTCGCGTGCCGGGTTCGACCTCCGGGTCGCCCTCGGCGAGGACTTCCTGCGCGACGCTCGACTGCTGCCGCTGGTGCATCGCTCGACCGCCATGCCCGTCGACGTCGTGCTCGCGGGCTCCAGCCTGCACCTCGAGTTCCTCGCGCGCCGGAGGCTCGTCGACGTCGGGGGCGTGCGTGTGCCGATGATCAGCCCGGAAGACCTGATCGTCACCAAGGTCCTGGCGGGCCGACCCAAGGACATGGAGGACGTGCGCGGGGTGCTGCTCGAGCAGCCCCGCCTCGACCTCGAACGCGTCCGCGAGCTGCTCGGCGAGCTCGAGGTCGCGCTCGGCGACGACCAGCTGATCCGTCGTTTCGAGCGCCTGATCCGTCGACCACGCGTGACGCGCGCTCGCGCGAAGTGACCGCAGGCCGGCCCGCGCTCGATCCCGGCGCGCGGCCTCCGCATGCGATATGCGCCGCCCAGCCGCGTCACTCCACAGGCGGGCTGACGCCGAGCGCGCCCCCGGCGGCGGCGCCCCCCTCCCCCGCTGCCGCCGGCTGGCGAGGCCCCTCGGCGCCGGCGCTCCCGGCCTTGCCGCCGGCGTAGCGCCTGCCGGCTCGCTCGGACGCCTTCAGGACGGGGCCGCGGATCGTCTCGATGGCTTCCGCCGGAGCGCTGGAGATCTCCAGGTTGGAGAGCACCGCGGCGACGACGCGGAGCCATTGATTGCGCGCCGCCAGGATCGTCGCGTTCACGACCGGCGCGGTCTTCTCCTTGGCTGCGAGCGCGTCCCGCCGGTGCTCGATCGTCGAGAGCTCCTTGCCCGACGCGATCCACCGCTGCACGGTGTGGAGCAGCGTCGTCTTGCCCGGCGCCGGGATCGCCTTGAGGAACGCGGCGGTCGAGGGCTCCTCGTCGAGGAGCCGGGCGATCCGCGCCGTGTTGCCCGACTCCGCGGTGGGCGACGCCTTGATGATGGCGAGCCCGGTCGGGAACAGCCTGGCCTGGGCCTGATCACACGCCTCCGCCCCCCCGACGTCCGGCGGCTCCTCCGCCAGACAGTGCTCGCGGTGCGCGTCGATGCCGTACGAGACCGCCTTGGCCAGGTGATCGTGGCGCTCGTCGACCTTCGAGAGCTCGTCGCTCAAGGCCGTCATCCCGGCCGACACGCCCGTCCTGCTCGGGCGAACCGCGAGCACGGCGCCGTGGACCTCGGCCACCTTGTCGTGCAGGCCGGCGATCTCCGGGATCGACAGGAACAGCCGCTTCCGCTGGGCATCCTCGATCCACGGAGCGACGAGGGCGACCATCTCTTCGATCATCAGGTGTTTCAACATGGGACAGACCTCCACGTGGGGACAGCGCGCCGTGCCAGGGAAGCGCCGGTCTCGTGTCCTGTCGATGACACCCGATTACAGGAGCAACCGCGGAGCGCGCAGCCCGGCCCCAAGGCGCGCCTCGGGGTGATCGACGTGATGTGACAGCCCTGACCGGCGCCCGTCATGGGCCGAGGCTCACAGGAGCCGAGGGGAAGGCGGCCCCGATCTGGCGCGCAGCGTAATTTTGAAGGGAAGCCCGGGTGTGAACCTGGGCACCCCGTTCGCAGCAAGGTCCTGGGAAGATCGCGATCTTGCTGGCACGTCGAGCTCCGGCGCTCGGGCAGATCGCGATCTGGGCGAGCGCCTGACGACGTGCGGCAGCTCAGGTCACGTTCTCGACGGGACACCCGAGTTCGAGCGTCCTCCCAGATCGCGATCTGCCGGAACGCCGGACGACGAGTGTCAGCCCAGGTCACGTCCTTGACGGCATGTCGCTATCGACCGCTTTCCCACATCGCAACCTGTCGGAACGCCAGACGACAAGCGTCCTGTCAGGTCACGCTCTCGACGGCACATCGATATCGACCGCTTTCCCAGATCTCGACCTGCCGGAACGCCGGACGGCGAGCGTTCGAGTGGGTGGAGGGGTACTTCGGCCAAGGGTAGGGGCTTTTGAACCGTGAGGTCGCCAAAAGACGCCAAGAAACGCCAGAAGACGCCAGAAGACGCCAGAATTTTTGTGTTGTTTCTTGGCGTCTTCTGGCGTTTCTTTGGCGTCTTCTGGCGACTTCACGGCTTCGCGGAGCCCGACGCCGACCACGGCCCGCACGTCGGCAGGCCCACGGTCTTCTGGACGCAGGCGGCCGTCACCGGCGACGTCACGACGGCCGCAATCCTGCCGGCGGCCACCTGATCACAGACGGCGGTCGGCAGCTGGATCCGCCCGTCCTCCGCCACCTGGAAGCCATCGGCGCTGCCGGCGTCGAGCGCCACAAGGCAACGTTCGGCGTCATCGCAGATCCCGTCGCCCGCCGCGGTCTCCAGCGCCACGTTGAGCGGGACCCCGGCCTCGCCCGCGATCGAGCACGCCGCGTCGACCTCCGCAGGCGTCGTGCCCTGGAAGCAGGCCGTCACGTCGAAGCAATCGCCGTCGCCGTCGCCGTCGCCGCCACCATAGACGTTCGCGGGCGCGTAGTCGGGGAGCGCGCCCGCATCGACCTCGCTCGACGCACACGCCCCCGCGACGCAGGTCTGCCCTTCCAAGCAGTGCTTGTTCACAACGCCGCCGGTCCCGTCGCTCTCGCCCGAGTCGTCGCAGAGGAAGTTGAGCGGCAGCGTCAGCAGCGCGACGCGGTTCTTCGGGATCCTCGTGACCGCCTCGCGCAGGATGCGTATCGCGCCGAGCTCGTCCCCGATGAGGGCGCTGACCTTGATCCGGATCGAGTCGCCCCCGCCGCTCGAGGAGTAGAAACCGATCGTCGCCGGCAGACGCGCGGCGGCGTCGGCCTTGCCGAGCCGCTCGTAGGTCGCCGAGAACTTGGGGGTGCCGCCCTCGAACACCTGCACCTGGAGAGCGCCGAAGTCCTCGGGCATGCGGAGATCCGTCGAGACGGCGAGCATGATCTCGTCCGGCGGAGAGCACCCGCAGGCCGCGATAGCGACGAACGCGGCGAGCGCCGCCCGGGCGACGGCGCTCATCGGCCACCTCCGAAGGGGATCGTGAACTTGGCGCCGCCCTGCCGGGACAGGGAGACCGAGCCAGGCGACGTGCGGCCGTCCACCGGCGGCTCCGGGCCGAAGACCCCCGTGGCGACCAGGACCGCGCCCGCGAGCACCAGCACACCGCCGCCGATCCAGAGCCAGGTCTCGACATTCCCCTGCTTGGGCTGCGGGACCAGCGTGACCTGCACGCGGCGCGTCTGGTTGTCCTGGATCATCACCTCGGACTGGTGCGTCACCATGCCGGACGCCGTGACGCGGAGCGCGTGACCGCCGCTCGGCACAGGACCGTCGTAGCCGCCGCGGCCGACCACGCGACCATCGACGGAGATGACGGCGTCCGGCGCCGCCGTGACGATGAGCCGCCCCTGGTGGACCTCTTTCTCCAGCGTGGCCGTGACCGTGACCTCGCCGCCGCCCGTCACCTGCTGGGAGACCTCGACGTCCTTGAAGCCCTTCTTGGTCACCCGGATCTTCCGGGTGCCGACGTCGAGCAGCACGGGCTCGCTCAGCGGCGTCTGGCCGACCTCCTCGCCGTCGACGAAGACCGTGGCCCCCGCCTCGCTGGCCTTCAGATCGAGCCGGCTCACGTAGGCCTTCGTCGCCTCGATGAGCGCAGCGGCGTCCTTGCGATCCTGCTCCCCGAGCTGGGGGCCGGCGTCCCTGAGGAGCTTCTCGACCGTCCCGAGGAGGCGCGCGTAGCGCTTCAGGTTCTTCTGGCAGAGGGCGATGTTCCAGAGCAGCCGCGGGTCGCCGGAGAGCTCGAAGGAACGCTCGAACTTGATGATGGCGTTGCGGTAGTCGCCGTCGTTGAAGAGGATCCGCGCCGCCTCGTACTCGGCCTTCGCCTCGCCGGTGAGCGTCGCGGACAGCGGCCCCTGGACGGCAGGCGCGCCCGCGGCAGGCGCCGGCTGCGCCCCCGCAGGCGCCGGCTGCGCCCCCGCAGGCGCCGGCTGCGCCCCCGCGGGCGCGAGGGCCGTCAGCACGGCGCCGCCGAGCGCGACCGCGGCGCCGACACGACGGCTCCTGCTGCTCCACAGCGGGAGCCGTTCGCTTCCTGGCCAACTCATCTGGGCTTACCTTTGTCGTTCAGCACATCGAAGATGCTCCCCGGCTGCGCGGCGGTCCCGGTCGGCGCGGCTGTCGCGGCCGGTGGGGCCGAGGGCGCGGCGGTGGGCTTCGGCCGAGGGCTCGTGGCGACCGGCGCCGCGCTCGACGGCGCCTTCGGCCCGGCGGTCGACAGCGGCGCCGCGGTGGCCACCGGCGCGGCGGTCGACACCGGGGACACCGTCGCTGACGGCGCCGCGGTCGCCGGCGGCTGCAGCTCCGCGGTCACCTCCGGAGGCGCGACCGGCGGGGGCGGGGCCGGCGTCGCGGGCGCCGAGGGCTCGGCGGAGGCGGTCGCCGCCACGGCCGACGGGTCGGCGGGAGGAGCGTCCGCGCCGCCATGGAACGTGACGAAGCGCAGGATCCCGCCGATCACCACGGCGACGCCCACCACGGCCAGCGCGAGCACGACGCCGCTCCGCGAGCGCGGCCCGGGCGCGGCGCCCCCGGCCGTCCAGCCGGGCGCGGTGCCCGCCGCGCCAGCGGTGTGGCCGGCCGCGCCGACCGCGCCGCCCGCCGTCGCGCCGGCGGGCGGCGCCGCGCTGTGCCGCGCGGTCGCCGCGGGGACGCCGCTCACGCGCTCCTGCGACGTCTGCCAGGCGGGCGGCGTGCTCATGCGCTCGCGCACGGAGCTCGCCCGGTCCCGGAAGGAGACCGCGGGGACGAGCCCCAGCGTCCGCTCGATCCGCTCCAGCGAGGCCAGCGCGAGCGGAGGCCCGAAATCGACGATGGCGCCCGCGAGCTCGGCGACCGACTTGAAGCGCTTCGCGACGTCCCTCTCGAGGCAGCGCAGGATCGCCGCCTCGAGGCCCGGCGGCAGGTCGCGCCGGAACGTGGTCGGGGGCGGCGGCGACTCGGTGTTGATCATCAGGATGAGCTCGGACAGCGAGCTCGCGTCGAAGGGGACACGCGCCGTGAGCAGCTGGTAGAGGATGGCGCCGAGCGACCAGATGTCCGCGCGCGCGTCGACCGAGCGCGCCGAGCGCATCTGCTCGGGCGCCATGTAGAGCGGCGAGCCGAGCACCATCGCCGTCTTCGTCAGCCCGAGCTCCGGCTCGGCCCCGGCCGTCGACGGGTCCGCGAGCGCCTTCGAGATGCCGAAGTCGAGCACCTTCACCATGCCGGTGCCGTCCGCCGCGCGCGTGAGGAAGAGGTTCGCCGGCTTGAGATCGCGGTGGATGATGCCGGCCGCGTGCGCCTCGGCGATGGCCTCGCAGGCCTCGAGCACGTAGCCCACGGCCTCCTCCAGATCGAGCGGGCCGCGCTGCCGCAGCGTCTCCTGGAGGTCGCTCCCCTCCAGGTACTCCATCACCATGAACGGCGCGCCCGTCTCGAGCGTCCCGACGTCGAGCACGCGCGCGACGTGCTCGCTCTTCAGGCGCACCGCCGCGCGCGCCTCGCGCACGAAGCGCTCCACCATCTCGTCGTTGGCGCCGGGATGGAGCAGCTTGATGGCGACCCGCTGGTGGAGCTTCTCGTGCAGCGCGGCGACGACGACGCCCATGCCCCCTTGCCCGAGGATGCGCTCGACCCGGTATTTCCCCGATAGAATTTGACCTTCGGTGACCGGTGAGCTCACGGACGCTCCCGCGCTGGGGCTGCCTCGAGGGCGCCACCACCGCCACGTTATCCAGGGGGCCACCTTATGCGATCCGGCGCTCGCATCCAAGGCCATTGCCGCGCTACCTGCCACGTGATCGGGATCACGCCGCTTCCCTTGCGGCCGAGGGCGACTACCCTACGCGCCATGCCCCGCATCGCCAGTGTCGAGCGCAAGACGCGCGAGACCGACATCCGCATCGAGATCGATCTCGACGGCCAGGGCCGCTCGGAGATCAAGACGCCGCTCCCCTTCCTCACGCACATGCTCGATCAGATCGCCCGCCACGGCCTGTTCGATCTCACCATCCACGCCGAGGGCGACGTCGAGATCGACGGCCACCACACGACCGAGGACTGCGGCATCACCCTGGGTACGGCCGTGCAGAAGGCGCTCGGCGACAAGGCGGGCATCGCCCGCTACGGCGAGGCGACCCTCCCCATGGATGAGGCGCTCGCGCAGTGCGCGCTGGACCTCTCCGGCAGGCCGTACTTCGTCTGGCGCGTGCCGCTGCCCAAGGCGAAGCTCGGCACCTGGGACGTCGAGCTCGCCCCGGTGTTCTTCGAGGGCTTCGCGCGCGGCGTCGGCGCGAACCTCCATGTCCGCCTCATCGAGGGGGACAACCTGCACCACATCGTCGAGATCTGCTTCAAGTCGTTCGCCAAGGCGCTGATGAAGGCGACCCGGATCGAGCCGCGCGTCGCCGGCATCCCGTCCACCAAGGGGAGCCTCTGAGCCATGCAAGCCATCGCGCTCGTCGATTTCGGGATGGGCAACCTGCGCTCCGTGGAGCGGGCGCTCCTCCAGGCCGCCGAGGACGCCGGCGCGCCGTGCGCGGTGACGCGCACGGGCGACCCGGAGATCATCGGCCGGGCCGACAAGGTGGTGGTGCCCGGCCAGGGCGCCTTCCGCGACTGCGCCGCGGCGCTGCAGAGCGGCATCGGCGAGGCGCTGCGCGCGCAGATCCGGAAGGGGACGCCCTACCTCGGCATCTGCCTCGGCATGCAGGCGCTCTTCGACGGGAGCGAGGAGGCGGAGGGCGCGCGCGGGCTCGGCGTGTTCCCCGGCACCGTCAAGCGCCTCACCCCACAGCCGAGCGCGGCCGAAGCGGACGCGGCTCCCGGCGAGCCCTGGGTCGGGATCAAGATCCCCCACATGGGCTGGAACCGCATCGCGTTCGCGCGCGAGGTAGAGGGCCCGCTCGCGGTGTTCGCGGGCGAGCGCCCCTTCGTCTACTTCGTCCACAGCTACCACGCCGTCCCGCTCGACCCCGCGCTGGTCGCGGCGACGACGGAGCACGGCCCGCACCGCGTCACCGCCGCGATCGAGCGGGACAACGTCACCGCGACGCAGTTCCACCCCGAGAAGAGCCAGGCCGCCGGCCTGCGCCTGCTCGCCCGCTTCCTGGACGGCTGACCCGCCCGCCCGCGCGTCAGTGCGGGCGCAGCAGGCGCTGGTGCACCTGCTTGACCTGCGCGAGCTTGAGGTGCGCGCCCAGGGGAAGCTCGGGCGCGCGCGCCACGCCGCGCCCGCGCCGCGGCCGCGCCGGGCGCGAGGGGGGGATCGGCGAGGAGATCGACGAGGAGCGCCGCGCCGCCCTCACCCGCTGCGGCCGCCGCGGGGCGAGCGGGAGATCGACGATGAACGCCGCGCCGCAGCCGAGCTCGCTCTCGACCCGGATCGCGCCGCCGTGCGCGCGCGCCGCGACGTGCGCGATGTACAGGCCGAGCCCCAGGCCGCCGAAGCGCTCCACCGGGACGGCCCGCTCGAAGCGCGCGAAGATCCGCTCGTGGTCCTCCCGCGCGATCCCCATGCCGTGGTCGCGCACGATGAGCCGCGCCCGCGCGCGCGTCCCGCGCACCTCGATCGAGATCGGCTTGCCCTCGCCGAAGGTGAGCGCGTTCTTGATCAGGTGGAACGCCATGCGCTCGAGCTGCGACCGGTCCCACCAGCCGATCACCGGGCCCTCGGCCGCGACCGAGATGGCGCCGCACGCGGCCGGCCGGTGCGCGACCGCCGTCGCGACCACCTCGCGGATGAGCCCGACGAGGTCGACGGGCTCACGGGTCGGGGCGCCGTGGGCCAGGCCGCCGTGCCTCGCCTGGAACATGTCGTCGCAGAGCCGGGCGAGACGGCCGAGCTGGCGGTCGAAGACGATCAGCATCGCCGCCGCCCACGCGGGGGTCTTCTCCGGCTCCTGCTGGCTCATCCGCTTCGTCAGCTGGAGCTGCAGGAGGAGCGAGGTCACGGGCGTCCTGATCTCGTGCGCGGCGAGCACGAGGAAATCCTCCCGGATCCGGGCGGTGTCGCCCCGGATCGGGACAGCGGGGATACGAGGGTCGAAGTCGTCCAAAAACGCGGTCATGGCAGAGCCTGCTGGGCGGAGTTGTGGTGTGCCCCCGCGCCCGCGAAGGCATGGAGTGTGCCGCCCAGGAGGGCCCGCAGATTGGCACTTCTGGCAGCAGGAGAGCGCCCCATCTGCCGAGCGGACGCGCGTCAAGGCGTCGCATCGCGCCGTCCACTGCGCAAAAAACCAGCGATGGTGAGCCGAGCCGCCTGGACCGTTTTGCAGCGCGCGGCGCCTCGGGTCACACCGGAGCGCCGCCAGGCTGCTGCAGTACACGGGTCAGGGCGCACCCCTGCTTGCGGGCCAGGGTCCGCGGAGCAGCTTTGTCCGCATGCAACACCAGAGTGGAGAGCAACACCGGAGTGTGGAGCCGGGGGCCCGGGTCCAGGTCCGCGGATCCATGAGCGAGCTGCACGCGCTCCTCAGGGAGTTCGACACCGCCATGCTCGTCACGATGACCCCGGAGGGGCTGATGCGGGGGCGGCCGATGGAGATCCAGGAGCCGGCCGAGCTGATGGACTGCGATCTCTGGTTCGTGACGGAGGACGAGGCGGCGAAGACAGGCGAGATCGCCCGCGAGCACCAGGTGGCGGTCTGCTGCTACAGGCCGCGGGATCGGGCGTACGTCTCGATCTCGGCGCGCGCGACGATCGAGAGGAACGAGGAGAAGATCCGGAGCCTCTGGAAGCCCTCGTGGAAGGCGTGGCTGCCGGCCGGCCCCACCCACCCTCACGCCGCCCTCCTGAAGCTCTATGTCGAGCGCGCCGAGTACTGGGAGCCCGAGGGCGGGCGGCTGCGGGTCCTCTACGAGAAGGCCAAGGCGCTCGTCCAGCGGAGGTCGGCGGAAGACAAGCTGAACCCGCCGAAGCACATCTGAGCCGCGCCTGCGGCGGCGATCGAGCGGGCGTACCCCGAAGCGAGAGGGTCCCTGGGCTGGATGAACCTCGGATGGATCAGCCAGGTGCCGGCGTAGCGTCGGCCGCGCGCTGCGCGCGCTCCCCGTCAGGGGTGCCGCCGCCCTCGAGCGCCGCGCAGATCTCGGCAAAGCTGTCAAAGGATGTGCACGGTGTCCCGTCGCGGGAGCAGAGCGCGTCGAGGGCGCTGTCCCGCACCGCGAACACGCGATCGCAGCACCGCGCCGCGGGGTAATCGAGCCGGCCGTCGCCGATGTAGACCGTGGAGGTCTCGCCGGTGGCCGCCTTCACTTGGTCGAGCACGCGGATCTTGAAGTCCTCGCCGGGACCGAGCGGCACCGTCTCCGGCACGGTCACGCGCCAGCGCCCGTCGAAGACGGCATCGAAGCAAGAGAACGCGGTGCCGGGCGGCAGGAACTCGCGGATGTAGAACGGCAAGCCGTGGCTGATCACGTGGAACACCCACGACCGGCGGGCGCACAGGGCCAGGAGATCCTCGAAGCCCGACCGCAGCCCGGCGTGCGGGCGCAGCTCGGCCAGGAGCTCGGCGGCCGGGCGATCCACGTCGGCGTAGCCGCGGCGGAGGAGCTCGAACGGCGTGAGCTCGCCGGAGGCGGCAGGCGCGAGCAGCACCTGCCGCCAGTCATAGCGAAGGTGGGCGTCCCAGACCCGGTTCGTCAGGTCGTCGCGGGTGATGGTCCCGTCGAAGTCGCAAAGAATGAGCACGACCGCTGATTTGCACGCCGCCACGCCGGACGCCACCGCCGTGCTGCGCTGACGGGCCCTCGCCACGGGATCGCCTCCCACGGCGAGGGCGCGGCGCGCGCCCCCGAGCCGGGCCTCCGCGCAGGATCAGCCGCCGGTCGCGGCCAGGCCGCGACCGTCAGAGCGCGACAGGGAACGGATTGCGCTCGCTGAACCCGGCCTGGTGAAAGTAGGGATAGGGCAGCTTCGTCTTGCTCGCGGCGTCCAGCTTCGCGATGTGCTCTGGCGCGAGGTTCCAGCCGACGGCGCCGAGGTTCTGTCGAAGCTGCTCCTCGTTGCGAGCGCCGATGATCACGTTCGCGACGCTCGGCCGCTGCAGCAGCCAGTTGAGCGCGATCTGCGGGACGGTCTTGCCCGTCTCCTTCGCCACCGCGTCGAGCGCGTCGACCACACCATAGAGGTACTCGTCGTCGATCTGCGGCCCCCCCTCGGTAGACAGCTTGTTCCGGAGCCGGCTGACCTCGGGCAACGGCTGCCCGCGCCGGATCTTCCCCGTGAGCCGCCCCCAGCCCAGCGGGCTCCAGACCACCGCGCCGACCTTCTGATCGAGCGCCAGCGGCATCAGCTCCCACTCGTAGTCGCGCGCCACGAGCGAATAATACGCCTGGTGCGCCACGTACCGAGAGAGACCATATTTCTCCGACACCGCGAGCGACTTCATCAGGTGCCAGCCGGAGAAATTCGAGCAACCCAGGTAGCGGATCTTCCCCGCTCGCACGAGATCGTCCAGCGTGCCGAGCGTCTCCTCGAGGGGCGTGACCGCGTCGAAGCCGTGCAGCTGAAAGAGATCGATATAATCCGTCTGTAGCCGGCGCAGGCTCCCCTCGATCGACCGGATCAGATGATACCGCGACGAGCCGACGTCGTTGGGGCCCTTGCCGCTCCGGAAGGTCGCCTTCGTGGAGATGATGACCTTGTCGCGCCTGCCCTTGATCGCATGGCCGAGGATCTCCTCGGCGAGCCCGTCGGAGTAGATGTCGGCCGAATCGAACATGTTCATCCCGGCCTCGAGCGAGACGTCGACCAGCCGAGTCGCCTCGGCCACGTCGCTCGATCCCCACCCCCGGAAGAACTCGTTGGAGCCACCGAACGTCCCCGTCCCGAGGCTCAGCACCGGTACCTTGAACCCTGACCCGCCGAGCTGTCTGAACTCCATGAATCGCCTCCGCGCCAAATGGGGACAACCTCAGCGCGGGGGAGAGGAGCGCCGGACATCAGGCTCTCGCCCCCTTGCCGCGGTCGTGGACGGTTAGGAACTCCAAAGCGATCCGGAAGTCAAGCGCCACCGCGATCATAGGCCGAGATCGAACCGGAACGCCCGCAGCGCCTCCGCGCTCGCAGAGCACCGGAGGCGCTCGTCACGCGGCATCTGCCCGAGCGTGCGCGTGTGCCCGGCCGGGATGAACATCGGCTCCCAGTGGATGCCCTCGTCTCCCCGCCGCTCGACGGCGATCTCGCCGGGGACGCGGCCCGTGTAGACACGCAGCGTCCGGCCGTCGCAATAACACACCTTCTGGACCACGTGCGCGGCGCGCGACTGCCCCGGTGGGATGAGGGAGCAAATCCGGTCCTGCAGCCGCTCCCAGAACGGCATCACGAGCGGGCCCGGGAAGCCGTTCAGGTGCTCGATGAAGAGGCCGCCGTGCTCGACGAAGAGCGGCACGAGGGAGAGCCGGTAGGCGGCGAGGGCCTCCTCGCGAACGACGGTGTCGAGATCCGAGGAGAGGATCTGGGGCACGTCGAGCCGGAGGACGCGGAGCGGCGTCGGGGCGTCCTTCCATACATACGTCATGTCCGCGATCTTGCGGTGGTTCGACGAGACGAAATAGACCATGACCACCGCCCTCACCCGTCCCCTCACCCGTCCCCTCACGCGTCCAGAGCGTCGAGCAGGTCCACGACGCTCTTCGTCTTGTCGTTCGGGTCGAGCTCGATCACGTCGATGTGCCAGTCCTCGAGCAGCGCCGGCTGGACGAGCCCGGCGCCGAACGTCGCCCAGTAGCCGCGGCGGTTCGAGGCGCGCCTCGCGAGCTGCGGGCTGCCCTCGATGCGCATCTGCTCCATGCGGTACCAGATGTACCGGATGTCGACGTCGCCGAAACTGTAGCCGAGGAAGAGGAAGCTGTTGCTGAGCAGATCGGCCCGCAGGCGCTGATCGGGCGCCGCCTCGAGCCGGAGGCGGCTGAAGTACTGCGATTCGGTGAGCACCACCGTCTCGGGCCACTCGAGGTCTCCATGAAACTTGATGACGTGGCACGCCCCCTGCGCCGGGCACCGCGCGAAGTCGTCGAACCTGGCGAGCGCCACGGCCTCTTTGCCGGCGTCCCGCAGCGCCTCCTCGATGTGGTGCTCGAAGTTGGTCGTGTAGATGGTCGAGAAGTCGCGGCGCGCCAGGGCCTTGTGCTGGCACGAGCTCCTGCGCCGCTCGTCCACCTCGCCCGCGTGGAAGCGCGCGCGCATCTCGGCGATGAAGCTGTCGAGGCCGCCCGCGCACTCGCGGGCGAAGAAGCCGGCGAGCTGCGGGGGCAGGCCGTGCAGCTCGAAGAGCGCTGGCTCGAACCCCAGCGCGGCGCCCATCCACCCCATCAGCTCCTTCCACATCGGCAGCCGGAGCGGGGCAGAGAAGCCCGCGCCCAGAAAGGGAATGAGGCGACCTTCCCGGTACGCCTGCCGGAGCGGGATCGCCGCTTGCTCGAGCGTGAGTACAGCCATCTTCAGCGAGCGATGGTATCTGCCCGACGACCTCGCGCAACCAGCGCCCGCCGGGCCGGAACGCCTCGCCCCGAGCGGATGTCGGCGCGGATGTCGGCCGGCGCGCAAGGACAGAAGCCGCGATGCATCAGGACACACGCGGCAGAGCCCGGCGCTGCGGAGGAGGGCGCCGGTCGCACCTCGCTCCCCACGGCGCCAGAGCGGCGTCGAGCGGGCCCTCTTCGCGGACCTCCAGCCGGGCGGGTCGAGGTCGCCGCGGGGAGACGGGCGGTGGGGACACGCGGATCTGGGGGGAAACGTGTGGGAATGGGTGCTGGATTCGTTCGCGGCGGACGACCCGCTCGAATGCGATGACTGCGCCGTCCTCACCCCCGACACGAACCACATGATCTGGGGCGGGGGCTGGCGCAGCGGGAAGGAGACATTGCTCACCTCAGCCTTCCAGGAGCGCCCGCCGACGGGCCACTTCGCCGGCGCAGGGCTGCGGTGCGCACGGGCGCGGTGATGCGCGCGGTCGGACGTCGCGGCGTCGCGGCCGCGGCTCCGCGCTGCGCGCCCTTCGCGGGTCCCTGGATCCTTGACGCGACAGCCGCCGCGCGCGACCCTCCCGCCGTGTCGGGCACGCTCGCGGACGGAACGGTCTTCGCGCACCGCTATCGCGTGGCGCGCCTCCTCGCCGTGGGCGCGATGGGGTCCGTCTACGAGGTCGTGCACATCGAGACGAACCGCCGCCGGGCGCTGAAGGTGATGCACGCGTACCTCTTCCAGAGCGAGGAGATGCGCAGCCGCTTCAAGCGCGAGGCGCAGATCACGGCGGACATCGAGAGCGAGTACATCGTCGACGTCTTCGACGCGGGCATCGACGAGGCGACGGGCATGCCGTTCCTCGTGATGGAGCTGCTCCGCGGCGAGGAGCTCGGCCAGCGCCTCAAGCGCCTCGGCAGGCTGCCTCCCGGCGAGGTCGCGACGTACCTCCAGCAGACCGCGTCGGCCCTCGACCGGACCCACGCGGCGTCCATCATCCACCGGGATCTCAAGCCGGAAAACCTGTTCGTCACCCAGCGCGACGACGGGACGCCCCGCATGAAGATCCTCGACTTCGGCGTGGCGAAGCTGCTCGCCGAGGGCGGGACGGGGGCCGGCATCACGCGGAGCCTCGGGACGCCCATCTACATGGCGCCCGAGCAGTTCCGCACCGACACGAAGCTCACCAGCGCCGTGGACATCTACGCGCTCGGGATGATCGCGTACACGCTGCTCGTGGGGACGCCGTACTGGAGCCCGGAGGCGCTCAGCGCGAACGACGTGATCGCGTTCGCGCTCGTGGCCGTCAACGGGCCGCAGGAGCCGCCGGTCCACCGGGCGATGTCGCAGCGGGTGGTGCTGCCGCAGAGCTTCGATGGCTGGTTCGCTCGGGCCACCGCCGTCGATCCGGCGGCGCGGTTCCGCCTCGCGAGCGAGGCGGCGCAGGCGCTCTCCGAGCTGCTCGGCCTCGCGCCGGCCAGCAGCGGGCGTTCGCCCCGCCCGACCACGCCGCCCTGGGCCCTGGCGAGCCCCTCGGCGCACGCGCTCACCACGCCCGCGATCACCGCGCTCACCACGCCCGCGATCACCGCGCTCACCACGCCCGCGATCACGGCGCCCGCGATGATGCCGCCGGTGGCGACGAGCGTCGGCCCGATGGGGCCGGAGCACCCGTCTCGCTCCCCGGTCGCACCCCTCGCGGCGACCATGGAGACGTCGGTGACGTCCGTCCCGTCAGGGAACACCACGCCGATCGCGCCAAACCGAGCCCCGCTCGTCGCCGCCGCGGTCGTCGTCGGGCTCGGGGTGCTTGGCGCAGGGACCTGGCTCCTGATCCGCGCCGGGGCCCAGGCCGATCCGGCGGTGGCCGCGCCGCCTTCGGCCCCCGCGCCGGACGCCGCCTCGGCGAGCGCCGCCGCGACCGCTGCGCCGAGCGCGACGCCGCCGGCAGAGCCGCCCGCGCCGGCGCCCAGCGCCTCCGCGCCGGCGCTCGCCGCGGAGCCCACCCCGCCCGCGACCAGCGCCAGCGCCAGCGCGGGGCCGGCCGCGCGCGGGGCGGCGGGCGCTCCCCCGAAGGTGGCGCCGAGGCCCGCTTCGACCGGGCGAACAGGCGCCGCCTCTCGCCCCAAAGTCCCTTTGCTCGGACGAGATTGAGGCCGATGTCCGCCGCGCTGCCGGTCCGATCCTCGCCGACACCCATCGACACCTTCGCCTGTGGATGCCCCAGAACATGACACGTCGCCTGCGCCGGATGGCTCCTCTCGCTCTCGTCCTCTGGCCGCTCGCCGCCGCGACGCCCGCCGCGGCGCAGGACAGCGCGGCCGCGGAAGCCCTCTTCAACCGGGGGCTCGCCGAGATGGAGGCGGGCCAGTACGAGGCGGGCTGCAACGCGATCGCCGAGAGCCATCGGCTCGAGCCCAAGCCGGGGGCGCTCTTCACGCTGGCCATCTGCGAGTCGAGGTGGGGCCGCGTCGCGAGCGCGTTCGCGCACTTCGGGGAGTACCTTGCGCTCCACGAGCAGCTGACGCCGGAGCAGAAGCGCCGGCAAGGCGAGCGGCCCAAGGTCGCCCGGGAGGAGCGCGAGAAGCTGGGCCCGCTCGTGCCGGAGCTCGCGCTCTCCCTGCCGCCCGGAGCCCCCGCGGGGACGGTGGTGAAGCGCGACGGTCGCGCGGTGGACAGCGCCGCGCTGGGCGCGAGCGTGCCGGTGGATCCCGGAGAGCACGTCGTGTCGACGCAGGCGCCGGGAGGGCCTGTCCAGGAGACGCGGATCCACCTCGCGCACGGCGAGAAGAAGCGCGTCGAGCTGCAGGTGAGCGGCGCCCCGCCGCCGTCCGCCGAGGGCCTTTCAGGCCGGCGGGCGGCCGTGTACGTGGCCGGCGGCGTCGGCGTCGCGGGGCTCGTGCTCGGCGGGGTGACGGGCGCGCTCACGCTCGGCAAGAAGAGCGTCGTCCGCGAGCACTGCGGCAGCAGGATCGGCCTGAGCGACCCGACGGCCTGCGACCAGACGGGCCTGGACGCGGCCGAGAGCGCGAGCACCACCGGGCTCGTGAGCACGATCGGCTTCGGCGTGGGGCTGGCCGGGCTCGGGGCGGCGGCGGTCCTCTACCTGACCGAGCCGGAGCAGAGCGACATGACCGCCGGCGCGACGTCAAGGCGGATCCGCGCAGGGGTGCTCGCGGCAGGCCCTGAAGGGGTCGTGCTCGGGGCGAGCGGGTCGTGGTGACGCGGCGGGGCCGTTCACCTTCGCGACCTTCGCCGCCCTCGCCGCCTCTACCCACCGGCGCAGAGGCGCGCTAGACCCGCCGCGTGCAGCTCATCCCCGCCATCGATCTCCTCGGAGGCCAGGCCGTGCGCCTCCATCAAGGGCGCTACGATCAGGTCACCGTCTACGACCAGGACCCGGCGGCGCTCGCCGCTCGCCTCCGCCGTGCCTGCGCTCGGCTGCACGTGGTCGACCTGGAAGGGGCCCGCGCCGGCCTGCCCGTCCAGGCCGACGCCGTCCGCGCCGTCATCGCGGCCTTCGGCGCGGAGGGCGGCAGCGTGCAGGTGGGCGGCGGCATCCGCTCCGCCGCTGCGGCCGAGAGCTACCTCGCGCTGGGCGCCGAGCGCATCGTGCTCGGGACCGCCGCGGTGAACGATCCCGCGCTCGTACGCGACCTCGCCGGCCGCTTCCCGGGGCGCGTCGTGGTCGCCGTGGACGCCAAGGACGGGCGCGTGGCCGTGCAGGGCTGGGAGCAGGTCTCCTCCGTCACCGCCCTCGACGTCGCCCGCGCGCTCGCCGGCGCCCCCGTCGCGGCGCTCCTCTACACCGACGTCTCCCGCGACGGCACGCAGGTCGGCCCCAACCTGGAAGCCACCCGCGAGCTCGCCGCCTCGTGCGGCTTCCCCGTCCTGGCCTCCGGCGGAGTCGGATCGCTCGCTCACCTGCGCGCGCTCGCGCAGATCCCCGGCGTCAGCGGCGTCATCGTGGGCCGCGCGCTCTACGAGGGGGCCTTCACGCTCGCCGAGGCGATCGAGGCGGCGAGCGCCTGACGGCGTGTGTGCGTTTTCGTGTACGATCCCCCCGACAATGCACGAGCGCGACGACCCACGGCCCTCCTCACGCGAAGTCGCGGCGGAGGAGTTCCTGTTTCACCTGCACCGGGGCAGCGAGCTCCTGCAGGACAACCGGGTCCACGCCGCGAAGGCGGAGCTCGAGCGCGCGCTGTCGCTCCAGCCGAGCGATCCCAAGGGGCAAGACCTGCTCGGGATCGTCTACTTCCGGCTGGGGCTCTACCCGCGGGCGATCGCGATCTATGAGCGGCTGATCCAGGCCCACCCGGAGGCGGTCGAGCCGCGCATCAACCTCGCGCTCTCGTACCTCAAGACCGGGCAGCCGGCGCAGGCGCGGTCCGAGCTCGAGAGGGCGCTCGAGCAGAACCCGAAGCACCAGCGCGCGTGGGGCTACCTGGGGCTCGCGTTCCAGCGCATGGGCGACTACGAGCGCGCGAGCCACGCGTTCGCGGCGGGCGGCCACGACGCGATGGCGCGCCGCCTGCTCGACATGACGGGCGGCGCCACGGGCCGCTACTCGATGGAGCCGCCCGACACCGAGGATCAGCCGCCGGTCGAGGCCAAGGTCGAGGTGCAGCGCGCCGCAGGCGAGGCGGTGCAGGCGCTCGATCGCGCCGGCGCGGGCTTCCGGCACGACTCGGATCTGCCGCGCATCCCGTCAGGGACATGGTCGGCCATCGAGCCTGGCCGCGAGATGATGCCGACGATCCCGGCGCCGCCGTCGTTCAAGAGCCTCGGGGCGGACAGCCGCGCGGGAGGCGCGACGAACCCGCCCGGCGCGAGCAGGGCTCCCGGCCCGAGGGTCGGCGCGGCGCCGACGGTCCCGTCGATGCCGGCGGTGCAGGCGCCGCCAGGAGGGAGCGTGGCGCCGACCGTGCGCCGCAGCACGGTGGCGCCCGAGGAGCCCTCCGCGACGGGCCGCTTCGCGATCGCCGTCCCCGCGGCGGCGGACGCGGCGGCGGCGAGCAAGAAGGCGGCGGGGCGGCCGTCGTCGTCCTCGCTGCCGCCTCCAACGGCGGCGCCGGCCGCGACGCCGCCGGCCGCGACGCCGTCCGCGGCGCCGTCCGCGGCGCCGCCGCTGGAGACGCTCTCGGCGCTCGCGCGCGAGCGGCTGCTCGTCTTCCCGCGCGAGGCCGCGGTCACGCGGCACCCGAGCGGCATCGTGCTCGTGCAGTCGGCGAAGGGCTTCGTCGCCCGGCTCGACGCGCTGCGCACCATGAGCGTGCACTCCGGGACCGCCACGCACGTGCTGAAGCGGCAGGCGCGCGGGCGCATCTTCGACGAGCCGCTCGGCGGGCCGAGCACGCCCTTCATCGAGATCGGCGGGCGCTGCGAGCTCGTGCTCGGCGCGCCGGAGGGGCGGCGGCTCCACCCGGTGACGCTCGGGGAAGAGTCCATCTACCTGCGCGAGGACGTCCTCGTCGGCTTCGATCTGCCGATCGGCTACGAGAACGGCCGCCTGCCGGCCGGCGAGGGCGAGGCGGTCGCGATGGTGCAGCTCCGCGGCCGCGGCCACATGGTCCTGTCGGTGCCCGAGCGCGCCGCCGCGCTGGAGATCACCCCGTCGCGGCCGACGTCGACGCGCGCGACCGCGGTGCTCGGGTGGATGGGCCGGCTCCTGCCGCGGACGCTGCCCGCCTCCGAGGCGCCTGGAGGGATGCAGGGCTTCGTGACGTTCGGCGGAGAGGGGATGGTCCTCATCGATGGTCGCTAGCGCGGGCACGTCCCTGCGGGGCATCAAGGCGCAGCGGCGGCGCACGCTCTGGGAAGACGCGCGGAACCTCCCTAACCTGCTCACGTTCGCCCGGATCCTCATGATCCCGGCCGTCCTCTTGCTCCTGTCGAGGGGCGCGCCGCGGGACTGCTTCTGGGCCGCGGGCGTCTACTCGCTCGCGGCGATCACCGACATGCTCGACGGCTACCTGGCGCGACGGCAGGGCCTCGTGAGCGTGCTCGGCAAGTTCCTCGATCCGCTCGCCGACAAGCTCATCGTCGCCGCCACGCTCGTGTGGCTCGTGCCGATGGGCCGGATCCCGGCGTGGGCGGTGGTGCTGCTCATCTCGCGCGAGATCACGATCACGGCGCTCCGATCCATCGCCTCGACCGAGGGGCTCGTCATCGCGGCGGGCGACGGCGGGAAGATCAAGACAGCGCTGCAGATGATCGGGATCGTCTGCTTGATCCTCGGCTACCCGTACCACATCCACCTCGGCGTCGACTTCGGAGAGGTCGACGTGGTGCACGTCGGACGGCTGCTCATCTATCTATCGCTCGTCTTCTCGATCACGAGCGCCGCGCAGTACATGGGCCTGTTCATCGACGCCATCGACGCCAAGAACCGGCCTCCCCCTCCGCAGTAGATGGGCAATAGGCAAGCCCGCCTGGTTCTGCTAGACCAGCGCGCGTGAAAGCCCCGAAGACATCGCGCAACGCGTTGCGCCCCGCGCTCCTCCTGGCCGCGCTCGCCGCGGCGATCGTCGCCTCCGCCGCGAGCTGCAGCCGGCAGCAAGAGGGCGAGCCCTGCGAAATCCTGAACGGCAACGATGACTGCGCCGATGGCCTCGAGTGCATGGGCATCGGTCAGCAGCAGCAACAACATCGTTGCTGCAGACCGGATGAGATCACGCAGGTCTGCGATCCCAACCAGAACCCGACGACGAGCGGCGCGAGCAGCACGAGCGGCGCGAGCAGCACGAGCGGCACGGGCGGCGGCGGCGGTGGCACCGGCGGCAACGGGACGGCCGGGGGCGGCGGTACGGGCGAGGGCGGAAGCGGGGGCGGTACGGGTGGCGCCGATGGTACGGGTGGCGCCGGTGGTGGTACGGGCGGAGGCGGGGGCGGCGCGGGTGGCGGCACCGGCGGCGCGGGCGGTACCGGCGGCGCGGGCGGCCGCTAGCGCAGCGAAGGCAGCCCCCGCATCCCACCCACAGAAGCGACAGGCGCGAGCGCTCCAAGCCTCGCGCTTGTGTCGGGGCAGGCGGCGCGCGTCGATGCGCCGCCCGCCGCGTGACGCCAGCGGCCTCAGGCCCTCACTTCAGCCCAGCTCGCGGCGCGCCCGCGCACGCCGCCTGAGCACGGCAGCTCCGGCGAGCGCGACCCCCGCGAGCGCCGTCCACGGCGCGACAGGCGCGCTCGGCTCGGCGGCGCGGCAAGCGCACCCCACGACCGTCTCCGGTTCGGGATCCTCGATCGGATCGGTCGGATCCGGCGTCGCGCCGCCCGTGGCGCCGGCGGGCTCCGGCTCGACGGGCTCCGTCGGATCGACCGGCGGCTCCAGCCCGAGATCTTCGCTCTCCACCGTCACGGACGAGGACGGACAGTTCTTGTGGCCGATCACCAGGTAGTACGTCTGCGTGGGATCGAACGGCGGATCGGAGGTCTCGTCGATGACGAGCTCGCCGTCCGTCTCCGTGATCCCCTCGACGCTGTAATCGTAGTTCGTGGCCTCCGGCAGGATCTCGCCCAGCGTGAAGCCGACGTGCCGGCGGGCCCTCACGTAGATGCTCCACTCGACGTCGCTCCCACGGTCGGGATCGAGCTCCACGGTGAAGCGGACGCCCTTCGCGGCCGGATCCGGCTTGCTCTTGAAGTGGAAGAGGCTCTGCAGGCTGAGCTGCGAGCGGTAATCCGCGCACGACGCCCCCGAGCCGAAGACCAGCGAGTCGATCCCGAACATGTTCGTCGTCTGCGACTTGCCCCCGGTCAGATCGAGCACCTCCTCGCAGTCGTCGAGGCCCCGGCTCTCGAGCAGCGCGTCGACGGCGCCGGCGTCCGCCTCCGTGAGCTCACCGGCGGTCACCAGCTTGCCGGTCGCCCGCTTCAGCGCCTTGGCGAAATCGCCGAACGAGGCGTTGGGGGTCAGCAGCGTCACCGTGCCCCAGACGAGCTTGTCGCCCACCTTGGCCCCGAATTTCTCGCGCAAGGACCACGCGAGGCTGCCGATCAGCTCGCCGTCCTCGTGCACCTCGCCCACCAGATCGCCGGGGCACGTCTTGGTGTCCTTCGCGAGGTCGCGCGCCATGCCGAAGGGCGCCAGCGTCGCCTCGCCGAGCGTGGAGTCGCCGTTCACGGTGCAGGCGAAATAGTCCGCGATGCCCTCATCGATGCTGCCGGCCCAGGGGGAGAGCCCGTATTCGTTGATCGCGAACTGCCCCCCATTGTAGCCGACCGCGTTGGCGGAGACGTAATGAGTGAACTCGTGGAGGAACACGTCGGAGTCGTCCGAGAAATCGAAGAACGAGCCCTGGCCGATGGCGATGAGGTTCGGCGCGCGGAAGGGCTCGCCCACGCCCTCTCCCGAGAAGAACGCGTTGTCCATGGGCCGGCCCGCCTCCAGCATGTTGGCGACCGCGACGAGCTTCCAGCCAGGCGCCCCCATGTCGATCTGGTGGGTCGACACGAAGTAATCGCGCATCCGGGTGAGGTGGTAATAGATGCCGACCTGCGCGAACTGGTCGTGCGCATCCTCGGCGCTCGTCGGCGGATCGTAGAGGAAGTCCTCCCCCGCGTTCGGCCCGACGCTCTGCTCCACGGTGAGCGGGACGCGGCCCGTGAGGTCGCCATCCACGTAATTCACCACCTTGAAGTTGCCGTTCCAGCCGCTCAAGGTCTGGGGATCCGCCGCGTCGAGGCTGGTGAGCTCGAGATCCTGGACCTCGGGCGTGACCGCCGAGCTGATGGGGTAAACGCGCCCTCGCGCGTGCACGGCCAGCGAGCGCCTGTGGACGAGCTTGCCTGTGTGCGCGTCGACGAGGTAGCGCTCCCCGCCGCGATCCGAGCGGACATCGACGACCCAGACGAGCTTGCCGCCGGTCTCCGCCTCGGGAAACACCGCGAGCGCCGCGTTCGGCCGCTCCGCGAGCGTCATCCCGTAGGTCGCCTCGACCGCGCGCCGCGCGGCCTCTTCCCCGTGAGTCGGCGTCGTCGCGACCGACAGGTCCCGCGCCACGTCGAGCACCACGACCTCCGCGCGGTTCTCCCGGGTGAGATCGATCGCCACCGCGGCGCCGAGCACGGGGAGTCCGGCGTGGACCTGCCCAAACCGGACAGTGCGGTGATCGCCATCGACGAGCTCGCTCTGGTAACGCAGCGAGACGCCCTGGAGGCGGAGGTCTGAAGCGGCGTGCGTCAGCGCCGCCTCCGCCGCGCCTCGCGCGCCATCCGCGCCGCGGAAGGACAGCGCCGTTGCTGGCGAGCCCTTCGGCAGCGTGTGCCACTCCGACGCGGCGGCGGGCCCCGCAGAGGCCAAGGCTGCGAGTGCGGTCAACGGAAGCAAGAGCGGCAGTCGTCTCATGGGTTCATCTCTCCGGCTGGATTTCTGCTGGCTTTCTGCAAGCAGCGCTCGCGTGAGGCGCGGCAGGGCCGGACCGACGAGCGCGACCAACGTAACGAGTTGCGTTGGCTCATCAAGGAGAAGCGACGCGACGTCCTCGTGGAAAATCAAGGAGTTGTGGCCGCGATTGCCTCGTTACGTGACCTCCCTGGTCAACCTGCGTGGTATGTCTCCGGCACCTTCAACGCAGGCTCCCGTGGCTCTCTCTGAAACAAACACCTCCATTGGATTCCCGGCGACGTTCGCCCCGAGCGACATCGTCTCCGCCTGTTCCCCGTGCCCCCCCGGTCCCTCCGGTGCGCCGCTGCCCAGCAGGGTTCGCGTCGGCGGCCGCGTGCTCGAGGTCGCGGAGGGCGCGGTCGTCCTCGGCGACGCGTTCGGCGCGCTGCGCGTCGCGCTCGAGGGCGCGCCCGCGCCGCCGCTCGAGGTCGGCGATCTCGCGATCGTCGAGGGCGCGCCGGCGCCGGCGCCGACCGACTGCGCGCTCGCGTCCGCGCGGCTCGTCGAGCGGATCGCGCCCCGGAGGCCGCCGCGGGCGCGCGCGGGCGCCGCCGCGCCGCCGTCGAGCGAGACGGAGCGCGCGATCCATCGCGGGCGCGGCGCGGCGCTCGCCCAGCGCGCGGCGGCGCTCGCCGCGGTGCGCGCGCTGTTCGCCGAGCGCGGCTTCCTCGAGGTGGAGACGCCGAGCATGGTCCCCTCCCCCGGGCTCGATCTGCACCTCGACGCGTTCGCGGTGCAGGCGGCGCGCCCGACGTTCCTGATCACGAGCCCGGAGTACCAGATGAAGCGGCTGCTCTCGGGAGGCGTCCCGCGCTGCTTCCAGCTCGCGCGCTGCTTCCGGCGCGGGGAGCTCGGGGACAGGCACAACCCGGAGTTCACGATGCTCGAATGGTACCGCGCCTTCGCCGGCGTGGACGAGGTGATGGCCGACACCGAGGCGATCGTGCAGCGCGTCGCGGGCGCGCTCGGCGCGGAGGGCACGATCTCGACGTCCGGCAAGCAGGTACGTTTGGAGCGGCCGTTCCCGCGGATCTCGATCGGCGAGGCGTTCGCGCGCTGGGCGGGCGTGCCCGCGGACGACGCGATCGCGCTCGCGTCGAGCGACGAGGAGCGCTTCTTCCGCCTGCTCGTGGACGCGGTGGAGCCGGCGATCGCCGCGCTGCCCCACCCGGTGTTCCTTGTCGACTTCCCCGCGCCGTTCGCGTCGCTCGCGCGGCTCAAGCCGAGCGATCCGCGGGTCTGCGAGCGGTTCGAGCTGTATGTCGCGGGCGTCGAGCTCTGCAACGGCTTCGGCGAGCTGACCGACCCGGTCGAGCAGCGCGCGCGGCTGCTCGCCGATCAGGCGGCGCGGGCCGCCCAGGGCAAGCCGGTCTATCCGATCGACGAGCGCTTCGTCGACGCGCTGGAGGAGGGGATGCCGCCCGCGGCGGGCAACGCGCTCGGGGTCGATCGTCTCGTCGCGCTGTGCCTCGGCGCCGCGTCGATCGGCGACGTCCTCGCGTTCCCTCACGGCTGGCTGTGACCGGCGCGGCGGTCCCCGACGGCGACACGCGCCTCTCACCGGAGGTCCTGTCGCAGCTCGCCCGCAAGTACCTCACGCTCGCGGAGCTCCGGCGCGCGCGGGCGGCCGGGGAGCCGATCCCGGGCAAGGAGGTGTTCCGCGCGCTCGCGGGGGAGTTCCCCGGCGCGCTGAACGAGCTTGACAACCTGCCCTTCGACGAGATCGAGCGGCGCCGCGACGCGCTCTCACGGGCCCTCGCCGGGGGCCCGGAGGAGCGCTGGATGGCGTGGATGCACGGCTATCACGCGCTGATGCGGGCGGCGCTCTACGTGAAGATCCGCGTGGCACGGCGGGAGGAGCTGTCCGACGTCGCCGCGGCGGCGCTCGCGGAGCGGGCGGCGAGGCACGCCGGCACCCCCGTCGACGTCGCATTCGTGATCGCGGTCAGGGCGCCGCCGGACGGCCGGCTGAACCGCCTCGTCCTCGGCCGGCTCGCGACGACGTTCGGCGCGTCGATGGCGGAGATCCGGGGGACGATCTTCCCGCGGCGGAGGGCGGAGGGCGGCTGACGCGTGGCGTGCGCTCGGTCGGGCGCGCCGCAATGGGGCCTCGTTCACGGAGCGCCAGCGATGAGCAGACCGCCCCTCAAGGCTCGGCTGCCGGAGCGAGCCACGTCGACAGCTCGCCCGCGGAGAGGTCGAGCACCACGTCGCCCACCCTCTCTGGCCCTTCCGCGCGCAGCCGCTCGGAGAGCCCGCTTCGCTCCACTGCCGTGAGAGATCGCCCCAGCCGCCGCTCGATCTGGTGCGCGAGCGGCGCGAGGCCCTTCTCTACCCCCTTCTCTAGCCCTTCCTTGAGCCCGGCCGCCTTGCCGTCCCTGTAAATCGAGTTCTGCATCACGACCTCCCGCGGCAGCAACGACTTTATCACGTCGGCGAGACCCCGCTCACGCGTGTCCGCTTCGGCCAGGGCCACCATCGCTGCTCCGAGCTCGGCAAACTGCCGCTCGCCGGAGCAGGCTCGGAGTGCCTCGATCACCTGGTTCAGCTTGCTGCCATCCGCATCCGCTGCCAGGGGCGTAAAGATCAGCCAAAACGGGCTGCCACGCGCAGCGAGCTCGGCCACGGTCCGCTGATAGACAGCCTCGATACGGAACTGCACACCGGAGAACGGCTCGTCCCGCGGCGATGTCCGATACGAACCGTGGCTCGGCCACGGCTCTTCCCGCCCAGAAAGGACCACCACCACACTGTCGATCGGCGTTGGTGGCGGCGCTCCCTCGCTCGCGCGCGCCTCGTCCGCCACCGCCAGCGCCGTCAGGCAATGGTACTCGAACACACGGAACGGAATCTCCTCGCTCATTGCCAGCGTCCACTCTGCGTGGAGCAGCCGCCGCTCGCCGCCCACCTTCACGGCCAGCGCCCGATCGAGCCGCCGCTGGCGGCCGGTGACCTGCGTGTCGACCCAGCCCAGCGGCTCGATGGGCCCGGCCGCGCCGAGCAGAGCGCGCGCGACGTCGTGCGGGAATTGCCGCGACACGTGGCGGAGGATCAGATCGACGTCGTCCTGCTCGTCGTCCTGCCTCGTGTTCTCCTTTCGGCGCCTGCGGCCTCGCTTGCCCATGTCGACAGACCGTCCTCCCGACCTCGAACATCGACGCGAGCCCGCCGCAGTTGCGCGGACGCCGAGCGCCCCCGTGACGAGCTCCGGCCATGGGCTAAGCTCCGCGCCCGATGGAACGTCTCTTCTTCTTGCTCTCGGGCGCTTACGGGTTCCTCGCGGTGGCCCTCGGCGCCTTCGGCGCCCACGGGCTCAAGGCGACGTTCGACGCGGCGCCGGACGGCGCGCTGCGCCTCTCCTGGTGGCAAACGGGCGCCCAGTACCACCTCGCCCACGCGCTCGCGCTGGCGCTCGCCGCCCACCTCGCCGCGCGCACCGGCGGGACGGCGGCGACCGTCGCCGGCTTCTGCTTCGCGGGCGGCGTGCTCCTCTTCTCCGGCAGCCTCTACGTGATGACCCTGACCGGCGTCCGCGTCCTCGGTATGGTCACGCCGCTCGGCGGGCTGCTCCTGCTCGCGGGCTGGGGCGCGGTGGCCGTGGCCGCGCTCGGGATGGCGAAGGGCTGAGGCCCCCGGCAGAGGGGGCCGCCGCGCCTACGTCGTCCTGCGCGCGAAGAGCCGGCCGAACCGCGCCGACGCGCGCTCGCGGAGGGAGGCCACGCGGGACCGGACCCGCCCCCAGCGCTCGCTGCGCGCGAGATCGTCGAGCAGCGAGTACGAGACCGGCGTGACGATCAGGGTGAGCAGCAGGCTCAGGGACTGGCCTCCGATGACCACCACGGCGATCGTCTGGCGCTCCTCGGCCCCGGGCCCCGTGCCCAGCCAGAGCGGGAGCATGCCCGCGACAAGGGCCAGCGTGGTCATCAGGATGGGCCGCAGCCGATCGCGGTTCGCCTGGAGGATCGCCTCCTCGCGCGGCACGCCCTCGCTCCGGAGCTTGTTCATGTGGTCGACCTGGAGGATCGAGTTCTTCTTCACCACGCCGAACAGCACGAGGAAGCCGAGCGCAGAGTACAGGTTCAGCGTGTTCCCGGTCGCCCACAGGCTGAGCAGCGCGAACGGCACCGACAGCGGCAGCGAGAGCAGGATCGTCACCGGGTGCACCAGGCTCTCGAACTGCGACGCCAGGATCATGTACATGAGCACGATCGACAGGAGGAACGCCCAGATGAACTCGCCGAACGTGCGCTCGAGCTCCGCGCCGCGGCCGCGCACGCTTGTCGTGTACGCGGCGGGCATGTCCATCTCCCGGGCGGCTCCGCGCAGCGCCTCCAGCCGGTCGGCGAGCGCGTAGCCGGGGGCGACGCCGGCGCGCAGGCTCGAGACCCGCTGGCGATCGAGCCGGTCGATGCGCGACGGGCTCCTCGCCTCCTCGATGCGCACCAGGTTGTCGAGGCGCACAAGGTCGCCCCGGAGCAGCGGCGTCGCGGCCGAGGGCGCCGCCGCGCCGCCAGTGCCGCCCGGCTGCGGTGCGGCCGGCGCGCGCGCCGTCCGGGGCACGTACAGGCGGCGGACGGCCGCCACCCGATCGCGATCCTCCTCGATGAGGCGCAGCTGCACGTCGTAGTTCTCGTTCTCGGCCTCGTCCCGGAAGCGCGAGACCGCCTGATCTCCGCCCACCATCAGGCGCAGCGCGGTCGCGATGTCCTGCGTGCGGACCCCGAGCTGCGCCGCGCGATCGCGCTCGATGAGCACCCGGAGCTCGGGCCGGTCGATCTTCAGCGTCACGTCGGCGTCCACGATGCCGCCGAGCTGCGCGGAGCGCTCGCGGAGCTCGTTCGCGTACCGCTCGAGCTGCTCGATGTCGGGGCCCTGGATCGCGAAGTCGATCTCGAAGTTCCCGCCGCCGATGTTGAACGACGGCACGTTGCGCACCGAGATCCGGAGATCGGCGTACTTGCGCAGCTTGCGCCGCACCTCCTGCATCACGTCCTTCTGCGAGGTGTTGTCCTTGAAGGCGCGCCATGGATGGCCGGAGAGCGTCTCCCGGAGCAGCCGTGTCAGGGAGAACGTGCGCTCGTCGTGCGGGGCGATCCGCACGAAGGCCTCGCCCGCGCTGACGCCGCCCACGAAGCCGCCGCCCGCGGTGGCGAGCACGCTCCGCACCCCGCGCACCCCGCGGACGTCGTCGCTGATCTGGCGCATCACGTCGTCCATCGCGCCGATGCTCGCGCTGAGCGGGGCCGTGACGCGGATCTCGAACTGGGCGTCGTCCGCGCCCGAGGGGATGTACTCCTGCTTCACGAGCCCGTAGAGCGGCACGGCCGACGCCATCACCAGCGCGCCCGAGACGGCCACGAGCGCCCGGTGCCGCATCGCGAACGCGAGGGCGCGCGTGTACCTGGCCTCGAGCCTCCCGTAGAAGCCCTCCCGCGTCGCCGCCCCGCCCCCGCCGCCGTGCGCTCCCGCCGCCCCTGGCCCGTGCGCGCGGGCGCCCTCCTCGCGGAGCAGGCGCGCGCTCATCATCGGGGTCAGCGTGAAGCTGACGAGCAAGCTCACGAGGATCGCGACCGTGGCCGTGATCCCGAACTGGAACAGGAACCGCCCCGAGATCGACGACATGAACGAGACGGGGACGAAGATGACGACGAGCGACAGCGTCGTCGCGAGCACGGCGAGCCCGATCTCCTGCGTCGCGGCCCTGGCCGCCTCGAAGGAGTCCATCTTCTTCTCCTCGACGAAGCGGAAGATGTTCTCGAGGACGACGATGGCGTCGTCGATGACGATGCCCACCATCAGCACGAGCGCCAGCATCGTCACGCTGTTCAGCGTGAAGTCGAGCAGCCACATCATGCCGAACGTCGCGACGACCGACGTCGGGATGGCGACGCCCGCGATGATCGTGGACCGCCACGACCGCATGAAGAGCAGGACGACCGCGCACGCCAGGATGCTGCCGAGGACGAGGTGCACGTTGATCTCGTGCAGCGCCGTGTAGATGTAGCCCGACTGATCGCGGATCACCTCGAGCCGCACGTCCTCGGGCATCTGCTCGGAGAGCTTCGCCAGGTTGGCCTTCACGGCCTCGATCACCGCGACGGTGTTGGCGCCCGACTGCCGCACGACGTCGAGGACGACGGTGGGCTTGCCGTCGAGGCGGGCCAGCGAGCGCTGCTCGTAGGTGCCGTCCTCGGCGCGGCCGATGTCGCGCACCCGGACGGGCCGCCCGTCGACGGTGGCGACGACCAGATCGTTGAACGCGCCCGCGTCCTCGATGCGGCCCATCGTGCGCAGCGTCCGCTCCTCCTCCTTCCCCGTGACGTTCCCCGCGGGGATGTTCGCGTTCTGCTGCACGATCGCGTCGCGGACGGCGGTGATCGGCAGGCCGTACGCGGCGAGGCGATCGGCGTTCAGCCAGATCTTGATGGCGCGCTGCTGCCCCCCCACGACGCGCACCTCGCCGACGCCCGACGAGCGCTCGAGCTGCACCCGCACGAGCTTGTCGGCCACCTCGGTGAGCTCCCGGATCGAGCGATCGGCCGAGAGGGCGATCGACATGACCGGGGTCGAGTCGTTGTCCTGCTTCGCGATGACGGGCGGATCGGTGCCCACGGGGAGCCGGCGCAGCGCCGCCTGCACGCGATCGCGGACGTCCTGCGCCGCCGAGTCGATGTCCCGGTCGAGGTTGAAGGTGGCGACGACGACGGAGGTGCCGCTCGTCGAGATCGAGCGGAGCTCGGCGATCCCCTCGACGGTGTTGACCGCCGCCTCGATCTCCTCGGAGATCTCCGACTCGACGTCCTCGGGCGCGCCGCCGGGGAGCGTGGTGCGGACCGAGACCGTCGGCAGGTCGACGGCGGGGAAGCGATCCACGCCCAGCTTGAAGTAGGCCACGGCGCCGACCACCACGAGGGCGAGCGTCAGCATGGCGGCGAAGACGGGCCGCTGGATGCAGATCCTGGCGAGCGCTTGCACCCTAGCCCCCTTCCACCACGCGCACCGGCTGCCCTTGCTGGAGCGATCCGGGCTTTGCGACGACGGACTCCCCCACCGCGACGCCGGACACGATCTCGATCCGATCCCCCGACGTCTTTCCGGTGGTGACCTGCTTCTCCTTCGCCTTGCCGTCCTCGACCGTGATGACCTTCGCGATGCCGGCGAACCGGACGACGGCGGTCGCCGGCACGGTCGGCACCGGCCTCGAGCTCACGACGATCTGCGCGCTGACGAGGCTCCCCGGCCGCAGGTGGCCGGGGTTCTTGATGTCGCTCTCCACGAGCAGGGTGCGGCTCTGCGGGTCGAGCGCGGGCGCGAGGCGCGCGACCGTCCCCGGATAGGCGGCGCTGTCTCCCTGGAGGGTCACGCGCACGGGCTGGCCCGCGCGCACGCTGGCCGCCTCGAGCTCGGGGATGGCCACGCGCAGCCGCAGCGGGTCGATCCGGACGACGTCCACGATCGGCGCCCCCGCGGCGAGGTACTGACCGACGTTCGCTCTCCGCACCTGGACGACGCCATCGAGCGGCGACCGCACGAGGGTGTCGGCGAGCTGCTGCCGCGCCATGCGCAGCTCGGAGCGCCGCTGGCGGACGGCGGCCTCGCGGATGCGCACCTCCTCCCGCGCCGACTGCACGGCGGTCTCCGCGCGGACCGCCGCCGCCTCGGCCGCGTCGAGGTCCATGCCCGACATCAGCCCTTCCCTGGCGAGCCCCCGCGCCCGGACCTGGTTGGCCTGCGCTTCCTTGAACGTCGCGAGGGCCTGCCTCACGACCGCCGTGCCCTCGATATCGAGCTCGCTGTCAGGCCCGTCCGGGGGCAAGCCGAGCTGGGCGCGGCTCTGCGCCAGCGCGGCCGTGGCCTGCTCGATGCGCAGCTCGTAGTCCCGCGCCTCCAGCTGAGCGATGACCTGATCCCGCTGGACCGGGCTCGCCAGGTCGACCGAGATCGAGGCGAGGCGCCCGGCCACCTTGGCCCCCAGCGTCACCTGCTCGTCGGCGTCGAGGGTCCCCGAGATGTCGATGGCCTGTTCCATGACGAGCTCCGTCACGGGGGCGAGCGTCACCTCCTTGACGCTGGCGGCAGGCTTCTCCGCCTTCGCGCCGCCGGGCTGGGACGCTCCCTGATTGCATGCGAGGCACTGCAGAGCGGCCGCGAACGCGACCGCCGATGTCCAGAGCACCCTTGGCGGGCCGGAGGCGCGGTGACGGGAGTTTTCGGGCTGGCGAAGCTCGGGAAGGACAGTCCACATGGCGGCGGCCTCAGATGACCAGGAACGCCCCCCCGAGCGCGTGTTCGCCGCAGGATATTGACGGCATCAGGGTTGGAGCGCAACGTGCGCTCGAGCACGCCGCAGCGGTGTCCGCTTCGCGAAAGTGGCTGGGATCGGGCTCTCGACGTGTCGGATCGCTGCCGTCAGGTCGATTCAGGCTCAGGCTCAGGCGCCGCCGGTGTCGGGCTCGATCCGGTCGTTTCGGGCTCATCCTGCTTCACTGCGCGCCGACGCGCGCGGGCGCGCGCGCTCGATGTGCGGAAGCTCGCGAGCACCTTGCGCTCGTCGCGGTAGACATAGCGGCCTGCGGCGCGGATCTCGTCCATGGCCTCGCGCAGCCACCAGAAGGCGCGATTCCGGAGTGCCATCGCGGCGTCGCCCCCGGGATCGACGGCGCGCTCCGCCGCGCCGCTGCCGAGCGCCGCGGCGAGCTCACGGGCGCGCTCCGGGGCGCGCTTCGGAAGATCGGCCCTGGCCAGCGCGTCGCGGTGCTGCTCGAGGAGCTCGGCGAGCTGGCTCAGATCGCTCACCAGGTCGGCGACGCCGGTGCCAAGGAGGATCCCGTCGATGCGCCGCTCCACCTCCTCGTCCGCCGCGAGGAAGTAGCGGAGCGCCGCGAGGGCGTCGCGCTTGAGGGCTTCCGCGTCCTTGCGCTGCGCGCGCAGGTCCGAGGAGAGCGGGAGCGTGCGGACCTCGGTCCAGGCGGACTCGGCGGCGGCGAGCAGGTCGCGCCGGGCAGAGATCGAGGTGCCGACCTCCTTCGAGAGCCTGCTCTTCTTGTAGATCTCCTTGCCGAGCTTGCTCAAGGCGACCTCGAGCTCCCGCGCCTCCTGCAACGTAGTGGAGACGGGGTGGTCGATCGGCGCCTCATAGGCAGGATCGAGATCGAGCAGCTCCTGCCGCTGGGCGGCCGTGAGCGTCGACTTCTTCTTCTTGCCGCCGCGCTGCGGCTCAGCGGAGGGCTTCTCGCCCTGCGTGTCCGCGTCCGAGGCGGCCTCGGTTCGTGACTTCTTCTTCTTTTCGCTGGCCATTGGCGTGAGCGTACGGCAGCTCACGCCATGCGGTCGAGCGTCAAGGGCGCGTGCTGCGCCGGCGGCCTGCTGCGCGGAGGAGCGAGCTCAAAATCGAGCGCTGCCAGCGCGGGTGCAGATGATTCTCGATCTCATCGAACCGCATGATGACCTAGTTCCGCCCGCCAGGAGTCCGGCCAGAGATCGGGAGAGAGAATTCAACGCAAAGGCGTAAAGGCGCAAAGGCGCAAACGAAAGAACAATTGTCGTGCATTTTGGCGTCCTGGCGCCTTTGCGTTGAATTCTCTCCGCTGGCGAGGCGAGAAGGCTGGGGCCGCCGCCCTCACATCGCTGCTCCCGCGGCAGCGGACATCGCCTGTCCCGGCCCGCCAGGCGCGGCCGCGGCCACGGGCAGGAGCGGCACGCCGTCGCGGTAGATGACCACGTTCCCGAGCGCAGCCGGCACCCGCGGCCCCGGCGTGACGATGCCGACCAGGTTCAGCGGGTCGCACGCCGAGAGCTGCACGATCTCGCCGGACAGGGGCTCTCGCCGGACGGCGCGGAGCGCGTCGAGCGCCTCGGGCAGCGCGAAATGCTCGCCAACGAAGCCGGCGACGAGGTGCCCTCCCCGGAGCTGACCCGCCATCTCGAGCCGCCGGTAGACCCGGAGGAGGTCGCGCCACGCGGGCGGCCGCGGCTCGCGCGCGAGCAGCTCGCGACAGACCACGCCGTAGCGGCGGAGGTACTGGTGCGCGAGCGCCTCGACGACGTCGGGGCCCTCGGCGCCCTCGCCGGCAGCGGGCGCGAACGCGTCCGGCCGCGATCGCAGGAGCGACCACCTGCCCGACGCGACGGGGCCGCCCCGGCGCGCCCCGCCGCGCAGGCGGCCCGCGCCCAGCGCGACGGCCGCGCCGCCGCCGAGCAGCGAGCGCAGCGCCGCGAAGCCGTCGCCGGTCACGAGCCCCGCGGCGACGAGCTCCCAGAGCGCCTCCTCGACCTCGTCCCGGGAGCGGCCCGCACCGCCCGCGCTGCCCACGCCGACGGCGAGGTCGTCGAAGAACGACGCGCCCGCGCGCGTCAGGAACGACAGCACGCCCTGCGCCGCCTCGGAGAGCGACGCCGGCGGCGGCGCGCCCTCGGCCTCCCGCGGCGCGAGGAGCCACGGGAGATCGCGGCGCAGCGCCAGCGTGATCGGCGCCGCGCGCGTGGGCGCCGCCGCGTCGCGCGGGACCACGCGGCCCCACGCCACCTCGCCGGACAGGCAGAGCGCGTCGAGCAGCCCCTCGTCGTAGCCGGCCACGCGCGCGGGCAGCACCGCCTGCTCCCACGCGCCGGCGGCGAGCTCGAAGCCCTGTAGCTGCTCGATGACCCGCCCGAGGCCCCCCGGCCCGCGCGCCTGCGTGCCCGGCCGCACGCCCTGCCACGCAAGGAGGAACCGGAGGAGCTCCGCCGCGGTCGCGGGCTCGATCGCCTTGCGCAGGCCGGTGACGGTGCGGCGGTGGATGCGGGCGAGGAGATGGCGGTCGCACCACTCGATCGACGGATCGCCGCCGCCCGCGGCGGCCTGCGCCGGATCGCCGCCGCCCGCGGCGGCCTGCGCCGGATCGCCGCCGCCCGCGGCGGCCTGCGCCGGCCGCGAGGGCGCGCTCGGCAGGAAGCGCCCGCGCAGCGCGCCGCCGGCGAGCTCGATCCGCGCGAGCGCGGACAGCGCCTCGTACGCGGGCACGTCGAGCCGCGACGCGAGATCCTCGGTCGAGATCGGCCCCGCGGCGCTCAGGAAGCCGCGGACGAGCGCCGTGATAGCGGCGCCGCGATCGACCGTCCCGGCGGCCCCGCGCACGGCGGGCGGCACCGCGACGTCGGGCGCAAACACCGCCTCCGGCCAGATCACCTCGACCAGCGGCCGCCGCTCGGTCGCCACCCAGCGCGGCGCGCGCGGCACGCCCGCGCCCGGAGCGGCGCCCACCTCGGCCGCGCGCCCCGCGGCGCAGAGCGCCTCGAAGTGCCTCGCGAGGCCGCTCCGGATCCCCTCCTCCGCGGGGAGCGCGACCCGGTCGAGCAGGAGCTCGTGCAGCTCGTCCGCGTCGCGCACGTCCGGCCGCGCCTCGGCGACCACCTCGGCGACGACCTGCGGGTCGAGCCCGCCCAGCCGCTCGGCGACCTCCGCCGGGAGCCCGCGCCGCACCCGGACCGCCCTCGCGCGGCGCTCCTCCAGCGGGGCGTCGTCGAGGAACGCATAGGGGTTCGCGTTCAGGATCTCGTGCGAGAAGACGCTCGGCTCCGGCGTGTCGAGCGCGACGACGCGGATCGACCCGCTGCGCAGGCCGACGAGCAGCGCGCGCAGCCCCTCGACATCCATCAGCTCGGTCAGGCAGTCGCGCAGGGCCTCGCGGACGAGCGGGTGATCCGGCGGATCGACGTGCGCGAAGAGCCCGTGGTTGTCCTGGCAGCCCTGCTGCTCGGGGAAGATCGAGAGCAGGAGGTCGTCGGCGCGCATGCGCTGGAGCGCCGGAGGCACCCGCCGGCCCCCGCGGAACCGGAGCAGCGCGAGCGCGCGGGACGCGGCCCAGCGGAAGCGCGTGCGGAACATCGGGCCCTGGAGAGCGGCCTGGACGAGCACCTCCTCGAGGCCCTCGGGGCGGACCAGATCGAGCACCTCCTCGATCGGGATCCCGTGCTCCGCCGACAGCGAGAGCAGCACGCCGTCGTCGGTCGCCGCCGCCTGGAGCTCGAAATCGAACGAGCGGCAGAAGCGCTTGCGCAGCGCGAGCCCGAGCGCGCGGTTCACGCGGCCGCCGAGCGGCGTATGGACGACGATCTGCTGCCCCCCGGCCTCGTCGAAGAAGCGCTCGACCACGACGGTCGCGCCGCCCGGGACCGCGCCGAGCGCCGCGCGCCCCGCCTCGATGTAGTCGCGCACGAGCAGCGCCCCGCGCGCGTCGAGCGCGCACGCCTCCATGAGCCAGCGCGCCGCCCGGGACCACGCCGCCCGCGCCTCCTCGCCGCCCTGGCCCCGCTCGGCCGCCGGCCGCGCCCCATCGGCCCGCTCCTCGTCGAGACGCGCCGCGACCTCGGCGCGGAGCGCGGCGACCTCGGCCGAGAGCTCCGGGGTGCGCGCCGGCGCCTCTCCGAGCCAGAACGGCACCGTCGGCGCGGCGCCGTGGGCGTCCTCGACCCACATCTGGCCGCCCTCCAGCCGGAGCACCCGCCAGGAGGTGTTGCCCAGCAGGAAGACGTCGCCCCCGGACGACTCGATCGCGAAATCCTCGTCGAGCGTGCCGACCTTGGTGCCGTCGGGCTGGAGCACCACGTCGACGGCCGCGATGTCGGGGATCGCCCCGCCCGAGGTGAGCGCGGCGAGCCGCGCGCCGCGCCGCCCGCGCAGCCGGCCGCCGATCGCGTCGCGGTAGACGAGCGACCCGGCCCGCTGCCGCGCGCCACGGGCCGCGGACGCGCCGTCGTCCGCGGCGGCGGCGCCGCCCGAGACCATGGCCACCACCGCGTCGAAGTCGCGGCGCGAGAGGCCTTCGTAAGGCGCGGCCCGGCGGACGAGCGCGTAGAGCGCCTCCTCGTCCCGATCCTCGCACGCGCACGCGGCGATGATCTGCTGCGCGAGCACGTCGAGCGGCCCCTCGCGCGACGTCATCCGATCGAGCTCGCCGCGGCGCGCCGCGCGCACGATCGCCGCGCACTCGACGAGCTGGTCGCGCGTCAGCGGGAAGAGCCGCCCGCGCGGCGTCGCGGCGAGGGCGTGGCCCGAGCGGCCGATGCGCTGGAGGGCGACGTTGATCGACCGCGGCGAGCCGACGAGGCAGGCGAGATCGACCGCGCCGACGTCGATGCCGAGCTCGAGCGACGCGGTCGCGACGACGACCCGGAGCTCCCCGGCCTTGAGGCGCCGCTCGGCCGAGAGGCGCCGGGCCCGCGAGAGGCTGCCGTGGTGGGCCGCCACGACGTCCTCGCCGAGCCGCGCGCCGAGCGCGTGCGCGACCCGCTCGACGAGGCGGCGCGTGTTGACGAACACCAGCGTCGATCGCGCTCCCTCCGCGAGCGCCGCGATGCGGTCGTAGATCTCGGTCCACTGCTCGTGCGTACAGACCGCGCCGAGCTCGTCGCGGGGCACCTCGATGGCGAGATCGAGGTCCCGCCGCTGCCCGACGTCGACGATCTGGGGCAGCTCGCGCGCGCCGGCGACGAGCCGGGCGGCGATCTCGATGGGGCGGACCGTGGCGCTGAGCCCCACGCGCTGCGGCCGGGCGCCGCCCTGGCCGACCACGAGGTCCTCGAGCCGCTCGAGCGAGAGCGCGAGGTGGGCGCCGCGTTTGTCGCCGGCGATCGCGTGGACCTCGTCGAGGATCACCGTGCGCACCCCGGAGAGCGCGCGCCGCCCCGACGCGCTGGTCAGCAGGATGAACGCCGACTCCGGCGTCGTGACGAGCACGTGCGGCGGCCGGGCCGCCATGGCGCGCCGCTCCTGCGCGGGGCTGTCGCCGGTCCGCACGAGGGCCCGGATGCCCGGCGCGGGCAGGCCCGCCGCCTCCATGGCCGCCGAGATCTCGGCGATCGGCTGCTCGAGGTTGCGGTGGACGTCGTGGGAGAGCGCCTTCAGCGGCGAGATGTAAAGGACGTCCGTGCGGTCCTCGAGGGCGCCTCGCGCCGCGTCGCGGACGAGCCGGTCGAGGCAGAAGAGGAAGGCCGCGAGCGTCTTGCCGGCGCCGGTCGGCGCGCTGATCAGGGCGTCGCGACCGGCCGCGATGACCGGCCAGGCGCGCTCCTGGGCGGGGGCGGGGGCGCCGAAGCGGTCACGAAACCACCGATCGACGACGGGGTGAAACATCCCGTCGAGGGTAGCCCGCCGGGGGGAGAGGCGAAAGCGAGAGGGGCGGCGGCTGGCGTGCGGGAGCGGCGCCGGGCGAAGGCCCGCGGCGACCTGGGCGAGCGCTCGACGAAAGAAATCGACAGATGCCTGTCGGGTTCTCTTCTGGCCTTCCGGATGAAGGGGTGAAGCGCGCGGAGGGCGGGGTGAGATGCCCCCGAGACCGCACATGCTGCCGGAGCGAGGCTCACAGAGGCCTGTCTCCAACCCCGAGAGGAGAGCCCCGATGTCTACCCCCTCGTGCGCCTGGACGGCGACGCGAAGGCGGCCATTCACCTCGACGTGAAGCGCTCGGACATCGATATCAAGCTCGAGGGGAGCCGGGGCCCGCTCGATTTCGACCGCAGGTCGCTCAACAAGACCATCAACGCGCTGCTGGACGCCGTTTCAGCGCGCCGTCTTCGACGCGGAGTCCGGTCAGACCTGGTCAGAGTGGGAGTTGCGATCATGGCCATCGAACGTTGGGGCGAGTGGGCACTTGCCTTCGCAAAGGCGTTTAACCCCCCACCCACCGCAAAGGCGGTTGGCCCCCCTACCCTACCGTGCCGAATCTCCCCGAGCTCTGACGCGCGGCTGCGTCACACGCGCCGCTGGCTGCCGTTCTGCCAGGCGATGAGCGCGAACCAGACCATCATCAAGATCGACGCCGGCGCCAGCACCGTCGGGGGCAAGAAGGGCGAGACGAAGCTGTAGGCGAAGAGCCAGGCGCCGGCGGGGACGCCGACGAGCTTCACCGGCAGCGAGGCGGCGCGCGACGCCGTCACGATCCAGATGCCGGCGAAGATGTGAGCGCCGAGCCGCACCGGATCGGCGACGGCGTGGGGCACGTCGTTGAGCGCCATCACGCCGGTGGTCACGTCGAGGAACAGCCAGCCGTAGCCGGCCATCCGCGCCCACTCCGGCGCGCGCAGGCTCGGGACCAGCGCGAAGACCGCGAGGTGGAAGGCGAGCCCCGGGTACTCGGGCCACCGCGCGCCTGGGGCGACGGCGAAGCTGACCATGACGGGGGCGAAGCACAAGAACGCGGCGCTGGCGGCGACGCGCGGCGAGCACGGGGCGGCGGACGATTCCTGCATTGCGTGGGCTCCTCGCTATCGAGCGCGAGCATGCGGTCCGACCGCGGCGTCGTCTTGGGCTTCCTTGCGCCATTGCGCCATTGCGCCAACGTTGGCGCGCGCGCGACCGCCAGCGTCGTTGTCGAGCGTTCGCGCGCAAACTTCGGAGAGCGCGACCGCTGGCGTCGGTTTACGCTCGGTGGATGCCTAGAGACGCCGCGCCCGTGCGCACCGAGCTGCGCGCCTACGCCGACGTGCCCGGGGTGCGCTCGCTGCTCGTCGACGCCGACGAGCGGCTGTGGTGCGCGGTGAAGGAGACGTACGCGGTGGCGCTGATCCATCGCGGGCGCGCGGAGTTCTGGTCGCGCCGCGGCGGCGTGGCCAGCGCGCCGGGCGACCTGCACTTCGACGCGCCGGGCAGCGTGCACAAAGATCTGCGGCGCGACGGGCCGGCGCGCTTCCAGATCGTGACGTTCGACGTGGCGCTGGTGCGCGAGCAGGCCGAGCGCCGCGGCCTGCGGCCGAGCCTCTCGCTGCGGGTGCCGCTGCTCGAGCGGCGCCATCCCGATCGCCGACCGTTGCTCGCCCTCCACCGTGCGTACCGCGGGCGGCCCGATCCGCTCACGCGGCAGGTCGTCGTGGCCGAGGCGCTCGACGCGCTGGTGCGCCAGCTCGACGGCGCCAATGCGCGGCCACACGCCGGCGTGGCGCGCGGCCGCCTCGGGCGCGCCGTCGAGCTCATCCACGCGCGCCTCGGCGAGGCCCTCTCGCTCGACGAGCTGGCGGCGGCGGCCGGGCTCGATCGCTACCAGCTGTGCCGTGCGTTTCGCGCCGAGCACGGGATCCCGCCGTACACCTACGTGCTGCGCATGCGCATGGCGCGCGCGTACGCGTGGCTGGCGGCGGGCAGGCCGGTGAGCGAGGTGGCGAGCGTGCTCGGCTTCTGCGATCAGAGCCAGCTGCACGGCCATTTCCGGCGCGCCTTCGGGATCACGCCCGGCGCCTTCGCCCGCGCCGCCCGCCGTGGCCACGCGCCGCTCGCGGTGGTCGAGCGATAGGCCACGCGCCGCTCCCGAAAAGTCACCGCCACACGCGCGGCGCCGCGCCGTCAGCGCCGGCCGCGGCCTCGCCGGGCCGCGCGCTCCGCCTCTTCCTCGCCGAGCTCATCCGATTCGGCCTCGTCCGCGTCGAGCGGCGCGATCCGCGACCTCTTCGACGCGCCCTCGACCGGCGCCGGCGGCGGCGCGCTCCCGCGGATCTCCTTCGCGATCCGCGAGAGCACCGTCGCGACCCCCTCCTCGACGGCGTGCCCGAAATCCTCCGCGCTCTGCTCGAGGCGCTCCTTGCGCTCGCGGCGCTCGGCCTCGCGCTGCTCCTTCAGCCGCCGGTGCTGCTCTTTCCGCGCCTGCGCGGCGCTGCGCTCGAGCTCCCCGCGGATCTGCGGCGGGGACACGTCGCTGGAGAGCGCGCCGAGCGCGTGGAAGGCGAGCCCCAGGCCCCACCCGAGCAGCGGCCAGAAGAACCACCACGGCCCGTCCGTGAGCGCGTTCACCGCGAAGAGGAACGCGTTCACGAGGAGGTACGAGAACAGGTGCGAGCGGAACTCCTTGCGCCGGCGCGCGAGGATGGCCACGCGCGCCTCCTCCTCGCCTTGGACATGCTCGATGTCGCGCGACGCGGCCTCGATCGCGGCCCGGGAGATGCCGATCTCCTCGGCCGCCGCGACCAGCTCGTCATGGCTCACGTCGCGCGTCTGCGCGTCCCGGAGGGCGCGCTCCAGGATGGCCCGCACCTCGGCCTCGGTGTACTGCCGCCCGCTCTGCTTGCCCGGTTTCACCATCGCTCTCCTCGCGACCGCGCGGAGCATACGCTTGACCGCGTGCGGCCGCGCCGCTTCCATGAGCGGAAGGACCCCATGAGCAGCGAAACCGCCTCACAACGCGTGGGGACCACGATCCGCAACAAGTGGACGCTGGAGCGGCTGCTCGGCGCCGGCGGCATGGCCGCCGTCTACGTCGGCGTCCACCGGATCGGCCGCCGGGACGCGCTCAAGATCCTGCACCCGCAGGCCGCGAAATCGAAGGAGATCTGCGACCGGTTCGAGCGCGAGGCCCAGGCCGCGAACCGCTTCCGCCACCCGGGCGCCGTCGAGATCCGCGACATCGACGTCGCCGAGGACGGGGCGCCTTTCCTGGTGATGGAGCTCCTCGAGGGCGAGTCGCTCGCCGAGCGCGAGCGCCGCCTCGGCGGCCTCCCGCTGGCCGAGGTGCTCCGCTTCACAGCGCAGGTGCTCGACACGCTCGCCGCGGCGCACGCGCAGGGGATCATCCACCGCGACATCAAGCCGCCCAACCTGTACGTCGTCGGCGACGGCGCAGCGGACTCGCCCGCGCACGGCGGCGTCCCGCGCATCAAGGTCCTCGATTTCGGGCTCGCGCGGATCCGCCAGGACTCCAGCCTCCAGGGGGAGCTCACGCGGATGGGCCTGGTGCTCGGCACGACGCCCTACATGCCGCCGGAGCAGGCGAAGGGCCGCGACATCGACACCCGCGCCGACCTCTTCGCGGTCGGCGCCACCATGTTCCGGCTGATCGCCGGCCGCCATGTCCACGAGGCGAGCACCGACTTCGACCTCCTGCTGAAGATGGGCAGGGAGCCGGCGCCGCCGCTCGCGCAGCGCGCGCCCCACGCGCCGCGCGACGTGTGCCTCGTCGTCGATCGCGCGCTCGCCTTCGACCGCGACCAGCGCTACCCCGACGCGCGCCAGATGCTGGAGGACGTGCGCGCCCTCCTGCGCAGCGAGCCGCCGCCGCGCGCGTCGCGGTTCGCGCACGCGCTCGCTCCGGACGCGATCACGCTGCGAGAGCAGCCGTCGCCCCGGGGCGCCACGGACGAGAGCGGGCCCGCCACGATCCCGGTGCACCCCGCGAGCGTCTCGACCGCTGTCGAGGGCATCACGGGCATCACCGTCGACTGGAGCGACGAGCCGCCCGTGAGCGGCGCCTCCATCACCAAGGAGTGGGTGCGCCCCGAGGCCGCGAAGGAGGACTCGATCGCCGTCGACTGGAGCGACGAGCCGCTGGACGGGGGCGCGCCCGCCTCGCGCCCGGCGCGACGCTGACCGGACGGCGGGCGGATCCATCCGTCGGGGCGAAAGCGCCGCTGCCGCCCGAGCAAGACGGGAGCCGCTCGGCTAGGATGCGCCGGCCATGCTCGGCGAAGCGAAGCGGATCTACCTGGCCACGCGGAAGAAGCACGATCAGCTCTTCAACACCTACCTGATGCGCCCGCTCGCCGGCGGCGTGGTCGCGCTCCTCGCGCGGACCGCGATCACGCCGAACCAGGTGACGCTGCTCAACCTCGCCGTGTTCGTCGTCGCGGCGGCGCTGCTCGTCGCGCTGCCCACGGCGGCGGGGGGCCTCGTCGCCGTCGCCGTGCTCGAGCTGAGCTACCTGCTCGACTGCGCCGACGGGATGCTGGCGCGCCACAAGCAGCTCGCGTCGAAGGAGGGCCACCTCTTCGACTTCTTCACGGACGAGCTCAAGGCGGTGCTCCTCTCGGGCGCCCTCTCGATGCGCCTCTTCAGCGCCGGCGGCCTCGGGCTGGACGGCGGCCGCTGGCCCGGCGGAGACCCGCGCTTCCTGCTCGCCGGCGTCGTCGGGGTCGCGGTGATCGCCTCGGCGATCTCGCTCACGAACTTCGTCCGCCGCCCGGAGATCAGCGGCAAGGAGACCTCGGTCTCCGCCTATTACGAGACCGCCACGGAGGAGCGGCCCCGGTCGCCCGCCGCCCGGGCGGCGGGGCTCGTGATGACGTTCCTGCGCTTCCTGAACCACTACCCGAGCCACATCTGGGCGTTCGCGCTCGCGGACCGGCTCGACGTGTTCTTCTGGGTGTATGTGCTGATCAACCTCCTCTACCTGGCGAAGGGCTGGCTCGGGCTGCTGCTCAGGTTCGGACGGTCGTAGCCCCTCATCGCCCCCACCGTGGGGCCATGTCACAGGGAGAAGGCGTCGAGACGACCCACCCTGCGTTCCTGTGTGCGATGACCGAACAGCGTGATCTGCCCCGACGGACTGGTGGAGATCCTGGGCCCGGTTGAGGTATGAACGCGCGATGGAGATCCAAGATCTTTCCGACTTCATGCGCGCCGACCCTCGCTTCGCCACCCGCCGCAAATGGCTGATCCTGAGCGAGACCGTGTACACGCCCACGGGTGAGAAGGTGGAAGAAGGGTTCCGCTACTTCACCTGCCCGATCGGAGCGCTCACTGCCGCCCTGGAGAGGCGGGACTTCGCCGCCATCGCGAAGCTCCCCTTCGCCCTGGATGGGGAGGGCGAGCCGGACACCTCCGCGGTGCGCCTGGATCTCGCCTATACCGCGTCCGGTGCGCTCGCCGCCTTCCAGCCCGTGGAGTATCGCGACCACGCGCCCACGTGCGTGTCGGCGCCCCTGGTCCTCGAGCGCGCCGAGGCCCAGGCGCTCCGCGACATCCTGCGAGAGCTCGACCAGTCCGCCTAGCACGACAGCCGCGGTTCGAGGGCAGCACCCTTGGCACGCACGCAGCCGGGTGCTGCTCCGCTGCTCGCCCAGCGCGGCCATGCTGGCGGCCGCTCCTTGCAAGCTCCCTGGTGGCTCGGTTAAAGCGCCTCGATGCGGCGATCCCTTCCTTGGCTGGCTTGCTTCACGCTCGGCCTCGGGCCCGTCGGCTGCGGCACAGAGGGCGATGACATGACCCCGGCCACACCGTCGGAGTACAAGCACCCTTTGCCGGAAGGCGCGAGCATCTGTGGGCGAGCCGACTTCGAGGAGATGTTCCCTTTCTCCCTTCGATCCTCGACCCTCCCCGTGCTCGTGCACCATTACAAGGCGGAAGAGCGCGACACCGCGCGCCAGGTCCTCGCGTTCGTCGAGGAGGGCTGGGACTATCATGTGCGCCAGATCGGCATGCGCCCGCCCATCGGCGATGGCGGAGAGTGCGGGCCGGACGACGCGCTCGATGTGTTCGTGTGGAGAGGCCACCGCAGCTGCCTCGTCGACGTCCTCGGAGGCGAGCCGTCGACCTCATGGGACGACCGGCACCCCACCATGATCGTCGATCCGTGGGGGCCTTACGGCGGCGCCGCTCTCGAGGAGACCGTGGTGCACGAGATGGCGCACGCCTCGCAGGCCGCGGACGACTGGAGCGAGAGCCCCGTCGTGTTCGAGATGTCGGCGACGTTCCTCGACCAGGTCCGCGCGGATCGCTATGCGGGCGAGGGCCTGGCCGACTTCCAGAGGCACCCGGAATGGGCGATCGACCACAACGACCATTACGAGACATGGTCCATGTACGGCGCCTCCATGGTGCTGCTCTACCTCAAAGATCGGTTCTTCGACGGCGATCCGCGGTTCGTCTCGCGCATGTGGCTCGGGTCGCGCGACGCCCCCGCCGCGGGCGACGGCGCGCAGCCCAACGAGCCTGACTTCGTCGATGCGCTCGATGCGATGCTCCGGGAGGCGGCGGGCATGAGCTATGTCGAGGCCGTCCCCGAGCTCGCGCGCTGGCGCTGGTACACCGGCGATCACATCGACGATCGCCATTTCCGGCACTTCGCGGGCGGCCTTCAGCACCTCGCGGCGGCCAAGCTCTCGCTGGCAGCCCAGGCCGAGGCCAGGCCGGGCAGGATCGACGTCCGCGAGCGCGCGCCGATGTTGCTTGGCACCAGCTATATCGAGCTCTCGGCGGGAGCGGACACGCCGCGATCGCTCCGGGTGTCGCTCGAGGCGCCCGACGACGCGAGGCGCCGCTTCGTCGTCCAGGCCGTCCCCGGTCTGACGCCCGACTCGGACGGCGAGATCCTGGATCTGTCGTCCGGCTCCGCGGAGCTGAAGCTCGCACCGGACGGGAAACGAACGCTCGTGGTGACCGCGCTGCCCACCGGGGCCTACGATCCCGACGCGAGAGGTGAAGAGCGGTATCCGTTCACCCTGATCGTGCGCGACGACGCGGCCGCCGTCGCCGACGTCGAGGCGCGTCGAGGGCGGCTCTCGGCGCCTGATCCGAGGTGAGGCGCCGAGAGCCCACCTCCAGCCGACCGCCGAAAACTGGCCCTCCTCCCCCTCCTGTGCACTAGGGTCGGCGCGCCATGGACACGCCGCCTCGAACGCGCGCCGCAGCCACGCTCGCGGCGAGCCGCCATGCGCTCGCGCTCCTCGCGCTCGCCGCCTCCCTCTCGGCCTGTGGCCGCTCCGGGAGCGCCGCCGACGCGCCCATCGAGCTCCCCGGCGCCGCCGGAAGCCAGAAGGCCCAGGGCGCCTCCGCCGCCGCCCTCGCCTCCCCCGCGGCCCTCGCCTCCCCCGCCCCGGCCGAGGACGAGCCGCCGCACGGCCTGCCCGCGGGCCCGCCCATCGTCTCGCTCGGCGGCGTCGCCACCCCGCCGGCGCCGATCCCCGAGGGCCGCCCGCGGCTCGCCAGCACCTCGATGCTCACCCGCGTCCTTGCGCGGCCCAGCGCCGACGCGAAGCCCGTCGGCTTCCTGCGCGCCGGCGCGGTCGTGGAGATGGATCCCGAGCCCGCCGGCACGTCCGGCTGCCCCGGGGGCTTCCGCAAGATCAAGCCGTTCGGCTACGTGTGCGTCGGCCCCGATGCGACGCTCGACCTCGACGACGAGATCGTCCGCGCCACGGCCCGCCGCCCCGACGTCACCCACAAGCTCCCGTACATGTACGGGACCGTCACGCGCGGCGGCCCGGCCTACGCGCGCATCCCGACCGAGGACGATGTCGCGCGCTTCGAGCCGAGCCTCAAGAAGCACCTCGATCGCTGGGCCAAGGACGAGGAGAGCGGCGCCACCTACGGCCTCGACGTCTGGCTCAAATGGAGCGCCGAGCCCGCCCCGCCCGCGCTCGACGCGCTCGCGCAGCGCATCACCGATCGCGAGATCCCCTGGTACCTGCGCGACGGCCGGCGCGCCCCCAACCTCTCCGGCCTCATCAAGGCCGCTGACGCCGTGAAGATCGACGAGGTCTCGCGGCGCAACGGGATGGCCTTCCTCGAGTCGTTCCTCCACGAGGGCCGGCGCTACAACGTCACCACCGATCTGCGCGTCGTCCCGGCCGACCGGTTCCGCCCCATCCGCGGCTCCGAGTTCCACGGCGTCGAGATCGGCAAGGACATCGACTTCCCGTTCGCGCTCGTGCGCCGCGCCGGGGGCAAGCGATGGCGCGTCGAGGGCAAGAAGCTCGTCGACGGCGGAGAGCTCGAGTGGCGCTCCGCCGTGCCCCTCACCGGCAAACAGCAGTTCTTCGGCGGCAAGCTGCACTACGAGACGAAGGACGGCGACTGGGTCGACGACCGCCACGCCGGCCGCATCGACCCTGCCAAGAAGATGCCTGCCTGGGGCAAGAACGGCGAGAAGTGGCTCGACGTCAACATCACGAAGCAGGTGCTCGTCGCCTACGAGGGCACGAAGCCCGTCTATGCGACGCTGATCTCGAGCGGCGAGGCGGGGCTCGAGGACCACGAGTCCAGCACCGCGACCAAGCGCGGGATCTTCCGTATCCACACGAAGTTCGTCACGAGCACCATGGACTCGGACACCGTCGGTGAGGAGTTCGAGCTTCGCGACGTGCCTTACGTGCAGTACTTCGAGGAGGGGTATGCGCTGCACGGCGCGTACTGGCACGACAAGTTCGGCCGGCCCAAGAGCCACGGCTGCATCAACCTGTCTCCAGAGGACGCCCGCCGCCTGTTCTTCTGGACCGAGCCGGCCGTCCCGCCGGGATGGCACGGCGCAGCGCGCTCGCTGACCGGCACCGTGGTGTTCGTCCACCCCTGAGCCGCGCGGCGCCACGGCGCCACGACCGCCAGGCGCCCGGCAGCCCCTCGGCTCGGGCAGGGCAAGGGCAGCACGAACGCTCGGCGCGCGCTCGCACGCGAGAGGAGCGGGACAGATCGATCGGAGGCCACACTCCGTGCGACTGCCGGCTCGAACGGCGCCGGGGTCGTGGTAGCGTCCCGCCCATGCAGCTTGCCGTCGTGGGAACAGGGTATGTCGGCCTCGTCGCCGGCGCGGGGTTCGCGGATTTCGGGAATGACGTGGCGTGCGTCGACGTGTCCGCTGCCAAGATCGAGATGCTGAAGCGCGGAGAGGTGCCGATCTACGAGCCCGGCCTCGACGTGCTGATCGCGAAGAACACCCGCGACGGCAGGCTCCGGTTCTCCACCGACGTCGCCGGCGCCATCCGCGACGCCGAGATCGTCTTCATCGCCGTCGGCACGCCCCAAGCCGACGACGGCTCCGCCGACCTCTCCGCCGTCGAGGCCGTCGGCGAGACGATCGGCAAAAACCTGAACAATTTCAAGGTAATCGCCACGAAGAGCACGGTCCCCGTCGGCACGGCGGACCGGCTCCGGCAGATCATCGGCGCCAACGCCGCCCAGCCGTTCGCTGTCGCGTCGAACCCGGAGTTTCTCAAGGAGGGTGACGCGGTCAACGACTTCATGAAGCCCGATCGCGTGATCATCGGCTCGGACGACCCGAAGGCGCGCGAGATCCTGCGCCACCTCTACAACCCGTTCGTGCGGGCGAGCGACCGCATCCAGCTCATGGACGCGCGCTCGGCCGAGCTCACCAAGTACGCCGCCAACGCGCTGCTCGCGTCGCGCATCTCGTTCATGAACGACCTGGCCGTGCTCGCGGAGAAGGTCGGCGCGGACATCGAGCTCGTGCGCAAGGGCGTCGGGGCCGACCCGCGCATCGGCACGAAGTTCCTGTTCGCCGGCCCGGGGTTCGGCGGGTCGTGCTTCCCCAAGGACCTCTCGGCCATCCTCTACACCGCGGGCTCCGTCGGGCACGATCTGGAGATCGTCCGGGCGACCGAGCGGATCAACGCGCGGCAGAAGCGGCTGCTCGCCAGCAAGGTGAGCGCCCACTTCGACGGCGCCCTGAAGGGGAAGACGATCGCGGTCTGGGGGCTCGCGTTCAAGCCGCAGACGGATGACATCCGCGAGGCGCCGGCGCTCACGCTCATCGACGCGCTGCTCGAGGCGGGCGCGACGGTCCAGGCGCACGACCCGCAGGCGATGCCGAACGTGCGGGCCATCTACGGGAACCGCATCCTCCTGAGCGACGGCATGTACGGCGCGGCCGAGGGCGCGGACGCGCTGGTCGTCGTCACCGAGTGGCACGAGTACCGGCGCCCGGACTTCTACCGGCTGAAGCGCATCCTGAGCTCCCCGACGCTCTTCGACGGGCGCAACATCTGGGAGCCGGACGAGCTCCGCGGCATGGGGTTCGTCTACACGGGCATCGGCAGGAAGTAGCGCGCGGCGCCGCCGTTGGCGCGGCGTGGCGCGCCGCCGACGTGGCGCGCCGCGCCCCTCAGGCGTCGTCGTGGTCTGGCGGCGGCGCCTGGCGGCGGGTGCTCGGCGCCTCCTCGCCGACATACCGCGGCAAGCTCACGGGCGTGTGGTTGCGGTTGCCCGATAGCTCCTCGCCGAGGTGCCGCGTCCCGTTCGCGGGCGTGTGCCGCCGGCTGCTCGGCGGCTCCTCGCCGAGGTGGCGCGCGGCCATCGGCGTCGGCATCGACATCTGCCGGCTGCTCGGCGGCTCCTCGCCGGTGTGCCGGTCCCAGCGCCGCTCGAGCATCTTCCGATCGACGCCGATGAGCCGCGCCGCGGCCGCCTTGTTGCCGCCGCAGCTCTCGATCGCGTGGTGCAGGACGGCGCGCTCGATCACGCGGAGCTTCGATCCCAGCCGCTCGGGCAGCGCGAGCAGGGCGCGCGCCAGCCGGTCGATCTCCGCTGTGGCGTCCACGACCGGCCGCTCGCGCGCGAGCTCCTCGAGCGTGGGGACGTCGATGAGATCGTCGTCCGCGAGCAGCCCCAGCCGCTCGACCACGTTCCGGAGCTCACGCACGTTGCCGGGCCAGGGCCGCCGGACCAGCCACGCGATCGCGTCGTCGGTGTAACGCAGCTTGCGCGGGAGCTCCGCGCTGAACGCGAGCAGGAGCTCGATGAGATCGGCGTCGCGCTCGGCCAGCGACGGGACGTGCACCGTGACGACGTTGAGCCTGTAGAAGAGGTCCTCCCGGAAGCGCCCCTCGCTGATGCGCTTCTCCAGGTCGACGTGGGTCGCGGCGAGGACGCGGGCGCGCAGCGGGATCTCCGACTCGGCGCCGAGGGGGCGGAAGCGGCGATCCTCGACGACGCGGAGGAGCTTCGCCTGGAGCTCACCGGGCATCTCGGCGATCTCGTCGAGCAGGATGGTGCCCGCGCCCGCGAGCTCGAGCTGGCCGCGCATGCGCTTCTCGGCGCCGGTGAAGGCGCCGCGCTCGTGCCCGAAGATGAGCGACTCGATGAGCGTCCCCGGCAGCGCCGAGCAGTTGACCGCGACGAACGGCTCGCCGCGCCGCGAGCTCATCTCGTGCAGCGCGCGGGCGACCATCTCCTTGCCGCTGCCGGTCTCGCCGCGGATGAGCACCGTCTTGCTCGACTCGGCGACCCGCTCGATGATCCGGCGGACGCGCTCCATCCCCGCGGACGAGCCGATGAGCGCCTTCGTGCCGAACGTGCGGTCGACCCGCTCGCGGAGCCGCACCACCTCGCCCTTCAGGAGCAGCCGCTCGCGCTGCCCCTCGATGATCGGCAGGAGCATCTCCGGGCAGAGCTCGTCCTTCAGCACGTAGTCCTGCGCGCCGAGCCGCATGGCCTCCCGGATCTCGGAGAGCTCGCTGACCGACGTGACCATCAGCGCCGGCGTGCTCCGCCCCGAGGCCCGCACCCGCCGCAGGATCTCCAGGCCGCCGCGGTCGCGCGGATCGTCCGACAGGCGCACGTCGAGGAGCAGGAGGTCCGGCGCGCTCCGCTCGACGACCGTCATCGCGTCGTCCAGGCCGACCGCCTCCAGCACCTCGACCTCGTCGAGCGCGGCCAGGATCTGCCGCAGCGTGCGGCGGCCGCTCCGCTGATCATCGACGATCAGGATCTTCACGCGACCTCGTCCTCCGCGGTCATCGAGACGTCTGCGGCGGGGATCGAGATCACGAACCGCGTCGTGCCGTCGCGCCGCTCCGGCTCGATCAACCACCCGTGGGCCCGGACGATCCGGTGCGTGATGGCGAGCCCGAGCCCGGTCCCGCGGGGCTTCGTCGTGTACCAGGGCGCGAAGAGGCGCGACGCGTCCCCCGAGATGCCGGGCCCCGTATCCCACACGACGAGCTCGGCGCCGCTCTCGGTGGTCTCCCAGACGACCCCGATCGTCCCCTTGTCGCCGGCCGCGTCGAGGCCGTTCGAGAGGAGGTTGACGAGCACCTGCGTGGCCTGATCGGGATCGCAGCGGAGCCTCGATCCGGCGCTCACGCGCGCCTCGATCCGCCGCTTGCCGAGCTGATCGCGCAGGAGCATCTCCGCGCGGCTGACGAGCTCCTCGACCGCGAGGCGGCGGCGCTCGAGCTTCCTGTGCGTCACCCGGCGCAGCCCCATCACGAGGCGCTCGAGGCGCTCGACCTCCTCGCAGCCGATGTCGACCTCCTCGGCGTCCAGGCTCTGGTTCTTCGATCCGCGCTTGAACACGGAGCGGAAGAAGTTGATCGGGTAGCGCACCTCGTGGGTGATCTCGGCCGCGAGCGTCTCGATGAGCGCCGCGCGCTCGTCGCGCCACGCGGCGGCCTGCTCCCGCCGCCGCCGCTCCAGCTCCGCGTAGCTGTGGGCGTGCGCCATGGCGAGCGCGGCCTGGTTGCCGATCGTGCGGAGCAGGTCGAGATCCTCGCTGGTGAACAGGGCGCCGCCGCGCTTCTTGCCCACCTCGAGGACGCCGAGCAGCCGCCCGCGGAACATGACGGTCAGCGAGAGCTCGCTCGCGCTCGCGCTCGCCTGGGAGGGCTCGACCTCGATGACCCGCTCGCCGCTCGACTCGTCCGCCGTCGGCGCCGGCTCGCCGGGCGCGGCGCCGGCGCTGCCCGCGCCGTCGGCCGCGTCGACCGCGATGCGGCGGAAGGTGACGCGCTCGCAGGAGAGCCAGCGCGCCACCGTGCGCTCGACCGCGAAGGCGACCTCGTCGGGATCGGCGACGAGCGTCAGCTCCTCGCTGAGCTGCTCGACGGTGGGCTTGTACTCCGCGCGCGCCGGGAAGAGCTTCCGATCGCCGGCGCCGAGCGCGAACACGACGAGCGCCGCGCTGACGACGGCGGCCGGCGCCGCGACCTTGATCGCGCCGAGCAGCGGGAGGCCGGCGTACCCCGCGCACGCGGAGCAGAGGATCACCGTGAGCGCGACCATCATGCAGGCGATGATGACGCGCGTGAGCGGGCGCGACAGGAGCGCGCGGCTCCCCCAGAGGTCGTAGCGGATGAACGCGACGACGCTCGAGACGGGCGTGAGGGCGAGCGCGGGGATCGCGAACCACGCGAGCGTCGACGCCGGGGCGCCGAGCATGGCGAGCATGAAGCCGAGGGCGATCACCACGTGCGGCGGCGCCATCGCGAGGAGCAGCGCGCGCAGCGTGCGGCGGCGATCGCCCTCCGCCGCGGCGAAGCGGAGGATCAGCGTGATCGCGAAGAAGAAGAACGACGCCACGAACAGGATCGCGCAGACGCTCCGGAGCGCGACGGTGGTCCAGCCCATGGCGTGCGAGGCGAGCAGGGCGGCGGCGAGCAGGCCGCCGAGCCCGTGCGCGATCCGCGCGAAGACGGGGTAGCGCGCGATGAGCGGGACGTCGTCCGGCAGCCGCAGCGCCAGCGTGAAGAAGCTCATCGGGACGAGCGCGTAGGCGACGTGGAAGAACGGGACGAGGTGGCGCGAGCTGTGGTAGTCGAACAGCGCGAACTGGAAGAGCGCGGCGAACAGCGCGGCGCTCGCGAAGGCGCGGGCGAGCTTGCCGTGGGGGCTCGCGCTGAGGGCGATGAGCGCGGCGCCCACGTAGAGCGAGGCGACGACCATCAGCCCGCCGGCGTAGAACCACCAGGCGAGCGCGTCGAAGGGGACGAGGGAGAGCTCGACGTCGCGCAGCCCCTCCGCCGTCTCGACGCGGGCGTGCACCGAGCGGCGCCCCTCGTGCGCCGCCCGCTCGACCGCGGCGTCCCAGGCGCCGGCGCGGTAGCGCCCCGCGGTGCTCTCGAGGCGCCAGCCGTCGACCTCGACGACGCGATCCGGGTACCGGAGGCCCTTCTGGAAGCCCTCCCAGGACGGCAGGCCCACGCTCGAGACCACGCCGTCCGGATCGACGAGCACGCCGGGGAACGGGCGCTCGTACCAGCCCAGAGCGCTCCTCATCCCCGAGCCGCCCAGCACGAGCGCCGCGAGGACGACCACCGCGAGGAGCCAACGGCGATTCTCGATAGCTGGCATCGGGAGAGCCGACGGCGCGCAAATTGCGCCGCCAGCCACTCACGATACGCTGGAACTCCGGGTGAACCAACGGGGCTCGCGCGCCGGACGGGGAGCTACGCGCCCGTCACCCGCGATCCCGGCGCCCCAGCGGCGCTACTACGCAATTATCATTACGTTTTCCCGCGGAGATGAGAGCGGGATCACCCCGCGGCGGGACGGCGGCGCGCTCAGGCGGCGCCCTCGTGAGCGTCGCCGTCCGTTGTGTCCGCGAACACGACGTCCGCCAGCGCTCCGAAGCGCGACTCGACGTCGGCGACGGCGGCGGCGTCGGTGGCCGATCGCTCGAGCCGGTCGAGCAGGGCGGTGATCTCGTCCCGCACGCGCGGCGAGGGCGGCGGCGCCGCGCGGCTCGCGGCGAGGGCGCGGACGACGAGCGAGAGCTGCCGCAGCACGGCGCCAGCGCCGTGGGCGCGCCGGCGCCGCGGGTCGCCCGCGGTGAGGCGGGCGTGGCGCACGAGCGCGCAGACGCCGTGGCAGAGGCTCGGGTCGGCGAGCAGCGCCCGGACGGCCCAGCGCGCGAGGCGGCGCGAGTACAGGCGGCGGACGAGCGGCCCCTCGGCGCGGGCGTCGTGCCAGATGCGCGCGGCGCCGTCCTCGCCGACGGACACCAGCGCGAGCGCGATGGGATCTCCGGCGGCGAGGCAGGCTCGACCGGCGTCGATGCGGCCGTAGCCGTGCTTGGCGTTGTGGCCGTCGCGATCGCGCCCGTCGGGGAGCACGTCCCACGCGTCGGCGATCGGCTCGGCCGACGCGGGCGCCGCGGGAGGCACCGGGGCGAGCGTGCGCATCACGAGGGCGTCGAGCTCGGGCAGGCGGAGCGACGGGTTCTGCGACAGGACGAGGAGCAGCGAGCCCGCGGCGAGGGCCGAGGCCCCGCTCGACTCGGCGTGGCAGAGCCGCTCGAGCGCGGGGGTCGCGCTGGACGCGGACGGCAGCGGACAGGTGATGTCGTCCCCTGGCGCGAGCCACCGCACCGCCGGGCCGCGGTTGGCGAAGGGGCGGCTGCGCCCCCGCCGGTCCCGCCAGAGGAACCACCCTTCGCCGCGGGCGCCCGGGCCAACGCAGAACACGCGCGGGTCGCTCGCGGGCTCGCCGAACCCGAGCGAGAAGCTCGCGTGCAACGACTCGGGAGGGCTCGAGGCCTCACGGCCCGTGGGGAACACGACAGGGCAGCCCCGGCCGCGGCGCCCGAGGCGGGCGGCGAACTCGAGCGCGTCGTCGAGCATGGGCGTCGTCGAGCCCTCGACGTACGCGGCGCACACAACGACGTCGGCGCCGTCGCTGACCGCCCGGACGATCGCGACCGGAAGGGCGAGGACGCACGATCCAGGCTTCGGGATCAGGTAGAGCCGGGGCGACGCGTCCGGCGCGACGCCGCGGAACCCGCCGGGGCGACGGCCCCCCACGGCCCACGCGACCATGAACGCGCCGTGCGCCTGGCTGCGCGGCGGCTGCTCCATCATGACGAGCACCTCGCGCTCGAGGCCGAGCTCGTCGGCCGTCCACGCGTCGTCGTCGATGACCCCGAGGCGCGTCCCGGCGCCGCCCCCGCAGCGGCGGCGATCGACGCCGATCCCGCCGCCCTCGTCGCGCAGGAACCAGCGGCCGGGGGTGACGGGCTCGTCCTCGACCGAAGCGCGGCGCGCCGTCCAGCCCTCCGGGCGCGCCGCGGCGCCGGCGGCCGCGTCGAAGCGCGGGGCGACGGCGGCGCTCGGGCGCCGGGCCGACGCGACGTAGCGCACCGGCAGCGCCGCGGCCGAGAGCGCCGCGGCGACGTCGGCGCGCCGCCCGCGGTCCGGGGATCGGACGCGGAGCCAGAAGATGGGCGTCCGTTCGATGACGCGCTCGACCGCGACGCCAGGCCAGCGCGCCCCGAGCGCCGCGGCGACCGCGTCGGGCGCGACGGGGCACCGCGAGGCGACGACGACGTCGAGGGGACCGTCGTCGTCGTCGCCGGCGGCGGTGGGGACCGGGGCATAGCCGAAGTCCCATGGCGGGCGCCGCGGGCGCGCCCTGGGCGTCGCGGACGACGCCGGGGGCGGCGCGCTCTTGCGACCGGGCGCCGGACGCGCGCGCGCGGACCCCTCCTCCGGAGAGCCCGCCCCCCCTCGCGCGGCCGCGCCGCGGCCGCGGCTCATGCCAGCACGGCCTTGGCCCAGGCGTTGAGCGCGTGGGCGCGGTTCGCGAAGCCGGGGCTCTCTGCCTCGCACCGCGCGAGCTCCTGCGCCTGCGCCGCCTTCCCCTCCGCCCAGGCCGCGACGCGGCGCGCGCCGAGCACCGCGGCGCGCCGCCGCGCGGCGCGGAAGCACCGGCGCTCGCCGTCGAGCATCGCCGCGAGGACGCCGGAGTCGAGCACCATCCGGCGGACGGGGAGCAAGGACGAGGGCGCGTCGGGGATCGGCGGCTCGCCCTGCGCCTTCGGCGTCACCGCGATCCCCCAGGGCGGCGTGCCGAGCGGCCCGTACGCGACCGCGCCGCGGTGGCGCGGCTCCGAGGCGCGCTCCCGATCGCGCTCCTCGGCCCGGGGCTCTCCGTGCGCGCGCGATCGGAGCTCCGAGGCCAGGACGACGGCCCAGGCGCCGCCTCGCTGGTAGTCGTCCTGCCAGTCCATGACGTCGTCGTGGAGCTGCAGCCCGAGCCACACCGACGACAGCAGCCGCGCGAGCACCTCGCGCCGCTCGGCCGTCCAGCCGGCGGCGTGCGCGAGGGCGATCGACGCCGGGAAGCCCACGCTCTGCTTGCCGAGGGAGAGCGCGTAATAGCGGCTGAAGCCGGCGGGCCCGCCGCTCGCGAGGAGGCTGCGCTCGGTCTCGATGGCGAACAGCGTCGCGTCGTCCGCGCGCGCGAAATCGATGGCCGGGTCGTCGACCCCTGGCGCGACGCGGCGGAGCGCCTCGTCGCGCGCCCGCCGGGCGTGCGCCAGGATGGCCTCGAGTTGCCAGGTCGGGCGGACCTGCTTGTCCTTGATGCGATCGGTGCCGAACGCCTCGATGACGGCGAGCAGGTGCGCGAGGAGCGCGTCCTGCACCGTGGCCCCGCGGACGCCGGGCATGGCCTCCGCGAGCAGCGCGGGCGCGGCCAGCGTGATCTCGTTGCTGAACACGGCGCTCCAGGGCACGTCGCGCGACGGCGACAGGCCGAGCGTGTAGGCCAGCCCCTGCGCGTCGGCGTGCAGCATCCCGGGGAGGGTCCGCCAGAACGCCTTGTAGAGCTCGTCCACCCACAGGGCGTCATCCATGCGCGGGCACCTCCCCCGCCCGGCGCGGCGCGCCGGGCCCGGCGCTCGCGGTGCGCGGCGCGCTCCGGGCGCCGGTAGATGGCACCGGGGCAGAGCCGCGCCGGTGAGACGTACGCCGATGGCGGTGCAACCCCGCCTGTCGCCTGCGCCGCAGCATCAATAGACGTTCGACTCCTTCCAGGGCGACAGGCACACGTTGAAGCGCTCCTCGACCACGATCGCGCGCCACTGGAGCACCTGGGAGGCGCTCAGCCCATCGAAGAAGCCGCCGATCCAGGAGCGGATGCGGCCGTTGAGCTGCGCGCGGATCCTGGCCGCGTCCACCGGCTCCTCATCTGCCTCGGGCGCGACGACGTAGAGGGCGAGCAGCTGCTTGAACTCGTCGAAGTGCTCCTGGTTTCGGAGCAGGGAGATGTAGAGCGCACGCAGCTGTGCGTGCGGGTCGATCGAATTCACCGTTTGCATGGGCCTCCGCCGCCGGTCCACCACCGGCGTCGGACGGCACATTGCACGTCACGGGCCGCCGTGAGCCAGCGTGTAACCCATTGGAATTACTCGATCGACGGCGGCGGCCGGAGCGGGTCGATACCCGAAACCGACCATCATCTGCCCGAATCCGACCGCTCCGCTCGACGCGATGTCGCCTTTCCACCGAGGTGGACATAGATATGTCCAGTGCTGCACGTGCCCGACTCGACACCAGCCGGGATCGCAAAAGACGCACCGGCACATGCCGTTCATTTCATGCGTAGCCGAATCGAGCAGTGGAGCTGGATCACTTCCCGCCGCCGAAGCTCGGGCTGCCGCCCCCGCTCGGAATGAAGAGGACGCCGCCGCCCCCCCCACCGCAGTCGCTGAGCGCGATGAGAATGAGGAGGACGACGATGACGACGACGACGATGACGACGATCCGGCCGGCTCCGGCGCTCGTCCCGTCACCGAACGAGGGGCTCGGCGGGGGTGGCAGGTGGAAGGCGGCGGCGAGCTCCTTCCCTGGAAGCGGTGAGCAGAACGACACGCTCACCTCGGTCGGGGCCTGCTCGATGCTGACCTTGCCGCCCTCGCCCTGGTACTCGGTGGCCTGCACGGCCTCGCCGATCTCGACCTTCCAGTAGAACTCGCCGATGACGTATTCCACCTCGGCGTGGACGCTCTGCTTCAGCGCATACGTCCGCCCTTGATAGCTCGCCGTCGAGCCCATCGGCTGGACCTCGCCGGGCGAGAGAGGCGTCACGAGCTGCCACGCCCCGTCCTCTTCCATGAGCCACAGGTAGCCAACGCTCGGTCCGCCGTAGAGCAGGTACTCGCGCCAGCGGTAACGCTCGCCTTCCACGGTGCAGCCCCGGATGACGAAGCCGATGCAGAGCACGCGCATGCCGCGGAGCTGGCCCTCGGCGCCGAGCGGGACGTACGGCTCCATGGGCGGCCTGGGGACCTGGCCGAGCGCGACGAGCGTGCCCTTCGTGAGATCGCTCGCAGTACCGCAGTACCGGCAGACGATGCGCTCCGTGGTGCCGGGCGCGGCGAGCGGCAGGTTGCCGCCGCAGTTCGGGCACACGACGGCCGACACCTGCGCCGTGGGCTGGTCCACGGGGGCCCCGGTGTCGAGCTGCATGATGGCCGGGTCGATCTGCCGGCCCAGGTAGAGCTTGGGCGGGATCGTCCGCCCGTCGCCGTAGTCGAGCGTCCCGAACTCGCCCCTCGGCCCCGCGATATCGGCGAAGCCCGTCACCACGCCCGGCGCGGCGACGTAGGGCATCTCTCCTTCGGCCGAGATCACGCGCCGGCGGCCGACCTCGACGACGGTGAACATGCCGTGCCCCTCGAGGTGGACACGGCCGCCCGGCTGGAGGGAGCTCCACGGCGGCAGCCCGTTCATCGGGAGCGGCGCCTCGGTGGTGGCGTACCAGCGCCCCTGGGCGAACGCGACCCACGTCCAGCGGCCGCTGGCCGGGAACGCGACGAAGATCTCCTGCCAGGGCGCGCCCGGCGCGCTGGCCCGATCGAGCTGGACGCGGCCGTCGACCACGAACGGCTCGTTGCCCCAGCGCCCGGTGACGCCGAGCTGGAGGGGCGTGGGAATCTCGACCAGGTCGGCGACGCGCCCGACGGCGCGGAGATCCCGATCGGTGCGCGCGACGACGAATTTGCAGTGCTTGCACACCTGCGCCATCGCGCCTGCGAAGCGAAACGTGATCGGCGCGCCGCAGGAGGGGCACGCGGCTGCTCGGTCGAAGGGCGTGCTCACGCGAGCACCATACTAGAAGCCTCGACGACGAAAGAGGAAGCGTTTCAGGTGCGCCGGCGAGCCCGAACAGGCTGTGGTCCAGCGCGAGCGGTGCTAGGACCGCGCCGATGCCGGCCGTCGAGGAGAGCCCTGCGGGCGCTCGGGGCGCCCCTCCCGGGGACGCTCCGGCGCCCTTCCCTGCGGCGCAGCCGCTGCCCCGGCTCGTGCACCCGGCGCTCCTCGCGAGCGTGTTCGTCATCGCCACGTCGGGGCTCGTCTACGAGCTCATCACCGGCACGCTCGCGAGCTACGTCCTCGGCGACTCGGTGACGCAGTTCAGCTTCGTCATCGGCCTTTACCTGTTCGCGATGGGGATCGGCTCGTACCTCTCCCAGTACATCGAGAGCCGGCTCCTCGAGCGCTTCGTCGAGATCGAGCTCGGCCTCGCGCTGGTCGGGGGGCTCTCCGCGCCGATGCTCTTCCGGGTCTACACCGCGCTCGGGTCGTTCCGCGCGCTGCTCTACTCGCTCGTGCTGCTCATCGGGATGCTCGTGGGGCTCGAGATCCCGCTGCTCATCCGGCTGCTCAACTTCTCGCTGGATCTGAAGCGGCTCGTCGCGCGCGTGCTCACGCTCGACTACATCGGCGCGCTGGCCGCGAGCCTGCTCTTCCCCTCGCTCCTCCTGCCCCGCCTCGGGATCCACCAGACGAGCCTGTTCTTCGGCGTGCTCAACGCGGCCGTCGCGCTCACGAGCACCTTCCTGTTCCCGCTCGATCGCGCCGTCATCGTCCGGCTGCGGGCGCTCTGCCTGATCGTGATCGCCGGGCTCGGGGTCGCCTTCGCGCTCGTCTCGCGGTTCGTCGAGCGCTCGGAGGCGCTCTATTTCGGGGCGCCCATCGTCTACGCCGCCCAGTCGCCGTACCAGCGCCTCGTCATCACGAGGAGCCCGCGCACGACGCGCCTCTTCCTCAACGGCAACCTGCAGTTCTCGTCGGACGACGAGCACCGGTACCACGAGGTGCTCGTGCACCCGGCCGTCGCCGCGCTGGGGCGCGAGCCGCGGCGCGCGCTGATCCTCGGCGGCGGCGACGGGCTCGCCGCGCGCGAGCTGCTCCGTTACCCGTCGGTCGAGCAGATCCTGCTCGTCGACCTCGACGGCGCGGTCACCAGCGCCTTCCGCGATCTGCCGCTCGCCGCGGACCTGAACCAGGGCTCGCTGCACGACCCGCGCGTCGCCGTCCGCAACGAGGACGCGTTCAAGTACCTTGAGGAGTCGACCGAGTCGTTCGATCTCGCGATCGTCGACTTCCCCGATCCCGGCAACTACGCCGTCGGCAAGCTGTACACGGACGCCTTCTATCACCTGCTCCGGCAGCGGCTCTCCGTGCGCGGGCTCGCCGTCGTCCAGGCGACGTCGCCCCACTACGCGCGCGAGTCGTTCTGGAGCGTCGTGACGACGCTCGAGGCGGCCGGCTTCAAGACCGCGCCGCTCCACGTCTACGTGCCGAGCTTCGGCGAGTGGGGCTTCATCCTGGCGGGCGGCGAGGGGCTCGCCGCGCCCGGCGCCCTCCGGATCGATCCGTCGAGGCTCCGCTACCTCGACTCGAGCGGCCTGCCGGAGCTCTTCCGGTTCCCCCGCGATCTCGGCCGCGTCGAGGCGCCGATCAACCGGCTGAACGACCAGAAGCTCGTCTCCGTGTACACGCGCGAGTGGGCCGAGTGGACCCGGTGATCCGGTGAACCGCCGCGGCTTCCTGAGCTCCGTGGCCGCGGGCTGGGTCGTGCACACGGCCGCGCCGGGGCGCGCGCCGCTCGCCGGCGAGATCGTCGGCGCGGCCCACGGCGCGGGCCACCTGCTCCGCGGCGGCCCGCTCCCCGCGGCGAGCGGCCCCGCCGAGCGCGCGGACGTCGTGATCGTCGGCGGCGGGGTGAGCGGGTTGTCGGCCGCGTGGCGGCTCGCCGGCGCCGGGCTCGATCTGCGGGTCCTCGAGCTCGAGCCGAGGCCGGGCGGCACGAGCGCGTGGGGCGACGACGGCGTCGTGCCGCACCCGTGGGGCGCGCACTACCTCGCCGCGCCGAACGTCGAGGCGCGCGCGACGCTTCGGCTGCTCGATCAGATGGGCGTCGTCACGGGGTGGGACGCGGCGGGGCGCCCCGTGTTCGATCCGAGGCGGCTGTGCCACGCGCCGGGCGAGCGGCTGTTCTACGAGGGCGCGTGGCACAGCGGCCTCGCGCCGGTCGACGCGCTCTCGAGCGAGGCGCTGGACGAGCTCGAGAGGTTCCACGCGCTCGAGGAGGAGCTCACGGAGCTCACCGGCAGCGACGGGCGCCCGGCGTTCCAGATCCCGCTCGATCGCTCCTCGCGCGACCCCGAGCTCCTCCGGCTCGACCGGATGAGCATGGCGGCGTGGCTCGATCGCGAGGGGTACCGCACGCCGTTCGTGCGCTGGTACGTGCGCTACGCGATGCTCGACGACTTCGGCGGCGAGCCCGAGGAGATCTCGGCCTGGGCGGGGCTGCACTACTTCGCGGGGCGCAAGGCGCGCGCGCCCGAGCTCGCGGGCAGCCGCTACCTCGTCTGGCCCGAGGGCAACGGCCGGCTCGTGAAGGCGCTGCTCGAGCGCGCGGCGCCGCGCGTGTCGCTCGGCGCGCTCGTCACGTCGGTGCGCCCGCAGCCGAGCGGCCGCGTCGAGATCGACTACGTCGACGTGCAGCGCGGCGAGGCGCGCCGTATCGAGGCCCGCGCGGCGATCCTCGCGGCGCCGGCGTTCGTCGTGCGCCGGATCTTCGCGGGGGGCGCGGCGGGCGAGCTGCCGGAGCGGGTCGCGTCGGCGTGGCTCGTGGCGAACCTGCACGTCGAGCGGCCCATCGATCCCAACCACGCGTGGGATTCCGTCCTCTACGGCGCGGAGGGGCTCGGCTACGTCGACGCGCGCCACCAGCTCACCGATCTCGCGGCGGCGACGACGCAGCGGTCGCGCCTCGCGACGCCGGTGCAGCGCACCGTGCTGACGTACTACCGCGCCTTCGGCGGGCCGGACGTCGCCGCCGCGCGCGCGGCGCTGCTCCGCGCGCCGTGGGCGTCGCTCGCCGACGGCGTGCTGCGCGATCTCGCGCCGGCGCACCCGCACCTGCGCGACGACGTCGAGCGGATGGACGTCATGATCTGGGGGCACGCGATGCCGCGCCCGCGCCCCGGCTTCCTCGGCCCGCGGCCGTTCGAGCCGCGCTGCGCGCTGTCCGAGCGCGTCGCCTGGGCCCACGTCGATCAGCCGGGGATGGCGCTCTTCGAGGAGGCGCAGGCCTGCGGCGTGCGCGCCGCCGAGGCGATCGCGGCCTCGGCGGGGATCGCGATCGGCGAGAGCTGGCTCTGAGCTCGATCGCCCGTCGCCTCGGCGCGCGCCGCGCGGCGGGGAACCCCACGTCCTCTCTCATCTTTCAAGAGCAAAGTGCGTCCGGCGAGCGGGCGCCTCCGGAACGGTCCTTTACCCCTGCCGCCGGCCGCTTCCAGCGGCCATGGAGCGGCCGCTGTGGGAGATCCAGCCCAGGATTTCAGCTTTGCCCTCGCCTTGAACTTGCGCTGCCCCCCTGCTCCGCGTCTACTCTCTGCCCATGTTGCGGACCCGGTTTGCCGGGATGACGGATACCGGGCTCCTCCGGGACCACAATGAGGACAACCTCCTCGTCAGCGAGGAGTACCGTGTCGTGGCCGTGGCGGATGGAATGGGCGGACACCGCTCGGGCGACGTCGCGAGCCAGCTTGCCGTGAGCACGCTCTCGGACTTCTTGTCCGTGACGGTGGGGAGGGACGCCACCTGGCCTTTCCCTGCCGATCCGAACCTGACCGAGGAGGAGAACTACGTCGTCACCGGCCTCAGGCTGGCGAACCGGCGCATCTTCGATCGCTCGCTCAAGACGCTCGCCGACTTCGGCATGGGCACGACGATCGTGGCGGCGATGTTCTCCAAGGACGCCGAGCACGTGACGGTGGGTCACGTCGGGGACAGCCGCTGCTATCGCCTGCGCGACAGCCAGATCACGCAGCTCACCCGCGATCACTCGCTCGTCAGCGACGCGGCGCACATGGCGCCGTGGATGACCGAGGAGGAGGTCAGGCAGCTGCCGGCCAACGTCATCACGCGCGCGCTCGGCATCCGCGAGGACGTCCTCGTCGATCTCGTGACGGACGAGACGCGGCACGGTGACGTGTACCTCCTCTGCTCGGACGGCCTGTCCGGGCTGGTGAGCGACGATCAGATCCTCGAGCTCGTGATGTCCAGCGGCTCGCTGGACGCTGCGTGCACGGCGCTCATCGATCGGGCGAACTACTTCGGCGGCACCGACAACATCACGGTCGTCCTCGCCCGCGTCGAAGAGGTGCCTGACGGCAAGCGCCCCTTCAACGACGAGCCCACCCAGGAAAGCCGCTAGCCCGCCGCGGCGCGCCGCTCTGCGGTCGCGCGCGAGCTCCCGACACCGCCGCCGCGCAGGCCTCACCCCTGCGCGGCGCGATCTCGCCCGGACCAGCGAGCGATCCCCCTCGGACAGGACAGCTCGGCCCCACGATCGCGTCGAGCGGAGCGCCGCCATTACCCGCGCGCGCACCACGCTCCGGACGCCCCGCCCCGATGCGTCGGCGATGCGTCGGCTACAGGACGAAGTGATCCATGAGCTGAAGGACCTCCAGGTTCAGCCCCTTCAGCGCGGCGCACTCCCGCTCCACCTCGGCCTGGAAGACCGGCTTGATGTGGTAGAGCATCGTCGGCAGATCCCTCGGCGCGCGGAACTTCTGGAGCTCGAGGGCGAGCGTCTGCGGCGTGTGGTGGCCGCTCACGGTGGCGAGGCGCTGCTCCCGGTTGGGGAAGCTGACCTCCATCAGCAGCGCGCGGAGGTCCTGCTGCTGGTTCAGCACCTCCCACAGCCGCTCCGTGGGCCCGGTGTCGCCGCTGTACGCGATCGCGCCGCCGTCCCCTTCGATCACGAACGCCGACGCGTCGATCGTGTGCGTCACGTGGACCGCGCGCACGAGCCGACCGGCGACCGGCGTGGGGCGCTCCGGCTTGAGCTCGAGGTACTGGATGGTCGGCTGCCCGGCGCTCGGGATGACCGCGAAATCGGGCCAGAGCACGTTGTTGAAGAAGTGCTTCTTGAGCGTCCGCAGCGTCTCGCGCGTGCCCGCGATCACGAGCGGCGGGCACCCGAGCTGGCAGCGGTTGTCCGCGATCGTGGCCAGGTCGCGGATGTGATCGAGGTGCGCGTGGCTCACCAGGCACGCCTCGATCCGCGCCTGGTCCTTCACCTCGAGCCCGCTGGTCAGCGAGCCGGCGTCGATCGCGAGGATGTCGTCCACGACGAACGCGCACGTGCGATGCCTGGGGGTCTCCCCGCCGTGGCAGCCGATGACACGCAGCTCCACTGGTTCAGCTCTCTCCGCCGAACTTCTGCGGCATGTCCAGGAACTCAATGAAATCCCTGAACCTGCGCATGTCGGTCACCATGATCGCCGCGGGTCCAGGCGGCCCGTACGAGAGGAGCTTCAGCCGGCGGAGCCGCTTCATCACCTCGTCCACCGTCTCTTGCTCGACGTCGACCTCGCGCGCGATGTCCTCGGGAGAGGAGCGGACGCGTATGCCTTCAGGCGTCTCCTCTCCGAAGGCCTCGGCGTGGCGCGCGAGCGCCAGCATCACGCGCGCCTTCGGGTCACGGTGCATGAGGATCTCGACGAGCGAGTTCGCCGCGTCGAGCCGCTTCGCCAGCTTCTTGAGGAGACGGAGCGCTATCTCGACGTCGCGCTGCAGCATGACCTCCAGCTTACGCGCGTCGATCACGAGGCAGCGGGACGGCTCGCTCACCGTCGCCGTCGCGTTCCGGGGCTTGCCGTTCAAGATCGCCATCTCGCCGACGAACTCGCCGGGCCCGAGCACCGCGAGCACCTTGTCCTCGCCGACGACCGACTTCGTGATCCGCACGGCGCCCGACTGGATGACGAACATGACGTCGCCGGAGTCACCCTCACGAAAGAGCACGTCGCCCGGCACGTACTCGCGGCCATAGCGGGCGAACGACGACTCCGACATTGCCCGGGAGTCTAGCGCCCCACGTGACCGCGGGTCAAAAACCCGGGCAAGAGCGCTGGCGCTCACAAAACACAAAACGCGAGGGGCCCCCCAAGCCAGCATGCTTTGGAGGGCCCCTCGGCCCGCTTCGTCGGGGCAGCGCGCCCGGCGGGCCGCCGCGCGGAGGCGGCGGCAGCCCGAGAGCGGCGCGGACAGGCGATCAACCCATGTCGAAGTCGCCCATGCCGCCCATGCCGCCCATACCCCCCATGCCGCCCATACCCCCCATGCCGCCCATGCCGCCGGGAGCCCCGCCGCCCGCGGCCTTCTCCTTCTTGGGCTTCTCGGCGACGAGGGCCTCGGTCGTGAGCATCAGCGCGGCGACGCTGGCCGCGTTGGAGAGCGCGTGCCGCACGACCTTGGCGGGATCGATGACGCCGCCGGCGAGCAGGTCCTCGTACGAGTCGGTCGCGGCGTTGTAGCCGAACGTCGGCGCGCCCGTCCGGACCTTCTCCGCGACCACCGTCCCGTCGACCCCCGCGTTCTGGGCGATCTGGCGGAGCGGCGCCTCCACGGCGCGGCGCACGAGCCGCACGCCGACGTCGCGCTCGTCGTTGAACTTGAGCGACTCCAGCGAGGCGGCCGCCCGGAAGAGCGCCACGCCGCCGCCGACCACGATGCCTTCCTCGACGGCCGCGCGGGTCGCGTGGAGCGCGTCCTCGACGCGCGCCTTCTTCTCCTTCATCTCGACCTCGGTCGCCGCGCCGACCTTCACCACCGCGACGCCGCCGGCGAGCTTCGCGAGCCGCTCCTGGAGCTTCTCGCGATCGTAGTCGCTCGCCGTGTCCGCGATCTGCTTGCGGATCGCCTCGATGCGGCCCTTGATGGCGGTCTTGTCGCCCTGGCCGTCGACGATGACGGTGTTGTCCTTGTCGATCTCGACCCGCTTGGCCGTCCCGAGGTCGCGCACCGTGGCGCTCTCGAGCTTCTGGCCGAGGTCCTCCATGAACGGCGTCGCGCCCGTGAGGATCGCGATGTCCTTCAGCATGTCCTTGCGGCGATCGCCGAAGCCGGGCGCCTTCACGGCGGCGACCTTGATCGTGCCGCGCAGCTTGTTCACGACGAGCGTGGCGAGCGCCTCACCCTCGATGTCCTCGGAGAGGATGAGCAGCTCGCGCCCCTGCTTCACCACCTGCTCGAGCAGCGGCAGGAGGTCGGCCATGGCCGAGATCTTCTTCTCGTGCACGAGGATGAGCGGGTTCGTGAGCACCGCGGTCATCTTCTCGGGGTCGGTCACGAAGTAGGGCGAGAGGTAGCCGCGGTCGAACTGCATGCCGTCGACGGTCTCGAGCTCCGTCGTCATGCGCTTGTTCTCCTCGACCGTGATCACGCCCTCCTTGCCGACCTTCTCCATGGCGTCGGCGAGGATCTGGCCGATCTCCTTGTCGCCGTTGGCGCTGACCGTGGCGACCTGGGCGATCTGGTCCTTGTCCTTGGTCGGCTTGGCGGCCTTCTGCACCGCCTCGATGACCTTCGCGACCGCCGCGTCGATGCCGCGCTTCAGATCCATCGGGTTGTGGCCGGCCTCGACGAGCTTGAGGCCCTCGCCGAAGATCGCCTGCGCCAGCACCGTCGCCGTCGTCGTGCCGTCGCCGGCCTTGTCGCTCGTCTTCGAGGCGACCTCGCGCACCATCTGGGCGCCCATGTTCTCGAGCTTGCCGGCGAGCTCGACCTCCTTGGCGACCGTGACGCCGTCCTTCGTCACGACCGGGGAGCCCCAGCTCTTCTCGATGACGACGTTCCGCCCCTTCGGCCCGAGGGTCACCTTGACCGCATCGGCGAGCGTGTTCACGCCCTTGAGGATCGCGGCGCGGGCGCCGCGGCTAAAAACGATCTGCTTCGCAGCCATCTCTCAATCCCCTCGCGGCCGCGCGGCCGCGTGTACTAACGCTTGCGTTCGGTTGCCTCAGACCTGGTTCACGAGGCGGACTCGGTCACGGCGAGCACATCGTCCTCGCGGATGAGCACGTGCTCCTCGCCGTCGAGCTTCACCTCGGTGCCGCTGTACTTGCCGAACAGCACCTTGTCCCCGACCTTCACATCGAGCGGGCGAACCTTGCCGTCCTTCAGGACCTTGCCGTTGCCCACCGCGACGACGCGCCCCTCGATCGGCTTCTCCTTCGCGGCGTCGGGGATGATGATGCCCCCCTTGGTCTTCGTCTCGCTCTCGACGCGCTTGACGACAATCCGATCCTGCAGCGGCCTGATTTTCATGCTGGCTCCCTCGTCCTCGGCTTGTTGACTGACCATCGGCTCGCCGGAGGTCCCGTTCGCCCCCCCGCTGGGGCGATCCGCCCGCGCGACGAGAGCTAAGTGCCCGACATCGCAGTGTCTTGGCACTCTCCTAGGCCGGTGGCTAAACCGCGGCCGAAAGTAAATCAGTCACCCGGCGCGTCAAGGGCACGCAGCAGGGAGCCGCGACTTTTCCGGGGCCGAAAGTCCAGGGCGGCGAAGCCGAGATGGCTGGAGAAGCGACGGGCGACGGCGAGAGCGCGGTCGCGACATCGTGGAGCCTCCCCAGGGACGAGCCCTCCGAGAGTGCGAAGACAGTACGGACGGATTATGGCGAGAGCGCGATGGCATCAGCGCGACGACAACGGACGGCATACAACGAGGGCGGAGCGGGTTGAGCGAGGAGCCGAGCAGGGGGAAGGGCTCGCTCGATGCCCGAGTCGCTCGAAACACGCGAGAACTGGGCGATTTTTGGCGGTGAGCATTTTTCTTCGGCGGGTCCGATTTTGATCGCTTGACAATCCAGGCAGCCCGAGTAGATTCCGCGGCCCGTGGCGCTGATGAACACGGCGCTGACCCCTTGGGGGATCGTCTAACGGCAGGACGCAAGATTCTGGCTCTTGCTATCAAGGTTCGAATCCTTGTCCCCCAGCCAGGCCGCTCAGCTCTGCTGTCGGTCTTCTCCACAGAACAAGGTCCCATCGTCTAGCGGTTAGGACATCGGCCTCTCACGCCGGTAACGCGGGTTCGATTCCCGCTGGGATCGCCACTTCACACCTCTCGCCTCGTTTCCTGCTGCTTCCGTCTGATGTCGTGCGTCGGGCACGGCAAGAAGCACAGCGTCATCGAACGAGCGAGCACGCAGATCAGCGAAGACGTCTTGCTCCGTTCACGTTGCGCTACCCTGTGGCGCATGGCGGCGCAAGACGAAGAGGAGCTCTTCGACCTCCTCGATGACGGCGGCCGGCCGCTCGGCGTGCGCAAGGCGCGCAGGCTCGTTCACCGCGACGGCGACTGGCACCGGAGCGTTCACGTGTGGGTGCTCCTCGAGCGGGGGCCCGATGGCCTGGAGCCGGACGGCGGCCGGAGCGCCGCGGAGCCCTGGGTGCTCTTCCAGCAGCGCAGCCCCGACAAGGACACCTGGCCCGGCGCGCTCGAGGTCGCCGTGTCGGGGCACTACCGCGCCGGAGAGGATCTCGCTGGGGCGCTGCGCGAGGCGGAGGAGGAGATCGGCCTGCCGCTCTCGCCGCGCGACGTTGTCCGGCTCGGCACGCGCCGCAGCCAGGACGATCACGCGCCGGGCATCGTCGATCGCGAGCTGCAGGACGTGCTGCTCGCGACGACCCGCCGCGCGCTCGAGGAGCTGCGTCCCGATCCGCGCGAGGTGACCGCGCTGCTGTCGCTCCCGCTCGGCGCGGCGCTGCGCCTCGTCCGAGGCGAGGTGCCCCGCGCGAGCGGCGTCGTGCGGCGGCCGCCGGACGCCGCGGGCGCCGTGAAGGTCGAGCCGCGCGACGTGCGGCTCGATGAGTTCGTCGTCGCGCGCGACGGCTACTTCGAGCGCGCGCTCGACACGATCCGCAGGCGCCTCGCGGGCGAGGCGCCGGCCCCGTGGCTCCTCGGCTAGGACGGCGGCGCTCTCTCCTCGCGCCCGTGCTGTCAGCCTGAGCCGCGGCGCCCGTCCGCCGGCCGCCGGGGCTTCTCGGGGGGCACCGCCGACGCGACGAGGAACCCCTCGGCGCGGTGCGGGGCGAGCCCGCAACGCGCGTTCATGCGCTTGGCGATCTCGTCGCCGGCCCTGACGAGCGCGTAGAACCACCGGATCCCGAAGCGATCGTGCCCTTCCCGGAGCGCCGCCGCCTGCAGGGGGGCCCCGAGCCCCCGCCCGCGGTGGTCCTCGCGCAGCGAGGTGCAGATCGGCATGGCCGTCCACGAGGGCGCCTCGCCCACGTCGGAGATCCAGAGCGGCGGGGCGCCCAGCAGCCCGAGCTGGGCGAGCGCCTCGCGCCCGCCGATCTCGGCAGGCTGTGGCCGCGTCATGACGCACAGGGTGGCGCAGCCGATCAGCGCCCCCGCGCCGTCGCGCAGCGCGAGCGTCAAGGAGCGCCCCTCGCCGCCGCGCAGGTACCACCCCGGGAGCGGCGCGTGGCCGCTCTCGGCCTGAAGCTCCTGGATCGCGCGGATCGACGCATCGTCGTCGTCCGGCGACACCCTGGACAGGCGCAGGCCCGGCGGGAATGAGCGAAACCGGCTGAGCCCCTGCACGGCGGCGCGCACCTCGCCGGCCGGGGCGCCCATCACCGAGAGGTCCTCGTCCACGGAGAGCCCCGCCTGGCGCAGCGACGCCGAGAGCGCGGCGAGCTCCGGCCGGGGGGCGTGCAGGATCACGCGCTCGAAGCAGCGCACGAGCGCCTCGCGCCGCTCCGGCGGCGTCCGCTGGGCGTGCAGCAGGATCAGCGAGCGGCCGTCGGTGGTGATGCCGTCCTGCTCGCCGATCCAGTCGCGGGCGGCGTACAGGATCCGCTGAGCACGGTAGTCCGCGGCTTCACCGAAACAACCCGGTCCGTCCGCAGGACCGGGGCCGCGCTGCTGCGGGGCGTCGTCGCGATCGAGGTCGAAGGCAAGCATCATGGCGGCATCCCTCCTGTCGAGAAGCAACGGCGGCTGCCACGAATGGCGGCCCCTCGAGGAGCCGCCACCCGGCGCGGGACGCCCGCGCCCAGCGCCCGAGCGAGCCCCTGCCGCGCCGCGCAGGTCCACCGGCGAGATGGCCTGACGCGGCGGTGCGCGAATGCGGGAGAGCGCCGCTCCACCAGCGGCTGTTCAGCCCGCGTGTCGAGACTTCAACTTATCCCTGCTCGGCGATCGCGCAAGCGGCGACATGCCATGATCCGGGCAGCGCTCCAGCGGGGACACGCACGCTCATGCATGCTTACAAGCAATCGGAATCACTAACGAATCAGGCCAACATCCACTGTCGATCTCAAGGCACATCGCCGCCCGACGGGGCCGCGGCATGGACATAGAAAGACCTAGCCTGGAGAGACCCATGGCCCCGGGCACCCGCGCGTCGGGGGCGGACCGGCGAGGCGCGTCGGACGCGTCGGACGAGCGCGCTCGCTCGCGGCGGCCTTCGGCGGTTGAGGGCGATCGCGCGCCCTGGTAGGTTGGCGTCCAGTATTGCGCAATGACCACCGCCCTTGTCACCGACCCCGACGACGACGCGCCCGTGACGCCACGCCCGTTCCTCAAATGGGCGGGCGGCAAGGGCCAGCTGCTCCGCCAGTTCCAGCCGCTCCTCCCCGCGTCCTACGGGCGCTACTTCGAGCCCTTCATGGGGGGGGCCGCGCTCTTCTTCTGCCTGCAGCCGAAGCGCGCGGCGCTGACGGACGTCAACGCCGAGCTCATCGACTGCTACCGGGCGGTGCGCGATCGGGTCGACGAGGTGATCGCCGCGCTGGGCAGCCACGCCTACGAGGAGGCGCACTACTACAAGGTTCGCGACGTCGATCCCGCCTCGCTCTCGCTGCCCGAGCGCGCCGCGCGGACCATCTTCCTGAACAAGACGGGGTTCAACGGGCTCTACCGGGTGAACAGCGCCGGCCGCTTCAACGTGCCTTTCGGCCGCTACGTCAAGCCGGCCATCTGCAACCCGCCCCAGCTGCGGGCCTGCTCGGCGGCGCTGCAGGGCGTCGAGATCGAGGTCCGCGACTTCGAGCGCGTGCTCGACCACGCCCAGGAAGGCGACTTCGTGTACCTGGACCCGCCGTACTCGCCGGTCTCGTCGACCGCGAACTTCACGTCCTACAGCGCGGGCGGCTTCGGCTTCCGCGACCAGGAGCGCCTCGCCGCCCTCTTCGCCGAGCTCGACGCGCGAGGCGTCCAGGTGATGCTCTCGAACTCCGATGTTCCGGAGATCCCGCCGCTCTACAAGCGGTTCAAGATCGACCGCGTCGCGGCGCTCCGGAGCATCAACGCGAAGAGCGACGCCAGAGGCCGCGTGGGGGAGATCGTGATCCGGAACTACGGCGCCAGGCGGAGCCGCAAGGCGGCGCCCGCAGACAAGGCGGGCTGAGCCCGGCGCCGCCGCGCGGCGCGCGGCTCAATCGACGGTCTTGCCCTCGTGCTTCTCCGGATCGGGCGCCGCGCGCTCCTCGGCGTACGCCATCGCCACCTCGATCTCCTCGTGGATCTCGCGCGAGGTGACCTTGTTCCCCGAGGGATCGACGGCCTCCCACACGAAGCCGCGGACCTCACCCGGACGCTCGGGTATCCAGCGGACCCGCAAGGTCCAGCCGTGCAACTCCGCCGTATAACCGCCTTCCTCGTGATCCCGCTGCCACGCAGAGACGGTCGGGTGCTTCACCATCGCGATGTCTCCGGCGCAGAAGGTCGAGAGGACAGAAGAACTGTTCCCGAATGGCCGCGCTCCCCCCCCGAGCAACGCCGCCGTCCGGGAACACGGGGAAGATAGCAGGCGCCCGACGCGCGGCGATCAGGCAGGCGTGTGTTCCTCATGCGGATGCACCTTACCCGAATCCCAGCGCGCGCCGAAAGGTCCTCGCCTTCCGATGGGGCCGTCAGCGCGAGCAGCGTGAACAGCACAGGCATCATCGCGCGGACGGGCGGCGCCTGCGATGCGCACCCCATGCTACGAAGCATGCATGGGGGCAGGAATCGTCGTCTTCTTCGGGCTCGCGCTCGTCGCCTATCTCCTGGTTGCCCCGCTCGTCGCCTTCGTGTTCGCCGTCCGGGCCAACCGGCGCAATGAGGACCTGCTGCTGCGGATCCACGCGCTGGAGCACCGGGTGGCCGAGCTCTCCGGACAGCGCGGCCGCGCAGCGCTCGCCGCAGCGGCGGAGAGCCCTCGAAGCACACACGGCCTGGAGCGAGAGCGGATTGCCCAGGGCGCGCTCCCGCCCCCAGCGGCGGCGCAACCCGCGCTCGACGCCGAGGGCGCAGGTGCACCGCCCTTGCTCGACGCGGCGACCGCCGGCGCGACCCCCGCGCTCGACATGGCGACCGCCGGCGCGCCGCCCTTGCTCGACGCGGCGACCGCCGGCGCGCCTCCCGAGATCGCGCATCCGACCGCCCCCGCGCCCCGGGCGGTCGCGTCCACGGCGGTCGCCGCCGCGGAGGCCGCGGCGCCCCCCGCGGTCGCGTTCCCGGGTCCCGCTGCTCCTCCGATGCCTCGCGCGCTTCGCCCCGCGGCGACGCTCGACGCCAGCGCGTCCGGCGCCGGCTCGGCCGCGCACCGCGAGGCCCCGGAGCGACCCTCCATCGAGGAGCGGCTCGGCCTCACCTGGCTCACCCGCGCAGGCGCGACCACCTTCTTGCTCGGCGCGCTCTTCTTCTTCAAATATGCCTCGGACAACGCCTGGATCGGGCCGTTCGGGCGCGTCGCTGTCGGCGCCGCGATCGGCGCCGCGCTCCTCGCCATCGCCGAGGTGCTCCGCGGGCGCGCGCAGCGTCGCTTCGTCCACACGCTCATCGGCCTCGGCCTCTCGGTCCTGATCGCGTCGGTGTGGGCGAGCGCCGCGCTGTACGAGCTCGTCCCGATCCCCGCGGCATTCGCGGCGGACACGGTGCTCCTCCTGCTCGGCGCAGGCCTCGCCCTCCGCCACCGCGGCGAGGCCATCCTGGTCCTCAGCCTCGTCGCCGGCTTCCTCAACCCCGTCGTGCTGTCGACGGGGCAGGACCGGCCGCTCGTCCTGTTCGGCTACCTCCTGCTCATGACGAGCGTCGCCCACGCCGTCGCAGCGAGGCTCGGCTTCCGCGTCGCGCCGTGGCTCGCGATCGCAGGCCATACGGCGCTGTTCTGGGGCTGGTACGCCACGTACTTCGACGCCAGCGCCGCCCCGGCCGGCGGAGACCCGGACGCGGCGCCCTGGCTCGACTCGCCCGCGCAGGCGCTCCCGGGGCCCTACTTCCCGCTCGCCGCGCGCGCGGCGCCCCTCGCGTTCGTCGCGCTCGCCGCGGCGCAGGGCATCCTGCGCGCGCTGTGGCTGCGCCGCGCGCCCGCCTCGAGCCCCGATCGAAGCGCCGCGCCGACCGGCGCGGCGGCGACCGGCGTCCTCCGCGTCGCGGCGCGCGCGGACGCCACGGCGACAAGCATCGCCGCGCTCGTGCTCGCCCACGCGGGCGCGACCGCGCTGCTCTTCGACGCGCCGCGCGCGCTCACAGCCGCCGCCATCGCGCTCGCGCTCGCGGCGCTGGTCGCCCTGCGCGCGCCGGTGGAGAGCGCCTGGCTGCTGGCGCCGATGGGGGCCGCCTTCCTCGCCTTCGCGGCGACGTTCGCGGACGCGCCCGCCGCGCACCGGACGACGCTCGTCGCGCTCGTCGCGGCCTGGACGCTCGTCTACCTCGCGGGGTGGCTCCGCGGCGCCGGGCTCGCGCGCCAGCTCGATCGGAAGACCGCCATCGCGTGCTCCGCCGGCGCGGCGCTCTTCGCCTGCACCGCGGGCATGCTGTTGATCGAGGCCGATGCGGCGCTCTTCGCGCTCGCGCTCGCGGGCGCGGCCGCCCTCGCGGCGTGGACGGCCGCGCGCGCCGCGCTCCCCGCCCTGCTCCTCGCCGCGGCGATCGTCTCGGCAGGCGCGCTCGCGGCGGCCGCGCATTTCGCGATCACGCCGGCGGACGCGGGCGCCTCGGCGGCCGCCGGTGCCGTCGACGCCGTCGACGCCGTCGATGCAAGCTTCCTCGGCGCATCGGCGCTCGTCATGCTGGTGTTCCTCGGCGCCGCGGGCGCCTCGGCGCGGCGCCCGCGCGAGCCCGGCGCGCCGGCGCTCTCGTGGTCCGACGCGCTCGCCGCGTGCGTGGCGACGCTCGGGTTCGTCGCGGCCGCGCTCGGCGCCACGCCGGAGGACACGCCGACGCTCCGCGCGCTGCTCACCGCGGGCGCCGGCGCCCTGGACCTGGCGCTCGGCGCGGCGCTCCTCCGCGCCGGCGTGACCCGCGCGGGCGCCGCGCCCCCCGCCGATCGCATCGCCCTGCTCCTCGGACAGGCGCTCGCCCTGTTCGCCGCGGCCGTCGCGTTCGGGCTCGGCGGCGCGACGGTCACCGTGGTCTGGAGCATCCTCGCGGCCGTGGCGGCCGCGATCGCGGCGCGCACCGGCGAGCGCGCCTGGCTCGCCGTCACCCTGCTGCTCTTCGCCGCCGCCCTCGCGCGGGCGCTCGTCGTGGATCGGGCCGAGGCCGAGGCGCTCGTGACGACCTGGTTCGCCACGCACGGCCGCGATGGGACGATGGCGGTTCCCGTCCTGCTCAACGCGAGGACCTATGCGTTCGCGGGCGTGAGCGCCGCCCTGCTCGCCGCGGGGCGGCTGCTGTCGCGCGCTGCGCTCGCGCGCGACGTAGACGCCGCCCGCCCCCCGGACGCCGCGCCCGCCGAGCTGCGCGGCGCCGCGGTCACGGCGCTGGGCGCAGGGTATGCCCTGCTCATCACGACCGTCGTCCTCGAGGTGCGGAGCGCGATCGCCGCGCTCCCCGCCGCCCCCCCTGCCCCGCTCGACGCGGCCGAGTTCGCCGAGCTCACCGTGCAGCACCGCGCCGCCCTCGAGGGCCAGCAAGGCAGCCTCGCGATGGCGACCACGCTCGTGCTCGCCCTCGCGGCGATCGCGCTGCTCACCGCGGGGTTCGCGGCGCGCGACGCCTTCCATCGCTACGCCGGGCTCTCCCTGTTCGCCGTCACCATCGCGAAGCTCGTTGCCTGGGACGTCTGGCACGTCGAGCGCATCTACCAGATCGCCCTCTTCACGGGCGTCGGGGCGCTGCTCGTCGGCGGAGGGTTCCTCTACGCGCGGTTCGGCCGGCGCCTCGTGACGCTCCTGCGCGCCGGATCGCGGGGCGCGGCCGGGCCGCTCGCGCTGCTCGCGGCGATGAGCCTCGCGCGGCCCGCCGAGGCCCAGACCGGCGCGGCGCTCCCGACCGAGAGGCACGCGCTCGTCCGGCCCATCGAGGGCGTGGACGCCGCCGGCGACCACCGCGTCGACGTCGATCTCGACCTCTACCGCGAGAGCCGCGCGGAAGAGGTGCTCGCCGACGTCCGCATCGCAGGCCCCGACGGCGCCGAGGTGCCCTACGTGATCCGCGAGCCGGGCGCCGCGCACGCCCCCGGGCGGATCGCGGCCACGATGCTCGATCCGGGGGTCGACGCCGCCGGCGTGGCGCACGCGACCTGGGCGCTCGACGCGCCCGGCACGCGCCACTGCCGCGTCGAGCTCAGCGTCACCGGCGGCAGCTTCCTCCGCGAGGCGCGGGTCGAGACCGGCGCGGATCCGAGGGCGCTCAGCGAGGTCGCGCGCGGCGCCTACGTGTACCGCGTCCCCCAGGGCTCGGAGACGGTCGAGCACGTGTCGGTCCGCTATCCCCTCTCGCGCGCCGCCCTGGTCCGGATCCGCCTTGTCCCCGAGGGCGCCCCGGCGCGCGGCGCGGCGGCGGACGTCCGGATCACGGGCGGCGCCGTCTCGTGCGAGCCGCAGGCCCCCACCGACTCCCCCGCGCTGCTACCGCTCGCGATCGTCGAGACGCAGCGGGACAGCGAGGCGAAGACGACGCTCGTCACGCTCGACGCCGGCGCCGACGGCGCGCCGCTGGAGGCCGTCCTCCTCGACGTCGCCACGCCGGAGTTCAGCCGCCGCGTCGACGTCGCCTCGACCACGTACCGCGCGGTCTGGCCCGCCGTGGGGAGCGGCCTGATCCATCGTATCCGTCCGCGCGGCGAGTCGGGGCCCTCGCTCGCGTCGACGCGGATCCCGCTGAGCCCGACCCGGAAGCGCTTCCTCCGGCTCACGATCCACGACGGGGACTCGGCGCCGCTCTCCCTCTCGGGCGCGCAAGGCGAGGTTCGGGCGCGGGAGATCGTGTTCCGCGCCGCGCGACCGGGGCCGCACCGGCTCTACGTCGGCGACGCGCTCGGCAAGCGCCCGAGCTACGATCTGGCCGACCTGCTCGACCCCACCGTGCGCGAGCGCCCCCCCGCCGCGAGGCTCGGCGCCGCAGCAGCGAACCCGGAGCTCGGCGCCGCCCCGGTCGCGCGCGAGCTTCCGTTCACCGAGCGGCACCGCGCGCCGATCGGGGGCGCGCTGGCCGTCGGGTTGCTCGCGCTCTCGCTGTGGGCCGCGCGGCTCCTGAAGCGAGGGGAGCGAGGGGAACGGGAGCGAGGCGCGCCGCCCGACGACCCCGCGCCGCCGAGGCAGCGAACAGAAGACAGCGAGCCCAGGCCGTGATGTGCTCGCATGTTGCCGTGGGTCGCCGGGGACGCGGCGCTCCGGCGGTCGGGACCAACCATTGAGGTGGATGCACCATGAGAGGCGGGCGCTTCGTCTACTTGGGTCTCTGCGCGAGCGTCGGGGCGGCGCTCTGGGCCTCGGGCGCGTGCTCCGCGACGGCGCGCGACCAGCAGGCGCCTGGCGAGGGCGGCGGCGGGGGCGCGACCAGCGCCAGCGCCACGACGGCGGAGGCAGGCGCCGGCGGACGCGTGGAGTCGACGGGCTCCTGGGCTGATTTCGGCGGCGGCGCGCCGGCGGAGGAGGGCCCGTCGCCCGACGAGGACGGCGACGGGTTCACCGTCGAGGACGGCGACTGCAACGACGGCGACACGAACGTCAACCCAGGCGCCGTCGAGGTCGTGATCCCGGAGCCCGACCCGACCGGCGCGGTGCCCGAGCCGGCCGACGAGGACTGCGACGGCGTGATCGACAACGCGCCGTCGGCCTGCGACAGGAACATCGCTCCTGCCGATTTCGACGCCATCCACGGGGCCCACGCGATCGACCTCTGCGCCAAGGCGTCGCCCGGCGACAGGAAGTGGGGCGTGCTGAGCGCGCAGTACGTGCGCGGGGACGGCTCGCCCGCGGAGCCCTCGCCCGCGGTGGGCGTGCTCGATTCCTTCGGGCCGAACGTGCGCCCGCAGGGCGGGACCCGCCTGCTCGTCCTGTCCTCGGGTCGCGCCCGGATCGCGGGGTGGCCGGGCGCGTGCAACGCGGATAGCTGCGAGAACTACGGGCCGGGCGACGCGCCGCCCGGCTTCCCGCAAGGCCCCCCCGAGTGCGCTCCCTCGGCGAACATCCACGACGACATCGCCCTCGAGCTCGTCATCCGCGCGCCGACGAACGCGACAGGCTACGAGTTCGCGTTCAAGTTCTACACCTTCGAATACCCCGAGTTCGTCGGAGAAGAACACTGCTTCAACGACCAGTTCGTCGCCCTGGCGACGCCGGCCCCGCCAGGGTCGCTCGACGGCAATCTCTCGTTCGATAGCCTTGGCAACCCCGTCAGCGTCAAGCTCAGCTTTTTCGATGTCTGCGAGGAGTGCCCGCTCGGGACGGACGAGCTCGAGGGCACCGGCTTCGGGCTCTGGAACAACGCCGGCGCGACCGGCTGGCTGCGCACGCGGGCCCCGGTGACCGGCGGCGAGGAGCTCAAGCTGCGGTTCATGATCTTCGACGCCGGCGACGAAAGGGTCGACTCGACCGCGCTCGTCGACGGTTTCAAGTGGATCGCGAACGGCGGCACCGTCCCGCTCGAGACCGCGCCCGTCGAGGATCCCCGGTAGCGCCCCGGGGTCCGGACGACGCGAGCCCTCCGGATCACGCGCGCCGGCCGCAGCGCGAGGTGGACCGCGCGCCGCGGCCGGCGCGATCCCGTATTTCATGGCCGGGATTGTTGCGCAAAACGATACGATCCCGCGATGCTGCTCCCTTCCTTGGAGAACCTCGCCTGCTTCGAGGCGGCGGCGCGGACGCTGAACTTCCGGACCGCGGCGCGCGCCGTCGCGCTCAGCCCCGCCGCGTTCGGCCAGCGCATCCGGCAGATCGAGGAGCAGGTCGGCGCTCCGCTGTTCGAGCGCACAACGCGCCGGGTGCAGCTGACGCCGCGCGGGCTCGCCTTGCTGCCGCGCGCCCGCCAGTGCCTGGCGCTCGCCGAGGACTGCCTCCGCAGCGCGATGGGCCCCGCGCCCGCGCCGGTCGAGCTGACGCTCGGCACGCGGTTCGAGCTCGGGATGTCGTGGATCGTCCCCCAGCTCGGCGCCCTGACGCGGCGGCGCCCCGAGCTGACGCTCCACCTCTACTTCGGCGCCTCCGACGACCTGCTGAAGCGCCTCTACGACCGCAGCGTCGATTGCGTCGTCACCAGCGCGCGCTGGAGCGCCACGAGCCTGGCGGCGGAGACGCTGCACGAGGAGCGTTACGCGTTCGTGGCCTCCCCCAAGCTGCTCCGGCGCGAGGCGTTCGCCCGCCCGGAGCACGCGTCGCGGCATTGCCTGCTCGACATCGATCCGACCATGCCGCTGTTCCGGTACCTCGCGGATCAGGCGGGCGGCGCCGGCTGTTTCGCGTTCGCGCGGCACCGCTGGGTGGGGCTCGGCGCCGCCATCAAGGCGCTGGTGCTCGCCGGCGAGGGCGTCGCCGTGCTGCCGCGCCACATGGTCGCCGCCGAGCTCCGCGGCGGCAAGCTGAAGCGGCTCCTGCCGTCCGCGCCCCTCGCGCGCGATCATTTCCGGCTCATCTACCGGCGCGACGACCCGCGGAGCTCGCTCTACGCGAAGCTCGCCGAGTCGCTGCGCGCGGTGCCGATCCAGTGAGACGCGCGCTCGCCGGCGCGGCGCGGAGCGGGCTGAACGGCGTAGACTCCCGCCCGAGGACCATGAGCGAGCTCCCCGGCGCCAGCGCGCGCCTCCCCGCGACGCCCATCACGGCGCAGGACATCAACGGCGGACCGGACCCGGAGCGCCGCGTCCCCTTCGTCATCACGGCGCCCGGCGTGTATACCCTCGTGGAAGACGTCGACTGGGTGGCGCAGGACGCGAGCGCGCGGGCCATCACGATCGCGAGCGACGACGTCACCCTCGACCTGTGCGGCAGGACGCTGCGGCAGATCGACCCTCCGGCGCCCGTCGTCGCCCCCGACCCGGGCGCGAGGCCTTGCCGGGGCGAGGTCGTCTCCGGGAACGTGGGCGTGTTCGCCGAGGGGAGGACGCGGCTCGTCATCAGGAACGGCAGCGTTCTCGGGATCCAGGGGGTGGGGATCGCCGCCAGGGCGTGCAGCCAGCTGGATCTGCTCGATCTGTCGGTCCGGCGGTGCGGCGGCGACGGCGTGATCGACACGGGCTTCCTGTGCCGCAACGGCGGGATCTTCGTGATGGGCGCCCGGGACGCGGCCGGCGGCGTCGCCTTCGCCGAAGGCATCCGGATGATCAACTGCGTGTGCTCGGAGAACACGAGCCGGCTCGACTTCGTCGTGACGCTGGGCGCGCTCGTCCTGTTCTGCGACGACGTGCAGGTCAGGCAGTGCGTGTTCAACCGCACGGCGAACACCAGCGCCCAGCCGAGCGGCGTGCAGTTCAACGTCGTCGGCGCCGACTTCGTCATCTGCCGCAACGTGCTCGTGGAGGACTGCGAGGCGCACGACAACACGTCGGGCGGAGAGCCGGCCGGCTTCTTCGCGTGGGGAGAGAACTACAAGTTCCTGCGCTGCAGGGCGAACCGGAACTTCACGCTCACCGGGAACCGCGCGTGCGGGTTCAACATCTCGACGACGAGCAACCTGGAGATGGTCGAGTGCGAGGCGGACGGGAACTACAACGCGAACCCGGCCGCGTCCGCCGATGCGGTCAAGGACTTCTCCGCGCTCGGCTTTCGCCTCGGCAGGGCGGTGTACCGCGGGCTGCTCGAGGGCTGCCGCGCGATCGGCAACCACGGCGCGAGCGCGAGCGCGCCCGCCGGCGGCTTCGCCCTCCACTCGACCCGCCACGTGGTGCTGAGGCGCTGCGTGGCCGTGGGGAACAGGAACGCGAGCGGGGCCGCCGAGGACGACGGGCTCGCGGCCGGGTTCATCGCCTCGACGCCGCTCGCGGATCCGCAGGGCGGCCTCGTGGGCGGCGAGGGCAACGCGTTCATCGACTGCATCGCCGACGGCAACACGGTCCACCGAACGCCCCTGTTCGTGCAGCCGCCGGCCCCGCCCGTCGACGCCGGTCCGTCGCGCGGCGACCCGCAGAAGGGCGCGGGGTTCCTGCTCGAGGGGCAGAGCGACGCGAGGATCATCGGCTGCCAATCCGCGAACAACGACGGCAAAGGGATCTGGCTGAGGGCCTGCGCGCGCGCGCTGGTCGAGGGAAACACGCTGTCGAGGAACACGCTTTACGGCATCCAGAACGAAGATCCCGCGGGGCTCAGCGCCTTCACCGGCAACCGGGCGCACCTCAACGGGTCCCGGCATCGCCACAACTACGTCGGGCTGCCGCCGGGCACGCCGGTCCGCAAATGGACGCTCGGCTCCCCTCCCCTCGACGGCCCTTCGGACGGGATAGCCAACCTCAGCACCCGGCTGCCCTGAGGGCCGCGAGCGCCTCACGCCGCCGGGCGGCGATCAGCGGGTACGGGCGAGCGCGCCCGGGGTGATCCCGAACCGCCGCTTGAAGAGCCGTGTCAGGTGGCTCTGGTCGGCGAAGCCGAGCGCGCGCGCGAGCTCCCCGATCGGGCGGTCGCCGGCGAGCAGCGCCTCGCGCGCGCGATCGAGCCGCCGCCGCGTCACGTAGGCGAGCGGCGGCTCCCCCAGCGCTCGCTTGAACTCCCGCGCCATGTGCGCTGGGCTCAGCCCGGCCACCCCGGAGAGCGCCTCCAGCCCGAAATCGTCGCCGAGGTGCGCCTCGATGTAGTCGAGCAAGCGCCGCAGCGTCGCAGGGGAGAGCCCGCCCCGGGCCGGCCGCTCCGCCCGGACCGCATGGCGGGCGCCGAGGCGCGCCGCGAGCCCGGAGAGCATCGCGTCCGCGAAGAGCGCGCCCGTGGCGCCGCCGCGCGAGACCTCGACCAAGAGCGCGCGGAGCACATGCTCGATCTGGGCGTCCACGAGCCCCACGCAGGGCTCGATCAGCAGCTCCCGCACCCCTGCGAGCCGCGCGAGCCGCGCGGGGTCGAGCACGAGCGCGCCATAGATCGTGGGCTCGCTCACGCGATGGGAGAAAGGCACCTCCGCGGGCTGGAGCCAGAGGCTGCCGGGCGGCATCTCCACGCGCTCGAAGCCGCGCTGGCCCTTTCGCTCGAAGCGCAGCGGCGCGTCCGCGAGGTTGATGGCGATGTAATGGCCGGCGACGGCGAGGTGGTCTGTCTCCCAGGACGGGTTCACGCCGAGCTCGGCCACCACGCCGGTCCAGCGCAGCGAGCGGCTGGACGCGCGGATCTCCGCCTGCCGGAGCGCCTCGATGGGCTCGCGGGTGCCGGCGCGGACGAACGGGATGGCGCTGCGGGAGACGCGGGAGATCATCGGAGAGCCGGCCCCAGCATGCGCCCGCGGCGCGGGGCCGGTCAACGCAGCAGCCCGGTTCCAGGGAGCGCAGCGGCGTTCTATAGGGCCCTTCCCGCCCGCCCTAGGATGCCCGTCGCCGGGCGACGACTTCGCCCGAGGAGGACGACCATGGAGATGCGTTACAAGCTGCTCGGCGGCAGCGGGCTCAAGGTCTCGGAGATCAGCCTTGGCACCATGACCTTCGGCGAGGACTGGGGCTTCGGCGCCTCGGCCGAGGCGTGCCGCGGCATCCTCGAGGCGTACCGCGCCCGCGGCGGCAACTTCATCGACACCGCCAACAAGTACACGAACGGCAGCGCCGAGCGGATCGTCGGTGAGCTCGTCCGCGGAGACCGCGGCGCGTGGGTCATCGCGACCAAGTACTCGCTCTCCATGAACGACGCCGATCCGAGCGCGAGCGGCAACGGCAGGAAGAACCTTGTCCAGTCCGTCGAGGCGAGCCTCAAGCGCCTGGGGACGGATTACATCGATCTGCTCTGGGTCCATGCGTGGGACTGGACGACGCCAGAGGCCGAGCTCATGCGCGCGCTCGACGACGTGGTGCGCGCGGGCAAGGTGCTCTATGTCGGCATGTCCGACGCGCCTGCCTGGGTCGTCTCCCGGGCGAACGCGATCGCCGAGCTCCGGGGCTGGTCGCAGTTCGTCGGCATCGAGATCGAGTACAGCCTGATCGAGCGCACGGTGGAGCGGGAGCTCATCCCGATGGCGTCCTGGCTCGGCCTGGGCGTGCTCGCGTGGGCGCCCATGGCCGGCGGCGTGCTGACGGGCAAGTACACGCGGGGGGGCGGCAACGACGCCGCGCGCGCGGCGATGAACCAGGGGCGCCTGGACGAGCGGGGCCTGCGCGTCGCGCGCGCGGTCGACGCGGTGGCCGAGGAGCTCGGCTGCTCCTCGGCGCAGGTGGCCCTCGCGTGGCTCAGGTCGCGCCCGGCGCAGGTGATCCCCATCATCGGCGCCCGGAAGCCCGAGCAGATGCAGGACTGCCTGGGCTGCCTCGACGTCGTCTTGCCCGCCGCGGCCCTCGAGAGGCTCGACGCGGCGAGCCGCGTGCCGCTCGGCTTTCCCTACGAGTTCCTGGGCGACCCCGGCACCGAGCGGGTCGTCTACGGCGCCACGGCGGCGCGGCTCGACGTGCCCAACCCCGTCCGGAGGCTCGCCTCGGGCGGGTGACGCCGGCCTCGCCGCCTCGCTCCGGCGCGCGTCAGCGATTCCCGTCCTGCGCCTGCTCGACGCGCGCCCGGATGGCCGCGACGGCGCGCGCCGAGCCGTCCAGGTTCTCCGCGTTGAGGAGGCTCTTCGGAAGCGGCAGCTTCGGCCGGAGGAACACCTCGAGGGACAGGCGCGTCGACTGGGCGTCGATCTTCTCGAGCCGCCAAATAGCCTGGAGATCTTGCACATTGCCGGAGATGAAGCGGGACGAGTACGTCTCGACGCCATCCTCGACGACCGGCTTCTGGATCTCGATGCGCGCCCACATCGTCACCGCGCCCGAGAGGGCCGAGACCTCCATGTAGAGATCCCACCCGCCCGCGGGCGTGCGCCCGAGCAGGCGGCACTTCTTGTAGTGCGGCATGAACTCCGGATACCGCTCGAACGAGAGCACCGCGGCGCGCACGCGCTCCAGCGAGCCCTTCACGACCACCGTCGACCGTCCACGGGCCAATCCGGTGCTCCCGATCGGGACTGCCATGCTCGTGATCCCGGCCGTATCGGGCGCCGGCTGCGCGCGCTCGGCCTGCTCGCCGTCGCTCGTGACAGCCGGCAGGACATCGCCTCTGTCGCGCTGTGCCGGCAGGCGCGGTACATCCAGGTTGATCCCCCGTTCCCCCGTGCTGCACGCGGTGGCCGCGAGGGCGAGTCCCCCGGCGAGCGCGCGCGGGATCGATGCGCGATGGCCGGTCGTGGTCGAGCGAGTTCTCCGCATGACGGCCCAGCTTGCCAGCGACGTGCCGGCCGCCCCCATCGCCCCGATGATACCGCGCAACACATCCGCTCGGGCCGCCCCCCCACCCCGGCCACCAAGAACGGATCACCGGCCCATCGAGCGCGGAAAACACGGGCTCCTTCCCGATTCTCCACGAGAGCTCGGAAGGCCCCCTGTCTCCTCCTTCCCGCTGCTATCGGTTAGGATTCGCCTGAAAGATAGGCTGTCAAGCTGGGAATCGGGACGCCTGTCGGGCGGCCGAACTGCCAGTCCGCCGACTCGACCCCGACGCCGCCGATGTCGAGGTGGATGAACGGCAGCGCCCCGCCCTTGAGCCCCGAGGCGATGTCGAGGAACGCGAAGGGGAACTGGTGCCCGCGCGGCGTGTTCACCGAGGCGAGGCGGTTCGAGGAGACCACGTCCTCGGCGCTCGACCGGGGCGCCACGAACGCGTAGTCCTCGCGCCGCGGCCGGACGCGCTCCATCGGCTCGCCCCAGCGCTCCGCGAGGACGTCGAGCCGATCGAGCTCCGCCCGCGCGGCGGAGTTGCCGATCGCGCCGGTGTAAGGCCCGTGGGCGCGGTAGACGTGCCCGGTCAGCGTCGCGACCGAGAACACGATAGGATCCGGCGCGCCGCTCATGGCGAGCTCCCGCCCGAGCGCGAGCAGGTCAGCCAGGATGAGGCGCCCCTCGGCGTCGGTGTTGCCGATCCGGACGCGCACGCCGGCGCGGCTGCGGATGATCTCGTCGCTCACATAGGACTCCTCGCCGATGCTGTTGCGCACGAGCCCGAGGAGCCCGACGATGCGCACGCCCTCCAGGCCGAGCGCCGCGGCCGCGCGCACGAGGCCGGCGACCGCGCCGGCGCCGCCCTTGTCCCGGGACATGCCGGCCATGTGCCCGTCGGTCTTCAGGTCGACGCCGCCCGTGTCGTAGGTGACGCCCTTGCCCGCGAGCAGCACCGTTCGCCGGATCTCCCCGCGAGGCCTGTAGTCGAGCCGCACGACGCACGGCCGGTGCCGCTCGACGACCCGCGACGCCCGCGAGACCGCGCTGATGAGCGGATAGTCATCGACGTTGCGCTCGATCTTGACGAGCACCCCCGTCCTGGCGAACGCCGCCTCGCACAGCTCGGCGACGCGGCGGGGCGCCATCCGCTCCGGCTCGGTGCCCGTGATGTCGCGGCAGAGCGCCCGACCGACCTCGACGGCCGCGATCTCGCGGGCGCGCGCCTCCGACAGCCCGAGCACCGCGACCGACTCGGCCGAGCGCGGGGCCATCTCCGCCTCCCGCGCCTCGAGCGGCGTCCACTGGCTCCCGAGCGCGGCGAGCGCGCCCACCTCGACGGCCCGCGCGAACCGCGGCGCGGCGCCCACCGGAGCGCGCACGACGAGCAGCGGCCGGCTCGCCCCCGCGTCCACCGCCCGCGCGAAGCCGGCCGCCGCAGCCTCCGCGACGGAGCGGACGTCATCGACATCTTCCGAGAGCGGCCCCATCGGCGCGAGCACCAGGCGCCCGCCAGGCACCCCCGGCGCCGGCAGGACGAGCGGAGCGCTCTTGCCCTCGAGCGCGGAGTCGACGCGCGCCGCAGCCTCGACCACCGCGCCCACGGCGGACCCGAGCCCCCCCGCGTACTTCGCGATGGGCGACGGCGCGACGAGGACGACAGCATCGCACGCCGCGATCGCCGCGTTCGGCTCCGCGAGGGCGTTGGCGGGCAGCCCCGCCAGGGAGGTGACATGGACCATGGCGGCGAATGATGTCACATGGGTCAGCATTTTTGCATCACCCGTCGCCGCCGATAGGGCACCGACATGGCACCGGCATGCGCCCCGAAGAGCAGGCTGTCGCGCAGGCATGGCGCGCAGGCCTGGCGCACGCGCCGCGCTCGGCGCGCGCCATGCCGCGCGCCGAGCGGCCTAGTGCGCTCGTCCGCCCCTGCGGTCACGCGCGAGGCGGCCGGCGTCGAGCGCCGCTTCAGGAGAAGAGCACGACGCTGCGGATCGACTCGCCTTCGTGCATGAGGTCGAAGGAGCGGTTGATGTCGTCGAGCGGCATCGTGTGGGTGATCAGCTCGTCGATCTTGATCTTGCCCTCCATGTACCAGTCGACGATCTTGGGAACGTCGGTGCGCCCCTTGGCGCCGCCGAACGCGGTGCCCTTCCAGACGCGCCCGGTGACGAGCTGGAAGGGGCGCGTGGCGATCTCCTCGCCGGCCCCGGCGACGCCGATGATGATGCTCGTCCCCCAGCCCTTGTGGCAGCACTCGAGCGCCTGGCGCATCACCTTGACGTTGCCGATGCACTCGAAGCTGAAATCGGCGCCGCCCCGGGTCAGATCGACGAGGTAGGGCACGAGATCCCCCGCCACCTCGCTCGGGTTGACGAAGTGGGTCATGCCGAACCTCTCGGCCAGCTCGCGGCGCTTCGGGTTGATGTCGACACCGACGATGATGTCGGCGCCGGCCATCCGGGCGCCCTGGATCACGTTCAGCCCGATGCCGCCGAGGCCGAAGACCACGACGTTGTCGCCGGGCCTCACCTGCGCGGTGTTGATGACGGCGCCGATACCCGTCGTCACGCCGCAGCCGATATAACAGACCTTGTCGAACGGCGCGTCCTCGCGGATCTTGGCGACGGCGATCTCGGGCAGGACGGTGAAGCTCGAGAAGGTCGACGTGCCCATGTAATGGTGAATCCGCTCCTTGCCGATCGAGAAGCGGCTCGTTCCGTCCGGCATGAGCCCGCGCCCCTGCGTGGCGCGGATGGCCTGGCAGAGGTTGGTTTTTCCGCTCGTGCAATAAGAGCACTGCCGGCACTCCGGCGTGTAGAGGGGAATCACGTGATCGCCTTTCTTGAGGCTCTTCACGGACGGCCCGACGTCGACGACGACGCCCGCGCCCTCATGGCCGAGGATCGCGGGGAAGAGCCCCTCCGGATCCTTTCCTGAGAGCGTGTAAGCGTCGGTGTGACAGACGCCCGTTGCCTTGATCTCGATGAGGACCTCGCCCTCGCGAGGGCCCTCCACCTGGACGTCCTCGACCGTCAGCTTCTCGCCGGCCCTGTGGGCCACGGCTGCGCGCGCTTTCATGATCGGTGGTTCTCCTCCCGCAAGCGGGGCGTTCGGGGCCCGAGCGGCGCCCGAACCCCTCCCATAGCCGGGCGGGGAAGCAGGTTTCAAGGGGAACCCCGCCGGCGCCTCCCCGCCTCGCCCGCCGTCCAGCCTGCCCGCATTGCGCCGTCCTTCCTGCTGCCCGCGTCGCGCAGCCCGCTCGCTGCCCGCGCCGCCACCCGAGGATGGCGTTCGCGTGACAGCACGCGTACGATCACCCTGCTGTCCTTATGAACACACTCCGTTGCCCACCGGGTCTCCGCGCGCTCATCGCAACAGCCGCGCTGGTCCTCGTCGCCTGCACCGGCGAGAGCCCGCCTGCTGGCGGGGCGGCCGGCAAGGGCGGTGGCGGCGCCGGCGGCGGCGGCGGCGAGGGCGCTTCCTCCGAGGGTGGCCACGGAGGACAGGGAGGCGCGCCGATCGACAGCATGGAGTGTGTCGACGAGTGCCCCGCTGAGAGCGCTGGTATCACGATCGGCTGCAAGAAGCGCTTCATGTTCGGAATGAACTATGCGTGGCACAACTTCGCCGGTGACTTCGGCGGCATCGCCGCGTGGGACAAGCGCGGCGTCGCGGACGAGGCGGAGACGCACGCGAAGAACCTCGCCGACATCCGTGCTCACGGGGCGAGCGTCGCGCGGTGGTGGATGCTGCCGGAGATCCGGGGCGAGAGCGTCGTCTTCGACACGAGCGAGAACCCGACCGGCCTCGGCGGGACGACGCGGCGCGACGTCCAGAAGGCGCTCGAGCTCGCCGAGGAGGCGGACGTCAACCTGGTGTTCTGCCTGTTCTCCTTCGACAACTTCCACCCGACGCGGATCGACGCCGACGTGAAGACCGTCGGTATCACCCCCATCGTGAAGGACGCAAAGCGGCGCGCGAAGCTGATAGACAAGGTCGTCCGGCCGATCGCCAGGGCCGTCGCGCAGAGCCCCTACCGGCACCGGATGGTCGCGTGGGACGTGATCAACGAGCCCGAGCTGGCCATGACCGGACCGAGCCCGGACGACGGCCCTCGCTACGAGCCCGACGCCCAGGTGGATCCGATCGAGCACGCGCAGATGGCGGCGTTCCTCGGCGAGGCGATCCGGGCGCTGCGCGCGGAGAGCGCGGCGCTCGTCACGATCGGCTCGGCGTCGATGAAGTGGGCGCGGTCCTGGCGAGACACCGACGTCGATTTCTACACCTTTCATATCAACGACCGGGTCAACCTGTACTGGCCCTACAACCAGTCGCCCAAGGACTACGGCATCACGGACAAGCCCGTCATCATGGGGGATTTCCCGATCGCCGGCCTGGCGACTGCCGCTTTGCCGACGCTCCTGGAGAGCTGGTACAGCCAGGGATACGCGGGCGCGATCAGCTGGGCCTACAGCGACGCGACAACGGCCGAGCTCGAGACGATCAAGGCCTTCGCCGACGCGAAGGGCTGCGGCGTGACGTACTGAGAGCCCCTCTCACGACAGCCAGTAGTCGACGAGGGACGCGCCCGTCACGTCGTGGGCGACCCCGGCCGCGATCGCCCACTGGGCCAGCGCGCGACCGAGCGCGGCCATGGTCGTGAAGCGCCCGTCAGGGTCCTTGGCCAGGCCGCGCTCGATGATCTCCCAGAGCCGCGGGTGCAGCTCGAGGGCCTCCGGGCGCGGCGGGGCGGCGCGCAGCACGTCGTGCACGATGGAAATGCTGCTCGGGCCGCCGAACGGGCGACGGCTGCTCACGAGCTCGTAGAGCACGACGCACGCGCTCCACACGTCGGCGCGCGCGTCCGACTCCTGCCCGCCGCGGACCTGCTCCGGCGCCATGTAGGCGGGGCTCCCGACCAGCGCTTCCCTCCGCTCGTCGCTCGCCGCGCGCTCCGCGGTGAACGCGATCCCGAAGTCGATGAGCTTGGGGACCGTGCGGCGGCCCTCGCGCACGAGGACGATGTTCGCCGGCTTCACGTCCCGGTGCACGACCCCCGCGCCGTGCGCCGCGCCGAGCGCGCCGATCACGGGGAGGAGCAGCTGGACCGCGGAGATGGGCGACATCGGGCCCGACTCGGCGAGCGCCTGGGCGAGCGACCGGCCCTGGAGGAGCTCCATCACCGCGAACGGCTCTCCCTCCTCCGTGAAGCAGAGATCGAAGATCCGAACCGTGGCGCGGTGCGACACCCGCGCCGTCGCCTGCGCCTCCCGGATCAGCCGCGAGGCGGCCTCGGGGACGGCGCAGTCGCGACGGATGAGCTTCAGCGCGACCTCGAGGCTCAGGGAGAGATTCCGCGCCTTCCACACGGCGCCCATGCTGCCCTCTCCGAGGAGCTCTGTGAGGCGATAGCGCCCCCCGAGGACGTCGCCTGGGGCGTAGCGCCGCAGCGCGGCGGAGCACGGGTCGTTCGCAGGAACCGCCCGGGCGGCGGCGGGGGGCGCGCCGGCAAGACCGGTCCGCAGCGTGGCGGGCGGTACGCTCGCCGGGGTGGCCGGAGCGTCGCTCGGCGTCTCCAGCGGCGCGACGTCCCCGCCCTGACGGAAGGCCGAGCCGGACGGCCTCGACAGGCGGCCCGATGTCCGGAGGTCGACGGGCTCGAACGGAGGGCGGTGAGATGCGGGCCAGCGCGGAGACCGCGGCGAGCGGTACGCACGCTGAGAGGCTCGGCCCCCGCTCGGGGGGCGGGATCGATTCGACGCGGGATCCATCGAGCCGCCATGTGGCGTCGTGGAGCTGTCAGTTCGGTGGCTGTCCATGTCCTTGCCCACGTGTGCTGCAAGGAGCAGGCCGATGGAAATCGCCGCAGATCCGCCTCTTTCCCGCCCGCCGCGGCGCCGGATTGCGGTGTGGAGGCATCAGATCCGGCGCCCGCGGCCATCGGCTCGCCCCGGGGGCTGCGCGCCGTCCGCCGCGACCGGCGCGCGCGTCGTCCGCAGCCGCGGCGCGTCGTCCGCCGGCGTGGTCCCGGGACGCGCGCGCGACGGATCCGTCGGCGCAACGGTCGTCGCACGACGCATTCCCTGCGCGCCACACCGGCGCTCGACGGGTACATCGACAGCGGATGTCGGTCAGGATCGCCCGATAGCCAGCGAGGCCCCCCGGGGCGCGCGCCGGGATCGCCACGGCGCGGTCGCCCCTCGCGCCGCTCAGCGGGCCGAGCCGGGCACGACGCGCCCCTTGAACGCGATCGGCACCTCGAGGGCCGTGGCCGCCTCGACGAGCAGCGCGTGCTCGCTCTCGTGGATCACGCCGTCGGCGGCCACGAGGCGGACGGCCAGCTCGATCGCGGCCTCGCGCATCCGCACGTCGGGCAGGCGGACGCGAAGCGCCGCGAAGCGGCCGCTCCTGCCCTCGTCGCGCACCGAGCGCTCGATGATGGAGATGAGCGACTCGACGAGGTCGGCCCCGAGGCGCCCCTCGCTCATGGCCGCCGCGTGCCGCGCGAGCTCGGCGCGCTCGGCCTCGTTAATGGACCCGTCAGCGTATGCGGCGAGGAACATGATCTCGACCATCGCCTCGAGCCTGTTGAGCTCGAGGTGGCGAAACGAAAGCTGCGTTTCTTCCATCATGCGGTCCTCAGGATAGCGTATCGCGGCCGCGCTTGACACAGCGCCCCTGGGCCCGCCCGGTAATGGCGCTCGCCGCTCGGTAACGGCGCTCGCCGCGCGGCAACGACGCTCGCCGCGCGGCAACCACGCTCGCCGCGCGGCAACCACGCTCGCCGCGCGGTAACCACGCTCGCCGCGCGGCAACGGCCTCCGGCAGCGCGCGGCGAAAGTTCTCGTCGAGCGCGACGCCGGTCGGTGCTCAACTCTCCCCACCATGAGCACCACCACCCCGACCGACCTCTTCCTGTCGCTGACGCCGCACAAGGTGATCGAGGCCGTCGAGGCCGCGGGCGTCCACTGCAACCGCGTCTGCTACCCGCTGAACTCGTTCGAGAACCGCGTCTACGAGGTCGAGCGCGAGGATCGCACCCGCGTCATCGCCAAGTTCTACCGGCCGGGGCGCTGGACGCGGGAGCAGATCCTCGAGGAGCACCGGTTCCTCGCGGAGCTGGCGGACGCCGAGATCCCCGTCTGCCCGACGCGCCCGTTCCCCGACGGCGAGACGCTCAAGCAGATCGACCACATCCCGTACTGCCTCTTCGAGCGCATGGGCGGCCGCGCCCCCGACGAGCTCGGCGACGAGCTGTTCGTGCGCCTCGGCAGGCTCGCCGCCCGCATCCACAACGTGGGCGCGGCCAGCGCCGCCGAGCACCGCGTCCGGCTCTCCGCCGACACCTATGCGCGCGAGGACCTCGGCTGGCTCGTCGAGCGCAAGCTCATCCCCGCGGCCGTCGAGCGGCGGTACCTCGCGGCCGCGCGCGCCGTCGCGGACGCGGCCGAGGAGCGCCTGCGCGGCGTCGACGTGCACCGCATCCACGGCGATCTGCACCCCGGCAACCTGCTCCTGCGCGACGGCGCGCTCCGCGTGCTCGACTTCGACGACATGGTCGTCGGCCCCGCCGTGCAGGACCTGTGGCTCCTCCTCCCCGGCCGCGACGAGGCCGCCCGGCAGCAGCGCGAGCTCTTCATCGAGGGCTACGAGGAGCTCCGCCGCTTCGACCGCTCGACCCTCGGGCTGATCGAGCCGCTCCGAGGGCTCCGCATGATCCACTACGCGGCATGGATCGCGCGGCGATGGCACGACCCCATCTTCCCGAGGACCTTTCCGCACTTCGGCACGGAGGCGTACTGGCGCGAGGAGGCGAGCTCGCTCGAGGAGGTGCTCCAGCTGACGCGCGACGGAGACGCGGGCGGCCCCGGCGGCGGCGCGGACGAGCCGCCGCCGAGCGGGGGCAAGTACTTCTGGGATATGAACTGATCGCGGCCGCGCGCGGCTTCGATCGATCAGAGGCGCTTCAGCACCAGGATCAGCCGCCACGCCGCGGCGTGCTCGAACGGCACGTCGACGTTGAAGTCGCCGAGCGTCGCCACCAGCGAGAGCTCCGGCACCCGCTCCGCGACGCGCCGCCACCCGGCGAGGTCCGGGACGTACCACGTCGCCTCCTGCCGGATCGACGAGAGCTCCCTCGGCGCGCCGCCGTTGCGCCGGGCCGAGCACACCACCTCGAGGGTCACGGGCACCACGCGATCGGGCGTCGACCGCTCGATATGGATGCGGAACCGCGCGTCGATCGACTGCTCGCCGCGCAGCTCGGTCCACTCCGTCCTGTTCACGCCGGACGGCGTGAGATCGGCGGGGTGGGTCGCCTCGATGACGTGGACGCCGCCCGGCAGGAGCAGCGAGGCGGCGAGCCGGAGGTGGCGCTCGAGCGCCGCCGGCGTGGCCAGCTGGTGGATCGCCGAGAGCGGCACGAACGAGAGATCGACCGGCGCGACGTCCGGGCGCTCGTCGAGCTCCGCGCACGAGAAGCGGATGCACGCCCCGGCGCCGCGGGCGCCCGCGGCGCGCTCCGCGAAGGCGATCATCGCCGCCGAGCCGTCCGCGCCGGCGCAGCCGACGCCGAGCTCCGCGAAGGCCTCCAGGTGCCGCGCGGGCCCGCAGGCCCACGAGAGGACGCGCTGCACCGGGCGGCCGCCGAAGCGGCGCGCGCACGCGAGCAGGAAGTCGCGCTCGGCGGCGTAGTCGCGGTAGCCGAACGCCGCGTCGTAGAGCGCAGGCTCGCCCGGCGGCGTGTCGCCGCGTGCGGGCGCGTCGCCGCGTGCGGGCGCGTCGCCGCGTGCGGGCGCGTCGCCGCGTGCGGGCGCGTCGCTGCGCGCGCGCGCCGGCGCCTCGCCGCGCGCGGACGCCTCGCCGGCCGAGGGCGCCGCCGAGGCGCGCGCCGGGGCGACCCGCCTCGTGTAGATCATGAGATCGTCGCCCGGCGCGTAGAAGTCGGCGAGGACCGCGGCCCGCGTGAACTGCACCGCGTCGTAGAAGCGCACCGCCGCGCCGTGCCCCTCCCGGCTGCCCGTCTCCACGCGCACGAGGCCGCCGCCCTCGCGCGCGATCTCGCTCTCCATCGTGGCCACGAGCCCCCGCGCCACCCCCGACCGGGCGAAATCGGGCGAGGTCGCGATCCAGTACAGGTCGTACGTGGACTGCGTCATCGGCGTGCGGCCATAGCAGAGGTACCCGAGGAGCCGCGGCGCCCCGTCGCCGCCCGGGGCGCCCAGGAAGCTCAGCACGAACCGGTAGCCATAACCGTCCGTCGAAGGCTGGCCGAGCGTCACGTCGACGAGCTCCAGCGCCACCGCGCGCTCGTCGTCGGTGAACGCCGGGACCGAATCGAGCAGCGCGGCGATGAGCGGCCGATCTTCCGCGCGGAGGCCGCGCTGGGTGATCACGGCGCCTCGGGCGCGGCGGCGAGGGCGCCGCGGGCAGCGGAGCGTGCCGCGGCGCGGCCGCGCGCCGGCGCGCGGCCGCGCGCGCGGAGCAGGTCGTCGTGGCGCGCGCCGCGGGCGAGCGCCGCGCGGAGGATCTCCCAGACGACGTCGGCGTACGACAGGCCGGCGCGCGCCGCCGCCCGCGCGAAGCCGGCGTCCGGCGAGAGATCGCAGTTCGGGTTGACGTCGATGACGTGCGGCGTGCCGCGCTCGTCGAGCCGCACGTCGACGCGGCCGTAGTCGCGCAGCCCGAGCACCTCGAACGCGCGGCGGCCCACGGCGACGACCCGGCGCAGATCGAGCGGCCGCAGCACCGCCGCCGAGGAGGGCGTCCCGATCGACGCGGCGGTCTCCGGGCGCCACTTCGACTCGTACGTGACCACGTGCGGGTGCCCCTCTGGCAAGCCCTGAAACGTGATCTCGCCGGGCGGCAGCACGCGCGGCGTCGGCCACCCGAGCAGCGAGACCGAGATCTCCCGCCCGTGCACGTAACGCTGCACCACAACCGGCTGGCGGCACTGCGCGACGACCGCGGCGACCTGGTCGCGGAGCGCCCTGCGATCGTGGACGACCGAGCCACGATCGATGCCCATCGAGCCGTCCTCGCGCTCCGGCTTGACGATGACCGGGAACGCGACCTCCGGGATGCGATCCGGGCCTTCGACCCGCACCGTCGCCGGCACGCGCACGCCGGCGCGCGCGAGGATCCGGTTCGCCTCGGCCTTGTGCAGGCAGCTCCGGAGCGCGACGTGATCGCTGCCCGTGAAGCGGAGATCGAGCCCCGCGAGCAGCCACGCGCACATGACCTCGTGGCGGCTGTCGCCGTCGAGCGCCTCGCACAGGTTGAAGATCACGTCCGGGCGATGGTCGCCGATGGCCGCGAGCACCTCGCTCGGCCGGAGCACAGGCCGGTGCGCCACGCGCACGCCCGGGGCCGCGGCGAGGGCCGCGAGCACGCTCTCCGCGACCACCGCGCTGCCGTCCTCGCGACCGAGCCGGAGCCGCCCGCTCCCCACCCGCTGCGCGAGTGGCGGCTCGTCGACGACTTCCTCCGGATCTCTGTTCGACAGGATCAGTATCCGAGGCTCAGGCACCGCACGCCTCCGAACCGACGCGGGGCAGGAGAGCCCGCGACGGCCGCGCCGGGCTCAGGGAGCGGCCCGTGAGAGGCCTGGCCATCGGCGAACACGGAGAGGGTGCCCTGTCGAGAGACACGCGAACGAAACAGAATCCATGCATGCAAGTGGCCACACTTCACCAGCTTGCCCGGCAATCGCAAGGGGAGATTTGACCTCTCCGGACGGAAAGGAAGGCGCGACGCGCCGCGGCTCAAAGCCCCGCGCCGGGATCGGATCCGGCGCGCGCGGCCGGGAAGCGAGCTTTCCGAGCACAACGTATCTCGGACAACAGGCTCTTCACACGCCAGCCACACGCGCGGGAGCGTCGGAGACGAGAGGAGACGGCTGGGCTGCAGGGGGAAGAGTCGAGTCCGGCGGGCGAGAGGGGAGAGCGGAGAGCGCCGGACGCGCGCGCGGCGAGCGGGTGGCCTGCCGCCGAGGACGCCTGAAAAGGACTTCCCTTTCCGGCGTCCTCGAGCCTCCGCCGGTCAGGCGGCCTGGCCTTCGGGGCGCGGCCTGCGATCGGCCGGGAAACAGGCCTGGATCTCGTCCATGCCGAGCGTCTCCTTCTCGAGGAGCGCCCTGACGAGCGCCTCGATCTCGCCGCGCCGGGACCTCACGATCTCGATGGCGCGCGAGAGCTGCGCTTCCGTGAGCGCCCGCGCCGTCTCGTCGACCCGGTCGAGCAGGGCCGGGCTCCGCGAGGGGTGCCCGTCGCCGACGCAGATGGGGCCGAGGTGGCTCATGCCGAGCTCCGCGACCATCTTCCACGCGATCGTCGAGGCGCGCTGGATGTCGTCCGAGGCGCCCGCCGTCATCGTCCCGAGGACGACCATCTCGGCGGCGCGGCCGCCCATCAGCATGCAGATCTGATCCTCGAGGTACTCTTTCCGGTACATCAGCCGATCCTTCTCGGGCAGCGCCTGGGTCACGCCGAGCGCGCGGCCCCGCGGCAGGATCGACACCTTGTGCACGGGATCGCAGCTCGGCGCGAGCAGCCCGACCGCGACGTGCCCGGCCTCGTGGACGGCGGTCGCATAACGCTCATCCTCGTCGACGAGCACCCCCTTGCGCTCGAGCCCCATGAGCACCCGGTCGCGCGCGCGGTCGATGTGCGTCGGGTCCACGGCGTCGGCGCCCTCGCGGGCCGCGAGGATGGCCGCCTCGTTCAGGAGGTTGGCCAGGTCGGCGCCCGAGAAGCCCGGCGTGCCGCGGGCGATGTAGCTGAGATCGACCTCCCCCTGGAGCGGGATCGGCCCGGCGTGGACGTTGAGGATCTCCTCGCGGCCGCGCACGTCCGGGAGCGGCACGGTGACCTTGCGGTCGAAGCGCCCCGGCCGGAGCAGCGCCGGGTCGAGCATGTCGGCGCGGTTGGTCGACGCGATGACCACGATGCCGGTCTCGTGGTCGAACCCGTCCATCTCGACGAGCAGCTGGTTCAAGGTCTGGTCGTGCTCCGCGGAGGCGGAGTCGCCGTGCCCCTTCGCGCGAGCCCGCCCGACGGCGTCGATCTCGTCGATGAAGACGATGCACGGCGCGGACTTGCGCGCCTCGGCGAAGAGCGCGCGGACGCGGGAGGCGCCCACGCCGACGAACATCTCCTGGAAGCTCGACCCCGACGCCGAGAGGAACCGCACGCCCGCCTCGCACGCGACGGCGCGCGCGAGCAGCGTCTTGCCGGTCCCGGGCTCGCCCGTCAGCAGCACGCCGCGCGGCGGGCGGCCGCCGAGGCGCGCGAAGCGATCGGGGCTCTTCAGGAACTCGACCGTCTCGGCGAGCTCCTGCTTGACCTCGTGCATCCCCGCGACGTCGGCGAAGCGCACCGCCGCCCGCGCCGCCCCGGCCTTCACGTCGGAGAAGACCTTCGGGCTGCGCCGCCGGCTCACCGTGAAGAGCGCGAAGCCGACCGCGGCCAGCACGACCACCGGGAGCACCGCGGACGCGGCGCGCGACGGATCCTCCCGGGAGGCGAAGTCGACAGAGGCGCCGGCGCCCGCGAACCGGGAGACCAGCTCCTGCCGGAGCGTCGGCTCGTCGACGACGGCCGTCACCGCGGCGCCGCCCGCCTGACGCACGAGGAAGCGATCCCCGCTCACCTCGACCGCGGTCGCCTGCCCCGCCTGCGCGATCTGGAGGAGCTCGGTGTACGTCGCCGTACGCTGCGTCGACGACTCGCCCGCCGCGCGCAGGGCGAGCCCGAGCGTGACCGCAAGCACCACCCCCATGAACCCAAGCACCCAAAGCCGGCGCCCCGCGGGCCCCAGCCGCTTACTCACCTGCAAGAACCAGGAATTCACTGCTGCGCCACCTTACTGCTCCGGCGTCGGGCCGGAGCGGATCTCAGGTGTAGCAAGGATACGAACCTCAGGAAGTTCCTTCTGCAATCATTCTGACGATCTGAGCCGTAGAAACCTGCGAAAGGATGGCAGCACCGCAAAACGGACTACGGAGAACGGACAGCGACGGGATAAACGTCTCTGCGATCTTGGGAGGATTGGGACGACCCATCGACGAGCTCGCCGATGGCAATTGACGAGCTCGCCTGAAAGCCCGCTTCTCGGGATGGGGTCGCCGGTGGAGCAGGAACCAGGAGCGAGGGGCAGAGAGGGGTAGAGAGGGGCTGTCTGCGCGCTACGCCCCGACGGCTCGCGCGGTATCGGGCGCGAACGGCAGCGAGAAGCGGAATGTCGTCGCGCCGCCGGGGCTGCTCTCGACGGAGATGCTGCCCCCGTGGGCCTCCACGAGGCCCTTCGTGATGTAGAGGCCGAGACCGACGCCGCGGACGCTGCGCGGAGCGGCGTCGGGCGCGCGCCAGAAGCGCTTGAACAGGTACGGGAGCGACGCCTCCGGGATACCGCCGCCCCAGTTGGTCACCGCGATGTGCGCGCTGCCCGGCCCGGCGTCGACCGCGACCGCGATGTCGCCCTCCGGCCGACCGTACTTGGCCGCGTTGGAGAGCAGGTTGGTGACGATCTGCTCGAGCCGCCCTGGGTCCGCCAGGACAGCGGGCACATCGCCCTTCACCTCCAGGCGCAGGGCGTGACCCGCGGTCACCTCGGCCGACTTCTCGAGGATCTCGCCGAGCTGGGCGCGCAGATTGACCGGCGAACGATCCAGCGTGAGCTGCCGCGCCTCGATCCGCGACGCGTCGAGGAGGTCGTCGATCATGCGGCGCAGCCGCTCGATGGACGAGGTGATCCTGTCGAGCTGTTTTTGGCAGTCCGCGACGGGCCGCTCGCCGGCCGCGCGACCCAGGAGCCGGCTCGCGGTCGCGATGACCTGGATGGGCTGGCGGAGATCGTGAGCGATGACGCCGATCCACTCCTGGCGCTGCCGCTCCAGCTCCTTGAACGCCGAGATGTCATGAAAGACGGCGACGGCGCCCTGGAGCTCACCGTCGTTCGAGCGCACCTGAGCCGCGTTGACCAGCACCGGGACGAGGCCCCGGTCGGCGCGCCGCAAGAGCCCTTCGGCGCCCGTCACGCCCTCCCCGCGCTGAAGGGCCCGGAACAGCGGGCGCTCGTCCCAGGCGAGGGGCTCTCCCGCCGGCGTCCTGTGCTCGAAACACAGCCGGTTGCCCCAGGGATCGGGATCGTCCCCGGCGCCCGACGCGTACTGGAGCGCTAGTTTGTTGCAGCTGATGAGCCGCCCCTTGGTGTCGACAAGGACCGCCGCTTCAGGCAGCTGCTCGATGACCGCCTCGAGCTGCGAGCGGATGCGCCGCTCCGCCTCGTGCGCGCGCGAGACCTCGGCCTCCATCGCCTTGCGGCGCCCGATGTCGCGGCAGATCGTCGAGACGCCGGTGACGCGCCCCGACGCGTCCACGATCGACGACACCGTGACCTCGATGTCGATGCTCTTCCCGTCCTTGGTCCGGCTCACGGCCTCGAAGCGCTCGACGCGCTCGCCGCGGCGCAGGCGCGCGAGGACGGCCTCTGCCTCGGCGGCGCGCTCGGGCAGGCACAGGAGGGGCAGCTTCTTCCCGATCGCCTCGCAGATGCAGTAGCCGTAAAGGCGCTCCGCCGCCGGGTTCCAGGTCAGGATGGTCCCGTCGAGCGAGGTGCCGATCACGGCGTCGTCCGAGGCCTGCGCGACGGTGGCGAGGAAGGCGCGCGCCTCCTCGGCGCGCTGCCGCGCCTCGTCGAGGAGGTTCATGCGCGCCGCGCTGACCCAGAGCATGGCCCCGAGCAGGAGCGTCGTGATGGCGGAGGCGAGCGATAACGACGCCGTGATGGGGTATGCCCCGCGATCCGCGCCGAACAGGAAGAGGCGGCCGATCACGAGCGGAACGAGGACGACGTAGGGCAGGAAGCGCCGCAGCAGGATGCCTCCGGACCGGCTGGCCGTCAGCGTGGCGAACGTCGTGCAATCGGGCCGCGCCATGAGGAGCCCGGCGCAGAGAGCGAGGAACGCGATCGCCGCGTGGAGCGCCATGCCCGTGAACGGAAAGAGCGGCGGCAGCCCATAGAAGTAGCCGACGCCGAACACGTAGCCGGTCAGCGCCGTCAGCGCGAGCGCCGCGGCCAGGAGCGCGCTCCATTCCGAGAACAGGCACGCTCGCCGCGTCTTCACGCGCAGCGAGAGGAGCGAAAGGCCGATCAGGACGCAGCAGAGCGCGGCGTTCGGCGGGGGCCTGCCCGGGAACTTGCTCGGGAAATCCACGCTCCCCGCGAACAGCACGCGATCGATGCCGAGATCCGAGGCGAAGATGTACTGCGCGAGGACCACGAGGCCGAGCGCGAGAATGACGGCGGCGCACGCATGTCCCAGCCGGCGTAAACGCGCCGGACACTCCCGCGCGCCGAGCGCCCAGAGCGACACCCCCGCCAGGACGAGGGCGACGGCGGTGTTGGGCATCATGCGCGGCAGGCCGTCCGCGATGGCGACGAGGGCGGTCGCCCCGATCCACCAGCCGAGCAGCGTCACGCACCCAACGGCGAACGAACAGGTCGCTGCGATGACGACTCCGCGCCGCGCGCTGCTCGAAGGCGCCATCGCCTCGGCGTCTCTCATCGGGTCCTCCCGACCGGAGCATAGTGTCGGGACGGCGCGGCTTCACAGGCGCAATTCAAGCGCGCACATGGGTCGGCGCACGCGCTGTCCAACCCAGATGGATCAGGGCGCTCCAGCGCGTGCCGACATCCTCCGCCCGGCCGGACGCAGCAGGGCAGCGCGGCTCCGATCGGCCGCGCGAGAGCGAGCGGCGACGCCCTCGCGCGGACCGCGCGAGGGCGCGCGCGAGAGCTCAGCGCTTCGTCCCGAAGACCGCCGCGTCGACGGAGAGCCTCCCCGGCCCGACGAGGAGGAGCGCAACCGAGATGCCGAGGTAGACCGCCGCCGCCTCGTAGGAGGGTCCGCCCATCGCGACGAACGGATCGCCGTTTCCGACGTGAACCGCGACCGCGACGGCCATCGTGGCGGCGAGGCCCAGCGACGCGAGCGGCGTCAGGAGGCCGAGGATCCAGGCAAGGCCGCCCCCGAACTCCGCGAGCGCGGCCAGCCCTTGCAAGAACCCCGGAACGGGCGCGGTGGGCCCCATCCAGCTGAAGGGGGCCTGGATCTTCCCCCAGCCGTGAAACATGAACGCGACGCCGATAACGACGCGCAGCGCGAGCAACCCGACCGAGGCCGAGAACGGCACGTCAGTCACCCGCAGGAATCTCTTGAGCATCGGGAACACTCCTCTCGGCTCGGTAGTAAGGAGGAACGTCCGGGACATCAAGCGCGACGAGAGGGCCGGAGCCGCCGGACCCGAGGCGCCGGGCCCCGCGACCCGGACCCGGCGCGCCGGCCCGCGCCTCACGCGCTTGTCTCGGCCTCCAGGTCGTGGCGGTGCGCGGCGGCGGCGCGCTCGTCGCGGAGGGCCTCGAGGCACCGCCGCTTGATCGCCGCGAACTCGCCGGAGCCCACGATCGCCGCGGTCCTCGGCCTCCCGAACGGCACCGCGATCTCCGCGCCGACGCGGCAGGGGCGGCGGGTCATGAGGGCGATGCGGTCGGACAGGAAGATGGCCTCGTCGATGTCGTGCGTGACGAACAGCACCGTCGTGCGCACCTGGCGGAAGACGTCGAGCAAGAGCTCCTGCATCGAGAGCCTGGTCTGGGCGTCCAGCGCGCTGAACGGCTCGTCCATCAGCACGACGCGCGGCTCCGTGATCAGCACGCGCGCGATCTCCACGCGCTGCTGCATGCCGCCGGAGAGCTGCGCCGGGTAGGCGTCCTCGAACCCCGACAGCCCGACAAGCGAGAGCAGGCGCCGGGACGCCTCCCTGCGCTCGCGCTCGGGGACGCCGCGCACCTTGAGGCCGAAGCCGACGTTGTTCAGCACCGTCTTCCAGGGGAGCAGGGAGCTCTGCTGGAAGACCATGCCGCGCGCCGGCCCCGGCCCCTCGACCCGCTCGCCGCCGACGACGATGCTGCCGCGCTCCGGCGCCACGTACCCGGCGACCGCGTTCAGGATCGTCGACTTCCCGCACCCGGACGGGCCGAGCAGGCTCACGAGCTCGCCGCCCTCGACGCGGAGGTCGAGGTCGCGCACCGCCTCGACGCGGCGGGCGCCCGTCCCGAGGGCCACGGACAGGCCGCGGATCTCCACGGCCCCCCCCGGGCTCTCCCGGCGCGCCGCGCGGTTCGCGTCGAGCGTCATCGGCCCTTCTCCTGGGGCTCTTGCCACGGGGTGAGCCACGCGCCGACCCGCAGGACGAGCGCGCTGCTGAGCATCCCGAGCAGGCCGATGAGCAGCATGCCGAGGACGATGTCCGGGTAGCGCTGCAAGTTGTACGACTCCCAGGTGAAGTAGCCGATGCCGTACTGCCCCCCGATCATCTCGGCGGTCACGAGGCAGAACCAGGACGTCCCCATGCCGATGCTCATCCCCGTGACGATGCTCGGCAGCGCGCCCGGCAGGACCACCTCGAGGAACAGGCGGAGCGGGCGCGCGCCCAGGCTGCGGGAGCTCGCGATGAGCCGCGGATCGAGCGCGCCCACGCCGTGGATCGTCGCGATCAGGATCGGGAACAGCGCGCCCATGGTCGTGATGAAGATCATGCTCAGCTCGGCCGACGGGAACATCAGGATCGCGAGCGGGAGCCAGGCGACGCCGGGGATGGGGCGCAGGATCTCGAGCGGCGGCAGCAGGGTGTCCTCGGCGAGCCGCGACCTGCCGATGAGGAGCCCGAGCACGACCCCCGTGACGCCCGCGGCGGCGAACCCCGCGAGGACGCGGAACACGCTGTTCCCGAGGTGCTGCCAGAGCTTCGGCGAGGCGAAGAGCTCCCGCGCCGCGCCGAGGACGTCGGTCGGCGCGGGCACGTTGAGGAACGTGACGACGCCGAGATCCGCGCGGGTCATCGACGCCCACTGCCAGAGGCCGACGCACGCCGCCACGGACAGGGCGCGCAGGAAGGCACGGCGTAGGTCGCGGCGCGGGCGCCCGTCGCGGGGCGCGCGGCCCGGCGCAGGGGGCGGGGCGCCCCGCCGGGCCGCGCTCGCCGCTGCGGGCGTGAAGGCCGCGCTCGCCGGGGCGGGCGCGAACGCCGCGCTCGCCGGGGCGGGCGCGAAGGCCGCGCCGGCGGCGAGCTCCGCCCCGGCCGGCGCGCTGCGCTCGGAGATCATCGTCATGGCGCCGCCGCCGTGAGCTTCGCGCGCTCGGCCCGCAGGGTCGCGAGGTCGACGACCGCCGCGCCGTTCTCCGCGGCCCACCGCTCCGCGTCCTCCTTCGCCAGGAACGCCGACAGGCCGCCGTCCGGGCGCCTCGCGTACCACGCGCGATCGGCCAGGAGCTTCACCCCGCTCGCGCGATCGTGCACGAACACCGCGCGGATCTCCTTGCCCTCGATCGTCAGCTGCCCGAGCGCCGCGAGCGCCGTGCCCGGGCTGGCGTACGCGCGCACCTTCGGCTCGCCCGCGACCCAGATCTGCGCGACGAGCGTCGGCTCGGCGATCGGCTCCCCGGACAGGGCGTCCTTCCCGGACAGCGGGAGCTTCGCGTAGCTCGCGAGCCGCGCCTCGTAGTCGAGCCCGAGCTCCGCCGCCGCGCGCCGGATGTACCGATCGTCCACGAACGCACCGACATCGAGGGTCGTGTCCGTGCGCTTCAGCAGCGTGAGCGTGTCGACCGCCACCTGGAGGGCGCGGCGGACCTCCGGCTTGATCGTGAAGTCCCGTGTCTGGATGCCGAGCGGGCCGTGGAACATGTAGGCGACCTCGGCGTCCACCCCGGTCACCTTCTCGATGAGCTCGCTGTACTTCTCGGGCTCCTCCGCGAACAGGCGGTCGGCCTCGAGCGCCGCCTTGAGGAAGGCCACGACGATCTCCGGGTATTTCTCCGCGTACGCCTCGCGCACCAGCACGCCGTGCGCCGTCGGCACCTTCACGCCGGAGCCGTCGTAGATCTTCCGGGCGAAGCCGCGGAAGGGGAACAGCTCAGCGAACGGGACGAAATCCGCGTGCGCGTCGATCTTGTTCGCCTTGAGCGACGAGCCGCCCACCTCCGGAGACTGCGAGACGAGCGTCACGTCCTTGTCCGGGTCCCAGCCGAGATCGCGGATCGCCCGGAGCAGCATGCCGTGGGCCGACGACCCGAACGGCACCGAGATCTGCTTGCCCTTGAGGTCCTTCAGGCCCTGAGCAGGGGAGTCGCTCGGCACGACGATCCCGTTGCCGCTCCCCAGCGCGCTGCCGGAGAGCGTGGCGATGAAGCGGCTGCGGCTCCCCTGCTTCTGGAACGCCACGCCGTTCAGCACGCCGGGGAAGTCGGCCATCGCGCCGATATCGAGCTTCTCGGCCACCATCTCGATCGTCAGCGGCGGCCCCGAGGTGAAGTCCTTCCACTCGATCTCGTAGGTGACGCCCTTGTACTTGCCGTCCCTCGGCAGGTGCTTCTCGAGCAGCTTGAGCTCCCGGATGAGCAGCCCGCCTGTGGCGCAATTGATCGTCGTGTCCTGCGTCCCTATCGCGATCCGGATCGTCTGCTTCGCCTCCGGCTTGCACGACAGCCCGGCGAGGACCGCAGCGAGCAACGTGAGGAAGACGAGCGCGCGAAGTGCCCTGGTCATCGGTTCAATCCCTCGCAAAGGTCTCATGTCGTTCGTTGCCTCGCCCGATCCCCGCCCGGATGGCCTCGAGCGCGCGGCCGGCCGCCTTCCGCACCTCGACGTCGGCGTCGCCGAGCAGCCGGCGGAGCGGCGCCTCCGCGGCCGCCGCCTCGATCTCGCCGAGCGCCTGCGCGGCCGCCTTGCGCAGATCCGCGAGATCGCTCCCGAGCAGCCCGACGAGGTCCTCCGCGGCCGCGGCGGCCCGGAGCCGCCCGAGCGCGAGCGCCGCCTCCTTCCGGACCTGCCAGGCGCCGTCGTCGAGCGCGCTCCGGAGGTGCGGCGCCGCGAGGCCGTGCGCCGAGCGGCCGAGCACGATGGCGGCCTCGACCCGCACCCGCCAGTCCGGATCGGAGAGCAGCCCCACGAGGTCCTCGACAAGCGCGGTATTACCCCGCGCGCCGAGCGACTCGAGCGCGCCGATCGCGACCTGCCGCACCCGCGCGTCGGGATCGCGCAGGCTCGGGCGGAGCGCCGGCGCCGACTCGGGCCGCCGCAGGTAGGCCAGGGAGAGGACCGCCTCGCGCCGCACCTCGGGATCCGGGTCGCCGAGCGCCCCTTCGAGGGGCGCGAGCGCCCGCGGGTCGCGGATCTCGCGGAGCGCCACGATCACCGAGGTGCGGACGAACGGGCTCGTGTGCCCCAGCGCCTCGATGAGGTGCGTGGCGGCGTCTGCCCCGCGGATCTCGCGGAGCGCCGTGGCGGCCGCCTCCCGCACGCGGGCGTCCTCGTCGTCGAGCGCCCCGACGACGGCGGGCACCGCGCGGGCGTCGCCGAGATCCTCGAGGTGCCCGAGCGCGAGCGCCCGCACCGTCGGATCCTCGTCGCGGACGGCCGCGATCAGGGGGTGGATGATCTCCGGATCCGAGAGATCCTCTATCTGCGTCAGCGCGAGCTGGCGCGCGCCGGGGTCGGGATCCCCGAGGATGCCCTCGAGATCCCGCGCGAGCGAAGGCTGTGTCATGTCGTCTCTGCCGTGGTGTCGCTATCGGATAAGAAAGGGGATCTTCACGGTGATGGCCTCTTTGGGGCAATCGATCTCGCACGCGAGGCAATACCAGCACTCGTCGTAGGCCATGCGGGCCTTCTTCGTCTCGGGATCGATCGCGAGGCAATCGACCGGGCACGAGTCGATGCAGATGCGGCAGCCCTTGATGCACGACGCCTCGTCGATGACGACAGGCAGATCGAGCCGCACGGCGGCCTCGGCGTGCCCCACGGACCTGGCGCTCTGCGCCTTGACGGATTCGCGGTTGAGCAGGTGACCCATCGCTTGATTGACCTCGTGTTCTCGCGTTCTCGCGCGCTCGTCAGGCCGACGCGCGCTGCTCCTCGGCCGGGATGCGCAGCCGGTGGTAGGCATTGCGCTCGCCGTCGTCGATCGGGAAGAGATAGGGCTCCACCGGCCTCTTGAAGGCGACCATCTCGCCGCGCTCGTCCTTCTTCAGCTGCACGTGCGTGAACCAGCTGCGGTCGTCCATCTCGGGGTAATCGAGCCGGTAGTGGTAGAGGCCCCAGCGGCTCTCGGTCCGGTACAGCGACGCGCGCGCCGCCATCTCCGCGCAGTCGCGGATGAAATGGCACTCCATCACCCGCATGAGCTCGTGGGGGCTCTCCGCGGTGACCTGCTCGAGCTCCTCCTTCGCCCGCAGGAAGTACTCGAGCCCGAGCGTCATCTTGTTCCCCGTCTTGGGCGGCTGGAGATAATCGTTCACCAGGCGCCGCACCTTGTATTCGTACTGGTGCGGCGCCACCCCGCTCCGCCGCGAGAGGGGGGCGAGGATGCGCTCCCGCTCGGCGTCGACCGCGGCGGCGAGCGGCTCGACAGCGGGCGCGCGCTCGAGGTAATCGAGCGCGCTCTGGGCGCAGATCTTCCCGTAGGTGAGCGCGCCGAGCAGGTAGTTGTGCGGCACGCACGCCATGTCGCCGGCGGCGTAGAGCCCGGGCACCGTGGTCTCGCCCTTCTCGTTGACCCAGACCCCCGACGCGCTGTGCCCGCTGCACAGGCCGATCTCGGAGATGTGCATCTCGACGAGATCGCTCGCGTAGCTGTGCCCCCTCCCCTCGTGGAAGCGCCCGCGGCTCGGGCGCTCCGTCTGGTGCAGGACCCGCTCGACCTCGGTGATCGTCTCCGGGGCGAGGTGGGTGAGCTGCAGGTACACGGGGCCGTTCGCGGAGTGGAGCTCCCGGTAGAACTCGAGCATCATCTGCCCGCTCCAGTAATCGCTCTCGATGAAGCGGTGCCCCCGCGCGTTGACCGTGTGCCCGCCGAGCGGGCCTGTCACGTACGCGCACGCCGGACCGTTGTAGTCCTTGATGAGCGGGTTCACCTGGAAGCACTCGATGCCCGAGAGCTCGGCGCCCGCGTGGTACGCCATCGAGTAGCCGTCTCCCGCGTTCGACGGGTTCTCGTACGTCCCGTGGAGATAGCCCGACGCCGGCAGCCCGAGCCGCCCCGAGGCGCCGCAGCACAGGATGACCGCCCTCGCCTTGATGATCTCGAGTTGTCCTTCCCGGGTGTCGAAGCCGATCACCCCGGCGACGTGGCCGTCGGTCACGAGGATCCGCGTCGCCATCACGCGGTTGACGACCTTCACGCCGGCGCGCTTGACCATGCGCGTCAGGATCTTCTTGAGATCGTAGCCCTCGGGCATCGGGAGGACGTAGCTCCCGTTATGGTGGACCTTCTTGACGTCGAAATCGCCCGATCGCGTCTTCTGGAACTTCACGCCCCAGGAATCGAGCTCCTGGATCATCGCGAAGCTGTTGCGCGCATATTCATAGACGGCGCGCTGGTTCACGATGCCGTCGTTGGCCACCGTGATCTCCTTCACGTACTGCTCCGGCGTCGCGTGCCCCGGGATGATGGCGTTGTTCAGCCCATCCATGCCTATCGCGATGGCGCCGCTCCGCTTGATATGCGCCTTCTCGAGGAGGACGACCCTCCCCCGGGGCAATCGCTGCTGCGCCTCCACCGCTGCAGTGGAGCCTGCGCTGCCGCCGCCCACGACGACGACGTCCGCCTCTGTCACGCGAATGTCCATTACAAGCCCTCAAGGTTTCGGGCGCGCACACGACGACCCCACCGCCTCTCGGCCCAGTGGCCAATGGCCAGCGGCCGGGGTCGGACGCCCGGCGTCTCTCATCACAGACGCGGCATCCGTTTTAACAGACGGCCTGGACTTCGGCAACAGCTTTGTTGTTGCTGGCGCAGCACCGGCCAGGTGTCGGGCGCCGTGGGAGGGCGCCTTGCAAGCGAAGCGTCAGAGCGAGGGTCTGGCGCCGCCATCGCGGATGTGGGGCGCGCGGGCAGGCTCACCCCCCGCGGGGATCCCCGAGCCGCCCAGAAAGATTCGCCTTTCCACCCTGGTTGTCTCCCCGGAGACGCGGGCGGGACGCTACCATGCGGGTCAACCCGTAGTCCTCCCATGGATCGGGGGAACCGAGCGCGGACCTCGTTCATCACCGGTCACCCGATTCACCGCGCTCGGCGCCTCCCAGCCAGGGCGCCCGCGCGCCGCTTCGCTGCATGGCCAAGCACCCGTCCCAGCTCGCCGACCTAGAGATCCAGCGCCGCCTCGGCGCTGGCGGCATGGCGGAGGTCTTCCTCGCCAAGAAGCGGGGCGCCGAGGGGACGTACAAGCTCCTCGTCGTCAAGCGCATCCTCCCCGCGCACGGGGCCTCGCGGCGCTTCCGCGCGATGTTCGTGGAGGAGGCCCACCTCGCCACGCGCCTGAACCACCCGAACATCGTCCAGGTCTACGAGTTCTCCGACCACGGCGAGGACGGGCTGCTCCTCTCGATGGAGTACGTCGAGGGCTTCGACCTCGGCAAGCTGATGCGGGCCGCCCAGCAGAAGGAGTCGCGGATCCCGCCGCTCGTGTCGGCGTTCATCGTCTCCGAGGCGGCGAAGGGGCTGCACTACGCCCACGAGCGCAAGGACGAGGGCGGCATGCCGCTCGCCATCGTCCACCGCGACGTCTCGCCGCAGAACATCCTGCTCTCGCTCGAGGGCGTCGTGAAGATCGCCGACTTCGGCATCGCCAGCGCCAACCTCTTCCGCGAGGAGCCCGGCGTGCTGAAGGGCAAGTTCGGGTACATGTCGCCCGAGCAGGCGCGCGGCGAGCGCGTCGACCGGCGCAGCGACATCTACGCCCTCGGCGTCGTGCTCTACGAGCTGCTCGCCATGCGCTCGCCGTACGGCAAGCTCGACGACGAGGCGCTGCTCCAGGCCGTGAAGGAGGGCCGGTTCGACCCGCCGTCGTCGCACGCGCGCGACATCCCCGCGGAGCTGGAGGCGATCGTGATGCGCGCCATGGAGCGCGAGCCCGAGGCCCGCTTCCAGACCGCGCGCGACCTGGCCGGGGCGGTCGCGCGGGCGCTGCTCGCGCGGCAGGAGCTCGTCGACAACGCCTCGGTCGAGCAGACCGTGGCCCACCTGCTCGGCCGCGACCGCGCGGAGGAGGCGCGCGAGGGCGCCGCGCGGCGCATGGAGGGCGCGGAGGGCGCGGAGGAGCAGCCCGCCGACGACGGCTCCGTGGCGCAGCCGCAGACGCTCGCGGCGGTGCCGGCCGCGCGCACGGGCGGCGACGCCGAGGGCACGGGCGCGCCGCGCGCCGTGCGCGAGGTGCGCCACGTCGCCGTGGTCACGCTGCGCATCGAGGGCGTCGACGCGCTGCTCGGGGCGCAGGGCCGGCTCGCCGGCAAGCGCAGCGGGCGCTCGATCCGCACGACCCTCGACGCGATCGCCTTCAAGCACGGGGCGATCTGGTCGTGGGAGTCGCACGCGAGCGCGCGCGCGGTGGTCGGGCTGCTCGCGAACCCGTCGCGCGCCGCGGCCGACGCGGCCTCGCTGGCGGTCGACGTGCACGAGGCGCTCGCGGGCGCGTCGGAGGACCTGCCCGTCGAGCTCCGCGCCGCGATCGGCATCGTCCGCGGCATCGCGTACGGCGAGCGCGACGAGCAGGGGCACCTCATCAACCACGCGCTCAAGGAGCCCGCGAACTTCCTCGCCGAGCGCCTCGGCAGCCGCACCCCGTTCGGCAAGACCTGGGTCGCGGGCGGCGTCTACCGCCTCGTCCGCCGCGACTTCCGCTGGGGCGACGCGCCCTCGCTCGACCTCGACGACGCCCGCGGCTACCCGGTCCCGCACCAGATGCGGCTCTACGCGCTGCAGCGGCCGCTGACGCGGGAGGAGCGGATGGCGGAGATCGCGCTCTCGCCGAACGACCTCGTGGGGCGCGACGCGGAGCGGGCCGATCTGCACGCGGCCTACCACCGGGCGATCTCGCCGCCCGTGAAGGGCAACGTCGAGCCGCCCGCGCGCTTCGGCGAGAGCGAGCCGCCGGGGAGCCGGCAGAGCAGGCCCCCGAGCATCTCGAGCAGGCCCTCGAGCCCGCCTGTCGGCGCGCTCCGCGGGCAATCCGTGGCGCGCGTCATCGTCGGCGAGATGGGCATCGGCAAGAGCGCGCTCATCTCCACGTTCCTCTCGGAGCTCCCGGGCGACGCGCGCGTGCTCCACGTCGAGTGCTCGCCCGTGAAGAGCGAGCTGCCGCTCGCCACGGTCTGCGACGTGCTCCGCGACGTCACCGGGATGGGGCTCGACCACGCGATCGACGACGCCTCCCACGTGATCCGCGCCCTGCTCGGGCCCATCGCGCGCTCGCCGCTCGGCGCGCGCATCGTCACGCGGCTCGCCGAGCTCGTCACCGGCAAGCAGCTCGAGCACCCCGAGGAGGAAGCGGCCGCCTACGGCCGCGACGTGGTGGTGCGGGGCGTGAAGTACCTGCTCGGCTCGCTGGCGCGCCACCAGCCGCTCGTCGTCGTCATCGACGGCCTCCAGTGGGCCGACCGGCCGAGCCTGGAGCTGCTCTCGGAGCTCCTGAAGCAGCGCGCGGAGCGGCTCCCGGTGCTGGTGCTGCTCCTCACGCGCCCCGAGGAGCGCGTGACCCCGTTCATCGAGGGGCTCGTGCGGATCGAGCTCCGCGGGCTCAGCGCGGAGGAGCAGATGCGCCTCGTCGAGGCCCGCCTCGGCGTGCGCGACGGGGTGGCGGCCGTCTGCGGCGAGCTCGTGCCGCGCGTCGCGGGCAACCCGTTCTTCCTGCTCGAGATGATCGACGCGCTCCTCGAGCGGGGCACGCTGGAGATCGTCGAGCACCCGGGCGGGCGGCACGAGCTCGTGCGCCACGACCGGACGGGGGATCGCGGCGAGCCGCTGCCCTCGACGCTGGAGCAGCTCATCGGCGACCGCCTGCGCGAGCTGCCGCCGGCGGAGCACGACGTCGTGAACTGGCTGGCGGTCGCGGGGGGCCCGCTGCTCAAGGACGACATCCTGAACCTGACGCGGCTCGCCGACGACGAGGCGGTGACGCGCCTCTGCGCGCGCGGCCTGTGCGATCGCCGCGCCGGGGCGGTGGACTTCCGGCACCCGCTCGTGCGCGACGTGGCCTACCTCGCGCTCGACGGCGCGAGCCGCGTGCGCATGCACCGGCGGCTCGGCGAGCACCTCTCGACGACGCCGCTCTCGCAGGGGCTCTCGGCCGCGATCGTGGCGCAGCACCTCGCGCGGGGCGAGGCGCCCGGGCCGGCGGCGGAGCTCTACCTCGACGCCGCGCGGGCCGCGCGCGCGGGGCACCAGGCGCAGCTGTCGCGGCGGTACTACGAGCGCGCGCTGTCGCTCCTGCCGACCGGCGACACGCGGCGGATGATCGCGCACGAGGCGCTGGAGGCGATCTTCCGCCACCTCGGCCGCCGACGCGACCGGCGGCGGCACCTCGCGGCGCTGCGCCAGCTCGCGAAGGAGAGCGGCCACGCCCGCTGGGCGGCGCTCGCCCTCGTGCGCACCGCGCGGTTCGACCTCGACGACGGCTACCTCGCCCGCGGCCTGCCGGTGGCGCAGCGCGCGGCCGAGATCGCGCGCATCGCGCGCCGCCCCGCGCTCGAGGTCGAGGCGCTCACGATCCTGTCGGAGGTGCTGCGCGAGCTCGGCGACGTCCAGGGCGCGATCAGCGCGTCGGATCGCGCGCTCCGGGTGACGCAGGCGGGCGGGCTGACGCCGCGGGCGCGCGCGGAGGTGCTGCGCACGAAGGGGGTGCTCCTGCGCCGGGTCGGCCGCGTGCAGGAGGCGGTGGAGGCCTACGCCGAGGCGATCGCGGTGTTCCGCGCGGTGGGGGCGCGCCGCAGCGAGGCGCGCGCGAAGAACTCGCTCGCGGTGGCGATGTTCGTGCTCGAGCGCTTCGAGGACGCGATCGCGGTCGGGCTCTCGTCGATCTCCATCGATCTCGCGATCGGCGGCCGGTTCCAGATCGCCAAGACGTTGAGCAACATCGGCCACGCCTACGCCAAGCTGGGGGACGTCCCGCGGAGCCTGGCGTACATGAAGCGGGCGCGCGAGGCCCACGAGCGCTATGACGATCAGGATGCGCGGGCCGACACGCTGCTCTGCTCGGCAGGGATCCTCCTGGAGGCGGGCGACGTCGACGCCGCGCACACGCTCTGCGCCGACGCGGGCGCGCTCATCGCGGTGACCGGCAGCGTCTACGACATGATCCACGAGCGCAACGTCCGCGGCCTGCTGGCCAGGGCGCGAGGCGACATCCAGGGCGCGATCGCGAACGCCTCCGAGGCGCGGCAGCTCGCCGAGTCGCAGGGGCTGATGAGCTACCACGCCCACGCGACGGCGATCGAGGCGGCGTCGCGGGTGGACGCGGGGGAGGTCCACTCCGGGGTGCTGCTCGCGCGGACGGCGCTCGGCGCGGTCGAGGCGGGCAGCTCCGAGTACGGCATCGAGGTGCGCGACCTGTGCTGCGAGGCGCTGCAGAAGGGCGCGCCGGCGAGCTCGACGGACGCGTACCACCGCGCGGCGGCGCACGTGCGGAGGGTGGCGGGCTACATCCGCGACGCGCGGCTCAGGGCGCTGTTCCTGGAGCGCACCGTGGTGCGGCGGGTCCTCGCCGCGGAGGCGGACGGACCGGCGGCGGCGCACGACCCGCTCCGCCGCGGGGAGATGGCATGACGGGAACGGGCGCGAGGACCGGGGCGAAGCCGCGGCGCAAGGTGGCGGTGATCCTCTCGGGCGGAGGCGCGCGGGGCGCGTACGAGGTCGGCGTGCTGTCGTACGTCCTCGACGCGTTCGCCCGCCTCCGCGGGGCGCCGCCGCGCATCGACATCCTGTGCGGGACGTCGGTGGGCGCGGTGAACGCGTGTTACCTCGCGGCGCACCTCGACGATCCGACGCTGGGGGTGCGGCGCCTCGTCAACCTGTGGACGCAGCTGAAGCTGGAGACGGTGCTCGGCTTCGGGGTCCGGCAGGCGATCTCGATGCCGAAGCTCCTGTTCGGGGGCGGGTCGGAGGGGGTGGGCCTGTTCGACGTGTCGCCGATGCAGCGGCTCGTCGAGCGGGAGATCCCGTGGCGCGCGATCGCGCGGACGCTGCGTCACGGCTACCTCTCGGCGGTGAGCGTGTCGGCGACGGAGATCGGGACGGGCCGCACGGTGATCTTCATGCAGACGGGCCCGGACGGGGCGCTGCCGACGACGGCGCCGCCGCGGACGATCATCCGGGGGGCGCTGATAGGCCCGCAGCACGCGCTCGCGTCCGCGGCGATCCCGATCCTGTTCCCGCCGGTGCGGATCGGCCGCGATCTGTACATGGACGGGGGCGTGCGGCAGAACACGCCGATCGCGCCGGCGCTGCGGCTGGGGGCGACGCACGTCCTGGCGATCGGGCTGTCGCGCGAGGTGCGGAGCATCGACGCGGGGGACAGCGGCAAGCCGCCGGGGATGGCGCTCGTGCTCGGCAAGGTGCTGAACGCGTTCCTGCTCGACCACATCCAGACCGATTTCGAGGTGCTGACGCGGGTGAACCACATGATCGAGGACGGGGAGCAGGCGTTCGGCCCGGATTTCCTGCAATCGATCAACGGAGCCGCCGCGCTGCGCGGGGCGCTGCCGTACCGGCGGGTGGAGACGCTGGTGGTGCGGCCGAGCGCGGATCTCGGGCGCCTGGCGGCGGAGCACGTGAGGGCGGGCAAGCTGCAGGGCGGCCCGGCGATGATGCGGAGGCTGCTCTCGCTGGTGGACGTCGGCGCGGAGAACGACGCGGATCTCGCGAGCTACCTGCTGTTCGACGGCTCGTTCACGAGGAAGCTGATCGAGCTGGGGCGCGCGGACGCGGAGGCGAGGCGGCACGACGTCGCGGACTTCTTCGGGAGCGCGGCGGAGGAGGCGGAGCCGAGGCTGTCGGACAGCGCGGAGTGGTCGATCCCGCCACCGGTGGGGCCGGGGAGATCCGTGTAGCGCGGCGGGGGCGGAGGTCGGCGCTGGGGGTGTGGGAGGGAGTACCGAGCTGCCCGCCCCCCTCCCAACGGCTCCAATCCGTTGCGCTCCCCGGCGGCGCCCCGAGGCCGAAGGCACAGTATCTCGGGGCACTCGCTCTCAACGAGATCGTCGACGATATCTCCTTTGTGAATGACATGCTTGTCGAGGAACACGGCCTCGACGTGCAAGCGCTGGCCGACGGCCCGCATCGTCACGGCGTCGAGGTCCGCCTCGTCGGCGAAGCGAAGCACCGACCGCAACAGCCGATCCCGCGAAAGAGGCATACGCGGGTCGGCCCCGCGGCCACGCTCCTGTGCATCCATCGGCCGAGCCTTGCTCGGCGTCCATGGCCAGCGCTCCCGGGAGTTCGACCCAAGCCTGCTGGGTATGCCTTTACGACGCCATGACCTCTCCCTGCTTCGCCGTTGACAAGATTTCACAACAAACCCATTGTCTATCACCTCGTCACTCGAAGGCTCACACAACGCCAGCACGCGTGTCCTTCACCGAGGCTGACGCCGCACCGAGTGCCGGTATGACGGCGTTCAGAGGCTGCACGACGTCGGGAAGAGCCGCGCGGACAAACGCGTACTCGTCGGCGTGCGCGACAAGATCGTCGTCACCGGCTGACGGCTCGGATTGGAGCGAGAACCATGACCATCAACTCGAAGATCCTGATCACGGCGCTGGGGGTGGGAATCCTAGGTTGGGCTTCCGTGGCGCGCGCCGAGGCCCCCTCCGCAGCACCCGAGGCGGATGCCGCTCCGAACGAGTTCGCCCCGGCGCTGCGCCGCGGGGAATGGCTCTCGACCCTGGGGCTGCACGCCTCGCTCGGCCTCGCCTTCGGCGGCGATGAGCTCGCCGAGCTCACGTACTCGGACGGCTCCACGACCACCGTCCACGCCGGAGAAGGGGTCTCCCTCTCCGGTGGACTAACCTGGACGCCTCTCTGGCTCGGGGATCGCGTGGGACTCGGTCTCGGGCTGGACGCCGGGTGGAAGTACAAGAGCACCCTCGTCGACGCCGATGGCTCGATCAAGCTGGAGCGCATCCCATTGATGGCCTCCGTCCGAAGCCTGGTGGCGATCGACAGCTCGTGGCACGGCGTCGTGGCCGCAGGCGGGATCCTGGAGCTCAACCCGCACCTCTATGGCGACGGCGTCCTCGGCGGCGCCGATGCTCGGTTCGACGACGCTCTGGGCGGCATGCTGGAGCTGGGCGTTCTGTGGGGTCGTCCGAAAGGCTTCGGGTTCGAGATGACCGGGCGCTGGACAATCCTGAGCTACGACTACATGGGCGAGAGCAGCAACGCCAGCAGCGGGTCCGTCAACCTGACGGCCCACTTCTTCCTCTGAGGAGGAGAGGAAAGCGCCGAGCCCGGATTCGACCCCAGGCGGGCGGCGCGCCGTGCGGATCAGCGATCGTCGAGCGATGCGGTCCCAGCAGCGGACCCGGTTCGTTGCGAGCCGTCGGCCATGCTCGGCCGAGCGCCCCTCAGCGCTCCTTGTCCTTCTTGCCGCTCCCCTTCTCGCTCTTCTTCTTGGCGTCGTCGGCCTTCTTCTTCTCGTTCTTCTCGTTCTTCTCGGGCTTCGACTTCGACGCCACCTTCTTCGACTCGCCGCGGCCGAGCGAGATCTCCAGGCGATCGCCGCGCGCCTTCGCCTTGTAGGCGGGCACGCCGTCCTTGAACTGCAGGGTGACCTCCGCGCCGTGCGCCGTGTTGACCACGCGCACCGACGCGATGCGCTTGTCCTTGCGGGCGAGGCCGCTGCCCGACGACAGCGCCCGCCGATCGGGCAGCGATACCGTGAAGCCCATCGCGCCGGCCGCGCCGTTCAGCTCCTCGATCGGGCCGTCCATCTTGAGCTTCAGGACGATGGGGTTCCGCACCGATCCCTGCCCCCACTCCCGCGGCCCCTCCTGGTCGCCGTCGTCCGCCGCTTCCACCTCGTCGTCCTCGCCCGGGCCGCCCGGGACCGCCGCGCCCGGCGCGAGCGCGTCGCCGGCCAGCGCGCTCGGATCCGCCGGCGGCGTCGGCGGCACAGGCTCCGTCGTCGACAGCGGCGTCGCGCCGAACAGCGGGACGTTCGCCGTGAGCGCGCCGCCCGGCGCTGCAGCCGGCCCCGCGGCCGCCGCGAGGGCAGGCGCGCCGGAGGACGCCGACGCTGGCAGCGCCGGCACACCCGCGGCCGACTCGGCCCCGGCCGAGGGCGCGTCGCCGCCCCGCAGGCCGAGGAAGCGCGCCGCCCCGAACACCACGAGCACCGCCGCCAGCCCAAGGAAGCTGCCGACCGCGGCCGCCTTCTTGTTGAAGCGCGGCGGCTCCCCGCCCTCGCCCGCCGCCTCCTCGGGGTCCTCGCGCACCAGCCGGCGCCCGCCGGACTTCAGCGCGCCAGCCGGCGGCGGCGCCGTCTTGCGGCGCGGGCCGCCGTCCTTGCCCGACCCGTCGCCGTCGCCTGCGCGCGCGGCGCGCCGCGCCTTGATCCTCGCCACGAGGCCCGCCATCGCCGTGGCCGCGCGCGCCCCGGCGCCGGCGAGCGCGGGCGCGATCTTGCCCGCCACCGCCTTGCCCGCCATCGCGGCCTTCTCGCCGACCTCGCGCAGCCGGCCCGGCTGCGCGTCGGCAGCCGCCTCGGCGCCCGCGTCCTCGGCCGCGCTCGCGGAGGGCGGCGCCCCGTCGTCCGCGGAGAGCGGGGCCGCTTCGGCGCCCGCGCGCGCCTCCCGGGCCGAGAGCGCCGGCGACACGTCGCTGTCGTGCTCGTCGTCCGCGTGGGCCGCCGCGCCGCCGCTCGCGCCGCCGCTCGCGCCGCCGCTCGCGCCCGATGAGGCGCGCTCGCCCCGAGGCTCGGCCGCCGGCGCCGAGGAAGGCCGCGCCGTCGCGCGCTCGCCCTGAGGATCGCGCGCCGGAACCGTCGGCGCGGTGGAAGGCCGCGCAGCCGCGCGCTCGCCCTGAGGATCGCGCGCCGGGACGGTCGGCGCCGACGACGGTCGCGAAGCCGCGCGCTCGCCCTGCGGCGGCGACGACGGCGCCCGCACCGGCGCGCCGGCGTCGTGGGAAGATCGCGCCGGGGCCCGGGGGAGCGCCTCGGGCGACGAGGGCCGCGGCCGCGGCGCCCTGGCCGCGCGAGGCGCCTCGTAGCACAGCGTGACAACGAGCTGCGGCACGCTCGTCGCCGGGTCGACCTCGACCTTCACGTGATCGATGTACGCCTCGCGGCGCGTGCCCTGATCGACCTCCTCCAGCTCGAGGGAGCGACCCACCTTGAGGAACTCCAGGTTGGAGCCGACCTCGAGGTCGTCGAGCCCGCCGCCGCGCACGCGCGCCTTCATGGGCGAGCCCAGCCCCTCGATGTGGAGCCGCACGCGGGAGCCCCGCTGCGCGGCCCCGAGCGACGCGGCGGCGGCCTGGACGGTGAGCGCCGGCGCGGGGCCCGGGGCGCCCGCGTCGATCGACGAGCACATCGCGCGCACCGCCTCCTCCGACTCGGCGTCGAGGCCGGTGAAGCGCAGGCCGAACTCGCCGCCGCGCGCCTGCTCGGCGCGCCAGCAGACCTCGCCCTCGACGACCAGCTCCTTGCCGAGCCCGTCGAACCGGCAGATCAGGGCGTCGCCGACCCGCGGCAGGTACGCCGTGCGCAGGCGCATCCCCTCGGGGGACATGTCGATCGACTCGGCCTCGAAGCCGCCGCCCGACGTCTCGCCGACCGCGACGAGCGCCTCGACGCGGACCCGCTGCCCGGCGCCAGCGCGCCGCTCGCCGCCGCCCTCGCGCTCCCTGTCCAAGGATTCCGGCGCCTTGCGAACGCCCTCTCCCTCTGCGCCTCGACCGTTCATACGCCCATTCCTCCGCCGCGAAGCCGCGTCCGCCATCGCGGGCCCTCCGCGGTGCAAAGGGCCCATTGGCCGGCAGTACGGCGTAAGCCACGCGCTGGCCAAGTTTTGGAGGCCCCGGCCACGCGCCATGCACCACGTGCCCCGTGAACACGCGCCGCCGTGATGCGCAGCGTTGCGGCGCGGGGACCGACGGAGCAACGGGAGCAACGGGGCGGAGGCGGGGTGCGATGGGCGGCAGGCGGTGACAGGCGGTGACAGGCGGTGACAGGCGGTGCCGGGCGGTGCCGGGCGGTGATCGACCGCTCGCTTCACCTGGCGCTCGGGGGGGCAAACGTGGGAAACTCTCGCGATGGGCAAGGACGAGCCCCCGCAGAACCAGGACACGCCCGCGCCCGCCGCGAATCAGGATGTCGTCTTCATCCATAGCCCCGTCGAGCAGGGGGAAGGCTTCCGGGTGATCCGGAGCCGGGAGGACCGGCTCGAGATCGGCGAGCTGCGGCCCACCGAGCACGGGCGCCCGCTGAACGGGGAGCTCGTGAAGCTGACGCAGCGGTCCGAGCACGCGCGGCTCTTCGACGTGGAGGTGCTCCTCCCGGCGGCGCGCGGCGAGTCGCCCCGGTCAGGCCCCGCGCAGGTCGCGACCGACGCCTACCGCTCGAACTGGGAGGCGATCTTCGGCCCGCGAGAGGCGAACAAGCTCGCCAACTGAGCGCCCGCGATCGCGGGCCGTCAGCGAGGGGCCATGGCGGCGAGCTGCCGCGCCTGGCCGGTCTTCCGGAGCGCGTACGCGATCCCGCGCTGGAGCGTCCCCTGGACGACGGTCTCGCTCAGGTCGATCCCGAGGCTGACCAGCGTCTGCGACACGTGGCCTCGGATCCCGGTGATCACCGCCTCGGCGCCGAGCAGCCGCAGCGCGGTCGCGGCCCGGACGAGCGTCGCGGCGACGCTGCTGTCCACGCCCTTCACGCCCGTGATGTCCAGGATGACGACCTGCGCCGACGTGTCCGCCACGCCGTGCAGCGCCGTCTCGAGCGCCTCGTCCGCCCGCTCCGCGTCCAGGGTCCCGATGAGCGGCATGACCATGATCTGGTCGGTGATCGGGATGAGCGGCGTCGACAGCTCGGCGAGCCGCTCGCGCTGCACGCGGATGAGGTCCTCCTGGAGGGCGGCGCGCGCCCGCTCGGCGCTCTCCCGCTCGACGAGCTCCGCCTCCAGCTGCACCTTCGCCGCGAAGAGCTCCGCGGTGCGGGCGGCGACGGCCGCCTCGAGCGCGTCGTTGGCCCTGCGGAGCTCGTCGCTCGCCGCCTGGACGCGCGCATAGAGCAGCGCGTTCTTCACGGCGATGGCCGCCTGCGCGGCGACGAGCTCGAGCACGTCGAGGCGGGCGGGCGAGAACACCTCGGGCGCGGCGTTGTTCTCCAGATAGAGGACGCCCGAGATCTCCCCCTGGCTCACCATGGGCAGCGCGAGCACCGATCGCGGCTTGCGCGCCGCGACGTAGGGGTCGCCATCGAACCGCCCGTCCTGCGCGGCGTCGGCCACGACGACGGCGCTCCCGGTGCGCATCGCGAGCTCGATCACCCGGGCTGCGGCGGCGCCGCTCTCGCGCACGGGCGTGGACGGGCCGACGCGCACCTCGCCCTCGTCCTCGGCGACGGCCTCCACGCGCGGCCCGCCCTCGTGGTCCAGGATCAGCGCGCCCCGCTGGGCGCCGACGCTCTCGATGGCGAGCCGGAGCAGCCGCGTCATCACGCGGCCGAGGTCGATCTCGCGCGCCACCGCCTGCGCGGCGCGGATGAGCGCCGCCGCGTCGAGCAGCGCCACGCGCCGCGCGACCGCATCGGTCGTCGACGAGACGACCGAGGTCAGGTTCGACAGGACGCTCGCGGATGCGGGCTGGCCCGCCGCCGCGCGGGGGAGCAGCTGGACGTACGCCTCCTCCATCTGCCGCAGCTTGGCCGTGGCGCCCCAGCGCGCGTAGGCCTGGTAAGCCTCGACGAGGCACGAGCGCGCGAGCCACGGCATACGCCTCGCCGCGAGGAACCTGCCGCAGAGCTCGCTGACGAGCGCGCGGTAGCGCACGTACCCCGCCTGCTCCGCCGCGTCGCTCGCCTGCTGGTAGAGCTCGAGGATCGGCTCCAGCGCCTCCCCGGCGACGCGCGCGCGCTCCGCCCGGACGAGCAGCTCCAGGTGCCGGAGCTCGGGGCAGTCCCGCGCGAGGACGGCGAGCTTGTCGTGGCTCGACGCGAGCATCTCGGCCAGCGCGCCGCCCTCTTCCCCGCTCGCCCGAGGGCCCTGCGCCAGGAGGGTGAGGCAGGTGTAGAGCGGCAGATCGACGATGCCGATGTACTGGCCCGTCAGGGCGCGGGCCCGCTCGTGCGCGCGGCGCGCCATCCGCAGCGCGCCCTCGTGATCGCCGTAGAGGTACGCGAGCGCGAGCTTGTTCGTGTAGTAGAAGCCAGCGACGATCGCGAAGGCCATCCCATCGAGCTTCGGCACGAAGGCGTCCTCGTCGAAGCCGGCGTCGCTCAGCGTGCCGCGGTCCAGCGTGCGCCCCTCGAGGTTCTGGATCACCTGCCGCGCGACGGTCTGGACCGCCGTCGACAGCGCGTCCTTCGTGCGGGAGGTGAAGCGCAGGAACCCGCCGACGTCCTCGCGCACGCGCCGGAGCTCGCCTTCCAGGCTGAGCTTCATCTGGGCGATGATGTTGGAGGACGCCGACGCGAACATGAAGTCGCCGGTCTCCATCCCGGCGATCCGCGCCCGCTGGAGGACCTCGAGCGCCTCGCGCTGCGGCCTCGAGAGGTTCATGACGACCCCGTAGTTGAAGTCGAGCTTCGCCCTGATGGCATCGACCCGGTACCTGTCGTTCAAGGCGACGCCCATCCGCACGATCCTGTAGCCCTCGTGCGGCTGGCCCCAGAACGCGGCCAGGTAGAAGCCGTGGTACGCGTACGCCACGCTGGCCATCGGCGAGTTCCCGTGCCGGAGCGACAGGTTCGTCATCCTGACGGCGAGGAGCTGGGCCAGCGGCGGGTTGAGGAAATACGCCGATGGCGAGCCGTAGCCGAGCATCTCCACCACGGCCCTGACGCGCGGATCGGCGAGCTCCGGGCCCGCGCCGACGTCCTCGCCCCGCCGGGCGGCGAAGCCGCGCTCGGCTTCGGCGATCTCCGCGCGGAGCGCGGCGGCGAGCGCCTCGCCCTCGGTGGGCACCTCCATGCCGAAGAGGCGCAGGCCCTGGAGCGCCAGCGCGAGCGTGTCCGCCCAGCGGTGCTGCGCGTTGTAGAGGACCATCCGCGTGCAGTACACGCGCGCGCGCTGGACGTCCGAGGCGGCGCGCTCGAGGAGGGCGTCGAAGAGCGCCTCCGCGTCGTCGCAGCGGCCGCTCAGGTACGCGCACTCGGCCTTCACGGCATGGATGTCGAAGACGTCGAAGGCGAGGCCCGGCTCGCCGGCCCATGGATCCGGGCCGAGCGCGGACGCCGCGGCGCTCAGGTAGCCGAACGCGGCGTCGTACGCGGTCGCCGCCTGCGCGCGCCGCCCCGCGGCCACGTTGAGCCGCACGAACTCGCCGCGCTCCGCCGGATCCTCGACCAGGGCCGCGGCGACGTTCAGGTGCCCGACGACGACGAACAGCTCCTCGTCGCTCGGATCCTCGCCGAGGCTCGCCGCGAGCAGCCGGCCGATGCGGTGGTGCAGCCGCTTCCGCTCCGGCTCGTCGATGAGCGCGTACGCCGCCTGCTGGACGCGATCGTGCAGGAACCGGTACGAGACGCGGAACGAGGAGTCCTCGAGCAGCCTGCCGGCGACCGCCGCGTCGCCGGCGTGGACGAAGCGGTACTCGGGATCGAGGGGCACGACGAGGCCTCTCCGCAGGGCCTCCCAGAGGGCCGCGGCCACCTCGCCCGGGGGCTGCTCGGCGACGAGCGCGAGCGTCCGGAGGTCGAAGCGGTGGCCCACGCAGGCGGCGAGCCGGAGGGCCCGCTGCGCGCCGGGCGCGAGCCGCCGCAGCTTCGCGGCCATCAGCTCGACGACGCCCTCCGCGCCCTCCGCGCTCCGGGCGCGCTCGAGGCTCCACGCCCACGCCCCCGCGGCCGGATCGAAGCGCACGATCCCCTCGCCGGCGAGGGCGTGCAGGAGCTGGTGGATGAAGAACGGGTTGCCCGCGGTCCGCTCCAGGATGAGCGCCGCGAAGGCGTCCGTGTCCTCGAGGCGGCAGCGCAGGGCGTCGGCGAGGAGCTGGCGGATGTCCTCGATCTCGAGCGGCCCGAGCCACACCTCGCAGGCGGACGCGCCCGCCGCCCGCAGGCCGCCGACGAACCTCGCCAGCGGGTGGGCGTCGTCGACTTCGTGGTCGCGGTAGGCGCCGATCACGAGCATTCCGCGGACGTCGGGATCGGTCATGAGGAGCTCGAGGAGCTTCAGCGAGGCCGGGTCGGCCCACTGGAGATCGTCGATGAAGAGCGCGAGGAGGTGCTCCTCCGTGACGGCGCGGACGAAGGTCTGGAACGCCAGGCTGAAGCGGTTCTTCGACTCGCTCGGCCCGAGCGGCTGCACGGCGGGCTGGGGTCCGAGGACGCGCTCGAGCTCGGGGATCACGTCGACGACGACCTGCCCGATCGAGCCGAGCGCGGCGCTCAGCCGGGCCTTCCAGCGCGCCACGGACTCCTCGCCCTCCGACAGGATGCGCTCGCACAGCTCGCCGAACGCCCGCGCGATGGCCGCGTAGGGGGTGCGCTGCTTGAGCTGGCCGAACTTCCCCGAGACGAAGTACCCGGGCCGCCGCGCGAGCACCTTGTAGACCTCGCGGACGAGGGCGGACTTGCCGACGCCGGCGTGGCCGGAGATGAGGAACAGCTCGACGGCGCCGGCGCCGGCCGAAGCGCGCTCGCACGCGGCCACGATCGCCTGCGCCTCGGCCTCGCGCCCGTAGAGCTTCTCCGGCAGCCAGAGCCGGCCGCCCGCGTCGCGCTCGCCGAGCGGAAAAGGATCGACGCGGCCGTCGGCCTCGTACCTCCGGAGGCACTCCTCGAGATCGGCGCGCAGCGCCTCGGCGCACGGGTATCGATCCTCGGCGGCCTTGGAGAGGAGCTTCATGACGAGATCGGAGACGACGCGCGGGATCTCGGCCGACACGGCGTGCGGCGGCGTCGGCGTCCTGGCCAGGTGGCAGTGCACGAGCTCCATGGCGCTCGGCGCGGTGAACGGAGGCGCGCCCGTGAGCAGCTCGTAGAGGGTGACGCCCAGGGAGTAGAGGTCCGTCCGGCAGTCGAGGCTGCGGTTCATCCAGCCCGTCTGCTCAGGTGACATGTACGCGAGGGTCCCCTCCACGGCGCCCGGGTTCTCGGCCCTCGGCGCCTCCTGCGACAGGCGCGTTGCGATCCCGAAGTCGGAGAGCTTGACCACCAGCGGATCGAGGCGGACGAGGATGTTGTGCGGCTTGACGTCCTTGTGAATGATGCCCGCGTGGTGGAGCGACGCGAGGGCGTCCGCGACGTGAATGCCGATCCGCAGGATCGTGCCCAGGCCGAGCCTCTCGCTCCGCGAGACGATGTCGAGCGACGCGCCGCCGAAGTCCTCCAGGACGAGCACCGGCCCCTCGTCGCTCTCCTCGACGTCCAGGACGCGGAGGACGCCCGCGTGCGCGATCTCACGCGTGATGACCAGCTCGTGGCGGAGCCTCGCGATCGCGCGCGGCGACGCCCGACCGGCGCTCGGCCCCTTCAGCACGACGGGCTGCCCGTCCGACGCGCGGCGCGCGCGGCGCACGGTGATCATCGTCCCCTCGTGGAGGACGGCTTCCGCGGCGTAGCCCTGCAGCGGGCTCGCGGATCCGGTAGCATGAACCGCGCCGAGTGTGGTCATACGTACAGGTTACATCTGATACGGAACCCACCGTGACGGCGTCGATGTCGTGTACGAGCCGCCATGGCCGAGAACGGTAGTCCAACGCACATTCCATGGATGGTGCTCGTCGTTCCTTGCCTCGAGCTCCTCCGGTGCGCGGGCGTGCCGAATCTTGAGCCGCGGTGGACCTCTGGAGAACACTGCTGGGCGTGTTCCCGACGCGCCGGTCGACCGTCCCGCCCTTGACAGCGGTCGCGCCCTTCACGCAAAGGCGAGGCGTGCAGGCGCTACCGCTGGCGGCGACCGATGACGAGGCGCTCGCGCGCGCCGCAGCGCAGGGGCACCCGGGCGCCGCGCCGATCCTCTGGCAGAGGTTCGCGCCGCTCGTGCGCCGGATCCTGACGCGCACCCTCGGGCCGGGCGATGAGATCGACGATCATGTGCAGGACACATTCCTGCGCTTCTTCCGTGTGGCGAAGGACCTCAGGGACCCTTCGCTGCTCTCGAGCTTCATCGTCGGCATCGCGGTGCGCGTCGCGCGCGCCGAGCTGCGGCGCAGGCGTGTGCGGCGCTGGCTCCAGCTGTCGCCGTCGGGCGAGCTCCCGGACATGGGGGGCGCGCAGCAGGATCCGCAGGGGCGCGCGGCGCTCACGCGGCTCTACCGCATCCTCGACCAGGTTGACGACAGGTCCCGGACGCTCTTCGTGCTGCGGTTCATCGAGGGGCTCGAGCTCACCGAGATCGCCGCCGCGCTCGGCTGCTCCCTGGCCACGACGAAGCGCCACCTGGCGCGCGCGTCCCACCGGATCCTCACCGCCGCGGAGCGCGATCCCGCGCTCTCGGCCTACCTCACCAAGGCCCCGCAGGACCTCGATCGGCCCGGGACCCTCCCCGCCGACGGAGGAGATCGCGATGAATGAAGCGGAGAAGCTGAGCCGGCTCGCGGACATCGTGCGGAGCGGCGTCCCCGCGGACGTCGACGCGGCGCACGACGCCGCCGAGCGCGCCCGCTTCGTGGAGGCGGTGAGCCGCGGCGCGGGCCGCGCGGGAGCCCTGGGCCGCGTGGGCGCGTGGCTGCGCGCCTCGCCCCTGTGGAGCGCGCTCACCGGGCGGCCGCGGTGGAGCTTCGCGCTCGCCGGCGGGGCGGCGCTCGCGCTCGCGCTCGTCACGCTCTGGCCGGCGCGGCCGCTCGACTACGCCGTCGAGGGCGCGCCTTCCGCCGCGGGCCGGTACATCGCCGCGACGGCGGGCGGAGAGGCGCGGCTCCGCTTCACGGACGGCACCTCCGTCGCGCTCTCGCCGGGCAGCGCGATGCGCGTGGTCGACGTCGACGCGGCCGGGGCGCGCATGCTGCTCGAGGACGGCCGCGCGTCGCTGCGCGTCACGCGGCGGCCGAAGGCGCGCTGGTCCGTCGAGGCGGGGCCGTTCGCGGTGCTGGTCACCGGCACGGCGTTCGACGTGTCCTGGAGCCGCGGCGACGGCACGCTGCGCGTCGATCTGCACGAGGGGAGCGTGACCGTGCGCGGGCCGCTCGCGCCCGACGGGCTGCCGCTCCGCGCCGGGCAGCGGCTCGTGGCGCGGATGCGCGAGGGCGACGTGCAGATCTCGAGCGGCGACGCCGCGAGCGCGGCGGACCCGGCGCCGAAGGCGCTGCCGCCCGCGGGCACGGCGGCGCAGCCCCGGGAGGAGAAGACCATCGGACCTGGCGACGCCGGGGGCGGCGACGCCGGGGCCGTACGGCCGGAGGGTTCGCGGGCAGAGGGGGCGCCCGCGAGCCCTCCGACGGACGGTGCGGGGCCGGCGGCGCCGGCCGGCGCGGCGGCGGCGGCGCCGAGCTGGGCGCAGCGCGTGGCGGCGGGGGATTTCCGGGCGGTCCTGGCCGAGGCGGAGCAGCGCGGACTCGGGGGGGTGCTCGAGCGGGGCTCGCTGGACGACCTTGTCGCCCTCGGGGACGCGGCGCGGTACGCGCGGCGGGGCGACGTGGCGCAGCGCGTGCTCTCGGCGACGCGCAAGCGGTTCCCGGGGACGAGCCAGGGCAAGGCGGCGGCCTTCCTGCTCGGCCGCCTGATCCACGACGGCGGCTCGCCCGAGGCGGCCGTGGCCTGGTACGACACGTACCTCGCCGAGTCGCCGGGCGGCCCGTTCGCGGCCGAGGCGCTCGGCCGCAAGATGGTGGCGGTCGAGCGCACGGCCGGCCGGGCGGCGGCGCGCCCCATCGCGGAGCTCTACCTGAAGCGCCACCCGCGCGGCGCGCACGAGCCCGTGGCGCGCGATCTCCTCACGCCGTGACGCCCGGCGGGTGACTCACCCGTTCTGGCATCCATCGTCTGATCCGATCGGGAGAACGTTCGCTCGAAGGCGGAGGCCCGAGGCCCGAAGGGGCAATTCGGCACGCGCTTCTTGCGCGCCGCGCTGCCCTCCTCGGGCCGAGAAGCCGGGCGATCTGAGCGTGCTCCCGCGGGCTGTGGAGTCATCGCGGCCCCATCGACGCATGAATAACTTGTTGAACGAGCGTCGTTTTTAAGGGGTGTCGGCGCGCATACAGAACTTCCTGTCACCTGAGGTGAGCGTGGCGCTTCCTCCTTGATATCCACGAATCGTCTTATTCCAGTTCTTCCCCCAGGTTGCTGGACAAGCAGGTCGATCCGAACAAACCGCTTGATTCACCACGACGGAAATGCGTTATGCTGGTGTACGGGTGGGGCAGAGCGCGCGGCGCGAGCCGGACAGCGTCGCCTTGATTTCAAGCCCTGGAGGTCCATCGATGCACCATCGATCTCTCTCTGGAAGCCTTCTGTCTGCGCTTTGCGCGCTTGGCTGTGGCGGAGCCGATGACACAGCCCAGGAGCCCGTGGTCATAGCCTGGATATCGACCTCGGCGTGTAATCCATTCTACGACTTGAGCCGAGCGGGCGCTGCTGCAGCGGGGGCTGACCTGACGGCCGCTTCCGGGCAGCCCGTCACCGTGTTGATGCTGGAACCCCAATGCGTGGAGTCGCCTGACGGGAGCCCGAGCGGAACACCTCCTTGCGAGGCGCAGACGGCGCGGATCCAGGAGGCCATCGACAAGAAGGCGGACGCCATCGCCATCGACGTGTCCGACGCGGCATGCGCGACGCCCTTCATCAACGACGCGGTGGACGCCGGCGTCAAGGTCATCACCTTCGGCGACGACGCTCCCGAGAGCAAGCGCCTCACCTTCTACGGTATGGATAACAAGGCCGCCGCCGCGTTCCTCATGGATGCGCTCGCGATCATCAACGGGGGGACGGGCAACGTTGCGTTGCAAACGCACATGGAGCCCGATGGCAAGGGGGGATACGACCTCTCCAAGCTAGCGGCCTATGTCGAGCGACACGCCGGGTTCTTCGAGACGCTGGCGAAATACCCAGACATGACGAACGTGGCGACCATCCCCTGCGTCGGCAACGACCTCGACGACCCTACGTGCTCGATGGAAGCGGAGCAGGCGCTGACAGCTCAGCCGGACATCAAGGGCTTCTTCTTTGCCCGCGGCAAGCTCCTTCGCGAGCACGACCTGGAGACCAATGCGCCCCTGCTCACCGCGAGGGTGAAGGAGAAGACGATCCACTCGGTCTCCTTCGATGCTCTGCCGGAGTCCTTCGAAGCCATCCGCGAGGGGTATGCCGAGGTGGTCGTCAGCCAGAAGGTCTTTGGCTGGGGCTACGACCCCGTCATGCTCGCATACGATATCGTCACCGCCAACCGGCCCGTGGAGCAGTTCACCGACGCCGGCTGGTACACCGTTTGTCCGAACAACCTCGCGGAGTTCGAGCGAAACAACCAGGCGCAGGACTATCGCACGCCCCTTTCGAAGTGCAGCTTGCTCCCTTGAGCGGCGAGCCCGCATCCTCGAAGTAGCCGCTCCGCTGACCGCGTCTTTTCCCTGGCCAGATTCGGTTACACGCTACGCGACGCCAGATGAGGGCCGTGCCCTCGCCGAGCGAAGAGGAGCGAGCGATGAGCTGTTTCCGCCCGCCCTTGGCACGAGCGTCGCAGTGCGGCGGTCACCCGCACAGGAGACGGGCCCAGATCGGCGTTTTCGGCGCGGAAGCAAACGAAGGTGCGCTGAGCACCGAAAACGTCGAGGTGGGCCCGTATCCGAAGCGGGTGACCGCCGCTCTAGTTCGAGCGGCTCAGCGGGTACTTGTAGAAGTTCTGCGCCCACTCGATGGTCCAGATCGTCGGCTCCACGTACACGTTCTTGTCCGCGCCGAGGATCATGCCCCGCTTCATCTTCGCCATCGCCGTCAGGAAGACCTTGCGATCGTCCTCCATGCGCGGCCGCATCACGGTCGACGGGGGATACAGCTCCTTGACCTGGGCCACCGTCGCCGCGTCGTTGATCCACCCGTCGACCCCGTGCTCTCCCTTCGGGAGGCGCGAGCCGCCGGCGTCCAGCCAGTCGCGCAGGTCGTTGTTGCCTCGGTTCATGCCGTCGGCATGGCAACCGATGCAGGAGCTGCCGGTGTTCAGGCGGCGGTCCTGGGTGGCGAAGCCCAGCGTGCTGTTGATCTGCGCGTCCGAGGCGTTCCGGAGGAGGCGCGGATCGCGCACGATGTTGCCGAACGCGTCGACGCGGCGCTGGTTGATGCCGCCCCAGAGGGAGTACCCCTGCAGGCCGTTCGGCAGATCCCAGATCACCTCCTCCGCCGACTGCTGGAGCCCGTCGGTCCCTGTGTAATAGCGGCAGTTGATGTAGCTGCCGCCCGCGTAGCTCGGCGCCCCGTCGCACCCCGCCGGCTCCGTGCCGTTCGGCTGAGCCAGCGTCGCGATGAAGCTGTAGTTGCTCGCCGAGCCGCCGGCCCCGCTGATGAACTTGGGGATCGGGTGCGCCCAGAAGGGGAACCGGATCTGGCCCGTCTCGTACGCCTGCTCGATGGTGGTCACGCCGTCGAGCTGCCCGGAGAAGACGTCCCACGTCTTCCAGTAGTACCCGCCGCTCTTCGTCCTGGCCCTGTAGTACATGCGGGAATCGACGGTGATGGCCTGCTTCGTGAGCATGTACTCGTACGACTTGATCCCCGCGTCCTTGATGACGCCGAGCTCGGCCTCGAGATCCTGCGCGTACCAGGGGATCGCCATGATGGCGTTGTAGACGTCCGGGCGCGTCAGCGTGTAGACGAGCTGGCCCGCCTCGATGTAATCGGTCTTGAAGCCGTTGACGTTGGGCGGCAGCACCTGGCTGTCCGTGGCGCCCTCCACGTTGCCGGCGAGGACGCGCCCCCAGACGAGCCTGGCGAAGCTCGGATCCACCTGGACCGTCGAGGTGTACCTGTACCGCTCCCTGAACGTGACGTCGGAGCCGACGGGCTCACCCAGGTAGTTGACCGAGGTCCTCCCGAAGAAGACGTCGTCGTCCGATCCACCGAAGTGGAGCTTCGTGACCCCCTTGTTGTAGCCCCAGTAGTTGCGGGTATCGAAGCGGTAGACCATGCCCTTGCCGTTGATGTCCACCGGGTTGACGATCGTGGGGGCCCAGCGCGCTGTCGAGTTCAGGGCCTTGGACAGCCCCACGCGGGCCACGTTGAGCTCCTCCGCGCTGACGCCCGCGTTGTGGAGCTCGTGCAGCGAGGCGTACTTGATGAACTCCGCGTCCGCCGCGGCGACGGTGGCCTTGTCCGTCGCGATCCACGCCTTCACCTGGTCCTCGGTGACCTTCTCGCCGGCCGCGACGGGGCGCGGGGTGGCCGGCAGGGTCGGCGCGACGGCGTTCGCCCACGCCGTGACGGCGTTGAGCATCTGCGTGTTCGCGTCTCTGCAGCTCGTTCCGAAGCAGTTGTGCCGGTCGATGCCCATCCGGACCACGAGCTTGGAGTCCGCCGGCTTCTTGAAGTTGACGCGCGTGAGCGCGTACTCGTGGGCCAGCGCCGGATCGACGTCGGCGTGCATGGGCGCCTGGGCCTTGCCCGTCGAGCTGTGGCAGCCAGAGCAGTTGGCGGTCAAGAGCGGGTAGACCGTCGTCTTGAAGGCCTCCAGCGACGCGGCCATGTTGAAGTTCATCTCCTTCGGAAGGCAGACGGCCTCGACGTTCTTGCCACCCTTCCCGTCCGGGATCTGGCTGTAGCCAAGCGTGCAGCCCGACGCCGGGTTGACCCCCGTATCGGCGTCGCCACCGCCCGAACCGCCAGCGCCGCCCGAGCCGCCAGCACCGCCGGAGCCACCAGCACCGCCCGAACCACCGACGCCGGTGCTCGCGCTGCTGGAGCTGCTGGCGCTGGTCGAGCTGCTGGAGCTGGTCGAGCCGCCAGCGCCACCAGCGCCGCCCGAACCACCGACGCCGGAGCTCGCGCTGCTGGAGCTGCTTGAGCTGCTGCTCGCGCTGCTTGAGCTGCCCCCCACGACCTTGAACGTGAACTTCTGGTTGTCGCCGTTCGCCCAGCTGTACTGCTGGAGGCCGGCGCCGTCCGCGGTCGACCGCCCGGTGACGTCGAGCGCCTTGTTGCTGTTTCGGGCCATGATCCGCTGGGCGTTGTTGCCGACGTCCACGAACGAAAATTGCTGGCTCGTGGCGTTGCCGCAGCTGGATTGGACGACGGTGGCGCCGTTCGCCGTCGATCCACCGTTGATCCCGAGGCAGAGACCGCTGTTCACGTTCCGCAGCCGGAAGTATCCGCTCCCCGCGGACTCCGCCCGGAACTGCTGTCGCGTGGCGCCGTTGCACGCGGCGATCTGCGCAGCCGCCGCGCTCGCCGTGCTGCCCCCACGTATCTCGACGCACTTGCTGCTCTGCACGCCGACGAGCGTGTAGACCGCGTTCGGGTCGATCGTGAGGCTCTCCTCGAGCGCGTCGCCTTGCTCGCTGCCGGTGTCGTCCAGACCAGCGATGCATGAGACGGCGAGAAGGCTCGTCGCGGAGGCAAGCAAGGCGCTCCTTGATGCGAATCTCATGTTGTTCTCCTCTGTCAAGTAAGAAGTACGGTCTATCTACAGCTCGACGCTGCCCTTGCGCTGATCAGGGGCTCTCGACACGCAATGCGCGATGGAGGCTCCGGAGGGACGGCCGCGGTAGTCATCGGTCATCGCCCCCCAGGGGATCTCGATCACGAGGTGCGGAGCTGGAGGACTCGTTCGACAGGCGGTCAGGCACCGCTAAGAGGATCACTCTTGTCCCGTATCGTGTTGCGAGTCAAGCCCATCATGCGTCCCGCCGCGTCATTTGCATGTTGGTTTACGTGGTCATGCGTAGTCATTTACGTGTTCGTTCACATGGTCTTTCACGTGAGCGTTCACATGTTCGAACACATGCATGATCGTTCGCGTAATCGTCTACAAATCCGCGCAAACACGCACGAACTTGCGCATCTCCGCGCCGATCTCCCGCCGTCGATCCTCTTCACTTTGCCGCGCATCTGTCCATCTTGTTCAGTTTGTCGGCATTTATGAACGACTATTTACGAAGCCACGACCACGACAGTTGATGGCCAGTGACCTGTGCCGCAATGTCCTACATCGACCGAGACATTTGGCTTCTCGCGCCCTCTTCGCCCGTGTCACTGAACGGGTCGAGTCTCGCCTGAACGAGAGTTGCCGCGGCCCCCCTGGATCATCGGATGACCAGGGATCCGCCGTGCGTCGATCCCTGCACACATCCAGGCAGGTCGCTCCCCCGAGGCGGTGCCCGGGGTGAATCGCCGAGGGGCCAGGGCAAGGAGAGAGCGTCAGGCGATGGTCAACATTGACAAGTTGAGAACAATTTGTCAAGTTCAGGCCTTGACGGTCGGCGCGCCGATCGCAAAGCTCGTCCGGTGCGTGAGCGAGCCACCCTGGCCGAGCGCGCGCTCCAGTTGGAGGAGCCCTCGCCTCCTCCGGCGACCAGGCCGCGGAATGGTCGCCTTCAAGGTCGTGTTCCGTCTCGCCAGACACCGCGCCTGGCAGGAGGTCGTCCCCTCATGAACGATTCACGGCGTCGCAAAGGGCTGCGGCTCGAGCGGGCGCGCGCTTCAGCTCAGTTCAAGGACGGCAAGTTCGAGAACCCATCGGGCGCCGGCCCCAGCATGACCAAGGGCTCGACGCTGCCCGTGCTCGGCGAGTTCTTCTTCCGCCGCGGCCGGCGGGAGCCGCCCGCGCCGCTGCCCGTCGTGCGGCCCCACGAGAGCTGGGCCCGGCAGTGCGACACCGGACTGCGGGTCACCTGGCTCGGCCACAGCACCGTCCTCCTCGAGCTCGATGGCCGCCGGGTGCTCACCGATCCGGTGTTCGGCGAGCGCGCCTCGCCGGTCTCCTTTGCCGGGCCGCTGCGCTTCCATCCGGTCCCGGCCGCGCTCGACGAGCTGCCGCCGCTCGACGCGGTCCTGCTCTCCCACGACCACTTCGATCACCTCTGCGCGCCGACGATCGAGGCGCTGGCCCGCACGCGCGTCCCCATCGTCACGCCCCTCGGCGTGGGCGCGCTCCTCGAGGCGCTCGGCGTCGACCCGGCGCGGATCACCGAGCTCGACTGGCACGAGCGCGCGGAGATCGGCGGCGTCCGCTTCACCGCGACGCCCTCTCAGCACTTCTCGGGCCGCGGGCCGACGAGCCGCAACGCGACGCTCTGGGCTTCCTGGGTCATCGAGTCGGAGCGGCGCAAGGTCTTCTTCTCCGGCGACACCGGGCTGTTCCCCGGGTTCGAGGACATCGGCAAGCAACACGGCCCCTTCGACCTGGTGATGCTCGAGGTCGGCGCGTATCACCCCGCGTGGGGGACCATCCACCTCGGCCCCGAGAACGCGCTGACCGCGTTCGAGATGCTCGGCGGCGGCACGCTCCTGCCCGTCCACTGGGGCACCTTCAACCTCGGGCTCCACGACTGGGACGAGCCGGCCGAGACGCTGCTCTCGCTGGCCACCGAGCGCGGCGCGCGCGTCGTGACCCCCCGGATCGGCGCCGCGTTCGAGCCCGAGCGCGTCGGCGCGCCGACCCCGTGGTGGCGGGCGGTCGCGGGCCCGCGGTGACGGACAGCGGCCAGCCCCGCTCCGCCGGAAGGCCGCGCCACGCCTCGCGCGGTCACGCCGCCTGGGGCCTCGTCCCGGCCGAGGGCGGCGTGAGCTGCTCGACGGTGTAGGCGTATTCGTAGGTCTTGCGGAACTCGCGCCAGCTCCGGAGCTGCGGCATCCACTCGTCGTCCCGCAGCGCGCTGAGCAGGAGCAGGATGCGCGACTCGGAGGAGAGCCGTATCACCGCGTCGCGCGTCTCCTGCGTCGCCATGCAGAGCTCGAGATCGGTCGCCGTGCGGATTCCATGCGCCTTCAGCTTCGAAAGGATGCTCGACGGCGCGTTCCGGGCCGGCTCGGCCTCGTCTCGCGCGTGGAGATACAGGATGGCCTGATCCACGAGGTCGACAAGGCGCGGGGCCGGGATGCGCGTGCGCAGGATCAGCTCGATCAGGTTGTGGTGCGCGAGGTTCTCGATGTTCTCGATGCCCTCCTCGAGCAGGCGCGCCTTGTCGTAGAGCGTGATGCCCTCGAGGTGGGTCAGCGGGTCGCGGTCCTTCAGGGTCGGGACGAAGAAGGTGACCATGCGCGTCTTGAGCAGGTCGTGGAGCACGGCGAGCCCGGTGTCCGGGACGATGCCAATGAAGAAGGCGAGCAGGAGCAGGTGCCAGGGCGCGTTGTCGATGGGCGCCGCGCCGCCCGAGAGCGAGGCGCCCTCGAACGTCTTGCTCATGACCCAGGCCAGGATCGTGGCGATGATGATGCGCACGGAGATGTGGCTGTACGCCTTGGGCCCGAGATCCGCCCGCACATAGCGGCGGAATACCATGTTGAGCGCGAAGAAATACGTGCCGAGGAACGCGAACGTGAAGGCGGTCCGGTTGGGGATGAACAGGGAGTGGAGCTCGACCGGCTCGTCCCCCAGCGTCTCCGCCACGGACGCCACCGTCGGCAGCGCCGAGATCACCCAGCCGACCGAGAGGAGGAACGTGCTGAGGATGATCGGGACGAAGAACAGGGGACCGCGCCGGGTGTCGAGCGCGTCCTTCATCAGCGGCGAATAGGCCCGCTCCGCCTCGTCGATCGTACGGAGCGCGGGATCGAGCCGCAGCACGTCGCGGTGAAACTGCTCTTTCACCACGTTCCGGCGCTGCTCCGCGAACAGAAAGAACAGGAGCGCGGGCAACGTCGCCGCGGCGCCGATGAACAGCGCGAAGAGGAGCAGCAACGCCATGCTGCGCATCGATAACGTGAAGATCTCGTGAAGGCGCTTCTCGGCCTGCAAGAGGACGGTGGCGGCGGGGATGCCGAACCCCACGAGGCACACCGCCAGCATGCCGATCGCGCGCCAGAACTGGTCGCGCAGCATCAACGCGGTGCTGCGATGGCGATGCCGGGCCCAGCGATCCAGCGACGGGAACACGGTGAACGCGATCATCCCGACGCCGACCGTGCCGAAGGCCAGGCGGGCCCAGCCGTCCAGGGTGACCACGAACAGCGACGTGAGCCCCCCGAGGACAAGCACCCCCGCGATGGCGGCGGCGTCGAGGCTCGGCTCTTCGGCCTGGACCGGGGCGCGCTTCTCCACATAACCACGCTCGAGCCAGACGCTCAGATCCAGCCCCTGCGCCGCCGTCTCCGTCGTGCGCACGACGTCGAAAGGCGCCACGACGAGGTCGCTGCCATCGCGCCTGATGCAGATCCGGCGAGCCGTCTTGTTGACGAGCTCGATCTCCTCGGCGGGCGGCGCCTGCCGCTGCAGATCCTCGAGCTCCCCATCTGCCATGGCGTTTCCCCTCGATCGGCGCGGTCGCCCCTGATCCCTGCGGCGGCGCATCGACGGCAGGTTGGGGCCCAGTCGAGCTTATGCCCATCGACGCTCCTCCGCGAGAGCGCGCCGCATCGTGGAGGTCCTCCCGGTCGTGGCCCGTCCGGACGGACGCTGCGGGCTCTGGCTCGGCTCCTCGGGTGCGTCGCCGGGCCCGGTGCCCCCTCCCCCTGGCCCCCTCCCCTCCCCCTGGCCCCTTCCCCGTTCACTGCAATGCGCCTCCACCCCCGCCTGCGATCTGATAGAGCCCTGGCGCGTGCGCTCCCTCACTCTCCTGCTCTGGCTCCTCCTCGCGTCGGCGCCCGCCGCGGCGCGGGCCGACGCGGCGCCGCCCGGCGCGCCCTCAGGGGAGGCCGAGGCGGCCGCGTCACGGGTGGTGATCGTCGAGGCCGGCGTGGACGACCCGCTCGTGCTCGAGGCGGCGACGCGGCTCCGGGCCGAGCTCGGCGCGGCGGGGTTCGAGGTGGTGCGCGTCCTGCGAGCGCCCGAGGGCGATCTGCGCGCGGGGCTGGAGCGCGCCGCGAAGGAGGCGGACGCGTTCGCGGCCGCGACGATCGTCCGCTCGCGGACGGGCGCGACCGCCGACCTGTGGATCGTCGATCGGGTGACGCAGAAGACGGTGGTGCGCGCCGTGGAGGCGGCCGGCGCGGCGGCGCCGTCGGTGATGGCCGTGCGCGCGGTCGAGCTCCTGCAGGCGAGCCTGCTGGAGGCAAGCCTGCAGGAGCCGCAGGGGCGCGCCGCGGAGGACGGCGGCGCCGCCGTTCCCGACGACGTGCGGCGGTGGATGGCGCCCGTCCGGCAGCGGGCCGGGATGCCCCCTGCGCCGGAGCGGGCCGGGATGCTCGCGGGCGTGGGCGTCGAGGCCGGCTTCGTGGCGCTCCTGAGCGCAGGCGGCGTCGGGCCGGCGCTGGGGCCCGCGCTTCGGCTGTCGTACGGGGTCGGCGCGGACGGCCGCGGCGGCGCGCTGCCCGCGGGGCTCGCGGCGCGGCTGACATTCGCCGGGCCGACGCTGGGGCCCACGCTCGATGGCGAGCTCGGCACGGTGTCCGTCCGTCAGGAGATGGCCTCTCTGGAGGCGGTATGGGCGCTGGACACGGGCGGCGCGATCTGGCCTGTGCTCTCGGCCGGCGTGGGCGGAATTCACCTGTTCGTCAGCGGTGATCCCCTGCCGCCGCTGCGGAGCGCGACGGGCGATGTCTGGTCGGTCGCCGCGGCCCTGGGCGGGGGCGCCGGGCTGCGCCTGACCGACCGCGCGGCCCTCCTGGTGGATGCACACGCGATCTTCGCCGAGCCCCGCGCCGTCGTGACGCTCGGCGGCGAGCGGCTCGGCACCGCGGGGAGACCGACGTTCGCCGGGTTTCTTGGGCTGCTCGTGCGGCTCTGAGGCGGGGCCGCGCCCGCGTGGCCCGGCGGGGGGCATCGAACGCCGGCACAAGGCGGTTTGCCGATGTTGGAGAGGCGCCGATTCCGGTACCGTCTGTGAATCAGTCGATGGCGCGCCCGATGGGGGCACGGCCTCCTGGTTCGGGTGACAGCGATGAGAGTGCGAAGAATTGCGGCGGCTTTGCTCACCACGGTCGCCGTTTCGACGGGATTTCTCGGCTGCTCTGACGATTCCGACGAAGGCACGGGAGGCACATCGACGAGCGACGGCGCGGGCGCCGGCAGCAACGGCGCGGGCGCGGCGGGCCATGGCGGCTCGGGCGACGGCGGCTCGGGCGACGGCGGCTCCGACGGCAACGACGGCGGCTCCAGCGCCCAGAGCGGCGCCGGGGGCGGCGACGGCGGCTCAGGCGACGGCGGCTCAGGCGACGGCGGCTCAGGCGAAGGGCGGGGGCTCGGCGCCCGGTGCGAGAGGGACGCGGACTGCGGCCGGCGCGGCTTCTGCTTCACGGAGTCGGGCGACGAGTTCCTCGGCGGAGGCCCGGCGGGCGGGTACTGCACGACCACGTGCACGGGAGACAGCGATTGTGAGGGCGAAGGCAGCGCGTGCTTCGACGGCCTCTGCCTTCTCGGCTGCACCCCGGGAGAGCCGCCCCTCGAGACCATCGTCGACGAGCTCGATCCGACGAAGTGCCGCGGCCGCGAGGAGCTGCGCTGCGAGGAGATCGACGATGTGTCCGTGTGCATGCCGAACTGCGGATCGGACAGCCAGTGCGGCGGACGGGTCTGCGATCCCCGCATGAACATCTGCATCGACGAGCCCACGCAAGGGCTGCCGGCGGGCGCCGAGTGCGCGCTCGAAGCCGACGGCACGGATCCCTGCGCGGGGTGGTGCATCGACATCGGCGCCGACGTCGGCGTGTGCGCCGAGCTGTGCGGGCTCGGCGGGGACGTCGCCAACGAGGACTGCGGAGGGCTGGAGAGCGGTCTCTGCTTGTATCCTCTGACAGCCGAGCCCGGGGTTGGTGACCTCGGAATGTGCGCGCCCGCGTGCAACAGCCACAGCGACTGCCTGCTGCCGCACGCCTCGTGTGTGTTCTTCGGCGTGGAGACCAACGGATTCTGCCTCTTCGACGTGACGAAGTGCCCGAAGGGGCAGAGGGCCTGCGCGAAGGGAGAGATCTGCACCGCGACGCCTGAAGGCCGTCTGTGCCTCGACGAGAATTTCCCCCTGGAGGACCCCGACACAGGCGGTACGGGTGGTGGTGGTGGCGGCGCCGGTGGAACGGGCGGCGCGGATGGCACCGGTGGCGCCGATGCCACGGGCGGCGCAGGCGGCACGGATGCCTCCGGTGGCGCAGGCAGCACGAGTGGCGCAGGCAGCACGAGTGGCGCGGGCGGCACGGATGGCACCGGCGGCGCTGGCGGCACGAATGGCACCGGCGGCACGGATGCCGCGGGCGGCGCTGGCGGCACGAATGGCGCGGGCGGCACGGATGCCGCGGGCGGCGCTGGCGGCACGAATGGCGCGGGCGGCACGGATGCCGCGGGTGGCGCTGGCGGCACGAATGGCGCGGGCGGCACGGATGCCGCGGGTGGCGCTGGCGGCACGAATGGCGCTGGCGGCACGAATGGCGCGGGCGGCATGGATGCCTCGGGTGGCGCAGGCGGCACGAATGGCGCAGGCGGCTCCCTCGATGGCTCGTCGGTGTCTGCCGGGGGCGCCGAGTAGCGGGAAGCGCGCTCAGGGCGCTGGCCGCTCCTGTCCAAGCAGCAGCGTTGTCGCTTCGGGCGCTCGCCAGTCCCTCGCGCCCGTGAAGCGGAGGGACATCCTGCCGTCCGCCTCCACCAGGAACGTGTCGGGCAACGTCGAGACCCCGAACCGCTGCTGCACCGCAGGGGAGCCGGCCCGCACGACGCCGGGAGGGACCTCGCCCCCGAAGAAGGCGCGCACGACCTCCCAGTTCTCGTCGACGCTCACGGCCACGACCTGGAGCCTCCCGGCCTTCTCCAGCTCTTGGCCGAGCTCCAGCAAGCGCGGGAGCTCGGCGCGGCAGGGGGCGCACCAGGTGGCCCAGAAGTGGAGCAGCACAGGCCGGCCGCGCAGGGCGGCCGCGCGAAGCGAGGTCCCGTCCGGTTGCTCGAAAGCAGCGTCGGGCATGCGCTGGCCGTCGTGGAGCCGCTCGACCGCGAAAGGGCGACCTGGCCGCTCGGCGCCGCGGCGGCGCTCCACGGCCCAGTAGAGCCCCACGGCGAGCGCCTGGACGAGGATCAGGACGCCCGCGGCGGCGGCGATCGCGCGGAGGCGGGAGCGCGCGCTCACCGGCTACTCCGCCGCAGGCGACAGGGCCGGGCCGGCGGGCCGCGGAGGCTCGGAGGCGCCCGCCTCGCCGGCGGCGTCCACGCGGAGCCTCCCGCCGACCACGATGTAGAGCGCCGGCAGCACGAGCAGCGTGAGCAGCGTGGAGGAGATCACGCCGCCGATCACGACGGTCGCGAGCGGGCGCTGGACCTCGGCGCCGACGCCCGTGTTCAGCGCCATCGGCACGAAGCCCAGGGAGGCGACGAGCGCCGTCATGAGGACCGGGCGGAGGCGCCGCTCGGCCGCGAGCTCGATGGCGTCGCGCACCGGCATCCCGGCCGCGGTGAGCTGCCGGATGGTCGAGACGAGCACCATGTCCCCGAGCACCGCGACGCCCGACAGCGCAACGAACCCGACGCCCGCGGAGATGCTGAACGGCAGATCGCGGAGCCAGAGCGCGACGACGCCGCCGATCGCGGCGAACGGGACGCCCGTGAAGACGCGGACCGCGTCCAGGAGCCGCCCGTACGTGAAGTAGAGCAAGAGCAGGATCAGCCCGAGCGCGATGGGCACGACGACGAGCAGGCGCGCCTGCGCCCGCTCGAGGTGCTCGAACTGCCCGCCGAAGCGGACGTAATAGCCGGGCGGGAGCTCGACCTCCCGATCGAGCCTCGCCCTCGCCTCCTCGACGAAGGTGCCCACGTCGCGGCCCCGGACGTTCGCCTGCACGACGATCCGGCGCTTGGCCCACTCGCGGTTGATCGCGGCCGGCCCCTCGGTCGCGCGGATCTTCGCGAGCCGCGCGAGCGGGATGCGCTCCCCGCCGGCCGCGGTGACCAGGATGCGGCCGATGGAGGCGGGGTCCTCCCGGTAGCGATCGTCGATGCGCAGCACCACGGGGAAGCGGCGCTCGCCCTCCTGGAGCTGCCCCACTTCCCGCGCGCCGAGCGCCTCGACGACATCCAGGACGTCGGCGGCCGCGATGCCGTGGCGGGCGATGGCGGCGCGGTCGACCTCGATCTCGAGCACGGGCTGGCCTGTCACCTGCTCGGTCACGACGTCCGCGGCGCCGGGGATCGTCTTGAGGGCGGCCTCGATCTCGCGCGCCTTCTGCTTGAGCGTGTCGAAGTCGTCGCCGAACAGCTTCACCCCGAGATCGGCCCGGATCCCCGCGACCATCTCGTTGACCCGCATCTCGATGGGCTGCGTGTAGATGACGCGCATGCCCGGCATCCCCGCGAGCTCGGACTCCATCGCCTCGACGAGCTCGTCCTGCGTGGCGGCGCGCTTCCATGCCTCCCGCGGCTTGAGCGTGATGAACATGTCGGACAGCTCGAGCCCCATCGGGTCCGTCGCCACCTCCGCGGTGCCCGTGCGCGTCCAGACGCGCTCGATCTCGTCCGGAAACCTGTCGAGGAGGACCCGCTCGAGCCGGGTGCCGTAGCGGATCGACTCGCCCGCCGAGACCCCCGAGAGCCGCACGGTGTTGGCGACGAGGGTGCCCTCACGGAGCCGCGGCACGAACTCGGCGCCGAGCCGCGTCGCGAGGAAGGCCGCGTTGCCGAGGAGCAGCACGGCCCCGGCGAGCACCGCCCAGCGCCAGCGCAGCGCGAGCTGCAGCACGGGCCGGTAGGCCCGCTTGAGGAGGCGCACGAGCACGTTCTCGCGCTCCTTCATGCGGCGCGGCAGGAGCAGGCTCGCGAGCGCCGGCATGAGCGTGAGCGACAGGATCATCGAGCCGATGAGCGCGAAGATCACGGTGAGCGCCATCGGCCGGAACAGCTTCCCCTCCGCCCCCTCGAGCGCGAGGATCGGCAGGTAGACGATCATGATGATCAGCTCGCCGAACATCGTCGGCTTGCGGACCTCGATCGAGGCGTCGCGCACGACCTCCGTCGTGCTCCGGTCGCTCGAATCCTCGGAGAGCCGCCGGACCGAGTTCTCGACCATGATCACCGAGCTGTCGACGACGAGGCCGAAGTCGATCGCGCCGAGGCTCATCAGGCTCCCCGCGACGCCCGCGCGCAGCATGAGGTCGAAGGCGAAGAGCATCGACAGGGGGATGGCCGAGGCCACGATGAGCCCGGCGCGGAGGTTGCCGAGGAAGGCGAAGAGCACCGCCACGACCAGCAGCGCGCCCTCGAGCAGGTTCTTCTGCACGGTGCCGAGCACCCTGTCGATGAGCTCGGTGCGGTCGTAGACGACGGCGACGTCGACGCCGCTCGGGAGGCTCTTCTCGACCTCCGAAAGGCGCGCCTTGAGCCGCGTCGTGACGTCGTGGCTGTTCTCGCCCATCAGCATGAAGCCGAGGCCGAGCACGACCTCCCCCTTGCCGTCGGCGGTGACCGCGCCCCGCCGGATCTCGCGCCCCTCGACCACCCGGGCGACGTCGCGCACCCGGATGGGCGCCCCGCCCTTGGCCGCGACAACGATGTCCTCGATGTCGCTCACGCGCGTGGCGATGCCGATGCCCTGGATCAGGCTCGACTCGCCGGCCTGGTCCAGGGTGCCACCGCCCACGTTGGCGTTGTTGCGCTCCAGGGCCTCGGAGAGGTCGTGGAGCGAGAGCCCCCGCGCCGTGAGCTCCGCCGGGTCGACGAGCACCTGGATCTGCCGCTCATCGCCGCCCCACGCGTTCACCTCGGCCACGCCGCGCACCGAGCGGAGCTGCGGCGCGATGACCCAGTCGTGGACCGTCCGCAGCTCGCTCAGCGATTTGCCCTTGCCCGTGACCACGTAGTGGAACACCTCGCCGAGCCCGGTGGCGACCGGGCCGAGCTCCGGGCGATGGATCCCCGGCGACAGCGCCACGGTCTGGAGCCGCTCCATGACGACCTGGCGGGCCAGGTAGATGTCCGTGTCGTCCTCGAAGCGCGCCGTGACCTGCGAGAGGCCGAAGCGGGAGAGCGAGCGGACCTCCTCGAGCCTGGGCAGCCCCGAGATCGCCTGCTCGACGGGCGCCGTGATCTGGCGCTCGATCTCGACCGGGGAGAGGGCAGGCGCGACGGTGTTGATCTGCACCTGCACCGGCGTCGTGTCCGGGAAGGCGTCGATCGGCAGGCGGCGGAACGCGAGGATGCCCGCCAGGGAGAGGCCGATCGAGGCCAGGATCACGAGAAACCGGTGGCGGAGCGACCAGGTGATGACGGCGTTCAGCATGGCCCGCGCCTCAGTCCTCGCCGCAGCAGCCGGCGCCGATGCTCTCCTTGAGGGTCTCGGTCTTGAGCAGGAAGCTCCCTTCGGTCGCGACCTCCTCGCCCGGGCGCACGCCCTTGATCACCTCGACGACATCGCCCTCGGTCGCCCCGACCTCGACCCGCCGCGCCTCGAACTGGTCGTCCGCGAGCCGCACGAACACGAGCTTCACCGTCCTCGCGCGCTGCACGGCGGCGCGGGGCACAACGACCGCCGCGCGGGATGGGGCGAGGATGCGCGCCCTGCCGAACATGTTGGCCCGCAGCGCGCCGCCCGGGTTCGCGAGCGGGACGCGCGCCTTGGCCGTGCGCGAGGCCGGGTCGATGGCCGGCGCCACGTACGTGATCTCCCCCTTGAGCTCGCGCCCCTCGATGCCATCGACCTCGATGACCACCGGCTGCTTCAGCGAGACGGCCGGTAGATCGGTCTCGGGGACGTCGAGCTCGGCCCACATGCTCGAGACGTCGACCACCTCGAACAGGGTCTCCTCGACGCCGACCAACCTGCCCACGGTGGCCTTCCGCTGCGTCACGACGCCGGCGAGCGGGGTGGTGAGCGTGTAGCCCCCGCTCCCGCCCGCGCTCGCGCCCACGACGGCCAGGGAGGCCGCGAAGGAGGCGCGCTCGGCGCGGGCAGCGTCGAGCTCCTGCTGCGCGGCGAGGACGCTCCGGCGCGACGAGATCCCCTCCTTTTCGAGCTGCTCCTCGCGCTTCAGGTTCTCCTCGGCGATCGTGAGGCGCGACTGCGCGCTGGCGAGCCGCGATCGATCCGCCCCCACGTCGGCGCTGTCGATGATCGCGAGCGGCGCGCCCTTCTTGACCTCCGCGCCCACGTCCACGTGCAGCTGCCGGACGACCCCCGGGGCGCGGGCGTTGATCTCGGCCACCTTGAGCGCGTCGTAGACGACCCTGGCGGTCACGGGGATGCCGCCGCCGCCCTGACGCTCGACGGCCTTCGCGGTGAGGATGCCGGCGAGCCGGGCCGTGTCCTTGGTCTTGAGCTTGACCTTCGTCCCGTCGGCAGGCGCGCCGTCGCTCGCCACGTCGGCCGCCGGCTTGCCTCCGCGCTCGGGGTGGCAGAGGGGGCAGATGGATTCCGGAAACGCGTGCTCCTTGCACCAGTCTCCCTTGGCCTGGAAGACCGGGACGAGCCTCGGATTGCACTTCGTGCAGAGGGCTTCCAGCACGCCGTGCTCCTTGCACATGGCGCCCTCGACGGCCGCCGCGGCCTTCGGCTTGGCCTCCGCCTTCTCGTGCGCGGCGGCGTCGGTCCCTTTGGCCCCGCACCCCGACAGAACGGCGAGGAGCAGGAGCAACACGATGTGAACGCGGCGGGGCACGTCAGCTCCCCTTCGGCGGCCTGACGATCTTCAGGTCGGGGTTGCACTTGAGGCACTGGGACTCGGGAAGCCCGTGCTCCGCGCACCAGTCGTTCGTGGCCTTGAAGGCAGGGATCAGCTCCGGGTTGCAGCGGGTGCACTGCGACTCGGGCACCTGGTGCTCTCCGCACCAGTCCTCGTGGGAGCCGGGCTTCACGTCGGCCGGCCCGTGCGCCGCAGGCTTCGCCTGCGTCTGCTCGGGCGCCGCCTTGCCGGCGCTCGGCGCCTCCTTCGAGCACGACACGGCACCGAGGGCGAGGGCGCAGAGCACGATCGAGATGGAACGAATCTTCATGGGTCTACCCTTCCTTGTTGTTCGCAACGTCACGTGGCGGACGAGCCTCGGGCACGCTGTCGCTCGCACGCGCCAGCGCGCCGCCGCTCAGCGCAGCACCGCTACCATCGCCGCCGACTCGCCCGCGAGCGTGATGCGCGAGCTAGGTCGAGCAGCGCTGAACGGACGCGCTGGAGCGGGCGCGCGACCTCGCGTCGCGAGCGTGCCCTCCGCTCGGACCTGGCAGGGCGCTGAACCACGCCGCGATCGCCTGAGGCCATCGAGGGCTGACGGGGCCCACGTGGAGCTCACAGGAGCGCGATCGACGGCTCGGGCCGCGGAGCGGCCATCAGCGCCGTGCCTAGGCCAGGAGCCTTGGGACGTGGAGCACCTCGCGCGCCTCGGGCGATGGGGGCGCGCGCTCGGGCACGAGCAGCAGGAGCTCCACGGAGAGGGGCGCGAGCAAGACGGGGACGATGGGCGAGGGCGGGACCGCTGGCGCCCTGACCGCGCAGCACCCCGAGGCGCAATCCAGGGGACAGTGGCAGTCCCCTTTGTCGTCGTCGTCGGGACACGACTCGCCGCAGTCGTCGATGGCCACGAAGGCGTACGCCACGGTCAGCTGGCTCATGACCAGGGCGAGCACGATCATCGAGAGCAGGCGGACGAGCCGCTGCGTCCATCGGGATCGGGGATGTTGCCTTCGCCGCCGAGTCACGAGCCGGCAGAGCCTACCATGTGGACCGACGGGTGCGAGCACCAACCGCCGCAGGGCCGGCCAGGAGACACCTTCAGCAACAACCGTCGCCGCGCCACGTGGCGAGGCCCTCCTTGACGACGAGCGCGGCGATGACCAGGGCAGCGATCGGGTCCGCCCACCACCAGCCGAGCGCCCCGTTGAGCCCGATCCCGACGAGCGTCGCGAGCGAGAGCCAGACGCATGCGGTGGTCTGGAAGGCGTCCGCTTCCATGGCCCGGCTGCCGATCTGTCGAGCGACGCGGCGCTTCGCGCGCGCCAGCCAGCGCATCACGAGGAGCGACAGAGACGTGATCCCCACCCCGACGAGGGTGAACTCGGGCCGCTCGCCGCCCCAGAGCGCCTGACCGGCGTCGAAGGCGACGTAGGCGGCGAGCAAGAACAACGACGAGGCGACCAGCCGCTGAGCTCGGTGCTCGAGCGTGTCGAGGGCCTGGCTCGTCAGCCGGCGCGCCGTCTCCGCGCGGAGGCGCCAGATCATCACGAAGCCCGAGGCGCACTCGACGAAGCTGTCGATGCCAAAACCGAGGAGCGCGACGCTCCCGGCGAGGACGGCCGCCGTCACGGCGACGATGCCCTCGACGATGTTCCAGCTGACCGTCAGGTACTCGAGCCGCAGCGCTCGCCTCACGTGCTCCTGGCGTCCTTGTTCCTCCGTATCCGCGGAGCAGCTCGTGCAATGGTCGCAGCTCGCCTTGTTGATCATCTCCATCGCAGGCCTCCACCTCGCAAGGATCGACGGACCTCGCCGGCTCGGCCCGGCCCGCCGCCGCCCGCCGTCTTCACACCCCTGCAGGCTTGTCCGAGAGCGACTGGATGCACATCCGCAGCCCCTCGCGGAGGTTCCGCAGCGTGGTCACGGCGGACAGCTCCAGGCCGAGCGACGTGATCAGCGCGGCCACCGCGGGGCGCACGCCGGTGATGACCCCCTTGGCGCCGAGCAGCTCGACCGCGCGGATGATCCGGATCACGTGATCGGCGGTCTCGCCGTCGATGCTGTCCACGCCGGTCATGTCGAGGATCGCATAGCGGGAGCCTGTCCTGACGATGGCGTCGAGCAGCTCTTCCGTGATCACCCCGGCCCTCACGCCGTCGAGCGTGCCGATCAACGGGAGCGTCAGCACGCCGTCCCACACCTGGATGATCGGGGTGGCGAGCGCGCGGAGCTCGTGCTGCTGCCGCTCGATGAGCGACAGCTTGTCGCGGAGCTCCTGCTCGGTCCGCTGGAGCTCCTCGGCGATGCGGGCGCGCTCCTCGACCTCGCGCTTCAGCTTGTGCAGCGCGATGGCCAGATCCGTCTTCGTCGCCCGCTCCTCGTCGAGCAGGTGCTGCAGCCGGTCCTCCAGGCTGGTCGTGGCGGGGCGCACCGTGAACTCGTCGTGGGCGTCGCCCCGGGCGGCGAACGACGTCTGCTCGACGTCGCACTCCTCCCCGAAGAGCCGGGTGCAGAACCCGGCCAGCTTGCCCGCGATCATGCTGCTGCCCCAGCAGACATCGAGCTCCTTCTGGTAGACCGACTCCCACCCGTTCACCACGCGGAAGCGGGCCTCCTTCCGCTCCCGGTCCAGGGAGAGCACGTGCCACACACCCCAGCCCGCCGTGGCCGCGCCGACGCCGAGCGCCTTGAAGCCCTCCTCGAACGTCGGATAACCGGAGATGTAGGTCCAGTCGTCGTCGATGCTGAGCCGCCCGCCGCTCTCCACGGCGAGGTTGAAGCGCTCGGTCCCCGCCATCCGCTGGAAGCCGGACATCAGGCCAACCACGCTGCTCGGCAGGAACATCGACACCGAGGGGACGCCGGCCCACGTGCACTGCCCGTTCTCGAGATCCCACTCGATCGCCATCCCCCCGACGACGACGCGGATCTTCTTGTCCAGAAGCTCAGAGCTTGTGCTCATAAATTCCCCGAGTCCACGAGCGCACCCGCCCGCTTGCCGCAGTGTAACGGCTCACCCCGGCGCGCGTCGCCCTCGACGGGCGAGCCACGACTGGCCTCGATCCGGCCAAGACGGCGCTCTGGGGCTCGGGACGCGCTGCCGCCGCCCCCACGTGCTCGTCCCGCGGAACCCCCCGCTCGTGACCGAGAACCTGGCGCTCGTCGATTCGTCCCTGATCTTCGCGAGCCCGGCTGGCAGCCTGGCGCGGCATGAAACCAATCTCGCAATGGCTGATGACAGCCGGCCTGGTCACGCTGGCTGTCCCACAAACTGGGTGCAGCGGGGATTCGACCGCACTTCCCGAGCGGGACGAGCTCCGCGAGGAGCTCGAGCGTCGCCTCTCGGACGCGGCCGCGGCCGGCTTCTCCGGATCGGTGCTGGTCACAGTCGACGGGGCCGAGGTGATCGCGAGCGGCTACGGCCTGGCGGATCGAGACAGCAACATCCCCAACGTCGCCGGTACGGCGTACGACTTCGGCTCCGTGATGAAGGACCTGACCGCGACGGCCATCTTCAAGCTCGAAGGCGACCACGAGCTCGCGGTCACCGACTCGCTCGCGACCCTCTTCGATGACGTGCCGGCCGACAAGGCCGAGATCACGCTCGTTCAGATCCTCCAGCACCGCGCCGGGTTCGACGAGTACCACGACACGGAGGGGGACTTCGAGCCGATGACGCGGCTCGAAGCACGCCAGCGGATCTTCGCGCAGGAGCTGCTGTTCGAGCCCGGGAGCGACGAGCAATACTCCAACTCCGGCTACACGCTGCTCGCCGACGTCGTGGAGACCGTCTCGGGACGAGCGTTCACGGACTACGTGCGTGACGAGCTCTTCGCTCCCGCCCACATGCGACAGAGCGGGTTCTTCGGTGACCCGATCTGGGAGCAGGTCGACACAGCGATCGGATACGACGCCTCGACCTTCGGGGAGAACGACCCCGCCGGATGGCCGTACACCTGGTCGCTCGTCGGCAATGGCGGGCTGGTGACGACGGTGTCCGACCTCGAGCGCTGGCTGGTCGCCGTCTGGAAGGGGGAGGTGCTCGGTCCGGCAGCATTCGCGTCGTACGAGGCGCATTACCTCTCGGGCGGCGCCCACGACCTGGAGGGCAAGACGGTCTACGCCGTCGCCGGCGCCGGGGACTATGGCCTTGGAGGGGTTGCGGTCGACTGCCCGGCGGCGAACACCCGCGTGATCCTCGGGACGAACACGTACGACGTGTTCGACATCGAGGGCTTCGGGGTCGAGCTGGCGAAGCTGGTCCTCTCGGCCGAGAGAGGCGAGCTCAGTCGGGCAGAGTGATGCCGACGGTGTTCTCCAGGAGCCGCTGCCGGACCTCGCGCGCGCGATCGCGCGAGACGGGCACGCGGAGACTTGGACCGACCTCGAGGATCAGCTCCCCGTCGAGCCGGCCGAGCCCGCGCACGTACGCCGGGGCGACGAGCCAGTTGCGGTGCACGCGAAGGACACGGTCGCCCAGCGTGGCCCCGAGCGCGCTGAGCGAGAGGTCCACCGAGAACACGCCGTCCACGTGGTGGAGATAGGTGAGCCGCTCCGCCGCCTGAAACGCCAGCATGCCGTCGAGGTCCAGGAAGACCAGGCGGTCGTCTCTTCGCGCGACCAGGCGCGGCTTTCCCGCGCTCGGGGACGGCGCCCGGCGTCGCTCGAGGAGCCGCGCCACACACGTGGTGACGCGGTCGAGCGTGAACGGCTTGAGGAGATAGTCGACAGCGCCCATCTCGAACCCGTCGAGCGCGTGGTGCGCCAGCGCGGTGGCGAGCACCACCGCCGGCGGGCTCGCGCGGGCCGAGAGGGAGCGGGCGAAGTCGAGGCCCGACGTGTCTCCAGGGCGATCGACGAGCCGGATATCGACGAAGACGGCGTCGATGCCGAGCTCTAACCGATCGAGCGCCTCTCGAGCCGCCTCGACGTCCGTCACCGCGGCGATGTACCCGAAGCTCCCTGTATCGCGCAGCAGCTCCACGAGGAAGTTGCGCGCCGGCCACTCGTCCTCGACGACGAGAGCAGAGAGCTGCTTCATGCCGTCCTCCTCGGCAGCGTGACCTCCAGGCGCGTCCGGCCGGGCTTCGAGTCGATGCGCAGCGACGCGTCGGCCGACTCCAGGGCGACGCGGCGCCGCACCAGCGCGAGCCCCCGCCCCTCCGGCGGGACAGCGGCCAGGTCGAAGCCGGGGCCCTCGTCCTCGACGGCGCAGCGCAGGTGTCCTGCCTCCCCGGTGATCTGCAGGACGACGCGGCCGCGCTCCCGCCGGCGCAGCGCGCCGTGGTGCACCGCGTTCTCCAGCAGGGGCTGGAGCAGCAGCACCGGGAGCACGCAGTCGTCCACCGAGGCGTCGACGTCCCATTCGAACGCGAGCCGCCCGAAGTGCCGGGACTCCAGGATGCGCGCGAAGCCCCGCAGCCAGCTCACCTCCTCGCGGACCGTGTGATGGGATCGCCGCGATCCCTGCATGATGTCCCGCAGCAGGTCGCCGAGCGTCGCGATCAGGGTGCGCGCCTCGGCCGGCTCTTCGGTCACCAGGCCGGCGATCGTGTTGAGCGTGTTCAACACGAAGTGAGGCTCGAGCGCGGCGCGGATGTGCGCGAGCTCGACCTCCTGGCGCAGCGCGCGCCGCTCGTCCTCGAGCCTCCGCTCGGCGCCGATCTGTCGAGGCAGCTCGATCAGGAGGGCCCAGAAGCCGAACAGGGCGTCGCCGTCGAAGAAGCCCACGACGGCGGTGGCCACGAGCGGCCGTCGCGGTCCCTCTGGGAACACCGCGGGCAGCGCCGCGGCGACCAGGGAAAAGAAGGTGGTGGCGATGGAGCTGGCGATCCCGGCGGTGAACGCGAGCACGACGAGCTGACGCCAGATCGGCGCGCGCCGCGGTTCGATGCGGCGCGCCACCAGCGTGAGCGCGCCGAGGACCGCCGCGACCCACGCCGCGGTGCCCAGCCCGCGCCAGGGCTCGAAGCTTCCATGGTCGATCCAGTCGAGGAGCCAGAGCACGGCCGTGGTGATCACCACGGCCTTGCCGACGTGAGCCTTTCCCTGGCTTGCGGGCTCCTGCGTCACCCGTTCAACGCTAGCAGCGCCGGGCCCCCCCGCGTCGGCGAAGCCGCCTCCGCGCGGTCGCGCCGAGCGTGTCGCTCGTCGTCCCTCTCGCGTAGACTCGGGCCCCCGATGCTCCTCACGCTCACCACCACGCACCGGCCGGCGACCGACCTCGGTTACCTGCTCGTCAAGAACCCGGCGTACACGCAGTCGTTCCCGCTGTCGTTCGGCAAGGCGCACGTGTTCTATCCGGAGGCGACCGAGGAGCGATGCACCGCCGCGCTCCTGCTCGACGTCGACCCCGTGGACCTCGTGCGCGGGCGCGGCGCGGGCGAGCCCGGGACGCTCGCGCAGTACGTGAACGACCGGCCCTACGTCGCCTCGTCGTTCCTCTCCGTGGCGATCGCGCAGGTCTTCGGCTCGGCGCTCGGCGGCAAGTGCCGCGACCGCCCGGAGCTCGCGGACGCGCCGATCCCCCTCTCCGCCACGATCGAGGCCCTGCCGTGCCGCGGCGGAGAGGCGCTGCTCCGGCGGCTCTTCGAGCCGCTCGGCTACGAGATCGCGGCCGAGCGCCTCCCGCTCGACGAGGCGTTCCCGGAGTGGGGCCAGAGCGCCTACCTGCGCGTCTCGCTCGCGAGGACGTGCCGGCTCAGGGAGCTGCTCGCGCACCTCTACGTGCTCGTGCCCGTGCTCGACGACAAGAAGCACTACTACGTGGGCGACGCCGAGGTCGACAACCTCCTCGCCAAGGGCAAGGGGTGGCTCCCGGAGCACCCGGAGCGCGAGGCGATCGCGCTCCGCTACCTGAAGCACAGCCGGCCGCTCTTCCGGGCCGCGCTCGCGCGGCTCGTGGCCGACGACGAGGCGAGCCCCGAGGAGGCCGAGGACGAGAAGGCCGCGCCCGAGGACCGGGGCGAGGCGCGGATCAGCCTCGACGAGGCGCGGCGCGAGGCCGTCGTCGCGGCGCTCCGCCGGGCCGAGGCGAGGAGCGTGCTCGACCTCGGCTGCGGCGAGGGCAAGCTGCTGAAGCGCCTCGTCGACGAGCGCGTCTTCGAGCGCGTCGCGGGCGCCGACGTCTCCATGCGCAGCCTCGAGATCGCCAAGAACCGCCTGCGCCTCGACGACCTGCCCGACAAGCAGCGGCGGCGCATCCAGCTCTTCCAGGCGTCGGTCACCTACCGCGACGCGCGCTTCTCGGGCTACGACGCCGCGACCCTCGTCGAGGTCATCGAGCACGTGGACCTCTCGCGGCTCGGCGCGCTCACGCGCAGCGTCTTCGAGCACGCGCGGCCGCGCGTCGTCCTCGTGACCACCCCGAACGCCGAGTACAACGCGCTGTTCGAGGGGCTGCCGCGCGGCGCGCTCCGCCACGGCGACCACCGCTTCGAGTGGACGCGCGCCGAGTTCCACGCCTTCTGCGAGGGGGTCGCGGCCGCGCACGGCTACGCCGTCGAGCACCTGCCCATCGGCCCGATGGATCCCTCGCTCGGCGCGCCGACGCAGATGGCGATCTTCACGCGCGAGGGCGGCGCGGGCGGCACGAGCAGCACCAACGGAGCGGGCGGCGGAGAGGCCCAGGACGGCGGCGCGGGCGGCGCGGGCAGCGCCCTCGCGCAGGCGACGGAGGTGGCGTCATGAGCGAGCAGGCCCCCCTCATCGTCCCTTCCCTCTCGCTCGTCGTGCTCGTCGGCGCCTCCGGCTCCGGCAAGAGCACGTTCGCGAGGGCGCACTTCAAGCCGACCGAGATCCTCTCGTCCGATCACTACCGCGGCGTCGTGTCCGACGACGAGAACGATCAGGCCGCCAGCGCGGTCGCCTTCGAGGTCCTGCACTTCATCGCGGGCAAGCGGCTCGCCTCGGGGCGGCTCGCCGTCGTCGACGCGACCAACGTGCAGGCGGACGCGCGCAGGCCGCTCGTCGCGCTCGCGCGCGAGCACCACGTGCTGCCGGTGGCCATCGTGCTCGACATGCCGGAGAAGCTCTGCCACGCGCGCAACGCCGGCCGGCCGGACCGGCAGTTCGGCCCGCACGTCGTGCGGGGCCAGAGCCGCGAGCTGCGCCGCTCGCTCAAGGAGCTCCGGCGCGAGGGCTTCCGCTACGTGCACGTGCTCTCCTCGCCCGAGGAGGTCGCGGCGGCCACGATCGAGCGGCAGCGCCTGTGGACCGATCGCCGCGACGAGCGCGGGCCGTTCGACATCATCGGCGACGTCCACGGCTGCTTCGACGAGCTCGTCGAGCTGCTCGAGGCGCTCGGCTACAAGCTGGAGGGGCTGCCGGACGCGCCGCGCGTGTCGCCCCCCGAGGGCCGGCGCGCGATCTTCCTCGGCGACCTCGTGGACCGCGGGCCGCGCTCGCCGGACGTGCTGCGCCTCGCGATGGCGATGGTCGCGTCGGGCGCCGCGCTCTGCGTGCCCGGCAACCACGACGTGAAGCTGCTGAAGAAGCTGCGCGGGCGCGACGTGAAGCCGACGCACGGGCTCGAGCGGACGCTCGAGCAGCTCGAGTCGGAGACGGACGCCTTCAAGGCGAAGGCGGCGGACTTCATCGACGGGCTCGTCAGCCACTACGTGCTCGACGACGGCAACCTCGCGGTCGCGCACGCGGGCGTGAAGGAGGCGTTCCAGGGCCGGGGCTCGGGCGCGGTGCGCGAGTTCTGCCTGTACGGCGAGACCACGGGCGAGACCGACGAGTACGGCCTTCCCGTGCGGTACAACTGGGCCTCGGAGTACCGCGGCAAGGCGATGGTGGTCTACGGCCACACGCCGACGACGGTGGCCGAGTGGGAGAACCGCACGATCTGCATCGACACCGGGTGCGTGTTCGGCGGCGCGCTCACGGCGCTCCGCTACCCGGAGCGCGAGCTCGTCGAGGTCAAGGCGCGCCGCGTGTACTACGAGCCCGCGAAGCCGCTCGCGCCGCTCGCGGGCGAGCCGAAGGCCGGCGCGCGGGGGCAGGCGTACGACGTGCTCGACATCGACGACGTGCGCGGCCGGCGCGCGATCCGGACGCGGGTGCACGGGATGGTGACGATCCGCGAGGAGAACGCGGCGGCGGCGCTCGAGGCGATGAGCCGCTTCGCCGTGGATCCCCGGTGGCTCATCTACCTGCCGCCGACGATGTCGCCGAGCGAGACGGCGAAGGACGGGGGCCTGCTCGAGCACCCGCGCGAGGCGTTCGCGTACTTCCGGCAGAACGGCGTGGGCCGCGTCGTCTGCGAGGAGAAGCACATGGGCTCGCGCGCGGTGCTCGTCGTGTGCCGCGACGAGGCCGCGCGGCGGCGGCGGTTCCGCCTCGACGAGGGGCCGCTCGGCGTGTGCACGACGCGCACGGGCAGGCCGTTCTTCTCGGACGAGGCGCGGAGCCGGGAGCTCATCGACCGGGTGCGGGCGGCGATGGATCGGGCGGATCTGTGGGCCGAGCTGCGCACGGACTGGGTCTGCCTCGACGCCGAGCTCCTGCCCTGGTCGGCGAAGGCGCAGGATCTCCTGCGCGGCCAGTACGCCGCCGTGGGCTCGTCGGGCCGCGCGTCGCTCGACGCGGCGGTGCGGGCGCTCACGATGACCGCCGCGCGCGACGAGAGCGCGCGGGAGCTGCTCGATCGGCACGCGGCCCGGAAGGCGGCGATGGACGGGTACGTGGCGGCCTACCGGCGTTACTGCTGGCCGGTGCGGTCGCTGGCGGACATCCGGCTGGCGCCCTTCCACCTGCTCGCGAGCGAGGGCGCGGTGCACGCGGCGCGGGACCACGGCTTCCACCTGCGGCAGCTCGCGCGGCTCGCCGAGGTCGATCCGGCGTTCTTCGTGGAGACCCCGCACCGCGTCGTCGACCTCTCGGACCCGCAGAGCGAGGCGCAGGCGGTGGCCTTCTGGACGGAGATGGTCGAGCGCGGCGGCGAGGGCATGGTGGTCAAGTCGTGGGAGTGGGTGGTCCGCGGCCCGCGCGGGCTCGTCCAGCCGGCGATCAAGTGCCGCGGGCCGGAGTACCTGCGCATCATCTACGGGCCGGAGTACCTGACGCCGCAGCACCTCGCGCGGCTGCGCCACCGGAGCGTGTCGGGGAAGCGCGCGCTCGCGCTGCGGGAGTACGCGCTCGGCCTGGAGGCGCTCCACCGCTTCGTGGAGGGCGAGCCGCTCCACCGCGTGCACGAGTGTGTGTTCGGGGTGCTGGCGCTGGAGAGCGAGCCGGTCGATCCGCGGCTGTGAGGGGCGGATTGCCGGGCTGCCCGGCCGCAGGAGCGGGTGTTCGTCGCGCGGGGTGGGGCCCCGCCGAACTCCCCTGGGCTCAGACATCGGCCCATCCCCTCCCCGCGCGACGAACACCCGCTCCTGCGGACTACCCTCGTCGAAGCTTCCATCGATAACCAGCACGCTGCGACTGCTTGACGACCACTCGTACGCGAAGCAGAGATCGCTCATGATCCCTCCACTGGGGCCCTCAATACCGACATGCTGGGGAGCCTGGATGGAGGGGCTCGACCGAGGGAGGGGACGATGAACGTCGCGCGTCGCGTGGGGGTGATACAGATCGTCAGCGCCGCCTTGCTCCTGTGCTGCGCCGCTGCGTGGGCAGCCCGCTCAGGAAAATCGGACGCTGTCGGCGGGGACGCCACTTGCACCGTCTCCCCGGATGGTCGCGGCTTCTGTGCTCGATGCACGCTGCGCGACACCAAGGCCGACGGAAACTATGTTCGTCTCGAATGGTCAGGCCCAGGCAAGAGCGGTAAGGACGACCTCCGGCGCGGAGCCGGGAGTACCGAGAAATACACGCATTGCTTCGACAGCAGGGGGGACTTCCGGTTCAAGGCCGTGGTCGATCGGGGGCTCATTCCGGACAGCCGGGGGAGAAACATCACGCTCCGCCTCTGAACGTGAGCTCCGCACCAGGCGGGTGGGACGAAGACGACGCCCCCGCGGCGCTCCGGCTCCCACGCACGACCACGGAGGCAGAGAAACCGAGAGCTCGCCGCGCGCCGTTGAGCGCGATCGAAAGGCCCCAGGACGTGCTCGGCCTGGAGCTCGCGTTCCTCACGGTCACGTTCGCGCAGTACCCCTCCCCCAAGACACCACATTGTAACCGCGAAGGACACAGAGCTCCTTCGCGGGAGGCGGGGGGGAATTCCCCTACGCTGCCGGGGCCATGAGGACGCCAGAAGACGCCAAGAAGCGCCAGAAGACGCCAATATTATTATATTATTCTGGCGTCTCTTGGCGTCTCTTTTGGCGTCTTCTGGCGTCCTTTGGGGTTTCAAAGACCCCATCGTCGGCCAAGCCCCCCACCGCCAAATCGCGCTCTCGTCCGTGCCCTCTGTGCCTCGCTGATTCCTTCTCTCACGAGGCCAGTAGCGAGCTGCAGCCGCTCGGCGACAGAGCGCTCCGCGGCTGACTCGGATCCGGATCGCTCGGACAGCGCGCGTCGCGGCGGCAGGGGGCCCGCGGGGCGCGGGCCCGCTTCGTCACGGCGACAGCGTGACGGACTTCGCGTCGAGCGCGACTTCGTAGTAGCCGTGCGGATCCCAGTTCAGCGGAACACCGTTCTGCTTGAGCGTGCCGCCGGTGACCGTCACACGCAGGTACTTGCCCGGCGGGAAGTTGGCGGGGAGCTGCCACGTGTAGGTCGTCGCGCCGCCGGACGTCGAGGTGGTGGCAGAGGAGACCGCCTTCTGGCCGCGCCAGTAAGCGCCGACGTTGACAACGCTGTCGAGCCACATGTCGCCGAGCGCCTTCGAGTGCTTGACGTGATCGACGAAGGCCTGGAGCCCGATGGGCTGATAAGCGCCGTCAGAGCCGCCGGTGAAGCCGTGCACCAGGACGGTGCGCCACTTCTTGGCGTCCCGCGCGCTCGTGACCTGCTGGTCCAGCACCGTCGTGGAGGCGCCGGTCGGCGGGATGTAGCAGGGCAGCGTGAACGGATCGGTCGAGTCGTTCGGCCCGATGAGGTTGTTGGCCACGCCGCGGTTGATGAGGAAGCGCGTCCTGGCGATGCCCGTGTACACGGACGAGCCGTTCGGAGCCGCCATCGTCCACACCTTGGTGCCGAACCTGCTCTCGATGAACTGCGTCGCGGCGTCCGTATCGGCGCCGCTGTCGTTGCTCGAATGGCTCTTCGTGTGGTTGCCGAGCTCGTGCCCGTCGCTCAGCGCCCTTTGCCACACCGAATTGGTCGATTCGCTCTTGCCCGTCTGGAGGTAGAAGGTGAACGGAACGTCGAGCGCGTTCAGCGTGTCGTAGTTCTGGATCTGGCTCGAGTTCGAGTCGTCGAACGTGTACGACACGGCGCCCGTGAAGCCGGCCCAGTTGATGACCCTGAACCCGCCGGCCGCGCCGGACGGCTTCGCCACATTGCTGGAGCCTGGGGGTGTCGGAAGGCCGGAATTGACCACCGGACCGCCTCCGCTGCCGCCCGCGCCGCCGCCACCTGAGCCCCCGCCCCCGCCCGCGCCGCCTGCGCCAGAGCTGGCCGACGAGCTGCTGCTGGAGCTACTCGATGCGCTGCTGGAGCTGCTCGAAGCGCTGCTGGTGCTGCTCGATGCGCTGCTGGAGCTCACCGACGTCGAGCCTCCATTCCCGTTGCCGTTGACCGACGAGATCGATGGCTTCCCCGTGCCGTTCGCGCAGAACCCCCAGGTCGTCGACGCTCCCGTCGACGCTCCGGCTCCCGTCGACGCTCCTGCTGCCAGCGAGCCATTGTAGCTCTCGTTGGTGGCGTTCAGCTGCCCGTTCGACTGCGTGATCCGCGCGTTCCACGAGCTGGACAGCGTCGCGCCGTTGAGCGCGATCGAAAGGCCCCAGGACGTGCTCGGCCTGGAGCTCATGTTCTTCACGGTCACGTTCGCGCAGTACCCCGTCGACCACTGCGACTGGTACGACAGCTCCGCCGACATCGTCCCATCCGAGCTGAGCAGCTCGCCTTCCAGCGACTGGATCTCTTCGTCGTCCGGAGACGCGGCGATGCAGGCGGCCAGGCAGCAAGCGATCGAAACCGAGCCGAAGCTCAGCAGGCTAGCAAAGCGCATGAATTTTCTCCTAGGGGCGGCCGAAAGGCCGCAAGCAAGTTCCGTAAGATGCCACGCCGACGCGCCGCGCGCAAAGCATATGACACGGCGCGCTCAACCTATCTTTGTCTCGTGGTCCCCCGATTTCGGATTTCCCATCTCCCGTTTCTGATGCCCGACCAGCGACCCTTCGATCACACCACGTACCGAGTCAAGAACAATTGCTCTCTCAAGCCCGCGACGAATCAAACACCATGCTGTAGTTCAATGTAGCGAAGCCGCATGGGGCACATCGGCGAACCACAACCTATCAGTGGCAACAAAACTATTCATCGACGCGATTCGCCGACATCGCGTCTCCCATGGCCACCCGGGTTCCTTGAAGAGAAATTATTTGAACCACAGGCGCACAGAGCACACGGATGCTCCTCTGTGCGCTCGCTGCCTCCGTGGTTCGTGCGCGAGATCAGGGCCGCGCATCGAGCGATGCGGTAACAGCGCGCCCCTCAGCCGAATCGGGCCAGGGCGACCCGCTGCCAGGTCTGCGTGAACGGTGGACGGCGCCTGCGCGCGGCGCCGCGCCCGTGAGGGCGCCGAGGTCGCCGCGCCCGCCGACTCGGCCGCCGGGATGACAGGGTTGTTACGGCGACAAGGTGAGCGCGCCTGCGTCGAGCGCGATCTCGTAGTAGCCGTGCTCGTTCCACGCCAGCGCATTTCCCCCCTGCGTCAGCGTGCCGCCATCCACCGTCACACGGACGTACTTGCCCGTCGGGAAGTGCTCCGGCAGCGTCCACGTCCAGGTCGTCTCGTCGCCAGAGGCATCGCTCGTCGCCTCCGCGAGCACCTTCTGACCGACCCAGTAGGCCCCGACGTTGACCATCGTGTCGATCCACACGTCATTCAGCCCTTTGGCGTGCTTCATGCTATCGGTGATGCTCGTGAGCTCGACGTCGGCGTACCAGTGATCCTCGGTCGGCAGGATCGTGTGGAACAGGAAGTTGAGCCACTTGCCGTCCGACCTCGCCGCGTCGATGGCCGTGTTGAACGGCTCGGCGGTCTCGCCCCCGTTCGCCATCATCGTCGGGAGGTTCCACGGATCCAAGTTGTCGTTCGGCCCGACCGTCCCGCCCTGGACGCCGCGGTTCAGGAAGAACCGTGACTTCGCCGGCTCGTTCCAGCCCGCGTCACCGAAGGGAGAGGCCATCGTCCAGACGTCGCTCTGGCCGTAGTTCGAGACGATGTAGTCGGTGCACTCGTCGATCTCTTCGATGAGGCTGCCGGCCGACTCGCCCGCGCACTCGGTCATGTCGTCATGGCAGTGGTGCGCCGTGTGGTTGCCGAGCTCGTGGCCGTCCTGGACTGCCTTCGTCCACGTCTCGTCGAAGTTCGCAGAGCTCGTTTTGTGATGGCGGGGCACACCAGCGCGCACGCTACGGGCTGACGAATCCCCTCATTTTATTGGCATTTTCGAGAAAAGAAATTGAACAGGGAGACGGGGAGGTTGGTGGGATTCCACTCCTCTCCGCCCCGCCTCCCCGTGAATTTTTCCGGAATTTCGAGGGAGGTTTCAGCTCTACGGGCTCATCCACGTCGTGCGGCTCACTGCGGCGTACTTTCGTATGCCTCGCTTCAGCGCCTGACGGCTGAGCCCGTATCCCACGAATCTGCGAGGAGCAGGAGGCGGCGGACGGCGCGCGAGCAGCGCTCCGTCCGCCGGGAGATCGCCGTCAAGCCGGGCGATCGAGCTCGTCCCAGAGGCGCACGTCGCTGCGCTCTTTCAGGAAGATCCCGCCGACCACGACGGTGATGAGCGCCACCGCGATCGGATAGAGGAGCCCCGCGTAGATGTTGCCCGTCGCGACCGTCACCGACGAGGCGATGAGCGGCAAGAGCCCGCCGAACACGCCGTTGCCGACGTGGTACGGGATCGAGAGCGACGTGTAACGCACCTTCGCAGGGAAGGCCTCGACGAGGTAGGCCGCGATCGGGCCGTAGACCATCGTGACGAACAGCACGAGCACGAACACGAGCGCGGTGAGCACGACCGGGTTGTCCGCGTTCTGCTTCATCGCCCAGAACACGGGGAAGAAGCCGATCGCGCCGCACAGGTTGCCCGCGAGCATGATCTTCTTGCGGCCGATGCGGTCCGAGAGCGCGCCGAAGAACACGAAGAACGGCATGCCGAGGGCGAGCGCGGTGGCGATCACGATCGTGGCCGTGATGAACGGGACCTTGAGCGTGTTCTGCAGGAAGTAGAGGGCATAGAACTGCCCCGTGTACCAGACCACGCCCTGGCCGGCCGTGGCGCCGAAGAGGGCGATCAGGATGACCTTCCAGTTGCGCTTGTTGCCGAGGCTGTCCTTGATGGGAGCGGTCGACGTCTTCCCCTCGGCCTTGAGCTTGCTGAAGATCGGCGACTCCTTGAGGCGGGCGCGCACGTAGAAGGACACGCCGACGAGGAGGACCGACAGGAGGAACGGGATGCGCCAGCCCCAGTCCTTGAAGGCCTCCTCGCCCACGAGGAGGCGGGTGCTGAGGATCACCGCCAGCGAGACGAACAGACCGAGCGTCGCCGTGATCTGGATGAACGAGGTGTAGAAGCCGCGCTTCTCGTCGGGTGAGTGCTCGGCGACGTACACCGCCGCGCCGCCGTACTCGCCGCCGAGCGCGAGGCCCTGGACGAGGCGGATCAGGACGAGCGCGATCGGGGCGAGCAGCCCGATCTTGTCGTACGTCGGCAAGAAGCCGATGAGCGCCGTCGCGCCGCCCATGAGCAGCAGCGTCACGAGGAACGCGTACTTCCGACCCACGATATCGCCGATGCGCCCGAACACGAGCGCGCCGAACGGGCGGACGACGAAGCCCGTGGCGAACGTGCCGAGCGTCAAGAGGAAGCTCGCCGTCGGGTTGTCCTTCGGGAAGAAGTGGGTCGAGATGATCGCGGCGAGACTCCCGAAGATATAGAAGTCGTACCACTCGATCATCGTGCCGCCAGCGGACGCGAAGATGACCTTCCAGAGCGTGGAGCTGCTGACAACCTCACGCCCGGCCGCGGGGGCCTGGTTCGTGGGCGTCACGGCGAAGGTTTGGGGAGACGTCTGTGCCATGAGAACGGTTCCTCGGAGGAGTTCCAGCGCTCGTCGAGAGGGCCGGAGACGGGCTTGGAGGCGCGCCGAGCGGAAAGAGGCAGCCAGGGTGTTCTTCATGGCTCCTCCTCACCCCGCACGCGGGGGAGGAGGAGGGGCCGGGCAGCGCGTGGGTCGATGCCCTGTCACCCCCGGCTCGCGGAATGCTGCTCTCTTTGATCTCAATACCACGCAAGCAGCCTTGAGAATACCTGTTCGTCCACGGAGCAAGCACGTTGGCGGGCTCGTTCGGCCAGGTCTCGTTACGATCGGTAACACCCGACGTCCCGCGCCGACCGCTTCACCCCGCGCCCGCGAGCGGCAGCCGGACGACGACCGTCGTCCCCCGCCCCACCGCGCTCCGCAGCGTGAGGGTCCCGCCGTGGTCCTCGACGATCGAGCGCGAGAGCGGCAAGCCGAGCCCCGTGCCGCTCGGGTCGCGCTTCGTCGTCACGAACGGCTCCAGCACCGCGGCGAGGAGCTCCTCGGGGATGCCGCTGCCGTGGTCCTCGACCTCGACGACGATCTGGCCCGCGTCGATCCACCCTCGGACGGCGATGAGCGCGCCGGCCTCGGACGCGTCGCGGGCGTTCGCGAGCAGGTTGACGAAGACCTGGACGAGCTCGCGCCGGTCGCCGATGACGACGAGCGACTCGGGGCAGGCTTGATCCACCCGGACGTGGGGCGCCGCGCGGTCGAGCCGGATGAGCCGCACGGCCTCGGCGACCACCTCGGCGAGCGCCACGCGCCCGACCCGCGCGCGCGCGCCCTCGCCGGGCTTCGGCACGGCGCCGGTGCGGCTGTGGTCGAGCAGCGAGCGCAGGATGGCCTCGATGCGCGCCGCCTCGCCGAGGATGAGGCCCGCCCGCGCGCGGATCTCGTCGCTGTCGGACTCGGCGCGGAGGTTCTGCGCGAGGCAGGCGATGCCGGTGAGCGGGTTGCCGACCTCGTGGGCCACGCCGGCGGCGAGGCGGCCGAGCTGGGCGAGGCGGTCGCGGTGGGCGAGCTGCGCCTCGAGCGCGCGCTGCTCGGTGCGGTCCTCCACGAGGAGGACCACGCCCCCCGAGGCGGCGCGCGCGTCGAGCGGGTCGAGCGCGGCGCGGTGGACGCGCAGCGAGCGCGCGCGGCCGGCCACGTGCGCCTCGATCTCGTCCGCGCCGGCCTCGCCCGCCGAGGCGGCGCGGGCGGCGCGCGCGAACAGCTCCGCGAACGGGGCCGGCAGCCGGTCGAGCGGCGCCCCGACGAGGTCGCGCTCCTCGGCGCCGACGAGCGCCTCGAGGCGCCGGTTCACGAGGCTGATCGCGCCGTCGGAGCCCACGGCGCAGACGCCGAGGGGGAGCTGCGCGAGCACCGAGCGGAGCCAGCGCCGCAGGAGGTCGAGCTCCTTCGCGGCGCCGACGAACGTCGTCGTGGCCTCCCCGCGCGCGAGGCGCCGCTCCAGCCAGCGGAGCTCCTCGGTGAGCGCGCCGCTCGCCGCTCTGCCGCCGAACGCCCCGGGGGCGGCCTGCGCGTCCGCTTCGGCGACGGTCCTCGCGAGCACCGGGCCGACGAGCGGCGACAGGTTGCGGTGCAGGCGCTCCTGCAGCGCGTGGAGCTCCGTGGGCCGCGTCTCGTCGCGCGGGATGTCGAGCTCGATCCGGGCGCGCGTGACCTCGAGCGCGGCCGCCTCGCGGCCGAGCAGCCGCGCGAGCCGCTCCTCCAGCGCGCCCACGCTCGAGGCCACGGTCGCGCGCTCGACCGACGGGCCGATCTCGCGGCGCGTGCACAGGCGCGCCGCCTCGCGCTCCTCCTCGGCCGGGGGGCGCAGGAGCGAGACGAGCCCGAGCGTGGCGCCGTTGACGGCGAGCGACACGAACGTGGGCAGCGACCAGGTGTCCGTGGCCGTCACGTACAGGGCGGGGTCGGCCTGGCCCGCGCCCTCGCGCAGGAGATCGAGCCACCCCGGGTCGAGCCCGGACAGCTCGGGCAGGAAGGGCGCGAGGCAGGTGGCGGTCCAGGTGCCGATGCCGGCGAGGAGCCCGGCGAGGAACCCTGCGCGCGTCGCGCGCTCCCAGAAGAGCGCGGCGAGGAGCCCCGGCAGGAACTGCGCGAAGGCGACGAACGACACGATGCCGCTCTCGACGAGCAGCCCGCGGTGCGGCTGCGCGCGGTGGAAGAGCCACCCGCCGGTGAGGATGACGATCAGGAGCCCGCGGCGGAGCCACAGCACGCGCGCGTAGACGTTGCGGCGCAGCGTCCTCCGGGCGATCGGCAGGAGCAGGTGCGTGGCGCTGGCGCTCGCGAGGGCGACGGCGGTGACCATGACCATGGCGCTCGCCGCGGAGATGCCGCCGATGAACGCGGCGAGCGCGAGCCAGCCCTGGCCGAGCAGCTGCGGCACGAGCAGCACGTAGCTGTCGGCGGGCTCGGCCGGCGCGAGGCGGGTCCCGGCCCAGAGGACGGGTAGCACGGGCAGGTTGAGCGCGAGCAGGAAGAGCGGGAAGGCCCAGGCCGCCTTGGCGAGCGCGCGGTCGCCGGCGCCGCCCGCGAACGCCATGTGCCACTGCCTCGGCAGCAGGAAGGCGGCGGCGAAGCTGATGACGAGCATCGACGTCCAGCCGCTGTCGTCGCGCACGGGGCGGCCGAGCGCCTCGACCTCGGCGGCGTGATCGCCCAGCCAGTCCGCGAGCCCGCCCGCGCCGCCGAAGGCCCCGAGCACGGCGACGAGGCCCACGACCACGAGCACGGCGAGCTTCGCCGCCGACTCGAACGCGACCGCCGCCGCGAGGCCGTCCTCCCGCCCCTGCTCGGCGGCCGGGCGAGCGCCGAAGAACGCCGTGAAGAGCGTGAGCAGCGCCCAGAAGACGGCGCCCACGGCCTCCTCGTGCCCGGGCCCGGAGAGCACGCGGACCGACTGCTCGGTCGCGCGGAACTGCTGCGCGACGTAGGGCACGCTGGCGACGACGGAGAAGGCGGCGACGACCGCCCCCGCCGCGGGGCTCTGGAAGCGGAAGGCGAAGAGGTCGGCGAGCGAGGAGAGGCGCTGCTCGCGCGTGATCCGCAGGACGCGCGACCAGAGGAGCGGGGTGGCGATGCACGCGAGCGTCGGGCCGAGGTAGACCGCGAGGAAGACGAGGCCGTGGCGCTGCGCGAAGCCGACGCCGCCGTAGTAGGTCCACGACGAGGCGTAGACGCCGAGCGACAGGGCGAGGACGAGCGGGTGGCGCGCGACCGCGCGGGGGATCCGCTCGCGCTGCGCGGCGAGCGCGATCGCGGCGAGCACGGCGAGCCAGGCCACCGTGGCGAAGAGGAGGACGCCGACGTCGATCACGGCGGGCCTCGATCACCGGCGCCGGGGGCCGGGTCGCCGCGCTCGCGCTCGCGTTGGCCTCGGGCGAGATCGCCGCTTGGTAGGTCGCCTCGGTCGCCGCGGTCGGCGCGCGTCGCGAGCACGGCGAGCGCGATCAGCGCGGCCCAGACCGCGAAGACCGCGGCCACCGCGAGCAGGCCTCGGGCCCAGAGCAGCCGCGCCGGCGACACGAGCAGCACCGTGCCCAGCAGCATGAGCACGAGCGCACGATCCGCCGCGCCGGCATCCGCGCCGTGTCCTCCGGTCATGCGGAGAGGCTACTCAGGGCCGCCGCGGCTGAACATGCGCGGGGCCACAACGCAAAGCGTTATTTCAATGGGTGATGGGGTCCGACGAGCCGGCGCTCACCCGCTCTCGGCCACGATCCCTGCGAGCAGGTTGCGCGCGTGGGTGATCACGCCCTCGTCGCCGGACTCGACTCCCCACTTCGCCGCGATCGCGGGGAACGCCGCCCAGCGCTCGCCGGCGTGGGCGGCGAGGCCCGGCCACGTCGTGCCGCCGGCCGCCTCGAAGCGCGCGATGCACGCGTCGAGCGCGGCCTTGCCGAAGGCGCCGACGAAGAGGGCGAAGTCGACCGAGGGATCGCCGATGTGGGCCTCTGTCCAGTCCAGGATCCCCGTGAGCCGGCCGCCCTCGTCGAGGAGCATGTGGCCGGGGTGGAGATCGCCGTGTACGAGCGCGAGGTGGCGCGGCCAGATCGCGTCGTTCGCGAGCCAGCGCTGCCACCGGGCCCACAGCGCCTCCGGCGGCGCCAGCGCGGCGCGCGTTTCCTCCATGGCCCGCGCGTGGAGCTGGCGCGCGTCGTCGATGGACTTCACGGGGACGCCCGCCGAACGGGCCGCCGCCTCGTCCACGCGCTGGAGCGCCGCGAGCGCCTCGGCCACCGACGCGATGAACCCATCGGACGGCGCCGCCGGATCGACGCGGCTCCAGCGCGGGCCCACCTCGGGGTCGAAGGAGACGGCGGGCACGTCGCCGAGGCGCGGATAGGCGATCACGTGGTCGGTGTGCACGCGCCAGTCCGGCACGGCCACCGGCAAGCGCGGGGCTACCAGGGCCAGCACGCGGGCTTCGACGCGGGCCGACGCGACCTCCGCGAGGCGGCGCGGCGTGCGCACGACCCACGGTATGCCGTCCTCGTCGTGGGCGTGCACGACGAGAAAGGCGAGCCCGCTCCGGTCGAAGTCGGCGTGGGACGTGACGAGACGGAGCCCCTCGCGGCGCGCCGCATCGAGGAGCGCGCCGACGGAGTCGATGGGCGCGAAGGAGGAAGAGCCCGTTGAGGAGATTTCGTTGATTCCGGTCATGAGAGCGAGCCTCTTCGCGCGCCACCTTTCCAGGGAGGCGCGCGCGGATGGGGAAGACTCGCGGCGCGAGCTCACGACCGGCGGGGCGTGCGTGACCTGAGCGTTCCAGGTTGCCGGGCGTGAGTCACCGCGCCCCGGTCTTCCACGTTGCAGGGGAAGACAGGGCACGGACAGGCACCCGCGCGCACGCCTCGCTGCCCCGGCAGCGCCGGGGCGACAGGGCGGACGAGGATGCCGAGCTCAGCGCAGCCGGAGGAATGCCACGGCCGGAGCATCTCACGCGGGGCCCGGCGCCGCAACGGCGTTCAGGGCGCTTGGCCCGACGCTGGCCCGGCGGCACGGCGGCGCCGCGAGCTTCCCGGCTCGGCCTCGAGCCAGGCGGCGAGGGTCCGCCTCCGCCTGGCTTACCCCCTCGCCTCTCTCCCCGAGAGCTTCGCCTTCATCAGGAAGTGCGAGAACGCCCCGAGGAACTCGCTCACCGACACACTGCCGTTCCTGTCGAGGTCGCAGACCTGCAAAAACTCGTCAACCTCGCTGTCGTGGAAGCCCTTCTCGCGAAACTTCGCCATGATCTCGGCCACGTCCAGGGCGCCGTCCCGATTCGCGTCGATCTCCTCGAAGGCCTGGAGCATCGAGTCCCGCATCATCGCCTTGAAGATCGCATCGCGAAGCTCGAGCTCCAGCACATCCAGGATGCTCCCCTCGGGCGACTCCGGGAGCCAGGGCGACATCACCGTGGACCTCAGCACCGTCACCGTCGAGCCCGGCGACGCCGAGACCCCGAGGCGCCGCTTGTAGTCCTCGATGAAGACGTTGCCGTAGTGCTCCTCGCTGAAGTCCGTCGTGCTCACGATCATCCGGTAGTGATAGATGTCGTCCCCGGGGGCGATGCTCAAGAGATCATAGATCGCCTTGTTCAACCGGTTCATCATCTCGAGGCTGGTGTTGATCGAACCGTCTGGGTGCTTGAAGTTGACGGCGTAGGTGAGGATGTTCTGATCGGGACCGAGCTCCGGCAGCACCGCCATCGCCTCGGGGTCGGCCAGGAGCTCCTCGAGGCTCGGTCGGTCGATGCGCTCGCGGATGAACTGCAGCTCGCTCTCCACGTCGCCGCCCCCGATCTCGGCCGGAAGCCGCGGGACCGGGACGATGATGAACCGATCTTCCCGGCGAGCCAGGCAGAGGAGCCGCGCGTAGAACCTCTTGCAGTTGAACAGGGCCTTCCGGTGGAGCTGCCCGTACCCGCTCCGGGTGGGCCGGATGACCTTGTGGCTCAGGTAGACCGCCGCCACCGCGGCTCCTGGCTTCGACCCTTCGAGCCCATAGATGCCCACGGTCGGCTCCGCGTCCCCGTGGACGATGTAGGGGGCCTTGAACGTCACCATGTCGCGCATCGCCGAGTTTCGGTAGCAGAGCGCCCCGGCCGGGTACGGGACATAGCCCGACTTGTGCGGGTCCACCGTGATCGAATCCGCCCGGCCGAGCGCCGAGAGCTGCGCCGTCACGTACCTGCTCATCCCGATCTCGGCCGCGGGCCCCGAGGGCACGTCCTTCGCGCGCGGCCCCTCGTCAGGGCGGAGGATCGAGGCGAAATAGCCGCCCCATGCGGCGTCCGCGTGGACCGTGAACGAGAGCCCCTCCTTCTGGAATCGATGGCGCAGGTCGAGGATCGCCTTCAGCGGATCGACCGCGCTCTCCTCCGTGCTCCCGACGACGCTCACCACCGTGTAGACCGGCCGCCGCTCGTCGAGGCAACGCCTCAGCGTCGCCTCCAGCGCGGAGAGGCTCATCCGCGCGTCGCAGTCCACGGGGATATCGAGCACGTTCGCCGAGCCTATGCCCAGCACGGCCGCTGCCTTGGGGAATGAGTAGTGCTTCGTGGCGGGGACGAGAAACACAGGCGAGCACGGCAGGTCCGCCCCACATCGCCGGTAGAGCTCCTGGATCCCCAGGTGCTGGAGGGAGTGACCCGCCATCGCCGCCGTGATCGTATCGCTCGAGATGCCGTACTCCTGCGTGAGGCGCGCGGGCAGCGCGAGGATCTCGTCCACCTTGAGGTTCAGGAGCGACCAGGCGTCGAGGTCGCAGAGCAGCGCGCGCCGGCCGTCGCACGTGGTCACGACGAGCTCACGCGCCGCCGAGAGGCTCGGCTCGGATCTCATCGCGTCCCGGAGCGACAACGGGTAGAATTTCAAGTTCCTGGAAGACCAGATCGCCTCGATGTTCGCGACCGTGCCGCCGCAAGTGATGTGTCCCCAGGGTCGAATGGCCTTGTCGCCGGCGCCCTCGTCCGGCAGCGGATAGCCGAGCATCCGGCAGAGATCGTCGCCCACGATCATCTCCAGGATCGTGGTCGCCGTGGACCCTTCGAACGCGACGTTGTTGGGGTTGTAGAGCATCGCGGCGAAGTAGCCGAGCACGCTGGGGATCGAGGTATCCCAGTTCATGTGCCCCTGGTACCGATCGCTGAAGAAGGGCACGGATTTCTTGAGGAACGACATGAGCGACCGGAAGCTGTCCTTCAGCGTATCCATCGCGTGGAGATAGGACGGGTGCCGCTTGGACTGCTCGGTGATGTGCGTGGGATCCTGAGGGTGGAAGTTCCGTCGCCAGAACGAGTGATCCCGGATGGCCTCCACGATGAGCCTCTCGAACTCGTCAGCGTTCTCGGCCTTCGGGCCCAAGAACCACGCCTCCGGCGACCTCGTCCCGGCCCCTTTGAGGAACGGCCCGTCGCCGAATTGGAAGTACTGTTTCATCCTGGATCTGTCGTTCGACGCCCGCCCGTCCATAAGGCTTTCGCTCCTCTTCGCTCGCCGTCTCGAGGGAATCTCGCAACGAAGGTGGCCAGACGGTACAGGTCACCTTGGCCACGGTCAAGCCGGCGCGATCCGTCCGGGCGTCGCCGCTCGGGCGTTGGCGTCCTTGGCACCTTGGCGGTTCAATGTCTTGCTGTTTGCAGGCGGTTTCAACCCGTTTGTCTCTCTAGCTGTCTGGTGCCGAGTCCTCCCCCGCGAGGTCGAGCAGGCGCGCGAGGACGACCTCGAGCCACCCCACCGTGCGCCCGGCGCGCCCGCCGCCGCGCGCCGCGGGCTCCCCGGCCAGCAGCGCCCGCGCCCCGTTGGCGATGCCGCCGGGCCGCCGGCGCAGGTGCCGCGCGCAGAGGTCGCGCAGGTCGAGAGAGGGCGGGCGCCCGAGGCCCTCCTGCGCGAGCAGGTCCACGGTGAAGGTGCCCCAGGCGCCCAGCACGCCGCCCGGGCCGACGAAGGCGCGGAACCGGATCAGGGCGGTGCTCACGTCCTCGCCGTCGAGCAAGCGGCGCTCGGGCACCTCGAGCTGGTGCGCGACGCTCGGGCCCAGCGGCCGCCGCGGGCGGAGGAACGCCTCGAAGCGCTCGCCCGACGCGCGGCAGGCCACGAGGTGCACGAGCTCGGACGTCGGCTCGCCCGCGCCCGCGCCCGCCGGCCCCCCGGAGCTGGCCCCGCCGTCGACGAGCACCACCCTCCCCGGCTCGGCGAGGTGGGGGCGCAGCGGCGCGAGCGGCGAGGCCGCCTGCGCGCGCCGGCGTCGCGGGGCCTTGCTCCGCGCCTGGTGCTCGATCTGCCGGTCGACCATGAACGTGAAGGCCCGCAGCATCTCGTCGAAGCGCGCGGGCTCGCCCTCGAGCGCGCCGAGCGCGCTGGCCACCGCCTCGACCGTGGCGAGGCACTCGGGCCGGGGCTCCTTGCGGATGCGGTAGTTGCCCGGCGCGCGAGGCGTCACGCCGATGCGGCGCACCGAGGCCAGGCGCGGGTTCAGCGCGAGCATCTTCCTCGCCTGCGACCACGTGCCGTCGACGACGATGAGCGAGCGCACCGGCGCCCCGCCCGCCGCGGGCGCGTCGCCCCCGGGGAAGAGCACGGCCGTCGTCGGATCGCTCGCGAGGGCGGCGATCCGGGCGTCGTCCTCGAAGACCACCCCCTCGTGCAGCTCGGAGTTGGGCAGCGCCAGGTGGGCCATGCGCGCCGTGCCGATGCCGACCTTCCGCTCGCGCGGGTGCTGGAGGAGCACGACCCGGGTCCTCGTCGGCAAGGAGGGCAGGAGCGAGCAATAGCAGACCGGACGGGGGCGCCGGCAGCGCCAGCAGACGTCGCGCATGGGGGCACGGTAGAGCGACAGACGGATTGAAAGCTCCTGAAAAAGCACGATTTCGAGGCGCCAAGCGCGCGAGGGACGCCAGGAAGAGGACAGCGTGCTTGGCGTGTTGGGCGTGTTGGGCGTGCTTGGCGGTTCACCTCTCCGTAGGATCCATGGGATCGGCGCTCGAGTCCTGCAGTTGCCGTTCGGCGCCTGGCGAGCCGGCCCGACACGTCCGATCTTCCGATCTCCGGAAAATCCGACGTCGAGCACGGCCGCGCGGTGAGCTCCCGGCCGCGGCCTCTCGCTCGACATTCACGCTGAACCGCACCATGCACAGAAGGCACGCGAAACGGTGCCCAAGGCGACGCAGGAGGACGACCGAGGCTGCGCAGGAGCCAAACGATGGTCATGAAGGACCCCCACAGCGGCGCACAGGAGGGACGCGGGGGCCGCGCAGGACCGGGACGAACGTAACGTAGGACACCAAAGGAGCTGCGCAGGGGGGCCGGCGGGGCGGCGCGGGAGGCCGGCGGGGCGGCGCAGGACGCTGCCGAGGCTGCGCAGGAGGGACGGCGCGGCTGCGAAGGACGGTGCCGGGGCCGCGCAGGAGGGACGGCGAGGCTGCGCAGGAGGGACGGCGCGGCTGCGAAGGACGGTGCCGGGGCCGCGCAGGAGGGACGGCGCGGCTGCGAAGGACGGTGCCGGGGCCGCGCAGGAGGGACGCACTCACAACGCTGATGACCTCACTCTCCGCCGCTGAAAGGCGGCGGCCCCATTGAAGCTTGCCGTCAGGCCCGCGCAGCTCGCAGAGCACGCATTGCTCTCCGCCGCTGAAAGGCGGCGGCCCCATTGAAGCGCCGCTTAGCGGCCCGTCTTGCCCGCGTGCTCCACCTCTCCGCCGCTGAAAGGCGGCGGCCCCATTGAAGCGCTCGGCTGGTGTTGTCGCGCTTGCCGGGGACGAGCTCTCCGCCGCTGAAAGGCGGCGGCCCCATTGAAGCTCGCTGGCATGGGGGAGCGGGCGCCCGCGGGTGGTGGCTCTCCGCCGCTGAAAGGCGGCGGCCCCATTGAAGCCTTGCGAGCCCTTGCGCGATCCTCCGGCCGTGATCCTCTCCGCCGCTGAAAGGCGGCGGCCCCATTGAAGCCGCGTTCTCGGGGGTGGGGGTCATGATCTGCACGAGCTCTCCGCCGCTGAAAGGCGGCGGCCCCATTGAAGCCGCGCCTGGAGCCCTCGCAACATCCCGGGCTGCCTGGCCTCTCCGCCGCTGAAAGGCGGCGGCCCCATTGAAGCATACACCATGGGGCGCTTCTTAACCCCGGCTGGCCAGCTCTCCGCCGCTGAAAGGCGGCGGCCCCATTGAAGCCCGAGCTCGGCGCGGATGCTGTCGGCGGAGTCGAGGACTCTCCGCCGCTGAAAGGCGGCGGCCCCATTGAAGCGACCACGTCGCGCGGATGTTGGACAGGACCTCGTCGGCTCTCCGCCGCTGAAAGGCGGCGGCCCCATTGAAGCGAGCACTCGGGCAGCGAAGGGAACTCGCCATTCCCCACTCTCCGCCGCTGAAAGGCGGCGGCCCCATTGAAGCAGGTGCTGGAGGCGACGTGGCGACGACGCGGCCTGCCTCTCCGCCGCTGAAAGGCGGCGGCCCCATTGAAGCGCGTCCTGCGCCTCGTCCTGCATCACGTGGAGCCAGCGGCTCTCCGCCGCTGAAAGGCGGCGGCCCCATTGAAGCGAACGGAGAGGTTGGTGATGCGCCCCTACATCAACACTCTCCGCCGCTGAAAGGCGGCGGCCCCATTGAAGCATCACCGTGCCCAGCGTGCGCATGGCGGGCACCAGGTCCTCTCCGCCGCTGAAAGGCGGCGGCCCCATTGAAGCCCCACGGCCCGTGGAGAAACCCGGAATCGATCGGGAACTCTCCGCCGCTTAGAGCGCCTCTCACAACCTCCCGTCGCCAGGCGGCCGAGGGCGGGCGCATCGCGTCGTTGCTCCTCGTCGCCCTACATGAGTAGGGCTCCTCGTCGCGCCTAGCGCTGCACCCGCCCTCGGCCGCCTGGCTCGGTCCGGTTTTGTTCGGCGCTCTAATACTACAGCCGCACGTCGCGGAATCTCCGTGGATTTCGATGAGCGAGCGGACGATCATGACGCGTGGCGCGTCCGCACACCGGTGAAGCCCAGCTCGTCCGGCGCTCACCGACGTGCGGCTGTAGTACTAAGGCCGCTCGCCGGATCGAGCAATCGGCGGGGCGGCGCGACCTGGGCTTCCGGCGTGCCGATATTCACCGGGTGTTCCTCCAGCTCGCCGTATGCCTGATCTGCCTCCATCATGTCCCGACGGGCTCTCGCCAGGCGCTCCAGGCCGTTGATAGAGCGTCACTCTTCCAGGAAGCGGATCGCGCAAGAAACCTTCTGTCAGCTGAGGCGAGTGCGGCGATTCGTCCTTGACATCCTCGAGTCGTCTAACTCTTCCCCCCCCGCGCAGCTGTTCCAGTACAGCATCCCCTGGATTCCTACCAGGATCGACTCGCGCGCGATTCATGCGCTCCGATCACGAGCAGGAAGCCTGGGACGGACCAAGGGGCGTGTTACCAGGCCCCAGAGTGAGTGGCCTGAAACAATTCAGGACGAGCCCCACTACAAGGTTTCTTGACTTTTTACCCTGAGCCTCTCAACCTATACTTGTCACACACACTGCTGCTGCCGGGGCCGTTGGTTACAGGACGCCAGTTCGGCGATCGCAGCGCATGCCATGACAACCGCGCCTCGTCAACGACGAGATTGGCACATCGGAGAATGCGCACGGAGCAGCGGCACAGCTTCTCTCTCCGCGCAGTCACGCCATGAACGGCAACCATCCTGGACGAGGCACAACGCCACGGACTCATGGAGTCTCGCCCGTCGAAAACAACCTGGCGCGCCGGTGGCGGCGCTGCCCACGATCGGGAATGACGGCATCATGAAAAAGGATATCGAGCAAGCCTCCGTCGCCCCTGAAACCGAAGCCCAGATCGACAACAGCCGATCGACCCGGCGCGACTTCACCCGCGGCATGCTGGGATTCGGCTTGCTCGGCATCACCGGCGCCAACCACCCGACATGCGACGTGACAGGCGACGAAGGGGAGGACGGAGACACGACGCCGGATGATCATTCCAGCGCGCCGGCGTACGATTTCGTCATCGTGGGCTCTGGAGCAGGAGGCGGCCCGCTGGCCGCGAACCTCGCCCGCAACGGCTTCACGGTGGCTGTCCTCGAGGCGGGCATCGATCCGCTCAGCGACGAGGCGCAGCGCGTCGATCCGACCGCCGCCCCCATCTATCAGACCCCCGCGTTCTGGGGAGCTGCCAGCGAGCACGCCCTCCTGAGCTGGGACTTCTACGTCAAGCACTATTCGGACCCCGCCCGTCAAGCGCTCGACTCGAAGTACGTGGAAGGCAAGGGCATCCTGTACCCGCGCGGGAGCACGCTCGGCGGATCGACCGCGCACAACGCGATGGTGTTCATCTATCCGCACGACGAAGATTTCGACCAGATCGCCCGAGAGACAGGCGACCGCAGCTGGGAGAGCAGCAATATGCGGACGTACTTCATCCGCCTCGAGCGCTGCGAGTACCTCGAGCGCGGCGCGCCCGGCCACGGCTTCGACGGCTATTTCAACTCCAGCTTGCTCGATCCGCAGGTGTTCGACCTCTGCCCACCGCTCCATGATCTCGCGTTCGCCGGCGCGGATCCGCTGTCCGCGCATCCTGAGAACCCCGAAGCGGACGTGAACCACCCCAGCGTCGCGAGGGGCGCCACAGGGACGTTCAGGGTGCCCATGCACACGGCGGGCAAAGTCCGCGTTTCCGTGCGTGAGCACCTGAGGGCAACGCAGGAGCAATTTCCGGACCGCCTCTTCCTGATCACCGGCGCCCTCGCCACGAAGATCAACATCCGAGGCCGGCGAGCCGTGGGCGTCGAGTACATGCGGGGGCAGAACCTGTACCGCGCCGACAAGCACTTCAATGAGGCGGAGGTCGCGCCGCGCTCGCGAGTCCGCGCCATCCGGGAGGTCATCGTCGCCGGCGGAGCGTTCAACACACCCCAGTTGCTGAAATTGTCGGGCATTGGCCCGAAGCGAGAGCTTCGCCGTCACGGCATCCCGGTCGTCGTGAATCTGCCCGGCGTCGGCGAGAACCTGCAGGACCGCTATGAAGTGACGGTCAGCGCGGAGCTCAAGACAGACCTCTCGGTCTACACGCAGTGCGCCCCCTTCCAGCCCGCTGATCCCTGTCTCGACGCTTATCAGACAGGCACCTGGACCTCGCCGACCCCCGCGCCGTTCTTCGGGCCGTACGCGAACAACCTCGGCGTCGGCGGTCGTATCGCCAGATCGAGCGACGCGCAGCCGCTCCCGGACCTCTTCTTCGGCGGCCTCCCGGTCCCGTTCCTCGGCTACGAGCCCGGGTACTCGCAGGTCCCGCTCGGCCGCCACTTCAGCTGGCTGGTCCTTCGCGCTCACAACAAGAATACGGCCGGCCAGGTCCTCCTGAGGTCGCGCGACCCACGGGATACGCCCGACATCAACTTCCACAGCTTCGACGAAGGAAACGACTCGTCCGGACAGGACCTCGAGGCGATGGTGACGGGGGTCAAGCGCGCGCGGAGCTTCCTGGAGGACCCGATCGCGAGGCAGCACGTCCTCACCGAGGTGTCGCCGGGCGCATCGGTGCAGACCGACGATCAGCTCCGGGAGTTCATCAAGAACGAGGCCTGGGGGCATCACGCGTCCTGCACCGCCAAGATCGGCGCGGACTCGGACCCGATGGCCGTCCTCGATAGCCGCTTCCGGGTTCGAGGGGTGAGAGGGCTTCGCGTCGTCGACGCCTGCGTCTTCCCGCGGACCCCCGGGTTCTTCCCGGTCGCAGCCGTGCTCATGATCAGCGAGAAGGCGAGCGACGTCATCATCGCCGAGGCGAGAGGCTGGCCGGGCGAGTGGACCGAAGAGACCGGGTGACCTCCGCGCCGGCCGAGGGGCGACACACCGGCGGCGCCGAGAGCCTGGTCGGATCGCCGGTCGCCCGACCCGGGTCGGTGCGCGGCCCTGCTCGACGTCAGCCGTATCATGGGCGTCGTCCAGAGCAAGGACGTCGAGCATGGCAAACGGCTTCTGTCACGCCTCGCCGCCATGCTGACAAGGATGTGCCGATAGAGACGTGTGTCGCGCACGCGCACACGCACGCGCACGCGCACGCGCACGACCACGACCACGACCACGACCACGCGTTCGTGCCGTGTGACTGCCTGCCCCTTTCCCTTGTGGGGAGGCGTACTTATGCAACGCTGGGGTGAACTTCGCCGAACTCCCGCGGGTTGCCGCGATCATCAACACCTCAGCCCTTCCCGGCCGGATCCCACGCCTCCAGCAGCTGCCGCGCCGCGCGCAGCGGGCTGAGCGATCCCGCCTCGACGAGCGCCTCCACGCCAGACAGGCGCTCGCGCACGGCAGCGCTGCGCAGGAACGCCTCCCGCAGGTGCCCCTCGATGAGCTCGAACAGCCAGCGGCGCGCCTGGCCCGCGCGGCGGCGCAGGAGCCAGCCGCTGGCCTGCATGTGCGCGCGGTGGCGCAGCACGCTCTCCCACGCTTCGCGGACGCCGCGGCCCTCCTGGGCCGAGCAGACGGAGGCGACGGGCGCCCAGCCGTGAGGCGCCGGCGGGAACAGGTGCAAAGCGCTCTCGTAATCGCGGCGCGCTCGCGCGGCCCTGTCGACGTTCCCGCCGTCGGCCTTGTTGATGATCACGAGATCGACGAGCTCCATGATGCCCCGCTTCACGCCTTGCAGCTCGTCGCCGGCCCCAGGCAACATGAGGAGCAGGAAGCAATCCGTCATGTCGGCGACCGCGACCTCGGATTGCCCGACACCGACCGTCTCGACAAGGATGTTGCGGTATCCGGCCGCCTCGCAGAGCAGGATGGCCTGGCGCGTGGCCCGCGCCACGCCGCCGAGCGAGCCGCCCGACGGCGAGGGGCGGATGAAGGCCCGCGGGTCGCTCGCCAGCCGTGGCATCCGCGTCTTGTCGCCGAGGATGCTCCCGCCATGGACAGGGCTGCTCGGGTCGACAGCGAGCACGGCCACCGTCTCCTCGCGATCGCGCACGAGGTGAACGCCGAGCGCGTCGACGAACGTGCTCTTGCCGACCCCGGGCACGCCGGTGATGCCGAGGCGCGTGGCGCCGCCGGCGTGAGGCATGCAGCGCTCCAACACCTCCTCGGCGAGCTCCTTGTGGCGGGGGAGCGAGCTCTCGGCCAGCGTGATCGCGCGCGCGAGCGCCGCCCGGTCGCCCGCGAGGAGACCGTCGACGAGCTCCCTCGGGCTCGCCTTCAACCTAGCGCGCCTCCTGCGACGAGAGGCTCCCAAGGAGCGTCCTGACGATGCGCGCCGCGGCCTCTGGGATGACCGTCCCGGGCCCGAAGATCCCCGCGACGCCGCGCTCCTCCAGATACCGGTAGTCCTGCGGCGGGATCACGCCGCCCGCCACCACGAGGATGTCCCCGCGGCCGGCCTGCCCGAGCGCTTCGATGAGCTGCGGCACCAGCGTCTTGTGGCCGCCGGCGAGCGAGGAGACCCCGACCACGTGCACGTCGTTCTCGACGGCGTGGCGCGCAACCTCGTCCGGGGTCTGGAAGAGCGGACCGATATCGACGTCGAACCCGAGATCCGCAAAGGCGGTGGCGATGACCTTCATCCCCCGGTCGTGCCCGTCTTGACCCATCTTGGCGACCAGGATGCGCGGGCGCCGGCCCTCGAGGGCCGCGAACTCGCGGACGAGCGCCTCCACCTCGCGGCCAGCGCCCGCATCGCGGATCTCCGCGCCGTACACGCCGCTCACCGTGCGCACCGGGGCCTCGTAGCGGCCGAAGACGCGCTCGAGCGCGCCGGAGATCTCGCCGAGCGTCGCGCGGCGGCGCGCGGCGTCGACGGCGAGCGCCAGCAGGTTCCCCTCGCCCGTCTCGGCAGCGCGGGTGAGCGCGGCGAGCGACTCGCCCACGGCGGCCTCCGCGCGGGCGGCCTTCACCTCGCGGAGCCGCGCGAGCTGCTTCTCGCGAACCGCGGTGTTGTCCACCTCGCGGACCGCGATCGGCGCCTCTCTCTCCAGCCTGTACGCGTTGACCCCGACGATGACGTCGCGGCCCGCGTCGATCCGGGCCTGCTTGCGGGCCGCGGCCTCCTCGATGCGCAGCTTGGGCAGGCCGTTCTCGATGGCCTTGACCATGCCGCCCAGGGACTCCACCTCCTGGATGAACTGCCACGCTCTCCGCGCGAGCCGGTCTGTCAGGCGCTCGACGTGGTGGGAGCCGCCCCACGGGTCGATGACCCGGCAGATGTCGGTCTCCCGCTGCAAGAAGAGCTGGGTGTCGCGCGCGATCTTCGCCGAGAAGTCGGAGGGGAGCGCCAGCGCCTCGTCCAGGGCGTTCGTGTGCAGCGACTGCGTGCCGCCGAGCACGGCCGCGAGCGCCTCGATGGCGGTGCGCGTGACGTTGTTGAACGGGTCCTGCTCGGTCAGGCTCCAGCCCGACGTCTGGCAGTGGGTCCGCAGCGCCATCGTCTTCGGGTTCTTCGGGTGGAACCCCTTCACGATCTTCGCCCACAGGAGCCGCGCGGCCCGCAGCTTGGCGATCTCGGTGAAATGGTCCATGCCGATGCCGAAGAAGAACGAGAACCGCCCGGCGAAATCATCGATATCCATGCCCGACGCGATGCCGGTGCGCAGGTACTCGAGGCCGTCGGCGAGCGTGTACGCGAGCTCCAGCTCGGCGGTCGCGCCGGCTTCCTGCATGTGATAGCCGCTGATGCTGATCGAGTTGAACTTCGGCATCTTCTCGGCGGTGTAACGGAAGATGTCGGCGACGATCTTCATCGACGGCGCCGGAGGGTAGATATAGGTGTTCCGGACCATGAACTCCTTGAGGATGTCGTTCTGGATGGTCCCGGAGAGCAGCTCGGGGCGCACGCCCTGCTCCTCGGCGGCGACGATGTAGAACGCCATGACGGGGAGCACGGCGCCGTTCATGGTCATCGACACGCTCATCGTATCGAGCGGTATCTGGTCGAAGAGGATCTTCATGTCCTCGACGGTGTCGATGGCCACGCCGGCCTTCCCCACGTCGCCGACCACGCGCGGGTGATCCGAGTCGTAGCCGCGGTGGGTCGCCAGGTCGAAGGCCACCGAGAGCCCGGTCTGCCCGGCGGCCAGGTTGCGGCGGTAGAACGCGTTCGACTCCTCGGCCGTGGAATACCCGGCGTACTGGCGGACGGTCCACGGGCGGACCACGTACATGCTTGTGTACGGCCCGCGCAGGAACGGCGGCGCGCCGGCGGAGAAGCCGAGGTGCTCGAGCGACGCGACGTCCGACGGGGCCGCGCCCGGCTCCGGGATCTCCCTTGTGCCGCCGAGCTGCTGCATCGCCGCGCGCGCGAGGCTCCGCGCGAGCTGCTCGATGGTCCAGGCGCCGGCCGCAGGGCTGTCTCGCGGGTCGAAGCGGGCCTCCTCGCGGAGGATGACCCGTGCGTTGCCGAGCAGGCGCTCGGGCGGCGTGACGACGATGTCGTCCGCGCCGCCCGCGATGGCCGCCATCATCCCGACGATGCCGCGGAGGAGGTTCTTGTGCTCCTCGTCGCCAGGGACCGCGGCCGACGGGATGACGGCGGTGATCGTGGCGCCCGGCCGCAGGCGCTCGGCGAGGAGGCGCGCGGCGCAGAGGCGGGCGATCTCCAGGAAATAGCTGCATCCCATCGTGAAGCGCAGCTCCGGCGCGCCGCTCCGGAGCTCGGCGACAAGCGACGCCACGAGCGGGCCGCCCGTGGCCGGCGGGAGCGGGGGGCTGTCCGGCGCGAAGATCGGCGGCACGAGCAGCCCCTCGGCGCTCGCCCAGGAGAGGTCGTCCGCGGTCTTGCCCTTGAGATCCCGGTGGAGCGCCTGCTTCCACGTCGCGAGCGCGACCGGCGCGAAATCGCCGAAGAGCCTGTCATCCATGGGACTGCACGACCTCGATGAGGTGACCGAACGGCGCGTCCTCGCGCGATCGGGGGTGCACGAAGAAGATCGTCGTGCCCCGGGAGCCCGGCCGCGGCGCCGCGTCGATGATACGGAAGCCGCGCGCCTTGAGATCGTCGAAGGCGGCCTGGACGTCGCTGACCCGGTAGGCGACATGGGCGAAGCCCCCGCGACCGCCGTTCTTCTCGATGAGCTTCTGGACGGGAGACTCGGGGGAGAGCGGCTCGAGGAGCTGGACGTGGTTGTCGCTGTCGCCGATGCGGAGCATCACCTCGCGGACCTGATCCGTGCCCCGCACCTCCTCCCGGTGCACCTCGCGGAAGCCGAGCATCTCGTACGCCTTCACCTGCGCGTCGAGCTGCCCGGCGGGCACCGCCATGGCGATGTGGTCGATGAACAGAAACCCGGGAATCTGGTCCTTCATGGGCTCTCCTTGAATCGGGATCGCGCGGCGAGGATCTGGCGTTGTGGTCGGCCGCATCCGGGAAGCTGCCCGGGTCGCGCAGCCCGCCAGGGGGCCAAGGATACCCTTCCGGCGTGCAAATCCTGTTCCTGACGTCCTTGGTGCCCTCGTGTTCCTGTGCCCGTCTCGTTCGAGCGCCGCATCGGCACGGATCGCCGGCGTCGAGAAAGCAGAAGGGCCTGGAAACGCCGGGGCCGGACCTTCTGCGGCGCGGCATGACGACGATGTAGGTGTTTGCCCTTGCCTCGCGGGGGGCGTGTCGGGGCGGCAGGGGCCGGCCGTGCCGAGGGGCGCGCCATGCGCACAGCTTGCGTCGCGACGCAGGGCGGGGGCAAGCACCGCGCGCTGACGCGGGCCCCGCTGCGCGGCGTGCTCGGCGCTCGCCCCGCGCGGCCCTGGTCCTCTCGCTCAGGCTCCCCGCCGAGGCGGCTCTCCGCAACGCCGCCACCGCGCCGGGCTGCTAGCGTGGGCCGGGGTTGTTATAGACCGCGAGACGCGCAACGCAGCGTGAGCGCGCCCGGGGCAACACAGGGGGAGCTGCGCCATGCAGGGACGGGAGCACGAGGAGCTCATCGCGGAGATCGAGCGGCTGCGCCAGCGAGTGCGCGCGCTCGAGAAGGACATGATTCGTCGCGACGCGAGGGTGGGACGGATCGAAGAATACCTGCGACTCCTGACAAACTACATGCCGGCGGCGGTAGCGTTGTTCGACCGCGACATGCGTTACCTGCTGACGAGCAGGCGCTGGCTCGAAGACTACGGCCTTCCGTCGGGCGAGCTCATCGGCCTCTCGCACTACGAGGTCTTCCCCGAGATCCCGCAGCGATGGAGAGACATCCATCAGCGCTGCCTCGCAGGCGCGAGCGAGCGCCACGAGGAGGACCCGTTCCAGCGGGCCGACGGGCGCATCGAGTGGGTGCGCTGGCAGGTCTTCCCGTGGCACGACGAGCGCGGCGAGATCGGTGGCATCATGATGTTCACCGAGGTCATCACCAGGCAGAAGGAGCTCCAGGAGCGGCTGCGCGTGCAGTCTGCGGCCCTTCGCGAGCTGTCGACGCCGATCATCCCGATCTGCGACGAGGTGCTCGTCCTGCCGCTCATCGGCACGCTGGACGAGCGCCGCTCGCACCAGCTGGCGGAGGCGCTCCTCCACAAGATCTCCAACAAGGGAGCGCAGATATGCATCGTCGACCTCACGGGGGTCTCCGCCTTCGACACGCCGGCAGCGAGCGCGCTCGCGCGGATCGCGCAGGCGGTGCGGCTGCTCGGCGTCGAGGTGGTGTTGACGGGCATCCGGCCCGAGGTCGCTCAGGCGCTGGTCGGCCTGGAGGTGGAGCTCAGCGGCATCGTCACGCGCCGCGACCTCTCGCACGGGATCGCGTTCGCGATGGCGACCAGGAAGCGCTGACCGCCCTGCCCCTCCGGGCTCACCGGACCCGCCACGCCGGGTGCTCGTCCCCGAGGGCGGGCGCCTCCACAAGGCCGTTCTCGACGGCCCCGTCGTCGCTCTCCGGCTCGCACAGGTACACGGCGATCGCGCCGAGCGGCTGCTCGGTGTCGACCTGGAACCAGCCCTCGGGGGCCCGCCGGGCCTCCTCGCGCCACCGCACGGACACCTCGCCGACCCGGGCCGCCTCCAGGATCGCCCGTCCGCCCTCGGCGCCGAGCGACGCCACCCGGGCGACCTCGACGTCGTGGACGCCCCCGGCCGGCTCGACGCGGAGCCCGTGCCGGCGCAGGGCCTCGGCGATCGCCGGCGGCACGAGGTAGGCCCGCGGCCGATCGACCACCGTGGTCCCGACGAACCGCGCGTGGTGCGGGATCCGCAGGGTGACCGGCTCGCCGTCGAACGCCCGCGGGCTGCGCGTCAGGACGTCGATCGGGGTCCCGGTCGGCTCGAGGCGGTACCGGACCGCGACGCGCTCCGGCGGCCGGGCGCTCGCGGCCACGACCTCGCGGACCGCGTCGGCGTGGGCGGCGACCCAGGAGAGGGCCTCGATCTGCCACGCCGAGGCGGTCTGGACGCGCTCCTCGAACGGGAGGTAGCTATAGCACTCGAGCAGCAGGTCGAGCCGCCCCGTGAGCCCGCGGTAGTTCGAGCCGAACCGCGGATGGTGCGGGTAGGTCATCCAGCCGAGGCCGACGGGCGCCGCCGGATCGACCTCGCCGTCCGCGTCGAGCACGCGCTCGTCCTCGACGAAGTTGCCGTACCAGCCGCTCTCGAAGCCGCGCCGCCGGACGGCGGCGATCACGTCGGGGACCAGGCGGTCGCGCACCATCGCGATCGGCTCGGGGCGGCCGGACTCGATGGTGTGCGGCACGTCGACCGTCATGTGGAACCGGTGCACCGACCCGTTGGTCGCGTGGTTGTCGATCGTGAGATCGGGCGCCCAGGGGATGCACACGCGCTGCTGGAGCAGGCGCATCTCGGGCGCGGCCTGGCGGAGGTAGTCGCGGTTCAGGTTGATGCCCTGGCTCTGGGTGCGGGTGCCGACGACGGGACCTGGCTGGCCGGTGAGCTTCCTGAGGTCGAGGCGGCGGTTCCGCGGATCGAGCGCGTCGTTGCCATCCGCGTTGAACAGCGGAACGACGAGGAGCACGAGCGCGTCGAGCCAGTCGGGGTGGCGGCCGTCGAGCAGATCGCGGACGAGCGCGAGGCTGGCCTCCTTGCCCTCCACCTCGCCGGGGTGGATCCCGTCGAGCATCAGCACCACGGGGCGCCCGGCGCGACGGGCCTCGTCCGGGGATCGCACGCCGTCCCTGGACAGCACGAGCAGCGGCAGCTCCCGCCCGCCCGGGCTGGTCCCGAAGGTGTTCACGTACAGGCGCGGGTCGTTGCGGCCTTCGAGCGCGCGGACGAACCGCATGACGTCGGCGTGCAGGGAGGTCTCCCGGAATCCGGTGGCTTCGGCGCGGGTGAGCAGCATGGGCCCGATCTCTACCCCGCCGCGCGCAGGAGGGGGCCGTGATCGGCGACGACGGCGCGACGACGGGACGACGGCGCGCCCCGCCGGAAGAGCCCGCACGTGGGGTCGTGTGGTGGGTGTGGCGGACGAAGCGACGGAGTCCTCGTGCAGGCTGGTCAAATCGACAGGACAGGATGCGACCCGAAACCATGGAAGGCTCGGCAGGCGCGTCAGACACGCATGTCTTCACGTCGCCACGGTGGCCGGCGCGCGCGGTCGGCGCGGTCCCCACGGGGAGTGCGCAACGCGGCTCATGCGGCGACGCGGCAACAAGACGCCCAAAGAACGGATTGTCATTTTGGCAGGATGAGCCATTGTACAGGTGGCGGACGTGTCAGCTTTGGCAGAGCGGCGCAAGAAGCCCCTCGATCCATGCGCAGGTTCCAGCGGATGGCTGCTGGCACGACCCTCGCATTGGCAGGAGATGTCCCACAGACGCTGGCAGCGAGCGGGCGCTGCGAACGAGGCAGGTAGCACCATGTTGAAGATCCTCCGGAAGTTGAATGAAGGGAGCCTCCTCCAGCGCACAATGATGCATATCGCGGTGCTCGTCGCCGGTTCTGCGAGCGTCGTCGCGCTGACCAGCGTGCTGCTCGTGTCGACCGCGAGGACCGTGCTGCCGCGCCACGATGCGACCGAGGCCGACGCCGACAAGGCGGATGAGGAGCAGGGCGCGGACTCGGATGCTGATCCGGGCTCGCCGGAGGCGGCGGCGAGCCCCGCCGGCCCGAGAGGCGCGCCGAAGGCGCTGGCGCAGGCGCGCATGGCGAATCGGCGCGAGAGCGCGGTGGCGCGGTAATCACCGCATCACGGCATCACGGCATCTCCCTCACGCGAACGCGCGGTTGTCGTCGCCTCGCCCCGAGGGCGTGAGCGCTCCCAGCTTCGCAACAGGACATACGAGGGGACGAACCCGGACGGCATGAAGCATGCGCTGTCGACCCGTCACCGGGCGCGCGGCTGGTGCTTGACACGCCCGAGAGCTTTTCGGTTTCCTTCTCCCCTGCGTGCGCCTCGTCATCACCCACCACCGCCCGAAGCGCTGCGAGATCCCTGACCCGCGGATCACGCCGCGCTCGGAGGGACCGGTGGGGGTCACGGCGCGCGCGTGACAGCGGTGCGCTGGACAGGCTGGTTCACGACGGAGCGGCGCGCCGCCGCGGCTCTTGTCGCGCTGGGCGCCGCCTTGCGGGCCGCCCTGTTCGCGGCGCAGCCGGAGCCGAGGGTCTGGTTCGACACCGGGACCTATCTCTTCTGCTCCCTGCCGGGCGCGGCTCCGGCGCTGGACCGGCAGCAGGGTTACTCGTGGTTCCTGCGCGGGCTCCGGGCGATCTCCCCGGATCTCCGGCTCATCCAGGCGACGCAGCTGACCCTCGGCCTGATCACGGCGCTGCTGTTCTACGGGATCGCCCGGCGGCTCGCGCCGCGCCCGGGCTGGGCGCCGCTCGCGGCGCTCGGGCTGTGCCTGTTCTGGCCCACGAACCTCCTGCTCGAGACCCATGTGCTCTCCGAGGCGCTGTTCCTGTTCCTCGTCGCCCTCGCGGGTTATGCCGCTGCCGAAGGAGCCCACCGCGGCTCCCCGTGGCTGCTCGGCGCGGCGGGCCTCGCGGCCGGCGCGAGCGCCTCGGTCAGGGTCGTGGGTCTCGCGGTCTGTGGGCTGCTCGCCGCCCTCACGCTCGCCTGCGCCCTTCGCGTCCCGACCGCCAGCGCCCGCGAACGCGCCCGCCGCCTGCTCGCCCCCTGCGCCTTCGTCGTGGCGGCCAGCCTGATCGTGCTGGCCTACATGAGCCATTACCGGAGTCATCGCGGCGCCTGGGCGATGGAGAGCTGGGCCGGAATCAACCGCTATTGCATGCTCGCTCCCCTCATCCGGCCCGAGCACGCCGCCCCGGACGAGCGCTCCGTCGCGTTCCTCCGGGAGCACGGCGACGGCAACCTGCGCGGCTTCGACTTCGTGATGTGGGACGATGAATCCCCCCTGGCCATCGCCGCCCGCGAGCTCCACCTCCCGCCGCCGGCGCTCGATCGCTGGGCGAGCCGCGTCGCGCTCAGCGCGGCGCTCGACAGGCCTGTCGACGCTGGGAGTATCCTGCTTGACCACCTCCGGGAAGCGACGCTGTCGGTGGGCATCCTGGACCGGCACGTCAAGCTGACCCCGGCGTCCGCTGCGCACCAGGCGGTGAAGCAGATCTACGGCGTCGACGTGTCGACCTGGCACGAGACGCGTTCCTTCACACTCCCCTACCGCCGGCCGCTCACCGTGCTCAAGCCGATCCTCGCGGCGGCCGCGCTCGGGGCGCTCGCGCTCCAGCTGTCGAGACGGCATCGCCGCGGTGTTCAGCTCGCGCTCGCGGGGAGCGCGCTGCTGTTCACGGCGGCGGTGTCGATATCCATCCTGCCAGAGCAGCGGCACGTGCAGCTGGCGGAGAACCTGATGCTGCTCAACATCGCTCTCCTCGCGGGGCAGGTGCTGGCGCGCCAGCGGGCGCAGGAGGGCACAGCGCGATAAGGAACACCCCGACCGCGGAAACGCCGCGCCGGGGCGCCCGCGGCTGGATCCGCTCGGCGCGCCCGTGGTAGCACCGTCGCCGATGACCCAGCCCCCGAGCCCCCTCGCCACCCCTGTCGCGTGGAACATGGTCGCCGACGACTACGCGGCCGATATCGTCCCTCACTTCGAGAAGTATGCCGCAGACGCGCTGCGGCTCGCCGGCGTCGGCCCGGGCGCCCGCGTGCTCGACGTGGCCGCCGGGCCAGGCACCCTGTCGCTCCTCGCCGCCGGGGAGGCGCGCGTGACCGCGATCGATTTCGCGCCCGCGATGGTCGAGCAGCTGCGCGAGCGCGCCGCGCGCGCGGGGCTCGCGGTGGACGCCCGCGTCGGCGACGGCATGGCGCTGCCCTTCGAGGACGGCGCGTTCGATGCGGCCTTCTCGATGTTCGGGCTGATGTTCTTCCCCGACCGCGACCGCGGCTTCCGCGAGCTCCTCCGTGTGTTGCGTCCTGGCGGCCGCGCCGTCGTCGGGAGCTGGGCGCCGATGGACAGGACGCCCATCCTGGCCGAGCTCTTCTCGGGGATCGGCGCCGAGCTGCCCGGGCTGCCCTTCGGCGAGGGCAAGGCCCCGCTCGGAGACCCAGGCGAGTTCCGCGCCGAGATGGAAGCTGCCGGGTTCCGGGACGTCTCGGTGCGCGAGGTGGAGCACTCCCGCGAGTCGCCCTCGACCGAGGAGTTCTGGCGCTCGGTTTGCCGGACGAACGCGCCGCTGGTGCTCCTGCGGGACAAGCTGGGCGAGGAGCGCTGGGAAGCGTTCGGCAAGGCGATCCTCGGCAGGCTGCAGGCGCGGTTCGGCGACGGTCCTCAGCAGCTCTCGATGACCGCCCTCCTGGGCGTGGGCACGCGATAGCGACGCCACGAGCGCCCGGCGGAGGCGGAGGCCCGCGCTGCGATGAGCAGCGTCGGGCCTTTCGCGTTCACGACGCACGATGCGCCGGCGAGGCCGGCCGTTCACGCCGAGGGCTCACAGATCGAAGCGACCCGACGCCTCGGGCTGGTAGGCGATGCGCTCGATCCGGAGCCGCCGGGTGCGGCTCGGCGTGGGCCACTCCACCTCGTCGGCCTCTCGACAGCCGAGCAGCGCGAGCCCCATCGGCGCGAGCACCGAGATGCGGCCGCTCTTCACGTCGGCGATCCCGGGAAACACCACGGTCACGCAGAGCCGCTCCTCCGTGTCGAGATCGACGAGCTCGACCCTGGAGTTCATGGTGGCCACGTTCGGCGGGATGTCCCCTGGCTTCACGACGTCGGCGCGCTCGATCTCGATCTCGAGCGCCTCCAGGTTCGGGGAGTCTCCCCCGGGCCGCGCGCGCAGCGCCTCGAGCAGCCGCGCGAGGCGATCGCGGTCAAATTTGGTGAGGACAATGGGGTTCGTGTGAGGTGCCATGAGCTGGGATCTCCTTGTGTCGTCGGTGCGTCAGTGCGATCCGGGCCTGGCCGAAGGTCCGCGCCGGCGAGCTGGACGGCGTGAGTGCTCGCCCAGGTCGCCCGCTCAGGCGCCCTCGACGCCAGGCCCGCTTCCTTCCGGGAGCGGCCAGCGAAAAACGCCGGAAGGCCGCTCCCCTACGAGCGTACGGGCGACCTCCGGCAGAGGAGCCGGGATCGCAGGGGAATGAGCGCGCTACGCGCGCCGCGGCAAGGCCACGAACGCGACGCGACGGGGTGCAGGCAGGCGCTCATTCCCTGGCATCGTAACACGACGGTGCCCCCCGGCGCCATGACAAGGGGAGGCGCGCCCGGGAAGCGGTCCTCATTTGCCGTTGTCGTCGTCCCCCCGGCCTTGCGTCACCCCCAGGCGGGCTCGGCCATCGACCGGGCTGGTGCCCTGCGAGGTCGATGGCCTCGGCGCCCCAGCCCCAGAATAGCGTTCACGTTGATCGAGCGAGAAATAGACGCCACGACCAAGGAGGCCAAGACAAGATTCTCTTCTTGGCGCTCTTGGGGTCTTGGCGGCTCGAAATTCCGCGCGTTTCATTCAATTTCAACCCGTCTATCGCTCCAGTGGACTGTTCGATAAGCTTGTTCAACATCGTCACACGGCATGCCCTCAACCCGAGCGCGGGGTACACGGCGCGGGGCGCTGGAGCGGTGAGCACCGAGCCCGATCTGTAGCCGGCATCACTCGTAGCGACATGCCGGGGGGCATGCGAAGCAGGGCGCCGGGCAAGATGGACATGGCCCGGTGCCTGCTCGACCAGGCGCCCGCCCATGTCCGACATGCCCGGGGGCGTCGCCTGCGCGCCGTCGCCGGTTCGCCCCCCGTCTCTCACTTACACCCACCCAGCGAAAGCGATTGAGAGCTGCCTTGCGCAGCCTTCGGTCGGCATATGGGTCGTGGTCCTGCTTGGCCGAGGTGATGGACATGTCCATCATCGCGGTCGAGAGCATCGCGAACGGACGGGCCAACGGCTCGCCAGCGACCGCGCTCCGCGCTGCGAAGGCGGCGGGCGTCACCGTCGACCAGCTGCTCGGTGATCTTGCTCCGGTCCATCGCTGCTCCGCGTGCGGGAGGAGCGGGTGAGGCGCCCGCGGAAGGGGCGACGAGCCAGCCGACCGCGCGCTACCCGAAGAAGAAGCCGACGATGGAGGCGATCCTCGCCGAGCGCGGCATCGTCCTGGCGACGCTCGCCGGCATCCCGAAGCGGGACCGCCGCGACGTGGAGGCTGAGGTGTTGCTCAACGCGTGGAACGCCATCCGTCGTGGGCTCCACCGTCCCGACCCGCGGGACAAGCCGCGCGACGCGCTCAGGAAATGGCTCCGCGGCATCGCGTGGCGACTCGCCTCGCACTACATCGTAAGCGCTGCGAGCCCTCGCATCTCGTGAGGTGAGCGACTCGCAAGGCGTGGCGGCGCTACGGGACGCATGCGTTGGGTAGCGCACTCACGCTGTTGCTCCACCGGTTCGCGACGGCGAGGTCAAGCTTGCCGTCGCCGTTCAGGTCCGCGGCCGCCACCGAGAAGGGAAAAGCGCCCGTGGGATAGTCGACATGGTGGGAGAAGGTGCCGTTGCCGTAGTTGAGCAGCACACCCACGCTGCCGCTCGCCGCTACCGCGACGGCGAGGTCGGGCTTACCGTCGCCGTTCAGGTCCGCGGCCGCTACCGACGCGAAGGAGTCGCCCGTTGAGTAGTCGATTCTGGGGGCGAACGTCCCGTCGCCGTTGTTCCGCAGAACGCTCACGCTGCCGGGATTCACGAGCCCCAGGTTCGCGACGGCGAGGTCGAGCTTACCGTCGCCGTTCAGGTCCGCGGCCGCTACCGAGACGGGGTTATAGCCCGTCGGGTAGTCGACCTTGGGGGCGAAGGTGCCGTCGCCGTTGTTCCGCAGCACGCTCACGCTGCCGGGATTCTCGAGCGCCATGTTCGCGACGGCGACATCGGGCTTACCGTCGCCGTTCAGGTCCGCGGCCGCTACCGAGACGGGGTTATCGCCCGTCGGGTAGTCGACCTTAGGGGCGAAGGTTCCGTCGCCGTTGTTCCGCAGCACGCTCACGCTGCCACTACCGGGGTTCCCGCGCGCCCTGTTCGCGATGGCAAGGTCGGGCTTACCGTCGCCGTTCAGGTCCGCGGCCGCTACCGAGACGGGGTTATCGCCCGTCGGGTAGTCGACCTTAGGGGCGAAGGTTCCGTCGCCGTTGTTCCGCAGCACGCTCACCCTGTCGATGTTCACAACGGCGAGGTCGGGTTTGCCGTCGCCGTTCAGGTCCGCGACCGCCACCGAGACGGGGCCATCGCTAGCGTTGTCCATTGGGTAGTCGACCTTGGGGGCGAAGGTTCCGTCGCCGTTGTTCCGCAGCACGCTCACACTGTCGCTCTCCATGTTCGTAACCGCGATGTCGGGCTTGCCGTCGCCGTTCAAATCCGCGGCTGCTACCGAGCTGGGGCTGTCGCCCGTCGGGTAGTCGAACTTGGGGGCGAACGTGCCGTCGCCGTTATTGCGCAGCACCTGCACTCTGTCGCTGTTGGTGTTCGCGAGCGCGAGGTCGGGCTTGCCGTCGCCGTTCAGGTCCGCGGCCGCTACCGAGTTGGGCCAAGCGCCCGTTAGATAGTCGACTATGTCAGCGAAGGTGCCGTCGCCATTGTTAAACAGCACGCTCACGCTGTCGCTGTTGGTGTTCGCGAGCGCGAGGTCGGGTTTGCCGTCGCCGTTCAGGTCCGCGGCCGCTACCGAGTTGTGGCCCCCACTGGCCTTGTCCACCGGGTAGTCGACTTTGTCGACAAAGGTGCCGTCGCCATTGTTAAGCAGCACACTCACGCCGCCGGGATCATCGAGCGCCAGGTGCGCGACGGCGAGGTCGGGCTTGCCGTCGCCGTTCAGGTCTGCGACCGCTACCGAGACGGGGTTATCGCCCGTTGGATAGTCGACTATGTCGGCGAAGGTGCCGTCGCCATTGTTGAGCAGTACGCTCACGCTGTCGCTGGACACGTTCGCGACAGCGAGGTCGGGCTTGCCGTCGCCGTTCAGGTCCGCGGCCGCTACCGAGTTGACCAAACGGTCCATTGGGTAGTCGACCTTGGGGGCGAACGTGCCGTCGCCCTTGTTAAACAGCACGCTCACGCTGTCGCTGTTGTAGTTCGCTACGGCAAGGTCGGGCCTGCCATCGCCGTTCAAATCCGCGGCAGCCACCGAGACGGGGTTATCGCCCGTCGGGTAGTCTACCTTGGGGGCGAACGTGCCGTCGCCGTTGTTCCGCAACACGCTCAAGCTGTCGCTCTCCGTGTTCGCAACGGCTAGGTCGGGCTTGCCGTCGCCGTTCAAGTCTGCGACCGCCACGGACTCGGGCATATCACCCGTCGGGTAGTCTACCTTGGGGGCGAAGGTGCCGTCGCCGTCGTTGCGCAGCACACTCACGCTGCCGCTGCCGGCATCGCCGAGCGCCCGATTCGCGACGACGAGGTCAGGCTCGCCGTCGCCGTTCAAATCTGCGGTTACTACCGAAGCGGGAGAGGGACCCGTAGGAAAGAGCAGCACGCCAGCAAACCCCGGCTTTTCACAGATGCACGACCCATTGCCGCAGCTCTCTCCCACCCCACAGACCACCGGGTCGCTGGCCCTGCATGCAGCAGTGTTTGGATCGCAACCGACACACGGGTCGCAGGCATGACCGCTACTCTGCCAGCTCCCGTTCGCGTCGCAGTACTGGGGGATATTTCCTGAGCACTGCAGGTCCCCCGGCGAACAGGTCTGCACGCAGTCGCCGCCTGAGCAATGATACCCGAGATTCGAATCGCACGACTCACGCGTGCTTCGCCACTCCCCGTTCTCGTCGCACTCCTGGGGCGTGGGTCCCAGGCACCGCTTACCCCCTCGAGGGCAACGACCCGTACATGCACCGGCAACGCAGGCCTGACCAACGCACGGGTCCTCTGACACGTTCTGCCATCGTCCCATGGCGCAGATCTGGGGCCAATCGCCGTCGCACTGCCTGGCTCCTTCATGACACACGGCCGACTTGAAATCGCCGACCCCCAGCACATCGTTGCAGGCCCACAGGACGAGGCTGACGAGGGCCGCCCCCACGATCCAGGCGCCGCCCGGGCTCCCGCCCCTTCTCGGCTGGCCCATCAGAACCTTCCTTTCAGCTCGAAGCCCCCGAGCCCCACACCCGCGCTCACGGTCACGCCGGCGCCCTTTTCATCGCTTTCTGGCCTCGTGAGCAGCAACACGGTCGTTCCCGCCGCGGCCCCTAGCCCCGCCACCACCAGGCCGACAGTGGCCGCCGTTCCCAGGGCCGCCGCGGCGCGCTGGTTCTCTGCTTCCGTGGAAGGGCATTGCTTGTCCGGACAACGAGCATCGAGCCCATTGACCTTGCCGAGCGCCAGACCCCCGGCCACGGCAAACACCCCGAGCCCCGCCGCCCCCACGCCGTAGGCCAACCCCACCCCGATCTTCCTGTTCCTCGCGGCGCGCTCCCCGGCCAGACGGTCCGCCAGCGACATGGACAGCTCGCGCTGCTTGCGCCGCTCGAGCTGCACCGTTCGCGTCGCCGAGACGAACCCGTCCGCGCTCACCTCGATCACATGCTCCCCCAGCGGCAGCCGCCCTTCCCACGGCGCTTTGCCGACCACCCGCGCATCGATGCTCACGGTCGCCCCCTCCGGCGTCGACTCGACCCGCAGCGACGCATCTTGCTCCTCCGCGCCCAGCACCACCCGGGTCTCCTCGTACAACCTCACCGACGCCACCTCGACGCCCGAGGCCACCTTCGCCCCTTCCTCCGCCGCCGCGCCGGGCGCCTCGCACGCGGCGAGCGCCTCCGCCCCCATGAACCCGTGCAACCGCACCTTGTGCTGGCCGACGTCCACCAGGCCTTGCCAGGGCGTCACCCCGACATCCTTGCCGTCCAGCTCCACGCGAAGCACCCAGTTGTGCTTCTCGTTTATCACCAGCAGCCCCCTCCTCGACGGTGCCACGAGCTCCGCCACCCTCTCCTCTCCGGCCCTGACCTCCACCGTGGTCCTGAGCGGCGCGAACCCCTCTTTCTCGACGCGGACGGCCCGGCTCCCCGCGCTCACCCGCAACGATTTTTCGAGGGGGAGCTTACCGCGCAGCCGATCGTCGACGAACAGCAACGCTCCGGCTGGCGCGTCTCCCGTCACCGCCAGCGTCCCCAACAGGCCCGATAGCTCCGCCATCTCGGCTGCTACTGTCGCCTCGATCTTGGCAGGCAGCCGGGGGAACTCGCGGCGCATCTCCTCGTACTGGTCCAGCGCGTCGTCGTACTGGCCGAGCTGCTTGAGGCACGAGGCGATATAGCCCATGGTGTTCCGGTTCTTCTTGAGCCAGAGCGACCTGCGAAACGCCTCCAGCGCCTCGCGATACTCCTGCTTGTCGAAGTGGGCGACGCCCATCTGGAATTGGGCCCGAGCCTCGACGTCATCGACGTAGACCTCCGCCTGCAGACCATTGCTCGGCGGCGCAGGCGGCGCCGCCCGCGCACCGAAGTCGATCAGCCCCACCGCAAGGACCCAGCCAACCAGTGTTCTCGAATGAATTGGACGCACGAGCTCCGCCCTCCTCCCGGTTATCCTGCCGTCATGACACCCGTGACATCATTCGTCGTCGAAGCCGCCGAAGCGCGCCGGTCTCTTCGGCTTCGCCACCGGTTTCGCCGGCGGAACCTCGTTGAAGTCCACGAGCGGCGGGGAGGGCTGGCTCTCGTGGATCGTCACATCCTTCTCCAGCGCCGCCTTCGCCCCCTTCCACACGCGCACGCGGCGCACCTCGCCGACCTTGCCGGTAAGGTCGATCGCCCCGTCCCGGCGATACGCCGGCTGGCCGTCGACCTCCACCAGGGCGTCGCCCGGCACCACGAGGAGGGGCACCCGTCGCTCGTCCGGCCCGAGCACGGCCATGCCGGGGCGAGCCGCTGCCCTGGGCGCAGCGCCCTTCGGCGCGCTCGAGGCCGACGGTTCACCGCCGCCGCCAGTACCCGACGGCTGCAATCCACAGGCGACTAGGCACATCGACGCCGCCGTCACGAACGCTTTCGCGACGAACGACCGTCCGCAATGAGCTCGCCCCCTGGTCAGCGTGCTCATGGTCCCTGCCCCTCCCCGAAGAACGGCGTCCTCGAATGCTCCCGCTCGCACGCCGCGTGGCGCTCCGACGCCCTGTCCGGCGGCTCGCCGAGATGGAGCACCCGCAAGCTCGCGGGAAGGCAATCCGCGTTGCTCGAGAGGAGGCCCCGCCGGAGCTCCGCGGCGTCGATGGTGAAGGTGCGGGTGGTGTTGCTGGCCGCGACGGTGAAGAGCCGCTTCCCGCCGTCGATGAAGGCCATGGAGATGATGGCCGCCTGCGTGTCGAGCAGGACAGGCTCGCTCGTTCCGGGGCGGTCCCACCCGTCGCGGCTCCACAGGAGGACCCCACCGTGCCGCAGCGAGAAGGCGATCCAGCCACCGTCGGGGCTCCAGACGGACTCCAGGACGGCGACGCCGCGATCGAAGGACGCAACGACCGCGCCGCTCGTCGCGTCCCAGACCTGGACGGTGCCATCCTCGGATCCGGTGACGAGGTGCGCCCCGTCAGGGCTCCACGACGCGCTGTACACGGCGCCTCCGTGCCCTTTGAGCACCATGGGGTCCTGCGCTCCCGAGGCCAGCCAGACGCGCGCCGTGTGGTCCATGGATGTGGTGACGATGCGTTGTCCATCAGGGCTCCACGCAGCCGCTGTGAGACCGTCGGTGTGCCCGGACAGCACCCGAGCATCCCCCGTGCCGTCCACCGAGACGACACGCGCGGTCCGGTCGTCCGATACGGTGACAAGGCGCGTTCCATCCGGGCTCCACGCGGCGGCGCGCACGGCGGCCGCGTGGCCCTGGATCGACACGGCATCTCCCGTACCGTCCACGCGGACGACGCGGGTCGTCCCGTCGAAGCACGCCGCGGCGACGCGCGCGCCGTCGGGGCTCAAGGCCGCGCCCGCGATCCATGCGCTCTGCTGCGCGAGCACGACGCTCACGCCGGCGCCGTCCGCGCGCCAGACACGCACCGCGCGGTCGTCGTAAGCAGAGGCGACGAGCTCGGCGCCGAGGCCGATGGACGCGGCGTGGTAGACCTCGCGACGCTCGCGCGGCAACGACTCGAGCAGCGCGGGGCGCCAGATCCGGACCGTGCTGTCTCGCGAAGGCGCCCCGGACTGCGGCGCCGCGGCCGTGAGCACGCGCGTTCCATCCGGGCTCCACGCCGCCGTCAACACCGGGGCGTCGTGCGCGGCCAAAACGACATCCTTGCCTCCCTCCGACGGCCAGAGACGCGCGCTCTGATCGAGCGAGGCCGTGGCGACGTACCTGCCGTCCGGCCGGAACGCCACGAAGGTGACGGCGCGGCTGTGCCCCGCGAGGACGACCGGCTGTCCGGTGCCGTCGGCGCTCCAGACCCGGGCTGTCTTGTCGGCCGACGCGGTGGCGACGCGCGCGCCATCGGCGCTCCACGCAGCGAAGAGGACGCCGCCCTGGTGGCCCTCGAGGACAACCGGTTTCCCCTTCCCCGAGGCGCTGAAAATCTGCGCGTTGCCGTCGCTCCACGCGGTCAGGACGCGCGTGCCATCGGGGCTCGGCGCGGCAAAGAGGATCTTGGCATCCGGCCCTTTCAAGATCACCGGCTGCCCGGTGCCGCCGACCGGCCAGACACGCGCTGTTCCGTCCGCCGACGCGGTGAGCACACGCGCTCCATCATCGAAGAAAGCAGCGACGGTCAGCGCCCCCGTGTGGCCTCTCAGCTCGACCCTGCCCGCACCGCCGGCAACGGTATAGACGCGGGCAATGTTGTCGGCCGAGGTGGTCACGACGCGGGCTCCGTCGGGGCTCCACGCGGCGAGGCGAACTGGCTCGTCCCCCGCGTCGAGCACGGCGATCTGGTCGCCGTTTTCGCCCCACAGGCGCGCTGTCCCGTCCGCCGAGGCGGTGAGCGCGCGCTTGTCGTCCGGGCTGAAGGCAACCGCCTTGATCTGCCCCTCGTGCCCGGCGAGCACGACGGGATCGCCCGTCCCGTCCGCACGCCAGAGCCTCGCCGTCCTGTCGTCGGACGCGGACAGGACCCGCTGGCCGTCATGGCTCCACACGGCCGCGCGGAGCGGCTGCTCGTGGCCACGGAGCGTGACGAAGAGCGCATTCTGGCCGAGCGCGTCGCTCGCCAGCGCGAGCCAGCCGCGTGCGGCCTCGGGCCGCTGCATCTCTGGCAGCAGCTTGATGCCCCACGCGATCTGGCCGCTGTTCTTGAGCTCGCGAAAGCCCGCGAGCAGGCGTGCGTCGGAGGCCTCGATCTCCTTGTCCTTGGCGATCTCCTCCGCCGCCCGGGCCTCCTTCGCCGCGGTCTGGGCGGCCTCCCGCTGGCGGAAGGCATAGAGGCCCAGCGCCATGGCGCCCGCCGCCACCACGACCGCCGCGAGGGCCAGGATCGCGAAGAAACGCCGCTGCTGCCGCGCCCTCGCGAGCCGCTCGGCCGCCTCGCTGCGCTCTCGCGCGAGCTCCCTCTCCTGCTCTTCCTCGCGGCGGCGCAGCGCTTCCTCGCGGCGGCGCTGATCCTCCTCGAGCTCGCGCTGCTGCCGCGCCTCGGAGACCCTGCGCGCCAGCCAGTCGTGGCCTATCTCGAAATAGCGGCTGCCCTGGTGCTCCTCGGCGTGGAGGATCGCGGCGCCCTCGAGCGCCTTGAGGATCGGCCCGAGTTCCTCGGCTGGCAAGAGCCGGAGGAGCTCCTTCTCGGTGCGCAGTGTGCGGCTACCGTCCGCCGTGATGAGGTGATCTTCCAGGAGGCGCCGCGCCGCCGCGTTGAGCGCGCCGAGTTCGTCGAGCGTCGCTTCCAGGTAACGGCGCAGGACCGGCTCGGCCTCGACGGCCTCCTGCTCCGCCGCGCCTCCGCCCTGCGACCGCTGCTGGAACAGCGCCCGGCAAACGATCTGCGCATATGCAGCCTGCGCCTCGGCTTCGTCCGACTCGGCCTGGCCGGGCATGCGCACCTGGAGCATGAGCGCACGCACCGGCGCGAGCTCCCAGGTCTGCGGCGGCTGTCCGCCGGCCGCGGCCTTGCAAACCGCCTCGGAGAGCTCGGCCACGGTGAGCGGGCCGACCCGGAAGCCGTGGCTCAACAGCCGGCGGTGCTCGCGCAGCCGATCGCGGAAGCGACCCAGGTAATCCTCGCGGAGCAAGATCACCACGCGCAGACCGCGGAGCGGCGTGTCCACGAGGCGATTCAATGCAGCGAAGAACGCCTCTACCTCGGTCGTGCTCCGGCTCGGGTAAAGGAGCTGCTCGACCTGATCGAGGTACAGGAGCGTGATCCGGGGCGACTTGCGCGCGGCGCGCTGCGCCGCCGCCAGCAAGGCCTCTTCGGCCGACAGCTCGACCGGCCGCGCGCCGAACGAAAGCGCGGAGTAGATAGCGGCCGCGAGCCACTGCGTGGGCTCCTTGTCCTCGGGCCAGGCGTCGACCCGCACGACCCGGAGCCGCTGCGTGTCGACGAGCGCAGGGATCACCGACGCCTGCATGAGCGACGACTTGCCCGCTCCGGAGGGCCCGTAGACGGTCACGCAGCGGTTGGCGAGGACGCTCGCCTCGAGGCGGTACGAGAGCTCTCCGCGGCCGTGGAACCGATCCCGATCGGCCGCGCGGTACGGCTGCGGGCCGGGAAATGGGTTCGGCGGGGCGACGACGTTCGCGGGCTCCGCCACCTCCTCGGCCGAGATCCGGCCGCCGGAAGGAGGGGATAGGCTGCTGCGCCCTCCGTCCGCCTCCTCGCCTTCCGGCGGCGTGCTCGCGCTCATGGCACCTCGGCAAGGGTGAACGCCTCGAGCTGCGTTACGAGCTCCGGGTCCTCGACGACGGAAGCGATGCGCCCGCCGCCCGGCAGCCCGCAGCCGGCCTCCCAGATCTCGGGCTCGCTGGCGTCGGCGTCCGGCGTCAAGATGGCCAGGCTGTCGCTCGGCGCCTGCCGCTGATCGTAGAGCCAGCGCAGCAGCATGCGATGTCGAAAGTCGAGCGCCGAGAGCCCGACGAAGAGGCCTGATTGAACGCGAGGCCGCGAGAGCAGCTCCTCCATCCACACCGGAGGATCGAGCCCGAGGGCCCCCAGGAAGCCATGGATATGATCGTCCTCGGTGAGCACGGGGTGGGAGAAGATGGGGCGGGCCCCGGCCGAATATCCCCCATAAAGACGGAGGATCACGACGTCGCTGTCCAGGTCGAACCGCCTCGGAAGGACGGGCTCGATCTTCCACGCGGTGGCCCCGGCGGCGCGCTTCACCACGAGCGGCTTGCCGCTCGCGCCCAGCTGCGACGGCTGGATGGCGAATACGTTCCGCTGCGGGTGCGCCTCGGCAATGGCGCGCTCCATGTGCGGCCGCCAGAGGAGCGTGATGTGGACGCCAGGCGCGACGAGGCGCGCGAGCGCCCGGGCGAGCGGTGGGACCGGCTCCTCGAGAGAGGCCATGAGCGCTTGCTGGAAGAGCACGTGCAAGCTCTCCTGTCCGAACCTGAGCGCGCACCGCTGTGTGAGCGCGCTCAGCGAGAGGGCCGCGGTCGCGGTGTCGCCGCCCGCCTCCATGAACGAAAGGAGCTCGGCCTTCAGCGCGGCGCGGTCCTCCTCGAAGTCGCCGAGCACCATCGTGAACGGCCTCTCGAGCAGGCTTTGCAGCGCCGGCGAGAGGCCCCTTGAGCTCCGCCGCGCTCGCTGCTGGGAGACGCGCCGTTCGGCGAAGTCGAAGATGGCCGAGCCTGTGCCTCGCAAGAAGAGGATGGGAGAGAACGCCTCGGCGCTCTGCACGAGCAGCGTCCTGCGCGCCGCCGCCACGCTCGCGCCGATGTCGCCGAGGCCTCGCTCCGCGCTCGTGAGGGACCGGTAGATCTCGGACGAGCAGAGGCGCGCCACGTCCGCCTTCACCGGCCAGAGGTGGGCCACCACCGCGTCCGCGCCGGCGCTCGACAGGATCTCGGCGGCGCTGCCGAACGCGCCTGCCTTCGCGCCCTCGCAGGCTTCGAGGATCACGAGGCGCAGCTCCTCACAGAAGCTCGCGGAGAGCTCGCGCCCCAGCGCCTCTGCCGTGATCCACGCCTCCTCGCCGTCCTCGTCGTCGGCCACGCGCAGGACGGGCTTCCCCGAAAGATCCACCCCGCCGTGACCGAGCCAGTGCAGCACGTGAGGGGTCTTACCCCGCCGCAGCCTGTCGAAGAGGATTTGAGCGCTGATGTCCGGGCCGGCGATCGGGTCCAGCCACTCCACCTCACCCGCCTCGATCGATGGCGAGAGGGCCTCTTTCAGCACCACGAGGCTCCGCTCGTCGCTCCCCGGCGCGATCGCCAGCACGCGGACGGCGCCCAGGACGTCGCGCGGCTCCCAGGGGTCCGGCGAGGTCACCCCGCGCGCCAGGAGGACCTTCGCGTCCGTCCCAAGGAACCCCTCCGTCGTACCAGGACGGCAAAGCGCCTCCCAGGGGATCCCGAGGAGCACGCGGTCGCGCAGGAACAATCGCACGAGGAGCGGGCTGTCTTTCGATGCCTCCCGAAGCCTCACCAGCACGTCCCGGAGATCGTCCTTGAGCAGCTCGCCGTAGAGCGCCTGGGCCTCCTTCACGACGGCGGGATCGAGCGCCCTGCCGCCCCGGACCGCCCTCCCGACCTTGCTGGCGAAGCTTTGCAGCGCTTCGATGCCCAGCTCGGAAGAGAGCGTGTGCGCCGGGGGGCGCTCTCCGCGGCTCCCGCGCGCGCCCACGCGCACGCCCTGCCCACCGGAGTCCACCTCGATCTCGATCCACATAGGCATACTCAAATGCTGACGTGCAGCATGGTCGAGGCGCCTCGCCTACTGTGCCAATCGGGAGAAAGACAATGAGCATGCGGATTCGCAACGACAACGCGAGGTCATGACGGCACACTCGCGCTCCAAGCAATCGATATTGTTCGGTGCAGCTTTATCTCGCGCGGTGTGCATCCCGTTGGCGGTTTCCCGCCGCGGGCTGCGCGTCACGGATGAGCCCCCTTATCCCGAGCTCAAGCAGACACTATGCCAAGCACCAGAAGCCCAGGTTCCGTCTCGTGCCCCCGTGGGAACCGAACGGGCCTTCCAGGAACGCAGGGGCGTGCGAGCTGCACCCATTGCGGAGCTCCCCAAGTCCGAGCTCGAGCGGCGTGGCGTCGAGGCTCAGCGCGTCAGCAGCTCATCCGCGCCCGACGGCGCGCTCCGGAGCGCCCCGGACGCGTCAACTGGTCCGGACGCGTCAACTGGTCCGGACGCGTCAACTGGTCCCGGACGCGTCAACTGGTCCCGACGCGTCAACTGGTCCCGACGCGTCAACTGGTCCGGACGCGTCAACTCGACGCCTGAGGCGAACTCTCGGCCACCGCCGTCGTTGAAGTCGGCTCGCCGCCCCCCAGCGCCCCTTCGAGCGCTTCCTCCACCGACAGCACCTCGATCCGTCGACCCCAGTGCTCCCGCGGTATCCCGTGCACGAGCTCCTGCACCGCGTCCCTCCAGGAGTCCCTCGCCTCCGGGAACGCCCGCCCGAGCAGCCCGAGCGCCTGCACCCCGATCCCGGGAATGCGGCATTGCACCGCCAGCGCAGCGAGCGACCGCACCTCTCCCCCCTGCGCGCCCGCTCCGCACGCCAGCGCCACAGACCGCGCCAGCAGCGCCCCCCAGGGCCGCGCCATCTGCCGCCACAACCACGCCGCCCTGTTTGCGAGCGCCGCTGCGAGCTCCAGCGCCCCGGCCCGGTAGGCCACGGCCGCCTCGTTCAGCCGCACCAGCGCCTCCAGCTCCTGCACGCCCACCCGCTGCACCGCCTCGACCAGCTCCAGATCCGGCTCGTTCGCCTCCCCCATGCGGTAGCGCGCGGCGCGGAGCAGCCACTCTGCGCGCCCTTCCCAGTACGCGTGCCGGGCCCGCGCGGCGAGCTCTCGTCCGACGGCCGCGCGCTCGGCCGCCTCCTGGTGACGGAACGCTTCCAAGAGCGCCGAGGCGCCGTTCACGGTCGCCGCGATCCGCGCGGTCAGCCGCGGCTCCTCCTCCGCCGCGACCGCGTGCAGCGCCGCCGCTTCCTCGAACCGTCCCTGGCTATAACGCAGCAGCGCCTGCCCCTCGATGAAGCAGAGCTGCGCCATCGGCTCTCCGGATCGCTCCGCCCACTCCCTCACCGACGCAAGGACCTCTCCCAGCAGCGACGGCGACGACTTCGCTGCAGCGACCACAACGCGCACCCGCTGGCGCCGCCGCTCCAGCTCGGCATCAGCGAACGGCGGAATCCCGTCCGTCAGCTCCAGGGCGCGCATCCCGTTCGCGCCCGGCGCCGCGAGCCCGGCGCGCACCAGGGCCTCCAGGTGCTGCACCTTCGGCGTGCGGCGCACCGCGCGCGACAGCTCGTACAGCACACGATCCAGCGCGTAAGGCGTGCCCTCCGCAAACGCCACCTTCACCCACTCCGCGAGGAGCGTGTCCTCGTATCCGGCCTCCACGTGGTCTTGCTGCCGCACGACGCGCAGCCCCTCCGCGAGCGCCGTCACCGCAGCGGCCAGATCCCCCTCGCGCCCGCGCCGCTGCGCGACCTCGATCGCCTCGGCCCACGCCTCATGCACGTCCTCGGCGGCGAGCCAGTGGAACAGGCGCCCCTCCTGGCCCGGACGCAGCGTCCGAGCGATAGCCCGGTGCGCCGCCAGGCGGCGGCTCGACGGCCACGGGATGTCCACCTGTCCGCGCGGCACCATGCGTCCACCTGGCAGCCGCCGCGCCGCGCCGTTCGCCTCGAGCGCCTCACATTCCGCCTCGATCTTCCACAGCGGCTGCTCCATCACCTGCGCGAGCTGCGGCAGCTCCAGGTGATGTCCACCGACCGCCAACCATCGCAGGAGCTCCTCCTGGTGCGACTCGCGCTCTCTCTCCACCGGGAAGGACCGCGCGCGCATCGCGCCGAGCATGCCGGCGCTCAATCGCACCAGCCCGTCGCGGTCGATCCGTAGCTGTGCGCTGTCCCAGCGGGCCAGCCCGAGGCGCACCCACAACGTCACCTCGGCTTCGATCCACAAGGGCAGCCCTTCGGTCCGCTCCCAGAGCGCGCGCGCCGCGTCCTCGCGCAGGTGCAGCAGCCGGTCGGGCCCCGCGAACAGCGGGCGCAGCGCCGCTTCGTCGAGCGGGAGCAGCCACGCGACGTCCGCCACCCCCTCCCGCGCATCGGAGGGCGCAGCCAGGAGCGCCCGCACGATCGTGCCTTGTCCGAAACGGACCCGATCCAGCACCGCAGCCGACCACGGATCGAGCCCCTCTGCGTCGTCCGCGACCACGACCACGCCCCGCGCGAGGACGGACCGCAGCTCCGCCTCGACCCAGGCCGTCATGTCAGCGAGCCCGAGCCCCGCACCTTGCTGCGGCACCCCGACCACCGCTTGCACGCTGGCCAGCGGCGTGCGGGCAGCGCGCGTCCACGCCACCTCCCGCCCCTCGCGCGCGAGCGCCTCGGCCGCGTCGCCCAGGCAGCGCGAGCGCCCGGAGCCCGGCGAGCCCACCACATCCACCGAGCGCCCCGCCCGCGCGGCCGCGAGCACCTCGCCGAGCGCGCATCCATCTCCGAGGAGCGGCAACGTCGGTCCGGCCCGCGCTACGGCCGGTTGCCCTCGGAGGGCCGCCAGCACCTCGGTCGCCGTTCGGAACCGCTGCTCCTTGTCCCGCGCGAGCAGCCGATCGACGATCCTCGCCACGTCCGCGGGCAGGTCGGCGACGAGCTCGTGCACGGGGGGCACGGGCTCCAGGAGCCGCGCCCGCAGCATCTGCTGGAGATCCTCCCGGTCGTGAGGGATGTGCCCCGTGAGCGCATCGTGGAGCATCACCCCGATCGCATAGAGGTCCGTCCGTGGATCCACCGCGTTGCCCAGGATCTGCTCCGGGGCGAGGTAGAGCGGCGTGCCGAGGATCTCTCCTGCTTCGGTCAACCGATCCGACGGATCGCGCCAGAGCGAGACGCCGAAATCGAGCACCGTGGGGCGCCCCTCCCGGCTCACCAGGATGTTGTCAGGCTTGAGATCCCGGTGAACGATGCCCGCCGCGTGCACCCGCGCGAGCACCTCGAGCAGCGCCATCGTCGGGTCGACAAGCGCGGCCCAGCTGCAGCGGCGCCGTTCCCCGCCCCGGCGCACGACGCTCCCCGGAAACGGCTCGCCCTCGACACGCTCCATCACCAGGAACGGCCTGCCGCCCTCCATGCCGTCGTCGAGGAGCCGCACCACGCCGGGCACGCGGAGCATCCGGAGCGTCGTGATCTCCCGATGGATCCGGGAGAGAAGCTGGCCCCCAGCATGGCGCATCCACTTGAACGCCACCTGCCCGCCGAGAACGAGATCGTCGGCCGCCCAGACCTCGCCGTGCGCGCCGGCGCCCAGGCGCTCGACCAGGCGGTAGCGGCCCGCGATCACGGCGCCCATCTGGCTCGCCTCGCCGGGAGGCGCTGCCAGCGACGACGTTGCCGCCGCGGCGCTGGCGCGCGTGCCGCCTGCTCCTGGCAGGAGCTCGCGCGCTGCGCCGGCTGCGTTGGGGTCGTGATCGCGCTCGGTCGTCGGGAGGAGCGTGTCATCCCTCGGCGCCATGCGCCCAATCTAGCGCCAGCACCCGGGCGGCGTCTTCCGCAAACGGGTCGACCGCGGCACGCGCGCAGGCCGCCGAACCTCGGCAAGCGGCGCTATCGCGCGGCCGGGGCCCGCTCTCCGCGGTAGTTGATGCACCCCGTGATCACGAAGGTGCTACCAGGGCCCCATCCCCGGTTTGCCACATCGATGAACTCCTGGAGCGACTTCGCTTCCTGCGGTCCTGTCTTGACCGCGACCGCCGCGCTCTTGCCGGCCGGCTCGTACGCCGCGGGCAACATCCAGTACTCTGTGCTCGCCGGATCGAGCAGTCCATTCACCACATAGGCGAGGCCTCGTGCTTCGAGCGCCATCGCTGCGTTCAACTTCACTCCCGCCGCTTCGAACGGCTCGTTCCGCGCCAATACGAGCCCGACGGCTCTCTGCTGCAGCACCTGGAAAAGCCTCCCTCCCGTGGGATCCAGCTGGAAGTCGCAAATTCCCACGTCGGGATACGTGGGCGCAGGCAACCGCGAGGCCGGCGGGATCTTCGTCCATGCCTTCTGCCTGGATGCGTCGTCGTAGCGGTAAACGTCGGCCTGGGCCCACACATAGAACGACCCGGGCCGCCACAGCTCGGCCACGTTCGCCTGCCAATCCGAGAGCGACCATTGGGCCATGTGCTCAGGCGGCGGCTCGATGTCGAGCGTATTGTGCGGGTGCTCGAACAGGAGCCAGCGCTGCAGCTGGCCACGCTGCGTCTCCACGCTGAACGCGTAACCAATCACCTTCCTGCTCTTCGGGTTGACGACCTGAACAGCCCCAGGTTGGAGCAGCCCCATGATGCTCATGAACTCTTCCTCCTCATGCTCTCGGCGCAGACGAGCGCCCGCGCCGCGAGCCGCGCAGGCGCCATGGGCGCGGGTTCGCGACGCCAGGTTCAGCCGCGCTGGTGCACCCGGCCGGACCGTCGCTCCGCCACGCCGTCACTCCGTCGCTCCATCCTTGCAGGGCGTGTGCCAGCGACGTCGGTGGAGTGCCGTTCGAGGAGGGCGGAACGCCGGTCGCGGCAGGGTGTCCCCGAATCGTTATCGCGTGGTTCCCTGGTTCTTGCGGCCGCTGCGCGCCATGCTCAACATGCCGTGCCAATGGAGCCTGGAAGCCGAGCACTGCTCGAAAGGTCGACGCTCATTGGCCGGCACACCACCGGCGGCGCGCGAGGCAGCGCCGCAAGGCGGATGCTGACGATCCTGTACCACCCCTGCCTGGATCGCATCGGAGATCGAGCGCTGCTCCCCGACCTCGATGCGGGCGGGGCAGCGCCGCTGTCGCGGGTGGAGCCTGGCTTCGCGCCGCCTGGTCGATCGGGGGACGAGCCGCTCGCCGACGAGTACCTGAGCCGCAAACCCTTGCGCTTGCTGCCAGCCGCCGACGGCGGAGTACGGATCGAGCTGGGCGACAGCAGCACGGTCGTCGTGGTCCACGGCAAGCGCGTGCAGTCCGCCGCCCACTTCTCCGCCGCTCAGCTCAGGCGGGGTGTCGTCCTCGAGCTCGGTCATCGCGTGGTTCTCCTGCTCCATGCTTCGGCTTCCTGTCAGGACCTCATCACAGGCACCAGCGTGCCAGGCGAGGAGCGCGAGCTGATCGGCAACAGCGACGGTTTGCGACGGCTCCTCTGGGAGGTGCGGAGTGTCGCGGACATCGAGCTGCCCGTCCTGATCCGTGGAGAGACCGGCAGCGGCAAGGAGCTCGTCGCACACGCCATCCACCAGGCGGGGCCACGGCGCGGGCGTCCGTTCGTGGCGATCAACTTCAGCGCCATCGCGCCGACGCTGGCGAGCGCCGAGCTGTTCGGCACCGAGAGGGCGTCCTTCAGCGGTGCTGTGCAACGGAAGGGCTACTTCGAGCAGGCGCACGGCGGCACCCTGTTCCTCGACGAGATCGGAGACGCCCCGCTCGATCTCCAGATCGCCCTGCTGCGTGTCCTCGAGACCGGCGAAGTGCAGCGCACGGGCGCGCAGGTCCGCAAGGTCGACGCCAGGGTGATCGCGGCCACGGACGCGGACCTCGAGGCGAAGGTGGCCAGCGGGATGTTTCGCGCCCCTCTGCTGAACCGCCTCTCCGCGTATGAGCTCAGCGTCCCGCCGCTGCGCGAGCGCCGGGACGATATCGGCCGGCTCCTGCTCCGCTTCTTCCGCGAGGAGCTCGATCGGGTCGGTGAGATGCACCGGCTCGCTCCCCCCGCGCCGGAGGACAAACCGTGGCTCCCGGCCTCGCTCGTGGCCCGGCTCGCCGAGTACGATTGGCCGGGCAACATCCGCCAGCTCCGGAACGTCGTACGGCAGCTCGTCATCGGGAGCCGCGGCAGGGACCGCCTCGAGGTCACCCCCGCGGTGGAGCGCCTCCTGACCGCGCCCTCGAGCGCGGGCGCCGAGCTGCCCGAGGACGATTCGTCGGCACGGCACGCGGCCCGTTCACCCATGAGGCCGGAGCCATCCGCGCCCGCGCCTCCGCCGCGCCAGATCGCATCCGCTCCGGCTGCCGCGACCGCCGCGACGTCCCATCCGACCCGGCGCCCGACGGCCGACATCACCGAAGACGAGCTGGCCGACGCGCTCCGCGCGAGCCGGTGGAACCGCGCCGAGGCGGCGAAGCGGCTCGGCATCACCCGCCCCTCGATCTACGTGCTCATCGAACGCTATCCGCGGTTCCGCGCGGCGCAGGATCTGACGCTCGAAGAACTCACGCGCTGCCACCGGGAGTGTGAAGGCGATCTCGGGCGCATGGTCGAGCGACTCCAGGTATCGGAGGAGGCGCTGGCGCGTCGGGTACGCGATCTCGGTCTCGGTTAGGGCGCGGTGTTGGCCCGCCGGGATGCGGACATTCCCCGTCGAGAATGGGGCAGGCACGCCTCGGCTCGCCCGCGGCTCTGCCATGACGCGCGCTGCGCCGGTAAATCGACCTCAACCCCCGTCACCGATGAGCGCCAGAGCTCGAGCGCCAAGCTCGTCTCAGCAGCGCCGACGCGCGCCCGGTCGCTTTACGCGTCAGGTCGTCACTGACGTATCGCCTCGTCGCCGACGCGTCAGATCCTCACCGACGTATCACCTCTTTACCGACGCGTCAGGCCCTCACCGACGCGTCAACCACCGGCGCGGCGGCCCCTCCAAGCAGCGCTGAGCAGCGCACGGCTGCACCTCGGCAGCAGCTCCACCGCATCGATTCGCGCTTCTCCGACGCCGATCTTTGTTCATCCTATTTCGTATCAGACTCTCCCAACGAGGATCGAAGCGCCGGGCGAGCCCAGATCAGCCGGTTCCCTCGCCTGAGGAGGTGACGCAGACGACTGCGCCTCGCGGGGCGCTCGGCGTTCGACATCACGCACTGCAGCCCTGCCTGCACACTGGCATGGCGAATGCTATTGAGCTCAGCCGAAGACGGCTGACGCTCACTATGAGCCGGCGGGCATCGAGCGCCGCAGAAGCTCATGAGGCGGCACCTTCGCCAGCGGCGCACGCCCTGGCTCACGGACAGCACGCCTCGCAATCTCATCACAGCATCCGATTTCAGGCTCTCGAAATTCGATCACATAAACGGTCATCTTCTCCGGCACATCACAAGGAGTATCATAATGAAACGTGGCAAGATGAATATCGCGCTCGTCTCTGCAGCGGCGATCATGATCGCTTCCGGCACCGCCAGCGCCGCCCCCACCATGGATCTGACGCAACTTCCGGTGTCGGAGTCGCTCCGGGAAGCGTTGAAGAACAAGCGCGGCATGACGGAGGAGCAAGTCAACAAGTTCATAGAGACGCTCGCGGAGATCGCCTTCTACGACGATCACAAGAACCCGACGGACAAGAGGCGCAACGACCCCTCCGTCAACAAAGTCTACTGGGCAGCGCCTTTCTTCGCGCCGAGCCCGGCGCGGAGCGTCGTCGGCGCGGACTCGTTCGCAGATTACGCCCTCGAGATCCTGGACGCGGCCGACCAGCTGCTCAACTCCTTCGAGCTGGAGGCCCAGGAGAGCCAGCGGCTGACCCACCGCAGGAAGGATATCGAGGGGAAGATCGACAAGATCGATAACACCCTCGCCGGCTCCCTCGATCCGATCGCTCGCCAGAGCCTCGAGCAGCTACGCCCGCGGCTCGCAGGCGAGTTGGCCGCCGTCGAGGCGGAGATCGCCGCGCTCGCCAGCGCGGCCGCCGATGGCGCCGCCAGCCTCGGGGCCTCGCTGCGGCGATCCATCACCGACAGCTACGTGCTGCAGATGTCCCGCATCGGCGTGGCGCCCACCTCCCAGGAGCTGGCGCTGCTCAATTCCAGAGATCCGCAGAACTGGATCGCGGGCCTGACCCAGCTGCGCGCGCGCGTGAGCAATGGCCAGCTCGGCCTGCGCCAAGCCATCCTGGAGAGCGGCTACACCGCGGAGCAGCGCGACGTGCTGCGCCTCTACCTCGAGCTGCGCCCGGACGTCGTCGCCAAGAACCTGTCGCCCACGAAGGTGTACGCCCGCCCGACGGCGCAGACGGTCTTCGATGAGGAGAACGGGTACATCACCCGCCCGAGCGTCGTCCAGATCCGCGGCGTCAACCTCGGCAGCGGCGGCGCATGCGGCAACGTCCGCTCCTGCAGCGTCCTCATCGAGTACACGAACGTCGGCGCGAGGACCGCGCGTTTCGCCCGCGGCGGGCCCGCCGAGATGACGCCCGTCATGCTGCCGGTCCGCTTCGAGGCCGACGTGACGGTGGCGGTGCCCGACTTCGTCGGGAGCATCGAGTGCGATTTCAAGACCGGCTGGACGGCCCAGGGCCGCGCCGACATCAAGGATGGCGCCATCATCTATGACGGAGACCTGACGAACAAGATCAAGTTCGATAGCCTCGACGATGGCTTCGGCGGCTGCCGGCTCGACGTCCAGGAGGGCAGTGAGGACTCGGCGTTCTATCATATCCTGACGGACCTCGACCGCTACTACACCAGGCTGCACACGGAGCGGCAGCAGGCCGCCAAACAGGAGAAGGACGCGTACCGCCAGTCGATCGAGGCCGAGCTGCAGCGGCACCAGGCGAACGCCCAGCGCCCCCGGCGCGGAGGCTGGTTCGGCGACGTCTTCGGCCTGTTCCTCGGCGGGAGCATCTTCCGTGGCATCGGTGCCTGGTTGATCGGCGAGACGCGAGACTTCTACTGGCACACGACCATCCTCGATACCCACAGCATCGATGAGATCCATCTGAAGCAGAACTATAACGTGCGCAATGTCACGGGCACCCGGCGCTACTCGTTCGACGGGTTCCCGCTGGTCTGCTGGGCACCGGCGGCGGGGAGCCTCACCAAGGTCATGAAGGCATGCCCGGACGCGCTGTTCCCCGAGGCGACGACGGAGGCAGACGTGGGCGAAGAGACCTGCGAGGAAACGGACATCTTCGGCGACTGCGTGGACGCGGAGTCGACCGGGATCTGATCCATCGCACGGCGGCGGGGGTCGGCGGCACCGGCCTACCGCCGCCGTGTTACGCCGTTCAACCGAGCTTTCAGCGAGGAAGTTATGCGAAACATGTTGAAGAGTCCGAAACACGCAGGGGTGGTCGCGGGCCTTGTCGCCCTCTGCACCTCCGGATCCGCGGTGGGGCAGACAGCGCCGCTGGAATTCGAGGTGCGCTACACCGCGGCCGCGGCCGGCAGCACGGAGCTCGCGCCCATGCCGACGGTCGCCGTCATGCCGAAGGGGAGCGCTGCGATCTCGTCCGATCTGTCCGCGCAGCTCACCGACGCCGTCACTGCCGCGGGAGACGGGGCCGCGGACGGCGATCGCTTCTCGGCGACGGCGCGCCCGTCGGGGAGCGCGGTTCGATGGAGCTACAACGCGCTCACCCAGCCGCGCTCGGCCAACAGGAATCTCACGGAGGCGTACCTCAACAACCTGCTCTCGTGCCTCCACTCGCTCGCGGAGGATAGCGTCGAGATCGCGGCGCTGAACCTCCTGCTCGCCGGCGGTGCCGCGCCGGGCGAGGCCGAGCGCGATGCCGCCAAGAGCGGCGGCCGGCAGATGTTCGAGAACTGGAAGGCCAACCGCTGCCAGACGAGGCGAAATTCGCTGCCGTTCTTCGAGCGGAACAAGGCCGACATCCGGGCCGCCACCTCGGGTATGCTGACGGACGAGTTCGACGCGACCGTCTTCAACGGTCAGCCGCTGCTCGATCTCATCCGGTCGCTCTACCCGCTGTTCTATCATCCCGGCGGCCTGTGGGCGGTCGACCGCAAGGCGCGGCTCGATGCCCTGTTCGTCACGGCCGTGGACGGCGGCTTCCTCACGGTCGACGAGGCGAGGAACGTCGCCCAGATCGAGTTCAGCAGCTACTGGGATTGGGTGGTCTACGTGACCGCGAACAAACCGACGCTCTCGCGCGCTTTCTTCTTGGCGGTCGCGGAGCACTGCGTCGGGAGCATCGGCGGGCTCGGCGAGCCGTTCCAGTTGCAGCAATGCGTGGACGGCGGGGATCTCGAGCTGGTCCCCCTGCGCGCGCGGGGCAAGGACTACGTTGCTGCGCAGGCGGGAGGGGCGCAATGACCCGGCGCCGATGGATCGCGGCGGGCGCTGCGGCCGTCGTCGCGGCGCTCGGGCTCGTCGCCGCGGGGACGCGGGGCGATCTCGGCCGCGCGGCAACGGCGCTCCGGCTCGGGGACCTGCCGAACGAGGGTGCGCAGGCGGGCGAGCGCACCGCGGCGGGCGATCATGCGCAGGCGAAGGAGCGCGTTGGCGCTCCCTCGATCCGCACGCGACTCCGACCGGGCAGCGCAGCCGCCGGGGCCGCGGACGCGCCGTCCGAGGACGCCAGCCAGCGGCCGAAGGTCGACGTGGAGAAGGTCGAGGCGGCGCTCGATCGTTTCAACACGATATCCAGCCGCATCACGCAGGAGCAGCTGGACGCGGAGCAGAAGCGCATGCTGGAGGCGAAGGAGAAGCTGTCGGCCATCGAGGCGCCGGAGCCCAGCGCACGAGAGATCGTCGATGATCACGGGTTTGAGTGGGTCGAGCTGACCTACCCCTCCGGCGACGTCCGGTACGAGCTCCCGCAGGCGCGCCCGTGAACTTGCACCGCCGGGATCGCGAGGTGCCGATCCCGGCAATGCCAGCGCGCTCCTGCGGCGGCGCTTCAGAGGGACATCACGTGGTGGCACTCCAGAGGAATATCCAATGAAGGACCGGCTGACCGCCGGCCTGCAGACGCAGACATCAGGAGAGGGCACATGCGCCAGTCAAGGCTTTGGTTCGTGGTGGTCGCGCTCGCTGCCGCACCCCCGGCGTGCGGAGGGACATCCGGAGGCAACGCTCCAGGCAACCCTCCTGAGGATGGGGGTCCGACCGAGATCGACGAGGATTCAGGCAACGCTCCAGGCAGACGTCCTAAGGGTGCGGGCCCACCCGGGATCGACGAGGATTCCGGAGTGTCGCCCACGTGCATTGAGGAGCAGGTGACCTACGTCCTGGCTCTCCTGCCGCTTGGGGATAACCTCAGCGTCGCCGAGGCAGTCCAGGCCGTGCTGGCGCACCCCGAGTTCACCAGGGAGATGCCCTACTGCTCCGGCATGCGACCGTAGCCGCTCGTGTCGGGTGGTCGATGTGGCTACTTCGCCTCTCCCGCCGTCCCGGCCCCCGCGTGCGTCGGCGTGCGCTCGGCCGCAATGGCGCTCTCGTCTCGATCCAGCAATCGATATCGCCTCCCGCAGGCCGTGGAGTGAAGGCAGCGCCTCCGATGCTCGGTCTCGCTCAAGGTGCGGTGTTGGCCCGCCAGGATGCGGACGTGGTCCGTCGCGGATGAGTGAGGCGCGGCTCCCCGTCGCTGCCGCAACCCAGGCGCGCCGCCGGAGCCAGCCGCGACACCGTTTGCCAGCTGGCGCCGCGTTCGGAGTGCATCCGCGCGCCCAAGCCGCGGGCCACGCGCGGCCCATCGGCAGGTTGAACGCGAGCGTCCCGGAAAGCACGTGGCTATCGTGGAGCTGCGGCGCGCTCGCCACGCGGCTGCGTCACGCCGCCCCGCCCAGCGTCCGCCGGTCGAGGCCGCGCAGCAGCACGAGCCCCGACGACGGCGCGTGAAGGCCGCTGAGCACGGCAGCGAGCGTCGACTTCACGAGCGGCCTCCGCGCGAGGTACGGCGCAGCGAGCACGCGCGCCCCGCCCGCGCCGCCCCAGCAGGCTCCGGGCGCGGCGGGCGTTATCGCAGGATGCCGAGGGCGGTCTCGATCTGGTTGCGGGCGACGACGCCGTGCTCGTCGACCGAGTAATCGTCGGCCTCGAGCCGGAAGGTGCGCGTCGCGGTGACGTCCGCCCGGCCGCTGAAGCGGTACGGGATGACGGGCGACGTGAGCGTCTCCCGGAGCAGCTGGAAGCCAAGATCGACGGGGACGCTGACGGGGACGCGGACCTGGGTCGTGCGGTCGGAAGCGAGCCACACGCCGTCGCCGTCGGCCCGGAAGTCGACCGGCAGCGGGTAGCGGCCGGCGAGCACGACCTGGCCGCGGACAGCGCGCACCGCCACGTCGTACGAGTTCGGGTTGTGGACGTTGACGACGACGGTCATGAGGATGCCGAGGCTCGGCGGGAAGGCGATGCGGATCCCTGTGATCTCGGCGTGATCGAGCTGCATCGTCGGCTTGCTGACGCAGGCGGCGCCGGCGATCGCCGTCAGCGCTGCGAGCGCGAGCGCGGGCAGGCGGCGCAGGGGGTTGGTCTTCCGGGTGAACGGCACGAGGGCGAGCTTAGCCGCGCAGGGCCACGCCGTCACCTCGCGGCGTGGCGGGGCGGGCGCGGCGGCTGTGTCCACCGCGGCCAAAGACGATCTGGTGGCTCCGCCCCTCGGAGGCCCCCGCCGCCGAGCGCCTTTATCATCTCGTCGTGTCGCGTCGTGCCGCGCCCCTTGCCGCGCGCCTCGGAGAGGCCCTCGGCGCCTTCGACGGGCCGGCGGGTGGGCCCGCTCGCTCGCCCGGCGAGCTCGACATCATCGAAGGATCGACTGGTCCGGAAGTTGCTCTACACGTGCATGTGATGCCGCTGCCCAAGATCTGCGCCGCCGAGCTCATGACCGAGAACCCCCGGACCGTGCGGGTCGACGACCCCATCGGCGAGGCGGTGAACGTGCTCCAGACGATGGACTTCCGCCACGTGCCGGTCGTCGACGAGCAGGGTGAGCTGGTCGGGATGCTCAGCGATCGCGACCTGCGCGCGCTCCAGTCGCCCTACGCGGAGGACACCGCGGGGGCCGGCGCAGCGCCGCGGAAGGCCGGCGCGCCGGTGTCCACGATCATGAGCGGCAATGTCGTGAGCGCCAGTCCGGACGCGGACGTGACCGAGCTCATGGAGCTCATGCTCGACAACAAGATCGGGGCGCTCCCGGTCGTCGACGGAGAAGGCGCGCTGGTCGGCATCGTCAGCTACGTGGACGTCTTTCGCGGGCTCCTCAGGGAGGAGTGACGGTCGCTTCAGCGAGGTGGGCTCGGCTACCGTGGCTGACCTACCAGCAGGCCGATGACGGGGAACGACAGCAGCACCGAGAAGGAAATTCCCATCGTCCAGCGCAACCATCTCTTCTCCGGATGATGGACCCAGGTTGACAGCAGCAGCGACAGAGACAGGGACTGCAGGAGAACCTCTGGAAGACCCCTGAGGTGGACCCATGTCGGCAACGTCGTATAGAGCATCCCCTCGATGGATCCCGGAGACGGTCCGAACGTGCCAAGGATGCCTATCACCACCAGGGCGATCCACATCACCAGCCACCCGTTCCTCTTCCCGAAGAGCGGCTCGCGCAGCAGATAGAAGACCCCCCCGAACATCGCTCCCCGGATGGGCTGAAAGAGCGGTCCCGCCATCACCCAGGGATCGCTCGTCGGCCGCATCAGGAGGTTCAGGCTGGACTCTGCGAAGAACCGCGTATAATCGAGCAGCGAAGACGCCAGGAGACCCACGATGGTGTAGGTGACAGAGTGGGTCACGGCCGTCTTGACCACGATCTCGAAAAGCGTTGGTCGCACTGGACTCACGACGTGCAATCCGCGCGCCGACGTCCCGCCGGGCTTCATCGCGAGCTGGCAAGGTGGCGTTGCCGAGGATCCGCGGCCAGGATCATGGGCAGCGACCTGCATTTCTTGCGTCAACGCGAACGACACGCGCATGGAGCAACAGGGCCGCGCTTCGGCTTCACGCCGGCGCGGCCGCGCGGAGGTCGACCACGGAGCGCGCGAGCTCGGGCCCGGCGCGCCGGAACACGACGAGCTCCCCGGTGTCTTCGCCCTCGACCGCATAGCGAAGGACAGGACCGAACACCTCGCCGAGCTCGCCGGCGTTGCACGTGGGCAGGTAGGTGCGCAATACCCGCGGGTCGTAGTAGCGAAAGAACATGGCCGCTCCGTCCGGGCCCAGGACGCGGAGCAGCCGGCGCAGGTGCCGCCGCACGGTCTCGAGGGGAGACGGCGTGGCGAGGAAGATACCCCAGCTCTTCCCCCACCCGAGCCGGAGCAGGCGTCGCGTGAACTCCCCCGATCGCTGGAGCCTCACCAGGTAGGGCGCCACCTGGGCCAGCTCCGGGCCCAGCTCGCCCGCGAGGAGGCAGCAGTGCGGCAGGTCCGAGGAGCGCACCGAGCCGGAGATCGCCGTGTCGCGCGCGCCGTCGAGGACGGCGTAGACCAGATCCGCCTCCGCGCCCCAGAGGTGCTGAACGATTCGATCGAGCGCGGCGTCATCCATCCATCACCTCGCGGCGGGGCCGCCCGGCGCGGCCCCGGGCATGATAACCTGCCTCCGTGCTGCGGCTGCGGTTGAACGAGCGTTTTCTCGACCTTGTCTCGCCGGAGGGCGGCGGGCCCGCGAGGCCGGCCGAGGAGCGGTGGATCGATCTCTTCTGGTCATGGGAAGAGCCGCCCCAGGGCGATCGCGTGCCGCTTCGCGGAGATCGGCTCGCGGCGCGGCGCACCATCGCCTCGCTCGGCGCGCGCGCCGAGATCCTGCACGAGCTGCGGCGGTTCCTCCGCGAGGATCGGCCCTGGCTCTCGATTTCGCCGGACGATCGCGAGGTGATCGACCACCTCGCGGCCGCGCTCGCGGCGGGGCAGGTGCACCTCGCGGAGGCCCCGGACCAGGGTGGCTCCGGGAAGGACTTGGCCCAGCCCGCGCCCTCTCCGGCCGCGGCGGTCCCGGCCCAGCGCCCGCGCGCCGCGGCAGCGCCGGTGGAGGATCCCGACGACGCGCAGGAGCCGTGCTGGCCGTGCCTGCAGCGGGCCGCCGCCTCGGCCCAGGCGTTCCGGGACGCGGCCGCGGCAGGGCTCCCGTTCATCGCGGACAGCCCGCGCGCCTCCTGACGGCGCGGAGCGCCGCGCCTGACCGAATCCAATCGGCCGGAGTGGTGGTACCGTCGGCCCACCTATGGATGTCGTCTCCGACGGGCCGCTCCCCGTCGCCTCGCTCCTCTGGCAGGTGCGCTCGTTGACCTGGGTGCTCACCGTCGTCTGCAAGGCGACGTTCACGCTCGCGCCGGGCGAGTCGCCGCTCGCGCCCGCGCAGGAGCCGATCCGCGAGCGCGACGCGCACCTGGACGACGACCCCGCGCGCAGCCTGATCGAGGCGAGCGATCTCGCGCCGCTCAAGCAGGGCGCCGATATCGTCCTCGTCGGCCACGCCCACGCGCCCGGCGGCAGCCCCGCGCGGTCGCTGATCGCGCGGATGGCGGTGGGCGATATCGACAAGCCCATTCAGGTGTTCTGCGATCGCCTGTTCACCCAGGAGGGCGAGCTCCAGGAAGGAGCGCACTTCACGGCGATGCCGCTCGCCTACGAGCGCGCCGCGGGCGGGCCGGACACGGACAACCCTGCGGGCATCCATCGCCAGGCACGCGACGCCCGCGGCAGGGCCGCCGTCCCGAACCTCCTCCCCGTGGATCGGGCCGTGGCCAGCCCGGACGACCCCATCGCGGCGGTGGGCTTCGGGCCCATCGCCCCCACCTGGCCTTTGCGGCGCAGCAGGCTCGGCAGGCACGCGGCGGCCTGGTCGTCGGGAGCGCTCCTCTCGAGCCCGCTGCCGGAGGATTTCGATCGCACCTTCTTCAACGTCGCTCCGCTCGATCAGCGCCTGCTGCAGCTCCGCGAGGACGAGCAGATCGTGCTCGAGAACCTCCATCCTCGCCACCCGCGCCTCGTCACAAGCCTCCCCGGCGTCCGCCCGCGGGCGACCGTCACCGGCCGCGCCGGCGGGCCGCGCGATCTCACCATGCGCTGCGACACGCTCGTGATCGACACCGATCGCCTCCTCTGCACGCTGACCTGGCGAGGCCAGCTCCCGCTCGCGAGCCCCAAGGAGTCAGGGCAGATCCGCGTCTCGCTGGAGCGGCCCGCGAGGCAGGCGCCGGTCGAGGCACCCACCCCGTCGGCGCCGGGGCCCCAGCCGCCGCCGCGGGTGGCCCCGGCCGCGCCCAGGGTGACGCCTCCCTCCCTCGACCCGTCGAAGCAGACCGTCGACATGCCGGCGAAGTCGCTCGACGCCGTGCAGCCGTCGATCATGCCCTTTCGCGCGGTGCCGCCCGCGCCGCCTCCTCCCGAGGCGCCCGCTCCGCGGCCGGCCGAGCCGCCCGGTGTCGGGCCGAAGCCGAGCTCGGCCGAGGGCCAGACGGGCGATCTCACCGAGGATGCGACGAAGGTGCCTCTCCCCTTCGTCGCCCCGTCCTCGGCGCCGCCCCCCGCGGCCGCATCGAACACCCCTCCTTCGAACACCCCTCCTCCGAACACCCCTTCTCCGATCCCTGCCCCGCCGATCGCGAAGGCCTCGCCCGGCGAGCCGGTGAGCCCCTGGGCGGCCGGCGCTCCGCAGCCCGGGTCGAGCGCCATGGGCATGATCCCGCACGCGCCGGCGGCGCCGCAGACCATCGGCGCGATGCTCGCGGGCACAGGCGGGGCAGCAGACGCCAGCGCCGCGCTCGCGCCGGCGCAGCGGGACACGCTGGTGCTCGTCTGGTTCGATCGGAAGAGCGTGCCGCGCATCGTCCGCAAGCCGGCCTGGCAGCGCCTGCTCGACGCCATGGAGGCCGAGCCCCTCGACCCGGAGGCCGACGATCCGGCCCTCTCCGACGAGCCCGCCGAGATCGAGGATCGGGCGCAGGTCTTCGAGATCCTCGATCGCGGCGCGGCCGCCGGCGTCGCGGGCGTGCACGGGGCGCTCGCGCGCGCCGCCGGCAAGCGCGGCATGCCGGTGCCGCCCCTCGAGCTGGTCGAGGGCGAGCTGTCGCTGTCCTTTGACGAAGTGGAGACGCTGAAGGCGCTGGTCTCCACCGCGACGCCGCTCGCGACAGGCGACGACGCGCTCGCGGCGGCGCTCGGGGCCGCCGAGAAATTCCTCGCCACGCCGGGCGTCACGACGGCGCCCGCCGTCGCCGAGGCGCTGTGCGGGAAGATCCGCGAGGCGCTCGGCCACGGAAAGAGGGGCCGGGTGGAGCTCGCGAACGAGCAGGTCGAGCGCGCGCTCCTGGAGCAGCGTCACTACCAGAAGCGCAAGGTGCTGGGCGGGCCGCACCTGCGCGGGCTGCTGCGCGTCGCGGGAGAGACGCAGCCGCTCGTCATCTACCTGCCGGCCTCGATCGCCGAGGCGCTGCCGCTCTCGGCGCGCTTCCGAGCGCGGGTGATCGCGGCGGTGCACCCGGCGATGGACGAGCGGGAGGCCGAGCCGGTGGCGCTCCAGGCGGCGGCGCTGGGGCGCGTTGTGCAGGTCAGGCAGCGGCGCGCATCCTGAGGATCCGGACAGGCGCCGTCACGCCCCCCCGAGCCGCAGCACCTCGCCCGTCTCGCCCTCGATGACGAACCCGCCGATCTCCGTCCCCAGGATCTCGCTCCGCTGCCGCGCCGAGCACGACGGCAGGAACAACCGCAGCACCCGCGGATCGTAGAACCGGAAATAGAGCCCCTTCCCCGTCTCTTCGTCCCTCACGATCAGCGACCGACGCAATCTCTGCCGCACCTCTCGAAGAGGCCTCCGCCCGGTCAGGTAGACTCCCCAGCTCTCGCCCCACCCCTCGTTCACGAGCACCGGCAGGAGCGCCGACCCCTTCTCTATCCTCACCAGGTGCGGCGCCGCCCGAGCCATCGCCTCGCCGGCGACGCCCTCGAAGAGCGAGCGATTCTCGTCCTCGCAGCCGCGCAGCAGCGTGAGGATGCGCCGCTCGCGGGCGGCGTCGAGGAGGGCGAAGAGCGGCTCCGGCTCGCTCTGCAGCGCCTCCAGCGCGACCGCCCGCGCGGCGAGCAGCTCCCGTGACGGCGGCGGGCGCGGCAGCGCAGGCGGGAGATCGTCGCCCAGCTCGTCGGGCACGAGCCGCAGCAGGAAGTGGGTTTGCCCCGCGACGACGAGGGCGCCGTCGCCGATCGTGGCCTCGGCGACCGCCTTGCCGCCGACCTGCGTCCCCCGGCGGCTCCGATCGACGAGCCGGCACGCGGCGCCGTCCCACGCGATCTCGAAGTGGACCGGCGCCATCTGCTCATCCTGCGAGATCACGAGTTCGGCCCGCCCGAGGCGCCCCACGCGCAGCGCCTCGCCGGCCTGGAGGCGCACGCGCCGCCCGGCGAGCAGCCCTGATGTCACATAAAGCAGCGCCTTCACCCGGCGCCGTCCATCCGGCAGCTCTCGCAATCGAGGAACGGAGTCCCCGACACGGACGCGGCGAGCAGCGCATCGATGGTGGGGGTCGAGCCGATGTTCACCGTCGGACACCCCGTCACGATCGCGCCCTTCGGCGCCGTCTCGTCGCCGAGCCGCGCGGCCATGGCGCCCTCGATGAACACGGTCGCCGAGCCCTGGACGATCGCGGCGCTGGCCGGGCACGCGGCGCGATCGCCGACCCGCGCCGCGGGCAGGAAGCCGATGTTCACCGTCCTGGCCGACGAGACGAGCGGCGTGGTCCCAGGGTGGGTCTGGCAGGTGTGCAGATCGGTGAGGCGCGCGGCGGCGGGCATGATCTCGCTCCTCCTCGTCTCAGGGAGACGGCGTGTCCTTGGGGTGCGCCTCTTCGGCCTCGAGCGGCGCGGCCGGGTTCGCGCCCTGGCCGGCGCCCGGCGCGCCGCCGCTGTTGATGTTGACGATGGATCCCACGATATCGACGCCCCCCGGGTGGATGTCGATGAAGCCTCCAGGCCCCTTGATGGTGAGCCGCTGGCCGGCCTCGAGCACCAGCGTCGCGCCCGCCTTGATGTGGATCTGCTGGCCGGCCTCGAGCGCGTGGTTCGCGCCCACGCGCTCGTCCCGGTTCACCGCGACCGTGAGCGACACCGAGCCGTCGACGGCGGTTCGCTGGTCCAGCTTCACGTGCACGTGGTCGCCCCCGTGGACGAGCTGCCTTCGCGCGCCCTTCACGACCACGTGCTCGTCGCCGCCCACGGTGCTCCGCTTGTGGCGCGCGGTGCGCTCGACCTCATCGCGCTTGACGAGCTGGTTCCTGTCGCGCTGCGCCTGCATGTAGACGAGCTCCTGGCCCGCCTGGTCCTCGAACTTGATCTCGTTGTAACCCGCGCCGCCGGGCGACGAGCTGCTCTTCCAGGTGCTCACCGTCTTGTGATCCGGCAGCTTGTACGGCACGAGCTCGCGGCCGTTGAAGGCGCGCCCGGCCACGATCGGGAGATCTGGATCGCCGTCGAGGAAGGCCACCAGCACCTCCTGGCCGACGCGGGGGAGCATGAACATCCCGAACCCGGCGCCCGCCCAGCCCTGGCTCACGCGCATCCAGCACGAGCTGTTGTCGTCGAGCTTGCCCTCGCGATCCCACGGGAACTGCACGCGCACCCGCCCGAGCTCGTCGGTGTGGATCTCGGCGCCCGGCGGCCCCACCACGGTCGCGCTCTGCAGCCCGGACGCGACCGGCCTGGGCGTCTTGCGCGCCGGCCGGTACGGGACCTTGGGATCGGCGAAGAGCGCGCGCCCGCGCACGCTCCACGGCTCGCCGAGCGAGGCCACGATCTCGAGCTCGGCCACCAACAGCGGCCCTCTTCCGAACTCCGGGTGCGGGTGCTGATCGACGGCGAAGACCCGGCCGGGGTAGAGGTCGATCACGTTGGCCTCGAAGAGCACGGCGCGCTTGTCGGCGCGCATCGCCGCGAGGACCCGCGTCGAGAGATCGGCTCCGTGCTTCGGGTCGTGGCGGTAAACGCCCTTGGCGTCGCCGACGGGCGCGCCGCCCCCGGCGCTCGCCGCGAGGAACGCGCCGGGCTCGTAGCGGTACTGCTCGTATCTCGCCTCGGGCGCGGGCGCCGGGGGCGCCTCGCCGGTGAGCGAGAACGAGGGCTTGCGGAAGTCGTGGCCGCGGATCGTGCTCGCCCCGGGCCGGACCTCGTGGCCGAGCCGCACCCTGGTGACGAACTCGCGCTCGGCGGTCTCGATGGGGTTGTCGACGTACGGCAGCGGCGGCCCCGGCCGCAGCGGCTCCGCCTCGAGCTTGTCGCTCAGCGTGAGCTTGGTGTCCGCCCCGCGGTCCGGGAAGGTGTAGGCGATGCCCGCCTCCTCGAGGAGGCGGGAGAGAAAGGCGTGATCACTCTCGCCGTGCTGCACCTTGTACTCGAGCCTGGGGTACGCGCCGCGATCGATCTTCCACGCCGGCTCGATCGCCCACTCGCCGAGGAGCGCGTCGACGATGTCGGGGATGGAGAGGTGCTGGTAGACGCGGTGGCCGCGGCGCTGGGTGAGCAGCCAGAGGCGCGGCACGATGCGGAGGTAGTACGTCGAGAGCCCCGTCGGCTCGGCCTGCACCTGCTCCACGTGGCTGCACACGCCTTGCCAGAGCCTGCTGCTCAGCCAGTGGAGGTGCGCAGCGTCGGGCTGGATCTGGAGCGACGCGCTCTGGCCGACGAGCGACTCCAGCTCGAGATCCGAGAGCCTGGACCGGGCCCACACCGAGACGGCGAAGAGCTCGGAGACAGCCTCCTGGACCACGACACGGCGCACGGAGAGCGAGGCCTCCCCGGACTGGAACGAGAGCTCGAAGATCGACATCCGGATCGGTCCTGGGTGCGGGCGCCGCCGCGGGAGGCTGCGGAGAGCGGATGATAGCCCACCTCGGAAAAGGACGGGGGCGTGGCGACCAGGAGCATCGCGTCGTCCTGGCCCCGAGACCAGACAAACGTCGACGCAATCCAGAAAAGACCCTCGAGGTTCAGGGGGTCAGCCTTCGCGTCCCCACGAGTGCGCCGGGGCGAGCCGCGCCTCGAACCAGCAGAACGTCTCGCGCACCCGGAACACACCGCCGTCGCCGTGCTGCTCGGCGAACCGAGAGAGCGCCGCGGGCTCGATGGCCCGTGGGTCGAACCGCTCGTGGGTCGTCGCCTGCCACCACCTCAGCAATGCGTCCAGCGTCGGATACACGTGAGTTCCATGCTGCTCCTCCAGGCGGAGCAGCTGCAGCCCGGCGCCCTCGACGTGGTGCCCGAGCGCCGCGGCGTCCTCGAAGGCGAAATCCCGCAGGATCTTCTCCCCCGAAGGGTCGGCGAGCCGCGAGAGCTCCCCGACGAGCGCGGGGAGCGACGAGACGCACTGGACGAGGATGCGGCCTGAGGGGCGGAGCAGGTCGCGCATCCGGCGGAGGACCGCGCGCTTGTCGCGGATCCAGTGAAACACGAAGTTCGAGAAGACGAGATCGAAGCGGCGGTCCCGGGCGACCTCGCCGAGGCTCTCGGCCGCCGCCACCTGGAACTCCAGGTTGGGCGCGCCTGCGGTGCGCCGGGCGAGCGCGATCCGCGCCTCGTCCGGATCGAACCCAAGGACGCGCCCGTCGGGGCCCACGAGCTCGGCGAGCTGCCGCGTGAGGCCGCCGGTGCCGCAGCCGAGGTCGAGCACGAGCTCGCCCCGCCTCACGCCGGCGAACGCGATGAGGCGCTCGCCGCGCCCCCTCTGCCAGAGGCTCCCTCTCCGGTAGGCCTGCGCGGCGCTCGACGCCGCCACGGCGGGCCTCCTGACGCCGGCGTCCTTGTCGAGGCTCCGAGGAAGGTCACGTCTCATCTCGCCCCCCCGTGGTCGAAGCGCGCGGTGATGAAGTAGCCAGAGCCCCGGACCACGTTCGCCGAGTGCGGGACGCCCGGCGGGATCCAGATGCTCGTGCTCTCGGTGACGTATTGGACGCGGGAACCGAGCTCGACGCGGTACTCGAGGCCCGCGGGATCCGGGAGGATCAGGTTGATCTCCGGGCCGTCGTGGGTGTGCAGCGCCGTGTAATCCCGGCGCGCCGCCTCGGCGCTGTCCACCCGATGAACCGCCAGGTGAACCGGGAACCCCGCGGCGAAGAACCTGCGGATGCACTCGACGTCCTCATGGAACGCGACCGAGGACAGCGGGCTCGGCACGTTGGCGCAGAGGACCGCCTCGTCGATCCGCTCTTCGACAGAGAGGGACCTCGAGAGGAGATTCATTGTCGTCATCGGTATCGGCGCAGACATCATGGCGCTCAGCTCCGTGTGATGGCGCGGCGGCGCCGCGCGCCCGTGGATGGGTGTCGCGAGCGAGCGTTCACGCAACGCGCATGCCGCCTGCCGCGCCCTCCCCGGCGTGACATCCATGGACGCAGCGCAAGCGCACCAGCGCGCCAAATTCGACCCCCATGGGCGAGCCGCGGCGCGCGCCGGGCCGACGGCTCGACCTCTGCGCCGGGCGAGCCTCCGTGACATGTCACACCCGACAGCGTGACATGTCACACCCGACAGCGTGACATGTCACGCCCGCCGCCACACCCTGACCGTGCCATCGCGCGCCGCCGGGGCGTCCTGTGACCTGTGCAACCACCGCACCACCGTCGTCAGTCGGTGATCGTCTCGTATTGAAGCATCATCCCGCACGCCGCCGCGAAGTACCCGAGGAGCAACATCATGTCCACGCCTGGCCCGAACGCGGTCACCTTCGCCGAGGAGAAGAACGCGAACAGGATGTCTCCCACGGCCATGAGCGCGCAGCCCGCGAGCAGCCATCCCCAGATGGCCCACACCTTGCCGCCGCGGAAGGCGCGCGCGATCCGCAGCATCACCAGCGCGGGGACGAGCGCGATCAGATCGAGGATGGGATAGGCGATGTTGATGAGCCGCTCGCCGAGCGGCACCGGCGCGCGCGCGATCGGGGCGAGCAGGGGATAACCGATGATCACCATCGCCGCCGCCGCGCCCGCGGCGATGCCGAGGTGCTCGCGCGCGCCGCCGACGGGGAAGCCGGACGCGCGGTACACGAAGACGAAGCGCACCGACGCGGCGATCAACAGCGCATATCCCAGGAGGAACGCGGCGTCCGCGATGGACGGCAGCGGCGCGGGCGCGCGCGCGACGAGCGGGTAGTACACGAGCCCGACCTGGCCCAGGGTGAAGAGCGCGAGCCACGCGCCGAGCAGGAACCACGGGCCGCGCGCCGGGTTGTCGCGCTCGAGGCGCGCGGCGCTGCGCAGGCCGAACACGGCGGCGACCGCGAGGCACGCGAGCCGCACGAGCGGACCCACGGTGTCGACGACCGACGTCGGGAGGAGCCGCTCGGAGAGCTCGGCGGACTGGGGCAGCAGGCGCGGGACGTACACCGCGCACACGATCGTCACCACCACCGGCGCCACGCGGCGAACGGGGACGCGCGTCATCAAGCCCCTCCCTGCGCCCCGATCGCGGCGCGCGCCTCGTCGAGGATCCGCTGGGCCTTGTCGCGCCCGACGAACACGCCGAGCCCCGGCGCGACCGCGTCGAGCAAGCGCTCCACGTCGGCAGGGGAGAGGCGCCCGTGCTTGAACTCGAGCTTGTCCGCCTGGCTGCGCACGGCCGCGCGCGCCATGTTCTCGCCGAGGTACGGCGCGAGCACGTCCACCAGCTTCTTGATGACCTCGTCCGCCGGAAGCATCGCCCTCAGCAGCGACGCGCCATGGCGGCCGGAAGCTCGCCCTGGCGGACGACGTGGATGGTCATAAGGCAGATCGCGCCGCGCGAGGGGGTCAACGAGGCAGAGGACGCGCCCGCGGGCCGCTTCACATGCTCCGTGACGATCTCCGAGAGCTCATCGAGCTGCCCGCTCGCGGGCCGGCGCTCGAGAGCCGCGGTGTTCGCGCCGCAGCGCAAAGGCGATACCCTCCTTCAGGGTTTGAAGCGTCACGAGGTCGCCGAGGCCGACGCCCTGTTCGATCAACGACTGCGCGATCCGCGGCTGGATGCCGGTGAGCACCGCCTGGGCGCCGAGGAGCTTCACCGCCTTGGCCAGCCGGATCATCGCGTCGGCCACCTGGGCGTCGAAGACCCCCACACCGGTGATATCCACGACCACCGTCCTGGCGTTGTACGTGGTGACCCCCTGGAGGAGGGTCTCGAGCGCCGCCGCGGCGCGGGCGGCGTCCAGGAAGCCGACCAGCGGCATCGCGATGACCTGATCCGCCACCGGCATGAGCGGGGTCGATAGCTCACGAACCAGCTGCTCGAGCTCGCGGTTGAGGCGCCTCACCTCGTCCTCCGCCCGCCGGCGCTCGGTGACATCGACTCCGATGGACTGGAACTCGGCGTGCAGCCCCTCATCACCGACCGGGGCGCGGTTGGTCCACTGTAGCCAGCGGACCGATCCGTCCGGGCACAGGACCCGGTGCTCGGTGTGGAGGATGGGGTTCTCGGGGCCGACGGTCGCGAACTGCTTCTCTAGTAACCGCTGGTCCTCCTCGGGGATGAGTGGTGTGAAGCGATGGCCGACCAGCTCCTCCGGCGTCTTGTCGAAGAATCGGCAGTAGACCTCGTTGACGAAGGTCAGCGTGCCATCCGGCCGGAAACGGCAAATGAGCTCGGTCTGGCCCTCGACGATGGTCCGGAACCGCGCCTCGCTCGCCCGCAGGGCGGTCTCCACGCGCCGCCTCTCGGCGAGCTCCCGCTCGAGCTCGGCATTGCGCCGCCGGAGCATCTCCAGCTCCGCGCCCGCTGCAACACCACCATTCACATGGCTCTCGTTCATGGTCCCGTGCTCCCCCGAAGCGCCGGTACGCACAGCAGCGCCCCGCTCGGCCAGGCTATCAAAGGCGCAGCCGTCCGGGGTCAACTTCGGATGAGGTCGCTCGCTGCGTCCAGCATCGCTGGCCTGCGGAGCTCGCCTTCCCATGGAGCCCCCTTGATCTCGCAGGTCAGCGGAAGGGTCGGGCAGGAGCGGGCAATTTATGGCCTCACTGAACGGGACCAACCATCGATACAGCTTCACTTTTCCAAGAGGAAGGCAGATGGCGCACGGAACCCTCGTCACCTGGGGTGATCGGGGATCACCCTTGACTTATTAAAAACTCTTTACTTTCCCTCTCCCCGCGGCTCATCCAACGACGGCGATGACGTTGTGGAGCAAATTTACACCCGCTTCTCTGCTCGGAAGCCTCGTGCTACGCAAATGACACCGGCGGTCGGCCGATGCTCCCTCTGGCGTCTAGCTCAGCGGCTGCGCGGAAGCATGCATCCGGCACCCAGCGGTCCGGCATCCAGCGGTAACGAGGAGCACCATGCGAATCAACGATCAGGCAGGTCCGTCCACCGTGTCATTGGGCAAGATGTCTCAACGCACGTTCGGTTTCCTCTCGTGCGTCACGGCCTTGCTGCTGGGCGCCTGTGGCGGCGAAGATCCCGAGGTCGGGGGCTCTGGTGGAGCAGGCGGCGGCGTGTCGTCCACCTCCACCACGACCTCCTCGTTGACCGGCACCAGCGCCGGCCCCGGCAGCAGCAGCGCCGGCGCGGGCGACCCCTCCAGCGCCGCCGCGACAACGGGCTCCTCCTCGTCGAGCGGAGATCCCGCCGGTGGCACCGGCGGCTCGAGCGGGACGGGCGACACGCACCCGAAGGATCATTGCGTGGATGGTTACGATCCCCATCCCAGCGACGCGACGATGAAGGACGGCGCCGCGGAGTTCGTGAAGAACAACCAGATCGATCTCACGGTCCAGCCGGAGGTCATCTCCTGGATGGAGCAGAACGAATGGCAAGCCGCCCACTTCGAGTGGCACAGCATCCGGCGCTGCAATGGCGGCATGGGCATGAGCAGGGTCAATATCTGCAGGTCGGCGGTCCCGGTCCCGGCGGACCAGGAGTGCAAGAGCACGGGCGACGGCTTCCAGTTCCTCGCCATGCACCGGCACATGATCCAGTCGCTGAAGCAGCTCTGGCCGAAGCACTCGGAGCAGTTCGAGGGCTTCAAGAAGTTCCCCACGACGGCGGAGGAGGTGCCCCAGCAGTGGAGATCGGACTTCAGGGCCTGGAGCGCGACGACGCTCGCCAACGCGAAGATCGGCGACGAGATCGACAAGCCGGAGAACCTGAGCCGCTTCCCGGACGAGGGCGCGCTCGGTATGTGGCTCCAGTGCTTCGCCGGCCAGGCCATCCCCGGCACCAGCCTGCAGGCCAGCGGCCTTCACGGGGATCTCCACTTCAAGTGGGTGCGCCCCCAGAACACCGATCACGGCCTCGGCAACCAGTTCACGAACATCGACAACTACATGTTCTGGAAGCTGCACGGCTGGATCGACAACGTCTGGGAGAAGTACCGTGTCGCCAAGGGCATGTCGCCCACCGACCAGAAGCTGAAGGACGCGGTGGCCGCCCAGTGCTACGAGATGGACGCGATCGCTCAGGTCATCAATCCTGACCTGAAGCCGGATACGGATCCGGGAAACCCCCTGCCCGAGGAGTCCGGCGTGTTCCACGAGACCATCCGTCCGATCTTCGAGAGCGCGATCCACAAGTGCAGCGGTTGCCACGCCGCGCCGTCGACCGGTCCCGCAGCAGGCCTGTCGCTCGGCGGCGACATCAGCTCGACGGACATCGTCGCGGGCCTCGTCAACAAGACCGCCAAGGGCGGTGGGCAGTTCAAGCTCATCGTCCCGGGAAATCCGGACCAGAGCTGGCTCTACCTCAAGGTCGCAGGGACGGCCGCGAGCGCCGGATGCAGGCCTTCCGCCGGCGGCACCTGCCAGACGGGCGTCATGCCGCAAGCCGCGGACGGCAAGCCGAGCGTGACGAGCGCCGAGCTCGCGTCCCTCCGCCAGTGGATCCAGAGCGGCGCGCCCGCGCCGACGAAGAACTAGACTCGCCCCGCTCCGCCTCCCCCACGGCCCGCTCGCCCCTGCGCAGGAGCGGCCCGAGGGAGCCAACCGCCCGTCGAGGCACGCCTCTCCATCGTCATCGAAGAACGCCGCCGGCCCGACGCCACCCCGTGCGGTGCGCGAGCCGGCGGGCGCGGCGGCGCGTCCCGGAGCGGGCCCCTGGGGCTCTCGCTCTCGGTCACGCCGATGACGATGCAGGCGACCAGCTCGCATCTTACGGCTTGGTTACCTCGAAGGACGCGACGTTCACCGAGCCGCCCAGGGACTGCGTGGCGTAGTTGAAGATGCCGAACCGGTAGCCGAGGAAGTACTGCCAGTTCTTGTTCATGTTGAGCGTGTTGCCCAGGTTGGTGAACCGGGCGCCGTCCGTGCTGTAGGAGAAGCGCGCTTGCGCGCCGCCGTTGTCCGTGCGGACGTTGGCCTCCACGCGCAGCCAGATCTTGTTGCCCGACACGTCGGCGCCCGCCGCCTCGGTGCCCTTGCCCGTCGTGGCCCAGGAGGTGTTCATGTTGACGCCGTTGGTCATCACGACGCGCGCTGCCCCGTTGGTCTTCTTGACGCCGATCCACGCCGACACGTCGCGCAGGGCAGCGAGGCCGGCGACGTCGCCGTTCTGCATCTTGCTATAGTCGAGCTCGATCGTCGCGATCGAGACGGGTCCTTCGATACGGCGCGTCAGCGTGTTTCGAGCGGCGTACAGATCGTCGGTCACCGTCGCGGTCTGCAGGGTCAGCCCGGCCCCGGACGACCACTTGGTGCGGTCGGGGTTGTGGTTCCACTCCCACTCGGGGCGCAGGGTCGCCTCCGCGAAGGTGTCCTTGGTCACAGGCGGCTTCACCCGGTTCGATCCGCAGGGCAGGTTCGGGAAGGGGTACGTACCTCCCCACTTGCCGTCCACCAGGGTGAGCGAGGGCCAGCCGTCGGCCCAGGTCATCGGGGCCATCACCGGGATGCGACCCGCCGGGTACGAGTCGTTGAACCCGAGGTAGTACCAGTCGCCGTTCTGCGTCTGGACGACGCCGCCCTGGTGCGGGGCGCCGCCGGAGCCCGGAGCGCCGGCGTAGGGCAGCTTGACCGCGAAGGGCCGCAGCTCGTAGGGACCGAAGGGCCCGCTCGTCGAACGAAGCACGTACTCACCGTTCGCGTATTGCGTGGTGAAGATGTAGTAATTCCCATCCTTCTTGATGAAGCGAGAGCCCTCCAGCGGTCCGGAGAGGTTGCCCGGCGTCTGGAACACCGTCTGACTCTTGACCTGGCTGAAGCCGTCTGCGCTCAGCTGCGCCACGCTGATCGTGTTGTTTCCGGAGGCCACGTACATGGTGTCGTCGTCGTCGATCAACAGCCCCATGTCGTAGTAGCAGCCGCCCTTGTGCTTCTCCCAGGGACCTTCGGGGGACTTGGCCGTGAAGACCCAGCCGCCTCCCTTGTTGTGCATGCAGCCCATCCAGTAGAAGGTCTTGTTGCTCTCCCGGTACTGGAGCGTGGAAGCCCAGATGCCGTTCACATAGGATCGACCCCCGTTCAGGTCGTACGACGGGTCGACGTCGAGCAGCGGAACGGAGTGGGAGACGTACTCCCAGTGGACGAGATCGTAGGAGCGGAGCAGGGGCGCTCCAGGCGAATGGTGGAACGTGGACGCCGTGTAGTAGTAGGTGTCGCCCACGCGAATGACCTCCAGATCGGGGAGGTCTTGCCAGATGAGAGGATTGGAGTAGGTCTCGGGGCAGACGGCGGGGGCGCCGCCGCCGTCGCCGCCGTCGCCGCCACCTCCGCCGGTGCCGGGGTCAGCGCCCCCGGACGCGGCGGAGCTTCCGCTGGCGCTCGTCGAACCGCCGCTCGTCGTTTGCCCGTCGCTCCCGCCCGAGGCGCTGCTGCTCGAAACGCCCGTTCCAGGGCCGGTCGTCGCGCCTGTGGCGCCGCCGCCGCCATCACCGTCGCCCACCTGCGACTCCCCGCTACAACTTGCGACGAGGGCGAGGAGACAGACAGCAGACGCCGTACCGCCTGCGCGTCGGTTGAGAGAGCGGGTGTTGGTAGTTCGGGAAGGAAGGTGCATGGTGATGGCCTGATAAGAGGTGTCAGCGAGAGCGCGCGGCACGCGGCTGTCAGAAAAAGAAAAACGAACGCGTCGAGGCGACGCTGCTCCTCGATCGTGACGACCCGGCGTGGTCGCGCGGTCGCCGTCCAGAAGCATTCGCCCGAATCTCTCGGGAAAATTCACAGGGAGGCAGGGAGACGGGGAGTAAAATTCCACCGATCTCCCCGTCTCCCCGCCTCCCTGTTCAAATTTCCGCGAAGAGCAAACCCAGGGGAGGCGTTGTCAGGTCACCGCCCTGCCCGAGCGTGCCTGAGTCAATTGTGAACGTTCACATTCGACGAGTCAAACAAAAATTGACGAGGGCACGCCGCCGTCGACGGAGGCTCAGGAGCGCGGCCGGGGGATCCCGAGCCGCTGCCGCCGCTCCCACAGCGCCTTGCGGCTGATGCCGAGGCGGCGGGCGATCTCGGTCTCCGTCAGCTCGTGCTGGTGCTCGAGGACGAAGCGGCGGAAATAACCCTCGAGAGAGTCGGACGGGGGCTCTCCCTCGTGCGCGTCCGCGAGAGGCGCGGGCGAAGGCGGTTGAGGGGGCGCGTCGAGCCCGAGCAGCTCCAGCCCGATCTCGCTCGCATCGGCGAGCACCATCGCGCGGTGAACGGCGTTCTCCAGCTCCCGGATGTTGCCCGGCCAGGGGGCCGCCGCGATGGCGGCGCGCGCCTCCGGCGTCAGCGTGAGCGGCGCGCGGCCCATCGCCCACGCGCGCCGCCGGAGCAGCGACTCCGCGAGGCGCACCGCATCGCCCGGCCGCTCGCGCAGCGGCGGGAGGCGGATCTCGAGGACCCGCAGCCGGAAGTAGAGATCGCTCATGAACGATCCGTCGCGCACCATCGCCACGAGATCTCGGCGCGTCGCCGCGATGAGGCGCACGTCGACGCGCCGGGCGCGGGTCGCGCCCACGCGCCGCACCTCGCCCGTCTGGAGGAAGCGGAGGAGCCGCGCCTGGACCTTCGGCGGCAGCTCGGCGATCTCGTCGAGCAGCAGCGTCCCGCCCTCCGCGGCCTCGCAGAGCCCCGCGCGGGCGGAGATCGCGCCGGGGACGGCGCCGCGCTCGTATCCGAAGAGCTCCCCCTCGATCTGCCCCTCGGGGATGGCCGCGCAGTGGACCGGGACGAACGCCAGCTGCCGGCGCGGGCTCAACCGGTGCACGGCGCGGGCGAGCGTCTCCTTGCCCGTGCCGCTCTCGCCGAGGACGAGCAGCGTCGCCTCGCTCGGGGCGACCTTGCGCACCCGCGCGAACACCTCGCGCATGGCCGCAGAGCCGCCGACCATGCCCTCGAGCTCGTCGTCTTCAGAGGTAGGCGGCAGGGGCGGCGCGGACGGCGCGGGCACCGAAGCGCCCGGCGCGACGTCGGGGAGCGCGCTCCGCGCAGGCCGCGCGCCGGGGAGGTGATGGTCGAGGAGGGCGACGAGCTCGGCATGATCGAACGGCTTCGACAGGTAATCCGCAGCGCCGCGCTTCACGGCGTCCACGGCCGCCTTCACCGTGGCGTAGCTCGTCATGAGCACGACCGGCGCGCCGCCGCACTGCCCGACGAGCGCGGTGCCCGGCGCGCCCGGCAGACGCACGTCGGCCAGCACCAGATCGAACGCGCGCAGATCGTGATCCGCCGAGGCATCCTCGACCGACCCCGCCTCGATGACGTCGTGCCCGTGACGGACGAGCAGCCGCCGGAGCTCCGTCCGGATGACGACCTCGTCCTCGACCAGCAGGATCCGGCTCACGGCGCCACCTCGAGCCCGCGCATGAGACAAGGCTACTCAGGACCGGTGCGGCTGAATACGTGAGGACGCATAGCGCAACGCGTTAACACTGGCGGCTCAGTTGTCCAGGTTACTGATCGCAGCGCCATGCGAGGGCCGAGGCGCGTTCTCCGCCGGAGGAGCGGGTGGTCTTCGCCGGGCGCGCGGCAGCTCGGAGCTCCGCGCGCCCGATCGGGCGCCCTCCACGAGCGGCGTCCGCTCTACTTGGGCTGGGGGACGAACAGCAAGAGGTCGACGGCGTTCGCCAACGCCTCCAGGCCGGTCGGGTTGAAGTGCAGCCCGTCATCCTGGTAGTCAAGGTCAGCCTTCAGCTTGGTCGGATCGCTAGGGTCGACGACCGCCGGCTCGAAATCGATGACCTTGTCGAACTTGCCGCTCATGCGGATCCAGGTGTTGACCGTCTGGCGGGTCGTCTCGCGGGCTGCGGAGAAGTACCCGGTGCCGAGCGGCGTGATGGGCGCTCCATAAACGAGCATCCCTTTCTCCTTCGCCTTGGTGATGAACTCGCCATAGGCCGCGATCAGGTTCTCGGCGACGGGCGGCTGGCTGTCGGTGCCGATGTCGTTCACGCCGATGAACGTGATCAGCCATTTCGCGCCGCGCTGGTCCAGGACGTCACGCTGGAAGCGGGCCTTGGCGGTCGGCCCGAGCCCGCCGGTGAGCACGTTGCCCCCGCCGATGCCGAGGTTCAGCACGGCGACCTGCTGGGTCCCCTGATTGGACCGCAGCCGGCGAGACAGGAAGTCCGGCCAGCGGGTGTTCCCGTCCGTGTCCGAGCCGCGGCCATCGGTGATCGAATCCCCCAGGATGACGACCGCCGCCGCCTCGGGAGCCGCATCGACGTCGAGGCCCGTGATGTAGTACCAGTGAGGGGTGGACACAGGGGAGGTCAGGTTCGCCGCCGAGACCCCGTTGCCGGTCTGGATATACGAGTTGGTCCGCGAGCCGGGGTGCCCGGTGATCCCGGCCGGCACGGCGCCGAACTTGATGGTCACCGCCATCTTGGTGTTGGGCTTGATGGTGTACTCGATCGGATCGGAGAAGACCGTCTTGCCCACCGCGATGGTCACCGCATCGGCCCCGGCAAACTTCAGGGCATGGTCGGTGGCCACGTTGATGCCGTCAGCGGTCGTCGACTCCGCGATGTGGACCGACTCCATGGTCACCGGCCCGTCGCCATACTCGTTCGAGAGCAGCAGCCGCACGCCCTTGCCGCCGATCGACGTATAGATCACCTGGCGCAGCGTGTTGTTGGCCAGGCCCGGCGCGGGCGGGTTGTTGTTGGGCTCGGTCAGCTGCGGGCCGGTCGTCCACGTCCCGACCCAGTGCGCCTCCGCCGCGCCGCCGGCGCCGCCACCGCCGCCGTCGCCGCCACCGCCCGTGGCCCCGCCGCCGCCGGTGGCGCCAGCGCCGCCCCCGCCGGTGTCGCCCCCGCCGGTGTCGCCGCCGCCAGCGCCGCCGCCGCCGGAGGCATCACCCCCGCCGGAGCTCGCCGCGCTGCTCGAGCTGGACGACGAGCTCGACGTGCTGCTGGATGTCGTGGTGTCCGTGTCATCGCCGCAGCCGGCGACAGCCAAAAACAGAAGAGCACAAAGTATTCTTCGCATGGTCCTCGACGCTCGAAAGATTGCTGTGTTCGCGATCGTTCGAATAGCCCCTCGGCGCACCGCCCCCGCCGACCAGCAGCTCCTTCAGCGCATTCGAACTTTCGATTTTTTTGATTTCAGCGGATAGCGCGCCGGTTCGCTCGTGCGCGCAGCGTCGCCCGGATCGAGCCCCGATCGATCGAAGAGCTCATCAGGATGGCTGCGCTGCCCACCGTCGATGTCCGGAGGCGCGCGGGAGAACGCGGACTGATGCCATGTCCCTCACACGCGCCATCGAGTGTGTCACACGAGGGGTCGAACTACTACTCGGTTCATCGCCGGGAGGACGCCCGGGGCGCGCCGTCCGGCCACGTGGCGTTACGTTCGGTAACGCTTCGATGCGCTCGCGTTACGTTCGGTAACACCCGGCGCAACGCGTCGTAGGGGCGCTTCGACCCGTGGCGCGAGGCCGCCGTGGGTCGCGCGGGCGGCGCTCCGGCCAGGCCGGCGCCCACCGCCGAGCAGGTCGCAAGAGCACCGCGTCACGGGACCGGCTGCGATGGCATTCGCGCCGGCTGGGCGCCGGCTGGGTCGACGGGTCAGCGGCGCTCCATGCACTCGCTCACCCGGGCAAGCACCGCTCCGTGATTGAACTCGTCGAACCTTCGGCGCTCGCAGATGCCCTGGTCGCTGCTGCACCGCCTGGCTACCCGAACGCCGCTACTGAGGTCGCTCACGTCGTAGCACACCGCGACGTCCTGCGATGCGCACGAGTCGTGGCAGTCGAGTGGTAGGGATTCGCACCGCTCGCGGAGTCTCAGCTGGCACCCGTCGCTCGAAGAGAAGCACTCCTGAGACTGTCGGCCGCAGAACCAGGGAGGGTCAACGGATCGCGCGACCGGTTCCCGACCGCACCGGAAGCGGAGCCGGAATACGATGCCGCGCTCCGTCCTCATGCCCGTTCCCTCGTTGGAGGACAGCACGGTATAGCCCTCCGGACATGCCTCGCGGGCTCTCTCCTGCGCCTTGGCGATCGTGTCCTTCTCCGTGGCGAAGAAGATCCCTTTGGCCTCCACGACGAGGCCGGCGTCGGTCGACTCGATGACGTACGCGTATGTCTGCCCGCTCGACGCACAGCCGGCCATCGACATCGCCGCCATCACACGCAACCACATGCGTGCCAGGCTATCGACGCGCGTTCTTCGCTGCAAGGCGGCCGTACGCCACCCAACCAGGCAGCTCATCGGCGTCTTGATGGCGACCGGCGTGCCGGTGCCGGCGGTGTCCGATGGTAGGATGCGGCGCATGTCCCTGCCCCACCTCGATCCCGGAGCGCTCAAGGCCATCGTCGAGTCCCCCGATGAGCCACACCCGACCGAAGCGGTCCGCGCGCAGCGGCGCTCGTTGCGCCTCGACGCGTGATGCGCGCTCCCATGGACCGAGAGTGGCCGCTCGACGCGGACGACTTCTCTGCCTACTACGCCTTCGCGCCCGCGGCGCTCGCCATCCGCGAGTGCGTGCGGCTGCGCGCCGTGCGCGAGCTCGATCTGCCGGAGCCGCTGCTCGACGTCGGCTGCGGCGACGGCCTGTTCGCGCGCCTGGCCTACCCGGACAAGCAGGCGTGGGGCATCGACATCAACCCGACCGAGGTGCAGCGCGCGCAGCGGACCGCGTCGTACCGCACGCTCATCTGCGGCAACATCGTCAACGTCCACCTGCCCGAGGGGTTCTTCGGCAGCGCCATCGCCAACTGCAGCCTCGAGCACGTGCCCGATCTCCACGGGGCCCTCGTGAACATCCGGCGCGCGCTCAGGCCCGGGGCGCGGTTCGTGCTCATCGTGCCCACGCCCGACTGGACGTACCAGCTCGCCCTGCCCGAGGCGCTCCGCTCCGTGGGCCTGGTCGGCCTCTCGCGCGCGTACGGCGACGCGCTCGACCGGGTGTTCTCGCACGTCCACCTCTACGACGAGGCGGGCTGGCGCGATCACCTCGCGCGCGCGGGCTTCAACCTCGTGGAGACGCGCCCCATCGCGGGCCGGCCGACCTCGTGGGCGTTCGACTTCATGCTGTACCCGAGCTTGCTCGGCTACGTGATGCGCAAGCTCACCGGCCGCTGGATCGCCATGCCAGCGCTCCGCCCGCTCACCGTCGACGTGGCGCGCGCCGTGGTCAACGCGCTCGGGCGCCTCGCCCCGGGCGGCGACGCGGCCGCCGAGTACCTGCTCGTGGCGCAGGCGGGGCCCGATGGCTGAAACGGCGGCGCCGCCCGGGGACTACTTCTCGAACCACCGCCGCCGCGAGCGGTTCCCGTGGTCGCTCTACCACGGCGCGCTCACCCGCCCCCTCGCCCGCGCCATCGCCGCGCGCGGCCCGCGCCCGCGCGTGCTCCTCGTCGGCTGCGGCCTCGAAGGGGAGATCCCCGGCGCGCCGCCCGCGACAGAGCTCTACGGCTGCGATCTCGACGCGCGCGCCATCGAGGCGTGCCGGCGCCTCTACCCGGCGCGCGCGGAGCGCTTCGCCGTCTGTCCGGGGCCGTACGAGCTCCCGACGGGCGGAGGGTTCGACGGGCCGTTCGACGTCGTGCTCGCGAAGGAGGTCGTCGAGCACACCCTCGATCCGTCGCGCTGGGCGCGCGGGCTCTCGGCGCGCCTCGCGCCGGGCGGCGCGCTGCTGCTCACGACCCCGAACTACGGCCGCCTGTCGACGCTGCCGCTCCTCGAGGCCACGGTGCTCGAGTGGATCGCGCGCCGCGACGGCTTCTCGCGCAAGCACATCCACCCGAGCAAGTTCGACGAGCGCAGCCTGGCGGCGCTCGACGTCGGGGAGCGGATGCGGCTCGTGTCGGTGCGGCGCACGCTCACCGGCTGGTCGCTCCTCGGCACCTGGCAACGCGCCCCGGGCTGACCCGGGCGACGGCGAGCTCTGTCGATGCTCTACCTCCTGCTCGCGCTCGGCGTCCTCGTCCTCCGGCTGGCCGAGCTCCGCGCCGGCGCGGCCGCCGGGCCCGCCGCGCCCTCGCCGGCCGTAGCCGCCGCGCCCTCGCAGGCCGTAGCCGCCGCGCCCGGGCCCGCGCCGCGCCTCGCCTGGCTCGCCGCCGCCGCGGCGGTGGCGGTGGCGCTCCTGCCCGCGCTGCGCGACGCGCCCGCGCTCGCCGGGCCCGGCGCCGCGCTGTCGAAGGACACGATCTCGCACCTCGCCATCGCGTACGACATCGCGACGAGCGGCCTGCCGCACGGGTGGATCGCCACGAACAACGGCGGCTTCCCGGTCGCGCTGCACTACCCGCCGGTCGGCTGGCTGCTCGTGGCGGCGCTGATCCGCCTCGGCGTCGCGCCGGTGGTCGCGGTGAAGGGGCTCGGCTTCGCCGCTTTCGCGGGGGCCCCGCTGGTCGTCCTCGCCGCGGCCCGCGCGGTGGGCGCGCGGCCCGCGTCGGCCGCCGCCGGCGCGGTGGCGCTCGCGTGGGTCGCTCCGTACGTGCAGTTCGCCGGCGGGTGGCCGTCGTTCTTCCTCCTCGGGCTGCTCTCGCAGATCCTGGTCATCCCCCTCGTCATCGCGTGGGCAGCCGCGGTGATCCGCCCCGCCCGCTTCGAGCTCGGGCCGGCGCTCGCCGCCGCCTGCGCGGCGACGCACCCGCAAGTCTTCACGGTGAGCGCCGCCGTCCTGGGCGCGGCCGCGATCGCCGCGTGGGACCGGCGGCTGTGCGCGCGCGTGCTCCGCTCGCTCGCCGGCGGCGGCCTTGTCGCGGCCGCGCTCTACGGCCCCGGCATCGCGTCGATGGCCGCGCCCTTCGGGTGGCCTGCAGGCCTCGGCTGGCGGCACATCGGCTTCGGGCCCGAGCGCGTGCTGCCGTGGATGCTCGATGGCGATCTGCTCGACTTCGCGCACGCCCCGGTGATCGGCTCCGCGTGGATCGCCGCCTGCTTCCTGCACGCGACGCGCCTCCGGGCCCCCGCGTCGCGGGCCGTCCTCGCGGCGTCGGCGGTCGCGCTGCTCCTGTCGATGAGCGGCGGCTGGATCGCCGGCGCAGGCCCGCTCGGCCGCGCGATGCTCTCGCTGTTCCAGCCGATGCGCGCCCTCGCCCTCCTGCCGCTCGTCGCGGCCGCGGCCATCCTCAGCGCGCTCGACCTCGCGGCGGCGGCGCTCGCGCGCATCGGCGCCGCGCTGGCAGCGCGGGGCGCGCGCCGCTCGCGCCCCGCGCTCGCCGGGCTCCTGCCTGCCGCGCTCGCCGCGGTCCTACCGGCCGCGCTCGCGCTCGTCGCGGCCCTCGAGATCCCCGCCCGCGCGGCCGATCTCCACGTCCTTGCAGAGAAGCAGGCCGCGCTCGTCGCGTCGCGCCGCTGCCCGCCGCCCGCCGAGGGCTTCAATCCCGAGCTCATCGCCCGCTGGCTCGCCGAGGCGCCGCACGGCCGCGCGAGCTACGCCGTCGAGGACGAGTTCGCGACCTGCTCGATGATGCACGCCGCCGATCTCCGCCGCGCGGTCCCGATGGCCTTCTCGACCGGCGCGGGCGCGCATGTGGGCGTTCACGCGGCGGCCTTCCTGAAGGTGGCGCCCGAGCGCCCCGGGAGCGCCGCGCGCGCGGAGGCGCTCGGCATCCGCACGCTCATCCACCTGACAACGCAGCGGCCGGGGCCGCCCGAGGCGTGGGCGCTCGTGGACAGGCGCAGCGAGGTCGAGCTGTCCCGGCGGGTGGGCGGCACGGACTACGTGGGGCTCGGGTGCGTGCGCGAGGTGTGGCGCGGGCGGGAGGCGGATCTGCTCGCGGCGCTCTTCGAGCACCTGGAGCAGCCGCGCACCGTGCTCGACACGCCTGGCGAGCTCGTGGCGCTGGAGGCGGCCCGCGGCCCGCTGGAGCGCGTGGCCGTGGCGGACGACGGCTGCGACGCGGCCCGCGCCAGCGTGCGCGAGGCGCCGCGCGAGCCGGGCGCGTACGAGGCGATTGTCGACGCCGAGGCGCCGGTCGACGTGGTCTTCCGCGCCACGGCGTACAGCGGCTGGCGCGTGCGGGACGGCGGGGTCGAGCTGGCCACGAGGCGCGTCGCCCCGGGCTTCTTCGCGGTGCGCGTCGGGCCCGGCCGGCATCACCTGGAGGCGGTGGTGGCGCTGCCGCGGTTTTACCTGCCGGCGCTCGCGCTCGCGTGCGGGGCCGCGCTCGCGCTGGGGGCGCCGCGGCTCCGGCGGCCGATCTTTCGCCGTGGCCGGCTCCCGGTCACCGTGCACCGGTGACTGTATGGCTCTGACGGAGGAGTGATAGAAACGGACACGCCGGGCAGCGGGGAGCGATCGAGTGCAGAAGGCGGCAGAGGGGTCGACGTACACGCGGGTTGCCGTCGTGCAGCTCGCCTATCATCCGGCGATCGTCCTGGATCGACGATCGCCGCTCGAGGATCCGCTGTTCGATCCCAGGGTGGCGTCGGACTCGCTCGCGCCGTCGCGGGGCGAGGTGCCGGAGGCGATCAAGCCGAAGCTCGACGCGCTCCGGCGGCGCATCCGGGAGGCGTACGACGCGCAGCTCCTCGCGCGGGTGAGGGCGGTGCTCGCCGCGTGCCGCGAGTACGGCGCGAGGATCGCGGTGCTCCCCGAGTACAGCGTCCCGTGGGAGATCCTCGAGGGCGTCGCCGAGGCCGCGGGCGATATGGTCGTCGTGGCCGGGACGCACACGGTCGACCGGGCAGCACGGCGATCCGGGGTGTACGAGCGGCTCGGTGCGGCCGCGCTCCCCGCGGTCGGACAGTCGGTGTGCCCGGTGCTCCACGGCGGCAGGTTGCTCGGCCTGCAGGCGAAGCTGAGCCCGTCGATCTCGGAGCGGAGCTCGATGCGCGCGGGCGAGGCCTGGGCGCCTATTGAGATGCCGGACGGCCTTCCGGGGCCCATGGGCGTGATGGTCTATCTGGATTTCCTGCTTCGAGAGGGCCAACCGCCCCCTCGTCTCGTCGCGGAGCGGCTCGGGGCTTGCCGCTTTCTCGCGGTGCCGAGCCTGACGCCGCACCACACGCAGACGGAGCTCGCGGGCAAGTTGTGGGCGTGGGAGGAGGCGCGCCAGTACGGGCGGCCGGTGCTCTATTGCGACGGCGCAGAGGGCGGCGGCACATCGGTGTACGTCGACGAGGACCAGGAGCATGAGCTGCGGCGGTTCCCTGATCGCGCGGGGTATCTCGAGGCGGGCGATGAAGGGGTGATCGTCGCGGACGTCGACCTCGGTCACGACCGGGCTGGGGCGTCGACGCGGGATGCGGCGCCTCGGCCGGTGGTGCCGATCGCGGAGGCGACGCTCGTGTACCGGGGGCATCCCGCCGGGGAGGCCTATGCGCGATGGCTCGACGGGGCGCGGGAGCTGCTCGCGCGGGACGACGACGAGGCGCTGGAGGCGCTCGTCGCGCGGCTCGAGGACGCGCGCGACGTGCTGCTGAATGCGGGCGCGCTCTCCGGGGCCACGGCGCGGGGGAGGCGGCTCAGGCGGCTGTACGGCGAGCTCGACAGGGTGACGAGCGTCGAGCAGCTACGGCAGTTCACGCGGGAGGTGGTGGTCCCGGCGGAGGTGCTGCCGCTCGCGGCGCTGCGGGCGGCGACGGCCGGCGCTGCCGCCGACGTGGTGTTCGGGTGGATGGCGCAGCGCGAGGCGCGGGAGGCCGGGTTCGGCGAGGTCGAGGCGCGGCTCCGGAAGGCGGTGGACGCGACGCGGGGGGTCGGCGAGTGGACGAGCGACGGGGTAGCGGCGCTCGGGGCCGTGGCGCAGGCGGTGCGGGGCCCGCGCGAGGTCGACGAGAGCAGGCAGGACGAGAGGCCGGCGCCGGATGTGCGGGTGGTGCTGCCGGGAGGGCTCGACCCGGCGGCGCTCGGGACGAAGCGGGTCGGGGGGTGGGTCCTCGCGTTTCAGAGGCGACCCGCTGACCTGATCGATGTCGTCAAGGATCGCCTCCGGCGCGCGGCGGTGGCTGACGCTGAAGCGCGGCGGCCCGTCGAGGAGCTGGACGAGCACGGGCACGTCCTACGGTTCTCGGAGCATCAGATTAACGCGGCAGAGGACCTTCGCCTGCTCGCGACGGCGGAGGGGAGACAGCGTGTCGCGACCGTTGGTGTCTCGTCGGAGAACCAGAGTGTTCCACCCGCGATCCTGATCGCATCGTCCCGAGACGAGGGGTGGGCCCTGTGGACCGACGGCGGCGAGGGATCCGTCGGTGGTCGCTCGGACGGACTGCTCACCGCGCTCGCCGAGACCGGGCTTTCGGGCGCCGTCTTCGACGAGGTCCCACCGAACGTGCGGCGGGACCGGATCGCGGGCCTCTTGCCCCGCTTCGGCGGGGCGCGCGCCGTGATCGCGGCGCTCCGCGACCAGCGGCTGCGCGAGGTCGACGGCAGGTTCGTGGAGGCCGACGCCCGTGTCGACGGCGGAGCGCCCACACCGATACTCGGCGCCCTCGACGCATGGCTGTCGTCGGGCGAGCCGACGGCCCTCGTCCTCGGCGAGTTCGGGCTGGGGAAATCGACCGCGCTCGCTGTGTGGGCCGACAGGCGCTGGGAATCCGTGGCGACGCCGCTGCCCCTCCTCGTGAACCTCGCCGGCGCGTCCCCGTCGGCGAGCGCAGAGCAGCTCCTGCTCCAGGCCGCCCGGCTCGAGGATGTTCCCGAGAACCGCGCTGCCGTGCGCCTCCTCACCCGGCATCGCCTGCTCATCCCCTGCTTCGACGGCTTCGACGAGATGGCGACGCGCCTCGAGGCCGCGGAGCTCGCAGGCCGGCTCTCCGGGCTGCTCGAGATCGCGGCAGGCGGAGGAAAGGTGATCGTCTCCTCGCGGGACAACTACTTCCCCAGCCAGGCGCACCTCACGACGACGACCGAGAGCGCGCTCTCGCAGGCGCTCGGCGCGCCGGCGGGGATCCGGCGCGTCGTGGTCCAGCCGTTCACCGACGATCACGTGCGCGATCTCGTGCGGCAAATCCGCGGCGAGGGCGGCGCCGCGGCGGCGCTCTCGCGCATCGCCAGGATCTACGACCTCAAGGACCTGGTGCACCGGCCGCTGCTGCTCGGGATGGTGCTGGCCACGCTGGACGACCTCTCGCCCGGCGCCCAGGTCGGCCGGGCGGACCTCTACGAGGCGTACCTGAAGCGATGGCTCGACAACACGCAGAAGGACGACCCGGAATGTTTCACGGACGAGCAGAAGAAGGAGTTCGCAGAGGCGCTCGCCGAGCAGCTCTGGCGGTCTGGAAAGGCGACCTGCACGTGGCAGGAGCTCCAGAGCTCGGTCCGCGCTCGCCTCTTCCCGCTCCTGCCCGAGGGCATGCCGCCGGGCGCGGCGTTCCTGGAGATCCAGGGCGGAGCGTTCTTCGTCCACGAGGGCGAGGACGGGTATCGCTTCGCGCACAAGTCGTTCCTCGAGTACTTCCTCGCCCGCGCGTTGGTCGCGACGCTGCCTGAGCGGCCAGAGGAGGCGCTCCGGACGAGGCCGATAACGCAGGAGGTCGCGGCGTTCGTCGGAGAGATCCTGAGGACGGACGGGGAGCCGAGGCGCGCGAGCGCGGTCCGCGCGGTCCAGTCGTTCCTGGCGGAGGATCGGCGGCCGCTCCAGCAACCCGGTGAGGCCGCCGAGAACGCCCTCCGGCTGCTGCTCGGCCTCTCTCGATGGGCAGGTGATGCGGCGGACTGGATCCCGGGCGGCGCGGATCTCCGCGGGGCGCAGTTCGCCGGCGAGGATCTTCGCGGGGCGCGCCTCGCCGGCGCGAAGCTGGAGGGCGCGAACCTCGCCGGCGCCGATCTCTCCGGAGCGGATCTGACGGGCGCCGTGCTGAGCGGAGCCACGCTGTCGGGCGCGAAGCTCGACGGAGCGCTCCTCCGACGCGTGATCGCGCATCGCGCAGACTTCACCCAGGCCGAGGCAAACGGTGCCGTGGTCGAGGCGGCGGACCTCACGGGCGCGGTCTTCCGGCAGTCGACCTGGACAGGAGGCCTCTGGAAGGACGTGCGAGCCGAGGGCGCGGACGTGAGCGCATGGCTGGCTGCGGGAGAGAACGGGCTCATCAAACGCGGGCGCAACCTTGCTCCGGTACCGCCGCTGGTGCAGGCGGAGCTCGTCTCGGGACACACCGCAGCCCTCCATGCGATCGGCTGGGCGCCTGACGGCAAGCGCTTGGCGAGCGCCGGAGACGACGGGACGGTGCGCCTCTGGGACCCGGACACCGGAAACCAGCTCGCTCGCCTCGCAGGACATTCGGGTTCGGTGAGGGCCCTGGCCTGGCACCCCGACGGAAAGCGCCTGGCGAGCGCCGGAGACGACAGGACGGTGCGCCTCTGGGACCTGGGCACCGGAAACCAGCTCGCTCGCCTCGTGGGTCATTCGGCTCGGGTCAGGGCCCTGGCCTGGCATCCCGACGGGAAGCGCCTGGCGAGCGCAGGAAACGACAACACGGTGCGCCTCTGGGACCTGGGCACCGGAAACCAGCTCGCTCGCCTCGTGGGTCATTCAGCTCGGGTCAGGGCCGTGGCCTGGCACCCCGACGGAAAGCGCCTGGCGAGCACAGGATTCGACAACACGGTGCGCCTCTGGGACCCGGACACAGGAAACGAGCTCGCTCGCCTCGTGGGTCATTCGGCTCGGGTCAGGGCCGTTGCCTGGCATCCCGACGGGAAGCGCCTGGCGAGCGCCGGCGACGACAGGACGGTGCGCCTCTGGGACCCGGACACAGGAAACGAGCTCGCTCGCCTCGTGGGTCATTCGGGTTCGGTCAGGGCCGTTGCCTGGCATCCCGACGGAAAGCGCCTGGCGAGCGCCGGAGGCGACAGCACGGTGCACCTCTGGGACCAGGACACAGGAAACGAGCTCGCTCGCTTCGTGGGACACTCGAATTCGATCACGGCCGTTGCCTGGCACTCCGACGGGAAGCGCCTGGCGAGCGCCGGAGGCGACAGCACGGTGCGCCTCTGGGACCTAGCCACCGGAAACGAGCTCGCTCGCCTCGTGGGTCATTCGGGTTCGGTCAGAGCCGTGGCCTGGCATCCCGACGGAAAGCGCCTGGCGAGCGCCGGAGGCGACAACACGGTGCACCTCTGGGACCCGGACACAGGAAACGAGCTCGCTCGCTTCGTGGGACATTTGAATTCGGTCACGGCCGTGGCCTGGCATCCCGACGGGAAGCGCCTGGCGAGTGCCGGAGGCGACAACACAGTGCGCCTCTGGGACCTGGGCACTGGCAACAAGCTCGCTCGCCTCGGGGGACATTCGAGTTTGGTCACCGCCGTGGCATGGCATCCCGGCGGAAAGCGCCTGGCGAGCACAGGATTCGACAACACGGTGCGCCTCTGGGACCCGGACACAGGAAACGAGCTCGCTCGCCTCGTGGGTCATTCGGCTCGGGTCAGGGCCGTTGCCTGGCATCCCGACGGAAAGCGCCTGGCGAGCGCGGGAGGCGACAACACCGTGCGCCTCTGGGACCCGGACACAGGAAACGAGCTCGCTCGCCTCGTGGGACACTCGAATTCGGTCACGGCCGTTGGCTGGCATCCCGACGGGAAACGCCTGGCGAGCGGAGGAGACAACACGGTACGCCTCTGGGACCCGGACACAGGAAACGAGCTCGCTCGCCTCGTGGGACACTCCGCTGCGGTCGTGGCTGTTGCCTGGCAACCTGACGGAAAGCGCCTGGCGAGCGCGGGAGACGACAGGACGGTGCGCCTCTGGGACCCGGACACAGGAAACGAGCTCGCTCGCCTCGTGGGTCATTCGTCCCGTATCCGAGCGATTGCTTGGCGCCCTGACGGAAAGCGCGTGGCGAGCGCCGGGGACGATTCAGTACGGATCTGGAATGCCTTCGACGGCAAGCTCCTCGCCTCGTTCGAGTCCGCGGGCCTCGCCACCCTCACCCGAACTGCCGGTGGCTTCTGCCTGTTCGATGGTACCCAGCCCGACCGCGCCCGCCTCGCCCTCCGGCACCCCGACGCGACGACCACGCTTTACCTTCCCCTCGCCGGCTTCCGCGACGTACTCCACCGCCCCGACAAGGTGAAGGCGGCGCTCGCCGGGGATCTCAGCGGCGACAACCTCGAAGAGGAGCTCGCCAGGCACGGCTACGCGGGCGGCATCCCCTGGGATGGCGAAGCGCACGTCATCAAGGCTGGCCCCGCGGCCCCCGGCCCCATCGCCGCTGTCCCCGCGACGGCCACCCCTGCGCCAGCGCTCACCGCTCCTGCGCTCGCCGCCGCTGCCTCCGCAACCACCGTCCCCGCGCCCGCGCAGGCGCCTGCCATCCGCGAGATCGCTCTCGAATCCCCCTCCCTCCCCGCCGGCGCCCTCCCCAACCCCTTCCGCCCCGGCCCCGCCCTCACCGACGCTTCCGCCCTTCCCGGCCGCGCCCCCGTCCTCGCGGAGCTCCTCGCCCTCATCGACAGCCGCAGCCCCGCGGTGCTCCGCGGCCCGCGCCGCTCGGGCAAGACATCCATCCTCCACCACCTCGCCGCGCGCCTCTCCCCTGCCCGCGCCGTCCACCACCGCTCTCTCGAGGGCCGCGCCTCTCCCCTTCGCACCGCCGACGATCTCGCCGTCTTCCTCGACCCCTCTCTCCAGTCCGACGTCACCCCCGCGCTCACCCTCCGCGACCGCCTCTCCAGCGCCGGGAACGCCGTCCTGCTCCTCGACGAGGTCGCCAATCTCCACCAGGCCGACGCCACCGTCTTCGCCTGGCTCCGCGCCGTCGGCCAGGAGAGGACCAGCGTGGTCCTCGTCGGCTCGCACTGGGACTGGGTCACCATCGTCGAGCACGCCTTCGCCGCCGCCCCGGGCTCCTCGTTCGGCAACGACGTCACCCCCATCAACCTCGGTCCGCTCTCCGAGGCCGACGCGATCCGCTTCCTCGTCAACACCGCTCCTCCCGACGTCGCGGTGGAGGCCGAGCGCACAGCCCGCTGGATCGTCGAGCTCTGCGGCCCGTGGCCCTTCTATCTCCAGGTGATGGGTTATGCCCTCGTCCAGGCCGTCCGCGCAGGCCAGCGCCGCGCCCTGGTCGAGCGCGCCGGCGTGCGCGAGCTCTACGAGCAGCGCCTCCTGCTCGACCGCGACGCGGCCTTCTTCCGCCCGCGCTGGGCCGAGCTGCCCCAGCGCGCGCGCGCCGTGCTGGGCGCCCTCCGCGGCGCGCCCGACGCGGCGCTGCCTGAGGTGCGCAGGCTGCCTTCCGAGGACGTCGCCATCCTCTGCGACGCGGGCCTCTGCGACGCATTCGGGGCGTGGCTCGCGGATCCGCCGTTCTTCGACTGGATTCGACGGATCGCCACACCGACAGGGAGGGAGTCATGACGCGCGCGTTCGACGTGAGGAGAGCCTACGCGCCGGAACGCGATGTCCGCGATCACAGCCACCTCCTGGATCTCTTGCAGTCCTTGCCGGTGAACGGCGTGATATGGCCGCTCGTCGGCGCGCGCAGGGCCGGGAAGACGTGGACGCTCAAGGCGCTCGAGCACCACCTCGGCCTCGCCGACAAGACGAGCGTGCGTTACCTCGACCTCCGCAAGTTCGGCCGGACGCTCCCCAGCGTGCCGCCGGGGACAACGCTCCTCCTGGATGAGCCGCAGCTCGCCGGCCAGGGCGGCAGCCCGCGCGACGCGAGCGCCTTCCTGCGCTGGTGCGTCGACCTCTACACGGCCAACACAAGGATCTTCCTGGCGATGAGCCCGGCCGAGTGGATCGCGCTCGAACGCGCGGCCTCCGGCGACGCCGGGCTCGTCTGCTCGCGGGACATGCGCTTCCTCGATCCCCTCACGCACAGCGAGGCGCTCAAGCTCGCCCGCACCGCGGTGTCGAGGGCGCTCCTCCCCGACCTGCCCGCCACCTGGCGCCGGAATCCCTTCCTGCTCGAGCTCGTCTTCGAGCTCGCCGAGCAATCTCCCGCTCTGGCGAACACCCCATGGACGCTCCTGCGAACGGCGCGCGTGAGCAGCGAGCGCATGGAGTTCGCCTATCACCGCGCCGTGTTCGAGGACGGGCTGACCGACGCGCAGCGGGGCGTGCTCCGCGAGATCGCGCGCGGCGCAGCGCCTCGCGACGAGAATGTCGTTCTGCTCGAGCGCTGCGGCCTCGTCCAGCAGCGGGACGGGCGCCCCGTGCTCGCCGATCCGATCCTCGAAGCGAACCTGTGCCCGCTGCGGATCCACCATGTCTCCGACATCCATTTCGGCCCGAAATCCGCCGAGCGCGTCGACGTGAAGGAGAGGAACCCGCACGGCGACACCCTGAAGGGCGGGCTGGGCCCCCCGCGCGTCTGCGATCACTACGTCGAGCACGTCGCCGAGCTCGCCGCGGCCGGCCGCGCGCCGCACCTGCTCGTCGTGTCCGGCGACGTCGCCGAGTGGGCCGACGACGCCCAGTACGCCCAGGCGCGCCTCTGGCTCGATCAGGTCTCCAGGCACCTCGCCAATCACCCTCGCCTCCCGCCCGACGAGCCCAACGTGCTGCTCGTGGGCGGCAATCACGACGTCGACTGGCGGCAGGCGACGGGGCCCGCGCAGGCCGGGACGCAGGCGCGCCACGTGCCTTTCGCGCGGGCGTTCGGCGATCACCCGCGCTGCGCGCGGCCGCCGCTCGAGGAGCCGCCGGCGACGCGGGCGCTCGCGGTGGCGCGGTATGCGGATCTCGGGGTGGAGTTCGCGCTGCTCGGATCGGCGGAGTTCGGCGGCCAGGAGGAGGAGGATCCGGTCCGGGACGAGCTCCTCTCGCTCATCGGCCGCCTGCGCCAAGGCGCCATGGAGGAGCCGGACGCCGAGCGCGCCGCGGCGCTGCGCGACCACGTGGCGCGCATCGACCCCGGCCTGGTCCACAACGCGGATCTCCAGCGCCTGCGCAGGGCGCAGTGGCACGCGCCGATCCGGATCGCGGTCCTGCATCACCCGGTGTCCCCGCTGCCGTCCACCGAGCTCGCCCGCTTCGGCGGCCTGATCAACGCAGGTGAGGTGAAGGACGCGCTGGCGCACAAGGAGTTTTGCCTGGTGCTCCACGGCCACAGCCACACAGGCTGGTTCGGCAAGGAGCAGTGGCCGGAGTGGCACGAGGACTGGACGATCCGAATCGCCGCGGCGCCGTCGCTCTCGAGCCGGGAGGTGCAGGAGCACAACGGCTACAACGAGATCGAGGTAGCGCGCGACGGCGCGGGCGGCGAGGTCGGCTATCAGATCCACGTGAGGCGCATGGTGAGAGAGGGCGCGACCTGGACGCGGCGAGCGTCGATGGGGCCGTTCGCGCCGGGCAAGTAGCGCCGGATCGGCAGAAAAACCGCCAAGGTCGCCAAGGGGAGCGAGGAGGTGCGGTTCCGGCATTTCCCCTCCCATTTCCCTGGTTTCCTGGCGCCCTTGGCGTCATGGCGGCTCGCTTCCCCGTCCGACTTCCCGCCGTAGTGCTACATCTTCTCCACGGCGCAGAAGATGCTCGACGTCCCTCTACTCGGCACCGCGGACATGGAACGGACGCTCAGGAATGCGCGCTCGATCGCGGTGCTGGGGATCAAGCCGGAGAGCCGCCGGGACCTCGATGCGCACCAGATCCCGCTTTACCTCCAGAAGGTCGGCTACCACATCCTCCCGGTTCCGACCCGCTATCCCGAGGCGACCCGGATCCTCGGCGTGCCCGTCCACCGCTGCCTGATCGAGCTTGCCGCGCCCATCGACGTGCTGAACGTCTTCTGCAAACCCGAGGAATTCCTGCTCCACGTCGAGGATGCGCTCGTGCTGCGTCCGCCTCTGGTGTGGTTCCAATCCGGGCTGCTCGAGCTCTCGGCGGCGCGCAGGCTGCTCGACGCCGGGATTCCGGTCGCGGAGGATTGTATCGGCTGCCGGCGCGCGTCGATGTGGCCTTCCATCGAGCCATTCGAGGCACAACGCTCGGCGGCGAGCTCCCGGACGCCATGAAAACAGCCCCACGCTCGACGCCCTCCGGCCTCGTGTGGATCCCTGGCGGCACCTTCACGATGGGCCAAGCGCCGATCTTCGAATCCGAGGCGCCGAACCCGCCGCATCCCGTCGAGCTGTCGCCGTTCTGGATCGGCGCTCACCCGGTCACCCGCGCCGAATACAACGCCTTCGCGGAGGCGACGGGCGCCGCGGCGCCGCCCTCCGCGGGCCGGCCAGAGCTCGACGCGCCCGACCGGCCCGTGGTGAACGTGAGTTACGCGGAAGCCCTGCGGTATTGCGCCTGGGCCGGGGGGACCTTGCCCACGGAGGCGCAATGGGAGCTCGCCGCGCGCGGGTTCGATGGGCGGCGCTATCCCTGGGGAGACGACCCCCCGGACGAACGACGCGCCTGCTTCGCCGAGGACTGGAATCGCGGCGGGCCGAGCCCGACAGGCGCGCACCCGGCCGGCGCGAGCCCTTTTGGTTGTCACGACATGGCCGGCAATGTCTGGAGCTGGTGCCTGGACGCGTTTCGCGCGGACGCGCACCTCGAACGAACGCGCCTCGGCCGCGATCCGTGCGTGGGCGGCGCGACGCGGGTGCGCCCGCTGCGAGGCGGGTGCTGGCGCAGCATCGAGAGCAGGCTCCAGTCCGCGTACCGCAACTGGAGCCACGAGGTCGCGCGACATACCACGATCGGCTTTCGCCTCTGTGTCTCGACTGTCTGACGCGAAGGCCGTCAAGACGAGGGCAGATCGCGTGAAGCCGGCGGGCGCGATCCTCCGCGGGTCCACGGCACGCTCGTGCCGTCCGCGTGGCAACGCCCTCATCCTGCCGTGGGCCCCGGCTGGCGCCTGGCATGCCCTGGGTCAGGTCGTATCCTTCATCCCCGCCTCTCCCGGCCGCGGCCGTACGACGCATGGCGGGAAGGGGGAACGTTGATGACGATCCTGAGGACTGCATTGCTTCTCGGCGGGGCGCTCGGCCTCTCGTCCTGCGATCACGCGGCGCCAGGACGCATGGACGGCGAAGCGCCCGCCGCTCCGGACGACAGCGCGGCCGGGCCGCAGGCGACGCTGGTCGAGCCTGCGCTCCATTTCATCGAGAGCCGAGGGTCGGCGGAGTCCGCCTCGGGCTATCACGTCCAGGGGCGAGACAAGGCCGTTCACCTCGGGCCCGACGGCATCACCTTCGTCCTGGCCGGCGCCCCGGAGGCCTCGCTCCCCCGCTGGGCGGTGAGGCTCGAGTTCGAGGGCCATCGAGCCGGCGTCGTGCCCGAGGGGAAGGATCCCACCGGCGCGGTCGTCAGCTATTTCGCGGGCCCCCGCGAGCAGTGGAGGACCGGCCTCCCGACCTATGCCGCGGTGGTTTACGAGGACCTCTGGCCCGGCGTCGATCTCGAGATCTCCGGCACGGCCCGCGCGCTGAAATACCAGCTCGTGGTCGCGCCGGGGGCCGATCCGGCGCAGATCCGGCTCACCTACCGGGGCGCGAGCGCCGTGCGCCTGACCGAGGGCGGGCAGATCGAGATCTCCACGCCGGCGGGCAGCTTCACCGACGACGCGCCCCTGTCCTTCCAGGACACCCCGGAGGGCCGCGTGGCGGTGTCGAGCGCGTACGCCCTCGAGGCACCCGCGCCGGACGGGGCGCAGACCTATGGGCTCCGCCTGGGCGCCTACGACCCGACCCTGCCGCTGGTGATCGATCCGGCCGTGCTGATCACCTGCGGCTTCATCGGTGGATCCAGCTCGGACGACGGCGAGGACATCGCGGTGGACCTGGCCGGCAACGCGTATGTCACCGGCTCGACCACCTCGACCAGGACGACCTTTCCGGACACCGTTGGTCCCGATCTCAAATACAACGGCGGTCAGGACGCCTTCGTCGCCAAGGTGGACCCCCAGGGCGCCCTCGTCTATGCGGGCTATATCGGCGGATCCGGGTTCGAGCTCGGCAGGGGCATCGCGGTGGACTGGGCGGGCCATGCCCACGTGACAGGCATCACGCTGTCCAGCGATTTCCCCGTCGAGATCGGCCCGGACCTGACCTACAACGGCCAGTCCGACGCGTTCATCGTGAAGCTCGACACCTCCGGCAAGGATCTCGTCTACGCCGGCTACATCGGCGGCGCCGGGACCGATCTCGGATTCGACGTCGCCGTGGACAGCTGCGGCGACGCCTACGTGACCGGGAGGGCTGACTCCGACGCATCGACGTTCCCCGCTCAGGTGGGCCCCGATCTCACGCAGAACGGCGGCGCCGACGCCTTCGTCGCCAAGGTCGACGCCTCGGGCGCAGGCTTCGTCTATGTCGGTTATATCGGCGGCAGCGCGCAGGACGAGGCCTTCTCCATCGCCGTGGACTGGGCCGGCGCCGCCTATGTCACCGGCTGGACCTTCTCGGGCGCGGACAGCTTCCCGGTCCAGGTCGGCCCGGATCTCTCCCAGAACGACGGAGGCATCGCCGGCGACGCCTTCGTCGCCAAGGTGAGCCCCGCGGGCACCGGCCTCGAGTACGCCGGCTACATCGGCGGCGCCGGCTCCGACGTCGGCCAGGGCATCGACGTGGACCTCGCTGGCAACGCCTATATCTCCGGGAACACTGCCTCCGACGAGCTGACCTTCCCGGTCAAGATCGGCCCTGACCTGACCTACAACGGCGCCGAGGACGCGTTCGTGGCGAAGGTCAGCCCGTCGGGCGCCGAGCTCGTCTACGCCGGCTATGTCGGGGGCACGAGCCTGGACGGCAGCACGGGGCTCGCGGTCGACCTCGCCGGCCGTGCCTACCTGACGGGCGCGACATCGTCCGCTGATTTTCCCGCCGTCGGGGGGCCCGATCTCACCCACAACGGGGACTTCGACGCCTTCGTGACCAAGATCGACGCCTCCGGCGCGAGCCTCGTCTATTCGGGGTTCATCGGCGGCTCGAGCACGGACGCCGGCAGAGACATCGCGGTGCACTGGCGCGGCGACGCGTTCGTCGCCGGGTTCTCCTATTCGACGGAGGCGACCTTCCCGACCGTGAGCGGCCCCGATCTCACCCACAACGGAGACGCCGACGCCTTCGTCGCGAGGATCAGGCAGACGCGCTTCCTCGCCTCGCCCTGAAGCGCGAACCCCGACGCGCCTCGCGCACGCCTGTCCGCCGATCGCGATGGCTGACCAGCAGGCGCCCTGAGCGCGCCTCGCGCGCCGTGATGGGCACGGCGCGGACATCGACCGGAAACATACGGTCGACAACCCACCTGGGGCATGACATCAACCGGAAACATACGAACGACAACCCACCTGGGGTCCGACATCGACCGGAAACATATGATCTACAACCTATTTTTGGCTCGACATCGACCGGAAACATACGATTTACGATTCATTTACGGTCCTTGTTTTATGAATCCGTCCTGAGGCCTCGATCGCCGCACCGCGAGGTCCTTCAGAACTTGCAACTTACGAGGACCCATGACCCAGGCTACCAAGGCGACCAAGATCGAGCTATTTTCGCTGTCGACTCCAGCGATGCGCGCATTCCACCTGACATGGCTGGCGTTCTTCGCCTGCTTCTTCGCGTGGTTCGCGGTGGCACCGCTGATGCCGGTCATCAAGGGCGAGTTCGGGCTGACCAAGGAGCAGATCGCCAACATCAACATCGCCGCGGTGGGAATCACGGTGGCGGGTCGTCTGGTGATCGGGCCGCTCTGCGACAAGTACGGCCCGCGGGCGACCTACACGTGGTTGCTCGCGCTCGGCGCCATCCCCGTGCTCGGGATCGCGCTCGCGCAGAGCTATGAGGTCTTCCTGTTCTTCAGGCTGCTCATCGGCATGATCGGCGCGAGCTTCGTCATCACGCAGTACCACACGTCCGTCATGTTCGCTCCCAACGTGGTCGGCACCGCGAACGCCGCCAGCGCGGGCTGGGGCAACGCCGGAGGGGGGGTCACGCAGTCGACCATGCCCTGGGTGCTCGCGGCGGTGCTGAGCCTGGGTGTCGCCTCGTCGATCGGCTGGCGCCTCGCGATGGTGGTGCCGGGCGCGCTCATGCTCGTCGTCGCGGTCCTCTACTGGAAGTACACCCAGGACTGCCCGCAAGGAAACTACAAGGACCTTCGCGCGGCGGGCGTCGAGATCGAGGGCGGGAAGAAGGGTGGATGGGCGGTCTTCAAGGCGGCGATGGGCAACTACCGGTCCTGGATGTTGTTCGTCACGTACGGGGCCTGCTTCGGGATCGAGCTCTTCGTGCACAACGTGGCCGCCAGCTACTTCGTGGACCGCTTCAAGCTGGATCTCCAGACCGCAGGCATGGCCGCGGGCAGCTTCGGGCTCCTGGCGCTGTTCGCCCGCGCCGTGGGCGGCATGCTCTCCGATCGGCTGGCGCACCGGAAGGGCCTGGACGCCCGCACGACCCTCCTGTTCGCGCTGATGGTCGGCGAGGGGCTCGGTCTGCTCTGGTTCTCCCGGATGCAGACCGCGGGGATGGCGGTGCTCGCGATGATCGTCTTCGGGCTCTTCACGCACATGGCTTGCGGCGCCACCTACGCGCTCGTGCCCTTCATCGATCGCAAGGCGCTCGGCGGCGTCGCGGGTATCGTGGGCGCGGGCGGCAACGTCGGCGCGGTCGCGGCGGGTTTCCTGCTCAAGGCGGTCGGCGACACCCAGGATTGCTTTGCGGTGCTGGGCTTCGCCGCGCTCGTCTCGTCGGTGTGCGCGATCCTCGTGCGCTTCACGGCCGCCCACAAGGCCAGCGAACAGGCCCTCTACGACAAGGCGCTCGCCGAGCGGCTCGCCCAGAGCGGCGCCCCGGCCCCGGTCGGCCTCGCGCGCGCGAGCTGAGCACTCTCGAGGTGACCGCCGCGAACCATCGAGGGTCTCGCGGCGTCGCCCGCCGGCGGGAGCGCAGGGCGCCTCGTCATCGGCCTCCACGACCCGCAGTCGAGCGCGGAGCCCGCCCGTGAAGGCGCAGGACCTCACCGCACTCGCGGCTGCTGCCCCGGAGGACCTACCACCGCTCCATCTCAAAGTGATCGCGCACGATCCACTGAGGCGTTCCGCAGTCGTGGACGCTGCCCAGCGTGAACCGCTGACCAAAGCCGCGCAGCGCCGCCATCTGCTCGGGTGTCGCGGAGGTGATGTTCGCGAGCAGCCGCAAGCTCGGCAGCCCCTCGCCGCGCAGAAGCGACAGCGCCGCGTCCGCGCCGAGCGGCGTGAAGAATGACATGAGCAGCTCGAGCGACCGATCTCGAGCGTGACTCAACGCGTACGCGGCCGCGTCATCGAAGTCCCCCTCCTCCACGTTCAGCCGCTGCAGCGAGGCCCAGCTCGCGCTCTCCGCCAGGTCACGCCAGAACGCCGGGCCCGCCGGAGTTCCCCACAAGCTCAGCGAGCGCAGCCGTGCCGCCAGCGGCAGACCCGACAGACGCGGCATCATGCTGGCGTCCACCTCACCGCAGCCGAGCGCCAACCGCTCCAGCCGGGGCCAGCATGCGCCCTCGAACAGCGTGCGCAGCGATCCACTCAACACCCGCTCGTTGAAGCCGAGCGACAGGTGCCGCAATCGCGGCCAGGCGCCCGCGCCGTGCAAAGCCTCCAGCCCGGCGTCCCCGATCCGCAGATTCCACAGCCCCAGTTGCTCGAGCTCCTCCTTCGGCAGCACGCGAGCGAACTCCGCCATCAGGGCGTCCCCCTCGAAGCTCGCGCCGCTCGCTTCCAGCACCAGCTGCCGCAGCATCGTCGCCGCGGGGGCTCGCGCCAGCGTCAACGCATCCGCTGCGTCGAGCAAGGCATCGGACAACAGCAGCCGTCGCGGCTTCAACGACTCGAGCGCAGCCAGGCACTCCTCCAGCTCGGCGCGCGGCAATTGCTCGAGCTCCAGCGAGCTCGCGTCCAGCAGCCGTACTCGAGTCAGACGCCACAGGCACGCCGCATGATGCTTCGTCACCCGACGCACCTTGAACAACCCCCACTCGAACTCGCCGTCGACCCCATCCTTGTCGCCCAGCCCCCACGCCCCGCGCAGCTCCTCCCGCGCCCTCCGCCGCGCTTGCCACGCTCCCGCCTCGTCGGCTCTCACGCGCCGCTCCCATTCGATCAGCTCAGCCAGCGGATCACCCGCCGCCGTCAACGTCCCGGCGTACGCGAGCCAGGCCTGCGCATCGGACGGATCACGCCGCAGCGCGGCCTCGAGCTCTCTATCGTTCATCGTTTGCCTCGGCGTCGCCGTGCCTACAATGCCACCTTCACGCGGTCGACGCCAAACCCAGGCGCCCTCGCCACCGGGGGCGCGAGCGCGCAGGGCCGCAGATCAGCGCGAGAGCGGGCTCGCCGAGCTGCGCAGCTCTCGGCGCCCCACAGACAGGGCCTCCATCAGCGCGGTGTCCTCGGCTGGCTTGACGAGGTGCTTGTCGAAGCCCGCCTCTCGCGATCTCCTCCGGTCCTCGTCCTGACCGTAGCCGCTCAGGGCGACGAGGCGCGTCGACGCGAGCGACGGCTCGGCGCGGATGGCGCGGGCCACGTCGTACCCATCCATCCCGCCCGGCAACCCGAGGTCGCACAGGACCACATCCGGAGGGCGCGTCCGGGCCGCCGTCAGGCCGGTCGGGCCGTCGAACGCCGTCTCCACGTCGTAGCCGCTCAGGGTCAAGAGCATCTCGAGGCTCTCGGCCGCGTCGTGGTTGTCCTCGATCACGAGGACGCGGACCCCCTGGCGACTGGCCTCCTCCCCGTCGGAGGCGGCCGACAGGTCCCGGGCGACCGGCGCCGCGAGCGGCAGCCGCAGCGTGAACACCGAGCCTCGGCCGATCCCCTCGCTGTGAGCCGCCACCGTCCCGCCGTGGAGCTCGACGAGCCCCTTCACCAGCGCAAGGCCGAGCCCGAGCCCCCCCTTGCTCCGCGCCAGCCCCTGATCCGCCTGGCTGAACGGATCGAAGATGCGCGCTAGCAGCCCCGGATCCATCCCGACGCCGTTGTCCTCGACCGTGATGACGGCCTGTCCAGACACGCCCCCTTCGCGCCCGGGCGCCCGAGGGCCCGCCTCGACGCGCACCGACACGCGCCCGCCCCCGCTCGCGCCCGCGTCGGTGAACTTGCCGGCGTTCTGCAGCAGATTGCCCAGCATCTGCGCCAGCCGGGTGTCGTCGCCCTCGACCCAGAGCGGCTCGTCCGGCGCGCTCACGCGGAGCGCCACGCCCTCGGCCTCGAGGTTCGCCCGGTAATCCTCGGCGGTCTGGCGGACGATGCCGACGAGATCGCAGCGCGCCTTGCGGAGCTGGATCCGGCCGCGGGCGATGCGGGAGATGTCGAGCAGGTCGTCGATCAGCCGGACCATGTGGGTGACCTGGCGATCGATCACGTCCCGGGCTCGCCGCTGCACGGGATCCGCCGCTCCGACCCTCCGGAGCATCGCGACGGCCGTGCGGACGGGCGCGAGGGGGTTGCGCAGCTCGTGGGCCAGCATGGCCAGGAACTCGTCCTTCCGCCGGTCCGCGTCCCGCAGCGCCTGCTCTGCCAGCTTGAGATCGTGGATGTTGATCGCGATCCCGAACCAGCGGACGATCCGGCCCGAGGCGTCGCGGATGGGCCGCCCGCGCACCTTGAACCACTGGTATCCGCCATCGCGCCACCGGATACGGTACTCCAGGTCATACGGGGCGAGCCCCCCGACCGCGGCGCGCCAGGCGGCGAAGACCCGCTCCCGATCGTCCGGGTGCAGGACCTCGAGCCACCGGTCGCCGAACTGCCGCTCTGCGGGCACGCCGGTGAACTCGACCCATTGCTCGCTGAGGAACTCGCAGTAGCCGTCGGGCCGGGTCGCCCACACCATGCCCGGGATCGATTCGAGGGTCTGACGGTGAAAGAGCTCGCTCTCGCGCAGGGCGGCCTCGGCCCGGTGGCGCTCGGTCAGGTCCAGCATCGAGCCGATCATGCGGGTGGGCTCGCCGCTCACGCTCCGGCCGATGTAGCCGCGGTCGAGGAAGGGCGCGTACGAGCCGTCGCCCCTGCGAAAGCGGTACTCGTCGGTCCAGCTCTCCCCGTTGCCCTCGATCGCTGCGCGGATCCCCTCGGACACCCGCGCCTTGTCCTCCGGGTGGATGCGGTCGTACCAGCCCTCGGGGCCGTCACCGAGCTCCTCCGGCGTGCAGCCAAAGTGCTGGACGACCGCTCCGTTCCAGTAGACCCGGTTCGTCTCCAGATCCCAGTCCCAGATCACGTCGTTCGTGGCGCGGTTGACGAGGCGATACTGCTCCTCGCTCCGCCGGACGGCTGCCTCGGCCTCCAGCCGGGCGGCTTCTGCGCTGGCCGCGCGGTCGCGGGCCTCGCTCTCCCGCAGCGCCACCTCGGCCTGCCCGGCCGCGGTGGCCTCCTCGGCGCGCTGGCGGCCAGCCCCGTCCACCCGTGTGCTCCGCATCGTCCTCGCCCGGAGGTTTGCGTAATGGCGCGCTCGGCGTTTCGCCACCCGCCGGCGCGCTCGTCGCGCCGAGAAACGATGCCGGAGACCGGCGGCGACGCGGGCCCCGCGCGGGCCCCGCCAGCCGACGCGAGATCGTCCGCGCGGTTGCGGCCGCGGCCTCTGGTAACAATGCATAGAGCGTGGCTGCGCTGGGGAAATCCGCGGAAGAAGGCGCCGCCGACGCGCTCAAGCGACAGCTGGCCGAGCTCGGCGGCGCCGAGGCGTTGCTGCAGGCGATCCTGGGCAGCGCATCCGACTGCATCCTGGTGATCTCCCCGGACGGCACGATCCTGCTCTCCGGCCGCGCCCTGCCGAGGGCGAGCTCGGCGAGCCTGCTGCGGACGAGCGTCTACGAGCACATCGCGCCGGAGACGCGCGAGGCGGCCCGCTCCTGCGTCGAGCGCGTCGTGCGGTCGGGGGCGTCCGACAGCTGCGAGTGCACGATCCCCGGCGAGCACGGCCACGCGGCGCGCTACGAGGTGAGGGTCAGCCCCATCCTGTGCGGCGGCCGCGTCGCTACCCTGCTCATGATCTGGGCCGACGTCACGGAGCGGAGGGCGACGGAAGCGGCGCTCCGGAGGAGCGAGGAGCGCTATCGTTCGGTGATCGCCGCCCTCGACGAGGGGATCGTCCTCCAGGACGCGAGCGGCGCGATCCAGGCGTGCAACGCGAGCGCCGAGCGCATCCTCGGCCTCACGTCCGCGGAGATGGCGGGCCGGGAGAGCCGCGATCCCCGCTGGAGGGCCGTCCACGAGGACGGCGCTCCGTTCAACGGCGACCTGCACCCGGCCATCGTGACGCTCCGCACGGGGGCGCCGCAGAAGAACGTGATCATGGGGGTGCACCGGCCGGAGGGCGAGATGGCGTGGATCTCCATCAACTCGCAGCCGTTGCTGCGCCCGAGCGAGTCCATCCCGTACGCGGTGGTCACGTCGTTCCACGACATCACGGAGCGCAAGCGGTCCGAGGAGGAGCTGAGGAGGAGCGAGGAGCGCTTTCGCGCCACCTTCAACCAGGCCGCGGTCGGCATCGGCCAGGTGTCGGTCGAGGGCCGGTGGCTCCGGATGAACGAGAAATTCTGCGATATCGTGGGCTACTCCCATGCAGAGCTGACCGATCTCACGTTCCAGCAGATCACCTATCCGCCGGATCTGCCCACCGATGTCGAGAACGTGCGCCGCATCCTGTCGGGGGAGGTCCAGACGGCCTCGCGGGAGAAGCGTTATGTCCGGAAGGGCGGCGAGCTGGTCTGGGTGAAGGTCACGGTCTCGCTGGTCCGTCACGCCTCCGGGGCGCCTGCCTACTTCGTCGTCATCGCGGAGGACATCACCGACCGGAAGCACGTCGAGGAGACGCGCCAGGAGTTCTTGACCATCGCGTCGCACGAGCTCAAGACGCCCCTTACCCCGGTGATGCTCCGGGTGCAGGCGCTCCTTCGCATGTACCGGAGGGCCGGCGGGCCGCCGCCGGCCGCCGAGGAGGTGATCCCGAAGCTCGAGGCCGTGGAGGCGCTGCTCGACAGGCTGAACCGGCTCGTCGAGGAGCTCCTCGACATCTCGCAGATCACGGCGGCGCCGATGACGGTGGCGCCGGAGGAGGTCGACCTCAGCGCGCTCCTCCGGGACCTCCTGCATGAGCACGCGGCGCTGCTCCGGCGCGCGGCGTGCCCGGTCACCGTCGACGCGCCGAGCGCCCTCCACGGCCACTGGGACCCGGTGCGGCTCGAGCAGATCATCACCAACCTGCTCTCCAACGCGTCCAAGTACGGCGGCGGCAAGCCCGTCGACGTGGCGCTCGAGGCGTCCGGCGACATGGCGCGCCTCACCGTCCGCGACCGGGGGATCGGCATCGCGGCGGCCGATCACGAGCGGATCTTCCGCTGCTTCCAGCGGGCGACGACGTCGCGCCATTACAGCGGGTTCGGGCTCGGCCTCTGGATCGTGCGCGAGGCGGCGGAGGCGATGGGCGGGGCGGTCCGCGTGGAGAGCCGCCTGGGCGAGGGCGCGAGGTTCACGGTCGAGCTGCCGCGCGCGCGGCGGCACGCCGGCGGCTGATCAGCTCGCGTCGGGGGGCATGATCCCGCGCACGAGCTTCTGCGCGCTCGCCATGCTGGAGACCAGGCTGTAATGCTGGACGGCCTTCTCGACGGCCGCGATGAGCCCCGACACGTCGCCATTCTTGTCGAAATAGCCGAACGCCTTGTGGGTCGAGAGCAGGTCTTGCTTCTCCAGGATGTCCTGGAACGCTGTGTAGAAGATGATCGGCACCTTCGGGAACAGCGCCTTGATCTTCAGGTAGGCAGTGAGCCCGTCGATGCCCGGCATGCGGATATCCAGGATGACCAGGCTGACCATCTCCGTCATGGCGGCGATGCCCTCCTGCGCGCTCGCGTACAGGCGCACGTCGTAATCACGCCGCAGCGTGAACTCGAGCGCGGACCGCATCCGCGGGTCGTCGTCGATCACGACCACGATCGCCCGCTCCTTGTCGGGCGCCTCCGGCGCCACGTCCGAAGCTTCGCGGAAGCGCCTGGTGAATTTCGCCGATGTCATCTTGGCGCCTCCTTTCAATTCCCGGAGAGGTTGAGATCGATCCGGCCGGCGGGCGCGCCGGCCGGCTGGGGCTGTTGCGGCTGCTGCGGCTGGTGGTGGAGCGCCGCGCGCGGGAGCCGGACGACGAACGTCGTTCCGCGCTCCGCGGCGCTCTCGACGTCGATCGTCCCGCGGTACATCGCGACGAGGCGGGAGACGAAGCTGAGCCCCAGGCCCACGCCGGTCGTCGGCTTCGTCGAGAAGAACGGCTGGAAGATCTTCGAGAGGTCGTCGGACGAGATCCCGTCGGCGTTATCGCTGATGGTGAGGACCTGGAGCTCCCCCTCGTCGACCGTCTCGACCCGCATCCGCCGCCCGCGGCCGTCGCCGACCAGGAGCAGCGCGTCGCGCGCGTTCAGGACGATGTTGCTCACGATGGAGTCGAAGTGCGACTCGTACCCGACGACCGCCGAGCCGCCCCGGAGATCGAGCTCGACCGACACGCCCTGGCGCGCGAACTCGTCGCGGTGCCGCGCCGCGACGGACTCGATGACGCGGCGGAGGCTCACGACCTCGTTGCCGGCGAGCGCGACGCCGAGCTTCGAGTACTCCAGGATCCTGTTCGTGACGCTCAGCGCGCGCTCCGTGCAGTCGCCCACCATCCGGAGCACGCTGTCGAGCGTCTCCTCCGCCTCCTCGATGTCGCCCAGGTGGGCGAGGACCGCCTTGATCTTGCCCTCCGGGATATCGCCCTTGAGCAAGTCGAACAGCTCGCCGAGCCGGGCCGCGTTCTTCGCGCACAGCGTCTCGCCGCCCTGGGTCACGGACTCGAGCACCATGGCGGCCCCCGAGAGGGCGTTGCGCATCTCGTGCGCGAAGCCGCCCGCCATCTGGTTCTCGACCGCCTCCCGCTCCAGGCGGACGATCGTCGCGTGGGCCTGCTCGAGCTCCGCCGTGCGCTCGCGGACCTTCTGCTCCACGCCCGTGTAGAGCCTCGCGTTCTCGATGGAGATCGCCATCTGCGAGGACAGCATCGAGAGCAGCTCCAGCCGATCCTCGGTGAACGTCCCGGTCGCCGTGTTGTTCTCGAGGTAGATGGCCCCGTAAAGGCCGTTATGGTGGGTGATGGGCGTGCACAGGACGGACCTCGGGGAGCGCTGCGCGACGTAGTCGTCGCGCTGGAACTGCCGGTCTGTCGAGGCGTCGGAGAGGACGACGCACTGGCCCGTCCGCGCGACGTACTGCACGATCGCGGCCCAGAGGAGCGGGCGTTCGTGCGCCGCGGCCTTGTCGAGGGGCAGCCCCGGGAAGCGCGGCTCGTCGCGGCCGTCGGTCCAGTCGACCTCGGCCTCGATCCGCAGGCCGTCGCCGTCCCGGAGGACGAGGCAGCCGCGCTGGGCGCCGGCGTTCTCCATGGCGACCGACAGGAGCTTGGCGAGGAGCCTGTCGAGCACGATCTCCCCGGAGATCGCCTGCGCCGCCTTCAGCACCGTCCTGAGATCGAGGCGAGATGCGCCGAGCGAGGTCGTCGTGACGAACGTCCGTGAGGGCGCGATCTCCGAGGATCGCGGAGCATGCGCCTCGCGCGCGACGAGCTGCGGATACCGCTCCTCCAGGTCCTGCACCTTGCGGGCGGCGCCCCAGAGGTCGTAGTGGTAGCTCGCGTCCGCGAGGTACACGCGCGCGAGCTTCTCTCTCCCCTGCGCGAGCCAGAACCGCCCCGCCAGCTCGCAGGCCACCGCGGCCTCGTTCACGTAGTCGTGCTCCGAGGCGGACGCGATGGCGCGGTCGTACAGGTCCAGCGCCTCGGCCGCGCGGCCGTCGATCCGCGCGAGCTCGGCCTCCACGAGCAGGTACCGGTGCAGGAAGTTGCTGGTGCACGTCGCGGACAGCGCCTTGAGCTTCGCCTGGTTCTCCGACAGCTTCGCGCGGTAGCGCGCCTTGTCCTCCGGCGAGGCCGCCGGGGTGAGCGCTGTCATGGCGAGGGAGTAATAGAAGGTGTGCAGCGGCGTGAACACCTTGCCCGTGCTCGCGCCGAGGGTCGGCTCCGTCTCGGCGGCGTGCCTGTAGGCGAGCTCGTATTCGCCGAAGACGAAATAGAGCATCGCCTGCGCCGTATGGATATAATTGACGGTGTTGAAGTTCTTCGTCGCGTAGAGGCCCGGGAGCGCCTGCTCGGCGTCGAAGAACTCTCCCTTGATCTTCGCCGCGTGCTCGGACCTGCCGGTGAGGTTCCGGATGACCTGCCGCCACACGCTGAGCTGGTTGATGACCTGCTCCTGCTTGAACCTGAACACCTCCTCGATGTGCCTGTCGAACATCGCCTCGAGGTCGAGGAGGTTCTGCCCGGAGACGGCGCCGCAGACGAAGGCGTTGATCAGGCAGTACGCGGCGCTCTCGGCGTCGCCGTTCTCGGCGTAGCTCAGGTACCCTTCGATGAGCGGCGCCTGGCTCTCGCGGGCCGGACGGTAGAAGTGCCGGGAGAGCCCGTAATAGAAGTTGTAGACGCTCGCCTTGTAGAACGGCTCGTCCCGGCGCCTGTGCACCGCGATCGCCAGCTCACCGAACCGGGATCCCGTCGCGATGTCGCCCACGCCGGCGTTGACGAGCACGCTGAACGCCGCGAACGCATAGGACGAGAGGGGCGACTCGCCGTGATCCATCGTCAGGTCGAGCGCGCGGCAGATGAAGAGCCCGAGCATCTCCGGCGCGGCGAAATACGACGCATGGATGGCGCGCCGGAGGATCACGAGCGCGGCTTCTTTCGGGGCCTCCGTCATCGGGGCGAGCCGGCCGAGGCGCTCGAGGCCGATCTCGGCGACCTGCTTCGTCGTCTTGGTATAAGCGTCGAGAAAATCCTGCATTCCGGGGCTCGCCGGGAACGTCTCTCCGAGCTGCGCGAGCGCCTCCACGGCGATGTCCACGGCCTTCCGGAACTCCGCCTGGGTGTGGTGATAGAGGATCAGGAGCTCGTAGAGCTTGCTCCTGTTCATGACGTCGTGGATCTCGCCCAGGGCGGCGTCGACGAGCTCCTTCATCGCGCCCCAGTCGGCGTTCATGCACGCCGCCTCGGCCGCGCCGACGTGGAGCGCGCTCATCAGCGCAGGATCGCCCTGCCAGGCGCTCGCGGGCAGCAGCGAGAGGCCTCGGGCGAAGTAGCCGCGCGCCGCGTCGAAGGCGGCGGAGAGCAGCGCGCGCCGGCCCGCGAGCAGGTTCAGCTCCGCGAGGCGCCGCTGCTCCGCCGCGTCGCTCAGCAGGTCGGCGCCGCGGTTCAGGTGGTGAACGACGTCGAAGACCTTCTCCTCGGGGGCGCGCCCGCCCAGGCTCCGCAGGAGCAGCCGGCCGATGTCGGCGTGGAGGCCGCTGCGCTCGCCGTCCTCGATCATGGCGTACGCGGCCTGCTGGACCCGATCGTGGAGGAACCTGTAGTCCGGGAAGACGAGCGGCGCGGCGAGATCGTCGGGCGCCGCGGGCTCCATCGGGGAGAGCGGGACGAGGAGGCCCTCCTGCAGCGCGGGCGCGAGGTGCCGGTAGGCATCGGCGCGGGTCTCCTCGCGGATGACAGCGAGCCTGCCCAGGTCGAAGCGGTTGCCCAGGCAGGACGCCGACATCAGCGCTCGCTGCGTGTCCTCGGGGAGCTCCCGGAGCTTGCCGATCATCAGATCGACGACGTTGTCCGTGATGTTCCTGGACTCGATGTGCTCGACGTCCCATGTCCACGCCGCGAGCCCGGCGTCGTACCGCAAACACCCGGTGTGGTGCAGCGTGCGGAGGAACTCGTTGACGAAGAACGGGTTGCCGCCCGTCTTCCGCGTGACCAGCGCGGCGAGCGGCATGACCGCCGCGGCGTCCGCGCGCAGCGCGTCGGCGAGCATCCGGCAGACCATCTCGGCGCCGAGCGGCCCCGGGGAGATCTCGCGCACGCGGCCGACCGCCCCTTCCCGTCGCAGCGCGGCGATCGCGGCCGAGAGCGGGTGCGCGGCGCCCACCTCGCTGTCGCGGTAGGCGCCGATCACGAGCAGGCCGCGCAGCTTCGCGTCGGTCATCAAGAGCTCGATGACCCGGAGGGACGCCGCGTCGGCCCACTGCAGGTCGTCGAGGAAGATGGCCAGGGGGCGCTCGGCGTCGCAGAACACGCGGACGAAGTTCTGGAGGACGCGCACGAAGCGGTTCTGGGACTCGGCGGGCCCCAGCGCCTGGACGGCCGGCTGGTCGCCCACGATGCGCTCGATCTCCGGGATCACGTCGACGAGGACCTGCCCGTTCGCCCCGAGGGCGGCCTTGATCTTCGAGCGCCAGAGCGCGAACTGCGCCTCGGGCTCGGCGACGATCTGCCGCACCAGGTCGCGGAACGCGCTGGTGATCGCGGTGTACGGGGTGCTTCGCTGGAGCTGGTCGTACTTGCCCGCGACGAAATACCCGCGCGCCTCGGTGATGGGCTTGTACAGCTCGTGCGCCAGCGCGGACTTGCCGATCCCCGAGTACCCGGCGATGAGCATCAGCTCGGCGCCGCCCCGCGCCGCGCGCTCGAACGCCTCGAGCAGCGCCTGCACCTCGCGCTCGCGCCCGTAGAGCTGCTGCGGGATGCGGAGCGCGCCGGAGGCGTCGGCGCGGCCCAGCGGGAACGAGGCGATCTCGCCCGTGGCCGCGAGGCGCCGCTCGCACGCCTCCAGGTCGTGAAGGAGGCCCGCCGCGCTCTGGTAACGGCCCTCGGCCGCCTTCGCCATGAGCTTCATCACGAGGTCCGACAGGGCCTCCGGGACGCCCGGACATCGCGCGCGCGGCGGGGCGGGATCGCGCGCGACGTGGCAATGAACGAGCTCCATGGCGTCCGTCGCGCTGAAGGGCGGCGCGCCCGTGAGGAGCTCGTAGAAGGTGGCGCCGAGCGAGTAGAAATCGGTGCGATGGTCGAGGGACCGGTTCATGCGACCGGTCTGCTCGGGAGAGATGTAGGCGAGGGTCCCCTCGAGCACCGCGGGGCTCTTGATCGAGAGCTCTTCCCGGGAAAGCCGCGTCGAGATGCCAAAGTCGATGATCTTGGCAACACCCGTCTCGCGGTTGACTACGATGTTGGACGGATTGATATCCTTGTGTATAATTCCGCTTCTGTGGACTTCGTGAAGGGCGCTCGTGATCTGGATCGCAAGCCGGATGAAGTCCGCGGCGTCGAACGGGCGGCGCTGGAGGTGGTGGAGGTGGTGCGCGAGCGAGCGGCCGCCGAAATCCTCGAGGACGAGGAGGAGCCCGTTCTCGTGCCTGCACAGGTCGAGCGCCCGGACGACGCCCGGCGCCTCCAGGGTGCGGAGCACCGCGTATTCATGCCGGTAGCGCGTGAGCTCGGTCTGGCTGGGATAGTCCGAGCGCAGCAGCTTGAGGATCACGGCGCGCCCGTCTCCGATGCGCTGGCCCCTGTAGACGCGCGAGCTGCCGCTCTCGTAGATCGTGTCGGTCGCTTGATACCCCGAGATCGTCAGCATCACTCCCCTTGACGTCAGACGTGCTCTGGCGCTGTCAGGCGCGGTCAACAGCCCACCTCGTGGCATGCCCCCGCCACGAATGTGTCCTGGATGGTATCACGAAGACGCTTCGCGGCTGGACGAATCTCGCGGGACGGCGTGGGTGGATGTCCGCCGTTGATACCTGTTCTGGTTCAAGGTGCCACCTTGGGAGCCGGGCCTGCGAGGTCTCCGGACAGGCAGCAGGGAACAGAGGGCGATGGCCCGCATGGATCCGAGATGCTGCCGATACGCTAGCTCCGTCGCCCTACGGCGCTGCGCGCTCGATGCGGGCTCGCACCGTGACCACGCCGCTCTCGCCGACATCATGGCCGGCGTTCGCGGCGCCCTCGGCGCAGGCTCGCGCATCCTCGGCCGGTGGGCCGAGAAGTCGCCTCGCGGCGCCGTCGTCGCCCGCGCGCTTCACGAAGGCGCCCGGCGTGAGCCCGACGAGCTCCCGGAAATCGGCGATGAGGTGCGCCTGGTCGTAATAGCCCGCGTCTCTCGCGATGCGCGCCCAGTCCTTCGAGGTGGCTGCCATCCGCACGGCACGCTGCAGGCGAACGGTGCGCGCGAAATCCTTCGGCGAGACGCCGACGCTCTCGGTGAAGGCACGGCGGAGATGCCGCGCCGTGACGCCCAGCCGCTCCGCCACCCTCTCCACCCGGACCTCGTCTCCTTCGAGCAAGCGAACCGCGCGGCGCGCGAGCCGCGCCGATGCCGATTCGAACGTCTGGCGGGTGCGAAGGGCGATGGCGCGGGACACTCGGTCGAGGAGCTCCGGCAGGCTGCGCGCCGCGAGCAGCTCGTCGCATAGATCGCCGCCCGGGCGGCCCCAGATGTCTTCCAGCGGGATGATCCGATCCGTCAGCGCGTTCGCGGCCACGCCGAGGAGCGGCGCCGACCAGCCTGGCTTGAACTCGATGCTGATCGCCCGCGCCACGCCGCCGGCGTTCTTGAACAGCGCGTGCGTGCGCGGCCCCGCGACGCACACGTCGCCTCTCCGGCCCTCCTCGAGCACGCGGAAGACGAGCATCGTTCGTCCGTCGGGCAGCCGTTCATGACGAGTGTGCCCATCCACCGGCAAGAACGAGTGAACCCCCTCGACGAAGCGCGAGAGCGAGAACGTCGCCGCGGTGTCCGTCGTGTGCAGCACCGTCGCAGTGTCGCGCGCCGGCTGCGATCGTTCAAGCCGACGCGGAGCGAGCGCTCCGAAAATGTCCGGTCCTTCCAATGAGAGAGCGGTGGCGGGAGCTACCAAGGCGATGAGCGGGGCCGAGCCCCCGAAAGGAACTCCACATCATGAGCCAACCGACTCCCGCAGCGAACGCCTCCAGCGCACCCGCGCAGGTCTCCTCGATCCACCCCATCGTGCTGCCCGCTCCCGGCCGCCCCGTCGATCTCCAGGTGCGCGTCTCCGCGCCCGTGACCGGAAGCGAGCTGCCCATCCTGCTGCTCTCGCACGGCCACGGCCCCTCCAACTTCGTCTCGTCGCTCCACGGCTACGCCCCGCTCGCCAACTACTTCGCGGCGCACGGCTTCGTCGTGATCCAGCCCACGCATCTCGACTCGAAGACGCTGCCCTTCAGAGGCTCGGACCATCCCGATGCGCCTCTCTTCTGGCGCGCGCGCGCCGAGGACATGAGCCGCATCCTCGACCAGCTCGACGCGATCGAGCGCGCCGTCCCTGCGATCGCCGGGCGTGTGGATCGAAGCAAGGTGGCTGTCCTCGGCCACTCGATGGGCGGGCACACCGCGAGCGTGCTGCTCGGCGCGCGCCACGTGGATCCCCGCGACGGAAGCGAGGTGAGCGTCGCCGAGCCGCGGATCAAGGCGGGCGTGCTGCTCGCCGCGCCCGGCCGAGGCGACGCCCTCAGCAAGTACGCAGCAGAGAACTACCCATTCTTCGCGAACATCGATTTTTCCACCATGACGACGCCCGCGCTCGTGGTCGCCGGCGACAAGGACGGCTCTCCCCACCTGACGACCGCAGGCGCCGCCTGGCACGCGGATCCCTACTTCCTCTCCCCAGGCCCCAAGTCGCTGCTCATGCTGGTCGACGCAGAGCACGGGCTGGGGGGCGTCGCGGGCTACGACCTCGCCGAGACCACCGACGAGAACCCCGAGCGCGTGGCTGCCGTCCAGCTCCTCACGCGGGCCTACCTCCACACCGCGCTCTACCCCGGAGACCCCGCCTGGCAGGACGCACAAAGCGCGCTGGCGGGCGCTGCCAAGCCGCTCGGACGAGTCGAGTCCAAGTCGTGATGCCAAGTCGTGATGCCAAGTCGTGATGCCAAGTCGTGATGCCAAGTCGTGATGCCAAGTCGTGATGATCGAGCGCTCGCGGACGAGGCTTGCCGAGCACCAGGCAGGCGAGTGAGGCGTACGAAAGTACCACGCAGCTAGCCGAACGACGCGGCACGAAGATGCGCCCGCGTTCACCCCGTGAGCGCGTCGAGGGCCGCGAGCAGCGGCGCGGCCCTCTCGCGGTCGATCATCTGCACATAGGCGATCCTGCCGCGCAGGTGCGCCTCGAAGTCCGGCACACCCCGGCGGTTCTGGGCGGCGAGGCCTGTCTTCTTCGCCTCGTGGAGGATCGCGCGCAGGCGGCGCACCTCCTCGCGCGGCGCCGAGGGCTTGTCGTTGACCACGACGCCCGTCACCACCTGCCGACCGCCGGCGCGCTGGATACGGCCCTTCGCCGGATTGATGGCGAACCCCTCCTCCTCGACGATGTGGCGGACTCGGGCGAGCAGCATTGCAATGTCGCCGCGCTTGCCCGGTGGCGCCGAGAAGGTGAGGTCGTCCGCGTACCGCGTGTAGGTGAAGCCCGCGCGGGCGCACATGCCGGCGAGGCGGCGATCGAGCTTCCGCGCGACCTGGTTCGAGATCGCCGGGCTCGTGCAGGCGCCCTGCGGCAGCGCGCGATCGCCGACCGCGACCCAGTAGCGCTGCCCGTCGTACTCGACCGGCCGCCGCGGCGGCTCGGTGCAGAGCAGGGCGAGGAGCGTGGCCACCGCCGGGGAGTAGCCGAGCCGATGGAAGACGCCGCGCACCCGCGGGAATGTGATGGTCGGGAAGAAATCGGACAGATCGAGGTTCACGACCACGTCGCGGCGCGTGTGCGGGCGCGCGTTGGTGACCGTGGAGCGGCCCTTCACGAAGCCGTGCGCGGGCTCCTCGACGGGCAGCTTCTCCAGGACCTCGCGCAGGACCCAGGCCTGCGCCGCGGCCAGCGAGGCGTGGGGCGCCGCGAGCTGCCTCGTCCCGCCCGAGCGCTTCGGGACGTCGAAGTACACGTAGTGAGGGCGCTCGACGGCCTCGCCGTGAAAGCAGAGCCAGCGCAGGCGCGGGACGGCTACGCCGAGGGCCGCGGCCAGGTCGGCCGGGGTGGACAGCACGGGCAGCCCGCGCTGGGCGAGCGACTCGACGTGCGAGCGCCGGTCCGCGAGGCCCGCCGAGACGTCGGTGCCCAGGAAGATGATGTCCTCGGCCCGGCGGCGCGCGACCGCCTCGGCGCGCTGCCGCTTGCGCTCGGCGCTCTGGCGCCGCTTCTCTTCCTTGCGGGCGAGCTTCTCGCGCTTGAGCCGCTCGATCGCCTCGTCGGCCGAGCGCGCCGCGATGGTGCCGGCGAGCGCCGCGGCGTCCTTGTGCCTGAGCCAGAGATCGCCGACGCGGTGGATCTCGGCGAGCTGCGCCTCGGTGAGCAGGCCGCGCAGGACGAGGCCCCGATCGATGAGGGCGGTGCGCTCGTCGCTCTGCGGCGGGATCGTGTCCACGCGGCCGATCCAGGCCGTCAGGCGCGGGTTGATCTTGAGCGCGCGCCTGCGCAGCTCGTCCGCGGAGAGGCCGAGGATCCCGCCGGCGTCGTAGGGGTCCGCGGGGCGCGGCTTGGCGCCCGCCGCCGCGGCGCGGGGCTGCCCCGCGCGGGCCGCCTGCTGCGCCGCGGCCGCGGGCCCGGCCTGCGCCGCCTTGGCCTGCGCCGCCTCGGCCCCGCCCGGCGCTCGCTCGCCCTGCTCGGCCCCGCCCAGGCCGAGCATCGACTTCAGCTTATCCCAGAAGCCCATTCGACCGTTCCTGTGGACAGCACCCGGTCCAGCCCTCCAAGGAGGCCCGCCCGCCCGACTACTTGCTCGTGACCACGCCCGATCACCCAGGCGCCGGGCAGCTGTGCGGGTCCAGGACCGTCAGGTCCCTCTGAGTGGACCCGCACAGCTGCTAAAGGCGCCCAAAGAACATCGGGGGTGGGGATGCATGGAAGAACAACCTCCACCACGGCGGAGCGCCGCAGCATGTTGGGCTCGAGCGGACGGATCTCCTTGCAGGGCTGGACACTCGGATGCTGGGTGAACCTCACTTCGTCGATCGCCTGGCGACGAGCCAAGCGAGGCCCACCACCGCGGCGGGGCTCGCCTTGAACTGGTCAGCAACGCGCCGGATCTCGGCCAGCACGTCCGCGTGGACCGGAAGGGTCCTCACGACCGGCGCGCGGAGCTCGCGCGCGCGGAGCGCCCGCTCCGCCTCCGGACCGCCGAGCGCGAGGGCCTCGACCCAGGAGCGGCAGCCCTGGATGCGCTCGAACGCGAGATCCCACGACGCCTCGACGACCTCCGCGAGCCCCGCCCGCCGGGCCGCCGCGGCGCGCTCGATCTCGACGAGGAGCTCCGCGGGGAACGGCACGGCCTCGCCTCGCGGGGCGGCCGTCGGCGCCCGCGGGCCGCGCGAGCCGGCCTCCGCCTGCCCCGGCGGCTCCGGAGGCTGCAGCGACGGCGCCGCGTCGCCGCGGCCGGACAGGTGGAGCTTGACCGCGAGCAGGTGCCGGCACGGGCCCGCGCGCAGCCGGTTCTTGTAGAAGTACGAGCAGCTGCACTTCGCCTTCTTGATCGCGCCGTCGGTGTCGAGGAGCAGCTCGCAGCGCGTCGCCTTGGCCCTGGCCATGACGACGCGGCGGCCGCCGGAGAGGGTCTCTTCCCGCGCGATCTCCACCCCGCCCTGGGCGATGCGCCGGCCCTCCGCGAGCTCCGGGGGCTCGGGGCCGAGCAGCGCGTCGGAGAGGGCGACCGGCATCACCGGGCGGCAGCGATAACACTCCGCGGCGTGGTCGTAAACCACCTGCCCCTGCTTCGCGGCGAGGTGCAGCGCGCCGCGGAGCGCGCCGTCCAGCGCGCCCATCGACACGGCGAGCTCACCGTAGGACGCGCGCCGCACCATCTCGAGGTGGCGCGCGACGCGGTCCGTCAGCTGCGCGTCCGGGGTGAAGGCGTCCGCCATGACGTCGAGGTGAGAGCCCGCGGTCCAGTCGTTCGCCGTCCAGCCCGAGAGCGCGAGCGTGAAGCGCATCTCCCCCATGAAGACGATCCACAGGCTCGGCAGCCCGGAGCCGAGCAGCCGCACCTCGATGCGATCGGCGAGCGGCAAGAGCCGCGCGAGCACCGAGAGGCGGCGCCTCCCCCACACCTTGATCTCCTCGGTCGCCTCCGCCGTCGGCGCGCCCCTCGGCGCCCCGGAGCGGTACGGGCCGAGCCCTCCCTCGCCCGCCGCGGGCCCCACGGCCACGTGGACGTCGTCGCAGGTGACGCCGCGGCACGGGATGGAGACGCCCCAGGGGTCGAGCACCAGGATCGGCGCCTTGCCCGGCGCGAGCTGGAAGCGCAGGCTGCGCGGGCCCGTGCGCTCGCGGTGCCGATCGAGGTGCGCGAGCAGCGAGTAGACAGCCTCCACGGGGACGTCGACCCTCCGGCACGGCAGGCACATCGCCGCCTGGAGCTGGCCGAAGCCGCGCAGCCACGAGGGAGGGAGATCGATCTTCTCCTCGCGGTAGTCGCCGCGGCCCTCCACCGCGACCTCGAAGCCGGTCGGATCGACGAGGAGCCGCGTCGGCCGGTAGCTGCGGAGCGTCTGGAAGTGCTCGTAGAGCGCGAGCGAGTAGTCGACGTTCGTCGTGCCGAGGCCGGCGTCCTGCGCGCCCCGAAAGGCGTCGCGATCGACCGAGAGGCAGCCGTAGCTCGACTCGTCCTTGGAGAAGCACTCGAAGAAGACGACATCGGGCGCGACGGTCACGACCGGATCGCAGGGGACGAGGTGGCGGAAGAGCTGCGGGTCGCTCCGCGCGAGCTCGCTGGCCCAGCGGACGCGCGCCCCCCAGTAGAGCTTGTGCATCTTCCGGAAGTCGGCCTCGAGGTTCGGCGGCCGCGGCGCGCTCCCGAGGCGCGCGAGCTCGGCCTTCATGGCCTCGCCGTGGAGCTCCCGGCGGAGCCGGGCCTCGCGCTCGGCCTCCTGCTGCTTCCACGCCTCGTGGGCGGAGCGATCCTTCGGCAGGCGCCGCAGGTCGCCCACGACAACGTCGTGGAGCGCGCTGATCGCCTCGCGGAAGCGCACCGGCCGCGCGAGCTCGCCGTCGAAGAAGACCCTGGGGCGCGCGAGGTTGGGCGCGAAGCTCAGCGCGGCGCCGCCGCCGAGCTCCTTCATGCCGCTCGCGCCGAGGTAGCGGAGATCGAAGCTCACGCCGCGTCCTCCCCCTCGAACAGCCGGAGTTCGGGGAGCCTGCGCGCGATCGCGTCGCGCAGCGCGGGGGCGCGGAACGCGGCGCGGGCGAGCGCCCCGAGGGCGGCGCGCCGCTCGGGCGCGCGCACGCTGCGGAGCGCGACGCCGAGCAGCGGCAGGAGCGCGTCCGCCTCGCCGGGCCGGGCGACCACGCGATCCGCGATCTGCCGGACGACCGCGCGCTTGTCGCGCGCGCCCCCGTGGACGGCGAGCAGCGCCGCCGCCCAGACGTGCCGCAGCGCCTCGGGCGAGAAGGCCGCCTTGCGCGCGGCGAGGTGCCGGATCAGGAACGCGCGGGCATCGGCGTGGGGCGTCTCGGCCAGCGCGGCCCACAGGCCTGTGTCGTCGCGGAAGCGGGCGTCGGCCTCGAAGAGCTCGAGCGCGCGGGCGCGGACGTCCTCGTGACGGGAGTCCAGGAGATCGCGCACGTGCTCGGCACGGCCGTGGGGCGAGCGCCCGAGCACCTCGACGAGCCACGCGACCGCCTCCTCCCGCACCCGGGGGGCAACCGCGGTCGCGAGGCGCGCGAGGGTGTCGAGATCGGCGGCGGTCTCGACGGGCTTCGTCCTCGCCCAGCGGAGGCCGAGCTCCGCGACCGGCGCGGCGCGCGCGCAGGCGAGCGCCACGCACTCGGCGAGCGAGAGCCGCGCCGGCGAGACATGCTCGACAACGGCCTCGCAGAGAAAGGCGAGCGCCGCGGCGTTCTCGGTCTGGAGCAGCGAGAGCCAGTCCGCGATCGGCAGGCTCCCGAGGCCCGGGATCTGCCGGAGCAGGCCGGCGGCGAGGGTCTGCACCTCGTCGTGCGGGCTCTCGAGGAGCGCGCGCACGCGGGCGAGCGGCAGGCCGCGGAGCTCGGCGGCGTAGCCGCGCTCGAGCAGCCCGACGGCGAACGCCCGGACGGTGCGGCTCCTCGCGGCCGTGACCAGGCCGAGCACCTCGTCGAAGGCGCCCTGCCACGCGTCGGGGTAGATCGGCGCGGGCTCGAGCTCGGCGAGGGCGGCGCCCTCCGCCAGGCGGACGCCGCGCGGGAGGCGCTCGAGGGCGGGCGAGCCCCAGTAGAGCGCGTGGAGCAGCCCCCAGGCGTCGAGCAGGCGCTCGGGCCTGTCGAGGTGCTCGTCGCGGTAGAGCGCGAGCGCGGCGCGGATCGCGCGGCCGTAGCGGGCGGCGTCGCGCCGGCCGAGCCGCCGGAAGTAGCGGAACGCGCGGCGCCGCAGGTAATGGCGCGTCCGCACCGAGAAGCGCGGCGACGCGACGTCGCCCTGCGGGAGGCTGGCCGGCACGCCGGTGTCGCTGACGAGGCAGGGCTCGTCGCTGGAGGTCCTTGTCACCCAGTCGTAGCGGGTCACCTTGACGAGCTTGCGGCGGACGAGGCGATCGAAGGCGACCATGAAGCGGCCGACGATCTCGTCGTCTCCCGCCTGCTCGGCGAGCTTGTAAAGGACCTTGACGAGGCCGCGGTGGTGCGGCCGGTCGCAGCCGTCGTCGATGTAGCGGAGCAGCGCGCGGCGCGCGAACGGGCGCCGGTCCTCGTACCAGCGCGGGGCGAGCGCCTTCAGCTTCCGGCCCGCCTCCGAGGCGAGCACCTCGTCCACGAACCGGTCGTCGCCGGCCTCGAAGTGCTCGTCGAGGAGGAGCGTCGACGCTGTCTGGGATGGAGCGGCGCTCATGCGCGGCAGGATGCTAGGGAACCGGCCCGGAGCCGGTCAAGGGCGGCGCCGCCGCGCCGCGCGTCGCGCGAGGGGGGTGTCACGCGACGCGCGGCGCGGACGGCGCCCTCGGTGTCCCCTTACAACCGGCGCTCAGCGCACTCGCCGCGCGACACGACCGAAACGCCCGCCGCGTGCGCGAAGCACTCGTTGCCGTACGTGGTGTCGTCGCAGCCGCAGACCGGGTCGTACTGCTCCGTGCACGCTTCCGGGATGGTCTCGCAGGTGCCCGTCTGATCGGCCGCGCCGCACATGGCCTCGATGCTGTAGTTGCAGAACTCGCCCTTGCCACAGGCGAAGCCCGCGATGCCGCCGCAGAACGTCCCCGGAGCAGGCGCGCACTCGCCCTTCGACGCGACCGACACGCCCGCCGAGGCGGCGGCGCAGGCGTTGCCGTACGTCTGGCCGTCGCAGCCGCAGACCGGGTTGTACTCGAACGTGCACGCCTCCGGGATGGGCGTGCAGACCCCCGGCCCGTCCCACGCGCCGCACTCGACCTCGGGCGGGAAGTTGCAGAACTCGCCCTTCTCGCACGTCCAGCCGCCGCGGGTGCCGCACGCCTTGCCTTCCGAAGGCGGCGGCGCGCACTCGCCCTTCGACGCGACCGACACGCCCGCCGCGTTCGCCATGCAGGCGTTGCCGTACGTGTTCCCGTCACAGCCGCAGACGGGGGCGTACTCCTTCGTGCACCCGCCCGGCGTGGGCAGGCAGGTGCCCGTCATGTCGCCCGCGCCGCACTGGGCGTCCGGCGCGAAGTCGCAGAACTCACCGTCCTTGCAGGAGAGGCCGAGGAGGCCGCCGCAGACGTCCCCCGGAGGAGGCGCGCACTCGCCGACCGACGACACCGACGTGCCCGCCGCGTTCGCCATGCACTCGTTGCCGTACGTGTTGCCGTCACAGCCGCAGACCGGCCTGTACTCCTTCGTGCACGCCTTGGGGATGGCCTGGCAGGTGCCCGTCTGATCGGCCGCGCCGCACATGGCGTCGAGCTCGTAGTCGCAGAAGAGGCCCTTCTTGCAGGAGAGGCCGAGGAGGCCGCCGCAGGCCTTGCCCTGCCCGCCGCCGCCCCTCACCTCCGCCGAGTCGGTGGCGGTGCTGTCGTCGGCGATCTCCACCTGACAGCCCACGGCGAGCGGGAGCATCGACAGCGCGAGCCAGAGGAAGGATCCGATACGGCTGCTCTTGATACGATTCTGGACGTTCATGGGTTCCTCCAAAAGAGCCCCGCCGTCACCGGCGAGGCAATAGACATCCACGAGCCCCTCCCCTCCAGAGGAAGGGCGCCTCGCGCCGCCCGCAGTACGTCGAGCGCGGCGCGTGAGTTCGATGTTCGTCTCCCCGACCGCTCAGTCGGGCAGCGTCAGTGTCAGGACGCGGCGCCCGGGCTCGGGCGCCGTGACCTCGAGGAAGAGCACGTCCTCGCGCTCGACCCCTTCGCCGTCCGCGCGCACCGTGACGGCGGCGGACTCACCCGCCGTCACCACGAACGCCTCCGCCGGGCTGACCCCGAACGGCCCCGCGCCGCGGCGCAAGCGCGGCGCGCCGATGGACACCTCCTCGGCGCACGTATTGCGGACGACGACGTCGCTCCCGCCGGCCTCGAGCACGACCCACGCGGCGGGCTCGATCGTGAGGCAAGGCAGGTGCGCCAGCATCGTCTGCGTCGCTTCGATGGGCTCCCCCGCGAGCAGCAGGTCCACCGGCTCCGACCGGCGCTCGCCCTGCTTCACCTGGATCCGCAGGACCTGATCCGTCGACGCGTCCACCGTGGCCAGGAAGCTGCCGTCGCGGTTGATCTCCGCGATGACGGGCGCGTCCGCGCTGTCGAGGTTCGTCACCACGACCACGCCCTCCGCCGGCTCGACCGCCCCAGGCTCGCCCTTGAGGAAGACCTGTTGCCGCAAGACCTGGGGGTCGCCCGACGACACGCCGACGAGCCCTGTGTCCAGGATCGGCTCGTGGACCGGCGGGCTCGGCTGCGGGCTCACGACACAGCCGCCAACGAGCGCTCCGAGGAGCGTCGCGACGCGCGCGCCCCGCCGTCCTCGGTGTCCGTATGTCGTCCGCATCGCCATGCCAGCCATTAGAGCAAACCTGGTGCCGAATGAAAAAGGACGGAAATCATCGTGAAATGCGAGGCACAAGTGTCTCATTGAGTGTCTCACTGTCTCAGATGGCACATCCGTGAGACACTGCGCGGGTGAGCCAAGCCGAAGGGACCCTGCTCGCCCGCCGCTACCGCCTGATCCGCCCCCTGGGGCGGGGGGGCCTGGCCACGGCGTGGCTCGCGCGGGACGAGGCGCTCGGGCGGGACCTGTGCCTCAAGCTGCTCGGCCACGCGCGCACGGCGGAGCGGGCGGCGTTCCGCGGCGAGTTCAGGATGCTGGCGGGGCTCTTCCATCCGCACCTGGTCCGGGTCCTCGACTTCGGCATGGTCCGGGAGACCGGCGAGCCGCGCTTCTACTTCACGTCGGAGGCGGTGCTGGGCGCGCCGCTCGACGAGTACGTGACAGGCCGGCGCTTCGAGGAGGCGCGGGCCGCGATCGTGGACGTGCTCGACGCGCTGCGGTTCCTCCACCGCGCGCGCATCCGCCACGGCGACGTGAAGCCGGCCAACATCCTCGTCTCGGCCTCGGGGCGCGCGGTCCTGATCGACCTGTCCTGCGCGGCGCGGCTCGGGGGGAGGCCCGACGAGGGCGTCTCCGGCACCCGGGGCTACCTCGCGCCCGAGGTGATCCGCGGCGAGCCGGCCGACGGGCGCGCGGACCTGTTCTCGCTCGGCCGCACGCTCGAGGCGATCGCGCCGCTGCTCGCGGAGCCGCTGCCGGAGGCGATCGGCGCGCTCGTCGAGCGCCTCGTGCGGTCCGAGCCGCGCGACCGCCCGGCCGACGCGGGCGAGGTGCTCGACTGGGTGGGCGCCGCGCCGCGCGCCTTGGCCCCGCCGCCGCCGGAGCCGCCCCACCTCGTCGGGCGCGACGCGGAGATGCGCGCGGTCGACGAGGCGCTCGCCGCGCTCGAGCGAGGCGAGCGCGGCCCGCGCGTCTGCGTGATCGCCGGGGAGCCGGGCTGCGGGAAGAGCCGCCTCCTGCGCGAGGCGACGTGGAGCGCCGAGCTCCGGATGGAGGCCGTGGAGGGCTTCGCCAGGGCCAGCGCGCCGGTGGCCTCGATGCTGCGCCGCGCGACCGGCGAGGAGGCGCTCCCCGCCGGCGCGCTGGGCGCCCTGCGCGCGCACGAGCGCCTGACGCGGGCGCGGGGAGGCCACGCCGGGGCGGGGGCCGGGCCGCTGGTGCTCGTGCTCGACGACGCCGACGAGGTGAGCGGGGCGGACCGGGAGATGCTCGAGGCGCTCGCCCGCCTGCTCGGCCCCGAGGATCCGGTCCTGCTCCTCGCCGCCGAGCGCGTCCCGCACGGCGGCGGCCGGGCGCCGCTCGCCGCGGTGGCCGCCGAGGCGGGGCGGAGCGCGCGCGAGGTCGCGCTGCCGCCGCTCGGGCGCGAGGCGGTGCAGCGCTGGATGGACGACATCGGCCTGGGCGACGCGACGGAGGTCGTGCTGCGCGCGAGCGCGGGGTGGCCCGCCGATCTCGTGGTGATCGCGGGGCGGCTCGCCGAGAGCGGGGACGTGGCCGGGCTCGACGCGACGACGCCCGGGGCGAGCGCGCGCTACGCGCTGCGGCTGCGAGGCCTCGGGCGGCCGCTGCGGGACGCGGTGGCGACGCTGGCCGTGCAGGGGGGCGCGGTCGCCGACGAGGAGCTGCCGCCGCTCGGGCTGCCGGTCGCGCACCTGGCCGAGCTCGCCGCCCGCGGCGTCGCCGCGCGCACCGCAGGGGGGTGGACGCTGACGCGCGCCGGGCCGCTCGCCGCCCTCCTCTGCGCCCTCGGCGGCGAGGTGGTCCGCGCGGCGCACGCGCGGGCGGCAGCCGCCCTCCCGGCGCACGCCGAGCAGCGGGTGCTGCACCTCGCGCTGTCGGGCGACGCGGCGGCCGCCGAGCGCCTGTTCCTCGAGCGCAGCGCGGAGCGCGAGGCGGATCCGAGGCCGTGGGGCGCGACCGCGGAGGCGCTGCTCGAGGTGGCGACGTCGGCGGAGGCGCGGCTCGAGATCGCGTCCACCCTCCAGCGCGTCGGCCGCGCGGCGCGGGCGCGCGAGGTGCTGGAGCACCTGCTCGCGAGCGACGAGGCCGCAGGGCTCGGCGCGCGGCGCGCGCAGGCGCTCGTCCGGCTCGGCGCGTGCCTGCTGGAGCTGGGCGACCCCACGGCGGCGCTCGCGCGGCTCGACGAGGCCGAGCGGAGCGAGCAGGCCGGCGGGGAGGGCTCGGCGTCGTCATCATCATCATCCACGCCGCGCGAGCGCGCGGGGCTCGCCGATCTGGCGAGCCGGGCGCTCTTGCGGCTCGGATCCCACGCGGAGGCGCGGGCCCGCGCCGAGCCGGCGCTCGCGTGGTGCGACGAGCCGGAGGTGCTGGCGAGCCTCCACGAGGACGTCGGCGTCGCGGCGAGCTACCTCGGGGAGCGCCGGCTGGCGGGGCTGCACCTCGGGCTCGCCGCCGGGCTGCACCGCGATCGGCGGGCGCCGAGGGCGCTGGTGCGGGCGCTGTCGTACCAGGCGATCGACGCCTTCCGGGCCGGGGAGGTCGAGGCGGCGCTCGTCGGGTACCGGCAGGCGCTGGCGACGGCGGAGGAGCACGGGCTCGGCGACCTGGTGGCGCGCTGCAGCCTCAACGTGGGTACGGCGTGCCACCAGTCGGGCGAGCTCGGGGAAGCGCTCGCCGCCTACGAGCGCGGGGCGCGGCTCGCCTCCGCCCTGGGCCAGGCGGACCTGGTCCTCGTCCTCGATTTCGATCTGGCGAAGCTCTGGGCGGACGTGGGGGCGTTCGAGCGGGCCGCCCGCGTGGCCTCGCGGGTGGAGGCGGAGGCCGCGCGGCGGGGCGCGCCGTTCTTCGCGGCGGCGGCGGCCTCGGTCCTCGGGGACTGCGCGCTCGCGGCCGGCGACGCGGAGGAGGCGGCGCGCTGCTTCGAGCGGTCGCGGCGCGGCTTCGAGGCACAAGGGGCGCAGCGGGAGGTGGTGGAGGAGGAGTTGGAGCTCTGCCGGGCCCACCTCGCGCGGGGCGCGGTAGGCGACGCGCGGGCCGCGCTGGGCCGGGCGCGGGAGCACGACGCCGCCCGGGAGGCGCCCGACCTCGGGGCGCGCGCGGCGCTGCTGGAGGGGCGGCTCGCGCTGCTCGACGGCGAGGGCGACGGCAACCTGGGTCAGGGTGGTTCCGACCAGGGCGGTTTCAACCTCGGTCAACCCAACCTGGGTCAGGGCACCCCCAACCTCGGTCAACCCAACCTGGGTCAGGGCACCCCCAACCTCGGTCAACCCAACCTGGGTCAGGGCACCCCCAACCTCGGTCAGCCCAACGTCGGTCAGGACCTCAGTCAGGACCTCACCGCCGCCCGGGAGCGCCTCGAGCGCGCCCTGGGCCTCGCCGAGCGCGCGGCGCAGCCCGACCTCGCCGCGGACGTCCGCCTGGCGCTGGCCGAAGCGCACGAGCTCGCAGGCGAGCCGGAGGCCGCCGCGGCGCACCGGGAGCGCGCGGCCGCCGCCTGGACCGCCATGGCACGCTCGCTGCCGGAGACGCTGCAGCACGCCTTCTGGACCCACCCCCGGCGCCGCGCGGCGCAGCCGGCGCGCGCGCCCGCGGCGGCCGAGGCCGCGGCGCCGCCGACGGCCGAGCGCACGGCCAAGCTCGAGCGGCTCCTCGCGGTGTTCCGCAGGCTCAACTCCTCCGTCGAGATCGCCGACATCCTCGCGATGGCCATGGACGCCGCGATCGACCTCACGGCCGCGGAGCGCGGGTTCCTGCTGATCGAGCAGCCGGGCGGCGAGCTGCGCGTCGCGGTCGCGCGCAACGTCGACCGGGAGAAGGTCGGCAGGAGCCACCTCAAGTTCAGCTACGGCATCGCCGAGCGCGCGATCGCGACGCAGGAGCCCGTTGTCACCGTGGACGCCCAGGAGGACCCGCGCTTCCACGAGCACGCGTCGGTGCACGCGATGCGGCTCAGGTCCGTGATCGCCGTGCCGATCCGCTCGCCGGACGGCGTGCTCGGCGCGCTCTACCTCGACAACCGCTTCCGGCGCGCGCGGTTCGCGCCGGAGGACGTCGACCTGCTCCTCGCCTTCGCCGACCAGGTCGCGCTCGCGCTGCGCAACGCGCGGCTCGTCGACGACCTGCGCCGCCGCACCGTGGAGCTCGAGGCCGAGCGCCGCCGCGTCGAGGAGCTCCTGCGCGGCCAGGCGGCCGAGATCGACCGGCTGCAGGAGCAGGTGCTCGTCCGCCAGCAGGCCCTGGAGCACCGCTACGATTACGGCGCCATCGTGGGGCGCGGCCCCGCGCTCCGCGCGGTGTTCGCGACGCTCGACCGCGTGGTCGAGGCGCCGGTCAGCGTGCTCGTGACGGGCGAGAGCGGCACCGGCAAGGAGCTCGTCGCGCGCGCCATCCACTTCGCCGGCCCGCGGAAGAGCGGCCCGTTCATGGGGATCAACTGCGCCGCGCTCCCCGCCGCGCTGCTCGAGTCGGAGCTCTTCGGCCACGTCCGCGGCGCGTTCACGGGGGCCGACCGGGACCGGACCGGCCTCGTTGTCGCGGCGCGCGGCGGCACGCTCTTCCTCGACGAGCTGGGCGAGATGCCGCTCGAGGTGCAGGCGAAGCTGCTGCGGGTGCTCCAGGAGCGGGAGGTGCGCCCGGTGGGCAGCGCCGAGGCCGTGCGCGTGGACTTCCGCCTCGTCTGCGCGACGAACCGCGATCTCCTGGCCGAGGCCGCGCGCGGGCGCTTCCGGGAGGACCTCTACTACCGCGTCGCGGTGGTGCAGATCCGGCTGCCCGCGCTGCGCGATCGCCTGGAGGACCTGCCCGAGCTCGCGCTCCACTTCGTGCGCCGCGCCGCCGAGCAGCTGGGCCGCCCGGCGCCGCAGCTGTCCCACGAGGCGCTGCGGCGGCTCGGCCAGCACGGCTGGCCCGGCAACGTGCGCGAGCTGGAGAACGTGATCACCAAGGCGGTCGTGCTGTGCGACGGCCGCAGGATCGGCCCCGACGACGTGGACCTGCCCCGCGCGCAGGAAGGCGGCGGCCGCGGCGCGCCGCGACCGCCGCGCGACGAGCGCGCCGCGCTGCTCGCCGCGCTCGAGCGGACCGGCTGGAACGCGCTCCAGGCCGCGCGCGAGGCGGGCATGTCGAGGGCGACGTTCTACCGGAAGCTGCGGCGGCTCGGAATCGAACGGCCGATCGAACCGCCCGTCGCGCGCACGACCGAACGGCCGAAAGGCGCCAGCGACGACTGAGCCCTTCCTCCAGCGCCCCGAGCGCGAGCGCGGGCCCGATCGGACGCTGGCGACTGGCGCTCTGGACGGCGTCCGTCACAGGCGTACACACGCACCGTCCTCCGCCCGATAGCGCTAGTTCTGCCCTTCTGACATCGCCGGCACGGGGCAGTTCGCCCCACTTGGGGCAGTCCGGCCTCTCTTCAGCCATGAGCTTGCCAGCCGCGCGGCGCCGCGCAGCGACGCGATTGAAAAGTCACCCACGACACGGCGTGGAGAGAGCCATCTCATCCATCGGCGTGACGTGGCTCATGCTCCACCCTGGCCACGAACACGCACCGACAGGCGCTCTCCGCCGGGGATGGCCCGGGCCTTGCGAGGGGTGCCGGGCATGAACACAGCAAAATTCGTCCTGCTGCTGCCTCTCTCGATCGCCGCTGCGGCCGGCTGCGATCGAGCGGAAGGCACGACTCGCTCGGACGGCAATCCCGCAGTTCCAGGCGAGATCGCCCAGCGGGCGAACAACCCCACGCCGACGGCCGCCGACAACACAGGCAAGAACGATCGCGATCGCGATCCCGCCGCGCTGACCCCCGGGGACCAGGGCGAGAACGAGGCCGATCGCACGATCACCCAGAAGATCCGGCAGGCGGTGATCGCGAACGACGCGCTCTCGATGAGCGCGAAGAACGTCAAGATCATCACGACGGGGCAGGTGGTGACGCTGCGCGGCCCGGTGAAGAGCGACAAGGAGAAGGCCGACATCGCCGCCATCGCCCTCGGGATCCCGGGTGTGCAGAGGGTCGATAACCAGCTCGAAGTCGACGTTGACTGAACCGGTACGAACGGTCCGAAAGGAAGACGACACCATGGCAACGAAGAAAGCGGTCCTTGGCCTCGTGAGCTCGCTCGCTCAGGCAGACATCATCGTCGGCGATCTCCAGCGCGCCGGCTTCATGACCGGCGACATCTCGGCGCTCTTCCCCGACAAGCACGGTACGCGGGACTTCGCGCACGAGAAGCACACGAAGGCGCCCGAGGGCGCGACGGCGGGCGCCAGCGCGGGCGGCGCGGTCGGCGGGACCCTCGGGCTGCTCGCCGGCATCGGCGCCCTCGCCATCCCGGGGCTCGGGCCGTTCATCGCGGCCGGCCCCATCATGGCCGCGCTGAGCGGCGCCGCCGCAGGCGCCGCGCTCGGCGGCGTGACCGGCGCCCTGATCGGGCTCGGCATCCCCGAGGTCGAGGCCAAGCAGTACGAGGGCAAGATCAAGGGCGGCAACATCCTCATCTCCGTCCACGTCGAGGACAGCAACGAGCGCGCGCTCGCCAAGCAGATCCTCGAGCGCGGCGGCGCGACCGACGTCGCGGTCCTCACCGAAGAGGGGATCTCGTCGAAGCAGAGAGCCGTCGCCTGAGCGTGACGCGCTGTCATCCAACCTGATCTCGGGCAGCTGCCCGCCTGACGCCGCGCATCGGCCGGTGTCAGGCGGGCAGCCGCTCGAGGTCGAGCTCGTCCGACGGCGTGATGTCGGCCTTGAGGAAGCGCTGCATCTGCCGGAGCGCGTGGCCGTTGTCCTCTTCCGTCTCGGAGGCCACGCAGTCCGATGGGACGAGCAGCCGGTAATCGCGCATGTAGGCGTCGTTCGCCGTGAACAGGACGCAGATGTTCCCCGCCATGCCGGTGAGGAGGAGCGTCTGCGCGCCGAGCGACTCGAGCAGGATCTCCAGCGTGGTGCCGTAGAAGCCGGAGTGCTTGGGCTTGAGCACGAAATAATCGTCCTCTCCGGGCCGCAGCAGCGCCGCGATCTCGCGGCCGCGCACGCCCTCTTCCAGGCAGTGCTCGATCTGACGGTGGAAGTTGGATTGCCAGCGGCCGAAGTTGTCGTTCACGTAGACCGCCGGGATGCCGGCGTCGCGACACCGCTGCTTCAGCGCCCGGATGCGGTGCGCCATCGGGAGCGCGTGGGCGAGCAGCCGATCACCTCCCTGGAAGTCCAGATCGTTGATCACGTCGATGAGGAGCAGCGCTGTCCGGCTCTCGTCCGGCGCGGCGCCGTGAAGATCGTGGGAACGCCGAGGCATGTCGTGCGCCGGTTATAACCTGCCGGCGAGGGCGCGTGGGGCAGCGATCACCGCAAGCAGATCCTCGAGCGCGGCGGCGCGACCGACGTCGCGGTCCTCACCGAAGAGGGGATCTCGTCGAAGCAGAGAGCCGTCGCCTGAGCGTGACGCGCTGTCATCCAACCTGATCTCGGGCAGCTGCCCGCCTGACGCCGCGCATCGGCCGGTGTCAGGCGGGCAGCCGCTCGAGGTCGAGCTCGTCCGACGGCGTGATGTCGGCCTTGAGGAAGCGCTGCATCTGCCGGAGCGCGTGGCCGTTGTCCTCTTCCGTCTCGGAGGCCACGCAGTCCGATGGGACGAGCAGCCGGTAATCGCGCATGTAGGCGTCGTTCGCCGTGAACAGGACGCAGATGTTCCCCGCCATGCCGGTGAGGAGGAGCGTCTGCGCGCCGAGCGACTCGAGCAGGATCTCCAGCGTGGTGCCGTAGAAGCCGGAGTGCTTGGGCTTGAGCACGAAATAATCGTCCTCTCCGGGCCGCAGCAGCGCCGCGATCTCGCGGCCGCGCACGCCCTCTTCCAGGCAGTGCTCGATCTGACGGTGGAAGTTGGATTGCCAGCGGCCGAAGTTGTCGTTCACGTAGACCGCCGGGATGCCGGCGTCGCGACACCGCTGCTTCAGCGCCCGGATGCGGTGCGCCATCGGGAGCGCGTGGGCGAGCAGCCGATCACCTCCCTGGAAGTCCAGATCGTTGATCACGTCGATGAGGAGCAGCGCTGTCCGGCTCTCGTCCGGCGCGGCGCCGTGAAGATCGTGGGAACGCCGAGGCATGTCGTGCGCCGGTTATAACCTGCCGGCGAGGGCGCGTGGGGCAGCGATCACCGCCGATCACCGCCGCGCCCGGTCCGCCGTGGCGAAACGCGACCTCGGCCGTGGCAGCGCGCGGCAGGAGGCGCCGGTTCCGCGATGCCCCCAGGCGGCCAGGACGGGCGCGCGGCGCAGGATCAGCGAGGACGCGTCGTCGGCCGCCGGCTTGCATTGCTCGCCATGACGGACCTGGCGCGGCCCTCGGGTCGCCTTCCGGGTCGAAGGAGCGCACATGCCTCGCAGCATCTGGAAAGGGAGTATCAGCTTCGGGCTCGTGCAGATCCCGGTGGCCCTCTACCCCGCCGAGGAGCCCGACGAGCTCCACTTCACGCAGCTCGACAGGCGCACCATGGGGCCGATCCGCTACGAGCGCGTGAACCGGGAGACGGGCGAGCCGGTGAGCTGGGACGATATCGTCCGCGGCTATCCCTACGAGAAGGGCGAGTATGTCGTCCTGTCCGACGAGGACCTGCGCCGCGCGAACGTGGAGGCGACGCAGACCGTGGACATCCTCGACTTCGTCGACGCCTCGGAGATCGACCCGATCTACTACGACAAACCGTATTTCCTCGCCCCCGCGTCCCAGAACGGCAAGAAGCGCTCGCCGGTGACGGCGTATGTCCTGCTGCGCGAGGCGCTGCGGAAGACGGGCAAGGTCGGTATCGCGAAGGTCGTGATCCGGACGCGCGAGCACATCGCCGCGGTGAGGCCTCACGGCAGAGGGCTCGTGCTGAACCTGCTCCGGTTCGCGCACGAGCTCCGCTCCGATGAGGAGCTCGACCTGCCCGAGATGGACGCCCAGGGAAAGGGGCTCGGGAAGCGGGAGCTGGAGATGGCGGAGCGGCTGGTGGCCGAGATGGCCACCGCGTGGGAGCCGGAGAAATACAAGGACGAGTACCGCGACGACGTGATGAAGCTCATCGAGAAGAAGGTGAAATCCGGCCGCACGACGGCGCCCGCGGAGCCTGTCGAGGAAGAGCGCCACCGCCGCGCCACCGGCACGGTGGACCTCATCGCGCTTCTCAAGAAGAGCCTCGGACAGAAGGGCGAGAAGGCCGCGAACGACGAAGCGAACAGCGGCGCGAACGACGGCGCGAAGGACGGGAGAAGAGCGCCGGAAGAAGGCGGCAAATCCAGGGTGCGAAAGGCGGAGGCCCCGAAGCGGAAGGGCCGCGGCTCGCGTCGGGCCGCGTAGCCCGCACGGAGAAGCGGCCTGCCTGCCGCCCGCCGGTCTCACCGGGGGCGCAGAGGAGGTAGAGCGAGCTCATGCGCCCCAAGTATCCGGCGGACGTCACGGCGGCTTTTCTCGAGCTGCAGGGGCAGCCCCCGCTCGCGGCGCAGAAGCTGGCTCCGGGCGCCCGCGTCGCCGCCGACGAGGCGCCGCCCTCCTTCGCCGCGATCCTGACGCAGCTGATCGAGACGCTGTTCTTCGCGTCCATGGCGACGGAGGAGGGGCGGCTCAACCCGATCGGCGTCGTGTTCGCCGAGCGCCTCGCCGAGTTCGAGTCCGGAGAGCCCGCGTGGGATCTCGTGCGGTTCGGGTCTCCGGTGGCGTTCGACGCGGAGCACCTGGCCAACCTGGGCCCGGCGAGCGCGTGGCCGCGCGCCTTCCTGGCCGTGGTGCCGCTCGATGGGTCGCTCGCCGTCGCCGGCATCGCGGTGCCGCACGGCCGGCCGTCGTTCGCGCTCGATCAGCTCGTGCGCGTCGTCGCCTCGAAGCCCGGCGTCGTGGCCGTGTACCGCGGCGAATGGGAGGTCGTCCGTTACGAGCGCGGCGCCGTGCGGACGTGGATGCCCAAGAACCGGCCGCTGCTCGACTCCATCGAGCGGACCGTCGCGCGGGACCAGGCGAGCGCGCTCGCCCGCAACGTGCGCGGCTATCTGCTGCGCATCGTCGAGGGAATGGTCGAGCTCGGTCGCGGCGGGCTCCTCGTCGTCCTGGGGCCCGGCGAGGGCCTGCCGCAGCTCTTCGGGGAAGAGGGCAATCAGCTCGACACCGAGGTCAAGCGGCTGGCCCCTGCCCTGTGCCTCGGCTCGGCCATCCTCGACCTCGCCGGCGCGCACGAGACCCACCTGCCGGACGGGCCATGCCAGCCGTCCGGGGGGAGGCCAGCGCCGCGGGACTCGGAAGACGCGCTGCAGAGATCCGAGCGCGTCAGCCGGCTGCTCGAGCTCATCGTGCGGCTCACGACCGTCGACGGCGCGGTCGTGATGAGCCACGCCCTCGACGTGCTCGCGTTCGGCGCGAAGCTCCCGCCTCCGAGGGCGATCATCTCCGAGGTCTTCGCCGCCACCCCCGACCAGCGGATGGACGCGAGCTTGAGCCTCGACGCGCGCGGCACCCGCCACCGCGCGGCCGCGGCGTTCGTCGCAGGGTACCCGGAGAGGATCGCCTTCATCGTCTCCCAGGACGGCAACGCGGCGACGTTCCAGGAGATCGAGGGGAAGGTCGTCTACTGGCCGCTTTGACCAGGCGCGGCGCGCGAGGCGCGACCTGCGAACTCAAAGATGCCGCAGGATGGCCGCAGGCATCTGATCGAGCGGCGCCGCGGCCGCGGCGAGCCCGGCCTCCAGCACGCGGCGGGGCATGCCGTAAACGATGCAGGACGACTCGGCCTCCGCGAGGACCCTCCCGCCCGCCGCGCGGATCGCCCGGGAGCCCTCCAGGCCGTCGTCCCCCATGCCCGTCAGCACGACCCCGAGGACGCCGGGCCCGAACTCGACCGCGGCGCTCGCGAAGAGCCGATCCACGGACGGGCAATAGAGAGACGCGCCGGCCGTCGCCGGGAAGCAGACGGTGGCGCGCCCCAGGTTGCGCCGGACCTCGATGTGCGTCCCCCCGCGCGCGAGGACCACGAGCCCGGGCCGGAGCGGGAGATCGTCCGACGCCTCGACGATCGAGAGCGCGCTCCCGTCGTCGAGGCGGCGCGCCAGCGATTCCGTGTAGCCAGCGGGGATGTGCAGCGCGACGACGATGGGGGCCGGGAACCCGGCGGGCATCGCCGCGAGGAGCCGCGTCAGCGCCAGCGGGCCGCCGGTCGACGCGCCGATCACGACGACCTGGGTGCGCGAGAGCGCCGGGATCGCGCCAGGCGCGGGCGGCGGCGCGGGCGGCGGCTCCACGCGGTGGACCTTCGCCTCGGCGGCGGCGAGCACCTTGCGGACCAGCTCGTCCGCGAGGCCGAAGAGGCGATCGGTCGCGAGCGCCGTCGGCTTCTCGATGAGATCGGTCGCGCCTTGCTGGAGCGCCCTGACGCCGAGATCGCTGTCCGCGTCGGCGCTGCTGACGACGATCACCCGCGGCGCGCCCTCGCGCGGCAACGACGCGAGCACGCCGAGGCCGTCGAGGTTCGGCATCACGAGATCCAGCGTGACGACATCCGGCTTGTAGCGCGCGATCTTCTCCAGCGCGTCGAGGCCGTCCATGGCCGTGTCGACGACCTCGATCGAGGAGCTCGCGCCGAGGACCTGCCGCAGCACCTTGCGCACGAAGGCCGAGTCGTCGACCACGAGCACGCGGACCGCGGGGCGCCTCATGGCTCCGCGTTCCGGTACAGGAACACGCCGCCCCGCTCCTCGCAGGCGAGCGCGGTGCCGAGCCTGAAGAGCGACTCGGAGACCCCGACCAGGAGGATCCCGCCCGGGGAGAGCGCCCCCGAGAGGTTCTTGACCACCCACCGCGCCGTGTTGTCGTGGAAGTAGATGAGCACGTTGCGGCAGATCACGACGTCGAGCCGCCCCAGCGCCGCGATCTGGGACGCGTCGAGCAGGTTGATCCGCCGCCAGTCGATCGCCCGCCTCAGCTCGGCGCTCACGACGACGCGATCGGGCGTCACCTGCAGCCACCGCTCGGCGAACGGAGGCGGCGGGGCGTTGCTCCGGAGCGAGCGCGGCCCGAGCACGCCGGCCTGGGCCCGCGAGAGCGCCCGCGCGCTGACGTCGCTCGCGATGAGCTCGACCTTGTCGAGCAGGCCCCGCTCGGCCAGGAGCATCGCGAGCGTGAGCGGCTCCTCGCCGCTCGAGCAGGCCGCCGACCAGATCCGCGGCCGGCCGCCCGCCGCCACCCGCGGCGCGACGAACTCCGAGACCGCGAGCTCGAGCTGCGCGAGCTCGCGGAAGAAGTACGTCTCGCCCACGACCAGCCCGTCGATCAGCGCGTCCATCTCGGCCGCGCCCCCCGGGTCGTAGCGGAGGAAGTAGTAGTAATCGAGCAGCGAGTCGAAGCCGGCGTCGAGGGCGCGCGCCGACAGCTTGTCGCCGAGCAGCTCGCGATCGGTCGCGTCGTAGTGGAAGCCGATCTTCTCGGCGACGAGCGCGCTGAAGATCGCGAAGACCTGCGGAGAGATGGGGAGGCGGCTCGTCATGCCCACGGGATCAGGCCCACTGCGCGAGGACGGACGCGGACACGCGCCGCACCTCGGGATCTGGATCGGTCCGCGCGGCGCGCTCGACCGCCGCGAAGCCCTCGCGGGTGGCCACCGCGGCGAGCGTCGTGGCGGCCGCCTTCCGCGCCGGCGCGCGCGGCAGCCGGAGCGCCTCGAGGAGCGCGGCGTGCGCCCCGGGGAGCCGCATCCGCGCGAGCGCCGCGGTCAGGAGCGGCGAGAGCTCGTCGTCCGCCGTCCCCAGCGCGTCGAGGATGCCCTCGATCCGGCCCGGCACGGGCGTCGAGAGCGCGGCGAGGAGCGGCCCCTGCGCCCGCGACGTGACCAGCAGCGCGACCAGGGTCCTCGTCGCCTCGACGCCGGGCCGCCCGGCGATGAAGCTGGTCGCGGCCGCCCGCACGCTCTCGTCCGAGTCGCTCGCCGCCCGCACGAGCGCGGGCAGGACCTCGGGCGACGAGAAGCCGGAGATGGCCGAGACCGCGACCAGCCGGGTCGCCACGTCCGTGGACGAGAGCGCGTCGAGCAACGTCGGCAGCGACACCTCCCGCCCGGCGATGCCGAGCCCGATCAGCGCCGACCGCCGCATGTCCGTGTCGCCGTCCCGGGCCGCCTGCTCCAGCGCCGCGAGCGCGAGATCACCCTTGATCCCCGACAGCGCCTCGATCGCCGCCACGCGCACCTGGCCGCTCTCGTCCCGGAGCCGCTCGGCGATGACCCCCGCCGCCGCCTCCCACCCGAGCTTCCCCAGCGACTGGCAGGCGTAGTACCGGACCCACGCGTCGCCGTCGCGGAGCCCCGCGAGGAGCGCGCCGATCACGCGAGGATCCCGGCGCGACTGCCCGAGCGCCCGCATCGCCACGGCCCGGATCCGCGCCGTGGGTTCGGCCGCGACCTCGACGAGCGCGTCGAGCGCCGCCGGCGCCGCGAGGGACGCGAGGCCATGGATTGCCTGCTCGCGCGCCCGCACGTCGGGGTCGCAGAGGCTGTCGAGGAAGACCGGCAGCGCCGACGGAGGCGCGAGGTGCCCGAGGATCCGGAGGGCCGTCCGCCGCGCGGCCGGGGCCCCGTCGCGGGCCGCGGCGAGCGCGAGCGCCTCGACGTCCGGGCCGCCGATGCCCTGGATCGCGGCCGTCGCGGCGTGGACCACGCGGGGGCTCGGGTCGTCGAGGAGCTGGAACAGCGCGCGCGCCGAGCCGGGCTCCGCGATGCGCGCGAGCGCGTCGCACGCCGCCGCGCGGACCTCCGCGTCCGGATCGGCGAGGCAGCGCTCCACGTCGCCCGCGGCCGCGACGCCCCGGACGAGCGGCAGGAGCAGGAGCCTGCGCGCGCTGTCGCCGTCGCGCAGCGCCGCGAGCACCCGCGGGTCCGCGCTCCGCGAGAGCTGACCGAGCGCCTCCGCGGCGGCGCTCGCGACGGGAGGATCGGCGTCGAGCAGGCGCGTCAGCTCGAGCAGGGCCTCCTCGCCCCCGATCGCGCCGAGCACGCTGCAGAGGGCGGCCTGCTCGGCCGGATCCGCGCCCGCGAGGCTCTGGGAGAGCCGCCGCGCCACGCCGGGCGCCGGCGCCTCGCTCCGGAGCGCCTCGTCGATCGGCGCGACCGTCGCGTAGCGCTCGCGGTACCGCTCGCGCAGCTCGGCGAGCGCCGCCGCGGCGACACGCACGACGCCATCGCTCGGCCGCCCGAGGAGGCGCACCAGCGGCGCCACGGCGCCGCGGCTGCCGGTGCGGCCGAGCGCCCGCGCCGCCTCGAGCACGTAGCGCGGATCCTCGAGGAGGACCGCCAGCGGGTCGGTCGCGCGCGGGTCGCCGCTCCGGCCCAGCACGTCGATCGCCGGGAAGACACGGAAGAAATTTCCACTCGATACGGCATCCACGAGCGAGTCGACCGCGGACCTGCCGCCGACCCGGCCGAGCGCCTCGATCGCGGCGACCGCGACGTTGTCGTCGGGGTGCGACGTGAGCTCCGCGAGCCGGGAGACGGCCTTCGCGCTGCCGCGGCGGCCGAGGATCTGCGCCGCGTCGGCGACGAGCGCGGGGCGAGGATCCAGGGTCAGCGCGAGCACGGCGGCGTCGACCTCGCCCAGCGACGCGACGAGCGCGTCGACCGCGGCGGCGATGCGCGCCTCGCTGTCGCGCCGTGCAGAGAGGCACGCGCAGAGCGGGTGGACCGCCGCGTCGCCGAGCGCGGCGAGCGACGCGACGACGGCCCGCCGCACGGTCCAGCTCGGATCCGCGAGCATCTCGACGAGCTCAGGCACCCCCGGGGGCCCCGAGGCGGCGAGCCGCTCGACCCGCTCGACGCGCAGCCGCTCCGCGTCCGAGATGGCGAGCGTGGGCGCGGGTCGACGAGCGATCATGCTGTCTCCGGCGGCGTGGGGTGCTGCGTCCCGTTCGCCTTGATGTGGGCGACGGCGTGGGCGAACGTCGCGACGACGCCCGCGACCGCGTCCGCGTGCTCCGCGCTCGCCTGCCGGATCCTGCCGAGCTGCTCGAGCACCTGGCCTGCGTCGCTCGCGATCGCGCCGGTGTCCCTCGCGTGCCTGGCCGTGGAGGCGAGCAGCTCCCGGACCGGGTCGCGCAGCCGCGAGAGCGAGGCGGCGTGCTGCTCGCTCCGGGTCGAGAGCTCGCCGATCCCCTTCTCGGCGGCCTGGAGCGACGACGTGTGCCGGTTCGCGCCCGACGCGAGGGCCATGCTCGCCTCCGCCTGATCGGCCACGGCCCGCGCCGCCTGCCTGGCGATCCGGCGCACGGACTCCCCCTCTTTTGCCAGGGCCGCCGTCGCCTTGCCCTGGTCCGCCGTCGCGGCGGTCACCGCCGCCGCGAGCCGCGCGACCTGGCGGGCGGACGCCTCCAGCTGCTTCGCGGCCCGCGCCTGCTCGCCGATGCTACGCGCCGACTGGACCGACACCCGCCGGATGTCGTCCATCGCTCGTGCGATCTCGGTCGCGCCGCCCGCCTGCTCCGCGAGGCCGGCGACCATGCGCTGCGACGCGCCCGTGACGTCCTGCGTGAGCGCCGTGATCCCGGCCAGGGTGCGGGTCTGCTCGACCATGGCGGCGTTGGTCTGCTGGGTCAGCGCGCGCATCTGCGCGGCGACCTTGGCCAGCTGCAACGCCCCCGTCGCCTGCTCGTCCATCGCCCGCGACACGCGCTCGGCGGTGGACGTGAGCTGCGCGTTCGCCTTCACGGATTCCCGCAGCGCGCGCGCCTGCTCGGCGGTCGCGTCCTTCGTCTGCCGGGCCATGCGCCGCATCTCCGCGCTGCCCTGCGCGAGCGCCTGGATCGCCTTGGTCTGCTCGACCGCGGAGCGCGCGACCGCCTTGCCCTCGTCGCTCATGCGCGACGCGGTCTGGGTCAGGGAGGCCACCGCCTGCACCTGCTCCGCGTTCGCCCGGTCGATGTCGCGGATCGAGCGGCCGAGCTCCTCGACCCCCTGCAGGATGGACGCGAGCGCCCGATCGGCGTCGCTCGCCAGCCGGGTCCCCTCGTCCGCGACCTTCACGCCCTCGCTCGAGGCGGCCACCGCCTCCCGGGCGCTCGCCTGGAGCGCGCGGACGATCTTGGCGATCTCGGCGCTCGAGACGGCGGCCCGATCGGCGAGGTTGCGGATCTCCTCGGCGACGACGGCGAAGCCGCGGCCGTGCTCCCCCGCGCGCGCGGCCTCGATGCTGGCGTTGAGCGAGAGGAGGTTCGTGCGGTCGGCGATCAGGTTGATCGTCTGGACGATGTCGCCGATCTCCTCCGCCCGCTTGCCCATCTCCTTCATGACCGACGCGGAGTCGGCCATCGCCTGCCGGATGCTCCCGAGCCCGGCGATGGACCGGCCGACCGTCGCGGCGCCCTGGCGCGCGGTCGCGACCCCCTGCTCGGCGGTCGCGCGCGCGGTCTCGACGATGGCGACGATCCGCCGCGTCGAGGCCTCGACCTGCGACGACGTGGCGGCGTTGCCGGCCGCGAGCCCGCTGATCTGCTCGGCGCTCTGCGCGGCCTGCTGCGCGGCCCGCGCGAGCTGCTCGGCGGCGACCGCGTTGGCCTCGATGGTCGCCGCGTTCTTCTCGGCGGTGGCCGCGACCTCCTCGACCGAGCTCGCGATCTCCGTGATCGTGCTCGCGGTCGTCGACGCGCTCGCGTCGAGCGCCTTCGCGCTGTCGGCCACCCCGCGGATCGACCGCGCCATCTGCTCGGCGGTCGCCGCGGTCTCCTCGACCGCGCTCGCCATCTCGGTCGCGTCCTTCGCGACGCGATCGAGGGAGCCGCTCACGCCCACGACGGCCCCGGCCATGCTCGAGATCTGCGCCCCGACCCCCTTGGCGTCGGCCGAGAGGCGCGCGACGCCCTTCGACATCTCCTCGATGGTGGCCCCGATCTGCTCGATGGCCGCGGCGCTGCTCTCGCCGCGGACCGCCGCCTCGTCGGCCGATCCGCTCGTCACGGAGACCGCGCTGAGGAGCTCCTCGCTGGAGGACGCGAGCTCCTCGGCGCTGGCGCTCACCGCCTTCACCGAGCGGGCGATCTCCTCGAGCGCGACCGCGGTCGTGTCCGCCGAGGCGGCGAGCGCGTCGGCGTCGCCCTTCACGCTGGCGAGCGCGGGGGCGAGCGCGCCGATGCCGCCCGCCATGCCCTCGGTCCCCCTCACGGCCTCGATGATGGCGTCGCCCACCCGCTGCCCGGAGCGGGCGAGCGCCTGCGCGGCCACCCCAGCCTCCTCGATCTCGCCCGCGAGCGCCCCCGCCATGGCTCCCTGCTCCTTGCCGGAGGCGGCCTGCTCGGCGCCGAGGGCGGCGAGCCGCGCGGCCGCCTGCTCGACGCCGGCGACGGTCGCGACCGCCTGGCGGAGCGCGCGCTCGGTCTGCTCCGCCCGCGCGAGCGCGCCGTCGATGTCCGCGATTGCATCAGATGCCATGATCCTGCTCCTCACCGATGATCCTGCCGACGTCGACGAGCATGACGAGGCGCTCCCCGAGCTTCGCGACGGCCCTGACGAACCCGGCGCTCTCCTCCGCCATGACCTCGGGGGGCGGCCTCAGCTCGCCCTCGGCGATGTTGACGACCTCGCGCGCGCTGTCCACCAGGAGGCCCACGGTGCGGCCGCCGTGCTGGACGACGATGACGCGCGAGTCCAGCGTCGGCTCCGCGCTCGGGAGCCCGAAGCGGACGCGCAGATCCACGACCGGGACCACGCGGCCCCGGATCTGCACCAGGCCGCCGACGTACGATCGCGCCCCCGGCACCCGGGTCGCCCCGGCGAACGACTCCATGTGGAGCACGTCCGCCGCCGAGATGATGTACTCGGTGTCCGCCACCTTCAGGACCACGTGCAGATCGCTCACGAGGCCCACCGGACGAGCGCGCCGCGACCGCCGCGGCCAGCGGAGAGCCTGCCGCTGAGGGTCACGAGGTCGAGGACGAGCGTGGGGCGCCCGTCGCCGAGATCCGTCGAGCCAGACACGCCCGGCACCCGGACGAGCGGGTCCTCGAGCGGCCGCACGACCACCTCCTGCTGGCCGATCACGCGGGTCACGCCGAACGCGAAGGGCGCGCCGTGGCGACGAACGACGAGCGCCCTGCGCGCCGGCGAGGCCCCGAGCTCGAAGAGGGCGCCGAGGTCGACGAGGGGCACGACCTCGCCGCGGCGCTCGATCAACATGGTCCCGCCCCGCGCTTCGCCCACGGCTGGCAGCATCGTCCCGCCCCGCGCTTCGCCCACGGCTGGCAGCATCGTCCCGCCCCGCGCTTCGCCCGGCGCTGGCAACATCGTCCCGCCCCGCGCTTCGCCCAGGCCTGGCAACATCGTCCCGCCCCGCGCTTGGCCAGGCGCTGGGCCGCGGAGGATGCGCGCGGCGTCGATCTCGATGACCTCCTCGACGCCCGCGACGGGCGTCACGAACAGCTGGTCACCGCACAGGAAGGAGAAGGCGTCCACGATGGTCAACGTGAGCGGGATCCGGAGGGTGAAGGTGGTGCCGGCGCCGGGCGACGTGCTCACCGAGAGCTCGCCGCTGAGCTGCTCCACCGCGATGCGGCGCACGATGTCCATCCCGAGCCCGCGGCCGCTGGTCTTCGTCGCCTGATCGAGCGTCGACAGCCCGGGGAGCGTGATGAGGTCGAGCAGCGCCGCCTCGCTCTCGGGCGCGGGGCGGCCGGCCCGCCTCGCGACCAGCGCGCGATCGATGCCGCGGCCGTCGTCGGCGACGCCGAGCTCGAGCTGGTTGCTGGAGCGCTCGAAGCAGGAGACCCGGACGACGCCCTCCTCGGGCTTGCCGAGGCGCCGCCGCTCGGCGGGCGGCTCGATCGCGTGATCGACGGCGTTGCGGAGCAGGTGCACGATCGCAGGGAAGACGCGCTCCGCGACCGCCTTGTCGAGCTCGGCCTTGCCGGCGTCGATCTCGAGCCGGACCTGCTTGCCGGTCGCGCGTCCGAGGCCGCGGACGACGAGCGGCACGCGCTCGAGGAGCTCCGCCACGGAGATCATGCGCGCGCGCATGATGGCGCCGCGGAGGTCGCGCAGCGTCCGGTCGTGCTCGCGCAGGATCTCCGACAGATCGCGGGTGTCGACCCCGCGGGCGCGCAGCTCGGCGGCCGCCCGAGCGAGCCGGAACCGCGTCACGACCAGCGCCGAGAGCTTGTCGAGCGCGTCGTCGAGGCGCGCCACCTCGACGCGGACGACGCCTCGGAGCTGGGGCTCCCGGTCCGCCGGCTCGTCCGGCTCGCGCTCCGCCAGCGCCGCGACGGCCGGCGGGACGGGGGGCTCCACGGTGAGCGCGCGGACGCCATCCGCCGCCGCCGCGCGCGCGACCTCCTCGTCGGGCGCGCTCGTGAGGACGAGGAGCGCGAAGACGATGCCGCCCGGCGCCCCATCGCTGGCCGGCACCGAGAGCGGGACGACCTTGACGATCTCGGCGAGCTTGCCGACGCGCTCGCGGACGGTCGTGATGTTCACCCCCTCGGCGGTGCGCGCCGGCGAGGGGACGAAGTCGACCCGCAGCGCGCGCCGCCCGCCGGCCACGCCCTGCGCGAGCTGCACCCGCTCGCCAGGCCCGAGCTTCGCGAGGATCTCGGGATCGGCGCCGATGGTCGGCACGGGCGGCGTCGGCGCGGCGGCGAGATCGAGCGCGGTGAGCGCGGCGAGGAGCTCGGGCGCCGCCGGCAGCACCGGCTTGCCCTCGGCGAGGGCCCGCGCCCGCTCCTCGATGGACCGGAGCCCGCGGAGCAGGACCTCGATCGACAAGGCGGAGAGGCTCCCGGCCGCCCGGTCCGCCGCCCGGAGCACGGTCTCCATCGCGTGGGCGAGATCCACGATCGGCTCCACGCCGACCATGGCGGAGAGGCCCTTGATGGTGTGAAGGGCGCGGAAGAGCTCCCGGATCGCCTTGGGGCTCGACTCGCCGGCGCGGAGGGCCGCCTCGACGGCGAGGAGGTTGGCCATCGACGCGGAGAGGTGCTCTTCCACCTCGACGAGGTAGCCGGCCACGAACTCGTTCACATCGAGCGCGCCGCCCATCCGGTCATCCGGCGCTGGCGCCGTTGTCCTGCAGGAGCGCGCGCACGCTGGCCAGGATGGCGTCGGGAGTGAAGGGCTTCGTCATGAACTCGGACGCCCCCGCGGCGAGCGTGCGGACGCGGGACTCCTCATCACCCCGGGTCGTCACCACCAGGATCGGCAGGCTCCGCAGCCTGTCTTGACCCCGGATGAACTCGATCACCTCGAGTCCCCCGATATCGGGCATATTCAGGTCGAGCACCACGAGATCGAACGGCCTGAGCGAGAGCGTCTCAATCGCCTCAAGCCCGCTCGCCGCGTGCGCGAACCCGTGCTGCTCTGCCCGGAGGCAGGCCACCACCATCTCACGCATCACCCGGCTGTCATCGACGACGAGGATCTCTGCCACAGCGGTACTCGATCGGGGGAATAGCCTTTCCGAATCCGGGGTGTCAATCGCGCTTGTGCGTCCGTGGGAGAATCAGGGAACTCCCGTCAGACACGTCCCGAGCTGCGGATGCGACGCTCGGGTGAGCAGCGCGCAGCGGCCATGCGCTGCCCGCGCGTAGAGGACCCGGTGCGCCAGCGAACGTCGGCGGGCGCGAACGCCACGACAGACGTCGATGGAACCCGGCGAGCGTTGCGTGATGCATGGCGCAATGACCAGAGGCAACCTGACGCGACCAGAGGCAACCTGACGCGACCAGAGGCAACCTGACGCGACCAGAGGCGACCAGAAGCAACCGACGCAGACAGGCAGAAGAGGGCGACAGGGCGCGCCTTTCATCGTATTAGGCTTGCATCGTCGCGGGCTCTCCCTCAGATGAGACTGGGCGGTAAAGATGCTTGCGGAACCAACACGTTTCCGCGTCCCGTCCCATCCCGAGAGGCGCCGCCCTGTGGCGAACTGCCTCACGGCCCCTGCTGCTCCTGGAGAACCATGAATCGGCCAATGACGATGGACTTCGTGCTCGCCGACGTCGCGCGCGATGCGAACGGCCCGCCCCGGCGCCCGGCGCCGGCCGCGGGGCGAGGCGTCCGGGAGGGGGGCATGGAGCCGCCGCCGAGCGAGCACGCGCAGCGCGGGGTGGTGTGGATCCTCGACGATTCGTTGCTGGAGGCCGAGATGGCCGCGCGCGCCCTCGCGCCAGGGTACGAGGTCCAGATCTTCACGGACGCCGCCGCGATGCTCGAGCGCGTGGCGGGGGGCGATCTGCCGGATGTCCTCGTGCTCGACCAGGTGATGCCGAGCATGTCCGGCACCGAGATCTGTGGCCTCTTGCGGTCGCGCGCCGCCACGGTCGGGCTCCCGATCCTCATCCTGACCGTGGCCGGGCAGGAGGAGGACCTCGTCGAGGGGCTCACCGCGGGCGCCGACGACTACGTGGTCAAGCCCTGCCCGGCGGCCGCGCTGTCGGCGCGCGTCGGCGCGCTCCTTCGCTCGAAGCGGCTCCGCGAGCGGGCCGAGCGGGCCGAGCGGATCGCGGCGGTGGAGCGCGATCTGCTGCAGGCGCTCATCGAGCAGAGCGGCGACGGCATCATGGCCGCGGACGCGCGCGGGGCGCTCCGCATCTGCAACGGCGAGGCCCAGCGGCAGCACGGGGTGTACGCGAGCGACGCGCGCGACGCGCTCCGGACCCGCGGGCTGCTCGCGCTGGACGGCCGGCCGCTGCGCCCCGACGAGGACCCGCTCCACCGCGCGCTCCGGGGCGAGAAGGTCGAGAACGCGCGCTGGCTCGTCACGCGCCCGGACGGCTCCATCCGCGCCCTCGCCGGGACGGCATCGCCGCTCAGGCACGCCGACGGCTCGCCCGCGGGCGCCGTGCTGATCACCCGCGACGAGACCGACGCGATCGAGGCGGAGCGGGCGCTCCGGGACAGCGAGGAGCGCTATCGCGTGATCATCAGCGCGCTCGAGGAGGGCATCACGCTCCAGGACGAGCGCGGCGTCATCCGCACCGCGAACGCGAGCGCCGAGCGGATCCTGGGCCTGCCCATGGCCCAGCTCGTCGGGTCCACGATGCTGGGCCCGTCGTGCCGGCTCGTCCGCGAGGACGGCTCGACGTTCCCTTTCGAGATGGTCCCCTCGCAGATCGCGCTGCGGACCGGCGCGCCCCAGTCGAGCGTCCTCCTCGGGCTGGAGCGGCAGGGCGGCTCGGTCCTGTGGCTGTCGGTGAACGCGCAGCCGCTCCGCGGCGCGGACGGCTCGGTGGCCGGCGTCGTCTCCTCGTTCTTCGACATCACGGCGCGAAAGCGCGCGGAGGAGGAGCGGCAAGACCTGCTCGCCGCGGCGCAGTCCGCCCGGCGGGAGGCCGAGGCCGCGAGCCACCTGAAGGACGAGTTCCTGGCGACGATGAGCCACGAGCTCCGCACGCCGCTCACGGCGGTCCTCGGCTGGGTCCGGATGCTGCGCACCGGCAAGCTCCCCGACGAGCGCCGCGACAAGGCGCTGGAGACGGTGGAGCGCAACGCCCAGGCGCAGGCGCAGCTCATCGACGATCTGCTCGACATCTCGCGCATCATGGCCGGCAAGCTCCGGCTGGACGTCCATCCGATCGAGCTCGCGCCGGTGATCGACGCCGCCCTCGAGGTCGTGCGGCCGGCCGCCGACGCCAAGGGGGTGCGGCTCCAGTCGCACCTCGAGCCCGGCGTGGGCGCCGTCGCGGGCGACGCGGGCCGGCTGCAGCAGGTCGTCTGGAACCTGCTCAACAACGCGGTGAAGTTCACGCCGCGGGGCGGCGTGGTGCGCATCCGGCTCGATCGCGCCGACGGGTCCGCCGAGATCACCGTGTCCGACACCGGCCAGGGCATCGAGCCCGCGTTCTTGCCTTACGTGTTCGAGCAGTTCCGGCAGGCCGAGAGCGGCACGACCCGCAGGCACGGCGGCCTGGGCCTCGGGCTCACGATCGTGAAGAGCCTCGTGGAGATGCACGGCGGCACGGCCCACGCGCTGAGCGACGGGGAGGGTCGGGGCGCCACGTTCGTCGTCCAGCTGCCGCTCGCGGCGCCGCCGAGCCACGACCGGGGGCGCCGGCTGGCGCCGCTGCCGTCCGTCTCCTCCGGGAGCGACCGCCCGCCGGAGCTCGCGGCGCTGAACGTGCTCGTGGTCGAGGACGAGGACGACACGCGCGAGCTCCTCGTCACGATGCTCGAGCAGTGCGGCGCGCGCGTGACGGCCGTGTCGTCCGCGGCCGAGGCGCTGCTCGCGGTGAAGGCGCTGCAGCCCGACGTGCTCGTGTCCGACGTCGCGATGCCCGGCGAGGACGGCTACGTGCTGATCCGCAAGATCCGCGCGCTCCCGGCGGCGAGCGGGGGGCGGACCCCGGCGATCGCGCTCACCGCCTATGCGCGCACGGAAGATCGCATGCGCGCCTTGCGAGCAGGGTTCAACACCCATGTCCCGAAACCCATCGAGCCGGCGGAGCTGCTCGCGGTGCTCACGACCATGTGCGGATCGAGGGCGGGCTCCTAGGCCGCCTGCGGCGCGCGATCGCGCGATCGCGCCATCGCGCCGCTCGCACGATCGGCGCGGCGCGCCGCCGGCTCACCCCCTCCGGCAGCTCCGCTCGATGGTGTCCATCAGCTTCAGCACGTCGAACGGCTTGCTGAGGATCGCGTCCGCGTCGATGCCGGCGCGCTCCGTCGCGCCGCGCGCGGTCATCACCACGGTGGGCGTGGCGGCGAGCGTCGGGTCGCGCTTCTGCTCGGCGCGAAACTGGAACCCATCCATGACCGGCATCATCAGGTCGAGCAGGACGAGCGCGATGGACGAGGGGTCGTCCCGCAGGCATGCGAGGGCCTCGCGCCCGTTCGCGGCGCAGGCGACCGCATACCCCTCCTCTTCCAGGAGCTCGCTCAACGTCCTGCGGATCGCCGCGTCGTCATCGACGATCAGGATGCGCTTGCTGGGACGGCTCGTCGTCATGCGCACTCGCTCCCTTCGCAGGGTGACAGCGACCAGGGCGCCACGACCTCGGGCCGGCCCGCGGGGCCCCCTCGCGCCGGGCGCCTCAGGCGCCCTCGAATCCCGGCAGACCCTGCCGGCCCGAGGCCCGAGGGCCGGCGAGCGGCAGGGTCACCTTGAAGGTCGAGCCCTCTCCCAGGACCGAGCTCACCTCGATCGAACCCTCCAGCGCTTCGACCACCTGCATCGTGATGTAGAGCCCCATGCCCAGGCCGCCATAGTGCCGCGCCGACACGGCGCGCTCGAACCGCCCGAAGATCCGGCCGATGTGCTCCTGCGCGATCCCGATGCCGTGGTCCGCGATCGTCAACGTGGCCATCGAGCCCGTCGAGGCGACGGTGATCTCTATCGGGTTTCCCTGACCATATTTGAGCGCGTTCGAGACGAGGTTCTCGACGACCTGCTCGAGCCGCACCCGATCCCAGCTCCCTGCGGCGTCGTCCGCCGCGCTCACGGTGACCCGCGAGCCCGCCTCCGCGATCTCGCCGCCCTCCTGGAAGCGAGACACCACCTGCCGGACGATGTCCGACAGCCGGACTTGCTCGAGCTCCAGGGCGAGGCGCCCCGCGGAGATGCGGGAGATGTCGAGGAGGTTCTCGACGAGCCGCCTCAGCCGCTCGCTCTGCCGGCGAACGAGCCCGAGCCTGTCCATGAGCCACGGGAGGCGCTCCCTGTCGGGGCACAGCTCGGGCGCGCGGCGCATCAGGGTCTGGATCTGCAGCGCGAGCGGGGTGAGCGGCGTCTTCAGCTCGTGGGAGGCGATCGAGAGGAACTCGTCCCGCAGCGCGATCGCGCTCTGCGCGTCCCTGTACAGGCGCGCGTTGTCCACCGCGAGCGCGCAGCGGCGCCCGAGCTCCTCCGCCGCCGCGAGGTCCGCCTGGCTGTACCGGCGCTCGGATCGCACGACCATGAAGGTCAGCGTCCCGAAGAGCCGCCCGCGCCGCGCCAGCGGGACGCACATGAACGAGTGCGCCCCGATGGCCCGTATCACCCGGAGGTGCTCCTCGTTCTGCGCGATGGCGCGCATCTGCTCGTCCGTGAAGTGCTCGACGAGCACCGACCTCTGCTCGAGGAGCACCTTGGTCGGCGGGTGCTCCGGGTTGCCGTCGAGCTTGGGCGCGAAGCGCTTCGCCTCCTCGGCCACGGCGGCGAGCGAAGGGTCCGAGTGCGCCACGCCGACCCGCCGGAAGGCGCCGTCCTCCTCGTCGAGCGCGTCGACGACGCAGAAGTCGGCGAGGACAGGCACCGCGAGCTGCGCCACCCGCGCGAGCGTCGTGGAATAGTCGAGAGACTCGGCCAGCACCACGCTCGCCGCGTCCAGGAAGCGGGGCAGCTCCTGCGCGCGCTCCCGCTCCGCGGCCTCGACCGCGCGCCGCCGCATCCGCGCCATCTCGATCTGCGTCCGGACGCGGGCGAGGAGCTCGCGCGGCGAGAACGGCTTCACCAGGTAATCGTCCGCCCCCGTGTCGAGGCCCTCGACGACGGCGTCCTCCCCCGCCCGGGCGGACACGAGCACCACGGGGACGCTGCTCGTCCTCGGATCCGCGCGGAGCTCCCGGAGGAGCGCGACGCCGTCGAGCTCGGGCATCATCACGTCGCTCACAACGAGGTCGGGCGGGCGCGCGAGCGCGGCCTCGAGGGCCGCCCGCCCGTCCGAGGCCGCCTCCACGCTCCACCTCGGCGTGAGCAGGTGGACGAGGTACTCGCGCATGTCCGCGTTGTCGTCGGCGACGAGGATCCGGCCCTCTCCGCCGCCCGGGGCGATCTGCGCGGGCGCGGCGTCGGCGCGCGGCTCCGGGCCCGCGGGCGCCGCTCCTTCGCGCCCGGGTGACTGGGGTGAAGACCACTGGGACGCCTCGAGCACGTGGAGGCTCGCGCTCGCCGCCGAGGGCGCCGGCTCCCCGGCGGCGACCACGCGCTCCGGCGAGAGGTGCGCGCGGCCCCTCGGGATCGCCACGGTGAACGCGCTCCCCTGCCCCACCGCGCTCGAGGCGCGCAGCGAGCCCCCGTGCGCCTTGACGAGCTCCTGGACGAGGGAGAGCCCGATCCCGGTGCCCTCGATGCTCCGGCTGCGCGCGCCGTGCACGCGGTGGAACCGCTCGAAGATGCGCGGGAGCTCCTCCGAGGGGATCCCGGTGCCTGTGTCGCGCACCGTCAGCTCGACGTGGTCCGGGTGAGCGCGCAGCGAGACCGCGATCTCCCCCTCGAACGTGAACTTGAAGGCGTTCGAGAGGAGGTTCATGACGACCTTCTCCCATTGCGCCGCGTCGACGTAGACGGGCTCGGGCAGCGGCGGGCAGTCCACGACGAGCGACAGCCCCGCGCCCTCGATCAGCGAGCGGAAGGAGCTCGCGAGCTCCGCCGTGAGCCGCGCGAGATCGGTGGGCGCGAACGACGTCTGGAGCCTCCCCGCCTCGATGCGGGAGAAATCGAGCAGCGTATTCACGAGCCGGAGGAGCCGGAGCGTGCTCCGGTGGGCCGCGGCGAGGCCGTCGCCCCCGAGAGACCCCGCCGGGCTCGACAGCGCGTCCTCGACGCGCCCGAGGATAAGGGTGAGCGGGGTGCGGAACTCGTGGCTCACGTTGGCCACGAACTCCGTCTTGAGGCGGTCGAGCGTCGCGAGCTCGTCCCGGTGCTGCGCGACCTCGCGCTCGAGCCGCCGCTGCTCGGTGACGTCCCGCCCCTCGGCGATCATGAAGACGACCTTGCCCAGCCGATCCTTCACGGGGTTCAGGTTGAAATCGATCGTGATGCGCTTCTCACCTTCGTTCCCCCCGAGGACCTCCACGTCGTACCTGACGAACTCGCCGCGCGCCGCGCGCCGAACAGCGTCCTTCAGGCGCTCCTGGATCTCCGGCGAGCCCTGCCACCAGCGGCACTCCCAGAAGGGCACGCCGTGCACCTCCCTCCGCTCCACGCCGGCGCCGCTGGTCGAGGTGTGGTTCGACTCCCAGCTCGTACCGTGGGCGTCGAGGAGGCCGAAGAACTGGAAAGAGCTGTTCATCGCGACCCGCGCCGCGAGGAGCCGCATCAGCCCCGACTCGCGGCCAGGGCTTGCGCGGGCGAGCTCCTGCTTCAGGAGCTCGGTGTCCCAGAGGAGATGTTCTTCGGAGTCGTCCACAGGTCGCACGATCGCGAGATCTTCCAGGCATTCGATGAAGTCGCGCCCTTCTGCGCGCTCCTCGCTCGACCGCTGTTTCATCCCTTCTCGCATCACGCTCGCGGCTGCTCGAGGCAGAGAACAGCTCATCCTGAAGCGCTTAGTGGAGATCGCCGACCACGCAAGGGCCGAGCGGCAACCCCCCTTGAACTTCCACGGGGGGCCCGCGCGTGGATCCGGATCGCTCGAGCACACGACCCCCCTGCGTGCGCCGCAGCTGCCGATCACCACCCAGGGGGTGACGCAGGCGTCGGGCGCTGGCCGCGCCGCGCTGAGCGGGCGGCTGCGCGACGCGCTGGCGCTGTTCGTCGCGCTCATCGCCGGCGAGTTCCTGTTCAGCCGGATCGCCGGCCTCTGCCAGATCCTCGTCGGGCCGTGGCAGCGCCAGAACGTGACCCGCAATCTGTACGCGTACCTCCAGCACCACTCCCATCGTTACATCAGCAACAACTTCGCCGGGGCGCTCGCCCACCGGATCAGCGAGACGTCGATGGGGGTCTCGCAGACCCTGTGGGCCATCCTCTTCGACTTCTGGCCCATCGCCATCGTCTTCTCGGTCTCGATCGGGCTGCTCTACAGCGCTCACCCGGCGCTCGCCGCGGTCGTCTCGGCCTGGGCGGCGCTGTTCGTCGGCGTCTCCTACTGGCTCGCGACCCGGTGTCAGCCCCACGCGGTGCGCGCCGCGTCCGCGCGGAGCGAGACAACAGGCAAGCTCGTCGACTCCGTCACGAACCTCACGAGCGCGCGGCTCTTCGCCCGGTTCGGCTTCGAGCGCGCGTACCTGGACGAGCAGCTCAAGCGCGAGCTCCGCGCGGTGCGCAGATCGAACTGGTACTCCGAGCGGGTGCGCTGGTTCCAGTTCGCGTCCGCCGCGCTGCTCAAGGTGGGGACGCTCTACCAGTCGCTCAGGCTCTGGGAGCGCGGCGACATCGGCGTCGCCGAGTTCGTCATGGCGACGAGCCTGTCGCTCCTCATCATCAACGAGGCGCGCAACCTCAGCCGCCGCTTCCTCGAGTTCTTCGAGTTCGTCGGCAACGTCGCGAACGGGGTGAACACCATCGTCCGCTCCCACGAGCTCGTCGACCGCCCCGAGGCCGTCGCCCCGACGCTCGAGCGCGGCCGGATCGAGCTCCGGAACGTGACCTTCGGGTACACGCCCGGTCACCCGATCTTCGGCGGCTCCAGCCGACGGCTGACCGCGCCGACGAGCTCCCCCGGGGTGCTCCGCTGAAAGCGTGGGAGGCACCGCTCGCCTGAGCGGCCGCCAGGATCAAGCAGGCCGCGGGCGCTCGTGCCGAGCTCAGGCCGAGGCCGGCTCCTTGAGATGAGCTTCCCCCGACGCCGAGGCGCGCGGGACTGGAGCGCGCCGGCGCCGGAGAGGCGCGCTTACCGGAAGCTCCACGGCTGCGGCTGACCCATGCGGGCGCGGAGGCCCTCCTCCCAGCGGACGAGCCGCGGCGTGAGCCACGCCGTGCCCACGGCCAGGACGGCGCCGGCGACGACGTCGACCGCGTAGTGCCAGCGGAGGAGCATGGTCGAGACGATGATGTTCATGGAGAAGAACGCGGTCACCACGGCGAGCCAGAAGAGGCGCCGGTCGGTGCGGGCGCGGTGGAACGTGTACAGGGCGAACCAGAGGGGAGCGGCCGTGTGCAGGGAGGGAAAGACGTCCTTCATCGCGCCGCCGGCCTGCACGACGCTGCTCACGCAGCCCCAGAAGAAGCCGCCGTCCAGCGGCCCCTGATAGAGGTGGCTCAGCGCCTGGATGGGGCCGTACGCAGGGACGGCCATGTAACCGAGCTGGCCAACACAGTAGACGATCGTGGTGCCGACCGCGTACTCCGTCGTCCCCCGGCCTGGTCGGGCGACCCATACCGCCAGCACCATCGAGAGGAAACAGATCAAGAAGTAGCTGAAATAGAAGAAGGAGAACCACTCCACGATCGGGCGCGTGTTGAAGCGCTCCATCCAGAGCGCCGGCTCGACGCGGAAGAGGAGGAGATCGAGGTGGAGGAGCTCCGCGTCGACGCTATCGCTCCGGACCGCCGGCAAGAGGGTCCGGAGCGACAGGTAGTTGAGGAGGAAGGCGCCGACGAGCGAGAGTCGGTAAAGGACGCTCCGCAGCAAGGGCGCCAGAAACGTCGCGCGGCGCACGAGCACGCAGACGGACACCAGGGCGGCGATGCCCGCCAGATTGCGGTTCATGCACTGCGCTCGCAGCTCCGTCGGCGGCGCGCCAAGCAGGAAGATCGTCGTCAAGGCGAGATAGCCGATGAGGATCGCGTCGTGGAGAGCGAACACGCCGACCAGGCCGCGCAGAGCGTCCTTTAACAGCGCGCCTTCGGGCTCGACGTCGACCAGCCCGCCGGAGCCGGCGACCTCATCGCAGTCCGTTGTGAGCCTCTCTTGCATTCGGGGACGTTCCAGGGATGGGATGGTGCGCATGGGCTGATGACGCCGGGCCGCTCTGTATCACGTGTTCGCGCGTGGCGTCACCGTGACATCGGTGACGCTCCAGCGACCGGGAGGCAACAGGCGCAGCAACTCGGGGGCCACACGGACGTCGAGTTTTTGACGGGCCGGTTCGCGCCGCTTGACAGCGGTAGGGAGCCTCCACGCCCCCGGCATGGCGGCCCCGCGACAGCCCAACCGCCGCCTCGGCGGACCGCACGCGTGCGAACGCAGCGACGCAGCGGCGCAGGGTCTACGCGTCACGACGACACTATCGCGTCCCAGGTTGGGCTGCCCGGCTCCCGGAGGCGCAGAATCTGCGCGACGGCATCGCCCCTGGATCTGCGGGACGGATGCGCCCACAACGCCGGTCGGGGGATCCGCGATGGCGATCGACAACGCGCGCCGTCAAGCACGCTGGGCACTGGAGCACGATCGTCGCGGCGTGCCGGCGGCGGTGACGTCGGCGACGTCGCGAGCGCTGGAGTCGTCCACACGAGAGGACGCCGTGGATTTCGACCGCGCGGCGCGGACGAGGCGCGATGGCCCGCGCGCTCACGACCGGTGGGGCAGTCTGCCGCGCGGCGGGGCGTCCGCTGGAACGCCGCGCTCGCCGGGCTGAGCGGCGCTGGACGCAACGCGACACCATCGGCGCTGCGCACGTCGGCGCAGAAACCGCGCCTTCCCCGGGCGCGCCCGGAGGATCGCGCTCACCTCACCCTGCTGGAGCGCACCCTGGACGCTCCCGAGCGCTCACGAGAATCCACGGAAGTCCCGCTGGATCCGCGCCGGTGACGTCGCGTGTCCATGGATCCCTCTTCATGGCACTCACGTTGCAGTCCCCCGGAGGAGCCGACATCGTTCAGCGACGATCCCACAGGGCACCACGCCTGGGTCACCCCGTGAGGGCGCTGGAGCGATGCGCCCAGACACCAAGGAGACGACTCATGGCACAGCAACACGGTCAGAGCAGCAGTCGTGGGTTCGCCGCGATGGACCAGAAGCAGCAACGCGCGATCGCGAGCATGGGCGGCAAGGCCGCGCACGAGAAGGGCACGGCCCACGAGTTCAGCTCCGAGGAGGCCCGCGCGGCCGGCCGCAAGGGCGGCGCGAGCGTGAGCCAGAATCGCGAGCACATGGCCGCGATCGGCCGCAAGGGCGGCGCGGCCGTGAGCCAGAACCGCGGACACATGGCGCAGATCGGCCGCAAGGGCGGCGAGTCGCGCGGCGACGGACAGAGCGACGCGCCGGGGGAGAGCGCGCGCGAGGGCGAGCAGGGCGGCAGCGCCGCACGTGCCGACGCCGCCGAGCCGCGCCACGAGACGAACTGAGCAGCGCCGCGGCACATCGCCGCCGGTGATCGGGCGCGCGGGGGTGTCCGCGCGCCCGATCGTCCGTCACGGCGACAGGGTGACGAGGAAGACGTCGCCGTTGCTGCGATCGCCCACAGACGCGCTGTGCTCGATGGCGGGGAGGCCGCCGCCGAGCTCGATCCGCTCGCCGTGGAAGAGGCCAGCGGCGACGGTGTTCCCGCTTCCGGTGACGGCCTGGGCCGTCGAGAAGCAGAAGACCCCATCGCGGTAGACGTCGGACCAGAGCTCCTCGGAGAAGTCCGGACTGAGCTTCGCGACGAACGCATCGCCCGACTCGGGCGGCACGGTCTCCACGGGCGCCCCGCCGAGCTCGAGCGCCTCCGTGAAGTAACCGCTCAGAACGTGGTTGCCCCAGGGGTCCTGCGAGAAGCCCCAGACGAACTCGTCGCCCGCGGACGGGAGCCCACGGGCGGCGAGCGGCTCACCGGTCTCTGCGTCGAGCCGGGCCAGGTAGAGGTCGTAATCCCCGACCGCGGCGCGCTCGATGGCCGTGGGCCCGACGCGGAACGGAGCGCTGTAGTTGCCGAGGACGACCGGGTGGCCATCGAGCCCGAGGCCGATGAACTTGGCGAACTGCTCGCCGGCGGCGCCCAGCGACCGGCCCCAGACGAGGCTGCCCGACGCGAGATCGAACCGCAGGACGAGCCCATCGATGCTGTAGATCGGCTCGTCGTCGCGCGAGCCGTCGATGGCGCTCTCCACGACGTGGCCGTCGATCTCGAGCCTTCCGCCGAACGCGCCGGCCGCGTAGAGGGCCGACTCGCCGACCGCGATGCTGCGGAAGCGCTGCCAGCTCTCCGCGGAGCCGAACCGCCGGCTCCAGAGGTGGCCGCCGCCGGCGTCGAGCTTCGCCACGACGACGTTGGGACCCCCGCTCCCCTCGAGCGCGGTCCCGGGCGCCTCGCTGAAATTGATGCTGCCGTCGACCATGCCGAGGACGACGATCTCGCCCGCCTCGGTGACGGCCACGGCCGTGGCGCCCTGATCGAGCTCGCCGCCAAAGCGCTTGCTGAAGAGGTGGTTGCCGCCGGCGTCGAGCTTGGCGACGAAGAGGTCCTTCCCGCCGGCGCTCACGAGCTCCGTGCTCGCGTCCGCGCCGAAGTTGAGGGTCCCCTCGAACTCCCCGGCGACGACGACGTTGCCGCTCGGATCCGTGGCCACCGCAAACGCGACCTGATCGGACTTGCCCCCGAAACGCCTGCTCCAGACGTGGCCTCCCGCCGCGTCGAGCTTCACGACGAAGAGGTCGAGACCACCGTCGCTCACGAGGGCGTCCGCCTCGCCACCGAAGTTGATCGCCGTCTCGAAGCCGCCGACCAGGACGACGTTATCGTGCAGATCTGCCGCGATCGCCTCGATTCGCTCGTTCTTCGCCTCGCCGGCGCCGAGCCCCCACAGGGCATCTCCGAGGAACGCCGGAGGCTCGCCGCCGCCGCTGCCGCCCGCGCCGCCGTCGCCGCCTGCGCCCCCCACTCCACCTGATGCACCGGCGCCCGTTTCGCCACCTTGCCCCCCGGCGCCTCCGACTCCATCGCTACCGCCGGCGCCTCCGACTCCACCGCTGCCGCCGGCGCCTCCGACCCCGCCTTGTCCCCCAGCCCCCCCTTCACCGCCTTGCCCGCCGCCGCCTCCGGCCCCGCCCTGCCCGGCGACGCCGCCGGCGCCGCCTTCGCCGCCATGCCCGCCGGCGCCTCCGACGCCGCTCGTAGACGAGGTGACGCCGTCCTCAGGCTCCGAGTCGCAGCCGTTGCAGCCCAGGGGGAGCCCCATGCTCGTCAGAAGAGCAATCCGAGCCACGTTCGTCACCAGGTGCGCTTTCATCCATCCTCCATGTCTCGACGAAGAGCCCGAGCCGCGGGCGCTCGGTGGAGCCAAGGCCGATCCGGCACCCCTCGCTGTGGGCTGTCGAACGTCCTCAATCTGCTGTGTCGTGGACGTCAAGTACGCGTGCGCGCGGATTGAATCAAGCAGCTGTCGCGGCGAATTCGTGGCAACGATCGGCTACCCCTGGATCCGCCGGAACGGCGTGTCCCGCCTGGACGGCGCGCCTCGCCTGAACGGCGCTCCCCGCTGACCAACCGTTCTCTTGCATGCGGCCCGCGATCGCCTCGGACGCGCGCCGCGCGCGTCGCAGGTTTGCCTCATCGTGGCAGAATGCCTCACCGTGAGCCCCGCGGCACGTCCAACATACAAGCCGCGCCGGGCGGCGGTGGGCGCGGTACGCGATCTGCATCGTCCCGCGAGTGATGTGGGTGGCTTGGCTCAGGAGCGCCACGACTCTCTCTACGCTCGTCACGCTCGCTCCCTTCGCGTGCAGCGGCGACAAGCGCCGCGCGGGCAAGCGTCGGGACGGCGCTCGGCCGCTCCCCCGCCTGTCGCCCGCTCGCTTCAACGACCTCTCCGCCAACCCGCGGGAGGGGTCTGACGACCTCGCCCGAGCGCGCATTCGCGCGCGAACGAAGAGCGCCGCCGGCGCGCGTCCCCCCGCGCGCGCCGGCGGCGCGGCGGCCATGGAGGCCGCATCCGGGGCGTCTGGCGCGGCGGATCATCACGCCTCCCGGGCGGCAGACCCCATGACCCATCACCGAGACGAAGCGCCGAGCCAAAGCGCTCGGCGCCCAGACGCGGAGCGCCTATGACGGAGCGAGCCTACGATAAGAACACCGCCTGGACCCACGCCGTCATCCCTCCGATGACCCCCCTCGCGACCGACCACGAGGCGGACGTGTGCGTCGTTGGCGCGGGGATCGCCGGCCTGACGACGGCGTATCTCCTCGCGAAGGCCGGAAAGCGCGTCGTCGTCCTCGACAACGGCGCCATCGGCGGAGGCGAGTCAGGGCTCACCACCGCGCACATCACGCACGCGCTCGACCGGCGCTGGGCCTCGCTCGCGAAGCTCCACAGCAAGAGCCGCCTGCGCCTCGCCGCAAGGAGCCACACGGCGGCCATCGAGACGATCGAGCGGCTCGTCGCGGAAGAGAAGATCGACTGCGACTTCCGGCGCGTCCATGGCTATCTCTTCACAGCCCCGGGGTCGCCCCCGGCCACCCTCCGGGACGAGATCGAGGCCGCGCAACGCGCCGGGCTCGGCTCGACCCATTACGTCGACCGCGCGCCGCTGCTCGATTTCGATACGGGGCCCGCGGTCCGTTTCCCCGATCAGGCGCAGTTTCATATCCGCAGGTACCTCGCGGGGCTGGCGCGGGCGATCGAGCGCGACGGCGGCAGGCTCTACACGCTCGCGCACGTGGTCGACGTCGACGAGGACGCCGTGCCTCACGGGGTGGTCGTCAAGACGGCGCGCGGGCACCGGGTGATCGCCGGCGAGGCCGTGCTCGCCACGAACTCCCCGTTCATTCCGCGCTTCTCCGTGCACCTGAAGCAAGCCGGCTACCGGACCTACGTCGTCGGCCTGCGCATCCCGCGGGGCGCCGTCCCACCGGGGCTCTACTGGGACACGGCCGAACCGTTCCATTACGTCCGCCTCGCCAACATCAACGGCGCAGACGGCCCGGACGAGGTGCTCCTCGTGGGAGGAGAGGACCACAAGACCGGACAGGCCAGCGACGCGGACCAGCGCCACGCGCGGCTCGAGGCATGGGCGAGAGAGCGCTTCACGCAGGCCGGCGAGGTGCTGCACCGCTGGTCCGGCGAGGTGATGGAGACGGTCGACGGCCTCGCGTACATCGGTCGCATCAAGAAGGGATCGAGGATCTTCATCTCCACGGGCGACTGTGGCAACGGCATGACGCACGGGACGATCGCAGGCCTCGTGATCTCGGACCTCGTGCAGGGCCGCGAGAGCCGGATGGCGTCGCTCTTCGATCCCACCCGCGTCAACCTGAGCCTGGCCGCCGTCTCCGAGTACGCGAAGGAGAACCTCAATGTCGCGTGCCAGTACGCCTCATGGCTCGGCAAGGGCGATGTCCCTGACGTGGCGCAGATCGCGCCCGGCGCAGGCGCCGTCGTGCGCAGGGGCCTGAAGAAGCTCGCCGTCTACCGCGATCCGCAAGGGCAGATCCACGAGATGTCGGCCATGTGTACCCACCTCGGCGGCGTGGTCTCGTGGAACTCCGCGGAGCGCAGCTGGGACTGCCGCTGTCACGGCGCCCGCTTCGACGCCATGGGCCGCGTCCTCCGAGGCCCGGCGACGGCCGATCTCACGCCGATCGCGCCGAGCGAGGCGCCTCTCAGCGCCGGAGGCTCGGTCTCGCCTCCGAGGGAGCGGGAGCGGGTCGCCGACCAGCCTGCGGTCGTGCCCCTGCCCCAGAGTCGCTCGGCCACGTGAACGGAGCGAGTCGCGAGCGCCAACAACCGATGAGCGCAATGGACGTGGATCGACGTGATCGACGTGATCAACACGATCGACGCCCTACGCGATGCGCGCGCCATGGCCTCATGAGCACGATGCGCGCGCGCCGGCGTAGTTGACCCCCGCGCGAGCGGCGTGCGATCATGATCGAGTAGTCCGGGACAGTCCCGGGCGGCTTGGTGATGAGATGAAATTGTTGCGCCCCCGTGCCTCCCGCGCCGCAGGCATAGCCCTGGCTGTCCTCTCGGTCGCCGGGGCGCTTCCGGCGCGGGCCGAGCCCTCGGCGGCCGATCGTCAGACCGCGCGGACGCTCCTCATCGAGGGGCGCAAGAAGCGCGACGCGGGGGACGTCGCCGGCGCCCGCGAGGATTTCCAGGCGGCCCACGCGCTCGTGCGCGCCCCCACGACGGGGCTCGATCTCGCGCGCGCCGACGAGGCGCTCGGTCGCCTGATCGAGGCCCGGGAGACGGCCTACGAGGTCGTCCACCTGCCCCTCGGGAGCGACGAGCCGCCGGTGTTCACGCAGGCGCGGGCGGCCGCCGCGGCGATGGTCGAGCAGCTCGAGGCGCGCATCCCGTCGCTCCAGCTCCGGGTCGAGGGCGCGGCGCTGGACAAGATCGACGCGCGCGTGGACGGCCAGCCGATCCCCCGAGCGGCGCTCCCCTACCCGCGCAAGCTCAACCCCGGTCGCCACGAGGTGGTGGTGACGGCGCCCGGCTTCCAGACGGCGCGGCGCGAGGTCACGCTGAAGCAGGCGGAGCGCGCGCCGGTGGAGGTCCGCATCCACCTCGTGCCGGGGCGCTCGACCGAGCCGCAAGCAAGCGCAGCCGCAGGTGGGAGCATGGGCGCAAACGTGGGCGGAGCGCAGCAGCCGCCCGCGGACGCGCCGGCGGAGCCCCGCGCGCCCGTTCCGCTGTGGGCGTGGACGGCGGGCGGCGTGGGGCTCGCGGCGATCGCGGGCAGCGCGGTGTTCGCTGCCGACCACCTGGCCGCGCGGGCTCGGGTCGAGGACGAGTGCCCCGGGTCCGTCTGCGATCGGGGCGTCCACGACTTCGAGAGCATGGAGGCGCTCCGGGCGCGGTGGAACCGCAGCCTGGGGCTGTCGGTGACGCTCGGCGCGGTCGGCCTCGCCGGCGTGGGCGCGGCGCTGGGCGGCATCCTCCTGCGGCCCAGGGCGGGCGGCGAGCGGGCGTCGTCGCTCGTGCCGATCGCGACGCCGACGGCGCAGGGCGTGATGTGGCAGGGGGTGTTCTGATGAGGGTGAGACGGTTCTACCCGGCGACAGCCGGCGCGGCGCTCGGCATCGTGACGGTCGGCGCTGCGGCGCTCGGCGCTGCGGTCCTCGGCTGCGCTCCCGAGCTCAGCCTGCCGACCCCTGTGGGGGCCGGCGGCGAAGGCGGCGGTGGCGCGCCGCGGTCGGGCGGCGAGGTGCAGTGGGCGCGCGCGCTCGGGGGCGACGGGGAGCGTGCAGGGACGAGCGTGGCCGTCTTCGACGACCGCACCGCGGCGCTCGTTGGCAGGCTCACGAAGGCGGAGGACGTGGCCCTCGACGACGAGAGCGTGACCCCGATCGGCGAGGAGAACGTCTTCTGGGCGCGGCTCGCGGCGAGCGACGGGTCGGGGCTCGGGCTGAAACGCTTCGGTGCGTTCGATCCGCAGACGGTGAACGCGCTCGCGCCGGACGGGAACGAGGGCCTCCTGGTCGCGGGGGAGTTCTCCGGCACGCTGGAGTTCGGCGGCGAGCCGCGGACGAGCGCCGGCGGGCGAGACGGCTACGTCGCGAGGCTCGACGCGGAGGGGAAGGAGCTGTGGCTGCAGCCGCTCGGGGGCATCGGCTTCCAGGCGGCGACGAGCGTGGCGGCGACGGCGGCGGGGCTCCTCGTCGTGGCCGGCCGCTTCTCGGGCGCGCTGCACGTCGGCAAGGACCGGCTCGAGAGCGCCGGGGGCAGCGACGTGTTCCTGGCGAGCTTCAACAACGACGGCGTGCTGCTCTGGAGCAAGCGCTTCGGCGACGGCTTCGATCAGCAGGCCCGCGCCGTGGCGATGGACGCGCGCAACAACGCGATCGTGATCGGAGATTTCGCCGGCACGCTCGATCTGGGCGGCGAGCCGCTGGAGAGCGCCGGGGATTTCGATGTGTTCGTGGCGAGCTTCAACGCGCTCGGCGAGCACCGCTGGAGCAAGCGCTTCGGCGACGCGGGGCCGCAGCGGGCCAAGGCGGTCGCGGTGGACGGGGCGGGCAACGTGATCGTGGGCGGGGAGTTCGGCGCGACGATCGATCTCGGCGGGGGCCCTCGGACGGCCGGAGAGCGCCAGGCGGTGTTCGTGGCCAAGCTCGATCCGACGGGCGAGCACATCTATAGCCGGGTGATCGGCGAGGACGGCGCGTCGCTGGGACAGCTCCTCGTCGACGGCGCGGGGGACGTGGTCGTCGCGGGGGGGTTCCGCGGAGACACGACGCTGGCGGACGGGTCGGTGACGAGCGCGGGGGACGACGACGTGTTCGTGGCCAAGCTCGATCCGGAGGGCGGCTACCGGTGGAGCCACCGCTTCGGCAGCGCCGGCGCGGACCGGGCGACGGGCGTGGCCATCGACCGCGACAGGCAGGTCTACGTGACCGGCGCGTTCACCGGGAAGGTGACGTTCGGGGAAAAGCGGATCGAGGGAGGCGAGGGCACGGATGTGTTCGTGACCAAGCTGTCGCCATGAAGGCCATGAAGGACGGAGGCGCGATGAAACGTGCGGGGACGAGGGGCGTGCGGTCGCGCGGGCGACGGTTCTCGGTGGGGATCGTGGCGGGCCTGTTCGGGCTGATCCTGCCGGCCGCGGGGTGGGCGGAGGACCCCGATACCGATCTGGATGGGGTCGTGGATTCAGCGGACAACTGCGTGCAGACCCAGAATCCGGACCAAGCGGATGCCGACGGCGATGCGGTCGGCGATGCGTGCGACGACTGCCAGTCCGTTCTCAACCAGGATCAGCGGGATTCGGACTCCGACGGCGTCGGCGACGCGTGCGACAACTGTCCTGTCGGGATGAACCCGGACCAGTCGGATGCGGAGGCGGACGGCACCGGCGACGCCTGCGACGACGATGACGACAACGACGGTGTCCTGGATGCCGACGACAACTGTCCTTTCACGGCGAACGCCGATCAGCTGGACTCCGATGGAAACGGCACCGGCGACGTTTGCGAGGCCGGTGACGACGACGGCGACGGCATCGACAACGACGTCGACAACTGCCGCGACGTCCCGAACTCGCTCCAGCAGGACAGAGACGACGACAAGATCGGCGATCTCTGCGACAACTGCCCTGCCACGCGCAATCCGAACCAGGAGGACGGCGACGGCAACGGCATCGGCGACTTCTGCGAGCCCGACATCGACACCGACGGCGACGGGCTGCGCAACGCAGAGGACAACTGCCCTGTAGATCAGAACCCTGGCCAGGAGAACGCGGACGGGGACAGCCTCGGGGACGCCTGCGATCCCGACAGCGACGACGACGGCGTGGTCGACGTGGAGGACAACTGCGCTGTCGTGTCCAATCTGTTCCAGGAAGATACGGACGACGACGGCACCGGCGATGCCTGCGAGGACGACGACGACAACGACGGCGTCGTGGACGCAGAGGACGACTGCCCGCACGTGCCCAACCAGGATCAGGCCGACGGCGACGGCGACGGCCGCGGCGACGCCTGCGACCTCGGGGCCGACGTCGACGGCGACCGCGACGGCATACCGGACGAGACGGACAACTGCCCGCACGTGCCGAACCCCGATCAGACGGACGCCGACGACAACGGCGTGGGCAACGCTTGCGAGGACCTGGACGGAGATGGCCTGAGCGACGCGGCGGACAACTGCGACGAGGAGTACAACCCCGATCAGGCCGACAGCGACGGCGACGGTCAGGGCGACGCCTGCGAAGAAGACGACGACAACGACGGCGTCCCGGACGAGCAGGACAACTGCGCCTCCGTCCCCAACGCGGATCAGGCCGACAACGACGAGGACTATCAAGGCGACGCCTGCGACGTCGATGACGCGGACGACGACAACGACGGCGTCCCGGACGGCGACGACAACTGCCCGCTCGCGGCCAACGCGGATCAGGGGGATGGCGACGCCGACGGGGTCGGCGACGCCTGCGACGACAGCGGCGGTGCGGGCAGCAGCGGCGGCGGGTCCACGGAGCCGGAGGTCTCGTCCGGGCTGGTCTGCGCGATGCAGCGAGGCGAGCGTGGCGGCGCGCTCGTCGGCCTCGTGGCGCTCCTCGCGGGCGCGCTGGGCCTGGGCGCCCGAAGGCGGCGCGATCACGCGGCCTGATCGCCGCTGCGCGCGGCCCTGACGCGCAGCGGCCACGCGACCCCTTGAGAGCGACGAGCGTGCCCGCTCGCTTGCCCCCCGGAAGAGAAGAGACAACCGCGAGCACAACGTGGGTTATCACCCCACGGCCACACGCCGGTGTCGCGATGGCTCCGCGTTTTTTTCGCGACGGGTCTTTTTCTGAGCCGTGACCTGACCGCGGCGGAACTGCTCCGGATGAACGCGCCGGTAGTCCCGCTCCGCAGCGCGCGCTGCGGACGGGAGCGCCTGAGCCACCTCTGGAGACACCATGCGCCTAGCTCTCTCTCTTTCTCTCTCGTTGGTGACCGCCCTGTCTGGACTCACCCTCGGCGCCGGCTGTAGCGACAGCACCGTTGACGGCGCCGCCCCGTCCGGCGGCGCGGGGGGTGGCGACACCGCGAGCGGCGGCGGCAGCGCGAGCGGCGGCGGCAGCGCGAGCGGCGGCGGCAGCGCGAGCGGCGGAGGGGCCGGCACCGGCGCTGCGGGCGGCGGCATGGCGACCCCGACGAGCATCGTGGAGTGCCAGGGCAAGACGTACGCGTGCGGGGATCTCGTCGACAACGACGACGATGGGCTCCTCGACGCGCAGGATCCGGACTGCCTCGGCCCGTGCGACAACACCGAGGGCAGCTACTACGGCGGGATCCCCGGCCAGGCGGGGCCGGCGTGCACCGTCGACTGTTATTTCGACCAGGACTCCGGCTCCGGCAACGACGATTGCCACTGGAACCACAAGTGCGATGAGCACGAGGTCGCGCCCGGGTTTCACCCGGAGTCCAGCAACGGGACGATGTGCGCCTATGACAGCGGGGCCTCGACGCCGGGCGCCGACGGCAAGAGCTGCAGCGATCTCAACGGCGAGCAGTCCGAACTGTGCCATACGATCTGCGGTCCGCTCACGCCGAACGGCTGCGACTGCTTCGGCTGCTGCGAGCTGCCCGCGGGCGGCGGCAAGTACGTCTGGCTCGGCTCCGACGCCGATGGCACCGGTGAAGGCTCCTGCTCGCGCGGCCACGAGTCCGACCCGACCCGCTGCGAGCCCTGCACGCCCGTGGATGCTTGCCTGAACGAGTGCGGCCGCTGCGAGCTGTGCCTGGGCAAGGACACGCTGCCAGACGACTGCTTCGAGTCCGGCACCGGCGCAGGGGGCGGCGGCGGTGCTGGAGGCGGCGCCGCGACAGGCGGCGGCGGCGACGCCACCGGCGGCGGCGGCGGGCCCACCGGCGAGCCCCAAGGCCAGTGCGCGGCGGGGGTCCAGCCGTGCGGGCTCTCCGGCCAGGAGCCTTGTGCCGCAGGCTACTACTGCATCACCGGCTGCTGCCAGGTCATCTTGAACTAGCCCCTACGCTTGCCCGGGTTCTCCCTGGATTCGAGGGCAGGGATTGAACCACGAAAGACACAGAAGAACCGGAGGGATGTGTTCCCCCTGCTCGGTGCCCGCCGCGCCTGCGTGATTCACTGTCCCTGCTAGGAGCGGCGACAGGATCGCAGGCCGCGGCGCTGGCCGCTCACGAGCTGAGAAGCTGAGCCTGCAGCGACGAGACGTGGTTTGAAAGGAGACGAATCGATGGTGATGCGCTCGATGTCTGTTGGGATGCTGTGCGCCTTGATGGGGATGGGGTGCGGCGGCGACGACGAGGGTCAGCCGCAGAGCTGCTCGGTGGCCGCGCAGACAGGGTGCGCCGCCCCGCAGGTGTGCGAGGAGGTGGAGGGCGCCGAGCCCGCTTGCTTCGAGCCGGTGACCCTGAGGGGGCGCGTCTACGACTCGCTCGACGACAAGGCCATCGCGGGCGCGCGCGTGCTCGCCCGGGACCCGAGCGACGCGGTGATCTCCCGGGTGGCGATCACGGGGGCCGACGGGACCTATGAGCTCGTCGTGCCCGCGCGGCGCGACGCGAGCGGCGCTCCGGTCGAGGCCAACATCACGCTGCGCGCCGACGCGCAGACGTACGAGACGTTCCCGAAGGCGCCGCGGGTCGCGCTGCCCATCGACCTCTCCACCGCGGCAGGCAAACCGCCCGCGATCGAGTCGGCGGCGACGGAGATCTCGCTGTTGCCGCTCTCGGACAGCGAGGGGCTCGGTTCCATCTCCGGGGTCGTCCACGCCGACCAGCCCGGCGGGACGCTGCTGGTCGCGGGCGGCGCCACCGGCGCGGCCGATCTCGACGGCAGCTACACCATCTACAACGTGGCTGCGGGCGACGTCACGGTGAAAGGTTACGCCGCCGATCTCGCGCTCGACACGGCGAGCGCGACGGTCAGCGCCGGCAAGGAGACGACGAGCGTGGATCTTCACGCGACCGGAGACGCCACGGCGGTGGTGAGCGGCAAGGTCGAGATCGTGAATGCTCCAGGGGGGAGCGCGACCTCGGTCATCCTCGTCGTGGCCGATACCTTTGACGAGGCGACCGCGCGCGGCGAGACCCCGCGAGGGCTCCGGCAAGGCAACATCACCGGCGACTTCTCGATCGCCGGGGTGCCCGACGGCGATTACGTGGTCCTCGCCGCCTTCGAGGACGACGCGCTCGTGCGGGATCCTGACACGTCGATTGGCGGGACCGAGATCGTGCGCATCACGGTCTCCGGCCAGGATCTGCCCGTCGCGGAGTCGTTCAAGGTGACGGGCGCGCTCGCCGTGGTCTCGCCCGGCGCGAGCACGATGGAGGAGGTGAGCGGGACACCGACGTTCGTCTTCGAGGACGACTCCAGCGAAGATCTGTACGAGGTGCGGTTGTTCGACGCGCTCGGCGCCAAGATCTGGGAGGACCTGGAGGTGCCCAGGGTGTCGGGGAGCGAGAACGTCTCTGTCGAGTACGACGGTCCCGCGCTGATCCCGGGGATGATCTACCAGTTCAGGACCACCTCGAAGAAGGACGGCACGCCCATCTCGCAGACCGAGGATCTGAAGGGGGTCTTCGTCTACAGGTGATCGCAGGGCGCGCGGGCGCCGCCGTCAGCGGCGACGGCGGCGGGCGCGGCGCGCGCTGCCGAGCGCCACGAAGACGCCGCACAGCGCGAGCGCGCGGGCCGCTCCTGACGCGTGCCCGGTCTCGCCGCCGATGACGGCATACGCGCAGCTGATGCTCAAACAACAGCAGCAGTGGACCGGGGCCGCTCCTCCCTCGGATTGGCCCCCTCCCCCTTCCCCACCCCCACCCGCCGCATCTCGGCCACCGCCAACCCCTGTGCCGCCCGGCCCGCCGGCATCGGTGGAGCAATCGCCGCCGGCGCCGTCGCCCCTGCCTCCAGCGCCCTCGGCCGGTCCTCCGGCGTCGCCGCCGCCGCCCGCGCCGCTGCCGCCTGCGCCACCGCCGCCTGCGCCGCCGCTGCCCACGCCTACTGCAGTCCCTCCGTCATCGCCGCCTCCGCCCCCTCCCGCGGCGGCGCTGTTCGGCGTGTTCCGGCAGCCAAAGAAGGGATGGCATTCGTCCGTGGTCGTCGGATCCCCGTCATCGCAGTAGAGCGGGATGTCGCTCAGACAGAGTCCCTGGAAGCAGACCTCGCTGCCATTGCAGACATCGAAATCATCGCAGCTGGCGCCGTCCGGCAGGCTCACGTCCGCGGGGCAGCTCCCTGCGCCGTCGCAATACTCCCCGGGATCGCACAGCGAGGTCGCGATGCGGCAGATCGTGGTCGGCGGCTCGGCGGTGCACAGATCCGAGCAGCAATCGCCGTTGCGCAGGTTGCCGTCGTCGCACTGCTCGCCGAGCCCGAGCTCGCCGTCGCCGCAGACGGCGGGCCTCACCGTGAGCACCGTCGGATCGGCCGCGCCGGCGAACAGGGGCTCGTCCGTCATCGCGCTCGACTCGTTCACGCCATCGGAGTCCGCGTCGAAGAAGAGCGTGCCCTGGTTCGTGACGACGAGTCCATCGGTCAGGGGACGGAGGATCGCTTCCATCGTGAGCGCCACCCACTCCCCCGGCTCGACCTCGCCGTCCCAGCCCACCGTGTTGGTGGCGGGATCGGCCGAGACCGCGCCGCTGTCCGCGAACGCGCCTTCCAGGAGGAGCTCGGGCGGGAGCACGTCCACGAACTCGAAGCCTGCATTGTCGGGCTGCACGCGTCCACCGGTGTTGGTGATGAGCGCCGTATAGGCGAGATCCTCGCCGGCGATGCGCTCGCCGAGGACCGTGAGATAGCCGATCAGGCGCGCTGGCACGGAGACGTCGATGCGCACGCCGCTCTCGTTGTTTTCCGGCGCCGGATCGTGCTCGCTCGCGCTCACCTTCGCCGTGCTCTCGATCTCCTCGTCGACCGTGGACGGCGGGAGCGTGGGCGCGACCAGGGTGACCGCGATCGACGAGCTCTCCCGCGCGGCGAGCGAGGCGCGCCGGCACGCGAGCTCTCCGCCGGCCAGGTCGCACGTCCAGCCGGTCCCCGAGGCGCTGACGAGGCTCGCCCCGGCGGGCAGCACGGACGACACGCCGACGTCGCTCGCATCGCCCGGCCCCTCGTTGGCGACGTCGATCGTCATCGTGAGCTGGGCGCCCGGCGATACAGGATCCGGCGCGGCCGTCTGGGTGATGGCCAGATCCGCCCCGCAGGCCCTGGACACGACCGGCACCGCCGCGAACACGATGTTGTCGACCGCGACGCCGCACGGCCCGGGGCACCCGATATCCGTGCAGACCCGGCTGTCGTCCTGCGTGTAGTCGAAGCGGAGCCTCACGGTCCGCCCGCGCAGCCCCGCGCCAGGGAAGCGAATCGACACGCGCTTGCTCCCGCCGGAGCTGCCGGACCATACCGCGTTGTCCGCCAGGTAGTCCGGGTCGTCGCGGGCTGGAAGGTGCTTTGGGAAGTGGTGGCTCCCGCCGGTGACGATCCGCTCGGCGAACGCCTCCGCGAGCACCGCCCGGGGCGCGGCGCCGGCCGTGAGATCCTCCACGCGCAGCGTCAGACCGTCGAACGCCTGGATGAGCTTCTGCGGATCGTCCTCCAGCTCGTAGGTGAGATCGAAGTCGAGCGTGACGTGGGAGTTCCCGGAGCTCTCCGGGATGGTCACGGCGGGCGACACGAGCGCGACGAGCGACGTCGCCGCCTCCTCGTCGTGAAATGCCGCGTTGTTTCCGGGCGTCAGCGTCTGCGCGACGGTCCACGGCGAGGCGGAGGCCGTCCCGCCGGCGCGCACCGACTGCCAGCCGGAGGGCAGCGCCGGCGCGCTCGCTGCGTCGAAGTCCTCGCGGAGGAGGACCTCCGCGGGGCCCGGCGAGCCCGTCTCGAGCTGGATCGGCAGCTCGACCGTGCCCTGAGCCGAGCTCACCGTGAGCGTCAGATCGATCGGCGCTCCAGGAACGAAGTCCCGGCCCGTCCTGAGGACGAACGGCGCGTCGCCCGCGACCGTGCGGAGGGGCTCGATATCCGGGTAGAGCGCGCTCGCCCTCACCAGGGTCACGGAGGGCGTCTCCGTGGACAGCGCGGCGGTGATCCGGGAGACGGTCGTCCTGCCGGAGATCGGGTTGGCGAGGTGGTTCTCGAGGTAGACGCCGACGTCGACGATCTCCCCGGGATCGACGCGCTCGTTCGCGAGGGCGCCGCACGCGGCGTCGGCGATCCGGGCGCCGGCCGCGCGCAGCGGCGGGACGCGGGCGAGCTCGTCGAGGACGTCGAGGTGCACGTTGGGCGCGATCAGGGAGGTCGACGACGGCTGCCCCTCGTCGAACCGCGGCGGGGTGGCCGTCATGCTGAAGACGCTGTAGAGCTCACCGGCGAGCGCGACGCCGCCGATGCGGTCGCCGAGGTTCTGTCGGGAGGCGTCGTTGCCGTGGCCCGCGTGAAAGGGGCGGTCGGAGATCGGCGCAGGCGGGCTGAAGGAGGCGCCTTGATCGCTCGACGCGGTGTGGACGATCTCGGTCAGGTCGCCCGAGCTGTCGACATCCTGGTCGTAGTAGACGACGTGCGCGGTGCCGGTCGTTCGGTCGACGGCCACGAAGGGGAAGAACTGGGCCCGATCGCGCCCTGGATTGCTGTTGAGGAGGACGGCGGGGCCTGCGGTGCACTGCTCCGTGAACGAGCGCAGGGCGATGTCCCCTGTGCCGTCCGCGCCGCTCCGCTGGTAGACGACGTAGACCTGCCGCGTGGCCTGGTCGACGTCGATCGACGGGGCGCTCCTTCCGTGGTCGACGCCGAGGATCTGGTCTTCCATGGGGTAGCTGGCCTCGTCGAGGAGGGTGAGCGGCTCCCAGGTGACGCCTCCGTCGATCGACCGGCGGCAACCGACGTTGCGCAGCGAGGTCCCCGGCTCGATGGCGCGAAAGACGGCATAGACGACGGAGTCCCTGTCGGTCGCCCCGGGGAGGATGCGCGCGCTCGGCCCGTCGAGATCGCCACCGGCGGGCGCCTGCGCGATCGTGGCCGCGGGCGACCAGGTCTGGCCGAGATCGTCCGAGTGGCTGTAGAGGATCCTCGGAGACGCTCCGCCGCGCTGAACCCAGGTAACGGAGAGGCGCCCGGTCGCCGCGTTGACGTCGATGGAGGCCTGCTCGGCGCTCTCCCCCGCGACGAACGCGGGGGTCACCTCGACCGGCGCGGACCACGAGGAGCCGGCCGTGCGGCTACCGGGGTTCGAGGCATGGAGGCAGAGGCCCTGGAGGCCATCGGCAGGGCGAACGTAGGTGGAGGAGCTGACGAACACGTCGCGGGTCGGATCGTGGACGACGCGCGGGGCGCCGAGCACCTGGCCGCCGGCGACCGAGGGCAGCGCCCCCGCGCCGCTCGGGCCGAGGACCTCGGCGAAGGATCTCCCGCCGTCGGCGGAGCGCGCAACGCCGGACAGGCTGATCGGATCCGCGAGGGCGCCGCGCGGATCGGTGTAGGTCGCGATGAGGATGCTCGCGTCCGCGTTGGCGGCGATGGCGGCCTGGTGCTGAGCGCCGAGCGCGTCGACCGCGTGCACGGTGCGGTCGGCGCTCGCGACGGCCGCGAGCCGAGCTGCGCCGAGCGCCTCCGGTTCGTCGCTGCCACAACCGGCGCCGGCGGTGAGGAGCCCCCCGCTGAGCAACCAAGCGACCGTGCGTCGCGCGCGCATAACACCTCCGAAAGGAGATAGATGCCGCGAGCTCGCAGGACGTGCCGATTTCCCCGACATTGCGAGGCCGGTCCGGCGAACGGGCGCGATGTGCTGGGGTCGGTCTCGCGCAACGCCAGCGCAAGCCCCGCGCCGCGCGAGGGATGCGCCCGGCGCGAAGGCGCACGTCGACGCGATTTCCCTTTCTTCCTGGCCGGCGAGCCGTGTGCCAGAGGCCGGTGCGTCGCGCGCGAAGCGTCCTGGGGCCGGCAGGCGCCTGGGCGGACGGCTCAGGCGCGGCGCCCGGGGCCGCCGCGGTCGCGGCTCGCCTGGGAGGCGGGCGGCTCGGGTGGACGGTCGGGGAGCACGAGGTCCGCGAGACGGCGTGCCGCGGCGAAGGCCACCTCCGCACCTCCGACGGGGCCCTCACCCGGGTTGGCGGCGGACCCCTCACCCAGGTTGAGATCCTCACCGGGGGCGGGTCCCTCACCCAGGTTGGGATCCTCACCAGGGTTGAGTGGGGTACCAGCCCCATGCGGGTCTCCATCCAGGCTGGAAGAAATCAATGCGGATGCAATTTCCCCGGACGCGGACGAAACCTCACCCAGGTTGGCGTGCCCGACGTTGGCGCGCCCGCTCAGCGCGAGCATCGCGATGCCATGGAGGCCCGCGAAGAGCACGTAGGTATCCTCCTCGGGCCGCCTGCTGCCGTGATGGCGCAAGAGCTCGACGAATGAGCTCCAAAGAGGGCGCGCGAGCCGCAGGCGCCCCTGTTCGCGCAGGCGGGCACGGTCGAAGCGGCGCTCAGCCATCAGCCAGTACAGATCCGGATGGCACAGCGCAAACTCGACGTAACCGACGGCAAGCGCCCGCGCATCGGCGCCAGCGCGCGCTCGCGCATCGAGGCGCTCCGCGAGCCGCCGCCACCCGAGGCCATCGACGCGAATGAGGAATCCGTCGAGCGAGCCGAAGTGGTGATACAGCACCATCGTCGTCTGGCCCAGGAATGCGGCGATCTTGCGGGCCGTCAGCTCATCCCGCGTCAGCCGTCCCTCGCAGAGCGCCATGAACACGCGCTCCACCGGCTCATCGGCATCCATCACACCCATGCCCACCATCCTGCCACGTCCGCGCCTCGCCCGTTGACGCCACCAGGATAACATTGTTATCCTGGGTCATGGGGTGGCTGCTTCGCAACGCAACGTCGGTCTCCGGGGCGCAGCGCGGGGGCCGCTGGCTGGTAGGGTTGGCGCTTGCGGGGGCGTGCACGTCGCGACCGCCGACGGCGGACGACGCGCCCGCAGGGCCGTACGCGGTGGTGGACGGGTGGCCGCGTGTCCCTGACGGGATGGTGTTCGGCCCAGCGCTTGATGTGGCGGTTGACACGCGAGGGCGCGTGCTGGTGAGCCATGCGGCCGGGCGTACGTCAGGGAACGACGCGCCGATCCGCGAACCCACGATCTTGGCGTTCGATCCAGAGACGGGCGAGCTGCTCGACGCGTGGGGAGAGGGGCTGTTCTTCTATCCACACGGGATCGAGGTGGATCGCAACGACTTCGTCTGGGTGACGGACTCCGAGCAGAACCGGGTGTTCAAGCTGACGGCGGAGGGGGATGTGGTCATGACCCTCGGCGAGGCGCCATGAAGGGCATCGGTGTGTGGATCCTCGTCCTGCTCGCGGATATCGGGTGCGCGACGAGCCCCGAGCAGCTCGACCGGCCCACCAACGTGGCCTTCGGCCTGGACGGCGACATCTACGTGGCGGACGGCTACAACCATGCGCGGATCGCGCGCTTCTCCGAGGACGGCGAGTTCGTCATGGAGTGGGGCGAGAAGGGCTTCGGGCCGGGACAACTCGACACGCCCCACGGCATCGTCACCGACGACGAGGGGCGCGTTTACGTGGCGGACCGGGAGAACGCGCGTGTTCAGGTCTTCAGCGCGAACGGCCACTACCTGGCGCAGTGGAAGAGCCCCGCGCTGGGGCGACCGTGGGCGATCGCCTTCGGATCCGACCGGCACATCTACGTTGTAGACGGAGGCGATCAGGATCCAGCGCGGCCGCGGGGGCATGTGCTGCGGATGAGCCTCGACGGGAATATCGTGGACCGGTGGAGCACATCGGGGGACGGTCCCGGGGAGATCGACTGGGGGCACGGGATCGCCGTGGGGCACGACGGCAGCGTCTACGTCACCAGCCTGAGGGGTCGCGGCGTGCAGAAGTTCCGGAGGACGAAGTGAGGAGGAGAGCGCGCGGGCTCGCGCTCACAGTCACCGTGGTTGCCTCGGTCGGCGGGGCGCCGAGCTGGGCACAGACGACGGGGGACATTCCGTCGCGACCTGGTGGCCGCGGCCACGTTGCGCTGTACGGCATTTTCACAGCCTCGCCGCAGGACCGGACGGTGGCTACGATTCATGTCGCGCCGCAGGTGGCGGCGGGCGTTCGCCTGAACAGCTGGCTGCTCGCAACCACGGACGTCACCTCGGCCTGGACCACGTTTCGAATCGAGGGCGAGGCGCGGCGCTCGTCGTTTCGCTTCGGGAATCCGTTCGTGACCGTGCAGGCGGCGCTTCTCGAGGAGCGAAACCGCTCGATCTATGCCGGGGTCGGGGTTGCACCGCCGGTGACGACGTTCCCTGGCACCATCCCGAAGAATACGGAGGTCGAATACAACTACGCGGTAGCTACGGCCGCGCGCGGGTTCGCGGATTACTGGATGTGGGCACCGAACGCGATTCCGATCGCGCTGTTGCTCCGCAGCCGGGCGGAGCTGTCCATGCCGGTGATCGTTGGCGCTGAGCTGGATCCAGCCGTGCTCGTTTCCGTGAACTCCAACCCGTCTCGGCTGGCGGTCGTGGCCGCCGCTCACGCGGGCTTGCGGATGGGTCCGCTGACACCCGGAGTGCGAGTGCAGATGCTCGCGCAGTCGGCGCCGCTCGCAGGGAGAGATTTCTCACAGTGGGCAGCGATCTTGTATGCGAATGTCGAATTCCAGCCGGTGTTCGTACGCTCCCAGGTTGCCGTCAACCTGGATGCGCCGTCCGGGCTGACCGGGCAGCGAGGGGCGACTACGTGGGGGGTATCGCTGGGAGGCGGGGTCCATCTGTAGAACTGTTGAGCTCTTTCTTTGGTTTTGCTACCGGCCCACGATGCATCGCCTTCGCAGCAGCCGCCCTCTACCGAGCCACGTTGCGACGTCGCGCTCGACTGACGTTGCGCTCTGCACACGCTCTGCTCTGCCCCCCGACCTGACCATTGGGTGGCGCAGGTGGCGAAGAGGATGGCGGCCGCCACCGGCTCGATCACCCCGATCCTCAAGAATCGGCGGATTTTGAGTCTGGCACGGCGCTTGACATACCCGTCAGGCATGAGCCAGCCTCGTGCGATCGTCCCCGGCGCTACGTATCTTCTCACCCGCCGTGTACTGCGAAGGCATTTTCTCTTCCGCCCCGATTCCGCGATCACACGGCTCGTGATCTATACCCTCGCGGTCTCGGCCCATCGCTATGGTATCCTCGTACACGCCCTCTGCGTGATGTCCACGCACATTCATATCGTTGTCACAGACACACACGGCGAACTACCACGATTTCTTCAGAGATTCCATCGACTTGTCGCTCTCGGGACCAAGATCTTGCGCGCGTGGGAGGGGTCGGTGTGGGACGATCGAGCAACGAGCGTGGTACGGCTAGCAACACGGGACGCCCTGGTGGAGAAGATCGCTTATACGCTCGCAAATCCGGTCGCTGCTGGTCTCGTACCGCATGCACATGAGTGGCCAGGAGCCAAGGTGCTCGTCGGCGACATCGGCCGCGGCGTGCTGCGCGCCCGACGCCCTGAAATATACTTCAATCCACAGAACCCCGAATGGCCAACCGACGTAGCACTTGCGATCACGCTTCCACCGTCGATCAGCGATTCCAACGCCGACAAATTTCGCCGCGAGATCACAGGACGGATCGAGCTGCACGAGAGACAGGCTCACGCTGACCTACAGCGACAAAGGCTTGGCTTCCTCGGGGCTGCGCGCGCGACGAATATTTCTCCTTACGAGCGAGCAACGAGCATCGAGCCACTTCGCGATCTCAATCCAACATTCGCAGTCGGTCGCCGGCAGACAGACGCAAAGAACGCCGCCATCGCGGCCGTACGAGCCTTTCGCATCGCATACCGACATTCGATCAATCAATGGCGCGCAGGTGTACGCAGCGTAACTTTCCCTGCGGGCACGTGGTGGATGCGCGTGTTCCACGGGGTCACCGTTAACGAGGGCAAGCCTGCGGCCGCATAGACGCAGGACCAGCGACGTCGACACCATTATTTTGAGATCGGAAACCAGGAGTATCAGAGAGGCGATTCGGGACCGGAACCGAGCTGGCGCGCGCGGCTCGTAGCGCCCCCGCTGCGACGTCCACGAAATACGCTCCCAGCACGGTGGGGTTGCGTCCCCGGCCGCGGCAGGGTGGGGTTGTGCCCCGCGCGCGGCGGGGGTTGTGCCCCGCGCGCGGCGCGAACCACGGTCGGGTCGAGACCGCGGGTCGAATCGCGCCGCCTATGCTAGACCGCGCTGCGCCGATGCCCCCCGAGCGCTCCCTCACTTCCACCTCGAGCTCCCCGCTCAGCGCCACGATCGCCGAGCTCTCAGGCCATGTCGACGACAGCGCCTCGAACGATACCGCTGCCAGCGGCCCGCCCGCCTCCACGCCGGCCGACTTCGAGCCGCTCCCGTCGTTCGACCTCCCGGCGGACCGCAGGGTCGTCACGCCCCGTGAGCTCGCCGCAGAGCTCGCCGCGGCGCCGCCGGGCACCCGTCATGTCACAGGCTCGGCCGGCTCGGCCGGTGCCCTCGTCATCCGTCGCCTCGTCGCGGCCGCCGCCGGGCGCCGGATCATCGCCCTCACTCCCGACGTCGACAGCGCCCGCGCTCTGGCGGCCGATACCTCGTTCCTGCTCGTCGATCGGGACGCCGATGACGCCGAGGCCGGCGGCTCGACCACGTTCGGCCGCGTCCTTCTCTACCTGCCGAACGAGGCCAGCCCTTACGCGGATGTCAACCCGGACCGGCGGGGCGCCCAGACCCGCCTCGCCACGCTCTTCCATCTCGGCATGGACCTCCCCTGGTCGGTCCTCGTCTGCCCCATCGCCGCGCTCGCCCGCAAGGTCGTACCCAGGGACGAGATCACCGAACACGCCGAGCTCGTCATCGCCGAGCAGGAGATGGATCGCGACGCGCTCTCGGCCCGCCTCGGTGCATCGGGCTACGTCCGCAGCCCCCTCGTAGAAGACCCCGGCACCTTCGCCGTCCGCGGCGCCCTCCTCGATGTCTGGGCGCCTTCCGCCGAGCTGCCGGTGCGCATCGATTTTTACGGAGACATCGTCGCATCGATCAAGATCTTCAACCCCGACGACCAGCGCACGGTCGCCGACGTGAAGGAGGTCTGGCTCCCGCCGGCGCGTGAGGCGATCCTCACGCCTGCCAATGTCGAGCGGGCCCGCCAGCGGGTACGGGCCGCGTGTGACGTCATTGATTTCCCCTCAACCAAGGCGCGCGCCCTGGTCGACGACGTCGCGAGCGGCCGCGCCTTCTTCGGGGCCGAAGGCTACTTGCCTGCCTTCATCGACCTCGCCTCCTTCACGTCGTACCTGCCCGACGACGCGCTCATCCTCCTTGAGGACCCATCCTCCGTCACCGCCGCCGTGCGCAACGAGCTCGGTCGCGCTGCGGCCGATCGGAGCCACAAAGACCGTGAGCCGCACTTCCCGCTGACCTCCTTCTACGAGGACGAGGCACACGTTGCCTCGTGGCTCGGCGCGCGTGTCGTGCTTGCCCTGCACCGCACCGGGGTTGAGGGTGCTGCGGAAAACCGGAACTCGCTGGAGCGCTTCGAGGTCGTCCCTGAGGACATCCCGTCGCTCGCAACGCGCGACCAGTCGGACCTTGAGCGCGCCATCAAGACCGCCCGTGCGTCACGCGGCAAGCACGGCGCTCTCGATCCGCTCGTTCGTCGCGTGGTCGCTTGGCAAGAAGCAGGCCTACGAGTGCTTATCGCTGCACGCGCGCAGACCCAGGTTGAGCGCCTCGTCGCCCTGCTCCGCCATCGCGACGTGCGGGTGAAGGCCAACCTCGGTCCGTTCGACCCCGCGTTCTTCGATGGCAGCAGCTCCGCGTCTCCGCGCGACACGGCCCTCGTCGTGACGGGCTCTCTTGCGCGCGGCGTCATCGCTCCTGCCGAGGGGCTCGCGCTGGTCACGGAGGAGGAAATCTTCGGTGCCCGCGCTCACCGCCGCGCCGCACGCGCCGCCGCCTCCTCCACGAAGCCGTCGCAGGCCTTCCTCGAGGACCTCCGCAACCTCGGCGTCGGCGACTACGTCGTCCACGTAGAGCACGGCATCGGGCGGTACCTTGGCCTCGTCCACAAGCAGGTCGGCTCAACCACGGTCGATCTCATCGCCGTCGAGTACGCCGGCGGCGACAAGCTCTACCTCCCGGTCTACCGCCTGAACCAGATCCAGAAATTCAGCGGCGGCGAAGGCACCCCCAAGCTCGACCGGCTCGGCGGGCAGACGTTCGCCAAGACAAAGGCGCGGGTCGAGAAGAGCGTCCGCAAGATGGCCGACGAGCTCCTCCGCCTCTACGCCGAGCGCCGCGCCGCCACGGCGGAGCCGGTTCCACCGCCGGACGATGATTACCGCGCCTTCGAAGCGACCTTCCCCTTCGACGAGACGCCCGACCAGGCCCGGGCGATCACCGAGGTTACGGCCGACCTCGAGTCCGGCCGTCCGATGGACCGCCTCGTCTGCGGCGATGTCGGGTTCGGAAAGACCGAGGTTGCCATCCGCGCCGCCTTCCGCGCCGCAAACGCCGGCAGACAGGTCGCCGTCCTCTGCCCAACCACGGTGCTCGCGCAGCAGCACTACCTCAGCTTCCGATCCCGGATGGCTTCCTACCCCATCGAGGTCCGCGTCATGTCCCGCTTCCAGACCAAGCAGGAGCAGGACGAGGTCTCTCGCGGCCTCCGCGACGGCAGCGTCGACGTCGTGATCGGCACCCACCGCCTCCTCTCCAAGGACGTCCACTTCAAGCGGCTCGGCCTCCTCGTCGTCGACGAGGAGCAGCGCTTCGGCGTCACCCACAAGGAGCGCATCAAGGCGCTCAAGACCAACGTCGACGTCCTCACGCTCTCGGCCACCCCCATCCCCCGCACCCTCCAGATGGCGGTCTCCGGCCTCCGCGACATGTCGATCATCACGACCCCCCCGGTCGATCGCCGCGCCATCCGCACCGTGGTGACCCGCCACGACGAGGCCGTCCTCCGCGACGCCGTCCTCCGCGAGCTCGGCCGCGGCGGCCAGGTGTTCTACGTCTACAACCGCGTCGAGGGCCTCTACGAGCGCGCCGCCCGCCTCGCCGAGCTCGTCCCGAGCGCCCGCATCTGCGTCGCCCACGGCCAGATGAGCGAGCAGAACCTCGAGCAGGCGATGCTCGACTTCGTCGAGGGGCGCTACGACGTCCTCTGCGCCACCGCCATCATCGAGAGCGGCCTCGACATCCCCCGCGCCAACACGATCCTCATCGACCGCGCCGACATGTTCGGCCTCTCGCAGCTCTACCAGCTGCGCGGCCGCGTCGGCCGCTCCAAGGAGCGCGCTTACTGCTACCTCATCGTCCCGCCCCCGAACGCCATGACCGACGAGGCCCGCGCCCGCATCGAGGCCCTTGAGCGCCACACCGAGCTCGGCTCCGGCTTCCAGATCGCCTCGCTCGACCTGGAGCTGCGCGGCTCCGGCGACCTCCTCGGCGCCGAGCAGAGCGGCACCGTCGCCCAGGTTGGCTTCGAGCTCTTCTGCCAGATGCTCGACGAGGCCGTCCACGAGCTGCGCGGCGAACCCGTGATCCACGACGTCGACACCGAGCTCTCCTTCGACGCCGACGCGCTTCTGCCAGAAGAGTACATTTCCGATGTAGGCGTACGCCTCTCCCTCTACAAGCGGCTCGCCGGTGCCGCTTCGACCGAGGACGTGCAGGACCTCGCGGTCGAGATGGAGGATCGCTTCGGCCCGCCTCCGCTCGAGGCGCGCCGGTTCGTGCATCTCATGCGGCTCAAGACCGAGCTGCGCCGGCTGAAGGCGCTGGCATGCGAGGCGAGCGCCAAGGGCGTGACGCTGCACTTGCGCGAGGACACCCCGCTCGATCATGCCAAGGTGCTCAAGCTGGTCCAGCCGAAGAGCTCACCTTACCGACTCTCGCCCGACATGCGGCTCACCCGCCGAGCCAAGGAGGGCGAGGCCTTCACGAGCGGTCTGGAGGCGACCGACAAGCTCCTCAGCGAGCTCGCCGGCTGCCTCAAGGAGGGCGGTGATCTCGCCTAGCGGGAGCGCCCACGACGTCGTCGCGCCCCGCGGAAGCGCGCGGGCGAGGCGGCGCGGCGCTCCGGCGGTGATAACCTCCCTTGAGCGGAGGGACGGATGATCGATCGCCCGGATCGCGAGCGGCTCGCGGCGCTCCAGCGGAGCGTCATGACCTGCTGGTACAGCCCCTTCCAGCTGGCCCGCTCCGCGCTCGACATGACCGTCTCCCGCCTGATGGGCGCACGCGGCGATTTCCGCCTCCTCGAGGCGATCGCGGGGCCGCAGCCGCCCTTCGACTACGCCGCCCGTAGCGGCGTCATGCGCGACGAGCTCTGGATCGATTACGTGGCGGACACGGGCGATGGCTTCAACCCCACCTACGCGATCGCCACCCTCCTCGCGCGGCCGGTCCTCTCGCTGGGCGGCCGGGAGACGAGGCGCGGAGAGGTCCTCATCATGGGCGGCGACCAGGTCTACCCCTCGGCCACGCGTCAGGCGTACTGGACGCGGCTCGTCGAGCCCTACGCGGCCGCGCTCCCGAAGGCCGATGTCACGGAGGCGCCGCACCTGTTCGCCATCCCTGGCAACCACGACTGGTACGACGGGCTGATGAGCTTCATGCGCCTCTTCGGCCAGAAACGCACGCTCGGCGCCTGGAAGACGTTCCAGTCGCGGAGCTACTTCGCGCTGAAGCTGCCCCACGGCTTCTGGCTGCTCGGCGTCGACATCCAGCTCGAGTCCGACATCGACCAGCCGCAGATCGAGTATTTCTGCAGGCTGGCGACGCACGACATGCGCGACGGCGATCGCGTGATCCTCTGCACCGCCGAGCCCGACTGGGTGAAGGGCGCCATCTACAACCCAGAGCTCCAGAGCAACCTCGCCTTCTTCGAGAAGCAGCTCGCCGACGCGCGGCCCGCGGTCGAGATCGTCGCGCGCATCGCCGGAGATCTGCACCACTATCGCCGCCACGAGTCCGCGGACGGCCGGCAAAACGTCATCGCCGGCGGCGGCGGCGCGTTCCTCCACCCGACCCACGGCGAGCCGGTCACCGTGGTCCGCTCCGGCGCGGGCGCCGACCAGCGCCCTTATATGTTGCGCGCCTCGTTTCCGTCAGAGTCGGAGTCGCGCCGGCTCGCCTGGCGCAACCTGTGGTTCGCTCGGCACAACCTCGGCTTCTGGCCTGCCGCCGCCTTCGTCTACATGCTCTCCTCCCTGACGCTGCCCCGTCCCGGGCCGGGGGCCGTGGGGTGGGTCCTTGTCGTCGTGCTCGTGTTCATCGTCTTCACCGACACCTACAAGACCTGGTATCGCCGGTTCGCGGGCTCGCTCCACGCGCTCGCGCACCTCGGGGCGGCGCTGGGGCTCGCGCACCTCGGCGGCGCGCTGCTCGGCGTCGACGTCCGGGACCTCCCGTCCATGTGGAGCCTGCTCGGCGTGACGCTCTTCGTCGGCGCCACCGGCGCCGTGGTCGGGTCGACGATCATGGGCGTGTATCTCCTGATCTCGCTCAACGTCGCGCGGCGGCACGGCAACGAAGCGTTCTCGGCGCTCCGGATCCAGGACTACAAGAACTTCTTGCGGATTCACGTCCACCGCGATGGCCTCACCCTCTATCCCGTCGGGCTGAGGCAGGTGCCGCGCGCGTGGAAGGTGGCCGACGACCGCAAGCCCGGCGAGCCGCGCTTCGTCCCCGCCCGCGGCGCCCTGGCGCCGGAGCTCATCGAGGAGCCCATCACGATCCCGACCGCGCGGCAGCCACGACGGACCGGCCAACTCACGGTCGACGCGGCAGGCGCCGGGCACCGCGAGTGCCCCGCGGGCGAGCGGCGGAGTCGCCCCCCCGCAGCGGGCGCCACGGCGGGAGCCGGCGCGCCCGAGCCGTAGAGGCAGACGGAGCCCTGGCGATCGTTCCTTCTGCATGAGGCAGTTCGCCTCGGCCGGGACATTCTGCCTTCGCGCTGGCAGGCACAACCACGTACGGGCGGTCGAATCGTGGAAGCGGTCGACCGCAGAAGGACCTCTTTCGTGCCGAGCTCGCCGCGCGCGCCTGCGCGCGCGAACGTGAGGTCAGAGGACGCAGCGAGGTTTTCTGGCGCGAGCCGGCTGCGCTCAGGGCGACGCGGCGGCGTTGGGCAGCCTCGGCGGAGCGGACTTGGGACAGATCTCGCGCAGCTCGCCGGGGGGCGAGAGCGGATCGGGCCCTTCCCTGGGGCAGGAGCCCGGGCCATTCGCGATGGCGTCCTGACCACGGTCGTCCGCGGTCCATTCGCGGTTGATGCTGGGCGCGTTCGCGAGCCCCTCGGCGCAAGCCGCGGAGGCGGCGAGGAGCAGCGCGAGCGCGGCGCGCATCGAGCGGCCAAGAGAGCGTTTCATAGGCACATCCCATCTCCCCGGGGCGCCGGCGCTGGCGGCGCCGGTCCACAGAAGCTGTCAGGGTCTCCCGTCTCTCGGCGTGTATCACGCTCCGTGCCAGGTCGAGGTTGCCGGGCCGTTCGGGATGCCGGACCGCCCGCCACGGCCGCCATCGGCAGCCTCGAGCGGCGGCCGAGCCGGGCGCGGCAACGGCGACCACAAGTTCCGGTGACGACGTGCGCATGGCTTGCGCCCCCACGCAAATGCCCCAGGTGGTGGGCGGTGGGGTCCGAGCGGAGCGGGATCCCGGAAGGAGTGTCGATCATGGCGAGAGACGTCATCGAGGTACTCAACGACCTCATCCAGCTCGATCGCGACGCGATCGCCGCTTACGACCGCGCCATCGAGGCGTGCGAGCACGCTCATACCAGGGAGAGGCTCGCGAGCTTCAGGGACGATCACGCGCGCCACGTGGTGGATCTGACCGCGCATGTGACGTCGCTCGGCGGCATCGCGGCACAGACCCGCGACCTCAAGGGCAAGCTCATCGAAGGGTTCACGGCGATCACGAGCCAGGGAGACCAGAGCGCGCTCCTCGCCATGCGCGGCAACGAGGAGCTCACGAACCGGCAATACCAGGCGGCGCTGGACGAGTCGCTCACGGCCGAGGCGCGGGCGATCGTCGAGCGCAACTACACTGATGAGCAGCGGCACCTCGCGTGGATCAAGGACGCGCTGTCAAGGAAGGTCTGGGAACAAGCCGCCTAGTGGGCGGTCGGCCCGCGGCGGTGGTGAGTACGATCGGAAGCAGATTCTACGGTTGGGGGTAATATGAAATCGAATCGGTCCATCCAGTTCGCGCTCGCCATGGGAGCGCTCGCGGTCGTGCCGGCGCTCGCGGCAGCACAGACGGGCGGCACGGGCTCGCAGCAGCAACGCGAATCGGGCTCGTCGCAGCAACGCGAATCGGGCTCGCCGGGAGCGGCGCAGGGCGGCGCGCTGCATCAGGGCGACAAGCCCAGCCCGAGCGGCGCACAGCGCACGCAGCAGCAGGGGCAGAGTCAGAAGAAACAGGCGATGAATCTCCAGGAGCGGATCTCGTTCCCTGTCGAGGAAGGGTGCACCTACACGGCCTCCGTGAACGGTCGGATCGATCCCGTCGCGGCGGGCAAGTCGCAGCAGCCGTCGGGCGGCCAGACCGGCAGCGGCAACCTGGGACGGGGCGGCGCGGGAGAGCAGGGCCATACCGACGGCAGCCAGGCCCAGGCTCATGCCGGCGGCGCTCAAGCCGGCAGCCAGCCCCACGAAGGCGCCCAGGCCGGCAGGGCGCAAGCGGGCGGCCAGGCCGGGCCAGGTGCTGACTACCGCGAAGGTCAGGAGAAGGTGAAGCCCAACCTCACCGTCGCCGCCAGCGTCAGCTGCCCGAACGCGGTCGATCTCAAGGTCTCGGACACGCTGAAGACGGACAAGGCCATCAGCCGCTCGGAGCTCGAGGAGATGATCTCGCGTCGAACGAGCATCGCGACCGAGAAGGGCGGCCGCTTCTGCATGTACGTGCCGCAGTTCGAGCTGACGCGCGAGAAGCTGAGCGGAAAGGGCATCGCCCAGCTCTGCCGCGTGCCCGCGGCGGCCGAGAAGGGCGGAACGCCGTAAACGCCGAAGGGGGGAGAGGGCGATCCTGAGGGCGCGTGCCCTCAGGATCGCCCGGTGAACGCGCCGCTGCGCCGCGGCCGCGCCGGCTCAGGGGGTCGGAGCGGGCAGCGGGCAGGAGTTCAGCCTGCCGATCACATAGGGCCGCGCCCCGTTCCCCGTCGTCCAGTACACCGTGGCGCCCGAGGTGACGCTCCACGAGTGGCCGATCGGGTTCCCCGTGGCAGCATCGGCATAGAGGCGCATGTAGCCCGTCCCCGGCCCCGCGGTGAAGTTGGTGCACGTGCCCGTCCACCGGCTGTCCTTGTAGATGGTGCTGCACCCGTGGACCGAGGTGGTAGAGTCAGCGATCGGCAACGCCCACTGCGTTGTGGTCGCGTGGATCGGGTTCATGGGGGTCGTGAGCTGCACCGCCGGGCCCGTGACGATCACGGTGTGCCCGCCGTACGACGCCGTCTTGTTGAGGACGAGCACGTCGCCCGCAGCGATGCTGCTGACGCTCGTGACCAGCGAGACGAGGCTCGGAGTCTTGGTGAACTCGGAGTAGTACTTCTCCGAGCTCGGGCTCGTCGAACCCCAGTAATAGGAGATGTTGGCCGTGTCGTTCGCCGCGTCCACCACGGGGTCCGGGTCGGACCAGAACTCCTCTTTCTGAACGCTCGTGAAGAAGACGGCCCCGGTCGCCGCCGGGGTACCGGCAGCGATGAAGTCGAGCGCTCCGGCGGAGAGCAGGGAGCACGCGTCGGCCGGGGCAGAGCCGAGCGCGACGATAGAAGCAGCAGATACCATCAGAAAGCGAGCCGCATTGCTGAGCATGAAGTACCTCGGTTGACGGTTACCACGTTGCAGTTCCGCAGGCCGAGCAGATTCGGTTGAGGAGGTCGATCGTGTACAGCCAGAGAATCGCACCTGGTCGCGTCGAGCCTAGCATCCAGTGTTTACTTCCAAAGCACGGCATTCGTCAACACACTTCGAGCACGTTATCCATCGATTCAATCACTTTTCTGTGTTCATGTAGGACACGAGAGTTCTTCAGACGGCACTGCCGGATACTGTCCACCGCGTGATGGCGACCTGAAGTCATCGAATCGGTCGTCGTTTGCCTCGCGCGCCTCGCGCGCGTCGAGCCCTTCGCGAACGCTGGCGCGCAGCGTCAGCGTCCGTGAAGGGAGACATCGTGACGCGTCGGTCTGGAAGCTGGCCTCGGCGGAATCCAGCAGCACGCCAATCGCTGAGCGCTGGAGCTCGATGGGCCGCAGTGGCGACCGCAGGAGGGGAATGTCGCCGATCGGGTGAGACGAGGCATGCTGGGGACGCGGCGAGGCGGCTCGAGACAAGCCGCCTCGCCCTCGCGCCCGTCCGGACGGACCGCCTCAGTACGGCAGTTCATCCAGCGCAGGCACCTCCGGGGGCCGCCCCCGTGCGCCGTTCTTCCCGAGCCGCGCCGTGGTCGGCACGCCCGCCCCGGGCTGCGTCGGCTCGCCGTCGTCATCCGGACCCGGCGCGGGCTCCGTCAACGCGGCCCGCCGCCCCGCGAAGCGGAGATCCCGCGCGATCACCTCGGTGCGGTAGCGCTTGATCCCGTCCTTCTCGTAGCTCGACGTGCGCAGCCCGCCCTCGATGAGCACGCCGTCCCCCTTCGTCAGCACCTTGGCCAGCGCCTCGGCGCGCGGCCCCCAGAACACGATGCTGTGCCACTCGGTGCGCTCCTTGGGCTCCTTGTTCCTGTCCACGAACGACTCGTTCGTCGCCATGCGCAGGTGAAGCACCGGGGTGCCGTTGCCCGTGTAGCGCAGCTCCGGATCCGCGCCGAGATTGCCCATGAGGATCACCTTGTTCAGTCCTTCGTTCATGACATGCTCCAGTTCGCTTCTGTGTTGTCGTCTGCTGTCGTTCTCTTGTCCGTGTCGTCTCTGCCGTCGCTCACCATCCGCCGGCGCCCGCCGCCCTGCGCCTCTCGCGAGGCGCGGCGTCGTCGCGCGGCGAGAGCGGCCGCGCCGGCGGCGGCGAGCCGCCGGGCGCGCCGGCCGCCCCGAGATCAGCAATCCATCGCCGCGCTGCCGTTGCTGCCGTTGGCGCGCGCCGGCGCCGCCGCGTCGACGGCGGCGCGGAGCGACGAGGCGAGCGTCGGCTTGCCGAGCAGCGCCTCGCGGGCGCGCTCCCTCCCCTGCCCGATGTGCTCGCCCGCGAACGACAGGTGCGCGCCGCTCTTCTCCACGACCCCGAGCTGGCAGGCGAAGTCGATGAGATCCGCCGCGCCGTCGATGCCCGCTCCCCACCGGATGTCGAACTCGGCTTCTCTGAACGGAGGAGCCATCTTGTTCTTGACCACCTTGACGCGCGTCCTGCTTCCGATGGCCTCGTCGCTCACCTTCACCGGCCCCACCCGGCGCACGTCGAGCCGCACGCTCGCGTAGAACTTGAGCGCATTGCCGCCGGTCGTCACCTCGGGATTGCCGAAGACGACGCCGATCTTCTGCCGGAGCTGGTTGATGAAGATGAGCGTGGTGTCGGTGCGGTGGCATATGCCCGTGAGCTTCCGCAGCGCCTGGCTCATCAGCCGCGCCTGGAGGCCCATGTGCGAATCGCCCATGTCCCCCTCGATCTCGGCCTTGGGCGTGAGCGCAGCCACCGAGTCGACGACGATCACGTCGACGGCGCCCGAGCGCGCGAGCATCTCGACGATCTCGAGCGCCTGCTCGCCGTTGTCCGGCTGCGAGACGAGCAGCCTGTCGATGTCGACGCCGAGCGAGCGCGCGTACGTGACGTCGAACGCGTGCTCGGCGTCGATGAACGCGGCGACGCCGCCCGCGCGCTGCGCCTCCCGCATCGCGTGCAGCGTGAGCGTGGTCTTCCCCGACGACTCCGGGCCATAGATCTCCACGATGCGCCCGCGCGGGTATCCCCCGATCCCCAGCGCCGCGTCGAGCGACAGGGATCCGGTCCGGATCAGGCCGATGTCCCGGGTCTGGTTCTCGTCGTTCAATGACATGATCGCGCCCTTCCCGAACTGCTTCTCGATGGTGCCTACGACGGTCTTCACGGTGCGGAGCTTCTCAGCGATCTCGGTCATCATCTCGGTCTCTCCTTTTCGACGTGCGTTCGTTGCTTGTTGCGGTTCAACCGTTGCGTGCTGAACGTGCGCGCCCCCGAGCGCGCGGACAGACGATGCAGCGCGGCCGTCGGGGCGGCCGCGATCGCGCCCGCATCGCTGCGGGCGCGGTGATCCTTGGCCCTGCGGCGAGCTCAGGCGCCCGCGGCGGTGGTGGCGGGCGCCGGCCCGCAGGCGGCCTCGCGGTCGAACAGCCGCGCGCCGATCGCCTCGGCCACGTGCGCTGCCCGCACGGCAGAGCTCCTGTCCATGTCGGCGAGCGTGCGGGCGACCCGCAGCACCTTGGTATACGCCCGCGCCGAGAGGCCGAGCCGCTCCACGGCCGACGCGAGCACGCGGGCGCCGGTCGCGTCCGGCATGGCGACGCGCGCGAGATCGCGCGGGCCGAGCTCGGCGTTGTGCGTCGCCGCGACCTCCCCCGCCTCGAAGCGCGCGCGCTGCGCGGCCCGGGCCTCGACCACGCGCGCCCGCACCGCCGCGGAGCTCTCCGGCGCGTCGAGCGACGAGCGGCCGTCGGCGAGCGGCGCGCACAGGTGAGCGACATCGACGGGCGGCAAGGAGATGTGGAGATCGATGCGATCGAGCAGCGGCCCGCTCAGCCGCGCGCGGTAGGCGCGGACGCGATCGAGGGAACAGGCGCAGCGATTGCCGCGGTCGCCATGGAAGCCGCACGGACAGGGGTTGATGGCGGCCACCAGGATCGGACGCGCCGGGAACACGACGCGGGCGCGGGCGCGGCAAAGGGCGATCGTGCCCTCTTCGAGCGGCTCGCGGAGCGACTCGAGGACGCCGCGGCGGAACTCGAGCAGCTCGTCGAGGAACAGGCACCCATGGTGGGCCAGGGAGACCTCGCCGGGGCGGATGGGATCCCCCCCGCCGACGAGGCCCGCGGCGCTCACGGTATGATGCGGGGCGCGGAACGGGCGAATCGCGACGAGGCCCCTGTCCGGGGAGAGCAGCCCGGCGACGGAGTGGATCGCGGTGATATCAAGCGCCTCGTCGTAGGACATCGGCGGCAAGACCGTTGGCAGGCGCCGAGCAAGCATGGTCTTTCCGCTGCCTGGCGGGCCGACCATGATCAGGTTGTGTCCCCCGGAAGCGGCGATCTCGAGGGCGCGGCGCGCCCCGTGCTGGCCGCGGACCTCCGCGAGATCTGCCGCTGCAGCGCTCGGCTCCGCGTGGATCGAGGCCAGGGTCCCCGCGCCCGGGAGGGGCTTGTTGCCGCGGAGGTGCGCGACGACCTGGCCCAGGTGCTCCGCGATGAGGACGTCGATACCAGCCACGCTCGCCGCTTCGCGCGCGTTGCCCTGGGGCACGATCGCGCGCGTGACCCCCTGCGCCGCCGCGCCGCGCAGCGCGGGCAGGACGCCGCGCACGGGGCGCACCGCGCCGCTCAACGACAGCTCGCCGAGCAGGCCAATCCGGTCGAGCCCCTCGGCGGGCACCTTGCCGAGCGCCGCGAGCGCGGCGATCGCGATGGCGAGGTCGTACGCGCCACCGCTCTTCTTGAGATCTGCCGGGGCGAGGTTCACGGTGATCACATATTCGTCAAGCTCGATGCCCAGTTGCTGGAGCGCGGCGCGGACCCGCACGCGGCTCTCGCGTACGCTCGCCTCGGCCAGGCCCACCATCTGGAAGAACGACGGACCGCGGCCCGAGTCGACCTCCACCCGGATGGGGTGCGCGTCGAGCCCGAGCAGAGAGAACGTGAGCGCCGTGGCCTGCATGCCGGAGCCCTTTCGCGAAAGGCGTGCCAGGCGGAGAAGGCGGCGAACTCAGGGAATTTCGCGGCAGGAGGGGTGGCGAACGCGGCGGATGGGGTGGCGGCCGCCAGAGGGAGTCGCCGGAATCGAGAGGATCACCGGCAGGTGCCCGGGGAGCGAGCGTTGCCACGTCGACAGGCAAGGCAGTTGTCCGCAGTCCCTGTGCGTGTGGCCCCTGGCGCCCGCCGCGTCTCATTACACGCGCTCTGGCTAATTCATCACGAGCAGCAAGAATTGGTCGCTTCCACGTCGTCGGTCCGAGCGACGGCCCTGTCCGGCGGAGGATCGGATTCGCGACATCGCGGCTCGCCAACCTCGCTCCCTTCGAGTAGAGACAGGCGGATGCCGGGGACTCCGCACGAGGTGCTCGTCGTCGCGCTTCGGGATCGTCCAGCGCTGCTCGCCGATCTCTTCCACCAGCTCACCGGCTGCTCGCTCGGCGTGCCGGCCGAGGTGATCGATGCGACCGTGCGCTTCACCAAAGCCATCGAGGTTCGTCCGGATCTGCTCCTGCGCTCGCGACAGCGGGGCTGGCTGATGGTCGAGGTCCAGAATTCCATCGATGAGCGCAAGCGGAGGAGTTGGCCGCTTGCGGTCAGCGTGCTTGTCCATCAGGAGAAGGCAATGGGTGAGGTCCTCGTGATCACGGCCAGCCGCCGCGTGGCTTCCTGGGCGAAGCGGGTCGCGCACCTCCAGGGCGAGCTCGGCACGCGCTTCGAGCTGACGCCGCGGGTGCTGCTCCTGGCAGGCCGACGCGTCGAGGCGCTGCTCGATCCGATGCACCCGGAACTCGCGCTCTTCGCCGCGTGGGCCGTACACCACCGCCGCGGGCCGGCCGCGCGCAGGATCGTGATGCGCGCCCTGGAGCTGACCGAAAAGCACCTCGCCGACGAGCCGTTGCGGAACGCGCAGGCGCGTGCGATCCTCGCGGTGCTGAGCGACGCCATGCTGGCCGCGCTCAGGGAGATGGCCATGGATCCGAGCAAAGTCCCTGAAACCCCGGCGTCTCGACGTTTCCGGCTCTTCTTCGAGAAGCGTGGTCGGGCCGAGGGCAAGATCGAGGGCAAGATCGAGGGCAAGCAGGAGGCGCTGCTCGCCGTGCTCGAAGCGCGCGGCCTGTCACCGACGGCGGATGAGCAGGCTCACATCGATGCCTGCACGGCTCCTGCGGAGCTCGACCGATGGATCGCCCGCGCAGCGACGGCGGCGTCCCTGAGCGAGGTGTTCGCGCCGAAGCCGGCCAGCGTGCGGCGCCGATCCCCCGCCAAGACGCGCTCGCGCGCGCCGGACCACCGTGGACCGCGGGCACAGAACGCGACAAGGCCCCAGAAACCAGGGCGCTCGCGGTAACTGCGCGCGGCCTTGTCCTTCGCCCTCTCGCCAGCAGAAGCACCGGCGGTGCCCCACGCAGCGAGGAGCTCCACCGGCGCGACGGGTCCACCACGCAGAACAGCCCGGCCAGAGCGAGCGCCGCCCCGCCGCAGCTACTCGGGCGCGCGATACCTCGCCACCACGATCGTGATGTCGTCGTCCGGGCTCGGGCACCACCCCTCGACCGCATCGAGGATCCGGTCGCGAATCACGCCGACAGGCTCCGCCTGGACAGCCTCGATGACGGCGCAGAGCCGCTCCAGCCCGAACTGCTCGTGATGGGCGTTCCGCGCCTCGGTCACGCCATCGCTATAGAGCACGAGCACATCCCCATCCCCAAGGTAGAGCTCGGCATCCCGCGTCAGCGCCCCGATCTCGGGCAGCGCGCCGATCCAGACGCCTGAGCTCGGAATGCACCCGCAGCGCCGCGTCCGCGCCGAGCACACGACCAGGTCGTCGTGCGCGCCCGCGAACGTCACGCGCCCGTTGCGCTCGTACCGGAGCAAGAGGAGCGTCGCGTGCTCGTCGCGCTCCAGACGATCGCGGACGTTCTTGTAGATTGCCTTGTTGAGCGCCGTGATGACCTTCGCCGGGCTCGCGGCCGGGTCGTTGCACGTGAGCGCCGATACCATGCTCTGGATCATCAGCATGATGAGACCCGCCGCGAGCCCGTGCCCCGCGACGTCGCCGATCCCCAACCACCCGCCCCCGTTCGCCGGGATCACATCGTAGTAATCACCGCCGACCTCGGCCGCAGGCTTCATGACCGCGCAGAGGTCGAGCCCCTCGATAGAGAGCTGCTTCGGCACCAGCGTTGTCTGGATGCGCGCCGCGACCTGGCTCTCCTGACGGACCCGCTCCTGCTCCAGCCGCTCGCGCAGCTCCACCTCCCGGACGACCTGCCGGTGCAGCGCCGCGGCCTTGACCGCGGAGCCGAGCTGGAGGCGCAGCACCTCGTAGATCATCCCGCTGGCGCGGTGGTCGAGCACCGCGACGCCGAACCTCTCCTCGTCGCCGAACGCGACCGGAAGCACGATCCTGCTGATGCGCTCGTCGGCGTCCAGGAAGCCCGGGGGCGCGAGGAGGTGCGCCGGGAAGCTCACGGCCGGCACCTCCACCTCGTGGCCGTCCTCCATCACGAACAGCGGCTTCATGGTGGCGTGCTGAGCGTCGTCGTACAGTGACACCGCGACGTCCGAGAACCGCATCCTCGGCAGCTCCGACGCCAGCAACCCCTTGAGCACGGGCAAGCTCAAGCACGCGGAGAACCCCCGCGCGCCGTAGGTGACGTCGATCGCGGCGAGCTCCACGTTCAGCCGCTGCTCCCCCTCGACGTGCACGCACTCGCTCCCGATCAGGATGCGCGCTGCGTGCCAGAGATGCTCCAGCGCCGCGTCGCCGCTCACGGGCGCCCCCTGTACCCGCGAGCGCAAGAGCGATATCACCGCCTGGAACTCCTCGAGGAGCACGCCCTCGCGCCTCGCCCCGTCAAGGAGCGCCTGGAGCGCGCGCAGGAAGCGCCCCTCGTCGCCCGCGAGCTCCGCCTCGATCGCGGCGAGCAGGTCGCCCGCCCAGCCGTCGAGGGCGCCGCTCGGGATCGCCACGGTGCTCGCGAGCGCGCGCTCCAGCGACGCCCGCTGATCCGCGATGGCGCGCGGAAAGCCGCGCACCGAGGGGACCGGCTGCAGGAACGTGTCGCCCGCGCGGTACCCGCAGCCGCAGGACTCGCGCTGCGTGAGCTCGACCGGCGCGAGCTGCAAAGGCTCGACGGCCTCGCCGTCGATCATGCGGAGGACCGTGCTCACGGCCATCCCCCCGAGCCGCTCGATCGGCTGGCGGACCGTCGTCAACGACGGCTTCGTGAAGCGCGCGATGCCGACGTCATCGAACCCGCACACGAGGACGTCTTCCGGGATGCGGCGTCCCTCGGCCTTGAGCACCTCGATCGCCCCGAGCGCCATCCTGTCGTTGGCCGCCACCACGGCGTCGAACGCCACCCCGCGAGCCAGGAGCTCGCGCATCGCCGCGCGCCCCGTCGAGATCGTGAACCCACCGAACACGAGGAGGCGCTCGTCGCAAGGGAGCGCCCGCGCCGCAAGCGCCCTCCGGTACCCGCCGGCGCGCAGCGCGGCCTCCTCGCTGCTGCTCGGGCCGCCGATGTACGCGATGCGCCGGCACCCGTGCTCGTCCGCCATGTGCCCGACCGATATCTCGCTCCCGAGAGCGTTGTCCACCATCAGGCTCGGCACACCGTCGATCGCGGTCCCGATGCTGCACACCGGCAGCGGCGCGAAGGACCGGCAGAACGATCGCATGACCTCCATGCCGCCGTAAGGGGAGAGCGTCGACGAGGCGACGATGACGCCGTCGGCGGTCTCAGGGCCGATGAGGTGATAGAAGGTGCCCCGGTCGGCCACCTCCGGCCGGCGAGCCATGGCCGGGTCGCTGAACGCCGTCAGCAGGTTGACGTCGTGCGCCGCGGCGCCGCGCTCGACCCCGGCGCGCAGCTCGGACTGGTAGTCGCCAACGACATTGTCGATCAGAAACGCGAGCGTCCGACGCTTCCTCGTCATGGCCTCGGGCTCTCGATCATGCATCCGCGATCGAGACCAGCTCCGGGCATATGCGATCCAGGGGCTTCAGGCTCCGACGCTGCCATGTCCGCTTCGCGTCCGTGACGAACCGTATCCTGCATTTGAGGCCATGGCCCATCAGGCCGCAAATGAAGCCGACGAACGCCTTGAGGCAGCTCGAGCTCATGAAGCGCAGGTCGCGCACGTCGAACTCGACGGTGCTCACCGAGAGGCGCATCACCTCGCCCTCCAGCGCCTTGACGTACCTGCTGAGCGGCGGAGATGCCGCCATGTCCCCCGTGCCGGTGAGCTTGACGCTGAGGGTGTCGTCCCTCAAGGCTGGCTCGATCCCGAAGCTGTCGGTGACGACAGGATCCACGCTCAAGCAGCTCATCTCTTCTCCATCTCTCGGCCACGCGCGCGACGACCGCCGGCTCGTTCCTCTGGATGCTGCAGCCGACGGCCGGTGCGATGGTCGATGCGAGCTCTCCACACTACGACGTAGTCGCGCCGGATCCAATCCCTTCCCGCAGGCCGCGCGGGTCGATCTCGGCACGCGCCACGCGCCACGCGCCACGCGCCACGCGCCACGCGTGAGTGCGGGTAGCAGGTGGGAGGCGCACAGGATGCGGCGTCGCGCGGTGAGCATCGCAACATTTCGCGAACAGGCTCTCGATGCAGAGCGCGCCCGCTCGATCGCGGCATCCCGGCTCGGAGCGCGGGATGCCTCCGAATTCATGTGGATGTCGTCCGGGCGCGTGGCGCCTCGCAGGGCAGGCGCCATGCAGCGCGTCGACGGTCGCGCCGGCGCGGTTTCAGAGCGCGCTGACGAGCGGCCCGGCGTCGCCTTCGAGCCATTGCTCGGAGATCATGAGGCTCGTCGTGAGCCCGGTCTGGAAGCGGTATCCTTGCTCGATCGAGAGGATCTCGATGACCCTCCTGTCGCCGATCCGGACGGGGAAGATCACCGAGACGCTCGACGGAAAGGAGCCGTCCTCGTCGGCCCTGTGCTCGCCGACCGAGACAGACTCGCCTCCGGCGCCGGCGCCGAGCGACCTCACGGCGACCACCGACGGAACGCTGCAATCGATCCGCAGCCACTCGCGCTGCCGGCGCGCCTTGCACGCGCCGCCCCTCGCGACGCGCGCGAGCGACACCTGCTCCGCGACGTCCCACTCGGCCGCTGCCGGCCGCGCCGTCCGCTCGGGCGGCGGCGGCGTCGCCTCGAGCGCGCGCCTCGGCGGCGCCACCGCGCCTCCTCCCGCGTCCGCCGGGCCTGCCGCGGCTCCCGCCTGCGGCCCGGCCGTCGCGCCCTCCGCCGGGGCGAGCACCGACTCCGCCGCCTGCGCCGGCGCGAGCACCGACTCCGCCGCCTGCGCCGGCGCGAGCACCGACTCCGCCGCCTGCGCCGGCGCGAGCGCGCCGAGCAGGACCATCCCGATCACCGCTCTCTTCTTCATAACGTCCTCAGGAAGGCGGCGAGCGCCGCCTTGTCGTTCCTCGACATGTGGCTGGTGCGACCCATCCGGTCCTGGTTCTCGTCGATGAGCTCTTCGAGCGTCTTCGCGGATCCATCGTGGTAATAGGGCGCCGTCCCGCCGACGAAGCGCAGCGAGGGCGTCTTGAACACCTGGCCCGCCTTCTCCTCCGCGAACCCGGGCCGCGCAGCGAACCCGGGCATCGGGTAGCCCATGCGGTCGGTGTGCTCCGTCTCGGGCACGTGGCAGCGAGCGCACTGCGCCGTGTCGCTCATGAAGAGGGCGCGGCCATGCTCCTCCTGCGGCGTGAGCTTCCGCGCGTCCCTGGGCGGCGGCACGAGGCCCGCGCGCAGGAACGCCGCCAGGTGGCGCGCCCTCAGGGCGAGCTCGCCGTTGCCCAGACCACCGGGCCCCCACCGGTGAAGGCCGAACCCCTCGCGGAGGCGCTCCGCCAGGTTCTCGCTCTGGGCGTTCCAGCCATAAGGCCCCTCGGCCGACACGCGGCCCGCGAGCATGGGAGTCTGCCGGGGCACGCCGCCGCGCGGCTCCACGTCGACCGGCTGGTTCTCGGCGGATCCGAGGAAATTGACGCTCTCGCCGCCGATGTCCATCACGTGGGCCTCGTGCCACACATGGCCGTCGTCGCGCCCGTCCGGGTGGCAGCCAGCGCACCCGAGGCCGCCGCTCGTGCCCCAGTCCACCGCGTTGTAGAAGAGCTTCCGGCCAAGGGCCGCCTGCTGCGGGACCGGCGCGTCGGCCAGCGCGATGTACGGCACGGGGCTCAGCTCGAACGGAGCGTCGTCGCGGTGCTCGTCGAGGCGGACGATCGCGAGGGCGTCCGTGGAACGGCAAAACACCCACGCCATGGACTCGTCCGCGGACAGCGCGACGCCGCTGGGCGCGCCGCACAGGGTCGCCACGTCGATGTCGGAGCGCGTATGGCGGCCGAGATCGTAGGTGCGGAGCGGCCGGAGCGCAGGATCGACCGCGAGCGCGTCGAGCTCCACCAAGGTGTCGGTGCCCTCGCTGGCGACGAGCAGCGTGCGGGTGCTCTTCCGGTACACGAGCGCGCGCGGCTGGACGAACGGGGCGAGCGAGGTGTTGGGGAGCTCCAGCTCCGCGTCGTCGAACGCGGCATCGTCGAGCGCGCTCGCCCGCCAGAGCGGCGCGCCCTGGCGGCGCCGGGGCGCGAGGGGCGCCTCGTCGCTCGTCATGAGGACGTCGACCGTGGAGGCGCCGAACCACGCCTGTTCACCGAGCGCGCCGAGCGCGTGGCGCGCGACGAAGAGGCGGCGGCCATCCGGCGAGAGCGCTGCCGCGTAGCCGAGCGACGCGGAGAGCGACTTGCCATGAGGAGCGCGGAAAGGCGACGGAGAGAGGGCGACCGGCCGGGCCTCGGGAGCACCACCCAGCGCGATCCGGGTGAGCGAGGCGGACGTGAGGTGCGTGACGTACGCGGCCGCGCCATCCTCGCGGATCACGACGCCGCGGGGCTCGCGCGGGACATCGATGGCCCATGTCGCCGTCGCGGTCGCGAGATCCACGGCGGAGACCTTGCCCGCCCATGCGCTGGTGACGAGCGCCGTGCGCTCATCGGGCGTGATCGCGAGCCCCCAGGCGTCGGCCGGCAGGGGCACGCGCGCCGCTTCCACGAGCCCCACCGCCGGATCGGGCCGCAGGATAAGGAGGAGCCCGGGATCGCGGATCGTGACGAGCACGCGGTCCGCGAGCGCGAGCACCTGCGCCGGCCGCCCCGGCATGGCGATCTCGACAGGCGGCGTGCTCACGTCGACGGGAAGCGGGATGCGCCGGAGGACGGCGTGGTCCTCGTCGGCCAGATAGAGCGCGTCGTCTTGCGGCGCGCGCGCGAGCGCGCTGCCGACCCGCGTGACGGCCTTGAGCTTCTGCGGCGGCGGAGAGGCCGGCGGAGCCGGCGCCGCCGCCCCGGCGACTTCGGCGCTGCGCTCGACGGCCGGCGCCTCTCTGGAAGGGCGCGAGCAAGCCGCGGCGAGGAGCGCGGCCAGGAGGAGGGTTGATGGTCGGTGCTTCATCGGTCGCCCGAGCCAACGACGGCGCCTGGCATGCGTATTCCTCGGCACCGTCGGTCCCGGTCCTCCGCGCCTCGGCCCCCTGCGCGGGAAGCGTCGCGGCGCCTGCGACAGCCCTCCTCTCGCTTCTTGGCGACCTTGGCGCCATGGCGGTTTCTCTGCTGATCCGGGGCAACTTCCAGCAGTAAAGCAAGAGAACCTCTCCGCCTCGCTGCGACGGTATATCTGTGTGTGACGTTCGCTGTGGCACGGTCATCGCTCGTCCCGTTGCCTGGATACAGCGGCTCCCGTGGAGTCTTGGGGAGCGTTGGTGGGACCGAGGGTGGGGCGACTCGGCACATGGGAAGGTGCCGGCGCTGGCCGGCTGCGCGCGCGGCTACGCCCGCCTCGGCCGGCGCCCGGCGCCCCTCACCGCGCGATAATCGGTGAGGAGCGACCCCAGGATCGTGACCGCCCCCGCGGCGACGTGGATCACCGCGGCGAGCGGGTCGCGCTTCGCGTAGCCGAGCGCGAACGGCGCCGCGATCGCCGACACGCCGAAGGCATGGTCGATGACCTCGTGCGCCTCGATCGGGATCCGCTTTGACAGGCTCAGCCGGTAGTCGGTGAGCAGGGAGACGAAAATGACCGACGCGCCGAGCGCGACGCCCGCGATCCTCGCGGCCTTCGTCCGCGCGGAGAGCCCGGCCAGAGCGACGATGAGCCCGTTCGAGTAATCGAGGGCGGAGTGCACGTCCTCGGGGACGATCCGCGCGAGGGGCGCGGCGCCGAGGAGCGGCCTCGAGGGGATCGTCGTCGTCCGCGGCGCCCCCCGCGCGCTCGGGACGAGCGAGGCGAGCTCCGCAGTCGGTACGTCGTCCGGCGGCAGGTAGGTCGTCGGCAGCTCGGATGCGCCCAGCGAAACGTCGGATTGTGCCATGAGGTCCTCCCGCCCTGCGCAGAGGCAATCCACAGACCGGGGACAGGCCTCCTGCGCGGCGCGGGGCCCAGCTCTCTTGAGCTCGCCCCCCCCCCGCGCCCCGCACAGGTCGGTCCGCGCGCGCGGCGCGTCCCACGGAGGCCTCTGTTCGTTCGATCCGCGATGCTAGGCTGCGCCCATGGGAGTCCGGATTATTCCTCTCGGCGGCCTCGGCGAGGTCGGGATGAACGCGATGCTGCTCGAGGAGGAAGGCCGCCGCGTGCTCGTCGACTGCGGCGTCATGTTCCCCAACGATCAGGTGCTCGGCGTCGAGGTCGCGATCCCCGACCTCAGCTACGTCCGCGAGGCGGGCGGGGTCGACGCGGTGCTGCTCACGCACGGCCACGAGGATCACATCGGCGGGCTGCCGTCGCTGCTGCGCGAGTTCCCCGTCCCCGTGTACGGGACGCGCTTCACGCTCCGGCTGGTGCGCGAGCGCCTCGCCGAGCACGGCATCGACGTGCCGCTCCGCGAGGTCGAGCCGCAACAGCACTTCGCGGCGGGCCCGTTCCGCGCCGAGCCCCTCCGCGTGACCCACTCGATCCCCGACGCGGTCGGCTACGCCATCGAGACGGGCGAGGGGATCCTCATCCACACGGGCGATTACAAGATCGATCTCACCCCCGTGGCCGGCGAGCGGCTCGATCTCGGCCGCTTCGCCGAGTACGGCCGCGCCGGCGTGGCGGCGCTCCTCTCGGACTCCACCAACTCGGAGCGCGACGGCTGGTCGGTCAGCGAAACGGCGGTGGCAGAGGGGTTCACCCGGCGGTTTCGCGAGGCGAAGGGGCGCATCCTCGTCGCGCTGTTCGCCTCCAACGTCCACCGGGTCCAGAGCGTCCTCGACCTCGCCGCCCAGCTCGGCCGCAAGGTGGTGCTCGCCGGGCGCAGCCTCGTGACCAACACGCGGATCGCCCAGGAGATCGGCATCCTGAGCGTCCCGCCCGGCGTGCTCGTCGACGACGCCACGGCGGCCTCGCTCCGGCCCGAGCGCCTCGTCGTGCTCGCTTCGGGCGCGCAGGGCGAGCCGAACAGCGCCCTCGCGCGCATGGCCATGGGCGACCACCACCGGCTGCGGGTCGATCCGGGGGACACGGTGATCTTCTCTTCCCGCGCGATCCCCGGCAACGAGATCGCCGTCAGCCAGCTCGCCAACCGCCTGGCGAAGCGCGGCGCGGTGGTGCTCGATCGCGGCCTCGATCCCATCCACGCGAGCGGCCACGCGCAGGCCGAGGAGCAGAAGGTCCTCCTCGACGCCGTCCGGCCGGAGCACTTCGTCCCCATCCACGGCGAGTACCGGATGCTGCTCGCCCACGCGCGCACGGCGCTCCGGATGGGCGTGCCGGCGTCGGGGGTCTTCGTCGTCGAGGACGGCGACTCGCTGATCCTCGAGAACGGCCGGATGCGCCTCGGCGAGACGGTGAAGAGCGGGCGGGTGTGGCTCGACGCGCGCGGCGGGCTCGACGTCTCCGAGCTGGTTCTCCGCGAGCGCGAGCAGATCTCGGATCAGGGGCTCGTGATGGTCCTGGTGGTGGCCGACCGCAAGACGGGCGAGATCTTGCGCGGCCCCGATCTCCTCGGGCGCGGCGTGGCGCACTTCGAGGAGGGCGGCCCGCTGTACGCCGCCGCGCTCGACAGCGCGCGCGACGCGCTCGCGGCGCTGTCCCCCGCGGCGCGCACGCTGGCGCCGGCGCTGGAGGACGCGCTCAGCCGCGGCGTGCGGCGGGTGTTCCGGCGCGAGGCCTCGCGGCGCCCCGCCGTGCTCCCGCTGGCCGTGTTGCTGTGAGGTCCGGCGCCTCTCGGTCAGGCGGGCCAGGCGAACCGGACGGCCCGCGCGGCCCAGGCGCCTGGCCGCGGTGACAGGCGATCTGGAGTGAGCGCGGCTGTCGCCGGCGCTGGATCACGCGGACCGGCGGAGCCCCTTTGTTCTGTCGCCGCATGACCGGAGTCGCTTCATGGTCCATCCTGGGGAGTTGCCCTCAGGCCGCGTGTCCCGGCGAGCGCCCGAGCCGATCACCGCGCGACGCGGCATCATGGTGGAGCAGGCGAGATGAACGAGAGTCCCACGAGCTCGCGCCTTCTGGGCGAGGCGGAGACGACGATCATGGAGGGAAGGGACGCTGTCGCCGAGACGCAGGCCGAGGAGCCGATCGGCGCCGACACCCGCCCTCCCCCGTCGTCGCGGCGGGCGGCGCCCGCCAGCCGGCGGGCCGCGCCGTCGGCGCGGCCGAGCGAGGACGTCGCCGCGGTCTATCTCCAGGAGATCTCGGCAAGCGCGCCGCTGAGCCGCGAGCTCGAGGTGGAGCTCGGCCGTCGTATCGAGTCGGCGGAGCGCGCCATGATCGAGGCCTGGGTCGCGTCGCCCGTCGCGCTGCGGGCGCTCGCGGCGCTGGCGGACGATGTGCGGGCGGGGCGGGTGGACATGAGCGATCTGCTGCTGAACGCGGACGCCGAGGACGCGCCGAGCGACGCGACGTCCGTGAGGATGGCGCGGCTGCTCGGGCTCGCGCGGTCCCTGGCGGAGGCCGGGCGGACGGAGGCGAGCGGGCAGCGAGCGCGCGCCGCGCTCTCGGCCGGGCTCTCCGACGTGCGCCTGGGCCCCCTGGTGGAGGCGCGGATCGAGGGCGCGCTGAGCGCGGCGATCCCCGCGGTCGACAGGCTCGGGCGCCAGGCGATCGACGGTACCCTCTCGGCGATGCGCGCAGCTCGCCGGGCGGCGGCCGAGGCGAGGGCCGAGATGGTCCGCGCGAACCTGCGGCTCGTGGCGGCGGCGGCCCGGCAGCTCCGGCACCGGGGCGTGCCGCTGCTCGACCTCATCCAGGAGGGCAATCTCGGGCTGATCCGCGCGGCGGAGAAGTTCGATTACCGGCGCGGCTATCGGTTCAGCACGTACGCGATGTGGTGGATCAAGCAGGCGCTCTCTCGCGCGCTGCTCTATCAGGGCCAGGTCATCCGGGTGCCTGTCCACATCGCCGAGACCCGGCGCCGGGCGCTGCAGGCGCGGCGGGAGCTCGAGCAGGAGCACGCGCGCGAGGCGGCGCCCGAGGAGGTCGCCGAGCGGAGCGGGCTGTCGATGGAGAAGCTCCAGACATTGCGGGAGATGGCGCTGCCGCCGGTGTACCTCGACGCTCCGGTGGGGGACGACGACGGCGCGCGCCAGGGTGACTTCTTCGCGAGCGAGGGCGCCGCGCCGGACGAGCTCCTGGTCCACCGCCGCCTGCACGCGCAGGTCTCTGCGCTGCTCGAGTCGCTGACGCCGCGCGAGCGCGACGTGCTGCGGCTCCGGTTCGGCCTCGACGGCGGGCAGCCGCACACGCTCGCCGAGATCGGGGGCATGTTCTCGGTGAGCCGCGAGCGCGTCCGGCAGATCGAGGAGAGCGCGCTGAGCAAGCTGCGCACGCTGTCGCGGAGGCAGGCGCTGGAGACGCCGCTCGGGGGTTGAGGGGCACGGCGCGGCGGCTGACCCGGGCAGCCGTCGCGCCGCGATGGGCGGACGCGGCGATGTCGCGGCGGCCCTCCGCCGGACGAGCCGCTTGCGCGACAGCGCACTTGCGGGCGATGGTAGCGTCTCTTCACCCGAGGAACGCTCATGAAGGACATCCTCTCTGCCCGCCTGGAATCACCTGCTTTCTCCGCGGATGCCGTCGAGCTCCACGAGCTCACCGGGCGCGAGGTCGTCTCGCAGCCCTTCGAGTTCCAGCTCCACGTCGTCTGCAAGACGCCCGAGGGCCTCGACGAGGAGGCGCTCCTCGTATCGTCAATCACGCTGGAGCGGCGAGCGTCATGGAGGCGCTCAAGGGGGAGAAGGGGCAGAAGCTGCTGGACGGCGTGCTCGGCGTCGCCAAGGGCGTCGTGGACGCCAACACGAAATGGCACGGCCTTCAGCACGCAAGGCTCGACGAAGAAGCCGTGAAAGCGCAGGCGCGCGTCGACGCGCTCGAACGCTCGGTGATTAGCAGGATGCAAACCATCGACTTCATGACGCGCCCCGAGGGTGAAGACGCGAAGGGCGCGAGCCGGCCGACCACGCGCCAGGAGTGGGATGCCAGCCATCCCGAGGACGTCCAGAGGATCGCAAAGGCGACGGAAGACGCGAAGGCCGCGAAGGCCCTGGCCGACTCGTACAAGACGCTGAACGCGGAGAGCGACGACGCGGTGACCTGGCGAACCGCCGGGGATTCGCTCGAGAGGGCAAAGGCGGGAAGTGCGCTATTAAATGCCACGCGTGACCTCATCAGCTCCACCACGAAGATCGCCCAACGAAACACGGATCATGCCAGCGTCGCGGGCGCGAAAGGCATGGCTCTCCTGGCCAACGGCTTCGCATCGGCGGGCCGGATCCCATCTCCTGTCCCCGCACCTGGAACCCCGATCAACTTGAATTCTTCCATGGTGACATCCGCCATCACGGGGCTCACGAGCGCCTATGTGCTCGGCGGCGCCAACGCGACAATGTCAGCCAATGGGCAAGCTATCGTTGCAGGCGGGGCGGCCGCGGCACTGAAGTCCGGCGGCGCCGTCGAGATCGCAGGCAGGGCCAGAGCCCTGGTCACATCCGATGCGCTCGTGGACCTGATGTCGCTCGGTCTCTTAATGCTCAAGAGCAGCCACGCGATCACAATCGACAGCGACAATGTCGTGCATATAGAGTCGGGCACAAGGCTCGACATGAAGACTGGTAGCTCGCTCGAGATGAGAGCCACAGGGCCGCTCGTCGCCGAGTCGAGCGGCGCCGTCAACATCAAGTCCAAAGGTGCGACGAGCATCAAGAGCGCAGGCAAGGTCACGGTGGAAGGCAGCACCGCGCTCGTCAAGGGCGGCCAGTGGAGCCTGAACGCGGACTCCGCCACGGTCACCGTCGGAAACCAAGACAGCCGTCTCGCGGTCACAGGGAGCCAGGCGCGCCTCATCAAGGGAGGCTCGATGTGCAGCGTGACCAGCGGCACCGTCGAGATGCAGGCCGGCTCGACGAAGGTCACGGTAGGGAAAGGCGCGGTGAAGGTCACCGCGCGCCGGATCGATCTCGGATGACGCGGCGCTGCGTGGCCGCTTACAAGCGACATTCTTGAACGGCGGTGAGCGCGGCGATGAACAGGATGATGAAGATCCAAGAGTACTTGTACGGGCGCGCCTGCCTCTCGTTCTCCAGCCTGTCCATCTCCCTGGCGCTTCGCATCGCATCCTCGCGGATGGCCTCCACCTGCACATTGATCATCGCGAGGCCGTTCTCCAGCTGCTGATCCATGGCCTCGCGCATGGTCGGGTTCTTCGGCCTGGGCTCCTTCTCGCTGGCGAAGAGGAGCTTGCCCCTCGGGTCGAACTTCCAGGCGAGCCCCTCCTTGCCGAACAGCCAGAACGACCCGTCTGGACATACCGCGATGCTCATGTCCGCGCGCGGCAGGGCGTCGCGCTCCACGTGCAGAATCACGCTCTCGTTGCCCGTTGCGCCGACCCGCACGAGTCGATCGCCGCGGATGACATAAGCATTCCCGTCACGATCGGCGCCTAGCGCACCACGCTGCCGATCCGCGGAGCCGCCGCCGATCTCGACGCAGTATACCTTGCGCCCGCCTCGTTCGAAGCGAGCGAGCAGGTTCCCGTCGAGCAGGTAGAGCGAACCATCCGGACCGGAATGTATAGACGTGCTCGCCATGGACGAAAGCGTCACCGGATGATCGGCGAGCGACGTCAAGCTCCAGTAGGAATCCTCACCCGTGTCGCTCCGTGTGGCGCCGTTGGTCCACACGGGCATCGCCGCTCCGTCCGCCCCGATCCGCTGGAGCTTGCCATCCTTGTGGAGCAGCAGCGAGCCGTCGTGATCGCAGGTCAGGCAGCCCTGCTCGGCCAGACTCAGCTCGATGCTCGGCGCCACGGCGCCTGCGCTGTCGAGGGGTGCGCCCGTCGCCGACGAGAGCCGGAGCGGCACCCCTCCGGCGTCAATCACGAGGAGCGTGTCCTTCGCGCATCCCAGGAAGCGCACCTCCTCCGATCGATCGCGCTGGAGCCAACGGATGCCCAGCGAGGGGTCCATGGACCACAGGACCCTGTCGATCTTGTGTTGCGTTCTGCCGGCTTGATCGAGGAACCAGCGCGACTGCGTGGCTGCGCAGTAGAGGTTCCCCTCCGCGTCGACGGCCGCCTCCGGCAGCCCTTCCCAGTCGAACAGCCCCGCGGCGACGGCCTGCGCGGCGGGGGTGCGCACGACGACGGACGGCGCGAAGCAGAGATACCAGTGCGCCACCACCCGCCTTCGTCCCCGGTACACGAACTCATCCGGGACGTGGACGCTCGCGCTGCAGAAGCGGCACACACACGCTCGGCTCACCCCGTCGAAGGCGACCGGCGAGCCGCACTGCGGGCACGGAAACGTCGCCGGCTCCCCCTGGGGCGCAGGGGCTCCTGCGAGCCGGTCCGGCTCCTCGCCGACCAGGTGCGTGATGTCAGGGAGCGCTCCGGCCAGCTCCGGCGGCACCTGCCGGACCCAGGTCTGCACCGCACAGCGATCGCAACGGAGCATCGCTTGATCCACCACCGCCTGGATGCTCGATACGGGGATCGCCTTCTCGCATCCCTGGCACGCGGGCGCGCGCCGGATGTAGGCGGCCGACAGCTTGCCAGCCGCGCTGCGACGCACCTCGTTCGGGAGCAATCTTGGGCCGTTGTAGAGCGGATCACGGAGCAACGCTTGCCAGAGATCGACACCGAGCGCCGCCGGCCTCCCGCAGCTCGGGCAGCCCACCTCGCGAGCCAGCGTGTTGACCGGCATCGGCATCCTGCACGTCCCGCACGCCGTCTCGATCTTCACCGCGACGCTGATCATCCCTCTCCGCTCCCCTCCCCCGCTCCCAGCCAGCGCCCCCGGCACCCCCGGCGAGCTCACGCCCAGCCCGCACGCTACCTCAGCGACACAGGCCGCGCGATGGCCTAGCCTCGCCGCGACCATGTCCGCCGAGCGCAACGACGGCTGCGCCGCGACCGCAGCCGAGCTCCGGCAAAAGAGCCAGCGCGGCGAGCTCGCCGGCAGCCACATCGCGGACGCGGCCGCGCCCGGCATCGATCTCCGCGGCGCCGATCTCTCGCAGGCCCTCCGGCGCGACATCGATCTCCGCGGCGCGAACCTCTCCGGCGCCGTCTTCCGCGACGTGAACCTCTATGCCATCCAGAGGGGTTCTGGCGCGCCGCGCACCCCGACCGGGGGCATCGGGACGACCTCGGGCCTCCTGGCGGGAGCCCGCCAGCCCCCGCTCAGCGCGGCGAGTCCCCGCGGCGGTACTCCGCGGTCGCCTCATCGAGCCGGGCCTTGAGGGCTGGATCGAGCGCCAGCTCGGCCGCGGCGATCGTCGCGTCCAGCTGCTCCGGCCGGCTGGCGCCGATGATCGCCGACGTGATCGCCGGGTTGGCGAGCACCCACGCGACCGCGACGCTCGTCAGCGATAGCCCTGCTTCGGCGACGATGCCCTGCAGCTTCTCGACGGTCGCGAACGCGCGCTCGTTCCAGTAGCGCTGCTGGTAGTTGGACGCCGCCGCGCCGAGCGTGAAGCGGGTGCCCGGCGTGGGCTCGCCGCGGCGGTGCTTGCCCGTGAGGAGCCCGCCGGCGAGCGGGTTGTACGGGATGACGCCGAGGCCCTCCTCCTGCGCGAGCGGGAGCAGCTCGCGCTCGATCTCCCGGAACAACAGCGCATAACGCGGCTGCACGGACACGAACCGCGCGAGCCCGCGCACGTCGGCGCGGCCGAGCGCGCGCGCCAGGCGATATGCCAGGTAGTTGGAGACGCCGATGTACCGCGCCTTGCCCGAGCGAACGACGATGTCGAGCGCCTCCAGCGTCTCGTCGATCGGGGTGTCGCGATCGTCGGAGTGGAGCTGATAGAGATCCACGTAATCGGTGCCGAGCCGGCGAAGGGACGCGTCGATCGCGTCCAGGATGTGCTTGCGGGAGGCGCCCTGATCCCACGGGTTCGGGCCGACCCGGCCGACGCACTTGGTGGCGAGGATGAAGCGGTCTCTCTTGCCCTTGAGCCAGCGGCCGACGATCTCCTCGGTGCGCCCGGCCGTCGGCAAACCGCCGCCGAGCGGATACACGTCGGCCGTGTCGAGGAAGTTGACGCCGGCCGCAGCGGCCTTGTCGAGGATGGCGCGGGAGGTCTCCTCGTCCGTCTGGAAGCCGAACGTCATCGTGCCCAGGCACAGGCGAGAAACGGTGAGGCCGGTACGGCCGAGTCGGGTCGTCGGGATGCTCATGATTTTCCGTGGTGCTTTGGCTAGGTTGGCGTGAGGCCTCGAGCTGGCGCCCTCGTCTTCAGCTCCCGAGCGCGGCGCGGGCCCGTCGGTTCAGGCCTCAATAATAGATCGGCCCGACGCTGCCGCCGCCGGCGACGACGGCATCGCCGTTGATCGCGACGCTCCTCGGCGAGGCGAGGAACGCCACGACCCACGCGACCTCGCGGGAGTCGACGATCCGGCCGATGCTCACCGACGCGGCGAGGTCCTTCTCGGGCTCGGGCCGGGTGCGCTCGGTGCGGGTCGCGCCGGGGTGCACGACCGTGACGTTGATCCCCTTCGGGCCCAGCTCGTCCGCGAGGTTCTTCGTGATCGCCGCCACGCCGACGTTGCGCAGGGTGGCGACCGGGCGGCCGGCCTTGCGCACGGCCAGCCCGCCGATGTTGATGATGCGGCCCCAGCCGTTCGCGATGAGGTGCGGCGCGACGGCGCGCGCGGTCCGCAGGTAGCCCACGACCTTGATGTTGATGTCCTCGATCACCTGCGCGTCGACGATCTGGTCGAGGCGCGTCGCGGTCGAGATCCCGCCTGGCACGGCCGCGTTGTTGACGAGGATATCCACGCCGCCCAGCGCGGCGACCGCGCGCTCGACGAGCGCGTCGACCGAGGTCTCGTTGCCGGTATCGACAACCAGCGGGACGACGCGGCGGCCCGTCTCCGCCGAGAGCTCCGCGGCGGTCGCCTCCAGCTTGTCCTTGCCGCGCGCGGCGATCACGACGTCGGCGCCTTCCCGCGCCAGCTCCCGCGCGATCGCCTTGCCGATACCGCGGCTGCCGCCGGTGACGATGGCCCGCTTGCCGGTGAGTTCGAGATCCACGATCAGCTCCTTCCATCGGCAGACACGAGGTCGTGTGTCTTCTCGCGCCGAGGGAGCCGCGCCTGAGCACGTTTCATTCCACCCTGCGCTTGCCCCGTGTTCGCAGAGGAGATGGCGCTCACCGGCGTCCGCGTCGCCCTGCCCGCGCCCGCCGGGCGCTCCTGGCGGTACCGCGCGCGCCGGCACGCCGGGCGGCGTGTCTGCTTCGCAGGCAGCAGCCTGCTGGCGACGTGCTGCGGGCGGAGCAGCTCGCCCGTCACCGAGGCGCGCGGAGCGAGCGCCTGGCGCTCGAGGGCGCCCTGCGCAAGCCCGCCGAGGCGGCGCGGGCAGCGGCTCAGCGCGGCAGCGAGCCGCCCGAGAGGGCGCGGGTCACCGCGACCGGAGCCTGTCGACCACCGCGAACACGCCCGCCGCGATCGCGAGGATCGGCGCGAAGATCACGCCGCCGAACCACGCCAGCGCGTAGGTGACGCCGAGCAACGGGTCGCCCCCACCGGCGGGCGGTGGCGTGCCGCTCAGCACGGACACATGCTCGCGCAGGCCGAGCATGTGGCAGGCAACGAAGGCCGCGATGAGCATCGCGGCGCCGAGGGCCAGCTGTCGGCTCACGGGGCACCTCCCGCGCCGGCGATCCGCTCCCAGAGCGGGCCGAAGCTCAGCGCGTAGAGCAGCGCCGCGTCGCCGACCTGGTTGCTCGCGGCGTACCGCAGCCGGTCGCCCTCGCGGATCGGGAACGCGGCGAGGTCGAGCGACGTGAGCAGCCCTCCGAGGTACGGCGCGTCGCCGAAGGCCGCGGCGCCGAGCAGCGCGAGGCCGCTCGATCCGGCGCTCGCCCCGACGAGCGGCACGATCGGGCCCGAGTCCACGTCCTCCGGGCCGGCCCACGAGCGGGGCCACTCGCGCGCCCAGCCGAAGCCGAGGAGCTCCGCCCCGAGCTCGCGGCGCGCCCGCGCGTACTGATCGCGCGCGAAATCAGGGTCGATCAGGAGCAGCCCGTGCGCGACCAGCCAGAGGGACGACCCCTCCGGGCCGTCCAGGATCCTGCCGTCGTGGGTGTAGCTCGACACGAGCAGCCCCGTCTTCGGGTCCAGGAGCCGGGCGCGCGCCCCCGCGAGCCAGCGGCGGCCGAGATCGAGGCCGCGGCGCTCGCCGTGCAGCGCGTCGGCCATGCGCATCGCGGAGAGGGCGAGCGTGTTGCAGAAGGTCCAGCACTCGTCGGGGTAGCTCTCGGCCGACAGCACGGGGCTCCGTTCCATGCGGGATCGCATCTCGGCGACGCGCGCGTCGAGCTCGGCCTCGTGATCGGCGCGGCGCGCCACCAGGGCGCGCGCGCCCAGCATGAGGGCGATCTCGCCGTCCACGAAGAGGCTGCGCGCAGGCTGCTGCACGAACGGCCGCCGCGTGGCGTACGGCATCATGAAGTGCAGCATCCCCCGCTCGCGCTCGATCGCGAGGGTCTCGTCGACGATGCGGTCGATGACGGCGAGGTGGCGCGCCTGGGCGCCCGGATCCCGCAGCGCGGCGTTGGCCAGGCCGAGGACGAGGAAGGTCCGTCCCATGAAGTCCCACTCGGCGTTCGCGGCCCGCATCCGCGCGAGCGCCGCCTCCTGCGCGGCGCTGTCCTTCTCCCAGAGCGAGAGCTGATGCGCGAGCAGCGCCTGGCCACGCGGCGAGAGCGCGCCCGAGGCGCGGTGCTCGCCCGGCTCGCTCCGGAAGAAGAGGTGGAGGCACGGAAGCCATACGGCCGTGGCGACCAGCAGCGACAGCGCGGCGGCGCCGAGCCGGCGCAGGCGGCCCGCCGCCGCAGGGCGAACCACGACGCCGGCGGTGGAGGAGAGGTCGGTCATGAGACGGAGCGTGGCGCGGCGCCGTGGCCGGGCTGCGCGCGAGATGTGGCGGATCGAAGGAGGCTCCGGGGATTCTCTCACCGGATGGCCAATCTCGTACATGAGCGCGAAGATCGGGTCGACGAAGCTTCGGACCACTCTTGCGACGACACCGACGTCTACCTCGCCTCCCGTTCGCGGTGCGACAAGGACGCCACGTCATCCCATCCGACCTTCACCTACGCGAACATGCCGTGGGGTCGACGGTTGTCCTACCGCGTGACCGGATCACGCAAACGAGGAGCCGATCGCCAAAGCGCCGCACACAGGCGCTTGAGCGTCTGATATTCCAAGCGTGAGGGAGCATACATGACGAATCACGCTGGGTTCACGATCAACTTCAGGGCCACGGCGGGATCGCTGGCCCTTGGTATTGCGCTGCTCGCGGGAGGCTGCGCGGAGGAGGCCGCGACCGGCGAGGCGACGAGGGCGTCGAATGACCGCCTCGCCGCGGGCACGAGCAGGGCGCACGCGCATGTGGAGAAGCACGGGTCCTGGAGCGCGCGCCGCCGTTGGCAATCACGGGGTGTGGGCGGCGGGGGCGCGCTCTATTCGCCGTCCATCAACCCGCACGACGGCCGCGAAATCTTCATGGCCAGCGACATGAAGGGCGTCTATCGCACGAGGGATTTCGGCAGGAGCTGGACGACCCTGCATTTTCACAAGCTCCAGGGCGGCGTCCTCTCACAATTTCGCTTCACCGCCGATCCTGACGTCCTCTATGGGGTGAGCTACAGGCTGTCCACGAACGGCATCCAGGACGTGGCCACGCTGGCCAAGAGCACCGACGGGGGGGCCACCTGGGACGCCGAGATCACGACGCCCGGGCGGCCTGGAGACGGCCACTACCTGTTCGTCGACCGGCGGGGCACACGGCGGCTGCTCTTCTCGGATTCCACGGAGCTCTACTTCTCGCGCGACGGCGGCCGCACCTTCCGCTCGGTTCACGCGACGACCTGGCCGGGCGGCCTCCTGGTCGGCGGCGTTTACTGGGATGGGCGCGACATCTATGTTGGTACGAGCGACGGACTGCTCGTCTCGCACGACAACGGAGGCACCTTCGCCGTCGACACGTCGATCGGCGGCATACCGGCGGGCGAGAAGATCGTCTCGTTCGCCGGCTCCGGGCACGGCAAAAGCACGACCTTCCTCGCGGTCACGTTCTCCGCGATGGACAGCGAAGGCAACGCCCTCGTCACCGCGAACACGACCGGCGGGGAGGTGGACGCGTACGCCGGCCTCTACCGGCTGAAGCTCGGCGGGACGCGCTGGGAAGCCGCGACGTCCGGGCTCGGACCGAGCGACAAGCTCGCCTTCGTGGCGATGCCCGACGACAACGCCCGGGTCGCGTACGTCGCCGGCGGCGATCGCGACAAGCTCTCCCCCATCGTCCTCCGCACGGTGAACGGCGGAGAGACCTGGCAACACGCGTTCCGCACCGAGCACAACGCCAACATCGACACCGGATGGAGCGGGTTCGAAGGAGACATGGACTGGGAGTTCGGCGAGTACGCGCTCGGCCTCTCGGTGTCGCCCACGAACCCCGACCGCGTGGCCCTCACGGATCTCGGCTTCGTCCACGTCAGCGAGGATGGGGGCAGGACCTTTCAGCAGGCCTACGTGAAACCAGCGGATGAGAACCCGAGGGGAGCAGACACGCCTCAATCCGGCGTCTACCGCACGAGCGGCGTCGAGCAGACGTCGGGCTGGTGGCTGACGTTCTACGACGAGGACACGATGTTCGCGTCGCTCACGGACATCCGCAGCGCCTTCAGCGAGGATGGCGGCGAGTCCTGGTCTCGCGACGGCGCGAACGGCCTGTCCCTGAACACCACCTATCACGTGGTCCGGCATCCGTACACGGGGGCGCTCTACGCCGCGACCGGGAGCGTTCATGACATCTACCAGAGCCCCTACCTGCGCGACGCGCGCCTCGACGGCACGCCGAGCCGCCCGGCCAGAGGGGGGATCATGGTGTCCACCGACAAGGGCGCCACATGGTCGCTCTTCGCCGATCTCGGCCGTCCCGTCGTCTGGCTGGCGCTCGATCCGAGCGATCCGGACCAGCTCTACGCGAGCGCGGTCAACAGCCTGACGGGGGGGATCCATCACCTCGATCTGAGCGCGCCGAAGGCGGCGCCCGCCGCGCTCCCCGCCCCGCCGCGCACGCAGGGTCACCCCTACAACGTCCATGTGCTGAGGGACGGAAGCATCGTGGCCACCTACTCTGGTCATCAGCCCGGCAATACCCGGACGTTCACCGATCGGTCCGGCGTGTTCCTCCTCCAGCCTGGAGCCTCGGCGTGGGAGGACCGTTCCTCGCCCGAGATGCACTACTGGACCAAGGACATCGTCATCGATCCGAACGACACGACCCAGAGCACCTGGTACACCGCGGTCTTCAGCCATGATGAGCGCTTCTACGGGGGGCTGTACCGGACCAGGGATCGCGGCGCGACATGGCAGCGCATCAGCGACCGATACCGCGTCGAGTCGTGCGCCATCGACCCGAGAAACCCGGACCGTATGTACATGACGACGCAGCGGGACGGGCTCTGGCTCACCGAAAACCTCAACGACGAGACGCCGACCTTCGTGCTGGACGAGGGCTACCCATTCCACCAGCCGGTGCGGGTGTTCTGGAACCCATACCGCTCCGAGGAGGCGTGGACGGTCAGCTTCGGCGGGGGCATGCGCTCCAAGCTCGACCGCTGATCGCGCTCGAGCACCGAGGTCGCCGCCCGGCTGACGTCATCCCGGCGCTCGAAGGCGCCCACGAGATCGTTCGCCGAAGGCCCCCCGTTGCTCAACGCTTGGCGTCCCGGCGGAAGAGCCTCCGCATGACGGCGCGGGTCATGGCGAGGAGGTTCTCGCTGGTGAAGCGGAACCAGAAGCCGGCGTAGCACCCGTTCGTGCGGAAGCCGGGGTTGACCGCGGCGTAGCGCCGCGCGGCAGGGCGCTCGAAGTAGCGCGGCGGATACCGGCTCACCGTCTCCTCGGTCATGAAGATGTTGACGCGGAAGAGCCCGGTCTCGTCGTCGACATGGTAGTTGCTCTCCCTGGCGAGCTTCAGGAACGCCTCGCGCACGGCCTCGTCCTCCGCGGCGCCCCGGCGCTTCGGATCGAAGAGCTCGTAGTGCGCGAGCGCCTCGGTGATGGAGACGAACCCGAAGAGGCTGGCGATCGAGAGCCGGTAGAGGCGGGTCCGCGGGGCGCGGCGCTTCGTCTCGGTCAAGAACAGGAGGCCGGAGACGAGGTGCAGCCCGCGGGTCCGGAAGTCCGGCGAGATCCTGAGCTTCCCGCCGACGATGGCCCGGCTGCGGGGCAAGGCGAGCGGCGCGGTCTTCCAGAACTGGAAGCCGACGATCGCCCCGGTGTCGGCGCGGCGGAAGACGTGCACGACATCGTTGGTCCTCGCGTGGACGCAGAAGTGCCCGAAGTCCTCGGCCATGAGCGCGTTCGAGAGGGCGTGGAGCTCGCGCAGGCGCGGCTCGGTGAGGTCGCGCCGCTCGACGGTCTCGAGGCGGACGGCGGGGCGCAGCGGAGAAAGTCGTAGAAGGAGGTTCAACATGGAGGGCTCTTGACGGGCTGGGATGGCCCGGTATCCGCGGCGGATGATCGCCCGCAGGTAGTCGTCGAGCATCCCTCATCCAGAGAGGCGCGCCCAGAGAGGCGCGCCACGCGGAAAGCACGGCGCGCAGGAGGAGCGCCAGCGCGAACGGCTGGATGTCGTCTTACGACATGCCCAACAGGGCGTGCAGCGCCCGCGCCGCCTCGTCCGCGGCGACGTTCACCGGGTCGGCCAGCGCCGCGTCCGCGCCGAACGTCGTGCGCAGCGGCCGCTGCCCGTGCGGCGTCTCCAGCAGCCTCAGCAGCACGCCCGCGACCTCTTCCGGGGATGGCCCCTTCATCGTCCTGGCCATCTCGAGCGTGGCGCGCCCCACGCCCCCGAGCGCCCCGTACTCGGCGGCGCGCGCCGTGTCGTCGTCCAGCCACATGTTGTCGAAGATCTTCGTCTGGACCATTCCCGGCTCCAGGATCACGACGTCGATCCCGAACGACGCGAGCTCGCGCTTGTAGCCCTCGGCGATCATCTCCATCCCGGCCTTGGCCGCGCAGTAGAGCGTCGTGGTCGGTACGACGATGCGCCCGCCGAAGCTGGACGTGAAGGCGAGCACCCCGGTCTTTCGCCGGCGCATGTGCGGCAGCACGGCGCGACAGACGCGCTGCGTCCCGAGGACGTGGGTATCGAGGAGCCGTTGCAGCAGATCGACGCTGCCGCACTCGGTCAGCCCCATCAGGCAGCCGCCCGCGTTGTTCAGGAGCACATCGATCTTCCCCGCCTTCTCCACCACCGTCGCCACCGCCGCGGCCACGGAGGCGTCGTCCGTCACGTCGAGCGCGACCGCCTCGATGGGGATCCCCGCGGTCGCCAGGCCGGCCACCTCGTCGCGCGCCGCTCGGTTCCTGCCGTTGGGATCGCGCATGCCCGCGAAGGCCACATACCCGTTCCTCGCGAGCGTCTCCGCCACGCTCCGGCCGATCCCCGTGCTCGCGCCCGTCACCAGCGCCACCCGCTTCGCCGTCATCGGTCCTTCCCTCCTCGGGCGCCGAGAGGCCTCACCCGGCGCTCGTTGCCCCATCGACGGTGATACACGACCCGGAGAAAATTGGAATTCCGAACGAAGGAGTAAGTTATCATCCAGCCAGGATTGAAATTCAAACCGGAGGCATCGGCGGTCGCCGCCGACAGGCCCTACGCCACGGCGAACCCGGCGCAGAGCAGGTCCTATGATCGGGACGACGAGCCGAGCGGGTCCGGCAGATCGAGGAGAACGCCTTGAGCAAGCTCCGGATGCCGTCGCGAAGGCAGGCGCGCGAGGTGCCGCTGGAGGGGCAGATGGCCTGCCGCGAGCTGTGTCGCGCGGCGACGCGGCGGTGCTCCGCTCTACGAACAGCTGGAAAGAGAGCTTGCCGACGGGCGATGGTAGCGTCTCTTCACGCGAGAGACGCTCATGAAGGACATCCTCTCTGCTCGCCTGGAATCGCGTGCTTTCTCGGCCGACGCGGTCGAGCTCCACGACCTCACCGGGCGCGCGGTCATCTCGCAGCCGTTCGAGTTCCAGCTCCACGTCGTGCGCAAGAGCCCCGAGGGGCTCGACGAGGAGGCGCTCCTCGCCGAGCCCGCCGCGCTCGTGTTCCTGAGGGGCGACCGCGAGGAGCGACGTCTCTTCGGCGTCATCTCCGTGGTTCGGGACGCGCTCCACACCGAGACGCTGCACATGGCGTACACGCTCACGTTCGTGCCGCGCGCGTTCCGGTTGACCCTCGCACCTCCACGATGCTCGCGACGGGGATCTCCTTCCCGCACCCCTGGCAGCACGGGCCAAGCCGCGTATACGCGACCGACAGCCCGCCCGCCCGGCTCCGCCGCCCCTCGTTCCGGAGCATCCTCGGCCCGTCGTAGACCGGATCGCGCAGCAGCGCCTGCCAGATATCGCCGCTCACCTGCGCCGACCTCCCGCAGCTCGGGCAGCCCACCTCGCGAGCCAGCGTGTTGACCGGCATCGGCATCCTGCAGGTGCCGCGCTCCGTCGCGATCCTCACCGCGACGCTGATCATGCCTCTCCGCTCCTCTCCCCCGCTCCCCTGCCACGGCCCCTCCCGGACAACTCCGACGAACCCGTGCCAGCGCGCACGCTACCTCGGTGACACCCCCCGCGCGATGGCCTAGCCTCGCCCGAACCATGCCCGCGGAGCGCAACCACAGCTCACCTCCGACGCCTGCCGAGCTCTTGCAGAAGAGCCAGCGCGGCGAGCTCGCCGGCAGCCGCGTCTCGGGCGCCGTCGCCGCCGGCATCGATCTCCGCGGCGCCGATCTCTCGCAGGCCCTCTGGCAGGACGTCGACCTGCGCGGCGCGAACCTCGCCGGCGCCACGCTCTCCGGCGCCATCTTCCGCAACGTGAACCTCGAGGGCGCCGACCTCACCGACGCCGACCTCACCGGCGCCCTCCTCGGCGGCCCTCCCGGCGAGGCGTGCCGCCTCGCAGGCGCCGATCTCCGCGATGCCGTCCTCTCCAACGCCTCGCTCCATCAGGTCGACCTCACCGGCGCCAAGCTCTCCGGCGCGCTCCTCGAGAGAGCCGATCTCCGCGCCGCGCGCCTCCACAAGGCCGAGCTCCTCGACGCGGTCCTCTCTGGCGCGCGCCTCCAGGCCTGCGACGCCCAGGGCGCCCGCCTCGACCGCGCCGCCGTCGACGGCGCCGACCTCTCCTCCGCCGACCTCACGGGCAGCTCGCTCCGCGACGTCAATCTCCACGCCGCCGTCACGACAGGCCTCCTCCTCGGCGGCGCCGATCTCCTGCGCGCCGCCGCCGCCGGACTCGACTTCTCCGCCTCGGACCCCCCGGCGTCCCTCGCGGGCGCCGAGCTCCACGCCTCCCGGCTCACCGCGATCGATCTCCGCCGCACCGCCCTCGAGGGCGCGCGCCTCGTCCAGTGCGACCTCGCCCGGGCCGACCTCTCCGGCGCGAGCTGCGACGGGCTCGTCCTCGACGGCTCCTCGCTCCGGGGCGCCCAGCTCCAGCGCTGGCGGGCCCGCGGCGCCTCGCTCGCCGGGGCGGACCTCACCGGCGCCTCCCTCGACGGCGCCGATCTCCGCAACGCCAACCTCGCCGGCGCCACCCTCGACGAGGCGTCTCTCGCCGGCGCGAAGCTCGAGGGCTGCTCGCTCGAGGGCGTCCGCCTCGCGGGCGTCGACCTGCGCGGCCTCGACCTCGCCGGCGTGTCCCTCGGCAAGGCGGCTCTCCGCGGCCTCTCGTGGGCCGGCGTGCACCTCTCCGGCGCCGATCTCGCCGAGGCCGACCTGCGCGGCGCCGACCTCGCGGGCGCCGACCTCTCGGACGCCGACCTCTCCGGCGCCTGCCTCGCCGGCGCGAAGCTCGGCGGCGCCACCTTCCGCGGGGCGCAGCTCGCCGACGTCGACCTCACCGGGGCCGATCTCTCCGACGCCGATCTCTCGGAAGCCGCCCTGTCCACCGCCTCGATCACCGGAGCCGACCTCCGCCGGACACGGCTCTTCGCGGCCGACCTCTCCGGCGCCGATCTCCGCACCATGCAGCTCGCCGGCGCGGTGCTCGAACAATCGCTCCTCTGCGACGCGAACGGCGAGGGCGCCGATCTCCGCGGCTGCGTCCTGACGAATGCCACGCTGTCGGGCGCGAACCTCCGCGGCGCCAACCTCACCTCGGTGGAGGCCTCTCAGGTCAACCTCGAAGGCGCCGATCTGAAGGGCGCGAAGCTCGCGGGCCTACAGGCCCCCTCCGCGAACCTCAGGAGGGCGATCCTCGACGGCGCCGATCTCTCCCGCGCCGACCTCTCCGACGCCGCGCTCAACGACGCCGTGCTGCGCCGCGCCCACCTGCGCGAGGCCAGCCTCGGCGCGGCGAGGCTCCCGGGCGCGGACCTGCGCGACGCGGTGATGGCGAACGCCGATCTCTCGCTGGCCGATCTCTCGCACGCGCGCCTCGAGCGCGCTCACCTCGTGAACGCCAACCTCGAGGGCGCCGACCTGCACCGCGCCACGCTCGAGGACGCCGAGCTGCTCGGGGCGCGCACCCGCGACATGAAGAGCACCGACCCTGACCGCGCGCGCGCGGAAGACTTCCGGACGGAGACCCGATGAACGCGAACGACGCTGTCGCCCTGGAACACGAGCCCTCCCCGGGCGGCGTGCTCGAGGCCACCCTCGTCGACCTGGAAGACGCCGCGCGCGCCGTCGTGCGCCTCGTCCGGCCCGGCGCCCCCGGCGTCGAGGGCGCCACGGCGCGCGCGCGGCTCGCCGTGCCCGGCTACCAGGCCACCCCCGGCGACCGGGTGCTCGTCTCGAAACACGCAACCACATCAGATTTTTACATCGTAGGCATCCTCCTCGCCGCCCGAGGGCCGGTGATCCACACGGCCGAGGGGGCCACGGCGTCGGCCGAGGGGAGCACGATCGCGATCCGGGACGCGTCGGGCGCTGTCGCCGTGACGTACGACGCCGCGACGGGCGCGGCGCGCGTCGCCGCCCCCGCGGGGGACCTGACGCTCGCGGCGCCGCGGGGGAAGGTCGTCGTGGAGGCGGCCACGGACGTGGAGCTCCGCGCGCGGCGCGACGTCCGGCACAGGGCGGGTCGGCGCGTGGCGAGCGAGGTCGGCGAGGGCGGCGAGCCGGCGCTCGTGGTCGAGCGGGCGGCCGTGCGCGTGTCCACGGCGGCGGTCGACGTCACCTCGGAGAGGGCGTCGCTCCACGCGACCGAGGCGACCGTGCTCGCCGAGCGGATCGCCACGACCGCCGCGCAGATCGCCGCCACCGCGGGCCGGATGGAGATCCAGGCCGAGCGGCTGATCGAGCGGGCCAGGGACGCTTACCGCGACGTCGATGGGCTGCTCCAGACCCGGGCGACGCGCGCGCGCTCGCTCATCCGCGAGGCGTATCAGCTCGTCAGCGAGCGGACATCGATGGTCTCGAAGAAGGAGACATCGATCGACGGCGAGCGCGTGCTGCTCGGATGAGCCAGCGTGGAAGTGGAGGGATCCCGAGATGAAGATGCCCGCAGCGACGAAGGCCGGAGGCATGTGCTTCGCCATGCCGGACGTGTGCAAGGTGCCAGCGCCGCCGGCGCCCCCCGTGCCGACGCCGTTCCCGAACATCGGGACGCTGAACGGCTGCGAGTCGACCGTCTCCAAGGTGCTCGTCCAGAAGAAGGAGACCGTGACCGAGGCATCGAAGATGCCGAGCAGCAAGGGCGATGAGGCCGGCACGCTCGGCGGGATGGTCTCGAACGTGAACCGCGGGCAGGTGACCTTCAAGCGCGCGAGCTCGAAGGTCTACGCCAAGGGGAAGAAGATCGTCTATCACACCGCGATGTCGGCCCATAACGGCTCGAACGCGAACATGCCCGCCGGCGCCCACGTCGCGCCCTCGCAGCTGAAGGTTTTCGTGGCGGTGTGATCCGTGCCGCTCATCGCTCCTCCAGCTTGGTCCCTGCCGTGAAGGCCTCCGCGATGTGGAGTTCGGCCGTGCGCGCCTTCCAGGTCTCCGCCTGATACAGGTTGGCGCCGCGCAGGTCGGCCCCCTCGAGATCGGCGCTGTCGAAGGCGGCGCGCATCAGGTTCGCCTGGCGCAGGCGCGCGCCGCGGAGCCGCGCCTTGCGGAAGCGGGCGTCGACAAGGTCGGCGCCCTCGAAGGTGGCCCGGTCGAGCGTCGCCCGGGTGAAGCTCGCCTCCGGGAGCGCCGCGCCCGCGAAGACCCCCTCGGTGAGGTCGGCGCCCTCCCACACGGAGCCCGGGCCCCGCACGCGACGGAACGACCCGTTCCGGAGGACCACGTCGTCGGCACGGAGGTCGGCGAGCGAGGCCCCGTCCAGGGTGACGCGCGCCCCGGTAGCACCATAGCTCTTCACATCATCGAGCGTCGCGTCGCAGAAGCTCGCCTCGTCGAGGGCGGCCTGCATCATCTCGACGCCGGTGAGGTCCGCGCGATCGAAGCAGGCCCTCGTGAGCGTGGCCCCCGCGAAGCTGGCGCCGGGCGCCCGGGCCCCCTCGAAGACGGCGCCCTCGCAGCGCGCCTCGGCCGCGGCCGCGAGCTCCAGGACGGCGCCGGCGAAGCGCGCGGCCTTGAGGCTCGCGCCGGTGAGGTCGGCCCGGGTGAGGTCGGCTCCCTCGAAGCGCGCGCCCTCGGCGTCGGCCTCCGCGAGCACGGCCTCGACGAGCCGCGCGCCGTCCATGCGGGCGCCCCGGAGGTTCGCCCGCTTCAGGATGACGCCGCCCAGGTCGGCCCCGGCGAGGTCTGCGCCGGAGAGGTCGATGCCGGTCAGGTCCATGCCGGCGAGCGGCTCGCCGAGGCGAAGAAGCTCGATGATGGCGTCGCGGCCGGCGGTCGGCGGCGCCGCCACGGGATCGCTGGGAGCAGCGTCTTCTCGCGGGGGCACGTCGCCTTCCTCCGCCTGCGCCGGCGCTGCGGCAGCCTCCGCCGCGGCAGCCCCCACCGCCGCCGCGCCGCTCCCGGCCGCCGTGCGCCGCCGCGCGCGCGCCTGGGCGAGCGCCTCGGCGATGCGCGCCTCGAGGGCCGATTCACCCTCCTCGGCCGTGGCGTCGTTCGCCGCCCCCTCCTCGCCTGCCGCCGGCGCCTCGGCCGCCTCGCGCGCCGCGAGCTCCGCGAAGAAGCGCGCCCGCGCGTCGCGCCTCGCCGTCGGCTCGCTCTTCGCCCCGCCCTGCGCCATCGGCTCGCTCAGGACGAACAGCGACGCGATCTCGGAAGCGTCCTCGTCGGCCACGTCGAGCAGGCCCCGCCAGACCAGCACGAGACGGAGCGCGTCGGCGTCGAACCACACGGTGTCGAGCCGCATCGGGACCTCGGAGAACCCGCCGCCGGCCTTCTCCGTCGCCTGCTTGAACACGCGGACCCGCAGCTCGGGCAGCCGCCCCCGGACGATCTCGCCCTCCGGGCGCACGGACCAGAGCTCGAACGGCTCGTCCCCCCGGGGATAGGCGATCTGCTGCTCCGCGGGCGCGGCGTTGAAGAAGGTCCAGTCGAAGTCGTCGGGGAAGAACGGCCAGCGCGTCTTCCTCCAGCGCTCGCCGTAGGACCCGATCTTCTCGAGGCGATCGCTCCACGTCGCCGCGATCGGCGCGAAGCACGCCGGAGAGGGCCTGTCGCCCGCCGAGCGGATCACCCGATCCGGCAGCTCGAGCGACGGGAGCGCGCCGCCTGCTTGCGCGCCGTACCCGGTCCCGACGGGGTTCGGGCCGAACCCGGCGCCGCCGAAGGCGCTCTCGAAGCGGAGCGGGATGCGGTCCCACGGCCCGGGCGCGGTGGGCGCGCCGAGCGCGTCCCAGCGACGCGGGCCGACGGCCGCGACGGAGCGGTCGAGCGCGTCGCCCAGGCGCAGCCGGACGAGCGCCGTGGCGTCGCCGTCGCTGGCGCGGTGCGCGTGCCCGACCAGCAGGACGTCGGCTCTCGGCTTGAAGATCGCGAAATCGGACGGGTAGCGGAGGCTCTTCGCGGGGTCGTCGTCGACGTGGACGTCGCCGCCGGGGAGCTCCTGATCGGCCGCGATCGCCGCCGGCGCCCCGGGCACGAGGTCGAAGGTGCCCTTGACCACGACGGTGAGCGAGTCCCTCGGCGGCCGGGCCTGCCAGGGGATGGTGAAGGCGGCGAACGGGGTGATGTTCAGGATCGGGACGTGCTCGGTGGTCCTCGCGGGCGGCGGCAGGTCGGGCGAGCCGGCGAGATCTTCGCTGGTCGGCTTCGACGGCTCCGGCTCGGGCAGCGGCAGCGTGGCCGTGGGCAGCGGCGCGCCGGCGTGCGCCGCGATGTGCGCGGCCATGGCGGGGAAGGCCTGCCGGAGGGCCTCCAGCGAGACCTCGGCGGGGGCCCGCGCGGGCTCGGCCTGCTCCGCGGGCCGGGGCGGCGCGATCGGGAACGGCGCGTCCTGCTGGCGCGCGCCGCGCAGCACGTCCTGGAGATTGAACTCGCGCGTGTCCACGAGCACCGGCGGCTGCACGGACACCGGCGGCTGCACGGACACCGGCAGCTGCACGGACACCGGCGGCGCCGGCGCGCCCGCGCCTCCGGCCGCCTCCCCGGCGCCGGGACCCGCCGGTGAGGCCTCCCCGGCGACGGCGCCGGGCGGCGCCGGGTCGAACGCGCGGAGGGCCTCGGCGAAGGCAGCGGGGTCGAGGGGGCGCGTCTGCGTCAGGTCGAGCGACGGGCGCGCCGCCTCCGCGCCCGCGCCGCGCGCGGCCCACTCCTCGGCGCTCATGCCGCGGGCGACCGACGGATCCGGCTCGGGAATCGGGAGCGACAGCCGCGCGGCCGCGGGCGGCCTCACGCCCTCCGGCAGCGGCGCCGTCGTCGCGCCGACCGGCGGCGCGGCCGCGGCGGCGGGCTCGGGCGCAGGCCACGCCGCGCGCTCGTCGAGGGGCGCCAGCGTCACCAGGATCCTGCCGCGCTCGACGGCCTCCAGGGCGCGCTCGGCGACGGCCAGGGACGCGCGCCAGGTCAGCGTGCACCGGAGCGCGTCGGCGTCGATCCAGAGCGTGTCGCAGCGCACGGTGAGCTCGACGCCGGCGGGGTCGGCGAGCCGCGGCGCGCGGAGGAGCACGCGCGCCGTCACGCCGGGCAGGCGAGAGCGCACCTGGGCGGCCGTGGGGTGGAGTCCTTCGAGCAGGATCCACTCGTCCCCGCGCAGGTAGCGTATCTGCTGGTCGCGCGGGGCCGCGTTGAAGTAGCCCCAGTCCATGGCGATCGGGAGCTCCGGGACGGGCAGCAGGAGCTTCGCCGGATCCCACGCGCCGAGCGCCCGCCGCCGCTGCTGCCACGCGCTCGAGATGGGCCCGAAGCCGTCGGGGGCGTCGGGCGCAGCGGGGTTGACGATGCTTGGCAGCCGGAGGTCGGCGGGGTCGGCCCCCCTTCCGACAGGGTTCTCGGGGCAGCGCGCGCCGCCGAAGGCGAGCTCGTAGCGCACGGGCAGCCTGGAGAATGGGGCCGACGCCGTCGCCTGGCCGGTCGCGGGATCGCGCTGCCGCTCGCCCACGACCTGGAGCCGCTTGTCGATCACGGGCGCGTGCCCGTGCGCGTGCGCTTCGAAGACGGCGAGGCGCACCCACCGGTGGCTCACGCGCTGGCCGGGCGGGGCGTACGCGCTGCCGCTGAGCAGGACGTCGGCGCGGGGCTTGTGGGGCACGGCATCCGAGGCGACATAGAGGCTCCGGCCCGCGTTCTGCTCGTGGAAGACGTCGTCGAAGAGCGGCAGCGGCGCGGCCAGCGCGGCGACGCCGTCGGGCGAGAGCTGGAAGGTCGCCTTCACGGCGACGGTCACACAGGGTCCGTTCGCCGTTCGCCAGAGCAACGCCGACGCGGCCAGGGGGGACAGGGAGATGGGCTGCATGAACGGCCCGGCACACTAGCCGAGAGCGCCGGCGGATGCGCCCCCCTCGGCGACGCTGGGCTGCTCCGCGCTTCGACCCGCGCGGGGTGAGCAGCAGTGAGCCTCAGAAGCGATGTTGAGAGACGAACCTGGTCGACCCGGCGCGAGATCCCTGGAGCTCCTCGCGCCCTGGCGGTCCTCTTCTCCCGTGTCTCTGCCGTCGCGTCACGCCACGGCGAAGCCGGCGCCGAGCAGGTCCTGCGGCCGGGACGACGAGCCGATATGGACACGGAAATCCCCCGGCTCCACCACGCGGCGCCCCTCCGCGTCGACCAGGGACAGCTCCGCCACGGGCAGGTCGAAGCGCACCTTGCGCGCCTCCCCCGCGGCCAGGCTCACGCGGCGGAAGGCCTTCAGCTCCTTCTGCGCCCACGTGGACGACGTCACCAGATCTTCGATGTACAGCTGGGCGATCTCCACGCCATCGCGCCCGCCTGCGTTGGTGATCGTCACCTCGAACGACGCCGTGCCGCCTCGCTCCACGCTCGGCGTCAGGACCTTCAGATCGCCGTAGGTGAAGCGCGTGTAGCTCAGGCCGAAGCCGAAGGCGAACGCCGGCTCCTGCGTGAGGTCGGCGTAGCGATTCCCGTGCTGACCGCGGGCCTGGTTGTAGAATATCGGCTGCTGGCCCACGTGGTAGGGGAACGAGATCGTCAGCTTGCCAGAGGGGTTGATCGTTCCGAACACGGCCTCGGCCACGGCCCGCCCGCCCATCATCCCCGGGTTGAACGCCTCGAGGATCGCCGCCGCGCCGAGCGCCGAGCGCGGCAGGACCAGCGGCTTGCTGTTGACGAGGACAACGACCGTGGGCACATAGGTCCTGGCGATCGCGTCCGAGAGGGCCCTCTGTCCGCCCATGAGCTCGAGGGTCGCCGTGCTCTTCGTCTCGCCGATGAGCTCGATCCTGTCCCCCAGGACAAGCACCACCGCGTCTGCGCCCCGGGCCAGCTCGACCGCCGCGGGAATGCCGGACTCGTCCTCGCTGAGAACCGAGCAGCCCGCGGCATAGACCACCTCACACCCCGGGGGCGCGAGCTCCCGTATCCCATCCACGATCGTGACGATGCTCGAGCGGGGGTGCTGCGGCCCGTTGCCGCCGCTCATCTGGCCCGAGCCGAGCGACCAGTCGCCCAGCTGGGCGATCGTGTCGTCCGCGTTGGGGCCGATCACCGCGATCCGCCGCAAGGGCCTCGACGCCGCGGCCTCCGCGAGCGGCAGGAGGCCGTCGTTCTTGAGCAGCACGAGAGACGCCCGCGCGACCTCCAGGTTCAGATCCCGGTGGGCCGCACACCCGATGATCTCCTGGATGCGCTGCTCGCTGCTGTACCCCGGGTCCTCGAAGAGCCCCAGGGAGAACTTGAGCGACAGGACGCGCCGCACGACCGCGTCGATCTCGGCCTCGGCGAGGAGCCCGCGGCGCACCGCCTCCTGAGCGCCCTCGTAGAACTGCGGTGTCGCCATCATCAGGTCGTTTCCGCTCCGGACCGCCACCGCGGCCGCCTCGGCCATGTCCTTGCAGACCTTCTGATCGAGCACGAGATTGCCCACGTTGTTCCAGTCGGTCACGACGATCCCCTCGAACCCCCACTCCTCCTTGAGGACCTCCGTCAGGAGCCAGCGGTTTGCGGTGGCCGGGATCCCGTCCATGGACTGATATCCAGTCATGAAGGCCATGCAGCCGCTCCTCGCGGCCCGCTCGAAGGGCGGCAGGAAATACGAGCGCAGGTAGCGTCGCGAGATGTTCGCCTCCGAGGCGTCACGGCCGCCCAGCGTCTCCGAGTACCCCGCGTAGTGCTTGGCGGTCGCCAGCACCGCGTCCGGATCGTCCAGGCCCTTGCCCTGATAGCCCTTGATCATCGCGCAGGCGAGCTCGCCGATCAGATAGGGATCCTCGCCGAAGGTCTCCCCCACCCTGCCCCAGCGGAGATCGCGTGTGAGGCACAGGACGGGAGAGAACGTCCACTTGAGGCCCGTGGCCCGCATCTCGGCGGCGGTCACCCGCGCGACCTGCTCCAGGAGCCCCGTATCCCAGCTGCAGGCCATGGCGAGCTGCGTGGGGAAGATCGTGGCGCCCGCCCAGAAGGAATGGCCATGGATCCCGTCGTCGGCCATCAGCACCGGAATGCCAAGGCGGGTGTCCAGCGCGCGCCGGATCGCGGTGTCAGCGTCCTTCCCGTTGCAGTGCAGGAGGCTGCCGACCTTCATCCGCCCGATCGCGTCCTCCAGATCTCCCTGGGCGTCGAGCTGCATGAGCTGCCCCACCTTCTCGTCCAGGGTCATCCGACTCAGGAGGTCTTCCACCCGCTTTCCCACGGGCTGCTTGGCATCTTTGTAGAGAGGAGCGTCGTTCATGGGTTCTCCTGCACGATGGGGAGCGCACGGCGACAAGTCCACCGTCGCGCTCGTCGCTCGGTGGCGCGGGGAATCCCCCCACTACCACCGAGCGCAGCGCGCGGGCTCCCTCGAGGGCCGTGTGCCGGCCGGGCCGCGCGCCGCCAGAGACCGCGGCCCTCGTCGACTCAGACGCGGAGCACGGCGCTGCCCCACGTGAGGCCGCCGCCGAGCGCACACAGCAGCACGTGATTTCCGGGCAGGATCCGGCCATCGCGGAGCGCCTCGTCGAGCGCCATGGCCACCGAGCCCGCGCAGGTCCCGGCCGCGCTGGCGCCGTCGACCGCGCCGAGGACGCGCTCGGGCGGGCACCCGAGGCGCTCGGCGAGGAGGGCGACGAGGTGCGGGTCGGCGTGGTGCGGGATCACCCAGTCGACGTCCGCGGGCGCAAGCCCGGCGGCCGTGATCGCCGAGAGGGCGTGGGCCCCGAGGTGCTCCTCCGCGGCCTGCCGCAGCTCGGGCTGCTTCACGCGCAGGTACTGCCGCCGGTCGGCCAGCCGCTCCACGGTGAGCGGCTCCGCGGATCCTCCGCCGGGCACCTGGAGCACATCGGCCCTCTTCCCGTCGGCGCGCAAGCCGACGCTCAGGATCCCGCGCCCGTCGCCGGTCGCCGGCCCGATCACCACCGCGCCGGCGCCGTCGCCGAACAGCTGGGCCGAGGCCCTGTCCCGCGGATCCAGGCGGCGGGAGAGCAGGTCCGCGCCGATGACGAGCACGTGCTTCATCGTCCCCGCCGTCACGAACTGGTTCGCCACCGACAGCCCGTAGAGGAAGCCCGTCAGCGACGCGGAGAGGTCGAACGACGGGATGTGCTCGGCGCCGAGCTTCTGCTGCACGTACACCGCGGTCGCCGGCATCGGCGCGTCGCCGCTCGAGGTGGCGAGGATGATCATCTCGAGATCCCGCGGCCCGACGCCGGCCGCCTCGAGGGCCGCCTTCGCCGCCCGCGCCGCCAGGTCGCTCGTCCGCTCGCCGGGCGCGACGCGGCGCCGCTCGTCGCTCGCGCCCGGGTCGCCCGCCGCGCCGTCCGCCGGCGGCGCGCCCGCCTGCGCCTCGCTCGCCGGGACGGCGAGCGGCAGGGAGCGGCCTGTGCCGAGGATGCGCGCGCGTGGATTTCTGGCATCGAACGTCATCGCGGCCGCAGCCTACATCAAGGGCTGCTCGTTGGAACGGGCGATCGTGCCCTGCCGTTCGGTCCACGGAATGCTTGAGTCGCGGGCGCGCTCCGGTACATAAAGCGCCTCGATGGCTACGAGCTCCGAAGACAGAGACCGCCCCGACACGGACGAAGCGCCTCCCGGCGAGGCCGACGCGCAGGACACCCGCAGCGAGGAGGACGGCGAGAGCCGCGCCGACGCCGCGGCGCCCGCCAGAGCCTCGCGTCCTGCAAAGCAGGCTGGCGCAGCGCGGCGCCCGGCCGGCAAGAAGCCCGGCGCGCGGCCTCGCGCCGCCGCCCAACCGCAGGGCGGCTCGCTCGGCAAGAGCATGATCCTGTTCCTCATCATCATCGGCGGCCTCGCCGCGGCCTTCGCCTATTTCGGGCGTGAGCCTGCGGCCGGCACGGCCGGCCCCAAGTGGAAACCCGGGGACAAGTCCCAGGTCGAGGTCACCCTCGTGTCCACCGACATCAAGGATCTCGCCTGCTGGTCGGCCGAGGAGATCAGCGGCCGGCACTGCGCGTTCGAGTCGCCCACCCAGGGTTGGTCCAAGGGGGATGCGGACGACAAAAAGCTGCTCCGTCCTTACACGACCACGGACCGCGTCCAGTTCCTCGCCGCCGGCCTCTGGAGCGAACCCGCGCTCACCTCAGGCAAGCTGCCGTCCGCGCGGTTCGCGGTGAAGTGCACCTACACCGTCGAGGGCAGGATGAAGCGGCCCGGCATCCGCTGGTCCAGCGAGGGCGCATGGCTCGACAGGACCGATGACTGGTACACGGGGCTCCTGTCGGACTGCAAGCTCATCACCCCCTGATGTCGCAGGCGCCGCTGCGTTCATCGTCGTGACGCGCGTGAAGCGGCGCACGACGCAGTGCATACAGCCGGCGCTGCGCCGTGTGCCATGCCCCCCTCGTGTGGCCGCGCCCCTCCGTGGTAGTGTGATTTTCGGCTTGGAGGTGCTCATGCCCTGTCATCGGGTGATCGCGTTGCTGTCGTGGGCCGCATTGTTCGCCGTCGCTGGATGTGAAGCTGACCCGGGCACCGTCGACCTTTGGCCGACCTATGTCACCGCATCGAGCTCCTCCAGCGCGGGCGCGGGCGGGGAAGGCGGAGCGACCTCCACCGTCGCGACGACGAGCTCGGGGGGCGAAGGCGGCATGGGCGGCGAGGGCGGCACGATGTGCACGTGCGAGCCCGGGCTCTCGTGCTGTGGATCGGAGTGCGTCAACCTGGCCGGCGATCCGAGCAATTGCGGGTCGTGCGGCACGACCTGCACCGAGGCTCAGGTCTGCATCCAGGGCGAGTGCGCGAATGCGTGCGCCCCCGGCTTCGGCTGCGAAGAAGGCCTCTGCTGCGGCGTGCGATGCTGCGACGCTGGCGAGATCTGCTGCGACTACGGCGACAGCGCCGGCGCGCCCGACCTTCACTGTCAGGCGACGGTGAACGGCACCTGCCCCCTCGCCTGCAGCGGCTGCGAGAACTGACGGACGTCGATAGCGGCGCGCGGCGCACCAGGCGGCGCCGCGCGCGGCGCGCCTCGCACGCGCGCCGCGCACGCCACGTCGGCTCACGCCTTCTCGAAGATCTTGCCCGGGTACTTTCGCTCGAAGTGCCCCACCACGCCCCGGCCGATCGCCTCGATGGTGAGCGCCGCGATGCCCATCTTGATGGCCGGCCCGATCAGGGGGACGAAGCCGACCGCCCGGGTGGCCAGGAATTTCAGGCCTTGCCCGAGGATCGCGAAGCTCCCGCCGGCGGCGGTCGTCACCACGGATCCCATGTTCTCGCCGTAGATCTCGCCGACCATCGCCATCATGTGCGTCTCGATCGCGACGAGCCCGGTGGAGGTCGAGATCGGGAGCGGAAGCGCGGCGAACGCCGCCCCGCCGATCGCGTAGCGGTGAACCCAGCGGAGAGCTTCATCCCTGCACGTCGTCATATCCCGAGGTTGCCGCAAGTCGCGCCGTCCGTCCATCGAGCACCGCGCTGACGGCGCGGGCGCGTCGGAGGCCCGGCCACGCTCGGGCCTTCTGTGCGCTGCCTTCCCGCGCCGCGGGAACCGCGCGTGCATGGTCCTCGCTCGGCTCGACCTCCGCGATCGCGCCGGAGGGCGGCGCCCGAGGCAAAGCGACCCCGCGAGGGGATGTTGGACCGTCGGAACCCGTGGCGATCCGGGCTCCAGGGAGGTTGCCCATGACAGCTCGACGCGCGCTCTTCAGCCTGCCCCTGCTCTGCGCCTCCGCCGTCTTCGCGGCGTGCGGCGCGGAGCCGCGCCCCGCCTCGCCCGGAGCGGAGCCGCCGACCGACCCGGCGCCTACGGAGGCGCCCGACGCCGAGCGCGTCCCTCTGTTCGAGGACATCGGCGCTCTCCATCACCCGGTGACGACGTCATCGCCGCTCGCGCAACGCTATTTCGATCAGGGATTGCGGCTCGTCTACGCGTTCAACCACGACGAGGCGAGGAAGGCATTCCGGGAGGCCGCCCGCCTCGATCCCGGCCTCGCCATGGCCCGCTGGGGCATCGCGCTCACGCTCGGCCCCAACATCAACCAGCCGACCGACGCGGCGCGGGAGCGGGCCGCCCTCGAGGCCGTGGAGGAGGCGCGCGCGCTCGCCGCGTCCGCCAGCGAGCGCGAGCGCGCGTACATCGACGCGCTGGCGGAGCGCCACGCTTCAACGTCGGGCCGCGACCGCGCGGACCTCGACCGCGCCTACGCGAGCGCGATGCGCGAGCTCGCCCGTCGCTTCCCCGACGACCTCGACGCGGGTGTCCTCTTCGCCGAGGCGCTCATGGATCTGCGCCCGTGGGATCTCTGGACGCAGGATGGCCGGCCGCAGCCCGGGACCGAGGAGATCGTCTCCACGCTGGAGGGCGTCCTCCTGCGAGATCCCGAGCACCTCGGCGCGAATCACTACTACATCCACGCGGTCGAAGCGTCGCGCGCGCCGGAGCGGGCGTTGCCGAGCGCCGAGCGGCTCGGCGGTCTGGCCCCTGGCGCTGGGCACCTCGTGCACATGGCGTCGCACATCTTCATGCGCGTCGGTCGCTACGCCGACGCCTCTGACGCGAACGAGCAGGCGGTGCTGGCCGATCGCCGGTACATCCGCGAGCGGCGGCCGGAGGGCATCTATCCGATGATGTACTTCCCGCACAACCTCCATTTCCTCTCGGTCTCGGCGAGCATGGAGGGGCGCAGCGCCGTCGCCGTGCGCGCCGCGCGAGAGCTGGCCGAGGCGGTGCCCGACCACAACGTCCGACACATGCCGATGCTCGAGATGTTCCGCCCTGCGCTGCTGTTCGCGCTCGTCCGGTTCGGACGGTGGGACGACGTCCTCTCGGAGCCGGCGCCGCCGCCCGAGCTGCGGTACACGACGGGGATATGGCGCTATGCGCGCGGCCGCGCCCTCGCCGCGACGGGGCGCCATGACGATGCCGCGCGCGAGGCGGCGGTGCTCCGGGCGATAGCGTCCGAGAGCCGGGAGGACGCGACGATCGGCAGGAACCGCGCGAAGGATCTGCTCGAGATCGCCTCGCTCGTGCTCGAGGGCCAGATCGCGTCCGAGCGCGGCGACACCGGCGCCGCTGCTCGCGTGCTCGAGGACGCCGCGCGCATCGAGGACGAGCTGCGCTATTTCGAGCCGCCTGACTGGCCCGAGCCGGTCCGCCACACGCTCGGCGCGGTGCTCCTCACGGCGGGCCGCGCGCGCGACGCTGAGGCGACGTACCGGGAGGACCTGCGCCAGAACCCGCAGAATGGCTGGTCGCTGTCCGGGCTCGAGCGCAGCCTCCGCGCACAGGGCAAGGAAGAGGAAGCGGACGCCGCACACGCGCGCTTCAAGCGCGCCTGGGCGCGAGCCGACGTGCGGCTGTCCGGGTCACGCCCGTGAATGTCCGGTCTCGAGCGGCTGGAGACGGCGAGGTAGGCGCGCATTGCCGGCGTGCGCATCGGAGCATCTGCTAGGTTGGTGGGGTGTTGCGCACGAAGCTTGGACACTCGGCGCTCTGGTGTCTTTTCTCTCTCGCTTCCAGCCTGTGCGCGGTCTCGCTCTTCGGCTGCGAGAGCACCGACCTGCCGCCGTATACCCACCTCCCGGGGGAGGGCGCCGGTGGCTCGGGGTGTGCGCCGGGGCAGATCAGCGGCGCCAGCGGATGTGCGCAGGTAGGCATTCAGGGCTGCGCCGACGCCTTCGTCGACGAGGACGGCTTCTGTCGTCCCGCGCTCGCGAAGTGCTCGCCCGGGACGATCCCGAAGCACGACGAGGGCTGCATGGAAGTCGGGATCCCCGGCTGTGCGGCGGAGTTCGTGGAGGGCGGTGCCTGCCATCCCACCATGGCCAGGTGCCCGGAGGGAACATTCGCGGTCCCGCAGAAGGGCTGTGTTTCCATCGACGGCCCGGACGGCTGCGGCTCGGCGCCGTGGGGCGAGATCGTCGAGACGCCCGGCGATCTCCACGTCGATCCTGGCTACGAGGGCGGAGACGGCGACGGGTCGCGGGAGCGGCCGTTCACGACGCTGGCGGAGGCGCTGGCGGGCGTCCAGCCGGACGGGCGCGTCGTCGTGGCCGAGGGCGAGTACGACGAGCCGATCGAGATCACGAAGCCCATCGAGATCGTCGGGAGGTGCGCCTCGCGGGTGGTGCTCCGGGGCGAGCAGAGCGATCCCAGCGGCAACGTCAGCGCGGTCTGGATCCACGACGTCGACCGCGCCGGCGTGCGCGGCGTGAGCGTGCTCAGCGCCTCGATCGGGGTGCTGATCCAGGCAGCGACGGTCTCGGTGCGCGACATCCGGGTGACGGGCGAGAGCGGCAATGGTCTCGTGGTCGCGCTCCCTGGCGCGAGCCTCGATCTGTCGCGCAGCCTCGTCCAGTCGTCGTGGGCGGACGATGGAGCGGGCGAGGTCTGGACCAGCGTGCTCGTCGTCTCCGGGGCCGAGGCGCGGCTCACCGAGAACGCGCTGGTCGGCGGCACGGTCAACCTGCGGATCAGCTCCGAGGCGGCGGAGGTGGTCGCGGAGGGCAACCTGCTGGAGGCCGCGGCGCTGCGGTCGGCGGCGAGCGACGGCGTCGGCGTGCACCTCGAGAACGGCACGCTCCGGCTCGACGCGAACGCGCTCGTCCACCATCACCTGGGCGCGCTGGTGACGGGCGCCGGCGCGGAGCTCGTGGCGGCGCGCAACCTCATCGCCGCCCCGGCGGACGCGGCGCCCGAAGCCGGCGGCCTGGCCGTGGAGCAGGGCGCGCGCGCGTCGCTCGCGTCCAGCGTGCTGTCCGGCGCGTGCGACGCGTTGCTCGCCGTCGCGGACGCCGGCACCGAGGTCGAGGCCTCTGGCAACCTCTTCGACGGCGCGTCCGCCTCGGAGAGCGGTCACCTCGGCGTGGCCGTCGAGCTGCGCGGCGGAGCGCTCTCGCTGTCGTCGAGCCTCGTGCGCCAGGCCGGCGACGCCGGGCTGTTCATCTCGGGCGGGACGCTCACGGCGAGCGGCGTTGTCATCGAGGGCACGCGCGCGAACCCGCTGCACCGGGATCGCGCCGCCGGCGTGCTCGTGCAGGGTGGCCGCGCCGCGCTTGCGTCGACGTATGTCCTGGAGCCCCACGTCGCGGGCGTGTCCGCGTCCCGGGGCGCGACCCTCGAGATCTCGGACAGCCTCATCGAGCGCTCTCTGCCGGAGGAGCGCGACGGCACGGGCGGCGTCGGCCTGCTGAGCGCCGGGGCGGAGCAGGTCCTCGTGCAGAGGTCGGCCGTTCTGGAGAGCCGCGTGGCGGGCCTGCTGCTGGCCTCGCCGAGCACGGTGGAGGACACGGTCATCCTCGGGGTCGAGGGCGGCACGTTCTCGGCCCTGAGCTCCGGTGGGCAGACGGAATCGGTGCCGGACCTGGGCGATGGCCTCGTGGTCCTGGGCTCGACGGCGCAGGTGAGCTCGGTGCAGGTGCAGCGCTGCGCGCGCGCCGGTTTGCTGTTCAGCGACAGCCACGGCGCGCTCGCGAGCTCGGAGTCCACCGGCAACCGGTTTGGCCTCGTCGTGCAGGGCGCGCAGGCGCCGTCGGTGTCGGAGGACAACAGCTTCGAGGGCAACCAGGAGAGCGATCACCTCACCGAAGGCGCGCTCCCCGTCCCGAGCAGCGCCACGCCCGCCCCGTGACGATCGCGGTTTGCGTCGCCGAGAGCTTGCGTCGATGTCGCGAGAACGACGTCGGTCAGGGCTCACGATCGCGTCGATGACGACGATCGCGCACCTCACGGACTTCCATCTCCTCGAGGCGGATCACGACCGGCGCCGCGGCGCCGAGCGGTGGCGGCTTCGTTACCTGAGCTTCGGCCGCCCCATCGACGCAGCGCAACGCCGCCGTCGCACGCTGGCCGCGCTCATCGAGGCGGGGCGGAGCGGGGCGGACCACCTGGTGCTCACCGGCGACCTCACGGAAGACGGGACTCCTGCCCAGTTCGAGGTGCTCGCCGCCGTCCTGGCGGAGAGCGGCTGGGACCCGGCCCGCGTCACGTTGGTGCCTGGCAACCACGATGCGTATACCGAAGGCGCGTGGGAGCGCGCGCTGGAGGGCTGCCTCCGCCCCTTCGCGGCGACGAGCAGGCAGGGGACGGCCGTCGCTCTGCCTGGGGCTGTCGTCGCCGCGGTCTCGACCGCCATGATGCAGCCGGTGACCCGCTCGGCAGGCGCGATCGCGGCCCGCGAGCTCTCGTGGATCGCCTCGCTCGCCGTCGAGGCGCGCCGCTCGGGCGACGCGCTCGTGCTCGCCCAGCACCACCCGCCGCTCCGCCATCCGATCGGCGCGATGCAGTGGCTGGACGGCCTCATCAACAGCGCTGAGCTCATGGCATTGCTCCACGAGCACGATCACCTTCACGTGATCCACGGCCATACGCACCGAGCGCACGACGCGCCGGTGCGCTCAGGCGCGCCGCCTCGCATCTTCTGCGCTCAGGCGCTCGTGGACGGACCTTCACCGCTACGCCTCTACCGTGTGCGTTGCGGACGCCTCCTGTCCGAGCGGGCGCGGGTTCGGAGCGGCGCGTCGGCGTTCGCGCTGGCGTAGAATCTCTCACACGCACTGCAGCGCGCGTTCCCCTCATCGCGCTCTTTTCGCCCAAGACGCGGCTCGTATAGAGTCCTCGTTCGATCATGAAATTCACGCGCTTACTCAGGGGTACCATCACTGTCGTTGCTCTCTCGACGTTCGCGGCCCAGCTGGGCTGCGGCGGCGCCGCGCCCACGTCCGTGGCGCCGGTGATGGTCGACGCCGAGCCTGTCGAGACGTCGGGCCCGAAGATGAGCTCGGGTTCCGAGATCGGCGGCATGAACGAGGAGAAGGTGCAAGCGGCGTTCGAGCGCGTGTCGCCTCGGCTCTCGCGCTGCTACCAGAAAGGCGTCCAGCGGATCCCCTATCTCGGGGGCGAGATCCGCTTCAAGGTCCGGGTGACCGAGGAGGGCACGGCGCGCTGGGCGTTCGTGAAGGACTCCAACCTGGGCGATCGCGAGACCGAGGCGTGCATGCTGAGCGTCCTGAAGGCGACGAGGTGGCCGAAGCCGGTCGGCGGAGAGGGCCTGGCGGAGAACAGCTTCACCTTCGAGCCGAGCAGCGACGAGCGCCTGCCCGTGCCCTGGACGCCCGACCAGCTCGGGACGCCGTACAAGAAGGCGAGGCCGGCGCTCGCGTCGTGCCGGAGCCAGGCGGGCGCCAGCCAGATCAAGGCCACGCTCTACATCGACACCGACGGCAAGCCGCTCAGCGTGGGCGTGTCCAGCAACGACGAACGGGGCGAGGAGGCGGCCGAGTGTGTCGCCGGCGCGCTGCGCGAGATCACCTTTCCCTCTCCTGGCAGCTATGCATCGAAGGTGAGCGTCGACATCGATTGACGTGACGCCGCGCACCGCACGCAGCGATCGCCCGCACGCCGGGCTGGCCGCTGGCGGAGGTGCCCGGCAGGCGCGGCGCGCTGCGTCCCGCCCTGTCCGAGGCGGCGAGGGCCGCAGGGCTCGTCCATTGGCCGCGAATTCTACCGCCCTTGCTGGCAGCGCGCGCAGCGGGACTGCGCTACGCTCTCGTCGTGGGCAAGGTCCTCCGGCAGATCCTGGTGCTCTTGTGGAAGGTGGCTCGCCTCGTCCTGTGGAAGTGGCTGAAGCCGCGCCTCATGAGGTTCGCGATGATCACGGCGGCGCTCGTCGGGGTCATCCTGCTCGTGGTGGCCGTGCTCGGCAGGCTTTAGCGGCGAGCGCGGCTCCCCGGCTGGCAGCCGCGGGCGGCGCGGCTGTCGTTCGCTTGTCCGCGGTCGCAACCGGCAACTAGTCTCTCCCGCTTGCATGGCTAGCTCACCGCCTTCCTTCCTCCTCGCGGCCCTGACGTGCGCGATCGCGTCGGGGGGCGCCGCAGCTTGCTCCGAAGAGAGCCCCGCCGAGGCGGCGCCTGCCTCGCTCGAGGCGGACGCCCTGCGGACGCCCCCCGAGGCGGACGCGCCACGCGTGTCCTCGGGAGCGGCCGCGCCGCGCGCCGCGCTCGTCGAGGCGGCGCACGTCACGAAGGCGCCGGCCCAGGCGGAGGCCGACGCGCCGCCCGCGGCGAGCGCGGCGGCAACGGCGCCGCCCGCCAGCGCGGCGGCGGAGGGCGCGCGCATCTACTCCAAGGCGCGCTTTGCGTGGATCAGCCCTGGCCCTTACCCGACGCGGGGCTGGAGCGGCTACCTGGGGCTCGGCGGCTCCGTCGCGCTGCGCGGCGGCAGCGTCGAGGCCGCGCGGACGCCTGGCGAGGGGTGCAACGCATGGTACGCCATCGAGCCGCGGGGCTACGTCTGCGCTGGCGCCGGCGCCGCGGTCGACCCGAACGACCCGGTCGTGGCCGCGCTGCGGCCGCACGCGCCCAGGGTCGACTCCCCGTGGCCCTATGACTACGCGGAGTCGACCGGCGCGCCGCGCTACCCGCAGCTCCCGAGCGCGAAGGAGCAGCGGCGCTCCGAGTGGGACCTCGAGGAGCACCTCGCGAACATCGCGAAGGTGCGCGCCGCCGAGGGCGCCGGTGAGGAAGCCATCCGCGAGATCGACGAGGCCCTCGTGGGAGTCGACCTGAAGCCCGCGGGGGTCGCCGCCCCGGCGCTGTTTCCATTCGGGGGCCTCGTGCGCGAGGGGCGCGACCGGATCGTGAACGGCTCGACGGTGGCGTTCACCCGCGCGTTCGACGCGCAGGATCGGACCTGGGTGGTGACCTCGGACCAGGCGTACATGCCGAAGGATCGCCTGAAGCCCTACCCGCGCTCGAGCTTCCAGGGCGTCTGGCTGAAGGACGGGCGTTCGCTCCCGCTCGCGTTCTTCCGCAAGACCGATCGGCCGAAGTACCAGCGGGGCGCCGGCGGCCGCTTCGAGGCGACCGGCGCGTCGTTCGCGCGGCTCGCCTCGGTCGGGCTCACCGGTCGCGCCGAGGTCGAGGACGGCGAGCGGCTCCTCGAGACGCAGGAGCCGGGGGTCTACGTGCGCGCGGACGACGCCGTCGTGATCGAGGCGGCGAAGCGCTCGCCGCTCGATGGCGACGGCGATCCGTCGTCGCCGCGCAAGTGGATCGAGGTGAGCGTGCTCGGCGGCTGGTTCGTCGCCTACGAAGAGCTCACCCCGGTCTTCGCGACGCTCATCTCACCGGGGCGCGGCGGCGTCCCGAGGCAGGGCATCCCCGCCATCGAGACCGCGGCGACGCCGACCGGGCGCTTCCGCATCGACGGGAAGTTCGTGACGGCGACGATGGTCTCGAGCACGAACGACAAGATCGTCCACTCCGAGGTGCAGTTCGTGCAAAACTTCAGCGGACCTCACGCGCTGCACGGCGCGTACTGGCACGACGCCTGGGGCGAGCCGAAGAGCGGCGGCTGCGTCAACCTCTCCCCCATCGACGCCAAGCAGATGTTCGCCTGGACCGACCCGCCGGTGCCGGAGGGTTGGCACGGCCTGCGGGCCTCCCGCGACGCCGGCCGCTCCACGGTGGTCCTCATTCACCGCTGATCGCGCGCGCGATCCGGCCGATGAGCCGCAGCGCGGCTTCCGCGAACACGTCCGGATCGAGCAGCAGGCCGACCACGAGGAAGCCGTCGCGCGGCATATCGAAGAAGTAGCCGGGGTGGACGATGATCCCCTCGTCGCGCACGAGCAGCTCGACCCAGCCGTCCTCGTCGTGCACGCGCGGGACCTCCAGCGTCGCGTACCAGCCGCCGTCGATCGGGAGCCGCCGGACCGCGCCCCCGGCGCGCGCGGCGATCGCCGCGTCGAGCGCGGCCAGGTTGGCCTGCACGCGCGACAGGATCGCGCGCTGGACGGGCGCCCGCGAGGCGAGGATCTCCGGCAGCGCGAGCTGCACCGGGGTGCCGACCGAGAGGTAGGTGTCCGCGATGACCTCGAGCCGCTCCAGCGCCGCGGCGGCGAGCTCCGGCGGCCCTGAGACCGCGATCCAGCCGAGCTTGAGCTGCGGCAGCGCCATCACCTTGGAGAGCCCGCTCAGCACGAACGTCAGCGCCTGCCGCGAGCCGGCGAAGCTCGGCAAGCGGTCCGGGGCGAGGTCTCCGTGGGCGTAGTCCCCGAAGACCTCGTCGACGATCAGCGCGAGCCCGCGCTCCCTGGCGCACGCCTCGAGCGCGGCGGCGTCGTCGCGACGCACGAAGGAGCCGGTCGGGTTGTTCGGATGGACGAGCACCACCGCGCGCGTCCGCTCGCCGGCAGCGCGCTCTAGCGCGCCGAGGTCGATGCGCCATCCTTCCTCCCTGAGGAGCGGGTAGGGCGTGAGCGCGACGTCCTCGAGGCAGGCGAGGTACTCGAGGAGCGGGTACGACGGCACGGGGACGAGCACGTCGTCGCCGCGCTCGGCGAGCAGCTTGAGCAGCCAGCCGTACGCTTCGCTGGTGCTGGCCGTCAGCACGACGCTCGACGGATCCACGTCGAGCCCGCGCTCCTGGTAGTAGCGCGACACCGCGGCGCGCGCGGCCGGATCGCCGAGCGGCAGCGGCGCGTACCGCGCGCCGCGCGGCTCGCCGAGCGGCGCGATGAGGTGAGCCGTCTCGACGATCCCGCAACGCGTCGGGTTCGACTCGGTGAAATCGACGAGCGCGCGCCCCACCCCGCGCGCCTCGGCGAGCACGGAGGCGAGGCTGTTGCCCGAGAGATCCCAGCCTGTGCGCGCCGCGAACCGCAGCGGCCTGGGGGCGCGCGCGTGTCCCGCGTGCGCCTCTGCCGCGGGAGGTCGATCCACGATCACCGGTTTCTCCATGCGTCCATGCTCCATCGCCGTCGTGCTCTACCCCGCCCCGCCGCTCGGCCACGGTGACACGGACGGCGGCGGACGGCAGCCGCGCGCGCCCGGGCGACGCAAGGGCGCGCGGGCAGCGGGGGTGCTCAGCCGCGGCGCCGACGGCGCGCCGCGGACGCCGCCACGAGGAGGCTCGCGAGGCCCCAGGCGGCGCGGCTCGACGGCGGCGTGCCGTCCGGGCGAGCCGCGGCCCAGGTGCACGCGCCGCTGGTCGCCTCGAGCTCTCCGTTCGCCATCCAGACGTCGCTCCCCACCGGGAGCTCGCGCGCGCCGAGCGAGGCGCCGTCGTAGAGCACGTCGACGGCCAGCGTCGCCCCTCCGGAGCCGCGCGGCGCGGCGACCGCGAACTGCCACAGCCCGCGGCGGACCTCCCGGAGCGCCGTGTGCATCACCCCGCCGCGGACGGCGACCGTGAGCTTCTCATCGACGCCCCTCACCGGGGCGCCGTCAGGGCGTCGCAGCTCGATCGTCCCCCAGACCGGCCACGACGGGTCGGGCCTCGCGTAGGAGCTCGACAGGACGTACCAGCTCTTGTCGAGCGCCGGCTCGTTCCCGCCGGTCTCGGCGGCCTCGAGCGCGAGGCGCGCGCCTTCGAGATCGAGCACGCCGGGACCGAGCTGCGCGTCGAGCGGCACCGCGCCCCTCGGATACCGCGCGCCTGCCTGGAGCGCCTCCGTGACCTCCGCCTGGCTCAGGTTCGGGTTGACCTGGAAGAGGAGCGCGATCGCCCCTGCGACCTGCGGCGCCGCCATGGACGACCCTGACGCGATCGCGTGGTGGTCGTCGACGACGAAGCAAGGCTCGTCACCGGGGCACCCGGGTGTATCGAACAGCCCTCCGGGATCGTCGCGCGGGTCGACGCCGCTGGCCATGGCGGCCGCGACCAGGCCGCCGGGCGCGCTGATCTCCGGCTTGGCCACGCCGAACGGCGTGGGACCAGCCGCGCTGAAGTAGCAGGCGCTGTCCTCTTCGATGTCCACGCCGTCGAGGCTCGTGAGGCGCACGCTCGTGGAGCTCCCCTGCGGCTGCCAGCGGACGCGGTTGATGGTGCACCCCACGGCGAGCAGCCCGGGGTGGCTCGCGGGCACGTTGATCGTCCCTTGCTTGATGGCGCGCGGGAACAGGAGCCCGAGATCGTGCGACGGCGAGACGTCGCCGAGCCCCGTCACCCAGAGCTGCGCGTCCCCTCGGCCTCGCAGGCGGATCGCGAACTCGCCCGCCTTCCACGCCCCGCTGAAGGCCACGACGGCGCTGTTCGTCGCCGCGGTGATGGGCGACTTCCCGTTCGCGAGCCGGTTGATGACCGCGCCGGTCGTCTCGCCGTCGTCACCTGTGTAGCCGGCGTCATCTCCGGGCTCGATCAGGCCGATCCACGCCTCGCCGCCTGGCCCGTCGAGGCCGACCGACACCTCGTCCCCGGGCCGGAAGGTGATCCAGACGTATCCTTCGCCGCGCTTCGCGCTCGGCGTGCGGATGGGCACCCGCGTCTCGGCGTGCGCCGACACGTGGGCCTCGGTGTGGATCCCGAGCGGTCCTTCGCCGTCGATCTCGTACGTCGCGCCGCTGTTGCCGGCGGCGACGACGATCGCCCGCCCCGGATGAGCGCTGCCGACCATCGCGGCGAGCCCCGCCTCGAGCGGGCTCGTCCCGTCGTGGGGCCCGAAATCGCTCCCGACGCTCAGGTTGACGACCGCCGGCATGTTCAGCTCCTCGGCGCGGTCGAAGATGAACTGCACCGCCTTGAGGATGTCCGGATCGTCGAAGCCCTCGCCGGGCAGCGCCGGCGCGGCGATGATCAGCGTCGCAGCGGGCGCCACGCCGACGTACCGCGGCCGCTCCGAGACCATCGGCCCGCCGTTGCCCGCGGCGATGGATGCCACGTGCGTGCCGTGCCCCGCGATATCGCGGAGGATGCCGGGCTTGCTCTTCGCGAGCATGGCGTCGATGTCGGCGTCGGAGAAGATCGCGCACGCCGACTGGTCCGGATCGTCGCACCCGTACGTGTGCTCGAGCGCCGCGTGCAACCCCTTCGGGCTTCCGGCCTGCAGCATCCATCGGATCCGTGTCTTGCCGTCCTTGTCTCGAAAGTCCGGGTGGGTCACGTCGAGACCGGTATCGACGACGCCGACGACCACCCCCGCGCCGTCCGCGCCGGTCGCCTTCCTGTACGGCTCGACGCGGATCCACCCCTTGGAGCGATCCAGCAGGGGCCGCCGCGGCGGTCCTGTGAGCAGCCTGAGCTCCGGGTGCGCGGCGGAGAAGGCGCCGACGTCGCCGGGCGCGAGCCGGATGGTCCCGAAGCCTGGCGCGACCGGGAGGAGCCCGAGCGCTCGCGCGTCGGCGCCGGCGGGCAGCGGCACCGTCACGGGGATGCGCCCCCGCGGATCGGCGAGCGGGTGCCGACCCAGGCGCGAGCCGAGCAGGCGCGCCACCGCCGGGGCCGAGACGTCGGCGCGCGCTTCACCCGCCGCGAGGGTGAGGCCGAGCAGCGCGATGGAGAGCGGAAACCTGCGGGCGAGCACGCCGCGAGTCTACACCACGTCCGCGCGCGGCCGAGGTCTCGAAGGGCACTGCCGTCGCCCCGCGCTCTCCGGAGCGCGCCGCGGGCCGCTTCACACCGGCGGCACGAGGTGCTTCTTTCGCGGCCTCTCCTCGACCTTGCCGGCGTACCGCTCGAAGCGGCGCGCCACCTCGCGGCGGAGGTTCGCCGTCGGGATGATCGCGTCGATCACGAGCTCGCTGGCGAGCTTCTCCAGATCGACGTCGGCCCGGTACTCGTCACGCAGCTTCTGGACGAGCGCATCGCGCTCGGGCCCCGCCGGGATCGCCTGGATCTTGTTGAAGTAGACGGCGTTCACCGCGGCGCTCGGCCCCATCACGGCGATCGAGGCCGAGGGCAGGGCGATGCACTCGTCGGGCGCGAACGCCGGCCCGCACATCGCGTAGAGCCCGGCGCCGTACGCCTTGCGCACGACGACGGACAGCTTCGGCACGCTCGCCTCGCTCACGGCGGCGATCATCTTCGCCCCGGCCCGGATGATCCCCTGCCTCTCGACGACGGTCCCGATCATGAAGCCGGGCACGTCGGCGAGGTACAGGAGCGGGATATTGAACGCGTCGCACAGCCAGATGAACCGGGCCGCCTTGTCGGCCGAGTCCACGAACAGCACGCCGCCCTTGTATTTCGGCTGGTTCGCGACGATGCCGACCGCGCGTCCCTCCACGCGCGCGAGCCCCGTGACGATCTCTCGGGCGTAGAGCTTCTTGATCTCGACGAAGCTGCCCTCGTCGATGATCGCGTCGATCACGGCCATGATGTCGAACGGCTTGTTCTCGTCGGCGGGGATCACGTCCTCGAGCGATCGCTGCCCTGGCTTCTCCGACCTCGGCTCGACGCGGGGCGCGGTCTCGGCGGAGCTCTGCGGCATCAGCGCGAGGTAGCGCTTCGCGAAGGCGATCGCCTCTTCCTCGGTCTTCACGAGCACGTCGCCGCACCCCGAGACCGAGCAGTGCATGCGCGCTCCGCCGAGCTCTTCGAGCGTGACCTTCTCGCCGATCACCATCTCCGCCATGCGCGGGGAGCCCAGGTACATGCTCGCGTTGCTCTCGACCATGCACACGACGTCGCAGAACGCCGGGATGTAGGCGCCCCCCGCCGCCGACGGGCCGAACAGCAGGCAGATCTGCGGGACGAGGCCGCTCAGCTCGACCTGGTTGTAGAAGATCCGGCCCGCGCCGCGCCGCCCGGGGAACATCTCGATCTGGTCGGTGATGCGCGCCCCCGCGGAGTCGACGAGGTACAGCAGCGGGCACCGGAGGCGCCGCGCGGTCTCCTGCACGCGCAGGATCTTCTCGACGGTGCGGCGCCCCCACGACCCGGCCTTCACGGTCGAGTCGTTCGCCATCACGCACACGGGGCGCCCGCCCACCGTCCCGGTGCCCGTGATGACGCCGTCGGCCGGCAGCTCGGGATCCAGCGCGTTGGCGAGCGCCGCGTCCTCGATGAAGCTGCCTTCGTCGACGAGCAGCGCAACGCGTTGCCGCGCGAACAGCTTGCCCTGTTCCGCGTTCTTGTCGTGGTACTTCTGCGCGCCTCCCTTCTCGATGCGCGCCGTGAGATCCCGCAGCTTCTGATCGAGCGACATGGCGCGACCCATAGCCCTAAGCGCGCCGGGCGACCACCTCCCGCGCCGCCGATTCGAGCTCCCGCGCGGTCCGGGCGACCAGCACCTTCGTCGCCGCCGCGGCGTAGCGCGGCATCGCGCTGTCTCCCGTCCCCCAGGCGCCCGGCCCCTCGGGGCACAGCCACAGGAGCGCCCGCGCCCGGTCACGGAGCCTCCTCACGACCTCCGCCTCGTCGGCGAAGTAGTTCGTGCGCCCGTCGCCCAGGATCACCAGGGTCACCCGCCGGTCCACGTCGCGCCCGTATCGCTCCTCGAAGGCCAGCAGCGCGCGCCCGTAATTCGAGTTGTGCGCCCGGCTCACCACCTCGCCGCGCTGGATCCGCTCGAGCGCCGAGCTCGCCGGCAACGCCTCGAAGAGCTCGGTCGTCTCGGCGAGCTCGCTCACGAAGACGAACGATCGCGTCCGGTCGAAGAGCTCCTGCGCCGCGCAGACGAACTCGAGCATGAACCGCGCGGCGACGCGGACCGAGTCCGACACGTCGCACAGGATCATCAGGCGCGGCTTGTCGCGCCGCCGCGCTCGACGCGCCGGCTGGAACGGCACGCCGCCGGTCTGGAGGCTGCGCCGCAGCGTCCGGTGGGGATCGATCCTCCCGCGCCGTGCGCGGCGCCTCCGGAGCCGCTCCGCGCCCCGGAGCCGCACGGACAGCTCCTTCACGGCGCGGCGCACCTCCTCCATCTCGCCGTCGCCGAGCGAAGCGAACGGGACATCCATGCGGCCCTGCGCAGCTGGCTCCTCGCCCTCGACGCGCCGGAGCGACAGCGTTACGTGCTCGCGCACGCGGTGCCGCATCCGCTCCAGCTCGGCGGCGAGCGCCTCCGCGAGGGCCCTCCCCCGCTCCTCGCCGAGCGCCTCCTCGAGCGCGCTCCGGATCCGCCGCAGCGCGCTGGCGACGGCTGGCACCCCGAGCTGATCCATCACCCGCTGCGCGAAGAACCCGACCTGGAGCGAGCTCGTCATCGGCGCGAGCACGCGCGCGATCCCGGCCGCTTGGAGCGCGCGGTCGAGCTCCCCCGCGGTCCCTGCGAGCGCCTGGAACGCGATCGCGTCCCCCGAGGCGCCGCTCCGCTCCGCCGCCGCGCTCAGCAGATCGCGAAGCGCGGAGAGCTCCCCATCGGAGAACCCTCGCTCCCGCAGGCGCCCCCACAAATCGCCGACGTGCGCGCCCGCGGGAGAGAAGAAGCGATCGAAGCAGGCGCGGTACCGGCCGAGCTCGGCGGCGCGCTCGACAACCACCGCGCCGATGGCGTCGCGCAGCGTCCCTCGGTCGCCGAACCCGACGAGGGCGCACGCGCGCGTGACATCAATGGCCTGCGCCGTCGAGACGGCGAAGCCGTCGCGGCGCAGCGCCCAGAGGAACTCGTCGATGGAGAGGAGCATGGCGAGCGTACCGGTCCAGCCCGCGCGGCCCCGCGCCGGTTACGGCGCCGGCGCGGCCTCCGCGAGCAGCGCCTTGAGGAGCTTCTCGACCTCGGCGTGCCGGGTCGGATCGTACCCGACCACCACGTCCCGGATGACGCCCTTCTTGTCGATCACGAACATCGTGGGGAGCGCCTTGACGCCGTAGGCCGCGGAGGTCGACTCCGACACGTCCGCCGCGACCGCGTAGCGCATCGAGAGGGCCTGCGCTGTCTTCGTCGCGACGCCCACGTCGTCGGTCGTCACGCCCACGACCCGCAGCCCCTGCGCGGCGTACGCCGCGTGCCACGCCGAGAGCTGCGGGGCCATCAAGCGGCACGGCCCGCACCAGGTCGCCCAGAAATCGAGCAGCACCACGTTTCCGCGCAGGGTCCCGATGTTCGCCGGGACGGTCCCTCCGACGGTGGTGAGCGACTTCCAGGCTGGCGCGAACGTGCCGATCTTGTCGAGGCGAAGGATCTGATCGTGCCCGGGGAACGGCACCAGCGTCGGCGCGACGTCTCGCTCTCGTCCGCCGCGCCGGATCCGGAGGTTCACCACGTTCCCAGGCCCCGCGAGCGCGACACGCGCGACGAGCTGCTTTGGCTCGTCGATCTGGACGCCATCCGCCGCGATGACCTGATCCCCGTCCACGATGCCCGCCTTGGCCGCCGGCGAGCTGGTGACGACGTGCTTCGCGACCACCCCCCCGGCCGGCCCTGGCTCCAGCTCCACGCCCAGCCAGGCGCGGCGGGACGCCTCCTCGGCGGCTGCGTGCGGGGCGCCTCCCAGCAGCGTGGCGCCCGGCAGCGACACCAGCGTGGCGGCCCAGAGGGCGCGCCATGCGCGGCCTCGCCTGGAAGAGGCCAGGTACATCCGGGCAGTGTAGCATCTCGACCGGTGCGGTCCCGAACCCGCCTCTCTGCGTGGTGCGCGCTCGCTGCGGCGTCGCTCGCCTCGATGACGCTCTCGACGGAGGCGCGGGTCCGCTCCGGGTGGGCCCCCCTGCCGCTCGGCTGTGCGCCGCCCCCGCCGTCCCCGTCCCCCGTTCGCGTCGCGGAGACCACGGAGTGGATCGGACGCGGCTCCAGCTCCGTCCCCGAGGGGCGTGCCTCCGCCCCGGCGCCCGCTGCACCTCCGGCCGCGGCGCCCTCGGCGTGGGAGCTCGCCGGGCAGCTCGCGAGCTTCCAGCCTGTCACGGGTCGGGCTCGCTCCCAGCACTTCACCGGCGAGATGGAGGCGGAGGTGAGGGTCAACGCGGCGGCTGCGCCCTACCCGCAGCTCGGTCCGGATCGCGTCCTCCCCTCTGGCGCGGCCGTTGTCGAGTTCCACTACCGGGCGGGCGCATCGGAGCCGGACACGCTCCTGGCCATGGTGAAGCGACCGGCTGGCTATGACCCCGACGGCGGCAACTGGGAGTACCTCGTCCTCACGCCCCAGGGCACCTCCACCCACCGCGGCGCCCTGCCCCTCTGCAAGCGCTGTCATGCCGACGCGCCGCACGACCACCTCTTCGGCGGCCCCCGATAGGCGCTCGCGTGGCCCTCGACAGCGCGACGCGTCACAGCGTCCGTTGGCCGGGCTCTTGGTCCGCAAAGATTGCGAAACACGGCATGGCACGCGACACCGCTGCCCGAGCACCTCGTCGGACACGGATCCATGACAGCCCAAGAAACCGCGGCGAAACGTGAGTATTCCGCTGGACGTACGCGCGCGCGAGGACGCGCCGAGGAGGAGGCTGCGAGATGGCACAGAGGCTGCTCCAGGCGGAATTGGCCGTGTTCTGCGCTGTGGGCTGCAGCGTGTCTCGGTCCTCCTCCCCTCGTAACGGGCCTCACTAGCTTGTGCTTGGTCGTTCAGCGGGCGCCATCCCGCCTCTTCATGGCGCCGCTGCTGCTTGGCTTACGGCTTCTTCCCGTTTCGTCAGCTTGGCCTGCTCGTCTCGTGGTGCGCTTTCAGAGCTTCGCTTGCCCTTCGAGAGCGTGTGAAAGCGCGCGGCCATTCCGTGACGGAGTCGCCGCGCGCCCTGTTTTTGTCCTGCGCTCCGAGCAGGCGCCCTCAGGCCTCGATCACTTTTCCTTTGACAGCTCGCTCAGGGGCGTATAAACGCCGGCACTCACTTCGCGCAACCGAGCGCGACGCGGGAGTGCGGTGGCGTAGCCACGCCTTGCACTTGCCTTCACCAGAGCGCCCATAGCTCAGCTGGATAGAGCATCGGCCTACGAAGCCGGGGGTCGGAAGTTCGAATCTTCCTGGGCGCGCCTGATCGGTCGTGTAAAAGGTCCTGAGCCTCTCATGGATGTCATGGATGACGGAGCGGATTTGCTCCTCTCCCCTGTGGCACAGCCGGAGGAACCAGCGAGCGTCGACGCGCTGTGGATGCGTGAGGCGCTCGCGGAGGCCGAGGCTGCGGCAGGTGCCGGTGACGTCCCCGTGGGGGCGCTCATCGTCGATGCGTCGGGGACGGTGCTGGCGCGCGGTCGAAATCGTCGCGAGATCGATCAGGATCCGACCGGTCACGCCGAGGTGGACGCGCTGCGGGCGGCGGCCAGGCGGCTTGGTCATTGGCGGCTCGAAGGGGCGACGGTCTACGCGACGCTGGAGCCGTGTCCCATGTGCGCCGGCGCCCTCGTCAATGCCAGGATTGCGCGGCTCGTCTACGGCTGCCCGGACCCGAAGGCGGGAGCGGTCGACACGCTCTTCGCGATCGGACGCGACAACCGGCTCAACCATCGCTTCGCGGTCACGTCGGGCGTGCTGGCAGACGAGTGCGCCGGCGTGCTTCGCGCGTTCTTCGCGAAGCTCCGGACCGCCGCCTCGAAGCGCTGACGGCCCGGCCCGCGCGTGCGGGCGTCAAGGCGCCGCCCAGGCGCCCCCCTCGTCCTCTCCCGCTCTACCCTCGCCGGCCTCACCGCCGTCCTCGGAGGGCTGACGGGGCGCCAGATGAGGCGCAGGGGAGCCTCGCACCACGACCTCCTGGAGCCCCTTCTCCAGCTCCTCGTCGGAGATCCGATGGCGCCTGTGCGCGATCTGCATGAGCTTGCGCAGGTACCCGCTCCACGCAGCGGTGACCTCGCCGTTCGCATCGAAGTGCTGCACGCTCGGGTTTGGAAGGATCGAGGCGATGTACAGCGCCTGCCCGAGCGAGAGCTGCGCCGCCGACGCGTTGAAGTAGTGCCGCGCGGCGGCGCCGATGCCGTAGACCAGCGGCCCGAACTCCACCGCGTTCAGGTAGAGCTCCATGATCTGCTCCTTGGTGAGCTCCTGCTCCAGGTACATGGTGAGCAAGGTTTCCTGGAGCTTGCGCGCCACGCTCTTGGTCCGCTCGAGGTAGAGGTTCTTGGCGAGCTGCATGCTGACGGTGCTCGCCCCCCGAACGAACCTCCTCTTCCGGAGGTTCTCGCGGATCGAGTTCTTGATGGCTTCCTCGTCGAACCCGTGATGCCGGTGGAAGGCGCCGTCCTCCGTGGTCAGCACGGCGACCTCCATGAAGCGGGAAATGTCCTCGTAGGGGACCCAATCGGCGGTCCCTGGCCCGGACTCGATGTCGACGCGCTTGCCCCCGGGCCCGTAAACCAGGCGCCGGAACGCGCGCTTGAAGCGATCGACGCTGAGCTCCGGCGGCATCTCCGTCACGCGGCAGGTGTTGGAGACGCTCCAGTCAAGCAAAAAATTCCGGTCGAGGTTCGCGGTATCGAACCGGAGCTTCCCTTCGATCCCGAACGAGCCGGCGAGCCTCATTCCGTGGAGCTTCGCCACGATCCCTTTGGGCACCGAATCCAGCATCGACTGGCAAGCCGTGAGGGGCACCTCGAAGGTGCCGCGGACCCGGTGTGAGTTCCCGGCGTGCTCGTACTCGCCGCGCGCGATCAGCCTCAGCGCACCGAGGTCGACCTCGGCGTCCTCGGCGACGAGCTTGGACCCGTCGAGCTTGCCGTTCGCCTTCGCTCGCCATGCCAGGTCGAGGCCTGCGATGGGCTCGTCTGCCAGGGCCGCGCTCCGCAGAGAGAGGTTCTTCAGCCTTCCTTCGCCGTCGACCCCAAGCGTCTGGCCGTCGGCCGAGAGGACGACCCGCGCGCGGCTGACGATCGACGTCCGCGCCACATCAAACAGGCCCATGTCCCCTTCATGGACGCCGAGGGTGGAGAGCCAGATGGGTCCGCCCTGCACGTCGGCGACGATCTCCTGCGGGGTCTCCTTCGCGTCGCTGAGCGGCACGCGAAGGCGAAAGGTGAGCGCTTGCTGGGCGTCGGCGCCAGCGGCCGCGATCGCGGCCTCTCCAGGTGACAGCTCGACCACGAGCGAGCCTGCTTCGCGCCGCACGGCGAGGTGCCCCGGTCCCAGGTTGAGGTGATCGGCGTCGCGCCGGAGGCGCGCGGTGACACCTGCGACGTCGACCTTGGCGTCCTTGCCGAGCGCCAGATCGATGCCCTGCGCCGCCCGCAGAAGGGCTTCTCGAACCGCAGCCCCTCGATTCCGCCCCGCATCGGCCCCGTCGCCGCGCTCGGCCGTCCTCGTCAGCTGTGCCGGATGGGTGCGCCCGCTCTGCTCAGGCACGACCTGAGGTTCAGGGGTCCCCTCCGGGAGCGCCACGTTGGCGTCGATGGAGTCGGCCGAGAGCTCGCTCACCTGGTATCGCCCCTGCTCCAGGGCGAGCACCAGCCGGCCGTGCCGGACCGAGAAGGCCGCCCGTCCCAGGGACAGGATCGCTTCGCGCGCAGCGATGGCTGTCCGCCCTCCCGCGCGCGACAGGTGCACGTTATCGGCCGACAGGCTCTCCGCGGGTGAGTCGGCCCGATCGGTCCAGACGAGCCGCAAGCCCTCCAGCTCGGTGCTACCGCCCCCCTCGCTCGTCGCGGTGCCGGTACGTCCAGCCGGTTGCCCCGCCCGCCAGGTCTCCAGCTCGTGGAGGATCGCCTCGCGCGGGCCGACGGCGGAGACCGTCCCCCCGCGCATCGTCACGCGCCGTCCCGAGACGCCCAGCGCGACGGCGACCTCCTCCAGGCGGATGGAGATGCTCGGCGCCCCGCGCAGCTGGACGTCCACACCCTTGAGGGAAACGCCGCTCCAGGTGGGCCGAACCTGGTCGATCGACAGCGATGCCCCGTACCGATCAGCCGCCTGCTCGGCCTGGTAGCGCACAAAAGGGGCGAATCCGACGACGAGCCCGCCGCAGAGGGCCCCCCCGGCGACCGCAGCGATTCTCCTGCGCTTGAATCCCAAGGTTCCCCTAGGGTAGCAACGCCTGGCGGCCGGAAGAAACTCGCAGCGTCATCTTGATCTCGCGCCGCCGTCCCCTGCCGGCCCCTTCGCCGCCGCCTGGGCTGGCACTTCTTCTCACGCGGCGAACGGCGCCACACGCAGCGCGAACGCCCAGAGCTGCGACCAGCGAAAATTCAAGCCAGACAACAAAAACGAAAGCCTTCAACAGGCTCCTGGCGCACATTGGGACCAACGATCGCGGAGGTCGTAACCGCACCGCGTTGACCAGAAGCACCGCCAATGAAACCCCGAGACGTCCTCGGCGCCGCGATGATGCCGCAGAGCGCGTCCCGAGCTCCAAGCAAAATGACAAAAAAAAACCTGCGCACGGCTTTCACCGTGCGCAGGTTCGAAGAAAATCCCGGCGGCGTCCTACTCTCCCACTAGGTTGCCCTAGCAGTACCATCGGCTCCAAGAAGCTTAACTTCCGAGTTCGGTATGGGATCGGGTGTGACCTTCTCGATATCACCACCGGAAACTTGTGGGTGCGTCCAATCGGAACCCGGCGGAGCCCGCTCTTCGCGGTGCTCTACGCTGGGCCAGCTGTGTCACGCTGCTCGTCACCCGAACTCCGGGCGCGACGCTTCGATGTTTGCCTTAGAAGTATGGTCAAGCCGCACGACCTATTAGTACCGGTTAGCTCCGCCGATTGCTCGGCTTCCACACCCGGCCTATCAACCTCGTGGTCTACGAGGGGTCTTTAGGGGCCTTGCGGCCCGGGACACCTAGTCTTGAGGCCGGCTTCCCGCTTAGATGCTTTCAGCGGTTATCCGTTCCGTACATGGCTACCCGGCTATGCCCTTGGCAGGACAACCGGAACACCAGAGGTACGTCCACCCAGGTCCTCTCGTACTATGGGCAGCTCCTCTCAAGTGTCCTACGCCCACGGCAGATAGGGACCAAACTGTCTCACGACGTTTTAAACCCAGCTCGCGTACCGCTTTAATCGGCGAACAGCCGAACCCTTGGGACCTGCTCCAGCCCCAGGATGCGATGGGCCGACATCGAGGTGCCAAACCGCGCCGCCGATATGAACTCTCAGGCGCGATCAGCCTGTTATCCCCAGAGTACCTTTTATCCGATGAGCGATGGCCCTTCCATACAGAACCA